>NZ_AUIK01000010.1:412221-455893 GCF_000423665.1 Solirubrobacter soli DSM 22325 | reverse complement strand
GCGCGGGCGGCGGCCCGGCGGGCGCGGGCGGCGGCCCGGCGGGCGCGGGCGGCGGCCCGGCGGGCGCGGGCGGCGGCCCGGCGGGCGCGGGCGGCACCGCGGGCGGAAGCGGCGGCCCGGCGGGCGCGGGCGGCGACGGCGCGGGCGTCGCCGGCAGCCCCCGCGGCGCCGTCAGCACGCCAGCCGCGCGCGTCACCGCGCCGGCGCCCCCGTTCACGCTGCGCTTCCGCTACGCCAAGGGCCGGCTGACCTCCCTCAAGGCCGTCGGCCTGCCGAAGGGCACGAAGGCGACGGTCACCGTCACCTGCCCGCGCAAGCGCGGCTGCCCGAAGTCGCCGACGACGATCACCCGCCTCGTCGGCAAGCGCCTTTCCCCCGGCACCCGCATCTCCGTGACCGCGGGCGCCACCACTCGGACCATCACCCTCCCCAGGAGCCGCTAGCCATGCGCATGCTCGCCATCCTCGCCGGCACCCTCGTGCTCGGCGCCGCCACCGCCGACGCCGCACTGGCCGACGCCACGATCAAGGCGAACCTGACCGTCCAGGGCGCCGGAGGCGTGTCGGCGCCGACCGGCGCCGAGGGCGTCGTCATCAAGTGCGCGCAGGCCGATCCGGTCAGCGGCTCGACGGCCCTGAAGTGCACGAACAACCCGTGGACGATCACTTCCAACCTGCCCGCGACGATGAACATCACCGCCGCCGCCGCGACCGGCTGGTCGTTCGCCGGCTGGACGGGGTGCCCGTCATCCGTCGGCGCGAAGTGCACGATCTCCGCGCTCAGCGGCACGACGACGTCGAACGTGACGGCGCGCTTCGAGGACACGACGAAGCCGGTCGCCGTGCCGAACCTCGCCGTCGTGGGGACGGGGATGGACGTCCCGAGCCACGCGGTCAACTGGGACGCGAGCGAGGGCGGCCTGACGTGGCAGTGCGCCGTCGACGCCGGGACGATGCAGAACTGCCGCCCCGGCATGGGGCTGAGCCTGCCCGAGGGTGACCACAAGGTGACCGTGGGCGCGATCGACCCCAGCGGCAACAAGAGCCCGCTGAGCTCCGTCAAGTTCACGGTCGTCGACACCAAGCTCCTGTCCGGCCCGGCCGAGGGCGCCACGGTCGCGTCCGTGTCGCTCTCCGCCACGTCGGGTGTCGCGACCGAGTTCGAGTGCTCGTGGGATCGCGGCCAGTTCGCGACCTGCGGCCGCGGGGCCACGCCCAGCCTGACGATCCCGGCGCTCGGCGACGGCAGCCACAACGTCCGGGTCCGCGGCAAGGTGGGCGCGTGGGTGGACCCGACGCCGGTCTCGCGCACGTTCACGCTCAACACCAGGCCGGCCCCGGCGCCGACCCCGATCCCGACGCCGACCCCGATCCCGACGCCCACGCCGGCCCCGAGCGCGACGCCGGACACCGCCGCGCCCGCCGCCATGACCGCGGCGCCCACCGCGATCGCGCCGATCACCGCCGTCCCGGCGACGATGCCCGCCCGGCCGCTGCGCGTGTCCTACACCTACCGCAAGGGCTTCCTCACCCGCCTCGTGGTCGACAACATCCCGGCCGACACGAAGCTCGTGATCACGGTCAAGTGCCCGAAGCGGCACGGCTGCCCGAAGAGCCCGACGAGCGTGCGCAAGCTGGTCGGCAAGCGCCTGGCCAAAGGCACCCGTATCACGTTCGCCGCGGGCCCGCTGAAGCGCACGATCAAGCTCTAATGAGCTGACACGACGGCTCCTCCTCGGGCGCGATAATTAGATTTCGACTCAAATTGCGATCGAGGAGGAGCAGTCGCATGCCGAACCCGGGAACGATCGAAGGCACCCACCACCTGACCTTCTGCGTCGGCGGCGCACAGGAGGACTACGACTTCCACGTCCGCACCCTCGGCCTGAAGAGCGTCAAGAAGACGGTGCTCTTCGACGGCGAGATCCCGATCTACCACCTGTACTACGCCAACCGGGTGGGCGACGCGAGCACGATCCTCACGAGCTTCCCCTACCGCCAAGCGGGCTGGATGGGCAAGCGCGGGACCAACCAGGCGAAGTCGATCAACGTCGCCGCCCCGCAGGAGTCGATCGGCTACTGGCGCGACCGCCTGTCGGCCGCCGGGATCGCCACGAACGAGGTCGAGCGCTTCGGCACCCAGCGGCTCGAGTTCGCCCACCCCTGCGGCATCCCGTACCAGCTGGTCTTCGAGACCCGCGACGACACCCGCGAGCCCTACGCCGGCGGCGACGTCCCCGCCGAGCACGCGATCCGCGGCGCCTGGGGCACGACGACCTCGGTCCGCGAGCCCGAGCCGATGGACGACTTCCTGCGCAACGCGTTCAACGCCGAGCACCTCGCCTCCGACGGCGCGCACCACCAGTACCGGCTGACCGGCTCGGGCCACGGCCGGACGCTCGAGCTCGTCGAGGAGCCGGACCTCCCGCAGGGCACGTGGCGCTTCGGCGAGGGCACCATCCACCACCACGCCTTCGATGTGGGCTCATCGGACAATCAGCTCGCCGTCAAGGACTACATCGTCGGCCTCGGCTACACCGACGTCTCCGACGTCAAGGACCGCGGCTACTTCTTCAGCGTCTACCTGCGCACCCCCGGCGGGGCGCTGTTCGAGCTCGCCTACTCGACCGAGGCGGGCTTCACGATCGACGAGTCCGTGGACGAGCTCGGCACCCACATGTGCATCCCGCCGCACTGGGAGGACCGCCGTTCCGAGATCGACCAACTGGAGCCGATCGACACGATCGAGACCGTGAAGTCGTAGTCAGCAGCGGGTCCCGAAGTGCTGGACCCAGAGCTCGACGCGGCCGGCGTCGGCGAGCGTGACCACCTTGCTCGCCACGCCGGTGTCGCGGAAGCGCGCGTCGAGCAGGTTGGCCCGATGACCGGGTGAGTCCAGCCACGCCTGGACCACCTGGCGCGGCGTCGTCCCGACGTCCGCCCACGCCAGGTTCTCACCCACCGAGAAGCACCCCCGCGCGTAGCCGGTGCGGCTCATCTGGGACGTCATCTTGTGGCCGCACGGCGTGTGCGTGAACGTCCCGCACTGCTCGATCGAGTCGACCTTCAGCGCCGCCGAGCGCCGCAAGGCGTCGGCACCCCGCAGCGCCGTGCGGTGGGCGCGGCGACGCGCCTGGGCGGTGAGACACAGAACCGCGGCCGTCCGGGCTCTCGCGCCTCCTCCTGTCGCGTCGGCTCCCGGGCAGGACTCGGCTCTCGCCGGGGCCGCGGTGAAGAGCGAGCAGGCGAGCAGAGCGGCGACCAGCGTGAGACCGGCCACCGGGCGTACGGCAACAGACATGAACCAACCCGAGGCAGAAAGACGGATGAACCAGACGGCCGGGGACCACGCAGCCGCCGTGAGCGGAGTCTGCCAAGCCCGTGCTGCCGGTCTCAAAGCCGCACCTCCCCATATGGGGGAACCCGTCCCGGCCCACCCCCGCGCGGGGGAGGGCGCGTTCGCACGGCGTTCGCGGGGCGCTTATACCTCTCCTTGCCCCGTCCCTCGGTCCCGGTTGGAGGTTCGCGAATGCCCCGCGAGAACCTGCGCTTCCTGTTCTTCTGCGCCGCGCTGCTGCGTGCGGTCGACGCCTCACCCGCCGACATCTCGCTCGACGCCGAGCTCGAGGACATGCTCGGTGCTCTGGCCCGAGGCGAGGACACCCGCGAGTTCGCGCTCTCCGGCAAGGGCTTCGAGGTCCACGGGCCGCTGGCGAACGACATCTTCGTCGAGGCGATCGACGAGGTCTCGGACTCCGTGCACGCCTGGACCGAGGCGGGCGAGCGTTACGACGCCGCGGTACGCGAGGTCGTCGCCGACAGCTACCGCCGCCACCGCGCGGCGACGATGCTGCAGCCCGCGTTCGGCTAGGAGCATCCGCGAAGCGATTCTCCAAGCGACCGAAGCAGCGGGCGAAGCCCGCTCGCGAGGATCGCCTAGGACGCGGCCGCCGGCTCTGAGTCGTACTCGAAGAGCGAGTTGATCAGGCCGATCGCGACGGCCTGAGCGCTCGTCCGCGCGCCGAGCTTGCGGCGGACCTCGGAGAGATGCGACTTCACGGTCTCCTCGCCGACGCCCATCTGCTCGGCGATCTGCTTGCGCTCCAGCCCCTGGGCCAGCAGGCGCAGCGCCGCCAGCTGCTTGGGGGAGAGGTCCTCGAAGTCGCGATGGTCGGCTCGCGCCGCGAACGCGGGCGATGCGTAGGTGCGGCCGCGTGACGCGAGCAGCACCGCCTTGAGCAGGTCGGCGGCCGAGTCGCCCTTGGAGACGACGCCCTGGGCACCCGCGGCGAACGCGCGCTCGGCGAGCCCGAGCTCGTCGACGCCGGTGTAGAACACGACCTCGACGCCCTCGTGCTCGGTCCGCAGCCGGCGGCAGAGCTCGAAGCCGTCGATCGTCGACCCGTCGAGCGCGACGTCGAGCACGACCACCCGCGGGTGGCGGTCGCGCACGCGGGCCAGCGCCTCCTCGGCGTCGTGGGCGAAGGCCACCACGTCGATCTCGGGGCGGTTGTGGAACAGCGTGCGGAGGCCCAGGACCACCATGTGGTGGTCATCGACCAAGACGACAGGTACGGCGAGCGCGGACATCAAACGGAGGCCTCCCCCGGAAATGCTAGTCGAGCCGACCTGACCGCTCAGCGGTTCCGATCATCCAGATGGCGGTGCAGCGGGCAGGGTCAAACGGATCCCGAACGGCTCGGTCACGACCGCCGAACCGCCTGCCGCAGCAACGATTTGGCCCACATGCACGAGCTCTCCAGCGGTCCGTTCGGTCCAGCCGACTTCAATCCCGTCAACGCCCGTTGTCAGCAGCCAACCACCCGGGTCAGGTCCGAGTACGAACATTTCGAGCCTCGGGTCGCGGGCGAGCATCCGGGCGCAGGCCGCCCAGCCCGGGCCGGGAATGAGCGTCAGAGGAGCCTCGCCGGGCGGCCCGACGATCGTCGCGCCGCGGCCGGCACCCTCGAGCTCGGCCCGCAGGGTCTCCTGGACCGGCTCGGCGTCGAGCCGCGCCCCCGGCGTGAGCACGCCCATCACCTCGCGCACCCCGCTCAGCCGTCGCAGCGACTCGCGGGCGCTGCGCTCGAGCTCCCCCGGAAGCACTGCGAGGTCCTCGGGCTCGAACAGGCCCTTGATCGCCCCGTCGGCGACGGCCTGCAAGGTCGTGACATCGGTCCGCAGGCGGTGCGTGAGCCGCTCCAGCAGGTCCGCCGCGAGCGGCCCCACGGCCCGTGCGGCGGCCTGCAGGCGCAGGGCGGTCTCGCGCTCGACCGCGTGCTGCAGGCGTTCCTGCACGGCCTCGGGGTCCGGCGGGGTCTCGTGCGCGAGCAGCCAGCCGGTCGCCGTGCCGCAGCGCGCCTGCGCCACCCACGGCGCCCGCGGCGGCACCGGCTCCACGTGGCGCGGCGCCACCGGACCGCCGGCGACCCGCACCGCGGCGCGGCCGGCGAGGTCGAACCGCAGCTCCATCGCGGACGTTGCGAGCTCCCGCATCGGCCGATCATCTAGCACGCGACCGCCTGAGCAAGAGATACTCGCCGCAAGCATGTCCACCGAGCTCTCCACCGCCCGCGTGCTGCTGGCCGACGATCACGAGCTCGTGCGCCGTCTGCTGCGGCGCGCGATCGGCCAGCATCCCGGCCTCGAGATCGTCGGCGAGGCCGCCGACGGGTCCGAAGCCGTGGTGCTGGCGCGCCAACTCACGCCGGACGTCGTCGTGCTCGACCTGTCGATGCCGCACATGGACGGCTTCGAGGTCGCGGGCCTGCTGCGCCAGGACCTGCCGGGCTGCGCGATCCTCGTCTTCTCGGACCTGGAGGCCGAGCACGAGGCGCTCGCCGCCGGCGCGGACCGCTACCTGGAGAAGGGCGCCGGCTTCGAGGCCGCTGCCCAAGCCGCCGCGGACCTCGCCGTCACAGGGGGACGAGGACGGTGAACTCCGACCCCTGGCCGCGGCCGGGGGAGCGGGCGAGGATCGTGCCGCCGAGGCGCTCGAGCATGCGCCTCGCGGTCGCCAGCCCCATGCCCGTGCCCGGCACGTCGGTGGCGCCGCGCTCGAACAGCCCGAAGATCCGGTTGAGCTCCTCGTCGGAGAGCCCGAGGCCGTTGTCGGCGACGCGCACCTCGATGATCGCCTCGCCCTTCTCGGCGCAGATCACGATCCGCGGCGTGACGCCGTCGCGGCGGTACTTGATCGCGTTGGAGATGACGTTCTGCAGCACCGCGGAGAGCTCCGTGCGCGGCACCTCGACGTCCGGGATCGGCTCCTGGACCTCGATCTCGGCGCCGCACTCGACCGCGGCGGCGCGGAGCGCGTCGATCGCGTCCTTGATCGCGACCGCGAGCGCGACCTGCTCACCCGGCGTCTCGCGCCCGAGCGCGACCTGCGCGACCTCCATCAGCCCGCGCACCTGACCGCTGAGCCGGCTGGCGGCGGCGTCGATGTGCGCCATCAGCTCGCGCTCCTCGGCGTCCAGGCGCTCCTTGGCGGCCTCGATCACCGCGCCGGCGCTGAGCCGGATCGAGTTCAGCGGCTCCTGCAGGTCGTGGCTGGCGGCGTAGGCGAAGCGCTCGAGGTCCGCGTTGGAGCGCTCGAGCGCCTCGGCGCGCTCGTGCAACTCCTCCTCGGCCTGGACCAGGTCGGTGATGTCGCGGATCATCGCCAGCGTGCCGTGCCAGCTGCCGTCCAGAAGCGTCAGCGGCGCGAGCGAGATCTGCGCGGGGAAGCGGGTCCCGTCGCGGCGCACCCGGTAGGAACGGCCGGTGCGGGTCTGCCCGGTCTCGACCTTGGAGACGATGTCCGCGACCCGCTCGCGCTCGTCGGCGGGCACGACGAGGTCGACGTAGCTGCGGCCGATCGCCTCGCTCGCCGTGTAGCCGAACATCTGCTCGGCGCCCGGGTTCCAGGTCGCGACCCGGCCCTCGCGGTCGCGGGCGACGATCGCGTCCGGCGCAGCCTGGACGAGCGCCGCGAGCTGCATGCGGTCGTTCTCCGCACGCCGGATCTCGGTCACGTCGGCGGCGATGACGCCGATCGCCTCCGGTGTCCCGTCAGGGCCCGGCAGGGGGAACTTGGTCGTGACGAAGCTCAGCTGTCCCCCGTCGCGCGCGGCCCACGTGTTCTCGAACGTGAGCGGCAGGTTCTGGCGGAGCACGCGTTGGTCCTGCTCCTCCAGCTTGTCGGCGAACGCGTCGCCCCAGATCTCGCGGTCCGTCTTGCCGACGAACTCCTCGTCCGGGCGGCGGACGATCTCGCGGCCGCGCGAGCTGAAGAGGACGTAGCGGCCGTCTGCGTCCTTGACGGCGATCACGTTGGGCGCGTGCTGGAAGAAGCGCTCGAGCACGCGCTGGGCACGCCGGCGCGCGGAGATGTCGAGCACGATCAGCGCCGTGCCCTGCATCTTGCCGTCCGGGCCCATGATCGGGCTGGCGTTGAGCTCGGCCTCGATGTGGGTGCCGTCCTTGCGCCGCGCGAGTCCTTCGCGGCGGACTGTCTCGCCCGCGAGCAGCGTCTCACGGACCTCTGGGATCAGATGGCGCTCCGGGTCGGAGACGAGGATCGTGACCGGCTGGCCGATGACCTCGTCCGCGCGCCAGCCGTAAAGCCGTTCGGCCGACGGGCTGAAGAAGAGGATCGCGCCCTTGCGATCGACGCCGACGATCGCCTCCTCGGCCGCGTCGACGATCGCGCGCAGCGTCGCGATGTCCCCCTCGGCCTCCAGCCGCCGGGTCACATCCCGGACCACCCCCACGTGGCCCTGCACGTCGCCGTCCGGCCCGCGCAGGGGCGAGATGACGACCTCGGCCGAGAAGGACGTCCCGTCGCCGCGCAGCATCCGCGTGGGGATCGTGGCGCCGGCGAGCTCGCCCGCGAGGACCTTGGCGACGGACGCACGGGCGGCGCCGCGCGCGCCCGGCTCGATCATCGTGTCGACGCAGTTGCGCCCCAGGACCGCGCGTTCCTCGACGCCGAGCAGCGTCTCGGCCGCCTGGTTGACGAGCTGGAGCCGGTTCTCGGAGTCGGACGCGACGACCGCGTCAGGCAGGCTCGCGAAGGCAGCGGCCAGCCATCCGCGCTCGTCCCCGGGAGTCTGACCGTCCGTCACCGCTCGACGCAGCATAGGTGTCATGCACCGGTTAACCGCTCCAGAGCGGCCAACACCTCGAGGAAGCCGCTCTTGGCGGCCACGGCGTCCACGAGCGGACGCACGGCGTCCACCTCGGGCGTGTCGTCGGCGGCGGAGTGCAGGATCAGCTTCGCGTCCGGGCCGGCGTCCCGGAAGGCGCGCACCAGCTCGTACCCGCTCATGTCCGGCAGGTTGAGGTCGAGCAGCACCGCGTCCTGGTCGCCCAGCATTGCCAGGCCTTCCGCGGCGGTCTTCGCGCTCTGCGCGACCTCGTAGCGCCCGTCAGAACGCAGGAAGACCTTCAGCGCCAGTGCGACCGCTGGATGATCGTCGACGACGAGCACGCGCTTGGGCATTGCATGACGCAAATTACCCGTCCGGCCGGGCGCCCGCGACTCTGCGGGCGCGGCGACCGACTCGGCCAGAGGCCTCGCGGTCGCTTGGAGGCCTCGCCCAAAGGCTCGGCCTCCAGCCCGACGAACGTTCGTTCGGTCAGTTCACCATCGGCGCGTAGAACTCGCGCTTGCGCTCCAGCAGTCGTGGAATCGCGTCACCGAAACCCCACTGCTTGAAGTGGTCGGTCTCCGTGTGCGCGGTGTAGGCGGCCTCGTCGACGTACTGCTCGTAGATGAAGAACTTGGTGGGATCCTCAGGGTCTCGGTTGGGGATGTACACGAGCACCCCCTCCTCGGCCCGTGACGGCTCCACCAATGCCTCCAGGGCGGACGCGACGGCGTCCTCCTCGCCCGGCTTGGCGATCCACGTCACGGCGACGGTATAGGCCATGCTTCCTCACTTGGTTGTTCTTGGGTGTCAGCGTGGCGGATCGGCCCTTCGGCCTCCCGCAACGGTTGTCCGTGGCGCCCGGCGCGGTGGGCGATGATCTCCGCCAGCACCGCGACCGCGGTCTCCTCCACGGTGGACGCGCCGATGTCCAGCCCGCACGGCGCGAAGATGCGATCGATCTCGGCGTCGGTCACGCCCACGTCGCGCAGCCGCCGGTTGCGGTCCGCGGTCGTGTTGCGGCTGCCGAGCGCGCCGATGTAGCCGGCGCCGGTCTTCAGCGCGGCCTGGACGGCCGGGACGTCGAGCTTGGGGTCGTGGGTGAAGATCAGGACGGCGTCTCTTGACCCGAGCTCGACCCCCTCGAGGACCTTGTCCGGCCAGCCCACCTCGGTCGTCGCGTCGGCCGAGAAGCGCCGGCTCGCGAGGAACGCGCTGCGCGGGTCGGCGATCGTGACCTTGTAGCCGAGGCCCTTGGCGAGCGGGGCGAGCGCGCTGGAGAAGTCGATCGCGCCGAAGACGACCATCCGCGGCGGCTCCGCCTGGATCGACGCGTAGACGCGCTGGCCCGCGCCGAGCGAGGCGCCGTCGAGGCCGAAGTCGCGCATGCTCGAGCGGCCTTCGGCGAGCAGCCCGCGCGCCTCGCGCCCGGCGTTCTTGTCGAGCAGCTCGCCGCCGTGCAGCGAGCCGGTCGTGCCGTCGGCGTCGACGTAGAGCTTCGCGCCCGCCTGCTCGCCGTCGATCAACGTCACGAGCGCCGCCGGCCGGTGCTCGATCGTCGCTTCGAGGTCCTTCAGGACCGCCTCGCGGTGCTCGGGCTTGATCTCGTGGATGAAGATGTGGACGATCCCGCCGCACATCAGCCCGACGGTGCCGGCGAGCTCGTCGCTGATGCCGTAGGTGACGAGCTGGGGCGGCCCGTCGGCGTCGAGCATCTCCATCGCCGCGGCGGCCACCGCGCCCTCGACGCACCCGCCCGTGATCGAGCCTTCGATGCCGCCCTGGTCGTCGATGTACATCGAGGCGCCGACGTCGAGCGGGGACGACCCGTCGACCTGGACCAGCAACCCCGCGGCCACTTTTCGACCGTCGCGCAACCAGCCGGCGACGGCGGATGCGGTGTGCTGAACGGGTCGTGTCATCCCTGGACCTCCTCAAGCCTGTATATGCGACGTGCGGTCCGGCCGAGAACGTCTGCGCGCACCTGGTCCGGGTACTCGGCGAGGACACCGAGCCACGCATCAATGAGGCTAGAGAAGTCGGTCCACAGGCTTTCGATCGGGAAGTTGGAGCCGAACATCGCGCGGCCGGAACCGAACGTGTCGAGGACGACCTTGGTCACGTCCGCGATCAGCTCGGGATCCACCTTGTGCACGAACGTGCCCTGGCCGGAGAGCTTGACGTTGACGTTGGGGTGGTGGGCGAGCTGGGTCAGCGCGTCGCGCCACGGCTCGCCCGCGATCGGCATCCCGGCGTGGATCAGCACGAAGGCCAGGTCGGGATGCGCCGCGACCAGCTCCAACGCGGACGCGAGCTGGTTCGGAAAGACCTGCAGCTCGAACAGCAGACCGAGTCCGGGAAGCTTTGCGAGGTTTTCGTTGAACGTACGGTCCGACGCCCGGTCGGGGCCACTGGCGAAGCGATACGCGTCGACGCTGTCGTGCCAGTGCAGCTGTAGACGGACGCCGCGCAGCAGCGGCGAGGCGTCCAGCTCGGCCTGGACAGTGTCGATCGCGTCGGGCGCGAAGAGGTCCGCCGAGCCCACGATCGCGTGCGGCCAGCCGGTCCGCTCGTGCTGGGCGTGGACCCACTCGACCTCTTTGACGGAGTCCTCGAGGCGCCAGTTGGCCTGGACGTAGACGGACTGGCTGAAGTCCTTGGCCTCGGCGTCGGCCTTGTATTCGTCGATCGTGTAGGCCTTGCCCTGCAGCGGCTCGTACGGGCCGAAGATGCGCGGGATCATCGGCCCGTCGAGCCAGGGGAGACCCGTCGCCGGCCAGATGTGGTGATGGGCGTCGACGAAGTTCATAGCCGTTGGACCTGTTTCAGGAGAGAGGGGAGATCGCGCGCGCCGGCGAGGCCGTCGAGGTCGTCGACGATCGCCGCCATGCCGCGGGTGACCGGCTTGTAGGTGGGGTCCAGGCCGAGCGGCGTCCACCAGAGCAGCCGGTGGCTGAGCTTCGACAGGCGACGGACCGCGTGCGCCATCAGTGCGGGGTCGCCGCGCTCAAGGCCGTCCGAGAGGACGATCGTGAGCGCGCCGCGCGCCCGGTCGGCGTAGCGCGGCGTGTCGAGGAACTCCTGCAGGGCGGGGCCGATGCGGGTGCCGCCGTCGGCGTCCTCGACCACCTCGGTCACGTTCGCCAGCGCCGTGTCGACGTCGCGCTCGCGCAGCGCCTTGGTGATGCGGGTCAGGCGCGTGCCGAACGTGAACGTCTCGCCCTGCGCCGCCCACGCGAAGCGCAGGTAGTCCGGCACCTGTGGGCGCAGCGAGCCCGACACGTCGATCAGCACCAGCAGCGGGCGCGTGCGGTGCGGGCGGTCGCGGCGGGCGAGGTGGGTGATCTCGCCGGTGCGGGTCGCGGCGCGCAGCGTGCGGCGCAGGTCGATGTAGGGGCCGCGGCGGGCGGGGCGGCGCCGGCGCGAGCGGATGCGGGGGAGATGCTCGCGCAACGCCTGGCGCAGCTCGCCGAGGTCCTCGGCGGTCTGCTCGAAGTCGCGGCGGTTGCGCAGCTCGTGCACGCTCGCGTCCTTGCCGGTGCCCTCGGCGATCAGCTGCGGCTGGACCTCACCCACCTGGCTCGTATCCGGCGGCGCCTCGGACTCGCCGTCCTCGGGCGGCTCGACCGTCGGCAGCGCGCCTCGGAACCACGTCGCGAACACCGCGTCGAACGCGGGGATGTCCTCCAGCCGTGAGACCAGCGTCACCCGCGCCAGCCAGTACAGCCGCGTGATGTCCTGCGGCGTGCTGTCGCGCAGCGCCGTCAGGAAGTCGATCCGCTTCTCCGGGATCGGCCCCCACTCCGCCAGGAAGCCCTCGACGGGCCCGAACCCGTGGGCATTCACAGCCCGAGGGCCTCCGCATGCGCGAGCACTTCCTGGGTGTCCTCCTGCTCCTTGAGCAGCAGGCCGAGCGAGCGGCGCAGCGCGACCGGCCACGCCGAGCCCTCGTCGGACAGGACCTTGGCCGCCTGGCCCCACTCGATCGTCTCGGCGATCCCCGGCGGCTTGATCAGCCGCAGCGCGCGCACGCCGGTGACCGCCGCGACCAGCGCCTGCGCTGCGTCCTCGGCCAGGCCAGGCACCTTCGCGTCGATGATCGCCCGCTCTCGCGCAGCGTCCGGGAACGCGATCCAGTGGTAGAGGCAGCGGCGCTTGAGGGCGTCGTGCAGCTCGCGCGTGCGGTTGGAGGTCATGACGACGATCGGCCGCTCGGCCGCGGCGACCGTCCCCAGCTCCGGGATCGTGATCTGGAAGTCGCTCAGGAACTCGAGCAGGAACGCCTCGAACTCGGCGTCGGCGCGGTCGATCTCGTCGATCAGCAGCACGCACGGCACCCGCAGCGCGCGCAACAACGGACGCTCCATCAGGAAGCGCTCGTCGTAGAGGTCCCCCACCGGAACGCCCTCGGCCTCGCACGAGCGGATCGCCAGCAGCTGCTTCGGGTGATCCCACTCGTAAAGCGCCTGCGCGGCGTCCAACCCCTCGTAGCACTGCAGGCGGATGAGCTCGCGGTCGCGCGTGCGCGCCAGCACCTTGGCCAGCTCGGTCTTGCCCACGCCCGGCTCGCCCTCGAGGATCAGCGGCCGCCCGAGGGTGAGCGCGAGGTGCACGGCGGTGAGCAGCCCCTCGTCGGCGAGGTACCGCTCACCCGCGAACTCGTGTGCGAGGCGTTCAAGCGCCACGCAGCTCGTCCAACCCGCGCAGGACCCGCTCCGGCGTGAAAGGCATCTCCGTCAGTCGTACCCCGCAGGCGTCGAAGATCGCGTTCGCGATCGCCGGGATCGGCGCGTTGGCCGTCATCTCGCCGATGCCCTTGGCCCCGAACGGGCCGCTGGCGGCCGGGAACTCGATGATCTCGGACTCCATCACCGCGTTGTCCGCGGGCCCGGGCATCAGGTACTCCTCGAAGTCCGCCGGGCCGTGATCGCGGTTCGGGTAGTACGGCTCGGTCGTCTCGAACAGCGCATGCGAGATGCCCATCCACGCCCCGCCTTCGATCTGCTGCTTGGCCATCGCGGGGTTGATCGCGCGGCCGACCTCGTAGATGTTGTGCAGCGCGACGACCTCGACCACGCCGGTCTCGTCGTCGACGGTCACGTCGGCCACCGTGCAGGCGTGCGCCTGGCAGGAGTCCGGGTCCATCTTGCCGGTCTCGGGCTCCGGGTAGGAGCGCTCCTTGAGGAAGATGCCGCGGCCGGCGATCGTGCGGCCGAGCTCGAAGTGCGCGGCGAGCGCCAGATCGGTGACGTGGATCTTCTTCTCGTCGGAGCCCTTGAGCTTGATGAAGCCCGTGCCGTCGGTCTCAAGGTCCTCGGCGTCGACCTCGAGCTTCTCGGCGGCGGCGTCGAGCATCGCCTCGCGCGCCTCGGTGGCGGCCATGATCACCGCGTTGCCGACGCGATGCGTGCCGCGCGAGGCGAACGTGCCCATGCAGTGCGGGCCCGTGTCGGTGTCGGCGGTGTCGACGATGATGTTCTCGTACGGCAGCCCGAGCGTCTCGGCCGCGACCTGCGCGGCGACGGTCTTCAGGCCCTGGCCGAGATCCACGCTGGACAGCGACACGACGAAGTTGCCGGTCGTGGTCGAGTGCACGAGCGCCTGCGTCGGGTCACCGCCCAGGTTCATGCCCGTCGGGTAGTTGACGGCCGCGTACCCGCGGCCCTTCAGGATCGCCATCTACCGCGCCTCCTGTGACGACATCGCCAGGTACTCCTCGCCCAGCGGGTGCTCGACGAGCTCCGCCGCCTTCTGGATGACCTCGATCAGCGCCGTGCCCTCGGCGACCTTGCGATGGGCCTTCATGTCGCCGTCGCGGTAGGCGTTCTTGAGCCGCAGCTCGAGCGGGTCGAGGTTCAGCGCCCGCGCGATCCGGTCCATCTGGTTCTCCAGCGCGAAGTCGCCGATCGTCACGCCGAAGCCGCGCATCGCGCTCGACGGCGTGCGGTTGGTGTACACGCACCAGGAGTCGACCCACACGTTCGGGATCGTGTACGGCCCGGGCATGTGCGCCGCGCACTTGGTCGTGGCGTACGGGCTGTGGCGCGAGTAGGCGCCGGCGTCGGCATAGATCGTCACCTGCCGCGCGACGATCCGGCCGTCGTTCATCACGCCGTCCTTGATGTAGATCCGCTCGGCCGCGCGCGGCGAGGAGACCTGCATCTCCTCGTAGCGGTCGTAGACGAACTTGACCGGCTTGCCGGTCGCCATCGCCGCCACGCACGCGATCGGCTCGACGATCACGTCGACCTTGCCGCCGAAGCCGCCGCCGACGGTCCCGCCGACGACCTGCAGCTTCCCGAACGGCGCGCCGAGGATCAGCGCCGTGTTGTCCAGCGTGAAGAAGCACGCCTGGGTGTCGGAATAGATCTTCAGCCGCCCGCTCGCCTGCGGCTCGACGATGCAGCCCGTGGTCTCGGTCGGCGCCTGCTCGATCGGACGCGACTGGTAGTCCCACTCGAAGATGTGATCGGCCTCGGCGAAGCCGGCCTCCACGTCCCCGAAGCGCACCCGCCGGCACTTGTAGCCCTCGTAGATGAAGTGGTTGTGCCCGTGTGGCTTGATCACCGGCGTCTCGGGCTTGATCGCCTCCTCGACGTCGAGCACGTAGGGGAGGTCCTCGTAGACGACCTTGACCGCGGCGGCGCCTTCGCGCGCGGCGCGCTCACTCGTCGCCACCACGGCGACGATCGGCTCGCCCTTGTACATGACCTTGCCCTCGGCGAGCACCGGCTCGTCCGGGTAGCCGACGTTGATCAGCGTCAGGACCGTGTACCAGTTGTTCGGCACGTCGGCGTGCGTGAGCACCTTCACGACGCCCTTGACCTGCTCGGCGGCGCTCGTGTCGACGCTGACGATGCTCGCGTGATGGCGCTCCGAGCGGTGCATTCGCAGGTGCAGCATCCCGGTCGGGTTGATGTCCTCGAAGAACTGCGTGCGGCCGGTGACATGGCCGAGCGCGTCGGAGCGCTGGACGGCCTTGCCGATGACGTTGAAGCCGTTGGTGGTGGCGCTCATGCGTTGATCCGATCGGCGGCGTCGAGGATCGCGCGGATGATCGACTCGTAGCCGGTGCAGCGACAGACGTTGCCGCTGATCGCCCGCACGACATCCTCGCGCGTCGGGTGCTTGTTCTCCGCGAGCAGCGCTTCCGCGGCCATGATCATCCCCGGCGTGCAGAACCCGCACTGGGTGGCGAAGCCGTCCAGGAAGGCCTGCTGGATGGGGGAGAGGCCCTCGGCGGGCGTCGTCCCCTCGAGCGTCGTCACCGTCGAGCCGTTGATCGTCTCGACCGGGACCAGGCAGGACATCACGGCCTCGCCGTCGAGCAGGCAGGTGCACGTGCCGCACGTGCCGACGCCGCAGCCACGCTTGGCGGCGGTCAGCCCGAGCGTGTCGCGCAGCGCGCCGAGCAGCGTCGTGCCCGGCTTGGCGATGAACTCCTGCTCTTCGCCGTTGATCTGGAGTTCGATGACGCTAGATGGCATTGGTCAGAGCTCGGCGGACGTGGACAGGGAGGACGCGGCGGCGGTACCAGGCGCTCGCGTACGCGTCGTCGAACGGGTCGGCGGCCTCGACGGACAGCTCGGCGGCCTTCTCGATGTCACCTTGCGCGAGCGCCTCCTCGGCGGCGGTCGCACGGACCGGCCGCGGCGCGACCCCGCCCAGCGCGATCCGGACGCCGTCGGACGCGACGGTGACGATCGAGGCCGAGTTCTGACGCCGGCGCATCGCCTTCGTGTAGTACCAGCGCTCCGGGATCTCGAACGAGATCGCGGTCACCAGGCCGGTGGCGTCCAGGACGCCGACGTCGCGCGCGCCGTCGGCGTCGATGATCGACACGCGGGCATCGAGCGCGAGCAGGCACACGGCGAGGTCGCCGTGCGGCTGGCGCGCGAACAGGTTGCCGCCGATCGTGGCCAGGTTGCGGATCGTCGGCGACGCGATCGACTCGATCGCGTCGTGCAGGAACTCGACCTCGCGCCCGATGCGGGCCAACGTGGTCGCCGCGCCGATGCGCACAGTCCTGTCTTGGACGGTGATCCCGGCCAGGCCCACACGGCGCAGGCTGACCAGCGACGTCGTCGGCCCGACATGCGGGATCACGGACGTCCCGCCGGCGCAGAGCACGCCGGCGCCGAGCAGGCCGACGGCCTCGTCGACCGATTCCGGAACGTGGACTTTCATACCTCGACCACCGGGTTGCGCAGCACCCCGACCCCCTCCACTTCGCATTCGACCACGTCGCCGCCGGAGAGCGACCGTTTCGGATCCATGAACTCGCCGCAGCCCCACGGCGTGCCCGTGAGGATCACGTCGCCGGCCTCGAGCGTGAAGCTGTGCGAGCAGAAGCTGATGAGCTCGGCGACCCCGAAGATCATCTCCGAGGTGTTCGAGTCCTGGACGAGCTCGCCATTGACCTTCGTCGTGAGCTTGAGGTTCTGCGGGTCGTCGACCAGGACGAGCTCGGAGCCGAGCGGGCAGAACGTGTCGAGTGACTTCGCCCGCACCCACTGACCGTCGGCGAACTGCAGATCACGGGCGGACACGTCGTTGGCGACCGTGTAACCGCGGACGTAGCCCAGGGCGTCCTGCTCGCTCACGTTGCGCGCGGTGCGGTCGATCACGACGGCCAGCTCGACCTCCCAGTCGACGCGCTCGGTGAGCGCGCGCGGGATCTCGATGTTCTCGCCGTCGCCGATCACCGCCGTGGTGAACTTGCAGAACACGAGCGGCTTGGCCGGAGGCTCGGCGCCGGACTCGCGCACGTGGTCCATGTAGTTGAGCCCGATCGCGACGATCTTGCCCGGCTTCTCGATCATTTCGTCCCGCCCTTTTCGACGTTCTCCAGATGGCGCAGCATCGCCGCGAAGGCCTCGTCGCCGTTGTGCGCCGCGATCGCGGTCGCGATGTCCACGTGGTCGTGCGCGCTCTGCTCGCGCACCGGGGCCAGCCGCCCCGTGCGGCGGCGGCTCGCGATGCCCATGCCCGCGATCGACTCCAGAAGGCGCTCGAGCACCGCGTTGCAGGCGGCCTGGGCGATCTTCGCGTGCAGCTCGATGTCGGCCCACATGAACGCCTCGGGGTCGTCCAGCACGTCGTGCGTCGCCACCGCGAGCCGCACCAGCTCGCCGGCGTTGACGTGCGAGATCCGCTCGGCGGCGAGCTTCGCCAGCCCCGGCTCGACCAGCTTGCGCGCCTCGAAGAGCTCCTCCAGCCCGGAGTCGCTCAGCGCCAGGACCAGGCCGACGGAACGCATCAGCGAGCCCGGCTGCAGGTTCGTCAGGTAGGTCCCGTCGCCCTGGCGCATCTCGGCCACGCCGAGCATCGCCAGCGCGCGCAGCGCCTCGCGCAGGGAGGAACGGCTGACCCCCATCGTCGCGGCCAGCTCGCGCTCCGGCGGCAGCCGGTCGCCCGCCTTGAGCTGGCGCTCGGTGATCAGCTCGATCAGCCGCGCGGCGATCTGGTCGGGCAACGCGTCACGCGTGACGGTTCCATAAGCAATTGGCCGGACCATTGGACCACCGCACCGTATCACGTTGGCATTCCGCCTAGACGAACGTGTAGGTTGAGTGGAGGATGAGGGGTGTATGAGAGACCGGAATCTGGTCGAACTGGTGGGGATTCACAAGGCATTCGGGGACAACGTCGTTCTCGACGGCGTCGACCTGAACGTCTCCCGCGGCGAGGTCATCGTCATCGCCGGGCCGTCCGGCTCGGGGAAGTCGACCATGCTGCGCTGCGTCAACGGGCTGGAGACCGTCGACCGGGGCCAGGTCCTGTTCGACGGTCGACCTGTGACGACGGGGAAGGGCCTGTCGTCGCTACGCGCGCAGATCGGGTTCGTGTTCCAGCAGTTCCATCTCTTCCCTCACATGACGGTGTTGCAGAACATCACCCTGGCGCCGGTGAAGGTGAAGGGCATCGCGGCCGACGAGGCCCGGGCGACGGCTCACGCGTTGCTCGAGCGTGTCGGCATCGCCGAGAAGGCCGAGCAGTACCCGGCCGACTTGTCGGGTGGGCAGCAGCAGCGGGTGGCGATCGCGCGGGCGCTCGCCATGGACCCGCAGTTGATGCTCTTCGACGAGCCGACCTCGGCGTTGGACCCGGAGATGATCCGGGAGGTGCTCGATGTCATGCGCGATCTCGCGCGTGACGGCATGACGATGCTGGTCGTGACGCACGAGATGGGCTTCGCCCGCGAGGTGTGCGACCGGCTGGTGTTCATCGACGGCGGTCAAATCGTGGAGGAGGGGCCGCCCGCGGAGTTCTTCGCCAACGCTCAGTCAGAGCGCGCGCGGGAGTTCGTCGACAAGATCATCCACCACTAGGGAGGGATGGGGTAATGCAGGTTTCGCGCTGGCTGGGCATCGCGCTCAGCGCGGGAGTATTGGCGGTTGCGGGATGCGGTGGCGACGACGAGGGGAGCGCCACTCCGGAGGGCGACGTCAAGGGCGCCACCGAGACCAACGTGGAGAAGTTCCCGGCGGACACCACGCTGGGGAAGATCCAGGAGAAGGGCGAGATCACGATCGGCGTCAAGTTCGACGTGCCGCCGTTCGGGGTCAAGAACCCGCAGTCCGGCGAGGTCGAGGGCTTCGACGTCGAGATGGGCAAGGCGGTGGCATCGGCGCTCGGCGTCAAGCCGAAGTTCATCGAGGCGATCTCCGACAACCGCATCCCGTTCCTGGAGGACGGGACCGCGGACCTGATCCTCTCGACGATGACGATCAACGAGGAGCGGGTGGAGCAGATCGAGTTCTCCGACCCGTACTTCATCGCGCGCGGGCGCGTGCTGGTGCCGGGCGACTCGGCGATCACCGGCGTGGCCGACCTCGCGGGCAAGAACGTGTGCACGGCGCTCGGCTCGACCTATGAGGCCAACTTGAAGAAGCAGGCGCCCGACGCGAAGCTCAAGCTCGTCGACTCCTACTCGGAGTGCCTCGAGCTCGTGCAGAACGGCGCCGTCGACGCGGTCTCGACCGACGACGTGATCCTCACGGGCATGATCATCCAGGACGACACCCTGAAGCTGGTCGGCGACCAGCTGACGCAGGAGCCGTACGGCGCCGGCATCAAGAAGGGCGACACCCAGATGACCGACTTCGTCAACAAGGTCTTCCAGGGCCTCAAGGACGACGGCACCTGGGCCAAGCTCCACGAGGAGTGGATCGGCAAGTACACCGGTGAGAAGGGCGAGCCGCCCACCATCGGTGTCACCGAGGCCGTGGAACTGGTCAAGAACAACTAGCCGCGTTGCTCAACGTCCTCACGGACCACTGGTCCGAGTTCAGCTCGGGCTTCTGGGTCACGGTGCGCATCGTGGTGATCTCGTTCGCGATCGCCATGGTCGTGGGCACCCTCGTGGCGGCGTTGCGCATCGCGCCGGTGAAGTGGCTGCAGCGGGTCGGCGGGGTGTACGTGGAGATCTTCCGCAACATCCCGCTGCTCGTCCTGCTCTTCATCTCGTTCGCCGGCCTGCGGCGGGGCGGGGTGGACATCAACGCGTGGGTCGCGGGTACCGCCTCGCTGGGGCTGTACACCGCGTCCTACGTCGCCGAGGCGCTGCGCTCGGGCGTCTTCAGCGTCGGCAAGGGCCAGATCGAGGCCTCGCTGTCACTCGGGTTCTCGTACGCGGAGACGCTGCGCCGGATCGTCCTGCCACAGGCGTTCCGGACCGTGATCTCTCCTCTGGGCTCCTTGACGATCGCGATGATCAAGAACTCGGCGATCATCGGCGTGTCGCTGCTGGCGCTGCCTGACTTGTTGAAGGAGGCGCGGATCGTGCAGGCGCGCACGTTCCAGACCGACGAGACGTTCTTCTGGGCCGCCGTCGGCTACCTGATCCTCACCGGCGCGGTGACGCTGCTCATCCGCAACCTCGAGAAGCGCTTCGCCATTCACCGATGACGTATCTCTTCGACCCATCCAACTGGGAGTGGCTGACGACCGGCAACAACGTCCGGTTCATCCTCGAGGGCTTCCTGATCAACCTGCAGATCGCGCTGGTCTCGATGGTGCTGGCCCTGATCTTCGGGCTGGCGCTCGCGTTGCTGCGGCTCTCGCGGGCGCGCGTCGTGAGCGTGGCGGCGGGTGCGTGGATCGACCTGTTCCGCAACCTGCCGCTGATCTTCCTGATCCTGTACTTCGCCTTGGGACTGCCGTCCTCGTGGAAGGAGGCGTGGGAGGACGCGATGCCCTCGTGGGCACCCGAGGCGTTCCAGTCCGGGTTGGTGCTGGGCGCGCTGCTCGGGTTGGTCCTCTACAACAGCGCCGTGCTGGCGGAGATCATGCGCGCCGGCATCCTGTCCTTGCCACGAGGCCAGGGGGAGGCCGCCGCCGCTTTGGGCATGACCTACCGGCAGTCGCTGCGCTACGTGATCCTCCCGCAGGGGCTCCGTCGCATGGTCCCGGCGACCGTGTCTCAGCTGATCACGTTGAACAAGGACACGACGCTGGTCTCGATCATCGCGATCACCGAGGTGATGCGCCGCGCCCGCATCGTCACCGCCTCGAACTTCTTCACGGTCGTCGAGGCGCCGATCCTGCACGTCTTCATCTTCGTCGGGTTCCTGTTCGTGATCGTCAACTACGCGCTCTCGCGCCTGTCGCGGCGGCTTGAGCTGCGCGAGCGCCGGATCACCGGCACCAAGCTGCAACGCGTGGTCGGCGTCGAGGACCAGGTGGCGGCCGACCCCGTCTAGGGTCTTTGCCGCCCATGAACCTCCCCTATTTCTCCGCTGAGGACGTCGAGCGTCACCTGACACCGTCGGTGGCGATCGACGCCCTCGGCGCCGCGCTCGAGCGCGGCTTCGACCCCGAGACCGACCCGGCCCGCACGTTCGTCGGACTGGCCGGCGGCGGCGACCTGATCATGATGCCGTCCGAGCTCGGCGGGCATCTCGCCGTGAAACTGGTGACCGTCGGCGGCACGCCGCGCGTGCAGGGCGTGGTCGTCGTGTTCTCGGATGACACCTACGCGCCCGTCGCGCTGATGGACGGCATCGCGATGACCAACATCCGCACCTCGGCCGTCTCCGCTCTGGCGGCGCGGCATCTCGCGCGTGCGGACGCCTCGCGGCTGCTGATCTTCGGCCGTGGTCCGCAGGCCGCCGCACACGAGGCCGCGATGCGCGCGATCCGCCCGATCTCCGTCGTGGACATCGTCGGCCGCGAGGCCGCGGGTGCTCCCGACCTGGTGCGTGCCGCCGACATCATCTGCACCTGCACGACCTCCTCTGTCCCGGTCTTCGACGGCTCTTTGGTCCGTGACGACGCCGTCGTGATCGCGATCGGCTCCCACGACGCCGACGCCCGCGAGACCGACGACGCCCTCGCCTCGCGGGCGACCGTCGTCGTCGAGTCCCGCCAGTCCGCGTTGCGCGAGGGCGGCGATGTGATCTGCGCGATCGAGTCGGGCGCGTTGTCAGCCGACTCGTTGGTGACGTTGTCCGAGCTCGTGCGGGGCGCGGCGGTTCCTTCCGGGCCGCGACTCTTCAAGAGCAGCGGGATGTCGTGGGAGGACGCGGTGATGGCGGGGGTGCTGGCGGCGCGCGTTTAGGCGGCTCTTGTTGGAGTGCGCGCCGTGGGTCGTGCCGACCTGGTCGTGCGCTGAAGGGCAGGGCCGGTGGGGGAGGGGGAGCGCTGCCGCGCCCCGGCCTGAATGGTCGTGCCGCCGTCCGTCACGGCGCCTGGCCGTGCTGACTCGCGGGCGCCGTGCAGGGAGACCGTCAAATTACGGTCCACGGACGTTTGTGACCGATTTCGGCGGCAGCGGCGCCTCCCGACCGAAACCGAACTGTTCGAGCTGGCACGTTCGTAGGGGTGTTCGACGTTCCGCCCCCGTACAGGGGCGAAACGTTCGCCACCCCTTTCGGAGCGCAGATAGACGTTCCTCAGGCCGATCACGGCAGCCAGGAGCGGATAGACGAGCCGAACACAGGCGCCGGCAACCAGACGCGAGTGGACTAGTCCCCCTCCCCTCAGTGCATGTCTTCCGGCGCACCACCAGGCCGCGAGAACCGGGGCGCCGGCCCCCTAAGCGGCGACCACCAGCGCCAACGCGGCGACCTCGTCGATCACGGCCGCCTGGTGCGGCTGGAGCTCCTGCCCGCCCAGATGCGCGGGGAACTCGTGCAGGATCGTCCCCGTGCACTCGGTCGTGATGCCACTCATCGCCTCGAGGATCGCCAGTCCGCAGAACGGGACGAGCTCGGCGCTGTAGCCGCCCTCGTGCTCGGCGACCAACCGGCCGTCGCACAGCCGCCGCGCGGCGTCGACGGTCAGTTGCGCGATCCGGCCGTAGCCGCGCGGTGAGAGGAGCATCCGGCCGAGCGGGTCCATCGCGCTCGCGTCCAAGCCGGACGCGACGACGATCAGCTGCGGCTGGAAGCGCTCCAGCGCCGGGATGACCACGCGCTCGAACGCGGCCTCATACGCGCCGTCGCCCGAGCCGGGCGGGAGCGGCACATTGAGGTTCAAGCCGGACCCGGCGCCCGCGCCGGTCTCCTCGATCAGACCCGAGCCGGGCGGGAAGCAGTTGTCCTGGTGGACCGAGATCGTCAGCACGCTCGGGTCGTCGTAGAACGCGGCCTGGGTGCCGTTGCCGTGGTGGACGTCCCAGTCGACGACCGCGACCCGCTCCAGACCGCGGACCTGGCGGGCGTGGTGGACGCCGATCGCCGCGTTGCCGAACAGGCAGAAGCCCATCGCCGCTTCCGGCAGCGCGTGGTGGCCGGCCGGGCGCGTCAACGCGTAGGCGTTCTCGACCGTGCCGTCCAGAACGGCGTCGATCGCGGCGATCACGCCGCCCGCGGCCAGCCGCGCGACCTCGTAGGAGCCGCGGGCGATGACGGTCGTGCCGTCGATCCCCTCGCCGCCGACGCCCTCGGAGAGCGTCTTGATCTGCTCGACATACCCCGTCGTGTGGAAGCGCGTGAGCTCCTCGACGGTGGCGGCGCGCGGGTCGATCCGGACCAGTTGGTCGAGCAGGCCGGACACGTCGAGCAGGTTGCGCAAGCGCCGTTTGGTGTCGCTGTTCTCGGTGTGGCGGATGTCGGGCTCGAGCCAGCCCGACGCGTCGGCGATGAACGGCCCGGCGTGGCGGCCGGTGTTGTGCCACATGTAGCGCTCGTGGAACAGGAACCCGGTGCTCATCGTTGCTTCTCCTCCCAGTGTTGGAACGCGGCGCGGACGTGCGCGTCCATCAGGCGGGCGGCGAGGTCGCCGTCGCGGTCGCTCACGGCGGCCGCGATCGCGCGGTGCTCGGAGACGTCCGCGCCCTGCCAGTCGGTGGTCGTCGCGCGGCGGGCGAGCAGGCGCCGCCCGACCTCGACCAGCCAGAGCGAGTCGAGGATGCGAACGTGCTCGTCGTTGCCGGTCGCGCGGGCGAGGACGAAGTGGAACTCGCGCGAGGCGTCGTGGGCGGCCACGCCGGAGCGTGCCTTCTCCTCGCGCGTGATCGCGCGGGTCAGCTCGGCGAGATGGCGGTCGGTGCGGCGCTCGGCGGCCAGGCGGGCGATGCCGGGTTCGAGGATCAGCCGCACCTCGAGCCGGCGCAGCACCGCGTCCAACCCGAGATCCGCGGCCCAGAACCCGCGGTTGGGGCGGAGCTCGACCAGTCCCTCGGCGCTGAGGCGCCGGAGCGCCTCGCGCACGGGCGTCCGGGAGATCCCCAGCCGCTCGGCGAGCTCGACCTGCCCGAGCCGCTCCCCGGGCGCGATATCACCGTCGAGCACGAGCCGGCGGATCTGCTCGTAGGCGAGGTCCACGACGCTGTCGACCTGAAGCATGAGCGAGACAGTAATGCATACATTATTCGAGTTCAACTCTTGACAGGCTTCGCGAAGAATGGATACATTATGCGCCATGCCAGTCGCCGACACGCATCGCCGGGTCCGCGTCGAACACGCTGGGGAGCCGGTGTGGGGGCGCGTCGAAGGCACTGAGATCGTCCTGGAGGACGGCGAGCGGATCGCGGAGGAGAGCGCGCAGTACCTGGCGCCCGCGACGCCGACGAAGATCATCGCCGTCCACCTCACCTACCGCAGCCGCGTCGAGGAGTACGCGGCGCGGATCCCGCCGCAGCCGTCGTACTTCATGAAGCCGCCGACCACGCTCAACGGGCATCGCGGCGTCGTGCACCGCCCCGCGGGCACGCGCTTCCTCAACTACGAGGGGGAGCTCGCGGTGGTCATCGGCACGCGCATGAAGGGCGTGTCCGAGGCGGAAGCCCTGACGTACGTCGCCGGCTACACGTGCGCGAACGACGTCGGCCTGCACGACTTCCGTCACGCCGACCGCGGCTCGATGCTGCGCGTCAAGGGCCAGGACGGCTTCCTGCCACTCGGCCCCGAACTCGTCCCCGCGGCCGAGTTCGACCCCACGAACTTCACCCTGCGCACCCTGCTCAACGGCGAGATCGTGCAGGAGGCCCACGCGAGCGACCTGCTCTTCTCCGTGGCCTACCAGCTCGCCGACCTGTCGCGGCTGATCACCCTCGAGCCCGGGGACGTGATCCTGACCGGCACGCCGGCCAATTCCCGCCCGATGGAGCCGGGTGACACCGTCGAGGTGGAGATCGACGGCATCGGCCGGCTGACGAACCACGTCGAAGAACTCGATGTTGACCTGTCGGGGCCGGGCGATCAGCCCGAGACCTCGGCGCAGACCCTGCATGTCGCGCTCGCGATTCCCGAGGAGGAAGCCGAGCGCATGGTCGAGGAGAGAACCGCCCGATGACCCGAGTCCACGTCGATATGAACCTGTGCCAGAGCCACGGCGAGTGCGTCTACGTCGCGCCCGACATCTTCGAGCTCGGCGACGACGACGTCCTGCGCTGGCGCGAGGAGATCTCGGACGACGAGCGCGAGGTCGCCCAGGAGGCGGCCGACGCCTGCCCGATGCTGGCGATCCGCCTGTCCGACTGACATGGCCGACCCGATCGTCATCGTCGGCGCCTCGCTCGCGGGCCTGCGCGCGGCGCAGGCGGTCCGGGCGCAGGGCTGGACCGGCGAGGTGATCCTCGTCGGCGACGAGCCGCACCGCCCGTACACCCGCCCGCCGCTGTCCAAGGAAGTGCTGGACGGCCGCCACGAGCTCGAGACCGGCGCCTTCCCGTGCGACGGGCTCGACGTCGAGTGGCGCCTCGGCACGCCCGCGACCGCCCTCGACGTCGCGTCGAAGACGGTCACGATCGGGGCGGACCCGTTGCGCTACGAGACGCTGATCGTCGCGACCGGCACCCGCGCCCGCGCGTGGCCGACGCCGACCGGCGACAACGTCCACACGCTGCGCGACCGCGACGACGCCGTCCGCCTGAAGACCGCGATGCAACGCGCGCAGTCGATCGCGATCGTGGGCGCCGGCTTCATCGGCTGCGAGGTGGCATCGAGCGCCCGCAAGCTCGGCCTGGAGGTGCATCTGCACGACATCGCCGAGCAGCCGATGCTGGCGCTCGGGCCCGAGCTGGGCGCACGGTGCGCCGCCCTCCACGAGGAACACGGCGTCCATCTCCATCTGGGTGCACCGGCCGACCCCAACGTCTTGGACGCCGACGTCATCGTCGTCGCGCTCGGCTCGCAGCCCAACATCGAGTGGCTCGAGGGCTCCGGCCTGACGCTCGACCGCGGCGTCGTCTGCGACGCGGCCCTCCAAGCCGCGCCGAACGTCTTCACCGCCGGCGACATCGCCGTCTGGCCGCATCCGATGGCCGACGGCGAGCGCGTCCGCGTCGAGCACTGGACCAACGCCGCCGAGCAGGGGACGCACGCCGGCCGCAACGCGCTCGCGCAAGAGCGCAAGCCCTACGAGGCCGTCCCGTACTTCTGGTCGGACCAGTACGACGTCAAGATCCAGGCCGCCGGCCTGCCGGCGCGAGCGCAGAGCGTCGAGCTGATCGAGCCCGACGTGGCGGTCGGCATCCGCGATGGCCGCGTGGTGAGCGTGGTCACGTTCAACGCGCCGCGGCGGCTGATGCACTTCCGGCGCCGGATCGGCGACCGCCCGCGACTGGAAGACCTGGCGGCGCTGGCATGAGGATGCTCGTGCGCCAGCACGGCGAGTCCGGCCCGCCCGCGCTGCTCGGCGAGTGGCTGGAAAGCCGTGGCATCGACTACGTCGTCAGCGACTCCCGGACGAACCACACGCCGGACGTGCGCGACTTCGACGCCGTCGCCAGCCTCGGCTGCCGCTACTCGCCCGCCGACCTCGACGTGCCGCAGGTGCAGGCCGAGGTCGAGTTGATCGGAAAGGCGGTCGAGCACGACGTCCCCGTCCTCGGGCTGTGCTTCGGCGGGCAGGTGCTCGCGCACGTGCTCGGCGGGACGATCGAGGCCGCGCCGACGCCCGAGTTCGGCTGGCTCGAGATCGAGACCGACGAGCCGGACGCGATCCCCGCCGGCCCGTGGCTGGTGTGGCACTACCAGCGCTTCACGGTCCCGCCCGGGGCGACCGAGATCGCCCGCACCAAGGACGCGACGCACGCGTTCCGTCACGGCCGGCATCTCGGCCTGCAGTTTCACCCCGAATCGACCACCGACATCGTCGAAGGCTGGGCGCGCAAGGACGTCGAGAAGCTCAAGACCGTCGGCGTGACCGACGGGCTGGCGCTGATCGAGGCGCCGCCGGAGCGGCGAGACGCGGCCAGGCGGGCGGCGTTCCGCCTGTTCGACGCCTTCACAGGAGAGAGCGCATGATCGAGGAGAGAGGGCTGATGGCGAGGCCGCCGGAGCTCAGCGACCAGTCCGTGACATCGGTCCGCGTCGTCTACAGCGACCTGCACGGCGTCGCCCGTGGCAAGGACGTCCCGATCGGCGAGTTCGACCGCACGGCCGACCACGGCCTGGCGTTCTGCTCGGCGATCATGGGGACCGACCTGCGTCACACGCCGGTCGTGGGCTCGGAGGCGGGCTACCCGGACCTGATCGCCAAGCCGGACCTGTCCACGCTCACGCTGCTGCCCTGGGAGCCGGGCGTCGCGTGCTGCATCGCCGACCTCGAGCCGGTGAGCGCGACGAGTGCCGCGCCGGCCGACCCGCGCGGCGCCGTCCGCAAGGCCGTCGCACAGTTCGAGGAGCTGGGCTACAGCCCGATCGTGGGCCCCGAGCTCGAGTTCTTCCTCTGCACTCCTGACCCTGCGGCGCCGAACGGCATTAGCCGCTACGTGGACAACCTGAGCATGGTCTACACGGTCGGCCCGCAGGCGGACCCGAAGGGCGTCGTGCGCCAGATCACCGAAGCGCTGTCGCGACTCGGGATGCACACGTACGCCTCCAACCACGAGTTCATGAACTCGCAGTACGAGATCAACCTGCGCCACGGCCCGGCGCTCGCCGCCGCCGATCGGGCGTTCCGCCTGAAGTCCGCGGTCAAGGACGTCGCCGCGATCAACGGCCTGATCGCGACGTTCATGGGCAAGCCGTTCAACGATCAGGGCGGCTCGGGCTTCCACATCCACTTCAGCCTCGACCGCGAGGACGACAACGCGTTCGCCGACCATCACGACCCGGACGGCGTCTCCGCTGAGCTGCGCCACTTCAGCGCCGGTGTCCTGAAGCACGCCCACGCGCTGACCGCGTTCCTGAACCCGACGATCAACGCGTACCGGCGCCTCGTCCCGGACAGCCTCGCGCCCACCCACGCCAACTGGGGCTGGGACAACCGCACGAGCTTCATCCGCATCCCGGCCGAGCGCGGCCGCGCGTCGCGGGTCGAGGTCCGCGTCGGCGACGGCAGCGCGAACCCGTACCTCGCGACCGCCGCGATCCTCTTCGCCGGCCTCCACGGTCTGCGCGACAAACTCGAGCTGGGGCCGCCCGTCGGCGGCGACGCCTACACGCTCGATGACCCGGGCGAGCCGCTGCCCGCCTCCCTCGACGTCGCGCTGGACGCGCTCGAGGGCGACCCGATCCTGCGCGATGCCATGGGCCCGCAGATCGTCGACACGTTCCTGGCCATGAAGCGCTTCGAGCTCGAACGCCACCGCCAATGGGTGAGTGACTGGGAGCTGGCCGAGTACCTCCACCACCTCTGAGAGCCCCGCCATGACCACGCTGCAGCAGATCGACCTGGCCGATCACGACGCGTTCAAGGACCGCGTCCCCTACGAGTGGTTCAAGACCCTCCGTGAGGAGGATCCGGTCCACTTCAACGAGGAGGCGAACGGCACCGGGTTCTACGCCGTCACCCGCTACCACGACATCCGCGAGGTGCACCGCCACACCGAGATCTACAGCTCGGAGATCGGCGGGACGTCGCTGGAGGACCTCGAGCCCGATCAGATCGAGGCGCGCAAGTCGATGATCGACATGGACCCGCCGCGCCACGACGAGCTGCGCGGGCTGATCGCGCGCCGCTTCACCCCCCGCGCCGTCCAGGTGTGGGAGGAGGCCGTGCGCACGGTCACCGACCGCGTGCTCGACCTCGCGCTCGAGCAGGAGGAGTTCGACTTCGTCCGCGAGATCTCGTCCGAGATCCCGATGCAGGTCTTCGCCGAGATCCTCGGCGTCCCGCAGGAGGATCGCCGCTACATCATCGAGCTCGGCGACCGCCTGCTCGGCAACCAGGACCCGGAGTACGCACAGCCGACCGATGACAGCCACCGGCTGTTGCCGTTCTCCTCGCCCGCCGCGATCGAGATGTTCGAGTTCGGCCGCAAGATGGCGGCGGCGCGGCGCAAGAACCCGGGCAGCGACATCATCACCCAGCTCGCGTTCGAGCCGCTCACGCAGCGCGAGTTCGATGTCTACTTCGTGCTCCTGGCCACGGCCGGCAACGAGACCACGCGCCACACGATCACGCACGGCCTGCTGGCGCTGCTCGAGCACCCGGACCAGCTGCAGCGGCTGCGCGAGGACCCGGCGCTGTACAAGCCGGCGGCCGAGGAGATGCTGCGCTGGGCGACGCCCGTGCACCATTTCCGCCGCACGACGACGCAGGCGACCGAGCTGGCGGGCGTCGAGCTGCCCGCGGGCGCGAAGGTCACGACCTGGTTCGTGTCGGGCAACCGGGACGAGACCGTCTTCGAGGACCCGGACACGTTCGACGTCGGCCGCACGCCCAACAAGCACATGGCGTTCGGCCCGGGTGGCATCCACCACTGCATGGGCGCCCACCTCGCGCGGATGGAGATCAAGATCGCGTTCGAGGAGCTGCTCAAGCGCGTCTCCAGCATCGAGCCGGCCGGCGAGCCGGAGCGGCTGCGCTCGAACTTCTTCAACGGCATCAAGCGCCTGCCGGTGCGGGTGACGCGATGATCGCGCTGCGCCGCATCGACCACGTCGCGCTGCGCACGCCCGATGTCCGCGAGGCCGCGAAGCGCTGGGGCCTGCAGTTCGGGCTCGTCGAGCGCGAGCCGGGGAGGCTCGCCTGCGACGACGAGGACGTGTGTTTGTCTTTGGTCGAGGGCGAGCCGGGCGTCGAACACATTGCGTACGAACTCCGCAAGAGCTGCTCGCTCGACGACGCCCGCGCGCACTTCGAGAGCGTCGGCGCGCCCTTTGAGGAAGCGGCCGGAGGCCTGCGCGTCACGGACCCCGAGGGCAATCGGGTTCTGGTCAAACCATTCAACCGTCCGACCACCTGGACCGCACACGTTCGACCAGCCGGCGATCGCGTGATCGGCGCGCCGCGCAAGCTCGGCCACGTCAACTTCCTCACGGGCGCGATCCATGAGCAGGTCGACTTCTACACGCGCGTGCTCGGCATGGAGGTCACCGACTGGCTCGGCGACGGCGGCGTCTGGTTCCACGTCAACGGCGACCACCACGTGATGGCGTTCGTGGACAAGGGCTACTCGCACTTCCACCATCTCGCGTTCGACGTCGTCGACATCGGCCAGATGCGCGACTCGCTCGACCACCTCGCCCGCCACGGCCGCTGGCTCGGCTGGGGCCCGACGCGCCATGGCATCGGCGGCAACATCGCCTCCTACGTGCGGATCGTCGAGGAGGAGTGCTTCGTCGAGCTCTACTGCGACATGGAGCAGCTCGAGGCCGAGCACGAGCCGCGCGTCTACCCCGACAACCGCTACTCGTCCAACACGTGGGGCCCGCTGCCGCCGCGGTCCTACTTCCGCTTCGACGCCGATGCGATCGCGTCCGAGCGCGAGAGCCTGGAGATGATCGCGTGAAGGGCTACTCGATCCCCCGGACCGAGACCGGCCTCGCCAGCCTCGTCCCCGCGCCGCCGTGGCACTACATCGGCGACTTCCTCGTCGTCGACTACTGGGCCGATCCCGACGCCGTGCGCAGCATCCTGCCCGAGGGCTTGGAGCCGCACGAGGACACCGGCCGCTGTGCCGCCGTGTTCGCCGACTGGCAGTCGTGCAGCGAGGGCGGCGACGAGCTCCTGGACCCGGTGCGCTCGCACTACAAGGAGTTCTTCGTCGTCGCCAACGCGTACCTCGAGCGAAGCGGTGATGAGCGCTCTGCGCGAGGCAGGGGCGAAGAGGTCACCACCTGCCCGTTCATCTGGGTCGACCAGGACTTCGCGCTCGCCCGCGGGTGGATCCAGGGCTTCCCGAAGAAGCTGGGCGAGGTCTGGATGACCCGCAACTACGGCCTCGGCGGCCCGGCCGACCCCGGCCTGCGCCCGGGCGCGCGTCACGGCGCGACGTGCAGCGCGCGAGGCCGCGCGATCGCCGACATGACGCTGACGATCGACGGCCCCGCCACCGACGGCGGCCCGCACCACAACGCGCCGCCGATCGTCAACGTCCGCCACTTCCCGCGCCTCGCCGCCGGCCGTCACGACGAGCCGCAGGTGCACGAACTGGTTCGCTCCGTCTCGCGCGACCGGAGCGCGAGCACCGTCTACAGCGGCGACGCCACGCTGAACATCTACGAGGCGCGCGGGGAGGAGCACCACGTCCTCGCGCCGGTCGAGATCGGCCGCGGCTATCGCTTCACGTTCGCCTACACGGTCGACGACCTCGAGACCGTGAAGGAGCTGACATGACCGCCCTCGCCCTCGCCGTCTCGCCCGATCACTTCATCGGCGGCGAGCGGGTCGCCTCCAGGGAGCACTTCCAGGACATCTCGCCGATCGACGGCAGTGTCATCGCGGAAGTCTCGCGCGGCGGGGCCAAGGAGGCCGACGCAGCGGTCAAGGCCGCCCACGCCGCCTTCCCCGCGTGGGCCGCGCTCGGGCCAAGCGGCCGCGCGCCCTACCTGCACCGCCTCGCCGACCTGATCGACTCGGGCGTCGAGCGCCTGGCCGAGGTCGAGTGCCTCGACATGGCGATGCTGCTGCGCTCGCTCAGAGCCCGCGTGATCGGCCGCGGCGCCCGCAACTACCGCGCCTACGCCGACCTCGCGGTCGCCTACGAGGAGCGCGACTGGCGCTCCAACGGCACGTGGAACCGCGTCCAGCGCATGCCCGCCGGCCCCGCCGCGGTGATCACACCGTGGAACGCGCCCTTCATGCTCTCGACCTGGAAGACCGCGCCGGCGCTGGCCGCGGGCTGCACGATGGTGCTCAAGCCCGCCGAGTGGTCGCCGCTGAGCTGCAGCCTGCTCGCCGACCTGATCGCCGAAGCCGGCTTCCCGCCTGGCGTCTTCAACATCATCCAGGGCATCGGCGAGGAGGTCGGCGCCGCGCTCGTCGCCCACCCGCTGCTCCGTCGCGTGTCCTTCACCGGCTCGCCCGAGACCGGCCGCCACATCGGTGTCGCCGCCGCCGGCAACCTCGTCCCGTTCACGGCCGAGCTCGGCGGCAAGGGCCCGCTGATCGTCTTCGAGGACGCGGACCTCGACGCGGCGGCCAAGAAGGCCGCCGGCCAGTACGACGACTCCGGCCAGGTCTGCCTGGCGGGCACCCGCCTGCTGATCCAGGACAGCATCAAAGACGAGTTCCTCGCGCGCTTTCACGCCTACACCGACGAGCACGTCCTCGGCGACCCGCGCGACGACGCGACCACGATCTCGCCGCTGATCCACCCCGACCACCTCGCCCGCGTCGAGGGCTTCGTGCAACGGGCCAAAGACAACGGCGACACCATCGTCCGCGGCGGCCGCCGCGCCGGCGGGCTGCACTACGAGCCGACCCTCATCGAGCCGCGGTCCAACGACTCGGAGGTCGTGCAGAAGGAGGTCTTCGGCCCGGTCCTGACGCTCCAGGGCTTCGAGACCGAGGAGGAAGCGGTCCAACTCGCCAACTCGACCGAATACGGGTTGTCGGGAATCGTCTACACGTCATCGCTCGGCCGCGCGGACCGCGTCGGCCGGCAGCTGCGCGCCGGGACCGTGTGGGTCAACACGTTCCTCGTGCGCGACCTGACGGCGCCGTTCGGCGGCGTCGGCATCTCGGGGATCGGCCGCGAGGGCGGCAACTACGCGCTCGACTTCTACTCGGAGCTCAAGGCGCTGCAGATCCTCGACGGCACCGTGCGTTAGTCCCTTCAGGAGGAGAGAGTCCATGTCAGTCGCCCAGTCGGCACCCCCTGCCGCACCCGCGGGCTCGGAGACCGCCAAGCTGCACAGGCGCGCGCTCGGCGTCCCCGACCTCGTGTTCTTCATCGTCGCCGCATCCGCGCCGCTGACCGCGGTCGCCGGCGGGCAAGCCGCGACCTACCTGGTCACGGGCAACCGCGGAGTCGCGTTCATGTTCATCCCGCTCGGCATCATCCTCGGCCTCTTCGCCGTCGGCTACGCCGCGATGAGCCGCCACGTCGCCAACGCCGGCGCCTTCTACGCCTACGTCGCGCGTGGTCTCGGCAAGGTCCAGGGCGTCGGGGCCGCGTTCGTGGCACTGCTCGCCTACAACGCGATGCAGATCGGGATCTACGGCCTGTTCGGCGTCGCGATGGGCGCGTTCATGAGCGACAAGATCGGCATCACGCTCGACTGGTACTGGTGGTGTGTCATCGCCGGCGGCGTGATCGGCGCGCTCGGCGTGCTGCAGATCGACCTCAACGCCCGCGTGCTCGCCGTGCTGCTGATCCTCGAGGTGATCGTCGTCGCCCTGTTCGACTTCGCGATCGCCGCCGACCCCGGCCCGCAGGGCCTGACGACGGTCGCCTTCGACCCGAGCGTCGCGTTCGGCAGCGCCGTCGGTGCCACTCTGACGTTCTGCGTGGCGTCGTTCGTCGGCTTCGAGTCGGCGGCGATCTACAGCGAGGAGTGCCGCGACCCCAAGCGCACCGTCGCCCGCGCCACCTACATCGCCGTCGGCCTGATCGCGGTCTTCTACGCGCTGTCGAGCTGGCTGCTCGGCGTCGCCGCCGGCCCGGACACGATGGTCTCGCCCGACAAGCTCGTCGCGGCCGGCTTCGCGACCAACGGCGGCCCGGACCCGACCACGGTGCTGTTCATCACCGGCCAGGACCGGCTCGGCGCGTTCTGGGGCGACGCCGCCTCGCTGCTGTTCGCCACCAGCCTGTTCGCCGCGCTGCTGTCCTTCCACAACGCGGTCGCGCGCTACGCCTTCGCGCTCGGACGCGAGGGCGTGCTGCCCAAGGCCTTCGGCCGCGTGAACCCGCGCACCGGCGCGCCCTACGTCGCCTCGATCACGCAGACCGTGCTCGCCCTGACGATCGTGATCGTGTTCGCCATCGCCGGCGCGGACCCGGTGCTGAAGCTCTTCACCTGGCTGACCAACCTCGGCGCGCTCGGCGTGCTGGCGCTGATGGCGGCGACCTCGTTCGCGGTCGTCGGCTACTTCCGCGCGCGGCCGGAGGCGGGGCTGAGCGCGTGGTCGTCGAAGATCGCGCCCGCGATCGCGGGCATCCTGCTGGTCGTGATCCTCGTGCTCGGCGTCCTGAACTTCAACGTGCTGATCACGAGCGCCACCGACGCGCCGACCGACAAGATGACGGTCATCCTCCCGCTGATCCTGCTGGCGGGCGGCGTCCTCGGCCTGATCGTGGGCGCGCGGCTGAAGACGAGCAAGCCCGATGTGTATGCCCGGATCGGGGAGGGCCGCGAGTAATCTCGTAGCGACATGGCGAAGGGTCGCGTAGACATCACCTCGGTCCCTGACCGCGTCTACGCGATCCTGCGCGAGCAGATCCTCGCCGGTGACCTCGAGCCCGAGTCGCGCCTGCACCAGGAGGGCATCTCGGCCGAGCTCGGCGTCTCCCGAACGCCGGTACGCGAGGCGATCGCCCGGCTCGCCGCCGAAGGCCTGGTCGAGCTGCTCGCCAACCGCGGCGCCCGCGTCGCGGCGGTGGGGAAGAACGACATGGAGGCGGCCTACGAGGCGCGCCTGGGCATCGAGCCCCTCGCCGCCCGGCTCGCCGCGCGGCGCCGCGACGCCGCCGAGCTGGCGAAGCTGCGCAAGACGCTCACGCCCGCCCGCAAGGGCCCGAAGGCCGCCTACGCCGCGTCGCGCGCGTTCCACCTCGAGCTGGCCGTCGCCTCCGGCAACTCCTTCCTGGTCGACTTCTCCGAGACGCTGTGGGCCGGCCGCCTCGGCCTGCACGTCTACGCGCAGCAGATGACGCCCGAGCAGTTCGCCAAGGACGCGCTCGAGCACGAACGCATCCTCGACGCGATCGAGGCCGGCGACGAGGAGACCGCCGAGCGCCTCACCCGCGAGCACATCACGCACGCGCAGGACGTCCTCGCGGGCCGCGTGGGGCCTGACGGCCGCGCGCTCTCGGACGCCGCCTGAAGTTCACCCGGATGAAATTCGTCCAGCGGGAACGGACACCCGCCGACCGCTGTGGCCATGAGTCTCTCACTGCGCGGCAAGCTCCTGGTCCTTGCCGGAATCATCTTGGCCATGACGGCCGTACTCGGGATCGCGTCGATCTCGAGCCTCTCCTCGGTCGGGACCAAGGGCGCGTCGATGTACGGCGATCGTGTCGCGCCGCTGCGGGATCTCGGCCAGATACGCGCGATCTTGGGCGACATCGACAGCCAGACGCTGCGCAGCTTCGCCCCCGGCGGTGACACCGCCGCCGCCCGCAAGGCGGCGGCGAGCGATCGCGATCGCGTCGAGGCACTCGTGGGCGCGTACCGCAAGACGGAGTTGGTGGCTGCCGAGCAGCAGGCGTTGAAGGCGTTCGACCGCGCATGGGCCGACTACAGCGTCAACGCCGTCGAGGTCTTCAAGTTGTCGGTCGCCGGCCGCAAGGATGAGGCGGGCGCGCTGTACTTCGCCCAGACCGCGAAGCACTACGCGGCGGTCGATGACAGCCTCGCCGGGCTGGTCGCCACGAACGATCACGTCGCCCGCTCGCTCAACGCCGAGATCCAGGCCACCAACGACTCGAGCCGCACGCTGACCATCGCGCTGCTGATCGCCGCGCTCCTGCTCGGCATCGGCGTCACGCTGCTGGTCTCGCGCGGCATCCTGCGCGGCGTCGGCGCGGTCCTGCGCGCGGCCGAGGGGATCGCCGACGGCGACCTCGACCAGCGGCTCGACGTCCGCTCGCGCGATGAGGTGGGCGCGATGGCCGCAGCGTTCGGCCGGATGGTCGAGCACCTGCAGGTCATGGCGGCGGGCGCGGGACGGATCGCCGACGGCGACCTGACGGTCGAGATCGAGCCGAAGTCAGACCGCGACATGCTCGGCAACGCGTTCGCGCGGATGGTCGCGAGCCTGCGCTCCACGGTCGGCCGCGTGTCGGCCGGCGCCGAGGCGATCTCCTCGGCCTCGCAGCAGATGGCGGCGACCTCCGAGGAGGCCGGGCGTGCCGTGGGCGAGATCGCCTCCGCGGTGAGCGACGTGGCCCAGGGCGCGACGCGTCAGGTCCAGATGGTCGAGTCCACGCAGCAGGCGGTCGGGCGCGCTTCGGAGGCGGCCGGCGCGGGTGCGGAGACGGCGCGCGCGACGGCCGAGGCGGCCGCGACCGCGCGCGAGTTGGCGCGCGACGGCGTCGCCGCCGCCACCGACGCGTCGGCGGCGATGCGCGAGGTCGCCTCCTCGTCCGCGCGGGTCGGCACCGCGATCGAGGATCTCTCCACCCGCTCCGAGCGGATCGGCGGCATCGTCGACACGATCTCCGGCATCGCCGAGCAGACCAACCTGCTGGCGCTCAACGCCGCGATCGAGGCGGCGCGCGCCGGCGAGCAGGGCAAGGGGTTCGCCGTCGTGGCCGAGGAGGTGCGCAAGCTGGCCGAGGAGTCCCAGGGTGCGGCCGCCGAGATCTCCCGGCTGATCGGCGAGATCCAGACCGGGATGACGGGCGTCGTCACGGTCGTCGAGGAGGGCTCGCGCCGCACCGACGAGGGCGTCGAGACGGTCGAGCGGGCGCGCGGGTCGTTCGAGGCGATCGACACCGCGGTGGAGGAGGTCGGCGCGCGGATCGCCGAGATCACCGCCGCGATCGAGCGCATCGCGGGCGAGGCGGAGCTTGCCGGCAGCGATGTCGCCGCGGTCGCCACCGTCGCCGAGCACTCCTCCGCGTCAGCCGAGGAGGTCAGCGCGTCGACGGAGCAGACGAGTGCGTCGACCCAGGAGATCGCCGCGTCGGCCCAGTCGCTGGCCGGCACGGCCAACGAGCTCGACGCACTCGTGCGCAGGTTCAAGTTGACGGTGTGAGCCGGTCGAGCGCGATGTCACGCATCTCCAGGAGGGTCTCGACGACCTGCAGGCCGCGCTCGCCGCTCGCGCGCTGAGGCGTCCCGTCGCGGACCGCGCGGCAGAGGTCCTCGAGGCCGAGGCCGCGCGAGTTCTCGTTCCACCGGCTCACGAGCGGCAGCGTCTGGTCGAGCTCGCCGCGGCGGGCGAGGATGACCGGGCCGTCGAACGTGTTCGGGTCGCCGCCGAGCAGCGAGCCGTCGAGGCCGTGGACCTCGACGCCGTAGCGCGCCGGGCCGTTGGCGTCGTCCGTGGTGGTGATCGTCGTGATGACACCTGACTCGTGGGCGAGCACGCCGGCGACGCGGGTGGGCTCCTGGATCGGGAACTCGGTGCCACTGAGGGTGACGCCGGAGGTGCGTGGCATCGTGGCCAGCGCGGTGACCTGGGCCACGGGGCCGAACAGCTCGAGCGCGGTGGCGACGGCGTACGGGCCGAGGTCCATCAGCGGGCCGGAGAGCTCCGCGTAGAGGAACGCGGGGGAGGGGTGCCAGCGCTCCGGCGGGCCGGCGAGCAGGCGGATCTGGGCGACCGCCGGCTCGCCGATCACGCCGTCGTCGATCGCCTTCTTGATCGTCTGGATGCCGGCGCCGAGGAAGGTGTCCGGTGCCGAGCCGACCAGCACGCCCGCGCCGGCGGCCTGGCTGAGGACCCAGCGGGCGTCGTCGACGCTCGTCGCCAGCGGCTTCTCGGTGTAGACGTGCTTGCCGGCGCTGATCGCCTGCAGCATCACCTCCGCGTGGTAGTCGGGCGGGGTGAGGCAGAGCACGACCTCGACCTCGGGGTCGGTGAGGAGCTCCTCGGCGGTGAGCGCTCTGATGCCACGTTCGCTCGCGACCTCCTGCGCCCTTGCGGCGTCGACGTCGGTGCAGGCGACGAAGCGCACGCCGTCCAGCCGCGGCGCATTGTCGAGGTAGATGCCGCTGATCTTGCCGCAGCCGACGAGCCCGATGTTCATGCGATCGCCTCGCGCAGGGTGTTGAGGGAGCGGCGTGCGTCTTCGACGGGGTCGTCGGAGGGGGTGTCGAGCTCGACCACGAGGTGGCTCGCGCCGCCTTGGCGTGCGGCGTCCGCGATCGCCTTGAAGTCCAGCTCGCCGTCGCCGGCGACGACGTCGATCCAGCCGTCGCCGTCCGGGCGCACGTCCTTGGCGTGGACGAGGAGGATGCGGCCGGAGAGGTCGTTGAGCTCGGTTATCGGGTCGCGGCCGGCGATCCGGATCCACCCGACGTCCGGCTCGAGGTCGATTCCTGACGCGACGAGCTTCCCCCAGAGGTCGGCGGGCCCGAACTCGAACGCGTGGTTGTGGTAGCCGTAGCGCAGGCCGGCGTCCTTGATCTTCTGCCCGGCCGCGACGATCCGGGCAACGATCTCGTCGGCGTCGGAAGCGTTTTCGGGCGGCTCCGGAAGCCACGGCATGATCACCGTGTCCACGCCCAGCGTCTGCGCCTCGTCGATCACCGCTTCCGGCTCTGTCTCCAGCCGCTGAAGCGGCGCGTGCATGGAAGCCGCTCTAAGCCCGACGTCGTCGAGGATCGCCCTCAGCTCCCCCGCCGATCTCTCATAGAGCCCGGCGAGCTCGACCTCCTCGGCTCCGGCCGCGGCGAGCGCCTGCAGCGTTCCCGGGACGTCCTCGGCGAGCTTGGCCCGCAGGGTGTACAGCTGGACGGCGAGCTTCATGGCCGGAGCGTAACGTTCAGCGCATGGGGTTCGATCAGTACCACGAGCCGCCGGACGAGCTTCCGGCGCGAACACGAACGTTTGCCCGGCTGTGCGCGTCCTTGACCGAGGAGGCGGAGGCCATCGGCTGGTATGAGCAGCGGCTCGCCGTCGAGCAGGACCCGGAGGCCGTCGCGGTGATGCGCAACGCGCAGACCGAGGAGTTCAAGCACTTCGCGATGGACCTCGAGTTCCTGCTGCGGCGCACGCCCGTCTGGCGGTCGATCGCCGAGGGCATCCTGTTCACCGACGAGGCGATCGTGGAAGCGGGCGAGGAGGCCGAGGAGGGCGCCGGGCTCGGCGGCTCCGGCGGCGGTGGACAGCCGGGTTCGCTCGGGATCGGAAGCTTGAGGGGAGCGGGACTGTGAACCATCTTCTACGTGAGCGGGCGCCGATCACCGAGGCGGGGTGGAACGAGCTCGACGAGGAGGCTCGCGAGCGGCTGTCGCCGGCATTGGCGGCGCGCAAGGTCGTCGACTTCGGCGGCCCGCACGGGTGGGACTACAGCGCGACGAACCTCGGCCGCGTGGGGGCGTTGGACGACTTCGAGAACGTGGGCGCGCGGCGCCGGCGGGTGCTGTCCGTGGTCGAGCTGCGGGCGTCGTTCTCTCTGTCGCGCGCCGAGCTCGACGATCTCGAGCGTGGCGCCGAGGACATCGATCTGGGCCCGCTGGACGAGGCCGCCCGCCGGATCGCCCACGCCGAGAACGTCGCCGTGTTCCACGGGTGGACCGAGGCGGGTGTGCGCGGGATCGCCGAGGCGTGCACGCATCCGGCCGTCGAGCTGTCGGCGGACTTCAACGCGTACGCGCGCCACACCGCCGAGGCGGTCGAGACCTTGCTGCGGGCCGGCATCGGCGGGCCGTTCGCGCTGGCCTTGGGCCCCGACCAGTACACGGGCGTGATCCAGAGCACCGAGCACGGCGGCTACCCGCTCTTCGACCACCTCAAGAAGATCCTCGGCGGCGGTCCGATCGTGTGGGCGCCGGGCGTGCGCGGCGCCGTCGTGGTGTCGCTGCGAGGCGGCGACTTCCTGTTCGAGTCCGGGCAGGACCTCTCGATCGGCTACGACCACCACGACGCCGAGCTCGTCCACCTGTACCTGGAGGAGAGCTTCACCTTCCGCGTTGCGACGCCAGAGGCGGCCTGCTTCCTGAAACCGTCGGCGTGAACGGTCGCGCGGGCCGGCCGAGGACGTCCTCGACGCCTCGGCTGACCCGCGCGTCGCGGTGCTCGCGGATGGCATCGAACATCGCCATCCGCCAGGCGACGTACTCGGGCGGGAGGTCGAGACCGTCGACGTACGAGCTTCGTTGGGCCGCGACGAAGCGTCCCCCGACGCGCTCTGCCGCCTCTGCGAACGTGATCGCGTGTGGGCCCGAGAGCTCGATGATGCCCTCGTGGCCGGGGTGGGTGAGCGCGTGGACCGCGACGTCGGCGACGTCCTCCAGGTCGACGAACGGCTCCTTGCCGTCGCCGGTGGGCGCGGTGATCTCGTTGTTCGCGTCGGGCTGCAGGAAACCCTCGGTGAAGTTCTGGACGAACCACGTCGGGCGCAGGATCGTCGCTCGCGGCGCCGCTTCTTCGACCTGCGCGAGTGCGCCTTCTGGGTGGAACTCGACCGCACGGGCTGACAGCAGCACGGTCCGGCCCTCATAGCCGTCGAGCAGGCGTTCGACCCGCTCGGGGTTGCGCGGGTCCTGCCCGGGGACGGTGAGGAAGACGCCGTCGACTCCTGTGAGGTCCGCGCGTGGATCCGCCCAGTCGAAGCCGGTGGCTCTACTGGCGATCCGTACGTCGTGCTGGTTCAGACGATCCACGACGCGCCGTCCGGTCTTCCCGGTGCCGCCGATGACGAGATAGGTGCTCATGCCCTCCAGCATGCGTGCGTCAAGGAAGACGTACAATGGGTCAAACGCTGCGATGCATTTGTGATCGTCCATGGACGTCCTCGCCGACCTCCTCGCCCGCGCCCGCGCTCAAGGCTCCGTCTTCGCCCGCACCACGATCGGCCCCGACCGTGGCATCGAGTTCGGCGGCCGCCGCCTCCTCGCCGTCCACACGGTCCTTCGCGGTGAGGTCTGGTTCGAACGCGACACGTCACTGCACGCCTCGGCCGGCGACATCGTCCTCGTCCCGGCGGGCACGCCGTACCGCGCGGTCCCCACGCCGGGCGCCCCCACCGACCCGCTCGACCACACGACGATCTCGCCGCCGCGCGACGCCGCGTCCGCGCCCGCGCCGCCGCCGCCGCGCGAGGTCCCGTCCGCGCCCGCGCCGTCGCCGCGCGAGGTCCCGTCCGCGCCCGCACCGCCGTCGCCGCGCGAGGTCCCGTCCGCGCCCGCGCCGTCGCCGCGCGACGCCGCGCCGCGCCGCGACGTCCTGCCGCGCCGGCCGCTCGCGCCGCGCCGCCGCCGCGCGGCGCCATGCCCGCGCCCGCGCCGCCGCCGCGCGACGCCGCGCCGCGCCGCGACGTCCTGCCCGCGCCGGCCGCTCGCGCCGCGCTGCCTCCGCGCGACGCCGCGCCCACCCAGGCGGCCCTCCTGTGCGGCGCCTACACCCTCGATGCGCTCCTCTCCGACGCGATCCTCGCGCCCCTGCCGCCGCTCGTCGTCCTGCGCGACGCGCGACTCGAGCGCGTCACCGCGCTGCTCGCTGACGAGCTCTCGTCGCCTGGGCCGGGCGAGCAGACGATCCTCGACCGTGCGCTCGACCTGCTGCTCGTGCTCGGGCTGCGCGCGTACTTCACGCAGCCTGGCGCGAGCGTGCCCGGGTGGTACGCCGCGCTCGACGATCCGACGATCGCGCCGGCCGTGCTCGCGATGCACGCCGACCCTCGGCACCGTGGTCGGTCGCCGAGCTCGGCTCGCTCGGCAGCGTGTCGCGCGCGGCCTTCGCGAAACGCTTCAGCGACGTCGTCGGGGAGGCGCCGATGGCCTATCTCACGCGCTGGCGCATGGCGCTCGCGGCGCAGGCGCTGACCGACCGCGACGCGAGCGTCGCCGAGGCGGCGGCGGAGGCGGGGTACACGAACGCGTTCGCGTTCGCCGCCGCGTTTCGCCGCCACTTCGGCGAGCCGCCGGGCCGCTGGCGCGACGCGCGCGCGGCCAGGTGAGTCGGTTTGGTCGCGGAAAGCGCGACGAAACCGACTCACCCGGCGAATCAGAGCCAACCGGGGAGCACGAAGATCGCCCACGCCGTGACGGGCGCGACGACGATCATGCTCATGCCCCACTGGAGGAGCTTCTTGTAGACGAGGTCGCGGCGATCGTCGGGCGAGTTCGCCACGACGAGGGCGCCTGAGGTGGAGAACGGGCTCGAGTCGACGACCGACGAGGCGATCGAGAGCGCGATGATCATGCCGACGGCGCCGATCTCGCCCTGCGCGAGGAACGGGACCGCGAGTGGGATCAGTGCACCGAGGATGCCGGTGGTCGACGCGAAGGCCGAGACGGCGCCGCCGATGAAGCAGATCACCAGCGCGGCGAGCAGCGGCGCGCCGATGCCGGCGACCTCGTTGCCGAGCCAGTCGATCGTGCCCATCTCCTGGAGCAGCGCGACATAGGTCACGATGCCACAGATCAGCAGGACCGTCGGCCACGCGACCTTCTCCGCCGCGCCCTTGGTCGCGTGTGGCATCAACAGCGAGAGGATCACGGCGATCGTCACCGCGATGAATCCGACGTCCCAGTCGAGCGTGAGCGCGATCACGACCAGCGCGGCGATGCCGACGAGCGTGAGGATCCGGTCGCGGTCCAGCGGCGGTGCCTCGGCGCTCATCGCGACCGCGCCGCCGCCGATCACCGGCTGGCCCTTGGCGGTGGTCTCGCGTCTGAATCGCGCGGTCGTCTGAGGCTCGGGGTCGACGCGGCGGCGCAGCAGATCGCGGCCGCCGAACAGGAAGAACACGACCACGCTGAGCACGGTGTTGAAGATCAACGAGGAGAGGAACAGCAGCGTCGGGTTGCCCGCGAGGTCGTTCTGCTCCACCACGCCGTTGACGATCGACCGAAGATGCTGATCGGGGAGAAGCCTCCGGCGGTCGCGCCGTTGACCACCATCAGGCCCATCATCACCGGGCTGATGCGGTACCGGACGGCGAAGCCGAGCGCGATCGGCGCGACGATCGCCACCGCGGCGGGGACGACCGAGCCGACCGCGGTCAACAGCGCGGTGATGGCGAACATCACCCACGGGATCAGCGCTACTCGTCCACGAACAGCGCGCACCGCGGCATGAACCAGCCAGTCGACGGTGCCGTTGTTGTTCGCGATCGCGAACAGGTAGGTGACACCGACGAGGATGATGAACAGGTCGCCCGGGAAGCCGGCGAAGATGTCATCTTCCGACACCCCGACCGAGCTCCCCACGACGAACGCCGCGGTGATGCCGAGCAACCCCATGTTGATCGGGCGCAGCGTGCCGATCGCGAAGATCGCCGCGAGCACGAGGATCGCTGTGACGTGGTGGCTCATTCGAGTACCTCCCTACTCGATCAGTGCCTCTCTCACGAGTTGCACCGGGTGGCGCGCCGGGCGTCCCGTCCCGTGCGCGATCTGCTGGCGGCACGAGACGCCCGTGGCGGCGATCTCCGTCGCCGCGGGCTCGCGCCTGACCGCCGGGAACAAGCGCATCCCGCCGATGCGCATCGACAACTCATAGTGCTCGGCCTCGAAGCCGAAGGACCCCGCCATGCCACAGCAGCCTGCGTCGAGCTCGACGACCTCGGCCCCGGGGATCCGCTGCAACAGCGCGACGGTCGCCGCGGTGCCCGCGAGCGCCTTCTGGTGGCAGTGGCCGTGGAAGAGGATCCGGCGCGGACCGAGGTCCCGCAACCGCAGGGCGCCGTCGTCGATCGCCGCCACGAGCAGCTCCTCGACGAGCTTGACGCGCGACGCCACCCCGCGGTCGCCGAGCAGCTGCACGTGCTCCTCGCGCAACGTCAGCAGGCAGGACGGCTCGACCCCCGTGATCGTGAACTCGCCCTGCAGCCGCTCGGTCAGCGCCTCGCCCTTGGCCTTCGCGTCATCGAGCAGCCCCTTGGAGAGGCTCGCCCGCCCGCAGCACCCGCCGCCCTCGAGCCGCACGTCGTAGCCCGCGGCGTCGAGCAGTTCGATCGCCGCCCGCCCGACCCCGGGCTCCGTGAACGTGGTGAACGAGTCCGCGAGGAACACGACCTGGCCCCGCGCCTCGCCGACGCCGCTTGCGCCCGCCACGCCGCTGGCGCCGGCCGCGCCGCCCGCGCCCGCCGCGCGGCTGGCGCCCGCCGCGCCGCTCGCGCCCGCCGCGCCGCCCGCG
>NZ_AUIK01000010.1:0-412209 GCF_000423665.1 Solirubrobacter soli DSM 22325 | reverse complement strand
GTGAACGAGTCCGCGAGGAACACGACCTGGCCCCTCGCGCCCGCCGCGCCGCTCGCGCCCGCCGCGCCGCTCGCGCCCGCCGCGCCGCTCGCGCCCGCCGCGCCGCCCACGCCCGCCGCGCCGCTCGCGCCCGCCGCGCCGCCCGCGGCCGCCGCGCCGCTCGCGCCCGCCGCGCCGCGGCGCGGCCCGGCGCCCTCTTCGCGGCGCCGCGTGCGGTCTGACCATTTGACCAAAGTCTCGCGCTCGAAGCGCGGGAGTGGGCGACGGTGATCGATTCCCGTCACTTTCTCCAGCAGGCGACGCGGAACGGGCAGGTTCGACAACGGAGCCGTTGCACTTCCGACACGATTGAGCGTTCTGATGGAGGCGAACAGCCGGGAGCGCAGCGGGGTGCCGTGGATCGCGTTGTACTGGGAGAGGAACTCGGACTTCAAGGTCGCCATGTCGACCGAGAGCGGGCATTCGCTCTTGCACGCCTTGCACTCGAGGCAGAGGTCGAGGATCTCGTGCAGGCGCTCGTCGCCGAGGGCGGCGGCCGGGTCCGGCGATGCCAGCGCCTTGACGAGCGCGTTGGCGCGCCCGCGGGTGGCGTGCTCCTCCTCGCGTGTGGCCATGTAGGACGGGCACATGACGCCGCTGCCGACCTTGCGGCACGCCCCGATCCGCTGGCAGCGGTCGGCGGCGGCGTGCATCGACCCCTCGGCGAACGTGAAGTGGGTCTCCAGCGGCGCGGGCTGCGGGTACTCGGCGTCGCGGATGTGGACCGGGAGCGGCTCGGCGTCGACCATCACGCCCGGGTTGAACACGCCGGCGGGGTCGAACAGCCGCTTCACCTTCCGCATCGCCCCGTAGAGCTCCTCGCCGAAGATCCGCGGGTTGAACGGCGAGCGGATGCGGCCGTCGCCGTGCTCGCTCGAGTTCACGCCGTCGAACTCGGCGACGAGATCGACGACCTCGCTCGCCACCGCCTGCATCAGCTCGACCTGGTCGGGACGCGAGAGGTCGAGGAAGGGGCGGATGTGCAGACAGCCGACGGAGCAGTGGCCGTAGAAGCCGGCCCGCAGTCCGTGCGCGGCGAAGATCTCCTGAAAGCGGACGACGTAGTCATGGAGGTGCTCGGGCGGCACCGCGGTGTCCTCGACGAACGCCGCCGGCCGGGTGCGGCCCTCGCTGGACGCCATCAGCAGGCCGAGCCCGGCTTTGCGCACCTTGGTCAGCGCCGCTTGCTCGGCCGCCGTCTCGGCGCGCAGGAAGTGGTAGCCGTGGCCGTTGCGCTGCCACACGCGCTCCAGCCGGTCGAGCTTGTCGCGGACCTCCGCGTCGCTGTCACCGGAGAACGCCACGAACAGCAGGGCCTCGGGATCGCCGGCCAGCGAGTCGGCCAGGCTGCGGTACTCGAGCTTCGCGCGCGAGAGCCCGAGGATCATCCGGTCGATCATCTCCACGGACGCCGGCCCGAGCTCGAGCGCGTCGTGGGTGGCGTCGATCGCGCCGAGCAGCGAGTCGAAGTGCCCGACGGCGAACATCTTCGCCTTGGGCAACTCGACGAGCTTGACGGTGGCACCGGTGACGATCGCCAGCGTCCCTTCGGAGCCCACGATCAGCTTCGAGAGGTCGAACGGATCGAGTCGGTCGAGCCGGTACCCACCGGACTGGCGCCAGTGCTTCGGGTAGTCGGAGGCGATCGCCCGCGCGTGGTCACGCAGCACACCCCGCACGCCGTCGTAGAGCGACCGCTCGAACGCCGACGCGGGCACCGAGTCGGCCGAGAACGTCGCCCGCGAGCCGTCGGCCAGCACGACCTCGAGCTCGACCACGTGATCGACCGTCGTGCCATAGACGATCGACTCGCTCCCGGAGGAGTTGTTGCCGATCATGCCGCCGAGCGTCGCCCGGTTGGAGGTCGACGTGTCAGGACCGAAGCCGAGCCCGTGCACCGCGGCGGCCGCGTTGAGCCGCTCCTGCACCACGCCCGGCTCGACGCGCACGCGCCGTCCGGCGACGTCGACGTCGCCGATCGCGTCCATATGGCGCGAGAGGTCGAGCACCAGACCACGGCCGCCCGCCGCCTGGCCGGCGAGGCTCGTGCCACCGCCGCGGGGGACGATCGGAACGCCCAGCCGCGCAGCCACGCTCACCGCGGCCGCGACGTCGTCGGCGTCACGCGGGAACGCGACCGCGAGCGGCTCCACGGCGAACATGCTCGCGTCGGCCGCGTAGAGATGCCGCGTGTAGGCGTCGGCCCGCACGTCCCCTGCCAGCTCCCGCTTCAACGCGGTCGCGAGCTCCTCCATGGTCAAAACTTGCCCTCTCGCTAGGGTGTGAAACATCTGGTGTATAGACCCGGCCGTCACTTCCTCCAGATCCCCGGCCCCACGAATGTTCCCGACCGGGTGCTGCGGGCGATCGACGCGCCCACCATCGACCACCGCGGTCCGGACTTCGCGCAACTGGGCCTCGAGGTGCTCGACGACCTGAGGACAGTTTGTCGTACCGAACGACAAATTGCCATCTACCCCGCTTCAGGCACCGGTGCGTGGGAGGCGGCGCTCGTCAACACGCTCTCGCCGGGCGACCGGGTGATCGCCTACGAGACCGGGCATTTCGCGACGCTGTGGCGAGCGATGGCACTGCGTCTGGGCCTCGACGTCGTCTGGCTCGAGGGCGACTGGCGCACCGGCGCCGACCCCGAGCGGATCGCAAACGCGCTGACGCCCGACACCCGCGCGGTGATGGTCGTCCACAACGAGACCTCGACCGGTGTCACCAGCCGCATCCCCGACGTGCGGGCGGCGCTCGGCGACCATGACGCGCTGCTCCTCGTCGACACGATCTCCTCGCTCGCGAGCATCGACTACCGCCACGACGAGTGGGGCGTCGACGTCACCGTCGGCGGTTCGCAGAAGGGCCTGATGCTCCCCGCGGGCCTGAGCTTCAACGCAATCTCCGCGAAGGCGCTCGAGGCGTCGAAGTCCGCGAAGCTGCCCCGTTCGTACTGGGACTGGGCACCGATCCTCGCCGCGAACGAGCGCGGTTTCTGGCCCTACACGTCCGCGACCAACCTGCTCTACGGGCTGCACGAGTCGCTCCAGATCCTGCTCCGAGACGAAGGGCTGGAGAACGTCTTCGCCCGCCATGCCCGTCACGCGGCCGCCACCCGCGCCGCTGTCGCGGGCTGGGGGCTCGAGGTGCTGGCGCTCGACGAGCGCGAGTACTCGAGCTCGCTGACCGCGGTGCTGCTCGACGGCTCGGACGAGCTGCGCAACACCATCCTCGAGCGGTTCGACATGTCACTCGGCGCGGGCCTCGGCCGGCTCGCCGACAAGGTCTTCCGGATCGGCCATCTCGGCGACTTCAACGACCTCATGCTCGCGGGCACGCTGAGCGGCGTGCAGATGGGCCTGAAGCTGGCCGGTCACGACGTGGGGGACGGCGTGAGCGCGGCGCTGGAGTACCTGCAGCGGTGAACGGCCCGCTCGACGGGGTGCGGGTGATCGAGCTCTGCCAGGTCATGGCCGGGCCGTTCTGCGGGCAGGTGCTGGGGGACATGGGGGCGGACGTGGTCAAGGTCGAGCCGCCTGGCACCGGGGATCAGACGCGGGTCGGGATGGGCGATCACGCCTTCCGCGCCGTCAACCGCAACAAGCGCAGCGTCACGCTCGACCTCAAGCGGGATGAGGACGTCGCGACGTTCCACCGCCTGGTCGCGGCCGCGGACGTCCTCACCGAGAACTTCCGTCCCGGGGTGTCGAAGCGCCTGAACGCCGACTACGAGACGTTGCGGGACGTGAACCCGCGCCTCGTCTACGCGTCGATCTCGGGCTTCGGGCAGACCGGGCCGTACGCTCAGCGGCCCGGCTTCGACCTGATCGCGCAGGGCGCGGCGGGCGTGATGAGCGTCACCGGCGAGCCGGGCGGGAACCCGGTCAAGGCGGGCGTGCCGGTCTCCGATCTCTCCGCCGGGCTGTTCTGCGCGATCGGCATCCTCTCCGCCCTGCACAGCCGCGCGCGGACGGGGGAGGGGCAGTGGGTCGACACCTCGCTGTGGGAGGGCGCGCTCGCGCTCGGCATCTGGGAGACCGCCGAGCTGTGGGTGACGGGCAAGGCGCCGCAGCCGCTCGGCTCCGCGCACCGCCTCACGGCGCCCTATCAAGCACTGCGCACGCGCGACGGCCACATCACCGTCGGCGGCAACAACGACAAGCTGTGGCGGCGGCTGTGCGCGACGATCGGGCGGGAGGACCTCCCGGACGACCCGCGCTTCGCCACCAACCCCGACCGCATGGCCAACCGCGCCGCGCTGGCCGAGGAGCTCGAACGCGCACTCGCGGCGCGCACGACCGCCGAGTGGGTCGACGCGCTGCTGGAAGCGGGCGTCCCCGCCGGCCCGATCCTCGACTACGCCCAGGTCGTCGCCGACCCCCACACTCGCGCACGTGACATGGTGGTGGAGATGGAGCACCCAGAAGCCGGCACGGTCAACGCCCTCGGCATCCCCGTCAAGCTCAGCGCCACGCCCGGCACGATCCGTCGTCCCGCTCCGCTGCTCGGCCAGCACAACGACGAGGTGCTCCGCGAATGGCTGACGTGACACTGACCCGGCGCGACGGCACCGCCTGGGTGACGTTCGACCGCCCCGAGGCCCACAACGCGATGACGTTCGCGATGTACGACCGTCTCGTCGAGCACTGCGAGACCGTCGACGGCGACGACGCGATCACGGCGATGGTCCTGCGCGGCGCGGGCGGCCGCGCGTTCGTCGCCGGCACCGACATCCGCCAGTTCGCCGAGTTCGAGACCGCCGAGGACGGCCTCGTCTACGAGGCCCGCATCGACGCGGTGCTCGATCGCCTGGAGACGGTGCGCAAGCCCACGGTCGCGCTCGTGGACGGCTTCGCCATGGGCTCCGGCCTCGCGATCGCCGCCGCGTGCGACCTGCGCGTCATCACCCCGAACGCCAAGTTCGGGATGCCGATCGCGCGAACCGTGGGCAACTGCTTGTCAATGGCCAACTACGCCCGCCTCGCCCAGGCCCTCGGCGCCGCCCGCCTGAAGGACGTGATGTTCCGCGCCCGCCCGATCGAGGCCGACGAGGCGCTCGCGATCGGCTTCGCGTCCGAGCTCGTCACCGACGACCCGGAGCCCCACGTCGAACGGCTGTGCGCCGTGCTGTCCGACCACTCGCCCACGACGCTCTACGTCACCAAGGAAGCCCTCCGCCGCGCCCGTCAGGTCCCGGGCGGCGACGACCTCGTCCTCGCGGCCTACGGCTCCGAGGGGTTCCGCACCAACGTCGCCCGCTTCCTAAAGCGCACATAAGGGGTCAGACCCCTTATGTGGGGTTTATGATCGGCGAGGCGTCCCGACATGCGATCTCGTGCCCTCGTCTCGGTGTTGGGACTGTGCCTCGCGGCCTGCGGTGGGGGGCGGGCGACGGTGCGGCGGGCGGGGAGGGCGTGGCACTGCCCGCGCCCGCGACGTCGCTGGCGCTGGGTGACGACGGGACCGACCAGGGTCTCGACACGCTGTGGGCGACGCACGAAGGTGGGTTGTCGACGATCACGCCGCGGATCGAGGGCGGCGCCGCGGTCACCCGCACGCTCGGGCTGCCGCACGCGGAGCCGGTCGCGGCGGCGAGATACGGGCCGCTCACGTTCATCCTCGACCAGGCGTCGGAGTCCGTGCTCGTCCTGGACCGGGGCGCGCAGATAGCGACGCTCAATGTCGGGACGCGCCCGAGTGCGCTCGAGGTCGGCGATTTCAACACGGACGACGAGCCGGACCTCGCCGTCGCGAACGAGGGGTCGAACGATGTCTCGATCATCCTCGGCGGGCCGAGATCGACCTTCCTGCCCGAGCGCCGGATCGCGGTCGGTGAGCGGCCGCGCGCGCTGGTCGAGACCGACCTCGACCACGAGGCTGGGCTCGACCTCGCGGTCGCCAACTCCGGGTCGAACTCGGTCAGCCTGCTGCTCGGCGACACCAAGGGCGGCTTCACCCGCGCCGCCACCGACCTCCCCGTCGGCGCCGGGCCCGTCGCGTTCCTCGCGGCCGACCTCGACGGCGACGAGATCGAGGACCTCCTGGTGGCCGACAGCCTCGACGGCACGCTCGCGCCCCTGTTCGGCCGTGAGGGCCTGCCGCGGCCTGGACCGCGCGTGTCGCTCCCCGGCGGGGCAGACAGCCGGCCGGTCGCGCTCGAGTACGTCCACCGGCCCTATGAGGACGCGGGCGCTGATGTCTACGTCGCGGCGAGCGGCACGGGCGCGGTGCTCACGCTCTACGTGACCGCGGGCGGGAGCTTCCGTGCGGCGCGCGCGCTCAAGGCACTGCCCCAGCCGGTCGCGCTCCAGACGGGCCTGTTCGCCGGCGACCGACAGCCCGACCTTGCCGTGGCGACCGCTGACGGCCACGTCGCGATCATCCCCACCCCCGGCGATCGCCTGATCGCCGCCGACGTCAAAGCCGCGACCGTCACCGCCCACGACGGCGCGATCGTCTGGTCGCGCCGCCTCGGGCCGCACCACTACGTGCTGGCGACGACACAGGGCGAGATCCCCGCGAAGGCATCACGGAAGGAGCCGCGCCCACGCATCGGGCGGGCGAAGCCCGACACGCCGGTCCTGACGCGCCGACGCTGTGGTCGCACGCGCTGCACGCCGGTGACATCGAGCCTCGACGGCACCCACGAGCGGCGGCTGGCGATCCGCGTGCCGTCGGGGTGCGAGGTCCGCGACGTCGCGCGCTGGGAGACGGCGCTCGCCTACGTCGTCACGCACAAGCGCGGCTGCCCGCAGCGCGCCGCCGGGCTCTGGCTCCGTCGCGGCACGGCGAAGGCGCGACGGATGAGCCGCTTCGCCGACGCGCTCGGCGACCTGCGCGACGGCCGCGTCACCTGGCACGAGACGCTCTACCACGGCAGCGGGTGGCGGCTGCGCATCGCCACGCTCGACGGCAAGCCGAAGACCGTGATGAGCGGCAACCTCGACTGCTGCCTGATCGACGGCGGAGCGATCGGCGGCGGCTACGTCTACTGGGTCGAGAGCCCCGACACCGAGCGTGCGTCGCTCGGCCGCAAGCGCCTCGACCTGCGGGGCTGCCAATACCTCGAGCCCGGCGACGGCTTCCCGTGGCACGGCGGCATTGGGCTCGACCGCGGGCGGCCGGTCTATGTCGACGACTTCGGCGTCTTCGAGGTCGTCAATCCGCGCTGGACCCGCTGCTGAAGGGAGGCCCCTTCCCCGCATGGGGGGAAGGGGCCCCGCCCGCTACTTCAGCTTGACCGTCGCCTTGACGGTCTTCGCGCCCTTGACGCGGAGCTTGACCGTGGCGGTCTTCCCCGCACGCACGGCGTACTTCTTCGTCGCCAGCTTGGTCTTGCCGCGCACGAGCTGGACGGTGCCGCGGCACACCGCACCCGCGTCACCCGTGCAGTTCACCCGCACCGAGACCGTCCGCCCGCCGCGCACGCGCAGCGTCTTGGCGGACTTGAGCTTCGCGCTGGCGCGCAGGGTCTTCGACTGTCCGAGCACCCCACCCGACGGTGCCACGGGCGACGGGGCCGTGACCGGCGGGGCGGGCGTCGGCGTCGGCTCGACCTCACCCTCGACGACGACCGGGACGCTCACGGAGCCGCCGCCCAACACACCCAGATGGGTCAGCGTGCGCTTCATGAACTCCACCCGCGCCGACTCGTTGATGCCCTCGAAGCCGAACCCGGTGTAGACGGTGTCGTCGGTGGTGACGACGCCGCCCTCCTTGAACTCCTCCGTGCGCCGCTCCCAGCCGTTGACGGGGACGTCGGTGCCGGCCGGCGGCGGGCCTGCGACCCACCCGCCGGTGCCCGTCTCGAAGTCGTTGGACTCGAGCACGGTGGCGCCGTCGGTGAGCTTGAGGTCGTCGACCCAGACGCCCAGGCCGAGGGTGCCCCAGTCGGTGATGACGCTGATCCGCAGGTCGACCTTCTTGCCCGCGTACGCGGACAGATCGACCGTCCAGTCCGTCCACCCGCCGGACGAGCCGGTGAACGCGTTCCACACACCGGTCGTCCCCGTCGGCTCACACGTCGGCGACCAGTAGTGCAGCAGGAACGGGTGCGGCGCGTCGGAGTCCGTCGCCAGGCCCTCGGCGCAGGAGTCGCCGGTCTCCTGCGTCGTCAGCGAGACGTCGGCATCGCCGGCACCGTCGGTGTCGGCCTCGGGCAGCGTCGTCCACGCGTCGCTGTTCGGGTCGGTCGTGACATCGCGGGCCTCGACGGTCACCCAGTCCCAGTTGGCCTCGACGTCGCCGCTGAACTTGAAGCTCAGCTTCGGCGCCGCGCGGCCGGTGAGATCGAGCGTCTTGCCCAGCCGCTTGTAGGCCTGGCTGTCGGCTCCCGCGGACATGTACATCGTGCCGCTGTAGGGGCTGAACGGGGCGGCGCCGGGCCGCAGCCAGTCGGCCACGGACCGCGAGGACGCGAACATCGGGAACTGCGCGGGCGGCAGCACCGAGCTCGTGACCACGAACGTCGCCGAATGGTCCTGGTTGTTCGCGCCGGTCTCGTCGAACAGCCACGACATGCCGTTGTACGGCCCGGACCCGCGCAGGCCGTACGGCCGGCCTGCCTCGTCGTCGAACGTGTTGCCGGGCGTGGCGTAGATGTAGGCGCCCAGGTAGTACTGGAGGAAGTCGTCGTTGTGGGCGATGCAGCCGTCCGCGGCCGCTGGATCGTCCGGATCGAACTCCGGCAGCGCGTTGTCGCACCACCGGCCGCCCTCCGGCGGCTCCGGGAAGCCGAAGTTGCGGAAGACGTTGCCCTCCGCCCACTGCTGGCCCGCGCTCTTGCCGGTGAAGAACAGCTTGCCGCCCTCGTTGAGGAAGTGGCGGACGTCGATCATCTCCTCGACCGCCAGCCGCGCGGTGCCGGTGCCCGCGGGCTGCCCGGGCCGGCGCGTCAGGTAGTCGTCGCCCATGTACCAGAGGACGGCGTCGTAGTGACCCAGCACCCCGAGCCAGTCCGGCGAGCGGTTCCCGCGCTTGTCGACGTCGTAGATGTCATACGCGACGCCGTTGGCCTCCAGGGCATCGGTGTAGTACGTCAGGTACGACGGGCCGGTCGTGTCCGGGTAGGCCGGGACGCCGGCCGTGTAGTTCTCGGCGCTGAGGATCAGCACCTTGGCGCCCGACTCGGCGCGCGCCGTGTAGGTGAAGTGCGGCGAGGACTTGCGGCCGCCCTCGAACCACACCTCGACCTCGTCGCCCGGCGACGTGCCGGTCACCGTCCCGCGCAGACGGTGGTAGTACAACCCCGGCTCCTGGTCGAACCGCTCGCCGCCGGTGAAGCCGGCGGTCGCCACGGTCCGAACGGGACCGTCGTTGATCCGGTAGCGCAGCTTCACCTCGCCCAGCGACTTCTTGGCCACGACCTGCACGGGCTGCGGGTCACCGTAGGAGTCCGCGAACGTCTCGACGTAGAAGTTCTCCACCGTGTTGCCGAGGTGCGAGATCGGATTCGCGGGATCGTCGGCCGAGCGCGCGAGGTCGAGCACGAACTCCTTGTGGCGCAAGAACTCCGCCTGGATGTCGGCCTCGACGTCCTGGAACTCGAACCCGCTCACGTTCGGGATGTCCGGCTCCGAGCCCTCGGGCGTGTAGGCGAGGATGCCGTTGGCGTAGGCGTCGTCGGTCAGGTCGCCGTTGGTGATGTAGAGCTCGGCGCCGATGTCGGGGTCGAACCGGTGGCCGGTGATCTCCCACTCGCCGTCGGCGTCGTAGTGGCCGTCGGCGATCGCGGGAGACGCATCGGTGCCCGCGTACGCCTCGAAGAGCTTGTCGTCGGGCGTCGGCGTGTACTGCTGGAAGCCGTTCGGCCACAGCAGCAGCTCGGCCGCCGTGTGGTCGTTCTTGTTGAAGACGAAGTCGACCATGCCCCAGAGCTTCTTGATCGCCTTGGTCTCAGGCTCTGAGTCCGGGCCCGCGCCGCGGTAGGTCTCCGACAGGAAGTCCTCGCTCGAGCCCTCGTTGTCGTAACCCCAGTGGGTGGCGTGGTTGCGGTTGATGTCCACGCCGTCGACGGCCTCGCCGAGCACGCCGTTGGCGTTGTTGTCGTTCATGTTCTTGCGCCACAGGCGGTTGCCGGGCGTGAACGTGTACTCGTAGCCGTCCGGGTTGTTGACGCAGACGAACCACAGCTCGCGCGTGTTGACCAGCTCGGTGGCGATCGCGCCGTCGGGCGTCGCCTTGCCGTAGTTGGTCGTGAAGTAGTTCAGCGTCCGCTTGCAGGTCTCGCCCGCCAGCCACTCGCGGGCGTGCTGCATCGCGTTGTAGAGCACCGCCGGCCGCGTGTTGTCGGTCCGCGTCTTGGCGCCCGACGTGACCTTCAGCGCGACGATGTCACGGTTCATACGCGTCTTGCCGAGGATGACCTTCTTGACGATGCTCATTCCCTCGAGCCGGTCATAGAGCTCGAGGTACTGCTCCTTGTTGTCGCCGGCGACGCGGTCGTAGCGACGCCAGACGTTGTATTGGGCGTCCGAGCCGACCGGCACATCGGCGGACTGCGAGGTGACCGTGTTGGCCTTGCCCTGCAGCGCGGGCGCGAGACCCTGCTTGGTCAGCGCGGCCGCCTGCTTGGCCGTGCCGTAGATCTCGAGGTAGCTGCCATGGTCGGCCTCGACCATGTCGTAGCCCGCCTTGGCGAGCCGTTGCTTGTTCTCCTGGGTCGGAGCGACCCGGTAGGCGTTCAGCGGCTCCCGCGCCGCCGAGGCCATGGGTGCCGAGACACCCAGCGCGGCCAGCGCCGTCGCAAGGACAGCGCCGCCGGTGCGCAACTGCATCAAGCCCTCCTATGAGCCTCCAATGAGTGACCGATGAAGTTACTGACTGGATCGAACGCGCGCGTCGCTTCCCCGCGGGGGTATAAACGCAGCATGCGCACGAGTGGGATCAACCACGTCAGCATCCACGCGATCGACCTCGACGAGTCCGTTCGGTTCTACGTGGAGCTGCTGGAGGCGGAGCTCCTGGACACGCCGAACTTCGGCGTGCAGGTGCAGTGGCTCGGCCTCGGGGGCACGCAGCTGCACGTCTTCGTCCGCGACGCGACGGCCCAGAGCCACCACCACTTCGGCCTCACCGTCGAGGACCTCGAGCCCGTCTACCGCAAGGCCGAGGCGCTCGGCGCGCTCGACCACGACTCGCACGCCAACCACATCATCGAGCTGCCCGGCGACGTCGCCCAGACCTACGTCCGCGACCCCGCCGGCAACCTGCTCGAGATCGACACCCCGGGCGCGTCCCGGCTGCCCGAGTGGCTGCGCTCGCGAATCCGCAAGCTCGACGACATCTACCCGCAGGACGAGGTCAACCGGCGCGCACGACTGTACGTGCGTGACCCTGCAGCAACGGGGTGACCAGGCCGGACGGGAGCGGCCGGGCGAGGTGGAAGCCCTGCGCGAGCGCGCAGCCGTGGCGGGCGAGGAACTCGAGCTGCTCGGGATGCTCGACGCCCTCCGCGACCCCGCTGAGCTCCAGCGCCTGCGCGAGCTGGATGATCGCGGTGACGATCGCCGACGAGCGTCCTTCGCCGGGCACGTCGCGCAGGAACGAGCGGTCGATCTTGAGCTCGTGCACCGGGAGGTCGCGCAGCCGGGCGAGCGAGGAGAAGTCGGCGCCGAAGTCGTCGATCGCGAGCTTGAGCCCTGACGCGGCGAGGCGCTCGAGCAGCGGGACCGTGCGCTCGGGGTCGGCCATCGCGGCGGACTCGGTGATCTCGGCGATGAACTGGCGCGGGTCGACCGCGCTCAGCTTCGCCAGCAGGCGGTCGGCGAACCCGTCCGAGCGCAGCTGGCGCGGGGAGACGTTGAAGGCGATGTCCGGCCGCAGGCCGAGATGGCGCCACGCCGCGGACTGCGCGATGACGGCGTCGACGACCCAGTCGCCGATCGGCTCGATCAACCCGCTGTCCTCGGCGCCCGGGATGAACTCGCCCGGCGGGACCATCCCGCGCTCCGGATCGTTCCAGCGCAGCAGCGCCTCGACCGCGACGGGCCGGCGCGTGGCGACCTCGAAGACGGGCTGGTAGTAGACCTCGAACTCCTCGCGGGCGAGCGCGCGGCGCAGGCGGGCGGTGAGCGTCAGCTGGCCGGTCGCGGGCGTCTCCTCACCGGCGGCGAAGCGGATCGTGCCGCGGCCGTCGCGCTTGGCGTCGTAGAGCGCGTTGTCGGCGCGCTTGAGCACCGCCGGCATCTCGGCGCCGTCGTCCGGGTAGGTGGCGATGCCGATGCTGGCCGCGATCTCGAACTCGTGGCCCTCGAGCGTGAACGGCCGCTCGAGCGTCTCCAACAGGCTCTGGGCGACGCGGCCCGCGGTGGAGCGGGCGTCGCCGTCGAGGTCGGCGAGCAGGAGCATGAACTCGTCGCCGCCGTGGCGGGCGAGCAGGTCGGTGGCGCGGGTGCGCTCGGCGAGGCGGGCGGCGACCTGGCGCAGGAGCTCGTCGCCGGCGGCGTGGCCGAGCGTGTCGTTGACGAGCTTGAAGCGGTCGAGGTCGATGTAGAGGACCGCGGCGGAGCGCTTATGGCGGCGGGCGCGCGCGAGCGCCGCGGTCACGTGCTCCTCCAGCTTCGCGCGATTGGCCAGGCCCGTGAGCGCGTCGTGGTAGGCCATGTGGCGCACGTGCTCCTCGGCGGCGAGCTGGTCGGTGACGTCCTCGCCGGCGATCAGCATCCCCAGCCCGGTGCGCGTCTGGACGCGGCGCCCGACCCAGCGCACGTACCGCCGGTCGCCTGCGCGGGTCTCGAGCGGGGTCTCGCGGCGCGGGTCCTTCGGGGGCAGGCCGGCGAGCGGGCGGACGAAGTTCTCACGCGCGATGTCGCGGAAGTCGACAGGGACGGCGATCTCGAACCAGTCCTCGTCGAGCAGCTCCTCCTCGCTGTACCCGAGGACCTCGCACGTGCGGCGGTTGACGCGCTCGACCACGCCGTGGCCGTCGAGCACGACGATCATCGTCCCGGCGACGTCGAGGTACTGCTGCGCGCGGCCGTGCTCGCTCGACAGCTGCGCGGCCCGGCGTGCGCGGCCGTAGGCCTGCCAGACGCCCATCACGGCCGCGAACGCGAGCACCATCAGCTCGAACGTGAGGTCGGCCGCGCTCTGGCCGGTGAGCGCTCCGGCCGCGGCGGCGAACACGAGCACCATCGAGCCGACGATCGCGGTCGAGACGACCGGGTAGGAGATCGCCGCGAAGATCAGCGGGAGGATGAACGCGAACAGGAGCGGTGAGTTCGTCCGGTCCTCGAGCACGGTGCCGAGCGCGATCGAGAAGACGACGAGGAAGCTCCACAGCAGGAAGAACGGCTCGCGCCAGCGCGAGGCGACGAGCCGCCGGCGCGGCAGCGCGAACATGCCGCAGCTCGCGAACGCCCAGAGGACGCAGACCGTGCAGAGGAAGGTCTCGTGCGCGCTGCGGGTCGACTGCAGCAGGTACGCGATGATCGCGATCGCCGTCCCGATCGCGAGCACGCCGCCGATCACGACGTCCTGGGCGCGCATCTCGATCACTTCTGTGTCGGTCAGGGGCCGGAGCCTCATCTCCCGGGTGATCGGCCGCGTGAACCTAGGCTTGCAGTGAAGAGGAGAAAACCTGGCGCCGGGCGAAACCGCTCGTCGGCGTCATGTTGGACCTCCGCACGCTCGAACCCGCCCGCCAGTCCGCTGATCGGCGCGTCGCGTTGGTTGCGGGGTTCGTCGTCGTCGCGACGTGCACGTTGGCGTCGGTGGCGGCAGGCGGTGGCGGGTGGGCACTGGCGTGGGGAGGCGCGGCAGCACTGGGAGGGTTGCCGTGGTTCTTCGCGTTCGGTGCCCGCTGGCGCCTCCTCGCCGATGCCCTCGACGGCGTCCCGTTCGCCTGGCGCGGCGACCGCATGGGCGTGTGGGCGACCGCCCCGGTCGCGGGCGCGCTCTGCGTACTCGTCCTCTGCGTGGCCTTCGGGCTCTCCTCCGGGCTGACGCTGCTCTGCTGCGTGCTCGGCGCCGCGCTCTACACCGCCTCGATCGCCTGGAGCGAGGCCCGCTACGAGCGCGCGATCCTGCTCGACCTGACCGTCCTCGAACTGCGCTTCCAGCGCATCACCGACAACCGCCCCCACCCCCAGGGGTCAGACCCCTCAACATTGCGAAGCACGGCGTAGAGCCAAATCCAGTGTTGAGGGGACAGACCCTTTAGTAGAGGCCGAGGGCGGGGCCCGGGTCGGCGTTCGCTCCGCGGACGGTCACCTCGAAGTGGAGGTGCGGTCCCGTCGCGAAGCCGGTCGAGCCGACCTTTCCGACCTGGGTTCCCGCGTTGACCGACGTGCCGACGCTGACGAGCGCTTGCGAGAGGTGGGCGTAGCGGGTGTGGACGCCGTTGCCGTGGTCCAGGACGACGGTCAGGCCCCAGCCGTCGTCGTAGCCGGCGAAGATCGTGCGGCCCGCGGCGGCCGCGGTGATCGCGGTGCCCGTCGGGGCCGGGAAGTCCAGGCCGGCGTGGAACTGGTTGCCGCGCGGGCCGTAGCGATCGCCCAGGGCGGCGGCGATCGGCCGGCGCAGCGCGGGGGCGCGGACCGGTGGGCGGCGCAGCGCGGCAAGCGTGGCGGGGCCGGCGACGCCGTCGGGGGACAGTCCGGCGAACGTCTGCAGGCGCTTTACCGCGTTGGTGGTGCGGGCGCCGAAGCCGCCGTCGACGGTCCCGCACGGGAAGCCGTGGGTCTCGAGCGCGAACTGCAGCGCCGCGACGTCCCACCCGCGATGGCCGAGCCGCAGCGGCCTGGAGCCGATCGGGTGGCGGCCTTGCGCGCCGAGCGCGCGGCGGGTCCGCGGGCCGACGATCCCGTCCGCGACCAGCCCGTTGCGACGCTGGAGGCGGCGCACGCCGGACGCGGTCCCGGGCCCGTCGATGCCGTCGACAGCCCCGGCGTAGACGCCATGCGCGCGCAACGCGACCTGCAGCGCAGCCACACGCGGGGAGGCAGCCGTCGCGGTCCCGGGTGCGAGAAAGCACGCCGCGACCGCCGCCGCCGACATCCATGTCCGGACCGACAACAACTTCTGGAGTGTTCTCGCTCTGACACCTTCCTCCTTCCTAAAGCCCACTTAAGGGGTCAGACCCCTTAGGTGGCGTTTAGGTCAGCGTCGCGTCGCGATGACGCGGGTGCCGTGGCGGGGGGAGAAGGTGACGTTGCGGCGGGCGACACGCTCGGCTCTCCGCGAGCCCGCGCGCAGGTCGAAGCGCTGGAGGATCTCGCCCAGCACGACGCGCATCTCCATCTCCGCGAACGCGGCGCCGAGGCAGCGGCGCACACCGCCGCCGTAGGGGATCCAGGTGTAGGTCGAGGGCGGCTTGGTGAGGAAGCGCTCCGGGCGGAAGGCGTAGGGGTCCGGGTAGGCCTCGGGGCGGGTGTGGGCGAGCCAGATCGCGGGGGTGACGTCGGTGCCGGCGGGGAGATGGACGCCGTCGGCGTCGAGGTCGGTCACCAGCCGCCGGCCGGCGAGCGGCACGACCGGCCGCAGCCGCAACGACTCCGCGACGACCGCGCGCAGGTACTCGTCGCCGCCGCTGTGAGCACGCCGGAGCACCTCCGGATTGCGGGTCAGCAGATCGAGGGTCCAGGCGAGGCCCGTCGCCGTGGTCTCGTGACCCGCGAGGAGCAGCGTCATCAGCTGGTCGCGAACCTCGCGGTCGCTCATCGCCGTGCCGTCCTCGAAGCGCGCCTGGACGAGCAATGAGCAAATGTCGTCCCCGGGGTTCGCACGCCGGGCCGCGATCTCGGAGAGCAGGTGCGCGTCGATCCCGGTAGCGAGCTCGCGCAGGCGGTCCATCGGCTCGCTGCGGCCGAACAGCACCGAGAACTGCAGCTCGCGCGAGACCGTCATGCTCAGCAGGTCGCGAAGGAGGTCGTGCAGCGGCCCGCGCTCGCTCACCCCGAAGACCGCCCGCTCGATCACCTCGAGCGTGATCGCCTGCATGCTCGGGTGGACGGCGAACCTGGCGCCCTCGGGCCAGCCCGAGAGCTCGCGCTCGGTCACCTCGCGGACCACCGACTCGTACGCCCGCATGCGCTCGCCGTGGAACGGCGGCAGCATCATCTTGCGCCGCGACAGGTGGTCGGCACCCTCGAGCAGCAGCAGCGACCGGGGCCCGACGAGCGGCCCGAGCGTGACCGTCCGGCCGGGCGGCAGATGGTGCCCGCGCTCGGAGTAGAGCGCGCGGATCACCTCGGGCGAGGAGACCATGACCAGCGGCGTCCTGAAGCCGCGGAAGAGCACGCTGAACGTGTCGCCGTAGCGACGCCGGCAGGACTCCATGAACGCGATCGGCCGGATCAGCCAGCGCGCGGTCTGCAGCGTCGGGGACTCGCTCGGACCGGCCGGGAAGGCAGTCACGCGAACGCCTCCTCCAGCGCGAGCGCCGCGGCGAGCGCGACCTCGTCCCGCGCGGCGGCGACCTGCACGCCCACCGGAAGCCCTCCGGAGGATCCGCACCGCACCGTCACCGCCGCCCACCCGGACATGTTCTGCGGCGTCGTGTAGCTCGTGTGGTTGGCGACCGAACCGTGCCGCGGCGCCGCGGTCGGGTAGACGGGGGAGAGGACGACGTCGACGTCCTCGGCGTACGCGGCCATGGCGGTCCGATACGCGTCCCAGCGCCCGAGCAGGTCGTAGGAGATCGCGTCCGCGCCATACGACGCCCACACCTCCTCGGTGAGGGCATGCCCGCCCGCGGGCGGCGGGTCCTCGACGATGTGCGCGCCCAGGGAAGCGAGCGCCTCGGCCGCGTCGGCGACGACCTGCGCCGTGTCGGCGTCGGGCCGGGAGATCCCGTCGTCGGCGAGCAGCGCGACGCGCAGGCGGCGGACGTCCGCCGACAGGGCCGGCAGGGCGGGCGCGGCCGCGGGGGACAACCGCGCGGCGGCTGCGGCCGGACCCACGGCGGGCGGCCACGGCGCGCCGGCGCGGCCGTCGATCACCGACAGGACCAGCGCGAGGTCGGCGACCGTGCGCGCCACCACCCCGATCTGCGTGCGCGGGTCGCGCAACGGCCCGAGCGGGCCGGCGTCGTCGATCACGCCCGCGATCGGCACCCGCCCCGCCGACGGCTTCAGCGCCGCGACACCGCAGAAATGGGCCGGAAGCCGCACCGAAGCGCCCGAGTCGGTCCCCAGCGCGAACGCGGAGGAGCCCTCGGCGACGGACGCCGCCGCGCCACCGCTCGAGCCGCCCGCGGAGCGATCCAACGCGTGCGGGTTGTTCGTGCGCCCGAACACCTCGTTGTCGGTCTCGATCCCGCCGCCCCACGGCGGGAGGTTCGTCTTGCCGAGAAGCACGGCGCCCGCGGCGCGAAGCCGCGCGACGGCGACCGCGTCCGAGTCGGCGATCTCGTCGCGCCGCTCCGCCACACCCGCGACGAAGGGGAGACCGGCCGCCGCGATGTTGTCCTTGACGGTGAACGGCACGCCGCAGAGCGGGCCCGCGACGGGCGCGACGAACTTCGCGGTGGCGACGATCGCGTTGACGGCGGGGTCGATCGCGGCGACGTGGCCGAGGAAGACCTCGGCCGCCGAGACGTCGCCCGCCGTGACGCGCGAGGCGATGGTGGTGGCCGGCGCTCCGACGAGCACCGGCCGACCGTACCGGATCGGGGTCAGACCCGGGCCCGGGCCGCGTCGCGGCCCGGGCGGGGAGGACGGTGGGTCAGACCCCGGGCGGGGTCGGCCTAGATCGGCGACGAGGGACGCGCCAACCCCTCGGCGAGGTCGCCGAAGCCCGGGGCGATGATCGCGCCCGGCTGGGCGATCAGTTCCTCGGCGACGAGCGCCTCGGTGGTCAGCAGCAGCGCCGCCACCGACGCGGCGTGCTCCAGCGAGAGCCGCGTCACGCGCACGGGGTCGATGACGCCCTTCTCGTACAGGTCGCCGAACTCGCCCGTCAGCGCGTTCAGGCCGTGGCCCGCGGGCATCGCGCGCACCTGGTCGACGGTCGCGTGGCCGTCGTAGCCGGCGTTGGAAGCGATCCAATAGAGCGGCTCGGAGAGAACGTCGCGGACGATCTCCGCCCCGCGGGCGTAGTCGCCCTCGAGAGACAACCCGTCCAGCGCAACCGCCGCCCGCAGCAGCGCGGTGCCGCCGCCCGGGACGACGCCCTCGGACACGGCGGCCTGGGTCGCCGCCAGCGAGCCCTCGGTGCGCCGGAAGCGCTCCTTCTGGGCCACCTCGGACGGCGCGCCCACACGGATCACGGCGAGGTTGGCCGAGAGCCGCGCGATCCGCTCGCCGAGGATCTCGACGTCGCGGTCATGGACCGCCCGCGAGAGCTCCACCCGCAGCTGGGCGAGCCGCCCCTCGACGGCCTCGGAGCCGCCGGCGCCCTCGATGAACGTGCAGTCGTCGGCGGTGACGATCACCCGCTTGCAGGTGCCGAGGTGCTCCGGCGCGACGTCCGCGATCGACAGGCCGGCCTCTTCGGCGATCACGACACCGCCGCAGAACGCGGCCAGGTCGCCGAGATGCTGCACCCGCCGGTGGCCGAAGCCCGGCGCGCGCACCGCGACGGCCTCGATCGTCCCGTGGCGCATGTTGGAGACCAACATCCCCAACGCCGACGCCTCGACGTTCTCGGCCAGCACGACCAGCGGCCGCGAGCCGCCGCTCTTGGCCAGCGCATCCATGACCGGCAACAGGTCGTTCGGGTGCTTCAACGGCTTGTTGGTCATGAAGATGAGCGGGTTCTCGTAGACCGTCTCCATACGGTGCTGGTCGCGCACCATGTAGGGGGACAGCCACCCGTTCTCGACGACCATGCCTTCGACGAAGCGCACGCCCACGCCCGGCTCGTCGGACTCCTCGATCGTGACGACACCCTCAGGGCCGACCCGCTCGAGCGCCTCGGCGACCACGCGGCCGATGACCTCGTCCTCCTTGGCCGCGATCGTCGCGACGTGGACGAGCTCTGAGCCCTCGACCTTGCGGGACACGCGCTGCAGTTCGGCGACCACGGCGGCTGCGCCCTCCTCGATGCCACGGCGCAGCAGCATCGGGTTGGCCCCTTCGTCCAGTGCGCGCATGCCCTCGCGCACGATCGCCTGGGCCAGGAGCGTCGCCGTCGTGGTGCCATCGCCCGTCTGATCGGAGGTCTTGTTCGCGACCTCGCGGACGAGCTGAGCGCCCATGTTCTTGTACTGGTTGGTGAGCTCGATCTCGCGCGCGATCGTCACCCCGTCATTGGTGATCGTGGGAGCGCCGGCGAGGCGTTCCAACACGACGTTGCGCCCCTTCGGGCCCAGGGTCACCTTGACCGTGTTGGCCAGCTCGTCGACGCCTGCTTGCAGCAGGAGACGAGCCTCGTGATTGAAGTAGAGGCGCTTGCCCATCTGTCTCTCCTCTTAGGCGGGAACGAGGATGCCTCGACCCTGCAGGCGTCCGTTGTCCAGGTCGGCCATCGCGTCATTGATGGCGTCGAGCGGGTACTGCGAGGTGTGGAGCTTGACCTTGCCCTGGGCGGTCAGGGTCATCAGGTCCTGCAGGTCGATGTAGGTGCCGACGAGGTTGCCGATGAACGAGATCTCGCGCGAGATGATGTCGATCGTCGGCACGTTGATGTTCTCGCCGTAGCCGATCACGTAGTAGAAACCGCCGTCCTGCACCATGTCGACGCCATCCTCGATGGCGCCCTTCTCGCCGACGAAGTCGATGATCGCCTCGGCGCCCATCCCGTCCGTCAACTCGCGAACGATGTCGCGTTGCGTGCCGTCGACCTTGACCGTGTGGTCGGCGCCGGTCTCCTTGGCCAGCGCGAGCGCCTTCTCGGACGGATCGATGACGATGATCTCGGTCGGCGTGTAGGCCTTCAGGCACTGGATGCCGATGTGGCCGAGGCCGCCGGCCCCGATGACGACGGTCTTCGTCCCGGCGCCCAGCACCGGGATCGCCTTCTTGACCGCGTGGATGGCGGTCAACCCGGCGTCGGCCAGGGCGGCGATGTCAGTCGGGTGCAGCGACGGGTCGAGCTTGATCACCGAGCGCGCGGAGGTGTGCAGGAACTCCGCGAACCCGCCGTCGCGCCCGATGCCCGGGAACTCGCCGTTGATGCAGTGCATGTCGTCGCCCTTGCGGCACGGCCGGCAGAGCCCGCATGAGATGAACGGGTGGACGATCACCGTGTCGCCGACCTCGACGTTGCTCACGTCGGAGCCGATCTCGTGGACCCAGCCCGCGTTCTCGTGCCCGGGGACGTACGGCAGGACGACCTGGGACTTCTCCGCCCACTGGCCTTCCTGGATGTGCAGGTCGGTGCGGCACAGGCCGGCCGCGCCGATCTTCACGATCACGTCGTGGGGACCGAGGATCTTCGGCTCGTCGATCTCCTCGACCTTCAGAGCCTCGTGGTACTTGTGCAGACGCGCGGCCTTCATGCGGCGACTCCCTCCTCGGCGTAACGAACACGCAAAAGATCACGGCACATACCGCCGTTGGTCTCCAGCGACAGTGCCGTCAGCGACGCCATCCGCCGGAACCGTGCGAAATCGGCGACGGGCTGGCCGTCGCCGGTGACGAACGCCGGAGCCTCGTCGGACGTGTCATAGCCCAGCTCGGCCCGCAGCTCGCGGACCCGCTCGGCGTCCGGCCCGCGCAGCTCGCCGAGCCGCACCGACGCCGGATCGTCATACGACGCCAGCAACCGCCCCTGCCGGGCGACCAGCGCCTTGCGCTGGAACAGCGCCCGCAGCGCGTCCAGCTCGCCCCGGGTCTCGCCCGGGAACGCGCTCTCGAAATCGCCGCCGGCGTCGATGGCGGTGTTGATCTCGGCGCCCGTGTAGTGGTCCTCGAGCTCGATCACGACCCGCCCCAACCCGGGCACGCGGCCGACCGCGGCCCGGGCGTCAGCAGCCATCAGGAAGGCGAAGTTCGGCGCACACTGCGGCGTCGGAAGCCGCAGCCGCACCGAGACATCTCCCGCGTCGGTCACGACGCAGGAGCCGACGAAGCCGAGCGTGGTGATCGGCTCGTCGAGCTCCGGGTCGTAGACCGTCCCGAGCTCTTGGAGGACTCGGGAGCGGAGGTTCATCCGACGCCCACTGCGCTCTCTTCGGAGGCCGGCTCGTCGGCGGGCACGTCGCCGCGCAGGTCAGCGGGGACCTCGACGTCATACAGCTTGGCGCCATTGAGGCCGAGGATCTTGCGCTTGCCGTTCTCGTCCAGGCCCGGGAAGTCGCTATAGGCCGGATCGTCCGGCATCTCCCACGCCAGGAACTTCTCGATCTGCCACTGCGGCTCCCAGATCGCGTAGTCCGAGCCGAACAGCATCTTGTCCTCGCCGACCCAGAACAGCAGCTCGCCCATGACCTTGTTGAAGAAGTTCGGGCGGGCGTGCGAGAGGCCGCCGATGACCACGGCGAGGCCGGCGTAGACGTTGGGCTCCTGCGTCGCCATGAAGCAGAAGTCCTCGATCCGCGGCAGGCCCACGTGCTCGACGATGAAGTTGAGCCGGCCGTTGTAGTCGGTCGCGACGTGGTCGACGTCGGCGACGTCGAAGGCGTCCTTGTCCAGCGGCCAGATCGTCGGGCCCTTGTGGACGTGGATGTTCGTGATGCCGAGCTCGACGCACTTGTCGAAGAACGGCTTGGCCTCCTCGTCGGTCAGCTTCCAGCCGCGCGAGCCCTTGTACCACTCGGCGGTATAGAGCTTGACGCCCTTGAGGTCGTACTTCTCGTTGTCGGCCTCGAGCTGTTCCAGGCCCGCCGTGCCCTCGCGCGGGTCCCAGCGACCGTTGACGATGAGCTTCCCGGGGAAGCGCTCGAGCAGCGCCCCGTTGGCATCGACGTCGTTGAAGCCGGTCGTGTACCACTCCTTCAGGTACGTCGACTGAAAGACGGCCTTGTCGACGCCGCCGTTGGTGAAGACGTCCTTCTCGAAGTCCTCGATCGTGTACTTCTGGAACTTCTCGAGCGTCCAGTGCGTCTCCGCCGGGCCGAGGCCCTGGTACGCGTGGAAGCACTCGATCCAGCCCTTGGCGTACTCCTCGTGGCCCTTGACCCAGTTGGCGGGAGACGCGTCCCAGAAGTGCAGGTGGCTGTCGAAGATGAAGTACTTCTTGCCGTCTTTCTCGTACATCTAGCTCCTCCTACTCGACGACTTGGAGATCGAAGTCGATGTACTCGGCCGCGTCCTCCGGGTTGGCGAACAGCACGACGCGATCGTCGAGGACCACCATACGCCCGTAGTGGGTGCTCATGATCTCTTCGAAGTCGTTGTTGCCGAAGTCCTCCCAACCCAGCGCTTCCGCGATCTCCTCGTAGTCGAAGTCGATCTTGTTGACGCCGTCGACGCGGATCATCGAGGGCAGTTCTTCGACCGTGACGTTCTCCTTGTCGCGCATCACGTTGGCGACGACGTAGCCGACCTGGTTGTTCATCAGCGTCACGCCGGCCCGGTTGGAGGGCGTGTTGTCCGCGGCGAAGTGGCTCATGCGTTGACCTCCTTCGGGGTCTCGAGGCCGAGGTACGAGCAGAGCTCCTGGAAGCGGCTGCGCGAGCGGTCGTAGGAGTCCTCGAACCGGACGACCTTCTCCGAGAGCTGCGACCAGATCGGCTGCAGGTTGCGGCCGGCGTTGACCGCCGCGGGGGTGTACTTCTCGAGCCAGCCCTGCATCGTCGCCTTGTTGGCGGCGCCGTGCTCGGAGTCCTCGGCCAGCATCTGGAACAGCGCCCGTGCGCCGCGCTGCTCGCGGGCGGCGTCGGACTCGCCGGCGCCGATGATCGTCGGGGTCACGAAGTCACCCTGCGGCGCGGCGGCCTGCATGACGAAGCCCGAGCGGAACAGCTCACCGACGAGCTGCTCGAAGACGACCGTCGTGGCGAAGAACGCCTCCGACCAGTCGCGGATCCCGGTCAGGCCCTCGACCAGTTCGCGCGTCGGCTGCCAGATCGGGTCCGACTGCCAGACCTCCTTGTGCACCGAGCCCTCGAAGTCGTCGATCTCCTCGCTGAGCGCGAGGTTGTAGAGGATCAGGTCCTGTGCGAAGCGCAGCTTGTGCACGGCGCCGACGCAGATCGCGTTGTTGATCATGTTCGTCGGGGCATCGCGCTGGGCCGGCGTGTAGACGTGCATCCCGATGCCGTGCTCGGCGTGCGCCCACGCGAACACGTGATGCGAGAGCACCTTGACCCACGCGGGGTTCATCGCCTGGAACACGTGCGCCGTGCGGCCGTGCTCGATGTTCTGCGAGATCTGGCGGACGACGTTCGCGTTGTTGCGATAGATCGTCTGCTCCCACTCCTCGTTGGGATCGAGGAACGCGTGCCAGTTGGTCGACTTCAGCGCCGACCACTCCTGCGGGTAACCGGCGTCGCCGTTGGCGAAGGAGTAGACCCAGCCCTGCGTCAAGTGACGCGCGGGGTCGGGCTGGACGTCCATCGTGACGTCCTCGTAGACCGTCGCGCGGCGCTTGCGCGGCGTGAAGTAGTTGTAGCTGCGGCTCTGCCAGGAGGGGAATTCCTGCGCCCCGGCCTCGGCATCCGTGAACACAGGCTTGGGGACGCTGCGTTCCTTGACCTCTGTCGCCATGGGTCTCCTCACTCGTCCGCTGTGGTGGTGAACTTGTCGTAATAGATGTGCGCCTCGGGCACGCCTTTGGCTTCGAGGAGCGCAATGGCTGCCTCCACCATCGGCGGGGGGCCGCAGACGTAGGCGTCCACTTCGGCGACGTCGCCTTCGAGGCGATCGACGACGTCGGTGATCAGGCCGCTCTCGCCCTTCCACCCGTTGGAGTCCTCCGACAGCGCGGGGACGAAGCCGCAGGGCAGGGTGCCGAGCTCCTCCACCTGGAAGAGGTCGGCCTCGGTGCGAGCGCCGTAGTAGTAGGCCGCCTCACGGTCGATCCCGTTCTCCTGCATCGAGCGCAGGAGCGCGAGGATCGGCGCCATGCCGGCGCCGCCGCCGATGAACAGCAGCCGCCGGGGCGAGCTCGGCCGCAGCGTGAAGACCCCGTAGGGTCCGGTCACCTCGATCTCATCGCCCGGCTTGACCGAGCCGTCGGCGAGCAGCCCGGAGAACTTGCCGCCGGGGTACGCCTTGATCATGAACTCGAGCGAGTCCGGGCTCGTTCCCGCCATCGAGAACGAGCGGTGGTGCTCGGTGCCCGGGATCCGGATGTCGACGTACTGCCCGGCCTTGTACTCGAGCGGCTCGGACGGCTTCAGTTTCAGGAAGAAGATGTCCGAGGTGAGCGGCTCGACCGCCTCGACCGACGTGGAGATCGTCCGTGGCGGCGTACCGCCGTGGATGATCTCCTCGTCGTAGTTGATCAGCTCGATCTCCATGTCGGAGTAGGGGTGGGCGCGGCAGAGCAGCGTCCACCCTTCTGCCTCCTCGAAGTCGGGCAGCGCGAACGTCGAGTAGCGGTCGAGGTCGACCTCGCCGTCGAGGATGAACGACTTGCACGCCGAGCACTGACCCTCCTTGCAGCCGTGCATGAGCATGATGCCCTGCCGGAAGGCCGCGTTGAGGATCGTCTCGGACTCGTCGACCTCGATCTCGATGCCAACGGGTTCGAAGCGGACGGTGTGCGTCTTGTCAGCCACGACGGCGAGACCTCTCCGCTTAGGCCGCCGCCGGCCGGCCGGCCGGTCCGCCTCGCTTGTACTCGGCCATGTGCTGCTCGCGCTCCTCCGGCGTCATCTCGTTCAGCAAGATGTTCGGGCTGTTGAGCGTGATGCCGCGGCACTCGTCCAGCGTCCACATCTCCTTCGGATCGAGGTTGAGATGCGGCTGCGGGACCAGCGTGTTGCCGTCGTCGCGGACGTAGCCGAGGGTCTGCATGATGTCGGCGAGGTCGTTGCCGTGATGCAGGGTCTCCCACTCGCGGACGCCGGAGAGCTTGCCCATCGACGGGGTCGGCCGGCCTTCGTACTCGGGCCGGAAGGCGACCTTGTCCGTCCAGTGGCAGGTCTCCGAGCAGTACGTGCGCACCTGGCCGTCGACCTCGTCCATGACCGCGTCCTCACGGATCAGGCACGGGACCATGCAGGTCCAGCAGCGGTGCGGGTACTGGTAGTTGGCCTCGGCCTCGAAGGCGATCGGCTTGTGGCCGTTCTTCTTCGAGAGCTCGCCGTACTTCTCCCACCAGCGGCCGTACTTGTCGTACCAGCCCGGGTACTTGAACTCGAACCACTCGAAGTCGGTGTCGTCCATCGCGTCGATCCGCCAGTAGTTGGCGAACCAGCCGGTCGCGAAGAACTGCGCCGTCTCGTGGATGTAGCCCTTGTTCCAGATCCGGTTCCAGGACTCCTCGACGAGGTCGTGGGGGATCGTCAGGCCGTACTTCTCCAGCGGGACCAGGTACGACCGGTAGTAGTCGTCATAGATCCAGCGGCGCCAGGCCTCGGCGTAGGACTCGCGATCCTTGCGGCGGTCCTTGGTGCCGTACTCGATGAACGTGCCGATCGCCGCGTCCACGACGGCGTGGTTGTTCCACCACGCGTACCGCAGGTCGCGCTCGAGCAGCTGGCGGTTGCGCTCGTCGGCGAGCGCCATGAGGATGATCGAGTAGCCATTCGAGATGTGGCGGCTCTCGTCGGACTGCACCGAGTGGAAGACCGTCGGCAGCAGGTAGTCGCCGTTGGCCGCGGCCTCGCCGGGCATGGCGACGAACAGGACGTTCGTGAAGGCCGTCTCGGCCACGATCGTCAGGTAGACGTTGGCGGCGGTGATCGCGTCGCCCGTGATGAAGCCCTCACCGAACTGGCGGCCGATGGTGCCGGCGTAGCAGTTCGCGAACCCCTTCTCGGTCAGGTCGAAGCCGGCCGGATCGATGTAGTGGTTCATGTACAGGCGCTTCAGGTTCATCTGGATCGTCGAGTGGCGGACCTCGTCGATCATCTGAATCGCGAGGCCGTTGTGGACCTCAGGATTCGGGACCGCGTTGATGGCCAGCGGCATCGCGCGGGCCGCGGAGATCTCCGGGAACGGGATGATGCTCAGGAAGAGCTTCTGCCACTCCATCCAGCGCTGCTGGACCTGGCGGAACATGTTGCCGCGGATGGCGCCGTCCATCGCGCCGAACACACGGTTGTCCTTCTCCTCTTCCATCGGGAAGTAGGAGCGCAGGACCTGCTTGAGCGGGTCCTTCTTCGGTGCCTTCTCGAACGTGTAATCGGTCGGGTACTTGTCGACCGGCTCCACGAACGTCGGGTCCCAGGAAAGTTCCTGGATCTTGTTGTGGGCCTTCGTGATGCTTGCTCTGCTCACGACTGGCTACCTCCTTTGGCGCAGCCGACGTTTCACCGCGAGGTGCTCGGGTGCGGACGCTAGGACTGGGGATCGACCTACTTCAAGAACTTCGCGACGATCCGCACATGCTTGGAATCCGACGATGTCCCTCAGGACCTCGATCAGGTGCTCGTGCTCGGCGTCGAAAGCGCGCACGGACATCGAGATGCCCGCGGCGCCGAGGAAGTGGCCGTGCTCGTCGAGCAACGGCGCGGCGATACAGCAGAAATCGGGGGCGATCTCCTCGCGGTCGGTCGCGATGCCGGTGCGGCGGACGCGGCGGAGATCGGTGCGCAACGTGTTCGGATCGATGATCGTGTCCGGCGTGAAGCGCTTGAGGCCGGCGCTCAGATAGCGCTCGAGTGCGCTGGCGGGTGCGCGGGCGAGAACGACCTTGCCGAGCGCGAGAGCATGGGCGTTGTCGCGGATCTCCGGATTCATCCCGGGCAGCTTCGGCATGCCCTGCAGACCACGCTCGAGCACGACCCGAAGGTGTCCACCGCGCAGCACCGCCAGATACGCGCGCTTGTGCGTGCGCGCGAGCAGGTCGTCGACGACGCCCGACAGATCGTGCCTGTCGGACTCCTCGGCGACGGTCTCACGGAACTCCGGCGACAGGTGGTACAGGCCGCCGGGCAGACGCTCGGCGACGCCCTCGTCGCACAGGCTCGCGAGCAGGTTGTAAGCCGTGGAGACGCTCTTGCCGAGCGACTCCGCGACCTCATCGGCGCGAACACCGTCCGGAGCGCGGGCGAGAAGCCACGTGACACTCAGTGCGGCGCGTGCCGTACTCAGGCCACGGTGTGACCTCGTTGCCTGCATCCTCGCGGTCTCCTCCCACCGGATAACTGGATCAACTGGATCCAGTCTCCCCTGCGGGCGTTACATCAGCGCTGCACGACGCAGCTCGCCCACGCGGGCGGCGGCCAGCGACCGTCGCGGGTCGCGGAACTCGAGGTGTGTGAGCAGTCGCTTCCAGGCCGGAAGGTCGTCCTCGCCGGTGGGCGTATTGACCCACCCCCACAGCGCCTCGGCGTCGTCGGAAGTCATCACGGCCTGGCGCAGCCAGGTGTCCAGGCGCTCGCGCTCGCGCTGCACGCCCGGCGCCTCGGAGGTCGGGAGCAGCGGGCCCGGGTAGGCCTCGGCGGCCTCGCGCACGCGCCCGCCCGCGAGAAGACCTTCGATCAGGCGCACGTCGGTCTCGACGTCGCAGGTGAGGCGGTAGCGGTCGGTGTCGATCCAGGGGCCGAGCAGCTTGCGCAGGCGCGAGACCTCGACGCGCACGCTCGACACGCTGCCGCCGTCGCCGTGCAGGTCCGCGCACAGCGTGTCCGCGGTCATCCCGTTGGGGTTCGCGCACAGCAGCGCGAGGATCTCCGCCAGCCGCGGGCGCAGCTCGGTGTGGCGGTCGTCGATCGACAGCGTCGCCCGGTCGCGGCCGAGGAACCCGAGCTTGGCGAGCGGCCTTGCGACGCTCGTCACCCGCCGCGACTCGACCGCGTGCACGACGAAGGCCTCCAGCGTGGGGGAGACCGGTTCGGCGACGGCCGGCGTGCCCGATGGGAGCGTCAGGGCGCCGCCGCCGGGCGGGATCGCGAGGCGCCCGACGACGCCCCAGCCGGGCGGGACCGTGCCGATCGCGCGGCCCGAGGGCGTCATCAACGCGCTCCGGTCGGGCGCGACGCGGTCGCCGTAGCGGGCGTGCAGGCGGGCGTCGCGCTCCTGAAGGGCGAGTTGCAGGCTGGCCTCGACGGCGCGCGCGGTCGCGGTGGCGACGGCGAGGCTGTGCGGGTGGACGGTCGAGAGATCGCCCGTGAGGTCGATCACGCCGATCATGGCGCCGGTGTCCGGGTCGTGGATCGGGGCGGCGCTGCAGGTCCAGCGCTGCACGGGATCCGAGAAGTGCTCGGGTCCGAAGACCTGCACGGCATGGTCGAGCGCCAGCGCTGTGCCGATCGCGTTCGTGCCCGCGCCGCCTTCGCTCCACAGCGTGCCCTCGGCGAAGTTCATGTCGCCCGCCGCGCGGAGCCGCACCTGCGCGGAGCCCTCGATCGTCATCAGCATGCCGTTGGCATCGCTGACCACGATCAGGTAGCCCTGCTCGTCGGCGATCGCCGACAGGCACTCGTGGATCAGCGTCGACGCGGCGGCGAGCGGGTGCTCCTCCCAGCGCTCATGCGCCTCCGCCTCGTCCGCCACCACCGGGGCCTTGCGCCCGCCCGTGGGATCGACCCCGGCCGACTGGGACCGACGCCAAGAGTCGGTGATCGCCTCGCGGACGAGGTCTGAGGACTCCTCGTCGTCGGCGGCGAGGAAGCGCTCCCATGCGAAGCGCAATTCCTGCGCTCGCACCTTGGGCGTCGTCTCTCCGTCGACGGCGAGCCACGAATTCGGACTCACGTATCCACCCTACTGGTAATTCGCACAATCGTGGAGGTTGTTGACCCACTCCTTACGGTTGTGCAGTCCCAGCGCCCTCAGTTCCGGGGCGTCGTCTCATATTCCGCCTCGAGCCCGGGATCGGTGACCGGGTCGGGCGGCGGCGCGTGGGTCGTACCACGCAGCGGAACCTCTTTGAGCAGGCAGGCGAGAACGAAGGCGATCAGGGTCACCGCGGCACCGACGAGGAACACCGGTTGCAATGCGTTCACGAACGCGTGCAGGAAGTCGTCGAGGATCACGGGCGGGAGTGCGTGGACCTCAGCGGGGCTGACGTTCACCCCGCCGGAGAAGCGGGCGGCGACGTCGTGCGGCAGCGCTGCGAGCTCGTCGTTCAGGCGCGTCGCGAAGATGGCGCCGAAGAGCGCGACGCCGAGCGAGCCGCCCATGCTGCGGAAGAACGTCGCGGTGCTCGTCGCCACGCCGATGTCGCGCGGGGGCGCGTCGTTCTGGACGACGAGGACGATCACCTGCATGACGAGGCCGATGCCGACGCCGAGCACGAGCATGAACACGCTCGCCAGCCACGGCGGGGTGTCGACCTCCAGGCGGCTCAGCAGGAAGAGGCCGAGCGTGGTCACGGCGGTGCCGACGATCGGGAAGACCTTGTAGCGGCCGATGCGGCTGATCGCGCGGCCGCTGAGGATGCTCGCGGTCAACAGGCCGCCCATCAGCGGCAGCATCCGCAGGCCGGACGACGTGGGCGAGACGCCGTAGACGAGCTGCAGGAACAGCGGGATGAAGATGATCGCGCCGAACATCGCCAGGCCGATCACGAAGCCGATCGAGGAGGCGACGCTGAAGACGCTCGAGCGGAAGAGCTTCAGCGGGATGATCGGTTCCGCGGCGCGGGTCTCCTGGCGGAGGAAGATCGCGATCAGGACGAAGCCGGCCACGGCGAGGCCGATGATGGTCGGCGAGCCCCACTCGTATTGGTTGCCGCCCCACGTGGTCACGAGGATCAGCGCGCTCACGCCGGCGGTCAGCAGCACGGCGCCGAGGTAGTCGATCTTGTGGCGGTGCGTGGGGACGTGCAGGTGCAGGCGGAACGCGACGACCAGCACCGCGAGCACGCCGATCGGCATGTTCACGTAGAAGACCCAGCGCCACGAGAGCGTCTCGACGAAGAAGCCACCGAGCAGCGGGCCGGCGACGCTGGCGACGGCGAACACCGAGCCGATCAGGCCCATGTAGCGCCCGCGGTCGCGGGGCGGGACGATCTCGGCGATGATCGCCTGCGCGCCGACCATCAACCCGCCGGCGCCGAGGCCCTGCAGCGCGCGGAACGCGATCAGCTCGCCCATCGACTGGCTCATGCCGCTGAGCAGCGAGCCCGCGAGGAAGATCAGGATGGCCGCCAGGAACACCGGCTTGCGGCCGTACATGTCGCCGAGCTTTCCGTAGAGCGGCGTCGACGCGGTCGTCGCGAGCAGGTACGACGTGACGACCCAGCTGAGGTGGTCCAGGCCGCCGAGGTCGCCGACGATCGTCGGCAGCGCGGTGGACACGATCGTCTGGTCCAGCGCGGCCAGGAACATGCCCAGCATCAGCGCGCCGAAGACGGGGACCAGCGCGCGGCCGGTCAGGACGTCGGAGGTGGTGTTGCCGTTCTCGGCGGTCATGCGCGCAGCCCTTCGTACAGCGAGTCAAAGACGACGCCGGGAGCCTCGTCGTGGGTGAGCGCGCCGTCGGCCACGGCGCGAGCCCCGGCCAGCAGCAGCGCGCCGAACGAGCGGACACACCATTCGGTCGAGACCGTGGGTGAGAACTCGCCGCCGGCCTTGCCGCGCTCGACCAGAGCGCGCAGCGGCTCGCCGAGGATGCGGCGGCGATGCGCCTTGGTCTCCTCGTCGAGCTCGTGGCCGAGCTGGGTGAAGGCGTAGCGCTCGGCGACGTCCAGCCACGCCGTGCACAGGCGCCGCAGCGCCTCGGTGGCGCTGTCCTCGTCGAGCCGGCAGTCCAGCAGCGCCCGCTCGCTCTGCTCGACGGCCTGGCGCTGGATCGCGGCGATCAGCGCCTCGCGCGTCGGGAAGTGGCGGTAGACGGTCGCGCGGCTCACGCCCGCGGCGGCCGCGACCTCCGCCATCCCGATGCCCGGGTCGGTGCCCAGCAGGCGCGCGGCCACCTCCACGATCCGGTGGACGTTGCGGGCGGCGTCCGCGCGCAGGAACTCGACCGGGCGGGTCATCTGAGACAGCAGCGTAGCGCTTAACTGCGACGCCGCTGTCTCATCTCAGGACGGCGTACCTCACATGCACGACGCCGGTGTCGTCGGAGCCGAAGGTCTCGAGCCGCTCGAGCTTGCCGGCCGGGACGTCGTCGAGCAGGCGCGAGCCGCTGCCCAGGAGGACCGGTGCGATGTGGACGTTGAGCTCGTCGAGCAGGCCCTCCCGCAGGAGTTGCGAGACCGCGCTGCCGCCGCCGTGGACCTGCACGTCCTTCTCGCCCGCGGCCGCGATCGCCTGCTCGTAGGCCGAGCGGACGCCGTCGGTGACGTAGTGGAAGGTCGTCCCGCCCTCCATCTCGAGCGGCTCGCGCGCGTGGTGGGTGAGGACGTAGACGTCGTGGTGGAAGGGCGGGTCGTCGCCCCACCAGCCGCGCGGGTTCGAGTCGTCCTCCCACCCGCCGGCGCCGCCGCTGTACATCTTGCGGCCCATGATCCCGGCGCCGATGCGGGCACGCAGGGCCGCGATGTGCCTGGAGTCCGCGTTGTCCTCGCCTCCCTGGCCGCCGTGCTCCTGCTGCCAGGACATCGCCTTGAACGCCCACTCGTGCAGCTGCATGCCGCCGATCCCGAGCGGGTCCTGCTGGCTCGGGTCCGGGCCTGCGACGAAGCCGTCGAGCGAGATGGAAAGATCAGCGATCACCTTGGTCATGGCCTCACAGACTGCCGGTTCGGGCAGGATTCATCGCTGATGATCGACCTCGCCGCCGAAACCGAGCGCCTGCTGAGCTTCGCGGAGGGCTCGCGGCACCCCGAGGGCGGCTTCGCCTGGCTGCGCTCGGACGGCACGCCGGACCTCGACCGCCCGCGCGAGCTGTGGATCACGACGCGGATGACACACGTGTTCGCGCTCGGCGAGCTGCTCGGGTGGCCGGGTGCCGCCGAGCTGGTGGCGCACGGGCTGGACTCGCTGCGCCACGACTTCCGCGACGGCGTGCACGGCGGCTGGTTCGCGCAGGTGGGCGGGTCGACCGACAAGCGCGCCTACGAGCACGTCTTCGTGGTGCTGGCGGCGGCGTCGGCGGGTGACGACGAGCTGCTGGGGGAGGCGCTCGAGGTGCTCGACACCCGCTTCTGGGAGGAGTCTTCCGGCGCGCTCGCCGATGTCTGGAACCGTGACTGGAGCGAATTGGAGCCCTACCGCGGCGCCAACGCGAACATGCACGGCGTCGAGGCGCTGCTCGCGTCCGGCGACCCGCTCTGGCGTGAGCGCGCCGTGCGGATGACGCAGCGGCTGGTGGTCGACAACCATCCGATGCTCAACGAGCACTTCGACGCTCGCTGGCAGCCGCTGCCCGACTACAACCGCGCCACGCCGGCGCACCCGTTCCGGCCCTACGGGGCCACGATCGGGCACTGGTTCGAGTGGGCGCGGCTGGCGTTCACGCTCGACCGTTTCCGCTTCGAGGCCGACGCGCGGCGCCTCTTCACGGCGGGCGTGCAGACCGGATGGGACGGCGCGGGCTTCGTCTACACGGTCGACTGGGACGGCACGCCCGTCGTCTCGGACCACCTGCACTGGGTGCTGTGCGAGGCGATCGCCGCGGCGGCGGTGCTGGGGGAGGACGCGCTGCAGGCCGAGTGGTGGGAGCTCGCCGAACGCGTCTTCATCGACCGCGAGGACGGCTCATGGCGCCACGAGCTCGACGCGGCCAATCGCCCGTCGAGCACGGTCTGGGACGGCAAGCCCGACGTCTACCACGCGCTGCAGGCGACGCTCATCCCGCGTGTTCCGCTGCGGGACTCGCTCGCCGCAAGTCTGCGGGCGTAGGTTCGGAGTCCATCGGCGGCGGGGTCATCGCGGCGGCCGTGATCACCAGCGCGAACGCGGCGATCCGGATCAGCAACGCGAGCGGATCCTCCGGGAGCGGCTCCTGGAAGACGAACGGGCCGGCCGCGATCGTCAGCACGTTGGCGGTGGCGCTCGTGAGCGCGATCACCGGGACGGCGGGGCCGATCTGCAGCGAGCGGGCGGAGACGAGCAGCCCGATCAAGCTCAGCGCGACGATCACGAACGCGAACGGGTGCCAGATCACGGCGACCCCGAGGTCGGACGCCTTGCCGCTGAGGGCCTTGATCGTGACGTCCGACGCGGCCCAGAAGAGGCCGGCCGAGACCGCGAGCGCGGGACCGCTGTGGGCGCGGCGGGCGAGGATGAAGGCGGCGAGCGTGGCACCGCACACGGTGATCGCGAACGTGATGTCGTCGTAGTCGCCGTGGGCGGTATCGGCCGTGCCCTCGAGCGTCGCGGCGAGGAACGCCAGACCGGCGGCGGTGAGCCCGACGCCGATCCACTCGCGGCGGGTCACCGACTGCCCGAAGACGCGGTCGGCGACGACGGTGACGAGCACCAGCCCGCCCGCGATCGTCGCCTGCACGACGCTGATCGGCGCCAGCCCGAGGGCGATCACGTGAAAGCCCCACGAGGTCGTCGCCACCACGCAGCCGATCGTGTAGATCGGCGAGCGGAACAGGGCGATGGTGGAGTGCAGCGGGCGCTTCCACTCCACCGGCGGTGCCTGCACCGCGCCCTTGTGCTTGAGGAAGAAGCCGAGGACCGACCCCAGCGCGGTCAGGAAGGCGAAGAAGAGACCGAGCTGAACGGAGAACGGCACTCCATTCAGCTTATGAGACCAGGCGCGTCCTCTTGAAACCGAACCAGCGGTCCTCGTTGGTGAACTCCTCGTTGGGCGAGATGCGCAGGTTGTAGCTGCCGAGCTTGGCGCCGCGGAACGTGAACGCCTTGAAGCTCTTCGTCAGGTCGCCGCACGGGCCGGAGGTCGCGCCGAGCCGCTGCGTGAACACGGTCTTGCCGCCGCGCACGTAGTGCAGGAAGAGCTCGTCGGCGCCGGTCCAGCCGGTCGTCTCGAAGCGCAGGCGCTGGCCGCGGCGGATCGTCGAGCGGTAGCCCGTGAGCGTGCCGTCCCAGGCAGTCAGGTCGAAGCCGGCGGTGGCGCCGTCGGCGGTGTCGAGCGCGACCGGGATCGCGGAGGAGTCCGCGTTGAAGTCCTTCAGGTCCGGCGCGGTCACCTCGGTGTCGAGCGCGCCGGTCGCGTCGGAGGTCGCGTCGGAGGTCAGGATCTCGTCGTTGCCGGTGAACTGGAGCGTGACCGGCGAGCTGGGAGCGAAGCCGGAGCCGGTGATCGTGATCGTGTCCTGGCCGGCCGCGTAGCACTCGCGGTCGGTGGACATCGTGGGCGCCGCGAGCGCGGCCGTGAGCATGAGGGCGGGGAGGAGCATCAGGCGACGCTACGTGGCCGCCGGTCCGCCGACAATCAGGAGGGCGCCCTTAATCTTCATCAGGCCAACGTCCGTGCTCTGAGAAGTAGGCGCGCGCCTCGTCCTCCGCGGTGCGCTCGCGGTCGCCGCTCGCCCCGTAGCGATAGAGGACGTTGAGCAGCAGGATCGCCAGGCCGGCGCCGACGCACATCGCCCAACCCTCCCAGCGCAGCGACTCGTCCGTCGTGAACAGGATCACGAACCCGATCACCACCAGGACGGCGGGGACTATGTAACGCACCGTGCGCAGGCCCATGGGTGTCACGCTACCGGCGATGCGGTATTTCGAAGAGCGCTCGCCGGGCGAAGGGGTCCGGCCCGCGCGCGCGTTCCTGCGTTCCGACGCGCCGTCGCTGTCTTTGAACGGCGAGTGGGCGTTCCGCTACAGCGAGCGGGCCGACGTGCCCGCCGACTTCGTCGATCGCGACTACGACGAGAGCGGCTGGGCGCGGCTGCCCGTCCCGTCGCACTGGCAGCTGCACGGCTACGGCGCGCCCGCGTACACGAACGTGCGCTACCCGTTCCCCGTCGACCCGCCGTTCGTGCCGGACGAGAACCCGACAGGCGACTACCGCCGCTGGTTCGACGTCCCTGAAGGCTTCGACGGGCCGGCCGTTCTGCGCTTCGAGGGCGTCGACTCCTGCGCGCGGGTCTGGCTCAACGGCGACTACCTGGGGACGACCCGCGGTTCGCGGCTCCCGGCGGAGTTCGACGTCGGCGGCGTGTTGCGAGTGGGTGAGGCGAACGTCCTGGCGGTGCGGGTGCACCAGTGGTCGTCGGGGTCCTACCTCGAGGATCAGGACATGTGGTGGCTATCGGGGATCTTCCGCGACGTGACGCTGTTGTCGCGCCCGGCTTCCGGCGCGATCGAGGACGTCTTCGTGCACGCCGACTACGACCACGTGAGCGGGAGCGGGTCGCTGCGGGTCGACGTGCCGGGCGTGTCCGCGCGGGTGACGGTTCCGGAGCTCGGGATCGCGGCGCTCGGCGGGGAGACCGTGACGGTCGAGCGGGTCGAGGCCTGGAGCGCCGAGGTCCCGCGGCTCTATGACTGCGTGGTGGCGTCGGCCACCGAGCGCGTGACGTTGCGGATCGGCTTCCGGCGCGTGGTGATCGAGGACGGGCTGCTGCAGGTCAACGGGCACCGCGTCCAGTTCCACGGGGTCAACCGGCACGAGTTCGACCCGCTGCGTGGGCGTGTGGTCTCGGAGTCTCTTATGCGCCAGGACATCGAGCTGATGAAGACGCACAACGTCAACGCCGTGCGCACCTCCCACTACCCGCCGCATCCGCGCTTCCTCGAGCTCTGCGACGAGCTCGGGCTCTACGTGATCGACGAGTGCGACCTGGAGACGCACGGCTTCTGGCCGCTGGACTGGCGCGGGAACCCGTCCGACGATGTCGAGTGGGAGCACGCGCTGGTCGACCGCATGCGGCGGATGGTCGAGCGCGACAAGAACCACCCGTCGATCGTCCTGTGGTCGCTGGGCAACGAGAGCGGGTCGGGGCGCAACCTGAGCGCGATGGCGGCGTGGGCGCGGGGGCGCGATCCCTCGCGGCCGCTGCACTACGAGCACGACTGGTCCTGCCGCGACGTCGACGTCTACTCGCGCATGTACGCCTCACACGAGGAGGTCGATGCGATCGGGCGTGGGGAGGAGTCGCCTTTGGAGGACGCGGCGTTGGACGCGCGGCGCCGGCGGATGCCGTTCCTGCTGTGCGAGTACGCGCACGCGATGGGCACCGGGCCGGGAGGGTTGGCCGACTACCAGGCGCTGTTCGAGCGCCACCCACGCTGTCAGGGCGGGTTCGTGTGGGAGTGGATCGACCACGGCCTGTGGGAGGTGGATCGCGGTTTCTACGCGTACGGCGGCGACTTCGGCGAACCGCTGCACGACGGCAACTTCGTCGCCGACGGGCTCCTCTTCCCGGACCGGGTCCCGTCGCCGGGGCTGGTGGAGCTCAAGAAGGTGTTCGAGCCGGTGCGGATCACGGAGGCGCACGGCGGGGCCCTGCGAATCGAGAACCGCTTCACGTTCCGCGACCTCTCGCACCTCGCGCTCGAGTGGGCGCTGGAGGAGGAGGGCGTGGCCGTGGCCTCCGGCTCGCTCGAGTTGGGGTCGCTGCCGGCGGGTGCGGTGGCGGAGCTGCCGCTGCCCTCGTTGCCTTCCTGCGTCGGCGAGACCTGGCTTACCGTGCGCGCGGTCCTCTCGGCCGACCAGCCCTGGGCGCCCGCCGGCCACGAGGTCGCCTGGGGCCAGCTCCCGATCCGCCCGGCGCCGTCCTCGCAAAACCTAAAGGGGCCTGACCCCTTTAGGTTGGCGGAGTTCGATCCGCGGACCGGCGTGCTGGCGCGGCTCGGCGGGGTGTCCCTGATCGGGCCGCGGTTGGACGTGTGGCGCGCGCCGACGGACAATGACGAGGGCTACCACGGCCCCGACCAACTCGGCCCGGTGTGGCGGGGCAACGGGCTGGACCGGATGCGCCACCGCACGATCGCGGTCGATCGCGTCGGCGAGACCCTGGTCGTCCGTACCCGCGTCGCCCCGGCGGCGTCGGACATGGGGATCCTCGCCACCTACACGTGGACCGGTGTGGACGAGGCGCTCGCGCTGGCGCTCGACCTGCAGTTCGAAGGCGAGTGGCCGTTCCCGCTCCCGCGGGTCGGTGTGCGCTTCGCCGTCCCCGCGCCCCTGGACCGGGTCGAGTGGTTCGGCCGCGGCCCGGGCGAGGCCTACCCCGACTCGAGCCGAGCCGCCCGCGTCGGCCGCTTCTCCTCCTCGGTCGAGGACCTGCAGACGCCGTACCTGATGCCGCAGGAGAACGGTCACCGCACCGAGGTCCGCTGGGCGAGCCTCGGAGGTCTGCGCCTCGAGGGCCACCCGCACTTCGGCCTGACGGTGCGACCGTGGACCTCCGAGGCGCTGGCCGCCGCCAAGCACCCACCGGACCTCGCCCCGGACCCGGACTGGGTGTGGGTCAACGCCGACCTCGCCCAACAGGGCCTCGGCTCCGCCTCCTGCGGCCCGGGCGTCCTCCCGCAGTACCGCCTGCTGCCCGGCCCGATGACCTTCTCGCTCACCCTAAAGCCCACCTAAAGGGTCTGACCCTTTAGGTCGTCGTTAGGGTTGCGCGCCGCGCTACGGCGCGGCGCGCGCCTAAAGGAAACCTAAGGGGTCTGACCCTTTAGCTGGCGTTTAGGGACGTGGAGGCGCCGGCGCAGTCGTAGAGGGTCACGCCGTCGGCGTCGACCGGCCGGCAGGCGTTCTCGACGGCGGTCATCGCGGCGGTGGAGCCCGGGCGGCCGTCGTTGCGCAGGCCGCCTCCGCCGTCGCCGTCGGCGAGGACCCACCGGATCTTGCCCCGGGCGACCTCGTCGGCCAGCCACTGGGGGGTGACGGCGCTCTCGCGGCCGGAGAACCCGCCGATACCGGCGATGTCGGCGTTGGAGGAGATGATCGCCGCCGCCGCGGTGGACTGGCTGGAGACGGCGAGGGTGCCGCCGCCGTTGGCCTTGATGTAGGCGAGCGCCGAGGTCAGCGAGGTGGAGTTGCCGCCGAACGGGCCGCCACCGCCGCCCGGGCCGCCGAAGCCGCCGCCCGCGCCGCCGGGACCGAAGCCGCCCGCGCCCGGGGTCGTCGTCCCGCTCGCGCCCGGCGCGGCGCCGCCGGGGGTGAACCCGGGCGTCGCGCCGCCGGGCGCCGCGCCGCCGGGCGCCGCGCCGCCGGGCGCCGCGCCGCCGGGCGCCGCGCCGTTGGGGGGCGCGAACCGCCCTCCGCCGAAGCCGCCGCGGCCGCCGGGCCCGCCCGGGCCGCCGCCGAAGCCCACGCCCGCCGTCGCCGGACCGCCCGCCGGGAACGTGCCACTCGTGGCGTGGCCGAGGGTCTGGACGGACCAGGTCGCCGGGGCGATCAGCAGCGCCGCGATCGCACCCGCCACGCCGGCGTGGCGGGTGCGGGCGTCCGGGGCGAACGCGAGCGCGCCCGCCGCGAGCACGCCGACGACGACGAGCACCGGAGGCAGCCACTGGAGGCCGGTGGTGTTCCCGAGGACGGCGAGCTCGGTCACGACGGCGGCGCCGATCGCGAGCGGGCCCGCGACGCGCGCCAGCAGGTCGCCCTCGGCGAACCGCACCGCGCCCGCGCCGATCAGCGCGGCGGTGAACGGCGCCAGCTCGCTGACGTAGTAGGGATGAAAGATGCCCTTGGCGCTCGAGAACGCGACCGCCGCGGTCAGCGCCGTCCCACCCACGGCGAGCACCCAGCCGGTGGCCGGATCGCGGCGCGAGAGCCGCGTCGAGACGACGAGCGCGACGCCCGACACGAGGGCGAACCCGAGCAGCCAGCCCGCCTGACCGCCCAGCGCGGCGTTCAAGAGCCGGAAGACGCCCGGATCGCCGCCGAAGAGCCCGTTGCCGCCGCCGAAGCCACCGCCGCCACCGCCGCCCATCCCCGCGGGCCCCCCTGCCTGCCCGTCGAGCCGGCCCAGGCCGTTGTAGTCGGTGATCAGCGACCAGATCGAGTTGTCCGACGTCCCCGAGATCCACGGCCTCGAGGACGCCGGGGTCAGCGCGACGAGCAGCGGCCAGGCACCGCCGGCGACGAGCAGGGCGAGCCCGCCCGCGAGCAGCCCGCGCACCTGGCTGCGCGGCGCCGCCCACACCCAAGCGACCGCCAATGCCGGCACGACCAGCAGCGCCGCGCCCATCTTGGTCTCGAACCCGAGCCCCACGCACGCGCCCGCGAGCACCATCCAGCGCACGCGCCCGGCCTCCAAGCCCCGCACCGTCGCCCACACCGCACCGACGACGCAGAGGATCAGCAGCGCGTCCGGGTTGTTGTGACGCGAGACCGCGACCGCGATCGGCGTCAGCGCCAGCACCGCGCCCGCGATGAACCCGCCCGCACGACCGAACCGACGCGCGACCAGGTCATAGACGAGCCAGACCGACGCGACGCCCATCAGCGCCTGCGGCACGAGCATCGCCCACGACGAGTATCCGAACACGCGCACCGACAGCGCCTGCACCCACAACGCCATCGGCGGCTTGTCGACGGTCATCACCCCGCCCGGGTCCAGCGACCCGTACAGGAACGCGTGCCACGACCCCGCCATCGAGCGCACCGCGCCCGCGTAGTACTCGTTCGCCCATCCGTTGCGCGAGAGCGCCCACAGGTTCAGGGCGCCCGCCAGCACGAGCAGGGCGCAGACTTCAGGGCGGGGGAGGCTTACGGCACGCCCGCGCGCGCCCGGGCGGGCTCCGACGCGCAGGCCGTCATGGGTCGCGACAGACATGGGGCCAGCATCGGTTCGCGCCCTAAGAGATGACTCGGAGGTCCCTGAGAGCTTCCTGGGAAGGCGCGAGAACTATCCTTGCCCGCCGTGTCCAGGTCCTTCGCCGTCGCTTCCGCGTGCCTCGCCCTGCTGCTCACCGCGTGCGGGGGGTCGGACAAGCCCAAGCCGACCGCCACGCCGAACCCGGAGATCACCGCCGCGGCGAACGCGGACACCGACGGCAACAAGTGCGCGCGCGCCGCCGATCCCGGCAAGCAGACGCGCGACAAGCTCGCCAAGCCCGACGAGGAGCTCGACGCCTCGCGCACCTACGTCGCGACCGTCAAGACCAATTGCGGCACGTTTCAGATCACGCTCGACTCCGAGCGGGCGCCGAAGACCGGTGGGTCGTTCAAGTACCTGGCCGACCAGGGCTTCTACAACGGGCTGCTGATCCACCGGATCGTCCCCGGCTTCGTCTTTCAGGGCGGCGACCCGCAGGGCACGGGCGAGGGCGGCCCCGGCTACACGATCGAAGAGGCGCCGCCCAAGGACCTCAAGTACGACAAGTACGTGGTGGCGATGGCCAAGACCGGCCAGGAGCCCGCGGGCACCTCCGGGTCGCAGTTCTTCGTCGTCACCGGTCCGGACGCGGAGCAGCTCACGCCGGACTACGCGCTGCTCGGCAAGGTCACGTCCGGGATGGACGTGGCCGACAAGATCGGCGCGATCGTCACCGACCCGCGGACGGACTTCCCGGACGACCCGGTGCTGATCGAGTCGATCACCGTGGCCGAGGCCTGAGCACCCTACGCGCCCAGGTTCCAGATCCCGCCCGCGTTGGTGGGCACGATCTCGAGCGCGAGCTGGAAGCGGTCGGGCGGCAGCTCGCCGTGCGAGGGGAAGAGCAGGCAGCCGGTCTTCGTGCGGCCGACGTCGAGCCGCCAGGGATCGGCGTCCATGCCCTTCGAGCAGGCCGCGCTGGCGCCCTCCTCGACCCCCACGGGATCGCCGTCCGCGTACGTCACGCTCGCGTTGCGCAGCGGCGCCTCGTAGACCGTGATGCCCGTGTTCTCGAGCCTCAGGTGCACGGCGGTGTAATCGCCCGCGCGGTCGACCTTGGTCACGGTCACCTTCTGGCGGATGCCGATGTTCACGCCGGTGAGCGTGATCGCGTCGCCGAGCCCCGCCTCGGCGGGCTTGGGCGGCTGGTGGTACTCCGCCTCGACGTCGGCGTGCTCGTCGCCCGTGGGCTCGTCGTGGACCTCGACGTAGTAGTCCTTGACGCCCTGCGAGTACCCCGCCAGGTCGGGGTCCTCGGCCCGCGCCGGCGGCGGCGTCGCGGTGGCGGTCGGGGTGGGCTCGGCCCGCTTCTCTGAGCCGCAGCCCGCGAGCAGCAGGAGCGCGAGCCCGGCGACGGCAAACAACGATCTCATGTGTCCCTCGGAAAGAGCACGGGGGCGCCGGCCGCGCGTAAGCGGCCGACGCCCCCGGGTACGGACCCCTTGCTTACGGAGTGGTGGTGCTCACCGTGAAGGTGAGCGTCTTGCTGTAGCTACCGGCACGGAGGGTGTCGGTGGCGCCGATCGCCTGGCGGAAGCCGATCGTGACGACGTCCGCGCCCGCGGTCGGGCCGGTGTACGTGAGCAGGTTGAGCGGCGTGTTGGCCGTCTCGCTCAGCGGCGCGTACGCCGGGTTCGGGGTGGCGGTGTTGGCCGCGCGGACCTGCAGGGCCGCCGGCAGCGCGAACGTGCCGTTGACCAGGTGACCGGTGGCGGTCGTGCTCGGATCGGTGACCGAGAGCGTCGCGTCCGCGGCGGTGCTGACGACCGACGCGCCCACGGCGGTGTCGTAGTTGCGGGCGACGGCGGGCGTGAAGGCGCCGAAGCTGCCCGTGCCGCCGAGCGTGAGTGCCAGCGACGAGGCGACCGTGCCGCCGATGCCGCCGATGGCGCTCGAGGTGCTCGCGCCCGTCAGGAGGATCGACTCCGTCGCGTCATCGGCGTTGGAGGTGATGCGCAGCAGGGCGACCGAGCGGAAGTTGGTCTTGGTGGGCTTGAAGCCGACCTTGACCGTGCAGCTGCCGCGCGGGACGGCGGGGGTGGCGTTCGGGTCGCCGGCGGGCAGCGTCGCGTTGACGCAGGTGCTCGAGACGATCGCGAAGTCGCCCGGATCGGTGCTGCCCTGGGCCGTCGTGGCGATCGAGTTGGCCGTGATCGTCAGCGGGGCCTGGCCCGTGTTGGTGATCTTCACGTCGACCGCGTTCTCGGCGGCCGGGGTGCCGGCGGCGACCGTCGGGAAGCTCGTCGGCAGGCCGAGGACGGCCGGAGCGATCGAGGCGCCGATCGGCGACAGGTTCGTGAAGGACGTGTCGGCGTCGGTGATCGTGCCGCCGTCGTGCTCGTGGTGGTAGTACTGCGCCCGGTTCTTCGCGGCGGTGAAGATCGGACGGAAGTCGAGCTCGCCGGTGCCCGTCGGGCGCGGGGAGCCGGTGCGGCTGTTGGTCGGGCTGACGTCGCCGACGATGTTGATGCCGTCCTTGATGTGCAGCATCTTCACGCGGGTCGGGTTCGCGTTGATCAGCGCCGCGGTCGCGTTGCCGGTCGTGTCGTTGAACGCGTCCGACGACCAAAAGACGTCGATCTCGGCCTGCACGTAGCGGGCGTCGGTGCGGTCCATCAGGATCTGCCAGGCCGACTTCAGGACGCCGTTGTCGACGTACTTGGCGTCGAACTCGCCCGTGTGGTTGTGGATGTAGACCGGGCCGACGCCGGACTCGACGGACTCCTTGCCGAGGCGGTTCAGCGTCTCAGCGGTGCGGAGCGTCGAGTCGTAGGTGCCGATGCCCGGGTTGGCGACGCCGCCCGAGCCGATGTAGTCGGCGCCGAGGATCTTGGCCGCGGCGATGCGCTCGGTCCAGGCCGGGCCGACGTCGGTCACGGTGCCGTGCCAGCCCGCGGCGTGCAGGCCGTACTTGTCCAGCAGCGCGCGGTAGGCGACCAGGCCCGGGATGTCGTTCTGGGCCGGGAAGCCGGAGTGCGCGAAGAGCTCGATGTTCGTCCAGCCCTTCTTCTGGAAGAACGCGAACAGGCCCTCGAGGCGCTCGAGCCGGCACGCGGCCGTCGTCGAGGTCGCGCACGCCGCCGAGACGCCGGTGATCGGGTTCGCCGCGCCCGTGTTGCCGCCGTTGTTCAGGTAGCCGCCGTAGTTGAACATCTGCGTGCTGGCCTGGCCGGCGGGGATGCCGTTGCCGGTCTTCTCAGGCCGCTGCGCATTCGCGGCCGAAGACCCGGCGAGCACCGCGACGGACGTCGCGGCGACGACGGCGCACGCACGCGTGCGCCGGGAGATTCCCTTCACTTGCTTCCTCCTCTTCGGTGACCTCGAACCGGCGAGGTCGATGACAACCCGATGAGAAGACTATTAGAACTTTCGGAGCGAAGTCAATCCGCTTTTGGTCGAGCCTCAGCGCAAAGTCGCGACTGTTGACCAGGTACGTCCGCCGTCCTTCGTGCGTCGGATCTTCCCTCCGACAACGGCCGCGAGCACCTCGTTCTGACGCCCGACCGCAACTTCGGAGGGGAGGCCGCCCACTTCGCCCCGGTCCTCCCACTTGCGCCCGCCGTCCGGGCTGACCCGGACCTTGCCGTTGCGGTCGACGCTGAACAGGGCGTCCTTGCTCGGCCAGGCCAGCCGTGCGCCGAACGTCGTGTCGCGCGGGCGCCAGGACTGGCCGGCGTTCGCGGAGATGAACGTGCCCTGCTCGGTCGAGACGGCCCACTGGTTGGGGTCGCCGGGGTTGACGACGACGTCGATCGGCGCGGCCGGCGGCGTGCGCGTCTCCCACGTGGCGCCGCCGTCGCTCGAGACCTGGATGTCGGGCGACTCGGCATTGACGCCGATGATCTTCTTGCCGGCGATCTCGAGCTCGTGGTAGTCGGCCTCCGGGCCCTGGACGCGGTCCCACGTCTCGCCGTGGTCGGCGGAGTGGATCAGGCCGAGGTTCTCCGGCAGCTGGCCCTGGAGCGGGTGGCCCGAGGCGAGCAGGTCGTTCGGGCCCTTGAAGCGCACGACGAGGTTGCCGGAGACGGTGCCGCCGTCGACCGTGCCGGTGAGCTTCTCGGCGTCCTTCGCGCCTGGCTTGATCCGGTACAGCGCCGGGCCGGACCCGATCATGATCGTGCCGTCGCCCGGGTCGACCGTGACCGAGTTGATCGCGGGGCTCGAGCCGTCGCTCGCGCCGGTGTCGGGCGGCGCGGTCTCGACCGCCGGCGCCTCGGTGGCGGTCTCCGCCGGTGCGGTCGTGTCCGTCGGCGCGGCGGGCTCGGGGTCGCTGCCGCCGCACGCGCTGAGCGCCAATGTGGCGAGCACGCACGCGCGCGCGAGGCGCTCACGCCGCACAGTCGAACCTCGCGCGGCCCGCGGCCATCTCGATCGCCCCGAGGAGGTGGCGAACGAAGCGAGGCTCGGCGTAGGACTCCTTCGTATGACCCATTGCGGTGTACACCGAGCGGCCGCCATCGTAGCGGTGACACCAGGCGAGCGGACGCGACTCGTCGAGGCGGGCGAGCAGGTGCGCTTGGGGCTGGGAGCGGAACTCGTACCACTCGTCGGTGCGCTCCCACGGATTCGGGAGACCGCGAGTGGCGGCGCTCGTCGTGTCGACCAGCTGCACGGCGCGACGCGTGATCCCACGGTCGTGGCGCTTGAAGCGCGCGCCCACCAGGCCCTCGTACCAGGGCCAGTCCCCACGGGTGTCGGACGCGGCGTGCACACCGAGGAATCCGCCCCCTCGGCGGATGTACGACACAAAAGCGGACCGCTGCGTCTCATCCTTGATCGGGGTGCCGGTCGTGGAGAGGAAGATGACGACGTCGTATCGACGCAGTGAGCGGGCGGTGAACTTCCGCGCGTCGCTCGTCGTATCCACTTGGAAGGCATGCCGGGACGCGAGGCGCCTGATGGCCGCGACCCCGGCGGGGATCGAGTCGTGGCGGTAGCCGGTCGTCTTCGTGAACACCAGCGCGCGGAACGGCTTCGGCGCCGAGGTGGCGATCGAACGCTCGCCGCCGCACGCGAACGAAACGACGACCGCTATCACAATGGGAACTAGTCGAAAGATTTGTTTTGCCATCCAACAATCAGACTTGGTCTTGACAACCAGCATAAAGTGCAATCGATGAGCCGTGGAGAGGCACGACGCTACGCTCGTGCGGTGTCGGAGGGTCCGAGGGAATGAACACAGAAAGCCGCGTGGGGGTGTGGCTCGTCGGGGGCCGTGGGTCGGTCGCGACGACCGCGATGACGGGCGCGGCGGCGGTCGCCGCGGGTCTCGCGGAGCCGACCGGGCTCGTCACGATGCGCGCGCCGTTCACGGACGCCGGACTGCCGTCTCTCGGTGATCTGGTCTTCGGCGGCCACGACGTCGTCGAGACGCCCTTGGCGGTCCGCGCGTCACGCCTGGTGGACGACGGCGTGTTGCCGGTCGGACTGCCTGGAGCGCTCGCCGGCGCCCTCGAGGCGGCCGAGTCCGAGCAGCGTCCCGGGATCACCGGTCGCGAGGCGCGGATGGAGCCGCAGGCCGCGCTCGCCCGCATCGTCACCGACCTCAACGCCTTCCGCACCCGCCACGACCTCTCGCGAGTGGTCGTCGTCAACGTCTCCTCGACCGAGGCGCCCGTGGAGCCGCATCCGGCCCACGCGGACCCGCGCGCGCTGATGGACGCGCTCGACCAGAACCTCGGGATCCTCCCGCCGAGCGCGCTGTACGCGCTCGCGGCGATCGAGACCGGGTGCGCGTTCGTGGACTTCACGCCGTCCGTCGGCGCGCGGCTGCCCGCGATCGAGGCGCTGGCCGAGGCCCACGAGGTGCCGCTGGCAGGCTCGGACGGCAAGACCGGCGAGACGTTCATGAAGTCGGCGCTGGCGCCCGCGTTCGCCGCCCGCGCGCTGAAGGTGCGCTCGTGGTCTGGCATGAACATCCTCGGCGGCGGTGACGGCGCGGCCCTGGCCGATCCGGCGCGCGCCCAGTCCAAGCTCGACTCCAAGGGCCGCTTGCTCGAGGAGATCCTCGGCTACCCGGTCGAGGCGCCGATCCACATCGAGGACGTGCGCGACATGGGCGAGTGGAAGACCGCCTGGGATCACATCGTCTTCGAAGGCTTCCTCGGCATCCGGATGAAGCTGCAGTTCACGTGGGAGGGCTGCGACTCGGCGCTGGCGGCGCCGCTGCTGCTCGACCTGATCCGGCTGGCGGCGCTCGCGCTCGAGCGCCGGGAGGCGGGCCCGATGGTCAACCTCGCGTTCTTCTTCAAGGACCCGGTCCGAACCGGTGAGCACGAGCTGCACAAGCAATTCGAGATGTTGGAGCGCTGGGTGCTCCAGAAAGTCGCCGCATGAGTCTTCCGGCGCCGGCGGATGTGGCGGAGCTGGTCCGCCTGCCGGCGGTGTTGAGCGTTCCCGGCGACGTGCTCGTCGGGGCCGCCGTGTCGGGCCAGGTGCGCGACCTGCCGCGCACCGCGGGGCTGGTCGCCGCCTCCTCCTGCATGTACTTGGCGGGGATGGCGCTCAACGACTACGCCGACCGCGAGATCGACGCCGTGGAGCGGCCGGGTCGGCCGATCCCGTCGGGGCGGGTCACCCCGGGGTTCGCGCTCGGGCTCGCGGGCGCGCTGACGCTCGGCGCCGCGGCGCTGTCGGTCGCCGCGGACGGTCCCCGCGCGCTCGCGGTGACGGCTCCGCTCGCCGCCGCGGTCTGGGGCTATGACCTGACGCTCAAGTCGCAGCCGATCGCGAGCGCCTCGATGTCCGCCTGTCGCGGGCTGGACGTGATGATGGGCGCGGGCGCGCACGGTGCCGCCGCGGCGGTCCCGGCCGCGGCCGTCGTCGCCGCGCACATCGCGGTGGTCACGGAGGTCTCGCGCCGCGAGGTCACCGGCGGTGACCCGGCCGTGCCCAAGCGCGCGCTGGTCGCGACGCTGGGGGTCGCCGCCGCGGGTGCGCTGCTGAGCCGCCGCGCGCCCCGCCTGGGCCGCGCCGCCGCGCTCGGGCTCGTCGGCGCCTACGCGGGCATCGTCGGCCGCGCGCACGCCGACGCGGTCGCCGATCCCTCGCCCGCGCGCATGCAGCGCGCGGTGGGCGCGGGGATCCTGGGTTTGATCCCACTGGAGGCCGGTCTGTTGGCCGGTTCCGGAGCTATCGTGCCGGCCGCGGGCGTGGCCACGTTGTGGCCGATCGCCCGCAAGGCCGCAAAAAAGAGAGCTGTCACTTGACGCGCGACGCTGGTCACGTCGCGGAGGGGGGAAGCCGATCGTGAGCCTGCGCTTCGGGTATGTCTCGAACGGATTGTCGGATCATCGCCTCGAGCACGCGCTCGAGTTGCTCGCGGAGAACAGGTACTCCGGCGTCGCGCTGACGCTGGACCACATCCACTTCGACCCGTTCGCGCCGCGGATGCGCGCCCGGGCGGCGCGGCTGCGCAACGAGCTCGATGCGCTCGGGTTGGACGTGGTCGTGGAGACGGGTGCGCGTTTCGTGCTCGACCCGCGACGCAAGCACTTCCCGACGCTCGTGAGCGACGGGCGCCAGCGGCGGGTGGACCTGCTCTGCACGGCGGTCGACGTCGCGGCCGAGCTCGGCGCCCCGGTCGTCTCGATGTGGTCGGGCGCCGCGCCGGAGCACGAGCCGCGTGAGCTCGCCTGGGATCTCCTGGTCGACGGCTGCGAGCGAGTCCTGACGCACGCCGCCGACAACGGCATCACGCTCGCCTTCGAGCCCGAGCCCGGGATGCTGGTCGAGACGCTGGCCGACTACGAGCTGCTCGCCGAGCGCCTCGGTCACCCGCCGGCGCTGGGCCTGACGCTCGACATCGGCCACATCATCTGCCTCGAGCCGATGTCGGTCACCGAGTGCGTGCGGCGCGGTGCGGCCACGCTCGCGCACGTCCACATCGAGGACATGCGGCGCGGCGTTCACGAGCACCTGGAGTTCGGCGCGGGCGAGCTGGACCTCGACGAGGCGCTCGCGGTGCTGACCGAGGTCGGCTACGGGGGCATGGTCGCGGTGGAGCTCTCGCGCCACTCGCACGCCGCCCACGAGATGGTGCCGCGCGCGATGGCGGCCCTGCGCGCGTCCGAACGGGAGGTGGTGGCACGGTGAATCTGTCTGAACTCTCTATCGCTCTCGAGTCCCGCGCCACGCCCGAAGGCCTCGCCTGGCTGCGCGAGGCGAGCGCCAACGTCGCCGCCGACGCCACGAAGGTCCGGACGCTGTTCCCGATGGTCGGCCGCAAGGTCGGGCGCGACACGCTCGACGAGGGCGCGGACCCGGCCGACGTGTGGACCTGGAGCGTCGACGACGCCGCGCGCGTCCTGCTGCTGGCCGCGATGGGGGAGGGCGCCGAGGCCGAATTGGCCGAGCTGTACCGCTTCGGCGACGCAGCCGAGCGCCGCGGCCTCCTGCGCGCGCTGCCGTTCCTTGAGATCGGCGATCGCGGGATCGTCCTCACCGACGACGCGATCCGCACCAACGACACGCGGCTGATCGCCGCCGCGCTCGGGCCGTACGCCACCGAGCACCTGCCGGACGCTGCCTATGACCAGGCGGTCTTGAAGTGCGTGTTCGTCGGCGTCCCGATCACCGGGATCGACGGCATCCCCGAGCGCGTGACCCCGGACGGCGCGCGGATGCTCGCCGCGTTCGTGCACGAGCGCGTCGCCGCCGGGCGCGACGTCCCGCCCGCCGTCTGGATCGTCATCGACAAGTACCCGCACGCGGAGGAGATCGCCGCGATCGAGGCCGAGCTCGACAGCGAGTTCGAAGACCGCCGAGCCGCCGCCCAGCGTGCGTTGAGCCACAGAGATCAAGGCGGGCAGCCCCTCCGCCCCACCCCGATCATCCGACCTTGAGAGTGGAGAGCCAGCCATGAGGATCTTCGACCCGCACGCGCACATGACGTCGCGGACCACCGACGACTACGAGGCGATGGCGGCCTCGGGCGTCAAGGTGTTGGTCGAGCCGGCCTTCTGGCTCGGCCAGCCGCGCACGTACGTCGGCTCGTTCATCGACTACTTCAACTCGCTGCTGGGCTGGGAGCGCTTCCGCGCGGCGCAGTTCGGCATCCGCCATCACTGCACGATCGGCCTCAACCCCAAGGAGGCCAACGACGACCAGCTGCGCCGCGACGTCCTCGACGTCCTCCCGCGCTTCCTGGCCAAGGACGGCGTGGTGGCGGTCGGCGAGATCGGCTTCGACTCGATGACGCCCGCCGAGGACGAGGCGTTCCGCGAGCAGCTCAAGCTGGCGGTCGAGTTCGAGCTGCCCGTGCTCGTGCACACCCCGCACCGCGACAAGGCGGCCGGCACGCGGCGGACGATCGAGCTGGTCGAGGAATCCGGCATCGCGCCCGAGCTCGTGGTCATCGACCACAACAACGAGCTCACGGTCAACGAGGTGCTGGCGTCCGGCTCCTGGGCGGGCTTCTCGATCTACCCGGGCACGAAGATGGACGAGTACCGCATGGTCCGCGTGCTCGAGGAGCACGGGCCGGAGCGGATCATCGTCAACTCGGCGTGCGACTGGGGCGTGAGCGATCCGCTGAAGGTCCGCAAGACCGCGGATGCGATGAAGGAGGCCGGGTTCGACGACGACGTCATCGACCAGGTCGTCTGGCGCAACCCGGTCGAGTTCTTCGCCCAGAGCGGGCGGCTGATCCTCGACGAGCTGGGCGAGGCGGATTTGACGGCGACGTTCGAAGGGTCCGGTGTGCTTCGCGGTGAGCGGGCGTGAGGCTGCGGCACGCCGACGGCAGCCTGCTGCACCTCGCCTACTGCTCCAACGTCCACCCGGCTGACGATCTCGACGGGGTCGCGGCGCAGCTCGAACGGTTCACCGCGCGCGTGCGCGAGAAGCTCGACGTGCCGAAACTCGGCATCGGGCTCTGGGTCGCCGCGCCCGCGGTCGCCGACGAGGCGGCCGCTTCGCGGCTCGCCGATCAGCTCGAGCGGCTCTCGCTGGAAGTGGTCACGTTGAACGGGTTCCCGTACAAGGCGTTCCACGCGGACGTCGTCAAGCGCGACGTCTACTGGCCGCACTGGGCGCAGGACGACCGCCGCGAGTACACGCTCGGGCTCGCCCGCCTGCTGGCCAAGCTGCTGCCCGCCGACGTGACCGACGGGTCGATCTCGACGCTGCCGCTCGGCTGGCGCGAGGGTTGGGACGACGCCGCCCAGGACGCCGCGCTGCGCGCGCTCGCCGATCTCGCCGTCGAGCTCGAGGAGATCGAGCACGCGACCGGCAAGACGATCCGGCTGGCGCTCGAGCCCGAGCCCGGCTGCACGGTCGAGACGATCGCGCAGGCGTGCGACGCGATCGGCGGCCTCGCGCCCGACTGGATCGGCGTCTGCCTCGACGCCTGCCACCTCGCGGTGCAGTTCGAGGACCCCGCCGAGGCGGTCGAGCTGCTCGCATCAAAAAATGTTCCGATCGTCAAGACACAAGTGAGTTCGGCGCTTCGCGTCCCTTCGCCCGGGACTGAGGAGGGGCGCGAGCTGCTCGCCCGCTTCGACGAGCCGAAGTTCCTGCACCAGGTGCGCGAGTGCGTGAACTCGCACGTCGAGGGGACGGACGACCTGCCCGAGGCGCTGGCCGGCGGCCTGCCGGGCGAGCGCGAGTGGCGGGTGCACTTCCACGTGCCGGTCAACTCGGCCGAGCACACGACGCAGGCCGAGCTGAGCGCGACCCTGGCCGCGCTCGCCGGCGGGCCCGCGCCGCTGACCCGTCACTATGAGGTCGAGACCTACACGTGGAGCGTGATGCGCGACGCGCCGCGCGACGACGAGGGACTCGTGGCCGGTCTGGCGGGTGAACTGGAATGGACGCGCGACCGGTTGGTCGCGCTGGGAGCAGAGGTGATCGAATGACGCTCGTGGTCATTGACGCGGTGGGGCTCACGCCGCGCGCACTGAAGGACATGCCCCGGGTCTCCAAGCTCGGCGCGGACGGCTTCCAGGCCGCACTTGACCCGATCGTGCCCGCGGTCACCTGTTCGGTCCAGGCGACGTTCACCACGGGGTTGACCCCCACCGACCACGGCATCGTCGGCAACGGCTGGTACTTCCGCGACCTCGGCGAGGTCTTCCTCTGGCGCCAGCACAACAAGCTCGTGCAGGGCGAGAACGTGTGGGACACCGCGCGCCGCTCCAAGCCGGGCTTCCGCGCCGCGAACCTCTGCTGGTGGTACGCGATGGGGATGTCGACGGACCTCGTGGTCACGCCGCGCCCGATCTACCACGCCGACGGCCGCAAGTCGCCGGATTGCTACACGTACCCGCCGCAGCTGCACGACAACCTGACCGGCCCGCTGGGCGACTTCCCGCTCTTCCAGTACTGGGGCCCGACGGCGTCGATCAAGTCCACCAAGTGGATCGCCGACGCGGCCAAGATCGTGCTCGACAACGAGCAGCTCGACCTGCTGCTGGTCTACCTGCCGCACCTCGACTACGACCACCAGCGCTTCGGCCCCAACAGCCCCGAGGCGGCCAAGGCCGCGCGTGAGCTCGACGAGGTCCTGGGCGACCTGCTTGATCACATCCAGGGTCGCGGCGACAAGGCCGTCGTGCTGAGCGAGTACGGCATCACCGAGGCCAAGCGCCCGGTGGAGATCAACCGCGCCCTACGCCGCGCGGGGCTCCTGAACGTCTACACGCAGGCGGGCATGGAGTACCTCGATCCGTGGACCTCGCGCGCGTTTGCGGTGTCGGACCACCAGATCGCCCACGTCTACGTCGCCAACCCCGCCGATCTCCCCGCCGCCCGCGAGGCGATCGCGGGACTCGACGGCGTGGGGGAGGTGCTGGAAGGCGAGGCGCTCGCCGCCGCCGGCCTCGCGCACGAGCGCTCCGGCGAGCTCGTCGTCCTAGCCGAGCGCGACGCCTGGTTCACCTACCACTACTGGCTCGACAACGCCCACGCCCCGGACTTCGGCCGCCAGGTGGAGATCCACCGCAAGCCGGGCTACGACCCCGCCGAGCTGTTCATGGACCCGGACGACGAAAAGGGCGCCAAGCTCCGCGCGGGCCTCGCCCTCGGACGCAAGATGACCGGCTTCCGCTACGTCATGAGCGTCGTGGGCCTCGACGCGTCCAAGTACGTCAAGGGCACCCACGGCCTCCTGCCCCCCTCAGACGAGGACGGACCCGTCTTCCTCTGCAGCGAGGGTTCCTTCGCTCGCGAACGAATCGCCGCCACGGAAGTGCGCGATCTCCTGCTCGACCTGAGCGGCGTCACGGAGTCCGCGAGGGCCTGATTTCGAGGGGGTGGCGAACGTTTCGCCCCTGTACGAGGGCGAAACGTTCGCCACCCCGGCGTGGCGCGGCGCCGGCGTGGCGCGGCGCCGGCGTGGCGCGGCGCCGGCGTGGCGCGGGCGAGGCGCGGCGGCGTGCCCGCGCGCGGTTGCGCCCGGCCGCCGCAGCGGCAGGGCTCTCCCGCACGCCTTGAGTGCTTGCCGTCGTCCTAAGCGGCGAGACCGGCCTGAATGGCCCGGTCAACCGCTTCCGGCGCCAGAACGTGCTCGATCACCATGATCGCCGCACCGATCGCGCCCGCGCGGTCGCCCAGGCGCGACGGCACGATCCGCAGATCGCCCGTGGCGAGCGGCAGTGAGCGCTGGAAGATCACCTCGCGCACGCCCGCCAGCAGCTGCTGGTGGGCCTCGGAGATGTCGCCGCCGATGACGATGGCGCCCGGGTTGAAGAAGTTCACGCAGCCCGCGAGGACCTCGCCGAGGTAGCGGCCCGCGTCGCGGACGGCCTGGATCGCCTGGGGCTCGCCGGCGCGCACCAACGCGACGACCTCGCGCGAGGACTCGGCGTGCAGGCCGACGGCGGAGAGGTTCGCGGCCAGGGCGCGCCCGCCCGCGACCGCCTCGAGGCAGCCGATGTTGCCGCAGCGGCACACGACGTCGTCATGGCCGGCCAGGCGCACGTGGCCGATGTCGCCGGCCGCGCCCTGGGCGCCGCGATGGATCCGGCGGCCGGCCACTATGCCGCAGCCGATACCGGTGCCGATCTTCACGTAGAGCAGGTGCTCGATGTCGCGCCAGTGGGTCCAGTGCTCGCCCAGCGCCATGATGTTGACGTCGTTGTCGACGAGCACCGGGGCGTCGTAGTGCTTGGAGAACCAGTCGGGGACCGAGAACCCGTCCCAGCCCGGCATGATCGGCGGGGCGACCGGCTCGCCGCGCGAGAACGCGACCGGACCGGGGACACCGACGCCGATGCCACGCACGTCCGCGGCAGCGCGCGAGATCTCGCCCAGCAGCAGCTCGAAGCGCTGGTGGACGTAGTCGAGCACGGCCTCGGGGCCGTCGGCGATGTCCATGTCGAACGTCGTCTCGGCCAGCGGCGCGCCGGCCAGGTCGGACACGACGAGGCGCGAATGGGTCGCTCCGAGATCCGCCACGAGGACCACGCCCGCGCCTTGGTTGAACGCCAGGACGGTCGGGGGACGCCCACCGGTGGAAGCCGACCCACCGGCTTCGTAGACCAGCTGATGCGCCAGCAGCGCGTCCAGGCGCTGGGCGACGGTCGAACGTGCCAGCCCTGTGCGCCGGACCAGGTCCGCGCGTGTGACGGCCTCGCCGTTGCGGATCAATCGGAGCAGCGAACCCGCGCCGGTCATCTTGCTCCAATCGTCATACGGTCCGCCATCGACGGAAGTAAAGCAGAGGTAGCGGCGGGTTTGGATCGCATAATGGCCGAAAGTTACGCGGGTGATCCGACAAACTGGCCAGCTTTACACGCGTTGCGAAGAAACACGTTCTAACCCCGAAGGCCTAGACGGTCTGCTGGCGACGGCGCGCGCCACCGCTCATGTAGGCCTGGATCGCGCGGTCGACCGTCTCCGGCGCGAGCACGTGCTCGATCACCATGATCGCCGCGCCGATCACGCCCGCCCGGTCACCCAGCTGCGAGCAGCCGAGCCGCAGGTCCCGCGTCGCCATCGGCAGCGAGCGGCCGAAGGAGACCTCGCGCACGCCGGCCAGCAGCTGCTGGTGCGCCTCGGCGAGGTCGCCGCCGAGCACGATCGCGCCCGGGTTGAAGAAGTTGATGCACTCGGCGAGCACCTCGCCGAGGCAGCGGCCGGCCTCGCGGACGGCCTGGATCGCCAGCGGCTCGCCCGCTTTGACGAACCTGACCACGTCGCGCGAGCTGCGCGCCGGAAGGCCCGCGTCGGCCAGCTTGGCCGCCAGCGCCCGCCCGCCCGCGACCGCTTCGAGGCAGCCGACGTTGCCACAGCGGCACACGATGTCGTCATGTCCCGCCAGCCGGACGTGGCCGATGTCCCCCGCCGCGCCCTGCGCGCCGCGGTGGATCCGGCGTCCCGACACGATCCCGCAGCCGATCCCGGTCCCGATCTTCACGTAGAGCAGGTGCTCGGTCTCACGCCAGTGCGACCAATGCTCGCCCAGCGCCATGATGTTGACGTCGTTGTCGACGAGCACCGGCGCGTCGTAGTGGCGCGAGAACCAGCCCGGGATCGAGAAACCGTCCCATCCCGGCATCATCGGCGGCGCCACCGGCTCTCCCCGCGAGAACGCGACCGGCGCGGGCACGCCGATGCCGATCCCGCGGACGTCGTCAGGATCGCGCCCGATCTCCTCGAGCAGCGCGGTGAAGCGCTCGTGCACCCACCCGAGAACTTCCTCCGGGGCGCGCGCGACGTCCGTGTCGTACGCGCGCTCGCTCAGAGGGGCCCCCGCAAGGTCAGAGACCGCGAGTCGTGAATGGGTCGCGCCGAGGTCGGCGACGAGCACCACGCCCGCGGACCGGTTGAAAGCGAGTACGGTGGGCGGGCGCCCGCCGGTGGAGGCCGAGCCCCCGGCCTCGTAGACCAGCTGGTGCGCGAGGAGCGCCTCCACGCGTTGGGCCACCGTCGAGCGGGCCAGGCCGGTGCGCCGAGCCAGGTCCGCGCGCGTCACCGCTTCGCCATCCCGAATCAAGCTGAGCACGCGCCCGGCCCCCGTCGGTGACGTGGGGTCGTGGCTCTCTCCCGCGGTGAGCATGAGAGAAGTTAACCAGACTTCTCGGTCGGAGTCGACTGAAGTCCCTCTGATGACACGTGTAATGCATGGTCGCCTCGGGTCAATACTGCGGGGCTTTTGCTTGACACTCGGATAAAGCCGAACTAGGTTGGTTCACATGTCTCGACGTCTACGCGTTGCCATTGCTGGGACCGGGTTCATCGGTGCCGTCCATGCGCGGTCCGCCCGGCTCGCAGGTGCGCGCCTTGTCGGGGTCGCCGCATCCACTGCCGACCGCGCCGAGCGCGCGGCCGCGGCCCTCGGGGCCGAGCTCGCCTTCGACACCGCCGAACGGCTGGTCGAAGCGCCCGACATCGATGTCGTGCACATCTGCACGCCGAATCACCTGCACGTCCCGCTCGCCGAGGCGGCCCTCGCCGCCGGCAAGCACGTCGTGTGCGAGAAGCCGATCGCCCTCGACGGCGCCGGCGCTCAGGCGCTCAGCGACGCCGCCGACGCCAGCGGCCGGATCGCGAGCGTCCCGTTCGTCTACCGCTACTACCCGACGGTGCGTGAGGCGCGCGAACGCGTGCGCACGGGCGTGAGCGGGCCGATCCGCCTGCTCCACGGCAGCTACCTGCAGGACTGGCTGCTGCGCCCCGAGGACGACAATTGGCGCGTCGACGCGCAGTACGGCGGCGCCTCGCGCGCCTTCGCCGACATCGGCAGCCACTGGTGCGACCTCGCCGAGTTCGTCTCCGGCCACCGGATCACGAAGGTCTCAGCGCGCACTGTGACCGCCCTTCCTGAACGGCTCAGCAGCGAGGCCCACGCCGCGTTCGCCGCCGCCGACGGCCACGGCGCGCCGAAGGTCGTCGACACCGAGGACGCGGCGCTGATCCAGTTCGAGACCGATCAGGGCGCGCTCGGCACCGCGGTGATCTCGCAGATCTCCGCGGGCCGCAAGAACCGCCTGCTGCTCGAGCTCGACGGCGCCGAGGAGGCGCTGGAGTTCAACCAGGAGGAGCCGGAGACGCTGTGGATCGGGCGCCGCGAGGCGGTGGCGCTGCTCAAGCGCGACCCCGAGCACCTGACCGCGGCCGCCGCCCGCTACAACCACCTACCGCCCGGCCACCCGCAGGGCTACGGCGACTGCTTCGACGCCTTCGTCGCCGAGACCTATGCCGCGGTCGCGGCGGGGACGGCGCCGGAGGGCATGCCGGCCTTCAAGGACGGGCTGCGCGCCGCCCGCATCACCGACGCCGTGCTGACCTCGGCGAGCGAGGCCCGCTGGGTCGATCTCACGGACGAGGTGCGGGCGTAAAGCCGTCCGCGTCGGCGCGCAGGCGTTCGAGCACGGCCGTGATCGAGTCGAGGTCTGCCGCTTCCAGCGGCGCCGTCCCGAACTTCAGCCCGTTGAGCACCGGGGTCGCCGTCGCGGCGACCTCGCGGCCGCGCTCGGTGATCGCCGCCAGCGTCGTCCGGCGGTCGCGCTCGTGCGGCTCGCGCGTGACGTAGCCGGAGCGCTCGAGCCCGTCGATGATGTTGGTCACCGACGTGCGGTGCACCTGCAGCCGGTCGCCCATCTTGCCCAGCGGGAGCGCCCCGGCCCGCGAGTAATACAGCAGCATCAGCGCCTCGTAGCGCGGAAACGTCAAGTCGAACGCCTTCAGCTCCTCGTTCAGACGCGCGAGCAGGATCTGCTGGACGCGCATGATCGAGGTGACGGCGCTCATCGACGGGACCGGCTCGTCGCCCCAGTGGGCGCTCCAGTTCCGCCGCGCCTCGGCAACGGGGTCGAAGTCAGGCAAGGCCGGACAGACTAGTGGCCGCTCCCGAGAGCACGGTCGATTCTGGCGGGCCCCGCTCGTTCCTGCCGGGCCCCGGCCGGCGCCCACGTACCACCGGTATGCACGCGCCGACCGCGTCCCGGCAGGGACGACCGGTGATCTGGCCGGCGATCGACCGTGCTCGCGGTCGCGTCCACCAGTTACTAGCGCGCGTGACGCTGAACGGCGCGATCCACGTTCTCGGGCGCGAGCACGTGCTCGATCACCATCACCGCCGCCCCGATCACGCCCGCGCGGGCGCCGAGACGGGCCGCCCCCATCCGCAGGTCGCGTGTCGCCATCGGCAGCGAGCGCGCGATCGCGGTCTCGCGCACGCCCGCCAGCAGCTGCTGCGGCGCGTCGGCCAGCGCGCCGCCGACCACGATCGCGCCGGGGTTGTAGAAGTTGATGCACTCGGCCAGGACCTCGCCCACCGCGCGCCCGGCGCCGCGGATCGCCTGCAGCGCGACCGCCTCCCCTGCGCGCGCGTGCGCGATCACGTCGCGCACCGAGCGGGCCGGCAGCCCCGCCGCCGTCAGGTTCGCCGCGAGCGCGTCGCCGCCCGCGACCGCCTCCAGGCAGCCGGTGTTCCCGCACGGGCAGAGCACGTCGTCGTGGCCGGCGAGCCGGATGTGGCCGATGTCGCCCGCCGCCCCGTGCGCGCCGCGGTGGACGCCGTGCCCGGACACGATCCCGCACTCGATCGTCGTGCCGACGTTGACGAACACGATGTGGTCGACGTCACGCCAGTGCTCGAAGTGCTCGCCCAGGGCCATCACGTTGACGTGGCTGTCGACGAGCACGGGCAGGTCCGAGTGGGTGGCGAACCAGCGCGGGATCTCCAAGCCCTCCCAGCCCGGCATCATCCGCGCGTCGACGGGAGCGCCGCGGCCGATCGCCACCGGCGCCCGCACAGCAACACCGATACCCCGCGCACGCGAGGGCGCGATACCACCGCGCTCCAAAAGTAAACCCAACTCGGTGTGGATCTCGCTCAACACCGCGGCGGGCTCCAACGTGGGATCCAGCGTCAGCGAGTGCTCCGCCAGCGGGGTTGCACCGAGGTCGCAGACGGCAACCCGGCTCCGAGATGCGTCCAGATCCGCCACGAGGACGACTCCGGCACTACGATTGAAGGTGAGGGTTGCAGGAGGACGTCCGCCCGTGGAAGCGACGCCGATGGCTTCCTGCAATAGGTCTAGAGCCAGCAGCGACTGGACGCGTTCGGCCAGCGTGGAACGCGAAAGTCCGCTCTGCTCAGCCAATTCTGTGCGTGTGGTGGCTCGGCCGTCGCGGATGAGCTTCAGCACGCCGCCGGCGCCGGTCGTGCCTTCGAGCATGTCCACGAGTTAACCAGACTTCGTGCTCACTTCCGACCGAAGTGCAACATTGAGTTCGTATTTAGTCGGGCGACCCGCCAGAATTCAACAACCTTTTGCTTGACATCCGGGCTAAGGGAGCCTAGGGTCCGCGTTCATGTCTGGAGGAGAGGTTCGCGTCGCCATTGCGGGGACGGGGTTCATCGGTGCTGTCCACGCTCGGTCCGCGCGTCTCGCGGGTGCACGCCTTGTTGGCGTCGCCGCATCCTCGCCCGAGAGGGGTTTACTCGCCGCTGCGGCGCTCGGGGCCGAGCGCTCGTTCGATACGGCGGAGGAGCTCGTCGAGGCTCCTGACGTCGACGTCGTGCACATCTGCACGCCCAACCATCTGCACCTGCCGCTCGCCGAGGCCGCGCTGGCCGCCGGCAAGCACGTGATCTGCGAGAAGCCGCTGGCGGTCGACGACCGCGGGGCGGAGGAGATGGTCGATGCGGCGACGGCCTCGGGCCTCGCCACCGCGGTGCCGTTCGTGTACCGCTACTACCCCACGGTGCGGGAGGCGCGCGAGCGCATCCGCACGGGCGTCAGCGGCCCGGTCCGCCTGATCCACGGCGGTTACCTCCAGGACTGGCTGCTGCGCCCCACCGACGACAACTGGCGCGTCGACGAGCAGCTCGGCGGCGCGTCGCGGGCCTTCGCCGACATCGGATCGCACTGGTGCGACCTGGCGGAGTTCGTGACCGGTCACCGGATCACGCGCGTGAGCGCCCGCCTCTTTACGTCTGTCCCCGAGCGCGTGACGGAGGACGCAGTGATCCTGCAGTTCGAGACCGACCGCGGCGCGGTCGGCAGTGCCGTCATCTCCCAGATCTCCGCGGGCCGCAAGAACATGCTCGCGCTCGAGATCGACGGTGCCAACGAGGCCTTGGCCTTCAATCAGGAGGGGCCGGAGGAGCTGTGGGTCGGCCGGCGCGAGAACGCGACCGTCATCAAGCGCGACCCGGGTGCCCTGTCCGCCCCGGCGGCGCGCATGACGACGCTTCCCGCCGGCCACCCACAGGGCTACCACGACTGCTTCGACGCCTTCGTCGCCGACGCCTACGCGGCGGCGCAGACGGGTGACGCGCCGGAGGGCATGCCGACGTTCCGCGACGGGTTGCGCGCCGCGCGCATCACCGCCGCAGTGCTGTCCTCCGCCCGCACCGAGACCTGGGTGGACGTGCCGGACGCGGCCGCCCTGACGGCGGGGTCGGTCGATGTCTGATCAGCAGCTCCTGCGCATGCAGGGGATCAAGAAGTCGTTCGTCGGCGTGCAGGTCCTGCACGGCGTCGACCTCGACCTGCGCGCGGGCGAGGTGCACGCGATCGTGGGCGAGAACGGCGCCGGCAAGTCGACGATGATGAAGATCCTCTCGGGCGTCTACACGCCGGACGAGGGCTCGATCACGATCGACGGCGCCGAGCAGCACTTCTCGCACCCGGCGCAGGCCCAGGCCGCCGGCGTCGGCATCGTCTACCAGGAGTTCAACCTCCTGCCCGAGCGCAACGTCGCCGAGAACGTCTTCGTCGGCCGTGAGCCGACGAAGGGCGGGTTCGTCGACCGCAAGCGCATGGAGCGCGAGACCGCCGCGCTCCTGGAGGAGGTCGGCGAGAGCAGCTTCAGCCCGCGCACGCCCGTGCGCTGGCTGTCGGTCGCGCAGCAGCAGGTCGTCGAGATCATCAAGGCGCGCTCGCTCAATGCGCGCATCCTCGTGCTCGACGAGCCGACCGCGGCGCTGGCCGACAACGAGGTCGAGCTGCTGTTCACGCTGATCCGCCGCCTGCAGGAGCTGGGCGTCGGCATCCTCTACATCTCGCACCGCCTGCGCGAGGTCTTCCAGCTCTCCGATCGCATCACGGTCATCAAGGACGGCGGCGTCGTCAAGACGCTTGCCACCTCCGACTGCGACCAGCGCACGCTCGTGTCGCTGATGGTCGGTCGCGAGCTCGACGGCTACTTCCCGCCGCGCGGTGTCAAGGAGGACGTCGGCGAGGTGCGCGTGAAGGTCTCGGGCCTCACGACACCGCTGCTGCGCGATGTCAATCTCGAGGTGCGGGCGGGCGAGATCGTCGGCCTCGCGGGCCTGCAGGGCTCCGGGCGCACCGAGATCGCGCGCGCGATCTTCGGCGCCGACCCCGTGAGCTCGGGCACGATCGAGATCAACGGCAAGGCGTCGCGGTTCCGCCACCCGCGCCAGGCCGTCAAGGCCGGCGTCGGGTTCATCACCGAGGACCGCAAGGCCGAGGGCCTCGCGCTCGGCCAGTCGATCGCCGACAACATGATGCTCGCGGTCCGGACCGTGCTGCCCGCGCGCAAGCGCCGCAACACGCCGGGGCTGATGACCGTCAAGGAGCTGGCCGAGGTCACCGAGCTGCGCGCCACCGGCCCCGACCAGGAGGTCCGCTTCCTCTCGGGCGGCAACCAGCAGAAGGTCGTGCTGTCCAAGTGGCTGGAGTGCCAGCCGAAGATCCTGATCTTCGACGAGCCGACGCGTGGCATCGACGTCGGCGCCAAGGCCGGCATCCACGACCTGATCCGCAAGCTCGCGAAGGATGGTGTCGCCGTACTGATGATCTCCTCCGAGCTCCCGGAGCTGATCGGGATGAGCGACCGGATCCTCGTGATGCACGAGGGCGAGCTGGCGGGCGAGCTGCCCGCGGGCGCTTCCGAGCCGCAGATCATGGAATACGCCACCGGCTCGCATGAGGAGGCAGCGGCATGACCGTGGTGGACCCGCCGGAGCAGTCCACGGGCTCGCGCCCCACGCCGCGCTCGGAGCGCATCGCCGCGTGGCGTATCGGTGTGCTCTCCTCGCCGGCCGCGCCGGTCTATGGCGCGCTGATCGGCATCTTCGTCATCGGCTGGATCGTGGTCACGATCCACGGCGGCGACTTCCTGACCACCGGCAACATCGTGAACATGCTGCAGCGCTCCGTCGCGCTCGGCATCGTGGCCGTCGGCCAGACCGTGGTGATCCTGCTCGGCTCGCTCGACCTGTCGGTCGCGCAGCTGATCTCGCTGTCATCGCTACTGACATCGCAGACGATGGACGGCCAGCAGTCCAACGTGCTGCCGGCGATCCTGCTCGTGCTCGGACTCGGCGTCGTGGTCGGCCTGGCCAACGGCCTGATCATCACCAAGCTGCGCGTCAACGCGTTCATCGCGACGCTCGGCATGGCGCTGATCCTCGACGGCATCATCCAGAACAAGTGGGACGGCCCCGCCGGCGGTGTGCCGGTCGGGTTCTCGCAGGACCTCGGGTACACGCGCTTCGGCCTGATCCCGATGTCGTTCTTCCTGCTGCTGGCGGTCGCGATCGTCGTCTTCGTCATGCTGCGCAGCACGCGCTTCGGCTACCGCATCTACGCGGTCGGCGGCTCGGAGGATGTGTCCAAGCTCTCCGGCCTGCGCACGCACCGCACGATCATCGCGGCGCACGTCGTGTGCTCGCTGACCGCGGTGATCACCGGCATCTTCCTCGCCGCGCGCCTGCGGGCGGGCACGCCCACCGTGGGCACCGACGGCGGCTACGACCTCGAGTCGATCGCCGCGGTGGTCCTCGGCGGCACCGCCCTGACCGGCGGCCGCGGCGGCGTGGTGGGCACGATGGGCGGCGTCGCGATCCTCGCGGTGCTCGACAACGTGTTCAACCAGCTCGAGTTCAACGCGTTCCTCAAGGACGTCGTCCGAGGGATCATCATCATCGCCGCGGTCGCGGTCTACGCCCGGCGGACGGAGAAGAAGGCATGAGCCTGATGGCAGGCCACCGCGGCCCCAAGCGCGGGTTTCAGGCGTCCCATTGTGGGGAGGGCATCCGATGAGCACCGAGAACGCCACCGCCTCGGGGTTCGGCGCGGACGCGGGCGACCGCGGGCGCCGGATCCTGAAGTCGCTGACGAGCACCGGCACGATCTTCGTGCTGCTGCTGATCCTCTGGGTCTGGATCACGATCCTGAACCCGACGTTCGCCGAGCCCGGGCCGTTCCTGGCCTACCTGAAGCGCTCGGCCCCGCTCGTGATCCTGGCCGCCGGCTCGTACTTCGTGCTCATCAGCGGCAACTTCGACCTCTCGGTCGGCTCGCTGGTGACAGTGATCGTGGTCGTCGCCGCGAAGCTGATCGACGGCGAAAGCGACCGGACCTGGCCCGTGATCGTGCTGCTCCTGCTGATCGGGGTCACGGTCGGCTTGGTCAACGGCTTCATCTCGACGATCCTGCGCGTGCCGTCGTTCATCACGACGCTCGGCATGCTGCTGATCCTCAACGGAGCCGTGTTCCTATGGACAGGCGGCGCGCCAACGGGCGCGCTGGCCGACAACTTCCGCTCGATCGGTCGTCAGGGGATCGATGGGATCCCCTGGATCGAGCAGCTCCCGTGGTCGGTGATCATCCTGGTCGTCATCGGCGGCGCATCCGTGGTCTTGATGCGCTCCGACTTCGGCCGGCAGCTGATCGCCACGGGCGACAATGAACGAGCCGCCCGCTTGTCGGGCGTGCGCGTGGACCGCGTGCGGATCATGGCCTTCGTGCTCTCGGGCACCCTGGCCGCCGTCGCGGGCATTCTGCTCGCAGGCTTCGGCGGGGTCTCGGCCCAGGTCGGCAAGGGCCTCGAGTTCGACGCGATCACCGCCTGCGTGCTGGGCGGGGTCGTGCTCGGTGGCGGCCGTGGATCGGTCGTGGCCGCGATGGCCGGCGCCCTCACCCTCGAGGCGCTGTTCACGTGGCTCAACCTGCAGGGCATCTCCGGTGCGCTCGAGGACACAGTCCAGGGCGTGATCATCATCGCCGCCGTCGCGTTCGCGTCGTACCGGCTTCGCGGCGCGCGGTGACGGAGATGCACAACAACAGAGGAGGAAACGGATGACCTGGAGGAGACTGGCGGGGCCCTTCGCCCTGCTGGCTTGCTGTGCCACCGTCGCCGCGTGCGGCACGACGGACGACACTTCGAGCGGTGACAAGGGGACCGACACCGCGTCGACGCCCGCCGCTACGGAGACCCCGGCGAAGTCGAACACCGGCGAGAACAACGCGGAGTTCTTCAATCAGGCGGACATGGACAAGCAGCTCGCGCAGCGGTCCGTGACGCCGGAGGGCGACGCGTCCACGCCGTGGCTGCAGATGATCGAGCCGGAGATGGTCGATACGGCGGACTTCAAGTCCAAGAAGAGCACGGGCTGGAACGTCTGCTTCTCGAACGCCGCGTCGGACAACCCGTGGCGCCAGAACGGTCTCAAGACGATGAAGGCCGCTGCGGACAACGACAAGGACATCGCGAAGTTCACGGTCGTCGACGCCGAGGCGAAGGACGACAAGCAGATCTCTGACATCGAGTCGCTCACCTCGGGCGGCAAGTGCGATGCGATCATCATCGCCCCGAACACCACCAAGACGCTGACCCCGGCCGTCGAGGCCGCGTGCAAGACCGACGTTCCGGTCATCGTCTTCGACCGCGGTGTCACCACCGACTGCCCGGTCACGTTCATCCACCCGATCGGCGGCTACGCCTTCGGTGCTGACGCGGCCGAGTTCCTGAAGGAGAAGGTCAAGCCGGGTGGCAAGATCCTCGCCCTGCGCATCCTGCCGGGCGTGGACGTGCTCGAGACCCGGTGGTCCGGCGCCAAGAAGATCTTCGACGAGGCCGGCCTGAACGTCGTCGGCGTCGAGTTCACCGACGGTGACCCGGCCAAGACGAAGTCGATCGTGTCCGACTACATCCAGAAGGAAGGCTCCCTCGACGGCGTCTGGATGGACGCCGGTGCGACCTCCGTCGCCGCCATCGAGGCGTTCGAGGACTCCGGCCAGGACGTCCCGCCGATCACCGGCGAGGACCAGAACGACTTCCTGACCAAGTGGAAGGACGAGGGCCTGACCGCCGTCGCTCCGACGTACTCGAACTTCCAGTGGCGCACGGCCGTCGTGGCCGCGACCAAGATCCTGAAGGGCGAGGAGGTCCCGAAGGAGTGGGTGCTGCCGCAGCCGAAGATCACGGCCGACAACCTCGACCAGTACGTCAAGCCGAACATGCCGCCGCTGTACTACGCGCTGTGCGGCTGCGAGGACCTGCCGGGCTTCCCGCAGAAGTGGGGCGGCAAGTAGGTCTATGAACAAGCTCGGCGCCAACACGTGGATCTGGGTCTCCCCGCTCACTGATGAGCGGCTGACCCAGCTCGCGCCGCGGGTGCGCGATATGGGGTTCGACGTCGTCGAGCTCCCGATCGAGCAGCTAGGGGACTGGAGTCCTGAACACGCCGCTGAGGTACTGACCGAGCACGGGCTCGGTGCCTCGATCGCGGTGGCGATGGCTCCGGGGCGTGAGTTGTGTGGCGCCGACGCTGAGACAGTTGCGACGACCCAGGCATTCCTGCGGGAATGCCTGGACGTCGCGGCGACGGTGGGGGCGGGCGCGATCGCGGGCCCGATCTACACCTCCACCGGCAGGACCTGGCGGATCTCGCCGGATGAGCGCGTTTCGCTGTACGCGGAGCTGCGCGAGAACCTCAAGCCGGTCGCCGACCACGCGGGTCAGGTGGGCGTGAAGATCGGCATCGAGCCGCTGGTCAGATATGAGACGAGCCTGATCAACACGGTCGAGCAGGCCCTGGAGGCCATCGACCCGCTGCCCGACTCGGTCGGGCTGCTGCTGGACACCTACCACGCGAACGTGGAGGAGAAGGACTTCGCCGGCTCCTTCCGGGCCGGCGGGTCGCGGATCGTGCACGTGCACGCCTCGGCCAACGACCGCGGCGCGCCCGGTTCGGACCACATCGACTGGCCCGGATTCCGCGACGCCATCCGCGATACGGGCTACGCAGGCCCGATCGTGATCGAGTCGTTCACGGCCGAGAACGAGACGATCGCCACCGCCGCTTCGGTCTGGCGCCCGCTCGAGGCCTCCCAGGACGCCATTGCGGTGGACGGGTTGGTGTTTCTGCGCGAATTGTTCGCCTGACGCGCGCTTCTTCTGTCGTGTGTCGAACCGAAGTACCTTGACATCGGTTTAGCGCACCCATAGCTTTCTCACCTTCGACTAACCGTTCGTCCATGAGGGGGAGAGGGATGGGAAGACGTCGTCTCTGGCACGGCGCGCTTGCGTGCGCCGTGTTGGGAGCGCTGGCACTGCCGGCGGCAGCGCAGGCCCAGGGGCAGGGCAAGCGCGTGATGCTCTACACGGGCACGACCGGGTTCCGTCACACCGACGGCATCAACAACGGTCGCCCGGTCATCCAGCAGAAGCTGGAGGCGCTCGGCTACACCGTCGACTGGGAGGACTGCAACCTCCTCGGCGGAGGCACGGGCACGTGCGACAACGCGGACAAGAACCCGCGCATCTTCACGGACGCGAACCTCGCCCGGTACGACGCGGTCGTGATGCTCAACATGTCGTGGAAGTTCGCGGGCGGCAACCTGCCGGGCCCGCTGCTCCAGGACCCGCAGAAGAACGCGATCATCAAGTACGTCCAGAACGGTGGTGGCATCGCCGCCATCCACAACGCGACCGACGCCGGCGCGGGTCAGTCGATCTGGGACTGGTGGGACGGCGGCAACAACTCGCTCGTCGGCACGACGATGCCCGGCCACGCGGCGACCAACGCCACGGGCAACGCGGCGACGGTCCAGGTGTCGGACCCGAACCACCTCTCGACCAAGGACCTCCCGGACACGTGGACGTTCATGGACGAGCACTACAACTACCTGCGCAACGTGCGCGGTGATCATCACGTGCTCGCGACGTTCGACGAGCGCACGTACAACCCGGGCGTCAACGCCCGCGGCCAGGATCACCCGATCACGTACTGCAAGCTCTACGACGGCGTCAACATCGACGACGGCACGCCCACGCGCCGCACGTACCGCGACGGCCGCTCCTGGGTCACCGGCATGGGCCACTTCGGCGTCCGCTACACCGAGAACGGCGGCGACACGAACCTCGTGAAGATGATCGTCGGCGGCGTGCGCTGGGTGGCCGGCGAGGGCAAGAAGACCGACTGCTCCGGCACGGTGTGGTCGAGCTTCCACCGCACGGTCCTGGTGCCCGATGCCAATCAGCCGATCGGCATCGACGTGGCGCCCGACGGCAAGGTCTACTGGTCCGAGATGGGTCAGGCCGGCGTCGTGGCCAACCAGTACAACTCGCAGGGCTACATCATGATGCACGACCAGAAGGGTCCCGCCGGCAACAAGACGATCGTCGGCACGATCCTCACGCGTGCGGATCACGGCAACTCCGAGGACGGCGTGCTGGGCATGTCCCTGCAGCCGGGCTTCGACTTGAGCGACCCGAACAAGCGCAACGTCTTCGTGTACCACTCGCCGCGGCCCGGCCCGAATGACAGCTGGCCGATCGTGGCCACGCCCGCCGCGCAGACGGTCGGCTACAACCAGGTCAGCCGCTTCACGCTCAACGCCGCGGGCACCGCGGTCGTCGACGGCTCCGAGCGCGTGATCCTGCGCGTTCCCAAGGCGAAGATCGGCGGCTCGCCGTCCGGCTTCCCGGGCGGTCCGACGGACTCCGGCCCGGGCCACGTGGGTGGCGCCGGCCTGGACTTCGACTCCGCCGGCAACATGTACCTCGGCGTCGGTGACGACGTCTCGCCGAACGCCTCCGGCCACAGCGGGTACGCGCCGATGGACTACCGCTCCGCCGAGCGCTGGGACGCCCGCAAGACCGCGGCCAACACCGCGGACCTGCGCGGCAAGGTCCTGCGCATTACGCCCAAGCAGGGCGACATCGCCGCGGGTGCGTCCCCGGGCGTCGGCACCACGTATGACATCCCGTCGGGCAACCTGTTCCCGGTCGGGACCGCGAACACGCGGCCGGAGATCTACAACATGGGCTTCCGGCAGCCGTTCACGGTGCACACCGATCCCAAGAACCCGGGCATCATCGGCGTGGGCGAGTACTGCCACGACGCGTCCGCGGATCGCGCCGACCGCTCGCCCGCAGGTACCTGCGAGTGGAACCTGATCAACAAGGCCGGCAACTTCGGCTGGCCGTTCTGCGTCGGCGATCAGTCCCCGACGAACACGATGACCCGCTGGAACTACGCGGGCAACACGTCGACCGGGCAGAAGTACGACTGCTCGACCGACACGATCCCGTCCGACATCAACTACGCGCCGGACGGCCAGACGCCGGTCGCCCCGACGTTCCAGGGCCTGGCCCAGATCCCCAAGCCGATCCCGGCCACGATCTGGAAGAAGTACCCGGGCACCACCACCGCGCCGAACCCGGGCCAGCAGAGCGAGGCCGACTTCGGAAACCTCACCGAGGGCGGCATGCAGCCGGTCTCCGGCCCGATCTACCGCTACGACGGCTCCAAGCTCGGCACCGGCGGCTTCCCGGCCTACTACGACGGCGCCTGGCTGATCAACAACCGCGGCTCGAACACCGGCTTCTGGAAGGAAGTCCGCCTGCGCCGCGACAACAACACGATGCTGCGGATGCAGGACTGGCTGCCCTACAACCACGCGGGTAGCGCCACGGCCCAGCAGAACAGCCTCGTGATCGGCACGCAGTTCGGCTCCGACGGCGCGCTCTACATGAGCCGCTACCCGGTCACCTGCTGCCGCAACAACGTCACGGCCACCTCGACGGCGCAGATCGTGAAGATCACGTTCGACGTCTACGAGGAGACCGCGGCCCCGACGACCACCGTGACGCTCGACCCCGCGACGCCGGGTGTCGGCCGCACGTACTCCGGCCCGGTCACCGTGAAGTTCACGTCGACCGACGCCGGCGCCGCCGACCCGTCGCTGCCGATGGCCGGCGTCGACTACACGGAGTACCGCGTGATCCTCAACGGCGTCCCGGGCGCGTGGCAGAAGAACAGCAACGCCGGTCTCTCGAACCCGTTCCTGTCCAACTCGGTCACGGTGACCGACCAGGGCAACTACGCGATCGAGTACCGCGGCGTCGACCGCGGCGGCAACGCCGAGGAGACCAAGACGGCGACGTTCACGATCATGAACCCGACCGTCGTCGACTCCGCGGTCCAGGCGACCGTCCCGAGCTTCCTCGGGCTCGCCGTCGCCCCGACCACGCTCGGCCCGTTCATCCCGGGCCTGGCGCAGACGTACACGGGCACCGCCGCGGCGACCGTGACCTCCTCCTGGGCCAACGCCCAGCTGCAGGTCTACGATCCCGACACGACCAACAACGGCCGGCTCGTGAACGGCACGTCCGTGATCCCGCGCAACCTGCAGGTCATGCAGGCCAGCGGCACCCTCGCCAACATCTCGAACTCGGGCACCCCGCGGACGGTGGCCACCTGGGCGACCCCGGTCGCCAGCACCACCGCGAACATCCAGTTCAGCCAGGCGATCCAGGCCACCGACGTCCTCGTCTCAGGCCAGTACGCGCGGACGCTCCGGTTCGTCCTCACCACGACGACTCCGTAGCCACCACGCGATAGCAGTGCCTTGGAGGGCCCGCGCGAGCGGGCCCTCCGTCGTTCTGGCGAGGCGTGGCGCGCCGCGGGGCGGCGGGTCGAGCCGACACTCGCGGCGGGCGGCGCGTCACGGCGCGGCGCCGTGCGCGGGCGGCGCGTCACGCGGCACCGCTCCACGCCGCGGCGCGGCGCCGCACCTCGCGCGGCACCGCCATGCGACGCCGCTCCACGCCGCGGCGCGGCGCCGAACCGCGCGCGGCACCGCCATGCGACGCGGCTCCACGCCGCGCCGCGCCGCGTCAGCGGATCGTGATGCGGGTGCGCTTCGAGGCCTTCGCGGCGTTGCCCGCGAGGTCGGAGGCGCTGACCTTGACGCGGTAGGTGCCCGCGCGCAGGCCGGTGACGGTGAACGAGGAGCTGCCCTTGGGGACCTCGACTGTGCGGCGCTTGACGAGCTTGCCGCGGGTGAGCTCGACCGCGACCTTGCCCGCCTCGGACAACCGGACGCGGACCTTGGCGCTCTTGCGGGCGCGGGTCACGGTGACGCGGTCGAGCGTCGGTGCGACGGTGTCGCGGACCTCGAGCACGGTCGGCCCGGGGAAGTCGTTGACGAAGGGCTGCTCGCTCAGCGGCGGCGGCGGGGGAGGCGGCGGGGCGGTGCCCGTCGCGTCGGTCACCGTGATCGTGCCGCGCATCGGCGTCGCGTGGAGCTGGCAGAAGAACTCGTACGTGCCCGGCGTCGTGAACGTGTAGGTCGCGGGCGGGCCGGCGACCGCCGGGGCGTTCACCAGGTCCCAGCCGGCGGCGGACTTGACGTTGTGGGCGATCGTGGTGCCGGCGAAGGACCAGGTGACGGTCTCGCCCGCCTTGATCGTCAGGGCGTTGGGCGTCCAGCGGTTGTCGCTGCCGTCCGGCAGGGTGCCGTCGGTGGCCTGGACTGTGGCATCGGCGAACGCGGCGCTGGGAAGCGCCAGGACCGCGACGAGGGTGAGGCCGGCAAGACGCATCACACGACCTCCATCTGCAGCATCATCGCCTTGTCGGCGTGCTCGAGCGCGTGGCAGTGGAACACGTACTTGCCGCTGTAGGGCGCGAACCACGCGAGCACCGTCACGGTCTCGTTTGGCAACACGCCCACGGTGTCCTTCCAGCCGGACTTGTCGGCGACCTCGACCGGCGCGCTCGAGCGCTCCAGCACCCGGAACTGGAACCCGTGCAGGTGCATCGGGTGCACGCGCGGGGACTTGTTCACGAACGTCCAGATCTCCGTGGAGCCGCGGCGGGGGCGGACGTCGATCCGGTTGGGATCGAAGCCGAGACCGTTGATCTGCCACGCGGCGGTGCCGAGGGCGAGGTTCCACGTGCGGCGGGCGTTCGCGACCGGCAGGCGCTCCGGCTCGCGCATCCGCGACGGCACCGTGAAGTCCTCGCTCGTCCGCCCGCCCTCGACGTCGAAGCGCATGATCGGTGCCGTCCCGCCGAGCCCGTCGGCGTTGCTGAGCACGAGCTGCTCGCCGGGGCCGTACGCCGAGAAGTCGAGCACGAGATCGATGCGCTCGGCCGGGTGGAACGGGATCTTCGTCCGCGTCACCGGCTTGGACAGCAGCCCGCCGTCACCGGCGACCTGCAGCATCGGGCGCCCGTTGCCGAGCTTGAGCGAGTAGGAGCGGGCGTTGGACGCGTTGAGGAAGCGCAGCCGGTACTTGCGCCGCTGCACCTTCATCCGCGGGGAGACCGCGCCGTTGACCAGGATCGTGTCACCGCGGAAGCCGAGGTCGACGTTCTCCTCGTAGCGGAACGACCCGTCCTTGTTGAAGGCGTGGTCGGCGATCACGATCGGCACGTCGTACTCGCCCTGCGGAAGGCCGAGCTGGGTCTCGAGGTCGTCCTCGAGCACGTACATCGCGAGCAGGCCGTAGTAGAGCGTGTGCGCGGTGCGGCCGTGCGCGTGGTCGTGGTACCACATCGACGCCGCGTCCTGCTGGTTCGGGTAGTGGTAGTCGAACGTCCCGCCGGCCGAGATGACATCCATCGGATGCCCGTCGTGGGCGGCGGGGACGTACCCGCCGTGCAGGTGCACGTTGGTCTCGAACGGCAGCGTGTTCTTCTGCCGCACGACGGCCTCGCGGCCCTTGCGCGCCCGGATCGTGGGCCCGGGGTAGATCCCCTCGTAGCCGTAGATCGGGGTCTGGAACCCGGGCAGGATCTCGGCCATGCCCTCGCGGATCGCGATCTCGTAAGTATCCCGCGCGCGCGAGGACGTCGTCGGCAGCAGGTCCGGGATCCGTGGCAGGTCGCGCTGGAAGGGCTCGAACGGCGAGCGCGCCTGGGACCGCAGCGCGGCCGATGTCACCTCGGCCTTGCCACGCAGCCTGCCCGGCGCGGCGACCGTGCACAGCAGCGCGAGCGAGCCGAAGCCGTTGACCATGAAGTCGCGCCGCGACCAGGCGTCGGCGGGTGCGCGGAACGGGCTCACTTCGCGACCTTCAGGATCTTGACCCCGCGTGGGCCCTTGTTGCCCATCGCGTCGGTGGGCGAGAGCGTGACGGTGTAAGTGCCCTTGCGCAGCGCGCGGGTGCGCAGGACGAACGTGCGCGTCCCGGCGGGCGCCTGGACGACGGCCGACGTCGTGGACGACTTCGCACCCTTGCGCACGAAATCGATCGTGACCGTGGCCGGCTCGGACAGCCAGAAGCGCAGCTGGGCGCCGGTTGCGACCTTCTTCACGCTCGCACGCTGCAGGCGCGGCGCCTCGGAGTCCTTCGCCGAGGTGTGCCCGGGAGCTGGCGTCGAGGTGTGATCGTCCGGCGTGGCGGTCGGGCTCGCCGACGCGGTCGCCGTCGGGGTCGCCGTCGCGGAGAACGTCGGCGTGGCCGTCGCGGTCGCGGTGGCCGTCGGCGTGGCGGTCTCGACCGGGTCGCCCTCGACCGTGATCGTGCCGTGCATCGCGGTGGCGTGCAGCTGGCAGACGTACTTGTAGACGCCGGGCTTGCCGAAGGTGTAGGTGTCGACGCCCTCGCCCGGGTTGTGGTAGAGCACGGGCTTGAACTTGTTCCAGTCCGCGTCCGGCGGGTTGGACGCGTCCTTGTCGGCGGCGGCGATGTTGTGCAGGTTCGTGCCGGTCCGGAAGTCCCAGGTGACGGTGTCACCCGTCTCGATCGTGATGTCGACAGGCCCGCCCGCCCCGCACGGCGCGCCGCCCGGAGTCGTGGTGAAGCAGTTGCCGCCGTTGTCGGACGCGAAGATCGTCGTGTCCTGCGCAGCACCCGCGACGCTCGCGGCGGCGATCCCTGCCGCGACGACGAGCGTTGAAGTCGCCGCGAGGATGCCGCGGCGACGCTTACGAAAACCGGTGTTCATCCTCTCCTCTTAGGCCGATCGTCGGCGAAGTTACCACACATAGTTGACCAAAGTCCACGTCTATATGTCCAGAAGGTCGTTGTCATCGTGCGATCAAGGTGCTAGCTTCCGGTCGCTGTGAGGACGAGGTGGTTGCTCACCCTCGTGGCCGTGGCCGTGCTCGCCATCGCGAGCATCGCCATTGCGGCCCGAGGCGGTGAGGAGGAGAAGAAACCGAATAAGGGCGCCGATCTGACCGCGATCCGCTGCCCGCTCGAACCCACTGGCGCGACCAGCGCCGGCGGTGAGCCCGAGTATAGGCCCGCCAAGAACGCGTTCGACACCGCCGAATTGATAGGTCTCAAGCTTGACGACGCCCGCAGCAAGGCGAGCGCGAAGGGCTGTGACATCGTCGTGTCGGTCAAGGACGGCGCCGGCCAGCCCGTGCCGATCGAGCTCAACCCGAAGCTGATCTACGTCTACACCGAGAACGACGCGGTGACCCAGATCGAAGGCGTCGGCGGCGGCATCTAGCCGATGCTGCAGTCGCTGTCCTCGCTGGCGGCGAGTGCACGTTCGCGCTGGGTGGTCATCGGCGCGTGGCTTCTGTTGGCGGCCGCGATGGTCCCGCTCCAGGGTCCGTTGCAGGGCCGCGCGGCCGACGAGAGCGACACCTTCATGGTGCGCGGCTCGGAGTCGCTGAAGGCCAAGCGCACGATCGACGCCCGCTTCCGCGCGGGCTCGGAGAGCGCCGCGGTGATCGCCTACTTCCGCGACGGCGGGCTGCAGTCGCCCGACCACGACCGGATGGTCAGCGACGCGCGGCGGATCTGCGCCTCGCGGGCGATCCCGAGCCTGAAGCTCGTCGGGACGCCGTACGGGCTCGGCTGCGGCAAGACCGACCCGCTCGACCTCAGCCCCGGCGGCCCGGGCCTGCTCACGTCCTCCGACGCGAGCGTCGGCCTGGCGACGGCGCTGATGACCGACGACAGCACGCCCGCCGCCGAGGTGGCGGTCGACACGATCCGCAAGATCGTGCCTCCGCCCACCGGCGACAAGACCGGGCTGCGCGCCTATGTCACGGGCGAGGTCGGCTTCGAGGCCGACCGCTCGGAGGCGGTCAAGACGATCGACGACAAGCTGCTGATCGTGACCTGCAGCGTGCTCGTCCTGCTGCTGCTGGCGATCTACCGCTCACCGCTGGTGGCGCTGGTCCCGCTGGTGGTCGTCGGGATCGCCTACGTCGTCGCCGGCGGCCTGACGTACATGCTCGTCGAGGCCGGCGTGACATCGGTCAGCGGCCAGACGACCGCGATCCTGATCGTGCTGATGTTCGGCGCGGGGACGGACTACTGCCTGCTGATCGTCGCCCGCTTACGCGACGAGCTGCGCCGGACGCAGGACGTCGGCGCGGCGATGGGTGCCGCCACCGAGCGCACCGGGCCCGCGATCCTCAGCGCGGGCGCGATCGTCGTCGTGGCGATGCTCGTCCTGGCGGTCGCCGACTTCAATGCCACCCGCGAGATGGGCCCGATCCTCGCGCTCGGCATCGTCGTGATGGTCGCCGCCGGGCTGACGCTGCTGCCCGCGATCCTCGGCACGCTCGGCCGGCGGTCGTTCTGGCCGGCTGTGCCTCAGGTCGAGGTCGAGGCTCGGCCGCCGAGCCGGATGTGGCGTCGCGTGGGCGCGTTGGTCGCCCGTCACCCGAAGGTGACGGCGGGCTCGGTCACCGCGATCCTGCTCCTCGGCGCGCTCGGCGCGGTGGGCGGTCGCGAGCCGCTGGACTTCTCGGAGGCCTTCCGCACCCCACCGCAATCGGTCGCCGGCGAGCAGCTGATCACCGACCGCTTCATCCCGGGGCGCGCCGCCCCGATCAACGTCGTCATGCCGTACGGCGCACGGGAAGCCGTGCTGGCCAAATTGACGGATGGACTGACGACACCTGTCCAAGAGGCGTACCTCTCGGCGGGCTCGCTTCCCCCGAACGGCCAGGAGTCGCAACTAGCCTTGGCCAGCGCCTATCTGAAGATGAATCCTTTCTCAGATGAGGCGACCGACTCCGTACCGGGACTCCGCCGCGCCGCGCGCGCGGCGGCGGGTGGCAGGCCCGTGCTCCTGGGCGGGGAGGTCCCCGAGGCCTACGACACCCAGCAGGCGCTGCGCCGCGACACGCGGCTCATCGTCCCGATCGGCCTCGCGCTCATCCTGGTCATTCTCGCCGTGCTCCTGCGCGCGGTGGTCATGCCGCTTTACGTCGTCGCGACCGTGATCCTGTCCTACGGTTTCGCGCTGGGCGTGAGCTCGCTCGTCTTCACGCACGTCATGGGCCAGCCGGCCTCCGACGAGAGCCTCGAGCAGTTCGCGTTCATCTTCCTGGTCGCCCTCGGGGTCGACTACAACGTCTTCCTGCTCGCGCGCATCCGGGAGGAGCGCGCGCGACAGGATTCGACAAAAGCCGCCGTCGTGTCCGCCCTCGAGCGGACCGGCGGCGTGATCACGAGCGCCGGTCTGGTGCTCGCCGCGACGTTCAGCGTCCTGATGGCGCTGCCGCTGGAATCGCTGTTCCAGGTGGGATTCGTCGTCGCGCTCGGCCTGCTCGCGGACACGTTCCTCGTGCGGGCACTTTTGGTGCCTTCCATCGCAATTCTCCTCGGAGAACGCAATTGGTGGCCCTCAAAGCCTGAACTTGTGTAGCACAAACGAGCAAAAGCTCTTGACATCGTTAGCTAAAGGACGTAGCTTGACGGTCGGAGTGCTGCCTAACTGGGTTTCTGTCGTACGGAATACGTAAGTCAGCGAAACCGGGGGAGAGGGAATGGATTCCCCGGGAGGAGGAGTTTTTCGGATGGTTCACCGAGGGTCGTTCGGCATGCCTGCGCGGCGTGTCGTTCTGTTGTGGTGTCTGGCAATCGCGACGCTGTTGACGGCAGTGCTCGCCCCCTCCGCCGCTCAGGCGCAGGGCACGCAGACCAAGCGCCTGCTGCTCTATACGGGCACGACCGGCTTCCGTCACACCGATGGCATCAACGGCGGTCGCCCCGTCGTCCAGGCGGCGCTCGAGGCCGCCGGTTACACGGTCGACTGGGAGGACTGCACCAATAACGGCGGCGGCGCGAACAACTGCGACAACGCCAACAAGAACCCGCGCATCTTCACCGACGACAACCTCGCTCGGTATGACGCGATCGTTCTATTGAACGCTTCGGCCGGGCCGCCCGGCCCCTTGTGGTCGGACGCCCAGAAGGCGTCCATCATCAAGTACATCCAGAACGGCGGTGGCATCGCCGGCATCCACAACGCGACCGATCAGGGCACGCTGCAGGAGACGTGGAACTGGTGGGACGGCAACAACGCCAACTCCGTCGTCGGCTCGACGATGAAGGGCCACGCCGCCACCGACCTCAACAACGTCGCGACCGTCCAGGTGGAGGACCACAACCACCTGTCGACGCGCGACCTGCCGGACACGTTCACGTTCGGTGACGAGCACTACAACTTCAACCGCAACGTCCGCGGCGACCACCACGTGCTCGCCACGCTCGACGAGCGGACCTACACGCCGGGCGGCAACGCCATGGGCCAGGACCACCCGGTCACGTGGTGCAAGCTCTACGACGGCGACAACGTCAACGACAACACGGGCACGCCCAAGAGCTACCGCGACGGCCGCACCTGGGTCACGTCGATGGGCCACTTCGGCGCGTCCTACACCGCCAACGGCGGCGACAACAACTTCGTGAAGATGATCGTGGGCGGCGTCCGCTGGGTCGCCGGCGAGGGCCGCAAGTCCGACTGCTCGGGCACGGTCTGGTCCTCGTTCACCCGCACGGTCGTCGTGCCCGATGCCAACAACCCGATCGGCATCGATGTCGCCAAGGACGGCAAGGTCTACTGGTCCGAGATCGGCAACCCGATCAGCCTGACCTCCGAGGGCTACGTGAAGATGTACGACCCGCTCAAGCCCGCGGGGAACAAGACCACCGTCATCACGATCCCGACGCGCGCGGATCACGGCAACTCCGAGGACGGCGTCCTCGGCATGAGCCTGCAGCCGGGCTTCGACCTGACTGACCCGAACAAGCGCAACATCTTCGTCTACTACTCGCCGCGCAACCCCGACTGGCCCATGACGGGCAACGTCCAGGTCGTCGGCTACAACCAGATCAGCCGCTGGACGCTGACGGCCGACGGCACCGCCGCCGAGCCCAACTCCGAGCGCGTGATCCTGCGCGTCCCCAAGGCCAAGATCTCCGGCTCGCCCTCCGGCTTCGCGGGCGGCCCGACCGACTCCGGCCCCGGCCACGTGGGCGGCGCCGGCCTCGACTTCGACTCGGCCGGCAACCTGTACCTCGGCGTCGGCGACGACGTGTCGCCCAACGCCTCCGGCCACAACGGCTACACGCCGCTGGACTACCGCGCCAAGGAGCGCTGGGACGCCCGCAAGACGTCGGCCAACACCGCCGACCTCCGCGGCAAGATCATCCGCATCACGCCCAAGCAGGGCGACATCCCGGCGAACACCGATCCGGGCGTCGATGCCACGTACTCGATCCCGACGGGCAACCTGTTCCCGGTCGGCACCGCCAAGACCCGTCCCGAGATCTACGCGATGGGCTTCCGGCAGCCGTTCACCGTCCACACCGACCCGGCCAACCCGGGCATCATCGGCATGGGCGAGTACTGCCACGACAACAACGCCAACGGTGCCAACCGCTCGCCGGCCGGCATCTGCGAGTGGAACCTGATCAACAAGGCCGGCAACTTCGGTTGGCCGTTCTGCATGGGCGACCAGTCGCCGGCGAACACGAACTACCGCTGGAACTACGCGACGGGCCAGTCGACGGGCCAGCAGTACGACTGCTCGACCGCGACGATCCCGTCCGACATCCGCTACGCGCCGGACGGCCAGACCCCGGTCGATCCGACGTTCGACGGCTTGGACACGCTGCCAAAGCCGATCCCGGCGACGATCTGGAAGAAGTACGCGGGCGCCTCGGGCGGCCAGAGCACGGCTGACTACGGCGACCTCAGCGCCGGCGGCATGCAGCCGATCACCGGCCCGATCTACCGCTACGACCAGGCCAGCGCCGGCCAGGGCGCGTTCCCGCGCTACTACGACGGCTCCTGGTTCATCAACAACCGCGGCGACAACACCGGCTTCTGGAAGGAAGTCCGGATGCGCAAGGACAACAACCAGATGCTGCGGGTCCAGGACTGGCTCCCGTACAACGGCGGCGTCAACCCGAACAGCGCCAACTCGAGCCTCGTGATCGGCACGCAGTTCGCCCCGGACGGCGAGCTCTACATGGCCCGCTTCTCGGTCGGCTGCTGCCGCTCGAACACGAGCGCCTCCAACCAGACGCAGATCGTGAAGATCTCGTTCAACGTGCAGGACGAGTGCCTGACGGACACGGCCGCCCCGACCGCGGTCGCCGACGTCACCGGCCAGGCGTACCCGGGCCAGGCGAACACGTTCGTCAACAAGGCCACGCTCAGGCTCACCGCCACCGACTCAGGCTGCGCGGGCGTCAAGACGATCGAGTACCGCGAAGCGGGCACGACCGACTGGAAGCCCTATACCGCGGCCGTCGACTTCACGGCGGCGAAGAAGTACACGATCGAGTTCCGCGCGACGGACGCCAAGGACAACGTCTCGGCCGTCAAGACGACCGACTTCGAGGTCCTCGAGATCCACGACGAGACCGCCCCGACGGCCACGGCCACCACGACGGGCGCCGTCGACCAGCGCGGCATCTTCGTCGGCTCGACGTCGCTCGCCATCACGGCGACCGATGACGCGACGGGCTCCGGCGTCGACAAGATCGAGTACCGCGTCAACGGCGGCGCGTACACGGTCTACTCCGCTCCGGTCGCCTTCAACTCGGCCGGCGACTACACCGTCGACTACCGCGCGACCGACAAGGTCGCCAACGTCTCGACGGTCAAGACGATCACGTTCAAGATCATCACGGGCGCCGGCTGCACCTCGGCCCGCTCGGACGAGTTCAACGGCACCTCCCTCGGTGCGCAGTGGCAGCGCCACACGCGCAACGGCGGCTCGCCGCTGACCGCCTTCACGTTCTCCGACGGCCAGCTGCACATGCCGACGGCGGACTTCGAGCTCGACGCGGCCGCGGCCGCGACGTCGGTCGGCCCGGTGAACTTCATCGGCCAGGACCTGGCGGCGCTCGGCTCGGCGTGGACCGCCGAGACCGAGTTCACGGTCAAGTACACCGGTGGTTGGCAGAACACCGGCCTGATCGTCTGGAACGGCGACAACAACTTCTTCCGTTCCTCGATCACGCACAGCCTGTCCGCCGGCAACATCTACGTCGAGCAGTCCAAGGACAACCCGACGACGACCGAGGGCGCCCGCTCTCAGGCCGGCAGCAACATCACGATCGCGCCGAACAAGAACGACCCGATCACGATCCGCATGCGCTACGTCCGCGCCAGCGGCTCCAACACCGTCACGTCGCAGTACCGCGTCATGGCTCCGGCCAACCTGGCGATGGCGGATTGGGCGAACTTCGGCGGCAGCTCCACCTTCCTGGACCTGAACCCGTCGGGTGGCGCGCGTCGTGACGCCACCGGCTCGCGCATCGGCATCATCACCCAGTCGAACTTCCCGGGCACCACGGGCACCTACCCGTACAGCGGCACGCCCGGCACGGTCGACGTCAACTACTTCCGGGTCACCCCGGATCCGCTCACCTGCGAGACCGACGCCCCGGCCACGACGGCGACGCTCGACCCGGCCGCCCCGGCGACCGGCGACACGTACGACCGCGCGGTCAAGGTGAACTTCTCGGCCGCCGACACCGGCACCAACGCGTCCGGCGTCGACAAGACCGAGTACCGCATCACCACCAACGGCACCGCGGGCAACTGGACGACGCTGAACAACAGCGCCGGCGACAACCCGTTCGTGAACTCGATCAACATCTCGAGCTCCGGCACGCACCTCGTCGAGTTCCGCTCGACGGACAAGGCGGCCAACACCGAGACGACCAAGTCGGTCACGTTCAAGGTGCAGCTCCCGGTCTGCGATCGCTCCGACGAGTTCGACGGCACGGACATCCTGCCGCGCTGGATCCGTCACACGCGCAACGGCGGCACGCCCACCACGGGCCCGCTCGCGCCGACGGTCTCCGGCGGCCAGCTGCACCTGCCGACGAACGACCTCGAGATCGACGCCGCCGCGACCACGTCGGTCGGTCCGATCAACTTCCTCGGCCAGGACCTGCCCGCTCTGGGCACGAACTGGACCGCGGAGACGCAGTTCACCGTGCAGTTCCGCGGCGGCTGGCAGAACGTGGGCCTGGTGGTCTGGAACGGGGACAACAACTTCTTCCGCTCCACCATCACCCACAACCTGGGTTCCTCGGCGATCTTCGTCGAGTCCTCCAAGGACGCTCCGTCCTCGACCGAGGGTGCTCGCACCGGCGGCTCGAGCGCGAACATCCTGCCGACCAACACCGGTCCGGTGACGATCAAGATGCGGTACATCCGCTCCAACGGCGCCAACACCGTTCAGGCGCAGTACCAGGTCATCGCCCCGGCCTCGGCGGCCAACGCCGACTGGGTCAACTTCCCGAGCATCACCGGGAACCTGGACCTGAACCCGTCGAGCGGCGCGCGGCGTGACGCCGTCGGCTCGCGCATCGGCCTGATCGCCCAAGACAACTGGCCCGCGGGCGGCACGTTCCCGTCCAACGGCGTCCCGGCCATCGCCCACGTCGACTACTTCCGGGTCACCCCGGACAACTGCCCGACCGGCGCCGACACCACGGCTCCGACCACCACCGCGACGACGGCTCCGGCCGCTCCGAACGGCACCAACGGCTGGTTCACCTCGGACGTCAACGTGACCCTCGCGGCCACGGACAACCAGGGTGGCTCGGGCGTCGACAAGACCGAGTACAAGGTCGACGGCGGCGCCTTCGCCGCCTACACCGCGCCGATCGCCGTCACGACGGCCGGCACGCACACGATCGAGTACCGCTCGGTCGACAAGAACAACAACACCGAGGCGACCAAGACCCTCACGGTCAAGGTCGACAAGGTGGCGCCGAGCTCGACCGCGACGCTGTCGCCGGCGACGCCCGGCCCGGGTGGCACCTACGACGGCCCCGTCCAGCTGACGCTGGCCGCGACCGATGCCACCTCCGGCGTGGCCAAGAGCGAGTACATGGTCAACTCGCCGACCGCGTTCGGCGCGTTCGGCGCGGCCAAGTTCGTCGCCAACGCGGCCGCGGCCGAGTGGGTGACGTACGACCCGGCCAACAAGCCGTCCTTCACGGCGGCCGGCGCGTACTCGATCGACTACCGCTCGACGGATGCCGCCGGCAACGTCGAGACGGCCAAGACGGTCACGTTCACCATCAAGGCCCGGATCAACGACCACCTGGCTCCGGTCACCACGTCGACGCTGGACCCGGCCGCGCCGGGCGCCGGCCGGACGTACAGCGGCCCGGTCACGGTCAAGTTCTCGGCCGAGGACCCGTCCGAGGGCGGCCCCGCTCCGAAGACGGTCAACATCAGCGCCTCCGGCGATCAGTGGGACCCGACGTCGCTGACGGCGATCGTCGGTGACACCGTCCGCTTCAACTTCCCCGAAGCGACGGCGACGTTCCCGCACAACGCGTACCTGTACAAGGCGGGCGGCAGCCCGAGCGCGGCCAACCAGGTCGCGGACATCACGTTCCCGGGTGGCAACTCCGCCACGAAGGTCGTGACCGAGGCGGGCACGTACACGTTCCAGTGCACGATCCACGCCGCGATGCTCGGCACGCTCACCGTGTCCGCCGCTCCGGCCGGCAACGCGCCGTCCGGCGTCGACTACACGGAGTACCGCGTCAAGACCGATGCCACGCAGGGCGACTGGGTGAAGGCCACCAACACGGCCGGCACGAACCCGTTCACCTCGCAGGCCACGGTCTCGGCCGAGGGTCAGCACACCGTCGAGTACCGCTCGGTGGACAAGGCGGGCAACGCCGAGGCCACCAAGTCGGTCGCGTTCGGCATCGACATCCCGGAGCCGGGCACCCCGGTCATCGAGGCGTTCGCCGATCCGGCCAACGGCGTGGCCCCGCTGCAGACGCGGTTCTCGGCCTCGGGCTATGACCCCGACGGCAGCGAGCTGACGTACAAGTGGGAGTTCGCGGACGGCTCGTTCCTCGGCCGCGGCGTCACGCGCACGTTCACCAAGCCGGGCACCTACATCGGCAAGGTCACGGCCACCGACGGCCAGGGCGAGACGGCCTCCAAGGAGGTCACGGTCGTGGTCACGAAGGCCGGCGTCCAGGCGCCGACCGTCGAGGCGAGCGCCAACGTCACCAGCGGGCCCGCCCGCCTGACCGTGGCGTTCACCGCGACCGGCACCGATCCGGACGGCGACAGCAGCAAGCTGCTGTACGCGTGGGACTTCGGCGACGGCGGCAAGTCGTTCGAGCAGAACCCCACGCACACGTACGGCGCGAAGGGCACCTACACCGCGAAGGTCACGGTCGAGGACGCCTCGGGCGCCACCGCGCAGAAGAACATCACCATCACGGTCACCGATCCGGCGGGCAACCAGGCCCCGACGATCGAGGAGACCGGCACCCCGTTCGCCGTGGACGAGCTGACGTACCAGTTCAGCGCCCGCGCGACGGATCCGGAGAAGGAGAAGCTCACCTACGAGTGGGACTTCGCCGACGGCTCGGCCAAGGGCACGGGTGAGACGCTCACGCACAAGTTCCCGCGTGTGGGCTCCTACAACGTCGTCCTGACGGTCACCGATCCGCACGGTGCCAAGGCGACCAAGACGATCGCGGTCAACGTGACCGCGACGGCCAACGCCGCGCCGACGGTGAAGATCACCAGCGATCCGATCTCCGGCACGGCTCCGCTGCGGGTGCAGTTCAGCTCGCAGGTGTCCGACGACGAGGACGGCCTGTCGATCGCGTGGAACTTCGGCGACGGCGGCGGCTCGGCCGACGCCAACCCGGTCCACACGTTCACGGCGGCCGGTACCTACACGGTCACGCTGCGGGTCCAGGATCGCCGCGGTGCGGTGACGACCGCGACCACGACGGTCACAGTGACGGCGGCCCAGGCGGCGCCGGCTCCGAACGTCAAGGCCGACGAGGTCACCCCGGCGCCCGCGGTCGAGCCGTGGTTCGGCGTGGCCAAGACCAACAAGACCACGATCGCCGCGTTCTCCAAGAGCGGCCTCGCGGTCAAGGTCACGGCCACCGAGGCGATGACCGGCACGGCGACCCTGACGGTCTCCAAGGCGGTCGCCAAGAAGCTGGGTCTGAAGAAGACCACGCTGGCGTCCGGCAAGGTGAAGTTCACCACCGCCGGCGCGAAGTCCGTGACGCTGAAGCCGTCTGCGGCGGTCAAGCGCGCACTGAAGAAGGCCAAGGGGTCCGTGAAGGTCACGCTCGGCGTGAGCCTGCGCGCGAACGGCAAGTCGGCGAAGCAGTCGACGCGCACGATCACGCTCGCGATCCGCTAGGGCAAACCTAAAGCTCGCCTAAGGGGTCTGACCCCTTAGGTGGGCTTTAGATTCGAAGAGGCGGTCGTCCCTGGTCAGGGCGGCCGCCTTTTCTTTTGGGCGGGTCCGCGTTACATTGCCTCGTGGCAAACGCTTTCCATGGGGGAGAACTGTGGCGCAGCGCGTCGTTGGAATCATCATGAACGGTGTCACCGGGCGGATGGGGATGAACCAGCACCTCATCCGGTCGATCCTCGCGCTGCGCGAGCAGGGCGGGCTGCCCATCAACGGCAACGGGGACGTGATCTGGCCCGAGCCGGTGCTCGTCGGGCGCAGCGAGGCGAAGCTCGCGGCGCTGGCGTCGGCGCATGGACTGGAGAAGTGGTCGACCGACCTGGACGCCCTGCTGGCCGAGCCGGCGTACGAGATCTACTTCGACGCGCAGCTGACATCGGCGCGCCCGCCCGCCGTCGAGGCCGCGATCGCGGCCGGCAAGCACATCTACTGCGAGAAGCCGGTCACGCCCGACGTGGCCAGCGCGCTGTCGCTCGCGCGGGCCGCGCGGGATCGCGGCGTCAAGGTCGGCGTCGTGCAGGACAAGCTCTTCCTGCCGGGTCTGATCAAGCTCCGCCGCCTGGTCGAGTCGGGCTTCTTCGGCCGGATCATCGCCGCGCGCGGCGAGTTCGGCTACTGGGTCTATCCGGGCCCGGACCCGAAGCCGCAGCGCCCGTCGTGGAACTACCGCACCGCCGACGGCGGCGGCATCATCAGCGACATGTTCCCGCACTGGCGCTACGTGCTGGACAACGTGTTCGGACCTGTTCGATCGGTCTGCGCTGTTGGCGCCACGCACATTCCCGAACGGATCGACGAGGCAGGCGAGCCGTATGAGGCGACCGCCGAGGACGCCGCGTACGCGATGTTCCAGTTCGACGGCGGGCTGATCGTGCAGATGAACTCGTCCTGGTGCGTGCGGGTCAACCGCGACGAGCTGTTCGAGCTGCAGGTGGACGGGACGCAGGGAAGCGCGGTCGCCGGCCTGCGCGACTGCAAGGTGCAGTCCGCGGTGACCACGCCCAAGTCGGTCTGGAACCCGGACCTGCCGGACCCCGTCGACCATCGCGCCTCGTGGACCGACGTGCCGGTCGTCGAGCCGCCCGAGAACGGCTTCAAGCTCCAGTGGGAGGCGTTCCTGCGCCACGTGGTGCTCGACGAGCCGTTCCGCTGGGACTTCGTCGAGGGCGCGCGTGGCGTGCAGCTGTACGAGCTCGGCGAGCAGTCGTGGCGCGAGCGTCGCTGGGTCGACGTGCCGGAGCTGACGCTATGAGCGCCCTCGTGCTGCCGCGCGCCGGCGGCGTCCTGGAGCCCTACGAGCCGGTCGCTCGGGAGCCGCTGCCGGTGCTCGGCGCCGAGCCGCGCTCACGGGTCTGCTTCGCCGCCGCGCACGTCGTCGCCGATCCGCTGGCCGGCGGCGACCCGACCGGTCCCGCGCAGCTGGACTGGGAGACGACGCTGCACTTCCGCCGCCACCTGTGGGCGCACGGGCTGCGCGTGGCGGAGGCGATGGACACCGCCCAGCGGGGGATGGGGCTGGACTGGGCCGCGACGCAGGAGCTGATCCGGCGCAGCGTCGCCGAGGCCAAGGCCGTCGGCGGGCAACTGGCGGCGGGGGCGGGCACGGACCAGCTTCCGGCCGGCCCGGCGACGCTCGACGACGTGCGCCGCGCGTACACGGAGCAGCTCGAGTTCATCGAGGGCGAGGGCGCGCCGGTGATCCTGATGGCGTCGCGGGCGCTCTGCGCGGCCGCCTCGTCCGCCGACGACTACCGGAACATCTACGGCGAGCTGCTGGACGCCGCCTCTGCGCCCGTGATCCTGCACTGGCTCGGCGACATGTTCGACCCGCTGCTCGCCGGATACTGGGGTTCGCGCGTGTTCGAGGATGCGCTGGACGTGGTGGTGTCGATCATCGACGCGCACGTCGAGAAGGTCGACGGCATCAAGATCTCGCTGCTGGACGCGGACAAGGAGATCGCGCTGCGCGAGCGGCTGCCCGCGGGCGTGAAGATGTACACGGGCGACGACTTCAACTACCCGCAGCTGATCGCGAGCGGCAGCCACGCGCTGCTCGGCATCTTCGACGCCATCGCGCCCGCCGCCGCGGCGGCGATGCACGCGCTCGACGAGGGTGACACCGCGCGCTACGACGAGCTGCTGGCACCGACGGTGCCACTCTCGCGCCACATCTTCGCCCCGCCCACCCAGTACTACAAGACGGGCGTCGTCTACCTCGCCTTCCTCAACGGCCACCAGCAGCACTTCCGCATGGTCGGCGGGCTGGAGAGCGGGCGCAGCGTGCTGCACCTGGCCGAGCTGTTCGTCCTCGCCGACCGGGCCGGCCTGCTGCGCGACCCGGAGCTCGCGAGCGAACGCATGCGCCACGTGCTGGCTCTGGCAGGCGTCAATTGAGCTCCCGGCTCTCCTTCAACTCGATGACCGCGGACCGCTGGCCGTTGGCCGAGGTCATTGACGCGTGCGCCGAGCATGGCATCGAGTGGATCGGGCCATGGCGGCACAAGGTCGCGGAGATCGGGGTCGAGGACGCGCGCAAGCGGATCGACGCCGCCGGCCTGAAGGTCTCGTCGCTGTGCCGCGGCGGGTTCTTCGCCGCCGAGGACGCCGACGCCGACAACCGGCGCGCGGTCGAGGAGGCCGCGGCGCTCGGGACCGACGCGCTCGTGCTCGTCTGCGGCCCGCCGGCCACCAAGGACCTGGCGCAGGCGCGCGACACGATCCGGCGTGGCATCGAGAAGCTCCTCCCGCACGCCAACGAGCTCGGCGTCCGGCTGGGGATCGAGCCGCTGCACCCGATGATGATCGGCGAGCGCTCGGCGATCACCTCGCTCGGCAACGCGCTCGACATCGCCGAGCGGATCGGCGACCCCGGCGTCGGCGTCGTCATCGACGTCTACCACACGTTCTGGGACGCGTCGCTGCCCGAGCAGGTCGCCCGCGCCGCCGGCCGGATCGTCGGCTACCACGTCAACGACTGGCTTCGCGAGACCTCCCACACCCTGCTGGAGCGCGGCATGATGGGCGACGGCATCATCGACCTGCACGGCTTCAGCGCGATGATCGAGGCCGCGGGCTACTGCGGCCCGATCGAGGTCGAGATCCTCAACCCGGCGATCTGGGACCTGCCCCGCGCCGAGCTGATGCGGCTGACGGTCGAGCGCTTCGAGCGATGCGTGCTCTAGCTCCGCGGCGCGGTCGTGGCGCGCGGCACGACCTTGTGCGCCAGCACCACGTCCTCGGCGTTGTAACCGCCGAGCACGGTGTGCGCCGCTCGCTTGCCCATCTCGTGCAGCGGGACGCTGACCGTCGTCAGGCCGACGAAGTGCGCGGTGCGGACGTCGTCGATGCCCGCGACCGAGACCTGGCCCGGCACGTCGACGCCGCGGTCGCGCAGACGCATGAGCACGCCGATCGCGGCCTCGTCGTTGGCGGCGACGATGGCGTCGGGCAGCCGGTCGCGCCCCAGCAGCGTGTCCGCCGCGCGGACGCCATCCTCGTAGGAGAAGCCGCCGACGATCTTGTCCGTCCCGCCCGCCCGCTGGAAGCCTTTGAGCCGCAGCGCGCTCGTGTGCAGCCCCGCCGGGCCCTCGACGAACGTGACGCGCTCGTGGCCGAGGCTCTTCACGTAGGCCGTGATGTCGTGGGTCGCCGCCTCGTTGTCGAAGACGATCGTGGGCGCGTCGAAGTCGCGTTGCGCGAGCGCGACGATCACCGATCCGCGTTCGCGCGCGTCGACGACCGCCTCGCCCAGCTCGAGCGCGCTCGGGTCGTTGGCGCGGCCGGACGCCGCGAAGACGATCCCGGCGGCGTGGTAGTCGCGCAACTGCCGGAGGTGGCCGAGCTCGGCGTCGCTGCCCACCTCGGCGCTGCACACCATCGTCAGGTACCCGAGGTCGGCGCCGACCTCCTCCACGCCGCGGGCGATCTCGGCGAAGTACGGGTCGACGATGTCGCCCACGATCACGCCGATGATCCGGCTCGAGCGGGTCACGAGGGCACGGGCGAGCGCGGACGGCGCGTACCCGAGCTCCTGCGCCGCGTTGAGCACGCGCGTGCGGGTCGCTTCGGACACCGGATGGGCCGAGCCGTTGAGGACGCGCGAGCACGTGGCGATCGAGACGCCCGCGTGCCGGGAGATGTCGCTGAGAGACGCCACGGCGGTTACGTTACGGAGGTGGGCACGTGATCGATCTTCTCGTCGTGGGCGGGGGACAGGCGGGGCTGGCCGCGGGTGCGGCCGCGGCCGCGCGTGGGCTCTCCGCGATCGTATGTGAGAAGGCCGGACGGTATGGCGGTTCAGCCTACTTTTCCGCGGGGATTCTCTGGACCGCGCCGGACGTCCCCACGCTGACCTCGCTGCTGCCCGACGGCGATCCGGACCTCGGGCGGGTGCTGGTCGAGGGCTTCGAACCCGCCGTGGCCGCCGCGCGCGACGCCGGCGTGCCGATCACGGAGCGCTGGACCGAGCACCTCGGCTTCGGCGTCGCCTACCGCACCGACATCCATGCGCTGCACGACCACTGGGCGTCCCGGATCGACGATCTGCGGCTCTCGGCGCCGGTGCGCTCGCTGCTCGTCGAGGACGGGTGTGTCGTCGGGGCGGTCGTCGGCGGTGAGGAGATCCGCGCCCGCGCCGTGCTGCTCGCCACGGGCGGCTTCCAGGGCGACCGCGAACTGGTCAAGACGTTCCTCGGGTGGGACGCCGATCGCGTGCTCGTGCGCTCGAATCCGTGGTCCGTGGGCGACGGGTTTCGCATGGCGCGCGATGCCGGTGGGGCCGCGTCGGCGGGGTTGGGCACGTTCTACGGGCACACCGTCGCGTCGCCGCTGACCTCCTTCGAGCCGTCCAGCTACCTGCCGCTCGCCCAGTACCACTCGAAGTGGTGCATCCTCGTCAACCGGCTGGGACGCCGGTACCACGACGAGGCGCTGGGCGACGAGGTCGCCAACCAGCTGACGCTGCGCCAGCCGGGCGCGCGCGGCGTGCTGCTGTGCGACGACGCCGTGCGCCGCGTGCGGGTGGTCAGCGCGCCGTACCCGCACGGGCAGGTGATCGATCGCTTCGAGCACGCGCGGTCGCTGGGCGCCCGGATCGTGTCGGCGCCGACGGTCGACGAGCTGATCGGGCATGTGGGGGAGTGGGGCGTCGACGCCGCCGCGTTGCGCGAGACGCTCGAGGGATACAGCGGTCCGAACCAGCTGCGCGAGGCGCCGTTCTGGGCGGTCGAGTTCCAGCCGACGATCACGTTCACGCTCGGGGGCGTGAAGGTCGACGCGTGGGGCCGGGTGCTGGACCGCGACGGCGCGCGGGTGCCGGGGCTGTACTGCGCGGGCGGCGACGCGGGCGGGCTCCAGGGCCCGCACTACGTCGCGGGCCTCATGCTCGGGATGATTTTCGGCCCGCGGGCCGTGGAGGCAGTGGTGATGGACAAGGAGGAGATCGATGTCTAAGGAGCCCGACGTCCTGATCGTCGGTGCCGGGCCGTCCGGCGCGATCGCGGCCAAACGGCTGGCCGAGGAGGGGTTCTCGGTCCTGGTGCTCGAGCAGGGGGACTGGCCCGACTACGCGAAGGCCACGGTCACCCGCGAGGACTTCCCGCTGACCGCGGGCCGCGACTGGGGCTGGGACCCGAACGTCCGCCAGGCGCCCGGCGACTACCCGATCAACGACTCGGAGTCCGACATCACCGCGCTGATGTGGAACGGCGTCGGCGGCGGGACCGTGGTCTACGCGGCGCAGTGGCAGCGCAACATGCCGTCGGACTTCCGGGTGCGGACATTGGACGGCGTCGCCGACGACTGGCCGCTCACCTACGAGGACCTCGAGCCCTACTACGTGCGGGTCGAGCGCGACTTCGGGATCTCCGGGCTCGCGGGCGACACGGCGTTCCCGCCCGGCGAGGGCCCGCCGTTGCCGCCCGTCCCGCTGGGACCCGCCGGAAAGCGTGTCGCCCGCGCGCACAATGAGCTCGGCTGGCACTGGTGGCCCGCGCCGCTGGCGATCGCCACCCGCCGCTACGGGAACCTGAACGCCTGCGTCCAGCGCGGCACCTGCCTGCAGGCGTGCATGGACGGCGCGAAGGGGACCGTCGACCGCACCCACTGGCCGCGGGCGCTCGAGCTCGGCGTCGAGCTGCGGACGCGTGCGCGGGTGCGGGAGCTGGTGATGCGGCCGGACGGGCTCGTCGGGGGCTGCGTCTACGTGGACGGCGACGGCGTCGAGCACGAGGTCCGCGCGGGCGTGACGATCCTCGCCGCCAACGGGATCGGGACGCCGCGGCTGCTGCTGCTCTCGGGCGATTCGCCGGACGGCGTCGCCAACTCGAGCGGGCTCGTCGGCAAGCGGCTGATGATGCACCCGTTCGGGACCGTCGTCGGCGTCTTCGACGAGGACTTCCGCGCGTGGCAGGGCCCGTGGGGCCAGTACATCCACTCGCTCGAGTTCTACGAGACCGACGCGTCGCGCGGGTTCGTGCGCGGGGCGAAGTGGGGGCTCCAGCCGACCGGCGGGCCGTTCTCGATGACGAGCGCGTACCCGTGGGGCGCGGAGAACGAGATCTGGGGTTCCGGGTTCCAGGACGCCGTCCGCGGGCGGCTCGGGCACTCGACGATGTGGGGCATCATCGCCGAGGATCTGCCGGAGGAGTCCAACCGGGTCGTGCTCGACCCTGCGGTGAAGGACGCGTACGGGATCGCGGGCGCGAAGATCGAGTACAAGCTGTCGGAGAACTCGCGGCGGCTGGTCGAGTTCCACCAGGCGCGGGCGCGCGAGTCGCTGCTCGCGGCGGGTGCGCGCGACGTGGTCGTGGCGCCGTTCATCCGCGCCACGGGCTGGCATCTGCTCGGGACGACGATGATGGGCGACGATCCGGCGACGTCGGTCGTCGACGCCTCCGGGCGCTGCCACGACGTGCCGAACCTGTACGTCTTCGACGGCAGCGTCTGGCCCACGTCGGCCGGAATGAACCCGACGGCGACGATCGCGGCGCTGGCACTGCGGTTCGCCGACCAATTGATCGAGTCCCGGCGAGACCAGAGGGTGGCGGCATGATCTCGGATGCTCATCGCGCGCAGTTGGCCGCGATCGCCGACGTGCTGATCCCAGCAGGCTCGGGGATGCCGTCGGCCTCTGAGGCCGGCGTCGCGGGGCAGTACCTGGACGAGGTGCTGGCCGCGCGGCCGGACCTCGCCTCGCCCCTGGAGGCGGCGCTGGCGTCGGTCGAGGGCGCGGCCGATCCGATCGCGGCGTTGCGGGCCGACGCCGGCGCTTGGGGCGTGATCACCGCGGTCGTCCCCGCGGCCTACTTCCTCAACCCGGCGATGCGCGAGGCGATCGGCTACCCGGGTCTGGAGGCGCGGCCGATCGACCCCGACGCCGCCCCGGACTACCTCGACGACGGCCTGCTCGACAGCGTCGTCGCGCGAGGCCCCGTCTATCGCCCCACGCCTGATTGACTTCTCACCCTATGCCAATCCTGACACCCGGCCGTGTTCGTCACGGAGTCGTTTTCACTTTGAAGCACGCGGAAGGCTCGCCCGAGGAGGCGGACTTCCTTCGCGCCAACGCGGAGCTGGCCTCGATCCCCGGCGTCGAGGCCTTCGAGATCATGCGCGAGGTCTCGCCGAAGAACGACTACGCGTTCTCGCTCGTCATGGAGTTCGTCGACCGCGCCGCGTACGACGCCTACAGCGCCCACCCGGACCACGTGTCGTTCGTGTCCGAGCGCTGGGACAACGAGGTCACGGACTTCCTCGAGCTCGACAGCGAGGCGCTCTAACCCCCCGCCGGCCCGCCGCTGCGCGGCGGGCCACACGGGGCGAACCTAAAGGGGCCTGGCCCCTTTAGAAAACCGGCGATTCGGTGTACGCGCCCCACACGTGCTGGAGCGCGTCCACCATCTCGCCCTCGGTCGCGTGCACGCGAGCGCACTCGACCAGGGTCGGCATCAGGTTGACGTCGGTCGCGGCGGCGTTGCGGAGCTCGGCGAGCTTGCGCTCGACCTCGGCGCCGTCGCGGCGGGCGCGCACGGCCTGGACGCGGCCGATCTGCTTGCGCTCGAGCGCGGGGTCGATGCGCAGGATCGGGGTCTCGCCGTCGTCGCCCTCGGTGTACTTGTTGACGCCGACGACGATCTGCTCGTGGTCGTCGATCTTCTCCTGCAGCTCGAACGCCGCGTCGGCGATCTCGCGCTGCGGGTAGTTGCGCTTGACCGCCTCGACCATGCCGCCGAGCTCGTCGATCTTGGCGAAGTAGGCGTAGGCCTGCTCCTCCAGGCGGTCGGTGAGCGCCTCGACGAAGTAGGAGCCGCCGAGCGGGTCGACGGTGTTCGTCACGCCGGTCTCGTGGGCGATGATCTGCTGGGTGCGCAGGGCGATGCGGACCGCGTCCTCGGTCGGGAGCGCGAGCGCCTCGTCGTAGGAGTTGGTGTGCAGCGACTGGGTGCCGCCGAGGACGCCCGCGAGCGCCTCGATCGCCGTGCGGACGATGTTGTTGAGCGGCTGCTGGGCGGTGAGGCTCACGCCGGCGGTCTGCGTGTGGAAGCGCATGAGCCAGGAGCGCGGGTTCTTCGCCCCGTAGGTCTCCCTGAGCTCGCGCGCCCAGATCCGGCGGGCGGCGCGGTACTTGGCGATCTCCTCGAAGAAGTCGATCTGCGCGTTGAAGAAGAAGCTCAGGCGCGGCGCGAAGTCGTCGACGTCGATGCCTCGGGCCATCTGCTCCTCGACGTAGGTCAGGCCGTCCTTGAGCGTGAACGCGAGCTCCTGCGCCGCGGTCGCCCCGGCCTCGCGGATGTGGTAGCCGGAGATGCTCACGGGATGCCAGCGCGGCATCGTCTTCGTCGACCACTCCATCATGTCGCCCAGCAGGCGCATCGCCGGATCGACCGGGAAGGCCCACTCCTTCTGGGCGATGTACTCCTTGAGGATGTCGGCCTGGATCGTCCCGCCGAGCTTGTGCGCGGGCACGCCGGAGTTCTCGGCCGCGACCACGTACATCGCCATGATCATCGCCGCGGGGGCGTTGATGGTCATGGAGACCGTCACGTCGCCGAGGTCGATGCCGTTGAACAGCGTCTCCATGTCGTCGACGGTGTCGACGGCGACGCCCTCGCGCCCGACCTCGCCGAGGCTGCGGGCGCTGTCGGAGTCGTGGCCCATCAGCGTGGGCATGTCGAAGGCCGTGCTCAGACCCGTCTGGCCGTGGTCGAGCAGGTAGCGGAAGCGCTCGTTGGTCTCCTCGGGGGTGCCGAAGCCGGCGAACTGCCGCATCGTCCACAGGCGCCCGCGATACATCGACGGGTAGACGCCGCGAGTGAACGGGAACTCGCCCGGGTTGCCGATGTTCGCGTCGTGGTCGCGAACGTCCTCAGGCCCATAGAGCGCCTTGATCGGCTCGCCCGAGAGCGTCGTGCGCTCCTTCGTGGCGGCGTCCTGCGTGCGTTTGACAGCGGGTGCGCTCATAGGGGATGCTCGGGCCTAAGATAGTTGGAAGTCCACCTATTGTACGCGCAGACGGACGCGACGGAACCCCTGAGCGCGACTTTACGTACAGGGGCTCGAGCTAGAGGGAAAGACCGCCGTCAAGCGGGTAGTCGGCGCCGGTCGCGCCGCCGCTGTGCGGCCCGGCGAGCCACGCGATCAGCCCAGCGATCTCCTCGGGCTCCAGCAGCCGGTTGCAGGGCTGCTGGTCGGCGAAGGCCTCGGCGGTGGGGAGACCGTAGAGGCGGGCGGACTCGTCGAGGATCGGGGTCCGCGTGGAGCCCGGGCTGACCGAGTTGGCGGTCACGCCCGTGCCCGCCAACTCGAGCGCGAGCGCGCGGACGAACCCGGTCACGCCCGCCTTCGAGGCGCAGTAGGCGGCGAGCATCGGGAGGCCCTTCGTGGCGGCCGTGGAGGCGACGGCGATGAACCGTCCCTCTCTCGGCTGCGGGCGCCTGAGCAGGGCGGGGATCCCGGCGCGGGCGGTGTTGATGACGCCGCCGAGGTTGATCTCCAGCACGGCCCGCTCCTGCTCGGGGTCGAGCTCCCACGCGTCCGCCCCTCCGGCGATCACGCCGGCGGCCGCGACGACCACGTCGAGCCCGCCCCAGCGCCGCTCCGCGATCTCGACCGCGCCCGCGAGCGCCTCGGGGTCGGTGACGTCGGCGGGGATCGCGACGACGCGCTCGTTGCCGAGTCGCTGCAACTCGGCTGCGGTGCCGAGCGCGTAGGGAAGCCGCGGGTCGTCCGCGCCGCGATCGACCGCGACGACGTTCCAGCCGTCGGAGGACAGCTGCCGCACCGTCGCGTGCCCGATGCCACGCGCGGCCCCGGTGACGAGCGCGACCCCGCGCGACCGCCCACCGAGGGGGAGCCGAGACCGCTGCCGGGCGAGCCGGGTGCGGGAGGAGGTCATGGAGCGCGGCCGCGTCACGGGCGGCCTCCGACGAGCCGCGTGGCGCCGCCTGGCGCGAGGGCGCAGCCGCCCGCCCGCGCGGTGTCGCCGCCCGCCCGCGCGGTGTCGCCGCCCGCCTGCGCGGTGTCGCCGCGGCTTCGCGCGGACTCGCCGCCCGCCCGCGCGATGTCGCCGCGCGCCCGCGCGGTGTCGCCGCCCGCCTGCGCGGCGTCGCCGCGGCTCCGCGCGGACTCGCCGCGCGCCGCCACCGGCGGCAGGCTCGCCACGAACGCGCGCAGGTCCGCGATCGCCGCCGCCAGCAGCGCGCGGCCCTCTTCCTCGCTCGCACCCGTCGGGTCGCCGAGGACGCCGTTCGGTGCCACGCCGCGCACGCCTTCGGCTCGCAGGCGCGGCATCAACGCGCTCAGCGGCTCCGTGTTCCCCGGCTCGCGCGCCTCGCCCACGAGCCGCGGCTCGAGCGCGAGCAGGAGCGAGGTCTCGATGCGGCCCGCGTGGGCGTCGCCGCCCCAGGCCGGCGCCCAGGCCCACACGTCGTGGCCCTCGTCGCGCAGCCGGCGGACCGCGGTGGCGAGCGGCTCGGCGTTCCCGCCGTGTCCGCTCACGAACACGACCCGCGCGAACGACGACGAGCGCACGAGCTCGACGAGGACCGCGACCAGCGCCTCGCGGCCGATCGAGAGCGTGCCCGCGAAGCCCGCGTGCTCGCCGCTGGAGCCGTAGGGGAGCGCGGGCGCGACGACCGCGTCGAGCGAGGCGGCGAGCGCGGTCGCGATGATCGTGTCGGTGCCGAGCGGCAGGTGCGGGCCGTGCTGCTCGGTCGCCCCAAGGGGGACGACGAGCACGTCGCCGGCCGCTTCCAGCGTCGTCAGCTCGTCAAGCGCCGAGGCGCCGGGAGAAGCCATCGGGCACCAGTAGATCGGATGGGACGAGGTCGTGCACGGAGGCGCGGCCGAGGCCGAGCAGAGCGGAGTCGATCCCGGAGCGCAGCACGTCGAGCACGTTCTCGACGCCCGCTTGGCCGTCGGCGGCGAGGCCCCACAGGTACGGCCGCCCGATCATCACCGCGCGTGCGCCGAGCGCGAGCGCCTTGACGACGTCCGAGCCGCGCCGCACGCCGCCGTCCAGCAGCACCTCGGCGCGCCCGTCGACCGCCTCGACGACCGCGGCCAGCGCGCGGATCGTCGCCGGCGTGCCGTCGAGGTTGTTCCCGCCGTGATTGGAGACACTCACAGCGGTGGCGCCGACGTCCTGGACCGCACGGCGCGCGTCGTCGACCCGGACGATCCCCTTGACCATGAACGGCCCGTCCCAGAGGGAGCGCAGCCACGCGACGTCCTCCCACGACGGAGGCGGCGTCCCCATCCACTCGCCGTAGGCGGCGAAGAACCCGGGCGACCCTTCGAAGTTCGGCACGGTGAGCCCGGGAGGGCCACCAGTCTGCGCCCACCGGTACGCCCACACCGGCCGCCGCAGCACCTCGGGCGCGAGCTTGGCCATCGTCTTGAGGTCGAGCTGCTGGGGGATGAACGGCGAGCCCCAGTCACGCGAATGCGACCAGGTCCAGTCGAGCGTGACGATGAGGCCCGCGGCGCCCGCCTGCCGCGCCCGCTCGACCCGCTGCTCGATCGCTTCGCGCGACCCCGCCCAGTAGGTCTGCGCGAAGGTCTTCGGGTTCTCTTTGACGACGTCCTCGATGGCGGTGGACCCCAGCGCCGAGAGCCCGAACGCCGTTCCACGCGCCGCCGCCGCCCGCGCCGCGCCGGGCTCCGCGACGGGGTGGACCGCCTGGACGCCGACGGGGGAGAGGATCACCGGCAGCGCCAGCTCGACGCCCATCACGCTCGTCCCCAGCTCCCGCTGCGGGGAGCTTCCGGCGACGTGCGGCGCGAACCCCAGCTCGGAGAACGCCGCGACATTGTCCGAGAGCGTCAGCCCGCGTTCCGTTCCCGCGCGGATGGCGTTGAACACGCTCGGCGGGAGGATGCGCTTGGCGCGCCGCTCCGCCTCGGCGACGCTCTCGAACCAGCTCATACAGGGGACTCGTTACAGGGGCGCTCGACGATCGTGACAGGAACCATGGCGCGTCTGCGGATCGAGTGATCGACGCTCGGCTTGCGCGGAGTGGCGATGGCCAGCGCGGCTTCACCGTGGCCCTTCACGCACTCCGGGTCGGGGCCGTCGAGCGGCAGGCCGGTGAAGAACTTCGCCGCCATGCACCCGCCGCGGCAGGCGTCGTACATGTCGCACGACGTACACGCCCCCGTGGATTGCGGCTCGCGCAACTCGCGGAAGAGCTCCGACTCCCGCCACACGGGCGCGAAGCCCGCGTCGCGGACGTTGCCGGCCAGGAACGTCTCGTGGATCGCGAACGGGCACGCGTAGACGTCCCCGACGGGATCGATCAGGCACACGACCCGGCCGGCGCCGCACAGGTTCAGACCCGGCAGCGGCGAGCCGTACGCCGCGAGGTGGAAGAACGAGTCGCCGGTCAGGACGTCCTCGCCGTGGCGCAGCAGCCACTCGTAGACGATCCGCTGTTGGTCGGCCGTGGGGTGCAGCGTGTCCCAGACGTCGGCGCCGCGGCCGGACGGACGCAGCCGCGTGAGCCGCAGTTGCGCGCCGTAGTCGTCCGCGATCGCTTTGAAGGCGTCGAGCTGGCCGACGTTCTCGCGCGTGACGACGACACTCAGCTTGAACCCCGTCCCGCGGAGGTGCTCCATCGCGCGCAGTGCCGTCTCGTAGCTGCCGGGACCACGGACGCGGTCGTTGACCTGCGCGGTCGCTCCGTCGAGCGAGATCTGCACGTCGACGTAGTCGTTCCCGCGCAGCCATCGCGCCCGTTGGGCGTCGATCCGGTGGCCGTTGGTCGAGAACTTCACGCCCACGTGGTGCGCGGTCGCGTACTCGACGAGCTCCCAGAAGTCCTTGCGGACGGTCGGCTCGCCGCCGCCGATGTTCACGTAGAAGACCTGCATCCGCTCGAGCTCGTCGATCACCGCCTTGCACTCGGCGGTGCTGAGCTCGCGCGGGTCGCGGCGGCCGGAGGAGCTCAGGCAATGGACGCACGCGAGGTTGCACGCGTAGGTGAGCTCCCAGGTGAGGCAGATCGGCGCGTCGAGCCCGCGCTCGAACTCGTCGTTGAGCGCGCCGTGCGCCTGCGCGCGGCGGCGGATGAAGCTCAGCCGGCGCGTGTCGAAGTCGTACGCCAGCGCGCCGAAGCGCTCCGGGCGCAGCGCCGTGCTGTCGCCCAGGCGGGCGGCGCGGCGGAGGTGCTCGACGTCCACTAGTAGACGCCGCACATCCCGTCGATCGAGACGTCCTCGACCAGCAGGTCCTCCTCGACCAGTTCGGGCTCGGTCTCGGTCTCCTCGACGGCGGCGTCCTCTTCGACGACCTCAGGATCAAGCATGCTTCGCTCCCTTCGCCAGCGGGTCTCTCCGCGGCGCAACGTTACATGCTGCCTGCCGACTTCCACGTCACCCTGACCGCCCACTTCGAGGGCCGCCGCCTCCTCGGGGGCGAGCCGTTCGCGCTCGTGGACCTGTCCGAGCGCGCGGCGGCGCGGATCCGGTCGTGGGTCGCGGGCGATCCGGTGGGGGAGGACGGCGCGCTCGCCCGCGCGCTCGTGGCGGCGAACCTGGCGCAGCCGATCCCTCCGTCACGTGCGGCCCCGCCGGTCACCGTGGTGATCCCGGTGCGCGACCGCTCGATCGCGCCGCTGCTACACGCCTTGGAGTCGGACGACGTGATCGTGGTCGACGACGCCTCGGAGACCGACATCGTTCGCGAGGAGGCTCGCGGTGTCCGGTACGTGCGGCGGGACGTCCAGGGCGGCGCCGCCGCGGCCCGCAACGACGGCCTGTCGCTCGCGCGCCACGACCTCGTCGCCTGCCTCGACAGCGACACGCTGCCGCTCGCGGGCTGGCTCGACGTGCTCCTGCCGCACTTCGCGGACCCGGAACTGAGTGCGATCGCGCCCCGGGTCGTCGCGCTCGACGCTGCGGCGGCTGACCACGTCGCCCCGCGCCGGCTCGCCCGCGCACTGCGCGACTACGAGCGCGAGCGGTCCCCGCTCGACCGCGGCCCCGACCCCGCACGCGTCATCCCCTACGGTCGCGTGCCCTTCGTCCCCGGCGCCGCCCTCATCACCCGCCGCCACCTCAGGTTCGACCCCACGCTGCGCGGCGGCGAGGACGTCGAGTTCGTGTGGCGGGTCCCGTACGTGCGTTACGAGCCGGCCGCCCACGTCGCCCACGCCCACCGGACTGACCCCCGCGCCTGGTTCGGACGCCGCGTCTACTACGGCCGGACGGCGGCGGGCATCGCCAAGCGCCATCCCGGCAAAGCACGCCCGCTCAACGTCTCGCCGTGGACGACCGCGGCCTGGCTCGCGCTGGCGGCGCGCCGGCCCGTCGCAGCGGTCGGGATCGTCGGCGTCGCCACCGCGCTGACCGCGCGCGAGGTCGAGCCCGCGCGGGCCTTCCAGCTCGCCGCCGTCGGCTCCTTCCGCTCCGGCCGCGTCGTCGCCGACGCGCTCACCCGCGCCTGGTGGCCGCTCTCCGCCGCGGCGGCGCTGCACCCGAAGGCCCGCCTCCCGCTCGCCGCTGCGCTGGCCACCAAGAGCCCGCTCCAGCTCGCCGACGATCTCGCGTACGGTCTCGGCCTCTGGCGCGGTTGCATCGAGCAGCGCACGATCGACCCGCTGCTACCCGCGCGCCCGTGGAGGCTGGACCGCGTGTCGCTCTCGTGAACGCGGGGCTCGTTCTACGATCTGAGGCCATATGAGCGAGACCGCACCGCGTGCCGCGGTCGTGGGTGCCGGCCCGTCCGGTTTCTACGCGACCGACCAGCTTCTGAAGGCAGGCTTCGAAGTCGACCTGCTGGAAGTCCTCCCGACCCCGTTCGGGCTGGTGCGCGCAGGCGTGGCGCCTGATCACCCCAAGATCAAGAGCGTCACGCGGGTCTACGAGAAGACCGCGACGCATCCGGGCTTCCGGTTCTATGGGAGCGTCGAGCTGGGCGGTCACATCAGCCGCCAGGACCTGCTCGACCGCTACCACGTGGTGCTCTACGCGGTCGGCACCGCGTCCGACAACAAGCTCGGGATCCCGGGCGAGGACCGGCCGGGCTCGCACGGCGCCCTCGAGTTCGTGGCCTGGTACAACGGCCACCCGGACTACGCCGACCAGGAGTTCGACCTCTCGGCCACGCGCGCGGTCGTGATCGGGAACGGGAACGTCGCGGTCGACGTCGCCCGCATGCTCGTCCTGCACCCCGACGAGATGGCGGTCACCGACACCGCCGACCACGCGATCGGGCCGCTCAACGCCGCCGAGGTCCACGACGTGATCGTCCTCGGCCGCCGCGGGCCCGCCCAGGCCGCCTTCACGACGCCCGAGCTGCGCGAGCTGGGTGAGCTCACCCGCGCGGACATCATCGTCGACCCGGCCGACATGGAGCTCGATCCCTTCAGCGAGAAATGGCTCGAGGAGGAAGGCGACCCGACCAACAAGCGCAACGTCGACCTGATGCGCGAGTACTCGCAGCGCGAGCCGGCCGGCCACGAGCGCAAGGTCGAGTTGCGCTTCCTGCGCTCGCCCCTCGAGATCCTCGGCGAGGGCGACGACGGCCCCGTCACCGGCGTCCGGATCGTCAAGAACGAGATCGTCGACGGCCGCGCCGTGGCCACGGGCGAGGAGGAGGTCATCGCCTGCGGCCTCGTGATCCGCTCGATCGGCTACCGCGGCGCGCCGCTGGCCGGCATCCCGTTCGACGAGCGCCGGGGCCTGATCTCCAACCTGGGCGGGCGGGTGCTCGGCGAGAGCGGGGAGCACGAGGTCGGCGAGTACGTCGTCGGCTGGGTCAAGCGCGGCCCGTCCGGCGTCATCGGCACCAACAAGAAGGACGCGACCGACACCGTCGCCCGCATTCTCGAGGACCGCGACGCGGGCAAGCTCAACACCCCCAAGGACGCCGACCCGGCCGCGTGCGAGGCCTTCCTCGCCGCGCAGTGCCCGGAGCTCGTCACGTGGGAGGGCTGGCGCGCGATCGACGTCCACGAGACCGGCCTCGGCGAGCCCCAGGGCCGTCCGCGCGTGAAGCTCGTGCGCACGGGCGAGATGATCGACATCGCCTCCGCCAGCAAGGTCTGAGCGAGTCCACCCGCTCAGCCGCGCTGCTCGGGAACGCGCTGAAGCCGTGACAGGCGCAGCGCCACGTGGCAGAGGAGCCGGTCCTCGCCGCGGTTGAGGTCGACGCCCGCGATCTCCTCGATCCGGCGCAGCCGGTAGTAGAGCGAGGTCCGGTGCAGCCACAGCTCGGCCGCGGTCGACTTCACGTCGCCCGCGTGGTCGAGATAGGTCTCCAGCGTCAGCACGAGCTGCTCGTGACCGCCCTCGAGAAGCTTTCTCAGCCCCTCCGGGACGTCGTCGAACGCGGTCGGCGGAAGCGCGGTCAGCAGCCGGTAGGCGCGCAGCTCGTCCCAGCGGGCGAGGTCCAGGTCGCGGTCGATCGCGACGCGCAGCGCCTGCAGCGCCCGGCGGTGTGAGGAGCGCACCTCGCTGAGCTCCGACACGGGGTCGCCTTCGCCGACGTGCGCGGCGGCACCCTCCGGGACGACGCTCCTGAGCGCCTCGGCGAGCTGCGCCCCGCGCATCGTCGCCTGCGCGCCCACGACGCACGTCGCGCGCCCGCCGACCTCGCCACAGAGCGCATGCTTGACCGGGATGCGCGCCCGGAAGCGGTCGATCGCGTCCGACACCGCCGCGCCGGCGCCCACGATCACGATCAGCGGCCGCGGCGGGACGTAGTGATCGGCCTCGAGGACCGCGGCGGCGCCGCTCGACGCGCTGTTGTCGGCGCTCAGCAGCGCGCTGAGGAGCTCCTGCTCGCGGCGGCGGCGGTCGAGCTGGCTGTCGACCTCGGTCTGCAGGACCGTCGCCGCCTCCGACGCGGCCGCGCGCGCGAGACGCAGCTCGTCGTCGTCGATCGGCCGGTCCTCGATCAGCCACAGGAACCCGAGCCGGCGGCCGGCGCGCAGGATCGGGATGCAGATCCGCGCCTCCATCCCGATGTCGGGGTGCGCGGGGGTGCGGACGGGCTCCAGCGCCGAGCGGATGCCGTGGCCGAACAGCGAGTCGCGGGCGGCGTCGGGCGCCGTGCGGCCGAGGATGCTCTCGGTGCGGACCGCGTCGAGATCGCCGAACTGGATGCTGTACGCGAGCGGGCGCAGGTCGACGTCGTCGACCAGCACCGGGCGTGAGAGGCGGACGCTCAGGGCGTCGACGATCTCTTGGAGACCCGCCTCCACTCCCGCATCATTGCGCGTCACACGACGAGTCCGTGGCGCATCGTGTCCTCCGTCACCACCCGCGGCTCGACGAAATGGAGGAGGTAGTCCGGGCCGCCCGCCTTGCTGCCGGTGCCACTCAGCCGGTTGCCGCCGAACGGCTGGCGGCCGACCATCGCGCCGGTGATGTGCCGGTTGACGTAGAGGTTGCCGACCGGGAGCGCCCGGCTCACCCGGTCCACGGTCGCGGGGTCGCGGCTGAACAGGCCGCCGGTGAGCGCGAACGGCTGGTTGGACACGATCCGGCAGGCCTCGTCGACGCTCTTGACGCGCTGCACCGCGAGCAGCGGGCCGAAGATCTCCTCCTCGGCGACACGGCTGCCGAGTGGCAGGCCGTCGACGACCGCGGGCGCCACGAAGTGGCCGTGCTCGGGCGTCTCGCCGGGCTGGAAGACGCGGGCGCCCTCCTCGCGGGCGATCCTGAGGTACTTCGCCACGCGTTCCTGCGTCGCCGGTTCGATCACCGGCGGGACGTCGACCCCGAAGCGCTGCGCCTGGTCGACCAGCAGCGCCTCGACGGCGCCGTGCAGGCGCTCGAGGAGGGCGTCGGCGATCCGCCCGTGGACGAGCGCGCGACTCGCGGCGCTGCACTTCTGGCCGGCGAAGCCGAACGCGGAGTAGGCGAGGGCGGGGACGACGTCGTCGAGGTCGGCGTCGGCGTCCACGATCACGCAGTTCTTCCCGCCCATCTCGGCGACGACGCGCTTGAGGTGGTGCTGGCCGGGGGCGAGGTCCGTGCTGCGTTTCAGGATCTCCAGGCCGACGGCGCCCGAGCCCGTGAACGCGATCGTGTGCACGCCGGGGTGGGCGACGAGCGCGGCGCCGACGTCACCCTCGCCGGGGAGGAAGTTGATGACACCCTCGGGGACGCCGGCTTCCAGCAGGGCCTCGACGACGGCGTAGGCACAGGCGGGTGACTGCTCGGCGGGTTTGAGCACGACGCCGTTGCCGGTGGCGAGACCCGCGGCGACCATGCCACACGGGATCGCGAGCGGGAAGTTCCACGGGCCGATGACGGCGACGACGCCGCGGGCGGCGTAGCGGATCGAGTTGCGCTCGCCCGGGAGCTGGACGAGCCCGTCGGCGTGCTCGAGCTGGACGGCCTGCTGCGCGTAGTACTCGAGGAAGTCGATCGCCTCGCAGACGTCGGCGTCGGCCTCCGCCCACGGCTTCGCGCACTCGCGCACGGCCAGCGCGGCGAGGGTGGCGCGTCGTCTGCGCAGCTCACCGGCTGCACGCGAGAGGATCGCGGCGCGGGCATGAGCGCCGCGATCCTCCCACGCCGGTGCGGCTGCGGCAGCCATCCGCACCGCGGCGTCCACGTCGGCGGGGGTGGCCGCGGTCGCCAGCGCGACGACCCGCTCGGGGGCGCCAGGATCGGTCGATTCGAAAGTGGGCTCGTCGCGCGCCTCGCCGCCGATGACGACAGGCACTTTGAGCGGGAGCTTGAGGTCGAGCGCGGCCAGCGCGTCGACGAGCGTCTCCCGGACGGGGGCGCGACGCAGCTCGAGCAGGGGTTCGTTGATGAAGGCGGTCATGGGGCGGCGAGAAGGTGGTCGAGGTCATCGCCGCGGGAACGGCTCAACAGGAACGAGTCATTGGAGGTGTTCTCGAGCAGCCGCCGCACGAGGTAGCTCATGCCGGCGACGAGGTCTCCTACGGGGCAATACGTGCGGACGCGTAGATCCATCTGCGCGAGCGCCTGCTGCAGATCGTCGCCGAGGCCGCGCAGGACCTGGAACTCGATGTCGCGCGGGTCGTCGGCGTGGGCGAGCGCATGGGCGATCGAGCGCACGTTGTGTGACGCGATCGCGGGTCGGACGAGCGGTCTCGACGCGATCAGGCGCTTGGTCAGGCGCTCGAAGTTGCGGTCCGACTCGACCTTGGCCTCGAACACCGGGGGCGTCCACCCGTGCTGGCGCGCCTTGACGGTCTCGTGCTCCCAGTACGCGCCCTTGACCAGGCGGATCGTGAGCGGCGTGGTGCGTTCGGCCGCGGCGTAGCCGTCGAGCAGGCGGTCGAGCTGCTCGTCCGCGTCGCGGAGGTAGGCCTGCAGGACGATCCCGGCGCTCGGCCCGTGCTTGAACTCCGGCTCATTCAGGAGCTGGATCACGAGCTCGGTGATCAGGTCGCGGCTGTCCATCGACTCCATGTCGACGTGCAGGTGCGCCCCGACCTCCTTGGCCGTGCGCAACAGTCCGCGCAGCCGGTGCTTGGCGTCCTCGATCCCGAGCTCGGGCGCCTCGCTGCGCACGCGGGCGGTGAGCGCGGTGACCTTCACGGAGAGGTTCACCCGCGGGATCGGGCCGTACGAGTCCGCCTCGAGCGTCGGCCGCGCGGGCCAAGGTGTTACGGAATGCGCAAGTGTGCGCAAAGCCTCGTCGCAGCGCTGCGCGTAGCGGTCGGCCTCGGCGGCGGTGACGGTCGCCTCGCCGAGCAGGTCGACGGACGTCGCCGCGCCGCTCACCCACAGGCGCTGCAGCGCGGGAATGGCCTCCTTCGGCCCCGCGCCGACGATGAACCGCTTCGCCATCCGGTGCACCGCGAGCCCCGCCACGCCACCCACCGCGCGGCTCGATACGGGCCGCAACGACGCATTGCGTATCGCCGCTACGGGCTCATACGCAACGCCGCGTATGGGACCGCCGCGTCCGCTTCGTGACGTGTCGCCGCCGCGCGCGCGGCCTCGCCCATCGGCGCCGCGGCCCGTCCCGCCCGCGTCGGAAGGCGCGAGCGGCCGCTCCACCTCGCCGAGGAGAGATGCGAGGTGGGCGGCCACTTCGCGCGGCCCCGAGCAAGCGGGGGCCACGTCCACAAGACGAAACAGCGCGGCCTTCAAGGCCGGGTCGCGCGAGAGCAGCTCCATGCCGCGGTCCTCCAGCGCGTGGGTACGGCCGCGGCCCGCGGCGGCCTGGCCGGCGGCGATCTGACGGCCGAGCGCGCGGACGCGCGCCTCGCGGTCGGAGCCCGCCGGCGCAGCGCCAGGGGCGGGTGGGAGGAGCGTCCTCATTCGCGGCGCGACGCTATGCCCTGGCGGGTTCCGTCACCATCGTCACCCGTCCGGAGTTCCTTCGACGGTTGTTCAATTCTCGTTACGACATGCGCGCAATCGAGTTCCACGGAGACGAACAGCTCGAGATCGTCGAGCGTCCCGACCCCACACCGGGGGAGGGCCAATTGTTGATCCAGCCGACAGGCGTCGGCATCTGCGGCACCGACATCGAGATCTTCGACGGCTCACTCGCCTATTTCCGGATGGGCCTGGCGAAGTACCCGATCGTTCCCGGCCACGAGTGGACGGGAACGATCGTCGACGTGGGCAAGGCGGTCACCGGGTTCGCGCCGGGTGACCGCGTCGTCGGCGAGGTCGCGATCGGCTGCGGCGTCTGCGTCCGCTGCCGCGCCGGCCGCCGCCACCTCTGCGCCAAACGCACCGAGACCGGCATCGTCCACATGGACGGCGCGATGGCGTCGCGCCTGGTCTTCCCGGCCGCGTACGCCCACCGCGTCGAGCTCGACCCTCGCGCGGGCGCGCTCGTCGAACCCACCTCGGTCGCCCTGCACGCCGTCCGCCGCGGCCGCGTCGCGGGCCAGCGCGTGCTCGTCGTCGGCGCCGGCCCGATCGGCCTCCTCGCCGCCCAGTGCGCCCGCGCCGAGGGCGCCACCGACGTCGTGATCACCGACACCCGCCAGGACCGCCTGACCCTCGCCGCCGCCCTCGGCTTCGCGCCGGCGATGGAGCTGCCGGACGACGAGGCGCTCGGGGGAGCGGCGCGTGGCACGGGCGCGGGTGGCGGGCCGGGGCGCGGGGCGGGCGCGGGTGGCGGGCCGGGCGCGGGTGGCGCCCCGGGGCGCGGGGCGGGCGCGGGTGGCGGGCCGGGCGCGGGTGGCGGGCCGGGCGCTTCGGGCGCGGGCGGCCACGGCGGCCACGCGGGGCACGGCCACGCCGGGCACGGCCACGGCCCGCTCGTCCCGTCCGGCGGGTGGGGCGACCCCGCCGCGATCCGCGCGGCGATGGACGCGATCGGCGAGCGCGACCTGATCGACGTCGCGATCCTCTGCGCCGGCGGCCCGGCGGCGATCGCGAGCGCGTTCGCGGCCGTCCGCCCCGGTGGGACTGTGGTCGCCGTCGGCCTGTCCGGCGCGCCGCAGATCCCGTTCGACTGGGACGGGATGGTCGTGCGTGACATCGACCTGATCGGCGTGCTCGGCTCGGTCGGCTTCTGGCCCGACGCGATCGCGCTGATCACGAGCGGGAAGGTCAAGACCGAGCCGGTCGTCACGGGCACCTACCCGCTCGAACGCACCCGCGACGCGCTCGAGCAGCTCACCCACCCGGGCACGCTGAAAGTGCTGATCCAGCCGTGACCCCGGGGGGGTGGCAAGGATTTCTTGACTCAGAGGACGGAAATCCTGGCCACCCCCCGGTCGGAACTAGCGCGGATCGTGACCCGGGGGCGACTTGTCGGGTTTGCCGCCCGGGCCGCCGCCCGGCTTCGGGTCCGCGGCGGGCGTTGACCCGCCGTTGGCCGCCGGAGCCGCGGGCTCGGGCCCCTTCGCCTTGTCGTTCTTCGGCGTCGTGTCGGCCGGCGATCCGTTGTCGCGTCCGTTCTGTCCCGGCGGGCCGGCGCCATTCCCGCGCGAATCGCCCGAGGCAGGCCCCGGATCGGTGGGACGCCCTGGCGCGGGGGTGCCGTCGCTGCCGCGGTCGGCCTGAGGTCCGCGCCCGTTCGAGGCCCGCTCCTCGTCTGCAGGTCGTCCACCACGCCCGGCCTCGGCGTGTCCGCCCGCGTCAGTTCCTCCCTCGCCGCGGTCGGAGTTCGTCCCGCCGTGGCCGGGGTTCGACGTCGGTCCGGCACTCTGGCCGGGGTTTGTTCCGCCGTGGCCGGGGTTCGTCCCGCTGTGGCCGGGGTTTGACGTCGGTCCGGTGCCCTGGCCGGGGTTCGTCCCGCCGTGGCCGGGGTTCGTCCCACCGTGGCCGGGGTTCGTGCCACCGTGCCCGGGGTTCGTCCCACCGTGGCCGGGGTTCGTCCCGCCGTGCCCGGGGTTCGTCCCACCGTGGCCGGGGTTCGTCCCACCGTGGCCGGGGTTCGTGCCACCGTGGCCGGGGTTCGTCCCACCGTGGCCGGGGTTCGTCCCACCGTGGCCGGGGTTCGTCCCACCGTGCCCGGGGTTCGTGCCGCCGTGCCCGGGGTTCGTGCCGCCATGGCCGGGGTTCGACGCCCGCCCCTCACCCTCGTCGGGGCTGGTCGCCCGTCCGGAGCCGTCGCCGGGGTCGGCTGTTCCGTCGCTGTCGCGGCCAGGGCTCGCGTCGCCGACTCCGCCGCGGTCGGGGCCCGCATCGGGGTCGGTCGCGCTCGCCGTGTCGTCGACCACGCCCGGAAGACCGCCCACGTCGACGGCCGGGGCGAAGCCGCCCGGCAACGCCTCGCCTGGGGCCACGCCAACCGGCGCCACCCCGCCCTGCGCGTCGCGCCCACTGCGCGCGCCCGTCCCGCCACGCGCCGAAACGATCAAGCTCGCGGCTGCGCCTCCCACGGAGGACGCCGTGGCATCGCGCGCACCCGCGGCGCTCGCCGACCCCGACCCCGACCCCGCCGCCGCCGCCGCCGACGACGACGACGACGCATGGTCGTCACCGCGCGCAACGGCCGCGCCACCGATCGGCACGGCGATCACGATCAGCGCCGTCGCGGCCAGGCCTCCGACGGAGAGACCGGCGCCGGCGCCACCGCCGCCGCCGCCGGCCAGCACGGCGCCGAGCACGCTGCGCTTGAGCGCGAGCACCGGGGCGACCGGGATCAGCGAGCGCAGCCCGCGGCGCTGGGCCCCGAGCGCCTCGCGGAACTCGCGGCAGCCGACGCACTCGTCGAGGTGTCGCCGCAGCGCGCGGCGGCGCAGTTGCGCGCCTCGCGACTCGACGAGTTGCTCGCGGATCTCGGCACACGGTGTGTCACGGGCGACGCGGTCGGCGACCAGCGACGTCCGGGCCTGGAAGACGTACGCCTTCACCTGCTCTCGCCGGCAGTCGAGGATGCGGGCGATCTCGTCGTGGGTGATGTCACCCAGCTCGGAAAGGACGAGCGCCGCGCGCTGGTCGTCGGGGAGGCGGGCCAGCCCCGCGAACACCGCCCGCAGCTCCTCGCGCAGGACGACGTCGGTCGCGAGCCGGTCGCTGGTCAGCTCCGGGAGTTCGGCGGCGGGCAACTCGCGGCGGGCGCGGAGGAGCGAGATGCAGCGGTTGCGCGCGATCACGAACAACCACGGCCGGACGGCCGAGGGCGGGCCGGACCGGCGCAGGTCGCGGTAGGCCGCCTCGAACGTGTGCTGGAGCACGTCCTCGGCCTCGTCGAGCGAGCCCAGCATGTGCCGGCAGAACCCGAGCACCGGTCGATGGTGGCGGTCGTAGAGCACCTCGAAGGCGTGCGCCGACCCGCCGGAGATCAGTTCAGCGAGGCGCTGATCCGACGCCAGCCGGAGCAGCGGGACGACCACGACACCCATCACGCACAAGGATGGCGGGAAACTGGCGCGTCGCAACCATCCAACCTGCCAGGTCCTGGTGCGTCCTACATGACGAGTCGCCAGCGAGCGACGAAGCGACCCAGGAGGAACAGCAGGATGCTGTCAGTCCGAGTGCAGGCTCGCGATCCGGCCCGGATGGCCGCGGTCGGCCTGGACCCGCCGCCCGCCGCCCGTGCCGCGTACGACCGCCCAACCTCTGACCCCGATGGGCACGTCTGTTCCAACGCCGGCCACGGGACCAACGGCTGCGAGCCACTCGTCGACTGACGACTCGGCCTTCGGGGACCCGTCGCTGGACGGGTCCCTACAGGTCGCCGTCCGGGATCCGCCCGGCGAGGATCTGCTCGACCTGGGCGGGCGTGAACGGCGGCTCGAACAGCGTGTGGCTCTCAGCGAACGCCCGGAAGAGGTGGATGATGTAGTGCATCCGCTGGTGCAGGTCAGACCAGTCGACGGCGCCGGAGCGATCGACGCCGCCCGCCGGCTCGAACTGCGCCACCAGCGCGGCCAGCTCGGCATCGCTCAGCACGCGGAGCACGGACGGGAACGGGTCGACGAGATCGCGCCCGAGCAGCAGCACGCGTCCCGGCACGGACAGCACCATCAGCGAGTGCGTGATGACCTCGCGCGAGACCTTCGCGAGCCATCCCTGGACCGGGCCGGCGACCACCGCCGCCAGGCGCTGGACCCGCGGCCGCGACCGCGGGCAGAGCATCCGGCCCAACTCCTCCGACGTCACATACGGGGCGTCGAGCGCCTCGCAGATCTCCGGCTGCAGCCGCGTCTGCTCGTGCAGCCCGATCAGCACGTTGGCGTAGAAGAGTTGCTGCGGCCCGGGGGACGGCGCCGAGTACACGGTGAACGCCGTCCGCAAGAGCCGCTGCCCGTCCGGCGGATCGCCCGGACGCAATCCGTCGTAGAAATCGGGGACGTCCGCCAGCCAGCGCGCGAACTCGTAGCCGATCTCCTCGAACACCTTCCGGTTGCCGCGCGCGACCGCGTCCGACGCCAGTTCGACCGCGTCGAACGGCGTGTGCAGACGACCCATGACCCGGCCCACTCGCGACCCGGGGTCCAGCAGCCCGCGCCGCAGCAGCCAGCGTCCCAGCGACTGCAACGGGTGCATCAGCGACCTGCCGCCGAGCCGCTCGGTCAGCACGTCGAGGGCGTCCTCGCCGCGGATCGTCGCCCCCGCCTGGCGCGACGCCCACGTCGCGAACGTGCACCAGTTCGCGCCCGTGCCGCTCCTCGCCGCGACCGCCGCGGCGAGAAGCGAGTAGGCGTGGGTGATCTCGAGGTTCCGGAGGACGGGGCTCTCGAGCGCGGCGATCCGCTTGACGTCCTCCGGGGCGACCACTTACGTCGTGCGGGTCCCGATGACCGCGCTCAGGGTCTCGCCGGCCAACGCGACCGCCTCGAGGTCCCACACGTCGGGCATCGAGAAGGTGATGCCGTCCAGGCCGGCGTCGAGGTAGGCCTGGACCTGCTCGGCGATCTCCGACGGCTCGCCGATGAATGCCTGCGCGCGCTCGCGCTCCGGATCGTTGGACGCGGCCAGCACCGGCGCGAACTTCGCCTCGCCCTCCTCGTGGGTGGCGCCGATGTAGACGCGGCCCATGCGGGTCTTGGTGATCTCGGCCGGGTCGCGGTCGAACGTCTCGCAGTGCCCCTCGAGCACGCCCAGCAGGTGCTTGACCCGTTCGACGTCGCCGAACAGGTTCGACCCGTCGGCGTACTGCGCGACCATCCGCAGCGTCTTGCGCTCGCCCGAGCCGCCGATCAGGATCGGGATGTCGCCGCGGATCGGCTTCGGGTTGTTGAACGCGTTCTCGACGCGGTAGTGCGTGCCCTCGTAGGTCGAGACGTCCTGGGTGAAGAGCGACCGCGTGATGTTCAGCGCGTCCTCCAACCGCTCGAAGCGCTCCTTGAGCGGCGGGAAGTCGAACCCGTAGGCGAGATGCTCCGCCTCGAACCACGCCGCGCCGATGCCGAGCACGGCGCGGCCGCCGGAGATGATGTCGATCGTCGTCGTCATCTTCGCCACCAGCGCCGGGTTGCGGTAGGTGACGCCGCCGACCAGCAGGCCGAGGTGGATCGACGACGTCCGCGCCGCCAGTCCGGCGAGGATCGCGTTGCCCTCCATCATCCAGTTCTCCGGCGGACCGACCGGCGGGATCTGGTGGAGGTGGTCCATCATCGAGATGGAGCTGAAGCCGGAGCTCTCGGCGGTCGTCGCGATGTCGACGAGCTTGTCGAAGAACGCCTCAGGCGGCGTGTCCGGCCAGTTGAAATTCGGGACGTGCAGGTCCAGTTGGAACGGTGCGCGCATGGTGAGTCACACGCTACCCCTCGCGTGCTCCATGAACGCGCGTGCCGCGGGGGATGAGGGCCCGCCTTCGCGCCACACCAGCGCGACCCGCCCGCGCAGGCCCAATTGATACGTGTGCAACCCCGCCGCCGCGGGGGCGGGAAGGATGGCGACGCCGAGTCCGCGCGCCGCGAGCTGGGCGAGCACACCCGGGTCCGACGCCTCGAATGCCACCCGGGCGGGCACGCCGGTGGCATCCCAGATCGCGCGGACCCCGGTGCCGCGGGGAAGGCAGATCAACGCATACGCGGTCAGATCGGCGGGACGCAGCGACGTGCGGCGCGCGAGCGGGTGATCGGCGCGCATCGCGGCGACGATCGGGGCGTCGATGATCACGTGCGTCTCGACGCCGGCGGGCGCCTCGGCGCCGAGCGATGCGACGGCGAGGTCGAGCGTCCCCTCGCGTACGCCCGCGAACAGCTCGTCCGAGGCGTGCTCGGTGAGCGTGATCTCGACGTCCGGGTGCGCGGCGTGGAAGGTGGCCAGGATCTCGCCGATCGTCACCGCCGGCCCCGCGGTGATCATGCCGAGCTGGACGTGCCCGCGCACGAGGCCGCGCAGCTCGTCGACCGACTCGCGCACGCCGCCCACCGCGGCCAGAGCGGCCCGAGCGAACGGCAACACGGCGAGCCCCGCCTCCGTCGGCCGCACCGGCCCGCGCTCGAGCAACGCCACGCCGAGCTCGCGCTCGAGCCGCCGCACCTGCGCGCTGACGCCTGACTGCGCCACCAGCACGCGCTCGGCGGCGCGCGTGAAGCTCGCCTCCTCGACCACCGCGACGAAGTACTCCAGCTGCCGCAGCTCCATACGCAGAAATGCTAGCTCCCATACGAATCAGCTGTTGTGCGTATGGGCGACCGCGGCGACCATGAAGGGCATGACCAAGGCACAGACCCCCGAGGACATCACCCGCCTGTTCGTCGAACGCGTCAACGCCGGCGATGCGAACGGGCTCGCCGACCTCTACGAGTCCGACGCGGTGATCGCCTTCCCGCCCGGCAGGATCACGCGGGGCCGCGAGGCGATCGTCAAGCTCTACGAGGCGCTCGTGGCGGACAGGCCGCACTTCGAGTACGAGGAGCCGCTGACCACGCTCGTCACCGACGATCTCGCGCTCACTGCCACCCAGCCGCAGGACGATGCCGGCGCCCGCGCCCAGGTCGTCCGCCGCCAGCCGGACGGCTCCTGGCTGCGCGTGCTCGACCGCCCCGACTTCACGCAGTAACCGCTCAGACCCCTCCCAGGAAACTCACAGCTTCGGGGCCGATACTGCCCGCGATGAGTGAGAGCAACCGCGTACTGGTCGTCGACGATGAGCCGAACATCGTCGACGTCATCTCCATGGCCCTGAACTTTCAGGGTTTCACGGTGGAGTCCGCCGGGACGGGCACGGATGCGCTCGCCAAGGTGGCCGCCTTCCGCCCCGACCTGATCGTCCTCGACGTGATGCTCCCGGACATGGAGGGCTTCGAGGTCGCGCGCCGGCTCGGCGCCGAGCGGGCCGGCACGCCGATCATCTTCCTCACCGCTCGTGATGCGCCCGAGGACAAGATCCGCGGGCTCACCACCGGTGGGGATGACTACGTGACCAAGCCCTTCAGTCTCGAGGAGCTGCTGGCACGCGTGCGCAACGTCCTGCGCCGCTCCGGCCGGGTCGAGGCGGAGTCGAGCCGGCTGAGCTTCGAGGACCTCGAGCTCGACGAGGACTCGCGCGAGGTCAGCCGCGACGGCAACCCGATCGACCTCACCGCCACCGAGTACCGGCTCCTGCGCTACCTGATGCTCAACCCGCGCCGCGTGCTCACCCGCGCGCAGCTGCTCGACCACGTGTGGGACTACGACTTCGGCGGCGACGCCCGCGTGCTGGAGACCTACATCAGCTACCTGCGCAAGAAGCTCGACCTCTACGGGCCGTCGCTGATCCACACCGTGCGTGGGGTCGGCTACACGCTGAGGACGCCGCGCGCATGATCGCGTCGCTGCGTGGCCGGCTCGTCGCGGGCGTGCTCGTCCTGGCCGCCGCCGGGATGCTGCTCGTCGGCGCGGTCACGTATGCATCGCAGCGCTCGTTCCAGCTCGACCGCGTCGACTCGCAGCTGTCGAGCGTGAGCATGGTGCTCCAGCACAAGCTCTCGGGCGCCGACGAGGACTTCGGCGGCGGCCCGCGCCGCGGCGCCCCGCCTCCCGGTGGCGGCGCGCCCCAGGACACGTTCGGCCAGCTGCGCGACAGCTCCGGCACCGTGATCGCGTCCGACTTCCTCGGCCAGAGCGAGACGGGGGAGAAGCCCGCGCTGCCGGCCGACCTCGAGATCGGCGAGCCGAAGACGGTCGACACCAGCATCGGCGAGTACCGCGTGCTGGCGCAGCGCACCTTCGACGGACAGACGATCGTCGCCGCGATCCCGATGAGCGCCACCAACCAGACCCTCGAGCGGCTGCTGCTCGTCGAGGGCATCGTGATCGTGGTCGCGCTCGGCTTCATCGGTGGGTTCGCGCTCGTGGTCGTCCGCGTCGGTCTGCTCCCGCTGGACCGCATGGGCCACACGGCCGCGGCGATCGCCGGCGGCGACCTCTCCCACCGCGTCGAGACCACCGACTCGCGCACCGAGGTCGGGCGGCTCGGGCTCGCCTTGAACCGCATGCTCGACCGGCTCGAGGATGCCTTCGCGGCCCGCGAGGCATCGCAGGAGCGGCTGCGCCGCTTCATCGCCGACGCGTCGCATGAGCTGCGCACGCCGCTGGTGTCGATCCGCGGCTACGCCGAGCTGTTCCGCATGGGCGCCGCGAACAAGCCGGAGGACATCGCGAAGGCGATGCGCCGGATCGAGGACGAGGCCGCGCGCATGGGCGTCCTCGTCGAGGACCTGCTGACGTTGGCGCGGCTGGACGAGGTGCGCGAGGCCGAGCACGGCGCGGTCGATCTCTCGGTGCTCGCCCGTGACGCGGTCGACGACGCCCGCGCCACGGATCCCGACCGCGACATCGAGCTGCACGCGACACCCGTCGCCGTCACCGGCGACGCCGACCAGCTCCGCCAGGTGCTCGCCAACCTCCTGCGCAACGCGCTCGTGCACACGCCGGCGGGCACGCCGATCGAGGTCTCGGTCGAGCGCGAGAACGGCGGCGTGCGGCTGGCCGTGCGCGATCACGGCCCTGGCCTGCCGACCGATGACGCCGACGCGCTGTTCGAGCGCTTCTGGCGCGCCGAGGGCGGGCGCGAGCGCGGCAAGGACGGGGCGGGCCTGGGGCTCGCGATCGTCGCGGGGATCGTCGACGGGCACGCCGGCTCGGTCCGCGCGAGCAATGCTCCAGGTGGGGGAGCGGCGTTCGAGGTGCGCCTCCCGGCCCGAAACTGACGCGGCTTTCACGCGGCGCACATCCCTTGACCGATGAGGGGTCGCGTGGTCGTCGTGGCGCTGCTGCTGGCCGGGTGCGGTGAGCACGCCGCGCCCACCCGCACCGCCACACCCGCCGCCTCGCCCGAGGCCACCGCGACCCCGTCGCGCAGTCTCACCCCCGCCCGCCGCGTCCGTGGCCGTCTCCCCGGCGCCCGGGCCTACCGCGCCTGCGCCGCCGCGGGCGACTTCTGGCCGACGATGGTCCTCGCCCGCACCGGCCGCCGGACGTGGGTGGCGTGCAAGTGGGACAACCGCCTGATCTCGCTCGACGGCGCGCAGATCGACCTCGACGGCTCGCCGATCGCGATCCTGAGCGCCTTCGACGCGCTGTGGGCGCTCGATGCCCGCGGCACCCTCTACGAGATCGAGGACGACCGGGTCACGCGGACGATCGATCTCGAGACGGCCGCGCCGTACAACCTGTGGCAGGGCGCGGGCTCGCTGTGGTCGATGGACGATCGGACCGGCGAGGTCATCCGGATCGACCCGCAAGGCGAGGTGGTCGCCAAGGTCGCGGTCGGCGACGGGCCGGCGGACATGGTCTTCGACGGCTCGACCGCATGGATCGTCAACCATCGCGACCGCGCGCTGGTCAGCTTCGATACGCGCACCAATCGCGCGCGCATGGTGGCGACGCTCGACGCCGAGGTGCCGGAGCGGATCGCCCGCCTCGACGGGGCGCTGTGGGTCACGGGTCGCGGGACGGACCTGCTCCGCGTCGACGACCGGGGCCGGATCACGAAGCGCGTCGAGATCGGCGGGAGCGGGATCGACGTCGTGGTCGCGGGCGGGAAGCTCGTCGTCCCGGCGCGCAGCGAGGCGATCGACGCCGGCGGCCTGCCGACGATGGAGGCGCTGCGCCGCGTCACGCCGTCCGGAAAGGTGTCCAGCGTCGAGCCGACCGGCCGGCTCGACGTGCACGGCCTGATCGCCGACGGCCGGAATGTTTGGCTGGTCGACACGACCGAAGGGATCGCCTACCGCTCCTGAAGTCTTGTGTATCGCCGATCACACGACACACTGGAAGGGCGCTCGCGTGCCGGCCCACGTCCGTGTCCATGCTTTCGCGACCGGCGTTCCGGTGAGCTTGACCACCTCATCGCACCCCCGGCGCCGGCACGCGAGCCTCCCCCTGTCCCCAAACGTGCATCCTGTTCGTCACACGGTCATGCACTACGCACTCCTGATCTACGAACGCCCCGCGAACTACGAGGGGCTCACCGACGACGACCGTCGCGCGATGACCGCCGAGTACATGGCGGTGGGCGAGGAGTCCGTCGGCTCGGCGCACCTGCAGCCGGTCTCGATGGCGACGACGGTCCGCGTGGCCGACGGCGAGACGCTCGTCACCGACGGTCCGTTCGCCGAGACCAAGGACGTCTTCGGCGGCTACTACGTGATCGAGGCCGACGACCTCGACGGGGCGATCGCGCTCGCCGCCCGCGTCCCCGCCGCCCGCTTCGGCGGGTGCGTCGAGATCCGCCCCGTGCGGGGGTTCCTGCGCTGAACACCCGCGAGGAGTGGGGTCGCGTCCTCGCCATCCTCGTCGGCTTCCTCGGCGACTTCGACCTCGCCGAGGAGGCCACGCAGGAGGCGTTCGTGGCCGCGGCCGAGCGCTGGCCCCGCGACGGCGAGCCGGCGAAGGCGACCGCCTGGCTCGTGACCGTGGCCAAGCGGCGCGCGATCGACCGGATCCGCCGCGAGCGCGTGCTGGCGTCCAAGCTCGCCCTGATCGAGGAGCCCGTGGAGACCGAGGAACCGACCATCCCCGACGAGCGGCTGGAGCTGATCTTCACCTGCTGCCACCCGGCGTTGTCGCGCGAGGCGCAGGTGGCACTGACCCTGCGCGCGCTGGGCGGGCTGAGCGTGGGGGAGATCGCGTCGGCGTTCCTCGTCGCCCCCGAGACGATGAAGCGGCGCCTGACGCGAGCGAAGGCGAAGATCCGCGGCGCCGGCATCCCGTTCGCCGTGCCGGCGGACGAACTGCTGCCGGACCGGCTGTCGGCGGTCCTCGGCGTCGTGTACCTGATCTTCAACGCGGGCTATGACGGACGCGGCGAGCTCGCGGTCGAGGCGATCCGCCTCGGGCGTGTGCTGCGCTCGCTGATGCCGGACGAGCCCGAGGTCGGCGGCCTGCTCGCGCTGATGCTGTGTCACGACGCCCGCCGCGCCGCCCGCGTGGTGGACGGCGAGCTCGTGCTGCTCGCCGACCAGGACCGGTCGCTGTGGAACCGGGCGCAGATCGCCGAAGCGAGGGCGATTCCGCTGACGATCCCCGGTGCGTACGTGTTCCAGGCGGCGATCGCGTCGCTCCAGCTCGAGTCGCCGGTCGACTGGCCGCAGGTCGTCGCGTTGTATGGAGAGCTCGCGGCGCTGACCCGGTCGCCGGTGGTCGAGCTCAACCGCGCGGTCGCTGTGGCCGAGGCGGGCGACGCGGCGGGCGCGTTGTCACTCGTCGACGCGCTGTCGCTGGACGACTACCGGTACCTGCACTCGACGAGGGCGGAGCTGCTGCGCCGGCTGGGGCGGGACGGCGAGGCGGCGCTCGAGTACGCCCGCGCGCTGTCACTCGAGCCCACCGACCCTGAGCGCCGCTTCCTCGAGCGCCGCCTCTCAGCCGTTTCCCGGCAAGCTCGGGGGTAGTCCTCAGCCGCCGTGCCGTTGTCCCCAGGAACCTCTCAGCCACGTCACAGTGCGCTCTGACGCGGTGAGCCGAAGCTGAAGCCATGCCCGAGCTCGCCTCTCCGCTCCTGACTTCCGCCCCTCGGCGCGCGCTCGCGGCCGCGGCGGCACCCGACGTCGAGATCGTCGTCCCCGTGTACAACGAGGCCGCCGGTCTCGAGCACAGCATCCGCCGGCTGCACCGGTTCCTCTCGGACGGCTTCCCGTTCTCGTGGCGGATCGTGATCGCCGACAACGCGTCGGTCGATGCGACGCCCGACATCGCCCGCCGGCTGGCCCTGACGCTGCCGAGCGTGCGCTATGTGCGGCTCGAGCGCAAGGGCCGCGGCCGCGCGCTGCGCGCCGCCTGGTCCGCGAGCGCGGCGAAGGTCGTGACCTACATGGACGTCGATCTCTCGACGGACCTGCGCGGCCTGATGCCGCTGGTCGCGCCGCTGTTGTCCGGTCACAGCGACCTCGCGATCGGCACCCGCCTCGCCCACGGCTCGCGGGTGGTGCGCGGACCGAAGCGCGAGTTCATCTCGCGCAGCTACAACCGCCTCCTGCACACGGTGCTACGGGCGAAGTTCTCCGACGCCCAGTGCGGCTTCAAGGCGGTCCGCCGCGACGCCCTGGAGAACCTGCTCGACGACGTCGTCGACGAGGGCTGGTTCTTCGACACCGAGCTGCTGGTCCTCGCGCAGCGTCGAGGACTGCGTATTCACGAGGTCCCGGTGGACTGGGTCGACGACCCCGACTCGCGGGTCGACATCGTCCACACCGCGATCACCGACCTCAAGGGCGTCGCCCGCCTGTTGGCCGGAGGCCCGATCGCGAAGTTCATGGGCATCGGCGTGCTCAGCACGATCGCGTACGCGTTGATCTATCTCGGGCTCGCTCCGGTGCTCGGCGCGCTCGGCGCCAACGCCGCGGCGCTGGCGATCACCGCGGTCGCCAACACCGCCGCCAACCGGCGCCTCACATTCGGCGTCCGGGGGAGGGATGACCTCGCCCGCCACCATGTGCGCGGGGCGCTGGTGTTCGTGCTCACGCTCGCGCTGACCAACGGCGCGCTCGCGGTCCTGCACGGTCTCGACCCGCACCCGGCCCGCAGCGTGCAGCTCGCGGTGCTGATCGCGGCCTCGCTGACGGCGACGGTGACCCGCTACATCGCGATGCGCACGTGGGTGTTCACCCGGCGCCGCCGCGCGCTCCGCCCGTCGCTCGACCTCGTGAGCCGCTGACATGACGACGCTCGCTCTGCGCCGTCCGGCGGTCCTGTCACGGCCGAACTGGGTCAAGCTGTCCTTCGCCGGCGTCCTCGTCCTGGCCGCGGCGCTGTGTCTCTGGAACCTCACGATCAGCGGTTACTCGAACGAGTACTACGCCGCCGCGACCCGCGCCGGCGCGGAGAGCTGGAAGGCGTGGTTCTTCGGCGCGATCGACCCGGGCAGCTTCATCACCGTCGACAAGCCGCCGCTGTCGCTCTGGCTCAGCGGGCTCTCCGCGCGCGTCCTCGGCTTCTCGTCGTTCAGCGTGCTGCTGCCGCAGGCGCTGTGCACGATCGCCGCGGTCGGCGCGCTGTTCGCCACCGTCCGCCGCATCGCCGGTGACGCGTCGGCGCTGATCGCGGCACTCGCGTTCGCGCTCAGCCCGATCGCGATCGCGGTCGCGCGGGTGAACAACCCTGACGCATTGCTCGTCCTGCTGCTCGTGCTGAGCGCCTACTTCACCGTTCGCGCGCTCGAGTCCGGCCGCACCAAGCACCTGGTCATCGCGGGCGCGCTCGTCGGCCTCGCGTTCATGACCAAGATGCTCCAGGGCTGGATGATCGTGCCCGCCCTGGCGGTCGCCTACGTGGGCTTCGCGCCCGTGCCGGTGTGGACGCGCGTGCGGCAGCTGCTGATCGCGGGCGCCGCGATGGTCCTCGTCAGCGTGGCGTGGCCGCTCGCGGTGTCACTGTGGCCGGGCGCGAAGCCATACATCGGCGGCTCGACCGACGGCTCGGTGTGGGATCTGATCCTCGGCTACAACGGCTTCGGCCGGATCTTCGGCGAGGGCGGCGGCATGGGCGGCGGCGGTGGTCCGACGTTCGGCGGCGCCGCGGGCTGGCTGCGGATGTTCAACGAGCAGGTGGGCGCGCAGATCGCCTGGCTGCTCCCGCTCGCGGGCGTGTCCTTCGCGTACGGCGCGTGGAAGACCCGTGGGATCGCGCGCGCCGGCTTCGTCCTCTTCGGCGTGTGGGCGCTCGTGCACGTCGCGGTCTTCTCCTCGCAGCAGGGGATCTTCCACCCGTACTACGTCAGCGCGCTGGCCCCGGCGGTCGCCGCACTCGTCGGGATGGGCGTGACCCGTCTGCCGCGAGGCGTGCTCGCCGTGTCCGTGGTGGCGACCGCGTGGCTCGCGGTCGAGTTGCTGAACCGGACCCCGGACTTCGCACCGTGGCTGCGGGTGGCGATCCCGATCGCCGCCGCGGTCGCCGCGCTCGCGCTGCTCGCGAAGCAGCGGTGGATCGCGATCGCCGCGACGGGGGTCGCGCTGCTCGCCGGTCCGGGCTCGTATGCCGTGGCGAACGTCGGCCACAGCCTGAACGGCAACAACGTCCTCGCGGGTCCGTCGGACGTGAGCCGCGGCGCCTTCGGCGGTGGCGGTCCGGGCGGCGGCTTCGGCGGCGGGCAGCCACCGAGTGGCGTCGCGCCGGGCGGCGGCGCGGGCATGGCGGGCGGCCCTCCCGGCGGCGGCGGGTTCGGCGGGCGCGCGAACGTCTCCACGGACATGCTCGCCTACCTCGAGGCCCACCAGGGCAGCGCGAAGTACCTCGTCGCCGCGAACGGGTCGCAGACGACCGCCCCGATCATCATCCAGACCGGCAAGGCCGTGGTCACGATCGGCGGGTTCAGCGGTCGCGACAACGCGCCGACCGTCGAGCAGTTCGCGAGCATGGTGGCCAAGGGCGAGGTCGAGTACGCGCTCGCTTCCGGCGACGGCACGATCGACCAATGGGTCCAGCAGCACGGCACGGCGGTCGACGGCTACGACGGGCTGTACCGACTTACCGCCGCATAACCGCCGCGTATCCGGCCGCCGGGAAGCTACGCACCATGAACAAGATCAAGGTCCTCACCATCTCCACCGCGCTCGCCGCGACGCTGCTTCTCCCGGCCATGGCCGAGGCGAAGTGCACCTGGACCTGAGAAGCAGTCGCACGACTCTAGTCCACATTTGGACGGGCATGTAGCGTCCCGGCTGCATGCTCGACCACTTCGCCATCGGCGTCCGGGATCTCGCCGCCTCGCGAGCGTTCTACGAGGCGGCCCTCGCGCCGCTCGGGTTCGGGGTCGTGATGGAGGGCGAGCACTACGCCGCCTTCGGTCCCACCGCCCGTCCCATCTTCTTCCTCATGGATCGCGAGCCGTCCAGTGGCGTGCACATCGCGTTCCAGGCGAATGACCGGGAGAACGTCGACGCGTTCCACGCCGCGGCGGTGGCCGCGGGCGGGCGCGACCACGGCCATCCCGGCCTGCGCCCCGAGTACCACCCGCACTACTACGGCGCGTACGCCCTCGACCCGGACGGCAACAACGCCGAAGCCGTCTGCCACACGCCCGGATGATCACCCGCGGCTTCCACCGGCGGCGCGACACGACGCCCGGCGACCGGCTCCCGCCCGGCCAGTACCTCGAGCGCGGCTTCCCGGTGCTCAGCGCCGGCCCGACGCCGGAGACGCCCCTCGACGAGTGGACGTTCCGGATCGCCGGCGCGGTCGACACCGAGCGCGAGTGGTCCTGGGAGGAGTTCCGGGCGCTCGAGTCCGACACGCCGACCGTCGACATCCACTGCGTCACGACCTGGTCGAAGTTCGACACGTCGTGGGAGGGGGTGTCGGTCGACACCCTGCTCGAGGGGATCGAGCCGCTCGGCGGCTACGTGACCGCGTTCTCCGACGGCGGCTACACGACCAACCTGCCGGTGGAGGACATCACGGGCGGCCGCGCCTGGGTCGTGTACGGCTACGAGGGCGACGACCTCGAGCCCGAGCACGGCGGTCCCGCCCGCCTGCTCGTCCCGCACCTCTACTTCTGGAAGAGCGCGAAGTGGGTGCGCGGCCTGTACTTCACCGAGTCCGACGACCCGGGCTTCTGGGAGACGCTCGGCTACCACGACCGCGGAGACCCCTGGCTTGAACAGCGTTATCAGGGCGACTGACTGGCGCGTGGCGACCGTCGCCGCGATCGCCCCCGAGACTCCACGCGCCGCCACGCTGACGCTCGACGTCCCCGGGTGGGACGGCCACCGCGCGGGCCAGCACATCGACGTCCGGCTCACGGCGGAGGACGGCTACCGGGCGCAGCGCTCGTACTCGATCGCGTCCGCCCCCGAGGACGGCAAGCCGATGATCACCGTCGAGGAGCTCTTCGACGGCGAGGTGTCGCCGTGGTTCGTGCAGGTCGCGCGCGAAGGCGACCAGTTCGAGGTCCGAGGGCCGTTCGGCGGCTGGTTCGTGTGGGACGCGAGCGACACGACGCCGCTGATGCTGATCGCCGGCGGGTCGGGCCTGGTGCCGCTGATGTCGATGCTGCGCCACCGTCGCAACGCGGGCTCCGACGTCCAGGCCAAGCTGCTGGTGAGCGCCCGCGAGGCCGACGACGTCCTGTACGCGCGGGAGCTCGAGCTGCTCGGCGTCGACGTCACGCTCACCTACACGCGCCGCCAGCCGAGCGGGTGGACGGGCTACTCCCGGCGCGTCGATCGCGCGATGCTCCAGGAGACCGCGCTCCTGGGCGGCCGCACCTACATCTGCGGTCCCACCACCTTCGTGGAGACCGTGGCCAACCACCTCGTCGCGCTCGGGGAGGAACCGGCCACCATCAGGACCGAGCGCTTCGGCGGAGGGTGACGATGGAGCATCTCGACGGCAACGCGGCCGCGGGCGAGCTGTCCGAGGTCTTCGCGCTCGATGTCACCACGGCGGTCGTGACGTGCGTCGGCTGCGGCACGACCGGTCCCCTCGCGGAGGCGATGCTGTACCGCACCGTCCTGCGCTGCCCGAACTGCGAGGGCGTCCTGCTGCGCTACGCCCGCGGGCACATGGACATGCGCGGCGTGCGGGTCATGGAGTGGCGAACCGGGTCTCGATGACCCGCCGCGCGTTGCCTTCCAGGATCGCGTCGGCGTCGGTCGGATAGCGGTTCCGGAGCGCCGCCGCCAGCGCCGCGAGGTCGCCGGCGTTCTCGATCCCGCCGAGCGTCGGCTTGATGAAGCCGTCGAGGTCGGAGCCGAGCGCCACGTGCTGCGGGCCGATGGCGTCGATGTGGCGCGCGAGGACCGCCACCGACTCGACCAGCGTCTTGGTCTCCGTCCGCCGCAGGCCGTCGTTCATCTGGTGCTGGGCGAAGATCAGGCCGATCACGCCGCCGCGCCCCGTGACCTTGACGATCGTGTGGTCGGAGACGTTGTACTGCTGGCCGCCGAAGCGATAGCCTGCGTGGGAGGCGATCACCGGGTACTCGTGCGGGTCGCGGCCGGTCTCCTTGTCCAACTGCTCGACGAGCTCGAACGTCTCCTTGATGGCGTCCTCGCGCATGTGGCTGATGTCGACCAGCACCTTGCGCTCGTACATGGCGCGCACGGCCGCCTCGCCGAGCTCGGAGAGCGCCGCGCCCTTCTCCTGCGGGAAGATCACGTTGTAGACGCGCTCCGGGAGGAACGGCAGCGCGGGCGCGTTGGTCGCCACGCGGCGCCAGAAGAGGTGGGCGAGCGTGATGTACATGACGCCGCGATCGGCGAGGTCGTTGACGTTGCGCGTGACCTCCTCGGGCGTCGCGCCGAGGTGGAACCCGCCCTCGACGCAGTGCACGTAGCGCGTCTGGCTCTTCTCGAGGTCCGCGGCGGTGCGCACGATGACCCCGCCGGTCCGCGCGACCTCGCGCTCGGTCGCCTCCAGCAGCTCGATCAGCTTGGCGAAGTAGGCGCTCTCGGGCGGCGCCGCGTACGGCTCGCCGAGGTCCATCTCGCTGAACGGGCGGTAGAGCACCGAGCAGGCGATGCTCACGTCGCCTTGCCGCAGCAGGTCCGGCGTGACCCGCCAGGAGCCGTCCCAGTTGCGGAAATTGAGCAGCCGCGCGGCGATCGCGAACACCGCCGCGCGGATCTTCCCGCCCTCCCGGTCCCGCACCTTCGCCATGCCTTTGATGACGTCGCGCGGGGCCTCCACCTCTTCCAGCAGTCGCATCGGGAAGTGGATGTGGAGGTCGATCATCGCTACATCGTCTTCGCTCCGGCCACGGGGAGCAAGATCGCGTACAGCGAAGTCGTCGCGCAGATGTACAGCCGGTTGCGCTTCGGCCAGCCCCAGGCGACGTTGGCGACGATCTCCGGGACCAGCACCTTGCCGATCAGCGTGCCGTCCGGGTCATAGACGTGCACGCCGTCGCCGGCGCTCGTCCAGATCCGGCCGTCCTCGTCCAGGCGGAAGCCGTCGAAGCCCCCGTTGGTGCAGGTGGCGAAATGGCGGCGGTTGGTGAGCGCGCCGTCGTCGGCGACGTCGAAGACGCTCATGTCCTTCGTCCCGGTGTCGCTGACATAGAGGAGCCGCTCGTCGAGGCTGAACGCGAGCCCGTTCGGGTGGTCCATGTCGTCGGCGACCACGTCCAGCGCGCCCGTGATCGGGTCGATCTTGAAGACGTTGCAGCCGCCGTACTCCTGCGGTGCCTTGTAGCCCTCGTACCAGCCGCTGATGCCGTAGTCGGGATCGGTGAAGTAGATCGTCCCGTCGCTTCTGACGACGACGTCGTTCGGCGAGTTGAGCTTGTGGCCCTCGTGCTCGTCGGCGAGCACGGTGATCGTGCCGTCGTGCTCGGTGCGGGTGACGCGGCGGTTCCCGTGCTCGCAGCTGACCAGGCGGCCTTGCGGGTCGACGGTGTGGCCGTTCGTATTGCCCGCGGGGGTGCGGAAGGTTCCGACGTTGCCGGTGGCCTCGTCGTAGCGCAGCATGCGGTCGTTCGGGATGTCCGACCAGACCAGCGCGCGGTGGGCGGGGAAGTAGGCGGGACCCTCCGCCCAGCGGCAGCCGTCGTACAGGTGGTCGAGCTTCGCGGTCGTCTTGACCAGCGGCTCGAACCTGGGATCGAGGATCTCGAAGCTCATTTGCGCAGGAGGGGGAAGACGTCTCGGGCGAACTCGTCGATGTAGCGCTTCTGGTCGTTGCCGGGGAAGTGGAAGACCAGCTCGGTGAACCCGAGGTCGATGTAGGGCTGGATCTTGTCGGCGACTTGTTGTGGGTCGTCGGAGACGATGAAGCGGGTGTGCGCGCGGTCGACGGCGGCGTCGGCGAGGCGCTCCATCTCCACCGGGTCCTCGACGCCTTCCTTCTCCTCGGGCGTGAGGGCCAGCGCGGCCCACCAGTGGGTGGCCTGCATCGCGGTGTCGAGGTCGCGGTCGTAGGAGACCTTGATCTCGATCATGCGCTTGATGGCGTCGTAGTCGCGGCCCGCCTTCTCGGCGCCCTCCCTGACGTTGGCCAGCAGGTCGACGTAGAGCTGCGGGTTCTTGCCGGACGTGCAGATGAAGCCGTCGCCGACCCGCCCGGCGAGCTTGGCCGCCAGCGGGCCGGACGCCGCCACGTAGATCGGGACCGGTTGGTCCGGCCGGTCGTAGATCGTGGCGCGCCGGAGCTTGTAGTACTCGCCCTCGTGGTCGACGCGCTCCTCCGACCACAGCTTCTTGATCACCTGGATCGCCTCGGCCATCTTCAGGCGCCGCTCCTTGCGACCGGGGAACTCGCCGCCGGTGATCGGCGTCTCGTTCATCGCCTCGCCGGTGCCGACGCCGAGGAAGATCCGGTTGGGCGCCAGACACCCGAGCGTCGCGAACGCCTGCGCGACGATCGCCGGGTGGTAGCGCATCGTGGGCGTCAGCACGCTCGTGCCGAGGGCGATCTTCGTCGTCGTCGCCGCCGCGGCGCCGAGCCAGGGCAGGACGCCGGGAGCGTGGCCGCCATTGTGGCGCCACGGCTGCAGGTGGTCAGAGACGCCTGAGACCTCGAAGCCGCGGTCCTCCGCGTGCTGTACGAGCTCGAGCAGCTCACGAGGACCGAACTGCTCGTTGGACGCCTTGTAGCCGAGGGTGAGGGTCACACCAGCACCTTATTCCCGCGCGGCCTCCGGCCGCGCCGCGCGTGCCCGCGGCGCCAGGCCTCGCCGGCCGCCCGCCCGCGCCGCCCGCCCGCGTCGCCGAGCCGCCCGAGCCGCCCGCCCGCCCGCGCCGTCCGCCCGCCCGCGCCGCCCGCCCGCGCCGCGCCGCCCGCGCCGCCCGCCCGCGCCGCCCGCCCGCGCCGCCGAGCCGCGCCGCGCTTCTCGGGGGCCCGATCGACGCGGGGCGCGTGACGGGTGCGGTCAATGAGTTGCGCCACGCGCAATCTTTTGACCCCACCCGTCACGCACCGGACCGATTGGCCCGGATGGCGTGGACAGGTGTCCTGCGCGGACATTGCGAGCCTCAAGGTTTACGATACCGTGTCGTAAATATGAGTGTGCCGACCCAGCCGAACCTGCGTGGGCGTCCGCGCGACCCGAAGCGCCGTGAGGCGATCCTGCGGGCCGCGGTCGAGCTCATCGCCGAGGTCGGCTATGACCGGATGACCGTCGAGGCGATCGCGGGTCGGGCGGGCGTCAGCAAGCCGACGATCTACCGGCGCTGGCCTCACGGCAAGAAGGAGATCGTCCTCGACGCGATCCGCACCAAGCACGCGGACGCGGACGCGATCCCGGACCAGGGCAGCCTGCGGGGCGACCTGCTCGCGCTGCTGCAGACCATGGTCGAGCACATGCACGAGGACGCGCACCTCGCAGGCGGGCTGATCAGCCAGCTGCGCGACAGCGAAGAGCTCAGCACGCTCCTGCGTGAGGAGGTCGTCGTGTATGAGCGCAACCGCGTCGACAAGCTGTTGTCGCGCGCCGTGGCGCGTGGCGAGCTCTCCGCGGACGCGCGCATCACGCCGCTGTTCCACGACCTGGCCGGCTCGCTCATCTTCTCCCGCGCCGTCATCACCGGCGAGCCGGTCGACCAAGCGTTCCTTTTCGAGCTCGTGGACCACGTGCTCCTGCCTGTACTCCCACTCCTCCCCAAGGACAACTAGAAGCCCATGTCGTCTCCCAACGGGTCCTCCGCCGCCAGTGAGGGCCTGGACCGCAAACTGCTCGCGATCTCGAGCGTGGTCGTGCTCGGCGCGATCATGTCGATCCTCGACACGACCGTCGTCAACGTCGCGATCAACACCCTCGCGCGTGACTTCGACACCCAGCTCTCGACGATCCAGTGGATCGTCACCGGCTACACGCTGGCGCTCGCGACCGTCATCCCGATCACGGGCTGGGCGGCCGATCGTTTCGGCACCAAGCGCCTCTACATGCTCTCGATCGGCCTGTTCCTCGCCGGCTCGGCGCTGTCCGGCGCCGCGTGGTCGGCTGAATCGCTGATCTTCTTCCGCATCCTCCAGGGCCTCGGCGGCGGCATGCTCATGCCCGCCGGCATGACGATCCTGACCCGCGCGGCGGGGCCGCAGCGCGTCGGCCGCGTCATGGCGATCATCGGCGTGCCGATGATGCTCGGCCCGATCCTGGGCCCGATCCTCGGCGGCTGGCTGGTCGACGACTTCTCCTGGCGCTGGATCTTCTTCATCAACATCCCGATCGGCGCGGCCGCGCTCTTCGCCTCGCTGCGCATCCTGCCGAAGGACTCGCCGCAGCCCGCCGAACGCTTCGACACCCTCGGCCTGCTGCTGCTCTCCCCGGGCCTGGCGCTGATGATCTACGGCCTGGCCCAGTCCGCGTCGTCGGGTGGCTTCGGCGAGGCCAAGGTGCTGATCCCGGCGGTCGTCGGGTTCCTCCTGATCGTGGGGTTCGTCCTGCACGGCCTGCGCACCGAGCACGCGCTGATCGACCTGCGCCTGTTCGGCAACCGCACGTTCGCGGTCTCGGCGGGCACGCTGATCCTGATGATCATCAGCGTCTTCGGCGCGATGCTCCTCCTGCCGCTCTACCTGCAGGCCGTCCGCGGCGAGTCCGCGTTCAACTCCGGCCTTCTGCTCGCCCCGCAGGGCATCGGCGCGATGATCGCGATGCCGATCGCCGGCCAGCTCACCGACAAGACCGGCGTCGGCAAGATCGTCATCCCGGGCCTGATCGTGCTGCTCGCGTCGACGGTCGGCCTCACGCAGCTGACCGGTGACACCTCCTACTGGACGCTGAGCGCGGTCCTGTTCGTCATGGGCATCGGCATGGGCTTCTCGATGATGCCGCTGATGTCGGGCGCCATGCAGACGCTGCGCCGCGCCCAGGTCGCGCGCGCCTCGACCACGCTGAACATCATCCAGCAGGTCGGCGCCTCGATCGGCACCGCGGTGATGTCCGTGATCCTCACCATGGCGCTGAGCGACCGCTTCCCGAACTCGGGCGGCGGCAACGGCCTCGGCGGCACCGGCCAGGACCTGCCGCTGGCAGTGCGCAACCTGATGACCGAGGCGTTCACGCACACCTACTGGTGGGCGGTCGCGCTGATCGTGCCCGCCGTGTTCGTGGCGCTCCTGCTGCCGCGTATGAAGCCCGAGCCGATCGAGGACGACGAGCCGGGCGCCGACGAGGCGACGCCCGTGCTCATGCACGCTTAGAGGCTGGCGTAGAGCGCCTTCTCGAAGTCCGCGTACATCTGGAAGACGGGCGGTTCGACGAACGGGAGCGTCTGCGAGTAGATCGCTCCCGTTACGCCCGTCTTCCGGTCGACCCAGAAGTGGGTGTTGAACAGGCCCGCCCACGCTCCGCTGCCGACCCGCCGCATCCCCGGGACGTCGTGGTCGTTGAGCAGCAGGCCGAGGCCGAACTTGTAGCCGGGGCCAGCCAAGAAGTCCGCGCTCGAGCCCGGGTCGGCGGTCTTGATCACCTCCGGGAAGTACAGGCTGCCGATCTGGTTCGAGAACGCGGCGTCCACCGTCCCGTGCTCGAGGATCTGCACACCGTCCAGCGTGCCGCTGTTGAGCAGCATCTGCTGGAAGCGCAGGTAGTCGCGCGGGGTCGAGTAGAGCCCGTGGCCGCCCGCCCAGTAGTCCGGGTTCAGCGCCCAGTCGATCTCGGTCGCCGCCCACCGGCCGTCCTCGCCGCGGAGGTGGATCGGCACCAGGTCCGCGCGCTGCTCGTCGCCGATCGCGAACGCCGTGTGCTCCATCCCGAGCGGCTTGAGGATGTGGTCGGTGATGTAGACGTCCAACGGGGTGTCGCTCGCCGCCTCCACGACGCGGCCCAGCCAGTCCGTGTTGATCCCGTACTCGTACGTCGTCCCCGGGTCGGCGACCAGCGGGGCGGTGAAGATCACCTCGTCGCCCGACAGCACGTTCGGCGTGCCGGTGGCCTCCTCCCAGCGCACGATGTCCGCGTTCCAGAACCAGTAGGAGACGCCCGACGTGTGGCTGGCGAGGTGGCGGACGGTGGCCTTGGTCCTGGGCTCGCGCAGACGCGGCGTGTCGCCGTCGAAGCCCTCGAGCACCTGCAGCTTCGCGAACTCCGGCCGGTACTTCTCGACGGGATCGTTGAGGTCGAGCTTGCCCTCCTCGACCAATTGCAGCGCGGCGGTCGTCGCGACCATCTTGGTCATCGATGCGATGCGGAAGGTCGTGTCGGCGGTCACCGTGTCCGACCCACCGGCGACCCGCGGCCCGGCCGCACCCTCGTAGATCGGACCGTGGTGATCCGCCGCCATCGCGACGACGTTCGGCACAACGCCGTTCTCGACCGCGTCGTGCAGCACCTGGTCGATCCCAGTGGTCGTGATCGTATGCATGGCCGGGTCTCCTCCCCGTCGCTGTAGCTGAAGTGTTGCGCGTGGACATCACCGGCGCGCTCCCCGGCGCTTGAGCGCGGGCATCAGGGTCACGCTCCCGAGCAGCCCGATGGCGACGCCGGCCGCGAGCGCGCGTTTGTCGCCCTGGGTCGCGTGGGCACGCAGCCCGGCGAGCGCCGTCGGCGCGAGCGTGGCGATCGCGGTGAGCGTGCCGGGGTCATACCGGCGGTGCTCGGCCGCCCAGCCGACGTGGAGCGCGGCGTTGCCGAGGTGGGTGGTGTAGAGGAAGCCCGCGGCGACGTCGCTCCCCGCGCCCGCCGCCAGGCTCGTGCCCCAGCCGAAGATGACGTTCACGAAGAACCCGACGCGCCTGTCGAGCGGGAACTCGTCCTCGTCGGAGCCGATCACCTCGCGGTTGATCCACGGCAGGAAGCCGCCGGGCCAGACCCACTCCTCGGTCTGGTGGGCGAGCAGCGCGGCGAGCGGCCGTAGGCGCGGCTCATCGATGGCTTTCAGCGCGACCGGAAGGAGCGCGGCAGCGCCTACGAGGGGCCAGCGACCGTGGGTTTCGAGGGGCATCTCGGGGAGTGTTCCATCCGGGCCGGATGGGAACATGTGTTCGTGTCGTCAGAAGCCAACATCCTCCACGCCGACCTCGACTCGTTCTTCGCGTCGGTCGAGCAACGCGACGATCCGCGGCTGGCAGGGCGTCCGGTGATCGTCGGCGCGGGGGTCGTGGTGGCCGCCTCGTACGAGGCGAAGGCGTTCGGGGTGCGAACGCCCATGCCCGGGCGGATGGCGCTCGAGTTGTGCCCACACGCGGTGGTCGTCTCGCCTCGCTTCGAGGCCTACAGCGCCGCCTCCAAGGAGGTCTTCAAGATCTTCGACGACATGGCGCCGGTCGTCGAAGGGCTGTCGATCGACGAGGCGTTCATCGACGTGCGGGGGATGCGGCGGATCGCGGGGGAGCCGGTCGAGATCGCCGCGCGCCTGCGGGAGCGGGTGCGCGAGGAGGTGGGGCTGCCGATCACGGTCGGCGTGGCGCGGACGAAGTTCCTGGCGAAGGTCGCGTCGGGGGTGGCGAAGCCTGACGGACTGCTGCTGGTCGAGCCGTCGCGGGAGCTCGAGTTCCTGCACCCGCTGCCGGTCGAGAAGTTGTGGGGGGTGGGGGTCAAGACGGCGGACAAGCTGCACGCGCGCGGGATCACCACCGTGGGGGAGGTCGCGGCGCTGTCCGAGCTCGCGCTCGTCGGGATGCTCGGCAAGGCGTCCGGGCGGCAGTTGCATGCGCTGTCGAACGGGCGTGATCCGCGGCGGGTGACCGTGGGTGTGCGGCGGCGATCGATCGGCGGGCAGCGGGCGATCGGCCGGCGGGGCGTGCCGAAGTCGCCGGAACAGCTGGACGAGACGTTGGTGGCGTTGATCGACCGGATCACGCGGCGTCTGCGGGCGGCGCGGCGGGTCGCGCGGACGGTGATCCTGCGACTCCGCTTCGACGACTTCACGCGCGCGACGCGATCGTTGACGCTTGCGGAGGCGTCGGCGGAGTCGCGGGTGCTGTTAGGCGCTGCGCGCGAGTTGATGGAGGGCGCGATGGCGTTGATCTCGGTGCGTGGGTGCACGCTCGTGGGGCTGTCGTTCACGAACCTGGAGGACATCGACGCCGTCCAATTGGCGTTCCCGGTCGACCGCGTGCGGACGCTCGCGCTCGACGAGGCGGTCGATGAGGTGCGATCGAAGTTCGGGGGTGCGCTGCTCACGCGGGGCGTGCTCTTGGGCCGCGATTCCGGGATCGAGATGCCACTTCTCCCGATCGATTGAAATTGAGGACCGATTTTGACCGCAATAGCCCGTAGCTTGCCCTCCATGCTCAAGCCTCGTGAGACCTATCCCCCCGGCGTCAGCTGCTTCATCGACACCGAGCGCACCGACGTGGACGCCGCCATGTCCTTCTATGGCGGGCTGCTCGGCTGGTCGTACAAGGACGTGTCGCCGGAGGGCGCGCCGCGGTTCGCGCTCGCGCACCTCGACGGCTTGGACGTGGCAGGGATCGGCGAGGCGGGCAACGGCGGCCCGGCCGCGTGGAACACGTACGTGTCCGTCGAGAGCGCGGACGCGACGGTCGCGAAGGTGGAAGCGGCGGGCGGGACGACGCTCGTCGGGCCATTGGACTTCGGCGGGGCGGGGCGGATGGCGGTCTTCGCCGACCCCGAGGGCGCGGTCTTCCGTGTGTGGGAGCCGCGCGAGGCACACGGGGCGGACCTGGTCAACGCGCCGGGAGCATGGAACTGGAGCGACCTCCAGACCCGCGATTTCGAGGCCGCGAAGGCGTTCTACGCGGCGGTGTTCGGCTGGGAGTACACGGACATCGATTTCGGCGCGGGCGCGGCGGTCATGATCCGCGTCCCGGGCTACGGCGAGCACCTCGAGGCGCTCAACCCCGGCACGCTCGCCCGCCACAAGGAGGGCGGCGCGCCGGAGGGATTCTCCGACGCGATCGGCTGGATGCAGACTCCGCACAAGCCCGAAAGCCCCGCCCGCTGGGCGGTCACGATCTCGGTCGCGGACGCCGACGTCGCCGCCACCCGCACGAGCGAGCTCGGCGGCACCGTCCTCGTCGAGCCCTTCGACGTCCCGTACTCGCGCTCGACCGTGATCCGCGACCCGGACGGCGCGATCCTCACGCTCAGCCAGTTCGTGCCGCCCGCCTAGGGCGCCGGGCCGCGCCGCCACCGGGGTGGGCCGGGCGGCGGCGCGGCAAACCGCGGGCGGGCGCGCGACGCACGACGCGGTGGTCCCGTGGGGCGGGTTGGGCGCGGCGACGGCGCCGAGGGCCGGCGCGGCAGAGTTGGGTGCGGCGCTGGCGTGTGCGGCGGGGCCGGTGTGCGCCGGCGTTGGCGTGGCGGCGCGGCCGGTGTGCGCCGGCGCTGGTCTAGGCGGCGGGGCCGGGGCGTGGGCGGCGCTGGCGTGGCGGCGCGGCCGGGGCGTGGGCGGCGCTGGCGTGGCGGCGCGGCCGGGGCGTGGGCGGCGCTGGCGTGGCGGCGCGGCCGGTGTGCGCCGGCGCTGGTCTAGGCGGCGGGGCCGGGGCGTGGGCGGCGTTGGCGTGGCGGCGCGGCCGGTGTGCGCCGGCGTTGGCGTGGCGGAGGGGCCGGGGCGTGGGCGGCGTCGGCGTGGCGGCGGGGCCGGGGCGTGGGCGGCGTTGGCGTGGCGGCGCGGCCGGGCGTGTGCAGCGCTCGCGTCGAAGCGCGGGGGTGGGGGTGACGCTCGGGGGTTTCGTCAGGCGAAACTGGCGAGGGGCACCCGCTCCTGAAACGCGAAAACCGCCTCGGCGGGCGGTCTACTCACGGTTATCGGCGGCCCTCACGAGAACCTTTAGCCCGGATTCGCGAGCTGGCGCGTTGCCGCTCATCGACGTCATGCGCGGACGTCGTGATGGGGGCGAGGATTCCCGCCGGATTCGTGTGTGGAGAGCCGCACCGGCGGTCGCGGGCGAACCCCCTCGCCCGCCGAGACGTGGGACGGCAAAGTGCTGGTTGTGCCCTCCGCCTCCCACAAACTGACCCTCACGCTGCTGACGGTCGCGGGCATCTCGTTCGCAATCATGCAGACGCTCGTCGTGCCGTCGCTGCCGTTCTTCGTGACGGAGTTCGACACCTCGCCGGCGTGGGTCACGTGGCTGGTGACGTCGTTCCTCGTGAGCTCGTCGGTGCTGACGCCGATCATCGGCAAGCTCGGCGACGCGCACGGCAAGAAGAAGCTGCTGGTGGTGTCGCTCGGGATCTTCGGGTTCGCGAGCCTCGGGGCGACGCTGGCGCCGAACATCGGCGTGCTGATCGCGTTCCGCGCGCTGCAGGGCGCCGGGGCGGCGATCTTCCCGCTCAGCTTCGGGATCATCCGCGACGAGTTCCCGCCGCACAAGGTGGGCGTGGCGATCGGCACCGTGTCGTCGGTGTTCGGGATCGGCGGCGGCGTGGGACTGGTGCTGAGCGGGCTGATCGTCGAGCACCTGAGCTGGCATTTCCTGTTCCTGATCGGCGCGATCCCCGTGCTGATCTCGACGGTGCTGATCGCGAAGTTCGTGCCCGAGTCGCCGATCAAGACCCCGGCGAAGCCGGACTACAAGGGTGCGGCGGCGTTGTCCGTGGGCTTCGCGAGCCTGCTGCTCGCGCTGAGCGAAGGCACCGAGTGGGGCTGGACCTCGGTCGGCGTGCTCGCGCTCGTCGCGATCAGCGCGGCGGCGCTCGCCGGCTGGATCGCGATCGAGCGACGCGTCGAGGACCCGCTCGTGGACCTCCAGAGCCTGCTGCGGCCCGCGATGGCCGCGACCAACGCGAGCACCGTGCTGCTCGGGTTCTCGATGACCGCGTTCTTCGTGCTCGTGCCCGGCTTCCTGCAGGCGGACGGGTTCGGTTTCGGGCTGAGCCCCACCAGCGCGGGTCTGCTGCTGCTCCCGTTCAGCCTCGCGATGATCGCCGCCGGGCCGGCCGCCGGCGCGCTCGGGACGCGGCGCGGGCGGGTGGTGCCGCTGCGGATCGGGCTGCTGCTCGGCGCCGCGAGTCTGGCCGGCCTCGCCGCGCTGCACGCCAACCAGCTCGTGTTCGCCCTCTGGCTGCCGATCATGGGCCTCGGCATGGCGTTCTCGCTGGCCGCGATCGGCGCCCTCGTGATCGACCACTGCCGCCCGGAGGAGACCGGGGTCGCCAGCGGGATGAACACGATCATGCGCGCATCCGGCGCGGCGATCGGCGCACAGCTCGCCGCCGCGATCGTCTCCGCCCACCCTGGCAGCGGCGACGGCTACACGATCGCGTTCACGATGGCCGCGATCCTGCTGGCCGCGGCGCTCCTGCCGACGCTCGTGCTGACCCGCCGCCTCGCCCCCGCGGGCGCGAAGCTCGCCGCGGCGGCCGCGTAGCCGTGGCCGGCGCGGGGGCGCGTGGGGTGGCCGCGTGCGCCGCCGGGCGCGACGAAGGCGCTCGTGGGGCGGCGCGCCGCCGTGGGCGGCGCGAGGCGAGGCCCGGCGCGGCACGGCACTCGCGCCGTGCCGCGCGGCTGATCACCTGAAGAGCTCCTCGATGTCGTAGCCCGCGCGGGAGAGCGGGAGCGCGAGGGCCTCGTAGAGCTTGGTGTAGACGCGGCCGGAGGTGATCTCGCGGTGGCCGGCGCGGCGGATCGCGGTGCGGCCGCGGTCGAACCGGCGGTTGAGGGCGCGCTGGGTCACCCGGCGAGCCGCGGCGGCGTCGATCACGTCGTTGACGAGCTTGACGACGAGGCGGTTGCCCTCAGCGGTCTTCATGCCGAAGTCGTGGTTCGGGGCCACCTTGAGGGCGCGGATCGGCTTCTCGATGACGCGGACGCGCAGCACTCCGGTGCGGCGGACGATGTTGCCGGCGCGGTCGGTGACGACCAGTTGGAGGTGGACGCGGCGGGACTTCGGCTCGCGGAGGAGCTTCTCGACGAGCTCGGCGGACGGACCCAGCCGGAACTCCTGCGTGCGCCCTGCCGCGAGCGAACGGACGACGCTGTTGTACTCGTCCACCGCGCCGGGAAAGGCGAGCCGCGCGTCGCACGCCTCCGAGCAGCGCACGCGGACACGGGCGGTGAACCGGCCGACGCGGTTCGCGGAGACCGAGGACGGGAAACGGACAGAGACGATGGGAGGGGTCGAGTCCGCCGGACGGTCGGCGACGCTCGCCCCGCGTAGACCGAGGGGACCCTCGGTCCAGACGACGCGCGACGCGCCGGTCGGATCGAGCCAGAGACCGGCCGCTGTGGAGGAGCGGGTGACCGACGACAGCGCCTGCGGCCCGCCCCACGCGCCGCCGACGCGGCCGAGCGCGCCATAGAGGCGTGCCGTCATCGTGTTGTCGATCCGCTGCCAGAGCGCGGTCGCGAGCCCGTCCGGGGCGACGGCCGCACCGACGATCGACACGTCGCTCTGCTCGCCGTAGTCCGGGACGTCGCGCAGCGGCACCGTGGCGATCACGCGCGGCGACGACCACGTGCCGCCGACCCGCTCGACGGTCACGATCTCGTTAGCGGACGTCGTGTATGCGAGCACGATCGGGCCGCCATCGGCGACCGCGGTCGCGACCCTCGCTTCGCCGCCCGGGAAGTGCTGCGACGCCTGGCCGTCGACACTGACCGCGACGCCGTCCGGCGTGCTCCAGGCGACCACCTCGGTCCCGGACGGCGCGACCGACACGCTCGGCCCCGCGGTGTTGGTGCTCTCAGCGTCGTTGACGCTGAGGTCCGGGCCGGTCGCCGGCGCTCCTCCCGCCGTACCGCGTGCGATCCGCACCCGCACCTTCGCGCGCGCCCACCGCTGCCAGACGACCGTGGTGTCGCCGTTGGCGTCGATCCCGACCTGCGGCGTCATCAGGAACGTGGGGTCGTCGTCGACGACCCGCTCGCCGCGGTCGAGCTCGGCTCGGGTCGTCGTTCCGTCCGGCCGCACCACCAGGGCGAGGAGCGCGCGGCCGTCGGCGATCCAGGCCGCCGCCGCCCACCCGCCCGGCGCGACGGCGACGGTCGGCTCCCCGTTCGTCGTGCCGAGAGCGATCGGAGGTCCGAACTCGCCGCCCGCCGCACGCACGCGGAGCACGGCGTCGCCCGTCGCGACGTCCGTGCCGCTCAGCGCCGCCGACCCGTCGGCGGCCGCGGCCACCGTCGGGCACGCGGTAAGCCCGCCGACCGCCGTCCATGGCCCACCGGCGAGGCTGATCCGCACCTCGGAGTCGCCGACGGCGGCCGCGAGCACGTCGCCGGCGCCCGCGGCGCAGCGCACACCGCTGAGCGGTGGCGGGTCGGCAGGGACGAAGACGTCCGCCCGGGCGGGGCCGCACACCGCGAGGGCGATGAGACACGCGAGAGCGACACACGGGGCGAGGGCGCGCAGGACGGGGGCGCGCGGCGAGACGGGGGCGCGCGGCGAGACGGGACGCGGGGCGAGGGCGCGCGGCGAAACGGGCAGCGGGGCGAGGGCGCGCGGCGAGACGGGCAGCGGGGCGAGGGCGGCCGGCGAGACGGGCAGCGGGGCGAGGGCGGCCGGCGAGACGGGCAGCGGGGCGAGGGCGGCCGGCGAGACGGGACGCGGGGCGAGGGCGGCCGGCGAGACGGGACGCGGGGCGAGGGCGCGCGGCGAGACGGGACGCGGGGCGGGGGCGCGCGGCGAAACGGGACGCGGGGCGAGGGCGCGCGGCGAAACGGGGCGCGGGGCGGGGGCGCGCGGCGAAACGGGGCGCGGGGCGAGGGCGCGCGGCGAGACGGGGCGCGGGGCGAGGGCGCGCGGCGAAACGGGGCGCGGGGACGCGAGGGCGACGCGGCGGGCGAGAACGCGCGGGGACACGACGGCGCGTGCGCGGGCGCGGGGAGCCGGCACGGGTGTGCGGGCGGAGGTCAATCGTCGAGGTAGAAGTCCGGATAGCCGGCGAGCGTCAGGGGCGTGTCCAGGACGTCGTAGACGTGTTCGCGGACGTCGGTGTCGCCGAGGCACTCGTCGGGGAAGTCGCGCTCGATCGCGGCGATGCCGCGGCTCCACGCACGGCGGATGGCTCGCGCGTTGGCCAACGAGTGGTCTGCGAGTCCCTCGATGATCGAGTTCACGAGCTGGGCGAGACGGCGGTTGCCGCCGCGGGTGCAGGTCGCGAAGTCGTGGTTCGGCGCGACCTTGTAGCTGCGCAGCGGGTGGCGCGCCACGCGGACCCGCAACGTCGAGGCGCGCTGGACGACGTTTCCCGCGCGGTCGGCGGCCCAGAGGCGCACAGCCAAGCGGCGGTTGCCCGGGTGGGTGTCGAGTCGGTGGACGAGCGCGGTGAGGGTGACCGTCCGGCCGGCCGGGAGCGAACGCGCGTCGGTGAAGCCCGCGACCGACAGGGTGACGTCACACGCCTCCGAGCAGCGCACCGGCACGCGCACGCGCAGGTCGGCGGTCCGCGTCGGTGGCGCCTTGGTCGGCAGTTCGACGGTCACCTCCGGCGGGGTCCGGTCTGCGGGCGGCGCGGCCGCGTCGGGGACCAGCACCGCCGCTCGCGGCCGTGTGTACGAGCGCGTGTCGTCCTCGTACTCGTCCCAGTCGATCCGTGGGGCGCCGGTCGCGTCGAGGCCGGTGCTCCAGACGTACAGCAGTCGCAGCGGTGACGAGAGCGCCGCGGATGCCGTCCAGCCGCCGCCGACGCCGCGCCCGACGCCGACCAGGCCGAAGAACGCGCGTCGCCGAGCCTCCCACGCCACCGCGGCCCGGCCGTCCGGCGCGAGCACGGCGTGCAGCTCGAGCTCTCGTGGCTCGTCCTCGTACTCCTCGCCGGTCTCGTTGCGCTCGATCGCGCTGAACATGCCCTGCACCGGCAGGGCGGGGGACCACGTGCCGCCGGCGGGCCGGGTCGTGACCAGCACCCGGCCCGGCCGGGCGCCGAACGCGATCAGTGCATCGCCGGCGTCGTTGATCGCGGCGCGCGGGCTGCCCGCTGCGGCGGCGGTCGTGACGGTCTCCGCCGGGCCGCCGTCGATCGACGCCTGCACGTTGCCGGACACGGCCCAGGTCAGGAGCGTGTGGCCGTTGGGGGACACGGCGAGATCGAGCTGATCGACCCCGTACGAGTACTCGAGCGGCGCGAACGAGCGCCCCTGGACCCATGGCCCGCCCGCAGCGGAACGCTCGGTGCGGATGGCGGCGTCCTCGGACCAGACGACGGTCGTGGTCCCGGCGTCGTCGATCCTCAGCGCCCCGAAGGTGCCGTCTCCCCCGGCGGTCAACTTCGAGCGCGCGATCGTGCCGGCCGGGGCGATCGTGATGGCCTCGTCGCCCGTGAGCGCCGCGATCCACCCAGATGCGGAGGTTGCGATCCACGGCGCGGACCCGAGCTTGATCGGCGCCCCGAAGGCGCCGCCCGGCGCCCGGACCCGGATGCCGGCGTCGCCGTACCGACCGGTCGTGAGCACCACCGTGCCGGTGGCGCCGACCGTCAGCTCCGGGCAGCTCCGCAGATCCTTGATCGGCTCCGATGGACCGCCCGCGACGCGCACGCGGATGTGCCAGCCATCGCGCGCATACCGCCCTGTCATCTCGACGCCGCCCTGCGAAGCGCTGCAGCCGCCGGTGTCCTGACGCGCCGGGGGCGGATCGGCCGCAACGAACACATCGGCCCGCGCCGGGGCGGCGAAGGTGAGCGCGGCCAGAGCAATCAGGATGAAGCGCACCGGCCGCGCAAGGTAGCTCGAATCAGCGCGAGGCGTGTGAACCGCTCGGACGCGTCGAACGGATCGTAAAGGCGGGATTGTGCAGCGAGCCGGCCGTCCCCTCCGACGGCCGACTCGCTGCAACCCCTCCTACGCCAGGACGGCTGACAGCTCGCCGGAGCGGATCAGGTCGACGACACTGGCGATGTCGCGGTCCATCCGCCGGTCAGCGTCGAGGAATGCGACGCGCGCGCGGACCAGGCGATGCGCTTCGCGGGCCTTCGGGCTGGCCTTCTCCACCCCGCGCAGGTCGAGCGCCTGCACGATCGCGATGAGGTGGATGGCGGCGATGTGCTGAAGGATCTCCACGATCGACCGCGCGTCCCTCGCGGCGATCGTCCCCATGGAGACCTTGTCCTGGTTGTGGGCCTCGGTCGAGCGCGAGTGGATGCTCGCCGGGTTGCACAGCTTCAACGCCTCGGCGGTGAGGGCCGAGCACGAGAGCTGCATCCCCTTGAAGCCGTGATGCAACCCGGCTTCGGGGTCTGTGGGGTCGAAGTACGGGATCAGGTTGGGTGTCAGTCCCGCGTTGAACTTCTCGTCGACGATCAGCTCGAGCTGACGGTCGATCAGGTCGCACATGTTCGCCAGCGCGATCTTCAGTGCGTCCATCGCCTGCGTGATGTGGCTGCCGTAGAAGTTGCCGCCGCTCTGGACACGGCCGAGGCCGGCGTCGAAGAGCGGGTTGTCGTCGGAGGAGTTGATCTCGATGTTGACCCACTTCTCGACCCACTCGAGCGTGTCGCGCAGCGCGCCGGTGATGTGCGGAGCGCAGCGGATCGAGTACTTGTCCTGCACGGAGCGCTCGAGCTCGCGGAAGCCGGCGCCGTCGAGCGGGACGATGTCCTCCGCGTCGTGGGTGAGCGCGGAGCCCTCGATCAGCATCCGCACGTTGGCGGCGCTCTCGATGATCCCCGGGTGCGGCTTGGCCTCGAAGAGGAACGCGTTGAAGTGGCCGTGGTTGCCCATCAGCGCCTGCGACGCCATCGACGTGCACAGGTCGGCGACGAAGGCGAGCTCGCGCGCGTCGTGCACGGCCAGAGTCGCGAAGCCGCTCATGAACGACGTGCCGTTGGTCATCGCGAGGCCTTCCTTGGCCTCGAGCTCCAACGGCTCCAACCCCAACTCCGCGAGTACATCCGCGGCCTCGCGGACCTGGCCCTCGTAGAGGACCTCGGTCTCGCCGGCCAGCGCGCGGCCGACGTACGAAAGCGGGATGAGATCGCCGGATGCGCCGCACGACCCACGCTCGGGAATGAGCGGCAGGATGTCGTGATTGAGCAGCGTCAGCAGCCGCTCGATCAGCTCGAGCCGCACGCCGCTGTTGCCCTTGGCCAGGCAATTGGCGCGGAAGAGCATCGTCGCGCGGGTGACCTCGGGCGAGGCGATCTGCCCGGTCCCGGCGCCGAGGAAGCGCAGCATGTTCTGCTGCAGGCGGGCGGCCTTGTCGGGAGCGATCTGGCGGTGCGCGGAGTCCCCGAAGCCCGTGGTGACGCCGTAGATCGGGATCTCGCGGGCGATCAGGTCCTGCTTGAGCGTCCGCGTCTCGTTGACACGCCGCGCGGCCTCTGCCGACAACACGGCGCGCCCGCCTTCACGAGCGAACTTCACCGCCTCGTCGATCGTGAGCGATCGACCGGTGAGGTCGATGTGCACTCCCGTGGGCTGTTGCAGCAAGTCCGTCATGTGACGAACGTATCGCGGTGTACGGACCTTGCAACAAAGTTGGGAGATTTGCCCAGATATGTTCAGCGCAAGCGGTTTGTCAATGGGCAACTTGACTAGCGGAAGGGGCGCACGGCATCCCACGCGGGATCGAGGCTGAACGTCGTCGCATAACCCCGCTCGACGGCCCACTCCTCCAGCTCGCGCGAGGTCGACGTGTCGCCGTCGATGTACACGAACGCGGTGCGCACATCGCCCTGCGTCAGGCTCGCGGCGTGGAAGGCGCGCGACGCGAACTCGCGCCCGAGCGCCTCCTCGTTGTCCTGCAGCTCCGACAGGTCGTGGTCGACCGGTCGCGCGCGCAACTCGCACAACAGGTCGAGGTAGGGATGGTCGACGGGGCGCAGCGGGCGGGCGGCGACCGCGACCGCGTCGTCGGAGCGCATCAGCGCCCACTCGCCGGACGGCTCCGACGCCCGCAGCCGCGCGACCTCCTCGCGCAATCCGAGCGGCGTGACGGAAGCCGTCGGCCGAGCGCCGCTCCACTCGAGCGACCCGATCCAGCGCTCGACCTCCTCCTCGCCGAGGATCGTGTCCAGCGCGATGAACCCGACCTGGGCGCGCTCGCGCTCCGCCATCCCGGCGAACGCGGGGTGCTGGACGTCGAGGTCGAGCTCGCGGCGCGGCTCGTCCACCGCGACGCCGAACCGGAAGTCGGTGAAGGAGAACTCGCGGTCGTTCATGCGCAGCACCGCGTCGGCGTTGCCGGCGATCCGCGACGCGTGGTACTCGAAGACCGCGTCGGCGGGCGGGCCCGCGTCCCGCCAGCGATAGGCGAGCTTGCGCAGCGCGGGATCGCCGTTGGCCGAAGCGCAGATCGCGTGGCGCGACCGCAGCCCGGCCGACATCTCGCACGCGAGCCCGAGGGCGGAGACGCGGTCGAGCACCTCGTGCAGGACGGCGCGGTCGGCGCCCTGCTCGATCGCGGCCTGCACGTCCGCGCGCGCGTCCTGCCACCAACGCCAGTACTCGTCGATCGTCATGCCCCGGGATGCTGCCACGATGGGCCCGTGGCCTTCGATCTCCCTCCGGTGGACCGCTGCATCACCCACCGGACCCTGACGTTTCACGCCGAGCACGTCACGGCGCGCGTGGACGGGCAGCCGTTCAAGCGAATCCACCAGCGCGGCCGGACCGTCCGGCTGCGGTTCCTCCCGCGCGGGCACCACACGCTCGAGCTCAAAGCCGACGGGAAGACCGTCAGACGTCCCTACCAGACGTGCCTCGACACGCGGCCGGCGATCGCCAAGCCCACGGGCGATCCACCTACCACGCTTCAGACGAAGGACCTCGCCGTCGGCAGCATCCGCCGCGCCAGGAGCGGCGACACCGTCACCGTGCAGTACAGCCTCGTGACGTGGTCGGACGGGAGGGAGGTCGACTCGAGCTGGGACCGCGGCGAGCCGTTCGCGTTCGCGCTCGGCAAGGGCCAGGTGATCGAGGGCTTCGATCGCGGCATCGCCGGGATGAAGGTCGGCGGGCGGCGCGAGCTGATCGTCCCGCCGGACCTCGGCTACGGCGACCAGGGGGCGGGGGACGCGATCAACCCCGGCGAGACGCTCGTGTTCGTCGTCGACCTGGTCGCGATCGACTGACGTCAACTCCGCGGGCGACGCGGACACATACAGGGCGATGGCCGCACACGACCGAGCGCGCTTCGAGGCACTGTTCGCCGCCCACTATCGGGACGTGCACCGCTACGCGCTGCGGCGCACGGAGCCGGGGCTCGCCGAGGAGGTCGCCAACGAGGCGTTCCTCGTCGCATGGCGGCGGCTGGACAAGGTCCCGCGCGAGCACCCGCTGCCGTGGCTGTACGCCGCGGCGGCGCACGTGCTCGCCAACCAGCGGCGCGCGGAGGCGCGCCACATGAGGCGCTCGCACGCAGTCGCGGCGGAGCGCCGGCCGACGGGCCGCGACCCCGCCGACCGGCTTGCGGAGCGCGACGTCGTCCTGCAGGCCTTCGCCACGCTCTCCGAACGCGACCGCGAAGCGCTGCGCCTGACGGCGTGGGAGCGCCTCAGCCTGGCCGACGGCGCCCGCTCCGCCGGCGTCACCCGCGCCGCGTTCGCCGTCCGCGTCTCGCGCGCCCGCCGGCGGCTGGCGGCTGCCCTGCACGCCCGCGACGCCGCGATCGACCTCGACCACTTCCTGGAGCCCGCCGATGTCTGACACGCTCACCCGCCTGCGCGCCGCGGACCCCGCCGACGCCTTCGACACGAGCGCGGCGCCCCCCGCCGACGTGCTCGGGCGGATCACCGCGCACCCGCGCAAGCGTCGCCGGAGGCTCGCCCCAGCGGTCGCGCTCGCCGTCGCGGGCGTCGCCGCGCTCGCGTTCACGCTGCTCCCCGGGGCCAGCCAGGTCGACCTCGCCGCCCGCGCCTACGCCGCCACCGCGCCGGAGGACGCCGTGATCCTGACGGTGACGACCCTGACCCTCGATGGACCGGGCGACCGTCGCACGATCACCCACAGCACCTCGTGGCAGCGCGGCGACCGCCTCCACAACGTCATGGACGTCGACGAGAACGGCAAGACGTGGCGCTACGAGCACGACCAGAACGGTCCGGTCTTCCGCACGCTGCTCGACGGCCAGGTCCGTGCGATCCGCTCCGACGACCCGGGCTGGAAGGACGACGAGGGCGCCAAGGGCTTCGCCGAGAACCTGCAGACCGTGGTCGAGCGCTTCCGCGCCCGCTATCGCGGCATGCGCGACGCCGGCGACACCACGTTCAACGGCCGACCCGCGCGGGCGTACACGAGCGGGGACGAGACGTTCTACCTGGACCGCGAGACCGCGCTCCCGCTCGGCAGCGTCACGACGCCGAGCACCTACCGGGTGAAGATCGACCCGAAGACGCGCAAGCCCGTAGCCGGTGAGAAGACCGGCGAGCTGCGGATCACCGAGACGGTCGACCGCTTCGAGCGGCTCCCGGCGACTCCCGCGAACCTCAGGCTGCTTGACGCGCCGGCGATCGACGCCGCAGCGACGCGGCGCTGAAGGGGAGCAACAGCGGGGTCGCGAGCAGCAGGACGCCGGCGAGCGCGATCGCGGCCCGCAGACCGAGCAGCGCGGCCAGCAGCCCCCAGAGCGCGGTCAGCCCGGCGCGCGCGGCGTTGTTGGTCACGTTCCACGCGGCCAGAACACGCGCGACGCGGTCCGACGGGGTCGCGGCCAGCCGGTGGGTGGCGAGGACCGGGTTGAAGACGCCCATGCTCGCCACGAGCCCGAACTGGAGCGCGATCACGAGCGCGAGCCCGCCGACGCCGGCGCTCACGAACGCGAGCCCGACCGACCAGCACGCCCGCAGCGTCCCCGCGACCAGCAGCACGCGGTGGGTGCCGAAGCGGTCGACGGCACGGCGGGAAAGCCGCGCGCCCACCAGGCCGCCGACGCAGGGCGCGCCGAACGCGAGGGCGTACTGCCAGGGCGCGAATCCGAGCTCGCCCAGCATCAACACGGCGAGCAGCGGCGCGGTGGCCATGATCAGCGCGCTCACGACGACCGTGTTCAGGAACAGTGCGCGCAAGGTGGCGTTGGCGAAGATGAAGCGCCAGCCCTCGAGCAGGCCGCCGCGGGCCGATTGCGTGACGACCGGCCGCGGCTCGTCGCCACCGATCGCGCGGATGCCCAACGCCGACAGGACGAAGCTGACCGCGTTGATCACCACGGTCACCAGCGGTCCGAAGATCCCGATCAGCGCGCCACCGAGCGGCGGCCCGAGCGCCGTCGCCGTCCAGGTGGTCGACTCGAACCGCGCGTTGGCGAGCAGCAGCCCCTCGGGCGGCACGAGCGCCTTCAGGCAGGCGCCGCTCGCCGCGCGGAACGCGATGTCGCACGCGCCGACGACGACCGCCACCACGAGCAGCTGGCCGAACGTCAGCCACCCGAGCCAGTAGGCGGCGGGAACGGTCATCAGCGCGGCGAACCGGAGCAGGTCCATCGCGATCATCACTCCTCGCTTGCGCCGGAACTCGACCCACGGGCCGAGCGGGATCGCCAGCAGCGCCGCGACCGCCATCCCCGCGGCGGCCAGCAACGACACCGCCGCCGGCCCCGCGTCGAGCACCAGGATCGCGATCAGCGGGAAGGCGTCGAACGCCAGCCAGGTACCCGCCGTGCTCACCGCATACGCCGCCCACAACCATCCGAACTGCCGCCCGAGCACCGGCGGCATGAAAGCGGGTGGGGCGGACGGTCTACCGCTTCGGGTACACGCTGGCGGCGAACGTGCGGTCGGTCGCGTCGATGTCGGTTCCGCCCGGGACCGGTTGCCCGTCCCGCATGATCGTGCCGGGCAGGGCGTAGCACATGATCGAGTGCGGATCGGCCGTCGCGGTGGCGATCAGCGCCGAGCGCTCCAGCGGGGTCAGCACCTGCTGGGTCGTCTTCGCGGGGTCCCATCCCTGGGTGTCCTGGAAGAACGTGATCGCCTTCGCACGGTCGATCTTGGAGACGATCTCCGCGCGCCGGTGCTCGTGCGGGAAGCCGAGCGTGTGGCCGGTCTCGTGGCGCACGACGCGCACGAACTCCGACTCGCGCGTATTCATCGTGAACCCCTCGAGGTTCATCGTCGGCTGATCGCTCGGGACGCTGAGGATGTCGGTGCCGAGGTTGGACCAGTAGCCGCCGTCGCCGCGTGAGATCCGGACCTGCGGGTCGACCGCGGACTCGGAGAAGCGGACGTCGGCGAACGCGCCCCACGCGTTCATGTGCGACAGGATCCGGCGGCGCAGGTCGGCGGGTGGGTTGTCGAGCCAGCCGACCGTCAGGTGGACGCCGTGGCTGCGCCAGAACTTCTGCGTCACGAGCGCGAGGTGCTCGGGCGCGATCACCGCCTGCGGCAGGCCGAGGGCGAGGATCGAGGTCGCCGGCGCGTTCGCCGGGTTCTCCTCCGCGGCGGTCAGTGCGGCGTCCACCCACTGGTCCTCCGGCAGCAGCTTGATGTCGCAGCCGATGTAGCGCTCGTCGTCCATGCCCCTATGGAGAGCCACGGATGAAGACGTGATACGCGACAGCTGAAATCCGGTCGAAAACGATGTTCTGACATTGTCCTTGCGCTGATGCTGAGCGGGGGTACTTTCCCGGCGGGAGGAACCTCCGACAGGGGAGTCAGAAGTGGTGTCACGTCTCACGCTCGCGCTCGTCGCGAGCACCGTTGCCGTTGCCGCAACGCCCTCGGTCGCGGGAGCGCAGGAGATCCCGGGCCAGTACATCGTCGTCCTCAAGGACCAGACGAGCGCGCCCGCCGCGGACAAGGCCAAGACGCGCGTACGCGATCGCGGCGGCAAGGTCCAGCGCGAGTACTCGCGGGTCCTGAAGGGCTTCTCGGCGAAGCTGGGCAAGGACGCGCTGGCGGAGGTGAAGAGCGACCCTGCCGTGGCCTACGTCGAGCCTGATCGCGTGATCACGCTCGACGCGACCCAGAACAACGCCACGTGGGGGCTGGACCGCATCGACCAGCGCAACCTGCCGCTGAGCACCACCTACAGCTACGACACGACGGCGCCGGACGTCACCGCCTACATCATCGACACCGGCATCCGCTTCTCCCACCAGCAGTTCGGCGGGCGGGCCGTGTCGGGCTACGACGCGGTCGACGGCGGCAGCGCCGACGACTGCAACGGCCACGGGACGCACGTCGCCGGCACGGTCGGCGGCTCGACCTACGGCGTCGCCAAGCAGGTCAAGCTCGTGGGCGTGCGCGTCCTCAACTGCAGCGGCTCGGGCACCACGTCCGGCGTCGTCGCGGGCATCGACTGGGTGACCGGCAACCACCAGGCGGGCGCGCCCGCGGTGGCGAACATGAGCCTCGGCGGCGGCGTCTCGACGACGCTCGACAACGCGGTCGTGCGCGCGATCAACGACGGCGTCACGTTCGCCGTGGCCGCCGGCAACGACAACGCGAACGCGTGCAACAGCTCGCCGTCGCGCGTGGCCGCGGCGCTCACCGTCGGCTCGACGACCTCGACCGACGCGCGCTCGTCGTTCTCACTTCGGCACCTGCGTCGACGTCTTCGCGCCCGGCTCGAGCATCACCTCGTCCTGGTACTCGAGCGACACGGCCACCAACACGATCAGCGGCACGTCGATGGCGACACCGCACGTGACCGGGGCGGCCGCGCTCTACCTGGAGGGCAACCAGGGGGCGAGTCCCGCGACGGTCGCGGCGGCGATCACGGGCAACGCGACGCCGAACGTCGTCGGCAACCCGGGCAGCGGCTCGCCGAACCGCCTGTTGTTCACGAACCCGTCCGGCGCGCCGACGCCGACCCCCACGCCGACGCCCACGGCCACGCCGACCACGACGCCGACGCCCACGTGCGCCGGGACGTTCACCGGCACGCTGAGCGGCACCGGCGCCTCGCTCTACAGCCCGACCTGCCAGACGACGACCACCGTCACCCAGCGCGGCTCCCTCCGCGGTCCGGGCGGCGCTGACTTCGATCTCTACCTGCAGAAGCTCAACGGGTCGACGTGGACGAACGTGGCCAGCGGCCTCGGCTTCACGGCCAACGAGGACGTCAGCTACACCGGCACCGCCGGCACGTACCGCTGGCGCGTCTACGCCTACAGCGGCTCTGGGAGCTTCACGCTGACCATCTCGTAGTTGACGCGTAACCACATGATCGGCAATCATGTGGTTATGGATCTGCCCGACGACCTCGCGCTCCCTCTCGAGCGCGGGGCGCCGTGGTGGTACTGGAGCGGCGGTCGCCCGGCGATCGACTTCGTCAACACCATGCGCGAGCGCTGGTGTCGCCGGGTCGAGACGCTCGTGACCGAGGAGGACCTCGGGGAGTGGCTCGTCCGCGCCGAGGTCCTCGACGCCCCGCCGCCCGTCCCACCCGGATTGCTGGCCCGCGCCCGCGCACTGCGCGAGCACATCGACGCGGGGATGGTCGCCGTGATCGGCGGCGAGCCGCTGCCCGAGGCGACCCGCGCCGCGCTCTCGCGCGAGCTCCCGTTCGCCGCGCGGCCGGATGAGCTCGTGCGCGGGGCCGATGGTCTCCTGCTGCGCCCGGCGCAGCCGGAACACCCCGCCGCCTATGGCCTCGGCGTCGTCGCCCACGACGCCGCGCGCATGTTCACGCCCGAGCAGGCGGGGCGGATCCGGATCTGCGCGTCGGACACGTGCAGCGGGCGGTTCTTCGACCGCTCGCCCGCCGCCGTCCGCCGCTACTGCTCGCCCACCGCGTGTGGCAACGTCGAAAAAGCCCGCCGGCATCGCCGCCGGCGACGAGAGGAGTCGTCATGACCGAAGTGCGCTCAGGGTTGGAGGGGGTCGTCGCGTTCGCCAGCACGATCGCCGAGCCCGACCGCGACGGCGGCGCGTTGCGCTATCGCGGCGTGGACATCGAGGAGCTCGCGGGCCGTGTCCCGTTCGAGCAGGTCTGGGGGCTGCTGGTCGACGACGCGCTCACACCCGGGCTGACGGCGGCGGAGCCGCGTGACCTTCCGGTGCGTTCGGGCAACACCCGCGCGGACGTGCAGGCGGCGGTCGCGACGCTGGCGACCGCGCCGCTGATCGACATCGACGACGAGCAGGCGCGCACCGACCTGGCGACCGTGTCCGCGCTCACGCTCGACTTCGTCGCGCAGTCGGCCCGCGGGGCCGACCTGGCGCCGGTGCCGGCGGCCTCCGGCACCGCGGCCGAACGCTTCCTCACCCGCTGGCGCGGAGAGGCCGACCCGCGCCACGCGCGCGCCATCGACGCCTACTGGGTGAGCGCCGCCGAGCATGGGATGAACGCCTCCACGTTCACCGCCCGCGTCGTCGCCTCCACGGGCGCCGACGTGGCCGCGGCGGTGTCGGCGGCGATCGGCGCGCTCTCCGGCCCGCTGCACGGCGGCGCGCCGAGCCGTGTCCTGAAGATGCTGGAAGAGGTCGAGCGCACCGGCGACGCGGGCGCGTGGGTGCGCGACGCGCTGGACCGGGGCGAGCGGCTGATGGGCTTCGGCCACCGCGTCTACCGCGCCGAAGACCCGCGCTCACGCGTGCTGCGCCGCACCGCCCGCGAGCTCGGCTCCACCCGCTACGAGGTCGCCGAGGCGCTCGAGGCGGCCGCGCTGGAGGCCCTGCGCGAACGCAAGCCCGACCGCGTCCTGGCCACGAACGTCGAGTTCTGGTCCGCGGTGCTGCTCGACTTCGCCGAGGTCCCGGCGGACCTCTTCACGCCACTCTTCGTGTGCGCCCGCACCGCGGGCTGGTCCGCCCACATCCTCGAGCAGAAGCGCGAGGCGCGGCTGATCCGCCCGACCGCCCTCTACACCGGCCCGGCACCGCGCGGCGTGCCCGTTCCGGCTTAGTCTCACCTCCGTCTCAGCGGCGGAAGTGGTCGCGGTCGCGGCGCGTCTGGAGCCGACATGACCGCCACCGCTTCCTCCGCACTCGCGCTCGTCCGCTTCGCCCCGTTCGACAGGCAGATCGCCCCCGGCGAGCTGTGCACGCCGGCGTTGCTCGGGGTGCCGAACGGGGCGACGGTGACCTTCGGCGCCGATGGCGCGGTCGCCGAGGGCGGCGGCCTGCGCTTGGAGCCCGAGGTCGTCGAGCAGCTCGCCGCCACGCCCGCGCCGGCCGTCGCGACCCTCCGCGCGACGGTCGTGCTCGGAACCGCGCAGCGCACTCTGGAGACCGAGGTCTCCGTCCACGCGCTGCGCGTCCCGAGCGTGCTCGCGCTCTTCCGCAACACGGGCTTCTCGGCCGCCGACCACGGGGCGGCGCTGCTCGTCGTCCCCGGCAGCTCGCCGCTCACGAGCGTCGCGGCCATAAAGGCCGCCGTGGCGCAACTGCACGCCGCGGCGCAGAACCTCGACGCGTTCCCGCGCTTCGCCACGCTCGCCGTGCGCGTCGGCACCCTCCTCACCGCGCTCCAGACGCACGAGCACGTGGCGTTCGTGCGCACGGACGGGCTGGCCAACCTGAACACGATCACGCTCATCGAGCGCACGCTCAACGACATCGAGGCGGAGGACGAGCTGTCGTCGCTGATCCTGCTCGGTCCGGCGGCCCGGCGCGCGCGGCTGTTCGTCCGCCGCGACTTCGACCAGTCCGCGGGCCGCCTCGACGTCGCGGTCTCCGACGAGAACATCGTGCTGATCGCGAACCTCGCCGCGCCGCAGGCCGGGGAAGTCGTCGTCGCGCCCACCGGCCGCAAGACGTTCAGCAACGAGTTGTCGTCGCTGCAGCTCGCCAAGCCCGCGTTCCGCGCCACGCTCACCGGCGACGCGACCGTGACCATCACCGACCCGCAGCTCGGCGGGAGCGACACGGTGGCCGTCGCGGTCGGCCTCGCCTTCAACGCCACCCACCGCAGCTTCACCGTCGACAGCTTCCCGCCGGTGGTCGGCAGCGCCGCGCGGGTGACGATGGTCGGGACCGCGACCGGCACCTTCGACCCGACCACGGGCGCGATGACGCTCAACCTGCGGATCGCGCTCGACACGCCGCTCGGCACCGCCGAGATCCCCTTCGCGCTGACCGGGACGGCCGACCTCGAGAACGGCGCGATCGTGCTGACCGCGAGCTCGACGGCGCAGGGCGCGCCGATCGACGGCGACGCGGCCGAGCTCACGATCGCCGGGGTGCTCGACCCGATTCCGTAGCCTGGCCGTGTGACCTACGTCCACGGCTACGACGACCGCGAGAGCGAGCGCCTGCACGATCAGGCGGGCGCGCTCGTGGAGCTGCTGCACGGCGACACGACCTACCCGGCGGGCGCGCGGGTGCTGGAGGCGGGCTGCGGAACCGGCGCGCAGAGCGTCACGCTCGCGGCCCGCAGCCCGAAGGCGCGCTTCACCTCGATCGACGTCTCGGCGGAGTCGCTCGCCGTGGCCCGCGCCCGCGGGCTGCCCAACGTCGAGTTCCGCCAGGCCGACCTGTTCACGATGCCGGAGGAGACGTTCGACCACGTCTTCGTCTGCTTCGTGCTCGAGCACCTCAGCGATCCGGGCGCCGCGCTCGCGCGGCTGAAGACGCTGCTGCGGCCCGGCGGCACCATCACCGTCATCGAGGGCGACCACGGCTCGGCGTACTTCCACCCGGAGTCGGCGGCCGCCCACGAGGCGATCCAATGCCTGGTGGCGCTCCAGCCGGGCGACGCGCTGATCGGCCGCCGTGTCTATCCGCTCCTCCGCGAGGCCGGGTTCGAGGACGTCACCGTCTCGCCGCGGATGGTCTACGTCGACGGCAGCCGTCCGGACCTGATCGACGGCTTCACGCGCAAGACGTTCACGGCGATGATCGAGGGCGTGCGCGAGACCGCGATCGCACGCGGGCTGATCGCGGCCGATCGCTTCGACGAGGGCATCCGCGACCTCTATCGCACCGCCGCCGACGACGGCACCTTCAGCTACACGTTCTTCAAGGGTGTCGCGACCAACGTCGTGGAGGCGGAGCCGGGCGATCTCGCCGCCCAGCTCGCCGGGCAGGCAGGGAGTTTCGGGGACCTGCTCGGTAGATCCGGGGGGTGAGCGGGGGAATGCCCCGGGTGCCATGCCGTCCTTGCAGGCATGGACTCAACGATCGTGATCGGAGCGGGGCCGGCCGGACTGGCCGCCGCGGCGCACCTGCGCCGCGCCGGAAGACCCGCCGTGGTGCTGGAGCAGGGCGAGGCGGTCGCGCCGCAGTGGCGCGCACGCTATGACCGGCTGCGGCTGAACTCGCCGCGCTGGTTCTCGACCCTCCCCGGCGGGCCGGCGTTCGCGGGCGGGACGTTCCCCTCGCGCGACGAGGTCGTCGCGTACCTCGAGGCCTATGCGGCCGGGCTGGACATCCGCTTCGACACGAAGGTCGAGCGGCTGGAGAGCATGGGCGACGGCTGGCTGGTGGTGACGAGCCGCGGGTCGCACCGGGCGGCGCACGTGATCGTCGCGGGCGGCTACGAGCACCGCCCGTTCATGCCCGCATGGCCTGGACGGTCGCGGTACACGGGCGAGATCATCCACGCCGCGGGCTACCGCGAGCCGTCGGGCTACGTGGGTCGCGACGTCCTCGTCGTCGGCCCGGGCTGCACCGGCGCCGAGGTCGCCTTCGATCTGGTCGAGGGCGGCGCCGCCAGCGTGCGGCTGGCCGTGCGGACGCCGCCGAACATCATCGTCCGCCAAGCCGTGGGCGCGCCGCTGGCCGTGTTCTTCAGTCGGCTGCCGTCGGGGATCGGCGACGCCGTGATGCGCTTCGTGCGGCGGCGGACGATCGGGGACCTGAGCGAGTTCGGGCTCCCGATGCCCGAGGAGGGCGTCTTCAGCCGGCTGCAGCGGCTCGGCGTCGCGCCGATGATCGTCGACGCCGAGGTGATCGAAGCGATCCGCGCGCGGCGGATCGAGATCGTCGCCGCCGTCGAGGCCTTCGACGAGGCCGGCGTGGTGCTGGCGGACGGCTCGCGCGTCGAGCCGGACGCGGTCATCGCCGCTACCGGCTACCGGCCGGGGCTGGAGCCGCTCGTGGGTCATCTCGGCGTGCTCGACGACCACGGGGCGCCGCGCGTGACCGACGGCGAGGCGCTTCCGGGCCTGCGCTTCGTCGGCTATGACCCGCGGCCGGCCCAGCTACGCCATGGCGGGCGCGAGGCGGCGAAGGCCGCGAAGGCGATCGCGCGCGGTCCGAGGTCAGAGCTGGTTGTAGGAGTCCTCGCGCGCCCAGCCGCCGGCGGTGGTGGCGGTCACTGAGCAGCCCGCGGGGCCGCCGCGCCGGGTCCTCCCGTGGCCGCTCAGCGGCGTCACCTCGGTGCCGCTGCGACGCCACCAGCGGACCTTGAACGTCGCGGTCGGATGCCACGCGCCGATCACGCAGCGGCGGACCTCGCCGCTGCGGCGGACGCGCACCCGACGCTCGGCGTAGGGCGCGAACGCGCCGGTCGCCGTGAGCAGCGCGGTGTGGGCGTCGATGCGCTCGGAGACGTCGGGCAGGCCTTCGCCGCAGTCGCGCCCATAGGTCTCGCCACCCCAGGTGACGACGCCGGCGACCGCCCAGTTGCCGTCGCGCATGACCATGACCGGGCTGCCGCTGTCTCCCGCACACGCCTGGCTGGCGTTCGGCGTGCCGTCGAGGGTGCACAGGTGCTTGGCGGGGAAGAAGAGCCGCGCGCCGTACGCGGCGGGGCACGCGTCGCTGACGGTCTGGTTCGCGGCATGCGGGCTGCGTGGACCGTCGCTGAAGGACCCGGTGCGGCCGGTGCCGATCGTCTGGCTCACCTCGCCGACGACAGGCGGCGTTCCCGCGACCGGAAGCACCGGGACGCCGGTCACGGGCTTGGCGAGCACGATCACCGCGATGTCGTCGACGGTCCCCGACGCGCTCGGGTCCTCAGGGTTCACCGGCGAGGCGATCTCGCGGTAGCTCGTGGGGAAGTACGCGCCGCGCCAGGCGTGGCGGACGCCGTGGATGCGGACGCTCACGCGGCCGGGATCGGCGCCCTGGACACAGTGGGCGGCGGTGAGGACGCGGTCCGGCGCGATCAGCGCGCCGCCGCAGAACGGGGCGCGGGTCGTGAGCGTGACGAGCCACGGTGCCTGCTCGGACGTGACCGGGGTCCCGTGGAAGATGGACGCGGAGGCGAGCAGCGCGGCGGCGATCATGCGCACAATCCTTGCGTGAATCTCGAGGAATTGACCGAGCGCCTTATGGCAGGCGGGTTCGTGGCCGCTGAGGACGAGGCGGCTGAGCTGTGGGAGGTCGCGGCCGGTGACGGTGCGCGGCTGGAGGAGCTGGTGACGCGGCGTGAGACCGGCGAGCCGCTCGCGTGGATCACCGGATTCGTGGACTTCTGTGGTCTACGGATCACGATGCACTCCGACGTCTACGTGCCGCGGTGGCACACCGAGCTGGTCGCCGAGCGCGCCGCCTCGCGGTTGCCGGACGACGGTGTGGCGATCGATCTCTGCACCGGCTCGGGCGCGCTGGCGGCGACGCTCTCGGCCCGCCACCCGGGCGCGCGGGTGGTCGGGACGGACCTCGATCCAAACGCGGTCGTGAACGCGCGCGCGAACGGCGTCGAGGCCTACGAGGGCGACCTGTTCGCGCCGGTCCCGGCGGATCTCGGGCTCGCCGACGTCGTCGTCGCGGTGGTCCCGTACGTCCCGCGGCGCGCGCTGCCGCTCCTGCAGCGCGACACGTTCCGCTTCGAGACCGCGTTGGCCTACGACGGTGGGGAGGAGGGGCTCGACATCCTGCTGCGCGTGCTGTCGGAGGCGCCCGCGCGGTTGCGGCCGGGCGGCGCGCTGGTGCTCGAGGTCGGCGGCTCACAGGCCGGCGACCTCGACGCTGACATCGCCCGGCTGCCCTATGAGGAGATGCGCGAGATCACCGACGAGGACGGTGACCTGCGGGGGCTGGAGCTCACACGCCGACGTTGAGCTCGAGCGCGATGCCGCTCCCGGGTGAGCCGGACACGGTCGCGCGCCGGCTCTTGTAACCGTCGCTGAAGACCATGTCGGTGTCGAGCGAGGTGGATCGCGAGCTGCGAGGTCCGGAGATTGCCGCCCTCGTCGCTCTCCTGGACGCCGCGCAGGGTCAGCTCGACCGTGGCCGGGGCGCCGGCGGCCGTCCCGGACGCGTCCCCGAAGCTCGAGGTGATGTCACTGCGGACGGCGGCCACGCTCCGCGAGCACGTTCGGCCCGTTCGAGCCGTCGCCGGGGTCGGATTGCCACTTAAGTCGGAGCGGGTGTGGTCGCGGGGCGGTGGGAGGGAGGGCGCGCGAAGCCGAGACTCGCGGTGTGCTCGATACGAACCCCTTCGTCGCCCGCCTCGGCGACGTCACCAAGACCTACGGCCGCGGGCCGGGAGCGGTGCGCGCGCTGCAAGGCGTGAGCCTCGATTTCACCGCCGACACGTTCACGGCGATCATGGGCCCGTCCGGGTCCGGCAAGAGCACGCTGCTGCAGCTCGCGGCGGGGCTCGAGACGCCGTCCTCCGGCACCGTCGAGCTCGCGGGGCGCCCGCTGGCCGGTCTCGGCGAGACCGAGCTGACCGAGCTCCGCCGCGATCGCATCGGCTTCGTCTTCCAGAACTTCAACCTGCTTCCGACCCTGACGGTCGCGCAGAACGTCGAGCTGCCCGTGCGACTCGCGGGCCGCCGGCCGGCACGTGGCAGCGTGGCGGAGCTCTTGGAGCGGGTCGGGCTCGGCGGGCGCGCAAAGCATCGCCCGTTCGAGCTCTCAGGCGGCGAGCGCCAGCGTGTCGCGATCGCCCGCGCCCTGATCACCGCGCCCGCGGTGACGTTCGCGGACGAGCCGACCGGCGCGCTCGACCTCCACGTCGCCGGCGAGGTACTGGAGCTGCTGCGCGAGGTCTGCCCGACGGTGGTCATGGTCACCCACGACCCGGTCGCCGCGTCCTACGCCCAGCGGGTCGTGTTCCTCGCCGACGGCCGGATCGCGGACGAGCTGCACGCGCCGACCGCCGACCGCGTCGCCGAGATCCTCACGGAGCCGCGCGCATGCCCCGCCTGAGACATCGCCGCGCGGCCCTCTTCGCCACGCTGGTCGCCGTCGCGCTCGGCGCCGCTCTGGCGTCGGCCTGCGGCGGCCTGTTCGAGACCGCCCTGCGCCTGGACGCGCCGCCGTCGCCGCGGCTGGCCGCCTACGACGCGATCGTCGCGCCCGCCGAGCACGCGACATTGGCGGCCGGCGACGGCAAACCCGCGCAGCAGGTGACGCTGACCGAGCGCGGCACGTTGCCGGCCGGGACGTTGGACGCGGTGCGCGCGACGCCCGGCGTCACGCGGGCCGACGAGTTGCGCGACCTGGGCGCGATCGGCGTGAAGACGCGCGACGTGGCGGCGCTGCGGGCGCGCGTGGCGGGCGCCGGCGAGGCCGCGGCGGCGGGCGGCGGCGACGTCGCGGCGCGGGGCGGCGACATCGCGGCGCGGGGCGGCCAGGCCGCGGCGGCCGGCGGTGCCACCGTCCTCACCGGCGATGCGCGCGGCCGGGCCGAGGCGGTCGGCGTGGCCGGGGCGCGGATCAAGCTCGTGCTCCTCTCGGCGATCTTCGGCGGGCTCGCGTTGATCGTGATGGCGATCCTGTTGGTGACGATCGTGTCGCTCGCGGTCGAGCAGCGGCAGCGCGAGCTGACGTTGTTGCGGACGGTCGGGGCGACGCCGCGGCAGGTGCGGCGGCTCGTCGTGAAGGCGACGACGCGTCCGGCGCTGCTCGCCGCGGTGGCCGGCGCGCTCGCCGGGCCGGCGCTCGCGAAACTGCTCTTCGCACGCATCCAGGACGGTGGGGTCGTGCCAGAGGTGCTGGCACTGCGCCAGAGTGGCATCGGCATCCTCGCCGGCGCGCTCGGCGCGTTCCTGATCACCCGCGTCGCGGTGGGTCTGGCGGCGCGCAAGGCCGCGAAGGCGAAGGTCGGCGCCGCGCTCGGCGAGGTCGAGGAGCTGCCCGGCACGCTGCATCCGGCGCGCGTGGCCGCCGCCGAGGTATGCGCCGCCGGCGCGCTCACCTGCGCCGGCGTCACGTTGTTCATGTCACCCGAGAACGCGGCCGCGACGGGTGGCGGGACCGCACTGGGTGGAGCGCTCGCGGCCGCGCTCGTCGCGCCGAGGCTGATCGAGCGGCTGGCCGCGAAGGTCCGGCCAAAGCACGCTCCGGGACAGCTCGCGGTCCTCAACGTCCGCGCCCGCGCGCACCGCAACGCGGCACTGGTGATCCCGGTGATCCTCGTCGCGTCGATCGCGCTCGCGAACATCTACCAGCAGACCACGCAGCAGAACGCCGTCGAGCACGCCCGCGCCAAGGACGTGCCCAAGGGCGCCGAGTTCATCTCCACCGCGGGTTGGGTCGAGCAGCCGGTCGACCGCTCGCATCGGATCGACCCGTGGCCCGTCATCGGCACGGGCGATGAGGTCGCGATCCCGAGCAGGATCGAAGCGAAGCCCGGCCAGACCATCGGCCTGGTCCTGGGCGACGGCGCCCACGTGCGCGTCAAGGTCGACCGTGTGCTCGAGGGCTCGAGCCGCAACCGCGCGATCCTGCTGCCGCGGGCGCTCCTCGCCGCGCACGCCGGTCCGGCGCGCAGCGAGCCGCCGCAGGTCGACGTCTGGATCACCTTCGCGGTCGTGAGCGTGATCCTCGCCTACGCCGCGCTGTCGCTGATCAACGCGCTCGTCGCCGCGCTCACCGGCCGTCGCCGCGAGCTCGCGCTGCTGCATCTGGCGGGCGCGACCACGCGGCAGATCCGCCGCATGCTGCACGCGGAGGCGCTCACGATCGCCGCGATCGGCACCGTCACCGGCACCGCGATCGCGATCGCCGGCCTGATCCCGCTGGCGATCGCCACCGCCGGCTCGCCGCTCCCGTCCGGCCCCGTCTGGGTGTTCGCGGCGACGCTCGCGGTGATCGCGGCGCTCGTCCTGATCCCGACCTTCGTGGTCGCCCGCACGCTCAACCTGAAGGTGAACGATGTCGAGATGGCATGACGTCCTGCGGATCGCGACCATGATCTGGGCCGCGATCACCCTGATCCACTTCACGATCTGGGCGCTCGCCTGCATCATCTCGGGCGGCCTGCAGAGCCCCTGGTGGCTCTACATCAGCGCCCCGCTCGTGGTCCCGCTCGGCGCCGCGTGGTGGGCGAGCTACCGCGCTTCCTGAACGAGCAGCGCGACCTGGACGCGGTTCTCGACGCCGAGCTTCGCGAGCAGCTGCGACGCATGGGACTTCACGGTCCCGACGCTGATGTGCAGCTCGCTCGCGATGTCCGCGTTGGAGGCGCCGCGCCCGATCGCCCGCGCGACGTCGAGCTCACGGGGCGAGAGATCGGCCAGACGCGCGCGAGCGGCCTCTCGCCGCGCGCCCGCCTCACCGTCGCCCGCCACGAGCGCGATCAGCTGCCGGGCGACGCTGGGGGAGAGCATGCCCTCGCCGGCGTGGACGTGCACGATCGCCTCGACGATCTCGCTGGGCGAGCTGTCCTTCAACAGGAACCCCACCGCGCCCGCCTCGAGGCCGCGCACGACCAGCTCGTCGGCGTCGAAGGTCGTCAGCACGATCACCGCCGGCGGCGAGGCCTGCGCGCGCACCAGTCGCGTCGCCGCGATGCCATCCACCCGCGCCATCCGGATGTCCATCAGCACGACGTCCGGCCGGTGCCGGTCGATCGCGGCCAGCACCTCGTCGCCGTCGCTCGCCTCCGCCACGACCTCGATCCGCTCCTCAGGCGCGAGCATCAGCTTCAAGCCCGAGCGCAGGAGCGGGTCGTCGTCGACCAGGAGAACGCGGATCACCACGGCAGTGTGGCGCGCAGGACGAACGCGCCGTCCGGCGAAGGTCCGAAAGCGAGCGTTCCGCCCGCCAGCTCGATCCGCTCGGCGATCCCCACGAGCCCGGTTCCCGTTCCCGGCAACGATCGCGACGCGGACCCGTGTGACACCAGCTCGACGACCAGAGGTGGTCCGCCGCCGATCGTGAGCGCCACCCGCTCGTCGCCCGCGTGCTTGCGCGCGTTCGTCAGCCCTTCCTGGACCGTGCGGTACGCGGTCCGGCCGACCAGCTCGGGGACGTCGGGCAGGTCACCCGCGAAGGTGACATCGAGCCCGGCCGAGCGCGACTCCTCGACCAGCGCGGGGATCTCCGCCAGCGTCGGCTGCGGCGGCTCGACGCCCACGGCCTCCTCGCGCCGCAGCAGCCCGATCACCTGCCGCAGCTCCTCCAACGCGACGTGGGCGCTCTCCCGGATCACGTGCGCGGCCTCCTTGTACTCCGGTGGCAGCGGCGCGTTCTCCATCGCGCCCGCGTGCACGCTCAGGATCGAGAGCCGGTGCGCGAGCACGTCGTGCATCTCGCGGGCGATCCGCCGCCGCTCGGCCTCGCGCGCCTCGTCCTCGGCGCGCGAGCGCAGCCCGCGCACGAGCTCCCGCTGCGCGCGCACGAAGAGCCCCCAGCCCAGCGCGACCGCGGTCAGCAGCAGACCGACGATCACCTGCCACCCCGCGCCGCGGCCGTGCACGTCCGGATACAGGAGCGCGAACACCGGCGACAGCGCCACCGACAGCGCCGTCAGCCCGAACACGGCCCGCAACGGCAGCCGGATCGCGGCGTTGAACAGCGCCGGCAGCGGCGCCATCGCCGCCAAGGCGGACACGGCCGCGCACGGGATCGCGATCAACGCGACCGTCCCGGGCCGCTCGCGCCGCCACCACAGGGCGCCGCACGCGACGCACCCGAGCACGATGTCGAGCGCCACGACCGCGCTCGAGTGCTGGTCCCACGTCGAGCGCAGGACGTACACCCCGGCCGCGACCGCGACGACGAAGATGCACGCGTCCACGACCCAGTCGCGGACGGTCCGGCGCGCGCCGGGCTCGAGCAGCCCACCCGACAACAACCAGCGCGCCCCGCTCATCACGCCTAATCGTAGGCGGGCACCTCGACGAGCAGCTCCGGCACGAGCAGCACGATCAGGCGGTCGTCGACGCGCACGATCGCCTCGATCGCCGGGCTGGCGCCGTTGGCGACCGGCTCGAGCTGGTCGGCGACGACGGTGCGGACCTCGTCGACGTCGTCGACGGTCAGCCCGAAGCGGGTCCCGGAGACCTCGACGATGATGATCTTGCCCGGCTCGCCCTCGGGCGCGGCCACGCCGAGGACCTCGTCGAGCGCGTAGATCGGCACGATCGAGCCGCGCAGCCCGATCACGCCGCGCAGCCCGGTCTCGGTCGACGCGATCGTGCGCGGCTCGACGAAGCGGATGATCTCGCTGACCGAGTTGATCGGCAGCGCGTACTCCTCGCCGGCGAGGGCGAAGACGACCAGCTGACGCTCGTCGATCATCGGAGCCACCAGCGGAATGCCCGAAACCAGACGGTCGGTCCCTCAGCGACGGCTGCCGGGCTCCTCATCGCGCCTCCTCCGCGAGCTGGAAGCGGCCGACGAGGTCGCTCAGGAGCTGCGCGGTACCCGCCATCGCCTGCGCGGACGCGGCGATCTCCTGGCTCGAGGCGCTGGTCTCCTGCGTCGAGGCCGACACCTGCTCGGCCGACGCGCTGGACTCCTCGGCGACGCTCGCGACCTCGGTGATGTCGCTCTGGGCGCGCTCGGCCTCGGCCGCGATCTGGCCGACGGCGACCGTGATCTCGGCGACGCGGTCGTTCATCGTCCCCACGGCGGCCCCGATCAGCTCGAACGCCTCGCGCGTGTGCTCGACCGTGGCGACGCCCTCCTCGGTGCGGCGAGCGCCGTCCTGGACGACGTCCACCACGCGGCGGGTCTCGCTCTGGATCTCGCCGATGAGCGCGCAGATCTGCGCGGCGGCGTCCGAAGACTCCTCCGCCAGCTTGCGGACCTCTTCGGCGACGACAGCGAAGCCCTTGCCCTGCTCGCCGGCGCGGGCGGCCTCGATCGCGGCGTTGAGCGCGAGCAGGTTCGTCTGCTCGGCCAGGCCGGTGATGGTCGTGACGATCCCGCCGATGCGCTCGGACTTGGTGGCCAGGCCCTCGATCGCGACGCCGACCTGCGCGGATGCCTCGGCGACGGAGCGGATGGCATCGGTGGCCTGCTGGGCGGCAGCGACGCCGTCGCGGGAGGCGTCGTTGGCCTCCTCGGCGGCGCGGCTGGTCTCGGTCGCCAGCTCGGCGCTCGAGGCGGCGGCACGGCCGGCCTCGGTGACCGCGTCGCGAGCCGACTCGACCATGCGGATCTGGCGCTCGGCGCCCTGGGCGACGTCGGTGACCGCCGACGCGATCTCACCGACCGCGCGGCCGGCCTCCTCGGAGGTCGATGCCATCTGCTGCGACGCGGACGACACGCTCTCGGCCTGCAGCGAGACCTGGCCGATGACCTCGCCGAGGTCGCGACGAGACGGTCGAACGCGTTGCCCAGCAGGTCGTGCTCGGAGCGCGGGCGGACCTCGACGCTGAGGTCGCCGCCCGCCACGCGGTCGGCGGCGGCCGCCATCTCCTGGAGGTAGGCGACCATCTCGGCGAACGCCTCGCCGGTCTCGCCGAGCTCGTCCTTGGTGCGGATGTGGACGTCCTGGTTGACGTCGCCCTCGGAGATCCCACGCGCGGCGGCGCGGATCTGCCCGATGCCACGGGTGAGCGAACGCGAGAGCAGCCACGCGAGGCCGAGGCCGACGATCGCGGCGAGCGCGCCCATCGCGCTCGCGAGCGCCTTGGCCGACGAGTAGGCGCTCGCGGCCTGCTCGGCGTCGTGCTCGGCGTAGTCGGAGTTGAGCTTGGACCAGGCAGCGGTCTCCTTCTGGAGGCGGTCGAACGTGCCCTGCTGGTCGGTCATGAGCGCGAGCGCCTGCTCATCGGCGTTCTTGGCCGAAAGCACGGTGACCTGCGCCGTGCCCTGGTGGTAGCTCTTCCAGAGCTTGGACACCTCGGTCCAGTGCGCGCGGTCGTCGGCGTCGGTGATCGTGCTCTCGTACGCGGTGAGCGTGCGGTCGATGTTGGCCGCGAGCTCGTCGATCGTCTTCCCGGCGGCGGCGATCTGCGCCCGTCGAGCGACGTGATGTGCTTGTAGAGCATGCCGCGGTAGTCGGTCAGGTCGCTGTCGACGGAGCCGATCCGCGCGATCGACGGGATGTCGACGCTCGTGATCGTCTTCGTCTTGGCGTTCATCGAGCCCATGTTGGTCACGCCAAAGGCGCCGAGCAACTTTGTTCTGACCGTCAGCTTCATAGCCGGGCTATCGACCGAGACAACGTTCTCGGAAGACCGAACGCTAGTTTGATGACCATGGAGCATCGACAGCTCGGACGATCAGGACTGCGTGTCTCGGTGTTGGGTCTCGGAACGATGGGTTTCGGCGGCGCGGGCAAGTTCGCCCACGTCGGCGAACTCGACCTGCAGGCGGCCGGCCGGCAGATCGACCTGTGCCTCGACGCGGGCGTGACCTTCGTCGACACCGCCGACGTGTACTCGCAGGGCGCCTCGGAGGAGATCGTCGGCAAGGCGATCAAGGGCCGCCGCAACCGCATCACGCTCGCCACCAAGGTGCGCTTCTCGATGGGCGACGGCCCCAACGACGCGGGCCTCTCGCGCGCGCACATCATCAAGGCCTGCGAGGACAGCCTGCGCCGCCTCGGGACCGACTGGATCGACCTCTATCAGGTCCATGAGTGGGACGGCCAGACGCCGCTCGAGGAGACCCTCTCAGCGCTCGACACGCTCGTCCGCGACGGCAAGGTCCGGTATGTCGGCTGCTCCAACTACGCCGGTTGGCAGATGTCCAAGGCGCTCGGCACCTCCGCGCTGCACGGCTACCAGCCGTTCGTGTCCAACCAGGTCTACTACTCGCTGCAGGCCCGCGACGCCGAGTACGAGATCGTCCCGGCCGCGATCGATCAGGGCCTCGGCCTGCTGATCTGGAGCCCGCTGGCCGGCGGTCTGCTCTCGGGTAAGTACCGCCGCGACGTCGACGCGCCCGCCGGCTCGCGCCAGCTGACCGAGTGGGACGAGCCGCCCGTCCGCGACCAGGAGGGCCTGTATGACATCGTCGAGGCGCTGGTCGAGATCGGCGAGGCGCACGACGTCTCCGCCGCCCAGATCGCCCTCGCCTGGACGCTCGGCCGCCCGGGAGTGACATCACTGATCGTCGGCGCCCGCACCGAGGAGCAGCTCGCCGACAACCTGGCCGCGGTCGACGTCGTGCTCAGCGCCGACGAGCGGGCACGGCTCGACACGCTGAGCGCGCTGCCACTGCTGTACCCGTTCTGGCATCAGGCGGCGTCGGCGTCGGACCGGCTCAGCGAAGCCGACCTGACGCTGATCGGGCCGCACCTGCGCTAGGAGAGATCCAACACCGGGGTCGGCGAGGCGAGCTCGGTCGCCTCGCCGGTCGGGACGATCGCCGTCCCGAGCGCGAAGAACTCGATCACGTGCGAGCCCCAGCCGTGCGATCGCTCGGTGAGCTGCACGCCGACGATCCCCTCGGCCTGCAGCGACTCGGCCTCGGCCTGCATGCGCTCCATCGCCAGCTCGCGCGCGTCGTAGAGCGCCTGGGTGAAGTTCGGCATCTCCACGTTCTGGCCCATCTGCTTGAACGACTGCATCATGCCGCGGTGCGCGACGTGGTAGACGCAGGACCCCATGACCATGCCGACCGGGCGATGCCCGGTGCGCAGCAGCGTCCAGAAGTCCTGGCCGGAGAGATCGGACGTGAACGGGCGTCCGTTGGGCGCGCGGTGCAGCTCGCCCCCGCGGTGGCGGATCGCGGTGCCGATGGCGATGAACTCCGCCATGTCCTGGCCCCACTCGTAGCGGGTGATGTCGAGCCGCACGCCGACGATCCCGTCCGCGCCGAGCTGGTCGGCCTCCTCCTCCATCCGGGTCATCGCGAGCTCGCGGGCGGCGTACATCGCCTCCGAGAGCACCTGCATCTCCTCGCTGACCTTCCACGAGGACTGCTGGAAGCCGATGTGGTAGATCGACGAGCCGACGACGAGCCCGAGCGGGTCGAAGCCCGCGTCCTTGACCAGCAGGAACTCCGCCACCGAGAGGTCGGACGTGAACAGGCCGCGCTTGTTCTGCTCCAGCCGGCTGCGGCCCGCCTGCGGCACGCCTTCCAGGGAGGTCGGGTCGTAGCTGCTCATCGTCTCAGAACCACCTGTGGGTCGAGGGGGCGGTGCTCGCCGGCGGGCGCGATCGCCGTGCCGAGGATGTGGAAGGTCACGATCAGGTCCTCGCGGTTGCGCCCGGGCTTCTCGATCTCGCGGACCTCGATGTCATGCTCGATCGTCACGCCGACCAGCCCGCCGGCGCCGAGCTCGTGAGCTTGCGCCTGGGCGTGTTCGAGCGCCTGCTCGCGCGCGGCGTAGACGCCCTGGGTGAAGTCGACGAGCTCCTGGTTGGGCTGGAAGCGCTGCCACCCGCTGGTCGCCTGGCGGGTCGCGCTCCCGGGCACGATGTAGAAGACCGAGGTGCGGGCGACGATCCCGACCGGTCGGTAGCCGCAGCGGCGCAGCAGCGTGTAGTCCGGGAGCGAGAGATCGGTCAGGACCGGCGCGTCGCCGCCCTCGGGCAGGTGAACCGCGGTGCCGGTGACGGCGACCTCGATCTCACCGGCGAGGAACTCGTGCTGCTTCATCGAGAAGCTGACGTCGACGACGGCGTGGCAGCCCGCGAGCCGCGCCTCCTCCGCGAGCCGGCCGAGGGCGAGCGATCGGGCGTGGTTCCAGGCGTCGCTGAGCTGCCGCAGCTCGATCAGGCCCGCATCGGCGCCCCACGACGCGGTCGCCTGCATGTTCCGCCAGGCGACCTTGTACACGGAGCTGCCCATCACCTGGCAGATCGGGCGCACGCGCTCGCGGTGGCTGAGCGCGAAGTCGGCGATCGAGAGGCCCGACGTGAACGCGGTTCCGCCGCCGGCGAGCTCCCGGACGCGCTGCTCGGCCGCGAGCGGGATGCCGCCCGCCGCCACGCGCGCGATGTCGGTCGCGCGCGCCGGATCGTCGTCGTTCCCGCCGCCGCCTCGCAGCCGATCGAGGAAGCCCATCAGCCGACCAGGCGCTCCAGCGCCGTCCGCGCCGCCGTGCTGTCCTCGGCCAGCTCGCGCAGCTGCGCCGTCAACGCGTCGACCCACGCGTCGAGCTCGAGCGGCTGGCGCTTGATCACGACGCCGCGAACCTCCTGCGCCCGCGAAGCGGTCACCGCGCGGTCGCGGCGCTGCAGCGCGTACCGCTGATCGCCGAGTGTGACCTCGATCGCCTCGACCACCTTCTCGCGCGAGAGGAACCCCTTGGCCCGCCGCCGCACCTCGGTCTCGGCGGGCAGCGCCGACTCGAGCTTGGCGGCCAGCACCTCGACGAACACCCCGACCTCCGCGCCGTCGGCCCGAAGCGTCGAGGCGTCGAAGTCGAACGAGTCAGCGGGCACGCGGCCGCATGCTCGCGCTAGGGCGTGAGGTCTTGATGAACGTCGTCGAAGTCCTCCCGCACGGCCTCGAAGTAGGAGTTGCAGGCGTTGCACCGCCACTGGGCGGTGATGATCTGGCCGCCCCACTGGGCGACCCGCTCGACCTGCGCCGACGAACAGAACGGGCAGGTCATGTCAGGCGGCGGCGTTCGGGGTCCCAGCCGGAGAAGTCGGTGGGCTCCGGGAGGTCGACGGTGGCGCCCTCGGTCGCGAGGACCGCGGTCAGCCACGAACGGATCAACTCGCGCTGGTGGGCGCCGGTCTGCTTGACCTCGCCCGCCTCCAACGCGGCCGCGTAGGCCGGATCGTCGTCCGGGCCGAGCCACAGGGAGGCCTCCGCCCACGTCTCGCGCACGCGGGCGAGGAACGCGTCGCGCTGGTCGCCGCGGCACAGGCGCTTGGCCCAGGCCTCGCCATGGACGCGGTGCGAGCCCTCCTCCTGGAGGATCTTCTTCGCGCGCGCGGCCATCTGCTCGACGGTCGAGTCGACGCACGCGGCGACGAACGTCGTCAGCACGCCGTCGACGAGCAGGTTGGCGGCGATGAACGCGTTCCAGTCCGGCAGGTCGGAGTCGAGGAGCTTCATCCGGCGGTCGCCACCGGAGACCTCGTCGGTCTCGGTGCCGAGCGCCTTCAGCACGGGGTAGGTCGAGCGGGCGTGGCCGAGCTCGTCCTGGGCCATGGCGGCCGCGGCCACGGCGGACTCCAAAGTCGGCGCCGAAACGGCCCAGTCCGCGTAGCGACGGCCCAACGCGGCCTTGTTGTCGGCGAGCGAGGCGACGAGCGAGGCCATCGCGGTCTGCGTCGTGGTGGTCATGCCTTGATGGCCTCCCGGATGGCGGTGCGCGGGACGATGATCATGTGGATCCACGGCTGCTCGTCGTAGATCGAGCGGGCGGAGACGAGCGCGAGGTCCTCGTCGTCCTCGGTGACGGTGCCGACGTGGTGCAGCGGCTCCTCGTAGGCCTTGCGGGCGAAGACCTCCCAGACGGTTCCCCTACTCACTGCGCCACCCCCGGAATGCCCGAAACCGGGCGGTCGGTCCCTGCACGGCGTGGTCCGGGCTCCATCACGCCACGATCCCCAGCGAACGCATCTTGTCCCGTGCCTCCTCGCGGATCATCGACCGGGTCCACACCGGGTCCCACACGATCTCGATCCGGACCTCGTGGACCTCGGGCTCCTGCAGCAGCCGCTCGCGGATGTCGTCCTGGATGAACTCCATCGCGGGGCAGCCCATCGCGGTGAACGTGAGCTTGACGTCGACGACGCCGGCGTCGTAGGCCAGGTCGACGATCAGGCCCATGCCGACCACCGAGATCGGGATCTCGGGGTCCTCGACCTCGCGCAGCGCGGACCACAACCGAGCTTCGACGGTCATCCGCGATACCCCTTCTGGAGCTTCGCGACATAGGTCTCGTTCATCGGCCCGCGGCCCTTCCAGCGGACCATGACCTCGTCCCACGAGATCTCCGTGCCGCCCCAGGTCTTCGTGTCGGAGTCGAACTGCTGCGGGAACGGGCAGTCGATCACGTAGCGATCGGTGGCCTCGTCGTAGTGGGCGGGGACCTCGAGGCCGACCTCGTCCATGAACGGGACGACGTGCCCCATCCAGTCCTGGCGCAGCTCGTCGTTGGACTTGCCCTTGAAGCCGTACTCGAGCTGGATGCCGTGCTTCTTGCGCTCGTCCGGCAGGCCGAACCACTCCAGGGTCAGGATGAACATCCAGTCCAGCGAGGACTGCAACCGAGCCTTGTCGGCCGGGTCGGCGGCGAGCTTCTTCACCCACGTGCGCCCGTGGCGCAGGTGGAAGGTCTCCTCCTTGTCGACCTTGGCCAGCGCGCGCTTCCACGGCCCGAAGGTCGAGTGCTGGTGCACGTCGCTCAAGAGCACGAACCCGGCCTGGTCGTACAGCGCGTTGGCCAGGACCATCTCGTACCAGCTGTCGAGCGGCACGTCGAACGCGTACGGGTACTTGAAGGCCGACGGCTCGCGCTCGTAGATCAGCGCCTGCATGTCGACGCCGAGGTCACCCAGCAGCCGGTAGCCGATGTGGGCGTGGGCGAGCTCGTCCTGGATGATCGAGACCGCGGAGCCGAAGTTGTTCAACGCGGGCGCGTGCGCGGCCGCGCGCAGGTACGCGGGCGCTGAGACCAGCTCGGTGTCGGCGGACACGGTGAGGATGCGCCGGATGCCCTTCAGGTACTCCGGCGACATGTGCTGCAGCCCCTCGACCAGCTTGCCGGCGGCGAGATGCGCGCGGACCTCGTCCTCGGTGCGAGGCGCGAGTTCCTCGACGGTGGCGGTCAATGTGCTCTCCTCACGTGTGACAAAGAATTGACGAACGCCAGCGTATCGTCTAGTCTGGGCACCGTCAAGGCGTTGGCGAGGAGAACCCGTGAGCATTCAGACCCTGATCGAGGCCGGTCCGTTCATCGCCGGGACGGCGGAATCGCTGTCCGGCGAGCAACGGGAGATCACGAACCCGGGCACTGGCGAGCTGGTCGGGCGGGTCACCGACGCCACGGCGCAGGACGCCGATCGGGCGGTGGCTGCCGCACAGGCGGCATTCAGGGACTGGGCCCGGCTCGGCTACGCCGACCGCGGCAGGATCATCCACGCGTGCGCGGAGGCCTTCGAGGCGCACGTGGACGAGCTTACGCCGATCCTCGTCGCCGAGCAGGGCAAGACGATCCGCGAGGCCAAGATCGAGCTGCACAAGGCGGCCGACACGCTCGAGCACTACGCGGGTCTCTCGCGCCAGGTGCGCGGGATCAGCGTCCACAACGTCGACCCCGGCGTCGAGGCACGCACGCTGCGCCGCCCGCTCGGCGTCGTCGCCGCGATCGTCCCGTGGAACTTCCCGACGACGCTGCTGTGCAACAAGCTCGGCCCGGCCTTCCTCGCCGGGAACACGGTCGTCGCCAAGCCCGCGGACACGACGCCGTTCACGACCCTGCGCCTCGCCGAGATCTTCCACGAGGCCGGTCTGCCCGCGGGCGTGTTGAACGTCGTCCCCGGCGCGGGGGCGGTGGTGGGCGAGGCGCTCGTCACGCACTCGGGCGTGCGCAAGGTCGCCTTCACAGGCTCCACGCCGGTGGGTGAGCGCGTGCACGCGCTCGCCGCGGCCGGGTCCAAGCGCGTGACGCTCGAGCTCGGCGGCAGCGACCCCATGATCATCTGCGACGACGCCGACCTCAAGAAGGCCGCGAGCGCCGCGGCGATGGGCCGCTTCTACAACTGCGGCCAGGCGTGCCTGGCGATCAAGCGGCTCTACGTCTTCGAGAGCGTCGCGGATGAGGTCATCGAGGCCGTCGCGGCGAAGGCCAAGCGCCTGCGGGTGGGGATCGGCAGCGACGCCGACTCCCAGCTCGGGCCGATGCACACCGAGAAGCAGCGGGCGATCATGGAGCGCCAGATCGCGGAGTCCGGTGGCGAGATCCTCGCCGGCGGCGGGCGGCCGGAGGGCCTGGAGAAGGGCTGGTTCCACGAGCCGACGGTCGTTCTCGAGCCCGGCAGGGACTCGCCGATGGCGCGCGAGGAGGTCTTCGGCCCCGCGCTGCCGATCTGGCGGGTGAAGGACCTCGACGAGGCGATCGAGCTGGCCAACGACTCGCCGTTCGGCCTCGGCTCCTCGCTGTGGACGAGCAGTCTGCAGACGGCGGAGCGCGTCGCGGCCGAGCTCGACTGCGGCTACACCTGGATCAACTCGCCGACCAAGGTCTACGACGAGCTCCCGTTCGGCGGCCTGAAGGCCTCCGGCTACGGCAAGGAGCACGGCTCCGAGGCGCTGGACTACTACACCGACACGAAGTCCGTCGTCGTCAAGCGCGCGCTGTAGCGTCAGCGGCGTGCAGGTCCTCTGGAGTCCAGACGGCCGGGACAGCGCGATGCGGCGCTTCGCGGAGCGCAACGGCTTCGCGGACTTCGACGCGCTCCAGCGCTGGTCGGTGACGGACCTCGAGGGCTTCTGGGGCGCGCTGGCGGACTTCTACGACGTCGACCTGGACGCCGAGCGGGTGCTGGGCTCGCGCGACATGCCCGGGGCCGAGTGGTTCCCGGGCGCGACGCTCAACTACGCCGAGCGCCTGCTGGATGGCCGCGACGGCGTCGTGGTCGTCGCGCGACCCGGAACCGACCTGACGTGGGCGCAGCTGCGCGGGCGCGTGGCGAACGCCCGCGCGGGCCTGAAGGCGCTCGGGGTGGGCAAGGGGGATCGCGTCGTCGCCTACCTGCCCAACGTCCCCGACACGCTGGTCGCGTTCCTGGCGACCGCGAGCCTCGGCGCGATCTGGGCCGCGGTCTCGCCCGAGTTCGGCCCGCGGTCGGTGATCGACCGCTTCGCGTCAAGTCGAGCCGAAGGTGCTGCTGGCCGTCGAGGGCTACACGCACCGCGGACGCGAGATCGACCGCCGCGCCGAGCTGGAGGCGATCCGCGCCGGCCTGCCGACGCTCGAACACGCGCTGACCGAGCTGCCCTCCGGGACGGGCGAGCTCGCCTTCGAGCCGGTGCCCTTCGACCACCCGCTCTACGTCCTCTTCTCCTCCGGCACGACCGGGCTGCCGAAGCCGATCGTGCACGGCCACGGCGGCATCCTGCTCGAGCACCTCAAGAACCTCGGGCTCACGTGGGACATCCAGCCCGGCGACCGGCTCCTGCAGCCGACGACGACCGCGTGGATGATGTGGAACGCGCTCGTCAGCGCGCCGCTGCTCGGCGCGTCGATCGTCCTGTACGACGGCGACGTCGCGTGGCCGGAGCTCGACCAGCTGTGGCGCGTGGCGGAGGAGACCGAGGCGACGATCGTGGGCGTCAGCCCCGCCTACCTGATGGCCTGCCGGAAGGCCGCCGTCAGGATTCCCAAGGGCCGGATCACCCGCCTCGCCACCGCGGGCTCGCCGCTCCCGCCCGAGGGCTACGACTACGTCTACGAGCAGCTCGGCCCCGACGTGCTGCTGATCAACGGCTCCGGTGGGACCGACGTGTGCAGCGCGATCGTCTCCGGCTGCCCGATGCTTCCCGTGTACCGCGGCGAGATCGCGGGCCGCTGCCTCGGCGTCGACACCGCCGCCTACGACCTCGACGCAAACGAGCTCGTCGGCGAGCTGGGGGAGCTGGTGATCCGGCAGCCGATGCCGTCGATGCCGGTGGCGTTCTGGGGCGACGAGGACGGATCGCGCTACCGCGCCGCCTACTTCGACATGTACCCGGGCGTCTGGCGCCAGGGGGACTGGGTGCGGTTCTCGGAGCAGGGGACCTGTGTCATCACCGGGCGCTCGGACGCGACGCTCAACCGCGGCGGTGTCCGGATGGGGACGAGCGAGCTCTACGGCGTCGTCGAGGAGTTCGCCGAGGTGCAGGACAGCCTCGTCGTGCACTTGGAGGACGACGGCGGCGGCTCAGGGGAGTTGTTGCTGTTCGTCGTCGCCGAGGGGCTCGACGACGACCTGCGCTCGCGGATCGCGCGGGCGCTGCGGTCCGAGCTCTCGCCGCGCCACGTGCCGGACACGATCGCCGCTGTCCCGGCGATCCCGCGCACGCTGACCGGCAAGAAGCTCGAGGCCCCCGTCAAGCGCATCCTGTGCGGGGCGGCGGCCGATGAAGTGGCATCGAGAGGCGCGTTGCTGGACCCACTTGCCCTCGATGCGTTCGTGCAGTTCAGTGAGGGGATGAGGAGAGAACGATGACCGTCGTACAGCCACGGTTGGCGCCACCGCAGATCGTCAGCACCGACCTGCCGGACGGCAGTCGCGTCCTGCGCAGCACGATGGAGCTCGAGCCCTACGAGGCCAGCCTCGGCGTCCTGCTGCGGCGCTGGGCGGCCGAGCGGCCGGACCACGTCTTCCTCGCCGAGCGTGGCGGCGACGGCGAGTGGGTCAACCTCACGTGGGGCGACGCGAACCGCCAGGCGACGTCGATCGCGCAGGCGCTGCTGGACCGCGGCCTCGGCCCGCAGCGGCCGCTGATGATCCTGTCGGGCAACGCGCTCGACCACGCGCTGCTGACGCTCGGCGGCTTCCTCGCCGGCGTGCCCGTGGTCCCGGTCTCGCCCGCCTACTCGCTGATGAGCCAGGACTTCGGCAAGGTCAAGCACATCGCCGCCCTCGTCAAGCCGGGGCTGGTCTACGCGGCCGACGCGGCGCCGTTCGGCGGCGTGCTGAGCGCGGTCGACTTCGGCGGCGCGGAGATCGTCCTCACCAAGGGCACCGGCGCGACCGCGTTCGGCGAGCTCGTCGACACGCCCGCGACCGAGGACGTCGAGCGCGCGCTGGCCGGCGTCGGGCCGGAGAGCCTCGCGAAGGTCCTGTTCACGTCCGGCTCCACGGCGATGCCCAAGGGCGTCCTGAACACCCACGGGATGCTCGTCGCCAACCAGCAGTCGCTGGCCCAGATCTGGCCGTTCACCGACGACACGCCGCCGGTGCTCGTCGACTGGCTGCCCTGGAACCACACGTTCGGCGGCAACCACAACTTCAACCTGATCCTCAAGCGCGGCGGGACGATGTACATCGACGCGGGCCGGCCCGCGCCGCCGCTGATCCCGATCACGGTCTCCAACCTGACGGAGATCGCGCCGACGATCTACTTCAACGTCCCCGCGGGCTACGGCGCGCTGCTGCCGTTCCTGGAGCGCGACGCCGACCTGCGCGCCCGCTTCTTCGAGCGCCTGGACCTGATCTTCTACGCCGCGGCCGCGCTGCCGCAGGACCTCTGGACGCGGCTCGAGAACGTCGCCCGCGAGGAGCGCGGCGAGCCGGTGATGATGACGTCGAGCTGGGGCCTGACGGAGACCTCGCCGCTGGCGACCGCCGCGCACTTCCCGATCGACCGCGCGGGCGTGATCGGCGTCCCGGTGCCGGGCGTCGAGATCAAGCTGACGCCGGTCGAGGGCAAGCTCGAGATGCGGGTGAAGGGGCCGAACGTGACGCAGGGCTACCTCGCCCAGCCCGAGCTCAACGAGAAGGCGTTCGACGAGGACGGCTGGTACCGCACGGGCGACGCCGGCAAGCTCGAGGACCCCGAGGACCCGAACAAGGGCCTCGTCTTCGACGGCCGCGTGGTCGAGGACTTCAAGCTCACGACCGGCACGTTCGTCTCGGTCGGCAACCTGCGGATCGCCGCGCTCGCGGCCGCCTCGCCGCTGCTGATGGACGCGGTCGTCTGCGGCCACGACCGCGACTACGTGGCGTTGCTCGCGTGGCCGAACGTCGGCGCGGCGAAGGAGATCGCGGGCGAGCCGGACGCCGGGGCCGAGGAGCTGGTCCGCTCACCGAAGCTGGCCGAGTTCCTGCGCGAGCGCTTTATCGCCTACAACCGAGCGAACCCCGCGTCCTCGATGCGGGTGGAGCGGGTGGTCCTGCTGGCCGAGCCGCCGTCGCTGGACGCCAACGAGATCACCGACAAGGGCTACGTCAACCAGCGCGCCGCGCTCGAGCGCCGCGCGGTCCACGTCGCCGCGCTGTTCGCCGACGAGCCGGGAGTCGAGGTGATCATCTGCCGGTAACGGAACTCATGGCCGACCCGACGGATTCCGGCGGGCCCCGCCCGTCGATCTGGCCGGCGATCCGCCGATCTCGGCCATGAGTCCCGTCGGGATGCCCCCGACCGGCGACGAGGTCGTCGGCGAAGCGGACTGCCTGGACGGCGTGCTCGGCTTCGAGGTCGTCTCGATCGGCGACGGGGAGGCGGTCGCGCGCTTCCCGATCGCCGATCGCGTCCGCCAGCGGTTCGGGCTCGTCCACGGCGGCGCCTACGCGGCGCTGGCGGAGATGATCGCCACCGAGGCGACGGTCAAGCACGTCCATCCCGAGGGGTTCGCCGCGATGGGGACCGCCAACGACACCAGCTTCCTCAAGCCCGCGCGCGGGGAGTGGATCACGGCCCGCGCCCGGGCGCGGCACCGCGGCCGCACCACGTGGGTCTGGGAGATCGACCACACCGATTCCGAAGACCGGCTCGTCGCGGTGAGCCGGGTCACGATTGCAGTGAGGCCCAAGTGAAGTTCGAGAACGCATACATCCCGTTGAACGCCGCCTGGTCGTCGCCGTTCGTGCGCTGGCAGGGGCCGGCGGCCGAGGTCTCGAGCCTCAACGTCGCCGCTCAGGTGACGAAGCGGGCACTCGACGAGCGAGAGATCGGCGAGATCGACGAGCTCGTGCTCGGCCTGACGGTCCCGCAGAAGGAGTCCTTCTACGGCGCTCCGACGCTGGCCGCCAGGCTCGGCCTCGACGCGGTCAGCGGGCCGCTGATCATGCAGGCGTGCGCGACGTCGGTCGCCGCGATCCACGCCGCCGCGTCCGGCGGGACCGGCACCCGCCTCGTCGTCCTCACCGACCGCACGAGCAACGGCCCGCACGTCGTCTACCCGTCCGCGAAGGCACCCGGCGGGACGCCGCAGAGCGAGAACTGGGTCATGGACTCCTTCGGGTGCGACCCGAACACCGGCGAGGGCATGCTGGCCACCGCCGAGCGCGTCGCCGAGCAGGGCGGCTTCTCCAAGGCCGAGGTCGACGCCGTCACGGCCCGCCGCTGGGAGCAGTACGAGGAGTCGCTGAACGGCTTCCAGGAGCGCTGGATGGTCCCGATCACCGTCAAGCGCGACGAGATCGCCGCCGATTGGGGCATCCGCCCCGCGCCGCTCGACACGCTCGCGGGATTGAAGCCCGTGACGCAGGGCGGCGTCGTCTCCTACGGCTCCCAGACGCACCCGGCCGACGGCTGCGCCGGCCTGATCGTCACGTCCGCGCCCGCCGAGGTGAAGATCCTCAGCTCCGGCTTCGCCCGCGTCGCCCGCGGCGAGATGCCCAAGGCGCCCGTCCCGGCCGCCCAGGCGGCGCTCGACGACGCCGGCCTGACCCTCGACCAGATCGACCTCATCAAGACCCACAACCCGTTCGCGGTCAACGACCTCTGGTTCGCCCGCGAGACCGGCGCCGACCTGGACGCGATGAACCCGTACGGATGCTCGCTGATCTACGGCCACCCGCAGGGCCCCACCGGCGCCCGCGGCATCGTCGAGCTGATCTGGGCGCTGCACGACCGCGGCGGCGGTCGCGGCCTGTTCACCGGCTGCGCCGCCGGCGACACCGGCGCCGCGCTGGTCGTCGAAGTCGGCTGACCCAGCAGGCCTTGCATACGACTTGCATACCGGGGCCTGACCCCTGCATGCGACTTGCATACCGGGGCCTGACCCCTGCATACGACTTGCATACCGGGGCCTGACCCCGGGGTGCAAGGTGTATGCAAGCCGTTAGTCGCGGGCCTCGAGCAGGGCTTGCTGCAGGGAGGCGAAGAGGCGGCGGGTGCCGGCGATCTCCTCGCGCTCGGCGCCTGTCCGCACCAGCGTGCGCACGCACACCTGACCGAAGCGCTCCAGGAAGGCGTGGCGCTCGAGCAGGGTGGCGGCGTGACCCTGCGCGCGGGTCATCAGGGAGGTGGTCGACTGCAGGGCGCTGGCGTAGACGCCGGACTCGCAGCTCTCGCCGAGGTCGATGCTCCAGTCGAGCAGGTGGCCGACCGCGGCGTCGGAGGCGAACCAGCCCACCGGGCCCTCGCGGTAGATCGCGGCCGCGGCGGCGGCTGCCAGCTGGCGGCCGTGGGCGCGGAGGTTCTCGGCCAGGAGCGGGAGCGGCTCGCCAGGCGGCTCGACCGGTCGCACGGTCGGTCGCACGCCGCTCTCGGCCGCGAGGCGGCGGACGGCGGCGAGCGAGAAGCGGCGGTGCCCGCCCGCCGTGCGCACGCTCGGGATCCGGCCCTCGTCGGCCCAGCGGCGCAGGCGGCTGGGCGAGATCGCGAGGGTGGCCGCGGCCGCCTGCAGCGTGATCTGGCGGTCCTCGGGCATCATCGCCGGCTGCTCCTCCGGCGCGGGGGCGTAGCGGGCGTGGATCTCGACCGCCTCGGAGAGGGCGTCCACGAAGGCGTCGACCACGCGCGGGTCGAAATGGCGGCCGCGTTCCGCGCGCAGCGTCTCGACCGCCTGCTCGACGCTGCCCGCGCTGCGATACACGCGATCGGTGGTGAGGGCGTCGAACGCGTCGGCGACAGCGACGATCCGTCCGGCGAGCGGGATCTCCTCACCCGCCAGCCCGCGCGGGTACCCGGCACCGTCGAAGCGCTCGTGGTGCGAGAGCGCGATCTCGGCGGCGGTCTCGAGCAGCTCGACCCCCGAGCCGGTCAGCATGGCGTGGCCCAGGCCAGGGTGCGCCTCGAGCTCGCGGCGCTCGTTGGGGGTCAGCGCGCCGGGCTTGCTGGTCACCGCGCCTGAGACGGCGGCCATTCCCACGTCATGGAGTCGGGCGGCGATCCGGATGAGATCCGCGTCGCACCCGAGCCGCTCAGCAATGAGGGCGCTGTAGCACCCCATCCGCTGGAGGTGTGAGCCGATCTCCATGCTCCGTGGAGCCTCAGCCATGAACCTACTCCAACGGGTCGACTGCCGTACCGCCAACCAAGCCGTGCTGGCGGGCGATGCGCGCGAGTGCCGCGCGCCCAGTCACATGCAGCTTGGACTGGATCCTCGCCCGGTGCCATTCGACTGTCCGGACGCTCAGATGAACGCGTTCGGCGATCTCCCGATTGGTGTGTCCGAGCGCGAGCAGGGCGAGGATCTCGCGTTCGCGGCGGCTGAGCTTGTCCGGGGCGGCGTCGGCGGCCACGAGGCCGTCCTCGGCGCCGGCGGGCTCGCGGCGGTCTTCCAGGCCGAGCGCGATCACGTCGGCGACGACCTGGATCACGCGCAGCTCGCCCGGCGTGAAGGGGCGCGGCTGCCCGCGCCGCAGCGCGACGACCTGACCGACCACGCGCCCGTGGGCGCGCATCGAGGCGATGAACTCGGCGCCGAGGCCGAAGCGCTCGATGTAGCCCCCGAGGTCGTGACGCTGGCCCGCCGCAACGCGTTGACCCACGAGTGGCCTGAGCGCCTCTACGGCCTCGTCGAGGCGGTCAGAGACGGCGATGGGCTCGAGGAAGCGGCCGTGGAGGAGCGAGACGATGCAGGTGTCCCCGACGACCGTGGAGAGTCGCTCCGCGCCCGCGTTGGCGAGCCGTTCGGCCGGGACAGAGTCCGACGCGACGGCTTCGAGCAGTCCGGTGATGAGCGCGCCGTGCTCCGGCTCGGGAGAGAAGCCATTGGCGCTGACAAGTTCTTCGATCAAGTGCGACGTTGGTGAGGCATGACAGCGTGCTCACTAGATCAGTAGCGGATACTTGACAAACCAACAAGCGGAAGCAATCTTGCTAACCACTGTAAATTTGCGTTGAGATGCGCTGACCGGTAGCGTTACAACCCCGTGGAAAACCCTGGGTTAAGGGCCAGAAAGAAGGAGCGCACGCGCGCGACGATCACGCGGGTCGCCCTTGAGCTGTTCGCCCGTGATGGCTTCACAGCTACCACGCTGGTGGCGATCGCGGATGCCGCGGAGGTGGCCCCGCGGACCGTCTCGACGTACTTCCCGAGCAAGGAAGGCATCGTCTTCGCGGCCTATTCGGAGGCGATCGACCGGCTCGGCGAGCGGCTCATGAACCGCGAACCTGGCGCAAAAGTGGTCACCGTTGTGGGGGAGTGGGCCCGTCGCGAGTCAATCGAGCAGGACGACGTCTCGGCCGCCGCGGTGCGCGCCCGGGCGGTGAACGGCACGGATTTCGCGCGCCTGCGCCAGGAGGCGATCTCCCGCGACCCGGAGCTGTGGGCGCTGGAGCGCCGGCACGTGCGTCCGCTCGCGGACATGCTCGCCGTCGCGTTCGCCGAGGAGCTCGACGAGCCGGGGGACTCGCTGGTCGCGCGGATCGCGGGGGAGACCACGGCGGTCGCGCTGATGGAGGCCAACGCCCGCGCGGCGCGCGGCGATCAGTCGTTCGACGAGCTGCTGGAGCTCGCGCTCGACTTCATCGGCGGCGGCGTCGTCGCTCTAGAGAAATGATTTTATGTTTGCGCTCGCGTAGGATGGGCGCTCGATGTCCGCGTCCGAGCTCCCGCGTCAGCGTTTCGCCCCCGCGAGCGTCGATGCCAGTCATCAGATCGCCCTGGAGATCCGCCGCTATCTCGAGCGCGAGGGCCTGCAACCCGGGGACCGGATCGGGACCGAGCAAGAGCTCGCGACGGAGTTCGGCGTCTCGCGCCCCACGCTGCGCGAGGGGCTGCGGCTGCTCGCCTCCTCGCACCTGATCCGCGTCGGTCGCGGCCGCGCGGGCGGGATCTTCGTCGCCCGGACCCCGAGCGAGGGCATGTCCCGCAACGTCACCGAGTCGATCTCGATGATGCTCGCCACCGAGACCGTCTCGCTGGGCGAGCTGCTGGACGCGCGCATGTTCCTCGAGGTCCCGCTCGCCGGCCTGGCAGCGGCCAACGCGACCGACGAGACCGCGGCGGCGCTGCAGGCCGCGATCGACGAGGCCGCCGAGCACAAGCCGGGGACGCCCCCGTTCAACGACGCCGACAAGCGCTTCCACCAGATCCTCGCCGAGGCCGCCGGGAACGAGCTGCTGCTCGCGTTCACGGGCTGGATCCTCGAGGTGCTCCAGCCGCAGCTAATCGAGAAGATCTCCCCGCTCGTCGATGGGGCGGAGATCCTGCGCCAGCACCGCGACATCCAGCGCGCCGTCCGCCGCCGTCAGCCCGCCGCCGCCGAGAAGGCGATGCGCGCGCACATCGCGTACCTGATGGACATTCAGCGCGCCGCGTAGCGCAGCGCGGCGAGCTCGGCGTCCGTCAGCGGCCACTCGAGCACCCGCTCGACCCCGCCCGGTTTGAGTACTACGGGAACCCCGACCGACGCTCCGGAGATCCCGTACTCGCCGTCAAGCAGCGTTGACACCACCCACGGACCGACCGTCCCGGCGACGATCGCGGCCACCAGCGCCGCGACGCCGGCGCCACTCGTCCACGTCGAGGAACGGTTGGCGTCGAGTGCGACGTGGCGCCGGTACCAGGTGCGGACGAACCCGGCCGCCTCGGCCTGCCGCTCAGCACTCAGCGTCACGGGCTCGCCGTGCACCCGCACGCGGCTGAAGATCGGGACAGCGCGGTCGCCGTGCTCGCCGAGCACCCACGCCTCAACGGCCGACGCGGGCACGCCGAACGACGCCGCGATCGCCGTCCGCAGCCGCAACGTGTCGTTGAGGGTGTAGCCGACGACCCGCCGCCGGTCGCCCAGCGCCCGGGCCAGCCGCGCGGTGAGCGGGTCGACGGGGTTGGTGACCATGACCACCACGCCACCCCAGCCGTCCAGCCGCGCCGCGATCCCGTCGACGATCGCGCTGTTGGCCTCGAGGTAGACCTCGCGTGAGGTGTTGGCGGTGAGCGCCGTCGCGGCACAGACGACCAGCACGTCGACGCCGTCCAGCTCCTCCCACGCACCCGCGGCCACGGACGCGGTGCCGCCGAGGCCGAGCACCTGCTCGAGATCCATCACGTGCGAGGCGACCTTCTCCGGCCGCCGGTCGATCACGACGACGTCGAACGGCTCCGGGCGGAGCAGCAGGCTGAACGCCAGCGACGAGCCAACGCCGCCGGCGCCACCTGCGATCGCGACGCGGCTAACGCTCGAACGCGGCGTCGAACGCCACCGTGGAGGGGGAGAAGTCGGTCGAGCGCACGAACGCGAGCGCGTCCGGGGCGCCCCAGTCGCGGTCCATCCCGGAGTCCTCCCACTCGATCGAGAGCGGGCCCTGGTAGCCGATCCGGTTCAGCGCGCGGAACAGCTCCTCGAAGTCGACGTCGCCGTGGCCGGGGGAGACGAAGTCCCAACCGCGCGCGTCCTCGCCGAAGTTCAGGTGCCCGCCGAGGATCGAGCGACGCCCGTCGAGGCGCTTGATCGAGTCCTTGACGTGGACGTGGTAGATGCGGTCGGCGAACTCGGTGACGAACGCCGCGCTGTCGAGGAACTGGTGCTCGAAGTGCGACGGGTCGAAGTTGATGCCGAAGCCCTCGCGGTTGTCGAGCGCGTCCAGCGTCTTGCGCGTGGTCACGAAGTCGTAGGCGATCTCGGTCGGGTGGACCTCGAGCGCGAACTTGACGCCCTCGGCGTCGAAGACGTCGATGATCGGCGCGAAGCGCTCGGCGAACTCCTCGTAGCCGCGCTCGATCTCGTCGAAGTCGTTGGGCGGGAACGAGTAGACGAGGTGCCAGATCGGCGAGCCGGTGAAGCCGGTGACCGTGGTCACGCCCAGGCGCGCGGCGGCGCGGGCGGTGTCCTTGAGCTTGTCGGCGGCGCGTTGGCGGACGCCCTCGGGGTCGCCGTCGCCCCACACGTCCGGCGGCACGACGCCCTGATGACGCGCGTCGATGCGATCGCAGACGGCCTGGCCGACGAGGTGGTTGCCGATCGTCCAGACGTTCAGGCCGTGGCTCTCGAGCAGCTCGCGACGTTCCTTGCAGTAGCTCGCGTCCGCGAGCGCGGCGTCGACGTCGAAGTGGTCGCCCCAGCAAGCCAGTTCCAGGCCGTCGAAGCCCCAGGCGCCGGCCTTCGCGGCGAGCTCGGTGAGCGGGAGGTCGGCCCACTGGCCGGTGAACAAAGTGACTGGTCGTGCCATAGAGGCGCGAAGCATAAAGCGGGGGGTCCGGGGGGCGGCAGCCCCCCGGTTATTCTCCGGTCATGCGGATCGCGATCGCGGGCGGCGGCCCCGGCGGGTTGTACCTCTCGATCCTCTTGAAGCGGCTCGACCCGGCGCACGAGGTGGTGCTGCACGAGCGCAATGCGCCGGACGACACGTTCGGCTTCGGGGTGGTCTTCTCCGACGAGACGCTCTCCGCGTTCGAGGCCGCCGACCCGGAGACGTACGCGGAGATCACGCGCCGCTTCGTGCGCTGGAGCGAGATCGACGTGCACTACCGCGGCGAGGTGGTCACCAGCGGCGGGCACGGGTTCTCGGCGCTCGGGCGCAAGCAGCTCCTGAACATCCTGCAGACGCGGGCGCGTGAGCTGGGGGTCGACCTGCATTTCCGGTCCGAGGTCGCCTCGCTCGACGGTGACCTGGTGGTCGCGGCCGACGGCGTCAACAGCACCCTTCGCGGCGACGCGTTCGGAACCACGCTCGACCGGCGTCGCGCCACGTATGCCTGGTTCGGCACGCCGCACGTCTTCGAGTCCTTCACGTTCCTGATCGCCGAGACGCCGCGCGGCGTCGTCCAGGTCCACGCGTATCCGTACAGCGACGACATGAGCACGTTCATCGTCGAGACGACGGACGCGCTGCCGCTGGACAAGGCCGCCTGCGAGGAGCTGTTCGGCTACGAGCTGGTGGAGAACCGGACGCGCTGGATCAACTTCGTGACGGTCCGCAACGAGCGCTGGCGGGACGGGAACACGGTCCTGCTCGGCGACGCGGCGCACACGGCGCACTTCTCGATCGGCAGCGGTACCAAGCTGGCGATGGAGGACGCGATCTCGCTCGCGTGGGCGGTCCGCGAGGGCGACATCGACGCCTACGAGGCCGAGCGCCGCCCGATCGTGGAGAGCACGCAGCGCGCGGCGCAGGGGTCGCTGGAGTGGTTCGAGGGGATCTCCCGCTACATGGGCCAGGACCCGCGCACGTTCGCGTTCAACCTGCTGACGCGCTCGCGCCGGATCACCCACGGCGAGCTGCAGATGCGCGACCCGGACTTCGTCGCCTCCGTGACCGGCGCCGTGCCGATGTTCACGCCGTTGAAGCTGCGCGGTCTCGAGCTCGCCAACCGCGTCGTGGTCTCGCCGATGGACATGTACAGCTCGGTCGACGGGACGCCCGGCGACTTCCACCTCGTGCACCTCGGGTCGCGGGCGATCGGCGGCGCCGGGCTGGTGATGACCGAGATGATCTGCACGAGCGCGGATGGGCGGATCACCCCCGGCTGCGGCGGGATGTACGAGCCCGAGCATCTCGCCGCGTGGAAGCGGATCGTCGACTTCGTGCACGAGCACTCGCGGTCGGCGATCGGCGCGCAGCTGGGCCACGCGGGGCGCAAGGGCTCGACGCAACTGCTGTGGGAGGGCGAGGACCAGCCGCTGCCCGAGGGCAACTGGCCGCTGATCGCGCCCTCGCCGCTGCCGTATCTGGCGGGGGTCTCGCAGGTCCCGCGGGAGATGACCCGCGCGGACATGGACGCGGTGCGAGACGACTTCGTGCGCGCGGCGCGGATGGCCGACGAGGCCGGCTTCGACCTGCTCGAGCTGCACATGGCGCACGGCTACCTGCTGTCGAGCTTCCTGTCGCCACTCACCAACGTGCGCGACGACGAGTACGGCGAGGATCGCGCACGGTTCCCGCTCGAGGTCTTCGCGGCGTGCCGGGCGGTCTGGCCCGCCGAGAAGCCGATGAGCGTGCGGATCAGCGCGACGGACTGGGTCCAGGGCGGGTTCGACGGCGACGACGCGGTCGTGTTCGCCCGCCGGCTGGTCGAGGCCGGTTGCGACATCGTCGACGTCTCCACCGGCCAGGTCTCGCCCGACCAGAAGCCCGCCTACGGCCGCTCTTACCAGACGCCGTACGCCGACCGGATCCGCCACGAGGCGGGCATCCCGGTGATCGCGGTGGGCGCGATCTCCAGCTACGACGACGTCAACACGATCATCCTCGCGGGCCGCGCCGATCTCTGCGCGCTCGCCCGTCCGCACCTGTGGGATCCGCACTGGACCCTGCACGCCGCCGCCGATCAAGGAGTCGACATGCACTGGATCCCGCAGTACCGGAGCGGCTCGCGGCCGCCGCAGACCGGGAAGGACGTGCGGCGGATGCCGATGCGGCGGTTCGAGAGCGGGGTGCCCGCGTGAAGGTCGTCGTGACGGGCGGCAAGCGCGGGATCGGGACGGCGATCGCGGCGCACTTCGAGGCGGCCGGCCACGAGGTGCTGCCGTTGAGCAGCGCGGACCTCGACGTGACCGACGAGGACGCGGTCGCGCGGGTGTTGGGCTCGCTCGAGGTCGACGTCCTCGTCAACAACGCGGGCGTCTCCTCCAGCGCGCCGGTCAAGCGCACGACCTTGGCGGAGTGGGAGCGCCAGATCGGCGTCAACGCGACCGGTGCGTTCCTGTGCACGCGCGCGGTGCTGGAGGGGATGCGCGAGCGCGGGTTCGGGCGGATCGTGACCGTCGCGAGTGCCGCGAGCCACGTCGGCTCGCGCTACACGTCCGGGTACACGGCCTCCAAGCACGCGGTGCTCGGGTTCATGCGGTCGGTCGCCGCGGAGGTCGCCGGGACGGGCGTGACGGCCAACTCCGTCTGTCCCGCGTACGTGCGCTCTGACATGACCGACGCGACGATCGCGAACATCGAGAAGCGGACCGGCCGCGACGACGGCGAGGAGGCGCTGGCGAAGATGGCCGCGCTGGGGCGGCTGATCGAGCCCGAGGAGGTCGCGTTCGCGGTCGCGTTCTTCGCGGCGCCGGAGGCCGGGGCGATCAACGGGCAGTCGCTGATCATGGACGGCGGGGGGATTCAACAGTGAGTTTCGGTTGGGACGTCCGCGACGGCGTCGGCTTCGTCACGCTGATCGGCGCCGAGCGCAAGAACCCGTTGACGTTCGAGTCCTACGCGGCGCTGCGCGACCACTTCCGCGAGCTCGTCTACGACGATGACGTCAAGGTCGTCGTGATCGCGGGCGAGCAGGGGAACTTCAGCTCAGGCGGGGACGTGCGCGACATCATCGGCCCGCTGACCGAGATGGACATGCGCGGCCTGCTGCGCTTCACCCGCATGACCGGCGACCTGGTCAAGGCGATCCGCGGCTGTCCGCAACCGGTGATCACCGCGATCGACGGGGTGTGCGTGGGCGCGGGGGCGATGATCGCCACCGCGTCGGACATCCGGCTCGGCACGCCGCGCGCCAAGGTCGCGTTCCTCTTCACGCGCGTGGGGCTCTCCGGGGCCGACATGGGCGCGTGCGCGATGCTGCCGCGGATCATCGGCCAGGGCCGGGCCGCCGAGCTCTTGTTCACCGGGCGCTCGATGGGCGCCGAGGAGGCCGAGCGCTGGGGCTTCTTCAACCGCCTCGCCGACCCTGTGGAGGACGCGGCGGCCGAGTTGGCGGCGTCGCTGGCGAGCGGACCGACGTTCGCGCACGGCATCACCAAGACGATGCTCGACCAGGAGTGGGACATGTCCCTGCCGGCCGCGATCGAGGCCGAGGCGCAGGCGCAGGCGATCTGCATGCAGACGCGCGACTTCGAGCGCGCCTACCACGCGTTCATCGGGAAGGAGCGCCCTGTCTTCGAAGGAGATTGACTGGCCGTTCTTCGAGGACCGCCATCGCGAGTTCGCGGCGTTCGCGGCCGCGCATCTGCCCGACGCGCTGGAGGACGACGTCGACGCGCGCTGCCGGGGCTTCGTGCGCGCCCTGGCCCGCGACGGCTGGCTCGAGCACACCGTCGGGTCGCTGGACGTCCGCACGCTGTGCCTCGCGCGCGAGGCCCTCGCCCGCCACGACGGGCTCGCGGACTTCGCGTTCGCGATGCAGGGACTGGGATCGGGCCCGATCTCGCTGTTCGGAGACGCGTCGCAGCGCGAGCGCTACCTGCCGGCGGTCGCGGCGGGGGAGAAGATCGCCGCGTTCGCCCTCTCCGAGCCCGACGCGGGAAGCGATGTCGCGGCGATGACGACCCGCGCGTCCGGCAACCGCCTCACCGGGACCAAGACGTGGATCTCCAACGGCGGGATCGCGGACTTCTACACCGTGTTCGCGCGCGACGAGGCCGGCATCAGCGCGTTCATCGTCGAGGCGGGCGAGGTCGAGGTCGCCGAGCGCATCGACGTGATCGCGCCGCACCCGCTCGCCACGCTGGTCTTCGACGACACGCCCGCCGAGCCGCTCGGCCCGCCGGGCGCGGGGATGAAGATCGCGCTCTCGACCTTGGACGTCTTCCGCTCGACCGTCGGGGCCGCGGCGCTGGGGTTCGCGCGGCGGGCGCTGGACGAGGCGCTCGCACGCGTGCGCGCCCGCCGGTTGTTCGGCGGCGCCATGAGCGAGCTTCCGCTCGTGCAGGCCAAGCTCGCCGACATGGCGCTGGCGATCGACGCCAGCGCGCTGCTCGTCTACCGGTCGGCGTGGGTCAAGGACACGACCGGCGGGCGCGTCACGAAGGAAGCGGCGATGGCCAAGCTGCACGCGACCGAGGCCGCGCAGCAGGTGATCGACGCCGCGGTCCAGCTGCACGGCGCGCTCGGCGTCAGGGCAGGCCATCCGGTGGAGGAGCTCTACCGCGAGATCCGCGCGTTGCGCATCTACGAAGGCGCCAGTGAGGTCCAGCAACTGATCATCGCCCGGGAGCTGCTGCGCTGATGGACACCTACGCCCGCGATCATCTGCCGCCGCTCGAGCAGTGGCCCGACCTGCTCGTGCTGGACGGCCCGGACCGTGTGAACGCCGCGGCCGAGTTGCTGCGCCACGAGGGGACGGCGATCGCCGGCGGCTGGAGCTACGGCGAGCTGGGCGAGCGGGCTCGCGCCGTGGCGGAAGCGTTGGCGATCGAGCCGGGCGAGCGGGTGCTGCTGCACTCGCCGAACACGCCCGAGGCGATCGCGGCGTGGCTGGGCATCCTGCTCGCGGGCGGGATCGTCGTGGCGACGATGCCGCTGTTGCGGGCGGGGGAGATCGCGAAGGTCGCCGCGAAGGCGCGCCCCGCGGTCGCGCTCGCGCCCCGCGCGCTGGCGGCCGAAGTGGCGCGTGCCGGCGAGCTCGCCGCCGCGGATGCGCCCCCCGGCGGCGCGGCCGGGCCGCCCGCCGCCGCGCTCCGCGTCATCGCCCTCGAGGACGTCCCCGCGCGCGGGTCGTTCGACCCCGTCGAGACGGCCGCGGACGACGTCGCGATCATCGCGTTCACGTCGGGCACGACCGGGCCGCCCAAGGGGTGCGTGCACTGCCATCGCGACCTGCTCGCCACGTGCGACACGTTCGCCCGCCACATCCTCGACCCGCAGCCCGGCGACGTCTTCTCCGGGACGCCGCCGATCGCGTTCACGTTCGGGCTCGGCGGGCAGGTGCTGTTCCCGATGCGCTTCGGCGCGGCGATGGCGCCGGTGCCGAAGCCGGCGGACCTGCTCGACACGCTCCGCGCCCACGGCGTCACGACGCTCTTCACCGCCCCGACCGCCTACCGCGCGATGCTCGGCCAGGACGTCCCGGGCTCCCTGCACACGTGCGTGTCGGCGGGGGAGCCGTTGCCCGCGGCGGTCTCGGACGCCTGGTTCGAGAAGACCGGCCTGCGGATCGTCGACGGGATCGGCTCGACCGAGATGCTGCACATCTTCATCGCCGCGCCCGCGAGCGAGGCGCGGCCCGGCTCCTGTGGGCGGCCGGTGCCGGGCTACGAGGCGCGGATCGTCGACGACGGCATGACCACGCTCGCGCCCGGCGAGGTCGGCAGGCTCGCGGTGCGCGGGCCGACCGGCTGCCGCTACCTCGACGACGAGCGCCAGTCGGTCTACGTCCGCGACGGCTGGAACCTGACCGGCGACGCGTTCTCGATGGACGCCGACGGCTACTTCTGGTTCTCGGCGCGGACCGACGACATGATCATCTCCTCGGGCTACAACATCTCCGGCTTCGAGGTCGAGGCGGCGCTGCTCGAGCATCCGGCCGTGGCCGAGTGCGCGGTCGTCGCGGCGCCCGACGCCGAGCGCGGGCACGTCGTGATGGCCTACGTGGTCGCCGGCGCGACGGTCGACGCGCGCGAGCTGCAGGACCACGTCAAGGCGCTGATTGCCCCGTACAAGTACCCGCGGCGGATCGAGTTCGTCGACGCGCTGCCGCGCACGCCCACCGGCAAGGTCCAGCGCAACGTGCTGCGGGAGCGGTCGGCATGAGGCGGCTGCAGCCGCCGGGCTGGCCGGAGCCGCGCGGGTACGCGAACGGCATGGTCGCCGAGGGGCGGCTCGTCTTCGTGGGCGGGATGGTCGGCTGGGACTCGGCCGGGGTCTTCGCGCCCGACCTCGCGGGCCAGGTGCGCCAGGCGCTGCTCAACATCGTCGCCGTGCTCGCCGAGGCCGACGGCCGGCCTGAGCATGTCGCCAGGATGACCTGGTTCATCACCGACCGCGAGGACTATCTCGCGCACCAGCGGGAGATCGGCGTGGCCTATCGCGAGGTCATGGGCAAGCACTTCCCGGCGATGGCCGTCGTCCAGGTGGTCGCGCTGGTGGAGGCTTCTGCGCGTGTCGAGATCGAGGCGACGGCAGTTTTGCCCCTCTGAAGGCTCAAGTCCGTTGACTTGATGTCGTAAGGAACGTAGGGTTCGGCCTTCGGTCCGAGGGTGTGCTTCTGGAGGGGGAGTGTTGGGCATGAGGAAGTCGGTCTTGCCATGGCTGGCGTGCGCGGTGATCGCGGTCATCGTCGTCCCCACGCTCGCGTGGGGCGCTCCCGCGCGTGACCCGCAGCCGCAGCAACCGAAGGCGAACGGCGCGTTCGTCGTCGGCGACAACTTCTACGTGGACGCCAACGGGACGGCCCCCGAGGACAACTCGGTGACGATCAACCCGGGCGACACCGTCACCTTCACCTACCCCGCCAACGGGACCAACAACAGCGTTCACAACGTGATCTTCGACGACGAGGCCAAGCCCACGTCGTGCGTCCAGACCGAGGCCCCTGAGGGCTTCGAGCCCGACACCAACACGGTCGAGCCGCTGCCTGACCACTCGCAGTCACCGGGGTGGGCGGGCGAGTGCAAGTTCAACGCCTCCGGCACCTACACGTTCTTCTGCGAGGCCCACGGCACCGCGATGACGGGCGAGGTCATCGTGACCGGGTCCGTCACGCCGACGCCGACGGCGACCCCGACCGCCACGCCCACCGCGACCCCGACCGCCACCCCGACGAGCACGCCGACCGGAGCGACGATCTCGGGCCACGACGGGGTCCCCAACTGGTGGCAGGACGCCTCCTCCTCCGACACCTCGGACCACAGCGTCACGATCAAGGCCGGCGAGCGCGTGACGTTCAACTACCCGTCGGGCACGAGCGTCCACAACGTCGCGTTCAACACCAACCCGAAGCCGGCGACGTGCGTCAAGACCAAGAACTCACCGTCGTTCCCGGTCAACGACGCCGACACGGTCCCACCGATGCCGGACTCGTTCCAACCCGCGGGCTGGGAGGGCTACTGCCAGTTCGATGCCGCCGGGACATACAGCTTCGTCTGCGGCATCCATCCGGAGATGACCGGCACGGTGGTCGTCGAACCGGTGGCCACACCGACACCGACCGCGACGCCCACCGCGACGCCGACGCCCCCGGACACGAACATCACGGGCGGCCCGCAGGGGCCGACCAACACGACCAACGCGTCGTTCACCTTCACATCCACAGCGGTAGGGGCGACGTTCGAGTGCAAGCTCGACACGCCGTCCGGCGCGGGGACGTACGCGGCCTGCACGTCGCCCGCCGCCTACACCACGACCGCCAACGGCAACTACACCTTCAGCGTCCGCTCGGCGTTCCCGGCGGGCAACGTCGACCCGACACCGGCGACCAGATCCTTCACGGTGGACACAGGGCCACCGGATACGACCATCACCGGCGGCCCGACCGGGACGACGAACCAGACGGCGCCGTCGTTCACGTTCACGTCTGAGGCCGGCGCGACGTTCGAGTGCAAGCTCGACACGCCGGCGGGCGCGGGGACGTACGCGTCCTGCACCTCGCCGCGGTCGTACACGACGACGGCCAACGGCGCCTACACCTTCAGCGTGCGGGCGACCGACGCGGCCGGCAACGTCGACCCGTCGCCGGCGACCCGCTCCTTCACGGTCGACACGGTGGCGCCGGACACGACGATCGGCTCGGGTCCCTCGGGCGCGACGAGCAACGCGTCGCCGTCCTTCGGGTTCTCGTCCGAGGCGGGGGCGACGTTCGAGTGCAAGCTCGACGGCCCCGGCGCCACGACGGGCACGTACGCGAGCTGCACCTCGCCGCGGGCGTACAGCTCGCTCGCGGACGGCACGTACACCTTCAGCGTGCGGGCGACCGACGCGGTGGGCAACGTCGACGCGACGCCGGCGACGCGCTCGTTCACGGTCGACACGGCCGCGCCCGACACCACGATCAACAGCGGCCCGAGCGGGACGACCAACGGCACCGCGCCGTCGTTCCAGTTCTCGGGCACCGAGGTCGGCTCGACCTTCGAGTGCAAGCTCGACACGCCTGCCGGTGCGGGCACCTACGCGGCCTGCACCTCGCCGCAGGCGTACACGACGACCGCCAACGGCGCCTACACGTTCAGCGTGCGGGCGACCGACGCCGCGGGCAACGTCGATCCGACGCCGGCGACGCGCTCGTTCACCGTCGACACGGCCGCTCCGGACACCACGATCAACTCGGGTCCGACCGGCACGACCAACCAGACCTCGCCGTCCTTCGGGTTCACGAGCTCCGAGACCGGGTCGACGTTCGAGTGCAAGCTCGACGGCCCAGGCGCGACGACCGGGACGTACGTGAGCTGCACGTCGCCGCGGGTCGTCGGCCCGCTGACGGACGGCTCCTACACGTTCTCCGTGCGCGCGACCGACGCCGCCGGCAACGTCGACGCCACGCCGGCGACGCGCGCGTTCACCGTCGAGACCTCCGCGCCGGACACCTCGATCACGTCCGGCCCGACGGGCACGACCAACAACGCCTCGCCCTCGTTCGCGTTCACCTCCACGAAGTCCGGCTCGACCTTCGAGTGCAAGCTCGACGGCCCGGGCGCGGCGACCGGCACCTACGCCGCGTGCACCTCGCCGCGGGTGTACAGCTCGCTCGCGGACGGCGCATACACGTTCAGCGTGCGGGCGACCGACAGCCTGGGCACGCCTGACCCGTCGCCGGCGACGCGCGCGTTCACGGTCGACACCGCCGCCCCGGACACGACGATCACGGGCGGCGCGAACGGCCCGATCAACGTCAACAACACGACGATGACGTTCACGAGCACCGAGACCGGCTCGACGTTCGAGTGCCGCCTGGACGGCCCGGGCGCCGCGGTCGGCTCCTACGGCCCGTGCACGTCGCCTCGCATCCTCGGCTCGCTGGCCGACGGCGCGTACACGTTCCTCGTGCGCGCGACCGACGCGGCCGGCAACGTCGACGCCACCGCCGCGTCGCGCTCCTTCACGGTCGACACGGCCGCGCCCGACACGACGATCACGGGCGGCCCGACCGGGACGACGAACCAGACGGCGCCGTCGTTCACGTTCACGTCCGAGGCGGGTGCGACGTTCGAGTGCAAGCTCGACACGCCGGCGGGCGCGGGGACCTACGCGTCCTGCACCTCGCCGCGGGCGTACACCAGCACCGCGAACGGCAGCTACACGTTCTCCGTCCGGGCGACCGACGCCGCGGGCAACACCGACGCGACGCCGGCGACCCGCTCCTTCACGGTCGACACGGCGGCGCCCGACACGACGATCGCGTCGGGTCCGTCGGGCGCGACCAACGGCACGGCGCCGTCGTTCGCGTTCACGAGCTCCGAGACCGGGTCGACGTTCGAGTGCAAGCTCGACACGCCGGCCGGGGCGGGCACCTACGCCGCGTGCACCTCGCCGCAGGCGTACACGACGACGGCCAACGGGGCCTACACGTTCAGCGTGCGGGCGACAGATGCCGCCGGCAACGTCGACGCGACGCCCGCGACGCGGTCGTTCACGGTCGACACGGCCGCGCCGGACACGACGATCAACTCGGGCCCGACCGGCACCACGAACAACGCCTCGCCGTCGTTCGGGTTCACGAGCTCCGAGACGGGCTCGACGTTCGAGTGCAAGCTCGACGGCCCGGGCGCGACCACCGGCACCTACTCGAGCTGCACCTCGCCGCGCGCCTACGGTCCGCTGGTCGACGGCGCCTACACGTTCTCGGTGCGGGCGACCGACGCAGCCGGCAACGTGGACGCGACGCCCGCGACGCGGGCGTTCACGGTCGACACGGCCGCGCCGGACACGTCGATCAACACCGGTCCGAGCGGCGCGACGAACAACGCCTCGCCGTCGTTCACGTTCTCCTCGACGAAGGCCGGGTCGACGTTCGAGTGCAAGCTCGACGGCCCGGGGGCGACGACGGGCACGTACGCGGCCTGCACCTCGCCCAAGGCCTACGGTCCGCTGGCCGACGGCGCGTACACCCTCTCGGTGCGCGCGACCGACCCGACGGGGACGCCGGATCCGAGCCCCGCGACGCGGACGTTCACGGTCGACACGGCGGCGCCGGACACGACGATCAACTCGGGTCCGACCGGCACCACGAACAACGCCTCGCCGTCGTTCGGGTTCACGAGCTCCGAGACGGGCTCGACGTTCGAGTGCAAGCTCGACGGGCCGGGCGCGACGACGGGCACGTACGCGGCCTGCACGTCGCCGAAGGCCTACGGCCCGCTGGTGGACGGCGCGTACACGTTCTCGGTGCGGGCGACCGATGCCGCCGGCAACGTCGACGGCTCGCCCGCGACGCGGACGTTCACCGTTGACACGGCCGCGCCGGACACGACGATCAACTCGGGTCCGAGCGGCGTGACCAACAGTGGGTCCCCGTCGTTCACGTTCTCCTCGACGAAGGCCGGGTCAACGTTCGAGTGCAAGCTCGACGGCCCGGGGGCCGCCACGGGCTCGTACGCCGCGTGCACGTCGCCGAAGGCCTACAGCGGCCTGGCGGATGGTTCGTACACGTTCACGGTGCGGGCGACGGACTCGACCGGCACGCCGGATCCGAGCCCCGCGACCCGCTCGTTCACGGTCGACACGGCGGCGCCGGACACGACGATCACGTCGGGTCCGACCGGCACGACCAACAACGCGTCGCCGTCGTTCGGGTTCTCGTCCGAGGCGGGGGCGACGTTCGAGTGCAAGCTCGACGGCCCGGGTGCCTCGACGGGCACATACGCGAGCTGCACGTCGCTGAAGGCCTACGGCCCGCTGGCGGACGGCTCGTACACGTTCTCGGTGCGGGCGACGGACGCTGCCGGCAACGTCGACGCGACGCCCGCGACGCGGACGTTCACCGTCGAGACCTCCGCGCCGGACACCTCGATCACGAGCGGCCCGACCGGCACGACCAACAACGCGTCGCCGTCGTTCGGCTTCAGCTCGACCAAGCCGGGCTCGACCTTCGAGTGCAAGCTCGACGGTCCGGGCGCGGCGACCGGCACCTACGCCGCGTGCACCACGCCGAAGGCCTACACCGCGCTGGCGGACGGCTCGTACACGTTCAGCGTGCGGGCCACCGACGGCCTGGGGACGCCTGACGCGTCGCCGGCCACGCGGACGTTCACGGTCGACACGGCCGCGCCGGACACCACGATCACCGGTGGCGTGACCGGGACGACGAGCTCGACGAGCCAGTCGTTCACGTTCACCTCCGAGGCGGGGGCGACGTTCGAGTGCAAGCTCGACACGCCGTCCGGCGCGGGCACCTACGCGGCCTGCACCTCGCCGCAGGCGTACAGCACGACGGCCAACGGGGCGTACACGTTCAGCGTGCGCGCGACCGACGCGGCCGGCAACGTCGACGCGACGCCCGCGACGCGGGCCTTCACCGTGGACACGGTCGCGCCGGACACGACGATCACGGGCGGCCCGAGCGGGACGACGACCTCGACGAGCCAGTCGTTCACGTTCACGTCCGAGGCGGGGGCGACGTTCGAGTGCAAGCTCGACACGCCGTCCGGCGCGGGGACCTACGCCGCGTGCACGTCGCCGCAGGCGTACACGACGGCCACGCTCGGGAACTACACGTTCTCGGTGCGGGCGAAGGACGCGGCGGGCAACGTCGACGCCACGCCGGCGACCCGGGCGTTCACGGTCGAGGCGGTCGCGACGCCGACCCCGACGGCGACGCCCACGGCCACCCCGACGGCGACGCCGACCGCCACGCCCACCGCGACGCCGACGGCCACCCCGACGGCGACGCCGACCGCGACGAGCGTCCCGACCGTGATCACCGGCGACGTGCCGCCCACGCTGGCGCTGACGCTCGGCGGGCCGGCGACGTTCGGCGCGTTCACGCCGGGTGTGGGCGCCGACTACACGGCCTCGACCACGGCGGTGGTGACGAGCTCGGCCGCGACCGCGGCCCTGACCGTCGCCGACCCGAGCGACGTCGCGACGGGCCGGATGGTCAACGGCACGAGCGCGCTCGTGAACCCGATCAACGCGCGGGCGACCAGCCCGGTGCAGCCGACGGCGGCGTTCGCGCCGATCACGGGTGCCGCCAACCCGCTGACGCTGCTGACCTACCCGACCGTGATCTCCGCGGACGCGGTGACGATCACGCTGCGCCAGACGATCGGGGCGAACGAGCCGTTGCGGAGCGGGGCGTACACGAAGACGCTGACGTTCACGCTCTCGACGACGACACCGTAGATAAAGGGGCCTGACCCCTTTAGGGACGTTCGGAGCCGCGGCGGTCTAAACCTCCGCCGCGGCTCCCCTGTATTGCAGCTGACAGCTCTCATGTTTTGCGCACTCGTGGCGCAAAAGTCGTTGACTTGTGCGTGAGGCGCCGATAAGTTCTGCGCCGCTACGGGGTCCATCGGAGGGGGAGCTGTCGGGATGCGGAAGTCGTTCTTGCCATGGCTGGCGTGCGCCGTGCTGGCCGCCATCGTGGTGCCAGCGTTCGCGTGGGGTCAGCCCGTGCGCGACCCGCAACCGGCGGCCAACGCCGCGTTCGTGGTCGGCGACAACTTCTACAACGACGCGAGCGGATCCGGCGATGACCACTCCGTGACGATCGCGGCGGGGGAGAAGGTCACCTTCACCTACGCGGTCGCCCCGCAGAACAACAGCGTCCACAACGTCGACTTCGACTTCGAGACGCAGCCGACGTCGTGCGTCGAGACGGCGTCGCCCGCGGGCATCCCGATCGAGACCGACGACAAGTCGCCGCTGCCGAACTTCTCCCAGCCGCCCGGCTGGGCCGGCGAGTGCACGTTCAACACGCCGGGGACATACACGTTCTTCTGCGACGCCCACGGCGACGCGATGTCCGGCGAGGTGATCGTGACCGGCACGGCGACGCCGACGCCGACGCCCACCGCGACTCCGACGCCGACTCCGACTCCGACGCCCACGCCGACGGCGACCCCGACGCCCACGCCGACCGCGACGGCCACGCCGACCCCGACCCCGACCGCGACGCCGACCGGCCCGACCATCACCGCGCATGACAACGCGGGCGTGAACTGGTGGCAGGACGCGTCGCAGTCGAGCACGACCGACAACAGCGTCACGGTCAAGGTCGGCGAGCGGGTCACGTTCAACTACCCCTCGGGCGCGAGCGCGCACAACGTCGCGTTCAACAACAACCCGAAGCCGACCACCTGCGTGAAGACCAAGAACTCGCCCTCGGTGCCGATCGCCGACGCCGACACGATCGCGCCGATGCCGGACTTCGCCACGCCGGCCGGCTGGGAGGGCTACTGCCAGTTCGATGCCGCCGGGACATACGCGTTCGTCTGCAGCACGCACCCGGAGATGACCGGCACGGTGATCGTGGAGCCCGTGGCCACACCGACGCCGACGCCCACGCCCACGCCCACGCCGACGCCGACGCCCACGCCGACCCCGACGGCCACGCCGACGCCGACGCCGACGCCGACGCCGACGCCGACGACCACGCCGACGCCCACGCCCACGCCGACCCCGACGGCCACGCCGACGCCGACGCCCACGCCGACGCCGACGCCCACGCCCACGCCGACGCCGACCCCGACGCCCACGCCCACGCCGACCCCGACGGCCACGCCGACGCCGACGCCGACGCCGACGCCCACGGCCACGCCCACGCCCACGCCCACCGCCACGCCGACGCCCACCGCCACGCCCACGCCGAGCCCGACCCCGACGCCCACGTCGACCCCGGTCCCGCCGACGGAGGTCCCGAGCACGCCGACGGCGACCGTGCCGACCCTGCTCGCGCTGACGATCGGCTCGAGCACGGCCAACCTCGGCGCGATCACCCCCGGCGTCGCGCAGACCTACGACGCGAGCGTCCCGGCCGTCGTGACGAGCACCGCCGGCAACGCGACGCTGAGCGTCTCCGATCCGGGTGACGGCTCAGGCCGGCTGAGCAACGGGACGATGAAGTTCGCCTCGCCGCTGCAGGTCAAGGCGACCAACGGCGCCAACCAGACGACCGCGTTCGCGCCGCTCAGCGGCACCCCCGTGACGCTGCTGACCTGGCCGAAGGAGATCTCCAACGACCCGGTGACGATCTCGGTCCGCCAGGCCGTCTCGGCCACCGAGCCGCTGCTCGCGGGCGGCTACGCCAAGACGATCACGTTCACGCTGAGCACGACTCAGCCGTAGCGAACGACGAGGGCTGCGGCGGTCGAACCGCCGCGGCCCTCGAGCCGTATCACGTGGCCGGGGTGAACTCCGCGCTGCGCGGCCCGAAGATCTTCTGGCTTCTGATACCGCGCTGCCCGAAACCGCGGTCGGTGATCACGTAGTAGACCTGCTTCTGACCAGGCTCGATGCCATTCGGCTTCGGCGGCCCGTTCTTGCAGAGCTCGTCCTGGAGCTCGGCGTGCGCCTGCTCCATGCCCTGCAACGGCACCCACTCGAAGCGCAGCAGGTCGCAGACGAAGCGGGTCTCCACGCCCTGGCCCGTCGCGATCGCGTTGGCGTCCTTGGCGAACGTGACCTCGCGCCCCTGGTCCGGCACCTGACCGGCCGTGTTGTCGGCCGTGACGCGGTGGTAGTCGACCGCGGGGTAGTGACCCTTCGCTCTGTAGGCATCGAGCTTCTTGAGGACCGGATCGTCGGCGACCGGGAGGAAGGTGTCGACCGTCATCTTCATGCCGGTCTCGGTCTCGCCACGGACGACCTTGCCCTTCTCGGGCGGCGCCGGCTTGTCGCTGGAACCCCCGCAGCCGGCCAGCAATCCCGCGACCAACGGGACGGCTAGCGCCGTTCTGACCCTCCGTGGATTCATCTTTCTCTCCTCATCGCGCACCCTTTTTTGCGTGTCCCTAGCGTAATCCACGACTTTTGCGAATTCGCGATGCAAAAGCTGTTGACATGAGTACCGGAAGCTGAATAGCATCGGGACGGGGCAGTTCGTCTTCGGAGGAGGGGAGAGTGGGGATGGGAACAGCTGTGGGACGCCGCACGCGTGCGGTGCTTGCAATGGGTGGAGCGTTCGCGCTCACCGCGATGCTCGGGGCTTCGCCGGCGTCGGCTGACGCGGGCAAGGTGCTCGTGTTCACGGGGACGGCCGGCGCAGCGAACGACGCCACCGCACCCGCCGCGGCCGCGATCCAGGCGCTGGGCGCTGCGAACAACTTCACCGTCGACGTCACCAACGACGCGACGAAGATCAGCACGGCGAACCTCGCGGGCTATCGCGCGGTCACGTTCGTCAACTCGGCGGGCGACGCGCTCAACCCGGAGCAGGAAGCCTCGCTGCAGGGCTACGTCCAGGGCGGCGGCGGCTTCGTCGGCATCGGCGAGACGGCCAAGCTCGAGGAGGGCAACGCCTTCTTCGACACGCTCATCGGCCTCACGGGCAACCCGCGCACGACGGCCGCGTCCGCGGTCTCCGCGCAGGACGTCGAGTTCCTCGACCGCGTCCACCCGGCCACGCGCGCCAACCCGCTGCTGTGGAAGGCCCACTCGGACAACTACTACGCCTGGACCGCGAACCCGACGGGTCAGGTCCACACGGTCGCCCGCGTGCGCTTCAACGTGCTGCCCGACGGCACGTCGGTCACCAACGACGCCGTCACCCGCTTCACGGGCACGACCAACACGATCCAGCCGCAGCAGGAGCGCGCGCTGTCGTGGTGCCGTGACGTCCAGCAGGGCCGCTCCTTCTACACCGGCCTCGGCGGGACCGCCGCTTCCTACGGTGACGACGCCGTCAAGAAGCAGCTGCTCGGCGCCATCCAGTGGGCCGCCGGCATGGTCCGCGGCAACTGCAAGGCGACGATCAACTCCAACTACACCGCGACGCGCCTGACGCCGCAGAACCCGGCCGTGCCGAACCCGGCGCCGCCCGGCGACACGCAGGGCCTGAACCCGTTCACGGGCGAGATCGACGGCCTCGCGATGGCCAAGGACGGTCGCGTGTTCTACGCCGGCCGCGCGGTCTGCTTCCAGAACATGCCACAGACCACGAACTGGGACGCGCCGCTGGACAGCCTCGGCCGCCCGACGGTCGGCAAGGGCTGCGGCACGATCCACGTGTGGGATCCGAACGTCGCCGGCTCCGACGACCAGAACGCGGCCAAGGTCGCCAAGGTCGCCGACCTGACGGTCTTCGGCGCCAAGGGCGGCGGCTCGGAGTCGGGCCAGACGTCCAAGGACGAGCAGGGCATCCTCGGCATCGCCCTGGACCCCAACTTCACCAACGGCCGCCCGTACATCTACGTCCAGTACCACCCGTACTTCATGGGTGAGCAGGGCACGTACACGACCGACCCGGCCAAGCAGCTCGGCCCGGGCTTCGACCGCCAGTCGTTCATGGGCGAGCGGCGACTGTCGCGCTTCACCTACGACCCGGCGACCAAGACGCTCGTCGCGGGCTCGGAGAAGGTCATCTTCCACTGGATGACCCAGGTCTACTCCTGCTGCCACCTCGGCGGCTCGATGGACTGGGACTCCAAGGGCAACCTGTACTTCGCCTCCGGCGACAACACGGGCAACACGCCGAACTCCAACAACGGCGGCTACACCAACTCGAGCCCGAACTACACCGTCCCGGTCGACGGCGTGGTCCGCGCCAACCACAACACGACGTCCGGCGGCGGCACGATCTCCTTCGCCGACGCGCGCCAGACCTCGGGCAACACCAACGCCTGGGAAGGCAAGCTGCTGCGCATCCACCCGATGGACAACCCGGGCAACGTCCCCGGTATCGGCACGACGTACACGATCCCGGGCGCCGACGCCCCGAACGGCGGCAACCTGTTCCCCGAGGACAGCCAGGCCGTGAAGGACAAGCTGGCCAAGCCCGAGGTCTTCGCCATGGGCGTGCGCAACCTGTACTCGATCGACATCGACTCCAAGACGGACAAGATCTCCGCCTCGTGGGTCGGCCCCGACCAGGGCACGAACTCCACCACGTGGGGTCCGGCGAAGACCGAGAACGCGACGCAGATCAACAAGGCCGGCAACTACGGCTGGCCCTACTGCCAGGCCGGTAACCGGTTCGACTATCGCGCGAAGCTCCCGTCCACCACGGGCGGCGGCGGCGCGGCGAACCTGACCGACAACGTGCGCGGCACGGTCGGCGGTGGCGCGGACGGCCAGACGGGCGCCTTCTGGGACTGCACGTCGGGCAAGCCGGTCGCCAACGACTCCCCGTACAACACGGGCCTGAAGGACATCCCCGCCCCGAAGCCGGTCAACATCTGGTACGGCCCGCAGGGCGGTTGCTACGACTTCAAGCGCAACGCCAACGGGGTCGCGATCTACAACGCCACGAACACCGCGGCCAACGACGAGAACGCGTTCCGTCGCTGCCCGTTCGCGTTCGGTGGCAGCCAGGCCCCGATGACGGCCGGTACGTACCGCCGTCCGGACAACGCCAAGGCCGGCGCCTGGCCCGCCTACTGGGACGGCCGCTGGTTCCTGTCGGACTTCGCCGGCGGCACGAACATCCGCCACGCGCTGCTCATGGATCCGGCGACGGAGTTCGACGGCGGCGCGCCGGTCTCGGCCGACTCGCTGTACGGCATCGTCCCGACCAGCCTGATGAACAACAACCGCACCATCGACCTCGACTTCGGGGCCGACGGCGCGCTCTACGTGGCCAGCTACTCCGGCTCGAACTTCACGATCTCCAACGCCAACACCGGCGTCTGGCGCTTCGCGTACACCGGCGGCGACGACACTCCGGGTCCCGACCCGCAGTACACCACCGGCAACTCGAGCAAGGTGGCGTTCAACATCGGCAAGTCCGGTGGCGTCTCCTACGAGTGGAGCTTCCCGGACGGGTCCAAGCAGTCGGGCCCGACCGCGACCTACACGTACCTCAAGGGCGGCAAGCAGCAGGCGACCCTGGCGGTCACGTACGCGGACGGCCAGGTCTCGACCAAGACGTTCGACGTCGACGTCCCGACGACCGAGCCGTCCACGGTCACCGCGACGGTCCCGACCGTCCTCGGCCTGACGCTCGGCGCTCCGGCCACGTTCGGCGCGATCGTGCCGGCCGTCGCTAACACGTACACGGCGTCGACCACGGCCAACGTCGTCTCCTCCGCGGGCAACGCGGCGCTGACGGTCGTCGACCCGGGCACGACCGCTCCGGGCCGCCTGGTGCATGCGAACGGGACGTCGTTCCTGCCGCAGGCCCTGAAGGCGCGCGCCACCAACGCCGCCAACCCGAACACGACATACGCGGATGTCTCCGGCAGCCCGCTGACACTGCTCAACTGGGCGGCGCCGATCTCCAACGACGCGGTGACGCTGGGCTTCCAGCAGCCGGTCGCGGCGAACGACGCCCTCCGCGCGGGCCAGTACTCGAAGACCCTGCTCTTCACCCTGGCCACCACCACGCCGTAAAGCAGGTCCCTTACGCCCTTGGCGTAAGGCTCCCAGGTGCCGTATAACCGTCCCCCCATCGCTTGGTCAGCGGTGGGGGGACGGCCTTTTTCGAATGCGTACTTTCACTTCCTTCCCACTCGGGCGGCGTTCGCGCTGGCTGGTGATCGGCACCTGGCTGCTGCTCGCCGTCGCGCTCGCCGGCCTGCAGCCCAAGCTCCAGGCCAAGGCGGCTGACGAGAGCGAGACGTTCCGGGCACGTGGGGCGGAGTCCACGACCGTCCACCACCTGCTCGACGGCCGCTTCCGGGAAGGACCGTGGTCGACCGCGGTGATCGCGTTCCAGGCGACGCGCGGCTCGATCTACGAGCAGAACAGCCTCATCGCGGAGACGATGGACAAGATCTGCGCTTCGCCGACGCTGCCGAACCTCCAGGGCGTCGGCGCCCCCGGCGGCGTGGCGTGCGGCGACATCGGCCACGACCTCGGCCCGGAGAACCCGCCGTCGGCGTTCTCCAACGACTCGCCCGAGACGATGGTGCTCGTCCCGGTGATCAGCCGCAAGGACGACACCGAGTCGGTGTCGCGCGACGTCGCCGCCATCCGCGCGATCGCGCCGAAGCCGACCGCGGAGCCGCTGCGCAGCTTCGTGACGGGCCCCGCGGGCTTCGACGCCGACCGCAGCGCCGCGGTCGAGGGGATCGACGGGACGTTGCTGACGATCACGATGGTGCTCGTCCTCGCCCTGATGCTGCTGACGTATCGCTCGCCGTTGATCGCGGCGCTGATGCTGGGCGTGGTGGCGATCGCCTACCTGATCGCGACGGGTGCTGTCTATGGCCTCGTCGAGGCGGGCGCGACGACGGTCAGCGGCCAGTCGACGGCGATCCTGATCGTGCTGATGTTCGGCGCGGGCACCGACTACTGCCTGCTGATCGTCAGCCGCTTCCGCGACGAGTTGCGCCGCGACGCGGACGTGGACGCCGCGGCGGCACGGGCGACCGCGCGCACCTCGCCGGCGATCCTCGCCTCGGGCGGGATCGTCGTCGCCGCGATGCTCGTGCTCGGCCTCGCCGACTTCAACGCGACGCGCGAGATGGGGCCGATCCTCGCGCTCGGCATCGTCGTGATGATGGCCGTGGGGCTGACGCTGATGCCGGCGCTGCTGGTGGCGTTCGGCCGGCGGGCGTTCTGGCCCGCGATCCCCAAGGTCGAGCCGGAGGCTCCCGCGGTCGGTCCGGGGTGGAAGCGCGTCTCGGAGCTCGTCCGCCGCCACCCGCGTCGGCTCGCGTTCGGCTGCGCCGCACTCCTCGCGCTCGGCGCGCTCGGCAACCTCGAGGGCCGCGACTACCTGGATCTCTCCCAGCAGTACCGCAACGCCCCGGAGTCCGTCCAGGGGCAGGAGCTGATCCTCAAGCGCTTCCCGCCCGGCCGGGTCGCGCCGCTGGACCTCGTCACGTCCGCGCCGGTCGCGCTCCAGGTCCGCGACCAGCTGCGCATCACCAAGGGCATCGCCGACGCCAACACCGACTCCCAGTCCACCGACGGCAACCTGATCTCGACCGAGGTGCTGCTCTCGGTGGACCCGTTCAAACGCTCGACGATGGACATGATCCCGCGGATCCGCGACGTCGCGCGCAAGGCGGGGCAGGGGCAGACGGTGCTGATCGGGGGTGTGACGGCCGAGAACCACGACAACCTGCAGGCGCTGCACCGCGACGCGAAGCTGATCGTGCCGCTGGTCCTGATCCTGATCCTGATCGTGCTGATCGCCCTGCTGCGCTGCGTGGTGGCGCCGCTGTACCTGATCGGCACCGTGATCCTGTCGTTCGCGTTCGCGCTCGGGATCTCCTCGCTGATCTTCACCCACGTCCTCGGGCAGTCCGGATCGGACCCCAACCTGGCGATCTTCTGCTTCATCTTCCTGGTCGCGCTGGGGGTCGACGACAACATCTTCCTGATGACCCGGATCCGCGAGGAGCATCGCCGTGGTCTCAGCACCCGCGAGGCCGTGATCGCCGGCCTGGAGCGGACGGGCGGGGTCATCACCTCGGCCGGCCTGATCCTCGCGGGCACGTTCGCCGCGCTCATGGCGCTCGACCTCGAGGCGCTCTTCCAGGTCGGCTTCACGGTGTCGCTCGGCCTGATCGTCGACGCCTTCCTCGTTCGCACGTTCTTTGTTCCGTCCGTCGCTCTCCTGTTAAATGAGAAGAACTGGTGGCCTGGGCGGTTTGTTTAGTCTCGCAATAAACCCAAAGTCATTGCGGATTGTCTGACAATCCCGTAGGATTCCGGTCGCGTTAATACGTTCAGGAGGGGGACTCCGTTGGGCCGCAGGAGGAGGAGATACCTGCCATGGGTCGTCTGCGCCACGATGGCGGCAGCAGTCGTTCCTGCGCTTGCTCTGGGTCAGGCAGACCCGCCGTCTTCGGCAAGCGTCGTCGTGTCGGATGCGGGTGGCTTCGCGCCCGCGACCGTTGACATCCTCGTCGGCGGGAAGGTGAACTTCGCCTACCCGACCGGCACGGGTCGTTTCAACGTCGTGTGGGACCGCGGCAGCCTCGAGCCGGCGTCGTGCCAGCAGACGGAAGGACCCGTCTGGGGTGATGGGACGACGCTGCCGTGGTGGCTGCAGGCCGCGCCGTGGGCCGGCACCTGCACGTTCACCAGGCCCGGCACGTACACGTACCACTCGGGGGTCGACCCGGACAAGAACAAGGGGACGGTCGTCGTCCACGCCGAGGCGACCCCGACGGCAACCCCGACGGCGACGCCCACCGCGACGCCGACCTCGACGCCCAACACCGCGCGCGTCGAGGCGCACGACTCGGCCAGCCCGCTGCGCAACTGGTTCCAGGACGTCACGGGTGACGCGAACGACAACTCAGTGACGATCAAGGCGGGCGGGACGGTCACGTTCGCCTACCCGGCCGGCGCCAGCGCGCACAACGTCACGTTCCCGAACGCGCCCGAGCCGGCGCTGTGCCCGCAGACCAAGATGGCCAACACGGTCCCGTTCCTGGACCCGGACAACGCGCCGCCGATGCCGGGCTTCGCGCAGGGGATCGGCTGGGAGGGCACCTGCACCTTCGACACGCCGGGCACGTACACGTTCGTCTGCTCGACGCACCCGGCCGAGATGAGCGGCACGGTCATCGTCGAGGCGGGTGGCGAGCCGACTCCGACGCCGACCGCGACCCCGACCGCCACGCCGACGGCGACGCCTACCGCGACGCCGACGACCACGCCGGTCGGCCGCGCCGGGATCGTCGCCCACGACACGACCAGCCCAACGGTCAAGAACTGGTTCCAGGACGCGTCCAGCTCCGACGCGGCCGACAACACCGTCACGGTCAACAAGGGCGCGACCGTCGACTTCAGCTACCCCGCGGGAACGAGCGCGCACAACGTCGTGTTCACCACGGCGCCGACCTCGTGCGTCCAGAAGACCGGCATCGCGATCACCCCCGGCCCGCCGCTGCCCGCGTTCGCGCAGCCGGCGAGCTGGACCGGCGAGTGCACGTTCGACACGCCCGGGGTCTACTCGTTCGTCTGCTCCGCCCACGCGACGGAGATGACCGGATCGATCACGGTCCGCAACGACGACGGTACGGAGCCGACGCCGGTCCCGACCACGTCGCCGACCGCGACGCCGACGGTCACGGCCACGCCCGAGCCGCCGCGCGACACGACGCCGGCGAAGGTGGCGAACATCTGGGCGGCGATCGACGCGCCCGCGGTCAAGACCACGACGGTCGCGCAGTTCCTCAAGGGCAAGCTGAAGGTCGTCGCCCGCTGCGTCTCGGCCGGGTCGGGCACGATGACCCTGACGGTCTCCAAGGCGGTCGCCGATCAGATCGGCCTCAAGGGCACCAAGCTCAGCCAGGCCAAGGCGACCTGCGACGCCAACGGGCGCTTCACGGTCAAGCTGAAACCGAACGACGCCGCCGAGGCGGCGTTGGATGACTGGAGAGGCACGGTCAAGACCACGGCCACGCTCACGCTGGCGGGGCCGATCGGTCAGACGACCGTGACACGGAAGATCAACCTCAAGGGCAAGGGACGCGCGCGATGAGCCTGACCCACGTTCGCCGCGGCCCCAGCCGCGGGTTTCAGGCGTCAGATGGCGCCGAGGTCGTGCGATGAGCGACGGAATCACCCGCCGCGGCGCGCTGACCCGCGGCTTCGGGGGCATCGCCCTGGTCTGTTCCTTCAAGGCCGACCCGCGCAAGGCGACGAACGGCAAGAAGACCTCGGCGTTCGTGCGCTCGGCGTCCTCGACCCCGTTCGACGCCTTCCAGCACGACCTGCCGATCCCGCCGGTGGCCACGCCGACGTCGGCGACCAAGGACCTCGAGCAGTACACGATCACGATGAAGCCGGGAACGGCGGACATCCTGACCGGGCTCGAGACGCCGGTGCTGGGCTACAACGGCCTCTACCCGGGGCCGACGATCAAGGCCACGCGCGGGCGCGAGGTGCAGATCCGCCAGATCAACCAGAGCGGGCGCGACCTGAACGTGCACCTGCACGGCGGGGTGACGGAGCCGCAGTTCGACGGCCACCCGCACGACTTCATCCCGACCGGGACGGAGCGGCTGTACAAGTACCCGAACGTCGCCCGCGCGGCGACGCTCTGGTACCACGACCACGCGCACGGCGAGACGCACCTGACGCTGTTCGCGGGCCTGGCCGGCTTCTACCTGCTGGATGACAAGGACGATGCGCACCTCGACCTGCCGCAGGGCAAGTACGACGTGCCGTTGATGATCCAGGACCGCTCGTTCAACGCCGACGGCTCCTTCCGCTACCGGTTCGACCTCGACCGCGGCTTCCGCGGCGACACGATCCTCGTCAACGGCGCGGTCGCGCCGCGGATGACGGTCGAGCGGCGGATCTACCGGCTGCGGTTCCTCAACGCGTCCAATGCCCGGCCCTACAAGCTCGAGCTGGGCAACGGGCGCAAGATGATCCAGATCGGCTCCGATGGCGGGCTGCTGCCGGGCAAGCCGGTGGCGCGCACGTCGATCCCGATGGAGCCGGCCGAGCGCGTCGACGTGCTGGTCGACTTCCGCCAGTTCGGCGTCGGCTCCAAGGTCGTCCTGCGCAACACGATCGGCGAGTCCTCGACGACCGCGGTGATGCGCTTCGACGTCGTCAAGGGCGGCGCCGAGGAGGCGCGAATCCCGAAGCAGCTCGCCGAGGACGAGGAGCTGCCCGAGGTCAACATGGAGCGCTCGTGGCCGCTGACCTTCGAGGGTCTGGCCGGCGGCGGCTCGGTGTGGCGGATCGCGGGCGGCGGCTTCTCGGAGAACCGGATCGACGCCAAGCCGCGGCAGGGGACGACCGAGCTCTGGACGTGGGTGAACACGTCCGAGCGCACGCACCCGATGCACATGCACGGCTACCACTTCCGGATCGTCTCGATCGACGGGCAACCGCCGCATCCGGGCGACGCGGGCTGGAAGGACACGGTCCCCGTCTACGCGCATCAGACGGTGGTCGTGCGGCCGTACTTCGACTACTACTCGGGCGTCTACGTCTTCCACTGCCACGCCGCCGAGCACGGCGACATGTCGATGATGGGCCAGATGGAGGTGGTCGCGTGATCCGCCGGGTCCTGATCGGCGCGCTCGTCGCGGCCGCCGTCCTCCCGACGGCGTCGGCCTCGGCCGCGGTGACGCGGGCGATCCAGGCGTTCGACACGCCGACGTTCCGCACGCTCTGGACGCCGCGCAACGTGCCCGCGCAGGTGGGGGACACGATCGAGTGGCGCTTCACGCAGCCGGGCAACCCGAACGCGGCGACCCACGACCTGTGGCTCGTCGCCCCCGGCGGCGCGCCGCAGCAGCTGGGCGCGTCCTACCTGGGGCCGAAGGCGACGAAGGTGCTCGACGCGCCCGGGACGTACCAGTTCTACTGCTCGATCCATGGCGGCCTGACCCAGGGCGGCATGAACGGCCAGCTCGTGGTCGGCACGACCGACCCGGGCGCGCCGCTGGACCCGGGCCAGCCCTGGACCGACCCCAACTGGGAGGACCCGGACGCCCCGACCGGCCCGCCGGCGCTGCCCAACACCACGACGCCGCCGACGGTCTTCGAGGAGGGCGACACCACCGCGCCGACCGTCGACCTGCTCTCGGTCAAGGAGACCGAGACGGCGGCCAAGGTCAAGGTCCGCGTCTCCGAGGCGGGGACGCTGACGCTGCGGCTCAAGCGCGGCAAGAAGGTCGTCGCCACCGAGGTCGTGGAGACCAACGCGGGCGAGGTGAGCGCCTCGATCAAGCCGCCGAAGGCCCTGCGCGACAAGCTGCGCCGCTACAAGCTCCAGGTCTGGGCCACCGACATGGCCGAGATCGACTCCGAGATCCACGCCGTCTGGGTGGACATCGGCCCGTAGAGTTCGCGCCTTCGGTGCGCGCGCTCACCTGCCTTTCACTCTGTTCCTCGCACTCGGCGCGCCCGGGTGCGGGGACGGCGAAGTCCGCCGAGCATCACGGCACGCCCGAGCAGCGCCGCGACGCGTGGCTCCTCGGCCTCGAGTCCGGCGACCCGTCGCGCTGCGACCGCTACGTCCCGGGGGCCTGACGTGGCGGTTTGATCCGCAGCAAGGTTGGAGAGGTGTGGTGTATGGCCGACGAGACACGCCCCACGACGACCACCGACTCCGGAATCCCGGCCTCCAGCGACGAGTTCTCGCTGACGGTCGGCCCGCAGGGTCCCACGGTCCTCCATGACCACTACACGGTCCAGAAGATCCAGCACTTCAACCGCGAACGCGTCCCGGAGCGGGTGGTGCACGCCAAGGGCAGCGGCGCGCACGGGTTCTTCGAGGTCACGGGCGACGTCAGCCAGTTCACCAAGGCGGACCTGTTCCAGCCCGGCCGGCGCACGGCGATGTTCGCGCGCTTCTCGACGGTGGCGGGGGAGCAGGGCTTCGCCGACACGGTCCGCGATCCGCGCGGGTTCGCGCTGAAGTTCTACACCGAGCAGGGCAACTACGACCTGGTCGGCAACAACACGCCGGTGTTCTTCGTCCGCGACGCGTCGAAGTTCCAGGACTTCATCCATTCCCAGAAGCGCCTGCCCGACACCGGCATGCGGTCCAACGACATGCAGTGGGACTTCTGGACGCTCTCGCCCGAGAGCGCGCATCAGGTGCTGATCCTGATGTCCGATCGCGGGACGCCGCGCACCTACCGGCACATGCACGGGTTCGGTTCGCACACGTTCAGCTGGATGAACGCCGGCGGCGAGAAGTTCTGGGTCAAGTACCACCTCCTCACCGACCAGGGGATCGAGAACTTCACCCAGTCCGAGGCGGACGCGATGAGCGCCGAGGACCCGGACTTCCACCGCCGCGACCTGCGCCACGCGATCGACTCGGGCGACGCGCCGACGTGGACGATGCACGTCCAGGTGATGCCGTTCGCCGAGGCCGCGGAGTACCGGTTCAACCCGTTCGACCTGACGAAGGTCTGGCCGCACTCCGACTACCCGCTGATCGAGGTGGGCCGGATGACGCTGGACCGCAACCCGGCCAACTTCTTCGCCGAGGTCGAGCAGGCCGGCTTCTCGCCCGCGAACCTCGTGCCGGGGATCGGCCTGAGCCCGGACAAGATGCTGATGGGCCGCATCTTCAGCTACCACGACACCCACCTGCACCGGATCGGCACGAACTACGAGCAGCTGCCGATCAACGCGCCGAAGTCCGAGGTGCACTCCTACAACAAGGACGGGCACATGACCTACCGGCACGCGGGCGCGCAGCCGGTCTATGCCCCCAACTCGCACGGCGGCCCGATGGCCGACCCGGACCTGGGCGCGGACGTCGGCTGGTCGGTCGAGGGCGCCGAGATCGGCCGCTACGCGAATGTCGCGCACGCCGAGGACGACGATTTCTCGCAGCCGCGCACGCTCTACAACGACGTGATGAGCGACCTCGATCGCGATCACCTCGTCGAGAACATCGTCGGCCACGCGAGCGATGACGTGGCGACCTCGACGCAAGAGCGGGTGGTCGCCTACTGGAGCGCCGTCGACGCCGACCTTGGCGCGCGCGTGGCCGCCGGCCTCGGCGTCGCGGCGCGCGAGGGACGGTTCTCGCGCTCGCGCGACGTCGCGAACCGCTAGGAGCCGATCTCGGTCCGGACGTCGAGCAGTTCCGGGAAGAACGTCAGGTCCAGCGCGGCACGGAGGAACCCCACACCGGAGGAGCCGCCGGTGCCGCGCTTGTGGCCGATGATCCGTTCGACGGTCTTCATGTGGCGGAAGCGCCAGAGCTGGAAGGACTCCTCGACGTCGATCAGCTCCTCGCACATCTCGTAGGCCTCCCAGTCGCGCTTGGGGGCGTCGTAGATGGCCTTGAAGACGGGGAGCAGGTCGTCGCGGCGGCGGTGGGGCTCGGAGAAGTCGCGGTCGATGCAGTCGGGCGGGACGGCGTAGTCGCGGCGGGCGAGGTGCCGGAGGAACTCGTCGTAGAGGCTCGGCGCCTCCAGGACGCGCCGCAGGCGCTCGTAGGCGGCCTCGTCGTAGGCGAAGACCTCGAGCATCTCGCGGTTCTTGTTGCCCAGCTGGAACTCGATGATCCGGTACTGGAGCGACTGGAAGCCGCTCGCGGGGCCGAGGACGTCGCGGAACTTCACGTACTCGCTCGGGGTCAGCGTCGAGAGCACGCCCCACTGCTCGAAGAGCTGGCGCTGGATCTGCTTCACGCGCGCGAGCCCCTTCTGCGCGGGGCCGAGGTCGTCGACGGCCAACCGCGCGAGCACCTCGTCGAGCTCGTGGATGATCAGCCGCATCCACAGCTCGCTCGTCTGGTGCTGGATGATGAAGAGCAGCTCGTCGTGGTGCTCGGGGTCGCTCAGCGGGTGCTGGGCGTCGAGCAGCTTCTCGAGGTCGAGATAGCCGGCGTAGGTGAGGCGGCCGCGCAGGTCGCGCGTGACCCCTTCCTCCACGCGACGCCTGTTCTCCGAGGCGCCCGCGATGCCCGAAACCCGCGGTTGGCCCCCTCGCAGCCGTGCGCCGGGCTCGTTCTCGTCGCTACTCAAGCGCTTCCAGCTCCTCGCGCAGGTAGTCCATCAGCACGTCCAGATCGGGCATCTGGTCGCGGTCGGCGACGATCCCGAAGTCCATGTGCCCCATGTAGCTCATCACGGTGATGTTCAACCCCATGCCGTCGGTGATGACCGAGACGGGGTAGTTCGCCTCGAGCCTCGCACCCGCCATGTAGAGCGGGAACTGCGGGCCGGGCACGTTGGAGATCACGAGGTTCCAGGTCGGACGGCCGGGGCGCGAGGTCGAGAAGCCGAACGTGAGCCGCGCGGCGCGCGAGAAGACCGCGGGCGGGATGAAGTTGTTGGCGTCCTGGAGCAGCTCGGCGGGCAGCGCCTTGTGGCGCTCCTTCATGTCCGCCAGCGCCTCGTGGGTCCGGCGCAGCCGCTCGACCGGGTCCGGCTCGTCGGTGAACAGGGGCGCGGCCATCAGCAGGATCCGGTTGCCGTAGGTCCCGAACTGCTCGCCGGTGCGCACGGACACCGGCACCTGGGCGACCAGCGGCGTGTCCGGCAGGTCGTCGTGCTCGATCAGCCAGCGCCGCACCGCGCCCGCGCACACGCTCACGACCACGTCGTTGACCGTCGCCCCGTGGTTGTTCTTGGCCGCCTTGAACTCGCTCAGCGGGAGCTGGCCGAAGACGAAGCGCCGGTGCGGTGAGACACGGCCGTTGAAGATCGTCTTGGGCGCGACCATGTCCGGCCGCTCGACGCCGTCGCGGTTGAGGACACCCGCCACCTTGGACAGCGTGCCCGCCCCCGGGAAGATCCCGAACGGCGTGTCCTCGAGGTTGGGGATCGCCTTCGGCAGCGCCCGCAGCATGCGGACCGGGTAGCGGGGGAGACCGAGCAGCCCGAGCCCGAACATCTGCAGGCCCGTGGGCGGCGGGTCGGCGAGATCGTCGTCGGCCGCCGGCGGCGCCTCGCGTCCCTCCGGCGTCAGGTCGAGCAGCAGCGCCATGATCTCGGCCCCGGACAACCCGTCGATCACCGCGTGGTGGATCTTGGTCAGAACGCACACGAGGCCGGACTCGTGGCCCTCGATCACGTAGAGCTCCCACAACGGCCGGGCGCGATCGAGCGGCCGCGACATGATCCGCGCCACCTGGTCGGCCAGCTGCTCGTCGGTGCCCGGGTGGGCGAGCGCCATCTCGCGGACGTGGTAGCCGAGGTCGATCTCGGCCTCCTCGACCCAGTAGGGGTGGTCGAGCCCGAGCGGCACGGTCGCCAGCCGCCAGCGCAGCGGCGGGAGCTGGGGAGCGCGCTCGGAGAGCAGCAGCTTGACCTGTTCGATCCCGAACTCCCCGCTCAGGGCCGTCGACGCGTCGAGCATGGCGAGGCTGCCCACATGGCCCGTCTGGCGTGAGTTCTCGAGCGCCAGGAACTGCGCGTCGAGGCTGGTCAGTTGCCGCATGCGCGCACACTATCCACAGTCGTGCCATCGTTCGCCGCGTGAGCCCCTCCGCAGGCACCCGTCCAGACGCGGCGATGCTCGTCGACCTCGACGAGCTCTACGCCGCATATCGCCGCGAACCCAGGGGCCCGGTCTCGTTCGGGACCTCCGGCCACCGCGGCACATCGCTCAAGGGCACGTTCACCGAAGCCCACGTCCTGGCCATCAGCGAGGCGATCGCCCGGCATCGAAGGTCGGAGGGGATCACCGGGCCCTTGTTCGTCGCGCGCGACACGCACGCGCTCTCGGAGCCCGCGTTCCACACGGCCATCAGCGTCTTCAGCGCGCACGGGATCGACGTCCGGGTGGACGCCGCGGACGGCTACACGCCGACTCCGGCCCTCAGCCACGCGATCCTCACCCACCCCGGCAGCGACGGGATCGTGCTCACGCCGAGCCACAACCCGCCCGAGGACGGCGGCTACAAGTACAACCCGCCGAGCGGCGGGCCGGCCGGCACCGACATCACCAAGCGCGTCGAGGCGGTCGCCAACGAGCTGTTGGGCACCGCGATCGACACTGCAGACGCACGTACAGCGCCACACGACTACGTGGATGCGTACGTCAAAGATCTTCCGAACGTGATCGACATCGACGCGATCCGGGACGCGGGCGTGCGGATCGGCGCCGACCCGCTGGGCGGCGCGAGCGTCGCCTACTTCCAGGCGATCGCCGACGTCCACGGGCTCGACCTCGAGGTCGTCAACGACGAGGTCGACCCGACGTTCCGCTTCGTCCCGCTCGACCACGACGGCAAGATCCGCATGGACTGCTCCTCGCCGTACGTGATGAGCGGGCTGATCGAGTACAAGGACCGGTTCGACATCGCGGTCGCCTGCGACCCGGACGCCGACCGGCACGGGATCGTCGCGCCCTCCACCGGGCTGCTGAACCCGAATCACTACCTCGCGGTGGCGATCGAGTACCTGTTCGGCGGCGCCCGCGACTGGGGCGACGCGGGGATCGGCAAGACGCTCGTGTCCTCGACGATGATCGACCTCGTGGCCCGCGACCTCGGTCGCCGGCTCGTCGAGGTCCCCGTCGGCTTCAAGTGGTTCGTCGACGGCCTCGTCGACGGCTCGCTCGGCTTCGGCGGCGAGGAGAGCGCCGGCGCGTCCTTCCTGCGCCTCGACGGCAAGCCGTGGTCGACCGACAAGGACGGCATCCTGCTCGCGCTGCTGGCGGCCGAGATCGTCGCCAAGACCGGCAAGGATCCGGGGGAGCGCTACCAGGCACTCACCGCCCGCTTCGGCGCGCCCGCCTACAAGCGGACGGACTCGCCGATCACGCCCGAGCGCAAAGAGAAGCTGCTCAAGCTCGAGCCGTCGGACATCTCCGCGACCGAGGTGGCGGGCGAGCCGATCCAGGCGATCCTGACCACCGCGCCGGGCAACGGGGCGGCGATCGGGGGCGTGAAGGTCGTCACCGCCGACGGCTGGTTCGCCGCCCGGCCCTCCGGCACGGAGGACATCTACAAGCTCTACGCCGAGTCCCTGAAGGGCCCGGAGCACCTCGAGCAGATCATCAACGACGCGCGGGAGATCCTGGCATGAGGAGCCTGAACCACCGCAGTTACGGGATCAGCGGGGCTGATCAGGCATCCCGATTTCGGAGCGTCGCATGAGCCGAGTTCTGACCATGGTCCTCGCGGGCGGCGAGGGCAAGCGCCTCGCGCCGTTGACGGCCGACCGCGCCAAGCCCGCCGTGCCGTTCGGCGGCAACTACCGGCTGATCGACTTCGCGCTCTCGAACCTCGTCAACGCCAACTACCACCAGATCGTGGTGCTGACGCAGTACAAGAGCCATTCGCTCGACCGCCACGTGACCACCACGTGGCGCCTGTCGCCGCTGCTCGGCAACTACGTGACGCCCGTGCCGGCGCAGATGCGGCTCGGGCCGCGCTGGTTCGTCGGCTCGGCGGACGCGATCTACCAGAACTACAACCTGATCGCCGACGAACGGCCGGAGCACATCATCGTCTTCGGCGCCGACCACATCTACCGCATGGACCCGCGCCAGATGGTCGAGCAGCACATCGCGTCCGGCAAGGGCGTGACCGTCGCCGCGCTGCGGGTCCCGATCGACCAGGCGAACCAGTTCGGCGTCATCGAGACCGCCGCCAACGGGCGTGACATCGCCGCGTTCCGGGAGAAGCCATCCGACCCGGTCGGTCTCCCCGACTCCCCGAACGAGGTCTTCGCCTCGATGGGCAACTACGTCTTCTCGACCGAGGCGCTGATCAGCACGGTCTCGGCCGACGCCGCCGACGAGACGTCCAAGCACGACCTCGGCGGCAACATCATCCCCGCGCTGGTCTCCCAGAACGACGCGCAGGTCTACGACTTCTCCTCCAACGAGGTGCCGGGCGCGACCGAGCGCGACAAGGGCTACTGGCGCGACGTCGGCACGCTCGACGCCTACTACGACGCGCACATGGACCTGATCTCGGTCCACCCGATCTTCAACATGTACAACCACGACTGGCCGATCCACACGTGGCCGGGCATCACGCAGCCGGCCAAGTTCGTGTTCGACGAGGAGGGCCGCCGCGGGCACGCGGTCGACTCGATGGTCTGCGCCGGGGTCGTGCTCTCGGGCGGGACCGCGCGCCGCTCGATCCTCTCGCCGCTCGCCCACCTGCACTCGTACTCGCTGGTCGAGGACTCGATCGTCATGCACGAGACCGAGATCGCCCGCAGCGCGGTCGTTCGGAGGGCGATCCTCGACAAGAACGTCTACATCGGGGAGGGCGTGGAGATCGGCGTCGACGCGGAGAAGGACCGCGAGCGCTTCCACGTCTCAGAGGGCGGCATCGTCGTCGTCCCCAAGGGGATGCGGGTGACGGAATGAGTCGTATGACTCGCGCTGCGCGCTCGCATACTTCGGCGGAAACTCGCCTGGCGGCTCGCTTCCGCGGCGCGAACGAGAGTGAGGCGTTGTGCGAATTGCGCTGATGACCCGCGAGTACCCGCCGGAGGTCTACGGCGGGGCGGGCGTGCACGTCGAGTACCTCGCCCGCGAGCTGCGGGCGTTCGAGGACGTCACGGTGCACGCGTGGGGGACGGGTGACGTGCCGCACACGGCGTGGGACGCGCTGTCCGGCGACGCGCCCGAGCTCGCCGCGCTGCGGGCGGTGAGCATCGACCTGACGATGTCCGCGGGCGCGCAGGACGCCGACCTCGCCCACTCGCACACCTGGTACGCGAACTTCGGCGGGCACCTGGCGAAGCTGCTGTGGGGCATCCCGCACGTGGCCACGGTGCACTCGCTCGAGCCGCTGCGGCCCTGGAAGGAGGAGCAGCTCGGCGGCGGCTACCGGCTGTCGAGCTTCTGCGAGCGGACCGCGCTCGAGAACGCCGACGCGGTGATCGCGGTGTCCAACGGCACCAAGCGCGACATCCTCAGCGTCTATCCGAAGATCGACCCGGCGAACGTCCACGTGATCTACAACGGGATCGACACGGCCGAGTACGAGCCGGACCCGGGCACCGAGGTCCTCGCCAAGCACGGCATCGACCCGTCCAAGCCGAGCGTCGTCTTCGTCGGGCGCATCACCCGCCAGAAGGGCGTCACGCACCTGCTCGACGCGGCCCGCCACTTCGATCCCAGCGCCCAGCTGGTGCTGTGCGCGGGCAGCGCCGACACGCCCGAGCTCGGCGCCGAGGTCGAGGCCAAGGTCGACGAGCTGCGCGCGTCGCGCGAGGGCGTGTTCTGGATCGAGCAGATGCTGCCCAAGCCCGAGGTGATCCAGATCCTTAGCCACGCGACCGTCTTCGCGTGCCCGTCGATCTACGAGCCGCTCGGGATCGTCAACCTCGAGGCGATGGCCTGCGAGGCGGCCGTCGTGGCGACCGCGACGGGCGGGATCGTCGAGGTCGTCGTCGACGACGAGACCGGGTTCCTGGTGCCGATCGAGCCCGGCGACGACGGGACCGGCGTGCCGCGCGACCCGGAGCGGTACGCCGCCGACTTCGCCGAGCGGGTGAACACGCTGATCGCCGACCCGGCGAGGGCGAACGCGATGGGGCGCGCGGGGCGCGAGCGGGCGGTGGCGAGCTTCGCCTGGCCGGCGATCGCCGAGCAGACCTCCGAGCTCTACCGCAGCCTCACGCCCGCGGGCGCGGGATCGTGAGCGCGACCAAGCGGGAGACCACGACCGCGATGTAGGCCACGCCCGCGACCTGCTCGATCATGCAGAGGCTGCGGGCGAACGGCTCGACGGGCACGACATCGCTCAGGCCCGTGCTCGAGAGCGTGGTGAAGCTCAGGAAGAGCAGCTCCATCCAGGTCCGCGGGCTGTCCGGGTTGATCGCCGCGATGAAGCTGTGCGGCTCGATCTCCTGCCAGACCGTGTAGACGTGCGCGAAGCCCCACGCGACGAGGGTGAACGTCGCGCCGACCGCGAACAACTCGTCTCGCGTGATCTCGTGGTCGGCGAGCATGTACGCGATCAGCGCGTACGCGGCGTAGAAGTACAGCAGCGCCTCGAGCGCCGACGAGTAGGCGAGAAGCCCCTCGGTGCCGGCGAACGCCTCGATGATCAACAGCACCGTGGCCGGGATCCCGAGCAGCAGCGCGATCCACGTGAACGCCGGCGAGGCCCGCACGGCCAGCACCACCAGACCGAGCGCGACGATCCCGAAGATCGCGAACAGCGCCTGCCCCGTGCCCTGGCCTTCCATGAACGGATAGAGGAGGACGCCGGCCAGCTGGACCGCCAGCAGGACGGCCGACGGTTCCTTGCCGAGGAGTCTCAACACGCGCGGGACCGTATCCGGCGTTCCGGCGGCTAAGGTGCGCTGCCGATGCACGACGGGATCGAGATCAAGGAAGGGCCCTACGGCCGGGGCGTGTTCGCCACGCGCGCGTTCGAGAAGGGCGAGTCCGTCGAGTCGTGCCCGACGCTGGAACTGCCCGAGGACACCGTCACCGGCCGGCTCGGGGACTACGTGTTCGGCTCGGCGGAGGACGAGCACGAGGTCATCCTGCTGCTCGGCTACGGCATGCTCTACAACCACTCTTACGAGGCCAACTGCGAGTACGTCCAGGACGGTCCTCGGGTGATCACGTTCGTCACCACGCGTGACGTCGATGCGGGCGAGGAGCTCACCATCGACTACGGCGAGGAGTGGTGGTCCACGCGCAACCTGGAGCCCGACCCATGACCTATGTGACCGCCGAGGCGCGGCAACAGCTGCTCGACGACCTCGCGATCGCGATCGAGGAGCTCGCCATGGCGCTCGCGGTCCTCGGCGCGGCCTACGAGCTGCTCGACGACAACTCCGCCGACCGCCTGGAGGAGGAGCTCTTCCGCGGCGTGCAAACGGCCTTCGGCCGCGCGCAGCGCACCCACACCGCGTTCGCCACCCGCTACTCGCTCCCGACCCGCACGTTCGGGCAGCCCAACGCCGGCGCGCCGTCCCAGGGCGCCCGCGCGTTCCTCGAACGCGCCGGCGAGGCGATCGACGAGGCCGACAACGCGCTCGTCGAGCTCCAGGACTCGATGCTCCCGGTCGAGGTCGGCGATCGCGAGCTGCGCTCCGACCTGGCCGAGGTCCGCACGCTGGTGGAGGCCCTCCAGGGCCGAGCCCACCAGTTCGTGCGGACGTTCGGCAGATAAAGGGGTCAGGCCCCTTTATCTATTCGCCGGTGTCGTACTTGAACGAGATCGCGAGCCGGACGCGGAAGTTGACGACGCCGCCGTCGCCGATCGTCACGTCCTGACGCACCACCTCGGCGACCCGGAGGTCGCGGACGGTCCGGGCCGCGGTCTCGACCGCCGCACGGGCGGCACCTTCCCACGACTCGCTGCTGACACCGATGACCTCGGTCACCCGGTAGACGCTCTCAGCCATTGGGCCTCTCCTCCCCGGCACTGGTATAGGAGCCGGGGAGGATAAGGCCGCGAGCCGTTAAGGCGTCGTGGTGGAGAGCGTGAACGTCAGCGTCTTGCCGTACGCACCCGTGCGCAGGGGCTCGGACGCCAGGATCGTCTGCTGGAAGCCGATCGTCACCGGGTCGTTGGCGACCGGGTTCGTCCACTTCGCCAGCTGCGTCGGCGCGGCCGAGCCGCCGACCGCCGCGAACGCGCCCGCCGGACCGGCGGCGGGGGAGGAGGCCTGCGCCATCAGCGGCTGGTTCAAGGCGAACGTGCCGTTGACGAGCTTGCCGATGTTGGTCGCCGACGGGTCGGCGACCGTGAGGGTCGCGTCACCGGCGGACGAGATCACGTTGGCCGTGGTCGACGCCGCGTAGAGCTTGCCGACGCCCGGCGTGAAGGCGCCGAACGAGGCCGGCGTGCCGAGGGTCAGCGCGAGCGTCGCCGGCACCGAGCCGCCGACGTCGCCCGAGCCGAGGCCGCAGACCGCGGTCTGGGTCTTGGACGGGTCGCTCTCCGAGGTGGCCGTCAGCGAGGCCGTGCCGTTGGCCGAGGCGCCCGTGCCCTTGGTCACGTAGACCGGGACCTTGACCGACTCGCCGAACTTGACGGCGGTCAGCGCGTTGAGGATCTTCGCGCTCCAGCCGGTGCCCGTCGCCGTGGCCGACAGGCGGTAGACGTCCGAGGTCAGGTTCGCGCTCTGGTCCTGCGGGTGCAGGGCCGGATCGGTCGCCGCCGCCGCGCCCGTGTTCTTCAGAGTGAACGTGCAGGTCGACCACTGGCCGGGGGCGACCTCGGTCGAGACGCCGGACTGCAGCGCGACGCCGCGGCTCTGCGGGCCCGCGCCGTCGAGCGACTTCACGGCGACCTTGTAGTGCAGGATGCCCTGCGCGTCGGTGGTCTTGTCGACTACGTAGAAGTGCAGGCGGTTGCGCTCGTCGGTCCACTCGTACGAGGAGCCGGAGTCCAGGCCCGCGTTGAACGACGCGTCGTTGAGCTGGCGCTCGTCGCCGAGCGTCGCGATCTTCGGCGTGCCGTCCGGCCGGACGAAGTCGACGTGGTTGATGTCATCCGGGTGCGAGTCGATGATCCACGCGAAGCAGGACGACCCGCCGCAGCTGGAGGAGCTGTTCTTGACCTTGGTGATCAGGACGCCGTGGCCCGGGTCGAAGGAGTCCGACCCGATCTGCTGGACGACCTCCATCGTGTACGCGTTGTACTTGCCGGTGACCGTCGTGCCCTGCGTGCGCACGCCGTCGCAGCGCCAATCGGTCTGGTAGTTGCAGGGCGTCGCGTTGTCGCCGACCGCCCCGTCGAGCTCGATCCGCACGCCGGCGACCTCGCCGGTCGAATGCGGCACCTCGCGCGCGGTCACGTCCGCCACCGCGAGGCCCGACGACGCCAGGCCGTTGCGGTTCAGGCGCACTAGGTCGCCGTCGGAGACGAAGTTCAGGAAGCGCTTGTTGCGCAGGTTGTGCTGCGAGCCGAGCGAGGAGCCCTGCGTCGGCGGGATCAGGAAGCGGGTGTGAGGACCGCCCGGGCCGTTGAACGTGCCGCGGCTCATCATGTCCCACATGCCGGTGAACCCGCGCTGCTGGATCGTCGCGTACGGGTTGCCGTAGTTGTCCGGGATGTTGAGGTTGTGCGAGAGCTCGTGGGCGTACGTCGACATGCCCGAGCTCTCCGCCTCGACCGACGTGTTGCCCGACGCGTTGGGCCAGTTGGTGGCCGCCGAGACCCACGACGTCCACGGCACGTAGCGCGTGGCGGCCCAGTTGGTCGGCAACGTGGAATCGAACTGGTCCGGGCCGAACGGGTCGGTGACCTCCTCCGGCGTCATCCACTTCATCTCGCCGAACTCCTGCCAGGTCGAGGACTCGTCCTCGCCGGCGGAGGTGTAGAAGACGTTGTCGTACTCGGCGATCTTGGCCGCGCCGACGTCGGCCTGCCAGGCCGCGCGCGCGTCGGTGCGGAAGTTCTTGTTGCAGGGCGTGGTCGCGGCCGTGGGGCAGCGCGTGTTGTTCGAGCCCTGGTCGTTGAGGAAGTACTGGTACTGGCGGCCGGGCAGCTCGTAGGGGCCGAAGGCGTCGAGCTGCACGCCGTAGCGGCCGAAGGAGTCCTCCATCCAGTACCGGTTCATGGTCTGGAAGTGGTTGAGCGGCTGCGGCGTGTTGTAGAAGTCGCGCAGGAACGTGGCGACGTTGGCGCGCGGGATGTCGTGCGCCTCGGCGGTGGGCGTGCCGAACACGGTCCCGCCCTGCGGGCGCGTGATCGTGTAGGGCGTGCCCGGGAAGTCGGTCACGACGAGCGCGACCTTCCATTTCTTCACGGTCGGCTGGATGCTCGGGTCCGAGTAGTCCGGTCCCGGCAGCTTCTTGTAGTCGTTCCACGTGAGCTCGTCCTGCCAGGACCAGTTCTGCGGATCGATCGGTGCCGGCGCAGTGTCGGCCGCGTTGGCGGCGACAGGCGCGGCGAGAACGGCCAACGCCGCTGCGACCGCGGCGCGAGTTCCCCTCATCTAAGCCCTCCTATAGACCCAGCGGCATCTTGCCGCCCTCTCATGAATGGTCGCGGAGAGCTAAAGGTCAGGTCAAGACGGCCTCCGTGGAAAATGATCCACGGAGGCCGAACACTCGACTAAGGGGTGGTCGTGGACAGGGTGAACGTCAAGGTCTTCGCGTAGGTGCCCGTGCGAAGCGGGTCGCTCGAGCCGACGGTCTGCTTGAAGCTGATCGGGGCGACGTCGTTGGAGACGGGCCCGCTGTAGGTCTTCAGCGTGGTCGGCAGCGCGGCGTAGGTGCCCGACGTGGAGCCGGACGCCTGCAGCGCCTGCGGGAGCGAGAACGTGCCGTTGACCAGATGGCCGGGGGCCGTGGTCGACGGATCGGCGACGGTCAGCGCGGCGTCACCGGCGGTGGAGACGACGGTCGCCGTGGTGGAGGCGAAGTAGTCCTTGCCGAGGCCGGGGGTGAACGCGCCGAACGAGGCCGGAGCGCCCATGGTCAGGGCGAGCGTCGCCGGGACGGAGCCGCCGACGGTCGAGTCGCCGAACGTGCAGATCTGCGTGGCGGACTTGCTCGGGTCGCTCTCCGAGACGGCGTTGAGCGTGATCGAGCCCGCGCCCGTGCCCTTCTCGATGTAGACCGGGACGCTGACCGAGTCGCCGAACTTGGCGGTCGCGAACGCGTTCTTGAGGTACGCGTTCCAGCCCGTGCCGTTCGCCGAGACCGAGAGCCGGTAGATGTCGCTGTTCAGGTACGCGGACGCGTCCTGCGGGTGGACGTTCGGCGTCGTGGCCGAGGCGCCGGTGTTCTTGAGGTTGAACGTGCAGGTGGTGAACCCGTCGGCCGCGCCCTGCGTGGGCGTGGCGAGCGAGACGCCGCGCGCCTGCGGGCCGGAGCCGTCGAGCGAGCGCACGCCGACCGTGTAGTGCAGGATGCCCTGCGCGTCGGCCTTCTTGTCGAGGATGTAGAAGTGCAGGCGGTTCGGCGCGTCCTCGTACTCGTACGAGGAGCCGGAGTTCAGGCCGGCGTTGAACGAGCCGTCGTTCTTCTGGCGCTCGTCGCCGACCGTGGCCTTCTTCGGCGTGCCGTCGGCGGAGACGAAGTCGACCTGGTTGATGTCCTCCGGGTGCGAGTCGACGACCCACACGAAGCAGCTGTACGAGCCACAGGAGGAGTTGGCGTTCTTGGTCTTGGAGATCAGGACGCCGTGGCCCGGGTCGAAGGAGTCCGAGCCGATCTGCTGCACGACCTCCATCGTGTAGTTGTTCCACTTGTTGCCGATCGTGCCCGCCGCGTTGCGCGAGACGCCGTCGCAGTTGGGGGTGGTCAGCGTGCCGTTGATGTAGCACGGCGGCTCGTTGTCGCCGGTGCCGTCGAGGACGATGTTCACGCCCGAGATCTCGCCGCCTGAGGGCGCGGTCTCACGCGCGGTGACGTCGGCCACGGCCATGCCCGACTGCTTGAGCCCGTCGCGGTTGAGCCGCAGCAGGTCGTTGTCGGTGATGAAGTTCAGGACGCGCTTGTTGCGCACGTTGTGCTGGGAGCCCAGCGCCTCACCCTGCGTGGGCGGGATCAGGTAGCGCTGGTGCTGGCCGCCCGGGCCGTTGAACGAGCCGCGGCTCATCATGTCCCACATGCCGGTCGCGGTGACCTGCTGGACGGTGCCGAACGGGTTGTTGTAGTTGTCCGGCAGGCCCAGGTTGTGGGTCAGCTCGTGCGCGTAGGTCGCCATGCCGGAGGCCTCGGCCTCGATCGACGTGTTGCCGCTCGCGTTCGGCCAGATGCCGGACACGGCCGCCCACGAGGACCACGGCACGTAGCGGGTGACGGCCCAGTTGGTCTGGGTCAGGTCGCCGTAGGCCTTCGGGCCGAACGCGTCGGTGACGTCGTCCATGGTCTTGAACTTCATCTCGCCGAACTCCTGCCAGGTGGCGGACTCGTCCTCGCCGGCGGAGACGTAGAAGATGTTGTCGTAGCCGTTGATGACGGTCTGGCCGACGTCGGCCAGCCACGCCGCGCGGGCGTCGGTGCGGAAGTTCAGGTTGCACGGGTGCGCCGGCGTCAGCGCCGGGCAGTGCGCGAGGTTGGCGTTGCCGCCGAACTCGGTCATGAAGTACTGGTAGGAGTGGCCCGGCAGGCGGTAGGGGCCGAAGGCGTCGAGCTGGACGCCGTACTTGCCGAAGCTGTCCTCCATCCAGTACCGGTTCATGGTCTGGAAGTGATTGAGCGCCTGCGGCTTGTTGAGGAAGTCGCGCAGGAAGTTCGGGACGTCGGCGCGCGGGATGTCGTGCGCCTGGGTCGTCGGCGTGCCGAAGACCGAGCTGCCGACCGGCTGGGAGAGATAGAAGGGCTTGTCGTCGAAGTCGGTGACGACGAGCGCGACCTTCCACTTCTTGACCGTCGGCTGGATGTCCGGGTTGGAGTAGTCCGTGCCGGGCAGCGCGTGGTAGTCGTTCCAGGTCAAGTTGTCCTGGAAGGACCAGTTCTGCGGATCGATGGGCGCGGGCGGGCCGGCGGCCGACGCGACCGTCGGCGTCGCCAGCGCGAGCACAGCCGCCAAACCGGCGGCTCCAAGCACCTTCATGAATCTTCCCTCTCTTTAGACCCTCGCGGCACTGGCGAGCCGCGTGAGAGCCATATTCAGGGGAGATAAAGGCGCTGGTCAAGCGCTCCTCCGTGGACTTGCGTCCACGGAGGAGAGCCAGATGAACCTACGGTGTGGTGGTGCTGAGAGTGAAGGTCAGCGTCTTGGCGTAGGTGCCCGTGCGCAGGGCGTCGTGGTCGGAGATCGTCTGCTTGAAGCTCACCTGAGCCGGATCGTTGGAGACCGGGCCGCTGTAGGTCTTCAGCGTGGCCGGCAGCGCCGAGTAGGCGCCGGCGGTGGAGCCGGAGGCCTGGAGCGCCGACGGCAGCGCGAACGTGCCGTTGACCAGATGGCCGGTGTTGGCCGAGCCGTCGGGGTCGGCGACCGTCAGGGTCGCGTCACCGGCGGTCGAGACGACGGTGGCCGTCGTCGAGGCGTAGTAGTCCTTGCCCAGGCCGGGGGTGAACCCGCCGAAGCTGGCCGGAGCGCCCATCGTCAGCGCGAGCGTGGCCGGCACGGAGCCGCCGACGCTCGAGTCCGCCAGGGTGCAGACGGCGGAGGCCGTCTTGGACGGATCCGACTCCGACACGGCGTTGAGCGTGACGGTGCCGGAGCCCGTGCCCTTCTCGATGTAGACCGGGACCGAGACCGACTCGCCGAACTTGGCCGTCGCGAACGCGTTCTTGAGGTACGCGGCGTAGCCGGTGCCCGTGGCCGTGGTCGAGAGGCGGTAGATGTCGTTGTTGAGGTAGGCCGACGCGTCCTGCGGGTGCGTGCCGGCCGGGACGGCCGCCGAGGCGCCCGTGTTCTTGAGGTCGAACGTGCAGGTCGTGTAACCCGCGTCGGTGCCGAGCGCCGGCGAGGCCAGCGCGACGCCGCGCGTCTGCGGGCCCGAGCCGTCGAGCGAGCGCACGCCCACCGTGTAGTGCAGGATGCCCTGCGCGTCGGTGTGCTTGTCGAGGATGTAGAAGTGCAGGCGGTTGGCCGTGTCCTCGTACTCCGAGGACGAGCCGGAGTTCAGACCCGCATTGAACGAGGCGTCGTTCTTCTGGCGCTCGTCACCGATGGTGGCCTTGTTGACGGTGCCGTCGGCGGCGACGAAGTCGACCTTGTTGATGTCCTCCGGGTGCGCGTCGACGACCCACACGAAGCAGCTCGAGGAGCCGCAGGAGGACGCGGTGTTCTTCGTCTTGGAGATCAGGACGCCGTGACCCGGGCTGAAGGAGTCCGAGCCGATCTGCTGCACGACCTCCATCGTGTAGTTGTCGTACTTGCCCGTGACCGAGGAGCCGGACGTGCGAACGCCGTCGCAGGTCGGGTCGGTCAGGTAGTTGCAGGGCGGTTCCTTGTCGCCCGCGCCGTTGAGCGCGATGTTGACACCGGAGATCTCGCCGCCTGACGGCGCCGTCTCACGCGCGGTGACATCGGTGACCGCCATGCCCGACGTCGCGAGCCCGTCGCGGTTGAGCCGCAGCAGGTCGTTGTCGCCGATGAAGTTCAGGACGCGCTTGTTGCGGATGTTGTGCTGCGAGCCGAGCGCGGCGCCCTGCGTCGGCGGGATCTGCCAGCGGGTGTGCTGGCCGCCCGGGCCGTTGAACGAGCCGCGGCTCATCATGTCCCACATGCCCGTGGCGGCGCGCTGCTGCGTGGTGCCGAACGGGTTGCCGTAGTTGTCCGGCAGGCCGAGGTTGTGCGTCAGCTCGTGGGCGTAGGTCGCCATGCCGGAGCTCTCGGCCTCGATCGACGTGTTGCCCGACGCGTTGGGCCAGATCGTCGACGACGACGCCCACGAGGACCACGGCACGTACCGGGTCGGAGCCCAGTTGGTCTGCAGCGGATCGAACGCCTTCGGACCGAAGGCGTCTGTGACATCGTCCTGCGTCTTGAACTTCATCTGGCCGAACTCCTGCCAGGTCGAGGACTGGTCCTCACCGGCGGAGACGTAGAAGATGTTGTCGTACTCGGCGATCTTGGCCGTGCCGACGTCGGCCAGCCAGGCGGCGCGCGCGTCGGTGCGGAAGTTCAGCGTGCACGGGTAGTGCGCGGCGTCCGGGCAGTGCGCGTTCGTCGTGTAGTCGTGGAAGTACTGGTACGAACGACCCGGGAGGCGGTACGGACCGAAGGCGTCCAGCTGCACGCCGTACTTGCCGAAGGAGTCCTCCATCCAGTACCGGTTCATGGTCTGGAAGTGATTGAGCGCCTGCGGCTTGTTGAGGAAGTCGCGGTAGAACGCCGGCACCTGATCGCGCGGGACCTGGTTGGCGTCCGTGGTCGGCGTGCCGAAGATCGTCGAGCCCGCGGGCTGCGAGATCGTGAAGCCCTTGTCCGCGAAGTCCGTCACGACGAGCGCGACCTTCCACTTCTTCACCGTCGGCTGGACGTCCGGGTTGGAGTAGTCCGTTCCCGGCAACGGCTTGTAGTCGTTCCAGGTGAGGTTGTCCTGGAAGGACCAGTTCTGCGGATCGACGGGCGCGGGAGCACCCGCGCTCGCGACCGCCGGCGCGGCCAGCGCCAGCAGCGCCGCCATCCCGGCGGCTCCAAGCACCTTCATGTATTCCCCTTCTTTTAGACCCTCGCGGTGCTCGCGCACCGCGTCGGGCCATATTGCGACGGAGAAAACGGACGGTCAAGTCCAGCTCCGTGGACATTCGTCCACGGAGCAGGGCTTTTGTGAGCTTACGGTGTGGTCGTGCTGAGCGTGAACGTCAGCGTCTTGGTGTACGCGCCCGTCCGCAGCGCGTCGTTGGCCCCGATGGTCTGCTTGAAGCTGACCGGGACCACGTCGTTGGAGACCGGGCCGTTGTAGGCCTTCAGCGCGGTCGGCAGCGCGGCGTACGTACCCGACGTCGAGCCGGACGCCTGCAGCGCCTGCGGGAGCGAGAACGTGCCGTTGACCAGGTGGCCGTTGGCCGTGGCCGACGGGTCGGCCACGGTCAGGGTCGCGTCGCCCGCCGTCGAGACGACGGTCGCGGTGGTGGAAGCGAAGTAGTCCTTGCCGAGGCCGGGGGTGAAGCCGCCGAAGCTGGCCGGAGCGCCCATCGTCAGCGCCAGCGTCGCCGGGACGGCGCCGCCGACGGTGCCGTCGGCGAGCGTGCAGACCGCCGAGGCGGTCTTGGACGGGTCCGACTCGGACACGGCGTTGAGCGTGACCGTGCCCGCGCCGGTGCCCTTCTCGATGTAGACCGGGACGCTGACCGACTGGCCGAACTCGGCCGACGCGAACTGGTTCTTCAGGTAGGCGCTCCAGCCCGTGCCGGTGGCCGAGGCGGAGAGCCGGTAGATGTCACTGTCCAGGTACGCGGAGGCGTCCTGCGGGTGGACGTTGGGCACCGCGGCCATCGCGCCCGTGTTCTTGAGGTCGAACGTGCAGGTCGCGTAGCCCTCGGCGTTGCCCAGTTGCGGCGAGGCGAGCGCGACGCCGCGCGTCTGCGGGCCCGAGCCGTCGAGCGAGCGGACGCCGACCTTGTAGTGCAGGACGCCCTGGGCGTCGGTGCGCTTGTCGAGGATGTAGAAGTGCAGGCGGTTGGCCGTGTCCTCGTACTCGGACAGCGTGCCGGAGTTGGTGCCCGCGTTGAACGTCGCGTCGTTCTTCTGGCGCTCGTCGCCCGGGGTGGCCAGCCGCGGCTGCCCGTCGGGGCCGATGTAGTCGACCCGGTTGATGTCCTCCGGGTGGGCGTCGATGAACCACACGAAGCAGCTGAAGTTGCCGCAGCTGGACGCCGTGTTCTTGGACTTCGAGATCAGGACGCCGTGGCCCGGGTCGAAGGAGTCCGAGCCGATCTGCTGCACGACCTCCATGTGGAAGTTGTTGTACTTGCCGGTGATCGTGCCGTTGGCCTGGGTGCGCACGCCGTCGCAGTACGGGTTCTGGACGTAGTCGCACGGCGCGCCGGTGTCACCGGCGCCGTCGAGGACGATCGTCACGCCCGAGATCTCGCCGGTGGTCGGCGCGACCTCGCGCGCCGTGACATCGGCGACCGCCATGCCCGACGACTTCAGGCCGTCGCGGTTCAGGCGCAGGATGTCGTTGTCGGTGAGGAAGTTCAGGAAGCGCTTGTTGCGCATGTTGTGCTGCGAGCCCAGCGCCGAGCCCGTCGTCGGCGGGATCAGGTAGCGCGTGTGCTGGCCGCCGGCGCCGTTGAACTGGCCGCGGCTCATCATGTCCCACATGCCCGTCGCGGTCCGCTGGTAGGGCGACGTGAACGGGTTGTTGTAGTTGTCGGGCAGGCCGAGGTTGTGGGTCAGCTCATGGGCGTAGGTGCCCATGCCCGAGCTCTCGCCCTCGACCGAGGTGTTGCCGCTCGCGTTGGGCCAGATGTTCGCCACCGTCACCCACGAGCTCCACGGCACGTAGCGGGAGACCGCCCAGTTGGTCTGGTTGAGGTCGCCGTAGGCCTTCGGGCCGAACGCGTCCGTGACATCGTTCTGCGTGAGGAACTTCATCTCGCCGAACTCCTGCCACGTGGACGACTCGTCCTCGCCGGCGGAGACGTAGAAGATGTTGTCGTACTCGGCGATCTTGGCCGCGCCGACGTCGGCCAGCCACGCGGCGCGGGCGTCGGTGCGGAAGTTCAGGTTGCACGGCTTGGCCGGCGTCAGCTGGGGGCAGTGCGCCGGATTGTTCGCCGCGCCCTGCTGGTCGGTCAGGAAGTACTGGTAGGAGTTGCCCGGCAGCTTGTACGGCCCGAACGAGTCGAGCTGCACGCCGTACTTGCCGTAGCTGTCCTCCATCCAATAGCGGTTCATCGTCTGGAAGTGGTTCAGCGGCTGCGGCTTGTTGAGGAAGTCGCGGTAGAACGCCGGGACGTCGGCGCGCGGGATGTCATGCGCCTCGATCGTCGGCGTGCCGTAGATCGTCGAGCCGGCCGGCTGCGAGACGAAGAACGTCTTGTCCGGGAAGTCGGTCAGGACGAGCGCGACCTTCCACTTCTTCACGGTCGGCTGGATGCTCGGATCCGAGTAGTCCTTGCCGGGGATCGGGTGGTAGTCGTTCCAGGTGAAGTTGTCCTGGAACGTCCAGTTCTGCGCATCGACCGGCGCGGGCGGACCCGCGACGGCCAAAGCCGGCGTACCCAGCGCCAGCGCCGTCGCCAGGCCGGCGACGTACTTACCCCTCATCTTTGCCCTCTCTGTGAGACCCCGCGGCGTTCATGCCGCGCCCACGCGGGATCTTTACTCAGAACGCGACGCGGTACAACGCGATGTCGGCGGGAGGACCAAGGACCGCCACCGCGCCCACGTAGCCGTCCTGGAGTCGCAGGTCGGACAGCGAGAACGAGCCCGGGGCGCTCGTGTCGAACGTCTCCGGGGCCCACCCGAGGCCGCCGCCGCCCGCCTTGGCCATCGCTTCCTTGCGGCACCAGATCCGCAGCAGCCCGATGTGGCGGTCGTGCCCGTTCAGGCTCGAGCGCTCGCCGTCGGTGAGCGTGCGCTCGACCGCTGTCGAGCGCCGCGACGTGCGTTCCACGTCGACGCCGAGCTCCGCGTCTCGGGTCAGCGCGATCAGCGCCAGGTCCCCCGAGTGCGAGAGGTTGAACCGCAGCCTGGAGCCGGGGATCTCGGGCTTGCCGTGCGGGCCGGTGTCGAGCTCGACGTCGGCCGGGTGCTCGGCGAGGTGGGAGGCGAGCACGATCCGCAGCGCGGCGCGGGCGACGATCCAGCGCGGGGCGGAGCTCAGCCGCTCGGCGCGGGTGCGCTCCGCGTCGGACAGCATCGCTTCCAGGCAGCCCACCAGCTCGGGCGGTTGAGCGAGACCGGCCTGCCAGACCTCGACGGTGCGCACGTCCTCGGAGGGTAGCTGTAATATCCTCCGTTCTGTAGTTGGCAAGGATGCTTTACATAGAGGGGGAAGGGCGCCTGGCACCGCGGGCGTCGGCACTCCTGTTCTGAACCACTCGGGCCGTTCCGGGCCCACGATCTCGGAGCAGAGAATGAATCGACGCAGCATGCTCATCCCGCTGGCGGCGCTCGCCGCGGCGGTCGGAGCGAACCCCGCCTCCGCGGCGGACGGCAACGGCTGGTCCTGCATCAGCCCGTTCGCGAGCTACACCAACCAGAACTACCCGGATGATCCTCCGGCGGCGAACGACATCGTCGACTCGCTGGCGATCACGCTCGCGCGCGCCGACGCGTCGCCGCTGACGGCGGTCCCCGGCCAGCCGTTGGCGCTGCGCGACCTGCAGCTGCAGCTCACCTTCACCGACCCACGGGTGGCGGTGCAGATGTACAAGCGCACGGGCGGAGCGACCGCGAGCTACAGCGGCATCCCGCGCGGCCAGGACGAGGACACGGTCCGCTCGTTCTCCCAGCGCGCGAACCCGGGCGACAACAACGTCCTCTACTGGTCGTACAACACAGGGACGTCGCAGGCGCCGGTGTACGTCTACGCGAACAAGGTCTCGGCCGGCCTGCCGCAGATGCGGCTCGCCGACCAGCCCAAGGACACGCCGGACTACTTCACCGCGGCCCCGGCGCTGAACCTCGCCCACCGGTACCTGTCGCACGTCGGCAACAGCCAGTTCCCGCTCGACGCGTGGGTGACGATCGCCGGCTCGAACACCACGCAGGGCGTGCAGACCGTGCGCGTGCGCGGCTACTGGCAGATCAACATCCAGGACTCGACGCCCGGCACGCCTTCCAACCCGGCGCTCTACACCGACAACGAGCCGACGGCGGCGATCGAGCCCGTGATCCTCGACCTGCCGCGCACGACCTGGACGCCCACCGGCGCCGGGGCCGTCGACTTCACCGTCGCCGCGCCCGGGAGCATGGGGATCATCCAGGTCGAGTCCAAGGGCTACGGCTACCCGGGCTACAACAAGCCGCTGAACGTCCGCCCGTACGGCAGCGTCTACGTGCGCGCCCAGACCGAGGCCTACGGCGCCAGCAACGACTGCATCCCGGGCCAGGTCACGGTCGTCAACACGCAGATCTCGCGCGGGCAGCCGAACCTGCTGTTCGGCGACGTCGACCCGGCGGGCGGCGACGCGGCTGTCGGCGACCCGGACATGCCGGGCTTCTACCTCGGCGGCAGCGCGGGCACGCAGCAGAAGGCGGTCGGCTCGCGCGGGCGCTTCGGCTTGACGTTCGCGCCGCTGCCGGCGATCGCGTCGGCGGCGCTGCCGATCGCTCCGGTCCCGGTCCCGGCTCCCGCGCCGAAGCCGGTGACGCTGGCATCGACCTCGACGCTGAAGCCGACGTCGGCCGGCAGCGTGACGCTCAAGCTGACCAACCCGAACGCCGAGGACGCGGAGTACACGCTCTCGGCCAAGACCGTGAACAAGTACAAGGTCGGCAGGACCAAGAAGGTGGTCACGGTCGCGGCGGGCAAGAAGATCACGCTCAAGCCAGGCGCGAGCAGCGTCAAGTTCTCGCTCTCCAAGACGGCGAAGACGCTGCTGAAGTCGCGCAAGACGCTGAAGGTCAAGCTGACGCTCACGCCGGTCGCCGGTGGCACGGCGGTGACCAAGACGATCACGCTCAAGCGCGGATAGGTCCATGCGCCTCGCGGTGACGCTGCTGTGCCTGCTCGCCGGCGCCCTCGTGGCGCCGGCGAGCGGTTCCGCCTTCCCGGCGATGTCGTTCGACAACCAGTGCCAGTACAGCTACGACGGCCTCTGGCGGCCGGTGCCGATGGTCTTCAGCGGCAAGCTGACCGACGCGGGTGGCACCGAGCTCGCCAACGACGCGAAGCTCGCCGTCGGGGACAAGGTCGTGTTGCGGGACGGGACCGTCTCGGCGGTCCTGCCGTCGTGGATCCCCAAGACCGCCTACGACTTCAGCATGATCGGGCCGGGTGACACCGATCTGCCCGTCCGGGCGTGGCTTGCGCTCGAGGCCACGAACACAGCGGAGGGTGTCACGGCGCCGATCGCCCTCGACACGGTCGCCCGCGCCCACATCGAGCTGCTGCCGAGCGGAGAGGTCGACGAGCAGCGCTCGTCCCTGATCGTGATCGCGGCGCCGTTCGCGCCTGTGTCGTGGACGGCGACGGGCGGCGAGGTGCAGGTGCGCCAGGCGCTCGGCGAGTCGCTGCCGCCGCTCCCCATCGGGCGCAACGGCAACGACGTCCGCGTGCGCGGCTCGCTGTACGTCGAGGCGTCGTTGGCGAGCGACGCCAAGCTCTTCCTCGATTGCCTGCAAGCGACGCAGGAGCTGGAGGGAGGCACGTTCGGCGACGTGCTCCCGGGCGCGTTGAGCGTGTTCGCCGTGCCGGGCTGGACCGGCGCGGTCGACGGTGCGCCGCTGGCCGACCGGGTCGACGCCGACCTCACGTTGTCCCGCGTGCCGCCGCGGGTGGGCAACGGCCAGGAGGTCTCGTTCGGCGGCGCGACGTTGCGCCTGCGGCTGACCGCCGCGCAGCGTGCGGCGTGGCTGGGGAGCGGTGGCGCCGCGACGGTGACCGGCGGCGTCGTGGTGCACGGCGCGCGCAGTGCCGAAGCGTCCCAGACCGTCCCGTTCTCGGGAACGGCGACCGTGCCGGCCGACGGTCCGTCGACGGTGTTGCTGCCGTTGCTGACATCGAGCTGGACGGCGACCGGGACCGAGGGCATCGACCTGTCCGCCGATCGTGTGATCTCCGCGCAGGCGACCGTGAGCGGCGTGACCCGGACGCTCACGCTCACGCGGGTGAGCGCGGGGGAGCCGCTGTTCGCGCGGTTGCTGCGCGAGCCCGATCCGCCGACGCCGATCCGGACCCCTGTCCCGACCGTTGTGCCGACGGCCGTCGCGACACCGGCGCCGACGCCTGCGCCGACCGTGGTCCCTGCGCCCAAGCCGGTCGCGGGTGTGGCGTCCGTGCGGTCGACGAAGTTGAAGAGGTCGGGTACGCGGGTGCCGGTGGTGGTGCGCTGCGCGGGTCAGACCGCGTGTCGCGGGACGCTGCGCTTGAAGCGGACCGTCGCCTTGACGGCGTCGGCGAAGTACACGGTCGCGGCGGGCAAGTCCGCGACGGTGCGGCTCGCGCTGTCATCGGCGGGGCGGGCGCTGCTGCGCAAGCACGCCGCGGCCCGGGTGCGCGCCGAGTTGCGGCAGGCCGGCGGCAAGCTCGTCGTGAGATCGCTCACGCTACGCCGCTGAGACGGCGCCGTTCCTCGTCGTCGAGGAGCGGGCAGCCGAAGCACTTCACGTTCGCGGGGGTCCGGTAGTACAGACAGCAGCCCTCGCGGACGTGGAGCAGCATCTCGTGGGTGCGCAGGTCCAGCATGCGCAGCTCGGCGCGGTCGTGCAGCAGCTCGAACGCGCGCTGGCGCTTGCCGGTCGTCTCGGCGATCCAGGCGATCGCGCCGTCCGTCCGGTCCTTGACCGCGCGCCAGAGCGCCTTCGTCGGGCGTTTGGTGGTCGCGTTGACCGCCTCGATGAGCGGTGTCAGATGCGCCGTGATGTGCTCGTCGGGCGCTCCGTCGAAGGTGGCCTCGGCGTGGCGCCGGATCCGCATGTCCTCGCCGATCCAGAACTCGACGTGGTCCGGATGCAGGTCCGGGAGCGGCTCGTCGTTGATCAGCGCCGTCGCGATCGGCTCGGCGAGCACCCACGTGACCACCTCGACCAGCCGCTGGCCCTGGATGTCGGGTCGGTCCGTGTTCAGCGAGTCGCCGCAGGCCTTGAGCGCGTCGTGCAGTCGCGGCCCGGCGAGCTCCGCCGTCGTCGCCCACCCGTCCAACGTTCTAGTTCAGGCGGGAGGTGATGCGGCGCAGGCGCTGCTCGGCCTCGGCCATGTCCTCGAACGGCAGCGTCGTCCGCAGCCGGGCGACGTGCAGCGCACGCGTGAGGTCGCCGTTGCGCTCGTAGCGTGGCTGGAGCAGGTCGAGCAGCTCGGCGGCGACCTGGTGGCCGCACTGCCAGCGCAGGACGCCGAGCGCGTCCGCGTCGACGAGCCGGCCGGTGCGGGGGTCCAGGACGCGGGCGTCGGTCAGCCGCTGGTGGGCGAGGAAGTGCCCGTTCTCATTGGCGACGATCCCCACCGGGATCCCGGCGCGGCGGCCGATCTCCTGCAGCACGATCGCGACCAGCACCGGGTGGGCGTGGCCGTGCTCTAGCGCCTGGTCGATCAGCAGCTCGTTCGGGCCGCCGTCGCTGCGCGAGCACAGCACCATGTTCGTCACGGCCTCGCCCAGCGCCCGCAGCTGCGCCGCCGGATCGCGCTCGGTCCCGGGCAGGATCGCGGCGGCCAGCGCGGTCAGGTTGCGCTCGGAGCGGTCGGCGTCGAAGTCGCCGAGCTCCCACGCCAGCGAGAGCGCCAGCTCCGCCGGCGGCGGGCACGTCACCGACGCGTGCAGCCGGAACGGCAGGGCCGTGACCGGCCTGCGTACCGCTGTGTCTCTGTCGCTGCTGCTCACGTCCCGACCTCCGAGAGCCGTTCGTCCTGAGTCCCCGAGCGCCCCGGACGGGGTCGCCTCTTAGGGGACCCTAACAAATTCCGACGCCATCAATCGGATTACGCTTCAATGTGCCCGACTAGCGACTTGCCGCTCCCTGGCAAGTGCGCTTGATGATGACCGTTCAATGGCTTTGATCGCAACTCCGCATGTCGTTTCGTCCGCCTCGCTGGCGGGCCGCCTCGGCACGGGCTCGTGCCGGGCGGTCGTCTCATTCGCCGGCCAGGGTGCCTCGGTGCTCGAGGAACTGGCCGCCCTGGTCGCGCAGCGGCCGGAGCTGGCGGCGGGCGTCGCGCTGGGTGGCGAGGTCCTGACGCGGGTGGCTCGGTCGGACCTTGCCCTGTCGTCGGGTGCGTATCGATATGGCGTCGACGTGGGCGCGTGGGTGATGGACCCGGACGGCGCGCCGCCCGCGTCCTACGTGCGCGGCGTCGCGGTGTCGTACCCGCTGGCGTTGTTGTCGCAGGCGCTGCTGTGGCGGGCGCTGTACGCGGATGCGCTGCGGGACGCGGTCGCGGCGGGCTCCATCGTCGGGTTCGCGGGGCATTCCCAGGGCCTGCTCGCCGCGTCGCTGGTCGCTTCGGCGCCGGGCGGCGAGGTCACGGACGCGCTGCTCGCGGCACATGTCGAACGCGCCGCCGTGCAGGGCCTCTTCATGTCGGCGGCGACGTGCGGCGCGTCGCCGATGGCGTCGATCGAGGGCCTGACGCTGGCCCAGCTCGAGCCGCTTCTGGCGGACGTGAACGCGCGCGCCGCGGCGCCCGCCGCGTCGCTGCCGTCCGCCGCGTCGTCGCCGCCCGCCGTCTCGCTGCCGCCCGCCGTCTCGCTGCCGCCCGCCGCGGCGCTGCCGTCCGCCGCGGCGCTGCCGTCCGCCGCGTCGTCGCCGCCCGCTGTCGTCGTCGCGCTCGTCAACACGCGGACGCGCGTCGTCGTGTCCGGCTCGCCGGCCGGGCTCGCGGCGCTGCGTTCGCGGCTCGACGAGGCCGCCGCCGCGGCCGATCTCTGGGCGCCGTTGCGGTTCTCGTGGTCGCCGCTCGCGGTCGACGTGCCGTTCCACTCGCCCACGCTGGCCGCGCCGCTCGCCGCGTTCGAGGCGTGGGGCGGCGACGCCGATGGCACCTTCTGGGCCCCGGTGTTGGGCGTCGGCGGTGGTGCCGCTCGGGCGCAGTTCGTCGATCCCGTCCGCTGGGACGCGGTCGCGGCGGACATCCGCGGGCTCGGCGCGGACTGGGTGCTCGACCTCGGGCCGGGCACCGCGGTCGCCCGCCTCACCGCCGAGAACCTGCGGGGAAGCGGCATCCGGACGCTCGCGCTCGCCTCGCCTGAGGGGCGCCGCGTGCTGACGTCGCCGGGCGCGGCGCCGCTCGAGCGCGATGTCACCTACGAAGCGCTCGTCCCGCGCGTCGTCTCGCTCCCCGACGGGCGCGTGCACCTCGACACGCGCTACACCCGGATGACGGGCCGGCCGCCGGTGATCCTCGCGGGGATGACGCCCACGACGGTCGATGCGCCGATCGTCGCCGCGGCCGCGAACGCGGGCTACATGGCCGAGTTGGCGGGCGGCGGGCAGCCGGATCGGCGCACGTTCGAGCTGCGGGTCGAGGAGCTGGCATCGCTCCTACAGCCCGGCCTCGAGGTCGTCTTCAACACGCTGCTGCTCGACCGGCACCTGTGGGACCTGCACATCGCGCGCGATGCGCTGCTGTTCGGCGCGCGGCGGGCGGGTGCGCCGCTGTCCGGGGTGACCGTGTCGGCGGGCATCCCGGATGTCGAGGAGGCGATCGCGCTCCTGGACCGCCTCGCCGCCGACGGCATGCGCCTGAACGCGTTCAAGCCCGGGACGGCCGAGCAGATCCGCCAGGTGCTGGCGATCGCCGACGCCGCGCCGCACCACACGATCGCGGTGCACGTCGAAGGCGGCCGCGCGGGCGGGCACCACTCGTGGGAGGACCTCGAGCAGCTGCTGCTCGACACCTACCACGACCTGCGCCGGCGCGAGAACGTGCTCGTCTGCGCGGGCGGGGGCATCGGCACGCCCGAGCGGGCGGCCGAGCTGCTGCACGGCACGTGGTCGTCGCGGCACGGCGCGCCGGTCATGCCCGTCGACGCGGTCCTGATCGGCACTGCCGCGATGGCGGTCGCCGAGGCCGCCGCGTCACCCCAGGTCAAGGCCGCGCTCGTCGCCGCGTCGGGCGTCGAGGGCTGGGTCCCGCGCCGCGGCGTCGTCGGCGGCGTGACATCGGCTCGCAGCAACCTCAACGCGGACATCCACCTGCTCGACAACGCGGCCTCCCGCGCCGGGCACCTGCTGGAGTCCGTGGCGGGCGATCCTGCGGCCGTGGCCGCGCGTCGCGACGAGATCGTCGCGGCGCTGTCGCTCACCGCGAAGCCCTACTTCGGCGACGTGGCGCGGATGACGTACCTCTCGCTGCTCGAGCGCTTCTTCGAGCGCTGCGCGACCGGGCGCTTCGGCCGCTACGACGACGGCGCCTGGGGCCATCCGTCGTGGCGCGCCCGCGCGGAGGCGCTCGTACGACGGTTCGCGGCGCGGCTCGATCCGGCCGACTCGGGTCCGATCGAGGTGAGCGTCGATCTCGACGACCCCGCGGGTGCACTCGCGCGGTTCGCGTCGTCCTACCCGCCCGCGGCGACCTCGCTGCTGCACCCGGCCGACGCCCAGTTCTTCCTCGAGGTCTGCGACCGCGACGGCAAGCCGGTCCCGTTCGTCCCCGTGCTCGACGGCGAGGTGCGCCGCTGGTACATGGCCGACGGGTTGTGGCAGGCGCAGGACGATCGGCTCGCCGCCGAGGAGGTCTTCGTCATCCCCGGCCCAGAGGCCGTCGGCGGGATCACCCGTGTCGACGAGCCCGTCGCCGAGTTGTTCGCCCGGTTCGAGGGTGAGGCGATCGCGCGGGTGGCGTCGCCGTGGGAGGAGCGAGAGCGGCTCGCCGTCCCCGCCGTGTCCTACGGCAGCGGCCCGGTCGCGGCGTTGTTCGCCGCGCAGTGCGTGGTCGGCGCCGACGGCCGCACGCTCCCCAACCCGCTGTGGCGACTGATCGCCCCCGGGGACACGATCACCGAGCACGACGGCGTCGTCACCGTCCGCCCGTCGTCGGCGACGATCGAGCGCGTCACGTTGTCCGGCTCCGGCGACGAGGTGCGCGTCGAGATCGACACGGCCGCGGCCGAACCGCTCGTCCGCCGCTACCGCGTCCGCGCCGACGTCGCGCCGCGCGGCGCGACGCCCGCTGACCCCTCATCGGGCTCCGCCGACCCGACGTCGGGCGCGAGCGTCGAGTTTCTCGCGCACAGCTCGCGAAAGTCGACGCTCGACGTCGCCGAGGCGATCTTCGAGGTCGCGGACTCCGTCGAGTCGACGGTCGACGACCCGTTCGCGGGGGTGGAGACGCCGTGGACGTGCGCGGACGAGCTGCCGCGCGCGTACCGGGCCGCGACGGGTGCCGCGCATGACGGCGTCCCACTCGACCTCGCCCTCACGCTCGCCTGGCCCGCGCTCTCGGCGCTGCTGAGCGTCCCGGAGCTCGCGGCCCGCGCGGCCGAGCTCGTCCACGCCACCCACGCGGTCCGCCCCGGTCCGGCCTGGCCGCCGCGTGCCGGCGAGACCGGCCACGCCCACGCCCGGCTCGTCGAGCTCGCCGACCCGTCCGGCGCCCCGACCCGCCTCCGCTGCCACGCCCGCGTGAGCTCGCCCCGCGGCACCGTCGCCGACGTCGAGGCCGAGCTCGCGATCCTCGTCGACGCCCCGGCGACCGCCTTCGCCCTTCGCCGATGCGACCACCACGACACGGTCCTCACGCTGGCGCAGCCCGGCGACGCCGACCTCCTCGCCGCCCAGCCGTGGCTGACGTTGACCGCCGAGCTGTCCGACGGCGACGTCCTCCAGGTCCGCGCCGAGACGACCGTCGACGTCCCGCATGGGGGCGCACCGCGGCACGCCGCGACCGGGACGATCACCCGCGCCGGCGAGACGATCGGCGAGATCGCCCTCGGCCCGGCCGCCGGGCCGCCGCCGGCGGGCGCCGCCGCCCCGCCGCCGCGCGCCGCCGCCACGCCGCCGCGCGCCGCGGCCACGCCGCCCCGCGCCGCCGCCACGCCGCCGCGGGCCGCCGCCACGCCGTCCCGCGCCGCGGCCACGCCGCCGCGCGCCGCCGCGGCGCCGTCGTCGCCGGTTGACGTGAACCCCGTCGCCGCCACGCTCGCCCGCTTCGCGCCCGCCCCGCCGGAGCGGCACACCCGGCCCGTCAAGCAACTCGCCGTCGCGGTGGACTCGGCGCCCACCTCGATGGAGGCCTTCGCGCGGGTTGGCGGGGATCGCAACCCGCTGCATCGGTCCGTCCTGGCGGCGCGGATGGCCGGGCTCAAGCGGCCGGTCGTGCACGGCGCGTGGACCGCCGCCCGCGCCGGGGCGTTCGTGGTCGACGCGCTGTGCGGCGGCGATGCCACCCTCCTGCGCGACTGGCGGGTGACGTTCCTCGCGCCCGTCGGCCTCGGGGCGCTGCTCGACCTCGAGGCCACGCGGGTCGCGGTCGTCGACGGGCAGCGGGTGGTGCAGGTGCGGGTCAAGGTGGGGGAGACGGACGTCGCGCACGGTGAGGCGGTCATCGCGCCGACGCCGACCGCGCTCCTCTTCCCCGGGCAGGGCATCCAGCGCCAGGGCCTTGCCGGTCATCGCTCGCGCGCGGCGCGGCAGGTCTGGGAACGCGCGGACCGGCACACGCGCGACGCGCTCGGGTTCTCGCTGCTGGACGTCGTCGACCGCAACCCGCGTGAGCTCCGGCTCGCCGACGGGAGCGTCCGCCGACACCCGCTCGGGGTGCTCTTCCGGACCGAGTTCACGCAGCCCGCGCTGGTCGCGCTCGCCGCCGCGCAACTCGCCGAGCTGCGCGCCGAGGGCGCGATCGGCGACGACTTCCGCGCGGCCGGGCACAGCGTCGGCGAGTTCGCCGCCCTGCATGCGCTGGGCGCGCTCACGCTGGAGGACGCGCTGACGCTCGTCCACCGGCGCGGCGAGCTGATGCAGGCGCACGTCCCGCGCGAGCCCGACGGGTCGTCGCCCTACCGGCTCGCGGTGGTGGAGGACGTCGACGGTCTTGAAGGCGTCGAGGTCGTCAACTACAACGCGCCCGGCCGCCAGTACGCGATCGCGGGGACGCGCGAGGCGATCGAGCGGCTCGGCAAGCGCGCCCGGGTGCTGGGTGGCATCGACGTCCCGTTCCACTCGAGCGTGCTGACCCCGGCGGCCGACGCGTTCCGCGCGCACGTCGCGGCGACCCCGATCGAGACCGCGAACCTGCACCGCTGGGTGCCGAACCTGACGGGAGCGCCGTACGCCGGCGAGGACGTGGGCGAGCTGCTCTCGCGCCAGCTGGCGTCGCCGGTGCGGTGGATCGACATCCAGCGCGAGCTGCGCCACAGCCGCCTGATCGAGGTCGCGCCCGCGCACGCGGACGTGCTGTCCGGGCTGGCCCGGCTCACGGTTCCCGACGCGACGATCCTGCACGCGGAGCGCGACCGCGACGCCGTGCTGGAGCGCGACGAAGTCGTGCGAGCGGAGGTGCCCGCCCCGGTGGCGGTGCCCACCGGGGCGGACACGTCCGCTCGCACCGCCGAGGTGAGTCGGGGGTGTTCCGGAACCCGTAACGCGGCCGACACACCCGTCGCGCCGTTCGACGCGGGCGACGCCCTCATGCTCGTGCTGGCCTTGCAGGCCCGCGTGCGGCTCGACCAGCTCGACGACGCCGAGACCCTCGACGAGCTCTTCCAGGGCGTTTCCTCCCGGCGCAACCAGGTGCTGATCGACCTCGGCCGCGAGTTCGGCCTGTCCGGGGGCGAGGGCGCCCAACGCCACTCGATCGGCGAGCTCGCCGCGATGCTGCGCGAGCAGGGCGCGGCCTACCGCTTCCCGGGCGCGTACCTGCGCGAGGCGCTCGCCGCGGGGTCGACCCGCGCCGGCGTGAGCCGCGCCGACGCGACCGCGCTCGGCCTCCCGCCGGGTGCGACCGAGCGGCTGCTGGCCCACATCGCGCTCGAGACCCGCCCCGGCCCATCGGCCCGCGGTGGCGCGCTCGCGCGCCTCACACCCGGCGACGACCTGCTCGAGCGCGCCGCCGCCGACCTCGGGATCGTCTCCGACCCACCGCCTGAGGTGCCACACGTCACACCCGAGGTGCGTGTGATCGAGGAGGAGGTCGGCGAGCCGCTCCCGGAGCCCGACCCCGAACGCGACCGCCTCGCGATCCTCGACGCCGAGCTCGGCCCGAGACGCGCCGCCGAGATCGCCCCGCGCTTCGACGCCCGCCGCCACGTCCGCTTCACCTCGGCCTGGGCCGGCGCGCGCTGGGACCTCGTCGCCACGTACCACGACGCGCTCGCCGGGCGCATCGATGCCACCATCCTGGACTCCGAGCTCGACCGCATCGCCGCCCACGCCCACGAGCCGCAGATCGCGGCCACGGCCGCGCTCTTCGTGCGACGCATCCCGGCCTTCGCCCGTGTGGCGCCGAGCGACACGTGGACCTCACTGAACCGGGCCGTCATCTCACCCGACTTCCGCGCCGAGACGGCGCTCGTCACCGGCGCCTCGCCGGGCTCGATCGGCGCGGCGCTCGCCCGGCACCTCCTGCGCGGCGGGGCGACCGTCGTCGTCACCACCTCGACCGACACGCCCGAACGGCGGCGCTTCTACCGCGAGCTGTACCGGACCGCGGCCGGGCCGGGCGCCGAGCTGCACGTCGTGCCCGCGAACCTCGCGTCGTTCGCCGACATCGACGCGCTCGTGGCGTGGCTGCGCGAGCCGGGCGGCGGACGTGCGGGGCGGGACGACCTGCGCATCGACCCCTTCACGCCGACGCTGCTCGCACCGTTCGCGGCGATGCCGACCACCGGCGATGCCAGCGATGCGGGCGAGCGGTTCGAGACCGCGTTCCGGCTGCAGCTGCTGGGAGTGCAGCGGCTCGTCGGCGCGTTCCGCACGCCGCTGAAGGTACTGCTCCCGCTCTCGCCGAACCACGGCTCGTTCGGCGGCGACGGTCCGTACGGCGAGACCAAGGCGGCGCTCGAGACCCTGATCCGCCGTGCCCGGAATGAGCCGTGGGGCGCGAACACGACGATCGTGGCGCCGCGGATCGGGTGGGTCCGCGGGACCGGGCTGATGGGCGCCAACGACGCGATCGCACCGCTCGTCGAGGAGCGCCTCGGCATCCGCACGTTCAGCGCGGACGAGATGGGCTGGCTGCTCGCCACGGGCCACACGGACCTCGATGGCGGCCTGTCGGCGATCGACGACCTGCGCGGGGCACTCGAGCCGCTGGCGCGCGAGCTGCGCGCGCGTCCCCGCGTTCCCACACGCCACGCCGAACCGTCCGGCGTCGAAGCACTGCCCGGCGCGGGGACCGACACCGCGCCACGCCCCGCGGCGGCGCTCCCACGACACGCGCTGCGGCCCGACGACTGCGTGGTCATCGTCGGTACCGGCGAGCTCGGGCCGGGTGGCACCGGCCGCAGCCGCTTCGCGCTCGAGCTGGACGAGCTCGACTCGCCCGGCGTCGTCGCCGAGCTGGCGTGGGTCACGGGCCTCGTCTCCTACGAGGTCGAGCGCTACCGCGGCCGCTGGATCGACACCGCCACCCGCGAAGAGGTCCGCGAGGAGGACCTCGCCGGGCGCTACGCGGATGCGGTCACGAGCCGCGTCGGCCTGCGCGCCCTGCACGGCGACGGGACGATCGAGGAGCACGGCCAGACCGTGCTCGCCCCGGTCACGCTCGATCAGCCGCTCACGTTCGAGGTCGACACCGAGGAGGAGGCGCGCGCGTTCGCCGCCGACGCCCGCAAGGTCGGCGACCGCTGGCGGGTGACGCGGCCCGCGGGCACGCAGATCCGCGTCCCGCGCGTCGTCCCGCACACGCGACGGGTCGCCGGTCAGCTGCCGACCGGCCTCGACCTCGCCCGCTTCGGCGTCCCCGCCGACCTGATCGCCACCGCCGACCGGATGGCGCTCGTCAATCTCGCGTGCACGGTCGAGGCGTTCGCCGATGCCGGTGTCACTCCGCGGGAGCTGATCGACGAGGTGGGGGAGGAGCGCGTCGCCAACACGCAGGGCGCCGGCATGGGCGGGATGGCGTCGCTGCGGCGGCTGCTGCTCGACAACCTGCTCGCCGAGCCGCGCCAGAACGACCGCGTCCAGGAGTCGCTCGGCAACGTCGTGGCCGCCCACACCGTGCAGACCTATGTCGGGTCGGCCGGGCCCATGATCCACCCGGTCGGCGCGTGCGCGACCGCGGCGGTGTCACTCGAGGTCGCCTACGACAAGATCCGCTCCGGCGGCGCGCTGGCGGTGGTCGCGGGCGGGTTCGACGATCTCACGCCCGAAGGCATGCTGGGCTTCGCGGACATGGGCGCGACCGCCTCGTCCGACGCGCTCGACGCGATGGGGCTCGCGCCGCATGAGGCCTCACGCGCCAACGACGTCCGCCGCGCGGGCTTCGTCGAGGCCCAAGGCGGGGGAACGCAGCTGGTCGTGCGCGGGGATGTCGCGCTGCGGCTCGGGCTGCCCGTCAAGGGCGTGATCGCGTATGCGGGGAGCTTCGGCGACGGTCTGCACGCGTCGATCCCGGCCACCGGCTTCGGCGCGCTCGGCGCCGCCGGGCCGCTGCGCGAGGCGTTGCATGCGCATGGACTGACCGCGGATGACATCGGCGTCGTGTCCAAGCACGACACGTCGACCGAGATGAACGACCCGACCGAGGCCGAGCTGCACGAGCGCCTCCAGGACGCGCTCGGCCGCACCCCCGGCAACCCGCTGCTGGTCGTCTCGCAGAAGACCGTTACCGGCCACGCCAAGGGCGGCGCCGCCGCCTGGCAGGTGGACGGGGTGCTGCGGATGCTCGAGACGGGCATCGTGCCGGGCAACCGCAACCTCGAGAGCGTCGACCCGATCCAACGCGGCAACGCCCACCTGACCCTCGGTGACCGGCCGATCCGGCTCGCCGAGCCGCTCAAGGCCGCGCTGATCGCGTCGCTCGGCTTCGGCCACGTCTCCGCGATCCTCGCGATCGCGCACCCGGACACGTTCCTCGCCGCGCTCGACGACCCCGAAGAGTACCGGCGTCGCGCGGCGAGGCGTCGCGCCGAGGGCGTCCAGCGCCGGCTCGAGATGCGGCACGGGCGGCCACCCGTCGTGCGGCGATGATCGGCGTGGATCTCGTCGACGTGCCGGGCTTCGCCGAGCAGCTCGCCGACACCGCGAGCGGGTTCGTCGCCCACACGTTCACCGCCCGCGAGCAGCGCGTCGCGGCCGGGGACGCGCGACGGCTCGCCGCGCGGTTCGCGGCCAAGGAGGCGTTCGTGAAGGCCTGGTCGGGCTCGCGGTTCGGGCAGCCGCCGCTGCTGGCCGCGGTCGACCTGCGCGAGATCGAGGTCGTCGACGACGGCTACGGCCGCCCGGGTCTGCGTCTGCACGGCGCGCTGGCGGACGCGGTCGGCCCCGTCGCGACGCACCTGAGCTTGAGCCACGACGGCGCGGCGGCGATCGCGTTCGTCATGCTCGAGCGAGCGTGAACTTTCCCGCGGCGAACTCCCCAATAGGGGCCAGATGGCCCTCACACTCGAGATAGACACCGCCGACGCGGCGGACCTCGCGGGGCCGGCGCACCGGTTCCACGCGGTCGTCGATCGCCACTTCGACGCGGTCGCCGCGTTCCTCACCCGCCGCGTCGGCCCCGACATCGCCCAGGACCTCGCGCAGGAGACCTTCGTGACCGCGTTCAAACGACGCGAGCGCTTCGACAAGCGCTACGACTCCGCCCGCCCGTGGCTGCTCGGCATCGCGACGAAGACCGTCGCGAGCCACCGCCGCGAGGAGCGCCGCCAGCTCGAGCTCTACCGCCGCGCGGCCGCGCAACCGAGAGCGCCGCACACCGACGTGTCGCCGCAGCTGGATCCGCGCCTGTTCGACGGCCTCACGTCGCTGGCCCGCCGCGACCGCGACGCCCTGCTGCTGCACGTGTGGGGCGAGCTCACCTACGAGGAGGTCGCCGCGGCGCTCAACGTCCCCGTGGGCACCGTCCGCTCGCGCATCAACCGCGCCCGCCGCAAACTGTCCGACCACCTGAACGGAGCGACCGCATGACCGATCCCCTGACCGCTCTGCGCGACGTCCCCGTCCCCGCCGGCCTGGACGCCGACCCGATCCACGCCCGGATCGACGAGCTCGCGCTCGCCCGGCCACGCCGCCGTGGGTTGCCCGCCGGCCGCGCGGGACGAAGCCGCAGCGGCGCGCTCGCCCGGCCGCGGCGCCGCGGGCTCCCCGCGCTCGCGCTCGTCGCCGCGTCCGTTGCCGCGGGCGTCGTCGTCCTCACCACCGGCGGCAGGCCCACCACGACCCGGCCGGCCGCCGCCACCGCGGCGACAGTCCTGCACGCGCTCGGCAAGCGCGCCGCCGCCGAACCGCCTCTCCGACTCGGCGAGGGCGAGTACTACGCGGTCCGGATCCGCCAGTACGCCGCGGCCGGGAAGGACGCGCGCAGCGTCGACTCGCGCACGTGGGCGCGCGGCGAGGCGGGGCGCGAACAGGTCCTCGTCGACGGCAAGGTCAAGGCCGACGACAGGCTCGGCACGCCCGCGTCCGACGAACGTGGGGGCGTCGGCCGGATCGCGGACCCCGCGACGCTGCCGACCGAGCCGAAGGCGCTCGCGGCGCGGATGCGCGAGGAGGCCGCGAAGTTCCAGATCGACCCGGGCGAATCCCCGACCGCGCGTGACTACCTGAATGCCGCGACGCTGATGGTCTTCGGCCGCAAGCGGACTCCACCCGCCGTCCTGCGAGCGGTCTACGACTTCCTCGCCACGCTCCCCGGGATGCGGCTGATCGGCGATGTCACCGACCCGCTGGGCCGGCCCGGCAAGGCGGTCGCGGTCGACGGCGACCCGGACATCCACGAGGGCATCGGCATCGAGCTCATGGTCGCGCCGGAGACGGGCGAGCCGCTGGCCGTCGTCCACTACCGCGACGGCGACGTCAACGACCCGTGGCTCTACACCACCCGCCAGGCGGGCGTGGTGCACGGGACGGACACGCTCCCCGGCTAGCCCCAGGTGCGCTTGGGCTCGTCGAGCTTCAGGCGCCACAGTGCGATCCCGGCGAACACGGCGGTGAAGGCGGCGAGCACGACCAGCGGGCCGAGCACGTCGCCGAGCCCGCCGCCGTCGAGGATCGCGGTCCGGTAGCCGTCCATCGCCCAGTAGACGGGCGAGATCGGCGCGAGCGGCTCGATCCAGTCCGGGAGCGACTCGACCGGGACGAACCCGCCGCCGAGGCCGCCGAGTGCCATCGCGCCGAGGTTGGTGACCGCGTTGACCTGTTGGATCGTGCTCAACGCCGCCGCGGCGGCGAGGCCGGCCACCAACACCAGCGCCGCGAACGCCGCCGCGATCGCCACCACGGCGAGCCACGAGCCACTCACCCGCAGATCCAGGAACGCGACGCCGAAGCCGAACAGCACCGCGTGCTGGGCGGCGACGAGCCCGGCCGGCACCGCGAGCTTGCCACCGAGCAGGGCTCGGCCGCTCAAGCCCGCGGCGCGCAGCCGCGGCCAGGTACGCCAGCCGTGCTCGCGGAAGATCGCGAAGCCGACGACCGCGATCGCGAACGACGCGAATACGCACGCCATCCCCGGAACCGTCTGCGAGGAGCCGGCGACGTCGTACCCCTCGGTGGCGAGCGTCGACTTCATGGCATCGCTGAGCAGGGTCATCAGCACGAGCGGCATGCCGACCAGCACCGCGGCCGGGACGGGGTCGTGGCGGAGCAAGCGCAGCTCGGTGCGGACGATGCTCATGCGGCGTTTCGGCGACCGGTGAGCGCCAGGTAGACGGCCTCCAAGGACGGCCGGATGACCTCGGCGCGGATCACGCCGTCCTCCAACCCATGGAGCGAGGCGCCCGGGCGGCGCACCGTGCGCCCGTCGCTGAACGTGAGCTCGAGGACCGACCCGGCGTGCGCGGCGACCAGCTCGGCGACCGTTCCGGTCGCGATGATCCGGCCCGCCTCGAGCAGCGCCACGCCCGCGTCGAGCGCCTCGACCTCCGGCAGGTAGTGGGTGGTGTAGACGACCGCGGTGCCGTCGGCCGCGACGGCCTTGACGGCGTCGAGGATCGCGGTGCGCGTCTGCGTGTCCGCGCCCGCGGTCGGCTCGTCGAGCAGCACGACGCGCGGGCGATGGACGAGCGCGATGGCGGTGTGCAGACGGCGCTGCTCGCCGCCGCTCAGACGACCCGCCGGCCGGTCGGCCAAGGCGGAGAGGACGAACGGCTCGATCACCCGCTCCGCCCGCTTGCGGGAGACGCCGTGGACCTCCGCGAACGCCCACAGGTTCTCGCGCACGGTCAGCGACGGGTAGATCCCGATCTCCTGCGGTGCCACGCCCGGCCGGCCGGACACGCGGACCGTCCCCGCGTCGGGCTTGAGCCGGCCGCACGCGACACCCACGAGCGTCGACTTGCCGGCTCCGTTGGGTCCCAGCAGCGCGCAGATCTCGCCGGGCGCGACCTCGAGGTCGACGCCGTCGAGCGCCACGCGATCGCCGTAGCGCTTGACGACCCCTGCGAGCCTCATGCCGACACGCGGCGGCGGCGGCCGGACAACCGCTCGAAGTCCTCGCGCTCGCAGACCATGAACGCCGCGCGCTTGTCCGGCAGATCGATCTCGCCCGCGCGCCGGAACCCGAGGAACGCGAGCAGCGAGAGGAACTGATGATTGCGGATGTCGGGCTCGCCGACGATCCGCAGCACCCCGGGGCGCTTGAACAGGAACCGCACCACGGCGCGGCCGATCGCGACGCTGTAGCGGCCGAGGTGCTCCTCCTCGCCGATCAGGACGTGCGCGCCGATGTCACCCGGCAGGACCGGGGCATGCGCTCCGAGCACGTCGTGGGCGGGATCGTAGACCTCGATGTAGCCGACGGGCGTGTCGTCGACGAAGCCGAGCAGGGGCGAGCGCGAGGGGTCCTCGTTCTGGCGCACGAGGTAGTCGCGGATCCAGTCGCGCGGCCAGTCCATCGCCCAGAACGGGACGACGTGCGGCTTGTGCATCCAGGTGTGGAGCAACTCGGTGTCGTGCTCGGCGAGCGCCGGCCGCGCCCACAGGCGGCGGTCGAGCGCGGGCTCGTGCTCGACGTGGACCGCCAGCTCCGAGAGGTTCATCGCGGCGCCAGCGGGTTGTCGATCCAGCCGACGGCCGCCGCCACCGGCCGCTGCGCGTCGTCGGCATAGCCGCGCTCGAGCATCCGCACGCGGTTCAGGCAGAGCTTCACGAACGCGGGCGCGTCCATGTCGAACAGCGCGAAGCGGTCCTCGAGCTCTCCGAACCGGGCCTGGTAGGCAGCGACGGTGCGCTCGGCGGCCTCCCAGAAGGCGGATTCGCTGTAGCCCAGCGCGTCCTCCAGCAGCTCGGACAGATACCGGTGGACGCACACCAGCAACCCGCCCTGGATCCACTGCACGAGGATCGCCGCCTCGACGCCGTCGCCGAGCGCCGCGCGGACGTCGGCCGGCATGTCCTCGAGCTCGGGCAGCGGGTCCGAGCTGACCATCATGTCGTCCACGAAGTCCTTGACCACAAGGCGCGCCGGCGCGTCGTCGCGCAGCACCAGCATGCAGTTCTGCGCGTGTGGGGAGAACGCCGCGCCGAAGCGGTAGAGGACGTGCAACAGCGGCGGCAGCGTCACCTCGTGCAGCCGCTCGACCCACTCCGCGACGCTCAGGCCGGACCGCTCGATCAGCGGCACGACGAACGGCACGCCCGCGGGGTCCCGATGCAACAGCGCGGCGAGCGAGATCGCCCGCTCGCCCTCGCGCAGGAACCCCGTCACCGACTCCCGCCAGATCGCCCCGAGCAACTCCGTGTGCTGATACGGCACGTCGGGCACCGCCTCGAACGCGCGGTGCGCGACCGACACGCTCGCGACCTCTCCCAGCAGGATCAGATCCTTCAGGAACGGATCGCTCGCCACCCGCTCCTTCAGCCACGCGCTGAGGGCGGGCGCGGCCAGGGTCCGGTCGCGCGGGAGCCCACGGTAGACCGAGGTGTTGAGGATCGAGAGCGCGAGCTTGAGGTGGTGGCGCTCCGGGTCGTCGGCGTCGGCCAGGGTCCGGATCGACTGCTGCGCCGTCCAGCGCCCGTCCAACGCGCCGGCCAGCCGGATGCGCCCGCGCGCGATGTCGCCCGCGTACAGCGTTTGGATGCGGTTCTCCCACTGCCAGGGGTGAACCGGGACGAGCCCGGGCTCGCGCCCTCGCCAGTCCGCGCCTTCGACCGCCAGCAGCAGGATTCCCACCGGTGTGCGCGCCTCAGGCGCGTAGCGCTTCAGATCGTCGGCCGAGAACCCGACGCGCCCCTTCGAGGCCACGATCCACGGGTGCCCGCGCAGCTCGCCCTCGAGCGCGACCGGGTCGAGGTCGATCAGCTCGGCCGCCGGCCGCCCGGTCTCGAGCTGGTGCACATCCGAGAACAGCGTCGAGGAGATCTCGCCGATCAGCCCGGCGGTGGTCGCGGGATCGACGCCGAGCGCGGGCGCCCCGATGGCGACGACCTCGACCGCGTCCGGCAGTGGCACCGGCACGCCGTCTCGGCTCGCCCGCAGCGATGCGGGATCGACCCGCGCGTGGCCGAGCGCCTTCCGCCGCGCGCTGTAGTGCAGCGTCAAGCCGCCCAACGTCAGCGACCACTCGTCGCCGACCACGGGCGCCAGGAGCTCCTCGAACTCGAGTTCGGTCAGGAGCTTGGCGATCAACTCGCGGTTCGCGCGCTCCCAGGTCATGCCGCGGCCGACTCGGCGGGCGGCACGGGCGCGCCGAACGACTGGAAGACGTTGCGCTCGCGCACGGGGTAGACCTCGCGCCCGCACACCGCGTTCGCGATCACCGCGCTGCGGTGGGCGCCGAGGCCGAGGTCCGGGGTGCCGACGCCATGCGTGTGCAACTCGGCGTTCTGGACGAACAGGGTCGACGGCGCGCCGTCCGTCAGCCGCAGCCGGTAATCGAGCTCGACGACCGGGCGCCCGGCGGCGTCGGCCGAGACCAGGCCCGCGGGCAGTGGCAGCGGCGCGGGCTGGTAGCCGGTGGCGAGGATCACGACGTCGGTGTCGTGGGTGAACGCGACGTCCTGGTCGAGCTGGCGCAGGTGCAGGCGGTGGCGGCCCTCGACGCCGCGCAGCTCGCACCGCGCCGTGTAGCGCACGGCCGGCTCCGACCCACCGACGGAGCGGCGATACAGCAGGTCGTAGATGCGCTCGCTCGTGCCCGCGTCGATGCCCTTGTACAGGAGCGCTTGCGTACCGCGCAGGGCATCGCGGCGCGCCTCGGGCAGCGCGTGGAAGTACGCGGTGTACTCCGGGGAGAAGTGCTCGAGCCCGAGCTTGGAGTACTCCATCGGCAGAAAGCCCGAGCTGCGCGTGAACCAGTCGACCCGGCCGCTCGCGTGCTCCAGCAGGTCGGCGAAGATCTCGGCGGCGCTCTGGCCGCTGCCGATCACCGTCACCGACCCCGCGCTCAAGGCCGCGTCACGCTGCCCGAGATACGCGGAGGAGTGCGTGAGAGCGCGCGCGCACTCCGGCACCCACGGAACGCACCCGACACCGAGCACGACGTGCCGCGCCCGATGCTCGACGCCGCGCGCCCACACCGCCCAGCCGCCCTCGACCGGCCGGATCGCGTCGACGCGATGCGAGAACCGGCAGGATTCGAGCGACGAAGCCACCCACCGGCAGTAGTCCTCGTACTCCGCGCGCAGCACGTGGAAGCGCTCGTGGAAGTAGAACCGGAACAGCCGGCCCTGCGCGTGCAGGTAGTTCAGGAACGTGTACGGGCTCGTGGGATCGGCCAGCGTCACGAGGTCGGCGAGGAACGGCACCTGGATCTCCGCCCCTGGCAGCATCAGCCCGGGATGCCACGCGAACTCCGGCTTGTCGTCGAAGAAGACCGCGTCGACGCCCGTCGGGGCCAGCAGCGCCGCCAGCCCGAGGTTGAACGGGCCGAGACCGACCCCGATGACGTCGTGCATCAGTCCCACACCACCAGCGCCGCGCGCTTGTCGGGCAACTCCAGGATCTCCCGCACCTCGCCGCCGAGCGCGCGGCAGAACGCGAGCATGCGCGCGTTGCGTTCGTCCGGCTCGCACACGACGCGGCCGGGGTGCGTGAGCAACTGCCGGACGAGCCGGCGGGGCGCGCCGGACCCGACGAAGGAACCCGTCACGAGCAGATGGAACCCGAGATCGTCAGGGCGCGCGTCGTAGTAGGCGGCGAGCGGGTCGTCGAGCACGCGGTAGGTCTCCACGTAGGCGAACGCGACGCCGCCCTCGAGCGCGATCCACGGCTGCACGTGCGCCTCGGGCACGTGTTCGGAGCCCCACCACGGCACGACGTGCGGCTCGCGCATCCAGCCGCGGACGAGGTCCGCGTGGCGCGTGGGGTCCGCGGCGACCAGCTCGATCACGCCCGCAGCGGGTTCGGCAACGTCACGTACACGGACTGCTCGGCGATGTCACCCACGAGCTCGTCCATGTCATTCAAGCGGGTGCGCAGGTTGGCCTTGCACGGCCAGCGATCGTCGTCCAGCAGCCGGTCCAGCAGCGTGCCCGGGTAGCGGCCGCCGATCGCCCGCTCGCGCTCGAGCACCGCGCGCAGATCGCCGAGCAGCACCTCCTCGGAGACGCAGCCGCCCGCCCCGAGGGCATCGATCACACCCAGCGCGTTGTTGACGAACGGGTAATAGACGAGCCGCTCGTCGGCCAGCTCCTCCGGGAAGATCGACTCGCTCGCCTCGCCCAGACCGGGGATCACCTGCACGAGGTCGGCGTGCGCCGCCTCGCGATGGAAGTAGCCCTGCGAGTCGCGCACGACGCAGCGCTCCGGCCACCCGCTCCGCAGCTCGAGCAGCGTGTTCTGCTGGTGCGGCTCGAAGCACAGCCCGAGATCGAGATACAGCCGCACCAAGGACACCACGACCGCTTCGCAGTAGCCGCGGAACCACTCGCGCGCGACCTCGTCCTTGCGGGCGCCCTCCGCCAGGAACGCGATGATGTTCGACAGCCGCGAGCGCCCGCCGAACGGGTGGTCCTGGCACAGCACCGTCAAGGCGGTGACATCGGTGGCGCCCGGCCAACGGTTCTGGCGCAAGAGCACGCTGAAGCCGTCCTCGCCGGGGATCCGCAGGTACGCGGGGTCGTGCAGGATCGCGAACCGGGGCGCGATCCGCCGCGCCGCGAACCCGACGTGCGTCTGCGACAGCCGCGCCGCCTCGACCGCCCGCTCCAGCTCCTTCGGCAGCGACACCCGCATCGAGTTCGTCACCCGCGCGTGCAGCGAGAACTTGAGCATGTACGGCCAGCCCGCGCGATAGACGGTGCGCACCGAGGTCGTCGGCGTCACCGGCGCGCCGTCCGGCCCGAGGTCGACGACGTCGCCGCCGGCGAACAGCTCCGCCGCCGCGCGCGACAGGTACCCGGCCTCCCACGGATGGGCGGGGAGCAGCACCCGGCCGGGCTCGGGCTCGCGGCCGAGCAGCCGCGCGACCAGCTCAGGCGCCGAGACGGCCAGCGCGCTGTCGTGCTCGACGCGCTCGGCGGCGACCGACAGCCAGTGCAGCTGGAACTGCGGGCGCAGCTCGGGGGTGAAGCTCGCCAGCCGCCCGCAGAGCCCCTTCGGCGTGGGGTGGAGCGGGTGGCCGAGCAACAGCGCCTGCTCGGTGTCCTCGAACGCCAGCGGGTCGGCGGCGAACAGCCGCTCGACGTCGTCGGCGCGCGCCTCGAGGATCCGCGTCACCGACGCGAGGCTCTCGCGCACCCGGCCGAGCAGCGCCTCCGGCTCCGCCCGCGGGTCGAGCGCGCGGGCCAGCAGCGCGGCCAGCTCAGCCGGCTCCAACTCCTCACCCGCCCGTCGCGCGAGCCCGCGGAAGCGGTGGTGGAAGAACGCCGACCGATGCGTCACGACCGCCCGCACGTCGAGCCCCGTCAGGACCAGCTCGTCGCCCTCGAAGACACCGGCGCCGCCCTCCCGCAGATAGCAGTTGAGCAACGTCGTAGTGGCCGCCTGGGAGGCAGCGTCAAGGGTCGGGCGGGGCAGTGCGTAAAGCAACCGCCCCGATCTTAGTAAAGGGAGCTTGACGGAGCTAGTCGGTCTTCGGCTCGCGGCGGACGTACAGGCCGCGGGCGGCGCGATCGGCGATGAACTGCTCGTCGCCGCCGATCTCGATCTTGAAGTGCCCGGCCGCGGGCTGGATGTCGCGCACCTCGACCTTCGCGCCCGGCCGCAGGCCCTCGGCCTCGAACCACGAGAGCAGGCCGCCGTCCTGCTCGGCCTGGCGGACGATCTCGCCGCTGTCGCCCTTGCCCAGGTCGGCCAGGGAGACGAGCTCGCGGCTCTCCGCGCGCTCCTTGTCGGGGGCGACCGGCCAGCCGTGCGGGCAGCGGTCGGGGAAGCCGAGCTTCGCGTGCAGCCGCTCGACCATGTCGTCGGTGAACGCGGCGCCGACGCGGCCGGCGTGCTCGTGCGCCTCCGCCGTGTCGTAGCCGAGGAAGTCGACGAGGAAGCGCTCGACGATGCGGTTGCGGCGGATGACCTTCTCCGCCCGCTCCGTGCCCTCGGGCGTCAGCACCAGCTCACGCCCGCCGCCGCGCTCGAGCAAACCCTCGGCGGTCAGCCGCTTGAGCATCTCCCCGACGGCCGTGCGGGAGACGCCGAGCGCCTCGGCTACACGCGCCGCAATCGCTGCCGGAGCCTTGGCCGGCTCATAGACGCCGATCGGGGAGACGAGCAGATGGATCGCCTCCAGGTAGTCGTCGATGGAGTGTCCATGCGGCTTGCTCATCGCCTTGCATCATAGTGCTCGCATTCTGACGCCAGCAAACTTGCACAATCTTGTTAGGGTTACTTGACACATGCGTTGGACGTCGCTCTTCGCCGCGGTCGCGGGCGCGCTGCTCATTCCGGCCTCACCGGCCGCCGCGGGCACTCTCACCACCCAGAACTCGTGCAAGTGGACCGACGGGTACTGGCGACACCTCGACGTCGACCTGACCGGGACCGGGTCCCCGGCCCCCGTCGCGCCGGGCTCCGGCGTCAATCTCACGGCGGCTTCGGTGCATGTCCGGCTCCCCGACTACCTGGCCCAGGCGGGCCACGGGTTGGGCATCCTCAAGGCGGGCGAGAACGAGTTCCAGGCGCGGGCGTGGGTCGCCATCGCCGCCCCGGCCACGCCGCAGGGCGTCCAGGTGTTCGCGCTGCAGACGGTCGCCCGGACGACCATCACCGAGGACGCGAGCGGGGCCTACCAGTCGTCAACCCCGATTGACGTGACCGTGCCGCTGCCGGACTCGGCGTGGTCCGCCGGCACCGCGCCGGTCGCGTTCTCGCAGGCGGGCGCCGGTTCGCTCCCGCCGCTTCCGGTCGGCTCGTCGGGCGGCAACGTCCAGCCGACGGGCAGCGCGTTCATCAGCGCGACGATCGGCACCGGCGGCCTCAAGCTCAACATCGACTGCCAGCCCGGGACGGGCGAGGGCACGGCGCCGCCGACGGCCGCGGTGGCCGGCGCGTTCGAGACCGTCGGGATCGAGGCGAGCGCTCCCGTGATCACCCCGCCCGCGGTCAAGGCCCCGGTGCTGACGCTGCGCACGACCAAGCTCAAGCGGTCCGGCCGGTCGGTGAGCGTTTCGATCGCGTGCGCGGACGCGCCGTGCAAGGGCACGGTGTCCATGACCAAGGCGACGAAGAAGGTCGCCTACTTGCTGGCCGCGGGATCGAGCAGGACGGTCAGGTTCACGCTGTCCACGAGCGCGCTGAAGACGTTGAAGACCAAGCCCCTGCTGGTGACGGTCAAGGCCACCAACGCGGGCGGCAAGACCGTGTCGAAGAAGCTGAGGTTGAAGTGAAACGTGCGCTCCTGGCGGCCCTGTGCGCCGCGCTGCTCGTCCCCGCCACCGCCCACGCCGCCCCCAAGCGCGTCGTCGCGATCGAGTGGGACACCGTCGAGAACCTGCACATGCTCGGCATGGCGCCCGTCGGCGCAGCGGACATGAAGGGCTACGACACCTGGGTCGCCGCCCCGCGCCCGCGCGGGATGAAGGACGTCGGCTCGCGCCAGTCGCCGTCGATCGAGCGGATCGCGGCGCTCAAGCCGGATCTGATCGTCGTGCCGGACTACCGCTCGACCAAGAACCTCAGCCAGCTCAAGAAGATCGCGACCGTGCTGGTCACGCATCCGTACCCCGCCTCCGGCTCGCAGTTCGGGGCGATGGTCACCGACTTCCGGCGGCTCGCCGTCGCCGTGGGCCGGAAGGACCGGGGCGAGAAGGTGCTGCAGGAGCTCTCGAACAACCTCGCGCGCAACAAGGCCGCGATCAAGCGCGGCGCTCGCGCGGGCACGGCGGTGGCGATCTCGACGCCGGGCGGCACGTCCTCGGCCCCGGCGATCCGCATGTTCACCACGAACTCGCAGAGCGCCGACGTGGTCCGCCGGCTCGGGTTGCGCGACGGCTGGTCCGGGACCGCCCGCTACGGCTTCACGACGATCGGGCTCGAAGGCCTCTCGCGCGTGAACGGGTGGCTGGCGTTCGTCTACCCGCCGCAGTTCGCCAAGCAGGTCAACTCGATCACCAAGCAGTCGGCGTACAAGAAGCTGCCGGTCGTGAAGGCGGGCCACGTGCGCACGCTGGGCGGGACGACGTGGCTGTTCGGCGGTCCGCGCTCGACGATGCTCTTCGCCGACCGCCTCACGGCGGCAATCACGTAGGTGGTTCGGCGCGTCGCGGCCGCCGGCGTCCTGCTCGCGGTCGTCGCGGCGGTCGCCGACGTCTGGCAGGGACAGGGCGACGTCGACGTGTGGGCGGCGATCTTCCGGCACGGCGACGCGCTGGGTGACGCGCTCTTCACCGACATCCGGCTGCCGCGAGCGCTTGCCGGCGTGATCGCGGGAGGCGCCCTGGCGTGCGCGGCGGTCGTGCTGCAGGCGATCACGCGCAACCCGCTGGCGGAGCCGGCGACGCTGGGGTTGAGCGCTGGTGGCGCGTTGACCGTCACGCTGGTGGCCGCGTACGCCTCGCTCGCCCCGGGCGCGCCGACGATCGCGGTGGCGTTCGTGGGCGTGGCGCTCGGGACGGCGCTGATCGGCGCGATGGCCTTCGCGGGCGGCGGCGGGGTCCGGCTGATCCTGGCGGGGATGGCTGTGGGCCTGGCGCTGGCGGCCGCGTCGGGTGCGGTGCGGCTCGCGCGCGAGACCGAGACGAGCGGGCTGTTTCTGTGGGGCTCGGGCTCGCTGCTGCAGACGGGCTGGGGGCCGGTGCGGGCGGCAGTGCTGATCGCCGTCCCGGCGGTGCTGGTCGTCTTCGCGTTGACGCGTGCACTGGACGTCGCGGTGCTGGGGGAGGAGGCCGCGCGTGGGCTCGGGCTGCGGTCGGGGCTGACGCAGGTCGTCGGGGTCGTCTGCGCGGCGGTGCTGACCGCGGTCGCCGTGGGGCTGTGCGGGCCGATCGCGTTCGTCGGCATCCTCGCCGGCGGGGTCGCGCGGTTCGCGCGCCCGCGCGGCCATGCTTCGGCATTGCTCGTCGCGATCCCCTGGGGCGCGGCGATCCTGCTGTGGGCCGACGTCGCGGGCCGGCTGATCACCGGGCTCGACACGGAGACGCCGGCGGGCGTCGTGTGCGCGTTGATCGGCGCGCCGGTGCTGATCGTGATCGCGCGGCGGCTGCGCGGCGAGGTCGGATCGGCGGTCGACAAGGCCGCGAGCGCGGCGCGCTGGCGCCCGCGGCTGGTCCTGCTCGCCGCCGCGTCGCTCCCGGTGGCCGTCGTGGGTTCGCTCTGCCTCGGCGAGATCGGGATCGGGCCGGGCGAGGTCGTCCGCTCGATCGTCGGCGACGGCTCTCCGCTGGGGGAGATCGCGCTGGACTCGCGCGCGCCCCGGCTGTGCGTGGCGCTGTTGGGCGGCGCGTGCCTGGCGGCGTCGGGGACCGTGCTGCAGGCGGCGGTGCGCAACCCGTTCGCGGGGCCGGAGCTCGCGGGCGTGGTCGGTGGCGCGTCGGTCGGCGCGTTCACCGTGCTGCTCGTCTTCCCGGGCGCGTCGTCGCTGGTGCTGCCGTTCGCGTCGTTCGGCGGCGCATTGGCCGCCATGGCGCTGGTGCTCGCGTTCGCGGGCGGGAGCTCACCGGCGCGCCTGGCGCTGGTCGGCCTCGCGGTGACGGCGGCCTGCGCGGCCGTGACCGAGCTGATGCTGCTGCATTCGCAGCCGGCGGCGGCGACCGCGATCACGTGGCTGGCGGGGTCCACCTACGCGACCGGCTGGAGCGACCTGCGGCTGCTCGCGGCCCCGGCGCTCGTCCTGTTGCCGGTGGCATTGGTGGCCGTCCGCCGGCTCGACGTGCTGATGCTCGACGACGAGCTGTCCGCGGCGCTCGGGCTGCGGGTGGGCGTCAATCGCGGCGCGTTGCTCGCGGTCGGCGCCGCTCTTGGCGCCGCGGCGGTGGCGGTGTGCGGGGCGATCGCGTTCATCGGCCTGCTCGCGCCCCACGCCGCGCGGCTGCTCGCGGGCGGGAACCACCGGCGGTCGCTGCCGCTGGCGATGGCGCTCGGCGCCCTGCTGCTCGGCCTGGCCGATACCGTCGGGCGCACCCTGTTCGCCCCGACCGAGATCCCCTCCGGCCTGGTCGTCTCGATGATCGGCGCTCCCTACCTGGCGGTCTTGCTGTGGCGCACGCGGACGGCCTGACCGCTTCCGGCCTCGTCGTCGGGTACGGCGAGCGGGAGGTGCTGCACGGCGTCGACGTGCCGCTCCCGGCGGGGCGGATCACGGCGATCGTGGGTGCGAACGCGTCCGGGAAGTCGACGCTGCTGCGCTCGTTCGCGCGGCTCCTGAAGCCGTCGTCCGGCGCGGTGTTGCTCGACGGGGTGGCGATCGGGTCGTTGCCCACGCGCGAGGTCGCGCGGCGGCTCGGGTTCCTGCCGCAGTCGCCGTTGCCGCCCGAAGGGCTGACCGTCGAGGACCTGGTGCGGCGCGGGCGGTTCCCGCACCAGCGGCTGGGGCGGCGGTCGAGCGCGGAGGATCGCTCGCGGGTCGACTGGGCGCTGGCGGCGACGGGGATCTCGGAGCTGCGCGACCGGCCGCTGGACCGGTTGAGCGGCGGGCAGCGCCAGCGGGCGTGGATCGCGATGGCCTTGGCTCAGGACACGTCGATCCTCTTGTTGGACGAGCCGACGAGCTACCTCGACCTCGCCCACCAGCTCGACGTGCTGGACCTGCTGGTCGAGCTCAACGAGGCGGGGCGGACGATCGGCATCGTCCTGCACGACCTCAACCACGCGTGCCGCTACGCGCACCATCTGGTCGCGTTGCGGGAAGGCGTGGTCGTCGCCGCGGGCGCGCCCGAGGAGATCGTCACCGAGGAGCTCGTGTGGTCCGTGTTCGGGCTGCGGTCGCGGGTGATCCCCGATCCGGTCACCGGGACGCCGTTGTGCGTGCCGATCGGGCGTCAGGCGACGCGGAACCAGACGCGCGAGTCGTCCTCGGCGACGCCCCAGGAGTCCGCCAGCCGCTCGACGAAGTAGAGGCCCCAGCCGCCGCGGGCCGGCCGCGGGTCCGGGGTGGCGATCACGCCGGTGCCCTCGTCGTGCACGGACGCCCATACGCCGTCGGGGCCGGATTCGACGGTCAGCTCGATCCGCCCGGCGCCGTGCTTGAAGGCGTTGGACACCAGTTCGCTCACCATGACGTTCGCATTGCGCAGCTGCTCGCTTTCCAGCGCGGAGCCGTGCGCGGTCACGATGAGTCTTGCGATCCCCGCCGAGTCCGCCTGCCGGGGCAGCTCGAGGGTCGTGGTGCCCTTCACGGGGCCTCCCTGTCGAACGTCCTGATGCGAGGATACGCCCAATGCGGACCTCCTTGCCGAAACTCCTGCTGCGCGAGACGTTCCAGATCGCGCGCGGAGCCGCCGACGAAGAGACCGTCGTCGTCGCCGAGCTCGAGCGCGACGGGATCGTCGCGTTCGGCGAGGGCGCGCCGGTGGACTACTGGGGCGAGACGCCCGAGGGGATCGCCGAGGCGATCGAGGCCGAAGGGCCCGCCCTCCTGGGCGACGACCTGTTCGCGGGCGCGGCGATCGCCGCCCGCCTGCGGGCCTGGGACGGTCCGCAGGGCGCGAAGATGGCGCTCGACGGGGTCGTGCACGACTGGCTCGGCAAGCGGCTCGGGCAGCCGCTGCACCACGTGCTCGGCACGGACCGGCTGACGCCGCCGACGTCGTACACGATCGGGATCGACACGGTCGAGGGCACGGCCGACAAGGTGCGTCGCCACCCCGGTTACGAGGTCTACAAGATCAAGGTCGGCGGGCCGGGCGACCTCGAACGCCTGCGGGCGGTCCGTGCGGAGACGTCCGCGCGGCTGCGGATCGACGGCAACGAGGGCTGGGACCTCGACACCGCGAAGGCGCTCACGCCCGAGCTGATCGCGCTCGGCGTCGAGTTCGTCGAGCAGCCGTTCCCGGCGGCCGACATCGAGAGCTTCGTCGAGTACCGCCAGCTCCCCGAGCGCCTGCCGGTGCTGATCGACGAGGGCTGCAAGGACCTCGGCTCGATCCCGTCGATCGCGATGTACGCCGACGGGATCGTCATCAAGCTCGCCAAGTCCGGCGGCATCCACGAGGCGCTGCGGATGATCCATGCGGCGCGCGCGCTGGACCTCGAGGTCATGCTCGGCTGCATGATCGAGTCCGAGCTGGGGATCTCCGCGGCCGCGCAGCTCGGTTCGCTCGTCGACTACATCGACCTCGACGGCCACCTGCTGATCTCCAACGCGCCCTTCACCGGGCTGGGGCTCTCAGAAGGCCGGCTGGTGCTCTCCGACGCGCCCGGGCTGGGTGTCTCCCGTGGCTGACCGGCTCGCCCTCTTCACCGGCGGCGTCTTCGCCGACTCGCACGCCAAGACCGCGCACGGGATCCTCCGCTACGGGACCCGCGAGGTGGTCTGCGTGGTCGACGACACGTCGGCCGGCGCGGTCGCCGCTGATGTCGTGCCCTACGCGCGGCGCGAGGTGCCGGTCGTGGCGACCGTCGAGGAAGCGGTAAAGCTCGGCTCGAACGTACTGGTGATCGGTGTGGCGCCGTTCGGTGGCCATCTCACCGCGGAGTGGCGGGCGGCGATCCTGCAGGCCATCGAGGCCGGGATGCACGTCGAGGCGGGTCTGCACACCGTGCTCTCCGAGGACGACGAGCTCTCCGCGGCGGCCGCTTCGGCGGGGGTCGAGCTGCGGGATCTGCGCGCCGCTCCGCCCGGCCTGAGCGTCCCGCCCGCTTCGCGCCCCGAGGTCCGGGTCGTCCACACGGTCGGCTCCGACTGCGCGATCGGGAAGATGTCCGTGACCCTCGAGCTCGACGCGGCCGCGCGGGAGCGTGGTCTCGAGTCGGCGTTCGTCGCGACCGGGCAGACCGGGATCGCGATCACCGGGTGGGGGATCGCCGTCGACCACGTGATCTCGGACTTCATCGCGGGCGCCGCCGCGCGGCTGGTCGACGAGGGCGCGACGCGGGCGCCGCTGCTGTTCGTCGAGGGTCAGGGCGCGCTCGGGCATCCGGCGTACTCCGGCGTGACGCTCGGGCTGCTGCACGGCTGCCGGCCCGACGCGCTGGTGCTGTGCCACCGCGCCGGCACGACCTTCATCGACGACTATCCGGAGACGCCGATCCCGCCGCTCATCGAGCTGATCGCGTCGTATGAGGCGGCGGTCGGGTGGGTCCGCCCGGCGAAGGTCGTCGCGATCGCGCTGAACACGCGCGGGCTCTCCGACGAGGAGGCACGAGCGGCCTGCGAGGCCACCGCGGCCGAGACCGGCCTTCCCGCCACCGACCCCGTGCGGTTCGGCGCCGAGCCGATCCTGGAGGCGGTCGTGTGAGAGCCCGGCCCCCGGCTGCGCCGGACCAACCGTGCGGTTTCGGGCGTTCCAGGGTGGCTCCGTGACCGGAGGCCCGGTCGCCGCCGATGTCCACATCGCGCTGCGCGACGGGTCGACCGCGCACGTCCGGCCGGTCTCGCCCGCCGACGAGCCCGCGCTGCGGACGTTCCTCGGCGGGCTGAGCGAGAACTCCCGCTGGCTGCGGTTCTTCTCGCTCGGCGTGAACCTCGACAAGGCCGCGGCGATGGCCGCCAAGGGCGATCGGCCGGAGGGCTACGGGCTGATCGTCACGACGGGGGCGGAGGAGCGGGTCGTCGCCCACGCGGTGTTCGAGCTCGAGCGGCCCGACCGGGCCGAGGTCGCCTTCGCGGTCGCCGACGAGATGCAGGGCCGCGGCCTGGCCACGGTCCTGATCGCGCACCTGGCGCAGGTCGCCTCCGCGCGCGGGGTGACGACCTTCACCGCCACGGTCCTCCCCGAGAACCGGCGCATGATCAGCGTGTTCCGCGAGTCCGGCTTCCCGGTGCACGTGCGCGCGTCGCCGGACGGGATCGAGCTCGAGTTCCCGACGGAGCTGGGGGAGGACGCGCGGCGCAAGTTCGAGGATCGCGACCGGGTCGCCGCGGTGGCGGCGGTCGGGCGGGTGCTCAAGCCACGCTCCGTCGCGGTGATCGGTGCCTCGCGGCGGGCGGGCTCCTTCGGCGGCGCGGCGTTTCACCACGTGCTGAACAACGGCTTCCGCGGCGAGCTCTACCCCGTCAACCCGAACGCGGACTTCATCGGCTCCCGCCGCGCGGCGGCGTCGGTGAAGGACACGCCCGGGCCGGTCGACCTGGCGATCGTGGCCGTGCCGGCCGAGGCCGTCCCGGAGGTGGCGCGGGAGTGCGCCTCAGCCGGTGTCTCGGGGCTGGTGGTGATCACGGCGGGGTTCGCCGAGGCGGGCGCGGAGGGCGCCGGGCGGCTGGCGGAGCTGCTCGAGGCGTGCCGGTCGACCGGGATGCGCCTGGTGGGGCCGAACTCCATGGGCGTGGTCAACACCGATCCGTCCGTGTCCTTCACCGGCACGTTCGGGCGGGCGGACGTGCCGTCCGGGACGGTCGGGTTCGTGTCCCAGAGCGGGGCGTTCGGGGCCGCGGCGATCGACGGGATGTCGCGCCGCGGGATCGGGCTCTCCGCCTTCGTCTCGCTGGGCGACAAGGCGGATCTCTCGTCCAACGACGTCCTGCAGTACTGGGAGCAGGACCCGGCCACGCAGGTCGTCGCCTTGTATCTGGAGTCGTTCGGCAACCCGCGCAAGTTCGGCCGCGTCGCGCGGCGGGTGGCGCGCGCGAAGCCGGTGCTGGCGGTCAAGGCGGGGCGGACCTCGGCGGGCGCCCGCGCCGCGTCCTCGCACACCGGTGCGCTGATCGCCGCCGCCGACGACACGGTCGACGCGCTGTTCGCGTCCGCGGGCGTGATCCGCTGCGACGGCCTGGACGACCTGCTGGACGCCGCGGCGGTCCTGGCCGAGCAGCCGACCCCGCGTGGCGGCTCCGTCGCGATCGTCTGCAACGCCCGCGGCCCCACCGTCGTCTGCGTCGACGCGTGCATCGACGCGGGGCTGGAGGTCGCCGGACCGGTGCAGCTGGTCGCCTCCGAGACGCCCGCGGGCTTCCGCGCCGCCGTCGAGCGCGTCGCGGCCGAAGACGGCGTCGACGCCGTCATCGCGATCTTCGTCGAGCACATCGCCACCGGCGCCGACGAGGTCGCCGCCGCGCTGGCGGCCGCCGCACCGGACCTGCACGCGGCGGGCATCCCGCTGCTGACCGTCTTCATGACCCCTGGGCCGCTGCCGGACAAACTTCGCGCCACCCCCGTCAAGGTCCCCACGTTCCGGGCGCCCGAGGCGGCCGCGCGGGCGCTCGGGCGGGCCGCGGCGTACGGGCGCTTCCGCGCTCGTCCGCCGGCCGAGCCGGCGCGGCTCGAGGACGTCGACGGCGACGCCGCGGCCGCCGTGCTCGCCGGCTCCCTGGCCCGCGGGGGCGGGTGGCTGCGGCCGGACGAGGTCGAGACGCTGCTGGAGGCGTACGGGATCGCGCTGGTCGAGCAGCGGCGCGTCGGCTCGGTCGCGGCGGCGGCCAAGGCCGCGGCGGAGCTCGGCGGCGTGGTCGCGCTCAAGGGCGTCGCTCCCGGAGTGGTGCACAAGGCGCAGGCCGGCGCGGTCACGCTCGGGCTCTCCGGTCCGACCGCCGTGCGGCGGGCGGCGGGGGAGATCGCGCGCAGGCTCGAAGCCGCCGGCACGCCCGCGGAGGGCTTCCTGGTGCAGCGGATGGTGGGCGGGGGCGTCGAGATGCTCGTCGGCGTGCTCGCGGACGAGCGGTTCGGCCCGGTCGTCGCCTGCGGCGCGGGCGGCGGCACCGCCGAGGTGCTCGAGGACGTCGCGGTGCGACTCGCCCCGCTCGCGGTCGAGGAGGCGCGCGAGATGTTCGCCGGACTGCGCTCGCACGCCCTGCTGCGGCGCGCGCGGGCGGATCTCGACGCGCTCGTCGACATCGCCGTCCGCGTCGGCGCGCTGGCTGACGCGCATCCCGCGATCGCGGAGCTCGACCTCAACCCGGTGATGGCCGGCCCGCGCGGCGCCGCCGTGGTCGACGCGCGTGTGCGTGTGGCCCCGCCCGCCGTCCAGCCGGTGTTCCCGGCGGTGGGGCGATGAAGCGGATCGGCCTGCTCGGCGGGATGAGCTGGGAGTCGACGATCGAGTACTACCGGCTCGTCAACGAGCTCGTCGCGGAGCGGCTCGGCGGGCTGCACTCTGCGGACTGCCTGCTGCGCAGCGTCGACTTCGCGGACATCGAAGTGCTGCAGCGCGAGGACCGCTGGGACGAGGCGGGGGAGATCCTCGCGGGCGAGGCGCGGGCGTTGGAGTCCGCAGGCGCCGAGCTGCTGGTGCTGTGCACGAACACGATGCACCGGCTCGCGCCGGTGATCACGGCGGCGATCTCGATCCCCTTCGTGCACATCGCCGACACCACGGCGGATGCGGTGAAGCGGGCGGGCCTCACCCGCGTGGGCCTGCTGGCGACCGCGTACACGATGGAGCAGGAGTTCTACGTCGGCCGCCTGCGCGAGCACGGGCTCGCGGTGGTCGTGCCCGGCGCGGCCGACCGCAAGATCGTCCACGACGTCATCTACGACGAGCTCTGCCTGGGCGTGGTGCGCGACGAGTCACGCGAGGAGTACCGGCGGATCATGCGCGCGCTGGCCGGCGAGGGGGCGCAGGGCATCCTCCTGGGCTGCACCGAGATCGACCTGTTGGTGGGGGCCGAGGACTCGCCCGTGCCTGTGTTCGACACCACCTGCCTGCACGCCGAGCGCGCCGTCGCGCTGAGCATCTCCCTCAGCGAGCGGTCAAGCGCGTCGCCGCCGCCTTCCACGTCGCGGTGACCCGCGCGCCCGGGGCGAGGCCGAGCGCCGCCACCGACGCGACCGTGACCTCGGCCACGAGCGGCTGACCGGCGAGCAGGGCGACGCGGGCGCGGCCGCCGATCTCGGTGATCGAGACGACCTCGGCGTCCAGGTGGTTCTGCGCCGAGGACGGCGCGGCACCCGCCTCGAGCACGATCTCCCACGGGTAGAGGCTCGCGCCGACCGGCCCGTCGGCGACGTCGGTGGACACGATCGACCCGCCGCCGTCCAGCGCCACCAGGGTCAGCCCGTCGGGGCCTGCCGTTGCGACGCCGGTCAGGACGTTCGCGCCCGTGAAGTCGGCGACGAACGCCGACGCGGGCCGCGCGGACAGCTCCGCCGGCGGGCCCAGTTGCACCAGCGCGCCCTCGTCGAGCACGCCCACGCGATCGCCGAACTGTGCCGCCTCGGCGAAGTCGTGCGTGACCAACAGCGACGGAATGCGCAATTCGTGCAGAACCGCGAGCAGTTCGCGGGTGGCCGCCGCGCGGGTGCGGGGGTCGAGCGCCGACAGCGGCTCGTCGAGCAGCAACACCTCCGGATCCCGCGCTAGAGCGCGCGCGAGCGCCACCCGCTGCCGCTCGCCGCCGGACAATTGGGCGGGGCGGGCCTCGGCGCGCGCCGTCATCTGGAACCGCTCCAGATACGCATACGCGCGTTTTCTACGCTCGCGTCCGTATATCCCGTAGGCGACGTTGCGCCACGCGCTCAAGTGCGGAAAGAGTGCGTAGTCCTGGAACACATAGCCGCAACGGCGTCGCTCAGGTGCGACGAACACGCGCGAATCTGTGTCGAGCCAGACCTCGCTGCCGCACGACACGAGCCCGCGTTCCGGCCGGAAGAGCCCCGCGACGGCCTGCAGGACCGTCGTCTTCCCCGCGCCCGACGGCCCGGCGAGCGCGACGCACTCGCCCGCGCCCACTTCGAGCGAGAGCGACAGCCCGGCCCGCGCCGTCGTCAGCTCAATCCGCAACACGGAACGCGAACTTGACCGCCAGCAACAACCCCGCCGACACGCACACGAGCACCGCCGACAACCCGAGCGCGCCGGTGAAGTCGGTCGAGAACCGCTCGTAGATCGCCAGCGGCACCGTCTGCGTGACCCCGCGGAACGAGCCGGCGAACATCAGCGTCGCGCCGAACTCGCCCAGCGCGCGCCCCCACGCCAGCGCCAGACCCGCGGAGATCCCCGGCAGCGCCGCCGGGATCGCGACCCGCGCGAGGGTCCGCGCCTCGCTCGCGCCCAGGGTCCGCGACGCGTCCAGCCACGAGCGGTCGAGCGCCGCGAACGCGGCCTGCGACTGCCGCATGTAGAACGGCGCCGAGACGAACGTCAGCGCGACCACGACCGCCGCCGTGGAGAGCGTGAACGACACGCCGACCGGCGCCAGCAGTCCCTGCGGCCCCACCGCCGCCAGCAGCCCGATCCCCGCCACCGCGGGCGGCAGGACGAGCGGGAGCTCGACCAGCGTGATGACCAGCTCGCGCCCCCGGAACGACCGCGTCGCCAGAAACCAGGCCGCGGGCGTGCCGAACAGGACGATCAGCGCGAGCGCGGCGAGCGAGGTCCGCAAAGAGAGCAGGAGCGCGTCGACCGCGGCGGGGTCGTCGAGCGACGACAGCAGGTCCGCCGGGCCGACGTTGACGAAGATCGCGACCACCGGCAGCACCAGGAACGCCAGCGCGACGGCCAGCGCCCCGGCGAGCAGCGCGGTGAACCAGGTCACGTACCGGGCGGCGGGAGGAAGCCGGCGCGGTCGAGCGCCTCGCGGCCCGCTCCCGACAACAGCCCGTCGATGAACTGCTTGGCCTGCTCGGGGTGCTTTGCGCCCTTGACCACGGCGACACCGTACGCCACCTGGGGCTTCAGGTCGGCCGGGAGGTCGATCGCGCGCAGCCTGCCCTCGGTCGCCTCGACGTCGGTCACGTAGACGAACCCCGCGTCGACCGCACCCTGGGCGATCTTGCCGACCACACCGGCGACGTCGGGCTCGTTGGAGCGCACATTGGCCAGGATGGCGGCCTTCTTCTCCGCCGGCAGCCCGTCGAGGACCTTGCGCGTGTAGGAGCCGACCGGCACGGACTCCGAGCCCATGGCGATCGTCGTCCCCTTCTTGGTCAGGTCGTCCAGGCCTCGCACCGTGCTGTCCTTCGGAACCGCCAGCACCAGCTCGTTGGCCGCGAACACGATCGGCTTCTCGACCAGCCCCGCCTCATACAACGCATCCGGCAGCTTCGTGTTGGCCGAGGCGAAGACGTCCGGCTTGACGCCCTGGCGGATCTGCGCCGCGAGCTCGTCCGAGCCGGCGAACGACGAGCGCACCGTGGCCGCATCGAAGCCCTGCCCGTACGAGGTGAACGCGTTCTTGAGCGACGCAGCGGCGGAGACGGTCAGCTGCGGCTTGGACCCGGAGGCGGGCGGGGAGTCGTCTGACCCACAACCGGCGAGCAGCGCGAGACAGGCGAGTACGGCAACGGCACGGCGCATGCCGAGCCATGTTATTCAGCCTCTGACTAGGCCGCGACCGGTTCCGGAGCGGGCTGCGGCTCCGGCCGGCGCGTCTTCGGGATCGCCAGCGCGGCGAGCATCGCCAGCCCCGCGGCGACCGCGGCGACGATGAAGGCGTCGGTGTAGGCGGCCTCGGCGGGGATCGCCGACCCCGCGATCGTCTTCCCGACCAGCAACGACGCGACCAGCTGTGCGCCCAGCGCGCCGCCGAGCGACCGCATGATCGTGTTGATCCCCGTGGCCACGCCGACCTCCTCGCGCGGGACGGACTCGACCACCAGGTTCGCCATCGACGCGAACGAGAAGCCGATGCCCACGCCGAGGAACGCCCCGCCGACGCAGATCTCCCACGGGGAACTGTGGAAGAGCGCGTAGAAGATGAAGGCGAGCATCCCGCTGAACGTCCCGATCACGAGCGGGAGTCGCGACGACGCGCGCGTGGCGATCCGCCCCGCCAGCGGCCCGGCGACGAGCATCACGAGCGTGCTCGGCAGCATCAGCAGACCCGCTCCCGTCACCGACGCGCTGAACCCGTAGCCGAACTTCTCGTCGGTCTGCGCCAGCTGCGGGATCAGCAGGAACGAGGCGAACATGCTGAAGCCGACGAGCACGGCGGTGACGTTGGTCATCAGCACCGGCCGGCGGCGCAGCACGCGCATGTCGACGAGCGGTTGGTCGACACGCGTCTCCACCCAGACCCAGAACGCGCCCACCAGCAGCCCGCCCAGCGAGAGCGCGACGACCTTCGGCGACCCCCAGCCCCACGCGTTCGCCTTGCTCAACCCATACAGCAACGACGCCAGAGCGACGGACAACAGCGCCGCGCCGATCCAGTCGACCTTGGCGTCCGGGCGGGTCGCCTCGCGCGGCACGTAGCGATGGATCGCGTACGCGGCCGGCAGCGCCATCAATCCGAGCCAGAACAGCCAGGAGGCGTCCAGCGCGGACACGATCAGCCCCGCGATCACCAGGCCGACGCCGCCGCCGATGCCGAACGTCGCGCTGATCCCGCCGATCGCGGTCGCGACCCGCTCAGGCGGGAAGGTCTCGCGGATGATCCCGAAGGCGAGCGGGAAGATCCCGCCGCCGACGCCCTGGATCACGCGACCGACGACGAGCACGCCGAGCGACGGCGCCAGCGCGCAGACGGCGCTGCCGGCGGCGAAGACGAGCAGCACCATCGTCAGCACCCGCCCGCGCCCGAAGAGGTCGCCGAGCTTGCCGACGATCGGTGTCGCGACGGACGCCGCGAGCAGGTATCCGGTCAGGATCCACGCCGCCGAGGCCGGGTCCGCGCCGTACTCGCGCTGGATCTCCGGCAGGGCGGGGGAGACGACGGTCTGCGAGAGCGCGAACGCCATCCCCGCCAGCAGCAGCGAGATGAAGACGACCCGCGTGTGATCCGTCCGGGGCATGAGACCCGGCGGAGTGTAAGTGTCATGCGGACGGGGTGGTCCGAAAACCCCCCGTCCGGGGGACGCTCAGTTATTCAGACCGTTCGATGAAGCGGAGCGCGACGTGGCCGCACGCGACCGTGTCGCCGTCGTGCAGGTCTGCCTCGCTGACACGCACGCCGTTGACGTGCACGCCGTTGCGGCTGCGGTCATCGAGGATCACGGTGCGCTCGCCGCGCCGGGTGATCAGCGCGTGGCGGCGGGAGACCGACGCGTCGTCGAGCACGATGTCCGACGACGGGCTCCGCCCGATGTGGGTGAGGTCTCGGTCGAGGGCGTGCAGGACGACGTCCGCGCCGACTTCGATCGCGAGATAGCGCCCCGGTGAGAGGCGCGGCATGGTTCTCGGTGCTCTCCGGCGTTCCTGCTCCGGCAGACGGGGCAGCGTGCCGGTTTCCTGCGTGGGCGCTTCCGTACTCAGTCGAGGGTCGGCGATGGCCACGGGCAACCTCCGGGACGGCGTGGTCAGTGCCTTGCAGCGCTCATTGTCGTTAAGAAGTGCAAGTGCGAGGTAAAGATCTGTGCGGAAGTAGCCTGCCGGACATGTCGGAGCTCCGCACCCGGTACGTCGACGCCCTCGTGGCCGGAGATCTGGCCGCCGCGGAGCGCCTCATCGTCGACTCGGGCACCGACGTCCGCGCGCTCTACATCGAGGTCCTGCAGCCCGCCCTCTACGAGATCGGGCGCCGCTGGGAGGAGGCCGAGATCTCCGTCGCGCAGGAGCACCTGGCGACCGCGGCGATCCAGAGCTCGATGGCGCGGCTCGCCGAGCGCTTGGACGGCGGACCGCGCCGTGACCGCCGCGCGCTGGTCGCCTGCGCGGAGGGCGAACTGCACTCGATCGGCGTCCGCATGGTCGCCGACTTCCTCGAGGCCGACGGCTGGGACGTCCTGTTCGTCGGCGCGCTCTCGCCGCCCTCCGCCGTCGCCGAACTGGCGGCCGCGCAGCGCGTGGACGTCGTCGCGCTGTCGGCCGCGCTCGGCCAGCGCATGCCCGAGATCGTCCGCGCGGTCGAGGCGCTGCGCGCGCTGGAGACCGTCCCCGTGATCGCCGTCGGCGGCCAGGCCTTCGGCGGTGACCCGGACGTCGCCTTCCGGACGGGGGCGGACATCTACGCGCCCGATGCGGCGAGGTTCGCGCAGGAGCTTGCGATCCTCTTCTAAGTGGTCGGCGTCTCGATCGAGGAGTGGACGTGGCGTTCGGTTGCCGTGCTGGCGGCCGCGCTGACGCCGGACGGCGTGATCACGCGCGCCAATCCGGCGCTCGAGCACCTCGGCGGCCGCCTGGGTGCTTCGCTCGCCGACCTGATCGAGCCGAATCAGCACGCGGCGCTGGAGCGCCGCCTGTCAGCCGCCGATGACGGCTGGCGTCCCGGCACCTTTGCGTTCCGCAGCGAGACCGGCCGGCCCGCCACGGACCGCCGCCTCTGGATCGCCGGCAACGGCGATGAGCTGCTGGTGATCGGCGAGCCGCTCGTCGACGAGCAGGAGCGGCTGGTCGAGAAGGTGCTCGAGCTCAACGACGAGCTCGTCAGCACCCACCGCGAGCTCGTCCGCCAGCGCCGCCGCACGGCCGAGCTGCTCGACCGCGAGCGCGGGATCGCCGAGACCCTCCAGCGCGCGCTGCTGCCCGAGCGCCTGCCGGATGTCGCCGGCCTGGAGCTCGCCGCGCTCTTCGAGCCCGCCGCCGGCATGGTCGGCGGGGACTGGTACGACGCGGTCGAGCTCGACGACGGGCAACTCGCGCTCGGGATCGGCGACGTCGCCGGCAAGGGCATCCCGGCCGCCACGCTGATGGGCGAGCTGCGCGGCGGCCTGCGTGCCGGCGTGCTCTCGGGCGCCGCGCCGCACGAGGCGCTGCGGGTGCTCGACCGCCTCGCCGACCGCGCCGGCCACATGGCGACGGTCGCGATCGTGGTCCTCGACCCGGCGACCGGAGCGCTGCGCCACGCGAGCGCCGGCCACCTCCCGCCCGCCGTGGTCGCGCCCGACGGGGCGGTTCGATTCCTCACCGCCGGCGCGTCGACCCCGCTGCTCGCCTACGACGCGTGGACAGGCTCCGGGACCGACGTCCTCGCCCCGGGGGAGCGGCTGATCCTCTACACCGACGGCCTCGTGGAGCGCCGCCGGGAGCCGATCGACGCCAGCCTCCGCCGCCTCGCCGACGCGGCCGCGAAGACCGCCGACCTCAGCGCCCTCCTGGCCGCGCTTCAACCGCCGGAGGGCGGGTTGCGCGACGACATCGCGATCCTCTCCGTCCAACGCGCCTCCTAGTCGCTATGCTTCCCGGCCTCGCAGCTGGCGGCTGTGGTGAAATTGGTATACACGCAGGCTTCAGGTGCCTGTGGGCTTTACGCCCGTGGAGGTTCGAGTCCTCTCAGCCGCACTCTCTGCGCCCGTTGCTACGCTGGGGCGCAGTGGTCCCTGCCGCTATCGTCTAGGGGACTAGGACGCCGCCCTCTCACGGCGGAAACCGGGGTTCGAATCCCCGTAGCGGTACTAAAAGAAACCCGCCTGCCAGGCGGGTTTCGTCGTTCTCACTAGGTGATGAGGCCGCGCGCCAGCGCGAGCTTGAGGAGCTCGGCCGCCCGGGCGAGGTTCTCGGCCGAATCAACGGCGACGCGAAGGTCGTCCGCCTTCAATCCCAAGAAGTTCGGGTCGACGTCGGACACCGAGCAGGCCAGCTCGATCACGCCCGCCGTGCTCGTGAGCGACGACGGGAGGTGCGCGCTCTCGGCCTCGAAGAACCGACGTGCCGCGCCGAACACCTCGCTCAGATCCTCTTGAAGCCCGTCCTCTGACTTGAGCGCGGCGATCGCCGTGTCGAACCGTTCTGCGATCAAGCGGTGTTGTTCGCGGGCGCGCTCGTTGTCGAGCTCTCCGCGTTCGACCAAGCTTGCCCGCTGGATCATCAGCTCGTGGAGCGTTGGATCATCCACGAACGCGAGACTGACGTCTGGGCCGGACCGGGTCAAGTGGGGCCGCTCGTCCAATCGTCCAACTTCGCGGGAACTGCTCGCGGTCGGCCGATGAATGGGGCATGCCAGTGAACTTCAACGTCGGAGCTGTCAGCCGCTTCGTGCCCGCTTCCGCGCCGGCCCCCAAACGGGAGTCGGCCGCGCCGTCGAAGTCACGCGCCTCCGACAGCGCCGAGTTCCACGTGGCGTCCGCTCCGGAGCCCGCCGAGTACACGCTGGACGACGCCCGCGCCGCCGTCGCTTCGCTGCGAGATGACCTGAGCGCACGCCCGCGCACTGCCCAAGCGGCGCAGGCGAACGTGCGCCCGCAGGTCGCGATCGTTCTCGCGACGTAGGGGAGGGCCGCGTTCCCGACGTGCGTGACGCACGTTGCCCGAGGGGCGAGTCTTGTAACGGACGTCTCGCGGAGCGCGGCTAGTTCGGCGAGTAGTTCGCGCCGAGGTCCGGGGACTGGGGGACCGCCCGCGGCACGACCACGTGCAACGCGTCGGCGAGCTCCGGCGTCCAGGTGTGCGGGTGCATGCCGATCACCGCGCGCACGTCGCCGCCTTCCGGGGTGGCGAGGCCCTCTTCGACGATCAGGTCGGCGATCCGCTGCATCAGCACGAAGCCGGCGACCTCGGGGATGCCGTCCAGGAGCACGTCGATGCGGTACGCGCGCTCGGCGGCGTCGGGCTCCCGGCCCGCGTTGGCCCCGAAGTCTTCATGCATGGGGCCGAAGGCTACGCCGCTCAGCGGGCGGCGACGGTCGCGTCGATCGCGACGGCCCCGCGGGCGTGGGCGACGGACACGCGGTGGTGGCCGTCCACCAGCGCGTACTCGCCGTCGGCGACCGGCACCACGGAGATCGGCGGCAGCACGGTCCCGCGGTCCTCGGCGAGCCAGATCCGCTCCCAGCGGCAGCGGGCGGCCTTCGTCACCGGGCGGAAGGCGCCGTCGAACTGCGCCGCGCGGGCGGGTTCGAGGGTGCCGGAGATCGCGTCCAGCGGGATCTCGCGCAAGCCGCCGGCCCCCGGCGTCCTCGCGCGCTGTGACGTGCAATGGACGGGCAGGCGCCGTGCGGTCTGCCCGAGGCGGAGCGACCGTGCCAACGCGGCGCGACGGCTCGCGCGGCGGGCGCGGGTGAAGGCGTACTCGGCGTCGATGAGGCCTGAACCCGTTCTGAACATGTGGTCCAGGTTCGTGCTGAGGCGGGCCCCGCACATCAGGCAGACGCCGCCAAAGAACCGCCCTCCACCCCTTACTGACCTATTGGTCAGGACCTAACGAACGACGCCAAGACTGGACGTATGTACTGACGGCCGCCTCGGGTTTCCGTCGATCGGCAAAACGACACCCCGCAAACCGCCGCGTAGAGCGAAAAACCAGTAAAAGGTTTTTCGTTGTAAAGCGCCTCAGGACACCACCTGACCGGATTTGGACCTTTTCCTGCCCTTGTGCTCGGTTTGACGCTTCAGGTAGAACTCTCGCCGGGTTCGGAGGTTCGGAGGGTGGAACAGATGGAGCAAGGACCGGCTCGGAAGCCGGCGCTTCCTACGGTGTCGATCGCCGCAGCAGCCGCTGCGGGGGTGTCACTTGCGGTAGTCGCGGTTCCGTGGCTGCGGATGTCGGTAGAGGCCCCGTCCTTACGGGTCGCTCTCGAAACGGGTGGTTCGCTGCTGGCGGTTGCGACCGTCGGCCTTTTGGTACGGCAGTGCGGGCTTCGGTCGCGCGCCGATCACCTGTGGCTCACCGCGGGATTGGTCATCCTCGCGCTGACGTCACTCACCGCCGCGTCGTTGATCGTCGCGGGCGCATGGGGTCCCGACAAGGCGCGCTACGCGATGGGCGGCAACCTCGCGGGCACGCTGATGCTCGCGATCGCCGCGTTCGCGCCGTCGCACAAGCTGAAGGTCCATCCGCGGCACGTGCTCATCCCGGCAGCCGGCCTCGGTGTCGTGGTGTTCGCGCTCGCCGCGCTGTTGGCCGGCGTCGGACCGGCGCTGCGCGCACCCAATGCGAGCTGGCCGACGTTCCACCCGGAGATCGGCCGCGTGATCGTGCAGGTCGTGACCGGCATCACGCTGATCGTCGCCGCCGCGGGCCTCACCCGCCGGGGCGAGCCGCTGCTGCGCCTCGTCGCCGTCGCGGTCGTGCTCGCGGGCTTCGCCAAGCTCGACTATGCGCTGTTCCCGCCCGTCGGCCCGAGCGACGTCCATCTGGGTGACGTCCTGCGGGTCGCCGCCTGGGGCGTGCTGCTCTACGCCGCGATCGGCGAGATGCGCACCCACATGCGTCAGCGTGCGCAGGCCGCGATCGAGTCCGAGCGCCGCCGCCTGGCGCGCGAGCTGCACGACGGCGTGGCGCAGGAGCTGGCGTTCATCCGCCGCCGCGCGACCCGCCTGGCCGAGCTGCCCGACGGGATCGAGATCACGGCCGCGGCCGACCGCGCGCTGGAGGACTCGCGTCGCGCGATCGAGGCGCTCGTCCCGCCCGCCCACGAGCCGCTGCACGTCGCCCTGGAGCGCCTCGGCGCGCGCCTGGCGACCGAGTGCGGCCTCGAGGTGCAGGTCAACGTGCGCGTCCACACGATGGTGCGCGACGAGGTTCGCGGCGAGATCGTCCGGATCATCTCCGAGGCGGTCCGCAACGCGGCCAACCACGGCGGCGCACGCCATGTGCGCGTCGATCTCGCGGGCTCCCCGCTCGCCGTCCGGATCATCGATGACGGCAGCGGTTTCCGCGACGGCGCCAACAGCGGCCTCGGGGTCGCCGGCTACGGCCTGATCGCCATGCGCGAGCGCGCCGAGCAGGTCGGAGGACAGTTCTCGCTGGAATCCGTCCGCGGCGCAGGTACTCTCGTGCAGGTGGTGCTGCCATAGACCGGGTGCGCGTTCTTGTCGCTGATGACCACGCGCCGACGCGCGAGGACATCGCGACGGCGCTGGGTCAGGACGGCGGTTTCGAGGTCATTGCCACGGCGGAGGATGCGCCGGGGGCGGTTGACGCTGCGCTGCGCGAGCAGCCGGACCTCGCGCTGCTGGACGTCAACATGCCGGGCTCGGGCCTGGCCGCGGCGTGGGAGATCACGGCGCGGCTCCCCTCGACCCGCGTGGTGATGCTGACGATCTCGCGCGACGACAGCCACGTCTTCGCGGCGCTGCGGGCCGGCGCCGCCGGCTATCTGCTCAAGGACACCGAGCAGGAGCGGCTCCCGCACGCCCTGCGCGACGTGATGGCGGGCGAGGCAGCGCTGCCCGTCACGCTGGTCACGCGGCTGGTCGAGGAGTTCCGCGACCGCGCGCCGCGGCGCCGGGCGCTGATGCCCTCCCGCGAAGGCGAGCCGCGCCTGACCTCCCGCGAGTGGGAGGTCCTGGAGCTGATGCGCCGCAAGATGACGACCGCCCAGATCGCCCGCACGCTCGTGGTCTCGCCGGCCACGGTCCGCTCGCACGTGGCGGCGATCCTGCGCAAGCTGCGCGTCCCGGACCGCGACGCGGCAGTGAGGTTGCTCGACCCGGACAACTAGGAGCCGCTTGCCGAATACCGGTACGTCCGCTGCGGCATCCTGCCTCGCCCTGCGGGCTCGTCACCGGCTTCGCCTCGGGCAGCGCCTCGCGCCACCCACGCTGCTCACGTGCCAGAGGCACGCATCGCGAGCGCGGGCGGGTGGGCGGGCACGGCGTTACTGGCGGCTGCACCACATCGGTGGGACCGACCATTCGGCAAGAGACTCCTAGTGCGCGCCCATGGCAGCTTCCTCGCCGGCGAGGTGGGTGAGCTGGCGGGCGTCACCGGCAACACGATCGGCCAGTGGGCGCGCTGGGGGTACATCCGCGCGTCCCAGTCGACCGGCGATCCGCACGTCTACAGCGTCGAGGACGTCACGGAGGCGGCGATGGTGCACACGCTGCTCGAGCGCGGCGTCTCGCACCGGATGGTCCGGCGCGCGATCTCCCACCTGGGCGAGTACGGCGACTGGCCGCTGTCGGAGGCGCCGCTGGCGGTCGCCGATGGGCGGCTCGTGCTCAACGAGCGCGACGGGGCGTTCGCGCTCTCGCCGCGCGGGTGGCAGCGGATGCTCGCGCCGCCGCCGTTGGAGGACGTCCGGTTGCGCCTCAGGAGATCTTGAGAACTCCCGAGTAGCGTCTCACGGCAATGCTCCGTCTCGCCAGCGCGTTGTCCTGCATCGTCGCCGGTGCGGTGCTGTACGCCGCGATCCACGTCCCCGCGGTCGCGGACGTCGAGCTGCGGGTCCTGGAGGGCTTCATGGGCCTCCCGGGGAAGGCGGCCGCGTTCGATCTCGTGAGCATGTTCAACCCCGTCCCGTTCGCGGTGCTGTCGCTGTCGCTCGTGGCGGGTGCGGCGATCGCCCGGCGCCCACGGGCGGCCGCGGCGGCGCTGGTGACGATGCTCGGGGCGGGCGTGACGACGCAGGTGCTCAAGCCGCTGCTGGCGTTCCAGCGCGACTACCCCGAGGCGCACTTCATGGGCCCGGTCGCCTACCCGAGCGGCCACACGACCGCGGTGATGAGCCTCGCGCTCGCGCTGATCATCGTCAGCCCCGCGCGGCTGCGCCCGCTCGCCTCGGCGGCCGGCGGGCTGCTCACGGTCGCGACGGTCTTCTCGATCCTCGTGCTCGGCTCGCACTACCCGAGCGACATCGTCGGCGGCCTGCTGGTGGCGACGGCCTGGGCGTGCGCGGCGAGCGCATTGCTGCGGCTCGAATGGACGCCGTCACTGAGCGGCGCGGCGCTCGGCGGGTCGGTGCTCGCCGCGGCGGGTGTCTTCGCGGTCGCCCTACGGCCGGCCGACGCGTTCGCCTACGCGACCGCGAACACGACGTTCGTCGTCGGCGCGCTCGCGATCGCGGCGGGCGCGCTCGTGCTCAGCGGTAGCGTCCCGGCTCCCATAGGGGCTCGGCGGCGCCCACGTTCGCCTCGCGCGAGAGGATGAACAGCAGGTCGCTGAGCCGGTTGAGGTAGCGCACGCACTCCGCGTTGACGCGCTCGCCGCAGGCGATCGTCCGGCGCTCGGCGCGTCGGCAGACCGTGCGGCAGACATGCAGTTGCGCGGCCGCGAGCGTCCCACCGGGAAGGACGAAGGACTTCAGCGGCGGCAGCTCGGCGTTCGCCTCGTCGCAGGCCGCTTCGAGCCACTTGGTCTGCTCCGGCACGACGCGCAGCCGCTCGCGCTCCCCGCCCTCCGGGACGCTGATGTCGGCACCCACGTCGAAGAGGTCGTTCTGCACGCGGGTGAGCCACTGCGCGGTCCGCTCGTTGAGAGCGCCCTGGGCGAGCGCGACCCCGAGCTGGGCGTTGAGCTCGTCGACGGTCCCGTAGGCCTCGATGCGCTCATGCGTCTTGGGAACGCGGCTCATGTCGCCGAGGTGGGTCTCGCCGCCGTCGCCGAGCCGGGTATAGATGCGGGTCAGGTTCACGGTCATGGCTTGGCGTCCGTAATACCATGCTCGTCGATCCAGGTCGGTGGTCAGGGAAGCCGGTGCGAGTCCGGCGCGGACCCGCCACTGTCACCGGGGGCAGCCCGTCGCACGGCGCAACGCCGGCCACTGAGGAAACTCGGGAAGGCGCGACAGGGAAGGCCCGGAAGCCAGGAGACCTCCCTCCGACCGCCAAGCCGATTCGCCCTCGTGGAAAGGGGCTTTCAGCATGAAGCTCACTGTCATCACCGGCACGGTCGCCGGGCTCCTCGCCTTCGCGGCGCCGGCCTTGGCCGCGCCCGCCAACGTCACCGTCCGCGTCGAGGGCGCGACGACGACGCGCGTGGAGACCACGCGCGTCTTGACCACCACCGCGCCCGTCTCGCGCGCCGGCCACGACTGCTCGGGGACGAGCGCCGGCGGCGCCCTGGACAAGGCCACCGCGGGCGACTGGGACGCGGGCTACTTCGACGGCCTCGGCCACTTCATCAAGACGATCAAGGGCGAGACGCCGAGCGGCGACGACTACTGGTCGGTGTGGGTCAACCACAAGTCCTCGATGGTCGGAGCGTGCGCGTTCGAGCTGCAGGAGGGCGACGACGTCCTGTTCTTCGTCGACCACTGCACGGCCGACCCGACCACCTTCGAGTGCACCAACGCCCCGGTCGAGCCGCTGGCGATGACCGCGCCGGCGCAGGTCCAGGCGGGGCAGGCCGCCGAGCTGTCGGTCGTCAAGTACGACACGACGGGGAAGGCCACGCCGGTCGAGGGCGCGACGATCTCGGGCCCGGGCGTGAGCGTCACCACCGACGCGGCGGGCAAGGCGACCGCGACGTTCCCGGCCGACGGCACCGTCCGCCTGCAGGCGACGAAGGCCGGTCTCGTCCGGTCCGAGACGCATGACGTGGTGGTGGCGACGCCGACCAAGGGCCCGCCGGCGACGGTCACCCCGGCCACCCCCGACAAGACGGCGCCGAGTGCCACGCTGACGGGCATCAAGGACAAGCAGATCTTCAAGACCGGGCCGCGCGAGCTCAAGGGCTCCTTCGGCGCCGACCCGTCGGGCATCAAGACCGTCAAGCTGCGCCTGGCGAAGCGTTCCGGGGGCAAGTGCTGGTACTTCTCGGGGACCATGGAGAAGTTCCGGCGCACGGCCTGCGGCACCGAGAAGTACTTCGCGATCGGCGATCGCGCCGACTGGACCTACCTGCTGCCCGCGCGGCTGGGCAAGGGCCGCTACACGCTCGACGCGATCGCGATCGACGGCGCCGGCAACCGCACGCCGCTCGTCCGCGGCACCACGCAGGTGGTGTTCACGGTCCGATGAAGCGCCTCGGCCTCCTCCTCATCATCGTCATCGCCCTGGCCGGGTGCGGCTTCGGCGCGGGCAAGAAGACCGGCGGGTCGGTCACCGTGGCCGTCACGCAGAACTTCGGCCGCGCCCAGCTCGTGCCCACCAGCCGGCAGACCGCGAGCGAGGGGGAGACCGTCATGCGCCTGCTGCAGCGCTCGTCGGACGTCAAGACGCGCTATGGCGGCAACTTCGTGCAGGAGATCGACGGCGTCTCGGGCGGGCGTGAGGACGGCCGCCGGGTCGACTGGTTCTACTACGTCAACGGGATCGAGTCCTCGATCGGCGCGGGCGAGCGCAAGCTGCACCCCGGCGACCGCGTCTGGTGGGACCACCACGACTGGGAGACCGCGATGCGCGTTCCGGCCGTCGTCGGCGCGTTCCCGGAGCCGTTCCGCTCCGGCCAGGACGGCAAGAAGCTGCCGATCCGGCTCGTCTGCTTCGCCGCGGAGGACCGCTCGTGCAACGAGGTCGAGCAGCGGTTGAGCGGCGCGGGCGTGCGCAACGTCGCGCGCTCGAACCTCGAGTCCTCGCCGGGTGAGGTCCTGCGCATCCTCGTCGGCAAGTGGTCCGACGTGCGCAAGGACATCGCGTCTCGCCAGCTCGAGGAGGGGCCGGAGGTGTCCGGCGTCTTCGCCAAGCCCAACGCGGCCGGCAACTCGATCGCGCTGATGAACCCGGACGGCCAGGTCGAGCGCACGCTCGGCCCCGGCTCGGGCCTGGTCGCCGCCACCTCCTACCAGGAGGATCACCCGACCTGGATCGTCACGGGCACCGACGACGTGGGCGTGGCGGCGGCGGCCGCGGCGCTGAACGAGGACCAGCTGCGCTACCACTTCGCGGTCGCGATCGACGCCGGGCGGGGAGTCCCGCTGCCGCTCGAGGCGCCGTGACGCGCGGCGCGGACGCGCCGCGGCGGGCGACGCCGCCGGTGGCGCGATGAGGCGCAGCCCGCTCCACGCCACCCGGGCGGGGGTCGGCGGGGCGTGGTGCCTGGCGCTCGGGGCGGTCGCGGGGCTGTGTGAGCATCCCGCCGTGCTGGTCGCCGTGCTCGCGGTGGTGGTCGTCGTGGGGGTCGCCGCAGGGCTCGGGCCGCAACTGCGCCAGACGGCGCGCTGGGGCGTGCCGTTCGCGCTGGTGGTGCTGGCCGTCAACGTGCTGCTCACGCGCGACGGGGCGACGGTGATCTTCCGCGGGCCGCACCTGCCGGTCTTCGGGCAGGTCGACTTCACGCTCGAGGCGACGGCCTACGGCGCCGTGCTCGGCTTGCGCATGCTGGTGATCTTCGCGACCGCGGTCCTGCTCACCGCCGCGATCGACAACGACGAGCTGCTGCGGGCGTTGCGGCGCGTCTCGGTGCGGTCGGGGGTGACCGCCGCCTTGGCGATGCGCCTGTTCGGCGTGCTCAAGCGCGACGCCGCGCGGATGGCCGACGCGCAGCGTTGCCTGCCCGGCGGCGGTGTCTCGCGGATGCAGGTGCTGCACGCGGTGACCGCCGGGGCGCTCGACCGCGCCACCGACGTCGCCGCGACGCTCGAGGTGCGCGGCTTCGGCTCCGGCGGGCGCCCGCCGCGGATGCCGCGGCCCTGGTCGCGGCACGACTTCGCGTTCGGAGCCAGCACCGTCGTGCTGTTCGCGATCGCCGCCGGCGGCGCGCTCGGCCTGTGGGCGCCGTTCGATCCCTACCCGCGCCTCCAGGCGCCGCTGACGGCCGCGACGCTCGTGATCATCGCCGTGCTCGCCGTGGCCGCGCTGCTCCCGTTCGCCGATCGGCGGGGGATCGGATGACGCTGCGCGTCGAGGACCTGAGCTACCGCTACCCGGGCGTGGCGCGGCCGGCGCTGGACGGCGTCACGCTGACCGTCGAGCCGGGCGAGCTGGTGCTGCTGGCCGGAGGGTCGGGCTCCGGCAAGTCGACGCTGCTGCGGGCGGCCTGTGGGCTCGTGCCGCACTTCCACGGCGGGACGTTCGGCGGGCGCGTCGAGACCGGCGGCCTCGACACCCGCGACCACGGCCCCGCGAAGCTCGCCGCGGTCGCCGGCACGCTCTTCCAGGACCCCGAGACGCAGGTCGTGATGGGGACGGTGCGGGCGGAGATCGCCTTCGGGCTGGAGAACCTCGGCTGGGCCGCGCCCGCGGTCGCCCGCGGCGTCGAGGAGGCCGCGCTCGCGCTCGGCCTCGGCGGCCTGCTCGACCGTCCGACGCACGAGCTCTCCGGCGGTGAGTTGCAGCGCGTCGCGCTCGCGGCCGCTCTGGCGGGACGCCCGCGGCTGCTGCTGCTGGACGAGCCGACCTCGCAGCTGGACCCGGTCGCGGGCGACGAGCTGCTCGGCGTCCTGCGCCGGCTCAACGAGGAGTGGGGGACCGCGATCGTGCTCGCCGAGCACCGGCTCGAGCGGTGCCTGCCCGCCGCCGACCGCGTCCTCGAGCTGCAGGACGGCCGCCTCGTCGCGGACGAGACCCCGCGCGCCTGGCTGGCGCGGACGCACGCGACCCCGGCGGCGCAGCTGTTCGCGCTCGCCGGGCTGGGCGAGCCTCCCGTCACGGTGAAGGAGGCGCGGCGGCAGCTCCCCGAGCTCCCGCACGAGACCGTGCCGCCGAGCCGCCCGTCCTCCCGCAAGGGCGCGCTCCTCTCAGTCGAGAACGTCTGGCTCGAGCTGCGCGACGGGCCGGCGGTCCTGCGCGGGGTCAGCGTCCACGCCCACGCCGGCGAGCGGATCGCGCTGATGGGGCGAAACGGCGCGGGCAAGTCGACGCTGTTGAAGGTCATCGCGGGCCTGCTCGACGCCACGCGGGGCAAGGTCAAGACGCCCGACGTCGCGCTGCTCACCCAGCATCCGGGCGACCACCTGCTGCATGACACGATCGGCGCCGACGTCCCCGGCTCCGAGCTCGCCGAACGCCACCCGCGGGACGTCTCCGGAGGCGAGCGGCAGCGGTCGGCGCTGGAGATCATGCTCAACGCGCCGGCCGAGGTGCTGCTGCTGGACGAGCCGACCCGCGGGATGGATCCGCGGCGCCGCGACGCGCTCGCGCAGCGGCTGACGCAGCGCGGCGGCGTGACGATCGTCGCCACCCACGACCCAGAGTTCGCCGCGGCGTTCGCCACCCGCGTGATCCTGCTCGGCGACGGCCGCCCGGTCGCCGACGCGACGCCGCCGGAGGTGCTCGCGGGCGGCTGGTACTTCGCCACGCAGGTCGCGCGGGTGCTCGGCGGCGCCGGCGGCGCGCTCACCCCCGCGCAGGGCGCGGCGCTGCTGCAAAGGGTTCCCGCATGAGCGAGCCTGGCCAGCGGCCGGCGAGGCCCCGGGCGCAGGTTTCAGGCATCCCGGGTGTGGTTGCGTGACTTGGATTCTCGCCTCGTCGCTGATCCTCGGCGCCGTCATCGTCGTCGGCTTCGCCTGGTACGAGCGCACCCACCCGAGCACGCGGGTGATCGCGCTCGTGGCCACGCTGGCGGCGATGGCCGCGCTCGGCAGGGTCGCGTTCGCCGCGCTACCCAACGTCAAGCCGACGACCGACATCGTCCTGATCGCCGGGTACGTGCTCGGCGGCGCGCCCGGGTTCATGGTCGGCGCGACCGCCGCGCTCGCCAGCAACCTCTTCTTCGGCCAGGGCCCGTGGACGCCGTGGCAGATGGTCGCCTGGGGCGGCGTCGGGCTCTTCGGCGCGGGGCTCGGGCGGCTCACGCGCCAGGAGCTCGGCCGGGTCCCGCTCGCCGTCGCGTGCGGGCTCGCCGGCCTCGGCTTCGGCGCGATCATGAACTTCGGCACCTGGATCACGTTCTCGGGCGACCACACGACGGCCAAGCTGGTCGCCTACTCGGCCTCCTCGTTGCCGTTCGACATCGCCCACGCGACCGGCAACGTGCTCTTCTGCCTGGCCTTCGGACCGGCGCTGGTCCGAGCCTTGCGGCGATTCCGGACGCGCTTCGACATCATCTGGCTCCCTCAGCGAGATGAGTCGACCCGAGCCGTATAGCGCCTGCTGGACCCTGGCCGACCATGTCGATCGCGCAGCCGCGCTCTGGCCCGAGGCCGACGCGCTCGTCTTCAACGGCGTCCGGCGGACGTTCGAGCAGTTCGCGGACGCGACGTTCGAGTTCGCCCGGGCGCTGGCGGCGCTCGGCGTCGGGGCGGGCGACCCGGTCGGCGTACTGCTGCCGATCGGCATCCCCGCGCTGACGGCGCTCTACGGCGCGGCGCGCCTCGGGGCGATCGGCGTCCCGCTGGACCCGGGCCTGCGCAGCGCGCAGCTGCGCGACGTCACGCGTCACGCCGGCTTGACGACGCTGATCGCGGGGCCGGACGTCAAGCGCCCGGACGCGCCGGAGCTCGAGCACTTCATCCAGCCCGGGACGGAGCTGCGGGCGCTCGCGGCGCAGACGCCCGGAGCGGTCGTGCGCAAGGCGCAGCGCGCGGCGGCGCTCTCGGACACGGCGATCATCATGTACGCGCCCGCGGACTCGCTGCGCGGCTGCCGGCTGAGCAACGAGGGGATGATCCGCTCCGCGCGGATCCTCGCCGAGCAGCGCTTCCCGCTCGAGGCCGGCGACCGCCTCTTCAACCCGCTGCCGCTGGCCGGTCTCGGCGCGCTGCAGCCCTTCAACGGCTGCCTCGCGGTCGGGGCGACGTACTTCGGCATGGCGCAGTTCGACGCCGCCGAGGCGGCGCGGATCATCGCCGAGGAGCGCTGCACGGCCGCGTTCCCGGCGATCGACGCGCTGTGGGCCGCGATCCTCGACGAGCTCGAAGGCCGCGACCGCTCCGAGCTCTGGCTCGTGGCCGTCGACGGCAGTCCGGACCTGCTCAAGACGACCGCCGAGCGCATCCCCGAGGTCACCCAGGTGTCGATGTACGGCTCGACCGAGGCGGGCGGGCTGATCACGCTCGGCCAGCTCGACGACAGCCACGAGCTGCGGCTGAGCTCGGTCGGCCGGCCGTTCCACGGCATCCTCGTCAAGATCCTCGACCTCGAGACCGGGGAGGAGCTGCCCGCGGGTGAGCGCGGGCGGATCGCGGTCAAGGGCTGGTCGCTGTTCCAGGGCTACCACCGCGACTCGAGCTCGCACCTGGACGAGGACGGCTTCCTGCACACGTCCGATGTGGGGTCGCTGGACGCCACCGGCCGGTTGTTCCTGGGAGACGTCGCCTTCGTCAGTTAGGGTTCCGCCCTCTTGAAGATCGGCGTGCCGAAAGAGACGGCCGCGCGCGAGCGTCGCGTGGCCCTGGTTCCGGACGTGGTCCGGCGGCTTCGCGCGGCCGAGCACGAGGTCGTCGTCGAGTCCGGCGCGGGCCTGGAGGCGGGTGCGACGGACGAGCAGTACGTCGCCGCGGGGGCGTCGATCGGCGATCCCTGGAGCGCCGAGGTGGTCGCCAAGGTGGCGCCGCCGTCGGAGGCCGAGCTGGCCAAGCTGCGCTCAGGGACGATCCTCGTCGGCTTCCTCAACCCGCTCGGCGACCCGGAGGGGTTGAAGGCGATCGCCGCCACGGGCGCGACCGCGCTGGCGATGGAGCGGATCCCGCGGATCAGCCGCGCGCAGTCGATGGATGCGTTGTCGTCGCAGGCGACGGTGTCGGGGTACCGGGCGGTGCTGATCGCCTCGACCGAGCTCGAGCGCTTCTTCCCGATGTTCATGACCGCGGCGGGGACGGTTCCGCCCGCGCAGGTGCTCGTGCTCGGGGCGGGTGTGGCGGGGCTGCAGGCGATCGCGACCGCGCGCCGGCTCGGCGCCGTCGTCACCGGGTTCGACATCCGGTCCGCCGTGAAGGAGCAGATCCAGTCGCTGGGCGCGCGCTTCTTCGAGGTCGAGGGCCTGGGCGACGCGGAGGCCGAGGGCGGCTACGCGCGCGAGCTGACGCCGGAGGAGCAGCAGATCCAGCAGGATGCGCTGAGCGTGCAGATGGGCAAGTCCGACGTCATCGTCACCACCGCGCTCGTGCCCGGGCGGCCCGCGCCGAAGCTGATCCCGGCGAGCGCGGTCGAGGGCATGAAGCCGGGGTCGGTGATCATCGACCTGGCGGCGGAGGCGGGCGGCAACTGCGAGCTGACGCGGCCGGGGGAGACGTTCGTGACCGACGGCGGCGTGAAGATCGTCGGCCCGCTCAACCTGCCGTCGGAGATGGCCGAGCACGCGTCCGCGCTGTACGCGCGCAACATCCTCAGCCTCGTCGAGCTCGGGTTCGACTTCGAGGACGAGGTGGTCAAGGGCGCGACCGTGGTGCGCGATGGAGAGGTGGTCTGAGTGGACCTGCTGACCGAGCTGGCGATCCTCGTGCTCGCCGCGTTCGTCGGCTTCGAGGTGATCTCGAAGGTGCCGAACACGCTGCACACGCCGCTGATGAGCGGCACGAACGCGATCCACGGCATCGTCGTGCTCGGCGGCCTGATCCTGATCGGGCCGGCGGAGGGCTTCCTGAACAGTCTGCTGCTGGTGATCGCGATCGCGTTCGGCACGATCAACGTGATCGGCGGCTTCCTCGTCACCGACCGCATGTTGGGAATGTTCAAGGGGAAGAAGCCCGAGCGCGATGAGTCGTAACGACCTCATCAACCTCCTCTACATCGTCGCGTTCACCCTGTTCATCACAGGGCTGCGGATGCTGCGCGGGCCCAAGACGGCCGTGCGCGGCAACCAGGTCGCGGCGGTCGGCATGGCGATCGCGGTGGGCGCGACCCTGCTCAAGCCGGGCGTCGGCGATTGGCTGTTGATCGTGATCGGCGTGGCGATCGGCGTCGCCGTCGGCATCCCGAGCGCGCGCAGCGTGAAGATGACCGCGATCCCGCAGATGGTCGCGCTGTTCAATGGCGTCGGCGGCGGGGCGGTGGCGCTGATCTCGGTGGTCGAGTTCCGTTCGGAGAGCGATCTCCCGCTGGAGACGCTGATCCCGATCCTGTTCGCGGCGATCATCGGCTCGATCTCCTTCTGGGGCTCCAACGTCGCCTTCCTGAAGCTGCAGGAGCTGTGGAAGGGCGGGATCGCGACGCCGAAGGCGGTCAACGCGGCGCTGCTGGCCATCGCGGTCGCGGCGGCGGTCGTCATCGCCGCCGGCAGCGACTCCGAGGCGCTCTTCTGGCTCATCTTGTTGAGCGCGGGCGCACTCGGCGTGTTCGCGGTGGCGCCGATCGGCGGCGCCGACATGCCCGTGGTGATCTCGACCTTGAACGCCTTCACCGGCCTTTCAGCGGCGGCGGCGGGCATCGCGCTGGACAACACGGCGCTGATCGTGGCCGGCATGCTCGTCGGCGCGTCGGGCTCGATCCTCACCAAGCAGATGGCCGACGCCATGAACCGCTCGATCGCCAACGTGTTCTTCGCGGGCGTCGGGACCGGGGGCGGCGGCGCGCTGACCGCCCCGGGCGGCGGCGGGACGGCGCGCTCGACCTCCGCCGCGGACGTCGCGATCCAGCTCTCCTACGCCCGCCTGGTCGTCGTGGTCCCCGGCTACGGCATGGCGGTCGCCCAGGCGCAGCGCGCGGTCGCCGATCTCGCGACCGAGCTCGAGAAGCGCGGCGTCGAGGTCCTGTACGCGATCCATCCCGTCGCGGGCCGCATGCCCGGCCACATGAACGTGCTGCTCGCCGAGGCCGACGTCCCCTACGACAAGCTCAAGGAGATGGACGACATCAACGGCGAGTTCGCCCGCACGGACGTGTCTTTGGTGATCGGCGCCAACGACGTCACCAACCCGGCCGCCCGCACGGTCCGCGAGTCGCCGATCTACGGCATGCCGATCCTCGACGTCGACAAGTCCGGCAGCGTCATCGTCCTCAAGCGCTCGATGAACAGCGGGTTCGCCGGCATCGACAACCCGCTCTTCTACGACCCCAAGACCGCGATGCTCTTCGGCGACGCCAAGACGTCGGTGTCGGACATCTTGTCCGAGGTCCAAGCGCTCTGAGATAGTCCTCTGTATGGAGGAGGACGTGAATGGTCTCCGCTCGGAGATCGAAGGGTTGATGGAGCGGGTGATGGAGTCGATGGGGATGGGCACGCTGCTGATCCCCGAGGAGATCCAGCGCGGGATGAACGAGACCGCGAACCCCTCGCTCGACGCGGACGGGCTGCGCGCCCTGCGCGACGACCTCAAAGCACTCCTTTAGCCGGCAGCGATGACTTTCGCGCCCGGCGCGAGTCCAACTGTGGAGAATGCACTCCATGGCACTCGTCCGCCTGCGCGGACCGCTGAAGACGCTCGCCGGGGGAGGAGAGCTCCCCGTCGCGGGCGACACCATCGCTGAGCTGCTCGGCGCGCTGGAGCGCGAGCGGCCGGCGCTGCACGGCTGGATCCTCGACGAACGCGGCCGGATCCGCCGCCACATCAACGTCTTCGTCAACGGCGAGAGGGGCGGGGAGGAGACGGCGATCGCGCCGGACGACTGCGTCGACGTCCTTCCCGCGATCTCAGGAGGATGCGCATGACCGAGTTGCTCGTGGGAACGAAGAAGGGCCTCTTCGTGCTCGAGGGTGAGCCGGGGGAGCCGTTCGAGGTCACGGCGCGCGCGTTCGCCGGCGAGCCGGTCGAGTACGCGATGCGCGACCCGCGCACGGGGCGCATCCTCGCGGGCGTCATCAACCCGTTCTACGGACCGAAGATCTTCGTCGCCGACGACGCCGGCGGGGAGTGGGAGCAGGCGCGGGGCCTGGCGTTGCCGGAGGGCGGCGAGGAGGCGCTCGCGCGGATCTGGGTGATCGTCCCGGGGGAGGCCGACGGCGAGCTCTACGCGGGCGGCGACCCCGGCGTGCTGTTCAAGTCGATCGACGGCGGGCTCAACTGGGAGCTGGTGCGCAGCCTGTTCGAGCACCCGACGCGGCCGGACTGGCAGCCGGGCGGCGGCGGGCTCTGCCTGCACTCGATCGCGCCATGGCCGAATGAGCCGGGCAAGCTCGCGCTGGCCTTGTCGGCAGTCGGCGTGTGGTTGACCGACGACGGCGGTGAGACGTGGCGGCACGGCAACAAGGGCCTCGGCGCCCGCTACCTCCCGCAGGAGCAGCAGGAGAACACGCTCACCCTGTGCGTGCACGACCTCCAGCGCGCGCCGCGGCGGCCGGAGCGGATGTTCATCCAGTTCCACGGCGGCGTCTACCGCTCAGACGACGCGGGCGAGTCGTGGACGGAGATCGGCGCCGGGCTGCCGTCGGACTTCGGCTTCCCGCTGGTCGTCGACCCGGCCGACCCGGACAGCGCCTACGTGATCCCGCTCAAGGCCGACATGGACCGCGTCACCTGCGAGGGCCACGTCCGCGTCTACGAGACCCGCGACGCGGGGGAGACGTGGGCGCCCCGCGGCGAGGGCCTGCCGGCCGAGCACGCCTACCTGACCATCCTGCGCGAGGCCTTCGACCGCCGCGGCGAGGGCGACGCGCTGGAGCTCTACTTCGGCGCGACCTCGGGCGACGTCTTCGGCTCCCCCGACGCGGGCGCCACCTGGTTCACCGCGGCGACCCACCTCCCGCCCGTCTACTCCGTCCGAACCTAAAGGGGTCAGGCCCCTTTAGAAATCGCGCCGGATCTCGCGCAAGAGCTGCTTGCCCGTCAGCTCGGGCACGATGATCCGGCGGATCGACCAGAGTGGGTGCTGTTTGTCGAGCTTGTCGGAGAGTTGGAAGGCGGCGCGGTAGCCGGCGCTGAACATCGGCTGGATCGCGTCGGAGGAGTAGGAGCCGAACGGGTACGCGAAGAGCTCGACCTTGTGGCCGACGATCCTGCGCAGCTCGCGGCCCGGGTCCGTGAACTGGGTCTTGTAGTCGGCGGTCGTGTACTCCGGGACCGCCTTGTGGTCGTAGGTGTGGGCGCCGATCGTCATCCCCGCGCGGTCGAGCGCGCGGACCTGGCCCTTGGTCAGCCAGCCGGGCTTGCCCAACACCACGGTCATCACGAAGAAGGTGGCGCGGAAGTGGTGCTTGCGGAGGATCGGCAGCGCCTGCGTGTACTGGCCCGCGGAGGCGTCGTCGAACGTGAGCAGGATCGGCTTGCGCGGCAGCTTCGCCCCGCGCGCCATGTGGGCGACATAGTCCTCGCCGCTGATCGGCGTGTAGCCGGCGTCCGCCAGCGCCTGAAATTGCTTGTCGAGGACCGACGGGCTGACGATGTACTGGCGATCGGTCGCGCTGTCGGCACCCGTCCGGGGGCGGATCTGGTGGTAACAGAGGACCGGGACGTGCGAGCGCGCCGCCACCGCGGCGGCGGTCGTCTTCGGCTTCGGGGTCGCCGTCGGCGTGCGCTTCGGCGGCGGCTTCTCCTGGTGCTTGGAAGAGCCGCCGCATCCGGCGAGCGCGACCGCGACGGCCGCGCAGATCCATCGAGCCCGCAAGGGCCTCAGGCTACGGCGTACTCCCCGACGCCGTCGAGCAGCAGTGCCTGCACCTGCTCGAAGCGGCTCTGGGCGTCGGCGGCGGTCGTGCCGATCGCGGTCAGCCCGACGCGGCCGAGCTCGTCGATCGCGCTCAGCATGTGGAACACCACGCCGCAGCCGTCCGCCGCCAGCCGCGGCAGCGCGGCGAGCCGCAGCAGACCGCCATGGCCGAGGTCCCGCAGGCGCGGGGACTCGAGGTGGTCGGTCGCGACGTAGTGCCGCGGGGAGCCGCAGGGGGCGGTGAAGATCGCCGTGTCCGCGTCGTAGTAGCCGCCGGAGAGCAGCTCCAGCGCCGCCAGCGGGTGCGTCGTCCCGCCGCTGCGCAGGTTGACCTCGATCGCGTACGCGTTCCAGACACCGGTCTCGTCGCGCGCGACGACGAAGTCGATTCCCGCACGGCCCCGCGCGCCGGATTCGACGAGTGCAGCGCCCACCCGCCGCGCGCTCTCGGTGATCGCCCGCGCATACGCGGGCTCGGCCGGGAACCGGCAGCCCAGATAGCGCTGGCCGGACAGGATCTGATCATGCGTGGAGACGATCCGCGCGGGCGCGCCGGGGGAGAGCTCGAGCTGGACGCTCGGGCTGCGCAGCTCGAGGCCCTGGATGCGCTCCTCGACCACGCCGCCGTGCGACAGGCGCTCGAGGTAGACCGCCATCGGCACGCCGGTCGCCTCCAGCTGCATGGCGTCGAAGCGCAGGCCGATGCGGTGCTTCTCGTAGCGCGACCCGGGCGCGGGCAGGCCGGCGAGCTCGACGATCGCGTTGCCCTCGCCGGACACGCCGGCGTCGAGCTTGACGACGACCTGCTGGAGCTCCGGCTTGGCGGCACGCAGGCGGGCGATCGCCTTGACGGCGTCGGCGCGGCCGGTGATCCGCTCCACGCCCAGCGGGTGCTGCACGCCGGCGCGCTCGAACAGCTCGCGCGAGCCGCTCTTCGTGCCCAGGTAGGCCAGGCCGGGATCGGCGCCGTGGACCGGGATGCCCAGCGCGTCGCCCACCGCGTGCTCGAGCTCGGTCGAGACGTACGGGACGAGATGGCAGCGCTCGATGTCCGGGATCGTCGAGCGGATGCGCCGGAGCAGGCGCGGGCGCTCGAGCAGCTTGGCCGAGAGCGGGCGCACGGAGGCGTCGTCGGCGCTGATCATCGTCAGCCGGTCGCGGGCGTCGAGCGCCAGCTCAGGCCCGAGAAGCGACAGGTAGTAGTCGAGGATCGGCTCCGCCACGGGCGACGAGGTCACGTAGACCACCCGTAGCCCCGGATCTCTGAGCATCAGCAGGAGACACAGCAGCCGTTCCTCGTATGCCTGCGTCTCCGCCGCGGGCTCGTGGAACTTGTCGATCGTCCTGGACGGGACGATCACGATCGACCGATACGTCTCCATGGCGCGGAAGAGTGCCAACGGAACGGCCGAAACGCCAGTGCTCAAAGGTCGAGATTTTCACACCTCTCATTCGTCCAAGATTTCGCGGATCCCAGGACGTACGTTTGCGACCATGAGCACAGTGCACGGAGCGATCAGCTTCTTCGAGCTCGGCGTCGGCGAAAGCCCTGCTGGGCGTGCGTTTTACGAGGGCTTGTTCGGCTGGGGGTTCGAGACCGGGCCGTCCGGGAACGGCTGGATGCTGCAGACGCCGAACATTCGCGGCGGAATGCATCCCGGCGACGCCGGCGGCGGCCCGTATCTGTTTTTCGCCGTTGACGACATGGACGCGGCGATCGAGCGGGTCAAGACGCTGGGCGGCGAGATCCTCCCGGACATGGGCTCGGAGGAGACCGAGGAGTCGATCCGGCGGTTCGGGCGCTTCAAGTTCTGCAAGGACGACCAGGGGTCCTCGTTCGGACTCCACCAGCCGCCTGTGTGATGGCCCGCATCGTCCGCCACGAGTCCGAGCGCGACCGGTGGGAGATGGTCCACGGCGCGCCGGACCCGCGGCTGGGCGGCCACGTGCTCGGCTACTGCGCGTACGACGAGCGGACCAGCTCGTTCGTGCGCCGCCGCGAGCTCCCGTCGGACCGAGTTGTCGCGATCGTGAATTTCGGCGCCCCGATTCGCGTCTTGTCTCCATATGACGGGTGGACGGATCAGGCGTTCGGCTTTCTGGCGGGCATGTACGACACGTTCGCGGTGAGCGAGACCGTGGGCGCGCAGCGCGGCGTGCAGATCGACTTCTCCCCGGTCGGCGCGCACCTGCTGTGGCGGGTGCCGATGCACGAGCTCGCGGGGCGGGTGGTCGGGCTCGACGCGCTGTTCGGCCGGGCGGGGCTGTTGCTGTGGGAGGCGCTCGCGGGCGCTTCCGGCTGGGAGGAGCGGTTCGCGCTGCTGGACGACTTCCTCCTCGAGCGGCTCGACGATGCGCTGTCGCCCGTCCCGTCGGTGACCCGCGCGCTGGGCCGGCTGCGGGCGAGCGGCGGGACGGTGCGGGTGGACGCGCTCGCCGCGGAGATCGGCTGCAGCCGCCGGCACCTCGCCGCCGGGTTCCGCGAGCAGGTGGGCGTGTCGCCGAAGCTCCTCGGTCGCATCCTGCGGTTCCAAAGAGCGGTGTCCCTGGTGGGCGGCGGACCCGGGTGGGCGGAGATCGCCGCGCGCTGCGGCTACTACGACCAGGCCCACATGGTCCGCGACTTCCAGCAGTTCGCGGGAGCGTCGCCCGGCGAGTTCGCCCGCCGGAAGCTGCCCGACGGCGGCGGCGTCGTCGGCGACTGACGTGCGGCTGCTGGAGCGGGAGGACGAGCTGGCGCGGCTGGCCGCGGCGCTGGCGGGCGCACGCGAGGGCCGCGGGTCCGTCGTGGTCGTCGAGGGTGCCGCGGGGCTCGGGAAGACCGCGCTGCTGCGGGAGGCCCGCGCGGCGGCGTCGGGGATGACGGTGCTGTCCGCCTCGGGCTCGGAGCTCGAGCACGAGTTCGCGTTCGGCGTCGTCCGCCAGCTGCTCGGGCGCGTCGACGACCTCCTCTCCGGGGGCGATCGCTTCGCCGTGCTGCACGCGTTGTATTGGCTGGTCGCCGAGCGGGACGGCCCGGTGCTGGTGTGCGTCGACGACGCGCAGTGGGCGGACGACCTCAGCCTGCGCTTCCTCGCGTTCCTCGCCCGCCGCGTGGCGGACCTCGGCGTCGTGCTGCTGCTCGCCGCCCGCCCGCCGCTCCCGGCCGAGGACCGGACGATCCTCGACACGATCGCCGCGTCCGCGTCGACCCTCGCGGTGGCGCCGCTGACCGCCGACGCGATCGCCACGCTCGCCGGCCCCGGGGCCGACCCGGCGTTCATCGCGGAGATCCACCACGTGACCGCCGGCAACGCGCTGTTGGTGGAGGAGGCGCTCGCCGACGGCGCGGTGGTCTCGATCGGGCGGCGCGTCGGGCTGCGGCTCGCCGCGCTGGGCGAGGCCGCCGAGCCGCTGGCCGCCGCGGTCGCCGTGCTCGGCGACGGCGCGGAGCTCGCGGTCGCGGCTCCGCTGGCCGGCGTGGGAGAGGACGCGGCGCGTGCGGCCGCGGCGGAGCTCGTCGCCGCCGACCTCTTCGAGGACGACCCCCTGCTGCGCTTCCGCCACCCGCTGATCCGCGCCGCGGTGGCCGACCGCCTCCCGGCCGTCGAGCGCGGCGAGGCCCACGCCCGCGCCGCCCACCTGCTGGCCGCCCGCGGCCGCCCACCGGGCGTCCTCGCCGCCCACCTCCTCGCCGCCCCGCCGGCGCACGACGCCTGGGCGACCGAGACCCTCCGCGCCGCCGCCTTGGAGGCGACCGCCCAGGGAGCACCGGAGCTGGCTGCCACGTACCTGCGCCACGCGCTCGTGGAGCCACACGATGTCCCGCTGCTGCTCGAGCTCGGGCGCGCCGAGCACGCGGCCGGGTCGGTCGAGGGGCCTGACCGGCTGCGGGAAGCGTGGAAGGCGACCGGCAGCGCGGAGGTCGCGCTCGAACTGGCGACGATGCTCGCCGACCAGACCCGGTGGGCGGAGGCGGTCGCGGTCGTGCGCGAGGTCGAGACGGACGACCGTGAGCTCGGGCTGCGGCTGCTCGCGCTCGCGGCCGACTGCGCGCGGATGGACCCGCGGATCGGCGGCGCCGAGCCCGAGCGGCTGACGGCGCTCGCGAAGACGCTCGGCGGCGACACGCCCGCGGAGCGGTGGGCGATCGCGGCCGCGGCCTTGATCACGCCGGTCGACACCGCCGCCGAGCACGCCCGCGTCGCGGGGCTGCTGCAACGCACCGTGGCGGACGGCGCACGGGTGACCGAGACCGGCGTCGTGTCGAACCTGATCCGGGCGGCGCGACTGGACGAGGCGGAGCGGATCGCGTCGGAGGTGCTCGACCGGGCGCGCGCCGGCGGCCTGATCCAGCAGCACGCCTCGATGCTGTCGATGCGGGCGTGGGCCGCGGCCGAGCGCGGGGAGCTGGGCGCGGCCCGCGACGACCTCGAGGCAGCACTCCAGCTCGGTCCCGAGGTGGCGCTGCCGGAACCGGTGATCGCGTCGGCGGCGGGGCTGCTCGCGGTGGTCGTCGCCGAGCAGGGGGAGTTCGAGCGCGCGGACGAGCTGCTCGAGCGCCACGACCTCGCCGACACGCTCCCGGAGCACCAGGTGATGAACCTGCTGCTGTACTGGCGCAGCCGCACCCGCCTGCTCCAGGGTCGCCAGGACGACGCGTTCGCCGACGCGCAGGAGGTCGGCCGCCGCTACGCCCGCCTGAACATCCGCCGCGCCGTGCCGCCTTGGCGCTCGCTCGCGGCGATCCTGTCCGACGACGAAGCGCTCGCGGCCGAGGAGCTCGAGCTCGCCCACCGCTGGGGGACGCCGCTCGCCATCGCCACCGCGCACCGGGGCGTCGGCCTGATCACCGGCGACCTCGACGCGCTCGAGACCGCGGTGGGACTCCTCGAGCCCTCGCCGCACCGGCTCGAGCTCGCCCGCGCCCGCATCGACCTCGGCGCCGCGCGCAGACGCCGAGGAGAACGCGCCAAGGCCCGCGAACCCCTCCGCCAAGGCATGGACGCCGCCCACGCCCTCGGCGCGCACCCGCTCGCCGACCGCGCCCGCACGGAGCTGTTGGCCACCGGAGCGCGGCCCCGCCGGCTCGCCCTGCAGGGCGCCGACGCGCTCACTCCGTCCGAACGGCGCGTCGCGCAGCTCGCCGCCACCGGCCTGACGAACCGCCAGATCGCGCAGGAGCTCTTCGTGACCGCCGCCACCGTCGACACCCACCTGCGCCACGTCTTCCAGAAGCTCGACGTCAAGGCGCGCGGCGACGTCTCACGCGCGTTGTCGTGAAAGATCAGGTGCTGCCCCTGATGCGAAGGGACCCGCTGTCCCGGGAGCATCGGCGCCATGAACATCGACGACGCCAAGGCGCTCGCCGTGCGCTCCATCCACCTGATGGGCAACGGCACGCTGGATGAGTTCCGCGAGGTCCTGCACCCCGAGTTCCTCAACCATGAGGCCAAGGACGAGCCGCCCGCGGCCCGCGGCCGCGGCCCGGAGGCCTGCTACGCCACCGCCGAGTGGCTCCGCCACGCCTTCGAGGACCTGCACTGGGACATCGGCGAGGTCGTGGCCGAGGGCGACATGGTCGTCGTGCACTGCACGATGAAGGGCCGCCACACCCAGGTGTTCCTCGACTACGACGAGCACGCGCGGGTCGAGCAGGCCTTCCCGCCCACCGGCCGCACGTTCGCGAGCACGCAGACGCACTGGCTGCGGATCGCCGACGGCAAGGTGATCGAGCACTGGGCCAACCGCGACGACCTCGGCACGGCGCTGCAGCTCGGCTGGGTCCCGCCGACCCCGCTCTACCTGGCCCGCGCGCTGTTCGCCAGGCGCAAGGCGAACCGGCTGGTCGCGGCCGCCTAGGAGCCGGTCGACGAATTCCGGTCAGCGCGGGATCACGGCGGTCACGACCGTCGGGCCGCCGGGCGGGCTCGTGATCTCGAGGTGGCCGCCGAGGGCCTCGACCCGGTCGCCGATGCCGCGCAGGCCGCGCCGCGGCACGGCGCCGCCGCGGCCGTCGTCGGCCAGTTCGAGCGTGACCGTGCGCGGGGACAGGCGCAGCCGAAGGGTCGCGCTCGCCGCTCCCGCGTGCTTGTCCACGTTGGCGAGCGCCTCGGCGCAGACGAACCAGAGGGCCGCGCGGTGGCCGGCGGGCAGGTCGTCCTCGCCGTCGACGATCACGTCGGTCGGGACGACCGCGCGGGCGACCAGCTCGTTCAGCGCCTCGGCGATCCCCGTGCCGTTGCGCAGCGCGGGCGGGTAGAGCCCGGTCCCGAGCGCCGCGAGCTCGCCCCGCACCGCTTCAAGCTCGGCGCGGGCGCGGTCGTCGGCGAGCAGCGGCTCGACCCGCCGCAAGCGGGCGAGGACGCGCGTCTCGAGCTGTTCCCCGAGCGTGCGCCGCTCGTCGTCGGCGGTCGTCAGCAAACGGCGCCGGGAGGCCCGCACCCCGGCCGCGGTCGCCCGCAGCTCCGCTTCGAGCCGCGCCGAGTCCAGTGCGAGCGCCGCGGCCGCAGTCGCCGCCGCCACGAGCCGCGGGTCGGCGGTGCCGCCGTGCACCAGTGCGACCTCCGCTCCACCGGGCGCCGCCGCACGGGAGACGACCCGACCGTCGGGCTCGGTCACCGGCTGGCCACGCTCGTCGACCCACCCGAGGCCGGGTACGGCGTAACAGAGCTCGAGGTCCGGGTCGGCGAGGGCGCGGGCGAGCTGCGCGGTGACCGGTCGGCCGGGGTGGCGGTCGCGGTCGAGCGCCACGACGAGGCGGCTCGCCGCCGCCCGCGCCCACAGGCCGCTCGCGGCGGCGAGCCCGACGGACACGGTCGCGATCACCAGCCCGTCGTTGAGCAGCGTCAGCGCCGTGCTGCCGCCTCCCTCGAGCGCCGCGGTCCAGAGCGCCGCGAGAGCGATGGCGCAGGCGGCGGCCGCGAGCAGCGCCCGGCGCCGGTCCGCTCCCGCACGCCGCGCGTGGGCCAGTGCCACGGCGCCCGTCGCGGCCGCCACCGCGATCGTCACCGTGCTCGGCAGGAACGCGCCGAGCCACGCCGCGACGACGAGGCCGCGCGCCACACGCCCACCCACCACGCGGAGCAGCAAATGCAGCAGCGGCCCGCGATAGGCGAGCACGCAGACGCCGCCGATCGCGTCGAGCGCCGCGTTCGCACTCCCGTCGAGCGTTCCGGCGAACCACGCGACCGCGGTCGCCACCGCCAGGTCCGCCGTGGCGCCGGCGCGGCGCAGCAGCCAGGCACCGCCCAGGCCGGCGGCGATGCCGGTGAGCAGGTCGGCCACGGCGAGGCCGCGCGCCGTCACGCCTCCCAGCAGCTCGGCCGCGACGCCGAGCGCCACGACGGTTCCTGCGATCAGCCGACCTTTCGCCATGGGTGCGCTGCGTACATGACGCGCCCGGCGGAGTCGGCGACCTCGACGATCTCGAAGCGCAGCCGCCCGTTGAAGTAGCTCCAGCGGAGGGTCTCGGGGGCCGCGACCGGTCCGTTGGCCTCGAGCATCACGAACGTCAGCTCGTCGCCATCGACGGTGTAGGTGCCGCTGAAGGGACCTTGGCCGGGTGGGTTCGGGTCCAGCGTCTGGTACCAGCGCCCGTCGCGCATGCGGGTGCGGATCGTCAGATCCTGCAGCATGTCCTCGTTGGTGACGTTGCCGCGGCGCTCGTCCTCCTCGGTGATACGGGTGACGAAGACGCCCTCGGGGAAGCGCGGGCCCTTCGCCGCCGGCCGGTGCGGCGCCGCGGGCGAGCGACAGTCCTGCGGCAGCCGGGTCGCCTCGGCCTGCGGCCCGGCGCCGGGCAGCGCGCGCAGCGCGGCGAGCAGCTTCGGGTCCAGCTCAGCCGCGGCGGGTTCGGCGGCCTTCGCCAGCGACGCCAGCTCCGCCGGCGTCGGGACCAGGACCCGCACGCCGGTCCGGCACAGTTGCGCGAGCTGCGACGTCTCATCGCGTGGGATCTCGGTCCCGGCCGCCGCCACCACGTCACGCGCCGCCGACCGCAGGACCGATCGCTGGCGGTCAGACAGTCGCTTCCACACATGGGCGCCGATGACGATGCTCTGGAACTTCGGAAAGATCGCGTAGGAGGTCAGGTACTTCGCGTCGACCCCGTAGCTGTTGTCGAGCACGGGCTTCGGGGAGGTCTCCGCGGCGTCGAGGCCACCGGAATGCAGCAACTCGCTGACGTCGTCGGCGTGCAGGCCCTCGACCGGGTCGGTGGCGAGCGCGGTGAAGTCGCGCGCCGACTGCGGATTGTCGATGACGCGGACCCGCAGCCCGCGGAACGTGCCGAGGCTCGTCAGCGGGCGTGTCGCGATCACCCGCCGCAGCTGGGCGGGAACCAGCGCGAGCCCGATCACGGTGTCCGGCAGCGAGGCGAGCGCGTCGCGCGCGATCGGGCCGGTCGCCAGCGCCTGCGCGGCCGGATAGGTCGTCACCGTGAACGGGGCGAGCAGCGCGCGGAACGCCGACAGCCCTTCGACGGCCCACGCGCGCGCCGGCAGATAGCCGATGTCCTCCTTGCCCGCGCGCAACGCCTGCGCGAGCCGCACCTCGGCCGCCGGATCGCGGCTGTCGTAGCGGAACCGGTCGTCGACCCGTATGCGCACGCTCCCGCCGGAGCGTTCGGTGACGAGCTGGGCGAAGCGCTCGCCGAGCGGGTCGCCCGCGTCCGGCATCTGAAGCGTCAGCGTCACGTGCTCGGTGACGCGGCCGCCGGTCTTGTCGGACGCGCTCGCGCAGCCGGCCAGCGCGACGGCGGCGAAGACGACCGCGGTGCTCAGGAGGGCTCTCATGGTCTCACGCTCGCGCCTCGCGCGCCGACTGTCATCAGTGCAGACCCTGAACCGGTGCACTGGCCCCTGTCAAACGCGAGATGATCGCCCGGCCATGGGGATCCCCTCCACATGCGTCGTCGCCGCCCTCGGGGTCGCCGCGGCCGCCCACGCGCGCGCCCACCCGGCGGACACGCTGACGGGCGGTGAAGCCGCGGCGCTCGCGCTGATGCTCGTCGCCGGCCTCGGCGCCTGGGTGGCCGGCGTGTACGTGGCGCCCCGCGACCGGGGCGGCATCGCACTCGCCGCCGCCGGCCCCGCGCTGTTTCTCGCCGCCTGGCCGCTGCCCGAGGCCGGTGGCGCGCTCGCCTTCACGGCCGCGCTGACGCTCGGCGCGACCGCGCCGGCGCTGGCCGCGACCGCCGCGCTGCTGCACCGGCGCGCGCCGCGCCGAGGCCGCGAGTCCGTCGCGCCGGCGCAGGCCGGCGTGGCCGCACGCGCCGGATCGCGGGTGCCCCCCGCCCTCGCGGTCGCGGCGCTCGCGGCCACCGCAGGCTGGCTCGGTCTGCTCGCGACCGCGACGTTCGACCCGGAGGCCACGGGCTGCTTCGACTGCCCGCGCAACCTCCTGCTCGTCGTCTCCGACGCCGACCTGCACGACGCGCTCGTCCACAGCGGCCTCTACGCCGCCGCCTTGACCTGCGCCGCGGCGGGGCTCCTCGGGCTGCGGCGGCGGGCCGCGGCGGCCGCGGCCGCATTGCTCGGCGCGGCCGGGTTCGCGGTCAACGCGACCCACGGCGTGCCGACGATCGACGAGACCACTCGCACCCTCTGGCTCGCCCAGACCACCGCGCTGGCTGTAGCCGCGGGCACGGTCGCGTTCGAGTACGTCCGCGCGCGGCGGTTGAGCCGCCGGATCGCCGACCTCGTCGCGGCCGCGCTCCCGTCGCCCGTGGGACTGCGCGCCGCGTTCGGCGATCCCGGCCTCGAGATCGTCTTCCCGCACGGGGCCGGTGCGGTCGACGCCGACGGACGTCCGGCGCCGGCGAGTCCGGGCCGCGCCGTCACGCAGGTCACCCGCGGAGCGGACGTCATCGCCGAGTTGCGCCACGACCAAGCCACGGCCGAGCACGTCGCCGCCGCGGCTCGCGGCGCCGGTCTGGCGCTCGAGCACGCCTCGCTGCGCGCCCGCGTCAGGGCCGAGCTGAGCGAACTCGCGGCCTCGCGCCGGCGCATCGTCGAGGTCGGCGACGCCGAGCGCCGCCGGATCGAGCGCGACCTCCACGACGGAGCCCAGCAGCGGCTGATCGCGCTGTCGATGACCCTCGACGACCGCGCTCGCGATGAGGTCAAGGCAGCGCTGGCGGATCTGCGGGCGCTCGCGCACGGCATCCATCCCGCCGCGCTCACGGATGCCGGCCTGGAGTCGGCGACGCTCGAGCTCGCCGACGAGGCGGCGGTGCCGCTGAAGATCGAGGCGATGCCGCACAACCGCCTGCACCCGAGCCTTGAATCCGCGGTCTACCGCCTGATCCTCGACGGCGTGCGGTGCGCCGAACGGCACGGCGACGGCCGCGCGGTCCGGATCACGGTCGAGCGCGACGCGGAGCAGGTGAGCGCGCGGATCGCGCTCCCGGGCGTCGCGCTGCCCGCCCTGCAGGATGCGGCCGACCGCTTCGAGGCGCTCGGCGGCACGCTCGCGATCGCGTCCGGCGGTGCGGAAGGGAGGCTGCCGTGCGGATCGTGATCGCCGAGGACATGGCGCTCATGCGCGCCGGCCTGGCGCGGCTGCTCGCCGACCGCGACTTCGAGGTCGTGGGCGAGGCCGAGGAGCCCGAGGCGCTGCTCCGGCTGATCGCGCGCGAGCGCCCGGATGCGGCGCTGGTCGACATCCGGATGCCGCCGACGCAGACCGACGAGGGCCTCAAGGCGGCGGCCGAGATCCGCAAGCATCACCCGCAGACGGCGGTGCTGCTGCTCTCGAGCTACCTCGACGCCCGCTACGCCGCGGCGCTGTTCGCCGACTACCCGGCGGGTACGGGCTATCTGCTCAAGGAGCGCGTCGGCGACCCCGGCGTGCTCGGCGACGCCCTGCGCCGCATCAGTCACGGGGAGTGCGTGCTCGATCCCGCGATCGTCAACCGCCTGCTCAACCGCGTCCGCGAGCCGGGGCCACTCGACGAGCTCTCCGCGCGAGAGCGGGAGATCTTGGGCCTGATGGCCGAAGGCCACTCGAACAAGCGCATCTGCGAGCTCTGCTTCCTGAGCCCGAAGACGGTCGAGAGCCACGTGCGCCACATCTTCATCAAGCTCGGCCTGCTCGAGTCCTCGGACAGCAGCCGCCGCGTCCTCGCCGTGCTCACCTACCTGCGCGGATAGATCAGGGCAGACCCTGACGGAGGTTCGGTGCGGGACCTGTTTCCGCGCCGCACGCCGCCGCTTAGCGTCGCCTGACCATGAAGCCCACTCCGTTCATCGCGCTCGCGGCGGCGCTCGCCTTCGCCCCCGCGGCACAGGCCGCGCCTTCGCTGCAGGCCCGCATCGACCAGTCCAAGCCGGGCGACACGATCCGCCTGACCCGCGGCACGTACGCCGGCCCGATCCACATCGACCACAGCCTGGCGCTGATCGGCAACGGGTCGGTGATCCGCGGCGGCGGCCCGGTCGTGCGGATCGACGCCCCTGCGGCCGTCTCGATCGACGGTGTGACGATCACGGGCGGCGTGACCACCGCCAGCGACTACTGCGGCCCGCTGTGCGGGCCCGACTACGTCAAGGGCACGGCGCTCGGCGGCGGCGTCGAGATCGGCCCGCCGCCGGACGACATCGCGCCCGCGACCGTGACGATCACAGACAGCGTCATCACCGGCAACCGCGCCGCGAACGGGCAGACGGTGTCGAGCATCCGCGCGGTCTGCCCGGGCGGCCCGTGCCGGTTCGGGCTCGGCTCCGGCGGCGGGATCGACAACTGGGGCAACCTGACCCTGGTCCGCACGCGTGTGACCGGCAACCAGGCCGGCGGGCCTCTGAGCTCGGACGCCGACGGCGGCGGCATCTCCAGCGGCGCCGGCAGCCTTACGCTCGACCACAGCGTCGTCAGCGACAACCGCGCCGTCGCCGTCCCACCCCACGGCCGCTTCGCCGAGGGCGGCGGCCTGTTCGTCACCGGTGGGACGCTGACCGTCCGCGACTCGCGGATCGACGACAACGTGGCCGACCTGACCAGCACGCTGCCGGCCAAGGTCGGCGACGCCAACATCGACATGAACGCCCACGCGGGCGCGATCCACACCGACCCGAGCGTCAGCGCGACGATCGACCGCAGCTCGATCTCGCGCAACGAGATCTCCGCCGTCGACCCGGTCGGCGCACCGCTGGCGTTCAACTCCGCGATGCTGCTGCAGGGACCGGCGGCGATCTCCGACACGGTGATCGACGCCAACCGCCTGACCGGGGTCGCCACCAGCACCGAGGACACGGGCGACGCGGGCGGGGCGGTCGAGCTCGACGGCGGCGGCACGCTGACCCGCACCGCCCTCACCCGCAACGTCTCCGTCCAGCGCACCACGCAGGGCTTGGCGGCGATCTACGGCGCGCTCGCGGTCTTCACCTTCGAAGGCGATCCGAAGCCGGTCGTGATGACCGACAGTGTCGTCGCGGGCAACCAGGCGACCGCGATCACCCGCACCGGCGACGCCGTCGCACGCGGCGGCGGCGTCTTCAACAACAGCCTCCTCACGCTGCGCCGCACGCTCGTGCACGACAACAGCGTCCAAGCGGCCGGCCGGACCGAGGGCGGCGGCGTCTGGAACGGCGTCGCCCTGTCAGGCCCGCCGGTCGAGTTGACGCTCGACCACGTGGCGATCACGGCCAACCGGCTGATCGGCGGAACCCGCCGGGGCGGCGGGCTCTTCACCAGCACTCCGTTCACGCAGACGGGGACGCTGTTCAGCCGGAACGCCCCCGACCAGGTGGTCAGCGTTTCGTCGTGAGGGATCGGCCGCCGTCGGTGTCGAAGAGCTTGATCTGCGAGGTGTCGAGGACGACCTCGACCTCCTTGCCGTGCTCGGCCTGGGAGCGGGCGTCGAGGCGAGCGACCACGTGCGAGGCGCCGCCGCCCGGGACGTCGTCCATGCCGGCGTCTGCGGCGAGCTCGTCCAGCTGTTCGGAGTGCAGGTCCTCGGCGCCCTTGATGTCGAAGTAGGCGTAGAGCTCGGAGCCCATCGACTCGACGACGTCGACGGTCGTCTTGAAGCGCAGGCCGTCGACGATGTCGTCGCCGTAGGCGGCGTCCTCGAAGTGCTCGGGGCGGATGCCGGCGATCACTTCGCGCTTGTCGGTGGTCACGCCGGCGGGGATCGGCGCGTCGCCGAAGGGGAGGCGGACCTTGTTCTCCTCCAGGCGCGCGGGGACGAAGTTCATCGCGGGGGAGCCGATGAAGCCGGCGACGAAGAGGTTGATCGGGTCTTCGTAGAGGACCTTGGGCGTGTCGACTTGCTGGATGATGCCGGCGCGCATGACGGCGACGCGGTCGCCGAGGGTCATCGCCTCGGTCTGGTCGTGGGTGACGTAGAGCATCGTGGTGCCGAGCTGTTGCTGGATGCGCGCGACCTGGGTGCGCATCTGCACTCTGAGTTTGGCGTCGAGGTTGGAGAGCGGCTCGTCCATCAGGAACGCCTTCGGGTCGCGCACGATCGCGCGGCCCATCGCGACGCGCTGGCGCTGGCCGCCGGAGAGGTTGGCGGGCTTGCGGTCCAGGTGTGAGCCGAGCTCGAGGATCTCGGCGGCCTCGTCGACTTTCTTGTCGATCTCTGACTTGTTGACCTTGGCCAGCTTGAGCGCGAAGCCCATGTTCTCGCGCACGGTCATGTGCGGGTACAGCGCGTAGTTTTGAAAGACCATCGCGATGTCGCGGTCGCGCGGGGCGAGCTCGTTGACCCGCTCGCCGCCGATGACCAACTCACCGTCGGTGATGTCCTCCAGACCCGCGACCATCCGCAGCGCTGTCGACTTCCCGCAGCCCGACGGGCCGACGAGGATCATGAACTCCCCGTCGCCGATCTCGAGATTCATGTCCTTGACGGCCTCGAAGCCATCCGGGTACCGCTTCCACACGTTCTGGAACGTGATCTCGGCCATCCCGCTTCACTCCCCCATCCTCGACACTGTCAGCTCACAGCGTTGCGTATTTCGCCCTCGTCTGCCAATTCCCGTTGTTCCGGCGGGATACTCCATTGCATGACGGTCATGGACTCGTTCCGCCTGGACGGCAAACGCGCCGTCGTCACCGGCGGCGGCCGCGGGATCGGCGCCGCCGTCGCGACGGCACTCCGCGAGGCCGGCGCCGAGGTGGTGATCGCGTCGCGCAGCGAGGGCGTGATCACCGACGTGACCGACGTCGACAGCGTGCGCGCGATGGTCGCCGAGGTCGGCCCGATCGACGTGCTGGTCAACAACGCCGGCGTCTGTTACCACCGGCCGGCGCTCGAGGTGCCCGACGACGAGTGGCGGTCCGTGTGGGACGTCAACGTCGACGGCGTCTGGAACTGCTCGCGGGTCGTCGGCGAGCAGATGATCGAGCGCGGGGGAGGGGTGATCGTCAACATCGGCTCGATCTCGGCGCAGATCGTCAACCGGCCGCAGTGGCAGCCCGCGTACAACGCGTCCAAGGCGGCGGTGCATCAGCTGACGAAGTCGCTGGCGGCGGAGTGGGCGCCGCACAACGTGCGCGTCAACGCGCTCGCGCCCGGCTATGTGAAGACCGAGATGGCACCGGTCGACGACCCGAAGTTCAAGCCGCTGTGGGTCGACGACCCGCCGATGGGACGCTACGCGCTGCCGGAGGAGCTGGGGCCGCCGGTCGTCTTCATGGCCTCGGACGCGTCGAGCTTCATGACCGGCTCGGTGGTCGTTCTCGACGGCGGTTACACGCTCTGGTAGCGCTCGAGCGTCTTGCGGGCGCCGTGTTCGTGCAGTGAGTTCAGCGCCTCGTCGAACGCCGACCGGAAGCGGTGGTTGGCGCCGAGGTCGCCGAAGAGCTCCGCGTCCTCGAGGAACCCGCCGTCCTGCGCGTTGACCATCACGCGGTCCGCGAGCGGGTCGACGACCGCGATCGGCTCGCCCTGCTCGTCCGTGCCCTCGGCGTAGCGCGCCCAGCTGGCCACGACGGCGGCGCTGCGCTCGATCTCGCCGTCGTGCTCGAGGTTGTGGCGGACGACGGGGAGCAGCCACTTCGGGATCCGGTCGCTGGACTCGGCGCACAGGCGGGCGACCGTGTCGCGGACCTCCGGATTGGAGAATCGCTCGATCAGCGTCGTCTTGTAGTCGTCGAGATCGACGCCGGGGACGGGCGGCAGCGTCGGCGTTCCCTCGCGGTCCATGTAATCCCGCAGGAAGGTGCGGTACAGCGGATCCTGCGCCGCCTCGTGGACGAGCCGGTAGCCGTCGAGGTAGGCGAAATAGCAGAGCGCCTGGTGGGACGCGTTGAGCAGCCGCAGCTTCATCAGCTCGTACGGCTCGACGTCGGCCACCAACTGCGCACCGGCCTCCTCGTACGGCGGCCGGCCGAGCGTGAAGTGGTCCTCCAGCACCCATTGCGTGAACGGCTCGCAGACCACGGGCCACGCGTCCTCGATGCCGAAGCGCTGCTTGACCTCGGCGCGGTCGGCGTCGGTCGTCTGCGGCGTGATCCGGTCGACCATCGCGTTCGGGAACGCGACGCCCTCGATCGCCCCCGGTCCCCCGAGCTCCAGGCACACCTGGCGCGTCCGGTGCCCGTTGCCGGGCAGGTTGTCGCATGACATCACCGTGAAGGGCTCGAGGCCTCGTTCGCGGCGCAGCGCCAGCGCGTCGAGGATGTAGCGGAAGACGACGTTGTCGGGCTCATAGCCGCCCTCGGTGACCGTCAGCGAGACGATCCGCGTGGTCTGCGCCGCCAGTTGCTCGACCACGCGCTCGGGGTCGTCGGGCGCGAACAGGTAGTCGACGATCGACCCGATCACCCGCGGCTCGTACGTCCCGTCCGCGTGCTTGACGACGAGCGTGTAGAGGTGGTCCTGGCGCTCGAGCGCGTCCTTCATCGCCCGGTCCTGCGGCATCACCCCGACGCCGACGATCCCGTACTCGAACCCCTTGCCCGCGTTGAGCAGGCGGTCGTGGTACATCGCCTGGTGCGCGCGATGGAAGCCGCCCACACCGAAGTGCACCACTCCGCCGATCAGCTTCGCGCGGTCGTACTCCGGCCCCGGGACCAACGACACGTGGGCAAGCCTAGTCCGCGAGCAGCGTGACGTCCTCACGACCCTGGGTGGCGGCGTCCGCGGCGTGACGCAGGGCGGTGCGAACGGCCTGGATCGCGGGCGCGTCGACGGTCGTGGCGCGGGCGGCGGTGAAGATCGTGCGGTGCACGGCGCCCTCGGCGATCGGGCGGGCGGCGACCTGCGGGGTCGCGGCGGCGATCAGGGCGGCGAGGATCGTCACCGCGCGGCCGGAGGCGACGAGCGCTCGCAGGATCAGGGCGTCGTCGGTGTGGTGGACGATGTCGGGCGCGTAGCCGCCGAGGCCGTTGCAGAGATGCTCGAGCGCGGTGCGATGGCCGCTGCCGGGGAAGTCGGCCGCCCAAGCGGCGTGCTCGAAGGCGGCGAGCGAGATCGGGCCTGGGGCGGCGGCGGCCGGGTGGTCGGTCGGGACGCAGAGCAGGACGGCTTCGCGGATCAGGTCCTCGCGGTCGACGTCGCGGTGGCGGGGGACGGGGACCGGGTCGTAGTCGATGCCCACCACGAGGTCGACCTCGCGGGAACGCAGTGACGCGATCGCGGGCGCGGTCTCGCGATGGGTGACCTCGACACGCAGCTCGGGCGCGGTCTCGGCCAGCTCGCGCAGGGCGGTGGAGAGCAGCGCGAGCGCCGGCGTCTGCACGAACGTCATCCGCACGGTGCCGCGTGGCGTGCCGCTCAGGCGCGCCAGCTCGGCGAGGACCGCCTCGTCCGCGGCGAGCGCCTGCGCCGCGTGCTCGGCGAGGCGGACCCCGGCGGGCGTGAGTTCCAGCGTGCGCCCGACGCGCCGCAGCAGCGGCGTCCCCGCCTCGCGCTCGAGCTCGGCCAGCTGGACCGAGACCGACGACGGGCTGTAGCTGAGCGCCTCGGCGACCGCCGCGACCGTCCCACGGCGCGAGAACTCGTGCAGCAGCCGCAGCCGTCGAAGCTCCATCGTTCGGATTATCTCACGCTTTTCCGTGTGAAACCGTCGCTGGAAATAACGCGTCGCGTCACCGAGGGTGAAAGGACATGGTCCTCGTTCCCCTCGTCGCCGCTCCCTCCCTGATGTTCGCGGTATCGGCCGCCGAGCGCCGCTTCGGCGCCGCCGTCGCCGGCGCCATGGCCGCCATGCCGGTCGCCCTCTCGGTCATCCTGCTCGCCGTCGGCGCCGAGCTCGGCGCCGACGCCGGCGCGACCCTCGCCGCCGGCGCCGCCGCCCACGTCGTCGCCCAAGTCGCGTTCGCACTCGCCTTCGCCGCGGTCGTCGAACGCCGCGGCGCCGCCCTCGGCGTCCTCGCCGGCGCCTCCGCCTTCGCCCTCGGCTCGCTGCTTCTCGCCCCGCTCCCAACCCCGCTGGCCATCGTCCTCGCCATCCCGGCCCTCACCCTGGGGTCAGACCCCTCAACATTGCGAAATCGCTCTGAGCAGGCATTTTCATGCGAACGCAGCGTTAAGGGGTCAGACCCCTTAGTTCCGGCGCGCTCTGGCCCGATGCGCGGCGCGACCGCGGTCGGTGCCGCGGCCGCCCTCGTCATGGTCGCCGCGGCGCTGACCACGGCGGAGCTCGCCGGGCCCGCGGCGGCGGGCGCGATCGGCGCGTTCCCAGCGTTGAGCACGGCGTTCGCGGTCCTGCTCGTCCGCACCCGCGGCCCGCGGTCCGCCGCGACCGCGCTGCGGGGCCTGATCGGCGGGCTGCGCGCCTACCTGGTCTTCACCGTGACGGTCGCGCTCGCCGCGCCGGGGCTCGGCGTCTACACCGCGGTGCCACTCGCGCTGGCGCTGTGCCTGATCACCTACGCCGCGCTGCTGTCGTCGAGCCGGCAGCTCATGAAGTAGGTGTGGACCGGGCCCTTCGGCGTGTCGGAGAACCCGACCGACGTGTAGAGCGCGCGGGCGCCGGCGTTGTCGGACTGCACGTCGAGCTCGACCCGCTTGCAGCCGCGCTCGCGGGCGACGGCGAGGACCTTGTCCACCAGCGCCCGCCCGAGCCCGGTGCCGCGAGCGGACTCGCGCACGAAGACGTCCTCCAGCCAGCAGTCCTCGACGCCGGTCCAGGCGCTCAGACGAAAGCGCACCTGCGCGAACCCGGCGTCGCCGGCCAGCAGGTACACCGTGTTCGGGTCCTCGATCAGCCGCGCGACCGTCGCGGGGACCGTCTCGACCTCCGGCGGCGCGTAGCCCATCCAGTCGCGGAAGGCCATCAGGAGCGAGGCGACGACCGCCGCGTCGTCCGGGCCCGCCGCCACGCGGACGGCGTCCGTCACTTGTGCCCTCGCACCTTGGTCAAGCGGATCCGCACCGGCATCGAGTAGCGCGTCGCGAACTGCTCGGGGGTGATCCGCAACCGCTCGAAGCCCCAGCCGTACTTGCGCACGAAGCCCGGGAACTCGTGGGCGCCCGGACCGTCCGCGGTGAGCGACGCGACGCCCGAGAGGATCACGATGTCCCCGCCCGAGCCGTCGCCCGCGAAGTTCAGCGACACCTTCGCGTTGCCCTCGATGTTGCGGGTGCGGGCGGTATCGGGCAACGAGAACACGTGCACCGTGCTGTCCCCGTCCCACCAGAACCACACCGGGCTGGGCACCGGGGAGCCGCCGGGCGTGACGGTCGTCAGCCAGACGATGCGGTCGTCGCGCAGGTGGCGCCCGACCAGCGCCCCCAGATCCGTGCTCTCGTCGATCATGGGCGGGACTCTATGGGGCGCGCGGAGTCCAGCAGGGACCGGACCTCCGCCAGCAGCGCGCCATGGTCGAACGGCTTCTCCAGGAACGAGCTGCCCGCCGGGAGGCCACCGGCGCGCTCGAAAGCCTCGGCCGAGTAGCCGGAGATGAACAGCGTGCGGATCGGTGCCAGGCGCTCGGCGAGTTCGAGCCCGGACATGCCCGGCATCACGATGTCGGTGACGAGCGCGTCGATCGCGCCGCCGCAGCGACCCGCGATGGCCAGCGCCTCGTCCGGATGCGCGGCCGCGTGGACCGTGTAGCCGGCGCCGCTGAGCACGACCTCGACGAGCTTGCGCACACCGGCCTCGTCCTCGCACAGCAGCAGCGTCTCGTGGCCGCCGTGCCGCGGCCGGGGCTGCGGCGGCTCGATCGCGGGCGCCCGCACGCCCGCCGCCGCGGGCAGGAAGACGGTGAACGTCGACCCGAGCCCGTGCTCTGAGCGCACCTCGACGTGCCCGCCCGACTGGCTGACGATCCCGTGCACGGTCGCGAGCCCGAGCCCCGTTCCGAGCCCGACGTCCTTGGTCGTGTAGAACGGCTCGAAGATCCGCTCGAGCGACCCGGGGTCGATCCCCGTGCCGGTGTCGGAGACCGCGAGCCGCACGTGGTCCTCCGCCACCGAGGTCTCGATCGCCAGCGTGCCGCCCGCGGGCATCGCGTCGCGCGCGTTGATGGCGAGGTTGATGACCACCTGCTCGAGCTGGGCGCGGTCGGCCAGCACCGGCGGGAGCTCGCGGCCGGCCAGCATCGCGATCTCGATCGCCTCGCCGATCAGCCGCGAGAGCATCGGCACGAGCCCCGCGACGACCGCGTTGACGTCCAGCAGCACCGGCTCGAGCACCTGGCGGCGGGCGAACGCCAGCAGCTGCTTCGTCAGGTCGCCCGCACGGCCGGCGGCGCGGACGATCTCCTCCAGCTCCCCCGAGCCGGGACCGGCGCCGATCCGCCGCCGCGCGATCTCCCCGTAGCCCGCGATCACCGTCAGCAGGTTGTTGAAGTCGTGCGCGATCCCGCCCGCCAGCTGCCCGACCGCCTCCATCTTCTGCGCTTGGCGCAGCTGCTCCTCGGTGATCCGGTGCTGGGTGATGTCGCGCACGACGAACAGGTGCAGACCCGGGAGGAACTCGGGCGTGGACCGCACCTCGAGCACGGTGCGGCGACCGTCCTGCTCGCCGTCCCAGACGTGCTCGACCATGCCGACGGCGATCCGCTCCGGCGTCAGGAAGTCCTTCCAGTCGGCCTCGGCGCGCTCGGCCCCGATGAAGTCGTCCAGCCGCGAGCCGACGATCTCCTCCCGCGGGCGGCCGTAGAACCGGCAGGCCGCGGCGTTGACGAAGACGAAGCGCCGCTGCGAGTCGAACACGGCGACGACGTCCATCGTGGCGTCGAGGATGGCCTGAAGATCGATCAAGGGCAGGCTATCGTCAAACGAGTGCTCCGTTCAGGCTTCGCCGCGGGTCTCGCGGCGTACCTGCTGTGGGGCCTCTTCCCGCTGTACTGGCCGCTGCTCGAGCCCGCGGGCGCGGTCGAGATCCTCGCCCACCGGATCGTCTGGTCGATGGTCGTCGTCGCCGTCCTGTTGGCCGCGACGCAGGGCTTTCGCTGGGTGCGCGAGCTCGGCCGGCGCCGCACGCTCCTGCTCGGCCTCGCCGCCGCGCTGATCACGGTCAACTGGGGCGGCTACATCTACGGCGTCAACAGCGGCCACGTCGTCGAGACCGCGCTCGGCTACTTCATCAACCCCCTCGTCACGGTCGCGCTCGCGGTGCTCGTGGTGGGAGAACGCCTGCGCCGCCCGCAGTGGGTGGCCGTGGGGATCGCGGCCGTCGCCGTCGTCGTGCTCACGATCGCCTACGGCCGCCCGCCGTGGATCGCGCTCACGCTGGCGTTCTCGTTCGGCTTCTACGGCCTGGTCAAGAAGCAGGTGGGCGTGGGCGGGACGCAGAGCCTCGCGGTCGAGACGACGTTCCTGTTCGTCCCCGCGCTCGCGTGCATCCTCGTCCTGCAGGCGACCGGAAGCGGCACGCTGACGACCGAGGGCACCGGGCACGTGCTACTGCTCGCGGGCGGCGGGATCGCGACCGCGGTGCCGCTGATCCTCTTCGGCGCGGCGGCGGTGCGCATCCCGCTGACCACGATCGGCCTGCTCCAGTACGTCGCGCCGATCATCCAGTTCGTCATCGGCGTGGCGATCAAGCACGAGGCCATGCCCGCCTCGCGCTGGGCGGGGTTCGTGCTCGTCTGGGCCGCGGTGTGCGTCTTCACGTGGGACTCGTTGCGGCGCGTGCGGGTACCAGTGCGTGCATGACACACGAAGCGCAACTGGTAGACAGCGAATACGGGCTGGTCGCCGCCGACGACGGCTGGTTCACCGTCAACGTCCGCGACGCCGCCTGGGTGACGAGCGAAACGTTCGGTGACTGCTGCATCTTCGAGGGCGGGCCGGTCGACTTCGGCCAGATCGGCTACACGCTCGCGGTCCTGGCGCCGGGACAGCCGAACGGGATGTACCACCGCGAGGACGACCAGGAGGATTTCCTCGTCCTCTCCGGCGAGTGCGTCGCGATCCTCGACGGCCAAGCGCGAACGTTGAAGGCCTGGGACTTCGTCCACTGCCCGCCGGGCACCGAGCACATCTTCGTCGGCGCGGGCGACGGTCCGTGCGTGATCTTCATGGCGGGCGCGCGGGAGCATCGCGGCAGCGCCGTCTACACACGCGACGAGACCGCGCTCGAGCACGGCGCCGGCGTCGAGACCGAGACGACGCAGCCGAGCGAGGCGTACGCGACGTTCGGCAAGTGGCGGCCTGGCCCGCCGGCGACGATGCCGTTCTAAGAGGCGGCGGGGAGCTCGACCGCGACGCGCAGGCCGCCGGCTGCCCGGGGCGTGAGGGTGAGCGTGCCGTCGTGTGCCTGCGTGATGCTCTTGGCGATCGCCAGGCCGAGGCCGACGCCCACATGGTCGCCGTGGATGCGTCCGGTGCCGCGGCGGAACGGCTCGACGAGCGTGGACACCAGTTGCGGCGTCAGCTTCTCGCCGGTGTTCTCGACGGTCAGCACCACGCTCTTGGGGTGAACGCTGGTCGTGACCCACACGGTGCCCGCGTCGTGCAGGTTGTGGACGATTGCGTTGTGCACGAGGTTCGTGCTCAACTGCTGCAGGAGCGCGGGAGAGCCGACGGTGGGGGCCGCGTCCCCGGACGTCTCGATCGTGAGGCCGCTCTTCTCCGCGAGCGGCAGGAGGGTCTCGGTGGACTCCTCCGCGATCAGTGACAGGTCGACGTGCTCGAGGGCGAAGGACCGCTGGTCCGCGCGGCTGAGCAGCAGCAACGCCTCGGTGAGGGTGATCGCCCGGGTGTTGACGGTATACAGGCGCTCGACGAGCTCGGCGGGGTCGCGGCTCGGATCCTTGCGGGCGACGTCGAGCAAGGTCTGCGTGACCGCCAGCGGCGTGCGCAGCTCGTGCGAGGCATTGGCGGCGAAGCGCTGCTGCTCGGCGACGTGGGCTTCGAGCCGCGCGAGCATGGCGTCGAAGGCGTCGGCGAGCTCACGGAACTCGTCGTTGCGGCCGTGCAGCCGGATGCGGTGGGAGAGCGACCCGGTCGCCGCGATGCGCGTGGCGTCGGTGATGCGGGTCAGCGGCCTGAGCATCTGGCCGGCGAGGAGCCAGCCTCCCACCAGGCCGAACACGACCAGGAACCCCGACATCATCGCCGCCTTCGGGACGAACGCGCGCAGGAGGTCGGTGCGGTTCGGGAACGACGGGCCGGGCCCGAAGATGTAGCGGTCGGGGACGTAGCGCAGCAGGAACACCCACACGACGGCGAGGAGCAGGACGCCGGCGACGATCACGAATCCGGCGTAGCTGAGGGTGAGCTTGAGGCGAACGCTCAAGCCGGGCGGCCGATCGCGCATGTACGGATGCTAGGGCCGTCGCCATATCGTCGGCATATCGAAAACCACATACGTGCCGGCAACGCCCCGCTGCCTTCAATGGCGGCGTGACCGCACCACCAACGATCTACCGGACGCGGATTCGCCGGCGACGGGTCGCCGTCCTCGTCGGCCTGCTCGCCGCGATCGCCGTGGGCCATCAGTTGCCGGCCTCCTCGTCGGAGACGGTCGCGCCCGTCCTTCACACCGAGCGCCCGGATCACGAGAAACCGCCCCGCGCCGCGCTCGGCGTGGCCGGCGGCGCGGTCCCGGACGGCACGACCGTCTTCGACGACGACGTGCCGGGCGTGGCCAACCTCGACGCCGACCTCCTCGACGCCGTGCGCCGCGCGTCGACCGATGCCGGGCTCGAGTTCCTGGTCGACAGCGGCTGGCGTTCGTCCGCCTACCAGAAGCACCTACGCGATCAGGCGATCGCGAAGTACGGCTCGGTCCAGGAGGCCGCCCGCTGGGTGGCCACGCCCAAGACGTCGGCGCACGTGTCGGGAGACGCGGTCGACGTCGGTCCCGCGACCGCGACGGCGTGGCTGTCGCGGCACGGCGCCGCCTACGGGCTCTGCCAGATCTACGCCAACGAGCCCTGGCACTACGAGCTGCGCCCCGACGCCGCGGCGCAGGGATGCCCCGCCATGTACGCGGACCCCACCCAGGATCCGAGGATGCAGCGGTGAGTCAGCGCTTCTTCTTGCGCGCGGTGTAGTGCTTGCCCTTGCGCACGGTCTTCTTGACGTGCTTGACGAAGTCCTCGACCTGGACGACGCCCTGCGTCACCGTCGTCGTGGTCGACGTGCACGTGTCCTTGACGAGCCACTTCGTGCCGCGCACGGTCGCCGCGCTGTAGGAGCCCTTCGTGCGGAACTTGCCCTTGCCGTCGCCCCACAGCTTGCGCGACTTGGGCTTCTTCGCGGCGGTCTTCGCCTTCGTCCGGCAGTCCAGCGCCTCGGTAAGCGTCAGCGTCGTGAGCCCCTTGGCCTGGCTGATCTTGAACAGCCCGTCGAAGAAGTTCGCCTTGTCGTCCTTGCCGGGCCCGACGATCGTCACCGTGCCCTTGCGCGCGTCGACCGACGCGCCCACCGGGATCTGGATGCCGGTCTTGAGGTCCACATAGGACTTCGCGCCCTTGAGCTTGACCTTGACCGTGCCCTTGACGGGCAACAGGTTCACCTCGCCCGACTTGGGCTGGTCGAGCGGGGTGGGCGTGGGGGACGGGGTCGGTGTGGGCGTCGGCTGCGCGGGCGGGGAGGGCGAGAGCAGCACGGCCACGTGGTTGGAGCCGAGCGAGCTGACCGCCGCGTCGGGGACGCCGTCGAGGTTGAAGTCCGCCGTCGTGGCGGCGACCGGGCTGCCGGTCAGCGCGATCGGCGCGTCGGCGGCGAAGCCGTCGCCCGAGCGCCGCAGCACGGTGGCGAAGCCGCTGGAGGAGGCGACGATCAGGTCGGGTTGGCCGTTGCGGTCGAAGTCCGCGGTGGCGATCCCGCTCGGGCCGGCACTGACGGCGATCGGTGAGCCGAGTCCGGCCGTGAAGCCGTCGTTGCTCGCGTTGCGCAGCAGCACCGAGACGGTGTTCGCGTCGCGGTTGACGACCGCGACGTCGGGACGGCCGTCGCCATTGAAGTCGGCGGCGACGAGGTCGCCCGGACGCGCTCCTGTGGGCGTTCCGGACGGGTTCTCCTGTCCGAAGCCGCCCGGGCCGTTGTTGCGCAGCAGCATCACGTCGTTGCCGGACTCGTCGGAAACGGCCACGTCGTTGTCGCCGTCGCCGTCGAAGTCGGCGGCCGCGACGGCGCGCGGGCCGGCGCCGGCCGCGATGTTCGTGAGGACGTCGAAGCCGGTGTTGGCGGCGTTGCGCACCGCGATCGTCACGTTGTTGGTGCCGAGGCTGGAGATCGCGAGGTCCGGCCGCTGATCGCCGTTGAAGTCGGCGACGGCCACGTCGCTGAAGCCGAACCCGCCGACCGGCGACGTCTCCGACGTGAACCCGCCGCCGGCGGCCGAGCGGATCCTGATCGCGACCGTGCCGCCCGTGTAGTCGGCGATCGCGATGTCCGGCAGCCCGTCGCCGTTGAAGTCCCCGACCGCGCCGGTGCTGGTCCCGCCGGAGTACGGCGGCGAGGAGGTCTCCTCGGCGAAGCCGCCGCCCGCCTGGCGCAGATAGAGCGTCATCGTCCCGGGCGGGCCGGTGTCGCCGTTGGCCGTGATCAGGTCGGGGCGGCCGTCCGCGTTGAAGTCAGCGGCGTAGACGCCGTACGGGCCGGGACCGGTCGCGTATGGCGACCCGGCCTCCGGAGTCAGATCCGCCCAAGCTGCCCCTGCGCCTACGAGTACTGCTGCCGCGGCGCTCGCGGCCAGGATCCGTCCCCTCACCGGACCGATTGTCCCGGATCCGATGCTCCGTAAGCAAGTTGGAGGCGATCCTGGCGCCCTGCCCAGTGCAATGTGAGGTCCCAGCAGCCGGCGTGGGGGAGCTCGAGGCCCGAAGGGCCGGGGCCGCCGGCGACCGTCCGCTGGACGACGTCCTTGCCGTCGCGCGCGCTGATCTTGAGGTCGGTCATTCCCGTCCAGGGCTCGCGGGCGACCCACAGGACCTTCTTCTCGCGGTCGCCCGTGGTCATGTCCTCGAAGAGGATCGCGGTGATCTGGCCGCGGTCGCCGATCACGTGCGGGATCTTCGGCTCCGCGTCGGAGAACCCGCCGCGCGCCCAGGTGGGCAGGACGCCGCGATCGACCTTGCCGCAGGCCTGCGCCGGGGGTTTACCCGAACCGCCGCATGCGGCCAGCAGGCCAATCGCGGCGAGCACGACGATCCTTGATCTGGCGTGCATGTTCGGGTGCGATGATCGCGTCCATGAGCGACGAAGACAAGCCGAAGTCCTTCGAGGAGACGCTGCGCGCTCTCGCCGACGAGGTCACCCGCGGGATCGAGCGCGTCCAGCGCGGCGAGATCGAGGACCTGGCCCGCGAGTTCGGCGTCGACTCCGACCGCGCGAAGCGCTTCATGGACGACGCGGGCAGCTGGCTGCGCGCGCAGACCGACGCCTTCAACACCGCCGGGTCGCGGCCGGGCCCATCCAGCGAGTCGCGTCCGGCCGAGACGCCGTGGACGACGTTCCCGACCGGCGCGGGCCCGGACCCGCTCGACGTCCCGACCGAGGATCAGGGCCGCGCGCTCGCGGCGCTGGACTCCGGCCGCTGGACCGTCGAGCCCGGCACGAGCGCGTTGTCCTCCACCGGCGAGGGCCCCGGCCCGAGCGACGCGCTCGGGCTCGTGCGCGAGCTGCGGGTGCGCGACTGGATCGACTCCGACGGCGAGGTCACGCTGACCGGCCACGCCGCGTTGCAGCGCTGGCTGGACACCGCCGCGCGCGACTAGCGAGCTGTGCGACCCGCCGCCGCAGGGGTGGCGGCGGGTCGCGATCGCCCCCTACTTGCGGGGCTTACCCTTGTCCTTGTCGTGGCCGGGGGCGTCGTCGGACTTGCCGCGCTGCTTGTCGTCGGCCTGCCCGGGAGCGTCCTCGCTCTTGCCGCGCTGCTTGTCCTCGGCGTGGCCCGGGGCGTCGTCGCGCTTGCCCTGGTTGCCCTTGTCCTCGCCCTGGTCGTCGTCCTTCTTGCCCTTGGACTTGTCCTCGGACTTGCCGTGCGGCTTGTCGGACTTGCCGTGCGGCTTGTCCTTCTTGCCGTGCTCCTTCGGCCAGTCCTTGGTGCGCAGCTGCGCGCACAGGACGACCTCGCCGCCGGCCGAGACCGTGACGGAGTACGTGACGCCGCGCTTGGCGGTGAACGTCCGAGAGCGGGCGGTCGAGTTGCCGACGCCCTTGCGGTTGGTCTTGAGCGGCTTGTACTTGAAGCCCGGCACCTCGGCGCCGCCGGCCGCGCCCTGCTTGCAGACGCCCGCAACGAGCTTGTACGTGTAGGTCGTCTTCGCCGCGACGCGGCGGACATGGACGCTCAGCTTGTCGTTGCGCTTGTTGTCGACGAGCTGGACCTTGCCGAAGTTGCCGGTCACGTAGTCGCCGTCGGCGCCGACGAGCGTGAACGTGCCCTTGTAGACCTTCGTCTTGGACTTGCCGTGGGCGAGTGCAGTGCTCGGAACGAGTGCCACCGCGGGCACGACGAGCAGTGGGAGGAGCCTTCTCATACTCCGACAACGTCGGTTCGCCGAGAAGGTTGGGAACAATATGAGGACCGATGGATCAGACACCCGTCCGGATCGACAAGTGGTTGTGGGCCGCGCGCCTGGTCAAGACCCGCGCGCTGGCGGTCGACGCGATCCGCGGCGGCCGCGTGAAGCTCAACGGCTTCCCGGCCAAGCCGAGCAAGGACGTCAAGCCCGGTGACCGGATCGAGTTCAGCCAGGGCGTGATCCGCCTCGAGGCCCTGATCAAGGCCACGGCCGAGCGCCGCCTGCCCGCGGCCGACGCGCAACTCCTCTACGCCGAGACCGAGGAGAGCCGCACCGAGCGCGAGCGGCGCGTCGCCGAGATGCGGATGACCCGCCCGCAGGGCGTGGACCGCAACGCCCGCCCCACCAAGCGCGACCGCCGCCAGTTCGACCGGCTGCGCGGCCGCGACACCTAAAGGGGTCAGGCCCCTTTAGGTTCACGGCGGCATGCGGCGGCCCGCGCGCCGCACGCGGTACCAGTGGGCGGCGTAGGGCTCGAGGTCGAGCGTCGCCGGGAGCGGATGCTCCGGGTCGCCCAGGAGGTCGACGAGCGCCAGGCCGTCCTCGACCGGCAGCGAGACGCGGACCGGGCGGCCGGAGAGCTCGTGGACGGCGACGATCGTCTCGCCCTCCCAGTCGCAGCGGTGGGCGAGGACCGACGGCGCGCCGGTGTCGAGCAGCGTCAGCGTCCCGAACCCCAGCTCCGGACACTCGCGCCGGCGGCGGATCAGGCGCTCGAACCAGTTCAGCAGCGAGTGGGGATCGCGGCGCTGGGCGGCGACGTTGATGCGCTCAGGCCCGTATTCGCCCTCGACCAGCGGCCGCCGCGGCGTGTCCGACGTGGAGAAGCCGCCGTCGGGCGACCATTGCATCGGCGCGCGCACGCTGTAGCGGCCCTCGATCGCGAGGTTCTCGGCCATGCCGATCTCCTCGCCGTAGAACAGCACCGGCGTGCCGGGGAGCGAGAAGACGAGCGAGTAGACCATCCGGATCGCGCGCTCGTCGCCGTCGAGCATCGTCGGCAGCCGGCGCCGCAGGCCGCGGCCGTAGAGCTGCAGCTCCTTCTCGGGACCGAAGCGGGCGAACACCTCGGCGCGCTCGGATGCGCTCAGCTTGTCCAGCGTCAGCTCGTCGTGGTTGCGCACGAAGCGCCCGAGCGAGGCCGATGGCGGGATCGGCGGGAAGTCGCGCAGCGCCCGCTCGAGTGGCTCGGCGACGCCGCGGGCGAGCGCCAGGTAGAGCGCCTGGTTGCCGATGAAGTCGAGCACCATGTGCAATTCGTCGCCGTCGGCGTCGCCGAGGAACTCGCGCACCTGGGGCGGCTCGAGGTTGACCTCGCCGAGCAGGACCGCCTGCCCGTCGCGGCGGTTCAGGGAGGCGCGCAGGTCGCGCAGGACCTGGTGCGGATCGTCGATCGAGCCCTCGATCAGGAACGGGACGGCGTCGACCCGGAACCCGCTCAGCCCCTGGGCGAGCCAGAAGGCCATGACCTGCGCGAGCTCGTCGCGGACCGCCGGGTTGGAGAGGTTGAGATCCGGCTGGTGCGCATAGAACTTGTGCAGGTAGTACCGCTTGGCCTTGCGGTCATACGCCCAGTTGGAGCTCTCCTGGTCCGGGAAGACGACGTCGCCCGGCTTCTCCGGCGGCCGCTCGTCGCGCCAGACGTAGAAGTCGCGGTACCGCGACTCCGGGTCCGCACGCGCCGCCTGAAACCAGGGGTGCTGGTCGGACGTGTGGTTCATGACGAAGTCCGCGATCACGCGGATGCCGCGGTCGTGGCAGGTGCGGATCAGCTCGGTGAACTCGCCGAACGTGCCCAACGACGGGTCGACGGTGAAGTAGTCCGTGATGTCGTAGCCGTCGTCCCGGTTGGGTGACGGATAGAACGGCATCAGCCACAGGCAGCTGATCCCGAGGCCGGCGAGGTAGTCGACGCGCTCGGTCAGCCCCAGCAGGTCGCCGCAGCCGTCGCCGTCCCAGTCCAGGAACGTCTCGACGTCCAGGCAGTAGAAGATCGCGTCCTTGAACCACAGGTCGCTGGTGGCCTTGATGCTCATCGCAGGTCACCTACCCTGCAACGCCTCCTCGATCTCGGCGACGCGCGGGCGATATTCGCGGCGGTCGCGCATCCCGATCGTCCGCAGGCGCGGGAGCTCGAGCAACACAGACAGGTCGCCGTCGAGGACGCGGGTGGATTCCCACGCGAAGAACTCCTCCAAGTGGGTGAGGCCTCGCAGCGGCGCGAGTGAGGCGATGTCGCCGCAGTTGGCGACCTTCAGCGAGCGCAGCGTCGGCACCGTGACGATCTCCGCGAGCTGCTTGCAGCCCTCGATCGCCAGCACCTCGAGCGGCGGGAGGTCCGCCAGCTCGCTGAGCGCGCCCTGCTGGTAGAGGCCGAGGAAGCGCACGCTCGCGCCGAGTCCGGCGGTGGAGGTCAGCTTGCGCCCTTGCGAGAGCTCCAGCCGGCGCAGGCGTCCGAACGCGCCGAAGCGGGTCAGATCCGCGTCCGGCGGCCCGAAGACGAACAGCGACTCCAGCGACCCGCAATCGAACACCGACTCGAAGCCCGGGTTCCAGTACATGCGCAGGGTCTTCAACGCTCCGAACGCGCCGAAGTCGAGCGGCAGCTTCGGCTTGGACGGCGTGTTCAGCGTCAGGGTCTCCAACGCGCCCAGCCGCGCCACGGGGGAGAGGTCGCGCACGCCGCCCCCGTTCAGGACCAGCCCGCGCAGCCGCGGTACCTGCGCGAGGAACGACAGGTCGTCCTCACGGATCGAGAGCACCTCGAGCCCTCGCTCGGAGATCGTGCGCGCGTACTCGTCCCGCCACCCGCCCTCGAGCACGACGAGGGCGGGCAGGCCGTCGATCTCGCCGATCGTCAATACAGGTCCATCAGGTGTTGGCGTTTGGGCCCGATCGGGTTCACCTTATTGGCGATCCCCGGGTCCGACGCGCCGACGCCGTTGGTCAGGTCGTTGATCCGCCGCTGCTCGGCGACCTCGCGGGCGGTCTTGCCGCCCAGCACCTCGGTGCGCGCGGCGGCGTCCGCCGCCTCCTGCGTGATCTTGCCGTCGCGGACGTGCTCGGCGAGCCGCCGGTCGATGTTGTTGGACTGGCCGACGTAGGGGAGCCCTTCCTTGGTCACCACCTCATAGACGCCCTCGGTGGCCTCGCGCCCGGCGCGGACCGCGGCGCCGCCGCCGGTGGCGAACGGGATCAACGCGCCCGCGACGTCGGCGCCGAGCGCGGCGACGTCCCACGGGTCGACGCCGCACCCGTTCATCAGCGACTTCCCGATCCGGTACAGGTCGTACGCGATGAACCCGATGTCGAGGATCGTGTCCAGGATCTGGCCGCTCGGGTCGGTCAGGTTGACCGGGTCCGCGAGCGCGTAGCCGTAGAGGTTCGTCCCGCCGCCGCCGAAGCGCAGCGGGTCGGGGGCGAGGAAGCGGCCTGTGCGCGGGTCGTAGTCGCGCGCGCCGAAGCGCACGAGCTTGGTGTCGACGTCGTACAGGCCGCCGGCGAAGCGGAACGGCTGGAAGCCCGGGTCCGTGTCCCGGGTGATGTTGCCGAACGCGTCGTAGTCGATCTCCTGCATCGCCGTGCCGGTGGCGACGTCGATGACCGAGCGCGGGCTGCCGACCTGGTCGGTGACGATCCGGTAGGTCTTGCCGCCCTTGATCATCAGGTCCGGGACGTTGGAGTGCGTCGCGTAGATGAAGCGGCTGACGACGTTGTCGTTGGAGTCGAGCTCGGCCACCGGCCCGAGCCCGCGGCCGTAGAGGAACCGCCGCTTGAGCGTGCTGCCGTCGCCGCTCTCCGCGACGCGCCGGCCGCCGGAGTCGATCGCGTAGTCGATCGTCTTGCCGTTGGCGAACGTGACCTTGCGCAGCGCCCCGAGCGCGTCGTAGTCGTAGGTCGTGCCGTCGGGCGTCTTGTGCAGCTCGCCCGCCGGGGTGTACTCGTAGCCCGCGGAGTTGATCCGGTCCTGGCCGTCGTAGGTCAGCGGCTGCCCGTCGGACGTCTTGTCGCGGTTGCCGTTGGCGTCGTAGGTGAAGGACTGGACCGTCGCGCCGTTGCGCTTGATCGTCGCCAGCCGGTCGGCGGTGTCGTAGCCGTACTCGTACGTCGTGATGGCCGCGGTGCGCTTCTCGGTCTTGCCCGTGATCCGGCCGCTGTCGTCGCGCGCGTAGGTCTCGGCGTAGACGTCGGCGTCGAACGCGCCGGTCTCGCCAAAGGCGTTGGGCGTGATCGTCGTCGTGCTCACGCCGGCGGTCAGCCCGGTGATCAGGCCGTTGGCCGGGTTGCGGGCGATCGTCAGCGCGCCCGCGCCGGTCAGCTGCCCGTCGGGGTCGAACGCGTACGCGACGGCCGGCCCGCCGCTCACCGCCTCGGTCTTGACGCGGAACTCGTCGTCGTACGTGTCGTCGATCACGCCCGCGACGCTGCCGGTGACCGTCGTCTTGGTCGGCAGCGCGCCGTCGTAGAGGTAGGCGATCTTCTCGACGCCCGCGGTCGCGCTGGTCAGGCGGCCGGTCGCGTTGTTGTACGCGTACGTGGTCGACCGCGCCCCGTGGGTGATCTTCTCCAGCCGCGAGGCGTCGTCGTACGCGAACGCGATGTCGTCCCCGCTCGGGCGGTCGATCGCCGTCACGAGCGCGTCGTCGTCGGCGGTGTAGGACGTGGGCGCCGTCGTCGCGCCGACCTGCGGCGGTGTGTACTTCGTCATCACGCCGCGGGTGGAGTAGTCGAACTTGTGGGCCGTCTTCCCGGGCGGCGTCGTCGTCAGCAGGTTGCCGTTGCGGTCGTACGAGTACGCGATGACGCGGTTGTCGGGCGTCGTCTGCGTGAGCGGGCGGTCGGCGTCGTCGTAGGTGAACGTCGTGTCGCGCCCGAGCGCGTCGGTGACCTTCTGCACGCGCCCGCGCGCGTCATACGCGTAGGACTCGGTGCGCGCGCCCTGCGCGGACTTCGTCAGCCGCCCGTCGACGTACGTGAAGACCGAGGGCGTGATCTGCGCGCTCTCGACCCGCAGCGGGCGGCCTTGGCCGTCGACGGTCGTGACCTTCTGACGCCCGGCGGGGGAGGTGTCGGTCCAGCGCAGCGTGTCGGCGTCGAAGCGCGACGTCTGCACGCGGCCGTTGACCGTGGTCGTCTCGGTGAAGGAGCGCAGCGAGAGCGGCGCGCCGGGCGTGGCGAGGTCGACCGTCCGCGCGCGCGACATCACCGTGCGCAGGCCCGCGGGGCTGGTGACGGTCATCCGCGCGGTGAGCGGCGCGTCCATGCCGAAGCGCGGGTCCGGCCCCGCCTCCTCGGTCACGACCGTCCCGTCGGGGCGGGTGACGGTGACGACGCCGTCGGTGCCGACGAGCGTCGTCGTCTTCGCGCCCTTCCCGTCGGTCACCGAGCGCTCGATCTCCCCGGACTTGCGCGGCTCGACCCGGTAGGTCGTCGTGCGGCCCTCGGCGCTGCGGCGCACGACGGTCACGATGTCGCCGTTCGAGGTCCGGGTGAGCGTCTGGGACGCGTTGCCCGGCGCCGTGTCGCGGATCAGGCGTCCGGCGGGGTCGTAGTCGAAGCTGTGGAGCTCGCCGCGCGGGTCGGTCAGGGTCTTGAGCAGGCCGCCGGCGTCGTACGTGGCCTTGATCTCGTCGCCCGCGAAGTTCTTGATCGAGCTCAGGTAGCCGTTGGTCACGCCGAGCGTCGTGACCTGGCCGTATGGGGCGAGGATCGACGTCGGCGTGCCGGCCCCGTCGCGGGTGATCGTCGTCTTGTGGCCGTCGCCGTCGGTGATGCTGGTCAGGCGTCCCGCGGCGTCGTAGCCGAACGTCAGCACGGTCGCCTTGGTGAGCGAGTCGACCGTGCGCAGGTGGCGGCCGTTGGGGTCGAAGACGTAGACCGAGCGGCCGTCGTCGGAGGCGATCGTGGTCTCGCCCAGCTGCAGCGCGGGCAGGCTCGGGGCGACGCTGCGCACGCGGCCGGCCGTCTCGTCGCTGAAGTAGATGGTGCCGTCGGCGCCGAGGACGATCGCCGACGGGAACTGGAGCCGCGACTGACCGGCGGGCCCGCCGTCGCCGCGCGTGCCCTGCTCGCCGTTGCCGGCGATCGTGACCATCGTCCCGTCGGACTGGACCTTGCGCACGCGCCAGTGGCCGGAGTCGGCGATCACCAGGCCGCCGTCAGGGGTGGGCGCGACGGCCGACGGCGTGTCCAGGTGGGCGGCGGTCGCCAGGCCGCCGTCGCCGCCGAACGTCGTCTCGCCGTTGCCGGCGATCGTGGCGATGACGCCGTCCGGGCCGATCCGCCGCACCCGCTGGTTGCCGCTGTCGGCGATCAGGACGCTGCCGTCGCCGGTGACGACGAGGTCGCGGGGGTTGCGCAGCTTGGCCTTGGTGGCGACGTCGCCGTCACCGCTGAAGCCGGGGACGCCCGTGCCGGCGAGCGTCGTGATGACGCCGTCGGGGCCGATCCGGCGGACCGCCTGGTTGGCGCGGTCGATGATCAGCACCGCTCCGCTGCCGTCGGCGGCGACGTCCGTCGGCTCGTCGAGCAGGGCTTGGTGCGCGGGTCCGCCGTCGCCCGCATAGCCCCCGTCGCCGGTGCCCGCGATCGTGCTGATCGTGCCCTTGAGCACGCGGCGGATGCGGTTGTTGCCCTGATCGGCGATATAGAGCGCGCCGTCGGGGCCGACCGCGACGTCGGCGGGGTGGTCGAGCTCGGCGTCGGTGGCGGGCCCGCCGTCGCCGCCGAAGCCGGCACTGTTGAGCGTGCCGGCGACGATCGTGGAGGTCCCGTCGGGCTCGACCTTGCGGATCACCTGGGCGGCGCCGTCGGCGATCAGGAGCGCGCCGTCGGCGGTGCGGGTCATGCCCTCCGGGCTTGCGAAGCCGGCCTTGAAGGTGCGGATGACGTCGAAGTTCTGGCCGTCGGCGCTGCGCTTGGACCCGTCGCCGAGGTAGAGCGTGTGGCCGACGGGGTCGTAGGTGTGGTGGACGTCGATGCTCCAGCCCGCCAGGGCGCTCGCCGGCGCCTGGAGGCCGTCGCCGACGACGCCGCTCCACCGCTGCGCGACGGAGATCTCGGTGCGGGTCGAGTTGGTCGAGAGGATCGCGCCGCCGACCTGCGCGAAGCTCGACTGGAACGTGTCGGGCGTGCGGTAGACGGCCGGATAGACGTAGTCGAGCGTGATGTCCGCCTTCTGCCGGCCCTGGACGCGGCGTCCGTAGGCGTCCTTGCCGTCGAAGACGAACGTGTAGCTGTCGTTGACCTTCGGGGTGAACGGGAACTTGAACGTGCGCCCGGCGACGTCGATCTGCAGGTCGACGCGCTTGAGCGAGGGCGGGAGCGTCGCGCCGGTGAGCGGGACCACGAGCGTGTCGCCCGTGCGCCGGCCGGGGACGCGGTCGGACTGGTAGGCGAGCGTGTACGGGGTGCCGCTGATGGGCGAGCGCTCGCCCAGGACCTGGTTCTCGCAGAGGATGATCGAGCCGTGCGAGTTGCACGGGTCGTCGCCGGGCGGGTCACCGCCGTTCGGGCCGCCCTGACCGGGGCCGCCGGCGCCGTCCGGGAGGCCGTACGGCCAGTTGTAGTCCCACGGCGTGAAGTGGTCGATCGCGGCGCGCCAGAGGCTCTTGCCCGGGTCGTAGAGCTGCGCCAGCTTCTGCAGCTCGGCGTCGTCGATGCCGAGCGTGGTGACGCTGTCGGGCCGGCCGTCGCCCGTGACGTCGAGCTGCGCGCGGCCGCCGGACTCGCCGACGATCTTGATCACGATGCCGTTCTTGGCCGCGACCCACTGCGCCTTCTCGCGGTCGTAGTACCCCATCGGGACGGCCGTGCCGGCGGGGAAGTCGAGCAGGTTGTCGACGTAGGTGACGACCGGCTTGTCGAACTCGACGTCGACGGCCTTCTGCGCGTCGGCCTCGTCGACCGAGTACTCGACGGCGTAGGTGTAGGCCGAGGTGGGCGGCAGCTCGCCGGGCATCGCGGCGGGGCCGGAGTCGCCGATCGTGAACTCGGTCGCGCGGATGTTCAGCGTGTCGCCGAGGTCCTTCGTCGTGCCGTCGGGGAGCGTCGCGGTGGCGTTCGTGCCCGGGTCCAGCAGCAGCGTGGCCTTGCGGGTGCCGTCTGAATCGGTGATCTCGGAGCCGGTGGCGACCTGGATCTCGTTCGTGGCGAGATCGACGCCCGTGACCTTGTCCTCGTAGGGGACGATCACGACGGGGTCGACGATGTCGTAGTCCTGCGTCGGGACGTCCAGGCGGCGCTGGCTCGGGATGTAGCCGGCGCGGGCGAAGCTGAGCGTGACCGACCCGCCGCCGTTGACGGCGATGTCGAAGCCGCCGTCGGTGCGGGTCGCGGTGCGGCCGAGCTCGGGGTGGTCGAGCACGGTGACCTCGACGCCCTCCACCGGGGTGCCGTTGCGTCTGACGACCCGGCCGCGCATGACCGCGGCCTGGAGCGGCTTGACGGCGTCGGCGGCGACGCCCTTCTGGATCGGGTCGTTGCCGGTGTAGAGGAACTTCGTGGCGTCCGAGACCGTCGTGACCTGGGCGTCGGTGACGCCGGTCGCGCGGGTCTGCGGGTCGGCCGCGGCGGGCGGGGTGGGACCGGGGGCGGGGGCCTCGAACTCGACCCGGAAGGTCTTGTGGGCGGTGGCGGTCTCGCCGCCGCGGTGGGCGATCACGTCGACGGTGTGCTCGCCCGCGAGGACGCCGGTGAAGGTCTGGGTGGCGTCGCAGGCCTGGTACGGGCGGGCGTCGATGCGGCACTCGAAGGTGCCGGCGGAGACGAACTTGAACGTGACCGTCGTGGAGCCGAAGACGGCGGGCGCGTCGATACCGACGGTGAGCGGCTCGGGCGGGTTGTCGATCGGGCCGGGCGGCGGCGTCGGCTGCGACGGCTGCGGGATCGGCGTGGCGGCGGGCGTCGTGGGCAGGGTGGCTTTGACGTCGACCGTGGTCGCGACGCGGCAGTTGTTGCCCTCCGAGTTCTCCTTGACCTTGTTCGCCGAGTCCGCGCAGACGAGCAGCGAGTAGCGGCCCGCGGCGAGGGTGGGCGGGACGGTCGCCGTGCGCTTGCCGGTCGCGGCTTTCTTGGCCTTGATCGCCTTCTGGGCGGCGGTGCCGAGCTTGGCGTCCTTGGCGTCGAGCTTCGCGTCGGCGGACAGGACGAGCGCGGTCGTCGACTTGCCCGCCGCGCCCTTGCCGCCGTTCTTGATCGTCCACGTGACGTCGTAGCGGCCGCTCGCGGCCTTCGCGCTCGCCTTGGAGACCGTGAGGTCGGGCCTGGGCTTCGCGGCCTGCGCGGGGGCGGCCGCGAACAGGGCAAGGGACGCCACGACCATGGCGCGCAGCGCGCGTCGACCCGACATCCTTGTCTTCACCCTCCCGTCAGCGTTCTCCGACCCAGCGGCGCGAACCTACACACGCATGGGTGGCGCGTGAAGGGCTTTTCGCTCGCGTGCCCGAACGCCTGGACCATCGGGCAGGACCGCGGTCAGTGCTAGGACAATGCGCCGTGATCCGCCCCGTCCGTGCTGAGGAATATCCCGCCGCCCTGAAGGTCATCGGCGACGCGTTCTCGATCGTCGTCCGCCCCCCGACCGTCCACACGACCGTCGCCGAGGCCGACGACGGCCACTTCCTGGCCGTCGAGCGCGACGGCGCCATCGTGGCCACCGGCGCCAGCGTCGGGTTCGGCCCGACGGGCTGGATCGGCGGGATCGCGGTCGCCCCGGAGGCCCGCGGCGCCCGGCTCGGCCAGGCGCTGACCGAGGCCGTGATCGACGCGCTGGGCCCGCGCGAGACCCTGCTCCTGCTGGCCAGCGACGCCGGCCGCCCGATCTACGAGCGCCTCGGCTTCGAGGTCGAGGAGCGCTACGTGGTGATGTGGGGGCCGGAATCCGCGACGCCCGCTGCCAACGGCCTGCGCCGCCTCACCGCCGCGGACCGCGACGCCGTCGCCGCGCTCGACGCCCGCGTCACCGGCGAGGCCCGCTCGCTCGTGCTCGACGTCGGCCTGGACGGAGCGATCGCCACGCCGGACCTCTCCGCCGTCGCCTTCCGGCCGCCGTGGCCCGCGCTCCCGATCGTCGCCTCGGACCCCGACGCGGGCGCGACCCTGCTGCGCGCGCTGATCGCCCCGGGCCTGCGGCTCGCCGTCCCGGAGTCCAACGCCGCCGCGCTCGAGACGCTGCGCGCGCTCGGCTGCACACCCGGCCGCGACGTCGTCCGGATGCGCAGCGGGGCGCCGGTTCAGTGGCGCCCCGACGAGCTCTGGGGCGTGTTCAGCCTCTTCTTTGGTTAGGGAGCTTCCGTGTACTCGTCGGCCTCGTCCGGCTGCGCCGGGCGCGGGGCTGCGGAGGAGGAGCCGCCGGAGAGCAGCCAGTCGACGTCGTGCGGGCGCTCGGACTCCTCCGAGGGCTCGCGGCGGACCGACAGCAGGCGCTCGCCGCCGAAGCGCACCATCGCCACCGTGTAGGCGGACACGGGCACGTCGTGGCGACTCGCGAGCCAGTCGATCGTCGCCAGCGCGCGCGGGTCGTACCCGCCCGCGACGAGCACGAGCGCGGGCGACTGGTTGCCGTCGATCGACTCGAGCTCGGTGTTGACGCTCAGCAGGCGCTCGCGGTCCCACGAGGCGACGTCGGCCGCGGCGCCGAGCGCGCGCCCGAGCTGCCACTCGACCGTGTCGCCGGTGACCAGGATCACGACGACGCGGCCCGCGGCCTCGTCGACCCCGAGCAGATCCACGTACGGAACGGGCTCGCGCGCCAGCAGCCGCACGCCCGACAGGCCGAGCTCGCCGGCGAAGGCGTCCCACGAGGAGGTCACGAGCCCGAGCAGCTCCTCGCGGTCGGGCGGGCTCTCCTGCACGAGGCCTGAAGCCTGCGGCGCCACGAGCGTCCCAGAAGTCTCATCGATGCGCAGCACGGCCGTCGGGTCTCCCTTCGAGTTTCGCGTTGAACGTGCGAAGCCTAACTGAGCGTGACCGGCTCGCCGAGCAACAGCCGCCCGGCCTCGACCACGCGCGCTTCGATTCCCGGTCCGTCGCCGCGTGAAGCCACCAGGCGGAGCCGCACGCCGTCGCGGAACGCGAGCTCCCGGCCGGACCATCCGCCCTCCGGCGGCGCGATCTTGAGCTGCACGTTGATCCCGGCCGCGGAGCGGTCCCCGTCGGGCGGGCTGGCGGCGACGATCACGCCGCGGGTGAGGTCCAGGTCGCGCACCAGTTCCACCTCGCGGCCGAGGTCGCGTTCGAGCGCGTACGCGAGCCGCGGATCGCCCCAGCGCCACGCCTTCTGCCCGTTGGGCGCCGTCAGCAGCGGGAACGGCGGCGGGCGGTCGGGCATGATCGCCCCGTCCGGGTTGAACGGGTACGCGGCGCCCCAGAGCGCCAGGCGGGGCAGATCGCGGGCGTCCAGCTGCCCTTCGGGACCGGCGGCGAAATGCTGGCGATCGCCAGCGACCCCGCGGGTGTCCACCTGCGAGGAACGCAGCTGCTCGCCCTTCATCCCGAGCACGGGGAATCGCCACAGACCCTGCACATACCCGTCGGCCATACGAGGTCGATAGGGTCGCAGGACGTGCTCTCCCGCGCCGACGCCGTCGCCACGCTGGCCTCAGAGCCGTTCGACGTCCTCGTCATCGGCGGGGGGATCACGGGCGCCGGCGTCGCGCTCGACGCGGCCACGCGCGGGTACAGCGTCGCCCTGATCGAGCGCGCGGACTACGCGTCCGGCACGTCGTCGCGCTCCTCCAAGCTGGTCCACGGCGGCCTGCGCTACCTGCAGAACTTCGATCTCGGGTTGGTGCGAGAGGCGCTGCTCGAGCGCCAGATCAACGTCAACCTCGCGCCGCACCTCGTGCGGCCGCTGCGGTTCGTCGTCCCCGCGTTCGACGGCGCGCGGCTCGATCGCGTCGTCGGGCTCGGCCTCAACGCCTACGACGTCATGGCCGTGGACCGGCTGCGGCGACGCCGGCGCGACGAGGCCGACTGGAGCCCGGCGCGCCACCGCGCGATCTCCGGCGCGGACGTCCTCGAGCTGCTGCCCGCGCTCGCCGACCGCACCCCGACGGGCGGCTACCTGTTCTACGACTGCCAGACCGACGACGCCCGCCTGGTCCTGACCGTCCTGGCCGAGGCGGAACGCTTCGGCGCGGTGTTCGCCAACCGGCTCGACGCCGTCGGGCTGCTGGAGGAGGGCGGGCGGGCGATCGGGGCGCTCCTGCGCGACGCCGAGAGCGGCTCCGAGCTCGAGGTCCGCGCCACGAACGTCGTCAACGCCACCGGCGTGTGGGCGGACCGGCTCAGGCCCGCCGAGCTGCACGACGAGGCCGAGGTCCCGGTCATCCGGCCCTCGCGCGGTACGCATCTGGTCATCGAGCGCGAACAGCTCCCGCTGACCGCCGGCGCGATCGTCCCGGCGGGGGAGGGGCGGACGATCTTCGTGCTGCCCTGGCTCGGCCAGACGCTGATCGGCACCACCGACACCGATCACGACGGTCCCGCCGAGCACGTCCAGCCGTCGTCGCAGGAGGTCTCGTACCTGCTCGACGCCGTCAACGCGTTCTTCGCCACCTCGCTCGATCAGGGCGATCTCGTCGGCGCCTACGCGGGGGTGCGGCCGCTGATCTCGACCGGCGACCCGCGCAAGTCGGTCGACATCTCGCGCAAGGCCGAGCTCTACGAGACCTCGTCCGGGATGATCACGATCACCGGCGGCAAGCTCACGACCTGGCGGCGGATGGCCAAGGAGACCGTCGACCGGATCGTCTGGCGCGACGGCTCGGAGACAAAGTGCCGCACGCACGCGGTCCCGCTCGGGATGCCGGTGGACGCCGCGGACCTCGTGGCCGCGCCGCCCGCGTCGCGTGAGCAGCTCGCCGCCCGCTACGGCCACATCGCCCACGACGTGATCGCGTGCGGGCGCCTGGAGCCCGTCGTCGAGGGCCGGCCCGACCTCATGGCGGAGGTGATCTACGCCTCGCGGCGCGAGCAGGCGCGCACCGTCGGGGATGTGCTCCTGCGCCGCACCCGGCTTGGGTTGACGGCGGCGCGACCGCTCCTGGAATCCGACGCCGTCGAGCGCGTCGCGGCCGTGATGGGCGCCGAACTCGGCTGGGATGAGACGCGCGTCGCGCGCGAGGCGGGCGCGTTCCGCGACGAGGCCCGCGCGGAAGGCATCCTGCCGGGGTCGTAAGGTCCGCCGGAACTTTCGGGTCCCTCGCCGGTTGGAGGCGGCGGAGCCCCTCGACCTGGAGCCGCTTTGCCACGCCGTCTGATCGTCCTGCTCACCTTCGGTTTCCTACTCGCGTTCGCGGGCCCCGCCCACGCGGGCTGGTTCCCGGCCGCCCCGGTCGACGGTCCGAACGCCGACGTCATCTCGCTCGGGAACGTCGACCTCGCCCGCGACGGCACCGGTGCTGTCGCGTACCTCAAGAACGGCGACGGCGTCCCGCAGGCGTGGGTCTCGCGGATCTACGGCGGCGCCTGGCAGACCCCCGAGCGGATCAGCTACGCGGGCGGCACCGTGACCGACGTCAAGGTCGCCGCGGGCGACGGCAACCGGCTCGCGGTCGCGTGGATCGCCGACGGGAACGTGTGGGCCACGGTCACGCCCGGCGGGGACACGCCGGGCGGGTTCGTCCCGGCGGTGCCGATCGGCGGCCCGGGCGCGTCGGACCTGGACGTCGACCTCGGCGTCAACGGCGCGGCCTACGCGATCTGGCAGGAGGGCGGGAACGTCGTCTCCGCCCGGCTGCAGGACACGACGTGGACGCGGATCGCGCAGCCGCTCGACATCGACCCGAACCGGATCGCCGGCACGGGCGCGCTGCGGCCCCGCGTGGCCGTCTCCGCCGAGGGCTATGCCGTCGCGACCTGGGGCGAGGTCATGCCCGACGGCATCTCGCACGTCTGGGGCCGCCGGATCACCGGGATGAACCTCTCGCTGGTCCCGCAGGACCTCAACATCCCCGGGGAGGGCAACGCGGACTCGCCGGACATCGACATCGAGAACGACGGCTCCTACGCGTGGATCGTGTTCCGCCAGGACGTGGGCGGGACGTCGCGGACGATGGGGCGGCGCCTGGTCGGCTCGCAGTACGAGGCGCCCGAGTACATCGACGCGGGCGTGCCGTCGAAGGACCCGCGGGTCGACATGAACGGGCTCGGGCAGGGCTACGCGGTCGCGCAGACGCCCGCAGGGGCTCAGGTCTTCGGCGCCTGGCTCGATCACGACCACTTCAACTCGCCGGCGCGGCTGGACAGCATCGACTCGATCGGCGGCGACAACCCCGAGGTCGCGTCCACCGACCAGCAGGACTCGGCGATCGCGTGGCGCCTCAACGGCTTGGACGGCAGCTCGCTCGTGCGCGCCCGCTACCACGACGGCGAGGACGCCAACGGCGCGCTCGGCGCCGAGGTGACGCTCTCGCGCGCGGATCTCGGGCCGGTGGCGGACCCGGGGGTCTCCGTGTCCGCGGATCGCTCGGGCGACGTCGCGGTCGCGATGGTCCAGGGCACGCCGGGCGCGCGGACGCTGGCGGTCGCGATCTACGACCGTCCGCCGGGCGCGCCGTTCATCGACGAGACCGAGGCCTACAAGCGCCAGACGCGCCCGGAGCTGCGCTGGCGACCCGGCAACGACCCGTGGGGCGTGCAGACGTTCCAGGTCTTCATGGACGGCGTCCAGATCGGCCAGACCACGGCCTCGACGCTCGTGCCGGCGACGCCGCTGACCACCGGCAAGCACACCTGGCAGGTCGTGTCGGTCGACCGCGCGGGCCAGGTCTCGCGCAGCCGCGTGCGGACCCTGAAGATCGACGCGACGCCGCCGACGCTGACCGTGAAGGTCTCCGGCAAGCGCGCGGCGGGCAAGTCGCTGAAGATCTCCGTGACCGTGCGTGACGCGGGCGGCTCGGGCCTGGATCATGTGACCGTGGACTACGGCGACAAGTCGGCCACGACGCAGACCCGCACGACGCGGCACCGCTACAAGCGCGGCAAGTTCACCCTGAAGGTCGCCGCCGTCGACAAGGCGGGCAACGTGACCCGCAAGGAGACGAAGCTGACCATCAAGAAGTCGTGATCCTGCGGGCGGGGCAGCAGCGTCTCTCGCTCGGCGGGCGACCGCTGCTGATGGGGATCCTCAACGCCACGCCCGACTCGTTCTCGGACGGGCGCGGCGACGAGCCCGTGTCCGTGCGGCTGGCGCGGGGCCGGGCGTTGGTCGCCGCGGGGGCGGACATCGTCGACGTGGGCGGGGAGTCCGCGCGCGGCGACCGGCCGGCGGTGTCGGCGGCGGAGGAGATCGCCAGGGTCGAAGAACTCGTCGCCGCGCTGGTGAAGGACGACGTGATCACGTCGATCGATACGTACAAATACGACGTCGCGGCGGCAGCGATCGCGGCGGGGGCGTCGATCGTCAACGACGTGTCGGGGTTGCGGGACGAGCGGTTGGCGTCGTTGTGCGCGTCGACAGGGGCGGCGCTCGTGATCATGCACACCGCGGTCGAGCCCAAGGGGACGCTGCTCGATCCGGCGACATATGGCGATCCGTCGGCCGAGGTCGTGTCGTTCCTGCGTGCGCGGATGGTCGTGGCGCTGGCGGCGGGCGTCGAGCTCGAGCAGCTGATCCTCGACCCGGGGCCGGACTTCGCCAAGACGCCCGCGCAGACCGTCGCGGTGCTGCGGCGGATGGACCTGCTGCGCGCACTTGACCGCCCGATCCTGCTGGCCGCGTCGCGCAAGGACTTCGTGGGCGCGATCACCGGGCGGGCGCCCGCGGAGCGCGACGCGGGCACGCTCGCCGCTCTGGGCTGGGGCGCCGACGAGGGCGCTTCGATCCTGCGCGTGCACGACGTCGCGGGGGCGTTCGACTACTTCGCCGTGCGGTCCGTGCTGCGCGGTGAGCGGGTGCTCGGGCCGCTTGAGGGGTTGTCGCCCGAGCGGTACCCAGACGGTGTCCCTGATCATCTCTCGCTGTAGCGCACGCTAGGCTGCGCCCCGATCGCCGGTCGCTGAACCCAACGCGGCCGGAGCCCACCGATTCTCTCGAGGAGAACATGCCTTCCGTCCTGGACCGCTCCGCCCTGGAGCAGAGCCCACTCGCCGACCTGCACCTGCTCGCCAACGAGCTCGGGGTCGACGGCTTCCGCCGCCTCCGCAAGGAGGACCTCGTCGACGCCATTCTCAGCCGCCAGTCGGGTGAGGAGGCTCCCGCCGCCGCCGTTGCTCCCTCCGACGACGACGACCAGCCGAAGCGCTCGCGCCGCGGGCGCCGCGGCGGTCGCGGCCGCCGCCGCGACGAGGACGAGGGCGGCGACGGGCGCGAGGAGCGCGACGAGACGCCCGAGCCGCGCGGTGGCGGCGAGGACCGTGTCGTCGAGGGCGCGGTCGAGCTGCTCGCCAACGGGTCGGGCTTCCTGCGCCTCTCGCCGCCGGATCAGACCGACGACGACGTCTACATCTCCGCCGCGCAGGTCAAGCGCTGCGAGCTCGTCTCCGGCGACCGCGTCGCCGGCCCGGTCCGCGCGGCGCGTCGCTCGGAGCGCTTCCCGTCGCTGATCCGCGTCGACACGATCAACGGCCGCCCGGCCGAGGAGGTCGCCGAGGGCACCCGCTTCGAGGAGCTGGCGGTCGCGTGGCCGAACGAGCTGATCGTCCTCGGCGGCAACGACCCGACGCTCGAGGGGATCTCGAACACGGTGCGCTTCGGCAAGGGCTCGCGCGTCGTGATCGCCGGGCCGTCGCGCTCGGGCAAGTCCGAGGCGCTGCGGCGCATCGCAGGCGCCCTGGCCGGCACCTCCGGTCTCGAGGTCTCGGCGGTGCTGGTCGGCGTGCGGCCCGAGGAGATCGCCGAGTTCCCGATCGCGCCGGGCGCGGCGCTGACCTTCGCGGCGTCTGTCGACGCGCAGGCGCAGGCGATCGAGCAGGCGGTCGAGGTGGGTCGCCGCGTCGCCGCCCGCGGGGGCGACGCCGTCGTGCTGATCGACACCCTCGAGTACCTCCCGGCCACCGCCGCGCGCCGTGCCCTGGCCGCGGGCCGCAACCTGGCCGGCGCGGGCTCGCTGACGCTGATCGCGACCGCCCCGGCGGCGCTCGGCGGCGAGACGACGGTCATCGCGCTCGGCCGCACGGGCACCTTCCCGTCGCTGATCGCGGAGGAGTCGGGCACGCTGCGCCCGGAGCTGCTCGTCGAGGCGCCGCCCGCGCCGCCCGTCGTGGTCGAGGAGCCGGCGCCCGTCGCCGAGCCCGTCGTTTCCACTCCGCCGGCGGCGGCGAAGAAGCCGGCCGGCCGCGCCCGCAAGCGCGCGCCGAAGGCCGCGGCCGCCGAGACGGCGACGCCGAAGCCGGCCGCCGCGACGCCCGAGGCGAAGCCGGCCGCTGCGACGCCCGCCCCCGCGGCGAAGCCGGCGGCGGCCGCGAAGAAGCGGCCCGCGGCGGCGGCGAAGAAGCCCGCGGCGGCCGCGAAGAAGCCCGCCGCGGCGGCCAAGAAGCCCGCGGCGGCGGCCAAGAAGCCGGCCGCGAAGGCCAAGCCCGCGGCGAAGGCCAAGCCGGCCGCGGCGAAGAAGCCGGCGGCGGCGGCCAAGAAGCCGGCCGCGGCGGCCAAGAAGCCCGCGGCGGCCGCGAAGAAGCCCGCCGCCGCGAAGAAGCCGGCGGCGGCCAAGAAGCCCGCCGCCAAGCGCAAGCCCGCCGCCAAGAAGCCGGCCGCGAGCTAGCGGTCATCCTGGCGCCGGCGGCACCCGTCGCCGGCGCCGCGTCCTGGGGGTGGGCGACGAGAAGGTCCACAGCGGACCCTCTCGTCGCCCACCCCACCCGGCCCGCGCCGCGCCGCCCGCCCTAGAAGCGGCGCGGCCCGTAGGCCACCCGGCGCCAGGACGGCTCGGGCGAGAGCTCGATCGGCTCGCGGTCGCGTTCCGGCTGGACGTAGCCGAAGGTGTGGGTGATCTCGTCGAAGACGACGTCGAGCTCGCCTTCCTTCACGCGCTGGTCGAGCCAGGCGGAGCGGAACACGAGGCGCCGCAGCCAGTGGACGAGCGAGCGGTCGGCGGGGCCGACGAGGTCGGGCCAGCAGTCGTTGACGTGCTCGCCCAGGCCGGAGGCGGGGTCGACGACCTCGCCGTTGACCGTGAGGTTCACGAGGTCTTCGAGCTCGGTCTCCTCGAGAGGGTTCCCGACGAAGCCGAGCTTGCGGGCGGCCTGCTCGACCCGCTCGCTGAAGTCGCGCTCGTTGAACGTGAAGCGGAGCTCCCCGTACTCGAGCACGTAGTCCTGACCGGAGTCATAGTTGCCGCGGCGAATTTGATCCATAACGTGAGGGCCCGGGGTCGCCGGGGCGTCTGCATCTTATGCGCGGTTCCTGCCCTCGGTCTGCCCTTGAAGGCGATCTTTCATGAGGACGCCAAACCGTGTCTGAGGTCGAACGCCGTTATGGCATCTGGACCGGTTTCGGGGAAATCCGCGAAGCGCCGGTTGCGGCAGAGGAACTCGGGACTCTCGTGCGCTTTCTCGACCGAGAAGGCGCAGCAGGCGAGCGGTTCGCGCGCCAGCTTCAACGTGCCGTACCCGCGCCCGCGCTCGGCCTCCTCGAAGAGCGCGACGTCGATCTCGGTCGCGAACACGTTCTGTGCACAGCCCATGTAGCGGTTGCCGCTGAGCGGGTCGTCGTACGCGTAGAGCGAGGAGCACTGCGCCCTCACGCAGCTCGCGGGCGCGATCACGCGGTCGCAGTACGTCAAGCAAAGGCGACACTCGGTCGTCGCCGTCCTGCGGGCTATTCGGCCCATTCCGCGAGTTTACCGGCGGCCCGTGACTAGACGAGTAGCCAGGGTGTGCCCAATACACCGTGTTTAGGTACGGCTGGCGCGGATAGGTTCGTGTGATGACCGTTCGCGCCCTCGTCGCCCTCTTCGCCGTCCCGCTTGTGCTGGCGGGAACCGCCGTCGCGGCCGACGTGGTCCCGCGCCCGGGCGCGATCCTCAGCGGCACGCTCAAGTTCCCGCGCCAGCAGCAGATGCGGATCGAGACCGACACGCGCGACGGCAACAAGTTCCTCGTCCGCATGGGCTTCGACGGCAAGTGCAAGGGCGGCGGGCTCCAGGAGGCGTGGGTCTCGACGCTCGAGGCCAAGCCGACCGTCCGCGCCCGCGGCGGACGCTTCTCCGCGACCGTGCGTGGAACCGAGCGCAACTTCGGCGGTGTGGCGGGGCGCACGGGCGAGTTCACCTGGAAGCTGAACGGCCGCTTCACCTCCGCGACCACCGCCACCGCGACCGTCACCGGCAGCGCCGTGATCAAGAGCGGCGGCAAGGTCATCTCGCGCTGCTCGATCGCGCGGCCGACCTCCGTGCAGCTGCGCTGAGGGGGGCGAACTTTCGCGGGCGCGCCCTCTGCTGGGCATGTCCGTCGAAACCGCCACCCTGCTGCTGCTCGAAGACGACCCGCTGATCCGGACATTCCTCGCCGACAACCTGACCGCCGACGGCTACGAGCTGGTGGTCACGTCGACGCTCGAGGACGCCCTCCGCGAGCTCGAGTTCAAACGCCCCGACCTCGCGATCATCGACCTCAAGCTCCCCGACGGCTCCGGGCTCGAGCTCGTCCGTCGGGTGCGGGCGGCGGACGGGGTCGTCGGCCGCCTCGACCCCGAGCTCCCGCTGCTGATGCTCTCCGGCTCCGGATCGGACCTGGACCGCATCCGCGGCTTTGAACGCGGCCTCGACGACTATGTGGTGAAGCCGTTCTCGTACCCGGAGCTCCGGTTGCGGATCGCGGCGGTGCTGCGACGCTCCCAGCTGCGAATGCAGCGCGGGCTGCTGCGGGTGGGCGAGCTGGAGATCGACCCGGCGGGCCGCACCACGAAGCTGCGCGGACAACCCGTCGACCTCGCGGCGAAGGAGTTCGCGCTGCTGCGGATGCTCGCCTCGTCCCCGACGCGCGTCTTCACCAAGGACGAGCTGCTCCGCGACGTGTGGGGCTTCCGCACCCACGGGTCGACCCGGACGCTCGACTCCCACGCCTGCCGCCTGCGCACGAAGCTGCGAGCCGACGGAGACGCCTTCGTGGTCAACGTCTGGGGCATCGGCTATCGCCTCGTCGACGGCCCGATCGAGAGCGGGGCCGCATGATCTTCATGCTGGCGAGCTGGGCGCTGACGATCGCGTTCATCGTGTCCTACCTGCGCGCCCACCTGCGACTGGTGCGCGTCGCGCGCGCGACCCACGAGCTCCGCGGCCCGCTCTTCGCCGTCGGCCTCGGCCTGCACGCCCTCGGCGGCGAACCCGCCCGCCTGGCCGCGATCGAGCTCGAACTCGCCCGCGCCGGCCGCGCCCTCGACGACCTCGCCGCCGCCCCGGCGGGCGCGAAGCCCCGCACCGCCCGCGAGCTCGTCGACGTGATCGCCCTCGTTGAGTCCTACGCCCCGGCGTGGCGCACCCTGGCCGCGGGCTACGGCGCCGAGCTGCGGGTGGAACCGCCGCTGATCGTCGCGACCGGGGAGGCCGTGTCGCCCGCGGCGGCCGCGACGTGCGCGTGGTCTCGCCGCCGCGCCCGCGCAGCCGCCGCAAGGCCGCCCGCCGCGCCGTCGCGCGCGACGCCGTCGCCCGCCGCGCCGTCGCAGCGCCACGCCGCGGTTGCCGCGTCGCCGCCCGCGGCGTCGCCGCGCCACGCCGCAGTTGCCGCGTCGCCGCCCGCGGCGTCGCCGCGTCACGCCGCGGCCGGCTCGCCGCGCGCGGCCTCGCCGGCCGCGGTGGTCTTCGCTGACCCGCTGCGGATCGCGCAGGCGTGCGCGAACCTCGTGGGCAACGCCGCCGAGCACGGGGGAGGGGTCGTCCGGGTGCGCGTGCGTGCCACCGGCCGGCGTGTGCTGATCGAGGTCGCCGACGACGGGCCGGGGCTGCCGGCGAGCGTCTCCGTGCTCACCGCGGCCGCCCGTGCGCGCCGGGGTCGGCGCGGCCACGGGCTCGCGATCGCGGCCGCGATCGCCGAGCACCACGGCGGTCGCCTCCACGCCGCGCCCTCGGACGGCGGCGCCCGGCTGATGCTCGAGATGCCCGCCGCCCACGACCCCGCCGCCGCGTGACGCCGCTCGCGCCCGATTCCGCCGCCGCGCACCCGACGCACGCCCGCGCCGCAGCGCACGGCGGTCTCGGCGCGCGCGCCGAGACCCGCCGCCGCTTCGCCCCCGACGACCTCGGCGCGGCGTGACGCGCCGTCGGCGGGCCGCGGTCCTTCTCGGGCTCGCGCTGCTGCTCGGGACGTTGTCGGCGACGCACATGTCCCGCCGCGAGGCGGCCCTCAAAGCGCAGCTCGGGCCCGCGGTCGACGTCGTGGTCGCGCGGACCGACCTGCCGGCCGGGCGGACGCTCCAGCTGTCCGACCTCGGCGTCCGTTCGCTCCCGCAGCGGTACGCGCCGCCGGGGGAGCCGGCGTTCGCGGCGGCGCTGGCCGGGCAGAAGCTCGCGGTGCCGGTGCCCAAGGGCGCGCCGGTCACGCCCGAGCTGCTCGTGCGGCGTTCGGCCGCGCCCGAGGCGGCGATCGAGCGCGGGCAGCGCGCGGTCGACATCAACGCGACCGGCTCGCCGCAGGCCGTGACCGCGGGCACGCACGTGGACGTCCTCGTCACCACGGACCGCAACGACCACGGGGCGACGCGGGTCGCGCTCGAGGACGTCGAGGTCCTCGCCGCCCGCCCGGCCAAGGACGAGAACGGCCCGAAGGTCACGGCGACCCTGCGCGTCAGCGCGGCCCAGGCGGTCTACCTCGCCGCCGCGCAGACCTTCGCCCGCGACGTGCGCCTCCTGGCCCGCGCGCCCGGCGACCGCCGGAAGGTGGGAGCGCTGGTCGTCGACGACGGCCTCTAGTGTGCCCGCATGGTCATTGAGGACGGAGCGGCGCTCGTCACCCGCGCGCGTGAGCTCGCGCAGGCCGGCGAACGAAGGATCCTCGGCATCGCGGGCCCGCCGGGCGGCGGGAAGTCGACCGTGGCGCGGCAGGTCGTCGCCGAGCTGGGGGAGCAGGCGCGGCTGGTGCCGATGGACGGGTTCCACCTCGCGCAGTCGGAGCTCGTGCGGCTCGGCCGCAGGGACCGGATGGGCGCGCCCGACACCTTCGACGCCGCGGGCTACGCCGCCCTGCTCGCGCGGTTGAAGTCCGACGAGCCCGTCGTCTACGCGCCCGAGTTCCGCCGCGAGATCGAGGAGCCGATCGCGGGCGCGATCGCGATCCCGAGCACGACGCCCCTCGTCGTCACCGAAGGCAACTACCTGCTGCTCGACGACGAGCGTTGGGGTCCGATCCGAGCGCTGCTCGACGAGACCTGGTACGTGGAGACCGACGAGGAGCTGCGGGTGCAGCGCCTCATCCAGCGTCACATCCAGTTCGGCAAGACCCCGGAGTACGCCCGCGCGTGGGTGATGCGCTCCGACGAGCGCAACGCGGACCTCGTGAAGATGACGGCCTCACGAGCCGACGTCCTCGTCCGCCTATAGCTTCAGCTCCTGGAGCGTGTTCCCGCCGTCGATCACGATCGACTGACCGGTGACGTAGGACGCGCCCGGCGAGGCCAGGAACGCGATCACCTCGGCGACCTCGTCCGGCGTCCCCGGCCGCCCGACCGGCGTGTTCGCACCCGCCCGCAGCTCCTCCTCGGTCGACGAGCCGGTCCCGATCCACCCCGGTGCCACCGCGTTGACCGTCACGCCGCGCGGTGCCAACTCGAGCGCCAGCGCCCGCGTGAGCCCGTCCACGCCCGCCTTCGCCGCACCATAGGCGGCCGAGTAGATCAGCGCCGTGTATGGCCCGGTCAGCGACGAGACGTTGACGATCCGCCCGCCGGGACCCATCGACGGCGCCACCAGCCGGCACAGCCGGAACGTCGTGTGCAGGTTGATGTCGATCCCGCGCAGCCACTCGGCCTCGGTGGTCTCGGTGAAGAGGCGATCGGGCGATGACACGCCCGTCTGGACCATCCCCGCGTTGTTGACGAGCACGTCGATCGGCCCGGCGTCCGCGACCAGCCGTTCCGCGTCGTCCCAGACGGTCAGATCCGCCACCACGCCCCGCGCGCCCAGCTCCGACGCGCGCTCGTGGACCCGCTCGGTCGTCGAGCTCAAAACCACGTCGAACCCCCGCGCGGCCAGCAGCCGCGCGGTGGCGAACCCGATCCCGTCGGGGCTTCCCGCCCCGGTGACTAGCGCACATCCCACAGTGCCTCCAGGAAGCGGTCGCAGTCCGCCGCCGAGAGCACCAGCGGCGGCTTGATCTTCAGGACATCGTCGTTGGGGCCGTCGGTGGAGATCAGCACGCCGCGCGCCTTCAGCCCTTCCTTCAGCGCGTGAGCGTGCTCCCGGCTCTCCAGCTGAACGCCGAGGAAGAGCCCGTGCCCGCGCACGTCGACGAAGTCGAACTCGCGCAGCCCGGCCGTCAACCGTGCGCCCATCTCCAGCGCGTGCTCCTGGAGCCGCTCGTCCTCGATCACATCCAGGACCGCGAGCCCGATCTCCGCCGACACCGGGTTCCCGCCGAACGTGTTGAAGTACTCCATCCCGGTCAGGAAGGAGTCGGCGATCTCCGGCGTCGTCACGACGGCGCCCAGCGGGTGGCCGTTGCCGATCGGCTTCCCCAGAGTGACGATGTCGGGGACGACGCCGTCGAGCTCGAAGCCCCAGAAGTGCTCGCCGATGCGCCCGAAGCCGACCTGCACCTCATCGGCGACGCAGACACCGCCGGCCGCGCGCACCGCCTCGAACGCCGCCGTCAGATATCCCCGCGGGTAGACGATCTGCCCGCCGCAGCCCTGGACCGACTCGGCGTAGAAGGCGGCGGGAGCGTCGATCTCGGCGTACAACGACTCCAGCGCGCCCGGCTCGGTCGGCAGCGCGGCGACGTGCGTGCGTGACGGACGAGCGTCGCGGAACTTGTACGGACTCAGATCGATCGTCGAGCGCAGGTGCCCGTGGTAGGCGTGGTCGAGCACGATGACGTCCTCGCGCCCCGTGTGCGCGGCCGCGAGCCGCAGAGCGAGGTCGTTGGCCTCGGAGCCGCTGTTCACGAAGAAGCACACGTGGAGCGGGTCCGGGAGCGTCGCCGCGAGCCGCCGCGCGTAGTCGATCACCGAGCCGTGCAGGTAGCGCGTGTTGGTGTTCAGGACGCGCATCTGCCGCGCGCCCGCCTCGACCACCCGCGGGTGGCAGTGGCCGACGTGGGCGACGTTGTTGACGAGGTCGAGGTACTCGCGTCCCTCCGCGTCATAGAGGTAGGCGCCCGAGCCGCGGACGATGTGCAACCCCGTGTTCGAGAGCGCCTGGCTGAGCACGATCGGCCGCCGCGCCGCGATGTCCGTCCGCGGCGGTCGCGCCGCGACGCCGCCCGGCAGCCCGAGCAGCAGGTTCGGATCAGGGCAGACGCTGCGCCACAGGTCCGCCTCGTCGCTCAACGCCACGCCGGGGAGGTCTGAGACCAGGTCGGTGAACAGCTGCAGGTGCAGGTGCGGCTCCCACCCGCCGTTCACTTCGGGAGACCCCAGCCGCGCGATCGGCTCACCCGCACGCACCGAGCCGGTCGCCAGCGACTCCGGATCCAGATGCCCGTGCAGCGTGAAGAAGCCGTCGTGCTCGAGCACCAGCAGGCCGCCGTAGTCGCCGAGCGCCTTGCGGTTCTCCCGCACGACCACGGTGCCGTCGAACGGCGCGTACACGGGCGCGCCTGCCGGCGCGAAGATGTCGACCGCCATGTGCCGCGTCCGCCAGCGCCCGTCCGGCGTCTCGAACTCGGGCGCGGTGTAGATCGAGCGCTCCTCGTCGTAGCGCCCGATCGCCAGCCCGTCGACGGGCGGCATCCCGTTGCCGAGGTCGAGCACGGGCGCGTTGGCGAGGTCGCCGTCCATGACGGGGTGCGCGCGCGACGTCGCCAGGAACTGCCGGACCGCGCGCGCCCGCGGGCTCGCCTCGTATCCGCACGCGTCGCGGAAGCGGAAGTGCGCCAGCCTCGCGTCCTCGCCCTCCAGCCGTGACAGCGCCTCGCGCACGCCGGCCTGCGAGATCAGCAGGTACTCGTTGTCCGGGGCGGCGGCGTGTTGGGTGACCGCCATCGCGACGCTCATCTGCAGCCGCGCGCGGATCAGCGGGTACAGCACCTCCAGCTCGTCCTCGCGCAGCGGCGTGACCTCGTGGTAGCCGCGGACGACGGGGACGACCGCGCGGGCGGGATCGGCGGCGCCCTGCATCGCGTAGGCGGCGGCGATCGCCAGGCCGCAGACGCGCGCGGAGTAGACGACGTCGCCGAAGTCGATGAGCCCGGTGACGATGCCGTCGTCGCCGACCAGCACGTTGTGCTCGTTGGCGTCGTTGTGGATGACCTGGTGGGGGAGGTGGTCGAGCTCCGGGACGTCGATCCCGAAGTCGCGCGCGTGGCGCAGCTCCCACGGGTGGTCGCGGCGCTGGTCGAAGCTCGCCAGCGCCCGGTCGACATGCGCCACGACGCGGCCGAGCGACGCCATGTCACCGGGGTGCTCGGCCCACATCCGCCCCGGAAGCCAGCTGAGCAGCCGCACGGTCCGGTCCTCGTGCTGGACGCGGCCGAGCAGGTGCGGCGCGAACGGCTCGTCGCGCAGGTGCTCGAGCACCGCGTCCTCATAACTGAGGTCCGCGCCCGGACGATGGACCTTGAGGACGTGGCGCTCCTCGAGGCCGTAATTGAGGTCGTGCTCGCCCGGCAACGGCGTCGCGGTGGTGTCGAGGCCGAAGTACTCCTGCGCGATGCGGACCGGGTCGATCATGCTCTCAGCCTATGACCACCGTCCTCGTGACCGGCGCGACCGACGGCCTCGGCCGGGCGCTCGCGCGCGAATTGGTGCAGGCCGGCGACACCGTGCTCATCCACGGCCGCGACCCCGACCGCGGCGCCGCCGCGTTGGCCGAGACCGGCGCCAGCGAGCTCTTCCTCGCCGACTTCGCGTCTCTGGATGCGGTCCGCGGGTTGGCTGCGGCGCTCCCGCCGATCGACGTCCTCGTCAACAACGCCGGCCTCGGGTTCGGTGATCGGGAGGAGAGCGAGGACGGGATCGAGCTGCGCTTCCAGGTCAACTACCTGGCGGGCTATCTGCTGGCGGGCGCGTTGGCTCCGTCGCGGGTGATCAACGTGGCGAGCGCCGGGCAGGCGCCGATCGACTTCGACGATCCGATGATCACCCGGGGCTACAGCGGCGACCGCGCGTACTGCCAGAGCAAGCTCGCCCAGATCATGCACGCGTTCGACCTCGCCGAGGCGGGCGTGACCGCGAACGCCCTGCATCCCGCGACGTTCATGCCGACCAAGATGGTCGTGCAGGCGGGGATCGATCCGATCTCGTCACTGGAGCAGGGGGTGGAGGCGACGCTGTCGCTGGTCGGGCGCACCGACGTCTCCGGCCGGTACTTCAACGGCCTGGCGGAGGCGCGGGCGGACGCGCAGGCGTACGACTCGGACGCGCGCGCCGCGTTGCGGGCGCTGAGCGATGCGTACCTGGGGGGCGAAGTCTCCGCGGGGTGAGCTAGGAGGTACATGGACCTTCTCGACCGCCTCGCCACCGACCTGCGGGAGCGCCTGTTGGCGGGCGCGGGGGAGGACGGTCCGGACCTGCCGGGGCGCATCCGCGCGCTGGTCGACCGCGAGGCGGGAGTGCTGAGCGAGGACCGGCGCGCGGAGCTCGTGGCGCGGATCGCCGAGCGGGCGTTCGGGCTCGGCCCGCTGGAGCCGTTGCTGGGCGATCCGTCGGTCGACGAGATCATGGTCAGCGGGACCGCGCCGGTGTGGGTGGAGCGGGGTGGGCGGTTGGAAGCGACCGGCGTGCGCTTCGAGCGCGAGGCCGACCTGCGCGACGCGATCGAACGCATCCTCGCTCCGCTGGGGCGGCGCGTCGACGAGGCGGAGCCGCTGGCGGACGCCCGGCTGCCCGACGGCTCGCGCATCAACGTCGTCCTGCCGCCTTTGGCTCTGGATGGCCCGGCTTTGACGATCCGGCGGTTCCGCCGTCGCGGGTTCTCTCCGTTGGAGCTGGTCGAGAACGGGACGCTGACCCGCCCGCTGTTGGACTTCCTCGGCCGTGCCGTGCGCGCGCGGGCGACGATCCTGGTGTGCGGCGGGACCGGCTCCGGCAAGACGACGACCTTGAACGTGTTGAGCTCATTCGTGGGCGACGACGAGCGCGTCGTGACGATCGAAGACGCCGCCGAGTTGCGGTTGCGCCAGCCCCACGTGGTGCGGTTGGAAGCGCGCCCGCCCAACCTGGAGGGCCGCGGCGAGGTGACGATCCGGCGCCTCGTCCGCAACGCCCTGCGCATGCGCCCGGACCGGATCATCGTCGGCGAGGTGCGGGGCGCCGAGGCGCTCGACATGCTCACCGCGTTGTCGACCGGCCACGACGGCTCGCTCTGCACCGTCCACGCGGGCTCACCCACCGAGGCCCTGCGCCGCGTCGAGGTGCTCGCCCTTATGTCCGACGTCGGCCTCCCACACGCCGCGATCCGCGAACAGATCGCCGACGCCTTCGACCTCGTCGTCTGCCAAGCCCGCTGCCCCGACGGCACCCGCCGCGTCGTCGCGGTCGCCGAAGTCATCCGCGTCGCCGCCGGCCCGGCCACTCGAGACCTCTACGTGTGGCGAGACGGAGCCCCGCACTGGTCCTCCGCGCTGGGAGACGCCCTCGCGGCGCGGCTGGAGGCCGCGGCGTGACGCCTGCGGTCGTGCTCGCGTTCGGGGCGGGCGCCGCCGGTGTCGTCGGGGCGTGGGAGCTGCTCGGGGCCGTCGAGCGGACGCGGGTCGTCGCGGCCGTCACGGACGCGGTCGCGCCCGTCGTCCGAGCGGGTCACGGCGTCTCGCCGACGACCGGCGAGCGGCGGCGGCTGGCGATGTTGGCGGCGGCGGCGCTGGCCGCGGCCGGGTGGCTCGTCGGCGGGGTGCCGCTCGCGCTCGTCGCCGCCGTTGCCGGGCCGGCCGCCGCGGCGACCCTGCTCCGAGCCCGACGAAAGCGCTTTCGCGCGGCGGTCAACGCCGCCGCGCCCGGGGTCGCCCGCGCGTTCGCCGACGCGCTGTCCGCCGGTCACGCGGTCCGGGGCGCGCTCGACCTCGTCGCCGCGCAGACGCCCGGCCCGGCCGGCCATGAGTTGACGAACACGGCGCGCGATCTGCGGCTGGGGGCACCCACCGAGGCGGCGCTCGAACGGCTCCGCCGCAAGGCCGCCTCACCCGCCTGGGACGCGATGGTCGCGGGCATCCTGCTCCAGCGCGACGCGGGCGGGGACCTGCCCGCGCTGCTCCGCGACCTCGCGCGCACGCTGGAGGCCGCCGCACGCCAGGATCGCGACGCGATCGCGGCGACCGCCCAAGCGCGCTTCACCGCCAAGGTCGTCCTCACGTTGCCGGTGGGCGCCGCGCTGCTGGCCGAGCTCGCCCAGCCCGGCCTCATCGAAGGCCTGTTCAGCAACCCGGTGAGCGCGTGGCTGACCTCGCTCGCCCTGCTGCTGCAGCTCGTCGCGCTGGTCGCGGTCCGCCGCCTCGCCAAGGCGGTCACCAGGTGAGCCGGTTTGGTCTGGCCTTCCGCGACGAAACCGGCGCACCCGGCGCCGCGGCCGCGCCGGTGGGTGGGTCGTGCGCGCGCGGCGCGGCGGCCGCGCCGGTGGGTGGGTCGTGCGCGCGCGGCGCGGCGGTCGCGCCGGTGGGTGGGCCGTGCGCGCGCGGCGCCGGGGTCGCGCCGGGCGGCGGGCCGTGCGGGCGCGGCGCGGTGAGGGCGGGCACGCGGTGAGCGTCGTCCTCGCGCTCGCCGCCGCGCTCGCCGCGGCGGCCGGCTTCACCGATGTACTCGCGGCGCGACGCCCCCGCACACGCCGTCCCACCGTGCTCCACCTGATCGCGCAGCTCGGCCGCAGCCTCGGCTTCAAGCCCTCCGGTGGGCTGCAACGACGCGTCGCCGCGGCCGGCATCGACCGTCCGACGAGCGAGATCGTGGCCCTGCAGGCCGGGCTCGCGCTCCTGACCTCGTTGGCGACCCTCCCACTGGCCACCACCGCGCCGGGGCGCCTCGGGCCGGCGCTGTTGCTCGCCGCGCCGATCGCCGGCTACCTCGCGCCGGAGTACGCCCTCCGTTCCCGCGCACGTACGCGCGCACGCGTGATGGAGTCCGAACTGCCGGACGTGCTCGACCTGCTCAGGGTCGCCATCGCCGCCGGTCTGGCACCGCGCAGAGCGCTTCAGGAGGTGGGCCGCCGCCACCCCGGGCTGCTCGCGAAGGAGCTCAAGCGCGCCGCCGACCGGGCCGACATGGGGGAGCCCGCCGCACAAGCGCTCGACAACCTCCAACACCGCGCCCCGTTGGCCGCGCCGCTGGTCGCCGCCCTCAAGCGTGCCGAGCGACAGGGCGCCCCACTTTCAACCACCCTGCAGGCCCAGGCCCTCGAGGCGCGGGCCAAGCGCGCGGCCCAACGCTCGGAGCAGGCCGCGAAGGCCGCCCCGAAGATCCAGCTGGTCGTCGCGCTGCTGCTCGTGCCCGCGGTGCTGCTGCTGATCGCCGCGGCGCTGATCCCCGCGCTCACGACACGCTGACGCCAATTCCTCCCACTTCGTCCCCCAAAGGGGCGAGTTCGGGCCCCCGAACCGCAAGCCGCCGTGCAGACGCGCGGGTTGCAGCGCCACGTGCAAAACGCCGGTCGATCTGCACGAAAATCGCCCCACCACGAACTCCCTGCAAATCAAAGACTTTCACGTGCGCGATCGGACAAACGTGAGCTGATGTGGGTCGCAATGCGGGTTCTGTGTTGCAGAGTGGGACGAAGTGGGGTACTTTGCCTCATGCGAAGCCGTTCCCGGGTGGCGGGGCTCCTCCCACTCCGCCACCCGGGATCGACTGACCTCCCCTCCCGCTTCGCGATCCGACATGCGCCTTGGCCTTCACCGGCACCTTCGAACACAACCTCGACGCCAAGAACCGGCTGACCATCCCGTCCAAGTTCCGGGCGGACCTCAGCAAGGGCGTCTTCCTTTCGAGGGCAATGGAGAACTGCGTGTCGCTGTATCCCGCACAGACCTATACGCAGATGGCGGAGCAAGCCCTTTCGCAGGTGCCGAACCCGCTCTCTCAGCAGGGACGGGAACTCCGGCGCCTGCTCTACGGCAACGCCTTGGAGACCGAGCTGGACTCGGCCGGTCGCGTGATGCTGACGCAGCGCTTCCTGGATCACGCGGGGATCGGCCGCGAGGTCGTCATCACCGGCGTCGGCGACTGTCTCGAGCTCTGGGACCGCTCCACCTGGGAGGGCTACGAATCCGACCTGACGGCGCGAGCCTCTGACCTCACCGAGTCCCTTGGCCACACTTCTTGACATGCCTCAGACGCACGTCCCGGTTCTTGCCGGTGAGCTGATCGAGGCGCTTGACCCGCGCCCCGGCATGATCGCCGTCGACTGCACGCTCGGCGGCGCCGGTCACGCGCGCCTCGTCGCCGAGCGGATCGGCCCCACGGGAACGCTGATCGCGATCGATCGCGACCCGACCGCAGAGGCCACGTTCAACCAGTTCGCCGCCGAGGTGGCGTGCGAGACGCGGTTCATCCGCGCCGACTTCGTCAGCGGTCTTGCACAGCTGATCGAGGAGGGCATGCGCGCCGACCTGGTCTACATGGACCTCGGGATGAGCTCGATGCAGGTCGACAACCGCGAGCGCGGCTTCGCCTACGCGTACGACGCGCCGCTGGACATGCGCATGGACCCGGACCAGCAGCTGACCGCCTTCGAGGTCGTCAACACGTGGGACCGGCGCCGGATCGCGCGCACGCTGCGCGAGTACGGCGAGGAGCGCTTCGCCGACCGGATCGCGGGGGAGATCGTCCGCCGCCGCGGCCGCGCGGAGCTGACCACGACCTTCGAGCTCAACGAGGCGATCACGGCCGCGATCCCCGCGCCCGCCCGCTTCGCCGGCGGCCACCCCGCCAAGCGGACGTTCCAGGCGATCCGGATCGCCGTCAACGGCGAGCTGCAGCAGCTCGACGAGGCGCTCCCGCTCTCCTGGCAGGCGACGAAGGTCGGCGGCCGCGTCGCGGCGCTCACCTTCCACTCGCTGGAGGACCGTCGCGTGAAGCGGTTCTTCGCCGAGAAGGCCCGCAGCTGCATCTGCCCGCCCGACCTGCCCGTGTGCGTGTGCGGCAACACGCCCGAGGCGGAGCTCGTGCACCGTCGTTCGATCGTGCCCACCCCGGGCGAGATCGCGGCGAACCCCCGATCGAAGTCGGCTCGCCTCCGGGCCGCCCGCAAGCTCAGGGAGGAGCGCTAGTCATGCCCGAGCACGCAGCTGTACGTACCCGCACCGCACCGATCCACCCGCGCCGGGTCTCCGGTCCGTCGCGAAGGCTGGCGCCGGCGGCGCCGATCCCGCGCGGGCATACCGGCGTCTTCGAGCGCATCAGCCGCTTCCCCGACCACTTCGTGGTCGACCGCGTCCTGCGCAGCCGCGGCGTCATCTGGCTGATCGGCCTGCTGCTCGGTGGCATCGTCGCGATGCAGGTGTCGCTGCTGCGCCTGAACAGTGGCATCAGCCGCGCGGTCCAGACGCAGCAGACGCTCGAGAAGCAGAACATGGGATTGCAGAGCTCGATCGCGGAGCTGACATCGAGCGATCGCGTCACGGCGGGCGCCGCCGGGGGGCAGATGGTCGACCCGCCCGCGGGCCAGACCCGCTATCTCGAGGCACGCCCGGCGACCGATCCCGCCCGCGCGGCACGCCGCTACAAGCCGCCGAGCGAGCGCGCGCAGGCGATCATGGCCAACAACGGCATGCTGCCCGGGGCGATGGCTGAGCCGGGCTCCGCGGCCGCGCAGCTGGCGGCCTCGCTGAACGCGTCGACCGCGGCCGCGGGCGCGACGCCGCCTGTGGCAACGGCCACACCGCAGGCGGACACGTCGACGACGCCACAGGCGGGCACGACGACGCCGCAGGCGACGGCCACGCCGCCCGCCACGACGGCGCAGGTCCCCACCGCGACCGCGGTTCCCACCACGACACCCTCGGTGACGACCGATCCCGCGACGGGCGCGGCGACGTCGCCGGTGGGCTAGGTCGTGTCGTTAGTAGAGCGCCGCATCGGCCTGCTCTTCGCGGTCTTCCTGTTCGCGCTCGCCGTCGGCGCGACCAAGGCGGCGTGGCTCGGCGTCGTCAAGGCCGGCCCGCTCAAGCGCGCCGCGGTGATCCAGCAGGAGGCCGACGTCACGATCCCCGCGCGCCGCGGGTCGATCACCGATGTCAACGGGAACGACCTCGCGGTCTCGGAGCCCGCGGTCGACATCGCCGCGACGACGTACCTGATCAAGGACGTCACCAAGGCGGCGCAACAGCTCGCCCCGCTGATCGGCGTGGGCGAGGACGAGCTGCTGCGCAAGCTCGCCAAGCGCGCCGGGTTCGTCTATCTCGGCCGCGGCATCCCGGCCGACACCGCCGACAAGATCGTCAAGCTCAAGATCCCCGGGCTGGAGTTCATCCCGCGCTACAAGCGCGACTATCCGAACGACTGGCTGGCATCGCAGCTGCTCGGCAGCACCGGCACCGACGACCAGGGCCTCGGCGGGCTCGAGATCTCGCTGGACAAGCAGCTCACCGGCACCGACGGCGAGCGCAAGCTGGTCAAGGACGCGATGGGCCAGCCGATCGAGATGCGTGACATCAAGCCGGTCCGCCCGGGACACAACGTCCGGCTGACGCTCGACGCCAACATCCAGGGCCGCGCCGAGGACGTGCTCAAGGAGGTCGGCAAGACCTGGCGGCCGAAGGGTGCGACCGCACTGGTCATGGACCCCAACAGCGGGGCGATCCTCGCGTTGGCCAACTGGCCGCTCGTGAACGCCAACGCGCTCGACGAGGCGCCGCCGTACGCCAGCCTGAACCGCGCGATCGGCGCCATCTACGAGCCGGGCTCGACCTTCAAGGCGTTCACCGTCGCCGCGGCGCTGGAGGACGGCAAGGTCACGCCGGACACGACGTTCGATCTTCCGCCGACGCTCCAGGTCGCCGACCGCGAGATCAAGGACGCGGAGGCCCACGGGTACGAGACCAAGTCGGTCTCGGACATCCTCAAGGTCTCCTCGAACATCGGCGCGGTGCTGATCGCCAAGCGCGTCGGCACCCCCCGGTTCGACTCGTGGATCCACACCTGGGGCTTCGGCAAGCCGACCGGCGTCGATCTGCCGGGCGAGGAGCAGGGCCTCGTGCTGCCGCTCAAGCAGTACTCGGGCGCGACGATGGGCAACCTGCCGATCGGCCAGGGCATCGGCGTCACGCCGATGCAGATGGCCGCGGGCTACGCCGCGATCGCCAACGGCGGCATCCTGCGCCCGCCGCACATCGTCGCCTCCGTCGGCGGCAAGAAGACCAAGCTGCCGGCCGGCCACCGCGTGATCTCCGCGGCCACCGCGGCCTCCGTGCGCAAGATGCTCGAGGGCGTGCTCGGGCCGGGCGGCACCGCGTCCGGCGCCGAGATCAAGGGCTACACGCTGGCCGGCAAGACCGGCACCGCCGAGAAGGCGATCAACGGCACCTACTCCAAGGACAAGTACGTCGCCTCGTTCATCGGGTTCGCGCCCGCCGACAAGCCGAAGCTGCTCGTGGCCGTGATGGTCGACGAGCCCAATGGAGAGATCTACGGCGGCCAGGTCGCCGCGCCCGCCTGGAAGGAGATCGTGAACTTCTCGCTCTCCTACTTGAAGATCGCGCCAGACTGATGTCCCGATTCAGAAGTTCGCGGGCCGCTAGCGGACGCCTCGCCGCGCCGGGCGGCCGCCGGCGATCCCGCACGTACCACCAGTATGCGCTGGATCACCGGCGACCCCCAGCCACGACGATGCGGGCCGCTATCAACGCGCGAACTTCCGATTCGCGACACTAGGCGTGTGAACCAGTCGGTCCCCTTCGAGGATGTCGACCTGCTCGCGGGCGACCCGGCGCTGCGCGAGGCGCTGGAGCGCGAGGGCGCGGGGTGGGCCGTCGATCGCGTGCGCGAGGCGGGCGTCGTGGCCGCCTCGGCCGAGGCGCAGGCCCACTCGCGCCGGGCCGAGCGCAACGAGCCGCGGCTCGTGGCCTTCGACCGTTTCGGCACCCGCGTCGACCAGGTCGAGCTCGACCCGTCCTGGCATTGGCTGCTCGACGGCGCGGTGTCACGTGGCATCGCGTCTGCGCCGTGGGCCGATCCGCGGCCCGGCGCGCATGTCGCCCGCGCGGCCTTGGAATACGTGTGGACGCACGCCAACGCGGGCGTCATGTGCCCGGTCTCGATGACGTACTCGGCGGTGCCGGCGCTGCGGGTCGACCCGTCGCTGGCGGCCGAGTGGGAGCCGCGGCTGCTCGACGGCGCGCTCTGCGGGATGGCGATGACCGAGAAGCAGGGCGGCTCGGACGTGCGCGCCAACGTCACCCGCGCCGAGCCGGTCGGCGACGGCTGGTACGAGCTGACCGGCCACAAGTGGTTCTGCTCCTACCCGCCGTGCGACATCTTCCTCGTCCTCGCGCAGACCGACGCCGGCGTCTCGTGCTTCCTGCTCGAGCGGGGCGAGGGGATGGAGTTCCAGCGGCTCAAGGACAAGCTGGGCACGCGGTCACTGCCGTCCTCGGAGGTCGAGTTCCGCGGCGCGGAGGCGCGGTTGCTGGGCGCGGAGGGCCGCGGGGTCGCGACGATCATCGAGATGGTCACGCACACGCGCCTGGACTGCGTGATCGGCAGCGCCTCATCCATGCGGCGCGGCGTCGCCGAGGCGATCTGGCACGCGCGGCACCGTTCCGCGTTCGGCGCGCGGCTGGTCGAGCAGCCGGCGATGATCAACGTGCTCGCCGACCTCGCGCTCGAGAGCGAGGCCGCCACCGCGACCGCCCTGCGTCTGGCGCGGGCGTACGACGAGGGCGATCACGCGCTGCGCCGCTTCGCCACCGCGATCGCGAAGTACTGGGTCTGCAAGCGGGCGACACCGCACGCGGTCGAGTCGCTCGAATGCCTCGGCGGCAACGGCTACGTCGAGGAGTCGCCGATGCCGCGCCTGCTCCGCGACGCGCCGCTGAACGGGATCTGGGAGGGGTCGGGCAACGTCATCGCGCTCGACGTCCTCCGCGCACTGGCCCGCGAGCCGGACGGCCTCGAGGCCTTCCTCGCGGAGTGCGAGCTCGCCCGCGGCGCCGACGCCCGCCTCGACGCGCACCTGAACGGCTTGTCGAACGAGCTCGACCAGTGGAGCGCGCGCCGCGCCGTCGAGGACCTCGCGCTGGCGTTCCAGGCGTCTTTGCTCGTGCGCTTCGCTCCCCCGTTCGTCGCCGACGCGTTCTGCGCGGCCCGCCTGGGCGGCGGCGGGCGCGTCTACGGGACGCTGCCGGCTGGTGCTGACGGGCCGGCGATCGTTGCCCGCGCGCTCGAGCTCTAAAGATCGACCGTGTAGGCCGTGAACGTGCGGCGGAAGCCGAGCGACTCGTACACGGCGATCGCCGGGTTCCCCTCCGTCACGGCCAGCCCCAGGCTTCCCTCGGTGCGGTGCAGCGCCCGCGCCAGCAGCGCACGTCCTGCCCCGCGGGCGGTGCTGAAGACCTCCATGATCCACGGACCGCCGAACGGCGGTGGGGCGTCGGTGATCGTCCCGATCAGGATCGCCGCGACGACGCGGCCGTCCTCGATCGCCAGCCCGCTCCCCGGGAGGAGGCCGCCGAGCTTGCCCGCGACGACACCGTCCAGGTGGCGCGCGGCCTCGTCGGCCTCCATCCGGTCCGGGTGGCCGACGGCGAACGCGGTCAGGTAGACCGGGAGGAGCTCGCTCGCGGGGCGATCGACCGGGGTGAGGAGGTGGCTGGAGTCGAGCGGCGGGAGCGCGACGAGATCGTGCGTGTAGGCGTGCGAGTGCCGGTACAGCCGCGCGCCCACGGCCACGAGCGCGCGGCCGAGGTCCTCCGAACCGGCGACGCGCATGCCCCGCAGCTCACGCGTGATGTAGGGCAACGCGCGCTCGACCGGGACGTCGAGCGCGAGCAGGTCCGCGATCGGCCGCCCGTCGCGCTCGACGTGGACGTAGCGCGCGACAGACCGGCCGTTCTCATCCACCAGCGTGCGGCGTTCCGGGCGATCGATATCTCCGACGATGGGCACTCCGCGCATTCTCGCCGCCGGACGCGCTCGTAGACTGCCGGACGCATGACGCTCCGCGAGCTGCTCGGGGACGGCCCCGACGTGGTCGTCACGGGCCTGACTTTCGACAATCGGCTCGTCGCGCCGGGCACCCTGTTCTTCTGCGTGCCCGGGTTCACCCGTGACGGGCATGACTTCGCCCCGGATGCCGTGGCGCGCGGCGCCGTCGGCTTGGTCGTCCAGCGCCCGCTCAGGCTCGGCGTGCCCGAGGTCCTGGTCGACGACGTCCGCGAGGCGATGTCGATCGCCGCGGCGCGCTTCTACGGCGACCCGACGAAGGAGTTGCGCGTCGCCGGCATCACCGGCACCAACGGCAAGACGACGACGGCGTTCCTCACCCGCGCGCTGCTCGAGGGCGCGGGCATCCGGACCGGCCTGCTCGGCACGGTCAAGTCCGTCGTGGGCGGGGAGGAGCGGGCGGTCGTGCGCACGACGCCCGAGGCGTTCGACCTCCAGCGCACGTTCCGCGAGATGCTCGACGCCGGCGACGCGGCGTGCGCGATGGAGATCTCCTCGCACGCGCTGGAGCTCAAGCGCGCCACCGGCATCCACGTCGCCGCGGCCGTGTTCACCAACTTGACCCAGGATCACCTCGACTTCCATCCCACGATGGAGGACTACTTCCAGGCCAAGCGGCTGCTGTTCGCGTCCGAGCTCACAGGTGCGCGCATCGTCAACGCGGATTCGGACTACGGGCGGCGGCTGATCGAGGAGTTCGACTGCGTGACGTTCGCGATCTCGCGCGACGCTGATTACCGGGCGGTGGATGTGCGCACGGACGCGACGGGGTGCGACTTCGTCGTGGAGTCGCCGGACGGTTCGTTCGCCGCGCGGGTGCCGTTGCCGGGCCGGTTCAACGTGCTCAACGCGCTGGGAGCGTGGGCGGCGGCGCGGGCGCTTGGCGCGCCGGCTTCCGGTCTGGCGGACTCGCTGGCGCACGCCGCCACGGCCCCGGGCCGTTTCCAGCCCGTCGACGCGGGCCAGCCGTTCGGCGTCGTCGTCGACTACGCCCACAAGCCGGATGCCTTGGAGCAGGTGCTGCTGGCGGCCCGTGAGATGGCCTCGGGGCGGCTGATCGTCGTCGTCGGCGCGGGCGGCGACCGCGACCGGGGCAAGCGCCCGATCATGGGTGAGATCTCGGCTCGGCTGGCCGACTACGCCTTCATCACCTCCGACAACCCGCGATCGGAGGAGCCGTCGGCGATCATCGACGAGATCGTCGCCGGGATTCCGTCCTCTCCGCACGCCGTGGTCTCGCACGATGTGGATCGGCGTGCGTCGATCTTCCGCGCGATCGGGATGGCTGAGCCGGGTGACGTGGTGGTGATCGCGGGCAAGGGCCACGAGCAGGGCCAGGAGTTCGAGAACGGCCGCAAGGAGCCGTTCGACGACACGACCGTCGCCCGTGAGGCGATCGCGGAGCGCGCGTGATCGGCTGGAGCGCGGAACAGGTGGGCGCGGCCGCGGGAGCGTCGCTGGTTGCGGGGGCGGCGGACGCGGGCCCGACGCGTGCCGTCATCGACACCCGCTCGATCGAGCCGGGGGACCTCTTCGTCGGCTTGCGCGGGGAGCGGGTGGACGGGGGGCGCTTCGCCGCCGACGCGCTCGCGGCCGGCGCGTGGGGCGTCCTGGTCGCTCCCGAGCACGCGGCGGGGCTCTCCGGCGTCGTTCTCGTCGCCCCGGACCCGCTGGTCGCTTTGCAGACGCTCGCCACCGCATGGCGGCGGGAGCTCGACGCGGCCGTGATCGGCGTGACCGGGTCGGTCGGCAAGACGTCGACCAAGCAGTTGATCGCCGCGCTGATCTCGCCGTGGCGGCGCGTGGCGGCCAACCCGGCGAACTGGAACACCGAGATCGGGCTGCCGCTGGCCATCCTCGCCGCTCCGCCCGGCACCGAGGTGCTCGTGCTGGAGATGGGGATGCGCGGGTTCGGGCAGATCGACGAGCTGGCGCGGATCGCGGAGCCCGACGTGGGCGTGATCACGAACATCGGCCCGGTCCACCTCGAGCTCGTGGGGTCCTTGGAGGGCGTCGCGCGCGCCAAGGGCGAACTGCTGGCGCACGTGCCGGTGGCGGTGGTTCCGGCCGAGGAGCCGCTGTTGGATCCGTATCTGGCTTCCGAGCTCGATGTCGTGCGGTTCGGCTCGGATGTCGCCCTGGAGGACTTCGACCCGCCGCGGGTGACGATCCTCGCCCGCGAGCTGCGGGTGGAGCTCGAGGTGCCGTTCACTTCCCGACACCAGCTCGTCAACCTGACGGCCGCGGTTGCGGCGGCCCAGGCGGTCGGGGTGGAGCCTTCCGGCCGCGTCGACGTGTCGTTCGGGGCGATGCGGGGGGAGCGCATCGAGCTGCCCTCGGGGGTCGTCATCATCAACGACTGCTACAACGCCAACCCGCTGTCCATGCGCGCCGCGCTCGACGATCTCGCCACGCAGGCGCCTGATGGGGGGCGACGTTTGGCCGTTCTCGGGGACATGCTGGAGCTCGGGGACGGCGAGGTCGAGGAGCACCGGTCGCTCGGTGTGGATGCCTCCGTCGCCGACGTCCTGGTGGCCGTGGGGCCGTTGTCCGCGCACATGCTCTCCACGTACGAGGGCGAGTCGCACCATGTCGACGACGCTGCCGCGGCCGCTTCGCTGGTGTCGTCGCTCGTGCGGCCGGGCGACGTGGTGCTCGTGAAGGCCTCGCGGGGAATCGGGCTCGAGACGGTCGCGGAGGCGCTGGCGCGTGGGTGAGGTCCTGATCGCCGGGACCGCCTCGCTGTTGATCTGCGTCTTCCTGTCGCCGAAGTTCATCGCGTTCCTGCGGGCGCGCGAGTTCGGCCAGAACATCCGCGAGGAGGGCCCCGAGGGTCACCACGCGAAGGCCGGCACGCCGACGATGGGCGGGATCATCATCTTCACCGCGATCGCGGTGCCGTTCCTGCTCTTGACCGACTACATCGACTGGCGGTCGTGGGGGGTCTTCGGGGTCGCGGTCGCGTGCGCGCTGCTGGGGTTCGCCGACGATTACACGAAGCTGGTCAAGCGGCGCTCCCTGGGCCTGCGCGGGCGCACGAAGCTGATCGTCACGCTGCTCATCTCGGTCGGGTTGTGGCTGGCCGCGACCGAGGGCGCGGGGCTGCCGGACACGCTGAACCTGCGGATCGTCGACGCTTCCATCAACCTCGGGATCACGTACCCGTTCTTCATCTATCTCGTCGTGGCGGGGACGACGTCGGCGGTGAACCTGACGGACGGCCTGGACGGGCTCGCCGCGGGCTGTGCGGCGATCGTGCTCCTCGCGTACATCGCGATCACGTTCACGACCGGTCAACTGGGGTTGTCGCTGGTCGCCGGCTGTCTGGTGGGCGCGTGCGTGGGCTTCCTTTGGTTCAACTCGTTCCCCGCGTCGATCTTCATGGGGGATACCGGGTCCTTGGGGCTGGGCGGCGCGATCGCCGGCATGGCCGTGATGACCAAGACCGAGGTGCTGCTGATCATCCTCGGCGGGATCTTCGTGATCGAGGCCCTGTCGGTCCTGATCCAGGTCTTCTCCTTCCAGACCTTCCGCAAGCGGGTCTTCAAGATGGCGCCCATCCACCACCACTTCGAGCTCGAAGGGTGGTCGGAGACCAAGATCATCCTCCGCTTCTGGATCGTCGCGGCGGTCTGCGCGGCGATCGGCTTCACGCTTTACCAGCAGTCCCTCACATAACTGCACATTCTTTGCAACAAATCTGCGCAATCCAGGGGATTCGCGCGGATCCCATGATGTGCTGGCCCGGTGAAGACCACCCGGAAGGAGCCCTCGTCATGGACCTCGACCTGATGCGCGAGACCGTCGCCGCCATCCCGCCCGGCGCCTGGATGAGCTACGGCGACGTCGCGGCCGCCGCGGGCGGCTCGGACATCCACGCGCGCACCCTCAACCAGCGCTTCATCCGCGAGGAGCTGGACGGCGCCCACCGCGTCCTGAAGTCCGACGGCACGATCGGCGGCACCGCCCTCGGCGACCCGGCCAGGGTCCGCCGCCTCCTCGAGTCCGAGGGCCTCGAGTTCGAGGGCGGCCGCGCCGACAAGGCCGCCCGCATCCGCCCACCCCGCCTCACCCCGCCGTCCGGCGAGGCCACGCCCGAGCCCGCCGCGGCCACGCCCGAGCCCGCCGCGGCGGCGTGACCACCCGCGGCGCTGCCCGCCCCGTCACGCGCTCCCCTCGGCAGCCCTCCGCACGCGCCTCGTCGTCACGACCCTCGCACGACGCGGCGTGCCCCGGCGCACCGCAGCGCACCGCAACGCCGTTCCGCGCGGCCCCAGGCCGCGCGCCTCGTCGCGCCGCGGCATGGCGGGTGATTCGCGCGGCGGGGGTCCGCGGCGCGGCCGTGACCCGCGTGCCTCGTCGCTGCGCGGCTCGGCCGGCGACCCGCGCGCCTCGTCGCTGCGCGGCTCGGCCGGCGACCCGCGCGCCTCGTCGTTGCGCGGCGCGGCTCGTGACTCGCGCGGCGGGGGTCCGCGGCGCGGCCGTGACCCGCGAGCCTCGTCGCTGCGCGGCGCGGCCGGTGGCGCTGCGGCCGTGATGCCGTCGACCGCGGTGTCTCGCGAGCCTGGGCGATTCGTCTGGGGTGTGATGCTCTGCCGTCCTGACAGGACGGTTCAGAATCACACCCCCGGGGCGCCGGGCCCCGTTTGGCGAAGCGCGCGGCCTCGCGGGCGAGCTGAGATGCGGCGGGTCGGCGCGGCGAGCTCGGCCGGCCGGGGTCCAGGTCCGACCGTGGCGTCTCGTGAGCCTCCTGGGCGACGGTCGTGGGGTGTGATGGTGGTGTTTCGATATGCGGGAGCGGAGCATCACACCCCCTCCCGACCGGGGCGGCCGCTTGAATGGGGCGCGTGATCGTTCGTCCGCCGTTGCCGCCTGGGCCGTATCTCGTGCTCGGACTCGCCCGTTCGGGGGTCGCGGCCGCACGCGTGCTCACGGCGCGCGGGGGTCGGGTCGTGGCGTCCGACGCGCGGCGGGTTGGCGATGACGTGCGGGAGGCGCTGCGGGCGATGGGCGCCGAGGTCCGAGATGGGGAGGGCGGGCTCGAGTTGCTCGAGGGGGTCGCGACGCTGATCAAGAGCCCCGGCGTGCCGCGCGAGGCGCCGCTCGTCGCCGCCGCGCTCGAGCGAGGGATCACGGTCCTGGGCGAGCTCGAGCTCGGCTGGCGGCTGCTCGAGCACCCGTTCATCGCGCTCACGGGCTCCAACGGCAAGACGACCACGGTCGAGCTGATCGGTCACATCCACCGTACGGCGGGCGTGCCGGTGACGGTCGCCGGCAACGTCGGGACGGCCCTGACCTCGCTGCCGGGAACGCTCGACCCGGACGCGGTGATCGTCTGCGAGGCCTCGTCGTTCCAGCTCGAGGACACGCTGGCCTTCGCGCCCGACGCCGCCGTCCTGCTCAACCTCCAGGAGGACCACCTCGACCGCCACGGCACGTTCGCCAACTACCGCGCCGCCAAGCTCGCCATCTTCGCCCACCAACCGCCAGGCGCCCTCGCGGTCGTCCCGGCCGGACTGCCGCTGGAGGACGCCGGCGGCGAGGCCACGAGGGTGACGTTCGGCGAGGACGCGGCAGCGGGCGGCGCGGCGGGCGACGACGCGGCGCCGGGCGGCGCGGCAGCGGGCGGCGAGGCGGCGCCGAACGGCGAGGCGGCGCCGGGCGAGGCGGTGGGCGGCGAGCCGGCGCCTGGCGGGGCGGTGGGCGGCGAGGTGGCGCCTGGCGGGGCGGCGGGCGGCGATGCGGCGCCGGGCGGCGCGGCAGCGGGCGGCGAGGTGGCGCCGAACGACGAGGCGGCGCCGGGCGAGGCGGTGGGCGGCGAGCCGGCGCCTGGCGGGGCGGCGGGCGGCGAGGAGGCCGACCTCGTGCACCGCGACGGGTCGCTCTTCTGGCGCGGCGAGGCGTTCGTCCGGGCCGACGAGATCCGGTTGCGCGGACCGCACAATCGGGAGAACGCGATGGCCGCGGCGGCGGTGTGTCTCGCGCGGGGGATCGGCCCCGGCGCCGTGCGCGAGGGGTTGATGACGTTCGCCGGGGTGCCGCACCGGCTCGAGGAGATCGCGACGGTCGGTGGTGTCACCTACGTCAACGACTCCAAGGCGACCAATGTGGCGTCGGCGGAGGTGGGCGTCCGGAGCTTCCCGCGCGGGGTGCACCTGATCGCCGGCGGGAGCGAGAAGCACTCGGACTTCACGCCGCTCGCGGCGCCCGTCAAGGAGCGCTGCACGGCCGTCTACACGATCGGCCAGACCGCGCCGCGGATCGATGAGGCGCTGCGACCCACGGGCGTCCCGATCGACGACGCGCACGACCTCGCGACCGCGTTCGCGCATGCGAGCGACAACGCGCGGCCGGGGGACATAGTGCTGCTCTCGCCCGGGTGCGCGTCGTATGACCAATACCGCTCATATGAGGAGCGCGGGGACCATTTCCGCCGCCTGGTCGAGAACCTCGGATAATCGCGGCAGGCGTCCGGCGGGGCGCGTCGAATGGCGCTCCGATGGGCCGAAAAATGCAGCAGCCGCTCGAGCATCGACTGCTGCTCACGGCCACGTTCTGCCTCCTCGCGGGCGGCGCGGTGATGGTGTATTCGGCGTCGAGCGCGAGAACACTGCTCCAGGGTCAGGGCGATGGGACGTCGTACCTGATCAAGTACGTCACGTACGGGGCGGTCGGGCTGCTCGGGATGCACGTCGTGTCCCGGCTGAACCTGGAGCACGTGCGGCGCTACACGGGGGCGCTGCTGATCGCCGCGTTCGTGATGCTGCTGATGGTCAAGGTGCCAGGGGTGGGTGTGCGGGTCAACGGCGCGCACCGCTGGCTGGGCTTCGGTCCGCTGCAGTTCCAGCCGAGCGAGATCATGAAGATCGCGCTCGTGCTGCACATCAGCGGGGTGATCGCCAACCGGCCGAAGATCGCCCGCTCGATTCGGACGCTGACCGGCCCAGTGATCGGGGTCGCGGGCGCGGCGGTGCTGCTGATCGCGCTGCAGCCGGACCTGGGCACCGACCTCGTGATCTGCGCGACCGTCGGCGCGATGGTCGTCGCGGCGGGGCTGCCGATGCGTCAGCTCGGCCTGGCGTTCGGCGCCGGGGCGACGCTGGTGATGCTGTTCGCGATCCTCGAGCCCTACCGGCGGGCGCGGCTGACGAGCTTCCTGGACCCGTGGGACCACGCGTCCGGCGCGGGGTTCCAAGCGGTGCAGGGGCAGATCGCGATCGGCTCCGGCGGGCTGTTCGGCCACGGGCTGGGCGCGTCGATCCAGAAGATCTTCTACGTTCCCGAGGCCCACACCGACTTCATCCTCGCCGTCATCGGGGAGGAGCTCGGCCTGGCGGGGATCCTGGCGCTGCTGTCGCTGTACGGCATCATCGGGTACGCCGGGCTGCGGACCGCCCGCAACGCCAAGGGCATCTACCTGAAGCTCCTCGCCGGCGGCCTGACCTCCCTGATCCTGTGCCAAGCCACCCTCAACGTCTACGCGGTTCTCGGCCTTGCGCCGCTGACCGGCGTCCCGCTGCCGTTCATCTCGTCGGGTTCGACGAGCCTCATCGTGATGCTCGGTGCGATGGGGCTGCTGCTCAACGTGGCGAGCGGCCGCGGCTCCACCCACCTGCGAGCGGTTCCGCAGCCCAGTGACCGCTCGACCGAAGATCGTGATCGCAGCCGGAGGGACCGCGGGACACGTGGTGCCGGCCATAGCGGTCGCCGACGCGCTGCGAGCTGAGGGCGCCGAGGTCACCTTCGTCGGCGGCGAGCGCGCCGAGGCCGAGCTGGTGCCACAGGCCGGCTACGCGCTCGACCAGCTCAAGGTCGAGGGCCTGAGCCGGACGAACCCGCTCAAGGCCGCTCGCGCGCTCGGCAAGGCGGCGGGCGCGGTGCAGCAGGCCCGCGGGATCCTCAAGAAGCGCGACGCGGACGCCGTGCTCGGCGGTGGGGGATACGTGGCGGGCCCGGTCGGCCTCGCCGCGGTGCTGACCAAGACGCCGCTCGTGCTGTCCGAGGCCGACAGCCACCTCGGCATCTCCAACCGCGCGCTCGCCGGCAAGGCCCGCCGCGTCTGTCTCGCGTTCCCGCTCGAGGGCCGCACGGGCGACCGCTATCTCGTCACCGGGCGCCCGGTGCCACCGAAGGTCACCGACCGGGCCCACGCGCGAGCGCAGCTCGGCATCGGCCCCGATGAGACGTGCGTGCTGATCTTCGGCGGCTCGCTCGGCGCACGCTCGATCAACCACGCCGCGATCGAGGCGTTCAAGGACGCGCCCTACCGGGTCGTGCACGTGGCCGGCACGCGCGACTACCCCGACCTGACGCCACCGGGCGACCACTACGTCCTGCTCGACTACCTGACGCCGTTCGGGACCGCGCTGGCCGCCGCCGACGCCGCCGTCGCCCGCTCCGGTGGCTCCGTCTTCGAGCTCGCCCAGTACGGCCTTCCCGCCGTGCTGATCCCGTACCCGCACGCGTCGGCCGACCATCAGAGCTCCAACGCCAGGTGGATGGCCGACGCCGGCGCCGCACGCATCGTCACCGACACCGAGCTGACACCGCAGCGACTCCGCGCCGAGACCGACGCGATACTGGCCGACCGCGCCGCGATGTCACACGCCGCGAGCGCGCTGGCCAGGCCGGACGCGGCAAAGGACATCGCACACGAGATCCTCGTAACAGTTACGGGCGAAATTGTTCACCCCGCGGGGTGAGGAATGCGCGACACAGAAATGTGAGAGTTCGCCGCAATGAACCTCCCCATGATCATCCGCGCCTCGCTCGCCGGCCTCCTCATCACCGCGTCCGTCGGGATCGCCGCCTGCGGGAACGACAATGGCATCTCCCAGGACGAGGCCAACAAGCTGCAGAAGCAGTCCCAGGAGCTCCAGGACAAGGCGCAGAAGACCGCCGAGGACATCAAGTCCGGCAAGGTCGACGCCGAGCAGGCCGCCAAGGACATCCAGGACGACGCCAACAAGCTGACCAACGACGCGATCGACGCCGCCAAGGACTCCGACATCCCGGACGACGTCAAGAAGCAACTCGAGGACGCGCAGGACCAGCTCAACGCCGCCGGCGGCGGCAGCTGAGACCGCTCACAGAGCCACATCGAGAGCCCGTCCGGCATCCGCCGGGCGGGCTTTTTTCGTTCTTGATCGGACATATGGCCAGAAGCCACAAATCGCTCAAGACGGCTCTACGGTAGGTGCTGGCCGAGTTTCCCCCCTTGCCGGCCGCTCCCCACCTCGCTCTCAGGAGTTTCCATGCTGGCATTCCCCGCCGTTCGGCGACGCTGGCGCGTGCTCGCGCCGTCGCTGCTGGTTGTTCTCGCGCTGCCCGCCTCCGCTTCCGCGGCGGACCCGCTGTCCGCGGCGCGTGGCTTCACCGTGTTCAGCGCCGGCGATGCCACCGTCACGGCCAACGAGAACGACGGCTCGATGGCGTCCGGCGGCGACCTCGTCCTTCCGTCCAGCGGCGACTACCGCGTCGGCAACAACGTCAAGTCGGCGTTCACCGCGACCGGCACGAGCGCGCCGACCGCGCTCTACGTCGGCGGCACCGTCCGCTTCAACGGCGGCCGGCTGACGATCAACGGCAACCAGTACGCGCGGATCGTCAACGCGACCGGCGCCACCGGCGCCAAGAGCGGCGCGACCGCGACGATCGCGCCCAGCCGCGGCACCGGCTCGATCGCGATCAACACCGGCCAGGCGACGACGAGCATGTTCGGCGCGCCGTCGAACGCGATCGACTTCAACTCCGCCTTCGCGGCGCTGCGCGACGAGGCGGACACGTACGCGACCTACGGCAACGACGTCTCCGCGACGAACGCCAACGGCGGCTCCCTCGACTGGAACGCCACGACCGTCAACCCGTATCTGAGCCTGTCCAGCGGGACGAACGTGTGGCGCCTGAGCGCGTCCCAGCTCCGCCGTCTCGGCACGGTCACGTTCCGCTCGATGCCGGCCGACGCGACGCTGCTCATCGTCGTCCCGGACTGGACGACCGGCATCTGGAAGGCCCCCAACTTCGCCGGCGCGGCCGGCGCCGACCGCATCCTGCTCGACTTCCCGTCGGCGACGTCGGTGACGCTGACCGCCGACAGCGCGACCGTCGAGGGCACGATCCTCGCCCCGCGCGCCGCCGTCTCGCTGCAGACGCGCTCCAACGTCGAGGGCCAGATCGTCGCGTCGAGCTTCAGCCACACCGGCTCCGGCGAGATCCACCACGTCTCCTTCAAGGGCAAGTGCGGGCCGAAGCCCACGCCGACCCCCACGCCCACGCCGACGCCGGTGAAGACCCCGACGCCGACCCCCACGCCGGTCAAGACGCCGACGCCGACCCCGACGGCCACCCCGACCCCCACGCCCACCAAGACGCCCGTCCCGGTGACGACGCCCACGCCGACGCCCACCCCGACGCCCACGGCCACGCCCACCCCGACGACCACGCCGGCGCCGACCCCCACGTCGACCCCCGAGCCCGAGCCCACGCCGACCGTCTCCGCGCCGGATCCCCGCCCGGTCGAGGTCCCCGTGGCCAACGAGGTCGAGGTCCTGGGCGTCAGCGACTCCCACGTCAAGACCTCGGCCAAGCTCTCCGCGCCCAAGGCCTGCGTGAAGACGGCCAGGACGCTCCGGGTCTCAGGCTCCGCGATCCGCACCGTCGCCTTCACCCTCGACGGCCGCAAGCTGCGCACCGTCAAGCGCACCACGGCGAAGCTCGGTCAGCTCAAGCCCGGCTCCCACAAGCTCGTCGCGAAGGTCACGTTCACCGACGGCACGACCAAGACGCTGACCACCCGCGTCAGCGGCTGCGCCGCCGCCGCGAAGGTCACCCCGAAGTTCACTGGGTGAGCCGAAGGATCTCGCGCTCGCGGACGACCGCGAGCGCGAGCGTCTTGTAGCCCGCCTCGTCGAAGAGCACCACGAGCGCGTCGTCGTCGTAGCGCTGGACGACGCCCTCGCCCCACTGGCCGTGGACGACCCGCGCGCCGACCGGGAACGGCACGTCGGCAGGCGGCTTGTGCACCCGCCCCGCCTCGCAGTTGTCGCAGCGCCCGCACGGCGGCTCGAACGGCTCGCCGAAGTAGGACAGCAGGAACGCCCGCCGGCAGTCGTTGGACTCGGCGTAGGCGCGCATCATGTCCACGCGGGAGCGGTCGAACGAGCGCCGCATCTCCTCCGCCTCCGTCGCGCGCAGGACCGCGTCGGCCGGCGCGTCGTCGACCCGCTCGACCTCGCCGTCGGTGCGCACGTGCACCGCGCCCGCGTCCTCCAGCCGCGCCAGGGCCGAGGCCAGCTTCGTGTGCGAGAGCTCGGTCCGGTGCTGCAACGCGTCCGCCCCGAGATGCCCGGCGCGCCGCACGGCGTCGAGCACGTGGGCGATCTCGTCGACCTCGACGTGCCCGCCCGCGAAGAACCGCCGCAGCCCGACGTCCTCGCTCCGATAGAAGAGGACGATGTCGGCCGGCTCGCCGTCGCGGCCCGCGCGCCCCACCTCCTGGTAGTAGGCGTCCAGCGACTCGGCGACCTCGGCATGGAACACCCAGCGCACGTCGTGCTTGTCGATGCCCATCCCGAACGCGGTCGTCGCCACCACGACGTCGAGCGAGCCGTCCATGAACCGCTCCTGCACCTCGTCGCGCTCGTGCGATCGCATCCCGGCGTGGTAGGCGGCGGCGTTCGGCACCGCCGCCGCCAACTCCTCGGACTCGCGTCGGGTCGACACGTACACGATGCCCGGGCCGGAAGCAGCAGCCACGCGCGCCTCCAGCGCCCGCAACTTGCGCTCGTGGCCCTGCTCGCCGTGGAAGCGCTCGACGCTGAAGTGCAGGTTCGGCCGGTCGAACCCGCGGATCAGCACGTCCGGCGAGCGCAGCCCGAGTCGCGCAACGATCTCGTCGCGCACCGGCGGCGCCGCCGTCGCGGTCAGGGCGAGCACGGGTGGGCGTCCGAGCGCGTCGATCGCCGCGCCCAGCCGCAGGTACTCCGGCCGGAAGTCGTGGCCCCATTCGGAGATCGAGTGCGCCTCGTCGACGACGAACAGCGAGATGTGGGCCACGCTCAACTCGTCGAGCACGTCCTGGCGCGCCAGCTGCTCGGGGGCGAGGAAGAGGAACTCGAGCGTCCCCTCCGCGAGCTCGTGCAGCGCGTGCTCGCGCTGCGCCGCGCTAATCGTCGAGTTCAGCTGTGCGGCGCCGCCCGCGGCGAGCTCGTTCAAGGTCTCCACCTGGTCGCGCTGGAGCGCGATCAGCGGCGAGACGACGACGGTCGCGCCCGGGGTCAGCAGCCCGGCGATCTGGTAGATCGCCGACTTCCCCGACCCGGTCGACATGACCACCAGCGCGTCGCGCTTCGCGAGGGCCGATTCGATCGCTTCGCGCTGCCCGGGCCGCAGCTCCGAGTAGCCGAACGCCTCGCGCGCCACACGGTCGATCGGGGATTCGTCGGCCAGGCGCCCTAGGGTGACAGGGATGGACCAGCCCTGGTCAGGACGAAGACTGCACTTTGTGGGGATCGGCGGCGCCGGCATGAGCGGCCTCGCGGTCGTCGCGCAGGCGCTCGGCGCGAGCGTGACCGGCTCCGACCGCGCGGCGGGCTCCCCGTACGCCGCGACGCTCCAAGCCGCCGGCATCGAGCCGATCGTCGGCCACGCCGCGGACAACGTCCCCGAGGGCGCCGAGGTCGTCTATTCGAGTGCGATCCCGTCCACGAACCCGGAGCGTCGCGCGCCCGAGATGCACCGGGCGGACCTGCTCGGCGAGATCACGCGGCTCAAGCCGACGATCGCGGTCTCCGGCACCCACGGCAAGACGACCACGTCGTCGATGCTCGTGCACGCCCTGCAGGCCGACAGCTACCTCGTGGGCGGCGAGGTCCGCAGCACCGGCTCCAACGCCGGCTGGGGCCCGGGGGAGTGGCTGGTCGTCGAGGCCGACGAGTCCGACCGCAGCCTGCTCAAGCTGCACCCGACGATCGCGGTCGTCACCAACGCCGAGCTCGACCACCACACGACGTACTCCTCGCAGCGCGACGTCGACGAGACGTTCCGGGCCTTCCTCGCGCTCGCGCGCGAGCAGGTGGTCCCGCCGGACCTCACGCGGCTCGCGCCCGGCGCGGCCACGTTCGAGGCGGGGGAGCCGTTCGAGTTCGACGGCCACCCGGTGCGGCTCGGCGTGCCGGGCGCCCACAACGCGCGCAACGCGGCGGCGGCCCTCACCGCGATCCGCCTCGCGGGCGGCGACGTGGACGCGGCCGCGGCCCGGCTCGAGACGTTCATCGGCGCAGGCCGCCGCTTCGAGCACGTGGGCACGACCCCGAACGGCGCGCTCGTCGTCGACGACTACGCCCACCACCCGACCGAGGTGCGGGCGACGATCGAGGCCGCGCGCACTCTGCGACCCCGCCGCGTGATCGCCTGCTTCCAGCCGCACCTGTACTCGCGCACGCAACGCGAGGCGAGAGCGTTCGGCCAGGCGCTCGCGCTCGCCGACCTGGCCGTCGTCCTCGACGTCTATCCCGCACGCGAGCGCGCCGAGGACTTCCCGGGCGTCACCGGCCTGCTCGTCGCCGAGGCGACCTACGACGCGGGCGGCGGAAAGCGCGTCGCCTGGATGCGCACCCATGCCGCCGCGGAGGCGTTTCTCCGCAACGAATTGTGCAAGGACGACCTGCTCCTCACGATGGGCGCGGGCGACGTCGACCAAGTGGGAAAGGCCCTCATATAGAAGGGACCGGCGGAACGGGGTCGAAGCTCTGCGCCAATGGTCGCCGTGACCGTCACACGCCGTGGCCGGCGCCTCCTGCGCCTGGCCTTCGGCCTCATCGTCCTGGCCGCCGCCCTGTCCGCGGGGTGGATGTGGCTGCGCGACTCCAGCCTCGTCGAAGTCCGCGACGTGCAGATCACCGGCGTCACCGCGTCCGACGGTGAGCAGGTCAAGACCGCGCTCGAGACCGCGGCGATGGAGATGACGACGCTGCACGTGCGCCCGCAGGCGCTGCGCGACGCGACCGCGAACCTCAGCTCGGTCAAGTCGCTCGAGGTGACCAAGGACTTTCCGCACACGCTCCGCATCCACGTCAACGAGCGCCGGCCGGTGGCCGCGCTCGCGCCCAAGGGCGAGGACCGGATCCCGGTCACGGGTGACGGTGTCGTGATGACCGGAGTGACCGCGGATCGCGACCTGCCGAGCCTCGTCGTCGCCGACTCGGCGATCAGCTCCAAGCTCACGGACAAGCGCGCGTTGCGCGCGTTGACGATCGCCGGGGCCGCCCCGGACGAGCTGCTGCGAAAGGTCTCGGCGCTCGCGGTCAACAAGCAAGGCGTGGTCGCGAGTCTGAAAAACGGCCCCGAACTGGTGTTCGGGACGGACGCGGACGCGCACGCGAAGTGGGTCGCCGCGGCGCGTGTACTGGCCGAGAGCTCAGCCGCGGGAGCGACCTATCTCGACCTCAGGATTCCCGGGCGGGTGGCCGCAGGAGGGCTCGCGCCGGTCGAGCCGGCGGGTACAGACCCGAACGCTCCACCTGAGGGTGAGAATAGCCCAACTCTCAACGGCGGGTAGAGACTTTGGCCTTCTGCAACGATCTTTGCGGCGGTTCGCTCTCGTTGACATCGGGAACGAAATCCCCGTACCTTGCGGTAATCCGCCCGGTCAGCGAGCGTGCTAAAACGCTCGACCCTAACTAGAGGCACGGACGGAATTTCTCATGGAAGCCAGCGGTTATCTCGCAGTCATCAAGGTCGTCGGCGTCGGCGGCGGTGGAACCAATGCCGTCAACCGGATGATCGACGCAGGCCTGTCCGGCGTGGAGTTCATCGCCGCGAACACGGACGCCCAGGCGCTCCAGATGACCGACGCCGACCTCAAGCTGCACATCGGCGCCAACCTCACCAAGGGTCTCGGCGCGGGCGCCAACCCGCAGATCGGCCAGGGCGCCGCCGCGGAGTCGCGCGACGACATCAAGGAAGCGCTCAAGGGCGCGGACATGGTCTTCGTCACCGCCGGTGAGGGTGGTGGCACCGGCACGGGCGCCGCGCCCGTGATCGCGGAGATCGCCAAGAACGAAATAGGAGCTCTGACGGTCGGCGTCGTCACCCGCCCGTTCGCCTTCGAGGGCTCGCAGCGCTCCCGTCAGGCGCAGGAGGGCATCGACCGCCTGCGCGAGATGGTCGACACGCTGATCGTGATCCCGAACGAGAAGCTGCTCGCGATGGTCGAGCGCCGCACGAGCATCCTCGACGCGTTCCGCGAGGCCGACAACGTCCTGCGCCAGGGCGTCCAGGGGATCACCGACCTGATCACGATCCCCGGCCTGATCAACCTCGATTTCGCCGACGTGCGCACGATCATGGCCAACGCCGGGTCGGCGCTGATGGGCATCGGCACCGCCAACGGCGAGTCGCGGGCGTCAGAAGCCGCCAAGCAGGCGATCTCGAGCCCGCTGCTGGAGGAGTCCGTCGAGGGCGCCACCGGCATCCTGCTCAACATCACGGGCGGCCGCGACCTCGGCCTGTTCGAGGTCAACGAGGCCGCCGAGCTGATCCACTCCGCCGCCGACGCCAACTCGAACATCATCTTCGGCGCGGTGATCGACGAGGGGATGGGCGACGACATCCGCGTCACGGTGATCGCCACCGGTTTCGACCACGGCGGCGTCCGCGCCGCCCAGGAGCAGCGAGCCCGCCCGCCGCGCGATCGCGGCCCGCGGATCGACGAGCGTCAGCGCTCCTCGCTCGAGATCCGCGACGACGATCTCGACATCCCGCCGTTCCTTCGCTGACGGGCCCGCTCAAGGTTCGGCGTCCAATACGCCGATACCTGGGGCGTGAAACTCAGGCCGCACCCCGGATTGGTGGCGCTGCTCGCCGTCAGCGCGGTGTGGCTGGCGCTGTATGAGCTGCGCGTCGTCGCGTTCCCGGACACCCCGGTCGGCCCGCTCGCTTCGCGCTTCGCCCATGACGTCGTCCTCCTGGGCGCCTCCGCCGCGATCCTCTGGCGCGCGCTGCGCGTACGTGCCGAGCGCGCCGCCTGGCTGCTGATCGGCTCGGGCGTCCTCGCCTGGACCCTCGGCGAGATCTACTTCACGTTCGTCCTGTGGGACGAGAGCGCCCCGCCGATCCCGTCGCCCGCCGACGTCGGCTACCAGCTCTTCCCACTGCTCACGTTCGCCGGCATGTTCCTCCTGCTGCGCTCGCGCGCGAAGTCGTCGCCGGCGCTGATCGTCGACGGCATCGCCACCGCGCTCGCCGTCGGCGCGCTGAGCGCGGCGATCGTCTTCCAGACCGTGCTCGAGCACGCCTCCGGGGAGGCGGTCGCCGTCGGCACCAGCCTCGCGTATCCGCTGCTGGACCTGATCCTGCTGTCGGTCGGCGTCGGCGCGCTCGCCGGCACTGGCTGGCGCCTGGACCGCACCTGGGCGCTGCTCGTGGGCGGCATCCTGCTGTTCTGGCTCGCGGACTCGCTGTACCTCGTGCGCGCCGCCGAGGGGACCTATGAGTCCGGCGGGTGGTTCGACGCGGGCTGGTGGGGCGGGCTGTTCCTGATCGCCCTCGCCGCCTGGCAGCCGGTCCCCGAGCGACGCACGCGCGCCGCGGTCGACTCGCTGCGCCTGCTGGCCGCCCCGCTCGCCTCCGGAGCGGTCGCGCTGGAGCTCCTGGTCTATGGCTCGCTGAGCGACCTCAACTTCCTCGCCGTCGCGCTCGCGGCCGCGGCCTTGATCTTCGTGATGGTCCGCCTGACGCTCACGTTCCGCCAGAACGTGGGCATGTTGCGCGCCTCGCGCGACGAGGCGATGACCGACGCGCTGACCGGCCTCGGCAACCGCCGCGCGCTGACCGCCGCGCTCGACGAGGCCTTCGCCGGCGACGCGACGCTCGTGCTGGCGCTCTTCGACCTCGACGGCTTCAAGCACTACAACGACACCTTCGGCCATCCCGCCGGCGACGTCCTGCTCACCCGCCTGGGCGCGAACCTGCGCAAGTACCTCGGCACCCGCGGCACGGTCTTCCGCATGGGCGGCGACGAGTTCTGCGCGCTCTTCACCATCGCGCCGGGCGCCGACAAGGTCGAGCTGCTCGACGGCGCCGCGCTGGCGCTGAGCGAGCAGGGCGAGGGCTTCTGGATCGGCGCCTCCTACGGCGCGATCGCGGTTCCGACCGAGGCGGCCGACGCCGCCGAGGCCCTGCGCATCGCCGACCAGCGCATGTACGCCCAGAAGCACGCCAGCCGTAGCTCCGCGTCCAAACAGTCCAAGGACGTGCTGTTGAGCGCGCTGTCCGAACGCGATCCCGCCCTCTGCGGGCACATGAACGTCGTCGCCGAGCTGTCCGAGCGCACCGCCCGCCGCCTCGGTCTGTCGCGCGATGAGCTCGAGGTCGTCCGCCTCGCCGCCGAGCTGCATGACGTCGGCAAGGTCGCGATTCCCGACGAGATCCTGGCCAAGGCCGGACCGCTGACCGAGGAGGAGTGGACGTTCGTCCGCCGCCACACCCTCGCCGGCGAGCGGATCATCGCCGCCGCGCCCGCCCTGACCGCCGTGGCGCGGTTGGTGCGGTCAAGCCACGAGCGCTGGGACGGGGCCGGCTACCCGGACGGCCTCGCCGGCGACGCGATCCCGCTCGGCGCGCGGATCGTCGCCGTCGCCGACGCCTTCGACGCCATGACCGCCGGCCGCCCGTACCGCGCCGCGATCACCCACGAGGAGGCGCTCGCCGAGCTCCAGCGCTGCGCGGGCACCCAGTTCGACCCGGCGGTCGTCGCCGCCTTCGTCGCCACGGCCTCGGCGAAGGCCGTGCCGTTCGTGCTCACCTGACGCGCGGCCAGCGACGCGTCCAGAAGTACACCGGCGTCAGGAAGCCGCCGAACATCACGAGCAGCACCGTCCAAGCGGGCTCGTCGTGCTGGTAGGCGTCGACGGCGAGGATGATCGCCGGGAGGAAGTTCACCGCCGTCCACAGCACCATCAGCAGGACCGGTGCCAGTGGGAACTCGCCATCCGCGGGCGGATCGGCGATCAGCAGCGCGACGAACGCCAGGAAGATCGGGATCGGCAGCAGCGTCGCGATCCCGAGGCCGAGCTCGACGGGGCGTCTCATCGGACGCGGACGCTGACCGCGGGCGAGTAGCCGAGCTCGTAGCCGAACGCGGCCTCGCGGCGGATGCGCAGGCGGATCGCGTAGCGGCCCGGCGTGCCGCGGAAGCGCGCGACGGCACGCCAGGAGGGGCGGGCGCGGGTGGTCGCCACGGTGGACCAGCGGTTCCCCTGGCGGGCCTGGAGCTCGACGATCTTGCCGCCGGCCGGGATCGACGCGCCGCGGGTGCGCAGGCGGCCGGAGAAGCGGATCGTCCCCGCGCCGGACAGCGTCCGGGAGGACGCGCGGATCGACGAGGACGCCGGGACGCGGACGGAGAGGGTGCGCGACGAGGCGAGAAACCCATCGGCACCCGCGAAGCCGATGTTCAGGTCGCGGCTCGGGCCGGCGGGCATGACGAACGAGAAGCGACCCGACGCGTCGGTGCGCATGGGGGACAGGGTGCGCGGACGGGCGCCGGTGACCCGCGACGTGGCGGTGACGGCGATCGACTGCGAGCCCAGGATCGTCCCGTCGGTCAGCGTCAGCCGGCCGCTCACCCGCAGCGAGCGCCCGTAGCGGACGGTCGCGCGCCCACCACGGATGCCCGAGAGGCTCAACGCCGTCGCCGCGCCAGCCGTGACGTTCCCCGCGCGGTCGCTCACGCTGACGCGGATCCCGAGGCGCGAGCGGGAGATCGTGCTCGGCACGGTGGCGACCAGGCGGCCGCCGCGCACGGTGGTCGGCAACGCCGTATAGGCGCCGTCCTTGCCGGCCCGCACCGAGAGCTCCCCGCCCGCGATGCCCGACAGCGCGTCGGCGACGACCGCCGAGACCACGCGGCCGTTCAACGCCACCGAGCGGACCGTCGGCGCGGTCCCGTCGACGTCGACGGCGCGGCTCGCGAGCGCGATGTTGCCGCCGACGTCCACGGCGATCACCGCGAGCGAGTGGCGGCCGTCGGCCAGCCCGGTCAGCGGGACGCCGGGTGAGGCGCTCGTCGGGCACGGCGCGGCCTGCCGGTAGTCGCACGCCGGCGACTCCACGACGCGGTCGGTGCCGTCCATCGTGGCCCGCACGCGGCCCACGCCGGCGGAGTCGGTGGCGGTGACCGCGATGGCGTCTCCCGGCCGGCGCCACGCCTCCTCCGCGATGCTCACCGTGGGGGCGACGGGATCGTCGACCGTGACGATCGCCCGCTGGAAGTTGAGCCCCGCGTTGCCCTGGCCCTGCGCCCCGGTGTTGGTGAAGCACCACGACGACGGGTCGCCCTGGCACTCGATCCCGACCGCCACCGTCGAGGCGCCGACGGCGTACGAGACCGGGACCACGGTGGAGCGCGGCGCGTTCCCCCGCCGGCAGTACACGCCGTCGGACCCGTGCTGGTTGCCCGGGCAGGTCTCGGCGGCGATCGTTCCCGTCGGCGGGAACGCGTCGCCGGTCCGCGCCACGTAGGTCCAGACGCCGGACTCGACGGGCGCCGTCGCGGGATCGTCGGTGCTCTCGCGCACGACCGCGTTGCGCCACAGCTGAATCGACCGCACCGAGGTGCCCGCGGGCGCGCGGAACACGAAGGCCGCGCCTTCGCCGGTCCGCACGAGCCGCTTGACGCCCGTCTCGTCGCGCGAGACGACGCTGACCCCGTCCTCGGAACCGCAGCGGGCGAGGTCCGCGGACGTGACGAACGCCGACGGATCGGACAGCTCGCGGCCGAGCATGCTGTAGCGCTCGAACGTCCACGCCCGGTTGACGAGGTCCGGACCGCACGCGGTGACCTCGTAGGTGCCGGCCTGCGCGCGCCCCACGGGCAGCGCGAGCGTCGCGAACACCAGCAGCAGTGCGGCTTCCTTGCGCATCGACGGCCACAGGGTAGTTCGCGCTAGGGTCCGGTCCGAAATGGCGGCCGACACTGACACCCTGAAGCGCACCCCGCTGTACGACCGGCATGTCGCGGCGGGCGCCAAGCTCGTGCCCTTCGCCGGCTGGGAGATGCCGGTGCAGTACGCGGGCATCAAGGAGGAGCACCTCGACGTCCGCGCCCACGCGGGCGTCTTCGACGTCAGCCACATGGGCGAGATCGAGACCACGGGTCCGGACGCCGAGCGCTTCCTCCAGCGCATCCTCTCCAACGACGTCTCCAAGCTCGCCGACGACGGCGCCCAGTACTCCGTCCTGACGAAGGAGGACGGGGGCGTCCTGGACGACCTGTTCAGCTACAAGCTGGGCGAGAACCGCTACCTGACGGTCACGAACGCCGCCAACCACGAGAAGGACCTCGCGTGGTTCACCAAGCAGGCGGAGGCGTTCGACGTCACGCTCGTCGATCGCCTGCACGACTACGCGATGCTCGCGGTCCAGGGCCCGGAGGCGCGCGCCATCGTGGCGACCCTCACCGACGGCGAGCTCCCCAAGCGCTTCCGCACCGCCACGCGCACCGTGGCGGGCGCGCCGGACGTCCTCGTGTGCGGCACCGGCTACACCGGCGAGGACGGCGTGGAGCTGCTGGTCGCGCCCGACCATGCCGGCGACGTGTGGGACGCGCTGCTCGAAGCCGGGGTCAAGCCCGCGGGTCTCGGCGCGCGCGACACGCTGCGCCTGGAGGTCTGCTTCCACCTCTACGGCAACGACCTGATGGAGTCCCGCGGCCCGATCGAGGCCGGCCTCGGCTGGTGCGTGAAGGAGGACACGGGGTTCATCGGCGCCGAGGCGATCAAGGTCGCCCGGCAGAACGGCCCGTCCGAGCTGCTCGTCCCGTTCGTGATCACCGGCGGCGGCATCGCCCGCCAGGGCAACCCGATCCACGGCGGCGGCGAGGTCACCTCCGGCACGCTCAGCCCTTCCCTGAACGAGGGCATCGGCATGGCCTACGTCCCGATCGACAAGTCCGAGCCGGGCACCACTCTGGAGATCGACGTCCGCGGGCGCACGCGCACCGCGGAGGTCCGCAGCAAGCCGCTCTACACCAAGGAGACCTAAGTGGCCGACGCCAGCTACCCCGACGACCTCAAGTACCACGCCGAGCACGACTGGGCGCGCGTCGACGGCGACACCGCCGTGCTCGGCATCACCTGGTACGCCCAGGACCAGCTCGGCGAGGTCGTGTTCTTCGACCCGCCGGAGGTCGGCACGTCGATCTCCAAGGACTCCCCGTACGCCGAGGTCGAGTCCGTCAAGGCGGTCTCGGACGTGATCGCCCCGGTCAGCGGAGAGATCATCGAGGTCAACGATGCGCTCAAGGACGCTCCGGAGCAGATCAACGAGGACTCCTACGGCGAGGGCTGGCTCGTCAAGGTCAAGCTCTCCGACCCGTCCGAGATCGACGCTCTGATGGACTCCGCGAGCTACCAGGAGTCCCTGTCATAAGCTGAGCGGCTCACTATGAGCCGCTACACATCCGCCACTGAGGCCGACCGGCAGGAGATGCTGGCGGCCGTCGGTGTTGAATCGATCGACGACCTGTTCGCCGACGTCCCTGAGGGCGTCCGGCTGGGCCGAGCCCTCGATCTTCCCGCCGGCAAGCCGGAGCAGGAGGTCTACGCGAAGCTGCGCGACCTCGCCGCTTCCAACGTCTCGGCCGAGGACGAGCTGACGTTCCTCGGCGCCGGCATGTACGACCACTACGTGCCCGCGCTGATCGACTCGATCCTGCAGCGGTCCGAGTTCCTGACGCCGTACACGCCGTACCAGCCCGAGATCAGCCAGGGCGGGCTGCAGGTGATGTTCGAGTACCAGACCGCGATCTCGGAGCTGACCGGCCTGCCGGTCTCCAACGCGTCGGTCTACGAGGGCCCGAGCGCGGTCGCCGCCGCCGGCTGGCTCGCCCACGCCGAGACCCGCAAGTCGCGCTTCCTCGTCTCCGAGGGCCTGCACCCGCACAGCCGCGAGACGCTCGAGACGACCTCGGCCGGCTGGGGCACCACGATCGAGACGATCCCGCTCGCCAACGGCCTGACCGACCTGCAGGACGTCGGCGACGACGTCGCGGCGATCTTCGTCGCCCAGCCGAACTTCTACGGCGCGATCGAGGACCTCCAGCAGCTCGCGGCGGTCAAGAACGGCGCGCTGCTGATCGTCCAGGCGGACCCGCTGACGCTCGGCGTGCTCAAGCCCCCGGGCGAGTTCGACGTCGACATCTGCGTCGGCGAGGGCCAGACGCTCGGCAACCGGCTCGACTTCGGCGGCCCGAGCTTCGGCTTCTTCGCCGCCCAGCAGAAGTACCTCCGCCGGATGCCGGGCCGGATCGCGGGCGAGACGACCGACGTCGACGGCCGCCGCGGCTTCGTGCTCACGCTGCAGACGCGCGAGCAGCACATCCGCCGCGAGAAGGCGACGCACAACATCTGCACCGCCCAGGCGCTGAACGCGCTCGCGGGCATGATCTACCTGAGCTGGCTCGGCCGCGAGGGGTTGATCGAGCTCGGCGAGCTGCTGGTCTCCCGGACGCACTACGCCCGCGAGACGCTGACCGCCATCGACGGCATCGAGGCCGTCCACGACCAGCCGGTCGTGCGCGAGTTCGCGCTGCGCATCCCGAACGTGCACGACGTCGTCGAGTTCTGCGCCGAGCGGGGCGTCAACCCGGGCCACCCGGTGGGCGACGACGTGCTGCTGGTGGCGATCACCGAGCAGCGCTCGAAAGCAGACATCGACCGCCTCGCCGAGGTGCTCAAGGAGGCAGTGGCATGACGATCGCCGAGAACCGCCTCCACGCCGATCCCGGCATCGAGGCCCACGAGCAGCACCCGCGCCGGAGCGCGCTTGTCGAGACCGACATGCAGCGCGACCACGCGAAGACGATCTACGAGAAGTCCAAGCCCGGCCGGCGCGCGTTCGTCGCGCCCGAGCTGGACGTCCCCAAGCACGAGCTGCCCGAGCAGTTCCGGCGCTCGGAGCCGGCGAAGCTGCCGGAGATCGCCGAGCCGGAGATCGTCCGTCACTACAACCGGTTGTCGAAGCGCAACTTCGACCTCGACACCGGCTTCTACCCGCTCGGGTCGTGCACGATGAAGCACAACCCGAAGCTGCACGAGCGGGTCGCGGCGCTGCCGGGCAACTCGCGCCTGCACCCGCTGCAGTCGCCCAAGCGGGCGCAGGGTGCGCTGCAGCTGATGCACGAGCTGCAGGGCGCACTGGGGGAGGTCGCGGGGCTGCCGCACGTCTCGCTGCAGCCGTCCGCGGGCTCGCACGGCGAGCTCGCCGGCGTCCTGCTCACCCGCGCCTACCACGAGGACCGCGGCGACGTCCGCACCAAGATCCTCACCCCGGACACCGCGCACGGCACCAACCCGGCGACGGTGACGATGGGCGGCTACGAGGTCGTCAAGGTCGGCACCAACGCCGACGGCGGCGTCGACGTCGACGACCTGCGGTCCAAGGCCGACTCCTCCGTCGCCTGCCTGATGCTCACCAACCCGAACACGCTCGGCGTGTTCGACCGCAACATCGAGGAGATCGCCAAGATCGTCCACGGCGTCGGCGCGACGCTGTACTACGACGGCGCGAACCTCAACGCGGTCATGGGGCGCACGCGCCCGGGTGACATGGGCTTCGACATCGTGCACTTCAACCTGCACAAGACGTTCACGCAGCCGCACGGCGGCGGCGGTCCCGGCGCCGGCCCGATCGCGGTGTCCGAGCGCATGGAGCCGTACCTGACCAAGCCGCAGGTGGTCAAGCTCGACGACGGCACGTTCGACCTCGACTACGACCGGCCGAAGTCGATCGGTCGCCTGCGCGGCTTCCAGGGCAACTACGGCGTGTTCGTGCGCTCCTACGCGTACATCCTGTCGCTCGGCTCCGACGGCCTGCAGGAGGCGTCCGAGACCGCGGTCCTGAACGCCAACTACCTGCTCGCCAAGCTCAAGCAGCTCGGCGTCACCGAGTACCTCCCGCCGGCCTTCGACCGCCTGTGCATGCACGAGTTCGTGCTGAGCGGGTCGCCGATGAAGAAGGAGCTCGGGCTGCGCACGCTCGATCTGGCCAAGCGGCTGCTCGACCACGGCTTCCACCCGCCGACGGTCTACTTCCCGCTGCTGGTCGACGAGGCACTGCTGATCGAGCCGACCGAGACCGAGACGATGGAGACCCTCGACGCGTTCGCCGAAGCGCTCGCGAACATCCTGCGCGAGGGCGCCGAGGACCCGGAGATCGCCCGCAACGCCCCGTACGGGACGCCGGTCCGGCGCCTCGACGAGGCCGGCGCGGCCAAGCGGCCTGTCATCAGACAGCCGCTCTAGGAGTCTGTTGATGAATGGTCGGTCCGACCGGCGTGGTGCAGTCGCCAGTGGCTCGCGTCGCACGCGCTCGCGATGCGGCCCTCTGGGCCGCGAGCAGCGCGGGTGGCGCGAGACGCCGCGGATGTGCCGCGGCGGGCGAACCGGTATTCGTCAACCGGCTCCCTAGGTTCGAACCGCTCGCGGCGGCCGGGGCTCCGGCCGCCGCGGCGATATCGTGGCGGCGGCGAAATGGTCATCTTCTCCGGCATCCAGCCCACCGGGCGCAAGCACCTCGGCAACTACATCGGGGCCATCCTGCAGTACGTGGAGGGTCAGGATCGCGCCGATCCCGCGATCTACTGCATCGTCGACCTCCACGGCACGACCGTGGCCTACGAGCCGGAGGAGCTGCGCACGCGCACCCGCGACACGGCCGCGCTGCTCGTCGCCGCGGGGCTCGATCCCGCGCGCTGCATCCTCTTCCGCCAGGGCGACGTGCCCGAGCACACCGAACTCACGTGGCTGCTGTCGAGCGTCACGTCCGTGGGCCAGCTCAACCGCATGCACCAGTTCCGCGACAAGGCGGGCGCGGCGCGCGACCGGGTGAGCGCCGGGCTCCTGTACTACCCGGTGCTGATGGCGGCCGACGTGCTCGCCTACCGCGCGCACGAGGTACCGGTGGGTGAGGACCAGCGCGAGCACATCGAGTTGATGCGCGACGTCGCGGAGGCGTTCAACAAGCGCTTCGGCGAGACGCTCGTCGTCCCGGAGGGCAACATCCCGAAGGTCGGCGCGCGGATCCGCGACCTCAAGGAGCCCGACAAGAAGATGTCGACCACCGGCGGCACGCCCGGCGGCACGGTCTACGTCGACGAGGAGCCGGGGAGCATCGTCAAGAAGTTCAAGCGCGCGGAGACCGACTCCGGGCGCGAGATCGTCCGCGGCGACGACAAGCCCGGCATCACGAACATGATCGAGATCCTCTCGGTCGTGCGCGGGACGTCGCCGGCCGCCATCGAGCACGACTTCGAGGGCAAGGGCTACGGCGACTTCAAGGGCGCCGTCGGCGAGGAGGTCGCGGAATGGCTGCGACCGACCCGCGAGCGCTACCTCGAGCTGCGCGAGGACACCGCCGCGATCGAGTCGATCTTCGAGATGGGGGCCGAGAAGGCACAGGCGATCGCGGCGCCGGTGCTCGCCGACGTGCGCGAGGCGATGGGCGTCGGAAAGCCCGTCCGAAGCACCACCTAGCCTCTCGGGCGTGCGCATCGCCCAGCTGGAGCTGGACCTCGACGTCTTCGCCGGTCCCTTCGATCTGCTCCTCTCGCTGATCCTGCGGGAGGAGCTCGACCTGCTCGAGGTCGACCTGGCGGAGGTCGTCATCGCCTACCTGGACCACCTGGAGTCGCTCGACGAGCTGGACCTGGAGTCCGCGACCGAGTTCCTGGTGCTGATCGCGGCGCTGCTGGAGCTCAAGTCGCGGCTGATGCTCCCGGGCGAGGAGATCGAGGAGCTCGACGAGCTGGCGCCCGCCGAGGCCGCCGAGGAACTGGTCGAGCGGATGCTGCAGTACGCGCGCTTCCGCGGCGCCGGCGGGCATCTCGCGGGTCGCCACGACCACGGCCAGGGCTACCTGTACCGGACCGCGCCGCTGCCGCCCGAGTTCCGCAAGGCGTCGGAGGCGGGCGCGGAGAAGGCGTACGACGCGGACGTGCTCGGCGCTTCTCTGGGCGCGCTGCTGCGTGTGCCCGCGCCGATCGACCTGACCCACATGGCGATGCCGCGCGTGACCGTCGCCGAGCGCCTGAAGGTCCTGCGCGACCTGCTGCGCCGGGGGACGTTCAGCTTCGACGAGGCGGTCAAGGACGCCGACCGCGTCACGATCTGCGTCACCGTCTTCGCGCTGCTCGAGCTCTACAAGCGCGGCGAGGCCGCGTGGGAGCAGGACGAGCCGTTCGGCCCGATCACGGTGACGTCCGACGCGCGCCAGAGGGCCGCGGCATGAGCGCCGCCGCCGCGCCGGGCCGCGCCGCCGGGCCGGGCCGCGCCGCCGGGCCGGGCCGCGCCGCCGGGCCGGGCCGCGCCGCCGCGCCGGGCCGCGCCGCCGCGCCGGGCCGGGCCGCCGCCACGGGCCGCGCCGCCGCGCCGCGCCGGGCCGCCGCGCCGGGCCGCGCCGCCGCGCCGGGCCGCGCCGCCGGGCCGCGCCGGGCCGCCGCCACGGGCCGCGCCGCCGCGCCGCGCCGGGCCGCCGGGCCGGGCCGCGCCGCCGGGCCGCGCCGGGCCGCCGCGCCGGGCCGCGCCGCCGCGCGAGGCGCGCGCCCGTGACGCTCGCCGCCCAGCTTGAGGCGCTGCTCTTCCTCGCGCCCGACCCCGTCTCGGTCGAGGAGCTCGCCGACGCGTTGCAGGTCGGCGAGGAGGCGGTCGGCCAGGCCGCGAACGAGCTCGAGGCCGACCTCGAGGACCGCGGCCTCGTGCTGCGGCGGCTCGCCGGCGGGCTCGCGCTCGCGTCGCATCCTGACGCCGAGGAGGCCGCCCGGCGCCTGCTCGGCCGACCGCGCACGCCCGCGCTCACACCCGCCCAGGCCGAGACGCTCGCGATCGTCGCCTACCTGCAGCCGGTCAGTCGTCCCGAGGTCGCCCGCATCCGCGGCGTGGCGTCGGAGTCCGCGACCTCCGCGCTGACCGACCGCGGGCTGATCGAAGAGGCGGGCCGCAGCCAGTTCGGCGCCGTCCTGTACCGCACGACGGGGCTCTTCCTCAAGCTCTTCGGGCTCGGGTCGCCCGACGAGCTGCCGGACATCGCGCAGTGGGACCCGTCACCCGAGGAGGCCACCGCCCTGCGGGATCGCCTGCTCCGTGCGGGCGAGGCGCGAGGAGAAGCCGCCGCCGCGCGTTAGACCGGTTGTGAGCTGGGTATGAGCCCCGCCATGAACCCGGATGGCTATGAGTCACTGGACGGTCGCCTCAAAGCGTTGAAGATCGTCTTCGCGCTGATGGCCGTGGCCGCACTGGCCGCGTGCGTGTCCGACATCCTCGAAGTGCGCTTGATGGATCGCGTGATCGCGGGCGAGGACGTCACCGACGCCGAGTTCAGCGCCGACGACACGCGCGTGGGCATCGTCAGCCTGCTGCAGTTCGGGCTCTACATCGCCTGCGTCGTGGTCTTCCTCCGCTGGCTGCACCGCGCCTACAAGAACCTCGACGCGGTCGCCCCCGAGCAGCGCCGCTACGGCCACGGCTGGGCGATCGGCGGCTGGTTCGTCCCGTTCCTGAACCTCTGGCGTCCGAAGGAGGTCATCAACGACATCTGGCGCTCCGGCGGCACCGCGCCACCCGCCTGGCTGGCCTGGTGGTGGGCCGCGTTCCTGGTCACCGGCTGGATCGGCAACTTCGCCCTGCGCTCCCTCAGCGACGACACCCCGCAGGAGTTCCGCGACTCCGCCCTGGCCTACGCGGTCTCCGACGGCCTCGACGTCCCGATGGCCCTCCTCGCGATCCTCGTCGCCGTCAAGGTCACCCAGCGGATCGAGATCGCCCGCGCCGACGCCCCGCCGCCCCGCGAGACCGAAGAGCGCTTCGACCGCCCGCTGGACGTCATGCCGCCGCTCGCACGCAACGAGGACGGCACCTTCCCGTCGTACCCGGCATAGGTCGTGCCGCGGTCCGTCGCGGCGCCTGGCCGACGGCGCCGCCGCGCCGTGCGAGATCGATCGTGATCGATTTGCGCTGAGACAGTGCGTTGCGAACACCTTCGCACTGTTCGAGTTGGCGCGTTGGTGGGGGTGATCCCGTGCGCTTTCGCCAGGCGAAAGTCCCCGGGATCACCCCCGGCAGCCAGGCGCAGTCGGGGGTGTCCACGGCGCCGGCCCCTAAGCGGGCGTCGTCGACCTGCGCCCCGAGAGCAGCAGCGACGCGCCCACCGACGCGCCCAGCACCGCGGCGATCACCGCCAGCGACACACCCACGGGCAGGTGTCCCACGACGTCCTCGACCAGCATCTTCACGCCCACGAAGATGAGCAGCGCGCCCAACCCGTAGTGCAGGTACTCGAAGCGCTGCGCCATCCCGTCCAAGAGGAAGTACAGCGCGCGCAACCCCAAGAGAGCGAACGCGTTGGCGGCGAAGACCAGGAAGGTGTCGGTCGTGATCGCCAGCACGGCCGGGATCGAGTCGATCGCGAAGATCACGTCCGCCAGAGCGACCGCGAGCAACGCCGCCAGCAAGGGCGTGACGACCCGCGCGCCGTGCTCGTGCGCAAGCACCGCACGACCGTGGAACTCGCGGCCGATCGGCAACGCCCGCCGCAGCGCCCGCATCGTGCGACCTTCGGCGAAGTCCTCGCCGGTGTCGGCCGACAGAGCGAGCCGGATGCCCGTGAAGATCAGCAGCGCGCCCATCACGTACAAGACCGGGTGGAAGAGCTCGAGCAGCGTCACGCCGGCGACGATGAACACGGTTCGGAGCATCAGCGCGACCGCGATGCCGAAGGTCAGCACGTCGGACTTCAAGGCTTCGGGCACCGCGAACGTGCCCAGGAGCACCGCGATCACGAAGACGTTGTCGAGCGAGAGCGCCTTCTCCATCAAAAAGCCGGACCAGTACTCGCCCGCGGCGCCGGTGCCCAAAGCGGCGAGCACGACGAGGCCGAACGCGACTCCGACGACCATCCAGAGGACGCTCCAGCCGGCGGCTCGACGCAACGAGATGTGCGTGTCTCCGCGATGTGCGAAGAACAGGTCGAACGCCAGCAGGCCGATCACCGTCGCGATCAGCGCGACCCAGCCGGCGAGTGAGGCGGACGCGAGAACACCAGCGAGGATGACAGAAAGATGAGCGCAACTATTGCGGTGCTCAGGTTTTGCGAGCGGCGTGCGGAAACTGTTCGTCGCGCTTGGCGCGCTGGCGGCCTTCGGCTGCCTCTCCTTCCTCGGTCTGGCGAAAGCGCAGACGCAACCCATCACGTACTCGGTCTATCCCGCTCCGGGGACGCTGACCGCGTCGGCCAAGACGCAGATCACCTTCCGCGGCGGTGACGCGGCGTCGATCGGCGCGATCACGGTCAAGGGCTCGAAGAGCGGCACCCACACCGGGACGCTGGAGCCGCATTCCGACGGTCAGGGCGTGAGCTTCGTGCCCGGCAAGCCGTTCACCGAGAACGAGACGGTGACCGTCAGCACCGACCGCACGATCGCCGGCATCAAGGGCGGCGACTACTCGTTCCAGATCGGCGACGAGACCCGCCGCACGCTGCGCCCCGTCGAGGCGCCGGACGTCGGCCGCGGCGCGATCCAGTCCTACGCCACCCGCACGGACATCACCCCGCCGGCCGTGACCGTCTCGACCAACAAGCCCGGCACGGCACCCGGCCTGGTGTTCCTCGCCCCCAAGGCCGGCCGCGGCCAGGACGGCCCGATGATCATCGACAACCAGGGGCACCTGGTCTGGTTCAAGCCGATGAAGGGCAAGATCGCGGCCGACTTCCGCGTCCAGACCTACGACGGCAAGCCGGTGCTGACGTGGTGGGAGGGCCAGCTGTTCGTCGGCGACGGCGATGGCGTCGGCCAGATCTTCGACACCAACTACAAGCAGGTCGCGACCGTCCGCACCGGCAACGGGTACACGTTCGACCTGCATGAGTTCACGATCACCCCGCGCAACACCGCGCTGGTCATCGCCTACGAGCGCTACAACCGCAGCCTGAAGGCCTTCGGCGGCCCGACCGACGCCAAGATCGTCGACAACATCATCCAGGAGGTCGACCTCAAGACCGGCCTGGTGCTGTTCGAGTGGCACAGCTTCGGCAACGTCTCGCCTGAGGAGTCCAACGTCCCGGTCCCGAAGGAGAAGGGCTCGGAGTGGGAGTACTTCCACGCCAACGCCGTCGACCTGGACAACGACGGCAACTTCCTGATCTCCGCCCGCAACACCTCGACGATCTACAAGGTCGACCGGGCCACCGGCAAGATCATGTGGCGCCTGGGCGGCAAGAAGTCCGACTTCAAGCTGGGGCCGGGCATGCGGTTCGACTGGCAGCACTCGATCCGCGCCCAGCCCGACGGCACCTACAAGCTCTACGACAACAGCGCCGCGCCTGCCGTCCGCAAGTCGTCGCGCGTCCTGAGCTTCAAGCTCGACACGCAGGCCAAGACCGCGACCGTCATCAACGCGTTCACCCACCCGCGCAAGCTGCTCTCCGCCAGCCAGGGCAACGTCGAGCGCCTCCCCAACGGCAACGAGTTCGTCGGCTGGGGCTCGCAGCGCTGGTTCACCGAGTTCAGCCCGACCGGCGAGGTGCTCTTCGACGGCCACCTGGCGCGCGGCAACGACAACTACCGCGCCTTCCGCTACGAGTGGCAGGGGCAGCCGGACACGTCGCCCAAGGCCGTCGCCACCACCAAGAGCGGCGCGATCACGGCGCGGGTGAGCTGGAACGGCGCGACCAACGTCGCCCGCTGGGAGTTGCTCGCCGGCGCCGACGCGACCGCCCTCGCCCCGATCGGATCGGCCAAGCGCGACGGCTTCGAGACGGCCGTGACGGCGAAGTCGAGCGCCACGCTTGTGGCACTTCGCGCCTACGACGCCGCGGGCAACGTCCTCGCCACGAGCGCGCCGGTGAAGCCGACGGCCGCCTGACCGCACAAGCTCATGAGGCGGAGCTGGCCGCTTCGCCTCATGACAAGCGGACGTCCAGGTCCGCAGGTCCGCGCGCTGACTTGCGACTTTCCCCCCGCTGGTTTCCGGGAAATCGAGCGGCCACGGGCGATCCCGGCCGAGCGCCGATGGAAACTGCGGCACGCCGCCGCTCACCGCGCTATACAGGCCGTCGCCATGTCACTGGAACTCGTCGCCGTGGACGTCGGCGGGCAACGTTGGGCACTTCCGCTCGCCTCGGTCGAGCGGGTCGTCGGCATGGTCGCGATCGCCCCGCTCCCGGCATCCCCGGCGGGTGTCCGCGGAGCCGTCAACGTCGCCGGCGAGATCGTGCCGGTTCTCGACCTCGACGTGCGCATCGGCCGTCCGGGACGTGACCGCGGGGCAGCGGCACAGCTCGTCCTGGCGCGAACGTCGACCCGCCGCGTGGCACTCCCGGTCGACGAGGTCCACGGGGTGATCGAGGTCGACGCGATCGGACCGCCGATCGAGCGCGTGCCCGCGCCGATGGCCGGGACGGCCGCGCTGCCCGAGGGCGTGTTGGCGATCTACGACGTCGACGCCTTCCTGACCGCCGCGGACGAGGAGCAACTCGCGACGGCGCTGACCGGGGCGGAACGATGACGCTTCCCTTGGATCTCGCGCGGGCGCTGGTCCGCGATCGCCTGGGGCTCGACTTCCCGTCGCGCCGCGAGGAGGATCTCGCGCGGGCGCTCCGCGACACGCCCCCGGCGCTGGCCGACGAGCCGCTCACCTCCGGCGGGTGGCGCACCCTGATCGCCGCCCTCACGGTGCAGGAGAGCTACTTCTTCCGTGACCATGCGCTCTTCGACGCGCTCGCGGAGCGCGTCCTGCCCGCGCTCGTCGCCGAGCGGCGCGCCGCCGGCGAGTTGCGCCTGACGTTCTGGAGCGCCGGCTGCTCCGAGGGCCAGGAACCCTACTCGCTGGCGATGGTGCTGGACCGGCTGCTGCCGGATCTGGCTGCGTGGGAGGTGACGATCCTCGGCACGGACATCAATGAGGACGCGCTCGAAGCGGCTCGCGCCGGCGTCTACAGCGATTGGGCGCTGCGCGACCTGCCGGTGTGGGCGCGCCGACACTTCAGTGCCGACGCGGACAAGCGTCACACGCTCGCCGCGGCTATCCGCAAGATGGTCACGTTCGCGCCGTTGAACCTTGCCATGGACCCGTTCCCTGGCTCGCTCGACCTGATCGTCTGTCGCAACGTCCTGATGTACATGACCGACGACGTCCGCGCCGAGGCCGTGCGGCGCCTGGGCGCCGCGCTCGCGCCGACCGGCCGCCTCGCGCTGAGCCCGCTCGACTCCTCGCCGGAGCTCGAGGAGCCGCTGCTCGAGCCCGACGACGCCGGCGGCGTCCGCCTCCTCGCCCGCAGCGACGACGTCCCCGCGCCCGAGCCGGAACCGGCGCCCGCGCCAAAGCCCGTCGCGGAGGCCACGCCGCCGTTGCCGCCCGCGCTCGAGCGCGCCCGCGCCGCCGCCGACCAGGGCCGCTCCGACGCCGCGCTCACGCTCTGCCTGCAGGCCCTGCGCGACGACCCGCTCGACGCCGAGGCGCACCTGCTGATGGCGGCCGTCGAGGAGGAACGAGGGGACCTGGCGGCGGCGATCGCCGCCGTACGGCGCGCGATCTACACCGCGCCCGAATCGCCCACCGCCCACTTCCGGCTCGGCACGCTGCTGCTGCGCCGCGGCGACGAGATCGCCGCGCGCCGCAGCCTCGCGACCGCCGCCGAGCTCTTCGGCGAGGCCGCTCCCGCACCGCTGCTCGCCCGGGTCGGCTCGTGACGCCACAACAGTTCGACTGGGACCTCGCGCGCGAGCGGCTCGCCGCTGCACGCGACGCGCTCGACGCGCGGCTGTCGCCCGCCGAGGAGCAAGCGCTCTTGGAGGAACGGGCGCGCGCGCTGGCGACGCCTCCGGAGGCGGGCGACGCCGACGGCAACCGCGACGTCGTTCGCTTCACGCTCTGCGGCGAGTCGTTCGCGGTCGCGGCCGAGCACGTCCTCGAGGCGCTGCCGCTCGGCGAGCCGACGCCGGTGCCGGGAACGCCGCCGTTCCTGCTCGGCGTGGTCAACCACCGCGGGCGCGTGCTCCCGGTGATGGACCTGCGCCGGCAGCTCGTGCCGCAGGGCGACGCGGCGGCTGAGCTGACGGACACCGTGGCGGTGTCCGTGGACGGCGTGACCTTCGGGATCGCGGCCGAGGCCGTCGAGGAGACCACTGGCGAGACGCTCGACGAGGCGCTGGTGACCGTGCTGGATCTAGAGGCGCTGGCCGCGGACCCGCGGCTGCGGATCGACGACGAATGAAGGAAGCGGAGCGGTAATGCGCACCTGGACCATCGGCCGCCGCATGGCCGCCGGCTACGCCGTGCTGATCGTGTTGCTGGTCGCGACCGCGATCGTCGCGGTGCTGGCGCTGCGCGCGTCGCGCGAGGACTACTCGACCGCGGTCGCGACGTTGCAGGACCGCGCGTTGCAGGGCACGGAGACGCTGCAGGGGATGGATGCCGCCTCGGTGGCCTTCACGAGCTATCTGCTGACCGGGCGCTCGACGGCCATCGACACGATCAACGAGCGCTTCAAGACCGCCCGCGCGGCCGCTGTCGCGGTGCGCGAGTCGAGCACCACGCCGGCACAGGTCGCGGGCTGGACGGACGTGGTCAGCGACCTGGACACCTGGAACCGGGAGGTGCAGGCCGCGATCGAGCTCAAGCGCTCCGGCGACGACGAGGGGGCGCTGCGCGCCTACAACGACAAGGTCATCCCCGTCCGGTCGACCTCCCGCAACCTGGCGGTGGACCTGGTGGCCGCGGAACGCAAGCGCTCCGCCGCCACCGCCGCGCATGCCAGCGACTCCGCGCTCCGCTCGATCTGGCTGGTCGTGATCGTCGCGGCGGTCGCCGCGATCGTCGGCATCATCCTCGCGTGGCTGCTCGGGCGCGCGGTCACGCGTCACCTGCACGACGCGGTCGCGACGTTGTCGGCGGCGTCGAGCGGCATCCTCGCCGCGACCGCCCAGCAGGCGAGCGGGGCCGCCGAGGAGGAGACCGCGATCCACCAGACGACCGCGACGACCGACGAGGTCAGGCAGACGGTCGCGCTGACCACCGAGAAGGCGCGGCTCGTCGCCAAGGACGCGCGCGAGACCGCCGAGATCTCGCGCGACGGGCGGCGCGCCGTCGACGAGAGCGTGCGCGGGACCCAGGAGGCGCGGACGCGGATGGAGGCGCTGGCCGAGCGGATCCTCGCGCTGTCCGAGCAGGCGCAGGCGATCGGCGAGATCGTCCGCACCGTCAACGGGCTCGCCGAGCAGTCGAACCTGCTCAGTGTGAACGCGGGGATCGAGGCCGCCAAGGCGGGCGAGGCGGGACGCGGGTTCGCGGTCGTCGCCGGCGAGGTCAAGTCGCTGGCCGAGCAGTCGCGCCAGGCCACCGCGCAGATCCGCGAGATCCTGAGCGAGATCCAGACGGCCACGCAGGCGGCCGTGATGGCGGCCGAGCAGGGCGTCAAGGCGTCCGAGGCGGGCGAGGCGATCACGAGCGAGGCCGGCGAGGCGATCCGCCTGCTCGGCGAGCGCCTGGCCCAGTCCGCCGACTCCGCCCAGCAGATCCTCGCCTCCGCCCAGCAGCAGTTGACCGGCGTCGACCAGGTCGCGATGGCCATGCAGAACATCCGCCAGGCCTCCTCGCAGAACATGGCGGCCACCCGTCAGGTCGAGCAGGCCGCCCGCGAGCTCGACGGCCTCGCCCAACGCCTCACGAGCCTGGTCTCGACCAACGGGCGGCGCGAGCGCGCGCTGGCGGGGGCGCATGCCGAGGCGTGACGCGGAGTTGATGGCGCGGCTCCTCGCGACGTTCGGAGTCGAGGCCGACGAGCACCTCACCGCGCTCCGCCGCCACCTGCTCGACCTCGCGGGCGCGACGAGCGACGCCGCCGCGCACGAGCTCGTCCAGACGACGTTCCGCGACATGCACACGTTGAAGGGCGCGGCCCGCTCGGTCGGCCAGCGTGACGTCGAGCGCGTGTGCGCGAGCTGCGAGGCGCTGCTCTCGGCCCTGACCCGCGCGGAGACGGCGCCGAGTCCGGCGATCGTCGCGCTGCTCGAAGAAGCGACCGCCGCGATCGCCTCGCTCGTCGCCGGCGGCCCCGGCACCCCGGTCCCGAACGAGCTCCTCGAACGCCTGGACCGCGCGGAGATCGACCCGGCCGCCGTCGACGCGCCGCCCGCCGCTCCCGCGGCCGACGAGGCCTCGCCGACGCCCGCGGCCGGCTCGTCGGCTCTCGTTGCCGCGGCCTCGCCGGCGCCCGCCGTCGCCACGGCCGCCCCCGCCGCGGACGCGGCCGCCCCCACGGCGCTCGCCGCCGCCGTGCGTCCCTCCACGATCCGCCTCGCCACGGACGATCTCGACACGCTCCTGCGGCGCGGGGAGGACCTGCTCGCGATCAAGCTCGCCGCGGACGAGTGGCTGGCCGGGGCGGAGGCGCTGCACGAGCAGTTGCGGCGCGCCACCCGCGCGGCGGACCCGCTGGCCGAGCTGAAGGCCCTGGAGGCGAGCGCGCGTGCGATGGTCGGCGGGCTGCGGCGCGACCGGCGCTCGATCGCCGGCGCGGTCGACGGGCTGCTCGAGCAGGCGCAGCGGGTGCGCATGATGCCCGCGTCCAGCGTTCTCGACGTGCTGCCCCTGATCGTCCGCGACCTCGCCCGCGCGCAGGGCAAGCAGGTCGTGTTCAGCGCGACCGGCGGCGACGCCCGGATCGACCGGCGCGTGCTGGAGGCGATCAAGGACCCGCTGATCCACATGGTCCGCAACGCGGTCGACCACGGGCTGGAGACGCCTGAGGAGCGCGCGGCGGCGGGCAAGTCGCCGACCGGGCGCATCACCGCGACCGTGCGAGCGCTCGAGAGTGGGCGCGTCGAGTTCGTGCTCACCGACGACGGCCGCGGGATCGACTCCGACAGGGTCCACGACGCCGCCCGGCGGGCGCGGATCGCGGTCGCCCCGGACGAGGACCCGCTGGCGCTCGTCTTCCGCTCCGGCCTGAGCACGAGCTTCGTCATCACCGACGTCTCCGGCCACGGGCTCGGCCTCGCGATCGTCAAGGATCAGGTCGGCAAGCTCGGCGGCAGCGTCGAGCTCGAGAGCACCCGGGGACAGGGCACGACGATCCGGCTGCTCGCGCCCGCGACGATCGCCACCTTCCGCGGTCTGCTCGTGCGCGCCGGCGGCCAGCGCTTCCTGTTGCCGCTGGACGCCATCGAGCGCGTGATCGCCGCCGAGCCGATCGCCCAGGGCGGACTCCTGAAGGTCCGTTACGAGGACGAGCTGCTGCCGTGCGCGCCACTCGCCGAGCTGCTCGGTCTCGAGGCCGGTGAGCACGTCGCGTGCGCGATCCTGAACACCGGCTCGGGGCGCGCCGGCGTGCTCGTCGAGGACATGGTCGGCGACCGCGAGGTGCTGATCAAGGACTTCGAGCCGCCGCTGATCCGCGTCCGCCACATCGCCGCCGCGGGCCTGCTCGGCGCCGGCGAGCTCGTCCTCGTGCTGCGCCCCGCCGACCTCGTCGCCGGCGCCGCCGAGCCGCGCGGGGCCAGGACATCCGATGTCACACCGCCGGAGAGCCCTCCGTGGGTGCTCGTCGTCGACGACGCGGTCACGACGCGCGCGATGGAACGCGGCCTGCTCGAGCTCGCCGGCTACCAGGTGAAGGTCGCCGTCGACGGCGTCGACGCCTGGACCACGCTGAAGACCGAGCGCTTCGACCTCGTCGTCTCAGACGTCGACATGCCGCGCATGAACGGGTTCGAGCTCACCCAGCGCATCCGCGCCGACGAGACGCTGCAGGACCTGCCGGTCGTGCTCGTCTCGGCGCTCGAAGCCCGCGAGGACCAGGAGCGCGGGATCGAGGTCGGCGCCAACGCCTACGTCGTCAAATCCAGCTTCGAGCAGTCCAACCTGCTCGAGATCATCCACCGGCTCGGGGTCACGCCCCAGTGATCCGGGTGTTGCTCGCCGAGGACTCCGCGGTCACCCGCGCCTACCTCACCTACCTGCTCGACGAGGACCCTGGCATCGAGGTCGTGGGCGCGGCCAAGAACGGCCAGGAAGCGGTCGACATGGCCGCGAGCCTGCGCCCCGACGTGATCCTGATGGACGTCCACATGCCGGTCCTGGACGGCTACGAGGCGACCCGCAAGATCATGGAAGTCGCGCCGACGCCGATCGTGATGGCGACCGCGAGCTCGAGCCAGTCCGAGACCCGCGGCGGCTTCACGGCGCTCGAAGCCGGCGCGCTGATCCTGTTGGCCAAGCCGCCCGCGCTGTGGGAGGACGGCCACGACGAGGCCGCGGCCGGCCTGCTGCGCACGCTCAAGCTGATGTCAGAGGTCAAGGTCGTGCGCCGCCGCTCGGCCAACGGCGTCGCGCAGCACCCGCCTGAGCGCTTCACCCGTCCGCGCGAGCCTCGCGTGATCGCGATCGGCGCCTCGACCGGCGGCCCCCAGGCGCTGTCGGCGATCCTCGAGGGCCTGCCCGCGCCGCTCGGCGTCCCGGTCCTGCTCGTCCAGCACATCACCGATGGCTTCATCGACGGATTCGTCGAATGGCTCGGCAGCCGCACGTCGATGCGCGTCGTCGTCGCGGCCCACGGCCAGCCGCTCGAGCCGGGCACCATGTACGTGGCCGGTGGCGGCCGGCACATGACGGTCACCCGCGAGGGCCGCGTCCAGCTCGAGCAAGGGCCGCCGGTGAACGGCTTCTGCCCGTCGATCACCCGCCTGTTCAACTCCGTCGCGGACAGCTGTGGTCGCGAGGCGGTCGGGATCCTGCTCACCGGGATGGGCCGCGACGGAGCCGACGGCCTGCGCCAGATGCGCGACGCGGGCGCGCTCACCATCGCCCAGGATGAGGCGTCGAGCGTGATCTACGGGATGCCGGGCGAGGCCGTGCGGCTGAAGGCCGCGTGCGAGGTGTTGGCGCCGTCGGCGATCGCGGAGGCGCTGCGGGTGGTCGAGGCGGAGCGGGTCCGATGAGCCGACGGGTTCTCGTCGTCGAGGACAGCCCGACCCAGGCACAGCAGCTCCTGCACCTGCTCGAGCAGGCCGGCTATGAAACCGTGTCCGCGGCCGACGGCGTCGCCGCGCTCGAGCTCGCCCGCTCGCACCCGCCCGATCTCGTGCTGACCGACGTCGTGATGCCACGCATGGACGGCTACACGCTGTGCCGCTCGATCAAGCAGGACCCGGCGCTCAATGACACGCCGGTGATCCTGCTCACCTCGCTGACGAGCCCGCAGGACGTGATCGAAGGGCTCGCGTGCGGCGCGGACAACTTCGTGCGCAAGCCGTACGAGAGCGCGTCGCTGCTCGCGCGCGTCGAGCGCTGCCTGGCCGACGGCGCCGAGCGCAGCCGCGTGCCGGTGGCGGCCACCGTCGGCGCCGAGCGCGAGCAGGTGCTGGAGTTCCTCTTCTCGACCTTCGAGGAGACCGTCCACCTCGACGACGAGCTCACCCGCTCCTACCACTCGCTCGACCTGCTCTACCGCCTCGCGGAGGGCCTGAACCGCTGCACGACCGAGCGCGACGTCGTGCTCGAGGCGCTCGCCCGCGCGCTGGAGCTGCCCGGCGTGCGCGGCGCCTGGATCGTGATCGAGGGGAACCGGCTCGCCGGGAGCGCCGGGACGGTCGCGCGGATGGCCTCGCTCGAGCGCGCTCCGGCGGTCGACTTCACGGTGCCACTCCGCACGGGCCCCGGCATCCTCGGCCGCCTCCAGCTCGTCGGCCCCGACGAGCGCCTGCTCGACGACGACGAGCTGCGCACGCTCGACGGCTTCGGGGCCCAGGTCGGCGCCGCGCTGGACCGGGCGCTGCTGCAGGAGCACCTCGAACGGCGCGTGCAGGAGCGCACGTCGGAGTTGTCGGCCGAGATCGCCGCGCGCCGTCGCGCCGAGGAGGCGCTGCGGGCGATGGCGGCGATCGTCGAGTCCGCCGACGACGGCATGGTCAGGCTCGGTCCCGACGGGCGGATCGAGACCTGGAACCGCGGCGCCGCGCGCCTGTACGGCTATGTCGGCGACGAGGCGGTCGGAAACTCGATCGAGCTCGTCGCCCGTCCCGACCAGGTCGACGAGCTGCGCGCGATGCTCGACCGCGTCGCCTGGGGCGAGTCGATCCAAGGCCATGAGATGGTCCGCCTGACCCGCGACGGTCGCGAGATCGATGTCAGCCTGACGCTCTCGCCGGTGCGCGACGCCCAAGGCGCGGTGGTCGCGATCGCCGAGATCGCCCGCGACATCAGCGCCCGCAAGGAGCTCGAGCGCGCGCTGCTGCAGTCCCAGAAGCTCGAGTCGGTCGGGCGTCTGGCGGGCGGCATCGCGCACGACTTCAACAACCTGATGACCGGCGTCATCGGGTTCTCGGAGCTGGCGCTCGCGCGCCTCGGCCAAGGCGACCCGACGCGCGAGTTCGTCGAGGAGGCCAAGCGCTCCGGCGAGCGCGCGACCGAGCTCACGCAACGGCTGCTGGCGTTCGGCCGGCGGCAGACGCTGCGGCCCAAGGCGCTCGACCTCAACCACGTCGTGGGTGAGATGGAGACGCTGATGCGCCGTCTGCTGGGGGAGGGGATCGAGCTCGTGTTCGCGCTCGAGGCCGAACCGGTCCCGCTGATCGCCGATCGCGCCCAGCTCGAGCAGGTCGTGATGAACCTCGCGATCAACGCCCGCGACGCGATGGACGGGCGCGGGCGGCTCACGATCGCCACCGAGTGCGTGGACGACGTCTGGGTCCGGCTCGTCGTCACCGACACCGGCTCCGGCATGGACGACCGCACGCAGGCGCAGATCTTCGAGCCGTTCTTCACCACCAAGGAGGAGGGCAAGGGCACGGGGCTCGGGCTCTCCACCGTGTTCGGGATCGTCCACCAGAGCGGCGGGCGGATCGCGGTCGAGAGCCGCCTCGACGTCGGCTCGACGTTCGCGATCTCGCTCCCGCGCTCCGAGGACGCGCCGATCCACGTCGACGCGCCGGCGGCGCAGGTCGTGCCGGGGAGCGGTTCCGGGTCGGTTCTGGTCGTCGAGGACGACGACGCGCTGCGTGACCTGGTGCGGGTCGTGCTCGAGCCGGCCGGCTACCGCGTGACGCTCGCGCGCGGGGGCGAGGAGGCGCTGCGCCGCGCCGATCCCGACCTGCTGATCACCGACATCCTGATGCCGGGGATGAACGGGCGCGAGCTGGCCGACCGGATCCTGGCCCGCGCGCCGGGCACGCGCGTGCTGTTCATCTCCGGCTACGCGGGCGAGGACGTGCAGCTCGACGCGGGCGCGCGCTTCCTGGCCAAGCCGTTCACGCCCGGTGAGCTGCTGGAGCACGTGCAGAGCCTGCTCGGCGCCTAGACTCTCAGCTGTGGACGATCGTACCTGGCGACTGGACGGTGTCGGCCCGCCGCACGTCCCGCGCCGCCGGATGCCGACGTTCCTGGATCTGCCCGCGCGGACGGTGAAGCCGCGCCGGGCGGGGATCACGCACGTCATGGATCGCGGGCTCTCGCCGCTCGCGCTCGAGTCGCTGCTCGTCACCGCGGGCGAGCACATCGACATGATCAAGCTCGGGTGGGGGACGGCCTACGTGACCGGCGCCGTGCCGGACAAGGTCGCGATCTGTCGCGACGCGGGGATCGCGGTGTGCCCCGGCGGGACGCTGCTGGAGATCGCCGCGCACCAGGGCAAGCTCGACCGCTACGTCGAGTGGCTGCGCGAGCTCGGGATCGATCACGTCGAGGTCTCCAACGGCTCGCTGCCGCTGGCGCGGGAGCGCAAGGCGGAGCTGATCGCCGAGCTGGCGCGCGAGTTCACGGTGATCGCCGAGGTGGGGTCCAAGAGCGACGAGGCGGTCGCCAGCGACTGGTGCGCGGAGATGCTCTCGGATCTGGCGGCGGGGGCCGCGTTGGTGATCGCCGAAGGGCGCGAGAGCGGGACCGTCGGGCTCTTCGATGCCACAGGCGCCGTGCACGGCGAGCTGGTCGACGCGATCGTCGGCGCGGTCGGGCAGGAGACCGTGATCTTCGAGGCGCCGCAGCGTGCTCAGCAGGCGTGGCTGCTGCGGCGGATCGGGCCGAACGTCAACCTCGGGAACATCTCGGCCGAGGACGTGATCGCGCTGGAGACGCTGCGGCGCGGGCTGCGCTTCGACACCTTGGATCTGCTGCCTCAGCAGACGGCGAGCTGACGCAGCGCCGCCTCGGCGGTTCTCAGCGCCTCGCGCCGCCGCTTCAGGCGCGTCGTCGCCGCGGCGATCGTCTCGCGTGTGTCGGCGAGCATGGCGTCCATCGGGCCGGGTGCGGCGCCGCCGGTGACCGTCCGGGTCGCCATCGCGGCGTCGAACCGCATGTACGGCGCCGGGTCGAACCCGAGCTCCCCGCCCGCCGCGACGATCTTGTACGCCGTGCGGTAGTCGATGCCTCGGTGGCGCGTGAGCGCCTCGGCGACGTCGGCGGCGAAGGTCGCCTCGGGCAGCTCGGCCGCGTTGAAGTCGAGGCTTTCGGTGACCGCGGCGGCGAGGTCGACGGTGCGCGTGGCGAGCTCGACCGCGCCGGTGACCTCGCCGTAGGCGTAGAGCAGGTTGTCGGTGCGCCCCGACGGTGTGCGCTGGGTGGCGAGCACGCCGGTCGCGCGGCCGAGCAGCGTGCCCGCCGCGCCGCGGATCACGACCAGCGCGTACGGGTTGCGCTTCTGTGGCATCAACGCGCTGGCGCGACAGAAGGCGTCACCGATGCGGATGAGGCCGAACTCGTCGCTGGAATAGAGCTCGACGTCCTCCGCGAAACGCGAGGCGGTCGTGGCGACGGTGGCGGCATGGTGGGTGGTCTCGGTGATGTCGTCCGTGCGCCACATCGCGTCGCGGGTGTGGGTGATCGGGGCGTCGAAGCCGAGCAGGGCGGCCAGGCGCTCCCGGTCGAGCGGGTAGCGCGAGCCGTTGACGCCGCCGGCTCCGGCAGGGCTCTGGTTGATCGCGGCGAAGTCGCGCGCCGTGCGTTCCGCGTCCCGTAGCGCGGGCGCGGCGTGCGAGAGCAGCCAGTGCCCGGCGGTCGTGGGTTGCGCGGCCTGCAGGTACGTGAAGTCCGGCATCGGCGTGTCGCGCTCTCGGGTCGCCTGATCGGTGAGCGCTGTGGCGAGCCGCAGCGCCGCCTGTTCGAGGTCGAGCACACGGGTGCGTAGCGCGACCCGGAAGGCGATCCGCCCCGCCTCCCGCCGCGGCCGCCCGGCGTTCAACCACCCCGCCGCGGTCCCGATCCGCTGCTCCAACTCCCGCTCGCGCACGTTGACGAGATCCCCGTACCGCGGGTCCTCGATGGCCGGCCCGCCGGCGTCGAGCTCGAGCAGCGCTCTCAGCAACGTCCGCCGATCCCCGTCCGGGATCGCCGGGTGCGCGATGACATGCGCGAGGTCCGCAAGCGTCAGCCCACCGTGGAGGAGATCCGCGTCGGCGAGCTCGAGCTCATACCCGGCCGCCACGAGCTCCGGCGCCGGCCCACTCCGCACCCGCCCCTCCGCACCGAGATACCCGGGAGGAGGCGAAACGGCGCCGCCCGGCGCCGCCGCGTCGCCGCCCGCGGCCTCGCCGCGCGCCGCCCGGTCGCCGCCCGCGGCCTCGGCGGGCGCCGCCCGGTCGCCGCCCGCGGCCTCGCCGCGCGCCGCCGCGTCGCTGCCCGCGGCCTCGCCGCGCGGCGCCGGGCTCATCGCGTCCGCCCTCGTGCGACGACCTCGTCCACCATCTCGCCCGCGGCGCCCAACGCGGCCTCCGGGCGCAGCAGCGCCGCGAGCTCGTCGCGCGACAGCGCGGCCGCGATCTCGGCGTCGGCCGCGAGCGCCTCCTGGAGCGTCATCCCCGCCTCCTGACCCGCCAGCGCGGCGCGGTGGACGAGCTCGTGCGCGTGGTGCTTGCCGATCCGGGCGGCGAGCGCGAGCATCGCCGGCTCGGCGAGGACGTAGCCGCGCTGGGCGTCGAGGTTCTCGCGCATGCGGGTGGCATCGACGCGGAGGCCCTCGACGAGCTCGCGGCCGAGCGCGAGCGACACGGACGCGGCCGCGGCGGCCTGGGGGAGGACGGCCCACTCGGTCTTCCAGGCCGCACCGTCGCGTTCGTGCTCGCCGACGAGACCTTCGAGCGCGAGACCCGCATGACCGCGGACCAGGCGGGCGAGCGTCCACAGGTGCTCGGAGCGCTCGGGGTTGCGCTTCTGTGGCATCGTGATGGAGCCGACGACGCCCGCGGTCGGCGCCTCGGACACCTCGCCCAACTCGGGGCGCTGGAGGTTGTAGACCTCGTTGCCGACCTTGGCCAGCGTGCCGGTGATCAGCGCGAGGAGCGTGACGAACTCGGCGACGCGGTCGCGTGCGACGAGCCAGCTCGCGTCGGGCACACCGAGACCGAGCCGGTCCATGAGCCGGCGCTGCAGCTCCAGCCCGGCGTCGCCGTACGCGGACAGCGTCCCGACGGCGCCGGCCAACTGCCCGACGGCGAGCCGCGGCTCGGCCTGGCCGATGCGCTCGAGGTGGCGGTGGACCTCCGCGGCCCAGACCGCGGCCTTGAAGCCGAACGTGATCGGCAGGCCGGGCTGGCCGTGCGTGCGGCCGAGCATGACGGTGTCCCGGTGGCGCTCCGCGTGCTCGGACAGCGCCCGCGCGGTCGCTTCCAGATCGCGACGGGCGATCGCCAGCATCCGCTGCATCACCAGGCCGAACCACGTGTCGGTCACGTCCTGGACGGTCGCGCCGTAGTAGAGCCATTCGGCTGCTTCCGGGCCGAGGTCCTCGCGCAGCACCCGGATCAGGCCGAGCGTCGAGTGGCCGCTGGCGCGCGTGGCCTCGCCGACCGCCGCGAGGTCGAGGCCCGTGGCGTCGAGGCCTTCGAGCTCCGCCGCCGCCCCCGGCGGGATCAGCCCGAGCTCACCCTGCGCGGCGGCGAGCGCCGCGATGATCCGCACCCACGCCCGCGTGCGGCCCTCGTCACCCAGCAGCGCCCGCGCCTCGTCGGTCGCCCACAGGTGGCCGTAGATCACGGAGTCGGCGAGGTCGATCCCCTGACTCATGCCGCCACCCCCGCCAGCGAGCGCAACGCGGTGCGGACCTCTTCGAGGTTCGCACCCCACGGCACCGTCATCCGCGACCCCTCGCGCTCGATGCCACGCTCGCGCAGGCAGCACTTGCGCAGCGTGAGCGCGTCCGGCTCGTCGGTGTCGTGCAGCAGCGGGCAGAAGTCGACCCGCGCGTGCGGCTCGTGACCGTAGAGCGCCTCGTGGATCTGGCGCGAGCGCTCGCACCCGATCAGCGTCCAATCCGCCGCCCTCGGCGGCCCGGCGTCGAGGAAATCGACGGTCGCATCGAGGTCGAGCCCCGCGCACCGGCACGGGAAGAGATAGTGCCCGGCGGGATGGGCGGCGGCGAGCTCGCGCAGGTCGATCGGTACGAAGTCGAGCTCCAGCGGCGGTAGATCCTCGTCGTATTCGAGCACCGTCCGGGCCATGTCGAGCAGCTTCGGCGGATGCGGCGGCACGACCTCCACGACGCGGACGCGAACCGGCGTCGGCGCGTAGATGAAGTTGACGTGCTGATAGCGCCCCTCGACCACGTACACGAGCGCGTCCTCTCCGCTCGCCCTCGCCGCGCGCGCGAGTTGGCTCGCGTTCCCGGTGTCGACCTCGTGGTCGACGACGAACACGACCTGGTCCGGCGTGGCCAGCAGGCGGGCGTCGCGCACACCGAGGAGGATCTCATCCCCGTCCTCGCGCTCGAGTTGCACCAGGGCGCGTTCATCACCGTGCACCGCGACGATGAACTCCGTCCGCCGATACACCCGCCGCGACCGGACGTGCGCGAGCAGCGCCTCCGGCTCCAGCGACGGCGCATCCTGCACGCTCACACCCCGATAGGGCCGAGCGATGAAGTTCGCCTCGATCAAGCGGCCACCGCCATGCCCCATAGGATCGCGGCTCCGGACGACGACCCCCAACCCGCGAGCCCGCGCGCCGTCTGCCGCGCCCCGGCGACGTCCCGGGCCCACACGGCACGGAGCACCGCGTCGGCGGGCTCCGCGAGCTCGCCGAGCTGCGCGCAGCGGAGATACGCGAGCCCGAGGGGAGAGCAGCGCTCGCGGGCGACCGCGGCGAGGCGCGGCGCGGGGGTGGGCGCGGCGACGGTCGGCGCGGCGAGGCGCGGCGCGGGGGTGGGCGCGGCGACGGTCGGGGCGGCGAGGCGCGGCGCGGGGGTGGGCGCGGCGACGGTCGGCGCGGCGAGGCGCGGCGCGGGGGTGGGCGCGGCGACGGTCGGCGCGGCCGAGGCCAGCGCGACCGGGCGGCCGGCCGCGTGGCGCCACGCGGCGTAGCCGGCCAGGACGTCGTCGCCCGCCGGCGTCAGGCCCTCGCCGCGGCCGGCCAGCGCGTGCACGCCCGCGGCGAGGTCGCCGCGGCGGAGCGCGTCGAGCCCGGGCGCCAACGCCGGCGGCGCCGGCGGGACCTCGGCGAGCGCCGCCGACAGCGCGTCGCGCCAGCCCGCCGCTCGCGAGTGTCGACGTTCTCGACCACAGCTCGAGAAACTCGACACTCGCGCGACGTGGAGCTCGTCGCCCGGCCGGAGCGGCGCCGAGTCGAGGCCCGCGACGAGCACGGTCAACGGCCCCCGCGGGGCGCTCGGCACGGCGACCAGCACCCAGTCGTCCTCCCCGAACCGCACGTAGCCGCCGGGGTGCAACGCGATCTCGACGACACCGACCCGCGACGCGCGAGCGAGGACGCGAGCGGCGCCCGGCCCGGCCCAGAGAGGCCGCGTAAGGGACGGCGCGGCGGCGCTACGCACCATCGAGCTCCTCGGCCAGCGCCGTGATCGCGGCCCGGAAGGGTTCGACCGGCTGGTGGGCGACCCCCGCCCCGATCTGGCCCGCGCCCGAGGAGCCGTGCAGCACGCCGGTCGTGATCTGGGGCGTGATGTCGAGCTCGGCGACCAGGCGGGCGTCGATCCCGACCGGCGTGCCGATGCCGTCGCGCCCGCTCAAGGTGAACCGGGCCGACCGGGCCGCGCAGATCTGCGCCATCAGCTCGGTGCGGGCGGCCGCGGCGGCCGCGTCGCCGCCGAAGAACGACGCGACGACCGGAGCGGCGGCCAGGGCCATGCCACCCAATCCGACGCACTCGATGACCGCGGAGTCGCCGATGTCCCGCGCGGCGTCCGCGGGCGAGTTCCCCTCGCGCAGCAGCGCGTCCGCGACCGGCGCGGCAGGAGCGACGAACCAACGGTCCGGCATCCCCGCGAGCTGGATGCCGACGTCCACGCCGTTGCGGGAGATCAGGGACACCACGCTCGAGCCGCGGCACGATCCCAATCGCAGGGACGCGCACTTGGACGCCGCCATCGTCAGGTTCAAGTAGAAGTGGTGGTTGCCCGCGATGAACCGGGCGGCCTCCTCGCCGCCGACGACCGCGAACGCGGCCAGCAGCTCGCGCATCAGCAGATTCCCCGTCGCCTGCGAGCGCATGTGCAGCTCGTCGCCCATGTTGAGCCCCTGCGCAGCGAGGCCGAACACGTCCAGCGGGCCGCGCCACTCGAGCATCTGGGCGAGCCGCGGCCCGAGGTCGTCGCGGAAGAACTTCAAGCGCTCGACCGCCTCGTCGTCACCGACGCCGAACCACAGCGTGCGGCCGGGACCCTCGTTCAAGGTGGAGAACGCACGCACGTCGCCGTCCTCGACCACCCACACGGGCATCGACGGCGAGCACACCCCCGTCATCGGCCCGACGTGGCCGTGCTCGTTCCCCGGCGCCAGAACCACGTCACCGCGCTCCAACAACGCCGCCGCCTCCGCGCGCGACGCCGCCCATCCCTCGAAGACGACCGCGGCCAGCAGCGCCCGCCGCTGCGGATCGCAGACGCGCTCCCATTCGATCGGCGGCCCGGAGTGCAGCAGCACGCCGTCCGTCGACAACCCCGGGATCACCGCACCCGCCCGCGCGACCGTCACCGCCCGCGGCGCGCAGCCCTCGATCACCGACACCGCATGCCGGTTGGCGGCGGCCACGGCCGAGCCATGGCGCCCCCAGAGACGCGTCAACACCGCGAGCATGGCCGCGTCGCCGCCCGCGGGCGGCCGCCAGTCGACCTGAACGACCGGTGCGCCCTGGGAGCGCAGCGCGTCGGCGAACTGGGTCAGCCCGAGGTTCACGGCTTCGACGCGACTAAGGACATCGGCACGAGGTGTCATCGAAAGCTCCGCACTGGTTCAATGGCCGCAATGGCCGATCTCGAAGCGCTGGTCGCGCTCGTCTCAACCGCGCCCGGCCTGCTCGGCAAGCGCGACCTCGCAGTCGTCAACGGGCTCGACCAGAGCCTGGACGGCGACGACGGCGCGCTGATCCCACACGGGGACGGGTACTTCGTCGTCTGCGGCGAGGCGATCTCGCCGCCGTTCCTGCTCGCCGACCCGTACGGCGCGGGCAGCGCCGCGGTCGTGACGAACATCAGCGATGTCCGCGCGATGGGCGCCCGCCCACATGGCATCGTCGACATGCTCGTCTCGCCCAGCCACGAGCACGCCGACCAGGTGCTGCAAGGCATGCGCTGGGCGGCGGACAAGCTCGGCGTGCCGATCCTCGGCGGACACCTGACGATCGGCCACGCCCCCGCGCTGTCCGCCTCCGCCACCGGCTTCACGAAGGCGCCGCTGCGAGCGAGCAACGCGCGACCGGACGACATCCTGATCGCGGCCTTCGCCACCGACGGCCGGTACATGTCCGATGCCAACGACTTCTTCACCGCCCTCCACGACCGCGATCCCGAAGCCCTGAAGACGGACGGCGAGGCGCTCATCACGGTCGCCGAACGCGGCTTCGCGCACGCCGCCCGCGACATCAGCATGCCGGGCATCGCCGGCTCGCTGCTCCAGTTCGCGGAGGGAGCGAACGTCGGCGCCACGCTCGATCTCGACGCCATCCCGAGGCCGGACGGCACCCCGCTCGAACGCTGGCTCCTGACCTTCCCGAGCTTCGGGTTCCTGCTCGCGGCGCGGCCGGAGGCGGCGCAGCACGCGATCGACGTGTTCACCGAGCACGGCCTCGCGGCCGCGGCGTGCGGCAGCTTCGACGCCACGCGCACGCTCAAGCTCCGACAGGGCGACACGACGGCCACGGCCTGGGATCTCACTCAGCAGCCGCTGACAGGCCTATCGCCATCGGCTGGTGCATGACGCCGCAGTAGAGCGCCGGCGAGCCGTCCCGCACCCACCCGAGCCGCTCGAAGAACCGCACGTTCGCCACCTGCACCTGCGCGACCATCACGCGCCCGCCCAGCGAGCCCGCGGTCCGCACCGCGAAGTCCACCAGCGCGCCGCCGAGCCGATGCACCCGCGCGTCCGGCAGCACCGCCAGCCGGTCGCCCTTCCACAGGCCGTCGCCGAGCGGATAGAGCCGCACCGTGCCGACGACGTCCCCGTCCACGCACGCGACCACGTGTACCGTGTCGGCCGCCTCGTCGCGCGCGTCGCGATCGGTGCCCTCGAAGAGCCCCTGCAGCTCGACGAAGACCCGGTGGCGCACCGCGAGATGCGCCGCCAGGTCGGTCGCGACCGCGAGCTCAGCTGTGGGAGCCGACGAAGAGATCATCGAGCCCGGCGCCGTCCTCACGACGCATGACGCGTTCCCACGCGGAGAGCCCGGAGCACGCCTGACAGCGCGCGCACCCGGCCTTCGCGTCCAGATGGTCGAAGCCCGCGTCGGCGAGCATCAGCGACACCTCGCCGTACACCCGCGCGACGTAGTCCGAGTCGGGCGGCGAGGCATCCTCCATCAACGTCCCGGGCACCGGCCGCAGTGGCACGACGAACGGGTAGACACCCATCGAGATCGCCCGCCGGCAGCCCTCGATGATCAGCTCCTCGCGCTCGCCCATCCCCAACAGGACGTACGTCGTCACCGAGCCGCGCCCGAAGACGTCGACGGCTCGCTCCCACGTCCGGAAGTAGCCCTCGATGCCACACTGCGCCTTGCCCGGCGCGACCCGCGCCAGCACGTCCGGATCGAACGTCTCCGAGTGGATGCCGACCGCGTCGACCCCCGCCCGGGCCACCTCGTCCAGCACCCGCAGATCGTCCGGCGGCTCGAACTGCACCTGGATCGGCAGCCCGGACGCCTCCTTGATCGCCGCCGCGCAGCGCGAGATGTAGATCGCGCCCCGGTCGCGGCGGTTCAGAGACCCCGTGGTCAGCGTGACATCCACGGCGTGGTCGTAGTCGCGCGCCGCGGTGCACACCTCGGCGAGCTGCGCCGGCGTCTTGACCGGGATCGTCTGCTCGCCGCGCGTCAGCTCGATCCCACAGAACCCGCACTGCTCGTCCGTGCCCCAATAGATGCACTTCTGCACGACCGTGGACGCGATCGAGTCCAGGTGCAGGAGCGCGATCTTCCAGTACGGGACTCCGTCCGCGGTCTCCATGTCATAGATCCGCGGGCGCGGCGGGAGCGTCACCGGCCCGATCAGCTCGTCGTACCGGTACAACGACGCGCGGCGGCCCTCCACCCGCACGACGTACGGCGACGCGGACACGTAGCCCGCGTGCGAGGGAACGGTCAGCGGCAGGCCGCGCACCCACAGGAACAGCGCGTCCGACGGGCCGGCCCCGCCAAGGCGGCCGGGCAGCGGCCCGGCCGTCTCGTCGACCACGCGTACCCCCAGCGACTGCAGCTCGACCAGCAGCTGTCGGTCGTCGAGGCTAAGCATGGTTGCCGTAGACCTCTTCGTAGTTCTGCCAGAACACGCGGTTCTTGAGCTCCTGCGAGATGTTCCGGACGCCGTTGAGCTTCCAGTACTCCGAGTCGAAGTCCGACCACGGCTCGTCGGAGCCGAAGAAGACGCGGTCGCCGCCGACGCCCTGCTTCTCGATCTCGGTCAGCAGCCAGCGCGCGCCGAACCCGACCGCCCACGACGTGTCGGTGTAGACCTTGTAGCCGTCGCGCACCCACTGCAGGAACTTCGGGACGAGCTTGATGTGACCCGACACGCCGCCGCCGAAGTGCACGAGGTAGAACTTGCAGCGCTTGCCGTACTTCTCCACGAGCGGGATGAAGTTGTTGATGTCCGAGTTCCCGCCGGGCGACGTGTGGAAGTGGAACATCAGGTCGTGCTTCTCACAGACGTCGAAGATCTCGTCGGCCAAGGCCGTCGTCTCCTCGTCCCACGTGCCCGGATCCGGGTTCCCGCCGAGCAGGAACGTCGTCTTCAACGCCACCACGCGCGACTCGCCCGCCAGCTTCAGCGCCTTGCGCGTCAGCTCCGCGTTGCGCGGCAGGAACGACACCCAGATGCCGGCCAGGATGCGGTCATTCGTCGTCGCCGCCTCCATCACGACATCGTTGAGATCGAACGACAACTCGTGGATCGGCACGCCGTAGTTGGACATGACCAAGGCCCGCTCGACCTTGAACTCGTCCATGTGGTTCTTGACGAAGACCTTCGTGTCCTTGTAGTCGTAGACCGTCGGCTTGACCGGGTGCTCGAGGTCGTAGAACTTCCACGGCGGGATCTCGCCGATGTGGCAGTGCGCGTCGATGATCTTCTGGGGGTGCGTGGCCATGTTCAGCGCCTCCCGAACAGGACGCGGGCCTGCTCGATGCGCGCCTCCCATTCCTCTCGCGTGTCGAAGGTCTGCTCCGGCATCGCCGGTGCCTTGTCCAGCTGCCACGCACCGTCGGCCGGGTCCAGTTGGACGACCTCGAGCGTGAACTTCGGCTTGCCGGCGTCGAGCGGCAGCTCGGCCGCGGCGTGCATCGCGCGCCCGGAGGCGACGTGCATCTCGAGCCGGTGGGAGCCGAGCGGCGTGACGTCCTCGAACAGGACGACCCACTCGGCTCCTGACATCCGCGCGCGCAGCAGCCGCTCGGCGGCCAGCGCCTTGCCCTGCTCGCGCGTGAGCTCGCGGTGGCGATGACAGAACGCCGCGTCGCGCACGGCGCCGAGGTCCATGATCGCCAGCATCGGCGGAGCGGAGCGGGAGACGACCTCCCGCACCACGTCGCCGCGTTCGTGCCAGGCCGCGACGAGGTCGTCCTCGGTGCGCACGTCGCGCAGCTCCTCGGCGACGGCTCGCACGACGCCGATGTACTGCTGGTAGAGCTCGGCGTTGACCATCACGGAGGGATAGATCCGCGCCTCGGCGCGCCGCCAGTGTTCGACTGCGGCTTCGCGGTCCAGCACGAGCATGTGCTCAGACGGTCCAGGTGTTGAGCTGGAACGCCTTGTCGCGCCACGCTGTCAGCGCGGCGTCGAGTACGTCGAGCGGGTGGAACGGCTTGACGCCTTCCATCAGCAGGTTCTCCGGGAACCCGTACAGCGCACCGGACGCGAAGCGACAGGCGTACACGGTCCCGCCCTCGTCCATGAACGTGCGCAGCTGGTTGTTGATGGCCATGTGGCCCGGGAAGGCCTCATCGCCGACCTTCGGGAACCCGCGCGAGCCGGAGGCCATCAGCACGCCCGGTCCGTAGAGCACCAGGTGCGTCTTGAACCCCTTGCGCTGGACGCGGGTGGTCGTGAGCAGGTTGACCAGACCGACCGATCCCTCGTACGGGACCGTGTGCATGAACGTGTAGGCGCTCTCGCCGGGCTCGGCCTTGACGTCGGGAAAGATCTTCTCCGAGGTGTCGAAAAGCTCGGTGCCCGCGTCAGGCCGCTGGATTACGTCGGACTTCGCCACGTGTCCTCCCCATGGGATCGAAACGAACGATTGCGAACGTATCGGATCGTGAACGCGCCGCAACCTGGTGTAGCCAAATCGGTGGGAAAACCCAACGCTCGCCCCGGGAGGCCGCATATACGATAGGAAACGCAAGCCACTCAAGAGGAGGAGTTCGAGCGAGTGCGCATCGTCGTCGCAGTCGGTGGCAACGCCCTCATCCGGGCCGATCAGGCGGGCACCTGGCCCGAGCAGCTGGCCAATGTGCGCGAGATCGCGCAGGCCGTGCTCGAGCTGCGGGCGGCCGGCCACGAGGTCGTGCTGACACACGGAAACGGCCCGCAGGTGGGCGCGTTGCTGCTCCAGAACGCCGCGGGCGAGGGCGAGGCTGCGCCGCTCCCGCTGGACGCCCTGATCGCGATGACACAGGGCCAGATCGGCTACCTGCTCGAGAGCGCGTTCGCGGCGCTCGATCCGCGCGTCCCGACCGCGTGCCTGCTCACGCGCGTGCTCGTGGATCCGGCCGACGAGGCGTTCGCGAACCCGACCAAGCCGGTCGGCCCGTTCTACGACGAGACGGAGGCGAAGGCGCGCGCCGAGCGCTTCGGCTGGGACGTCGCGCCGGACTCCGGCCGCGGCTGGCGGCGGGTCGTCGGGAGCCCGCATCCGATCAAGGTCTTCGGCGAGGAGAACGTGGTCGCGCTGCTCGAGCGCGGGACCGTCGTCATCTCGTGCGGCGGCGGCGGGATCCCGGTCTCGGTCGAGGGGCTGGCGGTCACCGGCGTGGCGGGCGTGATCGACAAGGACCGCTGCTCCGAGCGCCTGGCGGTCGACATCCACGCCGACGTGCTGGTGCTGCTCACGGGCGTCCCGCAGGTGTCGCTGGACTTCGGCACCCGCTGGGAGCGCACGCTCTCCCGGATGACCGCGCCAGACGTCGCGCGCGGCCTGGCCGAGGGCGACTTCCCGGCGGGGAGCATGGGGCCCAAGATGGAGTCGGCGGCGCGCTTCGTCCAGGAGTCGGGCGGCGGCCGCGCGTTGATCACCGACGCCGAGACCCTCGTCGGCGCGGTCGGCGGCAGGGGTGGAACGTGGGTGGTTCCCACGCTCGCGGTCGCGGCATGAGCTGGTCCGTGCGGGTCGTCCGCAACCGCTACGTGGACAGCGTCAAGCTCATGAAGGTGGCGAAGGACCTGCGCGCCCACGGGCGCGCGGAGGTCGCGATCGGCACGCCCGCCAACCTCGAGACGCTCGCCGCCCTCGGTGTCACGTGCGACGCGGGACCGAGTGACATCGTGATCGCCCTCGAAGGGCCGGAGTCCGCGCTCGACGGTGCCGAGCACGACCTCACCGCGCCTCCGGCAACCTCGGACGGGCCGGCCGAGGAGCCGCCGCGCTCGCTGCCCGCCGCCGCCCGCGCGCTCACCGAGGCCAACGTCGCCCTGATCTCCGTCCCCGGCGAGTTCGCCACGCTCGAGGCGCACCGCGCGCTCACGCAGGGCATGCACGTCTTCCTCTTCTCCGACCATGTCTCAGAGCAGGACGAGGTGGAGCTCAAGCGCCGCGGCGCGGAGCTCGGCCTGCTGGTCATGGGCCCGGGCTGTGGCACCGCGATGCTCGGGACGGTCGGACTCGGCTTCGCCAACGTCGTCAGGGCCGGCAGCGTCGGGATCGTCGCCGCCGCCGGGACCGGCGCGCAGGAAGCCGCGAGCCTGCTCGACGGCGCGGAGGTCGGCGTCTCGCAGATCGTCGGCGTCGGTGGGCGCGACCTGTCCCTCGAGGTCGGGGGGATCATGTTCGGCGAGGCGATGCGGATGCTCGCCGCCGACGCGGACACCGACACCCTGCTGCTGGTCTCCAAGCCGCCTGCGCCCGAGGTCGTCCAGCGGCTCGCCGACGTCGATGTCAACGGCAAGCGCGTCGTCGCCGCCTTCGTCGGCTGGGATTCCCCTGACGCCCCGTTCGAGATCCACGCGACGCTCGACGCGGGCGCGTTCGCCGCGGCCAACGTCGAGGCGCCGAACGTCGACGACCTCGAGGCGCTCGTCGACGCCCGCCGCTGCGGCGGCACGCTGCTCGGCCTGTACTCGGGCGGCTCGCTCGCCCACGAGGCGGTGACGATCCTCGAACCGGTCCTCGGTCCGATCGGCGGCAACGCCGGCCACGGGGGCGGTCCGCACGAGATCTTCGACCTGGGGGAGGAGGAGTACACCCAGGGCCGCCCGCACCCGATGGTCGACCTCGAGGTGCGCCTGCAGTTCCTCGAGCAGGCCGCGGAGCGCGACGGCCTCGGCTGCGTCCTGCTCGACGTCGTGATCGGGCACGGCTCGCACCCCGACCCCGCGGGCGGCCTCGCGGCGGCGCTCGCGCGGCTCAGCACCCGGATCCCGGTCATCGCCCACGTCTGTGGCACGGACTCCGATCCCCAGCACGCCGGCCGCCAGGAGGAGACCCTGCGCGCGGCGGGCGTGATCGTCGCCCCGACGAATGCCGCCGCGGCACGCCTCGCGAGACGAGCCGTCGCATGAGGATCGCGATGCTCACCTACTCGGTGAAGCCGCGCGGTGGCGTGGTGCACGCGGTCGAGGTCGCCGAGGCGCTCCAGCGACGCGGACACGAGGTCGAGCTGATGGCGCTCGGCCGCCCCGGCGACGCGTTCTTCCGCGACACGCCGGTACCGACGCGGATCGTCCGCCACACGCCGGCCGACGGCCCGTTCGACCGCCGCATCGAGGGCATGATCGAGGCCTACGCCGACGGGCTGAAACCCCTGCTCGGCGGCGGGAGCTTCGACATCGTCCACGCCCAGGACTGCCTGTCGGCCAATGCCGCGCTGATCCTGCGCGACGAGGGCGCGATCGAGCACGTGATCCGCACCGTCCATCACGTCGACGACTTCACCTCGCCGTCGCTGGTCGAGTGCCAGGACCGGTCGATCGTCAGCCCCGACCACGTCCTCTGCGTCTCCCCGCCCTGGGTCAGGAGGCTGCGCGACGAGTTCGGCGTCAGCGCCGGGCTCGTCCGCAACGGGGTCGACACGCACCGCTTCCGCCCGCCGCGCGACGCCGCCGAGCGCGCCGCCGCCCGCCGCGCCGCGGGCGTCGAGGACCGCCTGACCGTCCTCACCGTCGGCGGTGTCGAGCCGCGCAAGGGCTCACTCACGCTGCTCGACGGCTTCGCCCGCCTGCGCGAGACGCTTGCCTACCGCGACCCGCTGCTGCTGATCGCCGGCGGCGTGACGCTCTTCGACTACCGGCACGAGATCGACCGCTTCGAGGAGCGCCTGAGGGAGCTCGGCCTGACCCGCCACGTGCGCCGCCTCGGCCCGCTCGAGCCCGACGAGATCGAGCAGCTGTTCCGCGCCGCCGACGTCTTCGCGTTCCCTTCGGTCAAGGAGGGCTTCGGCCTCGCGGCGCTGGAGGCGCTCGCGGCCGGCCTCCCGCTGGTCGCCTCCGACATCGAGGTCTTCCGCGGCTTCCTCACCCACGGGCGCAGCGCGCTGCTGCACCCCGTGGGCGACGCCGAGGCGCTGGCCGCGGCGATGACCCGCGTCGCCCGCGACCCGAACCTGCGAGCCCGCCTGCGCGACGGCGGCGACGAGGTCGTGGCCCAATTCGGCTGGGACCGCTCCGGCGCCGAGCACGAGGCGGCCTACGAGGCCGTGGGGAGCGTGGCGCGGTGAAGGTGTCCGCGACCTTCAACGGCGGCTACTCGGCCACGGTCGACGTGCGCGGCCACACGATCGCCGTCGACGAGCCCGAGCCGATGGGCGAGAACACCGGCTCGATGCCCACCGAGTTGGTCGCCGCGGGCCTGGCGAGCTGCTTCGCGCTCGCGCTCGGCCACGTCGCCCGCGGGAAGGGCGAGGAGCTGCCCGGGCTGACCGTCGAGGTCGAAGCGGAGCGCGCCGGCCGCGAGCTGCGCTACGGGCGCATGCTCGTCACCGCGCGCGCCGACGTCCCGCTTGATCCCTACATGGCGCGGGCCCGGCGGCTCTGCTGGGTCTCGAACACGTTCGCCGCGCCGCCTGACATCGAGTACCGAACGGAGGATTCATGAGTGAGCGGCTGATCGTCATCGGGGGTGGTGGCGCGGGCACCGCGACGGCCACGATCGCCAAGCGGCTGAACCCGAACCTCAAGGTCACGCTGTTCACCGAGTTCCCGGACATCGCGTACTCGCCGTGTGGCATCCCGTTCGTCCACGGCCGCGAGATCGACAAGTTCGAGTCGCTGTTCCTCTCCACGGTCGAGCGCTACGTCGAGGACGGCCTCGACATGCGCATGGAGACCACGGTCACCGACATCGACCTCGACCGCGGCACGGTCACCGCGCGCAACACCCACGAGGGCTTCGACAAGCTCGCGATCTGCACCGGCTGGACGTGGGAGAAGCCGAGCGTGCCCGGCTCCAACCTGCCCGGGCTGCACTACGTCAAGGACATCCGCGCCGCGATGGAGTTCGACAAGGAACTGGACTCCATGAAGAAGATCGTCGTCTTCGGCGGCACGCCGATCGGCGTCGAGATGGCCGGCAACCTCGGCCACCGCGGGCTCGAGGTCGACTTCGTCGACGAAGGCCCGTGGGCGTTGAGCGAGCTGCTGGACCCCGATGTCGCCGAGCCCGTGCACGAGTCGCTGATCAACCGCGGCGTGAAGCTCCATTTCGGCACCAAGGTCGAGGGCTTCGTGGGCGACGAGCGCGTACGCGCCGTCCAGACGAGCGCGGGCGAGCTCGAGTGCGACGCGGTGATCGTCTGCCTGCACAAGGTCCCGAGCGCGGGGCTCGCGCAGGCCGCCGGGGTCAAGCTCGGCACGACCGGCGCGATCATGGTCGACGAGCGCATGCGCACGTCCAAGCCGAACGTGTGGGCGGCGGGCGACGTCGTCGAGGTCCCGCACGGGCTCTCGATGCTGCCGATCCGCGGGCTGACGGGCTCGCACGCCTACGGACAGGGGCGCGTCGCCGCGTTCAACATCGCCGGGCAGGACCTCGTCTACGACCCGGTCTGGATCCCGTGGGGGATGGTCGCCGGCGACTACACGATCGGCGGCTTCTCGATCGGCGAGACGCTTGCGACCGCGATGGGCGTCCCATACGTGGTCGCCAAGGGCGTCGGCGTCTCGCGCGCCCGCTACTTCCCGGGCGCGACCCGCACCCACGTCAAGCTCCTCGCCGAGCCGGACACGCACAAGATCATCGGCGCCCAGATCCACGGTGGGGAGGGGGTCAAGGAGCGCTCGGACTTCCTCGCCTTCGCGGCCAAGCGTGGCGCGACGCTCGACGACCTGGCGTGGATGGAGAACATCTACTCGCCGCCGATCGGCGCGCTCTTCGAGCCGATCGCCATCGCTGCCCAGAACGGCCTCGCGGCGCTGCGGTGATGAGCCAGCTCAAGCAACGCCTGCGCGAGCGGTCCGAGCACTATCTGCTCCAGGACTCCGTACGCCGGCTGGGCAAGGGCGCACCGGGGACGGTGGCGCCCTATAAGGGCACCGACGGCCGCGCCTGGCGGTTGCTCTTCGTCCCGCTCTACAAGCGCGTCCCGTGGGCGGTCAAGCGGCGCGCGATGGACACGCTGCAGATGACGGCCAAGGGCTGGACGCCGCCTCCGCGCGAGCCCGGCCAGCCCTGGAAGCCGCCGAAGTAGGATCATTCCGCGTGTCCGACGACGCCGCGGCAGCGCTAGGGGAGATCGAACGCAAGGTCTCCGGTCTCGGGGCGAAGGTGGCGGCCGAACGGGCCGAGCGTGGCTGGTCGCTGGCGCAACTCGCCCAGCGCGCGGGGATGTCGCCCGCCGCCGTGCACAAGATCGAGAAGAGCGGCATGACGCCGACGATCGCGAGCCTGATGAAGATCGCGGCGGCGCTCGGGCGCAGCGTGTCGTTCTTCGTCGAGGAGCCGGACACGCCTGACGTCAACCTCGTCCGCCAGGACGAGCGCGCGAAGGTCTTCACCTCCAAGCAGGGGCTGGAGCTGCGCAATATCTCAGGTCGCTACGGCCCGTTCCTGATCGCCGGCGCCGACGCGGTGATCGAGCCCTACGCCGACAGCGGCCCGACGCCGATGAGCCATCCGGGCGAGGAGCTGGTGATCGTCCTGACCGGCCGGATGCGGTTCACCGTCGACGGTCGCGAGTACCCCGTCGGCGCCGGTGACTCGATCCACTTCCGCACGCTGCTGGCCCACTCATGGGCCAATCCGGCCGCCGAGCCCGCGCACGCGATCTGGCTCGTTGTCCGCTCGTCGTGATTTCCCGGATAATCGTGAGTGCGTGAATGACCTGCTGGACGCCCTCCTGGCAACGGTGGCCGACGCCATCTACCTGGTCGGCGTGCACGGCGAGGTGCGCTTCGTCAACCCGGCGGGCGTCGCCGTGCTCGGCTATGACTCGGCCGACGAGCTGATCGGCCGCGACAGCCACTCGACGATCCACCACTCCCGCCCCGACGGCACGCCGTTCCCCGCGTCCGAGTGCCCGCTGCTCAACGCCCGCCACGCCGGGCGCCCGATCCGCGTCGAGCAGGACTGGTTCGTCCGCCGCGACGGCACGATGGTCCCGGTCGGCTACGCCAGCGCGCCCTTCGCCACCGAGGAGGGCAACGGCGCGGTCGTCGTCTTCCGTGACATCTCCGCCCAGCTCGAGGCCGAGGCCAACAACGCCCGCGCCGTGGCCGAGCAGGCGCGGGCGGAGGAACTGGCCGCGTCGCGCGCCCGCATCGTGTCCGCGGCCGCCGAGGAGCGCCGCCGGATCGTCCGCGACCTGCACGACGGCGCGCAGCAGCGGCTCGTCCAGGCATTGCTGCGGATCGAGGAGGCGCGCCGCTCCGCCCCCTCGCCCGTCCTCGACGCCGCCGCCGAGGAGACCCGCCGCGCCGTCCGCGAGCTGCGCGACCTCGCCGCCGGCATCCATCCCGCCGTCCTCACCGACCACGGTCTCGCCGCCGCGCTCGAGGACCTGACGGCCGACGCCGCGCTCCCGGTCGACCTCGAAGTCATCGAGGAACGACACCCCGCCGACGTCGAGGCCGCGGCCTACTTCGTCGTCTCCGAGGCGCTGGCCAACGCCGCCAAGCACGCGAACGCCTCCGCGGTCCACGTCGCCGCCGGGCGTGAGAACGGGCGGTTGGTCGTGACCGTCTCGGACGACGGCCGCGGTGGAGCCGATCCGCTCGGCGGCAGCGGCCTGCACGGCCTCGCCGACCGCGTCGGCGCGCTCGGCGGCACGCTGACCGTCGACTCCCCGCCCGGCCGCGGGACGACGATCGTCGCCTCGCTCCCGATCGCCTGACCGACGTACGGCCAGCACGCGCCGCCACGGCGCATCGGCGAACGTGCCCGTGCCGGGACGGGAATGGCGCCACCCCGGCGAGCACGATGGTGAGGCCCTGCGGCGATCCCGATGCTGGACGACCATGAGACCGCACCCAAGAGCCATCGCCCTCGCAGCCGTGGCAGTGCTCCCGGCGCTCGCCGTCGCCGCCTGCGGCCACGCCGATCAGACGCCCACGACACGGGCCGCACCCCCGCGTCCCACGTTGGAGTCCGAGCTGCGGCAGATCGTCGCCGCCGGATCGCCTGGTGTCATCGCATCCGTCGACGACGGTCACGGCCTCTCGCTCAAGGCGTCCGGGGTCGCCGACACCGCGAGTCGGCGGGCGCTGCGCCCGACCGATCGCTTCCGCGCCGGCAGCAACACCAAGACGATGGTCGCGACGCTCGCGCTGCAGTTCGTCGCCGAGCGCAAGCTGTCGCTGTCGGACACGGTCGAGCACTGGCTGCCCGGAGTCCTGCCGTACGGCGATCAGGTCAACCTGCGCCAGCTGCTGAACATGACCAGCGGGGTTCCGGACTACGTCCCCGGGCTCGAGCCCAAGATGGTCGCCGACCACGCTGCCCTGACACGCGACTACACGCCGCGCGAGCTCGTCGCGATGGTCAAGGACACCCCCGACTTCGCTCCCGGCGCGGGCTGGAACTACTCGACGACGGGCTACATCCTGGCCGGGATGATGATCGAGCGCGCCTCGGGCGAGAGCGTGGGGGAGCAGCTCGCGCGGCGCATCTTCAAGCCATTGGGCATGCGCGACACCTACCTCCCGGGGGCGACGCCGGCGATCCGCGGGCGGCATACGCACGGCTACGGCGACGTCGGCGGGACGTTGCGCGACGTGACGGACTTCAATGCCTCCGCGGGCTGGGCCGGCGGCGGCGCGGTGACCACGGCGCCCGACATGGCACGCTTCTGGCGCGGCCTGCTGGGCGGCAAGCTGCTGCCCGCCGAGCAGCTGCAGGCGATGAAGACCACCGTTCCGATCGCCAAGGGCTACCCGGGCAGCTACGGGCTCGGCATCTTCCGCTGGACGCAGTACGGCCCGCGGTGCGGCGCGGTCTGGGGCAACGGCGGCGATCTCCCGGGCTTCAGCAGCGAGTTCCTCAACAGCGAGGACGGCCGACGGCACGCGGGCGTGATCGTCAACGTCAACCCGATCCCCAAGGCGGTCTCAGGCGAGCCGCTCGGCGTCGCGAAGCGCACCGCGATCGCCAACGCCCTCGGCTACGACGCCTGCTAGGACGCCCTGAGCACCTTCAGTACGGCGAGCACGCGGCGGTGATCGGCGCGGTCGTGGCCCAGTTCGAGCTTCTCGAAGATGCTCGTGACGTGCTTCTCGACCGCGTGCGGCCCGACGTGCAGGCGCTCGGCGATGCCGTGGTTGGAGAGGCCTTCGACGATCAGCGCCAGGACGTCGCGTTCGCGCGGGGTGAGGTGCTCGAGCGGGTTCTCGCGCCGGCGGCGGCCCATCATGCGGGCGACGACCTCGGCGTCCAGCGCGGTGCCGCCGGAGGCGACGGTGCGGACGGCGTCGAGGAAGTCGTCGAGGTCGGCGATCCGGTCCTTGAGCAGGTAGCCGACACCCTGGGCGTCGTTGCCGAGCAGCTGCAGCGCGTAGCGCTCGGCCAGGTGCTGGGAGACGACCAGCACGCCGGTGCCGGGGAGCGCGCGGCGGATCGCGATCGCCGCCCGCAGGCCGTCGTCGGTCAGCTCAGGCGGCATCCGGACGTCGGTGATGACGATGTCCGGGCGGTGCGCCTGGGTCTTGCGGATCAGGTCGGTTGCGTCGCCCGCGCTCGCGACCACGTCGACCCCGCCGTCGGTCAGCAGCCGCTCGAGCCCCTGCCGCAGCAGCAGCTCGTCATCGGCGATGACCGCGCGCGGGCGCGTCAATTCGCGACGGCCTGCTTGGCCGCGAGCTGGCCGCAGGCGGCGTCGATGTCGCGCCCGCGCGTCAGCCGCACCGTGGCCCGCAGCCCGTGCTCCTCGAGCGCCGCCTTGAAGGCGTCGATCGCGTTGCGCGAGGACCCGTCATAGATCGAGTCCGTCGGGTTGTACGGGATCAGGTTGAGCTTGTAGATCTTCGGATCGAGCAGCTCGGCGAGCTGGACGGCCTGCGCGTAGCCGTCGTTCACGCCGGCCAGCATCACGTACTCGATGAACACCTGGCGGCGCTTCTTATCGTAAAAACGTTCGCAGGCGCCCAGCACCTCGGCCAGCGGGTAGCGCTCGTTGACCGGCATGATCTGCGAGCGCAGGGTGTCCTCGGGGGCGTGCAGCGAGAGCGCCAGGCGGATCGGCATGTCGCTCTCGGTCAGTCGCTCGATGCCCGGGACCCAGCCAACGGTCGAGATCCCGGTGCGGCGGTGGGTGATCCCGACGTCGGGCAGCAGCCGCGAGGCGGCGAGCACGTTGTCGAGGTTCATCATCGGCTCGCCCATGCCCATGAACACGAGGTGGTCGACCGGCTCGATGCGGCGGAAGTGCAGGACCTGGTCCAGGATCTCCGCCGAGGTCAGGTTGCGGCCGAACTTCATCGTGCCCGTGGCGCAGAACGTGCACGTGAGCGGGCAGCCGGACTGCGAGGAGACGCAGATCGAGCGGCGGCCGTCGCGGTAGCGCATCAGGACCGCCTCGACGGCGCGGCCGTCGTGGGTGTGGAAGAGCGCCTTGACCGTCCCGTCGGAGGCGTGGGCCTCGCGGACCAGCGAGAGCGTGCTGAACGGGACCTCCTCGGCCAGCTTCGCGCGCAGCGCGGCGGGCAGGTCGGTCATCTCCTCGTAGGCGTGCGCGCCGCCCGACGCCCAGCGCCACACCTGGCGCGCGCGGAAGGCCGGCTCGCCTTCGAGCACCTGGTTCAGCAACTGCAAATCCACGCCACCTATCGTGGCAGGCCGACTTCCATGCGTCTCGCCAAGTACCTCGCCCACTCCGGCGTCGCCTCCCGGCGCGCCTCCGAGCTGATCATCGCCGACGGCCGCGTGACCGTCGACGGCACCGTCATCACCGACCCCGCCCGCGACGTCGACGACTCCAAGAGCGTCAAGGTCGACGGCCGGCGCGTCAAGACCGCCGCCACGCATCACGTCTACCTGCTCAACAAGCCGGCCGGCGTGCTCTCGACGGCCAAGGACCCGCAGGGCCGCCCGACCGTCGTCTCGCTCGTCCGCACCGGCGAGCGCCTCTACCCGGTCGGACGCCTCGACTACGACACGACCGGGCTGATCCTGCTGACCAACGACGGCGACCTCGCGCACAAGCTCACCCACCCGCGCTTCGAGGTCCCGCGCACCTACCGCGCGCGGGTCGCCAACGCGCCCGTCAACGAGCCCGCGCTGCGGACGCTGCGCGACGGCGTCGAGCTCGAGGACGGCCCGACCGCGCCCGCCAAGGTGCGCCGGATCTCCTCCAACCAGCTCGAGCTGACGATCCACGAGGGCCGCAAGCACCAGGTCAAGCGGATGCTCGAGGCCGTGGGTCACCCGGTCCACCGCCTGGAGCGGGTGCAGTTCGGCCCGCTGCGGCTCGGCGGCCTCGGTGAGGGCGAGTTCCGCGAGCTGAAGGCATCGGAGATCGAACAGCTCCGCTCGCTTGGTTGAATGACCGCCATATGCGGCTGGTCGCGCTACGCGGTGCCAACACGGTCACCGAGAACACCTCCGAGGCGATCCTCTCGGCCACGGACGCGCTGATGCGCGAGATCCTGTCCCGCAACGGCCTCGGCGCCGACGACCTCGTGAGCTGCATCTTCACGCTCACGCCGGACCTCGACGCCCAGTTCCCCGCGGTGGCCGCGCGCGAGATGGGTCTGTCCTCCGTACCGCTGCTCTGCGCCCGCGAGATCCCGGTCCCGGGCGCGCTCCCACAGGTCATCCGCGTGCTGATCCACGCCTACAAGCCGGACGGCACACCGCCCGAGCACGTCTACCTGGGCGACGCGGTCAAGCTCCGGCTGGACCTCGCCGGCGCCCAGTAGCTCACTTGCCCATCCGCTGGTAGCGGCGGATCGCCAGCGGGATGAAGACCGCCATGATCACGCCCGCCCAGATGAACGACGTGATCACCGGGTGCTGGAGCGTGAAGACGTCCGGGAGCGGGCCGGTGGGGGAGTGGAAGAGCTGCCGCAGCGCGGTCGCGAGCGCGGTCAGCGGGTTCAGCTCGGCGATCTGACGCAGGCCGTCGGGCAGGCCCGCGACCGGGACGAAGATCCCGCTCAGGAACATCGCCGGGAAGATGATCGACATCACGATCCCGTCGGCGCCGTCGGGGTCGCGGACCATCAGGCCGATCCAGACGCCCGCCCACGTGAAGGCGAAGGCCATGAAGAGCAGCAGGGCGAACGCGCCGACGGTCTCGAGGACGCTGCCGTGCGGCGCCCAGCCGACGACCAGCCCGCAGAGCGCGACGACCACCACGCCCCCGGAGAGCTCGACCAGCTCGGCGACGGTGCGGCCGGCGATCACCGAGCCACGCGCGATCGGGAGCGTCCGCAGCCGGTCCATCAGGCCGGAGCGGATGTCGGAGGCGACGCCGACGGCGATCCCCGGCAGCGTGCCGATCATCGTCTGGGCGAAGATCCCCGACACCAGGTAGGAGTGGTAGTCGCCGCCGCCCGGGACCTCGATGGCGGAGCCGAAGACGTAGGCGAAGAGCAGGACGAAGACGAGCGGCAGCAGCACCGCGCCGAACGCCTTCTCGGGGATGCGCGGGATGTGGCGCAGCGAGCGGCCCGCGAGGAAGCGGACCTCGTTGAGCGTCGCGGTCATGCGGCGATTGCCTCCCGTTCTCCGGCGAGGGCGAAGAAGGCGTCGTCCAGCGTGGGCTGGGAGAGCGCTGCCTCGTCGACGCCGATGCCCGCGGCCTCGAGCGCGTCGAGGGCGGCGCGCAGGTCGCGCGGCCCATCCGGGGCGGGAATGCTCAGCCGCCGCGCACGCACGTCGAGCTCCGGCTCGAGGCGCTCGAACACCCGGGCCGCCCCGGCGAGCTCGCCGTCGCCCGGGATCGTCAGGTGCACGCGGCGCTCGCCCACCCGCGCCTTCAGCTCCGCCGGCCGGCCCGCGGCGACGGTCCTGCCGTCGCGCAGGACGATGATCTCGTCGGCGAGGCGGTCGGCCTCCTCGAGGTACTGCGTGGTCAGCAGCAGCGCGGCGCCGTCCTGCACCAAGCCCTCGATCGCTCCCCACATCTCGGCACGCGCGCCGGGGTCGAGCCCGGTCGTCGGCTCGTCGAGGAAGATCACGGGCCGGCGGACGACCATGCACGCCGCGAGGTCCAGGCGCCGGCGCATGCCGCCGCTGTAGGTCCCGACCTGGCGGTCGGCGGCGTCCTCGAGGCCGAACCGGCGCAGCAACTGGGCCGCGCGGTCGATCGCATCGCGCTTGGTCAGCTTCTGCAGGCGCCCGAGCAGCCGCAGGTTCTCGCGCCCGGTCAGGCGCTCGTCGAGCGAGGCCTGCTGGCCGGCGAGCGAGATCGACTCGCGCACCGCCTGCGGCTCGCGGGCGACGTCATGGCCGGCGACCAGCGCGCGGCCAGAGGTGGGGGTGAGGAGCGTGGTGAGGATCCGCACCGCGGTGGTCTTGCCGGCGCCGTTGTGGCCCAGCAGGCCGAGCACGGTCCCCGGCTCGACGCACAGGTCCAGCCCGCTCAGGGCCTCGGTCTCGCCGAAGCGCCGACCGAGGTCTTCGGTTCGTACAGCGTACGTCATCGTACGGCGTACGCTAGTAGTACGCTGTACGAATGTCAAGGGAGGCCAAGCCGCCGATCTGGGCTCGGCCTGAGCCGCGCAGCCGCGGGCTGTCGCGCAAGCAGATCGTCGAGACGGCGCTCAAGATCGCCGACGAGGAAGGGCTCGCCGAGGTCTCGATCCGGCGGATCGCGCGCGAGCTGCGTTCAGGCGCGATGTCGCTGTACCACTACTTCGACTCGCGCGACGAGCTGCTGGACCTGATGGGGGACCGGGTCGCCGCGGAGATGCTCGTGCCGTCGCTGCCCGCGGGCTGGCGGCCGGCACTGACGGCCATCGCCCAGCACAGCCGGGCGGCCTTCGTCGCGCACCCGTGGATGCTCACCACGCTCCAGGACCGCCCGCGCGTCTCGCCGAACCTCCTGCGCCACATCGAGCAGTCCGCCCAGTCCGTGCGGGAGCTGGGCGAGGCCGGGCACGATCCGGCGCGGCTGACCGGGATCGTCACCGCCGTCGACGACTACACGATCGGCTACACGCTGCGGGAGCTCGCGGGCGGCACGGCCTCCGAGGACCGCGGCCGCAAGATCGCCGAGCGCTTCCGGGACGACTACAACGAGCCGCACATCCGCTACCTGATCGAGAGCGGGGAGTTCCCGATGCTCGAGCAGTTCCTGACGCTGGGCCGCCCGCCCGTCATGCAGTCCTTCGAGGACGGCCTGAACTGGCTGCTGGACGGCTTCGAGGCCTCGTTGCGCCGATAACCTCTTGGCCACGATGGCCATCGAGTACGCCGAGAAGGTCCGCCGCATCCCCGTCTATCCGGCCGCCGATGGCTATGCCTCGGAGGGGCCGATCGCCAAGCTCGCCTCCAACGAGTCCCCGTACCCGCCGATCCCGGCCGTGGTCGAGGCGGTCACGAAGGCCCTCACCGGCCTGAACCGCTACCCCGATCCGACCAACGCCGCGCTGCGTCGCGCGCTGAGCGAGCGGACCGGCGTGCCGGCGACGCGGATCGCGATCGGCAACGGCTCCTGCGACATCCTGCTCGCGGCGGGCGACGCGCTGCTCGAGCCGGGCGCGGAGCTCGTCTACGCGTGGCCGTCCTTCAGCGTCTACCCGCACCTCGCCGCGGCGTCCGGGGCGCGCGCGATCGAGGTCCCGCTCGACGCCAAGCACTACCACCAGCTGGACAAGATGGCCGAGGAGATCACCGCCGCCACGCGGCTGGTGATCGTCTGCAACCCGAACAACCCGACCTCGACGGCGCTGCCGCTGGACGAGATCGCGGACTTCGTGCGCTCCGTCCCGCGCCACGTCGCGGTCATCCTCGACGAGGCCTACATCGAGTTCAACGTGCTGCAGGACCCGGACGAGTCGGTCGACCTGCTCGCCAAGCACCCGAACCTGGTGCTGCTGCGGACGTTCTCGAAGGTCTACGGGCTCTGCGGGTTGCGGGTCGGCTACGCGCTGTGCGGTTCCGAGGACTTCCGCACCGCGGTCGACCAGGTCCGCCAGCCGTTCTTCTGCAACGCTGCCGCGCAGGCCGCCGCGCTTGAGTCCTTGAAGCACCAGGACGAGGTCACCCGCCGCGTCGAGCGCAACCTCGCCGAGCGCATCTCGCTCACCGACGGGCTGGCCGAGTTGGGCATCACCGCCGCCGAGTCGCAGGCGAACTTCGTCTGGTTCGACCTGGGTGAGGAGCGCGTCGAGGCCGACGTCATGCGCGGCCTGGCCGAGCGCGGAATCCTCGTGCGCGCCGGCGGGGCGCTCGGGCGCGAAGGCGCGCTGCGGGTCACGGTCGGGACCCAGGCCGAGAACGAGCGGTTCCTGGAAACGTTGGGCGCGTTGCTGTAACCTCGCGCCTCGCGCCATGGCTCGTACGTCCGCCATCACCGCTTCTTCACACCGGTTCCGGACGTACGGTCGTACCTACGCGTATTCCACCTGGCGATTTAGCTAGGCGCTCGGTCGGCGTGTGAACGCCGCCGCATCAACGGCCCAGGGGCCGAGCGCCGGAGCTCTCACTCGTCGTTACCGTTTCCAGCCAGGACTTTTCAGGAGTACGCAGATGATGATCGTCATGAAGCCGACGGCCACCGAGGAAGACATCCTCTCCGTCATCGACCGCATCGAGAGCTGTGGCGCCAAGGCGCACCCCTCGCGCGGCGAAGAGGTGACCGTGATCGGCGCGGTCGGCGACCGCGAGCACGTGCAGCGCCTGAACCTCGAGCAGCACGCCGGGGTCGAGCAGGTCGTCCCGATCCTGAAGCCGTACAAGCTCTCCTCGCGCCAGTTCGCGGCTCATGGCGAGCGCACGGTGATCGAGATCGACGGCCGCCGGATCGGCGGGGAGCACTTCTCGATGATCGCCGGCCCGTGCACGGTGGAGTCGCGCGAGCAGACGCTCTCGACCGCGCGGGTGGTGGCCGAGGCGGGCGCGTCGATGTTCCGCGGCGGCGCCTACAAGCCGCGCTCCTCGCCGTACAGCTTCCAGGGCCTGGGTGAAGCCGGGCTGCGGATCCTCGCGGAGGCCAAGGCAGAGACCGGGCTGCCGATCGTCACCGAGCTGATGGACGCGCGCGACGTCGAGCCGATCCTCGAGGTCGCCGACGTGATCCAGGTCGGCGCGCGCAACATGCAGAACTACCCGCTGCTGGCCGAGATCGGACGTACGGGGAAGCCCGTATTGATCAAACGAGGTTTGTCCTCGACGCTGGAAGAGCTGTTGATGGCCGCCGAGTACGTGCTCAAGGAGGGCAATCCGAACGTGATGCTGTGTGAGCGCGGCATCCGCACGTTCGAGACCGCCTACCGCTTCACGCTCGACATCATGGCCATCCCGATGCTCAAGGAGCTCTCGCACCTGCCGGTCATCGTCGACCCGTCGCACGCCCCCGGGCGTCGCGACATGGTCCTGCCGCTGTCGCTGGCCGCCGCGGCGGCGGGCGCGGACGGGATCATCGTCGAGGTGCACCCGAACCCCGAAGAGGCCATCTGCGACGGGCCGCAGCAGATCTACAGCGAGAGCTTCCCGGCGTACCTCGAGCAGGTCGAGCGCGCGGCGGCGGTCGCGGGGAAAGTGCTGAGCGCGGCCGCGTGAAGGTCGCCGTCGTCGGCGTGGGGCTGATCGGTGGCTCGATCGGCCTGGCCGCCCGCCAGCGCCTCGGGGCGCACGTGAGCGGCTACGACCCGTCGGCGGCGGCGCGCGAGACGGCGATCGCGCGCGGCGCGGTGGTGGAGGCCCACGACACCGTCGCCGCGGCGGTCGACGGCGCCGACTTCGCCTTCGTCGCCGCGCCCGTCCAGATGCTGGCCGACATGGTCCGCTCCGTGCTCGACGTCGCCGGCGAGGACTGCGTGGTCACCGACGTGGGCTCGGTCAAGCGGGCGGTCGTCGGCCCATTGGACGACGAGCGCTTCATCGGCGGCCACCCGCTCGCGGGTGCGGAGACCTCCGGGGTCGAGCACGCGCGGGCGGACCTGTTCGCCGACGCGACCTGGTATCTCACGCCCACCGGCACCACCCGCGGCACCGCGTACGAGCGCCTGCACCGCTTCATCACGCGGATCGGCGCGTGGCCGACCGCGATCGAGCCCGAGACCCACGACGTCGTCATGGCGTCGGTGTCACATCTGCCGCACGTGCTGGCCAACGTGCTCGTCGCCCAGGCCGCGCGGGTCCTGAGCGCGGAGGGCGAGCGGCTGCCGGCGACCGGCCCGTCCTTCCGCGATGTCACCCGCGTCGCGGGCGCGAACTCGGTCGTCTGGGGTGGCATCTACCGCGCCAACGCCGACGCGCTCGTGGCGGCGATCGACGACATGGTCGCGCGCCTGACGGTCGTCCGCGACCAGCTCGCCGGCGGTGACGACGACGGCATCCGGGTGTGGAACGACTCGGCCCGCGAGGACCGCCGCCGCCTGCTCGAGTCAGACCTCGCCGGCGGAGAGGTCCACGAGCTGCGCGTGCTCGTCCCCAACCGCCCGGGGATCGTCGCCGAGATCGCCCTCGCACTCGGGCGTGCCACCATCGACATCGTGGACATGGGCCTCTACCCCTCCTCCGGCTCGCACGGCACCGTCGCCCTGTGGATCCGCGGCGGCGTCGTCGCCGAGCAGGCCGAGCGCCTCGTCCGCGACCTCGGTCTGGAGGTGGCGCGCGCATGAGCGACACGCCCGACGACCCGACCGCCGAGCCGCACGTCGCCGCCGCCCGCCGCGGGCGCCTGCGCCTCGTCCCGCCCCTCCCGGCGCCGGGTGAGCCGGCTGCGTTGCGGAATCCGGAACACGCCCGACGCACCTCGTCGTGGCGCGGCGGCGACGGCGCGCCGCCCGGCCCGCCCACGCCGCCCACCCCGCCCGCGACCCTCCGCCCGTCCGCGCCGCCCGCGACCCTCCGCCGGCCCGCGCCGCCCGGCCCGCCCGCGCCGCCCACCCCGCCCGAGACCC
>NZ_AUIK01000009.1 GCF_000423665.1 Solirubrobacter soli DSM 22325 | reverse complement strand
GACTAGGTGTCCTGCCCGCGGAGTTAGTGGACGCGGGTGATGGGTGCTCGGCCGCCTGCGGCGCTGTGAGGTCGGTAGCGGTTGAAGTATCGGATGAATGAGCTCAGGGCGCGGTCGCGGGTGGCGCTGTCGGGCCAGAGGCGGCCGTGGGCCCATTCGTCTTCGAGGGTGCCGAAGAAGCGCTCGATCTTCCCGTTCCAGCGCGGCGTGTAGGGCGGGATGAGGATGTGACGGGCGCCGAGCTCGCTGAGCGTGTCGCCAAAGGCGTGGCTGCGCGAGTAGCACTTGGCGTTGTCGCTCATGACCGCCTCCACGGGGCCGCAGCCCTGCTCGAGAAACCAGCGCGCGGCGCGGCGCAGCACGATCGAGACGTTCGCGCCGTTCTCGGCGCTGTGCAACTCGGCATAGACCAGGCGCGTGTGATCGTCTTGGACGGCGATCACGACGGTCTTGCCGAGGTTGCGCGCCCGGTCGTGCTTGTCACGATCGCCGGTCACGCGATGCCCGGGCGTCAGGAATTTCGGGGCGCTGTAGGCATCGATGTGCAACAGCGCGCCGGGCTGGCTCCACTCAAAGCGCCGAAAAGTCTGCCGCCGGCCGCGCCGGCGACGCGACACGCCGTGGCGCCAGAGCACCTTCCAGATCGTTGAGCGGTGCCGACCCGTCAACGCCGCCAGCCGCATCGGGCCCCAATTGGTGCGCTCCCGCGCTCGCACGATCAGCGCTTGCTCCTCACCGCTCAGCTGCCACGGACACGACGCAGGCACCGGACGCCGCGGCGCCAGACAGCTGAAGTCCGCCCGCCCGGCCTCGTCGGCCTGCGCCCACCGATCAGCCTGCACCTTCACCGTCGTCGGCGAACACGCCATCGACCGCGCGATCGAACGCAACGACTCCCCGGCCTCGCGACGACGGACCATCTCGATCCGCGCCGCCAGTCCGAACCTGCATCTACGGTCTTGCACTGTCCGGTCCCTTTCCACTCGCTGAGCTGGCTCGCACCTCTCAGCGTCCGGCAGGGACCGGACAACTCTCCCCTAGATCAATTGATCACTGTCCAGCAAGACCGCGGGCAGGACAACTAGGCCCTACGGAGAGGGAGGGATTCGAACCCTCGGACGAGGTTGACCCCCGTCACACGATTTCCAGTCGTGCCCGTTCAGCCGCTCCGGCACCTCTCCAACGAACGCGCGACAGGCTAGCGCGGTTTCAGATTTGCCATGCCCCATCCACCAGAACGGGCACTCGCTCGCCCTCGGTGGTGATGCCGGTGACGGTCAGGTCGGGGCGGCCGATCATGAAGTCGATGTGGATGTCGGACTCGTTCATGCGCGAGGCCGTCTCCTCGTCGGCGGCCAGGAACGGGAAGGCGCGGCCGAGCGCGATGTGCGAGGCCGCGTTCTCGTCCAGCAGCGTGTCGTAGAACACGGTGTCGAGCGCGCCGATCCGGCCCTCGCGGTCCACCAGCGCGACCTCGCCGAGCCGCGCGGCGCCGTCATCGCGCGTGATGATCGTGCGCATCGTCTCCTGAGCGGTGCTCGCGTCGAGCTCGACGACGCGGCCGTGCTCGAACTTGACGACGAGGTCGCGGACGACCGTGCCGTCGATCAGCACGAGCGGCTTGGAAGCGCTGACCACACCGTCCACGCGGGTGGGGTCGGGCGACGTGAAGACCTCCTCGGTGGGGAGGTTCGGCATGTGCGGGATGCCGTCGGCGGTCGAGAAGCGCGCCGCCTGCCACATCGCGCCCTGGAACAGGCCGACGGTGAAGTCCGTGCCCGGACCGCTGTAGTGGAGCGCGTCGAAGCGGCGGTCGGTGAGCTTGCCGGCCACCTCGACGAGGCGGTCGGCGCGCGAGCGCCACGCGGCCACCGGGTCCTCCTCGTCCAGCCGCAGGACGTGCAGGAGCTGCTCCTCGAGCTTGGCGAGGGCGGCGTCGGGCTCGAGGTCGGGGTGGACGAGCTCCGCCCACGCCTCGGTCGGGCCCGGCAGGATCGTCCAGTTGATCTCGCGGCGGCTGACGACCTCGCCGGTCTCGCGGATCGCGGGCAGGCGGTCGCGGCCGGCGCGGACCGGGTCCAGGTCGTCCATCAGACCGGGGGCGACGGGGCCGGAGAGCGTGATCGCGGAGCCGCGCTCGCGGCCGATCGTCAGGATCCGGTCGCCGTACCACGGCGGGACGTACTCGATCGAGTCGTCCGGCGCGTGCTCGATCCGCGCCCGCTTGATCCAGGGGTCGAACCAGGCGAGGTCGACGAACTTCGCCCCCTTGACGTACGCGCGCTCGGCGATCGCCCGCACGAGCCGCTCCTTGCCCGGCGCCCCGCTCAGCGAGACGACCTGTCCCGGCTGGACGTTGGCGCCGAAGTCGACGGCGAGCTCAGCGAAGCGTGCGAGGGTGACATCGTCCATGGCACGGCGAGCGTAGCTGGTGCGAGGATGCAGCCGTGCCACCGCGCTATCGCCACGTCCTCGCCGCCTACGACGGCTCACTCGACGCCGACCTCGCGCTCGCCCACGCGGTGGCGATCGCGCAGGTCTCGCGTGCGCGTCTCGCGCTCGTGACGGTCGTCCCACCGCCGCCGCTGCTGTCCTGGCAGGCGCCGGGCGGGACCAAAGGCATCCACGACGCCCAGCAGAAGGAGTTCGACCTGCGCCTGCGCGCCGCCGCCGATGGGGTGCCGGACGACCTCTCGGTGACGACGCGGCTGCTCGACGGAGACCCGGCGCGCGAGATCCTGCGCGCGGCCCGTGAGGGCGACCACGACGTCATCGTCATGGGCTCGCGCGGGCGTGGGCGGGTGAGCGCGGCCGTGCTCGGCTCGGTCTCCAACCACGTGATGCACGAGTCCGACGTGCCGGTCATCGTCATTCATCGCCCGTCCGGCGACGACGGCCCGGACCTCGCGGCGTGACGGAGCCCGGCCACCGCCTGCACGGGTCCAGCCGATCGATCTCGGGCATCCCGGGTGTGGCGCCGTGAACCGATGGACGGTCCTGGATGCGCCGTGCAACCTGGGGCTGCGCCCGCCCGCGCCGGGCTTCGAGCCGGGCGTGCGCCGGCTCGCCGACGCGCTGCGGGCGTGCGGCCTCGTCAAGCGGCTGGATGCGGTGGACGGCGGCCGCGTCGACGCACCCGCCTACGTCTCGGTGCCGGTCAACCGCGCGGCGCTCGCGGGCTACACGGAGACGCTCGCCGACCGGATCGGCTCGCTCCTGGACGACGGCGCACGCCCCCTGGTGCTCGGCGGCGACTGCTCGATCCTGCTCGGCGCGACGCTCGCCCTGCGCCGGCGGGGGAGGTTCGGCCTGCTGCACGTCGACGGTCACCTCGACTTCCGCCATCCGGGCTGGTCCGGCGGGATCGGCGCGGTCGCGGGCGAGGATCTCGCGGGGGTGACGGGACGGCTCGAGCCCGAGCTGTCGGACATCGGCGGGCTCGGCCCGTACGTGCTCGACGCCGACGCGGTCCACCTCGGCGACCGCGAGGAGGACCCGGGCGAGCTGGAAGCGGTGGCGGCGACCGGCATCACCGTGCGCGGGTTGCGCGAGCTGCGCGCGTTAGGTCCTGTTGTGCCTGACGTGCCGTACTGGCTGCACGTCGACGCCGACGTGATCGACAGCGCGCTGCTCCCCGCGGTCGACTCCCCCGCCCCGGATGGGCTGACGTTCGACGAGCTCTCCTCGCTGCTGCGGGAGGTCGCGGCGGGCGCGGTGGGGGTCCAGATCACGGTCTTCGATCCCGACCTGGACAGCGACGGCTCGCAAGCGCGAGCGCTGACCGACTGCCTCGTCGAAGGTCTCGCTTAAGGATTCTTGACACTCAGTCGATACGTATGAACGCAGTGACCGCCCCGCGCGGTCCGTTCGACTACGACCTCTGGAGGACAGACAGGATCACCTGAAGGCCGCCAGTGCTGCGTTGCCGTGCGCCCCCGACGGGCACAGCATCCAGCGCGACCACCGCCGTGCCCCGTTGTGGCCGGCGTTCAGCGGCAGGCTCCCGCCCGGGCCAGCTGGAACACGCCCCCGAGCAGAGACAGCACTTCGTGCGGTCCGTTTCTATGCAGTTCCGCCGTCTCGGCAGCGTTGCCGCTGCCTGCGCCACGATCACGCTCGCCTGCAGCGCGAGCGCCTCCGCCGCCGCACCGCCGGCCGCCGCTCCCGCCGACTGCGCGCACACCTTCACCGTCGCCGCGCACCGCGACTACGCCAAGCGCGTGTTCCAGCGGGCGACCATCTCACGCGATGCGAAGCACCGGCTCGCGAAGATGCGCCACTGCCAGGTGCAGGGCGGCAAGGCGCTCCGCGCCACGCATCGCACCGAACGCCGGCTCAAGCGCTGGCGCGCCCTGTACCACTGCACGCAGTCGAAGGTCGTCAACTGCATCCGCGACGCGACCCGCGTCTACGGCGGCAGCTTCGCCCACAACGTCGCCTGCGCGCGGTCCGAGTCAGGCTTGAGCGTGTACGCGCGCAACGGCTCGGGTGCAACCGGGCTCTTCCAGTTCATGCCCTCGACCTTCTCGAGCACGCTCGCGAGGATGGGCGTCGGCGCGAAGTCGATCTACTCCGCGAAGTGGCAGGCCCGCGCGGCCGCGTGGAAGTTCAGCCACGACGGGTTCGGGGAGTGGAGCGGCGCAGGCTGTTAGACCGCCCGCAGGTAGGCCAGGACCGCGAGCACGCGGCGGTGGGCGCCCTCGTTGGAACGGACGCCGAGCTTCGTGAAGATCGCGGTGATGTGGCGCTCGACCGCGCGCTCGGAAAGGAACAGGCCGCCGGCGATGCCGCGGTTGCTCTCGCCGGCCGCCATCCGCTCCAGGACGTCGCGCTCGCGGCCCGTAAGCGACGCGATCGGGTCGCCGCGCCGGCGGGTGAGCATGTTCCCGACGACCTCGGGGTCGAGCACCGAGCCGCCGCGGGCCACCTCGCGGATCGCGTGGGTGAGCCGCTCGGGTTCCGCGATCCGCGACTTGAGCAGATAGCCCGCGCCCGCGAGCCCGGTGAGGTGCGACGCGTCCGCGTGATCGGCGAGCAGCAGGAGGCGCACGCCTTCGAGCTGCCCGCGGATCATGCCGGCCATCCCGGCGTCGGCGACGGCGACGTCGGGTCGATGGCCGCGGACCTTGCGCAGCAGCGTGAGAGGGTCGCCCGCCTCGCCGACGACGTCCATGCCCGCGTCCTCCACGAGCCGCGCGAGGCCGGCGCGCACGAGCAACGACGGTTCGCCGACGACGACCCGCATCACTCGGCGTAGAGGTTGAGGACGAGTTGGACCGCGGCGTCGGCGCTGGCGGGGTCCGGCGTGCCCCCCGCGGACGCGCTCTCGATGGCGACGCCGAGGATCGCGGCCCAGAACCCGCGCGCCTCCTCGGCGGGGTGCGCCCTTATCTCCCACCCGCGCTGGACGAGGTTCTCCACGACCGCGCGCTCGCCCTCGGCGTGCAGCCGCGCGAACGTCTCGCGCACCCGCGGCGCCAGGTCCTCGCGGCGGCGGACGAGCAGCGCGGCCTCGACGAAGGTCGGCAGCGCCGGGGACCGGAGCGCGGTGTCGACCATCGCGCGCACGTAACCGCGCGGCGTGCGGGTGCGACTCCCCGCCCGCTCGACCTCCGTTGCGGCGTGCAGGACTCCGCGACACGCAGCCTCGACGAACAGCGCCTCCTTGGAGCCGAAGTAGTACGTCACCTGGCTCGGAAACGTGCCCGCGGCCTGTGCGATGTCGGTCTGCGAGACACCCGCGAGCCCGCGTCGCGTGAAGAGCTCCGCGGCCGCGTCGAGCAGCGCGCGGCGGGTCTGCTGCCCGGCCGCGCGGGTCGCTCGTGGGTGCGGACGGGTCGACACGGCGAACATTGTCTGTTGGACAAACAAGGGTGTCAAGGGCGCGGTCGTATTCCACGGGCTCTCCCTACCGTGGTTGGCGGTCGACCGCCACAGGGCGGCGGAATCCTCCATGGCGCGCCCCGGAGCGTCGGGGGATGGTGGCCTCATGCTCCTGTCCCACGCTCGCGGCGGTACCGACATCCCGCTGCTCCACGAGACGATCGGCGCCCGCTTGCGCCGGACCGTCGCCATGTTCCCGGACCGTGAGGCGCTCGTCGTCCGCCACCAGGACTACCGCGCGACCTACGCGGAGCTCTGGCTCGACGTCGACCGCGCCGCGCGAGCGCTCGTGGCGAACGGCGTGCACGTCGGCGACCGCGTCGGGCTCTGGTCGCCGAACCGCTACGAGTGGGTCGTCATCCAGTTCGCGACGGCCCGCGTCGGCGCGATCCTCGTGACGATCAACCCCGCGTACAAGGCCGCCGAGCTGCTCCACGCGATCAACCAGGCCGGGGTCACCCTGCTGATCCATTCCGCCGGCTTCCGCGACACCGACTATGTCGCCATGGTGGACGAGATCCGCCCCGACTGCCGGGCGCTCCGCGACACGGTCGTCCTCGAGGACGACTGGGAGCCCTTCCTGGCCGAAGGCGACCGCGTCAACGCCGTCGAGCTCGTGGCGCGCGAGTTCTCGCTGCACCCGGACGACCCGATCAACATCCAGTACACCTCGGGGACGACCGGCGCGCCGAAGGGCGCGACGCTCTCGCACCGCAACATCCTCAACAACGCCTACTTCGCCGGCTTGACGGCGGGCTACAGCGAGCGCGAGCGGATCTGCGTGCCGGTGCCCTTCTACCACTGCTTCGGGATGGTGCTCGGCAGCCTGGCCGGCGTCGTGCACGGGGCGTGCACCGTCGTCCCGGGTGAGTCGTTCGACGCCGCCGCGGTCCTGGCGTGCGTCGAGGCCGAGCGGTGCACGGCGCTCTACGGCGTCCCGACGATGTTCATCGCCGAGCTCGCCGAGCCGGAGTTCGACCGCTACGACCTCTCCTCGCTGCGCACGGGGATGATGGGCGGCGCGCCGTGCCCCGCCGAGGTCATGCGGGCGGTGCGCTCGCGCATGCACATGAGCGAGGTCGCGATCGTGTGCGGGATGACCGAGACCGCACCGCTCTCGACCCAGACCACGCCCGACGATCCGGTCGCCAAGCGCGTCGAGACCGTCGGCCGGCCCCACCCGCACGTCGAGGTCAAGGTCGTCGACCCGGAGACGGGCGACACCGTGCCGCGCGGCGTTCCCGGCGAGCAGTGCACGCGCGGGTACGGCGTGATGCTCGGCTACTGGAACGACCGGCTCGCCAGCCGCGCCGCCATCGACGAGGACGGCTGGATGCACACGGGCGACCTCGCGGTCATGGACGCCGACGGCTACCTGAGCATCGTCGGCCGCATCAAGGACATGATCATCCGCGGCGGCGAGAACATCTACCCCCGCGAGATCGAGGAGTTCCTGCACGGCCTCCCGGGCATCGCCGACGCGCATGTGATCGGCGTCCCGAGCGAGCGCTACGGCGAGGAGGTCATGGCGTGGGTGAAGCCGCGCGCCGGCTTCACGCTGCGCGCGGACGAGCTGATCGCCGCGTGCCGCGGGCGGATCGCGTCGTTCAAGATCCCCGCCCACTGGCGGATCGTCGACGAGTTCCCGATGACCGTCACCGGCAAGATCCAGAAGTTCCGGCTGCGTGAGCTGGCGGCGACGTGACGTGCGCGGTGTGCGGTATGGGCCTCGACGGCGAGCCGGTGGCGCACGCCTCGTGCGTCCCGGCTGGGCTGCTGCGCGAGGCGGCCCTGACCGTCCTCGAGCTGATCGCGGTCGCCGCGACGCCGATGATCGTCGTGTGGGCGGGCTAGGCCGGGGCGGCAATCCTCCGGATCACCGGAGGGTGGTTGGCGGTTGACCGCCACACGACGGCGGAATTCCCTACGGCGACGGCCTCCGCGGACCGGGATGGTTGGCGCATGCACCTGTCCTACGTCCGCGGCGGCACCGACGTCCCGCTGCTCGCCGAGACGATCGGCGCCCGCCTGCGCGCGACCACGGCGCTCTTCCCCGACTGCCGGGCGGTCCCGGGCGGCGTGACGTACGCGGAGCTGTGGCGCGACGTCGACCACGCCGCCCGCGCGTTGATCGCGAGCGGCGTGTACGTCGGCGACCGCGTCGGCGTGAGCGTGTCGGACCGCTACGAGGCGTTGGTCGCGCGGTTCGCCGCGGTGCGCGTCGGCGCGATCGTCGTGTCGGCGCATCGTGGCGACGACCTGGCGAAGGCGGGCGTGACGGTGCTCTTCCATGCCGGCGGGCCGATCGGCCGCTGCCGCGAGATGGTCTCGCTCGACCGCGGCTGGGAGCGCTTCCTGGCCGCCGGCCCGGGCGTCTCCCCGGTCGAGGCGCTGACCCGCGAGTTCCACTTCCATCCCGACGACCCGGCGCTGATCGTGCGCGGCGCGACGTACACGCACCGCGCCCTGGTGAACCGCACCGCGTCGGTGCTGCGCTCGCTCGACGATCCTGGTGTCGCGGTGCTCGGGCGGGTTCCGCCGTGGGTCGAGGTCAAGATCGTCGACGCGTACGGCGACACCGTGCCGCGCGGCGTGGTGGGCGAGCAGTGGACGCGCGGCTACCACGTGATGCTCGGCCACTGGAACGAGCGCGCCGCCGTCGTCGACCCCGACGGCTGGCTGCACACCGGCGAGGTGTGCGTGATGGACGCCGACGACGTCGTCAGCCTCGCCTGGTCGCCGGCCGTGCGCGTCGCCTGAAAGGCCGGGGGTGGGCGACACGGAGGTCCACAGCGGACCCTCTCGTCGCCCACCCCCCTCGCTGTCGCGGGCTAGTCCGTCTGCTCGCAGAGCGGGTCGTCGTTGACGTAGTTGCCGATCGTGCTGTGGCAGCTCGGCGGCTCCGTCTTGGTCTTCGTGATCCCGGCGTTCGCGGCGGGCGCGAGGAGGGCCCCGGCGACCATGAGGCCGGCGCTGACGGCGAGAATGCGCGTGCGCATCCGTGCTCCTTTGGTGGGTGATGGTGGAGTGCCGCAGGTGCGGGCCTCAGTGCCCTCCTGCGCTGTCTGAGACGCCCGCGAGCCGCGCCTATTCCGGTATCGGAGATTTCACCCGGGTGAATTGCAACCCTGCTTGTAGGACCGCCGACGGTGGCCGGTAGGTTCCGGCCATGACGACGCTGCTGGCCGAGGGCGAGGCACTGATCGTCCGCTGCGACGAGTGCCGGCGGTTGTGGCCGGTGACCCGCGGCCGCGTGGAGTCGCATTGGCAGTACGACGAGGAGGCCGACCTCCATCTCTGCCCCGTGTGCGCGGACGAAAGAAGCCGCGACCCCGCGGCTTGAGCGGGATCGCGGCTCTGAAGCGGAGGGGGAGGGATTCGAACCCTCGGTGCAGGGGTTACCCACACAACGGTTTTCGAGACCGCCCGATTCAACCACTCTCGCACCCCTCCGGGCGTGCGAACCGGGAGGGTAGCGAGTCAGCGGCGTCGTGCGGCGAAGAAGTCGAGGAGAAGCGCCGCGCACTCGGGCTGGAGCACGCCGCCGATGACCGTGGGGCGGTGGTTGAGGCGGGGTTCGGCGAGGATGTCGAGGACGCTTCCCGCGGCGCCCGCCTTGGGGTCGGCCGTGCCGTAGACGACGGTCGGGATGCGGGCGAGGACGATCGCCCCCGCGCACATCGCGCACGGCTCGAGCGTGACGTAGAGGGTGGTGTCGAGCAGGCGCCAGGAGCCGATCGCCTCGGCGGCCTGACGGATCGCCAGCATCTCCGCGTGGGCGCTGGGGTCCTGGAGGAGCTCGCGCTCGTTGTGGCCGCGTCCGACGATCTCGCCGGACGGCCCGAGGATGACCGCTCCGACGGGGACGTCATCATGGTCGAGCGCTTGCTTGGCCTCGGCAATCGCGAGCCGCATCCGCGGCTCGTGCTCATTTAGTGGCGAAGTTGACACGAAGAATCCACAAACGGGGGTTGTTCCGGAACTTCCGACTGCCGATCATGTTGTAGGAGCCAGCGGGCCAGCCGACCGACCAACCCACCGCCCCGCCGCCCCGACGCCCGCAATGCCTTCGCGCTCCTCCCTGCTCTCCGCCTTCCTGTGCGCTGCCGCGCTCGGCGCCGCGATGGCGCCCGTGGCGATGGCGGGAGACGCCGCGCGGGGCGCGGCGGGGACGAGCGGCGCGAGCGCGGCCGGGACGAGCGGCGCGGGCGCGACGAGCGGCGCGGCGGGCGCCACCAGCGCGGCCGGCGGCGCGAGCGCGGCCGGCGCCGCCAGCGCGGCCGGCGCCACCGGCGCGGCCGGCGCCACCGGCGCGGCCGGCGCCACCAGCGCGGCGAGCGGCGCGAGCGCGGCCGGCGCGCTCGCGAACGCCGCGGGCGGGTTCGTCACGCCCGCCGAGCCCACCGAGCGGTATCGGCCCCGGGAGGTCGTGGTCCGCTATGCGTCGGCGCACGCGGCGAGCGCCGGCGCGGTGCCGCAGACCCGCGTGCTGAAGGTCCCGAAGGGGCGGTCGGTCGCGCAGTACGCTCGCGAGCTGCGCAAACGCAGCGGCGTCCTCAGCGCCACCGCGAACTACGTCGCGCACATCTCCGGCTGGGTGCCGCCGGACCCGGGCAACGCCAACGTGCCCGCGGGCTGGGCGCAGCTGCAGTGGAACTTCCTGCCGGAGACCGGCGTCGACGCGCCCGACGCGTGGCAGCACCTGATGAACGTCGGGCGCCCCGGCGGCGCGGGCGTGACCGTCGCGGTGGTGGACACCGGGATCGCGTACTCCAACCGCGGCCGGTTCCGCCGCTCCCCCGACTTCTCGCCGTACCGGTTCGTCAAGGGCTACGACTTCGTCGGCGACGACCCCTACCCGAACGACGACAACGGCCACGGGACGCACGTCGCGGGGACGATCGCCGAGGGGACGGGCAACGCGATCGGGCTGACCGGGCTCGCCTACGGCGCCAAGCTGATGCCGGTGAAGGTGCTCGACCGCGACGGCGAGGGCGACTCCGGGCGCATCGCGCAGGGCATCCGCTTCGCGGCGGACCACGGGGCGAAGGTGATCAACCTCTCGTTCGAGTTCCCGACGGACATCACGCGCTCGCAGATCCCGAACATCCTCGACGCGATCCGGCACGCCAAGGAGAAGGGGGTGCTCGTGGTCGGCGCGTCCGGCAACGCCGCGGCGGCCGCGGTCGCGTACCCCGCGCGCTCGAACGACGTGCTGTCGGTCGGCGCGACCACGCAGCACGCCTGCCAGGCCGACTACTCCAACGAGGGCACGGACCTGGACATCGTGGCCCCGGGCGGCGGGGTCGACAACGCGCTGGCGGACGACCCGAACTGCCGCCCGAGCGAGCCCGCCGGCATGGACATCTTCCAGATGACCTTCCGCCACACCAACGGCTTCCGCCAGTTCGGGCTGCCGCGGGGCTTCATCGGCACGTCGATGGCCGCGCCGCACGTCTCGGCGACCGCGGCGCTCGTGGTCGCCTCCGGCATCCTCGGCCCGGACCCCTCACCCGACGCGATCGAGCGCCGCCTGGAGACGACCGCGCGCGACCTCGGCCCGCCCGGCAAGGACCCGCACTACGGCGCGGGCCTGCTCAACGCCGCCGCGGCGACCGATCCCGCAATCCCCGTCACATAAGGGGACATCCCCTCCGCCCCACCCCGATCATCCGACCTTAAGGGCGGCGCTACGTCGTCCTGATGATCAGGACCGAACACGGAGCGTGATGCGACACCTTGTTCGGCACCGAGCCCAGGAGGAAGCGGCGGGCGCCGGTCATGCCCTTGTTGCCGACGATGATCAGGTCGGCGTCGCGTTCCTCGGCGACGTCGAGGATCGCGTCGGCGGGTGAGCCCTCGCGGGCGAAGGTCTCGACCTCCACGCCGGCGGCGCGGACCAGGTCGGCGGCGTCGGACAACGTCGCGTCGACCTCCTCGCGCGGGTTGACCATCCACTGCAGGTCCGCGGGGGTCTGGCGCGCCTCGTCGCGCAGGCGGGCCTTGGACACGGGCTCGTAGGCCGAGACGACGCACAGGGCGGCGCCGACCGCCTTGGCGAGGTCGATCGCCTCGTCGACGGCCTTCTTGGCCGTGTCCGAGCCGTCGGTACCCACGACGATGGATCGGAACATGAGCGCGATCATAGGTCGCGGCCGTGCCGCGACGCGCAGGTTCAGAGCTTGATGGCGGCGATGATCAGGCTCGCGATCACGCAGACCACGATGATCACCTGCATAGCGATCCAGAGGCGGGTCATCCGCCTCTCAGGGTATTTGACCGGGGGGCTGCCGCCCCCCGGACCCCCCGCTTTACGGGGTTACGCCACCCCCGCCTTCTCACGGCTGGACGCGATCACGGTCGTGACCGGCAGCCCCAACCCCGCGGCCTTCGACGGCAGGTCGAGCTTGAGCCACTTCGACACCCGCTGCGGCAGCGTCGAGATGATCAGCTCGTCGAAGCCGTGGATGTTGATCGCGTCCTGGATCGCGGCGAGCGGCTCGGGCACGCCGATCATCCCCTCGACCGGCGCACCGGCGGCGCGCTCGAGCAGCGGCAGCGCCAGCTCCAGCGTCTGCTCGGCCTCGTTGCGCTCCTGATCCTCCGGATCGACGAACGCGTGCAGGCCGTGAGCCGGGTTCGGGATCAGCAGCGTGAAGGACGCCGGGCCGCGGGACGCCCGCTCGCGGACCGCCTCGATCAGCGCCGGTGTCGCGGCGGTCTTGTTGGCGACGACGAGAACCCTGGCCGGGTCAGACATATGGGACACGCTCCCTAACTCGCTTGCGGCAATTGTTGCAAGCGAGCCGGGGACGTCAACCATGAAATGTCAGAGCTTGGCCGAGCCCGTCGCGTACTCGACGTAGCGCTTGCCCTGCTTGCGCTTGACCGAGAGCGACACCGAGAGCTTGGCCGAGGCGGGCAGCTTGATGCTGATCCGCGTCGAATAGCCCGACTTGACCGCCTGGGTCTTGGTGACCGTCTTGGTCTTGCTGCCGGTGGTGATCTTGAAGACGAACTGGAAGGAGCCCTTGCCGATCGCGAGCGGGCGCAGGTCGACCGTGGTCGAGGCCGGCAGCGACGCGATCGAGAGCTGGCCGACCAGGCGCGCGGCGGCGGCACCGCCCTTGCGCAGCAGGACGGCCTCGCTGCGGACGCGCGGGGTCGGCGCGGGCGCCGGGGTCGAGCGGTCGGCGAGCGTGACGGCCTTCGAGGCCGCACCGTTGCCGGCCACATCGGACGCGTAGACCGTCAAAGAGCCCTTGGCGACCGTGAAGGAGTCGCCGCTGTTGAGCGCGACCGGAGCCGCACCGTCGACCGAGTAGGCCATGCCGGACACGCCGGAGACGGCGTCGCTCGCGGTGGCGGTGCAGGTCCAGCCCGAGGCGCTGTCCGCCACGCAGTTGACCGCGGGGGACGGGGCGGTCGTGTCGACCTTGACCTCGGCCGTCGCGACCGACTCGTTGCCCGCGCCGTCCACGGCACGGAAGTGGATCGTCTGCGCGCCCTGGCCGGGCACGCCGTAGGCGCCGTCGACGACCGAGTTGCCATCCGCCGTCACGCCTGCCAGGCCCGAGAGCCCGCCGGTCGCGGCGACCGAGCACGTCGGCTGCGTGTTGCGCCAGGAGGTCGTCCCGCAGTCGGCCGACAGTGCCGGGACCGTGCGGTCGATCCCGATCGTGTCCGTCCGCCAGGGAGAGATGTTGCCGGCGTTGTCGACGATCCGCGACGCGAGCGTGTGCACGCCTTCGTCCGTGATCGTCACGTTGCCGTTGGTCTGCGTCGCCCCGCCGTCGAGCGAGTACTCGACCCGCTGCACGCCGGAGGCGGCATCGACGCCGGTGATCGTCCGCACGTAGTCGGAGTTGCGCCACGGCGAGGTCGGGAGGCCGGTCGTGTTCGTCGGAGCGGTGTGGTCGACCTTGATGGTCTCCGGCCGCCACGGCGAGGCGTTGCCCGCCTTGTCGACGACGCGGGTCTCGAAGCTCTGCGTGCCCTCGGAGGTGACGAGCGCGGTCGAGCCGCTTTGCGTGGGACCGCCGTTGACGCGCCACTCGCCGTGGTCGAACCCGGACGAGGCGTCGGTGCCCGTGAGCGGGAGCGAGAGCGACGGCGTCTGCCAGGTGGCCGGCGCCGCGGCGCTCGTGTTCACCGGGTTCACCGTGTCGGCCTTATAGATCACCGAGCGGTTCAGGCGCTGGCCGGCGACGTCGTAGATGCTGTAGCTGATCGTGTAGGCGCCGTCGGTGGCGAGGGTGACCCCGCCGGTGGCGCCGACGATCGTGCCCGTGACCGGCGAAGGCCCGGAGATGTCGTAGGTGATGCGATCAACGCCCGAGGTCGCGTCGGCGGCCGAGAACGTTATCGTGCGCGAGTTCTGCCAGCCGGTGGCGATCGAACTCGAGTCCGTCGGACGCGTCTTGTCGATCGACAGCGTCTGCGTCTTCCAGTCGGTGTGGTTGCCGGCCTTGTCCCACACCCGCGTGTCGACGGTGTGGACGCCGTCGGCGGTCACGAGGAACTGGGAGCCGGCCGGGCCGTTCTGGATCGCGTCGTCGTCCAGGCGCCACTCGACGTAGTCCACGCCGACGCCGTCGATGTCATCCGACGCGGCGACGGTGACGTTGTAGGCGGCCGTGCGCCACTGCGTCGGGATGTTCGTGTTGTCGTCCGGCGGCGTCGAGTCGGGCGGGAGCACGACCGTGATCGTGTGCGTCGCCCAGGCGCTGTAGTTGCCGGCGTTGTCGCGGACGCGGACCTCGAGCTGGTGGTCGCCCTCGCCCGAGATGGTCACGGCCGGGTTGGTCTTGACCGTGCCGCCGTCGAGCTTCCACTCGATCGCGGCGACGCCGGAGCGGTCGTCCGCCGGGTTGAAGTTGATGACGTGGCGGTTGGAGACCGTCGAGCTCGGATAGCTCGTGTTGTCGGTCGGCAGCACACGGTCGATCTGGATGACCTCGGTGCGCCAGGCGGACGTGGTGCCGCCGATGTCGCGCACGCGGGTGCTGAGGATGTGCGTGCCGTCCTGATTGATCGTCGCGGTCTCATGGCCGGCGGAGCCGACGCTCTCGCCGCTCTCGGCCATGCCCTGCAGCTGGATCTTCCAGCCGACGCTGGCGACGCCGGACAGCGCGTCCGCGCCGTCGAGGACGACGGAGTAGGGCGTGTTGCGCCAGCCGGTGGGCGCGACCGGGGTGAGGTTGGTCGGCGCGGTCGCGTCGAGCTTGATCGTGCGCGGGACCCAGGCGCTGGCCAGGCCGGCGTTGTCGATCACGCGGGTCTCGAGCGTGTGGACGCCGTCGCCGGAGACCGTCACGTCGTGCTGATCGGAGGTCGCCGAGCCGACGTTGCCGCCGTCGATGCGCCACTCCACCCGCTGGATGTCGGAGTAGGTGTCGGTGCCGCGCACGTTGACGTTCAGCGACGAGAGCGGGAGCCAGCCGGCCGCGATCGTGGTCAGGTCGATCGGGGTGACCGTGTCGATCTTGACCAGGTGCGTGTGCCAGTCCAGGACGCGGTTGTCGACGTCGGTCATGCGCACCTCGAGGTGGTGCGTCCCGTCGCCGGAGATCGTCACCGGGACCGTGCTGTTGACGGGGTTGGTGACGTCACCGCCGGGCTGGCCGTCGATCTTCCACTGGATGCGGGCGAGATCGCGGTTGAGGTTGTCGGTGCCGGTGATGTCGACGTTGACGGTCGGGGTCGTGTACCACGTCGTCGGCACGGCGGTCTCGTCGATCGGGCCGGCGATGTTCACCCACACGGCCTGCGAGCGCCAGAGGGAGACGTTGCCGACCTCGTCCACGACGCGGGTGCGGAAGGTGTGCTGGCCCTGCGTGTTGATCGAGACGATCGTGCCGTCGGGGCCGGAGCCGGGCGGGTTGGAGTCGATCTGCCACTCGACGTGGTCGATGCCGGAGTCCGTGTCGGTGCCGTCGACGGTGAGGTCGACCGCGTTCGGCTGCCAGCCGACGGGCGCCGTGTCGGTCGTGTCGGTCGGGGCGACGTCGTCGATGTTGACCGTGTAGGTGATCTCCTTGCGGTTGCCCGCGGAGTCGACGGCCGCGGTGTCGACCGTGTGCGGGCCGGTGCCGACGATCGTCGCGGTGCCGGTGGAGTTCCACGACCCGCCGTCGACGCGCCACTCGGCGTGCGACGGGGAGGTCGCGTCGGTCGCGGTGACCGGGAAGATCGCGGGGCCGCGGCGCCAGTTGGAGCTGATCACCGGGGTCGTGTTGACCGGGTCGACGGAGTCGATGCGCACGAACTCGTCGACCCAGTCGGTCCACGTGGACGTGACCGAGTCGCGAGCGCGGTGCGTGAAGCGGATGATGCCCTGGGCGGTCACCGTCGCCGTGCCGGACGAGCCGTTGACGACGGTCGAGGTGCCGCAGTTGACCTTGTACTCGAACGCGTCGACGTTGTTGCCGACGAGCGGGATGTCGACCGAGCCCGCGGGGGTGCCGACCTGCCAGTTCGAGTTGGAGACGACGGTCTGGTCCTGCGAGGCGGGGGCGTAGGGTCCGAGGTCGTTGCCGCACGCGCTGGTGGCCGCCGATGCCTGGGCGGGAGCGATGACCAGCGCGGTCAGCAGGGTCAGGAGGAATATGCGAATCCGAGGGCTCACGCCCCCCGTAATCGGCAGACCTCTCAGAAGCTGGAGCGTCTAGGCGTCTACGTGTCGATCGATCGGAGGAACGCGCGTACGACGGCCGGATCGAAGTCGGTGCCGGCTCCGCGCTCGATCTCCGCGACCGCGGCCTCGACCGTCCAGGACTCCTTGTACGGGCGCTCGTGGACGAGGATGTCGAAGACGTCGGCGAGGTGCACGAGCCGCGCCGGAAGCGGGATCGCGTCGCCCGCCAGGCCGCCCGGGTAGCCGCGGCCGTCCCAGCGTTCGTGGTGGTGGCGGGCGATCGCCTCCGCCGTCTGGATGACGTCCGAGTCGCCTCCCTGCAGCACCCGCGCACCGAGCACGGCGTGCGTTTTGACGACCTCGAACTCCTCCTCGGTCAAACGTCCAGGCTTGAGGAGGATCGAGTCCGGGATCGCGATCTTGCCGATGTCGTGCAGCGGGGCGGCGCGATGGACGAGCGCGACCTGGCGGTCCGGGAGCGAGAGTTCGCGGGCGAGGCGGGCGGCGAGGTCGGCGACGCGCTGCGTGTGCTCGTGGGTGTTGTCGTCGCGGTAGCCGGCCGCGCGCAAGAGCCGTTGCAGGAGCTCCTCCTGGGCGGCCGCGGCGTCGCGCCGGCGGGTGAGGGCCTGCGCGGCGAGGGCGGCCTCGAGCTCCGCCTGGCGGGCGCGCAGGCCACGCTGGCCGATCACCGCGCGCAACCGTCCCGCCGCGACCGCGCCAAGCTCCTCGTCGGCCGCGGAGATCGCCCGCAGGCCGATCACCGGCGGGCCCTGCTTGAGGTCGAACGGGTCCAGGCGGTCGCGCAATTGCCGCTCGGTGGCGTCGACCGCGATGATCGCGGCGGGTGGCGCGGCGGTCGCGGCGCGGGCGAGCGCCTCGACGTCCCCCGCGAGCGCGGTCGCGTCGGCTCCCAGCGCGGCCAGGCGGGCCTGCGCCACCTGGACGGCGGCGAGGTCCCCGCCGGCAACGAGCAGTCTCAGGCCCGCGAGCGCGTCGGCGTCGTCCATACTGGTCCGCATCATGGCGGACGCGAGCGACGACCGGCGGATCGGCTCCGTCATCGCCGGGTACCGGATCGACTCGCGCATCGGTCGCGGGGGGATGGGCGTGGTCTACCGCGCCCACCATCTGAGCCTCGAGCGCCAAGCGGCGTTGAAGGTCATCCAGCCGGACCTGGCCGAGTCCTCGGGCTTCCGCGAGCGCTTCTCGCGCGAGGCGCGCGTGGCCGCCGCGCTCGCGCACCCGAACATCGTCACCGTCTACGACGCGGGCGAGGTCGACGGGACGCTGTACCTGGCGATGCAGTACATCGAGGGCGCGGACCTCGCACGGATGCTCGCCACCGACGGCCGTCTGAAGCCCTACCGCGCGATCGACGTCTGCCGTCAGGTGGGTGACGCGCTGGACGCCGCGCACGCGAAGGGCCTCATCCACCGCGACGTCAAGCCCGCCAACGTCCTGATCGAGGGGCGCAACGCGTACCTGACCGACTTCGGGCTGACGAAGCGCCTCGGCGGGACCCAGGTGACGCTGACGGGCGACGTCGTCGGCACGATCCACTACGTCGCGCCCGAGCAGATCGAAGGCCGTGAGGTGACCGCGCGCAGCGACATCTACTCGCTCGGCTGCGTGCTCTACCACTGTCTGACCGGCCGCATGCCCTATCAGCGCGACACCGACGTGGCGGTCATCTACGCCCACCTGTCCGAGCCGCCGCCGCGCCCGTCGCGCGCGCAGCCGGACCTCGCCGACGGCTTCGACGACGTGATCGCGCGGGCGCTGGACAAGAACCCGGAGCGGCGCTTCCAGACCTGCGCCGAGCTGATGGCCGCGGCGCGTGCGGTCGTCGAGTCCGCGGGGCCGCTGTCGGAGACGATCCCGCCGCGGCGCTCGAGCACGGCCGCCCCGGTGCCGTCCGAGGTGCGCGACGCGCGTCGCTCGCGGGTGCTGCTGGCAGGTGTGGACGCGTCGACGCGGGCGATCGCCCACGTGGCGCTGGGCGGGCGGGTGGACGTGCGCGAGGCGGGCAGCGCGGGTGCGTTGGACGCCGCCCGCGACGCGCGGCCGGACCTCGTGATCCTCGGCACCGCGGAGATCGTCGGCGCGCTGCGCGCCGATCCGCTGACGCGCGACTCGAAGGTGCTGCTGGTCATCGACGAGAGCGCGAGCCGCGACCCGCGCGCGGCGGGCGCCGACGAGCGCCTCGCGACCCCGTTCTCCCCGCTGCAGCTGCAGGTCAAGCTGCGCAAGCTGCTGGGCGCCGACGCCGTCGGCGCGTGACGGAGCCCGGCCCCCGCCGCGGCGGCCCCGGCCTTGCGGTTTCGGGCATCCCGCGGAGCGGCGCGGCATGACGCCTTCGCCCGACTTCGCCGTCGTCGGCGGCGGCATCGTGGGGTGCTCGCTCGCGGCGTTCCTCGCCGAGGCCGGCGCGAGCGTCGTGCTCTACGAGCGGACGGCGATCGCCGCGGGCGCGTCCGGGCGCAACTCCGGCGTCGTCCAGCACCCGCTCGACCCGGCGCTCGTCGACCTCTACGAGGAGTCGCTCGAGCACTACCGGACGCTCGGCCGCGGGTTCGAGCTCCCCGCCGACCACGTCGGGCTCCTCCTCGTCTCGGAGGAGCCGAGCGAGGCACCCGCGGAGGAGTTCCCCGAGCTGCGCCCGACGCTCCTCGAGGGCGCGGACCTGCGCGCCGCCGAACCCGCGCTCGCCGACGGCCTCTTCGCCTGGCGGCTGGAGACCGGCAGACCTGTTCCCCCGGCCGCCGCGGCGAACGCGTTCGCGATCCGCGCCCACGAGGCCGGCGCGACCTTGCAGGTCGGCGTCGAAGCGTTCGCGCACGTCGAAAACGGCCGTGCGACAGGCGTCACGATCAACGGCGTCCACCATCCGGCGGGCGCGGTGGCCGTCGCGGCCGGCCCGTGGAGCCCCGCCGTTCTGAAAGACGGCCTGCTCCCGTTTATCTCGGCTTTATGGGGGCTGGTGGTCGAGTTCGAGTTGGCGGACGCGCCGCGGCACGTGCTCGAGGAGGCCGGGATCAAGGCGTTGACCAGCGCGGAGGGCGCGCCGGAGGTGCTGTTCAGCGCGGTGACGGCGCGGGGGATCTCGGCGGTCGGCTCGACGTTCACGAGCCAAGAGCCGGACCCGGCACTGGTGGCGCCGAGGATCGTTGAGAACGCGACCCGCTTCCTCCCGGCTCTAGAGGGGGTCGAGCCGAGAGGAATGCGGGCGTGCGCGCGGCCGAGTTCGGAGGATGGTCGGCCGCTTCTCGGACCCCTCCCGGAGGCGGAGGGGCTCGCGATCGCGAGCGGCCACGGTGCGTGGGGGATCACGCTGGGGCCGGCGTCGAGCCGGCGTGTGGCCGATCAGTTGTTGGGCCGGCGAGCGGACATCCCGCCGGCCCTGTCTGTGGGGAGGATCAGGAACTCGTCGGGTTGCTCGTGACGAGCGACCCGTTGGCGGTGGTGCCGTCGGTCGTCGACGCGGTGGAGTCGGTGGTGGAGGAGGAGTTGGTGTCGGTGTCGGCGGTCTTGGCCGTCGGGTCCTTCACCATGAAGATCTCGCGGTTCTTACCGGTGCCGTAGATGTGGTATTCGCGGTCGTCCTTCTTGACCAGGACGAACGTCTTGCCGTCACGCGCGTTGCCGCTCGTGTTCAGGTAGAGGTCCTTGCGCGGGCCGGACGTGATGTCGGCGTACGCGCGACCATCGACCTGCTTGGTCTTCTCGCCCGCCGGCGCCTTGTCGGTCGACGTCGAGCCGGTGGTGTTCGAAGTCTTGGTCGACGTCCCGGAGTCCGACGAGTCCGAGTCGGACTTGTCGGCGCTCACGCGGATGACCTTGCGGTCGTCGCCGGTGCCGTAGATGTGATCCTCGGCGCCGTCATGCTTGACGAGCACGAACGCCTCGCCGTCGCGCGGACCGCCACTCGTGTTGAGGTACAGCCCGGCCCGCGGGCCCGTCAGGATCTCGGCGTAGTTTGTGCCGGGAACGGGCTTGGTCGTTTCCTTCTCAGTAGCCGCCTTGAGCTGGCTCGAGAACGAAGTGGTGGTGCCGGACGACTTCAGCGAGGCCGTGGTGACCTTCGAGGACTGATTCGCGGCGGTGATGCCTTGGAGGAGAGACGTATCGACGCGCATTGGATTGATCTCCGCATCGGCCATCCGTCCAAGGAACTTGAATGAAAATTTTGATCGATGCGATGAACGTGATCGGCTCGCGCCCGGACGGCTGGTGGCGCGACCGCGAAGGCGCCATGCGGCGGCTGGTCGACGAGGTGCGCGAGTGGGCGTCCGAGCCGGTGACGATCGTGCTCGACAGCGGCCCCGACGACCTGCTCGGCACGGTCGGGCACGTGACCGTCACCCGCGCGGCGCGCCGCGGGCGCAACGCGGCCGACGACGAGATCGTGGACCTCGTCGCGGCCGGCGACACGGTCGTGACCTCCGACGCCGAACTGACCGCGCGCGTGCGTGCGCTGGGCGCGCGCGTGGAGGGGGCGGGATCGTTCCGGCGGCGGCTAGAGTCCGCCGGGTGAGCGACGATGGACTGCGCGCGAGCGTCGAGAAGATGCGCTCGGAGGGCGTCGCGGAGGAGGCCATCCGCGCGTTCGAGCACTACTACCACCAGCTGGAGGCGGGCGAGACCGGGCTGATGCCCGAGGACTCGATCGAGCCGGTGACCGACCCGGTCGAGTTCGACGGACTGCCGTCGGACCCCGACGCCGAGCGCGAGGCGCTGCAGAAGGCGATCGTCCTGCGCCTCAATGGCGGCCTCGGCACGAGCATGGGGCTCACGAGCGCCAAGTCGCTGCTCGAGGCCAAGGACGGCAACAGCTTCCTCGACATCATCGCCCGCCAGGTCCTGGCACTGCGCGCGGAGCACGACGCGCGCCTGCCACTGGTGCTGATGGACTCCTTCTCGACCCGCGACGGCTCGCTCGAAGCGCTCGAGGCGCACCCGGACCTCGACGTCGGCCTCCCGCTGGACTTCATCCAGAACAAGGAGCCGAAGCTGCTCGTCGACGGGCTCAGCCCCGCCGAGTGGCCACCCGACCCGGCGCTCGAGTGGTGCCCGCCCGGCCACGGTGACCTCTACACCGCGCTCGTCACCTCCGGCATGCTCGCGGCGCTGCTCGAACGCGGCTTCGAGTACGCGTTCATGGCCAACTCCGACAACCTCGGCGCGGTCCTCGACCCACGCATCCTCGCCTGGATGCGCGCCGAGCAGGTCCCGTTCGCGATGGAGGTCACCGACCGCACGGAGGCCGACCGCAAGGGCGGCCACATCGCGCGCCGCAAGGCCGACGGCCGCCTCGTCCTGCGCGAGACCGCGCAGACCCCGGAGGAGGACCTCAAGTCGCTCCAGGACATCGGCCGCCACCGCTACGTCAACACCAACAACCTCTGGATCGACCTGCGCGCCCTCGACGCCGCGATGCGCGAACGCGACGGCGTGCTGGGCCTGCCGATGATCCGCAACAAGAAGACCGTCGACCCCGGCGACAAGTCCTCTCCCGAGGTCTTCCAGATCGAGACCGCGATGGGCGCGGCGATCGAGGTGTTCGAGGGCGCCCAGGCGCTCCGCGTCCCGCGCACCCGCTTCGCCCCCGTCAAGACCACCGACGACCTGCTCGCCCTGCGCTCCGACGCCTACCGACTGACCGACGACGCCCGCGTCGTGCTCGCGGGCGGCCGCACCGACGTGCCGTTCGTCGCGCTCGACCCGGACTACTTCAAGCTGCTGCGCGACTACGAGGCCCGCTTCCCGGACGGCGAGCCGTCACTGGTGGAGTGCGACCGCTTCGAGGTCGAGGGCGACGTGCGCTTCGGCGCCGGCGTGATCGCGCGCGGCAACGTCAAGGTCATCGGCCCGAAGACGATCGAGGACGGAACGGTTCTCTAGGAGTCTGTTGACGAATGGTCGGTCCGACCGATGTGGTGCGGCCGCCAGTGGCTCGTGACGGCCGCGCTCGCGATGCGGCCCTCTGGGCCGTGAGCAGCGCGGGTGGCGCGAGACGCTGCGGATGTGCCGCAGCGGGCGCACCGTTATTCGTCAGCAGGCTCCTAGGCGCGGCGGGCGATCATCGCCACGAGCAGGGCGACGGCGGCGAAGATCAGTCCGACCCACACCCAGGAGGCGACCGCGACGACGAGCATCGCGCGACCCTACACGGATATGCCAACTTCCGGTGCTGAACAACCGTCCAGAATCACGCACCGAGTTCTGAGCGCAGCGCGGTCAGCTCCGCTCGCAGCTCGCCCACTTCCGCACGCAGCGCGGCCACCTCGCCCTCGAGCTTCTCCACCCGCTCGTCGCGGCGGGGCGGCGGAGGGACCACGGCCGCCGGCGCGGCAGCCGTAAACCCGGCGGGCTCGTCGACGTCGTCGGCGTCCTCGGAGAGGCGGTGCATGAACCGCTCTTCCTTCTGGCCGGGGCGGCGCGCGAGCTGCGCGACCATCTCGCGGTCGATCAGGCGGGTGAGCACCTCATTCAGTTCGTCGATCGACGAAAAGGGCTGCATGCGCTCGGTGCGCTGCTTGAGCTCGCCGGGCGTCTGGGGGCCGCGGAGCATCAGCACCGCGAGCACCGCCTGCTCCTCGCGGTCGAGTCGCAGCTCGTCGTCGAGCAGGTGCCGGTACTTGGCCGCGCGGCTCGAGTGGCCGCTGGCCAGTCGCGTGTAGCGGCGCCGTCCGAGGCGGTGCAGCGCGCCGCGGATGGTCTCTTCGTCGTACTGGACGACCGGGTCGCGGTTGGTGCTCTGGTTGCAGGCCAGGCGGAGCGCGTTGAGGCTCAGGGGGTAGGCGTCCGGCGTCGTGCGCTGCTTCTCGATCAAGCAGCCGAGGACTCGGACTTCGATCGCGTCTAGGTCCATAGGTGTTTGGTTTTGCGCAACGACGATGCGAAAGTTTGCCGAAGCAACGGCATTTTGGTATAGGTTCGCACTGTTGTACTGAGGGCTTTCAGGGTCTAGTCCGGCACCCGTGCGAGGGCACGGAATCGGGAGTGAGGAGAAGGCATTGAAGGGATTCGGTGTGCGCGTAGGCGCGGCCATGGCCGCCGCTGGCGCGATTCTGTCATGCGCCGCCACGGCGCAGGCGCAACGCCCCGCCGACCTCGGCGCAGGTGCGCCCACGGGTCAGATGGGCGTCCAGCTGTACGACTGGAGCAACTACATCTCCAACGGCGCGGGTGAGATCACCTGCCCCGCTGCCCCCGCTCCGCCGACCACGGACTGCGTCGCGCCCCCGGCGCCGTCGACGTCCGCCGCTCGCCTCGAGCGCACGTTCGCGTATCTGAAGTCCAAGAACGTCCGCAACGTCGAGCTCTACGGCTATCCGGGCAACCCGTTCCCGGGCACCAACCCGGCGACGCCCACGAACGTCGCGGGCCTGCAAGCACTGCGCGCGCTGGGCGACAGCTACGGCCTGCGCTTCGTCTCCCGTCACGGCACGCTCGCCGAGACGAACTGGGACGCCGAGATCCAGGCCGCGAAGATCCTCGGCCAGGAGGTCATCGGCGCCGCCGATCCGCTGAACGCCGGGAGCACCAGCCTGCAGCAGAACCTCGCCAACGCGCAGCAGATGAACCGCATCGGCAAGCGCTCGGTCGAGGCCGGCGTCGGCCCGGCGTACTTCCACAACCACGCTTCGTCCTGGAACGCCAAGGTCAACGACGGCGGCGTGATGAAGTCGCAGTGGCAGTTCCTGCTCGACCACACCGATCCGCGCTACGTCAAGGCGCAGATCGACCTCGGCTGGGCCGTCTCGGGCTCGACGCTGCAGACGGTCATCGACACGGTGAGCAACCCGACCTACGCGTCGCGCCTCATCAGCTTCCACGTCAAGGACGTCGTCAACCCGCGCGTGAACGCCGGTACCGCTGACCTCCGCGCCCTCGGCGACGGCGACATCAACTTCGCGCCGATCTTCGCCGCGGCCAAGAACCGCGTCCGCTACTACCTCTACGAGTACGACCCGGTCACCCCGGGCAACAACGGCGGCTTCAACCCGTTCACCTCGGCCGACAAGAGCTTCGCCGCTCTGGCCGGTGACCCGGCCCCGGTCGCCTTCGCCCGCGTCCCGTCGTTCACCTCGGTGCCCGCCGGCACGCTGGCGGCCAACAACGTGACGCCGATCGTGATCACCAACGTCGGCGACGCCCCGCTGGTCATCACCAACGCGGCCCCGGCGCTCGCCGCCAACGCCGACGACGGCGGCAACACGACCCGCGACGACTTCGCGATCGTCAGCCAGGACTGCCAGAACAAGACCCTGGCCGCCGCCAAGGACGCCGTCGCCGACGACCCGTCGACGCCCGCCGACGAGTCCGCTCCGGCGGTCCCGGCCGGCACCTGCACGGTCAACGTCGGCTTCAAGCCGACCCGCACCAACTACACGTCCGTCGCCCGCCTGACGTTCGCCTCGAACTCGGATGACGCGATGGAGACGATCCCGCTCGTCGGCACCAGCACCGGCGACGCCATCAGCACCGTCGGCGGCAACGTCCCGAGCCTGCTCGCCCTGAGCCTGCCGACCCAGCCGGGCAGCTTCGGCACCTTCGCGCCGACCGTCGCCAAGAGCTACGAGACGGCCGTCTCGGCGACCGTCACCAGCACCGCCGGCGACGCGACCCTCGCGGTCAACGACCCGGGCACCGTCGCTCCGGGCCACCTGGTCAACGGCACGTTCTTCCTGCCCTCGCCGCTCAACGTCAAGGCCACCAACACGGCCACCCCGGGCAACGCCTACGCGGCACTGCCGGAGACGACGGGCACGGCGCTGAACCTCCTGACGTACCCGGGCCCGGTCAACGGCGACGCCGTCACGATCGGCTTCCGCCAGGCGATCGGCGCCGCCGACGTCCTGCGGTCCGGCAACTACACCAAGACGCTGACCTTCACGCTGTCCACGACGGCGCCGTAGGTAGCTGAGCAGCAACGATTCGAGGGCCCCCACGGGGGCCCTCACCCGTTAACGGATCTGGACGCCGGAAATGGCGCGGGCGATGACCAGCCGCTGGATCTCCGACGTGCCCTCGAAGATCGTGTAGATCTTCGCGTCGCGGTGCATCCGCTCGACGGGGAACTCGCGCGTGTAGCCGTTGCCACCGAGGATCTGGATCGCGCGCTCGGTCGCCCACACGGCCACCTCACCCGCCTTGAGCTTGCTCATCGAGCCCTCGGCCGCCTCGAACCGGCGCCCGGTGCGGCCCATCCAGGACGCACGCCAGACGAGCAGGCGGGCGGCGTCGATCTCCATCCGCATGTCCGCCAGCGCGAACGCGATCGCCTGGTTCTCGATGATCGCCCGGCCGAACTGCCTGCGCTCCTTGGCGTAGCCGAGCGCGTATTCGTACGCGGCGCGGGCGATGCCGATCGCCTGCGCGCCGACCGCCGGGCGCGTCGCCTCGAAGGTCTGCATCGCGCCCTGGCGCTTCCCGCGCGTGCCCTCGCGTGCGCGCGCGAGCCGCTCGTCGAGCTTCTCCTTGCCGCCGAGCACGAGCCGCGCCGGGATCCGGACGTCGTCGAGGAAGACGTCGGCGGTGTGGCTGGCGCGCAGGCCGTGCTTCTTGACCTTGGTCCCCTCCACGAGCCCCTTCGTGCCGGGCGGAATGATGAAACTGGCCTGGCCGCGGGCGCCGAGCTCGGGGTCGACGGAGGCGACGATGACGTGCACGTCGGCGATGCCGCCGTTGGTCGCCCAGGCCTTCTGGCCGTTGATCACCCACTCGCCCGCCGCCTCGTCGTAGCGCGCGCGGGTCCGCAGGCTCGAGACGTCGCTGCCCGCGTCGGGCTCGGACACGCAGAACGCCGCGACCTTCGGCTCGTCGACGGTGCCATAGCACTGCGGCACCCACTCGCCGAACTGCTCGCCGGTGCCGGAGGTGAAGATCGCGGCGACGGCGAGCGTCGTGCCCATGATCGACATCCCGATGCCGGCGTCACCCCAGAACAGCTCCTCGTTGACGATCGGCAGCATCAGCCCGGACTCGTCCGCGTAGAACTGCGCGAGCGCCTCGAAGCTGTAGAGGCCGATCTTCGCCGCCTCCTGGATCAGCGGCCACGGCGTCTCCTCGCGTTCGTCCCACTCCGCCGCCGCCGGCCGCACCACGTTCTCAGCGAAGCCGTGGACCCACTCGCGCACGTCGAGCTGATCCTGGCTCAGCTCCATCGAGAACGCGCCTTGGGCCATCGGCTCGGTTACTGCCTCCATCGGTTCACTCGCCATAGGATCCCAACCTTATGGTCCTCGTGGACGTCACGGTACGGCCGCCGTGGCCAAGCGAGCCGCCCCGCTCATCTGGACCGGGCGGATTGGTGAAGATCGAGGGCGGCGTGGCACGGCGGGCGCTGCGGGTCGGCTCCGAGCTCGCGCTGGTCGAGGCGGCGTGGCGCGGGGACGAGGTGCTGCTGCGCGCGCACGCGGCTGACGAAGCGGCGGCGCGACTCGCGGTGGAGCGGATGCGGTTCGTCCTGATGCTCGACGAGGACCTCGAGCCGTTCCACCGGGCGTTCCGGTCCGATCCCTTGTTGGGGCGGGCGCTGCGAGCGCGGCCGAAGCTCCGCTGGCTGCGCAAGCCGGAGCCGTTCGAGGCGCTGGCGTGGGCCATCATCGAGCAGCTGATCGACACGCAGCGGGCGGGGAACATCGCCTGGGCGTTTACCCGCGCGCACGGGATTCGGCACCCCCGCGGATTGTGGGTCGCGCCCACGCCCGCCGCGTTCGCCAACGCGGCGGCGCTGGAGGCCGCGGGCCTGGCGCCGACGCAGGCGCGGACGCTGTCGCGGGTCGCTCGCGCGATCGCCGACGGCCGGCTCGACCCCGCCGCCGACGACCAGCGCGCGCTGGCCGCGATCCCCGGCGTGGGCGAGTGGACGATCGCCCACCTGAACCTGTTCGGCCGCGGGCGCTTCGACGTCCCGCTGGCCCGGGACGTCGGGATGCGCAATGCCTACGCGCGGGTCGCGGGGGTGCGCACAGGCAGCGTGACAGAGGAGGAGTTCGCCGCCGTGCTTGATCGATACACCCCGTGGCAGGGCCTCGCGGCGATGTATCTCGTGTCGGCGGGCTGGCGTTCCGGTGGACGTTGGGCAAAATCCACGGCATGACCTATGTCGCCGCTGAGGACCGATACGACTCGATGCCCTACCGCCGTTGCGGTAGGAGCGGCATCAAGCTGCCCGCGATCAGCCTCGGGCTGTGGAACCGCTTCGGCGACGATACCCCGATCCAGAACCAGCGGGCGATCATCCGCCGCGCGTTCGATCTCGGCATCACCCACATCGACCTGGCCAACAACTACGGCCCGCCCTACGGCTCCGCGGAGCTGAACTTCGGCCGGATCTTCCGCGAGGACCTGGCGCCCTACCGCGACGAGCTGATCATCTCGACCAAGGCGGGCTACGACATGTGGCCCGGCCCGTACGGCGAGTGGGGCTCGCGCAAGTACCTGCTCGCTTCGCTCGACCAGTCGCTCGATCGCATGGGCCTGGACTACGTCGACATCTTCTACTCGCACCGGTTCGACCCGGACACGCCCTTGGAGGAGACGATCGGCGCGCTCGACACCGCCGTGCGCTCGGGCCGCGCGCTCTACGCGGGCATCTCGTCCTACTCCGCCGAGCGCACCGCGGAGGCGGTCGCGATCGCGCGCTCGCTCGGCACGCCGATCCTGATCCACCAGCCGTCGTACTCGCTCCTGAACCGCTGGATCGAGCCGGAGGTGCTCGACACGTGCGGCGAGGAGGGCGTCGGGATCATCGCGTTCTCGCCGCTGGGCCAGGGCATGCTGACCGACCGCTACGTGGAGGGCATCCCCGCCGACTCGCGCGCCGCGAAGGACTTCTACTTGAAGAAGGACTTCATCAACGAGGACAACATGGCGCGTGTCCGCGCGCTGGGTGAGATCGCGGCGCGGCGCGGGCAGCCGCTGGCGCAGATGGCGCTCGCGTGGGTGCTGCGGGACCCGCGGGTCACGTCGGCGCTGATCGGGGCCTCCAGCGTCCAGCAGCTCGAGACCAACGTGGGCGCACTCGAGAACCTCGCGTTCACGGACGAGGAGCTGGCCGAGATCGACAAGCACGCGGTCGACGCCGGCATCAACATCTGGGCCCAGTCGAGCGGTGCCTAGCCGGCGCGACCTCATCGAGCGGTTCTTCCCGCACTCGCCGCTGGTGGCGCATCTCGGGCTGCGGCTGGACTCGATCGGGACGGACGAGGCGACCCTCGTCCTCCCGTTCCGGCCCGAGCTCGCCACGATCGGGGACACCGTCCACGGCGGCGCGATCGCCACGCTGATCGACACCGCCGGGATGGCCGCGACCTGGGCGGACGACTTCGAGCCCGAGTCCATGAAGGGCTCCACCGTGACACTGAACGTCAACTACCTGGCGGCCGCGAACGGCACGGACCTCACCGCGCATGCGGCGGTCACCCGCCGCGGCCGCAGCCTGGTCTTCAGCGAGGTCCGCGTGACCGAGCCGGATGGCCGGCTGGTGGCGACCGGGTCTATCGTGCAGCGCCTTGGCTAGCCGCTTCGTCCGCGATGAGCTGAGCGCGCTGCCGCGCGGGATCGGCGACGTCCACTCGGCGATCGCCGATCGTGTCTTCGGTCTGCTCGGCGCGCCCGCCAGGCCGGTCCGGCTCATGCACGACACGATCTCCCGCAGCGTCTACGAGACCGTGGCCGGCGGCCTGTGGCTGGGCGCCGCGGCCCTTCCCGAGCTGCGCTCGGAGACCGCCGTCGCGGCGCTCAACGGTCTCTACGGGGATCGGCTGGAGGCCGAGGGCTCGCCGCTCGCGATCCCCATGCAGGGGCGGCGTGTCGGCGAGGTCGACACGCCGCACCTGGTCGTCTTCGTGCACGGGCTCGGCGAGACCGAGTACGCGTGGGGGTCACCGAACTACGGCGACATGCTCGACGACGCCACGCCCGTGTTCGTCCGCTACAACACCGGCCGCCACATCTCCGAGAACGGCGCGTCGCTGGACGCGCTGATGACCGAGCTCGTGCGCGAACGCGGGGTGGAGCGGATCACGCTGATCGGCCACTCGATGGGCGGGCTCGTCGCCCGCAGCGCGTGTCATCGCGGCAGCGATTGGACGCGCCGCGTCCGCCACGTGATCACCTTGGGGACGCCGCACGACGGCGCGCCGCTCGAGCAGGCCGTGCACGCGCTCAGCGCCGCCCTGCACCTCGCGCCCGAGACGCGCCCGTTCGCCCGCTTCCTGCGCCGCCGCAGCGCCGGCATCCGCGATCTGCGCCGCGGCTCGCTCGTCGACTCCGACTGGCGCGACCAGGACCCGGACGCGCTGCGGGCGAAGGCGCTCACCGAGGTCCCGCTGCTGGCGGGCGCGACGCACTGCTTCGTCTCCGCGACCATCACCCGCTCACCGACGCACCCGGTCGGCCGGCTGCTCGGCGACATGCTCGTCCTCGCCCCTTCGGCCGCCGGCCGCCGCGTCGGATTCCTCGAAGACGACGGGTTCGCCGTCGGAGGGACGCACCACCTCGCGCTGCTCAACCACCCCGCGGTGGCGGAGCAACTGCGCGCCTGGCTCGCAGAGTGACGCGAGGCGCCCGCGCCGCGCCGGCCGCCGAGCGTGGCGGCGCCGCCGCACCCGCGCCCCCGCACCGCGCGGCGCCGCACCACGCGCCCCCACACCGCGCGCCGCCGCGCCGCGCCGGCCGCCGCGCGTGGCGGCGCCGCCGCACCCGCGCCCCCGCACCGCGCGGCGCCGCACCACGCGCCCCCACACCGCGCGCCGCCGCACCCCGCGTCCCCGCACCGCGCGGCGCCGCACCCAGCGCCCGCGCACCGCGCGCCCGCACCGCGCCCCCACTCGCGCCCTCCACACCGCGCGCCCCCACTCGCGCGCTCCACACCGCGCGCCTCCACACCGCGCCGCGCCGCGCCACGCGGGCGCGGGGCGCGGTAGTGTCGGCCCTTGGCCGCGCTCCCCCACAGCCTCGCCGTCGCCGGGTGCGCCTTGCGGGATGCGGTGGGGACGCGGGCGCTGCGACGGTTGCAGCTCGCGTGGGTCGCGTGCTCGCTCGGCGGGTGGGCGTTCTTCGTCGCGCTCTCCGTGTACGCGTATGACGTCGGCGGCGCCTCGCTGGTCGGTGTCGCCGCGGTCGTGCGGATGGCGCCGGCGGCGCTGGCGGCGCCCTGGATGTCGCTGCTCGGCGATCGGCACTCGCGGCGCAACGTGCTGTTCTGCCTCGCGCTCGCGCGGGCGGTGGTGCTCGCCGCGGCCGCGCTGCTCGTGTGGGTGAGCGCGCCCGCCGTGCTGGTGTTCGTGCTGGCCGCGCTCTTCACCGCGATCGGCACCGGGCACAGGCCCGCGCAGGCCGCGCTGCTGCCGTCGCTGGCCGACGACCCCGGCCAGCTGGCCGCCGCCAACGCGCTGTGGAGCGCGGTCGACAGCTTCGGCTTTCTCTGCGGCGCGCTCGCGGGAGGCCTGCTGAGCGCCGTCGGCGGGGTCGAGCTCGCGCTCGCGGCGACCAGCGTCGCGTTCCTGCTCGCGGCGCTCGCGCTCGCGGGCATCCCGGCCGACCCGCCGCCGCGCTTCAGCGCCGAACGGCACCGGACCGACCTCGTCGAGGGAATCCAGACCGTGTGGCACGAACCGCACCTGCGACTCGTCGTCGGCGTGCTCGGCGCATCGACGCTGATCGAGGGCGCGATCGACGTGTTGGTCGTGCTGATCGCGCTCGAGCTGCTCGACCTCGGGCCCGCCGGAGTCGGCTGGCTGAACTCCGCGTGGGGCGTCGGGGGCCTGTTCGGCGCGGCAGGTGCGCTGCTCATCCTCGGGCGCGGGCGCAACGCCACCGGCCTCGTCATCGCGTCGCTGCTGATCGGCCTGCCGCTGCTCGGCCTCAGCGCGGTTCCCGCGACGAGCGTCGCGGTCGTCGGTCTGATCGTCCTCGGCGTCGGCTACGCGGTGATGGAGGTCGCCGGGCTGACCCTCGTGCAGCGGCTGGCCTCCGACGCCGTGCTGGCCCGCGCGTTCGGCGTCGTCGAAGGGACGTACTGGCTGACGACCGGGCTCGGCTCGCTGCTCGCCCCGCTGCTGGTCGCGCTCGCGGGCGTCCGCGGCGCGCTGCTCGTCGTCGGCGCGACCCTCCCGACCCTGATCCTGCTGCGCTGGCGGGCGCTCGCGCGGATGGAGGCGTCCGCGCCCGTCCCCGAGCGCGAGTACCGCCTGCTGCGCGGCCTCGGCATGTTCGCGCCGCTACCGGTCGCGCAACTGGAGGAGCTCTCGCGCCGGCTCACGCCGACCCACTTCCGCCGCGGCTCGGTCGTCCTGCGCGAGGGCGAGCCCGGCGACCGCTTCTACGTCATCGCCGCGGGCGAGGTCGAGGTCTCCGAGCGCGGCCGCTTCCGCCGCACCGAGGTCGTCGGCGACTGCTTCGGCGAGATCGCCCTGCTGCGCGACGTCCCCCGCACCGCGACCGTCGTCGCTCGCACGGACGTCGAACTCCTTGCGTTGGAGCGGGAGGAGTTCCTCGCCGCGATCACCGGCGATCGCCGCGCCCTGGCCGCGGGCCACGATCTGGCCGATGCGCGGCTCGCCCCGGCGTGATGTTCGGGGCGTGGCATCGGTGGGCGGTTGTCCGCTCTCGGCTGCCGTGATCGGCGTGAGGGACGTCCATGTGCACTCCGCGGGGGGTGGCCTACGTTTCGCCCCTGTACGGGGGCGGAACGTCGAACACCCCTACGAACGCGCCAAGTCGAACAGTGCGGCTTCGGTCGAGAAGCGCCACCACCGGCGAAAGTGATCACAACCGATCTCGCACGGTCTCCGTGGACCGTAACTTGACGGTCTCCCTGCACGGCGCGACGAGTCAGCACGGCCAAGCGCCGCGGCGGACGGCGGCACGACCGACCAGGCCGGGGCGCAGCAGCGACCCCCCTCCCTCAGTGCTAGGCCGTTCCCCGAATACCGGCACGGCCACACAACAACGCACTCGCCCACCGATGCCACGGCATCACTCACAACCCCGCTTCCACATCGTGCCCGTAGAGCCACTCGTTGTGGCCGAGCGGGTCCTGCGCTGACAACGCGAGGTCACGCGCCTCCTGCTCCGGCCCGTCCTCCATGTGGTGGTGCTCGCGGCGAGCGCCGCTCAGCCGTTGCACGCGGGTGGCGCGGTCGACCCGCAGCGACTCGTAGCGGCGGAGCGCGGCGTCGACCGGCGCGTCCACGAGGCAGCGCGCGAGCACCGCGCCGTCCTCGATCGCCTGGCCGGCGCCCTGGGCGAAGAACGGGAGCATCGGGTGGGCGGCGTCGCCGAGCAGCGCGATCCGGCCCGACACCCAGGACGTGATCGGCTCGCGGGCGTAGAACGCGTAGCGCTTGGTCTCGCGGGCCGCGCCGATCAGCTGCTGCACCGCCGCGTCCCAGCCCGCGTACTCGGCGAGGAAGTCGGCGACCTCGCCCGGTGCGGTCCAGGACTCCTCGCGCCAGTCGCCCGCCGGGTTCGCGGTGACCAGATTCACGAACGCGCCGCCTGACACCGGGTAATGGACGAAGTGGCGCTTCGGCCCGAGCCAGATCGAGCAGACCGGGCGCCGGGCGAACTCGGGCGCCTCGTCAGCGGGTACCAGCGCGCGGTACGCGGCCAGCCCCGTGAAGACCGGTGAGCCCGGCCCGGCGACCACGTCGCGCACGACCGAGTGGATGCCGTCGGCGCCGATCAGCGCGTCGAACGGCTCCGACGCGGACCCGTCCGCGAACACGAACCGGGCCCCGTCCACATCGCTCACGCGCCGGCCCAAGGACACGACGCCGGCCGGCAGCGCGTCCGCCAGCACACGCAGCAGGTCGGCGCGATGGACGGCGATGTAGGGCGCCCCGAAGCGCGCCTCGCCCTCGGCGCCGTACGTCTGGGAGAACAGGATGCGGCCGTCCTCCCAGCGCCGGAACTCCCACGCGTCCTCGAACGCCACCGAGACCGCCGCGAGGGCGTCCCCGAGGCCGAGCCGCTGCAGCAGCCGGACGGCGTTGGGGGCGATCTGGATGCCAGCGCCGATCTCGCTCAGCTCCCGCTGCTGCTCGAACACGCGCACCTCACCCACCCCCGCCCGAAGCAGGAAAAGGGCGGCCGACAGGCCGCCCAATCCACCACCGGCGATGCCTACGCGCATGGCGTAGAACCTACCCCCGCCCGGCCGCGCGCAGGCGGCCGGGCGAGAGTAGACCGCTCAATTACGGCGTCGTCGCCGAGAGCGTGAACGTCACCGTCTTGGCGTAGCCGCCGCGCAGCAGCGACTCGCCCGCCCCGATCGACTGCTTGAAGCCGATCGTCAGCGGCTGGAGGCTGACCGGCGTCGGGAACGCGGTCAGGCTGACCCGCGTCCCGGGCGTCTCGCTCAGTGGCTTGTACGCCCCGTCGTTCGCCTTCACCTGCAGCGGCTGCGCCAGGAACGACGCGCCGTTGACGAGGTGACCGGTGTGGTTCGTGCTGTCGTCGCGCACGGTCAACTCGGCCGCCGTGGCGGACGTGGTGACCTTGCCGGCGAGGCTGGCCGTGTAGTCCTTCGCGACGCCCGGCTGGAACGTCCCGAAGTTGGCCGAGCCGGTGATCTCGAGCGCGAGGACGCCCGGCACGAGACCGCCGACGCCGACGTCCTCGCTGTTGTCACCTGCGGGCTGCACGTTGACCTGCAGGAGCTTGGACACCGTGCCGCCGTGGCCGTCGGTGACGGTGACCTTCGCGTGGAACACGCCGGCCGTGGTGTAGGTGTGCATCGCGTCCTTGGTGGACGCGGTGCCGCCGTCGCCGAAGTCCCACGCGTAGGTGAGCGTGTCGCCGTCGGCGTCCGCTCCCTGCGCGGTGAACGCGACCGGGTCGCCGACACCGACGTCACCGCTCGGGTTGCGCTGTGCCTCGACCGTCGGGGCGTGGTTGCCCGCCCCACCGCCGGTGCTGCCGCAGTCGGCGTCGGCCACGGCGTTCGCCGCGATCTCGATGCCCCCCAGCAGGTGCTTCAGGTACGGCGCCTCGGCGAAGGAGGCCTGGGTGTGACCCATGCCCGTGTACCACGAGCGGCCGCCGTCATACGCGTGGCACCACGAGATCGGATGGTCGTCATCCGTGGTGTTGCCGTCGTCCTCGCCGTAGGTCGACTCGTCGACCGTCGCGAGCACGTGGACACCGCCGGCACGCGGCGAGTAGTCGTCCCCGCCGCCGCCGACGACCGCCCCGTCGGGCTTCTGGTAGTTGTACCACTCGTCCACGCGCTCCCACGGGTTCGGGAGCCCGCTCGTCGAGTGGTCGTCGGTGTCCTCGATGTGGACCGTCGCGGTCGGCGTGCCGGCCGGGTGGTTGCGGAAGTACGCGCCCACCAGCTTGCCGTACCAGGTCCACGTGTACTCGGTGTCAGCGGCCGCGTGGATGCCCACGTAGCCACCGCCGCCCCTGATGTAGCGCTCGAACGCCGCCTGCTGGGTGTCGTTGAGCGGGTCGCCCGTGGTCGAGAGGAAGACCACGGCGTCGTAGTGGCTCAGGAAGCTGTCGGTGAACACCGCGGCCGAGTCCTCGGACGCGTCGACACCGAAGTGGTTGTCCGTGCCCAGCTTCTTGATCGCGGCGATACCGGCCGGGATCGAGTCGTGGCGGAAGCCCGTCGTCTTGGAGAAGACGAGCACACGGAACCGGTCGCCGCCCTGGTCGGGCCCGAACACGTTGACCGTGACCGAGCGCGTGGTCTGGTCCTCGCCGTCGGACACCGTCACCTTCGCGGTGTACGTGCCCGCCGCGGTGTAGGTGTGCGACGGGTCCTCGGTGGTCGAGGCCGCGCTGCCGTCACCGAAGTCCCAGCTGTAGGTCAGGTTGTCGCCATCCTCGTCAGAGGCGGTGACGGCGAAGTTGACCGGCAGCGGGGCGAACCCGGTGGACGGCGTCGCCGAGATCTCGGTGACCAGCGGCGCGTGGTTCTCATCCACCGGCGGGCAGCCGGTGGAGCCGTCGACCTTGAAGTACTCGAAGCCGACGACGCGATCGGCGATCTGCACGCCGAGCGTGAAGAGGCCGAAGTCCGGGTTGACCATGGTGTTGCTGACCTCGTTGGCCATCGCGGTCCACGTGGAGCCGTCGAGCGACCACTCGCCCTTGTAGGTCGTCCCGGTCTTGGTCAGACGCAGCCACACGTCGTTGACGACGGCCGGGAACCCGGAGTTGACCTCGGGCTGCGGGTTCTGGATCACACCCGCCTGCTCGGAGCGCAGCTCGATGCGGTTGAACTTCGTGTTGTTGACGTCGGAGATCGCGTCGAACTTGATGTAGTTGTCGTCGTCGGCGCGGACCAGGATGCCGCCCTGGGCGTACCCGCCGTTGAGCTGCGAGACGTCGACCTTGGTCTCGAGGACGTAGTTGTCCTTGCCGATGTGGTCCGCGGACTGCAGCAGGAAGTTCCGCGTCCCGGACGGATCGCCGTTGGTGTAGATGTCGCCGAGGACCGTGGTGACCTTCAGGTCGCCGTCCGCGAACGCGATCTTCGACGCGTCGGGCCGGACGATCTTGTTCCACTTCTCGGTGTCGAGCGCGGTCCCGTCGAAGTCATCGCCCGGGCCGGTGCAGTCGCACCCGCTGCCGCCGCCAGGCTGCTTGCCGTCGAGCAGGAAGTAGTCGAACGACATCGTGTCGCCCACGCCCGCCGCCTGCGGCCCGAAGGCGAACAGGCCGAAGGCCGGGGTCGTCATCGCGTTCGGCACCGCGGCCGAGTCGACCCAGGTCGTCCCGTCGAAGGAGTGCTGGGCGGTGTAATTCGTGCCGGCCTTCTTCAGGCGCAGCCAGATGTTCGTCGTACCCGCGGGCACGTCGATGTTGTTCTGCGGGTTCTGGACGGCCCCGCCGACCTCCGACCGCAGCTCGATGCGGTTGATCCGCGTGTTGCCGGTGTCGGAGATCGCGTCGAACTTGACGTAGTTGTCGCCGTCCTTGTAGGCGATCAGGCCGCCCTGGGAATAGCCGTCGGTGATCGTGCCGGACAGCTTGGTCTCGATCTCCCAGTCCGCGCCGGCATGGTCGGCCGACTGGAGGATGAAGTTGTTCGGCGGCGGGTTGGTGTCACCCGTGTAGATGTCGCCGAGCTCGGTGGTGATCGTCAGGTTGCCGCCGCCGACGGCGTACTTCTCCGGGTTGTCGCGCACGATCGCGTTCCAGCGCGACTTGTCCAGCGACGTGCCGGAGAAGTCGTCGCTGCGGTTCGAGCCGGACGGCGTGCCTCCGCCGCCACCGCTCGCGCTCTCGAGGCGGAACCAGTCGAAGTCGGCGACCGGCGAGGCCGCCGCGGCGTTGTTGAAGGCGAACATGCCGATCTTCGCCCCGGCCGGGATGGCCGCCGCGCGGCCGACCGGGGTCCAGGTCGTGCCGTCGGTCGAGTACGCGCCCGTCACGTTGGTGCCGTCGGACACCATGCGCAGGTAGTAGTCCTTCGGGAAGTTCGCGGCGAGGTTCGCCGTGGAGTCCGCCGCGTCGTTGCGCGGGGTCCCGTTCGTCTCGAGGATGAACTCGAACTTCTCGACGCCGGTCCCGTTCTCGGTCGCGATGCGGCCGAACTTCACGAAGTTGCCGTCGTCGGTGTAGAGGATCATGCCCGCCTGCTGCCACTGGTTGTCGCCCTCGAAGGCGACCTTCGTGGTGGCGGTCCAGGCCCCCGTGGGCGCGGCGCGCAGCACGATGTTCTTGGCGTCGTTCTTATCGCCGTAGATGTCACCGGGCGCGGCCGGGATGTGCAGCGCGCCGCTGCCGACCGTCATCCCCTGGTCGCGGCGCACCACGTCCCACGGCGGGGTCGCGATGTCGGTGCCGTTGAACTCGTCGAGCTGGGTCGAGCCACCGCCGGCCGGAACGTCCGGGTCGAAGTGGATCCAGTCGAAGTACGAGTTCGGCTTGTTGGCCGCCTGGTCGCTCAGCGCGACCGGGCCGATCTGCGGGTTGGAGAACGTGCTCAGCGGCGCCGGCTGGCCGACGGGCGTGAACGTGTCCCCGTCGAACGAGTAGAACGCCGTCAGGTTCGTGCCGTCCGAGTGGATCCGCACGTAGTAGGAGAGCGGAGCGGTCTCGGGCAACGGGCCGACGTTGTCGGCCGCGGTGTTGCGCGGGTTGCCGGCGTTCTCGTAGATGAACTCGAACGTCCGGGTGCCGCCCGCGGAGATCATGTGCACCGACGCCCAGTTGTCGTCGTCGGAGTACACGCGCAGGCCGGCCTGCTGGTAGTTCTGGTTGAGCTCGGCGACGCGGACCTTCGCGGTGACGGTCCAGACGCCGCTCGGCGTCGGCTGCGTGATGATGTTGCCGGCGCTGGTGCCGCCCTGGTAGATCGAGCCGTTGTCGATCGGCAGGACGAGCTCACCGTTGGTCACGGTGAAGTTGTCGAAGCTGCGCCGCACCGTCCAGCGGTTGAGATCCAGGCTCGAGCCGTTGAACTCGTCCGACTTGGCGTTGTGGTCGCACTGGTTGGGCGCGCCGGTCACGCGGACGTCGACGGTCGTCGACGCCTTGATGCCCTGCGCGTCGGTCACGGTGACCTTGGCCGTGTAGGTGCCCGCGTTCACGTACGTGTACGTCGGGTCCTCCTGGGTCGAGGTGTCCGTGTTGGTGCCGGTCACGCCGAAGTCCCACGCGTACGTCAGCGCCTCGCCCTCGGGGTCGGTCGCCGTGGCGTCGAACTTCACCTGCAGCGGCGCCTGGCCGCTCGCCGGCGTGGCCGTGGCGGACACCTCGGGCGGAGCCGAGATCGCCGCGCCCTTGCCGTGGACCTGGAACCAGTTGAGGTTCATCAGGCCGCCGCCGTCGGTGGGGTGCGTGAACACGATGTAGAGCACGTGCGTGCCCTGCGGCGGGTTGGTGATCGGCGCGGAGACCGTCACCCAGTTCTGCCAGCCGCCCGTCGGGGCCACGTCGGCCGAGGCGAACGTCGCGCCCGTCGGGGAGTCCATCCGCAGCTCGATCTTGCCGCCGGCGCCACCGGACGCCACGCGGAAGTCGATCTTGTTGATGTCCTCGAAGTTCATCCGGTTGAAGTAGATGTAGTCGCCGTTCTCGATGAACCCGACGTTGTTGCCGCCGCCGACGTCCTGCGTGGCCTCCTCCTGGACGCCCGGGTCGCCGCCGGCGGTCGAGCCGGCCACGCGGCCGGTGCCGTTGTTGTGCTCAGCCCGCTTCTTGCGGGTGTGCAGGACCACGTCGTCCATGCCGGTCAGGGCCTGGGCGTTGCCGTTGCCCTTGTCGGTGTACGTCGCCACGATCGACGTGAAGATGTTCATGTTCGGGTCGTGGCCCGAGTCCGAGGCGGTCGTGACCGTGCCCTCGCAGCCGGCCTTGGTCGACAGCGGGTGGGCGTGCTCGTCATGGCCGAGCTGGAGGTTCAGCGAGACCTTCGAGCAGTCGATCGTGCCGTCCTCGGGGTCGGTGACGGTGATCTTGTAGGCGATCGTGTCGCCGAAGTCGGCGAACTTGCCGTCCTCCGGGAAGTCGAGCTTGACCGTCGGGCGGGTGTTGCCCGCGACCACGACGAGCGTGTCGGTGCCGGCCATGCCGTCCTGATCGGTGACCGTCAGCTTGACGTTGTAGTTGCCGGCGGTCGTGTAGGTGTGCGTCGGGTTCGCGGCCGTCGAGTCGGTCGTGCCGTTGCCGTCGAAGTCCCACGCGTAGGTGAGCGAGGTGCCCTCGGGGTCGACCGAGCCGGTGCTCGAGAACTGGACCGTCAGCGGGACGGGGCCGTTGTCCTTGTCGACCGCCGCGTGGGCGATCGGCCTCCTCGCGCCCTTGACGTAGTCGATCCGGAAGACGCCGGAGTCGGCGTTGTTGCCGTTGAAGCCGCCGCCCCAGTCGATGACGTAGAGCGAGCCGTCAGGCCCGAACTCCATCTCGTGGACGCGCTTGAACGTGGTCATCCACGGCGAGTTGGCGACGTTGGTGACGGCCGACTCGTCCGAGTTCAGGTTCGCCGTCTTGATCCAGCCGCTGTTCCACTCGCCGATGAACCACTGCTTGTCGTAGAACGCCGGGAACTTGGTGTCCGAGTTCAGGTTGGCGTCGAACTTGTACCGCGGGCCGCCGGTCGGGGCGCCGCCCGGGCCGAGGCCCGGATTGCGCGTGTCCGTCTCGCTGTAGCCCATCCACATGATCGCGGGCTTGGCGGGCGGCAGGTTGGTCAGGCCCGTGTTGTTGGGCGAGTTGTTGACCGGCGCCGCGCAGTTGAACTTCGCCCCGGACGTGCTGGTGGCGAAGTCGTAGTCGTTGTAGGCGACGTTGTCGCGGATGCAGTACGGCCAGCCATAGAAGCCGGGCGTGACGACGTTGTACTCGACCGTGCCCTGCGGGCCGCGGTTCGGGTTCGTCGCGCTCGCGTCCGGGCCGTAGTCACCCATCAGCACCTTGCCGGAGATCGGGTCGACCGTGATCCGGAACGGGTTGCGGAAGCCCATCGCGAAGATCTCGGGCAGGGTCTTGTTCTGCGTGTCGTCGGCCTCGTTGAAGAGGTTGCCCGTCGGGATCGTGTAGCCCGTGCCGACGCCCGGGGCGGTCGGGTTCGCGAGCGGGACGATGCGCAGGATCTTGCCGCTGTAGGAGTTCGTGTTGGCCGACGTGCGCTGCGCGTCCCAGAAGGCGCGGCCGGGGCGCTCGTCGATCGGGTTGTAGCCGTCGGACGCGAACGGGTTCGTGTTGTCGCCCGTCGACAGGTACAGGCTGCCGTCCTTGCCGAAGGCCAGCGAGCCGGACGAGTGGCAGCACTCCGTGCGCTGGTTCTGCATCTGGAAGATGACCTTCTGCGAGGCCATGTCCAGCGTGTCGCCGTTGAGCGTGTAGCGCGCGATCCGGGTCTCGGTCGAGGAGTCCGGCAGCGGCGTGTAGGCGACGAAGATGTTGTGGTTGGTGTCGAAGTTCGGGTCCAGGGCGATGCCGAGGAGGCCGTTCTCCTGCACGCTGGAGACCGGGATGCGGCCGGTGGTCAGCACCGTGCCGTCCGGCTTGATGACGTTGACCTCGCCGGTGATCCGCTCGACGTAGAACACGCGGCCGTCCTTGGCGACGGCGAGCTCCATCGGGCTCTCGGTGTCGTCGTCGATCGCGCGGACCTCGAAGTCGCTCGCGACCGGTGGGGCCTGACGCATCGGGCCGCAGTCGGCGTTGCCGACGCCGGCGGCGGTCTTCAGGCCGCCGAGGATGTGGGCGCGGATGTTCGGCTCGGAGAACGACGCCTGCGTGTGGCCCTGCGCGGTGTACCACGCGCGGCCGCCGTCGAAGTTCGTGCACCAGCTGATCGGGTGATCGTCGGCCTCGGCGGAGTCGTCGGCCTCGTCATAGGTCGACTCGTCGATCGTCATCAGGACGTGGACGCCGCTCGCGCGGGGCGAGTAGTCCTGGATGCCGGGCTGGTTGCCACCGACCACGGGGTTCGTCGGCGGCTGGAAGTTGTACCACTCGTCCGTGCGCACCTCGGAGGCCGGAAGGCCCTGGGTCGACGGCTCGTCGGCGTCCTCGACCTTGACCGTCGCGGTGGGCGTGCCGGACGGGTGGTTGCGGAAGTACGCGCCGAGCATCTGCCCGTAGTAGGGCCACGTGTACTCGGTGTCGGATGCCGCGTGGATGCCCGCGAAGCCGCCGCCCGCCTTCATGTAGTTCTCGAAGGCGGTCTGCTGGGCGTCGTTGAGGACGTCGCCGGTCGTGGAGAGGAAGACCACGACGTCGTACTGCGCCAGGTTGGCGCTGGTGAACTGCGCCGCGTCCTCGGTCGCCGTGACCGTGAAGCCGTTGGCGGCGCCGAGCGCCTGGATCGCCGCGATGCCCTGCGGGATCGAGTCGTGGCGGAAGCCCGCGGTCTTGGAGAACACGAGCACCTTGGAGAGCGTGTTCGCCGGGGTGTCGGAGACCGTGATCGACCCGCCCATCCCGCTGTGCAGAGCGCAGATGAACGTGTACGTGCCGGCGGTGTCGAACGTGCGCGAGATCGGCGCCTCGTTGGGAGCTTTGACCTCGTTGCTCGTCCAGTTCGCACTGGTCGACGTGACCGTGTGGGTCGCCGTCGCACCATCGAACTCGAAGCGGACAGTGTCCCCCTTGTGGATCGTGACGTTGGGGGGCGAGAACGCCGGTACAGGTGCGTCGACCGCGTCGATCACCACGGTGTCAGCCAGGGCGGTTCCGGTCCCCAGGGCGCCGGCCACAAGGGCGACGGCGAGTGCGAGCAGCGCAGAACGCAGCGTGCGCATGAAAACGGCTCTCCTCCGTTTGATTCCTCCGACCTCCGGACTTATTTCAAATGAGAGAAATAAAGTCCAGCGGGAATCGACACTTCGTCAACAAGATTTGCCGTCAGCCGACCGAAGACCGGCCTTCCACCAGCGCTTGAACCCCATCGAGGATTCGCTGCAGACCGAACTCGAAGGAATGCTCGGGTGCGAACGCGGCGTTGTGCTCCTCACCGGCCGCTCCACCGACCCTCATAGCGGTGGGATAGCGCTCAGGTTCGAGGAGTGTTTCGAGGAGCGGGGCCCGCTCAGCCCACCAGGCCTCGTCGCTCTGGCCCGTTCGTCGCTCGGCGTGGGCGGACTCGAGCGCGCGGCGGGCCGCGCCCTCGACGTGGCCGGCGAGCAGGCTGATGACGGCGTCCATCTCGACGTCGGTCAGCCCGATGCCGTCGACCACCCGGAGCTCGTGGTCGTAGCGCGCGATCACGTTCGGCCCCAGGACCGGGCGGACCATCGTGATCTCGAGCAGCCAGGGGTGACGGTGATAGCGCCACCAGTTCTCGTGGGCGACCTGCTCGAGCCGCTCCCGCCAGGTCCCCTCGACCTCTTCGTTGGGTCCCGCGACGGCCTGGTCGAACATCAGGTCGATCAGCTCAGACTTGCCCGGCACGTACGTGTAGAGGGACATCGTCCCGACCCCCAGCTGCTCGGCGACCTTGCGCATCGAGAGCGTGCCGAGGCCCTCCGCGTCGGCGACCTCGATCGCGGCGTTGACGATCCGGTCGAGGTCGAGCCGCGGCTTCGGCCCCTTGGTCGGTGGGGTGCGCGCGCGCCAGAGGAGCTCGAGGCTGCGTTGGGGGTCGCCGCTTCCGCCGTACTCCGTCATGGGTGTACTCCGTATCATGTACGCTATCCCGTATGGCGTACGGAGTAGAGGCCTCGGATTTGTCCAAGCGATTCGGTGACGTGGCCGCGTTGGACGGGTTGTCACTGGTGGTGCCGGCCGGGAGGGTGTGCGGGCTGCTCGGGCCCAACGGCGCAGGGAAGACGACCGCCGTGCGGGTGTTGACCACGCTGCTGCGGATGGACGCGGGGCGCGCCGTCGTCGCGGGGTGCGACGTGGCGCGCGACCCGGTGGGCGTGCGGCGGCGGATCGGGCTCGTCGGCCAGCACGCCGCGGTCGACGAGGTGCTCTCCGGGCGGCAGAACCTGGTCCTGTTCGGGCGACTCTTCCACCTCGGCGTGCGCCGGGCCCGGGCGCGGGCGGACGAGTTGCTGTCGCAGTTCGGCCTGACCGACGCACGCGATCGGCCGGTGTCGTCCTACTCGGGCGGGATGCGGCGGCGGCTCGACCTCGCGGCCGGATTGATCCTGTCTCCGCCGGTCCTGTTCCTCGACGAGCCGACGACGGGGCTCGACCCGCGTGGGCGGGGCGAGGTCTGGGCCGCGGTGCGCGCGCTGGTCAGCGAAGGGACAACCGTGGTGTTGACGACCCAGATGCTCGAGGAGGCCGATCAGTTGTCGGACGTCGTCACCGTGATCGATCGCGGGCGCGTGATCGCGTCCGACACCCCCGCCGCGTTGAAGGCGTCGGTGCGCGCTGATTGGATCGAAGTGGTCGTGCGCGACGCGGTGTCGCTGGAACGCGCGAGGGCGGTGCTGGGAGCCGGCGCCGAGGTCGATGTGGACGCGCGGCGGGTGAGCGCGCCGGTGCGCGACCGGATCGCGACGCTCGGCGCGGTGGTGCGAGAGCTCGGCGACGACGCCGAGGACGTGACGCTGCGCCGCCCGACGCTCGACGAGGTGTTCCTGGAGCTCACGGCCCCGCCCTCGCCGCGCGCGGCCGCCTCGGAGCGGCCGGCATGAGGTGGGTCGTCGCGGACACCTGGACGATCACGCTGCGCGCCCTGCAGCACCTGGTGCGGCAGCCGTTCGTGCTGCTGGTCGGGCTCGCGTTCCCGATCCTGATGCTGCTGATGTTCGCCTACCTGCTGCGGGGCGGGTACGGCCCGTCGTATCCGGAGATCCTCGTGCCGGGGCTGCTCGCGCTCGGGTGCGTTTTCGGGCTGGAGGGGACGATGACCGCGATCGTGACCGACGCGGGGCGCGGCATCACCGACCGGTTCCGCTCGCTGCCGATGGCGGGGTCGGCTCCGGTCGCGGGCCGCGGGGTCGCCGATCTCTTGACCGCGGTCGCCGGGCTCGTGGTGCTGATGGCCTGCGGGCTTGCGATCGGATGGAGCTGGCATGACGGCCTGGCGAACGCGCTTGCCGCCGTCGCGCTGTTGCTCTGGCTGCGGTTCGCGACGATCTGGCTCGGCTTGTACCTCGGGCTGGTCGCGGGGAAGCCGGAGGCCGTGGTCGCCGTGCAGATCCTCGTCTGGCCGCTCGCCTTTCTCTCCAACGCGTTCAGCGATCCGGCGACAATGCCCGGGTGGGTGGGCGCGATCGCCGAGGTCAATCCGCTGTCGGCGACGGTCGCGGCGACGCGGGAGCTGTTCGGGAATCCCGGGTGGGGCGGGGACTCGTGGGCGGCGACGCACGCGTTGGAGCTGGCGGTGGCGTGGCCGTTGGTGCTGAGCGCGGTCTTCTTCCCGCTGGCGGTCGCGCGCTATCGGGCGCTGAGCCGGTAAGGGTCGAGGGCGGCCGGACAGATGCAGGCATGGTCCTGTCCATCGAATCCGCGCCGCCTGACCAGCGCTTCGTCGCGCTGTATGAGGCGCACGCCGGCGCGGTCCTGGGGTACGCGCGCCGGCGGATCGGTCCGGAGGCCGCGGAGGACGTGCTCGCCGAGACGTTCCTCGTCGCCTGGCGGCGGCGCGCCGACGTCCCCGCCGACGCGCTTCCGTGGCTGTACGCGGTCGCGGGCAACGTGCTCCGCAACCGCGCCCGCTCGGAGCGCCGGCAGGCGGCATTATCGGCGCGGCTCGCCGCGGAGCCGCCGCTCCCGGCCGACGCCGACGCCCCGGACCCCCGCCTGCGCGAGGCGCTCGCCTCGCTGAAGCCGATCGACCGCGAAGCCCTCCAGCTCACCGCGTGGGAAGGATTGTCGGCCGACCGCGCCGCACGCGCCGCCGGGTGCTCGGCCGCGACGTTCCACGTCCGCCTGCACCGCGCGCGCAAACGCCTCGCCAAAGCCTTGGAGGAACCGTCATGACCGACGTCCTGGAACGTCTGCGCGCGGCCGACCCAGTGGTGGTCGAGCCGGAGGCCCCGCCCGTCGAGTGGATGCTCGGCCGGCTCGAGCCGGCCCCGGTCCGGCGGGCGCGGCGCCGACCGCTCCTTGCCGGGCTCGCCGCCGTGGGCGGGCTCGCCGCCGCGGTGGCGATCATCGCCGGCTCCCCCTCGCGCGACGTCGTCGCCGAGGCCAGCGAGGCGCTCGCGTCCGACGGCGCCGTGGTGCACACGGTCTACACGTTCCAGCAACTCGACCGCAACGGCGTTCCCGCCGCCCGTCGCAAGTACCAGTTCTCTCGCAAGCCGAAGCGCTTCGGCTACAGCGACTTGCAGACCGAGCGCTGGACGGCCCAGAGCCCGCGGCGCGAGCACATCATCAACACCATCTTCGCCGCCGACGGCGGCGCGGACGGCGTCCAGCAGACCGAGTACGCCGACGGCGTCTACCACTTCGAAGCGACGTGGATGAAGGGCGGCGTCCACACCTTCCGAGTGCCCAAGCGCTTCCGCGAGAACACCGACTCGCCGCCGCCGATGCTGGGCGCAACCGGCACGGACCCGGTCGCCGACATCCGCGCCCTCTTGGCCGACAAGCAGCTCCAGCCCGCGGGCGAGACCGTGGTCGACGGCCGCAAGCTGCTGACCCTGCGCGGCACGATCCCCTCCAAGAAGCTCAAGAGCGGGTTCACCACGCCGGAGGTCCGCGTCGAGTACCTCGTGGACCCGGAGTCCTACGAGCCGGTCCGCGTCGACCAGCGCCCGTACCAACCCAAGAACGGCAAGCTGGCCCCGATGCGCGGCTTCCGGGTGAACTTCAAGACGTACGAACGGCTCCCGCTGACGCCCGCGAACCTCGGCTTGCTCAAGCTGTCGCGCTAGTGCCGCTGTCGATGGTCGCCGCAGTAGGTGCGGCGGCACTCGGGGCAGTGGAACGGGGCGAGCTCGGGGTCGAGGGCGTACAGGGCGGCGGCGTCGGCGATCGCGGCGCGGACCGCCGGGGTCTCGCGCTGCGTGAGCACGCCCGTGAAGGTCTCGCGGCGGAGCTCGCCGGCGGCGCAGGTGAGCTTCGCGGCCTGTGCGCCGCACAGCTCGCAGAGGTGGACGGCGCGGCCGTCGTGGACGCAGCGGGCGAGGTCGAACCGGTCGGCGAGCGCGACGAACTCGTCGCCCCACCCGCTGTCGAGGCTGAGCTCTTGGAGCGGGCCGGTCGGGAGGAACAGGATGTTCATCGAGCGGGTGTCGCCGCGGCCGGCGCGCAGTTCGGCGATGTGACCGTCGAGCTCGTCTCGCAGGTCGTCGTCCCACGGTGCCGTGAGGCGGCGAGCCTCGAGCATCACGTCGAGCAAGCTGTCCACGGTGCGCCATGCTGACGCAGATGACGCGTCGAGATCGGTTCCGGGGAGCACTGGTGGGGCTGGCCGTCGGAGACGCGGTCGGGACGACGGTGGAGTTCAAGCCGCCGGGCACGTTCGCCCCGGTCGCCGACATGGTCGGCGGTGGCCCGTTCAACCTGCCCGTGGGGGCGTGGACGGACGACACGTCGATGGCGCTCTGCCTCGCGGAGTCGCTGGTCGAGCGGCGCACGTTCGACCCTGTCGATCAATTGCAGCGCTACGTGCGGTGGTACCGCGAGGGTCACTGGTCGAGCACCGGCCGCTGCTTCGACATCGGCAACGCGACCCGCGCGGCGCTGCACCGCTTCGAGCAGACCGGCGAGCCGTTCCCCGGCGACGCCGCGCCGAACGCCGCCGGCAACGGCCCGCTGATGAAGCTCGCGCCGGTCGCGATGGCGTACGCGTCCAAGCCGGAGGACGCGATCCGCTTCGCGGGCGAGAGCGCACGCACGACGCATGGCGCGGCGGAGGCGGTCGACGCCTCGCGCGCCTTCGCCGCGCTGCTCGTGTGCGCGCTCGAGGGACGATGGCCGGCCGCGGCCGGCGCGGGGGCGGCCGGCGCGGGCGCGGCCGGCGCGGGCGCGGCCGGCGCGGGCGCGGCCGGCGTGGCCGCGGCCGACGCGAGCGCGGCGGGCGTGGGCGCGGGCGGCGTGGGCGCCGCCGGCGGCGCTGGGGTCGCGCGGCACCCGCGGGTGGCGGCGGCGCTCGCCTCGACGCGCGAGCCGCCCGAGGTGCGCGGCGGCGGGTACGTCGTCGACGCGCTCGAGGCCGCGCTGTGGGCGCTGCGGACCACCGCGACGTTCGAGGCCGGCGTCCTCGCCGCGGTCAACCTCGGCGACGACGCGGACACGACCGCCGCGATCTACGGCCAGCTCGCCGGCGCGATCCACGGTCTCGACGGCATCCCGGCCAAGTGGCGCGACCGGCTGCATCGCCATGACGAGATCGTCGCGATGGCGGACGCGCTGTACGACCTCGACGTCGCCCGTCCCGCGATCGCGCGGTTCGAGCACATCAAGCCTGCGACGATCGCCGAGTGCGCCACGCCGCACGACGTCGCTGCGGCATTGCGGCTCGGCGGTCCGTTCGCCGTCCGCAGCGGCGGCCACGACTTCGCCGGCCGCTCGTCGACCACCGGCGTGCTGATCGACACCCGCCCGATGCACGCGATCCGGGTCGACGAGGACACCGTGACCGTCGGCGCCGGGGCGAGGCTGGGCGAGATCTACGACGCGCTCGAGCCCTACGGGCGGACGATCGCGGGCGGGTGCGGCCCGACCGTCGGCATCGCGGGCCTGACGCTCGGCGGCGGGATCGGCATCCTCGGCCGGCTGCACGGCTTCACGTGCGATCAGCTCGTCGCCGCGACGGTGGTGCTGCGCAGCGGCGAGATCGTCGACGCCGACGACGACCTCCTCTGGGCGCTCAAAGGCGCGGGCGGGGCGCGGTTCGGCGTCGTCACGGAGCTCACGCTCAAGACGGTTCAAGCGCCCACGGCGACCGCGATCCATATGGAGCTCGAGGATGCTCGGACCGCGCTGCACACCTGGATGCACCTCGACGCCCCGCCCGAGCTCGCCGCGAGCCTGCTGATCATCAAAGGCCGCGCCCACGTGTTCGGCGCCCACGTGGGCAGCGCCGGACAGGCCGCGACGCTGCTCGCTCCGTTCGGCGGATCACCGCACCTCGAAACGCTGCCGTACCGAGCGCTGAAGCACCGCCTCGCCGAGACCGGTCCCGGCGACGGCGAGGACCTCCCGCACCACCGCTCCGGCTTCTTCACCCACGCGATCGACACGCCGATCGACCCGGACCTCGAGTACGACTTCTCCCCGCTCGGCGGCGCCTACGCCCGCAGCCCGACGTTCCCGCATCGCGACGCCCGCTTCCTCCTGAAGATCGCCGGCAAGCGCCCGGTCGAGTTCCCGGAAGGCGCCATCGGCGTGTACGTGAACTTCCCCGAGCCCGACCGCGACCTCTGGGACCCCGCCTACCTCGGCGCGAACCGCGACAGGCTCCTCCGGCTGCGCGACGTGTATACCTTCGCGCCGCGATGAGCGACTACGACCGTTCCACCACGACCGCGACGCTCGCCACGCTGCCCGAGCCGATCCGCGGCGCGATCAAGGCCAAGGCCGAGGCCCTGCTGCTGACCGTGGCCGACGACGCGCCCGCCTACCTCACCCACAGCAAGCGGCTGAAGAAGCGGCTCTTCGGCGGCGACCCCGACAAAGAGCACCAGACCGCGCTCGTGATCGGCGCGAAGGACATCCTCGTCGCAACTTACGGCGAGAAGCGCGGCACCGCCGCGCTGCACGCCCGCCTCGATGCCGCCTCGATCACGGAGCTGCCCGCGATCGGGGGCATCTCGCCCGACGACGGCATGTCGGTCGACGGCTTCCCGACGTCAGGGTCGGAGGGGAGCACGAGCGCGTCGTTCTACGTCGGCCTCGGCGCCCCCGACGGTCCCGCCGCCCGCGCCGCGCTCACCGAGGCGATCCGGGCCGCGAAGGCATAGTCCGCGGCAGCCCGAACGACGCCAGCACGCTCTTCTCGAAGCGGATCATGGCACTGATGCCGTCGGCACCCACCTCGACGACCATCAGGCCGACGCCGTGGCTGAGGCCGTCGGGGCCGCGCAGGTAGGTCGCGAACGCCGGCTGCCCGTTCGCCCGCGTGGGGACGAGGTCGAACCGCCGGCCCGAGCCGAAGATCGCGCCGAAGAACCGCGCGACGAGCGCGCGGCCGGTGTACTCGAACGGCATCGGCGGCATCGAGATGAAGACGTCGTCGGTGAGCAGGGCAACGACGGCGTCGAGGTCGGCGGCCTCGTAGGCGGGCACGAGCCGCGCGACGATCTCCTCCTCGAACGCCGACGCCGACGCGGCCGGGCGCCGCCGCTCCATCCCTGCCCGCGCCCGCTTCAAAGCGCTGTTGACCGACGCGACGGTCGTGTCGAGCATCTCCGCCACCTCGCTCGCATGGAACTCGAGCACGTCGCGCAGGACGAGCACCGCGACCTGGCGGGGCGGGAGCGTCTGCAGCGCGGTGATGAACGCGAGTGAGATCGCCTCGGTCTGCTCGACCTCGAACAGCGCGTCGGGGTACGGCTCCAGCCAGACGACCTCGCCGACCCCGGTCGGCTCCGGCGGGTCGACGCCGGGGACGTTCCAGTCCTGCGGCGGCCGCCGGCTCGCCGCGCGGCGGGCGTTCAGGCACGTGTTGGTGGCGATCCGGTACAGCCACGTGCGGATCGAGGCGTCGCCCTTGTAGGCGGCGAAGGCGCGCCACGCGGCCAGCAGCGTGTCCTGCAGGGCGTCCTCGGCGTCCTGCAGCGAGCCGAGCATCCGGTAGCAGTGCACGTGCAGCTCGTGCCGGTGGGGCTCGGTCAGCGCGCGGAACGCGTCGCCGTCACCGGCGCGCGCCTTCGAGATCAGATCGGCGGTCATCTCCATTCCCGTATGGACACCGGGGGAGGCGCGAACTGAGCGCGCCCGATTTGCCGTCGTCGCGGTGTCTACCCCGGCATGTTGCTACAGGACAAGATCGCCGTCATCTACGGCGCACGTGGAGCGATCGGCGGCGCCGTCGCCAAGGCCTTCGCCGACGAGGGAGCGACGGTCATCGACGCGCAGGTCGACGCGCTCGACGAGGCCGCGATCGACGCACACCTGGACTCCGTGGAACGCGTCGACATCTCGTTCAACGCGATCGGTCTGCCGGACGCCGTCGGTATCCCGTTCACCGAGATCGACGTCGAGCGCTTCCAACGCCCGATCAGCGCGTACACGACCTCCTACCTGCTGACCGCCCGCCTCGCCGCGCGGCGGATGATCCCGAACCGGTCGGGCGTGATCATGACCGTCAGCGCGTTGCCCGGCCGCACCGCCACGCCGCTCAACGGCGGCTACGGCCCGGCGCAGGCGGCCAAGGAGCAGCTCACGCGCGACCTGTCGTTCGAGCTCGCGCCGCACGGGATCCGCGTGGTCGGCCTGCGCCCGCACGGCCTGCCGGAGACGCGCACGATGCGCGCGGTGTACGAGAACAAGCCGCGCGGGATGACCTGGGAGGAGTTCCAGGCCTATCTCGCGAGCACCTCCCACCCGCGCCGCACCCAGACGCTCGACGAGGTGGGAACCGCGGCCGCGTTCCTCGCGTCCGACCACGCGCGCGGGCTGACCGGCACCACGGTGAACCTGACGATGGGCGGCGTCGCCGACTAGCGCCGCCGCGACCGTCCGGCACGCGGTGACGCGCAGGCGACGCACGTCACCGCGTCCGGCATCGCCGCCAGCCGCTTGGGCGCGATCGCCTCGCCGCACACGTCGCAACGCCCATAGGTCCCTTCGTCGAGCTTGGCCAGCGCCCGCTCGGTCCGTTCGAGCCCGAGCTCCAGCGACTCGCCGACGCCGATGTCGGTGAGTCGCGAGATCGCCTCGACGGTCCCGTCGCCGATCCGCTTGCCGAACCCCTGCGCCGTGCCGCGCTCGGGCGTCTTCGCCAGCCCGGCGATCGTCGCCCGCGCCCGGTCGCGGCGCGCTTCGAGCTCCGCCCGGATGTCGTCCATCGTTAACAAGTTAGGGTGACGCGGGATGGAGGCGATCCGATCGGTGCGTGCCCGCGCGGTCGAGGTGCCGATGCCCAAGCCGGTCGAGACCGCCGCCGGCACGCTGCGCACGACTCCGCTGGTGCTGATCGACGTCACCACGACCGAGGGCGTCACCGGCCACGCCTACGTGCGCACCTACACGCCCGTGGCGATGGAGCCGCTCGCACGGCTGATCAACAGCCTCGAGCCGCTCGCCAACGCCGACCTGTACGCCCACTTCAAGCTGCTCGGTACCCAAGGCCTTACCGGCATCGCGATCGCCGGGATCGACATGGCGCACCACGACGCGATCGCTCGCACGCGGGACGTCCCGCTGGTCACGCTGCTGGGTGGCGAGCCGCGGCCGATCCCCGCCTACGCGAGCCTGCGGTCGATGGGCGCGAGTGCCGCCGCCGAGGAGGCCGAGGCCGCGCGGGCGCAGGGCTTCACGACGGTCAAGATGAAGTCCGGCGCGGATCTGGCGGCGGTCCGCGCGGTGCGGTCCGCCGTGAGCGACCTGCAGCTGATGGTCGACTTCAACCAGAGCCTGACCGTCGACCAGGCGCTGCGGCTCGGACTCGACGCGCTCGACCTGTACTGGATCGAGGAGCCCACGCGCGCCGACGACTACGCCGGCCACGCCCGCATCCGCGCCGCGACGAGCACCCCGCTCCAGCTCGGCGAGAACGCCTGGGGACCGAACGACATCGAGAAGGTCGCGGAGGTGTCCGACCACGTGATGCTCGACGCGCAGAAGGTCGGCGGCGTGACCGGCTGGCTCGAAGCGGCGCGACGCACGACGCGCCCGATCTCGAGCCACGCGTTCCCCGAGATCAGCGCCCACCTGCTCGCGGTCACGCCCACCGCCCACCTGCTCGAGTACCTCGACCACGCCGCACCGATCCTGCGACACCCGGTCCAGGTAAAGGACGGCCACGTGCTGATCCCGGATCACCCGGGAAGCGGCATCGAGTGGCGCTAGTTGCTCGCGAAGACCGCGTCGGCGATGAACGGCACCGCTGACGGGTCCGGCGCGCTGATCAGGATCGTCGCGCACCCGCGCACGCCCACCGCGACCACCGAGCCGCCGGCGAGCGGCAGCACGTCGTACCCGCTCTTCTGCGTGACCGGCGCCCTGGCGCGCTTGGCGGTCTCCACCAACTGGTCGGCGTACGCGCCCGGGTCCTGGCTCGGCACCCGCACGAGCGTCCCCAGCGTGAGTCCGGTGCGGCGCGCGGCGCGCATCTCGACCTTGCCGCCCGCCTCGTCGAGGTTGAGCGCCTTGACCGTGTTCGCGCGGGTCTTCTCGTCGACCTTCTCGTAGGCGAACGTGTCGGGTGGGGCGCCGAAGGGGTCAGCGACCTCCTTGCACGGCGCGGCGGTCGCGCTCACCTCCGCACCGCCCCCGGTTCCCGCGGTCTCGTCGGGGTCCTTCTTGATCAGCTGCGAGAGCCCCCACGCCAGCGCCAGGGCGAAGATGACCACGACGACGAGGGCCTTCGGGCCTAGGTGGCGATCGAGCACCGCCCTGATGAAAGCAGCGCATCGCGCAACTCCATGAGTGCCGGTCGGCCGGCGGACCCGCGGCGGGTGGCGGCGAACACGCTCCGACGGGCGTCGACCTCGACGTAGCGGACGCCGTCCAAGTCCGTCGCGGCGAGTTGCGGGACCAGCGCCACGCCCACGCCCGCCGCGACCAGCGCGAGCACCTGCTCGTAGCCGAGCACCCGCGAGGTGACCTGCGGCTCGAAGCCCGCGGCCGCGCAGGCGCGCTCCACCTCGCGCGCACATGTCATCCCCGCCGGCGGCGCGATCCACGCCGCGTCGGCGAAGTCCTCCAACCGCTCACCGGGCCCGCCGACCGCCAGCAACAGCGGCTCCACGAACAGCTCGGCGGTCTCCAGCGACGCGTCGATCCGCCGCGGCACGCGGTCGTAGGCGTGCGCGATCACGAGGTCGAAGTCGCCCGCCCGCAGGCGCGGGAGCGCGTCGTCGGGCTCGAGCTCGTCGACCCGCACCCGCGGGAACTCGCGCAGTGCCGGCGCGAGCACGGCGCGCACGGCGGTGGGGAACGCGGCGACCCGCAGCTCGCCGCCGAAGCGCCCCTCGCTCGCGTCGAGGTCGGCCTGCGCGAGCTCGAGCTGCGCGAGGATCGTCTCGGTGTGGGCGACGAGCGTCTGCGCCGCCGCGGTCAGCCGCAGCGTGCGGCCCTCGCGCTCGAGCAGCTTCGCGCCCGTCTCGCGCTCCAGCGCATGCAGGTGTTGCGAGACCGCCGGGCCCGTCATGTGCAGTGAGCGCGCGGCGCTCGCGATCGTCCCCTCGTGGGCGACCTGGCGCAGGACCCGGAGCCGGCGGACATCCAACACAAAGCACAGCTTACGCTTCAGCACAGCAATCGCAACTTGTGCTTTCACACGAACGGGCCGACGATGACTCGCATGATCGACCTGCGCAGCGACACGCTGACCCGCCCCACCGCCGCGATGCGCGCCGCGATCGCCGCCGCCGAGGTCGGCGACGAGCAGCGCGGCGAGGACCCCACCGTCAACGAGCTGCTCGAGCGCGTCTGCGCGCTCACCGGCAAGGCCGCGGCGCTCTTCCTCCCCGGCGGGACGATGGCGAACATCATCGCCGTCGCCGCCCACACGCGCAGCGGCGACGCCGTCCTCGCCCACCGCGCCGCGCACCTGCTGCGCTCGGAGAGCGCCGGACCCGTCGTCTTCGCGCGGGTGCAGATGGAGCCGCTCGACGAGCTCACACCCGAGGCCGTCGAGCGCCACGCCGCCAAGGGCTCGCTCTACGAGCCCCGCGCGTCGCTGCTGTGCGTCGAGCAGACCCACAACTTCGCGGGCGGCACGGTCCTCCCGCTCGACACGTTGCGCGCGCTGAGCCAGGTCGGCCTGCCGATCCACATGGACGGCGCGCGCCTGCTCAACGCGGTCGTCGCGAGCGGCGTCCCCGCGCACGCGTACTGCGCGCACGTGGACTCCGTCTGGCTGTGCTTCACCAAGGGCCTCGGCGCGCCGATCGGCGCCGTCCTCGCCGGCGACGAGGCGTTCATCGCTCGTGCACGGGAGCTCAAGCACATGCTGGGCGGCGCGCTGCGCCAGGCGGGGATCGCGGCGGCCGGGTGCATCCACGCGCTCGACCACCACGTCATCCACCTGGCGATCGATCATGACAACGCGCGGCGCCTCGCCCGCGGCCTCAACGCTCTCGGCATCGAGACCCCCGAGCCCGAGACCAACATGGTCTATTTCACGCCGCCTTCGCCCGACTTCCTCGCCGCCCTCGAACGCCACGGCGTGAGGATCGGCGCGGTGGGCGACCGCCTCCGCGCGGTCACCCACCTCGATGTCAGCGCCGCCGACATCGACACCGTCCTCGACGCGATCTACGCCGTCACGGGATCGGGCCCGTGGGCCACGGCCGGGCGCGTGTCGGTCCGGAACAGCGCGCCGGTCACCAGCGCCCCGCACACGAGCAGGCCCGCCGCCCACCAGTAGGCGGTCGTCAGGCTCCCGGCGCCGACCGAGCTCAGCAGGGCGGCGCCGATCGAGCCGCCGATCTGCTGGGACGTGTTGACCATCGCGGAGGCGACGCCGGCGTCGCGCGGCGGGATGCCGTAGGTGGCGGTCGCGAACGACGGCGCGATCGTCAACCCGAAGCCGATCCCGATCAGGATCAGCGACGGCAGCACATGCGTCGCGTACGCGCTGTCAGGCGTCAGCCGTGTGAGCAGGAGCATGCCGAGCGCGCCGAGCAGCATCCCGGTCGGGACGAGCGGGCGCGGGCCGGTCCGCGCGAGGATCTTGGTGGTGACCAGGCCGACGGTGGGCGCGATCGAGAGGCTCATCGGCAGGAACGCGAGCCCGGTCTCGAACGCGCTGAACCCCTTGGTCAGCTGCAGGTAGTAGGTCAGGAAGAGGAACAGCCCGAACAGGCCCGCGCTGGCGGTCGCGATCGCGATGAACGAGGCGCCGCGGTCGCGATCGGAGACGACCTTGAGCGGCAGCAACGGCTGCGGTGTGCGCTTCTGCAGCACCACGAACGTCGTCAGCAGCAGCGCCGAGGCGACGAGGCAGCCGATCGTGAGCGGGTCGCCCCAGCCGTCGGTCTCCGCCCGCGAGAGGCCGAAGACGAGCGCGAACAGCCCGGTCGACGCGACGAGCGCGCCGCGGACGTCGAGCCGTGGGCGGTTCGGCGTCGGGACGTGAATGAGCAGCCGGCTCGCGACGATTGCCGCGGGCAGCGCGAAGACCACCGACACATACAGGCACCAGCGCCAGTCCAGCAGCTGGGTCAGCGCGCCGCCGAGCAGCAGGCCGATCGCGCCGCCCATGCCCGCGATCGCGGCGTAGATGGCGAACGCCTTGCCGCGCTCCTGCGGATCGGTGAACGTGGTCGTGAGCAGCGAGAGCGCGGCGGGCGCGAGCAGCGCGCCGAACGCGCCCTGGCACGCGCGGGCGGCGACGAGCATCTCGAAGCTCGTGGCCGCGCCGCCCACCGCGGACGCGCCCGCGAACCCGAGCAGGCCGGTGACGAACACGCGCTTGCGGCCGAACACGTCACCGATCCGCCCGCCGAGCAGCAGCAGGCCGCCGAACGCGAGCGCGTAGGCCGTGATCACCCACTGGCGTTGGTCGGCCGAGAAGCCGAGGTCCTGCTGCGCCGACGGCAGCGCGATGTTCACGATCGTCACGTCGAGCACCACCATCAGCTGGGCGATGCCGATCACCCCCAGCAACTGCCAGCGGCGGTCGTGCGGTACGGGTGCGGTCATGGGGAGACCTCCTTCGGTCACATCGGGGAGCTGCGCTTCGTCAACGACACGACGAATGGCGACGATGGGATGTGACCGATGGACGAACTCGCGGACCTCTTCGAGGCCAACCGGCCGCAGCTGCGGGCGGTGGCCTACCGGATGCTCGGCTCGACCGGCGAGGCCGACGACGCCGTCCAGGAGGCGTGGCTGCGGCTCAGCCGCAACGCCGAGGGGATCGAGAACCTCAGCGGCTGGCTGACCACCGTCGTCGCCCGGATCTCGCTCGACATGCTGCGCTCCCGCCGCGCGCGCCGCGAGGAGCCGCTCGACGTGCACGTGCCCGAGCCGGTGGTGGGGGACGGACCCGAGCAGCAGGCGCTGCTCGCCGACTCGGTCGGGCTCGCGCTCCTCGTCGTGCTCGAGACGCTGGAGCCGGCCGAGCGGCTCGCGTTCGTCCTGCACGACATGTTCGCGGTGCCGTTCTCCCAGATCGCGCCGATCGTCGAGCGCACACCGGACGCCGCCCGCCAGCTCGCCTCACGAGCGCGCCGCCGCGTCCGCGCGACCGTTCCCAAGCCGGATGCGGACCTGACCGAGCAGCGCGCGCTCGTGGACGCGTTCAACGCCGCCGCCCGCGACGGCGACTTCGAGCGGCTCGTCTCGGTCCTGGACCCGAACGTGGTCATCCGCGTCGACCGCGGCGAGCTCGTGCTCGAGACCCGCGGCGCCGAGAACGTCGCGCGGCAGGCGGTCACGTTCCGGCGGCTCGCCCCGCTCGCCCGTCCCGAGATCGTCAGCGGGCTCCCAGGGTTCGTGGTGCGGGAAGGCGACCGGATCATCTCCGTCGCGGCGTTCACGATCGCCGGCGGGCGGATCGTGGCGATCGACCTGCTCACCGACCCGGAGCGTCTGCGCGCGCTGCCGCTCGGCTAAACGGTCCGCAGGCCGTCGATCGTCACGTCGAGCAGGCGGTGCGCGCGGTCGGGCTCGGCGAGCAGGAAGATGCCGCCGAGCGCGGCGGCGACGTCGCGCGCGTCGACGTCGCCGCGCACCGTGCCCGCGGCCTGCGCCGCGTCGAGCAGCTCGGTCAGCGCGGCGAGGATCGCGACGCGGGACTCGGCGTGCGCGCCGACGACCGCGTCGCGCAGCGCCTCTGAGAGCCCGCGCTCGGTGGCGAGGTGGTCGATCGCGCGGTGCAGCCAGGCGGCGAGCGCGTCCGCCGGCGGCCGCTCGCGCAGGAGTTCGCTCGCCGCGTCCCGAAGGTGGGCGATCTCCTCGCGGTAGGTGGCCTCGACGAGCGCGTCCTGGGTGGGGAAGTGGCGATACGCGGTGCCGGTCCCCACCCCCGCCGCCCTGGCCACCTCCGCCAGCGGGACCGCGGTTCCCTGCTCGGCGAAGAGCTCTCGGGCAGCCGCGATCAACCGCTCGCGGTTGCGGCGGGCGTCGGCGCGTAGCTGGGGCTTTGTGGAATCGGAATCCATTTCCGTTTATACTGGAACCGGAATCGAGTTCCAGTTCAGGAGCATCACTATGGCATCAACACTGATCACGACCCCATTCGGCTTCGACTCGACCGCCGCGGAGGTCGTCGCCGGGATCGACCTGACCGGCAAGCGCGCGATCGTCACCGGCGGATCGTCGGGGATCGGCATCGAGACCGCCCGCGCACTGGCCGAGGCCGGCGCCGACGTCACCCTCGCCGTCCGCGACACCGCCGCCGGCGAGCGCGTCGCGGCCGGCATCGGCCATGGCGTGCAGGTCGGCCGGCTCGACCTCGCCGACTTGCGGTCGGTGCGCGCGTTCGCCGCCGCGTGGGACGGCCCGCTGCACCTGCTGATCAACAACGCCGGCGTCATGGCGCTGCAGACGCTGCAGCGCTCGCCCGAGGGCGCCGAGCTGCAGTTCGCCGTCAACCACCTCGGCCACTTCGCGCTCGCGGTCGGCCTGCACGACGCGCTCGTCGCGGCCGGGGACGCCCGGATCGTCTCGCTCAGCTCGGTCGGCCACCTGCGCGCGCCGGTCGACTTCGACGACCCCCACTTCGAGCGCCGCCCATATGACCCGGTCGCCGCCTACGGCCAGTCCAAGACGGCCAACGTCCTGTTCGCGGTCGAGGCGAACCGGCGCTGGGACGGCGTCACCGCCAACGCCGTGCACCCGGGCGCGATCCTCGAGTCCAACCTGTCCCGCCACATGGACCCGGCGGTGCTCGAGCACCTTCGCACGTCCGGCGCCTACCGCTACAAGACGCTCCAGCAGGGCGCCGCGACCTCGGTGATGGCGGCGACGTGGCCGGGCCTCGACGGCGGCCACTACTTCGAGGACGCAAACGAGGCTGCGGTGGTCGACGCGCCGGTCACGACCCAGGGCGGGCGGGGCGTCGCCGCCTATGCGCTCGACCCGGCCAACGCCGAGCGTCTCTGGGACCTGTCGTCTAGGTTGGTGGGGTGCGAGAGCCGCTGACCGTCGCCGTCGCCCAACCCGCGCCGACCGTCGAGGCGCACGCGGCCGCGATCCGCGAAGCCAAGGCTCGACTGGTCGTCTTCCCCGAGCTGTCGGTCACCGGCTACGAGCTCGATGCCGATGCGCCGGAGGACCTGAGCGCGATCGTCGACGCCTGCGCCGAGACCGGGAGCATCGCGCTCGTCGGAGCGCCCGTGGATGGCTCGATCGCCACCGTGCGGGTCGACGAGGAGGGGGCGAGCGTCGTCTACCGCAAGTCGTTCCTCGGCGGCGACGAGGCGACCCGCTTCACCCCCGGCCCGGGCGCGACCTCCATCGACGTCGACGGGTGGCGGGTCGGGCTGGGGATCTGCAAGGACACGGGCGTGCAGCAGCACATCGACGACACTGCCGCCTTGAAGCCGGACCTGTACGTCGCCGGGCTCGTGCACCACGACCACGAGCTCGAGGAGCAGGAGCGACGGGCGCACCGCATCGCGACCGCGTGCGATGCGTACGTCGCGTTCGCGAGCTTCGCCGGGCCGACCGGCGGTGGGTTCACGACCACCGCCGCGGAGTCCGCGATCTACTCAGCCGACGGACGCGCCCTCGCCCGCGCCGGCGCGCAGCCCGGCGCCTTCGCCCGCTTCACCCTCACGTAAGCGGCGCAGCAGCGCGAACGCCGCGCCCGCCGTGACCAGCAGCGCCGCCGCGCTGACCAGCGAGGTCGCGACCAGCGCCGAGCCGAACGCGTCGCGCGCGACGTCGGCGAACGGGCCGCGGACGGCGTCGCCGATCGTGTCGGGCGTGCCGTCCGGGACGCCGGCGCGGTAGATCGCGACGCCGATCGACCCCAACAGCGCCAGCCCGAGCGCGCCGCCGAGCTCGGAGCTGGTCTCGGACGTCGCGGCGGCCCCGCCCGCCCGCTCCTTCGGTGCCGCGCTCACGGCCAGGTCGGCGACCAGCGTGATGACCACCGCGAGCCCGACGGCGCCGAACGTCGGCCCGATGAACAGCGGTAGGAGCGAGTTGCCCGTGAGCGCCACGATCGCGTACCCGACCGCGCCCACGACCATCCCCCAGCACAGCAGCACCGGCGCCGCGAACCGGGCGGCGAGCCGCGCCGTGATCATCGATCCGGCGACGAACCCGAGCGCCTCGCTGGCGGTCGGCAGCCCGGCGATCAGCGGCGTGTAGCCGAGCACCGACTGCGCGTACTGCGCGGTGAACAGCGCCATCCCGAAGATCACGAAGAACGCCACCAGATTGGCCGCCAGCGCGGCGCTGAACGCCGGCACGCGGAACAGCGTGAGATCGATCAGCGGGTCGCTCAACCGGTGCTGGCGGCGCACGAACAGCCAGCCCGCCACCGCGCCCACGATGACCCAGACGACCGGCAGCGACCCACCCACCGCGAGCTGCTTGAGCCCGTAGATGACGGCCAGGACCGCCGCCAGCGACAGCGCCGCGCTGGCCACGTCCACGTGCCCGCCTGACGCCTCGCGGTGCTCGGGCAACAGCCGCGGCCCGAGCGCGAGCGCCAGGACCATCACGGGTACGCCGAGCAGGAAGACCGAGCCCCACCACGCGAACTCGAGCACGGCGCCGCCCGCCAGCGGCCCGATCGCCGCGCCGACGCTGTAGCTCGTCGCCCACACGCCGACGGCGAACGTCCGCTGGCGTGGGTCGTCGAACATCCCGCGGATCAGCGACAGCGTGGACGGCGCCAGCGTCGCCCCCGCGAGCCCCATCAGCGCCCGCGCCGCGATCAACGCGCCGGCGCTCCACGCGAACGCCGCCAGCACCGACGTGACCGCGAAGCCGAACGCGCCGATCATCAGCATCCGCCGCGCACCCACGCGATCGCCCAGCGCACCCATCGTGATCAGCGCGCCCGCGACCATGAAGCCGTAGATGTCGACGATCCACAGCAGCTGCGTGCTGGACGGCTCGAGGTCCGCGCTGATCGCCGGCAGCGCGAGGTTGAGCACGTTGAGGTCCATCGCGTAGACCAGGCACGGGAGCGCGATCACCGCCAACCCGATCCACTCCCGCCGCGTCGCCCGCATCCTCGACACCGTCTCACGAACCGCCGGTGCGTTACGAAAGGCTGCCCCTTTTCCTCTAGGCGCGCCACGCGCCGCGCCGGTACGTTCCAGACAACGCCATGACGACACGGACCAAGCTCAAGCGCGAAGAGGACGTCGAGCGCGAGGACGGCCGCCGCGAAGCCGCTCCCCCACCCGCCCCGGTCTCGCAGATGCTCGACCTGCAGCGGACGATGGGCAACCAGGCCGCGATGGCGCTGATGGCGCGCAGCGTGCGCGCCACGCTGGCGCGCGAGCCCGGCACCGCCGAGGCGCCGCAGGCCAACGCGAGCATCTCGCAGGCGATCGCGGACCGCGACATCGGGGCGATCAAGGCGATCGACGACTTCACGCCCGCCTCGGACCCGCAGCGGTTCGAGCTGATCGCGATCCTGCTCGACCAGTTCTGGGTCGGGCCGCGCGACGAGGCCGCGCTGGAACGCATCTGGGCGTCCTTCGGCGAACGCCTGCCGGCGATGATGGCGACACACGCGCGGGTGTGGTGGGACTGCCGCGACCGCGGCGCCGAGCTCCCCCGCTGGACGCGCTGGGACAACCTGAACCTGACGTGCGAGATCTCGCCCGGCGTGATCAACGACCGCCAGGTCCGCCGCGCGGTCGCCCGCATCGACGAGATCCCCGAGAACGAGTACCTGCAGTTCCGCCAGCTCATGTACTTCTCGGGCTCGGGCGTCGAGATGGCGTACCTGTGCAAGGCGCTGGCGGCCGAGCGCAGCATCGCCGACATCGCGACGTTCGCGAGCGCGATCCGCGGCAAGGATCGCGCGTGGCTGCTCGCCAACCTCAACGTCGCCGACGAGAACGTCGCCCAGGGCGGCAGCGCGGCCGGCATCCAGCAGCAGTGGCAGATGGCGTGCGGGCCGACCTCGGTCCAGACGATCCGCGCGCAGAACGACCCGATCTACGCGCTCTCGCTCACCGCGGCCGGCCCGGTCAGCGGCGCGAGCTGGGCGAACCTGCCGATGACGCTCGAGCAGGGCGCGATCCTGATCGGCCACGGCTCGATGCCGACGCCGCTCGGCACCGCCGGCCAGGGCGCGTGGGTGGAGTCCGACCTGAACTCGATCTCGTCGACCACCGGCGTCACCTACGCCTTCACCGCGGTCAACGCCCTCGCGCCGGTCAACCCGGCGGGCGGCGAGGTCGACAAGGCCGTCGACTCGATCATCGCCTTCCTCAACCAGGGCATCCAGGTGCCGATCCTGATCGGCGGCGGCCCGAACGTCACCGCGCACTACGTGATGGGCCTGCGCGCGCAGGGCGACCAGATCCTGATCAACGACCCGGGCAGCGGCACGACCACCTGGGTCGGGCGCCAGGCGTTCCTGACCAACACGCTGGCGCCGCCGCTGTCGTGGCCGTTCCTCGCGGGCTACGACAAGCCGACGCCCAAGACATGAGCGACAGCTACTCCGACGCCGAGCTGAGCACACTGGACCTCGGCGCGCTGCTGGCCGACGGCATCACCGACGCGGACGGGAGCATGCGCCCCGAGCTGCAGGGGATCGGCTCGACCGCGGCCGCGATCCAGCTCGACAACCAGTTCGTCACCGCCGCACAGGTGCACGAGGTGGCGAGCGGCAACGCGACCGGGTTCGTCGCCCCACCGCTCGAGATGCTCGTCAAAGCGGGCCTGGCCGCGGCGCGCGACGACGCGGACCGCGAGGTCTTCACCCGCTGGCTCGGTATGGTCGCCGCCCAATTGATCCTCCGGGAGCGATCGCGATGAACGAGCTGCACGTCCTCCTGCTCAAGGCGCCCGGCGGCAACGCCGAGGTCGTCCACACGATGGTCGTCTCGGCGATCCGCGCCGCGCTGCCGAACCTGCGCTGGGTCGCGTCCTACGCGACGACGGGCGGGACCGTCGACGCGGTCGACGTCGTCGCCTTCCAGCCGGGCGAGGACCCGAGCGCGGCGCTGACGGCCGCGCAGGGTGTTCCAGGCGCCGAGGTCGAGCTGCTCGTCGCCCAGCCGTCGCTGACGCTGATGGCGCCCGGCGGAGGCGCGCCGGGCGGCCCGCCGCTTCCTTAAGGGGTCAGGCCCCTTTAGGTCCAGGCCGCTCCGCGGTGGCCCCCCAACGGTGTGAACCTAAAGGGGCCTGACCCCTTTAGGTTTCTACGCGGTGAGCTGGATCAGCGCGCCGTCGGTCCAGTCGAGCGCCTCGCCGTAGGCGTGGGCGATGTCGACGAGGCTGACGCCGGTCTGGACGCACCGGTCGAAGTCGCCCGCCTCGTAGGCGAGCACCCCCGCGAGCAGGCGACCTTCGGGACCCTCGTGCTCGCCGAGCGCGCGCGAGGTGCGGTCGTCGAACGGCAGGTCCTCGAGCAGGGTCGGCATGCGCACGCCGAGCAGCGAGTCCACGACCGAGAAGAGGCCGACGGTGAACGCGCGGTCGGTCTCCGTGCCGGGCGTGCGGGCGGCGACGAGCTCGCACAGGCGGGCGCGCAGGAGGCCGAGCTCGAGCAGGTGGCTCGGACGATCGCTGACACCGGCGAGCACCATCATCGTCGCCCAGCGGCGCACGGCGACCGAGCCGAGCGTCATCAGCGCCTGGCGGATCGTGCCGGCGCGGTGGCGGCCGCCGAAGAACGCCGAGTTCGCGAGCTTGACCAGCTTCAGCGAGAGGCCCGGGTCCTCGGAGATCACGCGCTCGAGCTGTTCGAACGACGTCGCGTCGCCCGCGGCGAGCATCGACAGCGCGCGGAAGCGGTAGGTGGGGACGGCGGCGCCGTGGACGACGACCGGCTCGGCGAAGTACTGGCCCTGGAAGGCGTCGAAGCCCAGGCCGCGGCAGATCCCGTACTGCTCACGGTTCTGCACGCCGCCGGCGATCAGCTGCAGGCCGAGCCCGCGCGCCACGTTGACCGCGGCCTCGATCTCCTCCTCTTCCATCGCGCCGACGTCGAGCTTGACGGTGTCGGCGAGCTCGAGCAGCGCGTCGGCGCCGGCGTCGGCGCGGAAGCCGTCGAGGGCGATGCGGAAGCCCCCGTCGCGCGCCTCGCGCAGGACGAGCAGCAGCGCGTCGTCGGCGGGCTGCGCGGCGTCGACCTCGAGCACGACCCGCGCGGGATCGAGCGGCAGCGGCCGGACGGCGAGCAGGAAATCGCGGCCCACGTTGACGTGCACGGCGCGCGCGCCCACGAGGCGCGGCAGGCCGATGTCGCCGAACGCGTGCGCCAGCAGGCTCGCGGTCGACTCGCGGGACGCGTCGTCCTGGGTCAGCAACTCGAACGCCACGATCCGCTCGAGGTGATCGAGGATCGGCTGTCGGGAGACGACGACCGGGGTGGGGATGTCCTCTTCTGTCCTCACGAATCGCGTTTTCAGTTGCATGGCCGCTTCATCGGCCGATCCGGCCGGGAAGCTGAGCACATTTCGGGTCGGGACCCTACGACGTTGGCGTCTCGCCCGCAGTGATGTTCGATACCGAGACCGGTTCGCCCGGCCGGCCGCCCGCCGTGTTGCGGTACGTCGGGACGCCCACGCACGTGAAAAGCAGGCCCGCGAGCGGCTCGCCGAGCAGCGGCTCGATCTCTGAGTCGAGGAACGTCATCCCCGACGCGCCGTGTCCGAGCGCGTACGCCGCGAGGTGCAGCCGCCCCTCGACGATGCCGGCCGCGAGCTGCGCGGCCCGGTAGCCGCGGTCGTCGAGCGTGGAGAGGTCGATCGCGCCCATCACGACGTATGCGGCGTCGCGGCCGAGGTCCTGGTCCCAGCAGGTCACGAGCAGCTCGTGGCGGAGGTTGCCGCGCCGCAGCGGGGTGTCGAGGTCGGGCCAGCGGTAGAGCCCCGGCTCGACGCCCTCGACCCCGTGCACGGCGATGAAGTGCGGCACGTCGATCCCGCGCATCGCGGCGGCGAGCGAGAACAGGTAGGCGTCACGCGGGAGCGTCGCCGTGGCGTCCATCAGCCGCGTCGACCCGCGCTGGAGGATCACGGCGTCGAGGTCGCGCGACGGCGGCGCGTCGACCGCGGGCGCCGGCGGCCACGGCTCCCCCAGCGTGTCGCCGTCCCCGGCCCGCTGCGCGGCGGTGATGAGCGGGAACTCGATCTCGCCGGGGTCGATCGTCCCCGCGACCGCCTCGCCGCCCGGCTGGATCGCCGGCGCGCCCGGTTGCAACGCGACGAGCGCGACCGGGAACTCCTGCACGCCGTCGGCACCGACCAGCCGCGTGACCTGCGCGTCGGGGAACCGCGTGAAGAGGCGTCCCGGATACAGGGCCAGCGTCTGCGCGAGCATCGTCCCCGAGTCCCAGTAGATGTGGCGGAAGCCGCGCTCGACGTAGCGCCAGCCGGTACGCCACGGGATGCCGGTGACGATCAGCGTGGTCGCCTCCCCGCCCGCGGGCGGACCGACCTGCCGCAGCACATGCCCGACCGGGTCGTACCAGTGCACACCATCGGGGACGCCGGGGAGACCGCGCGCCGAGACGTAGAGCTCCATCGGGAAGCGCCCGCCGGCCGAGCCGGCCGCGCGCAGGAGCACGGTGCGCTTCTGGCGGTTCGGGCTCGTGCGGACCACGCCGGCGGAGAGGAAGAGCAGCCGCGCGAGCGACGCCAGGGTCAGCTCGATCGCCGGCGGTCCGGCCGCGAGCACGGCGGTGGCCGGCACGTCCGGCACCGGCCACTCGCGCGGCAACTCGACGACCGACAGCCCCTCCGCGTACGTCTTGACTTGCGGGGGCCACCTCGCCATGTCGTTGGACTCGAAGTCCTGCAGCACCAGCTCGTGCCGGGCGGGCGTGGGCGGCCAGTCCTTCACCGGCCCGTACGAGCTCAGGCGGTGGTAGAGCCGAGCGGTGTCTCCTGGCGCCATTGGGCGGACAGTACTTCGCGACGGCTGACGAGCGCGATCAGCGTCATCGCCGCGCCGGCGATCGCGAGCGTCGGGCGCGCGCCGGCCGTGGCGACCAGCGCGCCGCCGAGCACGACCGCCGCGCACGCGCCCCAGGAGTCGAACGAGCTGACCAGCCCGAAGGCGCGGCCGTGGAGGTGCTCGGCGACGTGGCGCTGGAGCTTGACGCGGTTGGAGACGAAGAACATGCCGTTGCCGACGCCGAGCACGGCGAACGCGACGACCGCGAGCCCCAGCACCGGCGCCAGCGCGGCGCCGGCGAAGCCGAGGGCGACGAGCAGCAGGCCGAGCGTGTCGCGCGACTCCGCGCCGAGCCCCGAGCCGACCACCAGCCCGACGCCCATCGAGCCGATCAGCAGCGCGAGCCCGGCCCCGCCCGCTTGGAGGTCGTGCTGGGAGAGCGCGAGCTCTGAGACGTTGAGCGTCCCGCCCGCGAGGGTCGCCACCCCCGAGGTCATCGCGAGCACGCGTGCGCGGGAGTCGCCGAGCACGACGCGCCAGCCCGGCGCCTCCGACGCCTCGGCGCGCGCGACCGGGCGCACGTGGCCGCGGACGCGGGTCAGCAGCACCGCCGAGATCACAAACGTCGCCGCGTTGAAGCCGAGCACGGTCTCCGGCCCGGCCACGAGCAGCAGCCCGGCTGCGAGCGCCGGCCCGAGCAGCTGACCGCCGTCGCGCAGCATGCTCACGAGCGCGTTGGCGGCGCCGAGCCGGTCGGGTGTGGTCAGCGTCGGCAGCAGCGCGCCGGTGGCGGGGCGGAAGAGCGCGGTGCCCAGGCCGGCGAACAGCGCCAGCGCGATCATCCCCACCGCGCCGTCGACGAACAGGAGTGCCGCGAACGCGACCGCGCGGATCAGGTCCGAGACGATCGCGGCGCGCAGCCGGCCGTGCCGGTCGACGAGCGCGCCGAGCGCCGGGCCGAGCAGCATCGCGGGGCCGAAGTCGGCCAGCATCAGCGCCGTCGCCGCCCACGCGGAGCCGAACCGGTCGTACGCGAGCAGCAGCAGCGCGACGTAGCCCGCGCCGTCGCCGATCGCCCCCTGCGCCTGGGCGATGAAGAACGGCCGCACGCGGCGATGCGTACGCCAGAAGCCGAGCGCGTCTCTCACACCGGGGAATGTCGTCAAACCCGGTAATGCGGCAGTAACGTCAGGCTCTCATCCGCAATTGAACCGCCGCGGTCCGGATTGCGAATCACTCCGGCACCGGGTCTGAATCGGAGGGTGAAGATGGCGGCTATTCGCGTGAACGGGAAGCGGCACGTGGTCCAGGCCACGAGCGACACCGCGCTGCTGTACGTCCTGCGCAACGAACTGGAGCTGCGCGGGCCGCGCTTCGGCTGCGGGCTGGCGCAGTGCGGCGCGTGCACCGTCCAGGTGGACGGCGAGCCGACACGCTCGTGCGTCACCCCGGTCAGCGAGGTCGAGGGCAAGCGGGTGACGACGCTGGAGGGGCTCGGCACCGAGGCCAAGCCGGGCAAGGTCCAACGGGCGTTCATCGAGCACCAGGCCGCGCAGTGCGGCTACTGCACGAACGGGATGATCGTCGCCGCCGACGCGTTCCTGGCCAAGCATCCCGACCCGACCGAGGACGAGATCAAGCGAGCGATGAACCCGTACATCTGCCGCTGCGGGACCCACTTCCGGATCGTCGCGGCGATCAAGGCGGCCGCGCGATGACCGCCACCCGGCGCGAGTTCCTCGCCGGCACCGGCGCGATGTTCGTCGCCGCCTCGCTCCCCCGCCTGCTGACGCCGAAGACGGCGTTCGGCGCCCTGCAGTCCGCCCAGATCGGCCCCGCGCTCGTCGACCCGACGCTGATCGACTCGTGGCTGGCGATCGGCGGCGACGGCACGGTCACGATCCTCACCGGGAAGGTCGAGCTCGGCACCGGCGTGCTGACGACGACGCTGCAGCTCGTCGCCGACGAGCTCGACGTGGCGTTGGAGAAGTGCACGGTCGTCGAGGCCGACACGTGGCGCACGCCCGACCAGGGCTTCACCGCCGGGAGCCAGTCCAACAAGACCCAGTACGCGGCCAAGGGCGGCCTGCGCCAGGCGGCGGCCGAGGCGCGGCTGGCGCTGTTGCAGATGGCCTCGGCGCAGCTCGGCGTGCCGGTCGACCAGCTGACCGTCAAGGACGGGCTCGTCAACGGCAAGGTGTCCTACGCGCAACTGATCGGGAACCGCCGGTTCGACCTCAAGATCACCGGCAAGGCGGTCCCGAAGCGCTTCGAGGACTACAAGATCGTGGGCACGAGCGTGCCGCGCCGGGACGTGCCGGCCAAGGCCACGGGCGCGTTCCAGTACACGCAGGACGTGCGCGTGCCGGGGATGGTCCACGCGCGGGTGGTGCGCCCGCCGACGCTCGACTCCACGCTCGTCAAGGTCGACGGGTTCGAGACCAAGCCGCGGGGCTACCTGGCGACCGTGGTCAAGGGCAACTTCGTCGCGGTCGTCGCGCGGCGCGAGGAGCAGGCGATCGACGCCGCCGCCGACCTGCGCGTGACCTGGCAGACGACGCCGCTGCCGAGCTTCGAGCACCTCTACGGCGACCTCCAGCGCCAGACCGAGGCGACCAACCGCGTGTTGATCGACACCGGGGACGTCGAGGCCGCGCTCGCGGGCGCGGTCCAGAAGATCCAGGTCAACTACCGCTATCCGATCCAGATGCACGGCTCGATGGGCGCGTCGTGCGGTGTCGCGTCGGTCGAGGGGCAGACGGCGACGGTGTGGTCCTCCACGCAGGGCGTCTACCCGCTGCGCGACGCGATCGCCACCGCGCTCGGCTTCCCGAAGGAGAACGTGCACGTGATCTACGTCGAGGGGTCCGGGTGCTACGGGCTCAACGGCGCCGACAACGTCGCGCTCGACGCCGCTGTGATCTCGCAGCAGGTCGGCAAGCCGGTGCGCGTGCAGTACATGCGCGCGGACGAGCACAAGTGGGAGAACTACGGCCAGCCCTATCTGCACCAGATGCGCGGCGGGCTTGACGCTCGCGGGAACGTGGTGGCGTGGGACTACGTGGCGTGGACGGCCTCGCGCGGCGGCCGCCCCGGACCGCCGGCGAACCTCCCGAGCGGCATCTTGATGGGGTTCCCGGAGAACCCGCTGGCGAAGTCGCCGCCTCCCACGCCCGCGACCAAGCCCAACGTCGTCGACAACTCGAACTCCGGGCCGTCCTACGTGATCGGAAGCCAGCGCCTGCGCAGCCACTCGGGCAAGCATTCGTTCATGGCCGGGCCGCTGCGCTCACCGAACCGGATCCAGAACACGTGGGCGAACGAGTCCTTCATCGACGAGCTCGCGTTCCTGGCGAAGCGCGACCCGATCGAGTTCCGGCTCGCGCATCTGAAGGACCAGCGGATGATCGACGTGATCAACACGGCCGCGTCGCTGGCGAAGTGGAAGCCGGGCGTGGCCGCGTCGAAGATCGATCCCGGGCGCTTCAAGACCGGCCGCGGCGTCGCGGCGATGGTCTACGAGGGCGACAACGGCTACAACGCCGCGATCTTCGGCGTCACCGTCGACACGAAGACCGGGAAGGTCGTCGTCGACGACGTCTGGTCCGCGCAGGACTGCGGGCCGGCGCTGAACCCGGACGGCATGCGCGCGCAGGCCGAGGGATGTCTGATGCAGACGATCAGCCGCTCGCTGATCGAGGAGCTCAAGTGGGGTCCGGACGGGATCACCTCCGAGGACTGGGAGAGCTACCCGGTCGTGCGGTTCACGGCGATGCCGAAGCTGCACTTCCGGATCATCGACCGCCCCGACGCGGACGTGATGGGCGCGGGCGAGGTGCTGATCACCAACGGCCCGGCGGCGATCGCCAACGCGATCTTCGACGCGACCGGCAAGCGCATCCGCCAGGTGCCGTTCACCCCGGCGCGGATCCGGCGGCTACTGAAGGACTGACTCGGCGATCCGCTCCGCCAGCGCCGTCCACAGCGGGTCGCCGGCCGCCGCGCGCAGGCCGGCGGCCACGCGGGGGAAGCCCTCGGCCTCGACCCGCTCCGCCCGCTCGGCGAGCTTGGCCTCGGCGCGGTGGATCTGGGTCGCGGCATCGCCGTCGAGCGCCATCCGCTGCTCGATCCAGTAGGTCAGATGGCCCTTGTAGCCCGTCAGGATGCGGTCGCTCAGCGGCGTCGCCTCGACGAACGTGCCCGCCTCGTCCTCGAGTCGCGGCAGGTCGAACCCGAGCTCCGGCAGCACCCAGCGCGCCGCGAACGGCAGCGTCAGCTCGGCGGCCCGTTCCGGGTCGACGCCGTCGAGGTAGTCCTCCAACTCGGCCAGCGCGTTTCGCAGCTCGTCGTCGATCACGCCCGTCACTATGAATGAAGGCGATGAACGAGAACGCGTGGGGATGGGTGGTCGGCCTGGTGGTCGTGGTGCTCGCGGGCGCCGGGCTGTACTTCGCGGTCGCCTCGCACCGCAACCGCGACCACGCCGACCGCTGGCAGGACCGGGCCGAGACGCTGCAACGGACGTTGACGGCGCGGACGCACCAGTTGAACACGCGCACGACGGCGCTGAACAAGACCGCGGCCGCGTTGAAGCGCTCCGAGGCGGACGTCAAGACGCTCGAAGGCCGTCAGCGGCAGCTCGCCGACGAGAAGGCCAAGGTCGAGGACGTGCGCGGCGCGCTCGAGGTGCAGGCGGGCTCGCTCGCGCGGCTCGCGGGTGAGCAGCGCACCTGTACGACCGGCCTGACCGAGCTCTTGAATCGGTATGCGGCCGAGGACTTCGAGTGGGTGGACGCCAACGCGGACACCGTGGGCCAGGCGTGCCAACAGGCGCAGGCGGACTTCGCCGCGCTCGAGTCCGCGAGCGGGGGCGGGTAGTGAAGCTCGGGCTCTTCGCGCTGGCCGCCCTGCTGCTCGTCGCCGGCGTCGCCGTCGCGCTGGGGATCGGCGTGACCCCCGCACCGGGTCAGGCGTCGCTCCCCGCGGTCGCGACCGTCGCTCCGGTCGCCCGCGACACGCTCAAGGGAACGCCGGAGAAGCTCGCCCAGGACTCGTTGCGCCGTGCGGCGGAGAAGCTCACGCTGCGGGTGCGCAACATCTCCTGCGAGGGGATCGCGACCGGCTCCGGGTTCCCGATCGACCACCACACGATCATCACCAACCGCCACGTCCTCGCGGGCGCCTCGGTCCTCGAGCTCAACACCTGGGACGGCACGTCGCTGGACGCCGACGTCGACGAGTCCTCGACCGCCCGCCTGGTCGACATCGGCGTGACCAAGGTGGGTACCACGCTGCCCGAGGTCGCGACGCTCGGCGCCGACCCGAAGCCCGGCCAGCGGGTGACCGCCGTCGGCTATCCCCTCGGCGGCGAGCTCACGCTCTCCCCGGGCCGCGTGATCGGCTACCTCGACGGCTCCAAGCTCCCGTCCGGGGTCGCGTTCGGCGGCAAGGTGATGCAGGTCTCCAGCCGCATCAAGCACGGCAACTCCGGCGGTCCCCTGCTCGACTCCAAGGGCCGCGTGGTCGGCGTGATCTTCGCCGGCGAGCCGGGCGCCACCGACCAGGACTTCATGAAGGTCGCCTACGCGATCCCGCTCTCGTCCGTCCGCACGCTGATGCAGGCGGGCGGCGAGGAACGCGTCACGCCCTGCGGATGAACTTGCGCAGGCCGCGCCGCGGCACGACGCTCGGCCGGTTCGGCTCGACGATCTCGAGCAGGCGCGCCTCGTCGATCAGGTCCAGCAGCCGGTCGAGGCCGTCGTCGAGCTTGACCTGCATCTCCTCCTTGTACAGCGGCCAGACCGCGAACAGGCTGATCTCGCGCCCGTCGTACTCGAAGGTCTCGGCGCCGTCGTGGTCGGGATGCACCATCGGACCGATCAGCGCGCCGCACAGCTTCGTGTTGGGCGCGTACGGCTGCGGCGGGTCGAAGTTGGGCACGGTGTCCCCTCCCCACAGGCGGGTGTCGTACTCGTGGGGCAGGCGCGCGAGCGTCTTGAGCAGGCGAAACGGCCAGTAGGCCTCCTCGGACTCGAACTCCGGGTCGCCGTGCTTCGGCCACGTCGGCGGGAGGACGAGCATCAGCTCGGCGTACACGCCACCCGGCATGGGCTGCTGACTCATCCCGCAGGTGACCACGGTGTACACCGGGCGCGTGTCGGTCGGCGGGACGACGAAGAGGTCGACGTGCACGTACGTGGAGACGATCTCGTGCAGCACCTCGAACTCGCCGAAGTGCTTGGTCACGTGGTCGCTGACGGCGTTCACCAGCCCCTCGTCGCCCGTCACGAGGTTGGCTTCCGTGGGAGTGTCGTGGCGGAGCATGCGGCTGCCGCCCTTTGATCGCTCGATGCTCATCGTTGGGCGATCCTATAGCGGCCTACTCTGTCCGAGCGGTGCTCGCGTTCGAAGACCTGCTCAAAGGACCGCCGTGGGACACGGCGGACATGGTGCCGCTCGCCGAGGCGCGACCGGGCGTCGAGCAGGTGCGGCTGCCGTTCCGCGAGATCGCCGACCTCGACGCGCTGGCCGGCGTGGAGTCCGTGCGCTCCGCGATCCTGGGCAACACCGTCGTTGCGCGCGTCCCACTTCCGCACATCCGCGAACTGACCGCCGTGCGGACCGACGCCGAGACGCTGCGCAACCTCCCGAACCTCGAGGCGCTGATGCTGCAGGAGCCGGTCGAGGTCGAGGCGGTTCCGGCCGGGCTCCGGCTCCTCGCGGTGGACTTCCAGGCGTTCGGCGGCCTCGAGGCGCTCGAGCGTTTCGAGCGCCTGGAGCGTCTGCGGGTCGGCGCCGCGTTCCTCGGGAGCGTCGAACCGCTCGGACGCCTGACGAGCCTGCGCTGGCTCGCGCTGGCCGCGAAGACCGGCATCCGCGGGCTCGGCGAGCTCACCGGCCTGGAAGAGCTCCGGCTCGAACTCGTGGGGACCGCGATGCCGAACCTCAAGGCGTTCGCACGGATGACCGCGCTGCGGCGGCTCACGCTGGACGGGCCGGTGAGGTCGCTCGAGGGCATCCAGGGCCTGCGCGCGCTCGAGTACCTGTTCCTGGACACACCGGCGGTGAAGCAGCTCTCGCCGCTGGCCGGCCTGCCGGCCCTGGCCGAGGTCCGCATCGACCGGCCGCGCAAGCTCGAGGACCCCTCGGCGCTCGACGCGCTTCCCGCACTGAGGTACCTGCGCTACCGGGCGGGGACGATGACGCGGCTCGGCTCCATCCCGACGATCGGGTTCCTCCGCGACCACCAGGCGCTCGAGACCCTCGAGCTGATCGACACCGCGATCGCCGACGGCGACCTCGAGCCGCTCGCCACCATCCCGCGGCTGCAGTTCGCGGGCTTCGCCGGCCGGTACGCGTCCATGCCCGAGCTCAAGGCCCGGATCGGCCACGACGACCGCGGCCCCGAGCCGCCCTACCGGCAGCTTCCGGACGGGACCTGGTCGATCCTGCGCGACGTGGCGGCGCTGCTCGACGTCGAGGACAACTTCGACGCCGAAGCACGCGTCCGCCCGCTGCTGGACCCCGAGGTCGCCGGCCGGCTGACGTTCGACTCCGAACCGGACATGCTCGGGATCACCGCGACGAGCGAGGCCGACATCCGGGCCGCCGCCGCGGCGATCGCTAGCGCGGGAGCCGCAACATCTGATCCTCGTCCACCACCGCGCCGGCCATGAGGCGCTGGAAGGACGCGTAGCGGCCGAAGAGGGCCTTGTGGGCGGCTTGGTAGTCGGCGACCGCCCACCAGTTCAGCGGGAAGGCCTCGGTGTAGTTCCAGCTCTTGGCGATCGGCTTGTCGCGGGTGATCGCGCTCACCGTCCCGCAGGTGTGCAGCGGCCAGTCGCAGGAGCCGTGCTGCGTGAGATCGACGGACAACTCGCCGAGCCGCAGGTTCACGCCGCTGACCGTGCCACGCTCGGTGCGTGAGGTCGTGAGCACCGCGTCCGAGCGCGCCGTCGAGGCGCCGTCGACGAAGTGGTGGGCGGCGGCGAAGCCGGTGCCCGGACGGCCGCGCCACGCATAGCCGCCCTCGAGCGAGCCGTCCTCGTACTCGACGAGCCAGTTGAGCCAGAGGTTGTGGAGCTTGGTGAGCATGCCCATCTCGGTCCACAGCGCGTCCGGGCGGCTGTAGATGTAGTCGAGCATGAACAGGCCCTCGACGGGGACCCCGTCGAGCGTCCCGGTCGCCTTGCCGAGATGGCTGCGGAGCATCTGCGGATACGCGTAGCCCTCCTGCTCGGGGATCCAGAACGTGCACACCTGACCGAGCCGCTTCGCCTCCAGCTTCAGGCGCCCGCCCGCGTCCTCCCAGCCGTAGCGGTCGACGCCGAAGTCGAAGCGGAACGCGGAGCCGACGTACGACACCGCATCGCGGTCCTCGGCGACCCAGTACGGCTCGGACACCGGCGCCTCCGCCCACGGGAACAGCATCGGGCACTGCTCGTCCAACACCCCGTTGAGCCGGTACGCGTTGTAGTTGTGCGCGGCGCCCTTGTTCTGGCCCTGGATGCCCCGCATCGCGTTGTACATCGTCCCGTCGGCAGCGCTCAGCACCACGAACGGGCAGATGAAGACCGGGGCGAGGCCGTCACGTGGGTCATGCGAGAGCCGGTACGCGTCGAGCCCGGGCTCGCCCTCCAGATAGACGTGGTAGCGCATCTAGACGAGCTCCCGCAGCCGGAACTTCTGGATCTTGGTGGCCGACATCGGCCACTCGGTGACGAACCGGACCTCGCGCGGGATCTTGAAGTTCGCGAGCTGGCCGCGGCAGAACGCGATCAGCTCCTCGCCGCTCGCCTGCTTGCCCGGCAGCAACTCGATGAAGGCGACGGGGACCTCGCCGTACTTGTCGTCGGGCTTGCCGACGATCTGGGCGACGGCGACGGCGGGATGCGTGCTCAGCCACGCCTCGACCTCGGCGGGCGCGACGTTCTCCCCGCCGACCTTGAGGATCTCCTTGATGCGCCCGACGTAGACCAGGCGCCCGCTGTCGGTGAGCCGCCCGGTGTCCCCGGTCCGCACCCACCCGCCTTCGATGATCGTCGCCGCCGTCGCCGCCGGCTCGTTGAGGTACGAGCGGAACGCGTTCGCGCCGCGGAACTGGATCTCGCCGTCCTCGATCCGCAGCTCGACGCCCTCGAACGGCAGCCCGTTGGTGCGGCAGCGATCGGCCACCGAGTCGCCCACCGGCGTGAAGGTGACGATCCCCGCGGCCTCGGTCATCCCGAAGTCGTTCAGGAGGACGGCGCCCGCCGGGAGCAGCGACTGGATCAGCTCCTGGGTCTCGGGCGGCGCGACGTTCAGCACGGTGCGCACTTGCGACAGCCGCTCGGGCGTGTACGCCGGCGTTCGCAGTATCCCGAGCGTGAACGCCGGGAACGCGGGGAACAGGTGCACGGCGCGTGACGACACGATCTGCTCGAGCGCCTCCGCGGCGACGAAGTGCGGCGCCGAGACCATCGTCGAGCCCCGCAGGACGACCGACGTCAGCGGCCCGATCCCGCCCACGTGGAAGAGCGGGCACGGCGCCCACAGCGGCGTGTCGGCCTGCAGCCCGATGCCGTCGGCGTACGAGCGCCACGCGTTGATCACCGCCCGCCATGTGAGCTCGCACCCCTTCGGCGACGCGGCGGTGCCCGACGTGTAGAGCACGAGCCCGACGTCGTCGGCCGAGCCGACCGGCTCGGAGACGGGCTCCGCGGTGAAGTCGTCGAGGGGCGCGACGACGACTCGCGTCCCGAGGTCGCCGACGGCGTCCGCCACGATCGCGGGAAAGTCGACCTCGGGAATCGCCGGCGCGGTGAACAGCATCGCCAGCTCCGAGTTCGCGATCACGTGCGCGAGCTCGCGGCGCTTGAAGCGCGCGTTGATCGGCACGAGCTGCGCGCCGACGTACGACACGGCGAAGATCAGCCGGATGTAGTCCAGCGCGTTGGGCATGAAGATCCCGACCCGCGCACCCGGCCCCACGCCGTTCGCGCGCAACGCCCCCGCGACCCGCCGCGCGTCGGCGTCGAGCTGCGCGTACGTCAGCCGCGCGTCCGGATACGAGATCGCCACGCGCTCCTCGCCCGCATGGGCCGCGAGCAGTCCGGCCAACGTCTCCACACGGGCGACGTTAGCAAACTAACGTTTGATCAGACGACGAGCCGCAGGCGCCGCTCGTCGGCCCCGATCGTCACCCGCTGCCCCCACCCGAGGGTCAGCCGATCGTCCTCGATGCCGTCGCCGAACACGACGCTCTCGCGCTCACCCGTGACCGTGAGCACCGCACCCGCGTCGAGCACGCCCGCGGTCAGCGTCGCGCCGGTCGCCGGGCTCTCCCACGCCTCGCGCACGAACCACGCCAGCTCCCCCGCGGTCGGAACGGGCAGGTCGAGCCCGACGGAGCGATTGATGCTCGCCGCCCACCCGGTCGCACCGGTCCCGGTCGCGACGATCAGGCCGGAGGAGGACTGGTGCTCGTGCACGTCGCCCACGGTCAGTTCGTAGCGGGCGGACTGGTGCGTGCGGTGCCCGAGGAAGATCTCGTTCAGCGCGCGCAGCTGCTGCCCGTCGTCGAGCGCGGCCCGGACCATCGTGCGTTCCTGCACGCCTGCCCGGCCCGCGGCGACGTCCGCGCACAGGTCCGCCATCGCCTCGGGCCGCTGGTTCACGAGCACGCCCGGGAAGCGCTCCGGCTCCGGGTTGAGCCCGATCACCGGCTGGGAGTCGAGGTACTTGGCGACGTTGGCCACCAGCCCGTCCTGCCCGAGCACGACGACGATGTCGTCGGCGGCGAAGAGGAAGCGGTCGAGGTCGTCGCGCCCCACCGCGGCCGTCCGCCACGCCGGCGGGATCGCCCCGATCACGCCCGCGCGGACCTCCTCATACCGGAGATGGCGCTCCTCCACGTCGCCGAGCGCGACGCCCCGCTGCGCGAGGAAGAACCGCGCCTGCTCGCGCGTGCCATGACGCGCGAGCAGCTCGCGGAACTCCGTCGGGCGCTCGACGAGCACGCAGCGCGGGACGAGCGTCACTTTGCGCCGCCATTCAGCCGCGCCAGGGCGGAGGTGAGCATGTCCGGCGTGATCGTCAGGTGCTCGACCTGCCCGATCTCGCGGGCCAGCTCGCGCGCCGCCAGGGCGAGCAGCACGTCGGCACCCAACTCGGCGTCGAGCCGCGCGCGCTCGGCGTCGATGCGCAGCCGCGCGCCCTCGACCTCGTCGATCGTCGCCGCCTGGCGGGACGCGACCAGCGCGCCGCGCTCGTCGGCGGCCTGCGCCTGGACCATCTCGGCCGCGGCCAGCTCCTCGGCACGCAGGCGCGCGTTCGCGCCCTCGCGGGCGACCAGGTCCTCCTCGCGCCGCGCGAGCTCGATCCGGTTCTGCAGCTCGTTCTCGGCGATCGCGCGCTCCTTCTCGACCGCGAGAGCGCGACGGCGGAAGGTGGCCTCGTCGGCGGACTGCTGGATCGCCTCGCGGGTCGGCTGCTGCAGCGCCTTCTCCAGCTCGGACGTCGGCGCGACCGCGGCGACGCGCACCGCGACGACCTCGATGCCGAGGTCGGCCAGCGCCGGCTCGGCGGCGAGCCCGGCCGCGATGTGGGCGCGGATCGGCGCGACGCCGTCGGCGAGGATCGTGCGCACCTCGCGCTTGACCAGCTCGTCGATCACGAACTGCTGCGCGAGCTGCATCACGAGCCCCGCGAGCTGCTCGAGCGGGGTCTGCGTCCAGCGCCCGGTGTCGAGGTCGATCGCGAAGTCGATGCGGCGGGCGACGCGCTGCGGGTCGACGACGCGGAACGTGATCACGCCCTGGACGGTCAGCTCCTGGAAGTCGGCGCTGCGAACGTGGAACAGGAACGGCAGCTCGCGGTCGTCGATCGGCACCTCCGCGATCGCGGTGTTGATCGCGCGAAACCAGAACGCCTGACCGGGGCCCTCGCGCCGCAGCGCCCCGCCGCGATAGCCCAGAACGTGGCTCGTGGGCTCGGCGCGCAGGTGACGGAACAGCGGGTAGGTCTTGATCTCGGCCATGATCCTTCGGTCCTTTTTGGTCATCTTGACCTGAACAAGGATAGCGTGGTTTTGGTCGTAGCGACTTTTTCTCCCGCCGGGTAGGGTCGCTGTTGTTGGGGTCATGAACAACGGGATCGAGGTCAGGCTGCTGGGGCCGCTGGAGGTCGTCGCCCCGACAGGCCCAGTGGACTTTGAGGGCGCCAAGCAGCGCCGCCTGTTCGTCGCACTCGTGCTGCGCGCGCCGGAGGCCGTCCCGGTCGACGAGCTCGTCGAAGCGGTCTGGGGCGACCAGGCGCCGGACGGCCGCGACCAGGCGCTGCAGAAGCAGGTCTCGCGCCTGCGCGCCAGGATCGGCGACGCGCTGCCGGTCCGCCGTCGCACCACCGGGTACGCGCTCGAGATCGAGCGCGAGGCGATCGACAGCCGCCGGTTCGAGGCGCTGCTGGAGCGCGCCCGCGGCGGCGACCCGTCGCAGCTGGGCCCGGCGCTCGCGCTGTGGCGCGGCCCGGCGCTCGCCGACCACCGCTTCGACGAGTTCGCGCAGGCCGAGATCTTCCGGCTCGAGGAGCTGCGGGCGGAGGCGATCGAGGAGCGCATCGCCGCCGACCTCGCGCGCGGCCAGGCGGTCGACCTGGTCGGCGAGCTGCGCGCGCTCGTCGCCGAGCACCCGCTGCGTGAGCGCCTGCGCGGGCAACTGATGCTCGCGCTCTACCGCGCGGGCCGGCAGGCGGACGCGCTCGAGGTGATGCGCGAAGGCCGGCGGCTCCTGGTCGACGACCTCGGGCTCGAGCCCGGGCCGGAGCTGCGCAAGCTCGAGCGGATGATCCTCGCCCACGACCCCGGGCTCGACGCCGAGGCACCCGCGGGCGTACTCACCGCCCCGCTGCCGGTTCCGGCCAACGCGACGATCGGCCGCGAGGGCGAGCTGGCCGAGATCGGGGCGCTCCTCGCACGACCCGAAGTTCGGCTGCTGACACTCGTGGGGACCGGCGGCGTCGGGAAGACGAGGTTGGCGCTCGAGGCATCACGCGCGATCGACGCGCGCTTCCCCGGCGGCGCCGCGTACGCCGACCTCGCGGGCGCGGAAGGCCTGCTCGTCACCGCGGCCGCGGCCGCCCTCGGCGTGCTCGCCGAGACCCCCGCGGAGCTCGGTGAGCGCCTCTCCCGCGCCGCCCGCGGAGCGAGCTCGCTGCTCGTCCTCGACGGCGTCGAGCGCTTCCTCGCCGACGCCGCCCAGATCTCGCAGCTGCTGGCGGCGGTGCCGAACCTGACCGTGCTCGCGACCAGCCGCGCGCCGCTGCGGCTGACCGCCGAGCAGACCTATCGCGTGCAGCCGCTGGCGATCTCCAACGCCGCGGCGCTGTTCACCGCCCGCGTCGCCGCGGCGCGCCCCGACTGGGTCCCGGACCCGACCGTCGTCAACGCGATCTGCGCGCGCCTCGACGGGCTGCCGCTGGCGATCGAGCTCGCGGCCGACCGCGCGCGGCTGCTGCCGCTGCCGTCGCTGCTCGAGCGGCTCGAACGGCGCCTCGAGCTGCTCACGTACGGCCCGCGCGACCTGCCGGAGCGCCAGCGCTCGCTGCGGGCGACGCTCGACTGGTCGTGGGAGGCGCTCGAGGTCGGCCAGCGCCAGCTGCTCGGGCAACTGAGCGTGTTCGAGGGCGGGATCTCGCTCGAGGCCTGCCATGCCGTCTGCGAACCGGGCGAGAAGCCGCCCGAGGTCCTGCTGGCCGGCATCCTGGATCGCTCCTCGCTGATCGTCGTCGAGTCGGGCGAGGACGCCGAGCCGCGCCTGGAGTTGCTCGACTCGGTGCGCGAGTACGCCGCCGAGCAGGTCGCCGACCGCGCCCCGCTCGAGGCCCGGCACGCGGCCTACTTCCTCCGCTACGCCGAACAGGCGGCCGAAGCGGCGGCGAAGGGCGACCGCCGCGCTTGGCTCGCCCGGCTCGCGCGCGAGCGCGGGAACCTGCGGGTCGCGTACGAGCGGCTGCTGGTCGCGGGCGAGGCGGAGGGCGCGCTGCGGATCGCGCTGTCGTTCGCGCGCACGCTCCCGTGGGACGCGCGGGTGCACGAGGTGCGCGGGTGGCTCGCCGAGTCGCTGGCGGCGTTCGATCCCACACCGAGCCCGTTGCGGGCCGCGGCCCTGTACTGGGACGGCCAGCTCGCGATCGCGCAGGCGCGGTTCGCGGAGGCCGAGGAGCCGCTCGAGCAGGCGCTCACGGTCGCGCAGGACCTCGGCGAGCCCGCGCTCGTCGCGCACGTGCTCGCGGCGCTCGGGCGCCGCGCGGTGCTGATCGACTCGCCGGACGCGGCGGGGCTGTGCGAGGCGTCGGTGGCGATCGCCCGCGGCCTCGCCCGCCCAGGGCTCCTCGGCGACGCGCTGCTCGCGCAGGCGGGCGCGTACGAGCGCGCGCAGGAATGGGAGCGCGCGGCCGAGATCGCCGGCGAGGCGCTCGCGAACTTCCGCCGCGCGGACGACCCGTACGGTGTTGCGGCGGCGCTGGGCGAGCAGGGCTTCTACGACATGGTCCACGGCCGCCTCGAGCAGTCCGAGCAGCGCCTCGGGGAGGCGCTGGAGCTGCGGCGCCGGCTCGGCGACGACCGCCGGCTGGTCGAGCCGTTGATCGACAACGCGTGGCTGGACCTCGCGCGCGGCAGCGCCGAGGTCGCGCGGCTCGGCTTCCTCGACTGTCTCGCGCTGTCGCGCCACGTGGGCGACGAGTTCAACGTCGCCGAAGCCCTCGCCGGGCTCTCGACGTTGGCCGGGATGGACGGCCGACCGGTCGACGCCGCCCGACTCGCGGGCGCCGCCGACGTGATCCACGAGCGCATCGGCGCCCCGCCGTGGGCGTCGCTGGTCGCGATCCACGAGCGCGCGCTGATCCCGTCCCGCCAGGAGCTCGGCGAGGACGCGTTCAACGCCCTGTTCGCCGAAGGCCGCCGGCTCCCGCCGGACGTGGTCGTCGCGCGCCCCGGCCGCTTCCGGCGCTCCGGCCAGCCGGCCGATCTCGCCCGCTGACGAACCCCGTCAGCGGATGGTCTGCCCCGCGTCAGGGGCGATTGATCGGATGTGGTCCATGAACCGAGCCCGCCGCATCGCCCTCGCCTCGATCGCCTCCGTCGCCGCCGCCGTCGCCATCGCTCCCAGCGCGTTCGCCGCCAGCGACTACTTCCTCAAGATCGGTGACTTCAACGGCGAGTCCGTCGCCAACGGCATGACGGGCGCGGTCGACGTCAACGGCTTCAGCTGGAGCGCCGAGACTCCGGTCACCCTCGGCGCGACCGGCGGCATGTCGGGCGGCAAGCCCGCGCTCAACGAGCTGACGATCGAGAAGAACGTCGACGCCGCCACGCCGTACCTGTTCGGCAACATGACGACCATGAAGCAGATCCCGGCGATGGAGCTCTCGATCCGCAAGGCCGGCGGCACGACCCCCAACGCGGCGCCCTACCTGCGCTACTGCTTCTCGAACGTGTACGTCACCTCGCAGGAGCAGTCCGGCCAGGAGACCGACGACGCCGCGGGCGAGAAGGTCACCTTCCGCTTCGGCGCGGTCGTCCAGCAGTACCAGCGGCAGGCGCTGAACGCCGCGCCCACGACCGTGGCCGCCGGCTGGAGCCAGATCGCCGCCAAGCCGTTCACGGACCTCTCCAGCCCCTGCAGCGCGATCAAGTAAGCCTTCCCGCCTTCTGGCCGGGGTCGCACACACGCCCCCGCCGGCTAACGCCGGCGGGGGCGTTGGGCGTTAACCACTTGTCGCACGGGCGGGGTCGAACTTGCTCCCGCTGGATGGTGAATGTATGAGCGCTGGATTTGTAGCGTTCGTCACATGCTCGTCAAGAGGAGGTCGACGGGGCTGCGAGCTTCGCTTGCCCTGCTGGTGCTGCTGGCCCTGGGCGCCATAGCCACGACGCGGTCGGTGCCGACGCAGGCACCGCGCACGGAGACGCGACACACCGAGCGCACGCTGGTGTCGGACGCGATCCACGACCGATCGGAGTCGCTCCGCGGCCTTGCGGCGCAGCCGCTCGCGGCGGCTCCCAACATCGAGGTGGGCCTCAGCGAGGGCAACGAGGTCGAGGCGAACCCCGCCGCCGCGCAGCCCGGCATCCCGGACAACGGCAGCGCCGAGCAGACGACCTTCGGCCCGCGCCCGGCGATCCCCGCCGCGATCAGCTTCGACAACGGCCTCAACGGCGGCTCGACCTCGGACAACAACATCGCCGCCGGCCCCGACTCGATCGTGGTCATGCGCAACTCGCAGTTCAAGGTGATGAGCAAGACCGGCGACACGCTCCTCGGCCCGCTCAACAACAACAGCATCTTCGCGGGCACCAACGAGGTCCAGCAGGTCGCGCTGAGCGGCTACACGAGTGATGGCGCGTCGTACCGCCTGCGCTACGACGGCGCGGACTCGGTCCCCATCACGCGCGGGCAGAACAACACCGCGGCGGGCATCCAGGCCGCGCTCCAGGGCGGCAACGAGCAGCAGCAGGTCGCGCTGACCAACTTCACGTCGTACTCGCTCAAGTACGGCGACAAAGTGTCGGCGCCGTTCGTGAAGGGGACCAACCACACCGCGGCGGCGATCCTCGCGGCGTTGAACGGCCCGAGCGAGGTGCAGACCGTCGCCCCGGCCGGCGACGGCTACACGCTCAGCTACCAGGGCCAGAACACGGTGCCGATCGTCAAGGGCGCCAACGACACGCCCGCCGGGATCCAGAACGCGCTCCAGGGCGGCAACGAGGTCCAGGCGGTCACCTTCACGAACTTCGACTCGGCCGTCGCCGGGAACACGTTCCGGATCCGGATCGGCGGGAAGGAGACCGGGCCGCTCGGGTTCGCGACCGCGCTGGGCGACGCGACGCCGGTCACCAACCAGAACGTCAGCGACGAGATCAACGCGATCTTCGGCTTCGCCGGCACCGTGACGGTCACCGGCGCAGGCCCCACGACGGGGCCGACGATCACCTTCGCGGGCGCGAACGCGCGCAAGGACGTCCCGCCGGTCGAGATCGTCTTCGGCGACTGCGCGCAGGCCGCCAACCCGTGCGGCGCGGCCGTCCGCGAGTCCGCGAAGGGCGGCGAAGGCGTCTCCAACTGGCCGGCCAACCTGACGGTCACGGCCGGCACGGTCAGCGAGACGGGGTACACGCTCACGTTCACCGGCGGGCTCGACGTCGCGCCGATCGGGATCTCCAGCGGCACCGTCACCGAGACCGTCAAGGGCACGGCGGGGCTGCTCCCGCCCGGCACGGTCGCGACCGTCGGCACGGTCGCTGACACCGGCTACACGCTGACGTTCGCGGGCGCGAGCGCGAAGACCGACCTGCTGCCGCTGTCGGTGGTGGACGGAACCGGGACCGTGCGCGAACTGGTGAAGGGCACGCCGGGCGTCGCGAGCTGGCTGTCGGACACCACGGTCACGATCGGCACGGTCGCCGACACCGGCTACACGGTCACGTTCAACGCGCTGACCCCGCTCGGCAGCCCCCGCCAGACCGGGCTGGGTGACGTTGGGCAGCTCACGGTCTTGGGCGACACCGCCGGAACGGTGACGACGACCACGCAGGGCCGGTCCGGCATCGGGCAGGGCGCGTGCACCAACAGCGGCGACGGCCACATCCGCTACGACCAGCTCGCCAAGCGCTGGCTGTTCACGACGCCGTCGTTCACCCGCGTCGGCGGCCTGTACGCGATGTGCCACGCGGTCAGCGTCGGCACCGACCCGGCCGGGCCGTTCTACCGCTACGTCTTCCGCCGCTCGCTGTTCCCCGACTACCCGCGCGTCGCGGTCTGGCCGGACGCGTACTACAACGCGACCAGCACGGGCGACAACGTGATCGAGAAGCACGCGTGCGCGGTCGACCGGCTCCGGATGCTGCAGGGTCTCGACGCCACCGAGCAGTGCATCATCGTGCCGGCCGTCAGCTTCATGGAGCCGGCGGACCTCGACGGCTCCGAGCTCCCGCCCGCGGGCGCGCCCGAGCACTACTTCGCGGCCGGCGGCTACCAGCTGCGCAGCATCTTCGAGGACGACGGGCTCTACACGTACAAGTTCCACGTCGACTTCGCCGATCCGTCGAAGACGACGTTCACCGGGCCGGTGAAGGTCGGCGTCTCGCCGTATCACTTCCTCTGCGACGGTCAGCTCACGCAGTGCGTGCCGCAGCCGGGCTCGACGACCCGGCTGGACTCGCAGGGCGACAAGATCATGCACCGCGTGGTCTACCGGCGGCGTGGCGACGTCGAGTCGATCGCGATGCTGCACTCGATCAACACGTCCGTGGGCGCGGGCGGCGAGCGCTGGTACGAGCTGCGGCTCGACGGCTCCCGCCAGCCGTACCTGTACCAGCAGAGCACCTACGCGCCGGACAACCACTACCGCTGGCTCGGGAGTCCGGGAATCGACCGCGACGGCGACATCGCGCTGGCGTTCTCGTACGGCGGCGGGCCGTACATCCCGCCGATCGCGACCACGATGGCCGCGGCGTCGGTGGTGGGCGCGACGAACATCAAGGTCGCGGGCGTGAGCGGCGCGAACATCAACTTCGCGCCCGGGCGCAAGATCAACATCGGGACGGGCGCGACGCTCGAGACCGTCACCGTGGCGGCGGTCGGGACCGCCGGCGCGACCGGGACCGGCATCGACCTGACGGCGCCGATGACGCTGGCGCACACGAGCGCGTCGACGGTCTCCAACGCGGCGTTCATGTGCACCCCGCCCGAGTGCGTGGCGGTCGGCCAGCGCTACACGGCGCGGGCGCCCGGCGACCCGCTCAACCAGATGACCTACCGCGACGGCGTGATCGTCGACGGCATCAGCGCCGCGGGCGGGTCGCGCTGGGAGGACTGGTCGAACATCGCCGTGGACCCGACCGACGACTGCACGTTCTGGTACTACGGCGGCTACGGCGACGCGTCCCGCACCGGCGGCCCGTTCTTCGGCCGCACCGGCGCATTCCGCGTGCCGACGTGCCGGCTCGATACCACCGCGGCGCCCGCCGCGAGCATCACCGGCCGCTACGACGGCGCGGTCGCGAGCTTCACGGACTCCGATCTGACCGCGGCCGCGGCCTCGTTCACCGCCGACATCGACTGGGGCGACGGGACCCACTCGCTCGGGACGGTCACCGGGTCGGCCGGGACGTTCGCGATCGCGGGCACGCACGACTACGCCGAGAAGGGTCGCTACACGGTCAAGACGGCGATCAGCGGCACCGACGGCAGCGTCGCATCGGCCTCGTTCGCCGTCGCGAACCTGTCCACGACAGCGTCGGGTGTGGTCGGCGGCACGGTGCCGGCGACGCTCGCACTGACACTCGGCGCGCCCGCGCAGTTCGGGGCGTTCACACCGGGGGTCGCGAAGGACTACACGGCCGCCACGACCGCGACGGTGACCAGCTCGGCGGGCGACGCCACGTTGACTTCGTCCGATCCGGGCCACATGACCAACGGCGCCTTCTCCCTCCCGCAGCCGCTGCGGGTCGAGATCACGCCCAATGCCTGGAGCGCACCGGCGGCGAACGCGGCCGTGGCGATCCAGTTCAAGCAGGCGATCGGCGCCACCGACGCCCTGCGCACCGGCACCTACGCGAGGACGCTCACCTTCACGCTCTCCACGACGACCCCTTAGGCTCGTCTCATCCATGTCTACTACCTTCTGTAGTAGACATGGATCAACGACTCCCAGGCGCGTTCGCGGGCGAGACCGTGACGCGCCGCCGGTTCATGACCGGCACTGCCTACGCCGCGGGCGCGGTCGCCGCGTCCGCGGTCGCGCTCCCGGCCATCGGCTTCGCCCTCGGCCCGGGCTTCGAGCGCCAACCGGTGATGTGGCAGCCGGTCGGCCCGGCCGGCGACTTCACCGACACCACCTACGTGCCACGCGTGATCCGGCTCACGACCGACCCGATCGGCGAGGCGGCGAGGTCGATCGCGTTCGTCCGCCGGCGCAACCCCGAGATCGACACGGAGCCGCTCGATGAGTGGAACCGCTTCGTCGCGATCAGCACGCGCTGCGCCCACATCGGGTGCCCGGTGAACTACTTCGACGCCTCGCGGTCGTTCGTGTGCCCGTGCCACGGCGGCGTCTACGACTTCCGCGGCATCCGCATCGGCGGTCCGCCGCCGCGGCCGCTCGACCGGTTCCTCACGCGCGTTCGGGCGGGCGAGCTCGAGATCGGCCCGCGCTTCAGCGTCAACAACGAGCTCGAGCGCTTCTCGCCGCGCGACCCCGGCGAGGCGCTCGACGGCCTCGGCCGCTTCCTGTACCCCGCCCGGCCCTCGACCGCGCCGCTGCCTAAGGGATGAAGCCGGAGAACAGGTAGTTGTCGGCGACCGCCGCGGCGCGCCTGGCCTCTTCGGGCGTCCTGATCGTCCAAGCCAGCAAGGGCATGCCGCGGCGGCGCCAGAACGATGTCGCGCGGCTCGGCAGCGCGGCGAGCTCGACGTTCATGAAGGCGGGGCGCAGGAGGGCGTTCGTGGGCATCGCGCGAGCGAGCGGGCGGATGAGCGCCGGCGCGGGGTCCAGGCGGCCGGAGATCTGCCCGCGCGGGTAGGCGGCGCGCCGGAGCACCGCGAGCGAGAGCGGGTTGAAGTCCTGCAGTGCCACGTGGCCGGCGTAGCCCTCGAGCGCCGGCGCGATCGCGCGGGCGAGCGCCGCGCGGTTGGCCGACTTGAGGTCGATGAGCAGTGGCACGCGCCCGCCGACGTCCGCGAGCACGTCCTGGAGGGTCGGCGCGTCGGTCTCCTCGCGGATGGGGTCGTGCGCGACCAGGAGCTTGCCCGCGACGAGTTGGACGTCGAGCTCGATCGGGAAGCCGCGCTCCGCCGCGTGGACGAACGCCTCGCGGGAGTTCTCGGGTCGCCCGTTCGCGACGTCGTGGAGTCCGCGGTGCGCGATCGGCGTCGCCAGCAGCCAGTCCAGGTTCATTCAGGCGTGTCGCGTCTTGAGGCGGCGCCCGACCTCGACGATCGCGTCGACGGCGGGCAGCAGCTCACGGCCGAGCTCGGTCAGCTCGTACTCGACCGACGGCGGCGTGGTCGGCATGACGGTGCGGGTGACGATGCCGTCCTCGGCGAGCCGCTTCAGCCGCGCCGAGAGCACCTTGCCCGAGACGCCGTCGATGTCGCCGCGCAGTTCGTTGAAGCGGCGTGGCCCTTCGCGCAGGTACCAGACGATGTTCGGCGTCCACGCGCCGCCGAGCAGCGACATGCACTCGGTCAACGGGCACTCCGTCGGCGGCGGCGCGACGCGGCTCGGGCGGTACTTGACCGGCGTGGATGGCATGCACAGAAAGTTACCAGGGGGCAACCGGCAGTTGGTTGCATGTGGGTTACTGGTTACCTACGGTGATCGCCATGTCCTCCCCACTCGCCTCCTGGCCGCGCACACGCCTCACCGAGCTGCTCAGGCTCAGCCATCCGATCATCCAAGGGCCGTTCGGCGGCGGGCTGTCGAGCGTCGCACTGGCTTCGGCGGTCGCGCGCTGCGGTGGTCTCGGCTCGTTCGGCGTGCACCATCTCGAACCCGACGGGATCGCCGCGGTCGGCGCCGAGTTGCGCTCGCGTGCCGCGGGTGTGTTCGCACTGAACCTGTGGGTGTCCACGCACGACCTGGACGAGGCGTCGATGACGCGCTCGCGGTTCGACGCCGCCGTCGCGCGGTTGCAGCCGTTGTATGACGAGTTCGGCGTCGACGCTCCGGAGTTCCCGGAGCGGTTCTCGCCGACGTTCGAGGAGCAGGCATCGGCGGTGCTGGCCGCCCGGCCGCCCGTGTTCAGCTTCGTCTTCGGGGTGCCCGACGACCGCGTGCTGACTGACTTCCGTGCCGCCGGCATCCGCACGATCGGCACCGCGACGACGCCCGACGAAGCCGTCGCGCTGGACGAGGCCGGCGTCGACGCGATCGTCGCGTCCGGCTACGAGGCGGGCGGCCATCGCGGCGCGTTCCTCGCCCCCGTGGAGGACTCGCTGGTCGGGACGCTCGCGCTCGTCCGGACCGCGGCGAGCGAGGTGCGGGCGCCGGTCGTCGCGGCGGGCGGGATCGCGGACGCGCAGGGGGTCGTCGCGGCGCTGGCCTTGGGCGCCGAAGGCGTCCAGTTGGGGTCGGCGTTCCTCGCCACCGAGGAGTCCGGCACGACGCCCGAGCATCGCGCGGTCCTGCTCGACGGGGGCGCCCGCCGGACGACCCTGACCCGCGCGTTCACCGGCCGGCTCGCCCGGGGTGTCCCGAACCGGCTGACCGCGTCGCTCGAGCAGCCCGAGCCCTATCCCTACCAGAGCTACCTGCTGCGGCCGGTCATCGCCGCGGCCCGCGCGCAGGGCCGCACAGACGTCGTCTCGCTCTGGGCGGGCCAGGGGACGTCGCTGCTGCGCGAACGCCGCGCCGCCGACGTCTACGACGCGGTCGTGTCAGGCACCGACACGATGCTCAGCGCGCACACACCCACGCGACCCACATGCACGCCACCTTGAGGGAGGGATCCAGCCGGCTCGATGATCCGTCGTGGTCCCCCGAGAAGGAGAAAGACGCGATGGCCCTGGCCGCCGACTACCCGTTCCTGGACATCTTGTGGACGATGATCCTGTTCTTCTTCTGGATCGCGTGGATCTGGGTTCTGATCATCATCCTCAGCGACGTGTTCCGGCGGGACATGTCGGGCTTCTTGAAGGCCGCCTGGATCGTGTTCCTGATCTTCCTGCCGTTCCTCGGCGTGCTGGTCTACTTGATCGCCAACGGCTCGGGCATGTCCGAGCGGCGCATGCAGGACATGCAGGCCTCGCAGAAGCAGTTCGACACCTACGTGCGGTCGGTCGCAACCGACGGCGGTGGCGGCGGCGCGGCCGGCGAGATCGCCAAGGCCAAGGAGCTGCTCGACAGCGGCGCGATCACGGAAGCCGAGTTCGCTTCGTTGAAGGCGAAGGCGCTCGCCTGACCTGAGGCAGCCATGGGGTTCCTCCGCCACCACGACGATGCACCCGCCGGCCGGCGGTTCCAGATGCGCGAGAAGCTCGCGTCGATCGGCGACGACGCCTGGATCGAGGACGACCGCGGCGACCGCCTCTACAAGGTCGACGGCAAGGCCTTCCGCATCCGCGACACGTTCATCCTCAAGGACCGCAGCGGCAACGAGGTGGCGAAGATCCAGGAGCGCAAGCTCCACGTCCGCGACACCCTGGCGATCGAGCGCGACGGCCGCACCGTCGCCACGGTCCACAAGGCGCTCGTCGGCATCCGCGACCGCTTCAAGGTCGACATCGAGGGCGGCGAGGACCTCAACGCCCACGGCAACGTCGTCGACCACGAGTACGAGATCAAACGCGACGACGACGTCGTGGCCAGGATCTCCAAGAAGTGGTTCCGTCTGCGCGACACCTACGGCATCGAGATCATCGACGGCGAGGATGAACCGCTCCTCCTCGCCGTCGCGGTCGCGCTGGACGAGATGACCACCCGCGGCTGACGCGAGCCGACGTCTCCGCGCCTCACGACTTGGGAAGGGTGACGCACGAACGTTCACGCCCAGTGAACGTTCGTGCGTCACCCCCCGATCTAGGCGGAGCGTCGCGGCCCGGAAACGACGAAAGCCCCGCTAACCGCGAGGCTTTCTGTGAAACGCGCCCGAGAGGATTCGAACCTCTGACCTTCGGTTCCGTAGACCGACGCTCTATCCAGCTGAGCTACGGGCGCTGGACGTGCGGCCGGGGAGTGTAGCGCTCTTGGGGCGGCGGACCGGGGCTGGGGCGTCCGAGAAGTGGCCGTAGCGGCCGAAGACGCGGCCGACGAATGCCTGGATCGGGAAGACGAAGCGGCGGACCGGCTCCGGGATCGAGGTCATGTCGAACTCCGAGCGGTAGCGGGTGAGCAGGTAGGCGCCGTCGAAGGCGCCGGGGCGGCCGCCGTGGGCGGCGACGGACGCGTAGATCTGCGTCAGGAAGTACTCGAGGTTGTCGGCCGGGAAGACCTCGCCGGTCAGTTCCAGCTCGTCGTCGCCGGCGTTCCAGAAGCGGTGGACGACGCCGGGGTCGAAGGTCAGGGTGTCGCCGGGGCCGGCGTAGACCGGGGCGGAGCCGTCGATCTCGTAGCCGACGCGGCCGCGGACGACGCGGATGACCTCGGTCTGGAGCTTGTGGACGTGCATGGGCGGGCCGGCGCCGGGCTCGACGGCGCTCGAGATCAGGAGGCGGTCGCCGTCGACCCCGAGGAAGGTCATGCGCTCGCCGTGGCCGTTGTCGATGGTGCGTGGATACATGGAAAGCTCCGGGGAGGATTTACGCTACGATCAGTATCGAAACTAACGGTAGCGTAATTGCCGCCTAGATTGCAAGCCCATGACCAGACCGCCAGGTAGGCCGCTCGATCCGGAGGTGGACGAGGCGATCGTCACCGCCGCGACGCGGCAGTTCCTCGAGGGCGGGCTGCAGCGGATGACCGTGCCGGGCGTGGCGGCCGCGGCGGGGGTGGCGAAGACGACCGTCTACCGCCGCTACGCCTCGCCGGCGCAGCTCGCGCTCGCGGCGATCGCGCGCCTGAACGCCGATGCGCAGGACCCGGACACCGGGTCAGCGAGGACCGACCTGATCGCCACGCTCGAGGCGGTGCGTCAGCGGATCGATCCCACGATCACGGCGACGGTGCTGGTCGAGGCGCAGTCGCACCCGGAGATCCTCGAGGCGGCCCGCGCCCAGATGATCACCCCCGCGGTCGAGCGCTTCCGCAGGATCCTGCGCCAAGGTCAGACGACCGGCGAGATCCGCGCCGACCTCGACATCGACCTGGCCGCCGACGCCGTGTTCGGCTCCTTCTTCACCCGCTTCTACGAGCGCGGGCGACCGGGGCCGGAGTGGCCGGCCCAGGTGGTCGACGCGCTGTACCCGAGCTTCAGCGCGCGGGACGGGCTGGAAATGTGAGAGCCCCGCCGGAGGGGGGCGGGGCTCTCATACTCACCAGGGGGGTCAGACCCGGTGTGCCCTCGCACGGCGCGGCGTTCGGCCGGACCGGCAAAGCTTTGTTGAACGATGGCGTATTCGCTACCGCGATAGCGATCGTACCACCGCCGCTCGGAGACCACAGCAACATACGTCCAGTAGGGTTCGACCGCTTTGTCTCTGCATGCGACCACCATCCGTTTTGCCGATCGCAGCTACATCGCGATCAGCCGAGCCGCCGACGCCCAGGGCATCAGCGTCAGCCAGTACGTCCGCGAGGCCGCCCTCATCCGCGCGGTCCTCGACGAGCTCGAGGGGCAGCCTGACGGGCCGAGCCTGACGACGGCTCACGATCTGCTGGCACTCGCCCGCGAGGTCCGCCGCCTCGCGGACGTCGACAACGGCGGGGGCGCCCGGCCGGTCCTCCCCGACGCCTGAGCGTCACCGGCTGAGCGCCGCGACCTGCCCGAGCCCGGCCAGCTTGTCCGGGTTGCGGATCGTGAAGATGCGGGTGATGCGCCCGCCCTCGACGGTGAGGCTGATCGCGCTGTCGAACTCGCCCCCGGGATCGAGCCGCAGCCCGGGAGCGCCGTTGAGCCACGTCGCCTCGATCCGCGCCGCGGGCGCGACCGCGACGAACCGCGACAGCAGGCGGGCCACGGTCCGCGGACCCGAGATGGGGCGAATGGCCGCGGGCACGACGCCGCCGCCGTCGGCGACCATGCGCACGTCGGGCGCGAGCACGTCGATCAGGCCCGCGAGATCGCCCGTCGACAACGCGACGCGGAAGCGCTCGACCGCCTCCTCCTGCTCGGCGCGGCTCACCGACATCCGCGGCCGGCGGGCGGCGACGTGCGAGCGCGCCCGGTGCGCCACCTGCCGCACCGCGACGGTGCTCTTGCCGACGACGTCCCCGATCTCCTCGTACGGCACGTCGAAGACCTCGTGCAGGAGGAACACCGCGCGCTCGACCGGGCCGAGCGTCTCCAGAACCGTGAGCATCGCGATCGAGACGCTCTCGGCGAGCTCGACGTCCTGCGCCACGTCCGGGACGGTCAGGAGCGGCTCGGGCAGCCACTCGCCCGGGTAGTCCTCGCGCCGGCGGGCCAGCGTGCGCAGCCGGTTCAACGCCTGGCGGGTGGCGATCCGCACCAGGTACGCGCGAGGCTCACGCACCTCGGCCTGGTCGACCCCGTTCCACCGCACCCACGTCTCCTGCACGACGTCCTCCGCGTCGGCGGCGGAGCCGAGCATCTCGTAGGCGACCGTGAAGAGCAGGCTGCGGTGGGTGACGAACGGGTCGCCGGTCATGCCGATGCGGCCAAGGTGGGCATCGCGAGCGGCTTGAGCCCGCAGGATGCCGCCAGGCCCTCCGCCTCGATCCCGAGCGCGACGTTGGCGCGGCTGACCATGTTCGCCGCGGCGATGAACGCGGTCAGCTCGACCAGAGCGGCCGCGCCGAGCTGGTCGAGCAGACGCGCGGACAACTCGTCCGTCACCGCCGGGGGCATCGCGGACATCGCCTCGGCGTACTCCATCACGTCACGCTCCAGGGGGGTGAACACGGTGGACTCGCGCCACCGCGGCACCTCGCGCGCCTTCTCCATGTCGATGTTCCGGTTGCGGGCCTCGAAGTACCCGTAGTCCAGGCAGAAGCTGCACCCGACGTTGGCGACCGCCGCCATGTGGGCGAACGACTTGAGCTGCTGGTCGCACGCGTCCCACTTGTCGATCTTCCCGAAGAACCCGAAGAAGTGCCGCAGCACCCGCTTGTTGTGCCACATCACGCCGAGCGACTCGGGGACCGAGCCGAGCTCCTTGCGGCTGTAGCGTTTGAGCATCGCCCCGAAGACGCCGGTGATCTCGGCCGGGGGGATCCTGCTGGACATGTCGTCCTCCTGTGTCTCGATGGGGTTCGGCATCGAGACACCGGCGGGCGAGACGGCGTGACAGCTAGGCGGGAACCTTCCAGGCGGCCTCGATGAAGGTCGTCTGGACCGGGGCGACGTCGCGGAAGGACAGCTGCCAGCGCGTCGGCACGGGATAGTCGTCGAAGCGCTGGACGATCCCGTCCACCGGGTTGGTCCAGTTCTCGAACTGCTTGAGGTAGACGTTGCCGCCGGCGGCGGCGCGATCGAACAGCTGCAGGTAGTCCGCCACCTGCTCCTTCGTCATCTCGTGCAGCGACGAGATCGCGACGCCCAGGTCGATCGAGCCGGGGACGATCTCATCGATCTGATCCGGCGAGAGGAACCGCAGCCGCTCCGGGGCGAAGAAATGCGACAGGTACCAGCGCTGGATCGTCTGCGCCGGCTCGATGTCGACGATCGTGTACGTCGCGTCGGGAAACAGACTCAGCAGGACGTAGGCCACGCGACCGTACCCGGCGCCGATCTCGAGGATCGAGGAGGGCGCGTCCGAACCGAACGCCCGCGCCATCGCGTTGACCTCCAGGACGGAGTTGCTCAGGTCCTGCGACAGCACCCGGCCGCGGTGGCGGACCGGCGGCGGGTCGCCGATCAGCGGCTCGTCGAGGCGCATCGCCCCGAGCGGATCGTTGCGGCGCGCGTACTCCGCGAGCAGCCGCACGATGTACGCGTAGAGCCAGCGATCCTGCTTGGACCAGGGAATCCCCTCCCACGCCGCGTCGGAGACGTCGACGCCCTCTCGCGCGCACGCACCGAGCGTCCGGGGGCCGAGGTGACGGGCCAGGAACAGGAACTGAGGATCGCGCCACGCCGTCCGCAGCGTCCACTGAAAGGTGAAGTACCGGAGCGCCTGGTGGCGCTTGACGTGCTCGAGGCCGTAGCTCTCAAGGTCCTGCTTGTGTTCGTCCTGGAGCTGTGACCAGAACTGCGATGGTTGCTGCGGCATCGCGGCAGCACCTTAACGGACAGGGCGGGATTCGAACCCGCGATGGAGCTATAAACCCCATACTCGCTTAGCAGGCGAGTGCCTTCAGCCTCTCGGCCACCTGTCCCGGTCCGCGGGAGTGTAGAGACCCGAGGCTCAGCTCGTGCGATTGCGGCGACCGCGGGGGAGTGTGTCGAGCTCTTCGAGCGACATCCCGGCGCCGGTGGCGACGCACGCGAGCGGATCGTCGGCCAGCCGCACCGGCATGCCCGTCTCGGCGGCGACACGCTGGTCGAGCCCGCGCAGGAGCGACCCGCCGCCCGCCATGAGCACGCCCTCGGTGGTGATGTCGGCCGCCAGCTCGGGCGGCGTCTCCTCCAGCGTCGCGTGGATCGCGGTCATGATGTCCGCGAGCGGCGAGGCGATCGCCTGGCGGACCTCCTCGCTGGTCAGGACGATCTCGCGCGGCAGGCCGGACGCCATGTCGCGGCCGCGGATCGAGGTCTCGATCTCCTCCACGAGCGGGATCGCCGACCCGGCGGCGAGCTTGATCGCCTCGGCGCTCTGGGAGCCGATCGCCATCCGGTGCTCGAGCCGGATGTGGTTGGTGATCGCGTCGTCGAGGTCGTAGCCGCCGACCCGCAGCGACTTCGCGACCACGAGGCCGCCGAGGGAGATGATCGCCACCTCGGACGTGCCGCCGCCGATGTCGACGACCATCCGGCCTTTGGGCTCGGCGATGTCGACGCCCGCGCCGATCGCGGCGGCCAGGGACTCCTCGATCAGGTGGACCTCGCGGGCGCCCGCTGAAAGCGTGGCTTCCTCGACCGCCCGCCGTTCCACCTCGGTGATGCCGGAGGGCGCGCAGATCACCATCCTCGGCCGCGCGAACCGGTTGTTCAGCACCTTGCCGACGAACTGGCGGAGCATCGCCTCGGTGACCTCGAAGTCGGCGATGACGCCGTGGCGCAGCGGCCGGTCGGCGGAGATCGTCGCGGGCGTGCGGCCGATCATGCGCTGCGCGTCGGCCCCGACGGCGTGGACCTCGCCGGTGCGCTGGTCGATCGCGACCACCGACGGCTCGGAGAGGACGATCCCGCGCCCGCGCACGTAGACGACCGTGTTGGCGGTGCCGAGGTCGACGGCGACGTCGCCGCCGGACCGCAGGCGTCCCACGCTCCGGCGCCGTCCGGCGCCTCCGAAGAGGTTCAAGGCCATCTGGCCGATCACTCAAGCACACGCCGGGGCGTGCGCCGGGCCAATTCATTCGCAGCTGAGGATGAGCTCGCCGGTGCAGCTGTCGGTGCCGCCCTCGCCGAGGACCTGGTCGCGGCCGCCGCCGCCGGTGAGGGTGTCGTTCCCGTCGCCGCCGAGCAGGCGGTCGGGGCCGTCGCCGCCGTCGAGCGTGTCCGCTCCGGCGCCGCCCAGCAGGGCGTCGCGGCCCTCCTCCCCGAAGGCGCGGTCGGCGCCGTCGCCGCCCGCGAGGGTGTCGTCGCCGCGCCCGCCGTGGAGCTCGTCGTCGGAGTCCCCGCCGGAGAGCTGGTCGTTCCCGGAGCCGCCGCCGACGACGTCGTTGCCGCCCTGGCCGTCGGCGCGATCGGCCCCGGAGCCGCCGTCGAGCGTGTCGTTTCCGTCGCCGCCCTGGAGGATGTCGTCGCCGGAGCCGCCGTCGAGGACGTCGTCGCCGTTGCCGCCCGACAGCGCGTCCGCGCCGTTCTCGCCGGTGATCTGGTCGGCGTCGTCGCCGCCGTTGAGCTGGTCAGGGCCTGGGCCGCCGCTGATCCGGTCGGTGCCGGCGTCGCCGTTGACCGTGTCGGCGCCCGACGCGCCGCTGATCCGGTCGGCCCCCTGGGCGCCGACCAGCAGGTCGGCGCCCGAGCCCCCCTCGAGTGTGTCGTCGCCCGCGCGACCGTAGAGGAGATCGTCGCCTTGCTCGCCCTGCAGGCGGTCGTTGCCGACGTCGCCGTCGAGGATGTCGTCGCCGGGGCCGCCGCAGATGGTGTCGTCGCCTCCGCCGCCGGTGACGACGTCATCTCCGGCGCCGGCGTCGATCACGTCATTGCCCGGCGTCCCGACGAGCTGGTCGTCGCGGGCCGTGCCGGTGATCGTGGCGCCGGCACACGGTCGCTGGGCCGAGGCGGGGGGCGTGGCGACCAGCAGGCACGCGATCGCGAGCAACAGAACGCGGGGCACATCTTCTGGATGCCCGGCGACGTCCGGGCAATGAACCTGTGCTTCGAAGCACCGGTTCATTGCCCGCAGTTTCTCTACGGCCCGTCCAGGCCCCAGCCGATCAGGCCGGCGTTCTTGTACTGCCACAGGTACTTGCGCGGCGGCTCGGTGCGGTACTTCGAGCGGCCGGCGGCGCGGGTGTCCGGGCCGTCGCGGGTCCATTCCGCGATCGACTCGTCGTGGGTCTTCAGCAGGCCCTTGACGGTGGTGGTGAAGGTCGCTCGTTGCGTGGCGTCCGTCGTGTAGCGGGCGCCGAGCGCGACCGGCACCGCGACGTCGATCGCATGCTCGAACCCGTTCCACGGGTTGTCGCCGTCGGCGTCGTGCTTGGTGCCGATGCTCGCGCCGATGTAGTACGGGTAGAGGTCGCCGACGTTCATCGGACCGCTCTGGCCGGGCCTGAGTGCGTCGATCCCGCGGTCGACCTCGCAGCGCGCCAGATCGACGAGCGCGGGCCTGGTGTTGGCGTTGCCGGTCGCCTCGTAGGCGCGCAGGAACGAGTAGGCGAGCAGGCTCGACATCCACGGCGAGAAGGTGTTCGCCTCACCCTCCGGCGGGTAGTTGAAGCAGCCGTTGGTCGACGCGTTCTGACGCGTGCGCATCGCCTGGATGCCCTTGTTGATGACGTCGAGCTCGTGTGGTGAGCCGGTCAGCTCGTAGTCGACGACGTGGGCGAGCAGGGCGAACGCGCGGTGGCGCTCGGTGAAGGCGTCACCGGCGTTGGTGAGGTCGACGCCGAACTCCATCCCCCAGCTGATGTAGCCGATCTTGCGCAGGACGGTCGGATCGCCGGTGAGCAGGTAGTCCGACAGCAGGTTCTCGCTGTAGGAGTACTTCATGTCCTGGTAGGGCTGCGACGGCGTCGGGTTCTTGAGCTTGAAGCTGCCGACGCAGTAGGGGTAGAAGGACGTCGCGCACGCCTCCGGTCCGTAGACGTTCTGCGCATAGTGGTCGGTGGCGCGCTGCGCCTCGCGCAGCATGTCGGGGTTGCCCGTGCGCAGATAGCCGTTGAAGAAGGTCTGCGCGCGGTCGTAGAGCCAGGGCTCGCCGTCGGTGTAGAAGTCGATGATGTCCGCCGGGTTGGTGACCGGCCAGTCCTGCTTGCGGGCGTGCTGATTGATCAGCGAGTAGAAGAAGTCATCGGTCGCCTTGTCGCTGGCCGCCATGTAGGTCCGGGCGTTCGCCGGATCGGTTGCGGGCGTGACGCCGCTGCAGGCGAGGAACTGGTGGTCGATCGCCGCCAGCACGGCGGGTTCCTTGATCGCGAAGCCGGACGTGTTCGCCGCGGGCGCGTACGTGCCGTCGTTGACGGTCCGGTACGTGTCGCGGACGGGGGTCTCGGTCGTCAGCGTCTGCGTCCTGGCGCGGTTGACACCGATCGTGACGGTGGTCGGCGCCGTCGTCGGGAACGCCATGTCGAACTGGATCAGGACGCTGCGGATGCCGCGATTCCCGCTCGCGTCGAGGCCGTTGCAGAGCAGCGACTGGTCGGGCATGTGGCGCCACGCGCCGAGGCTGCGCACGTAGGCCGGGATCTCCTCGCCTTGTGCGTTCGTCACGCGGATCTTCGTGGTGTCGACGAGCATCCCGGGGGCGAGGGGGAAGCCGAACGAGACGCGGCGGGTGGCACCGGTCGCGTCGGCGGCCGGGATCAGCTTCACCGTGACGTCGCGAGGCGTCGCGTTGGCCGGCGCGCCGTCGGCTGTGAGGTCGTTGCGCAGGTCCATCTGGCGGGTCATCGAGCGCCAGTTCGTGGGGTGCAGGTCGAAGCCGGACTGCTCGAGGTCGGTTGACGGGGTGGGTGTGGGTGTGGGTGTGGGTGTGGGAGTTGTGGTCGGGGTCGCCGTGGGCGTTGCGGTTGCGGTTGCGGTGGGCGTTGCCGTCGCGGTCGGCGTCGGGGTGGGCGTGGGCGACGCTCCCTTCGCGACCACGTACAGGTGCGCGTCGTCGACCGTCGCGTCCACCGACCCGCTGTTGTTGAGCGTGAACTGGAAGAACGCCCGGTCGAGCCTGCGCCCCTGCGTCGCCAGGCTCAGGTAGACCGATTGCACCTGGCGGTTGCTCAGCGCCAGGTTGCCGCACGTCGAACGCGGGGTGCTGTCGTTGAAGAAGTAGGCGATCGAGCAGACCTGCACCTGCCGCCCCGCCGGCGACGTCGCATCCACCCGCACCTTCGCGGCCACCGTCACCGAGTCGGCGACCGGCCCACCGCCATAGGGATACGTCTGCACGAGCCCGACGCGCCCATACGCGTTCACGTGCACCCGCAGGCTCGAGGCGCCGCCGATCGGGTCCGTCGAACTGCGCGAGACGCTCCCGTCCGCGGGATAGAACGGCGCGAACCGCTGCGTCGACGTCTCGAACCCGTTGTCCGTGATGACGTCGGTGAGCACAGAACCATCAGGCACCGGCGGAACCTCCGCCTGAGCCAGCGCCGCCCCTGGGGCAGCACTCAGCAGCGCGAGCGAGACGCTCGCTCCGACCAACCTCCCGCGTGACATGGCGCGCATCCTTGACGCGCACCCTGAGGTCGCCAATCGGGTCCCGACCCCGACCTTTGGACACCCCCACCCTGAGACGCACAAGCGTCCAGATTCCTGCCCGACCGTTCGGGGCTATCGTCTGAGACGCCCGGAGGGGTGGCAGAGTGGTCTATCGCACCGGTCTTGAAAACCGGAGTCCGTGCAAGCGGACCGTGGGTTCGAATCCCACCCCCTCCGCTCGCGGTGCCGCCCGCCCTCGGTGACGGCGGCGGCGGACGATCGCGTGCGAGCCGCGATCGTCGCCGTACGACGTTGGTCGCCTAGAAGCGCGCCCGCGGGTCGATGAGCACGTCGTCGACGCGCACGCTGGTGCCGGGCTTGCCGCCGCGGACCGAGATGCGGACCGCGACGAGCCGCCAGCCGCCGTTCTTGAGGCCGTGGTTGGGCTCGAGCTTGATCCGGTCGGTGAGGTCCCAGCCCTTGCCGTGCTTGGCCTTGAGGTCCTTGGCCTTGCGCACGTTCTTGTCGGCGAGGCCGGGGTAGATCACCTCGACGCGGACGTCGGCGTCGTTGTCGGGCGAGGAGGAGGCGTAGGCGAAGCGGAAGTGCGGGTAGCGCTCGTCGACGCAGAACGTCGGGCTGGTCGCAGACCCGCCGACCGGGAGGTCGAGCGCGCCGCCATCGGCGCCGAAGAGCTGGAGTGCGCCATCGCCGGCGACGACGTCGGCGCCGCCGGTGAACTGCCAGCCGGCCGGACCGTTGTTGAAAGTGCCGCCCGGGGCCGGGGCGTAGAGGTCGTCGTCCTTGAAGGACGACAGGAGCGGAGCCACGTCAGGGTCGGTGCAGCTCTCCGAGGAGGCCGCGGTCCATGACGGTTTGACGGACTCGGTGGTGTACTCGTCGTCGTCGGCGAACGCCGGCGGGGCGGTACACGCGAGCGCCGCGGCGGTGATCGCCGCGAGGCGGGTGATGCGGTTCATCCACGTCCTTCCTGGACTTCGGTGCGACGCGCCGAGATCTCCCGGCGTACTCCGTGTGATCGGCAGAATTCAGGCGGGACGCATCGGACATGCGTCGAGCTCAACCTGCGGGCGCCGCGGCCGATTCACTGGGCGTGGCCCTGAATCCGACGTTCGAGGAGCAACAGTTGCTCGCGAGCGCGCGGGCGCGTCAGATAACGCGCCTGTCCTCGCGTGAGCGTGCCGCCGAGTTGCTCGTCGGCGGGGCCTATGTGCTCGTCGCGTTGGCGATCGTGCTCCACTGGCCTCCCGAGCTCGGTTCCGTGAACTGGCTCAGCGTCGCCGCCTGCCTGATCGCGTTCGCCGTGGCGTCGAGGACCGAGTTCGACACGGGCGCCGGCATCACCGTGCCGACGCAGCTGGCGTTCGTGCCGCTGCTCTTCAGCCTGCCGCCGTCGCTGGTCGCTGTCTGCGTGCCGGCGGCCTGGGCGCTGGCGAAGCTGCCCGAGGTCCTGCGCGGCGAGATGCGCATCACCCGCCTGTTCGCCGTCTTCGGCAACTCGTGGTTCGTCGTCGGCCCGGTCCTGGTGCTGTCGGTGTCGGGCACCACCGAGGTCCAGCAGGCGGACGCGGCGGTGCTGCTCGCCGCGCTGGCCGCGCAGTTCGCCGGCGACTTCGGGGCGTCCGCGGTCCGCGAGTGGCTGTCCCGCGGCGCGTCGCTGCGCGAGCAACTCGGCGATCTGTGGGTCTACGCCGTGGATGCCGCGCTCGCCCCCGTCGGCCTGCTGGCTGTCTACGCCATGGACGAGGTGCCCTGGGGCCCGGTCGCGCTGATTCCGCTGATCGGCGTCCTCGCCATCTTCTCGCGCGAACGCCGGCGGCGCATCGAGAACCTCTCCGAGCTCAACCACGCGTATCAGGGCATGGCGCTCGTGCTCGGCGACGTCGTCGAGCACGACGACGGCTACACGGGCGAGCACTGCCGCGACGTCGTCGCCCTGGCGCTCGCCACCGGGACCCGGCTCGGCCTCGGGCCCGACCGCATGCGCAACCTCGAGTTCGCCGCCCTCCTGCACGACGTCGGCAAGGTCGCGATCCCGAAGGCGATCATCAACAAGCCCGGCAAGCTCGATCCTGACGAGTGGGAACTGATCAAGACCCACACGATCGAGGGCCAGCGGATGCTCGATCGCGTCGGCGGCTTCATGAGCGACGTGGGGCTGATCGTGCGTTCACACCATGAGCGCTGGGACGGCGACGGCTACCCCGACGCCCTCGCCGGCGACACGATCCCGCTCGAGGCCCGGATCATCACGTGCTGCGACTCCTACAACGCGATGACGACGACCCGCTCCTACCGCAAGGCCCTGAGCGCCGAGGTGGCCACGCGCGAGATGCTCGACTGCTCCGGCAGCCAGTTCGATCCCGCGGTCGTCGACGCGATGCTCGCGTCCCTGAGCGACGAGCAGGTGAAATCCTGATGCCGTGCTCGGCTACGTGTACTCGCCGCGCGTCCTCGCGCATGACCCGCCCGCGCCCGACGTCAACCAGGCCGGACTGACCGCGCAGGCGCACGAGCTGGTCGAGCGCAGCACGCTGCAACTCGCGCCCATCGCGCCCGAGCCGGCGCCCGAGGACGCGCTGCTGAGCGTGCACACGGCCGAGTACCTCGCTCGGCTGCAAGCCGCGTGTGAGGGTGGGCCGTGGGACGGCGAGTACGCGCCGGTCACGCCCGGGACCTGGGAGGCGGCGCGGCTGACGGTCGGCGGTGTGCTGGCCGCCGTCGACGCGGTCCTCGACGGCCGCGTCACGCGGGCGCTCGTGCACGCTCGCCCCGCCGGCCACCACGCCGAGCCGGACCGGGCGATCGCCTCGACCTACCTCAACAACGTCGCCTGCGGCGTCGAGCATGCGCTCGCGCGCGGTGCCGAGCGGGTGGCGATCGTCGACTGGGACGTGCACGTCGCCAACGGCGCGGAGCGGATCTTCTGGGACCGCGACGAGGTGCTGGCCGTCTCCCTGCACCAGCGCGACTGGTACCCCGCGCACGCGGGCGCGCTCGACGCCACGGGAGGCCCGAGGGCGCAAGGCGCGACGGTCAACATCCCGCTCCCTCCCGCGACCACCGACGGCGGCTACGAACTCGCCTTCGACGAGCTCGTGGCGCCGGTCCTGCGCGCCTTCCGGCCCGACCTGATCATGGTCGCGGCGGGCCAGGACGCCTCGATCTACGACCCGACCGGGCGAATGATGGTCTCGGCGGGTGGGTTCCGGGCGCTCGCCACCCGCATCGCCGGCCTCGCGGACGAGCTGACCGGCGGGCGCCTCGTCGCGAGCACCGAAGGCGGCTACAGCCCGATCTACAACCCGTTCTGCCTGCTGGCGGTCCTCGAGGGACTCGCGGGCGCCACCGGCGGGATCGCCGACCCGTACGCCGACGACCCCACGATCCGCGCGGCCCGCGCGCCGGCCGACGACCGGGTGCGAGCCGCGATCGCCGCCGTGCGCAGCGCCCAGCCGCGCTGGTTCAACGGGCGGGGCCACGACATGAAGACCGCGTATCGCCGCCGCGTCTAGCGGAATACGCAGCGTCGCGCCGCCGTTCGTATCGACGATGCGCGCGCTCTTCACCACCACCGGCTCGGCCGGTCATCTTGGTCCGCTCGTTCCGTTCGCCGACGCCATCCGCCGCGCGGGGGGCGAGGTGCTGATCGCCACCCGGGGGTCGTCCGCGCTACGAGCGCAAGCGACGGGCTTCGACGTCTGGCCGTTCCGCGACGCGCCGGCCGAGGAGCGCGACGCCGTCCTGGCCTCGACCCGCGGCCTTCCGCTCGAGGAGGCGCACGCGCGCCTGCTCCGGGAGGTGTTCGGTGGGATGGACGCCCGCGCGGCGCTGCCGGGCGTGCTCGAGACCTGCGCGACGTGGCGGCCGGACGTCGTGGTCTATGAGCCGAGCGAGCGGGTCCGCTGGCGGCCGCGCATCACGGCCTGCCGACCGCGCGGGTGTCGATCACGCAGGTCGCGATCGAGCAGCGGATGCAGATCGCGATGGACGAGGCGCGCGAGCGGCTGCGGGCAGAGCAGGGGCTCAACGCCCGGAACGGCCTCCCCGAGGCGCACTTCACGCTGATGCCGCCGGTGCTCGAGCACCCCTCCGCACCCGGCCCGGTGAACCTCGAACGGTTCCGGGAGCGCGACGACTCGGCGCCCGCGCCGCTGCCGGACTTGTGGGACGGCGCGACGGATCCGCTCGTCTACGTGACCTTCGGCTCGGTCGCCGCGCAGCGGCCGGACATCTTCCCGGCGCTCTACCGCTCCACGATCGACGCGCTCGCGCCACTCGCGGTCCGCGTGCTGGTCACGATCGGCCGCGAGCGCGACCCGGAGGATCTCGGACCGCGACCCGCGAACGTCCACGTCGAGCGCTGGGTGCCGCAGGCCGACGTGATGCCGCACGCGAAGGCGATGGTCAGCCACGGCGGCAGCGGCACGCTGCGCGCCGGTCTCGCCGCCGGGATCCCGCAGGTGGTGCTGCCACTGTTCGCCGATCAACCGGACAACGCCGAGCGCGTCGATGCGCTCGGAGCCGGGATCGCCCCGGGTCGGGACGGACTCGCCGACGCTGTCGAACGCGTGCTCGACGATCCCCGGTACGCCGCGCGGGCGGCCGCCGTCGCCACCGAGATCCGCACGCTCCCGGACGTCGACCTCGCCGTGGCCCGCCTGCGCGCGTAACTCCAGGGTCCGCCACCGATTGTCCCGCGCGGCGACCGCGCTTAGCGTCGGGTGGATGCGCTCTCTCCTCCTCGCCGTCGCCGCGGCTCTGCTGTTCGCGGCTCCGGCCTTCGCCGTGTCCGGCGGCACGACGGTCGACATCGCCACGGCGCCATTCGTGGCCGGCACGGGCAACTGCACCGGCACGCTGATCGCTCCCGATCGGGTGCTGACAGCCGCGCACTGCCTCGATGGCGCCGGGAACGGGTTCTACTTGGCGGTCGGCGCCGGGACGGTCGACTTCACCAAGCTGCCGGCCTCCAAGAGATACTCGGCCAAGGGCGTCTCGATCGCGCCAGGGTTCAAGCTCTCGTTCCCGTTCGCGCACAAGCGCCCGCAGAACGCGATCGCGGTCAACGACGTTGGGATGATCATTCTCGACCGGCCGGTCGAGGGCGTCACGCCGCTCCGGATCGCCGGTCCGCAGGACGCGGGGCTCGAGCAGCCCGGCAGCGCCGTCCGCCTGCTCGGGTACGGCGCCACCCAACCGGTCGAGACGACCCCGTTGATCCCGCTGCAGGGCGGTGACCTGAAGCTGATCGACGCCGCGACCTGCGAGCAGGCCTACCCGAAGGCGATCGAGCCCACCGACATCTGCGCACGCGACGACGACACGCCCCTGACCCAGCCGTGTCCTGGCGACAGCGGCGGCCCGCTGCTCGCCCAGACGCCGACCGGCCCGGTCCAGATCGGCGTCACGAGCTGGGGCTCGGAGGTCAAGGAGAAGAAGTGCGGCCAGGCCCATCTGCCCGCCGTCTGGATGCGGGTCTCGAAGTTCTACGGCTTCCTCACCGCCGCGGACCCGGTCCTCGCGCCCTACACGGAGCAGAAGGTCACGCTGACCGGCAAGCACACGCTCACCTGCCACGCGCCCACGTTCACCGGCACGAACCCCAAGATCACCTTCCGGTGGGGCGTCCCGCGCTACAAGCACCAGCTGATCCAGGAGCAGCCGCACCCGATCACCGCGATCAAGGGCGCCAACAAGAGCACCTACAAGCGGACCGGCCGCAAGCAGGTCGCGTGCGAGGTCACGGCCGCCAACGCGAGCGGCAAGTGGACGGTGTACTCCCCTTCCGTGCCCGGCTAAGGCAAGATGCCGCCGGTGGAAGACGGCGGCGGCAAGCGGGTCTCGTGGGTCGAGCTCTACCTCGACCTGATCTTTGTCCTCGCCGTCGGTCAGCTCTCCCACCTGATCGTCGGCGAGCCGGAGATGCACAGCGTCTGGATCGCGCTCGGGCTGTTCTTCACGTTGTGGTGGACGTGGATCGGGTTCTCGGTGCTCTACAACCGCTTCGGGGCCGACACGGCGCCGCAGCGGCTGCTGTTCCTGGCCGGCAGCGTGCCGACGGGCGTCGCGGCGGTGGCGATCGAGCCCGCCTCGACCGGCGACATCACCGTCTTCGCGTTGAGCATGGCGCTCACCCGCCTGCTGCTCGCGTTCGCCAACGCCGACGACGGCGGCATGCGCGACATCCTGCGGGGGCGGATCGCGGTCTCCTATCTGCTCTCGGCCGGGCTGTTCCTGATCTCGATCTGGGCTCCGGAGCCGTTGTGTTACGTGCTGTGGGCGATCGGCATCGGGCAGGAGTCGGGCTCGATGCTGCACGAGGACCGTAAGGCCTCGCGCCGGGCGCGGGAGGAGCACGACTGGTCGGCTCTGAAGCCGGAGAACCCGGACGAGGCGCTCGATCCGCACCACTTCGCCGAGCGCTTCGGGCTCTTCCTGATCATCCTGCTCGGCGAGGTCGTGGTCGAGGCGGGGCAGGCATCGGTGGACGGCCACGTCGCGACCTTCGACGGGTGGATGGCGCTCGTCGCCGCGATGATCCTGGCGGCGTCGTTGTGGTGGCTGTACTTCGACTCCGCCGCCGACATCAACCTGCGCGTGTTCGAGCTGTCCGGCGGGTCGCCGACGATGGCGAAGGCGATCTTCGCGGTCGGGCACATGGTCCCGGCGTTCTCGCTCCTGCTCGTCGCCTCGGGCGTCGGACTGCTCCTCGAGGAGGAACCGCCGAAGCTCGCGTACGTCATGCCGGCGATCGCGATCGGCATCTACCTGCTCGGCACGCGCGTGTTCCTGGCGGCCAAGACGCGGCCCGCCCGGGTCATGCGCGTCGTCCTGCTGATCGCGATCTTCTCGCTCGGTCGCCTGTACGACACCCTCGAGCCGCACGCCTACCTCTGGCTGCTGGCCGCGGTCGGTGCTGTCTGCGCCGCGCTGTCGATGTCGCGGATGAGCCGAGAGGACCTGGAAGAGATGACCGAGCGCAAACGTGCCCGCGGCCGGCGCTGACCGCGCCCTCAACCGCGCGCTCCTGGCGCGCCAGGGGCTGCTCGAGCCCTTCGACGCGCCCGTGGTCGACGTCGTCGAGGCGATCGGCGCGTTGCAGGCGCAGGCGTGGGCGGCGCCGCCCTTCGCGCTCTGGTCGCGGATGAAGGGCTTCCAGACCGAGGACCTTCATTCCGCGCTGGCGCGGCGCGAGCTCGTCGTCGGCATGAACCTGCGCGCCACGCTGCACCTCGTCTCGGCGCGCGAGCACCCGGCCTACCACGCGGTCGTCGAGGCCTCCGGCATGACCGACTGGCGGCGCACCAAGGCGACGTCGTCCGACGCGTTGCGTGACGCCCTCCTCGGTTTCGCCGACACGCCCCGCAGCGGCGATGAGGTCGCCGCGTTCGCCGACGCGTGGGTGGACGAGCACCCGGACGCGATCGCCCCCGACGAGCTCGAGCACCAGCGGGCGTACAAGTGGCGCCCGCTCGTGCGCTGGAGCGCTCTGACCCGCGTGCCCGAGGACGGCAAGTGGGCGAAGACGCCGATGACGCTGGTCGCCGCGCCGGACCTGAGCGCCCCGGACGACGCGCTCGCGATGGTGGTGCGACGCCACCTGCGCGCGTTCGGGCCGGCCTCGGCGGAGGACGTCGCGAGCTGGATCGGGTTCCGCGTCCCGCCCGTGCGCGAGGCGATGAAGGTGCTGGACCTGGTCGAGGTGGACGGGCTGTTCGACCTGCCTGAAGCGCCGCGCCCGGACGCCGACACGCCCGCCCCGCCGCGCTTCCTCGCCGCCTTCGACTCCGCCCTGCTCGCCTACCCCTCCAAACGCCGCACGCGGATCGTCCCGGACGAGCTGCGCGACCTCGTCTACCTGCGCAAGAACCTCCAGGTCAAGCCGACGTTTCTGGTCGACGGCTTCGTCGCCGGCATCTGGGCGATCGAGGTCAAGCGCCGCGAGGCGACGCTGACGCTGACCGGCTCACCCGACCGCGCGATCCTCGAGGAGGGCGAGAAGCTCGTCCGCTGGACGCACCCGGACGCCAAGGCGCATCACGTCGCGGTGTGCTGAACTCATCGGTGCGATGTCGTTGCCGTTCCAGTGGGACGATGGTCCCGAGGCGGGTGCGTGGATCGCCTCTCGGCTGGGACCGTTCGGAGCGGCGCTCGGACACGCCGTCCCGCTCGGGTACGAGGGGTACGCGATCGTCCCCATCCCGTGGGACGAAGACGAGGACGACGATGCCGAGTCGCCCAGCATCACGGTGACGGACGCCTTGCTGGACGTGCTCGCGCCGGTCACCGGCGACCAGCCCGTGCATTGTGGGTTGTGGGACGGCTGGGGCTGGCTCGCCGACGCCGGCGAGCAGATCGCGGCGCACCAGCTCGAACGCCCGGCCGCCGATCCGCTCGAGCTCCCGCACCGGCGCTACCACCTGTGGTCCGGTCCGCTGCGCTCGGTGCTGGCGCTGCGCGACGACGGGGCGGCTCCGCCGTCGCTGATCTGGCCTGAGGACCGCTCGTGGTTCGTCGGCGTGCCGATCTACACGAACGAGATCGCCGTCGGGGGCGGGGCGGAGCTGATCGAGGCGATCCTCGCCGACCCGCGGCTCGCCGCGCGCCGCGGCTCCCCGGACGACCTGCTCGACCACGACGACTGAGCGGTCAGGTGCGCTCCGGCGTCCGCTCCTCGACCAGCAGCCCGTAGCGCACGCCGTCCTGCCAGGACCCGTGGCGGTCGTAGGCGCGGCGACGGACGCCCTCCAGAACGAATCCCGCTCGCTCGAAGACGCCGCGGGCGGCGTCGTTGATCCCCATCACCTCGGCCTCGACGCGGTGTATGCCGTGGACGTCGAACAGCCGATCGCAGAGCTCGCGCACGACCCGCACCGCCAACCCGCGGCCCTGAACCGCCGGATCGAGCATCAGCGTGCGGATCTCGGTGATCCGCGAGCGGCGGTTGACGAGCTCCCAGCGCACGCCGCCCGCGAAGCCGCCGTCGACCTCGACGACCAGCAGTTCGCCCGAAGCCGACGACAGCGCGCGCCGCAGGGTCTCGGCGGCATCCCACGCGAGCGTGCGCGCGATCTCGGGGCGCTCGGCGAGCGCGATCAGGGCGTCGAGGTCGGTCGCGACCGCGCGCCGGAGGCTTGCTGCATCCATGTCGCAACAAGCCTTACAACCGCGGCGGCGCCAAGCGCGCAATGGAGGACATGCGCAACGCGGCCCCAGATGCGAAAGACTTGCAGTTGCACAGCACCCCCGAGAGAGACCAGTCACATGCACATTCCTGACGGCTTCCTGACCACCGACGTCGCCCTCGCGTGCGCCGTTCCGGCTGCGGTGGCCGTCGGCGTCGGCCTGCGCAAGGCCAGCAGCGACCTCGACGAGCGGCGGGTGCCGCTGCTGGGCGTCACGGCGGCGTTCGTGTTCGCGGCGCAGATGCTCAACTTCCCGGTCGCGGGCGGGACGAGCGGGCACTTCCTCGGCGCGGCCCTGGCGGCGGTCCTGCTCGGCCCGTGGCTGGCGTGTCTGACGCTGGCCGTCGTGCTCGGGGTGCAGGCGTTCGTGTTCGCCGACGGGGGCGTCACCGCGCTCGGGGCGAACATCCTCAACATGGGGGTGATCGGTGCCCTGGCGGTCGGCGGGATGATGCACTTCGCCCGCCACCTCGCGCCCAAGCAGATCCTGCCGATCACCGCGATCGGCGCCTGGCTGGCCGTGATGCTCGGCGCGACCGCGACCTCGTTCGAGCTCGCGATCTCCGGCACGGTCCCGCTCGGCACGGTCCTGCCGGCGATGCTCGCCACCCACGCGCTGATCGGCGTCGGCGAGGCGATCGTCACCGTCGCCGCCGTGAGCGCCGTCCTGTCCACCCGCCCGGACCTCGTCCGCGGCCGGATCGCGGTGGCGGCATGAAGCTGTTCACGATCCTGGCCCTCGCGCTCGCGATCGGGCTCGCCACCGCCGCGTCGCCGTTCGCGTCGACCGCACCCGACGGGCTCAACCGCGTCGCCGAGGACCACGCCTTCATCGACGCCGGCAAGAGCCAGGACGGCCCGATCGCCGGCTATGCCTTCCCGGGCGTCCACAACGCGCGCGTCGCCAAGGGCCTCGCCGGCTTCACCGGCACGCTGATCGTCTTCGGCGCCGGCCTGCTGCTCGTCAAGGCCGCGCGGAGGCGCCCGACGCTCGCATGAGCGGCGCGCACCTCCATACCGGGGTGGTCGGGGACAGCCCGGTCCATCGCCTGGACCCGCGGGCGAAGCTGCTCGGCCTGCTCGGCATCACCGTGGTCGCGGTCTCGGCGCCGCTGCATGCCTGGCCGGTCTTCGTGGCCTGCGCGGCGGCGCAGCTGAGCATCGCGATCGCCGCCCACATCCCCGCCCGCACGATCGTCTCCAGAACCCGCGTCGTGCTCCCCCTGATCCTCTTCGTCGCGCTCTTCATCCCGTTCTCCGAGCACGGCCTGAGCACGTTCGTGAACACCGGTTCGAAGGCGCTGATCGGCACGACGAGCGCCGTCCTGCTCGGCGCGACGACGAGCTTCCCCGACGTCCTGCACGCGCTCGAGCGTCTCCGGGCGCCGAAGCTGCTCGTCCTGATCGCGGCGTTCATGTACCGCTACCTGTTCACGATCCTCGACGAGGTCCAGCGGATGCGCTCGGCCCTCGCCGCCCGCGGCTACGCGCCCCGCCACGCCCTCCAGGCGCAGGCGATCGGCCGCGTCGCGACCGCGCTGTTCCTCAGGACCTACGAGCGCGCCGAGCGCGTGCACCTGGCGATGCTGGCCCGCGGCTGGCGGCAGACGATGCCCCGCCTGAACACGCTCGCCTTCACCCGCACCGACACGCTCTTCCTCACCGCCCTGGCCACGCCCCTCCTCGCCACCCGGATCCTCCTATGAGCTGCGCCATCCACGCCCGCGACCTGCGCTTCACCTACCCGAACGGCGTCAGAGGCCTCGACGGCCTCGACCTGCACATCAAGCACGGCGAGCGCGTCGCCGTCCTCGGCCCGAACGGCGCCGGCAAGACGACGCTGATGCTGCATCTCAACGCGCTCCTGCAAGGCACCGGGGAGCTCGAGGTCGCGGGCCTGCGGGTCGGCCACGACGACGTCCGCGATCTGCGCGCCCGCGTCGGCCTGATCTTCCAGGACCCCGACGACCAGCTGTTCATGCCGACGGTCCGTGAGGACATCGCGTTCGGGCCGCTCAACCTCGGCTTCTCCAAGCCCGAGGTCGAGGACCGCATCACGCGAGCGCTGAACGCCGTCCGGATGAGCGAGCACGCCGACCGCGCGCCGCACCAGCTCAGCCTCGGCCAGCGCCGGCGGGTCGCGATCGCGAGCGTGCTCGCGATGGACCCGAGCCTGCTCGTGCTCGACGAGCCGAGCGCGAACCTCGACCCGCGCACGCGGCGGGAGCTGATGGAGACGCTCGACGCGATCGACCGCACGCTGGTGATCGTCACGCACGACCTGCCGCTGGCGGCGATGCTGTGCGAGCGCTCGGTGCTGCTGTCCGCGGGCCGGATCGTCGCCGACGGCCCGACCCGCGAGATCCTCTCCGACGAGCAGCTCCTGGCCGCGAACGACCTGGAGCTGCCCGAAGGGTTCAGCCTGCGATCTCTGCCCGCTTCGCCTCGATCCCGTCCAGCAGCTTCTGCATCGGCACCTTGAACGCGTCGATGCCCTCGCGCAGCAGCTGATCGGTCACGTCGTCCATGTCGATGCCGGCGTCGGCGAGCGCCGACAGCGTCGGGGCCGGATCGTCGGCGGCGGTCGGGCCGGTCACACCGCCCTCGGAGCCCGCGGCCTGCACGACCGGCAGCGGCATCGTGTTGACGGTGTCGGGACCGACGAGCCCCCAGACGTACAGCGTGGGCGGGTAGGCGGGGTTCTTGACCCCCGTCGACGCCCACAGCGGGCGCTGGACCGGGCAGCCGGCCTCGCGCAGCGCGGCGAAGCGCTCGCCGCCGAAGACCTTCTCGAACGCCTTGTACGCCGCGCGGGCGTTGGCCAGGCCGGCCGTGCCCTGCAGCTCCTTGTTGCCCGCGGCCTCGAGGCGCTTGTCGACCTCGGTGTCCACACGCGAGACGAAGAACGACGCGACCGAGTGCCGGTCCAGCGGCTTGCCGGCCTCGACCCGGCGCTCCATCGCGCGGATGTACGCCTCCATGACCTTCTCGTAGGCGGCGACGCTGAAGAGCAGCGTGACGTTGATGTTCAGCCCGTCGAACAGCGCCTGCTCGATCGCCGGCATGCCCTCCTCGGTCGCCGGGATCTTGATCATCAGGTTCGGGCGGTCGACGAGGTCCCAGTACATCCGGCCCTGCTCGAGCGTGCCCTCGGTGTCGTGGGCCAGCCGCGGCGCGACCTCCCAGGACACGTAGCCGTCGACGCCGCCGGTGGCGTCGTACACCGGGCGCAGCACATCGCACGCGGCCTGCACGTCGTGCAGCGCCATCGAGCGGTAGATCTCGCGTGCAGTCTTGCCTTCGTCGGCCAGCGCCTTGAGCTCTGCGTCGTAGTCGGCGGAGCCGAGGATCGACTTCTCGAAGATCGCCGGGTTGGAGGTCACGCCGCGCAGCGACTCCTCTTGCACCATCCGTGCAAGCTCACCTGATTCGATCAAGCCCCGTGAAAGCTGGTCCAGCCAGATGCTCGTCCCCGCCGCCGTCAGCGCAGCCAGGCGCTCGTTCACTGCGGTCGCGCTCATTCCGTCTCCTTTTCCGATTCGCCGCCACTGATTGTCACATGCCCCGCGTGCTGCCGCTGGTCGCCCTCCTGCTCGCGCTGTTCGCCCCGCCCGCGGCGGCTCAGACGCGGCCGAACATCGTCTTCGTGCTGACCGACGACCTCTCCTGGAACCTGATCCCGTACATGCCGCAGGTCCAGCGGCTGCAGCGGGAGGGGATGACGTTCGAGCGCTACGTGGTGACCGACTCGCTGTGCTGCCCGTCGCGCGCATCGATCTTCACCGGCCGCTATCCGCACAGCACCGGCGTGCTCAAGAACATGGGCGCCGACGGCGGGTTCGGCGCGTTCCACCCGGTCGAGGAGAAGAGCACGTTCGCGACCGCGCTCCAGCGGAGCGGCTACCGGACCGCGCTGTTCGGCAAGTACCTCAACGGCTACTTCCCGTTCACCCGCACCGACGGCGCGCGCCCCTACGTGCCACCGGGCTGGTCGGCGTGGGCGGTCGGCGGCCAGGCGTATCGCGAGTTCGACTACACGCTCGCGGTCAAGCCGTACCGCGGACGGCCGAGGATCGCCCGGTACGGCACCATGCCGGAGGACTACCTGACGGACGTCATCTCCGGCTTCGGCCAGGCGTTCGTGGCGCGAGCCGTCGCCGACGGCAAGCCGTTCCTGGTCGAGCTCTCCACCTACGCGCCGCACGCGCCGTCGACCCCTGCGCCGCGCGACGGGGAGGCCTTCCCCGGCCTGATCGCCCCGCGCACGGCGCTGTTCGACGCCCCGCAGCTCTCCCCCGCCCCCGCGTGGCTGTCGACCACACCGCTCTCGCCATTGGAGATCGCCGGCATCGACTCCGAGTTCCGCCTGCGCGCCCAGTCCGTCCAGGCCGTCGACCGCATGATCGGCGAGCTGCGCGCCCAGCTCGCCGCCCTGGGCGTCGCCCAGAACACCTACTTCGTCTTCAGCTCCGACAACGGCTACCACATGGGCGAGCGGCGGCTGACGCCCGGCAAGCAGACCGCATGGGACCACGACGTGCGGGTGCCGCTGGTGGTCGTCGGCCCCGGCGTCCCGCCGAATACGAGCGTGCGCGATCTCGCCGCGAACGTCGACCTGCGCCCGACCTTCCAGGAGCTCGCGGGAGCGCCGATCGGCTCGCGCGTCGAAGGCCGCTCGCTGGTGCCGTTCCTGCGCGGGACGACGCCGGCGAGCTGGCGCACGATGACGCTCGTCGAGCACCGCGGCGCCTACACCGAGGTCGCCGACCCGGACTTCCAGGGCCCACGGCAGGGCAAGCCGCCGAGCTACGTCGCCCTGCGCTTCCCGGACGCGCTCTACGTCCAGTTCGACAGCCCGCGGTTCGCGCCCGAGTACTACGACCTGACGACCGACCCGGACGAACGCGTCAACGTCTTCGGGACGCTCTCGCCGGCGCGCCAGGCGCAGCTCGCGGCGCAGGCGGAACAGCTGCACGCGTGCAGCGGCGGCGGTTGGTGCCAAACGGCGGATCGAGGCCCGTAGTCTTCGCCGAATGCGGGCGATCCAGATCGTCGAGCTCAGCGGCCCCGGGTCGGCGCTGAGGCTCGTGGACATCCCGGAGCCCGGCGGTGACGGCGTCGTGATCGACGTCCGGGCGGCCGGCGTCTCCTTCCCCGAGGTGCTGCAGACGCGCGGGGCGTACCAGATCAAGCCGGAGCTGCCATTCGTGCCCGGGAGCGAGGTCGCGGGCACCGTCAAGGAGACGGCGCACGGGTTCGAGGCGGGCGACCGGGTCGCGGCGTTCCCGATGCTCGGCGGGTTCGCGGAGGTCGCCGTCGCGCCGGCGCACTTCACCTTCAAGCTGCCCGACGCGCTCGACTTCGCACAGGGCGCGGGGCTGATCCTCAACTACCACACGGCGTACTTCTCGCTGGTCAACCGCGGGCGCCTGCAGGCAGGCGAGACGGTGCTCGTGCACGGCGCCGCCGGCGGGGTGGGAACGGCCACGCTGCAGGTCGCCAAGGGCCTCGGCGCGAGGACGATCGCGGTCGTTTCCACCGATGCCAAGGAAGCCGTCGCGCGCGACGCGGGCGCCGACGAGGTCGTCCGCGCCGACGGCTTCAAGGACGCGGTCAAGGAGTTCGGCGGCGCCGACCTGATCGTCGATCCGGTGGGCGGCGACCGGTTCACCGACAGCCTGCGCTCGCTCAACCAGGACGGGCGGCTGGTCGTGGTCGGCTTCACCGGCGGCTCGATCCCCGAGGTCAAGGTCAACCGCCTGCTGCTGAACAACATCGACGTCGTGGGTGCCGGCTGGGGCGCCTACATCACCAGGCGGCCGCAGGTGATCGGGGAGATCGCGGCCAAGCTCGACGAGCTGATCGCCGCCGGCCACATCCAGCCCGTCGTCGGCGCCAGGCTGCCGCTCGAGCAGGCCTCGGAGGCGCTGAAGCTCATCGACGAACGCGGTGCGACCGGAAAGGTGGTGCTGGAACCATGAGCGAGCCTGTGACGCTCTCCGTCGAGGACCGCGTCGCGACGTTGACGCTCAACCGCCCCGAGGCGGCCAACGCGCTCGATCCCGCGCTGATGCACGCATTCCGCGATGCCGCCGAGAGCCTGGACGAGCGCGATGACGTAGGCGCCGTGCTGCTGAAGGCGGCGGGCAAGAACTTCAGCGTCGGCGGCGATCTGCGGTTCATGCACGATGCCGGCGACGACGTGTCCGACGCCGTCTACGGCCTCGCGAGCACGATGCACGCGGGGATCGAGGCGCTGGCGGAGCTCGACGCGCCCGTGATCAGCGTCGTCCGCGGGGCGGCGGCCGGGGGCGGGATGAGCATCGCGATCGCGGCCGACCTCGTGCTCGCCGCGGAGTCGGCGCACTTCACGGTCGCGTACACGGCGATCGGCTTCAGCATGGACGGCGGCGCGAGTTGGACCCTCCCCCGCATCGTGGGACATCGCCGCGCGATGGAACTCGCGCTGCTCAACGAGCGCCTGACCGCGGCGCGGGCGCAGGAGCTCGGGATCGTCACCCGCGTGGTGCCCGATGACGACCTCGACGCCGAGGCCGAGCAGCTGGCGCGACGCCTGGCCCAGGGCGCGATCGGCGCGCACGGCGCGGTCAAGCGGCTCCTGCGCTGGTCGTCGACGACGACGTTCAGCAAGCAGCTCGAGGACGAGGCCCACACGATCGCCGGCCTCTCCGCCGCGCCGGACGGCCGCGAGGGCGTGCTGGCGTTTCTCGACAAGCGTGCGCCACACTTCGGAGAGCCATGAGTTCGACGATCCACATCCCGCTCGACGAGGCCGGGCCGAGCGTCTCAGACGTGATGATGGTCGGGGCCGAGAGCGTCGGGCCCGACATGCCGCTCGCCGACGCCCGCGCGTTCTTCACCCCGCGCAAAAAACTGCTGCTCGTCACCGACGGCGACCGGTTCCTCGGCACCCTGACGCCCGCCGACCTGCCGGACACCGATGACGGCGCCATCGGCCCGCACGTCAACGCCGATCCCCCGCGCGTCACGCCGGACGACCCCGTCGCGACCGCGATGGCGCTCGTCGAGGACGAAGACATGACCCGGATCCCCGTGGTGGACGCCGAGCACCGTCTCCAGGGCATGGTCTGCTTCAACCGCAGCCACGAGGCGTTCTGCATCTACCCCTCCTGAGCATTCCCAGCCCGTCGCGCGGGTCGATCTCGATCGGCCCGCTCGACATCCACGCCTATGGGCTGATGTACGCCATCGCGGTGATCGTCGCGGTGGTCATCACCAAACGACGCTGGAAGGGCGATCCGCAGCTCGTCGACGAGGTCGCGCTGTGGGGCTTTCCCGCGGGCCTGATCGGCGGGCGGCTCTACCACCTGGCCACGAGCTGGGACGAGGTCCCGCACACGTGGTGGGGGCCGTTCGCGGTCTGGAAGGGCGGGCTCGGGATCTGGGGCGGGATCGCGCTCGGCGTCGCCGTCGGGTTGTGGCGGGTCAAGCGCAACGGCGCCAACGTGGCCGAGTTCATGGACGCCGGCGCGCCCGCGCTGTTGGTGGCGCAGGCGATCGGGCGCGTCGGGAACTGGTTCAATCAGGAGCTGTTCGGCAAGCCGACCGACCTGCCCTGGGGCCTGGAGATCGACCCCGAGCACCGGCCCGCGCAGTACGCCGACCAGGCCACGTTCCACCCGGTCTTCCTCTACGAGATCATCTGGAACCTCGCGCTGGCCGGGGTCCTGGTCAGGCTCACGGGCCGCGTCCGACCACCGGGTCTCTTTGCGCTCTACGTCGCCGGCTACAGCGCGTTCCGGATCTTCGCGGAGCTGATCCGCGTCGACCCGGCCAAGCACTTCCTCGGACTGCGGCTGAACCTGTTCGTGGCCGTGACGCTGTGCGTCGGCGGCCTGATCTGGTTCTGGTACACGCAGCGTCACTCGGACGCGGGCGGCTCCTTCTCGGGCAGCCCGGGGAGCGGCGCGTCCTCCGGATCCAGCTCGGCCGGCGGGCCCATCGGCTGATCGTCCTCTTCCGGCTCTCCAGCCTCGGTGGGCGGCGGGTCCTTGGGGATCTCGGTCATCCGACGGGTCTACCCGCGCGGGCGATCCGGCGCACGGCCAGCGGCGCCAGCAGCACCGCCACCAACAGGCGCAGGATCTGCACGGCGAGGATGAACGTGGTGTTCGCGCCCGCGCCGACGGCCACCGCGAGCACGGCGTAGAGGCCGCCGGGCGTGGTCGCGAGGTACGCGTCGCGGAACGTGACGTCGGTGGTCAGCGTCAGCACGACGGCGAGCCCGGCACAGCCGATCAGCAGCGCGAAGACCGCGCCGAGCACCGGGAAGATCAGCCGGCCGAGCAGCTTCACGGTGGCGACCGTGAAGCGCAGGCCGACCTGGAGCCCGATCAACGCGAACGCGAGCTCGCGCACGACCGGCGGGACGGCGAACCCGACGCCCGCGAGCGTGAGGGCGCCTGCGACGAGCATCGGGCCGAGCAGGGTGCCCGCGGGCACGTTCAGCCGCCGCGCTGCGAGCGCGCCGAAGACCGCGATCGCGGCGGTCAGCAGCCAGTCGGTGACCTCACCGAACGCGGCCTCGTGGGCGGTCGCTCCCCCCGACCCGCCGCCGAAGGCCGCGATCAGCAGCGGCGTCAGCAGCACGACGACGAGCACCCGCAGGTACTGCATGAAGGCGACGAGGCGGTCGTCGCCGCCGAGGTCGTCGGCCATCGTGACGATGCCGGACGCGCCGCCGGCGATCATCCCGAGCGTCGCGGTCGGCACGTCGAGCGCCGTGTAGCGGGCCAGGACGCGCCCCGCGGCCATGCTGATGCCCAGCGTGGCCGCGCTCACGAGCGTGACCGGCAGCCAGTCGTGCGCGGCCGCCGTCAGCGCCTCGGACCGCATGTACGCACCGAGCGTGACACCCACGACCGCCTGCGCGGCGAGGAAGCTCCAGCTCGGCGGCGCGAGGCCTGCCCGCGGCCGTGCGAGGGCGAAGGCGAGCCCGACCAGCAGCGCCGCGAAGAGCGTCGGCGACGGGAAGCCGACCGCGCTCAGCGCGAGCGCCAGGATCGCGGTGGCGGCGCCGAGTCCAAGCCATGGCGCCGCGCTTCGCATCCCTCCTCAGGCTAGAGCTTCACCTTGAACGTCCAGCTGCCCTTCTCGGAGTGGCCGTCGCCGGCGCGGGCGCGCCACGAGGCCTTGTAGCTGCCGCTCCCCAGCGCGGTCTTGGGCACCGCGCGCAGGACGGCCTTGTTGGACGACATCAGCCCGTTGGACTTGAGCTCGAAGACGTGCCCGTTGGCGGTCGTGAGCGAGATCGTGCCGGTCTGCATCTTCGCCTTGAAGGTCGCGCGGACCTCCTTGACGGCCTTGGTCTGCGTCGAGTTGCGCTTCGGCGTGACGCTCTTGAGCGGCGTGTGCGCGGCGACCGCGGTGACGGGCGCGGTGACGGTCAGCGTCGGGGCGGGGGTCTCGGCGCCGGCGGCGCCGTTCCAGTTGACGACCTCGCCGTTGCTGTAGGTCTGGCGGGCGGGGAAGGTCAGGACCGAGTTCGGCTTGTTCGGGATCCGCATGGAGAGGCCGAACTCCTCGAACTGGCCGGGGAGGATCCAGCCCGCCTTGGAGGTCGGGCGCCACGTGACCTTCGCGACCTCTTCGGTGATGTCGCCGTCATCGCTCTTGACCGGGGTCGCCAGCTTGCGCATCGAGACCTTCGCGGTCCAGCCCCAGACGCGCTTGGTCGAGGCCGAGTAGAACCCGCTCGGGAAGTAGACGACGACGGTCTTGGTGGAGGCCTCGTCACGCTCGTTCGGGACCCGGACGTCGACGCGGGCGAACGAGTTCGCCACGACCGAGCGGGGGTTGAGCGTGACATGGGCCTGAGCCGCAGGGGCGGCGATGGCGAGCCCGGTGAGGCCCGCGACGACGGAGACGCGCGTACGCGACATTGGTCTTGCTCCTAGATCTTGGTTTTCGCTGTCGGATTGGGGTCAGACGGCGAGAGCCGGCGGACCACGCGGGGCGCGCGGGGCGCGCTCCAACAGCGAGACCAGCGCCGTCGAGTGACGGCGCGACCAGAGGACCTTCGCGGCGCGGACCCGCTCGGCGAGCGCGCGGTGGACGGCGAGGATGACCTCCTCGCCGACGTACCGGCCCGTCAGCAGCAGCGCGGCGATGACCAGGATCGGCGCCGCCCAGGGGCCCATGGCCACGACCAGCAGGATCGCGGCAAGCAGGAAGACCGGGGCGGAGCGCCTCATGAAGGGCGCAAGGGTACCGTTGCGCGGCGTGCTTGTCTCCTCGGCGATCGGCCAGACGTTGCACCGCCTCGGCGGCGACGTCGTGTTCGGCCTCATGGGCAGCGGGAACCTGGCCGTCACGAACGCGATCGTGGCGGCCGGCGGGCGGTTCGTGTCGGCGCGCCACGAGACCGGGGCGCTGTGCATGGCCGACGGCTACGCGCGGGTGTCCGGCCGGCTCGGGGTCGCCTCGGTCCATCAGGGGCCCGGGCTGACCAACGCGCTGACCGGGCTGACGGAGGCGGCGAAGTCGCGCACGCCGCTGGTGCTGCTGGCGGCCGACACGCCCGCCGCGCAGCTGCGCTCGAACTTCAAGATCGACCAGGACGCGCTCGCGCGCTCGGTCGGCGCGGTGCCCGAGCGGGTCCACTCCGCCGCGACCGCCGTCGCCGACGTCACCCGCGCCGTCCGCACCGCGGTCGTCGACCGGCGCGCGGTCGTCCTCAACCTCCCGCTCGACGTGCAGGCGGCCGAGGTCGAGCTGACCGACCCACGGCCGTGGGCGGACCTGCCGCCGGTCCGGCCGGCCGACGTGCTCGCGGTCGCGGAGCTGCTCGTGCGCGCCCAACGGCCGGTGCTGATCGCGGGGCGCGGGGCGGTGCTGAGCGGGGCGGGGCCGGCGCTGCGGCGGCTCGGCGAGCTCAGCGGCGCGTTGCTGGCCACCTCGGCGGTGGCCAACGGGCTCTTCGGCGACGACCCGTTCGCGGTGGGGATCAGCGGCGGCTTCGCCACGCCGACGGGCCAGAAGCTGATCGGCGAGGCCGACCTGATCGTGGCGTTCGGCGCCTCGCTGAACGCGTGGACGACGCGTCACGGGGCGCTGGTCGCGAACGCGCAGCTCGTGCAGGTCGACCGCGACGCGGACGCGATCGGCGCCCACCGGCCGGTCGACCACGGGCTCGTCGGCGACGCGCGGGAGACCGCCGAGGCGCTGATCGCGGCGCTGACCGCCCGGCGCGGCGAGGTCGACGTGGGCGGCGCCGCCCGCCGCAGCATCGCGCTGGCCGCCGAGATCGCGGGCGGCGCGTGGCGGGACGTGCCGTACGAGGCGTCGCGTGACTGGCTCGACCCACGCGACCTGAGCATCGCGCTGGACGAGCTGCTCCCGGCCGAGCGGACCGTCGTCGTGGACTCGGGCGCGTTCATGGGCTACCCGTCGATGTACCTCGGCGTCCCCGACGCCCAGGGCTTCGTGTTCCCGCAGGCGTTCCAGTGCGTCGGGCTCGCGCTGGGGAACGCGATCGGCGCCGCGGTCGCGCGGCCCGACCGGCTGACCGTGTGCGCCGTCGGCGACGGCGGTCTGATGATGTCGCTGCCCGACCTGGAGACGCTCGGCCGCGAGAAGCCGGACATGCTCGTCGTGGTCTACGACGACGCGGCCTACGGCGCCGAGGTCCACCACTTCCGCCCGATGGGCATTCCGGTCGAGCTCGCCCAGTTCCCGCCCACCGACTTCGCCGCTTTGGCCGAGGCGGCGGGCTGCCGCGGCGTCACCGCGCGCTCGGTCGAGGACCTGGATGCCGTGCGCGAGTGGCTGCCGAACCGCGACCGCCCGCTCGTACTGGACGCCAAAGTCGATCCCGACATCTGTGCCGAATGGCTAGAGGAGGCATTTCGTGGCCACTGAATCCCTTGCGTCGCTCGCATCGGCGCTGGCCGACGGCTCCGTCCGCGTCGTCGACCTGACCCAGCCGCTGAGCGAGAACACGCCGGTGCTGCAGCTGCCGCCGCCGTTCGCGAACACGCCCGGCCTGTCGCGCGAGGACATCAGCCGCTTCGACGACGCCGGCCCCGCCTGGGCCTGGACCACGCTGAGCCTCGGCGAGCACGTCGGCACCCACTTCGACGCCCCGATCCACTGGATCACCGGCCGCGACGGCGAGGACGTCGCGTCCGTGGCGCCGTCCAAGCTCGTCGCCCCCGCCGCGGTGATCGACAAGTCCGCCGAGTCCGCCGCCGACCCGAACTACCTGCTCACGCTGGACGACATCCAGCGCTGGGAGAACGAGCACGGGCCGCTCCCGCCCGGCGGCTGGCTGCTCCTGCGCACCGGCTGGGACGCTCGCGCCCACGACCAGGAGGCGTTCCTCAACGGCGCCCAGACGCCCGGCCCGGACGTCGAGGCCGCGCGCTGGCTGGCGGAGACGTCGCCGATCGTGGGCGTGGGCGTGGAGACCGTCGGCACCGACGCGGGCGCCGCCCACTCCTTCGACCCGCCGTTCCCCGTCCACCACTTCCTGCTCGGAGCCGGCAAGTACGGCCTGACCCAGCTGGCCAACCTCGCCGAGCTGCCGCCTCAGGGCGCGATCGTCGTCGTCGCGCCGCTGAAGCTCGTCGACGGGACCGGGTCGCCTAGCCGGGTGTTCGCTCTCGTGTGAGGCGTTCGCGCAGCGGGGCTGGGTCGAAGTCGTGTGCCTCGAGCCAGCCCGCGACGCCGCCGAATTGGCGGTCGAGCGCGTCGAAGACGCCCTCGAGCGCCTCGGCGCGGGGCATGCGGGACTGGTCGGTGTAGGGCTCGAGGTCGGCGGCGTAGGTCGGTGAGGCGCGCAGGCGGCGCATGATCGCCGTGATCCGCTCGCCGGTGAGCAGGTAGTCGGCGAGGATCTCCTCGCGCGGCACGCCCGCGACCTCCAGCGCCAGCGCGACGACGACGCCGGTGCGGTCCTTGCCCGCCGCGCAGTGGACCAGCACGGCGCCAGGACCATCGGCGATGTCGTTCAGCGCGCCCACCACCGAGTCAGGCCGGTGGCGCAGGTAGGAGAGGTACCAGGTCGCGGCGGGGTGCTCGCCGTCCTCGGCCGAGATGATCACGTCGGTGGTCTCGCCCTTCTCCGGATAGACGGAGCGGTGGCGGATCTCGACCTGGCCCACCAGCGGCCCCGGACCCTCGGACTCGACCTCGAAGGTCGTGCGCAGGTCGACGACGCGGCTCAGGCCCAGCGCGGACAGCGCGGCGATGTCACCGGCCGTGAGGTCCTGCAGGTTGTCCGAGCGCAACAGCACGCCCGAGGCGGTGCTGCCGCCGCCCGACAGCGGGAGGCCGCCGACGTCGCGGACGTTGACGGCGCCCTCGAGCTCAACCCAGCCGCTCAGGCGCTCCCCACCTCTGCAGCACCTCGGGCACGGCGACGCCGGAGCCGTCGTAGTGGCTCTCCATCAGCGCGATCAGCGTCCGGCCGACCGCGACCGCCGTGCCGTTCAACGTGTGGACGTGCTCGGGTTTGCCGGGTGGGCGGGACGGTCTATGGCGGATGTCGAGGCGGCGGGCCTGGAAGTCCGTCGTGTTCGAGGTCGACGTCAGCTCGCGGTACTGCTGCTGCGAGGGAAGCCACGCCTCGAGGTCGTACTTCTTGGCCGCGCTGGAACCGAGGTCGTCGACCGCGATGTTCACGACGCGATGCGGGATGCCGAGCCCCTGGAGGATCTCCTCCTCGATGCTCAGCAGCCGCTCGTGCTCGGCCAGCGAGTCCGCCGGGTCCACGAACGAGAACATCTCGACCTTGTCGAACTGGTGCACGCGGAAGATGCCGCGCGTGTCCTTGCCGGCGGCCCCCGCCTCGCGCCGGAAACAGGGCGAGAAGCCCGCGTAGCGGCGCGGCAGCACGTCCATGATCTCGCCCGCGTGCAGCGATGCCAGCGGGACCTCGGACGTCCCCGTCAGGTACAGCGGGTCATCCGCCAGACGGTAGATCTGCTGCTCGGTGTCAGGCAGGAAACCGGTGCCGAACAGCGCCTGCTCCTTGACCAGCACCGGCGGGATGACGGGCTCGAAGTCGTGCCCGCGCAGGATCTCCATCACCCAGCGCACCAGCGCCAGTTCGAGGAAGACGAGGTCGCCCTTGAGGTACGCGAAGCGCGAGCCGGAGGTCTTCGACCCGGCCTCCATGTCGATCATCGCGCCCGCGATCTCGAGGTGATCCGGGCCTTCAGGCTTGTTCGAACCCCACTCGCGAAGCGTCGTGTCCTCGTCGGCGGCGGTCGGATCGGGCGGGTTCGGCAGCGAGTGGTTGAGCTCTGTGACGCGCGCTTCGAGCTCATCCTTCTCGGCCGCCAGCTCCTTGACGCGGGCGCTGACGGTCTGCATCTCGGCGATCGCCTCGGAGGCGTCCGCGCCGGTCCGCTTGGCCTCCCCGATCGCCTTCGCGCCGGCATTGCGCCGCGCCTGCGTCTCCTCGAGCTCCGGCAGCACCGCGTTGAGCCGCTCACGCGCCGCCAGCGCCTGCAGCAGCCGCTCGTCGGACCCGTCGCGACGCCGCGCCAACGCGGCCCGCACAGGCTCCGGATCGCGGGCGATCGCCCTGAGGTCGAGCACGCGTCTACCCCGCGGGCGGGCAGTCGGGCGGCGTCGTCGCGCCCGGCGGAAGGTGCACGTCGGACCCGGAGAACTCCGCGAGGAACTCGGCCAGCGCCTGGGCCTCCGCGCCGACGACGATGTTCTGCGGCATCGGGCCGGAGGAGAAGCCGCCGTTGCGGATCGCGTACAGCGCGCAGTTCTTGGTGACCTTGCGCTGGTCGAAGTTCGGGCCGTCCTTGTACTCCCGGGTCCGCACATTGGTGGCGGAGCCCTGGGTACCCGCCACGCTGAGGGTGTGGCATCCACCGCAGCGCTCGGCGAAGAGTCCGGCAGCAGCATGCTGCTCCGGCGGCAAGCTCGAGGAGATTCCCTCCTCACCGCAGGCGACGACGCCCCCCGCGGTCGCGGCGAGCGAAACGGCGATCAGCAGCACACGGCGAGCCCTCGTCATCGGGTGCGACAGCATAGGGGACCGATGCCCGTCAGGACCCTCACCCCGCTCGTCCTCGCCCTCTGCGCCCTGGCGCTCGCCGCGTGCGGCGGCTCGGGCTCGGCCGTGCGCGAGCCGTCGCGCCACTTCGACTTGACGCTCGACGACTACCTGATCCGCCCGCAGAACCTCCGCGTTCCGAGCGGGGAGGAGACCGTGACGGTCACCAATCGCGGCCGGCTCGGTCACACGCTGAGGATCCGCACCCGGACGGGCCGCAACGTCCTGGCCTTCCAGACGCTCCAGCCCGGCGAGTCCAAGACCCGCAGCTTCAAGATCAGCCGCGGGACCTACACGATGTACTGCGTGCTGGCCAACCACGAGGAGCTCGGCATGTACGGCACGCTGGTGGTCGGATGATGGACACCGTCGCCCCCCAGCGCTTCCGCGCCGTGATGGGTCATTTCACGACCGGCGTGACCGTGGTGACGGCCACGGCCGAGGCCGGCCCGGTGGGCATGACCGCCAACGCCGTCTGCTCGCTCTCGCTGGACCCGCTGCTGCTGCTCGTCTGCTTCGCCAACGACGCCCGCACGCTGCCGCCGATCCGCGAGCACCGGCGCTTCGGGGTCAACGTCCTCGCAGCGGGCCAGGAGGACCTGGCGCGCCTGTTCGCCTCCAAGGCGCCGGAGGTGGAGAAGTTCGCCGGCGTGCAACATTCCGTGCACGACGGCATCCCGGTGATCGACGGCGTGCTCGCGTGGGTGGGCTGCACGCTGCAGGAGCTGATCCCCGGCGGCGACCACACGATCGGCATCGGCGCGGTCACCGCCGCCGAGGCGGGCACGGGGGAGCCGTTGGTCTGGTTCCGCGGCGAGTACCGCTGATGACCGACGTCCACACCACCCTCGGCTGGATCGCGATCGGCCTCAACGTCGCCGCGGCGGCGCTCGGCGGCATCGCCTGGCTTCTACGCGCCAACCCGAAGCCGTTCTGGTGGCTGCTGCGAGGCGGCCAGGGCCTGATCATGGTCGAGGCCGTGATCGGCGCCGCGCTGCTGCTCGACGGCAAGGATCTCCCGCGGCTGCATCTGGTCTACGGACTGACACCGATCGCGGTCGCGTTCTTGGCCGAGCAGCTCAAGTTGTTGGCCACGCAAACCCTCCTGGACAAGCGCGACCTCGAGAGCGGCGCCGACGTCGCGAAGCTGCCGCAGGAGGAGCAGGTCGCGTTCGTCACGGCGGTCCTGCGACGGGAGCTCGGAGTGATGGCGACGTCGGCGTTCATCGTCGCCGTCCTGGCCGCGCGGGCGCAAGGCGCTCTTTAGGTGCGCTTTGGCACTAAGTAACAGCCACGCACAAGGTGCTACAAATCCGAGACGTGATCCGTGCGTATCTGCCGGCGATCGTCTTCGTGGTCCTCGGGGTTGGTCTCGGGGTCGTCTTCACGACGCTCAACAGCGTCCTGGGCCCCAAGCCGAAGTTCCGTCGTAAGGCGACGTCGGAACCCTATGAGAGTGGTCTGCCATCGCATGTGTCGAAGTCGATGCGCTTCGGCATCAGCTTCTACCTGGTGGCGATGCTCTTCATCCTCTTCGACATCGAGACGATCTTCCTGTTCCCGGTCGCCGTGCAGCTCAAGGCGTTCGGGACGTTCGCGCTGATCGAGCTCAGTGTCTTCATCGTGCTGCTGTTCGTGGCCTTCATCTACGTGTGGCGCAGGGGGGCTCTCGAATGGAAGTGACGCGTCAGCCATTGGGCAAGGGCGCCAACGGCGAGCTCCGGGCCCGCCAGCTCAACGCCCGCCGCATGCTCGCCGGCGAGCTCGAGAACGACGACCTCGACAAGCACGTCGAGGAGAGCCTCATGGTCACGACCATGGAGAAGGCCGCCAACTGGGCTCGCGGCAACGCCTTCATGCCCGCCACGTTCGGCCTCGCCTGCTGCGCGCTGGAGATGATGGGCGCGGTCAACGCCCGCATGGACATCGCGCGCTTCGGCTTCGAGGCCTTCCGCGCCAGCCCGCGCCAGGCCGACCTGATGATCATCTCGGGCCGGATCTCGATCAAGATGGCCCCGGTCGTGCGCCGCGTGTACGACCAGATGCTCGAGCCCAAGTGGGCGATCGCGATGGGCGCCTGCAGCTCGTCGATGGGCGTCTTCAACAACTACGCGATCGTCCCGGCCGACAAGTTCCTCCCGGTCGACATCCACATCCCGGGCTGCCCGCCGCGCCCCGAGGCGCTCGTGTACGGGATCCTGAAGCTGCGCTCGATGGTCCTGGCCAAGCCGGACCTCGGCTGGCGCTCGCGCTACGGCGGCCGCGGCACCGAGGAGTTCGACCCGAAGGTGCTCCGGGAGAGCATCGAGGCCCTCAACGTCGCGAACGTCGCACTGCCGACCGGCCGAGGGAGCGATCCCGGTGCCTGATGCCACCGGGCTCGAGCTGATCGCCCACGAACTGCGCGAGAAGGACGCGGACGCCGTCCTGAACACGGAGTTCTTCCGCGACAAGGCCGCGCTGACCGTCGCGCCGTCCTCGATCCGCGAGGTGCTCGCGCACCTGCGCGCGAAGGGCTTCAACTTCCTCGCCTCGGTCCACGGCGTCGACTACTTCCCGGAAGAGCCGCGCCTCGGCGTCCAGTACGAACTGCTGGACATGCACGAGGTCGACCGCATGACGGTCAAGCTGCGCGTGTCCACGGAGCACCCGCACGTCCCGACGGTCATGCACGACTGGCCGACCGCGGACCATCAGGAGCGCGAGATCTTCGACATGTTCGGCGTGATCTTCGACGGCCACCCCGACATGCGCCGCATCCTGATGCCCGAGGACTACGTCGGCCATCCGCAGCGGCGCGACTTCCCGCTCGGCGGCGAACCGATCCTCTTCACGCACAACGAGACGACCACGCCGTCCTGGTGGGAGCGCGATGAGTGACGTGACGTCCAAGCCGGCCCCGTCGGCGATCCCCGGCCTGACCTATCGCGAGATGGAGCAGAGCGTCGAGCTCTCGCACCTCGAGCACCCCGAGCACGACGAGCTGCTGACGCTCAACCTCGGTCCGCACCATCCCGCGACGCACGGCGTGCTGCGCGTGATCACGACGCTCGAGGGCGAGGTCGTGCGCGACGTCAAGCCGATCATCGGCTACGTCCACACGGGCATCGAGAAGAACTGCGAGGACAAGGCCTACTGGAAGGTCATCCCGCTCGTCGAGCGGATGGACTACCTGTCCTACTACTTCAACGCGCTCGCCTACTGCGGCGCGGTCGAGACCCTGTTGGACCTCGAGGTCCCCAAGCGCGCCCAGTACCTGCGCGTGATCCACCTCGAGCTCAACCGGATCGCCTCGCACCTGCTGTGGCTGGCGACCGGCGGCCTGGACCTCGGCGCGATGTCGGTGTTCTGGTACGGCTGGCGCGAGCGCGACCTGATCCTGGACTGCTTCGAGATGTCGTCCGGCCAGCGCATGCACCCGCGCTACTTCCAGGTCGGCGGCGTGGCGGAGGACATCCCCGCCGGCTTCGAGGCCAAGGTCCGCGCGTTCACGGCGCAGTTCCCGAAGCGCATCGATCAGATGGAGAATCTGATCAACTCGAACCAGATCGTCCTCGAGCGCATGCGCGGCGTCGGCGCCGTCGACGCGGACACGCTCCTGCAGTACGGCGTCACCGGCCCACTGCTGCGCGCGGCCGGCAACCCGTGGGACCTGCGCAAGGCGCACCCCTACTCCTCCTACGAGGACTTCGACTTCAAGATCCCGGTCGGCACCGTCGGCGATCACTACGACCGCTACCGCGTCCGCATGGCCGAGATGCGCGAGTCGACGAGGATCATCGACCAGGCGCTCGACGGGCTGCCCGAAGGCGACTACATCACCAACGACCGCAAGTACGCGCTGCCGCCGCGGCACGAGCTGGCGACGTCGATGGAGGCGCTGATCCACCACTTCAAGCTGGTGACCGAGGGCTTCCGCGTGCCGCCGGGCGAGGCGTACTACCCGGTCGAGTCCCCGCGCGGCGAGCTCGCCTGCTTCGTGCGCTCCGACGGCTCCTCCAAGCCCGCCCGCGTGCACATGCGCGACCCCTCCTTCGTGAACCTGCAGGCGCTGCCGGCGATGGTGCAGGACACCTACATCGCCGACCTGATCGTCGCGCTCGCGATGCTCGACCCGATCCTCGGAGGGATCGACCGGTAATGGCCATCGATCCGAGCCAGGTCAAGCGCTACGCCCACGGTTCCCGCGTTCCCGGCTGGGACTCCTCCGTCGATCTGACGAAGGACCCGGCGGTCGTGCCGGATCCCGCGACGACGTACGTGCCGGACCACATCCGGACGGCGATCGAGGATCTGATGTCCAAGTACCCGGACATCCGCTCCGCCGCGATCCCGGCGATGAAGATCGTCCAGGCCGAGCACGGCTGGCTGTCGCCGACGGCGATGGAGCAGGCCGCGTGCGTGATGCGCCTGACGCCCGCATACATGGTCTCCGTCGCGAGCTTCTACGACATGTTCGAGCTCGCGCCGAAGGGGCAGACCGACGTCTACGTGTGCACGAACATCTCGTGCTCGCTGCTCGGCGCGGACGAGATCTACGCCCACACCAAGGACGTCCTCGGCGGCGATCCGGACTTCAACGTGCGCGCGTTCGAGTGCCTCGGCGCGTGCGAGATCGCCCCGATGGCCTCGGTGGACAACGTCTACGTCGGCCCCCTCGAGAAGGCTGACATCGAGCGCCTGCGCGACGACGTCAAGGCCGGTCGCGAGGTCCTCGAGGACAAGCAGCTCGCCCGCCGCAAGGCCGCCTCAAAACACTGGAACCGATGATCGCGAACATCGACACCACTCTCTTCAAGGACATCGACGAGCCTGGTCTGAACACGCTCGACGTCTACGCCAAGCGCGGCGGCTACGAGATGCTCAAGAAGGCGCTCAAGATGGAGCCGGGCGCCGTCCTGGACGAGATGCTCGCCTCCGGCGTGCGCGGGCGCGGTGGCGCCGGCTTCGCGATGGGCCGCAAGATGTCCTTCATCCCCAAGGGGACGATGGACAAGTACCTCGTCTGCAACGCCGACGAGTCCGAGCCCGGGACCTTCAAGGACCGCGAGCTGATGCAGAAGAACCCGCATCTGCTCATCGAGGGAATCATCATCGGCGCCTACTGCATCGGCGCCTCGAAGGCCTTCATCTTCATCCGCGGCGAGTACAACTACGTCGCCGACATCCTCGACGCCGCCGTCGCCGAGGCCAAGGCCAAGGGGTACCTCGGGGAGAAGATCCTCGGCTCGGACCACACGTGCGACCTCGTCGTGCACCGTGGCGCCGGCGCGTACATCTGCGGCGAGGAGACCGCGCTGCTGGACTCGCTGGAGGGCAAGCGCGGCAACCCGCGCCTGAAGCCGCCGTTCCCGGCCGTCCAGGGTCTCTACCAGGGTCCGACGCTGATCAACAACGTCGAGACGCTGATGAACGTCCCGATCATCCTCAACATGGGTGGCGCCGAGTACGCCAAGATCGGCACCGAGACGTCGACCGGCACGAAGCTGATCTCGATCTCCGGGCAGATCAAGTACCCGGGCAACTACGAGATCGTCCTCGGCACCAAGACCCGCGACATCCTCTACGACCTCGCGGGCGGACCACTGGACGGTCGCACCTTCAAGGCCTGGTTCCCGGGCGGGTCGAGCTCGCCGGTGCTGCCGCTGACCGACGAGGTCCTCGACCTCCCCTACGACTTCGACTCGCTCGCCAAGGCCGGCTCGATGCTCGGCTCGGGCGCGATCATCGTCTTCGACGACTCGACCTCGATCGTCGACGTCGCCTACAAGACCGCGCACTTCTATCGCCATGAGTCCTGCGGCAAGTGCTCGCCGTGCCGCGAGGGCACCAACTGGACCGAGAAGATGCTCGTGCGCATCAAGAACGGCGACGCGACGCCCATGGACCTGGACATCATGGCCTCGGTCTGCGAGCAGATCATGGGCAACTGCCTGTGCGTGCTCGGCGACGCGATGGCGATGCCCGTCGGCTCCATGATCAAGCACTTCCGGCCCGAGTTCGAGGCCTACATCGAGGCCAAGCGCGAGGAGAACGGCTTCGGCGCGGCGATCCCGCAGGTCAACCGCGGCGCCGGTTCCGGCCCGCAGCCGATGCTCGCGCCGATCGAGGCCGCCGCCTGATGCCGCGCCCCGAGGTCAAGACGATCACCTTCACGCTCGACGGGCGTGAGGTCCAGGCGCCGGAAGGCGTGATGCTGGTCGACGGCGCCAAGAACGGCGACGTCGAGATCCCGGTCTTCTGTTACGACCCCAAGCTCGGCCAGCCCGTCGGCGCCTGCCGCATGTGCCTGGTCGAGATCGAGGGCATCCCGAAGCTGCAGACGGCGTGCTCGACGCCGGTGCGCGACGGCATGGTCGTCCACACGCAGACGCAGCGCGTCCATGACGCGCAGCGCGCGGTGGTCGAGTTCCTGCTGATCAACCACCCGCTCGACTGCCCGGTCTGCGACAAGGGCGGCGAGTGCCCGCTGCAGGACATCACCTACGGGTGGGGTCCCGGGACGAGCCGCTTCATCGAGCCCAAGCGCCACTTCAAGAAGCCGCTCGAGCTCTCGCCGCTGATCGCGATCGACCGCGAGCGCTGCATCCTCTGCTACCGCTGCGTGCGCTACTCGCAGGAGATCTCCGAGGACTACCAGCTGATCCTGCATCAGCGCGGCGCCGCGGCGTACGTGGGGACGTTCGACGGCCACCCGTACGTCGCCCCGTTCAGCGGCAACATCATCGAGCTCTGCCCGGTGGGTGCGTTGACGAGCCGCGCGTATCGCTTCCGCGCGCGCCCGTGGGACATCGAGGGCGCGGGCACCGTCTGCGCCGGCTGCCCCGCGCAGTGCAACGTCGAGCTGACCGTCCGCGACGACCGCGTCCTGCGCGTGCTCGGCCGCGACCACGCCGAGGTCGACGACGGCTGGCTGTGCGACAAGGGCCGCTTCAGCTACCAGGCCGTGCACTCCGACGAGCGGATCACCACGCCGATGGTCCGCGAGGGCGCCGAGCTGCTGCCCGCCAGCTGGGACAAGGCGATCGCCGCCGCCGCTTCGGCCCTCAAGAAGGCCGGCGACCGCGCCAGCGCGCTGGCCGGCGGGACGACCACCAACGAGGAGGCCTTCCTCCTCCAGCAGCTGCTGCGCGACGACCTCGGCTCCTCGCACATGAGCGCCCGCACCGGCGCCGAGCAGCCGCTCGACGTGCTGCGCGCGCTGGCCGACCCGAAGCTGCAGGCGAGCGTGCCGGACCTCGAGTTCGCGCACACGGTGCTGCTGGTCGACTGCGACCCGATCGACGAGGCGCCCGTGTGGGACCTGCGCATCCGCAAGGGCGTGCGCCGCCACGGCACCAAGGTCGTCACCGCCTCCGCGCGCCCGACGGCGCTTGACCCGGTCGCCTCGGCCACGCTGCGCTTCGCGCCCGGCGGCGGCGAGGGCTTCCTCGTCGCGCTCGACGCCGCGCTCTCCGGCGACGCCGGCAACCTCGGCGGCGCGGCCAGCTCGGCCGGCACCAACGCCACCGCGGTCCGCGAGTTCGCCGACGCCCTGAAGGCGGCGGGCGAAGAGGTCGTGATCGTCTACGGCGAGCGGGCTCTGCACGGGAACGGCGGCCGCGCGCTGCTGAACGTCGCCGCGCGCCTGAACCTGGCGGGCATCGCGAACGCCGGCCTGCTGTCGCTGCCGGGCTCGCCCAACGGCCGTGGCATCCGCGAGGCGGGCTTCGCCCCCGGCCACGGCCCGGGCTACGCCTCGATCGCCGCTCCCGGCCACGACGCGATCGGCATCGCCGAGGGCCTCGCGAGCACCGAGCTGCACACGATCTGGCTGCACCACGTCGACCCGCTGCGCAGCTACCCGGACCGTGCTCTGTGGGAGCGCGCGCTCGGCACCGCGCAGACGGTGATCGCCGTCGAGTCGCAGCTGACCGACACGGTCCGCGAGTTCGCCGACGTCGTCTTCCCCGCCGAGGCGTACCCCGAGAAGGAGGGCACGCTCGTGCATCCGGACGGGCGCGTGCAGCGGCTGCGGCCCGCGATCGGGCGTCCCCGCGCCGCCAACGGCACGCCCGCTTCCGGCGTGCGCCCGCTCTGGCAGGTCATCACCGACATCGCCCGCACGCTCGGCCACCCGACCGGTGACTTCCGCACCGGCGCGCAGGTCTCGCGACGCCTCTTCGAGGTCGTCCCGTTCTACGCGGGGTTGACGCTCGAGGCGATCGGCGGCCGCGGTGTGCGCTGGGTCGAGCAGGACGAGTTCGTCTCGCCGTCGTGGGAGACCACGGCGCTTGAGATCCCGCAGGCGGCGCCCGCCGCCGCCGACGGCAAGCTGCGGCTCGGCACCTACCGCCCGCTATGGGCGGCCAAGGAGGTCGACCTCTCGCCGATCCTGCAGTTCATCCGCGCCCGCCAGATCGCCGAGCTCTCGCCGGTCGACGCCGCGGCGCTCGGGATCAACGAGGGCGATCAGGTCGAGGTCGGGAACGGCGCCCGCGTGCGCGCGAACGTCAAGCTGCGCGACGCGGTCCCCGCCGGCAGCGTCTTCCTGGCCGAGGGCACCGCGGAGAACAACTCCAACGTGCTCACGCACGGCCTCGTCGAGATCCACCGCATCGGGCCGGGGTCGCTGGACCCCAGCGCCGTCGCCGCGCAGATCCAGCCGGCCGTCGAGGGCCTCGCCGAGGCGCGCGCTTCCGCCCCGCTCCCGATCCCGCCGAGGGAAGTCACATGAGTCGACTGTATGCCGAGGTCGGCTTCTACGAGCCGTGGTGGATGCAGATCCTGAAGGCGATCGCGATCTTCTTCGTCGTCTTCAACCTGGTCCCGCTCGCGCTGCTCGCCGACCGCAAGGTGCTGGGTCGCTTCCAGCACCGCTACGGCCCCAACCGCGTCGGCCCGTTCGGCCTGCTGCAGGCGATCGCCGACATCGGCAAGCTCGTCTTCAAGGCGCAGTTCCGCCCGACGGACTCGCAGGGCTGGCTGTTCGCGATCGCCCCGGTGATCTCGATGATGACCGCCGCGGCGACGATCGCGATCATCCCGTTCTCGGACGTCGTCGACATCTTCGGCACGCCGACCGGCCTGTACGGCGTCGACCCGTCGATCGGCATCCTCTTCGCCTTCGCGTTCGGCGGCATCGCCTTCTACGGCCTGATGCTCGGCGGCTGGGCGTCCGGCTCGAAGTACTCCTTCCTGGGCTCGATGCGCGCCGCGGCGCAGCTGATCTCCTACGAGGTCGCCCAGGGCCTCTCGATCGTCGGCCTGATCATGATGGTCGGCTCCCTGTCGATGACGGACATCGTCCACTGGCAGGAGAACCACTTCTGGATGGTCGGGCCGCAGCTCGTCGGCTTCCTGATCTTCCTCGTCGCCGCGTTCGCCGAGACCAACCGCCCGCCGTTCGACCTCCCCGAGGCCGACGCCGAGCTGGTCGGCGGCTACAACACGGAGTACGGCGGCGGCCGCTTCGCCGCGTTCTTCGCGGCGGAGTACCTGAACATGGTCGTCATCTCCGGGATCATGGTCACGCTCTTCTTCGGCGGCTGGGACATCCCGATCTGGGACCAGCCCAACTGGATCGAGCCGATCGTCGTGATCGTGAAGATGTGCGTCTTCGTCTTCTTCTTCATCTGGATCCGCGCAACGCTCCCGCGCCTGCGCTACGACCAGCTCATGTCGTTCGGCTGGAAGATCCTGCTTCCGCTGGCGACGCTCAACGCTCTTGTGACCGCGATCCTCGTGGTGGTGCTCGACTGATGCCTTACGACCCCGGTGAAGTCGTCGAAGTGATCCGTGCGCCGCGTGACAACGCGGCAGCGGGGACCTATCGCGCCTTTGCAGCCACCCTCAAGGGCCTGAAGATGACCTTCGGGCGGATGGTCGAGGGCCCCGAGACCATCAGCTACCCGGAGGAGAAGACGCCGGTCTACCCGCGGTTCCGCGGGCGGCACAAGCTCCACCGCTTCGAGGACAGCGGGCTGGAGAAGTGCGTCGGCTGCTCGCTGTGCGCGGCGGCGTGCCCCGCGGACTGCATCCGTGTCGTGGCGGCCGAGAACACGCCGGACAACCGCGTCAGCGCCGGTGAGCGCTACGCCGCGGTCTACGAGATCAACCTCTCGCGCTGCATCTTCTGCGGCTACTGCGAGATCGCGTGCCCGTTCGACGCGATCACCATGGGCCACGACTACGAGATGGCGGACTACAACCGGTCCGACCTCATCTTCACCAAGGAGATGCTGCTCGCCGAGCCGCTGGAGCGCACACCGTTGCGGATGGAGAACGAGTAAAGGCAATGCAGCCCCTCCACCCCACCCCGATCATCCGACCTTAATGTCCGAGGTCTTCTTCTTCATCGCCGCGATCGGCGCGGTGGCCGGTGCCGCAGGCACCGTCATGTTGCGCGACGCGTTCTACAGCGTCCTCGCGCTCGTCTGCCACCTGATCTTCCTGGCGATGCTCTTCCTGCTGCTGCGCGCGGAGTTCGTCGCCGCGGCGCAGGTGATCGTCTACGCGGGCGCCGTGATGGTGCTCTACGTCTTCGTCGTCGGTTATGTCGGCGGCATGCAGGCCGGCCTGGTCGGACCGACCGGCCGCACCTTGCGGATCGTGTCGGTGCTGTTCGCGCTCGCGCTCTTCGTCGAGCTGTCGATCGCGCTGATCGGCTCGGGCGTCAGCGCTCTGGACACCGAGGGCGCGGCCTACAAGGCGCCGTTCGGCGAGCCCTCCGAGGTCGGCAAGCAGTTCCTGACCAACTACCTGGTCGCGTTCGAGGTCGCCTCGCTGCTGCTGCTGATCGCCGCGGTCGGCGCCGTGATCCTGGCCCGCCGCCGTTCCGGCCTGGCGGACGCCCGCGAGATCTCGGTCGCCGAGTTCGCCCGCGGCGAGGTCACCAAGGGCGACGACGGACCGCCCGAGCTGGTCGCGACCGCGATCGGGTCCGGAGGGCCGCCGCCCAAATGAGGACCCCGGCAACCGTTTTGCGAGGCACCATCCGTCCGGTTTCGGGGACCCCCGAGGCGGAGGTTCTGGCATGAGCCTCACCTGGTACTTGATCGTGTCGGCGCTGATCTTCTGCATCGGCGCCGGCGGCGTGCTCACGCGCCGCAACCCGCTTGTGATCCTGCTCTGCCTCGAGCTGATGCTGAACGCCGCGAACCTGGCGCTGGTCGCCTTCTCGCGCGCGCACGGCGACATGGGTGGACAGATCTTCGCGCTGATGGTGATGGTCGTCGCCGCCTGTGAGGTCGCTGTCGGCCTCGGCCTGGTCGTGGCCATCTACCGCCGGCGCCTGCCGATCGACGTCGATGAACTTCGGGAGTTGCAAGGGTGAGCATCACCACCTTCGGCTGGCTCGTCCTGATCTTCCCGCTCGCCGGGGCGACGCTGATCGGGCTGACCTTCAAGGCGCTCCCCTCGCGGGTGCACGGCGCGATCGGCATCCTCGCGATCTTCCTCGCCTTCCTCAGCGCCGTGATCGTGCTGATCAAGCTGGGTGACCGGTCCGAGGAGCAGAAGCAGGTCGTCTCGGTCGCGTGGGACTACGCGAAGACGGTCGGCATCGACGCGCAGCTGTCGATCCTGATCGACCCGCTGTCGGTCCTGATGATCCTCGTGGTCTCCGGCGTCTCGACGCTGATCCACGTGTACTCGTTCGCCTACATGGGCGGCGACCGCGGCTACTCGCGCTTCTTCGCCTACCTGAACTTCTTCGTCTTCAGCATGCTGCTGCTCGTCCTGGCGGGCAACTTCTTCATCCTGATCGTCGGCTGGGCGTTCGTCGGCGCCGCCTCGTACATGCTGATCTCGTTCTGGTACCGCCGCACGACGGCGACCACGGCCGGCATCAAGGCGTTCGTGATCAACGTGCTCGGCGACGTCGGGCTCGTGCTCGGCACGTACTTCATCTTCAAGGGCACGCACACGCTCGACTTCCTGAAGACCTTCGCGGAGGTCGACGGCGGCGTGTTCACGACGAACCAGCCGGAACTGGTGGCCGGGTGCATCCTCCTGCTGGTCGGCGCGTTCGCCAAGTCCGCGCAGGTCCCGCTGCACACCTGGCTCCCGGACGCGATGGAGGGCCCGACCCCGGTCTCCGCCCTGATCCACGCGGCGACGATGGTCACCGCCGGCGTCTACCTGATCGCGCGCCTGCACCCGCTCTTCGAGCACGCCCCGGACGCTGCCGCGGTCGGCGCGATCATCGGCTGCGTCACGCTCCTGATCGCCGCGACGATCGGCCTCGTGGTCACCGATCTCAAGCGCGTCATCGCGTACTCGACGATGTCGCAGATCGGCTACATGATCATGGCCGTCTCCTCGGCCGCGTACGCCGCGGGCATGTTCCACCTGATGACGCACGCGTTCTTCAAGGCGCTGCTCTTCATGGCGGCCGGCTCGGTCATCTCCGCGATGGGCGGCAACCAGGACCTCGACCGCATGGGCGGCTTCCGCAAGGTGATGCCGTTCACCTACGGGTGCATGCTCATCGGCGGGCTCGCGCTCTCGGGCGTCCCACCCTTCTCAGGCTTCTGGTCCAAGGACGAGATCATCGCGCTCGAGTTCGATCGCGCCGGCTGGCACACCGCGCTCGGCGTGGCCGGCTACATCGGCGCGTTCCTGACCGCGATCTACACGTTCCGGATGATCTTCCGCGCCTTCCACGGCGAGCAGTGCCCGGAGGCCGAGGAGCTCTCGCACGGCCACCTCTACCACGCGCCCGAGCCGACGAACCCGGCGACCGGCGAGGTCGAGGACACCGACATCGGCTTCCCCGGCCCGGAGCACCACATCGCCGAGCGCGCGCCCGGGATGAAGATCGCCATGGGCTGTCTCGCGGTGCTGGCGATCGTCGGCGGCTTCCTGCAGATCCCGGGCGTGACGTCCGAGCTGCACCACTTCCTCGAGCCGACGTTCCACGACTCCTCGCTCTACGCGGGGCTCGAGCCGAGCACCGGGGCCGAGTGGACCGGGCTGGCCATCGGCGCGATCATCGGGCTCGCCGGCATCGGCATCGCCTGGCGGATCTACGGCCACGGCGGCAACGCCGCGGCGATCCAGGCCCGCTTCAAGGGGCTGCACAAGTTCTTCGTCAACAAGTGGTACTTCGACGAGGTCATCGATTTCCTGATCGTGCGGCCCGTCGCCTGGCTCGGCCGCTTCGCCAACAGCACCATCGAGCGCGTGTTCGTCAACGGCGCGCTCGTCGGCGGCTCCTCGGGCGCCGTGCGCGCCCTCTCCGCCGCGGTGCGCGGCCTCCAGACGGGCTATCTGCGCTATTACGCCGCGCTGCTACTGGTCGGCCTGACCGGCCTGAGCGCCTACTTCCTCATCTCCGCATGATCCATCTGACCATCCTTGTCTTCTTCCCCGCCGTCTGCGGGCTGTTGGCCGCGTTCAACCCGCGGATCATCGGCCTGATCGCGACGCTCATCCCGCTCGTCTACGCGGTGATGATGGTCGCCGACTTCGATACCGCCGGCGGCCTCCAGCACGTCACCGACGATGCCTGGATCAAGGATCTCGGCATCCGCTACAAGCTCGGCGTCGACGGCTTGAACCTGTGGCTGATCCTGCTGACCACGGTGATCGCGTTCGCCTGCGCGGTCTGGCTGGCGGTGCGGCCGGTCGAGGAGCGCGGGGGGCTGTTCACCTTCCACATGCTGCTCGGCGAGACGGCTGTGCTGGGCGCGTTCGTCGCGCAGGACCTGGCGCTGTTCGTCCTCTTCTTCGACCTGATGCTGGTGCCCTTCTACTTCCTGGTCGGGCAGTGGGGCGGGCCGGACCGCGTCGCGGCGGCGCTGAAGATGGTCATCTACACGCTCGTCGGCTCGCTGCTGATGCTCGCGGGCGCGGTGGCGACGGCGGTGCTGTCGAACCCGGGTGGGCGGATCTCGTTCGTGCTCTCGGATCTCGCCGCGAACCCGCTGCCGGAGTCCACGCAGAAGTGGATCTTCATCACCTTCGCGCTCGCGTTCCTGATCAAGATGCCGTCCTTCCCGTTCCACGGCTGGATGCCGGACGCCTATCGCGCGATGCCGCTGCCGGCGCTGGCGTTCTTCTCGGGCGTCGTCTCCAAGGTCGCGGCCTACGGGTTCCTGCGCCTGGTGCTGCCGCTGTTCCCGGCCGCCACCGAGGACTTCCACACGATCCTGCTGATCCTCGCCGTGGTCTCGATCCTCTACGGCTCGATCCAGGCGTTCACGCAGACCAACGCGCGCCTGATCCTCGGTTACTCGTCGGTCGCGCAGCTCGGCTTCATCACGCTCGGCATCTTCGCCATCGACGCGGCCGGCCAGGGCGCGCAGGGCGCGCTGCTGCAGTCGGTCAACCACGGGCTCGTGGTCGCGCCGCTGTTCTTCATCGTCGCGCTGCTCGCCGAGCGCGCCGAGGGCTCGGAGGACATCCGCGACTACGGCGGGGTCGCGTTCCGCGCGCCGGTCCTGGCGGCGCTGTTCCTGATCGCCGCGCTCGCGACGCTCGCGATGCCCGGCTCGGCGAACTTCGCGGGCGAGTTCCTGATCCTGCTCGGCGTCTTCAACTCGATCCAGGCGATCGCGATCATCGCCTCGGTCGGCGTGGTGCTCGCCTCCGTCTACGCGCTGCGCATGTACATCCGCTCGATGCACAACCGCGTCGGGCCGAAGGTCCAGAGCTTCGAAATCTCCCTCCGCGACGCGCTCGTGCTGGTTCCGCTGGTGCTCGCGATCCTCGCGTTCGCGGTCTACCCGCAGCTCGCGCTGAACGCGGGTGAGGAGGCCATCAAGACGACAGTGCAGGCGGTGGCGCAGCGATGACGGGTCTGATCGCCCAGGCGACCGTGAAAGGTCCGCACATCAACTGGGAGGCGCTGTCTCCCCTGATCGCGCTGACGGCCGGCCTGTGCGTCGTGCTGCTGGTCGGGCTCGCGCGCTCGTCGTTCATCCGGCGCCAGGTGGTGCCGGTGCTGACGCTCGTCGCGCTCGGCGTGACCGCCGGGCTCTGCGTCTGGCAGTGGGACGTGAACGAGAAGATCGTCGCCGACGCGCTGGTGATCGACAATCTGTCGCTCGCGCTGACGTTCATCTTCCTGTCGGGCGGGATCGCGGCCGTCTTCCTGGCGTGGCGCTCGGTCGCCGCCGCCGAGGCGGGCGAGGGCGAGTTCTTCGCCCTGCTGCTCACCTCGATCCTCGGCATGGTCGTGCTGGTCGCGGCCAATGACCTGGTCGTCCTGTTCATCGGCTTCGAGCTGCTGTCGATCCCGCTGTACGTGTTGTGCGCGACGCACATGCGCCGCGAGCAGTCCCTGGAGTCCGGCCTGAAGTACCTGATCATCGGGTCCGTCGGCTCCGCCACGCTCCTCTACGGCCTGGCGCTCCTGTACGGCGCAGCGGGCGGGACGAACTACGCCGACGTCGCCGCCGCGGGCGCCGACATGGCCGACGACGTGCTGTTCCTGACGGGCGTCGCGCTGGTCATGGCCGGGCTCGCGTTCAAGGCCTCGATCGCGCCGTTCCATCAGTGGACGCCCGACGTCTACGAGGGCGCGCCGACCCCGGTCACCGGCTTCATGGCCGTCGCCACCAAGGCCGCCGCGTTCGGCGTGCTGCTGCGGCTCTTCGACGTCGCGCTGATCAACGCCGCGACGACCTGGGCGCCCGCGTTCGCGACGCTCGCCGTCATCACGATCATCGTCGGCAACGTGGGCGCGATCGGGCAGTCCTCGCTCAAGCGCCTCCTCGCCTACTCCTCGGTGGCGCAGGCGGGCTACATGCTCGCCGGCGTGGTCGTCACGACCCAGCTCGGCATCTCGGCGGTCATCTTCTACCTCGCGATCTACGTCGTCATGAACCTGTCGGCGTTCGCGGTGATCACCGCCCGCGAGCGCGAGACCGGCCTCGGCGACGACATCTCCACCCTGTACGGCTTGGGCGCCGACCGCCCGCTGCTGGCGTGGCCGATGACGATCGCGATGCTGGCGCTGGCCGGCTTCCCCGCGACCGCCGGCTTCTTCGGCAAGCTCTACCTGATCAACGCGGCCGTCGACAACGGCTACGCCTGGCTCGGCATCGTCATCGTGCTCGGCTCGGCCGTCTCGCTGGCGTACTACCTGCGGGTCGTCGCCGCCGTCTGGATGCGCTCGCCCGCCGAGGCGCCCGCTCCGCTGGTCCGCGCCCAGCCGGTGATCGCGGGCGGCTCCACGGAGGCCGACGCCGAGGCGCGCGCCGAGGGCCGTGAGCCCGGCGCCGCCCTGACCCGCACGCTGCGCCAGCCCGAGGTCATCTTCGTCGCGCTGGTGTGCGCGGTCGTCACGGTCGCCCTCGGCATCTACCCCGAGCCGCTCCTCAACGTCGCCAAGGACGCCGGCGACGCGATCACCTCGCTGCTGTAGCCCCGGGGGGAGAGTTTTCGCGCGCCCCTCCTAGGAGGGGTGTGCGATCGCATCCCACCGCCGGTCAGGCGACACTCGAATACATCGCCGCCGTCGCCCTCATGGCGGCGCTGTTGCTCGTCGCCGCGCCGGCGGTGGGCGCCCCTGACATCGGCCGCTCGGTGGCCGAAGCCCTGCGCCATGGCATCTGCCTGGTCGGGGGCGACATCTGCTCTTCGGGAGATGCGCGAAGAGCGGGGCTTGCGCCGTGCGCCTTGAAGTCCGACCTGACCGGCGCCGAGGGGTCGCTGACGATCGTCAGTGTCGAGCTCGGGGCGAAGTGGACGCTGCTCGTGTCCCGGCGATCGGACGGTTCGGTCGCGGTGGTGCGTAGCGGCGGCGGCTCGGCCGGGCTGACGGGCGGGGTCGGGCTGAAGGGCGACCGCGGACCCGTCGAGCTCGCTGTCGGCGCGGACGGCGCGATCCGGGCGCGGATCATGGCGGCGCGCGGCTGGCTGTTCCCCGACACGGCGACGGCGAAGCGCTTTCTCGAGCACGCGGCGAAGAACTCGTTCGAGGACGATCGCTGGCCGCCGGCGTGGAAGTCGGTCGAGGCCGGCGGGGAGGCCGGCGGGTCAGTGGTCGTCGACGTCGGCGACAAGGGCGCGGACAGCACGGGCCAGGCCGGCGGAGTGTCGGTCGGCGGCGGCGCCGCCATCGGCTGGCGCTGGTTCGCCGACGGCTCGTCGACCCGCTACTCGCGCCTGAACGCCGAGGGATCGGAGGTCAATGTCGCGCTGCTCCCCTCCCCGCGCGAGGCGGGCAAAGCCGAGTGGCTGACGGAGTACACCCGCGGTCCTGGAGGCGAGCCCCGCGAGCTCGTCCTGCGCACCGCGATCTCGCGCTCGGACAATCGCCTCACCGAGACCGTCGCCCACCTCGACCTGTCCGACCCGGCGAACTACGCCGCCGCGCGTCCGTTCCTCGGTGATCCGATCAGCCGGACGTTCCCGATCGGGGCCGCACGCAGGGCCCTCCTGGACCGGGTCGCGACGTCTGGGACGATCGAACGGCTCACCTCCGACGTCAACGACACGTCGCGAGGCCTTTCGGTCGACGTCAAGGCCGGCATCGAGTTCGGGCTCGGCGGCAAGAAGCTCTCGGTGCACCGGACGCTGGTCTCGGCGACGGTCCAGCGGGGTGCGATCGCGGGCAAGCGGCTCGATTGCGTACCGTCGGGGGCATGAAGTCGTCCATGCGCGCTGTCGTGCTCGACGCTCCGGGGCCGCCGGAGGCGTTGCAGATCCGCGAGTTGCCCGTCCCGCAGGCTCGGGACGGGTGGGTGTTGATCGAGGTCAAGGCCTTCGGGCTGAATCGGTCGGAGTTGCAGACGCGGCTCGGGCTCGCGGGGGCCGCCGTGACGTATCCGCGGGTGTTGGGGATCGAGGCGGCGGGCGTCGTGGCGGCGTGTCCGGGCGGGGAGTTCGCGGTCGGCACGCAGGTGGTGGCGATGATGGGCGAGATGGGGCGGCGCTACGACGGCGGGTACGCGGAGTACACGTGCGTGCCGGCGACGCAGGTGATCGCGTTCGAGAGCGGGCTGCCGTGGGCGACGATCGGCGCGGTGCCGGAGACGCTGCAGACGGCGTACGGCTCGCTCACCGTCGGCCTGGACGCGCAGCCCGGCGACACGGTGTTGATCCGGGGCGGCACCTCGTCGGTCGGCATGACGATGGCGGTGCTGGCCAAGCAGCGTCAGATGACCGTGTTCGCGACCACGCGAAGCGCGGCGAAGGCGGCCGCGCTGCACGCGATCGGCGTGGACGAGGTCCTGATCGACGACGGGGAGATCGCTGAACGGGTGCGCGAGTTGCGGCCGGATGGGGTCGACCGGACGCTCGAGCTGATCGGCGCGCCCACGCTGCTGGACTCGCTGGAGGCGACCCGCGTGCACGGCGTGGTGTGCAACAGCGGCGCGCTCTCCAACGACTGGGCGCTGCCGGACTTCTATCCGACCGGCGACATCCCGTCAGGCGTGTTCTTGACCGGGTATGGCGGTGACGCTGGCGACCTGCCGGCGGACGTGTTGCAGGCGTTCCTCGACGACGTCGAGGCGCAGCGCGCGACGATGCCGATCGCGAAGGTCTACGCGCTCGAGGACATCGTCGAGGCGCACACGGACATGGAGCTCAACCGCGTCGCGGGGAAGCTGGTGGTCAGCGTGGCGGGCTGAGATGCCCGGCGACGTCCCACGTCCACAGCTCGACGACGTTGCCGTCGGGGTCGTCGAGGTACGCCGCGCGTGAGTGCGGACGCGTTCCGAACTCGTGCTCGGCCACCTCGGCGCCCCGCGCTCGCAGCGCCGCGACCGCGGCGTCGTAGTCGGCTTCGGCGATGTGCATCGCGAAGTGCACGTGCACGCCGCCGCGGCCGCGTTCGAGTCCGACCTGCGGGCGCCAGAGGCCGATCCGCGTCCGGTCGCCGGCCATCACCCAGATCGCCTCGCGGTCAGGCCAGCGGTCGACCACCGGGAGCCCGAGCAGGCCCGAGTAGAACGCCTCGGCCGCCTCGAGGTCGACCACTTCGAGCACGAGCTCCGACACACCGGTCACGGGAATCGCCATATACGGATTCTGTAGGGTCGGCCGTCCTTTGAAGTCGTTCCCGCTCGACCCACGTCCCGCCGCGTTGCTCGAGCGCTACCACCGTCGCACGCGCAAGCGCACACCGTGGCTGCAGGTCGTCCTGTTCACCGCGCTCGCCCCGATCGTCGCGCTGCTCACGCGGATCCGCTTCCACGGCCGCGAGCACATCCCGGACGGCGGCTTCATCCTCGCGCCCAACCACCCCTCCCAGCTCGACGCGTTCTTCGCCGCGATCACCTTGGGGCGCCGTGTGCGCTTCATGGCCAAGAGCGACCTCTTCACCCGCCGCTGGGGCCGCTGGCTCGCCCGCGTCGGCGCCTTCCCGGTCCGCCGCGGCGTGTGGGACGAAGAGGCGTTCGAGACCGCCCAGACCCTCCTCGAGCGCGGGAAGATCCTCGCCATGTTCTTCGAAGGCGGCGTCTCCCCCGTCGGCGGCTACCGCGACCCCAAGCCGGGCGTCGGCTACGTCGCCCTCCGCGCCGGCGCGACCGTCCTCCCCTGCCACCTCTCCGGCACCCGCGGCCTCTACCGCCCATGGACGTGGCCGAAGATCACCATCACCTACGGCCCGCCCCTGGTGTTCGAGCGCAACGACGAGCCCACGCGCGAGGCGAACGCCGAGGCGGCCGCGACGATCGCCGACGCCGTGAAGGCGCTGGCGCCATGAGCGCGGGCGGCGAGACGCGGGCGGGCGGCGACGGCCCGCGGGCGGCGGTCCTCGCGGCCACCCGCGCGCGTTCGGCGGCCCTCGTCGCGCGCGACCCCGACGCGCTGCGCGCGCTCCACCACCCCGAGTTCCGCTTCACCACGCCGCGCGGCGACGTCCGCGACCGCGACGCCTACGTCGCCGGCAACACCGCGGGTGCGCTCGTGTGGCGGGCGCAGCACCTCGTCGAACACGAGATCGTGGTGTCCGGCGACACCGCCGTGCTCGTCGGCGTCGTCCACGACGAGTTCGAACGCGCGGGTGAGCCGGGCGCCCACGACATGCGGATCACGATGGTGTGGGTGAGGCGCGATGACACGTGGGTCGCGCTCGCGGCCCACGCGGGACCCGCGGTCGAGGCCTGAGGCGCACGCCTCAGCTGCGGACGCGGACGCTCGTCTCGACCTCGAACGTGCGCGAGCGCGGGTCGCGGGCGCCGCGTTCGAGGCGTGGCGGCAGCGCCCACAGCGCGCGCAGGCCGCCGCCGAAGCCGAGGCCCTGCGCCAGCGCCCGCCGCAGCGCCCGCCGGCCCGCGCGCGGTGGGGGCGGCGGCGACAAGGCGTAGCGGCCGGCGGCAAGCGCGCGCAGATAGGCCGAGACCTCCGGCGAGTGCGAGCCGAGGCGGCGCTCGAGCTGGGTCATGGTCGTGCCGACGCTGACCGGGCGCCCCACCCGCTCGAGCGCGTTCTCGACCTCGTTGATCGCCCGGTCCATCGGCGTCGCCCCGCGTGGGCGGCGCAGGAAGAGCAGCACAGCGAGCACGACGACCAGCACCGCCACGACGGCCAGGAGGATGAGCCCGAAGCCGATGCCCTTCTGATCGGCGGTCGCGCCCGGGATGGCGGGGTCGCCCGTCCCCAGCTGGAGCTCCGGGCGCAGTGAGATGTTGGGTCGCTCGGTGTTGGCGGCGGCATCGGAGGCGCCGGTGTCGGCCGCGGCGGCGGGCGGCGCCTCACCGGGCTCGGGCGCCAAGGCGGCGACCTGCGAGCGCGCGGGCGTGCCGTCCGGCGTCGGGTCGATCGTGACCCAGCCGTACTTGTCGAACCAGACCTCGACCCACGCGTGGGCGTCGGTGTCGCGCACGATCCACGCCTTCTTGCGGGCCGAGTAGCCGCCGGGCGAGAAGCCGGTGGCGACCCGCGCGGGCACGCCGCCCATCCGCAGCAGCAGCGCCATCGCGCCCGCGTAGTGCTGGCAGTAGCCCTCGTGGGTCTGGTTGAGGAAGTAGTCGAGCGGCGCGACCCCGGCGGGCGGCTGCGCGGGCCGCTCGACGTAGCGGAACTCCGGCTGGTGCAGGTAGTCGTAGACCTTGCGGACGTAGTCCATCGGGCGCTCGGTGCCCTTCTTGAGCTCCTTCGAGAGCGCCCAGGTGCGCTCGTACTGCGAGCGCTTCATCTGCTTGTCGACGTCGAAGCTCGAGCGGTTCGTGCCCGGGTAGTCGACGCGGTCGGAGCCGACGCCGTCCCACGGCTTGAACCGCACCCGGAACGTGGTCACCGGGCCCGCGATGGTGCCGGCGATGATCGACGCCGCGCTGCGGGTGACCTCGTGCACCTCGCCGAGCTTGTACGGCACCGTGATGGTCGTCTCGTCCAGCACGCGCTGGTACTCGCCGGAGGCGGCGTCCGCGAGCTGGACCTGCGTCGGTTGCGGCACGTGCACGGACGCCGTGTAGGAGTCCCCGCGACGCAGCGGGATCGGCGCGTCCCACGTCCCCGGCGACGTCCCCTGCTCGACCGCGCGCGACGCGTCCTTGACGTCGACCGTCGTCCCCGCGCCGACGACGTCGGCGATCCGCATGCGCCGGATCGAGACCTCGATGTCATTCGTCCACGCGGGCGTGTCCTTCCAGTCCTCGGGCATGTCGAGCGCGTAGGGCTCCTCGCCCTGCGGATCGACTGGCTCCGAGCGCGTCGTCCACGCGTAGTTGGTGAACACGTCGAGGTTGCGGGCCTTCCAGTACAGCGGGTCCTTCGAGACGACCCGCATCACCTCGTTGCCGTCGCGCGGCCACGTGATCGGCCCGTAGCCCTGTGTCCAGGAGAAGCGCACCGGGTCGTCGGGCCCGAGGCTCTCGGCGAACGCGCGATAGTCGAACCACGGCTCGCCGCGATCGGCGGCCGCGGCGATCGGCAGCGCCCCGAACAGCGCCACCGCGATCAGCCCGGCGACGCCGAGCCCGGGCCGCAACGGCAACCGCTCGAGCCACAGGAAGACGACGGTCAGCGCCGCGAGCGCGAGCCCGAGCAGCAGCGACCGGGTCGTCCCGCCCAGCGAGATCACCGGGGACACGACGACGACGAACAGCACCGCCACCGCCACGAATGGATAGCCGCGGTCTGGCGCCGTCAACGGCACGCGGGCCTCGGGCGGCTCGCTCGCCCGCGGCCAGAACGTCAACAGGCCGGCGAGGATCAGCAACTCGGCGCCGAGCAGCTCGAGCACGATCCGCGGCCACGGGTCGGCGCTCACGTACGGCAGCCGCACCGTCCCCAGCGCCTGCAGCCCGCCGCCGAGCCCGGACAGCAGCTCGTCCCAGTGCTTGGGCTTCAAGAAGTCCAGCCCGGCGCCGGAGAGCCAGTAGCCGACGAACAGCGCGAGCAGCGTGACCGCCGGGAGCGCGACGACCTGCAGCCGGCTGGAGCGGATGCGCTCGCACGCCAGCACGCCGATCGCGGCCGCGACCGCCACCAGCACCCACAAGAGCGCCCGCCCGGACGACATCCCGCCGATCAGCCGCTGCCACTGCAACGCGCCGAGCGCGCCCAGCGCGAAGAGCCCGACGAGGCGGGCCACCGGCTGCGGCAGCAGCGCGCGCGTGCGTGAACCCTTAGGCGTTCTCGGCCTCACGCTGGCGCAGCTCGATACGGCGGATCTTGCCGGTCAAGGTCTTCGGGAGGTCGTCGACGAACTCGATCTTCCGAGGGTAGGCGTAGGCGGACAGACGGGAACGCACGTGGTTCTGGATCTCACGCACCAACTCGTCGGTTCCCTCATGCCCTTCGGCGAGCACGATGAACGCCTTGACGACGCTGCCGCGCCGCTCGTCCGGCGACGCGACCGCCGCCGCCTCTTTGACCGCCGCGTGCTCGAGGCACGCGGACTCGACCTCGAACGGGCCGATCCGATAGCCCGCGGCGATGATCACGTCGTCCGCGCGGCCCTCGTACCAGACGTACCCGTCCTCGTCGAACTTGGCGGCGTCCTTGGTGTGGAACCAGTCCCCGCCGAACGTCTCCTTCGCCGCGTCCTCGTTGTTCCAGTACCCGAGCGGGTAGTGCGGGTTCGAGCGGGCGCGCAGACAGATCTCGCCGCGCTCGCCCTGCGGGACCGGGTGCTCGTCCTGGTCGAGGATCTGGACGTCCCAGCCGGGCATCGGCCGCCCCATCGAGCCCTCGCGGACCTCCATGAACGGGTAGTTGGCGACCAGCGGGTAGGACTCGGTGAGCCCGTAGTAGTCGAGCACCGTCAGCCCGTACTGCTCGCGGAACCAGCGGATCGCCTCAGGGTTCAGGGGCTCCCCCGCGCTGCAGACGATCCGGAACTTCTGCGGGTAGCGGGTCCCCGCGTCGGCGATCGCCATCATCGAGCGCATCGCGGTCGGGGTCGTGAAGACGTTCGAGACCTCGTGGCGGCTGAGGAAGGCGAGCTGCTTGTGCGGGTCGAAGCCGCCCTCGCGCTGGTAGACGAGCTGGACCGCGCCGAAGCGCCACGGCCCGAGCAGCGGCGAGATGCCGGCCGCCCACGCCCACTCGCCCATGCCGTGGAAGCGCTCGCCGTCCTGCACGTCGTGGCAGTAGACGAACTCCTCGTGCGCGAGCAGGTAGCGGTGGGCGTGCACGATGCCCTTGGCCAGCCCGGTCGTCCCGGAGGTGTAGTAGAGCTGGGCCGGGTCCTCCGCGAGCGTGTCCACACGCGCGAAGTCCGCCGAGGCGCCGGCGAAGACCTCGTCGTCGAGCACGAGCACGTGCTCGACGAGGCTCGGATCGACGCGCTCGGCGTTCGCCGCGTTGGTGACCAGCACCTTGGCCTGCGAGTCCGACACGCGATGACGGATGCCGTCGTCGCCGTAGAGCACCGACATCGACAACAGGATCGCGCCCGTCTTCCAGGTGCCGAAGAACGCGGCGGCGGTCTCCGGCGTCGGCGGCAGCAGCATCGCCACGCGGTCGCCCTTGACGACGCCGAGCGACGTCAGCACGTTCGCGAACCGGTTGGAAAGCTCCTGGAGCTCACCCCAGCGCACTTCGCGGACCGTGCCGTCGAAGTGCTCGTGGATCATCGCGAGCTTGTCGGCCGGGTGCTTGTCGCAGACGTCCTCGGCGATGTTGTACCGCTCCGGGACTCGCCACTCGTGGTTGGCGACGGCCTCCTCGTAGGTCACTGCTCCTCCTCAGTCACTCGACCGAGGAGGAGTCTAAAGGGCCGTGTAGCGCGGGAAGCCCATCGCGTCGAGCCAGAACACGGCGTTCCCCAGCAGCGCCACATCGCTGACAGGGCCGACGATCGGCCGCACCGGCTCGCTGCGGTCGCTCTCCCACAGGCGGACGCCGTCGCCATCGGCCGCGGCGAGCGCCGACGCCGTGAACGTCAGCGGTCCGCTGCCGGCCAGCTCGTGGCGCTTGCCGCTGACGACGTAGAGCACACCGGTGTGACCGCGGCGCTCGTAGGCGAGCTCGCGATCGGACATGTAGGCGACGGACGTGGCCGCGCCGACGCGACGGGTCCGGCCGTCGCGGCAGACGTACGTCGTCGCACCCGCGCGCGTGACGACCAGCGGCGGCTGATTGAGGACGAGCCGCGCCCCGGGCCGCGGCGTGCAGCGGCCGATCCGGCGGGCGGGCGGCGCCGCGGCCGACGTGCGGCTCACGGGCGGAAGCAGCGCGGTGCTCGGCCCCGCCGCGGTCCGCCAGTACACGCGCGTTCCGATGGCGCCGAGCGCCGACGCGGGCGCAGTGTCGAGCACCGTGGAGCGGCCGTCCGGATAGCGGGCGACCACGCCGTCAGCGCCGGCGCCGACCAGCGCGCCCGCGACCACCAGCTCGGCGTTCTCCGCGACGACCTTCTGGCCGGTGCGGAGATCGATCAGCGTGTGGTCGACATGCAGCCAGCGGCCGTCGTGGAGGCCGACGACGCGCTCGGCGTGCTCGACGACCTGCTCCTCACCGGTCGGGCGATAGCAGGCGACGAGGGCATCGCCCTGCGCGCGCACCTGCACCTCGGGCGTCTCGAAGACGGCGCGCCCGGGCGCGACGCCGCACCCGGCCTGCGCCGCCCGCGCGATCGCCTGCCGCTGCGCGTCGTGGCTCTGCACCGCACCCGAGGCGTCGAGCCAGTAGGTGACGCCGGCGACGAACCCGTCACTGATCGCCACGTCGGAGACCGGACCGGGAGCGAGCGTCGTCGCCGCCTTCTGGTCATCCGACCACGCCCGCATGCCGGCGTCGCCGCCGGCGACCAGCGTCCAGCCGGTGGAGATGCCGGGTCCGTCGAGCTCGCGCAGCTTCCCGCTCGCGATGTCGAGCACGCCGGTGAAGCCCGGGCGCGTGTAGGCGACCTCGCGGTCGGAGACGACGCGGACGTCGGTGACGACCCCGACCTTGCGGGTGCGGCCCTGCCGGCAGCCGTACGTGACGTCACCCACGCGGGTGACGACCACCAACCCGTCGCTGAGGACGAGCCGTGCGCCCGCGCGCGGCGAGCAGCCCGCGGTCCGGTGCGCCCGGGGCAGCGGCCGCGCCGGCTCGCTCTCCGGCGCCGCGACGACCGCGCTCTTGGGCCCGGCCTGCGTGCGCCAGTAGACGCGCGCGCCGTTGGCCGCCAGCGCCTCGGCCGGCGCCGTGTCGAGCACCTGCGAGCGCCCATCGGTGAACCGCACCCGCACGCCCTTGCGCGTCGCGCTGACGAGCGCGCCGGGGACGGCGACCACCTCGTTCTCGCCGTCCTCGCTCATCACGAGCGCCTTGGCGACCTGGCCGGTCCGCAGGTCGACAAGCTCGTCCATCCGGTAGTCCGCCGACTCCGCGAACGTCGCGTAGTCCTGCTTGTGCAGCCAGCGCCCGCCGAGGACGCCGTAGACGAAGCTCGCCTCGTCGGTCCCGGTGTCGTGGAGGAAGTGCCCGACGACGCGCTGCCTGCCGGTCGGCCGGAAGCAGGCGATCAGGTTGGCCTTCTTCTGGAAGACCTGGACCTCAGGCGTCTCGTAGACGGCACGAGAAGCGGGAACGCCGCAGGCCGCGGCCTGGGCCGGATGGGAACCGAACAGCACGAACGCGAGCAGGGCAAGGGGGAGGAGACGGAGCATGCGCGGAAGTCTCTCCCGCGCTCGACGGCCCCGAGGTGGGGCCATCAGGCGTCACATTGGCGGGATTCCGCCCGTAATGTCAGCGAATGCCGAGGGCGAGGAAGAACTGGTTGCCGATCTCCTCGGGCCGGTTGATCTGGCCCGCCCCGGTGTTGTCGTAGACCATCCGCCAGATGTAGTCGCCGGTCTTCATCGAGTCCTCGCCCGCCTCGAAGGTACGGGTCGCCTTGGTGGCGTACTTGGCCGAGCCGACGGTGCCCTCGGCCTGACCCAGCAGCCCGCGGAACTCGACGCTGGTCATGTTCTGCCCGGCGCGCTTGAGCGCGCGGTCCACGACGAGGTCCTGAATCAAGTGGGTCATCGCGCCGTGGTCGTCGGCGGCCAGCGGAAGATCGATGAAGTGCGCCTCCTGTCCGCCGTACTTCTTGAAGAACACCGGGGCGTCGAGGATGCCCTCCTTGGCCTCGATGTAGCGGACAGGGGCTCCGCCTGAGGCCGCCAGCTCCTCCAGCGCCGCGTTGATGTCCATCCCGGGCGGGCGTTTCGCGAGCGCCCACGCGTCGGCCAGGACCTCGCCGTAGAGCTCGGGGTCGCGGATCCCCTTGACGACGTGCTTGAGCGCCCCGGCGATCTTCGCGTTGGCCGTTCCGGGGTTCGCCGCGAGCGCCGTGTCGATCAGCTTGAACTCCTTCGAGAGCATCGGCCCGTCGCCCCACTTCAGACTGGAGAGCAGTTGCTTGGTGACCGCAACGCGGACCTCCTCGTGGCTGTTGTAGACCGGCACGCCCTTGTCCGGTGCCTTCGGCGGCCGGCGGACCTTGACGTCGTCGAGCACGTTCGGACGCGCGGCCTTGACGTCGTCGAGGACCTGCTTGCCCAGCTCCGGCGCGTTGTGCTCCTTGCCGATCTTGTTGAGCTCGTCCAGCAGGCTCTGCAGGCGCTTGGACTCCTCGCCCGCCATCGCCATCCGGCGCAGCTGGACGGCGGTCTTGAAGGCGTGGACGAGCATCATGCCCTCCAGGCCCAGGCCGATCAGGCTCATCGCGAAGCCGGCCAGCGACGGCTCCTCGTCCGACAGCGCACGCGCCCGGTCGAGGTCGGTGTCGATCAGCGTCTTGTTGTTCTCATAGCTCTGGAACTCCTTCAGTGCGGTGTAGGCCGCGAGCCCGGCCGACGCCGCGCCCGCCGCGACCGCGACCGACGCGCCGCCGGAGGGCACCATCGTCACCAGCGCGAGCGCGAAGGAGAGCAGCATCACCACGGTCGACTGCCCTTCCTTGGCGTCGGCCATCATGTCCGCCACGAGCGCGGCGCGGACCGAGCCCGGCGGGACGAACATGTTCGCCCGGGTCATCGCCACCACCGGCGAGAGCGACAGCGGCGAGACCGTGCCGTTCTTGATCATCGCCTGGGCCTTCGCGATGCTCACGACCTTGGGCAGGACCTGCTCGAGCACGGTCTTCATCTCGACGTCGACGTCCGCGCTGTCGAGCGTCCCGAGCTCGATCTTCTCGAGGGCGCCGCCGGTGCGGTACGTGGCGAGCACCGGATGCAGCCGCTCGGCCTGGATCCACATCCCGGCGAGCTTGTCGCGCTCGCGGCGCAGCGTCCGGCGCCGCTCCAGGGCGACGTTGTCGTTGGGCGTCGACGCCACCGACACGTTCATGTCGGCGAGGTTGGAGGCCTTGGCCGCGTCGCGGACGACCTGCTGCTGGACCTTGATCTCCGCGACCCGCTTGGCCAGGCCCGCCCGGTTGCTCGTCTTGCCGGGAGCGTTCGCGCCGCCCGGGTCGTCCGAGCGCGCCTTCATCGAGCGGATCACCGAGGCGGCCTCCTCGGCGACGCCGCCGCCCTTGAGGATCCGCTCGGCGGCGATCCCCGCGCTGTCGGCCGGGATCCCGTAGGACGCCAGCAGCTGCGCGATCGCCTGGTTGGAGTTGCGCAGCATCCGGTCCGCGTTGATGCGCGCCTGGCCCTTGAACTCGCGCTTGAAGGCGTCGGCGTCGGCCTGGATCACGGCCAGGTCGCCGACGATCAGCTCGTCCGGGATCAGCAGCCCGCGCATCGCCTTCTCGAACGACCCCTCCTCGGCCGCGCGCTGGGCGAGCAGCGCGTTGAGGAACTGCCTGCGCTTGCTCTCGTCGGTGCGGATGTAGCGCCACTGCTTGATGTCGAGCTTCGGTCCCGCGAGCTGGCGCTGGGAGGCGACGTACTCGATCGCGTCGTGCTTCTCCATCGCCGCGGCGTGCGCCGCGCCTTCGGTCTCGGCGACCTGCTTGGCGTTGTCCGCGCGCTCCTTGTCCAGCGCCTTGTCGTCGAGCGCGTCGACGCTGTCGATGTCCGCGGCCAGATGCCGGTTCTCCGGCGATGCCTGGTCGGAGGCGGACGGCAGCTTCGGGCGTGGCGGCGCCTGGCGCAGCTCGACCGCCACCCGCCGCACCACCGCCTGGTTGCCCGCCGTGCGCTGGAGCGCGAGGATCGCCGCCGGGCTCAGCCGCCGCAGCTCCGGCGTGGGCGCCGGCGAGACGACACGAAGGTCACCCTGCCGCTCGCGCTCGGTCTCGTGCTGGCGCGGGACGGTGGGCATCGCCTCCGACTATCGGGGCGCACATCGGGTCCAACAATCGGGACGGAACCCTGAGCTTTCACGAGAATGTCGTCGATGACGGATCTCGCCCGCCTGCTCGACGAGCAAGCCGCGTTGCGGCGGATCGCGGTGCTGGTGGCGAGCGCAACCGAGCGCGACCGTCTGTTCGCGGCCGTGGCCGAGGAGGTTGGGCGGCTGTTGGGCGCGCATACCGCCAGCGTGGTCCGCTTCGACAGGGGCGACGGGACGATCGTCGGCGCCTGGACCGACGGCCGTACGGACTTCGTGTCGCTCGGCTACCGCGTGGCAATGACCGACGACACCGCGTCCGGGCGCGTCTACCTCACCGGTCGGCCGGCGCGGATCGACGACTTCGGAGGGCCGGGAACGGTCAACGCGGTCCTGCGCGAGATGGGCCTGCGGTCCGCGATCGCCGCGCCGGTCAGCGTCGAGGGCGCGCTCTGGGGCTCGGTCGTGGTCGGCACCACCAGCGACACCGCGTTCCCGCCCGACGCCGAGTCGCGCGTCTCCGCGTTCGCGGAGCTCGTGGCGCTGGCGCTGGCCAACGCCGACGCGCGCGACCAGCTCGCCGCGTCCCGCAAACGCCTCGTCGAGGCCGCGCAGGTCGAGCGTCGCCGCCTCGAACGCAACCTGCACGATGGGGCGCAGCAGCGGCTCGTCGCCCTCGCCATCACGCTGCGGCTGACCGAACGACGGCTCGTGCGCGATCCGGAGTTCGCCCGCGCGTCGCTCAACGGCGCGATCGCGGAGTTGACGGACGCGCTCTCCGAGTTGCGCGAGCTGGCCCGTGGCCTGCACCCCGCCGTGCTGACCGAGCACGGACTCGGCGCCGCGCTCGCGGCGCTGGCCAACCGCACGCCCTTGCCGGTCGACGTGACGGTCGACCTCGACCCACGTCCCGCGGAAGCGGTCGAGGCCGCGGCCTACTTCGTCGTCGCCGAGGGCCTGACGAACGTTGTCCGCTACGCGTCCGCGAGCCTGGCCTCGGTCACCGCGCGACGCGAGAACGGGTCGGTGCGGGTCGAGGTGACCGACGACGGGAAAGGCGGAGCCGACATCGGCGCCGGCACCGGACTGCTCGGGCTCGTCGACCGGGTCGAGGCGCTCGGCGGCAGCCTCGACCTGCACAGTCCGACCGGCCGCGGGACGACGCTCCGCGCGCGGTTGCCTGAGACGCTCTAAGACGGACAAGGATCACGGGCCCCGCTCATTACGGTGGTTCTCTCGACCTCGTCCGACGGTTCTCCGCCAGCCATTCACCGGCTGACCCGACGATGAGCGGTTCGCGAAAACGGGAGTCTTCCGCCCCGTCGCACCACTCCCCCACACGAACCGCAAGGACCAGACCAAATGATCATCCGTGGCTTCGCCGCTCTCGCCATCTCCGCCGTCCTCGGCATCGGCACCCTCGTCGTCGTCAACAACGCCTCCAATGACGCCAACGAGACCGCGAAGGAGATCTCCCGCCAGTCGCTCGAGTACCAGAAGCAGGCCATGAAGGACGCCGACGCGCAGAGCAAGGCCGTCCAGGAGGGCGTCAACAAGTCGATCGAGCAGGCGAGCAAGGACGCCGCCGCCAACAGCAAGCAGATCCAGGACGACGTCAGCGCGCAGATCGACGCCGCGAACGAGCAGATCGCCGCCGCCACCAAGTAGTCCCGCTTTCTCTCTCTCCGCCCACGAACCCCAAAAGGACCAGACCCCAAATGATGATCCGTGGCTTCGCCGCTCTCGCCATCTCCGCCGTCCTCGGCATCGGCACCCTCGTCGTCGTCAACAACGCGTCCAACGACGCCAACGACACGGCCAAGGAGATCACGCGCCAGTCGCTCCAGTACCAGAAGGACGCGCAGCAGGACGTCAACGCCCAGGTCGACGCCGCTCAGAAGCAGATCGAGGACGCGACTAAGTAACGAAGCCCGACTGATAGGCGAGGACGACGGCCTGCACCCGATCGCGCAGGCCGAGCTTCGCCAGCACGTGCGCCACGTGGCTCTTGACCGTGTTCTCGGTCAGCACGAGGCGGGCAGCGATGTCGGTGTTCGAGAGGCCGTCCGCCACCAGGCGCAGCACGTCGAGCTCGCGCGCCGTCAGGTCCGCGAGCTCCGCCGGGACACCGTCGTCGCCCGGCCGCGCCGCCTCGGTGAACTCCGCGATCAGCCGGCGGGTGATCGACGGCGCGAGCAGCGCCTCCCCCGCCGCCGCGACACGTACCGCGTCCAGGAGACGATCCGACGGCGTGTCCTTGAGCAGGAACCCTGAGGCGCCGATCCGCAGCGCCTCGTAGATGTACTCGTCGAGATCGAAGGTCGTGAGCATCACGACCGCGGTCCGCCCGTCCGGGTCGGCGAGGATGCGCTCGGCGGCTCTCAGGCCGTCGAGCTCGGGCATCCGGATGTCCATCAGCACGACGTCCGGCCGGCGCCGCATGACGACGTCGACGGCCGCGCGGCCGTCGGCCGCCTCGCCCACGACCGTGATGTCGGGCTCGGCGTCGAGGATCACGCGGAAGCCCGTGCGCAGGAGCCGCTGATCGTCGGCGACGACGACCGTGATCGCGCGCAGCGGTTCCGGAGGCGGCGGCGCCTCGTCGCGCCAGCGCACCTCCGCCGCCGCGACCCGTTCGGCCACGCCCGCGAGCCGCACCGTCCCGGCGGGCGCCATCAGCGCCGCCACCTCCGCCCCGCCGAGCTGACGCACGACGTCGCCGGCGAGGATCTCCCCGTTCGTCGCCGTGTCGCACAGCCGGCTCGCGACCAGCACCGGCGTGCCGAACAGGTCGTCGCCGTCGGTGGTGCACTCGCCCGCCGCGAGTCCGATCCGCAGCGGCGCGCTCGCCCGCTGCATCGCGACCGCGCAACGCACCGCCGCGACCGCACTGGAGAACGCGACCATCAGCCCGTCGCCCGTGGTCCTGACCTCGCGCCCGCCGTGCTCGGCGACCAGCGCGCGCAACGCCGCGAAGTGCTCCCGGTCGGAGCCGGTGATGAGGATCGTCGCCACCTCGGAGGCCATCGGCGCCGATCATCTTCGCCGCTCCCGCCGGCCGTGTCATCCGGCGGGGTGAGCCGGGCGCGACGAGGTTCACCCGGCGGGATGAGGGCGCGAAGGGCGAGGCGCCGGATGCTGCTCGGCGTCCCCTTTACGACAGGAGCACTGATCGAGATGATCACGTCCATGGCCTCACCCCGCGAGCGGATCGGCGCGCTGGACATCGGCATCGCCGCCCTCGCCTCCGGCGCCGCCGTCGTCGATGTCTACAGCCAGGTCGGCGACGCACAGTACGGCGACGTCTCGGGCTGGGCCGTCGCGCCCATCCTGCTGGTCACCATCCCGCTGCTGTGGCGCCGCAAGGCCCCGCTCGCCGCGACCGCCGCGACGCTGGCCGGCCTGCTCGTGCACTGGGCGATCTTCGGCGGCGTCGTGCGTTGCGGGTTCACGATCCCGATCATGGGCCTGCTGGCCTTCTCGGCGGGCGCGCGGCTCAGCGACACCGACCGGTGGATCGCGCTCGGTCTCGCGCAGGCGATCGGCATCGCGATCTGCCTGACCGACGGCCCGAGCGGCGCGACCCCCGACTCCGTCGTCATCACCATCCCGCTGGTGTTCGCCGCCTGGGGCCTCGGGCTCGTCGTCCGCAGCCGCGCCCGTATGGTCGAGCAACTCGACGCGCGCACGGACGAGCTGCGCACCGCGCGCGACGAGAACGCGCGCCTGCAGGTCGCGGACGAGCGCGCCCGGCTGTCCGCCGAGCTCGACGCGCTCCTGCACCAGCGCCTGGGCGAGCTCGCCGCGCTGGCCGAGTCCGACGCCGAGGACAAGGGCGCGCAATTGGCCGAGATCGAGCACCGGTCGCGACGCACCCTCGAGGACATGCGCGCGATCGTGGGCGTGCTGCGCAACGACGAGGCCGCGCCGCTCGCTCCGCAGCCGACGCTCACGCACCTCGACGCGCTGCTCGCACGCAGCGCGGGGTCGGACGCCCGTCTGAGGGTGGAAGGCCGCCCGCGCGTGCTCCCGGCGGCCGTCGAGCTCAGCGCGTACCGGATCGTCGAGCAATTGCTGGAGGCGCTGCACGGCGCACCGGACGTCGAGGTGCGGGTGGTCTTCGCCGACGACGCGCTCGAGCTGATCGTGTCCGGCCGCGGCAGCGCAGCGGCGTTCGAGCGTGCCCGCGAGCGCGTCGCGCTGCACTCCGGCACGCTGCGCACGACCGCGGCGCGCGGCCGTGCCGAAGCCGTGGTGTCGCTGCCCAGCCTCGTCACGGTCTGACCACGATGCGGCGCGAAAACCTAAAGGGGTCAGGCACCTTTAGGTTGCGCGACCTGGCGATCGCCGCCGCGGGCGCAGCGGGCGCCGCCGCCGCGACCCTCATCTGGAGCGAGGACCCGGCGTTCCTCTCGGCGATCGTCCTCGGCGCGGCGCTCGGGGCATCGCGCCCGTGGCCGCGCGCCACGTGGGCGTTCGCGGCGGTCGTGATGGTGGTGAGCGGCGCGCTCGGGGAGACCCCAGGCGGCGACGGTGTCGTCTCGACCCTGCTGGTCTGCGCCCACGCCTTCGTCGCCGGCCGCAACGACCCGCGCTGGTGGGCGGTCGGAGTGCTGCTCGCCGCGACCGCCGCCGGGTGGGGGCTGCTGGGCCGCGTCGAAGGCATCTTCGTGGTCGCCATCCCTGCCGTGTGGTTCGCCGGGCGGGCCGTCCGCGAACGTGAGCTGGTCGCCGCCGAGCTCGCCCAGCGCAACCGCGAGCTCGAGGAGGAGCGCGACGCGTTCGCGCAGCTCTCGGTCCGGTACGAGCGGGCCAAGATCGCGTCCGAGCTGCACGACATCGTCGCCCACGCGATCAGCGTGATGGTCGTGCAGGCCAGCGCGGGGCAGCGGATCGTCCAGGTCGACGAGGCCGCCACCGGCGAGGTGTTCGAGGCGATCGCGGGTGCGGCACGCGAGGCCGAGCAGGACATGCACCGTCTGGTCGCGCTGCTGGGCGACGAGACGCCCGCGCCGGGGCCCGACCTGACGCTGATCGGCGAGCTGGTCGAGCGCGCGAACCGCACCGGGCTCGACGCGACCCTTCGCATCGAGGGCGACTGCGCCGACCTCGACCCCGCCGTGGCCCAGATCGCGTTCCGGGTCGTCCAGGAAGGGCTGACGAACGCGCTGCGCTACGCCGCCGGCGCGCCCGTGTCGGCGACGCTGCGCGGCGACCCCGACGCGCTCGTCGTCGAGATCGTCGACCGCGGCGCCGCGTCCTCGCCGACGCTCGCCGGCACGGGCACCGGCAACGGCCTGCGCGGGCTCTCCGAGCGCGTCGGAGCCCGCGGCGGCCGGGTCCAGTCAGGGCCCGCGCCGGACGGCGGCTGGCGGCTTACCGCGCGTGTCCCGCGGCGAGCGCCGCTTCCCGCCGGGCGGGGGTGAGCCCGCTGTGCGTCGCGCCGGCGCGTGCGGGCAGCAGCGCGGCGGCGATCACCGCGCCGGCGAGCGCGACGGCCGCGGCGAGCCCGGCCGTCGTGGCCATGGCGTCGACGAACGCGTGGTTGGACGCGTCGATCAATGTCCGGGCGCCGGCGGCGTCGAGGTGGGCGGCGGCCGCGTGCGCCGCACCGACGGAGTCGCCTGCGCCTTCTGGCGCGAGCCCGGTCATCGCCGAGGTGAAGCGGCTGTTGAGCACGCTGCCGAGGATCGCGACACCGAGCGTCCCACCGACCTCGCGGACGACGTCGTTCATCGCGGAGCCGACGCCGGCCTTGGCCTTCGGGAGCGAGCCCATGATCGCCTCGGTGGCGGGCGCCATGGCGAGCCCCATCCCGGTGCCCATGAGGAACAGCGCGGTGGCGACCCGCGGATAGGACGTGTCGACGTCGAAGCCCGTGTACATCGCGAGCGCCGTGGCGACCGTCGCCAGGCCCCCGGCGACGACGACCTTGGTCCCGGCCTTGCGGACGAGCTTCACCGAGAGGCGCGAGGCCATCACCATGCCGAAGGCGACGGGGAGCACCCGCACGCCGGTCCCGAGGGCGCTGTAGCCGCGCACGACCTGCATGTAGGTCGTGAGGAAGAACAGGACGCCCATCAGCGCGAAGAAGACGAACGTGATCGACAGGCTCGCGGCGCTGAAGCGCAGGTTGCGGAACACGCTGACGTCGATCATCGGCTGTGGCGTGCGCCGCTCCCACGCGACGAAGCCCGCGAGCAGCGAGAGACCGAGCCCGGACGCCATCAGGATCAGCGGCGAGCCCCAGCCGTGCTCGGGCGCCTCGATCACGGCCCAGACGATCGTCGACAACGCGGCGATCGACAGGCCCGCGCCCGGGATGTCCAGTCTGGGCGCTTCCGGGTCACGCGACTCCGGCACGAGCACCGCCGCGCCCACGAGCGCCACGGCGACGATCGGCAGGTTGACGAAGAACAGGCTGTTCCAGCTGAAGTGCTCGAGCAGCCACCCGCCCGTGACAGGACCGACCGCGATGCCGGCGCCCGTGACCGCGGCCCAGATCGCGATCGCCTTCGGACGCTCGTGGGCGGGGAAGATGTTCGTCAGGATCGACAGTGTCGTGGGCATGATCCCCGCGGCTCCGAGGCCCATCAGCGCGCGCGAGGCGATCAGCGCGCCGGCCGTGTCGGAGAACGTCGCGAGCAGCGAACCGGTCCCGAAGACGATCAGCCCGGTGACGAGCGCCCTGCGGCGGCCGAAGCGGTCGCCGAGGCTCCCTGCGGTCAGCAGCAGGCCGGCGAAGACGAGCAGGTAGCCGTCGACGATCCACTGCAACTGGCTCGCGCCGGCGCCGAGCTCGTCGCGGATCGTCGGGAGCCCGACGTTGAGGATCGTGTTGCCGACGGTCACGACGAACAGGCTCAACGCCAGGACGCCGAGCGCCTTCCAGCGCTGCGGATACGGGACGGGTGTCACGGGTTCTCCTTGCGGTCAGGGGAAGACGACGCCGGTCACTCGCGTGACCGTCGAACGCTGCGCCACGAAGAACGGCAGCAACGCGAGCGCGTCCTGCTCGTCGGCGGCTTCGACGACCCACCAGATCGCGTGTTCGCCGTACGTGCACGCGGCGAGCGCCGCGCGGTGGCGGAGCACGCTCTCGTGTCCGCGGAAGGCGATGAACGCGATCCCGCACTCGCCAGGGCGATGGCGGTGGTGGATCAGGAAGCGGGGCACTCCTCGAGCTTCACGCGTCCGCGACGACGCAACATCGGCGGGCGACCCTGATCTTGACCCTGATGGGACCCTGAGGCAGATGAGACCGAAGGTCGACGACCGTCGCCTCGTGGGGCGCGCGTCCGAGCTGAACGCCGTCGACCTCGCACTCGACGCGCTCGGCCGCGGTGCGCCGGTGCCGCTGCTGATCGGCGGCGAGCCCGGCATCGGCAAGACCCGGCTGCTGGCGGAGTTGGACGCCCGCGCCGTCGCCCGCGGGTGCGTCGTCCTGCACGGAAGCGCCTCGGAGCTCGAGAGCGACCTGCCGTTCTGGATCTTCGTCGACGCGCTCGACGAGTACGTCGCGGGCCTCGACCCGCGGGTCCTCGCCGGATTGACCGACGAGACGCTGGGTGAGATCGCCCACATGCTGCCGTCGGCGTCGAAGGTGGGCGGCGGCGGATCGCGACTGCTGCAGGACGAGCGCTACCGCGCGCACCGGGCGATGCGCGAACTGCTCTCCCGCCTGGCATCCCCGCGGCCGCTCGTGCTCGTCCTCGACGACGTCCACTGGGCGGACGCCGCGTCGGTCGACCTCGTCATCGCGTTGGTCCGCGGCGCCCCCGCCCGCCCGGTCCTGATCGTCTTGGCCGCACGCCCTCGTCAGCTCCCGGATCGACTGCGGGCCGCGCTGGATCGCGCCGAGCGCAACGGCGGCCTGGACCGGATCGAGGTCGCGGGCCTGTCGCGGGAAGCGGCGAGGGAGCTGCTCGGCGACGGCGTCGGCCGCGGCGCCGCCGAGCGGCTCTACGCGGAGTCGGGCGGCAACCCGTTCTACCTCGAGCAGCTGGCGCGCGCCGACGGCACGCGGGTCGACGGAGGCCCGTCCGTGCCCGACGCCGCGGGCGTTCCGGCGGCGGTGCTCGCCTCGCTCGCGGAGGAAGTCGGCCTGCTGCCCGCACAGACGCAGCGGCTGCTGCGGGGCGCCGCGGTCACCGGCGACCCGTTCGACGCCGACGTGGCGGTCGCCGCCGCCGGCGTCGAAGAGCCCGCGGCGATGGACGCGTTCGACGAACTGCTCGCGGCCGGCCTCCTGCGGTCCACCGAGGTCCCGCGGCGGTTCCGCTTCCGTCACCCGCTCGTCCGCCGCGCCGTCTACGAGAGCACGCCGGGAGGGTGGCTGCTCGGCGCGCACGGCCGGGCGGCGACGAGCCTGAGCGAGCGCGGGGCGCCGGCGGCGGCCCGGGCGCACCACGTCGAGTACGCCGCCCGCCCGGGCGACCTGGACGCGGTCGCCGTGTTGGCGGCGGCCGGCATGGCCGGGCTGCTGCGTGCCCCGGCGAGCGCCGCCCGCTGGCTGTCGGCGGCGCTGCGCATCCTCCCCGGTGACGCTCCGACCGAGCAACGGGTCGGTCTGCTGCTCACACGCGCGCGGGCGCTCGCCGCGCAGGGGCGGCTCGCGGAGAGCCACGCCGATCTCGTGGAGTGCATCGCCGTCGCCCCGGCCGACGCGGTGGGCCTGCGGGTCCAGCTCGTCACGGCGTGCGCGGGCGTCGAGCGGCTGCTCGGTCGTCACGCCGAGGCACACGCGCGGCTGCTCGCCTGCCTCGGCGAGCTTCCCGAGCCGACCGCGGCGGACGCGATCTCGCTGATGCTCGAGCTCGCCGTCGATGCCCTGTTCCGCTCCGACACCGACGCGCTCCTGGCGTGGGCGCGCCGGGCGCAGGCCGGAGCGCGGGACCTCGGCGATCGCCCGCTGATCGCCGCGAGCGCGGCGCTGGTGACGCTCGGCCACGCCGTCGCAGGCAGGATCCCGGAAGCCGAGCGCGCGTACGCCGAGGCCTCGGCGCTCGTCGCCGCGATGCCCGACGCCGAGCTCGGCGCACGCAGCGACGCGCTCGCCTACCTGTGTTCAGCGGGCACGTTCCTGGATCGATACGACGAGGCGTGCCGCCACGGCGAGCGGGCGCTGGCCCTGGGGCGGGCCGCCGGTCACCTTCACCCGACGCTGATCCCCGCGATCGGCGCGGCGCACCTGCTGCGCGGACGTCTGGCCGAGGCCGCGGACGTGCTCGACGCCGGCCTGGAAGCGGCACGGCTCGCGGGGGTCACGCAGAGCACGGCGTGGATGCTGCGCAACCGCGCGCTGCTCGCCGTGGCCACCGGTGACGCGCGCGATGCGATGACGATGGCCGACGAGGCGCTGGAGCTGATCGAGCGCCTCGACGAGAGCGTCCTGTCCGCCTGGGCGGCGCTCGCGGTCGCCCGCGCGGCAGTCGCCGCGGGCCGCAGCGAGCGCGCGATCGAGGTCCTCGCCTCCTCCGACCGCCTCAACGCCGTCCCGGGTGCGTGGCGGCTGATCTCCTACGAGGCCCTCGCCCTCGCCTACCTCGACCTCGGCCGGCGCGACGACGCCGTCGGGATCGCCGCCCGTGCGGACGCGCACGCCGCCGCGCTCGGGCTCCCGATGGCGACGCTGTGGGCGCGCCGGATCGCCGCCGCGGTCGCACTCGACGCGGGCGACCCCGTCACCGCCGTGCGCGACGCGCTCGACGCGATCGCGGCCGGCGAGCGGGCCGGCGCCGAGATCGAGGTCGCCCTCACCCGCCCGCTCGCGGCGCGGGCCCTCGCCGAAGCCGGCGACCGGGACTCCGCGGCCACGCAGCTCGAACTGGCCTGCGCCGCGTTCGACGCCCGCGGCGCGTTCCCGCACCGCAGCGCCACCGAGCAACAGCTGCGCCAACTCGGGCGCACCGTTCACCGCCGGACCCGGCCCGGGGCGGCCGACAGCGGCGTCGCATCGCTCACCGGCCGTGAGCTCGAGGTGGCCCGACTCGTCGTCGACCGCCACACCAACCAGCAGATCGCCGACGAGCTGTTCCTCAGCCTGAAGACCGTGGAGAGCCATATGCGCAACATCTTCCGCAAGCTCGATGTCTCCTCCCGCGCCGAACTCGCGCGAACGGTCGAGTCGGCGCAGCGGAGGCCCTGATCGTGCGACAGCTCGAGATCGTGGGGCCGGGTTCGGTGCGCTGGACGGAGGCGACCGCTCCGCGCCTGCAGGGCGACGGTGAGGCGCTCGTCCGCCCGCTCGCGGTGGCGATGTGCGACCTCGACGCGGCCTTCCTGTCCGGGGTGGTGCCGATCGCGGAGCCGTTCGCGCTCGGTCACGAGTGCGTCGCCGAGGTCGTCGAGATCGGCGACGCGGTGGGGAGCGTGACGCCCGGCGACATCGTCGTCGTGCCGTTTCAGATCTCGTGCGGCGACTGCCCCGCCTGCGCGGCCGGCCACACCGGCAGCTGCCGCACCGTCCCGCGCGGGTCGGCGTACGGGATGCAGCCGCTCGGCGGGGCGTGGGGCGGCGCGCTCGCCGAGCTGCTGCGCGTGCCGTTCGCGGACGCGATGCTGCTGCCGCTGCCCGACGGGCTCGACCCGGTGGCGCTCGCCAGCGTCGCCGACAACGTGCCCGACGGCTATCGCGCCGTCGCCGCACCGCTGGCGCAGGCGCCGGGAGCGGATGTCCTCGTCGTCGGCGGCTGGGCGCGCAGCATCGGCCTCTACGCGGCGGCGTGCGCGAAGGCCCTCGGCGCCGGGCGCGTCGCCTACGCCGACACGGATCCCGGCCGGCTCGAGCAGGCCGCCGCGTTGGGCGCCGAGCCGATCGCCGTCGCCGGCGGCTGGCCCGCCAAGCTCGGGCGCTTCGCGATCACCGTCGACGCGTCCGGTGACCACGACGGGCTCCACACGGCGCTGCGTTCGACCGCCGCGGACGGCACGTGCACGAGCGTCGCGATCTACTTCGAGCCCGCGACGCCGCTCCCGCTGTTGGAGATGTACACGCGCGGCTGCACGCTGCACACCGGGCGCTGCCACGCTCGCGCGCTGATCCCCGACGTCCTCGCGCTGATCGCCGACGGCCGCCTGGACCCCGCGGCGGTGACGAGCGCCGTCGTCGGCTTCGACGACGCCGAGTCCGCCCTGGCGGAACTCCCGACCAAGCTCATCCTCACTTCCTAAAGGGGTCAGGCCCCTTTAGGTTTTCCCCGGCGCCCGGGGGGATCTGGGAGGCTGGCGCCGTGATGACTCGGGAGCGTATGAACCCGAGGCGCGGGGCTGAGGAGTCGCTCCGCGCGCCGGCGCCGAAGCCGGACCCGGCGGCGCGGGTGCTCGCGCTGCAGCGCGGCGCGGGGAATGCCGCGGTGGCGCAGCTGCTGCAGCGCAAGGACAAGGACGGCGATCCGCCGCGGGCGGGCGGGTGGAACGAGACCACGCGCGACGTCGCCGGCACCAAGCGCGTGCCCGTCACGGGCCTCGCCGCGGGCAACCAGGACCCGGACGTGAAGTCGCAGAGCGCCGAGGGCGCCGCCGGCAAGGCGGTCGTCGTCGTCCCCAACAGCGTGGACGTCAAGGCCAACCCGGACGTGCTGCTGTTCTTTCACGGGATGGGCAACCTCGGCTACCGGGAGCGCAAGACCGACGACGCGGCGCGCGGAGCCGCGGGCGCGGTGCACGACGTCGAGGTCGACCGGATCGAGCAGCAGCTCGCGCACAGCGGCCGCAACATGGTCGGCGTGCTGCCCCAGGGGACCAACGCGGCGACGTTCGGCATCGCCGACCCGCAGGCCTACGTCACCGAGGCGCTCGCGAAGGCGGCGTCCCAGCTCTCGGTGCCGGCGATCACCCAGGGCCGGATCGTGGTCTCCGGCCACAGCGGCGGCGGCCGCCCCGCGGTCGCCGCGGCCACGAAGCTGACGGCCAAGGCGCCGGCGAACGACGACGAGTGGTTCAACCAGCCGCCGCTGTTCCTCTTCGACGGCATCAACGGGCCGAACGAGACCAAGATCATCGGCGATCTCGTGGAGACGTGGCTCGACGCCGACCTCGTGCGCATCAAGGCGTCGAGCAACCCGGCGGCGCTGCTGAAGCGGCGTGCGATCAAGCTGCGCAGCACGCATTCCAGCTCGGAGCTCTACACCGCGACCAACCTCGGCGGCAAGTACGAGACCGACGTGGCCGACGGCGTCGACGAGAACAGGAAGCCCAAGACGAAGAAGGTCACCATCGAGATCGCCGGCGACCGCTCGCTGAAAGGGCGCATCGACGGCTGGTTCGGCAAGCACAAGGACGAGCTCGGCGCCCACGCGGCGGCGTTGCGCGCCCAGTACGACGTGCCCGACCAGGCCGTGTCCGGGTCCCACGAGGCGACCGTCGGCACCGGCTCGCTCGAGACCGACGCCAAGAAGCGTGGCTCCGCTCCCTCCGGCCTGACGGGTGAATCGCAGAAGGCCGGCGTCCCCGGCTACAGCGGCGGCGGCCACCTCGAGGACTCGATCTCGAAGCTGCCGCCACCGCCTCCGCCGCCGAAGCACGCCGAGCTCGAGCAGGAACCCGAGCCGGACGACGCTATGGCGATGTCGTAGACAGCGTGAACGTCAACGTCTTGCTGTAGCTCCCGGTGCGCAGCGCATCGGTACTCCCGATGTGCTGCTTGAAGGTGACCGTCACCTGCTCGTTGGAGACCGGTGCGGTCCACGTCGACTTCGAGAACGTCACCTGCAGCGCCGAGGGCAGCGCGAACGTGCCGTTCATCAGGTAGGCCGGGGTCGGAGCGACGCTGAGCGTCGCGTCGCCCGCGCTCGAGATGATCGTCGCCGTCGTCGAGGCCGTGTAGTCCTTGTCGACGCCCGGCGCGAACGCGCCGAAGCTCGCGTTCGGGCCCAGCGTCAGCGAGAGCGTCGCGGGGACGGTTCCGCCCACGTCGCCGTTGGCCGCGCGCGCGAGCCGCGAGCTGAAGAAGTCCACGGCGAGCGTGACGATCTGCTGCTTGACCGCGTCGGTGTCCATCCCCGTGCACGGGATCGTCGTGACCTTGCAGACGTCATTCAGCGCCGGCGGGAACTCCGAGCTCGGCGTGGCCGTGGCCAGCGCCAGGAGCTGCGGACGGATGTCGACCGGCGTCGTGAGGAAGCGCTCCGCGCAGTAGTGGACGGCCTTGCCGGAGATGCCGCCGGGCGCAGAGGACCCGATCAGCGGGACGTTGTAGGCGTCCATGCGCGCCCGCGAGTTGGTCGCGGCGATCCCACCCCCGGCCTGCAACTGGGCGCAGTAGGTCGAGTCGAAGCTGCGGTGGACCGCGTCGGGCAGGACCAGGACGCGCCTGTCGGCGCTCGAGATCAGGGGCGTGTTGATCGTCTCCTCGCTGATCGCCGCGGCGGTGTTGCGGTCCTTGGCGCCGGCGACCAGCAACGTGGGAACGGTCACCTTGGCGAGGTCGAGCATGTCGCGGAAGTTGCGCGCGCCGATCGCCATCCCCATGATCGCGCGCACGCGGGGGTCGGGGGCGAAGCCGATCGCGGTGCTCCCGCCGGCGACGCTGAGCGCGGTGAGCGTCCCGCGCGAATGGCCCATCACGCCGATCTTGGCCGTGTCCGCGCGGGTGCCGAACCAGCGCGGCAGCGCATCGATGACCGCGCTGACGTCGCGGGCGCGGTCCTGGAGGCTGCGCGGGACATCGCCGCGCGAGCAGGGAGCAGGACGTCCGTCGGTACACGGGATCGATGTGCCGGGGATCTTGTTGGCCTCGTCGATCCGTACGTCGTCCTGGGTGTTTCCGACGTGGTACGGAGCGGCGACGATGAAGCCGCTGCGCGCGATCAGCTCCAAGGTCCACGCGTAGTCGATCGGGTCGTTGACCGCGCCGTGCGAGAACACGATCACGGGCAGCGGGCCGCCGGGCGCGAGCGTCGAGGTCTCGCGCGCCACCTCGGCGTCGATCCTCCAGGACAGCGGGTCCGAGCTGGGCCCGAGCGGGACACCGTTGAGCGCGGAGGTGTACGTCGTCTTCGCCGCCGCGTTGTACGCCCCCGTCTCGGCGGCATACCAGAGGTGCACCTTGACCGGCCGGGGCTCGTTCTGCGTCGACCCCGGTACGACGAGCGTCTCGACCCTATGGCCGACCTGCGCCGCAGCGGGCGCGGCCATCCCGACGGTGAACACGGCCATGACAGCGACCAAACGAACGATCCTGATCATCCGACCCTCCTTGGACACTCATCGAGACATGCCGAGCATCTTCGACATGCCTCACCGGTGTCAACCCGTGCGTTCTACGAGTTTTATGTGCGGACGACGGCGGTCCGCGCGGCGGCCTTGACGGCCTGCGCGAGCGTCGCCTCGTCGTACACGCCCAGGTGGCGGCGGCCGTTGATGAAGAAGGTCGGCGTTCCTGAGACGCCCGACGCGTCGGCGCTGCGGACGTCGTCGGCGACGCGCGGCGCATAGCGGCGGCGGCGGACGTCGTCGGAGAAGCGGTCGAGGTCGAGCCCGAGATCGGCGGCGTGGCGGTAGAGGTCGGCCGGCGCCAGCGCGTCCTGGTGGGTGATGAGGCGGTCGTGCATGTCCCAGAAACGGCCCTGCGCGGCGGCGGCCTCAGCGGCCTCGGCGGCGGTCTGCGCGTTCGGGTGCACGTCCGTCAACGGAAGGTGACGGAACACGTAGCGCAGGTCGACCTTCTCCAGCAGCCGCTCAACGATCGGCGCCGCCGCGCCGCAGTACGGGCACTCGAAGTCGCCGTACTCGAGCAGCGTGACCGGCGCGTCCGGGTTGCCGCGGATGTGGTCGTGCTCGGGGTCGACGTCGTCGGCGAGGTCGACGATCGTCTCCGCGGTGTTGCCCAGCTGGCGGGCGCGCACGTCGGCGGGCAGCCGGCGCACGACCTGGAACGCGACCCAGGCCACGGCCGGTGAGATGACCGCGGTCGCGAGCACGCCGAACTTGGCCTCCTCCAGCAGCTCGCCCTTGAACGCCAGCGTCGCGACCAACAGCGACACCGTGAAGCCGATGCCCGCCGACGCGGCCGCGCCGACCAGCACGGGCCAGGTCACGGTCAGCTGCCGGCCCATGCGTGTCGCGAGCCAGGTCGCGCCGAGGATGCCGACGGGCTTGCCGATCACGTACGCGGCGATGATCCCGAGCGTGATCGGCGACGTCATCGCGTCCCCGAGCAGCCCGCCGTCGATCACGATGCCCGCGTTGGCGATCGCGAACAGCGGAACGATCACGCGGCTCGTCCACGGATGCAGGCGGTACTGCAGGCGCTCGTTGGGGGAGATCGCCGACGCCAGCGAGGCGCGCGCCGCGTAGGCCAGCTCGGGCGTCGGCTGCTCGCGGAACGAGCGCGCGAGCTCCGTGCCGCGCTCGAGCTGGTCGCGCGGCGGCGGGTAGGCGCTCGTGATCAGCCCGATCGCGAGGCCGGCGATGACCGCGTCGACGCCCGACTCGAACATCGCGAACCAGATGCCGACGCCGGTGATCACCGCCGCCGGGCCGCGCCACGAGCCCGCCCAGCGCAGGGCGATCAGCACCCCGAAGAGCCCGATGGCGACGAGCAGCGCCGTCACGGAGATGTCCTCGGAGTAGCCGAGCGCGATCACCAGCAGCGCCGCGAGGTCGTCGATCACGACGACCGTCAGCAGGAACACGCGCAGGCGGATCGCGCGCCCGCGGGTGAGCAACGCGAGCGCGCCGAGCGCCAGCGCGGTGTCGGTCGAGACGGCCGCGCCCCATCCCACCGCGCCGTCGCCGCCGGCGTTGAGCGCCAGATACACGGCCGCGCCGCAGGTCATCCCGCCCAGTGACGCCACCACCGGGATCGCGAGCCGCGTGCGCTCACGCAGCTCGCCGAGGTCGAGCTCGCGCTTGGCCTCGAGCCCGACGACGAGGAAGAACAGCGTCATCAGGCCCTCGTTGACCCACCCGCGCAGGTCGGCGGCGAGCGTGTGGTCGCCGATCGAGATCGCCAGCCGGGTCTCCCACACCGAGGTGTAGGAGTCCGGCGAGAGATTGGCCCACAGCAGCGCGACGACCACCGCCGCCACGAGCACGACGGCCCCGCCGGTCTCGTCGTGCAGGTAGCTGCGGATGGGCGCGGCGAGGTTCCGCGCCCAGGCGGTCCGCCCGCCGTTGTCTACGGCCGGTAGAAGCGCGCGGGCGCCTTCTTGAGCTTCTTCGCCTTGCCGGCCTTGAATCGCGTCCCGTTCCACGTGTACCGAGTTTGCCGGAACGAGCTCGGACAGCAGTTCGGATCGGTCGACTTGTAGAACGGCTGCATGACATCGAACGACTTGCTGTTGTGCCGGGCGATGCCGACCTTGTAGCCCTTCTTGTTGAGGATCCGCCCGCTCAGCGTGCCGTCGGCGTTGCCTTTGATCACGCCGAACTGCGTGTCGCCGGCGGTCCCGCCGCTGGAGAGCGTGTAGACGACGTCGGAGGCGCCGTCGCCGGTCACGTCACCGCAGCGGACGAGGTTCACCACCACGCCGCCGTCGATGTCGTCCTGGGTCAACGCGTCGGACGCGAGCAGGAAGTTCTGCGTCGTCTCCGCGTCGCACGTGGTGGCCGACGCGTGGGTGGCGGGCAGGAGGATCAGGCCGCCGAGGACGGCCGCGAGGGTCAGAGGAGTCCGTACTGGCATCCGCGCAGAGTCCCAGAACTCACAGCACGCGGGCGAGAAATTCTCGCGTGCGCGGGTGATCGGGGTGCTCGAGCACCTCCTCGGGCGTGCCCAGCTCGATCACGCGGCCGTCGTCCATGAACGCGACCGTGTCGGCGACCTCGCGGGCGAAGCCCATCTCATGCGTGACGACGAGCATCGTCATGCCGTCGGCGGCGAGGTCGCGCATCACGTCGAGCACCTCGCCGACCGTCTCGGGATCCAGCGCGGACGTCGGCTCGTCGAACAGCATCAGCTTCGGCTCCATCGCCAGCGCGCGGGCGATCGCGACGCGCTGCTGCTGGCCGCCCGAGAGCTGCGACGGGTAGCTGTCGAGCTTGTCCTCGAGCCCGACGCGGGCGAGCAGCTCGCTGCCGCGCGCGACGGCGTCTTCGCGTCGGAGCTTGCGCACCCGGATCGGCGCCTCGATGACGTTCTCGAGCGCGGTCATGTGCGCGAACAGATGGAAGTGCTGGAACACCATCCCGATCTGCGAGCGCTGGACGGCGATCTCGTCCTCGCGCAGCTCATGCAGCCGGCCGCGCTTGGTCTTGTAGCCCATGAACTCGCCGTCGACGGTCAGGCGGCCGGCCTGGATGCGCTCCAGCCGGTTCACGCAGCGCAGGAAGGTCGACTTGCCCGAGCCCGACGGGCCGATCAGGCAGGTGACCTCGCCGCGCTCGACGGTCAGGTCGATGCCGCGCAGCACCTCCAGCTTGCCGTACCGCTTGTGCACGTTCGTCGCGACGATCATCGCGCCACCGCCAACCTCAGCCGCATCGGCCTCTCGGCCCGCACGCGGCGGACGCCGCGCCCGTAGCGGCGCTCCAACGCCGCCTGCCCGAGCGAGAGCAGCGTCGTGATCGCGAGGTACCAGATGCAGACCACGATCAGCAGCGGGATCTGCTCGAAGCTCTGCGAGTAGATGAGCTGCGCGCTGTAGAGCAGGTCGCTCGACGCGATCACGCTCACCAGCGACGTGGTCTTGAGCATCGAGATCGTCTCGTTGCCGGTCGGCGGGACGATCACGCGCATCGCCTGCGGGAGCACGATCCGGCGCAGCGTCTGCACCCGCGACATCCCGAGCGCCGACGCGGCCTCGGTCTGACCATCCGGCACCGACACGATCCCGGCGCGGACGATCTCCGCCATGTACGCCGCCTCGTTGAGCGCGAGGCCGAGGACCGCGGCCATGAACGGCGTGATCAGCGTGTTCGCGTCGGCGTGGATCGGGCCGATCTCGATGGTCGGGTACAGCGCGGCGATGAAGTTCCAGAACAGCAACTGGACGAGCACCGGGGTGCCGCGGAACAGCCACACGTAGAAGCCGCCCGCGCCGGCGAGCAGCTTGTTCGGCGACATCCGCGCGACGGCGACGACGATCCCGAGCGCCACGCCCGCGACCATCGCGATCGCCGTCAGCTCGAGCGTCAGCGCCAGCCCCCGCAGGATGCGGTCGGAGAAGAGCATGTCGCCGACCACGTCCCACTCGAACCGCGGGTTGGTGGCGACCGACCGCACCACCGCCGCCGCCACGAGGGCGACGGCGACGGCGGCGATCCAGCGTCCCGGCCGACGGACCGGGACCGCATCGATCGTGTCCACTTAGTGCGCGGCCTGGTTGACCAGAGGCTGCGCGATCGCGCCGGACTCGATCCCGTACTTGGCGAGGATCCTGCCGTACGTGCCGTCGGCGATCAGCGCCTTCATCGCGTTCTGCATCGGCTGGACGAGCGGGCTGCCCTTGGGCAGCGCGATGCCGTACGGCGCCGTGCCGTACGGCTGGCCGACGACCTTCAGCTTGCCGCCGGAGAGCTTCGCCTGGTAGGCGGCGCCGGGCGAGTCGGCCATGCCGACCTCCGCGCGCCCGCTGATGACGGCGAGGTTCGCGCCCGGCTGGTCCGGGAACGTCATGATCCTCACCGCGGGCTTGCCGGCGGCGGCGCACTTCTTGCTCTGCGCCGTCGCGTCGTCGACCTGCGTGGTGCCCTTCGACAACGCCACGGAGTGCCCGCAGAGGTCGTCGAGCGTGTTGATCGCGGGCCCACCGGCGCCGTTGACGAGGAACGAGGTGCCGGCGGTGAAGTAGGTGACGAAGTCGAACGTCTCCTCCCGCTCCTTCGTGTCCGTGAAGCCCGACATGCCGACGTCGAACTTCTTCGTGCTCAGGCCCGGCAGGATGCTGTCGAACGGCGCGTGCTGGATCCGGACGTCCATGTCGAGCTTGGCGCCGAGCGCCTTTGCCAGGTCCGCGTCCATGCCCTGGATCGTCTTGCCGTCGGCGCCCATGAACTCGATCGGCGGATAGCTCGCGTCGGTCGCGACCGTGAGCGTGGCCCGGGACGTGGTCGGCGCGTCCGTCTTGTCGGTGGAACCACCGCAGGCGGCGACCAGGACGGAGGTGGCGAGAAGCGGCATCAGGAGGTGCTTCAGGTTCATGCGGCGCAGCGTCCCACCGCTCGGGACCGCGAACCATCGCGTCATCAGGCGTCCGATTTGCGGGTTCCCTCCCGTAATGCGACAGCCGGCGCGTCAGCCACGGCCGGGAGTCATCCTGAGGGGCGGGATGAACGTGATCCTTCTCGCGGCGGCGCGGGCGACGACTCGCTCGCCGGCGGTGAGCGGGCCTCGACAGCGCCGCGCCTGACAACGGGGTGTTCTCGTTCGTGCGCGGAGACTGCGAGGAGCTCACGGTGGGCAACGCGTCGGACATGCGCCTCCACGCTCCGCCGGCGCGCGCGTTCCTGACGAACCCTGAGCGCGGGCGCGACCCGCAGCCTCGTGCATCGCGCCCGCGGCGCCCTCACCCACCTAGCCCGCTACTCCACGTCGGTGTTGAGCTCCTTCTCAGAGCTCTGGAAGCTCAGCACCCGCCATCCGCCGTCCTCGTCCCGGATCTGGGTCTTGAAGTAGACCGGCTTGCCGTTGGCGCCCTTCATCGTGTAGGTGAAGACGGCGATCTTGCCCGTGTCGGTGCTCGCGTTGATCGACTTGCCGTCGGGCGAACGCTTCTCGGCGGTGACGACCTTGGAGAGGCGTTGCGCGAGCTCGGCGACCTGCGCCTGGGTCGTCGCCTCCTGGAAGGACGGACTGGTGAGCGAGTACGCCTTGGCTCCGTCGCCGGCCTGGATCGCGGTGACGAGCTGGTCGGACACCTTCTGTGCGTCCTTGGTCGACGAGTTGACGAGCAGCACCAGACCGACGATGAGCACGACGATCAGCGCGATCACCGACGCGGCGACGATCAGGATGATGCGCCCCCAGCGCCGCTTCGGCGGCGTGGGCGCTTGCGGCTGTACGAAGTCCGGCGCCGGCTCTGGTGCAGTCGTCATTCGCGGAAACTACTCCGCCGCGGGCTCAAGCGTTGAAGTGCGTCTGCATGATGCGGACCGGGGCATCCCAGGTCGCGTCGTGGTACTCCTCGCCCGGGAGCATGTCGTCACGGTTCTCGGTGTGGTGGCGCTCCAGCGCGCTGGGCAGGAGCGCGTGGATCTCGTCGTCGGTCAGCTCGAGGCTGCGGCGCTCCTCGGGGTCGAGCTCGACCGGGATCGGCTGGTCGCGGCCATGCACGAACACATGCCACCGATGCGGATGCCCTTCGACTCGCTCGTGATGTGAGATGTGCAACATCGCGAGACCGTATCGCTCGCCTGCTGCTCGAGGTCGAGCCAGGACGCCTGTTCGCCGGTCAACTCGGCCTGCGACGACCACGGGCTCTGGAAGGCGAAGCGCCGGGGCGATGGTGCCGGCGCCCGGAACGGCCCAGTGGATCGGGCGGCCCATCGCCGCGCATCATCCGCGATCACGCGTGGAGGCGTTGGACGGGTCGACGAGCGAGCCGCCGGCGTCCGGGCGGCGGCAGAGCGCCGCGACCGTCACGTCGACGTCCCGTGCCCGGCCCGTGAGGACGATCTCGCCGGAGTGGTCGGCCCCGATCGTGGTCGTCTCCCCGTAGTGCGCGCTGACGCGGCCGCCCTCGGGCGGGAGCAGGTCGGCGAGCCGCAGCCCCGGCGGGCAGGACAGCGTCACCCGGCGCACGTCCGGGTAGCGGACCTCGCCGCGCACCACCGCGACGCCGTCGGGGAGCGGCGCGCCCGCCGCGACCCGCTTGCCGGGCAGCGCGATCGACTGCATCGCCAGCGGGGACGGATCGCCGGCCTCGAAGAGCTCGGCCGAGACGCCCGCGGCGACGACCGCCGTGGTGCCGATCGCGGTCGCCTTGGCCTGCCAGCCGGCGAAGCCGAGGCCGCCGAGCGCCGCCAGCAGACCCACGGGCGGGGCGAGCGCCGCGAGCGAGCGCCGCTGCGAACGCAGCGCGGACTGCAGGGCGCGGCACGTCGGGCAGGTGGCGAGGTGGCGCAGCGTGCGCGCGGTGGGACGGCGACGGCCGTCGTGCGCGTCGAAGATGTCCGAGCGGACGTCACCGCATCCGAGCGCGCGCCCCTCGGCGGCGCGGGTGAGGGCGCCGCGGGCGCGATGCACGAGGCTGCGGGTCGCGCCCGCGCTCAGGCCGAGCTCGGCCGCGAGCTCGTCATGGGAGAGCCCGTCGAGCTCCCGGCGCAGAAGCGCGTGACGCTGCAGCTCGGGCAGCCGCGAGACGTCGTCGAGCAGCGTGCGCAGCGCCCCGCGGCGCTCGACCGTGGCGGCCGGCCCGTCGGCGCGGTCGGCGACGCCCGCCGCGCGCTCGAGCTCGACCGCGTCCGTCCGCACCCGCGCGCGCTCGTCCAGGCAGCAGTTGCGCGTCAGCCGGTACAGCCACGGCCGCAGCTCGAGCACCCGCGTGTCGCGCATCAGCGCGCGGTGCGCCCGCCACAGCGCCTCCTGCACGACGTCCTCGACCTGGCCGGGAGCGACGTCGTGCAGCATCCGCCGCGCGAAGCGCTCGAGCGGCCCCCGGTAGCGGCGGTCCAGCGCCTCCCACGCGGCCTGGTCACCGGCCCGGAACCGGCGGACGAGCTCCGCGTCCTTCACCGACAGATCTTCCGGGTCGGGATCCACCCGCGCGGGCCGTCGTCGAAGCGCACGAGCGACCACGCCTTGCGGCGCGCGGTGCCGAGCACTCTGAGCTTCTGCGGCCGGTACAGGTACGCGATCACGAAGCCGCCGGGCGCGTCGTAGACCGACACCTTGTCGACGCAGATCTCGCGGTTGCCCGCAGCCGCCGCCGCCGGAGTGGCGGCGACGGCGAGCATGACCAGCGCGATGACGCTAGTTCTGGCGAAGGACACGCGCGTGCGCGGAGACCGTCGTCGTCCCGATCAGCTGGCCGGTGGTGATGCGCAGGACCAACGTGCGCTCGCGCAGGCCGGCCAACGTCACCGTGACCGGCCCCTGCTGCGCGGCGCGGCCGACGATCTTGCGGCTCATCTGCTTGCGCGCCGCGGCGCGCTTGCGCTTGGAGGCGGCCTTGGCCTTCGCGGTGTTCGAGGTCAGCGGGTTGCCGTAGGCGTCCAGCTGCGGCTCGCCGTCAGCGCCGTAGAAGTCCCAGCCGACGCTGCGGCAGTTCGCGCCCATGCGCAGGACCTCGGCGTTCAGCACCGCCACGGACTCGGGGATGACGAAGCTGCCGTCCGGCTGGCGCTGCGCGCCGGGGATGCCGCCGTCGGGCAGGCTCGCGTCCTCCGGGTAGGCGGGGCCGAACGTCTCGAGGTTCGCGCCCGCGAGGTCGACCCCGGGACCCTTGACCTCGAAGCCGAAGCACGGGGTGAGCACGTTGTAGGCCTGGCCGAGGCCGTCGATCGGCACGACGATCTCGCGGGTGGTGTTCGACTGCAGCTCGAACGACTTGTCGGTGTCGATCGTGTCGGCGAGCGCGGCGGCGGGCGCGAGCGCGGCGGTCATGGCGGCGGCGGCCGTGGCGACCGCGAATCGGGAGTGGATCACGTAGGTGTGACTGACGTGAGCGCCCGGGTGTTCCGGCTCTTGTGTCGTGACGCGGCCGTATCCTCGCCGGGTGGACGTCCTGCTCGGTGTGCTGCTCGGCATCGTGCTGACCGCCTCGGCGCTCGCGTGGCGCAGGCTGGCGGCGCCGCGACGCGTGCTCGCGCCGGGCGAGGAAGGCGTGCGCTCGGCGCTGCACGCGGCGGCCGCGACGCTCCCGCACCTGCGCCGCGGGCTCACCCGCGAGTCGGCGGGGAAGGCGATCGGCCACCTGCACGCGCTGACGCAGGCGGCGGGGGTGATGATCGACGCGGGCGGCGAGGTGCTCGCCGCCGACGGGCTGCCCGCGACCGACGGCGACTGGCTGCCGGACTCCGAGCGGGTCGCGGTCGTGCACGGCCCCGCCCCGTACGGGCACACGGTGGTGGCGCCGCTGCTCGTCCAAGGCGAGCGGATCGGGCGCCTCGCCGCGTTCTACGGGCCGGAGCGGCGCCTGCGGCCGGAGGACACGCGCGTGGTGACCGAGGTCGCGTCGCTCGTGTCCGCGCAGGTCGAGCTCTCCTTCCTGGCCGCGCAGGAGCAGCGCCTGGCCCAGGCCGAGCTGCGGGCGCTGCGCGCGCAGATCTCGCCGCACTTCATCTACAACGCGCTCGCCGCGGTCGCCAACTCGATCCATACCCGCCCGGAGGAGGCGCGCGAGCTGCTGACCGAGTTCGCCGAGTTCACGCGCTACGCGTTCCGCGGGAACCGTTCCTACGTGACACTCGCCGACGAGCTGCACTACGTCCAGAAGTACCTGCGACTGGAGCAGGCCCGCTTCGGCGACCGGCTCGACGTGCGCGTGAGCGTCGCGCCCGAGGTGCTGACCGCGGTCGTCCCGGTGCTGTCGATGCAGCCGCTGGTGGAGAACGCGGTCCGCCACGGGGTCGAGTCCGCGCCCGGCCCGTGCCGCGTCGAGATCCTCGGCGCGGACCTCGACGTCGACGTCGAGCTGACCGTCAAGGACGGGGGCGCGGGCATGAGCGAGGAGGACGCCGCGGCGGCGCTCGCGGGCCGCGGCGCGGGGATCGGGCTGGCGAACGTCCACGCCCGCCTGCAGTCGACCTTCGGCCCCGAGTACGGGTTGGAGGTCGAGTCCACGCCGGGAGAGGGAACCGTGGTCCGCATGCTCGTCCCGAAGTTCCGCGCGGGCGTCCGCGCCGCGTAGCATCTTTTCACCGCTTCGGACGTTGTTGATCGTGGGTTTCGGCGTGGACGCGAGCGGCAGGGCGATCGTCGCGGGCTACACCTCCGCGAGCTCAGGGCGGACCGCCGCTGTGCGCTTCCTACCGACCGGCGAGCGTGACGCGAGTTATGGCACCGTGTTCCTCGGCCTGGACGGACTCGTCGAGGACATCGTGGTCAAGCGCGACGGCAGCGCGTACTTCCTGAGCTGGGACGACTGGCTCACCGCCCTCGACCCGCAGGGCCGACAGCTGCCCGGCTTCGGTCTTGACATCGGACCCGACTGGTTGTCGGACCGCCCCCGCACGCTCGCCGCGGGACCAGGCGGGACGCTGCTCATCGCCGGGCAGGCCGGCTCGCGCGCAGGGTTCATCGCCCGCGTCCGGGCGGACGGGCAACCCGACCGGCGGTTCGGAGACGGCGGCGTGATCATCGTCCAGTCGGCGGCGATCAACGCCATCGCTCGCGACCGCCGTGGCCGCCTTGTCGCAGCGGGCGACCGGCATCCGCGGGACTACAAGCGCGATGCCGCGGTGCTCAGGTTCAGCGCGCGCGGGCGACTCGACCGATCCTTCGGTTCGCGCGGCATCGCCGTCAAGCGCCTCGGGTTGGTGCGCGGCGTGAACATCGTCAGCTCCACGGCGGATCACGTGGCGATCGACGACCGCGGCCGGATCGTCATCGCGGGTCAGAGTTACGACGACGAATTCATCGGGCGCGAGGACCAGGGACAGTCGTACCCGGCAATCGCCCGCCTTCAGGGCTGATGAGGCTTATCCTCGCCGGGTGACGCTTCGCGTCCTCGCCGTCGACGACGAGCGGCCCGCGCTCGACGACCTCGCGCGCGTGTTGCGGGCGCAGCCGGCGGTCGCGGACGTGGACACGGCCGCGTCCGGCGAGGAGGCGCTGCACGCGCTCACCGGCGAGCACTACGACGCGGTCTTCCTCGACGTGCGCATGCCCGGCCTCGACGGCGTCGAGCTGGCGCGGGTGCTGCGGCGCTTCGCGAGCCCGCCCGCGCTGATCTTCGTGTCCGCCTACGAGTCCGCGGCGGTCGAGGCGTTCGAGCTGCGCGCGCTCGACTACCTCCTCAAGCCGGTGTCGCGGGGGCGGGTCGCCGAGGCGCTGGCGCGGATCAGCGAGAAGGCCGACGACGCGCCGGACACGCTCGCGGTCGACGTCCCGGGCGGCGGGACGCGGCTCGTCCGCCGCGACGACGTCCTCTACCTGCAGGCGCACGGCGACTACGTGCGGGTCGTCTGCGGCGACGGCCGCTTCCTCGTCCGGACCACGCTCGGCGAGGTCGAGCGGCGCTGGGCGGCGCACGGCTTCCACCGCGTCCACCGGCGCTTCCTCGTGAACCTGCGCAGCGCGGTCGAGGTACGGCCGCAGCTCAACGGCACGGCGCTGCTCTACCTCGCCGACGGAGCCGAGCTCCCGATCGCCCGCCGCGAGGTCGCCGAGCTCAGACGCAGGCTGCGCTCTTGACGCGCCCCGACTTCACGGAGGCGAGCGCGCACGCCGCGGTCTACCTCAGACGACTGCGCCGCGAGCAGCTGCGGCTCGCGCTCCTCTCGCTGGTCGCCTTCGGCGGCGCGATCGGCGCGCTGCCGCTGATCCTCTACCTGATCCCGAGCCTGCACGACGCGCGACTGCTCGGCGTCCCGGTGCCGATCTGGCTCGTGGTCGTGCCGCCGTTCCCGCTCTTCTTCGCCATCGGCCTGCTCGAGCAGCGCCGCGCCGATGGGCTCGACGAGGCGTTCAGAGAGCTCGTCGAGGAATGACGCTCGCGATCCTGGCGATCATCGGCGTCACCGGCGCCGCGCTCGGGATCGGCACGTATGGCGTGCGCCTCGCGCGCACCACCAGCGATCTCTTCGTCGCCTCGCGGGCGGTCTCGCCGTGGTGGAACGCAGCCGCGATCTCCGGCGAGTATCTGAGCGCCGCGAGCTTCCTCGGCGTCGCCGGCCTGATGCTCAAGTTCGGCGCCAGCGCGCTGTGGCTGCCGGTCGGCTTCACCGCGGGCTACCTCACGCTGCTGCTGTTCGTGGCGGCGCCCCTGCGGCGGTTCGGCTCCTACACGATCCCGGACTTCGCCGAGGCCCGTCTGCCCGCTCGGTACATGCGCCTGCTCGCCGCGGCGATCGTGCTGCTGATCAGCGGCTGCTACCTCGTCCCGCAGCTCAAGGGCGCGGGCGTGACGCTGCGGGCGGTGACCGGCGCGCCGTATTGGGTGGGCGTGGCCATCGTCGCCGGGATCGTCGCGCTCAACGTCGTCCTCGGCGGCATGCGCGGCGTGACCTACGTGCAGGCGTTCCAGTACTGGGTCAAGGTGTTCGCGATCGCGTTGCCCGCGATCCTGCTGCTGATCCACCTCGGAGGGTTGCCCACGAGCGCCGCGCTGTTCGGCCACGAGCTGCCGCAGACGGGGCCGAACGGGATGGTCGTCGAGCTCGACCGGCCGCGGACGCTGACGTTCCCCGACACGGGCGAGACCCGCACGGTGCCGGCGGGCGTTCTGCGCCTACCGCCGGACACGGCGGTGCCGGTCGCCGCGGGGATCGACGCGCAGACCGGCGACGAGTGGTCGCGCCCGGTGAGCGACTCGGGCCGCGGGTCGCCGCTGCTGATCTACTCGCTGCTGCTGGCGACGTTCCTCGGCACGATGGGGCTGCCGCACATCCTCGTCCGCTTCTACACCAACCCGGACGGCTCGGCGGCGCGCCGCACGACGGTCCGCGTGCTCGGCCTGCTCGGTGCCTTCTACCTGTTCCCGGCCGTCTACGGGCTGTTCGGGCGCGAGTTCACGACGGAGCTCTACGTCACCGGCGAGACGGACTCCGTCGTGCTGCGCGTCCCGGCCGCCGCCTGGCCCGGCCTGGGCGGGGACATCCTCGCCGCGATCGTCGCCGCGGGCGCCTTCGCCGCGTTCATGAGCACCGCTTCCGGGCTGCTCGTCTCGATCGCCGGCACCGTCTCGCACGACGTGTGGCCGGGGAAGCGACGACGCGGGCGGATGCGGTTCCGGGTCGCGGCGGCACTCGGCATGGTCGCCCCGGCGCTGCTCGCGCTCGCCACCCGCGAGGTCGACATCTCCGTGCTCGTCGGCTGGGCGTTCGCGCTCGCGGCGAGCACGTTCTGCCCGCTGCTCCTGCTCGGCGTCTGGTGGCCGCGCCTGACCGCCCGCGCCGCCGCGGCGGGCATGCTCGCGGGAGCGGGCGCGGCGACGGGGATGATCGCCGCCGGGCTGATCGCCGACCTCGGCGAGGACACCGCGCTCGGCGCGATCCTCACCCAGCCCGCCGCGATCTCCGTCCCGATCGCCTTCGGCGCGATGGTCGTGCTGTCCCTGCGCGAGCGCGCGCCCGACGTCGGCGCACTGATGGCCGCGCTCCACCTGCCCGAGGCAGTTCATGACAGTTCACCCGCGCGTTACAGCGCGCCGGTGAGGCGGTCATAGCGTCCGGCGCTCTCTCTCCTCGAGCAAGGATCGCCAGTGATAAAGAAGCTGCTCCTCGTCGCCTTGGCGGCGGGGGCGATGACCCCTGCCGTCGCGCGCGCGGCGGTCGATGATCCCGCGGGTCTCGTCGACCCGCTGATCGGCACCGCGAACGGTGGCAACGTGTTCCCGGGCGCGGACACGCCGTTCGGCATGGTCCAGTTCAGCCCTGACGAGACGAACGGCAACCAGGCCGCGAACGTCAACTCCTCCGGCTACTCCGACGGCGTCAACCGGATCCGCGGGTTCGGGCTCGCGCACGTGTCCGGCGCGGGCTGCGGCGGCCTCGCGGGCGACGTGCCGTTCTTCCCCTACACGGGCGACGTCACCACGTCGCCGACGGCCGACGTGAAGGACGCGACTTACAGCGCGCGTTTCACGACCGCCAACCAGCACGCGAAGGCCGGCGCCTACGACGTGACGATGGACAACGGCGTCAAGGCCGAGCTGAGCGCCACGACGCGCACCGCGGCGGGTCGCTTCTCCTACCCCGCGAGTGGCCAGAAGACGATGCTCGTCCGCACGTCGGCCGGGCTGGTCGGCTCGAGCGACGCGAACGTGACGGTCGACCCTGACACCCGCACGATCAGCGGCAGCGTCACCTCGGGCAACTTCTGCGGCAACAAGAACCTCGACGGCAACCCGGACCGCACGAGCTACTACACGCTCTACTTCGTCGCGAAGTTCGACGCCGACTTCACCGCCTACGGGACGTGGAAGGACGCGACCGTCGCGGCGGGCGCGAAGACCGCGAGCGGGGGCTCGAGCTACGACGGCGGCTCCTCCGGCGGCGTCTCCACCGCGGGCGGCAACCCGACGCCCGGCAAGGGCTCCGGCGCCTACGTGCAGTTCGCCAACCAGCAGGTGGGCGTCCGCGTCGGCGTCTCCTATGTGGACGCGGCGGGCGCGCAGGCCAACCTCGACGCCGAGCAGCCCGCGGGCACGAGCTTCGACAAGGTCGCGCAAGACGCCCACGACGCGTGGAACACGCGGCTGAAGCAGATCGAGATCGACGGCGGGACCGCGGCGCAGCAGAAGATCTTCTACACCGCGCTCTACCACTCGCTGCTGCACATGAACGTCTTCAGCGACGTCGACGGGCGCTATCGCGGGATGGATCAGAAGATCCACACGATCGAGCCCGGACAGGGGGCGCAGTACGCGACCTTCAGTGGCTGGGACGTCTACCGCAGTCAGGTGCAGCTGGTGTCGTTCCTGGACCCGGCGGTCGCCGCCGACATGGCGCAGTCGCTCTACAACCAGGCCAAGCAGGACGTCAACGGGCGCTGGGATCGCTGGACGCACAACTCCGGCGCGGTCTCGGTCATGTCCGGCGACCCGTCGCCCGCGTTCGTCGACACCGTGCTCGCGTTCGGTGGCTCCAACTTCGACAAGCAGGGTGCTCTGCAGTCGCTGGTGACCGCCGCGACCGTCCCCACGGCCGAAGACCTGAGCCACATCGGCTGGATGAACACGGCCAAGGGCCAGCGCCCGTCGCTGGACCAGTTCCTCAAGCTCGGCTACTACCCGAACCCGTCCAACGCGTGGAGCGGGGCGAGCGAGACGCTCGAGAACTCGACCGCCGACTTCGCGATCGCCGACCTCGCGCAGCGGCTCGGCGACCTGCCGACGCACACGACGTTCATGACCCGCGCGCAGTCGTGGCAGAACATCTGGCACAACGGGTTCATGCAGAACCGCTCGGCCGACGGCACGTGGCCGGGCCTCGACCCGAGCGGCGGGTCGGACTTCGCCGAGGGCAGCCCGACCCAGTACGTGTGGAACGTCCCGTTCAACGTCGCTGGGCTGTTCGCGGCGATGGGCGGGCCCCAGGCGGCCGCCTCGCGCCTCGACGCCTACTTCCACAACGGCGCCAACTGGGCCTTCACCGGCGCGGGCGGCCTGCATCCGGAGCTCAACAACGAGCCGTCGATGTGGGCGCCATGGCTGTTCGCCTGGTCGGGCGAGCCGGCCAAGACGCAGCAGGTCGTGCGCCAGGTCATGGACACGCTCTGGACCACGACCACGCGCGGCATCCCCGGCAACGACGACCTCGGGACGATGTCCTCCTGGTACGTGTTCTCCGCGCTCGGGATGTACCCGATGATCCCGGGCCGCGCGGAGATGGTCCTCGGCAGCCCGCTGTTCACGAAGGCCGTCGTCCACCGCAGGAGCGGGCAGACGCTGACGATCACGGGTTCCGGCACCGGCCCGTACGTCGCTTCCGCGACGCTCGACGGCACGGCGCAGGACAAGCCGTGGCTGCCGGAGAGCTTCGTCGCCGGCGACCACACGCTCGACTTCACGCTCTCGACCACGGCGACCGACTGGGGGAAGAACGCCGCCGCCCCGCCGTCGTTCCGGGCGGGCGAGCAGCCGGCGATCGCGTCGCTGGCCTCGCAGAGCTTCCAGCTCGACCCGGGCGGGAAGGCGACGACCGCGCTGACGATCCAGAACACGACGGACGCGCCGCTGACCGTCGCGCTGCACCCGAACGCGGCGCACGTCACGGTGAACGGCGGACCGTTCACGGTCCCGGCGGGCGGCAAGACCACCGCGGACGTGACGATCAGCGCCCCCGCGGACACGCCGCTCGGCACGACCGAGTTCGTCGACCTCGGCCTCGACGGCGCGCCGAAGGTGGTCGCGAAGGTCGCGGTCGACCAGCCGAAGCCGTTGGCGGCGCTGTTCAACAGCGTCGGCTCGGTCAACGACCAGCACGCGGCGGGTCCGGCGTTCGACTCGACCGGCCACTCGTTCTCGCGGCAGGCGCTGGCCGCCGTCGGCATCACCGGCGGGGCGAAGGTCTCGATCGGCGGGTTCGACTACACGTGGCCGGACGTCGCCGCCGGCTCGCCTGACAACTACCTGGCGGACGGGACGCGGATCGCGCTCGGCGACGTGGTCGGCGCGACCCGCATCGGCCTGCTCGGCTCGGCCGCCAACGGCCCGTCCAAGACGACCGCGACCGTGACCTACAGCGACGGCTCGACGTCGCTGTCGCCGGTGCAGTTCGGCGACTGGACGCTGGGTGGCGGCGGATCGCAGCCGAGCGCGGGCAACCGCCGCGCGGCGACCACCGATCGCCGCACGACGTCGACCTCGACCGAGAACGTCAAGGCGTACCTGTTCAGCGCCGCGGTCCCGCTCACGCCCGGCAAGACGGCGGTGTCGGTGAGCGTCCCGGCCGCGGCGACCGGCTTCATCCACGTGTTCGCGCTCGCGCTCGACAAGCGAGGCCCGCAGCCGCTGGAGGCGCTGCGCGACCAGGCCGGCATCGCCCGTGACGCGTTCCACGCCGAGGCGTCGCTGGACTGGACCGGGCACGCGTTCTCCAAGGAGGCGCTGGCGCTCGTGGGCGCGACGCCGGGGGCGAAGCTGACCGCGGACGGCCTGACGTACAGCTGGCCCGACGTCGCGCCCGGCAACGACAACGTCGAGATCGCCGGCCAGCAGATCGCGCTGCCGCCATACGTGGGGGCGACGAAGATCGGCCTGCTCGCGACCGCGATCAAGGGCCCGGCGGACACCGTCGCCACGGTCGCCTACACGGACGGCACGGTCGCCGACACGCCGCTCTCGATCAGCGACTGGACACCCGGGAGCACGCAGGCGGGCAACACGAAGGTGTTCGAGACCACCTACCGCGCGACCACCGCGGGGACGGACACGACGCACGCCGCGATGTACTCGATCGCCGTGCCGGTGGCCGCGGGCAAGCGGGCCGCGTGGATCCGGCTGTCGTCGCCGACGAGCGGGAACGCCGCGATCCACCTGTTCGCGGTCGCGCTCGACGGCGCGGCGGTCACCGAGACGTCGGCGGGCGGAGCGGTGGGTGGCACCGTGCCGGCGACGCTCGCGCTCACGCTCGGGCCGGCGGCGAGCTTCGGCGCGTTCACCCCGGGCGTGACGAAGGACTACACGGCGACGACGAGCGCTCAGGTCACATCGACCGCGGGCGACGCCGCGCTGACGGTTTCCGAGCCCGGGCACCTGACCAACGGCGCCTTCGCGCTGGCGGACCCGTTGCGGGTGGAGATCGCACCGGCGAGCTGGACCGGCCCGGTGACCGCCGCGGACGTCGCGCTGACGTTCAAGCAGCACGTCGATGCGGGTGAGCCGCTGCGCACCGGCGCGTACGCGATCACGTTGACGTTCACGCTCTCGACGAGCACGCCGTAGTCGTGCGTGGGGCCGGCGGCGCATAGTTTTCCGTCGCCGGCCCTACGGGAGGTATGAAACGCATCCTCCCCATCGCCGTCCTCGTCTCCCTCGCCCTCGCCACCCCTGCCCGCGCGGGGACGTACCAGGTCCATGGCTGCGACGGACCGGACGGCAGCGCCCGGGGCATGGCTCCGTGGCGGCCGTTCGACATCCCGCATCCGTCGATGCACCACGAGGAGTCCTGCCAGACGGCGGCTGACCTCGCGCTGTTCGGCTGGGAGCCGGGCGCGCTCGTCCCGGGCTACCAGCGCGGCGGCTGGCGGCTCGACGCCCCGGCCGGGACGACGATCGCCGAGCTGTTGTGGCGCGGCGGGGCGTCGGGGATCTCCCACACCGGCGTCCGCGTCGAGGTCGCGACCGGCGACGACGGCGCGACCGTCTGGGACTCCGGCATCGACTTCGGCATCGATCTGCGCCGCTTCGCGCTCCCCTCCGGCGCCCGGACGCTGGTCGTGCGCCAGGCCTGCCGGCAGGTGCTGTGCGAGATCGGGACCCAGCCCGCGCGCACGACCACGCTCGCGGTCTGGGCGACCCTCGACGACGCCGTCGCGCCGACCGCGGGCGGCTTCGCCGGGACGCTGACCGGGCCGGGCGCGCTTCACGGCACCGCGGGCCTGACCTTCGGCGCCGCCGACGTGGGCTCGGGAGTGCGGCGGGCGGCGCTGGTCGTCGACGGCGTGTCGCGCTGGGTGCCGGTCGACTCGTGCGCGCCGCTCCCGGGTTCCACCCGCGCCTACGACTCGCCGAGCCCCTGCCCGCCGGCGGCGCCCGCGGACCTCTCGTTCGCGACCGCGGGCGTGCAGGACGGCCCGCACACGGTGAGCGCGACCGTCGAGGACGCGGCCGGCAACGTCAGCACGGTCTTCGGCCCGGTCACCGTGACGACCGACAACGCGCCGCCGTCGCCCGGCTCGGTGCGCGTCACGTCCGCGGGCACGACTTTGACCGCGACGCCGTCCGGGTTCGCGGGCCAGGACGCGACCTACGCCTACCGCTGGCAGCGCTGCGAGCCCGAGTGCAGCGACATCGACGGCGCGACCCGCGCCCGCTACACCGCTGGTGCGGGCGAGACCGTTCGCGCGGTGATCGCGGCGACCGACCTCGGCGGCACCACGACCGCGCATAGCGCTCCGGTGACGCTGGACCGGGCCGCACCGGCCCCGGCGCCCGGGGCGGCGCCGGCCGCACCGGCGCCGGCCGCGCCCGCGTGCGCGTGCCCGCGCGTCATGCTCGCGCAGCGCACCATCTCGCTCGCGTACGGCAAGCGAGCCGAGATCAGCGGGCGCGTCGCCGGGCTGGACGGCTCGCCCGTCGGCGGGGCGACGCTCGACGTGTCCGCCCGCATCCGCGTGCCGGGCGCGGTGGCGTCGTGGGTCGGCGGGGTCGGGAGCGCGCGCGACGGGCGCTTCACCTACGTCGCGCCGGCCGGGCCGAGTCGCGACGTGACGATCGGCGGGAGGACGGTCACGCTGCTCGTCATCGCGAGCGGCACCTTCAAGGCCAAGCGCCAAGGCTCGCGGGTGCGGTTCTCGGGCAGGCTGCGCGGCGGGCACATCCCCGCCGGCGGCGTCCTGGTCGAGATCCGCGGCAGCAAGGGCGCGGTCGCGGTCGCCACGGCGAACCGGAGCGGCGTCTACCGGGTCACGACGAAGGCCACGAGGCAGACCTTCCGCGCACGGGCGCGGAAGGAGAGCTCGTGGCCGTTCGTCGGCGCCCCCGTGGGTTCCCCCGTCAGTGCGTGATCGCGCGCTCCGCGCCGAGGCCGGTCTCCGAGCGCACGAACAACTCGTCGAAGGTGCGCTCGGCCTTGTGCTCGCGGGTGAGCACCGTGCCGAGGTAGCAGCCGAGGAAGCCGAGCGGGATCGAGACGATGCCGGGGTTGGAGAGCTCCCAGCCGATCGGTGAGCCGGTGACGGTGTCGGCTCCGGGCCACACCTTCGGCGAGACGATGACGAGGAAGATCGAGCTCACGACGCCGGCCGCGACGCCGGTGATCGCGCCGGTCGTGTTGAAGCGCCGCCAGGTCAGCGCGAGCAGCAATGCGGGGAAGTTCGCGCTGGCCGCCACGGCGAACGCCAGGCCGACCATGAACGAGACGTTCAGGCCCGCGCCGCCGATGACGGCGATGATGATCGCGATCACGCCGATGGCGAACGCGGCGATCCGCGCGACCAGCACCTCCTCGTGCTCGGAGTCCTGGCCCTTGCGGACGATCGAGGACCAGATGTCGTGCGAGAACGCGCTCGACGCGCTCAGCACCAGGCCCGCGACGACCGCGAGGATCGTCGCGAACGCGACGCCCGCGATCAGCGCCAGGAACAGATCGCCGCCGAAGGTCCCCTCGCCGCCGCCGAGGAACGCCGCGAGGTTCGGCGCGGCGAGGTTGCCGCCCTTGCCCGCCGCCGCGACGCCGCCCTCGCCCAGGAAGGCGCGCGCGCCGAACCCGATGAACGTGGTCAGCAGGTAGAAGAAGCCGATGATGAACATCGCCCAGACCACGCTCGAGCGCGCGGCCTTGGCGTTGGGCACGGTGAAGAACCGCATCAGGATGTGCGGCAGGCCCGCCGTGCCGAGCACCAGGGCGAGGCCGAGCGACACCGTGTCCAGCGGCTTGGGCAGGTAGGTGCCGGGCGACAGCGAGAACGTCGACTCGGCGGTCGTGTTCGCCTCGGCGCGGTTGAACAGCTCGACCGGGTTGAAGCCGACCTTCGCCAGCACGAAGATCGACATCGTCAGGATGCCCGCCATCAGCAGCACGGCCTTGACGATCTGCACCCACGTGGTGGCGACCATGCCGCCGAAGATCACGTAGCAGAGCATGAACGCGCCGGTGATGATCACAGCCAGCGAGAAGTCGATGCCGACCAGCGCCTGGATCAGCACGCCCGCGCCGACCATCTGCGCGATCAGATAGAAGGTCACCACCGCGAACGTCCCCAGCGCCGCCGCCGCCCGCGCGGGCGTCTCGTTCAAGCGGAAGCTCAGCACGTCGGCGATCGTGTACTTGCCCGCGTTGCGCATCCGCTCCGCCAGCAGGAACATCACCGTCAGGAACGCGACGAGGAACCCGATCGAGTACAGGAACCCGTCGAAGCCGTACAGGAAGATCAGGCCGGCGATGCCGAGGAACGACGCCGCGCTCAGGTAGTCGCCGGAGATCGCGAGCCCGTTCTGGCGCCCCGTGATCTGGCGCCCCGCGGAGTAGAACCCGACCGCGCTCGACGCCCGGCCCGACGCCCAGTACGTGATGCCGAGCGTGATCGACAGGACGATGGCGAAGATCACCACCGCCTCGGTGTTGATGTCGGCCAGCAGCGTCATCGCACGACCTCCGTCTCCGACGCCGCACGGTCGAACCGGGTCTCGCCATCACCCGCCGCCTCGACCACCGCGGCGGCGAGCGGGTCGAACTCGTTCTCGGCCTTGCGCAGGTACCAGACGCCGAGCACGAAGACCATCACGAACTGCGTCAGCGCGTAGCAGTAACCGACCGTCAGACCCTCGTAGACCGACTTGCCCATGAAGTCCGGGGCATAGCCGCAGATGACGATGAACGCCATGTAGTACGCGAGGAAGAAGATCGTCGCCGGGACGACGAAGCTCCGTCGCTTCTTCACGAGCTCGCGGAACTCCTCCGAACGCTCGATGCCTTCCCAGTCCACCATCGCGTCTCTCCTCCTCGGCGGGTACGGGGTGACCGTACGCACGCCCGGATGCCGCGAAACCGGGAATCGATCAGCGGTCGATGGGGCACGACGAACGGTCGCGCCCCGGCGACAAGCGGTTAGCCGTTGCCCTCGGCGTCGCGCTCCTTGATCTTGCCCTCGAGCTGCGCCATCACGTCGGGGTCGCGCAGCGTGGTGACGTCGCCGAGCTCGCGGCCCTCGGCGATGTCGCGCAGCAGGCGGCGCATGATCTTGCCCGAGCGGGTCTTGGGGAGGTCGTCGGCCCAGATGATCCGCTTCGGGCGCGCGAACTTGCCGATCCGCTCGGCGACCTTGTCGCGGATCTCGGCGACGAGGGCGTCGTCGCCTTCGAGGTCGCCCTCGAGCGTGACGAAGGCGGTGATCGCCTGGCCCGTGTCCTCGTCGGCCTGGCCGATCACGGCGGACTCGGCGACCTTCGGGTGCGAGACGATCGCGGACTCGACCTCGGCGGTGCTCAGCCGGTGGCCGGAGACGTTCACCACGTCGTCGATGCGCCCGATGATCCAGAAGTAGCCGTCCTCGTCGCGCCGCGCGGCGTCGCCGACCACGTAGGTGGCGTTGTCGAACTTGTTCCAGTAGGTCTCGACGAAGCGGTCGTCCTCCTTGTAGAGGGTCCGCAGCATCGACGGCCAGGGGCGTTTGAGGATCAGGTAGCCCTGGTTGGTGCCGGAGTCGTTGGCCTCGTCGTCGACGACGGCGGCCTCGATGCCCGGCAGCGGGCGTCCGGCGGAGCCCGGCTTGGGCGCCAGCAGGCCCGGCAGCGTCGTGATCATGATCGCGCCGGTCTCGGTCTGCCACCAGGTGTCGACGATCGGGCAGTTGCCGCCGCCGATCACCTTCCAGTACCACAGCCACGCCTTCGGGTTGATCGGCTCGCCGACCGTGCCGAGCAGGCGCAGGCTGCTCAGGTCATGCGAGGCCGGGTGCTCCTCGCCCCACTTCATGCACGCGCGGATCGCGGTCGGCGCGCAGTACATGATCGTGACCTTGAAGCGCTCGACGATGTCCCACCAGATGTCCTTGCCGGGATAGTCCGGCGCGCCCTCGTACATCACCGAGGTCGTGCCGTTGGCGAGCGGCCCGTAGATGATGTAGCTGTGCCCGGTGACCCAGCCGACGTCGGCGGCGCACCAGTAGATGTCCTCCTCGGGCTTGAGGTCGAACACCGCCTGGTGGGTGTAGGCGACGCCGGTCAGGTAGCCGCCCGTGGTGTGCAGGATGCCCTTCGGCTTGGCCGTCGAGCCTGACGTGTAGAGGATGTAGAGCGGGTCCTCGGCGTCCATCGGCTCGGCCGGGCACTCGGCGTCGGCCGCGTCGAGCAGCTCGTGGTAGAGGTGGTCGCGCCCGTCCTTCATCGGCGCGTCGTTGTTCGCGCGCTGGACGACGACGATCGTGTCCACGAGGTCGCCGATGACCTCGTCCACGTTCTCCTTGATCGCGGCGGTCTTGCCCTTGCGGCGCGCCCCGTCGACCGTGATCAGGACCTTCGCCTCGGAGAACTCGATCCGCTCCCGCACCGACTCGGCGCTGAAGCCGCCGAAGACGACGTTGTGGATCGCGCCGATGCGGGCGCAGGCGAGCATCGCCACCGCGACCTCAGGCACCATCGGCAGATAGATCGCGACGACGTCGCCCTTGGACACGCCGAGCGTCTTGAGCGCGTTGGCGAACTTCTGGACGTCCGCGTGCAGGTCGGCGTAGGTGACGTCGAGCTGCTCGCCCTCCTCGCCGAGCCAGTGGTAGGCGACGCGGTCGCCGTTGCCCGCCTCGACATGGCGGTCGAGGCAGTTGTAGGAGACGTTGAGCTTGCCGCCGACGAACCACTTGGCGAACGGCGGGTTGGACCAATCGAGCACCTGGTCCCACTTGGTGTCCCAGTGCAGCGCCTCGGCGCGCTCGGCCCAGAACGCCTCGTAGTCCTCGCCCTGCTCGTAGATCGCGGGGTCGGAGATGTTCGCCTTCGCGACGAACTCGTCAGAAGGCGGGAACTTCTCCACGTCGAGCAGTTCTTCGAGTTGCTGCTCGAGTGTCTGACCTTCGGTCGCCATTGCCGTCTCCTCGGTTCGCGTCAGCGTTCAGCCTTCTTACCCAAAGGCGTACCACGCGACGATCCTCCATGCGGAGACGTTGCGTCTCAGTTGCGCTTCTTGCGCTTGCGCCGCGCGGGTGCGGGCCCGCTCGAAGGCGCCGGCTCGGGCGGGGGAGCCACAGCGCCGCGGCGCTGGCGCGGCGGCGGACGCTCGGGCGTCGGCCACGGCACCGCCTCGCCGGTCTTCCACGCCGGCAGATCGCCACCCGGCCAGCGGCCGAGCAGCACCATGCCGAAGGAGCCGAGCCAGAAGATCTGCACGATCGGCAGCGGGAAGAGCACCATCATCGCGCCCGACGCGATGCCGATGTAGCCGAGCATGCGCGTGAGCAGGCCGACGCGCAACGCGTTCAACGAGACCAGCACGAGGCCGACGGCCAGCGCGAGCGTCCCGAGCTGGTAGAGCAGCCGCGCGTAGACGATCAGCGAGTTGTCGGCATCCGTCGCCGCCTTGACGGTGTGATCGGAGTCGAGGAACTCCGAGACGACCTGCAGGCTGCCGATCTGCGACATCAGCACGCTCACGCCGAGCACGACGCCGCCGACGATGGGCACGTAGAGCACGAACTTGCTCATCCGCGTGCGCGCCCGGACGGCGACACCGAGGAAGCCCACGGCCCAGGCCACGCCGATCCAGCCGATGAAGCCGCCGAGCCCGATCAGCAGGACCAGCGCGGTCTTGGTGTCCAGGTACTCGAAGAACGCGGTCTGCAGCGACGGCAGCGCGCCGACGTCACCCGGCTTGGCGGCCCGGACCAGCGTCTCGAGGCCGCTGACCTTCGGCATGTCGCGCTGCAGGATCTGCTGGAGCACGTAGAACGCGAGCAGACCGAACGCGGCCACGAGCGACGCGATCCCCGCGCGCGGGCGATGGCGCTTCTCCCACGCCAGCTGCTGTTCCGGGTCCGCGAGCGCGGGTTCGGGTACGGGTTCGGCCGTCACCGCTCTCATGCTAGGGGGTGCGGGCCGGAGGAAGCCCTGTGCGGCGCACCGGATCCGGCGGCAGCTCGTTGCGTCCGGCCACCCGCGACACCCGATCGCCCACGAAGAGCACCGCGTCCAACACGGGCGCGGCGAGCTTGATCAGCGACTCGACGCGCCGCTGCCGTGCCAGTTGTGAGGCGCTGCGATAGGCCACCGCCGGGCGATTGTAGACTCGCCACCCGTGGAGGTCCGCGACGTCATGACCCGATCGGTCGTCACCGCGGATCCGACCCGTTCCCTGCGCGAGATCGCGGTGCTGATGCGCGAGCGCAACGTCGGCTCGGTCGTCCTGGTCGAGGGCGAGCGCGCCGTCGCATTCATCACCGACCGCGACATCGCGATCGCCGTGGTGGCCGACGGCCGCGACCCCGCGGGCCGCGTCGCCGAGCACGCGTCGACCCCCGTCATCACCGCCGACCCCGACATGGACGTCGAGGAGGCCGCCGAGAAGATGGCCCGTCAGGGCGTGCGGCGGCTCGTCGTCGTCGAGGGCGGCATCGTCACGGGCGTGGTCACGCTCCACGACTTGACGCCGAGCGCGGGCGACCGCGCATCGGCGCTCTCGGCGCGGATCACGCGACGGGCGACGCCGCGCGCACCGTCGTAGCCTCCGCGAACGCCCGGATCACCGGGTGCGCGCGGGTGCCGTCGCCCGCCAGCTCGGGCTGGAAGAGCGTGCCGAGGAAGAACGGGTGGCCGCTGAGCTCGAGCGCCCGCGGCGCGCCGTCGTCGTCGTGGGCGCCGAAGGTCACGCCGGCCGCTTCGAGCGTCGCGACGTACTCGGGCGAGATGCCATAGGAGCAGTGGTAGCGCTCGAGGCTGCGGTCGACGCCGGCGATCTTCTGGATCAGCGTGCCGGGCGTGTACGTGATCGGGCCTTCGTGACCGACCAACGAGCACTCCAGCTCCACGATCACCGCCCCTTCGATGACGCCGTACTCCGCGTGGCGCGGCGTGTCGATGCCGGCAAGGCTCTCCGCGAGCTCCAGGATCGCGTGCTGGAAGCCGCCGCAGGTGCCGAGGAACGGGATCTCGCGCTCGCGCGCGGTCCGGACGGCGGCGACGACCTTGTCCGGGTCGCTGTACGGGCTGCCGGGCACGACCCAGATGCCGTCGAATTCCTGCAGGTCGTCGGCCTCGCTGCTGGGGATCCAGTACGGGTCCAGGACGAGGCCTTCGCGCCGGCGGAGCGCATCGATGAGCAGCGGGATGCGGCCGTGGGCGCGGACGCTCGGGGACCGGTCCCCGACGAGGGCGAGCTTCGCAGTTGCCATGTGACGCATGCTCGCGCGGCTCGAGGATCACGTCCAACGATCTTCTGTGGCAGTCTGATCACAACCACTTATGGACCCGCGATTCTTGAGGACCTTCGTCACGGTCGCCCGGCTCGGGTCGTTCTCGCGCGCGGCCGAGGAGCTCGGCTACACGCAGTCCGCGGTCTCCCAGCACATCGGCGTGCTCGAATCGGACCTCGGGGCGCCGCTGCTCACCCGCCGCCCCGTCGCCCCGACCGAGGCGGGCGCACGGCTGCTCGAGCACGCGGAGCCGATCCTCCTGCGCCTCGACGCGGCGCGGGCGGACGTCGCGCGGGTCGCGGACGGGCCGCCGCGGTCGCTGCGGATCGGGACGACGCCGCTCGCCTGCGCCCACGCGGCCTCGCTCGTCGCGCCGGCGCTGACGGTCACGGTGCGGGTCGGGTCGCGGATCGAGGTGGCGAGGGCGGTGGCCACGGGGGAGCTCGACACCGGGTTCGTCGACGGCGTCGCCGCGGTCAACGATCCGCTGCACCTGCCCGAGCTGGGTCTGATGGTCGCCGACGTGTGGGAGGAGGAGCTGGCCGTCGCCGTGCCGGAGGACCACCCGCTGCTCGGCCGCACCGTCACCCTCGAGGATCTCGTCGACGCGCGCTGGATCGACGCGCCCACCGTCTGCGCGCCGCTCGAGGAGCTGGCCGCGATCGCCCGCGCCGAGGGGTTCAAACCCGCGCTGCGCTACGACGGCGCCGACGTCGCGGGCCTCCTCGAACTGGTCTCCGCCGGTCACGGTCTGGCGCTGCTCCCGCGCCGTGTCGTGCATCACGGCATCGCACTGCGCGCTCCTGACCTGCGACATCGCACCGAACTGCTTCACTTCAGCAGCTGAAGCTGCTTACATTAAGTACGTAAGCGGGGGGTAACCCCACCTCCGTCTGTGGTGCTCCCCCAATCGAATGGAGCATTGCGGCGCGACACCATTCTTGATCATGGCCGTAGTCGACACACCTGACCGTTCGCTGCCCATCGGGCGCGTCTCCGCGCGTCAGGTGATCGTGCTCGTCGTCGCGAGCGCGGTGATGGTCGCCGGCCTCGTCGTCATCGCCCCCGCTCTCGCCGATCTCCCCGATGTCTGGACCAAGATCAGCGACGGCCACGTCGGATGGCTCGCCTTCGCCCTCGTGCTCGAAGCGCTGTCCTTCGTCGGCCACGCGATCCTCTTCCGTGCCGTCTCGGTCGAGGGCGGGGGCACGCGCATCGGCCTGCGGGCGAGCACCGAGATCACGCTCGCCGGCCATGCCGCGACGCGACTGTTCGCCTCAGCCGGCGCCGGCGGTATCGCGCTGACCGCGTGGGCGCTGAGGAAGTCCGGCATGGAGGCGCGCGACGTCGCCGCCCGCATGACGACCTTCATGGTCCTGCTCTACAGCGTCTACATGGGCTCGCTGGTGATCTTCGGCGTCGGGCTGTACTCGGGCGTCATGCCCGGCGGCGGCTCGTTCGCGATGACGATCGTGCCCGCGATCTTCGGCGCCGTCGTGATCGCGATCGTCGCCTGCGCGCAGTTCGTCCGCCGCGGCGACACGAAGATCCAGAAGTGGCTCTCGCCGATCGGCGACGGCGTCCGCGACGCCCGCGGTCTGATCAAGCGCGGCAATCTCGGCCTGGTCGGCGCGATCATGTGGTGGGCGTTCGACATCGCCTGCCTGTGGGCCTGCTTCGAGGCCTTCGGCGACTCCCCGGCCGTGGCCGTGCTCGTGATCGGCTACTTCGTCGGCATGCTCGCCAACACGCTCCCGCTCCCCGGCGGCGTGGGCGGCGTCGACGGCGGCATGATCGGGATGTTCGTCGCCTTCGGCGTGAACCCGGCGACCGCGATCGTCGCGGTGCTCGCCTACCGCTTCTTCGCCTTCTGGCTGCCGATCGCCCCGGGCGCCCTGTCCTACGCCACGCTGCGCCGGACGATCTCCCGCTGGGAGGCCGAGGACGCCGGCGAGGAGTTGCCCGAGCCCAAGAAGGCCAAGCGCCCGCGGGTCAAGCATCACGACCGCTCGCTCTGCCACCAGTACAGTTGAGCCATGGAAGGTTTCGGCGGCTTCTTCAACGACCCAGACTTCCAGCGACGGATGCAGGAGATGGCCGAGCAGATGCAGGCCTCTCAGTCGCTGGCGTGGGCCGACAACGCGATCAAGTTGGCGGTGGACATGACCGTCGCCGCGATCAATCGGGTGAACATCCAGGGCACCACGGAGCAGCAGGCCCAGCAGATCCGCTCGGTCATGGCGACCGTCTTCCCCGAGGCGGTCACCCTCGTGCGCGAGGCGCGCCAGGGCCTCAGCTAGAACCATCCGACCTTCTAGGCACGGGTAGAGTCCGGGCGTGAGCGCCTGGCACCTGCGTGCGGTCGTACTGCCGGACGGTGAGGCGCCTCTCGACCTCTGGGTGAACGCGGACGGCGTCTCCGAGACGCCGCTTGCCGGCGCGCGCGAGCTGCCGGGGGTGTACGTGCTCTTCGGCGGGCTGGTGGACGCGCACTTCCACGCGACATTGGACTTCGAGGAGCGCGGGCTCCAGCGCCCGGAGCTGCTGGAGGCGAACCTCGCGGCGCTGCACGCGGCGGGCGTGCTCGCGGCGCGCGACACGGGGCAGGCGCCGGACGCTCCGTGGCTGCTTGATCGCCAGGGCCCGCGGTTCACCGCGGCGCGGACGCTGCTCGTCCCGCCCGGGCGGTACTTCCCGGGCCTCGGGGACGAGGTCGTCCAGGAGCGGCTGGTCGAGGTGGGCGTCGCGCAGGCGAAGGCGGGCGCGGAGTGGGTGAAGGTCATCTTCGACTTCGTCGGCCCGGATGGGAACTGGTTCGCGGCGCCCGCGAACTACGACGCGGACACGCTGGCCGAGCTGGTGCGGGCGGTGCACGCGGAGGGGGCCCGGGTGGCGGTCCATTCGACCGGCCCGGCCGTCGCGGACGCGGTTCGCGCGGGCGTCGACTCGATCGAGCACGGCCCGTCGCTGGACGCCGCGACCGTCGAGGAGATGGCACGGCGCGGGACGCTCTGGGTACCGACGTTGTGGACCGCCGAGAGTCATCTGGCGGGGCTGGCCGGGACACCCGCCGAGGGCATCCTGACTGCGTGGCGGGAGCGGATGCGCGAGCTGCTGGGGCTCGCGCTGCGACTCGGCGTGCCCGTGCTGGCCGGCTCCGACGAGCGGCCCGCGGGCGAGACGTGGCGCGAGGTCGCGCAGCTGGTCGCGACCGGCGGCCTGACGCCGCTGCAGGCGCTGGCCGCGGCGACCGTGGTCCCGCGCCGCGCGCTCGGCCTGCCCGGGCATCCCGGGGACCTCGTGACCTATGACGCCGACCCGCGCGAGGATCTCTCAGTGCTTGCGCGCCCCGCGGCCGTGCTGTCGAGCGATCTCGACGATCGTTACGTTGACGCTCCTCACCGCTGAACATAGATTCGCGCAATTCCTGGTCGCTGGTTCCTGCTCATCGCGCTGGTCGTGCTGGCCTGCGCCGGCCCCGCCGAGGCCACTCCGCTGCGCTGGGCCGACGAGCCCACGCCGATCGACAACCTCCGGCCGGGCGACTGGCGCCACATCACCGCGGCGTCGTGCCCGTCGGCGACCTGCGTCGCGGTCGACGTGCAGGGCGGGGTCTTCGTCACGCCCGGCCCGTTCGGCGGCGTCGACTCCTGGCGCTACTCGCAGCCGATCCACGACCGGGTGATCACCGACGTCGACTGCCCGGCGAACACGCTGTGCGTCGCGGTGGGGGACCTCGGGACGATCGCCACGACGACCGACCCGTACAGCGGACAGTGGAGCATCGCCACCGTCGGGAGCGAGCGGCTCGGCATGGTCGAGTGCCCGGCCAAGGACCTCTGCATCGTCGCCGACCACTCCGGCAACGTCTACACCGCGACGGCGCCGACCCGGCCGGCGGCACCGCGAAGTGGCCCGTCTCGACGTGCGCGAAGGGAGAGAACTACGAGGTCGTCTGCGGAGCGAGCACGCTGTGCGTCGCGAGCGAGACCTACGGGTTCACCACGTACGCCTCGAAGAACCCGGCCGGTGGGCCGGCGACCTGGAGCTCGCGCGAGACCGGGTACATGATGCGGCCGCTGGACTGCGCGGGCGCGCAGTGGTGCATCGCGACCGATCTGAGCTCGCGCGGATCGATCCTGACGTCGCTCGACCCCGCCTCCGGCTGGGAGAAGACGTCCTTCGCGCGGATCGGGATCACGCCCCTGGCCGCGGTCACGTGTCCCGCGCCGTCCCGCTGCTACGCGGTCGACCGCGAAGGCCGCGTGCTCGCCTCCGACGACTGGCATATCGAGGCGGACCTCAGCGACGGGTGGATGACGGCGATCGACTGCCCCACGGTCGACTTCTGCGTCGCGGGCGACCAGCTCGGCGCGCTCTACGTCCGTGACGGTGGGTGGCGGCGCTCGCGGGACGGTGGGACGCCCGGCGCGACGATCACGAGCATCACCTGCGCGTCGCGGACGTTCTGCGTGGCCTCGGACTCCTCCGGGCGGGCGCTGAAGTGGGACGGCGCCGGGTGGTCGGTGTCGAGCATCACGAACACGGTGGTGCTCGACGTGACCTGCCCGACGACCGCGTTCTGCGCGGCGCTCGACCACGACGGCGCGGTGCTCGTCTCCACCGACGGCGCGTCGACCTGGTCGGCGCCGCGGGCGATCGCGCCCGAGAAGGGCAGGATCTACGCGCTCGCGTGCCCGTCCGCCGGCCTGTGCGTCGCGGGTGGCCTGGACGGCGCGTTCGTGACCCTCGGCGACGGGTCGTGGCGCAAGGTGGCGATGACCGGCTGGATCGTGGACGTCGACTGCCCGTCCGTCTCGCTCTGCGCGGTCGTGGACTACTCCGGCCACGTCTTCATGTCGACCGATCCGGCCGGCGGCGTCTCCGCCTGGCACGCCGGCCCGCTGGCCCCGGGGCGAGGGGCGGGCGTCGCGTGCGCTGGAGGTGGCGACCTCCGCTGCGAGCTGATCGACGAGGACGGCAACGCGTGGTCGGCGAAGGTCGCGGGCATTCCCTTCAACGTCGGCGCGCCGACCGTCGGCGGAACCGCGTTGACCGGCGACCCGGTGCGCTGCTCGCCGGGCGAGTGGACACCCGCTCCGACCGCCGTCGGCTACCAGTGGGAGTGGGGCGACGAGACGATCCCGGGCGCGACCGGGGAGACCTACACACCCGCGAGCGCGGGGTCCTGCGCTGCCGCGTGACCGCCACGTCCGCCGCCGGGACCGCGACCGCGCGCGGCAGCGTCACGATCGTGCGCCCGCCGGCGCCGCCGACCCCATTGCCGCAGGTCACGCCCACGCCCACGCCCGCTCCGTTCAGCGCTCGGATCGCTCCCGGCAGCCCGCGGCTCGGCGCGCTCGCGCGCTCCGGCCTCCCCGTCGCGGTGACGTGCTCGGCGGCGTGCACGGTCACCCTGCGTCTCCAGCTCGGCGCCGCCGACAGCCGCCGGCTGCGGCTCAAGCGCGGCGTGGCGCTCGGCACCGCGCGCGTGCAGCTCATCCGGGCGGGTACCACGACCGTCCGCGTCGGATTGACCGGCGCCGCCCGGCGGGCGTTGTCACGGTCCCGGCCGGCGCGGCTGAAGCTCGCCGTCTCCGCAACGGAGGCGGCCAAGCGCCCGGTAGCGGGCGCGAGAGCGCTGACACTGCGGCGCTGATTTCGCGACGCGGCGCCCGCGTTGGGAGTACCGTCTGGGGTCGTGGCCGGCAACAAGGTCAAGCGCGATGTCTACGACGCGCGGATGGAGGAGCTCTACCTCGAGCTCGTCCGTCTGCAGTACTGGGTCAAACAGCAGGGCCTGAAGGTCGTGGTCATCTTCGAAGGCCGCGACGCCGCCGGCAAGGGCGGGACGATCAAGCGCCTGACCGAGCCGCTGAACCCGCGCGGTGCGACCGTCGTGGCGCTGCCCGCGCCCACCGAGCGCGAGCAGTCCCAGTGGTACTTCCAGCGTTACGTGACTCACCTGCCCGCGGCGGGCGAGATCGTGATCTTCGACCGCTCCTGGTACAACCGCGGCGGCGTCGAGCGGGTCCTCGGCTTCTGCACCAAGGACGAGCACGCGGAGTGGATGCGCTCCTGCCCCGAGTTCGAGCGCATGCTCGTGCGCAGCGGGATCATCCTGCTCAAGTACTGGTTCTCGGTCTCGGACGAGGAGCAGGAGAAGCGCTTCCAGGAACGCGCCCAGGACCCGCTGAAGCGCTGGAAGCTCTCCCCGATGGACCTCAAGTCGCGCGAGAAGTGGGTCGAGTTCTCCAAGGCCAAGGACGAGATGTTCGCCGTCACGGACATCCCCGAGGCGCCCTGGTTCACGATCGAGTCCGACGACAAGCGCGCCGCCCGCCTGAACTGCATCACCCACCTGTTGGAGCGCATCCCCTACAAGGACGCGCTCCCGGGCCCGATCGACCTCCCGCCGCGGCCCAAGCAGGACCGCTACAAGCGCCCGCCCAAGGACGAGCACCGGGTGATCGACCAGGGGTACTGGCAGCGCGTCGCGGCCTAGTACCCGCCGATCTTCTTCCCGGACGGGGACATCACGTACCACTTGGCGCCAAAGGCCCGCACGGCTTGGCCCTTCGTGTCGCCGGCCTTCTTGTCGTTCGCGAACAGGTAGACGGGGTGGTGGTTGTAGGTGACCTGGGTCGTGCCGTCGGCGCGCTTGGTCGTCCCCAGCAGACCCTTCTTCACCGTCCCGCCCGCGGTCGGCTTGCCCGTCGTCAACAGCGGCGGCCACGCCGTCGCGCAGTCACCCGTGCATCGACTCGTCGAGGTCTTGTCCTTCTGGAACAGGTAGAGCGTCCGCCCTTTCCCGTCGACGAGGAACGTCCCGAGCTTGCCGTGCCGGGTCTTGACCGCCGCGCTCGCGGCGTGCGCCACCCCCACCGCGGCGAGACACAGCACAAGGGCGGTGGTCGCGGCGAGCAGGAAGTTGCGCGGTCGGTTTGTCTTGAAGCTGGACATTCCCTGTCGTACGGCCCCATGCCAACCGCGGTTCGGCCCCGCGCCTAGGTTCCGGGTGCCTCCGGGAAAGGTTCAGGGCTGGTGCCTGAGCGTCGTCAGAACCGCAGCGTGCGATCCGGTTCGCCGATGAGCTCGGGACCGGGATGGTTGTCGTCCATGACGAGCATCACGGGGAGTTGGACGTGACGCCTGCGGGCGAGCCGTCCGGCATCCGTGAGCCGGAGTGGCACGCGCCGAGCGCGGCTCGACGGGCCGAGCCGCAAGGTGACCGTCGCCAGCAGCTCGCAGGTCGGATGGGGCGGCGGGATCTCGCCACTGGTCGCCCGCTCCGAGCACGGCTGGGCGGGCGTGCTGCGTTGATCGAGCTCGAAGCGCGTGCGGCACCCGTTGCGGCAGGTGAAGCCGAGCGTCGCGGCGGACCGGCCGGTCACGCGCACCGGACAGCCGAACGGTCGCCGCGAGGCGGACGGCGTCTCGACCAGCGTGACCTGAAGCTCGCCCTGGCAGGAGAAGCTCCCGATCACCGCCGTCGCGCCGTCCAGCCCGAGCGCCTCGCGCGGCGCGCCGATCCCGGGGGCGCCGGCCGGGCGGATCGGCCCGCCGTCCAAGGGCGTCAGCGCAAGACCGAGCTGGCCGTCGACGGGCTCGTTCGGTGGGTAGAGGACCTCCGACGCGGACGCGAACGGCCACCAGAACGGTTCCGCGTTCCTGGTCAACAGCCGCGGCGCCGGCGCTCCTGGCTCCCAGACGTACAGGCCCCTCGGATGGCGTTGTCCCACATCGTCGCCGGGCGCGACGACCAGCGTGCCGTCGGCCCGCACCACGATCAGCGCGGACCCGCCGGCGTACCCGGCCGGGAAGTCGCGGTGCGTGCCGTCGGCGAGGTCGAACACGCGCACCGTGCCCGCGTCGCTGCCGGCGACCACGGTCACGCTCAGGAACGGCTCGGCATACGAGAGTTGGAGGTTGTCCTCGTGGATCACGGGGCCGGGCACCGGCGTGATCGTGCCGTCCGGGGCGACGAGGTCGACAGGGGCCGGGGTGCCACAGCGCGCGCCGGCGATCGCGAAGCCGACCGTTCCGGCGGACATCGTCAGCTCCGCACCGGGAGGGTCACCGCCGGCGCGGCAGTCGACGAGCGTCCGCAGCGACCCGTCGTACCCGCCCTGCGCCAGGAACTCGCGCTCGAAGTCGCGCACCGCGACGAGGTACCCGCCGGCGTTGGCGGCGAGGGACACGAGCGCGTCCCGCGAGAACGCCGGCAGCGTCGCGAGCGCCCCGGACCGCGGCGCGCCGACCACCTGAATCGGGCCGTCGCCGCGATGCGTGGCGTAGAGCACCTGCCCTCCGCCGTACGTCGCGCCCCGCAGCGTCCGCGGCAGCGGGATCCGCACGTCCGCACGCGCGGCCGCGGGCGCCGCGAGCGCCGCCGCAAGCACCAGGAGCACGATCCGCATGGCGCGATCCTCCACCGGCCCCGCGCGCCCGCGCAATCAGGAGCCCACCCTGAGGTTTCCGCGGTCACCCGGGCTTGCGTACGTGCGCCTCGAGGAGGTCGAGGCGCTCCTCGATCCGCCGCAGCGTCGCCAGCACCTCGGCGACGTCGGACACCTCGTCCTCGGAGTCCTGCGACACGAACGTCGAAGCGATCGCCGCCGTGAGCAAGGAGAGGAACCCGATCCCGGTGATCATCAGCAGCGCGGCGATGGCGCGTCCGACCGTGGTGTGCGGCGCATAGTCGCCGTACCCGACGGTGGTCACCGTCGTGATCGCCCACCACATCCCGACCCAGGGCGACGAGAACTCCTCCCGGTCGGCGACCGACATCGCGAGGCCGGTGACCATCACGAGGAGGATCGTGGCCAGCGCGATGTACCGGAAGCCTTGACGCGTCGTGAGCAGCCGCTGCGCGGTCAGCGCGCGACTCGCGAGGGCCGCGAGGCGCAGGAGGCGGAGCAGCCGGATCGCCCGGGTCGCGCGCAGGAACCCGAGGAGCGCGGGCAGGAACGGCGCCGTGAGGAAGACGATCACGACGTCCAACCAGTGCGCGCGAAGCGCTGCGCGTCGCCGCGGTGCGACGGTGAGGACGAAGACGAGCTCGGCGAGGAACCCGAGCCAGATCACCCAGTTGCCCACGATCGCGACGGCGCGCCACGCGGCGGACGGATGGGACTCCTCGATGAGGATGACCGGGATGACGAGCAGGGCCAGGCCGACGATCGCCCACTCGAGCGAGTGCGTGACGCGTCCGTTCTCCAACTGGCGCCAGTGCATCCCGCGAGGTTCGCCCCCGCGGCACCGGCCCCTGCTCAGTCGGTCTCGTCCTCGCGGGCGACCGCGGCGAAGCGGGCGGCGACGACCTCGCGCGGCGGTGGGTGGGCGAGGGTGTGGCGGACTCGCAGGAGCGCGAACGCGCCGAAGATCGCCGGGAGGCCGAGTTGGAAGACGCGGTAGGCGAGGACCGCGGCGGCGGCGAGATCCAGCGGGGTGCCGTAGGCGACGAACATGCCGATCAGGCCGCCTTCGGTGCCGCCGACGCCGCCCGGCGTGGGGATGAACGCTCCCGCGTGGCCGAGCGAGTACGCGAGGATGAAGATGCCGACCGGTGGGGCGCCGCCGCCGAAGGCCTGGAAGACGCAGGCGAGCGAGGCGACGTCGAACGCGAAGTAGGCGACGGAGCCGTAGATCAGGAGCGGGTCCGGCGGGCGCAGGAGCTCGACGCTGGTCCGCGCGCCGCCGTGGACGAAGCGATGCAGGCGGTAGGTGAGGTGGCGGAAGCGGCCGCCGCTCGGCTCGTGCGGCGGGTCGCTCATCGCGAACCAGAGCGCGCCCGCGATCACGACCGCGGCGCCGATCGCGGGCAGCAGCGTCGCCAGGATGCCGACGTCGTCAGGCAGGACGTGGACGGTGGTGAGGATGCCCGCGAGGAAGATCGCCACGAAGGTCACCGCGCTCGTGAGCAGGAAGAGGGCGGCGTGGCGGCGGGCCGCCAGCTCGGCGGGCACGCCGATCTTGGTCAGGACGAACGCGCCGAACGCCGGGCCGCCGGCACCGCCGGCGGGGACGAGCACGTTGGCGCCCTGCTCCGCCAGCCCGAGCTCGAGCGCGCGGCGCCAGGGCATCACGCGGTCGAACACCGACCAGAGCGCGCGGACGAACCCGAGCATCGACATCAGGCGACAGACGGCGGCGGCGACGAGCCACTTCGGGTCCGCGGACGCGAAGCGGTCGCGGATCTCGTCGACGCCCGGGAGGGACCAGATCAGCGCAACCGCGGCCGCGATGACGAGAATGAAGAAGCCCGCGCGCTTGGCGATCGCGCGGCCGTCTACTGCCTGTTCGTCCTGTGCCGGAGTTGCCTGACTGCCCTCTATGCCGCTGAGATTGGCAGATGCTCGATGAAAGCGCGGGCGGCGGGTGGCACGTAGTCAGCTCGCCAGACCACCACGATCCGTCGATCGACGCGCGGACCGAGCACGTCGAGCGCCACGACGCCCTCCGCGCCGTCGAGCCCGGAGCGCGGCAGGAGCGCCACGCCGACGCCTTCCGCGACGAGCAGGACCATGACCGCGAGGTCGGTCGTCTCGGCCACGATCCGTGGCGCGAACCCCGCCTGCGCGCACGATGCCTCGAGAACCTGGCGCAACCGGCTCTCGTGGGTCAGCGACACGAACGGCTGATCGCGCAACGCCGCGAACTCGACCTCGTCACGCGCGGCCAACCGATGCTGGGGATGCACCGCGAGCACCGCCGGCTCACGCGCGACCACCCCCGACGACAGGTCGGCCGGCGGCTCGGTACCCGGCCCGAGCCCGATGAACGCGCAGTGCAGCGAGCCGTCGTCGATCCCCGCCAGCAGCGCGTCCGTCTCCCCCTCGTGCACCGACGTCCTGACCTCCGGATACACGCGGGCGAACGCGCCGATCGTGCGCACGATCTCGCGCCCCGGCAGCGGGTGCACGAGCCCGATCGCCAGCGGGCCGCTGTACAGCCCGCGCTGCGCGGCGATCGACTCGCGCCCGAGCTCGACCTGCGCCAGCGCGGCGCGGGCGTGAGGGAGCAGCGCCTCACCCGCCGGCGTCAGCCGCACCGAGCGGCGGTCGCGCAGGAAGACCTGCTCGCCGAGCTCGGCCTCGAGCCGCCGGATCTGCTGGCTGACCGCGGGCTGGGCGATCCGCAGTCGCTGCGCCGCGCGGGTGAAGTGCGACTCCTCGGCCACCGCGACGAAGTAGGCGAGCTGGCGGAGCTCCATTTGCCTGATAGCGAATCATGATCGTCAAGAGCGCGAATGCGTCTTGGACTTATCACTGGAAGGCGCGGATGCTGTACGCATGCTTCCTCCAATCCCCCGCCGCACAATCGCCGTGCTGAGCACGGTCGACCCCGCCCCGCACGCGATCCCGGTGTCGGCACCGGTCCGCGCCGGCGACACCACGATCCTGCTGAGCCTCCATCGTTCGCGCGACTCGCTCGCCCGCCTGCGCTCGAACCCCGCCGTCGCGCTGACGGTCCTCACCGAGGGCGACGTCGCGTTCACCGCCCGCGGCCGCGCGCACGTGATCCGCGACGCGCTGGAGTCAGATCCGGAGTACGCCGGCGTGGCGATCGAGGTCGAGCACGTCGACGATCACCGCCAGCCGAGCTTCGCGGTGACCGGCGGCGTCGATCGCGAATGGCGTGACGACACCGAGAAGCGCCGCCTCGGCGCGCGCGTGGAGGAGCTCACATGCGCGCCGGCACGGTGATGCCGAGCAGGCCGAGCCCGGTCTTGAGCGTCGCCGCCGTGAGCTCGCACAGCGCGAGCCGCGAGCGGCGCGTCTCGTCGTCCGGCGCCTTGAGCACGGGGCACGCCTCGTAGAACGTCGTGTACGTCCCGGCCAGCTCGTAGAGGTAGTTGCAGAGGCGATGCGGCTCGAGCGACGCCTCGACATCGACCAGCACGTCGGCGAACCCGGACAGCTTGACCACGAGCGCGCGCTCCTGCGGCTCGGCGAGGGCGGTCACCTCGGTCGACGTCTCACCCGCCCGTGCGCTGATCGACCCCGCACGCACGCACGCGTAGAGGAGGTAGGGCGCGGTGTTGCCGTCGAGGGCGAGCATGCGGTCGAAGCTGAACAGCAGGTCGCGCTGGCGCGAGGTCGAGAGGTCGGCGTACTTGACCGCGCCGATCCCGACCGCGGTCGCGATCGCGTCCCGCTCGTCCTCCGGCAGCTCCGGGCTCTTGGCGTCGACGACGGCGCGGGCGCGCTCGACCGCCTCGTCGAGCAGGTCCGAGAGCCGGATCGTCCCGCCCGAGCGGGTCTTGAACGGCTTGCCGTCCTCGCCCAGCATCGTGCCGAACCAGATGTGCTCGGGGTGCAGGCCATGCGTCCAGCCGGCGCGCTCGGCGGCCGCGAAGACCATCTGGAAGTGCTGGGACTGGCGCGCGTCGGTGATGTAGATCAGGCGGTCGGCGTGCAGGTCGTCGATCCGGTAGCGGATCGAGGCGAGGTCGGTCGCGCCGTAGCCGTATCCACCGTCGGTCTTGCGCACGATCAGCACCGCGGGCGAGCCGTCCGGGTTCTTGAACTGCTCGGAGAAGACCGCGACCGCGCCCTCGCTCTCGACGGCGACGTGCGCGTCCAGCAGCGCGGCGGTGACCGGGGCGAGGCGGTCGTTGTAGAAGCTCTCGCCCGTGACGTCCTCGTCGGTCAGCGTGACGTCGAGCTGCGCGTAGAGGTGGTTGATGTGGGCGAGCGAGACGTCCACGAGGTCCTGCCAGAGCGCGATCGTCTCCGGGTCGCCGGCCTGCAGCGCGACGACGCGGCGGCGGGCGCTGTCGGCGAAGTCGGCGTCGTCGTCGAAGCGCTGCTTGGCGTCGCGGTAGAGCGTCCCGAGCGCCTCGAAGTCCTTCAGGTGCTGGGTGTCGGTGTCCAGCATGTGCTGGGTCAGCATCCCGAACTGCGTGCCCCAGTCGCCCAGGTGGTTCATGCGGATCACGTGGTGGCCCGCGAACTCGAGCGCGCGGACGATCGCGTCGCCGATCACCGTCGAGCGCAGGTGCCCGACGTGCATCTCCTTGGCCACGTTGGGCGCCGAGTAGTCGACGGTGATCGTCTGCGTGGTCTGCGCGGGCGGGACGCTGAGGCGGGCGTCGTTGAGCGCGCGCGTGGCCCACGCCGCGAGCGCCTCGGGGGAGAACGCGAGGTTGACGAACCCGGGCCCGGAGACCTCCGCTGCCGCGAGCAGCCCGCCCGCGTCGCCGAGCTTCTCCGTCACCCTCGCCGCCACGTCGCGCGGCGGCTCGCCGAGCTGCTTGGCCAGCTTCATGGCGAAGTTCGCCTGCAGGTCGAAGCCCGGCTGGCGGGACGACGCCAGGAGCGGGTCGACCTCGCTCTGGCCGGTCACGCGCTCGATTGCGGCGGCGAGCGTCGTCGAGAGGGCATGGCTGGGAGCCGCGTTCACCCCTATGACGCTAGAGCAACGCGGCGCCGGCGGCAGCGCCCGCTGGCGCGAGTTGCTCGATTTTCCCGAGCGTGGCCGTGTCGAGCGTGATGTCCGCCGCTCTCAGGTTCTCATCCAGGTGGCTCGCGGTGCGGGTGCCGGGGATCGGCACGATGTCCTCGGCCTGGTGCAGGAGCCACGCGAGAGCGAGTTGCGCGGGGGTGACGTCGAGCTCGGCGGCGAGGGCGCGCAGGGGCGCGAAGCGGTCGCGGTTGGTGGCGAGGTTCTCGCGCGAGAAGCGCGGGTGGTTGGCGCGGAAGTCGCCTTGGGCGATGTGGTCCGCGGAGCCGGCCAGGAAGCCCGCTCCCAGCGGCGACCAGGGGACGAACCCGATGCCGAGCTCCTTCAGCACGGGCAGCAACTCGCGCTCGGGGTCGCGGGTCCAGAGCGAGTACTCGCTCTGGACGGCGGCTAGCGGGTGGACCTGGTGGGCGGCCATCACCTGCTCGGCGGTGACGTTCGAGACCCCCAGATGGCGCACCTTGCCCTCTGCGACCAGTTCGGCCATCGCGCCGACGGTCTCCTCGACGGGGATCGCCGGGTCGGGGAAGTGCAGGTACCAGAGGTCGATGACGTCGGTCCCGAGCCGGCGCAGGCTCGCTTCGGCCGCCTCGCGGGCGCGCTCGGGGCGGGCGTCGACGAGGATGCGCTGGGCGTGGGCGTGGTGGATCTCCCGCCCGCCCTCGTGCACGATGCCCCACTTCGTCGCGAGCTGGACGTCGTCGCGGCGGTCGGCGATCGCCTTGCCGACGAGTCGCTCGTTGGCGCCGGCGGCGTACGCGTCGGCGGTGTCGATCAGAGTCGCGCCGGCGTCGATCGCGTGGTGGATGGTGCGGGTCGACCGGTCGTCGTCGGCGTGGCCGTACAGGCCGTCGATCAGCACCATCGCGCCGAAGCCGATCGCCGACGTGGTCAGTCCGTTCAGGTTCCGGGTCTGCATGGCTCTGATCGTCCCCTCGCAGGCCGCGTTCGCCCACAGGACCTGCCGCGGGCCTGCTATCGGTTTCACCGATGGCCGAGATCCGCCAGCTGCGGTATTTCGTGGCGGTCGCCAGGCGCGGGAGCGTCTCGCAGGCCGCGCTCGACCTGAACCTGTCGCAGTCCGCGTTGAGCGAGGCGCTGCGCAAGCTCGAGGTCGAGCTCGGCGTCGAACTCCTGGAACGCTCGTCGCGAGGCGTGGTGGTGACGGCCGCGGGTGCGGTGCTCGTGGGCGAGGCGCAGGCGGCGATCGCGCGGTTCGACGAAGCGCTCGACGCCGCGCGGGCAGCCGCCGAGGGGACGACGGGCCGGCTCCGCGTCGGCTTCGAGGCAGCGGGCGCCGGCCGGCTCTCGACGCGGTCGCGCGCGCGGTTCCTCGCCCGCTTCCCGCACGTTCGCGTCGAACCGCGCCGCTACGACTGGGGCGGCGAGGTCGCCGGCCTGCGCGAGGGCGAGTGCGACGTCGCCTTCGTCTGGCTCCCCGCCGACCTGTCGGGATTGAAGTCCGAGCTGGTCGCGATCGAGCCGCGGTTCGCGGGGCTCGCGACGACGCACCCGCTGGCGGCCCGCGAATCGCTGTCGGTGAATGAGCTCACCGACGAGCCGATCATGTGGACCCGTCGAGCGCCACGATATTGGGTCGACTGGTGGGCGGTGAACCCGCGTCCCGACGGCCGCGAACCGCGCTGGGGCCCGGAGAACGAGAACGTCGAGGAGATGCTCGAGCAGGTCGCCGACGGCTCGGCCTACTGCATCGTCCCGGCCTCGATGACCGAGTTCTACGCGCGGCCCGACTTGGCCTGGGTGCCGATCTCCGACGTCGACCCGTTGCGGATCGCGCTCGCCTGGCGCGAGCGTGACGGCTCGCCGCTGGTCGCCGCCTTCTTGGGGATCGTGCGCGAGGTCGCGATGACCGCCGCGCACGCCGCCCAGACCAAGCTCACGCCCAGCCACTGAACGACGTCGGCGGAGCCGTCGCCCCAGTACGGCTTGGTCCGCGACGACTCCACCGGGATGCCGTGGGAGAGCAGGAACCCGAGCGCGACGACGCTCGCGATCCAGAGCGCGAGCGTCCGGCCGAGCGGGTTGCCGCGGCGGACCAGAACCAGCGCGACGAGCGCCCCGCCGATCCCCACGATCGGCTGCGGCCGGAGCAAGAGGCCCGCGAGGTCGGCCGCCTCGTCGGTGCGCAGTTCATCCAGCAGGTGCAGCAGTTGCAGCGCGGCGAGCGCGGCGAGCGCGGCGCGGTCTCGAACGGTCATAGCTCGACTATATCGGTCATCGGTATACCGTCAAGCGTGATACCTTCCCGGCCGTGACCCCGCTGCGCGAGCCGACCTTCTTCGTCCTCACGGCCCTGTTGCCAGGCCCGCTGCACGGCTACGGGATCATCAAGTCGGTCGAGGAGATGTCCGACGGCCGCGTGACCCTCCGGGCGGGAACCCTGTACGCCGCACTCGAACGCCTGGAGAACGCGGGCGCCGTCGCCCTCGACCGCGAGGAGAGCGAAGGCGGCCCACCCCGCCGCTACTACCGCCTCACCGACGAGGGCATCGCGCTGCTGGAGGCCGAAGGCCGCCGCCTGGCCGACAACGCGCGCCTCGTCGCCGAAGGGCTGAAGCAGGTGCGCACGGCATGACCACCGACTGCTTGTTCCGCGCGGCCGGCCGCCTCGTCACGGCTCGCGATCCCGCGCACGGCGCCGAGATCGTCGCGACCGCTCGCGAGGGCGCCACCGACGTGCGGGCGACCGCAGCGGAGCTCGCCGCGCTGGTCGGCTATGCGCTGCGTGCGCGCCGCGCCCGGACGGTGTGGCTCGAGGGCGCGGGCGTGGCGGCGCTCCTCGTCGTGCTCGCCGCGCTGACGCCGTTCGCGCTCGTCGTGCCGTTCGCGCTGCTCGTGCTCGGCCTGCGCGACGCCCGGGCGGCCGCGGCCGCGACGCTGTTCTGGCTCTGGCGGCTCGTCACCGCGGACGTCGCGCAGCTCGCCGCCGCGCTCGACTCGACCGCCACGCTGCGCTGGGCGCTGATGCTCGCCGTCGTCGCGGTCGCCGCGCACGTCACACGCGCGTCGATCCGCCGCGCGGCCGCGCTCTAAGGCGCCGGGGGGTGGGCGACATGGAGGTCCGGTGTGGACCTTCCCGTCACCCACCCCCCGCGAGATTCCAGAGGTGAACGACCGCGTACGCGCGGTACGGGCGCCACGCCTCGGGGTCGAGCGGGCCGAGCGCCTTGCGGACGACGAGGTCGGTGCCCAGCCACGCGTCGCGGTCGCGCAGCGCGCGCATGTTCACGTAGGCCTGCGTCCACGGGCCGATCCCGGCGATCGCGGTGAGGTCGTGCAGGTCCGCGCCCGCGAGCGAGCGGAGCGTCTCGCGACGGCGGGCGGGCATCGCGAACGCGGAGTCGGGGGCCGCGGCGATCGCCTCGGCGGTCGGGAAGAGGTGCGTGATCGAGCCGCGCGGCCGCGCCAGCGGCTCACCCGCCGCGACGACCAGCCTCCCCGCGTGGGTGCGCCCGGCCTTGACCGAGATCTGCTGCGTGAGCACCGCGCGAACCGCGATCTCGACCCCGTCGCCCCCCGGCACCCGCAGCCCGGGCGTGAACCCGAGCCGCTCGTCACGCCCGAGCACGGCGGCGATCTCGGCCGCCGGCGCGTCGAGGTCGAGCACGAACGCAAGTTGGGCGAGCGCCTCCGCCTCGTCGCGCGCGTCGTCGAGGTCGAGCGACACCGCGACGCCGTCCTCGACGGGCTCGAGCGTCGCGACCCCGGCGCCGTGCGTGAGCCGCAACGCTCGCCGATACGGCTCGACGTCCTCGACGCCCGGCACGGCGCGATACGACAGGAAGGCGATGGCCCGCGCCGCGTCGAACGGAGGCGAGCCGCGCAACACACGCGCGAAACGAGCGCCGGCGGCGTCGCCGCCCCGCACGCCCGCCTCGCCCGCGGCGCCGCCGCCCCGCACGCCCGCCTCGCCCGCGGCGCCGCCGCCCCGCACGCCCGCCTCGCCCGCGGCGCCGCCGCTACACACGCCCGGCTCGCCCGCGGCGCCGCCGCTCCGCACGCCCGCCTCGCCCGCGGCGCCGCCGCTCCGCACTCCCGCCTCGCCCGCGGCGCCGCCGCTCCGCACGGCCGCCTCGCCCGCGGCGCCGCCGCCCCGCACGCCCGCCTCGCCGGCCGCCGCGCCCGGGGCGTCGCCGCCCCGCGTCACGCGGGCTCCGCGGCGGCGGTCTTCTCCGCCTTCTCGGCCTCGCGCTGGGCGCGGCCGGCCGCGATCACTTCCTTGAAGGAGCGGAACTTGAAGATCCAGATCACCGAGGCGAGGCCGATGCCGAAGGTCAGCGCGGCGATCGCGATCTGCTGGCCGACGGAGTAGGCGGCGACGGTCGCGCCCGAGCCGAAGACCTTCACCAGCAGCGCCTGCTGCACGCCCGCCCCGCCGGGGGTGAACGGGACCAGGGCCGCGACCGCGTTCACGCCGAGCACCAACAGCACGTTCGACACCGACCCGCCCACGTTGAACGCCTCCAGCAGGCACCAGAACGCGGCGAACCGGAAGAGCCAGCCCGCGAACTGGACGAGCCAGACCTCGCGGAAGTAGCGCTTGCGGTCGAACAGGATCGTCAGGCCTTGGCGCACGCGCGCCCAGAACGCGCGCACCCGCGCCGACAGCAGCGCGAACCCGGCGAGCACCGCGATCCCCATCACTGTCAAGAGGAACAGTAGGAAGCGCGGGTGCGAGGCGAAGAACGCGAGGTCGAAGGCGGGCAACTGGGAGAAGTCCGGCGGCTTCGGGAACACGCCCTGCGAGAACGCGTACGCCAGCACGGGCACCGCGATCGTCAGGTCGAAGATGAACTCGATCGAGAACGCGGCGGCCACCGCCGGATAGGACGAGTTCGGTACGGACGACTTGGTCAGGAAGAGACGGACGATGTCGCCGCCGCGCGCCGGGATCACCGCGTTGAAGCCGTAGCCGGCGAAGTACGCGCCCCAGATGCGCCGGAACTCGATCTGGGAGTCCGGGTAGGCGGCCCGCAGGATGTGGAACGACGCGCGCGCCCGCAGGGTCAGGTAGATCGTGAAGAGGACCAGCGCGAAGAACAGGTACGGCCACGAGACGGCCGCCAGGTTCGAGAAGAAGTCGCCGACCGCGTTGAAGAACGAGGAGAAGGAGTCTCCGAGGGACGCGATCAGCACGCTTCCTACCTTGGCACGCGCAGCGGGAGGATGAACGCCGCGGTCAGCGCGGCGAACACGCCCGCCGCCACGAACCCGAGGGCCTGATTGGCGTGGTAGAGCGGCAGCCACAGCAACGGAGCAGCCGCATTGCCCGCGAAGCGGAACGCCGAGATGACCGACGTCCCGCCCGCCCGGTTGTCCGGCACGGCCTCGACCGCGAGCGTGTTGATCCCCGCCCAGACCAGCGTGGAGCCGAGGCCCGTGGCGAACCACAACGCGCCCAACCACACCGGCGTCGGCGCGATCCCGAGCAGCGCGACGAGCACCGCGCACGCCGCGATCCCCACGCTCGCCACCTGTACCCGCCCGTAGCGGTCGACCCAGCCGCCCGCGGCCCGCCCCATCAGGATCCCCGCCACACCGAACCCGGCGAGCAGCACGCCGCGCGTGACCGACCCGAGCCCGAAGTCATCCGCCGCCAGCACCGCCACCAAGAACCCCACGCCGGTGATCCCCGCGTATCCGGTGAAGGACGCAGCGCTCAAGAGCCCGACGCGGCGCGTGAAGACGGTGCGCAGGCTCGGCTGCTCCGCCCGCGCGGCGCCGTCGGCGGGCGGGATCATCGCCAGCGCGACCGCGACGACCGCCTGCGAGACGAACGCCAGGCGCCAATCCACCGCACCCAACGCTCCGCCTCCGAGTGGCGCGAGCGCGATCGCCGACGTCTGCACCGCCGCGAACGTCCCCACGGCGCGACCGATCTGGCGCGGCGGCACTTCATCCGCGAGCCCCGCGAGCAGCAGCGGCGTCAGGAACGCGTTCGCGCACCCCTGCAGCGCCCGCACGAGCAGGAACGCGCCGAGCGTGGGCACGAACGCCGCCAGCACCGACAGGCACGCGTAGACGATGTAGCCCGTGCGCACGACGCGCCGCCGCCCGAGCCGCTCCCCGATCGTCCCGGACACCAGCTGCAGCGCGGCGAACGGCACGAGATAGGCGGGAATCGACGCGGCGACGCCGGCCGTCGTGGCGTCGAACGCCTCGCGCAACTGCGGCACGAGCACCGCGACGACACCGCCGCCGAACGGCCCGAGGAAGCCACCGATGTAGAAGGGAAGCGTCCCGCGAGCGCGCATCGCCCCTTAACCTGGCACGTCATGTTCCGGCGCACGGTCACGGGGCCTGATGGCCGCCGATGGAAGCTCGGCCGCAAGTGGTTCCCGCGCTTCCAGCGCATCGGCAAGGCGGACGTCACCGACTTCGGGCCGGACCTGCCCGGCTTCGACGGCCTCGACGACCTCGGCATCGTCGGCGCGATCTTCGCCGCGATCCTGGCCGTGATCCTCGCGATCTTCCTCGCGCTGCTGCTGTTCAACGTGATCGCGCTCGCGATCGAGCTGGTGATCTTCCTGGTGCTGCTGATCGCGGGGATCATCGGGCGGGTGCTGTTCCGCAAGCCGTGGCTCGTGTTCGCGGGCACGAAGGACGCGACCGCGTACGCCGAGGTCGTCGGCTGGCGCGCGAGCCGCGACTGGCTGCGCGACGCCGAGACCCGGATCGCGTCAGGGCTGGAGCCCGCGCCGGGCGACGGGCGATGACTGGATGATCGAGGTCGTCGTCTGCCCGTAGGGCGTGAAGCGGTCGATGACCTCCTCGAGGTGCTCGACCGAGCGCACGTGGAGCTTCATGTAGAAGCAGTCCTCGCCGGTCACGCGGTGGCACTCGACGACCTCAGGCGTCTCGCGCGCGACGTCCGCGACCGCCGGGATCTGGCGCGGCGCCGGCCGCATCCGCAGGATCGCGGCGAGGGTGTAGCCCAACGCGACCGGTGCGACCTCGGCGTGGTACCCGCGCAGGACCCCGTCGCGCTCGAGCCGTGACAACCGCTCCGCCACCGCGGGCGCCGACAGCCCGACGCGCCGCCCGAGCTCGGCCTGACTCAAGCGAGCGTCCTCGACCAGCTCGGCGAGCAATCGAAGGTTCACGGCGTCCAAAGCACCATTCTCCGAAGGCACGACCCAGAGAATAGCTTCGATCGGCCATTCCGAGAAGCGCATCAGCCATCGATCCTGTATTCCATGCAGGCCAGGCTCCCGTTCCTCGTCAGCGCCGTCTTCCACTACCTCGGTCCCGCGTTCGCGGTGCTGCTGTTCGCCCGCGTCGACGTGCTCGGCGTCGCGTGGCTGCGGATCGCCGCCGCCGCGCTCGTCTTCGCGCTCTGGCGCCGCCCGTGGCACGTGCTGCGCAACCACACCGTGATCGCGTGGGGTGTCGTCCTCGCGCTGATGAACTGCTGCTTCTACGCCGCCATCGACCGCCTGCACCTGGCGACGGTCGCCGCGATCGAGTTCCTCCCGGTGATCGTCCTCGCCGCACTCGGCGCTCGCAGCAAGCGCAACGCCGCGGCGCTCGCCCTCGCGGTCCCGGGCGTGTACCTCCTGACCGGCGTGCACCTCGAGGGCGAGCCGCTCGGCGTCGGCCTCGCGTTCGCCAACGCCGCGCTCTTCGCCGCCTACATCGTGCTGGCGCACAAGGCGTCCGGCGAGACCGGCATCGACGGCCTCGCGGGCGCGATGCTGATCGCGCTGATCGCCGTCACCCCGATCGCGGGCTGGGCCGCGCTGCCGGCGTTGAGCGACCCGGTCGCGCTCGCCGCCGGCATCGGCGTGGGGATCTCGAGCAGCGTGATCCCCTACGTCGCCGACCAGGTCGCGATGAAGCGCCTGACCCGCGCGGCCTACGCGCTGATGGTCTCGCTGCTCCCCGCGACCGCGACGGTCGTCGGCCTGATCGTCCTCACGCAGGTGCCGTCACGCATGGACGCGCTCGGCATCGCGCTCGTCATCGCGGGGGTGGCGCTCCATCGCGAGCCCACGCCGCCGCCAGCCGCACCACCGTCGCCGCCGCCGCGCTCATCTCCTGCAGCGACGCCCATTCCCGCGGTGAGTGGTACTCATGGCCGCCCGTGAACAGGTTCGGCGTCGGCAGGCCCATCGCCGAGAGGCGTGAGCCGTCGGTACCGCCGCGGATCGGCGTGCGGACCGGCTCGATGCCCTCCGCGCGCAGCGCCTCCTCGGCCTTCGAGGTCGCCTCGGGGAACTCCTCGATGAAGCGGCGCATGTTCGGGTACTGCGGCGTGACCACGACGTCCAGACCCGCGCCCGGATGCGCCGCCACGATCTCCTCCGCGGTCCGCCGCAGCAGCGCGGTGTGGGCGGCGAGCTTGGAGTCGTCGAAGTCGCGGACGATCGCCCGCACCACGGCGCGGCCGCCCGACGCGTCGATCTCGTAGACGTGGATGAACCCCTCGCGGCCCTCCGTGCGCTCCGGCGTCAGCTCGTCGGGCAGCGCGGCGACGATCTTGCCCGCGATCCGCGCCGCGTTGACGAGCACGCCCTTCGCCCAGCCCGGGTGGGCGTCGACGCCGGTGATCGTCAGCGAGACCTCTTCTGCGGCGAACGTCTCGTCCTGCAACTCGCCCAGATCGGACCCGTCGAGCGTGTACGCGCACACCGCGCCGAAGCGCTCGACGTCGAAGAGCGTCGCGCCCTCGCCGATCTCCTCGTCGGGCGTGAAGCAGATCCGCAGCGTCGGTCGCGGCTCCTCCGGATGCGCGGCCAGATAGGCGACCGCGGTCATGATCTCGGCCACGCCCGCCTTGTCGTCGGCGCCGAGCAGCGTGTCGCCGGAGGAGGTGACGACGTCGTGGCCCGCCGGAACCTCGACCACGGTCCCGCCGCGCGGCAACGCGATCGGCCCGCCGGGATGGTCGCGGTGGACGATCGGCTCGACGCCCGCTCCGGGCGCGTCCGGGCTGGTGTCGACGTGCGCGATCAGCCCGACCACTGGTCCGTCGCCGGCGAGCGTGGCGGTGACGTAGCCGTTCTCGTCGAGCGCGGCGTCCGCGAGCCCGATCGCCACGAGCTCGGAGACGAGCAGCCGCGCGAGGTCGAGCTGCCCGGGCGTGCTCGGACTCTGCTTGCGGTCGCGCTCGGACTGCGTGTCGATGCGGACGTAGCGCTGGAAGCGTTCCAGCAGGTCGGGGGCCAGGGACTCGGCCAGGGGCGACGTGAAGCTCACACCGGGGACCGTACCGACCTCGACGATTGACCCGTTCACGCTGCGCTCAGGCGCTGGTTAGTGTCTTCTCGTGAAGAGATCGCTGGCCGCAGTGGTGGTCCTGGCGGGGTTCGTGGCCCCCGCCGCAAGCCAAGCCGCACCCCCGAATCTGGAGTTTCTGACGGGGCCGTCGAACGCGTCACCCGAGGAGGTGGTGCGCGCATACAGGCCCGACGTTGCACAGATGCGGCTCGTGGCCCGGTCGGTCAGCCCGGACGGCATCACGCACCTCTCGTACAACCAGACGCTCGACGGATTCGAGTCCTACAGCTCCGGTCTCGACGCCCACGTCAACCGCGATGGACAGCTGATCACGGTCAACGACACGACGGTCAGCGACGCCAAGCTCGACGACACGACGCCGTCGGTGACCGCGCTCGGGAGCCTCGGCAAGGCGCGGCTGGAGACCGGCGGGCTCGCGCTGCCGCCGAAGGTCACCAAGAGCGGCCGGAGCACCACCTTCTCGACCGGCGAGGCCGCGAAGCTGCGCTGGTACGCGACCGATCACGGTGCCCGCCTGGCGTGGGACGTCTACACGGAGGGCGAGGACGGCGACGCGTTCAGCGTCGTCGTCGACGCCGAGACGGGCGCGACCCTCCAGCAGCAGTCGTTGACGGCGAGCGTCGGTCGCGCGAACTACTTCCCGAACGACCCCGACACCACGCCGTCGGTCGAGATCACGATGCCGCCGAGCTGGATCGACCAGAACGCCGGCGGCACCCGCCTTTGGGGCCAGTACGCGCGCACGTACGTCGACCCCAACGACCAGGACCCGGCGCCGGGTCTCGAGGACGGCGGCACGCGCCGGCAGATCCCGAAGAGCGGCGACTCGGACGGCGGTCCGGACTGGCTCTATGACCGGCAGATCGTCGCGGGCGGGACGCCATGTCCCCCGGTATCGGGCTGCTCATGGAACTCGGCCATACCCGCCACGTCGATGGTCAACGAGCGTCAGGCATCGACCAACGTGCACGTGCTCACCAGCCGCTACCTCACGTACCTCGCCCAGCCGCCGATCGGCTTCGACGAAGCGTCCGGCAACTTCCAGCGCGTCAACACGAGCGGCTCCGGCAAGGACGGCGACTACGTGCGCGCGGAGACCAACGACGGCCAGGGCCTCAACAACGCGAACTTCTCGACGCCGTCCGACGGCAACGCGCCGCGCATGCAGATGTTCCTGTTCACCAAGGTGGACGCCAACGGCGGCGACGTCGCCGGGATCGTCTACCACGAGATCACGCACGGGCTCGCCTGCCGCCTGATCGTCAATGCCGGCGGCGGGTGCGCGCTCGGCTCGGCCCAGGGCGGGATGATGAACGAGGCCTGGGCGGACTTCTTCTCCACCGACCTGCTGGTGGCCGAGGGCGGCCTCAAGGACACGCCCGTCGTCGGCGACCTCAAGTTGGCCGAGCACGTCTGGCCAGGCGGCATCCGCGCCAAGCCGACGGACTGCCCGGTCGACCCGGCCGGCACCACCCCGGCCTGCAACGGCAACGGGACGCTCACCACGGTTCTCGGCGGCTACACGTACGGGGACCTCAAGGACACCGCGAACCCTCCCGCCAGCGGCCCGCACAACGGCGGCGAGGTCTGGGCCGAGACGCTGTGGGACCTGCGCAAGGCGGTCGGCAGCGACGCCGCGCGAGCGCTCGTCGCCGGCGGAATGCGGCTCACACCGGACAACCCGTCGTTCCTGGACGCGCGCGACGCGATCCTGCGCCAGGCCGCGGCGATGCGCAGCGCGCCGGGCGCGCCTGACGACTACCTCGCGAAGGCCTGGGAGGTCTTCCGCGCCCGCGGCATGGGCTTCGACGCGACCACGGCCGACGCCAACTCGACGACCCCCACCGAGAGCTATGCCGCGCCCCGCGACTCGCTCTGGGACGAGCCGATGACGGTCACCGACGCCTATCCCGGCGGCGACAACGACGGCAAGTTCGAGCCGGGCGAGCGGATCTCGGTCTCGGCGCCGTTCTTCTCCCCGGGTCTCACCGACCTGTCCGGGGTCACCGGCTCGCTCAGCTCGACCGATCCGGGCGTGACGCCCGTCGACGGCACCGCGACCTGGGCGCTCTTGGGCAACGGCCGCACCGCGGCGAACGCGACCCCGCTGACCGCGCGGCTGCCCAACTCGTGTTACACCACGGTCCCGCTGACGGTCACGGCGAACGTCGCCGGCTCGCGCCAGGACCGGGCGAGCGTGCGGATGCGTCCGTGGGCGCAGAAGGCGGTGGCCCTCGCCGACGCGCCCGACGGGGCGACCGACGCCGTGACCGAGGCGACGTTCGAGGCCGCCCCCGGCGGGACGATCACGGATGTCGACATCCGCATCGACGAGTTGCGCCACACGTACCTCAGCGACCTCGTGATCGACGTCGAGCACGCCGGCGAGACCGTCACGCTGTTCGCTCCGAAGAAGGATTGGGGCGGCGACGACCTCGTCGACGTCATCTTCGACTCCGACGCCGCGGCCGCGCTCCCGGACGCAGGCCCCGGACCCGTGACCGGGCGTTACCGGACTGAGGAGCCGAACGGGCTCGACAAGTTCGACGGCAAGCCCGCCGGTGGCACCTGGACGCTGCGGATCACCGACATCGAGCCGAACGACACCGGCGCGCTGTACGCGTGGGGCCCGGACGGGCCACGCGCCCAGTTCCCGTGCTCAGGCCTGGAGATCCCGGCGGCGGCGACCGGCGACGCGAGCGACGTCACGCGCGACACCGCGACGCTCGCCGGCACGGTCACGCCCAACGGTCGCGCCACCGGCCTGCGCTTCGCCTATGGCAAGACCGAGGCGTATGGCTCGGCGACGGCGTCGCAGGACGTCGGCGCGGCGAAGGCCGCGGTCGCCGGCACCGCCATGCTCACCGGGCTCGAGCCCGGCACGACCTACCACTACCGCGTCGAGGCGATCCGCGAGGGCGGCGTCGCCGCCGTGGGCGGTGGGGACCGCACATTCACGACCGCACCCGCGCCCGTGGTCGTGGTCGTGCCGACCGTCAGCCCGACGCCGACGGTCGTCCCGGACACGGTCGGGCCGTCGCTGAAGGCCACGGTCAAGCTCACCAAGGCGGGCAGGAAGAACAAGCGCGCCACGTTCTCGCTCACGCTGTCCGAGCCGGCGACCGTGACCGCAGTCGTGACCCGTGCGACGCCCGGGATCAAGAAGGGCGGCAAGTGCCTTGCCGGCAAGAAGCGCAAGGGCGTCAGGACCTGCACGCGCCAGGTCCTCGCGGCCCGCGGCAGTGCCGCGCCGGGCGCCAAGTCCCTCGCGCTGCCCGCCAAGGGGCTCGGGAAGGGCAAGTACACGGCCACGCTGACGGCGACGGACGCGGCGGGCAACAAGACGACGACGGTGGTGAAGTTCAGCGTGTGATCGAGGAGATACGCAGCGGCCTGGCCGGCCTCGCCGATCCGGAGAAGGCGCCGGACATGCAGGCGTACATGAAGTCGGCCATGCCGTTCTATGGCGTTCAGAAGCCCGCGCGGGCCAAGCTCGCGCGGGCGGTGTTCGCGGCGCACCCGCTGGCGGGCTTCGAGGCGTGGAGCGACACGATCCTGACGCTGTGGCGGGACGCCACCCATCGCGAGGAGCGCTACATGGCCCTCGCCCTGCTGCAGGACCGCCGCTACCGCGCCTACCGCACGCTCGATGCGCTGCCGCTCTACGAGGAGCTGATCGTGACCGGCGCGTGGTGGGACTTCGTCGACGAGGTCTCGGCCGGGCCGCTCGGGGAGCTGTTGCCGTCGGTCGCGCCGGTGCTGCGCGAGTGGTCGACCGACGAGGTGATGTGGAAGCGACGGGCGTCGATCATCGCCCAGGTCCGGCGCAAGCGCGAGACCGACTTCGCGCTGCTCGCCGACTGCATCGAGCCCAACCGGGGCGAGAAGGAGTTCTTCATCCGCAAGGCGATCGGGTGGGCGCTGCGCGCGTACGCCTGGGTCGAGCCGGAGACCGTGATCGCCTACTGCGACACGCACGAGTTGGCGCCCCTGAGTCGGCGGGAAGCGCTCAAGAACGTGACAACCTAGGGGTCATGGCCGACTACACGAAGCGCAACCTACGCGAGGTCGAGGACGCGGCGCGGAAGTTCGGGATGCCGGACGGCCTGCAGTCGCGCTTCGCCCGCGAGGCGCTCGAGCTCGACAACCAGGGGATGACGCTCTTCACGCTGGCGCCGAACTTCCGGGTCCCGTTCGGGCATCGCCACAAGCAGCAGGAAGAGGTCTACGTCGTGGTCAAGGGCTCGGCGCGGGTCAAGCTCGAGGACGAGATCGTCGACCTCGCCACGTGGGACGCGGTCCGGATCCCGCCCGCGGTCCGCCGCGGCATGGAGGCCGGGCCGGACGGCGCGGAGATCCTGGCCGTCGGCGCGCCCAACGTCGGGTTCGGCGACGCCGAGCAGCTGCCGGACTTCTGGACCGAGTGAGCGCGGTCCTCACGCTGCGGCGCATGGGCGCGTACCTGCGCGCCCATGGCGCCGACGACTGGGCGGCGTACATCGAGGCGCTCCCGCCCGACGGCGAGGAGGCGCTGGCGTTCGCGCGCTCACAGGCCGAGCTCGGGCATCCGGACCCGTTCCGGCCGCGGACCGAGCGCGGGCGGTTCATGCGCAAGCAGCTGCCGGGGTTCGCGCCCAACGAGCGGGCGCTCGCGGTGCTGGTCTCGCTGGAGGGCCTGCGCGAGGGCGAGGAGACCGGCTTCGCGAGCGAGCTCGTCGAGGCGGCGATGGCCCGCGCGCAACGTGAGAACCGCGTGATGGAGCCTGTCGAAAGCGGGCGGCGCGATTTCCGTTCGGAGTCGGACGACAGCGGGAGTTCGCGGGAGTAGTTTCGGCCCCGGTCTATCCAGGGGGTCTGGAGAAATGCAGGGACGCAGGGTGTTGTGCGCCGCGGCGGTCGCCGCCGCGGTGCTCTCGGGCGCGGCGACAGCGCGCGCCCAGACGCCGCCATCGATCGTCGTCGCGAACGGCGAGACGCAGGAGGCGTTCGACTACACGACCGCGATCCGCGATCGCGTGTGGGTCGACACGGACTATGACTCCGACGTCGACGGGGTCGCCGACAAGGTCGCCGTGGACATCATCCGCCCGGCGGCCACCGCGCAGGGCCTCAAGGCCCCGGTGATCATGGATGACAGCCCGTACTACTCGACGCTCGGGCGCGGCAACGAGTCGCAGCTGAAGGTCGACGACGCGAACGGCCTGCTGCAGAAGTGGCCGCTCTTCCTCGACAACTACTTCGTCCCGCGCGGTTACGCGATCGCGCTCGTGGACATGACGGGCACGAACCACTCGACGGGCTGCCCGACGGTCCAGGGCCCGACCGACAACAACGCCGCGGCCGAGGTCATCGACTGGTTCCGCGGCCGCCGCACCGCGCACGACGCCGCCGGGAACCTCGTTCCCGCGCCGGCCTGGTTCAACGGCAAGACCGGCATGATCGGCAAGTCCTACGACGGCGCGCTCGCCGCCGCCACCGCGGTCACCGGCGTCGAAGGCCTGACGACCATCGTCGGCGAGTCCGGCCCGTACGACTACTACGACTACACGCGCTCCAACGGCGTCATCCAGCGCGGCGGGCACTACGTGTCCTCGCTCGCCAACACCGTGACCGACGCCAACCGGCGCGCCTACTGCAAGCCGTTCCGCGACGCCATCGACGCGGGTGACGGGGACGCCACCGCGGACTTCACGACACCGTTCTGGTCGGACCGCAACTACGTCGACGAGGCGCCCAAGGTCAAGGCGAGCGTGTTCCTCACGCACGGCATGGGCGACGAGAACGTGCGCATCGATCACTTCAGCCGGTTCTGGTACGCGCTGCAGGACCTCGGCATCCCGCGCAAGGCGTGGCTGATGCAGACCGGCCACGTCGACCCGTTCGACAACTCGCGCTCGAAGTGGGTCGACACCGTCCACCACTGGTTCGACTACTGGCTCCAGGGCGTTCAGAACGGTGTCATGGACGAGCCGCAGGTGACGATCGAGACCGAGCCGGGCAAGCTGACCGACTTCGGCGGCTTCCCCGTCCCCGGCTCCAAGCCGACCCAGCTGTTCCTCAAGCCCGGCAACGAGCTCGGGTTGGCGCCGATCTCCGGTGACGACCAGACGACGACGTTCCTCGACAACCGGACGCAGCGTGAGAACACGAACGCGACCGGCATGCTCGCCCCGATCGACACGGCGAACGCGAACCGTCGCGTCTTCGCCACGGGGGCGCTGAAGGCGCCGCTGCACATCTCCGGCACGCCGGTCGTGCAACTCGACGCGTCGGCCGACAGGACCGCGACGCACCTCGGCGCGATCCTGGTCGACTACGGCCCCGCGTTCGCGCGCGTCTCGCGCACCAGCGACGGCGTCCAGACGCTCACCACCTCGGAGTGCTGGGGCCAGGCGAGCGCGAGCGACAACGGGTGCTACAAGGACGTCGGCGAGCGGATCGACACCACGGCGACCGCGTGGCGCATCACCAAGGGCGTGCTGGACGCGGGCCATCGCACCGACCGGACGAAGACGACGCCGATCGTCGCCGGCCAGCGCTACCCGTTCAGCTTCCCGCTGCTGCCGTACGACTACACGGTGCCCGCCGGTCACCGGCTCGCCGTGGTCATCGTCGGCTCCTACCCCGACTACGGCACGACCGCCGCCGCCGTGGCGGCCAACATCACCCTCTCGCTGAAGAACTCGCGCATCTCGCTGCCGGTCGTCGGTGGCGCGGCGGCGCTGGCGGCGGCGGGCGTGTCGGGCGGCGAACCGACCACGACGGCGATCGCCGACACGGGCTCGTCCTTCGTCGCGACCGTCACCGGCAGCGCCCCGGCCGCCTCGCCGCTGCCGCCCGCGCTGATGGCCGAGGCGCTGCAGAAGGCCGACTTGGACGGGTTCACCGGGTTGGACCGCGTCTCGGGCGCGGTGCAGTTCCTCGACGGCGGCCTGCCGCTCGGCTCGCCGGTGCCGCTCGTCAACGGCGTCGCCACGCTGCCGACTCCGGCGCTGAGCGGAGGTTCGCATCAGATCAGCGCCCGCTACGCCGGCGAGGGCGGGTGGGTCGCGTCGACCTCGTCCGAGCTGACGCGGCTGGTGCCCGTGTCCGGGACGGTCGGCGGCTCGGTCCCGGCGACGCTCGCGCTGACGCTCGGCGGTCCAGCCTCCTTCGGCGCGTTCACGCCGGGCGTGGCCAAGGACTACACGGCGACCACGACCGCCAACGTCGTGTCGACGGCGGGCGATGCCTCGCTCACGGTGTCCGATCCGGGCCACCTGATGAACGGCGCGTTCTCGCTGCCGTCGCCGCTCTCGGTGGCGTTCAGCAAGTCGGTCTGGACGGCCCCGGTCGCCAACGACGCCGTGACGATCACGTTCAACCAGCACGTGGATGCGGGTGACGCGCTGCGCACGGGCGCGTACTCCAAGACGCTGACGTTCACCTTGAGCACGACGACGCCGTAAAAGCTCAGGGTGTAGCCCCGATTGCGGTCACGGGCGCGACGTGCGAGCGTCGCGCCCATGATCCGCACCGACACCGCCGTCCGGAGCCTCGTCGTCAGCCTCGTCGGCGGCATCCTTGCCGCGACCTCCATCCCGCTCGGCATCGTCTTCGTCGTGCTCGGGCTGGTCCTGGCCGACCAGGAGGCGTTCCTGTACGTCGGGCTCTTTCTGGCGGTCACGGGACTGATCGAGGGCGGCGTCGCCCTGATCTGGCGCCGGCGCGTGAAGGCGCAGGATGCCGCGGAGACCGCCGCTCGGATCTCGCAGACGCGGGCGCGCGTGCTCGAGGCGATCCTGAACCCCTCGTCGCGCGTCGGGGCGCTGAGCCCGATGCACCTCGCCGTCGAGCTCGGCGGCGGGCGCCAGGCCCGCAAGGTCTACGTCCCGGTGACGACCAACTGGCAGCCGGGCATGGAGATCCAGGTCGCCTACGCGCCCAACGACCCGGGCAACTTCGTCCCGCTGATGACGTGAGTCATTCGTGCGGCGCGTAGCGGTGGTGCAGCATGATCGCGTTGCCGTCGGGGTCCTTGAAGTTGGCCATGTGGCAGACGCCTGAGTCGATGTCGTCACCGAGGAAGGTGACGCCTCTCGATTCGAGCTCGGCCCGCGCGGCTGCGACGTCCTCCACCTGAAGCGCGAGCGGCGCAGGGTTCGGGCTGAACGGGATGCCCAGCGCGGGGCAGTTGATCAGCGCGATCGTGACCGTGCCGGTCTCGAACTCCGCGCCCACCGCGTCCTTGCCCCACACGGCGGACGCCTCGAGCCCGAGCACGTTCTCGTAGAACGCCCGCGCCGTGTCGAGATCGTTGGACGGGATGCCGACGAAGTCAACGCCGGTGACGATCTTCGTGGTCGTGCTCATCTCAGGGCCTCCTCGAGGCGCTCGAACGCGCTCTGGATCCCGGCGTTCATCCGCCGGAACAGCTCGCCGGTCGCCTCGTTCGTCGTCGTCAAGTGGATCTCGGTCCGCCCGTCCCCGAGGTCGGTGAACGTGACGGTGGTCGGGCCGAAGGTGAGCCTGTGCGGCTCGTCGACCTCGCTGTACGTGCCTTCGTTGGTCATCTGCTCGCCGCTCTCGTCGACCGTCGTGACCCGGAACGTCCCGCCGGGCTTGACGTCCAGCACGATCGATTCCGGGATCGCGTTCCACCCGCGCTTGCCCCACCACTTGGCCAGCTGGTCGGGCTGCGTCCACGCGTCCCACACCCGCTGAGGGCTCGCGGCGTACACCCGCCGGATGTCGATCTCACCCATCGAGGTGCTCACCCAACCGGTCGAAGCTCTCGTCCCAGAACGCCCGGTAGTCCTCCAGGTACGCCGCAGCTTGTTGCAACGCCGCCCCCTGGATCCGGGACGGCCTGAGCTGCCGGTCCTTCCCTCGCGCGATCAATCCGGCCTTCTCCAACACCTTCAGATGCTTCGAGACCGCTTGGAGACTGATCGGGAACGGCGCGGCGATCTCATTGACGGTGGCCTCTCCGTGCGCCAGCCGGGCGAGGATCTGCCGCCGCGTGGGATCAGCCAGCGCGGTGAAGGTGAGGGTCAGTTGGTCCGTATTCATCCGCTCGGTTGATCAACCGTAGCGTTGAATATGTGCTCATGTCAAGCCGTCGTGTGTCGCTTCCTGTTCGAGCCTGGGGTCGAGCGCGATCGCCCGCGCGAGCGCGTCGCTGGTCGTGTGGGTGGCATGATCGATCAGCGCCTGCGCGTAGGTGACGCCCGGACTGTCCGGGTCGCCCTCGTCGACGATTGTCTGCGCCGAGGGGACGTCCGGCAGCGCGGCACGGACGCGCCAGATGAACTCCGATCCGGACGGCCGAAACACCGGCTCACCACCCAGCGCCAGCACTTCGGTGCCGGCCTCGACCGCTGTCGCATGCCGGTGCACGTCGGGCTGAACGAACACGAGCGTCCCGACGGGCGCGTCGAAGGGTTCGCCGTCGAGTTCGAACCGCGCTCGGCCCTTGATTACGACATACAGCTCCTCATGGCCGCGCCCGTCGGCGGTCTCCGTGTGCGGCTCGATCAGCTCATCGCCGACGTCCGCGGCGTGAAAACTCGCCACACCGAACGCCCGCACACCGAGTACGCCCCGAACCGGCCGCCAGTTCAGGCCGCCCGGTATCGGGATCGCATCGATCTCGTCGAGCGCGACGACCCGAAACCTATGCCGCGGAGAGCTCCCCAAGCGCCTTGAGCACCTCGTCGTCGTGCGTCTTCGGCGAGGCCTTCGGGATCACGTGCGCGATCGTCCCCTCGCCGTCGATGATGAACGTGGCGCGCAGGGCACCCCAGTAGGTCTTGCCGTACATCGACTTCTCGGCCCAGACGCCGTACGCGTCGCACACCGCGTGGTCCTCGTCGGCCAACAGCGTGAAGTTCAGCGCCTGCTTGTCGTGGAACTTCTTGACCGCCTTCACGGGGTCCGGCGAGACGCCCAGCACACGCACGCCGGCGGCCGTGTAGTCCGGCAGGTGGTCGCGGATCCCGCACGCCTGCGTGGTGCAGCCGGGGGTGTCGGCCTTGGGATAGAAGTAGAGGACGACGGTCGTGCCGCGCAAATCGGCGAGCGTGACGTCGTTGCCGTCTTCGTCGGGCAGCGTGAAGTCAGGGGCCTTGGTTCCGGTCTCGAGCATCGAACCATCGTTGCACTTGACCGAATCCCCGCCGCCAGAGAGGTCTGATCTCCGTCCTGGGTGCGCCGGGAGCGGTCACGCGAGCCCCCAGAATGGTCACGTTGGCCGCCGGGCTGGCGTAGCGCTGAGCGGCCGCGGCGGAGGAGATCGGCGCGACCAGTCGCAACGCGCCGGCGTAGCTCGCGCGGCGCGCCGTGCATGCCATCAGTCCCATTGGAGCGCGAAGCAGTCATGTTCCCTGCTGCCGTCTCACGCTCGTCAGCGCGCTCGGTCTGCACCGACAATTCGGCCGCCGAGCGCTGCGAGGCGCATACTGACGCTATGTCACGGATCGCCCGGCTGCTTGTCGACGTGGCCCGAGCGTTGCGGACGCAAAACGACGTCCTTAGTCGGCCTCCGTGCCAAGCGCAAGCGCGCAGCGAGGAACGCGTTGGGGGTGGCCAGGAAAAGCGTCCTCTGAGTCAAGTTTTCCTTGCCACCCCCCCGCCCGGGTCGGGGAGCTGTCCTTCAGGCGTAGAGATCCAGCGACTCCTGCCGCGGATGGATCTTCACCGTGGCCTCCAGGCCCGCGGCCTCCAACTGCGCGCGGAGGAGTTCAGCGCGGTTGCTGGCGATGGCGTGTGGGCGACCCGACGGCGTCGTCACCTCGGCCAGCAATCGCTCCCCGCGCAGCTCGAGGCGAAGGTCGAGGCGGCCGAGCGTCGGCGAGTTGAACACGAGCGAGACGACGTCCGCGGGCTCGCCGTCGCTGCCGCGGCGTCGCGCGGGGGGTTCGCCCACCGAGACCTTGGGCGGCTGCAGTTGCATCGGCGGCGCCATGGGGTACTGGGTCGGCGTCGTCGACTCGGCCTGGCCCGGATTCGGCTGCTCCGCGACCTGGTGCGCCTGCGCCGCGTGGGTGGTCTTGGCGGCCTCGTGCGCCGGTCCCGGCGGTGGCGGCTGGACGGGCTGGTTCGGCTGGGCGGTCCGTTCCGCCTGCGAAGCGTGTCCGGGCGGCTGCGCTTGTCCCGGCCGCTCCGCCTGCCCTGGCTGCGCCGGCTGATCAGCCTCGCCCGCCACACCTGGATGCGCGGGTTGGCCGGCCTGCGCCGGCTGCGCGGTTTGCCCCGGCTGCGCCGCCTGACCGCCCCCCTGCCCGGTTTGAGCAGGCTGCGCGGCTTGCCCGGGCTGCGCGGCTTGCCCGGGTTGCGCGGCTTGCCCCGGCTGCGCCGCCTGACCGGCTTGCCCCGGCCGCGCCGCCTGACCGGCTTGACCCGGCTGCGCCGCCTGACCGGGTTGACCCGACGGCGCCGCCTGACCGGCTTGACCCGGCTGCGCCCCCTGGCCGGGTTGACCCGGCTGCGCGGTCTGGCCCGGCATCGTCGGCTGGCCCGGCATCGCCCGTCCCGCCTGCCCACCCGGTGGCGCGTACGTCGCCGGGCCCGGCAGCTCGCCCGGCGCCGGCTGGGGAGAAGGGCTCGGTTGCCCCGACTGCGGCACGATCCGCAACGTCATCCGCTCCGCCGTCACCTGCTGCACCTGCAGCCTGAGCGTGGCGCCCACGGGAATCTCGGGCGGCAGCTTCGCCGTGACCGGAACGCCGGCGATGACGATCACCGCGCGGCCCTCGCTGCGCGAGGCCACGCGCGCCATCAGGCTCGATCCCTCGCGCAAGGCGAGGTCGGGGATCTGCTTGCGCAGCAGCGCGGCGGTGACCGCGATCGGCTCCATGACGGAAAGAATCTCACTCCCGGCATGGCGAGAGCTTTCCTCGACGTGTCATTTACCTGCAGGACACTGACCGGTGAGGCGGCCCGCGGGTGGGCCGCTCTGACTGGAGGGACTGCGCATGCGATCTCGCATCCGTCGGGCTGCGCTAATCACGGCTGCCTTCATCCTCGCGTTCGGAGGCGCCGCGACCGCTGCGACTTCGCGGCACGACCGCGTCTTCCGAGGCAAACGGACGGTGCTCAGCGGAGCTGACATCAAGCGGCTCTCGGCCGGCACGCGACGCCCCTCGATCATCATCTTCAAGAACCAGTTGAAGAACCTGCCCGCCACGGCGACGGCGGCGAGCGCCCGCGCCAAGGCGGCGAGCGTCATCCAGGCGCCGGTGCGGGCGCAGCTCGCGCGCGTGCACGCGACGCGCGTCAAGGGCTTCCACATCGTCAACGCGATCGCGGCGTCGATCACCGCGGCGGAGGCGCAGCACCTCCGCTCGGACTCGACGATCCAGGCGGTGGTTCCGGACGCGTTCCGCCACTTCGCGACGCTCGACAGCGGCCCGGGTCCAGCGGCCGTTCCGGACATCGCGTCGACCGGCTCGCAGCCGATCTGCCCGACGGACCCGAGCAAGCCGATGATCGAGCCCGAGGCGCGCCAGGTGATGAACGTGGACGCCGCCGAGCAGATCGTCGACGGCAGCGGCATCCGGGTGGGCATCGTCGCCGACGGCCTGGACCCGAACAACCCCGACCTGATCCGGCCCAACGGCCAGCACGTGATCTACGACTACCAGGACTTCAGCGGCTTCGGCACCAACGCGCCGAGCGACGGCCGCGAGTCGTTCCTCGACGCGGGGACGATCGCCTCACAGGCCAATCAGACGTACGACCTCTCGGGCTTCGTCAACCCCGCGCACCCGCTCCCGCCCGGCTGCAACATCAAGATCGCCGGTGTCGCACCCGGCGCGAGCCTGGCCGTGATCAACCTCTCCGGCCCGAACGCCGGCTTCTTCGACTCGACGATCGTGCAGGGGATCGAGTGGGCGGTCCTGCATGACCGCGTCAACATCCTCAACGAGTCGATCGGCGGCAATCCGCTGCCGAACACCGAGAACGACCCGGTCGCGCTGGCCGATCAGGCCGCGGTGGCCGCGGGCGTCACGGTCGTCGCGTCCAGCGGTGACGCCGGCCCGTTCAACAACATCGGCTCGCCGGCGACGACGCCCGGCGTGATCGCCGTCGGCGGCACAACGACCTACCGGGTCTACCGCCAGACGACCCGCTACGGCACGCAGCTCTCGCCGGGTGGCTGGGAGAACAACAACATCACGGCGCTCAGCTCGGACGGCATCGACGAGTTCAACCCCGACACGGTCGACGTCGTCGCGCCGGGTGACCGCGGCTGGTCGCTGTGCAGCAGCGACACGAAGACGTTCTTCGGCTGCGCCGACATCGACAAGGGAGCGAACCCGCCGCCGATCTGGGCGGCCGGCGGCACGAGCGCGTCCGCGCCGGAGACCTCCGGGACCGCGGCGCTGGTCCTCCAGGCCTACGCCAAGACCCACGGCGGCCGCCTGCCCACGCCGGCGCAGGTCGAGCAGATCATCACGAGCACGGCCACCGACCTCGGCGCCCCCGCCGACCGCCAGGGCGCCGGTCTCGTCAACACGCTCAAGGCGGTGCAGCTCGCCGAGTCGATCGATCGCGGCGCCAACCAGGGCCAGACGCTGCTGCTCGATCAGAAGTCGCTCAACGCGACGGTCAACGCCGGGCAGTCGCACACCTTCACGGTGCGCGCGACCAACGAGGGCACCGCGCCGCAGACGGTCTCGCCGTCGGTGCTCGGCCGCCCGACGCCGCTCTCGGACGACACCGGCGCGGTGACGCTCTCCACGGCGTCGCCGACCTACATCGACGGCGAGGGGAACACCGACTTCTACGCGGTGCACACGTTCAACGTCGGACCCGGGGCGGATTACCTCACCGGCGACATCACCTGGAACGCCTTCTCCAAGGGAACGGCGGTGTTCGAGACGTTGTTCGACCCACAGGGCCAGGTCGCGGCGTACTCGCTGATCGGCGCCGACCAGAGCGGCTTCGGCCATGTCGAGGTCCGCAAGCCGAACGCCGGCAAGTGGACGGCGGTGATCTTCACCGTCAACAACGCCGCCGTCTACAGCGGGCAGGTCCAGTTCAACTACGAGGCTCAGGCCTTCCACGCCGTGGGTTCGGTCTCGCCCGCCGCGCAGACGCTCGCGCCCGGGCAGACCGGCGCGTTCAACGTGACCGTCGGCGCCGGCCAGGCCGGTGACGAGGGCCTGCGTCTGCACATGGGCACGGGCGGCGCCGACGACGGCAGCATCCCGATCATCATCCGCTCGCTCGTCCCGCTGGGGCGCGCGGGAGGCACGTTCGCCGGGACGCTGACCGGCGGCGGCTCGACCGGCAACGCCGGTCAGCAGTTCACCTATCAGTTCAACGTGCCCAACGGCGAGCCGTCCCTGAACGCGGCTCTCCAGCTCACCGACAACAACTACCAACTGACCGGCTACCTGGTGGACCCCAACGGCCAGGCGGTGTCCGAGCAGTCCAACGCGGTCTTCGACGCGAGCGACAACCTGCTCGGCTTCGGACGGAGCATGCAGTTCTTCCATGGCTCGCCGCAAGGCGGCCTGTGGACGCTCACCCTGCTGGTGTCCGGCCCGGTCGCCGGGCAGCACCTGCGCGAGCCGTTCACCGGCGCGATCACGTTCGCGGGGCCGCCGGTGACGAGCAGCGGCATCCCGAGCGTGGTGAAGCCCGGGCATCCGGTGACGGCGACGATCAAGATCACCAACACCGGCAGCGTGCGCAAGGACTTCTTCGCCGATGCCCGGTTGAACGGGAAGACGCAACAGATCCTGCTCGGCAGCGGCGCCAACGACGTCGGGCTGCCTCTATCGCTGAACGCGCAGCCGAACTGGCTGGTGCCGACGAACACCGACGCGTTCGCCGTGCTCGCCAAGGGCACCATCCCGATCACGACGGAGATCTCGTACTTCTCCGGCGACCCTGACGTGCTCGGCGGCTCGATCGGGAACGCGTCGGCGGCGAGGGTGACCGCGCCGGAGCTCGCTCCGGGGTTCTACTTCGACCTGCCTGAGCCGACCGGGCCCTTCGGGCCGACCGGCGTCCCGGCCGGATCGTCCGCGGACCTCGTGGGGATCGCGGACAGCAACCCGTTCGACACGAACGTGACCGCGAGCAGCGGGGACGTGTGGCGGCAGAGCGTCGACCCGAACGCGCCCTACGCGCCGCTGAGCCTCGCCCCGGGACAGACCGGGACGATCACGCTCACGTTCAACTGGACCGGCCACAAGGGGAAGGTGCAGCGCGGGTTCATCGACGTCGACACGTTCAACCTCGCCTCGCTGGGCGGGGACAAGGTGACGACGATCCCGTACGCCTACAAGCTCGGCTGATCGATCGCGGCGGCCGCGCGAGGTCCCCCCGGACCTCGCGCGGCCTGTTCGCGCAAGGGGTATGGCAAGGGCCCCGATGAGGGAAGGTGTTTCGGTGGGCTCCCGTCGTGTGAGGCATGACGTTCGCCCACGCGGCCGCGTACGACGACACGCTGCCGCTCACCCACTCCGAGCGCGCCGAGCTGCCGCTCGCCGCGCCCGCTCTGATCGCGCTGCAGCGGACAGCCGGAAACCAGGCGGCCAGCCGCGCGCTCGGGCGGTCAGAGGCGTTCGCGCAGGCGACGTCGGGACAGCCGGTGGAGGTGCCGCGGCGGCGCGCGATGGAGGCGGCCTTCGGCACCGGCTTCGGCGACGTCCGCGCCTACCTCGGCGGGCCGGCCGCAGAAGCCGGACTGGGAGCACTTGGCGCGAGCGCCGCCGCGCGCGGAACGCAGATCGCGTTCCGTGACGCGTCCCCGACGGACGAGCTCGTCGCGCACGAGCTCGCGCACGTCGTCCAGCAGCGGCGCGGCGCGGAAGGGGTGGCGTGCGACACCGGACCGAGCACGGACGCCGAGCGCGCGGCGCGGGCGGCCGGCGCGGCCGTCGCCGCCGGCAGGCCCGTGGGCGACGTCGGCGTCGCGGCGGCGGGCGGCATCCAGCTCGCCGAGGCGACGACGACCGGCGGCATCTGGGAGACCAAGAGCTATGCGTTGCTACCCCACGACCCCGCCAGCAACCTGTTCGGCGCGGCCATCACGCTGCACTTCGAGCCGACGCACCCGGTCGTGTCGGAGCGGATCGCGCTCGTCCAGACGGTGAGGACGCTCAAGTCGACCGAGCAGGACCCCGCCGTCGCCACACCCCACTTCGTCAGCACGACCAATGCGGCACTGGCCCTTCCGGAGATGTCGAGCCACCCGGGCCGAGCGATCGACCAGCCGTCGCAATACAGCACGGACACAAGCCCGATCTACGCCTCTTCAGGCGAGGACGCGACCACGCTCGAGGAATCGGAGGCGACCAAGAAGGGCAACCAGCATGGGTTCCGCCGGGCCAAGCAGCGGCCGGACGAGGAGGACTTCGTCCAGCGCGCGATCCTGACCGACAAACCCACCTTCCGGCGCCAGTTCGACGAACAGGAGTGGGAGAAGACGTTCGAGGTCACGGCGCTCGTCCTCGAAGGGGCGCTCGCGAACAAGTACCTCGGATCGGTCGCGTGGGGGTTCCGCTGCGAGGGCGGCGTCGTCACGCTCGACCCATTGACCGTGGTGCGCCAGGGCCCGCCGAGCGCCGAGTTCATGGACGCCGCGAAGCAGTGGAACCGCTCGACGGTGAACGGCGAGGAGACGGTCGACCTCCCGATCGAGTCATCCGACCTCGGGTCCCTGAGCACCGCCGAACTGATCCGCCGGCTCACGGCCGCGCGCGCCGACGCCGACGCGACCCTGCTCTCCGACATGGCCGGCAAGCAGTTCGACGTCCTGGCCATCGAACGCGAGCTCAAGGCCCGCAACGTCGCCTACGAGCCCTAGTGGAGGTCGCTCGCGTCGATCGTGACAGAGTGCGGGGCAAGTCCTACGCAACAGCAGAAGGAGGGTCTGCCTGATGCCGTCATTCCGCCCCGCGCTCGCGGGTGCTCTCGCCACGGCCGCATTGCTCGCCGCGCCCGGAACCGCGCAAGCCGCCGCACCGCTGGAAGCCGACATCACGTTCGGCAACGCAGTCGTCGACTCGCACCTGCATGGGCGCGTGTACCTGCTGCTCCGTCCCGGAACCGCGGACCCGCTGAGCTCCGTGAGCGCTACCGGGTCAACGCTCGTCTTCGGCAAGGACATCGCCGACGTCGCGCCCGGGCAGTCGGTCTCGCTGTCCGGCGGCGGGAATGGGTTCGAGGGGGTCTACGGATACCCGAAGGCGTCGCTCGACGACCTGCCGTCGGGCACGTACACGGCGCGCGCGTTCTTCAACGTGTATGAGGTCGCGCACCGCTCGGACGGCTCGACCGTCGACATGCACTTCCCGTGCGGTGACGGCGGACGGCCGTTCTCGTCGCCCGGGAACCTGCGTAGCGCGATGCAGACGGTCACGATCGACCGCAACCAGGACACCAGCCTCGCGCTGACGCTCGCCGAGAAGCTCACGCCTTCCCAGACGGTGCCCGCGGGCGGCACGTGCCAGCAGGGCAACCCGGCCGAGTCGGCCCACGTCAAGCAGGTCAAGATCAAGAGCGAGCTGCTGAGCAGGTTCTGGGGTCGGGACATGTATGTCGCCGCGACGGTGCTGCTGCCGTGGGACTACGACGACCCGGCCAACGCGGGCAAGCGCTACCCGGTGGTCTACTCGCAGGGTCACTACTCGACGAGCAACCCGTTCGGTTTCAGCGAGACCGCGACGACCGGCCTGTCCGGCTGGTGGCGCGACCCCGCGAACCCAAAGATGATCGGCGTCTCGTTCCGCACCGAGAACCCGTTCTACGACGACTCCTACGTCGTGAACTCGCCGAACCTCGGGCCGTACGGCGATGCGATCAACGACGAGCTGATCCCGAAGCTCGACGCGATGTTCCGGACGATCGCGCGGCCGTACGCCCGCGCCCTCACCGGCGGCTCGACCGGCGGGTGGATCACCGTCGCGAACATGATCTTCCGGCCGGACGTCTTCGGCTCGGCCTGGTCCGGCTACCCGGACTCGCTCGACTTCAACGCCCACCAGACCGTCGACCTCTACAACGCCAGAAGCGCCTACGTCGAGGACAACGGGGACGTGATCCCGTCGTCGCACAACTACAACATCGCGACCGGGGTCGACACCGTCACGCTGACGATGCCGAACGAGAACCACTACGAGCTCGCGGTCGGCAACCGCACGCGCTCCCAGGTCGGCCAGTGGGACATCTGGAACGCGGCCTTCGGTGCCCAGGGGGCCAACTGCTACCCGCTCGAGCCGTGGAACAAGGTCGACGGCGCGATCGACCACGGCGCGGTCGACAAGTGGAAGGGGATGGACATGAGCGAGGTCCTCACCGACCACTGGGCGACGCTCGGCCCGGTCCTCAGGGACAAGCTGCACATCTGGGTCGGCACCCAGGACACGTACTACCTCAACGAGGGCGTGAAGGCGTTCCAGGACACCGTCGAGCGGCTGAGCGGGAGCACCAGCTACGCGACGTTCACCTACGGCGCCGGCCAGCCGCACGGCTACACGCCGTACGCGTCGACGCAGGCGATGCTCACCGACATCCTCAGCTACATCTCGACGCACACGCCGCCCGCCGGGCAGCCTGACCCCGACCTGAGCGCCACCCGCGGGAACCGTTGGGCGGACGTGTCGGCGCACAGTTGCGCGACCCGCGTCCCCGCGCACCCCACGATCACTGGCGACAAGGCCGTCGGCTCGACCCTCACCGCCAACCCCGGCGACTGGGACTCCGGGATGTCCTTCGCGTTCCAGTGGAAGCGCGACGGCGCCGCGATCGCCACCGGCTCCACGTACACGACGGTCACCGCGGACGTCGGCCACGCGATCACGGTCGCGGTCACCGGCTCCAAGCTCGGCTACGACACGACGACCCAGACCAGCGACCCGCTCACCGTGACGCCGAAGACGACCGACGTCCCGGGTCAGGTCGGCGGCACCGTGCCGGCGACGCTGTCGCTCACGCTTGGCGGCGCCGCCTCGTTCGGCGCGTTCACGCCGGGCCTGGCCAAGGAGTACACGGCCACGACGACCGCGACCGTGACCTCCACGGCGGGTGACGCGACGCTGAGCGTGAGCGACCCGGGCCATCTCGCCAACGGCGCCTTCACGCTGCCGGCGCCGCTGCAGGTCGCGTTCAGCAAGTCGAGCTGGGCCGCGCCGGTCTCCAACGACGCGGTGACGATCACCTTCAAGCAACAGGTGAACGCGAGTGACGCGCTGCGCACCGGCCCCTACGCCAGGACCCTGACGTTCACGCTCGCGACGACGGCCCCGTAAGCCGGGACACATAAGCTGGGGACGGTGACCGCACCGTCCCCACTTCCCGTCCTCGACATCTCCGGCTTCCGCACGGATCCGGACGGCCCCACCGGCGCGGCGTTCGTCGAGGCGCTGCGCGACGCCTTCCACGGCATCGGCGCCGCGTACCTCGTCGGCCACGGCGTTGGAGACGAGCTCATCGCCCGCGTCCGGCGGGTCGCGGAGGAGTTCTTCGCCCTTCCCGAGGAGGAGCGGCTGGAGATCGAGAACGTGCACTCGCCGCAGTTCCGCGGCTACACGCGCCTGGGCACCGAGCACACCAACGGACGACGCGACCTCCGCGACCAGGTCGACGTCGGCCGCGAGCAGCCGGCTCCCGAGATCGGGCCCGACGACCCGGACTGGCTGCGCTTGCGCGGGCCGAACCTGTGGCCGGAAGGCCTGCCGGAGTTCCGCACGGTCGTCAGCGAGTACAACGCGGCGGTCGAAGCGGCCGGACACACGCTGATGCGCGCGGTCGCCCTCGCGCTCGGCCAGTCCGCCGACCACTTCGACGACCTGGTCGACCCGCCCGAGGTCCTGACGAAGATCATCCGCTACCCGGCGCCGAGCGAGACCTTCTCGACCGACCAGGGCGTCGGCGCGCACACCGACGCCGGCTTCCTCACGCTCCTGCACCAGGACACCGTCGGCGGCTTCGAGGCCGAGGTCGACGGCGAGTGGGTCGCCGTCCCCGCGCTGCCGGGGTCGTTCGTGATCAACATCGGCGAGCTGCTCCAGCTGGTCAGCAGCGGCTACTTCCGCGCCACGCCTCACCGGGTGGTCAGCCCGCCCAAGGGCATCCAGCGCCTCTCGATCGCCTACTTCTTCAACCCGAGGTTCGAGGCCAGGATCGTGCCGGTCACGCTCCCGCCCGCACTCGCCGCCGAGGCGCCGGGGGGCGCGAGCGCCGACCCCGACAACCCGATCCTCTCCTACTACGGCTTCAACACCCTGAAGGTCCGGCTGCGCGCCCACCCCGACGTGGCCGCACGCCACCACGCCGACCTCGTAGCGCAAACCGATCGAGGTTAGGGAGCACCGGCAAGCACGTCGACCGCGCTCGACCCGGTTTGCTGCATGAGCTCGAAGTCGATGGCGAGCCGACAGCCCAGCGCGGTCGCGATGCGAGCGAGAGAGCCGATGGTCGGATTCCCCCGCCCCGCCTCGAGCTTGTTGAGGTAGGCGGGGGAGACGTCGAGACGATCAGCAAGCGCGGCCTGCGAGAGCCCGAGAGCCTCGCGAGTCGCACGGATGCGCCGGCCGACCGCTTCCGCGTCGACCGGGGACGTGGTCGTGCGCGGCATCACTCAGCGTGTACGGCGGCGGCCAGAGCAGCGATAGCCGGAGTGACATCGTGCATCGCGGGCCGTTCGCCTTGGATGAACGACGCGACGGTCACGTCGGTGTCTCCGCCACCGACGAATGAGGGGAACAGCTCCACCCAGCGTTGCGGATCGTCTTCCACGCCCAGCGATTCCCCGGTCGTCGGGTCGGGCACGCGCAGCTGCAGCCATGCTTCACCGCCATGACGCAGGTGGACCTCGCGCCCGTCATAGTCGATGACGCCGGTGACGGTGCCGACGAAGTCCTGCGCGGCGGGCGAATAGGCGAACTGGGTGATCGTGATGCGCTGCATGCGTGTCCTAGGTATCGACGCCGATCGGCGATGAGTTAACCCAAGAGGTAAATCGGTTTCAATGGCAGGCCGAAAGCTGGCGCGTTGACGGTACGAACATACGTTCCCTTCGTCTGAGTTCACGGCGAGAAATCCGTGCTCGTAGGTTGAAGCAACTCGCCTCGAGTGAGCATCGCCCCGCGTCGGCGTTCGAGGGCGTCGAACTGATCATCGCGCAGCACTGCCCGCAATTCGGCCCACACCGCGTCTCCCTGCAGCCGGTTCAGCAGGGCGACCTCGGCCGGCCGGAGCGAAGCACGACCCTCAGCATGACGCCGGCGCAGGAACGCGCTGTCGTTCATTCGCCACGCACCCCCGGGGAAGCTGTATCCGTGATCGATCAGCGTGAGGATTCCCGTCGCCGGATCAAAGCGGAAGTTGCCGGCGTGCCGGTCCTGCTGGCCGATCAGGCAGTCGAAGAACGCCGAAGGATCACACAGGCTTCCGGTACTCAGCGGCTCGATACGACCGGACGGACCGGCACCCTCGCGTGTCAGAGATCCCCAGTCGGCGGCGATTCCCGGCTCACCGGGCAGCCACCGGATGACGGACGTTGCCACCAGGGTGTCGTATGGCGCTCCCAGCGCTCGCGCGAGGCGCCAGGCGGCGGCCTCGTTGACCGCAACCGCCGCAGGCTCGGCATGGCCGTACCAGACATACACGGGCATCCCGAGGTGCGGGTGCGGGGTGGACATCGGGACCAGCGGTTTGTGGAACGCCACCTGGCCGTCGGCCATCGCGCATTGCCAAACGGTGCTCGCGCTTAGAGTGCCGGGTACGCGCCGTGTGACGAGCGCCTGATGCAGCAGCGCGGTCTCGAGCTTGGACGGAGCCGTGCCCTGGATGAGGAGCATGCGGGCCAGATGGTCGGACACACGCGCACACTAGCGTCTGGATGTCCTTAGCGCACAGGCATCACTGCGGGAACACGGCCAACAGGCGCACGACCGCGTCGCGTGAGCCGTCGATCGTGATGTCGCCCGCCGCCAGCGCGTCCTCGAGCCCGCGCTGGTTCCAGAGCAGGGCGCGCAACGTGTCGATGTCGGTCGAGATGACGGCGTCGGGCGCCTCCGGGACATCGCGGCCGATGTCGATCGTGCCGTCGACGACGCGCAGGAAGAACACGCGCTCGTCCAGCCGCAGCTCGAAGCGGGCGTCGAGATCGCCCGCCAGAGCACCGTTGAAGAACGTGCTCAGCCCGAGGATCACCGAGTCCGCCCCCACCGGCGCCTCGCCCGTGAACGCCGGTGACCTCACCGCCCACTTGCCCAGCGTCAGCAGGATCGGCTCGAGCTCGCGGCCCCAGTCGGTGAGCTCGTAGATCATCGACGCGGCGGGCGGCGGGAGCTTGCGGCGCTGGACGACGCCGGCCTCCTCGAGCTCGCGCAGCCGCTGCGACAGCACGTTCGGGCTGACGTTCGGAAGCCCCTCACGCAGGTCGGTGAAGCGCTTCGGGCCGAGCAGCAGCTCGCGGACGACCAGCAGCGCCCACCGCTCCCCGAGCAGGTCGAGCCCGTGCGCGATCCCGCATCCATCGCCGTACGTTCGCATCGTCGACCAAGTTTAGTCCTGGTGTAGATAGCCGTACTCCTTTTCTAGGACTAGATCGTATGGTTGCGCAATGACAACCTCCCCATCTCCTGACCCGCGACGCTGGAAGGCGCTGGCGCTGCTGTGCACCGCGTTCTTCATGGTCATCCTCGACTCGGCGATCGTGGTCGTGGCGCTGCCGTCGATCAACGCGGACCTCCACTTCAAGGAAGGCGACCTGCAGTGGGTGCTGAGCGCCTACCTGCTGAGCTTCGGCGGTCTGCTGTTGCTCGGCGGGCGCGCGGCGGACCTGCTCGGGCGCCGCCGCGTGTTCATGGCCGGCACGGCGCTCTTCGCGCTCGCTTCACTCGCGTGCGGACTCTCCGGAACCACCGAAGCGCTGATCGCGGCGCGCGTGATCCAGGGTGTCGCCGCGGCGATCATGACCCCGACCGCGCTCTCGATCGTGACGACCACCTTCGCGGAGGGTCCGGAGCGCAACAAGGCGCTCGGCATCTGGGCCGCGATCGGCGGCATCGGCGCGACCGCCGCGTGGCTGGTCGGCGGCCCGATCACCGACGGCCTCGGCTGGGAGTGGATCTTCTTCGTCAATGTCCCGGTCGCGCTCGTGGTCGCCGCGCTCAGCCCGACCGTGTTGCGCGAGAGCCGCGACACCACCCACGGCCGCAGCTTCGACCTCCCGGGCGCGATCACGATCACCGCCGCGCTCGTCGCGCTCGTCTACGCCGTCGTCGAGGCGCCGAGGCAGGGCTGGGGCGACCCGCAGACGCTCGGTCTGCTCGCGGCGTCGGCGATCCTCGTGAGCCTGTTCGTCGCCATCGAAGCCCGCTCGTCCTCCCCGCTGGCGCCGCTGCGGGTCTTCCGTTCACGCGCGCTGGTCGGCGGCAACCTCGCGCTGTTCGCGCTCGGCATGCTCGCCTTCGGGATGCCGTTCATCCTCACCCAGTACGCGCAGGGCGTCCTGCACTACTCGCCGCTGAAGTTCGGCCTCGCGTCGGTCGTGATGCCGGTCACCGCGGCGCTCGGGTCGATCGTCGGGCAGGCGATCGCCACCAAGGGCGGGCTGCGCACGGTCGCCACGGCCGGGTTCATCCTCACCGGCCTCGGCTGCCTGCTCCTGACCCAGGTGTCCGTCGACGGCACGTATCTGGGCGACATCTTCTTCGGCCTGCTGGTCTTCGGTCCCGGCCTCGGCGCGGTCTACGTCGCCGGATCGATCGGCTCGCTGGCCGGCGTCGCCGAGTCCGACGCCGGCCTCGCCTCGGGCCTGAACAACTCGTCGTTCCAGATCGGCGGCGCGGTCGGCGTCGCGATCGTCTCGACGGTCGCGGTGTCCTACGCCGACGGCGCGGACCCGCTCGCGGCTGCGACCAACGGGTTCCAGTCCGCGTTCGCCACCGCGATCGTGTTCGCGGCGATCGGCCTCGCCGTCGCGATCGGGCTGCTCGGGAAGCTGCGCCTCCCGGTCCCGGAGCCGCTGCCTCAGTCGTAGTAGCGGCGCACGCTCCCGCCGAGCCGCGTGACGTCGGTCCCGTAGATGTGGATCGAGATCGCGGTCTCGCCCGTGACGTTGTTCACGCGGTGGATGTCGCCGGGCGGGGCGAAGCCGCTGACGTCGCCCACGTGGTTGTCGGCCTCACCCACCAGGTTGAGGTCGGCGTCGAAGAGCTCCTCGTGCTCGATGCCCTGGATCACGCCGAACACGCACCACGACGTGTGGTCGTGGACACGGGTCACCTGGCCGGGGCGCCAGATCACGGCGATGATCGAGAACGAGCCGTCGGGCTCCACCCACAGCGTGTGGCTGCCGTACGTGTCGGCCCAGCCTTCGCGCTGCTGCGGCGTGAGCACCTCTGGAGTGGGCAGGTGCTCACGGAGCCGTTCGGCGACGAGCTCGGCCGTTTCGGACCAGTCGGCGTGGGCGCCGACGGCATCACGAACGGCATCCACGAGCGGGGCGAGCTGGGCGGCGGGGAGGGTCTGGGTGGCGGTCATGACCACAGGGTGCGGGTCAGCGACTCATACGTCCAATATGGATTTTCGTTCTGACCCATAGATAGAGTTGATCCATGCTGGACGTCAACCGCCTGCGCGTGATCGATGCCGTCGCGCGCCACGGGTCCGTCACGGCGGCGGCGAAGGAGCTGCACTACTCGCAGCCGTCTGTCACCCACCACATCACCCGCCTCGAAGCGGAGACCGGCGCGCAGCTGCTGCAGCGCGTGGGCCGTGGGATCCGGCTCACCCCGGCCGGGCAACTGCTGGCGGACCGCGCGGCCGAGATCATCGGGCGCATCGCCGCCGCCGACGCGGAGCTCGCCGCCCACGTCGGCCTGAGCGCGGGGCGGGTGCGCCTGGCCGGCTTCGCCTCCGCGATCAAGGCGCTCGTGCTCCCGGCCGTCGCGGAGCTGAGCGAGCGCCATCCCGGCCTGGAGATCGGCCTCGTCGACACCCACCCGCCCGAGGCGATCGAGCTGCTGCGCACGGGCGAGGCCGAGGTCGCGGTGATCTTCCGCTACGACGACACGGAGCCCGAGCCGACCGGCATCCGCCTGCATCACCTGCTCGACGACCCGCTGTATCTGCTCACGCCAGGCGGGCCGAACACGCTGGACGAGCTCCGTGACGCGACGTGGGTCGCGGGCTGCGAGCGCTGCCGCAGCCATCTGCTGACGCTGTGCGACGAGGCGGGCTTCGAGCCGCGGATCGGCTACAGCTCCGACGACATGGTCCTGATGCAGGCGCTGGTCGCCGCGGGCCTCGGCGTGACGACGATGCCGGGCCTGGCTCTGCGCGCCCACCGCGCCGAGGGGATCACGGCGACGCAGCTCCCCGCCGCGCGACACGTCTACGCCGCGACCTACGGCGAGCCACCTGACCCGCCCGCGACCGCGGCGTTGCTGGAGGCGCTGGTGGGTGCCGGCCGCGCGGAGCGGCCGGCACTCAGCACGACCTAGAGGTCGTAGCGGTCCAGGTCCATGACCTTCGCCCACGCGTCGACGAAGTCGTGCACGAACTTCTCGCGCGCGTCGTCGGACGCGTAGACCTCGGCGAGCGCCCGCAGCTCGGAGTTCGAGCCGAAGACGAGGTCGGCGCGGCTGCCGGTCCAGCGCAGGGCCCCGGAGGCGTCGCGGGCCTCGTACTGGTCGCCGGAGACCGTCCACTGCGTGCCCAGGTCGAGCAGGTTCACGAAGTAGTCGTTGGTCAGCGTGCCGGGCTTGTCGGTGAGGACGCCCAGCGAGGACCCGTCCCAGTTCGTGCCCAGGACGCGCAGGCCGCCGACCAGCACCGTCAGCTCGGGCGCGCTCAGCGTGAGCAGGTTCGCGCGGTCGAGCAGCAGGTACTCGGCCGGCAGTTGGTGGCCCTTGCGCAGGTAGTTGCGGAAGCCGTCGGCGGTGGGCTCCAGCGCGGAGAACGACTCCGCGTCGGTCCACTCCGCGGTCGCGTCGCCGCGGCCCGCGGTGAACGGGACCTCGACGTCGACGCCGGCGTCGCGAGCGGCCTTCTCGACGGCCGCGGAGCCGCCGAGGACGATCAGGTCCGCGAGCGAGACCGGCTTGCCGAACCCGGCCTGGATGCCCTCGAGCACGCCGAGGACCTTCTGCAGCTGCGCCGGGTTGTTGACCTCCCAGTCCTTCTGCGGCTCCAAGCGGATGCGGGCGCCGTTGGCGCCGCCGCGCTTGTCGCTGCCGCGGAACGTCGAGGCCGAGGCCCAGGCGACGCTCACCAGCTCCGCGACGCTGAGGCCCGAGTCGAGGATCTGCGCCTTCAGGGCGGTCACGTCGTCGGCGCCGAGGGCCGGGCCGGCCGGGACCGGGTCCTGCCAGATCAGCGTCTCCGCCGGAACCTCGGGCCCGAGGTAGCGCTGGATCGGCCCCATGTCGCGGTGCGTGAGCTTGAACCAGGCGCGGGCGAACGCGTCGGCGAGCTCGTCCGGGTTCTCCATGAGGCGACGCGAGATCGGCCCGTAGATCGGGTCGAAGCGCAGCGAGAGGTCGGTCGTGAGCATCGTCGGCGGGCGGCGGTCGGAGTCCGGGGCCGGGCCGGGCACGGCGCCCGCGCCGGCGCCGTCCTTGGGCTGCCACTGGTTCGCGCCCGCGGGGCTCTTGGTCAGCTCCCACTCGTAGCCGAACAGGTTCTCGAAGAAGTTGTTGCTCCACCGCGTCGGCGTGGCGGTCCAGGTGACCTCGATGCCGGACGTGATCGCGTCGGCGCCCTTGCCGGTGCCGTACGAGTTGATCCAGCCGAGGCCCTGCGCCTCCAGCGGCGCGCCCTCGGGCTCGGGGCCGACGTAGACGTCCGGGTCGGCCGCGCCGTGGGTCTTGCCGAACGAGTGGCCGCCGGCGATCAGCGCGACGGTCTCCTCGTCGTTCATCGCCATCCGGCGGAACGTCTCGCGGATGTCGACCGCCGCGGCGAGCGGGTCCGGGTTGCCGTTCGGGCCCTCCGGGTTGACGTAGATCAGGCCCATCTGGACGGCGCCGAGCGGCTCCTCGAGGTGGCGCTCACCCGTGTAGCGGGCATCGCCCAGCCACTCGGTCTCCGGGCCCCAATAGACGTCCTCGTCCGGCTCCCACACGTCCGGGCGCCCGCCCGCGAAGCCGAAGGTCTTGAAGCCCATCGACTCGAGCGCGACGTTGCCCGTGAGGACCATCAGGTCCGCCCACGAGAGCGCCTGGCCGTACTTCTTCTTGACCGGCCACAGGAGGCGGCGAGCCTTGTCGAGGTTGCCGTTGTCCGGCCAGCTGTTGAGCGGGGCGAAGCGCTGCTGCCCGGCCCCGGCGCCGCCGCGGCCGTCGGAGATGCGGTACGTGCCCGCGCTGTGCCACGCCATCCGGATCATGAACGGGCCGTAGTGACCGAAGTCCGCGGGCCACCAGTCCTGCGACGTCGTCAGGACGTCCTCGATGTCCTTCTTGACCTCGTCGAGATCAAGCGTCTTGAACGCTTCGGCGTAGTCGAACTCCTCTCCGAGCGGGTTCGCCACGGCCGGGTTCTTCGCCAGGATCTTGAGGTTGAGCCGGTTGGGCCACCAGCCCCGGTTCCCCCCACCCTGGGTCGGATGCGGGGCGCGATCGTGGGCGACGGGACAGCCGGCCATTTCGACCGGGTGGTTCATCTCGCCGACGACGGCGTCTGGCTTCTCAGACAAGGGAACCCTTTCCTCCTCGAGTTAGGCAATCGGGGCACAGGCCCCGGTAGACGACCTCGGCCTCGTCGATCACGAACCCGTGATCGTCGAACGGGGTCAAGCAGGGTGCGGTGCCGACCGCGCAGTCGACGTCCTCGATCGCGCCGCAGGACCGGCACACGACGTGGTGGTGGTTGTCACCGACCCGCGCCTCGTAGCGCGCCACCGAGCCGGGCGGCTGGATCCGCCGCACCAGCCCCGCGTCGGTCAGCGCCTGCAACACGTCATAGACGGCCTGCTGCGACACGTTGCCCAGCTCGTCGCGCACACGACCGATGATCGAGTGCGTGTCGGCGTGGGGATGGTCGTGCACCGCGGCGAGCACGGCCACGCGCGGACGCGTGATGCGCAGGGAGGCCCCGCGCAGGATCCGCTCGAGCTCCGAGTTCGCCGGCACGCGGAGCAGTCTGGCATACGTTCTGGAATCGATCCAGAAAAAGCCTCACCTTCGCAACATCCGCGAAACCGGGCAGCGCGTGGGCCTGGACGAGCCCACCGGGCGGCAGAGCGTCGTCAGCCGCGGCGGCCGGTTGCGGCGGACGGCGAGCGTGTGGATCTGGGTGATGTAGGCCGGGTTGGAGATGACGACCTCCAGGCGGGTGCCGACGGGGAAGACGTGCTGGAAGCGCTTGAGCCCGACCTCGGCGCGCGTGGGCGATGTCGTGAAGGTGCCGCCGTTCTTGCACGTCACGCAGCGGGCCGTGACCGTCGAGCCGGCCGGGATGTTGCGGAGGCGGACCTTCGTGAAGCGGGTCGAGCGCTTTTTGCTGACGGCCGTGAAGACGAGCGTCGTCGCCATCGCCTTGGGCGGGGCGGGCGTGGCCGTCGGGGTCGGCACCGGCGTGGCGGTTGGCAGCGGTGGCGGCGTGTACGGGTCGATGTCCACGCGCGCGGCGGCCTGGGTCAGCGTGATGCTCCCGTTCGACGGCACCTTCGACGAGCCGCCCGCGCCACCGCCGGTGTTCAACAGGCTCCCGGGGCCGCCGCCTCCGCCGTAGAGACCTGCGCCGCCGCCGCCGCCCGCCCGCTGGTCGGCGTCCATGCCGGACGCGCTGCCGGCACCGCCGCGGCCGAGCACGCCCGCCGCGCCGCAGACCGCCCCGCCGCACCCGCCGGCGCCGCCCGCGGTCTGCGTTCCCGGCTGAGCCGTGTCCGGGCCGGTGCCGGCCGCCCCGCAGCACCCGCCCGGCGCGCCGGCGTCGCCGCCCCCGGCCGCGATGCCCGCGGACCCGCCGCCGCCCGCGGCCACGATCACGCGCGACTCGAGCGAGCCGGCCCCGGCCATCTCGGCGACCGTGCGGACGTCGGATGCACCGCCGCCGCCCCAGGCCATCCCGCCCTGTTGCGTCACCCCGCCGGCGCCGCCGCCGTTGTAGCCGCCGCCCGGCTGCTCGCCGGTGCCGCCGACGTGGACGTAGAGCACCTGGCCGGGCGTGACCGCCACGACCCCGGCCACCTGCGCGCCGCGGCCGCCGGACAACCCGCTCCCCGCGGGCGGCATGCCGCCCGCGGCGCCGATCGCGCTGATCGTGACCTGGGTCACGCCACCCGGAACCGTGTAGGCCTGCTCGCTTCCCGTGAAGGTGAAGCCCGTGGCGTGCGCGACGCCCGGATAGGCGGCAAGCGCTGCCGCACAGCTGACCGCGACGACTCCGAACCGGTGCACAGCGACCTCCTCAAGGTCCGCCTCCCGTCGCGAGCCTCCCCTCGGCTCATGAGTGGACGATGAGGCTAGTGCCGGTATCCGGTGAGTTGGCTCGGGCTCAGGCCTGCGAGACGGCGGGTCTCGCGCGTGAGGTGCGATTGGTCGGCGTAGCCCGCGAGCGCCCCGGCGCGGGCGAGCCCGATCTGGGGCGTCGCCAGCTCGCGCATGAAGCGCTGGAAGCGCAGCACGCGCTGCAGGACCTTCGGCCCGTAGCCGACGTCCTGCGCGAAGCGCCGCTGCAGCGCGCGCTCGGACACGAACGTGCGCGCGGCGGTCTCCGCGACCGTCGCCGAGCCGTCGAGCATGCGGACGGCCTCGCGGACGGCGGGGGACGGCGGGTCGGTGCTGCGCACGCGGCGTTCGAGCTCGGCGCCGAAGACGGTCAAGGCGCTGGTGGCGTCGCCCGCGTCGCCGAGGCGGTCGTCGAGCCGTCGCGCCAGGCGAGGGTCGATGGCGTCGAGTCGCACGGTGCTGTCGACCAGTTCCTTGGCGGACGTGCGCAGGAGATACGGCGCCGCGCCGGGGCGGAAGCGCGCACCGAAGACGAGCATCCGCGGCAGGTCCATCGCCAGCGTGTAGCGCGTCTGCGGGCCCGCGACGTACACGCCCAGGCCGGCGCCCCAGACCATGTCGGCCCGGCCGCTCGGGAGCAGCCGCCGGGCGTCGGCGGGCCGAGGCGCGTCGAGTGCGTGCACCCACAGGCACTCCACGAAGGGCCGAAGTCCCGGCGGTGGAGCGATCTCGACGTAGGCGCCCACGATGCTCAAGCGTACGCCGAGACCAAGCGCTGGTCGGGGTCGTAGGCCTCGCGCACGGCGCGGAGCCGATCCAGCGTGGCGGCGTCGAACGCCCGCGCGGGGCTCGCCCACGGCGTCAGCCGCTCGCGCACCTCCGCCAGCCGCGCCTCGGCCGCGGGGTCGGGCGCGGGACCGCCGGCGAACAGCGAGAACGGCGCATCCAGCTTCGCCAGGGCGCCGTGGCCGCGTGGCGCCCGCCCCAGGGCGCCGCCGAGCAGCCGCACCTCGAGCGCGCCGAGCGGAGAGAGGTCGTCGAGCAGTCCGGCGATCGCGTCGACGTCGAGCTCGCGCAGCAGCACGCTGTCGCCGCGGGTCGGGAGGGGCTCGACGGGATCGCCGGCGACGTGCACGAGACCGGCGGGACCGATCGGGCCGAACGTGTCCATGAGCGTGCCGTTGCGCAGCGGGGCCAGCACGCGCTCGCCGTCGGTGTGCGGGCCCAGGTGGGCGGCGACGACGGCCACGATGGGCGAGCCGCCGGGTGCCGCGAGGTAGCGGAAGACCGCGCCGGTCGACTCCGGCAGGTCCCACGTCCAGCGCCGGAACTGCTCGAGCACCTCGGCCGCGCGCTCCGCGGGCCACGCGAGCATGCCCGCCGAGACCTCCGAAACGGGATGCGCCTCGAGCTCGACCGCGGTCACGACCGCGAAGCTCCCGCCGCCGCGCAGCGCCCAGAACAGCTCCGGCTCGTGGTCGGCGTCGACGCGCAGCCGGTCGCCCGAGGCGAGCACGACCTCGAACGCGCGCACGTTGTTGCACGCCAGCCCGTGCGCGCGGCTCAGCCAGCCGGTCCCGCCGCCGATCGTGAGCCCGGTGACGCCGACGCCCGCCGCGAGGCCAAGCACCGGCGCGAGCCCTTGCTCGCCCGCGGCCGCGGCGATGTCGCCGGCCAACGCGCCGGCGCCCGCCCGCACCACGCCGCCGCCGACGGTCACCGCGTTCAGCAGCGAGGTCTTCAGCAGCACCGCGCCGTCGAGCTCGGGGAGCAGCTCGGAGCCGTGGCCGGTGGCCTGCGGCGCCACGCGGGCGCCGGAGCGCAGCACGGCCTGCACGTCCTCGACGCTCGTGGCCACGACCACCGCGTCGGGGCGCTGGTCGACCGCCAGGTTCCAGGAGCGCCGGGCCTCGTCCCAGCCGGGGTCGCCGGGCCGCACCACGCCATCCATCAACAAGGTCATGCCGCCCAGGATCGGGCGCAGCGGGCGCCCGGTCTTGAACAAAACCGACTACTTCAACAAACGCGAAAGCCGGCGGTCCTTGAGGATCCGGCCTTCGGTCTGGCAGTGCGGGCAATAGCTCATGACGTAGTCCTCGTAGAAGACGGCCTCGAGCACGGTCTCGCAGCGCGGGCACGGCTCGCCCTGTTGCGCGTGCACCCGCGTCGGCTTCGGGAACTTCTCCGGCAGCGGGAGCTTGACCTTGTCCTCGTAGACGTCGAGCACCCGTCCGAGCTCGGAGACCATCGCCTCGCGCAGCGCCTTGGCCTCCTTCTCCGAGAGGTCATCGCCGCGCTTGAACGGGGACAACTTCGCGGCGTGCAGGATCTCGTCGACCCACGTGCGCCCGATCCCCGCGATCACCTGCTGGTCGCGCAGCAGCGAGTGCAGCGGCCGCGCGCTCGACAGGACCTCGCCCAGGTCGGGCGGGTCCGGCCACGCCTCGGGGCCGAGGGTCTTCAGCGCCGGCTCCTCTTCGAGGCCGTCGAGCGTCAGCACCTTCACCCACGCCGCCTGCTTTGTCCCGAACTCGCGCAGCCGCAGCTCGCGGTCTTCGGGCAGCCGGATCAGCACCCGCGAGGTCTTGTCGCGCAGCGAGCCGCGCTTGTCGTAGAGCATCAGCCGCCCGGCGCTCATCAGATGGACCAGCAGCGTGAGCGGGCCGTGCGAGGCGGTCTCGGCCTCGAGCAGCAGCAGCTTCCCGCGCCGGCGCACGTCGGTGAACGGCGCGCCGTCCAAGGCGCTCAGCGGCGGGTCGAACGTCTTGAGGACGTTGATGCCCGGCGTCAGGATCGACTCGATCGGCTGGCCCGGCAGCTCGGCGGCCAGGCGACGGGCGGTGATCTCCATCTCGGGCAGCTCGGGCACGAACGTTCACGTTAGCCTGCCCCGGGTGGATCCGTGGATCAGGGAGGCGGCGGCGGAGATCGCCAAGCGCGCGCCGCGCGAGATGGAGGCGCTCGTGGCCGTGTCGAGCCCGAGCGGCGACGTGCACGGCGCGAACGAATGCGCCTCGGTGTGCGCGGCGCTCCTGCCCGACGAAGCCACGATCGAGCGCGTCCCGTGCTCCTCGCCCGGCCACGCGGAGGACCTCGTCGCCCGCCTGCACGGCACCGGCCGCGGGAAGGCGCTGCTGGTCGGCCACGTGGACACGGTGGTCGCGCACGAGGAGCATCGCCCGCTGCAGCGCGTCGGCGAGCAGCTCCTCGGCTCGGGCAGCGTCGACATGAAGGGCGGCGACATCCTCGCGATCGGCGCGCTGCGCGCCTTCGCCAAGCGCCCCGAGCTCTACGAGCAGCTCGCGCTGCTGCTCGTGTGCGACGAGGAGTGGCGCACGAACGACTTCTCCCACGTGCCGCGCTTCGAGGGCTTCGACGCGTGCCTGTGCTTCGAGGCGGGCGAGCTCGCCGGCGGCGACGAGGGCGTCGTGGTGCGCCGCAAGGCGGCGGGAACGATCCACGTCACCGCCACCGGCCGCAGCGCCCACAGCGGCTCGGCGCCCGACCGCGGGCGCAACGCGCTGCTCGCCCTGTCGAAGGCCGCCCAGCTGGTCGCCGCCGCCCACGACCCGCACGGCCCCGCCCACCTGACCGCGGTCCCGACGGTGCTGCGCTCCGGCGACGCCTTCAACGTCGTCCCCGGCGCGGGCGAGCTGTTCTGCGACGTCCGCGCCGACGACCTCGACGCGATCGAGGCCGTGCTGGCCACGTTGCCGGCCGAAATCGACGAGGTGCGGCTCGACGCCGAGCTGATCCGCCGCTGGCCGGGGATGCACTCCGAGGCCGCGATGGCGCCGGTGCTCGCGCGGGCGAGCGAGGCGCTGGGCCGCCCGATCGTGCCCGCCTCACGCGGCGGCGCGTCCGACGCCAGCCACTTCGCGGCGACGATCCCGATCACCGTCGACGGCCTCGGCCCGCGCGGCGGGAAGGCGCACAACCCCGAGGAGTTCGTCCTCGAGGCGTCGCTGCAACCACGCGCCGAGGTCGCAATCGCCGTGATCCTGGCCGCGCTTACTTAAAGGGGCCTGACCCCTTTAGGTTCGGGCGAGCGCCTCGATCTCGCGGGGGCGCAGCAGCACGAGCAGCTCGCCGGCCGCGCGCGAGGCGCGCAGAGCGGCGATGCCGCTCTTCTTGAAGTCGACGCGGCCGCCCGTGAAGTCGTAGACGACCTGGGAGAAGCTCGGCTCGTGGCCGACGACGAGGATGTGCGCGTCGGCGTCGTGGGCGTCGAGCAGCGTGAGCGCGTCGACGCGGCTGAAGCCGTCGGCGAGCGCGTCGTCGTCGATCGGCTCGACGCCGAGGTGCGAGCAGGCCAGCTCGGCGGTCTCGCGGGCGCGGACCTTCGGGCTGGTGTAACAGGCCGCGAAGGTCTCGTTCAGCGCCGCGAGCGCGCGGCCGGCGGCGTCGGCCTGCTCCCGACCGTGCGGGGTCAGCTCCCGCTCAGGGTCCGGCTTCGAGCCATGCGGCACGGCATCCGCGTGCCGCAGCATCCACAACTGCTGCGCCATACGGCGCTCAGCTTACGGGCAAATCACGCTGCGGCGGCGTAAAACGTCTCCGGCTCGGCGAAGCGCCAGTAGCTGCGGGCGCGGTATGGGTCCTCGGCGGCGTGGCGGCTGTGGCTGAGCTGGGGGGAGTCCTCGACCTGCCACGCGGCGAATGGGGTGCGCAGGAAGAAGCCATCCGACCACAGGTCTTCGACGGCGAGCATTCGCCGGCCGCCGAACGCGCCTGCCAGGCGCACGACGACGAGTTCCACTTCGCCGCCGTCGAAGGGCCATGTGTCGACGATCTTGCCGACCGTCTGGCCGCTCCCGTCAATCACCTCGTGACCCAGAACGCTCCATCGTGTCCAACGCTTCCTCATGCTCAAAACATCGGAACGCGACCACGGCGAGTGCACCGGGTCAGGACCCTAGACACAGGAAAATTGGGTGGGGTCGGGACCCTATCCCAGGGTGACCGGTGGGGGGTGGCGGGGCGGGGCTCAGTATCCCTGCACGGCAGGACCCGTGTAGGTCTTGCCGTCGGGGGCGGTCCACTGCACGCGGTAGGTCTGGCCCTTCTGGTGCGTGGTCTTGACGCTGTAAACGCCGGTGGACGTCGTGTTCAGCGTCTTGAGCACCCGCCACGCCTTGCCCTTCGGCTTGCGCTCGATCGTCACCTTGCTCACCGCGCGCTGCGGGCGCACGAGGCCCCAGAGCACGTCGCTGGTGCCGTAGACCTCGACCGCCAGCGGCAGGCGGAACCCCTCGTAGGCCGGCTTGGGCTTGCCGTCGGCGGAGCGCAGGCCGCTCTCGAAGCCGCCGTACTTGTAGCCCTCCGAGCGCGGCGGGTCGTCGCTGAGCAGGTACTGCGAGAACGCGACCACGCGCGGGTTCACGTACGCGATGTGCTCGGAGATCGCCATGTAGGCGGCCTGCTTGGCCAGCGACACGCCCGAGACCTTGTCCGGCGTGGACTGGATCCCGAACTCGGTCAGGTAGACCGGGAGGTGCTTGGGCAGCGCACCCGCGTCGGCGGCCTTGTCGAGCGCGCCGGTCAGCCGGGAGAGCACGCCGATCGTGACGTCGTCGCGATCGGAGGGCTTGAACCGCGGCCCGGCGCTGGTCGTGTACGCGTGGTGCGCGTAGCCGTCGGCCTCCAACTCGCCGCAGGACTTCGACTTGCGGTACTTGGAGTCCAGGCACAGCATCCCGCGCAGGAACGCCAACGGGTGCACGACGTTCTGGTTGCCGCGCGGCGAGGTCTCGCCGATCAGGATCGTGTCGTCCGCGTTGGCCGGCGTCGAGCGCAGACCGGCGTAGGCGGCCTGGTAGAGCTTGCGATAGAGCTTCGGCGACTCGGGCTTGCCGCTCTTGTACTGCGGCTTGAGGAACTGCGGCTGGTTGGGCTCGTTCCAGATCGACCAGGTGCTCACGTCGGCGCCGTACCGGCGGCCGATCGCCGTCGCGAACGCACCGAACTCCTTCGGGTCCGGGTCGGTCAAGTTGTCCTTCTTGCTCTTGGTCGCCCACTTCGGAACCGGGCCGGTGAGCGTCAGGGTGACCTGCACGTTCTTGGCCTTCGCGGCGGCGATCAGGCCGTCGAGGTTGTCCCACTTGTCCGCTGGATAGGCGTTGGGGTCCGAGGCGTCGAAGTCCGGCTTGGTCTTGGAGTCCGGGTCCGGCGCGAAGTCGCGCCAGTAGACGAGCTGCCGGACGTGGGTGACGCCGAAGCCGGTGATCTGGTCCAGCGTGGCTTCGCGCGAGGACGCGGACAGCAGCTCGCGCGGTGCCTCGAAGGTGACGATCTGGCGCGGGGAGGCCGCGGCGGAGGCCGCGGGCCACAGCAAGGCCAGGAGAAGTATCGGGATCAGTCGTCGCATGGGATTTTGGGGGCCGGCCGTAAGGGGGAATGCCGGCTCACTACTTGAACGCGCCCGGCGGCGGTTCGTCGCGCCTCTTATTGACACTTTACGATCGAACGGCGTGACTTCGATCGTCGATACCCACGAAGAGGCCGCCGCACTCGACCTTCCGCCGCTGCTGATCCGGCGGCCGCTCGAAGCGTTCCTGGACGAGCACGGCCTCGGCAGCGGGCCGCTCGAAGCCGAGCCCGTCGGCGACGGACACTCCAATGTCACCTACGTGATCCGGCGCGGGGACGAGGAATGGGTGCTGCGCCGCCCGCCGCGCCCACCGCTCCCGCCCAGCGCGCACGACGTCCTGCGCGAGGCGCTGCTGCTGCGGGCGCTCGAGGGGACGAGCGTGCGTGTGCCGAAGGTGCTCGCCACCTGCGCGGACGAGTCGCTGCTCGGCGTGCCGTTCTACGTGATGGAGCGCGTGCACGGCGTCGTGCTGCAAGCGACGTTGCCGGCGGGCATGGAGCCGGCGCGGATCGGCGAGGAGCTCATCGACGCGCTGGTGGAGGTCCACGCCGCCGACTGGCAGGCAGCCGGCCTCGAGGGCTTCGGCAAGCCGACCGGCTACCTCGAGCGCCAGCTGCGCCGCTTCGGCGGGCTGTGGGAGCACAACAAGACGCGCGAGATCCCGGCGCTGGAGGAGGTCGGGCGCTGGCTCGCGTCGCAGCTCCCGGAGTCCGGTCCCGCGACGATCGTCCACGGCGACTACCGGCTGGGGAACGTGATGTTCACCGGCGATCGCTTGAGCGCGATCTTCGACTGGGAGCTGGCGACGATCGGCGACCCGCTGGCCGACATCGGCTACCTGCTCGCGACCTACGCGCAGCCCGGCGACCCGGACAGCACCGTCGCGTCATTGACAACTGTTACTCGTCAACCCGGATTTCCCACACGGGCCGACCTTGTGACCAGATACGAGCAACGTTCGGGCCGATCGATGACAGATGTCACCTGGTACACAACCCTCGCCCTGTGGAAGTCCGCGGTGTTCCTCGAAGGGTCCTACAAGCGCCGCCTGGCGGGAACCACCGAAGACCCGTTCTTCGATCGCCTCAAAGACGGTGTGCCCGAGATCGCCGAGCGCGCTCGGCGCACCGCCCTGGATCCTGAATAGGACAGGCGTCCACTGGACGCATGTCTGACTTCAGTTCGAGCACGGACAGTGGGACCCTGCCTGTACTCCGGCAAGGAAAGTCGGGGAACTTCGGACAAGGGCAAGGTTGCTCATCTCTCAAGGAATGGGACAGGTGGCGGTTCGCCGAGCGGCGGACCGTCTCGAGGCGACGGCGGCACGGTCTGGATACCGTCGCCGCCGTCAACTCGATCACCCGCCGGACGCGGAGGCGTTGGTCAGCGCCGCCACGGCCCGGGCCCGTGAGGGCGATGAGGACGCTTTGCGCCTGCTGTACCTGCTCTACGCGGACAACATCTTCGGCTACGTGCTGGCGATCGTCCACGACGAGCACGATGCGGAGGACATCACCAGCGAGGTCTTCGCGCGCCTGCCACGCGCCCTCACCCATTACCGGGTGAGCGGCACCCCCTTCGTGGCCTGGCTGCTGCGGGTGGCCCGGAACGCTGCGCTCGACTATCTGCGAGCGCAGCGTTCCGTCCCGCTGGCCGAGGTTCCCGCCTCCGCGCGGACCGAGCTGCACGCCCACGAGCGCCTGGACGACCTCCGCTCGGCGCTCGAGGCGCTCCCCGCCGACCAGCGTCAGGTGATGGTGCTGCGGCTGATCGCCGGGCTCACGCCGGGCGAGGTCGCGGAGCGGCTCGGCCGCTCGATCGATGCCGTCCACGCCCTCCAGCACCGCGCCCGCCGGCGCCTGCGCGAGGAGCTCACGCAGGCCGGCTGGGCGCCGACGTCGGCGGCGGCCTAACCCCTGCCCCAGAAGAGCTTGATGCCGCGCGTGATCAACCCGGTGACCTTCGCGTTGTACGGGAAGTAATGGATCTCCCGCTTGGGCGCGAAGCGCGTGACCATGAGCGCCTGCTGGTGGGTGTACTTGCGCAGGCCCGCCGGGCCGTGGCGTACGCCCAGACCCGAGTCCTTCCAGCCGCCCATCGGCAGTTCCAGCGCCAGGTAGTTCAGCGCGGCGTCGTTGACGCAGACGGCGCCCGCGTCGATCCGCCGCGCCACCCGCTCCCCCTTGGCCAGGTCCTTCGTGAACACGGCGGCGCCGAGGCCGTACGGCGAGTCGTTGGCCTGGCGGATCGCCTCCTCGGCGTCCGCGACCTTCATCACCGGCAGCGTTGGCCCGAAGGTCTCTTCGGTCATCGCTGTCATCGAGTGGTCGACGTCAGCGAGGACGGTCGGCTCGTAGAAGCGGCCGGCGCCTTCGCGGGCGTGTCCGCCGGTGGTGACCCGCGCGCCCGCGTCGCGGGCCTGCTGGACGTGCTTTTCGACGATGTCGAGCTGCGGTGGGAACGTCATGGCGCCGACGTCGATCGAGCCCGCGCCGTTCGGGGGACCCTGACGCAGCTGCGCGGCCTTCTCGGTGACCTTGGCGACGAACTCGTCGTAGACGGGCGCCTCGACGTAGACACGCTCGATCGAGATGCAGGTCTGGCCGCCGTTCTGCATCGAGTAGTAGACCGCGGCGTTGGCCGCTCGCTCGAGGTCGGCGTCGGCCAGCACGATCATCGGGTCCTTGCCCCCGAGCTCGAGCGAGACCGGGGTCAGCATCTGCGCGGCCCGTTCCATCACCTTCCGACCCGTCCGGGTCGAGCCGGTGAACATGACCATGTCCACTTCGTCGATCAGCGCCGCACCGGTCTCACCAGTTCCGACGGCGACCTGGAAGACACTCTCAGGGAGGCCACTCTCATGGAGCCCACGCTCGAACAACAAAGAGGTGAGCGGCGTCACCTCGGATGGCTTGACGATGACGGCATTCCCCGCGGCGAGCGCTGGGATGGCGTCCCCTACGGAGTTGACGAGCGGGTAGTTCCAGGGCCCGATCACGCCGACGACGCCGAGCGGCCGATAGCGGACGACCATGCGACGGCCCAGGACGAAGGGGTTGAAGGTGCGGACCTTCTCGTCCGCAAGCCATTTGGGCGCTTTCTTCGCCCAAAACCCAAGCGCGTTCGCGCCGTAGGCGACCTCAACCAGCATCGCGTCCTCGCGCGTCTTGCCCGTCTCGCTGCAGATCGTGTCCGCGACCTCGTCAGCGTGTTCGATCAGCCATTTCTGCGCGCGTTTGAGGATCCGGCCGCGGCCTTCGTAGCCGAGCGCCTCCCAGCCCGGCTGGGCTGAGCGAGCACGCGCCACGAGCGCGGCGACGTCCTCCGGCCCGGTCGCGGCGACCTCTTTGATCGTCGCGCCGGTGGCTGGGTTCTCGACGGGGATCGTGGCCATGTAGGGAGTTTAGGGTTGGCTCTTGCCGTGGCATCGGTGGGCGGGTGCGGCGTTGTGTAGCCGTGCCGGTATTCGGGGAACGGCCTAGCACTGAGGGGGAGGGGGAGGAGAGCCAGCGGGTCCTCTCGCCTTCGTCGAGCGCGTCTATCGGCTCCCGCTCTCGCAGCCGGATCTAAGGGAGACCGACAGTTACAGATCGTGGTACTGGACACCCCTATCCGCCCCTGGCTGCCGCGATCGGCCTGAGGAACGTCCATCTGCACTCCGCGGGGGGGTGGCCTACGTTTCGCCCCTGTACGAGGGCGGAACGTCGAACACCCCCACCAACGCGCCAGCTCGAACAGCGCGCTTTCGGTCGATAAGCGCCACCGCCGCCGAAAGCGACCACAACCGATCTCGCACGGTCTCCGTGGACCGTAACTTGACGGTCTCCCTGCACGCCGCGGCGAGTCAGCACGGCCAGACGCCGTGCTGGATGGCGGCACGACCGACGGGGCCGGGGCGCCCCACAAAGAACGGGTGACCTCGAACCCACCCTTGGTGGACCGCGGCGGCACCGCGACCCGCAGAGGATGGGCAGATGCCCCTCCTGTCGTCCCTGGCCGTCGCCGCGCTCGCCGTGGCGCCGATCGGTCAGTCCTCCCTCCCCACACCCGTCCGTGCCTACCGCGACCAGGCGGTGTTCAGCACCGCGCCGCCCAACACGAAGACGTTCACGCTCCAGCTCGCCGACAAGAGCGGCGTGCACGCGCTGGCCGCCGAGGACCGCCGTCCGCTGGAGGCCGACGTGTCGCGCGGGCCGGATGGCAAGCCGATCGTGATCGTCGCGCAGACGCGGGCGATCTACTCGATCGACCCGGCCGGCGGCTCGCGGCGGCGGCTGCACACCACCCACGACGCCGCCCACTCGCCCGTCATCTGGGGCAACCGGCTGGCCTGGATCGAGGGCCGGGACCGCGTGTACACCGCGGTGCTCGGCCAGAAGGCCGAGCGCGTGCCCACCCCGCGCGGACGCATCGTCGAGATCAACCTGTTCGGCGGCGAGCTGGCGCTCACGCTCAACGGCGGCACCGTCGCCGACAACACGCAGGTCTGGCTCCAGGAGCTCGACGGGTCGCGCCGGCGCCTCCTCCGCAAGGTCGCCATCGGCGAGGCCAGCCGGTCCTTCGTCGGGCTCTCGTTCGACGGCGGCGCGCTGTACTTCGCGCAGGTCTGCTCAGGCGACCCGTCGGGCTGCCCGGGTCACGGGGTCGCCTACCGGTACAAGGCGGGGAAGCTGACGACGGCCTCGGTGCCGCTCGACCTGGGCGGGTTCGCCCAGGCGGCGGGGACGTCCTACTGGGTGACGCAGCACTTCGGGGACTGCCTCGACGACGAGGGCGCGACCGCGCCCTGCGTCATCGAGCGCGACCAGCTGCGGTTCAGGTGATCGTCAGCTTGGTGATCTTGGCCTCTTCGCGAGGCTTGTCGCGGCCGTCGGTCGGCAGGCCCTCGAGCTTGTCGACCACGTCCATGCCGTCGGTGACCTGACCGAAGTTCGTGTGCTTGCCGTCGAGCCAGGGCGTCGAGTCGAGCGTGACGATGAAGAACTGCGAGCCGTTCGTGTTCGGGCCGGCGTTGGCCATCGCCAGCGAGCCGCGGACGAGCTTGTGCTGGTTGATCTCGTCCTCGAACGTGTAGCCGGGACCGCCGGTGCCGGTGCCCTGCGGGCAGCCGCCCTGGATCATGAAGTCCTTGATGATCCGGTGGAAGGACAGGCCGTCGTAGAACCCGTCGGCGGCCAGCTTCTTGAAGTTCTCGACGGTCTTGGGAGCGTCCTCGTCATACAGCTCGATCGTGATGTCACCGTGGTTGGTGCTCATCGTCGCCACGGACATTGGCGGGCCTCCTCAGTTGCGGATCGGTTCCAGGGCCACGGGGTGGCCTTGCACTTCTGTCACACGCTCGATGATCTTGGTCACGGCGTCGGCCGGGATCTCCACCAGAGCGAAGCGCTCGAGAATGCGGACGTTGCGGATCGCCTCGCCGTCGAGCCCGCTCGCGGTCATCGCCGCGATCAGGTCCTTGGCCTCGACGCCCTCGTGGCGCCCGGCGGTCGCGATCAGCTTCGTGTAGCCGCCGCCGTTGGTGACGATCTCGTCGTGCGGCTTGCGGTGGCGGCGGGGACGCGGCTCGGACGCGCGCTCGGGGGCGATGTGGGCGCCCTCGGTCCACGGGGCGATCTTGGTCGACGCGTGGTTCTCGATCGCCTCCAGCTCGCGCCGCTGGCGCGGCTCGACGAAGGTGATCGCGCGGCCGGAGCGCCCGACGCGGCCCGTGCGGCCGATGCGGTGCACATAGACGTCGGGCGAGGTCGGGACGTCGAAGTTCACGACGTGCGTCACGGTCGAGATGTCGAGACCGCGGGCGGCGACGTCGGTGGCGACGAGGATCGGCACGCGACCGCCCTTGAAGGAGATCATCACGCCGTCGCGCGCGCCCTGGCTCATGTCGCCGTGCAGCGCCTTGACGTTCATGCCCTTGTCGCGCAGCGTACGGTAGAGCTGCTCGGTGCGGATCTTCGTGCGCGAGAAGACGATCGCCTGCTTGGGCTTCTCGGCCTGCAGCACGCGGACCAGCGAGTCGACCTTGTCCTGCCCCCGGGTCTCCAGGTAGAACTGCTCGACCGTGTCGATCGTCAGCGTCGCGGCCTTGACCTTCACGGTGACGGGGTCGTAGAGGTGGCGCTCGGCGAGCTTGCGGATCTCGGTCGGCATCGTCGCGCTGAACAGCGCCGTCTGCCGGCTGCCGGGCGCGAGGCTGAGGATCTTCTCGACGTCCTCGAGGAAGCCGAGGTCCAGCATCTCGTCGGCCTCGTCGAGCACGATGTACCGCGTCGAGTGCAGGACCAGCGAGTGCCGGCTGATCAGGTCGAGCACGCGGCCGACCGTGCCGACCACGACCTGCCCCCCTTGGCGCAGCTGCGCCTGCTGGGTGCGGATCGGCGCGCCGCCGAAGACCGCCACCGGGTCGATCCCCTTGCGCGCCCCGTAGGCCCGCAGCGCTTGGGTGACCTGGATGCACAGCTCGCGCGTCGGGGTGAGCACGAGCGCCTGGACCTCTTGCTCGGTCGGGTCCACGAACTCCATCAGCGGCAGCCCGAACGCGGCCGTCTTGCCCGTTCCGGTCTGCGCCTGGCCGATTACGTCCCGGCCCTCCAGCAGCGGCGGGATGCCCTGCTCCTGGATGGGGCTCGGCGTTTCGTAGCCGACGTCTTGGAGGGCCTGCAGAATCGGCTCGGACAGCCCGAGCTCGGCGAAAGTCGTCATTTTCGCCCTAGCACGGTAGCGCTACTCTCTCGCGCCTTATGTCGCTCACCGTGGTCGGATCCATCGCCTTTGACGCCGTCGAGACCGAGGCCGGCAAGCGCGATCGCCTCCTGGGCGGCGCCGCCGTGCACTTCTCGCTCGCCTCCTCGTTCCTCGCCGAGACCCGCGTGGTCGGGCCTGTGGGCGACGACTTCAGCGAGGAGGAGTACGCCGTCCTGCACAACCGCGGCGTGATCACCGACGACGTCGAGCACGTCCCCGGCGGCAAGACGTTCTTCTGGGCGGGCCGCTACGAGCGCGACGTCAACATCCGCCACACGCTGCAGACCGACCTGAACGTCTTCGCCGACTTCGAGCCCAAGCTCAGCCAGGCCTCCAGGGACGCGGACGTCCTGTTCCTGGCGAACATCCAGCCCGACCTGCAGCGCGCGGTCCGCGAGCAGTGCACCGGCGCCCGCTTCAGCGCGCTGGACACGATGAACCTCTGGATCGACATCGCGCACGAGTCGCTGATCAAGACGATCAAGACCGTCGACTGCCTGATCGTCAACGACGGCGAGGTCAAGCAGCTCACCGACGAGCCGAACCTCGTCCGCGCCGCGCGCGCGGTGATGGACCTCGGCCCCAAGGTCGTCGTGGTCAAGCAGGGTGAGTACGGCTCGGCGATGTACACGCCCGAGGGCGTCTTCGGCCTGCCGGCGTACCCGACCGCCGATGTCGTGGATCCGACCGGCGCGGGCGACACGTTCGCGGGCGGGTTCATGGGCTACGTCGCCGCGCACGCCGACGAGGAGATCACCGACGAATTGCTGCGCCGCGCGATGGCGTACGGCACGGCGCTGGCGTCCTTCAACGTCGAGGCGTTCGGCACCGAGCGCATGCAGACGCTCACGGCCGACGAGGTCAACGAGCGCGTGTCCGAGTTGCAACGCGTCACGGTGTTCGATGCAACACCGGTACCGCTCCGCGTCTGAGCACATCGGCGTAGCATCCAGCTCGTGGGCTGGACGATGCTGTACCTGTTCGTCTTCCTGAAGCTGCCGATCCTGGCCGCTTGCTACATCGTGTGGTGGGCGGTCAAGCAGGGGACGGACACCGACGACGTGAGGATCGACGGCGGCTCGCCGCGCCCGCGCCGGCCGCATCCACGCCCGCGCCGTCCACGCCCGCCCCGTCGCGGCGGACCCACGTGCGGCGCGCGCGTCGCGACGCCGCCGCCGCGCATCCGCTCGGTGACGGCCGCCGGTCGTGCGCGCGAGCTCCACCGCTGATAGCTTCCCGCCCGCCATGTTGCTGCTCCTCGCCGAAGAGGCCGCCGAGCCCTCCAAGACGCCGTTCTACATCCTCGCCAGCGTCCTGGTGGCGTTCGCGTTGATCCTGTCGGCGGTGGGAACCGTTCGCCACGAGACGTTCCCGGCCACGAAGGGCGCGGCACGCGCCATCATGCTGGTTGGCGCGCTGCTCGTCGCGGGGACGATGTTCACCGCGGTCATCACGGCGTAACGCGCGTCTCGCGACCCTCCCGCCACAATGGGAGGCAGAGATTTGACCTCCCCCTTCAGAGGAGCGCACGTGGGTACTGAGGAGCAGAGCGAGAACGGCGGTGGCGTGGCCACGGCCTCCGATTCACTGACGATCACCGACAACCGGACCGGCAAGTCGTACGAGGTGCCGATCGAGGACGGGACCGTACGCGCGACCGCGCTGCGGAACATCAAGGTCAACGAGGACGACTTCGGGGTCATGACCTATGACCCGGCCTTCATGAACACGGCGTCCTGCCGGTCGGCGATCACCTACCTGGATGGCGAAAAGGGCATCCTGGAGTACCGCGGGTATCCGATCGAGCAGCTGGCCGAGAAGTCGACCTACCTCGAAGTCGCTTATCTGCTCGTACACGGGAACCTGCCCAATCAGAAGCAGCTCGACGAGTGGACGCACGAGATCACGATCCACACGTTCGTGCACGAGAACGTCCGCAGCTTCATGCAGGGCTTCCGGTACGACGCGCACCCGATGGGGATGCTGCTGGCCTCGGTCGGCGCGCTGTCGACGTTCTACCCGGACGCCAACCAGATCAAGGACCCGGAGACCCGGTACCTCCAGATCATCCGCCTGATCGCGAAGATGCCGACGCTGGCGGCGTTCGCCTACCGCCACAACATGGGGCAGCCGTACGTCTATCCGGACAACGACCTCGCCTACCCCGGCAACTTCCTCTCGATGCTGTTCAAGATGACCGAGCTGAAGTACCAGCCCGATCCTCGGCTCGAGCGGGCGCTGGACGTCCTCTTCATCCTCCACGCCGACCACGAGCAGAACTGTTCGACGAGCGCCGTCCGCGCGGTCGGCTCCTCGCAGGTCGACCCGTACTCGGCGGTCGCGGCCGGCATCGCCGCGCTCTACGGCCCGCTCCACGGCGGCGCCAACGAGCAGGTGCTGCGGATGCTGCGGCGCATCGAGCGCAAGGAGAACATCCCCGACTTCATCGCCGGCGTGAAGGAGGGCAAGGAGCGCCTGATGGGCTTCGGGCACCGGGTCTACAAGAACTACGACCCGCGCGCGAAGATCATCAAGAAGGCCTGCGACGACGTCTTCGAGGTCACGGGCGTCAACCCGCTGCTGGAGATCGCGCTCGAGCTCGAGAAGATCGCGCTCGAGGACGAGTACTTCGTCAAGCGCAAGCTGTACCCCAACGTCGACTTCTACTCGGGCCTGATCTACGAGGCGCTGCACATGCCGGTGGGCATGTTCACGGTGCTGTTCGCGATCCCGCGGACGTCCGGCTGGATCTCCCAGTGGCTCGAGATGATCGACGACTCCGAGCAGAAGATCGCCCGCCCGCGGCAGATCTACACGGGCAACCGCGAGCTGGAATACGTCCCGATCGAGCAGCGTTAACCCAAGTAGAGCCAGCCGTACTGACAACGGTGGAGTGTGCGTTGCATCATGCAACGCATGCTCCACTACCTGCTCGACGGCACGCTGGTCACGATCCGGCCGATCGAGCCGGATGACAAGCGCCTGCTGGTCGAGGGCCTGCGCCGGCTCAGCCCGGAGGCCGCGTTCAAGCGCTTCCTCTCCCCGAAGGTCCGCTTCTCCGACGCCGAGCTGACCTACCTCACCGAGGTCGACGGTCATGACCACATCGCGTACGTGGCCGTGATCGGCGACACGCTGGTCGCGACCGGGCGCGTCGTCAAGACCGCTCCGGACACGGCCGACATCGCGATCCTCGTCTGGGACGAGTGGCAGGGGCTCGGCCTGGGGTCGTGGCTCGCCCGCCGCCTGGCCAAGGCCGCGGCGGCCGAGGGCGTGACGCGGATCGCCGGCACGATGCTCGCCGACAACCGCCCCGCGCTGCGGATCCTCAAGGGCGTCAGCCCGGACTTCGTGGTCGACGACCTCTCGCACGGCGTGCGCGAGATCGTCACTCGTCTGGCTGCCTAAGCGTTTGCTCAAGCGGTCCCGAGTGGCCGCCGATGCACTCAGGAGTGAGCCGCCACAGAAGCATCAGCGCGCTGCTCGTCGACGTTCCCGCCGGCCACGCCGCGCAGCTGACCCGGGTGCTCGACGACGCGGGCTGGACCGCACGTTCCGTCCCCGTCCAGGGTCCGGAGGCGCTGTCCGCCGCCCTGCAGCGGCGCGGGTGGGACGCGGTGCTCTACGGCGGCGACGGTCCCCTGGCGGTCCCGTCGCGCAAGGCGCTCGAGATGGTCCGGCTCGCCGACCCGCACCTCCCATTCCTCGCCGTCTCGCCGCGCATGCGGCCGGGTGAGCTCTCCGCGATCCTGCGCGGGCTCCCGAGCGGCGTCCCGAGCGTCCCCGACATCGCCCAGCTGCCGGCCGTGCTGACGCGCGAGCTCGAACAGGCGCGGATGCGCCGCCGCGTCGGCGGCGCCCACAAGCTCCTCGGCGCGCAACAGGCGATCGCCGACCACCTGGCGGCGGGCCTTGAGCCGAGCGCGCTCTGCGATCGCGTCCTGACCACGCTCGGGACCGCGCTCGGGTGGAGCTTCGGCGTCGTCTGGCGCCCGGACGGCGCGGTCCTGCGCTGCACGTCGCTGTGGACGGCGCCGGGCGCCCGCGGCGGGGTCGCCGAGCTCGCGAGCGCGACCCACGAGCAGACCTACGCCGCGGGCCAGGGCCTCGCCGGCCGCGTCTGGGCGTTCCGCCGCCCGGTCTGGGTCGGCGACCTCCCCGCCGAGGCGGTGCGCGCGGGCCTCGTCACCGCCGCGGCCTTCCCGATCGCGCTCGGCGACGAGTGCGTGGGCGTGATCGAGCTCTACGCCGGCGACGCCCGCGAGCCCAACGCCGAGGTCTCGGCGCTGTTCGCCACGGTCGGCGGCCAGCTCGCCGCGTACTTCGCCCGCCGCCGCGTCCGCGCGCGGGCGCGCCGGGCGTTCGACGGCGCCGCCGCCCTGGTCGTCGCGCTGGACGCGGACGGCCGCGTCGAGATCGCCAACGGCACCGCGTGCGCCGCCTTCGGCTTCGACGAGGACGACCTCGTCGGCCGCGACTGGTTCGCGGTCACCGTCCCCGAGCCCGAGCGCGCGGCCGCCCGCGCCGCCTACGCCGCGCTGTTGGCAGGCGAGACGGTGCGGATGGCCGACACGGAAGGCATCAGCTGGCGCTGGTCGCTCTCACGCGACGCGTCCGGTGGCGCCATGGGCGCGCTCGGCTGGGGCGAGCCTCACCACACGACGGTGTTGGAGCCGATGCCGTCGACGGTCACCCAGACGCTGCGCCCGGGGTAGCCGTAGTAGCAGTACGCGTAGGAGTCGCTGCTGCCGCTGCGGGTGTAGGAGATCCAGCCGCCCTCGTCGCCGTTGCCGGCGCGACACGTGACGGTGTGCGGGCCCGGGCTGAAGTTGCCGAAGCTCACGACCATCATCTTGCAGGCGGCCGAGGAACAGCCGGACCGGCCTTGGGCGGAAGCGCCCTTGGCCAAGTTGACCCACGGTTGCGGTACGGGTGTGGTCGGTGGGGTCGGCGTGGGTGTGACCGTCGGGGTCACGGGTGTGGGTGTCGACGGGGTCGGGGTCACGGTCGGCGTCGGGCGGGTGCAGGTCGCCCACTCGCCATTGAGGTCCGGGAGCTGGTCGAGCATCGCCCCGGAGAGGACGTCCGGGCCCGGATGGCCCGCGTCCTTGAGGCAGCCGTAGATCTCGGTCGTCGGGATCCACCGGCGCTTGAGATCCGGGCCGACGAGCCAGGCCGCCTTCTGGCCGGCGCGGTCACCGTCCCACTGGACGATGTGCCCCGCGTAGTCGCTCGGCTTCGGGCCGGTGGGCGCGGGCGGCGCCTGGCCGAGCGTGTTCTTCTTCGCGTGCAGGGTGCCGATGAAGTAGCTCGAGGCCGAGCCGCGCTTGGCGACGTTGCCGGCGGCGTCGATCGGCAGGCTGCCGCGGCCCGTGGCCGAGGCGTTCTGCTCGACGAAGAACACCGACCCGCCGTTGACGCCCTCGACGATCGCCACGTGCCCCCAGCCGCCGAGGCCGCCGCCCCAGACGAGGACGTCTCCCGGGACCGGGCGGTACCCGTCGCCGCCGCGATGCTTGTCGAAGAACTCACCCGGCGCGTGGTCGAGGTACTGGTGCGCGTCGCCGTAGAACGGGGTGCTCCATCCGCGTGCCTTCAGCAGCCGTTTGACGAGCTCGACGCACTGATACACGCCGCTGTAGCCGTCGACGTTCGGGTTGCCGTTGGAGAAGACGTCGACGCCCTGCCCTGAGAGCCAGTCGCCGCCGCGGATCAGCAGCGTGCCCTTGCGCTGGTAGGTCGCCGCGCCGGCGCCGCGGCCGTCAGCCTCCTCCGGCGCGATCAGGAACACGACCCCCACCCGCCCGCGGACCGCGCGACCGTGGCGCCCGCCGTGGGTGGCGCGCAGCGTGATCGTCGCCGAGCGGCCGTTGCCGCGGGCGAGCGAGCGCGGGTTGGACGCGCAGGACACGGTCGCCTTCCAGCGCCCGTTCGCGACCCCGCCACCCACGCGCCAGGTGAACCGCGCGATCCCGGCGACGGCCTTGCGCACCGAGCTCGACGCCGTCGGCGCGCCCGCGTGCGTGAGCCGCAGGCGGCAGTAGGTGCGCCCTGGGACCTCGGCCACCAGCCGCGCGCGCTTGGAGGCCACGAGGCGCTTCGAGGAGTCGTTGGTGCGGATCGAGACGCCGTCGGCGGCACGCGCGGGCGCGGCGGACGTGACCAGGAACCCGACGCCCAGCAGGACGCAGACGACACTCGGACGGCGAAGTACGGTCGGCAAGGCAGTACCACCGATCAGATCGCGAGAACAGTCAGGGAACCCTATGTGAACCGCCGAGCGCGCCGCAAGTGGCGCTGGACGGATGGACCACTACCCTGAGCCTCATGCGTCGCGCCGCGCTGGCCCTCGTCCTCGCCGCCGCCCTTGCCGGGTGCGGGTCCGACGAGCCGTCGCAGGCCGGCGGGCCGACCGGCGAGCTCGCGAACCTCACCGTGACCGTGGATCGCGACGGGGGAAAGGGCGGGCAGGAGCCGCAGGTGCTCGAGCTCAAATGCGCGAAGCCGACCGACAGCCAGGCCTGCGGGGCCGCGGCGGGCATCTCGGCGGCGGACATCCGGCCGACCGACGGGAACGTCGCGTGCACGCAGATCTACGGCGGGCCGGAGGAGGCCACGATCAAGGGCACGATCCGGGGCGAGGAGATCAACGCGACCTTCAGCCGCACGGACGGCTGCGAGATCGAGCGCTGGGACCGGGTCAAGGCGCTCCTGGCCGAGGTCCGGTGAGTTACCGGCTGACGGTCCGGCGCGGCCCGCAGGTCGAGAAGGCCACGCGCGACACGCTCACGGAGGCGCTCGACACCCTCGAGGCGTACGCGACCACGGCGACGCGGCGCAACGCCGTGGAGTTCGTGAGCCGGCGCTACGAGCCGGGCGACCTCGTCGCGTTGCGGATCGAGCTCAAGGGCGATGGCGTGCGGGCGGGGCTCGACGTCCACGGCGACGGGACCGCGGTGGCGTGGACGGGTCGGCTGCGCCGCGCAGTGATCGAGCCCGAGCGCGGCGAGAGCCCGCTCGACGCGCTCCGGCGCGCCGTTACAGAGTCAGAGTCGACCCGTAGCGCTTGAGCCACGCCGCGTGCTCGCGCCAGCGCGGCGAGCGTGACGCGAGCAGCCTCCAGAAGCGCGCCGAGTGGTCCATGATCTCGATGTGGGCGACCTCGTGCTCGACCACGTAGTCGAGGATCTCGGGCGGGGCGAGCAGCAGCCGCCAGTTGAACGACATCCCGCCTGACGAGGAGCGCGAGGCCCAGCGGGTCCGCTGGCCGCGGATCGTCAGCGTCGTGTACGAGGTCCCGTACCGCGCGACCGCCGCGTCCAGCCGCACGGCGACCTCCTCGCGGGCCCGGGCCCGATACCAGCGCTCGAGCGCCTCCTCCATGCCGTGGGCGGGCACGAACAGCGTGTCGCCGCGCCGGTGCACCCGCGTGCGGGCCGCGTCGGGCACGAGGCGCAGGGTCTCGCCGAGGTAGGGCACCGTCCCGGGCGCGCGCCTCATCTCGGAGACGGCGCGCGCGACCGCGCGCCGGCGCCGCTCGATCCACGGCCCCAGCTGCTTGACCGCCTCCTCCGCGTGACGCTCGGGCGAGCGCTTCGGCAGCACCACCTCGACCTCGCCGTCGTTGCCGACGCTGACCCGGATGCGCCGGGCGCGATCGGAGCGACGGATGCGATACGGCACGGACACGGCGGCCCACGAGGGTAGAGCGCCGCTCGGATGCGATGATCAGGCGCTCATGGAGGAGTCACGAGTCCCCCTACCCCCTGGCGTGCGCGAGCCGTTCACCGTCTTCGTGAACGGCGTCCCGCAGGAGCTCGGCCGCGATTACCGGGTCGCCGGCGGCGCGCTGGTCTTCTCGCGGGAGCTGATCAAGGAGGGAAAGCTCGGCTTCTGGCGCTGGTTCTGGGGCGCATGGGGTATCGGGACCTACAGACGCAACGACCAGGTCGACGTGGCCTGGCAACAGGACGGCCATCCCCAGGTGGCCCACGCCCTCGACATCGAGCCCAGCACACCAAGAACCGGCCCGTAAGCGGGCGCTCAACCACGCCCGCGCGAACGCCGATGACGTACGCGGATGCCCCGATTCTCCAAGCCCGATACGCGCGTGCACGACGCCCTCCGGCGGATCGGCCCGCTCCCCGTGCTCGGCGGGACCGTGGCGCGCATCCGCACGCTGGCCGATGACCCGAACGGGACGACGAGCGACCTCGTCGCGGTGATCGAGTCCGACGAGGCATTCGCCGCCAACCTCCTCCGCTACGCCAACTCCGCCGCCAACGCACGCCCGATCCGCGCCCGCACGATCCGTCAGGCGGTCACGCTGCTGGGCCGCCGCGCCCTCGTGCGGATCGCGCTGGAGGCGGCCACCTACCGCTTCCTCGAGCGCTTCCCGGGCGGCGCGCACCTGAGCCGCGGCCAGCTGCACGTCCACGCCGTCACCGTCGCCGCCTACGCGTACACGACCGCCGAGCTGCGCGGCGCCCACACCGACACCGCCCACCTCGCCGGGCTGCTGCACGACGTCGGCAAGCTGCTGATGCCCGCCGCGTTCGGCGTCGTCGCGCTGGAGGAGATCGCGGCCGAGGAGCCCGTCGGCGCCGCCCGCGCCGCGCTCGAGCGCAAGCGCCTCGGCCTCGACCACGCCGCCGCGGGAGCGCTCCTGGTCGGCCTCACCGAGCCCGACGACGCCGTCACGAAGGCGATCGCCTACCACCATGGCGGCCCGACCGGCCTCGCCTCACCGACCCGCGAGGCGGCCTGCGTCCAGATCGCCGACGCCGTCGCGCACCTGCTGGCGGGCAACGACGTCGACCGCACGCTGCTGGGCATCGCGCTGGAGAAGCTCGACGCCGGGACCGAGTTGCTCGACGACGTCGCCGAGCGCGCCGGCGTCGCCCCCACCGGCGCCGCGGGGGACCTCAGCGAGGCCGTCGGCCGCCTCGAGGCGGTCGCCCACACCGACGACCTGACCGGCCTGCACAACCGGCGCAGCTGGATCGACGCCGTCCGCCGCGAGCTCGACGCCGGGACGCAGGGCTCGCTGCTGATCTGCGACGTCGACGCGTTCAAGAGCGTCAACGATGCCCACGGCCACCGCTCCGGCGACCTCGTCCTGACCGAGGTCGCCCGCGTCCTCGCCCGCCACGGCCTCGCGGGCCGGCTCGGCGGCGACGAGTTCGGCGTCTGGGTCGCCGGGAGCGAGGATCTCGGCCGCGCCGCGGCGACCGCGATGGCCGAGGACGTCGAGGCCGCGCTGCCGGTCGAGCTGGTCACGGCCGACCCGCCGGTCGGCCTCTCCGTCGGTGCCGCGGTGGCGAGTGACGGAGCCGACGTGATGGACCTGATCGAGGCCGCCGACCGCGACCTCCCGCGCGTCCGCCGCACGACACCGTAATCCCGCAACCCGCGCCGCGCGGCTACGTTTGGATCACATATGCGCAACGGATTGCAAGCACTCGCGGTGAGCGTCATCGCTCTGACTTTCCTGACCCCGTCGGCCCGGGCCGACGATCGCGTCCCGCTCAAGGCGGGGTCCGTGGTCGCGTCCTCCGGTCAAGGCCAGCGGGTGGCCGTGGCGGTGTCGAACGCCGACGGCGCGCGGCTCGCCGTGCGCGGCACGCGCTGGCACACCGCGACGCTCGCCGGCCTGCGCCCGAACGCCGTCCGCTTCGCGCAGCTCGAGAACGGCGCGGGCCTGGTCGCGTGGGACACCACCACCGCGGTCTACGTGCGCACGTGGGACCGGACGGGGAAGATCGGGGCCGCGCACGCCGTGCTGTCCGGGGTCGAGACGGTCTGGGAGGGCGACATCGACCACCCCGGCTGGGACCTCTCCGCGAACACGTCCGGCACAGTCGTGATCACGGCCGCGACGCCCACGGGCGCGGTGCTCGCGACGGTCCGAACCCCGGGCGAGGAGTTCTCGGCCGCGCAGCAGCTGCTCGCCTCCGGCGAACGCATGCCGGGGTTGTCGATCTCGCCGATCGCCGCCGACGGCACTGCGGTGGTGAGCTGGGGCCCTCCGAGCGAGGGCCCGGACGTCCAACCCGGCCACGCGACCGGCGCCGCTCAGAGCAACGGCGCGACGTTCAGTGCGATCGCACCGCCGGCCCCGCCCGCGAGCGACCCGCGCGTCTGGCTCGCCGACGGCTCGCGCACCGTCCGCGTCGGGGCGGACGTGGTGAAGTTGTGCGGGACCGCGTGCCGGAACCCGCAGCTGTTCACCTGGAGCTCCGGCAAGCAGGTGCTCGTCTTCCGCCGCAACTTCAACAAGTCCTACACCGCCGTCCGCGGCGCCGGCGGCACGTTCGCCAAGCCCCGCTTCGCCTCGGACTCCGCCGTGCCGGTGTGGACGGCGAAGCCGGGCGTCCTGCAGTTCGTCACCGCCCGCAAGGGCGCGCTGTATCTGACTAGGCGATGACCGCGCGGCGCCAGGGCGCCATGCAGCGCAGCGCGCTCAGGATCGCCCGCGTCGAGGGCGAGCGGTTGAGCGTGTAGAAGTGGATGCCCGGTGCGCCGTTCGCGAGCAGGTCGGCGCACTGCATCGTCGCGTAGGCGACGCCGAAGTCCGCGACCGCGTCGGGCTCGTGCGAGCGCAGCTCGAGCTCGCGCAGCAGGCCGGCCGGGATCGACGCGCCGCACATCTGCGTGAAGCGGCGGATCTGGGCGACGTTGGTGATCGGCATGATGCCCGGGATGATCGGGACGTCGATGCCGGCCTCGCGGGAGCGGGCGACGAAGTCGTAGTAGAGCTGGTTGTCGAAGAACAGCTGGGTGATCAGGAACTTCGCGCCCGCGTCGACCTTCTCGCGGGTGTACTTGAGGTCCGTGTCCGCCGACTCGGCCGCGAGGTGGACCTCCGGGAAGCACGCGGCGCCGACCGCGAAGTCGTAGTCCGCGCGGATCAGCTCGATCAGCTCGCGCGAGTAGCGCAGGCCGCCCTCGGCCGCGGTCCAGTCGGACGCGTCCACGCCGGCGGGCGGATCGCCGCGCAGCGCGAGCACGTTCTCGATCCCGGCGTCGCGCATCCGGTCCAGCACGGTGCGCAGCTCGTCCACCGACGCGCCGACGCAGGTGAAGTGCGCCATCGCCTCCAGGCCGTGGTCGGCCTTGATGCGGCTGACGATGTCGATCGTCTTGCCTCGCTGGGCGGCCGTGCCGCCGGCGCCGTAGGTCACCGAGACGAACGTCGGCTCCAGCCGCGCGAGCTCGGTGAGCGCGGCGGCCAGGTTGGCCTCGCCCTCGTCGGTCTTGGGCGGGAAGAACTCGAACGAGAAGGCCGGCTCGGCCCCGCTCGCGATCCGCTCGTCGATACGCATCGCGTCGAGTTTATGAGGCGATGTGCCAGTGCTCGACGTCGCCGGCGGTCTTCTCGACCTCGCCGAGACGCTCGAGATGGGTCAGCCAGGCGGTCGTCATCGTCATCTGCCAGCTGGCCAATTCCTCGGTGAACTGCTCCCCGTAGACGGCCCGCGCGGTCTCGTACGCGGTGCGCTCACCGCCGTCGAGCGAGGCGCGGACGGCGTCGAGGTTGCGCGCGATCAGGTCGCGGTTGGCCTGGATGTGGCCGGGGACCTCGGTGAACGGCCGGGCGTGGCCGGCGAGCGCGAGCCGGGCGTCGAGCGCCTCGGTGACGTCGAGCGAGTGCAGGAACTCCCCCACCGGGTCCGGCGTGTAGCCGATGTCGAAGTACTGCGACACGCGGCCGAGCAGGTGGTCGCCGGAGATCAGCAGGCGCTGCTCGGGCTGGTGCAGGCAGACGTGCGACGGTGCGTGGCCGGGGGTCTCGATCACGTTCCAGACGCCGGCGTCGGTCTCGATCGTGACGCCGGGGACGAGGTCGCGGTCGCTGGAGAGCGTCCCGGCCTGGCCGGTCCCCTGGCCGCGCCGCTTCTGGGCCCAGCGCTCGAGCGGCTCCTCCGGCACGCCGCTGAGCAGCGCGACCTCGATCGTCTCGTCGAGGTCCGGCGGGTGCTCGGCGTGCAGTTTCCAGTTCGGGTGCATCCACACCTCGCAGCCGGCGCGGTGGGCGATCGGCGGCGCCTGCCCGCAGTGGTCGATGTGGGCGTGGGTGATCACCACGAGCTTGATGTCGCGGATCTTGAAGCCGGCCTCGCCGAGCGCACGCTCGAGGTTCCCCATCGAGTCGCGGTCGTGCATGCCGGTGTCGACGAGCACGATCCCGTCGCCCGCCCGCAGCGCCCACGCGTTGCAGTGCGGGACGTTGGGCAGCTCGAGCGGCAGGCGCAGGCGCCAGATCCCGGACAGCACGCGTTCGCCGCGGCCGTGGTCACGTGTTCTGGTGGGCTTGCGGTCCCGCACGGGCGGGGACGCTACCGTCCCAGCGATGGCGAAGAAGGGCCGCCGCCGCGAGAAGATCCGCGCGCCTGAATCCGAGTACCGCGACGAGCACGGCTCGGTGCTCGTCCTGCGCGGTGCGCTGACGCCCGCCACCCGTGCCCAGTACGCCGAGGTCGCGGGCGGGAACATCCTCTCCCAGGAGGACGCGTGGCAGCGCGCGGTCGAGTTCCTGTTCGAGCGCCTGGCCGTGCGCTGGGACATCTCGGGGGCGGAGCCGATCACGCGCCAGAAGGAGCTGCTCGGGCGCTATCGCTTCGCTTCGGCCGAGGAGCGGCGCTGGATCCGCGGCGTCCTGCGTGAGCATCTCGCCGAGCACTTCCCGGACATGGAGGCACCGTGAACGTCGAGGGTTTCGCTGCGCTGCTGACCGACTACTGCCTCGAGGTCCAGGAGGGGCAGCAGATCGCGATCGCGTCCTCGACGCTGGCGGCGCCGCTGCTGCTGGCGCTGCAGCGGTCGGTGCTCCAGCGCGGCGCGTGGCCGCTGCTGGACGTGACGCTTCCGGGCCAGTCCGAGCAGTTCTGGCGCGCGATCACGGATACGCAGCTGGACTCCGTCCCGTCGGCGGAGCTCGCGGCGCTGCGCGAGATCGACGCGACCCTGCGGATCGAGGCCACCGGCAACGCCAACGCGCTCGCCTCGGTCGATCCGGCGCGGATGGCGCGCTGGGCGCGGGCGCAGGCACCACTGCGCGAGATCCGCATGACCAAGCGCTGGGCGATCACGCTGTGGCCGACCCCCGCCGCCGCCCAGCAGGCCGGGATGGGGACGTTGGAGCTCGAGGAGTTCGTCGAGCGGGCGCTCTTCCTGGACCGTGACGACCCGGTCGCCGCGTGGGGCGAGCTGCGCGCGTTCCAGGCCGGGCTGATCGAGCGGCTGGCGCCGGGGCGCGAGATCCACATCGAGGGCCCCGGCACCGACCTGCGGCTCAACGTCGAGGGCCGGACCTGGGTCAACTCCGACGGCAAGCGCAACATGCCCTCCGGCGAGGTCTTCACCGGCCCGCACGAGACGTCCGCGGAAGGCGTCGTGCGCTTCACGATCCCGACCGCGCCGCGCGGCGTGGTCGTCGAGGACGTCACGCTCGAGTTCCGCGAGGGACGCGTGGTGAACGCGAAGGCCGAGCGCGGCGACGCGTATCTCCAGGCGACCCTGGAGACGGACCCGGGCGCGCGTTTCCTCGGCGAGCTCGGCATCGGCACCAACTTCGGCATCGACCGCCCGATCGGCGCGATCCTGTTCGACGAGAAGATCGGCGGCACCGTGCACCTCGCGCTCGGACGCTCCTATCCGGAGACCGGCGGAACGAACGAGTCCGTCGTGCACTGGGACCTGATCTGCGACCTCCGCGCGGGCGGGACGCTGTCGGTCGACGGCGAACCGCTGCTCGTCGACGGATCGTTCCGCACCTGAGAGAGCGCAGCCGCCCTTTCGCGCGGCGCATGGCCGCGCGACGATCGGTGGTCGTGTGGCGGTGGGTGCTCATCGCGGCGGTGCTGGCCGGTTGCGGCGGCACCGCCGCGGCGCCGGCGCCTGAGCTGCGCAAGGTCGACGATTACCCGCTCTACGAGCTGACCGACACCGCGCCGACGCCGACGCTCGAGGCCTCCGTCGACACGTCCGGTTGGGCCTGCACGGTGTTCTTCGGCGCGGGCGGGGAGCCGATCATGGGCCGCAACTTCGACTTCCACGACGAGCCCGCGCTGGTGCTCCACCATCGCCCGCCGGGCGCCTACCGGTCGGTCTCGGTGGTCGACATCTCGTATCTCGGGTTCGATCGAAAGCACCTCGACGGGATCTCCGCGGCGGGCCTGAAGGACGCGTCGCGGCTGCCGTTCGACGGGATGAACGAGCGCGGCCTCGCGGTCGCGATGGCGGCCGTCCCGAACGCGGAGCCGGGGCGTGGGCGCCGCGTCGGCTCGCTCGGCGTGATGCGGCTGGTGCTCGACCGTGCGGCGAACGTCGCCGAGGCGGTGAAGCTCTTCCGTGAGGCCTCGCCGGACTTCAGCGGCGGCCCGCCCCTGCACTACCTCGTCGCCGACGCGGGCGGGGCGAGCGCGGTCGTCGAGTACGTGGGCGGGCGGACGCGGGTGATCGAGCGCGGCCGCCGTCCGTGGCAGGCGATGACGAACTTCGTCCTCACCGGCGCCCGCGGCGCCGATCACCGCTACCGCACCGCGGCACAGGCGCTCGGCGCGGCCCGCGGGCGACTCACCCCGGCCTCGACGATCGCGCTGCTGCGGCGGGTCCGCCAGCCGATCACCCGCTGGTCGGCCGCCTACGACCTGCGCGCCCGCAAGCTGCACATCGTCATGGGCCAGAAGTACGGCGGCCGGACGCTGACGTTCGGCGTATGACGGAGCCGTCGGCCGCGAGCTCGGTCACCGTGCCACGCGCGGCGAGCACGTAGAGACCGTCGACGACGGGCGCCGTGCGCGAGCCCACGCGAACCCGGACCGCGCGCGGGTCGGCGATGCCGAGCGAGAGGCGCCCGCTGGTGTCGATGACCCCGGTCGGAACGGCGTCGCCCGGTCGCAGCCGGAAGCCGGTGCCAAAACCGCCCTCGCCGGGAGGCAGCCGGACGTCGACCGACAGCATCTGAACCCCGGGCGCGGTGTCGCGCATCCTCACGACGGCGCGCTCGGCCGCGGTCCGGACCTCGACGGGCCGGCCCGCGGACAGCGCACGCACCTTGGCCCGCCGCGCGTCCAGACACGCACCCGGGTCGGCCTTGGCGATCGGACCCGGGCCGTTGCGGACCCGCACGCGGACGTGGATCCCGCTGCCCATCGCGAGCGTCATGTCCCTTCCGCGAAGGGCGGGGAGGGCGCGCGTGATCGCCGGCAGCACCGGACCCGTGTTCGCCACACGGCCGTGGGCCGGCCGGCAACCGGGAACCCGCTTGACGGCCTCCGCGGCGCGCTCGGCCAGTGTGGTCCCGTCACGCTCGACGTGCGCGTCGCCCCCGATCTGGGTCGCCGCCACCGCACCGCCGCCGCCGAGCGCCAGCACGACGAGCGCCCCCAGCAGCGGAGCGGTGGGCACCCGCCGCCGACGCCGCGCGCGCACAGCAGCCCGAAGGTCGCGTTCGAGATCGTCGAAGGCGTCGTTCATCGTTCCCCCTCCAGGCCCGCGCGCAGCCGGGCCAGGCCGCGGTGGACGCGTTGGCGCACCAGTTGCTCGGAGCAGTCGAGCTGGGCCGCGATCTCGTCGTAGTCGCGCTCGTCGACGACGCGGGCGAGCAGCGCGGCGCGGATCGGCTCGGAGAGCGAAGCCAGGGCGCGATCGAGCGCCGGCCCGCCCGCCGCCGCGCGTTCCTCGACGCGCTCGAGATCCGTGTCCTCCAGCGCGACCGCCGGCAGCCCGAGGGCGCGACGCGCCTCGTCCTCGACCCGTCCGCGCCGCAGCGACTCGCGCAGCTTGTTGCGGGCGATGCCGTACAGCCAGGCGACCGGCTCGCCGCTGCCGTCGAAGGTGTCCGCCCGCGCGGCGACGACCGCGAACGTCTCCGCCGCGAGGTCGAACGCCAGCTCACCGTCCGGCACCCGCCGGCGGAAGAACGCGACGACGGGGTTCAGGTGCGCGCGGTAGAACGTCGCGAAGGCGACGTCGTCCCCGGCGGCGATCCGCTTGAGCAGCTTGCGGTCATTGCGCCTCACACCTTCATCGTTGCGCGGGCTCCCCGAGCCGTGACAGATCGGCGCGGGCGCGGGCCTCGAACGCGGGGGCGCCGGCGCTCAGGGCGAGCGCGCGGGCGAGGTGCTCGCGGGCGCGCTCGGTCTCCCCGCGGGCGGCGGCGAGCAGGCCGAGCGAGCGGGCCACCGGGCCGTCTCCCGCCGCGTAGCCGACCTGCATCCACCGTGACTCGTAGGGCAGGAGCGCCTCGTAGAGGCGTTCAGGCGCGGCCAGCGCGGCGCTCGCCTCGCTCAATAGCGTCATCGCGGTGAGCCAGAAGAAGTCGCGCGGGATCGCGTCCGGGTCGATCGCGGCGAGTGCGGCCCGCGCCCGCGCGTCGTCACCCGCCGCGAGGTGCAGCAGCGGGATCGCCGTCCGCCACACCGCCAGCGCCGGGTGCCGCTCGATGGCGTCGAGCACCGCCTGCCCGAGCTCGCCGACCCGCCCCTGCGCGCGCCGGATCATGAACAGCTGGGCGGCGAGCACAGCCTCGGCGTCACGGGTCTCGAGCCGGCGCCGCAACTCGTAGGACTCCAGCGCGAGCCGCTCGGCGTCCTCCAGGCGCCCGTCGAACTGCGCGAACACGCACGTCCACCCGACGGCGAAGTGGAGGTAGAGCGGCTCCCGCATCACGCGGGCGACCGACTCCATGCGGGCGAGGTCCTGTCGCGCGCCGAGCAGCTCGCCGCGCGTGAGCCGGTCGAAGATCCGCGCGTGCAGCGCCTGCAGCTCCAGCCCCGGATCGTGCGTGCGGTCGGCCAGCGCGAGCACCTCGCGGCCGAGCATGATCCGCTCATCGACGTGGGCGACGAACAGCAACGTGATCTCCCGCGCGGTCAGCGCGGTCGCGAGCACGCCGTCGTCTCCGAGCGCCCGCGCCATCGCCAGTGCCTCCTCGGAGAGACGCAACGCCGCGTCGAGCTCGCCGGCGAAGTGCAGGGCCTCGGCGAGGCGCGCGAGCACACGGCAGCGCAACGCGCCGTCGTCCAGCCCGCCGAGCGCCTCGCGCAGCATCTCGATCAGCTCGGCGTCGATCACGCCGGCCTCGTAGTAGCGGCCGGGGTAGCCGATCGCGGCACGCGCGAGCTGTTCGGGCGAGCGCCCGCGGGCGAGCTTCGCGGCCTCCGCGAACGCCGTACGCCCCGCGGTCAGGCCGCTCTTCATACGCGCCTCTCCCAGCGCGAGCAGCAGCTCGATCCGCTCCGCGATCTCCGCCGGCTCGGCCTCGAGCGCGCGCTCCAGATGCGCCGCCTCGTCCTCCCACGCCAGTGAGGCCGAGGCGCGCGCGGCGGCCTCGCGGGCGTAGCGGATCACCGGCTCGGGACCGGAGAGATGACGAGCGCGGAAGTAGTGGTGGGCGAGCTCGGCGGGATCGCGGCGGGGAAGCGTCTCCAGCCGCTCGGCCACGAGCCGGTGGATGTGCACGCGGCGCGGCGGGCTCAGGCTCTCGTAGAGCGTCTGGCGGATCAGGGCGTGGGCGAACGCGAGCCGGTCGGGCGCGTCGGCGGGCACGAGCAGCCCGTCGGCGAGCGCGGCGTCGATGACGTCGAGCGCCGCGTCGCCGAGGAGCGCGCTCGTGAACGTCTCGCCGGCGACGGCCGCGAGCGTCAACGCCTCGAGCGCCGGCTCCCCGAGCCGCGCGACGCGCCGCAGGACGACCGCCTTGATCCCCTCCGTCACCTCGATCCCACCCGCCCGCCGGAGCTCGTCGAGGAACAGCGGGTTCCCGCCGCTCAGCTCGTGCAGGCGGCGCACCAGCGGCGGGCGCATCCCTTCCAGCAGCGCCGCGGCCTCGCCCGCGTCGAGCCCGCCGAGCGCATGCTCCTCGTAGACGTGCTCGCGGCGCAGGTCGGCGATCAGCTCGCGCAGCCCGGGCCCCGCCTCCGCCGGCCGGTACGCGCCGACGAGCAGCAGCGACCGCGGCTCCGGCGCGCGCGCCAGGTGGCGGAGGAGCTGGAGCGTCGGCCGGTCCGCCCAGTGCAGGTCGTCGCAGGCGACAACCAGGGGTGACAGGCGCGCGAGCCGCGCGACGACGCCCTCGAAGAGCCGGTAGCGCTCGAAGCCGTTGCCGACGGCGTCATCCATCGCCTCCGCGACCAGCTCCGCGAACGGCCCGTACGGCGTCAGTCCGTCCTCGTCGGAGCGGCCGTAGAGCACCGTCGCGCCCGCCCCGCGGGCGAACGCGGCGATCAGGCTCGTCTTGCCGATCCCGGGTTCGCCGGCGATCAACAGGAAGCGTCGGTCGCGGCGCGCGAGGCGCTCGTGCAGCAGCGCGAGCAGTTCGGCGCGGCCGACGAAACGGCGCGCGGCGATCCGCTCGAGCACCGGCGGGAGCGCCGGCGTGGGGGCGAGCAGGCGGGCGTGGACCGCGCGCAGCTCGGCCGACGGGACCGTGCCGAGCTCGTCGCGCAGCAGCGTGCGCAGGCGCTCGAAGGTCTGCAGCGCCTCGGCGACGTTCCCCTGCGCCTCCTGTGCGGCCATCAGCAGCGCGTAGCCGGATTCGCGGTAGGGCGCGAGCGCGACGAGGCGGCGGCTCGCCTCGTAGGCGGTCTCCGGCTCGCGCGCGAGCACCTCGAGCGCGGCGAGCCGGTGCACCTCGAGCTCGCGCCGGCGCTCGTCCGCCCAGGGCGCGTCGAACCCGGGAAGCAGCTCGCGCTCGAGCATCTCCAGGTCCTCGGTCTGCTCGACGTCGACCCGGAGGCCCGGCACCACGAGCCGCAGCTCGCCGCGGCCTCGGATCGCGTCCGGTCCGAGCACGCGCCGCAACGCCGAGAGCAGCGTGCTGAGCGTCGCGCCGGGGTTGTCGGGCGCCTCGTCGGGCCAGAGCGCGTCGATCAGCTCGTCGCGGGTGACCGCACGGTCGCGGTTCAGCGCGAGATAGGCGAGCAGGATGCGGCCGAGTCGCCCCGGGAGCTCCCGCTCGCGGCGCACGCCGTCGATCTCGAGGCGCAGCTCGCCACAAAGCGCAAGCACCACGGCGCGACCATACCGCGCCGTTCAGATTTCGTTGAGGTGATTCGCAGACGGTCCCGCGAATGCGAATCCTCCCCATCGCAGTCGCGGCCCTGGCGCTCCTCCCCGCTTCCCCCGCCGGTGCCGCTGTGATCTCCTCCTCAGGCTCGACCGTGACCTACACGGCCGCGCCAGGCGAGGCCAACAAGGTCCTCGTCTCCGTCACGCCCTACCAGTCCAACTGCGACACCATCGCGGCGCCCTGCCTGCAGGTGTGGGACAGCGGCGCGCACATCACGTCGGTGGCCGGCGGGTGCTTCCTGGCCAGCGTCGACCAGTTCACGGGCGACACCGCCCGCTGCCCGCTTCCGACCTCCGTCGTCGCCGACCTCGGCGACCGCGACGACTCCTACTGGGATTGGGACGGGCCCAGCACGGTCGACGCCGGCAACGGCAACGACACGCCGATCTTCGGCGAGGGCGGCAACGACGTGCTGCGCGGCGGCGTCGGCACCGACACGCTGATGGGGCAGGACGGCGACGACGTCCTCGACGGCGGCCCCGGCGACGACTACCTCGAGGGCGTCCCGTGCAGCTGCGAGGAGGAGGAGCTCACCCACGGCGCGGACACGTACATCGGCGGCGGCGGAGGCGACTGGCTCACCTACGAGGGCCGCAGCGAGAACCTCTCACTCAGCAATGACGGGATCGCGAACGACGGCGCGCCCGGCGAGGGGGACGACATCGGGGTCGACATCGGCGGGATCATCGGCGGGCACGGGTCCGACATCCTCACCGGCAACGCGTACCGCAACGTGCTCTACGGCGGCGAGGGCGACGACACGCTGACCGGCCTCGGCAGCGACGACCACCTCGCCGGCGGCACGGGCAACGATCGTCTGGACGGCGGTGACGGCCAGGACATCCTCGGCGGCGACGACGGCGACGACGTGCTCGTCGGCGGGCAGGGCGTCGACCGCTTCTGGGGCGACGACGTGGGCGCCTGCATCGCCTACTCGTGCGCGAGCGGGCAGGACCGGATCGAGGCGCGCGACGGCAATCGCGAGGAGATCAACTGCGGGCCGGGCACCGACGCCGTGGTCGCCGACGCGAACGACATCATCGGCGACTCGGTGTTCAAGTCCGACCAGTGCGAGGGCACGGACGGCGTCGCGTCGGCGCCGCCCCCGACCACGGCGACGACGGCGCCGGAGTTCAAGCTGCTGGCCGCCAAGGCGGACCGGCGGCGGCGGATCGCCGTTCGCGCGTCGGCGCCCGGGGCGGGCGTGCTGCGGGTGCGGGCGTTCGCGGGGCGCAAGCGCGTCGGCGCCGCTTCGCGGACCGTGTCGGCCGCGGGCGAGGTGAAGGTGTCGGTGAAGGCGGCGGGCAAGGCGCGCAGGCTCACGCTGCGGATCGCGTTCAAGCCGAGCACGGGCACGGCGCCGAGCGAACTGGTGCGGAATGTCACGCTGCCCCGCCGGTGACGCCGATGCACGGACGCAAGCGATCGCGGTGCTGGAGCCGCGAGTCCGCTGGCTCCCTCGCGAGTGGGATTTCCTGGCGAGTGGGATTCGTCGGCCTACGGGTCCGGGGGTCGTGCGCGAGCCGTAGGTCCTGACAGATCGCGTTCAAGGGGTCACAAAACGGGCCCGATGAGGCAACTTGGAGTTGACGTCCATGAAGCCTCACTCGCAGGACAGCCTGGTGGCCCGGCGCCGCCGCCGCCGGCAGGCACACCTGCGGCGACGCGCCGTCGCGTCCGCGGTGCTCGCGACCGTGCTCACCCTCGGGATCGTCGCGATCACCAGCGGGAGCGGCGGTGAGCCGGCCCCCGCGCCCGCGCTGGCGATCTTCAAGCGCCCCCGCATCTTCCCGCGCACCGAGCGCACCGCACGCATCCCCTACGTCGCCCGCGCCGGCAAGCGCGAACGCGAGATCGCGCTGACGTTCGACGACGGCCCTGGCCCGTACACCGCCGAGGTCGTCCGCACGCTCAAGCGGCTGCACGCCCCCGGCACGTTCTTCCAGGTCGGTGGGACCGAGCACTACTTCACCGACGCCGAGGAGGTCACCCGCCGCGAGCCGCTGGTCACCGTCGGCGTCCACACGCTCAACCACCGCCGCCTCGACCGCCTCAGCCGCGCCGACCAGGCCAAGGAGATCGACGGCGACACGGCGATCCTGACCGCCGCCGGCAACCCGCGTCCCACGCTCTTCCGCCCGCCGTACGGCGCTTACGACGCGACCACGCTCGACCTGCTGCGCGAGCGCGGCATGACGATGGTGCTCTGGAGCGTCGACAGCAAGGACTACGAGCGCCCCGGGGTCGACGCGATCGTCAACCGCGTGCTGACCGACGCGACGCCCGGCGCGATCGTCCTCCTGCACGACGCGGGCGGCGACCGCTCGCAGACGATCGAGGCGCTGCCGCGCATCGTGCTCGGCCTGCGCCGGCACCACTACACGCTCGTCAGCGTCCCGCAACTGCTCAAGGACGCGCCGCCGCCGCGGACCCAGCCGAAGCTGGGCGTGGGCGCCGGTTAGGCCTCCTTCGGCTCTTCGCGCAGCGGCAGGTACGGCTCCTCGTCAGGCGGATGGCCCGCGCGGATCTGGCGGCTGCGCTCCATCTCGGAGTTCAGCTCGGCGCCGAGCAGCACGATGATGTTCGTGATCCACAGCCAGGTGAGGAACACGATCACGCCGCCGAGCGAGCCGTAGGTCTTGTTGTAGGAGGAGAAGTTGGAGACGTAGAGCGCGAACAGCGCCGACGCGCCGAGCCAGAGCACGACCGCCAGCAGCCCGCCGGGCGTCACCCACGGGAAGCCCGGCTGCTTGACGTTCGGGCACGCCCAATACAGCAGCGAGATCATGAAGGAGACGATCAGCAGCAGGATCGGCCACTTCGCGATGTTCCAGACGCTGACGAACGTGCTGCCGAGGCCGATGACGTCGCCCGCCTTCTGCGCCACGGGGCCGGTGAAGACGACGGCGAGGGCGGTCGCCGTCAGGAGGATCAGGAGGACCACGGTCACAGCGAGGCGGACCGGGATCTTCTTCCAGATCGGGCGTCCCTCGGGCGCGTCCCAGACGTTGTTGGACGCGTCCATGAAGGCCCCGATGTACCCCGAGGCCGACCAGATCGCGATGGCGAGGCCGACGATCAGTGCGACCGTCGAACCCCCCTGGTTGGACTCGAGGCTGGTGAGGACGTTGGTGAGGATGTCCTTGGCCGGCCCGGGTGCGACGGATGAGAGGTTGTCGAGCAGCGGCTGCGTGGCCGACGGGCCGATCACCCCGAGCAGCGACACGAGCGCGAGCAGCATCGGGAACAGCGAGAGCACGCCGAAGTACGTCAGCGCCGCCGCCCACGTCGGCAACTGGTCCTCCGAGAATTGCTTGACCGTGCGCTTGAGGATCGCCGGGAAGGCTTCCTTCGGGAGGTCGGTGGGTTGGTCGGGGACGTTGCGCGCTGGGGCGGATGCGGCGTGGGCCATGGGCTTGGCCTACCCGGATCGCAGGCAACCGGGCGCGTCACCGCCAGTTCTCTGACGCGTTGGCGTTCATGCGCGCATGCACCGCTCCGCCCCGCTCGTCCTCGGCGCGCTCCTGCTCGCCGTGCTCGTCCCCTCTGCCGCGCACGCCGCCGCTTTCCAGTGCGACGCGAGCGCGCTGCGCCTCACCGTCGCCACCGCCCCCGCCCAGGAGCCGGTCACCGCCAACCGCGGGGCGGCCGCCTGCGCGCCGACCGAGAACGGCGGCGCGCTTCCCGCGACCCCGTTGCCGTTCACCGGCGGCGCGCTCTACGCCCGCACGAACGTGACCGGGACCGAGCCGCTGTCGCAGATCGCCACCGCCAGCGCCGGCGTCGGAGCGCTCGACGTCGCGCTCCCGCTGCCCGCCCTGCCGGTCCCCGAGCTCTCGGCACTGCCCGGCGGCGGCGTCCTCGACGTCCCCGGCGTCGGCAAGGTCGACATCCGGCCCGCGCTGGCCGCCCTGATCGCGCCCGCCGGCCCGCTGCTCTCCATCAAGGGTCTGACGGCCGACGCGAGCGCGAGCTGCCAGGCCGGCTCGCCCGCCCTCGTCGGCACCTCGCAGATCGGCGAGCTGTCGGTTCTCGGCACCAAGCTCGGGACCAATGACGCGGTCGACCGCGACTTCACGCTCGACTCGCAGTCGATCGACCCGTCGAACATCGACCTCGCGAAGGTCGTCGCGCCCGCGGGAGTCGACGTCGCCGTGCTGCAGGCGACGCTCCAGCCGATCCTCGATCTGCTGCCCAACGCCGAGATCCCGGCGCTCGCGCTCCGCGTGCGCACCACGCCAGGCGCCCAGTCCCGTAGCGGCGACAAGCTCACGCGACAGGCGCTGACGGTCGACATCGAGGTCGGGGGCACGCAGCTCCTGAACGCGGTCATCGGCGAGGCGACGGTGGACGCGACCGGCGTCAGCTGCGGCTCGCTCGCCGCGGCCGCCCTGGGCCTCAGCCCCAACCCCGGCTGCACGACCCGCAAGCTGACGCTGATCGACGTCGTCTCCAAGAACGGGCGCGTCTTCCTGCAGGGCGCCGCCGATCCGCGCCGCTTCGCCGGCCGGGCGGTCACGATCCGCTCGCTGTGGGACAAGCGCGCCGTGGCGCGGCTGAAGGTCTCCAAGTCCGGCCTGTTCACGAGCTACGTCAAGCTCCCGCCCGCCTCGCTGCGGCACACCAACGCCGCCCGCTACCGCGCCTACATCGGCAAGGAGAAGTCGCTGGCGCTCAAGCTCGACCGGCGGATGATCGTCACCGGCACCCGAAAGGCGGGCGGGCGCAAGGTCACCCTGAGCGGCCGCATCTCGCGCCCGTTGGCGACCCCGATCCAGACCGTCACCGTCACCCGCCAGGTCTCATGCGGGAAGGAGAGCGTCGTCGCGCGCGTCAAGCCGTCGTCCAGCGGCGCCTTCAAGGTCACGCTCAACGCCCCGCGCACGGACCGGGTCTACACGTTCCGGTTCCGCAGCCGGGTGCGCTACAGCGCGAACTATCCGACGCTGTACCAGACATTCACGCTCCCGCAATACGTGGTCGGGAGCTAGCGCTCTATAACGTGCGGCGCTGATGCAGCGCCGCACGAAGATTGTCGCCACCATCGGGCCCGCGTCGCGGGACCCGGAGGTCCTCGTCCGCATGGTCGAGGCCGGGATGGACGTCGCCCGGTTGAACTTCTCCCACGGCAGCGCGGACGAGCACGCGGAAACCGCGCGCCGGGTCCGCGACGCCGCCGGTCGCGCCGGCCGCCAGGTCGCGATCCTGCAGGACCTCCCGGGGCCCAAGCTCCGGATCGGCAAGCTCCGCGACGGCGTCGTGGAGTTCAAGCCCGGCGACACGACCACCTTCGTCTGCGGGACCAACGGCGGTGAGGGCGACGCCTCGCGGCTGTTCATCACCTACGCCGGCCTGGCCTCGACCGTCGACGCCGGCGAGATCATGTACCTCGCCGACGGCGCCGTGCGCCTGAAGGTCAACGCCGTCCGTCCTGACTCCGGCGAGATCGACGCGGTGGTCGAGATCGGCGGCGCCGTCTCCTCGCGCCAGGGCCTGAACATCCCGGGCGAGACCGCGGCGCTGCCCGCGGTGCCCGAGGAGGACCTCGAGCACGTGCGCACCGGCGAGCGGATCGGGGTCGACATCGTCGCGCTGAGCTTCGTCCGGCGCGCCGAGGAGATCGTCCAGCTGCGCAAGCACACGCGGCTGCCGCTGGTGGCGAAGATCGAGAAGCCGCAGGCGGTCCAGCGCGCGGAGGAGATCGTGCGCGCCGCCGACTGCGTGATGGTCGCCCGCGGCGACCTCGGCATCGAGCTGCCGATCGAGGAAGTGCCGATCGTGCAGAAGCAGATCATCGGGCTCTCGGGCGCGCTCGCCCGCCCGGTGATCACCGCCACGCAGATGCTCGACTCGATGGTCGCCTCCTCGCGCCCCACCCGCGCCGAGGTCACCGACGTCGCCAACGCGATCCTCGACGGCACCGACGCCGTGATGCTCTCGCAGGAGAGCGCGGTCGGCGCGTGGCCGGTCGAGTCGGTCGCGATGCTCGCCTCGATCGCCAAGCGCACCGAGCAGACCGCGCCGTATCGCGAGTGGAACGAGCGGCGGGTGCGCCGCGACCGCCGCGACCCGGCGTACACGCTGGCCTACACGGCGACCCGCGCCGCGCACGAGCTCAACCTCGCCGCGCTCGTCTGCCCGACGCTGTCAGGTCGCTCCGCCCGCCTGATCTCCGCCCACCGCCCCACGGTGCCGATCTACGCGCTCTCCCCGGGTCGCGAGACCGTCCGCCGCTGCGGGCTGATGTGGGGCGTCCAGGCCGCCTCGATGCGCCGTTACGAGGTCACCGAGGAACTGATCGCGGCCGCCGCCAAGCGCGTCGTCGAGCTCGGCTGGTGCAAGCCGGGCGACCGCGTCGGCATCACCGCCGGCCTGCCGAGCGGCAAGCCGGGAACGACCTCGCTGCTGCAGATCCAAGAGGTTTAGATGAAGTGGCTCAACGAACCACGGGAGTGGTCGGGCGACGCGTCTGACCTGACCGTGGTCGCTGAGCACGACACCGACTTCTGGCGTACGACCCACTACGGGTTCGTGCACGACAACGGCCACTTCGCCGACACGGGCCAGCTCGCGCTGCGCTTCAAGGGCGACTTCAAGGACCAATACGACCAGGCCGGGCTGATGCTCTACGCCGACGCCGAGCACTGGATCAAGTGCGGGCTGGAGCTCGACGGGCAGCTGTGGCTCTCCGTCGTCGTGACCAACGGCGTGAGCGACTGGTCCCAGCAGCCCGCGCCGGAGCCGGACGCCGACGGCTGGTACGAGATCAGCGCGGTCCGCGACCACGACAGCGTCCAGATCTCCTGCGGTCCGCAGCCGGTGCGGCTGGCCCCGTTCCCCGGCGGGCCGTGCATGAGCGGACCGATGTGCGCCGCCCCGAAGGGCCCGGGCTTCACCGCCCGCTTCCGCGAACTTAAAGGGGCCTGACCCCTTTATGTTGTTCCGGCCCGCCGATCTGGAGGGGATCGAGGCGGGGCGCATCACGCTCGCGTTCCGGCGCTGGACGAAGCCGCGCGCGGTGGTCGGCGGCACGCAGCGCACGCGGATCGGCGTGATCGAGCTGACCGCGATCGATCGCGTGAAGAGGCCGACGAACAAGGACGCGCGGGCGGCGGGGTACCGCGACGCCCAGCACCTCCTCGACTCGTTCGCGGGCCGCGAGGGCGACCTGTACCGCATCGCGCTGCACCTCGCGGGGCCGGACCCGCGGATCGCGCTGCGCGAGCTCCCGCCCGACGACGCGGTGTTCGCGAAGCTCGACCGGATGGGCGAATGGACGTACGAGTACCTGCAGGCGATCGCGGACAACCCGGGAAAGCGCGCGCCGGACCTCGCCATCGAGTTCGGCCGCGAGACCGCGCCGTTCAAGCGCGACGTCCGCAAGCTCAAGGAGCTCGGCCTCACGATCTCCCTCGAGATCGGCTACGAGCTCTCCAAGCGCGGTCAGCTGACGCTCAGCTCGCGCCCGAACGCCTTGCGGAAGACGTCGCCCTGACGCTCGGTCGCCCAGCGGGCGATCGTGACGTCCTCGATGGCGCGCAGGTGCAGCTGGACGCGGCCGTTCGTGACCTCCACGTGGCAGGCCGAGACGGCCTGGTCACGTGAGCGTTCGAGCTGCTCGGCGATCCGCACGGCTGCGGCGATCCGGTTCAACAGCTCCTCGTCGCCCGGCCGCGCGAGCGCCCCGAACTCCCCCAGCACGGGGTTGCCCTTGCGGTGGTAGCGAGCGGCCTGGCCGATCAACGCCATCTCCCGCGGCGAGTAGCCCGGCATGCCGGCGCTCAGGATCAGGTAGCGCGAGTGCTTGTGGTGGTCGTCGTAGTCGACCGCGGTGCCGATGTCGTGGAGCATCGCGGTCGCCCACAGCAACTCGCGCTCCTTCGGGTCGCCGCGGTGCAGCCCGGCGGCGGCGAGCGCGTCCCAGAGCTCGAGCGCGAGCGTCGCGACGTGCTCGACATGGGGGAAGTCGGCGTCGTATTGCGCGGCGAGGTTGCGCACGGTGGCCTTGCGGACGTCGGCGACCAGCGGCGGGTCGCCGAGCAGCGTCTCGAAGAACACGCCCTCGCGCAGACCGGCGTCGGTCGCCTCGATCATCCCGAAGCCGCCGCACTCCATGACGGTGTCGATCACCAGCGCGCCGGCCAGGATCAGGTCCGCCCGCGCGAGCTTGATGCCGGGGACGTCGCCGCGTTCCTCGGGCGGCAGCTCGGCGAAGGTGTCGATCAGCTCGCCGAGCGCGTCGCGCGTGATGCGGTAGCCCTGGATCCCGTAGGACGGCAGCCCGGCGGCGAGCTGCGCGGCCGCGGCGAGGTTGCGGACCGTGCCGCCGATGCCGGTCAGCCGCCCGCCCTCGTCCACCCACGACGCGTGGTCGATCTCCTTCGCGACGTGATCGCGAAGCGCCTTCATCTGCTTGCGCTTGGCCTTGCCGCCGTCGGGCATGAAGCGTTCCGTCATCCGGACGGCCCCCAGCGGCCACGAGCGCCCGTCGATCGTCTCGCGGCCCTCGACGCGCGTGAGCTGCATCGAGCCGCCGCCGAGGTCGAGCACGACGCCCTGGGAGAGCGTCGTGGTGTTGACGGCCGCCAGGTAGCCGTAGTGCGCCTCCTGCTCGCCCGAGAGCACCTCGAGGTCGAGCCCGGTGCGCTTCTTGGCGGCCTTCAGGAACGCCTTCTGATTGACCGCGTCGCGGATCGCCGACGTGCCGACCGCGCGGACCTGGTCGATCCCGGTCGCCTTGCAGAAGTGCGCGTAGAGCTCCAGCGTCTCGAGCGCGCGCTCCATCGGCGCCTCGCCGAGCTCCCCGGTCGCGTCCAGCCCCTCACCCACGCGCACGGACTCGTGGATCTCGTCCGTGCGCTTCCACCACGAGTCGGTGTAGGTGAAGACGACCAGCCGGAACGAGTTCGACCCGCAGTCGATGACGGCGAGCCGAGACTCGGCCATGGCTAAGCGTGCTTCTCGATCAATTCGATGCGGTAGCCGTCCGGATCGCGAACGAACGCGATCAGCGAGCCGCCCTCGCGCACGCGGTACGGCGGCTTCTCGGGCTCGATGCCCTGCTCGCCGAGCCGCGCCAGCGTGGCCTCGATGTCGTCGACGGTCAAAGCGATGTGGTTGTACCCGGTGCCGAGCTCGTACGAATCGACGCCGTGGTTGTAGGTCAGCTCGAGCCGGTCGCCGTCGCCCGGCAGGCCCATGAACACGTTGATCGCCTCTTCGCGGATCGGCATCCGGCGGCGCTCCTCGAATCCGAGCGCCTCATAGAAGGCGACGGAGCGGTCGATCTCACCGATCCGGTAACAGGTATGGATGAGTTCCATGACGCCGCGAGGGTACCGTCATGGCCATGATCGTCGAGCGCTCAATGAGTGATGGCTGGCTGACCAACACGTACCTCGTCGCCGCCGGGCCGAACAGCGACGCCTTCCTGGTCGACGCCGGCGGCCCGCTGGACCCGCTCCTGGCCAAGGCGGCCGAGGACAACCTCACCGTGACTCACATCCTCCTCACCCACCACCACGGGGATCACATCGACGCGCTCGGCGACGCCATCGCGCACTGGCCCGCCGCCGCCGTGCTCGCCCACCCCGAGGAGCGCGTCCCCGGCACGACCGGCGACCTGAACCCCGGCGACGAGCTCGAGATCGGCGGGTTGACGGTCAAGGCCCTGCACACGCCCGGCCACACCGCCGGCATGCTCAACCTGCTGGTCGACGACAAGGAGCTCTTCACCGGCGACACGCTCTTCAAGGGCTCGGTCGGCGGCGTCCGCGCGCCCGGCTCGACGAACTTCGGCGACATCAAGCGCTCGATCATGGACGTGATCCTCACGCTGCCCGGCGAGACGGTCATCCGTCCCGGCCACACCGACCCCAGCACGGTCGCGGACGAGCTCGAGAACAACCCGTTCGTGCGCATCTGGCGGGGCCTGGATCCCGAGGGCGACGAGAAGTGCACCGCGCTCGGCGAGCCCGCGACGCTGGTGCTCTGGGGCCCAGACTACGACGGCGGCCACAAGGCGTGGGTGCGCTGGCCCGACGGCCGCGACGACATCGTTCCCGGCTCGCGGGTCGAGCGCTAACGTCGGTGGGGTGAGTCGCGAGACGGAACCGAAAGGGCCGAGCACGCTCTCGGTCCAGACCCTCGTGATCTCGAGCCTCGCGGCCGTTGCGGCCGCCATCGTCGTCCCGATGTTCTGGGAACGAGGCTCGCTGATCGCCACCGCCATCACCCCGATCATCGTCGCGATCGTCTCGGAGGCGCTCAATCGCCCTGCCAAGGTGATCACGGCGGCCGCACCGCGCGTGACGCGCCGCTCCGCCACGGGCGCGGCGGTGCGCTCCCCGCAGCCGACAGGCGTCGGCGCCCGCGGCGACGGCCCGGAGCAGCTCCCGCCGCGCCGCGACGACCCCTTCGGTCTGTATGAGGACGAGAAGCCGGGCCGCCGCTTCCCGTGGCGGCTCGCGATCGTCACCGGCCTGCTCGCCGCCGTGATCGGCGCGGCCGTCGTGACGGCCTCCGAGCTTGCGGTGTTCGGCCATCAGATCGGCAACACGCACCGCTCGACCGGCCTCCTGGGCGGGAAGTCGAGCAAGGCGACCGCGACGCCGACGGCCACGCCCACCGCCACCGAAGAGGGCACCGAGACGCCCACGCCGAGCGCGACCGAGAGCGCGACGCCGACCGCCACGGCCACCGCGAGCGCGACGCCCACCGCGACCATCTCGCCGCTGCAGGCCTCGCCGACCCCGGCACCCTCGACGGAGGGCACGCCTGTGCCGACGCCGACGCCTTAGTGGCCAAGGACCGCATCCCCACCTCGCGGATCGCCCGCACCGCGCGGGTGTCGAGCCTCGCCGCCGGTCAGGCGGCACGCCAGCTCGGCACCCACGCGACCAACCTCGCCCGCTCCGAGGAGGGGCGCAGCGCGGCGTTGGAGCGGCGCCACCTGGAGGCCGCCGAGCAGATCGTCACGGCGCTGGGGACGATGAAGGGCGCGGCGATGAAGCTCGGGCAGGTGATGAGCTTCCTCGACGTCGGGCTGGTCCCGGAGGAGCACCGCGAGGAGTTCCAGCGCAAGCTGGGCGCGCTGCGCGACGCGGCGCCGAAGGTGCGCTTCGACGACATGCGCAAGGTGATCGAGTCCGAGCTGGACGAGAAGTTGGGGGAGACGTTCGCGGAGTTCGACGAGGAGCCGATCGCGGCGGCGTCGATCGGGCAGGTCTACCGCGCGCGGCTGCACGACGGGCGGGTGGTGGCGGTCAAGGTCCAGTACCCAGGCGTCGCCGCCGCGGTGCGGGCGGACATGCAGAACCTCGGGATCATCCTGCGGCTGATGAAGCGGATCGCGCCCGGGCTGGACGTCAAGAACACGGCCGACGAGATCCGCGCCCGCATCTACGACGAGCTCGACTACGAGCTCGAGGCGCAGAATCAGCGCGCGCTGGCGCGGATCTTCAGGCGCCACCCGTTCATCGTGGTCCCCGACGTGGTGACCAGCCTCTCGCGCGAGAAGGTGATGGTGAGCGACTTCGTGGCCGGCGCCGGCTTCGACAGCGTCAAGGAGGCCGATCAGGCCACGCGCGACCGGGTCGGCGAGATCGTCTTCCGCTTCTACTTCGGCTGCATGTACCGCCACCGGCAGTTCAGCGGCGATCCGCACCCCGGGAACTTCCTGCTGATGGCCGACGGCCGTGTCGCGTTCCTGGACTTCGGGCTGTTCAAGGTCATGCCGCGCAACCTGATCGAGCTCGAGCTCGAGACCCAGCGCGCCGGCCACGAGGGCGACGCGCAGCGACTGTGGGAGATCTGGGCCGAGGGCGGGCTGCTCAAGCAGCCGGACAGGTTCCGGCCGGACAAGCTGCTCTCACAGTTCCTGGACGCGACCTGGTGGTACCTGACCGACGAGACGCTGACGCTCGAGCCGGAGATCGCGACGCAGGTGATGATCGACATGTCGGACCCCCGCTCCGAGCACTTCGGCCAGATGCGCCACGAGACGCTCCCGGCCGACCACATCTTCGGCCGTCGCGTCGAGATGCTCACGCTCGCCGTGCTCGGCCAGCTGCGCGCCACCGCCAACTGGCACCGGATCGCCCGCGAATGGATGTACGGGGACGACCCGGTGACGCCGTTGGGTGTCGAGGAGACGCGCTTCTACTCGCAGTGACAGTGGTGCTTCGGCGCTGATCGCGGCATGTCGAGCGCCGGGTTGCCGGCGAAGAAGCCGGCGGGCTTGAGCTTGAAGCCGATGTGGGTGACCGGCATCACCGGCCAGTCCTCCGGGCGGACCACGTGGTGGGCGCCGAACGTGTACCAGAGCACGACGTCCGTGTTCTCGGTCGGCCGGTCGGCCTCGACGTAGCGCGCGACGCCGTCGCCGCCCGGGTGCTGGTTGGGGTAGTCACCGGCCGCGAAGCGCTCGGCCGGGTCGTACGCCGTCACCCACACGTGCTCCCGCGTGAACCCCGCCCGGTTGGCGAAGCGCGAGTCCGGCGCGTACATCGGCGCGACGTTCTCGCCGGGGACGAGCTTGTAGGCGACGGGGTCGCCGAGCGCCGAGACCTCGTTCGGGTTCTCGATCCGCCAGAAGCGCCCGCGCAGCGGGTCGATCTTGCCCGTGGCGTGCGACTCGCTCGTGAGCGGCGTCCGCTTGGTCACCCACGCCGTCCCGGTCGGGTTCTCCGGCCCCCACGGGAGCGGCTCGGAGTCGACCTGCACGACCGTGTTCGCGTTGCCGTCGACCGCCATGTCCAGCCGCACGCAGAAGAAGTGCTGATGGTGCGGGCCGTACAGGCCCGGGGCGACGAGCGTGCCGTGCTTGGGCTTGGTGCCCGGCTCGACCGCGCCGGTCGAGATCACGCCCGTGAGCTTGACCTCGTACTCGATCGAGCCGTCGGTGTAGAGGTACCAGAAGTACCCGTACTCGTAGTTGCCGACGGTGGCGATGCTGGAGATCACGAGCCGCCGCAGCCGCCGCACCTCGACCTCCTCCGTGCGGAAGTCGGTGTGCTTCCAGCCGATCCCGTAGTCCTCCTCGTGCATGCACACGGCGTTCGGGATCGTCATCGGCCCGCCGTCCTGGTCGTTGACGACGCCGTCGAAGTAGTGGATCTCGCCGACGCAGTCGCAGCCGAGCGTGAGCGGGTTGGCCAGCCAGCCGACGCCGTACTCGCCCTGGTCGAAGACGTTCTTGAAGCGGTGGGTGGGCGCGGGATCGCCGTAGGGGACGTACATCTCCGCCAGCGACGCGCGGTAGACGATCGGCCGCCCGTCGTAGGCGATCTCGTGCAGGACGAGCCCCTCGCGCGGCGTGAAGCCGACCCGCACGTTCCATTTCTGCCAGGCGACGCCGTGGCCCTCGACCACGAAGGAGGCGCCCTCGGGCTGGGTGATCTCGATCGGCTTCAGGTCCGCCCGCGGCGCTGCGAAGGACGGGACGTTGTCCGCCGCGGTGATGCCCTCCGGGTCGTAGTTGCCCGAGCTGGTGGGGAGCGAGACGACGCCGTGGTCGGCGACCTCGACCACCTCCATCGCGTCGAGGTCGACGACGACGACCAGGCCCTCGATCGGCCGCGCGTACCCGTGCTCGCCGGGCGCGGCGCGCAGCCACGTCAGCGGGCGGACGATCCGGCGGGCGGCCGGATCGTCCTCCGGGCCGGAGTAGCCCGCGGCCCAGGGGTCGATCATCGCGAGGCTGAAGTCGGTCACCCCGCGCAGGCGCATCGCCGCCTGCCAGTCGGGGTTCGCCTGCACGACCGCCTCGCAGGCCATGAACTCCTCGAAGGTCACCGGCGGCTGGACGCCCTCGATGTGGGTGAACGAGACGACGGCCTCGTCCGTCAGCGATACGACGGCCTCGTAGGTCTTGCGCTCGGCCTTCTCGTAGAGCACGACGAACGCCTCGCGCGGGACGGCCTCGCCGGCTTGCACCGACGCCTTCGGCGGCTCGTGGAGCGAGATGAAGACGAACCGGGCGGTGCCGTTGAGGGCCTTCTCGGCCTTCAGGATCGAGGAGGCCGCGCTGATCTCATCGGGGGAGAGCGGTTCGAGCGGGTGCAGGACGGGCGGTGCGTCGAGCGTGCTCACCGTGCCACCCCCGGAATCCCCGAAATCGAAAGGTCGGTGCCGAGGCGGACGGTTGCCGGGGTCGTGCTCATGCGGGGATCTCCTCCCGGCTGAAGCGGCCGATCTTCGCGTAGGTCGTCTTCGGCAGCACCAGCGCGAGCGCCATGCCCGCGACGAAGACCGCCAGCACCACGAACGGGATCGCCTTGATGAAGAGCGAGTCGCCGGCGCCGGAGAGCACGGCGCGGTTGGCGATCAGCAGGTAGCAGGCGCCCGCCATCGCGAGCGCGCCGATGACCGGGGCGACGAGCGTCTTGAACCAGTGGAAGCCGTCGCGCGCCTCGGTCAGGAAGAAGCGGATGATCGCCACCGAGCAGATGCCCTGGACGGCGAGGATGCCGAGCACGCCGAGCAGCGGCGTCCATGTCCCGAGCTTGAGCAGCGCCGCCTCCGTGGACGAGTCCATGATCACGAAGCCGAGCATGTAGAGGCCGACGATCGCGGTCACGACCATCGCCGCGACGACCGGGCCGTGGCGCTTGGCGTGCGTCCGACCGAGCGCGCGGGGGAGCACGCCTTCGCGGGCGAGCGCGAACAGGTACCGGGCGCCGGTGTTGTAGAAGGCCATCGCGCACGCGAACGAGCTGGTGACGATCAGCAGCTGGAGGATCGTCGTCAGCCCGCTGCCCACGTACTTGTCCGTCAGCGGGTAGAAGGCCGAGGCGTACTTGCCCTCGAACTGGTCGGCCACGGCCTGGGCGGAGCCGGTCAGGCCCCAGCCGGTGACGAACATGTACGAGACGAAGATGTAGAAGAGCCCGAGGCCGATCACGCTGCCGTAGGTCGCGGCCTTGGCGATCCGGTGCGGCTCGCGCGACTCCTCCGCGTAGTTGGGCGCCATCTCGAAGCCGACCCACGACCAGAACGCGCCGAACAGCGCGACGCCGGCCGCCGCCGCGCCGAACACCTTCAGCGCCGCGTCGTTGTCGAAGATGTTGGCCGGGTTCAGCGGCGCCGCGCTGTAGCCGTCAGGGCCGCCGGTGGCGATGATCCCGATGCACATCGCCACCAGCGCCAGCACCTCGGCGATCAGCGCGACGCCGAGGATCCGCGCGGTCAGCTCGATGTGGAACCACGCGAAGCCCGTCATCAGCGCCAGCGCGCCGAACATGTAGACGTACGCGGGCAGGTTGACGCCGAACCAGTCGTCGATCGTGGTCGACGCGAAGTAGCCCAGCACGCCGGTCACCGCCGCCGCGAAGATCACGTAACAGAGCGCGATCAGGATCCCGGACCCAAGGCCGAGCACGTTGCCGAGGCCACGCGAGATGAACGTGTAGAAGCCGCCGGTCGACGTGACCCGCTGCGACATCTCGATGTAGCCGGTCGAGAAGATCGTCAACGCGATCGTGGCGACCAGGAACGCCGCCGGGACCGCGTAGCCGCCGCCCGACACCGCGACCGGGACGTTGAACATCATCGCGGCGAGCGGGGCCGCTCCGGTGACGATGCAGAACAGCACCGCGGGCAACCCGAGGGCGTCCTTGGCGAGGGTGCCGTGCTGGGGCGGGCCCGCGGCGACGGCGGCTGGTGCGGCAATGACCTGCGACATGCGACCTCCTGCGTGACGAGGAACGTCAGGCAGGAGACCGCGTCAAACGTTCTCCGGGGAGGGCTTCGCGGTCCAGATCCACTGGACCGACGGGCCTACGCAGCCTTGAGGTCGGATGATCGGGGTGGGGCGGAGGGGATGTCCCGCCTTCAATTCAATTCCAGGAGGGCTTGTGGACTTCGTCGCCGCCAGGGCTGACGGTCACGAGCTCGCGCTCGGACACGGCCTCGACGACCTCGTCGACCTCTTCGGATTCCTGCTTGGGCTCGTCCGGCTCGGCGTCGCACTTCACGCGGATGGTCATCGTCGTCATCTTCGCGTCGCCCTCGATGACCAGGCCGGCGATGACATCGCCCTCCTCCCAGCCGAGGCGTTCGATGTCGAAATACGACATCACGACACGATTGGCCTTGCCGCCCCAGGGACAGGTCTTGTCGTGCGTCTCCTTGGCGCGATAGATCACGCCCATGTTCTTGCCGGAGGCTTCGACGCTCATGGGTATTGAGGTTACCCTCAGAGACGTCTTGCCCTACACGCCCGGCATCCTCGCGCGCGGTCCCTGGCCCGTCGAGCGGGTGACCTCGACGTGGAGCGTCACGCCGTACGAACCGAGTGCCGACAAGGTCGCCGCCGCCGACGAGGCGATCGCCGAATTGAAGGCCCGTTCCTCGCCCTCGCACGACGGTCTGGCAGGACGCTTGCAGAGCTTCACCGTTGTTAATGGGGAGCTCCGGCTCGAGCTGCAGGAGATGCGCTGGGCGCTCCGGCTGCTGCGCGAGGACGCCTCCGGCGCGCTGTCGGTCCTGTGCGTCGTTCGCGACTCGGAAGGTCGCTGGCTGGCCGGCCGGCGCGCGGCGTGGGTGGCGACGTGGGCGGGCGTCTGGGCGCTCGGTGCGGGCGGAGCCGTTGATGCAGGCGAGGATCCGGCACTTGCGCTCGGGCGCGAACTTGCCGAAGAGTGGTCCGTGGAACCCGAACGACTGGCCGTCGAAGCGCTCATCGCCACCCCAGGCGACATGGCGATGTTGATCGGTCAGGCATGGCTTCCGCCCGGCGCCGAGGTCACCCGTGACCATGAGCACGACGCCCACGCGTGGTGGCCCCGGGACCCTGCCGATTGGCCCGAAGAATCACATCCGCAACTTCGGCGGATGGCAACGTTGTTAGCTAGTGGCTAGCCCGTGAGCTTCCGCACGCTCAAGTATCTGTCCTTCACGCACTCCGCGATCTACACCGCGCTCCTGATCGTGGCGATAGTCGGTGGGATGGACAGCACCAAGTACGTGCTCGGCTGGGCGCACGGAATCGGCTGGATCGTCATGTCGTTGCTCTGCGTGGATGCCGTCCGGCGTCGCGTGATCCCCCTGTGGCTCGGGGTCATGGTCGCGGTCGTCGGTGGCGTCGGTCCCTTCGCGGGAACCGCAGGTTTCATCTACGCGGAGCGGCGTGCAGTTTCCCCTGCAGGCACCTTCGAAAGCGATATGGTCTAGGACCCTGATATGGCAGTGAACACCACCGTGGAAGTGGTCATGCCCCCGATGGGCGACTCGGTCTCCGAGGGCTCCATCCTGGAGTGGCATAAACAGGAAGGCGAGGAGATCTCGGAAGACGAGACACTCGTCGAGATCTCGACCGACAAGGTCGATGCGGAAGTGCCCGCCCCCGTGAGCGGCACCGTGGTCAAGATCCACGCCGCAGAGGGCGACACGGTCGGGGTCGGCAGCGTGCTGGCCGAGATCGCCCCGACGAACGGATCCGGTCCCGCGATCACCGCGGACGAGCCGGCCGACGAGGCGCCTGAGGCGCCCTCCGCCGAGGCGACCGTGATCGAGATCGAGATGCCGGCGATGGGCGAGTCCGTCTCCGAGGGCACGATTCTCGAGTGGGCCAAGCAGCCCGGGGACTCGGTCGCCGAAGACGAGACGATCGTCGAGATCTCCACCGACAAGGTGGACGCGGAGGTCCCCGCGCCCACTTCCGGCACGCTGACCGAGGTGCTCGCCGACGCAGGCGACACCGTCACGGTCGGGCAAGTCATCGCGAAGATGACGAGGCAGGGCAGCCCCTCCGCCCCACCCCGATCATCCGACCTCAAATCCACTGACCCTCAGCCGACCGAGACTCCTTCGCTCGGCGACACCGAGACGATCCGCACCCCGGAGGGCCTGAAGGTCACGCCGGTCGCGCAGCGCGTCGCCGCGGCGGAGGGCGTCGATCTCGCGCGTGTGAAGGGCACCGGCCCGGACGGGCGCATCGGCAAGGCCGACGTCCTCGCGTTCCAGAAGAACGGCGCCGCCGCACCGGCGGCCGCACCCGCGCCCACGGGCGGCAAGCAGACCCTGCTCAAGGGCGCGAGCGCGATGCTCGCGCGCTACATGGACGAGTCGCGGCAGATCCCGACCGCGACCTCGTTCCGCACGATCACCGTCACCAACCTCGACGCGCGCCGCAAGCAGCTCAAGGCCGCGGGTCACAAGGTCTCCTTCACGCACCTGATCGCGTTCGCGATCGCGCGCGCGGCGACCGAGCAGATGCCGGTGATGGCGTTCCACTTCGCCGAGATCGACGGCAAGCCGCACGTGCTCGACGACGGCGGCGTCAACCTCGGCATCGCGGTCGACGTCGAGAAGAAGGGCGGCGGGCGCACGCTGATGGTGCCCGTGATCAAGGACGCGGGCCGGCTCACGTTCCCGCAGTTCCTGGACGCCTTCGGCGTGCTGATCACCAAGGCGCGTGAGAACAAGCTCACCGCGGACGATCTGCAGGGCGCCAACGTCTCGCTCACCAACCCGGGCGGCATCGGCACGATCGCCTCCGTCCCGCGGCTGATGAACGGCCAGGGCACGATCGTCGCCACCGGCTCGATCGCGTACCCGCCCGGCCTCGCCGCCATCGGCGCCACGATCGGCGCCGAGAAGGTGATGACGATGACGTCGACCTACGACCATCGCATCATCCAGGGCGCCGAGTCCGGCCAGTTCCTGCAGGTGGTCGAGGCGTACCTCCAGGGCGAGCACGGCTTCTACGAGCAGGTCTTCTCCGACCTGGGCGCGGATCTCGGCCCGGCCCCGACCGCGCCGACGCCGGTCAGCGCCGCGGCTCCGGCCCCGGCCGAGGTCACCGCTCCCGCTCCCGCCGTCGCCGCCGAGCCGAACCTCGAGCTGCTGCAGGCCGTCCAGGCCGCGATGTCGCTGATCAAGGCGCACCGCACGCACGGCCACCTGGCCGCGCGGCTGGACCCGCTCGGCTCCGAGCCCGAGGGCGACCCCGCGCTCGACCCCGAGCCGCTGAAGCTGACGCCCGAGATCATGGCCAAGATCCCGGCCTCGATCCTGCGCGTGGGCGTGCCGGGCGAGACGCTGGCCGACGTCCTGCCGAACCTGCGCGAGACGTACTGCGGCACGATCGCCTACGAGATCGAGCACATCGCCTCGCACCGCCAGCGCGTCTGGTTGCGCGAGAAGATCGAGACCGGCGCGTTCCGCAAGCCGCTCGGTCCCGAGGAGAAGGTCGCGCTGCTGCGTCGCCTGACCCAGGTGGACTCCTTCGAGCGCTTCATGCACAAGGCCTACCTGGGCCAGAAGCAGTTCTCGATCGAGGGTCTGGACATGACCGTCCCGATGCTCGACGAGATGATCCAGCTCGCCGCCGCCGAGGGCGCGCGCGAGGTCGTCATCGGCATGGCCCACCGCGGCCGGCTCAACGTGCTCGCCCACAACCTGGGCCGCGCGTACGAGACGATCTTCCGCGAGTTCGAGGGCGCGTCCTCGATCGAGGCCGTGACCACGATCCCCCAGGGCGGCACCGGCGACGTCAAGTACCACCACGGCGCCCAGGGCACCTACCAGTGCGGCGAGCAGGAGAGCGTCCTGGTCCGGCTGGAGTCCAACCCGTCGCATCTCGAGTACGTCGGCCCGGTCGTCGAGGGCGCGACCCGCGCGGTCCAGACCTCGCGTCAGGGCACGCACGCGACGCTCGACACCAACGCCGCGATGCCGGTGATCCTCCACGGCGACGCCGCCTTCCCCGGCCAGGGCGTGGTGGCGGAGACGTTCAACCTGCAGGCGCTGGACGGCTACACCGTCGGCGGCACGCTGCACCTGATCACCAACAACCAGGTCGGCTTCACCACCGACCCGGACGACTCGCGCTCCACGCGCTGGTCCTCGGACCTCGCGAAGGGCTTCGACGTCCCGATCTTCCACGTCAACGCCGACGACGTCGCCGCCTGCGTCACCGCCGTGCGGCTCGCGTTCGCGTTCCGCCAGGAGTTCGGCCACGACGTCCTGATCGACCTGATCGGTTACCGCCGTTACGGCCACAACGAGGCCGACGAGCCCGCGTACACGCAGCCCGAGATGACGGCCAAGATCAAGGCCAAGAAGCCGGTGCGTGAGCTGTTCGCGGCGCTGCTCGTCAACGACGGCACGCTCACGCAGGACGAGTCCGACCAGATCCAGACGGAGATCTGGGACGACCTCGCGCGGCGCCATCGCGAGCTCAAGGAGCAGTTGGCGGGCGCGGGCGACGAGCAGCCGACCGGCGGCTACGAACTCGACCGCTCGGCCTCCCCCGAGGTCAAGACGGCGGTCTCGACCGAGCGCCTGCAGACGCTCAACGACGAGCTGCTGCGCGTGCCGGACGGCTTCACGGTCCACCCGAAGCTGATCAAGCAGCTCGAGCGCCGACGCACGGCCGTCGGGCCCGAGGGCGGGATCGACTGGGCCCAGGCCGAGACGCTCGCGTACGCGTCGCTGTTGACCGAGGGCACGCCGGTGCGTCTCACCGGCCAGGACGCCGAGCGCGGCACGTTCTCCCAGCGTCACCTGGTGCTGCACGACCCGAAGACCGGTCAGCGGATCTCGCCGATCCAGTCGCTGCCGGGCGCGCTGGCGCCGATGGAGCTGCACAACTCGCCGTTGAGCGAGATCGCTTGCCTCGGCTTCGAGTACGGCTACTCGATGGAGGCGCCGGAGACGCTCGTGCTCTGGGAGGCCCAGTTCGGCGACTTCGTGAACTCGGCCCAGGTGATCATCGACCAGTTCATCGTCTCCGCGCTGTCGAAGTGGGGCCAGACCACGCGTCTGACGCTGCTGCTGCCGCACGGCTACGAGGGCTCGGGTCCGGAGCACTCCTCCGGTCGCCTGGAGCGCTTCCTGATGCTGGCCGCCGAGGGCAACATCCGCGTCGCCAACCTCACGACCCCGGCGCAGTACTTCCACCTGCTGCGCCGTCAGGCGCGTGTGGCCAAGCAGCGCCCGCTGGTGATCATGACCCCGAAGTCGCTCCTGCGCCTGCCGCAGGCGACGTCGCGGATCGAGCACCTCGCGGACTCGCGCTTCTTCCCCGTGCTGGCGGAGCCGCGGATCGACGAGGAGAAGGTGCACCGCCTCGTGCTCTGCACCGGCAAGATCTACTACGACCTCAAGGGCCACGCGACCCGCGAGAACAACGAGGGCGTCGCGATCACCCGCGTCGAGCTCTTGTATCCGTTCCCGCAGGCGCAGATCCTCGAGGAGGTCAAGCGCTACCCGAACCTGCGCGAGGTCGTGTGGGTCCAGGAGGAGCCGCGCAACATGGGCGCCCGCGCGCACATGTCGCCCCGACTGCTCCAGATCCTCCCGACGGAGATCGAGTTCGGGTACGTCGGCCGGCCGGAGCGCGCCTCGCCGGGCGAGGGTTACCCCGCCGCCCACACCGTCGAGCAGACGCGGATCATCCGCACCGCGCTCGATCTCTCGGTGCCGGTTTCGGTGAATCCCACCAAGCAGCCGGGCGAGCGGTAGCTGCCTGACAGACGCCTTGCAGCCCCGCAACTCTGTTGCGGGGCTGGTGTCGCAAGGTGCATGAAGAAGCTCCGTTTCTCCGGTCGCGCCGCGATCGTCTGCTCTCTCATCCTCGCGATCGGTGTTCCCTCCGTCGCCATGGGCTTCGGCGAAGGCCGGAACCTGCTGCTCGGCAAGCGCAACCCCTCGAGCAACCCCGCGCTCGCCCTCAGCACCGAGACCGAGATCATCGCCAACAACTCCACCTACGGCACCCGCCAGTCCAACAAGAAGGACGGCGACGGTGGTGGCGCCATCTACGGCTGCCGCTCCGCCACAGGCAACGAGCCCTGCATCAAGTCCGTCAACCTCAAGGGCGGCCGCGCCTTCGAGTTCAACACCGTCGGCCCCGAGGGCGGGCGCATCGAGACCGGCTCGACGACCGGCGCACCGTTCACCACCAACGCCACGGGCGTCGCCACCGGCCTGAACGCCGACCGCGTCGACGGCAAGGAGGCCGCCGACTTCGCCTCCGCCGCCGACCTCAAGACGACGCAGGACTCGATCACGAACGGGTTCTTCACCGCGATCGTGACGAACGGGAACACCACCGCGACCGGTCGTGGCGTCGGCACCGGCCAGAACGTCTCGCAGACCGGCAACGACTACACGGTCACGTTCGCCAAGGACGTCAGCAAGTGCTCCTACACGGCGACCCCGGTCGGCCCGACCCCGCAGGCCCTCGCCGTGCAGGCGGCCAGCGATCCCACGAAGGTCGTCGTCAACGCGACCGCACCCACGTCGTTCCACCTGCAGGTCATCTGCTGATCTAAGGGGGCGAACTTCTTTGCGGCATGCCTATCAGAGGCATGCCGCACTTCAGATACGTGTCGCGCGGCCCGCTGAATGCGGGCCGCGCCCTTTTGGTGGGCCTGTGTCTGCTCGCCACGCCTGCTCCCGCCCACGCCGGGACCTACCAGCAGTTCGCCTGCCAGCGGCCCGATGGGTCGTTGGCACCGTCCGATGGGTGGTCGGCGACGTCGTGCCGCGTCGACCTCGCGCCGCCGGGCTTCTCCGCGTCGCTGAGCTGGTCGGAGTCCAACCCCGAGCTGTCGCTCGTCGGGTTCAGCGTTCGGCGTTCCGTGTCGATCGCGTCGGCGGTCTTCCGGCTCGACAGCCCGACCGACCACATTCGGGACATCTGCGATCGCCTGACCCCGTGTGAGTCGCCGCAGGTCGTCAGCGCCGCCGGTCTGGCCGGCGGTGGGATCTCGCTCAGCGTCGAGTGCCACGAGCTCGCCTGCGCCGGGCCGGACGGCGCGACGGTCGAGGCCGCGACGATCACGTTGCTCGACGACCGCGATCCTCGGGTCGGTGACGTGGGTGGCTCGCTCGTCAGCGGGCAGCCGGTCTGGGGCGTCGCGGATCTGACGTACCACGCGTCCGACGGCGGCAGTGGGATCTATCGGCAGTGGCTGATCGTGGACGGCGCCACCGTCGTCCAAGAGGTCCCCGACTCCAATGACGGTCGGTGCCGCGACGCGATGCCCGGCGCGGGATCGGACTATGAGTTCGACTACGTCGTGCCCTGCCGGCCGGAGGTCGCGGGGCGGATCGCGTTCGACCTGAACGCGCTGGTCCCGGGCTCGCACCTGGTCGAGGCGATCGTGGAGGACGCCGCCGGCAACAAGCGATCGCTCTACCGCGGGCAGATCGAGGTGCTCTCGGATCCCACCCGGCGGCGTTTTGACCTGGGTGGTGTCGCGGGGTTGTCCAACCCGCTCGGGGATCGTGCCGGGTACGTGCCGAACGGCTCCGGAGCGAGTCGGACGGCCGGGCTCACGGGCCTGTTCACGCGCCCTGGGAACCGCCGGGCGCTCGCCGTGACGACGACCTTCCCACAGATGCCGACGATCGAGGGGAGGCTGGTGAACGCCTCGGGGCCGATCGGCGGCGCCGTGGTCTCGCTCCTGCAACGCGTGTCCGGCACCGCCGTCTGGAGCGCGGTGGCGTCGGGCCGGACGACAGCCGACGGGACCGTGACGTTCGAGGTCCCCAGAGGACCGTCGCGCGCGCTGCGGCTGGGGTACTTCGCCGACTCCGAGGCCACGAGGTTCCTCTCGACCGTCCCGCTCGAGCTGCAGGTCCGCCCGCGCGTGACGCTGCGCGCGACCCGCGTGCGGTTGTCCGGGGCGGTTCGCGGCGGCCGCATACCCGTAGGCGGGCTGATCGTGAGGATCGAGAGGAGCGTGGCCGGCTCGCGCTGGACGACCATCGGGACCGCGCGCGCCGGCCTCGACGGGCGTTTCGCGACGTCCTATCGGCGCACGAAGGCCCGCTTCCGCGCCGTCGTGCCGGCTCAGGCGGGCTATCCGTTCGCGGTCGGCACGAGCGCGTGGCTGCGGCTACAGGGCGGCGCGCACGGCGGCTCCCGCCGGGGCGAATTCCGGTGAGAGCCGCTCGAGGAGGACCAGCCAGTTCGGGTTCTCCCCGGCGGCGCTGCGCACCGCGGCGACACCGGCGTTGAGGTCACCCGCTTGCGCAAGCGCGAGACCCGACCAGAAGAGGAGCTCGTCCGAGTCCGGGGCGAGCTCGGCCGCCTGGCGGTAGAGGAGGCCCGCCTCGTCGGCGCGGCCTGCGGCGAGGAGCTCGTCGGCGGCGCCGGCGAGCTCGTATGCCCGCTGAAGGACGAGGAGCCGGCGCAGCTCCTCGAGCGGGGCCGCGTGGTCCTCGACGCGCAGGTCGATCGTGCGGCGCCAGGGCTCGCCGTCGGCGGGGACCACGACCATCGCCGCCGACTGGCGGCCGCGGATGTCCCCGCCTTCGCCCTCGGCGGCCTCCAAGGCGCGCAGCAGGCGGTCGCGGAGCGGGCCCGTGGCCCCGGTGAAGGCGTCGGACATCGCCTGCGGGACGGTGTCGCGGGCCATCATGTTGGCCTGCGCGCAATGGTGCTCGCCGACCACGTGGGCGGCATGGGCGATGCAGCCCTCGCCGGTATGGGCGGCGATCGCGCCCCGGACGTCGATCACCGCGACCTGGCGGACGTGGGCGAGCGGGTCGACGGCGAGCAGCGCTTGGAGCGCATCGGCCGACCCGTCGCCGTCCGCGAGCCGGTCGAGCGCGTTCGGTCCGTAGGCCGGCTCGACCACCGACTGCGTCGCGACGGCGCCGATCCCCGCCCGCGCCCACGCGCACAGCGGGCCGACGCTGAACCAGTGCGACTGCACCGCGACCCCGAGCTCACCGGTGGTCGGATCGAGGGCCACGATTGAATAGGTCCCATGGCGCATCGTTCACACAGTAGGCGCGACGACGTGCTCGAGCGGGTGCGAGCGACGCCCGAGGGCTTCGTCCGGGCGTACGGGGACGTCTCCCCCGGCGCGCCGCGCTTCGCCGGCACGGTGCTGGCATCGACGCATGAGGACGTGCCGTGGTGGCGGATCGTGCGCGCCGACGGCTCACTCGCCAAGGGCGAGCGTCAACGCGCGTTGCTCGAAGAGGAGGGCGTGCCGTTCCGCGGAGACAAGGTGGACATGCGAGTCGCGCGCATCCCCTAGGCTGATGGTGACTTGACACGCACCGATACCCGTTGGCGCCCGCGGCGCGGCGCGCGCGAGCTCGCCCGCGCCGTCCAGGATGGTCGCCACGTCGGCGCGGCCCTTCGCCACCTCGACACGTACGGCTCCGAGCCCGACGCGCAGATCCTCGCCGACGCGCTCGCGAACTTCCTCGTCACCCGCTGCGAGTCCCATCACGCGGGCTGGCGCGTCGTGCGCCAGGTCGTCGTGGACTCGGCGGCCGACGCCCCGTGGGAGAAATGCGCCCGGCGGGCGGTCCCGCTGGTCGCCGCGGATCTCCTGAGCCTGTCGGCGAGCGAGGGTCGCACCCCGCTGCACCGAGCGCAGCACGTCGCGGCGCGGCGGCGGGCCGAGGAGATCGCCGGCCACCTCGACCGCGCGGCGCTGCTTCGCGACCTCGGGCTCGACGACGTCGACCCGGTCGACGACGATCGCTGGCGCGAAGCGATCACCGGGGCGGTCGGGGCTCGTTCACGCGAGCAGGTCGCCCGTTCGGTTGCGCGCTCCTTGAGCCGCGACCGGTAGTATTCGAAGCGCTCGTAGCTCGTGCCACCGCTGAAGACCCGCGTCCGAGCCAGGCGAGCGTTTTGATCCTCGAAAGATTTGGAGGACGACTCGATGAGTCAGTCCAAGCACCTTCGCGCTGCCACCAAGCAGGCGGAACCTCCACGACAGGGCCGTGATTCGGCCACGACCGCCGAAGGCATCGCCGCCGAGCGGGCGCTGCTGATCCGGCGCCGCGGCACGGAGCACGTGACCCGTGCGGCGCGGCGGCTCGAGCGCGCGGCGCGCGCCGACCGCCACGCCGGCGAGTAGCCACCAGGGTCCCTCGCGATGCCCAGTGGTCGCAACGAGTTCAGCGAAGCCGCGCTGTCCGAGCTGGTTCGAGCGCTGTACAAGCGGGCTGAGGAGCATCCCACCAGCCCGGGGCTGATCGCATCCTGGCCGGCGATCCGCGAGGAGCGCATGGCGGCGGCCTGCGCCGAGCTCATCCGGCTCGGCCACCCGCTGTTCCAGATCGAGGTCGCCGACGAGAGCTCACGCCGGTCGCGGATCGCGTGGGCGATTCGCGCCGAGACCGATCAACCGATCGTGATGGGATGAGCGCGGCGTTCCGATCGCGTCTACACGTGGCCCACTCGCCGGGCGGTGCGCAAGCGCTCGTCCGCCGCGGCTGAGGCGCGTTCGAGCTCTTCGAGCCGCCCGACGCTGGTCGGCTGCGAACCGTGCATCCGGGCGCGATAGAGCGCGACCCGGTCGCGGTGATAGCGGGCCTGGTCCTCGAGCTCGGTGAGATCCGGGGCGAGCGCGACGGGAGCGGCCGGAAGCGGGCGGCGTGCCTCGGGCGCGGATGGCGCCGGGACGGGTTTCCTCCTGCGACGCAAGAAGCGCATCGATCACACGCGGTAGAGGAAGGTGTAGGTCGCCGAGTCGCCGCTCTGGACCAGGCCTTCGAGGCAGTACCGACACGCTGCGCCGCCGTCCACGCTCGGCAGATCGAGCGTCAGCGGCGGACGGCCTTCGAGCGACTCGACCACGACCTTGGTGCCGTTGAGCGGCCCGTCTTCGAGCCTGGCGAGGAACGTCGGCCGAACCATCATCGCCCCGCGTGTGGTCGCCGCACGCGCGCCCTGCGGGCCAAACACTCCGAATGAGCCATGCTCGCCTCTCTCGACGCCGCGCGGTCAGCCGCTTCGAGGCTTCGAACCGGTGCACGCCGTCGGAGTGACGGTAGCGGATTCATCGGACCCGCTTGGCCTCTTGGCCGGTGGGGCTGATCCGGACGACGTCCCAGGCAAGGCGGCAGCGCTCGAGACCGACGATGAGCCAAGCGCTGGGGTCGATCTGCCAGCGCCCGAGTCCGTGCCGCGCCGACGTCGGAAAGGCGTGGTGGTTGTTGTGCCAGGCCTCGCCGAACGCGATCGGAGCCAGCCAGGCCAGGTTGCGGGACTCGTCGCCGGTCGCGAACGGCCGCCGGCCGAAGAAGTGACACAGGGAGTTGATGCAGAACGTGGCGTGGTGCAGCAGGAGCACCCGCACCGCACCGCCCCACAGCAGCCCGGTGAGGCCGCCGACGAGCGTGCCCGTCAGCGCGAGGCCCAAGCCGAACGGCAAGGCCAGCCCGAGCACGACCCAGAGCGGGAACAGGCGGCTGATCACCCGCAGGTCCCGGTCGGCGAGCAGATCGCGCGCGTAGCGCCGCGGGTTGGCCATGTCCTTGCCGCGGAACATCCAACCGATGTGCGCGTGCACGAGCCCGCGAACCGCGCCGCGCCACCCATCCGCCTGGTCGACGTGCGGGCTGTGCGGATCGCCGGGGCGGTCGGAGAAGTTGTGGTGCTTGCGGTGTGTGGCGACCCACTCGATCACCGGTCCCTCAACCGATGTCGAGCCGAGGATCGCCAGGACGGCGCGCACCCAGCGTGTCGTCTTGAAGCTGCGGTGCGTGAACAGGCGATGGAACCCGACGGTCACGCCCAATCCCGAGAGCGTGTAAGTGATCGCCAGCACCACGAGATCCTGCCAATGCAGCGTTCCGCCCCACGCGAGCCAGCCCGCGCACAGCAGCGCGGCCGGCGGGAGTCCGACGACGATCGTCCTCACGATCCGCTCGGACGTCTCGTTCGTGATGGGAACGGTCTCCGGAGTCTCCGACCGCGGAGTCGCGACCGCGCTGGAGAGTGACTGGGGCATACGACCTCCGGAGGGATGGAATTGGGAGCGCCGGAAGTCAGATGGTGGTGCCGGCCCGAAGCGGCCGACCGCACGATGGTGCCCTCCACAGTTGACGTTACCCCGTTCGTCAATCGACGACGCCTGGCCCGGAGGTCCGTTCCGCCCGCACGCGTCACCTGTCATGGTGAGTGGCGCGGGGCCCCGAGCCCTGCGGCCTCGCCGGGACCTCGTGCTCCGTCTTTCCGGCGACTGCCTTCGGACGGAGCGAGAAAGCAGCCAACCATGGCTTCACCCATCACCCGGATCACCGAACTGTTCAAGCGCGCGATCGGGCGCGAGGAACCCGCCCCGGCCCCGGCCCCCGCTCCCGGGCCCGTGGCCGTCGAGCCCGAGCCCGTCACCAAGCGCGTCTCCTAATCGGTGATCGCCGGCGCCGCTCGGCCCGCACACGTTCCCCGAGACGCGACCGCGCCGGCGACGGCGATCCGTGTCGGGGTCGTGTCGACCTACCCGCCCCGCATCTGCGGGATCGGGACGTTCTCGCGAGACCTCCGTGACGCGTTGCTCGGCGCCGACGGCGTGTCCGCGATCGACATCGCGGCCATCGTCCGGGATGAGGTGGTCGAGGGTCCGGGCGAGGTCGTCACCCGGATCCGCCAGGACCAGCGCGGCGACTACGCGGCAGCCGCGCGCGTGCTGGAGCGTCGCGGTGACGATGTCGTCATCATCCAGCACGAGTACGGGATCTTCGGCGGCGACGACGGCGCGCACATCTTGTCGCTGGCCGCCGGCGTCCGGCAGCCGATCGTCCTCACGCTGCACACGGTCCTGTCGGCGCCGTCGGTCCGCCAAGCCGAGACGCTGCGGGCGCTCTGCGGTCTCGCGACGCTCATCTGCGTGTTCACCGAGACGGCGCGCCGGATGATCATCGCGGCGCGTCTCGCGCCACCGGAGCGGGTCCGCGTGGTGCCGCACGGCGGCCCGCCAGAGCTGCTTCCCGGCGTCCGGGCGAACGGTCCGAGAACCGATCGTCACGTGCTCTCGACCTTCGGTCTCATTTCGCCCGGCAAGGGAATCGAGGTCGCGATCGCGGCCATGCCCGCGATCATCGCCCGGCACCCGACGGCGCTGTACGTGATCGCCGGACGGACCCATCCCGAGGTCGCCAAGCTGCACGGCGAGGAATACCGGATCTCGCTCGAACGGCTGACGCGCGACCTCGGCCTGACCGAGCACGTGGTGTTCGACGATCGCTTCCTCGAGCTGGACGACCTGGCGGAGATGCTCGCCGACACGACGATCTACCTGACGCCGTACCGGTCGCGCGAGCAGATCGTGTCGGGCGCGCTGACGTTCGCGGTCGTCGCGGGCTGCGCCACCGTCTCCACGCCGTACTACTACGCGGAGGATCTCCTCGGTTCGGGCGCCGGCGTGCTCGTCGACTTCGACGATCCCGCCGCGCTCGCGTCGGCGGTCACGAGCCTGCTCGACGACCCGGACCGGCTGCAGCGCACGCGCGCCGAGGCCCGGACCGTCGGCGCCCGGCTCGCCTGGCCCGAGGTCGGCCGGCAGACCGCGGATGTGCTGAGCGAAGCCATCGCGCTCGGCCCCCCGAGCGCCCCGCGGCTCGCGCTCGCGGCGACCCTGCCTCGCGCCCGGCTGTCGCACCTGCTGACGATGGTCGACGACGTCGGCATCATCCAGCACGCCGACGGCGCGGTGCCGCAGCGCGGCTCGGGCTACTGCACCGACGACCTCGCACGCCTGGCGATCGTCGCGCTCGGGCTGGCGCGGACGACCGGCGCCGAGAGCCATCACCGCATGCTGGCCCGGAGCCTCGGCTTCCTGCGTCACGCGTGGAGCTCGGAGGCACGCGGCATGCGCAACTTCATGTCCTACGACCGCCGCTGGCTGGACGCGCCGCATGCCGGGGATCACCTCGGCCGCGCCGCCTGGGCGCTCGGCGAGGTCATCGCGGCGAGCACGGGGGACGCCGTTCGCCGGCCGAGCGTGGAGCTGCTCCAGGAGATGCTGACCGCGCTGCTCGAGCTGCGCTGGCCGCGCTCCATCGCCTTCGCGACGATCGGGCTGGCACGTGCCGGCGACGACGAGCTGGGCGACGCGGCAACCGACGTCCTGCGGACGCTCGCCGGAAGGCTGGTCGACCTGCAGCGGGCCAACGCGACCGAGGCCTGGTACTGGTCCGAGGACGCCCTGACCTACGACAACGCCCGGCTGCCGCAGGCGTTGATCGCCGCGGGCGCCCGCCTGGGCGACGCGGACCTGATCAGCGAGGGCGTGCGGGCGCTGAAGTGGTACGCCCGTGAGTGCAACATCGACGGCGAGTGGCTCCAGCTGGTCGGACACCACGGTCGCCGGCGCGGGCAGCCACGTCCCGGCGACGGAGACGAGCAGCCGCTCGATGCGGCCGCGCTCGTCGAAGCCGAGGTAGAAGCCTTCGTCGTGACCGGCGACCCGGCGTGTGGCCGCGACGCGGTTCGGGCCTTCGAGTGGTTCCTGGGCCGCAACCGCCTGCGGCTGTCCGTCTACGACTTCGCCACCGGCGGCTGCCATGACGGCCTTGGAGCGACGGCGGTCAACGGCAACGAGGGCGCCGAGTCGACGCTCGCGTATCTGCAAGCGCTGCACGCGCTCGACGCCGCCGGCCTTCAGGTCACGTTGCCGGGATGAGACTTGCGCTGCTCGGGCCGATCGCGTGGCGCACCCCTCCGCGCGCCTACGGCCCGTGGGAGGCGGTGACCGGGCTGCTCGCCGACGGGTTGGCGCGCCGCGGCGTCGACGTGACGCTGTTCGCCACGCTCGACTCGATCACCTCCGCACAGCTCGACGGCGTCTGCGCACGCCCGTACGAGGAGGACCGCGAGCTCGACGGTCGCGTGTGGGAGGCGCTCCACGTCGCCCACGCACTCAGGCGCTCGGCGGACTTCGACCTGATCCACAATCACCTCGACTGGCTGCCGCTGGCGTTCGCGAGCCTGTCCGCAACACCGATGGTCACCACGATCCACGGGTTCTCGTCACCGCGGATCCTGCCGGCCTACCTGCGCTCGCGGAGCGCGTTCGTCTCCATCTCCGACGCCGACCGTGCGGACGCGCTGGAGTACGTCGCAACCGTCCATCATGGTGTCGACGTCGCGACGCTCCCGTTCTCCCACACCTCTGGCGACGGGCTCGTCTGCCTCGGGCGAATCCACCCTGACAAGGGCACGGCCCGTGCGATCGAGATCGCCCGGGCCTCCGGCCGGCGGTTGACCCTGTGCGGCCCGGTGCAGGACGAGCGCTACTTCGCCGAGGAGATCGAACCGCACATCGACGGCGACGCCGTGCGATATCTCGGATCGGTCGGTCCGGCCGAGCGCGCCGAGGTTCTGGGCGGCGCCGCATGTCTCCTGCACCCGGTCGCGTTCGCGGAGCCGTTCGGCCTCGCGGTCGTGGAGTCCATGCTCTGCGGGACGCCCGTCGTCGCCCGCGCCCGCGGATCGATGCCGGAGCTCATCGAAGACGGTGTGACGGGGGTCCTCGCCGACACCGTCGACGAGGCCGTCGCCGGTGTCGACCGCGCGCAGCGCTTCGACCGTGCGGTCTGCCGTCAGACCGCCGAGCGACGCTTCTCGGCCGACCGCATGGTGGACGACTACCTGGCCGTCTACGAGCGCGTGCTGCGTGACCGATAGGCCGCAGACGCCACGAGCTGCTGTGTTGCCGACGCGCCAACTCCAGCGCGCGGGCTAAAGCTCCGCGCCTGACGTGCCGATACGGACTGGACGGGTATCGACAGGGAAGGCGCCATGGACGATCGCGACCGGCTCAAGCAGCTGCGAGCGCTACGAGATCAGCTCACGCGCCTCCCACCATCGGCGGAGCGCGACCGGATGCTGAGAGAGGTCGGCGGCCGCGCCGCGGATCTCGAGAACCACGAGGCCGGTGCGCGCGTGCGGACCGCGCAGCCGGTCGCCCCCGCCGAGCCGCCGGTCCAGGCCGCTCTCCCGCCTCGACGTGAGCGACCCGCGCCGGCGAGGACCCAGCGGGCGTCGACGCGTGGCGCAGCCGGGCGGGCGCACTCGCTCACCGAGGCCGCGTCCGCCTTCACCGCGTCGGTCCGGCCGACGCCGGAACTTCCCGAGGGCCTGCGGCTCTCGCTCGACGACAACGTCGCGACGGACCGCGATCGACCCTGGATCCGCGGCCTGCGCGGCTAGGTACCGTAGGCCCGCATGTGGGTCCAGCGAGAGATCACTCTGCGCCCGCGTCCACGCGGCTTTCACCTGATCACGCGCGACGTCCTGGAGGCGCTGCCCGAGCTGCGCTCGCTGCGGGCCGGGCTGCTGCACGTCTTCATCCGCCACACGTCGGCCTCGCTGACGTTGAACGAGAACGCCTCGCCGGACGTGCGCGACGACTTCGAGACCTGGTTCAACGAGGCCGTCCCCGAGGGCGCCCGCTACTGGACGCACACCCTCGAGGGTGACGACGACATGCCCGCCCACATCAAGGCCTCGCTGCTCGGCCCCTCTTTGACGATCCCGGTCAGCGGCGGTGGACTCGCCGTCGGCACCTGGCAAGGCATCTACCTGTGCGAGCACCGCGACCGCGGCGGCGCCCGCTCGCTCATCCTCACCCTCAACGGCGAATGAACGTTCTGATCGGAGCGGCCCGCCGCGATGCTTACGCGAACAGGGTCAGCGCGGGTTCGCGCTCGCCGCGCAGCTCTGCCAGATCCACTTCGACCCAGGACAGGCCGCGCGACTCGGCCAGGACGCGAGCCTGCGGCTTGACGCTCTGGGCGGCGAGGACGCCGCGGCAGTCGGCCTTGCCGGGGTCCTGGCGGATGCGCTCGAGGTAGCGAGAGAGCTGCTCGACGGCGTCGATCGTGCCGACGCGCTTGATCTCGACCGCGACCCACCCGTCGGCTGAGTCGCGGCACATGAGGTCGACGGGGCCGATGTCGGTCGGCCACTCGCGGCGCACCAGGCGGAAACCCTCGCCGCAGAAGTGCGGCGCCTCGGCCAGCGCGACCTGGAGATCGGCCTCGACGCCGTCCTTCGACAGGCGATCGGCGTCGAAGTCCATCACGTGGGTGACGTCGGAGACGACCTCGTGCAGCGTGATCTCCAGGGCGTCATCGCCCTTGACCTTGCGCACGGTGATCGTGTCGCCCTCCTCGATCACGGCCGTCGGCGGCGTCATCCAGTTGAGCGGCTTGTAGCCGCCCGCGTCGGCGTGGACGAGCACAGATCCGTCGGCCTTGAGCATGATCAGGCGGAGCGCCTCCGGCAGGTGTGCGGTCAGGCGGCCGGTGTAGTCGACGGAGCAGCGGGCGACGATCAGGCGCATACCCGGTCGAGGGTACGCGGTCGCCCGGACACCGATGCCCGGGGTCTACCCTGTCTCGAACGGAACCGTCTTCAATAGCCAACGCCTCCGAGGCAGAGCACGGCAGGCGTCTGTCCCCATTGGACGGCTCGTTCCTGCGCCTGGAGTCCGCGCGGTCGCACATGCACGTCGGATTCAGCGCGGTGTTCGCGGCGCCATCCGGCCGTCCTCGCCCGTCGGTCGAGGCGCTTCGCGAGCGGGCGGCCGGACGGCTGCACGAGGTGCCGTGGTGTCGCTGGCGGCTGGACCCGTCGCCCTTGGGTCTGTCCGAGCCCCGGTGGATCGACGACGTCGATTTCGACCTCCGGGCTCACATCGTGGAGCTGACGCCGCCCGACGACCGGGTCAGCGGCGCGAGCTTCGAGGCCTTGCGCTCGGCGGTCCTCTCCGCGCCGTTGGACCGGTCGCGGCCGCTCTGGCAGATCTTCCTGGTTCCTCAGCTCGAGGACGGACGGGTGGGGATGGTGGGCAAGATCCATCACGCGCTCGTCGATGGACTGGCCGCGCTGCAGATCGTCAGCCTGATCCTCGACGCCGAGCCCGACCTGGCGTCGCAGGATGCGGTCCCCTGGCAGCCCGAAGGGCGACCGGGTCGAGTCGGTTGGGCGCTCGACGCGGTCACGCGAGGGTTCGCCGATGGCGTGGGCGCGCTGCGCACCGGGGCGAGCGCCGCCGCACACGCGCAGACGACCGCGTCCAACGCGCTCCGCGACGCCAGGCGCGTGCTGGGCGCGGCCGCCGAGGAGGCCCTGTCACCGGCGCCCCCGAGCGCGCTCAACGTCCCGATCGGCGCGCGTCGCACGCTGGTCGGCTACCACGCACGGCGCGACGAGCTCCGAGCCGCGCGACGCGCCGGCGGCACCCTCAACGACGTCGGCCTCACCGCCGTCGCCGGCGCGGTGCGAACGCTCCTGCATCCAAACGGCGACCAGCCGCCGCTCAGACCGTTGAAGGCGATGGTTCCCGTGAGCATGCGCCGCCACGGCGACACCGCCGCCGGCAACCAGATCTCCATGATCACGATCGCGCTGCCCGTCCATCTGGACTCACCCCTGGACCGACTGCACTGGGTGCGCGAGCAGACCCAACGGCTCAAGGAGACGGACCGGCCGATGGGCACGCGGACGCTCTATCGGGCGGCGGGACTGCTGCCCGCACCGCTGCGATCGCCGGCCGCCAAGGCGATGGCCGCGCCGCGGCAGTTCAATCTGACCGTGTCGCAGTCGCCGGCCCCGAGAGGCTCGCTCTACCTCCTGGGATGCGGGCTCGAAGAGGTCTATTCCGTCGTACCCATCGCCCAGGGGCATGCGCTCGCGATCGGAATGGTGCGTTACCGCCAGGAGCTCTTCTTCGGTTGCTACGCCGACCCGGACGCGCTACCCGAGGTGCGGGAGCTCCCGGCCTTGATCGCGGCCGAGTTGCACCAGCTCGGGCGTATCCCGGTGGTCGCGCAGGAACATGCGTTCGCTGTGAGCGAGGACACAGAGGGCGAACGCGCGTTTGACGGTCCACCGTCCCGGTAAGGCTTGGACGAGGAAGCGCACGAGCACCTCGCCGCGCTTCTCTCTTTGCGAACGCCGGTGACCTCGTCGTCGCCGGCATGGCTGTACGTGACGATCCTCACGGTCGCCGTCCGCAAGATCCACGCCCCAGACTTCGGAAGGACGACTCATGAGTGAGTCCAAGCAGCAGCAGAAGGTCGTGCAGTACCTCAACGAGGCGCATGAGATGGAGCACGCGCTGGTGCGCGAGCTGCAAGCGCAGATCGCGATGACCCCGCGCGGCGAGTATCGCACCGCGCTCGAGACCCACCTCGACCAGACTCGCGACCACGCGAACCGCGTCGGCCAGCGCCTGAAGGCGCTAGGTCAGGGATCCAACCCGCTGACCGCCGTCGTCGGACTGGTCGGGACCGCCGCCGGCCAGGTCGTGGCCCTCGGCAAGACGCCGTTCAACCTCCTGCGCGGTTCCGGCGGCGAGGAGAAGGTGCTCAAGAACAGCAAGGACGCGTACTCGAGCGAAGCGCTGGAGATCGCCACCTACATGGCGCTCGAGCGGCTCGCGTCGTCCGTCGGGGACACGCAGACGGCCCGGCTGGCCGCCTCGATCCTGGCCGACGAGGAGAAGATGCTCGCCCGCGTCCAGCGCGAGATCCCGAAGCTGACCGACGCCGTCGTGCGTGCCGAGTTCAAGGACCAGCCGTCCTACGACGTCACCACGACGGGCGCCGCGGACGCGGTCCGCGACGCCGGCGAGGCGACCAAGGACGCCGCCAAGACGACGGCCAAGGCGGCCAAGCGCACCGCGCGCCAGGCTCGCAAGGTGCCGGGCGTCGCCCGCGCCGAAGGCGAGATCAAGGGCGCCGTCGCGTCCGAGAGCGATCTCGCGATCGCCCGCTATGACTCGCTCACCGCGCAGGAGATCGTCGAGCGGCTCACCGAGCTCTCGCAGGTCGACCTGGCGAAGGTCGACGCGTACGAGCGCAAGAACCAGGACCGCACCACGGTCACGAACCGCGTCGCCTCACTGCGCGGCGACGAGCCGTGGCCCGGATACGACGAGCTGACGGCGTCCGACATCGTCGCCGTCCTCTCCGAAGGCGATGACGAGCGCGTCCAGCAGGTCCGCACCTACGAGCGCGCGCACAAGAACCGCACCGGCGTGCTCAACGCCGCCGAGCGCGAGCTCGCCAACGCCTGATCGCAGGCCGCCCGCCTAGCGCCGGGCGCGGAAATACGCGGGGAGGGGGTGTGCCTGACGCCACGGATGGCGCAGGAGATCCTCGTCCTCGCGGCTGAGCACCCGGCGCGGTTGGACATCGTCGAGCAGTCGGCAGAGGACCTCGCCTGCGACGGCGCTGGCGACGACCTGGGTGACAACGGGACGGCGCATCGTCATGAGGGCGATCAGCTGGTTCGAGCCCGCCCACGCCTGGCCGAGCGCGACCAGGCGGCCCTGCTCGCGGGCCTCTTCGCGCAAACAGCTCAGAGCAGTCCTCAACTCGCGGTTGAGGGTCACGGAGTGGTCCGGCGCTCGGATCGTGACCCGCGGCCGTTGCGCGCGGATGATCGTCCGAAGTTGTGAGGCGTTCAGCCGCGCTACGGCTTCGAACGCCGACAGGACCGCGGCGCGACGCGGCGCGAACAGGTCCGGGTCTTCGAGGCCCAGGCGTTCGCAGATGCCGGCGAAGCGATCGCCGGACGGCGCCTGAGGGTGCAGGACGGACACAGGCTTACGGCTGCTCGATGGTCGTCGCCGGCATCGCTGCCGCCTGCAGTTTCTCGATGGCTCTGCGGATCATCCGCGAGACATGCATCTGCGAGAGACCGACCATCTCGGCGATGCGCACCTGCGTGAGGTCCTCGCGGAAGCGAAGATGCAAGACCACCAGCTCGCGCTGGGTGAGGTCATGCATCAGGCTGTTGACCAGCACCGCGTTCTCGATGGCCGCGAAGCCGGGGTCGTCGATCGCGATCTCCATTCCGCGGCTGCCGGGGCCGTCGGCGTCGCGGGGTTGATCGAGTGAAGCGGCATGGCGCGCGTTCGCGGCCCCCATCGCTTCAAGGACCTGCTCGACCGTGTTCCCGACGTGCTCGGCGATCTCGCCGACGGTGGGGGAGCGCCCCAGGTCTGATGCGAGCCGGTTCGCCGACTGCTCGACACGTGCGACGAGCTCTTGGATGTCGCGCGGCGGCCGAACCGACCAGCCACGATCACGGAGGTGGCGCTTGAGCTCGCCCAGGATGGTCGGAAAGGCGAACGAAGAGAACGCCAGACCGCGCTCGGGGTCAAAGCGGTCGATCGCTTTCATGAGTCCGATCGCGGCGATCTGCTCGAGGTCTTCGATGTCCTCGACGTTGCGGTAGCGTCGCGCCAGCTTGCGGGCGAGCGGCATGAACTGCTCCATGATCGCGTCGCGCGCCGCAGGACTGTGTTCGGCGGCCAGCCGCGCGAACAGCCGTTGCTCGCCGGCGCGAGCCGTCCGATGCCAGTTCTCCCGCTCCGCGGTGTCTTGGGTCGCGACCACGGGATTCGATGTGAAGGCAGACAAAGCACGGACCTCCGAAACCGCTCGACGCCGATTCAGAAGTCAGACGGCGATACCGGGGAATCCCGATCGCGCCGTGCAATGCCCTCGTCGGAAGTCTAAGGGCTGCACGGGCGTCGAGCCGAGTCGTCGAGTGCGTCTGCGCGCGCTGTTGGCGCGTTGGCCGTATCAAAGCGGCCGGCACGGGCCAGTAGGCTCCGGACACGGATGCCTGACGACGACACACAAAGTCTGCACGGCACGCACGGCGACGTACTCACGGCAGTCTCCGACGGCATGGTCGCCCTGCTGAAGGAGTACTACGGCCGCGGCCCGTCGCAAGCCAAGACCTACTACTACGACGACCTGGTGGTCTGCCTCCTGCGCGGTGGCTTCACGCGCGTGGAACAGACGCTGCTCGATGGCGGCCGCGGACACGCCGTGATCGCGCAGCGCATGGAGTTCCAAGAGGTCATGCGCGAGCGCTTCACCGCGGTCGTCGAACACGCCACGGGCCGTGCTGTGGTCGGGTTCATGAGCGGCAACCAACAGGACCCGGACATGATCTGCGAGGTGTTCGTCCTGAGCCCGACCGACCTCCTCTCGGACCATGAGATGCTGTCCGCCGAGCCGGTCTCCGCTCCGGTCAGCGACCGCTCACCTGATTGAGCGACCGCAGCCTCACGCGCAGGGGTAGAGTCCCAGGTGGAGGGCATGCGTCGAGGTCCGACGCCTCGACACGCCTGGCAACGGCGCGTGACTTCCTTGCCGGCGCCGCGGCGCCGGCAACAGCAGTCATCGGTTCTTGACGGCGTCCGTCACGTCGTGACCACCGACCGGCGGATCGTGATGTCGCCGAACCCGCTGCGGACCTTGACCTCGACGGTGTCCTCTCCCGCCCCGGGCGCACCGGTCGCCTCGAGGGCGCTGTTGACAGCGCCGAAGCCCGTGTTCAGGTCCAGGTACGCGGCGACGCCCTCGCGGACACCGACGGCGACCTTGCCGGCCGCGGTCGTGGCGACGATGGAGCCGCGCACGACCTCGGCGAGCTCGATGTCGCCGTTGGCGGTCTTGACGACCGCGGTCCCGCCGACGGCGCCGACCGCGATGCGCCCGTTGGCGTTCGAGACGCGCAGGTCGCCGCCGACGTCGCCGAGCGTGGTGTCGCCGTTGGAGTTCTTGACCACCGCGGCGCCGTCGACGTCGCCGATCCGGATCGCGCCGGTGCCGGTCTTGACGTTCGCGTCGCCGCCGACGTGCTCGACGCTGATCTCGCCGCCGCCGGTCTTGACCTCGAGCGGACCGGTCTCGTCGAGCGCGACGTCGCCGAAGCCGTTGTCGATCCGGCACTCGCCGAGCCGGCCCGTGGCGTGCACCGTGGCGAGGGCGATCTCGGCCCGCAGCTGCGAGCCCTCGGGCAGCGCGATCTCGACATCGATCGACTCGGCACCGCCGCGCGGCGTGTAGCGGCGCCACGTCTTCGCGGACTTGATCAGCAGCCGGCCGCCGGTGAGCTCGACGCGCGCCTGCTCGGCCGCCGTCACGTCCCCCGGCTTCGCGGGATCGCTCGGACGGACGTCGACGACGGTGTCGGTGCGCTCGGAGGCGACGATGCGGACGTCGCCGACGCCGATCTCGAGCGCGAGGGTGATGGGGCCAGGGGTATCGAAGGAAGGCATGGGTTCGGGTCCTTTCAGCGCGCCCAGCCCGTGAAGCGCTGGCCGCTGTGCGGCGTGCGCGAAGCGCGGCGCGGGTCGGGGGCGGGGCGCTCGACGGCGGCGGAGGCCGCGCGGACGAGCCAGCTGTTGACGGAGAGGCCTTCGGCGGCCGCGGCCTGCTCGACGCGGGCCTTGAGGCGGTCGGGCATGCGCAGGTTGATGCGGGTGACGCCGCCGTCGTCGTCCTCGGCGGGCGGGGTCCACGCGGGCGCCTCTTCGGGCTCCGGTGCGACCTCGGCCGGTGGCGGGGTGACGACGAACTCCGGCTCACGGCCGCGCAGGCGCAGCTCGACGGAGCCCGGAGCGAGCTCGACCGTGATCTCCTCGGCAGCGGCCGCCAGCGCGTCCTGCAGGGCCAGCCGCAGCGCCGCGTCCAGCGGTGCGACGAGACGCTCGGCCAGCGCACGGGCTTCATCGCTGCCGGTGGCGGCCGTCGCGGTCAGTTGGTCATGAATGTTCTCGACGTATCGGCCAAGGTCCATGGCACCATTGTGGCATCACTTTGGTGCCATGTCAACATCATCGTGGTGCCGAGGCGATGCGATCCATCAGCCGGCCCGCGATCGCGAGCAACTGCACCTCCGCCTCGGTGAGGTCGGCGGCGAGCGCTTCACGCAGCCAGGCGTCGCGGTCCGCCATGTCGGCGGCGAGCGCGTCGAGACCGTCGCGCGTGATCGCCAGCACGCTCGCGCGGCGGTCCTCGGTCGAGCGGGTGCGGATGATCAGCCCCGCGCGCTCGAGCTCCGTGAAGACGCGTGTGAGCGATTGCGGACGCTGCGCCTCGGCCTCGGCGATCGCGCCCGGCGTGCTCGGTCCGGCGTGGCGCAGGTGGGCGAGGACGCGCACCTTGTTGTTGCTCAGCGCACCCGCGGGACGCTCGGCGCGCAGCCGGCGCGCGAGGCGCAGAGTCCCACGCCGCAGGTCGGATACTACGTCTTCGCGTACATCTTTAGCGCTAGACTCACTGCTCATGGCCGCTCAATCGTACGTTGTGCGTAGGATTGATCCGAAGGCCGCCGCGGGCACGATGCTCGCCGTCCTCGGCGCGTACGGCACCGCGCTGCTGCTCGCCCACCTCACCCACCAGCACGCGCAGCTGATGGTCCTGGCGGTCGTGTTGACGCTCACACTCGACCGGACCCAACGCGGCACCGACCGCGCCCATCGCGTCCGCACGCTCGTCGTCCTCCCGCTGGTCGCGATCGCGGCGAGCGGCGTCGGCCACCTGCTGATCTCACACCCCGACGCGGGCGACGCCCTCTTCGTCGCCGCGATCGGCGGCTCGATCTACCTCCGCCGCTTCGGCCCCGCAGCGGCCCGCGCCGGCACCCTCGTCGCCCTCCCGTTCATCGCCCTCCTCACCACGCCCGCCGTCGGCGGCGGCGACCCAACCCTCTGGGCACCGGTGATCGCCCTCATCGCCCTGGCCTGGACGAACTTAAAGAGGAGCAGGCCGCCTTTAGGTTTGGGCGACGAGAACCCAGGCCGAGCGCGGCATTCGGCACCTCGCACCGCGCCCGCGAATCTAAAGAGGGCCAGGCCGCCTTTAGGTTTGGCGAGCACGAGGATGGCCGTGCAGATGGCGCTTGCGCTCGCGGTGGCGTTCGCGCTCGGGCGGGCGCTCTTCCCCACCCACTGGAGTTGGGTCGTGCTGACCGCGTTCATCGTGTGCAGCGGGAACCGTGGGCGGGGCGACGTCGTGCACAAGAGCGGGCTCAGGCTCGTCGGCGCGCTCGGCGGGACGGCGGCGGCGACCGCGGTCGCCGGCCACATCCGCGCGGGCTCACCCGCGACCGTGGTCGCGATCTTCGTCGTGCTCGGCGTGGCGGTGCTGTTGCGGACGCTCAGCTACGCGTACTGGGCGGCGGGGATCACCGCCGTGCTCGCGCTGCTCAACGGGTACTTCGGCGTCACCGGCGCGCTCGGCGAGCGGCTCGTCGGGATCCTGCTCGGCGCGGCGATCGGCGTCGCCGTCTCGTGGCTCGTCCTGCCGGTCCGGACGAGCGACGTGCTGCGCCGGCGGCTGGCGGACGCGCTCGCTGCACTCAGCGACGTGCTCGCGGGCCACGACGGCGCGGCGCACCGGTTCGACGGCGCGGTCGACGCGCTCGAGCAGATCGCGCCGCCGCTGCGCACGATCCGCCGCGCGCAGGCGATCGAGGCGATGCACGCCTGTCTCGCCCCGGCAAGGACGATCGCGGCGGCGGCGCACGAGCGGCGGGCCCGGGCGCGACGCCGGCTCGGCCAACTCGCCCGCGACGTCGGCGCGCTGCGGCGGGCGAACGCGGGAAGGCCGTTCGAATACGACGAACGCGCCGCCTGGCCGGAGCCGGACGACGCGTTCGATCATGCGCTGCTGGAGTTGGACGCGGCGCTTCAGGCCTTGCGCCAGAAGTAGTAGTCCGCCGTGTAGGGGATCTCCTTCTTGGCGCCCGCGTTGGCCGCGGTGCACGTCGAGGCGTCGGGCGCGAGACCACCACGCGTGTTGATGCGCTGGATGAACGTCGTCTGCGTCAGCCGGTTGCCGAACTTGCCGGCCGTCGTCGTCTTGGCCGAGAGCAGCAGCCACGGGATCGACTTCGGGTCGACCGTGACCGGCTTGACGAGCGCGCCGACGACCGAGCTGCCGTCCTGGTGCTGCCAGGTCGGCCCGGCGAAGTGGTTGATGATCTGCAGGCGGTTGGTGACGAGCACGGCCTTCGGCTCGACGAAGGTCCACGCGGTGCCGTTGCACTGGTAGATCTGCACGCCGAGCGCGTGGCCGACCTCGAACGGCACGTTGCCCGCCTCGGGCTGGATCTCGGCGGGAACCTTCGGCGGCAGCACCGGGTAGGAGGTCGCGCCGGCGGTGGAGGTGAGGGCGCCGGCCAGGACGACGGCGCCGATGAGGGTGGGGAGGATCTTCACCACGCCGAGGTTGGCGACGTTCTGACCCCGCGTAAATAGGGAAACGCCCCCTATCTTTGCCCCGGGCTACCCTCGGTGGTTCGATGACCACCGAAACTCGGTCGCAGCGGCAGATCCTGGTCGCGTTCGGGGCGATCATGCTCGCCACGCTGCTGAGCGCGCTCGACCAGACGATCGTCGCCACCGCGCTGCCCGAGATCGCCGACGACCTCAACGGGTTCGACGACCTCAGCTGGGTCGTCACCGCGTACCTGCTGTCGACCACGGTCACCGTCCCGCTCTACGGCAAGCTGAGCGACCTCTACGGGCGCCGGCGCCTGTTCGTCGTCGCGATCACGATCTTCCTGGTCGGCTCCGCGCTCTGCGGGTTCGCGCAGTCGATGGGGCAGCTGATCGCCTTCCGCGCCCTGCAGGGGGTCGGCGCCGGTGGCCTGATCCCGCTCAGCCAGGCGGCGATCGCCGACCTCTTCAGCCCGCGCGAGCGCGGCCGCTACCAGGGCTACATCGGCGCGATGTGGGCGACCGCGGCGATCGCCGGACCGCTGCTCGGCGGGACGCTCACCGACAGCGCGAGCTGGCGCTGGATCTTCTTCATCAACCTGCCGCTGGGCATCCTCGCGCTGGCCGTCGTCGTGAAGACGATGCACATCCAGCACGTCCCGCGCGAGCACAGCATCGACTACGCGGGCGCGGCCGCGCTCAGCGTCGGCGTGACCGCGATCCTGCTCGCCGCCGCCTGGGGCGGGACGAGCTACGCGTGGAACTCGGCGCAGGTGCTCGCCGCCGGCGCGATCGGGATCGTCGGCCTCGCCGTGTTCGCCCTGCTCGAGCGCCACGCGAGAGAGCCGCTCCTGCCGCTCGACCTCTTCCGCGGCCGGACGTTCAGCGTCTCGACCGCCGCCGCGTTGCTGATCGGCGGCGTGCTGTTCGGGATCACGATCTACGTCCCGGTCTACGTCCAGCGCGTGCTCGGCTCCTCGGCCACCTCGTCCGGCGTGGTGCTGATCCCGCTCAGCTTCGGCTGGGTGGCCGCGAGCTTCGCGTCCGGCCGGTACATCTCCAACACCGGCCGCTACAAGGTCTTCCCGATCGTCGGCTCGATCCTCGTGCTCGTCGGCTGCATCCTGCTCACGCTGCTCGACGGCGACAGCTCGCGAGTGCTCGTCACGCTCGACCTCACGATCGTCGGCCTCGGCATGGGCACGATGTTCCAGACCTTCGTGATCGCGACCCAGAACCGGGTCTCGATGACCGAGATCGGCGTCGCGACGGCCGCGATCCAGTTCTTCCGGTCGATGGGCGGCAGCCTCGCCGTCGCCGGCCTCGGCGCGCTGCTGACCGCGCGGCTCGTCGCCGGCGGCCTCGAACACGCGACCCACGCCGTGTTCGTGGCCATCGTGCCGCTCGCGGCGCTGATCGTGGTGCTGTCGTTCCTGCTCCCGGAGCACGAGCTCCGGACGTCGCACTAAGGACTCAGGCGGCGAGCTCGCGTGGGGTGAGACGGGCGACCTGTTCGCGCAGGTCGCGGACCTCCGGGTCATCGGCGAGCTTGAGTGCGCGCTCACATGCCTCGAGGCAGTCGCTGATCCGATCCGTGCGCGCCAGCGCATGGGCGAGCCGCGCCCAGGCGACCTCGGAGTCGGGCGCGAGCACCGTCGCCTGCTCGCACGCGCTGACCTCGGCACCGGTGTCCCCGGAGAGGTTCGCGACCAGCGCGAGATCCAGCAGGCCCTCGACGGACGGCTCGGTCGCGCGGGCGCGTTCGAGCGCCTCGCGCGCTCCCTCGCGATCGAAGCGGCGCAGCCGCAGCCGGCCCAGGCGCTCCCAGGCGGTGCCGTCATTGGGCGCGTGCTGGGTCTCGCGCTCGGCGGCGTCGACGGCCTGCGACAGCGACCCCATGCTCTCGTAGATGCGCGCGGCGTAGCGGTACGGGGCGGGGCGTTCGGGCTCGGAGCGAATCCAGTCGCGCACGGAGCGCGCGGCCGCGCTGTAGTCGCCCGCCTGCCAGAACGCGAGCGTCATCAGCCGCAGCACCGCGGGGTTGCCGGGCTCGGCGTCGCGCGCGAAGACCAGGCGGCGGGCGGCGAGCTTGAAGTCCCCCTCGGCGAGCGCGTGCTTGGCGGCGGTCATGAACCGCGCCACCCGCTCGGCGCCCGGGTCGGGCTTGGAGAAGTCGACGAACTGCAGCGAACCGGCGGGCACGGTGCGAATCCCGACATTGAACGACACCCGCGCCCACTGCTGGACGTCGTCGCCCCCACCGGTGAAATAGATGCCGTTGACGCTCCCGACGCCCCACTCGGGGTAGGAGAGACAGCGGGCGTAGCGGTGCACCACTGAGTGGTCGGGCACGCGCGAACCGAAGGGGTCGTGCTTGCGCTGCTCGGCGTTCTGGGCCCGCTGGCGCTGCTCCTCCGCGTACGCGCGGGCGCCTTCCTCGGCGCGGCGCTTGCGCGCCGCCGCCGCGGCGACCTTGACCGCGTTCTTGGAGACCTTGCCCCCGCGCGACTCCTCGGCGATCGCCGACAGCTGATCGGCGGCCTCGTTGATCGCCTTCAGATGGCGCTCGTGCTCGTGCTGCTTCCCGGGCGGTGCGATGTCCGGGTGCCAGCGCTTGGCCAGCTTGCGGCGGGCGAGCTGGACGTCGCGCTTGTCGAACGGTGGATCGAGCTCCAGGAGGAGCACGGCCTGTTCGATGTCCAGCACCTGCGGCATGACCCTCTTACGGTACCGAGCAGGCGGTAACACGCGTGTGTACAGCGCACTCTTGGTGCTGCCGGCCCGGCGGCCCCTACACAGCCCGCCGGGCCGGCACGGCATGTCCCGGAACTAGTTCCGCCAACCCATGGTGACCCCCCTGTCGGTCGTTGGCGTATCCAGCGACGAGCTGACCCTCGCCACTGCCCTGATTACCCGCAAGTCGAGACCTTATGCGACATAAGGCACAAAAGACTTTTCGCGTCCCGGAACATGCCCGAACCTCAACTAAGGCCTGGGCCTGATTGCGCTTTCACACGGGTACGCACTAAGTTGCTCCTTGTGATCGTCTGGATCGCACTCGTCGTCTGGTTGGGGCTGGTCATATGGTCGCTCTCGGTCGTGAGGGCGGCAGCTGGTGCCGACGCACCGGCCCCGGCACGGACCCGTGCCCCCACTGGCGGGGTTCCTTTTGCTGGGCGCAGACGGGTGATGGCGATCGGCCAGGCCGTGCTCCTGGTGCTCGCGCTGGCCGTGACGGTGCTCGTCTCCGACGAGGCGCAGTGGACGCCGATCGAGCTCACGGGCCTGATCGCGCTGCTTGTGCTCGGCTCGGACATCCTCGTGCTCGACGCGAAGCGCTTCCGGATCGGCGGCTCGTTCACGGGCCTGGTGCTGGCGATGGCGCTGCTCGGCCCCGCGCCGGCCGCGGCGCTGGGCCTCGCCTCGGCGCTGGTGGACTCCACCCGCCGCCGCGTGCGCGGCACCTACCTGCTGAACAACCTCCTGACGTACACGACGTTCCCGTTGCTCGGCGGCCTCGCGCTGCACTCGCTCAAGCAGGCCGGGATCGACCCCGGCGGGTTCGCGGTCGCGGTCTTCGGTGTCTTCCTCGCGGCGAACGCCCTGAACTTCCTGATGATCGCCGGCCACACGCGGCTGCTGCGCGGCGGCTCGCTGATCGAGATGCTGCGCACGGTCTTCATCCCGGTGCTGCCGTGGGAGATCGCCTCCGCCGTGATGACCGCGATGGCGGTCTACGGGTTCGAGGTCTACGGCGCCGCGATCATCGGCCTGTTCGCGCTCGCCCTCGGCGTCTACCAGCTGCTCCTGCGGGCGCTGTTGGAAGGACAGATGCACTCCGAGGAGATCGAGCGACGCACCGACCAGCTGGATGTGCGTCACGAGGGGATGCTCGGGCTTCTGCTGGAGACGTTGGCGCTGCGCGACCCGTCGGCCGCCCGCCACGCCGCGGCGGTCGCGCACTACGCGCACGAGCTCGCCCGCGCCGCCGGGCTCTCCGAGCGCGAGCAGGCGATCGTCCACACCGCCGGCCTGGTCCACGACCTCGGCAAGGAAGCGCTGCCGGACCACATCCTGATCGGCCGCTCGGAGCTGCACCCGGCCGAGCGCCGCCTGATCGAGCGCCACCCGGCCGACGGCGCCCGGCTGCTGCTGCGCGTCGAGGGCATGGGCGAGGTCGCCGCCGCCGTGCTCGCCCACCACGAGCGCATCGACGGCCGCGGCTACCCCGACGGCCTCGCCGCCGAGAGCATCCCGATGACCGCCCGCATCCTCGCCGTGGCCGAGGTCTACGACGTGTTGACGGCGCCGGACTCCTACCGGCTGCAGATGTCCGCGGCCGAGGCCGAGGCCGAGCTGCGCCACGTCGCCGGGACCCAGCTCGACGGGCGCCTCGTGTGGCTGTTCGCCACCCAGGTGCTGCGCGGGCGCCAGAGCGAGCACCTCGGCCACATCGCCGACCTCGAGACCGAGCTGCAGGTCCAGCGTCGCGTCCGCGGCGTGCTCGACGGGCCCTTCGTCATGGGTCCCCCGGTCTAGATCCACCCTTCTTCATACGCAATCCGCGCCGCCTCGGCGCGGGTGGGAGCGTTGAGCTTGGTCATCGCGGCGGAGATGTAGTTGCGCACCGTTCCGGGCGCGAGATGGACGCGCTCGGCGATCGCCGTCGCGCTGGCGCCGTCACGGACGTGGCGGAGGACGTCGAGCCGCGGTCCGACAGCGGGCAGGCGCCCTCGGTGAGCGCGGTCGCGGCGATCTCGGAGTCGACGTAGCGGCCGCCGGCGTGGACGTCGCGGAGGATGCGGGCGAGCCGATCCGCGGGCGTGGTCTTGGGGACGAACGCGCGGGCGCCGGCCGCGAGGGCGCGGCGCAGGACGCCCGGGCGGGCGTGGCGGGTGAGCAGGACGACCGGGACGCGGCGAGCCGCGAGGATGCGACTCGCGGCGGCGACGCCGTCCAGCCCCGGCATCTCGAGGTCGAGGACGACGAGGTCCGGCTGGTACTCGGCGGCGAGCTCCACCGCGCGTTCGCCGTCGCCCGCCTGCGCGACGACCTTGAAGTCGGGCTCGAGCTCGAGCAGCGTCGCGAGCGCCTCGCGGACGAGGTCCTCGTCGTCGGCCAGCAGCAGACGGATCATGCGATCCGATGCGGCGCGCGGCCGGTCAGGACGAAGCCGCCGGCGGCCAGCGGCGCGGCGTCGACGCGCCCGCCGACGGCGGCGAAGCGCTCCCGCAGCCCGGCGACGCCGCTTCCGTCGCCATCGCTCGGCGCCCGCGCCACGCCGTCGTCGGCCATCCGGACGACGACGTCGTCGCCCTCCCGCTCGACCGCGATCTCGCAGCGTTCGGCGACCGTATGACGGAGCAGGTTCGTCGCCCCCTCGCGCACCAGCGAGCCGAACAGCGGCTGCAGCGCGACCGGGACGGCCTCAGGCGTGCCCTCGACCGCGGCGGCGACGCCCGCGGCCTTGAGGATGCCCACCGCGTTCGCGAGTTCGGTCGCGAGCCCGACGCGCCGGTAGCCCTGCACCAGCTCGCGCGTCTCCTCAAGCGCCTCGAGCGCCAGCGCGTGGGCGTCGTTCGCGTGGCGGCGGGCGAGGTCGTCGTCGACGCCGATCAGCCGCGCCGCGAGTTGAGCCTTGAGCGCGATCGCCTGCAACTGGTGGCCCTGGATGTCGTGCAGGTCGCCGGCGAACCGCAGCCGCTCGCGCAGCACGGCGACCTCGCCCTCGGCCTTGCGCGCCCGGTCCAGACGCAACGTCACGTCCCAGATCCACACCTGGGCGACACACGTCAGCGCGCAGGTGAAGACCCACAATGCGCCGGACACGCCCGCCCACGGGTTGCCGCTCGCGGCGAACCCGACCACGAAGCTCGCCGCGATCCCGCCCGCGACGACGAGGTAGCGCCGCCGGCTGGGCACCGTGAACGCGAAGCCGGCGACGACTGACGCGAACGGCAGCGCCCACATCCAGTGCGCGGGGTCGTCCGCGCCGGCCGCGCCCCACAGAACGAGCCCGACCGCAGCGGCGGCGCCCACGCGCCACACCGGCGGCGTGACGCCCTCGAAGCCCGCCATCCCCGCCAGCATCAGCCGCCACTCGACGACGCCGACGAAGGCCAGGCCGGCGGCGAGCCCGGCGAGCGCGGGAAGCGGGAGATCGCGGGTGACGAGATCGCCCGCCGGCAGGAGGATCGCCAGCGCCGCCACGCCGATCAGCGTCCACTGGGTCACCCGCCGCATCAGGCGCAGGCCGGCTTCGGTCCCTTCCACGGGGTGAATCTAGCCCGTCGGCTGACACCTACCGCGCAGGTCATGACACCTGCACACGATCCGGTGACGCACGGCCACTAGCCGGCGCGACGACGCGCCGCGAGGCTGGCGGCATGGTGATCGAAGTCCAAGCATTGGAATGCCGGTATGCCGACCACGTGGCTGTCGACGGCGTCTCGTTCGGCGTCGAGCGCGGTGAGGTGTTCGCCCTGCTCGGCGCCAACGGCGCGGGCAAGACGACGACGGTCGAGACGCTCGAAGGCCACCACCGGCCGTTCGGCGGACACGTGCGGGTGCTCGGCCACGACCCGCTGCGCGAGCGCGACGCCGTCCGCCCGCGGATCGGGATCATGCTCCAGACGGGCGGCTTCGCGGGCGAGCTGACCGTGCGCGAGACCGCTGAGCTGTGGGCGGCGCTGGGCAGCCGGCGCGGGGACGTCGCGGCCGATCTGGACCGGCTGGAGCTGACGGGCAAGCGCGACGTGCGCGTCGAGCAGCTCTCGGGTGGCGAGCAGCGGCGGCTCGAGGTGGCGCTGGCGATCCACGGCGACCCCGAGCTGCTCTTGCTGGATGAGCCGACGACCGGACTGGACCCCGAGTCGCGCCGGCGCACGTGGGCGGTCGTGTCGGACCTGGTGGCGCGCGGGACGACCGTGCTGCTGACGACCCACTATCTCGAGGAGGCGGAGGCGCTGGCGGATCGCGTCGCGATCATGCGCGACGGCGCCTTCGCCGTCCACGGGACGCTCGGAGAGGTCGCCGCGGGGCTCCCGTCGCGGATCGCGTTCCGCGAGGTCGCGCTGCCGCCGGAGCTGGCGGCCCTGCGGGTGGAGGGCCGGCTCGGCGAGGTGATCCTCGAGACCCACGACCTGCAGGCGGATCTGGGCCGCCTGCTGGCCTGGGCGGACCGCGAGCAGGTGACGCTCGAGCGCCTGCACGCCCGCTGCGGCTCGCTCGAGGACGCCTTCCGTGAGGTGACGGCATGAATCGCGTCCTGACCCTGGCGCGCGCCGAGGCCCGGATCCTCGTCCGCAACCGGCTCGTCGCCGCGACCGGGCTGCTGCTCCCGCTCTTGATCGGGGTCTTCCTCGCCTCGACCAACACCGACGGAGCCTGGGGCAACATCGTCGCGATGCAGCTCGTGCTGATGCTGCTGTTCTGCGTCTACGCGACGGCGACCACCTCGCTGGCGGCGCGCAAACGCCAGCTCGTGTTGAAACGACTCCGCAGCGGGGAGCTGAGCGACGCCGAGATCCTCACGGGCCTGCTCGCGCCGCTGTTCGTGCTCGCGTTGGCGCAGACGGCGATCCTGGTCCTGTGCACGGTGGCGTTCGGCGCCCCACTGCCGCCCCGGCCGTGGCTGCTCGTGCCCGCGCTCGTGCTCGGCGCGGCGATGTCGGCGACGATCGCGTTGGCGACCGCCGCGTTCACGGCGAGCGCCGAGCTCGCCCAGATCACGATCACGCCGTTCTTCTTCGCCGCGATCGCGGGGGCGACGTGGGCGATCTCGGCCGAGGGCGTGACCGTCCTGAAGGTGCTCGCGCCGGGCGGGGCGCTCGCCGCGCTCACCCGCGGCGCGTGGGACGGCGGCGGCATGCCGCTGCTGGCGTGCGCGGCGCTGGTGGGCTGGACCGCGGCGGGCGCGCTCGTCGCCCGCCGCTTCTTCCGCTGGGAGCCTCGGAGCTAGTCGATCAGCCGGCCGGCGAGCCAGCGGACGGCGAGCCGCCACGTCAGCAGGCCGAACGCGATCAGCACCCCGAGGTGCACGAGATCGGCGGCCCCGAGGCCGAAGATCACCGCGTCACGCACGAGCTGGACCAGGTGGTAGAGCGGGTTGATCTGCGCGACCACCTGGGCCCACTCGGGCAGGCCTTCGATCGGGAAGAACGTGCCCGCGACCAGGAACAGCGGCGTCAGCACGGCGCTGATCACGTAGCTGAAGTTGTCGATCGATTGCATGCGCGCGGCGACGGCGATGCCGAAGTTGGCCCAGCCGAAGCCCGCGATGAAGCCGATGAACGGGACGAGCAGCATCCCGAAGCTCGGGTCCAGGCCGAAGAACATCGCGACGATCATCGGCGCGCAGCCGTACGTGCCGGCGCGGATGCCGATCCACATCGCCTCGGCCGTGACCAGCTCCTCGGTGTCCACGGGCGCGGCGAGGATCGCGTCGTAGGTGCGCTGGAACTTGTACTTGACGAAGGTCCCGAACATGCCGGGGAAGGCGCTGGAGAACAGCACCGCGGTGGCGACGGTGCCCGTGCCGACGTAGTCGACGTAGTCGAGGCCGTTGATGCTCGAGACCAGGCTGCCGATGCCGAACCCGAACGCCAGCAGGTAGACCGTCGGCTCGACGGTCGCGCTGAAGGTGCTCGAACGCCAGAACGAGCTGAAGTTGATGATCTCGCGGACGAGGACGCCCATCAGGGCCGGCCGCTCGAGGCGGCCGATCTTGCTGCTCATGCGATCTCCTCGCCGGTCAGGAGCACGAAGACGTCCTCGAGGTTCGTCGGCCGGCGCTCGCCCTCGGGGGCGTTGCCGTTGGCGCCGAGCACGGACACGCTCGTGCCGGTCCGGCGCGTCTTCAGGCCGGACTCGCGCGCCTGGCGCTCGACCTCGGCCAGCTTGGCCGGCGGCCCGTAGATCTCGACGGCCTCGGCGCCCGCGTGCTCGGCGACCAGCTCACGCGGGTGGCCCGTGGCCACCGCGCTGCCGTGGGACATGATCGTCACGCTGTCGCAGAGGCGCTCGGCCTCCTCGATGTAGTGCGTCGACATCAGGATGCTCGTGCCTTCGCTGCGCAGCAGGTCGATCAGCGCCCACAGCTCCTGGCGGACCTGCGGGTCCAGGCCGACGGTCGGCTCGTCGAGCAGCACGAGCCGCGGCCGGTGCACGAGGCCGCGCGCGATCAGCAGGCGCCGGCGCATGCCGCCGGAGAGCTTGTCGACCTTCGTGTCGCGGCGGTCGGTGAGGTTCGCGATGGCGAGCGCGCGCTCGATCGCCGCCCTTCGCTCCCCGCGCTCGACCCGGTACAGGTGCGCGAACACGAGCAGGTTCTGCTCGACCGTCAGCGTGATGTCGAGGTTGTCGAGCTGCGGCACGACGCCGCATGCCGCCCGCGCCACCTTGGACTCCTTCGGCAGCCGATGGCCGAGGATCACGATCTCGCCCTCGTCCGGGATCGCCTGTGCGGTCAGCAGCCGCATCGTGGTCGACTTGCCCGCGCCGTTGGGGCCGAGCAGGCCGACGCACGTCCCTTCCGGGACGTCCAGATCCAGGTGATTTACAGCGGTGAGATCGCCGAAGCGCTTGACGACGCCGCGCAACGTGAGGGCCGACACGCCCTCCAGAGTGTCACGCGGCGGCGCGCAGTTCGGTACGGGAAGCCGCCGTAACCAGGGCCTCGAACAGCGGCATATGCGCCACCATCGTCTCGGCGTGCCACTGGACGCCGACGACGAAGCCGTCACCCTCGATGGCCTCGATCGTGCCGTCAGGCGCCGTCGCGGCGATCCGCAGGCCCTCGCCGAGCTGGTCGACCGCCTGGTGGTGGAACGAGTTCACGCCCAGCGTCCGGGTTCGAACCATGCGGTGCAGGCGCGTATGGGGCGCGATCTCCACCTCGTGCGTGGCCTCCGTCGCCAGTTCGGTCTGCCGGTGGCCCGGGACGTGCTGGTGCAGCGTGCCGCCGCAGGCGACGTTGAGCGCCTGGCTGCCGCGGCAGATCGCCAGGATCGGCAGCCCGCGCGGGAGCGCGAGCTTCAGGAGGCTCAGCTCGAAGGCGTCGAGGCTCGGCTCGGTCGGCCCGAGCTCGACGTGCCGCTCGTCCGCGCCGTACGCCCCGGGGTCCAGGTCAGGACCCCCGGACAGGCAGATGCCGTCCAGGCGCTCGATCAGCGGAAGCAGGTGGTCCGTGCCGACCGGCGGCAGGACGACGGGGATCGCGCCGGCGGCGTCGAGCGTGCGGAGATACGTCATCCCCAAGGCCATCTCGGGGTGTGCAGGCTCGCCGTGACGGCGCGTGGTCGCAAGGCGGCTGGGCCGCATTTCCGAGGTGGTGACGCCAATGAGGGGGCGCATGCCCGAATCATCGGCAGTGCTTGCCACATTCCGCACCCACCAATGGTCCAAGTTGTTAAGGACGGAATTCGCCCGACGGTCGGGTTTCTATGCTGCCTGGCGCGATGGCAGGCGAATACATCTACTCGATGTACAAGCTGAGCCGGACTCACCCTCCGGACAAGACGGTCCTCAAGGACATCAATCTCAGCTTCTACCCCGGCGCCAAGATCGGCGTGCTGGGCCTCAACGGCACGGGCAAGTCCACGTTGCTGCGGATCATGGCCGGGATCGACAAGGACTACCGGGGCGAGGCGGCGCTGGCGCCGGGCGCTTCGGTGGGGCTCTTGTCACAGGAGCCCCAGCTCGACGAGTCCAAGGACGTGCGCGGGAACGTCGAGGACGGCGTCCGGGAGTTGCGCGACCTGCTGGACCGCTTCAACGAGCTGTCCATGAACTACTCCGACGAGACCGCGGACGAGTTCGCGCGCATCCAGGACAAGATCGACGCCGCCAACGCCTGGGAGCTCGACTCGATGCTCGACCAGGCGATGGACGCGCTGCGCTGTCCGCCGGGCGACGCCGACGTGACGTCCTTGAGCGGCGGCGAGAAGCGCCGCGTGGCGCTGGCCCGCCTGCTGCTGTCGGCTCCCGACCTGCTGTTGCTCGACGAGCCCACCAACCACCTGGACGCCGAGTCCGTGGCGTGGCTCGAGCAGCACCTGGCGGACTACAAGGGCACGATCGTGGCCGTCACCCACGATCGCTACTTCCTCGACAACGTCGCGGGCTGGATCCTCGAGCTCGACCGCGGGATGGGGATCCCGTTCAAGGGCAACTACTCCTCGTGGCTCGAGCAGAAGCAGAAGCGGCTCGAGGTCGAGGAGAAGTCCGAGAGCGCCCGCCAGCGGACCTTGAAGCAGGAGCTCGAGTGGGTGCGGACCAACCCCAAGGGCCGCCGCACCAAGTCGCGCGCTCGCCTGAACCGCTACGAGGCCCTGTTGGCCGAGGAGCGCAACGCGAAGCTCGACGAGGTCCAGATCCACATCCCGTCCGGGCAGCGGCTCGGCGGCACGGTGATCGAGGTCGCGAACCTGAAGAAGGGCTTCGGCGACCGGCTCCTGATCGAGGATCTCTCGTTTACGCTCCCGCCGGCCGGGATCGTCGGCGTGATCGGGCCCAACGGCGCGGGCAAGACCACGCTCTTCCGGATGCTCGTGGGCGAGGAGAAGCCGGACTCGGGGACGTTGAAGCTCGGCGAGACCGTCGACCTGGCCTACGTCGACCAGTCCCGCGACGCTCTCGATCCCGAGAAGAACGTCTGGGAAGAGATCTCCGAGGGCTACGACTCGATCAAGGTCGGCGACCGCGAGCTGAACTCGCGTGCGTACGTCGCGGGCTTCAACTTCAAGGGCTCCGACCAGCAGCGCAAGGTCGGCGTGCTCTCCGGCGGTGAGCGCAACCGCGTGCACCTGGCGAAGCTGCTGCGCCGCGGCGGCAACGTGCTGCTCCTCGACGAGCCCACCAACGACCTGGACGTCGACACGCTGCGTGCGTTGGAGGAGGCGCTGCTCGCCTTCCCGGGCTGCGCGGTGATCATCTCCCATGATCGCTGGTTCCTCGACCGCGTCGCCACCCACGTGCTGGCGTTCGAGGGAGATAGTCAGGTCGTCTGGTTCGAGGGCAACTTCGAGGCGTACGAGGAGCACCGCCACCAGCGCCTCGGCGCCGAGGCCGACCGCCCGCACCGCATCTCCTACAAGAAGCTCACCCGCGCTTAGGCGTCAGGAATAGGCGCGCCCTCGGGCGCGTCTTTGCGGGGGATGCCACGACCCCGTTCACTGCTGCTGGTCCTCGTCGTCGGTGCGCTCGCCGCGTTGTCCAGCGGGTGCGTGGCGATCAAACAGCAGGTCGCCCTGCAGACCCGCCTGCCGGGGTTCGTGACCCTCCTGGTCGACGTCTGCGTGTCCGACCGCGACAAGGACACCTACGGCTCGTGCAACCCGACCGTCCGCGGCGGGTTCGAGGGGACCGCCGAGCCCGACGGCGGCTTCGACGGCGACGAGCAGGGTGCCGGCCGCGGCCAGCTGCTGGTCGGCTACCGCGTGCCGAACGGCAGCGTCGGGCCCGCGAGCTTCATCAGCCTGGACGGGCAGCTGACGATGTCGCGCAATGCGGACTACACCGCGGCGCTCGGAAAGTCGTTCCCGCCTGCTTCCGGCTTCCACTGGGAGGGCTACCTCTCCTCGGAGACATCGTTCGACCCGCTGGTCGCCGGTGACCGGACCACCTCGCTGCGGCCGGAGTTCACGCTTCCGCCCGGTGCCGGCGGCGCGCCGTTCGCCGGACCGTACCGGTGGCGTCCGATGGTCGGCTTCCGCGCCACCGGCCCAGGGGGCGCGAGCCCCGCCGCGGCGGTGAACTGCAACGACACGACGCACACGCTCTGCTTCGACTCGCCCGGCTTCGCCGGGGGCGTCGCCTCGGATCTGACCAAGGCCGTGAGCGACATCGGCGTGTCGCCCCCGGACGATGCCGCAACCGTGTCGCCCGGCGAGACCGCGACGCTCGGGTTTGCGGTCCGCAACGCCGACGGAGCCGGCCTCGGCGCCCGTGCGCTCTCGCTGTCCGCGACCACCTCGGTGCCGTCCGCCTCCGCCTCGGTGCCGGGAACGCTGGTCGTCCCGCCCAACGGCACCGCCGCGGCGTCCGTGTCCGTCACCGTCCCACCCGGCACGCCGCCCGGTGACTACCGCGTCACGCTGACCGGCTCGGCGAACGCCGGCGTCAACGGCACGCCACTGACCCGGTCGAACACGGGCACGATCACGGTCCTCGCCCCGCCCACCCAGTCGCCCCCCGCCGCGCCGACGCCGGCTCCGGCTCTCGTCCCGCCGCCGCCATTTGCGGCGCCCCCGAGCCGCATCGCGGTCACGATCGCCTTCGACTTCCCCTCCGCGGCCCGATCCACGACCTTCACCCGCCTCCAGGTCAAGGGCACCCCGTCCGGCGCCACCGTCGAAGTCCGCTGCAAGGGCCGACGCTGCCCCACTCGCCTGTTCACCAAGCCCAACGCCCCGCGCGTCCTCTCCCTCAAGCCATTCATCCGCAAGCCCCTGCGCGCCGGCACGGTCCTCACGGTGACCGTCACCAAACCCGGCGCCTTCGGCATGGTCAAGACCCTCACGGTCCGCGCCAACCGCCGCCCCTCGATCACCGAACGCTGCCTCGCGCCAAACTCCCGCACCCGCACCCCCTGTGTGACCTAACACTCGTCCAGTCAGTGGGGTGACCTGCCCATCCGGGGTTGACGGCGCGAAAACCCCCCGGATAGCGTCGCTATCCAGAACGGACGGCGCTGACGCGGAAGGACTCAGGAGGAGCGATGACGAGCACGACCCCATTCCGGAGGAGGTTGGCTGCGGCGTTCGCAATCGCCCTAGCGTCGACGCTGCTCGGCCTTGCTCTCCCGGCAGCTTCCAATGCCGCCGAGGGAGACGCCTACTTCAACTCCTGTTTCGCGCGTGTGGTCACAGCCCCGTGTCCGGCGGGCACAGTGGGCAGCAACAACTTTGCCGTCACGTTGTCGCCGGACAACAACTTCCTGTACGTCGGTCTGTGGGGTTCCGGAACCGCCGGCAGCGGCGTTCTTGTCTATGCGGTCGATCCGGCCACCGGCAAGCTGTCTCAACGATCCTGCGTGACGACGACGGGCAACAGTGGGCAGTGCACCACGGGTGTGACGGGGTCCGGGTTCTCGTACAACATGACCATCGACCGCGCAGGGAAGAACCTCTACTCGGCGTCGCAGAATGCGTTGCTGGTGTTCGATCGCAATGCGGCGACTGGCGCGGTGACACAGAAGGCGGGCGCCGCGGGATGCTTCGGCGGCGTGCCGGGATGCACTCCTGTCCGCGGACTCTCGACCTTCTTCTCGGTTCTCGTGTCACCCGATGGGCGCTCGACGTACGTGCGTGGCACAGACGGTCTAGCCGTGTTCGACCGGAACGTCGACACAGGGGCCCTGACGCAGAAGAACGGAGATCTCGGCTGCCTGACCGAATCCGCGGTCGCGACGTGCAAGGACGTCGTCGGACTCGGTAGCAACGGGTTCGAACTAGCCATGGACGACAACGGGAAGCAGTTGTACGTCCCGATCCAGAGCCCCGGGGGCGTTTCGACCTTCGATCGCCTCTCTGACGGCAGCCTTCTCCAGCGCGTCGGGACCGATGGCGGCTGTATCACCACCGACGGCTCGACCAGTGGTGTCGCCAACACTTGCAAGGACGGGAACGACGCGATGGGGAACGGCTTGGCGGTCACGATCGACCCAAGCGGGCGATACATCTACCTCGGCGCCACTGCCGGGGTCTTCGCGTTCTCACGCAACCTCGAGACGGGGCTTCTCTCGACCCTCGACTGCGTCACCGAGAACGCCGAAGGTGGATGCAAGGATGGCCGAGCGGTCGGCCAATATGCGGTGAACCTCGCATTCACGAAGGATGGAAGCGAGTTGGTCTCGCACTCCATCAGCGGCATCGCCTTCCTCCAACGGAATGCCAACGGGACGCTGACCCAGCGTCCAGGCACGCGGGGTTGCGTCCACGCGACCGGACTCGGCGGACTCTGCGAGACGTTCGCGCCGTTCGCGGGGACCGGGTACGCGGGGGTCGCTGTCGCGGACGATGGCCTGAACCTGTACGCGGGGTCGAATCAGACCGGCGCTGTGGCCGTGTTCGATCGGGACTTCGCGCCCGTCTGCCAGTCGTCGAACGTCGACGTCGCATTCAACACGGCGCTCTCGGTGCCGCTGTCGTGCACTGATGTGAATGGAGATGCCCTCTCGTACGAGAAGGTCGGAGCGCCTGCCGCCGGCCTGCTCGGGGAGATCAACAACGCGAGTCTGTTCTACAGCCCGTTCAACGGATTCACCGGGGCCGACTCATTCACCTTCCGGGCGACGACTCCGACGCGGCCCAACGTCGTCTCCAACACGGCGACGGTGAGCCTCAACGTGGCTGGGCCTCCGCCTGCGCCGCCTGGGGGTGGGCAGGTGGTTGTGGCCGGCGGTATCGATGCGGACAAGGACGGGTTCTTCGCCGGCCAGGACTGCAACGACAACAACGCCGCGATCCGGCCCGGGGCGATCGAAGTCAAGGGCAACAACCTCGACGAGAACTGCGACGGGTTGGCGGAGCCGTTCCCGACGTTGACGTCGGGTGTCGCGAGCAAGTGGGACGTGAAGGGGTCGAACCTGACGTTGACCGCGCTGCAGGTCACGCAGGTGTTCCCCAAGGGGTGGAAGGTGAAGATCTTCTGCAAGGGGTCGAAGTGCCCGTTCAAGTCCAAGGACCTGAAGGCCGGCAAGGTGTCGAAGGGTGCTTCGACGGTGATCACGTCGCTGAGCAAGAAGCAGCGGAAGTTCCGGGCGGGGCAGACGCTCGAGGTGTGGGTGAGCGCGCCGAGCTTCAACACGAAGGTCGCGCGGCTCGTGCTGAAGAAGGGGAAGATCCCGACGACGCAGCCGTTCTGCGTCAAGCCCGGCGAGTCGAAGGTGCAAAAGACCTGCAGTTGAGCGAGGTCTGGGCGCTGACTTCGGTCGGCGCCCGCGACGTTCGGCGTCATCGTCCGTCCGTCTATCGGGCTTGCGGGCGCTAAAGCGCCCGGTTACGGTCCCGGCGCAATGAAGCTGGTCAGGGGTGGTCTCGTTCTTCTTGTCGTGCTCGGGGCCGGCTTCCTGGTCCCCGCGTTCGCCCTCGCGGACAGTTGGCGGCCGGTGGGGATGTCGTGTGTGCGGGCGACGGCGTTGACCGGGTGCACGACGATCGCGGATGCGGGTGGGCTGAGGAACATCGCGGTCGCGCCCGACGGGAGGACGGCGTACGGGACGGCGTTCAACGCGGACACCGTGCTGATCTTCGACCGCAACCCCGACACCGGGGCGCTGACGCGGCGCGCCGCCGCCGCGGGTTGCGTGCACGAGGCGACGACGACCGCGACCTGCACGGGCGTGAGAGGCGGGTTGCACAACCCGGACGGCATCGCGGTCAGTGAGGACGGCAAGTCCGTCTACGTCGCGTCGTGGAACTACAACGACGACAAGACGGTGGCGAACGGCTCACTCGCGACGTTCCGTCGCGACGGCAACGGCTCGTTGACGTGGGCACAGTGCTTCAGCTCGAATGGAGCGTCGAACAACGTCGCTGGCCGGTGCACGACCGGGCGCGGGCTGACCGGGGCACGGGACGTCGTCATCAGCCCGGACCAGCGCACGGTCTATGCGGGGCCGAGCGGCACGATCGCCACGTTCAACCGCGCCGCGAACGGCGACCTCACGCAGCTGACCACGACCGCAGGCTGCATCACCGCGGCGGTGACGGCGAACTGCGCGACGTCGGCGGCGATCGCGAGCGGCGGTCGCCAGTTCTCGGTCTCGCCGGACGGCGCCAATCTGTACTCGGCCGGCGCTTCGATCGTCGTGACGCTCGATCGCAACACCGACGGCGGCGTCAACCACGGCGCGCTCAGCCAGCAGCCCGGCAACCAGAGCTGCTTCGGGACCACGTCGGCGGGAGGGTGCACCGTGATGGCGCGCCTGGCCGGCGCGGCCGCCGCGCTCGCGAGCCAGGACGGCCGGCACGTGTATGTGTCGACGACCGCGGGGCCGGTGGTCTTCACCCGCGGCGACGGTGGCCTGCTGACCTTCCGGAGCTGCGTGAACGACCTCGGGAACGGCGGCTGCAGCGCCGGCAAGAACGTCACCGGGCTCACCTACCTCGCGCTCGCCCCGGACGGGGAGGACCTCGTGGGCAGCATCGAGACCGTGCCCAAGGGCCTGACGATGCTCGCCCGCAACACCGCGACCGGCGACCTCTCCCAGCGGACCTCGACCAACGAGGTCTGCGTGTCGACCACGGGCGCGGCGCTCGACAACAACACGGTCACGACCGCGACCGGGGGCTGTGTCCTCAACACCGCGCTCCAGGGCGACGGCCACGTCACCTTCGCCGGCGCGAATCACCTGTACGGCACGTCCGAGGACGGCTCGGGCGCGGCGGTCACCGTCAAGCGCGACTTCCCGCCGATCTGCCCGGACCAGTCCGTGACCGTGACCCGCGACACCTCGCTCGCGTTCTCGTTCAACTGCTCGGACCGCAACGGCGACCCGATGACCTACGCCGTCCCGAATCCGCCGGGGAAGGCGAACCTGGGCGCGATCGACCATCCCGGCGGGCTGGTCTTCTACAACCCGTTCGGCGGCTACGTCGGCCCGGACACGTTCACGTATCGCGCGACGGCGCCGCCGCAGACCTCGAACCTCGCGACGGCGACGCTCAACGTCGTCGACCCGCCGCCGACGCAGGTGCCGAACCCGGGCGGGATCGACGCCGACAAGGACGGCTTCTTCGCCGGCCAGGACTGCAACGACAACAACGCGGCGATCCGGCCGGGCGCGATCGAGATCAAGGGCAACCGGATCGACGAGAACTGCGACGGGTTCGCCGACCCGTTCCCGACCCTGACCTCGGGCGTCGCGAGCAAGTGGGACGTGAAGGGCTCGAGCCTGACGCTGACCGCGCTGCAGGTCACGCAGGTCTTCCCGAAGGGCTGGAAGGCGAGGATCTTCTGCAAGGGCTCCAAGTGCCCGTTCAAGTCCAAGGACCTCAAGGCGGGCAAGGTCTCCAAGAGCGCGTCGACGATCATCTCGTCGCTCAGCAAGGCGCAGCGGAAGTTCCGGGCCGGACAAACCGTCGAGGTGTGGGTGAGCGCGCCGAGCTTCAACACGAAGGTCGCGCGGCTCGTGCTCAAAAAGGGCAAGATCCCCACAACGCAGCCGTTCTGCGTCCTCCCCGGCGAGTCCAAGCCGAAGAAGACCTGCAACTGAACGCTTGACGTTTTTCGAACTGCGCCAGTACCGTCCTCGCCGGGGCTGAGCTAGCGCGGAAGGATCCGGAGGGCTGATGTGGGGTTCGAGTAGGAGGCGACTCGCCGTGGCAGCGGCGGTCGTCGCAGTGATCGCGAGCACGGGTGCGAGCCAGGCGAGGGCCGCCGACGGCGATCTGTTCATCGACGCGTGCCTCGCACAGACGGCGTTTGCCGGCTGCCCAGCGGGGCTGCCGTCGAACCCGGTGGGAATCGCGATCAGCCCGGACGGCAACCACGCCTACGCGGGCGTGGGAATCGCGGGCGCCTTCACCGGGTTGCAGATCTATGACCGCAATCCGCGCACGGGCGTGCTGTCGGTGCGACCCGGCAGCGAGGCCTGCTTCGTCGCCACGAACTCCGGCGCGGCGTGCACGAAGGTCGGTGGCACGGACAACCCCAATTGGGCGGTGGACGTCGCGGTCAGCCCGGACGGGTTGAACGTCTATCTGGCGACGGTCAACGGCGCGCTCCTCAACTTCCTGCGCACGCCGTCGTCAGGTGGCCTGCAATACATCAACTGCGTCGGTGCCGGGGCCGGCTGCACGCCGCTGACCGGCGGCCAGTCGGTCCAGAGCGTGGCGGTCAGCCCTGACAGCCACAACGTGTACGTGCGCGGCAACAACGGCCTCGCGGTGCTCGACCGCACGGAGAACGCGACGATCGTGCAGAAGCCCCGCTTCGACGGCTGCTTCAACGAGAACGACGTCGCCGACTGCACGAACGTGGACGGCCTCGCCGGCGACGGGTGGAAGACCGCGGTCTCGCCCGACGGATCGCAGGTGTACGTCGCCTTCACGGCCCCTGGCGGGGTCACGACCTTCAATCGCAATCCCGGCAACGGGACGCTGATGCAGCAGCCCGGCTCCTGCATCAGCTCGAACGGAACCAGCGGCACCGCGGGTCAGCGCTGCATCGACGGCAACGACGGACTGGCGACCAGCTACATCGCCACGGTCTCCCGGGGCGGCGACTCGGTCTACGTCGGCGGCGAGGCGGGAATGACCGCGTATCGGCGCGAGGCCTCCGGCCGGCTGGTCGCGGCCGGCTGCTACGGCGCCTCACCCGGCTGCACCCCGGTGACCGCGGGCCTGGCCAGCGTCCGGGACATCGCTGTGACACCCGACGGGAGCGAGGTCCTCGCCGCGGGCGCCGGCTCTCAGTCGCTGGTGGCGTTCAAGCGCGACCCCGAGACCAGCGCCCTGACCCAGCGGCCGGGTCCGCGCGGCTGCATCACCGCGACGGGCAGCGGAGGCCAGTGCCTCACCCTCGGGCTCGTGTCCGACCAATGGATGCGGATCGCGACCGACCCGGTCGCCCCGCACGTCTACGTGACCAGCTACTACGGCATGCTCGCGACGCTGACTCGCGACTTCGCGCCGCAGTGCGAGTCGGTCGACGTGACGACGACCGCGAACACCGCGCTGTCGATCCTGCTCAACTGCTCGGACGTCAACGGCGACACGATGACGATCGAGAAGGTGGGCGCGCCCGCCGCCGGCCAGGTCGGCGAGATCGTCAACAGCACCGTGTTCTTCAACCCGTTCGGCAACTTCCTGGGCGTGGACTCCTTCACCTACCGCGCCGTGACGCCGGCGCGCGGGGTCGCCAGCCCGCCGGCGACGGTGCGGGTCAACGTCGTCTCGCCGTCCCTGAACCCGGCCGGGATCGACAAGGACCGCGACGGCTTCAACGCCGGCGTCGATTGCAACGACGACAACGCCGCGATCCGTCCCGGCGCCACCGAGATCAAGGGCAACAACCTCGACGAGAACTGCGACGGGCTGGCGGAGCCGTTCCCGACGCTCTCCTCCGGCGTGGTCAGCAAGTGGGACGTCAAGGGCACGCGGTTGACGTTGACGACGCTGCAGGTCACACAGGCGTTCCCCAAGGGCTGGAAGGCCAGGATCTACTGCAAGGGCAAGAGCTGCCCGTTCCGCTCGAAGGCGCTGAAGGCGGGCAAGGTCAAGAAGGGCGCCTCGACCATCATCAGCTCGCTCTCGAAGTCGCAGCGGCGCTTCCGCGCCGGGCAGACGATCGAGGTCTGGGTGAGCGCGCCGAACTTCAACACGAAGGTCGCGCGGCTCGTGCTCAAGAAGGGCAAGATCCCGACGACGGTGCCGTACTGCGTCAAGGCGGGGGAGACGAGGGTGCGCCAGACCTGCACGTGAGGGTGAACCGGCGTCGGCTCCCGCGCCGATCCTGTTAGCTTCGCGGCGGTCAATGGTCTCCGTCGTCGTCTGCCTCGCCCTGGGGCTCACGCTGATCGCTGCCGCCGCGCTGAAGCTCGCGGGCGGCGCGCAGGCGCGGGCCGCGCTGGCCACGTACGGCCTCCGCGACCCGCGCGCGGCGTACGCGGTGTGGGCGGGCGTGAGCGGGGCGGAGATCGTCCTCGGTGTCGGAGTCGCGGCGGGCAGCGTGCTCGCCGCGAACGCGGCCGCGCTGCTCCTGGCCGGGGCGACCGCGGCCCAGGTCGGCGCGATCCTCAGCGGGCGCACCGGAGCGCCGTGCGGGTGCTTCGGAGCGAAGGGCACGGTCGGCAGGGCCTCGGCGGGCCGCGCCGCGGCGCTGGCCGCCGCGCTCGCGCTCGCGCCGCTGCTCCCGCGCACCGAGCCGACGACCGAGGAATGGCTGGCGATCGGCCTCACAGTCGCGTTCCTCGGCCTGATCGCCCTGGCGGTCGTCGTGCTGGCGCTGGCGCGGGAGGTCGGCATGCTGCGGCTCTCGGTCGCCCCGAAGGGCGCGCTCGAGGTCGACCACGAGGGACCGGAGATCGGCGCGCGGCTGACGCTCGTCCCGGCCGGCCCGGGCCGGATCGGGCTCGCGGTCTTCACCTCCGAGGGCTGCGGCATGTGCCGCGTCCTGTCGCCCGCGATCGACGCGTTCGGCCGCCACCCGAGCGTGCTCCTGCGGCGGTTCGACGAGGTCGCCGACGCCGACGCGTGGGCCGCCGCCGACGTCCCCGGCAGCCCGTACGCGGTCGCCCTCGACGGCGATGGGACGGTGCTGGCCAAGGGGACGTTCAACACCGGCGCGCAACTCGAGTCCGTCCTCGCCGCCGCCGAGCGCCGCATGGTCCGCGCATGAACGGCGGAAAGCTCGCCGACACGGTCGCCGAGTCGAGCTCGCGGCGCGGCTTCCTGGCGCGCGTCGGCGCAGCCGTGATGGGCGTCGCGGGCGCGCGCACGGTCGGTTCCCTCGTCGCGCCCGGCGAGGCCGAGGCCTACCACTTCTGCGGCCACATCTACACGACCGACAGCTGCCACCACCCCACCGGGCTCCCGCGGATCGACGCCAAGGGCCTGCCGCTGAAGGCGCGCGACGGACGCCCGGTCGACGACCTCGGCCGCTACATCGACGCCACCGGCGCACCGGTCGACGAGGACGGCAACGTGCTCGTCGACGCCGACGGCACCCCGCTCCCCAACGCGACCCGCACCCGCGTGTGCGACGCGACCGCGGTCGAGTACGGCTTCAAGCCGCACATCGACGGCGCCTGGTACCGCTGCTGCGGCGGGAAGGTGCGCAAGCTCGTCGACTGCTGCGGCTATGTCAAGCATCGCGTCAACGGCGACAAGGCGCTGACGGGCTACTGCTACCACGGCCGCAAGGTCTTCTGCGTCATGTACTACGACACGAAGGTCAAATGCTGAACGCGATCGTGGTCGCCGCCGCGGTCGTCGCGGGTGTGACGGGCGCGTGGTCGCCGTGCGGGTTCTCGATGGTCGAGACGCTCGCGCCGCAGGGCTACGCGGGGCGACTGCGGACAACCGCGATCGCGTGTGCGACGTTCGCGATCGGCGCGCTCGTCGGCGGCGTCGTCACGTTCGGCGGGCTGGCGCTACTCGGGCGCGAGCTCGGGGCGAACGCGCCGTTCGTCGCCGCGGCGATCGCGCTGGCGGCCGCGGCGCTCGAGGCGCGCGGCGCGCGCATCCTGCCGCAGGTGCGCCGGCAGGTGCCGGAGTCGTGGCGCCGCGTCATGCCGGTGCCGCTCGCCGCGGGCCTGTACGGGGTGCTGCTCGGGCTCGGCTTCACGACCTTCATCCTCAGCTTCGCCGTGTGGGCGCTCGCGGGGATCAGCGTCGCGCTCGGCGACCCGCTGACCGGCGTGCTGATCGGGCTCGCGTTCGGCGCCGGGCGGGCGCTGCCGGTGATCGCGCTGGCGCCTTCCAACGGCGGGAGCCTGCACGCGGCGATGGCCGAGCGCCCGCGCATCCTGCGCAGCCTCAGGTTCCTCGACGCGCTCGCGCTGACGGTCACGGCGCTCGCCCTCGCCGTCACGCCCGCGCAAGCGGCGGTCAAGGTCACGGCGGTCGGCTACAGCGACCCCAGCGTCGACGGCGCGGTCCAGGCGCTCCACAAGCCAGGCGCGAACGGGGAGCTCCGCGGGCCCGCCGGCGTCCTGCCGCTGCCCGGTAACCATCCCGCCATCGGCGGCGGCCGGCTGGCCTACATCGTGGGGGCGAACGTCGTCGTCGACGGCATCGCCACGATCCCCGCCGCGGGCGCGGACGCGCTCGCGGTGTCGACGTACTGGGTCGCATGGCGCGCGGCGGGCGCGCTGTACGTCGCGTCGCTGGACCCCACGCAGCCCGCGACCCCGACCGCGGTCGTGCTCGGCAACGTCGGCAGGCCGAGCCTGGCCGGCAGCATCCTGGTGTTCGAGGCCGGCGGGCGGCTCGAGACCTACGACCTGTCGACCGGGACGCGCACGGTCCTGCGGCGCGAGGCGCGGGCCGAGCTGCGCGGGCCGTCGGTGCTCGGCGGTCGCCTGTTCTATGTGCGCGCGACGTACAAGCGTCAACAGGTCATGACGGGCCCGTTCGCCCCGGGCAAGGTCTCCGGCGACCGCGCCCTGTACGGGACGACGCCGACCGCGCGCCGTGACTCGGGCCATGAGGCCGGGCGCTTCCCCGCCGAGGGTCACATCAACAAGCCGCTCTGGGAGCGGCCGCCGAAGGGCGTCCACGACACGCTGACCACGACCGCGGCCGCGGACACCGCGGTCTACGTCACCCGCGTCCGCCAGCTACGCGGCGCGAACCCCACCGCCGAGATCCTCCGAATCGATCTTTAGCCGCTTCCCCCAGGGGGTACTCGACCCGCAGGCAACTGGGAGGAACCATGAAGGCACTACGTTGGCTGCCAGTGGGGGCGGCCATGGCGGTCGTGGCGCTGTCGGCGCCCGCGGCGCGTGCGCAGGACAAGCAGCCGACCGCCACCGGCACAGGCGGCGCGGCGGCGAGCGTGGACCCGCTCGCCACCAACGCCGCGATCGACGTGCTCCGCCGGGGCGGCAACGCCTTCGACGCCGCGATCGCCGCGGCGAGCGTGCTCGGCGTCGTCGAGCCATACAGCTGCGGCATCGGCGGCGGCGGATTCATGACGATCCGCGACGGGCGCAGCGGGAAGATCACGACCTTCGACTCGCGCGAGACGGCGCCGGCGACGATGAAGCCGGACTCGTTCTTCATCGACGGCAAGCCGCCGACCGACGCGCAGTTCCCGATCAACCGCTACAGCGGCCTGAGCGTCGGCGTGCCCGGCACGCCCGCTCTGTGGGAGTACGTCCTGCGCCGCTACGGCACCTACTCGCTGGGCCGTGCGCTGAGCTACGGCGCGGGCGTCGCCCGCAAGGGCTTCACCGTCGACCCGACGTTCTTCAACCAGACCGCGCCGAACGCGCCGTACTTCGACGACGTCCCCTCGACGGCGGCGATCTACCTCGACGCGGACGGCACCCCGCGCGACGTCGGCACGACGATCACGAACCCGGACCTGGCCAAGACGTACGAGCTGCTCGGCCGCTTCGGCACCGAGCGGACGTTCTACAAGGGCGCGATCGGCGACGCGATCGTCAAGGCGGCGCAGAACCCGCCGCTGGCGCCGACCGCCGACCACACGTGGCGCCCCGGCCTGCTCCAGGCGTCCGACCTCAAGAGCTACAAGGTGATCCGCCGCGACCCGGTCACGAGCACGTACCGCGGCTACGTGATCAACGGCATGGCGCCGCCGTCCTCAGGCGGGACGACGAGCCAGGAGGCGCTGCAGATCATGCAGGCGCGCCCGCCGGCGACCGACAAGGCCGGGGTCCTCTACAACTACCTCGAGGCCTCGCGCCTGGCCTACGCCGACCGCAACGCGTGGCTCGGCGACCCGGCGTTCGTGACCAATCCGGTCGCCGGCCTGCTCGACCCGACCTACACCGCCCAGCGCGCGGCGCTGATCGGTCCGACCGCCCCTGCCGGCCCGGTCCCGAACGGCACCCCGCCGGGCGCTCCCGTGCCCGGCAGCTCGGCGACGGTGGACAAGGTCGGCTCGACCACCCACGTCAGCGTCGCCGACTCCAGCGGCAACATCGTCAGCTACACGTTCACGATCGAGCAGACCGGCGGCAACGGGATCGTCGTCCCCGGCTACGGCTTCCTGCTCAACAACGAGCTGACGGACTTCGACACCGCTTCCATCACCGCGCCCAACCGCGCCGACGGCGGCAAGCGCCCGCGGTCCTCGATCGCCCCGACGATCGTGACCAAGGACGGCAAGCCGTTCTTCACGATCGGCTCGCCCGGCGGCGCGTCGATCATCACGACCGTCCTGCAGACGATCGTCAACCGGATCGATCTGCAGATGTCGCTGGCCGACGCGGTCGCCGCGCCGCGAGCCTCGCAGCGCAACTCGGCCACGACCGAGGCCGAGTCCGCGTTCGTGAACTCGCCCGAGGGCCAGACGCTGCTCAACACCTACAAGGAGGCCTACCGCGCACCCGCGGGTGACGAGATCGGCGCCGCGACCGGCATCGAGTTCGTGAACGGCGGCAAGCCGGGCCACGGCGGTGGCCACGATCACGGCGGTGGCCACGATCACGGCGGCGACCACGACCATGGCGGCCACGGCGGGCACCACGGCGGTGGCGGCCACGACCACGGCGGCCACGGTGGCGATGACGACGACCCGGGCAACGGCGATCCCGGCGCCGGCCGCGCCCGGACGTCCTCGCGGCACGGCCGCGGCGGCGGCCATGGCGGCGATCTGAGCTTCATCGCGGTCGCCGAGCCGGTGCGCCGCGGCGGCGGCTCCGCGGCGGTCGTCAGACCCAGTCGCTGAGCACGGGCAGCAGGGCGTGGGCGTCGTCGACGACGGCGTCCGCGTCCGCCAGCTCGGTCACCGCGAACGGCCCGGTCGCGACCGCGGCCACGCGGACCTCGTCCACGCGGGCGCAGGAGATGTCGTGCGGGGTGTCGCCGATCACGACGGTCCGCTCGCGCGGCCAGGGCGGGTCGGAGGCACGGCCGCGCGCGATCGCCGGCAGCCGCCCGCGGTCCTCGTCGTCGGAGCCGAACCCGCCGCGCAGCGCCTCGAAGTAGTGCCCGACGCCGGCGCGGCCGAGCTTCATCCGCGCGATCGGCTCGAGGTTGCCGGTGACGAGCGAGAGCCGGAAGTCCTGCGTGCGGGCGGAGAGCTCCGCGAGCAGCTCCTTCATCCCCGGCGCCACGAGCGCGCTCAGGTCCGGCGGGCAGAGCCGCGCGTAGACCTCGGCAGCCGCGGTCTTGACCTCCTCCCAGCGCGCGTCGATCGCCTCGCCGCCCACGCCCGCGAGCGTCAGGAGGTCGCGGGTGATCGCGGCGTCGGTGCGCCCCGCGTAGTCGACGACGCCGTCGAGCGTGACCCCGTGCACCGCACCCGCCGCCTCGCGCAGCGCGCGGCCGTGCTCGACGGACGCCCGCTGCAGGAGCGTCCCGTCGATGTCGAAGAGAAGAAGGAGCGTCAGCGCTTGAAGTCTGTGTCCGCAGGCAGGCGCAGCGTGAACTCCGCGATCAGCCTCGCGGCGTTCACGATGTCGTCGAGCTGGACCATCTCGACCGCGGAGTGCATGTAGCGCAGCGGCACCGAGACGACGGTCGACGGGATGCCGGCGCGGGCGATGTGGAACGCGTCCGCGTCCGTGCCCGTGGCCCGCGCCGAGGCGGTCACGGTGAACGGGATGCTCAGTGCCTCGGCCGTGTCATAGAGCAGCTCGAAGACCGTCGGATCGAGGGTCGACCCGCGCGTGAGCACCGGCCCCGTGCCGAACTTGTGCCGGCCGAGCTCGGACTCCGGCAGGCCGGGCTGGTCGGTGGCGAAGGTCACGTCGACCGCGATCGCCACGTCCGGGTTCAGCGAGAACGCGGACGTGCGGGCGCCGCCGAAGGTGATCTCCTCCTGCGCCACGGCCAGCGCGTAGACGTCGCCGGGCGCACCACCCGCCTCGGCCACGATCCGCGCGGCCTCGAGCGCGACGTAGCAGCCGATGCGGTTGTCCATCGAGCGCGAGACGAAGCGGTTGTTGGGGAACTCGACCGGCTGCGCGTCGATCACCGCGACGTCGCCGACGCGCACGAGCGAGCGCGCCTCATCGCCGTCCTTGGCGCCGATGTCGATGTGCAGGTCCTTCAGCTGCGGGACGCGCTTGCGGTCCTCGTCCTTCATCAGGTGGATCGGCTTCTTGCCGACGACGCCCGGGACGGTCCCGGAGCGGGTGGAGATCGCGACCCGCTGGCCGACGAGGATGATCGGGTCCCACCCGCCGACGCCGGTGAACCAGAGGAACCCGTCGTCGTCGATGTGGTGCACGATGAGGCCGATCTCGTCGATGTGCCCGACGATCGCGACCGACCGGCCTTCGCCGGTTCCGGCCACGCGAGCGACGGTCGAACCGACCGTGTCGTACGTGACCTCGGCGAACGCGCCCGCGGCCTCGCGGAAGACCGCGGCCGGGGCCTGCTCATACCCCGACGGACCCGCCGCGGTCAGGAGCTTGTGGAGGGTCTCTGGCAGCGCCATGGAGCGCAGGATGCTAGCGCCGAAGTGGGGAGCGCTCCCCATGGAGTCCCCTGCAAACGCGACGCATGCTGAGGCGTATGAGCGTTGTCCTCTGTGGTGTCGACGACACCGAAGCCGGGACCACGGTGATGACCGCCGCCAAGGCCGCCGCACAGCGCGCCGGGGCGCCGCTGCTCCTCACCCACGTCTCCTCAAGCCACTGGGGCGCCAACGTCCCCGCCTTCCACGCCGACGGCGACGAGACCCTCCGCGTCGTCGAGCACGGACCGGCCGTCCAGCGCATCCTCGCGGTCGCCGACGGCCACGACGCCGCGCTGATCGTCCTCGGCACGCGCGCCCTGCGCTGGCGGGCCAGCGTCGCCCGCCGCGTGGCCAAGCGCGCCAACTGCCCCGTGATGATCGTCGGCCCGCAGGCGGACCCGGCGGCCGAGCCGGTCTCGCGGCCCGCGTTCGATCGCGGGTTCCTGCAGACGGCCAAGACCCCGGTGGTGGTCAGCCCCACCCCCTAATTGGGGAGCCGCCCGGATCGAAAGGCCGGCGCGCGCGAACCAGACTGGGAGGTCATGTCGTTGTTCTGGCGCGTCGTAATCGTCAATGCCGCACTGCTCGTCGGCGCCGTCGTGGTGCTCGCGATCAGCCCTGCGAGCGTCAGCGCGGCGCCGACGGCGGCCGAGATCGAGGTGCTGATCGCGGGAACCGCGCTGGTGATCGGGCTCAACGTGGTGCTGCTGCGCCGGATCTTCGTCCCGCTCGAGCGCCTGACCGGGACGATGCGGCGCGTCGACCCGCACGATCCCGGCCGCCGCGTGTCGATGCGCAAGCCCGCCGCCGAGGTGGGCGAGCTCGCCGAGGCCTTCAACGAGATGCTGGACCGGCTCGAGGCCGAGCGCCAGGGCAGCGCGCGCCGCGCGCTCGCGGCCACCGAGGCCGAGCGCGTGCGCGTCGCCCGCGAGTTGCACGACCAGGTCGGGCAGACGCTCACGGGCGTCGTCCTGGCTCTGGAGGAGATCCACCGGCGCGCGCCGGCCGACCTTGGGGAGGACCTCGCGGAGGTCCAGGAGGCGGCGCGCGCCGGTGTCGAGCAGGTGCGCGAGATCGCGCGCGGGCTGCGGCCGGGCGCCCTGGAGGAGCTCGGCCTGCGCAGCGCGCTGACGACGCTCGCCAACAGCTTCACGGGGCTGCGCGTGCGGCATTCCCTGCCGCCGGACCTGCCGGTCCTCAGCCCCGACCAGGATCTCGCCGTCTACCGCGTGGCGCAGGAGAGTCTCACCAACGTCGCTCGCCACGCCCGCGCAGGGATGGCGCGGATGGAGCTCGAGGAGGAGGACGGCGCGGTCGTGCTGCGCATCTCCGACGACGGGGTGGGGATCCCGGCGCTCCACGCGGATGCCACGGACGGCGGAGTCGGCGGGATGCGGGAGCGCGCGCTGCTCGCGGGCGGTCGCCTGCGGGTGCGCGCGCTGCCCGAACGTGGAACCGAAGTGAGGTTGGACCTGTGGCCGTACCGCTGAAGACGAAGATCCTGCTCGCCGACGACCACACGGTCGTGCGGCGCGGCCTGCGCATGGTGCTCGAGGCGCAGCCGGACCTGACCGTGGTGGCCGAGGCGGGCGACGGGATCGAGGCCGTCGAGCGCGGGCTGCGCGAGCCGGTCGACCTCGCCGTGATCGACGTCGCGATGCCCAAGCGCACGGGCCTCGACGCCGCCCGCGAGCTGCTGCGTCACCGTCCGGACATGCGGATCCTGATGCTCTCGATGCATGACGTCGAGGAGTTCTGCTTCCAGGCGCTGAAGGCCGGAGCGTCGGGCTACGTGCTCAAGACCGTGGCCGACAAGGAGCTGGTCGACGCCTGCCGCGCGGCGATGCGCGGCGAGCCGTTCCTCTCGCCCCCGACGATCCGGACGCTGATGCGCGCCCACCTGGACGACGTCGAGAGCCCGCTCACCCCGCGCGAGCGCGAGGTGGTCAAGCTGATCGCCGAGGCGCACACGACCGAGCAGATCGCGTCGCTGCTGGTGATCAGCCCGCGGACGGTCGAACGTCACCGCGAGAACATCCTCGCCAAGCTCGGGATGCGCGACCGCGTGCAGATCACCCGCTGGGCGATCCGCCACGGGCTGATCGAAGCCTGATCGTCTGCCCCTTTCGCCCTTGCCGGGTGGCGAGGGTCGCGTAGGCTCCCGCCCGACGACTTCCCGGTGAGGAGGACTGATGGAGCCGCAGCGCGACACGACGGCCGAGATCGCACCCGAGACGCCCGCCGTCGCCGCGGCCGCGCCCGCGTTCGGGACGGCGCTGCCGTCCGGTCCCATCTCCTTCGCCTCGCTCGCGCGCTCGGGACTCGACGGCCGCGCCGCGACGATGCGCGCGCTCCAAGCCGGCGCCGGGAACGCCGCCGTGCTGCGGATGATGGACGCGCACGTCTGCGGGCCGGGCTGCGGGCACACGCTGGCGCGCCAGGCCCACGTGTGCGGCCCCGGCTGCGGCCATGACGTGATGCCCGCCGCGGCGTTCGACGGCGGCGAGAAGTTCGACAAGGGGCGCGAGATCGCGGGCGGCGAGATCGTCCAGCGCAACAGCTTCTCGATGGACATCGGGATCGGCCGCGGGCCGATCCCGGCGGCGCCGCCGATCCCCGTCGCGGCCTCCTCGGACCGCGCCGAGGGCTCCGAGCCCTCGACGCCCGCCGAGGTGCCCGAGGCCGGTGCCGCGCCGGGCGCGGCCCCTGCTCCGCCGGCGGGCGAGCAGGCCACGCCGGGCGCCGGGAGCGCGGCCGCCGCGGCGAACGCCGCCCCAGGCGGCGCGGCGCCGGCCGGGGCCGCGGCTCCGGCCCCGGCGGCAGCCGCTCCCGCGGGCGGCGCGGCTTCCGCCGCCGCAGCGGCCGGCGGCGCCGCAGCGGGCCCGGCGGACGGCCAGGTCATCACGATCCCGGACATCGTCAAGCCCGAGCTCGAGCACATCCACGCGTGCGACTCGATCGCCGGGATCATCCCGTACAACGGCACGGTCGTCGGCGGCGAGACGCCGCCCGGCAACGCGTTCGGCATCTGCCGGTTCGGCGACGTGCGCGTGACCGGGATCACGATCACGCTCACCGCCAGCGTCTACCAGGTGCGCGGCACGATCGAGAACCGGATCAAGTGGGGCGTCCAATCGCTCGGGCGCACCGATATCTCGGGCGACGCCGACTCGGACATCACCGCCGCCAACTACAACACGGTGTCGACCGACCTGACGCCGAACATGTCGAGCAGCGGCGGCCGCCCGCCGCGAACGCAGTTCTGGGCCAACGACCTGACGCAGACCCACGAGCTGTTCCACGCCAACGACGTGCGCAGCCAGGGCCCCGGAGCGGCGACCTCCGCCGTGTCCTGGATCTCCTCGCAGACGGCGACCGACGTCGCCGGCGTGCAGGCGCTGGTCGACCAGATCCCCGCCCGCGTGGTGCGGACCATCGTCGCCGGCATGGGCGAGCCCGCCGAGGTTCGCGCGTACGGCGCCGGCGCCCCCGCGTACCGCGCACGGGCGAACTCGATCAAGACCAAGGGCGACGCGGGCACGTACACGTGAGCGACGCCGAGCTGGAGATCCCCGAGACCCCCGGCGACGTCCCGTACCGGGACCGCGAGGACGCGTGGGCGGAGCGGTTGTTGACCGCGAACGGACGCCCGGACGACGACGCGTCGGTGCAGCGGCTGCTGGACTCGCCGTCGGAGCTGTTGGTCGGCGCCGCCGCCCGGCTCGCGGGCGCGCGCGGGCTGCAAGATTCGTTGCCGCGGCTGCGCGAGCTCGCGGCCTCCCCCGACGACCTGCTGGCGGTCCACGCGGCCGCCGGGCTGGCCAAGCTCGACCCAAGCGAGGGCAAGCGCGAGCTGGCGCGGGTGGCGGCGATCCCGTGGGCGGGCGCGCCGGGCGCGATCCAGGCCGCCGGCGAGTTGGCGCGGCTCGGGGACCCCTCTGCCGCGGCCACGGTGTACGGCGCGCTGGACTCCGACAACCGGGTCCTGCGGACGATCGCGGCCAAGCAGCTGCTGTTCCTGGCCGACGCGGGCGAGCCGGCCGCACGCGGGCGGATCGAAGCGCTCCAGCAGGATCCGGACGAGGGTCTGCAGGCGATCGCGCGCTCGCAGCTCGCCGCTTTGTGAGAACGCTCTCATCCGCGTCGCCTACTTTGGGTGCGTGGCCCTCGGACTCGCCCCAGCTCCGGCTGCCCGGAAACGCCGGCCGCACCGCCGTCGCCGCTGGCCCGTCGTCGCCGTCTTTGCCGTCATCGCCGTCGTGGCGCTCGCCCTCACCGCCGTGCTCGAGCTGTCGGGCCTCACCCTCTCGCCTGACCCGCAGGCGCTCGCGGGGTACGAGATCCAGCTGTTCGGCGGCGGCCTGGTGCGCGCCCACGGCACCGACCCGGAAGGCCGGCCGGTCGCGCTGACCGGTGCGGGCGAGAAGCTCACGCCGCGCAACCGGATCGCGCCCGGCACCAAGGTCACGGTCGTCGTCACCATCCGCCGGCCGGGCTGGAACGCCTGGCTGCTGGGCAAGACCGCGACCAAGCGCATCACGGTGATGGCGCCGCTGGCCAAGGTGACCTCGACGTGGGTGACCAAACCGGCGGGTGGGGCGGTCCCGGTGACGTTCAGCGAGCCGGTCGCCCGCGTGTCGTACGCCGGTCACACCGCCCGCGGGACCGGGCCGTCGCTCAAGCTGCCCGAGAAGGCCAGGGCGGGGACGGTGCGCGTCGCAGTAGCCGCGCGTCCGTGGGAGAAGCTCGGCGATCCCGTGACCGTGCACTACTTCCCGCCCGCCAAGCGTCCGGTGGCGCTCGTGAACCCGGCGCCCGGCGGGCGCCTGGATCCGGGTGACCAGGTGCGCGTCACGTTCTCCGCCAAGGCCGCCCAGCCTAAGGTCAGCGTCGCCGGCCGCTGGAAGCACCCCGACGGCCACACGTACGTCTTCACGCCGTCCGGCTCCGGGCCGTCGTTGGGCAGCGACGTCAAGCTGACGCTGCCGCACACGGCCGCGGTCGCCGACAGCGCCGGCCGCGGCCTGAAGACCGGTCGCACCGTCACCTGGAAGATCCCGCCCGCCTCGCCGCTGCGCCTGATCCAGTTGCTGGCCGACGAGGGCTACCTGCCGGTGAAGTTCGACGGCCCGGCCGTCGCGCAGACGGTCCGCGCGCAGCAGAGCGCCGCCGCCGACCCGCCCAAGGGCGACTTCCCGTGGCGCTTCGACAACACGCCGTCCGAGCTGAAGAAGCAGTGGAAGCCCGAGACCGGCAACGTGATCGTCAGCGGCGCGATCATGATGTTCCAGGACGAGCACCACCTGACCGTCGACGGCCTCCCCGGCCCCGACCTGTGGAAGGCGCTGCTGGCCGACGCCGTCGACGGCAAGACGTCCCACACGGGCGGCTACAACTACGTGTTCGTGCACCGCGACTCGCGCCCGCAGGTCGCCCATCTCTGGCACAACGGCAAGGAGATCTTCAGCTCGCCCGGCAACACCGGCGTCGCCGCCGCGCCCACCGATCTCGGCACGTTCCCGGTCTTCGAGCACCTCGCCGAGACCACGATGAGCGGCACCAACCCGGACGGCTCGCACTACAGCGACCCAGGCATCAAGTGGGTCAGCTACTTCAACGGCGGCGACGCCCTGCACGCCTTCGACCGCGCCTCCTTCGGCACGCCGCAGAGCGTCGGCTGCGTCGAGCTGCCGCTCGCGGCGGCGGCCAAGATCTATCCCTACACGCCGATCGGCACGCTCGTCACCATCGAGAGCTGAGTCGCGTCGACGGTCCAGAGCGCGCTCTCGCGCTCGCCCGCCACCGCCAGGACCGCGTCGCCGACCTGCTCGGCGGTGAGGAAGCCGTCGTCGAAGGTGATGCCCAGCGCCGGCGCCGCCGTCCGCCCGACCGCGCCCGCCGGGGTGATGTACGGGGCGAGCCCATGGACGGCGATCGCGGGCGCGAGGACCGCGGCGAGGTTGCGGGTGAGCGAGGTGAGCGCCGCCTGCGCCGGCGAGATCGACAGGTGCGCGGCGCCAACGGGGATGCCGAACCGCGCCGAGATGAGGTTCACCACGGTCCCGCCCGCCAGTCGCGGCACCGCGGCCTGTGTCAGCGCCAGCGTGCCGAAGACGTCGACCTCGAAGCCGCGGACGAAGCGCTCGAGGGTCAGGTCCTGGAGCGGGTCCAGGACCGGCAGCGCCGCCGCGTTGTTGACGAGCAGGCCGACGTCGCCGGCGAGCTCGACGAGCGCGCGGATGTCGTCCGCGTTCGTGATGTCGGCGGCGACGTTGCGCGCGCCGTCGACCTCCGGCGCCGTCCGCGCGGCGGCGATGACGTCATGCCCGGCGGCGACGAGCCGCCGCGCGATGCCGAGGCCGAGCCCACGGCTCGCCCCGGTCACGATCGAAGTGGTCATGCCGGGTTAGACGGCCCGGCATGACCGAACTCACCGGCTCAATTTCGCGAGGTTCTCCGGCGTGGGCTCGAGGTGCTCGATCGCCTCCACGGTCTCCACCACCCGCGAGGTCATCGCCGGCTGTCCCGGCGTCTTGGTGGTCGACTCCTGGATCGAGCCCAGCGGCGTGCCGTCGTCGGCGTCGATGAAGAACTCGCGGTGGTCGGTCCAGGTGCCTTCACGGATCTTGAAGCGAGGGACCGCGGGCGCCACGCCGGACGTGTCGACGACGTAGACCTGCGCGCGCCTGCCGGCGAACTCGGCCGTCCCCGCGGGGTCGAGCGTGCCCTTCTGGTAGTTGCGGCGGAACTCGGCGACGAAGTTCTGCTGCAGCTGCTGGTGCCAGCTCTGGGCGTCCGGGCCGTCGGCGTCGGTGCTGACGACGTCCTGACCGTCGCGATTGCGGAAGCGCACCGAGCCGTCGGGGCGGAGCACCATGTCGCTCCAGCCCTTGGCGCCGACGTCATCGTGGCGGCGCGCGCGATCGCGGTACAGCCAGTTCTCCCGCGTCATCTCGAGGCGGTCCGAGCCGAACTGGCTGACGACGCGGGCGCGGACGTAGAGGATGTCGCGGGCCTGGCTGGTCTGCGCGTAGGCCTGCGCCGCCAGGTCGGGGGTCGAGCCACCGGTGAAGGCGATCACCGCGGCCGCCGCGGCGGCGAGCGCGCCGGCTGGGAGGGCGAGCATGAAGCGGCGACGCCGGCGTGGCTCCGGGAAGTCGGCCAGCAGCGCCGACAGCAGCTCGTCGGGCGGCGTGAGGTCGGTGTCGCGCGCGGGGTCGAGCGCGCGCATGCGGTCGAGCAGTTCGTCGGTCATGTCGTCTCCACCGGGGTCAGTGCGGCCGCGAGGCGGCGGCGCGCGCGGGTCAGGCGCATGCGGAAGGCAGGCGCGGACACGCCGGCGACGCGGGCGGCCTGGTCGAGCGGCAGGTCGTCCCAGGCGACCAGCCGCAGCGCTTCCTGGTCGTCTTCGGAGAGCGTCGCGAGCGCGCGCAGCAGGGCATCGCGCTCCCCCAGCAGCTCCGCGTGGTCGGGCGCGTGGTGCGCCGTCACGTGAGCGGCGGCCTCGGTCTTGGCCAGCGCCCGCTCGCGCGAACGCGCGCGGTTGGCCAGCGCGTTGCGGGCGACCACGAGCAACCACGGCAGGACCGGGTCGCGTAACTCCGAGTGCCGGCGCAGCGCCACGGTGAACACCTCGGCGGCGACCTCCTCCGCATCCGCGGGAGAGGTGCGCCGCCGGGTGTAGGCCAGGACCGCGCCGTAGTGGGCGCGGTACATGGCCTCGAAGCGATCAGGTGGGCTCACACCATGTCTTGGTCGCGAGGAGCCCATTCGCAACCTAAAGGGGTCAGGCCCCTTTAGGTTCTACAGGAGCGAGCGCAGCACGAACGGCAGGATGCCGCCGTGCTGGTAGTACAGGACCTCCTTGGGCGTGTCGATGCGCACCCGCGCCGTGAACTCCTTGTCGTCGGCGCGCACCGTCACCTCCTTGGCCTCGCCGCCGTCGATGCCGACGATCGAGTAGGACTCCTCGCCGGTCAGGCCGAGGGACTCGGCGTTCTCGCCGTCCTTGAACTGCAGCGGGAGCACGCCCATGCCGACCAGGTTCGAGCGGTGGATGCGCTCGTAGGACTCGGCGATGACGGCGCGCACGCCGAGCAGCTTCGTGCCCTTGGCCGCCCAGTCGCGTGACGAGCCGGAGCCGTACTCCTTGCCCGCCAGGACGATCAGCGGGACCTCGTCCTCGATGTACTTGATCGAGGCGTCGTAGATCGACATCTCCTCGCCGTCCGGCATGTGCCGGGTGAAGCCACCCTCGGTGCCGGGCGCCATCTGGTTGCGCAGGCGGATGTTGGCGAACGTGCCGCGGACCATCACCTCGTGGTTGCCGCGGCGCGAGCCGTAGGAGTTGAAGTCGCGCTGCTCGACGCGGTTCTCGTTGAGGTAGAGCGCCGCCGGCGTGCCCTTCTTGATCGCGCCCGCCGGGGAGATGTGGTCGGTGGTCACGGAGTCGCCGAGCTTGGCGAGGACGCGTGCGCCCTCGATGTCCTCCGGCGCCACCGGCTCCTTCGGGATGTCCTCGAGGAACGACGGGCGGCGGACGTACGTCGAGCGCTCGTCCCACGCGAAGCGGTCGCCCTCGGGGATGTCGAGGCCGCGCCAGGCCTCGTCGCCCTCGAACACGCCCTCGTACGAGGACCGGAACATCTCCTCGTGCACGGACTCCTCGACGACGCGGGCGACCTCCTCGGCGGAGGGCCAGATGTCCTTGAGGTAGACGTCCGCGCCCGACTCGTCCTGCCCGAGCGGGTCGTCGGTGAGGTCGATGTCCATCGTCCCGGCGAGCGCGTACGCCACGACGAGCGGCGGCGACGCGAGGTAGTTCATCTTCACGTCCGGGTTGATCCGGCCCTCGAAGTTGCGGTTGCCGCTCAAGACGCTCACCACGGCGAGGTCCTCGGCGTTGACGATGCTCGAGACCTCGTCCGGCAGCGGGCCGGAGTTGCCGATGCAGGTCGTGCAGCCGTAGCCGACGAGGTGGAAGCCGAGCGACTCGAGCGAGTCGACCAGGCCGGCCTTGTCGTAGTACTCCATGACGACCTTCGAGCCCGGCGCGAGCGACGTCTTCACCCACGGCTTGGACTTCAGACCGCGCGCGGCCGCCTTCTGGGCCAGCAGGCCGGCGGCGATCATCACCGACGGGTTCGACGTGTTCGTGCACGACGTGATCGCGGCGATGACCACGTGGCCGTGGTCGAGCTCGGTCTCGGTGCCGTCGGCCATCGTCAGCGGGACGGCGTGGGAGAGGCGCTCGGCGACCTGCACGCGGGTGCCGTCGTGCGGCGCCTCGGAGGTGTCGGTGCCGGAGCCGTTGCCGTTGTGGGCGGGCGCGTCGGACGCCGGGAAGGACTCCTCGCCCTCCTCGTCGACGCCGGTCGCGGGCTCCGGCTCGGGCAGGATGTCCTCGAGCGCGCCGCGGAACGCCGACTTGGACTCGGTCAGCGAGACGCGGTCCTGCGGGCGCTTCGGGCCGGCCAGCGACGGGACGACGTCGCCGAGGTCGAGCTCGAGCGTCTCGGAGTACGTCGGCTCCTCGCTGTTCTCGTCGTGCCAAAGGCCCTGGGCCTTCGCGTAGGCCTCGACGATCTCGATGCGCTCCTTCGAGCGGCCGGTGAACTCGAGGTAGCGGATCGTCTCCGCGTCGATCGGGAAGATCGCGCAGGTCGAGCCGAACTCCGGGCTCATGTTGCCGATCGTCGCGCGGTCGGCGAGCGGGAGGTTCGGGATGCCCGGCCCGTAGAACTCGACGAACTTGCCGACGACGCCGTGCTCGCGCAGCTTCTGCGTGACGGTGAGGACCAGGTCGGTGGCAGTCGCGCCCTCGGGCAGGTTCCCGCCGAGCTTGAAGCCGACCACGCGCGGGATGAGCATCGACATCGCCTGGCCGAGCATCGCGGCCTCGGCCTCGATGCCGCCGACGCCCCAGCCGAGCACGCCGACGCCGTTGATCATCGTCGTGTGCGAGTCCGTGCCGACGAGCGTGTCCGGGTAGAGCACGCCCTCGTTCTCGAAGACCACGCGGGCGAGGTACTCGAGGTTGACCTGGTGGACGATGCCGACGTCCGGGGGGACGACGACGAAGCCCTCGAACGCCGTCTGGCCCCAGCGCAGGAAGCCGTAGCGCTCCTCGTTGCGCTCGAACTCGCGCTCGGCGTTGATGCGAAACGCGTCGCGGGTGCCGAAGGCGTCGACCTGGACCGAGTGGTCGATGACCAGCTCGGCCGGGACCAGCGGGTTGATCTTGGACGGGTCGCCGCCCAGCTCGGCCATCGCGTCGCGCATCGCGGCGAGGTCGACCACCGCGGGCACGCCGGTGAAATCCTGCATGACCACGCGGGCCGGCGTGAAGCCGATCTCCTTGGAGGGCTCCGCCTTGTGGTCCCAGGTGGCGAGCGCCTCGATGTCCTCCTTGCGGACGGCCACGCCGTCCTCGTTGCGCAGCAGGTTCTCGAGCAGGATCTTCAGGGAGAACGGCAGCCTCGCGACGTCGAACTTCTCCTGGAGGGCGTCGAGCCGGTAGATCTCATAGGAGCGCCCGCCGACCTCGAGGTCGGCACGAGCGCCAAAGGAATTTTCAGACACTGATTTCAGCTCCGATGACGGAGTGGGATTAAGTGCCTCTGAGCCTACCCCCGAAGCGCTTTCACTGAGCTCACGGCTGCATCGACGTCGGCCGCGTCCACGTGCAGCGAGGTGCCGAGCCGCGCGTACTCGACGGCGTACGGGGTCACCGACGCGCGGATCCGCTGCGCTTCGAGACGGTCGACGACGGTCGACGCGTCCATCCCGTCGACCTCGAAGCAGACGATCCCGGCGCTGACCGCGGGGTCGCGCGGCGTGACCAGGCGGACGTTCGGGAGCTCCGCCAGGCCGTCCTTGAGCCGGGTGGCGAGCGTCGCGATCCGCTGCGGAGCGTCCTCCGGCCAGGCGCCGAAGGCCGCGTCGAGCGCCCAGCGATGCTCGAACGAGTGCCAGCCGCCTGGGGTGAAGCGCGGGCCGGGGTCACTGCTGAAGGCGAAGCTCGGGATCGTGCCCTTGATCCGGCTCCAGTCCTCCGTCCAGACCAGACCCGTGCCGCGGGGTCCGCCGAGCCATTTGTGGGTGCCGGCGATGAAGATGTCGCCGACCTTGCGCGGCGTGGTGGCGGCGAGGCCGTGGACGCCGTCGACGACCAGGATCGGCTCCACGTCGAGCTGTTCGATCGGGATGCGAACGCCCGTGCTCGAGTGCACCCAGGTCAGCGCGACGACCTTCGTGCGGGGGGTGATGGCCGCGGTGAGCCGGCTGAGCATCTCGTCGGCGCCCGCTTGCGCGGGGTCGTCGTAGAGCGCGACGCGGTGGACGCGCGCCCCCGCGAGCCGCAGGGCCTCGTAGGTCGCGTAGTGGTCGTGGGTGGTGGTGAGGACCTCGTCGCCCGGTTCCAGCAGACCGGAGTACACGAGCCCGAGGCCCATCGTGGTCGAGTCCGTGAAGGCCAGCTCGCTCGCCCCGGCCCCGAGGTGCTGAGCGGCGGCCTCGGCGACGGCGCGCTCGAACTCGCCCTGGTGCTCGTGCAGGTAGACGGCCGCGCCGGCGTCAAGCCCGCGGCGGTGACGCTCGATCGCGTCGCGGACGGGCTTGTCGTGCGCGGCGAACAGGAAGGCGTCGAAGTGCCGGTACGCGGGGTCGAGCCCGGCCTGTGGCTTCTCCGCCTTCTTGGCCCCACAGCCCGCGAGCGCCAGCGCCGCACCCCCGGCGAGCAGCTGCTTGCGGGTGACCTCCATCGACCGACCTTAACCTCGACTTCCGGGTTACTTGCGCACCGGGGGCTCCGTCCAAGAGGATCGCTCCCTCATGAGAGTGATCGTGCGCACGGGCGTCGGCTACCTCCTCTTCGCCGGCGGGTTGACGTTCCTCGTCTACGGGATCGCGCAGGCGATCCAAATGGGCAACTGCGGGTCCGACTCGTACGGGCGCTCGTTCGGGCCGCCCTGCCCGACCGGTTTCGGCCCGATGATCATGCTGATGATCCTCGGGACGTTCGTCGCGCTGATCGGCGCCGGCATCGCCTCCGTCGGCCTCGGCGTGGTCGCGCGGCTGGTCTTCGCGGGGGTCATCGCGATCGTCGCCGGTGTCGTGCTGGGGATCGTCGACCTCAACGACGACGACTCCCGCCCCGGCCTGGAGATCGTGATCGCGGTCCTGGCGCCGCTGGCCGTCCTCTCGTTCCCCGGTCCGGTCGCGCGCGAGCAGCGCCGCCGCCGGGCGCCCGCGCAGGTCATGACGGAGCCGCCGGTGTCGTTCGCCGGGCCGCCGCCGACCTGGGCGAAGACGTCGAAGCAGAGCGCCGACGACATCGCCTCACGGCTCCGCCAGCTCGATCAGCTCAAGGAGTCCGGGCTGCTCGACGAGGCGACCTACAAGGAACGCCGCAACCAGATCCTGGCGGAGCTCTAGATGCGGTTCATCGCCTATCTCGTGGGCCTGGTGGCGGCCCTGGCGGGCTGCTACGGCGCGTTCGTGGCCATGCAGGCCGTCGGACCGAAGGACCAGACGGACGACTTCGGCTTCGGCGACGGCGCCACGATCTCGCCCGGCGGCGGAGACCTGTTCGAGTCCAAGAACTTCGCGCTCGTGGTCGCGGCTTTGAAGCGCGAGCTCGGACCCGACGGCCGGATCTCCTACCTGCGCGTGGAGCGAACCGCCGCCAACGCCACGGGGAAGGTGGGCGACATCGAACGCAACGTCCAGATCGACGCGTCCGGGCGCTCGCGCGCCACCGATGGCGACAAAGCCGACCTGCGGGCCTGGATGCCGGTGTCCAAGCTCGATCCGGCCGCGATCGACGTGATGGTGCGCGAGGCGCAGAAGCAGGCGCGGGCGCTCGTCGAGACCTTGAACTTCCAGAGCAACAACCGCGAGTGGAACGTCGACATGGACGGCGGCGAGCCCGACGCGTTCATCGCCAACCTCGACGGCGGTGGCCTGCGGCTCTCAGGCGAGCCGAACCCGGTCGGGATCGGCGCCACACCGGACTCGCTGCTGCGGGCCGAGAACCTCGAGAAGGTGATCGCGGCGGCGCGGAAGGAGGCGCCGGCCGACGCGCGCGTGACCGGCTTCGACATCCGGCCCGATCGCGTCAGCTTCGGCCTGGACACCGGCGGGCGGACGCTGACACTCGACTACGGCTACGACGCCCAGCTCACGGGTCGCAACCTGGCGGCCAAGACCGGCGCGCCCACCGCCTCGGTCACGTGGGAGCAGATCGAGCCGGAGGCGATCGACCGGATGGCGCGCACGGCGAACAAGGTGCTCGAGCAGAAGCTCGCCGACGTGCAATACGTCCTGCTCAACGACTCGTTCGCAGGCGACGGGAAGCCGTCGCTGCTCATGTACTTCAAAGCGGGTGCCGACCCGCCCTACGGCGTCGCCGATCTGCACGGCCGCCACTTCACCTGGCCGGGGCGGGGCTAGCCGCCCTGGGTGTCGCGCCAGGGCGAGCAGTCGTTCTCGTATTGGGCCGTGAGCGCGACCGGGTCACCGAGCGCTCGCGGGACGTCGGCCCAGTTGCCGGGGTGCTTGCGCAGCATCGGCCACTTCGGTGCGTCGGTGAGGATCGCGCCGGCGGCCTCGCGGGCGGCGCCGTCGCTGTCGAGCCAGAAGCGCAGCCAGATGCACGCCGCCCTGAACTCGACCAGGCTGCGGACCTCGCGCGCAGAGTTGACGCTGGCCATGTCGTAGGGACCCTGGGCGGTGGAGAGCCAGTCGAACGTGTCCCGGTGGCCGGGCGGGTACGGGGTCTCGTCCTCGTAGCCGTCGGCGATCGCGGGCAGGTCGGCGTGGGCGACGACCGGGTCGCCGATCTGGAACTCGGGCGCGTCGGGTGCGGCCACCAGGGCCGCCGACAGCGCGAGCGTCTCGGGCGGCACCACCGGCTGCGGGGGACCGGTCTGGGCGGCGTCGCCGGCCCGGCCCGGCAGGGCGAGGACGAGCGCGGCGGCGCACGCCGCCGCGGCCGGGAGCGTCAGGACCGCGTGCAGCCGCGGACGGCGGCGGCGACGTGCGCCGTAGAGCCGGTGCGCGGCCTCGTCGAGCGCGGCCTCGAGCGCGGGCAGGGTCGTCACGAGCGCTCCTTCGCCAGCCCGCGCAGGGCCAGCAGCCCGCGGCTCACCCGCTTGCGCACGACCGCCTCGGAGACCCGCACGCTCGCGGCGATCTCCTTGTAGGAGCGCTGCTCGAGCACCCGCGCGCGCACCGCGTCCGCCTGGTCCGGCGGGAGCTGCTCGAGCAGCTCGAGCGCCCGCTCCTCCGCGCCGAGGCGCTCGATCCGCTCGCTCATGTCGTCGTCGATCACGAGCCGCGGCAGCGCCAGCTTGCGCCGCGCCCGGTCCTCCACCTGGCCCTGCTCGATCGAGCGCATCAACCGGTGCCGCGCGATCCCGTACAGCCACGCGAGCCCCTCGCCCCGGTCGGGGCGGTAGCGCTTCGCGCCGAGCAGCGCCGCCGCGAACGTCTCCGCGGTCAGGTCCGCCGCGAGCTCCGCGTTGTTCGCGCGCCGCATGAAGTACCCCAACACCGCGCCCTCGTGCCGGCGGTAGAAGACCGCGAACGCCGACGGCGCGTCGGGCGTCGCCGCCAGCAGCTGCTCGTCGGACCAGTCCTCCATTGGTCCCCTTACAGGAACCGAACGACCTTTGTGACGTATCCGCTGCTCCATCGGCCCCACTCACCAAGAGCCGCAAGGCGCCCACGCTGTGACCAGCGCGAAATTTGACAGTGCTGTCCAATCTCGCTAACTTGGACAGCACTGTAAGTGTTCTTCGAGTTCGGAGGTCCCGATGCGGGCGCTGCTCCTCCTTTGCGCGGCCCAGTTCATGGTCATCCTCGACATCACGGTGGTGAACATCGCGCTGCCGTCGATGCAGCACGATCTCGGCCTGGCGGCCGGCGATCTCCAGTGGGTGATCACCGCGTACACGCTCGCGTTCGGCGGGCTGCTGCTGCTCGGCGGCCGCGCCGCCGACCTGTTCGGACGGCGGCGCATGTTCTTCCTCGGCCTGAGCGTGTTCACCGCGGCCTCTCTGGGAGCAGCGCTGAGCGGCTCGCCCGCCATGCTGATCGTCGCGCGGGTGGCGCAAGGCGTCGGCGCCGCGATGCTCTCCCCCGCGGCGCTGTCGCTGGTGACCACGCTGCACCCCGAGGGCCCGGAGCGCCACCGCGCGCTGGCGGCATGGGCGGCGGTCGCCGCGAGCGGCGGCGCCGTCGGCGTGCTGGTCGGTGGCGCGCTGACCGAGCTCTTCGACTGGCGGGCGATCTTCCTCGTCAACGTGCCGGTGGGGATCGTCGTGGGGGTGCTCGCGCGCCGGGTGATCGCTCGCGACACGCCCGTGGGCGGGCGCATCGACGTGCTCGGCGCCGCACTGGCGACGGCCGGCCTCGTCGCGCTGATCTATGCGCTCGTCGAGACCCCCGACGCAGGGTGGATCTCGGTGCAGACGCTCGGGCTGTTCGCGCTCGCCGCCCTCGGTTTGGCCGCGTTCGTGGGCGTCGAGCGACGCGCGGCGGCACCGCTCGTCCCGCTGCGTGTGCTGCGTCGCCGCCCGACCGTCGTGGCGCTCGCGCTCATGGTCGTCGGGATGGGCACGGTCCTCTCCTCGTTCTTCTTCCTCACCGTCTACCTCCAGGAGACGCTCGGCCACTCCGCGCTGCGCACCGGGCTCGAGTTCCTCCCGGGCGCCGTCCTGCTGGTGCTCGCCGCCCACGGCGGCCGGCATCTGATCGCCCACCTCGGCGCCAAGGGCGTGCTCGCGAGCGGGATGACGCTCGGCGCGGGCGGAGCGCTGCTGCTGAGCGGCCTGCCGGCGGACGGCAGCTACGTCGCGGACGTGCTCCCCGGCCTGCTCCTGCTCGACCTCGGGATCGGCCTCGCCGCGTCGGGGATCTTCATCACCGGCTTGTCGGGCGTCGGCCATGAGGAGGCCGGGCTGGTCTCCGGGCTGATGAGCACCGCGCACGAGATCGGCATCGCCCTCGTCCTGCCGGTGCTCTCCACGATCGCGCTCAACGGCGGCGACGCCTTCAACGCGGCGGGCGTGTTCTGCGTGGCCGCGGCGCTGCTCGCGCTCGTCGGCGTGCGCCGCGCCGACGTCGCCCCCGGAAGCGCGACGGCGTTCGTGCACTAAGTTGGCCGGCTGTGACCAGGCGCCGCGCCGATGCCGAACGCAACATCGCGGCGATCCTCGACGCGGCCGTGCTCGTCCTGGCCGACCGTCCCGACGCGGGCCTGGGCGAGATCGCCAAGGCCGCCGGCGTCGTCCGCCAGACGATCTACGCCCACTTCCCGTCCCGCGACGACCTCCTCGAGGCCGTCGCGGACCGCGCGCTGGAGCAGACGCTCACCGCCATTGACGCCGCCGACCCCGAATCCGGCCCGCCCGCCGAGGCTCTGGACCGGCTCATCCAGGCGTGGTGGACGTCCGTCGCCCGCCACGCCCGCGTGCTCGAGGCGCTGGCGGCCGTCTCGCCGTCGCGCGCGGCACTGCACGACTTCCACGGCCCGGTGCTGGCGCGCTTGAACGCCCTGCTCGAGCGCGGCGACTTCGATCGCGACGTCCCCGCCACCTGGTTCCTCGCCCTGATGCACGCCGCGGCGGACGACGTGGCGGCGGGACGCCTCGACGAGGCCGCGGCCGCCGCGACGCTCCGCCGCGCGGTCCCGAAGCTCTTCACAACCTAAAGGGGTCAGGCCCCTTTAGGAAACGAGCGGCACGAAGCGGACGCGTTCGAGGCCCGTGCGCTCGAAGCGCCCGCCCGGCGTGTGGTGCACGAGCCAGAGGCGCTGGTCGCCCGTCTGCACGGGGACGATCAGGCGGCCGCCGCGGCCGAGTTGGTCGACCAGCGCCTGCGGGATGTCGTGTCCCGCGGCGGCGGCGACGTTGATCGCGTCGAACGGGGCGGTCTCCGGCAGGCCGCGGGCGCCGTCGCCCACGATCAGCGTGACGTTGTGGATCCCGGCCTTCTCGAGGTTGCGCTTGGCCTGGTCGGAGAGGTCGCGGTGGCGTTCGACCGACCAGACGTGGGAGCCGAGGTGGGCGAGCAGCGCGGCGTGGTAGCCGGAGCCGGTGCCGACGTCGAGGATGCGCTCGCCGCCCTTGAGCTCGAGCTGCTCGAGCATGCGGGCGACGACCAGCGGCTGGGAGATCGTCTGGCCGGCGCCGATCGGCAGCGGGACGTTGTCCCACGCCTCGCCGGCGAGCTCGTCGGGGACGAAGAGGTCGCGCGGGACCGAGCGCATCGCCTCCAGCACGCGCTCGTCGGAGACGTGGGCGCGGAGCTGCGCGATCAGGTGATCAGGGCCGAAGCGCTTGCTCATCGCTGCCACCCCCGGGATGCCTGAAACCTGCGCATGGTGCCTCGGCGGCCTGTCATCAGGCTCCGAGTCATACGATCACGCCGCCGGCGGCGCGTACCTCGGCCAGCGCGGCCTCGGAGTCGCCCGGCTGCACCTCGACGCCGCGGGCGGCCGTCGAGTCCACGGTCACCTCCAAGCCGGCCTTGAGTGCGTCCAGCGCCGTGTTCTTCACGCAGTAGTCCGTGGCCAGGCCCACGACCGTGACCTGGGTGACCCCGCGCTCGCGCAGGATCTCTTCGAGGTCGGTCCCCTCGAAGCCGCTGTAGCCGTTGGTGTCGACCGCCTGGCCCTTGTCGACGGTGATGTCGATCTTCGTGCGGTCGAGATCGGGATGCAGCTGAGCGCCCTGCGTGCCCGCGACGCAATGGACGGGCCAGATCCCGCCCTGCGCCTGGAAGGAGCCGTGGTCGGCGGGATGCCAGTCGCGGGTGGCGATGACGAGGTCATAGTCGCCGGAGGCGGCGAGCGCGTTGATCTTCGGGGCGATCGTGTCACCTTCGCTCACCGCCAGGGCGCCGCCGGGAGTGAAGTCGTTCTGGAAGTCGATTATGAGGAGCGCTCGAGCCATGAGGCCAGGAACGTAGCGGCCAGGTCCCGATCACCGTGGCCTGCCTCGACGGCCTTGCCCATCTGGTCCCGGATCAACCCCGGCAGCGGGAGCTCGAGACCCGCCGCCTTCGCGGCCTCCGCGACCAGCCCGGCGTCCTTGGCGGCCAGCGCCAGGGGGAAGCTCGGCTCGAAGGACCGGTCGATCATCTGCCGCCCCTTCATGTGCGCGTAGGGCGTGTCCATCAACCCGCCGCTGATGATCTCCAGGAACTGCTCCGGGTCGATCTTCAGCCCTTCGGCGAGCGCGATCGTCTGCGCGAGGCCCTCGACGAGCGCCAGCACCCACGTGTTGAGCACCAGCTTCATCCGCGTGCCCGTGCCGATCTCGTCGCCGAGGTCGACGACCTTCGCGGACACGGGCTCGAAGACGTCCTGCAACTGCTCGCGGCCAGGGCCTGACGCCAGCACGGTCAGCGCGCCGTCCTCGGCCGGCTTGCGCGTGCCGAGCACCGGCCCGTCGACGAGCCGGTCGCCGAGCTTGGCGATCCAGTCCACGCCGACCGTGCTCGCCTGCCACCAGAGCTGGTCGTCTTTGAGCTCGATGCCCTCCATGACCCTCGCGACCGTCGGCCCGTCGGCGAGCATCGTGACGATCACGTCGGCGCCGTCGACCGCCTCGGCGGGGGACCCGGCGACGGTCGCGCCGAGCCCCTCAGCCTTGTCGCGCGTGCGGTTCCAGACCGTGACGTCGTGCCGTGAGGCGAGGTGGCGCGCCATCGGCGCGCCCATGATCCCCGTGCCCAGAACCGCGACGCGACTCAAAACCGCAGCACCGCCCCGATCCCGCCGAGCGGGACCAGGTCGTCGTGGTGGCGGACGACCATCGCCGTCGCGGACTGCTCGATCGCCTTCTCGATCGCGGGCTCGACGATGTCCTCCACCGGCTCGCCCTGGTCCGCGGAGTCCGGCAGCAGCAGGCCCGCCTGGAAGTCGACGCGCCCGGCGGCCTTGAAGTTCTCCGAGATCAGCAGCGTCTCGACCCGGGCCTGGTTGAGCGCGTCCAGCACCTCCGCGATGCCGGCCGCGCCGCGCCCGCCCGTGCCCACGCCCTGCGCCAGCCGGTCCAGCGCCTCGCGCTCGCATTTCTGCACGTGCGCCTCGATCACGGGCCTGGCGGCCCCGCAGACGTCGTCCAGCGAGGCGTTCTCGACGTCGAGCACGACCTTGCCGACGCAGCGCTCGCGCAGGTAGGAGTGCAGCTTGCTCTTGAACTCCCCGATCAGATCCTCGGGGGCGCCGATGATCACCCGGTCCAGCCCGCGGTGCTTGAAGACGTTGAACGCGAGCTCGGCCGCGTTGGTCAGGTGGTCCCGGACCTCCTTCTCGGCCGAGCGCTGGTACTTGGACGGCGACCAGCCGAGCTTCTCGTACTCGCTGTGCACGTCGTCGACGAAGCGGTCGGTCTCCTCGAGCGCGTCGCCGGGGCCGACGAACAGCCGCGCGGCGCGGCGGTTGGTGAGGATCACCATCCACTGCTCGTCGGTGCCGTGCAGCACGAGCGGCTCGACGAACGCGGTCCTGTCGAGCACGACCTTGTTGTCCACGGGCCGCCGCAGTCGCACGATCTCGAGCAGATTCGCGGGCCCGCAGGCGTACACCGCGACGGCACGCGTCCCGTTGGCGGCGACGTCGGACAGGAGCACGTCGCGGACGCGCTCCACGTCATCCCGCAGCGCCATCCGTTCGTCGTGAGAGAGACCCTCCTTGGCCTCGACCTTGCGTGCCGCGGCGGTCATCACGGACGTCACCGCGGATGATCGCGCGCTCGGCGTCGCGAACTCGGTCGGGTCCAGGTTCAGGAACACGGACAGCACTCGCCCCTCATCGGGTCGGACGGCTGCGAGCTCCCGGAGTCGGGCCTGCGTGATCGGTTCGGCCATTGGTCGCGCCTACCCCACGTGTGCGGCAGCCGAACCGCGAGGCGTGAGGACGCGCACCCGTGGTTCGTGGCCGCCGGTCGTCGGCTTCGCCCCGGCGAGAGCGCCGAGGCCTTCCAGCATCACGAAGAAGGCGTTCGCGAACGGAGAGCCGGACGTCCGCGCACGAACATCCGCCCAGTCCATCTGCTCGCGCCGCGCTCGGGAGATCGCCGGCGACGACTCGTAGCGCAGCGAATGCTCACTGCCTGCCGTGAGCTTGGTCTCCAGCGCCAAAACGCGCATCTCCATGCCGAACACGGACATTACCTCCCCGCGCTCGAACAGTGCAGCGCCCGCCGTCACCCCCTGCGGGTGACGGATCAGCGCGACGAGCGTGTCGCCGTCGTCCACGGGCGATCTTCGGGTCGAGATCGTGGCGCGTCTGCGGTCCTCCGCGCGCCGCGCTCGCTACTTGACCGGCTCGAGCCTCGCGTTCGGCTTGTACTCGCGGCCCACCTTCGCGCACGGCCTGCCGTCGTTGAGCACGACGTCGGCGGTGAAGTCGTTGGAGCCGCGGATCAGCGACGAGCCGACGCCGTAGGAGTCGACGGGCACGCCCGCCTCCTCGAACTTCGTGATGCGCTCGGCGGTGAAGCCGCCGGAGGCGACGATGCGGACGTCCGGGTAGCCGTGCTTGTCGAGCTCGGTGCGGACCAGTTCGACGAGCTCGGCGGCGACGCCCTTCGGTGCCGCGTCGCCGTGGAGGCGGCGCAGGGACTCGTCGGCCAGCGTGTTGGAGGTGTCCAGCCGCACGCCCCAGAGGTCCTCGCCCAGCGCCTCGGCGACCTCCAACGCCGTCCGCACGGAGTCGTTGACGAAGTCGACGAGCACGGTGACGTTCATGTCGCGGCTGAAGCGGTCGGCGAACTTGCGCGCGGCGAGGGCGGTGTCGCCACCGTAGGCGGCGATCAGCGCGTGCGGGACGGTGCCGACGCCGCGGCCGCCCCACCAGGAGGATTGGGCGTCCGTGGAGACGCCGACGGTCCCGCCGATGTGGGCCGACCAGCCGTCGCCGGTCTGCACCAGCCAGTGGTCGTGGCGGGCGGGGAAGTAGAGGATCGGCTTGCCGCGGGCGGCCTCGACGACCTCGCGGACGTTGCGCATGATCAGCGTGCGGCGCGCCAGGACGCCGAGGTAGACGGTCTCGAGGTGGGCGAACTCCGAGTAGTCGCCCTCGATCGTCATCACGGTCTCCCAGGGGGAGATCTCGTCGCCTTCGTGCAGGGCCTTGACCTCGAGCTTGTCCCAGGCGTTGAGCCACACGTCGCCCTCGTAGTGACCCGAGCCCTGCTTGAGCACGGCGATCGCCTCGTCGATGCCGCCGAGCAGCGACTCCTTGCGCTGGAAGACCTGCATCAGCACCCGCGGGTGGTGATCGTCGGCCTCCAGGAGCTGCTTGGTCAGGTTGAAGTAGGCGTCGGAGTAGTAACCGTCGCGGATCTTCTCGACCGGCAGGCGGAAGACCGACGGAGGCAGACGTACGGTCTCGCGAAGGGTCATCTGACCAAAATTCTACGAGATGGCACCGGACGCGGTCAGGATGAGCACGAGCGTGCCCAGGACGACGCGGTAGACGACGAACACCGCGGTCGAGTGGGAGGTCAGCCAGCGCAGCATCCACGCGATCGACGCGTAGCCGACGATGAAGGCCAGCAGCGTGGCGATCAGCGTCGGGACGAGGTCCGCGCCGCCGGGCTCGCCGATCTTGCGCGCCTCGAACAGGCCGGAGAGGACGACCGCCGGGACCGACAGCAGGAACGAGTAGCGGGCGGCCGACTCGCGGTCGAAGCCCATGAACAGGCCGCCGGTGATCGTCGCGCCGGACCGGGACACGCCCGGCACGAGCGCGGCCGCCTGCGCGAGGCCCATGACCGCGGCGTCGCGCCCGTTGAGCTCCTCGATCGAGCGGGTGCGGGTCGAGACCTTCTCGGCCAGCAACAGCAGCAGGCCGAGCACGATCAGCGTCGAGCCGATCAGGTACAGCGAGCGCGCGCCGGACTCGATCTGGTCGTTGAAGATCAGCCCGAAGATCCCGATCGGAATCGTGCCGAAGCCGATGTACCAGCCGAGGCGCGCGTCATGGTCGGGCGAGCGCAGGAAGGTGCGGTCGGCGACGCTGCCCGCCCACGCGCGCAGGATCCGCCACAGGTCGGCGCGGAAGTAGATCAGCACCGCGGCGAGCGTCCCGAGCTGCGTGACGGCGGTGAACGCCGAGCCGGGGTCCTCCCAGCCGAGAAAGGCGGGGACGATCCGCAGGTGCCCCGTGCTCGAGACGGGCAGGAACTCGGTGAGGCCCTGGACGATGCCGAGGACGATTGCTTGGTAGGCGTCCATCGGCGGCGGCACGGTAGCAACGGGCCGGTGAGTTTTCCGACAATCGCTAGCCGTCCGTGCAGGGTCAAAGCGCTAGCGTCCGGCGCGTCATGAGCACCCAGACGATCGAGAGCCGTTCACCGCAGAACCAGTCGGAGGTCGTCGTCAGCGCGCCGGCCGCCGACCGCGAGACGGTCGCCGCCGCGTTCTCCCGCGCCCGCGCCGCGCAGCGCGAGTGGCGCCGCAACGCGCTCGCCCGCGCCGACGCGCTCAGCGCCGCCGCGGCCGCACTGGACGCCGCCAAGGACGAGATGGTCGACCTCATGGTCCGTGAGGTCGGCAAGCCACTGACCGAGGCCGTCGGCGAGCATGGGCGTTCCGTGCGCATCCTGCGCTACCAGGCGCAGTCCGCGATGGACCCGGACGGCGACACCTACCCCGCCGCGCCGCCCTCGGACCTGCGCACGCTGCTGCTGAGCCGCCGCCGCCCGCGCGGCGTCGCCGGGCTGATCACGCCCTGGAACTTCCCGTTCGCGATCCCGCTGTGGAAGGCCGCGCCGGCGCTCGCGTATGGCAACACGGTCGTGCTCAAGCCGGCGAGCGACGCCATCGGCTGCGCGCTGCTGCTGCAGGAGATCCTCGGCAAGCACCTGCCCGACGGCGTCTTCAACGTCATCACCGGCCCGGGCGCCGCCGGCCAGGCCGTCGTCGAGATGGCCGACGTCGTCTCCTTCACCGGCTCGACCGCGGTCGGCCTCGGCGTCGCCGCCTCGGCGACGGCCCGCGGGATCGCCAGCCAGGCCGAGATGGGCGGCCTGAACGCCTCGATCGTCCTGCCGGACGCGGACGTCGAGTCCGCGGCGAAGGTGATCGCGGGCGCGGCGATGGGCTACGCGGGCCAGAAGTGCACCGCCACGGGCCGCGTGATCGTCCTGGGCGACGCCGCGCAGTTCACCGACGCGCTCGCCGCCGCCGTCGAGGCGCTGCCGACCGGCGACCCCGCCGACGCGAGCACCGTCGTCGGCCCGGTCATCAACCCGCCCGCCCGCGACGAGCTCGTCAGCGCGGCCAAGGGCGCCGCGGCCGACGGCGGCCGCGTCGTCACCGGCGGCGAGGCGCTCGACGGCCCGGGCCTGTTCTTCACGCCCGCCGTGATCGACGGCCAGGAGCCGACGGCCAAGCTCGCGCAGGAGGAGGTCTTCGGCCCGATCGTGACCGTCCTGAAGGCGAGCAGCGCCGAACAGGCGGTCGAGATCTCCAACTCCGTCGCCTTCGGCCTGGTCACCTCGGTGTTCACGAAGGACCTCGATTCGGCACTGACCGTGGTCGACGGGCTCGAAACGGGCATGATTCGCGTCAACATGCCGACCTCCGGCGTCGACTTCCACGCTCCCTTCGGGGGCGAGAAGCAGTCCTCGTTCGGCCCGCGCGAGCAGGGCAAGGCCGCGCGCGAGCTGTACACGAGCACGCACACGATCACGGTGGGCCCGGCGGGCAGCTAGGTGTTCGCCCCTGTGAGTCCGGCGGATCGCCGGCCAGATCACCGGCGGGCGGGGCCCGCCAGAATCCGTCGGACTCGCGGGGGTGGACACTGATGGCCATCTGGCGCGTCCGGACGGCGGAAGGCGAGCGGCTCGCGCGCGGGCCGCTCGACGCCGGGCCGGTCGAGCTGCTGGAGGGCACGCTCGACGAGTTGCTCGCGGCGGGGACGCTGGATGCTCCGGCCACCGGTCCTGTCCCTGCCGGATCGGTGATCCTGGCGCCCGTCGCCGGCCAGGAGGTGTGGGCGGCGGGCGTGACCTACGCCGCCTCGCGCACCGCCCGCAACGACGAGTCCAAGGGCGCGCACGACTTCTACGACCTCGTCTACGACGCCGACCGGCCGGAGCTGTTCTTCAAGGCCGCGCCCGGCCGGGTCCGGGGACCCGGCGCCCTGATCGGCGTCCGCGAGGACTCCGGCTGGGACGTCCCGGAGCCGGAGCTGGCACTGGTGATCGGCGCCAACGCGCAGATCCTCGGCTACACGATCGGCAACGACGTCTCGTCGCGCTCGATCGAGGGCGAGAACCCGCTCTACCTGCCGCAGGCGAAGGTCTACCGCGGCTCCTGCGCGCTCGGGCCGGCGATCGTCCCGGTGAACGAGGCGCCGCCCGCCGACGAGCTGGAGATCACGCTGACGATCGCCCGCGACGGCTCCGAGGTCTTCACCGGCTCGACCCAGACCGCGCTGCTCAAGCGCAGCCTGACGGAGTTGGTGAGCTGGCTCTTCAAGGCAATGGACTTCCCGGTCGGCGCCGTCCTGCTGACCGGGACGTCGGTGATCCCCGCGGTCGAGTTCACTTTGCGGGGCGGTGATGAAGTACGGATCGCGATCACCGGCCTGGGCGAGCTGGTGAACACGGTGGAGGTCGTATGAAGACGCTCGTGTGGGACGGGCCGAACGCGATGCACGTCGAGGACGCGGCCGAGCCGGGAGAGCCCGGCCCGGACGAGCTGATCCTGCGGCCTGAGGCGGTCGGGATCTGCGGCTCGGAGGTCGAGGGCTACCTCGGCCACATGGGCAACCGGATCCCGCCGCTGGTGATGGGCCACGAGTTCGCCGGCACGGTCGTCGCGGCGGGCGCCAACGCTCGCCGGTTCGACGGGACGCGCGTCGCGGTGAATCCGCTCTCCGGCTGCGGCGCCTGCCGCCTGTGCACGGCGGGCCTCAGCAATCTCTGCAAGGACCGCGTGCTGGTCGGCGTGCACGTCCCGGGCGCGTTCGCGGGCTTCGTCAAGGTGCGGGCGGCCGACGCGCGGGTCCTGCCCGACGGCGTCTCCGCCCGCGTCGGCGCGCTGATGGAGCCGCTGGCCAACGGCGTGCACGCCGTGCGCCTGGCTCCGGAGGGCGTCGAGAGCGCGATCGTGCTCGGCGCCGGCACGATCGGCCTCGTGACGTTGCAGGCCGCGCTGCTGGACGGCATCCTCCACGTCGCCGTGATCGAGCCGCAGGACGAACGCCGCGCCCGCGCCCAGGAGCTCGGCGCCCACGCCGTCTACGCGACGCCGGAGGAGGCCAGGGACGCCGGCGAACCGGATCTCGCGCTCGACGCCGTCGGCGCGCAGGCGACCCGCGCATTGGCGCTCGAGCTGCTCCGGCCCGGCGGGACGCTGGTCTGCATCGGGCTCGCCGCCAATGACACGACGCTCGGCTTCCACGGCGTGATCCGCAGCCAGCACCGCATCCAGGGCTCCTACGCGTACACGATGGCCGACTTCGACCAAGCCCACGAGTGGCTCGTCAGCGGTCAGGCGACGATCGGCAAGGACCTCCCGGAGGTGCGTCCGCTCGAGGACGGGCCGGAGCAGTTCGCACGGTTGGCCGGCGGCCCGCCCCCGCCCGAGTTCAAGGTCTTCCTCGCGCCGTGAAGCGCACCGTGGTCGTCATCGGCGCGTCGTCGGGCATCGGCCTGGCGACCGCGCGCGCGTTCCGCGACGCCGGCGACAGCGTCCACGCCGCCGCGCGCCGCGACATCTCCGAGCCCGGCGTCGCCGGGCACACGCTCGACATCACCGACCACCACGCGGTCGCGAACTTCGCCGCTCCGTTCGAGCGCGTCGACGCCTTGATCATCAGCGCAGGCACGAACATCAAGGAACGCCGGCTGCACGAGCTCACGCCCGCCGCATGGGACCGGATGGTCGACACGAACCTCAACGGCCCGTTCTACGCGATCCACTCGTTCCTGCCCAAGCTCAAGGCAGCGCGCGGAACGGTCGTGATCATCAGCTCGGTGTCCGGCGCCTACACCGACCGTTCCGGACCCGCCTACCAGGCGGCCAAGGGCGGCGCGATCAAGCTCAGCCACGGCGCGGGCTTCGAGTCGGGCGGTGAGGTCCGCTTCACGGTGATCCTCCCCGGCGTGGTCGACACCGACATCCTCGAGAGCCGCCCTGAGCCGCCCACGCGCGAGGTCCGCGACCAGATGTTGCACGCCGACGACGTCGCCGCCGCCTGCCTGTTCGCCGTCGATCTCCCGCCCCGGGCGTTCGTGGCCGAGCTGACGATCCTGCCTACGGCGTTGCAGGCGATCGGGAAGACGCTCTGAGCGGCGCCGAGGCGATCACCGCGCCGAGCTCGACCGGCGGCCCGGTGAAGTAGCCCTGGACCATGTCCACGCCGAGCTCGCGCAGGAGGGTGATGGTCTCCTCGTCCTCCACGTACTCGGCGATCGTGCGCTTGCCGAGCCCGCGCGCGGCGTGGATCAGCGACTCGAGGATCACGCGGTCGGACGGGCTGGTGGCGCTGTGGCGCACGAACTCGCCGTCGATCTTCAAGTAATCGAACGGCAGGTGCTTGACGTAGGTGAACGAGCCGAAGCCGACGCCGAAGTCGTCGAGCGCGAAGCGGCATCCGAGGCTGGACAGCGAGCGCGCGAAGATGTCCGCCTCCTCGAAGTTCGTGACCGCGGCGGTCTCGGTGATCTCGAAGATGACCCGCGACGGGTCGACCTGGCCGGACAGCAGCGCCGAGCGGATCGCGACGAGCAGCTCCGGTGACCCGAGCGAGCTGCCCGAGAGGTTGATCTCGAAGACGAGGTCGCGGTCGGGGTGGTCGGCGATCGCGCCGATCGCGCGGGTCACGACCCAGCCGTCGATCTCCCCCATCAACCCGAACTGCTCGGCGATCGGCAGGAAGTCGCCCGGGGCGATCAGCTCGCCGTCGGGCCCGAGCATCCGCAGCAGGACCTCGTGGTGGACCGTGCCGGTCTCGAGATCGACGATGGGCTGCGCGAACAGGGTCAGCCGGTCCTCGGCGAGCGCGCCGCGGATCCGGTCCACCCACTGCAGCCGCGACTGCGTCGAGGACTGCTCGCTGGTCTCGTAGAACGCGGTCCGCCGGCGACCGGCGTGCTTGGCGTCATACATCGCGAGATCGGCCGCCATCAGCGCGTCGTCGGCCTTGGCGAAGCGGCCCTCGAGCATCGCGACCCCGACGCTGGCGCTGACGCCGCGGCCCTCCGGCATCCCGTCGACGGCGTGGACGAGCCGCGCCGCGGTCGCCCGCGCGCGGTCGCGGTCCGCCCCGGGGAGGAGGACGGCGAACTCGTCGCCGCCGATGCGGGCGACGATGTCCTCGGCGCGCAGCGAGTGCCGCAGCGCCGCGCCCGCCGCGCGGATCACCTCGTCGCCGACGTGGTGGCCGAGCGTGTCGTTGATCGCCTTGAAGTGGTCGAGGTCGATCAGCATCACCGCGCCGGACGCGCCATGGTCGATGAGCGCGCCGAGCCGGCGCTGGAAGCCACGCCGGTTGAGCAGCTCGGTCAGGGCGTCGTGCTCGGCCTGGTGGCGCAGCTCGACCTCCAGGCCGCGCCGCTCGGACACGTCGATGACCTGCGTGAGCAGCGGGCTGCCCAGCTCCTCGTCGTCGAGGCGGGTGAAGTGCACCTGCGCGAAGCGGGAGGCGCCGTCGGCGACCAGCAGCCGCAGCTCACCGCCGACCGCGGTGCCGGGCGCGGCGAGCGCGCGGGCGACGAGGTCCTGGGCGCGGGCGCGGTCCACCGGGTGGATGAGGTCCACCGACGTCCGCGCGCTCAGCTCCTCCCGCGAGAACCCCGTGATCTCCGACAGCGCCGGATTGACCCGCGCCAGGTGCCCGTCGCGGAACCCGACGGCCTGCCCGATCGGCGACGCCTCGAACGCCTCGGCCAACCGGGTGTCGCGGATCGCCAGCCGCCGGCGTGTGCGCAGGACGACCTGGAGGATCATCACCAGTAGGGTCAGCAACAGCCCGACGGCGAGCGCGACCGGGCCGATCCGCACCCCGGACTCCTGCGGCGCGGAGACCGCGAGGTCGAGCGTCTGGCCGCCGAACGTGAGCCGCTGGTGCTCGGCGTCGCCTGGCAGCTTCCCGGTCTGGCCGACGAGCGAGCCGCCGCTGGCGAGGCGCAGCGCGACGTCCGGCGCGACCGCGTGCCGGACCGCGTTGAAGATCACGGTATGGCTGAAGGTCCCGGCCACGAACCCGCGTTCGCCCTTGCCCGTCGTGACCGGCTGGAAGATGATCGTCCCGCGCTCGCCGTTGCGGGCGAGCGCGACCGAGCCGGTGGCCGCGAGCGTGCCCTGGCGCTCCGCGCGTTCGACCGTCTCCAACCGCCCGGGCTGGTTGGCGACGTCGATGCCCTCGAGATGCCGGCCCGCGGCCACGAAGGACCCGTGCACGACCACGATGTAGCGCGGTCGCTGCCCGGCGACCCGGACCTTTCCGTCCGGGGTGATCTCGCGGATCGGGCCGCCGAGACGCTGCTCGAACGCGGCGCGCTGCGGGTCGCGGACGTCGGCCAGGTAGACCAGCGAGCGGGCCTGCGACCGCCGCAGCATCGGCGTCACGAACTTCATGAACTCGTCCTGCTCGACGTCGTTGGAGGCCACGAACAGGCCGCCCAGGTCGCGGACCTGGCCCTCGAGCACGTCGATCTGCGAGCGCAGGGCGCTCGACGCGGCGAAGGTCGCCGCGTCGTCGCGCAATCTGTCCCGGCTGGCGTCGATCCGCCTCCCGCCGGCGAGGAGGGCGAGCGAGCAGAGGACTCCGATGGCAGCTGTGACCCAGAGCCCGCGGCGATACGAGATTCGCCACTCCGTGGGCAAGGACCCAAACTACCCTCGCCGATCGGGCTACGCCACTGGGGAATACTCCCGGCGCGCCAACCAACGGTCGACGACGTAGCCGCCGAACGGGATCACGGCTCCGAGCAGGATGTAACCGGTTTCTTTGGCGCTCCAGCCCTGGTCGGCCTTGAGATTGAGCGCGATCAGCACGTAGGCGACGAACAGCGCTCCATGGATCGGGCCGAGGATCGTGACCAGAACCTCGGCGTCGGCGGTGCGCTTGAGCACGGACGCGACCAGCAGCAGCAGGAAACTCGTCGCCTCTGTCAGAGCGACGACACGGAAGGTCTTCAGTGAGAACACGGTGAAGAGTCTGACGAAGCAGGCGCGTCCGGCGACGTCGACGCGCTGGGCTATTCGATCTCGAGGATCTCGTCGGCGGTCTCGAGCTCCTGCCGCCGGCACAACGGCCGCAGGCGCTCGACGATCCCGGCGAGCTGCTGGCCCTCGTCGCTCGTCTGCGCGGCCTCGACCTCGCGGGCGAGCGCGGCTGCCAACTCGCCCGCGTCGCGCTCGGGGTACAGCCGCAGCACGATCTGCTCATCGTCGGAGCTCTCGAACTTGAGGGTCAGGTAGTCCGCCTCGGCGACGTAGCCGATGCCGATCTCGCGCCCCTCGGCGGGCAGCTCGCAGTAGGCCTCGGGGGAGAGCGAGAAGCCCGCGGCGAACAGCTCCTCCCAGGAGTCGCAGCGCCAGCCCGCGGAGCGCAACGCGGCGACGACGGCCGTGCGCCGGCCGGCGGCCGCCTCGCTGAGCTCAGAGGCCTTCACTCCGAGCGGGTGTCGGACAGGCGCAGCTCGACCTCGTCGTCCTCGCCCTGGATGGCGAGCACGCGCGCCGGGACGGCGAGGAGCTCATCGATGAAGGCGCTCCAGCCGTCCGGGTCGAGCGTGTCCTGCGCGCCCGTGACGACCGAGAGGACCTGCTCGAGGTGCGTACCGAAGAACACCTTGAGGTTGCCCTCGAGCTCGTCGGTCGCGAGCCCGATGCGCAGCCAGTCCTCGCCCGGGAGGTATTCGACGGTCAGCTCGCCGTGGTCACTCTCGTGGGTGAAGGTCGGCCAGTCGAGCTGCTCGGCGGACGGATCGCGGTCCCAGCCCGCGGCCTTCAGGCGGGCGGTGATCAGGCGGACGTGCGCCTCGGGGTCGCTCACGAGCCCACCTTGGTCCCGTCGAGCTTCTCCGCATCGCTGTTGATCTTGTTGATGATCGGCTCCAGTTCCTTGGCGCGACGGCGAATCACCTTCAGCTCCTGGTCGTCGAGCTCGACGCCCTCATAGTGCTCGGCGAGCATCTTCTCGACGCTCAGCACCGAGAGTTTGAAGCCCTTGGCCCGGAGCTCGCGCAGGACGTCGACCGAGAGCTCCTTCTGTTGGCGCTTCTGCTCGACCGATTTCGGGGTCTTCTTGCCCGTCTCCGGGTCTGTGTCCTCCTGGCTGCCGCGGTAGAGGCCGAGCAACTCGAGGTGGACGTCGACGTTGAGGTCGGCGGCGAGCGTCTGCAGGATCTGCGAGCAGTTCGGGCACGGGCTCTTGGTCAGCTGGATCGCGAGCTGGTTCTTGCCCTGCTCGTTGGACTTGAGCGTGCCGGCGGCGACGCCGCGGCGGATGAGCATGTCGAGCTTCTGCTCGGCGTGCAGGCCGCTGCTCTCCTGGCGCGGGAGCGAGACGCCGTTCCAGGTCGCGGTGGCCGCGGTGTGCTGAACGCCGCGGCGCGGGCCGAGACGGCGCGCGTTGAGCGCCGCGAGCCGCTCCTGGTCCTCGATCGAGACCTTCTCCGGCTCGGCCTGGGCGGCTGCCATCTGGCGCGCCTCGCCCAACCGGACTCCGACCTTGAAGTCCTTGTGCAGGAGCTTCATGACCAGCGTGCGCGGCGAGGCGGTCACGTACACGCCGATCTCGTCCGCCTCGCCCACGCGCTCGACCGAGATCTGCTTGAGGCCCGACGCGGCGTTGGCGTTGTAGACGGCCTCGATCTTGGCCTTGGTCGTGTCGGCGTCATCGTAGGTCGAGCCGAGCGAACCCCGCAGGTCGCGGGTGACCTTCGCGCGCACGTCCTTGCTGTCGGCGGTCTCCTCGTCGCCCTTCTTGTCCTTGCCGGTGAAGCGGTCCTTGACCGCGGTCGCCTTGTCCTTGACCCACTTCTTGCCGGCGTCGTACTTGCCCTTGGCCCAGCCGAAGAGCTTCTTCGCGCCCTTGACCGCGCCCATCACGACGAAGTCGACGGCCTTGGTGATCGGCGCCTGGACCTTCTGGATGATCGAGTGGATCTTCTCCGAGATGCCGCCGAGGCCGAGCAGGCTGGCCAGGAACGAGATCGCCAGCGGGAGGGCGCGCGCGAGGCTGTCCTCGACCTTCTGGGCGACGATCCCGATGTTGCCCTTGGCGATCGCGCCGATCGAGTCGAGGATCGAGCGGACGAAGTCCATGATCTCCGAGCCCCGCTCGATGATGAACATGATGATGTCGTAGATCGCCTTGCACGCCTTGATGAAGGCGGCAGCGGGGTTCAGGAAGGCGATCAGCCAGGTGATGCCCGCCTTGATGACCTTCTCGATGATGAAGTTCTTGATCCCGCCGATGACGGTCTCTTCGAGGTCGCCGACCTTGTCCTGGATCCAGTGCCAGAGTCCGGCGGGCCCCTCGGTGACGAGGATCTTGAAGACGTCGACGGTCTGCTCGAGCTTGGTCATGACCCGCTCGCCGACGAGCTTGACGACGCGTGCGCGGATCTGGCGGTAGGTGAGGCCGAGGACCTGCATCACCAGGTCGAAGATCCCGGCGATGTCGAAGTTCTTGGGCAGTTGGATGCCGGCGCGGCCGATCGCCCCGAACAGCCAGCCCATCAGGCCCTCTTGCAGGTGGCTGGCGATGTTGCCGACGAAGCGGCTCAGGCCCGCCTTGATGCCGTCCACGAGGCGGCCCAGGAAGCCGATCGGGTCCGAGATGATGTCGCCGATCACGTCCGCGGCCTTGGCCAGGACGCCCAGCAGCATGTTCTTGAGCTGGATGATCGTCTTGACCACGCCCGCGACCGCGTCGATCGCCTTGTCGACAAGGCCGCGGTTGGCGGCCTTCATCTCGTCGATGCGAGCGTCGAGGGAATCGCGCGACTCGACGTACTTGCGCGCCAGCGTGTCGACCATCTCGGACTGCTTGGAGTCGACGTCGGCGGTCAGCTGCTCGAACTGGCTGTCGAGCTTGGACTCCGCCTCCTTGCCGACCTTCTGCAGGTCCTGCGGGAGCTGCGCGACGTACTTGGCGATCTCGGCCTTGCCCTGGGCGATGCGGGCGCGGGCGGCGGTCAGCGCGGCGCCCACCACGTCCGCGACCTTGCCGATCACGCCGTCCATGGCGGCGAGATAGCGGGTCTTGCCCTCGGCGTAGAAGGCGTTGACCTCCGACGGCATGCCCATCAACTTGTCCTTCAGCCAGCGGCCCTTTCCGAGGAGACCCGAGTAGCGGTCGTCCTTGTAGGCGTCCATCCGCTGGCCGACGTAGTCCTCGAAGCTCTTGCGGGCGCCTGACTCGCCCGCGGTGAAGGCCTGGTCGACCTTGCCGTCGAGGTCGCCGAGCGTCTTCGTGACGTCGGTCTTCGTGCGCTCGTAGATCCCCTGGATGTCGGTGGCGACCTTCGCCCGCTTGGCCTCGTCCTCGGTCTTGGCGCCCTGCTTGTGGCCGATCGCCTGCTGCAACGCCTGGCCGCGCGCGCCGTGCATCTGGCCGAGGCCCTGCGCCTCGAGGCCTTGCGCGTCGCCCTTGGCCTTGCCGAGCACGCCCTGCTCGGTCTTGCGGTACTCGCCGGGCGCCTTGTCCGAGTGTTGCTTGGCCTCGTCGCGCGCGGTCAGCGCGTCCTTGAAGGTCGGCTCGTTGGACTTCTCGATCTGCTCGTCCGTGACGTCCGCGTCGGCCATCTGCTTGTCGACCGCGTCCGGGCCGGCCGACAGATCGGTCGTCTGCTGCGGAACCGGCGCCGGCATCGCATTGGCCGCCCCGACCGTCGACGTCGCCTGCCCCACCGGGTCGTTGGCCATCGGCTCGACCTGCTTGGCCTTCGCCTTCGATGCGTCCGGCGCGGCGACGGTCGCGTCCTTGATGTCCTTCTGCGAGTCGTCCTTGCCCGTCTTGACGATCCCCGAGACCTTCCCCTTCACCTCCGACGCGCCGCCGTCCTTGAAGTCGTCGGCCTCCTCGAGGTTCTTGGGCGCCGAGCTGTCGACCGCCTCCTTGACCGCCGCGATGAACGCCGCCCGGTCGAACGCCCCAGGCTCCTTCGTGGCCATCTCGTCGACCTGCGCGGCCTGCGCCTGGCTCGACATGTCGTTCGCCGGCGGCACCGCCGCACCCTGCGCGTTCGCCGCCCCCGCCGCCGCGGGCGTGTGCGTCTTCGACCCACCCGCCGCCGCCGAGGACTTCCCCTTCATGGCCTGGAACGCCGGGTCCGCGTGCGGGTCCTTGTTGACCGCCGGCCCGGCCGCCCCACCACCGGCGGCCGCGTGCGCCGCCGCGGCGCCGCCCCCGCCGCCCTTGGCCTCCTCGACCGCACCCGCGGCGCCGGCACTCTTCGCCTCGACGCCGACCGCGGCCCCCTTGGCCCCACCGGCCGCACCCTTGCCCTCACCGCCGCCCGCCGGCCCCGCGCCGGCCGCCCCGGCCTTCGCCTCGCCCGACGCCGCCGCCCCGGCCGCGCCGCCGCCCGCCGCGCCCTTGACCTCACCCGACGCCGCAGCACCCGCCGCGCCACTCTCCGCGGCCTTCGCCTCGCCGGCCGCCGCGGGACCCGCGCCCGCAGCCCCCGCCGCGCCGCCGCCCGCCGCGCCCTTGACCTCACCCGACGCCGCAGCACCGGCCGCGCCACTCTCCGCGGCCTTCGCTTCGCCGGCCGCCGCGGGACCCGCCCCCGCCGCGCCGCCGCCGGCCGCGCCCTTGGCTTCACCCGAGGCCGCCGCACCAGCCGCGCCACCTTCCGCGGCCTTCGCTTCGCCCGCCGCCGCGGGCCCGGCGCCCGCAGCCCCGGCCGCGCCACCACCGGCCGCGCCCTTGACCTCACCCGAGGCCGCCGCACCAGCCGCGCCACCTTCCGCCGCCTTCGCCTCGCCGGCCGTCGCCGGCCCCGCGCCCGCAGCCCCGGCCGCGCCCTTGGCTTCACCCGCCGCGGCCGCGCCGGCGCCGCCCTTGGCCTCGCCCGCCGTCGCGGCGCCGTGCTCGCCGCCGAGGACCTCGGAGATCGCGGAGGCGCCGCCGGTCAGCAACTCGGCCGCGCTCGCGCCCGCCGCCGCGCCGGCGCCCGCCGAGCCGAGCATCTCCGCGGCCGCGGCACCCGCCGCACCGCCGCCGAACAGTTTCTCCGCCGCCGCGCCGGCCCCGGCTGCGCCGCTCGCCGAGGCCGCGCCGGCCGACTCCGCCGCGGTCGCGCTCGCACCGGCCGCGCCGCCTGCCGCCGCGCCGGCCGACTCCGCCATCGTCGCGCCCGCGCCCGCCGCGCCACTCGCCGCCGCGCCGGCCGACTCCGCCATCGTCGCGCCCGCGCCCGCCGCGCCACTCGCCGCCGCCCCGGCCGACTCCGCCATCGTCGCGCCCGCGCCCGCCGCGCCACTCGCCGCCGCGCCAGCCGACTCCGCCGCTGTCGCGCCCGCGCCGGCCGCGCCGCCTGCCGCCGCGCCGGCCGACTCCGCCACCGACGCGCCCGCGCCCGCCGCGCCACTCGCCGCCGCCCCGGCCGCGCCCGGCACGCCACTCGCGGCCGCAGCACCCGCGCCGGCCGCGCCGCCTGCTGACTCCGCCGCCGTCGCGCCCGCACCCGCCGCGCCGCCTGCCGCCGCGCCGGCCGACTCCGCCATCGACGCGCCCGCGCCCGCCGCGCCACTCGCCGCCTCGCCGACGAGCTCCGCGGCCGACCCGGCCAGGTTCGAGGGGTCGAGGAAGCGGGAGATCGGCGGGCGTGGGCGTCCGCGGTCGTTCAGGAGGCGGGCGACGGCCGCGTTGCCCGCGCCGCGCTGCAACGCGGCGATGCGGGCCGCCGTCAGCGGACCCGAGAGCGAGGGCGGTTCGACGGCCACCGCGGGCGCCTGGTCGGTGACGATCGGCGCCTCGTCGACTTCCCGCTCCCGGCCGGACTGCACTACTCGGGCAGCTCCTCAGGCAGCTCTTCCGTCGAGGCCTCTTCGGTCTCGGACTCGGCCTCGGGGCCGCCTCCGCCTTCGGCCTCTTCCATCTCGGGGGCCTCTTCCTCGGCCTCCTCGCGCGCCACCGTCGCACGCGAAGCGGCGGCGCGGGCCACCGCTTGGTTTCCCACCGCGGACGCCCAGTTCAGCGTCCCGACCTGGAGGGGCGGCGCGGGCGCGGCGGGGCGCGCCTTCTCCTCGCCGCGTTCGACCTCAGGGTCTCGCTTGCGATCGAGCACGACTAAAACCGTATCGGTCAACCCTCGTCCGATGGGGAACCCATCAGGGCAGATCGATCAACACTTTCCCGACCGCGCCAGCCTGCACGGCGTCGTGGGCGGCGGCGGTCTGTTCGAGCACGAACCGATGCACCGGGAGCGTGGTCAGCGCACCGACCGCCACGGCCTCGCTGACGCCGTCGACCGCCGCGCGCAAGGCCGCGGGCGCGATCGTGTAGACGAGCACGAAGCGCAGCGTCAGGTTCGGCGTCATCAGCGCCCGGATCGGCACCTCCGCGGACGGCTGATCCGCCGCGTAGGTGGAGATCACGCCGTGCGGCGCGATCACGGCGAGATCGAGCGCGAGGTTCGGCCCCAGCGCCAACTCGACGATCCGCGAGACACCCGAGGGCGCGGCGGACCAGATGTGCTCGGCGACGTCGTCGTCGCGGTAGTTGACGACCAGCGACGCGCCCGCCTCGTCGGCGAGCATCGCCTTCTCGGGCCCGCTCACGGTCGCGATCACGCGAGCGCCCGACCACACGCCCAGCTCGATCGCCGCGTGCCCCACCGCACCCGCCCCGCCCGCGACGAGCACGTCCATGTCCGCGATCGGCCCGTCCGCCCGCAGGCAGTGGTACGCCGTCAAGGCGGGAATCCCGAGCGACGCACCGAGCTCGAACGAGGCGTCCGCCGGAAGCCGCACCGCCTGCTCGGCCGGCACGACGCAGTACTGCGCCGCGGTCCCCCACTGGCGCCGCCAGGCGGCGAAGTAGACCCACACCCGCTCGCCGACCCGCGACCCGTCGACACCCGACCCAACCGCCTCGATCACCCCCGCGCCGTCCTGACCGGGCACCTGGAACTCGAACGCCAGGTCACCCGTGGCGCCCGCCCGCGACTTCCAGTCGGTGGGATTGACGCCCGCCACGACCATCCGCACGAGCACCTCGCCGGCTCCCGGCGACGGCGTCGGCACCTCCTCGACCGACAGCACCGACGACCCGCCGGTCGCCCGATAGACCGCGGCGATCATTCGTCGAAGAAGGGCTCGCCGGGCTTCGCGTACGAACGCGCCAACTCGAGATTCAAGGTGACCCCCAATCCAGGTTTGTCCGGTACGGCGATGCGCCCGTCGACGATTCCGTCGAACCCGACCGCCAGGTCCTTCCAGAACGGCACGCTCATCCCGTGCCACTCCAACGCGAGGAAGTTCGGGATCGCGGCGGCGACGTGCACGTTCGCGACCGTCCCGATCGGCGACGCGATGCAATGCGGCGCCATCGAGATGTAGTGCGTGTCGGCGTAGTCGGCGATCCGCCGCGTCTCCAGCAGCCCGCCGGTCTTCTGCGGGTCCGGCGCGGCGATGTCGATCGCGCCCGCCTCGAACGCCTCCCGGAAGCCGTGCCGCATGTAGCCGTTCTCGCCGGTGCAGATCGGCGTCGAGGTCGACTTCGTCACCCGCGCCAGCGCCGCCACGTTCTCCGGCGGGACCGGATCCTCGAGCCACAGCAGCCCCAGATCCTCCAGCTCGTGGGCCAGGCGAGCCGCATCCGAGACCTGGTAGCGCCAATGGCAGTCGAACGCGACGTCGACCTCGTCACCCACCGCGTCGATCACCGCCGCGGCGAGGGAGACCATGTACTTGATCTCCGCCCGCGACAGCGTCCCCGAGGCGGTGTCGGTCATGTACGGCGTCGGCACGTCCAGGTCGAACTTCAAGGCCGAGAACCCGAGCTCCGCGACCACCTGCGACGCCCGCGCCGCGTAGAGCTCGGGCGTGAACACCTCGTCCGGCGCGGCCTTCGCGTACGCGCGCCCGTGCTCGGGATTGACGATCCCGCCCGCCGGGACCGCGGCGACGTCGTCGCCCCAGCGCGCCGGCCGCGAGATCATCGTCGCGTTCATCGAGTGCAGCGCCTCGCCCGCGTGGCAGTCCGCGTACATCCGGACGGAGTCGCGGAAGCGCCCGCCCAGCAGCCGATGGATCGGCACGCCGTACGACTGGCCGACGAGGTCCCACAGCGCCGCCTCGATCCCCGAGATCGCGTTGTAGACGATCCCCGCGGCCGACCCCGCGCCCGAGCATCCCCAGCGCAGCTTCGCCCACAGGCGGTCGACGTCGCGCGCGTCCTCCCCGATCAGCAGCGGCGCCAGGTCGCGCACGATCGCCGTCAGCCCGGGCGCGCAGAAGCACTCGCCCAGGCCGGAGAGCCCGTCCGCGTCGACGCGCACGAACGTCCAGTCGTAGTTGGCCTCGACGACGGCGGTGTGCACCCCGGTGATTCGCATCGCGGGCCATCGTCTCAGAGCGACTCGACGCATGTCCGACTAAGAAGCGGCGGATCACGCGCGTACCTTGCGGCGCTCATGAACCAGAACGGATTGTCTGAGTGAACCTTCGCCGAGTGATCCTCCCGGCGGCTGCCGCCACGCTGGCCTTCGCCCCCGCCGCGCAGGCGGGGACCACGGTCTCCTTCAGCGTCTCCCAGGGCTCGAGCGCCCGGGTGGAGCTCGGCTCCTCGCTGCCGTACACCCACTTCGACGTCGCCCGTTCCGGCGTCGTGATCGGCACCTCGCAGGCCGGCAAGCTCGATCTCTCCGACCTCGCCAAGGACGACGTCGTGACCCTCCACAACGGAGCGGACGTCCTGGCGACGATCACCTACGACGGCCTGCCGGAGATCGGCAACGACGCCTGCATCGGCCACACCTCCTTCCTGGTCAAGCGCGGCATCGACGCCGAGCTCGTCGCCGCGGGCGCCCGCGACGAGTACGGGGACGACGTGCAGTCGACCTGGAGCGACGTCCCGACCGGGCCCGTCCGGCTCCTGCGCCCGCTCGCCCCCTATGACGTCGCCTACGCGCAGACCTACGCGAGCGACGGCGACACCCAGGTCTACTCGTCCCGGGTCAAGCGGATGCGGCAATGCGAGATCGACGTGCCCAAGCCCCCGCCCGCCCCGCCCGCGCCGCCGGCGCCGCCGGTCACGCCGTCCGAGCTCACGCCCACGACCGCGCAGCTCACCCAAGCGGTCAAGGGCTCCCTGTCGGCCACCGGGGCGAGCCTGCGGACGCGCACCACGCGCCGGCTCGCGCGCCTGCGCTCCGTCGCGCTGCCGTTCGCGTTCCCCGAGCCGGGGCGCGTCGAGCTGCAACTCGTGGCGAAGAACCAGGTCGTCGGGAGCGGCGTCAAGACCTCCACGGTCAACGGGAAGGCGATCGTCGCCGTCGAGCTCACCCCGGCCGGCCGGAAGCTGTTCAAGCGCTCCAAGCGGCTCAAGGTGACCGTCAAGGGCACATTTGCCCCTTCGCGCAACGGAGCGGAAACCTCACGAGCGAGCAGTACCGTGACACTGAAGCGCTGATGCTCGCCCGCCGGCTCGCACTCACCCTCACGACCGCCGCGGCCCTGACCGCGGCGGGAGCGTCGGTGGCGCGAGCCGACATCGGCTTTCTCGTGATGCCCGGGTTCTCCGGCGTCGAGATCGACGGCGACGCGGAAGCGTCCAGGCTCGACCTCGTCCGCGGCGGCACCGTGATCGCCTCCTCCGAGGACGGCGCCGTGTTCGTCGACGAGCTCAAGGCGGGCGACGTCGCGCGCGCCTACAACGACGACGGCACCCCGGCCGGCAGCGTCACCTACGACGGCACGCCGGCGATCTCGAACGCCTGCGTGGGCGGCACGACGTTCACCGCCACCCGCGGCGCCGCAGCCGTGTTCCAGTACGCGGGAGCGTTCACCGGCTCGGCGCTGGAGCCGCTGACCGGGACGTGGGACGGCGGCCAGACGGCGCAGGTGACGCTCTCCGGCCCGCTGTCGGTCGATGACATCGTGTTCGTCTCCGTCGGCCGCGACGACGTCGACCCGGCGTACAGCTCGACCCGCATGCAGCCGGCGGAGACCTGCACGCCGCACCAGCCCGGCGCCACGCCCACCCCGACGCCCGGGCCCGGCTCCCCGCAGCCCGGCGACAAGCCCGCGGGGAAGCTCTCGCTCGCCGCCGCGCGCGCCGCGCTGGCCCGGATCAAGCTGACCGCGAAGGTCCCCGTCACCCTCCCCGAGCCGGGCAGGATCGACCTGCGCCTCGTGCTCAAGAGCCGCACGATCGCCCACGGCGCCCGAACCGCGTCCGGCGCGACGAAGGTCACGCTCAAGCTCAAGCACCGCCTCAAGCGCGGCACGAAGGTCACGCTGCGCGCGACGTTCACCCCCTCGCGCGCCGGGGCCGAGCCCCAGCGCGCGAGCGTGAAGGTGACCCTTACGGGGTCGTCGTCGAGAGCGTGAACGTCAGCGTCTTCGAGTAGCTGCCGGTGCGCAGCGGGTCGGTCGCGCCGATGTGCTGCTTGAAGTTGATCGTGACCGGGTCATTGGAGACCGGAGCGGTCCAGGTCGACTTCGAGAACGTGACCTCGAGCGCGGACGGCAGCGAGAACGTGCCGTTCATCAGATACGCCGGGACCGGGGCCACGCTCAGCGTCGCGTCACCGGCGGTGGAGACCACGTTGGCCGACGTCGAGGCGGTGTAGTCCTTGTCGACGCCCGGCGTGAACGCGCCGAAGCTCGCCGGCGCGCCGAGCGACAGCGCGAGCGTCGCCGGCACCGAGCCGCCGACCGGCAGCTCGACCTTCGGGCACGAGTAGCGCCGCTGAGCGGTCTCGATCATCGGCAGCACCGAGTCCGAATCGAGGATCGGGGCGACCAGCCCGCCGTACGGCTGCTGCAGGGGGACGAGGACGCCGCCCACCTGCGGCTCGGTCTTGATGCCGTGGATCGCCAGGCGCTCCTCGACCGAGCCGAACGCGCCCCGCGCCATCGTGTACTCGTTCTGCGGGATGTAGTAGCCGCACGGCGAGGGATCGAGGATCCGGCTCGCCAGCGGCGTGTCCACGTCCGGCTGGTCGTTCGGGTTCGCGCCCACCGACGGGACCAGCGGCCACACGTAGGACCCGCGCAGCACCGTGCGCCGGCCGACGATGTTGGACGTCTGGTAGGCGATCGAGTTCGCGATCGACGCCTGGATCTGCGGGAGCCGCGCGTTCATGTAGCGCAGGCCCTCCCAGTTCTCCCACAGGTGCGCGTAGACCTTGCGGTTCTCGTTCGCGCGCGAGTTCGTCCCGCCCTCGGCCGGCCGTGTCGTCCCGCCCGCGGCGCGCGCCTCGCCGAGCATGCTCAGCCCGTTCTTGAGCGCGCCCGTGTTGCGCAGGATGCCCTCGTGGCTGTCGCCGCCGGTGCTGTACGGGCCCATCCACCAACCGGAGTTCGACGCGGCGCCGTACATCCACTCGTTGACCATCAGCTTGCCCTCTTCGAAGAGGCTCTGCTCGACGTTGAGGTGGCGGGCGCCGAGGATCGGCAGGTCCTCCGAGTCGCCCTCGTGGTTGTCGACCATGACGTCCGGCGTGTAGTCGCGGATCATCCGCGCGAGGCCCTTGGTCTCGTTCTGCTCGATCAGCGCGTGGTCGCGGTTGAGGTCCTGCCCGGTGGTGTTGCCGCGGGTGTTGTGCGCGCGGCCGTCCGGGTTCGTCGACGGGACGATCAGGACGGTGATCCGGCTCAGGATGTCCAGCAGCGCCGGGTCCTGCGTGGCGACCAGCTGGCGCGCCATCGTGAAGCACGACTCACGCCCCGAGGCCTCGTTGCCGTGCACGTTGCAGTTGAGCGCGTACGCGGGCTTGGCGGAGATCTGAGCCGCCGTGTCCGGCGGCTTCGGGTAGCCGATGATGAACATGTTCATCGGCCGGTTCTCGATCGTGCGCGCGAGCTCGACGACCCGGATGCGGTCGCTGGACGCGTCCAGCGCGGCCGTGTACGCCGCCTCCTCGACGTCGGAGGTGTACGTGGCGGTCGTGCGCTGCTCCCACGCGGTCAGCGGCCCGCCGGCCGGGATCGGCAACGTCGTCGCCGTGACCGGGTCCGACAACGGCTGCTGGGTCGTGCCCAGACGCGCCCGCACGCGCCAGGTGTAGCGACCGCCGAGCGTGTAGCCGGACTCCGCGAAGGCCGGCTTGTCCGGCGTGATCGTGCGCTGCGGCTGCCAGACGCCGACGACCGTCGCCGCACCGGTCGGCTGGTCGTTGGCGTCGACCGGCGTGCGCTCGATCTGGTAGTCCGTCGCGCCCGCGACCGGGTTCCACTTCAAAGTGGTGAACCCGACGTCCTGGGTCGCGGTCAAACCGGTGACCTGCTGTGCGTCCGCAACGCACGGGAAAGCCAGCGCCGCGGCCATGACCACCGCGGCTCCGCCCCATCCCCTCATTATTCCCTCCCCGTAAGGTGGGGTAGAAAACTACCCCACGCGTTCACGAACGGCGAACGCGTGGGGTGTGGAGATGAATCAACAGTGAGAAATCACGGGTTCGTCGTCGAGAGCGTGAACGTGAGCGTCTTCGAGTACGCCCCGGTCCGCAGAGGGTCCGTCAGCCCGATCGCCTGCGAGAACGTCACCGGGACCACATCGTTGGCGACGGGGCCGGCGTAGGTCTTGACCACGCCGAGACCCTGCAGCGGTTGCGGCAGGGAGAACGTCCCGTTGACGAGGTACCCGGGCTTGTTCGTGCTCGGGTCCGAGACGGTCAGCGTGCCGTCGCCGGCGGTCGAGATGACCGTGGCGGTGGTGCTCGCCGTGTAGGTCTTCGCGACGCCCGGCGTGAAGACGCCGAACGTGGCCGGGGCGCCGAGCGTGAGCGAGAGCGTCGGCGGGACGCTGCCCGAGACGGTCGTCGCCGCCGCGTCGGCGTTGGCGGGCGAGTTCGGCGCGCACGCCCGCGTGGCGACCGTGTACGCGTTGCCGGGCACGCAGCGCCACAGGCTCGGGTTGATCTCGCTCGGCGGCTTGCGCAGCTTCGTCGCCTGCTCGTAGGCGTAGCCGAACGCGAGCAGCTTCGCCTCGCTGTAGGCGGTGCCGTTGAAGGCGATCCCGACCGGGTCGCGGCTGCCGGCCGCGTACCCGGCGGGCACGACCAGCTGCGGGTAGCCGGCGCGCGCGCCGATGCCGGTCAGCGTGCCGGACGGCGTCATCAGCGCCTCGACGGTGTTGGTCGTCAGGGCGTTGTCGATCGCCTGCTGCGCGGCCCGGCGCTGCGTGTCGCGGGCCGTGACGTACGCGGCGTTCTGGGCCGGGTCCGTCAGGTCCGTGGCCTGGCTCGCGGTCAGCTGCGACTGGCCGTACTTCGTGGCGTCGGCGGCGTTCGCGGTGTTGTAGTCGATGATGTCCTGCAGCGTCTTGCGGGGCGCGTTGGCGGGCAGCCGCGACAGGTACGCGTTGAGGTCGCGCTTGAACTCCGGCGTGAGGATGTCGAAGGGCGCGTTCGAGCTGGGCGTGCCCACGACCACGGTGGTCGCGCCGAGCGCCTGGATCGCCGCGATCGCCGCCTGGTAGTTGGCGTTCGTGTTGTTGATCACGCCGATCCGCTTGCCGGCGAGCGCGGTCGTGGAGAGCCCGCCGAGGTAGTCCGGGACCGTGTCGGGGGCGGTCGCGGTGGCCGGGTCCTCCGGATCCTTGCCGGCGATCGCTGAGAGCTCGGCGGCGGCGTCGGCGACCGTGCGGGTCATCGGGCCGGCCGTGTCCTGCGTGGCGCTGATCGGGAGGATGCCGGTCCGGCTCACGAGGCCGATCGTGGGCCGCAGGCCGACGATCCCCTGCGCCGCCGAGGGCGAGACGATCGAGCCGGAGGTCTCCGTGCCGATCGTGATCGCCGCCAGGCCGGTGGCCGCGATCGCGCCGGAGCCGGAGCTCGACCCGCTCGGCGTGATGTCGGCGTTGTACGGGTTCAGCACCTGACCGCCGAGGCTCGAGTAGCCGCTCGGCATGCCGTTGGTGAGGAAGTTGGCGAACTCGGACAGGTTGGCCTTGCCGAGCAGGACGGCGCCGGCGGCGCGCAGCTTGGCCACGACCGGCGAGTCCTTCGCGGGGATGCTGTTCTCGAGCGCCACGGACCCGGCGGTCGTCGGGATGCCGGCCGCGTCGAGGTTGTCCTTGACGATCACCGGGATGCCGTGGAGCGGGCCGCGGACGTGGCCGGCGGCGCGCTCTTGGTCGAGTGCCGCCGCTTCCTGGAGCGCCTTCGGGTTGATGGCGCGAACGGCGTCCAGCGACGGGCCCTCGGTGTTGGTGAGCGCGATCCGCTGCAGGTAGGCCTTCGTCAGCTGCGTCGCGGTCAGCGTGCCCGCCGTCATCCGCGCCTGCAGGTCCTGCACCGTCGCGGTCTCGAGCGGGAAGTCGAGCGTCACGCCGGTCGCGACCTCCTTGCCGGGCGGGCAGGAGCGCGGGTTGCCGGACCAGCAGCGCCAGACGGCGGGGTTGATCTCGCTCACCGGCTTGCGCAGCTTGGTCGCCTGCTCGTAGGCGTAGGCGAAGGCGAGCAGGTTGGCCTCGCTGTAGGCGGTGCCGTTGAAGGCGATGCCGACCGGCAGGCGGTTGGCGGCGTTGTAGCCGGCCGGGACGACGATCTGCGGGTAGCCGGCTCGCGCGCCGGTGCCGGTCAGCGTGCCCGACGGCGTCATGATCGCGTCGAGGGTGTTGGTGGTCAGCGCGTTGTCGATCGCGGCGCGGGTGGCGGCGCGGCCGCCGTCACGGTTGGCGATGTAGGCGGCGTTGGTCGCCGGGTCGCTCAGGTCGATCGCCTGCGACGCCGTCAGCTGCGTCTGGCCGAACTTCAGCGCCTCGTCCGCGTGCGCGGTGTTGTAGTCGATGATGTCCTGCAGCGTCTTGCGCGGGGCGTTCGCGGGCAGGCGGCTCAGGTACGCGTTGAGGTCGCGCTTGAACTCCGACGCGAGGATGTCGGGGAAGTTCTGGGCGGGGCTCGGGGTCGGGATCAGCACCGTCGTGGCGCCGAGCGCCTGGATCGCGGCGATCGCCGCCTGGTACTGGGCGTTCGTGTTGTTGATCACGCCGATCCGCTTGCCGTTGAGCGCGGTGGGCGTGAGGCCGGCCAGGTAGTTCGGGACGGTCGCGGGCGCGGAGTCGGTGGCCGGGTCCTCCGGGTCCTTGCCGGCGATGGCCTGCAGCTCCGCCGCCGCGTCGGCGACCGTCTTGGTGATCGGGCCGGCCGTGTCCTGCGAGGCGCTGATCGGGAGGATGCCGGTGCGGGACACCAGGCCGACCGTGGGCCGCAGGCCGACGTCACCCTGCGCCGCGGCGGGGCTGACGATCGAGCCGGAGGTCTCGGTGCCGATCGTGATCGGCGCGAGGCCGGCCGCCGCCGAGGCGCCGCTGCCGGAGCTCGAGCCGGATGGCGTCGCATCGATGTCGTAGGGGTTCAGGACCTGGCCGCCGAGGCTCGAATAGCCGCTCGGCATGCCGCTGGTCATGAAGTTGGCGAACTCGGTCAGGTTGGTCTTGCCGAGGATCACCGCGCCGGAGGCCCGCAGCTTGGCGACCACCGTCGAGTCCTTGGCCGGGACGCTGTTCTCGAGCGCGACGGACCCGGCGGTCGTCGGCAGGCCGGCGACGTCGAGGTTGTCCTTGACGAGGACCGGGATGCCCTGGAGCGGGCCCTTGCTGTGGCCGGTCGCGCGCTCGAGGTCCGCGACGGCGGCGTCCTGGAGCGCGGACGGGTTGATCAGGCGCACCGCGTTGAGCCCCGGCCCGCGCGCGTTGACGGCCGCGATCCGGTTGATGTACGCGCGCGTCACCTGCACGCTCGTGACCTCACCCGAAGCAAGCTTCTGCTGCAGCTCGGGGACCGTCAGGCGCTCGAGGTCGAGCGCCGGGTCGGCGGCGCGCGCCGTCTGGGGACCGACGAGCGCAAGCCCCGCCAGCAGGCAGGCTACGCGGACCGTCTTGACGCTCAGCACCACTCGACCTCTCTCCCTCCCTGGACCGTTCCGGGCGCAACTCAATCCGGCGTGGGGAGGCCTGTCAAGGATGCGTTGAGGAACGTCAGCGCTGGAACGTCAAGCGTGAGGTGGGGTTAGCCAGAGACTTGTCGAGTCGCCTTGCATTCGCGCGCACGACCACCCACACTGGACGCCATGACGTACTCCGAGCTCCGTGCGTCCGACGCCGAACGTGAGCGGGTAGTGGCCTTCCTGCGCGAGCACGCGTTGCTCGGGCGGCTCACGAACGACGAGCTCGAGGATCGCATCGGGCTCGCGTACGCCTCGGTCACCGTGGGTGACCTCGAGAAGCTGATCTCCGACCTCCCCCGCGCGAACCGCCAGGCCGCCGCGCCCGCGCGTCGCCACCACCACGCGCACACCGCACATCACCGCCGCCAGCGCCCGCCCGCCCCGGCGATCGCCGCGCTCGGCGTCGGGGTCCTGCTCGTCAGCGGCGTCGGCCTGGCGTTGATCGCCACGGTCGTCGCGATCGGCGTCGCGCTGCTCGCCGCCGTCTTCGCGCTGAGCATGGTGCTCGGCCCGGTCCTCTTGGTCGCGCTGCTGATCATCGCGGCCTCCAAACGCCACCACCACCACCGCCCGCCACATCGCTGGCGCCCGCAGTACTGACCGTCTTCCCCGAAACCGCCCACCGAGGCGGTTTCGTCGTTTCTGGCCCGCCGGGGTGTTCGACGTTCCGCCCCTGTGCGGGGGTGGCAAGGATTTCCGTCCTCTGTGTCAGGAAATCCTGCCCACCCCCACCGCATGAGCGGCAACGCGCCACGAACGCAAACCGGGCTAAAGGTCCTCGCCCGACCTGCCGATAACCGGCCTAGACCGCCCGCCGAGGCGGTTTTCGCGTTTCAGGGGCGGACGACGACCTCGAAGTGGCGCACCTGCGGGTCGTACTCGGCGAGCAACTGCTCCGCGCGGGGTTCGATGACCGCCCGCTCGACCTCGTCGCCCGCGAACGCGCGCACCGCATCCAGCGACTCGAAGAGGGTCAAGGTGACGAACTCGATCGCGCCGTCGAGCGTCTCGCGACGCAGGACATAGGCGCCGAGCGCGTCGACTCCGGGGAGGAGGTCGTCGCGCAGGAAGGTCTCGTAAGCGTCGGCGTTCGCGGGCTCCGTGCGCCCGCTCCAAAGGCGTCCGATCATGAGAACCAACCTACGACGTCTCGGCCACGTAGTGGCGGGAGTGGTCGCCCGGGTCGACCCACACGCGCATGACGCGCTGGGTCGACGGGTCGATGAACCGCTCCTTGGTGGGGATCCAGCCTGGCGACGCCACGCCGGCCTCGCCGTGCCGGCGCCCCCAGCGGCGCTTCGGCGCGACCGCGGGGCCGAGCACCGGCAACCCGTCCAACGCCTCGGGCGAGCCCGCGAACGCGAGGTCGAGGCGGCGGTCGAGGTCGGCGGCGTCGAGCCGGTCCTCGGCGTAGTGGCGCCCGAGCAGCGCGGCGATCCGCTCGGCCTCAGGCGGCGGCACGCGACGGTCCGACCACGACGGCGGTGCCGTAGGCGACGACCTCCGTCAGCTGGTTGCCCATCTCGGAGGAGTCGAAGCGCATCGCGACGATCCCGTTCGCGCCGAGGAGCTTGGCGTTGGCGACCATGCGGTCGATCGCGTGGCGGCGGGCGTCCTCGAGCAGGTCGGTGTACTCGGACACCTCGCCCTGGCGCAGCGACTTGAACCCGGCGCTGAAGCTCTTGGCGAACCCCATGCTGCGCACGACCAGCCCGAAGGTGATGCCCAGGTTCTCGCGGATCTCGAGCCCGGGGAGCTCTTGCGCGGTCGTGATCGGGAGCTCGACATCGATCATCCGCCCGAGCGTACGCCATCCTCACACGGCATGGCCTTCGACGAGGACATCGCGCTCTCGCCCACCGGTGAGGGCGCCATCGCCGACGGCTGGGCGACCCCGCGCGGCCCGCACGGCGGCTACGTGATGGCGATCGTCGCCAACGCGATGCAGCGGGCCGCGGACCGCCAACTGCGTTCGATCACCGCCCACTTCCTGCGTCCGCCGCGGGTTGGGCCGGTCAGCGTCCACACCACGACCGAGCGAGCCGGTCGCTCGATGTCGACCGTCTCGGCCCGGATGGAGCAGGACGGCAAGCCGGTCGCGCTCGCGCTCGCCGCCTTCTCGGGCGCGTACGAGGCGCCGGAGATCGGCGCGGTGCCGATGCCGGTCGTCGCCCCGCCCGCAGCGACCGCGGACCCGCTCCCGGGCGCGCCTCCGTTCACGGAGCGGCTCGCGCTCCAGCCGCGTTTCGGAGACGCCCCGATCACCGGCTCGGACTCCAGCGTGGTGGGCGGATGGATCGACCTGCCCGAGCGTGACGAGCTCGACGGCCCCGCGCTGTGCGTGCTCGCCGACGGCTACTACCCCGCGATCTGGCCGCGGCTGACCGAGGCCTACGCCGCGCCCACCATCGACCTGACCGTCCACGTCCGCGCGCCACTCCCGGTCACCGGTCCGCTGCTCGCGCGGTTCACGAGCCGGCTCGCGAGAGACGGCTTCTTCGAGGAGGACGGCGAGCTGTGGACGAGCGACGGCACGCTCGTCGCCCAGTCGCGCCAGCTCGCCCTCCTCCTGCCGCTCACGTAGCGAAGTCGGGCACCGCGGCGCGCACGCTCTCCGCGCGGCCCTTCGGCTCCTCCCAGTCCTCCTGGCGGCCGAGCGCCGTGAGGTCGAGGAACGCGTAGGACCCGCCGGCCCACTCGGCCCCGCGCGCGAAGGACGAGTAGGTGTGGAATACCTTGTCGTCGATCCGCAGGAAGACGCTCGTGCCCGGGAACTCGCCCGCCAGCTCCGGCGTGTCGCGGAAGTTGTAGGCGGGCGGAGCGACCGCCGGGTCGAGGGTGACCCCGAAGTCGTAGTTGAAGTCGCTCTCGTAGCTGGAGTACCAGGGGATCGACCAGCCGTGCGCGGCCTTGTACGCCTCGAGCTTGGAGATCGGCGCGCGCGAGACCCAGACCATCGTCGTGTCGCGGGTGGCGACGTGGCGCATCAGCCCGTCGGACATCTCGTCCGTGCCCGCCGTGCAGCTCGGGCAGCCGTTCTCCCACTCGGGGTCGAACATGAAGTGGGTGAGGATCAGCTGCGAGCGGCCGTCGAAGAGCTCGAGCAGCGTCTTGCGCTCGCCGTCCGGGCCCGTGAAGACGTACTCCTTCTCGATCTCGACCATCGGGAGCTCGCGCCGCTGCGAGCTGATCGCGTCACGGCGTCGGGTGAGCTCCTTCTCCTGCTGGAGGAGCTCCTTGCGAGCGGTCAGCCACTCGGCACGCGAAACCACCATGGGAAGGCTCATGCCGTTTAGACCTGGCGGATCGTGTGAACTCATCGGTCAGATGAAGATCGTGCTCGCGGGCGGAACGGGACAGATCGGGCGGGTGCTCGCGCGCGCCTTCGCCGACGACGAGGTGGTCGTGCTCGCGCGGTCGAGCGGGACGCGCTGGGACGGGCGGACGCTGGGACCGTGGGCGAGCGCGCTCGACGGCGCCGACGCACTGATCAACCTCGCGGGCCGCAGCGTCGACTGCCGCTACACCTCCGACAACCGGCGCGAGATCATGGACTCGCGGCTGGAGTCGACCGCCGTGCTGCGCGAGGCGATCCTCCAGGCCGACGTCCCGCCGCGGGTGTGGCTGCAGTCCAGCACGGCGACGATCTACGCCGACACCTACGGCCCGCCGAACGCCGAGGACGGCGTGCTCGGCGCCGAGGGGGCGCCGGAGACGTGGCGCTTCTCGTATGACGTGGCCCGGCGCTGGGAAGAGGCCGCCGCGGACACGCCTGTGCGGACCGTGCTGATGCGCAGCGCGATGGTGATGAGCCCGGATCGCGGCGGCGTCTTCGACACGCTGCGGACGTTGGTTCGCCGCGGCCTGGGCGGGCCCGCGGCCGGCGGGCGGCAGTTCGTCTCCTGGATTCACGACGTCGACTTCGCGGCCGCGATCCGGCTGCTGATCGAGCGCGAGGACCTCTCCGGCCCGGTCAACCTCGCGGCGCCGAACCCGCTGCCGTACAAGGACTTCATGGCCGCGCTGCGCGCCGCGGAGGGCGTGCCGTTCGGGCTCCCCGCGACGAAGTGGATGCTCGAGCTGGGGGCATTCGCCATGCGCACCGAGACCGAGCTGGTGCTGAAGTCGCGCCGCGTCGTCCCGGGGGTGCTGACCGGAGCGGGCTTCGCGTTCAGCTTCCCGGAGTGGCCGGCGGCCGCCCGCGATCTCGCGGCACGGCGGCGAGCGTCGTAGCGGCGCTGACCGCGCGGATCTCGTCCGGCAGACCGTTCAGGTCGAGCTTGCGCACCAGCGTCATCGGTTTCGAGAGGGGCGCGAAGAAGTTGTCGTAGTGGCTCGGGACGATCACGCGCGGATCGAGCTTCGGGAGGATCCGGCGCCAGTAGTGCGGCGTGACCTGGCGGCCGGTGATGCCGGCGAGGAAGACGTCGGCGGGGTCGATCCGCTCGTCGTCGCGCAGGTCCGCGCTGCCCTGGTGGTAGAAGCTCGTCCCGGCGACCTCGATCCGGATGCCGAACACGGCCCCGCACTTGTAGGCGCCGGGGCTCAACGCATGCAGGTCCTCGCACGTGAGCGGGCCGTCGAACGGGACCTTGCGGCCGAAGATCAGCTTCGAGTGGCGGCTCGGCGTGAAGCTGACCGTGAACGGGCCGATCTCGTAGCGCCGGTGCGGCTCGACGATCACGCTCTGCCGGCCGTGCAGCGCCATCAGGCGGGCGAGCGAGTCGCTGCCGTAGACGGTCGCTCGATCGCGGCGGGCGATCGCGGGCGCGTCGACGGCGTGGTCCCAGTGGGTGTGGCCGACGAGGATCGCGTCGGCGCGCCTCACGTGCCGATCGATCAGCCGCGTGTCGGGGAGCGTGGGACGGCGGAGGAGCAGCGCACGGATGGGTGCCCGGGAGACGTACGGGTCGACGAGCACGGTCGTGCCCTCGTAGGTGAGCTGATAGCCCGCGACGCCGAGCCACTCGAGCTCCAGGCCGGCGGGCAGCCCGAGCGGAACGCGTTCGAGCTCCCGTAGCGTTGTCAGCTCATCCGGCATCGATTTGTCACCCTACGCCGCCGTGGAGAGCTACATCGCACCCTGGGCGACTCCGCCCGCGCTCGCCCGCCTGTCCGCCGTCGAGGCCGCACTGCCCACCGACGCCGCCTTCGCCCTCGAGCGCGCCGCCCGTTCCGCCCGCGAGCACGCGCGCCGGCTCGATGAGGACTGCCTGCAGCTCTACGCCGGCACGAACGTCCCCAGCCCGCTGGTCTCCGCGCTGCACGAGGCCGCGCTCGCCGCGCAGCCGAGCATGGGGTACCCGGGCGCCAAGTACCAGGCGGGGCTCGAGCCGATCGACGTGGTCGAGGTCACCGCCGCGAACGCGATCGCGCGGCTCATGGGCGCGGCGTTCGCCGAGGTGCGGCCGACGAGCGCGACCCTCGCCAACCTCGCCGTGTACACGGCACTGACCGAGCCGGGCGACACGATCGCCGTGCTCCCCGACTGGGCCGGCGGCCATCTCTCCCACCACGCCGTGGGCGTGCCGAGCGTGCGCGGGCTGCGGGTCGCGCCGCTGCCGTACGACGCCGCGGAGCTGGACGTCGACGTCGACGCGCTGGACGAGTTCCTCGGCTGGGAGGTCCCGCGGCTGGTCGTCGTGGGTGCGAGCCTGATGCTCTTCCCGCACCGGCTGACCGCGATCTCCGAGACCGTCCGCGCGCACGGCATCCCGTTGCTCTACGACGCGTCCCACGTCGCCGGGCTGATCGCGGAGGGCCGCTTCCAGGACCCGCTGCGCGAGGGCGCCGACCTCGTGACGTTCTCCACCTACAAGTCCTTCGGCGGGCCGCCCGGCGGCGTCATCGTCACCAACGACGAGGAATTGGCGGAGCAGGTCGCGAACGCCGTCTTCCCCGCGCTGGTCGCCAACTACGACGCCTCGCGGCTGGTGCCGCTGGCGGCTGCCGCCCTGGAGCGGGACCGGTCGGGCGGCGGGTACGCCGACCAGTGCATCGCCAACGCCCAGGCACTCGCCGCGGCCTTGTCCGAGGCGGGCCTGGACGTCCTCGCCGCCGCGCGCGGCTTCACCGAGTCCCACCACGTCGCGATCGACGTCCCGGGCGGCGGCACCGCCGCCGCGCTCAAGCTCGCCGAGAGCAACATCCTCAGCTCCGAGATCGGCGTCCCGGTCGACCCGGCCGGCGGCGTCCGTTTCGGCACGCAGGCGATCACCCGCCAGGGCTTCGTCTCCGACGACATGCCCGCGATCGCGGCCGCCATCGCCGCAGTCCTGCTGCACGATCGCGACGTCCGCGCCGACGTCGCCGACCTGCGCCGCCGCCACACCGGCCTCCGCTGGTGTCTCACGCCGGAAGACCTGCCTTAAACGACGAAACCGCCTTCCGGCGGCTTCGCGTGATCGAGTTATCGGCAGCGTGGGCGAGGACCTTTAGCCCGTTTCGAGTTCGTGGCGCGTTGCCGCTCATGACGTCCGAAACGCGCCGCAGCGACGAGGGGGTGGGTTACGTTCCGCCCCCGCACAGGGGCGGAACGTCGAACACCCCGTTCGACCCCACGCTCGTGGCGCGTTGGCGCTCGGGTCATTCGCGCGGCGGACCGCGCGATCGTCCGGAAGGAGGGGGAAAGATCAGCCCGCGCGCTGAGCCGGAATCGTTGCTGCGGCCGACGACGCGCGGCTCTGGAAACCGGACCATCTCGGCATGGCCTTCAGCGGACAGATCATTCACAACCCGATCAGCGGCGAGCGGATTCAGTTCCTGCGCACGGCGCAGGACACGAATGGTGAGGTGCTCGAGTTCGAGTTGCAGCTCACGCCGGACGGGAAGGTGCCCGGGGCACACGTGCATCCGGTGCAGGAGGAGCGGTTCCACGTGCTCGAGGGCACGATGAAGTTCAGGCTCGGCTTCAGGACGGTCGTCGCCGGGCCGGGTGACAGCGTGGTCGTGCCCGCGGGTGCGCGGCACAAGTTCGCCAACGGCGGCGATACGACGGCCCGTGTGCGGGTGCAGGTCGAGCCGGCGCTGGACATGGAACGGCTGCTGGAGACGACGGCGGAGCTCGCGCACGAGGGCAACACGCTGCGCTCAGGCATGCCGAAGCCGCTGCACCTGGCGCTGTTCGTCCAGCGGTTCAAGCGCGAGGTCCGCGCGCCGTTCCCGCCCGCGTGGGTCGTGGCGGCGACGATGGCGCCTTTGCGTGCGCTGGCCCGCGCCCGCGGGCACCATGCGCGGTATGCCCCTCTGGCGGCCTAGTGTCCTGCTGCTCGCCGCGGCGCTGGCGGCGCTCCACGCGCCGCCCGCCGGCGCGGAGAACCTGTTCGACGGCAAGAGCCTGAAGGGCTGGCGCCACGCCGGAACCGCGACGTTCGAGGTCAAGAATCGGACGATCCGCAGCGTTCCGGGCGCCGGCCAGCTCGGCCTCCTGTACTACGCGCGCCGCACCTACAAGGACTTCGAGCTTTGCCTGCAGTTCAGAGCGGCCGAGGGGGCGAACAGCGGTATCCACCTGCGCTTCCCGAAGCCGGCGGCCACGTGCAATTGGATCGACTGCGGCTACGAGGTGCAGATCAACGACACCGCCCAGGACCCACGCAAGACCGGCTCGATCTACGCGTTCAAGGACCTCGACGCCACCCAGGCGCGCGCGAAGCCCGCGAACACCTGGAGCAAGCTGAGGATCCGGGTCAAGGGCCAGCGCTACACCGTCTATCGCGACGGCAAGCGGATCAACGACTACCGCGGCCACCGCCGCCGCTCCGGGTACGTCGGGCTCCAGGCCCACGGCGGCCCTCAGGATGTCGTCGCGTTCCGGGCGATCCGGGTCCGCCCGCTCTGAGCGTCCTCCCAGAGGATCGGGTCCCCGATCGACACCTCGGCGCCCAACTCGGCCAGGACGGACGCGAGCGCCTCGCGCCGGATCGCCCCGTAGCTCAGCACGTGTGACAACACGCCGCCGTAGGTGAACGATCGCGGCGGCTCGCACAGCGCGTCCACGAACGCGTCGTCGAACGCTCCACGATCGCGGATCCGCTTCGCCAGCCGCTCGAACGCGACCGCCACGCGCTCGAATCTCGGCACCCACTCGCCGCCGGCGACGGGGACCGGCTCCCCCGCCATCGCCGCCGCCCACACCTCGAGCGTGAACACGAGCCGCTCGCACATCAGTGCCGCGCTGGCCTCCTCGCCCTCGAACCAGCAAGCCACGAAGCCCGGCCGCAGCGGTCGCTCCAGCTCCGAGGCCGGAAGCGTCGCCGCCGCCGCGAGCAACTCCCGCACGCGGTCGAGGTGATGGCGGACCATGCGGTCGGTGAGGTCCGCGCCGGGCCCGACCCGTGCACCCGGGATCAGCAATCCGGCCGGCGGATGGAAGTGGATCCCGTTCGGCGCCGGCAGTGGGACCTCGCCCGCGTACGACGACGGCGGCGAACCGTAGGCCCGTGCGAACGCGCGCGAGAACGCCGCGAGCGACCCGTACCCCGCCGCGCCCGCGGCCTCGGACGCCGTCGCCGCGCCCGTGCGCAGCTGCCACGCCGCCCGCTCCAAGAGCAGCCGCCGCCGCAGCGCCACCGGCGACTCGCCCGTCGCGGCGGCCAGCAGCCGGTCGAGGTGGTCGCGCGAGAAGTTCACACGGTCCGCCAGCGACGAGCCGTTCACCGGCTCGTCCAGTGACTCCAGAACCACGTCGATCAATGCCCGCAGGCGGTCGGCCATCCCTCCATGTTGATCGTTTTCGACGCATCGATGGACGCGGCCCGCGACCGCCGTCACGCTCAAGCCCATGGCTTCCTGGTCCGAATTCGCTGCCGCCGCGCCCGCCCTCGCCGACCGCGTCAAGACCCGCTTCGACGAGCACAAGCACAAGACGATGGCCACGATCCGCAGGGACGGCGGACCGCGGATCTCCGGCACGGAGACGCAGTTCCAGGACGGGGAGCTGTTCATCGGGTCGATGTGGCAGGCGCTGAAGGCGCGCGACCTCCAGCGCGACCCGCGCTTCGCGATCCACAGCGCCACGATCGATCCCGAGGCGCCGGGTTGGTCGGAGGCCAAGATCGCCGGCGTCGCGCACGAGATCGTCGAGCGCGAAGAGGTGCTGCAGCGCAACGGCGAAGCCGCCAACGACGGCGAGAGCCACCTCTTCCGCCTCGACCTGACCGAGGTCTCGGCCGTCTACCTCAACGACGAGAAGACCAAGCTGGTGATCGAGGTGTGGACGGCGGACAAGGGCGTCCGCGTGATCGAACGGTAAACGGAGGGGCCCTCCGCATCTTCTAAGGTGCGGAGACATGGCTTCGATTCGCATTGGCGTGCAGGTGCAGCCGCAGCACGCCGACTTCGACGGGATGCGCCGGGCGTGGCTTGAGGCAGAGGAGCTCGGCGTCGACTCGATCTTCTGCTGGGACCACTTCTATCCCCTCTACGGCGAGCCGGACGGCAAGCACTTCGAGGCGATCTCGACCCTCGGCGCGATGGCGAGCGTCACCGAGCGCGCGCAGATCGGCGCGCTCGTGATCTGCAACGGCTACCGCAACCCCGAGCTGCTCGCCGACGCGCACCGGACGATCGACCACATCTCCGGCGGCCGGGCGATCCTCGGCGTCGGCGCCGGCTGGTTCCAGCGCGACTACGACGAGTACGGCTACGAGTTCGGCACCGCTCCCGACCGCCTCCGCGACCTCCGCCAAGCGCTGCCGCGGATCAAGGAGCGCATCGGCAAGCTCAACCCGCCGCCGCTCGGCAAGCTCCCGATCCTGATCGGCGGCAGCGGCCCAAAGGTGACGCTCAAGCTGGTCGCGACCTACGGCGACATGTGGCACGGCTTCGGCGACGCCGAGACCTACAAGGCCAAGAACGAGATCCTGCTGCAGCACTGCCAGGACGTCGGCCGCGACGAGACCGAGATCGAGCGGACCTGGGGCATCCCCGCCGACAATCTCGGTCACGCGGACGCGCTGGTCGAGGCGGGCATCACGCACCTGATCGTCGGCGTCGGCGGCGACGGGTCCGGCTATGACCTCACGCCTGTCCGGGAGCTCGCCGCCTGGCGCGACCGGTAAGCCACGTCAACACGCGCTGACGCGATACGGATGTGTGACGCGGCGCACGGGTAGGGCTTGATCAACCCCATCGCCTCCGGCCTCGGCCGGAGGCTCCATATGCGATCTCAGGAGGAGCGACGTGATCTACGTATTGATCGTCCTCGTCGTCGTGCTGCTCGCGATCGTCGGCGCGCTGGTCTACCAGCGGCGGCGTTCCGCGCAGCTCCAGCAGGGCTTCGGGCCCGAGTACGACCGTACCGTGGAGCAGCACGGCGACCAGCGTGCAGCGGAGTCAGAGCTGCGCGAGCGCCGCGAACGCCGGCGCCGGTTCGACATCCGCCCGTTGAACGCCGTCGCCCGTGACCGCTACGCCGAGCGCTGGCGGACCACGCAGTCGCAGTTCGTCGACCAGCCCGCGTCGGCGCTCGAGGACGCCGACACGCTGGTCGCCGAGGTCATGCGAGAGCGTGGCTACCCGGTCGAGGACTTCGAACAGCGGGCGGCCGACGTCTCCGTCGATCACCCCACGGTCGTCGAGCACTACCGCAAGGCGCACGCGATCCACACCCGGTCGCGCGCGAGCACGGAGGACCTGCGCGAAGCGATGCTGCACTACCGCGCGCTCTTCGCCGAGCTCCTCGAATCCCCCCGCGAGACCCAGGAGGTCAGCTGATGGAAACCCCCACGAGCACGCGCGAACTGGTCGGCGACGAGCGCACGGAGGAGACCCGCGAGCCGCGCCGCTTCGACCGCGACGAGGCCGGGACCGACAAGGCCCGTGACGACAGCACCGCGAGCACCGCGGCGTTCGCCGCCAACGCGGATCGCGACCGCCGCGACGACACGACCGACGACACGCCGGAGCTGCTCGCCCGCGAGGACAACGCCGAGTTCCAGTCGCGCTGGGAGAAGATCCAGACCGGGTTCGTCGACGAGCCGCGCCGCACGGTCGAGCAGGCCGACGAGCTCGTCGCCGAGGTCATGAAGCGCCTCGCCGAGGGCTTCGCCGGCGAGCGCGAGCGCCTCGAGGGCCACTGGGGCCGCGGCGAGGACGTCTCGACCGAGGACCTGCGCGTCACGCTGCAGCGCTACCGCGGGTTCTTCCAGCGGCTCCTATCCGCCTAGATCCACGATCTGCCGCAGCGCCTCGACGTGACCGTCGAAGGCGCTGCGCCCTTCGGGCGTCAGCCGCGCGCGCAGCCGGTGACGGCGCCCGTTGAGCTGGCGCTCGAGGCACGCGTAACCCGCGGCCTCGAGCGTCGCGAGCTGTTTGGACAGCGCCGAGTCCGAGAGCTCGAGCTCGTCGCGGATGTAGGCGAACTCGACCCAGTCCGCGGCCGCCAGCAGCGCCGTGATCGACAGCCGCGTGCTCGGGTGGATCAGCTCATCGAAGCGCGCGGTCATGCACCAGTTGCGGGCCGCCGAGCAGGATCAGGACCGCCACGAACACGCTCGCGATCGTCGTGGGATGGCGGGCGCCGTCGGCGTCGAGCACCACGGCCGCCACGACGGTCACACCCGCGAGCGCGACGAGGCCGCCGAGCACGAGGGCAGCCGTGTGCTTGCCCGCGACCTCGCGCCGCACGCTCAACCGCGACGTGCGGTTGCGGCCCGAGACGACCCGCGGCGCGACCGTCGAGTGCACGGCGCCGAAGACGAGCGTCGCGGCCGAGGTGAGCCACGGGTGGTTCAGGTCGGCGATGACGCCGAGCACGATCCACCCGAGCGCGATGCCCCACCAGTACCAGGCGGGAAGGCCGACCTCGTCCAGCACGCGACGGCGCTCGCGGCGAACGGCGTCGAGCGCGCTGCGGGCTTCGGAGGGGGAGACATTCGGTTCCATCTTCAGGCTCACTTTCCTACTGGGAAAGTCAGTGTCGACTTTCCCGTCGGGAAAGTCAAGTGACCCAACCGCGGATGTCGTGCGCATGACCGGGCATGACCGTCCGGCCCCTCCACCTCGCGGCTGCGTGCATCGCCGCCCTGACCGTCGGTGCCTCAAGAGCCGACGCCGCCTCCTTCCTTGGCTCCCAGGACACGTCGGCCACGCCCGACGGCTACGCGTGCGGGGACTGTCCGGCGGGCGTCGACGTCGGCTTCCGGCAGTTCGCGCTGCGCCAGGCGACGGTCGAGGCGCCGGAGGACGGCGTGATCACGTCGGCGAGCGTCAACGCCCGCCGGATCGCGGGCACGGCGGCGCCGCAGGTGGCGGTCCTACGGCCTGCCGCCGACGGCGTCAGCCTGACGGTCGTCGCGTCGGCGCCGCTGCCGCTGAGCGGCGACGTCTCAGCCGTCGACGACCTGCATCTGCCGATGCGCCGCGGCGACTCGCTCGGCTTCCTGTACCGGACCGGCGAGGTCGCGCTCGGCGTTCGCAACCGCCCACGGCCGGACGGCGCGATCCAGTCGTTCACGCTCCCGTGCGCGCCGTGTGGGATGGACGGCGGGACGGGCACCGAGCTGCTGCTGGACGCGGTGCTCGAGCCCGACGTCGACACCGACGGCCTCGGCGACGAGACCCAGGACCCGGACGGCGGCGGCCTCGGCGCCGACTGGCAGGACGACTGGTTCAAGGACTTCGACGCGGGCGACCAGCTCGACGATGACGGCGAGGACACCGCGGACTCAGGCGGCTCGCGCGACGGCGACTCCCGGGGCGACACGCGCCGCAAGCCGCACCGCGTCCCCAAGGATCTGCGGCTGCTCCAGTCCGACCGCCGCGGCACCCGCACCTCGCTGCTGATCACCGCGCCGAAGGCCGGCATGGTCAGCGCCAGCGTCACGCTCCCGGGCAACCAGAAGACCGGGGCCGGCCCGTTCACCACGATCCTGACGGGCGAGAAGCGGGTCAAGCGCCCCGGCCGCGTGCGGCTCACGCTCTCCTCGACCCCCGCGGGCTCACGCGTGCTCGCCCGCCGCAAGCACGTGCGCACCAAGGTCGTCGTGGCCTACTTCCCGAAGAAGTCGACGCTCGAGCTGCTGATGCGCTCCGCCCGCTTCTAGATGACGCCGCCGTTGGCCCGGAGCACCTGGCCGTTGACCCAGCGGCCGTCCGGGCCGGCGAGGAAGGAGACGACGTTCGCGATGTCCTCGGGCTGCCCCAGCCGCTGGAGCGGCGGCTGGGCGGCGAGGCGGTCGATCGTCTCCTGGTCCTTGCCGTCGAGGAACAGGTCGGTCGCCGTCGGGCCGGGTGCGACGACGTTGACGGTGACGTCACGCCCGCGAAGCTCCCGGGCCAGCACGAGCGTCATCGCCTCGACCGCGCCCTTGGTCGCCGCGTAGCCGCTGTAGGTGGGGAACGCGAGCCCGACGACGCTCGAGGAGAAGTTGATCAGCGCGCCGCCCTCGCGGAGCCTGCGCACGGCCTGCTGCGAGACGACGAACGTGCCGCGCACGTTCACGCGCAGCTGCTCGTCGAGGACGCCCAGGTCGAACTCGGCGAGCGGGGCGAGGTCCATCCGGCCGGCGGCGTGCACGACGACGTCGACGCCGCCGAATCGCTCGACCGCCGCCTCGAACAGCGCCGCCACCGCGGCCTCGTCGGCGACGTCGGCCCGGACGGCGAGCGCGTTCCCGGCGCCCACCTCGGCCACGGCGGCGTCGGCCTCCGCGGCGTTGCGGGCGTAGTTGACGACGACCTTGAAGCCGTCGGCGGCGAGTCGTCGTACGACCGCGCGGCCGATCCCGCGCGAACCACCGGTGACGAGTGCGACACGTTGCGAAGTCATGCTGTTCAGCATGTCCCGCCCGTGCGGCGCAGAGAAACCCGGATCGCAGGTCGAGTCACACGCGGAGGGCGTGAATGCCTGAGCTGCGCCATCTGCGGGCGTTCTTGGCGGTCGCCGAGCAGCTCAGCTTCACCCGCGCGGCCGAGCGCCTGCACCTCACGCAGCAGAGCGTCTCGCGCACCGTGTCGGAGCTGGAACGCGAGCTCGGCGTGACGTTGCTGGAGCGCACCACCCGCGAGGTGCGGCTCACGCCCGCGGGCGTGTCGCTGCTGCGCGACGGCGCCGAGGCCGTGCGCGCGGCCGACGCGGCGTTCGTGCGCGCACGGGAGATCGGGACGGGAGCGCTCGGGCGGGTGCGGGTCGGGCTCTCGCCCGCGATCGGGCCGGCGGACCGCGACGCGATCGTCCGCGCGCTGCGCCCGCCGGGGTCGGACGTGTCGGTCGCGCTGCACGAGGTACGGCCCGCGGACCTGCGACCGCTGCTGCGCTCGAACGAGCTCGACATCGCCCTCACCCGCGTCAGCGGGGTCGACGACGACACGCTGCACAGCGCGCCGCTGCGCGCCTCGCCGATGGTGCTCTGCCTGACGGCCGCACACCCGCTGGCGGTCGCCGGGTCCGTGACGCTGCGCGACCTCGACGGCCTGCGCCTGCTGGTCGCCAGCCCGCGCGGGACCGCCTACACCGACCTGCTCGTGGGCGCGATCGAGGCCGCGGGCGCGCAGGTCGAGACCGTCGAGGCGCGGGTGACGGGCGGCGCCGCGCTGCTGACCGAGCTCGGCCCGCCCGACCTCGTCGCGCTGATGCCCGCCGGCACGGTCGTGCACGACGGGCTCGCGAGCGTGCCGGTGACGGACTTCGCCGCCCCGCTCGTCCTGCTCTGGCCCGCCGGGCGGCCGTCGGCGGCGGTCGAGCGGCTCAGGCTCGCTCTGTAGCGCGGGCGCGGTTGGCCGCGAGCTCGGCCGCGCCGCCGTGGCGTGAGACGAAGTCGGTCAACAGCTCGCGCAGCTGCCCGGCCGCCTCGTCGCCGAAGCGCTCACGCAGCTCGGCCTCCATCGCCGCGCTCTCCTCCCGCGCACGCGCCATGATCCGCTCGCCGGTCGAACTGAGGAGCAGCTGCGTCCGGCGCCGGTCGGTGGGATCGCCCGCCCGCTCGAGATAGCCGAGGGAGACCATGTCATCGGCCAGGCGGCTCGCCGCCTGCTTGGTCACGCCGAGCAGCTCGGCGAGCCGCGAGACGGTCGGCCGCTCGGCCGCGACCGCGCGGATCACGAAGCCGAAGGACGGACGCATCGCCTCGCCGCCGACCGTCGCCACCGCCGCCCCGAGGCGGTCCGCGACGCAGCGGTTCGCGGCGACGATCAAGATCGAGAAGTCGGGCTCGCTCACACCGTCCATGGTGGCGTGATCGTCTCGCCTGCCATCACGGCCCGCCCGCCGGCCCGCATGCACGCGACCGCGCGGAACGGCTCGTCCGCGCCGACGCGGAAGAAGAACTCGGCGCCGGGGGCGATGACGAGGCAGTCGCCGGGACCGAGCGGATGCTCGGCGCCGTCGACCACCGCGACGGCGCGGCCGGTCTGGCCGAAGAACAGCTCTTCGCAATCCATGTGGTGGGGGGCGCTGGTCGTGCCGGCGGCAAGCTCGACCGCCCAGAGGCTGATCTGCGAGGAGCCGCGCGAGGGCGCGGCGTAGCCGGTGAAGGACCCGCCGGGGATGTCGAACACCGGCGCGTCGTCGTGCGAGATCACGGTCATGGACGTGGAGAGTAAGTCAACACATATTGATTGTCAACTACTAATGACCATTCTCACGGCGAACGAGCGAACGTGTCGCACCTCCGTCGTCGGACCCGGGTGCGGGTCCGACGGTTGGGGACGGGTGGCGACGAGTCCGACCGTGGCGCCGGCAGGCCGTTGCAGCGGCGTGATCCGGTAGCCGCCGCGCTCGCTCACCACGCGCAGCGACATCACCTCGGCCAGCGCGATCGGGGCGGCGCCGAGCGTGACGGTCCGGCCGTCGCGCAGCGTTGCGACGACGTGCGCGCCCGCTCCCCAGCTCGGGAACGTGACCGCCGCGTCGACCGCGCGCGACGCCCGCAGCGTCCAGCGCGCCTCGATCGCGCCTGGCGTGAACCGGTAGCGCGTCGTCGCGCGCAGCCCGTGGGCGCGAACGTCGGCGTGAGCGCGCAACGCCCTGAACGGCCCCGCGTGCGGGCGGCGGGACATGTCGTTCGCGTCCACTCCGTCGAGGCGCAGCGGGTTGGTCCCGTAGCCGCGATCGCCGTACTGCGTGGCGAGCAGGACCCGCCCGTGCGCCCGTGCGGTGAGCCCGAATGCGTCGAGACCGGAGCCGCCGATGTTCGCGGCGACCTCCTGCCGCGCGTCGAACAGCCGCGCCAGCTCGACCCCGCCATACGGGATCGAGCGCTGGTTGACCGGGACGATCGCCGTGTTGTACGTCGGCGTGGTCACCGCGAGACGGCCGGTGTCGGGGTCGAACGAGTACAGGGCCGGCGGCGCCGTCGAGCAACGGCGGCCGAGGCCGGCCTCGACGGCGCGCACCGCGTTGGCGGCGTACCGTGCGGCGGCGAGGTAGGCGTTCGCGCGGCTCTGGGGGACGGTGTCGACCCCGTACGCCAGCGCGGCGGGGATCGCCCGCTCGCGCCGGACCAGCGCGTCATAGCCGAGCAGGCCCCGGTCGAGCATCCACTTCGCCCACGAGCCCCACTCCGGTCCCGGCTGAAGCTCGTCCGCCGACGCGACGCCGATCAGCGCCAGCTGCGTCAGCGCCGCCTTCTTGCGCTGATGCCAGCGCGCGAAGCCCAGCCCGGTGTCCCAGTTCTGGTAGCCGCTGTGCGTCCAGTACCCGGCGAGGACGCGGCGGACCCAGTCGCGCAGCAGCGCGCTCTGCCGTGGCTGCGGCATCCCCGAGCGGCGGGCGAGGTCGTAGAAGCGCGAGAAGCTGAGCACGATGTTCGCGTACTCGGCCGAGTCGACGTTCTGGCCCGCGCGCGGACCGCGATCCGGCAGATAGTGGAAGTGCAGCCCGGGGCCGAGGTTGCCGGCCTTCGTCCCGTGCGGCGCGACGCCCGCGGCGAAGCGTGCGAGTTGGCCGCCCATGCCGGCGGCCAGCGCCCGGCGCTCGCCGTTGACGATCGCGTCGGCGGCATACACGGCGCAGTACCAGTTGATCTGGTTCAGCCGCAGGGCGGGGAACGCCCACTCGCGGCTGGTCGCGGCGGTGTGGATCTCCTGCCTGATCCGCGTGACGGTCGCGGCGTCGAGGCCGATGGCGTCACGGGCGAGGTAGGCGTGCACGAGGCCGTCGATCGCCTCGACGTCGAACACGAGGTGCCGGTTCGGCCGGCCGGGGACCGCCAACCAGCCCCCGCCCGTCCAGACCTGGCGCGAGACGAGGAAGCGGGCGATCGCGCGGGCCCGCGCGTCAGACCGTGCCGGACCGCGGTGCCCACTCAGGGCGGCGAGCGAGTGCACGACCAGCAGGTCCGCGTTGACCTCGGTGTCCGTCGAGCCGGGACCTGGCTCGTAACGGGCTTCCTGTGCGTTCCAGAGCGGGTCGAGATGGCGTTGCAGCTCGTCGGCGACGGCGAGATAGCCGGCGTCGTCGAGGCCCGCGGCGTGCCGCGGGATCGGTTGCGACGCGGCGGGGTCGCGCAGCTGGGTGGACACGACGACGGCGCACGCGAGCGTCGCGGCCGTGGCCGCGAGCCGGCGTCGCCCCACGGTCGGGACGCGCATCGGGAACCTCCTGGACAGGGCGCCCCGCCGAGCGGGGCGAGTGGCTCGTTCAGCGTCCCGCCGAGGGCTGCGCGCCCCCACGCCGCGAAGGTGGCGACCTCACGCTCGGGGGGTGGCTGAACCCACCACCTTTTGTGGCTCCCGCGCCCTCCGCGACCGGGTTAGGGTCGTCCTATGTCGTTCCTCCTCTATCGCGACGACATCGGCGAGCAGCGGGTCTTCGAGCTCGACGACGAGCGCGAGCGGGTGACGATCGGGCGGCGCCCCGCCAACGACGTCGCCCTGCCGTGGGATGCCGAGGTCTCACGCGTGCACGCCGAGCTCGCCCACATGGGCGGGGATTGGGTCGTGTGCGACGAGGGCGTCTCGCACAACGGCACGTTCGTCAACGGGCAGCGCGTGCGCGGCCGGCGGCGGCTGCGGGGCGGCGACGTCGTCTCGGTCGGCGACACGCAGCTGACCTTCTGCGCCCCGGGTGGCGGGTCGACGGTCGCGACGACCCTCGCGCGCGAGCCGGTTCCGGCGGTGGCGGTGACGCCCGCACAGCGACGCGTGCTCGAGGCGCTGTGCCGGCCGCTGCAGGACGGCGGCTACGCCGCCCCCGCCTCCAATCAGCAGATCGCCGACGAGCTCGTCCTCGCGGTCGAGACCGTCAAGGGCACCCTGAAGGCGCTGTTCGAACGCTTCGGGCTCGAGCACCTGCCGCAGAACCAGAAGCGCGCGGCGCTCGCCCGCGCCTTCCTCGATCAGCGGTAGGCGATCTGCGTCAGCGTGTTCTCGCCGACGCCGGTGACCCAGACCGAGCGGGCGTCGGCCGTCAGCGCATACGGGTTGAGCGGTACGCCGACCGCACCGACCTTCTTCGAGCTCCCCGGGTCGAAGAGCGTGACGGTGTGATCGGTGTCGCAGGCGATCCAGATGCGTCCGCCCGCCGCCACGGCGCGCGTCGGCTGATGACACGCGGCTGACGTCGCGACGCCACCACGAGGATCGGCGCGGGCGATGTCGTCCGCGGTCGGCAACGTCGCCCACACGTAGCCGGCACCGGGGGAGAGCGAGGCCGCGGGCGCGACCAGCTTGCCCCAGAGCGTGGTGTGTCCGGTCGCGGGGTCGAAGCGCTGCACGGTCGGCGGTGAGCGCTCGCCGATCCAGAGCCGGTGCGATGCAGCCGTGAGCGCGACGATGCCGTGCGGAAACGTCCAACGCCGGACCACGTGCCCGGTGCGGTCCAACCGGGTCAGCTGGTTGGCCCCGGGCGGGGTGCTGGACGTCCCGACCCACAACGAGCCGAACCCGAGCGCCAGCCGCAGCGGCTCGCCGCGGAACGGCAGCGTGCGCACGACCGTCCCGGTGCGCGCGTCGATCTGGGTCACCACGTGCGACGCCTTCGCGGCGACCCACACGCTCGTCCCGTCCGTGACCATGTCCTGCACGCCCGACCCGACACGTGGACCATCGGCCACGTGCCCGCTGGCGGTGTCGACGCGCACGAGGTCGACCTTGTCCGAGCTCGACACCCACGCGTCGCCCCCGGCGAGCACGACGCCGTTCGGCCGGAAGCTGACACCGTGGATCGTCTGCACGACGCGGGGGAGCCGCGGCGAGTCGTCGCCGCGGCTCAGCACGACCGCCACCGCAACCGCGACCGAGGCGAGCAGCGCGCCGACCGCCACGCCGACCACACCGCGGCGACGGCGGCGGGGCGTGCCGCGCGGCCTGCTCGTCACCGTCGCGTCCTCCACGCCGTCCTCCGGCGCCGCCGCTCCGCGGGCCACCACGCGCTCGGGACGGCTCGGCGCGGTCCCCGCCACCGCGGCGACGGCCGCGCGCCCGAGGTCCCCGGCGGAGGGATACCGGTCCGCGGGAGCCTTGGCCATCGCCCGGGCGACGACCGCGTCGAGCGCGCGCGGCACCTCCGGCCGGTGCCGCGACGGCTCGGGCGGCGGGTCCGAGAGCTGGGCCCACAACTTGGCCTCGTCGCCTTCGCGTTCGAACGGCACGCGCCCGGTCAGCAGGAAGGCCAGCACCCCGCCGAGCGCGTACACGTCGGCGCGCGCGTCGATGCGCTCCGACCGGATCTGTTCGGGGGCGACGTAGTCCAGCGTGCCGACCCAGCGCCCCGTCCCGGTCGCCGCGCCCGTGGAGAGCATCTGCTTCGCCAGGCCGAAGTCCGTGACGTAGACGTGGCCGTCGCGATCGACGAGCACGTTGGCCGGCTTGACGTCGCGGTGGACGTATCCGGCGCGATGGATCGCGTCGAGCCCGGCCGCGGCGGCCGCGACCAGGTCGGCCGCGCGGGCGGGCGCGAGCGGTCCGTCGCCGCGCACGAGCGCCTTGAGGTCGACGCCGTCGATCAGCCGCATCGCCAGGAACGCGACGCCGTCGCGCTCGCCGGCGGCGTACACCGGGATCACGTTCGGGTGCTCGATCGACGCCGCCGAACGCGCCTCCTTGAGGAAGCGCTCGCGGATGCTCTCCTCCTCGAGCAACTCCGGCGCGATCACCTTCAAGGCGATGACCCGGCCGAGGTCGAGATCGCTCGCGCGGTACACCACGCCCATCCCGCCGCGGCCGAGCACGGATTCGATCCGGTAGCCGGCGACCACCGCCCCGGGGGCAAGCAGGGTCCGCGACACCACGCCGCGACCCTACGCCTTTCACCCCGCGACGGTCCAGAATGGACTTCCGAGGGTTGATTATGAGTCGGTACGGTCACACTCAATGTCGATGAGCACGGACCCATCGCCAGACCGTCGCTCCGATCGCGAGCGTCCGGCGCTCTCGCTCGCCAGCGAGCGCGCGCTCGAGGTCGTCGAGGTCGCGGAGTTCGGGGAACGGCTACGCGCCACGGTGCGCGAGGCGATGCAGATCGCCGACGACACGCTCGAGGTCGTCCTGAGCACGATGCTCGCGGGCGGGCACCTGCTGCTCGAGGACCGGCCGGGCGTCGGCAAGACGCAGCTCGCCCGCACGCTCGCCGGAAGCGTCGACGGGCGCTTCGGCCGCGTGCAGGCGACCGTCGACCTGCTCCCGACCGACATCCTCGGCGCGACGATCTGGCATGCCGGGACCGAGACCTTCGAGTTCCATCCTGGCCCGGTGTTCGCGAACGTCGTCCTGGTCGATGAGCTCAATCGCGCCACACCGAAGACGCAGTCCGGCCTGCTCGAGGCGATGCAGGAGCTGCAGGTGACCGTCGACGGCCGCACCCACCCGCTCGAGCGGCCGTTCATGGTCATCGCCACCCAGAACCCGAACGTCGGCTATGACGGCACCTACCGGCTGCCGCCCGCGCAGCTCGACCGTTTCCTGGCCCGTGTATCGCTCGGCTATCCGACGAGCGATCAGGAGATCGCGCTGTTGCGCGAGCCACCGTCCGGCGGCGGCCGGCGGGCGGGCGGCCTGCGCGAGCTGCTGGCCGCCCAGGCGCAGGTCGAGGCGGTGCGGGCGAGCGACGCGCTGCTCGCGTACGTCGTCGCCGTCCTCGCCGCGACGCGCGAGCACCCGCTGAGCGAGACCGGCGCGAGCCCGCGCGCGGGGCTGCAGCTGCTCGGCGCCGCCCGTGCGCGAGCGGCGCTGCAGGGTCGCGACTTCGTGCTGCCCGACGACGTCCAGGCACTGGCGGTGCCGGTGCTCGCGCACCGGATCGAGCCGGTCGCCGCGGCCGCGCTCGACGCCCCGCTGGAGATCGTCGCGGACGCGCTGAAGGACGTGCCGGCACGGTGATCCGCAGCGGAGCGCTCGCCGTCGCGCCCGCGCTGCTGATGCTCGCGGCGGCGACGCTCGGCTCGCTCGCGCTCTTCGGTCTCGCGCTCGCGCTGATCGTTCTCTACGTCGGGATCGCGGTCTCGTTGTCGCTGGCCGCGCGGCGGGTGACCCTCGTCCGGACGATCGAGCGCGGCGACGTGCAGGAAGGCCTGCCGGTCACGGTGCGCTTCGAGGTCGGCGGGCTGCGGGCCCTGCCCGTGCGGGTCGAGGTGCTCGGTCCGGGCGGTCGCTGGCACCCGCTCGAAGGCGGCGTCGGGAGCTTCGAGCTCGTGATCGATCGCCCGGGCGCGCACGTGCTCGGCCCGTCCCCGCTGCTGCTGCGCGACGACCTCGGGCTCTTCTCGCGCCTGACCGTGAGCGGCCGGCCCGACTCGCTGCTCGTCCTGCCGGAGCCCGCTCCGCCGCCGGCGCGGCTGCGGGCGGGCGGGGCGCTGGTCGCCGCCGACCCGGAGCCCGACGGGCTGCGCCCGTACACGCCGGGCACCCCGATGAGCCGCGTCCACTGGGCGAGCGCCGCACGCGGCGGCGAGCTGCAGGAGCGCCACTTCACGAGCGCCCGCGACCGGCTTCCGCTCGTGGTCGTCGACACCCTCGGCGCCGACGGCGCGGCGCTGGACTGGATCGCTCGCTCGGCCGCCGGGATCGTCCTCGCGCTCGCCCGCTCGAGCGGCTGCCGCGTGCTGCTGCCGGGCGACCGCGTGCCGACGACGCTCGACGACAGCGGCGGCTGGCCGGCGATGCATCGCCGCCTCGCCGCGCTCGAGCCGGGCACCGCGGCCACGCCGACGGCGCTCGGCGATCGCGACGTCCTCCATGTCCGCGCCGCGAACGCCCCGACGCCGCTCGACGACCGCGGCGACCTGCCGCCGGGCGTGATCGCGCTGGCGGACTGGGAGCGCCGGCACGGGCCGGAGAGGGCGGCGGCGTGAGGGTGCCCGACGACGCCGGCTCGCGCGGCGCGACGCCCGCCCGAGACGGCGCGCGCCGTGGCACCACCGGCGGCGCGGACCCCCGCGCGGCCTCACCGACCGCGGGCGCCACGCCCGCCCGCCCCTCGTCGCGGCTCGCCACCCCTCGCGCGTGGAACCGCGCCGCCGGGCTCGCACTGCTCGCGGCCGCCGGCATCTACGGATGGTGGCCGATGTTCGGCAGCTCGCTGGTGTGGGCGGTGCCGATCGCCGTGGCCGCGTGCCTGATCGCGGCCCACGTCATCGGAGTGCGGACCGGGTTCCTGATCCTCCTCGCGTGGTTGCCGGCCGCGCTGCTGCTCGCCGGGCTGCCGCCGCGGGTGCTGCGCCCGCGGGGGATCGGCGCGTCGGTGAACTCGCTGCAGGACGGCCTGACCACGATCGCCGGCGCGCACGGTGCGCGGCTGCTCGACGAACCGTGGGCGCTGGCCGCCGCGTTGATCGCGTTCGGCCTCACGTGGTCGGTCGCGGCGCTGCTGTCCACCGCGGGCCCGGCGCCGCGGATCACGGCGCTGGTCATCGCCGCGCACCCGGTCCTCGCCGCCGTGCTGCTCGAGAGCACGCCGCCGAACGCCGCCTGGCACGGCGTCGTGTTCCTCGCCGCGATGCTGCTGTGGGCGACCCGCGGGCGGCTCACGCTCGCGCTGCCCGCGGTCGCGATCGTCTCGCTGGTCGCGGTGACGGCCGCGCAGGCCTTCGGGCCGCACGACCGCTGGCTGCGCTTCGACGGCTCACCGCGCAAGCCGAACTTCAGCCGCCTGGACCCGACGCAGACCTACGGGCCGCTGACCAGCCGCCGCACCGGCGCGACGATGCTCGAGATCACGTCCGAGGAGCCGGCGTTGTGGCGGATGCAGGCGCTCGAGGACTGGGACGGGCGCGGCTGGGCGTTCGTCCGCAACCGCGACCCGCTGCCCGAGCCGCGCGCCGTCACGGTGACCACGAAGGTCCGGATCGTCGGGCTCGCCAACCGGCTGCTCGCCGCGCCCGGCCGGATCACGGCGGTCGACTCGGGTCGCGGGAGCGAGCAGTCGCGCGGCGACTCGTACCGCTTCACGGAGCCGCCCGCGACGGACGACACCTACACGGTCGAGAGCCAGGTCGTCCGCGCGACGGCCAAGGAGCTGGAATCGGTGAAGATCCCGACCAGCGACATCTACGACCCGTACACGCGCTTCTGGCCGCGCCGGTCGCGGCCGGGTGAGCGCCCCGTCACCCGCCTCGCGGACCACCTCAACGGCTGGCTCAGCCAGAGCCCGTGGGGGGACGCGATCCTGCTCGCCCGCCGCCTGTCCGACGGCACCGACTCAGAGCTCGAGGTCGTGCGCCGCGTCGAGGACTACCTGACGAGCGGGCGGTTCCGCTACACGACCGACGTCGGCGACCCGGGCTCGGACCCGATCCTCGACTTCCTCTTCAAGACCCGCGCCGGGTACTGCCAGCACTTCGCCGGCGCGGCCGCGATGCTCCTGCGCCTGGCGGGCATCCCGACGCGCGTCGTCACCGGGTTCGCGACCGGCAAGCGCACGGGCGAGAACACCTACGACGTGCGCGACGAGGACGCGCACGCCTGGATCGAGGTCTACTTCCCCGGCTTCGGCTGGGTGCCGTTCAACCCGACGCCGGCGAGCGCCGAGGCGGACGTCGCGCCCGAGACCGACGTCCTCGCCACGCACTCGGCGGTCGGCGGCATCAGCTCCGGCACCCCGACCGCCGCCCTCGGCGTGCTCGCGCTGCTCGGTCTCGCCGTGGGCGCGTGGCGACTCAACCGGCGCCGCACGGCGCCCGCGTTGGGCGAGCTGCTCGTACGGCTGACGCCGCAGGTCGGCCCGGCGACGACGCTGAGCGCCCTGCGCCCGCAGCTCGCGGCGATCGGGCCGGCGACCGCGGAGCTGGCCGACCAGGCGGAGCGGGCGCGCTTCGCCGCCGACGGTACGACCGAGCCGCCGCACCCCCGCCTGCGCGTCTGGCGCGCGCTCTCGCGCGACGTCGGCGTGTGGCGGGCGATCCGCCTCCTGCTCTCCCCGCGCCGACCCCCCGCCGCCGAATAGCCCCGTCCGACAGGCGTCGAACCGGTTGTCCCCATCCAACCGGAGGTACATCTGATGGACACCACCATCGAAGCGCTGGCGCAGCGCCTGCTCGACCTGCGCGACGACGACGTCGCCCTGCTCGAGCTCGCGACCGAGATCGAGGCCGACGCCTTCGCGGCGTTCGCCTCGGACTATGTCGCGATCTATCCGCCGTGCACGAGCTGCCACACCGCGTGAGCACCCGCTCGATCGCCCCGGGCGCCCGCGTGGCGCCCGGGGCGGCGGCCCTGCTGCTGGACGGCGCCCCCGCCCAGCGCGTGACCCGCCACAGCCTCGACATCCAGGTCCGCTTCGGCCCGGTGCGCTCCGGCGCGTCGGCCGTCGTCCTGTGCACGCGGGCCGCGGACCCGGACGCCGACGAGCTCTCGCTGCGCCTCGCCGCCCGCTCGGTCCCGGTCGTCCGCATCGACGCCGACCGCGACGCCGACGACGACCTCGCCTGGGACGGCGACCGGCTCACCCTGACCCGTGACCGGCGCACCTACCTTCCCCGCGTCCTCTGGACGCGCCTGTACGCGCCGGCCGCCCGCCGCGGGGACGAGCACGCGCGCGAGCAGACCGCCGCGCGCGCCGCCAACCTCGCCGCACTGCCCGGCGCGCTGACCATCAACCCGGGCGCCCGCCTGGCCGACGCGCCCAATCGCCTCGCCCAGCTCGCGTACGCCGCGGCGCACGGCTTCCGCACGCCGCGCTCGCTCATCACCCACACCCCCCGCGACACCGGCGACGTCGTCGTCAAGGCCGTCGGCCCACACTTCCACGAGCCCGAGCCCGGCCGCGCGCTCACCCTGATCCCGCGGCGAATGCGGCTCGCGAGCCTGCCGGCTCAGGCGGCGCCGTTGCTGGTCCAGGAGCCGATCGAGCACGAGCGCGAGCTGCGCGTCTTCGTCGTCGGCGAGCGGTGCATCGCCTACGCGCTGCGCAAGCCCACGCTCGACGCCGCGGCGCGCGCGCCCGAGACGATCGCCGTCGAGCCCGCCGGGCTGCCCGACGACGTCGCGGCCCGCGTGCTCGCCCTCGTCGGCGATCTGAAGCTCCAGATCGCCGCCGTCGACCTGCTCGACACCGGCGACGAGCTCGTCTTCCTCGAGGTCAACGCGAGCGGCTCCTGGCGCTGGTTCGAGCACCGCACCCATACGTCGGTCGTCTCGGAGAGCGTCGCGGCCTGGGTCGCCGATCGCTTCGCGGAGGTGACGGCGTGAACGTCCGCGTCGCCGCTTCAGGCTCGCTCGCGTTCCGCGAAGGCGCGGCCGTGTGGGACAACCACCTCGACCACCGCCAGCACGCGCTCACCGAGCTCAGCCTCGACGTGCTGCGCCACTTCTCCGACTGGCGGGAGCTCGCCAGCGCCGCCGAGCTCGGCCCGCGCCACGAGGCGGTCGCGCGCCGGCTGCTCGAAGCGGGCGTGCTCGTCGCCGAGGACTCGCTCGCCCACGCGCGCGAGCTGCACGTCACGGGCTCCTGGGGTCGCTGGGGCGGCGCGGCCGAGCGCTTCCACTTCGCCTCGCGCACGACGTCCTCGACCACCTTCGCCACGCCCGCCTCGTCGTTCGCGACGATGCGCCACCAGGGCGTGGAGGAGACGCCGCCCGCGATCGCGGCGCGGCGACACGGCGAGCCGATCGCGCTGCCGGGGACGCGCATCGGCGACTGGCAGCGGCCGGACGTGGTGAGCGCGTTGCTCGACCGCCGCTCGGCACGCTCGTTCACCGACGCGCCGGTGGCGCTGGATGACCTGGCGGCGATCCTGCACGTCGCGGGCGGGTTCCTCGGCGTCTTCGACGAGCTCGGCACCGGCCCCGAGGCCTACAAGACGAGCCCGTCGGCGGGCGCGCTGCACCCCAACGAGCTCTACGTCCGCGCCCGGCGCGTGTCCGGCCTGCAACCCGGCACCTACCACTACGACGCCGCCGGCGGCCACCTCGTCCGCGTCGGCGCCGAGGCCGTCGACATCGACGACCCGCGCGCGTACGGCGACCAGGAGTGGCCGGCGCTGAGCCCGGTCACGCTGCTGCACACCGCGGTCGTCGCCCGCAACCAGTGGCGCTACCGCACGCCACGCGGCTACCGCGACGTGCTGCTCGGCCTCGGCCACGTCAGCCAGACGATCCTCCTGGCGGCCGGCGCGCGCGGGCTCGGCGGTACGTTCGCGACCGCGATCCGCGACGAGGTCCTCGAACGCCACCTCGGATGCGACGGCGTCGACGAGATCGTCCTAGGCGTGACTGCGCTTGGATGCGCCGGAATCCAGCTGACGCCTGACGCGGTGTCACCAACGTGGCTCCGCTAACGGTTTTTTAACCGAAGGTAGTTGGTCCTTTAGTTGCCCTTCAGGTACGCTCGCGGCCTACACGGAGGGAGTTGTATGAGGATGAAGGGTTGGGGCGCCGTCTCCGCGGCGTTTGTTGTTTCCTGCGCGCTCGTGGCGCCGGCGCAAGCCGCGCAACGCAAGATCGAGCCGCTCAATCAGTACCTCGTCCGCGGTGGCGACGTGTCCAAGCTGGGAGAGCTCGGCTACGACGCGACCGAAGGCGGGTCGAAGAACGGGCAGGCGATCGTCGCCACGCCCAAACAGGCCGCCGAGTTGCGCGCGAAAGGCTTCACGGTCACCGCGCCCTATGGCGAGCTCAAGGCCGCTCAGGCCGCGCCGCCGGATCCGTTCTCGGACCCGACGCACGGCTATGACGTGTTCCGCCCGTGGCACCTCAAGCCCGCCGCGTGCCCCGGCACCTGCTCCGGCGCTGTCGACAGCGCGGGCAAGCCGATCAATCTGCAGACCTGGTACGAGAACCAGCGCGCCGCGCATCCCGACCTCGTCAAGAAGGTCGTCTACGGCAAGTCGCGGTTCGGCCAGGACCTCGTCGCCTACAAGGTGAGCGTCGGAGCGAACACGCTCGCCGACGGCGCCAAGCCCGTCGTCTGGTACGAGACCACGCAGCACGCGCGTGAGTGGATCGCGACGGAGGTCGGCCGGCGCCTGTTCGGCTACGTCCTCTCGCATGCGACCGACAACGCGTCCGGCATTCCGACGCTGCTCCAGAACACGGAGATGTGGTTCGTCCCGGTCGTCAACGTCGACGGCTACGACTACACGTTCGAGCGCAAGGCCACCCGCCTGTGGCGCAAGAACCTCAACGACAACGACGGCAACAACGTGCTCGACGGCAACGACGGCGTCGACCCGAACCGCAACTGGGCGGAGAAGTGGCGCTACGACGAAGAGGGCGCGGCCGACGACTTCACCGACGACACCTACCGCGGCGCCTCGGCGGAGTCCGAGCCCGAGGTGTCGACGCTCGACGCGCTGATCCGCGGCCTGAAGCCGAAGTTCCTGATCGACTATCACTCCTACGGCCCGCTGATCCTCTATCCCGAGGGCTGGCAGGTCGAGACGCCCAGCACCGACACGCCGGCGACGATGGCGCTCGCGGGCCTGGACGACGACCACCCGGCGATCGCGGGCTTCGACCCGGACGTCTCGGGTGAGCTCTACACGACCAACGGCGACGTCACCGACCACGTGTACCAGCGCTACGGCGCGCTGGCCTACACCGTCGAGCTGATGCCGGGCACCGGCGGCGCCGTGGGCGGCACCGACGGCGGGGCGGACGCGTTCCTCCCCGGCGGCTTCGTCTTCCAGGACTCCGAGGCCGCGGTCGAGGACCAGTTCCAGCGCAACCTGCCGTTCGCGCTCGACATGGCGAAGTCAGCCAAGACGCCGGGCCGCCCGGTCTCGCACCTCGGCAACACCGCGCCCGACTTCGAGCCGCACGCGTTCAAGTACTCCTACGGCGACCCGCAGACCGTCGAGGTCAACGCCAACCGCGACCTCGGTCCGGTCGACGTCCTCTGGCGCGTCAACGGCGGCGTCGTGCACCGCGCCCCCACCGCCGAGTACAAGGGCGGCGAGCGCTACGGCGCGCCCGGCGTCTACTACCACAAGATGCGCGCCACGGTGACCGGCTTCACGGCCGGCGACAAGGTCGAGGTCTGGTTCAGCGCCGGCGCCAAGACCTCGTCGTCCTTCACGTTCAACGCCGAGAAGTCCAAGTCCGGCGACGTGCTCGTGATGGCCGCCGAGGACTACTCCGGCAACACCAACCTGCTCGGCCAGGGCCCGCACCCGGGCCCGGAGTTCCTCAGCTACTACACCACCGCGCTGCAGGACCTGAACGTGTCCTACGACGTCTATGACGTCGACGCGCACAGCCGCACCGCCCCGGACCCGCTCGGCGTGCTCTCGCACTACAAGAGCGTCATCTGGTACACGGGCAACGACCTCTACGTGCGTGAGCCCACGCAGCCCGGCGGCACCGGCAACTCCAAGCTCGCCGACGACGAGGTGATCGCGACCCGCGACTACCTCAACGACGGCGGCACGATGCTGGTCACCGGCCAGCAGGCGCTCGAGGGCGCGTGGCTGCAGCTGCTCTACAACCCGCTCGGCGCGCCGCCGAACCCGTTCTGCAAGTCCAACAACACGCAGGGCCAGGACGACGCGGACGACCCCGTCGGCCAGTCGACGAACTGCATCATCGTCTCCAACGACTTCATCCAGTACTACCTCGGCGCGTGGATCAGCGTCGTGGCGGCGGAGGATGACGACGTGGCGACGCTGCCGTTCAAGGGCACAGGCGGCCCGTTCGGCACGACCGCGTTCACGCTCAACGGCCCCGGCTCGGCGGACAACCAGTTCATCGCGCAGACGTTCGTGACGACGTCGAGCATCCTGCCGGCGAACCAGTTCCCGCAGTTCGCGTCGCAGCGCGCGGTCGGGTTCGACCGCCCGCCCGCGTTCGACCCGCCGGAGGGCACGAAGTACGCCTACGCCGAGTCGAGCGACGAGAGCTACCAGCGCCTGCGCCGCACGGTCGACCTGACCGGCGCCACGAGCGGGGCGCTGAAGTTCAAGGTCAGCTACGACACCGAGCTCGACTACGACTACGTGTTCGTCGAGGCGCACACGGTCGGCCAGGACGACTGGACGACGCTGCCCGACAAGAACGGGAACACCTCGGACGACGTCGGCTCCTCGTGCGACATCGACTGGAACACGATCCACCCGTTCCTGAACCACTACCAGACCAACCCGACCGCGGCCGCGGACTGCACCAACACCGGCTCGACCGGCAAGTGGAACGGCGCGACCGGCAACTCGGGCGGGTTCCAGGACTGGGAGATCGACCTCTCCGCCTACAAGGGCAAGCAGGTCGAGGTCTCGATCACCTACGCGCAGGACTTCGCGTCCGCGGGCCTCGGCGTGTTCGTCGACGCCGTGCAGGTCGTCAAGGACGGCGTGGTGAGCGAGTCGCAGGGCTTCGAGAACGGCCTTGCCCCGTGGGTCGCCGGGCCGCAGCCGGCCGGGACCGAGAACGCGGCGACGTGGGTCGCCCGCGGCGCCGTCGGCTTCACCGAGGGCCCGGGCATCGCGACCGACGACACGCTGCTGTGGAGCTTCGGCCTCGAGGGCGTCTCGACCCGGGCCGAGCGGTCGGCGGTGCTCAAGGACGCGCTGACCTACCTGCAGCGGCCGCGGCCGGCCACCCCGCCGGCACCGGGCCCGCCGCCCGCCACGTACGGGACCAGCGTCGACGGTGGCGTCGGGGGTACCGTCCCCGCCACGCTGTCGCTGACGCTCGGGACGCCGGCGAGCTTCGGCCCGTTCGCGCCCGGCGTCGCGAAGACATACACGGCGGCGACGACCGCGAACGTCATCTCGACCGCGGGTGACGCGCTGCTGAGCGTGGCGGACCCGAGCTCCTTCGGGACCGGCCACCTCGTCAACGGCACGTTCATCCTGCCCGAGCCGCTCCAGGCTCGCGCTCGCAACGCCACCAACACCGGCACGGCCTACAACAACGTGGGCTCCTCGGCCTCGCCGCTGAACCTGCTGGTGTGGAACGGCCCGATCTCCAACGACTCGGTGTCGCTGGAGTTCAGCCAGTTGGTCAAGGCCAACGATCCGCTGCGGACGGGCACGTACAGCAAGACGCTGACGTTCACCCTGTCCACGACGAACCCGTAGGGCTCGCGTTCGGCGCCGCGCTCTTTTAGAGCGCGGCGCCGACGTCGCGCACGAACGGCTCGACGCCCGCCCACTCCTCGTCGGCCACCGTCAGCCGGAAGCCGCCGCCGCGGCGCTTGGGCCGGCACGTGAACCACACCTCGCGGCGGCCTTTGCGATCCGGCTCGGTGACCTCCAGATGGAGCAGCCCGACGATCATCCGCTCCGCCTCCGCGGACCGCTCGGAGAACTTCTCCAGCACGCGCCCGTCGAACGTGAGGATGACCTGGCCGAGGATGTCGTCGGCGTGCGAGAGTTCGAGCATCGGCGCGACGCTATAGGAGGAGAGACAGATGGCTGAAGGTGTGCTCGAGGGCCGGCGTGCTCTTGTGACCGGCGGCGCACAGGGGCTCGGAGAGGGCATGGCGCGAGCGCTCGCCGCGGCCGGCGCCAAAGTCCTGATCGGCGACGTCCAGGACGCGTCCGCGGTCGCCGGGGAGATCGGCGGGCATGCCACGCAGCTGGACGTCACCGACGAGGCGAGCTGGGAGGCGGCGATCGCGACCGCGGTCGAGCAGCTCGGCGGCCTCGAGATCCTCGTCAACAACGCCGGGATCGAGATCACCGGGCTGATCGTCGACGCCCAGGCCGCCGACATCCGGCGGATGCTCGAGGTCAACGTGCTCGGCACGGCGCTCGGCATCAAGCACGGCCTGCGGGCGATGCGGCCGGGCGGCGCGGCCGGGAACGGCGGCTCGATCGTCAACATCGCCTCGGTCGCGGCGACGATCGCGTTCCCGGGGATCAGCGGGTACTCGGCAACCAAGTCGGCGGTGGATCGGTTGACCCGCGTGAGCGCGTTCGAGGCGGGCAAGCTCGGCATGGGCGTGCGCGTCAACTGCGTCTACCCCGGCCTCGTCCCGACCGCGATGGGCACCAAGCTCGCCGTCGACATGGCCGAGATCGGGATGTTCCCGAGCGTCGAGGCGGCGATCGGCGCGGTCGTCGAGCAGACCCCGCTGGGGCGGCTCGGCGAGGTCGCCGACATGGCCGACGCGGTCGTCTTCCTCGCGTCCGACCAGGCGCGGTTCATCACCGGCATCGGGCTGCCGGTCGACGGCGGTATGGGCATGTAGCGCATGTCCTCGCTCGTCGACTACCTCGACAAGGGCGCGTCGCTGGGCCGCGAGGCGCCGTGCCTGGTCGAGGGGGACCGCACGCTGACCTACGCGGACGTCGTCGACCTCAGCTGGCGGGTGGCGGGTGCGCTGGCGGCGTCGGGCGTCGCGCCCGGCGGCAAGGTCGGGATCCTCTCGAGCAACAACGCGACCGCGTTCGCGTGCGTCTTCGGGATCGCGCGGCTGGGAGCCGTGTGGTGCCCGATCAACCCGCGCAACGAAGCCGCCGAGAACCGGGCGCTGCTCGAGCTCTTCGACTGCGAGCTGCTGATCTACCACCCGAACTACGCGGCGATGGTGGCCCAGCTCGGGCTGGCGAAGACGGTGTGCCTGGACGACCTCGACGCGTGGCTCGCGACCGCGGTCGAGGTCGAGCAGCGCGACCCGCCGGACGACCTCGCGATGCTCGTCGGCACGGGCGGCACGACCGGGCTGCCGAAGGGCGTGATGTTGACCGCCCGCAACCTCGAGACGATGACCGCGCTGACGCTGATGGGCTACCCGTTCAACGGCCGGCCCGCCTACCTCGCGCTCGCTCCGCTCACCCACGCCGCCGGCGTGCTGTGCTTCCCCGTGATGTCGCTCGGCGGGCGGATCGTGATCATGCGCGCGCCCGACCTGACCCAGTTCCTCTCCCTGGTGCAGTCGCAGCGGATCACGCACACGTTCCTCCCGCCGACGCTGATCTACATGCTGCTCGGGCACGAGGACATCGCGAAGACGGATCTGTCCTCGCTGCAGTGCTTCTGGTACGGCGCGGCGCCGATGTCGACCGCCCGGCTCGAGGAGGCCCTGACCGTGATCGGGCCGGTCATGGCGCAGCTGTTCGGCCAGAGCGAGGCGCCGATGATGGTCTCGATGCTCCCGCCCGCGGACCACTTCGACGCGGACGGCAACGTCGCGCTCGGGCGGCTCGCCTCCGCGGGACGGCCGGCGCCGCTCGTCCGCGTGGGGATCATGGACCCCGAGACCGGCGTGCTGATGCCCAACGGCGAGCGCGGCGAGATCGTCGTCCGCAGCTCGCTCGTGATGGCCGGGTACTACAAGGACCCGGCGGCGACCGAGGCGGCTTCGCGCTTCGGCTGGCACCACACCGGCGACATCGGCTACCTCGACGACGACGGCTACCTGTTCATCGTCGACCGATTGAAGGACATGATCATCACCGGCGGCTTCAACGTCTACTCGGCGGAGGTCGAGCAGGCGCTGATGCAACACCCCGCGGTGCGTGACTGCGCGGTCATCGGCCTCCCGGACGAGAAGTGGGGCGAGCAGGTGACGGCGGTGGTCGAGCCCCAGCCGGGCGTCGAGGTCGACCCAGCGGAGCTGATCGCGTTCGTCAAGGAGCGGATCGGCAGCGTGAAGGCACCGAAGCGGGTCGACGTGTGGGCGGAGCTCCCGCGCTCGAAGGTCGGCAAGATCCTCAAGACGGAGGTCCGCGCAGAACTGTCCGCGCACTAGGCGCGCCGTCGAGCGCCGCGCGTGCCGCCCTGCGGCAATCGTCGAGAGCGAGTGATCGAATCTGCGCCCGCGCGGCCCCGACGCGGGCCGCACCGGTACTGAGCTCGTCGACCCCCAGGCCGAGGAGCAGCGGAAGCATCGCCTCCTCGCCCGCGGCCTCGCCGCAGACTTCGACGGTGAGGGCGGCGTCGTGGGCGGCAGCGACGGTGCGGGCGATCGCTGCCAGCACCCGCGGGTGATCGGCGGGCGCGGTGCCGGCGGCGAAGCGATCGATGCCCAGCGTCGATGCCGTCAGGTCGTTCGTGCCGATGCTGAGGAAGGCCGAGTGCGCAGCGATGGCCGCCGCACCCGCCACCGCGGCTGGGGTCTCGATCATCGCCCCGAGCGAGCCGGTCTCGATACCCGTGCGCTTGCGGGCGCGCGCGAGCAGCTCGCCGGCCGCCAGCAGTTGCGAGACGTCGTCGACCATCGGCAGCATGATGCGCAGGCGGCATCCCGCTCCTTCGGCGAGGATCGCCGCCAGCTGATCCTCGAGCGCCGCCGGATGGCGCAGCAGCAGCGCGATGCCGCGGCTGCCGTCGTCCTCGCCGGCGAGGAACGGGGGCAGCTTGTCGCCGCCGAAGTCGAGTACCCGGACCGTGCTCACGCGGCCGGCCAGGGGCAAGAGCAGCGGGCGCAGCGCGCGCCGGTGCTCGGCCTCGGTAGGCCAGCGCCCCGCATCCAGGCAGAGCAACTCGGTGCGCACCAGGCCGACGCCCTCGGCGCCGGCGTCCAGGGCGGCGCGCACCTCGGCGGCGCTGGCCACGTTGGCGAGGACGGTCACGTGGTGCCCGTCGGTCGTGACGGCGGGCTCTGAGCGAGCGTCGATCGCGGCCTGGCGCGCGGCGGCCCGGGTCGCGGTGGCGCGCCGGGCCGCGGTCTGACGCTCCTGCTGCGGAGCGACCAGCACCTCGCCCGCGTCGCCGTCGAGCACGACGTCAGCCTCCGGCCGGATCGTCAGCAGCTGCGGCCCCGCGCAGGTGACCATCGGCAATCCGAGCGATCGGGCCAGGATCGCGGCGTGCGCCGTGGGGGCGCCGCCGGCGAGCGCGATGCCCTGCGCCCAGCCTTGGAGCTCGGCCACGTCGGCGGGCCCGAGATCCTGCGCGATCGCGATGCCGTCCTGGGCGCCGCCCGCCGCCGATGCGCCGCCCACGAGGCGCGCGGCCCGTCGTCCGACGGAGCGCACGTCGTCGGCGCGGGCGGCGAGCACCTCGTCGGCCAGCGCGGCCAGCACCGCGGCGGTCGCGTTCGTGGCGTCGAGGATCGCCGCGACGGCCGGCCGGCCGTCCTCGAGCACGGCGCGCTCGACCGCCGCCCGCAGCTCCGGGTCGCGGGCCATCAGTGCCCCGGCCTCCAGGATCTCGGCGTCGGCGGCATCCAGCGTGCGGGCGAGTGCGTCCAGCTCGTCGGCGGCCGCCTGCAGCGCGCGGGTGGCGAGCAACGCCGTGGCGGGCCGCTCCTCGAGCGGCACGTCCGCCTCGGCGCTGGTCGGCACATCCAGGATGACCGCGCGGCCGGCGGCCAGGCCGGGGGAGGCGGGCAGACCTTGGAGCACGTCAGTCATCTCGCGAGACGGCGCGCACCAGCGCACGCATGATCAGTGCCGTGGAGGTCGCTCCGGGGTCCTGGTGGCCGATCGACCGCTCACCGAGATACGAGGCGCGGCCCTTGCGCGCCTGCAGCGGCACCGTCGCGCGGGCGCCCTCGTCGGCGGCCGAGGCGGCGGCCTCCAGGGCGATGGCCAGCGGCTCACCGGCGCCGAGCGCGGTCCGCAACGCGGCGGTCGCGGGCGCGAGGGCGTCGACGATCGTCTTGTCGCCGACCTCGGCGGCGCCGAGCTCCTGGATCGCCGTCAGCGCCGCATCGAGCGCCACGGCGAGCTGGGCGCCGTCGATCTCCGCCGCGTCGCCGAGCGATCGGCCCGCACGGCGCAACGCCGATCCCCACAGCGGGCCGCTCGCTCCGCCCACCGTCGCCACCAGCGTCTTGCCGCAGGTGATGAGGACCCGGCCGGGGGTGTCCTCCCCCCGGCCCGCGAGCGCCTGCTCCACGGCGTCGAAGCCGCGGACCATGTTGGTGCCGTGATCTCCGTCGCCGATCGCGGCGTCGAGCTGCGTCAGCTGGTCGCGGTGCACACGCACGGTGGCGCCCGCCTCCGCCATCCACGCGGCGATCGTGGCCGACCGCACCGTCGCTTCGGTGAGCACGCCTCGTCACGCTCCCCAGCGCAGGGCGGCCGTGTCGACGGGCGCGTCCCAGAGGGTCTCGAACTCGTCGTCGAGTTCGAGCACGGTGACCGACGCTCCCGCCATCTCGAGCGAGGTGATGTAGCTGCCCACGAGGTTGCGGGCGGGCTCGAGGCCGGCGGCGCGCAGCAGCTTGTCGACCTCGTTGTAGAGCAGGTAGAGCTCCAGCTCCGGGGTGCCGCCCATGCCGTTGACGAACGCCAGCACGCGCGAGCCGGCGGGCTTGAGGTCGGAGAGCACCGGCTCCACCATCTCGTGGGCCAGTTCGCGCGCGGTGCCCAGCGGTCCGCGCCGGCGGCCCGGCTCGCCGTGGATGCCGATCCCCAGCTCCACTTCGCCGACTGGGAGGTCGAAGATCGGCCTCCCGGCCGCCGGCGGCGTGCAGGAGGACAGGGCGATCCCGAAGGATCGCGCGCGCTCGTTCACGCGCCGCGCGATGGCCGCCACCGTCGCCAGGTCGTCGCCGCGTTCGGCGCTCGCCCCCGCGATCTTCTCCAGCAGCACGGTCGCGCCGACGCCACGCCGGCCCGCCGTGTACAGCGAGTCCTGGACGGCGACGTCGTCGTCGACGAGCACGGACTCGACGTGGATGCCCTCGTCGGCGGCGTCCTCGGCCGCGAGCTTGAAGTTCATCACGTCGCCGGTGTAGTTCTTGACGATGTGGATCACCCCGGCGCCGCCGTCGACCGCCTTGGTCGCGGCCAGCATCTGATCGGGGACGGGCGAGGTGAAGACCTCGCCGGGGCACGCGGCATCGAGCATGCCCTTCCCAACGAAGCCGCCGTGCAGCGGCTCGTGGCCTGAGCCGCCACCCGAGATCAGCGCGACCTTGCCGGAGACGGGAGCGTCGGCGCGGGTGAGGATCTGCGCCTCGGCGTCGTAGCGGAGGATCCGCGCGTGCGCGGCCGCGAGCCCGGCGAGGGACTCCTTGACGACGTCGGCGGGATCGTTGAGCAGCTTGCGCATCGAGGCGGCGGAGATTTCGGTGGCCATGATGATCCTCTCTGTCAGCGCGCGGCGGCGGCCGGGACGGTGTCGGGGGTCGTGACGGCCTCGTGGATCGGCCGCTCGACGCGGCGCGGCTTGGCCAGCAGGTCGTAGACGGCGGCGGCGAGGCCGGCGCCGACGAGGCCGGGCAACACATACACCGGGATCAGCTGGCCCCAGTGCGTCGCGCCGCCGCCGATCGCCGAGACCAGCTCGGGCCCGAAGGCGCGCGCCGGGTTCAGCGAGGCGCCCGTGATCGGGCCGACGATCATGATGATCGCGATCACGACGCCGCCGATGACCAGGCCGGCGAGGTCGCTGGGCGAGCGCGAGTCGACGATCCCGAGGATCGCGAACATCAGCATGAACGTTCCGATGCCCTCGCTGAAGATGGCCTGCGCCCAGGTGCTGGCGTCCTCGTTGAACGACGTCATCCCCATCCCGAGGTCGATCGCGTCGTGCGCGAACACCGCCCAGATGGCGAATGCGCCGATGACGGCGCCGACGACCTGGGCGGCGACGTAGACCGGCACCTCGCGCCAGGGGAACCGCTTGGTGAGGGCGAGCGCGCACGTCACCGCCGGGTTGATGTGACAGCCCGAGACCTTGCCGATCGCGTACACGAGCGCCGCGATGATCAGGCCGAAGGCGAACGAGATGCCCAGCAGGTCGGCTCCCGAGATGGCGGGCTTGCTGTCGCCGGCGAGGACAAGGGTGGCGACCACCGAGCCCGGACCCACCAGCACGAGCAGCGCCGTACCGATCGTCTCCGCGACTGCGCGCTGACCCAGGGAATGCTCCTGCATCGTCGTCCTCCTCCTCGGTTGCTGCGGACTTCGATTCGGTAATGCCGAATCCGATTTGCGAACCGTAAACCCGTCGTGGTGCTCGTGTCAAGTCGCACGTACTGTTGACCGATTCGGCATTGTCGAATAGCATTCGAATTCAGCAAGCCCTGAGGAGGAAGCGGATGGTGGGTGTCGTCGTCGTGTCCCATAGCGCCGAGATCGCGCGGGGCGTCGTGGAGCTGGCCGGCCAGATGGCCGGTGGCGAAGTGCGTCTGGAGGGCGTCGGCGGGGACTCGCACGGCACGCTCGGCACCGACGAGCGCCGCGTACGCGAGGCGATCCACCGGGCGGACGACGGCGACGGCGTGGCGATCCTGGCCGACCTGGGAAGCGCCGTCCTGACGATCCGGCACATCCTCGAGAGCGGCAACGGCGGCGTGCGACTGGCGGACGCGCCTGTGGTCGAGGGCGCCGTGGCGGCGGCCGTCGTCGCTTCGATGGGCCTGCCGCTCGCTGAAGTCGTCAAGGCCGCTGAGGAGGCGCGCGATGTCCGAAAGCTCTGAGTCCGTCGTCTGGCTCCCGGCCGACGTCGATCTGCACGCCCGCCCCGCCGCGCGGTTCGTGCGCACCGCGCTCGGCTTCAACGCGAACGTCCAGGTGTTCGCCGCCGATCGCCGCGCGGACGCGAAGTCCCTCTTGGCCGTGCTCGCGCTCGGGGCGCGACGCGGCACCGCGCTCAGGCTGAGCGCCGATGGCCCGGATGCCGACCGCGCGGTCGCAGCGCTGTCGGACTGCGTCGCCGGGCTGGTCGAGTAGCCCGACTAAGGCGCGCCGGTCGGCCAGCGCGGCGCGCCGAGTTCCCGCGAGATGCTGCGCGCCGCATCGGTGACCGCCTCCGGCAATCCCTTCGCCGGCCCGCGCGGGAAGATCCGCCGCGTCTCGCCGACGACCCCGATCGCGCCGACGGCGTGCTCCCCGTGGTCGACGATCGGTGCCGCGAGGCTCGACTCGCCCAGCACGGCCTCGTCGCGCTCACGCGCAAAGCCCTTCGTACGGACGTCGGCGAGCTCCGCGGTGACGGCCGTGGCCGTCAGCGTACGGCTCGTGAGCCTCGGGAGCGCCTCCGCGGTGAGCTCGGCCACAAGGGCATCCGGCTGGTAGGCGAGGATCGCCTTGCCGAGCGCGCTGGCGTGCGCGGGCAGCTGCGCGCCGACCTCGAGCACCTGGAAGGCGGCGTCGGGCCGGAAGACGTGGTGGATGACGACCACGGACGGCCCGTGCAGGACGCCCACCCGCACCGCCTCACCGGTCTGCTGCGCGAGCCGCTCGGCCTGCACGAGCGAGCGCGCCCGCAGCTCGTTCAGGTCGAGATAGGAGGAGCCGAGGTGCAGCAGCCCGGGCCCGAGCTGGTACTTGTCGGAGTCGCGATCCTGTTCCACGAAGCCGTGCGCCAGCAGCGTCTGCAGCAGCGCGTGAACGGTTGGACGCGAAAGCGTGAGCTGGTCCGCGAGCTGCGACACGCCGAGACGCCGCGGGCCGCCCGCGAGCGCCTTCAGGATGCGCGCCGCCCTGTCCACCGACTGGATCGTGCCTCGCCGGCGCCCCGTCGTCGGCTCTTCGCTGTTCGGCATTATCGAATCCACTTCGAGAGTGTAAGCCGCGATCACGCGCGCAGCGCGCGACCCAGCGCGGCCACGATCAGCGCGGTCGAGGCCGCGCCCGGATCCTCGTGGCCGATCGACCGCTCCCCGAGATACGACGCCCGGCCCTTGCGTGCCTGCATCGGCACCGTCGCCTGGGCCCCCGCCGCGGCCGCGTTGCCGGCGGCCTCGAGCGCCTCGTCCAGCGACGCGCCCTGCTCCACGGCCGCGCGCAGCGCCGCCGCGGCCGGTCGCAGAGCGTCGACCATCGTCTTGTCGCCGGGTTCTGCCGCCCCGAGCTGCACGACACCGGCGAGCGCCGCGTCGAGCGCGTCGGCGAGCCGGGCACCGTCCAGCTCCGGCGCGTCCCCAAGCGCCCGTCCCGCGCGCCGCAGCGCCGTGCCCCAGAGCGGCCCGCTCGCACCGCCGACGGTCGAGACCAGCGTCTTTCCCGCGAGGATCAGCTGGCGCCCCGGGGGCAGATCGTCGTTGCCCGCGAGCGCCTCCCGGACGGCGAGGAAGCCGCGCGTGAGGTTCACGCCGTGGTCCCCGTCGCCGATCGCCGCGTCGAGCTGCGTGAGGCGATCGGTCTCCGCCGCGATCACCGCGGAGACCTCGTCCATCCAGGCGATGACGGAAATGGAGCCCACGGCGGCACGCCGAAGCATCCCACACCCGAGATCGCGTGCTCCCGCGACAGTTCAATACATATTGAACTAGATCGGGTTTATGCTGTTTGCATGACGGGTGAGGTCGACCTGGCTCGCATCGGCTCGCTGCTCGCGGACCGGACGCGCGCGACGATCCTGCTGACGCTGCTCAACGGCGGGCTCACGCCGGCGTCCGCGCTGGCGGAGCGCGCGGAGGTGTCGCGCTCGCTGGCGAGCAGCCACCTGCGCAAGCTCGAGCTCGGCGGCCTCGTGCGCGTCGAGCCGCGCGGGCGCCAGCGGCTCTACCGGCTCGCGAGCCAGTCGATCGCCGACGCGCTCGAGGTGCTGATCCTGCTCGCCCCCGCGCTCCCCGTCTCCTCGCTGCGCGGCGCCCACGCGCGGGATGAGCTGCGGCGGGGACGGCTCTGCTACGACCACCTCGCCGGCCGTGCCGGGGTCGCGCTGACCGAGCACCTGGTCACTGCCGGCCTGCTCGTCCCCGGCGGCGGCGACTTCGCGGTCAGCCCCGCGGGCAAGCGTGCGTTCGCGGAGCTCGGGATCGACACCGCCGCGCTCTATGCCCGCCCGCGGCCGCTGACCCGCGCGTGCATGGATTGGAGTGAGCGCCGACACCACCTCGCCGGCAGCCTTGGCGCCGCGCTGAGCGCCGAGCTCGTGCGGCGCGGGTGGGTCGAGACCCGCGAGGCCAGCCGCGCGGTGACCGTGACGCCGAACGGGCGACGGGAGCTGGAGGCGCGGTTCGGGATCGCGCCCGCTTCCTGGGAACTGAGCGACGAAGCGGGCCTCGCGGCATGACGGCTCGCCGATGTCCGCGCGCCTGAGCCGCGCCGCCTGATCTTCCTCTCGCCGCTCCGCGGCGAGCCATCTCCTGCTGAAAGGACCCTCTTGACCGGCATCGCCGACGATCCGGGCACCCGTGCCTGGCATCGCCCGCTGCACCACACGCGCGCGGGCGAACTCGACCCCGACACCGCCCAGACCAAGGGCATGCAGCGCTTCGAGGCGCTTTCACAGCGCCACGGCGGCACCGAGCAGCTGTGGCTCGGCGAGAACCACGTGGGCGCGAACATGAACTCGGGCGACCACCACCACGGCGCCGCCGAGACCGGCATCTACGTCGTCTCCGGCCACCCGGTGTTCGTCTTCCTCGAAGACGGCGAGGAGCGCCGGATCGAGGCCGGCCCGGGCGACTACGTGTTCGTCCCGCCCTACGTCCCGCACCGCGAGGAGAACCCGCACGACGAGCCGGCCGTGGTCGTGCTCGCCCGCAACCGCCAGGAGGGCATCGTCGTCAACCTCCCGAGCCTGGACGCACCGTCGTGAGCGTCGAGTTCATCGGGCACGTCTTCCCGCACGAGTTCTCCGAGACGATCGCCGCCACCGGGCCGTACATCCAGCCCGACTACCTGCGGGCGCTGGCGAAGGCCCACGAGGCGTCCGGGTTCGACAAGGTGCTGATCCCGCACTCGTCGTCGATGGCCGACGGCTTCATCCTCGCCGACCAGACGCTGGCCGCCACGGAGCGCCTCGGCGTCCTGCTCGCCCACCGGCCGGGGTTCGTCGCGCCGACGGTCGCGGCCCGCAAGTACGCGACGATCGACGCGTTCCACCCCGGCCGGATCGCGCTGCACACGATCACCGGCGGCGACGACGTCGATCAGGCCCGCGACGGCGACTGGCTCGACAAGCCCGCGCGCTACCGCCGCAGCGGCGAGTTCCTGTCAGTGGTCAAGCGGGAGTGGACGTCGGAGGCGCCCTTCGACCACGAGGGCGAGTTCTACCGCGTCAAGGGCGGGTGGTCCGCGGTGCGGACCGACCGCATCCCGGTCTACTTCGGCGGCGCTTCCGCTGACGCCGTGCGGGTCGCGGCCGAGCACGCCGACGTCTACGCGCTCTGGGGCGAGCCGCTCGCGGGCGTGCGCGAGCGGATCGAACAGGTGCAGTCGGCCGCCGCCGAGCACGGCCGCCGCCTGCGCTTCAGCGTCAGCCTGCGCCCGATCGTGGCCGCCACCGAGGAGGCCGCGTGGGAGCGCGCGCGGGAGATCCTGCGGGTGACCGAGGAGCGGGCGGGCGCGTTCACCAAGGGCTTCCCGACCCAGCGCAACGAGGGCTCCGAGCGGCTGCTGCGGTTCGCCGCCGACCGCGACGTCCACGACGACCGCCTGTTCACCGCGCTGGCCAAGGCGACCGGCGCCGCGGGCAACTCGACGGCGCTCGTTGGCACCCCGTCACAGGTCGCCGACGCGCTGTTGGCGTACGTCGACGCCGGCGCGAGCACGCTGCTGATCCGCGGCTACGAGCCGTACGACGACGCGGTCGCCTACGGCGAAGTGATCTCCCTGGTCCGCGAGCGGCTGCTGGTGCCCGCATGATCGAAGTGGTCGAGATCACCGACCCGGGCTGCATCTGGTCCTGGGGCAGCGTGGAGAAGATCGCGAAGCTGCGGGCGCTCCCCGGCCTGCGCTGGCGCCGCGTCTTCGGCGTGCCCGGTCGCCGGCCGGGCGGCCCGGAGGAGCAGCACGCGAACTGGCTCGAGGTGAGCGCGGTGACGGGCGCGCGGGTGGCCGACCGGCTCGAGTACGTGTCGTCGAACTCGCTGCCCGAGTCGCTCGCCGCCCGCGCGGCCGAGCGCCAAGGCCTCGGCGACCCCGTCCTGCAGCGCCTCCGCGAGGCGACGTTCCTCGAAGGCCGGCCCGCCGACAGCGTCCCGCGCATCCGCGAAGCGCTGGCGACCGTCTACGGCCTCGACCTCGACCGCCTGGTGCGCGACATGAACGGGGCGTCGATCGTCGCCTCGGTGCTGGCCGACAAGGCCGAGGCGCGCCGCCCGCCGCTGGACCTGATCGCGAGCGGCGTCGCGCGTCCCGACCACGGCGACGTCCGCTACCCGTTCCCGACGCTGATCATCGACGGCCGCGTCCTTGCGGGCTGGACGCCGTACGACGAGTACGTCGCGGCCCTCCCGGTGACGGCATGAGCACGACCGTGACCGAGGTCGACCTGCGCCGGGCGATGGGCCACTTCGCCACCGGCGTCACGATCGTCACCGCCGCGGGGAGCGACGGGCGCCGCCACGGGAGCACGGCCAATGCCGTCGCGTCGGTCTCGCTCGAGCCGCCGCTGGTGCTGGTCTGCCTGCGCGAGCAGTCGCTGACGCTGGCCGCGCTGCTGGACTCCGGGCGTTTCGCGGTGAACGTCCTGCACCAGCGTCAGCGTGAGCTCGCGCAGCGGTTCGCCCGCCGCGGCGCGACCTGGGACGACGTCGCGCACCGCGACGGCCTGCTCGACGGCGCGCTCGCGACGCTGGAGTGCGAGGTGCACGACGTCGCCGACGGCGGCGACCACCAGATCGTCGTCGGCCGCGTGCTGGCCGTCGAACACCGGGACGAGCCGCCGCTGCTCTTCTTCCGCGGCGCCTACACGGAGCTGCAGCCATGACCGCCGCGACAAACCTAAAGGGGCCTGACCCCTTTAGGTTGGCCGCCGTCATCGGCAGCGTCACGCCGCCCGGCCGCCTGCGGCGCGCGGTCGCCGAGGCGCTCGACCGCGCGGCCACTGAGACCACGCTGGTCGACCTCGCCGAGCACCCGTTGCCGTTCGCGGGCACCGGCACGCCTGACGCACCCGCACTGCACGCGATCGCGGACGCCGACGCCGTCCTGCTCGCCACCCCCATCTACCGCGGCACCTACACGGGCGCGCTCAAGAACCTCCTCGACCTGTTGCCCGTAGAGGCGCTGCAGGGCAAGGCGGTCGCGCTGGTCGCCATGGGCGCGACCGACCATCACTCGCTGGGTGCCGACTGGCACCTGCGCGACGTGCTCGCCTGGTTCGGTGCCGTCGTGGCGCCGACCGGCGTCTACCTCACCTCGCGCGACTTCGAGGACGGCGCGCCGTCCGAGCGCGCGGAGCGCACCCTCGACGAACTGCTTGCCGGGTTGTCCGCCCTGGCCGGCGCCCTTCCCACCCAGCTGGGCCCGCCCCCGCTGGCCGCCCGACCACGAACCGGAGCCTGAACCCATGCCAGTAGAGCTCATCGGCCTCATCGCCACCCAGGACGCCTCCGAGACGCGCCGCTCCGACGGCCCGTTGATCGACCGCGACTACGTCAAGCGCTTCGCGCTCGCCCACGAGGCCTCGGACTTCGACCGCGTGCTGATCGGCTACTCCTCCGCGTCGCCGGACAACCTCCAGGTCGCGGCCTACGCCGCCGCGCACACCGACCGGCTCGGCTATCTCGTCGCGCACCGGCCCGGCGTGACGTTCCCGACGGTCGCGGCGCGCGCCTTCGCCACGCTCGACCAGTTCGCTCAGGGCCGGATCGCGCTGCACACGATCACCGGCGGCTTCGACGCCGAGCAGCGCCGCGATGGCGACTACCTCTCAAAGGAGGACCGCTACGCCCGCACCCGCGAGTACCTGCAGATCCTCAAGCGCGCGTGGACCGAGGACGAGCCCTTCTCGCACAACGGCCGCTTCTACCAGTTCGCCGACTACGTCAGCCACGTCAAGCCGTTCCAGGAGCCGCGCATCCCGCTCTACTTCGGTGGTTCCTCCGACGAGGCGTACACGGTCGGCGCCGCCGAGGCGGACGTCTACGCGCTGTTCGCGCAGCCGCTCGCGTCGATCGCCGAGGAGATCGAGCGGATCAAGGCCGAGGCGGCGGCCGCCGGGCGCGACGAGCCGCCGCGCATCAGCGTCTCCTTCCGCCCGATCCTCGGCGCGACCGAGGAGGAGGCGTGGGAGCGCGCGCACCGCATCCTCGACGACACGAAGGCCAACGGCGGCGCGCCGATCAAGGGGTGGCGCGGCTTCGGCGACGGCCCGGCGACCGCGGGCTCCCAGCGCCAGCTCGACGCCGCCGCGCGCGGGGAGCGACACGACCGTGCGCTGTGGACCTCACTCGCGGCCGCGACCGGCGCGCTCGGCAACTCGACCGCGCTCGTCGGCACCGCCGAGACCGTCGCCGAGGCGCTGCTGGACTACGTCGACCTCGGCGTCAGCACGCTGCTGATTCGCGGCTATGACCCGTTCGACGACGCCGTCGACTACGGCCGCGAGCTGATCCCGCGCGTGCGCGCCGGGGTGCTCGAGCGCGAAGGGTCGCTGGCGTGAGGCGGCTCGTCGCACTGGCCGCGCTCGCGCTGGCCGTCGCCGCGTGCGGGTCGGCTTCGAGCGAGAACACCGCCGCGGTCAAGGGCACGCCCGCCGAGGGCGGCACGCTGCGCTGGGCGATCAACGCCAACGCGTCGTGGGACCCGGTCACCTCGGCCGCAGGCAACGAGGTCCGCCACCTCGGCCTGGTCTACGCCGCGCTGGTGCAGATCGACGAGAAGGGCGACGCGACGCCGGGCCTGGCCGCGTCCTGGACGTTCAAGGACGACGGCCTCGCGCTCGTGTTCAAGCTCAAGCCGGACATCGTCTTCAGCGACGGGGCGAAGCTCGACGCGACGGTGGTCAAGCGCAACCTCGAGCGGGCCAAGGACCAGCCCGGCTCGGTGCTCACGCAGCTGCTGGACTCGGTCAAGTCCGTCGACGTCGTCGACCCGTTGACCGTGCGGCTGAACCTCGCCTACAAGGACTACGGGCTCCCGCTCGTGCTCGGCGGCAAGGCCGGGATGCAGGTCAGCCCGAAGGCGCTCGACGGCGACATCAAGCAGCTCCCGCGCAAGCCCGTGGGCGCGGGGCCGTTCAAGCTGACCAACTTCATCCCCGACGGGTCCTCGACGCTGGTCAAGAACCCGAGCTACTGGGACGCGAAGGACATCCACCTCGACGGCGTCGAGCTGCGCTACCTCAACGACCCGCAGGCGATCCTCGCCGGGCTGCGCAGCGGCAGCATCGATCTCGCGAGCTCGGTCGGCAACCAGGTCGCGGCGGCCAAGCGGGCAGGCCTTCAGGTCGTGACGTTCCCGAGCCTGGGGGCGACGTCGATCGAGGTCAACGACGCGATCAAGCCCTACACCGACCACCGCGTGGCCGAGGCGATCAACTACGCCCTCGACCGCTCCGCACTGATCAAGCTGCAGAACGGCGGGCTCGGCGAGCCGTCCTTCCAGGCGTTCCCGAAGGGCTACGTGGGCTATAGCGAGGAGGTCGCGAACCTCTACCCGCACGACGTCGCCAAGGCCAAGCAGCTGCTCGCCGAGGCCGGGTACCCGAACGGGCTCGACATCGAGATCACGTACTTCGACGCGCAGGGCTACAAGGCGCTGACCGAGCAGATCCAGGCGCAGCTGGCGGAGGCCGGCATCCGCTCCAAGCTCAAGACGCTGCCGCTCGCGCAGGCCGCCGAGCGCGTGTACGTCAAGCACGACGTCGCGTTCAACCCGAACGGGATCGTCGGGCGCGAGTCGCCGCTGCAGATGCTCAACGTGCAGTACGGCGCCGAGGGCCTGCTCAACCCGGGCCGCAAGGCGAGCCCGGAGCTGACGAACGATCTCAAGGACGCCGCGCAGTACCCGCTCGACAGCGCCGAGTATCCGAAGGCGCTGCAGAAGGCGACGGCCCGGGCGGCGCGCGAGAGCGCGGTCGTGTTCCTGTACACGCAGCCGACCGTGTTCCTGGCGACCAAGCAGGTCAGCGGCCTGCGGCCGTACATCGTCGCGGCGCGGTTGGAGGGGGTGCGGCTCGCGAAATGAGACGTCTCGGCCGCACGCTGCTGCTGGGCGCGGTCCCGGTCGCGCTGATCAGCACCCTGATCGTGTTCGCGATGACCTACGCGGCGACCGCCAACCCGGCGGCGCAGAAGCTCGGCGACAACGCCAACGCGGCCGACATCGCCCGGCTCAACCATGAGTGGGGGCTCGACCGCGGCTTCCTCGAGCAGTACTGGTCGTGGCTGTCGGGCGCGGTGCACGGCGACTTCGGGGTGTCGTACTTCTCCGACATCCCGGTCGCCGAGAGCATCGGCCAGCGGCTGCCGGTCGACCTCTCGATCACGATCGTGGCGATCGTCGTCGCGCTCGTGCTGGGGTTCGCCTTCGGGATCGTCGCGGCGGTGCGCCGCGATGGGTGGGTCGATCGCGGCGTGACCGCGGTCTCCTCGGTGCTGGTGACGATCCCCGAGTTCTGGCTGGCGATCATGGCGATCGTCCTCTTCTCGGTCACGCTCGGCTGGCTCCCGTCGGGCGACTACACGCCGTTCACGCAGGACCCGGTCGGCTGGTTGCAGCACATGGCCCTGCCCGCGGGCTCGCTCGGGCTGACGGTCGCCGCGAGCGTCGCGCGCCAGTTGCGCACGTCGCTCGTCGCGACGCTCGACGAGGACTTCATCACGGGCGCTCGCGTGCGGGGGTTGTCGCCCCGGCGGGTGCTGTTCGCCCACGCGCTGCGCAACGCGTCGGCGCCGGCGGTCGCGGTGCTCGGGCTGGCGGTGCCGACGCTGCTGGGCGGCGCGGTGATCGCCGAGTCGATCTTCGGGCTCTCAGGGCTCGGGCAACTTGCTCTGAACGGCGCGACCAACCACGACATCCCGGTCATCCAGGGCGTGCTCGTGGTGACGATCGCCATCGTGCTCGTCTCCAACCTGGTCGTCGATGGGCTGCTCGGCTGGCTGCGGCCCGCGACGCGGAGGGCGCTCTGAATGTATTCACGGATCGCGCTGCTCGTGCTCGTGCTGGTGCTGGTCGTCGCGGTGTTCGGTGGCGCGCTGGCGCCGGACGACCCGCTCGGCCAGAACGCCGACGCGACGTTCGCCTCCGCAGGGACGGCCGGGCACCTGCTGGGAACCGACTACAACGGCCGCGACGTCCTGTCGCGGCTGCTCGCGGGCGCGGGGCCATCCGTGCTCAGCGCGCTGGCGATGGTCGGCGTCGGGCTCGCGCTCGGCGCCGTCCCCGGAGTGGTCTCGGCGTTCTCCGGGCGCGGCACGGAGTTCGCGTTGCAGCGCTTCACCGACTCGCTGATGAGCTTGCCGCCGATCGTCTTTGCGATCGCCGTCGCCGGGCTCTTCACGGACGGCCTGACCGCCGCGATCATCGCCATCGGCGTGCTGCTCGCGCCGCGCTTCTTCCGCGTCTCGCGCGCCGAGACGCTGGGGTTCGCGCAGACCCAGTACGTGGAGGCGGCGCGGCTGTTCGGCGCGTCGCGCTGGTGGATCATCCGCCGGCATATCTGGCGCAAGGTGCTGCCGACGATCGCGGTCACGATCGCCACGTCGGCCGGGTTCGCCGTGCTGGCGGCGGCGAGCCTCGGGTTCCTGGGGCTCGGCGTGCAGGCGCCGAACCCGACGTGGGGCGGCATGCTCGCCTCCAACGTCGAGTACCTCGCCGACGACACGGTCGGGCCGCTGTGGCCCGGGCTGTTCATCGGCTTGACGGTGTGGTCTTTGAACGCGCTGGCCGACGGTCTGCGCGACCGGCTGAGGGTGGTGAGCGATGCTGCTTGAGGTCTCAGGCCTGCGCGTGTCCGCTGCCGCGCGGGAGGTCGTGCATGGCGTCGACCTGCACGTCGCGCGCGGCGAGGCCCTCGGGCTCGTCGGCGAGTCCGGCAGCGGCAAGACGCTGACGTGCCGGGCGATCCTCGGCGTCCTGCCCGGGGCGTGCGCGGTGTCGGCGGGGACGATCGCGTTCGACGGCGTCGACCTCGTGCGACTCGACGCGCGTGGCTGGCGCGCGCTGCGCTCCACCCGGATCGGTGCGGTCTTCCAGGATCCGGCTTCGTATCTGAACCCGTCGCTGCCGGTCGGGCGTCAACTCGGCGAGGTGCTTCGGGTCAAGGGCGAGCTGTCGCGGCGGGTGGCCCGGGAGCGGGTGGTCGCGTGGTTCGAGGCCGTCGGCCTGCGGGCGGCGGTGCGCCGCCAGATCCCGTCGGAGCTCTCCGGCGGGATGCAGCAGCGGGTGATGATCGCGATCGCCCTCGCCTGCGAGCCTGACCTTTTGGTCGCCGACGAGCCGACGTCCTCGCTGGACGTCAAGACCCAGGCGGAGATCGTCGCGCTGCTGCAGGACCTGCGCGGGCGGCTCGGACTCTCGCTGCTGTTCGTCTCGCACGACCTCGCGGTGGTCGACGAGCTGTGCGACCGCGTGGCCGTGTTCCACGCCGGCGAGATCGTGGAGACGAGGGGAGGCGAGCGCGATGCCGTCGCTGCTTGACGTGCAGGGCCTGAGGGTCTCGTACGGCGCCGCCGAGGTCCTGCGCGGCGTCGACCTGACCGTCGGGGCCGGCGAGATCGTCGCCGTGATCGGCGAGACCGGGTCCGGCAAGACCACGCTCGCGCGGTCGATCGTCGGGCTGGTGCGACCGTCGGCGGGGCGGGTGCTCTTCGAAGACACCGACCTCACCGGCTTGGGCGACGGGCGCCGGCGTCGCGCGTTCCGCCGGACCGGCGCGGTGCAGCTGGTCTTCCAGGACCCGCTGCGCTCGCTGGACCCGGGGGTGCGCGTCGAGGAGACGGTGACCGAGGGGCTCGCGATCCGCGGGCGGTTGAGCGCGACGGTGCGGCGGGCGGAGGCCGCGCGTGCGCTCGCGCTCGTCGGTCTCGGTGACGAGCTGTTGGCGCGGGTTCCGGGCGACCTGTCGGGCGGGCAGCGCCAGCGGGTCGCGATCGCCCGCGCGATCGTCGGCCGGCCGCGGCTGATCCTGCTGGACGAGCCCGTGAGCGCGTTGGACGCGGGCAACCGCGGCGCGGTGCTGCGGATGCTCGGCGAGTTGCGGGACGAGCTCGGCGTGGCGCTCGTGATCATCTCCCACGACCTCGCTTCGCTCGCGGGGATCGTCGACCGCGTGGTCGTGCTCTACCAGGGCGAGGTCGTCGAGCAGGGTGCGGCTTCGGACGTGTTCTCGGCGCCGGAGCACGAGTACACGCGGCTGCTGCTGGCCGCGGCGCGCTTCGCGGTGCCGGCGTGACGCGGCCCGTCGTCATCGCGGTCGCGTCCGCGGCGGAGGCGCGCCGATTCGCCGCGCGGCACGAACTCGACTACGTCGAAGTGGTGCACCTCGCGGGCTCCGAGCTCCCCACGCGCCACGGCGCGTTCCGGGTGGAGGCGTTCGCGACGCTCGCGCGGCCGGACGTGCACCACCTGGCGCTGGTGCACGGCGACGTGCGGGCGGGCGCGCCGACGGTACGCGTGCACGCGGCGTGCCCGCTGGGCGAGCGCTTCGGGTCGCTGCTCTGCGACTGCGCGGCGCGACTCGCGCGAGGGCTGGACGAGGTCGCGGCCGCCGAGTCCGGTGTCCTCGTCTACCTTCGCGGTCACGACGACCTGCTCGCCGGCGGGTGTGGGTCGATCGACGAGACCGCCGCCACGGCGATCCTGAATGCCCTCGGCGTCGACGAGACCGCAGGATTCGAGAAGACAGGCTGACGACGCGTCTTTAGCTTCGTGGCCATGAAGACCGATGGGACCCGGATCGCATACGAGAGCCGCGGCGACGGTCCGCCGCTCATCCTCGTCGACGGCGCGCTGTGCTCGCGCGAGTTGGGGCCGAGCCCCAAGCTCGCACGTGCGCTGTCCGAGCAGTTCACCGTGATCACCTACGACCGGCGCGGACGCGGCGAGAGCGGCGACGGCGACGCGTATGCCGTGGAGCGCGAGATCGAGGACCTCGGCGGGCTGATCGAGGTCGCCGGCGGAACCGCTTTCGTGTGCGGCATCTCCTCGGGCGCGGTCCTGGCCCTCGACGCCGCCGCGGCCGGTCTTCCGATCACCGGGCTCGCGCTCTACGAGCCGCCGTTCATCGTCGACGACACCCGCCCGCCCATGCCCAGCGACTATGCCGACCAACTGCAGACACTGCTGGGCTCCGGCCGTCGCGGCGACGCCGTGCGCCTCTTCATGCGCAATGTCGGCATGCCCGCCGTGTTCGCCTCGCTGATGCGGTTCACGCCGGCGTGGGGCAAGCTCAAGCGCGTCGCCCACACCCTGCCCTACGACGCCGCCGTGATGGGCGACACCCAGTCCGGCCGCCCGCTCCCCGCCGAGCGCTGGCTCGACGCCGAGGTCAAGACCTTCGTGATCGTCGGCGGCAAGAGCCCGGCGTTCCTCCACAACGGCACCAAGATGCTCATCGACCAGCTCCCGGACGCCGAGCACCTCGTGCTCCCCGGTCAGACCCACATGGTCAAGGCCAATGTGCTCGCTCCGCTCCTGATCGACTGCTTCACCCGCGAGCCCGCGCACGCGACCGCTTGACGGCGCGCCGCGCTGCGCGGGAGGATCGGTTCGCCGTGACTGACGTCAACGACGTTCTCGACGCGATGGAGGACCGGGGCCGGGGCGTGCCCGGCTTCCGCCGCGCCCACGCGCGCGGCCTGGGGTTCCGTGGGCGGTTCGTCGCCACGCCCGAGGCGGCGCGGCTGACGACGGCCGAGCACCTGCAGGGCGGCCCGATCGAGACCGTCGTCCGGTTCTCCAACGGCGCGGTGAGCCCGTATACGCCGGACCGCAAGAGCGCGAAGGTCGGCAACGCGCTCGGGATGGCCGTCCGCTTCGCGTTGCCCTCCGGCGGCGTCACGACGTCGGCTGCTCTGAGCCTGAAGGTGTTCGCCGCCGGCACGCCGGAGGGCTTCCACGACCTGATCGTGGCCAACGCGCCCGCGCTGCCCGGCGGGCTGCCGAACCCGCTGCGGGTGGCGGCGTTCGTCGCTCGCCATCCCGACGGGTTCAAGGGCGTCGTCGACGCGGCGACGCTCAAGCCGACGCTGAGCTTCGCGACGACCCGCTTCAACGGCATGCACGCCTTCTACGCGGTCGACGCCGGCGGCGCTCGCCGGGCCTTCCGGTTCCGCTGGCTGCCCGTCGCCGGGGTCGCCGCGATGGCGCGTGAGAACGACGCGATGATCCCGCCGCAGTACCTCATGTCAGAGCTGCGACTGCGGGTCGAGCGCGGGCCGGTCGAATGGGATCTCGTCTTCCAACTCGCCGAGCCGGGCGATCCGACCGACGACGTCACGAAGCTGTGGCCGGAGGAGCGCACGCTCGTGACGGTGGGGCGGCTCACCGTCGATGGTGTGCATGCGGACCAAGACCTCGTCGACGGCTACGTCTTCGACCCGCTCAACCTGCCGCCGGGCATCGAGCCGTCGGCCGACCCGCTCCTGCACTTCCGGTCGAGCGCCTACAGCGAGTCCCACCGCCGCCGCACGAGCGAGCGACGGCCGCGGATCACCCCCGGTTGAGCTCGCCGACGATCAGCGGGAACCAGTCCTTGTCGGCGCGCTTGCCGAGGAACACGTCGAGGTGGCCGTAGCCGGGCACGACGTGCAACGAGTGACGTCCGGGGTCGAACCCCTCGAAGAACTCGAACGTGCGCTGTTGGCTGACCGGCAGGAAGCAGTTGTTCAAGCCGCCGGTGATGAAGGAGAAGCGCGCGTCGGTCTGCGGCCGCTGCGCGACGAAGTTCTCCGGCAACTCCGGCCGGCCCTCCACGCTGACGAGATGGCCGCGTTCGACGCACTCCGAGATCTGGCGGAAGAACGTCAGCGGCGCCGGGCCGAACTCGCCCTTGGTCCATTCGTGCGTCTCGGCCGTGAGCTGCTCGTGCGTCCACAGCGTCGGGTCGCCGGAGCCGAACATGAAGCTCGAGACCTTGCACACGCCGTTGTCGCAGTGGCGCCGTGACAGTTCGCAGTAGGCGGTGAGCAGCTTCGGCAGGACCCACGGCGCCCCGCTGCGACCCCACTGCGGGTCGAGGTAGCCGAGCAGCCGCGCCACGAGCGGCACGACGTAGGAGAGCTTGAACGCGGCCACCCGCGTCACCACGGGGTGCAGTGTCACCGCGCTGGCCACGACCGTGCGCACCTCGGGGATCAACCCCGCGCACGCGGACATGATGAAGCTGGTCGAGCCCTGGCAGTGCGTGATCGCCTGCAGTGAGTCCGCCCCGGTCTTCTCGAGGACCGTCCGGACGGCGAGCGGGTGGTCCAGCACGGCGGCCTGGTCGAGCGTCCACGTGTTGTGGGGCACGTCCATGCTGGCGCGCCAGTTCTCCATCCACACGTCGTAGCCGGCGTCGTGGAGCGCGTCGACGAGCGTGTACGGGTTCGGCGGGCGCCAGATCTCGTTGCGCACGCCGACGCCGTGGACGAGCATCACCGGGCCCTTGGTCGGCTCCTTCGGCCCGCGCACGTGGGTGATGAAGCACTTGACCCCGTCGGCGGTATGCAGGGGGAAGGTCTCGTCCGTGTGCGTCGCGCCGGTGGCCATGGCTCACCATAACTCCGTGCGGGATAACGTGCCGTGAGCGATGCGTCGCTCGCTCGTGTCCGAAGCCGACGTCCACTGCTCGACCGAGCGCGTCTTCGACACCATCCTGGACTTCGAAGGCCAGGCGCGGTGGCTCGGGAAGTCCTCGGCGTTTCGCGGCACGACCGCCGTCTCGTCGAACCCGGCCGTGCTCGGCACGACCTATCGCGAGCCGGGCCCGCTCGGCGTCCGCCACGGCGAGGTCACGGTGTGCGAGCGGCCCACCCGGATCACCTTCCACCACCCGATGACCTTGAAGCTGGGTCTCGGGACGATCGACGTGGTCGTCCACCTGACCCTGACGGCGCGGGGTGAATCGACCCACGTGCACCGGCTCGTCACGTTCGTCGTTCCGTGGCCGGTGAAGCTCGTCCAGCCGCTCGTGGTGCTCGGCTTCAGACGCGAGAACGCGCGCACCCTGCGCGCGTTGAAGGCCCACGCCGACGCGCTCGGCGCGGCGCGGACCTAGTCACCAGGCGGAGCCGGCCACGGCCTGGGCGTTCCGCGGCGCGAGCTCACGGACGACGGGCGTCGTGAACGCGTGCGAGACGGGACGGCGGCGGAGGGAGGTGGCGAGAAGGGTCATGGTCGGCTCTCTTCTTGTGTCCTAGTTGGACTTGCGGGAGCGGCGGCGAGCAGTGCGCTCGGCCTGGTATGCGGTGGCGTGGTGCAGATGGATCAGCGAGGGGTTCATGACACTGATCAATGTGTCACTCCGGCACGCTGTTTCTCAGGCGGCTGGCCCGTGTCTCGCCGGGGCTCACCCCGTCGCACACAGTGAGGATCCCGCCCCGCTCGCGGCGGCTACCCGCACCCCCGTGGGCGTTGACCGCGCCCGCACGCGGCGGGACACTTGTCCAATGGAGTGGCAGTCCGCCGATCAGGATCAGACCGGCAAGCCACCGCCCAGCCTGCCCGGGTCGGTCGTCACCCACCACGCGACGCCCGCGCCGCGCCCCGGTCTCAGGGCGGTTCACATCAACCCGGAGGTTGAGGAGCACATCCGCCGGCTCGACAACCCCGAGCAGCGCGACGAGTCCACCGTCGCCCTCAACCGGTTGATGCTCGACGAGCGCAACTACGCGCGGGTCGCGGCCGATCCCGCGCTGTTCGCGAAGCTGTATCACCGTGTCAAGCAGCCGGATCGGGCCAAGGTCGCGCAGTTCAGTCCGGACATCGCCGCCAAGCAGCAGGAGATCCACAGCACCTACGACCAGCTGCACCACATCCTCGCCCGCACGGGCACCGCGCGGGGCCTGGCGAACCAACCCCAGTACGCCCAGCAGATCGGGACCGAGGAGCGGTCGGTGATGACGGCGGAGACGGCTCGTGCCGTGCAGTTCGACGCGATCGCGAAGCTGATCGCCCTGCACGGCGGTAAGGAGGTGCGGATGCCGGTCTACACGCACCGCTTCGGGCCGATGCAGCAGAAGTCCGCGGATCCGGCGCGGACCGCCGCCGGCAACATGAACGCCATCCTCGGCTCGGCCGATCCGGGCGGCGCGAACATCCGCGTCACGCCCGCCGACCGCGGCCGCGGCGCGTACATCTCGACCGACAGCGACAACTTCTACGGTCCGCACGGCGTCACGCTCGATCCGCGCGACGTGCATCAGCTCCCGCTGTCGACCGAGAGCCTGGACAACCGCTGGGAGGTGTCCTCCGAGCGCACGAAGGAGGAACGCCACCAGTTCCGCGCCATGGGCAAGCCGATCCCCCTGACCAAGGACGGCGGGCCGGCGTACGCGTCGATCTTCGCCACGAGCTCGCCCGAGCGCGGTCGCCGCCTCCAGCAGACGCTCCAGCCGGGGCAGTTCACGCCCGGCGTCCTGCAGGACTCGATGCACGACACCCTGAAGGCCGTGCTCGACAAGGTCTCGCGGGGCACCGCGCAGTCGCGGCCGCAGCCACGTCCGGCGGTCGCGACCCCTGGCCTGCGCGAGCAGCCCGTGTCCAATGAGCAGGCGTTCATGACCCAATCGCTCGTGCAGGAGCTCAACGGTCTCTATGAGCCCCACGCATGGACCACGCAGTGGCGCGACAACCCGGACGCCCGGCTGATGAAGGGGATGTCGGATGCGCTGGACAAGATGAAGCTGCGCAAGCCTCCGGAACCGCCGAGCGACACCTCCAAGGACGACGAGTGGAACTGACGCCGATGTCCGGATAGCCGGACACCGGTGCCCGGGCGACCGGCCCGCTTGTCCGGTTCAGCGGTCTGTCTCGGGGCTCCGCGAGCCACGAGAGTGGTCGGCATGAGCACCTACGCAATCCCCCAAGCGCGCACCGGCGTCTTCGGTCGCGTGATGTCGCTGGTCGGCGTCGCCATCGCGTTCCTCGCCGCCGGCGCGGTCATCGGCCGCGACCTCGCGCTCGGCACCGCGCAGGCACTCGGCTTCGTCGCCATCGCGATGCTCTTCGCGCAGTCGTTCGTCGCCGGCCTGCGTCGCGGCGGGCTCGGTCTGACCTGGCTGTTCGCGCTCGCGTTGATCCTCGGCGTCAGCCTTGGGCCGATCCTGCAGACCTACGTGACCGCCGACCCTGACGCGGTCATCCAGGCCGCGGGCGCAACCGCGCTGACGACGCTCGCGATGGGTGCCTGGGGTCTCGCGACCTCCGCCGACCTGAGCCGCTGGATGCGCCCGCTCAGCTTCGTGATGCTCGGCCTGTTCGTCGTCAGCCTGCTCCTGCTGCTGTTCGGCGCCGCCGGCAACCCGCTGTTCAGCCTCGTCGTGATCGCCGTCTCCGCCGCCCTGCTCGTCGTCGACTTCAACTACGTGCGCAACCGCGCGGACGACGATGACGTGGTCTGGCTCGCGACCGGGATCTTCGTCTCGATCGTGAACCTGTTCCTGTCGTTCCTGAACCTCTTCGGGGGCCGCGGCTAGTGCCGCGGCCCCCGATGGCTCACGGGGTCGTGGTCGACAACGTGAACGTCAGCGTCTTGCTGTAGCTGCCCGTCCGGAGCGCGTCAGACGCGCCGATCTGCTGCTTGAACGTGATCGTCACCGGGTCGTTGGAGGCCGGAGCGGTCCACGACGACTTGGAGAACGTCACGTCGAGCGGCGACGGCAGCGCGAACGTGCCGTTCATCAGATACGCCGGGGTCGGGGCCACGGTCAGCGACGCGTCACCCGCGGAGGAGATCACGTTCGCCGTCGTGGTCGCCGTGTAGGTGCGCGCGACACCAGGCGTGAACGCGCCGAACGTGGCCGCCGCGCCGAGCGACAGCGACAGCGTCGGAGCGACGGAGCCGCCCGCGCTGCCCGGCGCCTCGACCTTCTGCCGCGTCACGCCGTTGCCGCCGAACTCGATCCAGTTGAGCAGGAACATGCTCTGCGTCGCGCCGCCGGTGACCTGGCGGAACACGAGGAAGAGCTCGTTCTTGCCCGCGATCGAGAGCGGGAACGTGAGGCTGTTCCACGTGGTGTTGGAACCGGTCGACGTCAAGTCCAGCGTCGCGGCGATCGGGCCGGTGGGCGACCCCGTCCGGACCTCGATCGCACCCAGCGGCGACCCGACCGTGCGTCCTGCCGTGTTGTCGGCGTAGCGGACCGTCACCGAGTCGATCTGGTGCAGGTTGAACGGACCGTTGAGCTGGATCCAGTCGTTGTTGGCCAGGCTCGAGCGATGGATGCCGGCGCCGCCGTCGGTGTTGTTGGCCGTGGCGGTGCCCGACTGGTTGACGACGTGCTCGACCTCTTGGCGCCGCTGGCGGATCTGGATCTGGCCGGTCGTCGTCAACGGCGGGACCCCAGCCGAGGAGCCCTTGTCGGTGTACACGGCGCTGATCACGCCGAACACGTTGCCGCCGTGCGACTGGTCGTTGGCATCGGTCGTGAAGTGACCGGTGCAGCCGTTGCGCGACTGCAGCTCGTGACCGTGCGTGTCATGGCCGAGGACGAAGGAGACCTTGATGTCGTTGCAGTCGATCGACGGGTCCTCCGGGTCGGTGACCGAGACCTTGTACTCGACCTCGTCGCCGAACGAGAACACGCCGCCGTCGGGCGGCCCGGTGACCGTGACGGTCGGGGACGTGTTGCCCGACGTGATGAGCGTGCTCGTCGAGGTCTTCTCGCCCGAGGAGTCGAGCACGGTCAGCTTGGCCGTGAACCGGCCGCGCAGCGTGTAGACGTGGGTCGGGTTGGGCTCGGTTGAGATCGGCGAGCCGTCGCCGAAGTCCCACTCGAAGCGGATCGAGTCGCCCGGATCCTCGTCCAGCGAGCCGACGCTCGAGAAGTTGACCGTCAGCGGCGACGCGCCGTCGGTCTTGTCCGTGGTCAGCACGGCCTTCGGCGGGCGCTTGCCCTTGACGTACTCCCACTTGTACATGCCGGCGTCCGGGCTGATGACGTTGAACCCGTTGCCGTAGGTCAGCAGGTAGAACGCGCCGTCCGCGCCCCACTGCATGTCCATCGGGTTGTCGCACTCGAACAGGAACGTGCCCGAGGCGGTGTTCGCGCGGCTGCCGCAGTCCAGGAAGCCGTTGATCTTCTGGATCTTGTTGTCGCCGTCGAGCTTCATCTCGCGCAGCGTGTCCTGCGTCCACTCGCCGAAGATGACCGAGTTGTCGTAGTACGGCGGGAACTTCTTCGGGTTCGGGTTCGCCGGGTTGTACTCGTACTTCGTCATGCCGTGCGGGCCGACGCCGCCCGTGTACAGCTCCGGGAACAGCCGCGGGCACTCGGTCGACGAGCCGGGCGCGATCGGCCCCGGCGTGGGCGCGTAGTAGGCCTGGCACGGCGTACCCAGCGGGTTCGTCGCGCGGTTGTCGTTGTACGAGTACCAGATGTCCGGATCCGTGACCGGCGGGACCTCGGTCAGGCCGGGCTCGACCGACGGGCCGCCCTCGAGGTTCCAGAGCGAGTCGTTGCGCTGCGTCGGCCCGTTGCACTCGTGCAGCTGCGGCGGGGAGTGCAGCGGCGTGCCCGCCGAGGTGGTGTTGGGCGCGAACTCGTGGAAGTTCCACTGGTAGTACGCGAGGTCGCGCTTGTAACACGTCGGCCAGCCATAGTTGGACGGCTTGCGGACGATCTCGTAGCGCCCGGTACCTGACGGGCCGCGCGAGCGCTGCTGCGAGCCCGCGTCCGGCGAGTAGTCGCTCACGTAGGCGACGTCGTTGGAGTCGACCTGGATCCGGAACGGGTTGCGGAAGCCCATCGCGTAGACCTCGGGCCGGGTCTTGGCCTGCGGCGCGCCGGCGACGAGCGGGTAGAGGTTGCCCGACGGGATCGTGTACGCGCCCGTGCCGGAGCCGAGGTCGGCCTTGTTGGCGTCGGCCGCCGTGATGGTGTCCTTGACCTTGATGCGCAGCACCTTGCCGCGCAGGTCGTTGGTGTTGAGCGCTGAGCGGCGGGAGTCGCCGGTCAGGCGCTGGTACCAGCCGCCGGCCTGCGCGGTCGTGGTGGCGACCGTGCCGCCGGTCAGGGCGGCGCCGTCGGCCGTGATCTGGGCCTGGTCGGCCTGCTGCTTGCCGCGGCGGAAGAACACGTTGACGTTCGCGGTCTGCACCGGGCCGCCGCTGGTCTGGATCTCGTCGGCCTCGATGTTCGAGAGCGCCTCGAGCGCTGCGTCGACCTGAGCGGCGGTGCTGTTGTACGCCAGCGGAGCCGTCGTCTGGCCGTCGTAGGTGAGCGTGAACGTGCCGCCGGTGGCGCCGGTGACGCGCACGGTCTGCTGCTCGTCGGTCTTCTGGCTGTTGAACGGGCCGTACCCGCCGGCGTTGATGCCGCCCGCGGGCGTGTCGTCGCCGGTGACCATCCACAGGTTGCCGTGCTTGTCGAAGTCGATGTCACCCGCGACGTGGCAGCACTCCTGCCGGTTCATCGGAACCTTGAGGATCTGCTGCTCGGTGCTGAAGTCGATCCGCGGACCGCTCGCGTCCTCGACGAACTTGAAGCGGCTGAGCTGGTGGTAGCCGACGTAGGGATCCCACGCGGTCTTGGATGCCGCGACGTTCGGCGGGTTCGTGGTCGGCGTGGTCTGGTCGACGATCTCGCCCGTGGAGAGCTTGACCCCCGTGACCCGCTGCGGCGAGTAGAACAGGTAGACCCACTTGTTGGTGGCGAAGTTCGCGTCGACCGCCGGGCCGTAGAGGCCGTCCTCACCCGCCGAGTAGATGCGTTGGGTCAGCGGCAGCGACGGGTCGGCGAAGTTGGCGATGACGCTGGTGGTGCCGGTGGTCGCGTCGTGCAGGCGCAGCGAGCCGAGGCGGTCGGTCTGGAGGATGCGGCCGTCCGGGAGCTGGTCGAAGCCGATCGGCTCCTGCAGGTTCGGCGGAGAGCCGATCTTCGTCTGCTGGTAGTTGCGCAGGACCGTGGCGCCGCAGTCGCTGTAGACCGGGTCGCTCGCGCCCGCCGCCCACGTGATCGCGCCCTTCAGGTGCGTCGTGAGCGTGGCGTCGAAGGCCTCTGCCGTGTTGCCGAGCGCGGTGTAGAAGCTGCGCCCGCCGCGGAAGTCCTTGCAGAAGGAGACGGGGTGATGCGCGCCCATCGTGCCGTTCGCGATCCCGTCGAGCGTGGCGCCCTGCGGCTGCGGGCCGAACGGGTCCTCGACGACCGTGGCCATGACATGGGACACGCCGCGGACGTTGGTCGTGAGGTTGTACCAGTGGTCGTTGCGATCCCAGTAGAGCGGGAGCGACTTGCTCGCGTCATGGACCCGGTCGAACACCTTCACCGTGCCGGTCTGCTGCACCGTCCGGCTCGACGCTCGCGTGCCGATGACGTCGGTCAGGAACTGCCAGGACGGATCGGTCTCGATCGCCGACCCGATCCCCACGAAGCCTCCGCCCTTGCGGAAGTACGCCTCGTAGTTCGCGCGTTGCGTGTCATTGAGCGGGCTCGCGACCCCCGTGTTCAGGAACACGACCGCCCGATAGGTCTCCAGGTTCGTGGGCGTGAACTCCGCACCCACGTTCGCGGGTGTGGGCGCGTTGACCGTGAACGCCCCTGATGACGCCGCGCTGTTGATCGCGGCCAGGCCCGCGGTCGTCAACGCGTCCTGCGTACTCGTGACCACGAGCACCTTCGGTGTCTCGACGGCTCGCGCCTGCGCTGTCGCCGGCGCCATCAGGGCAAGGCACAGCAACGCCATCCCGGCGTGTCTTCTCCCCATCATCCTCTCCTCCGCCACGTTTGTTGTGCGAGCCGCCAAACTACGCTCATGACACTCTCACGTCAACCTCAGAAAAGACCCGATGAATCGGCGGACCAGCCGCAAAATGTCCGCGGTTGACATTTCGGACATTCCCGAAATATCGTTCGTTGTATGAGCTCCCACACGCCCAGCGGCATCGCGCACTTCGACGTGCTCGGGCCCGAAGAAGAGGCCCTGCACGCGTTCTACTCGCAGGTGTTCGGCTGGAAGGTCGACCCCCAAGGTCCCGGCTACGCGCTCGTGCAGACGCCAGACGGCTCCCCGAACGGAGCCGTCGTGGAGGCCGAGCAGGCCGGCATCGTCGTGGGGATCGTGGTCTCCGATCTCGACGCCGCCGTCGCCGCCGCGCAAGCCAACGGCGGCCAGGTCGTGATGCCACCGACCGACAACGGCTGGGTCGTCAAGGCCCAGGTCACCGATCCCGCCGGGAACCTGCTCTCGCTGATCGGCGGCTGAACGCGTGGACGAGCGGGTGCTCGACGAGCGCCTCCGCGCGCTCGCCCACCCGGTCCGCCGTCAACTGGTCGCCGCGTGCAGCTTCGAGGCGCAGCCCGCCGGCACGCTCGTCGAGCTCACCGGCCTCGCTCCGGCCAGCGTGTCCGAGCACCTCAAGGTCCTGCGCAAGACGGGCCTGCTCGTGCTCGAGGCCCGCGGCCGCTTCCGGCTCTACACCGCCGACCCCGCGGTCGTGCGCGAGACGGTTGCAGCGCTCACTGCGTGGCTCGAAAGCGCGACGACCCGGTGACCGCCTAGAACGACAAAAGCCCCGCATCAAGCGGAGCTTCTGGGTCCTACGGGAGCGACGGGACTCGAACCCGCGACCTCCGGCGTGACAGGCCGGCGCTCTAACCAACTGAGCTACGCCCCCCGGGCGCCGGGAAATAGTAGCGCCCTACCGCCGGGCCCGAGCCGCGGGGTTCCGGCGCGTACCGCAACTTGGCGGTTCGCGCCGGTTTCACGGTGGCGTCAACCGATTTGAGCCCGGAGGTAGGGCAATGTCCAATGTAGTCGGAAAGTGCCGCATTTTGCCGCTCGCGGCAGCGATCGCCATCGGCCTGACAGGGACGGCGCAGGCGAAGCAGATCGACGGCACGCCGGGGAACGACAGCATTCGCGGGTCGAGGCAGGCCGACACGATCAACGGGCTCGCCGGCGACGACCGGATCGGGGCCGGGCGCGGGGCGGACGTCGTCAATGGCAACGAGGGCAACGACCGGATCTGGGGTGCGCGCGGGTTCGATCAGCTGCACGGCGGGATCGGCGACGACCGGATCTGGGGCGGTGACGGCAACGACACCGACTACGGCGAGGACGGCAACGACCTGATGGGCGGCGGGCACGGCGACGACAAGCAGTACGGCGGGCCGGGCAACGACACGATCTACGCGGGCCGCGGCCGCGACGAGAGCTGGGGCGAGGCGGGCGACGACACGCTGTGGGCGCTCGCGCGCGGGGACGTGCACGGCCGCAACGACATCCAGGGCGACGTGCTGCACGGCGGCGAGGGCAACGACACGTTCAAGACGCGCGACGGCGAGGCGGACGTGATCGACTGCGGGCCGGGCGTGGACACCGCGCTGCTCGATTTCAAGGACGTGATCGCCGACGCGACGGCGCAGAACCCGAACGGCAGTTGCGAGGTCGTCAACCGGCAGAAGCGGGCGAAGAAGGGCGAGGCCGAGACGGAGGACTCGACCCCGAACGCGCCGAGCAATGTCAGCGGGACTTGACGAGCCGGGAGTAGTCGCGCAGGCAGCAGGGTAGGCCTGGAGCCATGTACATCGGTGTAGGGACTCTGCTGGTCATCATCATCATCCTGCTGCTCATTTTCATTCTCTGAGCAGGGAATCTATGGGTAGCCCCACCGAATATTCGGTGGGGCGCCTCAGCCGCAGCGGGCGGGCGACGCCAATGACAGGGGCCCGCCGCGACGGCAGCCTTCGGCAGCATGTCAGTGCCGAAGAGAAACCTCGCCGCGCGCGCCGGGTACTGGAGCGCCAAGCACCGCAAGATCGCCATCGGAGGCTGGTTGGCCTTCGTCGTCATCGCGTTCGTCCTGGGTGGCGCGATCGGCACCAACACCCTGTCCGACGATGACTCCGGCAACGGGTCGTCACGCGTCGCCGACAAGGCGATCACCGCCGCCGACTTCCCGGACAAGGCGGACGAGCAGGTCCTCGTTCAAAGCCGCGACGGCAAGCTGAAGGTCTCAGACCCGAAGTTCCAGACCGCGGTCTCCGGCGTCGTCAAGGAGCTCAAGGGCGCAAAGGACGTGATCGACGTCCAGTCGCCGCTCGCCAAGGGCAACGAAGGCCAGGTCTCCAAGGACGGCCGCTCCGCGCTCGTCACCTTCTCCATCCCGGGGGACGAGGATCTCGACGCCAAGGTCGTTCCATCGTTGAACGCCACCGCGGCGGCACAGCGAGCACATCCTGACCTGCGGATCGAGCAGTTCGGCGACGCCTCCGCGGACAAGGCACTCGGCGCCTCCCTCGACGACGACTTCAAGCGGGCCGAGTTCCTCAGCCTCCCGATCACGCTGATCATCCTGATCGTCGCGTTCGGCGCGCTCGTCGCGGCGGGCGTCCCGCTGCTGCTGGCGATCACGGCGGTCATCGGCACGCTCGGCCTCGTCGGCCCGATCTCCCAGATCGTCCCGATGGAGGACTCCGCGAACAGCGTGATCCTCCTGATCGGTCTTGCCGTGGGCGTGGACTACTCGATGTTCTACCTCCGCCGCAAGATGGAGGAGCGGGATGCGGGTAGATCGAGCGAGGCCGCGCTGGAGTTCGCCGCCGCCACCTCAGGCAAGGCGGTCCTGATCTCCGGCCTGACCGTGATGATCGCCATGGGCGGCATGTTCCTGGCCGGCAACGCGGTCTTCACCTCCTTCGCCGTCGGCACGATGCTGGTCGTCGCCGTGGCGATGCTCGGCAGCGTGACGGTCCTGCCCGCAGTGCTCTCGAAGCTCGGGGACAAGGTCGAGAAGGGCCGCGTGCCCTACTTCGGCCGGCTGCGCCACCGCAACCACGGCGAGTCGCGGGTCTGGGGCTTCGTCATCGACAAGGCGCTCGCGCGCCCGGTCGTCAGCGTCATCGCCGCGGGCGGCATCCTCGTCGTCCTCGCGCTCCCCGCGCTGAACATGAAGACGGTCAACCCCGGCACCGCCGGCCTGCCGCACGACCTGCCGATCATGCAGACCTACGAGCGCATCCAGTCCGCGTTCCCGGGCGGTCCGCTGCCCGCGCTGGCGGTCGTCCAGGCCAAGGACGTCACCAAGCCGGACGTCCAGAAGGGCATCGAGGAGCTCAAGGCCACGGCCACCGGGCCCACGTCCGTCCTCGTCGCTCCGAACAAGCAGGTCGCGATCGTCAGCATCCCGCTGCCGGGCAACGGCACCGACGAGACCTCCGATGCGGCGCTCGTGAAGCTCCGCGACACGACCATCCCCGCCACGATCGGCAAGGTGAAGGGCACGGAGACCAACGTGACCGGCATGACCGCCGGCTCGAAGGACTTCAACGACAAGATGAACAGCCGTCTGCCGATCGTCTTCGCGTTCGTGCTCGGCCTCGCGTTCATCCTGCTCCTGGTCACCTTCCGCAGCATCGTCGTGCCGCTGAAGGCGATCGTGCTGAACCTCCTCAGCGTGGGCGCGGCCTACGGCATCCTCACCTACGTCTTCCAGGACGGGCACTTCGAGTCGCTGCTGAACTTCCGCAGCGTCGGCGGCATCACGTCCTGGCTCCCGCTCTTCCTGTTCGTGATCCTGTTCGGCCTGAGCATGGACTACCACGTGTTCATCATCAGCCGCATCCGCGAGGCGGTCGACGGCGGGATGAGCACCGACAAGGCCGTCTCGCACGGCATCAAGGCCACGGCGGGCGTCGTCACGAGCGCCGCGGTCGTGATGGTCGCGGTCTTCGCGATCTTCGCCTCGCTGAGCATGATCGAGTTCAAGCAGATGGGCGTCGGCCTCGCCGTGGCCATCCTGCTGGACGCGACGCTGGTCCGCGCGGTGCTGCTCCCCGCCACGATGAAGCTGCTCGGGGAGCGCAATTGGTACCTCCCGCGGCAGCTGCACTGGTTGCCGAAGTGGGAACACGACAAGGCACCGGAGCCGATCCATGCCTAGCATCAGACGCCTATGCGAATTGGCGTGCTCACCGGTGGCGGAGATTGCCCCGGGCTCAATGCGGTTATCCGGGCCATCGTGCGCAAGGGGGTCGACACCCACGGACATGAGTTCGTAGGGTTCAAGTACGGCTGGGCCGGCGTACTCAACCAGGACACGATGCCGCTCACGCGCGAATCCACGCGCGGCATCCTGCACCGCGGCGGGACGATCCTCGGGTCGTCCCGCACCAACGTGTACAAGGTTGAGGACGGCCTGAACAAGGTCAAGGCGGCGATGAAGGAGCAGGGCCTGGACGCCCTGATCCCGATCGGCGGCGAGGACACGCTCGGCGTCGCCGGCAAGTTGCACGAGGACGGCATCCCGGTCGTCGGCGTGCCGAAGACGATCGACAACGACCTCAACGCCACGGACTTCACGTTCGGCTTCCAGACCGCGGTGCAGATCGCGACGGACGCGATCGACCGCCTCCACACCACCGCGGAGTCCCACAACCGCGTCCTGGTGTGCGAGGTCATGGGCCGGCACGCCGGCTGGCTCGCCGTGTACTCCGGCATGGCCGGCGGCGCCGACGTGATCCTGATCCCCGAGCGGCCGTTCGACATCGACGAGGTCTGCAGCCACTTGGTCCGCCGTCACCAGAACGGCGCGCGGTTCTCGATCGTGGTCGTGGCCGAGGGCGCGACGCCCAAGGACGGCGGCCTGCTCACCCAGCACCAGACGACGGACTCCTTCGGTCACGTCCGCCTCGGCGGCATCGGGATCATCCTCGAGAAGGAGATCGAGGAGAAGACGGGCTACGAGTCGCGCACGACGATCCTCGGCCACATCCAGCGCGGCGGCACGCCGCTCGCGTTCGACCGTGTGCTCGGCAGCCGCTTCGGCGTGAGCGCCGTCGATGCGATCAGCGAGGGCGACTACGGCAAGATGGTCGCGTTGCGCGGAACCCGGATCGAGCGCGTGCCACTGGCCGAAGCCGTTACCGAGCCCAAGCTGGTGGACGCTGAGCTTTACGAGACCGCCGAAGTCTTCTTCGGCTGAGCTAGCCGTCGCCGTCGTCCTGACCGGCCTCAACCTGAGGCCGCTGTTCGGGAGCCTGCCGCCGCTGCTGTCCGACGTCCGAGCCGACCTCGGATTGTCCGCCGCGGCGGCGGGCCTGTTGACGACGGGACCGCTTCTGTGCCTGGGCGCCTTGGCGCAACTCGGGCCGCGGATCGCGCGCCGCTATCCGGTCGAGCGCCTGCTCGTGGCGGCGGCGCTCGTGACCGCCCTCGGGACCGCGATGCGCGGGCTCGGCGGCGTCGCGCCCTTGTATCTCGGGACGCTGCTCGCGGGCGCGGCGATCGCTCTATCGCAGGTCGTCGTGCCGGCGTTGGTGCGCGCCCGGGCGCCGGAACGGGCGGGCGTCCTCACGGGCGCGTACTCGATGTCCTTGGTGACCGGCGCGACCGTCGCCACGTTCCTCGCGATCCCCTTCGAGGAGTGGTTCGGTGGGTGGGAGGCGGCGCTGGCGATCTGGGCGCTCCCCGCGTTCGTCGCCGCCGCGGTGTGGGTGCCGCTGGCCGCGCGCGCCCACGATCCGGTCCCGGCCCCGGTCGGCCATCCGCTCTGGAGGAACCCGATCGCGTGGTCGATCGCGCTCTTCATGGGCCTGCAGTCGATGGCGTTCTTCTCGACGATCACGTGGCTGCCGGAGATCCTCGAGAGCCACGGCACGAGCGAGGGTTACGCGGGCTTCCTGTCGGGCGTGACGCAGCTGGTGCAGATCGCGCCCGCCTTCGCGATCCCCGTGCTGGCGGCCCGGCGCCCGACCCAGGTCCATCTGCTCGCGGTGATCGTCGGAACCGCCTTCCTGGGTCTGTTCGGCGTGCTCGTGCTCCCGGACGCCGCGCTGCTGTGGATGGTCGTGCTGGGGATCGGGCAGGGCGGGGCCTTGGGACTCGGACTGATCCTCCCGGTCCTGCGCGGCCACGACCCCGGCCAGGTCGCGGGCATGACCGCGATGTCGATGGGCGTCGGCTATCTGGTCGCGTCGACCGGCCCGGCGATCGTGGGTGCGGTGCGCGACGGCACCGGCGGGTGGACGTGGCCGATCATCGTCTTGCTGGTCATGACGGCCGCGCAGGTGCCGGCAGCGTGGCGGGCGGTCACCGCGCGCCGGACACACTCGACTTGAGCAGGTGGCAAGGCTCAGGCGTCAGAGACTCGTGTCTTGTCCGCTGATTTGGCACAGAGCTGGAACAGTTTCGGCACGAATCGGTCTTGTTCCGTTCACCGCGGGGCCGCAGGCTTGACGGGTGCGTGCACGAGATCTCGCGAGGGGCAAACAATCGCACGCACCCGACGCGCGGATCGCCGGGATCGCCGCTCGGCAGCACGGTGTCGTGCGGACTCGGGATCTCCGGGCGGCCGGAATCAGCGCAGCCGCCGCGAGCCGGCGGCGGGCCCGCGGGCTTCTTCACCGCGTGCATCATGGGGTCGACGCCGTCGGCCACGCCGCGATATCACGTGAGGGACGCTGGCTGGCGGCCGTCTTCGCCGCCGGAGACGGCGCGGCACTCGATTGCCTGGCAGCGACCGAGTGCTGGGGGTTGCGTCGGGCGAAGGGCGCGATCAGCGTCGTCGCACCGCGTCAGGTCCGGGTGAAGGGCGTCGTCGTGCATCGCTGCAACCAGTTGGACCCGCGCGACGTCACGGTTCGCAACGGCATCCCCGTCACCACGGTGTCCCGCACGATCGTGGACCTCGCCGAGATCCTGACCGCGCTGCAGCTCGCGAACGTCATGTACGAGGCGGCGCACAGAGGGTGGCTCGATCTCGACGCGGTCGAGGCCACCGCCGCGCGGCTCGTCGGGAGGCGGGGATTCCCGACGCTCGAGGAGGCGCTCGACATGCACCGCAAGGGGAGCGCGGGAACGAAGAGCGAGAAGGAGGACGTGTTCCACGCCATCATCCGCGGGCGTCTGCCGAACCCGATCGCCAACGTGAAGGTGCTCGGGCACGAGGTCGACGCGTTCTGGCCCGAGCGGAGGTTCGTCGCCGAGGTCGACGGTCCCGGGCACAGGCGGCCTCGCGCGAGGCGCCGCGATGCCGCGCGCGACAAGCAGCTGCGGGCCGCCGGGTACACCGTCGTCAGGTTCTGGGACACGGACGTCGAGGAGCGGCCCGAGTGGGTGGTTCAGGAGCTGATGAACGGCATGCCCACGTAGTTCTCGGCCAGCGCCGTGGCCTGGGCGCGGGAGCGGGCGGTGTAGAGGAGTTGGGAGTGCTGGAGCTTCATCTGGAAGTCGTCGTCGCCCGTGAAGCGGTGGAGCATCGAGGTCATCCACCAGGAGAAATGCTGGACGCGCCAGACACGCTCCAACGCGCGCGACGAGTACGCGTCGAGGCCGGCCGAGGAGCCGGCATAGAACGCCTCGATCGCGTGGGCGAGCAGGTAGACGTCGGCCATCGCCGTGTTCAGGCCCTTGGCGCCGGTCGGCGGGACGATGTGGGCGGCGTCGCCGGCCAGGTACAGCTTGTCGTGCTGCATCGGCTCCACGACGAACGAGCGCATCGGGGTCACGCCCTTCTCGAAGACGTCGCCGCGGTTGACCGACATGCCGAAGCGGCGGTCGAGCTCGTTCCAGATCTCCTGGTCAGACCAAGCGGAAGCGTCCTCGTCCGGCGCGCACTGCAGGTACATGCGCGTGACCTCGTGGGAGCGCATCGACGCCAAGGCGAACCCGCGCTCGTGGTGCGCGTAGATCAACTCCTCCGACGACGGCTCGCAGTGGGCGAGGATCCCGAGCCAGCCGAACGGGTACTCGCGCTCGTACACCGTCAGGGCCGAAGCGATCGTCGGCCGGCAGACGCCGTGGAAGCCGTCGCAGCCGGCGATCACGTCGGCCTCCAACACGTGCGCGACGTCGTCGTGCGTGAACCGAACCGTCCCCGCCGGATCGACCGACACGTCCGAGACCTCGAACAACAAAGGGAGCCCGGACTCCAGACGCGCCCCGATCAGGTCCTTGACGACCTCCTGCTGCCCGTAGATCGTGATCGCTCGCCCGCCGGTCAACTCGCTCAACGCGATCCGGTGCCCCACGCCGTCGAAGCGCAGCTCGACGCCCTCGTGGACGAGCCCCTCAGCGTGCATGCGCGCGCCGAGGCCGACCTCGTCCATCAGATCCATCGTCGCCTGCTCGAGCACGCCCGCCCGCACCCGCTGCTCCACGTACGCGCGGTCGCGCCGCTCGATCACGACGCTCTCGATCCCGCGCAGCTCGAGCAGCCGGCCGAGCATCAGGCCGGCCGGGCCGCCTCCCACGATCGCCACCTGGGTACGCATCGAACCGAACAATACCTGATACCGTTCGCTTTACGAACCTCCGTTCACTATGCGAACACAAGCTGAGATCACGTCCCTCGCCGACGCCGTCCGAGACCTGGTCAACGACGGGGACACCGTGGCGCTGGAGGGCTTCACCCACCTGATCCCGGTCGCCGCCGGGCAGGAGATCATCCGCCAGCGCAAGCGCGAGCTGACGCTGGTGCGCATGACGCCGGACATCGTCTACGACCAGCTGATCGGCGCCGGGTGCGCACGCAAGCTGATCTTCTCCTGGGGCGGGAACCCGGGCGTGGGCTCGCTGCACCGCTTCAGGGAGGCGGTCCAAACGCACGAGCTCGAGATCGAGGAGCACAGCCACGCGGGGATGGCGAACCGGTACGTGGCGGCGGCCAGCAACCTCCCGTTCGCCGTGATGCGCGGCTACAACGGCACGTCGCTCCCCGAGCACACGGACACGATCAAGCCGATCACCTGCCCCTTCACCGGCGAGCAGCTCACCGCGGTCCCCGCGCTCGACCTCGACGTCGGCATCATCCACGCGCAGCAGGCGGACAAGCAGGGCAACGTCCAGCTCTGGGGCCAGGTGGGCGTGCAGAAGGAGACCGTGCTCGGCGCCAAGCGCTCGCTCGTCACGGTGGAGGAGATCGTCGACGAGCTCCAACCGAGGCCGAACGGCGTCGTCCTCCCGCGCTGGGTCGTCACGCGGGTCGCCCACGTCCCCGGCGGCGCCAGACCGTCCTACGCGCAGGACTACTACGACCGCGACAACGAGGCCTACAAGGCCTGGGACGCCATCTCGCGGGACAGGCAGCAGTTCGACACCTGGCTGGAGCAGCTATGACGTACGAAGCCGACGAGATGATGTCCATCGCCGCGGCCCGCGCACTCGACGGCGTCAACGCGTGCTTCGTCGGGATCGGTCTGCCGAGCACCGGCGCGAACCTCGCGCGACGGACGAGCAACCCCGACCTCGTGCTCGTCTATGAGGCGGGCGCGATCGGCGCCAAGCCGCCCCGCCTCCCGCTCTCGATCGGCGACGGCATGCTGGGCGAGACCGCCGACGCCGTCGTCGGCGTCCCCGAGATCTTCAACTACTGGGTCCAACCCGGCCGGATCGACGTCGGCTTCCTCGGGGCGGCGCAGATCGACCGGTTCGCGAACATCAACACGACCGCGATCGGCGCCTACGAGAACCCGAAGGTCCGGCTCCCCGGCGCGGGCGGCGCGCCCGAGATCGCCGCATCGTGCGGCGAGGTGATCGTCATCGTCCGGCAATCCAAGCGAGCCTTCGTCGAGAAGGTCGACTTCATCACGAGCGTCGGCTACGGCGACGGCCCCGGCGCGCGCGAGCGCCTCGGGCTCAGAGGCAAGGGGCCGACCAAGGTCATCACCGACCTCGGCATCCTCGAGCCCGACCCCGAGACGCGAGAATTGACGCTCACCCACCTGCACAGCGGCATCACCGCCCAACAAGCGCAGGACGCCACGGGCTGGGACCTCAAGATCGCCGCGGACCTGAAGACGACCGAGCCGCCCACCCAAGACGAACTGCACGCCCTTCGAGAGCTGGTCAACGCATGAGCGCCTACATCCTTGATGCCGTCCGCACCCCCTTCGGCCGCTTCGGCGGCGGCCTGGCCAAGGTCCGTCCGGACGACCTCGGCGCACACGTCATCGAGGCGTTGCTCTCCCGAGCGCCCGACCTCGACCCGCAGCAGATCGACGACGTCGCCTTCGGCAACGCCAACGGCGCGGGCGAGGACAACCGCAACGTCGGCCGGATGGCCGTCCTGCTCGCCGGCCTGCCGACCAGCATCCCCGCCAACACGGTCAACCGCCTCTGCGGCTCGAGCCTCGACGCGGCGATGCTCGCCTCCCGGCAGATCGAAACCGGGGACGCCGACGTCGTCCTCGTCGGCGGCGTCGAGTCGATGAGCCGCGCCCCGTGGGTGCTGCAGAAGCCGGAGCGCGCCTTCCCCGCGGGCAACAGCGAGCTGTTCAGCACCACCCTCGGCTGGCGGATGGTCAACCCGGACATGCCGCCGCAGTGGACGATCTCGCTCGGCGAGAGCACCGAGAAGCTCGCCGGCATCCACAACGTCTCCCGCGAGGCGCAGGACGAGTTCGCGCTCAAGAGCCACCTGCGCGCCGACGCCGCCTGGAAGGCCGGCTTCTACGACGAGCACGTGATCGCGGTGGCGGAGACGGAGCTGTTCCGCGACGAGGGCATCCGCGCCGACACGAGCCTCGAGAAGCTCGCCAAGCTCAAGCCCGCGTTCGTCAAGGACGGGACCGTCACGGCGGGCAACGCCTCCCCGCTCAACGACGGCGCGTCCGCGCTCCTGGTCGCGAGCGAGGCCGGTGCCGCCAAAGCGAAGAAGGATCCGATCGCCCGCATCGCCGGCCGCGGCACCTTCGCCGTCGACCCGGACATCTTCGGCATCGGCCCCGTCGAGGCGGCGAACAAGGCCATCGCGAGAGCCGGGATCACCTGGGACGACGTCGACGCCGTCGAGCTCAACGAGGCCTTCGCCGCGCAGTCGCTCGCGTGCGTGAACAGCTGGCCGATCGACCCCGACCGCGTGAACGTCAACGGCGGCGCGATCGCCATCGGCCACCCACTCGGCGCATCCGGCGGCCGCATCCTGGGCACGCTGGCTTACACGCTGCAAGCGAACAACTGGAAGTACGGGGTCGCGGCCATCTGCATCGGCGTCGGTCAGGGTCTCGCGATCGTCCTGGAGGCCGTGTGACCGTTCCGCCGCTCGACTACCCGCCCTACAAGTCCACGCGCCTGCGCCACCCGAAGCAGCCGCTGATCATCCTGCCCGAGCGCATGACGGAGCTGACCGCGCCAGTGCTCGGCGAGGATCGTCTGGGCGAACTCGACCACGACCTCACCCGCCAGCACGAGGGCGAGCCGATCGGCCAGCGGATCATCGTCCACGGTCACGTCAAGGAGGACGACGGACGCGCCGTCCCGAACACGCTGGTGGAGATCTGGCAGGCCAACGCCGGCGGCCGCTACCGGCACCGCTGGGACAACTGGCCGTCTCCGATCGACCCGAACTTCACGGGCGCCGGCCGTTGCCTGACGGACGACAAGGGCTATTTCCGCTTCGTCACGATCCGCCCCGGCGCCTACCCGTGGGGCAACCACGCGAACGCCTGGCGACCCGCCCACATCCACTTCAGCCTGTTCGGGCGGGCGTTCACCCAGCGGCTCGTCACGCAGATGTACTTCCCCGACGACCCGCTGTTCTTCCAGGATCCCATGTACAACTCCGTCGCCGACCGCGATCCGGAGGCGGCCAAGCGGATGATCAGCGCGTTCGACTACGAATCGACCGAGGAGCAGTGGGCGATCGCCTTCCGCTGGGACATCGTCCTGCGCGGGGAACAGGCCACGCCCACGGAGGAGCCGCACGCGTGACGACGCCGTCGCAGACCGTCGGCCCGTACCTCGCGATCGGTCTGCCGTGGCCGGACGGCCCGCACGTGGTGCCCGACGGCACCGAAGGCCGCATCCGCATCTTCGGCACCGTCAATGACGGCGACGGCGTCCCGATCCCCGACGCGCTGATCGAGACCTGGCAGGCGAACGCCCAGGGCGAGTTCGGCGACCCGGGTTTCCGCGGCTTCGGCCGCTGCCCGACCGACGACGACGGCGCCTACGAGATCTTCACGCTCAAGCCGGGCCTGCTCGGCGACGGCCAGGCGCGGCACATCGACGTGAGCGTGTTCGCCCGCGGCATGCTCAACCGCTGCGTCACCCGCATCTACTTCGCCGACGAGGACAACACGGGCGATCCCGTCCTCGAGAGCGTCCCCGAGGAGCGCCGCGACACGCTGATCGCGCGCCCGACCACCGACGGCTACCGCTTCGACGTCCACGTCCAAGGCGAGGGTGAGACCGTCTTCTTCAAGCTCTGACGACGTCTTCTCCGGCGTCCTCTCCAAAGGCGGCGTCGCGCCGCTCGTCGACGGCCGCGCCTGGCTGCTCGCGCTGCTCGAGTTCGAGGCCGCGCTCGCCCGCGCGCAGGCGCACATGGGCGTGATCACGGCCGAGGCGGCGAACGAGATCCAGACCGTCTGCCAACTCGACCGCTTCGACATCGGGGCGATCGGGGCGGGAGCGGCGGACATCGGCAACCCGGCGGGCGCCGTGGTCAAGCGACTCAAAGAGCTCACCGACGCCCCCGTGCACCTCGGCGCGACGAGCCAGGACGCGGTCGACACCGCGGCGATGCTCGTGACCAAGCGCGCGCTCGGCCCGTTGCGGCACGACCTGCACGCCGCCGCCGACGCCGCCGCCAACCTGGCCGAGCAGCACCGCGACACGCCGATCATGGGCCGCACGCTCCTGCAGGCCGCGCGCGCCACGACCTTCGGCCTCAAGGCCGCCGGCTGGATGCTCGGCCTCGACGAGGCCGCCGACGACATCGGCCGCGTCCCACTCAACGTGCAGCTCGGGGGACCCGTGGGGACCGGCGACCCCGCGCTCACCGCGCGCCTGGCGCGCGAGCTCGGACTCGACGCGCCGACCATCCCGTGGCACACCCGCCGCGGCCATATCGGCGAGCTGGCAGGCGCGCTCGGGGTCGGGGCAGGCGCGATCGGCAAGCCCGCGCGGGACATCACGCTGCTCGCCCAGACCGAGGTCGGTGAAGTCCGCGAGGCCCGCGGAGGCGGCTCGAGCAGCATGCCTCACAAGCACAACCCGATCGCGGCGATCAGCGCCCTCGGCTGCGTCCAGCAGGCGCCGGGGTACGTCGCCACGCTGCTGGCCGCGATGGTGCAGGAGCACGAGCGCGCGGCCGGTGCCTGGCACAGCGAGTGGCGGCCGCTGGTCGACCTCCTGCGCGCCGTCGGCAGCGGCGCCGCGTGGCTGCGCGAGTCGCTGGCCGGCCTCGAGGTGGACGCCGCCCGGATGCGCGCGAACCTCGGCGACGACCTCGACGTCGGCGCCGCCGCACAGCTCGTCGACAAGGCATTGGAGCACCGTTGATTCCCCACCACGTCATCACCGGATCCGAGGACGCGCCGCCGCTCGTCCTCTCGAACTCGCTCGGCACCACCCACCGGATGTGGGACCCGCAGATCGACGCGCTGTCCGAGCGCTTCCGCGTGATCCGCTACGACACCCGCGGCCACGGCGGCTCGGACACGCCGCGCGGCCCGTTCTCGATCGACGACGCCGGCGGCGACGTGATCGACCTGCTCAACCATCTCGGCATCGAGAAGACGCACTTCGCCGGGCTGAGCCTGGGCGGGATGACCGGGATGTGGCTCGGCATCGCCGCGCCGGTGCGGGTGGACCGGCTGATCCTGATGTGCACGTCGCCGAAGATGGGCCCGAGACAGATGTGGGTCGACCGGGCGAAGACCGTGCGCGCGGAGGGCACGCAGGCGATCGTCGACGCCACGCTCGGCCGCTGGCTGACCGAGGACTACCGCGCGCAACACGACGTGGAGTGGATCCGCGACATGTTCGTCGACATCGACGACGACGGGTACGCCAGCGCCTGCTCGATCATCGAGCAGATGGACCTGACCACCAACCTCGGGCAGATCCGCGCGCCCACGCTCGTCATCGCGGGCGCGCACGACCCGGCGACGCCGCCCGCCGAGCACGCCGCCGTGATCGCGAACGCGATCGTCGGCGCACGCCTGGAGGTCCTCGACGGCGCCCACCTGATCAACATCGAGCGGCCGGACGAGGTGACCCGGCTCATGCTCGAGCACCTGGAGGCGTGATGGACCCCCGCTACGAGGCCGGCATGAAGGTGCGCCGCGAGGTGCTCGGGGACGCGCACGTCGACCGCGCGACCGCGAGCGCCACCGACTTCAGCCGCCCGTTCCAGGAGATGATCACCCGCAGCGCCTGGGGCGAGGTCTGGACGCGCGACGGGCTGGACCGTAGGACGCGCTCCTGCATCACGCTCGCCATCCTGACCGCCCTGCGCGCCGAGAACGAGCTCCCGATGCACGTCCGCGCCGCGATCACCAACGGGCTGACGCCGGAGGAGATCCGCGAGGTGATCATGCACACCGCCGTGTACGCGGGCGTGCCCGCGGCCAACAGCGCGATGGCGATCGCGCAGAAGACCTTGGATGAGTGAACGCGCCGAGCACTTCGTCCAGTCGCTCGAACGCGGCCTCGCGGTCATCCGCGCGTTCGGCGCCGACGACCCCGAGCTCACGCTCTCCGACGTCGCCCGCAGCACCGGGCTGACCCGCGCCGCGGCGCGCCGGTTCCTGCTCACGCTGGTCGACCTCGGCTACGTCCGCACCGACGGCAAGCAGTTCGCGCTCACGCCGCGCGTGCTCGACCTCGGCTACGCGTTCCTGTCGAGCCTGACGCTGCCCGAGGTCGCCGAGCCGCACCTCGAGCGCCTCGCGGCCGAGCTGCGCGAGTCGAGCTCGATCTCGGTGCTCGACGGCGACGAGATCGTCTACGTCGGCCGCGTGCCCACGAGCCGGATCATGCGCGTGGCGATCAACGTCGGCACCCGCTTCCCCGCCTACGCGACCTCGATGGGCCGCGTACTGCTCGCGGGCCTCCCCGAGCCCGACCTGGCGGCCTACCTGGACCGCGCGGAGATCGTGCCGTTGACGCCGCGGGCGATCGACAACGCCGACGCGCTCGCGACCGAGCTCGACAGGGTGCGCGAGCAGGGCTGGGCGCTCGTGGACCAGGAGCTCGAGGAGGGCCTGCGCTCGATCGCGGCCCCGGTGCACGACGCGAGCGGTCGCACGATCGCCGCCGTCAACGTCTCCGCGCACGCGAGCCGGGTCAGCGCGCAGGACGTGCAGGAGACGCTGCTGCCGCCGCTGCTCGAGACCGCCCAGCGCATCGAGGCGGACCTCGCACGCGCCTACAATCAGCGGTGATGGCTCACACCCGGCAAGCGTGGTCCGAGCACGCGCTCGAGCGGCTCAGCGACGCCGGCTACCGGCGCGGCGGCGCGCGCCAGGTCGTGATCGAGCTGCTGGACGAGCAGCCGTGCGCGCTCTCGGCGCTGGACATCGAGGACCGCCTGCGCGAGCGCGAGGGACGGCGCGTCGGACGCGCCTCGATCTACCGCGTGCTCGACGAGCTGGTCACGCTCGGATTGCTGTCGCGCGTCGAGGTCGGGGACGGCGTCGCGCGCTACGAGCCGCAGCGCCCGCACCACGAGAACGAGCACCACCACCACCTGGTGTGTGACGGCTGCGGCCGCCTCGAGCCCTTCCAGGACGACGCGCTGGAACGCGCGATCCGCGGGCTCGCCGACCGCGTCGCGTTCGACGTCTCAGACCACGACGTCACGCTGCACGGCAGCTGCGAAGCCTGCCGAAAGACCTAGTCGGTCGTTTAGGGACCTCCACGGTCCATGTGTTGCCCCTGGCAACTCTCTGAGTGATTAATGGGAGCAAGGTCCCATTACTGGGACTCGGGGAGGATTTAATCCAACAGGGGGGTTGTGAATGCGCTCACGCGCATCCGCGCTGATGCTCGCGCCGCTGGTCGCGCTGGCACTGGCGCCTTCGGCTGCTCATGCTGCCGACACGCTGTCGCCGTACAAGGCGACGGTATCCGCGGCCCAGGTCGCGGACATGAAGACGCAGGGCTACGACGTGCAGGAGGCGGGGGCCAACGGCGACGCGGGGCTCCAGGACGTCGAGCTGATCGCTTCCGACAGCCAGAAGAAGGCGCTCGAGGCCGACGGCATCGACCTCGCCGCGCTCCCGGTGGACAAGCCGGTCGCCAAGAGCGCCGCGCTCGGGGACAGCCCGAACCCGTTCTTCAACGTCTATCGCTCCTACATGGAGCCGGGCGGCATCGCCGACGAGATGAAGGCGCTCGCGGCGGCCAACCCCGACGTGATGAAGCTCGAGCAGTACGGCACGTCGACGCTCGGCAAGCCGCTCTACACGATCAAGATGACCGCGAACGCGCGCAACGTCGCCGACGGCTCGCGTCCCGCGATCCTGTTCTCCGCGGTCAACCACGCTCGTGAGTGGATCGCGGCCGAGATGGGCCGCCGCCTGCCGATCTGGTTCGCCGAGCACAAGAACGACCCGGAGATCCAGCGCCTGATCTCCGATCGTGAGCTGTGGTTCGTCCCGATCCAGAACCCGGACGGCTACGACTTCACCTTCACCTGCGGCCTCGGCGCCGCGCAGGTCCCGTGCGACTACCGCGTGCGCACCGCCGACGACAACCGCTTCTGGCGCAAGACGCTGCGCGACAACGACGCCAACGGCATCTACGGCAACAGCCAGGACGGCGTCGACCCGAACCGCAACTACCCGGCCAAGCGCGGCATCGACGAGGAGGGCGCCTCCAACTCGTTCAGCTCGGAGACCTACCGCGGCCCGTACGCGCTGTCCGAGCCCGAGAACCTCGGCATCGACCGCCTCCAGCGCCGGATCGGCTTCGAGGCCAACATCAACTACCACTCCGCGGGCCAGCTGCTGCTGACGCCGGTCTCCTACACGACCGACTACTACCCGCCCGACTCGACGCTGTTCGACGCCATCACCGGCACCGACGGCGACGAGGCCGTGTTCCCGTACCGCTCGCAGCACTCGTCGGACCTCTACGAGTCCAACGGCGACACGATCGACAACGCGTACATGAACTACGGCATCATCGGCTGGACGCCGGAGATGGACACGTGCGCCACGCTCGGCGAGCCGTCGGGCTGCAACCAGTTCGCCTCGCCGGACAACGAGTCCAAGATCGCGGCCGTCTTCCAGAAGAACCTCGCGTTCGCTCTCAACGTGGCGGGCTCGATCAAGAACCTGGGTCGCCCGAAGAGCTTCGACAACGACCCGAGCCACTACCAGGTCAAGCCGACCCAGGACATCCAGCTCAACCGCTTCGACGTCTCCTATGGCGGCAAGCAGGTCATCGAGGCCACGATCCGCAAGGAGCTCGGTGACGCCGACATCACCGTCAGCGTCGTCGGCCAGAACGGCAACGTGACCATCCCGATGACCGCCGCGCCCGCGGGCGAGCGCTACAACGAGGTCAAGGGCTACTACTTCGAGCGCCGTCAGGCGACGTTCCCCGGCGTCATCGGCACCCGCAACATCGCGGCCGGCGACATCGTCGACGTGGTCGTCAAGGCGGGCGGCCTGCAGAAGGAGTTCCGCTACCGCGTCGAGGCGCTGCCCGACGCCGTGCCCGCCGGCGGCACCGCCAAGAAGCGCGTGCTCGTCGTCGCCGCCGAGGACTACACCGGCGTCTCGCCGAACGTGACGCCCGGCTACGCCACCGCGCCGCGCTACCTGGCGCAGCACGTCGCCGCCCTCGAGGCCGCCGGCTACGAGGTCGAGACGTTCAACGTCGACGCGCCGCCGCTGTGGGGCGGCCAGGTCTACGCCAGCGACACGCGGTTCAAGTACCCGACGAACCTGGGCGTGCTGTCGCACTTCGACGCCGTCAACTACTACACCGGCGACGACTTCATCCCGCAGGAGGCGACGGACACCAACCCGCGCCGGATCGCCACCGCCACGACCCAGACGGGCTCGATGGAGATGGCCCCGTGGGCGCACAAGGTGATGCTGGAGCTGCGCGAGTACGCCAACAACGGCGGCAAGCTCCTGGTCGACGGCCGCAACGTCCACCAGATCTTCACCTCCAACAGCGCGAGCCTGTCGGCGACGGGCCCGTACAACTGGACGCCGGACAAGCTGTACGGCTTCTACTACCCGGAGAACAACTCCGGCGACGACGACACGCCGGGCACGGCCTGGCAGCGTTCGCGCGGCATCTCCAACGACACCTGGCAGAACTACCTGGGCGTCATCGGCCGCCAGTCCGGCGTCGGCGTCACGCTGCAGACGACGGCCAACTCGAACAACCCGAACATCCAGAACTACCCGGTCGCGGCCGCGGCCGGCGGGCTCTTCGCCGGCATGGCCCCGGTCACGCTGGACGAGGGCTCGACCAACGACCCGAACCAGAACGCCGACGGCACCGCGTTCCCGCAGCCGCGCATCCCGCTGCGTCTGCGCAACTGGGGCCCGACCAACGAGCCGCTGCGCGCGGAGACGGTCCAGGCCGACTTCCAGACGCCGGTGACCTACACCACGTCCGGTGGCGCGATCATCTCGACGCGTGACGCGGTGACGTTCGGCTTCGGTCTCGAGCAGGCCGACCAGACGTCGCGCAACGAGCTGGTCAAGCGGGCGATGGCCTACCTGCTGCCCGCGACCGCCGACACCACGGCGCCGACGATCGTCGGCTTCAAGTACCCGGCCGCCCTCTCGACCGCGACCCCGCAGGACCCGGTCGAGGTCGAGGTGACCGCGTACGACGAGCGCGGCGACATGGACTACGTCGACCTCAAGGTCGGCGACACGCTGATCCAGCGCACCGAGGTCTATCCGTTCCAGTTCCGCTACACGCCGCCGGCTTCGGCCGTCGGCAGCGTGGTGACGCTGACCGCGGAGGCCGTGGACAAGGCGGGCAACAAGTCGACCCGCACGCTGCTGCTCAACGTGCTCGACGGCGACGCCCGTCCGCAGACGCCGGTCCCGGTCAACCCGCCGTCGCTGGTGGGCACGCCGACGGTCGGCTCGCAGCTGAGCTGCATCAACGGCGGCTTCCTGAACTCGCCGAAGAAGCTCGAGTACGCGTGGCTGCGCAACGGCGTCGTCATCGCCGGCGCGACGTCGCCGACGTACACGCCCGTCACGGCCGACATCGGCCAGGGCGTCGCGTGCCGGATCACGGCGACCAACGACGCCGGCAGTGGTGACGCGACCTCGGCCGCGCTGATCATCAGCACTCCGGCGACGACGACCACGACGACGACCACGACGACCACGACCTCGGCCGCACCGGTCATCGTCACGAAGGCCGGCGTCGCGTTCGCGGCGGCGTGCAAGCTGGCGTCCAACCGCAAGTCGATCACCTGCGCCGTGTCCTCAAACACGACCGCGAAGATCAGCGGGACGATCCGCCTCCAGGGCCACAAGACGGCCTCGGCGGCGAAGACCGGCAAGAAGAAGGTCACGCTCACGCTGCGCTCGACCAAGGCCCTGAAGAAGGGCGCCAAGGTCGTGCTCAAGCTCAAGAGCGGCAAGACGACGAAGCAGCTGACCGTCAAGGTCAGCTGATCTGAGTGAGGGGCCCCGGGTTGTCCGGGGCCCCTCTTCTCAGCCGCGCTTGAAGTGCAGAAGCCCGAGCTCGGTCGCGAGGACCGTCTCGGAGCCGCGCTCGGCGCTCTCGGCGGCGATCGCCAGCGCCTGCTCGTGCGTCTTGGCGAGGAGCTTGTTGAGCTTCTTGAAGCCGCGCGCGTCGAGTTCGAGCGGGGTGCGCGAGAGCACCACGTCCGGGTCCTCGAGCGTGCCGGCGTCGGCCGCCTGCCCGAGATCGGTGACGAGCTCCTGGATCGTCTCGCCGGTCAGCTCGCGACGCAGCCCTGACGGCAGCGTGCGCCACTGGTCCTCGTCCAGGTTCGGACGGGCCGTGGCTTTGTAGAAGTGCTGCAGCGCGCCGCGGCGTGGTTCGGTGCGGACGAGCTCGACGCAGTCGTAATCGCGCAACATGCGTACGTGGTAGGAGACGACGCCGAGTGGAGCGCCCAGCTCCACGGCGAGGTCGCCCGGGCTCGCGACACGCTCGCCGAGCCGCTGCAGGATGCGTGCCCGCAGCGGATGAGCGAGGGCTTTCGCGATCCGGGCCTCCGAGGTCTCCCCTGGAGGTCTGGTCCGGCTATTACCGGATGGGGTTGATGAACTGGTGGGCATGGTCGGAGCCAAGCGTACCCGTCAGCGCCGTGACATCCTCACAGAAGAGCGTCAACGCGCCAACTGAGGTAGCGCTTATGAACTTTGACGTGAGGCTTGCGGGTTGCTCTTAAATGCCGTCCGACGGACCTTGCACATCGGGTTGCAACCGGTTTACGATGGGGATGCCCAAGCGGTCGGCATCCCTCACGGACCCCCCGAAGAGCGACCCCTGCCGACCTCCCGCTCTGTCCTGACCAGACCAGCTTCGGCTGATAGGAGCGGCACCTGGAGCAGGGAGGGCCGGCGGTGCGCCGGCCCTCCCGGACCCCTCAGGCGAACGTCGCCATGCGCACGAGCGTGCGCTCGATGTCGTCGTTCGTCGTGCGCGGGTTGATCGTGCACAGGCGAGCGACGCTGCGCCCGTCGAGCAGCGTCGTGCTCGGCGCCGTGTAGCCGTCGTCAACCGTGCGGCGGACCATCTCGTCGGTCTGGTCGTCCGTCGCGCCCGTGCGACGGAAGCAGACGATCGCGAGTCTGGCGGGTGAGACGACCTCCCACGCCGGATCGGCCCTCAAGGTCGCCTCGGCGTGCTCGGCCAGCGCGATGCAGCGGGCGATCGCGTCGCGGAACGCGTCGAGGCCGAAGGTCCGCAGCGACAGGTAGAGCTTCAGCGCCCGGGCGCCCCGGGTGAGCTGCGGCCCGCGCTCGCGGAACTCGACGAAGTCGGTCTTGGTGTCGCGCAGGTAGGCGCCGTCGAGCGTGAACGTGTGGCGCAGGAGGTCCGTGTGACGGACGAGCACCGCGCCGATCTCGTACGGCTGGAAGAGCCACTTGTGCGGGTCGATGACGAGGCTGTCGGCGCGCTCGATGCCCGCCAGCAGGTCCTCGCCCTGCGGCGTCAGCCGGGCGGGCGCGCCGTACGCGCCGTCGACGTGGAACCACAGTCCCTCGCGCTGGGCGACGTCGGCGAGGTCGTTGAGCGGGTCGACCGAGCCGGTGCTCGTGGTGCCGGCCGTTCCGACGAGCGCGAAGGGCGCGAGGCCGGCTTCGCGATCGAGGCGGACCGCGGCGTCGATCGCCGCCGGCTGCAGCCGGTGGTCCGGATCGGCCTTCAGGACGCGCAGGTTGGCGGGGTTGAAGCCGAGGATGCGCCACGCCTTCGTGATCGCGGCGTGGGTGTGCTCCTGCACGTAGGCGGTCGCCTGGTCGCGGTCGTCGACGCGGTCATGCGCGGCCGCGGCGAGCGCGGTGAGCGTGCCGACGCTGCCGCCGGACACCAGGACGCCCTCGGTGCTCTCGGGCATCCCCATCCAGGAGCGCAGCCAGTCGAGCGTGGCGAGCTCGACCGCCGACGCGCCGCCACCGCCCGTCCAGCTGCCCGCGAACGTGTTGTGGCCGGTGCCGATCAGGTCGCCGAGCACCGACACCGGATTGCTGGGACTGGAGACGCGGGCGAACATCCGCGGGTGCTCGGCGCGCATCCCGCGCGTGAGGATGTCGTCGAAGAGCTCGTCGATCGTCGCCCGCGGGTCGCCCGGCCCGTCGTTGCACGGCGCGATGCTGCGGTCGTCGAAACCGGGATCGATCCTGGCGATCGGCGGTTCCGCGTCGAGCTGCTCCCAGCGGTCGACCAGCCGGTCCCACACGTGATGGCCGAGGCGGCGCAGCTCGTCCGGCGGAAGGCTCAGCGGATCCAAGGCGGCGACAATACTCAGCCGCACCATTCGGCGGCGAACTGCGCCAGCACGAGCGTGGTGGCTTTGACGCTCTCGAGATCCACCCACTCGTCGGGGGCGTGGAGGTTGCCGCCGATCGGGCCGTAACACGTCGCGGGCGTCTCGTCGTGGACGACGAACGCGCGGGCGTCCGTCGTGCCGGTGAAGGCCAGGAGCTCGAGCGGCTCGCCGTGGACGGCGGTGTGCGCGCGGCCGAGGACGTCGAAGATCGGCTCGGTGCCGGCGAGGGAGAAGCCGCGGGCCTGGAAGCCGCGCCACTGGACCGGCGCGCCGACCGCCGCCTCGAACCGTTCGCGCACCGCCGCGAGGTCCTCGCCGGGCGAGGCGGCGAGGCGCACCTCGAGCACGCACTCCTCCGGCACCGAGGAGGCCCAGTCGCCCGCCCGGACGACGCCGACGTTGTAGTTGAGGCGCAGCGGGGCGTTGACGTTGACGATGCGCTCCAACTCGCGGATGCGCTCGATCACCGGCAGCGCGTTCACGACCGCGTTCGACGCCTCGTGCGCCCGTTCGGCGTGGGCGGCCTTGCCCGTGACCGTGACGGTCGCCCACAGCACGCCGACCTGCTCACGCAGCGCGAGGTGGTTGAACGGCTCGGGGATCACCGCGGCGTCGGTGCGCGGGCCGCGCGCCCGGCACGCGGCCGCCCCGTTGCCCGTGCACTCCTCCTCGATCACGCTCTCGACGCAGATCCGGCCGCGCAGCTCGACGTCGCGCAGGGCCCGCAGCGCGCCCAGCATCGCGACGACGCCGGCCTTCATGTCCGCCGCGCCGCGGCCGTACATGCGGTCGCCGTCGACCGTCGCGCCCCACGGGTCATACGACCAGTTGCGCTCCACGCCGACCGGGACGACGTCGATGTGACCGTTGAACGTGAGCGAGCGGCCGCCACCCGTCCCGCGGCGCAGCGCGGTCACGTTCGGCCGGCGGGTGTAGTCGATCAGCGGCGGCGACCCGGCCGGGCCGATCTCGGCCACGTCCCACATCTGCGGCGAGAGCCCGATGTCGGCGAGCTCGGCGGCGACGAGCTCCTGCGCGTCGCGCTCGCGCCCCAGCGTGCTCGGTGACCGCACCAGGGCGGTCAGCAGCTCCAGCTGGTGGTCCCACCCCGCCTCGACGGCACTGCGCAGGTCCATGGGTCAACGGTGGCACACTCCGGGCGGTGACCGACTTCTACCTGCTCGACGAGAAGCTCACCGACGAAGAGCGGACGATCCGGGATCGCCTGCGCGAGTTCTGTACGGCGGAGGTCACGCCGATCATCAACGGCTATTGGGAGCTGGCCGAGTTCCCGTTCGAGCTCGTGCCGAAGATCGCCGCGCTGCACATGGCGGGCGGGACGGTCGAGGGCTACGGCTGCCCGGGGATGAGCGCGACCGCGGCCGGTCTGATCTCGATGGAGTGGGCGCGCGCGGACGGGAGCGTCGGGACGTTCTTCGGCGTGCACAGCAACCTCGCGATGCAGTCGATCGCTCTACTCGGCTCGGAGGAGCAGAAGGCGCGGTGGTTGCCGCCGATGGCGGACCTGGACGCGATCGGCGCGTTCGCGCTGACCGAGCCCGACCACGGCTCCGACGCGGTACGGCTGGAGTCCAGCGCGCGGCGCGACGGCGACGAATGGGTCCTGCGCGGGCGCAAGCGGTGGATCGGCAACGGCACGATCGCCGATGTCGTGATCGTGTGGGCGCGCGACGAGGACGGCCACGTCGGCGGCTACCTCGTCGAGAAGGGCACCCCCGGCTACAACGCGACGGTCATGACCGGCAAGACCGCGCTGCGGGCCGTGTGGCAGGCCGACATCGAGCTCGACGACGTCCGCGTGCCGGCCGCGAACAAGCTCCCCGGGTGCCGGAACTTCCGCGACGTCGCCGGCGTGTTGTCCAGGACCCGCTACACCGTCGCCTGGCGCGCGCTCGGGATGGCGATCGGCGCCTACGAGTCGGCGTTGAGCTACGCGCAGCGGCGCGAGCAGTTCGGCAAGCCGATCGCGAGCTACCAGCTCGTTCAGGACAAGCTCAGCCGCATGCTGGCCGAGATCACCGCGATGCAGCTGCTCTGTCTGAGGCTGAGCGAACTCGCCGACGACGGCCGCCTCACGGCCGGGATGGCGTCGCTGGCGAAGATGAACCACGCCGCCAAGGCGCGCGAGATCGTCGGCATGGCGCGCGACATCCTCGGCGGGAACGGGATCCTCCTGGAGAACCACGTCGCCCGCCAGCACGCCGACATGGAGGCGATCTTCACCTTCGAGGGCACCGACTCCATCCAGTCGCTGATCGTGGCCCGCGAGATCACGGGCCACAACGCGATCACGTGAAAGCGGGAAGCCCCGTGATCGCCTGACCCAGGATCAGCGTGTGCATCTCGTGCGTGCCTTCGTACGTGTACACGCTCTCCAGGTTGTTGGCGTGGCGCAGCACCGGGTACTCGAGCGTGATCCCGTTGGCGCCGAGCACTGAGCGGGCGGTGTGGGCGACGTCGAGCGCCGTGTGCACGTTGTGGTACTTGCCGAACGACACCTGCTCGGTCTTCAGCGTGCCCGCGTCCTTCAGGCGGCCGAGGTGCATCGCGAGCATGATCGACTGGTTGACCTTGACCGCCATGTCGACGAGCTTGGCCTGCGTGAGCTGGAAGCCGGCGATCGGCTTGTCGAACTGCACGCGGGTCTTGGCGTAGTCCAGCGCGGCCTCGTAGCACGCGCGCGCGGCACCGGCGGCGCCCCAGACGATCCCGTAGCGCGCCTCGTTCAGGCACGAGAGCGGCGCGCGCAGCGAGGTCGCCTCCGGCAGCCGGTTGGCCTCCGGCACCTCGACGCCGTCGAGCACGAGCTCGGACGTCACGCTCGCCCGCAGCGAGAGCTTGCCGTGCATGACCGGCGCGGTGAAGCCCGGCATGCCCTTCTCGACGAGGAAGCCGTTGACCTTGCCCTCCTCGTTGCGCGCCCACACCACGGCCACGTCCGCCAGCGAGCCGTTGGTGATCCACATCTTGGTGCCGTTGAGCACCCACTTGTCCCCGACCTTCTTCGCGCGTGTGCGCATGCCCGCGGGGTTGGAGCCCGCGTCGGGCTCGGTCAGCCCGAAGCAGCCGATCGTCGTCCCCGCCGCCATCCCGGGCAGCCACCGCTGCTTCTGCTCCTCCGAGCCCCAGCGGTAGATCGCGAACATCGCCAGCGACCCCTGCACGGAGCAGTAGGAGCGCAGCCCGGAGTCACCCGCCTCGAGCTCCAGGCACGTCAGGCCGTAGGCGGTCCCCGACGCACCCGCGCAGCCGTAGCCCTGCAGGTGCATGCCGAGCAGGCCGAGGTCGCCGAGCTCCTTCCCCGTGCTCTCCGGCAGCGAGCCGTTCTCGAAGTACCCCGCGACGTGCGGAAGGAACTTCTCGCGCACGTACTGGCGCACGGTGTCGCGGATCAGGCGTTCCTCGTCGTCGAGCAGGCCGTCGAGCGAGAGTGGATCGCGTGGATCGAAGGCAGGAAGGGTGGGAGCGGCGGCGGACATCAGTGCAGCGTAGAACTCCGCTAATTGTCAGGTCATTGTGGGTAGCCCGGTCCGCATGCGCACCTGGCCCGCCTACCGGACGCTGTGGGTGTTCCTCCTGCTCGGATGGACCGTCAGCGCCGCCGACCGCGCCCTCACCGGCCCGGTCGTCACCTGGATGATCGACAACAACGTCGCGTTCCTCGCGGACGCGGACAAGCCCTACGCCCTCGGCGGCCTCATCGGCGGCCTGTTCTTCGCCGGCTACATGCTCACCCAGTTCCCCGGCGGGTATCTGGGCGACAAGTACGGCCACAGGACATTGATCGTCGTCAGCCTCGTGTGGGCGGGCATCGCGACCATGCTCTCCGGCGTCGTGTCCGGCATCGTGGCGTTCATCGCGGTGCGCGTGATCACCGGCCTTGGTGAGGGCGCGTTCTACTCCAACGACCGCTCGCTGATCGCCGAGAAGACGCCGCCGGAGAAGCGCAGCCTCGGCATGGGCGTCGTGATCACCGGACTGTCGATCGGCATCACGATCGCGGTCGTGTTCGCGCCGGACATGATCAAGCTCGGCGGCGACGTCTTCGCGGCCGCGCAGGCCTGGCGGATGCCGTTCCTGATCCTCGGCGCCGCGACGCTCGTCGTCGGCCTGGCCTGCTTCGCGTACTTCCGCCGCGAGGCGCGCGGCCTGCCGTACGGCCGCGCCGCGTTGCACTTGATGGGCTTCAGCGCGATCGGCCTGGCCGCGGTGATGGCGGTCTACTTCGTCGGCGACGCCGCCGGGCTGAGCGACCTCTGGATCGCGGTCCTCGAGGTCTGCCTCGCGCTGATCCTCGTCGCCTTCGTCTTCAGCCGCCGCAACAGCGACGTCGGCGCGGTCCTGCGGTCGCGCGACCTCGTGCTGATCAACCTCGCGTTCATCGCGGTCCTGTGGAACCTGTGGTTCTTCGGCTTCTGGTCGGTCTCGATCGTCGCCGACGCCGCCGGGTCGAGCTTCGCCCGCAGCGCCATGATCGCGGCCTTCAACGCGGGTGCCGGCATCCTCGGCTTCCCGGTGGGGGGCTGGTTGAGCGACGTCGCGGTGCGCTCCGGTCACGGCCGCAAGCCGCTGCTGATCGCGTTCACCTCCGCCCAGCTCGTGCTGACGGTGATCTTCGGGTTCGTCGTCGCGGCCGGCGGCGCCAACGTCTGGGTGATGGCGGCGCTGCTGTTCAGCGCGTCGACGTTCTTCAACGCGATGCAGCCGATCGCGCACGCGATGGTGTCCGAGATCGCCGCCCCGGAGCACCTCGGCACGGCCTTCGGCATGAACAACCTGATCGGGGAGATCGGCGCGGTGCTCTCCCCCGCGGTGTCCGGCGCCCTGCGCGACGCGACCGGCGGCTGGGCGGCCGCGGTGTTCGTCGACGCCGGGCTGATCGCCGCCGCGATCGTGCTCTTCCTGTTCGTGCGCGAGGGCGCGCGGATGGGGTCCACCGGACGGTTCCGGCGGACCCCGGCGCGAACTACGGTGTCGTCGTCGACAGGGTGAACGTCAGCGTCTTGGAGTAGGTCCCCGTGCGCAGCGCGTCGGTCGCCTTCACGAGCTGCTTGAAGCCGATCGTGACGCTGTCATTGGACACGGGCCCGTTCCAGGCGGACTTCGAGAACGAGACCTGGAGCGGCTCCGGCAGCGTGAACGCCCCGTTGGCCAGGCGACCGGGATCGCCGACCGTGAGCGCCGCGTCGCCCGCGCTCGAGACCACGTTCGCCATCGTGGAGGCCGTGTACTCCTTCGTCGTGCCCGGGATGAACGCGCCGAAGTTGGCGGGCGCGCCGAGCGTCAGCGACAGCGTCGCCGGGACGCTCCCGCTCACGGGCGCCTGCACCTGCGTGATGCCCTCGCCGATCGCCGGCGCCAGCGCGCCGGAGCCGCCCACGACCGGGATCGTGAACGTGCTGTTGGCCAGGTCGAGCGAGACCTGCGCGCCCGCGGCCGGGCGGATCGTGTACTCGCGATCGCTCGAGAACACCATCAGCGCGAGACGACGGCCGGCGGCGATCACGGCGTCCTTGGCCTGCATCGTGAAGTTCAGGCGGTAGAACGTTCCGGGCATGGTCGGCTCGGAGACATAGTCGGAGTTGCGGTTCTCCGGGTCCATCCACCCGCGGGTCACGATCGTGCCGGCGCCTGAGCCCTCCGGGAAGGACACGAGCGCGGCGCTGAAGTTCGCCCGCTTGGAGAAGGCGACGTTGAGCGAGACCTTCGGCGAGCCCGAGATGCGGATCGCGTTCTTGAGCGGGTCGGTCTGGTAGATCAGCCGGTTCGGCGAGGTCGCCGCGTTCATCAGCGTCGTACCCGCGATCGTGGCGTCGTCGGTCAGCGTCTCCGTGCCCGGCTGCGCCAGGTCGAACGTGAGCGCGCCGCGGCCGGCGCCGCCGGCCTGGAGGCGCAGCGTGGCGTCGGACGTGGCGGGATCGGGCCAGTCGGCGTACGGCGTCGGGTTCGTGGTGCCGCACACCAACGAGACGGTCGCCCCGGCCGGCGCCGTGATCGTCCCGGCGAGCGTCAGCGTGTTGCCGCTGATCGCGTTGATCACGCGCGCCGTGTTGGACGGGATCGTGACCGTGTTGCCGACCTGCAGGGCGCCGGCGTCGGCGACCGTCACCGTGGTGCTCGCGGCCGCCGCCGCGGAGAGCGTGGTGGTACGCGGCGGGCACTGGTCGGCCTCACGCACGACCCACGACTTCGGCTGGTTCTGCACGCCGTTGTCCTGGCCCCACAGGTACTTGGTGAACCAGCGGTTGGCCATCTCGTTCGGCAGCGGGTTGGAGTGGCCGGCCTGGTGGAAGTAGAACTGGCGCGGGACGTTGTTGCGCTTCAGGACGTCCCACAGCTGCGCCGCGTTCTTGGTCATGACGTTGAAGTCGTTGTTGCCGTGGACGAGCAGCGTCGCGGCCTTGATCTTGTCCGCGTCCTTCATGTAGTTGCGCTCGTCCCAGAACGCGCTGCGGTTGCCGGAGAGCCGGTCCTCGTTGGCCGTGATCTCGTCGATGATCGGCCAGCACTTGGTGCGCGGGCCCGGCGCCTCGTCGGCGCGCGAGTAGGTGTACTCGGCCAGCACGTCGAGGTCCTCGCCGAGATAGCCGTTGTTGCCGTTCTGGCCGCCTTGGGCGGAGTGCGGCGCGCGGACGAGGCCGTTGGCGCGGTAATAGTCGTACCAGTCGGAGATCGCCGCGACCGGGACGATCGCCTCGAGGCCCTGGACGGCGGTCGTGGCTGCGGCGACCGGGATCGTGCCGTTGTAGGAGGTGCCCATCATCCCCGTCTTGCCGTTGTGCCAGGCGGCGGCGGAGGTCTCCTCGGTGCCGGTGCGGGTCGTGTAGCCCTTCGCGCGGCCGTTGAGCCAGTCGATCACGGCGACGGCGCCGAGCGTCTCGTTGCGCGCGCCGGAGGTGGTGCAACCGTCGGAATGGCCGGAGCCGGGCGACTCGGCGTGGACGACCGCGTACCCACGCGGGACCCAGTAGGACTCGTACGCGGTGCTGATCCGCGGGCTGGTGTTGCCGGCGGTGAAGTACGGCGCGCGGATGCGGGCCGCGGGGGCCTGGCCGAGCTCGTGCTCGACGCTGAAGTTCGGCGACGCGCTGCCGCCCGCGTAGTACGGGCTGTCCTCGAAGATCACCGGGACCTTGAGGCCGTCGGTGTCGGTCTCCTTCGGGCGCGAGACGTCGACGTGGATGCGGTCGTTCTTGCCGTCGCGGTCGGAGTCGAAGCTCGACTCGACCCAGAGCTCGTAGTTGACCCAGTCCGCGGTCGCGGTGGCGAACACCGGCTGTGCCAGGCCGTTGACGAACGTCGGCACCGCCGGCGCGGCCAGCGCCGTCGTCTTCGCGGCAGCCGCCGCAGGCGCCTTCAGATCCGCCTGTGCAGTCCCGACCAGTGCGGACAGGACGATCGTCCCACCCAGCACCAGACTCTTTCCGATCACCCTCGTTACCCCCTCGTTGTGAATCACGAGGGAGTTTGACGTGAAGGTGAAATGAGAGCACTACCCGGGCGCGGAGATGTCTCCACGCCCGGGCTATGCGAATTACGGGGTTGTGGTGGACAGGGTGAACGTCAGCGTCTTGCTGTACGTGCCCGTCCGCAGCGCGTCATTGGCGTTGATCTGCTGCTTGAACGTGATCGGCACCGACTCGTTCGAGGTCGGGGCGCTCCACGTCTTGACGACACCGAGGCCCTGCAGCGGCTGCGCGAGCGCGAAGGCGCCGTTGACCAGGTAGCCCGGGTGATCGGAGCTGGCGTCGGCGACGCTCAGCGTCGCGTCGGCCGCCGTGCTGATGACCGTCGCCGTCGTGGACGCCGAGTACTCCTTCGCGACGCCCGGCGTGAACGCGCCGAAGCTCGCCGGGGCGCCCATCGTCAGGGACAGCGTCGCCGGGACGGTGCCGCCCGCGTCACCCATCGCGTTGCCCGTGGCGGACGCGAGGAGGTCGGACCCGCCGACGACCGGGATCGTGAACGAGCTCTTGCCGAGGTCGAGCGTCAACTGCGTGCCCGCGGCCGGGTGGATCGTGTACTGCTGGTCGCTGGAGAACACCATCAGCGCCAGGCGGTTGCCCGCCGGGATGATCGCGTCCTTGGGCTGCATGTCGAAATCGACCTGGTAGAAGGTGCCCGGCGTGATCGGGTCGGACACGTAGTCGGAGTTGCGGTTCTCCGGGTCACGCCAGCCGCGCGTGATGATCGTGCCCGCGCCGCCGCTCGCCGGGTAGCTGACGAGCGCCGCCGAAAGGTTCGCCTTCGGCTTGGAGAACGCCAGGTTCAGCGACACGTGGGGCGTGCCTGAGATGCGCACGTCCTTGGTCGTGATGTTCGTCTGGTAGATCAGGCGGTTCTGGGACGTGGCCGCGTCGCGCAGCGTCGTGTCGGCGATGCTGAAGTCGTCGGTCAGCCCCTCGGTCGTGCCGGCCGCGGCGCCGACGAAGCCGAGCTTGCCGCGGGTGTTGCCGCCCGTGCCGAGCTTCTGCGTGACGTTGGCGGCCGTCGGGTCCGGCCACTCGGTGTACGGGGTCGGGTTGGCCGTGTTGCAGGCCAGGAACACCGTGGCGCCGTTGGCGACCTTGGAGCCGGCGGCGGTGGCGACCGCGGCCGTGATCGTCACGTGCGTGGCGTCCGGGATGTTGGTGATGACGCTGGTCGGGTTGCTGATCGTGCCGTTGGCGGCGGTCACCGGGATGGTCAGCGTCTGGCCGACCATGAACGGCGCGCTGCTCGCGACCGTCAGCGTGGCGGTGTTGGACTGGTCGCCCGTCACCGTCGTCTGGCGCGCCGGGCAGGTCGCCGTCTCGCGCACGACCCACGACTTCGGCAGGTTCTGCACGCCGTTGTCCTGGCCCCACAGGTACTTCGTGAACCAGCGGTTGATCATCGCGTCCGGCGGGGCGCCGCCGTGGCCGCCCTGATGGAAGTAGAACTGGTGCGGGACGTTCTGCGCCTTGAGCGCGTCGTAGAACTGCGCCGCGTTCTTGGTCATGACGTTGAAGTCGTTGTTGCCGTGCGCGAGCAGCGCCGCGGCGTGGACGTTCTTGACGTCCTTCATGTAGTCGCGCTCGTCCCAGGCCGCGTTGCGGTTGCCGGACAAGCGGTCCTCGTCGACGCCGATCTGCTGCATCTTGCCGCGGCAGATCACGCGGCCGGGCGGGTTGGTCTCGTCGATGCGCGAGTAGACGTCGTCGACGAGCACATCGAGGTCCTCGCCGAGGAAGCTGTTCGTACCCGTGCCGCCGGCGCGCGAGTGCGGGGCGCGCACCATGCCGTTGGCGCGGTAGTAGTCGTACCAGTCCGAGATCGCCGAGATCGGCACGATCGCGTCGAGGCCGATGACGCCCGTCGTGGCCGCCGCCTCAGGGAGCGTGCCGTTGTACGACGTGCCCATCATCGCGGTGTGGCCGTTGTGCCAGTTGACCGGCGGCGCCTCGACGTTGCCCGTGCGCGTCATATAGGCCTTGCGGCGGCCGTTGAGCCAGTCGATGACCTCGGTCGCGCCGAGCGTCTCGTTGCGGCCGCCCGAGCTCGGGCAGCCGTCGGAGTAGCCGGTGCCGGGCGACTCGGAGTGCACGACGGCGAAGCCGCGCGGAAGCCACTGGGCCTCGTAGATCGTGCTGATCGTCGGGCTCGTGTTCTTGGCGTTCCAGAACGGCGCGAACGAGCGGACTGGCGGTGTCGCGCCGAGCTCGTGGTTGACGTTCCAGTTCGAGTAGTTCGGCGCGGTGTTGGCGTAGTACGGGCTGTCCTCGTAGATGACCGGGACCTTGAGGCCGTCGGTCGCCGTCTCCTTGGGCAGCGTGTAGTCGGCGTGCAGGCGGTCGAGCTTGCCGTCGCCGTCGGAGTCCATGTCGGACTCGACCCAGACATCGCCGCTGATCCAGTCGGCGGTGTTGGCGGAGAAGACGTTCTGGCTGAGGCCGTTGACGAACGTCGGGACGGCGGGCGCGGGCTCCGGCGCCGGGGCGGCCATGGCGCCCGGGCTCGTCGCGGCGGCCTTCGGCGGCAGCGGGTTCGCCTGCGCGGTACCGACGATCGCCGCCATCGCGACCGTCGCCGTCAGCGCGCTCGCTTGCGCGAAGCGCTTTCCAAACTCCATATAGACCCCTCTCTTCAGACCCTCTACTGGCGAATTAGCAGTCTGTTCGCGAGAGGGCCTCGCCGCAACGGTCAACCGACGTGGCGGGCGCGGAAATGTCTCCACACCCGTATAACGCGTTCTCATGCGCGTGCTTCTGCTGGGTGCCGGCGACCTCGCCGAGGAGGTGTCGGAGGCGCTCGAGGCGGGAGGCGCGTCGGTGCGCTTCCTCTATGACGCCGACGACGAGTCCGTGCAGGGCGCGCTGCTGGCGGGCGACGTCGACGTCGCCTGTGTGGCGGCGCGCGAGGACGCGTTCCCGCTGCGGATGGCGCTGCTGATCCGCCACTACTCCGACGTGCGCCTGGTGGTGACCGTCTTCGACCCGGCGATGGCGCGTCAGCTGCGCGAGACGGTGCCGGACTGCGCCGTGACCTCCGTGGCCGACATCGTGGCGCCGGTCCTGGCCGGTCCGTGCATCGACGAGTCGCTGGCCGGTGTGCATGGTGATGTCGGCCTCGACACGTCGCTGCGCGAGGTGCCGCTCCCGGCGGTGCGCGCCCGGCGCGTGGGTGCGTTCCTCTCGGCGGTGCTGACCCCGTACGACCGCAGCGCCGCGCTGCTCTTCTACGGCGCGCTCGGCCTTGCCGTGATGCTCGCGTTCGAGTGGGTGGGGTCGATGATCGTGCTCGACCAAGGCGCGGCCGACGCGTTGTACGGCTCGGCCAAGTCGCTCGCCACGGTCGGGCCGAACCCGGCGGTCGACGACGGGCCGTCGTGGTTCAAGGTCGCGATCGTGGTGTCGATGCTGCTGACGCTGCTGTCGGCGGCGTGCTTCACGGGCGGCCTCATCAACCGTGTGGTGGACTCACGGCTGACCGGGCTGGTCGGCCGCCGTGCGGTGCCGCGCCTGGATCACGTGGTGGTGATCGGGCTCGGGCAGGTCGGGCTGCGGCTCTGCCTGCTGTTGCGCGAGCGCGGCGTGCCGGTCGTGGCGGTGGACACCGAGGCCGAGGGCGAGAACGTCGGCTTCGCGCGGCGCATGAAGCTCCCGGTCGTCATCGGCCGCGGCGCGAACCCCGACATGCTGCGTCGGCTGCGGCTCGATCGCGCCCGCTCGCTCGCCGCGGTCACGTCGGACGATCTGCGCAACATCGAGGCCGCGCTCGCGGCCCGCGCGTCCGACCCGTCGTTGCGGATCGTGCTGCGGGCAGGCGACGGCGAGATCACCGACGAGACGCGTTCGCTCGAACGGATCGGGCATGTCGTCGACGTGCACCGGGTCGCGGCGGCGTTCATCGCCGGACTCGTCCTCGGGCGCGGGTCCACCGCCATCGCCGTGCGCGACGGACGGCCGTTTCTATGGGTCGGCGATGATTGGGAGGAGTTCCCGCTGGACATATCCCGTTGATGTTCTTCGACGGGTTCTCGCTGGAGCGGGTGCGCGGCCTGCGGGTGCGCCACGGCGGATCGGGGCCGGTCGTCCTGCTGCTGCACGGCCACCCGAGGACGCACACGACCTGGTGGCGGGTGGCGCCGCTCTTGGTGGACGCCGGGTTCACGGTCGTCTGCCCGGACCTGCCGGGCTACGGGGAGTCCGTGCGTACGCCACGCCAGACCAAGCGCGAGATCGCGGCGGAGCTGGTGGCGACGATGGGCGAGCTGGGGTTCTCCGAGTTCGCGGTCGTGGGCCACGACCGCGGCTCCCCCTGCGCGCACCGGCTCGCCGTCGACCACGACGTGACGGCGTTGGCGCTGATGGACGGGATCCCGATCCTCGAGCACCTCGAGCGCTGCGACGAGCGCTTCGCGTCGTCGTGGTGGCACTGGTTCTTCTTCGCCCAGACCGCCAAGCCGGCCGAGGACTGGATCGTCCGCGACCCGCTGGCGTGGTATCGCGCCTCGCCTGAGGCATTGGGGCCCGAGAACTACGAGGACTGGCGGCGGGCGGTCACGAATCCGGAGGTCATCCGCGCGATGGTGCAGGAGTACCGGGCCGGGTTCGAGGTCGATCGCTTCGACGAGGCGGCCGATCGTTCCGCCGCGCGCTTCGTGGCCTGTCCGACGCTGATCGCCTGGTCGGCGCGCGACGACCTCGAGGAGTTGTACGGCGACCCGGTCGAGGTGTGGCGGGCCTGGACGCTCGGGCCGTTGTCAGGGGTGCGGATCGACTCGGGTCATCACATGGCCGAGGAGGCGCCGGACCAGCTGGCCGGCGCCCTCGTGCCGTTCCTCAGCTCTTGAGCTCGAAGCGCCGGGAGGAGGAGAAGGTCCCGCCCTGGTCGGCGCGGACGCGCCACCACATGCGGGTGGTCGGGAGGCCCGAGACGGTCGCGGTGGAGGTCGCGGTCGTGATCTCGCGGGTGAGCGGGGCGCTGAAGGACTGCGAGTCGTCGATCTGCAGCGTGTAGCCGGTGGCGCCGGGGACGTCGCTCCAGTCGAAGGTGACGGTCGCGCCGGGGTTGAAGCGGGCGTCGGCGGCGGGGGAGACGGGTTGCGGGGCGGGGAGTGGGCCCGCGGTCGCGGTCGCGGTGGCGGTCGCCGTCGCCGTGGCCGTGGCGGTCGCGGTGGCCGTCGGGGTCGGCGTGGCCGTTCCCGCGCCGAACTTCGCCACGAAGGCGTCGCCCCAGAAGATCAGCGGGTCGCCCGCCCACGTGCGGTCGAAGGCGCCGGGCGTGGTCGGGAAGTCCGGCGAGAACGTGGAGCCGGTGATCAGGACGTTGCCGGCGGGGTCGAGGGCGATGTCGCTCGCCCCCTCGCCGTCCGTGCCGCCCAGCGTGGCCTCGTCGGAGAGCGTGGTCCCGCTCGCGTCGAGCCGGCCGATCCACGCGTCCCCGTTGCGGCCTCCGGCGAGCCACACGCTCCCGTCGGCCGTGGGCGCCACGGCCGCCGCGCCGGCGTCGCCCAGCGACCGCGAGTAGACCAGCGCGCCGCCGGTGGCGTCCAGCTTGAGCGCGAAGCTCCCGCCGCCGACGCCGGGGAAGTCCGTCGAGAGGCTGCTGCCGACGAGGTAGGCGTTCCCGGCCGAATCGATCGCGAAGTCGCCGCCGAAGTCGCTCTTGGAGCCACCGATGAACGTGCTGTAGACGAGCCCGTTGCCGGCCGGGTCGAGCTTCGTCGCGAAGAGGTCGAAGCGCTCGTCGAACGCGCCGCCGTTCTGCGTGGTGTCGAAGGCGCCAGGGGTGGTGGGGAAGGCGCTCGAGCGCGTCGACCCGCCGACGAACGCGTTGCCTTGGGCGTCGACCTGGATCGCCTCGGGCAACTCGTTGTCCTCCCCGCCGAGGCGGGTCGAGTACGTGAGCGCGGAACCGGTGGCGTTGAGCTTGGTGACGAACGCGTCGAAGCTGCCGTTGGGCGTCGTGTCGAACGCGCCCGCGGTCGTCGGGAAGTTGGTCGAGCCGGTCTGGCCGGCGACGTAGGCGTTGCGGTTGCCGTCGAGCGCGATCGCGAGGGCGTCGTCGATGTCGAACCCGCCGAGGAACGTGCTGTAGGTCAGCGCGTTGCCGGCGGCGTTGAGCTTGGCCACGAACGCGTCGTACTGGTCGATCCCGCAGCGTGGGCAGGTGTCGACGTTGAACGTGCGGTCGAACGCGTTGCTCGTCGTCGGGAAGTTGCTCGACTTCGTCTGCCCGGCGATGTACGCGTTGCCCTGGGAGTCCACGGCGATCGCCCGGCCCCAGTCGAAGTTCGTCCCGCCGATGAAGGTGCTGTAGATCGCCGCCGTGCCCGCCGGGTTGAGCTTGGTCACGAACACGTCGAGGTTGTTGCTCGCCGCGCCGGTCCGGTCGTAGGCGCCCGCGGTGGTCGGGAAGTCCGGCGACTGCGTGAAGCCGGTCACGTACGCGTTGCCCTGCGCGTCGGTCGCGATCGCCGCGCCTTGTTCGTGCGCGGAACCGCCGAGCAGCGTCGAGTAGGCGAGGCCGGGGTCGATCACCAGCGGTTGGGTGCGGTCGTACGCGCCGAGCACGAAGCCGTAGCTCGTGCCGTCCGTCGTGTAGCGGGACGGGATCACGCGGCCGTTCTGGATGGCGACCGGCGCGGCGTCCTGGAGCACGCCGAGCGCGGTGTCGATCCGCAGCGTGCCCTGCGGGTCGACCCGGAGTCCGTCGACGCCCTTGTAGTCGAGCCGGATCGCGCTCGGGTCCGCGCCGGGCTGGAGCCGGAACTCGTACTTGAGCGTGCCCTGCTCGCCCCGCAGCGCGAGATCCGTCCCGGGCCACAACTCCGGATATACGACCTCCTCATAGGCCGGGACGTTCGTCCGCGTCGCTCCGGGCCGCAGGTAGTTCACCGGTCCGGGGGCCAGGCGGCGCCCCGTCGGCCGCACCTCGTGGTTGGCGTGCTCGAAGCGCAGATGCAGCGCGACGCCCAGCCCGGACGGACGCTCGAGCGCCAGCGCGATCTCGCGTTGCGTGAGGTAGAACGCATGCCCGGGCCCTCGCACCTGGAACCGCACCTGCCTGTCGGCCTGGCCCCGGTTCTCCACGAACGTCAGCGGGAGACCGGGTTCCGGCGCGGGCGCCGCCGAGCGCGTGCCGCCGCAGGCGGTGACGCCGAGGACCAGCACGAGCGGGACCGACCACTTGAGACGGAGCATCACGTCCGACCTCCCCATTGGTGTGCGTTCTCTCATACGCACTCCCCCGGCGGCCGGTTCGGCACCGGACGAACATGTCAAATGACATGGTGCGCCGGATTCAGGACCGCTAACCATGCGGACGCCATGCGCCCACGTCACAAGCTGCCGCGTCGCCGCGGCACGAACCCGCCTGCCCGACCGTCAGGCCCGGCGCCGCCCTGCCGGCCGCGTCCGCACGAGGGCGTCGTGCGCGCGATGGCGCGCCGCGGCTCCCCGCGACGTTGGTGCTGAGTCACCCCGCCCGGACGACGCACGAACCCTCGCGTTCGGGCTGCGAAGCGGGTTCGCCGCCGGCTACATCGTCGGCCACGACGTCGGCCACCACGTCCAGCACCTCCTCGGGACGCTCCAGCGCGTCGCGGCCTGCGACACCTGCACCTGACCCGCGGCCGTGGATGGGCGGTCCCGGGCTCGAACCGGGGACCTCCTGCTTGTAAGGCAGGCGCTCTGACCAACTGAGCTAACCGCCCGGGCCGCGGGCTCAGGATAACCACGGGATTTGGTCACAATGTCGGCATGGGTGAGGATCGCGACGCGCTGAGGGCCGCTCGATCGGCATATGCCGAGGGCGGGAACGTCATGCGACTGTTCCGGGAGCGCGATCCAGAGGGGCGCAACAGCGCGGACGCCGTGCTGATCTCGTACGACCTCCAGAGCGGGACGTATCGGCGGCTGCTGGACGATCCTGAGCACCGCGCGCGGGTCGAGCGGTACACGGCGGCGATCGCGCGGGTGCTCGACGAGTTGGAGTTCGACTCGATGCTGGAGGCCGGGACCGGCGAGGCGACGACGCTCGTCGCCGTGTTGGACCGGCTCGCGCGGGTCCCGGGGCGGGTCGCGGCGTTCGACCTCGCGTGGTCGCGGGTCGCGCACGGCCGGGCGCACGCGCGGGAGGCGGGCGTGTCGGCGCCGGAGCTCTTCACCGGCGACCTGTTCGCGATGCCGGTCGCCGACGACGCCTTCGATCTCGTCTGGACGGCGCACGCGCTCGAGCCCAACGGAGGCCGCGAGCTCGAAGGGCTCGCCGAGCTCGCGCGGGTCACCCGCCGCTGGCTCGTGCTGTTCGAGCCCGGCTACGAGCTGGGCGGCCCGGGAACCCGCGAGCGCGTCGAGGAGCACGGCTACGTGCGCGGGTTGCCGGCGGCGGCCGAGCAGGTCGGACTGACGATCGTGCGGCACGAGCTGCTGAGCGACCCCATCTCCCCGGTCAACGAGACGGCGGTCCTCGTGCTGCGCAAGGACGACGGCGCCGCGGCGCCCGCCGAGTGGCGGGCCTGCCCGCGTTGCCGGCAGGCGCTGCTGGCGCTCAAGGGCGAGCTGTTCTGTCCGGCCGAGGGCCTCGTGTACCCGATCGTCGACGGCATCCCCTGCCTGGACGCGCGCAACGCGGTGGTCGCCAGCGCGTTCGCCGACGACCTCTGAGCACGAAAGCGGTTCGCAACAAAGTCCCACGCCGGATTTTGTTGTGTGGTACATCATCCGGAGATGCTGCGTCGGGTCGTCGCGGTCGTCGTGCTGGCGGGGCTGTCCGGTTTGCTCGGTCTCCCGCTGCTTCGCGCTGCCTGGGGGGCCGACCCCGCAGGTGATCGGGCGGTGCGGCTGGTCACGGGAGGCGGGAAGAAGCTCACCGGGCAATGGCAGTCGTGGGCGAACGCGTCTCTGGTTCCCACGGTCACCGGCAAGGTCGTGGTCAAGCTCATCGGGTGCCCAGGGCTCCCGAAGGCGGCAGGCTGCGTGTACACGGACCGTCCTCGCACGATCTATCTCAGGAAGGACCTGGAGCACCCGCGCGGCGTGCTGCTGCACGAGCTCGGCCACGTCTACGACCTCACGGTGCTCAGCAACCGCGACCGCGGGGAGTTCCGCAAGATCATGCGCCGCCCCCACGCGCAGTGGTGGACGGGCAGGATCCCGCTCGCCGAGTGGTTCGCCGAGGCCTACGCCTGGTGCGCGCGCTACACGAAGATCGTCTCGGTCGGCGACTACGCGATCTACGACTACGACCCCACGCCCACCCAGCACCGCTCGACCTGCTCGCTGATCAAGCGCGCGGCGCGCGATGAGACGCCGCCGAAGCCGCCGGCGGCCCCGCCCGTGGTGACCGGCGACCCGGCCGCCCCGGCCGCCCCGCCCGTCTCTCCGGTGGTCGTGCCCGGCGACCCGGTCCGCGACCCGGGCCCGGTCGTCCTCGAGAGCCCCGCCCCGAGCCCGACCCCGAGCCGGACGCCGACGCCGACTCCCACCCGGACGCCCACGCGCACCCCGACGGCGACGCCGACCCGCACGCCGACGCCCACCCCGACGACCACGCCGACCGAGACCCCGACGCCGACGCCCACCGAGCCCCCGACCCCGACAGACACGCCCACACCCACGCCCACCGAGGAACCGACCCCGACCGCGACGCCCGAGCCGACGCCGACGCCGACCCCGACCGAGGAACCGACCCCGACGCCGACGCCGACGCCCGCCTATCACGGGCATCCCCACTGACGCCTGGCATCATGGTCGGGATGGACGGCTCGGTGCTCTGGCGGGCGGCGCTGTTGCAGGCGCTCACGCTCGGTGTCGTCGCGCTCGCGTTGGGCGCGGCGTTCGATCGCGAGTTCTTCGAGTCGTGGGGCTGGCTCGCGGGACCCGGCGCCTGGGCGGCGTGCGCGCTGTTCACCGGCGCGGTGCTGCGGCTGCCGTTGCCGGCCGTGCTCGCGGGCGCGGCGCTGGCGGGCATTCCGAGCCTGATCACCGTGCTGATCGGGGTCCACTGGCTCGGCGCGCCGTTCGCGGTCGCGCTCTTCGCCTACTGGTGCGCGCGCCTCGCGGGGCGCCGGCGCGTGGCGGTGGCCTGACATGGACCTCGGACTCGCCGGCAAGGTCGCGCTCGTCACCGGGGCGTCGAAGGGCATCGGCCGTGGGATCGCCGAGGCGCTCGTCGCCGAGGGCGCGAAGGTCGCGCTGACGTCGCGCGACGCCGCCCGCGCCGAGCAGGTCGCCGCCGAGATCGGCGCCCGCGGGTACGCGTTCGACTCGGACGATCTCGCCGCGATCGGCCCGCTGCTCGACGCGGTCGAGCGTGACCTCGGCCCGATCGACATCTACATCGCCAACACCGGCGGCCCACCCGCGGGCGACCCGCTCGAGTTCACCACCGAGCAGTGGGAGGCCGCCCAGCGCACCCTGCTGATCTCGCCGATGACGATCATCGAGCGCGTCCTCCCCGGCATGCGCGAGCGTGGCTTCGGCCGCGTCGTCGCGATCGGGTCGATCGCCGCGAGCGAGCCGATCGACGCGCTGCAGCTCTCCAACGCCCACCGCCCGGGCCTCGTCGCCGCCTTCAAGGTCCTCGCCCGCAAGGTCGCCGCCGACGGCGTGACGTTCAACCACGTCCACCCGGGCCAGATCGCGACCGACCGGATGATCGACACCGCCGGCTCCCTCGAAGCCGCCCAGGAACGCGCCAGGCAGGCGATCCCCGCGGGCCGGCTCGGCACCGTCGAAGAGCTCGCCGCGGCGGCGGTCTTCCTGTGCTCGCAGCCCGCCTCCTACGTCACGGGAACGGCCATCCTCGTCGACGGCGGCCTGTCTCGCAGCGTCTGACCTAGACTGTCCGGTCTACGCCCCCATGGTGTAGCGGTTAGCACGCAGCCCTTTCACGGCTGTAGCGCGAGTTCGATTCTCGCTGGGGGTACTTCTTCTCAGGCTTCGTCGGGCCAGTGGCCGTGCGCGTCGAAGTACTCGCGCGCCTCTTCTTCCTTGTCGCGGTCGTTGCGGCCGGAGATCAGGAAGTAGACGACGAGCACGCACATGGCGAAGCTGAGCACGCAGGCGACGACGGCGTAGAGCTCTTGGAGCACCCGTCCAGTGTGACGGGTCAGATGAACCTACGGAGCGCGGCCTCCACCTGGGCCTGTTCCCAGAGGTCGGCCTGCTCGAGGGCGCTCGGGCAGTAGAGGCCGAGCTCGCCGCTCTGCCAGACGACCTCGATCCACCCGATCTCGTTGAAGTCGGTGACGGTGCCCGTGCCGTGGACGAACGGCTCGGGCAGCCAGACGACCGTATCCCCGAGGCTCATCGGCGCGGGGGCTCGCACAGCACGAACTGCCCGCGCTGAAGGGTGTGGGCAATGGCCGCCGCCTTGTCGATCTGGGCGGGGGTGTACGACACGGGGTTGTGCAGCGTCACGATGTGCGCGCCTGGGATCTGCATCGCCTTCTCCAGCTCTCGTTGGGTGTACGGAGCCTCCCTTGGCCGCGTCAATCGGCAGGGACGGGCGATGTCTTGAGAAATGAGTGCCGCCGGCAGGGATCGAACCTGCGCACATCGGATTAAAAGTCCGTTGCTCTACCGCTGAGCTACGGCGGCCCGACGCGTCCGACTCTAGCGCGCAGTAGGCTTGCGCGAGGGTGAGCGTAGGCGGTGTGGAGATGGGGGGTCGCCGTCGGAGGAGGACCCCAGAGGTCGCCGAGGCCGAGATCGTGGCCGCGGCGGAGTCCCTGCTGCGCGAACGGTCCTTCCGCGAGCTGACGGTCGACGAGGTCATGCGCCGGACCGACCTGTCGCGGCCATCGTTCTACGTCTACTTCAAGGACCGGCACGCGCTGATCCTGCGTGTCGTCGAGCATCTGCGCGGCGAGCTGCGGACGATGTCGCAGCGCTGGTACACCGGTTCCGGCGACGGGCCCGCGCTCGCGCGCGAGGCGATGGAGGGCATCGTCGAGGTCTACGCCACGCAGGGCCCAGTCCTGCGCGCGCTGGCCGACGCGGCCGCCGACGACCCAGAGGTCGAGGAGGTCTACGGCGCGCTCGTGCAGTCCTTCATCGACGTCACGACCCATCACATCGAGGCTGAGATCGAGGCCGGCCGGGTCCTGCCGCTCGACGCCGCCGAGACCGCCCGCGCGCTCGTGTGGATGATGGAGCGCTACCTGAACCGCTCGCTCGGCCGCCAGCCGTCGGACGTGCCGCGCGAGACCGTCGCCCACACGCTCACGACGATCTGGACCCGCGTGCTCTACGGCGCCGACGCGCCGAGCCAGGCCTAGTCGAGCGCAGCCGCGGTCCAGGCGCCGACCGCGGCGCTGCCGGCCGCCAGGGCGACCGTACCCGGCCCGCCCGGGGACGGGAGCGAGCGGAGCGCGGCGTACGTCGCCAGCGCGTCGACCGTGTCCGTGAACGCCGCCGCGAGGAGCCACGGGCGCTCGCCGGACCCGCGGTGCAGCGCGGCCGCGGCCCCGAGGCCGACCGCGAGGTCGCGCGCCCCGAACGCGACGGCGAGCACCCGCCCGCCGGGCGAGTCGGTCACCGGACCCACCCACCCGCGGGTGACCAGGTCCGGCTTGAGGAGCAGCGCGGCGCCGATGGCGATCCGCCCGTACGCGACCTGCTTCGCGATCGTTCGTGCCTGCATGGCCGGCACGCTACCCGGTGCGTCAGTGCTTGAAGTGGCGGCGGTGCGTCAGGACCATCGAGATCCCGGCGGCGTCGGCGGCCTCGATGACCTCGGGGTCGCGCTTGGACCCGCCCGGCTGGATGATCGCGGTGACCCCCGCGTCGACGGCCAGTTGCGGGCCGTCGGAGAAGGGGAAGAACGCGTCCGAGGCCAGTGCGGCCCCGAGCAGCGACGAGCCGGCGTCCCGGGCCTTCTCGATCGCCAGGCGCACGGAGTCCACCCGCGACATCTGGCCCGCGCCGATCCCCACCGACGCGAGGTCGTTGGACAGCACGATCGCGTTGGAGCGCACGTGCTTGCAGACCTTCCAGGCGAAGAGCATCTCGCCCCACTCGGCCTCGGTCGGCTTGCGCTCGGTGACGACCTGCATCTCCGTGCGGTCCTCGAGGCCCATGTCGCGGTCCTGGACGAGCAGGCCGCCCATCACGCGCTTGATGTCGCGCTCGGCGACGTTGACGCCACGCCGCTCGCCGTCCTCGAGGATGCGCATGTTCGGCTTGGACGAGAGCAGCTCGAGCGCCTCGTCCGTGAACGACGGGGCGATGATGACCTCGCAGAACTGCTTGAGCAGCGCCTCGGCGAAGCCCGCGTCGACGGCGCGGTTGACACAGATCACGCCCCCGAACGCCGACACCGGGTCGCACGCGAACGCCGCGGAGTAGGCCTCCAGCACCGACCCGCCGACGGCCACGCCGCACGGGTTGTTGTGCTTGATGATCGTGCACGCCGGCAGCTCGAACTCCTGCGTCAGCAACCGCGCGGAGTTCAGGTCGAGCACGTTGTTGAACGAGAGCTCCTTGCCGCCCAGCTGCCGCACCATCGAGAGCACGTGCATGCGCGCGCCGGCCTGCGAGTAGTACGCCGCGCGCTGGTGCGGGTTCTCGCCGTACGCGAGGTCGGTGACCTTCTCGTAGGCGTTGAGCAGCAGCGGCGGGAAGTCGTCCTGCTTCTCGACGAACCAGCGCGAGATCGCGCTGTCGTAGCGGGCGGTGTAGGAGAACGCCTCGGCGGCCAGGGACTCGCGCGTGCCGAGTGACAGCTTGCCGCCGGCGTCCTTGAGCTCGGCGATCACCGCGTCGTAGCTGGCCGGGTTGACGACCACCGCGGTGAAGCCGAAGTTCTTCGCCGACGCGCGGATCATCGTCGGCCCGCCGATGTCGATGTTCTCGATCACCTCGTGGTCCGTCGCGCCGCGGCGCGCCGCGGTCTGCTCGAACGGGTAGAGGTTCACGCACACCAGGTCGACGAACTCGACCTCGTGCTCGGCGGCCGCCGCCATGTGCTCCGCGTTGTCGCGCAGCGCGAGCACACCCGCGTAGATCTTCGGGTGCAGCGTCTTGACGCGCCCGCCCATGATCTCCGGAAAGCCCGTGAAGTCCTCGACCGAGCGGACCTCGAGCCCGCTCTCGCGCAGCGCGGTCGCGGTGCCGCCGGTCGACAGCAGCTCGACGCCCAGCGACGCCAACCCGCGCGCGAACTCGACGATCCCCGTCTTGTCCGACACCGACAGCAGCGCGCGCTGCACGCGGACCTCACCCGGCTGCACCATCGCCTCCATCGAGTCGCGGACCATACCTGGAGCCGACGTCACGGCGTTCCTCCGACCAACACGCGCCGCGGGTGGGACGGATCCGGGCGGACGGTCCCGCTGGCGATCAGCCGCACCGCTCCGGTCAGCAACTCGTGCTCGATCGGCCGCAGCGCCTCACGCACCTCTGCCGGATCGGTCGCCTCCGGCAGCTCGATCGCCTGCTGGAGGATGATCGGGCCGGAATCGATGCCCTCGTCCACGAAATGGACGGTGACGCCGAAGACCTTGACGCCGTAGTCGAGCGCCTGCTCGACCGCGTGGATGCCCGGGAACGCCGGCAGCAGCGCCGGGTGCACGTTGATCACGCGCAGCGGGAACGCGGCCAGGAACGCCGAGCTGACCAGCTGCATGTAGCCCGCCAGCACGACCAGCTCGACATCGCGGGAGACCAGCCACTCGGCGATCGCGATGTCACGCGCCTCGCGGTCCGGGTACGCGTCGCGCGGGAAGTCCGCCGTGTCGATGCCGAGCGCCAGCGCGCGGCCCAGCGCTTCCGCGCCGGGCTTGTCCGAGCCGACGGCGACCACCTCGGCCTCGTGGCCGTGGACGCGATCGAGGATCGCCTGCAGATTGGTGCCCGCGCCGGAGGCGAGCACCCCAACTCGGAGACGGGTCATGCGGCTCGCATTTGCGTGAAGGGAAGGATGCGCACGGCCTCCAGTTTGGGGAACCGCGCTTCCGTCGCCCGCAGGCGCCCGGATTCGACCAGCGCGTCGATCGCCGCCAGCACGTCGTCGGCCCGCAGGTCGCGGTACGCGCCGTAGCTGGGCAGTCCGTCGTAGGAGTGCTGGACGATCGCCTTCGACCGACGCCCCCGCAGGATCTCGGCACACCGGTTGCGCCCCACCGCGGGCACGGCGCGGGACACCACGTCGACGATCGCCGAGTCGAGGTCATCGGCGGGCGCGAGCATCGGCTGGCGCGCGGCCGGCGCCTCCGGAATCGTGCTGGGATCGCACACGTCGCAGCAGGCACCAGCGGGCTCCGGGTCCGACCGGTCGCCGAAGTGGCGCAGGATGCCACGCCGCCGGCAGCTGTCGCCCTCCACCCACGCCCACACCGAGCGGTACTGGCGCCAGCGAACCTTCGTGCCCTCCTGCGTCGCCGCCTTGCAGGCCGCGAGCGTGGACCGGTCCCAGACGCCGACGACCCGCCCGACGACGCGGTCCGGGGCGGACGGCGCGGGCTGGATGACGCCCGCGCGGGCCATGTAGCCCACGACGGCGCGCACCGCGTCCTCCTCCCCCTCGGCAGCGAGCTCGTTGAGGTGCAGGTTGTACCGCGGCGGCGAGCCCTCGGCCGCGCGCACGATGGCCCGCGCCGTCGCCTTCAGGAGGTCCTCCGGCACCGCCGCGCGCTCGATGAAGAACACGTGCAGGCCCTTGTCGCGGCCCGTGGCGAACAGCAGGCAGCGCGCCGGCAGGCCATCCCGCCCCGCGCGGCCGGCTTCCTGGTAGTAGGCCTCGATCGACGACGGCACCGACTCGTGGCAGACCGTCCGCACGTCGGGCTTGTCGACGCCCATCCCGAACGCGTTGGTGGCGACGACGACCGGCGCCTCGCCGTTCATGAAGCGCCGCTGGACGTCCGCGCGCACGTCCCGCGGCAGGCCGGCGTGGTACGCGACCACCTCGACCCCGAGCTCATGCCCCAGGCGGTCGGACAGCCGGTCGCACTCCGAGCGCGTGCCGGCGTAGACGATCGCGGGCAGCGCGTCCGGCTCTGAGAGCGCCGCGACGATCCGCCGGCCGACCGCCTCCTTGTTCGGGCAGTCCACGACCGAGAACGTGAGGTTCGGGCGATCGAACCCCGTCGCCACGTGGACCGGTTCCCGCAGGCCGAGCCGCGACACGATGTCCGCCGCCACCTCGGGCGTCGCCGTCGCGGTCGAGGCCAGGATCGCCTCCGCGCCGAGCCACCGCGCCGCGTCGGCGAGGCGGAAGTACTCCGGCCGGAAGTCGTGCCCCCACTGGGATACGCAGTGCGCCTCGTCGACCACGAACAGCCCGATCTCCGCGTGGCGGATGCGTTCGAGGAAGCCGGGCGAGGCGAACCGCTCCGGCGCGACGTAGAGCAGCCGTACCTGACCGGAGATCGCGTGCTCGACCGCGAGCCGGTTCGTGCGCGAGTCCTGCTGCGCGTTGACCAGCGCGACCCGGCCGGGCGCGACGGCGTGCAGCGCCTCGACCTGGTCCTGCATCAGCGACACCAGCGGCGAGACCACCAGCGTGAGGTCCGTCCGCATCAGCGCCGGGAGCTGGTAACAGAGCGACTTGCCCGATCCGGTGGGCATCACCACGAGCACGTCGCGGCCACCTCGGGCGGCCTCGACCGCCTCACGCTGGCCGGGCCGGAACGCCTCGAAGCCGAACAGCTCGCTCAGCGCGCCGTCGACGTCGGCTGAGCGAGCGATGGGTACTCGCGGCACACGCCCGTCCGCCGCCCCCAGATCCAGTGAGGTCTGTGTAGGGGGCGGTGGTTCCTCTAGCCAGGCGAGCGACACGGGCTGGCGACCTTACCGCCAGCCCCCGACGTCACCCCGGACATTGCGCAGTTTTGTTGCAGAGTTAATGCAGAGACGTGAAAGAGAAGTCCCAGACGCCCAGGTTCTCGTTCGCGACGGCGTTCACGTCGGCCGACGACGCCATCGGCACCTTGTCCCACACGAGCGGCACGGCCGGGGCCTGCGCCGTGATCTCGCGGTCCACCTGACCCCACGCGTCGGCGCGGGCGGCGGGGTCGGTCACCGTCGTGGCGCGGTCGATCGCGGCGTTGACGGAGTCGACGTTCAGCTGCGACACGTTCGCGTTGCCGACCGGCGTGATGTGCTCGCCATTGAACGTCGGGTCCAGGAACGTCTGACCGTCGGCGAAGTCCCGCGACCAGCCCACGTTCGGGCAGACGGCGACGGCCGCGGAAGGCGCACCGCAGTACTTCGTCATCACGGCCTGCTGGGACATCAGCCGCAGCTTCACGTCGAACCCGAGCTTCGAGAACGCCTCCTTGGCGATCTCCGCGATCTGGCGGCCGTTGCCGTCGGAGGGACCGACCATCAGGATCGGCTCGCCGCTGTAGCGGCCGGACGCGAACCCGGCCTTCTTCAGGTAGGACGCCGCGAGCGCCGGATTGCCCGACGGCGACGCGAGATAGTCCGCGCCCGTGCCGTTCACGCCGCCCGCCTGCTCGAACCCGGGGACGCCCGGCGGCAGGAAGTGGGTGGCGATCGTCCCGACGCGCTTGCCGCCGAGCGCGAGCTGCACCGCCTCGCGGTTGAACCCGGCGAGCACGGCCTTGCGGACGTTGAGGTCGTCGAACGGCGCCGCGGCGGTGTTCAGCGCCGCCCAGCGGCCGCCGCCGGAGTCGACGAGCTTCAGCTGCGACGGACGCTTCGTGACGGCTTCCTTGAGGACCGCCGGCGGGAGCATGAAGTCGCCCGTGACCATGTGCGAGCCCTTCAGGACCTTCATCGACGCGATCGCCGCGTCGTCATTGCCCTGCGGCATCTCGATCCGGTCCAGGTAGGCGGGCCGGTAGTCGGTCTTCGCGACCCAGCTCGGGTTGCGGACGAGGACGATCTTCGTGCCCGGGTCGTACGTGTCGACCATGTACGGGCCGGTGGCGACCTGGTGGGTGCCGTACTCGGTGACCTTCTCGCGGTCGTAGGTGAGCGCGTACTCGCGCGGCACGGGCGCGGCGAGCGGCAGCACGAGCGCGGCGGCCAGGGTCCCGCCGGTCGAGCGGCGCAGGTTGAAGACGACCGTGTGCGTGTCGGGCGTCTCGATCCCCGCGATCCTCGTGCCCGGCGCGGCGCCCGGCTCGGCGCCCTCGATGTCGCCGAAGTAGGCCGGCGCGTACGGGTTGTTGACCGTGCGGAAGAAGCCCCGCTCGATCGCGTACTTGACGTCCGCGGCGACGACCTCGCGCTTCACCGGCGGCGAGAAGCGCACGCCGGAACGCAGCTTGAGCGTCACCGTCTTGCCGTCGGCAGAGACCTCCGGCAGCGCGGTCGCGAGGTCCGGCCGCGCCGTGGCGCGCCCCGGCTCGTACGCGATCGGGGTGCGCTGCGTGACGCCCGCGACCATGTAGCCGCCGGAGTAGTAGGTGATGCCGGGGTCGATCGAGTCGACGTCGCCCGACCACGGCACGGTCAGGGTGCCGCCTCGCGTGGTCTTCGCGACGGGCGTCTTGGTGTCAGTCGAGCCGCAGGCGGCGAGCAGGAGCGCCGCCAGCGATACGGGAACAGCGATCTTTCTCATCACCCCAGCCATCGGCGGGGCTTGAGGGTTCTTGACGAGTCGTCAGCCGCGAACCAGCGGGAGCGCGTTCTCGAACGCGTCCTTGGCGGACGTACCGATCAGTGGGTAGGTACCACTGAAGCACGCGTCGCAGTGCGTCTCGCGCGAGCCGTTGATCGCCTCGTAGACGCCCTCGAGCGACAGGTAGGCGAGCGAGTCGGCGCCCAGCTCGGCGGCCACCTCGGCCTCCGTGCGGTTGTGGGCGATCATCTCCTCGCGCGTCGACATGTCGATCCCGTAATGACAGGGGTGGCGGATCGGCGGCGCGGAGATGCGCATATGCACTTCGCTGGCCCCGGCGTCGCGCAGCATCTGCACGATCTGGCGCGTCGTGTTGCCGCGCACGATCGAGTCGTCCACGACGACGATGCGCTTGCCCGCGACGACTTCGGGGAGCGGGTTGAACTTCAGCCGCAGGCCGTGCTTGCGCAGCTCCTGGCCGGGCTGGATGAAGGTACGGGCGACGTAGCGGTTCTTGATCAGGCCGTCGTCCTGCGGGAGGCCGCTCGCTCGTGCGAACCCGCGGGCGGCGGGGTTGCCGGAGTCGGGCACCGGGATCACGAGGTCGGCGTCGACCGGCGCCTCGCGGGCGAGGATCTCGCCCATCTTGCCGCGCGAGACCTGGATGACCTGGCCGCCGAGGCGGGAGTCCGGGCGCGCGAAGTAGATGTGCTCGAAGACGCAGAGCGCGGAGCGCGGGCTGGGAACCGCCTGGCGCGTCTGGATGCCCTTGGCGGTGATCGAGACGATCTCGCCCGGCTGGACGTCGCGCAGGAACTGGGCGCCGATGATGTCGAACGCGCAGGTCTCGGACGCCACGCAGTAGTGGTCGCCGAGCATGCCGATGCTCAGCGGGCGCAGGCCGAGAGGGTCGCGGAAGGCGACGACGCGGTCCTCGGTCATCACGACCGTGCTGTAGGCGCCCTCGACGCGGCTGATCACGTCGACGAGCGCGTCCTCGACGGTGTCGGCCTCGTGCGTGGAGACGAGCGCGGCGATGATCTCGCTGTCGCTGGTGCTGCGGAAGTTGACGCCCTTCTCGCGCAGCTCGGTGTGCAGCTCGACCACGTTGACGAGGTTGCCGTTGTGGCCGAGCGCGACCTCACGGCGATCCGCGCGGTACACAGGCTGCGAGTTCTCCCACGAGTTCGCGCCGGTCGTGGAGTAGCGGACGTGGCCGACCGCCATGTCCCCCTGCAGCGCGCGCAGCTTCGCCTCGTCGAAGACCTGGTTGACCAGGCCCTGGTCGCGCATCGCCATGATGTGGCCGTTCTGGCTGGTGGCGATGCCGGCCGACTCCTGGCCGCGATGCTGGAGCGCGTAGAGCGCGAAGTAGGTGTGCCGGGCGACCTCGCGCCCCGGCGCGACTATGCCGAAGACACCGCACTCATCGCGCGGGCCATCGCGGTCTTCCAGGGGAGCGGGGGCAGACAAGAGGAACCGGTTGTGGCGGGAACGACCGGTGGGTTCAGGCTAGCAAGGCGAGCGGAGGGGATCGGGCCGGTTTCGCGGAACCGGGTGCATCGAGCAGCAACACAGTGTCGAACCCCGCGTCGCGGAACGTGACGCTCCGTATGAAGCACGGGATGCCGCCGAGGACTAGGCTCCTTTGACTTTCTCCGCCGCCTGGCACGGCCACGCCGCGCGGCCCTTCGTCCGACTCGGGAACGGGATAACCATGGCCACTGACGCACCTGTTCAGATTCCCCGCCAGCGCATCGCCGAGCTTGTCGAGCGCGAGGAGAAGCAGCTCAACGACCGCACGCAGCGGTCCAAGGAGATGTACGCGCGTGCGCAGGTCCACCTCGCCGGTGGCGTCGCCTCGTCGTACCAGCTGCGCGACCCCTGGCCGATCTACTTGGAGCGCGGGTCAGGACCGCGCGTCTGGGACGTCGACGGCAACGAGATGTGGGACTTCCACAACGGCTTCGGCTCGATGGTCCAGGGGCACGCGCACCCGGCGATCGGGGCTGCTCTGGCTGAGCGGTACTCGTCCGGTACCCACTTCGCGGCGCCCACGGAGGACGCTGTGGTCGTGGGTGACGAGCTCGCCCGCCGCTGGGGGCTGCCGAAGTGGCGGTTCACCAACAGCGGGTCCGAGTCCACGATGGACGCGATCCGGATCGCCCGCGGCACGACCGGCCGCGACACGATCGTGAAGATCTTCGGCTCGTACCACGGACATCACGACGGCGTGATGGTCTCGATCGGCGTCGAGTACGACAAGATCGGCGACCACGAGAACCTCGCGTCCCTGCCGTATGGCGCGGGCATTCCGCAGGCGGTCGTGGACTTGACCGTCCCGGTCCCGTTCAACGACGCGGGCGCGATGGAGCGCCGCATCGAGCGGTTGACCGCGGAGGGCCGCAAGCCCGCCTGCGTGATCATGGAGCCGGCGATGATGAACCTCGGCGTCGTGCTGGCGGAGCCGGGGTATCTGGAGGCCGTTCGCGACATCACCCGCCGCCACGGGATCGTGCTGATCTTCGACGAGGTCAAGACCGGTCTCTGCATCGCCGCCGGTGGCGCGACCGAGCGGTTCGGTGTGACGCCGGACCTCGTCACCCTGGCGAAGGCGCTCGGAGGCGGCACGCCGATCGGCGCGATCGGCGGCACCGAGGAGGCCATGGCAGCCGTCGAGGACGGCTCCGTCTACCAGGTGGGTACGTACAACGGCAATCCCCTCGGCATGGCCGCCACCAAGGCGAACCTGCTGGAGGTCCTCACGCCGGCCGCCTACGAGCATCTCGATCGGTTGAACGAGCGGATCCTGAGTGGTTGCGAGGCGGTCATCCGCAAGCACAACCTCCCGGGCTACGCCGTCGGCGTCGGCTCCAAGGGCTGCGTCACGTTCTCCCCGTCGAAGATCGTCGACTACGAGACCTTCAAGGCCAACCAGGACAAGGACCTCTCCGAGCTCGCTTGGCTCTACAACATGAACCGCGGCATCTTCATGACGCCGGGGCGCGAGGAAGAGTGGACCCTGTCGGTGACCCACGACGACACCGCCGTCGACGCGTACGTCCAGGTCTTCGAGGCGATGGCCGACGACCTCATGGCGTAATTTCTAGACGATCGTCGGATTGCTCTGTAGTACCTGACTGATGGAAACTCTCCCGCCACGGGTGCGTGGGGGGAGAGTTTTCGGAGGGCAGGGCTATGAAGGGCATGAGGGCGATCATCGTTGTAGGTCTGGCCGCGTGCGTGGGCGCGTTCGCGGCACCCGCGAGGGCGGGTGAGTACGTCGTGCAGAGCTGCGACGCGGCCGGTCCCCACGGCCGCGTCTCGGGCTGGTCAGGGACATTCAGTGGATGGGCTCCCAGCGATTCCGGCCGGCTCCCGCCGGTCAACGACCGGTGTGCAGAGGGAATGGGGTTCGGGGTCGATTTCAACGTGGGCCTGGCACAAGGCCCGCTGGCCGCGTTTTGGCGCTTCGAGGCACCCGCGGACACCGCGATCACCACGCTCGTGCTTCGCAGGCAGGGTGGTGCCGATGCGACGTCCCCCGGCGACGGTGCATTCGACTACGTCGTGCGCGATGGGTCAGGCAGCATCCTCGAGACGAATCCGAGCCCTCCTTGGACGATTGGAGGTGACGCGAACCCATTTCCTGGATTCGCGGAACGCGTGTTCGGCGGGCTGACGACTCGCTACGTCACGTTCGGGATGTCCTGTACCGCCTCGGGGCCATGCGGTGCAGGGTTCCGCTCTTTCATCAGGGTGGGCGCGGCTCGAATCACGTTGCGCGATGACGTCTCGCCCTCCTCGAGCGCGACGACCATCACCACCGACGACACGGGCGCGATCCTCGTGCCCTTCGCTGACCGCGGCGGCGGGCTGCAGAAGGCGACGCTCTTGATCGACGATCGAGCGGTCGATTCCACCGTTCTGTGCGAGAAGCCGTTCCTCGATCCGGTTCCATGCCCCACCGCGGGGACCTTGTCACTCGATGCTTCCGGTGACGCATCCTCGAATGTCCAAGTGGAGTTGATCGACGCGTCAGGCAATCGCTCCCTCGTGCGGTTGACTCCTCCGGCCGAGCCGGGGCCCAGCGTCGATTCAACCGCGATCCCTGCTCCCGGCGGGGTGAGCGCCGCGCCGCCATTGACCGCCCCATCGCCGTCGATCGCCGGCGTGTTGAAGCTCGAGCGTGCCGGGAGCCGACGTGTGCGGTACTCCGCGCCTCCGGTGGTCAAAGGGACCGTGAAGGCGAGTGACGGATCCCCGCTCGCGGGCCTGATCGTCACGACCAGCGACGGGACGTCCGCGAAGACCGACAGCAAGGGGCGGTTCAGCGTCAAGCTGGCCAAGGGGGCCTCGCGTGAGGTGCGGATCAGCTACGGGGATTCCGTGCAGACCGTGAAGGTCGTCGTGGCCGCGCCGATCCGGCTCAAGACCGACAAGACGAGCACCCGCAACGGGCGCAGCATCACCTTCACCGGCTCAGTGCCCGGGGCCGAGAACGCCAGCACACTCGTCGAGCTGCAGGCACTCGCCCACGGCAAGTGGATGGCCTTCAAGACCGCCCCTCTCCGCAACGGGAAGTTCAAGGCCGGCTACCGATTCCTGCGCACGTTCTTCACCCAGCGGTACACCTTCCGCGCCGTGATCCACGACACACCCGGCTTCCCGTACGCCGCCGGAACCTCCAACCGGGTCAAGGTGACCGTCCGTGCGTAGTCGATCAGCATCTGCGGCAAGAGGCGTGCGGCCGATCATCGTTGCAGCATTGGCCGCGTGCGTGGGCGCGTTCGCGGCACCCGCGAGGGCGGGTGAGTACGTCGTTTCGGCGTGCAGAGCGGGCGACGCGCCCGCTCCGACGACGTCGTGGGCTGCCGAGAGAACATGGGATCCCACTCTGGGCACCCCGACCACCCCGGCCGTGAGTGACTCGTGCGCCTCCGGCGGCAGGTTGCTGTTCAACCTCTCTGAACCAGGCGTCGGGTTCGCGGGGGCCAAGTGGAGCTTCTCCGCTCCCGCCGGAACCTCGATCTCCGCTGTCCGCATCTGGCGCTGGGTGACGACGAGCCAATCAACCACGCCGTATCGCACAGTGGCGGACGAGCGCGTTCTCGAGCAGGACGAGCCTCCGATCGGAAAGGAATTCGGGAGCTCGGACTTCGCGCAGCCGCTCGCCGCGGACCGACTCGACGCAACGCGAGTCTCGCTGGAGTTGTGGTGTTACAACCCGAGCCCGCGTTGCCTCGACGGTGACAGCGCTCGGCTCGAGGTCGGCCGCGCAGAGGTGACCCTCAGCGACACCCAGGCGCCGACTCTCGCAGGAGCCGTTGGTGGAAGTGCGCTCAGCGGAGCGTCGCTTTCCGGTGTCGTCGACGTGGCCATTCCGTTCGCGGATGCGGGTGGCGGTCTAGAAACCGTGACGCTCCGCGCCGAGGGGACGGACGTCGCAGAGAGCCGCGTCGGCGGTTCGTCTTGCACGCGTCCGTTCGTCGCTCGCACGCCATGCGCCAGCAGTGGAACGGCCGTCGTGCAACTGGATACCGCTCGCTTGAGCACCGGCACCCACTCGCTCACCGGCGTCCTGACCGATGTCGCCGGCAATAGCACCGTCGTGGGACCGTTCGAACTGGCGGTACGCACACCGGTCGCTTCGATCTCCCCGATCACGACCGTCGACCCCCCGGTCGTGGTGCCCCTCCCCCCGGTCGCCGGCTCGATCCGCATCGACGGCGGGCGAACGCTCCACTCGCGCTACAGCAAGCCGCCGCTGGTCAAGGGGACGGTCAAGGCGACCGACGGGTCACCACTCGCCAACGTCGTCGTCACGACCAGCGACGGGACGACCGCGAAGACCGACGGCAAGGGGCGGTTCAGCGTCAAGCTCGCCAAGGGGTCGAACCGGGAGGTGCGGATCAGCTACGGGGACTCCGTGCAGACCGTGAAGGTGATCGTCGCCGCGCCGATCCGGCTCAAGACCGACAAGACGAGCACCCGCAACGGCAGGAGCATCACGTTCACCGGGTCGGTGCCCGGGGCGGAGGAGGCGAGGACGCTCGTGGAGTTGCAGGCGCTCGCTCACGGCAAGTGGATGGCCTTCAAGACCGCCCAGCTCAGGAACGGGAAGTTCAAGGCCGGCTATCGGTTCACGCGCACGTTCTTCACCCAGCGGTACAGCTTCCGGGCGGTCGTCCGCGAGGACGACGGGTTTCCCTATGCGGCGGGGAAGTCGGCGGTGGTGAGGGTGGTGGTGCGGGCGTAGTCGCGGAAGGCGGTGAGGAGCGCTCGTTCGGCGTCGGGCAGCCCGTGGGCGGAGGGCGGGAGCGGGTCGCCGGTGGGGAGGCCGCAGGTGTAGAGGAGGACCGCGAGGGCCTGGTCGGTCGCGATCCGGGTGCGGGCGGCGGCTTCGGCGCGGGCGTTCACGGACAGCGTGAAGGTGCGGCCGAAGCGCGGGCTCAGGGGCATGGCGATGCCGGCGGTGACGAGTTCGGTGGCGATGCGGTCGGACGCGAACTCGGCGGTGCGTTCGATCCATGCCTGCGGGGAGCCCGGGCGCCCGGAGAGGACTCGGGCGCGCAGGTCGGCGAGGATCGCGGGCTCGTCGGCGGAGGAGCGGCCGGCGACGACGCGGCGGCCTTCGAGGACCTGGAGGTGGCCGGAGCGGATCGCGTCGATCAGGAGGGCGGTGGCGATCAGGGGCTCGGTGCCGGCGCGGCCGTGGGTGAGCAGCATCGCGTCGGTGCGGAGGTCCGGGCGGGTCGTGGAAGGGCGTTCGACCCCCACACGGGCCGCGTCGGAGAGAAGGACCGGGGACATGACTACTCCTAAGAGGCGGGCGGGCGCGCGGCTAATACGCGAGTTGGGCTTCGCGGCGGCGCTGGTCGCGCAGGACCGCGAGGAATGCTTGGGCGGATGAAGGGAGGCCGCGGACCGCGGACTCGAGGCGGCGGGTGTCGCGGCGGCCGACGATCTCGTCCAGCAACCCGATGTGCAGCAGGATCGCGCCGAGGGCGATCGACGAAGACGTCCCCGCGCCCGTCAGCGCGGCCAGCAACCGCGCGCGGGCGGCGTCCTCGGCGGATTCGGCCACGATCAGGGTGTCGTGGCGCAGCAGTCGGCGGGCGCCGGAGAGCCGCAGCGGCGTCGTGACACCGGCACCCGCGAGCTCGGCGCTCACCCGCTCCAGCGCGAAGAGCGCCGCGCGGTCGAACCAGCCCCACGGATCGTCGGGCGTGGCCTCGAGCACGCGCGACCGCAGGTCGGCCATCAGGAGCGGCGCGTCGTCGACCAAGGCTCCCGCGACGACGCGGCGACGCTCGATCCCCAAGAACCGCCGCCCGACGACCTGGATGTGACCGCCGAGCGCGCCGTCCAACACGACCGCCGCGCTCACCAGCAGCAGATCCTCGGCCGTCCCCTTGCGCCCGTGGGTGAGCAGCATCGCGTCGCCGCGAACGCTGGGGACGTAGGTCCGGGCGGTCTGCGTGGGGCTCATGTCCGCAAAGACGCGGACGGGCGACCGGTATTCCCGAACCTAAAGGGGTCAGGCCCCTTTAGGTTCGGAAGTGGCTAGTGGAGGAGTGAGGCGAGACCGTGGGTGAACGCGCGGCCGAGCTCGTCGAGCGGCACGTCGAGCACGCCCTCGATCGACACCGACGACCCGCCGACGACCCCGATGACCCGCGCGGCGCCGCCGAACGCGTCCAAAGCCGCGGCGGGGCCGGAGACCAGGAACGCGCCCGGGCCCTCGCCGAAGAGCTCCTCCTCGGACGCCAAGCCGGACACCGAAGCGCCGATGCCACCCGCGAGGCAGGACTCGGCCAGCGCCACCGCGACGCCGCCCTCGGCGACATCGTGCGCCGACGACAGCGAGCCCGCCCGCACGGCCTGGCGGATCGCGGCGTGCAGCGCCTTGACCGAGCCGAGGTCGACCGCCGGAAGCGGCCCACGAACGACCTCGCCGCGCAGCTTCGACAGCTCCGACGCGGCGAGCGACGGCGACCACGACGCGCTCACCAACGCGATCGAGTCACCCTCGGCCGCGAAACCGAGCCGACCAGCGCGCCGCGCGTCGGGCAGCTCGCCGACCAGGCCAACGACCGGCGTCGGGTAGATCGGGCCCTCGCCGCCCTCGTTGTACAGGGACACGTTGCCGCCCACGACGGGAATCCCGAAGCCGCGGCACGCGTCGCCGAGCCCCGCGATCGCCCGCGTGAACTGCCACGCGATGTGCGGCTTCTCCGGGTTGCCGAAGTTCAGGCAGTTCGTCAAACCCAGCGGCTCCGCGCCCACGCAGGCCAGGTTTGCCGAGCACTCCAAGACGGCTTCCACCGCGCCCCGGTAGGGGTCGGCGGCGACGCGTCGCCCGTTGCCGTCGATGGCGACCGCGATCGCCGGCCGCGGACCGTCCAAGTCGGACGGATAGAGCAGCGTCTCCGGATCGGCGTCCCCTGACGGGAGCATCAAGACGGCCGCGTCGGCCGACTCCGGCCGCCGCACCGTGCGCGACCCGACGATCGAGTCGTACTGCTCGAACGCCCACTTGCGCGACGCGACGTTGGAGGACCCGAGGAGCGCCACCAGCACCTCGGCCGGGTCGGACGAGGAGAGCATCACGGGCGGCGCCGGATACAGCGGCGTCGCCGGCTCCGCGGGCGCGAGGTCGTACGCCGGGCACTCGTCGACCAGCGCCTCCACCGGCATGTCGCCGACCAACTCCGAGCCGTCGAACACGCGCAGGCGACGCGTGTCGGTGACCACGCCGATCGCCGTCCCGTCGACCTCCCAGCGCGCGCAGACCGCCAGCACGTCGTCCACGCGACCGGGCTCGACGACGCAGAGCATCCGCTCCTGGGACTCCGAGACCATGATCTCGAACGGCTCCATGCCGGCCTCGCGGAGCGGGACCTTGCGAACGTCGATGTCGAGGCCGACCTCGCCCTTCGCCGCCATCTCGGACGACGACGAGGTGAGGCCCGCGGCGCCCAGGTCCTGCAACGCGACCAGCAGGCCCCGGTCCAGGAGATCCAACGAGCACTCGAGCAGCTTCTTCTCGGTGAACGGGTCGCCGATCTGCACCGAAGGCCGCTTGTCCTCGCTGTCATCCAGCTCGGCCGAAGCCAGGACCGAAGCGCCGCCGATCCCGTCCCGGCCCGTCTTGGCGCCGAAGAGCACGACGACGTTCCCGACGCCAGCCGCAGCGCTCCGGATCAGCTTGTCCGTCTCGATCAGACCCAGGGCCATCGCGTTGACGAGGCAGTTCTGCTCGTACGGACCCTCGAAGTAGATCTCGCCGCCGACGGTGGCGATGCCGATCGAGTTGCCGTAGTGGCCGATGCCGGCGACGGCGCGCTCGAGCAGGTACCGCGACCGGGCGGAGGACGACACCTCACCGAACCGGAGCGAATCGAGGATGGCGATCGGCCGCGCGCCGATGGCGAAGATGTCGCGCAGGATGCCGCCGACGCCGGTCGCCGCGCCCTCGAACGGCTCGACCGCCGAGGGATGGTTGTGCGACTCGACCTTGAACGCGCACGCCAGGCCACCGCCCACGTCCACCGCACCCGCGTTCTCGCCGGGGCCCAACACCAACCGGGGACCCTCGGTGGGCAGCGACTTCAAGAGCCGACGCGAGTGCTTGTAGCCGCAGTGCTCGCTCCACATCAGCGAGAAGACGGCCAGCTCGACCTCGTTCGGCTCGCGCCCCAGCTTCTCGACGATCAGGTCGTACTCGAAGTCGGTGAGCCCGAGCTCGCGGTGACGACTCACGCCGGCACCCGCGCGGCCGACTCGAACAGCTTCAAGCCGTCCGCCGAGCCGGTCAGCAGGTCTACGGCGTGCTCCGGATGCGGCATCAGCCCCACCACGTTGCCCGCGGCGTTCGACACGCCCGCGATGTCCCGCGAGGAGCCGTTGAAGTTCGAGCGATAGCGCAACACGACCTGACCGGAGGCCTCCAGCTCGTCGAGCACCTCGTCCGGCGCCCAGTAGCGGCCGGTGGTGTGCTTCGCGGGGATCGACAGCGTCTCACCGGCGACACAGGCGCTCGTCCACGCCGTCGAGGCGTTGACCACCTCGATGTCGAGCTGCCGGCAGGTGAACTTCAGCGACGTGTTCGGCAGCAGCGCGCCCGGGAGCAGACCCGCCTCGCACAGCACCTGGAACCCGTTGCAGATCCCCAGGACCAGCCCGCCGTCGCGGGCGAACTTCTCGACCTCGACCATCACGGGCGCGAACCGCGCGATCGCCCCCACCCGCAGGTAGTCCCCGTAGGAGAACCCGCCGGGGACGATCACCGCATCGACGCCGCGAAGGTCCGCGTCGCCATGCCAAAGCAGCTCAGCCGCACCCACGCGGCGAGCCGCCAACAACGCATCGACCTCGTCACACGAGCCCGGAAACCGGACGACCCCGAATCTCACTGGATCTCGTAATCCTCGATCAGGGGATTCGAAAGGAGCTTCTCGCACATCTCAGGCAGCCGCGAGGCGTCCTCGACATCCAGCTCGACGAGCCGGCCGACGTGCACGTTGGCCACGCCGGAGAAGCCCAGCGCGGGCAGCGCCCGCTCGACGGCCTGCCCCTGGGGGTCGAGGATCCCGGCCTTGGGGCGGATCAGGACACGGACGCGGGTCATGGCGCGACCCGGTCCAGCCAGGCGCCGAACGGCTCACCCGCGAGGCGCTCGTAGGCGGTGATGTACCGCTCGCGGGTCTGCGCGACCACGTCGTCCGGGATCGGCGGCGCCGGCGGGTTCTTGTCCCACCCGCTGCCCGTCGCCCAGTCACGCACGTACTGCTTGTCGAACGACGGCTGGCCGCGGCCGACCTCGTAGGAGTCGACCGGCCAGAAGCGCGACGAGTCCGGCGTGCAGACCTCGTCGCCGAGCGTCAGGACGCCACCTTCGTCGACGCCGAACTCGAACTTGGTGTCGGCGAGGATCACGCCCCGCTCCCGCGCATGGGAAGCGACCGCCTCATAGACCGCGATCGAGACGTCGCGGACCTGCGCCGCGAGCTCCTCCGAGCCGAGCAGCCGCACGGTCTCGGCGAAGTCGATCGCCTCGTCGTGGCCTTCCTCGGCCTTGGTCGACGGCGTGTAGATCGGCTCCGGCAGCTGCTCGGACTCCTGCAGGCCCTCCGGGAGCGCGATGCCTGAAACCGAGCCGGTGGCGAGATAGTCCTTCCACCCCGACCCCGTGATGTAGCCGCGCACGATGCACTCGACCGGCAGCATCTTCAGCTTGCGGACCCGCAGCGCGCGGCCGCGGAACTCGTCCGGCACGCCGTCGGTCGCGGAGATCATGTGGTTCGGGACGATGTCCTTCGTCAGCCCGAACCACAGGACCGAGAGGCCCGTGAGTACTCGCCCCTTGTCCGGGATCGGCGTCGGGTGGACCGCGTCGTAAGTGGAGATGCGGTCCGAGGCGACCATCAGGAGATCGTCGCCGAGGTCGTAGAGCTCACGGACCTTGCCGGAGTGCAGGAGGGGGAGTGACGTCACGTGGCCTCAGGATATTTCACAGGTCGTACGGGAAATCGGTCAGGACCTCGTAGCCGTCCTCGGTGACCAGGACGAGGTCCTCCAGGCGGCACCCGCCGAAGCCGCGCCGGTAGCAGCCGGGCTCGACCGTGACGACGTCGCCGACGACCAGGTCGTCGCCCATCCGGCCCATGTACGGCCGCTCGTGGACCTCGAGCCCGACGCCGTGCCCGAGCCCGTGGAAGTAGCCGTCCTCCAGCACCGTGCCGGGCTCCTTGGACAGCTGGGTCGGCTGGCCCGCCTCGATGTAGGGCTCGGCAGATCGCTCGAACAGGGTGCGGCCGTTCGCGCCCGCCCGCAGCTCGGCGTAGACGCGGTCGAGCGAGTCGCGCGTCAATCGCCAGTACAGCGCGAGCTCCTCCGGCGGCTCGCCGCCGCCCGCCACGAACGTGCGCGTCATGTCCGCCCAGCAGCGCGACACCTTGTCGCGCGGCCAGATGTCCACGACCACCGGCTCGCCCGCGCCGATCTCGCCGGACCCGGACTCGTGCCCGTCCGCGGACTGGGCGCCGTGCGAGACGATCACGTCGCCGGGCATTTCGCAACCGTGCTCCTCGGCGACCACGGCCATCGCCGCGCGGACCTCCTCGCTCGTGAGCCCCGGCCGCAGCTCGTGGATCAGCGAGCGCGCGACCCCCATCGCGGCGTCGGCCGCCTTCTGGGCGCGCCGGATCCCCGCGAGCTCGTGCGCGTTCTTGACCCGCCGGCGGTGCTGGAACTCGTCGTCGTCGACCGTCAGCTCGATCCCGTTCGCCCGCAGGTGGTCGGCCACGAACAGCGGGAACTCCGGCGGGACCGTCGCTTCCGTGATCCGCAGCGCACCCGCGGCGCGCAGGCAGACCTCGGCCTCGAGCGCGACGTGGTCCAGCCCGGCCGCGATCAGGTCGTCCTGCCCGAGCGTGATCGGGTCGATGATCTCGATCCCGTGAGCGGCGACCTTGGACGCGTCGAGCACCGAGACCGTCGCCGCACGCCGGCCCTCGTTCTCGAGATAGAGGAACGGGTCCCCGATGTTCTCGGGGATCTCGTGGAAGAGCGTCGCCGAGAGCTCCGGAGCTCCATAGATCAGGACGGCGATGGGATCACCTCCAGTCGCGCCAGCACCGTGGGCACGTGGCGCACGTAGTAGCCGTAGTCGAAGACCGCGTCGAGGTCGATCTCGACCCCCTCCGCCTCGAGCAAGGTCCGCAGTGGGGTCTGAGTGTCCCACGCCTGCTGGCCGAGGCGCTGGACGATCCGGTACGCGTCGTCGCGCTGCATGCCGCCGCTCACCAGCGCCAGCAGCACGCGCTGGGAGAAGAGCGCGCCCGACGTGATCTCCAGATTGGCCTGCATCCGGTCCGCGTGCACGGTCATCCCGCGCACGACCCGCAGCGTCAAGGCGAGCACCTGGTCGAGCAGGATCGTCGAGTCTGGCAGCACGATCCGCTCGGCGGAGGAGTGCGTGATGTCGCGCTCGTGCCAGAGCGCGACGTTCTCGATCCCCACCTGCGCGTTCCCCCGCAGCACCCGCGCGAGCCCGCAGATCCGCTCGCAGACGACCGGGTTGCGCTTGTGCGGCATCGCGCTGGAGCCCTTCTGGCCCGCCCGGAACGGCTCCTCGACCTCGCGCACCTCGGTGCGCTGCAGGTGGCGGATCTCGGTCGCGAAGCGCTCCAGGCCCGCGCCGCACAGCGCGATCGCGCTCAGCAGCTCCGCGTGGCGATCGCGGGGGACGACCTGCGTCGAGATGTCCTCGTGGCGAAGCCCGAGCTTCGCCATCACCCGCTCCTCGTAGTCCGGCCCGAGGGTCGCGTACGTGCCGACCGCTCCGGAGATCGCGCCCGTGATCTGCCCGAACGCCCGCTCCAGCCGCTCGGCGTTGCGATGCGACTCCATCGCGTAGCCCGCGAGCTTGAGGCCGAACGACGTCGGCTCGGCGTGGACGCCGTGGGTGCGGCCGACGCACAGCGTGTCGGCATGCAGGCGCGCCTTCTCGGCCAGCTCCCACGCGAGCTCCCGCACCGCCGGGACCAGCAACGCGCCCGCCCGCTGCAGTTGCAGGGCCATGCCCGTGTCCACGACGTCGGACGAGGTGAGGCCGTAGTGGATCCAGCGGCCGGCCGGGCCCGCGGAGGCCGCGAGCACGTCGACGAAGGCCGCCGTGTCGTGGTCGAGGATCTTCTCGCGCTCGTTGATCGCGTCGACCGTGAAGGTCGCTCCGCGGATGGCCTCCAACTCGGATTCGGTGGGGCCGTCGAGCGCCTCGGCGGCGGCGACCTCGACGTCGCGCATCGCGCCGAAGCGCGCTTCATCGGTCCAGACGGCGCCGATCTCGGGCCGGGTATAGCGGGCGATCACGCCTTGAAACCATAGAATCCCGGCAATGGCCAAGGCGTACTGGATCAGCACCTACCGGGCGATCAACGACCCGGACAAGATGGCCGCGTACGCGGCGCTCGCCAAGCCGGCTCTCGAAGCCGCCGGGGGGACGTTCATCGCCCGCGGGATGCCCGCCGCGGTGTACGAGCAGGGCCTCAACGAGCGGGTCACGCTGATCGAGTGGGACAGCGCCGAGCAGGCGATCGCCGCCCACGACAGCGCCGCCTACCAGGCGGCGCTGGCCGCGCTCGGCGACGGGGCCGAGCGCGACATCCGCATCGTCGACGGTGTTTAGAGACTGAGGATGCGCGCCGCCAGCACGGCGGCGTTGCGGGCGTTGTCGACGCCCACGCAGGCGACCGGCACGCCGGGCGGCATCTGCGAGATCGACAGCAGCGCGTCGAGGCCTCCGGCGACGGAGGTCTTCGACGTCAGCGGCACGCCGATGACCGGGAGGTCGGTGTGCGCGGCGACCACGCCCGGGAGCGCGGCGGAGAGGCCGGCGCCGGCGATGATCACCTTCAGACCGCGCATCCGCGCGTTCTTGGCGTAATCGGCCACGACCTCGGGGTCGCGATGCGCGGACATGACCCGCACCTCGTGGAGGATGCCGCGCTCTTCGAGCTCCTTTGCGGCCTTCTCCATGGCGGGCATGTCGGACTTGGAGCCCATCACGATGCCGACGTGGGGGTTGTCGACCGCCAGGCCCTCGAGCTCGGTTTCGACTTCGGTTGCGGGTTCGCTCATGCGGCTATGTCTCTGCGGTAGGTCTTGCCAGGAAAGGTGATCTTGTCGGCGGCAGCATAGGCGGCGGCGCGAGCGGCTTCGCGGTCCTCACCCAACGCGGTGACGTTCAGGACACGCCCGCCGGCGGTGACGATGGCGCCGTCGCGCTCGGCCGTGCCGGCGTGGGTGACCTCGCCGCCCGCATCCTCCAAGCCGCTGATGACGTCGCCGGAGCTCGAAGAGGCCGGATAGCCGCGGGACGCGAGCACGACGGTCACCGCCGCCCGCGGGTCCCACTCCAGAACGGCACCCGCCAATCCTCCGGGGCGAACCGCCCGCTGGAAGAGATCGAGCAGATCCGATTGCAGGCGCGGGAGCACCACCTGCGTCTCCGGATCGCCGAAGCGCACGTTGAACTCGATCACCTTCGGCCCATCGGCGGTCAGCATCAGGCCCGCATACAGAACGCCGTGGAACGGCGTCCCGCGCCGCGCGAGCTCATCGACCACCGGCTGGCAGATCTCCACCCGCACCCGCTCGACGAGCGCCGCGTCGGCGCCCTCGACCGGCGAGAACGCGCCCATCCCGCCCGTGTTCGGGCCGGTGTCGCCCTCGCCGATGCGCTTGAAGTCGCGCGCCGGGGCCAGCGGCAACGCGGATTCCCCGTCGCACAGCGCGAGCACCGACAGCTCGACGCCCTCGAGGAACTCCTCGACCACGACCGGAGCGTCGCCGAAGCGGTGCTCCTCGATCATGTCGACGAGGGTCGCGCGGGCCTCCTCCTCGGATGTCGCGATCACGACGCCCTTGCCGGCGGCCAGGCCGTCGGCCTTCAACGCGACCGGATACGAGGTGATCGCGGCCATGCCCGACTCCACGTCGTGCACGACCGCGTGGCCCGCGGTCGGCACGCCCGCGGCGGCCATGACCTCCTTCGCGTAGGCCTTGGAGCCCTCGAGCCGCGCGGCGGCCGCGACCGGCCCGAAGGCGGGCACGCCCTCCTGGACGCAGCGGTCGACGAAGCCCGCGACCAGCGGCGCCTCAGGCCCGACGACGACGAGATCGATGCCCGCCGCCTTGATCGCGGCCGGGTCGTCGGCGCCGGCGAACGGCGCCGCCTCGAGCGCGATCCCCGCGTTCCCCGGCGAGCAGAGCACCTCAGGTGCCTGCGGGGAACGCAGGAGCGCACGCACGATGGCGTGCTCGCGGCCGCCGCCGCCGATGACGAGGACCCGGGTCAAAGAGCCGCGATGAAGTCGTCGATCGGGATCGCGATCAAGGTCTCGTAATGCCCCGTCCCGCGCGAGCCGAGCTCGAGCGAGATGCGGGCCATCGTCTTGTCGTCGGGAGCTTCGATCACGTTGACGAAGTCGAACGAGCCGAGCGTGGCCCACTGCGCCTTGACCTCGGCGCCGAGCTGCTCGACCTCTTTGTTGACCTCGCGGATGCGCTGCGGGTTGTTACGAACGGTTTGAATTCCCTCAGGTGTGAGCGTCGAGAGCATGATGTAGGTCGGCACGGCGTCCTCCTCGCTGGAAGTTCTCCCGTCCCTTCTACCGAACCATCGCGGCCGATGCGGTGTTCCAACTGACGATGCTCCTTCGCACCATCCTCGTGGCGGCCGCTCTGACGGCGCTTTCCGCCGCGCCCGCACTCGCACAAGACCCGCCGTTCCTCGACTCGATCAAGCCGTGCTACGTCGTCGCCAACGAGGCGCAGCGCGAGCCCGTCGCGGTGAGCGGACACAACTTCACGCCGTTCGCCCTCGTGGACATCTACGTCGACGACATCGTGCAGCCGGTCACGGGCAACCAGCCGCAGGTCGACTTGAACGGCCTGCTCGCCGGCTCGGTCTTCGCGCCCTACATCGACGAGGGGCAGCGGGCGTTCACGTTGCGGGTGGCGGAGCGGGGCCCCAACCCGAAGTCCGCGATCGCGCCGGCGACCAAGGTCACGCGGCTCTCGGTCGAGCAGCAGCCCGCGGCGGCGGCGACGAGCGACCGCGTGAAGTTCCGCGGCCGCGGCTTCACCGACCTCACCAAGAACATCTACATGCACTACGTCTTCGCCGGCAAGTCCAAGCGGACCGTCGATCTCGGCCTGCCCACAGGGGACTGCGGGCTCTTCTCGGTCCGAAGGAAGCAATTCCCCTTCAAGAAGAGCCCGCAGGTGGGCGTCTGGACGCTCCAGTTCGATCAGGAGGCCAAGTACAACCCGAAGGCCTCTCCGCGGGTCCCGCTGACGATCAAGGTGCGGCGCAAGATCAAGCCGACACTGGCTCAGGCTCGCTAGCGCGGGTCCGCTCGAAGCGCAGGTTGCCGTCGTCGGCGTCGACCTCCACCCGGTCGCCGGTGGCGAACTCGCCCTTGAGGATGGCCAGCGCCAGCGGGTCGACGAGGTTCTTGGAGATCACGCGCTTGAGCGGGCGGGCGCCGTAGGCGGGGTCGTAGCCCATGTCGCCGAGCAGGTCGCGGGCCGCGTCGGTCAGGTGGACCTCCACGCCGCGCTCGGCGACGCGCCCGATCAGGCGGGTGACCTGGAGGTCGACGATCTCGCGCAGCTGCTCGCGGGTGAGCGGGTCGAACTCGACGATGTCGTCGAGGCGGTTGATGAACTCCGGCTTGAAGTTGGCCTCCACGCCGGCCCGGCCGCCCGGGATGTTCGAGGTCATGATCAGCACGGTGTTCTTGAAGTCGACCGTGCGGCCCTGGCCGTCGGTCAGGCGACCGTCGTCGAACACCTGCAGCAGGATGTTGAAGACGTCGCTGTGCGCCTTCTCGATCTCGTCGAGCAGCACGACGCTGTACGGCCGGCGGCGGACCGCCTCGGTCAGCTGGCCGCCCTCCTCGTAGCCGACGTAGCCGGGAGGCGCGCCCACGAGCCGGGCGACGGAGTGCTTCTCCATGTACTCGGACATGTCGATGCGGACCATCGCGTCCTGGCTGTCGAACATGAACTCGGCCAGCGCGCGGGCCAGCTCGGTCTTGCCGACGCCGGTCGGGCCGAGGAACAGGAACGTGCCGATCGGGCGATCGGGGTCGGAGAGCCCGGCGCGGGAGCGGCGCAGCGCGTCGGAGACGGCCTCGACGGCGACGTCCTGCCCGATCACGCGGTTGTGCAGGCGCTCCTCCATGTGGATGAGCTTCTCGACCTCGCCCTCGACGAGGCGGGAGACCGGGATGCCCGTCCACTTGCCGACGACCTCGGCGATCTCGTCGACGTCGACGCGCTCTGACAGGTACACCGGCGGCTCGTAGGTCTCCTCGGGCCGGTTCTCGGCGTCCTGCAGGCGCTGCTCGAGGTCCGGGATCTCACCGTGGCGCAGCTCGGCGGCGCGCTGGTAGTTGAGCTCGCGCTCGGCCTTCTCGAGCTCGCGGCGCGCCTCGTCCAGCCGCTCGCGCAGCTTGCCGTGGCCCTCCGCCTGCTCCTTCTCGCGCTCCCACTGGGCGCGCATGCCGGCCGCCTGCTCGCGCAGGTCGCCGAGCTCGCGCTCGATCTCGGCCCGCCGGTCGGCGGCGGTCTCGTCCTTGCCGACGGCCACCTGCTCGATCTCGAGCTGCTTGATCCGGCGCTCGACCTCGTCGATCTCGGTCGGGACACTCGAGAGCTCGATCGAGACGCGGGACGCGGCCTCGTCGACGAGATCGATCGCCTTGTCGGGCAGGAAGCGGTCGGCGATGTAGCGGTCGCTCAAGGTCGCCGCCGCGATCAGCGCGGCGTCGGTGATCGTGACGCCGTGGTGGGCCTCGTAGCGCTCCTTGAGGCCGCGGAGGATCGCGATCGTGCCCTCGAGGGTCGGCTCGCCGACGTAGATCGGCTGGAAGCGGCGCTCCAGGGCGGCGTCCTTCTCGACGTGCTTCTTGTACTCGTCGAGCGTGGTCGCGCCGACGGCGCGCAGCTCGCCACGGGCGAGCATCGGCTTGAGCAGGTTGGAGGCGTCGACCGCTCCCTCGGCCGCGCCGGCGCCGACGATCGTGTGCAGCTCGTCCATGAAGAGGATGACCTGGCCCTCGGCCTCGGAGATCTCCTTCAGAACCGCCTTCAGGCGCTCCTCGAACTCGCCGCGGTACTTGGAGCCGGCGAGCAGGGCGCCGATGTCGAGGCTGATGACCTTGCGGTCGCGAAGGCTCTCCGGGATGTCGCCGGAGACGATGCGCTGCGCGAGGCCCTCGACGATCGCGGTCTTGCCCACGCCGGGCTCGCCGATCAGCACCGGGTTGTTCTTGGTCCGTCGCGACAGGACCTGGATGACGCGGCGGATCTCGTCGTCGCGGCCGATGACCGGGTCGAGCTTGCCGTCCTCTGCGGCCTGCGTGAGGTCGTTGCCGAACTTCTGCAGCGACTGGTATTTGTCCTCGGGGCTCTGGTCGGTGACGCGGTGCGGGCCGCGGACCTGCTCGATCGCCTCGAGCGTGTTCTTGTGGTTGACCCCGTTGGAGGCGAGGATGCGCGCGACCTCGCCGGCGTTCGCGTTCGTGAACGCGAGCAGGATGTGCTCGGTCGAGATGTACTCGTCGTTGAGCTTGCCGGCCTCGCGCTCGGCGAGACGCAGCACGTCCATCAGCTCGCGGCTGGTGGAGGGCTCCTTCGCACCCGCGGTGATGGTCGGGAAGGTCGTGAGGCGGTCGATCGTCTGCTGACGGATCGCGCCCGGCTGGGCGCCGAGCTTGCGCAGGACCGGCCCGACGACGCTCTCGTGCTGGTCGATGAGCGCCACGAGCAGGTGCTCGGGCTGCGTCTCGGTGTGGTTCATCGAGGCCGCGACCGCGATGGCGGCCTGCAACGCCTCCTGGGACTTGATCGTGAAGCGGTCGGCTTGCATGAGTTCCTAAATCTTAGTCGGAGAGACTGAGATATTACCCGCCTTCCTGCTCGCGATCAACCTCCTTCCCAGGAGTGCCGCCGCCGGGATCGCTGTTGCCAGCATGAACGCGCGCAGCCAGGACGAGCCGGCATCGGTACCGGCCCCGAGTGTGTGGATGAGACCCATGGCATACACGACGGGCGTGGCCCTGTGGATCTTCCGCCATCGCTTGCCGCCGATCCGCTTGCGGGCGTAGAAGGAGAGGCCGAGGAACGCCGCCGCGTAGCCGGCGAGGATGCCGATGCTCGTGTAGACGGGGCGGTAGTCGATCGTGAAGGGGACCAGGAGGTCGGTGAGGGACGGCCTGAGGTAGCTGTCGCCGAGGAGCGTGACGCCGTGCAGGCCGATCGCGGCGAGGCCCGCGTTGGCGGTCTGCTCGTGGAACGTGGCGGCTGACTTGCGCGCCTGGGGGGACTTGATCAGGCCGTTGGCCAGCGCGAGGCCGAGCAGGGTGCTCGTCGCCACCAGGACGAGGGCGACGACGCCCGCGGAGCGACTGAACAGCCACCAGGTGTGGTCCTGTGGATTCATACGAAGTGGGTGTCGCCGTCGTCGGTGACCAGCAGGCCGCCGTGCTCTTTGAGCCAGCGCTGCGCGTCGCGAGGGCCGGACAGGAGGGCGGCCTTGGCTCGCGTCTCGGCCTCGAGCGCGGTGGGCGCGAGCGCGGTGACGCTGATCAGGCCGGTCCAGGCGGGGCGGCCGGTGCTCGGGTCGAGGAGGTGATGGCGCGGCGCGCCGTCGTGCTCCCAGAGGCGGGTGTCGATGCCGGAGGTGGCGACAGCTTGGTCTTCGACGTGCAGCGTGTGGAAGTTGCGGCCGGTCAGCGGGTGGCGGACCTCGATGTCGAAGGCGCCGCCGACGCGGATGTCGCCCCCGCAGTCGATCGCGTAGCGGCCGTCGAGCTTCTGGGCCAGCAGGTCCGCAGCCAGACCCTTGCCGGAGCCGCCGGTGTCCAGGCGCAGGCCGGGCGGGCGGCGGACGGTGCCCTCGGTGAGGACGATCCGCCGCCACGGCTCGTCCGGGTGGGGCTTGGCGGGTCTGCGGGCGGGCGCCGCTTGGAGGGCGCGTTCGAGCGCGAGCTCCGGCGCTCGGCGGGTGCGGTCGTAGCCGTTGGCCTCGAGTTGGTCGACGAGCGTGGGATCGACCAGCCCGCCGGTCAACTCCGCCGCCCGCAGGCCCGCGGCGATCGCGGCGTGCAAGAGCAAGGACACCGGGACCTCCTCGCGCGGGTCGGCGTTGAGACGACACAACTCGCCGGCTGGACGGAAGCGGCTCAGCGTGGCGTCGAAGTGCTCGAGGAACGTGCGGCACTCCTCCGCCTGATCGGTGAGGAGGCGCACGGTCGTGCCCATGCAGTCGAAGGAGAGGTCTCTGGCCGTCACGAGGAGCGAGTGGTCAAAGGAGCCGGGGCGGGAGCCGCGGGCGCGGCTGGGGCGGCTGGGGCGGCCGTCGCCCCGCGAGCCGGACGGGCGGGGCGGGCGGCGCGGGCGGGGCGGTGCTCGACGACGCGGGTGACGATCACGCGGCGGACGAGGATCTGGCGCGGGGCGGCGGGCGGTGCCGCGGCGATGGCCGGCTTCGGCGCGCCGAGTGCCGGGTCGGCGCCGCGGCGCATCTGGAGCGCGAGCAGGGCGCTGATCGCGAAGAACAGGCCGAGCGAGCCCGCGATCACGCCGAACGGGCCGGGCTTGCGGATGCGCCGCCTCGGGACCGGCGGGAGCTTCGCCGTCGGGGCGTCGGGGTCAGTCATCGTCGCCGCCGCGCCCTCGGCCGTGGCCGGAGTCGTCGCCGCCACCGCGCCCACGGCCGTGGCCCGAGTCGTCGCCGCCGCGGTGGCCGGAGTCGTCGCCACGGCCGCGGTTCCGGTGGCCGGAGTCGTCGTCGCCGGAACGGTGGTGGCCGGAGTCGTCGAGCGACGCCGCGGCCACGGCGACCGGTGTGCGCGCCGGCGCGGCGGTGCGGGCGGGCGCGGCGGTCGAGGTCGACCGCGACGAGCCGTCGTCCTGCGAGCGGTCGCGGCGGACGACGTGGACGGTCCGGCGGATCGTCTTCGTGCGGACCTCGGGGGTCGCGGAAGGGGCGACGGTCGCGGCGGTCGGCTCAGGCGTCGATCCGCTGGGAAGCGCGATCGCGGCGGCGGCGACGCCACCGAGAGCGGAGACGACGGCGAGCGAGGTGATGACGGGTGTGCGCAGGTTCATGCGACACACCATCGGATCCGGCCGCCCAAGCGATCGGCAGGCGAAGGGAAAGCTTTGGCAAAGCTCTGCGTCGCCAGTCGACAAGCCCTGTTCATTGTCGGAAAGTGAACATGCTTGTAACGGCTGTCACTTCGAGCGGACAAGCGGCGCATGCCCACTCTCTCTCCCCCTCGCAGCGCGTGGCTGGCCGTCCTCTCCCTGCTCGCCCTGCTGTGTCTGCTCCCCACCGGGGCGAGCGCCGCGACGGAGGCGCGCGCGACCCCGGCCGAGACGGCGCAGCTCCTGTTCGTCGCCGGTGACGTCCGCCGCCTCGACCGGGCCCCCTCCGGGACCGTCGACACCGTGCTCGAGCAGATCCTGCAGCAGCTCTACCGCGACGACCCCGCGCTCGAGCCCGCGGACGCGCAGCGCGAGATCGGCGCGCTGCGCGCTGCCCTGAACGGCGGCGATCGCGCGACCTCCCCCGCGACGCTGCAGGCGCTCCCCGGCAACCAACGCGTGCTCGCCATCCTGGCGGCGTTCCAGCGCTCCCGGCCGTCGGCGCGCGTCGGCCACGCGCTGGCCCGCGTCGCCGATCGCGCCTTGACCGAGGCCTCCACCTCGACGCTCGCGACACCCAGCAGCCGCTTCAACGCCGCGGCCGACTCGTTCTCCACGCTGCTCTACGGCAGCTTCTCCCCGGCCGCGACCCTGCGCGCCACCGCCCAGCTGGCCGCGGGCAACGACCGCTTCGGCCGCGCCCGCGACGGGCTCTGGGCCGCGGCGTCGCACGAGAGCGTGTTCGACTCCACCGCCGCGCTGCTCGCCGCGAACCCGGCGCTGCGCACCGACGCCGTCCGCGCGCTCACGGCGCATCTCACCCCGGATGGCGGGCTGACCGCCAACGTCGCCGAGCTCGAGGCGCTGATCCGGACCGGCCTGCGCGACCTCGGCCGGCAGACGACCGACGCGATGGATCAGCACCGCGCGGTCGTCGCCGCCTGCCCCGGCGTCGATTGCCAGACCACGCGCGACCACGCCCAGGCCGATGGCGCGGCCGCCCGCACAGACATCGCCGCCCAGCGCGCCGCGCTGGCCGCGACCAGCGGCCTGCTGGCCCAGGCGGACACGGACTACGGCGCGGCGATCGCCGCTGAGGCGCAGGCCGCCGCGCAGGTCGCCGGCGCGGTCAACTCCTACTACGCGGCGACGGACTACGGCGAGTACATCCACATCGCCGGCGACGTCGTCGGCCTCGGCCTGTCGCTCGCCGAGTCGGTGGTCAACCCCGCCGCGGCCGTCACGGGCGTGATCACCGTGGTCGGGGACATCGTCGGCCAGACCGTCACGGGCCCGGACGCGAACGCGCTGATCCTCCAGGGCCTGCAGGGCGTCTCGCAGCAGCTGTCGGCGTTCGCGACGGCGACCTCCGCGCAGTTCGCGGCGGTCGATGCACGCCTCGAGGGCCTGAACCGCCAGGTCGGGCTGCTCGCCGGCCAGCTCAGCACGCAGCTCGCCCAGGCGCGTGCGCAGCTGACCGGGATCAGCGACGCGCTCGCTTCGCTGCAGACCTCGGTCGACCGGCTGGGCGACGAGCTCCGGCGCCTGTTCGCCGACCAGGCCCAGAATCGCCTCAAGACGCTCGTGAACCAGTCGCTGCGCTATCAGGCCTTCAACCCCGCGCGCCCGACGACGCAGCAGTTCTCCGGCGCCGCCGACGAGCTGATGACCGACTCGGTGCAGATCTCCTTCAGCGAGACGATCCTGCAGATGCCGGGCGCGTTCGACGCGCTCGCCGCCTCGGGGCTGTCGCAGTTCGATCCCGCGATCAACTTCTTCGCGCTGTTCCCCGCCCGCGTGACCGATTCCACCGCGCCGAAGCTGCCCGCGCTCGGCACGAACCTCCCCGACCCCGACTTCTGGGCGGCGTCCTCGCGCGCCTACGCCCAGCTGCTGCTCGAGAACCGCGACTACGTGACCGCGGCGCGCCTGACCGAGCTCGACGCGATGCTCGGCGCCGGCGACCTGGTGACGGGCGCGCTGGCCAACCTCACCAAGCCGGACACCGGCAGCGGAACCGGGAACACGGTGTACAACGCCGCGCTGAACTACTACGCGTCGTGGGCCGACGGCGTCCGCGCGGGCGCTCCGACGCTCACGCAGGCGATCCGCGCCGAGCGGGAGGACTACCTCAAGCCGCTGAAGCCGGGCGGGATCGTCGCCAACGGTCCGTGGATCGACCCGTGGGGCGGCGCCTCGCAACCGCTGCGCGGTGTGAACCTCCTCGGCCTCGGTTCCCTCAGCAACATCCAGAGCGAGAACGGAGGACGGTTCGTGCTCCCGGACCTCCAGCCGGCGCCCGCGCTGGTCGAGAACCTGCCCGCGCCGGTCGTGAACGCGCTGAGGCTCGGGATCGGCTCCGTCGCGTTCACCTGGGACGCGTTCTTCACCGGCGGCGTCGCCCCCCAGCGCCGCGGCCAGCTCGTCGTCGACTTCTACCCCATCTACCACGGCCGCGACGGGCGCCAGTACGGCCTCGACAGGATCTCGGCCACGATCGAGGGCGCGATCAACTGCGCCGGCATCGGCGACGCCCTCGACGCCGAGCGGACCGTGCAGTCCGCCTGGTCGCACCCGAACGCCGACAACTGCCCCGCCGTGGCCGCCGCGGTCAATTTGGTGGCGCGCGAGCGCAGCGCGACGGCCGCGTCGCAGCGCGCGCTCGACTACGTCACCCCGCTCGTCGAGCACGAGCTCGAGACGCTGCGGACCGGCGTCTACGACGATCTCCTGAGCGACAACGGCAACCTCACGCAGGGTGCCGGCGTGGCGGACGCCGCGCGGCGCCTCGAGGGCGCCGAGCGCCTGCTCGACGGCTACGTGACGCTCGGCCTCCCGCAGGCGCTGGCGACCGACGACCGGCTCCGGAGCCTGGTGGCCGGCGAGGACGCCAACCCGCTGGCGCACCCGTTCAGCGACGCCCGTACCACGGCGCCCGCCGATGACGTTCCCGGGCAGGTGGCGAGCTTCTTCCATTACGTGGCGGAAGCCGATCCGGCGTCCGATCCGCTGGGGACCCTCTCGGTCCTGCTCAACCGTCGCCGCGTCGCGCTCCAGGACGCGATCGCGCCGTACATCGAGCGCGGTCGCGCGAACGGGCAGGACCCGGCGGACGGCGGCGGGCTCTCGCAGGCCAACCCGCTCGTGTCATCCACGCTCGACCGGCTCGTGCTGACCAAGGCCGTGCTCGCGGACGACATCGCGCGGCGCGGGTCCGGCGGCACCGGCGACCCGACGCCGCAACCGCAACCGACGCCCACGCCCGCTCCGGCAACACCCGCCCCGGCGACGCCCACCACGACGCCGACTCAGACCCCGGCGGTCGCGACCCGCGTCCAGCTCGTGCGGGCGCCTCGGGCACGCGGCCGGGCGATCACGTTCACCCTGCGCTGCGTGAGCGGCACGTGCCGCCCCGCGGCGACGCTCTCGGCCGGGCGGCGCACGGTCGGGCGCGCGCGTGCGTTCTCGCTCGCCCCCGGCGCGACGCGGACGGTGACCGTCCGGCTCGACGCGCGCGGCCGGCGCCTGCTCGCCCGCCGGCACCGGCTGAGCGTCACCGTCCGGATCACGACCGGCAACGCGCTGGTCGCGACGAGGCGCGTCACGGTGCGCTGACCGGTCCGCTCCGGGACGGCGACACACGTCGTCGTCCCGGAGCGTTAGTCGTCGTCGCCGCCCCGGCCGCGCCCACGGCCACGCCCGCGGCCGGACGAGTCGTCGCCGCCGCCGTGCCCGGAGTTGTCGTCGACGGTCGGGACGGCTGTGCGGGTGGGCGCCGCGGTGCGGGTCGGGACCGCGGTCGGCCGCGGCGTCCGCGTCTTCTTGGGGCGCGGCGTCGCGGTGCGGGTCGGGGTGGCCGTCCGTTTCGGTGTCGCGGCCGGCGACTCGGTGGCCGCCGGCGCGAGGTTGCGGCCCGCGGTGAGCGGCTCGGACGAGAGCCCGACGCTCTGGCCGGACAGCGTGCTCGCGGCGGTGGTGAGGCCGGCCGCGACGAAGAGGCCCGCCACGGCCGCGGCGGCGATCGCGAGGTTGCGGCGCCAGCCGGTCATGCCGCACCCGCCGTCAAGGTCTCGTTCGGGGTGGTGCCGTCTGCCATCGGCAGCAGGATCGTCGCCACGGCACCGCCGGACGGGCCGTTGGCGAGGGTCACGGTGCCGCGCCAGCGGGCGGCGAGCTCGCGGGCGATCGGCAGGCCCAGGCCGGTGCCCTTGCGGCGTGACGCGCGGCCGACGGTGCCGCGGTGGAAGCGGGCGAAGATCGTCTCCTCCTCCCCCGGGGCAAGGCCCGGGCCTTGATCGACCACTTCGAGCCGGCCCGCCGAGCCATGCAGCGTGATCCGCTGCCCCGGAGGCCCGTAGTCGATCGCGTTCTCGATCAGGACGTCCAGGATCCGGTCGAGGTCCTCGACGCTGCAGCGGACGACGCTCGACGTGCCGCTCACGACCAGGTCGGCGCCGCCGAAGCGCGCGACGGCGCGGCGGGCGCCCGCCAGCAGATCGGTGGCGGCGTCCGGAGGCCGAGCGGTCCCGGCCTCCGACAGGATCAACAGCTCGGTCACGACGCCCGACAGCCGGTCGACCTCGGCGAGCCCGCCCTCGATCTGCTCCAACGCGGGCCCGTCGGCCGTCGCGGCCGCTTCCTCGAGCCGCAGACGCAAGCCGGTCAGGGGCGTGCGCAACTGGTGGGAGGCGTCGGCGACGAAGTCGCGCTGCGCGTCGACCATCCGCTGCACCCGCCCCGTCATCTCGTTGAATGCGGCGCCAACCTCACGCTGCTCCGAAGAACCTTCCACCGGTACGCGTACGGACAGGTCGCCCTCGCCCGCGCGACGCGCCGCGGACGCCAGCCGCCGCAACGGCCGCACGACCGACGCCGCCAGCAGCGCCCCCGCGGCCAGCCCGAGCACCAGCACGACGAGGCCGACCAGGACCAGCCCCAACGTCGCCGACCGCAGCGCCCGCCCGACCGCGTCGACGCTCTGGGTGATCCGCACGGCCCCGTCCCGGCGCCCGTTGCGCACGACCGGCACCGCGGTGGCCAGGATGCGCGAGCCCAGCGTCGAGCTCGAGCGCTGCTCGCGGACCGTCTCGCCCCGCAACGCCCGCGCGATCTCCGGCCGCGACGAGAAGTCCGCGCCCACCGACCCCGGCGCGGAGTCCGCGACCACGTGACCGAGCCGGTCCACGATCACCACCCGCCCGCGCACCTCGCGCGCCGCCGAGTCCACCAGCTCATCCGCCGCCGCGCCGCCCGAGTACGTCGCCGCGACCACCTCGGCCTGAGACAGGGCCTGCGTCTCGACCTCCGCGTTCACGCGGTCGCGGACGGAGCGCACCAGAGGCACGAGCATCGACCCGATCGCCAGCACGAGCACGTAGGCGAGCGCCAGGACCAGCCGCGCGCGAAGGCTCAGGACGCCCATTCCGCCGGCCCGGTGAAGCGGAAGCCGACCCCGCGCACGGTGTGGACCCAGCGGGCATCGCCCAGCTTGCCCCGCACCCACCCCACGTGCACGTCAAGGGTCTTTGTGGAGCCGAACCAGTTCTCGTCCCACACCCGCGAGATCAGGTCCTCGCGGGTGACGACCTCACCGGCGTGCGACATCAGCTCGACGAGCAGGTCGAACTCCTTGCGCGACAACGAGAGCTCGGCGCCGGAGAGGAACACCCGCCGCGAGCCGAGCTCCACCCGCAGCGGCCCCACTTCGAGGTCCGTCACGGTCGGCGTGGAAGGCTTCGCACGCCGCAGGACCGCCCGCATGCGCGCGATCACCTCGGCGCCGGAGAACGGCTTGACCACGTAGTCGTCGGCGCCCAGCTCGAGCCCCACCACCCGCTCGAGCTCGGTCCCGCGGGCGGTGAGGATGATGATCGGGACCTCGGAGCCGGAGCCGCGCAGCTCGCGCGCGAAGTCCCGCCCGTCGCCGTCGGGGAGCATCAGATCGAGCAGCACCAGGTCGAACTCGCCCACCGCCCGCGCCTCGGCGAGCGACTCGGCGACGGTGACCTCGAACCCCTCGCGCCGCAGGGTGCTCGAGAACGGCCCGGAGATCGAGTCCTCGTCCTCGACGAACAGCACGCGCGGCTTCATCGCGCCCAGGCTAGGGCGCGTTTGGCAAAGAGATCGCTAGGAGATCCGCGAAGCGATCCCCTTAAGCGACCGAAGCAGCGGGCGAAGCCCGCTCGCAAGGATCGCCGCTAACGACGCTCGGGCGGCGCGACCAAGCCGGCGTCGACCGCCAGCCGGACGAGCTCGAACCGCTTGCGGTACGGCGCCGACGCCTGCAGGCTGAACGCGTCGAAGAGCGCGCGCATATGGGTCTTCACCGTGTCGATCGACACGGTCAGCTCCTCCGCTATCTCCTCGTTGGACGCCGGCCCGTCCGCCGGGCGGCACAACGCCACGAGGACCCGCAGCTGCGCGGGCGTGAGCTGCGGGACGACCGCCTGCGCGGCGACCTCGGTCAGCTTGGAGTCCGTCGTCTCCGACGGATCGTGGAAGCGCAGGCGCGTGGCCCCGACCCGGATGACGTCCAGGTGGCGGAGCGTGCGTCTCCCCTGCACCCGCTCCTCGTTGACGAACGTCCCGTTGGTGGAGCGCCCGTCGTCGAGCACCGTCCAGACGCCGTCGATCGCCTCGATCGACGCGTGAGAGCGCGAGACCTGTGCATCCCACACCAGCGCGAGCCCGGACGCGGGCGACCGCCCGACGGTCAGACCCTCGGTCAGGGCGACCAGGCGCTGGATGCCGTCGCCGTCGCGCAATTCGACGAACGGCGTGTCCGAGCGCTCGGCAGCCAGCCGCTCTTGCAGCTCGCTCGGGGTGGACGCGTGACGGTCCGGCCAGTCGTGCACGAACCGTCACTCTAAAGACCCGTCCGGTGGAGAGCCAGCGAACCACGTAGAGTCGCGGAGTTATGAGCGACATCTCCCCTCGCGAACCCTGGCCTGGATACGCCGATCTCGACGAAGCGGCGCGGGACGATCTGCTGGCCAAGAAGTTCCAGCAGGCGAAGGATCAGAACGACCAGGACTACGCCCTGGCGCTGGCCGCGGCCGTCGCGAACTATGAGCTCGTGCTCGAACTCAAGCCGGACACCACCGCCGCGGAGCCGGTCGCCGCGAGCGCGCGCAGCCTCCACGACGACGCCGGTTCGTGGCAGGCGAGCTAGCAGCGATCCCGGACGCCCGGCGCTCGAAGGAGACCGGGTCCGATTACGGCGTCGCCGAGGCGCACCTCGGCGACGCCCGATTGCCCGACACGGTCGACCTGCGCCGACCGTGGCATCCGATCTCCGACCAGGGCGAGACGGCCTCCTGCGTCGGGTGGGCGGTCGCCGACTCGTGCCTGCGCTGGCACCTCGTCGAGGCCGGCCGGCTCGGACCCGACCAGAGACTCAGCGCGCGCTACGTGTGGATGTCGGCGAAGGAGACCGACCAGCGCGAGGAGTACCCCTCGACCTTCCTGGAGTACGACGGCACGAGCCTGAAGGCGGGGCTGGACGTCGTCCGCAAGTGGGGCGTCCCGCTCGAGGAGGAGCTCCCGTGGGAGGGCGGCCTGGCGACGATCCCGCCCGCGGAGTTCAACAAGTCCGCGCGCCGGCGCCGGATCATGGCCTACTACAACCTCCAGCAGGAGCCCGACCGCGTCCACGAGTGGCGCAAGTGGCTGCATCAGAGCGGGCCGGTGCTCGTGCTGATCGCCCAGGACGCGAACTTCCACGTCTGCACCGGCGACCTGACCGAGTTCGCCGCCGGCACGATCAACGGCAGCCACGCCGCCGCCCTGGTCGGCTACACCCCCGACCACTTCCTCCTGCGCTCGAGCTGGGGGACGGACTGGGGCGACGAGGGCTACGCCCGCCTGAGCGTCGATTACGCCGAGCAGGCCGTGATCGAGAGCTACGGCGTGATGATCTGAGCCTCGTCGGCGATTCGCGCCGCCACGCCGGGGAGCCCGAGCTCCCGCGCCAGCAGCAGCCCGCGGTTGACGAGCTCGGCGCGATCCGGCACCGGGACGCCGGTGGCGAGCCAGTCGCCGATCGTCCGCAGCTCCCACGGCCGCGCGCCCCATGACTCGGCCAGCCGCACGGCGTCCGAAAAGTGACCGGCAGCGTCGGCCGGGCGGTCGTCGGCCGCCGCGAGCAGCGCCAGCGAGCGCGCGGTCGGCCCCCACACGGCCCACATCTGCTCGAGCACCGGCATCGTCCCGGCGTAGGGGAGCAGGAGCTCGTAGAGCCGCTCCACGGCGGCCGGCTCGCCCGTCCCGGCGGCGGCGTCGGCCAGGCAGACGGCGGCGGGCAGGAAGTCCGGCGAGTTGACGACCGCCGCGAAGTCGTCGCGCGCGCACAGCGTCAGGCCGCGGCGCGCCGCTTCGACGTTTCCGAGCTCCCACTCGAGCGACGCCAGCATCGCCTCCCACACCGGGAGGTGCGGGTAGCGGGCGGCGAACCCGCGCAGCTGGCCCGCGTCGGCGTCGTGCGGGCGCCAGCGCAGGCGGGCGAGCACGAGCCGCCCGACCGTGTATTCCTGGTAGCAGTCCTCGCCGTGGCGCCGGTTGATCGCCAGCGCCTCGTCGGTCATCGACTCCGCCTCGTCCAGCCGGCCCGCCATCGCGGCCCGCGCCGCCTCGGCGACCATCAGGAACCAGCGGTAGACGCTGCGGCGGGTCGCGTGGGCGACCGGCCGGGCGCGGTCGAGGTCGGCGTCGGCGCGGGCGACGTCGCCCGCCTGCATCGCGTCGCGGATCCGGTGCAGGTACGCCCAGACGAGCGCGCCGTGGTCGGCGTGGTGGACCGCCGAACGGACGATCTCCTCCGCGGCCGTCGTGCGCTCGGCCGCCCGCTCCGGGCGCCAGTTGACGATCACCGCCGCCGGGTGCAGCCAGGCGAGCGTGCTCTCGTCGTGCAGGCGCAGGGCCATCGCGTGCGCCTCGTCGATCAGCGCCTCGCGCCGGGCCTGGTCGGGCTCGAAGACCGCGAGCAGGCCAGTCACCCGCGCCCGCGGCGCGCCGTCCCCGAGCCGCTCGAGCGACTGGCCGAGCAGCGTCACGCTCTCCTGGTCGACGGCGCCGTACGGCCGCACCTGGGCGAAACCGAGCGCGGCGCGGGCGAGCGCGTCGGCGTCGCCGTCGCGGCGCGCGGCCGCGGCGGCCTGCGAGTAGCGGCGGCGGGCGTTCTCGATGTCGCCGCCGGAGAACGTCGCGTCGGCGAGGTCGAGGAGGGTCGCGCGGCGCTCGGCGGCGGGCGCCTCGGCGCCGAGCGCGAGCGCCTCCAGCGCCTCCGCGTAGTGCGCGGCGGCCTCTGCGTGGCCGAGCGAGGACGCGGCCTCACGGGCCGCTTCGAGCGCCGTCTCCCACGCGGGCTGCGGGTCCCCGCCCGCCCGGGCGGCGGCCAGCGCGTGGTGGGAGATCTGCGCGGCGGGGACGTCGGCGCCCGCGTCGCGGCGGACGATCAACGCGGCGGCGACCGCCTCGTGGATCTCCCCCCGGCGCGCCTCGGACAGGGCCTCGCGAACCGCGTCGCGGACGATGCCGTGGGCGAACCCGAACTGCCCCGGACCGTGGGGGGAGACGAGGCCGGCGGTGATCCCGCGGTCGACCGCGGCGGCCGCGACGGGGCGGGTGACGCCCGCCGCGCGGACGAGGTCGGCGATCGTGAAGCGGCCGGCGACCGCGCCCACCTCGAGCACGCGGCAGACGTCGTCCCCGAGTCGCTCGACCCGCCGCCGCACCACCTCGCGCACCCGCGTGGGGACGAGCGTGTTCGACGTCGCGGTGTCGTCGGCGACGTCCTCGGTGGCGAGCAGCCGCACGAGCTCGGCGACGTAGAACGGGTTGCCGCGGGTGCGGCGGTGCACGGCCTCGGCGGTCGGGAGCGCGGCCTCGGCGGGCAGCAGCGCCCGGACCGCCTCTGGCGCGAGCCCGGCGAGCTCGATCCGCTCGATCCGCGAGTCGCCCTCGAGCTCGCCGAGGATCTCCGGGAAGGCGACCTCGCCCGCCGTGTAGGCGCCGGCGAGCAGGACGCGCGCGGCGGGCTCGGCGCCGACGACGTGCGAGAGGAGCCGCAGCGAGGACGCGTCCGCCCAGTGCAGGTCGTCGAGGACCAGCAGCAGCGGAGAGTCCGCGGCGGCGGCCGCGAGGAGGTCGGCGACGGCGTCGAAGAGCTTCAGGCGCTGTTCCTCCCCGCCCGCGCCGGTCCCGGAACCGAGCAGCGGGGCGAGCGCCGGGTCCGGTTCCGCGGACACCAGGCCGGTGAGCGACCGGACGACCGGGCGCCAGACGCCATACGGGCGGCCCTCGGCCTCGCCGCGCCCGCGCACCGCGACGCCGCCGCGGTTGGAGGCCTCGTTGGCCAGCGCGTCGAGCAGGGTCGTCTTGCCGATGCCGTTCTCGCCCGCGACGACGATCGTCCGCACCGTCCCGCTCCACGCCTGCGTGAGCGCCTTGCGCAGCCGCTCGAGCTCGGGGCCGCGGCCGACGACCCCCGCCGGCGCGAGCACCTCCTCGGTGGGGCGCGCGATCAGCCGGTCGAGCTCCCGCGAGACCATGGCCGCGTCGGCCGGCCGATCCTGCGGGTCGGGGGCGACGAGCGCGAGGATCAGCCGGTCCAGCGCCTCCGGGACGCCGGTGACACGGCTCGACGGGGGTGCGGGCGCGCGCATCCGGAACAGGTCCTTGGAGTCGAACGGCCGGACGCCGCACAGCAGCTCGTAGAGGGTCACGCCGAGCGCGAAGAGGTCCGAGCGGGCGGTCGCGGCCTCGCCGAGCGTCTGCTCAGGGGCGGCGTAGCGCGGCGTGCCGGCGGGCGGCGCGGACTCGCCCTCGGCGACCGCGACGCCGAAGTCCCCCAGCGCCGCCTCGCCCTCGGCGTCGATCCAGACGTTGTCGGGCTTGACGTCGCGGTGCACGACCCCGTGCGCGTGGGCGTGGGCGAGCGCGTTGGCGATCTCACGCCCGGCGGCGATCACCTCCTGCGGCTCCAGCCGGCCCGCGGGCGCGCGTTCCAACCGGTCCGCCAGGGACCCGCCGGTCATGTAGCGGGCGACCAGGCAGGGCGTGCCGTCGTCCTCGAAGACGTCATGGACGGTGACGATGTGGCGATGGCCGCCCAGGCGGGCGGTGAGCCGGGCCTCGCGCCGCAGGCGTTCCCAGGCGCCGGGACCGGAGACGCGGGCGAGCGCGACGCCGCGGTCGAGCGTGAGGTCGTGGGCCAGCCAGACGTCCTTCGCCGCGCCACGGCCGAGCTGGCGCTGGAGGAGATAGCGCCCGGCGACCATGCCGGGCGCCACCGCGACCGGTGCGGCGGCCTCCGGCGAGGCCACGGTGCAGGCCGCGCACGGACCCCCGTCCGTGGGCAACGGGCGGCCGCAATTCGGGCACGTGGAGCGCGCGGAGGTCAGGTATGCGGAGTTTACGGAGCGCGGTGTCTCACTCGACGGGATGAGGGATCTCACCTTCGCTGTGGGAAGAGTTCACCCCCCGGCCTCATGGTTCTTGCCCTGACCATCGGGGAGGGTTTGCCTATGGCCGCCCCCTCCCTCCTCTTCCCGCCCGCCGACGTCACCACGATCGCCCGTGACTTCGCTGCAGAGGCGACACTCGAACGTGTGCGATCAGCGGCAATGATCGCCCGGGACCGGATCGCCGAGCTCGACGGCGTCCGTGTCCTCGGCCCCGAGGTCAAGTCCGGCTCGGACAGCGTCCGCCTCGCGATCGACCTGCGCGACACCGGCCGCGACGCCTGGCAGGTCGCCTGCGCGATGGCCGGCCGCGGCTTCACCCTCGACGCCGCCTCCAACCGCGTGATCGTCGTGCGCCTCACCGAGGACGACATCCGCGACGCGACGCACCACCGCCTCGCCTCCGCCCTCCAGCTCGCGCTGTGGGCGTCGCCTCTGGCTTAGCTCTCTGTCAACCCGCGGCCTTTGTGAACGGCGCCCGTTTGGGCGCCGTTCGCGTTTGTGGACGCGCCCCGGCCGCCGTGACTCGCGGCGCCCGCGAGGGAGACCGTCAAGTTACGGTCCACGGAGACCATGCGAGATCGGTTGTGATCGCTTCGAGTTGGCGCGTTCGTAGGGGTGTTCTACGTTTCGCCCTCGTACAGGGGCGAAACGTTCGCCACCCCCTTCCGCGTGCACATGGACGTTCCTCAGGCCGAACACGGCAGCCGAGAGCGGACAGGGGTGTCCAGTACCACGACCTGTAACTGTCGGTCTCCCTTAGACCCCGCTTCGAGCGACCGAGCCGATTGACGAGCCGAACACGGGCGCCAGTGAGGGACGCTGGTGCACCAGGTCCCCCTCCCCTCAGTGCTTGCCGTTGAGGCGCTTGCCCTCAGGCCAGGTGCTCGGCGAGCACGCGCCGATGCACGGGCTGCGCCTCTTCCCACCTCGAGCGGCCTTCGTCGGTCAGGCAGACCGAGATGCCGCGGCGGTCCTCCGGGCACATGGAGCGGGCGACGAGGCCGTCCTTCTCGAGCCGGCCGACCGTGCGCGACAGCGCGCTCTGGCTCAGGTGCAGGAGGGGGGCGAGGTCCTGCATGCGCGGCCGCTCGCCGCACTGGCAGGCGAGTCGGTCCAGGACCTCGAACTCGCTCATGCCGAGCCCGAACTGGCCGAGTGCCTCGTCCAGCGCGCAGGCGGTGCGGGCGTGGCGCTCCAGGAGGTCACGCCATTCGGAGGTGAGATCGGGGGCCACTGCAGCAGATAGTAGCGCGTGCATCCTTTGCATGGACATTAGATGCATATGCATTAGTCTATGTCGGGATGACTTCTTCCTCCCCAGCCGCTCCGCGGTGGGACGCGCGTCTCTGGGGCGCGCTGTTCCTGCTGTGCGGGGTGCTCTTCCTCGACGGGCTCGACGTCTCGATGGTCGGCGTCGCGCTCCCGTCGATCCAGGCCGACCTCGGCCTCACCACCTCCCAGCTGCAGTGGGTCGTGTCGGCCTACGTGCTCGGGCTGGGCGGCGTCCTGCTGCTCGGCGGCCGCGCCGCCGACCTGCTCGGCCGGCGCCGCGTGCTGATCGCGGCGATGACGGTCTTCACGCTTGCTTCGCTGATGGGCGGGCTCGTCGACGACGGCGAGCTGCTGATCGCGGCGCGCTTCCTCAAGGGGGTCGCGGCGGCGTTCACGGTGCCGGCGGCGCTCTCGCTGATCACGACGACCTTCACCGAGGGCGCCGCGCGCAACAAGGCGATGGCGGTGTTCAACGCGTTCGGGGCCTCCGGGTTCTCGTTCGGGCTCGTGTTCGGCGGCCTGCTGACCGAGGCCGGCTGGCGCTGGACATTCCTGCTCCCCGTCCCGGTCGCGGCGCTTTTGCTGTTCGCGATCCCGCGCTACATCGACAAGGACCGCCCGTACATCGGCGCCAAGCGCCGCTACGACATCCCGGGCGCGGTCCTGCTCACGGCGGGCATGCTGCTGCTCGTCCGCACGGTCGTCGAGGCGCCCCAGCAGGGCTGGGGCGAGCCGCAGACGATCGCCGGCTTCGCCTTGAGCGTCGCGCTGCTGATCGCGTTCGTGGCGGTCGAGCGCCGCGCGCCGCAGCCGCTCGTGCGGCTCGGCATCCTGCGCTCGGCCCCGCTCGTCCGGGCCAACCTCGGCGCGATGGCGCTGTTCGGCGCCTACGTCGGCTTCCAGTTCGTGGCCACCCTCTACCTGCAGGTCACGCTCGGGTGGAGCGCGCTCGAGACCGCCCTGGCGTTCCTGCCCGCGGGCCTGCTGGTCGCCGTCGGCGCCCCGCGGATGGGCGCGGTGATCACCCGCTACGGCACGGCGAAGCCGATCATCGCCTCGGCGGTCGCATTCGTCGCCGGCTACGCGCTCTTCCTGCGCGTCGACGCGACGCCCTACCTGGTCGGGTTCCTGCCGTCGATCCTGCTGCTCGGCGTCGGGTTCGCCCTCGGGTACGCGGCGCTGAACGTGCAGGCGACCGCCGGCGTGTCCGACCACGAGCAGGGACTCGCCGCCGGCCTGGTCCAGACCTCGTTCCAGTTCGGCGGAGCGACGGTTCTCGCCGCCGTGAGCGCCGTCGTCGGCGCCGGGACGATCGGCGACTACCGGACGGCGATCGCGATCGTGCTCGGCGTGGCGGTGGTGAGCCTGCTGCTGGCGCTGACCGGCGTGATCCGGCCGCGCGCCGACGAAGCGGTGGCTACGAGCCCCGCCTGACGTGGGGAATCAGTGCGGTACCCGGCGCAGCCTCGTACCGCACGATCTCCGCCTTGACGGACTCGCGCTTCTCCTCCAGCCGCTCGATCTCCTCCAGGAGCTGCTCGGCGCGGCGTTCGAGGATGTTGACCTTGCGCTGCATGCGGTCGAGCTGCTCCTCGAGGTCGAAGACCCGCTCGACGCCGGCGAGGTTCATCCCCCACTCCGTCGTCATCTCCTGGATCCGCCGCAGGCGCTCGACGTCGGCCTGGGAGTAGAGGCGGGTGCCCTTCGGGGAGCGCTTGGGCTCGATCAGCCCGCGCTGCTCGTACATCCGCAGCGTCTGCGGGTGCATCTCGGCCAGCTCGGCCGCGACCGAGATCATGAAGACCCCTCGGTCGTGGTCGACGCGGGCCGTGATGCGCGTGGTGGTGCGGCGGGCGGCCATGCCTACGACCGTCCAGCCGCCCGCAGGATCCGCTCGCGCGGATTGCCGTTCATGACCTTCGAGAGCTGCTCGACGGCTTCGCGCTGCTCGGCGGTCAGATCGGTCGGCATCTCGATCACGAAGCGATAGTGCAGGTCGCCCCGGCCGGAACCGGAGAGGATCGGCGGCCCTTCGCCGCGCAGGCGCTGCACCGTGCCGTGCTTGGTGCCCGGCGCGACTCGGAGCTTCTTCGTGCCGTGCAGCGTCGGGACCTCGACCTCGGCCCCGGCGAGGGCCTCGGCGACGGTGATCGGGACCTCGACCTCGAAATGGTCGCCCTTGGGCTTGAAGACCGGCGACTCGGTCACGTGCGTGACGACGTACAGATCGCCCGCCGGACCGCCGCGCAAGCCTGCCTCGCCCTTGCCCGCGAGCTTGATGCGCGAACCCTCGCGCACGCCGGCGGGGATGTTGACCCGGTAGCGCTTCATCTCGCGCAGCCGGCCCTCGCCGCCGCAGGTCGGGCACGGATCCTCGATCACGGTCCCGGAGCCGTTGCAGCGCGAGCATGGGCGCGTGATGGAGAACACGCCCTGGCCCTGGGCCTCGACGCCGCGGCCGTTGCAGACCGGGCAGACCTTGGGCGAGGTGCCCGGGCGGGCACCGCTCCCCTGACACGTCGTGCACGCGGCGTGCGTGGCCACGGTCACGGGCACCTGGGCGCCCTCGGTGGCCTGCTCGAACGACAGCGTCACCGACGTCTCGAGGTCCTTGCCGCGCTCGGACGCCGGCTTCGTGCGCGTGCGCCCGCCGCCGGAGTTGAAGATCCCCGACAGGATGTCCGAGAACGAGCCGAAGTCCGCCGCCGTGGCGCCGCCGCCCTGACCGGCGCCGCCCCCGAAGGGGTTGCCGCCGGCGAAGACGTTGCCGCCACGGTCGTACTTCTTGCGCTTGTCCGGGTCCCCGAGCACGTCGTAGGCCTCGGAGATCGCCTTGAAGCGCTCCTCGGCCCCCGGGTCGGAGTTGGTGTCCGGGTGGTACTTGCGCGCGAGCTTGCGGTAGGCCTTCTTGATGTCCTCCTGCGAGGCCTTCTTGTCGACCCCGAGCGTCTTGTAGTGGTCCTGGGCCTTCGCCATCGCTACCCCGCGACCACGACACGCGCGGGCCTGAGCACCGCGCCGTTGATCCGGTAGCCGGACTGGTAGACCTCGACCACGGTGCCCGGCTCGGCGCCCTCGACGGGCTGCTGGGCCATCGCCTCATGTTCGTTGGGGTCGAACGCCTCGCCCTTGGGCGAGAACGTCTGGATGCCCACGCGGTTGAGCGCGGCCTGCAACTCGCCGGCGACCATCGCGAAGCCCTTGATCACGTCCTCGTGCCCCTCGGCGGCCTTCAAGGCCAGCTCGAGGTGGTCGAGCGCGGGCAGGAGCTCCTTGGCCAGCTTCGCCATGCCGCGATCGACGGCGTTGGCGTTCTCGCGCGCCATCCGCTTGCGGTAGTTCTCGAAGTCGGCCTGCGTGCGCCTGGCCAGCTCGAGATAGTCGTCCGCCTTGTCCTGCGCGAGCTTGAGCTCGGACGCGGGAGGCGCCTCGGCGTCGCCGAAGGACACCTCACCCGATCCAGCCGCAGCAGGATGCGGCGGGGCCGCCGCGGAGAAGTCCTCCTCCTCCGCGGCAACCTCAGTGGTGGGCGTCTCGTCGGTCATCACTTCGACTCGTCAACGACCTCGGCGTCGACGACCTCCTCCTCAGAGGAGCCCGAGGACGCGCCGTTGCTGCCGTTGGTGGACGGCTCCTCCTGCTGCTGCGCCTGCGCGCGCTCGTACATCTGCTCGCTGACGCGGTGGAACGCGGTCTGCAGCGTCTCGGTCTTGGCCTTGATGTCCTCGGCGTCCTCGCCCTTGACCGCCTCGTTGACGGCCTTGATCGCGTCCTGGATCTGGGACTTGGAGGCCTCGTCGATCTGGTCGGCGAGCTCCTTGAGCTGCTTCTCGGCGGTGTAGGCCGCCGACTCGCCCTGGTTGCGGGCCTCGGCGAGCTCACGCAGGCGCTTGTCCTCGTCGGCGTGCGACTCGGCGTCGGACACCATGCGCTTGATCTCGTCGTCGCTCAGACCCGAGCCCGACTTGATCTCGATCTGCTGCTCCTTGCCCGTGCCGAGGTCCTTCGCCGACACCTTCACGATGCCGTCGGCGTTGATGTCGAAGCCGACCTCGATCTGCGGGATGCCGCGCGGCGCCGGCGGGATGCCCGTCAGCTGGAACTTGCCGAGCGACTTGTTGTAGGTCGCCATCTCGCGCTCGCCCTGGAGGACGTGGATCTCGACGGACGGCTGGTTGTCCTCGGCGGTCGAGAACACCTCCGACTTGCGCGTCGGGATCGTCGTGTTGCGCTCGATCAGCTTGGTCATCACGCCGCCCTTGGTCTCGATGCCGAGGGTGAGCGGGGTGACGTCGAGCAGCAGGACGTCCTTGACGTCCTTGGAGAAGATGCCGGCCTGGATGGCCGCGCCCATGGCGACGACCTCGTCCGGGTTGACGCCGCGGTGCGGCTCCTTGCCGGTGAGCTCCTTGACCTTGTCCTGGACCGCCGGCATGCGGGTCATGCCGCCGACGAGCACGACGTGGTCGATGTTCTTGACGCCCTTGTCCTTGGCGTCGTCCATCGCCTGGCGGACCGGGCCGACGACGCGCTCGATCAGGCTCGAGGCCAGCTCGTTGAGCTTGGCGCGGGTGAGCCGCACGTCGAGGTGCTTCGGGCCGGACGCGTCCGCGGTGACGAAGGGAAGGTTGATCTGCGTCTCCTGGGCGGAGGACAGCTCGATCTTGGCCTTCTCGGCGGCCTCGTAGAGGCGCTGGAGGGCCATCTTGTCCTGCGTCAGGTCGATGCCCTGGTCGCGCTTGAACTCGGCCGCGAGCCAGTCGACGATCGCCTTGTCGAAGTTGTCGCCGCCGAGGTGGTTGTCACCCGCGGTGGCCTTGACCTCGAACACGCCGTCGCCGATCTCGAGCACGGACACGTCGAACGTGCCGCCGCCGAGGTCGAAGACGAGGATCGTCTGGTCGGACTCCTTGTCGAGGCCGTACGCGAGCGAGGCCGCGGTCGGCTCGTTGATGATGCGCTTGACCTCGAGGCCGGCGATCCGGCCGGCGTCCTTGGTCGCCTGGCGCTGGTCGTCGTTGAAGTAGGCCGGGACGGTGATGACCGCGGAGTCCACGGTCTCGCCCAGGTACGCCTCGGCGTCGGCCTTCAGCTTCTGGAGGATCATCGCGGAGACCTCCGGCGGCGAGTACTGCTTGCCGTCGGCCTCGACGCGCGCGTCCCCGCCCGGGCCGGACACGACCGTGTAGGGCACGATCGACTCCTCCTCGCGCACCTCGGCCTCCTTGCGGCCCATGAAGCGCTTGATCGAGAAGATCGTGTTGGTGGGGTTGGTGACCGCCTGACGCTTGGCGACGGTCCCGACCAGACGGTCGCCGCTCTGCGTGAACGCGACGACCGACGGAGTGGTGCGGCCGCCCTCGGAGTTCTCGATCACCGTCGGCTCGCCGCCCTCGAAGACCGCCATGCAGCTGTTGGTGGTTCCGAGGTCGATCCCGATCGTCTTTGCCATAAGGTGTGCTCCTCTTGAAAATCTCAGTCTGCTTGGCGCAGATTGTAGCCGAAGGGGCACATGCGCAGAAGTGCGCATTCGTCACATTTAGGGCGCCTTGAATGACACGTCCGGCGGCCGTGCCGGAGCAGGTTCACGTGGAACTCGAGCTCTTCGCCCTTCGGCGTGAGCTCGAGCATCGCGTCGTGCAGCTCCTCGAACGGCGCGCCCTCGCGGAAGAGGCCGAGGCGGGTGCCGACGCGCGACACGTGGGTGTCGACCGGGATGTCGCGCATGCCGTAGGCGAACAGCAGGACGCAGGCGGCGGTCTTGCGGCCCACGCCCGGCAGCGCCACCAGCTCGTCGCGCGCGGCGTCCACGCTCAGGGAGGCCAGGTGCTCGTCGAACGTGGGGATGTCGACCTCGCGCAGGATCTCCTGGATCCGGACCGACTTGACCTTGGAGATCCCGCCGGGCCGGATCGAGCGCTCGACGTCGGCGTTCGGGGCGTCGCGGACGGCCTCCCAGTCGGCGAAGTCCCGGCGCAGGGCGAGGAACGCGACGTCGCGGTTGCGGTCGTTCGTCGACTGGCTGAGGACGGTCAGGATCAGCTCGTCGAGACCGTGCCCGTGCGGGGGCGCGAATGGACGACCGTAGACCTCGCGGAGACGGTCGCGAATGCGTCGAACGCGGGCGCGTTTGGGCGCGGACATACGGCAGACGCTAGTCGCTCGCGGCTGACTACCCCGATTTGGGGAAAAAGCACTCTTCGGGGTATGATTTCTTACTGAAGAACCGCGTTATGTACGAAAACCGTCCTCGCGACCTTTAGGTTGCGGGGCCCGCGAACGATTCGCGGGTTGGTCGAGTTCCGGCGATGGACTGCTCAGGAACGCGGGTCCGAGACCCGTGAAAAAGCCGTGCGCCTTGGTCGGGTGCGCGATTCCCAGGGAGAGCCCCATGTCCGTCACGTCGGTGCGGCGTCTGTCGCTTGCCGTCTTAATCATCTGTTGTCTGCTGGTCGTTCCCGCGAGCGCGTCCGCGTCCCACGACGCCACGGAGGCCAAGATCATCCGCGCGCTCAACACCGCGCGGGCGTCCTACGGCCTGCCGAAGCTGCGCTCCACCCGCGCGCTCGGCCGCGCCGCCGACGCCCACTCGCGGGCGATGCGGCGCTCGAACACGATCGGCCACGGCGACTACTCCAAGCGCATCCGCCGCTACGTCCGCTCGCGCAAGGTGGGCGAGAACCTCGCGTGGATGTCGGGCTGCAACGCCACCTCGATCGTGAACATGTGGCTGAACTCGGCCCCGCATCGCAAGGTGATGCTCTCGAAGTCGTTCCGTCGCATCGGGGTGGGCCGCAGCGGGTCGCGCAAGTGCTTCGTGACGGCTGACTTCGCCTCCGCCCGTTAGAAGGCTCATCGCGGGCGCCCGATAGGGCGCTAGGGTTCTCCGCGCCATGCGGCGCGCGTTCGAGCATCCCCTCGCGCCGGCGCTGGGTTGCGCGATCGTCTGCGCGGTCTATCTGCTGGCCCAGCCGGCAACCGCCGACATGGCCGCGCATTCCTATCGCGCGTGGCTGTTCCAGCACGAGGGGCTGACGGTCTGGAACGCGCAGTGGTACGGCGGGCATCACGTGCTCGGGTACTCGTTGCTGTTCGCGCCGCTGGCGGCCGCGATCGGGCCCGCGTACGTGGGCGTGCTCTCGGCCGTCGCCGCCGTCCTGCTCTTCAGCCCGTTCGCGCGCGCGGCCGCGCCGACGCCCACCGCGGGCGCCGTCGCGACGTGGCTGCTCACCGCCGGCGTGCTCAGCAACGTGCTGATCGGGCGGATGCCGTTCCTGCTCGGGATCGCGCTCACCGTCGCGGCCTGGTCGGCGGGGAGGTCCAAGCACCGCGTCCTGTCCGGCGTGCTGGCGTTGTGCGCGATGCTGGCCTCGCCCGTCGCGGGCGTGTTCCTGATGCTCGGGGCGGCGGCGAAGCTGATCGCCGACGGGCCGAAGGCGCTCACGCAGGCGTTGTGGCTCGGCGTCCCGTGCCTGGCGGGCGGGATCGGGCTCTACCTCCTCTTCCCGGAGGGCGGGACCGACCGCTTCACGGCGACCGCGTTCTGGCCGATGCTCGTCATCTCCGCCGCCGGCGTGGCGCTGCTCGCGCCGGGGCGGCGGACGCTCTGGGCCGGCGGACTGCTCTACCTGGTCGTGCTGATCGCCGCCTTCGCGGTGCCGTCGCCGTTCGGGCAGAACGCGCTGCGGCTCGGCGTGCTCGCGGGCCCGAGCGTCCTCGCCCTCGCCCATCGCAAGCGCGTCCCCGTGCTCGCGCTGGCCGTCGTCGGCGTCGGGCTGCTCTACCTGCAGTGGCTGCCGGCGGTCCGCGCGGTCGCCGAGGCGCACGGGGACCCGAGCACGCGCCTGGCGTTCCAGGCCGAGGCGCGGGACTACCTCGCCCGCGTGGCGAAGCCCGGCGAGCGCGTCGAGGTGCCGATGACGGTCAACCACTGGGAGGCGGCCGACCTCGCCAAGGTCGTCCCGCTCGCCCGCGGGTGGGAGCGTCAGCTCGACCAGAAGGCCAACCCGATCTTCTACGACAACAAGCCGCTCACCGCCGCGACGTACCACCAGTGGCTCGCGGACAACGCGATCCACTGGGTCGCGCTGCCCAACGCGCCGCTGGACTACTCCGCCCGCGCGGAGAAGAAGGTGCTCGAGCGCGGGGCGAAGTTCCTCAAGCTCGCGTACGAGTCGCCGCGCTGGCGGATCTGGGAGGTCCAGGGGACCGACCCGGTCGCCTCCAACGGCGGCAAGCTGCTCGCCGCCGGGCCGAACTGGTTCATGGTCGACGCCTCCAAGACGACCGTCGTGCGGTACCGCTACACGAAGTACTGGTCGACCAGCGACGCCTGCCTCGCGCGCGCCGACGGCGGCTGGACCGAGGTCGAGCCGCGCAATGACGGCGGCGTGATCCTCGTCCAGGCGAAGTTCGGACTGGAGCGAGGCAGAGACGCAAAGGGGTGTTAGCCCCCGTGCGCTCGCGCGAAGCTCGTGGGTAGCCTCGTTCGGCGATGGTGAAGAAGCTGTTGCCGCGGGGTGCGGCGGACCTGTTGTGGCAGATCGTCCTGTTCTGCGGCGCGTACTGGGTCTACCGGCTCGTGCGCGGAGAGGTCTGGGATCAGTCGGCGGCGGCGTTCGCCCACGCTCGCGACATCGTGTCGCTCGAGAAGTCCCTGCACGTGTTCGTCGAGCCGTCCGTCCAGCACTGGGCGATCGGGACCGGCTTCATCGATGACATCGGCAGCTGGATGTACCTGAACACGCACTTCGTCGTGACGACGTGCACGCTCGCCTTCATCTACCTCTTCCGCAACGACCACTACTACTTCGTGCGGAACATGTTCATGGTGGCGATGGGGCTGGCGCTGGTCGGCTACGTCATCTACCCGACCGCGCCGCCGCGGATGCTGCCGGAGCTCGGGTTCGTTGACTCCGTGAGCGACTTCACGGGCGTCTCGTCGGACTCCAACGTCAACGCGCTCTTCAACCCCTACGCCGCCGTCCCGTCGATGCACGTCGGCTTCGCGCTGATGCTCGCGGTCCCGATGATCCGCATGGCGCGCTACCGGGCGACGAAGGTCGTCTGGGCCTTCTACGCGCCGGTCGTCACCGCCGTGGTGGTCCTCACGGCCAACCACTGGATCTTCGACGCCGCCACGGGCGCACTCGTCGCCGGCGTCTCCGCGATCGCGGCGCAGACGGTGTTCGCGCGGGTGCGGCCGACCGCCTGGGCGTGGGATCCGGAACCGGAGGCCCTTCCCGCCCCGGCGCGCGCCGGATAGTCTGCCCGGCCGATGGCCACCCGCGACTATCAAACCGAAATCCGCAACCGGCTGATCGAGTCGCGGCTCACGCCGAACGCGATCTCACTCACCGGCTTCGCGCTGTGCGTCGTCGCAGCCGCGCTGATCTGGCAGGGCTGGTGGATCGCCGGCGGGATCGCGTTCATCGTCGGCTCGGTGTGCGACACGCTCGACGGCCGCTACTCGCGGATGTCGGGCAAGGCGTCGCCGTTCGGCGCGTTCCTGGACTCGACGCTGGACCGCGTCGAGGAGGGCGTCGTGCTGGCCGCGGTCGCCTACCAGTTCTCCAAGGACGAGGACCTGACGTTCATCCTGAGCAACGACATCGCGGTCGCCGCCGTGGTGATCGCGGTGATCGCGTCGATCATGGTCTCCTACACCCGCGCCCGCGCCGAGGCGCTCGGCGTCGAGTGCAAAGTGGGCATCGCCGACCGAGCGTTCCGCGTCGTCGTACTCTCTGCGGGCCTCGTGTTCGGGGACCTCAAGGCCATCGAGCCGGCCGTCTACGTGCTGGCCATCATGGCCGTGGTCACGGTCTTCCAGCGCATCTTCCATGTGCGCTCCGAGCTGACGAAGCCTGTAACTGAAGCCGTCTAGCAGGGTTTCTTAGCCCGGACGGTCCCCCTCCTGCGAAGGAATCGATTTGAGCACCAACGGCACGAGCCGCTATCAGAACGAGAAGGTCCGCGTCGCGATCATCGGCGTCGGCAACTGCGCGAACGCCTTCGTGCAGGGCGTCCACTACTACAAGGACGCTGATCCGACCGCCCGCGTTCCGGGCCTCATGCACGTCGACCTCGGCGGCTACCACATCTCGGACATCGAGTTCTCGGCCGCGTTCGACATCGATGCCGACAAGGTCGGCAAGGACCTCTCCGAGGCGATCTGGTCCGGCCAGAACAACACGATCAAGTTCGTCAAGGAGGACGTCCCGCACCTGGGCGTCCCCGTCCAGCGCGGCATGACCCATGACGGCCTCGGCAAGTACCTGTCCGAGAAGATCACCAAGGCGCCGGGCTCGACCGTCGACATCGTCGAGGTCCTCAAGGAGACCCGCACCGACGTCGTCGTCTCCTACCTGCCCGTGGGTTCTGAGCAGGCGACCAAGTGGTACGTCGAGCAGATCCTCGAGGCCGGTTGCGCGATGGTCAACTGCATCCCGGTGTTCATCGCCCGCGAGCAGTACTGGAACAACCGCTTCAAGAAGGCCGGGCTCCCGATCGTCGGCGACGACATCAAGTCCCAGGTCGGCGCGACCATCGTCCACCGCCAGCTCGCCCGCCTGTTCGGCGATCGCGGCGTCGAGCTCCAGCGCACGTCGCAGCTCAACGTCGGCGGCAACATGGACTTCTACAACATGCTCGAGCGCGAGCGCCTGGAGTCCAAGAAGATCTCCAAGACCAACGCGGTCACCTCGATCGTCGACCACGAGATGCCGGCGCACGACGTCCACGTCGGCCCGTCGGACTACGTGCCGTGGCTCGAGGACCGCAAGTGGGCCCACATCCGCCTCGAGGGCGCGGCCTTCGGCGACGTCCCGCTGACCGCCGAGCTCAAGCTCGAGGTCTGGGACTCCCCGAACTCGGCCGGCATCGTCATCGACGCCGCCCGCTGCTGCAAGCTGGCTCTCAACCACGGCATCGGCGGCCAGCTCGACGGCCCGAGCTCGTACCTCATGAAGTCCCCGATGAACCAGCGGCCGGACGACCAGGCCCGCGCCGACACGGAGGCCTTCATCGCCAAGCACGCGCGTGCCGAGAAGGTCAGCCGCGCCGCGCGTGAGAAGAAGGCCTCCGAGAAGGCGTCGGAGAAGGTCTCCTAGCGCGTCGCCGCTCAGCCCTTCCACCTGGACGAGCGACTCGGCGAGCGCTTCGAGGCCGGCGTGCTGCTGTACATGGGTGAGAGCACGGTTCCGTTCGAGGACCGGCTCGCCGCGGTTCCGCTCAGCGGGCTCTGGGCCTAGGTCTCCAGTGGCTCGACCCGCAGGGGTCGGGCCACCGTTCGGGGAGCGAGGGCGTAGCCCGCGGTCAGCAGGACTGCGCCCTCCACCCACAGCGAGGCGAGGCCGAGCGGGTCGGTCCAGTTGCCGATGTCGTCGTCGGCGCCTGGGAGGCCCGTGGTGCGGCTGAGGATGTAGCCGAAGAGCGGGGCCGCGGCGACCAGTGCCGCGCCCGTGAAGGCGCGGCGGTCGGGGTGGTGCAGGAGTGCCGCCGCGACGACGATCGTCGCCCCCATGAGCAGCACGTAGGCCCAGAACAGCCAGCGTGTCTCGTGGTAGGTGCCGACGCTGTCGAGCAGGTGGATCAGGCCGATCGCCGAGACGCCGGCGATCGTCAGGGTCGTGCTGCGCTCGGTCATTTGACGGTCAGCGTGCCCTTCATGCCCGCCGCGGCGTGGCCGGGGACGGGGCAGAGGAACGTGTACTTGCCCTTCTTGAGGGTCGCGGTGACCGAGGTGGTCTTGCCCGCGGCGACGACCGGGCTCGAGCCGTGGCCCTGGATCGCGATGCCGTGCGCCATGCCGGCCGACTTCGGGTTGGTGAGGACGATCTTCACCTTGCCCGCCTTGGCGGTCAGGTGGGTGGTGTTGAAGCGCAGCGCGCCGCCCGGGTCGGCGGTCAGCTTCAGGGTCTGGACGTGGCCGCTGACGACGGCCGCGGAGCTCGCGGCGGCCGGAGCGCCGTAGCCGCCGGTCGAGCCAGAGGCTGTCGAGCCGCAGCCGGCGAGGACCGCTGCCGCTCCGACGGCGAGGAGGGGGAGGGAGATGCGGGGAGGCATGACTCCACGGTCCCGCGAATCGGGTCCATTTTCCCATCCGACTTTGGTCGTATACGACCGTGCGCTCACCTGTCGCCCAGTTCGCCCTCAGCGGCCTGCTCTTCGTGGTCGTGGTCGCCGTGGTGGGCGTCCTGGCGGTCCGCCACATCTCCCGCGACGAGGCGCTGTTCGACGCCAAGCAGCTCACCGAGCTCGCCGGCAACGCCGTGGTGGCGCCCGCGATCGAGCCGGGCGTCCTGCGCGAGGACCCCGCGGCGCTCGCCCGGCTCGACGGCGTCGTCCGCCGCAACGTGCTGCGCGATCCGGTCGTGCGGGTCAAGCTCTGGGACGAGAGCGGGCGGGTCGTCTACTCCGACGAGCCGCGGCTGATCGGCAAGCGCTACACGCTCGAGCCCGACGAGCGCGAGCTGTTCCGCCACCCGGGCGTGCACGCCGACCTGAGCGACCTCACGCGCCCGGAGAACCGGTTCGAGCGGGGCGAGGGTCCGCTGCGCGAGGTCTATCTGGGCATCAGAGGCCCGGGCGGAGAGCACCTGCTGTTCGAGACCTACCTGCGCGAGGGCGCGATCGCCGCCGAGACCCACCGCGTCTGGCGCGACGTGATCCCGATCGTCGTCGGCGTCCTGCTCGCGCTGTGGCTCGTGCAGATCCCGCTCGGGGCGCGGCTCTCCCGCCGGCTGCAGCGCGCGCAGCACCAGGCGGTCACGGCGTCCGAGCACGAGCGGCGCAGGCTCGCCCGCGATCTCCACGACGGGGTCGTGCAGGACCTGGTGGCGGTCTCGCTGACGCTCGGCGCCGCGCAGGAGCACGAGACGGGCGCCGAGGTCCGCAAGGCGATCCGCCGGCTGCGCACGCTCTCGGTCGAGCTCTACCCCGAGGACCTGCACCGCCAGGGCCTGGCGGGCGCGCTCAGCGACCTGCTGGCTCCGCTCCAGCTGGAGACGAAGCTGGAGATCGCGGACGGGCTCCAGCTCGGCCGCGACACCGAGGCGCTCTTCTACCGCACCGCCCACGAGGCCCTGCGCAACGTCGCCGCCCACGCGAACGCGCAGTCCGTGACCGTCCGGGTGACCGAGCGCACGCTCGAGGTCGTCGACGACGGCCAGGGCTTCGCCGCGCCCACCGACGACCGCCCCCACCTCGGCCTGCGGCTCCTCGACGACCTCGCCCGAGAACACGGCGGCGCGCTCGAGATCCGCTCGACGCCGGGCCGGGGAACGAGCATCCTGCTGAAGCTGTGATCCGCGTCCTGTTGATCGACGACCACGCCCTGGTCCGCGCCGGCCTGGCCCGCCTGATCGCCTCCGATCCCGAGCTCGAGGTCGTCGGCGACGCGGGCGACGGGAGCACCGGCGCGACGCTCGCCCGCGACCTCAAGCCCGACGTCGCGCTCGTCGACCTCGCGATGCCCGGGCTGGACGGCATCCAGACCACCCGCCGCGTCCTGAACGCGAGCGCCGCGACCCAGGTCGTCGTGCTGACCGCCTTCAGCGACCGCGCCCAGGTGCTCGCCGCCCTCGACGCGGGCGCCTGCGGCTACCTGCTCAAGGACGCCGAGCCGGACGAGCTCCTGCGCGGCATCCGCGCCGCCGCCCGCGGCGACTCACCGCTCGACCCGCGCGCCGCCCACGCCGTCCTGACCCGCGAGACCGTCGGCGCGACCCTCACCGCCCGCGAGCGCGAGGTCCTCAAGCTCGTCGCCGACGGCCTCCCGAACAAGCAGATCGCCCGCGCCCTCGGAATCACCGAGAAGACCGTCAAGGCGCACATGACCAAGATCTTCGCCGCGATCGGCGTCACCGACCGCACCGCCGCGGCCCTCTGGGCCCACCGCAACGGCGTCCGCTAGCCTCCCGGGCAGTGGCAGAGCGCTTCGCCATCGCCCAGGTCGCGCCGCATCCCATCGAGGATGCGAACGAGGTCGGGACGTTCGCGGCTGAGGTCTCGCGGGAGCTCGCGCAACGCGGCCATCGCGTGCTGCTGCTCGCCCCGAGCCGGAACCCGTCGCTGGTGCGCGAGTCGCGGAAGCTGATCCGGTCGGCGCGCGAGAACCCGGAGGATCTGTTCGACCCCGAGGGCGGGGTGCGGGTGCTCGGCGTCGGCGAGCTGCTGTTCAACAGCACGCGCAAGGCGATCAACCCGGCGCCGCCGATCGACATCGCGCGCACGATCGAGGACGTGCTGAGCATCGCGCCGCTGGACTTCGTGCACGTGCACGAGCCGTGGGCGCCGAGCGCGGGGAGCGTCGCCCTCCGCCATAGCCGCGCGCTGAACGTCGGCTCCTTCCACGCGCCCGCGGAGCGGGTCCTGAGCACCCAGGTCGCGCGCAAGTTCGTCGAGCTGTTCTTCGGCCGGATGGACGCCCGCACGGCGTCCTACGAGGCGACGGCGGAGCTGATGTCGCGCTTCTTCCCCGCCGGCTATGAGCTGTTGCCGCCGGGAGTGACGAGCGAGACCCGCGCGGAGCGGCCCAAGGGGTCGCCGGTGCGGATCGCGTTCTCCGACCGCGAGGAGCGCGGCGCGCTGCGGCTCTTCCTGCGCGCGCTGCGCCAGCTGCCCGAGGAGCTGCCGTGGGAGGCCGTGGTCTACTCGAAGACCGGCGCCGTCCCGACGCTGCGGTCGAGCTTGCGCAACCGCGTCCAGATCGTCGACGACGAGGACGCCGCGCTCACGAGCGCCGACGTCGTCGTCGCCGCGTCGCTCGGCCAGGTCACCGCCCCCGGCGTGCTGGTGAAGGCGCTCGGCGCGGGAGCCGTGCCGGTCGCGGCGCGCGTCCCGGTGTACGAGGAGGTGCTGCGCGAGGGCGACCTCGGGCTGCTCTTCCAGTTCGGCGATGTGGGCGTGCTCGCCGAGCAGCTCGAGCGGATCGTTCGCGACGACGGGCTGCGGGCGCAGCTGGCGTCCCGTGGCGCTCAGGCGCGTGAGGAGCTCGCCTGGAGCAAGGTCACCGACAACGTCGAGGCGATCTACGCGCGCCTGGCCGCGCTGCGCCACGACCCGGATCCCAAGCCCGAGGTCCGCGCGCGGCTGGCCAAGCGCAAGCTGATCGAGGTCGATCTGCACATGCACACCGACCACTCCAACGACTGCGCGACCCCCGTGGACGTCCTGCTGGCGACCGCGCGCGACGTCGGCCTGGGGGCGATCGCGGTCACCGACCACAACGAGATCTCCGGCGCGCTGGACGCCCGCGACAAGGCCGCCCAGTACGGGGTGAAGGTGATCGTCGCCGAGGAGGTCAAGACCGCCAACCAGGGCGAGGTCATCGGCCTCTTCCTGGAGGAGAAGATCCCGCGCGGGATGACGATGGCCGAGACGATCGCCGAGATCAAGCGCCAGGGCGGGCTCGTCTACGTGCCACATCCGTTCGACCGGATGCACAGCGTGCCGGACTACGAGCACATGCTCGACATCGTGTCCGACATCGACGCGATCGAGGTCTTCAACCCGCGGATCGCGATCCCGGCGTTCAACGAGGAGGCGGTGCGCTTCGCCGCCAAGTACCGGATCGTCGGCGGTGCAGGAACCGATGCACACGTCGCCCAGGGTCTCGGCGCGGTCCGCATCAGCATGCGCGACTTCGACGGGCCGGAGGAGTTCCTCGAGTCGCTGCGCGACGCCGACATCGCCGCCAAGCCTTCTTCGCTGCGCTACGCCCACGTGCAGGCGCTGAAGTTCCTCCAGACGAAGGGCACGCCCAGCGGCGCTCGCAAGGCCAGGCGGGACCGCAAGGTCGCCAAGGCCGTCGCGGGGCGCGGCGGGCAGTGAGTTGCAGAGTGGAGGGGAACCCGGCCCCGGGGTGAAACCGGTCGGCGCAATGCCCGCCACCGACGACGAGATCCGCGAGAAGTACCTGGAGCGCGCCATCCGCGAGCTCAACACGTTCACTCGCGAGCTACAGAGCTGTGACCGCTGCCCTCGTGGCAACCTGATGCCGGTCCTCGGCTCTGGCCACCCGCAAGCCGACGTGATGCTCCTCAAGCACGCGCCCACCCCCGCGGAGGTCGAGGAGGGCGTCGCGTTCTACGGCCGTGCGGGGACCGCCCTGATGAAGTCGCTCAAGCGGCTCGACATCGACCCGCTGGTCGTCTACGGGACGCTGTGCGCGAAGTGCCCGGTCGCCGACCCGCTGCTGGCGGCGCCCGAGTGCGTCGCGCGGCTCGTCGAGGAGATCGCGATCGTGCAGCCCAAGATCGTCGTGGTCATGGGCACCGACGCGCTCGACGTGCTCAACGAGCTGCAGCTGCCACTGGCGCGCGAGGTGCTCGAGGCGCCGGGTCTGGTCCAACGGCTCACGCCGTCGATCGAGGCGTTGTACGTGCCCGACATCGACCGCTCGCTCGACGAGGAGTCGGCCAAGCGGGACTTCTGGCGCGCCTTCCGTGAATTGGGGACGTGGTGGGCGGACTTCCCCCCGTACTGAACCTCGGCGACCTCGAGCGGATCCCGCTGGCCGACGGCATCTACCGCCCGATCGCGCGCCGGCTCGGCGTGAGCGCGTTCGGGATCAACGCCTACACGGCCGAGAACGCCGGCGACCCCGTCATCGAGGACCACGACGAGCAGGGCGACGGCTCCGGCCACCACGAGGAGCTCTACGTGGTGATGACCGGCCACGCCACCTTCACGCTCGACGGGGAGACGGTCGACGCGCCCGCCGGCACGTTCCTGTTCGCGCGGCCCGAGCAGCGCCGCGCGGCGGTCGCGGCCGCCGACGAGACGACCGTGATGGTGATCGGCGGCAAGCCGGGCGCCGCGGGGCCGCCGTCGCCGTTCGAGTACTGGTACCTCGCCGAGCCCGCCTACCGCGCGAAAGACTACGAGCGCGCGTACGCGATCGCGGCCGAGGGCCTTGAGCACCATCCGGACAACGCGCCGCTGCAGTACCAGCTGGGGTGTTACGCCGCCCGGGCGGGGCGCTTGGAGGATGCGCGGGCGCACGTGGAGCGCGCCTTCGAGCTCAACCCGAAGGCGCGCGAGTGGGCGAAGGGCGACGCCGATTTGGTGGGGCTAGACCTCTAGGACGATCTTCCCGAGCTTGCCGCCGGCCTGGAAGCGCTCGTAGGCCTTCGGGGCGTCTTCGAGCGCGAAGGTCTCGGTCACCGGGACGGAGAGATCGCCGGACGCGAAGCCCGGCAGAACCATCTTCTCCATCAGGCGCGCCGCGATCGCCTTCTCCTCGATCGGCCGGTTGCGCAGCGTCGAGCCGTGGATCCGCCCGCGCTTGCCCATCAGCTTGGTCAGGTTGATCTCGGTCGTCGCGCCCGCGCCGACGCCGATGATGCAGATCCGCCCGCCGGTCGCCAACGCGTCGAGGTTGCCGGACAGGTTGGGTGCGCCGACGAGCTCGAGGATCACGTCGTACTCGCCCTCCTCGACGAAGGCCTCGGGCTCGATCGCGTTGACGCCCAGCGCCGCGACCTGATGGCGCGCGTGCTCGTTGCGCACGGTCGCGGTGACCCGCGCGCCCGCCATCACGCCGAGCTGGATGGCGGCCATGCCGACGCCACCCGCGGCGCCGTGGACGAGCAGCCGCTCGCCGACGGTCAGCCCCGCCTGGGTGAAGAGCGCGTCGTGCGCGGTGGTGAAGACCTCCGGCACACCGCCCGCTGCGGTCCAGTCCAGCTCGTCCGGAACGGGCATCGCGGTGCGCTCGTGCACGACCGCGAGCTCCGCCTGGCCGCCGCCGGCGACGATCGCCATCACGCGATCGCCCGGTTCGAAGCGGCCGGCGCGGCGTCCGCAGGTCACGACCTCGCCCGCGAGCTCGAGGCCGGGGATGTCCGCTGGAGCGCCCGGCGGCGCGGGATAGAAGCCGGCCAGCTGCATCATGTCGGCGCCGTTGAGCCCGGCGGCCTTCACGCGGACGAGCAGCTGTCCGTCCTGGGGTTCAGGATCAGGGTGTTCGACGACCTCGATTCGGCCGTCGCGGATGGTGGCGGCACGCATTCCGCCGAACGGTACTCCCCGTTCGCGGGGTGACGTTCCGTGGGTGAATCGGGTATTAAGTGGACGTGGGCGTATCGCTTCCCTATATCCCCCCGCTCTGGCGCGAGAGCCGCGCGGGTCTCGAAGCGGCCGTCCTCTTCAGGAGCTCGGTGTGGCGTGGCGGCGGTGTCCCCGACGGCGCCGGCCGGCCCGTCCTGCTGATCCCGGGCTTCATGGCCGGGGACGGCTCGCTGGCGACGCTGACCCGCTGGCTGCGCGAGAACGGCTACCGCACCCACCGGGCCGGAATCCGCGCGAATGTGGGCTGTAGCGAGGAATATCTGGGCCGTCTCGAAGCGCGGGTCGAGCAGCTGTTCGCCGAGACCGGGCAGCGCGTGGCGGTCGTCGGGCAGAGCCGCGGCGGCGTCATCGCCCGGGTGCTGGCGACCCGCCGGCCGGACCTCGTGAGCGGCATCGTGACCCTCGGCTCACCCACGGTGAACCAGCTCTCCGCCCACCCGTTCGTGCTCGCCCAGGTGCTCGTCGTGGGCGCGCTGGGCACCGGCAAGGTGCCTGGGATGTTCCGCGTCTCGTGCTGGCGGGGCGCCTGCTGCGAGCGTTTCCGCGCCGACTTGGCAAACGCTTTCCCGGCCGGCGTCGGCTTCACCGCGCTGTACTCGAAGACCGACGGCGTGGTCGACTGGCGCGCCTGCCTGGATCCCGCCGCCGAGCAGATCGAGGTGCGCGCCTCCCACCTCGGGATGGGCCTCAACGCCGAGGTCTACGCGGAGCTCGGCAACGCGCTGGGGCGCTTCACGCGCGCCGACGGTCAGTATTGGGCCGAAGCGGCCTAGACTCGAACGTATGCCCCGCTACGAGCGCGCTCCGCGCGAGGCGGCCGGCGAGCCGCCGAAGCTCACCCTGAAGGTCCAGCTGGACGCCTCCGGCAAGTACCGGGCCGTCGAGGAGCCCAAGGAGACGACGGAGACGATCGAGGCCGCCGAGCGCCCGCCGACGCCCGACGATCCGCGCCCCGCGGCGTTCCGTCAGATCCCGCCGTTCGGCGGCGCCTAGCGCGCCCGCGACACGCCGCTCGCCAACGTCTTCCCGCCACCGGAGATCGTCACCCTCCGCGGTCGGAGAGGACGATCGTCCCGCCCTTGATGTAGTGCGCCTCGAACCCGCTCGGACGCGGCAATCACTCAATCTTCGCGGTCTGGATTGCGGACCCCGTTCGGGCCCGCCTCCAGCAGCGCCACGCACTCGATGTGGGGGGTCTGCGGGAACATGTCGACCGGGCGGACGCGCTTGAGCTCGTAGCCCGCCTCGACCAGCTGGGCCGCGTTCGGCGCGAGCGTGGTCGGGTTGCAGGAGACGTAGACGATCCGCGACGGGGCGGCCTCGACGATCCGGCGCACGATCTTCTGCGAGAGACCCGCGCGCGGGGGGTCGATGATCGCGAGGTCGGGCTTGCCCTCGCGCTCGACGAGCTCGCGCAGCGCCAGGCGCGCGTCGCCCGCGTAGAAGCTCGCGTTGGTGATCTCGTTGATGCGGGCGTTCTCGAGCGCGTCGGCGACGGCGGGCTCGACGATCTCGAGGCCGATCACCTGGCGGGCGCGGGCGGCGAGGCTCAGCGCGATCGTGCCGATGCCGGAGTAGAGGTCGAAGACCTTCTCGCTCCCGCGCAAACCCGCGAACTCGATCGCGATGCCGTAGAGCTTCTCGGCCATCTCGGTGTTCGTCTGGAAGAAGGCCTCGGGCGAGATCAGGAAGTCGAGGTCGTTCAGGCGCTCGGTCAGCTGCGGGGCGCCCGCGAGCAGCGAGGACTCGCCGCCGTAGGTGCTCTCGCCGAGGTCGGCGGTCTGCGTCCACCAGAGGCCGTCGCAGTCGACGGCGGCGATGAAGGCGTCGACGTCGATCTTGCCCGGGGAGGTGATCAGGCGGACCTGGGTCTGGCCGGTGCGGCGGCCCTCGCGGATCACGAGGTTGCGCAACAGGCCGCGGTGGGTCTTGCGGTCCCAGGCCGGCAGGCCCTGCTGGCGGCAGAACGTGACGACCTGCTCGCGCAGCGCGTTCACGCGCTCGCTGACCAGCTTGCAGTCGGTCATGTCGACGATGTCGTTCCACCGGCCCGGCGCGTGGAAGCCGCACACGAGCCCGCCCTCCTCGTCGGTCCCGAAGGAGAACTCGACCTTGTTGCGGTAGCGCCAGGGCTCCTCGGCGGCGACGATCGGCTCGACGTCGAACCCGTCGAGCTTGCCGATCCGCCGCAGCGCGTCCTCGACCTGCTCGGCCTTGATGGCGAGCTGGCGCTCGTAGGGCAGGACCTGCCAAGGGGCGCCCGGATGGTCCGCGAACTCGGGGACGCGGTCCGGCGAGGGCGTGACGATCTCGATCGCCCGCGCCTCCGCGTACGCCTTCTTGGACTTGCCGACGACGGCGCGAACCGTGTCGCCGGGAATGCCGCCGGCCACGAACACGACGTAGCCCTCGCGGCGGGCGACACCGTTGCCGCCGTGGGCGAGGGAATCGATCGTGAGCTCCAGCACGTCGCCTCGCGACGGCCGGGTGAAGGTTGCCGATGACATGAGATGTGTGAGGATGACAGGGTGTCGATCGATGAACCTGATGAGCTGGCCGCACTGCGCGCTGTGGGCCGCGTCGTCGCGGAGACGATCCGCGAGATGGCGCGCCGCGTCCGTCCGGGCGTGACCACCGTCGAGCTCGACGACGTCGCCGCGGAGATCTTCGCCCGCCACGGCGCGCGCTCCGGCCCGCGCCTGGACTACGACTTCCCCGGGACCACGTGCATCTCCGTCAATGACGAGTGCGTGCACGGCATCCCGTCCAAGCGCCGGCTGCGCGAGGGGCAGCTCGTCAAGCTCGACGTCACCGCCGAGCTGGACGGCTTCTACGCCGACGCGTGCCGGACCGCGTTAGTGGGCAAGGTCAAGCCGCGCGAGCAGCGGCTCGCGGCGGCCGCCCAGTCGGCGCTGCGGCTCGGGCTGAACGCCGCCCACGCCGGCAACAACGTGGGCGCGATCGGCGCCGCGGTCCAGGCCGAGGTCGAGCGCCGCGGGTTCAGCGTCTGCGCGGAGCTGACCGGCCACGGGATCGGCCGCCGCATCCATGAGGAGCCCGACGTCCCGAACATCGCCTGGGACGGGCCCGAGCTGACCAACGGGCTCGTGATCACCGTCGAGCCGATCATCGCGGCCGGCGCGGGCGAGGTCTACGTGGACGACGACGGCTGGACGATCCGCACGGAGGACGGCTCACCGTCGGCGCACTTCGAGCACACGATCGTCGTCACCGACGCCGCTCCGATCCTGCTCACGGCCTAGCGGCGCCAACAGCTGCAGCGCGGTCTCCGACCGCGCGTCCACGGGCGTGTATGTCACGAGCGACTGACCCGCGTCAGGGAGCCTGAGTGTCTCGTAGTGCAGCGCGAGCGGGCCGACCTGCGGGTGCTCGAAGCGTTTGACGCCGAACGTCTTGGCCTTGACGTCGTGCCGCGCCCACAGCTGCCGGAAGGGTGCGCTGTGCACGCTGAGCTCGCCGATCAGCTCGACGAGCTGCGCGTCGTCCGGGTCCTCGGCCGCGGTCAGGCGCAGGTGGGCGACGCTGTCGGCCGCGACCGCCTCCCACTCCGGGTAGAGCGAGCGGGCGCCATCGTCGAGGAAGAAGGAGCGGATCATGTTGCGCTCGCGCATCCCGCACAGCAGCGCCGTCGCGGCGGGGTTGGCGGCGAGGACGTCCATCCGCCGGCCGAGGACGAACGCGGGGAACGCCATCCGCTCGACGAGCTCGCGGACGGTCGGCCGGACCCGCTCGCTCGGACGCCGGCGGGCGCGCTTGCGCGGGCGGACGAGCGTGAACAGGTGCGCGCGTTCGGCGTCGTCGAGACGCAGAGCGGTCGCGATCGCGTCCAGGACGGAGTCCGAGGGCTGGATGTCGCGGCCCTGTTCGAGGCGCACGTAGTAGTCGACGCTGACGCCGGCGAGATGGGCGAGCTCCTCCCGGCGCAGCCCGGGGACGCGACGGCGGCCGTGGTCGGGGAGCCCGACGTCCTGCGGCTGCAGGCGCGCGCGGCGGGAGCGGAGGAAGTCACCGAGCTCGGCCATGTCTGCAGTGTGCCGCGCGGTGCGCGCGCGTGGGTGGGTCTGTGCGTCCTAGGTTGCGGTGACGCCTGGCTAGGCCGCCGTGGCGGGCGCAGCATGGCCGGCATGGACCTTGCTGATCGCCGCGCCGTCATCACCGGCGCCTCCTCCGGAATCGGCGCCGCCACCGCGCGCGCCCTGGCCGCCGCCGGCGCCCACGTCACCCTCGTCGCCCGCCGCCGGGACCGCATCGAGGCGCTCGCCGCCGAGCTGGGCGGGGACTTCGTCGCCGCCGACGTCGCCGCGCTCGACATGGCCGGGGACTTCGACCTCGTCGTCGCCAACGCGGGCGTGATGCTGCCCTCGCCCGCCGAGGTGTCGGACGTCGGCGACCTCGCGCGGATGATCGACGCGAACGTCGTCGGGCTCGTCAACACCGTGCGCGCCTTCGGGCCTGGCCTGCTGGCCGCCGCCGAGCGCGGCGCGCCCGCCGACCTCGTCGTCGTGAGCTCGATCGGCGCCAGCCAGAGCTTCCCCGGCTACTCGGCGTACACGGGCTCGAAGGCGTTCGCCACGCAGTTCACCCGCAACGTCCGTCTCGAGTGGGCGCCGCGCGGTGTCCGGGTCACGACGGTCGAGCCGGGGCTCACCCACTCCGAGCTGCGCGAGCACGTCACCGGGAGCCTGCGCGAGGAGCTCGACGGCATGTTCGACGCGATCCCCGCGATCCGTTCGGAGGACGTCGCCGAGGTGATCGCGTTCGCGACCTCGCGCCCGATGCCGGTCAACCTCGCCCACATCGAGGTCACGCCCGCCCCGCAGCCCTAGGCTCAAGGCATGAAGATCGCGGGACGCGAGACCGGGCGGATCGGGCTCGGCTGCATGGGCATGACGTGGGCGTACGGCGCGGCCGAGCGCGACGAGGCGGAGTCGATCGCGACGATCCACCGGGCGATCGAGCTGGCCGTGACCCTGCTCGACACCGCCGACATGTACGGCCCGTACACCAACGAGGAGCTCGTCGGCCGGGCGATCGCCGGCCGCCGCGACGAGGTCGTCCTCGCCACCAAGTGCGGGCTCGTCGTCGAGGACGAGGCCGAGTACGTCCTGCGCAAGGACGGCCGCCCGGAGCACGTCCGGTCCGCGATCGAGGGGTCTTTGCGGCGCCTACAGACCGACTTCGTCGACCTCTACCAGCTGCACCGCGTCGATCCTGAGGTCCCGCTGGAGGAGACCTGGGGCGCGATGGCCGAACTCGTCGCGGCCGGGAAGGTCGGCGCGATCGGCCTGTCCGAGGTGAGCGTGGACGAGCTCGAGCGCGCCCACGCCATCCACCCGGTCGCCTCGGTCCAGTCCGAGGGCTCGCTCTGGACCCGCGACGCGTTCGCTTCGGTCGTCCCGTGGTGCGCCGAGCACGGCGCCGCGTTCCTCCCGTTCGCGCCGCTGGGCCGCGGCTTCCTCACGGGTCAGCTGGCGAGCCAGAAGTTCCCACCCGGCGACTTCCGCAAGAACAACCCGCGCTTCCAGCCCGACGCGATGGACGCCAACCTCGCGCTCGTCGAGGTCGTGCGGGCGGTCGCCGCCCGCCACGACGCGACGCCCGCCCAGGTCGCCCTCGCGTGGCTCCTCGCCCAGGGCGACCACGTCATCCCGATCCCAGGCACCAAGCGCCGCACGCGGCTGGAGGAGAACGCGGCGGCGGCGACGCTCACCCTCACCGCCGAGGATCTCGCCGAGCTGGACGCACTCCCCGCGCCGGTCGGCGACCGCTACTGACCGCTCGCGAGTGTCGACTTTCTCGCGCTGTACCCGCGTAAGTCGACACTCGCGGTCATCGCCCGGCGGACACGCGCGACCACCGCGCCCGGACGCGTGGTGATCTCCTCCCACGTCGTGCGAACGACGCGCTCGCCGCGTGCCTCGAGGAAGGCCTGGCGGGCGGCGTCGTCCGGCCGCGCGAGGAGGTGGTCGTGGAAGCGGACGCTGTCGGCCTCGAGGATCACGCCGTAGGCCGGCCAGCGGAAGTCAGGGACGTAGCGGCCGTTCGCGCGGTTGACCTCCGGCGGCGGCAGATGTTCAGGCGTGCAACTCGTCGAGCGAGATGACGTGGTACCGGCCGGCGACGCGCGCCACGCCAAGGGGGTGTGTGACGAAACGCCCTCTGGAGGGGAGGAACGTCGCACACCCCCGCCGGCGTCTAGGCGAGTTTCGCGTCCAGCGCCGCGAGGACCGTCTTGCGGTTCGCGTTGCGGCGCTCGTAGTCGCGGACGCGCCGGAGCTCGTCCTTCGCGAGCTCTGAGAGCTGGGAGACGATCTGGGCGGCGGTGAGCTCGTCGTAGTCGTCGATGGGGAAGAGGTCGTTCGCGCCCGTCACGCGGCGGACCTCGCGCATGACGCGGTCGGTCGGGGCGGAGATCGCGCGGCGGACGATCTCGGCCAACAGGTCGGTCGCGTCGTCGCGGGTCATCCGGCCGCGGCGGACCGCGTCGTCGAGCGTGTCCTGGAGGCGCTCGCGCGTGATCACCATCACGTCGAGTGGGTTCAGGACACTGCGGCTCGCGTTCTCCACTTCCTCCTCCGGCCCCTTTTTCGCCTGCGGCATGGCCGCCGACACCTACCCGTCCTGCCCGTCGGTCGAAACGAGCAACTCGAGCAGCGCCTTCTGGGCGTGGCGCCGGTTCTCGGCCTGGTCCCAGATCCGCTGGCGGGAGCCGTAGAGCACGGACTCGGTGATCTCCTCGCCGGGATGCGCCGGGAGGCAGTGCAGCGCGAACGCCCCCGGCGCGGCCTTGTCGAGCAGCGCGTCGTCGATCGCGAACGGCGCGAGCGCCTCGCGGCGCGCCGCGGCGGAGGCCTCGTCGTCGCTCATCGACACCCACACGTCGGTGTAGACGACGTCGGCGCCGGCGACCGCCTCGGCCGGATCGTCGAACAGCACCGCGGGCGTCTCGCCCTCGGGGAGCTGGTAGCCGGCGGGTGCGGCGACACGCACCTCGACACCCGCCAACGCACCCACGATCGCCAGCGAGCGGGCGACGTTGTTCCCGTCGCCCACGTAGGTGAGCACGCGGCCCTCGAGCGAGCCGAGCGCCTCGGCCATCGTCTGCAGGTCGGCGAGCGCCTGGCACGGGTGGTGGAGCGGCGAGAGCATGTTCACAACGGGAACACTCGCATGTTCGGCGAACCCGTTGATCTCGGCCTCGTCACCGGTCCGCAGGCCGATCAGCGCCGCGTGGCGGGAGAGGATGTACGCGGTGTCGCGGACCGACTCGCCGCGGGTGAGCTGCATCTCGTCCGGACGCAGGACCATCGGGTGCCCGCCCAGCTCGAAGACGCCGGACTCGAAGGACGTGCGGGTACGGGTGGACGGCTTGTTGAACACGAGCGCGACGGTCTTGCCGTCGAGCGCCCGCGAGGAGCGCGGAGCCTCCTTGAGCCGAGCGGCGCGGTGGAGCAACAAAGACAGCCTGTCCGCGTCGAGCTCTGCGCCGGTGATGAAGTGTTGGGGTGCGGGCATTGACCTGGAACCTCTACCACGGACGGAGCCCGAAGCCCGCCGGGACGTCACTGCTCGATGACTTCGCCGCGGCGCTCGCGGCGTGGGAATGGGACGTCGCGCTGCTGCAGGAGGTGCCGCCGTGGTGGCCGCCGAAGCTGGCGGCCGCGGCGCGGGCGAACGAGCGTCACGTGCTGACGTCGCGCAACTTCGGACTCCCGATCCGCCGCGCGATCAGCGAGCGCAACCCGGACATCCTCAAGGCCAACGGCGGCGGAGCGAACGCGATCCTCGTGCGCGGCGAGATCCTCGATCACGCCACGCAGCGGCTCACGTGGTGGCCCGAGCGCCGGTACGCGCACGCGGTTCGAACCCGCCATGGGTGGATCGTCAACCTGCACGCGTCGACCCACCGCGACGAGTGGGCGCGCCGCGACGTCGAGCGGGCGAGGGCGCGGTTCCCCGACGCGACGCTGTTCGGCGGCGACCTCAACCTCCGCGGACGGCCGGAGCTCGCCGGCTACACGTGGCTCGGCGGCAACCACGTCGACCACCTCTACGGGCACGGCGCGGCGACGTTCGAGGTGCTCGAGCGGGGCCGGCTCTCCGACCACCCGCCCGTGCGCGTCAGCCTCTGATCCCGAAGCCCCGGATCATCAGCAGCGCCCGCTCCCCCGCCGTGCCCGGCTTGGGGAGGACGCCGAGCGACATCGCGGCCGCGTAGACGTCGTAGAACGCCCGCACGCGCTTGAACAGCCCGTCCTCGAGCTCCGCGTAGACGATCGCGTGCACGACGACCTCGCGGCCCGTCGGATGGATGCGGCCGAGCGGCCCGGTGTGGGTGCCGAGGAGCCGGCAGGGCGCACAGGCGAACGTGCCGTCCGAGACCCGCGCGCCGGTCGAGTTCACCCGCGCGTCGGGCATCGCCTCCCACAGCCTGCGCGCGTGGCCGGCGAGCTCGCGCGCGCCGATCAGCGGCTCCGGCGTGAGCGGGTCCTCGTAGTGGACGCCGCCGACGCAGACGGACTCGAACCCACGCGGGTCGCGACCGGACCAGGCGCGCTCCCAGGTATCAAAGAGTTCGTCCAGCTCCATCCACCCTCCATGATGGCTGACGCGATGGTGAAGGTTCTGCGAGAGCGACAGTTCCGATTGCTCTGGCTGGCGCAGACCGCGAGCACGCTCGGCGACCGGCTGGTGTTCGTCGCGCTCGCGCTGTACGTGACCGAGATCGGCACCCCCACCGACGTCGGCTTCGTGCTCGCCGCGCACGCGCTCCCGCTCGTCGCGTTCGTGCTGCTCGGCGGCGTCTGGGCCGACCGGCTGCCCCGCAACAAGGTCATGGTGGGAACCGACCTGATCCGCTTCTGCGCCCACGGGACACTCGCGGTCCTGATCCTCTCAGGGACGGTCGAGATCTGGCACATCGTCGTGATCGAGGCGGTGTTCGGCGCGGCCGAGGCGTTCTTCCGCCCCGCCTACACCGGGCTGATGCCGCAGACGGTCCCCGAGGACCTGCTGCAGGAGGCCAACGCCGCGACCTCGCTCGTGAACACCCTGGCGGAGTTCGCCGGACCCGCGCTCGCCACCGCGCTCGTGCTCGGGGTCGGCGCGGGCTGGGCGTTCGCGCTCGACGCCGCGACGTTCCTCGTGTCCGCGGCGCTGCTGATCCGCGTCAAGCCCCGCCGGCGCGGCGAGGTCAAGGCGGCGTCCTCCTCCGTGCTCGTCGACCTGCGCGAGGGGTGGAAGGAGTTCCGCGCCCGCACGTGGGTGTGGGCGACGGTCGCGATCTTCAGCTTCCTGCTGATCTTCGTGTTCGCGCCCTACGTGGTGCTCGGGGCGACCGTGGCGGACGACGTCTACGGCTCGCGCGGCTTCTTCGGCGTGCTGGCCGCGGCGCTCGGCGTCGGCACGATCGCGGGCGCGCTGATCGGCATGCGCTGGCGCCCGGACCGCCCGATCCTCGCGGCGTTCGCCGTCGTCCTCGGCTGGCCGATCGCGATCGTCGTCTTCGCCGCCGGCGCGCCCCGCCCGCTGCTCGTCGCGTTGTTCGTGCTCTCGGGCGTCGGCCTGGCGCTGTTCGAGGTCTGGTGGCACACGACGATGGCGCAGCGGATCCCGCCGCACGCGCTGAGCCGGGTGTCGAGCTATGACTGGATGGGCTCGCTGGCCCTGCTGCCGCTCGGTTACATGCTCGCCGGCCCGATCGGCGAGGCCGTCGGCCCCGCGGAGGTGGTGCTGATCGGCTCGGCGATCGGCGTCGCGATCGCCTTGCTGGGCTTCGCCGTGCGCGATGTCTGGCGGGTGCGGGCGCTGACCGGGGTTGCTTAGTCAAAGAGACGGCGGTTAAGGTCGATGTCGTGCTCATGCGCCGTCTCCTCCCCGCCTTGGTCATCGCCGTCGCCCTGCTGTACGTGCCCGCCGCGTACGCCGACTCGTTCGACGTCGTCGGCCGGAGCGACTCCGGCCCCACCGCTCCGTGCAACGCCATCGCACCGGGGGCCTGGCAATGCGCGACGCTCCGCGACGCCGTCGCGGCCGCGGATGGGAGCTCTGGGGCGGACGGCATCGTGCTGCACTCCGGCTCGCCATACGTGCTCTCCAACGGCGCGCTGCTGCTGTCGTCCGACATCACGATCTTCAGCGACAGCACCCGGGACACGGTGATCCAGGCCGGATCCTCGGCGCGGGTGGCGACGGTGGGCGGGACGGCGCAGGTGACGCTGCTCAACCTGACGATCCAAGGCGGGGCCGCCGGTCCGAGCGCCAACGGCGGGAACATCGTCACCAGCTCGGGCACGACGCTCTCGCTCTCGAACGTGCGCGTGACGGGCGGCACAGCGCACGAAGGCGGCGGCATCGCCAACAGCGGCACGCTCAACGTCGTCAACAGCCTGATCGACAACAACACGGCGTCGTCGTTCGGCGGCGGCATCCTCAACCAGAGCACCGTCGGCCCCGCCGACCTGACGGTCGTCAACTCCACGATCGCGGCCAACCGCGTGACCGACGGAGACGGCGCCGGCATCCGCTCGGAGGGCGACACCGGCAACCAGCTCTCCCTCTCGTTCGTCACGCTCGCGCGCAACATCGGCGGCGGGCTCTCGGTCAGCAGCGCGCAGGACGTGGACGCGCTCGCAACCATCTTCGCCGCCAACTCGGGGACGAACTGCGTCGGCGTCTCGTTCGCCACCGCGCAGTTCAATGTCGACGACGGGTCGTCGTGCGCGTTCAACCCGGCGAACAACAAGAGCGGGATCGGGGTGGGCCTGGCCGCGGCGCTCTCCCCCCAGGGCGGGCCGACGGACGTCCTGACGATCCCTTCCAATAGCCCCGCGGTCGACTACGTCCAGCCGTGCTTCATCGGCACCGACCAGCGCAGCTATACGCGGGTGACCGATCCCGCGACGCAGCCCTGCGACGCGGGGGCGTTCGAGTTGTCGGGCACGCCGCCGTCCGAGCAGCCGCCGGTCGTGACGCCGACGCCTACGCCGACGCCGGTCGTGACGGCCACGCCGACCCCGACGCCGACCCCGGCCGAGACCCCGGTCCCCAACAAGACCGTCGGCGTCGAGCCGGTCAAGGGCAAGGTGCTCGTCAAGGAGCCGGGCTCGAACAAGTTCGTCGAGGTCGATGAGGGCACGATCAAGAACGGCTCCGAGGTCGACACCCGCAAGGGGACCGTGGAGATCACGACCGCGCAGGGCGATGACGCGAAGTTCTTCGACGGCCTCTTCAAGATCTCCCAGAAGGGTGGCGTGACGACGCTGACGCTGTCCGAGGCCCTGGACTGCAAGAAGGCCGCGTCCGGAAAGGCGACCGCGGCGGCCAAGAAGCCCAAGTCGCGCAAGCTCTGGGGCGACGGCAAGGGCAAGTTCCGCACCAAGGGCTCCTACAGCGCCGCCACCGTGCGCGGCACCAAGTGGCTCGTCCAGGACACCTGCACGACGACCACGACGACCGTCAAGCAGGGGGTCGTGCAGGTCGAGGACTTCGTCACCCACAAGAAGATCACGGTCCGCAAGAAGTACGTGGCACGGTCGAAGAAGTAGGACCGCAACTCCGGGGGCGCTCGTGGTTTCCGTCAGCGCCTTGCTCACACGCCTCGCACTCGCGCTGGTCGCCGTCGGGCTCTTGCCGGCGACCGCGCGGGCGGCGTCGTTCACGGTCAACGTCGCGACCGATGACACGGTGTGCAACACGGTCACCTGTTCGCTGCGCGGCGCGATCACGGCGGCCAACGGGAACGGGACCGCCGAGCTGGACGTCATCACGGTGCCCGCCGGGCAGTACGTCCTCAGCTCGCAGTTCCCGGCGCTGAGCATCGCGAGCAACCAGCAGATCGAGGTGCGTGGCGGCGGCGCGAACGGGACCTCGATCGAGCCGCAGACCGGCTTCAACGTGCGCGTGCTGCTCGTCAGCTCCAACGCGATCGTCAGCCTCTCCGACCTCACGCTGCGCGGCGGGGTCGCCACCGGCTCGGGCGGCAACCTGCTCGTATCGGGCGCCGCCGTCACGCTGACGCGCACGCGGATCGTCAGCGGGAACGCGCCGACCGGCGGCGGCGTCGCCATCACCGGCAGCTCGCTCAATTCGACGCTGACGATCCGCCAATCGCTGATCGACGGCAACAACGCGACCGGCACGACATCGGCCGCGGCCGGCGGCGGCCTCTACGTCGAAGGACAGACGTTCCCCGCCACGGTGGCGGTCTCCGACTCGACGTTCTTCGGCAACTCGGCCGGCAACGGCGGCGCGGTCCAGGTGACCAACTCGGGAACGGTCGGCTTCCGCGGCGTGACGTTCGCCGGCAACAACGCCCGCGCCGTCTCCCCGGCGGCCGGGGCCGGCGGCGTCGCGTCCGCCGGCGTCAAGGTCGCCTTCCAGGGCTCGATCCTCACCCGCAACACGCGGACCGTCAACTTCGGCGGCGGCCCGGTCAGCTCGCCGTCCAACTGCGACATCACCAACGGCGCGACCGACGAGGGCGGCAACGTGACCCCCGACACCGACCAGTGCGGCCTCGGGGGCGTGCACGTCGATCCGCAACTCGACCTCGTCCCGGACAACTCGTTCGAGCCGCCGGTCATGAAGATCCCGGCCAACAGCTCCGCGGTCGACGCCGCGAGCTGCGGCGGGCGGACCGTCGACCAGCGCGGGGTCGCCCGCCCGCAGCTGAACGCGTGCGACGCGGGCGCGTTCGAGTACCAGCCGCCGCCGCCCGAGCCGACCCCCACGCCGACGCCGCCGGTCGTGACCCCGACCCCCACGCCCACCGCGACCCCGACCCCCACGCCCGTCCGCAACACGAGCGTCGGCGCCACGCCGGTCCGCGGGACGGTGCTGGTCAAGCAGCCGGGAGCGTCCCGGTTCGTCGAGCTCGACCCGTCGGTGATCCGCAACAACTCGGAGGTCGACACCCGCAAGGGGCGCGTCGAGATCACGACCTCGACCAATGAGAAGGCCGTGTTCTACGACGGGATCTTCAAGATCTCGCAGAAGGGCGGCCTGACCACCCTGACGCTGACGGAGGCGTTGAGCTGCCCGAAGCGCGGCAAGGCGAGCGCGGCGGCCGCCAAGCCCAAGACGCGCAAGCTGTGGGGCGACGGCAAGGGGAAGTTCAGGACCAAGGGCTCCTACAGCGCCGCCACCGTGAGGGGCACGAAGTGGCTCGTCCAGGACACGTGCACGTCGACGACGACCCGCGTGACCCAGGGTGTCGTCCAGGTCGAGAACCTCGTCACGCACAAGAAGCAGACCGTTCGCAAGGGCGGGCGCTACGTCGCGCGGGCGCGGCGATGACCCAGACTTCCGTCGGTTGCAGGAAGCTACTGGCGCGGGTTATGGTCGGTCCGGTCCGGATGCGCCGCCTCTTTGTCGTACCTCTCGCCGTGCTCGCGCTCGCGGCCCCCGCTCAGGCCGACACGTTCACGGTCACCGACGGGTCGAGCGACTCGAGCGCGGCCTGCACCGGCACCACCTGCCCGAGCCTCCGTTCGGCGATCGCGGCCTCCGAGGCGACGAAGAACGTCGCCGACGTCATCAACGTCCCCGCCGGGACGATCACGCTGGGCAGCGAGCTCGTGGTGCAGTCGGTGATGACGATCAACGGCGTCAGCGCCCGCTCGAACGTCATCGACGGCGGTGGCAAGTCCCGCGGCCTGCACGTCACCGCCACCGGCAACGCGACGCTCAACCACTTCACGATCCGCAACGGGGTGGGCGGCGGCGCGCAGATCGCGCAGGGCGGCGGTGTCCTCAACCAGGGGACGACGGTACTCGACCACGTGCGGGTCACCGCCTCGGCCGCCGGCGGCGTCGCCAACCTCACGGGCAGCTCGATGGGGATCTATCACAGCCTCATCGACACCAATGCGGGCGGCGGCGTGCTCAACGTCGGCGGTGCGGAAGTGACGCCCGTGACCTTCGCGGTCATCTCGGACTCGACGATCTTCCACAACACCGGCGCGGTTGGCGCGGTCACATCGAGCAACCAGGGCCTGCTGCGGGTGCTGCGCTCGACGATCGCGGACAACACCGGCGGGCGCTTGGGCGGCGGTCTCCAGCTCGCGGCCACGGCCAACGCCCTGGTGATCGCAAGCATCGTGGCACGCAACCACGGCAGCACAGGAGCGCTGGCAAACTGCGGCACCGCACCCACCGACGGCGGCGCCAACGTCTCCGACGACGCCACCTGCGGCTTCAACTTCACCGGCGACCCCCACCTCGCGACCGCGCTCGCCAACGGCGGCGGCGACACCGACGTGCTCGCCATCGACCCGACGAGCCCGGCCGTGGATCGCGTCCCGCTCGGCGACAACTGCCCGGCGGGCACGGTCGACCAGCGTGACGTCGCCCGCCCGCAGGGCCCCGCCTGTGACTCCGGCGCGTTCGAGTACATGGCGCCGCCGCCCGAGCCGACCCCGACCGCCACGCCGCAGCCGACGGCGTCCCCCACGCCGACGCCCACCGCGACGCCCACGCCCACGCCGACCGCCACGCCCGTGGCGGGCAAGAGCGTCGGGGCCGCGCCCGTCTCCGGCACCGTGCTGGTCAAGCTCCCGGGCGAGAAGACGTTCAAGAAGCTCGATCCGTCGGTGATCGCCAACGGCGCCGAGGTCGACACCCGCAACGGCAAGGTCGAGATCACCCGCTCCGACGGCGGCAAGGCGCTCTTCTACGGCGGGATCTTCAAGCTCTCGCAGTCCGGCGGCATCACGACGCTGACGCTGACCGAGAAGCTGACGGGGTGTCCAGGAGGCCGCAAACTGGCCTCCGCGGCGGCAAAGAAGCCCAAGACGCGCAAGCTCTGGGGTGACGGAAAGGGCAAATTCCGGACGAAAGGCCAATACAGCGCGGCGACGGTCCGCGGTACCAAGTGGCTTGTGCAGGACGGATGCCGCTACACGAGGACGACGGTCGCCACGGGGGTCGTGAGCGTCCGCGACGCCGTCCGGGGCAAGACGATCACCCTGCGCAAGGGCAAGACCTACACCGCGAGACCGAGGCGATAGACACCGCATGCGCTGGAACGGAATCCTGGCGACCACGGTCGCTGCACTGCTGGCGTTCGCCGCCCCTGCGGCGGCGGACACGTACGTCGTCAACACCATCGACGACGACACGGGCACGTGCGCGACGTCGTGCTCGATCCGGCAGGCGGTCGTCTCGGCGGAGCAGAACCCGGGGCCGGACACGATCCAGATCCCCGCCGGCGAGTACGCGCTGACCCAGGGCCCGCTGCAGCTCACGACCGAGGTCACGATCACCGGCGCCGACGCGAACCAGACCTACCTCTACGCGGCGCAGGGCTCGCGCGTGTTCCAGATCGCGAGCACGACCGCGGCGATCTCGCGCCTGACGATGGCCGGCGGGACCGCGACCGCCGCCGCCGGGTACTTCGGCGGCAACCTGCTGGCGCAGTCGAGCACCGTCATGCTCGACCACGTCCGGGTCACGGGCGGCTCCGCGTACAGCGGCGGCGGGCTCGGCAACCGCAACGGCACGATGACGATCAGCAACAGCCTGCTGGCCCATAACGCGGCCAACCAGGGCGGCTCCGACGGCGGCGCGATCGTGAACTTCGGCGGCGACGGCGGCGCGGCCGCGAACCTGGCGATCAGCAACACGACGATCGCCTACAACAGCGCCGGGAACACGGGCGCGATCAACCAGTGGGGCAACGACGCCGACCGGACGACGCTCGTCGGCACGACGGTGGCGTACAACACCGCGAACGGCTTCACGGGCGGCATCAACGCGCAGGGCACGATCTCCGTCCGCAACTCGCTGCTGGCGGGCAACACGGTCGGCTCGGCCAACTCCAACTGCGGCGCGGGGATCGTCAGCCTCGGCTACAACGTCGACGACGGCGGGACGACCTGCAACTTCGACGGCACGGGCGACGTCAGCGACGCCAACGCCCACGTCTTCCCCGAACTGGTGCTCGACGGCGGCGACACCGAGGTGCTGCAGTTCGACCGGCCGAGCCCGGCGATGGACATCGGCGGCACCTGCTCGCCGACCGACCAGGTCGGTCACCCGCGTTCCGCCGCCTGCGACGCGGGCGCGTGGGAGTACCAGGCCTTCCGCTTCCTGTCGGTCCCCGACGGACCGAGCAACCACGCGCCGACGTTCACCTGGGGCGGCCCGTACTCCAGCTACTACTGCTCGATCGTTGAGGTCCCGCAGTCCGGCGCGGCGTGCACGTCGCCGTACACGGTTCAGGAGCTCGCCGACGGCACCTACACGCTCGAGATCGAGGCGCCCGACGACGCGACGATCACGCAGACCTTCACGATCGACAAGACCGCCCCGAGCGCGCCGGGGGTCTCGGACGGGTACGAGTTCAGCTCGGAGCCCGGCGCGAAGTTCGAGTGCTCGCTCAACGGCGCGCCGTACGCCGCCTGCGCCTCGCCCTACAGCACCGCCGGACTCGGCGCGGGCGAGTACACGCTGGCGGTTCGCGCGGTCGACGCCGCCGGTAACGCGAGCACGCCGACGACGCGGGCGTTCACGATCGGATCCACGCAGCCGGCGCCCACGCCCACAGCGACCCCGACCCCCTCGCCCGAGCCCGTGCTGAACAAGAGCGTCGAGGCCGAGCCGCAGGGCACCGTCCTGATCAAGGATCCCAAGACCGGGAAGTTCGTGCCGCTCAAGCCGGGGGTGATCCCGAACGGTTCCGAGATCGACGCGACGCGCGGCTCGGTCACGATCACCACCTCGACCGGCGAGAAGGCGACGTTCTCCGACGGCCGCTTCAAGATCAGCCAGAGCGGCGGGATCACCACGGCGACGCTCAGCCAGCCGCTGGACTGCAAGAAGGCCAAGAAGGGCAACGCGACCGCCACGGCCAAGAAGCCCAAGTCGCGCAAGCTCTGGGGCGACGGCAAGGGCAAGTTCCGCACCAAGGGCTCCTACAGCGCCGCCACCGTGCGCGGCACCAAGTGGCTCGTCCAGGACACCTGCACCACGACGCTGACGCGGGTCGCCCAAGGCGTCGTCCAGGTCGAGGACTTCGAACGGCATGTGAAGAAGACGCTCCGCAAGGGCAAGTCGTACATCGCCCGCGCTAAGAAGAAGTAGATGCGCCTCGTCGTCGCCGTGCTGGTCCTGCTCGTGTTCGCCCCTGCCGCGCGGGCGGACGTGACGTTCACCGGCGTCCCGGCGAGCCCGACCAACACGGTGACGTTCGACGTCGGCTTCTCGGCGGGGCCGAACGCGGTCAGGTTCGACTGCGTCCACGTCTTCCCGGACGGGAACTCCACGCCGATGCCGGGCTGCACGTCCCCGTTCGAGTTCCGCGACGTCGTCGACGGGCGCCACGAGCTCCAGGTGACCGCGTTCGACGTCGACGGCGCGCAGATCGCCCAGGGCGCGGTGGCGATCGTGATCGACACGGTCGCGCCGCCCGCGCCCGCGATCGTCTCGCCGTCCGAGGGCGCGCAGCTCAACCAGACGAGCGTGACGATCAGCGGCACGACCGAGGCGCCCGCCGTCAAGGTGTTCGACGGCGCGACCGAGCTCGGGGACGCCGTCGTGCAAGGAAACACGTGGTCCTTCGACGCGACGAGCCTCGCGCAGGGCCCGCACACGGTCACCGCCGTCGCGCGCGACGCCGCCGGCAACACGGCGACCTCAGCCGACCGGCACTTCTCCGTCGACACCGGCCCGCCCGCGAAGCCGACGATCGACGTCCCGGTCGCGGACTTCGTCAACAGCGGCCTGATCACGCTCGGCGGGAGCACGGAGCCCGGCACGACGGTCACCGTCTCCGAGGGGAACACCGAGTTCCAGCCCGTCACGGCGATGGGCGGGACCTGGGCCTTCACCCCGCCGGAGCTGAGCGAGGGCGCGCACACGTTCACCGCGGTGGCCAAGGACGCCGCGGGCAACACCTCGCCGGCCTCGGACCCGCGGGTCATCACGGTCGATACGACCAAGCCGGCGATCACCTTCGGCGCCGTGCCGGCGAGCCCGACGAACCACTTCACGTTCGACGTCGAGTTCAGCGCGAACGAGCCGGTGGTCTTCGACTGCGTGCACGTCTTCCCGGACAAGACGACGTCCGAGGTGCTCGGCTGCGACTCGCCGTTCGAGCTGCGCGAGCTCCAGGACGGCACCCACGAGCTGCAGGTCACCGCCTCAGATCGCGCCGGGAACGAGCAGAGCGACAGCGTCTCGGTCACGATCGACACGCAGGCGCCGGAACCGGTGGAGGCGACCCAGACCGGCGCGTCCGAGTTCACCTTCACGGGCGAGGCGGGCGCGACGTTCGAGTGCTCGGTCGACGGCGCCGCGTTCGCGGCGTGCAGCTCGCCACAGCGGCTGACCGGGCTCGACGTGGGCGAGCACCGGTTCGCGGTCCTCGCCCTCGACGCCGCCGGCAACCGCTCGACGGCGACGACGAAGACGTTCACCGTCGCTCCGCCGCTGGTCACGCCCGCGGCGACCGCGGAGCCGACACCTGCGTCCACGCCGCCGGCGGTGGTCGCCGCCGCGCCGTCCGTCGAGCTCGGGCGCACGCTCGTGGCGCGCACGGTGAGCGGGAAGGTCTTCGTCCGCCGCCCGGCGACGACCGCGCTGCTCGACCTCGGGACGGTCGCGGGCATCCCCGTCGGGACCGAGATCGACGCGCGCGGCGGGCGCGTCCGCCTGATCGCCGCGGCCACCGGCGGCAAGGCCGCCCACCGCGCGGAGTTCTTCGGCGGCGTCTTCGTCGTCACCCAGGGCGCCGACGACGTCGTCGATCTCAAGCTCAGCCAGCCGTTCGGCTCCTGCGCGAAGAAGACCGGGACGCGCCTGCGCAAGGTCTGGGGTGACGGGAGAGGACGCTTCCGGATGAGCGGGCTCTACGCGACCGTGACGGTGCGCGGCACCCGCTGGCTGGTCCAGGACTCCTGCGAGGGGACGCTCACCCGCGTCTCCCAGGGGGTCGTCTCGGTGCGCGACACGGTCAAGCGCAAGACCGTGCTCGTGCGGGCCGGGCGCAAGTACCTCGCGGTGCCCAAGAAGCGCAAATAGTGCCCGAACGACTCGCCCGTTCGGCTCTTGCCGAGCGGTCGAGCACGGGGTTAGGGTCGATCTCCAGATGGGCCTGCGCACCGCCGTCCTGACCGGTCTCGCCGCGCTCGCGGCAGCCGCCCCGGCCCAGGCCGCGACGTTCACCGTGACGACGACGGCCGACCCCGCCGGCGCCGCAGGCTGCACGCCGGCGATCTGCACGCTGCGGACCGCGATCACCGCCGCCGCGGCGAACGGCACGACCGCCGACGACGTGATCGTCATACCCGCGGGGGTGTACGCCGTGACCGCGGCGCTCGGCGCGCTCACCGTCCCCTCCAACGCCACCCGGATCACGTTCCAGGGCGCGGGAGCGAACTCGACCTCGATCGAGCCGCCGTCCGGGACCCGCGCGCTCGTGATCGGCACCGGCGCGGGCGCCACGCTGACCGGGCTCACGCTGCGCGGCGGGACGCTCGGGGCGGGGCAGGGCGGGAACCTGCTGGTGCAGAGCGGCGCGACGCTGACGCTCGACCGAGCGCGGATCACCGGCGGCACGGCCCCACAGGGCGGTGGCATCGGCGCGCTCGGCGCCGCGTCCTTGACGATCCGCGCGAGCCTGATCGACAACAACTTCACCACCGGCACCGGGATCGCGGCCTCCGGCGGCGGCCTCTACGTGCAGGGTCAGACGACGGCGACGCCGATCACGATCAGCGACTCGACGATCGAAGCCAACGGCGCCCGCAACGGCGGCGGCATCGCGATCGACAACAACGCCGGCCAGCCGCCGGTGCTGCGCGGGGTGACGCTCACGCGCAACACGGCCCGCGCGGGCACACCGACGGGGATCGGCGGGATCTTCGCCGGCAGCACCAACGCCCGGTTCCAGGGCTCGATCGTCGCCGGCAACCTGAGCACGATCAACCTCGGCGGCGGGCCGACGACGGTCGTGGCCAACTGCAGCCTGGCATCGGCGGCGACCGACGACGGTGGCAACGTCACCCCCGATGCCACCGACCAGTGCGGGCTCGGCGGCGTGCACACCGACCCGCAGCTCGCGGGCAGCCTCGACGGCTCCGAGCCGCCCGCGCTCGCGATCGCGGCCAACAGCTCGGCCGTCGACGTCGCCGCGTGCGGCGGGCGGACGTCCGATCAGCGAGGCGTCGCCCGCCCGCAGGGGCCGCTGTGCGACGCGGGCGCCTACGAGTACGCCGTCCCGGTGGTCCCGACGCCCACACCCACACCGACGCCGACGCCGACCCCTGTCGTGACGCAGCAGGCCACGCCGGCTCCCACGCCCACGCCGACCCCGACGCCCACGCCGCAGGGCGGCGGCGTGCGGGTCGTGAGCGGCACCGTCACGATCAGGGTCGGCGGGAAGTTCGTCCCGTTCGATCCGGCGCTGGTCAAGAACGGCACCGAGATCGACACGCGCAATGGCGTCGTCGAGATCACCGACACCGCCGGGAGCAGCGCCCGCTTCTACGCCGGGCTGTTCCGGCTCACCCGGTCAGGCGGGCTGACGACGCTCACGCTGTCGGAGAAGCTCGACTGCTCGCGTCGCTCGCTCCTGGCGGCGAAGAAGCCCAAGACCCGCAAGCTGTGGGGCGACGGCAAGGGGAAGTTCAGGACCAAGGGCTCCTACAGCGCCGCCACCGTGCGCGGCACCAAGTGGCTCGTCCAGGACACGTGCACGACGACGGTCACCCGCGTCGTGAGCGGCGTCGTCTCCGTGCAGGACCTCGTCAAGCACAAGACCGTCATCGTCCGTGCGGGTAAGCGCTACACCGCCCGAGCAAAGAGACGCGGCTGACCTGTTCGAATGGCTCTTGCCTGACGCTCCGGGTTCCGGTTAGGGTCGCCTGAGATGCGCCTGCGCGCTGCTCTCATCGCAGGGTTCGCCGCGCTCGCGCTGGCCGCACCCGCCCAGGCCGATACGTGGACGGTCACGAACGGGTCAAGCGACGCCACGACGTCGTGCAACGCCACGGCGCACACCTGCGTCAGCCTGCGCGCGGCCATCGCCGCCTCCGAGTCGACGAAGGACGTCGCGGACGTCATCAACGTGCCGGCGGGCACGATCAACATCAACAACGATCTCGCGGCCTTCTCGGACATGACGATCAACGGCGTCAGTGCCCGCACGAACATCGTCGACGGTGGCGCGAAGTACCGGGGGCTGCGGGTCGGCGCGGGCGCGACGGTCAACCTCAATCACTTCTCGATCCGCAACGGCGCCGGCGGTGGCGGTGGGTTCGCCCAGGGCGGCGGCGTCCTCAACCAGGGGATCACGACCCTCGACAACGTCCGCGTGACCGGCTCCGGCGACGGCGGCGTCGCGAACCTCTCCGGCGGCCGGATCGCGATCACGCACAGCCTGATCGACACCAACACGGGCACCGGCGTGCTCAACATCGGCGGCGCCGAGGTGACCCCGATCACGTTCGTGGGGATCTCGGACTCGACGATCTTCGACAACACCGGCGCGACCGGCGCCCCGGGCGGCCTGGCGAACACGAACCGCGGCCTGACCTCGATCCTGCGCACGACGATCGCCGACAACACCGGCGGCCTGCGCTCGCTGGTCGGCGGCATCACCCAGGAGGTCACGGGCTCGATCCAGGTGGCGGGGAGCATCCTCGCCCGCAACGTGAACCCGTCGGGCGCGACCACCAACTGCGCGCCCACGCTGCGCCCGACGGACGGGGGCTACAACGTCGAGGACAACGACACCTGCGGCTTCACGTTGACCGCGGATCCGCGCCTGGACACGAAGCTGTCCAACGCCGGCGGCGATGTCGACGTGCTCGTCCTCGCCTCCAGCAGCCCAGCGATCGACCGGCTCGTGGTGTCGGCCACCAACTGCACGGCCGGGACGCTCGACCAGCGCGGCTTCTACCGCCCACAGGGCAGCGCGTGCGACTCGGGGGCGTACGAGTTCGACCAGCCCGCGACGTACACGATCACTGGCGGGCCGAGCGGGACGATCTCGAGCGACAGCGCGCAGATCGACTTCTCCTCGAGCGACCCGACGGCGACGCCCGAGTGCCAGCTCACCGGCCCGGGCCAGGCGGGCGGCTACACCGCGTGTTACAAGTCCAACGCCGCGCTCTACACGAACCTGGCGAACGGGACGTTCACGTTCTCGGTGCGCGACGCCGACTTCCCGTCCTCGACGCCCGCGACGCGCACGTTCACGGTCGCGGCGCTCGACTCGACCATCACCGGCGGGCCGGCAGGGCCGACCAACGACACCACGCCGACCTTCACGTTCACCGGCGCCAATGGAGCGGTGTCGTTCCAGTGCCGGGTCGACACCGCGAGCTTCGCCGCGTGCTCGTCGCCGTTCACGACCGCCGCTCTCGCCCCGGGCGCCCACACCTTCGAGGTCCGCGCGCTGAGCGCCTCGGGCGCGCCCGAGAACACGCCCGCGTCGCGCTCGTTCACCGTCGACACGACCGCGCCCGACACCTCGATCACCGGCGGCCCGACCGGCACGGTCGCCTCGACCAGCGCGACCTTCACCTTCAGCTCGACGGAGGCCGGATCGACCTTCCAATGCGCCCTCGACGGCGCCGCGTTCAGCAGCTGTCCGGTCGGCTACACCGGGCTCGCGCAGGGCTCACACACGTTCCAGGTCCGCGCCGTGGATGCCGCCGGCAATCCCGACACCACCCCCGCCTCGCGCACCTGGACGGTGGACACCGTCGCGCCCGACACGAACATCACCGGCGGCCCGACCGGGTCCGTCGCGTCCACCAGCGCCACCTTCACCTTCAGCTCGACCGAGGCCGGCTCGACCTTCCAGTGCGCGCTCGACGGCGCCGCGTTCTCGTCGTGTCCCGTCGGCTACACCGGGCTCGCGCAGGGCTCGCACACCTTCCAGGTCCGCGCCACGGACGCCGTCGGCAACACCGACGCCACGCCGGCCTCGCGCACGTGGACCGTCGACACCGTCGCGCCCGACACGAGCATCACCGGCGGCCCGACCGGCAGCGTCGCGTCCACCAGCGCCACCTTCACCTTCGGTTCCACCGAGGCCGGGTCGACCTTCGAGTGTGCCCTCGACGGCGCCGCGTTCAGCAGCTGTCCGGTGGGCTACACCGGGCTGTCGCAGGGTTCGCACACCTTCCAGGTGCGGGCGATCGACGCGGCCGGGAACACCGACGCCACGCCGGCCTCGCGCACGTGGACCGTCGACACCGTAGCGCCCGACACGAGCATCACCGGCGGGCCGACCGGCAGCGTCGCGTCCACCAGCGCGACGTTCACCTTCAGCTCGACGGAAGCCGGGTCGACCTTCCAGTGCGTGCTCGACGGCGCCGCCTTCGCCACGTGCCCGACCGGCTACACCGGCCTCGCGCAGGGCTCGCACACCTTCCAGGTGCGGGCGATCGACGCCGCGGGCAACATCGACGGCTCGCCCGCATCTCGTACGTGGACCGTGGACACCGTCGCGCCCGACACGAACATCACCGGCGGGCCGAGCGGAACCGTCGCATCCACCTCGGCCACCTTCACGTTCGGCTCGACCGAGGCCGGGTCGACCTTCCAGTGCGCGCTCGACGGCGCCGCCTTCGCCACGTGTCCGGTCGGCTACACGGGGCTGGCGCAGGGTTCGCACACCTTCCAGGTGCGGGCGATCGACGCCGCGGGGAACACCGACGCCTCGCCCGCCTCGCGCACCTGGACCGTCGACACCGTCGCGCCCGACACGACCATCACCGGCGGGCCGACCGGCAGCGTCGCGTCGACCACCGCCGCGTTCACCTTCAGCTCCACCGAGGCCGGCTCGACCTTCCAGTGCCAGCTCGACGGCGGCGGCTTCGCCGCCTGCCCGGTGAGCTACACCGGGCTCGCGCAGGGCTCGCACACCTTCGACGTGCGCGCGACCGATGCCGTGGGGAACACGGACGCCACGCCCGCTTCACGCACCTGGACCGTCGACACGATCGCGCCGGACACCACGCTGACGCCGATCACGACGCCGACCAACGACAACACGCCGACGTTCGCGTTCACCGCGACGGAGGCGGGCTCGTCGTTCCAGTGCCGCGTCGACGGCGCCGCGTTCGCCACGTGCACCACGCCGTTCACGAGCACGGCGCTGGCGGACGGCTCGCACACGTTCGACGTGCGCGCGGTCGACGGCGCCGGGAACACCGACCCCACGCCCGCCTCGCAGAGCTTCCGGGTCGACACCGCGGCGCCGGACACGACGCTGACCCCGATCAGCTCGCCGACCAACAACAAGACGCCGGGGTTCACGTTCACCTCGACGGAGTCCGGCTCGACGTTCCAGTGCCGCGTCGACGGCGCCGCGTTCGCGGCGTGCATCCCGGGGTCCGCGACCGCGCCACTGGCGGACGGCTCGCACACGTTCGACGTGCGCGCGATCGACCCGGCCGGGAACGTCGACCCCACGCCCGCCTCGCAGACGTTCACGGTCGACGCCACGGCGCCGAACACGACGCTGACGCCGATCGCCTCGCCGACCAACGACACGACGCCCACGTTCTCGTTCAGCTCGACGGAGGCGGGTTCGACGTTCGAGTGCCGCGTCGACACCGCCGCCTTCACGTCCTGCACGTCGCCGTTGACCACCGACGCGCTGTTGCAGGGCAACCACACCTTCAACGTCCGCGCCATCGACGCGGCCGGAAACATCGATCCGACGCCCGCGTCCCAGACCTTCACCGTCGACACGACGGCGCCCGACACCACGCTCACGCCGATCGTCACGCCCACGAACGACAGCACGCCCACGTTCACGTTCAGCTCGGAGGCGGGTGCGACGTTCCAGTGCCGCGTGGACGGCGCCGCCTTCGCCACATGCACCTCGGCGTTCACGACCGCGGCGCTCAACGACGGCAGCCACACGTTCGACGTGCGCGCCGTCGACGCCGCGGGCAACGTCGACCCCACGCCCGCGTCGCAGACGTTCACCGTCGACGCGACCGCGCCGAACACGACGATCACGGTCGGCGCCGACAACCCGGGCAACGACAACACGCCGACGTTCACGTTCACCTCGACGGAGCCCGGGTCGTCGTTCCAGTGCCGCGTCGACGGCGCGACGTACACGAACTGCACGTCGCCGTTCACGACCGGGGTGCTGAGCGACGGCAGCCACACCTTCGACGTGCGCGCCATCGATGCCGTCGGGAACGTCGACGCGACGCCCGCGACGCAGACGTTCGTGGTCGACACCACGACGCCGAACACCGACATCACCGCCGGGCCGACGGCGACCAACGACACGACGCCGACGTTCTCGTTCAGCGGGTCGGGCGGCTCGGCGTCGTTCCAGTGCCGCGTCGACGGCGCCGCCTACGCCGCCTGCACGTCGCCGTTCACCACCGGCGTGCTGAGCGTCGGCACGCACACGTTCGACGTCCGCGCGCTCAACGCCGCCGGCACGCCCGACCCGTCGCCCGCCTCGCGCACGTTCGTGGTCGATCTCACCGCCCCAAACACGACGCTGACCCCGATCGCCTCACCGACCGTCGACACGACACCGACGTTCTCGTTCTCCTCGGACGAGGCCGGGTCGACGTTCCAGTGCCGCGTCGACGGTGCCGCCTTCACGGCCTGCACGTCGGCGTTCACGACGGCGGCGCTGAGCCAGGGCGGCCACACGTTCGACGTGCGGGCGATCGACGCCGCGGGCAACATCGACGCCACGCCCGCATCGCAGACGTTCACCGTCGACACCACCGCGCCCGACACGACGCTGACCCCGATCGCGTCGCCGACCAACGACACGACCCCGACGTTCGCGTTCTCCAGCGAGGCGGGCGCGACGTTCGAGTGCAGCCTCGACAACGCGGCCTTCACCGCGTGCGCCTCGCCGGTGACCACCTCCGCCCTTGTCGCGGGCAGCCACACCTTCGACGTGCGGGCGATCGACGCCGCCGGCAACGTCGACGCCTCGCCCGCGACCCAGACGTTCGTGCTCGACACCACGCCGCCGCCCGCCCCGGAGGTCTCCGGCCCGAGCGGCCCGACGACCGACCCGTCGCCGCAGTTCGGCTTCGCCGCCGTCGACGCCGCCAAGACCGAGTGCCGGCTCGACGGGCCTGCCGGCGCCGTCGGCTCGTTCGGCGCATGCGTCTCGCCGAAGGCGTTCTCCGGTCTGGCGCCGGGCGACTACGTCTTCTTCGTCCGCTCGACCGACGCGGCCGGCAACACGCAGCTCACCCAGCGCGCGTTCACGGTGACGGTGGTGCAGCAGGCCACGCCGACCCCCACGCCGACGCCGACGGTCGCGCCCACCGGGACGCAACCGCCCGTCGCGAACCAGAGCGTCGAAGCCAAGCCCGTGACCGGCACCGTGCTGGTCAAGCAGCCGGGCGCCAAGACGTTCGTCCCGCTCAGCCCGTCGCTGATCCGCAACGGCGCCGAGGTCGACGCGCGCAACGGCACCGTCGAGATCACCCGCTCCGACGGCGGCGTCGCCAAGTTCTACGACGGCATCTTCAAGCTCTCGCACTCCGGCGGCTACACCGTGCTGACCCTCACCGAGAAGCTCACCGGCTGCCCGAAGGCCAAGAAGTCCGACGCGACCATCGCCGCCAAGAAGCCGAAGTCGCGCAAGCTCTGGGGCGACGGCAAGGGCAAGTTCCGCACCAAGGGCCAGTACTCCGCGGCAACCGTCCGCGGCACCAAGTGGCTCGTCCAGGACAGCTGCACCACCACGCTCACCCGCGTGGCGCAGGGCGTCGTCGAGGTCCAGGACTACGTGAAGCGGATCAAGAAGATCATCCGCGCGCCGAAGTCCTACACGGCGCGCGCCAAGAAGAAGTAGACCTCACGCATCCGGCACACCCGCGGCGCGCAGGCGCGCGACGAACCGCGGGTGCCTGAGCTCCCGCTTGCGCACGCGCAGCACCCGCTCGCCGGCCGCTTCGAGCTCGGCCTGGCGGTTGCGATCCGCGACCTGCGCGAGCGGGTCGTCATGCCACTCCGCGCTGTCGACCTCGACGATCAGTCGAAGCTCGGGCCAGCGCAGGTCGGGATAGACGGTTCCGGACGCCAGCCGGTACGGCACGTTGACCTCCGCCGGCGGCCGCAGCCCGCTCCCGCACACGATGTCGTACGCGCTGTCCTCTACCGCGCTCCGTGTGGGCACAGCTCCGAGGTCGAGAATGGAACGTGGAAGTTGGGCCAGCTCCTCACCGCTGAGCTTGGCTGCGCGGAGCGCGCGCTTGAAGGTCTCGTCGTCCTCCACCCGCGCGAGATCGATGACAGTCCGCAGCTTCGGCGTGACGGGGATGCCCTTCACGATCACTCGCTCGACGTCGTGGCTCCGGTGCGCCTTGATCCGCGGATGGGAATGCTTGGACGGCGCAGTGATCTCGAACGGCCGACCGTCCCAGCGCACGAGGGCGTGGAGCGCCGCCGCGGAGTAGTGCGACAGGACGGCGTACGGCCCGCACGCCAGGACCGCGGCCAAGAAGCGCCCTTCGATCGGGATGTTGTGGTGCCCCCAGGCGTAGACGCCTTTGTAGAGCGGGTGGAGAAGGCCGCGCTCGACGCGGCCCTGGACCTGGCGGTAAGTGAAGCCGCACGCGCGCAGGTTGTCGAGCGTCAGGACACTCCATTGGCCCGCGGCGAGTCGCGCCGCGCGCGCGTCACTGGTCGCGGAAGCACCTGCTGGGTGTGTTGGCGACCACATGCCGGGAGCTTGTCCCGAACACGCGTTACGGGTCTACACGTGACTGCACCAAAAGTGCATCAAAACTGCGCCACGCCGTCCTCGGGGGTGGAGGCCTGGGCGTAGAGGCGGCGGGGGATGCGGCCCGCGCGGTAGGCGAGGCGGCCGCCTTCGACCCCGAGGCGGATGGCCCGAGCCATCGTCGCCGGGTCCTCGGCGCGGGAGATGGCGGTCGCGCAGAGCACCGCGTCGTAGCCGAGCTCCATCGCCAGGGCGGCGTCGCTCGCGGTGCCGATGCCCGCGTCGAGGACGACGGGGATGTTGGCGGCCTCGCGGATCAGGCGCAGGTTGTACGTGTTGAGCAGGCCCATGCCGGAGCCGATCGGGGAGCCGAGGGGCATTACGGCCGCGCAGCCGACGTCCTCGAGGCGGCGGGCGAGGATCGGGTCGTCGTTCGTGTACGGGAGCACGATGAAGCCGTCGTCGACGAGCTCCTCGGCGGCCTCGAGCAGCGCCACGGCGTCGGGGAGGAGCGTGCGCTCGTCGCCCACGACCTCGAGCTTGACCCAGTCGGTCTCGAACGCCTCGCGGGCGAGCTTCGCGGTCAGCACCGCATCACGCGCCGTGAAGCAGCCCGCGGTGTTGGGCAGCAGCCGCACGCCGGCCCGGTCGAGGACGTCGACGATCGAGCCGCGCGATGTCGGATCGATTCGCCGCAGCGCGACGGTCACCAGTTGCGAGCCGGAGACCTCCAGCGCGCCCGCGAGCGCGTCGAGCGACCGGAAGCCTCCGGTGCCGAGCAGCAGGCGGGACGAGAGCTCCGTGCCCGCGATGGTCAGAACGTCGGTGCTGGTGTCGGTGACGGCCATCTCAGCCTCCCTGGATCGCGCGCAGGATCTCCACCCGCGCCCCCTCGTGCAATTGCGTCGCGTCCCACTGTCCGCGCGGGACCACCTCGGCGTCGACCGCGACCGCAACGCCGCGGCCTGCGCCCGGGAGGTCCAGCGCCTCGAGCGCCATCCTCACCGTCGCGCCGTCGACGAACTCGGCGGACTCGCCGTTGAGCAGGACCTTCATGCCAGCACTCCTTCGAAGCGGCGCGGGTCGGCCGCGGTCGCGAACTCGGGCAGCGGCTCTCCGGCCAGCGCGGCGGCGACCAGGTCGGCCGTGACCGGCGTGAGCAGGATGCCGTTGCGGAAGTGGCCGGTGGCCCAGATCAGGCCGTCCAATACGCCGCGGCCGATCGCCGGCACGTTGTCGGGCGTGGCGGGACGCAGGCCCGCGATCAGCTCCTCGATGTCGAGCTCGAGGATGCCGGGGACGATCTCGCTCAGATCGCGCAGCAGCTCGTAGACGCCGCCCGCGGTCGGCGTCGTGTCCCAGCCGCGCTCCTCCATCGTCGCGCCGAGCACGTAGCGGCCGTCGCCGCGGGGGACGAAGTACGCGTACTCCCCGCGGATCGTGCGCTCCACGAGGGGTGGGTGGGGGCGGTGTCTCCGTGGATCGCGCAGGCGCAGCACCTGACCCTTGACCGGGCGGACGGGAACGCGGGCGTGCGCCGGGAGCTCGATGTTCGCGTTGTCGACGCCGGCGGCCAGGACGACCTGGTCGGCGCGCACGTGCCCGTCCGTGGTCTCGACGCCCACGACGCGATCGCCGGACAACGCCAGGGCGGTCGCCCGCGCGGCGACCCGCGATCCCGTGAACGCCCGCGACAAGGCCGCGACCAGCTTGCGCGGATCGATCGCATGGTCGCCCTCGACGTCGAGCGCGAGCCGGATCGTCGGCGCGAGCGCCGGCTCGAGCTTGCGCGCCTGCGTCGGGCGCAGCCGCTCGACCGGCAGGCCGAGCTCGCGCCGGAAGGACGCCAGGCGGTCCAGAGCCTCCGCCTCGTCGCGGTCGCGAGCGACGACGAGCGTTCCCACCGTCCGGTAGCCGGGGTCGTCGAGCGACGCGCAGAAGGCCGTGTAGCGCTTTGCGCTCTCGAGGCCCAGCTCCAGAAGCTCGCGCTCGCCGAACTCGGCCTCCGAGACCGGGGCGAGCATCCCCGCCGCGACGTGCCACGCTCCGGGCGCGCCGGGGTCGATCACGCAGACGCGGGCTCCGCGCTGCTGCGCCCGCAAGGCGCATGCGAGCCCGATCGCGCCACCACCGACGACGGCGACGTCGAAGCTCTCGGACTGTGCTGGCACTGCTTACGGCCTCCCTACGCCGGTACGACCCGGATCAGGTTCGACGGTCGGCACCCCGGTGGTGCCCTCTCAGCCCGACGGCGGGCTCCCGTGTTCAGCCCTTCATGGTATCCCCTGATGGGTGACGCCACGAGAGCGCCTCGCCGCCGCCCGCCTCTACCTCGTCTGCCCGGCCCGACCGCGGGACTGGATCGCGGCCGCCGTGCGCGGCGGGGTGGACCTGATCCAGCTGCGCGACAAGTCCCTGTCCGACGCCGAACTGGTCGAGGCGTCGAAGGCGTTCACCGGCCACGACGCGCTGTTCATCCTCAACGACCGCCCCGACCTCGTCGACGAGTGCGGCGCCGACGGCATCCACGTCGGCCAGGACGACGACCCGCCGAAGATCGCGCGTGCCGCGGTCGGGCCGGACCGGATCGTCGGCCGCTCCACCCACGAGCCCGACCAGGCCGTCGCCGCGATGGCCGACCCGGACGTCGACTACCTCGCGGTCGGCCCGGTCCACGAGACCCCGACCAAGCCGGGACGCCCCGCCGCGGGTCTCGACTACGTCGCGTTCGCATCTGGCGTCGTGACCAAGCCGTGGTTCGCGATCGGCGGCCTCGACCAAGGCAACGTGCACGAGGTCGTCGAGCGCGGCGCGACCCGGATCGTCGTCGTCCGCGCGATCACCGACGCCGAGGACCCGGAAGCCGCGGCGCGGGCGCTGCGAGCCGCCTTGGAGGGTCATGTCGGCGCCGGGCGCTGAGCCGCGCGAGGACGCCGCGCCCGAGTCCGGCATGGCGCGCGGGTATGCGCGTTCGCGCGCCAAGACCGAGGCGATCCAGGCGCAGTTGGAGCCGCTCGGGCCGGATGAGCGCCCGCTCGGCATCAAGCTCGCGGTCGCGCTCGCGCTCTTCATCGGCCTCGCCAGCCTCGTCGGCGCCGCGGTCGGAGCCGGCGGGGAGTCGCCCGCGGCGGGCGTCGTCTGGGCGCTGGCGATGTTCGCGCTCGCCGCCGGCCTGTGGGCGCGGATCTACCTCGTCCTGCTGCTCTTCCAGGCGCTGCTGGCGATCTCGATCATCGTCTCGGCGCTCTCGCTGGCGTTCGCGAGCAACCTGCTCGGGGTCCTGGTCGCGGTCGCGGTGATCGGCCTGAGCGCGCCGGTGTTCTGGCTGCTGGTGCGGGTGATGGCGCGCCTGCAGGTGCCGCGGGAGTGACGTTCCTGGAAGCGATCGCCGTGACCGCCGCGGGCTTCGCGGCGGGCGGCGTCAACGCGATCGTGGGCAGCGGCTCGCTGATCACGTTCCCCGTGCTGCTCGCGGTCGGGTACCCGAGCGTCGTCGCGAACGTCTCCAACACGGTCGGGCTGGTCCCGGGCGGCGTGTCGGGCGTGATCGGCTACCGGCGCGAGCTGGAGGGCCAGTGGCGACGAGCACTGATCCTCGCCTGCGGGACGAGCGCCGGGGCGCTGATCGGCGGCATCCTGCTGCTCGAACTGCCGAGCAGCGTGTTCGACGCCGTCGTCCCGATCCTGATCCTGCTCGCGGTGGTCCTGATGGCGCTCCCGAAGCGCACGCCCACGCAGCAGCACGCCGACCACGACAACCTCGTCGGCGGCACCGCGGCGTCGTTCTCCACCGGCATCTACGGCGGCTACTTCGGCGCCGCGCAGGGGATCATCCTGATGTCGCTGCTGCGGTTCTGCTTCGCCGACGACCTGCAGCGCCTGAATGGGTTGAAGAACGTCCTGGCGGGAGTCGCGAACGGCGTCGCGGCGATCCTCTTCATCGCCGTCGCCGGCGTCGCCTGGGAGGCGGCGGCGCTGATCGCCGTCGGATCGGTGGTGGGCGCGCAGGTCGGCGCGCGCTACGGACGCCACATCCCGTCCGAGGTCCTGCGATGGATCGTTGTTATCGGTGGTTTCACCGTCGCGGTGATTCTGCTGCTCACCCGCTAACGTCACCGCCCTTATGCCCGAGCAATATGACTGCATCGTTATCGGCTCCGGGCCGGGTGGGTATGTCGCCGCGATCCGTGCCGCCCAGCTCGGGATGAAGACCGCTGTCGTCGAGAAGGACTCCGTCGGAGGCCGCTGCCTCAACTACGCCTGCATCCCCGCCAAGGCGGTGCTGCGCGTGGCCGACATCCTGTCCGAGGTCGACGAGGCCGACGAGTTCGGCATCGAGATCCCCTCGCGCACGGTCGATTTCTCCAAGGTCTCCGCGCGCCGTGAGAAGGTCGTCAAGACCCTCACCGGCGGCGTCAGCGGCCTGTTCAAGAAGAACAAGATCGACTACATCGAAGGCGTCGGCTCACTGGTCGACGGCGGCGTGAAGGTCGGCGACGAGACGTACTCCGCGTCGAAGGCGATCATCCTCGCCACCGGCAGCGTCCCCAAGCCCGTCCCGGGCACGCAGTTCGGCGGCCGCGTGGTCGGCACCGAGGAGGCGTGGGCCTTCAGCGAGCTGCCGAAGAAGATCGCCGTGCTCGGCGCGGGCGCGTCGGGCACCGAGATCGCCTCCGCCTATGCACGGCTCGGCACCGAGGTCCTGCTCTTCGAGGCGCTGGACCGCGTCCTGCCGACCGAGGACGCGGACATCTCGAAGATCGCCAACCGCTCCTTCGGCAAGCAGGGCATCAAGGTCCACACCGGCGTGCTCGTCAAGGACGTCCAGTCGCACGACGACAAGGTCACGTTCTCCTACGGCGACGAGACCGGCGAGGCCGAGTACCTGATCATCGCCGCCGGCCGCGGACCGGACGTCGAGGCCCTCGGCCTCGAGGCGGCGGGCGTCAAGCTCTCCGAGCGCGGCCTGATCGAGGTCGACGGCAACCTGCGCACGAGCGCCGACAAGATCTACGCGATCGGCGACCTCGTCCCGGGTCCCGCCCTGGCGCACAAGGCTTCGGATGAGGGCGTGATCGCGGTCGAGCACGCCGCCGGCCTGGACACGCACCCGATCGAGTACGTCGACATCCCCCGCGCGACGTTCTGCACGCCCAACGTGGCCTCCTTCGGGTTGACCGAGGAGCAGGCCCGCGAGGCCGGCATGGACGTCGTCGTCGGCAAGGTCCAGTACGGCGCCGTCGGCGCCGGCACGGTCTACGGCGACCGCGGCGGCCTGATCAAGGTGATCGGCGACAAGAAATACGGCGAGCTGGTCGGCGGCCACATCGTCGGCGCGAAGGCGACCGAGCTCATCCAGGAGCTCGTCAACGCCAAGGCGCTCGAGGGCGGATACGCCGAGGTCGCGCGGATCGTCCACGGTCACCCGACGCTGTCCGAGGGCGTCATGGAGGCTGCCCGTGCCGCCGACGGTTGGCTCATCCACGGCTGATTCGCAGCAGCCCCGCTTCTACTACGACTTCGCCTCACCGGAGTCCTATCTCGTTGCCGAGCGCGCACTGACCGCGCTCGGCGAGGTGCCCGAGTGGATTCCGGTGGGCGTGGGGTCGTTCGGCTTCCGTTGTGCCGAGGAGGTCGCGTCCTTTCAGGAGGACGTCGAGCGGCGCGCGGCCGAGCTCGGGTTGATGCGGCTGCGCTGGCCGTCGCCGTTCCCGGCGGAGGATCAGTCCTGGGCGCTGCTGGCGGCGACCTATGCGAAGTGGATCGGGCGCGGCGTCGCGTTCTCGCTCGCGGCGTTGCGGCAGGCGTTCGCCGCCGGCCGTGACCTGAGCGTGCCCGACAACGTGCTGATCGCCGCGGCCGCGTGCGAGATGCACCCGAACGCCGTGATCAAGGGCGTCGAGATGGCCTCCACCGCCCGCGCGCTGGAGGCGGCCAACACGCGCGCTGCCGCCGATGGCGTGACGGAGCTCCCGGCCATCTGGATCGACGGCCACGTGCTCTCCGGCGAGCGGGCGATCCCGGCATGAGAGCGAACCGCGCCTACGAGCTGATCGTCCACCGCCAGGGCCGGTTCTTCCGGCCCTCGGACGCGATCGAGCAGGTCGAGGTGATCGAGATCGACACCGGCGAGGTGATCCTCTTCTGGGACACCCGCCCACGCGACACGGGCAAGCTCGCCCGCGCCCTGCGCGCCGACCTGGCGCAGTTGGACGCGGACGAGTTCCTCGCCAAGTGGCGCCGCTACCAGGCCTGAATCACCCATTAGGCAGCACAAGCTGACTGGATTGAGTACGCTCGCGCCTTGTCCGCAGTGCGATTGATCCACTCTGGCTGGCTCACCGAGATCCGCGACGGAATCCAAGCTGACGGCAGTCGCCTGAGAATCGTGGCGCCGTTCATCAAGGACGCGGCGCTCGAGGCGCTCCTGCGCCGTCGGCGTCCCGCCGCGATCGACGTCATCACCCGCTTCAATCTCGCCGACTTCGCGAGTGGCGTCAGCGACACCGCCGCTCTGCGCCGCATTCTCCTCGCCGGCGGCCGTGTCCGCGGAGTTCAGGGGCTCCACGCGAAGTTGTACGTCTGCGGTTCGGCACGCGCCATCGTCACGTCGGCGAACCTGACGATCGCGGCCATGCACCAGAACCAGGAGTTCGGGTGCGTGTCAGACCAGAGGCAGTTCGTCACGGCGGCGAACCGGTACTTCGACGACCTGTGGCGACAGGCGAAGCCGGACCTGACGCTCAAGCGGCTGAAGGAGTGGGACGACCTCCTGGAGCCGATCATCGCTCAAGGCAGTCGCCCGAAGCTGACCGCGGGTCTTCGAGACTACGGTGCTGCGAGTCCTATGGCGCAAGTCGCTCCACCGGTCAGTGCCCGATCGGGTTCGGGCAGCGGATTCGTGAAGTTCTTCGGCGAAGGCGACAACCGGGTCTCGCGCGACGTCGAGACGATCGAAGAGGTTCGACGGTCGGGATGCCACTGGGCGTGCACATATCCGCACAACCGGCGACCGAAGAGCGTCAATGACGGCGACACCGTGTACCTGGGACGGCTGGTGAGCGGGCCGAACGATCTGCTCGTCTTCGGCCGGGCAACGGCGCTGGCCTACATGCCCGGGCGCGACGACGCGACCCGAGCGGACATTCGCCGCCGCCCGTGGAAGGCGCAGTGGCCGCACTACGCTCGCGTCCACGGCGCAGAGTTCATCGCCGGGCCCCTGAGCAACGGCGTTCCGCTGTCGGAGCTCATGGACGAACTCGGGAGCAGAGCGTTCGCAAGCACGAACGAAAACGCGCTCAGCGGGACCGGCAACACGAACCCTCGCAAGGCAATCCGCCAGCACCCTGCGGTTCGGCTCACGCCGGCCGGGTTGGCCTGGCTGAGTCAACAGTTCGACGAGGCGATCGATCAGGTCGGCCGAGTGCCCGACGCCGCGCTCGACCAACTCGATTGGCCGCGTGTGCCGAACCGCTGAGTCGCGAGGTCAGGCCTGAATCACGACCTTCAGCGCGTCGTGCTCGCCGGCGGCGCCGAAGACGTCGTAGGCCTCCTGGATCTGGTCGAGCTTGAAGTGGTGGGTGCCGAGCTTCTCGGCCTCGATGCGGCCGCCGCGGGCGAGTTTGAGCAGCGTCGGGATCGTGTCGCCCGAGACGAGGCCGGTGGTGATCGTGATGTTCTTGATCCACAGGTCCTCGAGGTGCAGCGTGGTCGGTGCGCCGTGCACGCCGATGTTGGCGACGGTGCCGCCCGCGCGCACGATCTGCGTGCACAGGTCGAACGTCGCCGGCACGCCGACGGCCTCCATGGCCACGTCCACGCCACCGCCGGTGAGCTCGAGGATCTCGGCGGCGGCGCTGTCGCCCGAGAGGACCGCGTCGGTCGCGCCGAAGCGCTTGGCGTGCTCGAGCCGTGAGGGCTCGAGGTCGACGGCGATGATCCGGGCCGCGCCGGCGATCGCCGCGGTCATCATCGCCGCCAGGCCGACCGGGCCGGCGCCGACGACCGCGATCGTGTCGCCGGGCTTGACACCGCCGTTGCGGACGCCGATCTCGTAGCCGGTCGGGAGGATGTCGGCGAGGAAGAGGACCTGCTCGTCGGACACGCCCTCGGGCACCACGTGCACGGACGTCTCGGCGTAAGGGACGCGCGCGTACTCGGCCTGCACGCCGTCGATCAGGTGGCCGAAGATCCAGCCGATCCCGCCCACCGTCTCGCAGTGCGCGGCCATCCCGGCGCGACAGTACGAGCAGTGCCCGCACGAGGTGATCGCGGGGACGAGGACGTGGTCGCCCTGCTTGAGCGACGTGACCGCCGCGCCCGTCTCGACCACCGTGCCGACGGCCTCATGGCCGAGGATGCGGCCCTCCGTGACCGCCGGCACGTCGCCCTTGAGGATGTGCAGGTCGGTGCCGCAGATCGTCGTCGTGTCGACCTTGACGATCACGTCGGTCGGATCCTTGATGCCCGGATCGGCCACGTTGTCCCAGGACCGCTGCCCGGCCCCGCCGTAAACGAGTGCCTTCATGCCAGGACACGTCACCACTCGAGCGTTACCGCACCGTTTCAGAGCGGTTTTCTGAGATTGACGCTGCGAGGCGCATAGCCCGCCCGCTCGGTCCAGAAGGGGTAGGCGAGCGGGGAGTCCTGGTAGGTCGTCAGCTCGGCGACGACCGCCCCGTGCTCGCGGCCCCAGGCCTCGGCCGCCTCGACGAGCGCGGTTCCCGCCCCGCTGCGGCGGTGCGCCGCCGCGACGGCCACGTACTCGATCTTCAGCCGTGAAGCGAACAGGTCGCGCGTGAACGCGAACCGCGCCCCCGGGTGCGGGGGTTCCAGCCGGGCGTCGAGCGCGCCGACGACCTCGCCGTCGACCTCCGCGACGAGCTGCAGCGCGTGCAGGTCGTCGGTGATCTCCTCGGCGAGGACGAGCTCGAAGCCCTCCAGGTCCGGGTTGTGGAAGAGCTCCGGCGCGAGCTGGGCGTAGTACGCGCCCATGTCGGCGTGGATGCGGACGAGCGCGTCGGCGTCGTCGGGTGTGGTTCGTCTGATCTTCATGGGAGGTACCGCACATGGTCTCGCTCGCTCGACCTCGACACGATCCTCGCGTCGGTGCGCAAGACCAACCGCTGCGTGGATGTCGAGGGGGGTGGCACAGCGGCGCGGGCGCGAATCGCGGCACTGATCTCCGAGCAGATCGCCGGGGCGGTACATGAAACTCTTCGAACGAAATGCACCCAACTCAAGGCGCAGACTTAACGAGAAGCTGGACGCGCGCGCGGAGAGTGGCCGCCAAGCGCGTTGGCCACGGAGCGTTTCGCCCACCGCCGGCGTGATGCGACGATTGCAAACCGCGACCGACACGCGCGCTGTGAATCGTCCGGTCGGCATGCGAGTCGCGCACCGCGCCACACGTTCGAGACCGGCGGCCTGAACTCCGACATGAGCAGACATCTCGGTAGCCCATTCGGCTGAGGACGAGGTTCCTATCCAGACTGCCGCTGAGCGCCGTCCGCCCCGGCAGCGACCTTGACGTTCGTCCGATCACCAACCCGGAGCCGAATCATCCCGTCGAGCGTCACCCGCGCCCTGCACGGTCTAGCCTAAAGTCTGATCGTGATCCTGCCCGGGGTTTACTCAGCTGCCGTGAAGAATCCGCCCATGCTCGACAAGTTTGTCGAGGCCACTCTCCTAACGTTCGCGGTCCTGGGCGGAGTTATGGCGGCTGTGAGCGGCCTGGCTGCCACCGTTGCACTTGTCGCGAACCTTGGTGAGCCAGACGTGGGCGAAAGAGTCAGCCGATGGGTCGATCTCGGTGTGGCGCTCGGCTGGGTCGCCGGTGCTCCGGTCGCGCTCATGGCCCTGGTACTCCGGCTTGCCGACCTTACTTCGTCTTCATGAGCGGCACCGATCAAAGTGCGAAGGCCCGGTTCGCCGACGTGCTGGAACAGCAGGCCTCGAACCCCCGGCAGCTCTTGATGGCCGCCGCCGCTTCGGGGGCCGTGAGCGTCGCCGGTTTGGGACTGGTTGCGCTGGTGCAAGGCTGGCTCAATCCCGTCGCGTTTCTGGTGGTACCCGTCGCGGTGGTGTGCGTGGCGTTCGGTTCGACGCTTCTCGTTGCGTACCGGCGCGCGTCGCCAAGGCCCTCGCCAAACGTTTCGGCATCGGGTCCATCCGCGAGCAAGCGTGAAGATTCGTCACACGGCGCCGGCGCAGCAGCCGCGCGCGCTGGCGACAGGGATCCAGAGCTCGCGTCTCCCGAGGTCGCACTGGCACGCGCGAGCGTCCCTCGGCAACCATCCGAGACTGCGCCACGATCGCGTGCCGTCGGCGCATTCGCCAGCGAACAACACGAAATCGAGACGCTTGAAGCATGGTTCAACGCCCCAGCCGCTGAGCGAGTCGGTCTAATCGGTTCCCCGATGGCGATCCGAGGGCTCCGCTCCTCGACCGTTGATGAATCCGAGAACGTCCTAGCTGACGAGCCGGGAGAGGCCGCGCCACTTGTAGGTGAGGAAGCGCTCACCTATTACGGCGAGATAGTGGCTCGCTTGCGAAACGCTCCAGAGGTCTCCGCCCGTGAACTCGCCAGGGCACTGAGAAAGATGGGAGTTGCGTTCGGGGACCTTAGACGTCATGAGGATGAGCTCGCGGTCTACGACGAGGTCGTGGCGCGTTTCGGCGACGCCAGCGACGGCGCGCTACGCGAGGAGGTCGCCATGGCATTGGTCAACAAGGGTGTCGCCCTGGGCGAACTCAATCGCCTTGAAGAAGAGGTCGCGGTCTACGACGAGGTAGTGGACCGCTTCGGCGACTCCAGCGACGTCGCGCTCCAGAAGCAGGCGGCCATGGCGGCCTTCAATAAGGGGGTCGTGCTGGGCGATCTCAATCGCCCAGCCGATCAATTGGATGCGTATGACGACGTCGTGACCCGGTTCGGCAAAGAGAGCGATCTCGCGCTGCGCGAAAGCGTGGCTCAAGCACTACTCAACCGCGCCGCCGTGCTTGGGACACTCAACCGACACGACGACGCTCTGGTCGCGTATGACGTGGTAGTAGACCGCGTCGGCGACGCCACGGAACCCGAACTCCGCGAGCAAGCTGCTATGGCGCTGGCCAACAAGGGGTTTGAGTTTGGGCGGCTCGGTCACTTCGTGGAAGCGCTCGCCACCTATGGTGAGGTCATCGACCGCTTCGGCGAGGCGACCGAACCCGAGCTTCGCGAACAGGTCGC
>NZ_AUIK01000008.1 GCF_000423665.1 Solirubrobacter soli DSM 22325 | reverse complement strand
GCGGTGGTCCCCATCGGCAGGTCGAAGTTGCGGCAGGGTGCGGAGGGCGTGATCGCCTCGTCGACGCGGGCGCCCTGGATCTGTGTGAAGTACAGCGCTGGGTTGTGGTGGGCGGAGTAGATGTCGCGCGCCCACGCAGCTCCGCCGTCCACGGGGTCGCAGGCGTTCGGCATCGACTGTTCGTAGTCGCGCCAGCTGCGCCCGGTCGCCGTGAGCTGGGAGAAGAGGTTCTCGACGTGCTGGTGGCAGTGGTCGGGCAGGTCGTTGTTGGCCTCGCACGCGGTGTATTGCCCGGAGAGCATGGCGATGTACTGGCCCAGCGAGCTGGACTTCACGAAGGAGTGCGTGTCCGTGAGCCACGCACCTTGAGCCTTCACGGTGCCGGAGAGAAACGGGGCGTGCGCGGGCGGGATCTGCTCATAGCTCGTGTTCTCCCCGACGATCACAAACGCGTGACCGAAGCGGGGAATCGCGGCCGAGCTGGGCGAGGCCCGCAGCCCCGAGGAGGCGACGACGACCACGGCGGTCAACAGGAACAGCGGGCGATGACGGCAATGCGGCATGGCTCACCGCCGCCAGATTCCGGTGAAGGCGTGTGCGCGGGCGGCGTGCGCGAGATGGTGGGTTACGCCGAAACCGTCTTCAAGGGTGCGCAGCAGGCTGTAGTGGTCGAACTTCGCAGCGTTGCGGCTCGGCTTGACCTGTGGCCCCAGCAGCGCGCCGCCGACGTGCAGCGGATCTGCGTCGGAACCCTCGTCCCAGACCACGACGATCAGGCCATCGGAACCGAACGCCGGCGATGACTGGATCTTGGGGACCTCGCGCGCCAAGAAGTTGTCGAACTGATGGACGGCGTTGTGCGTGCCGCACCGATCGTGCCCGTTCTCGCAGTCGTTGGGGATGAGCATGTTCAACCGCGCAACCGTGCCCGCGAGCAGTGCGGCATCGAACACGCTCATATCGTTCGGGCCTGTGGTCCCGGTCGGGAGTACCTTCTCGCGGCATTCGGGCGAGGGAATCGCGTCCTCGGAGCTGTGATTGGCTTGAATGTCGTCGAAGTACAGAGCCGGGCTGTGGTGAGACACGAACAGGTTGCGTGACCAGGTCGAGCCGTGGTCGAACATGTCACACGCGTTGGCTGCCGACTCGGTCCACTCCTGCCAGGGGATGCTGCGCTCGTCGAGTTGGTGGAACAGGTTGTCCACCTTCTGATGACAGGCAACCTGGCCGGGCACGTCGCCGTTGGTGAACGAGAAGTCGTTGTTGCGCTCGCACTTCACGAACTGGCCCGAGACCATGGCCGCATAGTCGCCTAGCGATCCATCGGTCAGCCCGTGGTAGTTCGTCAGCCACGCGCCATTGGGGATCATGGTGCCCGTCAGAAACGGCGCGTTGCGCTGCGAGACCTGACGGAAGCTCGTGTTCTCTCCCACAATCAAGAACACGTGCCCGAACGGCGGAACCCCGTCACCACCCGCCGCGTGAGCCGGCGGCGCTGAGGCGATACCGACGGCTAGCAGCGCGACCACGATCCGGACACTGCGGATGCGCATCCAACGAGGCTAGGATCACGAACCTGACCTGCTCCTGAACGCGTCAGGACGCCCCGACCTCGGGCGCGAAACCGACGCTCAAGTCGGCTCCACGCCACCGTAATGCTGGCGCCCCGCGCGTATCGAGAACACAACGACGCGCTCGAGCGATGTCGACACGCACCCGCCCGCCGCTCCCTCGCGGCAAAAGCGAGAGTGGTGCTTGTCGACGATCTCGAGATCGTCGGGGAGCCGGCCGACCATCTCGAGCTCGCTGCGCCCTTCAGGCGACAGCAGCAGTCGCGGATAACCTTGCGTGATGCGGGCACGTGACGAGCCCTTCGACATGGCGCACCACATTGCTAAGTCCGCAGGGGTGCCCTTTCACCTCACAGCAACCGCCACGCTGATCGCGTGCAGCGAGGCCTCGGTCTTCCTCGAAGCATGCCGGACCGAGCGCGTCAAGATCCTGGGAACCGAGGGCTTCGACCTAGTTGGCGACGGCCGTCGTCCCGATATGGAGGCCATCCTCGATCTATCAAGTATCGAGGACGCGAATCGCTCGGTGGACGAGGCGCAGGCCTTCGTTGCGGAGGTCTGCCGGGACGGTCTGATGTTCGAGTTTCAGTTGGCGAGCAGCTAGGCCGCTCGCTGCCGCGTTGAGGCAAAGGGAGCAGCGACGACGACACCGGCAGAGTGGTGTTTCTCGACGAAAGCGTGCATCTTGCTTACGGTTGCGATCTGGCCGTGCGTGATCAGCGTGCGCTCTGCCGACGCTGACGCTGCGCGCGACGCACGGGGGCGGGGCCGCACATTCGTTTGTCCCTAGGCGCTCTTCAGCGGGCTTAGGCAGTATGGAACCCACCGCTCACCCGCAGCAGCCGCGGACGCGGACGCGCTTACCAAAGCCGAGGCGGCTTACGCACTCGGCGTCAGCGTTGACTTCTTCGAGGAGCACGTGATGCACGAGCTGCGCATCGTGCGTCGCGGCCGCCGCCGCCTGATCCCGGTGGCCGAGCTCACAAATTGGCTCGACAAGAGCGCCGAGCGGACTCTCGGTCGATGACGGGCACAACGCTGCCGGACATGACGGGCATCGAAGTCCGACACGCCCGGCGCTGCAACGTGCAGCACGGCGGACCGTGTGACTGCACCCCCTCGTACCGCGCATCGGTGTGGAGCGCGCGTGACAAGCGCAAGATCCAGCGGACATTCACTTCGCCGCGGGCGGCCAGGACGTGGCGCGACGACGCCAGGACGGATCTACGGCGGGGGGTCCTCCGGGTGCCGAGACCGACGACAGTCCGGGAGGTGGGAGACCGATGGATCCGCGACGCGAAGGCTGGGACCGTCCGTAATCGCTCGGGCGACCTGTACAAGCCCTCGGTATTGCGCGGCTACGAGCAGGCGCTGCGTGATCGCATCTACCCCGACCTCGGCGGAGCGAAGGTAAGCGAGATCACGCGCCAGGACGTCCAAGCGGTCGTAGACGACCTGGACGAGTCGGGCCTCAGCGCCTCGACGGTCCGCAACGCCCTGCTTCCGCTGCACGCGATCTGCCGGCGCGCACTCGCACGCGGCCAGATCACAACCAATCCGACCACGGGGCTTGAACTGCGCGCCGTCCGGTCGTCCCGTGACCGTGTCGCCGATCCGGTCGAGGCGGCCGCACTGATCGCCGCCCTGGACGTTGACCGCGCGTTGTGGGCGACGGCGATGTACGCCGGGCTTCGGCGGGGGGAGCTGCGCGCTCTTCGCTGGTCCGACGTCGATCTCGACAAAGGTGTCATCCACGTCCGGCGCGGCTGGGACGCCGTCGAGGGAGAGCTCGACCCGAAGTCGCGTGCCGGAGTCCGGAAAGTCCCGATCGCCGCGGCTCTCCGCGGCCACCTGGTCGAAGCCCACGGAGATGGTTCTGCGTTCGCGTTCGGCATCGCTCCCGGGCGGCCGTTCGAGCCAGGCGCCGTCGCCGAACGCGCCACCAAGGCATGGGAGCGGGCGGCGCTGAGCCGGATCACGCTCCACGAATGCCGGCACACGTTCGCGAGCCTGATGATCGCTGCCGGCGTCAATGCCAAGGCTCTCCAGGTGTTCATGGGCCACGCCTCGGTCAGCATCACGCTCGACCGCTATGGCCATCTGTTCCCCGGCTCTGAGCAAGCGGCTGGCGTCCTCCTCGATCAGTACCTTGAACGCATGCAGGGCAACCCGGCTTCTCCAGCGGACCCCGATCGCGGGGAAACTGTGGGGAAGTCTTGACCCTCGCGGAGCGGTCTTGAACGGCGCCGAGCGGTATCACGCACGATGATCGAACATCCCTCTAACCCTCTGAAAAGCCCTGGTGGGGCCTTGGTTCTCGCGAAGCGGAGCGGCGCAGGAATCGAACCTACCCACCGGCGGGCTACGCCGGCTCACCGGTTTTGAAGACCGGCTGGGGCACCAGCCCCGGCCGCTCCATGCGACGGCCACGATACGGACCCAAGAACGGGACAAGGTCGCGCCAAGGACCCTGAGGAAGAGTGCCGCGGCATGGAGCCCATCCGCGACATCGCCGACCTGGCCCAGCGACGGGGGGCCGCCGAGGCCGCCGCCGAGGGTGCCGCGCTCTTCTACGCCTTCGGGAACTTCTGTGCGTTGGCGGCGAGGCCGGATCTCCAGAGCTTGGAGGCGATGAACCGGCTCAAGGGGCGGCCGTTGCATCAGGTGGGCAGCGTCACGACGACGCCGGAGCGGTCGGCCAAGGTCTTCGACTGGGACCAGGTGCACGTGCCGTGGAGCTCGCTGGTGGCGGTGATGAGCGATCTGAACGCGCTCGGGCCGATCGGGTTCCGCGGGCCGGCGGCGGCTCACATCCCGGACCACCTGACGCAGCTGGACTCCGACGTCCGGACGGTGCAGCTGATCACGCCCGGGGACATCTGCCCGAGCAACGCGCTGGTGGGCGACATCCTCGACCTGATCGGCGAGGACATCCTCTACATCACGTCGGCGAACACGTCGAGCAGCGTCACCGGGCAGATCGAGGCCGCGCACTTCGAGATCAAGGAGATCCAGAAGGAGTTCGGGCACCGGGATGACGTGGTGCTGATCGGGCACCGGAACGAGCGGGCGAACCGGCGCCGCTATCCGCGCCACCGCGCGTGCAGCACGTCGATCATCTCCTTCCACGAGGGCGAGCTGGTGCTCGAGCGGCTCGGGTCGCTCGACGCGCTGACGATCCTCGAGGTCGCGAACCGCCACGGGCTCAGCCTGAGCCTGGGCGAGCAGGCCGCGACCCCGGTCCCGGAGCGAAAGGCCGCGCGGCCCTCGCTGCCGCGCCCGCGCCGCGCGACCCGTGAGACGCGGCGCGCCGCGAAGCGGACACTCCGAATTCACGCGTAAAGCACGCTCGCTTCACATCCCGGCGCCACGCCGGTCATAGCGTCGCCGCCCTCCCTACCGAAAGGACGACGCATGACCCGATTCGTGCGCGCCGGGGTGGCGATGGGCCTTGTGCTCTCGCTCCTCGCCGCGGTTGCCGTGCGGGCGCAGAACGGCGCCCCGCAAGGCTCTTCCTTCGATCCGCAGAGCAACCGCTTCACGGTCGCGGTGATCCCGGACACGCAGTACCTGTTCGACGACGACCGCGGCGACTCGGAGCCGGTCACGGCCGCGCTGAAGTGGATGGTCGCCAACCGTTCAAGCGAGAACATCGCCTTCGCGGCCGGCCTCGGCGACGTCACCCAGGACGGGCTGCAGAACGAGGTCGACCGCGCGGACCAAGCGTTCAAGATCCTCGACCGCGCGAAGCTGCCCTACAGCGTCCTCGCCGGCAACCACGACATCAACTCGGGCCAGGACGACACCCGCCCGCCGTCGCCGTACTCGCGGGCCTTCGGGCCGGACCGCTACGCGAACGACCCGACGTTCATCGGCGCCTCCGCCAACGGCTACAACAGCGCGCACAAGTTCACGGCCGCCGGCCGGCAGTGGCTGGTCCTCGCGCTCGATTGGCGCACGAGCGCCGCCGGGTTCGCCTGGGCGCAGTCGATCCTCGACGCCAACAAGACGGTCCCGACGATCGTCACCACCCACGAGACGCTGTCGAGCAACGCCGCCGGCACCGCCTCCCTCACGAGCTACGGCAACACGCTCTGGACCAACCTGATCAAGCGCAACGACCAGATCATCCTCAGCCTCTCCGGCCACAACTGGCCCGTCGGCCGCACCACGCTCAAGAACGACTTCGGCCACGACGTCTACCTGAACCTGGCGGACTACCAGGACATGTACTACGGCGGCGCGGGCATGATCCGCACCTACGCCTTCGACATCGACCGCAACACGATCGACGTCAGCACCTTCTCGCCGTGGGTCATCGGCCAGAAGGAGGCCGACCGCAACGCCTACGAGCGCCAGATGCTCGAAAGGACCGACGCGGCCAGCCGCTTCTCCCTGACCGTCGACTTCAAGGCCCTCGCCCAGCGCCTGGATCCGAAGCCCGCGCCCGCCGACGTCGCCACCGACGCGCTGAAGGTCCCGGGCACCGTCGCCCTCTGGCGTCCGCAAGGCACCGGCGCGGTCACCAAGCTCGACGACCTCTCCGGCAACGGCAACGACCTGACGCCCACGACCCTCACGGGCTCGACCGGCGACCAGACGCAGGTGACCGTCGACGACGACCACGGCGACGACCAGCCGAGCGCGAAGAGCCTCAAGTTCACGGCCAACAAGAGCCAGCGCCGCGGGACGTACTTCCAGACCGCCGCCAACGCGCCCATCAACACGAAGACCTTCATGGACGGCTACACGATCGAGGCCTTCGTCAAGCTCCCCGCGAGCTGCTGCAACAGCAACGCCTGGATGGGCATCCTCGGCCAGCAGGGAACCGGCCGCGACATCGGCCGCACCCAGAGCGACCCCGACGAGGGCGTCGTCGAGCTCGCGCTGTCCGGCGGCGCGGAGCTCCAGTGGGCGGTCTGGCCGACCAACCGTCCCGACAACACCACCGCCTGGGGCCACCTGATGGCCACGGACCGCTGGACGCACGTCGCCGTCGTCAACGACGGCCGCTTCAGCGACCTCTACATCGACGGCTCGCTGATGGGCCGCAACCCGCTCTCGCCGGCGATCGGCCTCGGCAGCACCGGCAAGCCGTGGCTGCTCGGCGCGATCGACTACGCCAACGTCGTCGAGCAGACGTTCAACGGCCTGATGGGCGACGTCCGGATCGTCGACCACGCGCTGCAGCCGAGCCAGTTCATGAACGCGGCGCGCAAGCCGCAGACCCCGGTCGCGACCCGCGCCGAGCTGGTCGACCACAACGTCGACGTCACCGTCGACGCGCCCACCGTCAAGGCGCAGCTCGTCGAGCCGCACACGGGCGACCGCTTCGACCTCGGCGAGCAGCCGGTCTCGGGCGGCAAGGCCCGCTTCGCGATCAGCGACCTCATCTACCACGCGATCGGCGACGGCGCCCGCGTGGAGACCCAGTACGGCTCGCTGCACCTGCGCGCCAACGGCAAGGCGGTCGACCCGACGCTGACGGACTCCGAGCCCGGCACGACCGGCGGCACCGTCCCCGCCACGCTCGCGCTGACCCTCTCCGGGAACGCGAGCTTCGGCGCCTTCACCCCTGGCGTCGACAAGGAGTACACGGCGCAGGCGACCGCGAACGTCGTCTCCACCGCCGGTGACGCGGCGCTCGCCTTCAGCGCCCCGGGCCACCTGGCCAACGGCGCGTTCGAGCTGCCCGAGCCGCTCCAGGTGACGCTGAGCAGGTCCACCTGGACCGCGCCCGCGGCCAACGACCCGGTCACGATCGCGTTCAAGCAGCGCGTCAAGGCGACCGACGCGCTGCGCACCGGCGCCTACGCGAGGACGTTGACCTTCACGCTCTCGACGACGACGCCGTAACCGCTACTGGACGAGCTCGCGCTCCGGCTGCTCAGCCGCGGGCGCGGGCTCGCCCTCGCCGGAGGCCTTGGAACGGCGACGCCGTGGGCCCTTGACCTTCATCTCCTGGGCGAGGAAGTAGGAGCCGATCACGAACACGGCGGCGGCGACCTGCGCGCCGATGGTCTCGACGGTCGGGTAGATGCCGAGCCACAGGCCCGGCCAGTACGGGAGCGAGACGTCGATCGGCGTGATCGGGAGCCAGCCCGTCCCCTGCATCGTGCGGGCGGTCTGGCCGACCATCACCACGAGCACGAAGCCGATGAAGACGCCGGTGACGATCAGCATCTTCTTGTAGGGCAGCTTGCGCTGGAAGTAGAACGTGATCGCGCCGACGCCGAGGGTCAGCGCGAGGCCGAGGCTCGCACCTTCGACCACGGCCGCGGTGCCGGCGCTCAGCTGCAGCGACTGCAGGAAGAGCACGGTCTCGAAGCCCTCGCGGTACACGCTGGTCAGGCCGAGCACGAACATGCCGATCGCCTGCGCGGAGATGAACCCGGTCTTCTCGAGCTTCTCGTAGCGCTTGCGCTGACGGTGGAACTTGCCGATCCACTCCGACCAGTAGACCTTGTGGAAGAACCAGTTCGTGATCAGCAGCAGCACGGCGATCGCGATCAGGCCGACCACCGCCTCGAGCTTCTCGCCGTAGCGCTCGAGCGAGCGCAGGATCGTCTGCGCCAGCACCCAGGTGATCAGGGAGACGCCCAGGCCGGCGAGCGCGCCGACGAAGACCGGGCGCCGCAGCCGGCGGCGCAACCCGACCATCGAGGCGGTGATCGCGGCCAGGATCAGGACGGCCTCGAGACCCTCGCGGAAGACGATGATCGCCGAGTTGGTGACGACCGTGGCCTTGTTGGCGGAGTCGCCGAGGGTGGCGGCGGCGTCGGCGAGCTTGGTGTCGAGCGCCAGACGGGTCTCGCGGATCGCGCGGCGCGGTGCCCGCTTGGCGATCTGCGTCGCCAGGCCGTCCTGACCGTGCGCGCCGAACCAGATCAGGCCTTCGATGTCGAGCGCCAGCCCCGGGTCGAACGAGCGCAGCCGCCGTTCGGGCCCGAACTCGAAGAACGCGTACATCTCCAGCCGCGCCTGCTCGGCCTGGCGGTACTGCCCGGCGCCGGCGGCGGCCTCCATGCGGTCGAGGGTGAGCCCGATCAGGTCGTAGTCGGACTCGTCGGTCTTCTCGGTCCACGGCTTCGGCATCGCCGCGCGCAGCTGCGCGTCGACCTTGTCGGTGACCGCCTGGACCTGCTCCGGCTTCGGGACGTCCGCCTTCTGCTTGTTGGCGATCTCGACGAGCCGCCCGAGCTCCGTCAGCCCGTCGTTGGCGGCCTTGGTGCGGGCCTCGTCGCGCTTGGCGAGCTGGTCGCGCAGGTCGGCGAACGCACCCACCGCACCGGTGCGGAACGCGACCGCCTCGGTGATCTCGAAGTCCTTGGTGACGTTGGTGCCCTTGACGCCGCGGCCGTACTCGACCGGCACCAGCGAGAGGAACTGCAGCAGCTGCTGGGCGCGCCGCGCGGCTTCCTCGGGGGTGAACGGGGCGGCGGTGAAGCCTTCGAGCGCCTTGTCGGCCGCGTCGAGCGCGGGCGCGAGGTCGGCCGCCTCCGGGAGCGCGTCGAAGGCGGCGCTGGCCCGCTGCTCGGCGGCGGCGCCGCGGTCCTCGGCGTAGCGGGGCGCGAGGATCGCGAAGTAGCCCGCGGCCTGGGCGGCGGCCTCGGACTGGCGAGCCGGGAAGTCGTTCTTGATGCCGTCGCGGGCGTCGCGCAGCAGCTCGCGCAGTCGCGCCTGGTAGGCGTCCAGCAGGTCCTTCTCGACCGCCTGCTCGGCGGCCTTCGGCGAGAGCTTGCCGCGCTGCAGCTGGTCGAGCGCGAGCGTCGCGTGCGCGCCCGGGCGCGTGAAACGGGTGGCGGTGCGGTACTCGCGCAGCAGGATCCAGCGCTTCGCGGTGGCCGCGTCGCCGCGCGCGGTCGCCTCGGTGATGACCGCGTAGGCGCCGCGGAACAGGCCGGCGCGGGTGGCGCCGCGGGCGCCGGCGAGCGCGGTCTGGTCGTCGTCGGAGACCGCCCGCTCGGCGGCTTCGAGGCCGGCCGCGACCGCCTTGTCGGCGTCCGGGTCGGCGGCGCGGAGCGTCTCGCGCAGGTCGCCGCTGTAGGCCTTGCGCGCGCGGTCGACGTCCTTCGCCGCAGCGTCCTGCGCGTCGAGCACGAGCTCGGTCTGGGCGTCGAACAGCCCGTCGGTGACGCGGCCCGCGTCCTTCCACGGCGCGTCGGCGGCGTGCGCCGTCGCGCCGGGAAGAAGGAAGGCAGCGGCGGCCGCAAGCGTGACGACGCGGCCGAGCATCAGTCCTCCAGCTTGAGTCCGAGCTGGCCCGCCGCCTGCGAGACCTGGCCGGCGATCGCCTCGGCGTTGCGCTGGGCCTCGGTGCCGAGCGTGTCGGCGTCGGAGGCGGTGAACTTCTTCCCGCCCTCCTCCTCGGTCAGCAGCCGGCCCGCGAACTGGTGCAGCTTCTCGAGGTCGGTCTTGGTCTGCAGCGCCTGGTCGGAGTTGACCTTCTCGACGCTCGGCTGGATCGAGTCGTAGATCAGGACGATGCCGCCGAGGATGTCGCGGATGTCCTGCAGGCGCGAGGTGGCGACGAAGCCCTTCTCCTCGGCCTTGCCGCCGGCGATGAAGCGCGAGTTCTTCCAGGCGGAGAAGTACTCGGACATGGTCGGCGTCATCACGACCACGGCCGTGTAGGCGTCCTCGAGCGTCGGCTGCCACTCCTTGGCCTTGGTGTCGAGCTCCTTCGCGTACTTGACGAAGTCGGTCGCGGCGGCGAGCAGGAAGTCGGCGTCCGGGAGCGCCTCGGGGAACTCGACCTTGCCGTTGCCGTCGAGGTCTGCCGTCACGCCCTTGGCCTGGAACTTCGGCTCGGTGCCGAAGACCGAGGTCTCGATCAGGGCGAAGAAGTTGCCCGGCTGCTTGAACTCCTTGCCGGCCTTCGTGGTCAGGCTGAACGGCACGGCGTTCTCGGGGTCCGAGCCGTCGGCGCCGGCGTCGATGATCACGTCGTAGTCCGCGAGCGACGGGACGCCGGCGACGACGCCCTCCATCTCCTCGTAGGCCGGGTTGGCCTGGATGTGGGCGCCCTGAAGCTCCTTGATCGCCGTCTGGACTTCCTCGCGGTTGTCCTCGAGCATCTTCGCGTAGTCGAAGTCCGCCGCCTCGGCGAGGTTGTAGTACTCCTGCGCGTCGCGCTGGAGCAGCTCCGTGGACGTCACGAGCCGGTCGGTGTGCTCGAGCAGGTAGTCCTTGATCGGGGTGAGATCGACGTCCGCTTGAGCGGCCGGCGTCGCCTTGGGCGTGGTCTCGTTCTTGTCGTCGTCCGAGCCGCCGCAGCCCACGAGGGCGAGGCAGCCGACGACCAGCAGAGTGAAGAAGCGGCGCATGACTCCAGAGCGTTGGTTAGGGCGCCCAAACTCGTTAGGCGGGCCTAATTCCTAGCACAGAAGTCGGAAAAGCGCCTCCTCGCGTTCGCGGCTCATCTTCCCTGGACGATGCTCGGAACGCCACTCATCCAGCTCGTCCTCACCGCCGCTTTCCAGCCATCTTGCGATGTCGTCGACGGTCTCCTGGACGGGGCGGGTGCGCAGGCCGGCGGCCTGGGCCTTGGCGGTGTCGATCGCCCACGTTCCCTCGTAGCGCTCCGGGAGCCAGAGCGGCAGCTCGATCCACGGCTCGACGCCGGCCTGTTCGAGCTTGTCGTCGTCGATCCAGCGCAGCTCGGCGTCGCCGGCGGCGCGCAACAGCTCCTCCATCGTGGTCTGGCCGATCGGGGCGGTGCCGTTGAAGGCGCCGCTGGTGTGCGTCTCCGCGAGGTGCAGGAGGAAGGCGGCGAGGTCGCGCGCGTCGATGATCTGCAGCGGGCGGTCCGGGCGGCCGGGCGCGGGGACCGCTCCACCCTCGCGGATACGCCTCACCCACCAGGGGAGGCGGAAGACGTTGTCGTGCGGGCCGACGATCAGCCCGGCGCGGACCACCGCGCCGTCGCGTGCGAGCACGTGGCGCTCGGCCGCCGCCTTGTCCGGGCCGTAGCCCTCGCCGTCCTGCCAGGTGGGGGAGTCCTCGTCGACGGGCTTGTCAGGCCAGTCGGGGTAGGCGTTGCAGCTGGAGACGAAGACGTAGTGGCCGACGTCCAGGGCGCTCGACGCGGCCACGTGCGCCGGGTCGTAGCCGGAGGTGTCGATCGCGGCGTCCCAGCTGCCGCCCGCGAGCGGTGTCACGTCGGCGCGGTCGCCCGCGATGTGCTGGACGCCGTCGGGACCGGTGCCGTGCTTGCCGCGCGTGAAGATCGTCACGTCGTGGCCGCGCGCGAGCGCGGCGTCGACGACGTGGCGGCCGAGGAAGACCGTTCCGCCGAGAATGAGCAACCGCATGGTTGCCTATGGTAGCCCGTGCTCGAGCGCGCCCTTGACCGAGGCGTCGAGCGCGTTCAAGCGGTACAGCGCGAGGGCTTCGGCGCTCCCGAACCTCCCGCCGGGCGCGTTCTGGGCGCCGTGGTGGGTGAGAACGCAGTGCGCGAGCGCGAGCCGCCGGTCGTCCGGGAGGTCGTAGCGGTCGAGGATCTGCTGGCCGAGCACGATGTGGCCGAGGAGCCGGCCTTCGTCGGTCAGGCCGATCTCGGCGCCGTACGTGAACTCGCGCGTCTTGCCGATGTCGTGCACGAGCGCCGCCGTGACGAGCAGGTCCGGGTTCAGACGCGGATGCAGCTGGGCGCATTCGAGCGCGAGCGTGCCGACGGCGACGGTGTGCTCGAGCAGGCCGCCGAGGTAGGCGTGGTGGCCCTGGCGGGTGCAGGGGGCGCGGCGCAACGCCGCCCTCAGCGCCGTGTCGCTGAGCAGGTTCTGCAGCAGCTGCGCATACGCCGGGTCGTGGACCTCGCGCGCCAGATGCTCCAGGAAGCCTTCGAGCTCCTCGACGTTGCGGTACGCGACCGGCAGGAATGCCGCGGGGTCCGCCTGCTCGGCTTTGGCGATGTTGCGCACATCGAGCTGCAGCTCGTCGCGGAAGCGCTCCACCCGCCCGGCGACGCGGACGAGGTCGCCGCGCTCGAAGCGCCCCGAGAGCACGTCGGCGTCCTTGAACGCCCGCGCCTGGATCGCGCCCGTCCGGTCGCGCAGCTCGAGCGCCAGGTACGGGGTCCCCGACCGCGCGGTGAGGCGGTCCTTGCGCGAGCAGGCGAAGACGGCGTCGACGGCGTCCCCCGCGCGCAATCCGGCGATCGTGACCTCGGCTGAGGACATCCCGTCCATGGTGGCCGAAGCAGCGGACGCGGTACCGTGGAATCAATGCAGCCGTTGCGTTGGGAGCGTCGTCCAGATGGGCTCCGGGCCCCGGCGCTGGTCTGCGCGTTCAAAGGCTGGAACGACGCGGGCGAATCCGCCACCTCCGCCCTGACCTTCATCGCCGGCAGCCTCGGCGCCGAGTCGTTCGCGCGGATCGACCCGGAGGAGTTCGTCGATTTCCAGGCCACGCGCCCGATGGTGCGCCTGGAGGACGGCATCACGCGGACCATCGACTGGCCCGAGTTCGAGATCCACGCCGTCAGGATTCCGCGCGCCCCGCGCGACCTGATCCTGCTGAGCGGCCCCGAGCCCGCGTTCCGCTGGCGCACCTTCACCAAGACCGTCGTCGATCTGGCCGAGGCGCTCGGTGTGCAGATGGCCGTGCTGCTGGGCGCCTTACTCGCGGACGTCCCGCACTCGCGCCCGGTCTCTGTGAGCGCCCACGCGACCGATCCGGGCCTGATCCAGCGCCTGGCGTTGCAGCCGCCGACCTACGAGGGCCCGACGGGCATCGTGGGCGTGCTCCACCAGGGCTTCCAGGACGCGGGCCTTCCCGCCGCGTCGTTGTGGGCGGCGGTGCCGCACTACGTCGCGGTCGCGCCGAACCCGAAGGGCGCGCTGGCCTTGCTGCGGCGCCTGGAGTCGCTGGTCGGCGTCACCGTCGACGCCACCGACCTCGAGGACGCGGCGAACGACTACGAGCAGCAGGTGAGCCGCGCGGTCGAGCTCGACCCGGACGTCCAGGCGTTCGTGGAGCGGTTGGAACGCGCCGCCGACGAGGAGTCAGGCCGCCCCGACCCCGGCTCACTGCCGAGCGGCGACGTGCTCGCCCGCGAGTTCCAGCGCTTCCTGCGCCAGCGCGGCGAGGAGTAGCCCTACCGCTCCGCGGCGGGGCAGGCGATGCGGTAGTCGCACATCGAGCAGGCCGACCAGGACGGGGTCGGCTCGAAGCCCTGGGCTTGGATGCCGTCGGCGACGGTGAAGACGGTCTCGGTGATCCAGTCGCGGTCCTCTTCTGACCGCTCGACCGGGACCTTCTCGTCGTCGAGGACGTAGTAGTAGGACTGCGAGGCGGCTTCCAGCTCCCAGGACTCGCGGGCGCCGACGGCATACAAAGAGAGCTGGACGTCCTCGCGCAGTTGGGCGGCGGTCTTGGGACGGCCGGTCTTGTAGTCGATCAGCTCGTAGCCGCCGTCGGGCAGCCGGTCGACGCGGTCGACGCGGCCGCGCAGCAGGTGGGGGCCGAGGCGGAACTGGAAGGCGCGCTCGAACCAGACGGGCTCCCCGTCCTCCTCCTTGAAGCGGTCGTGGTAGCGGACCAGTGCCTGGGTGGCCTTGGCGCGGAACTGGCGCTCCTCCTCGGAATCGCCGAAGCCGCCGCGGCGCCAGCCCGCCTCCAACAACCCCAAGAGCTCGGGCAGGCCCGGCTCGCCGGAGCCGCCGTGGTAGCGCTCCAGGACCTGATGGACGAGGATGCCGAACCGCTGGTTCATCGTCGGCTCGCTGGGAATCCGGAAGACCCGCGCGAACTTGTACTTCAGCGGGCACGTCCGGTAGGTCTCGATGTCGGTCGCGCTCAGCAGCAGCCCGCCGCCGCGTTTCGGCAGGAAGGGATCCAGCGAGGGTTCGTTTCGTGCGGCGACGGCGCGGGCGCGCAAACGTTCGTCGCGTTCGGCGTCGAGCAGATAATCGTCAAGCGCGCTGGTCTCGAAGATCTCGCGCTGCTCGCTCGTCGAGGACTGCAGCAGCCGCGTGTTGATCTCCGGCAGCGCCTCCTCGACCGACATCCCGCCGGTGCGCGTGCGCTCGAGCAACGCGCTGAGCTTGATCAGCTCCAGGTACCTGACGACGGCGTGGGACACGTCCAGGTCGGTGTCGAAGCGCAGCTCCCCGAGCCGCCCGCCCACCTGGGCGACGGTCGTGAGCAGCTCGTCGCGCAGCAGCCGGAACGTCGACTGGAGCGTCTCGGCGGGGCCGAAGAGCTCCTCCTCCTTCGCCTCCCACTCGCCCGCGACCGCCGCGCGCGCCTCCTCGGCGAACGGCGAGGGCTGCTGGATCGCCCCGCGATCCGTGCGCTCCGGATAGGCCAGGACGAGCCGGCGGCGGGCTCTCGTCATCGCCACGTGCAGCAGTCGCCGCATCTCGGCGTTGTGCGCCCCCCGCGACAGCGGCGGCACGGTCTCCTTGATCAGCGCGTCCGGGATCGGCTCCATCGACTGCCGGCGCGGGCCCGGCATGCGCGCGCTCATCAGGCCGAGCACGTACACATGCTCGAACTCGTGGCCCTTGGCGTCGTGCATCGTCATCACCCGCACGCCCCGCGCCCGCTCGCCGTCGGCGGCCTCCTCCTCGCGCAGGCCGGCGTCGGCGACGGCGGCGATCGAGCGGGCGAACTCGCGCGCCGTCGCCTGCGGCGCGCGTCGCACGTACGCCGCGGCCAGCTCGGCGAACCGCGCCAGGTTGCGCAACCGCTCGACCACCTCGGTCGTGGCCGCGAACAGCAACTGCCGCCGCAGCCCGAGCCGCTCGACCAACCGGTGCACGTAGAGGTCCGGTCGCGACGAGTCCAGCGCGCCCGCGGCGCTCCGGTAGAGCTTCAGGAACGTGACGATCCGCTCGCGCGCCTCGGGCGGGATCTGCGGCGACTCCAGCGCAGCGCTCAAGGCCGCGACCATGTCGAGCTTGCGCCGCCGCGCGATCTGGGTCACCCGCGCGAGGTCGATCGCCCGCAGCTCGACCGGCGGCCGCGCCAGCGCACGCACCACGGCGCCCGCGTCGCCCGGGTCCACCAGCAGCCGCAGCCATGCCAGGAGGTCACGGACCTCCGCCCGCTGGAAGAACGCCGCCGCCCCGCTCAGGTGGTACGGCACGGCGCGCTCCTCGAACGCCACCGCCACCGCCTGACCCTCCGCCCGCACCGAGCGGACGAGTACGCACACGTCCTCCGGCGCCGCCTCGCCGCGCGAGATCAGCCGTTCGACCTCGGCCGCCACCGCCTGTGCCTGCGCCCGCTCGGACGCGCAGCGCCAGAAGGCGACCTCGCCGCCCGGCGCCGCGCTCAGCGCCTTCTCCAGCCGGTCCTCGATCGGCGCGACCACCGCGTCCGCCGCGGCCAGCAGCCGCGCGCCGAAGCGCTGCGACGCATCGAGCCGCACGACCGTAGCCAGCGGCCACTCCGCCCGGAAGTCGCGGATGTTCTTGGTCGCGGCGCCGCGGAAGCGGTGGATCGCCTGGTCGTCGTCGGCGAACGCGGAGATCCCGCCGTGCTCGCCCACGAGCAACCGCAACAGCAGACCCTGCGCGAAGCTCGCGTCCTGCAGCTCGTCCACCAACACGTGCGTGTAGCGCGCGGACAGGCGCGAGCGCACGTGCGGCTTCTCACGCAGCAGCCGGAACGCGTACAGCACGAGGTCCCCGATGTCCAACGCGCCCGCTTCGGCCAGCAGCGTGTCGTGCGCCGCGAACAGCTCGGCGAACTCGCGCTCGCGCGCGCCCCGCGGGTCGTCGGCCAGCGACCCCGCCCACGCCCGGTAGTCGGCGGCGCTGATCAGCTCGTCCTTCAAGCGGTCGACCCGGCGGACGATCGCCCCCAAGGTGGCGCTCGGGTTCCCGCGCAGGTCGTGGTGCTTGAGCGGCAGGTCGTCGATGTGCTCGAGCAGCATCGCCAGCCGGTCCGGCGCCGCGACCGGCGTGGCGAAGGGGTCGAGCCCCGCTTCCAGTGCCTCGTCGCGCAGCAGCCGGGCGCACAGGCCGCCGAACGTCGTCACCGACAGCTCCTCGTAGGGCACCGCCATGCGGTCCTCGACCTGCTCGCGCAGGCGGTCCGCCGCGCCGTCGCCGAGCGTCAACCCCAGGACGGCCTCGGGCGAGGAGCGCTCCGCGAGCCACGCGAAACGCTCGACGACGACCGTCGTCTTCCCGCTTCCGGCACCGCCGAGTACAAGCAGCGGGCCCCCGGCGTGCTCGACGGCCTCTCGCTGGGCGGAGGTGAGCACAGGCACCGCCGTAGGATAGGCCCGATGCCCGCCGATTCCCCCGACTGGCTTGGTGCGTGCCGCCGGTCGGTGGCCGCGATCTCGGCGATGCTCGACGCCCGCCCGACGATCGCCGAGCGCGTGGTGGAGACCGGCACCCGCGGCGAGGGCGGCGACCGCACGCTCCAGATCGACAAGGAGGCCGAGGACATCGTCTTCGGCGAGCTCGCCGCGCTGCATGACGCGGGCGCGCGCTTCTGCGCCGTCAGCGAGGAGCGCGGGCTCGTCGACTTCGGCTCCGACGACGTGCGGGTGATCATCGACCCGATCGACGGCTCCCTGAACGCCAAGCGCGGGATCACCCACCACGCGCTGTCGGTCGCCGTCGCCGACGGGCCGACGATGGCGGACGTGACCTTCGGCTTCGTGCAGGACTTCGGCCCGCAGGAGGAGTGGCTCGCGTGGCGCGGCGGCGGTGCGCGACTCGACGGCGTGCTGCTCGACACGACGCTGGTCGAGCGCCGCAACCGGCTGGGCAAGCTCGAGGTCGTGGGCGTCGAGTCCGCCGACCCGCGCTGGGTCATCCAGTCCGTCGACGCCCTCGAGGAGACCACGCACCGGATCCGGGCGATCGGGGCGATCGCGGTGTCGCTGTGCCAGGTCGCCGCCGCTCGGTTCGACGCGATGGCCTCGCTGAAGAAGTGCCGGGCCGTCGACGCCGCGGCGGCGCAGCTGATCGTCCGCGAGGCGGGCGGGGTGGTCTCCTTCATCGCCTTCGCGGACCCGCTGGGCGCGCCCCTGGACCTCGAAGGCCACTCGCCCGTGATCGCCGCGCGCACCCAGGCCGGCTTGGCAGACGTGGCGAAGGTGCCCGTGTGGCCGCAGGGTTAGCGCCTGCCATCCTGGGATAGGTGATCGATTGGAAGCTGGCCGGTACCGTCGCTCGTGGCGTCGCGAACCTGCAGCCCGCCGGAGATCCCGCTCCGTACGAGGAACTCGCGGGGCCGGCGGAAGAAGCTGAGCGGCTCGTGTCCGCATACACCGCGCTCGTTCCGGCCAAGCCGGTGCCCGTCGCGGAGGCCGTCGATCGCTCCGGCTGGATCGAGGCCAACCTCGCCGCGCTCGCCGCGGTGCTCGAGCCGGCCGTGCAGCGGATCGCGGGCAACTCCGGGGCCCTAGGCGCGATCGCCGGCGGCTTTCTGGCGATCGAGGCCGGCGCGGTCTCCGGGTTCCTCGCCGGCCGCGTGCTCGGCCAGTACGAGTTCCCCGTGCTCGAGCCGGAGAAGCCGGCCCGGCTGCTGTTCGTCGCGCCCAACCTCGCGCACGCCGCGAAGGGGCTCGACGCGCCCGCGGACCAGCTCCTGCGCTGGGTCGCGCTGCACGAGATGACGCACGCGTTGCAGTTCGGCGGCGTGCCGTGGCTGCGCCCGCACCTGAAGGAGATGCTGGGCGAGCTGCTCGGCGCGGTCGAGTTCAACGCGCGCAGCCTGTTCCGTGTGCCCGATGTCACAGATCTCCGCAAGCTCGTCGAACGGGCTCGCGAGGACGGCCTGGCGACGCTGATGATCGGCGCCGACCGCCGCGACGTGCTCGACCGCGTGCAGGCGTTCATGGCCGTGCTGGAGGGCTACGCCGAGCACGTGATGGATGCCGTCGGCGCCGACGTCCTCGACGACCTGCCCGGGCTGCGGTCCGCGCTCGGCAAGCGCCGCCGCGACCGCTCCGGCTTCTTGAAGCTGCTCGACAAGCTGCTCGGGATGGACCTCAAGCTGCGCCAGTACGAGCAGGGCAAGGCGTTCTGCGACGGGGTCGTCGCGCGAGCCGGTATTGGCGGCCTGAATCGGGTCTGGATCGGGCCTGAGGCCATGCCCACCGTGGCTGAGCTGAGCGACCCCGCGGGGTGGCTGACGCGCACCGAGCCACTGGTGCTGCGGCCATCTGTCTGACCGAACCTGCGTTCTGATCAGCACAAAGTCAGAAGCCGTTTTACGGCCCGTTTACGCGCTCGGCTCCCGCCTGTGATACAAAGTTGTCACAAGCTGATGTAACCCGTCCAGTGCATCGGTTTACGTACAAGTGTTCGCCTCTTGTAGGCGAACAAAGTTTCGTAACCCACAGGGCAGGGGGAAAAGAGCCACATGGCCGATTCCGATACCACCACGACCACCACGACCACGAACGCGACTCCTGCGAGCAAGCCTGCCGCGACGGCGACGGCCAAGAAGCCGGCCGCTCGTAAGCGCAAGCCGGCCGCGCGTCGCACGACGACCGCCAAGGCGCCCTCGAAGGCGACCGGGCGTCGTGCCCGGACCGTCGCCCGCAACGAGACGCGTGACGCCGCGAAGGCCAACGTCCGCGCCGCCCGCACCACGGCGGAGCAGGGCAAGTCGCTCGTCGAGCGCGCCGCGCTGACCTACGTGGGCGCGACGCTCGAGGCGCGTGACCGCGTCGTCGGCGCCGCCGGCACGGTCGCCGACACCTTCGGCACCCGCAAGAAGGCCGTCCGCGAGCTGGAGAAGCTCCAGGCCCGCTACGAGCGCCGCGGCACCACCTCGCGCAACCAGCTCGAGCGCGACGTCAAGAAGGCCCGCACGCGCCTCGAGCGCGTCGTGCGCCGCAACCGCAACGCCGTGGAGAAGGACGCCACGCGCGGCGTCGACGCCGTCACCGGCCGCGTCATCTCGACGACGCGCACGGTCGGCAACGTCGCCAAGGAGCGGATCACCGCGCTGGTTTAGGACCGATTTCCCCCGCACGCCGCCTTGGAGAGCGGCGTCGGGTAAGCCTCCCGGCCTCATATCCCGCCGGTAGGACCCGTTTGGCCTCATATCTCGCCGAGCGGGTGCAGCACCCTCTCCTCCCTCAACCGTCGCCGTGCCCCTCGGGGTGCGGCGTCGGTCTTTAACGAGGCCGAAGGGGACTCCCCCCACTCTCATTTACGGGTTTCCCCCTATGGGCAGGACCGCCCGCGACCGCCATCCTTCCTGGTGCGACATGGACGTAGGGCCCACCGGCATTGCCGACCGTCTCACTGGCGGCGTGCTCGCGGCCAGACCCCCTCGAGCACGCTTCGGTTGGCGTGCCGGTGGCGCCCGAATCCAACAGTCAGACTGAGGTCCGTGTTCGCACCCTCTCGCGGTCCAGCGCTCTTCTGGCGCCTCGCCATCGGCAACGCGGCCGTGCTGGCCGCGGCGTGCACGATCACGGCGCTCGTGTTCTCCCCCAAGGCGGAGGACGTCGCCGTGCGCGAGCTGTCGATCTTCGCCGGCGGCCTGGCGCTGATGCTCGCGATCAACCTGCTGCTGATCCGGCGCGCGCTGGCGCCGTTACGCCAGCTGACCGCCTTCGCCCGCCACATCGACCCGCTCGAGCCCGGCAATCGGCTCGATGTCGGTGGCGGCGACTCGGACGCCGCCGAGCTGGCCGCGGCGTTCAACGAGATGCTCGAACGGCTCGAAGCGGAGCGGCGCGACAGCGTCGCCCGCGCGCTCGCCGCGCAGGAGGGCGAGCGGCTGCGGGTGGCGCAGGAGCTCCACGACGGCGTCGGGCAGTCGCTGACCGGGGTCGTCCTGCAGCTCGGCCGCGCCGCGCGCGACATGCCCGAGCCTGACCGCGAGCGGGTGCTCGAGGCGCAGGAGACCGCGCGCGACAGCCTCGAGGAGATCCGCCGGATCGCCCGGATGCTGCGCCCGGAGGCGCTCGACGACCTCGGCCTCGCGAGCGCGTTGCTCGTGCTCGGCGAGCGCGTCGCCGAGCACTCCGAGCTCGAGGTCGACGTGCACGTCCAGCCCGGCCTGCCGGAGTTCAGCGGCGACGCCGAGCTCGTCCTCTACCGCGTCGCCCAGGAGGCGTTGACCAACGTCGCGCGTCACTCGGGGGCCAAGCGGGCGACGGTCAACCTCGCGCTCTCCGGCGGCAAGCCGCGCCTGGAGGTCGACGACGACGGCCACGGCTTCCCGCGCCACGGCACCGAGGGTGGCGGCGTGCGCGGCATGCGCGAGCGGGCGGTGCTGATCGGCGCCTCGTTGAAGCTCGGGCCGAGTCCGATGGGCGGCGCCCGTGTCACCCTCGACCTTCCCGCATGACGCAATCACTGCACACCCGCATCCTGCTCGCCGACGATCACGCGGTCGTCCGCCGCGGGCTGCGGCTCGTGCTCGAGGGCGAGCCGGACCTGCGCGTGGTCGCCGAGGCGGGTGACGGAGCCGAGGCGGTCGAGCTCGGGATGAACCCGGAGGTCGACCTGGCCGTGCTCGACATCTCGATGCCGCGTATGACCGGCCTGCAGGCCGCGCGCGAGCTCACGAACCGCCGCGACGACCTGCGCGTGCTGATCCTGAGCATGCACGACAACGAGCAGTACCTGTTCGAGGCGCTGCGGGCGGGCGCGTCCGGCTACGTGCTCAAGAGCGTCGCCGACCGCGACCTCGTCGAGGCCTGCCGGGCGACGATGCGCGGAGAGCCGTTCCTGTACCCGGGCGCCGTGCGGTCGTTGATGAAGGACTTCGTCGAGCGCGCGCGCCGCGGCGAGACGCCCTCGGACGACCCGTTGACCCCGCGCGAGGTCGAGATCGTCAAGCTGATCGCCGAGGCGCGCACGACGCGCGAGATCGCCGCCGACCTCGTGCTGAGCGAGAAGACGGTCGAGCGCCACCGCACGAACATCCTCGCCAAGCTCGGCATGCGCGACCGCGTGGAGCTCGTCCGCTACGCCATCCGGCGCGGCCTCGTCGAGCCGTAGGGGGAGTCTCCACCCGACATTGGGGGATCCCCCGGATGGACCGGACGCCGGTCCATCCCGATCCTGTTCGGATGGACATCGTGCTTGTCGACGATCACCCCGCTGTTCGCGCTGGGTTGCGGGGCCTGGTCGAGGACGAGGACGGTCTGCGCGTGGCCGCGACGGCCGCCACGGCGCGCGAAGGGTTCGAGGCGATCGCCGACACGCAGCCGCAGGTCGCGCTGGTGGACCTCCACCTGCCCGACGATGACGGCCTCTCGCTGTGTCTGCGCACCCGCGCCCTTCCCACGCCACCGCGGATCATCATCTACTCCGCGTTCGCCGACGCCGGTCTGGCGGTGCGCGCCGTGATCGCCGGCGCGGAGGGTGTGCTGCCGAAGGCCACGGCACCGCGCGTGCTGCTCGACGCGCTGCGCGACGGCACCGACACGCCGTTGGACAGCCGCGCTTTGCGGGCGCTCGGGGAGCGGCTCGACGAGGGCGATCTGCCGATCCTCGGGATGCTCGCGCACGGGGTGGACCCGCGCGAGATCGCGGTCACGCTCGGCCTGGAGCCGGAGTGGCTCGAGGCCCGTCGCTGGGCGATGCTGTCTCGCCTCGGGGGAGCTGCGAGACGGCATCCCCTGGCGGCCGCGTAAGCCCGCCTGCGACAATACGTCGCATGCCCACGAGAGATCAGGTTCTCGAGGCGCTGAAGGTCGTCATCGACCCCGAGCTGCACCGCAACATCGTGGAGCTCGGGATGGTTCGTTCCGTTGACATCTCTGACCAGGGGGCCGTCAACGTCACGGTCTCACTGACGACCCCCGGCTGCCCGATCAAAGGCCACTTCCAGACCGGCGTGACCAGCGCCGTCAAGTCCGTCGAAGGCGTGACGGCCGTGTCCGTCGGCTTCGACGTCCTGTCCGACGCCGAGAAGCAGGGCCTCCAGCGCACGCTGGGCCGCCCGAACGGCTTGCCCGCCGGCGCGCTCGCGCAGGTCGACAACGTCGTCTGCATCGGCTCCGGCAAGGGCGGCGTCGGCAAGTCGACCCTGACCGTCAACCTCGCCGCGGCGCTGCAGGCCGAGGGCAGGAAGGTCGGCGTGCTCGACGCCGACGTCTGGGGCTACTCGATCCCGCGCATGCTCGGGCTCGGCGGCCAGCGGCCGAAGGTCTCGCCCGAGAAGAAGATCCTCCCGCTGGAGGCGCACGGGCTGAAGGTCATCTCGATCGGCTTCTTCCTCAAGGAGGACGAGGCGGTCGTGTGGCGCGGGCCGATGCTCCACAAGGCGCTCACGCAGTTCCTGGAGGACGTCGCGTGGGGTGAGCTCGACTACCTGCTGATCGATCTGCCGCCGGGCACCGGCGACGTCTCGATGACGCTCTCGCAGCTGCTGCCGCAGGCGACGTTCATGATCGTCACCACGCCGCAGGACGCCGCCCAGAAGGTCGCGCGCCGCGCGGCGCAGATGGCCGACAAGGTCAACCTCGAGATCTCGAGCGTGATCGAGAACATGTCCGGCTTCACCGCCCCGGACGGCACCCGCTACCCGATCTTCGGCGAGGGCGGCGGCCAGCGCCTGGCCGACGAGCTCGACGTGCCGCTGGTGGGCCAGGTCCCGCTGACGATGCCGCTGCGCGCCCACGCGGACGCCGGCATCCCGCTGGTGGCGGTCGATCCCGACGACCCGGCCGCCCAGGCGATCCGCCACGCCGCGCGCGGGCTGCTCGCACTCGCTCCCGTCAAGCCGATCGACCTGCCGGTCCTGGACGTGGTCCAGGCGGGACCCCCACAGCCCGTGGGGATGTCCCTGCCAATGGCCTGAGCCCGGCTCGCGGCCGGGCGTACGCGCCTCGAGGTCGGATGATCGGGGTGGGGCGGAGGGGCTGCCCTGCCTCGATTATCTCCCGGCGTAGTACGCCGCGTTGCGCTCGGCGAAGCTCGCCCACTCGTCGGGGAGCTGGTCTTCGGCGAAGCACGCGTCCACCGGGCACGCCTCGACGCAGGCGTCGCAGTCGATGCACTCTTCGGGATCGATGTGGAGCATCTCGACCTTGTCGTAGTCGGGCTCGTCGGGCGTCGGGTGGATGCAGTCAACGGGGCAGACTTCGACGCAGGAGTTGTCCTTGGTTCCGATGCAAGGCTCGGCGATGACGTAGGCCATGGCGCTAATCCTCGCATAGGCTGCTGGCAATCGTGCTTTTGCTGACCGGAGCGACTGGACTGCTGGGCCACGCCGTGGTCCGCCGCCTCACGGCGAGGGGGATCCCTGTGCGCTGCCTGGTGCGCGACCCGCGCCGCCTGGGGCCCGAGCGGGTGCGGGTGCAGTTGGCGATCGGCGACCTCGCGGAGCCCGCCACGTGGCGCAACGCCCTGCGCGGAGTGGACACCGTGATCCATCTCGCGGGCGGCGCTCGCGACCAGCCGGGAGCCACGGTCGAGGAGCTCAACGGCCTCGCCGCCTGGCGCCTGCTGCGCGCCGCCGAGCGGGTGGGAGCGCGCCATTTCATCTGGATCATGCCGCTCGGCGCCACCCCGCATCACCCGATGCGCATGCAGCGGGCGAAGGCGCTCGCCGCGGCGGCGCTGGCCGAGTCGAGCATCGCGACGACGATCTTCGCCCACTCGCTCGTCTACGCCCCCGGCGACCGCCACCTGCGCTGGCTGGAGCGCCTCGGCTACCTGCCGGCCGTCCCGCTGGTCGGCCGCGGGATCGCCCGCACCCAACCGATCTGGGCCGAGGACGCCGCCGACTGCGTGCTGGCCGCGCTCGACCGTGTCCCGGAGCATCACGCCCGCCATGAGCTGGCGGGGCCGGAGACGCTGACGCAGCGCGAGTTCGTCCGCATGGTGCTGGCGGCGAGCGGTCGCCGCCGCCGCACGGTCCCGCTCCCGCTCGCGGGCCTGCGGGCCGCGCTGCAGGCCGAGGAGACGCTCGCCGGCCCGGCCTCGCTGGTCACGTGGGACGACGCCCAGATGCTCGCGGTGGAGATGCTGTCGTCGCGCGGGACCCTGGACGCCGAGGCCCTAGGCGTCAACCCGCGTCGCGTCGCCGACGTGCTCTGGTAGATGGGGCCGGTGGTGCGCCCACGGGTGCGCCGCCTCCATCTGCAGCGCGACCTGGAGCAGCCGGTCCTCGTTGAGCGGGCGGCCGACGAGCTGCACGTTGGTGGGCAGGCCGTCGGCGCCGAAGCCGACCGGGATCGAGATCGCCGGCTGGCCGGTCACGTTGAACAGCGACGTGTAGGGCGTGAACAGCCCGGAGCGCTCGAGGTCGGCCATCGGATCCTCGCCGAGCCCGTTGCACTCGCCGATCTTCAGCGGCCGCTCGGCCAGGCCCGGGGTCATCAGCAGGTCGTAGTCGGCGAAGAACGCGACCAGGCCGCGCGCGATCGCCTGCATCTGCGCGACCGCGCCGAGGTAGGCGACGGCGGGCGTCGAGCGCGACTGCTCGTAGAGCACGCGCGACAGCGGCTCGATCTCGTCCTCGCCCGGCTCGCGGCCGGCGCGGCGCACGCCGGCGTCGATCGCGAGCGCGATCGCGGGTCCGAACACGCTGATGAACACCTGCAACGACTCGGGGGTCGGCCAGGACGGAGCGTCCTCGACGACCTCATGGCCGAGCGCGGCCAGCAGCTCGGCGCCGACCCGCAGGCCGTGGATCGCCTCCTCGTCGACGGGCGCGTCGAACGGGTTGGTGGCGGTGACCGCCACGCGCAGCTTGCCGGGCGAGCGCCGCATCGACTTCACGTAGGGCTCCAGCGGGCGCGGCGCCCAGTTCGCGTCGCCGACCTCGTAGCCGCCGAGGACGTCGAGCGCGATCGCGGTGTCGCTGACCGTGCGGGTGAGGACCCCGTTGGCGCCGAGCCACGAGTCGCCGAGATCCGGCCCGGCGGACACCCGTCCGCGGCTCGGCTTGAGGCCGACGAGGCCGCACGCGGAGGCGGGGATGCGGAGCGACCCGCCGCCGTCGTTGCCGTGCGCGATCGGCAGCATGCCCGAGGCGACCGCGGCCGCGCTGCCGCCGCTGGACCCGCCGGGCGTGCGCGTCAGGTCCCACGGGTTGCGCGTCGCGCCGGTGTACCGCGGCTCGGTGGTCGGCAGGATCGCGAACTCGGGCAGGTTCGTGATCCCGACGATCACGAAGCCCGCCTCGCGCAGCCGCCGCACGAGGTAGGCGCTGTGGTCGGGCCGGTTTCCGGCGAGGAACTTCGACCCGCTGTTGGACTCGTAGCCCTGGACACCGATGTTGCCCTTGATCGCGATCGGCACGCCCGCGAACGGCGCGCTGTCACCCGGCGCGACCGCCGCGGCCGCCACCAAAGCCTTTTCGGCGTCGACCTCGATGAAGGCGTTGATCGCCGGATCGAGCGCCTCGATGCGACGCAGCGCCGCCTCCACCACCTCGAGTGGGCTTGCATCGCCGGTGCGTACGAGCGCGGCGGTCTCCTCGGCCGAGACGAACGCGAGATCGTCCAAGGATGCGGACCCTAGCGATTAGTCTCCCCCGGCGATGAATGCCGATGTGTTGCTCTCCTCGACAGCGGGCCTTGCGACGCCCGCGTTGGTCGTCGACGTCGAGGCGGCGGAGCGCAACATGGCCGCCGCGGACGTCCGGCTGCGGCCGCATTTCAAGGCCCACAAGTGCCCGGAGCTGATGCGCCGGCAACTCGCCGGCGGGGACACGACGGGCGTGACGTGCGCGACCGCGTGGGAGGCCGAGGTCGCCGCCAGAGCGGGGCTCCACGACGACATCCTCGTGGCGAACGAGGTCGCCGACCCGGGCGGGCTGGCCTCGCTGCGCCGGGCCGCCGAGCGCGCGCGGGTCACGGTCGCGATCGACAGCCCGCGTCACCTCGAGCTCCTCGAGGGGATCGACTGCCGGGTCCTGATCGAGATCAACGTCGGCCAGGACCGCTGCGGGCTCGACCCGCGCGACGAGGCCGCGATCGTCACGCTGGCGGAACAGGCGGGAGCGCGGTTCCGCGGCCTCCAGGGCTACGAAGGCCACGCCGTCCTGCTGCCGGAGCGCCCCTCGCGCGAGGAGCAGGTCGAGCGGGCGGCGACGATCCTTGACCGCCTGCGCGAGATCCTCGACTGCGAGCTGGTCTCAGGCGGCGGCACGGGCACGTTCGACCTCTCCACCCACCTCGACGAGATCCAGGCCGGCTCCTACGTCCTGATGGACGCGAGCTACGACCAGCTCGACCTCCCGTTCGAGCTGGCGCTCGCCTGTCGCACCACGATCGTCTCGCGCAACGGCACCCGCGCCGTCTGCGACGCCGGCCTGAAGGCGCTCTCGGCCGAGTACGGCCTCCCACGGGCGCTCGACCCGTCGATCGAGGCGGTCGGCTTGGCGGACGAGCACACGACATTGCGCCTGGCGGAGGACAGTCCTGTGGCCGTCGGCGACGCGATCCTGCTCATCCCCGCCCACGTCGACCCCACGGTCAACCTCCACGCCGCCCTGCACGCGGTGCACGGCGACGGGACGGTGGAGCGCTGGCCGGTCGAGGCTAGACGCCCTTGAGCGGCTCGTCAGGCGGGAGGGGCAGGTCCTGCGGGGCGGTCGGCTCGTCGTCCTCCCAGGCCGCGAAGGCCTCGCCGTCGCGGCCGACGTGCTCGTTCGCGCCGCCGAGCGCGATCAGCAGCACGTTCTCGGGGTGCCGATTGGCGATGTAGCGGCGGACGTCCGGCGCGACGCGGGCGATGTCGCCCTTGCCGAGCTCCTTCACCTCGTCCTCGAAGACCAGCGAGAGCGTGCCCTCCAGGACGAGGTAGACCTCCTCCTGCGCGGTATGGCGGTGGATGCGGCCACGCTGGCCGGGGCGGAGGATGACCTGGTTGATGCCGAAGGTCGTCACGCCGAGCGCGCGGCGCAAGGAGACGAAGCGCTCCTCCGATCCGGGCTCGAGCGCGGTGTAGCTGACACCGGGGTTCATAGCTGCATCATGCCGACCCAGGTCTCGGACTCCGCCGCGGTCAGCCCGCCGTGGTGGCCCTTGAACTCCAACTGGCGCGACGGGTACGCGCGCAGCCAGGCCATGCGGCCGGGGGCGGGCAGGACGCACACGTCGGCGAGCCGCGCTTGCAGGCGCGGGCCGGCGTCCGGGAACAGCTCCGCGGCGAGGCGGACCTCGGCGCGGTCGCCGAGGGCGGCGGTCAACTCCCCGACGACGGTGTCGGGATCCGAGACGTGCAGGAAGCAGTCACGCGCGGACCCGCACGGCTCCTGGCGCAGGTGCTCGAGCAGCGGCGGCCACGCATCGTCGAGATAGTCGACGGGGCCGACGTCGAGCTGCCCGTGGTCGGCGGTGACGACGATGAACGTGTCGCGCACGCTCGCGAGGGCGTCGAGCGCCGTCAGCGAACGGGCGACGAACTCGGGATGCGACGGACCGTGGCGATGCCCGGCGGCGTCGATCTTGTCCCAGTACAGGTGGGTGAGCCCGGGCGTGGCGTTCAGCCGCGCCACCGCCTGCTCGAAGCGCTGATAGGGCTCGACGGTCGCGCCGGCGAACGCGGCCTGGTTGTACTTGCCGAACGCGATCTCCTCCGGCTGCAGGACCCTCGCGGGGGCGTCGAGTCGCTCGAAGATGGTCGGGCCCGGCACGACGGTCCGCGGGTCGAGCTCGAGCGGGACGCCTGACGGGGTCACGAACGGCAGCGCGAGGATCGGTGCATCGAGCTGCGGCTCGTAGACGCACCACTCGTAGAGCCCGTGCTCAGCGACCGGCAACCCGGTGTAGAGCGTCGTCAGGTGCGCGGTCGTCGTCGACGGGAACTGCGAGGCGACCGGCTCGATCTCCAGCCGCTTCAGGAACGGGTGGTCGGCGTGGCGCTGCACGAACGCCCAGCCGAAGGCGTCGAGGAGGACGACCGCGACGCGCTCGTGCTCGCGAGTGAGGGCCGCGACGCGGCCCGGCAGGTCGGCGAATCCGATCACCCGCTCACGCGCCGCAGTTCGTCCGGCTCGCCGATCCGGGCGCGCCGGAACGGGTCGCGCAGGTAGGTGTTGACCAGGTCCGCGGCGCGCTCCGCGTCACCGGCGAGCTGGTCGGCCGGGAGCACGAGGTCGGCGATCGCCAGCCGCCGATTGATGGCGGAGACGACCCGCCACCCCCGGCGGCGAACGCGCCGTGGATCGGTGGCGGAGATCCCGAGGATGCGCGAGCGCGACAGCGTGATCACACCGGCGCCTTCGACCGCGTCCCAGTCGAGCTCGGCGTCGCCCCAGCCCAGCAGCCGCACGCGCGTCGGCGTGAGCGCGAGCCCGCGCGCGCCGCCGAGCTGCACGAGCCCGATCGCCAGGAATGCCCCGAACGTGATCGCGCACACCAGCCCCACGATCAACGAGGCCGAGAGCGCGATCAGCACGCCGGCCGCGGTCATCCCGCCCGCCGCCGCGACCAGCACCAGCTGCTTCGCCCGCGCGACCGGGAGCAGGAAGCCGCGCTCGGAGCCCACGTCGACGATCTTGACCGCCGCCGCGCCCTCGCGGCTGAGCAGCGGCAGCGCGAGCGCGAGCCCGCCGACGCCGAAGAACAGGATGGAGATCGCGCCGACCACGCGGGTGTCGGAGTCCGGGCCGGCGATCAGCAGCACCGCGCCGAGCAGCGCGAAGCCGATGCAGAGCGCGAATGGGAGCCTGCGGCCACTCATCGCTGTTGTCGCGACCGGACGAGCGTCTGGGCGAGTTGGACGGTGAGCGGCTCGACCTGGTCGAGCGTTCCCGCGCCGTGCAGCAGCCGCACGCCGGCATTGACCACGCCCTGAACGAGCTGGGCGACGAGTTTGGGGTCGTTCGGCCCGAGTTCGGGCTCGAGCAGGGCGGCGGGCCGGTAGGCGAGCGCGTTGATGCGCGCGCGGACCGCCGGCCCGAGCGGCGCGTCGCCGAGCAGTTCGGCCATCCGGTGGCTGCCGCGGGCGACGAGTCGCAGCTGCGTGGAGACGAACGCCGCGATCCGGGCGTCCTGGCCGTCGGCGGCCGCCATCGCCGCCTCGAGCTCCTCCAGCCAGCGCGGCATGTCGCGCTCGCACAGCGCGGCGATCAGGTCGTCGCGCGACCCGAAGTACCGGTAGATCGAGTTGCGCGCGAGCCCGGTGCGCTCGCCGAGCGCGCGGAACGTCAGCGCGCCATGTCCGGCCTCGAGCAGGATCGCCTCGGCGGCGTCCAGCAGCGCTTCCCGCTGCTGGGCGCGGTGCTCGGCGACCGTCGGTGCGTCGATCTGGGGCATCGGAGGCCCGATCCTAGGCCGTCGGGGAGGGCACCGCGAACGAGTGGCGCAGATGATCGCGCTCATGCGACGCCTGATCACGGGTCTCGCGGTCGTTGCCGGGGCGTTCGCCGCTGCCGCGCCGACCGCGTCGGCCGACCCGACGCTCCAGACCTACACGTTCCCCATCGGTGTCAAGTCGGCCGAGGGGATCGCCGCGGCCCCGGACGGGACGGTCTATGTCGGCACCGACGACAACACGAAGACGCCGCCGATCGCCAAGGTCGATCCCGCGCAGGTGTCGCCGGGGACCGCGAACGGGGTCACGCTTATCCCCTCGCCCCCGAACCCGGATCCGGATGCCTGCTGCGTCCGGCTCTTCCGCGACCTGACGTTCTCGCCGCTGTCCAACACGCTGTTCTGGACGCGCAGCGACGCCCAGGTCGGGAAGCTCGACACCGGTGGGATGTCCTCGATCACGATCGGCAGCAAGACCGGCGGCTACATCGAACCGTTCGGGATCGTCGCCGCGCCGGACGGCGGGGCCTGGTTCACCGAGAAGAGCGGCTCCAACATCTCGCCCACGTTCTATGGGAATCGGATCGCGTACGTCTCCAGCTCGCTGGGCGGCCCGAACGAGCAGGTCAACCTGGCGCTCCAGGGCGGGCGGACCACGCTTGACGGCCTGCGCTACGTCGCGCAGCCGAAGGGGATCACCATGGGTGTCGACGGCAAGCCGTGGTTCGTCTCCTCCGATCCCGGCAACCCGGGGTGGTACATCGGCACGACCAACGGCACCGGGTACGAGGAGTACCGGCTGTGCCCGTGCGGCTCGGTCGCCGGTTCGCCCTCCCTCACCGACGTCGTGGCCGCGACCGGCGGGATGCTCTGGTACACGAACGAGCAGAAGAACAGCTTCGGGCGCTTCGATCCCGTGACGCACGATTACGAGGATTTCGCTCTGGCGACGCTGGGTCTCTCCGCGGGCAGGCCGGTCGCGCTCGCGGCGGGCGGCGACGGCTCCGTCTGGCTGGCGGTCTCGGGCTTCTCGCAGCCCAATGCCAACGCGATCGTCAAGATCGTCCCGGCTGTCACGGGTCCGCCGCAGGCGACGGTGTACAAGATCGGAACCTCGATCGCGCCCACCTCGATCGCGACCGACACCAAGGGCAACGTGTGGTTCAGTGGCACGTCCTTCGGTGGGCCCGGCGGGTTCGGGCGCCTCGGCGACGCGGTCGCGACGAACCCGGGGACCGGCGGTGGCGAGCAGCTCCCGGTGACCACGACCCCGCCCGCGACGTCCACGCCGCCGGCGACCACGGTCACGCTCACGCCGAGCACGAGCGCCCGCGCGACCGTGAACGACCCCACGGTCAAGGGCGACACGATCTCGGCCAACCAGATCTGCGTCGGCCCGCCCCAGGACAAGTGCTCGCTGATCTACCTGATCCAGACCCACGAGTACGTCACCGGCTTCCCCGGCACCAAGGGCCTGATGGCGGCCAGGCCGAAGAAGCTGACCACGATCGGCCAGCTGAAGGTGACGCTGACGGGCGGTCAGTCCAAGAAGGTCACGATCAAGCTCAACGCCAAGGGCAAGAAGCTGCGCAAGAAGAAGAGCTTCAAGGCGACGTTGACCGTGACTCAGTCGATCAACGGCGCCAAGCCGAAGCAGATCCTGAAGAAGAACCTGAAGTTCAAGAAGTAGCGCGGGCCCGCTTGGCGAGCTCGACCGTGGCGGCCCGCAGGTCGCCCGGTCGGTTCGCCGGCTCGGCGAACTCCAGCCGGGTCTCGGCGAAGCCGCGCGGCGTCTGGACGTGCAGGTCCATGCCGTAGCGGTCGATCCGCACGCACTTGGCCTCGCTCGCGTCCGGGTGGCCGGCCAGCTTCTGCGCCATCAGCAGCAGCGCGTCCGCGTGGTCGTCGTTGAGGTGCTCGATCGCGTAGGCGGCGCCGCTCGCGACCGGGTCGGGCTCGGCGGCGTGGAAGGCGTCGGCGTCGGTGGAGTCCATGCGGCCGTAGCCTCCCACCCAGCGCACGCGCTCGATTCGCAGGACGTAATAGGTGAAGTCGCCGAAGCCGCCATAGAGGCCCGAGGCGGGTGAGGCCGCCTTGTAGGCGTCACGTGCCGCGTCGAGCTCCGCGCCGACGGGCGTCTCGAGCACGCCGGCGAGCGTGACCCGGCCGCTGTCGAGCGGGTCGCCGGCGACGTCGGTCTCACCCACCACGAGGCTGGCCCGCGGGTCGCGGGTGATGTTGCGGCCGTGCTCGGCCAGCGTCGACAGGCACAGCACGGGCGAGCCGTCCTCGAGCGCCGCGTAGAGCACGAGCGACCCCCACGGCGACCCGTCCTCGCTGAGCGTGGCCAGGGCGGCCGTCTGGGTGCTCGCGACGAGCGTGCGCGCCTCCTCGGCGGGGGTGCGGCGGCGCGCGGGCCGGATGTCGCCGAGCGGCGCGGCCCCGGTGAGGACCTCGGGCGGAGCGAGGTGATCGGTGGGGAAGGCGGTCACGACGTCGACCTTAGCGACAGGTGTCCCCAAGATCAAGACACCTGTCGCTAAGTCGTGAAGCGGTGTGTGCGAGGCGGCTACGGCGGATCGCTGGCCAGATCACCGGTCGTCCCTGCCGGGTCCGGGCAGGCGCTCGCATACTGGTGGTACGTGTGCGCCTGCCGGGGTCCGGCAGGGGCGGGCGGGGCCCGCCAGAATCCGTTGTAGTCGCGCGAGCGCGCACTACCCGATCGTGACCGTCGCCTGGAGGTTGCCGGTGGCCTTCTTGGCGGTGCGCTTGAGCAGGTACGTGCCCTTCAGCGTCGTGCCGGAGAGGACGCCCAGGCGCAGCGTCCTGCGCTCGGCGGTGCCGCTGGCGACGGTCTTGCCGGTCGCCCGGTCGACGAGCCGCACGTGCACCTCGGTCGTGGTCTTGAACGGGGCCTTCTTCAGGCGGATCACGCGCAGTTCGGCGTCGCGGCCGTCCTTGCCGTTCGTGCCGTTGACGCCGTCCTTGCCGTCGCGCCCGGCCGCGCCGACCTGCGGCGTCGTCTCGTCCAGCGCCAGCGTCAGGCTCATCGTGCCGTAGCGGTTCGAGTTGGCCCCGAAGCCGGCGAGCTGCGTCGTCGCGGTCGACAGCGGGACGATGCCCGTGATCCGGCGCGAGCCGTCGGCCCGGAGCTTGACCTCGGCGTTGGAGAGGTCGAGCTTGAACTGGTCGGTCGAGCGGTCGTAGGTGCTCGGCGTGCCGGTCCGGTCGGCGGTCACGCCGGACGCCTTGAGCGTGCCGGTGAGGCCGTCGAGCGTGATCAGCGGGTCCACGACCGTGATCGGGACGCCGTGGACGGTGAACGTCACGGTGCCCTTGGTCTCGACCGTCCCGACGCCCTTGTCGGTGTACTTGCCGCCGGCGGCCACCGGGTAGCCGAAGGTGTACGCCTGGTCGGCGCCGCGGACCGAGTCGGGCGTGACGCTGGTCGCGGCGGCGCCCGTCGGGCCGGTCAGCGTCGCCGGCGCGGTGGCGGAGGCGGTGCCGTTGGACGAGCCCGGGTTGCCGACCTGGTTGAACGTGACGTACCCGAGCCACGAGCGGGCCGGGTCGCCGAAGGACGTCATCACGTTCGCGATCGTCCAGTCGAGCTTTCCGCCGGTGACGGAGTAGTCGGCGGCGTCGGCCGCGGGCGCCGCGGCCAGCAGCGTGAGGCCGGCGGCGAGGGCGAGGGTGGTCTTGCGCATGAGTCCTTTCAGCGGGGTCAGTCGGTCGTGAACGAGATGGAGACCCACCCGAACGGATCGCCCGGGAGGTAGTAGCCGGCGAAGACGGAGGTCGCGGCGCCCGGCGGGACGGCGCCGGGGATGCGCTCGTAGGCGAAGCTCGGCGCGGCCGCGGTGATGGCGGCCTTCGACACGTCGAGCGTCTCCACGACGGCGCGCTGGTTGCCGCCGTTCGTGTCGCCCGAGCCGGTCATGCGGAAGATCACGCGCGACGCGGGGCCGTCGAGCTCGACCTCGGGATCGTTGACGCGCAGGTCGATCTCGTGGTCGGCGTACTTGAACGCGACCGTCCCGGTGAACGCGACCCGCGCCGCGCCGGTCGCCGGATCGCACCAGCCCTCCGCGAACGGGAAGTGGAAGGAGTAGACGAGCGGCGCGTCGCTGCCGCCGGCGACCTCGGGCGGGTCGCTCGTCGCGCCGCGCACGGTCGAGGTCCCCTCGCCGGAGTTGATGTATTGGACGAACGACTCGCGCGGGCGCCAGGTGAGCGTCGCGCTCGTGATCGTGCGCGCCCCCGCGGGCCGCGCCTTCACCGGCGGCTCCCCGTCGCCGGGGGTCACTGGTGTACCGCCGGCGTTCGTCGTCACGCACGGTCCGGTGGGCGGCTCGGCCTGCGCGAACGCGGCGGACGCGGCCACCGATGCGAAGGCGGTCCGGCGCAGCTTCGTCCGCAACCGCTGCTCGATCGCCTTTCCCGCCGCGCCGGTGAGCGCGGCGCTCGTGGCCTCGAGCGTGACGCCGCGCGCGCTGGTGAGCGGCGCGACCGCCAGCGTCAGCACCGTGCTCCGCTTGCCGGCGAGGAGCGCGGTGACCCGCGGCCGCGCCCCGAGCTCCAGCCGCGGCGAGGCGAGCGTGACGCTCCGCTTCCCCCGCTTGAGCACGAGGGCCCCGCCCGTCCGCAGCCCGGACGCGTCGGCCGAAGCGAGCGGCAACGTGACCGTGCGGCCGCGGCGGGACGCGTTCCCGGTCGCGCCCAGATCGAGCGCTCGGTCGGCGCGCGCGGAGATGGTCACGGTGAGCGAGCCGACGCCTTGCGCGGCCGCGCCGCGCGCCGCCGCGGGGGCGCCGCCGGCCACACCCGCGCCGCGCGCCGTCGTGCGGGCGCCACCGGCCGCGTTCGCGCCGCGCGCCGCCGCGGGGACGCCGCCGGCCGCGCCCGCGCCCGTCGCAGCACTCGCGCCGCCGGCCGCGCCCGCGCCCGCCGCCGCGGTCGCGGCGCTGCTCTGCGCGCTCGCCGCCGCCATGACGGCCAGCGCGGCGGCGGTCCGCACGCGAGCGGTCATCGCTCCGGGATCGCGATCGTGAACGCGCCCCAGGCGGAGCCCGCGCCGTAGACGCCGCCGCCGATGCGGTCGTTGCCCGCGGTGGCGATCGTCGCCGGGACGTGCACCCAGCGCGTCACCCCGCCGCTGGACTCCGGCGTGATCCCGCGCAGGTCGAGGTCGAGGACGGGCTGGTCGGTGTAGTCCTGGGCGGCGGTCGCGCACACGCCCGCGCCCATGTCCCGGGGCTTGGCGTGCCCGGAGGCGTACACGGTGCCGGACGTGCCGCCCGGCGCGATCTCGATCCGCAGCGCGCCGATCTGCTCGTCGATGCCGTGGGCGGGCATCGTGTAGGTGACGCTGCCGTCGGCGACGATCGTCGCCGAGCCGTTGGGCCGGACGCCGCTGGTGGCGCCGACGGGGAAGCGGTGGTCGTAGGCGGTGCCGAGGCGCTCGGCGCCGTCGCGCGCCACGATCGTTCCCGCAGCGCCACCGCACCCGGCGAGCGGCGGGAACGGGCGCTGGATGTAGTCCGTCCAGCTGTGCAGGTCGCCGTTGCCCGGAAGGTCGCAGCCGAACCAGTCGACGCTGGCGGCGGGGGTCTCTCGGAACTGCTGCTCGCAGGTCGGGCCCGGCGACGGGGTCGGCGTGGAGGTGACGGTCGGGGCGGGCGTCGGCACCGGAGTCGGCGTCGGCAGGACCGCCGGCGGCGTCGTGATCTCGGCGGCGATACCCACGGTCAGCTTCCCGAGCGTCGCTCGCGACGGCGCGCGGCGGAGCTTCAACTTCGCCTTGAGCGTCTTCGCCGCGGTCGCGGTGAGCGCGACCCGCGCGCCCACGAGCGACGCGCTCTGCGCGTTCGGGTCCAGCACCGCGGGCGTCGTGGTCGAGAGCGCGAACAGGCGCAGGCTCGTCCCGCCCAGCCGCGCGCTGACGTACGAGGACGTGCGCGCGATCGTCACGCTCAGCCCGGTCGCGCTCACCTTGCGCTTGCCGTTGCTGAAGCGCAGCGAGCCCTTCAGGTCGATCCGCGCCGAGGAGCCGATCGTCCAGTCGCCGATCGCGAAGGTCTGCGACTTGCCGAGGACCTTCTTGCCGGCGCTCGAGAGCTCGAGCGAGGCGCGCGACGGAACGCGCGCGTCAGCGGGAGCGGCCACCAGGCCGCAGGCGCACAGCGCCATGAGAACGAACCAGCGAAGAGTCATAAGGCAAACCCGACCGCTCCGGCCGGGAATGCGGACCCTAACACAGGTTCTTAGGGTAGCCTAACGGCCTCCATGAAGCTCCTTGCCGCTCTCGCGATCGCGCTCTCCACGGCCGTTCTCGCCGCGCCCGCCCAGGCGGCGCCGCGCGTGGCCGCCCTGACGCCCTTCTCCGCCTCGACCATCACCCGCCTCGGCGTGCGCCCCGTCGTCATCGGACAGACCCTCGGTGGCTCCGACCAGTACATCTCGTCCCTCAAGGGCGTCCCCGTGCTGACCCTCACGCACCCGCTCGGCCCGAACATGGAGAAGCTCGCCTCCTACAACCCGAGCATCGTCCTCTCCAGCAAGACGTGGGCCCGTGGCACGCCCGCCATGCGCAAGCTGGGGATGAAGGTCTACGAGTCCGACCCGAACAGCGTCGCCGCGGTCGGCCGCGAGACGCGCGCGATCGGCGGCGTGCTCGGCCGCACCCGCGCCGCCAACGCCCTCGCGACCAAGATCGAGAACGACGTCGCCGCCGCCAAGCGCGGCATCCGCAGCCGCCCGCGCGTGCTCGTGATCCTCGGCGTCGGTCGCACGCCCTACGCGATGCTCGCGAACTCGTGGGGCGGCGACGTCGTCGCCCAAGCCGGCGGCACGCTGCTCACCTCAGGGCTGACATCGCCGAGCGGAACCGCCAGGATCTCCGACGAGATCGTGGTCAAGCGCAACCCGGACATCATCATCGCGGTGCCGCACGGCACCCCCGGCAACATCCCGCGTCTGGCCGAGTACTACCGCAACAACCCGAACTGGCGGAACACGAACGCGGTCAAGAACAAGCGCGTCTACGTGGCCACGGGCAACTCACTGCTGCAGCCCTATCCGGGCGTCGCGTCGACGATCCGCGACGTCCGCCGCAAGTTCCTCAGGAACTAGCGTCCGTCCCGGGCACTGAATTGAACGGCAGACGCCTCTCGGTGGTCGCGGTCGGCGCCGTCGCGCTGGTGGCCGCGGCCGCCGCGTCGATGGCCTTCGGCGCCGTCCACGTCCCGCTCCACGACATCTGGCTGGCGCTGACCGGCCAGTTGGAGCCGGGCCCGTTCAAGCAGATCATCACCGAGCTGCGGCTCCCGCGGACCGTCAGCGCCGCGATCGTCGGGGCGGCGCTCGGCGTCGCGGGCGCGCTGCTGCAGGGCGCGCTCGCCAACCCGCTCGCGTCGCCGGACGTGATCGGGGTCACCGGCGGCGCGGGCTTCGGCGCGATGCTCACCTTGCTCGTGTGGCCGAGCGCGATCGCGCTGCTGCCCGTCGGCGCGCTGTTCTTCGGCGTCTTCGCGGCCGCGATCGTGTTCGTGATCGGCTGGTCGGGCCCGCACGCGGGCGCGATCGGGCGGGTGATCCTCGCCGGGATCGCGATCAGCGCCCTGTTCGGCGCGGCGACGACCTCGCTGATGGTCGCGTACAGCGACCGCGTCCAGTCCGCGGTCTTCTGGCTCGCGGGCGGGCTGTCGAGCGAGGGCTGGTCCTCGCTGAGCGTCGTCTGGCCCTACTTCGCGATCGGGTTCCTGGGCGCGGTGTTTCTCACCCGCCCGCTCGACCGGCTCGCGCTGGGCGATGACGTCGCGTCCTCGCTGGGCGGGAACCCGCGCCGCGTGCGCCTGCTCGCGGCGGGGTCCGCGGCGCTGCTCGCCTCCTCGGCCGCCGCCCTGGCCGGCCTGCTCGGCTTCATCGGCCTCGTGATCCCGCACCTGGTGCGGCTCGCGGGCGGGACGTCCTCGCACCGGTTCGTGATCCCGGCCTCCGCGCTCACCGGCGCCGCGCTGCTGACCGCCGCCGACACCCTCGCCCGCGTCGTGCTGGCGCCGATCGAGCTGCCGGTCGGGCCGCTGATGGTCGTCCTCGGCGTCCCGCTGTTCCTCTGGCTCCTGCGCGAGGCGGTATGACCGCGCTGCTCGAGGCCCGCGACGTCAAGGTCCGGATCGGCGACGTCGACATCCTCCACGGCGCCGACCTCAGCGTGAGCGCCGGCGAGCTCGTGGCCGTCGTGGGGCCGAACGGCGCCGGCAAGTCGACGCTCTCGCGCGCGGTGTCCGGCCTCCAGCGCCTGCACGGGGGCGACGTGCGCTGGAGCGGGACGCCGCTCGCGGAGCTCAAGGGCCGCCGGATCGCCAAGCTGCGCGCGTTCGTCCCGCAGCGGGCGCCCGTCCCCGCGGGCGTGACCGTGCGCGAGGCGGTGGAGCTCGGCCGCTCGCCGCACATCAAGCCGCTCGGCCGCCCGACCCGCCACGACCGTGACGCCGTCGACCGCGCCCTGGAGCGCACCGCGGTCGCCGAGTTCGCCGACCGCAAGCTGACGACGCTGTCCGGCGGCGAGCTCCAGCGGGTGCAGATCGCGGTCGGCCTCGCGCAGGAGGCGCCGGTGCTGATCGCCGACGAGCCGACCTCGCACCTGGACCTCGGCGCGACCGCCTCGGTCGCCCGCCTGTTGCGCGACCTCGCCGACGGCGGCCTGTCCGTGATCCTCGTCGTCCACGATCTCGCCCTGGCCGCGGCGGTCGCCGATACCGTGGTGGTCATGGCCAAGGGCCGCTCCGCCGCCACCGGCGCGCCGCGCGACGTGCTCACCCCGGCCCGCCTGAGCGAGATCTGGGGCGTCGACGCGACGCTCGACGAGCGCGGCGCCCTGCACGTCAACTGGCTGCAAAGGTAGATGCCGCGCCGAAACCGCCGCTCCCCCGGCCCGCCGCCGGTCACGTTCCAGCCCCGCGCGGCGCAGAAGGCGAGCTGCGCGACCAAGGAGCGCTACGACTCGGAGGCCGAGGCGCGCTCGATCGCGCTGATGAACGCGCCCCGAGGTCGCGGCGCCGCGACCTCGGCCTACCGCTGCGAGATCTGCGGCGGCTGGCACCTCACGTCAGGCTCTCCACGACGGCCTTAGCGGTCTGGAGGTCGCAGCCGGTCTCCTCGCGGTAGGCCTTGATCGCCCCGATCAGGTTCCCCTTGGCGACCAGCGCCCGGACCTCCGGGCTGACGCTGTTGTCCGGCTCCGGCCGCACCACGTCGAGCGTGGCGTAGAGGTGGTCCACCAGAAGTTCGAGTTCCCTGACGCGGGCACGGAGGTCGTCCATGCCCGCGAAACCTAAAGGTGCCTGACCCCTTTATGTACGGAAGCGGCCGACGAGCTGCTCGAGGGCGGCGGCGGTGGAGGAGAGCTCCTGCGCGGAGGCGGTGATCTCCTGGGCGGAGGCGGAGGACTCCTCGGTCGCGGCGGTGACCTCTTCGGCGCTGGCCGAGGAGGTCTCGGCGACGCGGGCGACGGAGCCGATGCCCACCTCGACCTCGGAGGTGCGTGCCTGGATCTGCTGGGCGGCGGCGGAGATCTCCTGCGAGGTCACGGCGAGCTCGGAGACGGCGTGCTCGATGCGTTCGAACGCCTCGCGGGCGCGGTCGACGGTCGCGGCGCCCTCGGCGGTCCGGGTCGCGCCGTCGCGGACGACCGCGACGGTGTTCAGCGTCTCGCGCTGGATCTCGCCGACCAGCCCGGAGATCGTCGCGGCGGCGGTGCCCGCGTCCTCGGCGAGCTGGCGGACCTCGTCGGCGACGACCGCGAACCCCTTGCCCTGATCGCCGGCGCGCGCGGCCTCGATCGCGGCGTTGAGCGCCAGCAGGTTGGTCTGCTCGGCGATGCCGGTGATCGTGTCGATGAACTCGGCGATCCGCTTGGACTTCTCCGCGAGCGAGTCGATCGCGGCGGCGGCCTCGCTCGAGTTGTGGCGGACCGCCTCCATCGCCGCGGACGCCTCGCCCACAGCGGCGACGCCGTCGCGCACGCTCGAGTGGGTCGCGCCGGCCATCTCGGCCGCGGCCTGGGCCGAGCGCGAGCTCGCGGCGGCCGCGGCGGCGACCTCGCGGATCGCCTCGTCGGCGTTGGACACCTGACGGACCTGGTCCTCGGCACCCGCCGCGACCCCGCCGATCGCGTGGGCGATCTCGACGACCGCGCGGCTGGCCTCCTCGGAGGTCGCCGACAGCTGCTCCGAGGAGGCGGAGACGACGCCGGCCGAACGCGAGAGCTCGCTCACGACGTCACGCAGGTTGGTGCGCATCTCGACGAACGCGAGCCGCAGGACGTCGCGGTCAGAACGGGGGTCGAGCTCCGCGGACAGGTCGCCCGCGCCGATCTCCTGCGCCGCGCCCGCGGTCTCGCGGAGGTAGTCGATCATCTCGGCGAACGCGTCGCCGGTCTGGCCGAGCTCGTCGCGTGAGCGGATGTGCACGTCCTGGTCGAGGTCGCCCTGCGCGATGCCCTGGGCGGCGAGCCGCATCTGGCCGGCACCGCGGGCGATCCGCGACGCGATCCACCAGGCGGCGGCGACCCCGGCGAGCAGCGCGACGACGAGCAGCACGATCGCGTTCCGGCGCTGCGCGTGGTAGCGCTGCGTGATCGCGTGGTTCTGGGACTCGGCGAGCGCGACCTTGGAGTCGAACAGCGTGCCGAACGCCTTGGCGATGCCATCGAAGACCGGCTTCACGCGCTTTGTGTTGACCTCGGCCGCGCGGAGCATGGTCTGCGGGTCGGTGCCCGTGTTGGAGACTTCGAGCGCCTCCTTGCGGCGCTCGCCGTACTCGGTCAGCCCGCTGCGCAGTCTCTGGAACGCCTCCTTGCCGGCCGCGGTGCGCAGCGTGGGGTTGACGGCGTCGAGCTCACGCCCGATCAACTCGTCGTTGGCCGCGATCTTCGCTGCGAGCGCGCGCTTGTCCTCGGCGGTGCCGGCGAGGATGTGGTTGTTGAGCAGCGCGCGGTTCTCGTTCGCCTTCGCGCGGGCGACGCCGAGGTGGGCGAGCGGCTGCGTGGTGGTCTCGAAGCTCTCCTGCGAGGCGTGGTCGAGCTTGCCGAGGCTGGAGATGCCGAGGACGGCGAGGATGGCCATGGCGGCGATCAGGCCGGCGGCCAGGCCGGAGATCTTGGCCTTTACGGAGACGTACATCGGTACGGGAACCTTTAATGAGAGGGCGGTGAAGATCCATCGTCACCTTTAGGTTCCGCCTGACCGGTACCGAGTACCGGGTTAACGGCCGAAGGCCCCGGAAACCGGGGCCTTCGGACGAAATCATCCGGGTGAGCGGGTGACTACATCATCCCCGACATGTCGGGCATGCCGCCGCCGGAGCCGCCGCCATCCTTCTCCGGGACCTCGGCCACGATGGCCTCGGTGGTGAGGATGTTCTTGGCGATGCTGGCCGCGTTCTGCAGCGCGGAGCGGGTGACCATGGCCGGGTCGATGACGCCCGCCGACACGAGGTCGACGTACTCGCCGGTGGCCGCGTTGAGGCCGACGCCGGCCTCGGAGCGACGCACCTCGTTGACCACGACCGAGCCCTCGAAGCCGGCGTTCTCGGAGATCTGACGCAGCGGCTCCTCGAGCGCGCGCAGGACGATGCGCATGCCGGTCTTCTCGTCGTCGATGCCCGTGGCGTCGAGGTTGATCGCCTCGGTGGACTCGACGAGCGCGATGCCGCCGCCCGGGACGATGCCCTCCTCGAGCGCGGCGCGGGTCGCCTGCAGCGCGTCCTCGACGCGGTGCTTCTTCTCCTTCATCTCCGTCTCGGTGGCCGCGCCGACCTTGACGACGGCGACACCGCCGGAGAGCTTGGCGAGGCGCTCCTGCAGCTTCTCGCGATCGAAGTCCGAGTCGGTGTTCTCGATCTCGCCCTTGATCTGGTTGATGCGGCCCTTGATGGCGTCGGTCTCGCCGGCGCCGTCGACGATCGTCGAGTTGTCCTTGGCGACGACGACACGGCGGGCGCGGCCGAGCTGCGAGATCTGCGTGTTCTCGAGCTTGAGGCCCATCTCCTCGGTGATGACCTCGCCGCCGGTGAGGATCGCGATGTCCTCGAGCATGCGCTTGCGGCGGTCGCCGAAGCCCGGAGCCTTGACGGCGACGCCCGTGAAGGTGCCGCGGAGCTTGTTGACGATGAGGGTCGCCAGGGCCTCGCCCTCGACGTCCTCGGCGATGATCAGCAGCGGGCGGCCGGACTGGATGACCTGCTCCAGGACGGGCAGGAGGTCACGGACGGAGCCGATCTTCTGGTTGGCGATGAGGATGTACGGATCCTCGAGGACCGCCTCCATGCGCTCCTGGTCGGTCGCCATGTAGGGGGAGATGTAGCCCTTGTCGAACTGCATGCCCTCGGTGAACTCGAGGTCCATGCCGAACGTCTGGCCCTCCTCGACGTTCACGACGCCGTCCTTGCCGACCTTCTCGATGGCGTCGGCGATGACGTCGCCGATCTCCTCGTCGCCGGCCGAGATCGTCGCGACGCGAGCGATCTGGTCCTTGCCGGAGATCTCCTTGGACTGGTTGCGGATGTGCTCCACGACCTGGTCGACGGCGATCTCGATGCCGCGCTTGAGCGACAGCGGGTTGGCACCCGCAGCAACGTTCTTCAGACCCTGGCGGACGATCGCCTGGGCGAGCACGGTCGCGGTCGTCGTGCCGTCGCCGGCGACGTCGTTGGTCGCCGTGGCGACCTCGCGGACGAGCTGCGCGCCCTGGTTCTGGAAGACGTCCTCGACCTCGATCTCACGAGCGATGGTGACACCGTCGTTGGTGATCGTCGGGGCGCCGAACTTCTTGTCGAGGACGACGTAGCGGCCGCGCGGGCCGAGCGTCACCTTGACGGCGTTGGCGACCGCGTCAACGCCAAGCTCGAGGGCCTTGCGGGCCTCGACGTCGTACTTCAGTTCCTTGTGAGCCATGTGGTTTCAGGTCTCCTTGAAAGTTCTTTAGCCGGTGACCTTGGCGAGCACGTCCGACTCGCGAAGAACCAGGAGGTCCTCGCCTTCGACCGTGATCTCGGTGCCGCCGTACTTCGAGTACAGGACCTCGTCGCCCTCGACGACGTCGAGGGGCTGGCGCGTGCCGTTGTCGTCGAGCTTGCCGTCGCCGACAGCCAGGACCTTGCCCTTCTGGGGCTTCTCCTTGGCCGTATCAGGCAGGACGATGCCGGAAGCCGTGGTCGCTTCCTCCTCGACGGCCTTGACGATCAGACGATCGCCGAGCGGCTTGAGCTTCATTGAGTGACCTCCACTCAGATCGGTGCCAGCAAAGCTTCTTGGCACTCTCGGTGAGCGAGTGCCAACGGCCGTGCACTATACGACGAAAGCTCAGGTCGTCAAGGGTGGCTTGGCACTCTGTTCACACGAGTGCCAAGCGGCGGCCGCCTTTGGGGCCACAGCGGTCAGTCCGACGACCTTGCCTGGGAGCTTCGCGAAGACCTTCGCCGACCGCGCGCCGGGCGCCAGGCGGCGCACGATGTTGCCGTCGGCCACATACGCGGCACCGCCCTCGACGGCGACCAGGTCGCCCGGGATGGGCGCGATCTTGCGGACCGGCCGGAGCAGCGTGTCGAGGATCTCGCCGCGACGCGTGTCGACGAGGTGGTCGCGGTCGACCCAGGTCGCCCCCTCGGCCCGGCGAGCGAGTCGCATCCGGCCGTCGACCAGCGTCGCCGCGCCACCGCCGAGCAGGCGCCCCGCGACCCGGCCGCGGTTCACCGACAGCGTCACGAACTCGCCGTAGTGGTGGAAGGTCTGCTCGCGGCCGGTGGAGAGCGTGATCACGTGCAGGCCGCCGGACGTGGCGAGGTACGCGCGCACGCTCGTGAACGTGGCCGTGCCGACCTCGGTGATGCGCCGCACGAGCTCCGCCTTGCCGCGGGCGATCTTGACCAGCCCGCCCGCGCCGGCGGCCCAGATCGTCCGACCGCGGCAGCTGAGCGCCTGGACGTTGCGCAGCGGGACGTCGACCGAGGAGACCAGGTCGAGGCGGGCGGATTGAGTGACGACGTGAAGCCCGGCGGTGTCGCGCGCCGCGGTCACGACCAGCGAGCCGCAGCGGGCGATCGCCATCGGGCTCGCCCCGCGCCCGTAAGCGGATGGCGTGCCGCCCGCCGTGAGGCCGACCGCGGTCGCGGAGCCCTGGACCGCCGCGACGAACCGCGTGCTGCCGCGCGGAGCGGGCAGGTCGGCGGCGGCGAGCAGCTCGTCGGGGTCGGTGACGTCGCACGCGGTCGCCTCGCCGCCCGAGTGCAGGAACAGGCCGACCCGGGCGCCGACGTCGAGGAAGAGCTGGCACGACGTGAGCCCGGACGCGACGGTCACGCGCTCGATCGCCGTCCCCTTCACCGCGCGCTCGACGCGGACGACGTAGGTCAGCGTGTCGTTCGCGTCGGTGCGCGACTCCACCGTGCCGACGATCGCGCCGTCGGCGTACGGCAGCCGCATCGCGGGGTGCGAGCGCACGCACACGCACGCGTGCGCGACGCTGACGCCGACGATCAGGGACAGCAGCGCGCCGACGATGACCGCCAGCAGTCCACTCCGCCGCCCCATGCGCCGCGCCTTAAGGCCGGATGATCGGGGTGGGGCGGAGGGGATGTGCCGCCTTAGTTTTGCGCTCCCCCGACTCCGCGGAGGCGATCCTGGAAGTCGGGCGGGTTCTCGACGATCTGCGAGAACCGCACGACCGTCACGGTGTCGTCGAGCGCCACCTCACGGTCGTAGATCTGCTTGAGGAAGTGCACGAGCTCCTCCGTCCGGCGGAACTCGGGGTTGTCGTGCTCGATGTCACGTGGAGACAGGTCCTTGACCCGCTTGACCTCCACGTTGTCGATCACCGCATGGAACAGCTTCTCGCGCGGGGAGTACTGGTAGCCGACGGTGACCAGCACGACCTGGTTCTTGCGGTACTTATGCCGCTTGTCGCCCAGCCGGATCGTCGCCGTCTTGCGCCCGCGCTTCATCTGGTCGGCGAAGACCGTGGAGTAGAAGTTGAGGACCTGCACGGTGCGGCAGCCTAGCGACCGGAGGCCGTCTTGGACAGCAGGCGATCGATCAAGGCTCTCTCCCCGGGGTAACTGAGCTCGTCGTGGGCCTCGGTGAGGGCGATCCAGCGGGCGTCGTCGACCTCGTGATCATGGTCGGCCGTCGAGCCCTCGACGTACTCACAGAGGAAGAAATGGACGGTCTTGCGCACGCGCCGCCCGCCGCGGCGGTAGGTGTAGCGGACATCGCCGAGCGGCTCGACCACGTTGGCGACGACCCCGGTCTCCTCGCGCACCTCGCGCGCCGCGACCTGCTCGGGCGTCTCGCCCGCCTCCATCCCGCCCTTCGGCAGCCCGGTGACCTTCTTGCCGGCGGGCGTGATCACGAGCAGCTTGTCGCCGCGGACGACGACCCCGCCGTAGGAGGTCTCCAGCTCAGTAGACATAGTTCCGCAGCGCCTGCGGGTCGTGGACGGTGAGCCGCCCACGGCCCTGGGAGATCACCCCTGCCCGTTCGAGCGTCGCGAGGAACCGGGAAGCGGACTCGCGCGAGGAGCCGGCGAGCATCGCCAGGTCCGCCTGGGTGGCGGTGATCGGGACGTCGACGGCGTTCGCCCCCTCGGCCACGGCCTGGTCGACGAGGTTGGCGATGACGCTTGCGACGCGGCTCTGGACGGTCTGGAAGGACTGGCTCGAGAGGCGCTCGTTGGTGGTGCGCAGGCGGCGGCTCAAGGAGACCGCGAGCGCGACGGCGAGCTGCGGGCGGCGCAGCATCAGCCGGCGCATGTCCGGGCCGAGGATCGCCAGGACGTCGAGCGCGTCGATCGTCTCCACGGTGGCCGAGCGGCGCTCGTCGTCGAACATCGCCAGCTCGCCGAAGATGTCGCCGGGACCGAACGTGGCGAGGGCGATCTGGCGCCCGTCGGCGTGCTCGCGGACCGCCCGGGCGTGGCCGGAGCGCACGATGTAGCACGTGTTCGACTCGTCGCCCTCGCGGAAGATGACCTCACCCGCGCCGAAGTGCCGCGGGTGGCAGACCTCGGCCACCAGCTCGAGGTCCGACGCCCCCAGCGGCGCGAAGACCGGCACGTTGCCGAGGAGGTCGACCGTCTCCTGTGTGCTCGCCGTCACTCGGGAGTGAATACCACTCCGAGGCGGCGAGCACACGTTTTGCCTGCGTTACGACGCCTCGAGCGCCCGGTTTCGGCGGCGGCGGGTGAGGCCGCGATTGGCGTAGGCGGCGAGCGCGGCGAGGATCCCCACGGGCAGCAGGATCGCCAGGCCGATGACGAGCACGCCCGCGATCACCTCGAGCACGCGGCCCGCGTCCTTGAGCGCGTCGCCGGGCGTCCAGCGGTCGCCGGGGACGGCCGTGCCGCCGCTCTCCTTCTTGCCGCGGATCGTCAGATCGATCGTCGCGTAGGACACGGTGGAGTCGAGCTGGGCGACCTGGCGCTCGGCGCTGGTGACCCGGCGGCCGGCGCGGTTGAGCTGGGCGCGCAGGCGGTCGCGCTGCTTGTCGGTCGTCGCCTTGGCGAGACGGTTGCGCAGACCCTGGCGGTCGGCTCGGGCGTCGCGGACGGCGGCCTCGAACACGGCGCGCTGGTCGGTCAGGTCCTGCGTCTGCTGCGAGCGCGAGCTGACGTGGCCGAGCTTGGAGAGCTGGGCCAGCGCGGTGTCGAGCTTGGCCGACGGGACCTTGAGCTCCAGCGTGGCGGTGGCGTGCGACCCGCTCGAGTCGACGCTCGAGCTGGCGACGTAGCCGCCGAGCGTGTCCGCGACGCGAATCGCGCGATCAGAGAGACCTTGGACCTCGCCGACCGTTGTAGTGAGCGTGATCGAAGCGTTCTTGAGCACCGACCGGTCCTCGCCGGCCACCCCGCCCGCGCTGTCGCGAGCCAGCGGCGGGGCCGTCGCGACGTCCGGGGTCGAGCCCGCGCCCGAGGCGCTCTTGGAGCTCTCCGGCGCCGCGGCGGGCACCGCGGCGCGCGTCGCGCCGGAGTCGTCGTTGCTGCCGGTGTCGAGGTTCGAGATCACCAGGACGGTCACGAACAACGCGCCGACGGTGGCCGTGGCCAGCGAGAGCGCCGCGAAGTGGTTGCGGATGCCGCGCAGGACCCTCTTGGGGAACGAGGGCGGCGACGGAAACCCGGCGGCCGCCCGCTTGTCCAGGCTTGCGGCCCAGGCGGGGTTCGGGACGGGACGGACGTCTCGCAGGAGCATCTCGAGATCAGGCATCGACGGCCTCCCGGAGCTTGGTCATGGCACGGTGCAGGAGCGTGCCGACGTGGTTGGCGTTGATGCCCAGGACCTCGGCGATGTCGCCGTTGGTCAGGTCGGCGTGGTACTTGAGCGCGATCAGCTCGCGGTCCTTCGCCGGCAACGTGCCGAGGGCGCGGCGGACGGCGTCGCGCTCGGCGGCCAGCTCAGCCGCCTCGTCGGGTCCGGGTTCGGACGACGGGGCGGGGAGATCGGTCGTCTCGACGCGCTTGCGGCGCCGCAGCTCATCCAGGGCGGCGTTGCGGGCGATGCCGAACAGCCACGCGCGCGGGGAGCCGCGGCGGGCGTCGAAGCGGGAGCGGCGCTTGTAGGCGCGCTCGAACGCCTGGGCGGTGACGTCCTCGGCGGCGGCGCTGTCTCGCAGAAGCGTCGCGGTGTAGGCGAAGACGTCGTCCCGCGCGTCCCGGTAGAGCGCGTCGAAGTCGAGCGCGCGCGCCGCGGTGGCGGGAAGAGTCGCGGTGGTGGCCGTCGTCACACCCTTACTACGATCGCCCATGGGATCCATCACAAATCGACGCTAGATTTTTCCGCCCGTCGTATGCGGATCGCGCTGACTCTTTCAGGTCTGGTTCTGTTGCTGGCTCCGTCGGCCGCTTCGGCGCGCGACCCGCAGCCGTGGGCGACCGTCAACGTGTGCGACACGGCCAAGCAGCCGGACACGATCGGCATCCGCGCCTCGATGCCCGGCTCGCCCAAGGGCGTGCGGCTCTCGATGCGCTTCCGCGTCCAGTACAAGGTCGACGAGGACACGTGGGCCGACGTCGAGGACGCCGACTCCGGCTGGCGCCTGGTCGGGACCGCCAAGGGCGTCCCGGTCGAGTCCGGCTGGTCGTTCAGCTTCACGAAGCCGTCGAAGCCGGTCACGCTGCGCGGCGTCGTCCGGTTCCGCTGGCGCAAGGGCGACGCGCTGCCACGCACCGCCGAGGTCGCCACGGACGGCGGGCACAAGTCCGCCGCGGGCTCGGACCCGGTCGGCTACTCGGCCGCGACGTGCGCGCTTGGCGGGAGCTGACCGAAGAGGCGGGGGTCGTTGGTGATGACGCCGGTCACGCCGAGCTTCTCCAGCCGGCCGATCCGCGGGCCGTCGTCGACGGTCCACACGTAGAGCTCGCCGCCCGCCTCCTTGACGGCGCGCACGAGGCGCGGCGAGACGAGCCGCCAGTGGCACATCAGCGCGTCGCAGCGGCCCGCGGCCATGTGGACCTTGATCGAGGACGGGAGCTTGAATCGCACCCAGGCCGCCAGCGCGTACGCCGGCAGCTTGGTCAGCCACGCCTGCGTCGGGTCCTTCTTCAGGCGCGGCACCGAGTAGCCGAGGCGCAGCTTCGGCTCCAGCTCGCGCAGCACGATCAGCGACCGCATCCAGTTGCTCGAGATGAGCACGCGGCCGACCAGGTCGTGCTCGCGCAAGGCGGCGACGACGCGGTCCTCGTAGCCGGGCAGCTTCAGGTCGACGTCGAACTCGAGCCCGTCGAAGGGCGCGGACGCGAGGTGCGCCAGGCCCTCGTCGAGCGTGGGAGCCTCGGCGACGTGCTCGTAGTCGTGCGCGAGCAGCAGCCGGCCCTTCGCGGGCTCGTGCTGATTCTCGGGGAGCACGTCGAACTCGATCATGTCGACGCCGTGGGCGAGCGCCGCGTCGAAGGACGCCGGCGTGTTGCCGGGGACGATCAGATCCGCCCCCTTGTGCCCGATGCGCCTCATCGCTGACATCCCGCACACCAGTATGTCGTCCGGTTGTCGTCGCCTTGCCCGCGTGCCTGCACCTTGGCGCCGCACCGCGGACACGGCTCGCCCGCGTGGCCGTGCACGACCTTGAAGCGCTCCTGCATGCCGCCGAGCGCGGATTCCTGCATCCGCGGGCGGGTCTCGTGGATGATCGCGAGCACCTCCTCGTCGGACACGTCGCCGGTGCGCCGCCAGGGGTCGATGCCCGCGTGGAAGCAGCCCTCGGCCTTCCACATGTTCCCGATGCCGGCGACGATCCGCTGGTCGAGCAGGGCGTCGCCGATCGCGCGGGTGGGGTCGTCGGTCCGCAGCCGCCGCAGGATTCCCGCTTCGTCGAGGGCCGGCGCCAGGATGTCCGGCCCGAGGCCCGCGATCCGCTGGTCGAAGCGGGTGCGGCTCTGGGTCATCAGTTCGAGCACCGGGCCGTTGATCTGCGCGACGACCTTGTCGGCGGCACGCAGGATCAACCACGTGTTGCGCGGCGGCTCGTACGTCGCCGCGTCGCGCACCCGCCACTTGCCGGTCATCCGCAGGTGCGAGTGGATGACGAGGCCGTTCTCGAAGCGCAGGAACAGGTGCTTGCCGTGCGCGTCGACGCTCGTGACCGTCTGGCCCGCGAGGCGCTCCGGCCAGCGGTCGCGGCGAAAACGCGGGTGCGGCGTCTCGATCCGGTCGGGCACGCGGCCTTCCAGCACGGGGCGGATCCGGTTCGCCGCGTAGTGGATGGTGTCGCCTTCAGGCACCTCGTCTGAGTATGGTGCCGCCCGCGACGATGCCCGCCCGAGCCCGCACCATCAGAGGTGCGTCTCCGAGGGTTCCTCGGGGAGAGAACGTTGACCACCGCAGAGCATCGCGTGCCCCCGGCTGCCGTTCCGTGCAGTGCGGGGCACGCACGACGAGAGCCGTCGGGCGGCGTCGTCGCCTGTGCTGACCCGGCGTGAGGTCTCCGAGGTCCTCGCGGTCGCGTTCCTGAGCGGCGAGTGGCACTTCGAGGAGCTCCAGCGGCGGGCGCGGCGCGCGCTCGGACGGCGCGCGTGGCTGCGACCGCTGGCGATCGAGGTCGTCGACGCGTATCGCCGGCCGCCGCTGGACCGCCGCCGCGAGCTGGTCGCGTACATCGAGCACGCGATCCCGCGAAGGGTGCGGCTGCCGCCGCGCATCCTCCGGCAGCCCACGTTCCACCCCGCCATGGGCTTCGCCCGCTGGCCGGTGCCGCGGATCGACACGGTCGGCGACCTGGCGGCGTTCCTCGGGCTGGAGGTGGGCGAGCTGGAGTGGTTCGCCGACGTGCGCGGGCTCGAGCGGGTGGTGGACGACGAGCGGCTGCGCCACTACCGGTACACGCGGCTGCCTCGCGCGTCCGGCCCGCCACGGGTGCTGGAAGCCCCGAAGCCGCGCCTGAAGGCGCTGCAGCGGCGGCTCCTGCGCGAGGTGCTGGCCTTCGTGCCGGTCCACCCGGCGGCGCACGGGTTCGTCGGTGGGCGCTCGGCGCGCACGCACGCCGCGACGCACGTGGGGCGGCGCGTCGTGGTGCGGGTGGACCTGGAGGACTTCTTCGCGGGCGTGACGGCGGCGCGGGTGTTCGGGATCTTCCGCGCCTGCGGGTATCCGGAGGGCGTCGCGCACGTGCTCACCGGGCTCTGCACGAACGCGGTGCCGGCCGGAGAGTCCGTCGCCGGGCACTGGCGGCTCTCGCGCCGGCTGGCGGCGCCGCACCTCCCGCAGGGCGCCCCGACCTCACCCGCGCTGGCCAACCTCGCCGCGTTCGCGCTCGACCGGCGCCTGTCGGGCCTCGCCGCCGCCGTCGGCGCGCGCTATTCGCGCTACGCCGACGATCTCGTGTTCTCCAGCGACACCCACCTGCGGACGCCGGTCGCGGCGATCGGCGGGATCGCGCGCGACGAGGGCTTCCAGGTGAACGCCGGCAAGACGCGGGTGATGGGCCGTGGGCGCCGCCAGACGGTCACGGGCGTCGTCGTCAACGCCCACCCGAACGTGCCGCGCGTCGAGTACGAGCGGTTGAAGGCGACCCTGCATCGGGCGGCGCACGACGGTCCCGCCGGCCTCGACCCCACGGTGCTGCTGGGCCGGATCGCCTGGGTCGAGTCGCTCAACCCGGCTCGCGGCGCCAAGCTCCGGACCGCGTTCGGACACATCGCCTGGACGCCTTTAGAAAACGGGTAGCAGCGTCCAGAAGGCGGGTACCCACGCCTCGGGCCCCGTACTTTCCCCGAGACTCCCCCGAGGACCCACATGCGTACCTGGATTCCCGGCGGCGCCATCTTGCTGGCGCTCGTCGTGCCGCACCCTGCCTTCGCGGCGGGCAAGCTGGACCGCTGGGCGCACCGCTACGACCTGCACGGCGCGTGGCGCGCGAAGGACGCCGACCGCGATGGGCTCAAGAACCGCGAGGAGTACGCGCTGCGGACGAACCCGCGGCGCGCCGACACCGACCGCGACGGCCTGCGCGACGGCGACGAGCTGAGAGCCGCGGCCGATCCGCTCCAGCCCGACACCGATGGCGACGGGGTTCGCGACGGCGACGAGAACGCGGGGGTGATCACCGCGTTCGACGGCACGGTCTTGACCGTCCGCCGCTTCCACGGCCCAGAGCTCGACGTGCTGGTCGACGACACGCTGTGCGCGGGCAGCGACGAGGACCAGGGGTTCGTCGAGACGACCGAGGACGTGTCGGGCGAGGCGCCGGAGGACGACGCCGCGCCGCCGGACGAGGAGGATACGCAGGAGACCGTGGTCGACCTCGGCGGTGACGACGACTACGGCTACGCCGGCTGCTCGGACCCGCGCATCCGCCCGGGTGCCGTGGTGTCGAGCATCGAGCTGATCCCCGACGACGCGGGCGAGCTGATCGCCACGGCGGTCAATCTCGCGCCGACAGGCGGGTGAGCTCGGCGCGGGCGCGCGCGGCGAACCCGTCCGCGCCGCGGGCCTCCGCGGCGGCCAGCACCGTCTGCGCGATCGCCACGGCGCCGTCGCGATCGCCGGAGACATGGGCGGTCCAGGCGCGGGCCAGGCCGAGCTCCTCGCCGACGCCGCGGCCGGCGGGATGCGGGATGCGGTCGAGCTCCGCGATCGCCGCCCGCGCGTGGGCGGCATCGCCCGCCTGCGCCGCCGCCTGGGCCATGCCCGCGAGCGCGGCCGGGCGCATCGCGACGGGGTCCGACCCCCGCAGCAGGACCGCGCTCTCGCGAAACCAGCGCAGCGCGGCCTCGGTGTCGCCCCGCGAGAGCCAGACGTGGCCGAGCAGCAGCGCGGCGACGGCCCAGCCCTGCTCGTCGGTCGCCGCCGCGTAGGCGCGCTCGGCCTCGTACGTGGCCTCGTGGAGGCTTCCGGCGAGCCAGTGCGCGAGCGCCTGCGCTCCGGCCAGCTGCCGCTGCGAGGCGGGTTCCCAGCGCCGCGCGACCGCGACCGCCTCGTCGCGCCGCCCGCACACCGCGAGCGCCTCGGCCATCGCGACCGCCGCGCGGACCCGCGCGGCCTCGGGCGCGCATTCGTCCGCCTCGACCGGCGCCGCCAGCGCCAGCGCGGCCAGCGGATCCCCCTGCGCGAAGGCGAACCGCGCCCGCAGTGCGTGCAGCTCCGGCGCGGCGGTGCGCGCCGTGAGGACCGCTTCGGCGTCGGCGGGGCGGTCGAGCGTCCAGAAGAGGTTCCAGGCGCGGACGAGCGCCAGGGTCGTCGCCCCGCGCTCGTCCGGCGCGGTGAGGTCGGCGAGCAGGCGCTCGGCAGCGTCCGGGCGGCCGGTGGCCATCAACGCCCGCGCCTCGGCGAGGCCCGCGGAGAACCGACACCCGGACTGGAGCGCCGCGCGGGCGAAGCCTTCCTCGGCGAGCCTGGACATGTCAGAGAGGACGCCGGGACCGTCCAGCTATTCCGTGCTACGTCGTCAGCGTGAGCTTGCGCGGGCCCGGGCGGAAGCCGAGGTCGAGCAGCGTCTCCTCGTAGACGGACCCGATGATCGACTCCCCGTCGACCTTCTCCAGCGCGAGGCGCTTGATCCGGCCGCGCTGCACGGATTCGGTGAGCGCCTCCAGCGACGGCTTGATGCGGGGATCGTCCGCCTCGACGAGGATCTGCAGGCCCTTCCCGCCCCGCTCGACGAACAGCACCGGCTCCGCGCCCGCCAGGATCACGTACGCGCCGGCCTGACGGGCCGGGCGCCGGGGCGTGTCCGGCCACTTCAACGCGGCGCCGTAGGGCTGTGCGGGGTCGGTGGCGGCGAGGACGACCGGCGGCGCCGCGTCGTCGTCGCGTTGCGCGCGCAGGCGCTCGACCGCGCCCGGAAGCGCGAACTGCGCGCCGCCGAGCCCTTCGACGAAGTAGCCGCGGCGCGCCACGCCGATCGTCTCCAGCGCGGCCAGCGAGTCATAGAGCGAGGAGAACCCGCCCGGGATGCCTTCGGCGAGGACCTGCTCGCGGGTGACGATGCCGTAGCGCTCGAGCAGCAGCTCGGCCTGCGTGCGGCGCCGCGCGACCGGATCCTCGTCGCGGCCGAACAGCGACGTGGTCAGCGACCAGCGGCCCTGGACGGCCGGCTGGCCGCCGCGGCGGCGCGCGCTGAAGGACCGGCGGGAGGCGCGGGCGCGCTGCGACCACGCCGGGGTGGCGGTGAGCTTCGGCGAGCGCAGCGGCGCGAACGCGTCGTTGGTCGCCTCGCCCGCCCACACGAGGTCCCACAGTCCGTTCTGCAGCTCCTCGGTCGTGAATCCGCCGACGTCGGTCAGCAGGTCGGTGAAGAAGCACGGGCCGGCCTGCAGGCGCGCTCGCACCGCCTCGTGGACCGGTTCCGACGGTGGCTCGCCGGAACGCGGCGGCGGGCCGATCAGCTGCGCGTCGTCGCGGAAGTACAGCGCGACCCGTCCGGACCGGCGACCCAGGGCGCCGGCACCGATCCAGACGATCTCGCCCGCCGCGCACAGCTGGTCCATCCACGCGGGCGAGTACGCGCCGGTGCGCCGCGGCAGCACGTCGCGCTCCCACACCTCCAGCGGCAGCGGCAGTCCCTGCAGCGGGACGAGGATCTCGCGCAGCCGGTCGATTCCCGCGCCGGTCGGCGGGTGGCGGTCGACACCCTGCCAGGAGGCCTGGAAGCGGGCGAAGGCGCGCTGGTCGGCGGGCTCGATCTCGGCCCGCAGCGCGGCCAGCGACGCCCGCCGGAGCCGTCGCAGCACCTCCGGGTCGCACCACTCGCGCTGCGTCCCGCCCGGGCGCAGCTCGCCGCGCACGAGATGGCCACCCTGTTCGAGCCGCTCGAGCACCGGCGTGAGGTCGAGGCCGTAGCGGTCCTTCAACGCCCGGCCCTCGAATGGACCGTGCGTGCGGGCGTAGCGGCGGACGAGCCGCTCCATCGCGTCCGGGACGTCGGCGATGAACGCCTCGGGCAGCCCCGAGGGCGGGACCGCGCCCAGCGCGTCGCGGAACAGGCCGGCATCCTCGGCCGCGACCCAGCGCTGCTCGCCCCCCACCCGCAGCAGCGCCGCGCGCCGCTCGCCTCGCAGCTGCTCCAGCCACGCGACGGTCCCGCCGCGCGCCAAGGCCTCGTCCACGGTGAGGTCGCCGACCCTGCGCAGCACGTCGTGCAGCGCGTCGACCGTGTCCGCCCGTGTGCGATCCGAGAGCCGCTGCAGGTCGGCCTCGACGGTCTCCAGCGCGCCCGGGTCGATCAGCTCGCGCAGCTCCTCTTGGCCGAGCAGCTCGCGCAGCAGCTCCCGGTCGAGCGCCAATGCGGCCGCGCGCCGCTCGGCGTTGGGCTGGTCGCCCTCGTACATGTAGGTCGCGACGTAGTCGAAGAGCAGCGAGGACGCGAACGGCGAGGCGGTCTGCGTCTCGACCTCGACCAGCGAGAGCTCGCGCCGGTGCAGCTTGGTCAGCAGCTCGTGCAGGCCCGGCAGGTCCAGCACGTCGCGCAGGACCTCGCGGTAGGTCTCGAGCACGATCGGGAACTGCGCGTAGCGGCGCGCGACCTCCAGCAGCGACTGCGACTTGAGCCGCTGCTGCCAGAGCGGTGTCCGCCGCCCGGGATACGCCCGCGGGATCAGCAGCGCGCGTCCCGCGTTCTCGCGGAACCGCGCCCCGAACAGGGCCGACCCACCCAGCTCGCCGACCACGAGGTCCTCGAGCTCGTCCGGCTCGATCATCACGAGCTCCTCGCCGGGCGCCTCGTCGGCGTCGGGGAGGTGGACGATGATGCCGTCGTCGGACCAGATGGCGTCCGACTCCAGGCCGTAGACCTCGCGGATGCGAGCGCTCAACGCCAGTCCCCAGGCGGCATGGACGCGGCCGCCGAACGGCGACAGCACGCAGACCCGCCAGTCGCCGATCTCGTCGCGGAAGCGCTCGATCACGATCGTGCGATCGCTCGGGATGACCCGCGTCGCCTCCTGCTGCTCGCGCAGGTACTCGAGCAGGTTCGACGCCGCCTTCGGGTCGAGGTCGTAGCCGTCGGCGAGCGTCTCCTTGTCCTGCTCGACCGCCCAGCGGGCGAAGGCGCCGATCGCCTCCCCGAGCTCGCGTGGGCGCCCGAGGCCGTCGCCCTTCCAGAACGGAACGGCGCCCGGCACGCCCGGCGCCGGGGTGACGATCACGCGGTCGCGGGTGATCTCCTCGATCCGCCACGACGACGCGCCGAGCAGGAAGACCTGGCCCGCGCGCGCCTCGTAGACCATCTCCTCGTCGAGCTCGCCGACGCGGCGGCCGTCCGGGAGGTTGACCGAGAACAGGCCACGGTCCGGGATCGTGCCGGCGTTGGTGATCGCCAACGCGCGCGAGCCCTTCCGCGCCCGGATCGTCCCCGCCACACGGTCCCACACGATCCGCGGCCGCAGCTCGCCGAATTCCTCGGACGGATACCGCCCGTCGAGCATGTCGAGCACGTTCTCGAGCTGCTGTCGCGAGAGCTCGGAGTAGGTGTAGGTCCGCGCGAGCATCGCCGCCAGCACGTCGACCGACAGCACCTCGTCCTCGGCCGACGCCGCCATCGCCACGATCTGCTGCGCCAGCACGTCGAGCGGATTGCGCGGGACGACGGTGGTCTCGATCAACCCCTCGCGCATGCGTTGCGCGACGACCGCGCATTCGAGGAGGTCCGCCCGGAACTTGGGGAAGATCCGGCCCTTCGAGGTGTCGCCGACGTTGTGGCCCGCGCGCCCGATGCGCTGCAGGCCGGCCGTGACCGACTTCGGCGACTCGACCTGCAGCACGAGGTCGACCGCGCCCATGTCGATGCCCAGCTCCAAGGAGGACGTCGCGACGAGGCAGGGGAGCTCGCCCGCTTTGAGCTGCTCCTCGACGACCAGCCGCTCCTCACGGGCGAGGCTGCCGTGGTGCGCCCGCGCCAGCGGTTCCTCGGCGAGCTCGTTGAGCCGCAGCGCCAACCGTTCCGCCGCGCGGCGGTTGTTGACGAAGATCAGCGTCGAGCGGTGCTCCTTGACCAGCTTGAGCAGCTCGGGGTAGATCGCGGGCCAGATCGACTTGCGCGTGGCCTCGCCGCCCGCGAAGGGGTCCAGCTCGAGGTCCATCTGCTCCGGCTCGACCATCGACTCCACCGGGACGTGGATCTTCAAGTCCAGCGGCTTGCGCACGCCGGTGTCGACCACGGTCACGCGCCGCTTGGGCCCGACCATGAAGCGGCCCACTTCCTCCAGCGGGTTCTGGGTCGCCGAGAGGCCGACCCGCTGCACGTCGCGGCCCGCTTGCTCGACCAGTCGCTCCAGCGTGATCGCCAGGTGTGCCCCGCGCTTGGTCTGCGCGACCGCGTGGATCTCGTCCAGGATCACGGTCTCCGTGCCCTCGAAGATCTCCCGGGCGCCGGAGGTGAGCATCAGATAGAGCGACTCCGGTGTCGTGATCAGCACGTCCGGCGGGTGCTTGACCATGTCGCGCCGCTCCTTCTGCGGCGTGTCACCGGTCCGGATCGCGACGTTGAGCTCCGCCCCGATCCCACGCAGCGGCGCGCGCAGGTTCTTCTCCACGTCGTACGACAGCGCCTTCAGCGGGGAGACGTAGACGAGCCGCGTCTGCTCATGGGTCGGCTTCGCGACGAAGCGATCCAGCCCGTAGAGGAACGCGGCGAGCGTCTTGCCCGAGCCCGTCGGCGCCGAGATCAGGACGTGCTCGCCGGTCGCGATCGCCGGCCACGCCTGCTCCTGCGCGGCCGTCGGCGCCGCGAACGCACGCCCGAACCACTCGCGTACCTGTGGGGTGAAGTGAGCGAGGGGATCGGCCATCACAGCACCGTACGGTACGACGATTTGCGGTCAGGTAGTGACCGGAATCGGCACGACGGTGCGACGCCACACCACGGCCATGACGGCGCCCAACGCGGAGACGGCCGCGGCGATGACGAACGCGGTCCGCCAGCCCGGGCCTTCGACCAGCGCCCCGCACACCGCCGCGCCGATCGCGATCCCGCCGACGAACGCCGTGATCGGCCACGTGTAGGCCTCGGTGCGCATACCGGGCGGAGCGACGCCGCCGACGAGCTCGTTGCGGGTGGCGAGCAGCGGCGCGATGCAGCAGCCGGCCGGGAGGACGAGCAGGCCCATCACCCAGACCGACGGGGCGACCGCCAGCGGCAGCAGCGTCAGCGGCAGCAGCCCGCCGACGATCAGGTGGGTGCGGAACAGGCCCCACGGCCGCGGCAGGGTGCCGTAGAGAAGGCCGCCGATCAGGCTGCCGAACGACCACAGCGCGAGCAGGACGCCCGCCGCCGCGGCTGTGCCCTCCGCGCGGCTGAAGGCCGGGATCCCGACCTCGAGCATGCCGAGCCCGACGCCCGTCGGCAGCGAGATCAGCACGAGCGTGCGCACGCCGGGCGACGCGAGCGCGCCCAGCAGCCCGCCCTCGTGGTGTTCCTCTTCGCGCTCGACGTGCTGGGTCGGCGGCAGCGCGGTGAACACCGTGTTGCCGACCACGACGGCCACGGCCGAGACGATCAGGGCGCCCGCCGGCGAGAAGATCGCGGCGATCACCGCGGTCAGCAGCGGGCCGCTGATGAACACCACCTCGATCAGGGTCGAGTCCAGCGCGTAGGCGGCCTGATAGAGGCGTGGCTCGAGCAGGTCGGTCCACATCGAGCGCAGCACGGACGAGGTGGGCGGGATCGCGAACCCGCCGACGAAGCCGGCCACGAGCAGGAGCGCCGTCGGCAGGTCGAGCTCGGCGAAGCCGACGATCGCGCCCAGCGAGAGCGCGTGCACGCACGCCAGCGGGACGAGCACCCGGCGTGCGCCGATGCGATCCACCAGCCGGCCCTGCACGGGGGCGCCGACCGCCGACCCGAACGCGAGCGTCCCGGAGACCGCGCCGGCGATCGCGAACGAGCCGGTCCGCTCGCGCAGGTAGAGGACGATCGCGAGCGCGTTGATCCCGATCGGCAGCCGCGCCAGCAGCGACGACGCGACCAGCGCCGCCACGTAGCGCGAACGCAGGATGTCGCCGTAGCGGCTCACAGCGCCACCGCCGGGATGCCCGAAACCGCACGGGTGGTCCCGCGAAGGCGATTGCCGGGCTCGCTCACGGGCGCGCCGCGCCCGTCACGCGCCCCACGCCATCTCGCGGGCATGCCCGAACACCGCGTCCATCATCGGCGGCGTCAACTTGCCCGTGAACGTGTTCTGCTGGGACGGGTGAAAGCAGCCGAGCAGCGGCCACGGGTCACCGTCGGCGACCACGCCGTGCCCGAACTTCGGCTTCGGGCGGGGCATCGCCGTCCCGCCGAGCACGCTTCGCAGCCGCAGCGCGCTCTCCCACGCGAAGCCGCCGAGGCAGACGACCACGTGGACGTCTGGCAGCAGCGCGACCTCGCCTTCGAGCCACTCCGCGCAGTTCGCCCGCTCCTCCGGCGTCGGCAGGTTCGCGGGCGGCGCGCAGCGGACGGCGGCGACGATGTAGGCGCCGCGCAGTTGGAGCCCGTCACCGCGCTGGATCGACTCGGCCTGGTTGGCGAGCCCGACCCGGTGCAGCGACGCGAACAGGAAGTCGCCCGAGCGGTCGCCGGTGAAGATCCGGCCCGTGCGGTTCCCGCCGTGCGCGGCGGGCGCGAGGCCGAGGATCAGCACCCGCGCGGCGGGATCGCCGAAGCCCTGCATCGGCTTGCCCCAGTAGTCCCACTCGCGGTAGGCGGCTCGCTTCTCGCGCGCGACCTGCTCCCGCCAGTCCACGAGACGCGGGCATCTACGGCAGTCCACGACCGCCTCGTTGAGCGCTTCCAAGGCGGCCATCGGACCATCAGAGCGTACCGGCGGCTACGCTCTCTGACGCATGCCTCGCGCCGCGCTCATCGCTGCCGTTCTCGCGCTCCTCCTGAGCGCGTGCGGCACCGCGACCACCAGCCAGAACAGCAAGTTCACGGGCGCCCAGCAGGACGTCGTGAAGGTCGTGGACGCGCTCGCGCAGGCCGGCAGCCGCGGCAACGCGGAGAAGATCTGCAACGACATCCTGGCCAAGCAGCTCGTCACCGAGCTCAAGTCCGCGGGCGGCGACTGCATCGCCGAGATGGACCGCGCGATCAAGGACGCCAGCGACTACGACCTGCAGGTCACGAGCGTCAAGATCAACGGCAACAACGCCACCGCCCAGGTCCGCCAGGGCAAGGACGGCCAGACGGCCACCTTCACGTTCGTCAAGGAGGGCGGCACGTGGAAGGCGTCCGCCCTCGGCAGCTGAGCGCGCCGTCAGGACGGGTGACGGCGGTCGTCGCGACCGCCACGGACTGGAACGAGTTCCCGCGCCTGTGGCGCGTGCTGCTCGACGAGGTCCGCGAGCACGCGCAGGGCCGCAACGTGATGGTCTACCTGGACGACGTCCCGCACGTCGAGGTGGGTGTGCTCCCGCGCGGCGAGTTCACCCCCGGCGGACGCGTCATCCAGTCCGAGCTTCCCGCGGGTCCCGCCGTCGGCATGACCCACCGCGGGCCGTACGAGCGCCTCGGCGAGACGCACGAGGCCGTGCTCCGCCACATCGCGGAGCACGGCCTGGTCAGGACGGGCGTGCGCTGGGAGATCTACGGCCCCTGGCAGGAAGTGCCCGAGGTCGAGGTCTTCTGGCTAGTACATGCGGATCCGGGGCGCCTTCTCGAAGGCGAGACCGGTGACCTCGTGGATCTCGGTGCCGAGTGAGTAGTACGCGCGGCCGTCGTCGTAGGCGAAGCCGCGCGCCGGGCCCGGGATCGTCAGCGCCACCCGCTCGTCGCGGTCCAGCTTGCGGTTGAAGCGATGGATCTCGCTGTAGGGCTTCTCGCCCTCGCGGCTGAGCATCCAGTAGATCGCGTTGCCGGAGAACGTCGGATTGAGCGTGTCGAAGAAGGCGGGCGAGGCGCCGCCGCCGGGCACGCGCGTGAGCCGCGTGAGCGACGTCTGGCTCGCCAGCCACGGCTCATGGCTCCACTCGCGCGAGCCCGAGAACGTGAAGCGCGAGTTGTGCGAGTCGAGGCTGAACGCCTCCTTGTCGGCGACCTTCGTCGTCTTACCGTGGGCGCGGACGTAGATCGCCTTCTGGGTCGCGTAGACGAGTCGCCCGTTGGAGACCGAGCCGGCGACGGCGCCGTTCGCGCGCAGGTCGCGCTCCTCGCGGGTGCCGAGGTCGAACGAGAAGAGCTTGCCGTCACGCGGGTAGACGGCGATGTCGCCGTCGAGGTCGACGACGAACGGCTTCGACGAGCCGGCGACGTCGATCGGGTCGCCGCCGAGCTGGGTGAGCCGGTACTCGGAGCCGTCCCACGCGCTGTAGAGGACGTTGCCGCCGTCGGCGGCCAGCGGGGTCGGCTTGGCGGTGGTCGCGACGACGGTGTCGGTGGCGGCGTGCGCCGCGGGCGCGGCGACGGCGAGCACCGCCGCGGTGGAGATCAGGAGCTTGGGGAGGAGGAACATGCCTCCACATTGGGCACGCGGCGCGCGCCCACGCGGATCACCCTAGGTGTGCGCGCAACTACACCAAACCTAAAGGGGTCAGGCCCCTTTATCTTCCGAGCTGCGTGTAGCGCGCCTCGGTTGCCTGCTTCTGCGGCTTCCACCACCAGTCGTTGGCGCGGTACCAGTCGATGGTGGCCTGCAGGCCCGCGCGGAAGTCGCCGTAGCGGGGCGTCCAGCCGAGCTGGGTGCGGATCTTGGTCGAGTCGTTGGAGTAGCGCAGGTCGTGGCCTGGCCGGTCCGGGACGTGGTCGTAGGCGTCCGCGGGCTCGTCCAGCAGCTCGAGGATGAGCTCGAGGATCTCCTTGTTGTTGCGCTCGTCGCCGGAGCCGATCAGGTAGGTCTCGCCCGGCGCGCCCTTGCTCAGGATCAGGTGCACGGCCTCGTTGTGGTCGTCCACGTGGGTCCACTCGCGCACGTTCTCGCCCAGGCCGTAGAGCTTCGGGCGCGCGTCGGTGAAGACGTTCGTGATCTGGCGCGGGATGAACTTCTCGACGTGCTGGTAGGGGCCGTAGTTGTTGGCGCAGTTCGACAGCGTCGCGTGGATGCCGAACGACCGGGCCCACGCGCGGACGAGCAGGTCCGAGCCGGCCTTGGTCGCCGAGTACGGCGATGACGGGTCGTACGGCGTCTGCTCGGTGAACTGGTCGTCACCGTCGAGGTCGAGGTCGCCGAAGACCTCGTCGGTGGAGATGTGGTGCAGGCGCTTGCCGTGCTTGCGGACCGCTTCGAGGATCGTGTACGTCCCGACCACGTTGGTCTGGATGAACGGCGCGGGGTCGTGCAGCGAGTTGTCGACGTGGGACTCCGCGGCGAAGTGCACGACCATGTCGCACGCGCCCACGAGCCGGTCGACGAGCGCCGCGTCGCAGATGTCGCCGTGCACGAACTCGATCTCGTCCTGCACCGGCTTGAGCGACTCGCGGTTGCCCGCGTAGGTCAGCGCGTCGAGCACCACGACGTCGTAGTCGGCGTGGTTGCGGAGGGTGTAGTGGGCGAAGTTCGCCCCGATGAACCCGGCACCGCCGGTGACGAGCAGCTTCACGACGCGAGGACCTCTCTGGCGAGCAAGTGGGCGGCGAGCCCCTCCTCCCACGCCGGGAGGACCGGCGCGTCGGAGCGGGTGTTGCCGAGAACGGAGAAGGCGGGCCGCGGCGCGGGCGCGTTGAAGCCGGCGGTCGTGCCCTTGTGGACGGTCGGATGCAGGCCGGCGCGCTCGAACGTCGCGCACGCGAGGTCCCACCACGTGCAGGAGCCGCCGCCCGCGACGTGCAGGACGCCGTGCAGGCGCCCCTCGGCCACGCGAACCAGTGCGGGCGCGAGGTGGCCGGTGTAGGTGGGGCAGCCGAGCTGATCGTCGACGACCGTCAGCTCGTCGCGCTCGGCGCCGAGCCGCAGCATCGTGTCGACGAAGTTCTTGCCGTGCGGGCCGAACACCCACGCGGTGCGGACGATCGCGTGGCGCTCCGGAGCACCGTCGCGGACCGCGATCTCACCCGCGAGCTTGGAGCGCCCGTAGGCGCCGATCGGGCCCGTCGGCGCGTCCTCCGGATACGGCTCCGTCGCGGCGCCGTCGAAGACGTAGTCGGTCGAGACGTGGACGATGTGCGCGCCCACCTCGGCCGCGGCGGCGGCGAGATGACCGGCGCCGTCGCCGTTGACCTGAGTCGCCTGCGCCTCCTCGGTCTCGGCGAGGTCGACGTTCGTCCACGCCGCGCAATTGATCACCGCGTCCGGGCGCGAGTCGCGCACCGCGGCGCGGACCGCATCGGCGTCGGTGATGTCGAGATCGGCGCGGGCAAGGGCGACCACGTCGTGGTCGGCGGCCGCGGCGACGACGTCCGTGCCGAGCATGCCGGCTGCCCCGGTGACGAGAAGGCGCATGGCGACATCAATAGCGCAGACCCTCGGCGGCGCGAAGGGCCAGCGAGAGCTCGAAACGCGCCTCCGGATCCTCCAGTCGCTCGCCGAAGAGCTCACGCAATTGCTTGAGGCGGTAGCGGACGGTCTGGGGGTGGACGTCCAGCGCGGAGGCGATCGCCTGGACCTGTCCGGGGCGGTCCAAATAGGCGCGCAGCGTGATCGCGAGCCGCTCGCGCGGCCCGTCGGCGAGGCCGTCGAGCGGCGCGAGCCGGGTCCGTGCGAGGTCGGCGGAGATGCCGGGCGCGGCGGCGAGCAGCAGCGCGGGAAGGTGCTCGTCGGCGACGATCAAGCCCTGTTCCGATGGGGAGGTCCGATTCTGGACGTCCAGGCGGCCCTGCGCGGCCAGGCGGAAGGCGGCCTCGGCGCGACGCAGCGACCCCGCGGCCTCGGGCCACGCGACCGCCGGTCCGATCGCGCCGAGGTCGCCGTGCAACGCGGCCTCGAGCGCCTTGCGCCGGCCGGGGCCGTCCGGGTCGGGCATCAGGACGACGGCGAGCCCGCCGACGGCCGCGCCCACGGCCCCGGGCCCGAGCCGGCGCGCGAGCCGCGCCGCGATCCCGTCCAGCAGTTCCTCCGACGCCCCCGGCGCACCGCGCGCGGCGGCGAGCCCCTCAGGTTGGTCGGCCTCGGCAGCGACGACCGCCGCCAGGACGCGCGGGAGCGCCCAGCCCGCGGCGGTCGCGGCCGTCCGCACCGCCTCGGTGTCAGCGGCCGGCTCCTGCACCAGCAGCCGCAGCAGGCGCCGGCGGCGGCGCTGCGTCTCGCCCGCGGCCTCGGACTGCGCCTCGGCGAACCCCGCGGCGGACTCGGCCGAGATCTCGTCGATGTAGACGAACATCGCCTCGCCGAGGTCATAGAGCGCATCGGCGGGGAAGCCGGCCTGCGTCCCGGCGTCGACGAAGCGCCGCCAGGCGACCCGGGCGCCGACGCGATAGGCGCTCAACAGGGCGTCGAGCGTCCGGCCCTGCTTGTACTCCCCGGCCCCGAGTTGACGGTACGTGTCCCTTGCATGACGCGGGCCCTGCCCGACGAGCAGGTCGACGAAGCGGTTCAGCGCCACCTGCACGCCGAAGCGCACGGTCTCCCCGAAGCGGCCCTCCATCGGCCGCGCGTAGTCGGGGACTTCCTCGGCGATTGCGGCGACGATCTGGTCCGCAAGCCCCGGCAAGGTCGACCGCAGCGCGTCGGCCGACGGCGGTGACAACGTGGACATTTGTCACGAGGCTACAAGAATCGGCCCGTGCAAGTGTGGCGGGGTGCCATGAAGTTCGGCCTCCCTAACGGGTAGATATGACGGTATGACGCGGGGTCACCAGATCCTCAACCTCACGGGTGTCTTCCTGCCGTTGTTCGGCGTGCTGGTCGCCGTCGTCCTGCTCTGGGACAAGGCGGTGGGCTGGACCTCGCTCGCCGTCCTGGCCGTGATGTACGTCATCTCGGTGATGGGGGTGACGCTCGGCTTCCATCGTCTGCTCACCCACCGCTCGTTCGCAACCTACAAACCAGTGCAGTATGCGCTCGCGATCATCGGCTCGATGGCGGTGCAGGGCCCGGTCATGAACTGGGTCGCCGATCACCGCAAGCACCACGCGCACACCGACCAGGAGGGCGATCCGCACACGCCCCACGGCCACGGCTCAGGCCTCAAGGGCGCGGTCACGGGCCTCTGGTACGCGCACATGGGCTGGCTGTTCGAGCGCTCCGGGACGAGCGAGCACCAGCGCTACTGCCGCGACCTCTACGAGGACCGCGGGATGCAGTTCATCCACAAGACGTTCGGGCTCTGGGTGGCGGTTGGCATCGCGCTCCCGGCCGCGATCGGCCTGGCGATCACCGGCACGTGGCGGGGCGCGTTCGAGGCCGCCCTGTGGGGTGGCGCGGTGCGGGTCTTCCTCGGCCACCACGTCACCTGGTCGATCAACTCGGTCTGCCACTTCTTCGGGACCCGGCGCTTCGACGTCGAGGACCACTCGACCAACGTGTTCTGGCTCTCCGTGCTGAGCATGGGGGAGAGCTGGCACCACAACCACCACACGTTCCCGCGCAGCGCCTTCCACGGTCTCAAGAGCTGGGAGATCGACCCGACGGGGCTGGTGATCCGCGTGATGCGGCGGTTCAAGCTCGCCTGGAACGTGGTCGAGATCACGCCTGAGCGCCAGCAGGAGAAGCTGGCCCGGGCGGCTACTCCAGTGCCGAGTCGATGAGCTTGCGGATCTCCGTCGCCGCGTCCTGGATGCGGACGGCGAACTCGCGCCGGTCCGACTGAGAGATCTCGCGGTCGCCGGCCAGCACCTCGGCGAAGCCGGCGACGATCGTCAGCGGCGTCCGCAGGTCGTGGCGCAGCTTTCTGCGGGTCTCGGCGTCGAGGACGAGGTCGTTGTCGTTCACTGCGAGCCCGTCGGGGCGGAGATGAAGCCCTCGCGCAGGGCGATGGCGATCGCGTGCACCCGCGTGTTGGCCTCCAGCTTGTTCATCGCGTTGCGGATGTGGGTCTTGATCGTCTCGGGGCTCAGGTAGAGGCGCTCGGCCACCTGCTCGCCGGTCAGGCCCTGCGCGAGCAGGTCCATGATCTCGCGTTCGCGGTTGGAGAGGCCCTTCTGCGTCTTGGTGGCCTTGCTGGACAGCAGCGCCGGGTGCAGGCGTGGGTCGACGTAGGTCCCGCCCTCGGCGACCGTGGTGATCGCCGTGCGCAGCTCGATCTGCGTGCCCTCTTTGAGCGCGTAGCCGCGCGCGCCGGAGTCGAGGCCCTTGATCAGCAGCTCGATCTCGTTCGAGCCGGTGTAGAGCACGATCCGGCGGTCCGGGTCGGCGTCGATCAGCTGCGCCGTCAGCTCGATCCCCGATTCGTCGCCGAGACGGATGTCGATCAGCGAGACGTCCGGGTTCAGGCGCTCGACCAGCTCGCGGCCCTCGGTCGCCGAACCGGCCGTCCCGAGCACCTCGATGCCGTCGCGACCGAGCAGCAGTTCGAGACCCTCACGGAGGGCCTGGTGATCTTCGACGAGAACAAGGCGTAACGGCATGGCAACAAACGGCGGAATTTCCGGCGCGGTTGAAGGTTACGGAGCCCGCCGCACTCTAAGGTGTCGCGCAGTTTGGCGAAGGACACGGAAAAGCTGATCCGTCAGCTGTCGCTGATCTCGTATCTCATGGCAGAGCGCCGTCCGGTGACGGCTACGGAGATCCGCCGCGACGTCGAGGGATACTCGGATATGACCGAGGATGCCTTCGCGCGGCGTTTTTATGCGGACAGAGCGGAGCTCGACGCACTCGGAATCCACCTGTCCGTCGACAAGCCCGCGGACGGGTTCTCCGAGCAGGAGAACTACTCGCTCGCGCCGGAGGCATTCCACCTGCCGCCGATCGCGTTCACCGACTCCGAGCGCGCCGCGCTGCAGACGGCGCTGACGCTGCTCGACGGCGAGTTCGCCTACGCCGAGCCGCTGCGCCTGGCGCTCCAGCAGATCACGTGGGGCCGGCCGTCGCCGCTGGGCAGCGACTCGCGCCAGACGATCGGCCTGGGCATCACGGCCTCGGCCGGCGGCGGCGAGGTCAGCGCGCGGCTGGCGAAGATCGACACCGCGATCTACCGGCGCAAGCGGATCGAGTTCGAGTACCACACGATGCAGAGCGACGAGACCGCCCTGCGTCGCGTCGACCCGTACCACTTGCTCTTCGAGGGCGGGCAGTTCTATCTGGTCGGGTATGCGCATGAGCGTAAAGGCGTTCGCGTCTTCCGTCTTTCTCGCATACGGGGCAAGGTCGCCTACGCGACCAAGGCCGAGCACGACTTCCAGCGCCCCTCGGACTTCGACCCCCGCGGCTACGCGAACCGGATTCCGTGGCAGCTGGGCGACGAGATCGGCGTGGCCGAGGTCGAGGTCCCCGAGGACGTCGCGTGGTACGTGGAGCGCCAATACGGCGCGTACGGCACGCTCGACGGGGGTGTGTTCCGCACCGGGTACGCGCTTCCGCGGCTGCTGATCTCGTGGGCGCTGAGCTTCGGCCTGCGGATCCTCGGGCCGGCGGCGCTGGTGGACGAGGCGCGGCGGCGCGTCGACGAGCTGATCGAGGCACATCGCGGTGAGGCGCCGGTGGCGGTCGCCTCCGGGCTCGTCCCGGCTCCGGCGCCGGTCGTGGAGTCCAACGGGCGTGGGCGGGGCGCGGACGCGGCGATCCGGCCGGAGCGCTTCGCGCGGCTCGTGACCCTGGCGTCGGTGCTGATCGCCGCGGGCCGGGCGGGTGAGACGCTGCAGCTGAAGGCCGTCTGCGAGCAGCTGAAGATGTCGCCGCAGGAGCTCCGCGAGGACATCTCGGTGCTGAACGTCGTCAACTTCGGCGGTGGCGCGTACGTGATCTACGCCGAGGTGCTGCCGAGCGGCGAGATCGAGGTCGACCCGGAGCCCTACTCGGACACGTTCGACCACCCGGCTCGGCTGCTGCCGATCGAGGCCAAGGCGCTGGTCGCGGCGATCGACCTGATCGGCCTGGTGCAGGCCGACCTGCGCACCGCTCGCTCGAAGGTCGTCGACGCGCTGGGGTTCGACCCGGTCGAGGAAGGCCTGCAGATCGTCTCCCCGATCGCGCACGACGACATCACGCACACGGTCGAGCTCGCGGTGCACGAGAACCGGCTGCTCGAGCTCGAGTACTGGACCCAGGCGTCGGACCGCTACTCCGAGCGGGTCGTCGAGCCGTATGCCTTGTTCAACGGCAAGGACTCCTGGTACGTGGCCGCCTGGGAGGAGGGCCGCGGGCTCCGGCACTTCCGGCTGGACCGCATCAAGAGCGCGGCGGCGCGGGTGGAGCACTTCGAGCCGCGGGCGGGGCTGAACCCGATCGCCGACATCGCGGGCTGGCCGCGCACCGGCACGGTCGGCGGCTCGCGGGTGGCGCGGGTGCTGATCTCGGCCGAGCAGGCGCGGTGGGTGCGCGAGCAGCGCACCGTCCTGGCCGAGCTGCCCGACGGGCGGATCATCGTCGAGATCACGTTCAAAGGCATCGAGTTCCTGGTGCGCGAGGTCCTGAAGGAGGCGGGCGACGCGGTCGTGCTCGAGCCCGCCGACGCGCGCGAGGCCGTGTTGACGGCCGCCGAGGGCCTGATCGCCCGGGCGACATGAGTTCCCGCCGCGCTTTGATCGCGATGTCCGAGGTCGAGGTCGCGGCGTTCCTCGACGAGCAGCGGACCGTGACCTGCGCGACCATCGGGCGCGACGCCTGGCCGCACATGATGCCGCTCTGGTTCGTCGTCCGCGACGGCGAGATCTGGGGCTGGACGTACGGCAAGTCCCAGAAGGTGCGCAACTTGGAGCGCGACTCGCGCTGCACGCTCCAGGTCGAGACCGGCGAGACGTACGACCAGCTGCGCGGCGTGATGATGAAGTGCGTCTGCGCGATCCACCGCGACCCGGTCGTCGTGGCGGGTGTGGGGACGGAGCTCGGCACGCGCTACGGGTCAGGCGGGTACGAGGTGACGCCGGCGCAGGCCTCCAAGCGGGTGGCGCTGCAGTTCATCGTCAGCCACACCGCCTCCTGGGACCACCGGAAGCTCGTGGGCGGCTAGCGCCCGCGGAGCGCGCCGCCACCTCGCGGCGCGACGCCGGCCGTCGCCACCTCGCGCCGCCGGAGCCACGCGCCGGCCGCCGCCGCCTCGCGCCGCGGGAGCCACGCGCCGGCCGCCGCCACCTCGCGCCGCGGGAACCACGCGCCGGCCGCCGCCACCTCGCGGCCGCCCCACCCCTCGCGGCCCTAGCGGCCGCGGAGCGCCGCGAGCGCCCCGTCGAGGTGGCGGCGGAGGATTCCGGTCGCGTCTTCGCCGTCGGCGATCGCCTGCGCCAGCTCGCGATGCTCGGCGGTGATGGTCGCCTTGCGCTCATCGGTGCGTGAGCCGACGCGCAGCATGCGGCGCTGGCGGTCGCGCAGCGTGTCGTAGAGGCCGAGCAGGATCTCGTTGCCGGTGCCGGCCACGAGCGCGCGGTGGAAGGCGCGGTCGGCCTCGACGAAGTCCTTCTCGCCCGGGTCGGCGAGCGCGGCCAGCTCCGCGCCGAGCTGTGGCGAGGCCTGCTCCAGCGCGTGCCGCTCGATCACCCAGCGCGCCTCGATGACCTCCTCGGCCTCCCGCGGCGAGATCGGTGTGACCACCGCTCCGCGTTTGGGATACAGCGTCAGGTACCCCTCGGCCTCGAGCTGCCCGAACGCGGTCCGCACGGGCGTCCGGCTGACGCCGAGCTCTTGCGCGACGTCGTTCTCCGACAGCAGCCACGTCCCCGGCAGTCTCCCGTCGAGGATCCGCTCCTTGACGTGCTCGTACGCCCGCCGGCTGGCGCTCACCTTCGGCCGCTCTCCCATCGGGTCCGGCGGCCACTCCAGGTCGTCCTCTCCCATGCACACATGATGCACACACCTCGCATACCGGTGCCAGACACGTGCATGCGGCTTGTATGCAGGGGACAGACCCCGGTATGCGACTTGTATGCAAGTTGGATACCATGCGGATGCATGAACGCGGCGTGGCGGATGTGGGGCTTGGCGGCGGCCTTCTACCTGGTGGCGATCTTCCATCGGATGAGCCTCGGCGTGGCCTCGCTGGACGCCAGCGCGCGGTTCGGGGTGTCGACGAGCGCGATCGCCGTGTTGTCGACCGTGCAGCTGGCGGTCTATCTGGCGATGCAGGTGCCGGCGGGCGTGTTGGCCGACCGGCTCGGGCCGCGCCGGTCGCTGACGGTCGGGCTGCTGGCGATGGGTGTGGGTGAGCTGCTGTTCGCGTTCAGCCCCGCCCTCGGGCCGGCGATCGCCGGGCGGGCGCTCGTGGGCGCGGGTGACGCCTGCATGTTCCTCAACGTCCTGCGCGTCGCGGCGCACTGGCTCCCGCCGCGACGGTACGCGCTGGCGACGGCGCTGACGGCGGCGTGCGGCGCGTTCGGGCAACTGCTCAGCACCGCGCCGCTGAGCGCCGCTTTGAGCGACGTCGGCTGGACGCCGACGTTCGCCGCCAGCGGTGTGCTCACCGCGGTTCTCGCGATCCTCGCCGTCAACCGCTTGCAGGACCGCCCGGACGGCGCGGCCGAGCCGTCGCGCGGCGCGCTCGCGCTGCGGCGGACCTGGCAGGCCCCCGCGACCCGCCACGGTCTCTGGGTGCACTTCGCGCTGATGGCGCCGTTCGTGACGCTGACCGGCCTGTGGGCGTTCCCGTACCTCGTCGAGGACCAGCACCTCGGCCGCGGCACCGCCGCCGCGCTCCTGGCCGGCGCCGTGCTCGCGTTCGGCCTCTCCGCGCCGGTGTTGGGATCACTCGCCGGCCGGCGCCCGCAGCGGCGAGGCCCGTTGACCAGCGGCGCCGCGCTGCTGACCGTCGCCGGGCTCACCCTCCTCCTCGCCTGGCCCGGCGGCCACCCGCCGGTCGAGGTCCTCGCCGCCGTCCTGTGCTTGACCGGCGCGGGCGGAGCGACCTCGATGCTCGCGTTCGACATCGCCCGCGAGGGTGGCGGCAGCGCGTCGGGCATGGTGAACGTCGGCGGCTTCGGGGCGGCGATCGTCGCCCAGTCGGCGATCGGGCTGCTCGTCTCGATCCATCTCGACTACCGGGTCGCGCTGTTGCCGCTGGCGCTGCTGTGTGCCTATGGCGCGGTCCAGGCGACGCGCCACGCGGGCCTGGCTGTCGTTCGCGCTTAGGGGGTCGCGGGGTCAGGCGGCGGCGCGGGTGGCCCCGAACCAGGCGCCCCCGCCGAGCACGCGGTCCCAGCCCGACCAGTTCGACCCGTCCGGGAGCTCCTTCTCCAACCGATCGAACGAGCCCAGGCGCCCGCCGAGGTTGTCGATCATGTGCACGAGGGTCGCTTCGCGGGTGCAGGGGACGACCGGTGAGCCGTGCTCGAGTTGCCCGTGGTGGGAGAGGATGATGTGCAGGACCGCGACGGCGAGGTCGGGCGGGAAGCCCGGGAGGTCCTCGATCAGCCGGCGGACGCGGTAGTAGCCGAGCGCGATCTCGCCCTGGAGCTTGCCGATGTCGGTGAGGTCGATCGCCAGCGGGTCGGCGGTGTAGGCGTCGAGCTTGCCGATGTCGTGCAGCAGTGCGCCGGTCACGGCGACGTCGCGGTCCACGCCGCCGAACGTCGCGGAGATGGCGCTCACGCTCTGGGCGACCGTCAGCGAGTGCTCGAGCAGGCCGTGGCGGTAGGCCTGGTGGTAGCGCTTCGCGGCCGGGGCCTCGCGGAACAGCGCCCAGGTCCCGGTGCCGGCGCCGAAGACGGCGTCCAGCAGGGCGCGCAGGTGCGAGCACTGGATCGTCGCGATCAGCTCGCGCAGGTCGGACTCCATGCGCTCGACCGGGATCCGCGGACCGTCCAGCAGGTCGTCGAGCGCGTACTCGTCCGGCTCGGCGACGCGCAGCGCGTCCACGACCAGCCGGCCGCGGCCCTCGACCCGCCCGCTCACCCGCACGCACAGGCCGGGAGCGACATCCCCGCGCGGCGCGGCCTCGAGCGTGCCCGTGCGGTCCCCGAGGACGAGCTTGCGGGGCTCGGCGGCGCGGACCATCAGGACCTGGTCGATCTCCTGCCCGGGGGTGAGCTCTCGGACGCGCACGAGCGCAAACCCTAGGCACGGGTTCGGACGATACGGTGCCACGTATGCCCGGCCACACCGCACTTGTCACCGGCGGCGCAGGAGGTCTCGGCCGCCACGTCGTCGCCGCACTGCTCGCCGACGGCTGGCGGGTCGTGGTGCCCGTCGAGGCCGGTTCGGACCTCGAGCCGCGCCAAGGCATGAGCACGGTCGTCGCCGACCTCACCGACCCGGACGATGTCGCCCGCGCGGTGCGCGCCGCCGGGGACATCCGCACGCTCGTCAACCTCGTCGGCGGGTTCGCCGCCGACCAGCCGGTGGACGAGACGCCGATCCACGAGTTCGAGCGGCTGTTCGCGCTCAACGTGCGCCCCACGTACCTCGTCACCCAGGCGGTGCTGCCGCACCTCAAGCACGCGGGCGGCGGCTCGATCGTCTGCACCGGCGCGGCGTCCGCGCTGACCCCGTTCGCCGGCGGCGCGGGCTACACCTCCTCCAAGGCGGCGGTGATCGCGTTCGCGAAGGCGGTCGCGGCCGAGGGCGCCCCGCACGGCGTGCGCTGCAACGTGATCCTGCCGACGCTGATCGACACGCAGGCCAATCGCGACGCGATGCCCGCCTCGGAGCACCACAAGCTCGTCCCGCCGGAGAAGATCGCCTCGGTCGTCGCGTTCCTGTGCAGTGATCGCAGCTCGGCCATCAATGGGGCGGCGATCCCGGTCTGAAGTCGGTTGACGGATGGTCGGTCCGACCGATGTGGTGCAGCCGCCAGTGGCGCGAGGCGCTGCGGATGTGCCGCAGCGGGCGTACCGGTATCCGTCAGGCGGCTTCTAGCCGCCGTAGAACTTGATCGCGCGCTTGGCGAGCGCGTTGGTGTCGCGGCGGTTGGAGACGGAATTGAACGCGATCGCGAAGCCCGGGATCATCCGGCCCGCCATCTTCTTGCCCGACGACTTGCCGACCATCTTGGCCAGCTTGTAGGCGATCGCCTCGTCGCGCTGCATCTTCCCGCCGATCCACGCCTCGGCGACGGTCACGCCGAGGCCGTCGAGCGCGTGCCGCGCCTCGCCGGGGGTCGCGTAGAGCCCGTTCAGCACCAGGAGCTCGGCGGGGCGCATCGGATCCCTCGGGTCGAACCCGTACGCGGCGGCGACGAAGAACACCATCCGCGACTGGATCCAGGCGAGTCCGAGCAGGTCCGGGATCATCGTGATGATGCCGCCGACGCCGGTCGCGGCGCCTTCGATCGACGCCATGTTGATATGACGCCGACGCGCCATCTGCGCGAGCGTCTTCGGGTCGGTGCCGTAGACGCGGCGGCGCTTGCCCGCCCACAGCTCGGCGGCTGGGGCGTGGATCTCGGAGGCGGCGAGGGCGACGTGCTCCGGGGCTCGCAGCGGGTCGGCGCGGAGCCGCTCCCACAGGCGGGGCGGCGGCTCCTGGGCCGTTTCCTCGGCCGAGATGAACTCGCTGCTCACAGAGCCGCCCCGGGGGTCCCCGGTACCTGCGCTCGATGCCGCAGCACCGGGTTGCCGGGGTCAGTCACTCGTCCAACATAGTTGACCCGGTGTCCGGGACAGCCGATGAGGGGGTATGTCCTGGGATATGGCTTCTGTCGTCGAGCACCGCATCCAGGTCGCGGGATTCTCCACCCGCGCGCTGGAGGTCGACGGCGGCACCCCGGGCATCGTCCTGCTTCATGGCTGGAGCGACTCGGCCGACACCTGGCGCCCGCTGCTGGCGCAACTCGGCGCCCGCGGGCGGCGCGCGATCGCGGTCGACCTGCCGGGCTTCGGCGAGGCCGCCCGCCTGCACGACGGCGCCGTCCTCCCGCAGCTGGACGCCTTCGCGGCCGACCTCGTGGAGACCTGGGCGGACAAGGAGCCCGTGGTCGTGGCGGGGACGAGCCTCGGCGGCTGCGTCGCGCTGCGGCTCGCCGAGCACCCGGGCAATGTGCGGCTCGCCGGCGTGGTTCCGGTGGCGCCGGACGGGTTGGAACTTCCCTCCTGGTTCGATCCGATCGAGGAGGACCCGATCGTCCGCCGGCTGCTGTCGATCCCGGTTCCCGTTCCCGGCGTCCTCGTGCGCCGCGCGCGGTCGAGCGCGTACCGCCACTTCAGCTTCCAGGATCCCACCGACACGCAGAAGGCCGTCGTCGACGCCTTCAGCCGCAGCGGCGAGACCCGCGCGGACCTCGCCGCGCTGCTGCGCGACGGCCGCGAGCTGGCGCCTGAGCTCTCGCACGCCCCGTTCGACCTCGTGGGCATCCGCTGCCCCGTGCTGCTCGTGTGGGGCGCCCACGACCGGATGCTCCCGGCCAGCGACGCGCGGATCGCGCTCGGATCGCTCCCGAGCACCCAGGTCGCGCTGATCGAGGGCGCCGGCCGCCGCCCGCAGCTCGAGGCGACGGGTCGATTGCTCGAATTGCTTCTCCCGTTCGGTACCTGACCGCGCAATTACCGTTGCGTCAGCAGCGGCCCGGCTACGCTCTTGCGACCATGCTGCGCCGTCTCATTACCGCGTCATTCGCGCTCTTCCTCGTCACCGCCGCAACCGCGAACGCCGCCGAGCCGCGCATCGCCGCCAACGTCACCGCCGGTGGAACCGACGTCTCGGGGCTCACGCTCGCCGAGGCGGCCGGGAAGCTCTACAACACGCACAGCTTCAACACCGGCCGCCCGCTGTCGACCCACGTGGCGGGTCACAAGTACGCCGTCAGCCCGGCGGACCTGGGCTTCGTCTTCGACGTCAACAAGTCCGCCCGCCGCGCCTACAACGCGGGCCTGAAGCCGCACGACAAGGTCGTCGACGTCCCGCTGTTCATCACGTTCGACCAGGCGAAGGTCGACGCGTACGCGAACAAGGTCGCGGCTGACATCAAGCGCGACGCCCGCGACGCCCGGGTGGACATCAAGCTCAAGAGCATCGGCAAGGTCAAGTCCAAGGACGGGCGCGCGATCGACGCTACGAAGCTCTCCGCGAGCGTCGGCGCCGCGCTGGCGGACCCGAACACGGACCGCATCCTCGCCCCCAAGCTGAAGGTGATCAAGCCGAAGGTCACGACCGGCGGCCTCTCGAAGGCCTACGGGACGATCATCACCATCGACCGCGGCAACTTCAAGCTGCGCCTGTTCAAGGGCCTGAAGCTGTCCAAGACCTACGGCGTGGCGGTCGGCATGCCCGCCTATCCGACGCCGACCGGGCTCTTCTCGATCGCCAACAAGGCCGTCAACCCGGCCTGGACCGCGCCGAACTCGCCGTGGGCGGGCGCCTACGCCAACGAGACGGTCGAAGGCGGCGCCGCGGACAACCCGCTGAAGGCGCGCTGGATGGGGATCGTCAACGGCGTGGGCATCCACGGGACCGGCGCTCCGGGGTCGATCGGCTCGCGCGCTTCCCACGGCTGCATCCGCATGACCGTGCCGGACGTCATCGATCTCTATCCGCGCGTTCCCGTCGGAACGCCCGTCCTGATCGGAAACTGACACGCACCCGCCCTGCGGGTCCGGGTAGGGTCGCGCCAGGATGCAGGTGACGCAAAGCCTTCTCGACGGTCTCGCCGAGTCCGCGCGAGCGCACGGACGCCTCGGTCTCGATACCGAGTTCATGCCGGAGGGGCGCTACAAGCCCCTCCTGTGCCTGGTGCAGATCGTCGTCGGCGAGCAGGTCGAGGTGCTCGACCCGATCGTGGACGCCTTCGACCCGACCCCGCTGGCGGAGGTCCTGGCGGATCCCGCGATCGAGATCGTCCTGCACGCGGGACGGCAGGATGTTGCGATCCTGCGACGCGAGTGGCGCACGACGTTCACCAACGTCTTCGACACCCAGGTCGCCGCGGGCTTCGCGGGCTTCTCCGCCCAGGCGGGCTACAACGGCCTGCTGCACGACGTCCTGCGCATCCGCCTGCCCAAGACGGCGAGCTTCACCCGCTGGGACGCGCGGCCGCTGACCGAGGAGCAGGTCGCCTACGCGCGCGGTGACGTCGAGCACCTGCTGCCGCTGGCCGACGACATCCAGCGCCGGCTCACCGACCGCGGCCGGCTCGAGTGGGCGCGCGAGGAATGCGTCGCGATCGCCGAGGCGACGGACGAGCGCGACCCCGACGAGGTCTGGCGCCGGCTCCCGCGGGTGAGCGGGCTCGACCCGCGCGAGCGCGCGGTCGCGCAGGCGATCGCCGGCTGGCGCGAGCGCACCGCCGCCAAGGAGGACCGCCCGGTCGGCGCGATCCTGCGCGACCCGACCGTCGTCGAGCTCGCCAAGCGCCAGCCGAAGGGCCGCCGCGACCTCTCGCAGATCCGCGGCATCACGCCCGACGTCGTCCGCCGCCGCGGCGACGACGTGATGTCCGCGATCGAGCGCGGCCTCGAGGCCGAGCCGATCCGCCTCGAGGAGTCCGACCGCAGCTCGACGGAGGCCGTCGACGGCCCGACGATCGCGCTCGCCGAGTCGCTCGTGCGCTCGCGGGCGCAGGAGGCCGGGCTCGCCTACGAGCTGATCGCCGCGCGTGCCGACCTCTCTCCGGTGGTCGTCGCCGCCCGCAAGGGCGGTCCCGAGCCCGAGGTGCGCACGCTGCAGGGCTGGCGCCGCGAGCTCGTCGGCGCGGAGCTGCTCGAGCTCCTCGCCGGCAGGCGCACCCTCGGCGTCGGCCAAGGCGGCCGCGTCGAGGTCAACGAGGCCTGAGGCCGCGTTGAAGCATTCCGGTGCGCCCGCTGCGGCACATCCGCGGCGTCTCGCACCACCCACGCTGCTCACGGCCCAGAGGGCCGCATCGCGAGCGCGTGCGACGCGAGCCACTGGCGGCTGCACCACATCGGTCGGACCGACCATGCTTCAACGAGGCCTGAGGCCGCCCATCACCGCCTCGAGGACCTCGGCCGGGTTGCCGATCGCCGCGGCGTCGCCGCCGGAGATGATCAGCCGGTAGATGAACGGCCCGACCATCAGGTCGACGGCCAGGTCGGAGTCCACGTCGGCGCGGATCTCGCCGCGCGCCTTCGCGCGCTCCACGATCCCGCGCACGACGCGGCGGCGCGGCTCGACGAGGTGCTCGTGGAAGAGCGCGTGCATCTCGGCATCGCCCGCGACCTCCGACAGCAGCCGGGGCATCAGCGTCAGCGCACCGGTCCGGGCGGCGCCGGCCAGCACATTGGCGGCCGTCGCCGCGAAGTCGCCGGCGACGCTGCCCGTGTCGTCCGGCAACGGGATGTCGGAGTTGAGGTGCACGATCGCCGCGCGCACGAGCTCCTCCTTGGAGCCGTACCGGCGATAGAGCGTCGCCTTGCCGACTCCGGACTTCTCGCGCACGGCCTCCATCGTCAACGCTGCGTAGCCGTGCGCGGCGAGGAGCTCGAGCGCGGCGTGCAGGATCGCCACGTCCGCCTCGGCCGAGCGCGGCCGCCCGGGCGGCCGCGCCGCATCGTGCGCGGCGGCGCTCAAGCCGGGACGGCCTCCCGCGCCACGGCGCGCTCCCGCGAGGGCAGGAAGACGGCCGCCGCGAGCGCGCCCGCCAGGGCGACCGCGGCGGCGACGAGCGCGGCCGCGTGCATGCCGGACAGGAACGCGTCCTGGGCGGTCGCGGCGAGCCGGCCGTCGCCCAGGCGCTCCGCGACCGCCATCCCGCCCGCGAGCGAGTCCTGCGCGATCTCGCGCGCCTGCGGCGGCAGCGAAGCGACGGCCGAGTCCATGTCCCCACGGTACCCGCTGGCCAGGATCGAGCCGAGGACCGCGACGCCCAGCGCGCCGCCCGCGACGCGGTTGGTGTCATTGATCGCCGAGCCCACGCTCATCTTCGCGGCGGGCAGCGAGCCCATGATCGCGTCGGTCGCCGGAGCCATGGCGCTCGCCATGCCGAAGCCGAGCAGCACGAGCGTCCCGGCGATCAGGCCGTAGCCGGAGGTCGCGTCGGCCAGCGTGAGCAGGTACAGCGCGCCCGACACGAGCGTCAGGCCGAACGGGACGACCACGCGGATCCCGAGGCGCTCGGTGAGCTTGGCCGAGAACGGCCCGCCGACCACCAGGCCGACGGCGACCGGGAGCGTGCGGATGCCGGCGTCCAGCGCCGAGTAGCCGCGGACCTCCTGCAGGTACTGCGTGAGGAAGAAGATCACGCCGAACAGGGCGAAGAACGCGAGCGAGATCGCCGTGCTGGAGGCGCTGAAGCGGGGGTTGCGGAACAGGGCGAGGTCGAGCATCGGTGCCGGCGCGCGGCGCTCCCACCACACGAACGCGCCGATCATCAGCACGGCGAACGCGAAGGAGCCGACGACGAGGCCGTCGGTCCACCCGCGCGAGGGCGCCTCGATCAGGCCCCACACGAGCGACGTCAACGCCACGAACGACAGGGCGAAGCCGCGCGGGTCGAGCTTGGGCTCGGTCTCGTCACGGCTCTCGGGGACCAGCCGGCGGCCCGCGATCCATGCGACGACGACGATCGGGACGTTGACGAGGAAGATCCAGCTCCAGCTCGCGTGCTCGATCAGCCAGCCGCCGGCGACCGGCCCGATCGCGATGCCGATGCCGGAGACGCCGGACCAGATGCCGATCGCCTTCCCGCGCTCGTTCGCGGGGAACGTCGCGGTCAGGATCGACAGCGTCGACGGCATGATCAGCGCGCCGCCGATGCCCATCAACCCGCGCATCGCGATCAGAAGCTCCGGGGTCCCGGCGAGCGCTGAACCGAGTGACCCGGCGCCGAAGATCAGCAGGCCGAGCGACAGCGCCCGCTTGCGGCCGAAGCGGTCGCCGAGCGAGCCCGCGGTCAGCAGCACCCCCGCGAAGACGAGCATGTAGACGTCGACGATCCACTGCAGCTGCGACGAGGACGCGTCGAGGTCGCGCTGCATCGTCGGGAGCGCGACGTTGAGGATCGTGTTGTCCAGCCCGATCACGAGCAGCGACAGGCAGAGGACGGTGAGCGTCCACCAGCGACGCGGGTCAGGTTCAGATACGAGACTGTTCCGTTTCATATCGCGCACCGTAGGGCATGCAGATAAGAAACGCAAGCGTTCCGTTTCGAAAGTGCTTAATGAGCCGCTGGGGAAGCGCTTAACGAGATTTGAGAGTCGGCTTAGCGCAGCCTTGAGGAAGGCCTACAAGATGGTCTCCGTGCTCACCGCCGTGGTCGACACCCTCCCGACCCTCCTGGCCATGGCGGCCGCCGCGCTCTTCGCCGTGATGGCGTGGGCCGGGGGCAGTACACACTGATTCGCGGCAGACCCTCTCAATCCACAGCCGCGACCCTCATAGCCGCGGCGCCCGGAATTCCCTCTCCTCCGGGCGCCGCGGCACCCTCTTTTAAAAGGCCGTCCAGCCGAGGATGCCCAGCGAGTCGACGCTCGCCGTCGACAGGCCGAGGTACGACAGCGAGTAGAGCTTGTCGCCGATCACCAGCGACCGCTCGACCGGCGCGTCCTCCGGGCGGGCCGGGACGTGGTGCGTGATCCGGCCGGCCTCCGCGAGGGCATTGGCCTCCACGTGCACGCCGACCGCGCCGACGAACGGCGGCTGGTAGCTGGTCAGCGGCAACATCGCGAGCTTCTTCGGCGCCCAGTACAGGAACGCGTGCGGCTCGTTCTCCACGCTCGTGTAGCTGTTGGCGAACAGCAGCTTCGTGACCTCGGTCGGAGCGGCCAGGTTGGAGACGTCGAACAGCGACACCTTCGCGCTCTGGCCGTCGCGGCCGATGCCGAGGAGCCGGTCGCTGCCGATCGGGTACAGGTACGAGGAGTAGCCGGGGATCTTGAGCTCGCCGGCGACCCGCGGCGCGGCCGGGTTCGACAGGTCGAGCGTGTACAGCGGGTCGATCTGGCGGAACGTGACGACGTACCCCCGCTCGCCCATGAAGCGCACGCCGAAGATCCGCTCGCCCGCGCCGAGTCCGCCGACCGCGCCGATCTGGTTGAGCTTGTTGCCGTCCTGGCGCAGGACGGTGACGCGGCTCGACGACTGCGCGGTCGGGCCGGCGGTCTGCCACGGCGGGTCCTCGATCGTGGCGACGCGCAGGTCCCCGTTGTACTCGGAGAGCGCGTAGTTGTTGAGGATGAAGCCCGGGACCGACCCGCTCGCCTTGTAGACGGTCTTCGACGGGTCCGAGACGTCGAACCGGTGGATCTCGGTGCGCGTCCCCTCCGGCACGTCGGTGCCGAGCTCGAGCGCGCGGACGTACCGGCGGCTGGCCACGTAGAGGCTGCCGGTCGAGCCGTAGACGACCTGCGCGCCGGCCATCACGCCGTCGCGGTCGAGCGAGTACATGCCGCGGTCGAGGTCGACCGTCAGGATCGCCAGCAGATCCAGCCCGGCGAACTGGTTCGGGTGCGTGACCGAGTCGCACGGCGCGAGGTTGCGCCGGAACGTGTTGCCGGAGATGTTCGAGTGCAGCGTCGTCTTGCCGAGGAAGTCGGCGAGCTTGGCCTGCTCGGCGGCGTCGTCGGGCGTCTCTCCCTCGGCGGGGATGATCGGCTCCGGGACGTAGTCGATCACCAGGCGCGCGGTGCCGCCGTTCTGGCGCGCGTCGACGAAGCGGCCCGGCACCTCCATCGTGCGCATGACCTTCGGCGGGCCGGAGACGTCGATCTCGGTGACGATCGTCGTGCTCTGCAGCGGCGCCACCGTGGGCGCGATCGGCGGCTCGACCGGGAGCCCGGTCGGCGACGCGCCCTTGTTGGCGATCACGAGGACGCGGTCGCCGCGCAGGAGCAGCCGGTGCTCGTTGCCGTCGAGCTTGAGCGTGCCGGTCACCGTGCTCGTCGCCGGGTCGATCACCCGCAGCGTCGCGTCGGTGACGGCGAAGATCCGCCGGCCGTCGGTCTTGATGACGTCCGGCTCGTCGACGTCGGCCTCCTGCGTGTTCGTCCCCGAGAAGTCCGGGACGTCGGCGCGCCCGCCGACCTCACCCGCGGCCGGCGCCGGCGCGGTGGGCGGGACGACGCCGCCGACCGTCTGGTTGTCGGTCGTTATCGGCGTCGGCATCGACGCGATCGGGGGCGTCGTGAGGATCACCGGCGAGCCGGGCATGGCCCGCCCGACGACGCCGACCCCGCCGTCGGTGCGCATGGCGCCCGCTCGCGCGTACTCGACGAGCGACTGGCAGGACGAGAAGGCCTTCAGCCGTGGCCTGGCCTTGGTCGCCGCGTCGGCGGTGTCCACCGCGAGCAGCGCCAGGATGAGAGATGCCGACGCGACGATTCGCATCGGCCCACCGTACTCAGCAGGAGCCCTTTTGCGCCAGCTTTGACCGGTAGGTCTGCATCGCGCTGTGGGTCATGTCCCCGTGGGTCTGGTTCTTGAGCCGCTCGACGCGCTCCTTGTGGTACGGCGAGCTGAGGCTCTCGGCGTGCCCGATGACGTTCTTGACGTCGATGTCGTAGCGGCAGCGCAGCCAGCGCGTGAGCCGCAGGGAGGCCGCCATCTGCTTGCTGTTGTTGAGCACCTGGGAGTCGGACGAGCCCACGTGCTCGATGCCGATCGCCGTGTAGTTGAGCCCGACCGTGTGCCGGCACATGATCGAGCGCGGGACGAGCTGGTAGATCGTCCCGTCCTTGTCGATCACGTAGTGCGCGCAGGTCCCGGGCAGCTCGCCGAGCTCCGCGTCGGGCGTGTCGGGCGCGAACGTGTTCCACGTCTGCTGAAAGGTCGCCGTGACCGTGTAGTGCTCGACGATCACCTTCGGATCGCGCAGGCGGTAGGAGTCGATCCCGTAGTGGCGCTTGGCGTACGCCTGCATCTCCTGCTTGCGCTTGGCGCCGAACGGGATCGGCTTCTGCACGATCGTCGGCTGCGGCGCGCTGAGGGCCGCGATCAGCGCGGCGATGAAGGCGACCATGTAAACACCGTACGAAGCGCCCGTCCAATTGGGAGGTTGGAATGCGTAAGTCCGTCGTGCTCGCGTTGCTGGCCGTCTTGCTGGTGCCGGGGGTCGCCCGCGGCGCCGACTGGGTCGGACTCGGGGACTCCTACGCGGCAGGACCGTTGATCCCCAACCAGTCGCTGAGCCCGCTGGGGTGCCTGCGCTCGAGCCACAACTTCGCCCACATCGCCGCCGCCAACCGCGGCATGTCGCTCGCCGACGCCTCCTGCAGCGGCGCCAAGACGACGCACATGACCGCGTCGCAGAGCACCGACGCGGGCACGAACCCGCCGCAGTTCGACGCGCTGTCCGCCGCCACCAAGGTCGTCTCGCTGCAGATCGGCGGGAACGACATCGGCTTCACCGAGATCCTCCAGAACTGCGTGACCTACAACCCGTTCTCGCATCCCTGCCAGGACCGCTACGGGACCGGCGCGAACGATCAGATCAACGCCCGCATCGCCGCGACCGCGCCGAAGGTCGCCGCGGTCATCCAGGGCATCCACCAGCGCTCGCCGTCCGCCAAGGTCCTGGTGGTCAACTACGCGGCGATCCTGCCCGAGAGCGGCAACGGTTGCTGGCCGCAGGTGCCGCTCGCCTACGCCGACGTGCCGTACCTGCGCGGCAAGCAGAAGGCGCTCAACGCGATGTTGCAGACCGCCGCGGCGAACAACGGGGCGACGTACGTCGACGACTACACGGCGTCGATCGGCAAGGACGCGTGCAAGTCCTCCGGCACCCGGTGGGTCGAGCCGCTGGTGCCTCAGAACGCGGCCGCGCCGTTCCACCCCAACGCCCGCGGTGAGGCGGGCGTCGCGGTGGTCGTGACGGCGGCGTCGAGTTAGCGGCGCTTGAGCTTGGACGCGGCGGCGCGCACCTGCTTGCGGGCGAACTTCGCGCCGTCGGCGTCCCAGCGCACGCACTTCTGGCCGTCGGCGGTGCAGACGCGGCCGAAGTGCATCGGCTCGCCGCCGACCGTGCCCTTCGAGCGGATCAGCCACGTGCCGTCACCGCGCTTGGAGTAGGTGATCGCCATGTTGCCGCGGACGTCGGCGTCGTCGCCACCGACGACCGTGTGCTGCTCGGCGCGCACGCCGCCCGCGGCCTCGATGGCCTCGAACGCGACCTGCGGGTCGGACTGGAACTTCAGGCACCTGGCGTCGTCGTCGCCGGGGCCGCCGGTCGACCACTCGCAGCTCAGCGTGTCGACCGTCGCGCCGCCCGCGTCGAGGATCGAGACGTCGACGGCGACGGGCCGGTCGATCGCCTCCTGCGGGACCGGCTCGACGGACCCGCCGCCTCCGGCCTGGGCGAACGCCGTGCCGGCGAGGCCGAGTGTGGCTACCACGGTGGCGCTGAGAATCTTGGTTCGCATACCTTCAACGTCGAGCCGCCACCGATCCGGTGTCGCACCTTCGACTCTTTTCAGAACATGCGACACCTCAGACGAGATCCGGCGTCACTGCAATGGATGGCACGTGACGAGCGACTGATCGAGCGGGCGGGCGCGGGCGACGAGGCGGCGTTCACGGAGCTCGTCGAGCGCCATCGCGACCCGCTGCTGCGCTACGTCGCGCGGCGCTTCGGGTCAGAGCTGGCGGAGGACGCCGTGCAGGAGGCGCTGCTCTCCGCCCACCGCGCGCTCTTGGCCGGGACCCGGCCGGCGGACGCACGCGCGTGGCTGTCGACGATCGCCTGGCGGCGGGCGCTCGACCTGACCCGCCGCGAGCGTTCCGCGCTGCCGCTGGACGCCGACGTCGTCGCCGCGCCCGCGCTGGAGCCCGAGGCGCGCGCGATCCAGGCCAACGAGCTCGGCCGCGTCGTGGCCGCGTTCGCCGAGTTGCCCGAGCGCCAGCGGGCGGCGCTGCGCCTGAGCGCGCTCGAGGGGCGCTCGCTGGAGGAGATCGGCGACGCGCTGGACGTGGCGCCGGACACGGCGAAGTCGCTCGTCGCCCGCTCGCGCCGCACGCTCACCCACCGGCTGGCCGCGGCCGACCTCGGCTGCGACGCCGTGCGGGTGCAGATGGAGGAGTCCGCGGCGCGCGGCGTGCGACTCACCGGCGAGGTCACGCTGCACCTGCGCGGCTGCCGGTCCTGCGCCCGCGCGCATCGCGAGATCCGCCGCCGCCGGCGGGTGCGGGTCGCGCTCGTGATGCCGTTCGGGCTCGCGCTCAAGCTCGGCAAGTTCCGCGACTTCATGGCGTTCAACCCCGCCTGGGAGGCGCAGGCGAGCGCGGCGAAGCTCTGCACCGCGGCGTGCCTGACCGCGGTCAGCGCCGGAACCGTCGCGGCCCCCGCCGTGGTGATCCTCCCGAAGCCGACCCCGAAGCCGATGACGGCGAGGATCGTCCCGCGCAAGGTCCACGTGCAGAAGGTCCGCCAGCTCCCCACGCCGACGCCCACGCCGACCTACACGCCCACGCCGTACGCCACGCCGGTGTGGACGCCCACGCCGGTCCCGACGACGGTGCAGCGCGCCACGGGCAAGTTCCCCAGCGTCGCGGTCGCGGGCGGCGGATCGGACGGGTAGCCGAACCTAAAGCCGGCCTGCTCCCTTTTATCTTCGGTTTATGGCCGACTTCCACAGCGAGACCATGTCCGTGATCACGAACGACATGGCGCCGGGGGCGGGCCCGGCGCTGCACAAGCATCCCTACGAGGAGGTCTTCGTGATCGTCGAGGGCGAGGCGACGTTCACGCTCGGCGACGAGACGCTCGTGGTCCGCGGTGGGGACACGCCGGTGATCGCTCCGCCCGACACGCCGCACGCGTTCAAGAACACCGGGACGGGACGGCTGGTGACCGTCGACATCCACGCCAGCCCGGTGTTCAAGACCGAGTGGCTGTGAGCGCCGCGCGGCCGAGTGCGCCCGCCGTCGGGTAGCGCTCGTCGGGATCCTTGGCCATCGCCGTGCGGACGACGTCGTCGAGCGCGCGCGGCGCGTCCGGGGCGTGCTCGGAGACGATCGGCGGCGGTTCGTCCATGTGGGCGAGCATCGTCGCCGCGCTGACCGGACGCGGGAACGGGACGATCCCGGTCACGGCCTGGTAGAGCATGCAGCCGAGCGCGTAGACGTCGACGCGCGCGTCGATCGTCTCGCCCAGCAGCTGCTCGGGCGCCGCGTAGTCGCAGGAGCCGAGGAAGCTGCCCGCGCGGGTCAGCGGCTCCGCCGCGTTGGAGACGTTCTTCATCAGCCCGAAGTCGGTGAGGATGCAGTGCATCTCGTCGCCCTCGCCCTCGATCAGGACGTTGGCGGGCTTGACGTCGCGGTGCACGATCCCGCGCGCGTGGGCGGCGTCGAGCGCGTCGGCGACCTGCGCGATCAGCCGCGCCGCGACCGCCGGCTCCAGCCGCCCGCGCTTGAGCAGCGTGGCGAGGTCCGAGCCCTCGACGTACTGCATCGTCACGTACAGCCGGCCGTCCTTGGCGCCCGCGCCGAAGACCCGCACGACGTTCGGGTGGCGGATCGAGACCTCCGCCTCGTACTCGCGCTGGAAGCGGATCCGGAACTCGCGGTCCTGGCTGAGCTCGGGCGCGATCACCTTCAGCGCGACGTCGCGCCCGTTCTGGCGCGCGCGGTAGACGACGCCCATCGCGCCGCGTCCCGCGACACCGACGATCTCGTGATCCGCGAAACTGGCGCCAACCGTGAGCTCTTCCATTGTCGATGCCGTTCGTACCACTCCCGCATGGGCGCGCGCAACGACCGACCGATGAGTTCTCACCTGGCGCGTCGTCTCACGGGGCATGAGCGCTAATACGCACGTCATGACGACCGACTTCGAGCAGGCCATCGAGCGGCACCGGCGCGAGTTGCACGTGCACTGCTACCGCATGCTCGGGTCCTTCGACGAGGCCGAGGACGCGATCCAGGAGGCGTTCCTGCGCGCGTGGCGCGCCCGTGACACGCAGACCGAGGAGATGAACCTCCGCGCGTGGCTGTACAAGATCGCCACCAACGTCTGTCTGGACGCGCTGCGCAAGAGCAAGCGCCAGGTCCCGGTGCTCGAGTCCAAGGCCGACATCCCGTGGCTGACGCCGTATCCGGACCGGCTGCTCGACGAGGTCGCGCCGGCCGAGCAGGAGCCGGACGCCGTCGTCGTCGCCCGCGAGACGATCGAGCTGACGTTCATCACGTTGATCCAACTGCTGCCGCCGCGCCAGCGCGCGGTCGTGATCCTGCGCGACGTGCTCGACTGGTCCGCCGCCGAGACCGCGGCGCTGCTGGAGATCAGCGTCGCTGCGGCCAACAGCGCGCTCCAGCGCGCCCGCGAGACCCTGCGGACCGAGCTCCCCGAGCGCCGTCCGGTCTCCGCCGACGCCCTCTCCGAGGACGAGCAGCGCCTGCTCGCCGGCTTCATCGCCGCCCACGAGGCCTGTGACGCCGAGGCGTCCGCCGCGCTGATGCGGGAGGACATCCGGATCACGATGCCGCCGCTCGCGATGGTCTACGACGGCCGCGACGCGATCGTGCCGCTGCTCGCACGCGCGTTCGGCGAACAGCGCGAGGGCGACTGGCGCCTGGTCCCGACCCGCGCGAACCGGATGCCCACCGCCGCCAGCTATCTCCGCCGCCCGGGCGAGACCGAGTGGCGCGCCTTCAAGTTCGACATCCTGCGCTGCGTGGACGGCGGGGTCGCCGAGATCACGACGTTCGGGCCCGCGCTGTTCGAGCAGTTCGGTCTGCCGGTCACCCTGTAGGGATGTTCAAGGACACGAAGGCTTTCAGCGGCTTCGCGGTCGATGACCTCGACGCGGCGCGCGAGTTCTACGGCTCCGTGCTCGGCATCGACGTCACGACCGAGGAGATGGGCCTCTTGACGCTCCACATCGCGGGCGACCGGCCCACGATCGTCTACCCGAAACCCGACTTCGAGCCGGCGACCTACACGATCTTGAACTTCCCCGTGCAGGACATCGCCGCCGCGGTCGACGCGCTTTCAGAGCGCGGCGTGGCGTTCGAACTCTACGACGGCTTCGGTCAGGACGAGCGCGGGATCTCGCGTCAGGAGGGCGGACCGGCGATCGCGTGGTTCCGCGATCCCGCCGGCAACATACTCTCGGTGCTGGAGGATCCCTCCTCCTCGTCGTAGCCGGCTCCGCGGATCTTCGCGACCACCACGAAGGCGACCATCGCGATGACGGGGGCGAGGTAGAGGAGGCTGGGAAGGAGTCCGACGACGCACGCGAGCATTGCGGGCGACCGTAGGGGCGCGGCGTGGGTTGAGCGTGAGAGCTACGACGAGCCGAGCAGGCGCTCGAGCAGGCGCGGCTCGGCCGGCCAGGCGGCGAGCAGGTCCTCGCGCGGGATCGCACGCGCCGCGTAGCGCAGCAGGAGGACGACGGCGACGACGTCGTCGAGCGGGCCGATCACGGGAAGAAACTCCGGTAACAGGTCGATCGGCGAGAGCACCCAGAGGATCGCGATCAGCAGCGCGACCTTCGATCTGCGGGGCACCGTCGGGTTGCCGCGCAGGCGCCTCGCGGTGGTCACGCAGGCGGGGAGGAACTCGGCGGCATCGCGCAGCAGGCCGGGCGGCAGCCGGCGCGCGAAGAGCACCATCGCGACCCACGACAGCACCCACAGGACGAGCGTGATCGCGGCGATTTCGAGGAGGAGACGCCAGTCCAAGGTGGGCCTTGAGTCAGCGCTTAGGGGATCCTACGGAAAGCGTTAGCCATCTCTCGGAACAACCTTACGGAGGGCTGCGTCACTGCTGGCATGAGTTCACTGATTCGCCCGCGACTGTTCATCGTTGCCGGCCTCGCCCTGGTTGCGCTGATCGGCGCGACGCAACTGCACGGCTCGGCCGCGCAGGCCGGTGAGCAGCGCCCGCACCAGCTCGCCGTCGGCACCACAGATGGCGCCCAACCACAGACCATGAATGACTTCCTCGTCGCCGTGACCAAGGACGTCGACGCCTACTGGACCAAGGTCTTCGCCGCGCAAGGCTTGCCGGAGCCGCGCGTGAGCTACCAGATCCTCAAGCCCGGCGAGACGGCGGACAGCGCCTGCGGTCAGCTTGACGACAGCACCGCCGCCTACTGCCCCGGCGACGACACGATCACGATCGCCGAGCGCTTCGCCGACGGCATCTACGACGGCAGCCTCGACCGCGCCCTGCCCGGCAGCTCGCAGGGCTTCGGCGGGACGATGGGCGACTTCGCCGTCGCCTACGTCGTCGCCCACGAGTACGGCCACCAGATCCAGGACGAGCTCGGCGTCTTCAACAACCAGAACATCCCGACCGAGAACACCGAGCTGCAGGCCGACTGCTACGCCGGCAACTGGGCCAAGAGCGCGTATGACGAGAAGCGCCTCGACGACGGCGACATCCAGGAAGCGCTGAACGCCGCGCTGGCCGTGGGCGACTTCGACACCACCAACCCGGGCCACCACGGGACGCCCGAGCAGCGCGAGGAGGCGTGGAGCCGCGGCTTCGAGTCCGGCGATCCGTCCTCCTGCAGCGTCTACCTCCAGTCCTGAGGCAGCGCGACCTGGACGATCTCGGCCTCGCCGTTGTGGCAGAGGTAGCCGCGCCCGACGGTCATCGCGACCGGGGCGCGGCGCGGGAGCGTCGCGCCCGTCAGGTCGCCGTCGTAGTCGATGTTCGGCCGCAGCAGTACGCCGACCTTGGACTTGCGGACCTCCTGCGTCCAGTGGCCGTAGAGCGATCGGAGTGAGTCCGCCCGCGCGGCGGCGATGACGTGCAGGTCGTGCCGGCCCGCCCCGAGCAGGCCGGCGATCGCGCCGTCGACGTCGTCGAAGCCCTCGGCGTCGTCGATCAGCAGGACGATGGGGCCTTGCTGGACACGCAGCTGGGCGAGCATGGCCCCGGCCTCGGCGGCGGGGGCGTAGCGGTCGAGCGCCGGGCAGTCCGGCAGCGGCGAGCGGCGCCCGCCAGTCGCCGCGATGTGCAGCGGCGCGCCGGACGCGCGGAGCGTCTCGGCGAGCGTCCATAGCGTGAGGCTCTTGCCGCTGCGCGCCGGGCCGGCCACGATCGCGTGCTCGCCCTCGTAGAGGACCAGCTCGGCGACGTCGAGATCCGCTTCCCGGATGCCGAACCCGATCCGCCAGGGCTCCTGGTGCAGATCCGCGGCCGGCGAGAGCGTCACCTCGGTGGGCAGGACGCCGACCGGCGCCGCGACGGGTGCGACGCCCGGGTGGCGGCCGGCGACGACCGCGGCCGCCTCGGCGAGCGACGGGAGCGGGCGGCCGAGCTGGATCTGCAGCTTCGACTCGGCCATCACGGCGCGGCCGGGGGTCGCGTACGGGATGTCCTTGACCGTCAGCCCGAGCGAGACATAGTCGTAGGGGTCGGCGAGCCGGAAGAGCCACTTCTGCGTGGTCACGGCCATCCATCCGGTCGGGACGGTGTTCGGCCGGTCGGCGGTGACCGCCATGTGGATGCCGCTCTGCGGGCCGTCGGCGTAGACGCGAGCGAGCTCGTCCATCAGCTCGAGGCCGGCCACGTCGTCGAACTCCGAGCGCAGCGCGGCGAGGTTGTCGATCAGGACGATCGTCCGCGCGCCGGAGCGGCCGAGCGTGCGCCGCTCGTCGAGCTCGCGGCGCAGCCGCCGGATCAGCCGCATCTGGCGCTCGCGGTCACCGGCCAGGATCACGGAGCCGGTGTGCGGGAGCGTCTCCAGCGCCCGCAGCTCGCCCGCGCCGTTGTCGAACGCATAGACCTCGAGCCGATCCGGCGGATTCGCTGTCGACAGGCTCAGGACGAGGCTCGCCAGCGCGGTGGTCGTCCCGCTCCCGGGGATGCCGAACAGCAGCAGGTTCCCGTCGTCGAGGTTCCAGCCGACGGGGAACTGCCGCTGGCGCCGCGGCTCGTCGGCCAGGGCGACGTGGCCGTCGAGCTGTGCGAGGTCGAGCTGGCTGGGCAGCGGCTCGGGCCACGGCTTGCGTGGCGGCGCGATCCCCTCCGCGTCGTTGGCCTCGATGATCGCGTCGACGAGCCGCGCGAGGTCGCTCGGCCGCTCGCCCATGCGCTCGTCGATCGCCTCTTGGCGCGCGCCCGCCGTCGCGCCGAACTCGAACGGCGCGACCTCGACCGCGGTGTCGGACGTCGCGTCGGTCACGCACGTGATCAGCGCGCTCTGCAGCGGGACGACCTCGTCCGGGCCGAGCCGGAAGTACGCGCGGCCGGGCCGGTGGCGGCTGATCTCGGCGGCGCTGCGATCCCCGATCACGTCGGTGGAGTCCGCCGCGTCCTGCACGCGCAAGGCGATCCGCAGATTCGTGTTGGTGCGGATGTGGTCGTTGACCACGCCCGCTGGGCGCTGGGTGGCGAGGATCAGGTGCACGCCGAGCGTGCGGCCGCGCTGGGCGACGTCGACCAGCGCCGCCAGCAGCTCGGGCTGCTCGCGGGCCATCTTGGCGAACTCGTCGATCACGACCACCAGGCGCGGGAGCGGCTCGTCGTGGTCGCGCTCGTGGTAGGCGCGCAGGTTGTCCGCGCCGGCCTTGCGCAGCAGCCGCTCGCGGTACTGCAGCTCGGCTTCGAGCGCTCTCAGCGCGCGTTCTACGAGCGCCTCGTCGAGGTCGGTGACCATCCCGACGGTGTGCGGCAGCCGCGCGCACGCGTCGAAGGCGGCGCCGCCCTTGAAGTCCATCAGCAGGAACGTCAGCTGGCGGGGGTCGGTGGTGGCGGCGAGCGCGGCGATCAGGCTGCGCAGCAGCTCGCTCTTGCCCGAGCCCGTCGTCCCGCCCACGAGCGCGTGCGGGCCGTCGCGCTCGAGGTCGAGGCTGAAGACGCCCTGCTCGGTGACGCCGACCGGGCCGGCGGGCGAGGCGGGCGTCCCGGCGCGCTGCCAGCGGCGGCGGATCGCGTCGGGGGTGACGGCGTCGAGCTCGAGCAGCGGCAGCAGGCGCACGCTGTCGGGCAGGCCGGCGCCGGCGACGCTCAGCTCGGGGTCTTCGAAGCGCGCGAGGTCGCGGGCGCAGCGGCGGGCGGTTGCGGGATCGAGGCCGGCGACGATCAGCTCCTGGCCGCCGTCGGTGGAGTCCGTGCGGTGGGCGATCGCGTCGCCGTCCGGGCTGATGATCTCGATCACCGTGTTGCAGGCCGCGGGCAGGCGGTCGCGCGAGCTGGACACGACGATCCCGGCGACGGGGAGCCGCTTGTCCTCGCGCTCGGAACCGCCGCGGAGCAGCTCCCGCGCGGGCGCGTTGCGGCCCTCGATCAGCAGGTCGGAGTCGAGCACGACCAGTGCGGTCCCGCTCGCGGCGCCCGCGGTGAGGCGGCGCAGCAGCGCCTCGCTGCGTTCTCGACGCGCCGACAGCCACTGCTCGCCGTCACCGTCGGCGCTGCGGGTGTGCGGCAGCCACTTCGTCCACTCCCAGTCGGTGTCGCGGCCCTCGTCGACGAAGACGCCGACCGTCAGATCCGCCGGGCCGTGGTGGACGGCGGCCTGGCAGAGCAGGCTGCGGGCGGTGGCGAGCGCGAGGCGCCGGTCGCCGACGATGCCGACGACGCCGCCCTTGGCGAGCTCGACCGCGACCGGAGCGGCCCGCAGCCCTTCGCCTTTCAGCGTCTCCGAGACCTGCTCCGGCAACTTGGTCGACGGGCTGTCGGCCTGGGGTTGCCAGGCGACGTCCCCGAGACCCGCATACAGGCTGAGGAAGTCGTCGTGGTTCGGGCGGCGCTCCCACAGGCGCATGCTCGGGAGCTCGACCCGGCGCAGGACCTCGGCGGGGTCGGGCGTGCGCTGCCGGCGGCGGGCTCGCTCGACGGCGCCCGCGTCGCCGACCTCCGTCTGCAGCTCCCGCAGCTTCGCCCGGTACTCCTTCTGGTCTTTGACCTTCGTCGTGGTGTTGCGGCGCTTGGACTCGACGTAGGTGCCGATGCCGATCACCGGGCTGAGCAGCGAGAACAGCGCGAACCGCAGGTCGCGGGTGATCGCGACCATGACCACGGCGAGGACCAGGGGGCCGACCGTCGAGGCGATGCTGAAGTGGGCGGGCGGCGGGTCGCCGGGCTCGGACGGGACCTCGAGCGCGCCGGGCCCCGCGGCGCCGGCGAGGCGGGGTGGACGGTTGAAGGCGACCGCGCCGGAAGGGCCGACGTGGCGGCGCAGGTCGAGGCCGAGCGGGCGGTCCTCGTCGGCGGGAGCGCGGACGGTGAACGCGACCGCGCCGAGCTGGACGACGCTCCCGACGGCCACGTCCGCCGTCTCGTCGGTGACCTCGGCGCCGTCGACCCACGTCCCGTTGGCCGAGCCGAGGTCCCGCACGGAACCGGCGCCGTGCTCGTCGAGCTCGAGCTCCGCGTGGGCCCGCGAGATCGTCTCGTCGTCGAGCGTGATCGTGTTGGTCGCGTCGCGGCCGATCGTCCAGCGCCCGGCGCGGACCGGGACGGTGCGGCCCGCGGCCGGCCCGGTGAGGACGGCGAGCTCGAGCGGCGGGCGTGGCCGCGCGCCCGTGCCGTTCGGCGCCAGCTCGAGGATCGCGCCCTCATGCAGGCCGGCGTCGAGGGCGCGGGCGGCGGCGTCGACCACGCGGCCGTCGATCGCCACCGACTCCGGCGCCTGGACGTCGAGCGCCGCGTGCAGGACGTCGTGGAGCGTGGCCTCGGGATTGCGCAGGGAGACGAGCAGCTCGCGATCCCCGCCACTGTCGCGGAGTACGACGTGCACGGCCTACGCTTTTCCCCCATGAAGGGCCCGGCAGTCGATGCGCTGAACCCGGGGACGGTGCTGGACGGCCGCTACCGGATCGAGGAGGAGATCGCGCGCGGCGGCATGGGCGTGATCTATCGCGCGATCCACGTCACGCTCGACCTGCCGCGGGCGGTGAAGCTGATCACGCCGCAATTCGCCCGCGACCGCCGCTATCTGGAGCGCTTCCGGATCGAGGCCACCGCCGCGGCGCGCATCGAGCACCCGAACGTCGTGACCGTGCACGATTTCGGTGACGTCGACGGCGCTCCATACCTCGTCATGCAGTATGTCGAGGGCGTCGACCTCGAACGGCTGGTCGAGCGCGAGGGACCGTTGATGCCGCAGCGCGCGCTCGCCCTGCTGGCTCAGATCGCCGGCGGGTTGGACGCGGCCCATGCGATGGGGGTCGTGCACCGGGACGTCAAGCCGAGCAACATCCTAGTCGTCGGCGAGCGGGCCCTCCTGACCGATTTCGGACTCGCCAAGCAGCTCACCGGGGCGCCGCGCGGGGAGGACGAGCTCGTTGGCGGGACCCTCGAATACGCCGCCCCGGAGCAGATGGAGGGCCGCGAAGTCGACGCCCGCACCGACGTGTACTCGCTGGGCTGCGTCTTCCTGTTCATGCTCACCGGCCGGACACCGGGCATCGGCCAGCTGTGGGGCGATCAGCCCGCCGGCGACATCCCGCTCCCGCCCACGATCGAGGCGGTGATCGCCCGCGCCCGCGCCCGCGACCCGGAGCAGCGCTACGACAGCGCGGGTGAGACGGCGCGTGCCGCGATCGAGGAGGCGCGGCGGCTGGCGCGGGCGACGACGCGCCCGTCCACGGCCGCGGGGGCGCGCGGCGGTGCGGCGGGCGGCGGCGGAGCGACGGGCGGCGCTGCGGCGGGCGGCGGCGGCGCGGCGGGCGGCGGCGGCGCGGCGGGCGGCGGAGCGGCGGGCGGCGGCGGAGCGACGGGCGGCGGCGCGGCGGGCGGCGGCGGAGCGACGGGCGGCGGCGCGGCGGGCGGCGGCGCGGCGCGCTCGGCCGCGAGCGAGACGCGGTTGCGGCCTCGGCCCGTGCGGGCGGAGCGGCCGGTGATCCCCGACGAGCCCGAGCCGACGTGGTGGGAGCGGCGGCGCGCGTGGGTGCTCGGGGCGGCGGCGATCGTGCTCGTGGCGGCGACCGCGGGGGCGTTCGTCGCGTTCGGCGGCGACAAGCCGAAACCGGCACCCACTCCCACCGCGACGGCGACCCCGTCGCCCACGCTCACGCCGAGCCCGGCATCGACCGAGACGCCCACGCCCGAATCGACCGAGACGCCCACGGCGGAGCCGACGGCCGCGCCGGCGGAGCGCGACGTCGAGCGCGCGATCGCGCGCCACTGGCGGGCGATCCAGTCCGGCAACTTCGCGGCGGCCTACGACCGCTTCGCGCCGAACCTCCAGGATGCCGAGGCCCGCTCACGGTGGATCCAGGCGCAGAAGCGCGACGGGCTGGTCGACTTCGACCTCGAGGTCGCTCCGACGATCACCTCACCCACGACCGCGACGGCCCGCGTGGTCAAGCTGCGGACGGACGCGGTCCGCAGCGGTTGCCACGACTGGTCGGGAACGTACGAGCTGCGCAGGATCGGAGGGACATGGCGGATCTCGAAGGCCGGGCTGAAGAGCACCAGGTGCTGAGGCAGGTCAGGGCCAGGCACGACGACGACACGCTGGTCGTCTACCAGGCGTACTCGCCCGCCATCGCCGAGCCCGCGCTGCGGGCCGGGACGTTCGTGTCCCCGTTCAAGCGTGAGCGGATGACGTGGATCAAGCCGTCGTTCAACTGGATGATGTACCGCTGTGGGTGGGCGGAGAAGCCCGGCCAGGAGCGCGTGCTGGCGATCACGATCACCCGCGCGGGCTTCGATTGGGCGCTCGAGCACTCGTGCCTCGCGGACGAGGCGTCCAAGGAGCGCAAGCACGCCAGCCCGGTGCGCGTGCAGTGGGACCCGGAGCGCGACGTCGCGCTCCAGCGCCTCGAGCACCGCGCGATCCAGGTCGGGCTCGGCGGCGAGGCCGTCGGCCGCTACGTCGACGAGTGGATCACGGGCATCGAGGACGTGACGCCGCTCGCGCGCGAGGTCGCCGGGTTGGTCAGGGCCGGCGACCTCGCAGCGGCGGCCCGGCTGGTGCCGGAAGAACGGCCGCTGGAGCTCTCCGCCGCCGCGGCGGCGGCCGTCGGCGTCAGCTGAGCGCCTGCGCGGCGGCCTCGACGACCTTCTCGGGCATGTCCGGCGTGACCGTCTCGCGGATCGCGGCGAGCGCCTCCGGCGTCCCGATGTGGCTGAGCGCCCAGACCGCCTTGCGCTGCAGCTGCCCGAACTCGTCGGCATCCCACGTGATCGCCCGCCGCAGGGCCGGGATCGCCACGGGGTCGCGCGCCTCCTCGAGCGCGGAGACGATGTCCTCGGCATTGACGTCGTCCCGGCGCTCGTCGAGCACGGCGCCGAGCGTCTCGGTGTACGTCGCGGACGGATGCCGCAGCGCCGCGATCACGTACTTCTCGAACGTCGGCCAGTCACCGGACGCGCGGTTCGCGTCCAATGCCGCGGCGATGCATGGCTCGAGGCCGCTCTGCTCGTCGAGCCAATCGGCCTTCTCGCCGAAGACCTGCCACGCCCGTATGCGCTCGTCGAGTTCTTCGCAGGTCACCGGATGCCCTGGATATTCGAGTTGAAGATGTCCGCGCTGTCGCGCCGCAGGCCGTAGTTGACCGACGAGCCCTCGCCCTTGATGTGGATGTGGGTGGTGTCGCCCTTGGGCATGCGCGGCAGGTCGGAGTACGCGGGGTTGTTGTCGATCAGCGCGGAGCGGCTCGTGGCGCCCGCGTCGACCATCGCGTCCGTCGTACCCGGACGCATCTCGAAGCGCACGATGTTGTCGTACGTGCCCGGATGGCGCGCCGCGAGCTGCTCGATGTACGCCCGGTCCTGGGTGACGAAGTTCTCGCCGCGCGGCGTGATGCCCTTCACCGAGCGCACGCTCGCAAGCTCTTCTGGACTCATGCCCCGGTAGTAGACCTCAGGCTCGTTGCGGCCGAGGCGCCAGCCGACGCCGCCGGTCGCGCCGCCGACGACCAGGTCGGTCGCCATCCCGGCCGGGTCGAACGGGTTGTCGCCGTGGATGCCGCGGTTCACGCCGCCGCCGAGCACGTTGCTCGCGCCGCCGGCGACCACGCCGCGCATCACCGGGCTCATCGTCGCCAGCGCCCGCGCCGAGCCGAGGTACGCGCCCGCGCCGCCCGCCAGGCCGCCGACGAGGCCCGCGACCGCGACCTCCTTGTAGTTGACGCTGCCCGTCGTGACCTTCTGCACCGCGGCGCTGGAGCCCGCGCTCAGCAGCGCGCCGCCGATCATCGCGGCGCCGATCGGCCCGCCGACGCCCGTGGCCATCACGACCACGCCGCCGACGATCAACGCGCCCGCGATGACCCAGTCCTTGTTGCGCGAGATCCAGCTCTGGCCCATCCGGTCGCGGATGTCGCGCAGCTCCTGCTCGGTCACGGGACGCAGGCCGAGCGGGTCGACCTTGCCCAGGGGGTCGTTGCCCGCGTAGTGGTACGGGTTGGCCGAGTAGGCGGTGCCGAGCACCGGCGGGAGCGGGTCCGGGGAGAGGAACGCGCGGGTCGACGGGTCGTAGGCGCGGGCGCGCAGCCACGTCAGCCCGGCGAACTCGAGCTCGCCGCGGTAGCCGAGCCCCAGCTGCGACTCCGCGGGCGCGCCGAACGGGTCGCGCGGCGCGTCGCCCACGGGCGCGCCGAACGGGTCGCGCGGATCGGCGGCCGGCGCGTCGCCCACGAGCGCGCGGCCGTCCAGCCAGACGAGCGGCATGAGCGGGTCGGCCGTGTCCCACATGACCGCGGCGCCGTCGACCGCGGCCAGCTCGCCGAGCGCGTCGACGTCGACCTCCACGTCCCCGACGCCCGCCAGGTGGCCGAGCGCGTCCCAGCGCAGCTCGCGCTCGCCGTCGTGCACGCGCCGGCCGGAGCCGTCGTATGCGAAGCGCGTCCCGCCGCGCGAGACGAGCTGGCCCGCCGCGTCGTAGGAGGAGTCGACGGTCCCGAGCGGCGAGCGCTCCTGGACGAGCCGCCCGCCGGCGTCGTAGCTGAACGACCGGTCGCCGGCCGCGATCAGCTGACCCGCCGCGTCGTACTCGCCTTCGACCCGGAGCTCCGGCGTCCCCGTCGAGGCGATGAGCCGCCCCTCGGTGTCGTAGCGGCAGTGGGTGCGCGAGCCGTCCGGAAGGCCGATGAACGCGCAGCGGCCGTAGTCGTCGTAGCCGTACTGGAGCGCGAGGTCGTCGCGGCGCCGCTCGAGCAGCCGGCCGGCGCGGTCCCACGTGTAGGCGTGCGTGCGCCCGCCCGGCTCCACGACCGCGGTCGTGCGGCCGAGCTCGTCGCGCGTGATCCGCACCGGCTCCGCCCCCGCGGCGCCGAACGCGCACACGCTGCCTGATGCGTCGTAGCGCCACTCGCGCCGCCGGCCCGCGCCGTCCACGTGCGCCACGAGCCGCCCTGCGGCGTCGTACTCCCACGTCGTCTCGCGCCCGAGGGCGTCGACCTCGCGGACGAGCCGGTTCGCGCCGTCGTACTCGCGCCGGAGGGTCGCCCCGAGCGGATCGGTGATCTCGGTCACGCGGCCTCGCTCGTCATACGCGAAGCGCGTGACGCCGCCGCCCGAGTCGGTGGCCGCGACGAGCTGGCCCGCGGCGTCGTAGGCGAAGCGGCGCGTGCCGGACGAGCTGTCGGTGATCGCGACCGTCTGGCCGCGGTCGTCGTACGCGTACAGCGTCAGGCCGTGCCCGGGGACGTGACGCTCGACCAGCCGTCCGGCCTCGTCGTACTCGAACCGCTCGACGTCGCCGTCCGGCGAGTGCGACTCGACGAGCGCACCATCGGCGTCGTAGAAGAACGCCCACCGGCGGCCGACGTCGTCCACGCGCGCCGCGGGCCGGCCGCAGCGGTCGTACTCGAAGGTCGTGACCGCGCCGGCCGGTTCGGTCACGCGCGACACCCGGCCTCCGGCGGTGAACTCGGTCTGCGTGGTGCCGCCGAGCGGGTCCTCGCTCGCCGTCATCCGGCCCATGCGGTCGTACGTGGCGCGCGCCGTCGTCCCGTCGGGGCGCGAGTTGGCGACGCACCGGCCGAGCACGTCGTAGTCGAAGCTCGCGGAGGTGACGCCGTCGAAGATCCCGGTGACCCGGCTCAGCCGGTCGAAGGTGGCCTCGAAGCGGGTGCCGGCGGGGTCGACCGAGGCGGTCAGGTTCCCGCCCGCGTCGTACTCGCGCAGCCAGGTCGCGCCGGTCGGGTCCGAGATCCGCGTCAGACGGCAGAGCTCGTCGTACGCGAAGCGCCAGGTGGCGTCGCCGGGCTCGACGACCTTGGTGTGGTTGCCGAGCACGTCGTAGGCGTGGCGGGTGACGCGGCCGAGCGGGTCGACGGTCTCCGCGGTCTCGCCGTGCTCCCCGTAGCGGGTCTCGACGCGCGCGCCCGACGGGTCGACCATCGCGGTCACGCGGCCGGCCGCCGAGTACTCGTAGCGCCAGATCGCGCCGCCCGGCTCGTGGCGCTCGACCGGCCGGCCCGCGGCGTCGGCGACGAACGTGGTGCGGCGCCCGAGCGGGGAGACCGCGGCGACGATCGTGCCCGCGGCGTCGCGCTCCAGCAGCGCGGTGTTGCCGTCGGCGTCGGTGGCGGACACGAGGTTGCCGTCGGCGTCGAAGCCGAACTCGAGGCGCACGCCGTCGGGGTCGGTGATGGCGTGCACGAGCCCGCCGCGAACGTCCATGCGGGTGACGCCGCCCTCGGCGTCGATCAGCTCGGCGGGGCTGCGCTCGTCGCGCTCGTAGACGTGGGTGATGCGCCCGCCGGTCGAGGCGGTCACGTCGACGACGCGGTCCTGGTCGTCGTGCGTGAAGCCGATCTCGACGCCGGTCGGCAGGACGCGGCGGACGAGGTTCGCGCGCTCGTCCCATTCCTGGACGGTGACGGCGCCCTTGCGGTCGGTCACGGCGACCGGGTTGCCGAGCGCGTCGTACTGGAACGACACGCGGGTCTCGTCGCCGGCGATCAGCGAGACGAGGCGGCCGTGGGTGTCGTGGATGTAGACGTTGGCGGGGCCGTCGGTGTCGTCGGAGGTGACGGTCACGTGGCCGGGGAGGTAGGCGAAGAGGGTGTTGCGGCCGAAGGGGGAGAGCTGGTGGATGACGCGGCCGTCGTCGTCGTAGGCGTTGGCGAGCTCGACGACGCCGTCCGCATCCGTGACCGACAGCACCTTGCCCGCGTCGCCGACCTCGTAGCGGCGCCCGTCGGCCTCGACCAGGTTGCCGTCCTCGTAGCGGTAGCTGACCGTGCGGCCGTCGGAGGCCTCGAGGGCGGTGACGCGGTCGCCGTCCCAGAGCAGACGCACGCTGCGGCCGCCCGGGTGGCGCAGCTCGATGACGCGGCCGTCGGCGTGCTCGAAGCGCACGTCGGTTCCCGGCCCGCTCGTGGCGAGGACCGGCAGGCCCGCCTCGTCGAACTCCCACCGCTCACCGCCGAAGCGGTGCAGCACGAGACCGGACGGGCCGGGCTCGACGAGCCCGGCGACACCGAGCACGCGGCCGTAGCCGGCGCCCATGCGGGGGAACAGCGCGCGTTGGCCGTCGGGGCCGATGTACTCGGCGCCGTCGGCGCGGGCGATCAGCCGCGCGTCGGCCCAGCAGGACCAACCCGGGCCGAAGGCACCGACGGCATCGGAGCGGCTGTTGTACATGCGCGCGACGCGCAGGCCGGTCAGCAGGCCGTCGAACGGGAGATCGTCCTCGAGCTCGACGAAGTTGCCTGAGGCGGTGTTGACCGGGTCGTTGGCGTAGCCGGTGGTGGGCGGCATGCCGTAGGCGACCGGGTCGTCGAAGGTGACGTGCGCGCGCCCGCCGAGCAGGCCCGCGGCCTTCAGGCTGGCGTGGATCGCCGAGTCCGGGAGCGTCTTGACCTGACCGTCGCCGCCCGCGTGCCGGAACGCCTGCGCGATCTTGGCGACCCAGCGCGCGTCGATCTCGTTGTACTCGACGAACGTGCCGAAGCCCGCGAGCAGCGAGTGGATGTCGAGCACGCCCCACTCGGTGCCGTCGAGGAAGCTCGCATAGTCGCTGCGCAAGCGGCCCTTGTGGGTGCGCAGGACGTCATCGGCGCCGCGGCTGCGCGCGGCGAAGCGGTCCAGGTCATCCGGACGCGCGGAACTCGTACCCATCGGTCACCTCCCGTCCTTGGGAGCGGCGCCCCCGCCGGGCGCCGCTCGTCACATCGGCGTGTTCAGGCGCCCCCGCCGGCGGTCATGATGTTCGTGGCGATCTTCTGCAGCTGCTCGCGCAGCTGATCGAGCTCGGTGTGCGCCTTGTCGAGCGCCGACTTGGTCTCCGGCCACGTCGAGTCGCGGAACGTCTGCGCCAGCGGCCCGTCCCAGACGTCCGGGTTGGACAGGATCTTGCCCTGCGCGTCGAGCTTGGTGATCTGCTCCACCAGCCCGCCGTTGATGATCCCCTGCACCTGTTGAATCGCGCTCTTTGCCTGCTCCGTGGAGAGCACACGTCCGGCCATCATTCGCTCCTTTCAGCGATGGTCACTGCTTATTCCCGTCCCTGGGTGCCCGGGGCCGGGGTGACGAAATGCGGGGGCGGCTCGGGCGGGGGGATCGGCGGCTTGTCGTCCTCGCCGAACAGGAAGTCCCCAGCCTTGTCGAGAAAGCCCTCGTCGTCCTGCTTGCGCTTCCATTCGCGCGCCTTCTCGCGGCGATCCTGCTCGCGCCGCGCGGCCTCGGCCAGTTCCTTGACCTGATTGGCCGCCAGGGTCATCGCATCCGAGAGACGCCCGGCGTCGGAGGTGCAGATCCGCATGCGCTGGGCGAACTGGCGCGAGTACAGCCCGCGCCACTCCTCACGTGCGTGTGAGGCGTACCCGTTGCGCTGGGGGACCTGGCTGTCGAGGGTCCCGGCGGTCGAACGCAGCTCTTGCTCGAGCGACGACGCACCGGCCCAGTTGAACCGGACGTCCTCCTCGATGCCCTTGAGTTCGTCGCCCATGGTCACGATGGTGCCCAGAAGCGGGGGGTCCTACGAGAGTCCCAGGACCCAACTTGCGGTTGGGACCCGGCCTAGGAGTCCCAGTACGGGAAGTCCAGGTGGGTCATGAGGATGTTGAACAGCTTCTCCGGGCTGTTCATCTGGCCGAAGGAGTCGAAGAGCTCGTCCCAGAGCTGCGCCCAGAACGGCTCGTCGTACTGGTCGGTCCCGCCCGCGCGGTGGGTCTTCGCCGGTCCCTTGAGCTCGGCGAGCTTGAGGCGGAACTCGAGGCCCTTGCCGGCGCCCCAGAGCTGGTCGCCGAGGTACTGCTGGAACGCGTGGATGTGGGCGCCGTGGTCGATGCCGGAGAACGGCAGGTCGACCATCATCCGCGGATCCTTGATGATCGCGAGGAACTGGGCGAACTCCTCCTCGGGCGTGCCCTTCTTCGGCGTGCGGAACTCGTTCGGCTCGCGGCCGCCGCCGATCCGCTCGTGCAGCTCCTCGGCCACCGTCCGCTTGTTGATGCGCGCCTGCTCCCACAGGAAGACCATCTGCTCCTGGACGAAGTCGACGCTCGACATCGCCTCGTAGTACTCGCGCACCTTGCCCGCGAACTCGGCGTCGGTCTTGGCGATCTCCGCGATCAGCCCGTCGATCTCGGGCGGGACGCCGCTCTCCTTCGCCTTCTCGACCGCCGCCCGCCGGACCTCGCGCAGCGCCTTGCCGACCTCCGCGCGCACCTTCTCCGCGGACTCGTGGTACTTGCGCCCGTCGTCGGGCTTGATCTTCGTCTCACGCACCGGCGCCACGGGGTCCTTGTGGTGAAACGGCCGCGCGCCCTTGCTGCGCGGGCGGCGGCTGCCGGCGTAGTCCTCCTCGGTCCGCGGCCGCGCGGCCGACGGCGGCTTGGCGGTGGTCTTGGCCTTGGCGCGCTCGACGGCGCCGACGAGCGCCTCCGGCGGGGGACCGGGCTCGTGGATCGCCTGCGGGACGCCGTCAGAGACCGGCCCGCGACCGGCCGCCGGCTCGACCGGCTTCGCCGCCGGTTTGCTCACGGCGTGGCCGGCGAACGTGAGGAAGCCGCCCATCGCGCCGCTGGTGATCATGTCGTCGAGCACGTGGTCGGCGAAGTCGCCCCAGGTCTTGACGGTCCACTTGCCCTCGAGCGCGCGGTCCATCAGCGCGCCGGTCGCGGTCGTGAACGGGGAGGACGCGACGCTGCCGGCGACCCAATCGGCGAACAACTGCGGGCCGTTGGCGGCGAGTGAGGCGCGCGAGAGCCCGTTCGCGGCGAGCACCTCGTCGGAGACCGTCGCGCCCCACTTGGCCAGCCGCCCGCCGAGCACCTGCGAGAACTTGCCGCCGATCACGCCGCCGACGAACCCGGTGACGAGGTCCTTGGCGCCGCGCTTGCCGATCTTGGCGACGTCGAAGTGCTCGCGCTCGCCGATCCGCATCTCGCCGATCTGGTTGAACGTCTCTTCGGCGGCGCCCAGCCCGGCGGTCGTCCCGGCCCCGATCGCCGCCTGCCCGAGCAGCCCGGCACCCTTGACCGCGCTCGCGGCCGCGCCGCCCGCGCCCGCCTCGAGCACGACGATCGTCACCTTGATGCCCGTGATCGCCCGCGACGCGCCCTGGATCGAGGCGTCGACGTACTCGTCGAGCTTGCGCTGGCATTCGCGCAGGTCGGCCGCGGCCTTCTCCAGCAGCCGCGTCGCGCGCTCGATCCGCTCCTGCGTGGCGTCGAACGCCAGGGCCGCCTGCATCAACGGGTTGCGCTCGAGCTCCGGCGGGAGGCCGCGGTCGATCAGCGCCTCGCCCGCCGCCCAGCTCTTCTGCAGGGCCGCGTCGGTGGAGTCGAGCACGTCGCGCACGTCGGCCAGCGCTCCGCGGCCGACCTCGTTCCACATGTCGGGGTCCGGCAGCTCCGCCCCGCCGAGCAGGTCCGACCAGAAGCCGGCGATCCGGTGCTCCTGACGGCGCTCGACCTGCCGCTGATTCTCCGCCCGCCCGGTGTCGAGCATGTCGTGCGCCATCCGCCACACCAGACGCAGCTTCTTGACGGCCTCCACCGGCGTGAGCCCGTGGAAGCGCATCGGCCGCGTGTCGATCGTGACCTCGAAGTCGTAGCCCTTCTCGGCCGCCGCCGGCGCCTCGGCAACGGGCTCGCGGGCGAGCATCCGGGCCACGGCGGCGTTGCCCGCGCCGCGCTGCAGCGCCAGCAGCCCGGCGGGGCCGAGCGCGTCGGGACGCGGCGCCGTCCGGGGCGCCGCGTCGGTCCGCTTCGGTCTCCGCTCGGCTGTGCGCATCCGAGCATGAGACCCTCCTGAGTGCGCCCTGACAATCGGTGGGCGACCCCGAACTTACGCCGCGGCGATCGCCTTTCGCAGTGCCTTCAGCGCCGCGACGTAGATCTCCGAGAACGTCGGGAACGGCTGGATCGTGTCGTTGACGATGTCGACCGGGATGCGCGCGCGGATCGCGAGCGTCGCCTGCTGGAGCCACTCGCCCGCCTCCGGCCCGAGCGCGTGCGCGCCGGTGATCCGCTCGCCGTCGCTGAGCAAGGTCAGGTAGCCGTTGGACTCCGCGTACGCGTGCGTGTACGTGGCGGTCTTGGCGACCTCGGCCAGCTTCGCGGTGGCGCTGAACCGCGCCTCGGTGGCGCCGACGGCGGCGGCCTGCGGGTCGGTGTAGGTGACGCGCGGGACCGCGTCGTAGTTGGCCTCGCGGCGCTCGCCGAGCAGGTTCGCCGCGAGCACGTCCCCCTGGTACTTGCCGACGTGCGTGAGCGGGAACAGGCCCGTGACGTCGCCGACCGCGTACAGGCGCTCGGCGACCCGCAGCGTCGCGTCGACCGGGACACCGTGCGGGTCGGGCTCGATCCCGACCGTCTCGAGGCCGATGCCGTGCACGCGCGGGCGCCGCCCGGTCGCGACGAGCAGCTTGTCGCCGCGCACCTCGCGGCCGTCGTCGAGCGTGATCACGTAGTCCTCCCCGTCGCGTGCCGCGGAGGCGGCGCCCGCGCCGAGGATCAGCTCGATCCCGTCCTTGCGCAGGACCTCGCCGAGCGCGTCGCCGAGCTGCGCTGCCTCGCGCGCCAGCACCCGCTCGCCGCGCTCGATCAGCACGACCTCGCCGCCGAACCGGCGGACCGCCTGGGCCAGCTCCGTCCCCACCGGGCCGCCGCCGAGGACGATCAGCCGCCGCGGCACCGCTTTCATCCCCGTCGCCTCGCGGTTGGTCCAGACGCCGTCGAGCTCGCGCAGGCCGGGGACCGGCGGGATCACCGGGTCGGCGCCGTTGGCGAGCACGACGTGCTCGGCCGTGTAACGGGCGTCCCCGACCTCGACGACCCCGGTACCGGCGAGCTTGGCGGTCCCGCGCAGCAGCGTCATGCCGTTGTCGGTCACCCACTTCGCCGCCCCGGTGTCGTCGTAGTTGGAGACCATGAAGTCGCGGTAGGCGAGGGCCGCCTCCACATCGACCTCCGCCTTGCCGGCGGCCTCGCGGGCGCCCTGCACGGCCTCACCGGGCCGCAGCAACGTCTTGGACGGGATGCAGGCGTAGTAGGAGCACTCGCCTCCGACCAGCTCGCGCTCGACGATGGCGACCCGCAAGCCGCCCTCGGCCAGCGCCCCCGCGGTGTGCTCGCCTGGCGAGCCGCCGCCGATCACGATGACGTCGTAGTCCATGCCCGCAACATAAAGGGGCCTGACCCCTTTATGTGGCTTTCACATGACTTTCACGAAGGGCGGTTCGCGGGTCGGCCAAGCTGCCGGGATGCATCCCCGCGTCTGCGCGCTCGCCGCCCTCGTCCTGCTGTCCGGTTGCGCGTTCGGCGGCGGGGATTCCACGCAGGATGCCGGCCGCCCGACGGCGACCCCGCGGCCGCTCACCGGCGCCCAGGCGCACGCGCCCGCGCCGCCCACGTCCGCCGCGCTGACGCGGATCCCCGACGGCCCGGCGGCGCAGAGCCGGCTCTCCTACGTCGCGCTCGACCAGCTCGGCGACGTCTCGCTGCCGTTCGACGAGGAGGCATTGCTGCAAACGGTGCTCGGGCGCGGTGCGGCGGTCGTCGCCGATGTGCCGAGCGGCGCGGCGAGTTCCGCGGTGCAGGTGGGGCGCGACGCGACCGTCCTGCGCGGCGAGGGCGTCGCGGACCTCGAGGGCGTGCCGAGCGGCGCGGACGGCGTGATCCTCGGCGTCGAGGGCGCCGCGGCGGACGCGCTGGCCGACGCGAACCCGGAGACGAGCGCGATCACCCCCAACGCGCAGAGCGCGGTGCAGTCCTGCCTCGGCGACGTGCTCGCGCAGACGATCGTCGGCCCGGCGGAGATGGGGTCCGACGCCGCGGTGGGCGTCGGCCTGGCGCACTCGGCGACCGAGCCGGACGCGCTCGAGCTGCGGATCTGCGGCGCGCCGCGGCTGATCCGCCACGTGCACGCGCTCGAGAAGCAACTCCAGCGGGCGTTCAAGGACGCGTCGGTCGAGGAACGCGAGATCGGCGAGCGGGAGATCATGACCGCGGTCGTCGACCTCGACGCCCTGCCCGCGAAGCGGGTGCTGACGCTGCTCTCGGCCGGACCCGAGCTGCGCGCCCTGACCTGGCGGTGATCTTCTCATCTAGCTTTCACGAAACGATCACGAGCCGCGAGTGCCGTTGGACCAGCATCCGGGCTCATGAGAGCGATGAGGATGGGCGCCGTGGCGCTGGGCGTGGCCGTAGGAGCGGCCGCGGGTGGCGTCGCCATCGGCGCCGCCGGGCCGGACAAGACGGCTGAGCTGGCGAGCAAGATCGACGCGAACAAGCCGAAGAACGTGATCCTGCTGGTCGGTGACGGCATGGGCGACTCGGAGGTCACCCTCGCCCGCTACTACGGCAAGGGCGCCAACGGGCGGCTGAACATGGACAAGCTCGCCTTCCGCGGCAGCTCGATCCACTACGTCCTGCGGCCCGGCCCGGGGCCGAACTACGCGCCCAACTACGTGGGCGACTCGGCGCCGACCGCGACCGCGTGGTCGACCGGCAAGCGCACGCAGGACGGCCGGCTCTCGCAGGGCCCGTCGACCGCCGACAACGTCCCGGGCGCCAACGCCGGGTACACGACCTACATGGAGCTCGCGCGTGACGCGGGTAAGGCGACGGGCAACGTCTCGACCGCGGAGATCACCGACGCGACGCCCGCCGGGCCGAGCTCGCACATCTCCCAACGCGCCTGCCAGGGCCCGGCGGACACGCGCACCACGTGCCCGACCGAGGCCAAGACGGCGGCGACGCCGGGTCTCGGCTCGATCGCCGAGCAGCAGGTCGACCAGGGCTTCGACGTCTACCTGGGCGGCGGTCGCGCCCGCTACGAGCAGGCGCTGGCCGCGGGCGGGACGACGAACGTCATCGACTACGCGAAGAGCAAGGGCTACACGTACGTGTCCGACAAGCAGGGCCTGTCCGGCGTCCAGCCCGGCGCCAAGGTCCTCGGCCTCTTCAACTCGTCGAACATGACGACCGAGTACGCGCCGCTGTACGCCCGCACGCAGGCCTACTACACGGCCAACCCGAACCGCGACATCCAGGTCCAGGGCGGGTCTGAGACGACGAAGTGCCAGCCGCAGAGCCGCGGCAACGAGCCCTCGCTCCCCGAGATGACGACCAAGGCGCTCTCGCTGCTCGAGCAGGACAAGGACGGCTTCGTGCTCCAGGTCGAGGGCGCCTCGATCGACAAGCGCGACCACGCCGCCGACGTCTGCGGCCAGATCGGCGAGACGCTCGGCTTCGACGAGGCGATCGGCGTCGCCCTCAACTACCAGGCCGCGCATCCCGACACGCTCGTGATCGTCACCGCCGACCACGCCCACACGTCGCAGATGACCTACAACACCTCGCCGCCCGCGACCGGCACGAGCTTCGCCACGCTGCAGACCGTCGACAACAGCCCGATCCGCGTCTCCTACGGCACCGCGGACACCGGCGCCGGCGCGACCACGTCCGGCTCCCAGCACCACACGGGCGCCCAGGTCCCGGTCTGGGCCTCCGGCCCGCGCGCCGCGGACATCCAGGGCACGATCGACCAGACGGACATCTTCTCCGTGCTGACGATCACGCGGGGCGCGGCCACCAGCACGGCGCAGGCCCCGGTCGGCGCCACCGTCCCGGCGACCTTGGCGCTGTCGCTCGGCGCCAACCCGTCGTTCGGCGCGTTCACCCCCGGCGTCGCCAAGGACTACACCGCCTCGACCTCGGCCAACGTGGTCTCGAGCGCCGGCGACGCCGCGCTCACCGTCTCCGACCCCGGCCACCTGATGAACGGCACGTTCTCGTTGCCGTCCGCGCTCGAGGTCGCCTTCTCGAAGTCGACCTGGACCGGCCCCGTCTCCAACGACCCGGTCACGATCAACTTCAAGCAGCACGTGGGCGCGGCCGACGCGCTGCGCACGGGCAGCTACTCGAAGTCGCTGACGTTCACGCTGTCGACGACGAACCCGTAGAACCTCAACCGACCGGGACGTAGCGCGTCGCGATCGCCTGCCGTGCCTTGCGCGACGTGGTGGCCCACTTCAGGAACCGGGCCATCGCGCCGCGCGGCTTCCCGCGGGTGACCACGCCGAGCGGGCGGTGCGCCGGGTAGGTGCCGTTCGCGATCGTCGACCGGGTGCACGCGATCCCCTCGTACGGGATCGCGTGCACCGGCGCGGTGAGCGCCAGGTCGACGTACCCGAACGCGCCCGGGGTCTGCTCGACGTAGTCGCGCACCGCCGCGGAGGTCAGGACCGTCAGGGGCTTCCAGGCGACCGGTGTGGCAGGGTCGACGAACACCGACTGGAACACCTGCCCGGCGCCCGTGTTGAGCGCGCGGCCGACAGGCACGATCGGGCCGGTCACCTTCGAGCCCGGAATCTGGCTCCAGTCGGTGACGCGCCCTGCGACGATGTCCTGCAGGAGCGCGCGGGTGATGCCCGGTACCGGGTTGCGGCGACTGGAGATCAGGCAGATGCCGCTCGTCGCCAGCGGCGTCAGCACGAGATCGGCCGGGTCGCCGGCCTGCAGCGGGCGTGAGACCAGGCCCCCGTCCGCGATCCCGCGCTCGGTGTCGGCGATGCCCGTGGCGGTGTTGCCGCCCGAGAGCGCGAAGCTCGGCGGGTTGGGGGTGGAGTGGCGGTAGAAGTAGGCGAGGTCGGCGAGCAGTGCCTGGACGACCTGGTCGCCGCCGAGGGTGAGCGTCGTCTGCGCGCGTGCGGGTGCCGCGCCGGCGAGCACGGCCGCGACCACCAGCAGCGCGACGAGCGAACGGATCACGTGCCCACCCTTCCCCCGGAGCCGACCTGGCGCTTCCCGGCGCGCTGCGCCGTGACCTTGCGGGTGGCGCTCGCCAGCACCTTCCCGGACGCGTCGATCGCATCCACCTTGACGCGTGACGCGGCGCGGTTGATCTTCACGCTGAACTGCGAACGCCGGGCCTGGACCTCGGCTCTGGCGTTGCCGAGCGTGAAGCGGTAGCGCTTAACCGCCGCCGTGGAGCCGGAGACCCCGACCTGGACCTTGGTGGTGCGCTTCTTGCTCGTCGCGCTGAGGATCTTGATCGACGGCGGCTGCGGCGGCGTGTAGCCGACCTTCCCGGTCGCGGCCAGCACCGTGTTGAGCGCGTCGACGTACCCCGCCGCGACCGGCAGATCCGACCGCGCGGCGTTCGCCATCAGCGCCGCGCGCAGGTCGACCGCGCTGATCCCCGGGCTGGCGGCGGCGACGAGCGCTGCGACGCCGGCGACCATCGGGGCGGCCATCGACGTGCCGCTCTTGACCACGTAGCCGCCGTCGTTGGCGGTCGAGAGGATGTCCGCCCCCGGCGCGGCCACCTGCACGGTGAGCTTGCCGTAATTGGAGTAGCTGCTCAGGTCGCGCCCGTTCGCCGGATCGGTCGAGGCGACGGCGAGCAGGTTCGGGGCGGCCAGCGCCGCGGGATAGGCGGGCTGCGTGTCGATGTCCTTGGAGTCGTTGCCCGCGGACGCGACGACGAGCACGTTGGCGGCGGCGGCGGTCTGCACCGCGTCGGCCACGCGCTGATCGTTCTCGGTGCTGGTCAACGACATGTTGATGATCCGCGCGCCGTTGGCGACCGCGTAGCGGATGCCCTCCGCGACCGAGCCGGTCGTCCCGGAGCCGTCGTTGCCGAGGGCCTTGATGATCATCAGCTTGGCCTGCGGGGCGGCGCCGACGACCCCGCGACCGTTGCGCGCCGCGGCGATGATCCCGGCGACGTGCGTGCCGTGGCCGAAGCCGTCGGAGACGTCCTGGCCGGGCTGCGTGCTGGACAGGTCCACGCCGTGGACGTCGTCGATGTAGCCGTTGTTGTCGTCGTCGATCCCGTTGCCGGGGACCTCGTTGAAGTTGGTCCAGATGTTCGGCGCGAGGTCGGGATGCTCGATCCGGGCACCGGAGTCGATCACGGCCACCGTGACCCCGGCGCCGCTGGTGAGGTTCCAGGCCTCGGGTAGGTTGATCACGACGTCGGGGGCGACGGCCCACTGCTCCTCCTCGAGGGCCTCGGGCGCGGCCGCGGCTCGCGCCTTCAGCGCTCTGACGGAGTGCTTCGGCCAATAGCGCGCGAGGTCGGACAGCTTGGTGACGCCGAGCCGGGTGGCGACGTCGCGCAACATCGCGAAGCTGTTGCGGTCCTGGGCCGGCGACTTGCGCATCGCGGTCGCCCCGAACCGCGCGAGAGAACTGCGCAGCGACTTGCCGCCCAGGTAGCCGAGGAGCGACCCGGAGTAGCCCGGCCAGATGTCGATCTTGCGCTGCTTGAACGCGGCCACGGTCTCCGGCCGGAGGCCGCCGGACGGGCGCACGCGGACGCGGAAGCCGTCGCCCCGGAGCGCCGCCGCGTAGAGGTACGCGAGCGTCTCGTTCTCGTCGAACGCCTGCCAGCCCAGGACGATGACCGGTCCGCGGCGCGTGTGCCGGGCCGGGCCGCCGAGACCGTTGGCGTCGATGAACTCGCCGCCGACCGCTTCCGGCAACCGGCCGTCGATCACCTGCTGGTTGAGCCCGCGCAGCCGCAGCGTCGTGAGCAACGCCGACGCCGCGTCGAGGCGCTTGCGCAGCGCCGGGCCATAGGTCTTCAGAAGGCTGCTGCGCACCACCGGCACGATGTGGTCGCTGGAGATCATCCGCTTGTCGTCGGCCAGCGGCAGGATGTCCGGGCGCGACAGCTGCGGGTTGGAGGTGAACACCTCGGCGACCTCGGCGATCCCGTCGTCGAGCGCCTGCACCCCACCGTCGGCGACCGGCAGCTTGACGAACGAGCTCGTCGGGTCGAAGTCGTAGACACGCTTGAACCCGGGGATGCAGTTCACATTGACCGGACACGAGGCCGGGGCGGCGAGCCGGACCTGCGGCTCCTGCGCCCTGGCCACGGCCGGGAGTGCGAGCAGAGCCGCCGAAGCGGCGATCACCATTCGGGGTGTCGTGAGCGCTCCCATGCCCGCCGATGTTCCTCCGGCCAACACGAGGGTCAAGGGTGCACGCACCTACGTCGCGGCGACCTCGGCAGCGTCGCGTTCGAGCTCGGCCGCGTCGGCCTTCATCTCCTTGGTCTCCAGCTTTTCGGCGCGCTGCATCGCCGCCTCGACTTTGCCGCCCATGTCCGAGAGCGCGACGACCACGAGCCCCGCCTCGCCGGTGTCGAGATGCTCGCCGAGCTCCTTGAGGTCGTGCCGGCTCATGCCCGCCGCGGCGTGACCCGCGACGGCGCCGAGGATCGCGCCGCCCGCGGTCGTCCCGGCGAGCAGCCCGCCGCCGACGGCGGCGAACGGGAACAGCGCCACGACGACCCCGGTCGCCAGGCCCATGCCGCCGCCGAGCACGCCACCCACCCGCGTGGGGGTCTCGTGGCGCTTGACGATCTTCGTCTTCCCGCCGTCGCGGCGCTCGATCACGGCCGCGTCGTACGCGTCGATCAGGTCCGCGTCAGTGTGCAGCTCCTTGACGAGCTGGTAGTCGGCCTCGGCGTCCTCGACGCGCTCGTAGACCCCCACGTAGACGAGCAAGGTGTCGTATGGCATCAGGAGTTTCCTTTCGCTTGGTGGATCGCCCGGCCGAGCGAGGCGAGCGTGGGGTCGTCGATCCGGTAGCGGCGGCGCACGTCGAAGAGGTAGTTCGCCTCGGCGCCCGCCATCGCACGGACCGACCGGCGCACCGGGATGCCCTCGTCGCTCGGGGGCTCGGCGGCGGGCGGCGGAGCGAACCCGTGGCCGGCCAGCCAGCGTGGGAGGTACTGGCCGGCGACCTTGCCCTGCGGCCACCACAGCGGCGCGCTCTCGGCGTCGCCGCGCCCGCGCAGCCGGCGGCTCTTGAGGCCGACGAGCAGCCGGCCCTCGATCACCGCCTCGCCGGGGTCGGGCGGATCGCTCACGCCGGCGAGCCGCGCGATCGCGGCGATCGCGACGCGTGCCTGGTGGGTGGCGAGCGCGCCGAACTTCAGCGGCGAGTCGACCCCGTCGCCCGCTGCCCACGTGCGCTCCGCGCCCTCGACGAGCCCGTCCTCGCCGGTGAGCAGGAAGCCCTCGTCGTCCGCGGCCAGGCCTTCGACGGCCGGGCCGACCAGGCGGGGGACCGCGACGACGCGCTGGACGTCCAGGTGCTCGCCGCTCGGCTCCAGCACCAGCCCGCCGTCGCGACGCTGGGCGACCGCGCCGGTGATCAGCCGCACGCCGGCGCGTTCGAGCTCCTCGGCGACGGCGGCGCCCGCCTCTTCGCCGAACAGCGACAACGGCGTCCGCTCAGGCGTGACGACGGTTACTTCGACATCGTCCTGGCCGAGGTCGCGCGCCTCGCCCGCGGTCATGATCGCCAGCTCGTAGGCGGGCAGCGGCCAGGTCGCTCCCGGCGGGACGACGATCGCGAGCCGCTTCGAGTAGCCCTCCTCGAGGTCTCGCAGCAGGCCGCCGTAGGTCTCCGGGTCGCCGTCGGGCCACCACGTCATCGCGCCCTCGACACCTGCCACGGCGCGTGCGCCGGTCGCGACCAGCAGCGCATCGAAGCCACGGGTGGCGCCGCCGCTCAGCCGCACCCGCCGCGCACCGTCGTCGACCGCCGCCAGACCGTCGGCGATCAGCTCGGCGCCGGCGTCGGCGACGACGTCGGCGAGCGGGACCCGACGCGCCGTCCCGACGGCGAACGGCTCGGCCACCGCCATCGGGCGGTACGTGAACTCGGCGCCCGGGGCGACCAGGGTCAGCCGCACGCGGTCGCCGGCCACCTCGCGCAGCCCGAGCAGCGCTTCCAGCCCGGCGATCCCGCCGCCTGCGATCAGGACGTCCATCGCTATCCCTTCACCCACGCCTTCGCGGCCGCCAGCTCGGACACCGGGAACACGCGCGCCTCGCCGGGGATCATCCACGCGAACAGACGCGTGGCGCGCGCCATCCACTTGATGTCGGTGACGATCGCGGAACGCTCCCACGCGTCCTGATGCTTGACGCCGAGGTCGAACCCGAGCTTCGCGTCGGCCCACATGGCCTCGCCCTCGATGTCGTCGACCTCCTCGATCAGGTAGAGCGTCCGCAGCTTCCCGCCGCCTTCGATCGCGCCTTTCAGCGCCGGCACCAGGACGTCCTCGTAGTCGTCGTCCTCGATGTCGCCGTCGACGCGGAACCCGAGGGTCCCCGCCGGCATGTCGGCCATCAGCTCAACCATTGCCGAGCAGCTCCCGCGCCTCGTCGGCGTTCTCGGCCGGAACGGACACGGCGTACGACGCACCCGCCTGCGCCAAGGCGCCGAGGTTGCTCACCGCGATCACGCTCGGGATGCCCGCCTCCTCCAAGCGCTGCTTGATCAGGTCGGCCATCGCCTCGTTCCCCGCCTGCTCGACCGTGACGTACTCGCTCATGCGGGCACTGTCGCGCTCGGGCGCGGCCGCGTCGTCACCCGATCCGCATGAACCTGGCGGTTCTCATCGGTCTCACAGGAGGATCTCGTTTGAGTTCCCGATCGGGATGGGGCTGATCGAGAGGGAGGGACAGCTCGCCACGGCGGGCGGGCTGCTGGAACGGGCAACGGGCGGCGAGGGCGCCCTGCTGGTGATCGAGGGTGTGGCCGGCACGGGCAAGACCCGCCTGCTCTCCGAGCTGACCGGCCGCGCACGCCGACAAGGCACGACCGTGCTCACCGCCCGCGGCGGGGAGCTCGAGCTCGACGTGTCATACGGGATCGCGCGGCAGCTCTTCGAACGTCTTCTGCATGACAGCGGCCCTGCCGAGCGCGAGCGGCTCCTGTCGGGTGCGGCCCGGCTCGCCCAGGCCGTCGTCGGGCCCGACGCCGGCGTGGTCTTCTCGCCGCAGACCGGGGTCGACCACGGGCTCTATTGGCTCGTCGCGAACCTCGAGACCGACGCTCCCCTGCTGCTGGTGGTCGACGACGTGCAGTGGGCGGACGCGGCCTCGGTGCGCTTCCTGCTCTACCTGGCGCGCCGCCTCGAGGCGCTGCGCGTCCTGCTCGCGCTCGGCCTGCGCACGGGCGAGGCGTCCCCCGATCCGGCGCTGATCGCCCACCTGCGGACCGAGGCGCGGCGACGGGTCGTGGTCGACGCGCTGACCGAGCGCGGGAGCGAGGCACTGCTGCGACAGCGCTTCAATGGCACGCTCGGCGCCGCCGCGATCAGCGCGTGCCATCGGGTGTCCGGCGGGAACCCGTTCTTCCTCGGCCAGGTCGCGGGCGAGCTGGCCGCGACGCCGGCCGGCGACGAGCGCGCGCTGCTGGAGCGGATCGGCACGCTCGTGCCGGACGAGGTGCGGCTCTCGATCCTGCTGCGTCTGTCCCGCCTGGGCGACGGCGTCCGTGAGTTCGCGGAAGCGCTGGCGGTGGGTGGCGACGAGGCGCCGGTCCCGCTGCTCGGCGCGCTGACGGGGTTGAGCGCCGACGGGGTCGCGGCGCGGCTGCACGAGCTCGCGCAGGCGGGGATCGCGGGGCCCGCGGGGTTCGTGCACCCCGTGGTCCGCACCGCCGTCTATCAGGACATCCCGCTCGCGCGGCGGGAGGCGCTGCACGCCGCGGCGGGCGCGGCGCTGGTGGACATGCGCGCGCCCGTCGAAGAGGTCGCGCACCACCTGATGCTGACGACCCCGCGCGGCGACGAGCGGGTGGGCGCGACGCTGCGCGAGGCGGGGGAGCGCGCCCTGACCCGCGGGGCCAACCAGTCGGCGATCGCGATGCTGCGGCGCGCGCTCGCCGAGCCGCCCGCCTCCGAGGAGCTCGCGGCCGTCCTGAGCGCGCTCGGCGACGCGTCGCTGCGGGCCGGTGAGGTCGAGGAGGCCGTCGCGCTGCTCGAGCGCGCCGCCGGGCTGGAGCCGGCGGGCGAGCTCGCGGTGCGGACCGCCGTCCTGCTCGGCTCGGCGCTGGCCGCCCGGGGCCGGCTCGACGAGGCGTTCGTCGCGCTCGAGCGCGAGGGAACGCGGCTCGGCGGCGCGGCGCAGCTGCGCCTGGACGCGGAGCGCGCGCTGCTGGCCAACTGGGTCCGCGACCTGGCCGCGCCGCCCTGGCGCGACGAGCTGCTCGCCGGCTTCGCGGAGCTCGAAGGGCGCAGCCCCGAGGAGCGGTTCGCGCTCGTGCAGGCCGCGCTCGAGCGATCGTTCATCACCTCGGGCCAGGCCCGGGAGGCCGCCGCGATCGCCCGCCGCGCGATCGGCGGCGGTGCCCTGACGGCGGAGTTCCCGGTCGACAGCCCCGCCGGCGCGCAGCCCGCGTACGTGCTCGTGCAGGCCGAGGAGCTGGACGCCGCCGAGCGCGAGTTGACCGCGCTGCTGGCCCGCGCCCGCGACCGCGGCTCGATCGCGGAGTCGCTGATGGCGTGGATCGTCCTCGGGCAGAGCGCCTTGGCGCGCGGCCGGCTCTCATCCGCGGCGGCCGACTTCGAGGCGGCGCTCGACGCCGCGCTCTCCCTGGGCGACACGCCCGTGGGCAATCGCTCGGTCGCGTTCGCCTGCAGCTGGCTCGTGGAGGCGCTGCTCGCCCGCGGGCAGGTCGACGAGGCGCGCGCCGTGATCGCCGGCGCCGAGGCCCGCGGCGACTACGACCGCCAGGAGCTCGTGTGGGCGCGGGCGGCCCGCGCGTGGGTGCGGCTCGAGGTCGACCGCGACCCGGGCGGCGCCGCCGAGGACTTCCTCGCGTTCGGCGAGGCCGCCCTGGCCGGCGGCTACGAGGAGCGCGGCGCGCTCTGGCGCCTCTGGGCGGCGCGGGCGCTGTCGGCCGCCGGTGCCGACGAGCGGGCGTTCGCGCTGGCCTCGGAGCAGCTCGCGATCTCCCGCGCCTGGGGCGCGCCGGGCGGCCTGGGCTCGGCGCAGCGCGTCGTCGCCGTCGTGGCCGGCGGCGACGAGGCACTGCTCGAGGAGGCGGTCGCGACGCTGCGCGCGTCCGAGTACCGGCTCGAGCTCGCGCGGGCGCTCGTCGACCTCGGCCGGGTCCTGCGCCGCGACGGCCGCCGCATCGACGCCCGCTCCACGCTGGAGGAGGCGATGGAGATCGCGGCCCGCTGCGAGGCCGCCCCGCTCGTCGCCGAGGCCCGCGCGGAGCTCGTCATCCTCGGCGCCCGCCCCCGCCGCGCGATGTTCTCCGGCATCGACGCCCTCACGGCCGCCGAGCGACGCGTGGCCGAGATGGCCGCCGCGGGCCAGACGAACCGCGACATCGCCCAGGCGTTGTTCGTGACCGAGAAGACGGTCGAGACCCACCTGCACCGCACGTTCCGAAAGCTCGACATCCGCTCGCGCCGCGACCTGCCGCGCGAGCTCGTCCCTCACTAAGGCGCCTGCACGGCCGCCACGTAACCGCCGCTGCTGTCCTGGACGACCGGGACGATCGCGATCGCCCGGCCGGTGACCGGGTCCGACGCGACGGCCGGTCCGGGGATGCCGGTGGTGCCGGGAGGCGTGAGCAGGTCGGGTGCGGCGAACGGCGCGCCAGGACCCGGCGACAGCGCGGCGTAGGTGGAGCTCTGCGACTGGGTCCACACGATCGCCGCCTGGCCGGTCGGCCCGACGGCCGCGTCGGCGACCGCGGCGTCCGCGGCCGGATCGGAGACGGTGGCCGCGGGGCGCAGACCGGTGCTGGTCAGCCGCGCGGCCTTGGCGCCGACGTGCGCGTCGCCGCCCACGACGCCCGTCCAGACGATCGCGATGGCGCCGGTGCTCGTGACGAGCGGGAAGGCGGCCGCCGTCTCCGGAAGGATGCTCTCGGTCACGCCGTTCTCGAGCGGGTAGCTGCGCCACCCCCGGCCCGGCCGTCGTTGGGCGGCGCCCGCGATCAGGCGTGTGGGCGAGCTCTCACGCACGTCCGCGGCCTCCCACGCGAGGAGGAACGTGCCGCCGGTGCTCACCGTCGCTCGCAATGACGTGTTCGCGACGCGGGGAGCCGCGGCGACGGCGAGCACCGAGCCCCAGCCGCGACCCGCGCTGCGGACGCGGGCCTCGATGCGTCCTGACCTGATCCACGCGACGATGCGGTCGCCGCGGGCGTTGATCGCCACGGCCGGCGTGGACGCTCCGGCCGAAGACACACGAGTCGCCTTGCTAAAGCTCCCGCCGGCCGGCCGCTCGATCGTCGAGAGCCCGGTGCCGCCCGCGTCATAGAGCACGATCGCCTGGCCGGACGGCGCCGCCGCCGCGACGAACCCCGTCTCGAGCGGGGCGAGGGTCCGCCAACTCCCGAGACCGCTGCCGTTGGAGCGGCCGAACGCGGCGACGAGACGCAGCTTCGCGCGATTGTTGGCGCCGACCGAGGCGACCTGGCCGCTGACGAACAGCACGCGGGTCGCGCCGTACTGCAGCGCCTGCGCGTTGCCCCAGCCCACGTCCGGAAGGTTGGCGAGGCGCGTCCAGCCGCCCTCGGGAGCGCGCGTGGCCATGCCCGTGAAGCGCGGCTGCGATGCCGTCGGGACGCCGTTCCAGACGAGGAGCGCGCGCCCCTGGGCGTCGAACGAGAGCCGGGCCGGGCCGAGCGCCCCTGGACCGGCGGGCACGGGCTCGGTCGTCCAGGTCGCCGCGGCCGCGGGCAGCGCCAGGCACAGAAGGGTCGCCATCGCGGCGGCCGTCGTGAGGATCGTGTTGCGGACGTCTCCCTTGTAGCGCGGCACCGTGAGCCTTGGGGGAACGGCTCTCACGCGGCCACGGCGCGCGGCGCGATGGCGACTCCGACGAGGCCGAACGGCAGCGGGAGCCAGAAGGAGAACAGGCGGTACGCGAACGTGGCGAGCACGGCATCGGCGGCGCCGACGCCGGCCAGCGCGAGCATCGCGGTCAGGCCGCCCTCGACGAACCCGAGACCTCCAGGGGTGATCGGGATGTTGGCCAGCGCGCGGGCACCGCAGAAGGCGAGCAGGACGAGGCTGGGGCGGGGGTGTGAGCCGAGCGCGGCCAGCGCGGCGAGCAGGGTCATGTAGTCGAAGATCCAGCGCCCGACGGTGCCCAGCACCGCGCGCTTCCAGCGCGGTCCGAGCGTGCCGATGATCTGGTCGCGGCTGGCCAGCAGGCGCTCCGGCAGGTCGTTCACCGGCTCGGCCCGGCGGCGCAGGCGGTTGCGCACGCGCTGGGCGAGGCGACCGGCCCAGGCGAGCGGGCGGTCCGTGGTGAGCACGACGGCGACGGCGCCCGCGGTGATCGCGAACGCGGCCACGGCGCCGATCGCCGCCTCCAGCAGGGTGCGATCGACGGGCCCGCGCAGCAGCGCCGGGAGCGCCAGGACCGGCAGCCCCAGCACGACGCCGAACACGAGCAGGTTCACGGCGGTGAGCGCGGTCACGGTGCGCGGGCCCTCGAGCCCGGCTTGGACCAGCATCCGGTACTGCAGCGCCGCGCCGACCGGACCGCCGCCGGGGGCGATGTTCGAGAGGGCGTTGCTGGCCAGTTGCGCGGCGATCACCGGCCGCCAGCGTCTCGCCCGCAGCGCGACGCGCTGGAGGTCCCACATGCAGGCGTTCGTCAGCACCTGCAGCCCGAGCATCGCGCCCAGCCAGGCCGCCGAGAAGCGGGTGATGTCCCGCCACGACCCGAACACGTCGACCAGCTTCGGAAAGACGAAGTACAGCGACACGAGGGTGACCGCCAGCCAGAGGACGTTGCGGCGCAGGTTGTGCGGCTTCTCGCGCTCGCCCCGCTCGATCTCGCCGGCCGTGTCGGCGTGCCGCTCGATCGCCCGCTCGAGTCGATCGCCGGGCGATAGGGCTTCCGCCGCGCTCATCGGGGCCACGATGCGCCGGACGATCGCCTCGCGCATCACCCGGTGCGGATGACGTCACACGCGCCCGCGGCCATGACGATTCGCCGATGGCGACGGACACCGAGGCCCCGGGGACGCGGCGGCGCAACCTCTGGGTCTGGGTGAGCGTGGCGCTCGCGCTCGTCTGCGCCGGCCTGGTGATCTGGGCGCTGTCGTCCCGGTCGGACCTCGACTCCACCCAGGCCGAGCTGGACAGCACCCAGCAGGAGCTGGCGAGCACCCAACAGGAGCTCGACACCACGAAGCAGAGCCTCGATCAGACCTCGCAGAAGCTCGACAGCACGCAGAGCGAGCTCGACACCACGACTCAGGACGTCGAGGAGCAGGACAAGAAGACCGGGCGCCGCACCGTGCTGGCGGGCGGCGCCGTGGCGGCGTTCAAGTCCGTCTATGACGATCTCGCGAAGCAGCTCGGCGCGACCGAGGAGGACCTCGCGGCGACGCAGGGCGACCTCGAGGCCGCGAACAAGAAGGCCGACGAGGCGGAGAAGGAGGCGGCAGCGGCCAAGGAGGAGGCGGACCAGGCCGGCGACGAGACCGAGAAGGCGAAGGCGGAGGCCAAGCAGGCGCAGGCCGAGGCGGATGCCGCGGAGTCCAAGGCGACCGTCGTCAAGGACTGCTCCAAGGCCTACATCACCGCGCTCGGCACGTTGTTCGACGGCGACGATCTGCGCGCCCAGGCGGCGGCGGTGCGCGACCAGTTCGCGAGCATCACGGCGACCTGCAGCTCCGCGCTCGGGGGCTCGTAGGTGGGGCGCGCGACCACGGCTGGCGCCGTGCTGACCGCGGGTGCGCTGTTCACGTTCGCCCACCGGCGCGTGCTCGGGATCGCGCAGCGCGCCTGCTGGCCGCCGCCGGCGGACGCGGTGACGGCGGACGGCGCGCAGGAGGCGACCCGCGCGTTCGCGTCGCGCGCCGACGCCGGCCCGCGCGACGCGGCGCTCGCGTTCGCGTGGTCGACGGCGGCGACGGTCGACCCGTGGCCGGACGGCGCGAGCTTCTTCCCGCGGATCCTGGCCGACGTCGAGGCGGCCCGGTCGTCGGTGCACATCCTGATGTTCGGCTGGAAGGCCGGCGAGATCGGCGCGCGGCTCGCGAAGCTGCTCGAGGGCAAGCTGGCCGAGGGCGTCGCGGTGCGGGTGATCGTGGACGGGATGGGCTCCCGCCCCTACGGAGCGTCGCGGGACATGTTCACGCGGCTGGCCGGCGCGGGCGCGCAGATCGTGGTCAACGACGTGCTCCCGCCCGGCCGGCGCGGGCTGTTCCCGGACGGGCTGCGCGTCGACGGCAGCCAGGCCGAGCTCGGGCGGGCCGACCATCGCAAGCTCTACGTGATCGACGGCGCGGTCGCCTGGACCGGCGGCGCGGGGATCGAGGACCACTTCGCCGACGGCCGCTTCCACGACGTCATGGTCCGGTTCACCGGCGCGGTCGTGCGGCAGGCGCAGGCCGCCTTCCTGACGAGCTTCCACGGCCACGGCGGCCCGTTGCCGGACGATCTCGCGCCGTACTTCCCGGTGCCGTCCGAGCCCGGCACGACGCCGGCCGCGCTGGCCCAGGTCATCCCGGGCGGGTTCGTCGCGGCGTCGCAGGCGATCGCCGCGCAGGTCGACGCGGCGCACGCGCGGCTCGACGTCATGAACCCGTACCTGACCGACAGGGCGATGGTCGAGCGGATCCTCGCCGCCGCCCGGCGCGGTGCGAAGGTCCGCGTGGTGCTCGCGCAACAGTCCAACAGCGCGGTGGCGGCCGCGGCGGCACGGCATCGCTACGCCCAGTTGCTCGACGCGGGCGTCGAGATCTGGGAGCTCCCGGACGTCGTCGTGCACGCCAAGGTCGTCGTCGCCGACGACGTGGTCAGCATCGGCACGGTCAACCTCGACGCCTGGGCGCTGTACCGCAACTCGGAGGTCGCCCTGCTGGCTCGCAGCCCTGAGCTCGCGGCGCTCGTCGAGGAGCGCCTGTTCGCGCCGGACATCGTGCGCAGCCGGTTCGCCGAGCCGCCGGAGGGCGGCGCGCGGACGGTCGCTCGACTCGCCCACTCGATCGCGTACTACCTCTGAGCATGTCCGGAACCGTCGTCTTCATCCCGGCATGGAACGAGGAGCAGTCGCTGCCCGGCGTGCTCGCCGAGGCCCATTCCTCGCTGCCCGAGGCCGATCTGCTGGTCATCGACGACGGCTCGACCGACGGCACGGCCGCGGTGGCGAAGGCGGGCGGGGCGATCGTCGTCTCCTTCCCGGAGAACCGCGGGCTGCGCGAGGGGATCGCCGAGGGCTACCGCCAGGCGCTCGTCCGCGGGTACGACTTCTGCGGGCGCCTCGACGCCGACGGGCAGCATCCCGCGGCTGAGCTCGCCCGCATGCTCGAGCTCGTGAAGTCCGGGCAGTGCGACGTGGCGATCGGCTCGCGCTTCCTGCCCGAGTCGGCCAAGGACGGCGAGCGCTACAAGCCCGCCCCGGAGCGCGTGTTGGGGACGTCGCTGCTGCGTCTGCTGATGCGGCTGCGGCTCGGGCAGCCGATCTCCGACGGGACGAGCGGGCTCTACGCGGTCAACCGCGAGGCGCTCGCGCTGCTCGCGGACGACTACGTCTGCGACGCCCCGGAGGTCGAGGCGCTCGTGCGCATCACCGACGCGAAGCTGCGGCTGGTCGAGGTCCCGGTGCAGATGCGCCAGCGCGAGCACGGCGAGTCGTCGTTCCGCGGCAGCCGCGCCGTCAAGCTCGTGGTCACGATCGGGCTCACGCTGTTCGCGGGGGAGCTGCTGCGCCGCCACCGCTCGCGCCCGCAGCCGGCGGGTCTGCGGAAGCTGCTGCCAAAGCGCGGCTGACCGCGACCGAGGCCAACGCCAGCAGCGCCGTGCCCGCGAGCTGGCGGCGGCGGCCGAGCTGGCGGGCCGGCGCGAACGGCCACAGGAGCGGCGTCGGCGCGGCGCGGTCGCCCGCGTCGTGGAGGAGGTGCGAGGTGAGCGCGGCGAAGGTCGCCCACCCGTGCTCGGCCCCGCGCACCGCCGCGACCGCCGCACCGGCACCGAGGGCGGTGATGAGGCTGTGGCTGCGCGGGCGCGTATCCAGCCCGGTCGTGTGCCGCACCCGCACCGATCGCGCCGCGACGATGTGGTCGGCGTCGATCACGATCGACGCCACCGCCGCGGTCCGCACCACGGAGGCGTCACGAAACGGCGCGACGACCGCGGCGGCGATCAGCACGTGCTGCAGCGGGTCGCTGTAGACCTGCACGCGCCGCGCCGTCGTCGAGCGATCGGGCATCGCCCCGATCTTCCCACGGTGACGTCCAGGCGGTCCGGGAGGATGCCTGGCGAAGCGATCCGGAGGTGGGTTGATGTTCCGCAGTCCGACAAGGTTGACCGTCATGGGCGCCGCGGCGCTCGCGCTCGTCGCGGTCCCGTTCGCGAAGGCACAAACGGGTGATGCGCCGCGGGCGCAGGCGGCCGCGATCGCCGCCGGTGATCCCCTCAGGGCCGAGGTGCGCAACGGCACCACGGCCAAGGAGACCGAGATCATCGGGCAGTTCAACGCGACGACGGGTTCGAAGGGCGGCTACGTGACGCGCCAGTCGAACACGCAGACCGGGTCCAAGGCGGGCGGCGGGGCGATCTACGGCTGCCGTGGCGCGGCGGGCGGGACGGCCTCCGGCTCGGCGCCGTGCCTGCGCTCGGTGAACCTGGCGGCGGGGTACGCGTTCGAGTTCTCGACCGCGGGCGGGGTCGCAGGCCTGATCGCCGTGGGCGACGGGAAGACCCCGAGCCCGAGCGCGCGGCCGTTCACCACCAACGCCAACGGCGTCGCGACCGGGCTCAACGCCGATCGGGTCGACGGCCAGGACGCGTCGGACATCGCCGCGACACCCGGGCCGCCGAGCGGGACCGCCGGCGGCGCGCTCTCGGGCACGTACCCGAACCCGCAGCTGGCGGCCAACGCGCTGGGCGTCGCGGTCGGCGGCGTGAAGGTCGACTCCGGTGGCACCCTGGGCGCCGCGTTCAACCGCCGCGGCGGCATCCCGACCGTGACCCACAACGGCACCGGCTCCTACACGGTCACGTTCCCCGGCTTCTCGGCCGACGACGCGCTGCCGCAGGTCACGCTCGTCGGCGCCGCGTTCGGCGAGACACGTGCCACGACGTCAGGCGGCGCGGTCCAGGTGTTCACCGCGGACTCGGCCGGGACGCTCGCGGACCGCGGTTTCGCGCTCACGCTCTTCAGTACGGGCGCCTGATCAGCAGCGAGATCCTCAGCGGATCCGCGGGAAACGCGGTCGCGTCGAAGGACGCGACCGCGTCCGCGCGCCCCGGGGCGGAGGCGCTGCCCGGGACCTGACCGGCGGGGGTCGTCAGGATCGCCCGGGCCCCGGTGAACCGGCGGATGAGCTTGATGTAGCCCGCGTCGTCCTGGATCGAGAGCGTCACGGTGCCGACGGTCGCGCCGTGCAGTCGCACCGGCGCCGAGGCCGGGGCGAGCACGTACGGTCCGCCGACGTCGCCGACCAGCGCGCCGCTCGCCGTCGTGGCCCGGATGCGAACGACGTGCAGGCTCGGGACCCGGAAGAACCGGATGATCTGGGTGCGCAGCGCGACGGGGTCGTCGGTCGCGACGGCGCGGGCGAACCGCGGGTCGTGGGCGACGACGGCGAGGACGTGGGCGGTTTGCGCGCTGCCGCGCTCCTGCCGGTACAGCCGCTTCCCGACTCTGGCGATCGCGCTCGCGGTCGAGTCGCACCGGTCCCGCGTGGAAAGCGAGATCGAGAGCGGGCCGGAGGGATATGCGGTGCCGGAGATGCCCCGGGACGTCACCCCTGCGCGTACGACGACCCGCGCTCCCGTGAGGCCGTGGATGATCCGCGCCAGCGCGGCGTCGTCGAGCACCGAGAGGCGGAACGTGCCGACCGGGACGCCCGCGTCGTCGATCGTCCCGGTCGCGGGTGCGAGCGCCGCCGCATGTCCCGCGTCGGCCAGGACACGGCCGTGGCGCATGATCGCGATGCGCACGATGTCGGCCCGCAGCAGCGGGCGCAGAGCCGCGCGCGTCGCCGCCGGATCGCCGGCGGCGACCGCGGACGCCACCGCCTTGGAGCGCTCGATCCGACGCACCGAGGCGCGCAGGTTGGGACCGTCGACGGCTTGCTCGTAGATCCGCCGCGCGACCGACGTGTAGGCGGCGGCGCAGGAGGTGTCGGCGGGCGCCGGACGGTCCTGGGCGCTCGAGCTCGCCAGGCCGGCCGCCAGGCACCCGGCGGCAGCCACGGAGGTGATCGCGCGCACGGTCATCTCGTGATCCTCCGCCGGGCCGGTCGCGACGGTCATCCGCCGACCGGATGATCGATCGGATGACCTGACGACCACATCACCTCTCACTCATCGGCGGATGCCGGCGACGCTCACGCGTGGCGATGCTCGATCCATGAACGAGACCGCCACCCCAGTCGAACAGCCGCTGTTCCCTCCACCACCCCCGCCCCGACGGCGCCTGCCCGCCGGCATGGTCGCCGGCGCGACCGCCTGCGTCGCGGTGATCGCGCTCACCGGCGCGCTGCTCGCGACGGGCGCCTTCGGGAGCCGGACCACGACGATCGTGCGCACCGCGCCGGCCACCGGCCTCGACGCCGCCGCGCTCTACGCGAGCGCCAACCCGGGCGTCGTCGACATCACCTCGCACCTGCCGGCCTCGACGGCGACCGGCACCGGGATGGTGATCGACCCCAAGGGCGACATCCTCACCGCCGACCACGTCGTCGCCGGTGCCGGCTCGGTCACCGTCACCCTTCCGGGCGGGATCAATCGCAAGGCCACCGTCCTCGGCGGGGACGCCGCCACCGACGTCGCGGTGATCAAGATCGACCCGGCCGGGCTGACCCTGCACCCGCTCGCGCTCGGGTCGCTGGGCACACACCGCGTGGGTGACCCGGTGGCCGTGATCGGCGACCCGTTCGACGTCCAGCGCAGCCTCAGCACGGGCGTGATCTCCGGGCTGGACCGGACGATCTCCGGGCTCAACGGCTACTCGATCCCGCACGCCCTGCAGACCGACGCCGCGATGAACCCGGGCAACTCGGGCGGCCCCGTCTTCGACGCCTCCGGGCACGTGATCGGCATCGCCGACCAGATCGCCACCGGCGGCGGCAGCGACAGCTCCACGGGCGTCGGGTTCGCCGTCCCGATCGAGATCGCCAAGGACGAGCTGTCGCAGCTCGAGACCGGCAGCGTGCCCGCCCACGCCGACCTCGGCATCGGCGCGTCGGACGCCATCGGCGCCAACGGGGCCACGGGCGCGCAGGTCGGCGAGGTCAAGGCCAACGGGCCCGCCGCCCAGGCCGGGGTGCGGGTCGGCGACGTGATCACGGGGATCGGCGATCAGAAAGTGACGTCGGTGGAGACGCTGATCGGCGCCACGGCGGCCCTGCAGCCGGGCGACACCACGACCCTCACGGTCCAGCGCAACGGTCACACGCAGACGCTGCGGATCACGCTCGGCAAGCAGCCGACGGCGGTCACCAGCCGCTGACGCGGTGGTAGAACCGCAGGCGTGCTTCGAGCGCGAGTCGCCAGGCTCACCGCGGACGACGCCGCCAGCGTCGTCCGCGGCGCGCTCTACGTCGCGATCGGCGTGGGCGCCGTCATCGACGACCGGCCCGGCCAATACAGCGCGACCTTCGTGGTCGCGCTCGTCGTTGCGTTCGCGTTCGCGCTGGTGCCGTCGCGGCTCGGACCGCCCTGGCTGTTCACCGCCATCGACATCGTGCTGCTCGCGGTCCTGGCCCACGCTTCCGGCGGCGCCACCTCCGAGGTCCGCTTCGCCTTCTTCGCGATGCCGATGCTGGCCGCGCTGCGCTACGGCCCCGGCATGACCGCCGCCGTCTCGGTCGCCGTCACCCTCATCTACGGCTCGCTGGCGCTCAACCGCGGTGACGCCGACGAGAAGGCGGCGGCCGTCGAGATCGTCTATCTCGTCTGGACCGCGTTCGCCGCGCTCGTGCTCTCCAATGTGCTGACCCGCCGCGAGGCGACCATCGGCGAGCTGGCCGCGGTCCGCGGGCGGCTGATGGTCGAGATCCTCGACGCGGAGGAACGCGAGCGCCGCCGGCTCGCCGCGGACCTCCACGACGGCCCGGTCCAGAACCTGCTGGTCGTCGCCCAGGACCTCGCGGATGCCGACCGCGGCGATCGCGACGCGCTCCCGCGTGCGCGAGCGGTGCTCCGCGACACGATCCCGCAGCTGCGCACCGTCCTGATCGACCTGCACCCAGGGCTCCTGACCGCGTCCGGGCTCGAGGCGTCGCTCACCGCCCTCGCCGAGGCCCAAGGCCGGCGCGGCGGCTTCACCGCGACCGTGTCCGTCGACGCCCTCACGCAGGACCGCGATGCGCGGCTCCTGGGCTCGTTGGCCCGCGAGCTGCTGATCAACGTCGCCAAGCACGCTCGCGCCGGCCACGCGTGGATCGACGTGCGCGAGGCCGACGGCGGCGTGCTGCTCGAGGTCCGCGACGACGGCATCGGGCTCGACGCCGAGCGTCGCGCCCAGGCGCTCGCCGACGGACACATCGGGCTCGCCTCCACCGCCGAGCGCGCGGAGGCGCTCGGCGGTCGCTTCACCGTCGACGGGGCGCCCGGGCAGGGGACGACCGTGCGGGTCTGGATCCCGTAGCTACTCGAGCAGCCCGCGCCGCATCGCCTCCGCGACCGCGGCCGCGCGGTCGCTGACGGCGAGCTTCTCGTAGACGTGCGCGAGGTGCGTCTTGACCGTCGCCGTGCTGAGGAAGAGCCGCTCGCCGATCGCGGGCGCGGACAGGCCGTCGGCGATCAGCTGGAGGATCTCGTGCTCGCGATCGGTCAACACCGGGCGGTCGGCATCGACCTCGCGCGCGTGGATCTCGGTGAACACGCCGGCCTGCAACGCCGGGTCGAGCACGCGATCGCCGCGCGCGACCGCGGCGATCGCCCCGCAGATCGTGTCCCGGTCGGCGTCCTTGCTCCAGTAGCCGGCGGCGCCCGCGGCGACCACCGCGTAGACGACGGCGCTGTCGGACGCCGCGGACAGGATCAGGGTGCGCGTCGGGACGCCGTCGCGCACCAGGGCCTTGACGACGTCGATCCCCTCCAGGCCGGGCATCCGCAGGTCCAGCACCGCCACGTCCGGCTCGAGCTCGCGGATCCGCTCCAGCGCCTCGCGCCCGTCCTTGGCCTCGGCGACGAGCTCGAACTCCGGGCGCTGGCTGACCGCGCGTGCCAGGCCCTCGCGGAAGAGCGGATGATCGTCGGCGATCAGCACCCGGGCACGATCCACGCGGCCACTTGTATCAGTCGGCGACCGCCTGGGCGATCGCCTCGCAGATCGCGGCGCGATCGGTGTCCTTGGTCAGGTACGCGGCCGCCCCTGCCCGCACCGCCGAGCGGATCACCAGCTCGTCGCTGAACGCGCTCAGGAGGACGACGCGGACGCCCGGATCGCGTTCCCGGATCCGGACCATCGCCTCCAGGCCGTCGATGCGGGGCATCCGCACGTCCAGGACCGCGCAGTCGGGGACGAGCTCCTTCGCGAGCGCCACCGCGGCCCACCCGTCGGAGGCCTCGCCGATGACATCGAACCGGCCGTCGGCCCGCAGCGCGCGCACGAGTCCGTCGCGGACCAGCGGGTGATCGTCCGCGACGAGGATGCGAATCGGCTGATCGGGCATGTCACCAGGGTCGATCCCGAGCGGCTCGGCGACCATCCGCCGGGCGGATGACCGGGCGGATGACTGTCATCTGTCACGGGGCGGGGCGGCGGACGTCGAAGTCCACCTCCGACGCCTGTTCCGCCCGCATCGCGAGATCGAGCGTGTCGTGGATGTGGGCGGCGCCGACGCGGTCGACGAACCCGTCCGCCCGCAGCACCCGCAGGACGTGTGGCCTGACCTGCGCCAGCCGGAGCGTCGCACCGCGGGACTGCATGAGCTCGAGGATCCCGGTCAGGCGCTCGGCGCCCTGGGAGTCGATGAAGTTGACGCCGCGGAAGTCGACGATCAGCGCTCTCGTGCCCCCGTCGGTGAGCTCGCGGACCCGCTCCTCGAGCGCGTCGGCGGTGGCGAAGAACAGGCCGCTGTCGAGCCGCAGGGTGACCACGCCTTCGAACGTGTCGTCGCCGGGGTGCTCGTCGAGCTCGCGGAAGAACCCGGTGCCGGTCTGCCGGCCGAGCACCGGCATCGCGGGCGACGTCGCCACGCGCACGAGCCAGATGAGCGACAGCGCGACCCCGATGACCACGCCGGCCAGCACGCCCGCGGACAGCACGCCGACGATCGCCGCCAGGGCGATCGCGAAATCGAAGCGGGCGATACGGCGCAGCCGTCGCAGCTCGGCGACGTCGATCATCCCGAACACCACCGCGTCGATGATCACCGCGGCCAGGATCGCCTTCGGGAGCTGCGAGAAGACCGGCGCGAGCGCGATGAGCGTGAAGAGCACGAGACCGCCGGTGACCAGCGAGGCGACCGGGGTGCGAGCGCCCGCCGACTCGTTGAGCGAGCTCGCGGACAGGCTGGTGGACACCGGCATGCCCTGGAACAGCCCCGCTCCCACGTTCGCCATGCCCTGCGCCACCGTCTCCTGGTCGACGTCGACGCGATAGCCGTGCCGGCCGGCGAACGCGCGCGCGTCCCCGACGGTCTGCGAGAAGCCGATCAACACCAGCGCGACGGCGGCCGTGAGGATCGTGGCGATGTGGTCGGCCACGAGGTCGGCGTCCGGCAGCAGCGGCGCCGGGAGCCCGCGGGGCACGTCGCCGACGAGCGCGACGCCGCGCGCGTCGAGGTCGAGCGCGTACCCGGCGAGCACGCCGCCGGCCACCAGCACCAGCGCGCCCGGAACCGCGGGCGCCGCGAAGCGCAGAACCAGGATCGTGCCCAACCCGGCGACGCCGACGGCGACGGTCGCCTAGTGCACATCGCCGAGCGAGCCGATCCACGAGCCGAGCTCCCGCCACGCGTTCGTGCCGTCGGCGTCGGTCCCGGTGAGCTTGGGCAGCTCGCCGATCACCACGTCGATCGCCGCGCCCGCCAGGAACCCGGTGACCACGGCCTTGGACAGGAAGCGCGCGATCCAGCCCAGCCGGAACAGCGCCATCGCCAGGAACAACACGCCCGTGGCCAGAGCGATCGCCGCGACGAGCCCCGCGGCCTCGTCCCCCGCCAGCCCGGTCAGGAGGACGGCGCCGCCCGCGATCGCGGCGAGCGACGAGCTCGGCCCGGTCGAGATCTGGCGCGACGTGCCGAACAGCGCGTAGATCGCGGCGCCCGCCGCCGCGGCGTAGAGCCCGTTCTCGAGCGGAACGCCGGCGATGCCCGCGTAGCCGAGGTTCTTCGGGACGATCAGCGCGGTGACGGCGATCCCGGCTGCGACGTCGCCGCGCAGCCAGCGGCGGTCATACGCCGGCAGCCAACGGACGATCGGCAGCAACATCGCCGCAGCCTGCCGGTGTCGCGCGGCGCGCGCAAAGGTGCACGCATCACCGCGCGGGGGTGTCGGCATCCACCGGTCCGCGCGTACGCGTGACGTGGGTGTGCACGCTCTCCATCGGCGGTTGCGCGTCGCGCGGGTGCCGGCCGTACCAGCGGGCGTAGCGGCCCGCCGCCGGAGCGGCCGTCAGGCCGTGGGCGAGGACGGAGAGCCCGACCGTCAGATAGATCGTCAGCACGACCAGGTGCTCGTGGGCGAGCGCGGACTCCTCGAGCACGATCACGGCGAACACGATCGATGCCAGCCCGCGTGGGCCGAACCAGCCGACGAACGCGACCGTGGGAGGCCGGGCGCCGGAGCCGAGCATCGCGACGGCCACCGGGAGCGGCCTGATCACGACCAGGCTCAGCACGGCGTAGAGCACGATCGGCCCCGTCAGTTCCTCGAGCGCCGGCCCGAGCAGCAACGCGCCGAAGAACACGAACGTGACGCCGTTGAGGAGGTCACCGAGCTCCTCGGTCAGCCGGTTGAGCTCCTCCGGGTCGCGGCCGAGCGCGATGCGGAAGGTGGCGCCGGCGACGAACGCGGCGATGAAGCCCGAGCCGCCGAGCGCGGCGGCGACGCCGTAGCTCAGGGCGGCGCCCGCGGCGGGGATCACCTGGCGCCACGGGCCGGCGATCAGCTCTCGCCGCCCGGCGTGGACCACCACCATGGCGACGAGGAGCCCGGCGGCCACGCCTCCGAGCACGCCGTAGCCGATCTCCTCGACCAGCAGGGTCCCGGCACCGTGCCCGCCGGACACCTCGGACTCGGCGTCGGCCAGCGCGACCGCCGCGAACAGCAAGGGCACGCAGATGCCGTCGTTGAGCCCGCTCTCGACGTTGAGCCCCTGGCGGATGCGCGGCGGGACACGCGGGTGGACGATCACGGCCTGGCCGAGCGCGGCGTCGGTCGGCGCCAGGACGATGGCGAGGATCAGCGCCTCGGACACGCTCAGGTCCCCGAGGACGCCCACCGCCGCCAAGGTCCCCAGCGCGATCGTCAGCGGGAGACCGGCGGCCAGCAGCCGGATCGGCAAGCCCGCCGTGCGCCGCAGGCGCCCGACGTCGATGCGGGACGCGTCGCTGAACAGCACGAGCGTCAGCGTCGCCTCGGCCAGCGTGCGGACCATCGAGCCGCTCGCCTCGAGATCGATCCCGTCGAGCACGAGCGGGCCGGCGAGCAGCCCGAACCCGGTGAACAGCATCGCCGGCGTGACCGGCGTGCCTTCGAGCCGTCTCGAGACGGCGGCGACACCGATCAGCGCGAGCGCCACGAGCGCGAGGGACCAGCTCATCGCCGGAGCGTGCCTGCCGCCGCGCCAGGCGCGTCGTCCGATCAGGGTGATGTTGAGAGCGGCCGTCGCCATCACCATCTCGCCGATGTCGTCACCTATGCGCCCGGCGATGCTGTTGGGGCTCCTCGTCGTCGCTGCGGTCGTCGGGTTGGTCGTGTCGTTCGCGTCGTGGGGTCTGCTCGAGGGCATCCACCAACTCCAGGAGGGCGTCTTCACCGACCTGCCGCGCGAGCTCGGCTACGACAACGGCGCGCCCGCCTGGTGGCCGCTGCCCGTCCTCGCGATCGCCGGGTTGGTGACCGCGCTGGCGATCGAGCGGCTTCCGGGGACGGGCGGCCACTCGCCGGCGGGCGGCCTCGCGACCTCGTCGACCCAGCCGATCGAACTGCCCGGCGTGCTGCTGGCGGCCGTGGCGACGATCGCGCTCGGCGTCGTGCTCGGGCCCGAAGCGCCGTTGATCGCACTCGGAAGCGGGCTCGGCCTGCTCGCCGTGCAACTGATCAAGCAAGATTCCCCCGACCAGGTGCGAGCGGTCATGGCGGCGGCGGGGAGCTTCGCCGCGGTGTCGTTCATCTTCGGCTCGCCGCTGGTCGGCGCGGTGATCCTGATCGAGGCCGCCGGGCTCGATCGCAAGCGCCTGATGGTGATCGTGCCGGTCGGCCTGCTCGCGGCCGGAATCGGCTCGCTGGTCACGATCGGCGTCGGGTCATGGACCGGGCTGAGCTCGAAGGACTACGCGCTCGGTGTGCTGACGCTGCCGGACTTCCCGCGTCCGGGGGTCGGCGACTTCATCTGGACGGTCCCGCTGGCGGTGGCCGTCGCCGCCGGGTGCTTCGTCATCTTCGGCGGCGCGCGTGCGCTCCTGCCGGTGCTCGCACAGCGGCGGACGATCCTGCTCCCGGCCGCCGGGATCGTCATCGCCGGCTTGGCGATCGCGTTCGAGCAGTTGACCGACAAAGGGTCCGAGGAGGTGCTCTTCTCGGGCCAGGATCAGCTGACCGGTTTCGTCGCGGGGGCGAGCACCTGGTCGATCGGGGCGCTCATCCTGGTGATCGCCTTCAAAGGACTGGCGTGGAGCGTGTCGCTCGCGGGGTTCCGTGGCGGGCCGACGTTCCCGGGCCTGTTCCTCGGCGCCGCCGCCGGCGTCCTCGCCTCGCACCTGCCCGGCCTCGCGCTCACACCGGCGGTGGCCGTCGCCATGGGTGCCGCGCTCGTCGCCGTCCTGCGCCTGCCGCTGTCCTCGGTCCTGCTCGCGGTCGCGCTGAGCGGCGGAGCGGGCAAGGGGGTCGAGCCGCTGGTCATCGTCGGCGTCGCCGTCGCGCTCATCACCACGCTCGCGCTCTCACGCGAGTCATCCGATGCGGGGGATGCGGAGGTCACCGCGCAGGCCTAGTGTCGCCGAAATGGCCGCACAAGACGAAATTCCGCTGACGGCTGAGCTCGAGAAGCTCGCCCTGGCGTACGGCAACCGCTTCCTGCTCGAGCCTGCGCCCGACCATCAACTCCCCCAACACGGGATGCTCGCGGTCGACGCGATGCGACTGATCGGCGAAGAGCTCGTGCTCGACGGCATCCCGCAGCGCAATCTCGCCACATTCGTGACCACGTGGATGGAGCCCGAGGCGCAGCGGATCATCGCCGAGAACCTGCACCGCAACTTCATCGACCACGCCGAGTACCCGCAGACGGCGGAGATCGAGCAGCGCTGCATCCGGATGCTGGCGAACCTCTTCCACGCCCCCGGGGAGACGACCGGCGCCCGCACGCAGGGATCGTCGGAGGCGATCATGCTCGGCGCGCTGTCGCTGAAGTGGAAGTGGCGGCAGCGGCGCGAGGCGGCCAACAAGGACACGACGCGCCCGAACCTGGTGTTCGGCGGCGACGTGCACGTCGTGTGGGAGAAGTTCTGCCGCTACTTCGACGTCGAGCCGCGGATCATCCCGCTCCAGCCCGACAAGTACGTCATCGGGCCCGAGGACGTCGAACCGCACGTCGACGAGAACACCATCGGCGTGGCCGCCGTCCTCGGCACGACCTTCACGGGCCATGCCGACGACATCGTCGGGATCAACGACCTCCTGATCCGGCTGCGCGACGAGAAGGGCCTCGACGTCCCGCTGCACGTCGACGCCGCGAGCGGCGGCTTCGTGTGGCCGTTCCTGTATCCCGACTCGGCATGGGACTTCCGGCTCGAGCAGGTCCGCTCGATCAACGTCTCGGGCCACAAGTTCGGCCTCGTCTACCCTGGGATCGGCTGGCTGATCTTCCGCGAGCGCTCGGACCTCGCCGAGGACCTCGTCTTCTACGAGAACTACTTGGGCAAGACGGACGCGACGTTCACGCTGAACTTCTCCACCGGCTCGTCGATGGTGCTGGCGCAGTACTACAACTTCGTCCGCTTCGGCCACGACGGCTACCGCTACATCATGGAGACGATGCAGTCGAACGCGCGGGCGCTCGCCCAGCGGATCGCCACCTGCGGGGACTTCCGCCTGGTCGGCGACCCGGACGCGGAGCAACTCCCGCTCGTCGCGTTCCAGCTCGAGGGCGACCACAACTACGACGAGTTCGACGTCGCCTCACAACTGGCGGCGGAGCGCGGCTGGATGGTGCCCGCGTACACGCTCCCGCCCAACGCGCAGCACGTGACGATCATGCGCGCACTGGTCAAGCTGACGCTCGGCCACACGCTGGCGAGCACCCTGGCCGACGACATCAACGAGGCGTGCGAGACGCTGAGTCACAAGGGCGGACTACACCCCCGCGACCGGCAACGCGTCAAGACCGGCACCGGGTACTAGACGTCGATGTGCGAGCCGACGATGACGGTCCGGTCGCGCGGCAGCCCGAAGAACTCGGCGGCGTAGCCGAGTCGTCGATGACGAGGTCGTCGATCGCGTAGGTGGGCGGGAGCCGCCTTGAGGATCTCGCGGCGGTCGACGACCCGCCGATGCCACAGATGCCGATCGCGGAGAACCACGACTCCGGGGGCTCCCACCGTCCTTTACGAAATCTGTATACGCGTGGGCGGAACCTGAATGGGCGCTTGACCGCTCGCGATCCACGATCGGTGGCATGGATTTCGTCGCCGTCGCACTGGCCCTGGTGGCCTTCATCGCGCTCTACGGCCTGATCGAGCTGGTGGACCGCATATGAGCGCCGCCGACCTCGCGGGCCTGATCGTCTCCGCCGTCCTGGCGGTCTACCTCCTCTACGCGCTGTTGCGAGGGGAGCGCTTCTAGCCATGCTCCAGGGCTGGATTCAGATCATCTTCCTCTGCGCCGTTCTGATCGCGATCGTGCCGCTGTTGGGCGGCTACATGGCTCGCGTGTTCACGAACGAGCGCGTGTTCCTCACCCCGGTGGTCGGGCCGCTGGAGCGGCTCGTCTACCGCGTCCTCCGCGTCGATGTCGAGCGCACCCAAGGTTGGAAGTCCTACGCGGGCGCGCTGCTCGTGTTCTCCGGCCTGTTCTGGTTCGCGCTCTACCTCATTCTCCGCACGCAGACGTTGCACCCGTTCAATCCCGATGGCTTTCACTCGGGCACCTGGGACCTGTCGTTCAACACCGCCTCGTCGTTCATCACCAACACCAACTGGCAGTACTACGGCGGCGAGACCACGCTGTCGTTCTTCAGCCAGATGGCCGGCCTGGCCGTGCAGAACTTCGTCTCGGCCGCGGTCGGCATCGTCGTCGCCGTCGCCCTGATCCGTGCGATCGCCGCGCGCCGCACCGGCGCGACCGGCCTGGGCAACTTCTGGCAGGACCTGACCCGGTCGCTGCTGTACGTGCTGCTGCCGATCTCGATCGTCGGCGCGCTCGTGCTCGCGTCTCAGGGCGTGGTCCAGTCGCTCTCGCACTGGGGCCCGGTCGCCTCGCAGGAGATCATCAAGGAACTCGGCACCAACGGCGGCGGGTTCTTCAACGTCAACTCCGCGATGCCGTTCGAGAACCCGAACGGGCTCACGAACTTCCTCGAGACGCTGGCGATGCTCGCGATCCCGGCGTCGCTGACGTTCACGTACGGCCGCATGGTCGGCAGCCGCCGGCAGGGCTGGACGATCTTCGGCGCGATGTTCGTGCTGTTCGCGATCTCGGTGATCGTCGTGTACATCGCCGAGTCACATGTCACCCCCGCCCAGCACGCGGCCGGCATCGTCGGCGCGAACATGGAGGGCAAGGAGGTGCGCTTCGGCACCGCGCCCTCCGCGCTGTGGACCGCGGTGACCACAGTGACATCGACCGGCGCCGTCAACTCCGCGTTCGAGTCGCTGACGGGCATCGGGGGCCTGGTTCCGATGGTCGACCTCGCCTACAGCGAGAGCGTGTTCGGCGGCGTCGGCACGGGCCTGTACACGATGCTCCTCTACGTCCTGCTGGCCGTCTTCATCGGTGGCCTGATGGTCGGGCGCACGCCGGAGTATCTGGGCAAGAAGATCGAGGCGCGCGAGATCAAGTTGATCGTGCTCGGCCTCCTGTTCACGCCGCTCGCGATCCTCGTCGCCACCAGTCTCGCGACCGCCTCGAAGTACGGGGCCCCGTCGATCTATGCCTCCGGCCCGCAGGGCTTCAGCGAGTCGCTGTATGCCTACATGTCACAGGCGAACAACAACGGCTCGGCGTTCGCCGGTTACACGGGCTACTTCCAGCCGACGCCCGGGAACATCGGCGCCCACGGCATCACGTTCGCCGACCTGCTCGGCGGCATGACGATGGTGCTCGCGCGCTTCATCCCGATCGTCTTCACGCTCGCCGTCGCCGGCGTGATGCTGAAGAAGCGTGTGGCACCCGCGGGCCTCGGCACGATGCGCACGGACACGCCGACCTTCGCCGGGCTGCTGATCGGCGTCGTGGTGTTGATCGGCGCGCTGACCTTCTTCCCCGCCCTGCTGCTCGGACCGGTGGTCCAGGGCATGACCAACCAGCTCTTCTAAGCCATGAAACGGAACTTCATCACCTCAGCTCTGGCCGTGGTCGTCTTCACGGTCCTGCTCGGGCTCGTCTATCCGCTCGTGATCACGGGGATCTCGCAGGTCGCGTTCGGAAAGAACGCCGACGGCAACCCCGACCTGATCGCCAAGGCGTGGACCAAGCCGGTCCTGGATGCCAACGGCCAGCCCAAGAAGGACGCCGACGGCAACGAGGTCACCGAACCCGATCCGCGCTACTTCCAGCCGCGCCCGTCGCAGACCGGCTACAACGCCAACGGCACCTTCTTCTCCAACCGCGGGCCGAACCAGTCCAGCGCGCGGTACTTCTACCGCGACCAGCTCGCCGCGTACATCGCGCTCAACGGCCCTGACAACCCCGGCCTGACCAACGCCAAGGTCCCGGCGGACGCCGTCACGACCTCAGGCTCGGGCGTGGACCCGCACATCTCGGTCGACAACGCACGCATCCAGGCGCGTCGCGTCGCCGCCGTGCGCGGTATCTCGCTCGAGCGCGTCAACCAGCTCGTGGACGACAACACCGACGGGCGCTTCCTCGGCTTGCTCGGCGAGCCCGGCGTCAACACCACCAAGCTCAACGAGGCACTCGGCCGATGACCGCACTCGCACATCCCCCCGCCCCGGCGCCGCCCACGGGCACGCCGCGCAAGTCGAAGTCGCTGTTCACGCCGGAGATCCTCTGGCCCGCGATCGGGCACTCGTTCGCCAAGCTGGACCCGCGCGTGCAGGTCCGCAACCCGGTCATGTTCGTGGTCGAGGTCGGCGCGGCGATCACGACGATCGCGTGGATCCTGGGCTCGAAGGACCCGGGGTGGTTCACGTTCACGATCGCGGTCTGGCTGTGGCTCACGGTCGTCTTCGCCAACCTCGCCGAAGCGCTGGCGGAGGGCCGTGGCCGCGCGCAGGCCGCGTCGCTGCGCTCGATGCGGGCGGAGACGACCGCGCGGCTCTCGAGCGGTGGCGAGGTCCCCGCGTCGCAACTGCAGCGCGGCGACACCGTGGTGGTCACCGCCGGCGAGGTGATCCCGGGCGACGGCACGGTGATCGAGGGCATCGCCTCGGTCGACGAGTCCGCGATCACCGGCGAGTCCGCGCCCGTCATCCGCGAGTCCGGCGGCGATCGCAGCGCGGTGACCGGCGGCACGCGTGTGCTGAGCGACCGCATCGTCGTCGAGATCACGCAGGAGCCCGGCAAGTCGTTCCTGGACCGGATGATCGCGTTGGTCGAGGGCGCCGAGCGGCGCAAGACGCCGAACGAGATCGCGCTCAACATCCTGCTCGCGGGGCTGACGCTGATCTTCCTGTTCGTGATCGTCGCGCTGAAGCCGTTCGCGGAGTTCGCGAACACCGACATCTCGACCACGACGCTGATCGCGCTGCTGGTCGCGTTGATCCCGACGACGATCGGCGCGCTGTTGAGCGCGATCGGCATCGCGGGCATGGACCGGCTCGTACGCCGCAACGTGCTCGCTCTGAGCGGCCGCGCCGTGGAGGCGAGCGGCGACGTCGACGTGCTGCTGCTCGACAAGACCGGCACGATCACGCTCGGCAACCGCCAGGCCGCCGAGTTCGTGCCGATGCCGGGCGTGAGCGAGGTCGAGCTGGCCGAGGCGGCGCAGATGGCATCGCTCGCCGACGAGACCCCCGAGGGGCGCTCGATCGTCGTGCTGGCCAAGCAGTTCGGCATCCGCGAGCGTGAGCTCGGCACCCACGAGTTCGTCCCGTTCACCGCGCAGACGCGGATGAGTGGCATCGACACCGATGGGACGCGGCTGCGCAAGGGAGCGGGCGAGGCGATCGTCAAGTGGGTCGAGGCCGAGGGCGGCGCCGCGCCGTCCGAGCTGGCGCCGGTCCTCGATCGCATCTCGCGCGAAGGCGGCACGCCGCTGGCCGTCGCCCGCGACGCCCAGATCCTCGGCGTCGTCTACCTGAAGGACACCGTCAAGGAGGGCATGCGGGCGCGCTTCGAGCAGTTGCGCGCGATGGGCATCCGCACCGTCATGGTCACCGGCGACAACCGCCTCACGGCGGCCAAGATCGCCGAGGAGGCCGGCGTCGACGACTTCCTCGCCGAAGCCACGCCCGAACGCAAGCTCGAGCTCATCAGGTCAGAGCAGGAGCAGGGCCGCCTGGTCGCCATGACCGGCGACGGCACCAACGACGCCCCCGCGCTCGCCCAGGCCGACGTCGGCGTGACGATGAACACCGGCACCCAGGCCGCCCGCGAGGCCGGCAACATGGTCGACCTCGACTCCAACCCGACGAAGCTGATCGAGATCGTCGAGGTCGGCAAGCAGCTGCTGATCACCCGCGGCGCGCTGACGACGTTCTCGATCGCCAATGACATCGCGAAGTACTTCGCGATCCTGCCGGCGATCTTCGTCGCCACCTACGCCGCACCGGGAGCATCCCAAGGCCCGCTGGCGAAGCTCAACGTCATGGACCTCGGGACACCACAGTCGGCGATCATCTCCGCGATCGTCTTCAACGCGATCGTGATCCCGCTGCTGGTCCCGATCGCGCTGCGCGGCGTCAAGTACCGCGCCGTCGGGGCGACCGCTCTGCTGCGCCGCAACCTGCTGATCTACGGCGTCGGCGGCCTGATCGCGCCGTTCGTCGGCATCAAGTTGATCGACCTGATCGTCCACAACCTCCTGGGGGCGTGACGATGCCCACGCGCCGGGCGCTCTGATGGCCCGTGGGCGGCACAAGGTGTTCCTCGGCATGGCGGCGGGCGTCGGCAAGACCTACCGCATGCTCCAGGAGGGAGCGGCCGACGGCCGCGACACCGTGATCGGCTTGGTGGAGACCCACGGGCGCGTCGAGACCGCCGCACTCGTCGCCGATCTGGAGATCGTGCCGCGCCGCTCGATCTCCTATCGCGGCGTGACCGTGGAGGAGATGGACCTCCCGGGCATCCTGCGCCGCGCGCCCGCGCTGTGCCTGATCGACGAGCTCGCCCACACCAACCCGCCCGGCGTCGAGCACGCGAAGCGCTTCGAGGACGTCGAGGACGTGCTCGAAGCGGGGATCGACGTCTTCTCGACCTTGAATGTCCAGCACCTGGAGTCGCTCAACGACACCCTCGCCGAGATGAGCGGGGTGCGCGTCCGCGAGACGCTGCCCGACCAGAGCCTCCAGCGCGCCGACGAGATCGTCCTCGTCGACGTCACGCCTGAAGCATTGCTCGCGCGGCTGCGCGAGGGCAAGGTCTATCCGGAGGCGCGCATCGACGCGGCGCTGAACGGCTTCTTCCGGATCGAGAACCTCGTCGCGCTGCGCGAGGCGGCGCTGCGCCAGACCGCGGAGGAGGTCGTCGCGCGCCGCGACGAGATGTCCCCGGCGCCGGCGGTCGGCGAGCGCCTACTCGCGCTCGTGCAGCCGCAGCCGTCCGCGCAGCGGCTCGTCCGCCGCGCCTGGCGCTCGGCGCAGCGGCTCGGTGCCGAGCTCGATGTGCTGTGGGTGCAGCCGCCTGGCCGCGCACCTGACGAGGAGCGCGCCCGCGCGCTCGCCGCCCTGCGCCAGCTGACATCGGTGCTCGGCGCGCACATGATCGTGCGCGAGTCCGACGATGTGGTCGCCGCGGCAGCCGACGAGATCCGCGAGCGCGGCACCACATACGTGCTCGTCGGCGAGTCACCGCCGCGTCGCGGCCTCCGGCGTCTCCGTGAGCCGCTGCCGCAGCGCCTGATGCAGGTAGCCCCTCGCGGCGTGGACGTCCGGATCGTCGCAGCCAGGAGGGAGAAATGAGCGTCTACGACGTCGCCGTCGCCTTGGTGGCGATCGTGCTCGGTGCGGTCGGGGGCTTCGCGTACGCGCGCCACCGCCGAGCGCGCCGCAACGCCGGCGCCGGACGCGTCCGGCGCATCCTGCTGCCCTTCACCGGCACCGCGATCTCGCGCCGCTCGCTCGACGCCGCACTCCGTCTCGCGCGGGCCGAGGACGCCACGCTCGTGCCCGCGTTCCTGGCCACCGTCCCGCGCCACCTCCCACTCGACGCGGCCGTCCCTGGTCAGTGTGGCATCGGCATGCCGCTGCTCGAGGCGATCGAACAGGTTGCAGCGAGCGCCGAGATCCCGGTCGACGCCCGGATCGGGCGCGGCCGCACCTACCGGCATGCCCTCGCACTGTTGCTCGAAGAGGAACCCGTCGACCGGGTGATCGTCCCCGCCGCGGGCGACACGCGCACCGGCCTCTCGGGCGACGACCTCGTCTGGCTGCTCGAGCGCGCTCCCGCGGAAGTGCTGATCCTGCGTCCGGGGTTCTCGGACGACCGCCGCGTCACCGGCGAGGCCGTCAAGGGACATTTCTGAGAACGGGCTTGACCTTGACGCTGCGTAAACCCCACACACTTCTGCAATGCCAGACGATCTCGCGATTGAAGTACGAGGACTGCAGAAGTCGTTCAACGAGCTGGAGGTGCTCCGCGGCGTGGATTTCGGTGTCCCGCGAGGGACCATCTTCGCCCTCCTCGGCTCCAACGGGGCGGGCAAGACCACGGTCGTGAAGATCCTGTCCACGCTGCTGAAGGCAGATGCCGGAGCGGCCGGGGTCAACGGGTTCGACGTCGCGACGCAATCGGCGCGGGTGCGCGAGTCGATCAGCCTCACAGGCCAGTTCGCGGCCGTCGACGAGGTCCTCAGCGGGCGCGAGAACCTCGCACTGATGGCTCGGTTGCGGCATCTCCAGGACCCCGGAAGGATCGCTGACGAGCTGCTGGAGCGGTTCGCGTTGACCGACGCCGGGGGGAGGAGAGTGGCGACCTACTCCGGTGGCATGCGGCGCCGGCTGGACATCGCGATGAGCCTCATCGGGAACCCGCCGGTCATCTTCCTCGACGAGCCGACGACCGGGCTCGACCCCCAAGGCCGCATCGAGGTGTGGGAGGCGGTCAAGGAGCTCGCCGCCGGCGGGACGACGGTGCTGCTCACGACGCAGTACCTGGACGAGGCCGAGCAGTTGGCCGACCGGATCGCGATCCTTCACCAGGGCCGCATCATCGTGGACGGCACCCTCGCCGAGCTCAAGCAGCTGCTCCCGCCCGCGCAGGTCGAGTACGTCGAGAAGCAGCCGACCCTCCAGGACGTCTTCCTCGCGCTCGTGGGTGACGACCGATGACGACGCACTTCTTCTCCGACACGGCCGCCCTGACCGGACGGTCGTTGAAGCACATCACGCGCAGCGTCGACACGATCATCACGACCGTCGTCACGCCGATCGCGATCATGCTGTTGTTCGTCTACGTGTTCGGCGGCGCGATCGCCACCGGCTCGGACTCGTACGTGGAGTACATGCTGCCCGGCATCCTGCTCATCACGATCGCGTCGGGCATCGCCTACACCGCCGTGAGGCTCTGCACGGACATGCAGGGAGGGCTGTTCGAGCGCTTCCAGTCGATGCCGATCGCGCGCTCCGGCGTGCTGTGGGCGCACGTCCTGACCTCGCTGGTCGCCAACTTCATCTCGATCGTCGTGGTCGTGCTCGTCGCCCTCGTCATGGGCTTCCGCTCCGGAGCGAGCGTGACCGCCTGGCTGGCGATCGGCGGCATCCTGGGCCTGTTCACGCTCGCGCTGACCTGGCTCGCGGTGATTCCCGGGCTCACCGCGAAGACCGTGGAGGGCGCGGGCGCGTTCGCCTACCCGCTCATCTTCCTGCCGTTCATCAGCTCGGCCTTCGTCCCCACCCAGTCGATGCCCGCAGCGGTGCGCGCGTTCGCCGAGAACCAGCCGGTCACGTCGATCGTGGACGCGATGCGCAGCCTGTTCGCCGGCCAGCCGGTCGGCAGCGACATCTGGGTCGCCCTCGGCTGGTGCGCCGGTGTCCTCCTCGTCGCCTACGGCTTCGCGATGCTCACCTATCGCCGGAAGATCGCCTGACGGCCATGCTCACGATCAGCCGTCTGGCGGCGTACGCCGGGGTCACCGTCCGGGCGGTCCGCCACTACCACCAGATCGGGCTGCTGGCGGAGCCCGAGCGCGACCACTCCGGCTATCGGAACTACGACGCCGCCGCGGTCGTGCGGCTGATCCGGATCCGCACCCTGGCCGACGCCGGCGTCCCGCTGGCCCGCGTACAGGAGCTCCTCGACGCCGGGCCCGACGAGTTCGCGCGCAGCATCGACGACATCGACAAACAGCTGCGCGCCGAGATCCGCGGTCTGCAGGGCAACCGCCGGCGGATCGCCAGGCTCGCCGCCGGCGAGCACCTGGCGCTCCCGCAGGGCGTCGTGGACTACCTCGACCGCCTCCGCGGTCTGGGCGTCGACGAGCGCTACATCGAGCTCGAGCGGGACAGCTGGATCATGATCGCCGCCCAGGTGCCGGACCAGATCGAGTCGGTGATCGCCTCCAAGCACAAAGAGCTCGACGACCCGGACATGGTCGAGCTCTACCGCCTGCTCAGCGAAGCGATCGACTGGCCGGCCGACGACCCCCGGATCTCGGAGATCGCCGACATCCTCGAGCGCCTCATGATCCGGGCGATGGACGCGGGCCAGGTGGGCACGGACCCGTTCGAGGACTCGTTCGTCGACCTGCTGGACGCCACCGCGGTCGAGTCCTCACCGCTCGCCGAGCGGCTCCTCGAGATCCTGGAGGAGCGGGGCTGGAAGGGCTGGACCCGAATCGAACGCTTGCCCTAGTTCAGCCTCTCACGAAGACGTACTGTCCCGAGAAGCGGGGGATGCGCAGGTAGTTGTCGCGGACGGGACGACGGGTCCACTTGCCGTGGAAGCGCGTCTTGACCGCGACGACGCCGTCGGGCACGACGAGACGGATTCCGGCCTCCATCCGGGGCTGGCCCTTCCTCGTCGGGACCGGACGCGGGTTGGGGACACCGGCGCCGATCCCGCGTCTGAGCGCGTAGGTCAGCCCGACGCAGCCGGCGCCCGCGCCGCCGGCGTTGACGGAGACGAGGCAGACCCCGTCCTTGGAGGGCACGAGCGCGTAACCGGGTGCGACCTGACGGGCCGCGCTCGCGTCGAAGCGCTGACGCTCGGCCAGTTGCTCGACCGCCGCCGCCAGGTCGCCGGTGGGGCGCGGACCGTGGCGCAGGACGGCGAAGTGCTCCTCGGCGCTCGTGGTGGCCGACGCCGGCGCCGGGTGGTCGAGCATCCGGAGCTTGGCCCTCGTGGCGTCGGTGAAGGGGAGCGTCTCGTAGACCCGGATCTGGACCGTCGTCGTGTCTCCGTCCCGTCCGGCCAGGACGTAGCGGAGCGGCAACGCGGTCTTGGGGTCCATGTCGTAGTAGGCGGTGAAGTCGCCCTCGTTGTCGGAGCGGCCGGGCAGGTCGACCTTGAGGCGGTTCGGCGCGAGCGGCGCGAGCTTGCCGGCCCTGTAGGCCCGGCGGAAGATCGCCATCGGATCGCCCAGGGTGTTCGGGTCGCTGCCGGTCGGAACGGCCTTGCCGCGCAGGATCGTGTCGCTGTTGGCCGTCCACGTCGCGGTGCGCCCGCCGGCGCTGCGCGTGTCCATGACGAGGCGAGGCTTGTGGTTGTGAAGCTCCCACATGAGGATGTGGGTGACGCCGTTGTGCGACCAGCCCTCGGTGATCGTCTGCGTGTGGCCCTGGCCGTTCACGTGGGTTCGCAGCGCGGTGCGCCAGTGCACGACGCCCGGCTTGGTGACCGCCGCGTAGGCCCGTGCGGCCAGCGTCGGCCCGCCCGGCTTCGTCGCACGGCCCGGGATCAGCGCGAGCGCCGCGACGAGCGCGACCGCAATGGGAGCGGCGACGACGACGAGGCGCCAGGCCCGCCGCGGTCGAGGCCGCGGCGAGCGGGACGAGCTGTACGGCGCGACCTCCACCCGGTCCGGGTCGATCGGGTTGGCGTCGCGCAGCTCGTCGAGCAGGTCGATCATCTCGTCGTCCTCGCGGCCGTCGTGGTCACTGGTGTCCGGCCGCCCAGGCGGTCCAGGGCGACTTGCAGCCGTCCACGCGCGCGATGCAGGCGGGTGTGCACGGCGGCCGTGGAGCAGCCGAGGACCGCGGCGGCAGCGGCCGCGTCGAGCCCTTCCCACGCGGTCAGCATCAGCACTTCGCGGTCGTCGGCACGCAACGCCGCCAGGGCTTCGAGGAGCGGCACGTCGGCCGGAAAGGCCGGAGGCGCCGCCGGCGCGCGGTCACGGACCAGCACGCCGAGCGCGTCGTGCAGGGCGCTCCGGCGTCCGGCTGCCCGGCGCTGGTTGGCGAGCACCCTCCGCGCCACGCCGTACAGCCAGGGTCGCGCATCGGCGGGGACGTCCTCCAGCCGTCGTTCCACGATCAGGAACACCTCCGAGACGACGTCGTCCGCCGTCGCCGCGTCGGTACGGCGTAGCGCGTAGGCCAGGACATGTCTGGCATGCGCGCGGTAGAGGTCCTCGACCGTCCTCATCTATGAGGGTGGTGTCCGATCGTACCCCGGTACTTACACACTCAAGGCCGCGTCCGCACGTCTCGTGGATTTAGGCTTGGCGCGTGATGCAGCCCGTCGGCATCGGCGGCGTCGTGGCCGCGCTGTCCGTGACGAGCGATCTGACCCGTGGGCACCCGCCCGGCGAGGCGATGCGCGCGTGCCTGCTGGCAACGGAGTTGGCGCGGCGGGCGGGCCTGGACGACGCCGATCGGCAGGACGTCTACTACACGGCGCTGCTGCGCTTCGCCGGCTGCGCCGCGACGTCCCACGAGCTCGCGGCGACGCTGGGCGGCGACGACATCGTGGTTCGCGCTCGCGGGGATCTCATCGATTCGTCGCGGCCGGTGGAGGCGCTGCGGCTCCTGGCGAGTCTCGCGACCGGAGCGGGTCGTCTGCGGATGGTCGCTCGCGCCCCCGCGGTGCCGAAGCTGATGGCCGAGGGCGCGCGGGCGGACTGCGAGGTCGGTGCCGACCTGACGCGCCGCCTGCGGCTGGGGGAGGCCGTGGCCTGTGCCGTTCTCGATGGATTCGAGCGCTTCGACGGGCGCGGCGTGCCGACGGGACGAGCCGGTGCGGAGATCGCACAACCGGCACGGTTCGCCGGCGTCGGCTACGCGGCGGTCATGTTCGACGCCGTCGGCGGCGAGGCGGCCGCGACGAGCATGGTCGCGCGGTGGTCGGGGCGAGCGTTGGACCCCTCGATCGCAGCCGTGTTCCTCGAGGCACCCGGCGAGCTGCTGCGGATGTCCAGCCCGGATGACGTCTGGTCGGCCGTCGTGGACGCCGAGCCGGCGCCACGGCGGCAGTTTCGCGACGCCGCCGGGTTCGATGACGCCCTCGCCGCCTTCGGCGACGCCGCCGATCTGAAGACGCCGTGGCTCCACGGCCACTCGCGCGGTGTGGCAACGCTCGCGCGAGCCGCGGCGGCGTGTGTCGGGTCGGTCGAGGCGTCCCTCGTCTATCGGGCCGGCCTGCTCCACGATCTCGGCCGCGTGGCCGTCCCGACCGGGGTGTGGGAACGGCCCGGGCCGCTGCGACCGGAGGAATGGGAACTGGTGCGCCTGCACCCGTACCAGACCGGACGCGTCCTCGCCCGCTCACCGGTGCTCGCGCCGTTCGGGGCTGTCGCGAGCCGGCACCACGAGCGCCCCGACGGGTCCGGCTACCCGGCGGGCGTGCACGCGTCCGAGCTCGATCCCGCGGCGTGCGTGCTCGCTGCGGCTGACGTCCTGCACGCGCTCCGCGAGCCGCGCCCACACCGCCCCGCACTCAACGCGACGGACGCCTCGCGGGTGCTTTCCGGGCTGCCACTCGACCGCGACGCGATCCGCGCCGTCCTCGAGGCTGCCGGCCAGCCTCCGCCCGCGTTGCCGCCGCTGCCGGCCGAGCTCACCGAACGCGAGTTGGACGTCCTGCGCCGGCTCGTCGCCGGGGCGACGAAGCGCCAGATCGCCGCGGAGCTCATCATCTCGCCCTCGACGGTCCACACGCACACGGTCCACATCTACGCGAAATGCGAAGTCAGGACCCGGGCCGCGCTGGCGATGTTCGCGATGCGCCACGGGCTGATCGGTCCGAAGATCGACTGAACAGTCGATAGCCCGGGCCGCAAGCGCGACTTACGGTTGCCGCATGACCACCACCACGTCCTCCGCAACCGCGGATCTCGCCGTCGTCGGAGCGCTCTTCGACGCGTTCGCCCGCGGCGACCTCGCCACGTTCGCCGAGCGCCTCGCGCCGGACGCGACCTGGAATCACCGCAACGACGATCGACTCGGCGGCGTCCACCACGGGCGCGACGGGATCATGGCGTTCCTGGGCGAGTCGGGCCAGTTGACGGCCGGCACGCTGCGGGCCGTCCCGGAGACGCTCATGGCCGACGGTGAGGGTCGCGTCGCCGCCGTCATGCGCGTCAGCGGCCGGCGCCCGGACGGGCGCGCGTTCGACGATCAGCAGATGCTCCTGTGCGTCATCGACGGCGACCGCATCCGCAGCTTCGACCAGTACATCGGGGACCCGGGGGAGGTCACGGCGTTCTGGGCCTGAGCGCGCCGTCGGTGGCGCGCCGGCGCGGACCGGTATAGCGTCACGCTTGCCGTGTCCACGCCGGTCTCAGTCGATCCGGACGCTGAACTGCTCGCCCGCCTGCGATGCGGCGAGGAGCTCGCGTTCCGGACGCTCGTGGAGCGCTACAGCGCGACGATGCTGCGAGTCGCGCGCCTGCACGTGCGGGACCGCCAGGCGGCGGAGGAGGTCGTTCAGGAGACGTGGCTGGCCGTCATCAAGGGACTCGAGCGGTTCGAGGAACGCTCGACGCTGAAGACGTGGCTGTTCCGGATCCTCAGCAACCGTGCGAAGAGCCGCGGCGAGCGTGAGGCGCGGACCGTGCCGTTCTCCGCTCTCGTCGCGGCCGACATCGGCGGCGACGAGCCCGCGGTCGATCCTGACCGGTTCCGCGGCCCTGAGGATCAGTACCCCGGTGGGTGGGCCGCGCCGCCGCCACGCTGGGAGACGCTGCCTCAGGAGCGGCTGCTGTCACGCGAGACGCTGGAACGGGTCGACGCGGCCATCGAAGGGTTGCCGCCGGCCCAGCGCGCGGTGATCCGCCTGCGCGACGTCGACGGGTGGGACTCCGACGAGGTCTGCGAGCTGCTCGGGCTCTCGCACGGCAATCAGCGCGTGTTGCTGCATCGCGCCCGCTCGAAGGTCCGCGCGGCGCTCGAGCGCTACCTTGGCGACGAGGTGACTTCCGCGTGACGTTCTCTCTGCGGCGCGCGCCGCGCCAGGTTCCGTGCATCGAGTTCGTCGAGCTCGTGACCGACTACCTCGAGGGGGTGCTTCCCGCGCGCCGGCGGCGTGCCTTGGAGCACCACCTCAGCCTTTGCGACCCGTGCGTCGCCTACCTCGAGCAGATGCGCGAGACCAGGCGCCTCACCGGGTCGTTGAAGCTCGACGACGTGCCGGAGGCCGGTGTCGAGGACCTGATGACGGTCTTCCGCGCCTACCAGGCCGAGCGCGCCGACGAGCCGTAACGCTCGCCGCATCGGCGGGACTGGTTGGCATGCCGATCCCTGCCGCCATCCAGGAGTTCATCGACCGCCAGGCCGATGCCGCGACGACCAGCTACGACGACCTGCGCGCCGTAGTGTTCAACGGCACGCTCAAGCGCTCACCCGAGCCGAGCCAGACCGACGGCCTGCTGGCCGTCTCGCGGGGGATCCTCGAACGCGTCGGCGTCCAGGTCGACGCCATCCGCATCGTCGATCACGTGATCCCGCCCGGTGTGTGGCCCGACATGACCACCCAGGGCTACGAGCGCGACGACTTCCCGCGCATCTACCGCGAGCTCGTCGAGCCGGCCGACATCATCCTCATCGCCGGGCCGATCTGGCTCGGCGACCAGAGCTCTCAGACGCGCACGATCATCGAGCGCCTGTACGCGTACTCCGGTGAGGTCAACGGTGCCGGCCAGTGGTCCTACTACGGCAAGGTCGGCGGCGTCGTGACGACCGGCAACGAGGACGGCGGCAAGCACGTCAGCGCCCAGGTCCTCTACGCGCTGCAGCACATCGGGCTCACGATCCCCCCGCAGTCCGACGCCTACTGGAACGGCGAGGCGGGCCCCGGCGACTCCTACTCCGACCCCGGCAGCGGCGGTCCCGAGAACGCCTGGACCACCCGCAACACCGTCTTCATGACGTGGAACATCCTGCACTACGCGCGCATGCTCAAGGACGCCGGCGGCGTGCCCGCGTACGGCAACTCCACGCACGACTGGGACCTGTCACACCCCGACCATCCCAACCCGGAGTACCGCCGATGACGAGGCGCCGGCATGACGTGCCAGGAGCTCGTTGAGCTCGTCACCGACTACTTCGACGGCTCCCTCGATGATGCTGATCGGGAGCGGTTCGAGGCCCACCTCGCGGTCTGCCCGGGCTGTGAGCACTACGTCGCGCAGATGCGCGTGACGCTCCGTCTCGCCAACGACGTCGCCGCGCTCGAGCGGCGACCCGAGGTCGCGAGCCTGCTCGACGCGTTCCATGACTGGCACACGAAGGACGACGACACGTGAACACCGCACTCCAACGTCTGGCGCCGGGCACCACCTTCCCGGACTTCACCCTCACCGACCACGCGAGCAACCGGCGGCAACTCTCGGAGCTGATCGCCGGCGACCCGACGATCCTCCACTTCTACCGCGGCTGGTGGTGCCCGAAGGAGCAGGCGTACCTCCGGCGCCTCCTAGACCTGCAGGACGATGTCGAGGTCGCCTACTCGCGGATGATCTCGATCAGCGTCGATCGCCCCGATGTCAACGCCGCGTTCCGGGCCGGGATCGGCGCGCTCTGGACCTTCCTCTCGGACCCCGAACGGACGGTGCAGCGCGAACTCGGCCTGCGCGAGACGACCGACACCGTCCACGACCCGTACGCGCCGACGGTGTTCACGCTCTTCCCGGATCTGCGCATCCAGGCCGCCTACGACGGCTACTGGTATTGGGGACGTCCGACGATGGATGAGTTGCGCCACGACCTGCGCGCGATCGCGGCCGCGACGCGCACCGACTGGGAGGCGCCCACGGCATGAGCTGGTGTTGGCTGGACCTCGTCGACTCCGCCCCCGAACGGGCGACCGCCGTCGCCGCGGCCTTCACGCTCGACGGCACCCCCGCCGGTTGGCTGGCCGCTTGGCGCCAACGGGCGAGACCGACGCGCGGGGCGGTACGGATCGACGACCGCGTCGTCGACTCCGGCGGCGACGCCACCTGGATCTCGCTCGCCCGCCCACCGCGCGGGGTGCGCCTTCCGTTCGACGATCCCGCCGTGCAGTCCGCCCGCCGTCGCGTGCTCGCCGGTCTGCCGCCGGATGCCGTGACGACGTTCCTGACCGACGCGTCGCACTTCGAGGGAGCCCTCACGGCCCGGCGGAACGTCTCGGAGCTTGAAGACGATCCCTTCGCGCGGATCTTCCCGGCGCGGATCCTCCGCCTCGAGGCGGGTCTGATCGGGCGCGCCCCACTCCCGTGCGGACCGACGATCGAGCGCTACGGGAGCGAGCAGCCATGGCCCTGGGACCGCTACGCGGCGTCGTAACGAACCGACCGTGACGCGGACTGGCGGGAATGCGGATCGACGCCCACATGCATTTCACCCCCGACGCGTACCGCCGTGAGCTCGAGGCGCGCTCGCTGCTCGACTTCCCCCTCCCGGCGTGGTCGACCGAGCGAGCGCTCGGCTTCATGGACGTCAGCGAGATCGACCGGGCCGTGCTGTCGCTCTCGCCACCCGGGGTCGCGTTCGGCGATCAGGGACTCGCCGACGAGCTCGCGCGCTCGGTCAACGAGGCGACCGCCTCGATGGCTGGCCCCCGCTTCGCCGGGCTGGCGGTGCTGCCGCTGCCCGACGTCGATCGCGCGCTCGCCGAGCTCGAGCACGCACTCGACGTCCTCGCGCTCGACGGCGTCGTGCTGCTCAGCAACCTGCTCGGCCGCTACCTCGGCGAGCCTGCGTGGGAGCCGCTGTTCGACGAGCTCGATGCGCGGGCGGCGTACGTCCTCGTGCATCCGGCGCCGCCGCCGTACACGCCGCCCGCCGTCGAGCACCCGGTCTGGGTCTACGAGTTCCCGTTCGAGACCACGCGCGCGATCGCGACGCTGATCTCGGCCGGCGCCCCCGAACGCTGGCCGCGCATCCGGCTGCAGGTCGCCCACCTCGGCGGCGCGATCCCGTTCCTCGCCCAACGGCTGGCATCGCTCGGCGAGAACGCCCACGCGTTCCTTCGCCGCCTGTACTACGACACCGCCCTCGCGACGCACCCCGTCGCGCTCCAGGCCGCCGAGGGGTACGCCGATCCCGCCCACGTCGTCTTCGGCAGCGACTGGCCGTACGTCGACGCGGTCGATCCCGCCGCGACGACCTTCGCCCGTAACGGCTCCGCCCTGCTCGGCGGCGCGACGGCCTATGCCTGACCTTCGAGGACACGGCGATACCGGCCCGGCGGCTGCCCGCGGTGGCGGCGGAACGCGCGGTTGAAGGCGTACTCGGACGTGTATCCGACGGCGGCGGCGACCGACTCGACCGGCTCGTCGGTCTCGCGCAGGCGCCGCGCGGCGAGATCCATCCGCCAACGCGTGAGGTAGGTGAGCGGCGGCTCGCCGACGCATTCGCTGAAGCGGCGCGCGAGCGTGGCGCGCGAGACATGGACCTCGGCGGCGAGGCGCTCGATCGTCCACGGCTCGGCCGGGCGGTCGTGCAGCAGCCCGAGGGCGCGGGCGATGAGCGGATCGTGCAGCGCCCGCAGCCACGACGCGTGCTCCTCGCCGGCGCTCCAGGCCCGCACGACGTGGATGAGCAGCAGGTCGATCAGCCGTGCGACGGCGGCGCGGGCACCCGCGTCGCGGAGACCGAGCTCGGCGGCGAGGAGCGCGACGACGCCCGCGACCTTCGCGCCGCCGGCGGGGTCGGCCGGGAGGTGCAGGACAGCGGGAAGCAGCGACAGGAGCGGCTGGGCGACCTCGTGGTCGTAGTCGTATCCGGCGCAGACGAAGGTCGTCGTCGCGCCCGGGCCGTCGAGGATGAGGTCGCCCTCCGGGGTCATGAGCTCGGTCTTCATCGCGCGGTCGAACGGGCGGCAGCGGGCGGTCGGCGTCGACGAGAGCTCGTGTGGGATCCCGGTGGGCAGCAGGACGAGATCGCCGGGCATCAGCTGTCGCGGCTCCTCGCCTTCGACGCGCAGCCAGGCGGTGCCTGAGGTGAGCGCATGAAACGAGGCGCCGGGCGACTGCGGCAGACGCAAGCCCCAAGGCGCCCTGGCTCGCACGTTCGCGAGAACCGCGCCGCGGACGCGGCTCAGGTCGAGGACGTCGGCGAGGGGGTCCACGATTGGAGAATAACCGACCGTCGCAAGTCGAGAGACGAACGGGCAAGAATACGAGCGGATCGAGCATTGGACGGATCTCCGAGCGGCCGTAGCGTTCCGGATGTCATCGACCTAAGAAGGAGCTCCCATGGAGATCGCAGGACAGATCGTCGTCGTCACCGGGGCGAGCCGCGGACTCGGCCGCAGCCTCGTCGAGGCCCTGCTCGAGCGCGGAGCGGCCAAGGTCTACGCCACGACGCGCAACGGCTCGCTCGCCCACCCCGACCCGCGCGTCGTGCCTCTCGCCCTGGCGCTCGACGACCGGACCACGATCACTGTCGCCGCGCGTGCCGCGAGCGACGCCAGGATCATCATCAACAACGCGGGCACGGCCGCGTTCGCGGGCGCGCTCGAGGCCGATCGCGCCGCGCTGCGGCACGAGATGGACGTCAACTACGGCGGAACGCTGGACGTCATCCGCGCGTTCGTGCCCGTGCTCGAGCGCAACGGCGGCGGCGCGATCGTGAACGTGCTCTCGCTGCTGTCGCTCGCGAGCACGCCGCCGATGGCCGGTTACTCGGCCTCCAAGGCCGCCGCGCACTCGCTCACCCAGGCGCTCCGCCCCGTGCTGCGCGCGCAGGGCATCAGCGTCCACGGCGTCTATCCCGCCGGCATCGACACCGACATGCTCGCCGGGATCGACGCTCCCAAGTCACCACCCGCCACCGTGGCCGAGGGCCTGCTCGACGGCCTCGCCGCCGACGAGGAGGACATCTTCCCCGATCCCAACGCGCGGGCGATGGCCGAGACGTGGTGGTCGAACCCGAAGTCCTTTGAGCGCGCGTTCGCCGGCAGCTGAGCGAAGCTCGCGCGACTCGCCGGCGCCGGACCGGTGGGTCAATCGAGTTGTTCGACGAACGTGAGCGTGTGTTCGATCCCGCTGATGGCGAGGACACGCTGGACGGCGTGAGAGCCGCGAAGGAACAGGAGGTCGGTGTTGTGTTCTCGCGCGGCTTTGGCGAGTTCGAGCACGAGCGAGACGCCGGTCGAGTCGATGAACTCGAGGGTGCGCAGGTCGACCACGACGCGGCTCAGCGACGGGAATGCCAGCTCGCCGAGGAGGGCCTCGAGCTGCGGTCGCGCCGCGATGTCCAGCTCGCCGCAGGGCACGATGCGGACCTCGTCGGCGGTGTAGACGGCGTTGACGCTGAACCCGGCGTCCGCCGGCCAGGAGAGATGGGCGGCTTGCTCGACCATGCGACTTCCTCGTTTGAGATGAAGGAAGTCAGGGATCGCTCCCTCGCGGTGGTCCGCTGAGCTCGACGCGTGCCCTCCACGGACACCGTACTCTCCCGCAGGCTCGCACGCGAGTGGTCACCAGAAAACGGGCCGCGATGGATTGGCCACCAGGGCGAGGATCGCGGTGTCGTCGGGCAGAGCGCCCTCGTTGAACTCCAGGACCGCGCGTTCGACCGCGTCGGCAAGATCGTCGGCGGTGGCGGCCGCTGAGGCGGCGACGACATCGTGCAGGCGCGCGGAGCCGAAGCGCTCGTCGCGCCGACGGACGTCGGTGGCGCCGTCGGTGTAGAGCAGCAGCTGATCGCCGGCGGCGAGCTCGATCTCCACGTCGTCGAGCCGAGGATCGGGCACGGCGCCGAGCAGCGTTCCGCGGAGTTCGATGAACGTGGTCTCGCCTCCACCGGCGCGCTTGAGCAACGGCGGGTCGTGGCCCGCGCTGCACATCGTCAACGACACCGATGACGCGGTGGGGGTGAACGACAGGTACAGCGCGGTGAGGAAGCGTGGGTCCTCGGGCGGGGCCTGCTCGAGCATTGCGCGGTTGAGCGTCTCCAGAACCGCGCTGGGACGGTCGGTTCGCATCGCGGCTGCGCGCAGGGTGTAGTGCGCCAAGGCGGTCATGCGCGCGGCGTTGACGCCTTTGCCGGTGACGTCGCCGATCACGATGTTCCACGCCTCGCGGCCGGATTGGAAGACGTCGTAGAAGTCGCCGACGACCTCCACCCCGGCGCCGGCCGGGTGGTAGCGCGCCGCGATCTCCAGCCCGGGCGTGTCGGGCAGGAGGGGCGGCAGCAGACTCTCCTGCAGCGTGCGCGCCAGTTCCTCGACTCCGGCGGCGACGAGATCCGCTTCGCGGCGCGTCTCGCGCTCGGCGGCGAGCGCGGCCCGCAGTGCGATCTCGCGCGTCGCGGACTCCGACAGCGTCTCGAGGACCTCATGGTCGCGGGCCGACCATGACCGCGTGGTCCGGTCGAGCACGCAGAAGCTGCCGAGCACCTCGCCTTCGGGGCCGCGCAGCGGAACGCCGGCCCAGGCGACGACGCCCAGCTTCTCGATCGACGGGTTCGCCCGCGTCAGCGGGTCGCTCGCGGTGTCGCCGACCAGCAATGCGCGCTCGCTCTCGATCACGTACTGGCAGAAGGACTCCTCGACCGCGTTCTGACGCTCCACCGGGTCACTGGCGTCGACGCCGATCGCGCTCTTCCAGAACGACCGCCGGTCATCGACGAGCGTGATGAACGCGTGCGGCGCGTCCAGCAGCGTCGCCGCCAGTTGCGCGAGCCGGTCGAACGCTTCCTCGGGACCGGTGTCCAGCAGGCCGCTGGCCCGGACCGCGCGCAGGCGTCGCGGTTCGCTGATCCGATCGATCGTTGCACGTTGCACCTCGGCAGCCTTACCCAGCACATGGCCACCAGGAAGACCGACCGTCCTGGTTCTGGCACGTCGGCGCTCAGGCTGCGGTGTGCCCTGCCTCCAACGTCTCGTGCTCGGCCAGCAGGTCGGTCGGGCTGAGCACGAAGACCTCGCAGATCATGTCCGGGCTTTGCTGGTTGCCGCTCATGAAGCCGATCACCGGCCGCCCGGTGGCGTGCTCGATGACGGCTGTGAAGCGATCGCGCATCACCTGCTGGAACACCATTCGCTGCTCGATCACGGCCTCGCCGCGACCGCCGTCGAGCAACGTCTGCTCGACGCGGGTGAATCCGCCCCGCAGCAGGCAGACGACCAGATCGTCGTGGTAGTAGGTCTTGGCCTGCGTCGGGCCGCGGCCGTAGAACTCCTTCAGCAATCCGACGATGCCGTCGGAGACCGCGGTCAGGATGTCGCCGTGCGCACCTTGCAGGCTGCGTGCATCGTCCTGCATGAGCCGAGGGTAATGGAGCGGCAGGGCTAGAGTGAAGGACAAGATCGCCCGTCGGGTCTCGCCCTTCGCCTCGCGCGCGCACTGATCCAACGGAGAGCGAGAGAGGGAGCGCCATATGGCGACCCCACCGGAATCGCTCGACGACGATGCAGTCCTGGCCGCGATCACGGATGCGATGGTCGCGCTGCACGAGCGCTACTACCACCGGCCGCCCGGATCGGCCAAGAGCCAGTTCATGGGCGAGGATCTGATCGCCTGCGTGCTCGGCAACGTCTATACCGACGTCGAGAAGACACTGATCGAACTGCAGCGCTCGCCGAGCGTCACCGAGAATCGCAGCGCCTTCCAGATCGCGATGCAGCACCGCTTCGTCGCCGCCGTCGAATCCGCGAGCGGCCGGCGCGTCGCGCACTTCATCTCCAGCCACCACGTCGGACCCGATCTGGAGATCGAGTTGTTCTTCTTCGAGGACGCGCCTCGCGGTATCTGACGAAGCCGCAGCGGCGGCCGGACGCACGATCGTCATCGCCAATTGTGGCCACCCACAAGACGAGACCGTTGCCAGCCCCGTTTCGGTCACGCGGCCGCGGATCTAGCGTCCTGAGCATGAACCGCATGATCGCTCTGGGCGCGGTGGCCGTGGTCTTGTCCGGCGCCGCCGCAGCTCCCTCCATCGCCGAGCGCAATCGCGTCGGCGATCTCACGTGGCTCGAGCAACAGCTCGGCCGCGAACCGCTCACCTGGACCGAACGCGACGTCGACGGGACCACACGGCGGGTGCGTCTCAGCACGGCCGAGCTGCGACGCCTCGAGCTCACGCAGGCCGCGCACGCATTCCGAGCGGGCGACGATCTGCCGTTGCGACGCGTGGCCAGCCGGCAGCTCGCAGAGTCTTCTGGTGACTGAGACGTCTCGTCGCATGCGACGATGGCGCCAGTGCGCCCGACCGTGCTGATCGTCGACGACCATGACGAGTTCCGGGCCGCCGCTCGGGCATTGCTCGAGGCGGAGGGGTTCGCGGTCGTCGGCGAGGCGGCGGACGGGATGGCGGCGATCGAGGCCATCAGCGCCCTTCGGCCGGCGGTCGTGCTGGTGGATGTCCAGCTGCCCGGACTCGATGGGATCGATGTCGCACAACGGGTTGCCGCGCGACCGGACCCGCCCGCGGTCGTGCTGATCTCGAGCCGCCGCGCGGCGGTGTACGGGCCGCGCCTGACGCGGGCCCCCGCACGCGGGTTCATCGCGAAGAGCGAGCTCTCGGGCGCGGCGCTCGCCGAGCTGCTCGATTGAGCGCGCGCGCCGGCCTTCTCGTCTGGTCCGGCGCTGCCGCACTGGGCCTCGTCGCCGAAGCGGCCGCCTACTCCTGGGACCAGCCGGGACGCTGGGTGCCGGACCTCGCCGTCGGTCTGACGTTCATCGCTTGCGGCCTGCTCGCGTGGGAGCGCAGGCGCGGCGCCGGGGCGTTGCTCGCGGCGACGGGCGTCACCTGGTTTCTGGGCACCTACTCCACGGATCTGGTGTACCTGCACCGCGGCCCGCTCGTGCACCTCCTGATCGCGTATCCGCGAGCGCGGCCGCGCTCGCGGATCGATGGCGTGGCGATCGCCGCCGGCTATGCCGCTGCCATCGCGACGCCGATCTGGAGCAGCGATGCCGCGTCCGTGATCCTTGCCATCGCGCTCGTCGCCCTCGTGGGACGCGGGGCGGCCGGGCGGGCGAGGCGCGAGCGGATCGCGGCGCGGGCGGCGGCCGTCGCCTTCGCCGCGGTGCTGGTTGTCAGCGCGGCGGCGCGTCTCGTCTTCCCGGCAGGCGACGTCAAAGACCCGGCCCTGCTCGCCTACGAGCTCGTCCTCCTCGCCATCGCCATCGGCCTGTACCTCCCACTCAGGGGGCCCAAGTCGACCGCGGTCGCCGATCTCGTCGTCGAGCTCGGCGAGACGCGTTCGGGCTTGCTCGGCGGCCGGCTGGCGCGTGCGCTCGGCGACCCGACCCTGGAGGTCGGCTACTGGTCGCCGGACGCCGGCGGCTACCTGAACGAGACGGGCGAGCGGCTCGCCGTGCCGGAGCCGGCTTCGGGCCGCTTGGCTACACCCGTGGAGCGGGATGGCTTGCCGTTCGCGATGCTCGTGCACGACGCGGCCGTGCTCGCCGATCCGGCGCTGGTCGAGGCCGTGGCATCGGCAGCGCGACTCACCGCGTCCAACGTTGCGCTGCAGGCCGAGCGGCGCGTCCGGGCAGGCGAAGTGATGGCTTCGCGCCGGCGCCTGCTCGTCGCCGCCGACCGCGAGCGTCGCGCGCTCGAGGCACGGCTGCGGCGCGGACCCGAGCAGCGGCTGGCCGAGGTGGGCAGCCTGCTCGCCGGTGTCTCGGGTGACGCCGGCGGGGCGCACCTCGACCGGGCCCGTGCTCAGCTGGTACGCACGCTCGACGACCTGCACGAGCTCGCGCGCGGGCTGCATCCCCACGAGCTGGTCGAAGCCGGGCTTTCAGGAGCGCTCGCCTCGCTGGCGGAGCGGTCGCCGGTGCCCGTCGAGCTCGATGTGCGCGTGCGGCGGCTGCCGGACGAGGTCGAGGTCACGATCTACTTCATCTGCGCCGAGGCGCTGGCCAACGTCGTCAAGTACGCGAGCGCGTCGCGAGTACGGCTCAGCGTCCAAGCCACCGACGGCGGGCTGTGTCTGCGGGTCGCCGATGATGGGATCGGCGGCGCGGACTTCGCCCGCGGTACGGGCCTGCAGGGGCTCGCCGATCGCGTCGAGACGCTCGGCGGCACCCTGCAGTTGGCCAGCCCACCCGGCGAGGGCACAGAGCTGATCGCCGAGATCCCGCTAGCCGCCGATCCGCTTCCACGAAGCGGCAACGAGGAGGTTCGCGAGCGCAGGCCCCCACGAGCCTGAGCTGATCACCTTCAGGCGCAGGTCGCCGCCCGCGGACCTGCTCCAGCGCAACGTCACCGGCTCGCCGGTGCGCGTCGACATCATCATGCGATCCCCGCTGAGCCGATAGATCCCGCATTCGCCAGGGGTGAAATTCGGGTTCGGGTAGGTCCGCCCGTCCGGCATCTTCTGCTCGTAGCAGTACTTGCCGCCGGACAACGTGTAGGTGTAGACGCCGTGAAACTCCTTGACGAATTCGGGGTCGGACGCCTCGGTGCGGATCTGTGGGTCGGTGAGCTCGAAGCGGTAGACGCCGTCGAGCGCCGAGCTCGCCTTGCCGGTGATCGGGGTCGCAGCCTCGCCGGGGCATGAACGCGGCGGCTCCGCCGCCGGAAGCGCCCGTTCGCGTGCCCGGATCCCGGCGATCACGGACCGGGTGAGCGGGTCGCGCTCGAGCTCTGCATAAACGGGGGCCGCCGCGGCTTCGAGTGCCGCCAGCTGCGCCGAGCTCGCCAATACCAGGCCCCGGGTCGTCCCGGGGGCGTTGGCGCAGAACTCGCGCGCCGCCGCGGCGTCGCTCGGGATCGTCCTGATCGCGAGCGCGCGCGTCTCCGCGGCCGCCTGCATGAGGATCGCCCGCTGGTGTTTGTCGAGACGCTTGTATGCGCGCGCGCCGATCACGAGCGACTCGAGAGTCGGATACAGCGTGACGTTCGCCGCGCCCTTCGCCTCCGCCATCGAGGCAAAGGGAAAGGCCAAGCCTCCCTGCAACTCGCGATCGACAGGCTGCCCGCGGACCGAACGCGCTCCGAGCGCGCGCAGCAGCGCCTCGGTCGTCCGCGACTCGTCCGCCCACAGGACCTGGCCCCGGTAGTCCTCGACGTCGAGGAGCGGCCGGTCGTATCCGAACGGGTGCACCAGTGGCCCGGGCAGCAGGGCCAGTCCCACGAGGTCCGCGCGCTCGAGTCCGGACAGCATCGTCGTTGCCAACCCGCCGGAGATCACGTCAGCCAGCAACGCCTGATTCGTGATCAGAAACGGCGCGTTGAGGGCGCGCAGGCTCGTGACGCCGAGCAGATCCCACGTGTGCGACGGGATGATCCCGAGTTCGAACCTGCCGCTTGTGACCGACCCGGCGAGGTGGGTGTAATAGTCGGCGCCCACCTTGCCGGCGTCGGGCCTGAGCTTGATGCGCACACGGCCGTCGGACAGTTCTCGGACGCGCGCTGCGAAGTAGCGGGCGTAGTCGGCGGTAGGGCTATTCACGTCGTCGGTCGACGCCATCTGCAAGGTGACGGGCCCACTCGGGCCGCCCGCCTTGGTCCCCCCACCGCCGCCGAAGCCGCACCCTCCCACGGCGAGTGCACTCGCGAAGACGGCCAGATGGCGTATTGGGACGCGCATGTCGATGCCCGACGCTACGCCGTGGCCGACACGACCACATCGTGGCAGGCACGAGCAGTCTCTCCTACCGCGTTCGTGCTGGCAACAGTTCGCGTGGGGCGCGCGGCTGGGAGACTTCTCGCGTGCGCCCGCTCCTGCTGCCGGCGGTGGCGATCGCGTTCGGTGCCGCATCGGTGCCGATCGCGTTGGGTATCAACGTGGCGACGACCCACGCCTCGCTGTCGGTGGGCGCGTCGGCGCTCGATCTCACCGCCGGGCTCGGCCTGATTGCCGCCGGCCTGCTCGCGCGCGAGCGGCGACCGATCGGCGCGCTGACGACGCTGATCGGCGTCGTCTGGCTCGCCGCGGACTGGGTCGGCTGGGTTACCGGGCCGGCCTTCGCCCGCAGCGTCGCGATGGTCGTGGCGCCGTTCCTCCTTCCGCTGGTCGTGCAGCTCGTGCTCGCGGGCGTGATGGCGAGCCGCGCGGCGCGCGCGGCCGTCCTGGTCGCCTACGCGACTACCGCCGCTTTCAGCGTCGGGGTTGCCGTGGTGCGCGATCCGTTCCTCGATCCCAACTGCTGGAGCAACTGCACCGTCAACGACTTCCTCGTCCACGCCGACGCAGGGCTCGCGCGATTGCTCGAGGACGTCTGGCTGCGGTTCTCGCTCGCGGCGTGGCCGCTGGTTGCCCTCTGCGCGTGCTGGCTGCTGTGGCGGGCGAGCGGGCCTGCGCGGGCGGCCACATGGAGCGTGCTCGCCCCCGCGGCGCTCGTCGCCGCGGCTGAGACCGCGCACCTGATCGTCCTCCTGGGCGATCCGCTCGAGGACCCGCGGCGCGGTGCCTTCCACGAGGTCTTCGAGGCGCGAGCTGCGGCGTACATCGCGCTGGCGGCGGGCGTGGCCTGGACGGTCGCGCGAGCCAGGGCGACACGGGCCGCCATCTCACGGCTCGCGGCCGACCTCGGCGAGACGCCCGAGCCCGGCTCGCTGCGGGCGGCGCTCGCGAGCGCGCTCGGCGATCCGCGGCTCGAAGTCGCCTACCCGCAGCCCGGTCCGCAGCGCTTCGTCGACGCCGAAGGACATCCGGTCGACCTCGAGCGCGAACACCGGCGGGCCAAGACGGCGATCGTCCGCAACGGCGAGCCGATCGCCATCGTCGTCCACGACGCGGCGCTCACGGGAGCGAGCGAGCTCGAGCGCCGGGTCGGAACCGCCGCGCGACTGGCGGTGGACAACGAACGGCTGCGAGCCGGCGTCCTCGCCCAGCTCGAGGACCTTCGCGCGTCACGCGCGCGCATCGTCGAGGCGGGCGACACGGCGCGCCGGCGTATCGAACGCGACCTCCATGACGGGGCGCAGCAACGCCTGCTTGCCGTCTCCTTCGAGCTGCGGCTGGCCCGTGCGGCCGCCGAGGCCGGCGGCGACGCGGACGCCGCGGCCGTGCTCGCGACGTCGTGTGACCGGGTACAAGCGGCGCTCACCGAGCTGCGCGAGCTCGCGCATGGCATCTATCCCGCGATCCTCACCGAGGCTGGGCTCGGCCCGGCGCTCGAGACCCTCGCCGACGACGCCCCACTTCCCGTCGAGATCCGCGAGTTGCCCGGCGAGCGCTTCGCTGAAGCGATCGAGCGGGCCGCCTACATCGTCGTCGCGGAGGCGATCGCCGGTGCTGCGGGCGAGTACGTCGAGGTCGACGTGTACCGCGACGGGGGCATGCTCGTGGTCGACCTCGGCCCGGTCGAGGCACCGCTGAGCGTGCAGGCCGCAGACCGCGTCGGCGCGCTGGGCGGAGGGACGAGCCTCGAACACGGCAGACTGCGGGTCGAGATCCCATGCGCGTAGTGGTCGCCGAGGACACGATGCTCACCCGCGAAGGGCTCGTACGGCTGCTCGAGGACGCGGGCGTCGAAGTCGTCGAGCAGGTCGCAGACGGCGACGCCCTCCTGCGCAAGGTCGCCGCGACCAAGCCGGACGTCGCGATCGTCGACATCAAAATGCCGCCGACACACACCGATGAAGGCCTCGTCGCCGCCCAGCGGATCAGGACGCAGCATCCCGCCGTCGGCGTGCTCGTCCTCTCCCAGTACGTCGAGCCCTCCTACGCGATGCGGCTGCTCGAGGAGCACCCCGAGAAGATCGGTTACCTGCTCAAGGACCGCGTCTTCGATATCGCCGTGCTCGTCGACGCGCTGCGACGCATCGACGAAGGCGAGACGGTGATCGATCCGACGATCGTCTCGCGGCTCGTCGGGAGACGCCGTCGCGAGGATCCACTCGCGGAGCTGACCGACCGCGAGCGCGAGGTGCTCTCGCTGCTCGCCGAGGGACTCTCCAACCGCGCCATCGCCGCCCGCATCTTCGTCACGGAGCGCACGGTAGAGGCCCATATCAAGCAGATCTTCCTCAAGCTCGGGCTCCCCGAGTCGCGCGAACGGCATCGCCGGGTACTCGCCGTGATCGCGTTCCTGCGCTCCGGAGCATCCGGAACCACCTGATCGCGGCACCGCACCCGCTCGTCGCTCCAAGGACCCGCGCGCGCGTTCTGGAACCGGCGCTGGGCGATTCGACACCAACGGCGACGTCAACGTGTGGGATCCCGATTTCCCGGCCCCGATTCGCCGCTGGAGCCGACGTCGATCGCCGGCAACATCGACGATGGCCTCTGCCAATACACGATCAGGGAGTACGCATGCCAACGATCCACTTCACCACCACGACCACCGCGACGCCGGAGCAGTTCGTCGCCGCGGTGACCGACTTTGGGCCGGGCCGCTCGGAGCTCTTCGGCAACACCGACGACAGCCAGCTCAAGGTGCACGACCAGGGACCTGACTGGGCCGATGTGACGGAGGGCAAAGGCCCGGCGTGGGAGCGCTTGCACTACGACTGGTCGGACCCGAACCGCATCCGCATGACGACGACCGACTCGAACACCTGGGGCGGCGCGTCCGGTCACACCTACACGTTCGAGCGGCGGGCCGACGGCACGACCGGCATCGACGTGGTCGTCGTGCGCGAGGGCAAGAACCTCAAGGGGCGCGTGATCGGCGTGCTGCTCGGGCTGGTCGGCAAGCGCGTCTTCGGCGGCCAGTTCGAAAAGACGGTCAGGGCCGTCGAGGCGCGCTCCGCCGCTTGAGCCGGCAGTTCAGGGAGCGAGCCGAACTGCGGCCGCGAGCGCCCGCGGAGAAACGCCGGATCTCGCGTCCTTGCTTCGGGGCTCAGCGTCGCCCAAGGGGGCGGGCAGCGGAACCGTGCTTGGGGTGAGCTCCGCGCCGGGGAACGAGAAGCCGCCGGAGCCGTGGCCGAGGTCCAGCAGCACGCCACGCCGCACGGCGCGCAGGGCGGCGTCAAGCGCGCGGCCGTCGCGCACGAGGGCCATCGATGCTCGAGATGTCAGCGCATGGTCAGCGTGCGGTCGACGGCGCGTTCGACGGTCGGCGTGAAGTTCTCCTCGCCGATGACGTCCGCGACCCCGTGGCGATGGAGCGCGCCGCGCACATTGCTCTTGGCGCGCGCGACGATCAGCCGGACCCCGAGCGTCACCAGGCTGTCGTGCAGTGACCGCAACGCCTCCCCGCCGGTCACGTCCACATGGCCGACCGCCTCGAAGTCGAGAACGACCGTGCTGGGCCGCGGCTCGGCGGCGTGAACGCGCGCGAGCACGTCGTCGTGGAAGAGGTCCGCGTTGGCGAAGATCAGCTCCGCCTCGAAGCGATGGATCAGCACGCCGGGGATCGCCGTCGCGTCGGCGTCATCATCGAGGTCGACGAAGCGCGAGCCGTCGCTGCTGCGCCCCAGCAGGGCGATGTGCGGATGGTCGATCGCGTGGATCAGCAGGACGAAGCTGAGGGCGACCCCGATCGCGACGCCGGGGAGGATGTCGATCACGACGACCCCGAGCAGGGCGCCCAGTGCCGCCCAGAACTCGAGCGACTTGGCGCGCCGGTATTGCAGGACGCGCTCGAACTTGATCATCCCCGACACCGCCCAGATCACGATCGCGCCGAGGATCGCCTCCGGCAGGTCGGCGAACAACCCGGCGAGGAACAGGATCGTGAGCAGCGCCATCAGCGCGGTCACGAGGAACGCGACCGGGGACTTCGCGCCGACGCGTTCGGCCGTCGCCGACGGTGAGAGCCCGCCAGTGACGGTGTAGCCCTGCAGCGCGCCGGTGCCGACGTTCGCGGCGCCGTAGCCCAGCATCTCGCGGTTGGCGTCGACGGCGTAGTGGTACTTCGCGGCGTAGCTCTTGGCGATCGCGAGCGACTGGGCCAGGCCCACGATCACGATCGCCAGCGCGCCCGGGAGCATCTCGACGAGCTCGCTCGCCGAGACGCTCGACAACGACACGAACTGAAAGCCCGTCGGCACGTCTCCGACGATCGCCACGCCGTGGTCCTGCAAGTCGAGCGCCTTGACCGCGAGCACCGCGAGGACGACCACGATGATCACGCCGGGCAGTTTCGGCGCGAAGCGCGCGAGCGCGAACAGCGCGACCAGGCCGATCAGCCCGACGGCGACCGTCGACCACTCCCAGCTGCCGACGTCGGCGATCGTGTTCACGAGCACCGACAGCGTGTCGCCCGACGGCTTCGCGATCCCCACCACCTTCGGCAACTGCCCGATCGCGATGTACAGACCGAGCCCGACGATGAAGCCCTCGAGCACCGGCCGCGCGAAGAAGCGGGCGATGAAACCCAGCCGCGCAAGACCCCCGGCGAGATAGATCACGCCCACCATCAACGTCAGCGCCGTGGTCAGCGCGACGTACTCCGCCGAGCCCGTGCTCGCCGTCGCGACGACCGCCACCGACGACGCGGACAGCGTCGCGACCGTCGCACTGGGGCCGACGAAGAGGTGACGTGAGCTCCCGAACAGCGCGTATCCGACGACCGCGAGCGGCATCACGTAGAGGCCGTTCTGAACCGGCACCCCCGCGATCCCGGCGTACGCCATCGCTTGCGGAACCATCAACGCCCAGATCGTCAACCCGGCCACCACATCGACCGGCAGCCACGCACGGTCATAGCCGCGCAACCACACAGGGAGCCCTCTCACAACCGGAGTCTCAACCCACCGGGACCAGCGAGCATCATGCGATACGGATGACCGAACACGCCACGTTCGCTTCCGACGATCAGCCTCCCCAGATTTCCGCGAGGCAGCCAGGTCGTCGTCGAGCCGCCCGTGAGCTCGGCAACCCCCCGGCGGAGGCTAGGCCGACTCGAGTGCGGCCTCGACGTCGTAGCCGAGCGCGAGGCCGAGCTCGGGCGCGGCGGCGACGACGCGTCCGAGGCCGACCGATGGGGCGATCGCGATGAGCAGGCCGACGATCTCGTCGACGCTCGCGCCGGAGGCGAGCGCGCGCTCGACGCCGTCGCTGTACGAGCTTTGGGCGGCGCCGACGGCCAGCAGCGCGGCGAGCCTGACCAGGGCGTGTGTCTTGGCGTCCAGGCGCGAGATCTCGATCGTGTCCTGGCCCATCCCGAGCACCGACCCAACGAATTGATCGTCGCTGAGCGCCATGCTGCGCAGCCGCTCTTGGTATTCGATCACCGCATGAATGACAGCGTGCGCCGGCGCTGTCGGCATCGCCCCGATTGGATGAACGTGGTTCAGAGCAGCCCGATGTCCCGGGCCTTCTCGATTGCGGCGGTGCGAGACGTGACGCCGAGCTTGCGGTAGATCGACACCGAGTGCGACTTCACCGTGTGGCGTGAGAGATGGATCCGCGCGCCGATCTCCGGGAAGGTGAGGTGGGTGGTCAGGAGCGGCAGCACGTGCAGCTCCGCCGCTGTGAGCGTCGAGGATCCGGGCGCGCTGAGGCCGGCGGTGCTCACCGTCGTCTCGATCTCGGCCGCCTGCGCCGGCAGGTTTCCCAGGTCCGGCCGGCGTCGCAGGATCGCGTCGATCTCCCTGAGCATGGTCCGCGCGCCCGCCTGGTCGGCGAGGGTGAGGTACGCGTGCGCGAGCTCGAGCCTGGTCTGGACCGCGGGGACGGGGAGGGCGTAGGTGAGTTGCGGGAGCCGGCGCTGCGCGTTCGCCAAGAGGTCGTACGCGTGCGACGTCCGTCCGCGGTGCAGCGCGGTTCGTCCCGCGACCGCGTAGACGACGGCGTTGAGCGCCGCGTTCTCCCGGTGCGAGTGCCGAGCGCTCGTGATCGCCCGTTCGGCGAGCTCGTCGGCGCGCACCCACTCCTCTCGCCCGATCGCGATCAGCGCCCGCTCGGCCAGCGCGATGGCGATCATGTCCGGCGCCCCGAGGTCCGCGGCTTCATCCACGACGTCGGCGAAGACGTCATCGGCCTCGACGGGAGCGCCGCTGAGCAGGGTCGCCCACCCCAGCAGCACCATCGCGACCGGGTGCCACACGCTCGCGGGGGCGAGCGTTGCGACGGCGAGCTCGGCATCGGCATGCATCCCCGTGATGCCGTCGCAGCCGCGGAACGCGCGCAGCATCGCGCGCCAGGACTCGATCGACGCGCTGCCGTCGGGCAGGGTGCCCTCGTAGGTGCCCCGCGCGGCCAGCTCGGCACATCGCTCCGATGCGGTCGGCTCCCCCATCACCCCGTGGAACATCGCGCCGATGACGGCGACCGAGGGATATCCGCCCACCCCGCCGTTGGCGTCGAGCCAATCGAACCAGGTCTCGACGGTGGCGGTGCGGCCGCTCTGGAAGACCGGCATGGTCCAGCGCTCCATGAGCGCGGCGACGCGGTCGGGGTCGCCGTCGTTCTGTGCGTAGCGGATGGCGTCGATCTCGTGTCGGTTCGCCGCGCACCAATCCGACGCGCGACGGAGCATCGGCGAGACGAGCTCCGGACGAGATCGTGCGAGCTCCGCGGCCAGCAGGTCGCGGACGAGCGGGTGACAGCGATACCACTCGCGCTCGCGGTCGAGGCTGACCACGAACCGGTTGGAGTGCGCGAGCGAGTCGAGGATGTCGGCTGAACCACTCGACGCGAGGACGGCATCACAGAGCGGTCCGGAGAGCTGCTCGAGCATGCTCGTCGCGGTGAGGAACCGCAGCTCGTGCGGGGGCAACTGCGCGAAGAACTCCGAGCGCAGGAAATCGGCGATGAAGGGATGGTTGCCCGTCAGCGAGCCGATCTCTCCCGGCGCGACCCCGGTGCCTGATGAGAGCGCTGCGAGATACAGGCCGGCCGGCCAGCCTTCCGTTCGGCGGACGAGTTCGTCGACGTCCGTCTCGGAGAGCTCCAAGCCCGATGCGCGCAGCAGGTCTCGCGCTTCACTGACGTCCATGCGGAGGGTGTCGGGCCCGAGCTCGAGGCTGAGCCCGCGGGCGCGGAGGAGTCCCATCGGCAATGCCGAGCCGTCGCGTGTGGTGAGCGCCAGCTGCGAGCCTTCGCCCACGTGTCCTGCGAGCGCCACGATCGCGTCGATGCACCGCGGGTTGCGGATCGCTTGGACGTCGTCGAGCCCGAGCACGATCGTACGGTCCAGGCCGGCCAGCTCGGCTCCCAGCCGGGGAACGACCGTCGCCTCCACCGACGTGCCGGGCGAGGCGAGCGCCTCGAAGACGCCCCGATCGATCGGTGCGACGCGATCGATCGCCACGGCCAGGTAGGTGAGCAGGACGACGGGGTCGTTGTCGTGCTGATCGACGGTGACCCACGCAAACGGCCGCTCTCCTTGCGACTGCGCCCATTGCGCGAGCGCCGTGGTCTTCCCGTAGCCAGGGCCGGCGCAGAGCATCACGATCGGCACATGGCTCGCGCGGTTGAGTTGCTCGACCAGCGCCGTGCGTCTGACGCCGCGGCCGTTGGTCCGCGGCGGTCGCAACTTCGACTCCAACAGCTCGAACGGCAGCTCGATCATCGGCTCGCCCGACTGTGAGCCGTTTCGCCCTGTGAGTCTTCATCCCATCGGGGCGATGCGCGGACGTTCCGGGTGCGTGAGGGTCGGTACTTCAGCGACCGAGGAGGCGGAACGATGGCCATTGGGCCAGTTCAGCTCATCGTGCTCGGCTTCGAGCACCCGGAGTTCCACGGCGAGATCATCGCCGAGCTGGAGCGCTTGCGCGACAGCGACACCGTGCGCGTGATCGACGCGCTCGCCGTGCACAAGGACGCCAACGGAGAGATCGAGGTGATGCACCTCAGCAACCTCTCCAAGGAGGAGGCGATCGAGCTCGGCAGCATGGTCGGTGCCCTCGTCGGTCTCGGCATCGAAGGCGAAGAGGGCCTGTACGCCGGTGCCGAAGCGGGCGCCGAGGCGGCCGCCGACGGCATCAGCGCGTTCAGCGACGAGGACGCGTGGGACGTCATCGAGGAGATCCCGAACGACTCCGCGGCCGCGCTGATCCTGCTCGAGCACCAGTGGGCCGTGCCGCTGCGCGACGCGGTCGCCCGCGCCGGCGGGTACCGCATCAGCGACGGCTTCATCAGCCCGCTCGACCTCGTCGAGATCGGGCTGCTGTCCAGCCAGGAAGCGCAGGAATTGCACGCGGCCGACACGCGTCGGCAGACGGCCTAGCAGTTCCATCACGACGACAGGAGCAGAGATGTTCGCAGCCCGCAGAGTCGCCCGCCGCACCTCACGACGCGTCGCGCGTCGGCGCTGACGACCGCCGGACCACCCTGATCACGGCCATCCCCCATCCGGTGATCGTTCCGGATGGGGCGCGGCTGCGCGCCCGGACGCCTCGCCGCGCCGAAGACAACCAACCGGAAGTGGGTAACGATGGCCACGGACAAGCCCAACGTCCTCCTGATCCTCGCCGACGACGTCGGCTGGTTCGACGTCAGCGCCTATCACCGCGGGATCATGGGCACCCGGACGCCGAACATCGACCGGGTCGCCGCCGAGGGCGCGATGTTCACGGACGCCTACGCCCAGGCGAGCTGCACGGCCGGGCGTGCGGCGTTCATCACCGGTCAGATCCCGCTTCGCACCGGCCTGACGACGGTCGGCATGCCGGGGGCCAAGCAGGGGATCTTTGCCGAGGATCCGACGCTCGCCGATCTGCTCAAGCCCGAGGGCTACATGACCGCCCAGCACGGCAAGAACCACCTCGGCGACCGCAACGAGTACCTCCCGACGGTCCACGGGTTCGACGAGTTCTACGGCAACCTCTATCACCTCAACGCCGAGGAAGAGCCCGAGCAACCCGACTACCCGAAGCATCTGCCGATCTTCCAGCAGCTGTTCGCCCCCCGCGGGGTGCTGGACTGCCGGGCGAGCGACGTCGACGATCCCACCGAGGACGAGCGCTTCGGTCGCGTGGGCAAGCAGACCATCACCGACACCGGCGCGCTGACGCGCGAGCGGATGGAGACGATCGAGGACGACCTCCTGGCTCGGTCGCTGGACTTCATCGATCGCGCCCAACAGGCCGGCAAGCCGTTCCTGCTCTGGCACAACACGACGCGCATGCACGTGTGGACGCGCCTCTCCGAACGCTGGAAGGACAAGACCGGGCTCGGCGTCTACGCCGACGGGATGCAGGAGCTGGACTGGGTCGTGGGCGAACTGCTCGGCAAGCTCGACGACCTCGGCATCGCCGAGAACACCGTCGTGATCTTCGCGACCGACAACGGCGCCGAGAAGTTCACCTGGCCCGACGGCGGGACCACGCCGTTTCGCGGGGAGAAGGGCCTGGGCTGGGAGGGCGGCTTCCGCGCGCCGTTCGCCATCCGCTGGCCGGCCGAGATCCCCGCCGGTCAGGTGCTCAACGGCATCTTCTCGCTCGAGGACGTGGTGCCGACCGTCATGGCGGCGGCCGGCGTCCCCGACATCAAGGAACGGCTGCTCGACGGCTACCAAGCCGGTGACAAGCACTTCCGCGTGCACCTCGACGGCTACGACCAGCTCGGCTACCTGACCGGCGAAAGCGACGAGTCACCGCGCCACGAGTTCTTCTACTACGGCGAGGGGCAGCTGTTCGCCATCCGGTACAACAACTGGAAGGTCCACTTCCAGACCAAGGACGACTGGTTCGCCGGGTCGCTGGTCCAGCCCACCGTGCCGCAGCCGGTCAACCTGCGAATCGATCCGCTCGAGCAGCACATGGACGCGCCCTACTACCCCCTGTACGCCGGTGAGAAGCTCTGGACCGTGCTTCCCGCCGCCGCCCTCGTCCAACAGCACGTCGCCACGTTCGACGCGTTTCCGCCCCGCCAGCCGCCCGCCGACTTCAACCCGCAAGGCCTGGTCGAGAAGGTGCTGGCCGCCGCGTCGCAGCGCCACGGGAACTAGCAGCGGTGACAGCAGGACCGGACATGGTGTGGATCCCCGGCGGGACCTTCCGGATGGGCTCCGATGAGCACTATCCGGAAGAGTCCCCCGCCCGTCCGGTCACCGTCGACGGGTTCTGGATCGACCGGCACACCGTCACCAACCGCGAGTTCGAGCGCTTCGTGCGCAAGACCGGCTACGTGACGGTGGCCGAGCGGGCTCCGGACCCGGCCGCCTACCCGGGCGCCAAGCCAGAGCTGCTGATCCCCGCCTCGACGGTGTTCCAGAAACCGCCCCACCGCGTCGATCTCGGCAACCACTACAACTGGTGGACCTACGTGCCCGGCGCCGACTGGCGCCACCCGCAGGGCCCGGGCAGCTCGATCAAGAAGCGGCCGGACCACCCGGTCGTGCACGTGGCGTGGGAGGACGTCGAGGCCTACTCGCACTGGGCGGGCAAGGAGCTCCCGACCGAGGCCGAGTGGGAGTTCGCCGCCCGTGGCGGCCTGGATGGCGCCACCTACGCCTGGGGCGAGGAGTTCACCCCGGCCGGCCGCTGGATGGCCAACACCTGGCAAGGCGAGTTCCCGATCGAGAACCTCAAGCAGGACGGCTTCGAAGGCACCGCCCCGGTCGGCTCGTTCCCGCCCAACGGCTACGGGCTGTCGGACATGATCGGCAACGTCTGGGAGTGGACGACGGACTCATACGACGCCGCGGCCGAGGTCTCGCACGCGTGCTGCACCGTCGAGAGTCCCGAGCTCTGCATCCCGCGCAAGGTGATGAAGGGGGGCTCGCACCTCTGCGCGCCCAACTACTGCCAGCGCTACCGGCCCGCCGCGCGCATGCCACAGCCCATCGACACGTCGACCTCCCACCTCGGATTTCGCACCATCGTCCGCGGTTGAGCGATTCGCGACTCCGCCCGTGCGGGGCTCCAGCTGCTCCCACGTTGAGGAGTCGCGAGCGCATTGGGCGCCGTGCGCCTCGATCATGCCGCCACCCGTGCGCGCGGCCTCCACCAGGCGCGTTCGCCGAGAAGGTGCATCACGCCGGGCAGGAGCACCATGCGGATGAGGATTCCGTCGATGAGGATCGCCGCGGCGAGCCCGACGCCGATGAGCTTGAGGATCAGTTCGTTGCTCAGGGAGAACGCCCCGAACACCGACACCATGATCAGCGCGGCCGCTGTGATCACCTTCGAGGTCCGCGCGAGGCCGGTGATGACGGCTTCGCGCGCGTCTCCGAGCCGTTCGCGCTCTTCCTTGATGCGCGAGACGATGAACACCTCGTAGTCCATCGCCAGGCCGAAGGTGATCGCGAACATCATCACGGGGATGAACGGTGGGACGGGAAGGTCTGAGTCGATGCCGATCAGCTGTCCGGCCCAGTTGCCCTCGGCGACGTAGGCGACGACGCCGTAGGCGGCGAGGATCGACAGGATCGTGAATACGCCGGCCTTGAGCGCGATCACCGGCGCCTGGAACGCCCTCCACAGCAGGAGGAACGACAGGATGACCACGGCGCCGATGAACAGCGGCAGGCGGGCGGCGGTCACCTTGGCCTGGTCGACGGTGCTCGCCGTGTCACCGCCGAGCTTGACGTCGACGCCGCTGTGGGCGAGCACGCCGCTGCGCAGGCGTTCGACGAGCGACTTGGTGTCCGGTGCGGACGGCCCGTCGCGCGGGGTGATCGCGATGGTCGCCGTGTCGCGGGCTTCGTTGTACTGCGCGGGTGCCACGGCGACGACGCTGCGGTCGCGCCCGATCTCGGTCCGCAGCGTCTCGACGGCGTGGCGGGCGCCGGTCGAGGGCGTCTTGGCGACGGCGATGAGCGAGGCGTTGGCCCCGGCGCCGAAGCCCTGGGTGACCATGTCGTAGGCCTGCCGGGTCATAGAGCTCTCCGGGTTGTTGCCGGTGTCGGGGAAGCCGAAGCGCATACCGGTCAGCGGCGCGGCGAGCACCGCGAGGACGATCAGCGCTGCCGCCACGGCGACGACGGGTCGGCGTGCGATCGCTCGTGCCCAGCGTGCCGAGGGGGTCCGGTCAGGGTCCTTGGGCGGCCGGTCGAGACCCGGGATGCGCAGCGCGTCGACGCGCTTGCCGAGGAAGCCGACGATGGCGGGCAACAGCGTGAGCGTCGCGGCCAGGACGACCAGCACCGTGAGGCCGGCGGCGAGCGCCACACCGTAGAGGTAGGGCAGGCGCATGATGAACAGCCCCAGCAGGGCGATGACCACACTCAGGCCGGCGACGACCACGGAGTGCCCGGCGGTTGCCATTGCTTGGACGTTCGCGTCGCGGCGCGTGAGGCCCTCGCGGACTGCGGCCCGGTAGCGAGTGAGGATGAGCAGCGCGTAGTCGATGCCGACGCCGAGGCCGATCATGATCGATACGTCCTGAGCCCAGTCGGCGGTGTCGATGACTCCGGCCAAGACCTTGCCGAGCAAGGCGGAGACGATGACGCCGAACCCTGCCAGCAGGATTGGTAGCCCGGCCGCCACCACGGCGCCGAAGGTCAGGAGCAACACGATGGCGGCGACGCCGACGCCGAGCAACTCGCCGTCGCCGCCGGTCTCCTTGTCGAGGCCCTCGATCTGGCCGTTGGCAGCCACCTTCAGCCCGTCGCCGCCGGCCTCGCTGACGAGTTCTCCGATGCGCCCGGCGGTCTCCTCGGACACCTCGGCGGCCATGCGGTCGAGCGGTACGCGGACGATGGCCGTCCGGCCGTCGCGTGAGACCTCCGCGTCAGCTGCCGTGGTGCCGTCGACGATGCCCGGAAGCGTCTCCACTGCTTGGAGGAGGCGGTCGATGCGCTCGGTCACCGCCGGGCCGGTCGCGCTGTCGGACGCCGTCCAGACGATGTCGAAGGATTCGCCCGAGCGACCAGCAAACGCTGCGGTCAACCGGTCAGACGCCGCCTTGGAGTCCGACCCGGGGGTGCTGTAGTCGACGGTGTACTTGCCGGCGAGACCCATCCCGCCTGCGATCGCCACGGCGATGACGGCCAGCCAGGCGAGAACCACCTTCCTCCGGTGCATGAACATCGCGTCGCCGAAGCGCGCGAGCACGCCGGCCTTGCTGCTTGAGCTGGTCACTGGATCGTCCTCGAGACTCGTACGGGGCATCGAGGGCGACGGTAAGTCGCCGCGCCGCGCACGGCGACCGCCGCGGGAACGGTCTTCCGGGTCCTCCCGCGGGAGGACCCGGGTCGTTCCGCGGGAGGTTTTCACTGCGCGATGGCGTCCGTACGCTCTGGCCATGTCGACGCTCCTGGATCCGCGCGTTCGCGACCGAGTGGTCGACGCCGTGGTGATCCTGGGCGTCTTGGCGTTTTCGGTCCTTCAGCTCCTGCTCGGCGGTGGGTTCGGAGACCCGGACTTCGCGGACGAGACGGCCAACCCTGACGGCCTGGCGGTCGCGCTCGTCTTGCTGAGCGCGCTCGCGTTGCTGTGGCGCGATCAGCACCCGCGCGCGGTGCTCGGGATCACGCTGGCAGCGAGCCTGGCCCTGGCGGCGTTCTCGTACGGAGTGAGCGCTCCGGCGGCGCCGGCAGTCGCGCTCTACGCGTGTGCGGTTCGTCCGAGGCGCGGGCGACAGTGGCCGGTGCTCGCGATCGCGGCTGCGGGCTGGGCGGCACTCGTGTTGATCGAGGCCGCCGTGACCCCCTACGAGGTGCCCGACTACCTCCCGCCGGGCTTCCTTTGGGCCGGCGCCTGGCTGATCGGAGACCGGCGCCGGTTCCTCCGCGCCCATGTTGCCGATCAGCTCGAGCAAGCCCGGCGCGAGCGCGAGCTCGTGGTCGCCGAAGAGCGAGCGCGAATCGCTCGCGAGCTCCACGACTCTGCCGGGCACGCCCTCAACACGATCCTGGTCCAGGCTGGGGCCGCCCGGGTTCTACGCGACCGCGACCGCGAGCGCTCAGCGCAGGCCGTCACAGCCATCGAAGACCTCGCGCGCGAGACGATCGAGGAGATCGACCGCATCGTCGGCCTCCTGCGCGAGGAGCGGGAGATGGACCGCGCCCCGTTGCCCGGCATCGACCAGATCCCCGCCCTCATCGAGCGCCAGCGCGCCGGCGGCCTCGACGTGCAGCTCACGATCGATGGTGAGACACACCGGCGCCCGCCCACCCCGGTCTCGCGCGCCGTCTACCGGATCGCGCAGGAGTCGCTCACCAACGCCAGTCGTCACGGCACCGGATCGGCCGCGATCGCGATCCAGCTCGGCCCCGACGCGCTCGAGCTCACCGTCGCCAACCCCGTCACGACGCACTTCGAGTCCCGGCCCGGCGGCGGACGCGGGATCGCCGGCATGCGCGAACGCACGAAGCTCCTCGGCGGTTCCTTCCAAGCCAGGCGCCACGGATCACGCTTCGAGCTGCATGCGCACCTCCCGTACGATCGAGGATCGCGATGACCGAGCGCGTCCGGGTGATACTCGTCGACGATGACCAGATCCTGCGCAGCGGACTGCGTGCGATCCTGTCCAGCGATGACTCGATAGAGGTCGTCGATGAAGCGGAGAACGGCCGGCTCGCGGTGCAGCGCGCGCGGCGCCACCGCCCCGACGTCGTACTGATGGACGTCCGCATGCCCGACCTCGACGGCATCGCCGCGACCGCCGAGCTGCTCAACGCGGCACCGGCGACGAAGGTGATCATCCTGACCACGTTCGAGATCGACGAGTACATCCTGGGCGCGCTGCGTGCCGGCGCGAGCGGGTTCCTCCTCAAGCGCAGCTCGCCCGAGCAGCTGATCGCCGCCATCCACACCGTCGCCGACGGCGACGCGCTCCTCTCGCCCTCGGTGACGCGGCGCCTGATCGAGCGCGTCGCGGCGCACCCGATCCTCAGCCGCGACGCCGACCGGCGGCTCGACGACCTCACCGCGCGCGAGCGGGAGGTGCTCGAGCTCGTCGCCCAAGGACTCTCCAACGCCGAGATCGCCGAGACGCTGGTCCTGGAGCGCACGACCGTCAAGACGCACGTCCAGCGGATCCTCACCAAGCTCGGGGCACGCAACCGCATCGAGGTGGTCATCGTGGCCTACGAGTGGGGGCTCATCACCCCCGGCCTGACATCACACTCCACCAGCCGAGGCACTCACCTCGAACCGCCCGCGTGAGGCCGCTCCAGAAACGAGAAAACCGCGCCCTGGCGCGGTTTCCGAGTGGCGAGACCCGGACTCGAACCGGGGACACCACGATTTTCAGGAACGGCCGAGTCGTCGAAGCCGAGGCACAAAATCCCTGCTAATGAGCCTGATCGTGTGCCGGGCGACTGAGCGAGTAAATCCCGCAACTACCGGAGTTTCCTCGTCGATTTGGGCAGCGGCGTCGAGTTCGCTGCCTAAACGATGTCGTTGAGCGTCCCCGCCGCTCCATGGGAGCGGTCGTGGGTCCATCGGACGAGCATGACCGACCGGGAGCGCACCGATCTCATCCCATCGGCGTGATCGCAGATCCGCGGGCCGTTCCCTCAGCGGCCGAGCGACGACGCGATCGCGTCGGCGGCCGGTGAGCCCCAGCCGGTGGCCAGGTCGTAGCCGGTCCTGGTGGGGCAGCATGAGCCGCCGAAGAGCTCGTTGGTGCCCTGTGTGATGTCGGTGAACGTCTGCGGGCTGTGCTGCGCGAGCGTGGTGAGCAGCGGCGCGATGAACCCGGGTCGCGGCAGGCCTTGGTTGTGCGCCTGCTGGTTCCAGAGCGCGATCATCCCGGCCACGAGCGGCGCTGCGGCGCTCGTGCCGCCCACGAAGGCGATGCTCTGGCCCGATCCCTTGCAGCCCTGCACGCCGCTCGAGCAGACGATCGGATAGCCGGGGCTCTCGTCGGCGAACGCGGCGATGTCGGGCACCATGCGCTTGCCCGAGGTGGCGAACGACTGGGCGGGCTGCCACCAGGGGCGAGATTCGAACGCGCTCGAGCCCCCGCCGCCACCGGCCGTCGCGTGGAACGGCGACGGGTACGCGGTGTCATTCCACGCGCCGGAGGAGGCGATCGTGTTGTCCGCGTTGAGCGTCAGGCTCGTACCGCCCACCGCCAGCACCCAGGGCGACGACGCCGGCCAGTCGACCTGCGGCTGCTTGTCGGACGAGGTGAGCTGGTCAGTCGGCACCCCGCGGGCGCAGGCGGACGAGCCGCTGTCGCCGGCGGCGACGACGGTCGTGATGCCGAGCGCGGCGGTGGCGGTGAGCTGGCGCTCGACCAGCGTCCGCGATGCGGTAGACGGCTGCACGATCGATTCGCACTCGCCGTAGGAGACCGAGATGACGTCGGGTAGCGGCGTGCCGTTGGTCGTCGCCTGCAGCGGCTGGGCCAGGAGAACCAGGAAGTCGTCGATCGTGTTGATCGGGTGCACCCACAGGTCAAAGCGCGACAGCCCCGGCGCCACCATCGCGACGGTCATCGCATCGAGTGAGCTTTCCAGGATCGGCTTGATGCTGCTCGCGTTGTGGATCTTCAGCGCCGTCCCGTCGGCGCCGAAGCAGGAGCGGAACGTGTTCACGTCGGCGGCCGGCGTGGGCGCCTCGCCGAGGATCGCCACCCGGGTGCCCTGGCCCTTCAGGCCGGCAGCCTGCAGCGGGGCGATGCCGTAGGCCGTCAGTATCTGGTTCGGGTACAGCCCGGCCGTCGATCCGAGCGCGGACGGGAACATCGACGGCACGCATCCGAACGCCGGCGTCCCGGTGCGCGTCGGGGTCCCGCCGTCAGCCACCACGGCGGCCCGGGCGGCGGAGGACCTGCTGCTGCCCGAGCTGAGCTGCACGCGCATCCCGGCGACCGTGTCGACGTTGCCCTTGATTCCCGAAGGCAGCGTCGGGGTGTCCACGGGCAGCGCCACCTTCGCGCCGGAGCCGGTCTTGTAGACCTTCCACTTGGTCCCGAACATCTTCTGGGCCTTGCCGACGCTGACCGTCGCGCTCGCGCGCAGGTGCGTCACGTCGACCGTCGCCGTGATCCCGTTGGACTTGAACGCGTTCACGACCCCGTTGCGCTTGGACGACGACGCGCCGTACTTGCTCTGCACGGTCGAGAGCGACGGGTACTTGCCATACGACGACGACGACGGGTTGCTCGCCGACTTGACGGCGCTCTGCAGCCCCGACTGGTTCGCAATGAAGCCGATCTGCAGCGGCAGTTCGAGGCTCGTGGACGCCGCGGCCACGGTCGTGTAGCCCTTGTGCGAGATGTTGCCGTAGTCGACCGAGGACGCGAGCGCCGCCGGCGCGCCGGCGAGCACGGCGAGCGTCGTTCCGGCGGCTGTCCAGGTACGCGTGCGCATGGTCACCGGTTTGCGAGCCGGCGAAGTCCGTCGTCCACCGCGGCGGCCGCGGAGACGTAGGCGACGTGCGTGCCGAGACTGGTGGCCATCACGTCGAGCGGCCATCGCCATGGGGGCGGGGTGCGACCGAGCATCGGGAACAGCGTCAGCGTCGCGGTCATGAGCGTGGCGCCGAAGCCGACGCTGGCCCACGGCTCAGGAACCATCCGACGCAGAGCGCCGTGCCACAGGCCGAACCCCGAGCCGTAGCTCCAGCGCAGGAGCAGACCGAGGTCACGGTCCTCTCGGGCCGTCACATGTGGCAGATGCATGACGGGGGCCACGATCTGCCCGGGCACGAGCGAGTCGTCATAGTCGAGCGGGCCTTTCGCGCCGCGGCGCAGTCGGCGCTCCGCTGCGTACGCCAGTGTCATCGTGGCGGTCCCGGCGGCCCCGGCCAACACGCTCCGAACGGGCGAGCTTGCCAGCCTCACGAGCGGACGATCAGCCGTGCTCATGACCTGACTTCAACAGGCGGCCGGATCGTGCGCATCCCCCATTCGGGATGAACCGTCGGATGTGGTGCCGGCCTGGATGGCATCGAGGGCGCGGTCGATGTTCGACGCGAGGTTGTCTTCGCCGAGGACGTCGACGATCCCGTTGCGACGCAGCGCGTCGCGCACCGTGCTCTTCGCCCGGGCGACGATCAGCCGGATGCCGAGCGTGTCGAGGGTGTCGTGCGCCGACCGGAGTATCTGCGCGCCCGTCACGTCCACTTGGCTGACCGCCTCGAAGTCGAGGATGACCGTGTGGAGCGGCGGGTCGGCCGCGCGAGCTCGGGCGAGCACGTCGTCCTGGAAGATGTCGGCATTGGCGAAGATCAGCTCCGCCTCGAAGCGATGGATCAGCACGCCGGGAATCGGCGTCGCCTCCGGGTCGTCCTCGAGGTCACTGAAGCGCGAACCGTCGCTGCTGCGCCCGAGCGAGGCGATGTGCGGATGGTCGATCGTGTGGACCAGCAGGATGAAGCTGAGGGCGACGCCGATCGCGACGCCCGGGAGGATGTTGATCAGGATCACGCCGAGCAGGGCGCCGAGCGCGGCCCAGAACTCGAGTGACTGCGCCCGCCAATACTGCGTGACCCGGCCCGGGTCGATCATCCCCGACACCGCCCAGATCACGATCGCGCCGAGGATCGCCTCTGGCAGGTCGGCGAACAGCCCGGCGAAGAACAGGATCGTCAGGAGCGCCATCAGCGCGGTCACGAGGAAGGCGACCGGGGACTTCGCACCGACGCGCTCGGCGGTCGCCGATGGCGAGAGCCCGCCGGTGACGGTGTACCCCTGCAGCGCGCCGGCGCCGATGTTCGCGGCGCCGTAACCGAGCATCTCGCGGTTCGCGTCGACGGCGTAGTGGTACTTGGCGGCATAGCTCTTGGCGATCGCGAGCGACTGAGCGAGTCCGACGATCACGATCGCGAGGGCGCCGGGAAGCAGTCCCACCAGGTCGTCCGCCGAGACGCTCGAGAGCGCGACGAAATGAAAGCCGGTCGGTACCTCGCCGACGATCGCCACTCCGTGGTCCTCCAGGTCGAGCGCCTTGACCGCGACGATCGCAAGCACGACCACGACGATCACACCGGGGAGCTTCGGCACGAAGCGTGCGAGCGCGAACAGCGCGACCAGTCCTGCGAGCCCGACGGCGACCGTGGTCCAATCCCAGCTCGCGAAGTCGGCGATCGTGTTCGTGAGCACGGAGAGCGTGTCGCCCGACGGCTTCTCGATTCCCACCACCTTCGGTACCTGGCCGATCGCGATGTAGAGACCGAGGCCGACGATGAAGCCCTCCAGCACCGGCCGCGCGAAGAAGCGCGCGACGAAGCCCATCCGGGCGAGGCCGCCCGCGACGTAGATCACGCCCACCATCAGCGTCAGCACGCACGTCAGGGCGACGTACTCGCCCGACCCCGTGCTCGCCGTGGCGACGACGGCCACGGAGGAGGCGGACAGCGTCGCCACCGTCGCGCTGGGGCCCACGAAAAGGTGGCGCGAACTGCCGAACAACGCGTAGCCGACGACCGCGAGCGGCATGACATACAGACCGTTCTGAACCGGAACCCCCGCGATCCCGGCGTAGGCCATCGCCTGCGGCACCATCAGCGCCCAGATCGTCAGCCCGGCCATCGTGTCGGCGGGCAACCATCCGCGGTCGTAGCGACGAAGCCACGACGGGATCACGGCCGGATCCCCCCGCGGATCTTGCGCAGCCGCACGATCAAGGCCGCCATCCGCCCCTACAGGCCGGTCTCGACGGCGATCCTGCCGGTGTCGGCCGCCCGCCGGAGCGCGGCGTAGTCGGCGTCGTTCTGGTCGGCGTAGGTCTCGGCGAACGACGCCATCGCGCGGTCGAAGCTGTCGCTGGAGCCGAGGTAGCTGGCGATCGCGGCGGAGTCGCCGGAGCGGGCGTGCGCGCGTGCGAGCGTCCAGCCACAGATGTTGGCGTACGTGGCCAGCGCGTCCGGCTCCATCGCCTCGACGATCGCGGAGCCCTTGCCGTCCCACAGCTGGCGGATGTAGAAGTCGCGCTGGACGCCGTCGATGCCGGGGGTGCGCAGCCAGCCGAGCATGATGTCGCTGGCGGCCTGCATCAGCCGCTGGCCCTCGACGACCCGTTGTCCGTGGTTGGTGAACGCGCTCTTGCCGAGGTGGGGCTCGAGCACCGAGCGCTGGGCCTCTTTGATCTGCAGGAACAGCGGGTCGGCGTCGTCGTTGCCGAGCAGCAGCACGATCCAGGCGCGCGTGCCGACGCTGCCGACACCGACCACCTTGCGTGCCGCGTGCACGTAGCGGAAGCGCTCGAGCAGGTGGCGGCGATCGCCCGTCAGCGTGCGGCGGTACGAACGGATCAGCCTCCGCAGCTCGTCCTCGAGCCGGACGCTGGCGTCAGCGGAGACAAGTTCCTCGATCGGGACGATCAGCGGCGGATCGCTGACGATCCGCGGTTCGCCGTCGACCAGCCGGGTCAGCCGGTCGAACGCTCGCATGCTGTCCTTCGTGCGTGCCTTGGCGAGGTTTCGGTCCAGGCGCTTGCGCTGCTTGGCGGTCGCGCGCGCGACCCACTCCTTGGCCGCGTCGTCGACGTCGAGGCGGGCGTACCAGAGATCGAGTGCCCGCATCCGGGCGAAGTCGCGGATCGCCTCGCGATACGACCGCCCGACCGCGAGATTGACCGCGCCGCGCTGTTTGGCGTCGAATCCGCGATCGCGGCCGGCGACCGCGAAGCTCGCCGCGAGACGCTTGACATCCCACTCAAACGGTCCGGGCAGCGACTCGTCGAAGTCATTGACGCCGAACACCAGTCGCCGGTCGGGAGCCGCGAACGCGCCGAAGTTCGACAGGTGCGCGTCGCCGCAGAGCTGCACCTGCAGCCCGGTCCGCGGCGAGGCCGCGAGATCGGCCGCCATCAGCGCCGCGCCGCCGCGGTAGAACGTGAACGGCGACACGAGCATCCGCCCGTAGCGGATCGGAACCAGCTCCGGGACGCGCGTCTGCGCCTGCTCCTCGAGCACGTCGACCGGATCTCGCCGGCCCGGCGCGGGCTCCCAGCCGGCGTGCGACGAGCGCGGCACCTCGACGCGCGCCGCCTTGCCCCGTGCCGCTCGCTCCGCCCGCGTGAAGTGCTCCACGCGCCCGGCCTGTGCGCGGCCTCGTCCCACCTCGGTGACATCGCTCGCGGGTCCATTCTGGCTGGCGGTGGCGGTGCTCATCGGATTCCTCCTCCGTGGCTTCTGGTCGCCGGGCAGCCTTGGCGCGGCGCCGGAGACGACGCTCGCGACTCCAACATGCCGTCGGCGCGCGCACATCATCCAAACGGGACGACTCCCGCAAATGAGCACGAGTCCCGCGTCCGCCGCCGTCGACGAGCGCTGCTTGTGACCTTGACCACCGCGGCGGGCGGCGGGAGACTGGGGCGTGCCTTCGGTCGGGCGTGACGCCCTGTCGCCGTCCGTCACCGGGTCCGCGCCGGCGGGCGCCGGAGCCGTGCTGTCAACAGGAGGCGAAAAGTGCGCCAGTTTCAGGATCTGAAAGTGCTCCACCTGGGAGGGCTGGCGAGGCTGAGGAAGCGTGGTGCGTGTTCAGCGAGCGGGTCGGGGGCGGGGTTCGGGGCCGGTGCCGCGTTCTCGGAGCCGGTAGCTCTTGCCCTTGAGCGTGATCATGTGGGCGTGGTGGATGAGCCGGTCGATGAGCGCGGCGGCGACTATGGCGTCGCCGAGGATTTCGCCCCCGGGGCGCGGTAGAAGCTGCCAGCGTGCTTGAGATAAGCGTCCAACGGGACCCCCGACGTCCTGCGCCCGGCGGCGTCGAACGCGACCGGCGGTAGAGCCCTGAGTTGCTCTCGTTCGTCCGCGAGCCGTTCAGCGACGACGTAGTGCCCGGTCGCGTGCCGGCGCGGCAAGGCGATGCGGTCGCGCCAGTCGGCGTAGACGTGGTCGAGCTCCCCTAACGAGGCTAAGCGGCGCGCCGGCCAGAACACGGTCTCGTGATGGCGGACCGCGCCTTCAACGGCGCCTTTCTCGCGCGGCGTGGCGGGCGTGCAGGCGGTGGCGTGGAAGGCGTAGCGCCCGCGCAGCTGAACGAACCGGGCGTTCCACGTGACCTGCTCGCGCTCGCGGCGCGCGACCGCTGAGCGCAGGTTGTCGTAGACGCATTCGCGGGGACGCCGCCCAGCCACGCGAACGCGCGGACATCACCTTCCAGGAAGGACTCGATGGTCATGTCGGAGCTGAAGTGCGCCGTCGACGCGCCTGAGAACGGCAGCGTGCAGATCAACGCGTAGACGCGCCGCTCGCGGCCCGCGATCCGCGGCCGAGTCGGCATCTCAGCCCAATCGACCTGCAACACCTGCCCCGGCCGGTAACCGGTCTTCTGCGCCGGCCGCTCACCCGGCCGCGGCCGCAACGCGGCCAGTCGCTTGCGAACCAGATCGACTCCGCCCACATAGCCGTAGTCCACGCGCAAGATCTCGGTCAGCCGCGGCGCCTTGATCTCCGGCCACTCCCCAAGCAGTCGCCGGATCACCGGATCGAAGGCGTCGATGATCGACCCCGCGCTCGAGCGTGAATACCGCGGCGGCTCATCCGCCTCGACCAACCGTCTGACCGTGCGCCGATTGATCCCCAACCGCGCAGCGATCTCGCGCTGCGAGACACCGTCCGCCGCCAAACGCCCTCGAGCCCACTCCATCGCGCTGCGCACCTCCCCGCCGCCCTCCCGAACTCGCCGACACGGCGACCCCAAGACTCACGGCCAGACGGCACCACCGCTTCGCGGTGGTGCACTTTTCGCGTCCTAGAAGTGGTGCACTATTGGCTTCCGGGCATCACCAAGGTCACTCGAGTACGAATCGTGGTGTCCTGCGTTAGAGGAACGCTGGAATGCACGGCACAGCGGGGCATACGTGCGTAAGCCGAGTCGTTCCATTGGGCAGCGAAGGCACTCACTGCCTAAACCACTGCCCAAATCAGCGACTTCACGACCTGATCCAGAAACAAGAAAACCGCGCTGCTGCGCGGTTTTCGGAGTGGCGAGACCCGGACTCGAACCGGGGACACCACGATTTTCAGTCGTGTGCTCTACCAACTGAGCTATCTCGCCGTGCGGGCGCTTAGGCTAGCGCGTCGGCGGGAAGGGCGGCCGGGGGCGCGGGCCAGGCCTTGCGCAGGCGGGGTGCGGCGGCGCAGGTGACCAGCGCCAGGCCGACACCCGCGACGAGCAGGGTGGGGCGGACGCCCAGGGCGGTGATCAGGGCGCCGGCGCCGACGAAGGACACCGTGAAGGCGGCGGCGATGCACATCCGCTGAAGGGAGAAGAGGCGGCCGTGCAGCGACTCGGGCGCGGAGGAGGCGAGCAGTAGCCGGTCGTGGACCAGGGCGGCGCCGTTCCCCAACCCGCCGACGAACAACGAGAGCACGACCAGCAGGTGCGACTCCAGCAGGCTGCAGGCGATCAGCTCGAGTGCCATCGCGAAGACGCCCACCAGGTAGACCTGGCGCCAGCGCCAGGCGCCGGCCGAGGTGAAGCGGGCGCTCAGAGAGCCGAGGACCATGCCGACCCCGCCGGCGCTGATCATCAACGCCAACCCGCTCCCGCCGACGTGAAGCACCTCGCGGGCGAGCATGACCTCGCCGACGCTGGTCACGCCGATGCAGAGCACGACGCCGGTCGAGGACCACAACAAGACCCGAACCTCGGGCCGCTGCGCGACCTCGCGCAGCCCCGCGCGGGCGTCGGCGAGCAGGGATCGGCGACCCCGCCGGCGATCGGGAGCGACGGCAACGTCACCCGACAGCGGCAGCCGAACGAGGATCAGCGCCGAGACCGCGTAGGTCACGGCGTTCAGCCCGAGGAGGGCGGTCGGCGCGACCAGCGCGAGCAGCACGCCGCCGAGGGCGGGCCCGATCGTCGTGCCCGCGTCGTCCAGCGCCCCGAAGACCGCCAAGGCGGCGGCGCGACGCTCGCCGCCGGCCAACCGGGTCAAGCTCGCCAAGGCGGCCGGGGAGAACACGGCGGAGCCGACCCCGGCCAGCAGCGCGCCGACCATCATCACCGGCAGCGATCCGGCCACGACCACGATCACGAAGCCCAGGCACCGGAGCACCTCGGCGAACACGGCGCAACGCCGCCAGCCGACCCGGTCGACCAGCGCCCCCACCAAAGGCCCGAGCACGATCGCGGGCAGAAGATCCGGCAGCAGGACCGCTGAGACGGCCATCGGCGAGCCGAAGCGGTCCAGAGCGATCAGCGGAAGCGCGAGCAGCGCAAGGCCGGTCCCCAAGGAGGACTGGGCGTGCGCGGCGAAGAAGCGCCGCGCCGCCGGGGTGGCCAGTGCGCTGCGGAGCACGCCGCTACGCGGGGACGACGGCGGCGCGCCGGAGGCGCCGCGGGACCAGCTTCGAGCCGCACGCGGTGTGGACCAGCACGGCGACGCCGAACATCAGCAACAGGTCGCCCAGGCTGAAGACGGTGTGGAGCGGGAGGGAGGACGGCGTGGCGATCGTGTCGCCCATGAACATCAGCTTCGGGTGCTCGACGATCGCGGAGTTGGTGAACTGGCCCTTGGTGTCGGCGCCCTGGAAGGAGGCGAGCGTGTCCGGGTTGGTGGGCATGACGCCGCCGTTGGCGGCGATCACGATGAAGTTCGAGAGGCCGCCGAGGCCGGCGATGATCACGCCCGGGATGTGGCGGTTGAAGAAGGCGAACGCGCCGAGCAGCACGTAGGAGAGCATGTGGACGGTGGTGTGGAAGGCCTGGTGGCCGCCCGGGATCACCGAGATGATCAAGACCTGGAGGCCGATCGCGGCGCCGGCGAGGCCCGGCTTGCGCAGCGGCAGATCGGCGAGCGCGGACAGCCGCCCGCGTGCGAGCGGGACGCTCGCGAGGATGGCGAGGTAGATGAGTCCGATGATCATGGCTCCCCTATGAATCGGCCGGTCGGTCGGAGGACAGCACTCCGACAAACGTCCAATCGCTCAAAGTTCTCAGGACCGCGACCGACAACCGGGGTGGAAAGGCTCTCAAGGGGGGAGCCCAGACACGGAGGTCAACAGCAATGACTAAGGCACGCCTCTACCGGCTCGCGCTCGTCGCGGGGACCGTGGCTGTGTTCCTCGAGGGGGCCGGCGCCGCCTTCAAGTGGAACTAGCCGATGCAGGTTCGCAACGGCCGTAAGTGGTAGTCACGAGGGTGCCCCGACGGGCACCCTCGTCCTGTTCTGAGACCTAGTGAAATGATCGCTCGCGCCGCTCGACTCGACCCGCTGATCGCGTATGTGACCGCCATCATCGTGCTAGGCGCGGTGTGTGGCGTCGCCATCGTGCTCGACGGCGTGGGCGAGTTTCACCTGGTCCTGACGCCCGAGATCGCGCTCTTCGCGCTCTGCGCGTTGATCGGCGACTTCCTCCCGCTGAAGGTGTTCACGCGGGGGGCGGAAGGCGAGATCACGACGTCGACGTGCTTCATGTTCGCCGCGCTGCTGGCCGGTGGACCGCTCGCCGCCCTGATCGCGCTCGTGGTCGCCAACGTGATCGTCGACCTGCATCGGCGCAAGGAGGCGATGAAGTTCGCCTTCAACATCGCGCAGCTGACGATCACGGTCGCCGCTTCGGGGTTCGTCCTGAAGCTGACGACCGACATGCCGCGGGCCGACGTCCCGCACATGCTGCCGAGCGACCTGCTCGGCGTCATGCTCGCCGTCGGCACGTTCTTCGTGGTCAACACGGTCATCGTCGCCGCGGTGATCGCGTTCGTCCAGCGCACGAAGGTCCTTCGCTACCTCGTGCGCGACCTCTTCAACTCGGTCGCGACCGGCGGCCTGCTGCTCGGCCTCGCGCCGGTCGTCGTGCTCGCCGCCGACTTCTTCCTGCCGGCGATCGCCCTGCTCTTTCTGCCGCTCTACGCGGTGCACCGCGGCGGGCGCGACGCCATCGCCAAGCAGCACCAGGCGCTCCACGACGCGCTCACCGGGCTGCCGAACCGCGAGCTCTTCCGCGACCGCATCGACCAGGCGGTCAACGCGTCCCGCCGCACCGGCGAGGACGCCGTGGTCATGATCATGGATCTCGACCACTTCAAGGAGATCAACGACACGCTCGGCCATCACATGGGCGACCTGTTGCTCCAGGAGGTCTCGCACCGGATCCAGGACGCGCTACGCGAGTCCGACACGGTCGCCCGTCTCGGCGGCGACGAGTTCGGCGTCCTGCTCCCGCGGGTCGACAACGCGGGTGACGCGGCCACGGTCGCGCAGAACCTGCTCGCCGTCCTGCGCGAGCCCTTCGTGCTCGAGGGGATGCGGCTCGAGATCGACGCGTCGATCGGCATCGCCCTGCACCCGCTGCACGGCGAGGACAACGAGACGCTCCAGCAGCGCGCCGACATCGCCATGTACTCCGCGAAGCAGTCCGGTCGCGGCTTCGCCATCTTCGAGCCCGAGCTCGATCGCCACTCGCCGCGCCGCCTCTCGCTCGCCGGCGGCATGCGCCATGCGATCAACGAGGGCCAGATCCAGCTCTACTACCAGCCCAAGGCGGACCTGCGGACGGGCCGGATCATGGGCGTCGAGGCGCTCGCGCGCTGGGACCATCCGGAGTTCGGGATCGTCGGGCCGAGCGAGTTCGTCCCGATCGCCGAGCAGACCGGCCTGATCACGCCGCTCACGTCGTTCGTCCTGGATGCCGCGATCTGCCAGGTCCGCGCGTGGAAGGACGCCGGGCTGGAGCTCTCGGTCGCGGTCAACCTCTCCGCGCGCTCGTTCCTGGACACGCAGCTGGCGGTCGAGATCCCGCGTCTGCTGGCCAAGTGGGACGTCGAGGCCGAGTTGCTCGAGCTCGAGATCACCGAGAGCATGCTCATGACCGACCCCGCCCGCGCGGAGGCCACGTTGACGCGCCTGAGCCGGATCGGGCTGACGCTGAGCGTCGACGACTTCGGCACCGGCTACTCCAGCCTCGCCAACCTCAAGCGTCTGCCGGTCGACGTCATCAAGATCGACAAGTCGTTCGTGATGGAGATGGCGGTCGACGCGTCGGACGCGGCGATCGTGCGCTCGACGATCGACCTCGCCCACAACCTCGGCCTGCGGGTCGTCGCCGAGGGCGTCGAATCCGAGGACGCCTGGCGTCACCTCGAGGCGCTCGGCTGCGACTTCGCCCAGGGCTACTACCTCTCGCGCCCGCTGCCCGCGGACGCGGCGACGCGGATGATCCGCGAGCGCGGCACGGGCCGCGACATCACTCCGCCCGCCCTGCGGGTCGTGCACGGGCTCGGCGCTCGCTAGATCGCGACCGTCGAGGTCGGCGCAGGATCTCCTGCAACGATTTACACGGATTCCCGATTTGCCGACATTAGGGGCGTGCTCCGCGTCGTACTCGCCTCCGCCGTCCTGCTGCTCCTGCCCGCGACCGCCGCCGCCCAGAGCGGCGGACAGCTCGCCGGCCCGACCGCGAGCCGCTTCACCGCCAGCCCCGCCTCCGTCGCCGCGGGCGCGCGCGTGACGTTCGCGCTGCGAGCCACGCCTGGCGCGCTCGTGCGGGTGGACGTGATCGCTCCGGGCAAGCCGGCCGTGCGGGTGAAGCTCGGCGCGGTCGGCGACAGCGGGTCCAAGCGCGGATCCTGGCGCGCGGCGGTCGCCGCGGGGACGTACACGGCGCGGCTGGCCGTGACCGGCGCGGGCGTGACCCGCTACTACCGCGCCCCGCTCACCGTCGCCGCTCCGAAACCGACGCCCACGCCCACCCCGACGCCCGTCCCCGCCGCGCCCGCCGCGGTCACCACGCCCGCCAACAAGATCTTCCCCGTCCAGGGCCCGTACACGTTCGGCGGCCCGGACGCCCGCTTCGGCGTCGGCCGCCCCGGCCACACCCACCAGGGCCAGGACATCACCGCCGCCGAGGGCACGCCTGTCGTGAGCCCGATCGCCGGCACCGTCCACTGGACAGCCTTCCAGAAGGACGGCGCGGGCTACTACGTCGTGATCGCCGGCATCGACGGCCGCCACTACGTCTTCATGCACCTCCAGGAGGGCTCGATCGCGGTGGTCAAGGGCGCCGCGATCACCGCGGGCCAGCGCGTCGGCCTCGTCGGCAGCACCGGCTCCTCGACCGGCCCGCACCTGCACTTCGAGATCTGGATCAACGGCTGGTGGGCGAGCAAGGCCTCGACCCCGATCGACCCGCTCCCCGAGCTCCAAGCCTGGGCCGCCGCAACCTAAACCCCACCTAAGGGGTCTGACCCTTTATCTCGCCGTTAGGTCCGCCCACGGCCCAGCGCCGTGTCCGCGGGTCGACGGAACCTAAGGGGAACCTAAGGGGTCTGACCCTTTAGGTGGGGTTTAGGTAACGGGGCGGCGGCGCCGCGTCATCTGACGGGCATGATCCTCCCCGTCGCACACGAGCCTGACTACCGCGGACCGGACTCGGTCGCGGTCGTGGTGAACAAGCAGCACGCGTTGCCGCGGGGGTTCAGGCCCCGGCGCCTCGTGGTGCCGCACATCCGCTTCACGTTCAGCGGCTTCCACGAGAAGCGGCAGGTCCGCAGCGACGTCGCAAGCCCTTTGCGGCGACTGTTCAAGGCGGCGGGCGGCGACGGTCTCCCGCTCGCGGGCGTCTCCGGGTACCGCTCGGAGACGACGCAGCGCGACCTGTACGACGCCCAGGTCGCGCAGCGGGGCCGCAAGGCCGCGGACCGCGTCGTCGCCCGCCCGCGCCACAGCGAGCACGAGACCGGCCTCGCGATCGACGTCTCCGGCGCCGACGGCCGATGCCAGGCGACCGCCTGCTTCGCCGACAGGCCCGAGGCCGACTGGCTGGCACGCCACGCCCCCGACTACGGCTTCATCATCCGCTACCCCGCCGACGGCGAGCCCTCCACCGGCTACGCCTACGAGCCGTGGCACCTGCGCTACATCGGCAAGGCGCTCGCGCGGCAGATCGCCGCGAGCGGCCTCACGCTCGAGGACTACGCAGCATCGAGCCCATCAACGACGCGCAGCCGGCTTTCGACAACGGCTCGTTGAGGTTGCCGCACTTGGGCGACTGCACGCAGGAGGGGCAGCCGGACTCGCACGGGCACTCCGTGACCAGCGAATAGGCGTTGGACACGAGGCGCTCGAACGCGTGGTAGCCGCGGCGGGTGATGCCGATCCCGCCCGGGTGCCCGTCGTAGATGAAGATCGTCGGCCCGCCGGTCTGCGGGTGCCAGTTCGTGGACAGGCCCCCGATGTCCCACCGGTCGCACATCGCCAGCAGCGGCAACACGGCGATCTGCGAGTGCTCCGCCGCATGCAGCGTGCCGAGATCGTCGTCGTCCAGCTCGTACCAGAGCGCCTGCGTGGCGAAGGAGGTGCGCGGGAGGTCGAGACCGATCAGGTCGATCGGCTCGTTGTCGGCCATCCGCCGCCGCTGGTAGGCGAGCACCTGCTCGCTCACGACCACCGTGCCGAAGCAGAGCCGCACGCCCAACGCGACCCGCTCTTCCAGCACCCGCTCGATGTGGGTGTCGGTCTCGCGCTTGACCTGCGTGTACCAGTGCCCGTCGAACGGGCGGACCAGCGCGCGCCGCTGCTCGAAGTCGAACGTCGAGACCTCGAACTGGCGCCCGCCGTGCAGGTAGATCGCGCCCTGGTGCACGGTCGACGGCGCCGGACCGATGTCCACATCGCCGATCACCTCGCCGTCGTCCACGTTGACGATCGCGACGCCGTCGCGTGACGCGCTGCGCAGGGAGAACTCGCCCGCCGGGTACTCCTCGGGCCGGCGCGGGACGAACGTGCCGTCCGGCCGCTCGCGCAGGTCGCCCGCACCCACGAGCATCGACGCGAACTCCCGCCAGCGCGGTCCCAGAACCGAAGCATCGGCCGGCTCCAGCGGCGCCTCGTGCGCGGCGCAGAGCAGGTGCGCCGTGTAGAGCTGCTCGTTCTCGAAATCGAGGATCGCCGCCTCGACCGGCCGCTCGAGGAACTCGTCCGGGTGCCGGCAGAAGAACTGGTCGAGCGCATCCTCGCCCGCGACGTAGACCGCGAGCCCACGCCCGCGCCGCCCCGCCCGCCCCCACATCTGCCGCAGCGAAGCGACCGTCCCCGGGAACGTCACGCAGATCGCGGCGTCCAGCGCACCGATGTCGATCCCCAGCTCGAGCGCGTCGGTGGCGACGACCCCCAACAGGTCGCCCGAGACCAACCGTTCCTCCAGCTCGCGCCGCTGCTGCGGCGTGTAGCCCGCGCGGTACGGCGCGATCCGCGCCGCCAGCTCGGGATGTCCGGCGCGCTCGAGCTCCATGACCGTGAAGCGCGCCATCAGCTCGACCGCCTTGCGCGACTTCATGAACACGATCGTCCGCGCGCCCTCGATGACCAGCGACGCCAACAGGTCCGCGGCCTCGGCCAGCGGCGAGCGTCGCGCCTGCGTGGCCTCGTCGGTCACCGGCGGGTTCCACATCGCGATCGTCCGTTTGGTGCCGGCCGAGCCGTCGCGGTCGATCACCCGCACGTCGTCGAACCCGGTCAGCCGCGAGGCGAGCTCGCCCGGATTGGCCACCGTGGCCGAAGCGAGCAGGAACCGCGGCGCCGTGCCGTGGATCTCGCACACCCGCCGCAGCCGCCGCAGCACGTTCGCCACGTGCGAGCCGAACACGCCGCGGTAGACGTGCGCCTCGTCGACCACCACGATCGCCAGGTTCTTGAAGAAGTCGCCCCAGGCCGGGTGGTTCGGGAGGATCCCGAGGTGCAGCATGTCCGGGTTGGTCAGCACCACGTTGGCGCGCCGCCGCAGGTCCGCCCGCTGCTCGCGCGGCGTGTCGCCGTCGTAGATCGCCGGCCGCGCGCGCTTGACGCCCAGCGCGTGCAGCGACCGCGCCTGGTCCTGCGCCAGCGCCTTGGACGGGTAGAGGAAGAGCGCGCGGGCGCGGGCGTCGCGCGACAACACGTCCAAAGTGGGCAGCTGGAAGCACAGCGACTTGCCGGACGCGGTGCCGGTGGTGACGATCGTCGTCGCGTCCACCCACGCCTCGAACGCCTCCGCTTGGTGCGAAAACAGACAGTCGATCCCGCGGGCCCTCAAGCGCGCGGCGACGTCCGGATGGAGCTCGGCGGGAAGCTCGACCAGCTGCGGGAACCGCTCGTGCTGCATCGCCTGGCGCACCAGCCGCTCGTCGTCGCGTCCTTCCTGGAGGATCGAATCCCACGGCTCGATCTCGCGCACGATGGCCACACATTCGATCCTACGAGCCGCCGCTCGTGCCGATGACTCTCGAACAATGCGCAAACTCGTCTTTGCGGCCGTAGCCGCGACCTTCACGCTGTCCTTCGTCCCGGCGGCCGCCAACGCCACCGACGTCTGTAATGAGGCCGAGGCCTCATGGAAGGGCGGCTACACCGTCAGTGGCGATCCGGTCGACCCGAACCCGCCCGCCCGTCTGCTCGGCGGCCCCGGCCATCAGATGCGCGTCGGCAACGGCAAGGGCAAGGGCCTCGTCAACGCCGCGTACCACTCGCCCGCGCTGCGCACCTGTGGCGAAGGCGACGGCACCCCCGACGGTGGCGACACCGGCGGCGGGGACATCGGCCTCGGCTGATCCTCGCGGGGTTTAATGCCCCGCGTGCCCGCGTCCCTGCGCTGCGTGTTCTACGACCCGGACGCGGTCGACACCGACTCCCACCTCAGCGCGCGCGCCTTCGAAGCGTGCGCGCGCGCCGAGATCGCCGTCTTCGAGCTCAAGGGCGAGGACACCTATGAGCTCGAAGGCGAGCTGCAGGGCATCGCGTTCGTGATGCGCGCGCTGCAGCTCGCCCCCGAGCAGTGCATCGGGGTGGGCGCGGCGCTGCGGGACGCGCCGGTCGGCGCGGTGTGGGTGAGCCCGCTGGACCTCGAGGTCCGCGGGCCCACCGTCCGCGTCGCCGAAGAGAGCGACGAGCTGCTCTACGAGGCCGTGATCAGCGAACTGGCCCAGCGCCGATGAGCGAGAGCGCGAACAGCTCGTCGTCGTCGGTCAGGAACTGATCGAGCACGAGCCCCGCGGCCCGCAGGTCGGCCTCGAGCCGCTCGCGGGTGAACTTGGCGCTGATCTCGGTGCGCATCTCCTCGCGCGCCGCGAAGTGCACGTCCAGCCCGAGCTTGGCGATGTGGACGTCCATCGGGCGCACCGCCCGCAGCCGCATCTCGATCCACTCCTGCTCGCGGTCGTAGAACGCCACGTGCTCGAAGGACTCGAGGTCGAAGTCCGCGCCGAGCTCGCGGTTCATCACCGCCAGAACGTTGCGGTTGAACGCCGCGGTGACGCCCGCCGAGTCGTTGTAGGCGGCCTCGAGCACCGCCGGGTCCTTCACGAGGTCGGTCCCGAGCAGGATCCGGTCCTCGGGCCGCAGTTGCTGCCCCAGCGAGCGCAGGAACTTGCGCCGCGTGCCGGGGAGGAAGTTCCCGATCGTGCCGCCGAGGAAGACGATCACCCTTGGGCCCCCGGGCTCGGGCAGCGCGTCGAGGTGGCGCTCGAAGTCACCGACGACGCCGAACACCCGGATTCCCGGGTAGCGCTCCACGAGCAGCTTCGCGCTCTCGCACAGCACGACCTCGGAGACGTCGAACGGCACGTAGCGGTCCAGCGTCCCCGCGTCGCGCATCGCGTCCAGCAGCAGCAGCGTCTTGGTCGGCACGCCGCTGCCGAGCTCGACCAGCTCGGCGGCGCCCGTCGTCTCCACCAGCTGGGCGGCGTTGGCGGTCAGGATCGAGCGTTCCGTGCGGGTCGGGTAGTACTCGGGCAGGCCCATGATCTGCTCGAAGAGCCGCGAGCCATCCGTGTCATAGAAGTGCTTCGGCGGGATCTCCTTGAACGGTTTCGTCAGCCCGTCCAGCGCGTCGAACGCGAGTGTGCGCTCGTCCTCGCCGAGGCGGGAGACGATCTCGATATCGCCTAGAGCGGTATTCATCGCGCGATCCTGACTCCGGCGAAGAGCTGCCGGCGTTCGGGGAGGTCCCAGTTGCGGAACTGCGGGGAGGCGACGCGCGGGTGCGTGACGAACGAGCCGCCGCGCAACACCCGATAGTGGTCGCCGAAGAACACTTCCGAATACTCCCGATAGGGGTAGGCGATGAAACCCGGATAGCCCGTGAAGTGACTCTCGGTCCACTCCCAGACTTCCCCGACCCCCTCGAGCTGACCCGAGGTCGCCGCCTTCTCCCATTCGATCTCCGTCGGGAGCCGCGCCTCGTGGGCGCGGGCGAAGGCGTCGGCCTCGAACCAGGAGACGTGGACGACGGGTGCGTCCGGATCCCCGGCCTGCGAGGCCGCGTGGTGAGTGATGTCGTACTGCTGCTTCCATGCCCAGCCCTCGTCGGACCACCATTCGCGGCGCTCGTAGCCTCCGCCCTCGGTGAACGTGAGCCAGGTGGCGTTGGTGACCGGCGCGCGGCCGATCGTGTAGCGACCGGTGGACGCCGCGTGGCGCGGGCGTTCGTTGTCGTAGGCGAAGCCGGACGGCCCGGTGCCGAGCTCGAACGGCCCTTCGGCGACTTCGACCATCTCGAGGCAGCTGCCTTCGGCCGGTCGCGGACCGTCGAGCGACGGCGGGGCGATCCCCGCGAGCGTCATCGCCTGCAGCATCGTCTCGGTGTGCTGGAGCTCGTGGCGGATCACCAGCTCGTGCAGGACGCCGTCGCCGACGGGCGCCTCCAGTGCGCGTTCGCGCACCTCCGCCATGTACTCGTGCAGTTCCTCGCCGCGCAGGAACTGCAGGTCGCCGCGCACCTTCCGCGGGGTCTCGAACGCGTCATAGAGGGCCGCGAGGTCCTCCCGCAGCAGCGGGCGCCCGGCGAGCCGGTGGTTGAGCCACAGATCCTCGTAGGCGGCCATGTGGCCGAGGTCCCACGAGAGCGGGCTCATGATCGGGGAGAGCACCGTCTCGAGCTGCGCTTCGTCGAGATGGGAGACGAGCCGGAAGGTCCGCTCGCGCACCTCCTCCATCACCGCGTGCAGCTCAGCCACCACTGTCTTGAACATACAGGCCTGTCGTCATGGGTCCGTGAACGTTACGGCCGGTTGCGGCCTGGTACTGGCCTAAATCAGACGACTTCCCACCCAGTCGCCCGGGCCCCGCGCACCGGGCGGTACGTAGAAGTAGCCGCCGCCCACGGGGGTGATGTAGTCGGTCATCGGCTCGCCCGCGAGGCGGTTCTGGACCGTCAGGAACTGGCGCGCGGGGTCCTGGTTGTAGGCGACGAAGATCAGGCCCTGGTCGAGCTGGCCCGCCTGGTCGAACCCGCGCTGGAAGTTCCACGAGCGCCGCAGCAGGCGCTGGTCGGCGGTCTCCGCCGTGCGCGGGTTCGCGAGCCGGATGTGCGCGTCCAGCGGGACCCGCTCGCCCTTCGGGTCGAGGTCGAGCCGCGGGTCGTCGAGCTCGTGCTTGCCCCCGAGCGGCGCGCCGGTGTCGCGGCGGCGGCCGATCATCCCCTCCTGGTGGCGCAGCCCGACGCGGTCCCAGAACTCGAGGTGCATCCGGATCAGCCGCACGGCCATGTAGGTGCCACCGCCGGGCGTCCAGACGAGCCGGCGCATCAGCGCGTCGTCGCCCGTGTCGGGGTTCGCCGTGCCGTCGCGGAAGCCGAACAGGTTGCGGCGCGCGCCCGGCCCGCGCTGCGCGCCCTGGAACCCGTCGATCCACCACCGCAACGCGAGCTGGTCGCGCGTCACGCGCAAGAGCTCGCGCAGCGCGTGCGAGACCGTGTCCATGTTGTGCGCGCTGATCAGCAGGAGCACGTCGCCATGGGTGAGCGCCGGATCGAGCCGGTCGCCGTCGAACGGTGTCATCCGCTCGAGCTTCTCCGGCAGCTTCAGCTCGTGGCGCTCGTACAGGGACGCGCCGAAGCCGATCGTCACCGTGAGCGCGTCGGGCGCGATCTCCGTCCCGAGGGCCCCGGAGTCGATCGGCGGGTCGTCGGGCTCGCGCACCGGCATCGTCTGACCCTGCGTCAGCTCGCGGGCGCGGGCGCTCAGCAGCTGCAGGCCGGCGAACAACGCGCCCAGGTCGGTGGCGACGCTGTCGAGCGCGGCGAGGACGACCGCGTCGCGCGGCTCGGTCAACACGCCCGCCTGGTGCGGGCCGTCGAACGGGATCCGCTGCGTCAGCGGCTTCGTGGGCGCGGCCGCGGACGTCTCGCCCGCGGCGAGTGCCGCCGCGGTCAGCGCGGATCCGGCCAGGAAACGACGGCGATTGACCTTCACGGCCGGATCGGCGGGATCTTCGGTGGGAGCGTCGTCTCGAGCGCGTGCGGCAACTGCGCGAGCTCTTCGAGGCCGGCGCCGAGCCGGCCGTTGAGCCGCTGTCGCTCGCTCGGCGAGAGGGCGTCGAGGTCCGGCCAGCGCCCGCGGTGGGCGCGTCGGATCGCGGCCAGCTCGCGGCGCAGCCGAACCAGCCCGGAGTCGATCGGGGCGATCGCGCCGCGCTGCGCGAGCAGCGCCCGCAGCGTGCCGACGACCGTCTCGGTCGCCGCCAGCGACGCCGCCGTGGCCATCACGCCCGCTCCGCTGTAGGGCGCGGCGACGCCACTCAGCATGTCCCGCTGGGCGTCCTCGAGGATCTCGTGACCTCTCGTCGTGTAGTCCACCGGGGTGATCTCGACCCGCGTGACGGTGCCGCGCAGCGTGCGCACGTCCTGCCGCAGCCGCGCCGCCGCGGGGCGCAGCGCGGCGAGCCGCTCGCCGGTCCACAGCCCGCGCTCGAGCCGCTCGCGGCCGGCGACGATCGACGCGTCCAGGTCGCCGAGCGCGCCGTACGCGGCGCCGATGCGCAGGTAGTGGTCGTAAGCGGAGATCCATGCCCGGCGGGCAGCGGCGCGGTCACCCGCGCGCAGGCTGCGCTGGAGCACGCGGATTGCAGCGTCCATCGCCGCGGCCTGGCGGGTGCTGTAGACGCGATAGCGCGCGATCGGGCGGTCGAACGCGCGCTCGGACACGGGCGAGAACTCCGGTCGCGGGACGCCGTCGACCGGGAGCTCGGACGCCGAGGCGGCGACCTCCGCCGCCGACCGGTTCGTCCCGGACACCCGCGCTGCCGGGACGTCCGTGCTCGCCGGCGGCGCGATCGGATGGCGGATCTCGGGCGTGGCCTGACCGCCGCCGCATCCGGCGAGGCAGAGGACGGCGATCAGCGCGGCCCGCCGCACTACTTCAGCCGTATGGTCTTCGTCAGCGCCAGCGTTCCCCCGGTCTGCGTGATCGTGATCCGCAGCGTGTATTTGCCCTTCTTGAGCTTCGTCTTCGGGCGGATCACGACCTTGGCCTGCTTCTTGGACAGGTTGACGCTCTTGGTCGCGAGCACCTTCGAGCCCTTGACGATCCGGAAGCGCACGGCGGTCCGCTTGCCGGCGTCCTTCCCGCTGGCCTTGCACGAGATCGTGACCTTCTTCCCGCCGCCGGTGACCTTGCAGCTCAGCGACACGGCGAGCTTCGGCTTGGGCGTCGGCGTCGGGGTGGCCGTGGGTGTCGGTGTCGGCACCACCGGGGTGGGCGTCGCGGTCACGACCGGCGCTCCCGGCGGGTTGCCGGTCGCAGTGTCGAGGAGCAGCTTCGGCGCCACCGCCCCGGAGAGGAAGTCGAACATGCCGTTCAGCTCCCCGGCGCGGTCGTCGAAGGACTGGTCGCCGAGGCGCGGGAGGCTCCAGTTGTATTCGATGAAGCGGATGATCGACGCCTGCTCGGTCACGGTGTGGTCGACGAAGTTCTGGCGGGCGTACGGGGAGATGAGGACCAGCGGCAGCCGCGGTCCGGGGCCGCAGCGCCCGCGGTAGTCCCCGGGTTGCGGCGCCGGCCCGCACGTGTTCGGGCCGTTGAGCCCGTCGCTCGGCGTGTCGGACCCCTGGCGGATCGTCGGCATCACGTGGTCGTACCAGCCGTCGGAGTCGTCATAGGCGAGGAAGATCGCGGTCGAGTTCCACTCCGGGGAGCTCTGGATCGCGTTGACGGTGCGCACGATGAAGCGCTGCTCGTCGAGCGGGCCGGAGTAGCCCGGATGCCCGTCCTCGGACGCGATCGCCTTCAGGAACGAGACCTGCGGCAGGTTGCCCGCGGCCAGCGCCGCGTCGAAGTCGGTCAGGTCGTACTGGTGGTTGGCCTGGTCGGTCTGGCCGATGTTGGCCACCGACAGCGGCGGCAGGTGGTGCGGGTTCGCCGTCGAGGCGTAGAACTGGAACGGCATGTGGTGCGGGAGGTAGTCCTGGACGTCGGCTCCCACGGCGTTCTTGTGCTTGGTCGAACAGGAGGCCGGGATCGGCCTGAACCCGCCCGCGAACCAGCCCCAGGTCATACCGGCCGTGTTCATCAGGTCGCCGATGTTCTGCCCGGACATCGTGGCGCCGCTGCCCGAGCAGTCGTCGGTCGACGGCGGCGAGTTCAAGACCATCGTGCCCTGCACGCCGAGCCCCGCCGGGCTGACGCCGTGGGTGGTGCCGGCGATCGTGTTGAGCGCGCCGATCGTCGACGGCCCGAACGTGGAGCCGAAGTGCGCGTCGCTGATCGCGTAGTGCTGGGCGTAGTTCCACAGCGCGGTGACCGAGTTGCCGTCGTAGTAGTTCATGACCATGCCGCGGTCCCCGTTGCAGCTGGAGCCGGTGTTCTCGACGAACTGGTTCATCAGGCCGCCGTTGAACGCGAGCTGCTCCGCGGCGTAGTTGTGGTTGTGGTCGCAGGTGACCGACTCGGAGCGCTTGAGCCGGCGGGGGTTGAACATGTTCGGGTTGCTGGTGAGCAGTGCCGGTGTCAGTCCGTTGACCGCGGGCGTGCCCGCCTGAGCGGTGAAGAGCGGGTCGCCGGGCACGTTGTTGGCCGCGTTCGGATAGGTGCCGAAGTAGTGGTCGAACGACTGGTTCTCGCCGAAGATCACGACGATGTGGTCGATCGGCGTCCGCGCGGGCGGGCCCGCCGCGGTGTCGGCGTCGGCGACGGCGAACACGCACGCCGCCGCGACGAGGACCACGGCGCCGCCCAACATCGAGCGGCGTACGACGGCGGAACGGAGCATCGGCCTTCCCCTCCCCTTGCGACCCGGAGCTGCTGAGCTAAACCAACCACCCCGAGGGGCGCGGTGTCAACTCAGATGAGGCGGCCGAACCAGAGCAGCGAGAGGCTTCCCGCCGCGACGAGCAGCGCGATCGCGCCACCCGCGAACACCGCCGTCACCTCGCGCTTCTCGCTCTTGGACGAGAGGCGGGTGCCGAGGTTCGCGTAGATCTCCTTGACCTTGTCGGTCTCGGTCGCGGTGTAGGACTTGCCGCCCGACAGCCGCGCGACCTCCTTGAGCGTCTCGGTGTCCGGGGGGACCTGGACGCGCTGGAGGAAGCCGAACGAGTCGCGCAGCTCGACCTGCCCGCCGGGCGTGCCGAGAGCGATCGCGTAGATCGGGATGCGCGCGCGGCCCGCCTCGCGGGCGACGTCGGTCGGCTCGCGCGTGCCGGACGTGTTCTTCCCGTCGGAGAGGAGCACGATCACGCTCGGCAGGCGCCGCACGCCGCTGCCGTCGGCGTTGGGGACCGGCGTGCGCGCGGCGAAGAGCCCGCGCTCGAGCCCGTCGCCCATCGCGGTCCCGCCCTCGGCCACGAGCTGGTCGAGCGCGCCCTTGATCTGCGCCCGGTCGGTCGTGGGCGCGACCCGCTGCTCGGCGAAGTCCGAGAAGGTGATCAGCCCGAGCCGGAACGTGGACGGCACCTTCTCCGTCAGCGCCTTCGCCGCCGCGACCGCGGCGTCGAGCCGGTTCGGCTGCACGTCCGTCGCGTTCATCGAGCCGCTGATGTCGGTGACCATCACGATGTTCGCCGCCTTCTGGGGCGCCGCGACGGTCCGTTGCGGCCGGGCGAGGGCGAAGATCAGCGCGCACAGCGCGAGCAGCAGCAGGAACGGCGGGAGATGCCGTCGCCAGCCGGGCCGCGCGGTGGTCAGCCCGGGCACGAGCGCCGGGTTGGCCCAGGCGGCCGAGTCGCGCCGTCGCCGTCGCTGCAATGACCCGTACGCCAGGATCGCGAGCGGGACGAGGATGAAGCCCGCGAGGAGGATGGGCTCGGCGAAGCTCACGGGCGGCCTCCGAGGGCGGGCGTGGCGCGGCGCGGCGGGTGCGCGGCGGGGGCGGGCGTGGCGCGGCGCGGCGGGTGCGCGGCGCGGGCGGGCGTGGCGAGGCGCGGCGTCATGTCGCGGCCCTCATCCGGTTGCGGATCGCCGCGCGGGCGGGGGCGCCGGCGCGCAGCGCGGCCTCGCCGCGGCGCAGGTGCGAGGCGAAGATCCGCAGCCAGTCGCCGCCCGTCGAGAGCTCGACGTGGTCGGCGCCCGCGCGGCGCAGGGCGCTGCGCACCTCCTCGCGCTCGGCCGCCGCGGCGGCGGCGAAGCGGTCGCGGATGCGGCGCTTGCGGGTGTCGACGTGGACCTGGCGGCCCGTCTCCGGGTCGACCAGCCAGAGGTCGCCCGCGTTGACGAGCTGCTGCTCGCGCGGGTCGACGATCTCGACCGCCATCACGCCGTGGCGCGCGCGCAGGGCGGTCAGCGGGCCTTCCCAGTCGCGCTCGCCGCGGAAGTCGCTCACGATCACGACGAGGCCGCGCTGGCGGCCGAGCGAAGCGGCGCTGCCCAGCGCGGAGCCGAGCGAGGTCGCGCCGGCGCCTTCCGAGGGCTCACGGCGCAACTCGGCCAGGAGCGCGAGCAGCCCGAGCCGGCCCTGGCGCGGCCGCAGGATTCGCGGCTCCTCGCCGCCGAAGGCCAGGACGCCGAGCCGGTTCCCGCGCCGCGTCGCCACGTGGCCGACGGCCAGCGCGACGCCCTCGGCGACATCGGTCTTGCGCCGGTCCGCCGTCCCGAACGCCATCGAGGCGCTCACGTCCAACACCAGCCACGTCGTCAGCGCCCGCTCACCCACGTGGACGCGCACGTGCGGCTCCTGCAGCCGCGCCGTGGCCATCCAGTCGATGTGGCGGACGTCGTCGCCCGGGTGGTACGGCCGGATCATCGCCAGCTCGGTCCCTGACCCCACCTGTGGCGTCAGATGCTCGCCCGGCACCAGCGACTCGATCCGCTTCATCACCGCCAGGTCCAGCGCCCGCAGGACCTGGGGCGGAACAGGACCCGGACCGGGCTTGTCCGCCGACCGCTCCGGCGCGGGCGGAACGAGGCGGGGACGTGCGCTCACCGCGCCACCCCCGGGATGCCTGAAACTTGGTGCCGCGGCAGCCGCCGGCCAGGCTCACTCACGGGAGCCTCCCGCCGCGCGCCAGCCCGAAGCCGGCGCCCGCGAGCAGCAGCACGATCGCGCCGCCCGCGAACGCGGACGTCACCTGCTGCTTCTCCTTGGTCTTGGTCAACCGCGTGCCGAGGTTCCGATAGACGGCGGCCAGCCGCTGCGCGTCGGCGGTGGCGAAGAACTGCCCGCCGGTGTCGCGCGCGATGTCCTGCAGCGTCAAGAGGTCCGGCGGGACGCGCTCGGTGTTGACCGCGCCCGTGTTCGGGTCGGTGTGCGTCAGCGTTCCGTTCTGCGAGCCCAGGGCCACCGTGTACACGGGGATCTTGTACTTCTTCGTCTGCTGGACGACGTCGATCGGGTCCTCGCCCCGCGTCGAGGCGCCGTCGCTGAGCAGCACGATCGCCGCCGGCAGCCGCCGCTCGCCCCCGAGCCCGTCCGGGATCGGCACCCGCGCGGAATTGATCGCGAGCTTCAGAGCATCGCCCATCGCCGTCGCGCCCGCGACCTGCAAAGAGCCGATCGTCGTCTTCACGCGCGCGTGGTCGGTGGTCGGCTCAGTCAGCTGCTGGGCCGCCGAGCCGAAGCCGACGACGCCGATCCGGAACTCGTCCGGCACCGACTCGACGAACGCGTTGCCCGCCGCCTGGGCCGCGGCCAGCCGTGAGGGCGCGACGTCGGTCGCGAGCATCGAGCCCGACGTGTCGAAGACGAGCATCACCGTCGCCTCGCGCCGCTCGGCCGCGACCGTCCGCTGCGGCCGCGCCAGCGCGATCAGCAACGCGGCCAGCGCGAGCAGCGCCAGGATCGCCGGGACGTGGCGCGTCCAGGAACGCCCGGCGACCGCGATCAGCAGGTCGACGTTCGTGTACCGGACCGCGAACTTCTTCGCCCGTCGCTGTTGCAGGGCGTAGACGACCGCCACCAGCGGGACGACCGCCAGCAGTCCCAGCAGCAGCGGTGCTTGGAACGTCATGCTCCGTACGGACGCTCCTGCGCGAGCTCGATGCGCGGCATCGGCACGCGCTCCAGGACGTCGTCGAGCACGCGGTCGGTGTCGACGCCCGCGGCCAACGCCTCGTACGTGAGCACGATGCGGTGGCGCAGGACGTCGCGCGCGAGGTCGCGCACGTCGACGGGAAGCATGTAGTCGCGCCCGCGCAGCAGCGCCAACGCGCGCCCCGCGTGGATCAGGTTGATCGAGCCGCGCGGCGAGGCGCCGAACTCGACCCAGTTGTTCTCGCCGGGGTCGCGGGTCGCCGTCGTCAGCGCGACGGCGTACTCCATCACCCGCCGGTCGACGTAGACGGTCGCGGCCGCCTTCTGGTGCGCGGTCAGGTGCTCGGGCGAGAGCACCTCGCGCGCCCGCGCGCCGCCGTCCAGCGACCGCTCGACGACCGCGACCTCGTCGCGATGCGACGGGTAGTCGACGACGAGCTTGAACATGAAGCGGTCGACCTGGGCCTCGGGCAGCGGGTACGTGCCCTCGGACTCGATCGGGTTCTGAGTGGCGAGCACGAGGAACGGCGAAGGGACGCGGTGGGTGTCGTGGCCGATCGTCACCTGGCGCTCCTGCATGACCTCCAGCAGCGCGCTCTGGACCTTCGCGGGCGCGCGGTTGATCTCGTCCGCCAGCAGGAAGTTGCAGAAGACCGGGCCGAGCTCGGTGTCGAACCCGCCCGTGTCCGGCCGGAAGATCCGCGTGCCGACGAGGTCCGCGGGCACCAGGTCCGGCGTGAACTGGAGCCGCTTGAACGACCCGCCGAGCACGTCCGCGACGGTCTTGACCGTCAGCGTCTTGGCCAGGCCGGGCACGCCCTCGAGCAGCACGTGGCCGCCGGCGAGCAGCGCGACCAGGACGCGCTCGAGCATGGCCTCCTGGCCGACGATGACGCGCTTGATCTCGAAGAGCGCGTTCTCGAGGTCGTCGTGGGCCGCGCGGGACGGTGTCGGCTCCTCGACCCGGTCCAAGGCGTGCAGCCGCCGGTCCTCTGGGGTCACGTCTGGTCTCCTGGGGTCATTTATTCCGTAGGTCATCCGCCCGCCGGTGTGTCTGGCCGAGTGCCGAGGTCAACGGTCAGGGTACGCCGCCCGCCTCCCCGCTCGACGGTGACTTTCGCCTTCTCGCCGGGCTTGCGTGCCGCGACCGCTGCGGACACGTCGTCCGATTTGGTGACCTTGCGCCCGTCGATGTCCGTGATCTTGTCGCCGCCCTGGAGCCCGGCCTTGTCGGCCGGCCCGCCCGGGACGACGCTGCCGACGACCGCGCCGGAGAGATCCTGCGTGTCGCCGTTGCGCACGCCGAGGTAGGCGCGCACGACCTTGCCGCCGTTCTCGATCTGCGGGACGACGAACTTCACGGTCGAGACCGGGACGGCGAAGCCGACGCCCGAGTTCGAGCCGCTGCCGGACTTGATCTGCGAGTTGACGCCGATCACGCGGCCGTTGCCGTCGAGCAGCGGGCCGCCCGAGTTGCCGGGGTTGATCGCCGCGTCGGTCTGGATCGCGTCGGCGATCGGGAAGTTGTTGGGCGCCGTGATCGTGCGGCCCAGGGAGGAGACGATGCCGCTGGTGACGGTCCCCTCCAGGCCGAACGGGGAGCCGATCGCGATCGTCTGGTCGCCGGGCTCCAGCGCCGCGGAGTCGCCGAGCTCGAGCGGCTTGAGCCCGCTCTTGACCTGCCCCGGGTCGACCTTCAATACCGCGAGGTCCGACGATGGGTCCTTGCCGACCAGCTTGGCGACGATCGGCTTGGTGTCGACGCCGATGCGCACGGCGAAGGTGTTGGCCTCCTCGACGACGTGGTCGTTGGTGACGATGTGGCCCTGGTCGTCGTAGACGAAGCCCGAGCCGGTCGCGCTCTGACCGGCCTGGATGAACACGACGCCCGCGGACACGCGCTTGTAGATGTCCGAGATCGACTCGCCGGCGCCCTTCGGCCTGCTCGGCGACGAGGGAGCCGTCGTCGTGGGGGACGGGGGCGGCGGGGACGAGGCGATCGGTGCGGCGTCGTCGTCGATCACGCCCGCGAGGGCGAGCGCACCGACAACGAGCGCCATCGCAACGGCGCCGCCGAAGAACATGACCAGAGAGCGCATAGCCCTCGCATGAGAGCGCGGGAGATTGATGACTGCTTAAAGAACGCTGCCTCTTCTGTGATTCTTACCCTCTCTTCCGATGCTGAGGGAGCCGAATGACGCGTGTGCTGATCGTTGACGACGAGCCCGCTGTGCGGGCCGCGCTGGATCGCGCGCTGCGTCTGGACGGGTATGAGATCACGCTGGCGGCCGATGGTCGTGAGGCATTGGACTCCCTGGCCGACTCGCGCCATGACGCGGTCGTGCTGGACGTCGCCATGCCCGGGATCGACGGCCTGCAGGTCTGCCGCCGCCTCCGGGACGCCGGCGATCGCACCCCGGTCCTGATGCTCACCGCCCGCGACGCGGTCGACGACCGCGTCGCCGGCCTCGACGCCGGCGCGGACGACTACTTGGTCAAGCCGTTCGCGCTCAAGGAGCTCAAGGCGCGCCTGCGCGCGCTGCTGCGCCGGGCCGAGCCGGCCGAGTCCGAGGACGGGAGCGTCCTGCGCTTCGGGGACCTCACGCTCGACCGCGGCGCCTGGGAGGCGTTCCGCGGCCCGCGCAAGCTCGAGCTCAGCCGGACCGAGTTCCAGCTGCTCGCCCTGTTCCTCGAGCACCCGAAGCAGGTGCTGACCCGCTCGCAGATCTTCGAGCGGGTCTGGGGCTACGACTTCGGGTCGAGCTCGAACTCGCTCGGCGTCTACATGGGCTATCTGCGCCGCAAGACGGAGGAGGGCGGCGAGCCACGCCTCCTGCACACCGTCCGCGGCGTGGGCTACGTGCTCAAAGAATGATGCGCTCGTTGCCCCTGCGACGGCGGATGACGATCGCGGTCGCGATCGCCGTGGCCGTCGCGGTCGCGCTGGCGGCGGCCGTCTGTTACATCGCGGTCCGCGACCAGTTGATGTCCGAGGTCGACCAGGCGCTCCAGGAGCAGATCACGTTCGGTGGCGGGCTCGGGCCCCCACGCGGCCGCCGCGGCGGCCCGCCGAGCATCCCCGCCCTGCCCGCGCGCCGCGGCGGGCCGACCCCGTTCGTGCAGCTGCTGGACACGAGTGGTGACGCGATCGGTCAGATCGGCCCGGAGCGGGGTGAGCTGCCGATCGACGACAAAGCGCGCGACGTCGCCGCCGGCGTCGGCCCGGAATCGTTCTCCACCGGCTACGTGAACGGCACGCACGTGCGCGTGCTGACCACGCCCGCCCCGCCCGGGTTCGCCGTGGCCGATCGCCCGCTCGGCGCGCTCCAGTACGGCCGCTCGCTCGAGGCCGCCGACTCGGTGCTCGACCAGCTCCGGCTGATCCTGCTGCTGGTCATCCTCGGCGGCGTCGCGCTCGCCGTCGTCCTCGGCCGGCTCGTCTCGCGCAACGTCGTCGCGCCGATCGCCCACGTCTCAGAGGCCGCCCGCCACATCGCCGCCACCGAGGACCTCGGGCGGCGGATCGAGGTCGAGACCCAGGACGAGGTCGGCGAGCTGGCCGAGCACTTCAACGCGATGCTCGACACCCTCGAGCGCTCGATCGCCGCCCAGCGCCAGCTCGTGGCCGACGCCTCGCACGAGCTGCGCACGCCGATCACCAGCCTGCGGACCAACATCGAGGTGCTGGCCGAGGCGGAGGCGCTTCCGCCCGACGAGCGCGCCCGGCTGCTCGAGGATGTCGAGGAGCAGACCACCGAGCTGGGGATGCTCGTCGCGGACCTGATCGAGCTCGCCCGCGGCGACGAGCCGCGGCGCGAGAGCGAGGACGTGCGGCTCGACCACCTCGTCGCCGAGTCCCTCACCCGCGCGCGGCGGTACGCCCCGCGGATCGACTTCGAGGCCGACCTGCGGCCGACCGTGGTCGAGGGGACGCGCGAACGCCTCGCCCGCGCCGTCAACAACCTGCTCGACAACGCGGCCAAGCACTCGCCGGACGGCGGCGTCGTCGAGGTGCAGGTCGACGTGGACGGCGTCCGCGTGCGCGACCACGGCACCGGCGTCGATCCCGAGGACCTCCCGCACCTCTTTGACCGCTTCTACCGCGGCGCCTCCTCCCGCGGGCGGCCCGGCTCCGGCCTCGGCCTGGCGATCGTTCGCCAGGTCGCCGAGCAGCACGGCGGCAAGGTCCGCGCCGCCAACCTGCCCGGCGGCGGCGCGGAGTTCGTGCTCGAGCTGCCGGCGACCGCGCCGGCGCCTATGGATTCGTCGTTGACAGCGTGAACGTCAGCGTCTTGGAGTAGGCGCCGGTGCGCAGCGCGTCGGTGGCGTCGACGTGTTGCCTGAAGCCGACCGTGACCACCTCGTTGGACGCGGGTGCGGTCCAGGTCGCCTTGGAGAGCGTGACCTCGAGCGCCGAGGGCAGCGAGAAGGCGCCGTTGGTCAGGTGGCCGGGGTCGGAGTACGTCAGCGCGGCGTCGCCCGCGGTGCTCACCACGGTCGCGGTCGTCGAGGTCGTGTAGTCCTTCGCCACGCCAGGCGTGAACGGCCCGAAGCTCGCCGCCGGGCCGAGCGTGAGCGCGAGCGTCGCGCCCACCGTCGCGCCCACGTCACCGGCCGCCGGCACCCCGACGCTGATCGCGTCGCTGACCGAGTCCACCCACACGTTCCCGCCGTGGCCGGTCACGCTCGGCGCGTTGGTCAGCACGAGGTTGGCGGTCGCGCTGACGCTGACGTTGATGGTCACGGGCGGGAACGAGCTGTGCGGCGCGAGGATGTCGGTGCGCGTGCAGTTGCGGGTCGTCGTGCCCGTGCAGGTCCAGCCGGTGCCGCCGATGCTCGTCACGCTCAGGCCGGCCGGGACGCGGTCGCTCAGCGTGATCGTGCTGCCGTCCGTCGGGTCGTCGGAGACGTTGGAGGCCGTCAGCGTGATCGTGCCGGTGCCGCCGCGGTTGAGCGGGCTGTGCGCGGCCGTGATCTTCAGCGGCTGCGGGACGAGCGTCCACGGCGACGGCGGCGTTCCCGGGTAGGCGAGCGGGACGTACGGCACCGGGTTCGCGATCGGCGGGATCGGCGTCGCGCGCGGGATGTAACGCGTGGCGACGACGTTGCCCTTGCGGTCCAGCGTGCCCATGCAGAACCCGCGCGCGCGAGCGGCGTCGATGATCTGCGCCGACGCGTCGCTGGAGTTCAGGCCCGCGGGCGTGTCGATCGGCCCGTCGTGCAGCAGGATGATCGCGCCCGCCCGCAGCTGGTTGACGATCGCGTCGCGGGTCATCGCCAGCGTGTTCGCCGGGTCGTAGTCGGTGGTCTCGATCCGGGCCGTGTTGGACGTGTAACCCATCGATGCGAGGTTGGCGGTCGTGGCCGCGTTGGCCTCGAAGAACGGCGGGCGCATCGCGCGGAACGTGATCGGGATGCCGAGCCGGTTGAACGTCTCCTCGGCCTTGTTCATCTCGGCCTGCTGGAGCGCGGGCGAGAGGGCGTTCAGATGCGGGTGGTCGTACGTGTGGCTGAGGACGACGTGGCCCTCCTCGCGCTCGAAGCGGGCGATGCCGACGTTGGCCTCCGAGCGCACGGCCGTGTCGAACAGCACCGCGGGCGCGTACTTGTCGCGCATGTGCTGCATCGTGTGCGGGCGATAGAGCGACGGGCCGTCGTCGAACGTCAGCGCGATCCGGCCGGCGGTGCAGGCGTTGTCGATCTGGTGGTCGTCGGCGGTACCGATCAGCGAGGTCTGGGCGGCGTTGTGGATCGCGGCGCGCTGGGCGTCGGAGAGCCCGAACGCGGCGGTCGCCTCGTCCACGTGGGCGACGAACGCGGCGTGGGTGCCCGGCGCGGCGTTCCAGATGACGTCCAGCAGCGAGCAGCCGTCGGTGCGCTCGGGGTTGGTCACGCCGGAGTCGATCACGGGCGTCGGCGGGCCGAACGTCACGTTCTGGCCGGCGGCGAACCCGTTCGGGCAGGCATCGGGGGCGACCGCGATCGTGTCGGCGCCGGTGGCGAGCGAGGCGTCCCCGCCGCCGCTGACCGTGGGCGCGTTGGCGAGCGACGCCGCGGCGTTGTTGGCCACCGTGACGTTGACCGTGATCGGCGGGTATGCGGCTCCCGGGGCGAGCGCGTCCGAGCGGGTGCACGTGCTCGTCGTCGTCCCCGTGCACGTCCAGCCGGACCCGGACGCGGCCGTCGGCCCGGCACCGAACCCGGGATTGTTGATCAGCGAGCCGAGCCCGGTGGGGAGGCGCTCGGTGACGGTGACCGCCGTGCCGTCGGTCGGGTCCGCCCCGTCGTTGCGCACCGTGAGCGTCAGCGTGCCCGCGTAGACGGTCGTGTTGGGCGCGGTCGCGCGCAGGAACGTCGGCGCGGCGTGCGTCGCGGAGACCGTCAGGTCAGGCGCGGCGAACGCGGTCGACGCGGGAACGAACAGGAACAGCCCAGCAGCCAGCGCGATGCGCGTGACCCTCATGACCCGACCTCTTTCGTAAAGGTATCTACCTTTACGAATTAACTACACCAACGACCCATCGACCGTCAAGCGACAGTTCGTTCGAGGTCTTAACGGATTAACCTAAAGGGGCCTGACCCCTTTAGGTAGTGGGGCGAAGATCACGCCCTCCCGCCTACAGGGGTCATGCCACGTTCACCGAGGATCGAGCTCGCAGGCGGCATCCATCACGTCACGGCGCGCTGCGTCGACCCGCTCGCGGCGTTTCGCGATGACTTCGACCGGCGCCGCTACCTGCGTCTGTTGTCGACGGTCGTGCGCCACACGTCCTGGCAGTGTCTGAGCTACTGCCTCATGGGCAATCACGTGCATCTGCTGCTGGAGACGCCGAGGCCGAACCTCGGCGCCGGCATGCAGCGACTCCATGGCCAATACGTGCAGGCGTTCAATCGTCGTCACGACCGCGTCGGGCACCTATTCGAGCGTCGCTTCCACAACGAGCACGTCCTGGACCAGACGCACCTCTGGAATGTCCTGCGCTACATCGCACACAATCCGGTTGAAGCCGGTCTCTGTGCGAAACCAGAGGAGTGGGCGTGGAGCAGCCACGCCGCGATTGTCAGCGGCGACTCGCCGGCCTATCTCGCCCGAACCCGTCTGTATTCGCTGGTCGGGGCCGACGGTGGCGATCCACTGCGCCGGTACAGGGAGCTAGTTAAAGGGGCCTGACCCCTTTAGGTTCGAGAGCAGGGGGCGTCGTCCGTGTAGCGCCCGCTCGCCTGGCTGAAGACGGCGTCGAGCGTCTCCTCCCCGGCCGTGAACGCCAGCCCCTTGGGCGTGGTCGTGACGGCGAGGCCGGTCCCGGCCTTGCTGCCGTCGGCGATGCCGGCGTTGGAGATCCCGACGCCCTTTGGGACGGAGATGACGAGCTCGCGCGCGTCCGCCGACTTGTGGGTGATGGCGAGCTTCAGGCGGGCGGCGCTCGCGGGGTGACGCTGACCTCGAGAGCGGGCGGAGCGGGCGCTTGCACGCCGGCACTCAACGCGACGGCCGCGGACAGCAGGTGGCGATGCGGAGAAGTCAGGCCGCGGCGGGGAGGTGCTGCAGCGACCACGCCGAGAGGGGCGTCAGCGCCGTGAACAGCGCCGCGCCGGACGGCGTGAGGTCGTATTCGACGCGCACCGGGACGTCGGCGTAGACGCGGCGGACGATCAGCCCGTCCTGCTCGAGTCGGCGCAGGGTGGCGGCGAGCATGCGACGGGAGATCCCGTCGATCGAGCGCAGGAGCTCGTTGAAGCGGCGGGTGCCGCCCGTGAGCTCGGCGAGGATGGCGACGCTCCACTTCGACGACAGCACGCCCACGGCGGCCTGAACCCCGGTGATCTCCACGCCCGGATATGTCGGCTGCGCGAACACTGTGTCACCGCCTGTAAGGATGCGGCGCCATGCCTGTGCCTGAGCGCCCCGTCCTCGTCGCCCCGGATTCCTTCAAAGGGACCTTCAGCGCCGCGCAGGTGGCGGGTGCGATCGGCCGCGGGATCGAGCGGGCAGGGCTGATGCCGCCGGATCTGTGTCCGGTCGCCGACGGCGGCGAGGGGACGCTCGACGCGCTGCTGCCGCAGCTGGGCGGGGAACTGCGGGCGGTCACGGTCAAGGGGCCGCTCGGCGCGCCGGTCAACACCGGGTTCGGCCTGGTGGAGGATGGCGGCACGGCGATCGTCGAGATGGCGATGGCGAGCGGCCTCGGATTGATGCCGGAGAAGGACGCGTGGAACGCCTCGACGTATGGCACGGGGGAGCTGATCGCCGCCGCCGCACAGGCGGGTGCGGCCGTGATCCTCGTCGCTGTCGGCGGCTCGGCCACGACCGACGGGGGCGCGGGCGCGATCGAGGCGATCGAGGCGGCCGGCGGGATCGGGGGCGCGAAGATCGTCGTGCTGTGCGACGTGCGCACGCCGTTCGAGGACGCACCGAAGGTCTTCGGGCCGCAGAAGGGCGCCGACTCGGAGCTCGTCACGCGGCTCGAGGCGCGGCTCGACGAGCTCGCACAGCGCCTGCCGAAGGACCCGCGCGGCGTGCCGATGACCGGCGGCGCCGGAGGCCTGAGCGGCGGCCTGTGGGCGAAGTACGGCGCGACGCTCGAGCCCGGCGCGCCGTTCGTCCTGGACGCGCTCGACTTCGACGAGCGCATGCGCGCCGCCCGCGCGGTCGTCACCGGCGAGGGCAAGCTCGACGAGCAGACCCTGCAGGGAAAGCTCGTGGGCGAGATCGGCACCCGCACCCGCCAGGCCGGCGTCCCGCTGCACGCGATCGTCGGCACCGACCGCCTCGACGGGTTCGGCAAGCGCATGATCGACCTGCAGATGGTGCAGGAGGCGACGAACATCGAAGAGCTCGAAGCCGCCGGCGAGCGCCTCGGCGAGGCGCTCAGGACTGGGGCGGCCTGACGAGCGCGGCGACCCCGCCGCGGACGAACAGCAGCGCGTCGTCGAGCAGCGCCATCCGCTCCGACTTCCCGCCGGGCGACGCGTCCAACGACGCCATCGCCGCCACCGCGGCGGCGCTCACCATCCGCGGCCGCAGCCCGTCCGGCGGCTCGCCGAGGTCGCGGGCGACGCCCTCGCGCAGGATGTCCTCGAGCTTGGACAGCAGGTGCTGCTGGTGGGCGGCGAGCGACGGCTCGTCGATGCACATCCGCTTGCGCAGCTCGGCCTCGGGGCTCTCGTCGTGCTCGGCCGGCATCGCGTGCGACACCCAGTCGCGCAGGGCGTCGATCGCCGACACGTCCTCGGGGCGCCCGAGGATCGCCGCCGACAGCGACTCGAACAACCCGTCGAAGTCGTAGAAGACGACCTCTTCCTTGGACGGGAAATAGGAGAAGAACGTGCGCGGCGCGATGTCCGCCGCCGCGGCGATGTCCGCCACCGTCGTCGCCGCGTACCCGCGCTCGGCGAAGAGCTTGAAGGCGGCGTCGACGATCTGTTCGCGGGTCCGCTGCTTCTTGCGTTCGCGGTGGCCCATGACCGACATGCGTCGCATTCTAGCCCGAGTTCACAAAACGCAAATATGCACTCATTGCAATTTTGCGCAGAGTGTGATTCCGTGAAAGACATGGCCCACGTACTCGGACGCCTCGCCGCCTCGGCCGCGGGGCACTGGAAGCGCTCCCTGGCGATCGTCGCCGCGGTCCTCGTCGCCATCGGCGCGGCGTCAGCGATCGGCGGCGGCGCGTTCGTCGACTCCTTCAGCACCCCCGGGACGGAGTCCCAGAAGGCGCTCGACCTGCTCACCCAGCGGTTCCCGGCGCAGTCCGGCGACACCGCCACGCTCGTGTTCGCAGGCAAGGCGAGCCTCGAAGGCAACGCCGCGATCGCCAGGACGGCGCAGACCGTCAAGGGTCAACCGCACGTGACCGGCGTGGCGCCGCTGCAGCTCAGCCGCGACAAGCGCATCGGCTTCATCACCGTCCAGTACGACCGGCCGGCGCAGGATCTTCAGCGCGCGCCCGGCGAACGGCTCGCGGACGTCTCGAAGATCGGTGAGGCGGCGGGGCTCGAGGTGTCGAGAAGAGGCCCGATCGTCGACCAGGCCGAGCAGCTGCAGGCGCCCGTCGGCGAGCTGATCGGCCTCGCGGTGGCGATCATCGTCCTCACGCTCGTCTTCCGCAGCGCGGCGGCGATGCTGCTGACGCTGCTCGCCAGCCTGATCTCGCTGGCCGGCGGCATCCTGCTCCTGCGCTTCGGCGCCGCGTTCACGGACTTCCCCAGCTTCGCCCCCACGCTGGGCGTGATGCTCGGCCTCGGCGCCGGCATCGACTACGCCCTGCTGATCGTCGGCCGCTACCGCGAGCAGCTCGCGGGCGGTGACACGGTCGAGCACAGCGCCCGCGTCGCCAACAGCACCGCGGGGACGAGCGTCGTCGCCGCCGGCGCGATCGTCGTGGTCGCGATCGCCGGCCTGCTCGCCACCGGCATCCCGTTCGTCGGCCGCATGGGCGTCGGCTCGGCGATCGTCGTCGCCTCGGTCGCGGTCGGCGCCGTCACCGTCCTCCCGACCCTGATGGGAGCGTTCGCGAAGCGGCTGCGTCCGAAGAACCCGGCCACGGTCGCGCCGTCCAAGGCGTTCGGCAGCTGGGCGACGCGCATCACCAGGCGCCCGAAGACCGCGGCCGTCGCGGGCACGCTCCTCCTGCTCGCCCTGGCCACGCCCGTGCTCGGCCTGCGCCTCGGCATGCCCGACGACGGCAACGACGCCAAGGGCACCACCACCCGCGTCGCCTACGACCGCCTCGCCGAGGGCTTCGGCGTCGGCTTCAACGGCCCGCTCGTCCTCGCCACGGACAACATGGCCAAGCTTCAGGAGACCCGGGCGGTCGCGCAGAGCACGCCCGGCGTCGCGTTCGTCTCAGAGCCCGTGATCGCGCCCGGCAAGGACGCGGCCACGCTGACCGTGATCCCCACGACCTCCCCGCAGGACTCGCGCACGAGCGACCTCGTCAAGAACCTCCGGGCCGAGCTCCCGAGCGGGGTCTACGTGGGCGGCGCGGTGGCGATGCTCGACGACATGGCGGCCAAGATCACCGCGCGCCTGCCGATCTTCATCGCGCTCGTGATCGGCCTCAGCATCGTGCTGCTGATGGCGGTGTTCCGGTCGATCTGGGTCCCGCTGGTCAGCGCCGCGTTCAATCTGCTGTCGATCGGCGCCGCTTACGGCGTGGTCGTCCTGGTCTTCCAGCAGGGCATGGACGTCCCGATCGTGAGCTTCGTCCCGCTCTTCATGTTCGCGATCCTGTTCGGGTTGAGCATGGACTACAACGTCTTCCTGCAGTCGCGGATCCGCGAGGAGTACTTCAAGGGCGCGACGCCGGAGCAGTCCGTGGTCCGCGCGCTCTCCCGCGTCGGCCGGATCATCCTCGCCGCCGGCGCGATCATGACCGCGGTCTTCCTCGGCTTCGTCGGCGACCCGGACGTCGTCGTCAAGACGATCGGCCTCGGGCTGGCCAGCGCGATCCTGATCGACGTCCTGATCGTGCGGATGATCGTCGCGCCCGCCGTGATGACGCTGCTCGGCGACCGCGCGTGGGCGCTCCCGAACTGGCTCGACCGCGCGCTGCCCCGGATCTCGCTCGAAGGTGAGGCCGCACCCGCCTGATCTCCACTATTCCTGATCGGCGACTTGAAGCGACCCGAAGCGCTCAGGTAATGTTGCTCGGTGACTGCCCATCACCGGAGCGGATAGCTCGTGCCCGTGTGGACGATCGTGTGCGGGCTGTGCGGGCTGGTCGCGCTCGCCGTCGGTGCGTGGCTCGTGCAGCTCAGGTGGGTCCTTGCGGGGGTGGCCGCGTTCCTGGCCGCCCTCGTCTCGATCACGCGCGACCCTGACCCCCTGCCTCCGGACCCGAACCCGGGCGCGGCGTTCCATCTCGTCGCGCTCGGTGACTCCTACATCGCGGGCGAGGGAGCGCACGCGTTCTTCAAAGGCACCGACGTCCCGGGTCGCAACACCTGCCACCGGGCGTCGACCGCCTATCCGTACCGCGTCGCACAGGAGCTCGGCGCGTCGCTGACGTTCATCGCGTGCTCCGGGGCGCGCACGTGGCACATCACCGGCCAGAACCCCGACGGCTCCACGGCCAAGCCGCACCAGCCGAACAGTCCGGACGACGTCTACGGCCGCCGGCCGCAGATCGAAGAGCTCCGCGGCGTACCTCGGCCGGACGCCGTGCTCCTGAGCATCGGCGGCAACGACGCGGGCTTCTCCGAGATCGGCGCCGGGTGCGCCACCCCGGGTGCCAAGGACTGTCGTCGCAAGGCGCAGTTCTGGATCAACCGGCTCGATCGCGACGTCTTCCCGCAGCTGGTGAAGACGTACCAGGCCGTGAAGGTCGCGGCGAGGGGCGCGCCCGTCTTCGTGGTCAACTACCCCAACCCGCTCGGCCCGGCGTACTGCCACGACGTCTCGCTCTCCAAGCCCGAGTACGACTTCATCCGCAGCGTGTTCATCGAGCGCCTCAACGGCGACATCGACCTCGCGGCCTCGGTCGCGGGCGTCCGACCGATCGACGTGTCGAACGCCTTGGTCGGGTCACGCTTCTGCGAGCAGCCGCTCGGGAAGACGGCCGTCAACTTCGTGGCCCTCGGCCGTACTCGAGGCACGGGCGTCGACGTGCTCAAACTCGGGGGCCTCGGCCACAACACGTTCCATCCCAACGCGTTGGGCCACGAGCTGCTCGAGAAACCGGTCCTCGAGGAGGTGAGGAAGGCCCGGGACCAAACGCTGCCGCCGCTCGGAGAGCCGGCGCCGGCCGGGATCACACCGCCGCCGTTCGTCCCGGATGAGATCGGGCCCCCTGTCAGCCCGCAGGCGTTCCCGAAGGGGACGACGTGCTCCGGCACGACCATCGCGTTCGTGCGCCCGCTGGCCGTCGCCGCCGGCGAGCGGACGATCTCGCTCACGGACCTCAAGCCGGGGTCGAAGGTCTGCTTCCGCACCTACCGCGGCCGCTGGGGCGCGATCGCCGCGGGCACGGACGGCACGGCGCAGGTTCCCGTCGACCTCCACAATGCCGGCGTCGGCTCGATCAACGAGGTGCTCGCCGAGTCGCCTGGTGGGGTGTGGAAGAAGATCGTCGCCTCGCGTGAATCCAGCGTCGGCGACAACGAGGAGCCGAAGGACCTGTTCGTCCTTCCGATCGTGCTCGCCGCGGTGGTGGGTCTGGCGCTGATCGCGATCTACATCTGGCGTTGGCGGTCGCTCTCGTGAGCTCGTTCGCGCGCGCGGCGAAGGATCTCTGGTGGACGCTCGCGCCGCTGTTGATCCCGATCCTCGGCGTGCTCGCGATCGCGGCCTTCGCGCTGCCGCCGGTGACGGCGATCTTCGTGCTCGCGCTATTCGCCGGACTCGGCGCGCTGCTGCTGTGGCACCTGCGTCGCCAACTCGTCGGAGCGGTCAAGGTCCTCGTCGACACCAAGCGCGGGCGAACGGTGCTCGCGGCTGTCGCGACCTTCCTGGTCGCGTCGCTCGTGATCGTCGTCCTGGCGGGCGCGAACGAGTTCGCCGACGCCTACGAGTTCTGGAGCTGGCTCCTGGTCTGGTTGGGGTTCGCGCTCTGGGCGCTCGCGCTGATCCTGCGCCTCCCGAGCTTCGCGCGTGGCACGTGGCGGACGCTCTTCGTCGTCGTCTTCGCGCTCGCCTTCGCGCGCTACTACCTGTGGCTGTTCGTCGGTGGAAGCACGGGCCTGCGTCTCTTCGACCACATCGCGTGGATCGGGCTGCTCGCAGGGCTGCTGATCCGTGTCGCGCTCACCGACCATGAGCCTCTTCCCGAGGAGTGGCATCCCGGGCACTTCGGCGTCGTCGCCGCGGTGCTGTCCGCGGTCTTCCTGATGGTCGCCGGTGTCGCGGGGATGGCATCCGATCCGCCGGTCAAACGCGACGACGCCCGCTACGACGCCGACCGTACACCGGCCGCCCGCCCCGTCGTGCCACAGGACCCTGAAGCGCTCGCGAAGGCGTTCGCGCCCGTGCTGGAGCTGACCGACGGGGAGCGCTGGAAGCCGATGCGCGTCGACGCGTACCTCGCCAAGGCGGACCTCTACGACCCGCGCGGACGGGTGATCAAACCGCCGCCGTTGACGCCGTCCGACCTGCCGCGTGACTGTCCAGGCGGCAAGCAGCTCTGCTATTGGCTGACCATCCACTGCTCGCTCGACGAGTCCAGCGATCAGGCGTGCGAGGACGACCCGCAGCCCGACCGCAAGCGCGGCTTCGCCTACGCGCGCGTCGTCGACAAGGCAGCGGTGTCAAAAGACCCTGCGACGAGCGACCGCCTGTTCCCGCCCACCGGTCCGTACAAGGACGAGCTGTCCGCGATCGTCCAATACTGGCTCTTCTACTACTACGACGACTGGCAGGCGCGCACCGTCTTCGGGCAGATGCGACAAGGCCACGAGGCGGACTGGGAGGCAGTGACGATCGGCTTCTCGGATACCGAGCCCCTGTTCCTGGCGCTCTCCGCCCACTGCGCGGGCACCTGGCTGCCGTGGAAGGACGTCCGCATCGCCGAGGCCGCGACCGGGGCGCATCCGCTCGTCGCGGTCGCCCAAGGCTCGCAGGCCAACTATCACGACAACTCCGTCGACATCCCTTCGAACTGGCTGCGGTGCAAGGGCCTCGGGTCCAAGACACTCGACCTCGCCAACCTCGCGTACAAGATCCGTGACCGGACCGGCGACAGCACGACGCTCCCGCTGGACGTGGAGGTGTTCGACAAGGCCGATCCCGAGATGGACTTCGCCGGCTGGTGGGGGCTGCACAACGTGACCTGGTTCGAGACCGCGTTCCACCGTCGTTACAACATGACCAAGGAGACCCAAGGCCCCGAGTCACCGGCCCGGAAGGCCGATTGGCTGGACCCGGTCTCCTTGATCTTCTGCGACCCGCGCTGGCAGTACGTCGGCGAGGCGCCGAGGCCTCGATATTCCTGCCGCCGCTAGCCCGCCGCCTCGGCGCGACGCAGGCCGGTCACGGCCCAGACGATGAAGAACGCCAGCAGCACGCCCGCGACGCCGTAGACCACCGCCGGGTCGAACGTCTGGCCCGAGATCAGGTCGCGCCCGCCCTCGACCAGCGCCGTGAACGGGTTGATCTTGGCCACCGCGTGGATCCAGCCGCTCAACAACTCCAGCGGCACGTAGACCGGCGCGAGGAACAGGATGATGAAGACCGGCATCTGCATCACGGGGCCGGCCTGGATCGTGCGCAGGCGCATCGCCACGCCCGCGGACCACATCGCGGCGGTCATGTTGACCAGGAGCGCGAGGACGATCAGCCCGAACAGGTCGATCCCGTCGCCGCCGATCTGCATGCCGGAGAGCGCGGCCACGACGAACAGCAGGATGCCGACGATCACCGCCCGGACGAGCGCGGCCAGGGCATAGCCGGCGAGGATGCCGAGCCGGTTCGGCGCGGCCAGCATCATGCGCCGCGCGAAGCCGTTCTCGAAGTCCGAGGCGATCCCGAACCCCGTGAAGACGCCGCCGAACGCGGACGCCTGGAGCAGCACGAACACGAACTGGAACGCCGTGTACCCCGACGGGAAGTCGAAGCCCGGCACGTCGCCGACCGAGCTCAACCCACCCGCGAAGGCGACGAAGAAGAACAGCGGGAAGATCAGCGAAGGCAGCAGCAGCTGCGGGTTGGTGGCGATCTTCTTCAGACCGCGGAAGGCGACCCCGCCCGCGACGTCGACGAAGCGCTTCATGTCCGCGCCAGCCGTGTCCGCAGGGCCGAGGAGGAGCCGACCACGCCGATCAGCGCGATGCACACGGCGAAGCCGAAGCCGAGCGCCAGCTCCTTGCCCTGCCAGCCGAAGATGATCAGCGAGCGCAGGCCCTCGAAGAGGTAGGAGATCGGGTTGTAGGTGGCGATCGTCCTGAACCAGTCCTGCTCGATGACGTTGCGCGGCAGCGAGCTCGAGGACAGGAACAGGAACACGAAGAACAGCGGGAACACGCCCTGGACCGCTTCGCCGGAGCCGGTGCGCAACCCGACGAACGCGCCGATCGACGCGAACGCGAGCGCGATCAGCAGGGCGAGCACCAGCAGCACGAGCACGCCGAGGAAGCCCGCGTGGACGTGCAGGCCCGCGATGAACCCGACGGTCAGGTAGATCAGCGACGACACGAGCGCCACGACCATCACCCCCGAGAGGTTCCCGAGCAGCAGCGCGGCACGCTGCATCGGGGTCAGGGCCAACCGATTGAGGAAGCCGGTCTCGATGTCGCGCGCGATCGCCGACCCGGCGTTGATCGACGCGAACAGCGAGCCCTGGATGAACGGGAACGCGATCGCGAAGTCGAGGTAGCTGTCGACCGGCGGGAAGCCGGGGATGTTGGTCGCCTGGTCCAGCCCGCCGACGTTGATCCCCATCAGGATCAGCGGGAACAGGATCGGCGGGATGACCATCGCGGGCTGGCGCAGCGTCTGCAGGATCGAGCGCCGGGCGATCTCGGCCGCCTGCTGGAACAGCATCAGACCGCGACCTCCTCAGGCGTCTCCTCCGCATCGAGCTTGCGGCCGGTCTTGGCCAGGAACACGTCGTCCAGCGACGGCTGGTGGAGCTGGAGGTCGGCGACCCGCAGGTCGGCGGCGTCGAGCGCGCGGACGACCGCGACGAGGTCCTCGCCGCTCTGCAGGCGCACCGCGGCCGCGCCCGGAGGTGCGGGGACGACCGAGCCGAACTGGCTCAGGACCTCGGCGACCGCGTCACGATCGGCGCGGTCGGCGGGCACGGCCTCGACCGACGGGCGGCCGATCTCGGCCTTCAGCGACTCCGGCGTGCCCTCGGCGACGATGTGGCCGGCGTCGATGATCCCGACGCGGTCGGCCAGGACGTCGGCCTCCTCGAGGTACTGCGTGGTGAGGAAGACGGTCACGCCGTCCTCGCGCGCGAGCCGCGCGACCTCGGCCCACAGGTCGGCACGCGACGACGGGTCGAGCCCCGTGGTCGGCTCGTCGAGGAACAGGACGCGCGGGGAGTGCACGAGCGCGAGCGCGAGGTCCAGGCGGCGCTTCATGCCGCCCGAGAACCCGCCCACCTTGCGGTCGGCGGCGTCGCTGAGCCCTACTCGCTCGATCAACTCGTCGCCGCGCGTACGACGCTGCGACCTCGGCAGGCCCTGGAGCGACGTCTGCAGGCGCATGTGATCGCGCGCGGTGAGGAGCGGGTCCAGCGCCGCCTCCTGCAGCGCGGCGCCGATCGCCGCCCGCACCGCCGGCCCTTCGCGCAGGATGTCGTGGCCCGCCACGCGCGCGGTCCCCGCGGTCGGCGGCAGGAGCGTGGTCAGCATGAGGACGGTCGTCGACTTGCCTGCGCCGTTCGGGCCAAGAAATCCGTAGATCTCCCCCGGCGCGACCTGCAGATCGATCCCGTCGACCGCCCTCGGCCCGTTCTTGAACTCTCGGACGAGGCCGTCGACCTCGATCCCAGCACTGGCAGCTAGCGACATATCGCTTAAGGTACATAGATATTTTGGTATGTCAAATATCCGTGTTGTGCTACATTTGACTTATGGCAAAGGTCGTAGGGCCCGCCTCGAGGCAGCAGGAGGCCTGGCGGCTGATGCTCGAGCTCGTGTTCTCCCACCGCGGGCGCATGCTCAAGGTCGCGCAGGAGTTCGGGCTGGCCCCGCAGCAGACCTTCGCCCTGCGCAGCCTGCAGCCGGATGAGCCGATGAAGCTCTCCGACCTCGCGCAGGCCCTGCACTGCGACAACTCGACCGTCACGGGGCTCGCCGACCGGCTCGAGAACGCCGGGCTGGCCGAGCGTCAGGCGCACCCCACCGACCGGCGCGTGAAGACGCTCATGCTGACCGAGCGCGGGAAGGTGCTGCGCCAGCTCTATATCGACCGCGTCAGCACCGCGCCGGACGCGATGCAGAGCCTCAGCGACGAGGACGCGGCGATCCTGTTCGAGATCCTCAGCCGCGTAGCTTCGCCAGCAAAGTAGCCGCGGTGTCGGAGGCGTTGACCCGCACGCGCTTGAGCGCGAACGGGTCGTCCTTGCCGCGCGCGACTCCCTCGTCGGTCGTCACCGCCGCCTTGTAGCCGGCGGCCTTCGTGGCCGCCTCGACGCGGTCGTCGTAGCGGCCCGCCGGATAGGCGAAGAAGTCGGCCTTGACGCCGAAGCGCGTGCGGATCTCCTTGCGCGAGTCCACCAGCTCGCGGCGCAGCGAGGCGTCGTCGAGCGTCGTCAGGTCCGGGTGGGTGAGCGTGTGCGAGTCGATCTCCCACCCCGCGTTGATCAGCGAGCGGATCTGGTGCTCGGTCAGCCCGCCGGGCCCGATCGACTTGATCTCCAGGTACAGGACCCCGGGCCAGCCCAGCTTGCGCAGCGCCGGCTTGGCATTGGTGTAGTGGGAGAGGTAGCCGTCGTCGAAGGAGAGGATGATCGGCTTCTTGGGCAGCGGGCCGCCCTGTTTCCAGCCTGACCACGCCTGCGCGAGCGTGACCGCGGTGTAGCCCGCCTTGCGCAACGCGCGCATCTCGTCCGCGAAGACGTCCTTGTCGACCCACAGCTCCGCGTTCGGGACGCCCGCGGGCGCCCTGTTGATCACGTGGTACATCAGGATCGGGATCGCTTTGCGCCGCGCCGCGGCGCCGCTGATCTCGGCCACGGGCTTCGGCTGCTTCGGCTTGGAGGCCTTCTTCGGCGTCGCGATCGGGGTCGCGGTCGCCACCGCCTGCGGCTCCGTCGCGTCTGAATGGCGCGTGAGAACGACGACGGCGACCGCCACGGCGAGGACGGCACCGAGCGCCGCGATCCGTTTGAACCACATGCAGATCGAGGCTAGCCGTGGCATGATCGCCGCGAGTCATGGCTGAGCATGAGGGGGTCCAGCCGGCCCAGGCGCAAGCTGCGCCGGTCGTCGCCGTGCGCGCCGCACCCGCGATCGCGCCCACACCCGCGATCGGCCTCGGGATGGGTCCGCCGGCGTCGTTCGGGCAGTGGGACGCGGGCGCCCGCGCGCGCTACGCCAGTGCACTGCAGGCCGGGCACGGCAACCAGCACGTCGCCCGCATGGCGACGCTCGCCCGCAACCCGGTTCAGGTCGGCGCCGGCAACCTCGGGATCCCGACCGACGTCGGGCAGGAGTACGCGGTCGACGCCGAGGTCGAGGAGATGTGCGCGCGGGTCGTGCGCGGCGAGCTCTCCGCGGCCGAGGCCGAGGCGCAGCTCGCGCAGTCGGCGGCGGCACGCGCCGCCGCGGCGGAGGGCGCGGCTTCGGCCCCGAGCGGCGGCGCGGCGGCGGTCCAGATGGTCGGCCGCGCGCTGAGCAACATCGCGACCAGCGGCCCCGCGATGGCCGGGATCTTCGGCGCGTACGTCACGATCAAGGCGACGCTGGCGACGCTCGAGGACGCCGCCGAGGAGCGCCGCGTGGGCGACGCGATCGTCGCCGCCACCGACGGCTACGTCGCCGGGTTCATGGCGGGCGTCGGCTGGACGATGGCGGGCGGCGACCCGAACTGGTTCGCCGACGGCCAGTCGAAGGGCTCCGCGGCCAAGGACGCGCTGGTCGCCAAGGCCAAGGCGGACCCGACGCTGAAGAAGTACGACATCGGGCCCGACGAGGTGCTGCTGCAGATCCGGTCCAAGCGCGAGGCCTTCCACTCCGAGCTCTACGCCTCGGTCAAGCCCCGGATCGCCTCGCTCTACCTGCAGAAGTGGCGCGAGAACCTCAGCTGGGCGACGAAGACGTTCACGAACGAGGAAGAGGGAGGCGAGCGGCGGATCCGCACGCGCGCGGGGATGAAGGACACGGGAACGCTCCCCGACCCGATGGCGCCGCCCGCGCAGGACGCGCCGGCTCCCGCCCAGTAACGCCTGCGGGGTGCGCGGGGTAGATTCCCGCGATGCCCCCGCGGCCACAGCTCAATCTCCCGTCGCCGGGCGGCCGCCGCGCGGTCGTCCTCGGCGCCGGCTCGTTCGGGACGGCCGTGGCGGTCCTGCTCGCCCGCGGCGGCTTTCGGACGACGCTGCAGACGCGGACCGCCGAGCAGGCGGAGGCGCTCGAGACCGAGCGCCAGAACCGCGCGTACCTGCCCGATGTCACCTTCCCGCGCGAGCTGCGGGTGGAGCCGATGTCGGCCGGGCTCACGCGCGCCGATTACGTCTTCCTCGGCGTGCCGTCCCGCGGGCTCGCGCAGGTGATCGGCAACCTGCAGGCGACCGGCCTGCCCGCCCGCACGCCGGTGATCTCGATGGCCAAGGGCCTCGTCCCGCCGGACGGCCTGGCGCCGACCGCGCTGCTCAACCAGGCCTTCGGCGTGGACCGCGTGGCCTGCCTCGGCGGCCCCGCACACGCGCGCGAGATGGTCACCGAGGGCGCCGGCCTCGTCGCCGCCTCCTCCAACGTCAAGCTCGCGAGCGCGATCGCGGACGTGTTCATGCGCGCCGGGGTCGTCTGCGAGCAGTCCAACGACCCGGTGGGCGTGGAGCTCAGCGGCGTGGCCAAGAACGCGGCCTCGCTGGCCGCGGGCGCGACCGCCGGCCAGGGCCTGAACGCCGCCGGCGCCGCCGCCGGCCATATCTTCGCCGAGGTCTGGCGCTACGCCGAGCGCCAGGGCGGCAAGCCGGAGTCGATGATCGGCCTCGCCGGCACCGGCGACCTCGTCGGCACCGCGCTCGCGCCGCAGTCCCGCAACCGCCGCGCGGGCCAGTTGCTCGGCGAGGGCGTCCCGGCCTCCGAGATCCCGGCCCGGATCGGCCAGGCGGTCGAGGCGCTCGACATGGTCCCGCTGCTCGCCACCGCGCTGCGCCGCGCCCACGTCGACGCTCCCGTCACCACCGCCCTGCACGGCCTGATCTCAGGCGAGCTCCCCCTCGACGAGTGGGTCGCCCGCGTCCGCGCCACCGTCCCGCCCCCGGCGGCCCGCGACAACGCCTGGCGCCGCGCGGTCGACCGCGTCCGCCGCCGCCAGGTCACCGAGTCACTTCAACGCCCCGACAAAACCTAAAGCCCACCTAAAGGGTCAGACCCCTTAGGTGGGCTTTAGGATTTGAGCTGCTCCATCAGACACTCCGAGGGCTTCTTGTCGTCGCGCCAGCGGACGATCTTGGTGCCGTGGCGGATGCGGTCGTTGGAGGTGTGGTCGAAGGTGACCTCGACGACGAGCTCGGGGCGCATCGCGATCCACTCGAGCTCGCGGTCGCTGGCCCAGCGGGAGGGGTCGCCCATGCCGCGCTCGCCGGTCTCGTAGGGGGCGAGCTTGGCCGGGAGCTCGCGCTTCTCGGCGGCCTTGAAGCCGGAGGTGTGGCCGACGGTGTGCAGGTTGCCGTCCTCGTCGTGCAGGCCGAGGATGAGGGAGCCGACGGTGCCCTCCTCCTTGCCCGGGCGCCAGCCCATGACGACGGCGTCGATCGTGCGGACGCGCTTGATCTTGGACATGCCGACGCGTTCGCCGGGCTTGTAGGGGGCGTCCTGGCGCTTGGCGATCACGCCTTCGGCGCCTTCCAGCCACGGCTGGGCGCCTTCGGGATCCTCGGTGCAAGGCGTGAGATCGACGGGTGCCGAGATCATGTCCTCCAGGCGGGCGCGACGCTCGCGCTGGGGGACCTCGAGCAGGGATTCGTCGTCGAACGCCAGCAGGTCGAACGCGATGAACCGCGCCGGCGTCTGCTCGGCGAGCATGTTGACCCGCGACTCGGCCGGGTGGAGGCGCTGGCCGAGGGCGTCGAAGTCCTGACGGCCTTCGGCATCGAAGAGCACGATCTCCCCGTCGAGCACATAACGGCCCTCCGGGAAGCTCAGCTCAGGGAAGTAGCGGCGCAGCGGCCTGCCGCTGCGCGATTGCAGGTAGACGTCCGCGCCGTCGACGAATGCGAGGGCGCGGAAGCCGTCCCATTTGGGCTCGTACACCCAGCCGTCTCCGACCGGCAACTTCTTGGCCGGACGGGCGAGCTGGGGAAGCAGTGGTGGTGAGAGGGGCAGCGCCATGGCGCTGCCCACCTTAGGCCACTAGGAGAGCGGGGAGCGCTCGTTGAAGCCGGGACGATCCTCGGCGGCGAAAGCGGTCCCCACACCCAGGGCGATGATGAATGCGAGAACGATCATGTCCTTTACTATCGGACATAGTGCGGCATTGTTTTAGGCTTGGTTGACTTGAACGTCGATAGGTAGAACCTTGACCTTGCAGCAGCTCACGTATTTCCTCGCCGCGGCGCGCCACAAGTCGTTCTCGGCGGCCGCGAACGAGCTGCTGATGGCCCAGCCGAGCCTGTCCGAGCAGGTCCGCCGGCTGGAGGCCGAGCTCGGTGTCCCGCTGTTCATCCGCGCGGGCCGCGGGCTCGAGCTGACCGACGCCGGCCGCCGGCTCGTCCCGCACGCCGAGGCGACGCTCGGGGAGGCCGAGCGCGCGCGAGAGGCGGTGCGCGAGATCTCGGACATGCGCGGCGGGACGGTCTCGTTCGGCACGTTCTCGGGCGCGCACCACACGCTCACCGGTGGCCTGATCCAGGAGTTCGCGACCAAGCACCCGGGCGTGAGGATCCGCGTCATCGGCCAGAACTCGGCCGAGGTCGCCGACGCGGTCCGTGACGGCGTGCTCGAGGCCGGACTCGTCGTCCTGCCGATCGAGGACGTCGGCCTCGAGACCCGCGTCATGGCCCACGAGGCGCAGCTCTACCTCAGCCCGGACCCTGAGCGGGTCAAGGCGCCGGTGACGATCGAGGAGATCGCCAAGGCGCCGCTGATCCTCGCCGACGCGCGCTGGCGCCAGGTCGACCCGATCCGCCGGCTCCTGCGCGAGCGCGCACAACAGGCGGGCGTGACCGTCGAGCCCTACATCGAGGTCGAATACATGACCGCGGCGCTCGACCTCGCGGCGCGTGGGCTCGGGGACACGATCGGCTCGGCATCGACGCTCCAGGCCCGCGGCTACGCGCGCCGCCTGCACGCAGCCGAGCTGGACCCGCCGATGTTCGCCACCTACGCGTTCATCATGCGCCGCAACGCCCACCTCTCGCCGGCCACGCGCGAGTTCATGAAGCTCGCCGAGCGGCGTCTTCAGGCGCTGGTCTGAGCCAGATACGATCAACGTATGGCGGACGCGACGGTTGCCGAAGAGGAATACCTGCAGACCATCTTCTGGTTGCAGGAAGCGGGGCTGCCGATGACGGGGGCCAACATCGCGAAGGCCATGCAGCTCTCCGCGCCGACGGTGCACGAGATGGTGGGTCGCCTGGAACGCGACGGCTACATCACCCGCGCCGCCGACAAGTCGATCTCGTTCACCGCGGACGGGCTCGAGCACGCGGAGACCGTCGTGCGCCGGCACCGGCTGATCGAGCGCTTCCTCACCGACGTGCTGAAGATCCCGTGGGACGACGTCCACGAGGAGGCCGAGCGGCTCGAGCACGCGATGTCGCCGAACCTCGAGGCGCGCATGCTGGAGGCCATCGGGGACGCCAAGACGTGCCCGCACGGTCATCCGATCCAGCCCGGCACCCGCATCGAGGGCGTCCCGCTCGGCGACACCGAGGAAGGCGCCAAGGTCATCGTCCTGCGGTTCGAGAACGAGGCCGAGGATCTGCTGCACCTGTTCAAGCGCGAGGGCCTCGAGCCCGGCCGCGAGGGCGTGGTCTCAGACGTCGACGACGAGCACATCACCGTCGACTTCAACGGCGAGTCCGCGACGCTCACCCGCAGCGTGGCCGAGACCGTGTCCGTGCTCGCCGACCCGTCACCGCCGCCGCGTATCGCGCTCCCCGAGCAGCTCGTGCTCGGCAAAGAGCGCTACGGCCGTTAAGAGATCCGCGAAGCGATCTGCGAGCGACCGAAGCAGCGGACGAAGTCCGCTGGCAAGGATCGCCCTAATCGGCGTCATAAGCGACGCGACTTGGATCGCGTCGCTGGTCGTTGCACAGTGAACGGCATGTCTTTGCATGCCGTCACCCAGAGCAACTTCACCGCGGAGGTCCTCGAGTCCTCCAAGCCCGTCCTCGTGGACTTCACCGCCGCGTGGTGCCCGCCGTGCCGCGCGATGAACCCGATCCTCGACCAGATGGCCGCCGACCGCGACGACATCAAGATCGTCAGCGTCGACGTCGACAACGAGCAGGAGCTCGCGTCGCAGTGGGGCGTCATGGGGATGCCGACGTTCATCCTCTTCCACAACGGCGCGCCGATCCAGCAGCTGGTGGGCTCGCGCCCGCGCAAGCGCCTCGAGTCAGAGCTCGAGCAGGCGCTCGTGGAGCAGCCGGCCGGCCGGTGAGGTCCCCGCGGCCGGCGTGAGCAGTGACAGCCGGTGGCGCGGGGGATCGTCGAGGTCCGCCGCGCCGACCACCGGTCCGGGCCGCTCCAGCCAGCTCGCCGGCACGAGGCTCACGCCGAGGCCGGCCTTGACGAGGTAGCGGACGGTCAGCGGGTCGCCGACCTCGAACAGCGGGAGCGGGCTGAACCCGGCGTTCTGCGCCGCGGCCATCACGACCTCGCGCAGCGCGGTCCCGGGCTCGGCCAGGATGAACGCGCGGCCTCTCAGCGCGTCCAGCGTGACGGTCTTCCCCGCCAGCTCGTCGTCGAGCGCCACCGCGACCCGCAGCGGCTCGTCGGCCAACGGCGTGATCGTGACGCCCGCGGGCTCGTCGCAGAGCGCGAGCACGGCGACGTCGACCGTCCCGGCCGCGACCAGCGCGACGATCTCCGCGGCGGAGCCTTGCCTGAGGCCGATCTGGATGCCCGGGTGGGCGCCGTGGAAGTCGGCGAGCGCCTCGGGCAGCCGCGGCGCGTCGGCCGCGGTCGCCGCGACCCGGACGACGCCGCGGGTGACCCCGGTGTGGCGGTCCATGTCGGCGCGCGCCCGCGCGACCTCGGCCAGCACCACCTCCGCGTGCCGCAGGAGGTCCTCGCCCGCGGCGGTCAGCTCGACGCCCTTCGACGTGCGCCGCAGCAGCGTCAGCCCGAGCTCGGCCTCGAGCCGGCGGATCTGCTGCGAGAGTGCGGGTTGGGTGACGTAGAGCGCCTCGGCCGCACGCGTGAAGTGCTTGTGGCGCGCGACCGCGGCGAAGTATTCGAGCTGCCTCAGCTCCACGTGCTGGAGACCCGCAGGTCGGCGACGGAGCGGCCCGCTTCCAACACGAACTCGCCCGGCTCGGTCTGCCAGCCGCCGTCCCAGTGTTGGAAGGCGCGCGGGGAGAGCGGGATGTCGAGGACGATCTCCTCGCCGGCGTCGGCCTCGATCACCTCGAATCCGACGAGCCAGCGCGGCGGCCGCTCGACGGAGCTGTCCGGGCGCGAGGCATAGACCTGGATGACCTCGCGGCCGCGGCGGGTGCCCGTGTTGCACAGCCGCACCGTCGCCCCGTCCATCGCCAGGTACTCCCACGTCGTGTAGCCGAGGCCGTGGCCGAAGGGCAACAGCGGCGTCACCGGTCCGCGATAGCCGATCGCCAGCTCCTCCGTGTACTCGACGACGCCGGCGACCGGCGTGACCGACGGCAGGCCGTCGTCTGACGCGGGCCACGTGGTCGGCAGGCGCCCGCCGGGCTCGGCGGCGCCGAAGATGACGTCCGCCAGCGCGTTCCCCGCCTCCTGCCCCGGGAACCAGCAGAGCAGCACGCCGGGAACCTCGTCGAGCCATGGCATCAGCACGGGCGCGCCCGCGTTGACGACCACGATCGTGCGCGGCTGGGCGGCGTTGACCCGGCGCACGAGCTCGTCCTGGCGGCCGGGCAGCGCGAGCGACGTGCGGTCGAAGCCCTCGGACTCGACCTCGGCGGTCGTGCCGACCACGACGATCGCGACGTCGGCGTCGCGTGCCAGCGCGACGGCGCGTTCGAGTTCGGCGTCCTCGTCGTCGAACGGCGGCTGGAACGCGAGCGCGAGCGTGGTCAGCGGCGCCACCCCGATCCTGCGCAGGACGACGTCCAGCGTCTCGCCCGCCGCCAGCGTCACCGGCACGCCGTGCTGCGGTGGGGCGAACAGCGCTTCGGCGACGTCAGCGCCCTCGGGCAGGCTGAGCTCGCCGTCGAAGACGAGCTCCCCGCGCAGGCTCAGCTGGTAGTGCCCAGCGCCGGACGGGCCGACGAGGTGCTCGCCCGCGCGCTCCGCGCGCAGCGTGGTGCGCAGCTCGATCGCCTCGACCCGCGGGTCGAGCGTCCCGAGCCAGGTCAGCTCGCCGATCTCGCGGTTCTCCGCGAGGATGACGGTGCCGTCGGCGTCGAGGTAGCGCACGTCGGCACTGGTGATGTCGGCGATCGGCAGCCGCGTCGTCGTGCGCACCCCGGGCGCGTGGGTGATCTCGCCGCGCACCGCGGCGCGGATGCCCTCGACCGGCGAGACCGTGTAGCGCGGGAAGACGGTCGCGCTGCCGCCGCCGAGCGTGCGCGCCATCGCCGCGTTCGGCCCGATCACCGCGACCGTGCGCAGCGAGCCGGCCTCGAGCGGCAGCAGCGACCCGTGGTTGCGCGCGAGCACGAAGCTCGCGGCGGCGGTGGAGCGCAGCTCGGCCGCGACGTCCTCGTCGGACCACGGCGTCGCGTCGCGCGGGGCGGCGGCGCCGGCCGCGACGGTGGCGCCGGGCGCGCCCGGGCCGGCGGCGCCGCTCGCGCCCGCGCCGGCCGCGCCCGCGCCGCTCGCGCCCGCGCCGCTCGCGCCCGCGCCGCTCGCGCCCGCGCCGGCCGCGCCCGCGCCGGCCGCGCCCACGCCGGCCGCGCCCGCGCCGGCCGCGCCGGCCGCGCGGCCCGCGCCGCCGTCCTCGTCGCCCGCGCCCAGGGCGCCGACTCGCTGCGCCAGCCGCAGCAGCCGCTGCATCTTCGCGTCGACCGCGGCCTCGCTCACCTCGCCCGCCCGCACGGCGGCGACCAGCGCGTCGCCCCACACGGCGCTCGGGCCCGGCATCGCCAGATCCATCGCCGCGTTGCCGGCGCCGGCGGTCCCGCGCGTGGCCATCCAATCCGACATGACCAGCCCGTCCCAGCCCCACTCGTCGTGCAGCACCGACTGCAGCAACGGGGACTCGGTCATCGTCACGCCGTTGACGCGGTTGTAGGCAGCCATCACCGCCCACGGGGTCTCCGCCGCGATCAGCTCGAACGGCAGCAGGTAGAGCTCCCGCAGCGCTCGCTCGCTCACCCGCGCGTCCAAGGTGAACCGCTCGGTCTCGGAGTCGTTGGCGACGAAGTGCTTGACCGTCGCCCCGACGCCCTCCTCCTGCAGCCCGCGCACGTAGGCGGCGCCGATCGCCCCCGTCAGGTACGGGTCCTCCGAGAAGCACTCGAACACGCGCCCGCCCAGCGGCGACCGGTGGAGGTTCACCGTCGGCGCCAACAGCACGTCGACGCCCTTGCGGCGGGCCTCGAACGCCAGCAACCGTCCCATCCGTTCGACGCGCGCCGCGTCCCACGTCGCGGCCAGCGCCGTCGGCGACGGCACGTTCGCCGACGGCTCCCGTTCGTCCCATACCCGGCCCCGCACACCCGCCGGCCCATCCGACACGACGATTGAACGCAGACCGATCGCCGGCTCGTCGTGCAGTGACCAGAAGTCCGCGCCCGTGAGCAGGCGGACCTTCTGCTCCAACGTCAGTTCCTGCATGAATCGTCAGTATGGATGCGGGATGCGTGCCTTGCTGTTCGACGTGTTCGGGACGTGCGTCGACTGGCGCACGTCGATCATGCGCGAGCTCGAGCGCTTCGGCGTGCCGCCGCGGCTGGCCGACGCCTGGCGCGCCGAGTATCAGCCGCAGCTGGAGACCGTGCGCAGCGGTCAGCGGCCGTGGGTGAACCTCGACGTGCTGCACCGGATCGGGCTCGACAAGGTCCTCCGCGAGGCAGGAGTCGCGCTCGGGGAGGAAGATCGCGACGAGCTCGTCAAGGGCTGGCACCGTCTCGACCCGTGGCCGGACGTCGTCGACGGCCTCACCAAGCTCAAGGAGACCCACATCATCGCGCCCTGCTCGAACGGCCACATCGCCCAGTCCGTCAACCTCGCGAAGTTCGCGAAGCTGCCCTGGGACGCGATCCTGGGCGCCGAGATCGCCCGCGCGTACAAGCCCGACCCGCGGGTCTACCGCGAGAGCGTGTGGGCGCTCGGGCTCGAGACGGACGAGGCCTGCATGGTCGCCGCGCACCGCGACGACCTGAGCGCAGCGGCCGCGGTCGGCATGCACACCGCATTCGTGGAGCGCTTCGGCGAGGACGCCGGCCCGCCGTTCGAGGCCGACGTCGTCGCCTATGACTTCGTCGAGCTGGCGGCGCGATGAAGCACCTCATCGCGGGCTGGACTGCCGTCGTCGTCTTCTTCTTCGCCGGCGACTCGATCCTCTCGAAGTCCAACCTGGACAACATCCCGCTGACGACGTTCCTCGCGATCGTCCTGCTGGGCGTGATCCTGTGGTGCGCGTTCGGCGTGATCGTCGCCGCCGACCACCTCGCGGAGATGCTCGGCGAGCCGTACGGGACGCTGATCCTGACGTTCAGCATCGTCGCCATCGAGGTGATGCTGATCAGCACCGTGATGCTCGGCGGCGGGGCGCCGACGATCGGCCGGGACACGATGTTCGCGGTGATGATGATCGTGCTCAACGGCGTGATCGGGCTCTCGCTCGTGATCGGCGGGCTCAAGCACCACACGCAGGACTACTCGCTGGAGGGCGCGAGCGCGTACCTGAGCGTGATCATCCCGCTGGTCACGATCGCGCTGATCCTGCCGAGCGTCACGACCTCGACCGACGCGCAGACGCTCTCCACGACCCAGGCGATCCTGTTCGCGGGGGCGACGATCGCGCTGTACGTGATCTTCATCCTGATCCAGACCGGGCGCCACCGCGACCTGTTCGTGCACGGGCCGATCGAGGAGCACGACGTCCCCGACCCGACGCCCCGCGAGATCGGCAAGTGGGTCGCGCTGCTGGTCGCGGGCGCCCTGCCGATCGTGCTGCTGTCCAAGTCGCTGGACAAGGTCGTCGACGCCGAGATCAAGGCGATCGGCGCCCCGGGCGCGCTGACCGGCGTGCTGATCGCGATGATCGTCTTCACCCCCGAGGGCATCAGCGCGCTCAAGGCCGCCTCGCGCAATCAGCTGCAGCGCACGGTCAACTTGTGCCTCGGGGCGTGTCTCTCCACCCTCGGCCTGACGCTGCCGGCGGTGCTGACGATCGGCCTGATCACGGGCGAGACGGTGATCCTCGGCCTCGACCCGACGGGGATCGTGCTCGTCGTCCTGACGCTGCTGCTGAGCATCGTGACGTTCTCCGGGCCGAGAACCACCGTCCTCGAAGGCGCGGTGCACCTGCTGGTCTTCTTCGTCTACATCGTGCTCGTGTTCAGCCCGTAGTCGGCGGGCGAGCGGCCGATCGCGGCCTTGAACGCCTTGATGAAGTGCGCCTGGTCGAAGTAGCCGAGCTCGACGGCCAGTCGCGGCCAGTCGCGCTCGCCGTCCTCCATCCGCTCGGCGGCCTCGTGCAGACGCACCCGCTGCAGCACCCACTTCGGCGTCACGCCCACGTACTCGCGGAACAGCCGCTGCAGCGTGCGCTTCGAGTACCCGGCATGCGAGCAGAGCTCCTCGACGCTCATCGGGCCCCGCAGCATCGCCGCGTAGAGCTCGGCGATCTCCGCCACGCGCGGGTCGTCGGGCGGGTCCGCGTCGCGCATCGCGGCCTCCATCTCCGCGAGCCGTTCGCGCTCGTCGCCCTCGACGCGGATCGGCCTGAACACCGCGGAGACCGGGATCGTCCGATCGGTGAGCGTGTGGGCGGGCACCGGGTGGAACGGGTGGAAGCCGCCGGGCCGGAACTTCGTCGCCACCGCGATCCCCGACCGTCGTAGCTGCCGCCGGAAGCGCTTGGTCACCACGCCGTAGATGAGGTCCGCGTCCGGTTCAAAGACCATGTGGAAGCTGGGGTGCGAGACCACTTCCTGCGTGTACGGCTCCTCGAGGCTCCACGCCACCACCCAGTGGCGGTCGACGAGGTGGGCGAGGTCGGCGGACGGCGCGTAGCGCGTGAGGCGAAAGTGCCGCGCCGCGGCATCCGGGTGCAGGATGCCGCGGCGGCTGTCTAGATCGGGCCCTCCCACGGCCCTTCGGAATCTACCCGGCGGTCGCCTCGGCGACCATCGCCGCGTCAGGCTTGATGCGCGGCGCGCGGACCGCGCCGACGAGCAGGTTGAGCACGGCGATGCCGGCGGCGACCATGATCCCGCGCTCGAAGCCGTCGGCGAGCGCCTGCGGCTGGGTCGCGCCGGACGCGAGCGCGTCACCCACGCGGGTCGTGGCGGCGGTGGAGACGAGCGCGAGCCCGATCGCCCCGCCCACCTGGAACGCGGTGGTGACGATGCCCGAGGCGGCGCCCGCGTCCTCGTGCGGGACCTCGGCGACGGCGGCGATCTGGTTGGCGACGCCGACCAGCGGCAGGCCGAGGCCGAAGATCACCAGGCCGGGGAGGATGTCGGCCGTGAAGGAGGCGTCGACGCCGGCGCGGCTGAGCAACAGCAGCCCAACCACGCCGATCGCCGAGCCGCCGATGTACGCCGCGCGCGTCCCCAGTCGCGTCACGAGCTGGGCGCCGACGACCGCGGACGCGATCGCGGCGAACCCCATCGGGACGAAGTGCAGGCCGGCTTGGAGCGCGGTGTCGCCGTGGACCTGCTGGAGGTAGAGGGCGCTCATGAAGAACATGCCGAGGAAGGCGCCGCCGTTCAGAGCGAGCGCGATCGTGGAGACGCCGAGCCCGCGGATGCGGAAGAGCCGCAGCGGGACCAGCGGGTCGCTGGCGCGCGACTCGGCGTAGACGAACGCGCCGAGCAGGATCAGCGCCGCGCCGAACAGGCCGAGCACCTCGGCGGAGCCCCAGCCGGAGGCGTCGGTGCGGATGACGCCGTAGACGAGCGCGAGCAGGCCGCCGGTGGCCAGGATCGCGCCGGTGAAGTCGAAGCTGCCGGCCTTGCCGCGGCTCTCGGCCAGGAAGCGCGGTGCGGCGATGATGCCGCCGATCGCGACGGGGACGTTGACGAAGAAGATCCATTCCCAGCCCGCCCCGTCGACGAGGATGCCGCCGGCGACGACGCCGAGCGTGCCGCCGATGCCGGCGAGCGCGCCCCAGATGCCGAGCGCGATGTTGCGCTCGCGGCCCGCGGGGAAGGCGACCTGCAGCAGCGCCAGCGCGGCGGGGGAGAGCAGCGCGGCGCCGATGCCCTGGATCGCGCGGACCGCGATCAGCGTCTCTGAGTTCGGGGCGAAGCCGCCGGCGAGCGAGGCGGCGCCGAAGAGCGCCAGGCCGATCACGAAGAGCCTGCGGCGGCCGAGGAGGTCGCTCGCGCGGCCGCCGAGCAGCAGCAGGCCGCCGAAGGCGAGGGTGTAGCCGTTGACGACCCACTGGAGGCTGTCGGCGGAGAACCCGAGATCGGTCTGGATCGCGGGCAGGGCGACGTTCACGATCGTGACGTCGAGGACGACCATGAACTGCGCGACGGCGAGCACCGCCAGAGCGAGCCACTTGCTCCTGGCTCGTGAATCATTCATCGCTTGAACGGTCATGGGGTGGCACCATACGCCCCGATCGTGAATGATTCAAGGCATGAATGATTTTTCGTGTCTATCCTCGGACCTTGTGAGCTTTCCTCGCGGCATCACCGACCGTCCGGCCCTGCTGCTGGTCAAGATCGGCAACCAGATCGTCGATCGCGCCGAGGACGCACTCGCCGGTATGGGACTGAGCGGGCGGCAGTACATGCTCCTGGCGGTGTTGAGCTCGGACGACCCGCCGTCGCAGCTCGAGCTGGCCGGTCTGTGCGGGCTGCTGCCGGCGCAGGTCGTGCCGGTGCTGGACAAGCTGGAGGAGCGCGGTCTGGTCGAACGCAAGCGGTCGGAGACCGATCGCCGCCGCTACGTGGTCACGCTCACCGACGCGGGGCGCGTGGCGCTCGAAGAGGCCGACGCGCTCGGCCGCCGGCTCGTCGACGAACTCGACGCCACCAGCGCCGAGGTCGTCGTCCAGAGCTTGTCGCGTTCTTACAATACGGCGCCGTAGAGCCAAAATACGGTGGTCGGTATGACCGCCAAGCCGATTCCCGAGGGCTACCACTCCCTCACCCCCAACCTCACCGTCGACCGCGGCCTCGAGGCGCTCGACTTCTACGCGCAGGCGTTCGGCGCCGAGGTCGTCCGCAAGCTCGTGATGGGCGGCAAGCTGATGCACTCCGAGTTGCGGATCGGCGACTCGCTGTTCTCGGTCAGCGATCCCTTCGAGCAGTTCGGCCTCGCCGCGCCGGTGGCGGGCGAGCCGCTCTCGGCCTCGATCCTGATCTACACCGAGGACGTCGACGCCCTCTACGACAAGGCGATCGCCGCGGGCGCTACAGAGGTCAACCGCCCCGCGGACCAGTTCCACGGCGACCGGGCGGGCTCGCTGCGCGACCCCTTCGGCCACCGCTGGATGCTCGCCACGCACACCGAGGACATGTCGGAGGAGGAGATGCAGCGACGCACCGAGGAGGCGATGGCCGGCTCGAAGTAGACCCAGCCTTCTGATCAGGATCACTTGATCGCTGCCCCTCCCTTCGACATAGTGCGCCGGTCGCGCCGGTCAGTACCGAGAGAGGGTTTGGGGCATGGCTGAGGATGGAGCCGTACGGACGGGGCATCGCGGTGCGCGCAGCGCCGCGAGGGCGCTCGCGCTGGCATTGATCGCCGGCGCGCTTCTGAGCACGTTCGGGGGCGAAGGTGTCGCCCGGATCCTGCGCGCCGCCGGCGGCTACGTGGACTTCGGTTACGTACCGCAGCAGTGCGGGACCTCGACCAGCTACGCGCGGGCGCTCAACGGCGACCCGGTTCGCGTCTGCCAGCACGATGCCGGGTTCGTCTACGCGTTCTACGCCGGGCACCCGTGGTATCCGATCGGCGACTCGGACACGACGTTCTACGTCGCGATGCCCGATGCCAAGCGCCACTTCGGCTGGATCAACGAAGGCAGCAACGCCACGGGCAGCTGGTTGTCGTTCAGCCGTCCGTTGTTCGCCGACGGCGGCGTCATGCGCTACTCGGGGATCGAGGGGTCGACGAAGTACCTCGACGTGACGCAGACGACCCGACCGCTCGTCGGGTCCGCCGGCTACACGCAGACGTGGACGGTGACCAACACAAGCGGCGTCCAGCAGCGCATCCGCCCGCTCGTCGCCTCCACGTCCTACGGGTCGGGGGCGCCCGACTGGGCGACGGCGACCGCCCCGCGCCGGATCACCGCCCGCAATCCGTCGATCGGCGGCTCGATCACGCTGAGCGAGTACACCGGCGACGGATCGCCCGCGGTGAGCGGGTTCACGGCGGGCAGTTGGACGCGCCGCCACGCGGCCACCACGCCGGCGGCGCCGGCGCTCGACAACGCGCTGCACGCGGACGCGACGACCGCGTCGCATGACGCCGAGATGGCGCTGGCGTGGCCGATCGTCACTCTCGCGGCCAACGCCACCGCGCGCTACAGCGTGTCGGTCGGGCTGCAGCGGCCGCGCGAGGTCGAGCTCGCGCTGGGCGGAGCCGCGCCCAGCATGGCCGGCCCGACGACGCTGAACGCCACGATCTGGGAGGACCGGTCGCTGAACGGGCGGTCGCTGCGCTGGGAGTCGTTCGGGCGCAACGGCGCGAAGGGCAGCGCGGCGATCGACAGCAACGGCAAGACGTCGTTCGCGGTGCCGAGCCAGCCCGGCCTGCAGCGGGTCGTGGCCTACGCGGACATCAACGACAGCGGCTTCTGGGACTCGAACGAGCCCTACCGCAACGCGTACGTGTGGGTCCCGCCGGGCGCTCCGGTTCCGGCCCCGACGGTCGTCGTGCCCGCGCAGACGGTCGTGCCGACGCCGCCGTCCGCACCTCCGGCGCCGCAGAAGCTCGAGCGCGTCGTGGTCACCCTCGGGTTCTTCCTCGACAAGAGCCGGTTCACGACGTTCGCGGTCAAGGAGGTCCCGGCCGGTTCGACGGTCACCGCGTCCTGCCCGAAGGGCTGCGCGCGCAAGACCTACACGAAGCGCAACGCGCGCGGGACCGTCAGCCTCAAGCCGCTCGTCGGCAAGAAGCGGATGAGAGCCGGGACCACGATCACGGTGACCGTGAGCCGCCCGGGGGCGATCGCCGCGGTCAAGATCTTCAAGATGCGCAGCGGCAAGCGCCAGCCGCAGGTGACCACGCGCTGCCTGCCGCCGGGCGCGCGCAAGCCGGTGGGTTGCGAATGAACCGGGCCGCGCGTCTGGCCGGGCGCTCCCTCGCCATGCTGCTGATCGCCGGCGGGCTGCTCGCGGCGCTGGGCGGCAACGGGTTCGCGCGGGTGCTGCGCGGGGTCGAGGGCTACGCGAGCTTCCTCGGCTATGTGCCTGAGAAGTGCATGACCTCGACGGAGTACGCCCGCGCGATCAACGGCGACGTGATCCGCGTCTGCCAGCACGAGGCGAACATCACCTACGGGTTCTTCTCCGGGCATGACGCGCTGACGCTCGGCGACTCGGACACGTCGCTGCACGTCGCGCTCCCGGACGCCGGCAAGCACTTCTCGTGGTACGACCCCTACGGAGACTCCGAGTGGTTCGAGCCGGCGACGCTCGACCCGGTCGTGCCGGGCAACCCGGCGACCGGCGCGGCGCACTTCTCGGCCGTCTCGGGCGACACGAAGTACCTCGACGTCGTGCAGACGGCCAAGGTCGCGGCGGGCGCGAGCGCGTACACGCTCACCTGGTCGATAACGAACCGGACGACGGTCGACCAGCGCGTCCGGCCGCTGGTCGCGACCACCGGCTTCGGGTACTGGGGCAAGCCCTCGTTCGGGCACACGGTCACGCCGCTGAGCGTCACCGTCCGCAACCCGATGCTCGGCGGCGCGATCACGTTGAGCGGCGCGACGCCGCCCGCGTCGAGTTGGACCGCCGGTGGCACCCAGCACCGCGTCGATGCGTCCATCGCCACCGCCCCACCGCTCGACAGCATCGAGCACGACGACGGCTACCCGTCGCACGAGTCGGAGATCGCGATGGCCTGGGACGTGCAGACGCTGGCACCGGATGAGACCGCCGACTTCACCGTGACGGTCACGCTGGCGCGGTCGCGCGAGGTCCAGTTGAAGGCCCGCACCGTGCCCACGGCAAACGCGCCGACCATCATCGACGCCCTGGTCTATGACGAGCGCGGGTTCGCCGGCAAGCAGCTGATCTGGTCGGCCGGCGGCGGGGGTGGGACGGCGACCATCGGCGCCGACGGCAAGGCCGTGCTGACGGTCCCTGGACGCGGCGGCGAGCAGCGCATCGACGTCTGGGCCGACACCGACGGCGACGGCGGCTTCAAGGGCGACGAGCCGTACACCTACGGCTACATCTACGCGCCGGGCACGGCCGGCCCGCAGCCGACGGCGACCCCGGGCGGCTCGGTCCTGACGATCGGGACGCCGCCGCGTGCCGTTCCGATACCCGCGCCGGTGGCGAAGCCGTTCGCGAACAGCCCGCTGCATATGCCGTTCAACCGAAGCCTGAAGGTCAAGGCCTCAAAGCGGGCGAAGGCGTGCCGCGGGTCGGTGACGGCCGAGATCCGCAACGGCAAGACGGTGCTCCAGCGCAAGTCGGTCAAGCTGACGCGGTCGTGTGCGGTCAAGACGACGTTCACCGTCCCGCACAGCGTGCTCGGCACGGTGAAGTCGCTGACGGTGGTCGTCACGCCGCCGAAGCGCAATCGGTACCTGAAGACCGCGCGCTTCACGGTCAGCGTGCCGCCGGCGCCTCCGGTTCGCAGGTAGTGGCGAGCGCCCAGTCGCGCGACTGGGCGCCGATCCGATAGCCGGGCGGCGGGCGCAGCAACAGCGGCGCCTCGTCGCTCGCGCTCTGCAGGCTCTCGACGGCGCGGGCGCTGCGCGGCAGGACGATCGCGGCGCCCTCCGGCGTCGGGAGGATGCCGGCGGGAGCACGGTCCTTCGCGTACGCGATCAGCGGCACCTGGCGGTAGGTGACCGCGCTGAGCGGCTCGCAGGCGTGGCTGAGGTCGAGCGCGCGCAGGTCGGCCTGCGCGGCGCGGCGATCGCGCGAGTCGGTGACGGTGTCACGCAGTCCGGTGACGGTCGCCGGGACGGCCGCGAGGATGCACGCGACCGCGACGACGCGCAACAGCGCGGCCTGGGGCGGCGCGGCGGCCCGCCGCTGCGCGGCGGCGGGCGGCTGCGCGGCGGCGGGCGGCTGCGCGGCGGCGGGCGGCTGCGCGGCGGCGGGCGGCTGCGCGGCGGCGGGCGGCGGCGCGGCGGCGGGCGGCGGCGCGGCGGCGGGCGGCGGCGCGGCGGCGCGCGGCGAGCTCGCCGCCACCCCGGCACCGAGGATCGCCAGCAGCGCGGCGGCGGGCAGCAGGTAGCGGGCGAGCAGCGGGAGGCCCGCGGCGCCGATCGCCACGAACGTCGCCAGGGCGACCAGCAGCACGGCGAGCGTCACCTTGAAGCGCGGCGACGGCCGGTCGGACAACGCGAGCAACGCGACCGCTCCGGCGAGCATCAGCGGCAGCCCGATCACGCTCTCGAGCAGTTGCGGGACCAGCAGCGGGGCGTTCGACGCGCCGCTGGCGCGCCCGAGCTCCTCGGTCAGCGAGCGGGTGCCGGTCAGTGAGAACAGCGGGTCGCCGGTGACCACCAGGTCCGCGGCGCACCAGAGGAGCGGGGCGGCGAGCGCGAGCGCGACGACCTTCACCCGTCCGCCCTCGCGCCACACGCACCACGCCGCGACGGCGACGGACAGCAGCCACGCCTCCGGCCGCAGCAGCCCGGCGACGCCCAGCAGCACCAGCGCGGCGGTGAACCGCCGGCGGAGCAGCGCGTCGAGCGCGAACAGCGTCAGCGCGAGCGCGGGAATGTCGATCGACCCCCGCAACGCGCCCGCGACGAGCGCGGGGCGCGTGAGCAGCAGCACCGCCGCCAGCACCCCGGCGGCGACGCTGTCGAACAGCCGTCGCCCGACGTCGAACGCGGCCACGCCGACCGCCCCGAACGACACCGCGATCACCAGCCGGAACGCGTCCGCGCTCGCGGGTCGCCCGAGCGGCGCGACCACCAGCCCGAGCAGGTTCGCCAGCGGGTGCGGCGTCGGCGCGAACGCCCCGCGCAACGACGGCGCGTGCCCGTGCCAGAGCTCGTCCCCCCACAGGAGCGCATACGCCATGTCGTACGCGTCGTGCCCCCGCACCACGACCCACAGGGCGAGCCCGACGAGGCCCGCGGCGGCGAGCCGCATTCCCTACGTGACGCGGGCGCGGGTCTGGTCGACCTCGCGCTGGACGCCGCGCTCCACCAGGTCGCGCAGGCGGTCCATCGCGTCCCAGATGTCGACGAAGCGCGTGTAGAGCGGGGCGATGCCCAACCGCACGCTGTCCGGGCCGCGGAAGTCGGGGATGACATCGGCGCGCTCGATCAGCGCGCGGCAGATCGGCCACGCCTCCGGGTGGTTCAACGACACGTGCGAGCCACGCCGCGCGGCCTCACGCGGCGAGCCCAGGGTGAAGCCGAGCGGCTCCAGCCACTCGTCGTGCAGCGCGATCATCAGCTCCGTCTGCGCGATCGACTTCTCGCGCAGCGCGTCGATGCCCGCCTCGGCGGTGATCCGCACGCCCTCGTCGACCGCGGCCAGCACCAGGATCGGCGGCGTGCCGGCCATGAAGCGGGTGATGCCGTCGGCGGGCGCGTAGGGGCGTTCCATCGCGAACTGGTCGTCCTGCCCGAACCAGCCTTGGATCGGCGTTCGCAGAGCATCCGGGTCGGCGATGTACACGTAGCCGAGCGCGCCCGGGCCGGCGTTCAGGTACTTGTAGGTGCAGCCCACCGCGAAGCGGATGCCGCGCGCCTTGCACCGCACCGGCACGGCTCCCGCGGAGTGGCTGAGGTCCCAGACGACCGTCGCGCGCTTGTCGATCGCCTCCATGTCGGCGAGCTCGCCGGTGCGGTAGTCGACGTGCGAGAGCACGACGAGCGCGCCCTCGGGAACCTCGTCCTTCTCGAACAGCTCGAGTTCCACTCCCCGGGCGCGCGCGATGCCCTCGAGCACGTAGCGATCCGTGGGGAAGTTGCCGACGTCGGTGGCGACGGTGCGCAGCGACGGGTCGGCGTCGAGCAGGGCGTTGACGAGCTTGTAGAGGTTGACCGTGGTCGAGTCGGTGACGAGCACCGTGCCGGGGTCCGCGCCGAGCACCTCGGCCAGCGCGTCGCCGGTGCGGGTGGGCCACTCGATCCAGTCCGGCCAGCCGGAGACGAGCTCGTCGCCCCACTGGTCGATCACCCGGTGCAGCCGGTCGCGCGTGCCCTTCGGCAGGCGCCCGAGCGAGTTGCCGTCGAGGTAGATCCGGTGCTCGTCGGCGATCACGAAGCGGTCGCGGAAGCCAGCCAACGCATCGCGAGCGTCCAGTTGCGCCGCCTCTTCGCGCGTCAGAGCCACGCGGTCACCGCCTTCCACAGCGGGTTGGCGGGATCGAGGTGGCCGAAGTGGTCCTCCTCGGGCTCGACGATCAGCGACGCGCCGCTCGCCCGCGCGAAGCGCTCGGAGATCTCGACCGGGACGATGTCGTCCTTGCCGCCGTGCGTCAACAGGGCGGGAACGCCGAGCGGGAGCCGCTCGATCGGCGAGGCGATGTCGGTCGGATGGCCCTTCAGGAACCGCTCGACGACGCCGTTGGACAGGCGCAGTTCGCTCGCCCGCTCCAGATCGAGCACCCCCGCCTGCGAGACGACGCCGGTGACGGCCACGCGGTGATGATCGCGCGTCGCGGCCCACGCCGCGAGGTGCCCGCCGGCGCTGTGGCCGATCGTCACCACCCGGCTGAGGTCGACCCCTGGCAGCTCCGCGAGGTGGTCGATCGCGGCGCTCACGTCGTCCAGCGTGGCCGGCACGCCGCCGCCGTTGCCGAGCCGCCGGTACTCGATGTTCCACGCCGCCCACCCGCGCGACGTCAGATCGGCGGCCAGCGCATCCATCAGCTCCAGCCCGTACTCGGCCTTCCAGAAGCCGCCGTGGATGAGCACGGCCACCGGCCCCTCGCCGTACAGCACGCCGTACTGCGAGGGGTCGGAACCGTAGTTATGCCGCGACGCCAAGGCTTCGCACGGCGTCGGCCAGCTTCGTGATCCCTTCGTCGATCTGCTCGGGGGTCACGCCGGAATACGCCAGGCGAAGGGTGTTCTGGCCGCCCTCCAGAAGGAAGTCGGTCCCCTTCACGAACAGCACGTCGCGTTCCGCGGCCGCCTTCTCGAGCTCGGCCACGTCGACCGCCTCGGGCAGCTCCACCCACATGAAGTAGCCGCCGGACGGCGCGGCGAACTTCGCCTCGGGCAGCTCGCGCTGGAGCGCGTTGACGACCGCGTCGCGGCGGGCGCGCAGCGCCGTCTTGACCGTCGCGATCGCGCCGTCCATCCCGCCCGTGGAGGCGAACTGGTACACGATCGCCTGAGCGACCATGTTCGGCGAGATGTAGGTGTTCGTGGCGATCGTCTGGATCTGCTTGATGACCGCCTGCGGGCCGACCAGGTAACCGACGCGGATGCCCGGGCAGACCGTCTTGGAGAACGAGCTCGCGTAGACGACCTTGCCGGCCTTGTCCTGCGAGAACATCGACTCGATCGTCTCGCCCTCGAAGCGGATGTCGACGTACGGGTCGTCCTCGAAGATCGTGAAGTCGTGCTCCTCCGCGAGCTCCAGCAGGCGCGTGCGCTTGGCCGCGGACAGCGTGTAGCCGGCCGGGTTCTGGAAGTTCGGGATGATGTGCGCGAGCTTCGGCGAGACCGTCTTGAGCGTGGTCTCGAGCGCGTCGGTCGAGATGCCGTCGGTCTCGAGGTCGACCATGTGGATGTCGGCACCGCGGTTGCGCAGGTTCAGCAGCGTGCGGTCGTACGTCGGGGACTCGACGACCACCGCGTCGCCCGCCTGCACGAGCAGCTCGAACAGGAACGCGTCGGCCTGCATCGACCCGTTGGTGACGAGCACCTGCTCGGGCTCGACCCCATGCTTGGACGCGATCCACTTGCGCAACGGCACGTACCCGACGGACGTGCCGTAGGCCGTCGTCCCCGCCGGATCCTTCTCGAACGCGAGCTGCGCGGCCTTCTTGAGGCCTTCGACGTCGACGATGTCGAGAGAGGGCGCCCCACGGGCGAAGGAGATCGTGGCCATGGCGCTTGAGCCTAGCTTCTCTTGCACAACGTCCCCACGCTGATCACCGTCCCGGGCGCGGGGGTCTTCGCGCGGTACCGGATCACGGGCGTGCGGCGGCCGGACTTCTCCTGGAGGAGATCCATGTCGCGGTCGGAGTACTGGTACATGCGCAGCTGCCGGAGGGCGGACTTGCCGTCCTGCGTGCGCGGCTCGGCGAGGCCCGAGGCGATCATGCCCACCGGGCACGTGACCGTCGCCTGATGACGTTCGCCGTCCGCGAGCTGGACGGTCAGGCTCGCGATCGCGACGTTCGCCGGCAGCTTCGTCCCCGGGCGGATCGGCTTGCCGATCAGCTGCTTGCCACCGGCCTCCACGCCCGGACTCGAACCTCGCACCACATGGTGCTCGCCCGCCTGCCAGACGGCGACGCCGCCGGCGGCGACGACGACCGTCGCCGCGCCGGCGGCGACCTTGGCCGCGACCCCTCCGCCCCCGGTCACCCCGCTCAACAGTCCCGCCAGCGGCCCCATCCCGATCGGCGGGACCAGGACACGCAGCTTCGCCCGCGTCGCCTTCAGCCCGTCGCGGAACTCGCGGCAGGCGGCGCATCCGCGCACGTGGCGCATCGCGTGCTCGCTCGGGCGGCGGCGCTCGTCGTGGGCGGTGAGGAGCAGCTCGCGGATGTCCGCGCACTCGGCGTCGCGCGCCTCGGCCGCGGCGGCCAGGCCGCTGCGAGCGCGCTTGACCAACTGGCGCGACGCGGCGGGGGAGACGTCCAGCGCGCTCGCGACCTCCTCGTGCGACATCCCGTCCAGCTCGCGCATCAGCAGCGCCGCGCGCTGCTGTTCCGGCAGGTCGGCGAGGTCCTCGATCAAGCGGCGCAGCTCGTGCCGGCGGCTGAGCGTGCTGTAGACGTCCTCGCCCGCGCGGTCGGACTCGACGAGCTCGGACGTCGGGCGCTCGCGCCGCAGCTCGTCGATGCAGAGGTTGCGCACCACCCGGTGCAGCCACGGCTTGAGCTCGATCGGGCGGCGGTCGTCGCGCAGCTGCCGGTGGGCGCGCAGGAACGCCTCCTGCACCACGCCTTCGGCGTCGACCCCCGAGCCCCGCAGCGCGCGGGCCGCGGTCGCGTGCAGGCGCCGGTGATGGCGCTCGTGGAGGACGTCGAACGCGTCCTCGCGTCCGGCGCGGAAGAGGGCGACGAGGCGCTCGTCGGAGCGGAGTCTGAGGGTCGCGGGCGCCATGGTGCGAGGGTAAACGGGCCGTGGCGCGCGGCCGTGACGCACTTTGGTTACAACCTGCCCATGGACTACATCGCGCGCGCTCTCGACGCCGTCGCGGACTGGCGCTCCGCCGCCGGCCCCGCGCCCTCCCACCCGGCGCTCGCGCCGGACCCGGAGCGCTTCGAGGCGGCGTTCGCCGAGTTCAGCACGCGCATGGCGCGGTCGTATCCGTTCCACCACCCGCGGTACGCGGGGCAGATGCTCAAGCCGCCGCACCCGGTGGCGATCGCGGCCTACACGGCCGCGATGCACGTCAACGCGAACAACCACGCGCTCGACGGCGGGCCGGCGACGAGTGAGCTCGAGGTCGAGGTCATGGGCGACCTCGGGCGCATGTTCGGGTTCCCGGAGGATGCGCTCGGCCACCTGACGAGCTCGGGCACGATCGCGAACCTCGAGGCCCTGTGGGTCGCGCGCGAGCTGCACCCCGGCAAGGCGATCGCGTTCGCCACCGACGCCCACTACACCCACTCGCGCATGTGCGCCGTGCTCGGCGTGGAGGGGATCGCCACCGACGACCTCGAAGCGGCGGCGGCGAGCGGTCGCGTCGGCACCGTCGTGGTGACCGCGGGCACGACGGGGCTCGGCACCGTCGACGCGGTCGAGGAGGCCGTCACGTGGCGCGAGCGCCACGGCGTGCGCGTGCACGTCGACGCCGCGTACGGCGGGTTCTTCACGCTGCTCGACGAGCTCGTCCCGGTGCAGTCCTTCCGCGCGATCGCGGACGCCGACAGCGTCGTCGTGGACCCGCACAAGCACGGCCTGCAGCCCTACGGTTGCGGCGCCGTCCTGTTCCGCGACCCCGGCGTCGGACGTCTGTACAAGCATGACTCCCCGTACACGTACTTCACGAGCGGCGACCTGCACCTGGGCGAGATCTCGCTCGAGTGCTCGCGCGCCGGCGCGGCGGCCGCCGCGCTGTGGCTCACCCTGCGCTCGCTCGACCTCGCCCCGGTCCTGCGCGCCGGCGTCCGCGCCGCCCGCTCCTGGGCCGACCTGCTGCGGGTCTCGAGCGAGCTGCGCCTGCACGTCGAGCCGCAGCTCGACATCGTCTCCTACTTCCCGAACCGCCCCCGCGCCTCGGAGATCGACGCCGAGTCCGAGCGGATCCTCAACGAGGGAATGACCGCGCCGGACCCGGTCTTCCTCTCGACACTGCGGATCGACGGCGAGACCTTCGCGTCACTGCACCCCGACGTCGAGATGGACGCCGACGGCGTGCGCATCCTGCGCTCCGTGCTGATGAAGCCCGAGCACGAACCGTTCGTGCCCTGGCTCCACGATCGAGTCAGCGTGCTCGCGCGGGGCCGCGGCGCATAGCCGGCCAGACCAGCGGCGGGCGGGGCCCGCCGGAATGCGTCGTGGCCCCGGGCGGGTGCGCCTACCTCAATTTCGACACGGTGAGCGCGAAGCGGCCGGTGTAGATCGTGCCGGCCGCGCCGCCGCGGAGCAGCTGGCCCGGGCCGGCGGCCGAGCCGGCGATGATCGCCCGCGGGCCGTTGGCGTCGATCGCGTCGAGCGTCGTGTAGATCGGGTCGCCGCCCGGCGGCCGGCCGAGCAGCGGGTACGTGATGCCGTTGTTGCCGAAGGTGGAGTCGCGGCGTCCGCTGGCGCGCAGGCGCATCACCAGGCCCTCGGGCGGCTGGCCGGAGCCGGCCAGGAGGATCCGCCCGGCGCTGTCGCGGACCATCGCCTTGATCCGGATCTCGCGGCCCGCACGGGCGACGCGGGCGACGCCGTGGCCGCCGAAGCGGGTGTCGAGGTTGCCGTCGGCGAGCAGTCGGATGACCGCGCCGCGCGGCGTGCCGGACGCGGTCAGGTCGGTGCCGGCGACGAGCGTGGTGCCCTTCGGGCCCTGGCGGACCGCGCTCGCGCCGATCCCGGGCGCGGTGCCGGGGCCGAGCTGGACGTAGACGATGCCGTCGCCGCCGCCCCAGGTCGGATCCGGGACGCCGGTCGCCGTGACGCGCAGGACGCTGAAGGCCGCGGGGAACGACTGCGTCGCGGAGCCGCCGACCGTGAACGTGGTCGTGCCGTCGGCCTTGACCAGCAGGCCCGTGACGCGCCCGCCGATGCCGAGCACGGCGCCGTCGACGGTCGCGTTGGCGCCGAACGTCAGGTCCGGGCTGCCGTCGGCCAGCAGCCGCACCATGATCGGGACGTTTCCGGCGCGCGAGCCGCCGAGCGTGATGTTGCCGTTGGCGTCCATCACCATCGCGCCGAGCTCGGAGCCCGACGGCCCGGCCAGCACGTAGCCGAAGCCGCCCCCGAAGCTCGGGTCGATCTCCCCCGTGGGCAACAGCCGGAAGGCGACCATGCGGGTCGTGCCGTCGGCGCCGCGCAACGTGCCGGCGGCGACGATCCGGCCGTCGCGGAAGACCGCGAGCGCCCGCACGCCGTCGAGCGTCGTGCCCGGCAGCGCCGGGACGACCTGGCCGCCGGTGCCGAAGCGCGAGTCCAGCGTGCCGGTCGGTCGCAGCCGCACGACGACGAATTGCCCGGCGGCGGCGCCGCCCGCGAGGATGCGGTTGCCGGAGATGACCTTGACCGCGCCGCCCACCGCGTCGGCGGCCGTGGCCTTCAGCGTGACCGTCCCCTGGCGCCCGAAGCTGCGATCCGGGTCGCCCGCCCGTGCCGAGGCGACGGAGGGGACGAGCAGGAGGAGGGCCAGGGCGCTGAGGATGCGGGTCATCGGACTCCTCCAACCCGCGACAGGGGCGATCGGTGCGGCATGGAAGGGCGGGAGCATGCCAGGGGCACGCTCCCGCGTCCATTCACGCCGTGCGGTTCAAAGAGCCGGCGATCTCGGCCGCGATCTCGGCGACCTCGGTCGGGGTGCGCCCGACGCGCACGCCCTTGGCCTCCAAGGCCTCCTGCTTGGCCTTGGCCGTGCCGGCGCTGCCGGAGACGATCGCGCCCGCGTGGCCCATCGTCTTACCGGGCGGTGCGGTGAAGCCCGCGATGTAGGCGACGACCGGCTTGGACACGTTCTCGGCGATGAACTCGGCCGCTTCCTCCTCGGCCGACCCGCCGATCTCGCCCGCCATCACGATCAGCTCGGTCTCCGGGTCGGCCTCGAACTCGGCGATGATGTCGATGAACGACGAGCCCGGGACCGGGTCGCCGCCGATGCCGACGATGCTCGAGTTGCCGAACCCGCGCTGGGCCAGCTCGTTGCCGATCTGGTAGGTCAGCGTGCCGGAGCGCGACACGACGCCCACGTTGCCCTCGCTGAAGAACGAGGCGGGGATGATGCCGACGTTGGCCTTGCCCGGCGAGAGGATGCCCGGGCAGTTCGGGCCGACCAGGCGCACGTTGTCGTTCTGCGCGAGGTGGTTGTAGACCCGCAGCTCGTCGTGCGCGGGGATGCCCTCGGTGATGCAGATGATCAGCGAGATCCCCGCGTCCTCGGCCTCGAGGATCGAGTCCGCGGCGAAGCGCGGCGGGACGAAGATCATCGCCGTGTTCGCGCCCGTCTCGGCGACCGCCGAGTGGAACGTGTTGAACACCGGGACGCCCTCGACGTCCTGGCCGCCCTTGCCGGGCGTCACGCCGCTCACCACGTTCGTGCCGTAGCGGCGGTTGTTCATCGCGTGGAAGGTGCCCTCACGGCCGGTGATGCCGGAGACGCAGAGCTTCGTTTCATTGGTAACCAGGATCGCCATCAGCCGGCCAGCTCCACGACCTTCTTCGCGGCGCCGAGCATCGTCGACTCCGTATGGACATTCGGAAGGTTCGCGTCGGCGAGCAGCTTGCGCCCCTCGACGTCGTTGGTGCCGTCCAGGCGGACGACGAACGGCACGGTCGGGTTGATCTGGTTGAACGCCTCGATCAGGCCCTTGGCCACCTCGTCGCAGCGCGTGATGCCGCCGAAGATGTTGAAGAGCACCGCGGTGACGTTCTCGTTGGAGAGGATCACCTCGACCGCCTGCGTGATCGCCTCCGCGCGCGAGCCGCCGCCCGCGTCGAGGAAGTTCGCCGGCTTGCCGCCCGCCTGGGCGACGACGTCCAGCGTCGACATCACGAGCCCGGCGCCGTTGCCGAGGATGCCGACGTTGCCGTCGAGCTTGACGAACGTCAGGCCGCGCTCGCGGGCCATCTGCTCCTGCGCGTCCTCGGCCGCGGTGTTGCGCAGCGCGGCGTTGTCCGGGTGGCGGAAGAGCGAGTTGTCGTCGAGCGTCACCTTCGCGTCGAGCGCGGCGACCTTGCGGTCGGGCGTGACGATCAGCGGGTTGACCTCGACGAGCATCGCCTCTTCGGCGACGAACGCGTCATAGAGCTTCGCCAGCAGGGAGCCGAGCGGCCGGACGATGTCGGCGTCGACGCCCGCCTCGAAGGCGAGCCGGCGGGCGTGGAAGTCCTGGAAGCCGAGCAGCGGGTCGACGTGCAGCCGCGCGATCGCGTCCGGGTTGGTGTCGGCCACCTCCTCGATGTCCATGCCGCCCTGCGTGGAGAGCATGATCAGGGGGCGCTTCGCGGAACGGTCGAACACGATCGACGCGTAGTACTCGGACGCGATGTCCGACGCCGCCTCGATCCAGACCTCGTGGACCGTGTGGCCCTTGATGTCCATGCCGAGGATCGCGTTCGCGTGCTCCTCGGCTTCCTGCCGGTTCTGCGCGACCTTGATGCCGCCGGCCTTACCTCGGCCGCCGACCTGCACCTGCGCCTTGACGACGCAGGGGTACCCGATCTCGTCGGCCGCCGCGACGGCCTCCTCGACGGTGGTTGCCGGGGCGCCGCTGGGCACTGGCACCCCATGCCGGGCGAAGAGTTGCTTGCCCTGATATTCGAGTAGATCCATTGCGAGGCGAGCGACTTTATCGCTGCGCCTCGCCCCGCGATGCGACCGGTCCGTTGATCAGCGGGGTCGTCCCGTTGCCGCGCGGCAGCTCCGCTTGCGCGGGTGCCTCCGGCGTCGCCCTGACGGCGTCCATGATCGGCTTGACGATGTCGAGCGGGAACACGATCGTCGAGTTCTGGTTGACGCCGATCTCCGACAGCGTCTGCAGGTAGCGCAGCTGGAGCGTGGTCGGGTTCTGGGAGATCACGTCCGCGGCCTCCGACAGCCGCGCCGCGGCCTGGAACTCGCCCTCGGCGTTGATCACCTTCGCGCGCCGTTCGCGCTCGGCCTGGGCCTGGCGGGCCATCGCGTGCTGCATGGCCGCCGGGATGCCGACGTCCTTGATCTCGACCGTCGAGACCTTGATGCCCCACGGCTCGGTCTGCTCGTCGATGATCTTCTGGAGCTCCTCGTTGAGCTCCTCGCGCTCGGAGAGCAGCGTGTCGAGGTCGGCCTTGCCGAGCACGCTGCGCAGGGTCGTCTGGGCGATCTGCGTCGTCGCCTTGAGGAAGCTCTCGACCTGGACGACGGCCGCGTTGGGGTCGATCACGCGGAAGTAGACGACGGCGTCGACGCGGGCGGTGACGTTGTCGCGGGTGATGACGTCCTGCGGCGGGACGTTCAGCGTGACGGTCCGCAAGGAGACCCGGACCATCCGATCGATCGCGGGGACCAGCAGCACGAGCCCGGGCCCTTTCGTGTCGACCATCCGGCCGAGCCGGAACACCACCGCGCGCTCGTACTCGCGCAGCACCCGGACCGACGACGCGGCCAGCGCCACGATCGCCGCCAGGATCACGATGACCACGACGAGGAGTGCCTCGACCATGGTTCACACCTCCCATTCTTCGGCCGGGCGGACGGTCAGCGTCAGCCCGTTGACGTGCTCGACCACGACGTGATCGCCGGGGGCGAACGGGGCCTCCCCCTCGAGGTCCCACTGACGGGCGTGCCAGAGCGCGCCGTCCACGAACACGCTGTCCGCGCTGCGGGCGACGCCCATGCGCCCGACGAGCGAGTTGCGCTCCCGCAGGCGCCGGGTCCCGAGCGCCTTGCGCGCGACCACCGACACCCACGCCCCACCCGTGAGCGCGACGGTCAGCCCGCCGAAGACCGCGACCAGGACGGTGCTGCCGCCGGCGGTGAGCAACAGGGCGATGCCGACGGCGAGTGCGGCGATGGCGCCGGAGCCGAGGACACCGTGGCTCGACACGTGGGCTTCCAGCGCCACGAGGATGGCGCCCAGAAGTACCAGCAGTAGGCCGAGCGCGAACATGGATTTGTCCTGTGTTTAAGGCTACTCCAGGTATGCGCGCGCGGAAATGTCATCATGCACGGCCGCAATGCCGCTCCCTAAAGAAGTCACCTACGTCACCTTCGACGTCTACGGCACCCTGATCGACTGGGAGACCGGCGCGTACGAAGCCTTCTCCAAGGAAGCCGAGAAGGACGGCTACACCTTGTCGAAGGAGGAGCTCGTCCCGCTCTTCCTCGAGACCCAGCAGGAGATCAAGGGCGGCTCATACGAGCTGTACGCCGAGGTCCTTCGCCGCACCGCCGTCCAGATCTCGCGCCAGCTCGGCTGGCCGCTCGAGCCCTCCCGTTCCGGCTTTCTCCCGAACTCGGTCGGTCGCTGGCCCGCGTTCAAGGAGACCAACACGCAGCTCGAGCGCTTCCGCAAGAAGTTCGAGCTCGGCCTGGTCTCGAACATCGACGACAAGCTGTTGGGCGAGACGCGTCGCTGGTTCAAGACCGACTTCGACCTGGTCGTCACGGCCCAGCAGGTGCGCTCCTACAAGCCGGACCCGGCGCACTTCAAGGAGGCCGAGCGTCGCATCGGCTCCAAGAAGGGGTGGGTGCACGTGGCGTCGAGCTACTACTACGACGTCGAACCGTGCATCAAGGCCAAGATCCCCGTGATCTGGGTCAACCGCAACAAGGAGACCCTCGACGCGTCGCAGAAGAAGCCGACCGCCGAGGTCAAGACACTCCTTGAAGCGGCGAAGCTGCTCGGCGTCGCTTAGGCATTGCGCGCGGTCGGCCTCCACGCGGACGTCATCGCCGTCACCTCGCGCGCCTACGCGACGGGGTGCGTGCTGGTGCGCAACGGCAACGAGGCCTTCTGCATCGACTCGCCGATCTTCCCGGACGAGCTCGAGATCCTGCCGGCGATCGCCGAGCAGGCCGGGTTCACGGTTGTCGGCGTGCTCGCCACCCACGCCGACTGGGATCACCTGCTGGGCGGCTACGCGTTCCCGGGCGCTCCGCTGGGCGCGGGCGAGAACACGGCCGGCCGGCTGGTCAACGAGCCGGGTGCGGCGCAGCGCGAGCTGCGCGAGTTCGACGACGAGTTCTACGTGCAGCGGCCGAAGCCGCTCTCACTGCCGGGCGCGCAGAAGCTCGACGTGCCGGGCTTCGTCGACATCGGCTCGGAGACCTTGGAGCTGCATCCGGCGGACGGGCACACCGCGGACGGGACCGCGTTCTGGGCAGCGTGGGCGGGCGTGCTGGTCGCCGGTGACTACCTCTCGCCGGTCGAGATCCCGATGATCTCGGACGGTGGCTCGATCGCGGCCTACATCGCGACGTTGAACCGGCTGGAGCCGCTGGTCTCCGAGGCCGCTCATGTGGTTCCCGGCCATGGCGGGCCGATCGACGGCGCGCAGGCGCTGGCGATCCTGCGCGAGGACCGGGCCTACCTGGAGGCGCTGGCGGCGGGGGAGGACCCCGCGCTGCCGATCGCCCGCCGGTCCAAGGCCCAGCGGGCGATCCACGCCAAGAACCTCACGCGGCGATGAGCTGCAGGTCCTCGGTGGCCGTCTCGGCCACCTCGACGTAGCTCAGGCGCGCGGTCCCGAGGTCGATGGTGTCGCCGTCCTGCAGGACGGCGCGGTCGACGCGGACGCCGTTGTGCCACGTGCCGTTGCGGCTGCCGTCGTCGAGCAGGTACGTCTGGCCGTCCTGGCGGACGATCAGGGCGTGTCGGCGTGAGACCGAGGGTTCGTCGATCTCGATGTCCGCGCTCAGGCTGCGCCCGAGGCGGGTCACCGTGCCCATGACGGGCAGCAGCGTGTCGTCCGCGGTGAGGTAGCGGCCGGCGGCGGGGGCTCCGCCGTCGACCGAGTGACGTGTGGTCCGTGGGCTGAGTCTCATGGCTCCAAGATCGCTCCGGAGCCTGAGCCACGGCTGCGCGGATACTTAGAGTTCCCTAGGAAGAGATCAGCGGGATGCCGGCGAGCGCGAGGATCACGCCCGCGCGCTGGATCCCGATCAGGCGCTCGTGCAGCAGCACGTACGCGAGCGCGACCGTGACCACCGGGAACAGGCCGCCGAGCACGGCCACGAGGCTCAGCAGGCCGCTCGTGGTGGCGATCGCGAACGCGCTGTTGGCGGCGGTGTCGAGCAGGCCGACGAGGGCGAAGCTCGGCCATGCGCTCACCGGGGCCTTGGCGCGCTGGTACAGCACGACGCCGAACAGGATCGGCGCGGCGACCGCGCGGGCGGCGGCGACGCCGGTCAGCGCGTCGTGCTCGGCCGCCCGGTCCAGGGAGACGAGCGAGAACCCGATGCCGATCGCGGCCACGACCGCGAGCTTGAGCGCGAGCTTCTGGTCGATCGCCTTCCCGCCGCCCGGCTCGCTCGAGGCCAGGATCACGCCGACCAGCGCGGCGACGATCCCGAGCCACTGGAGCGCGCCGGGTCGCTCGCCGTCGAAGACGCCGTAGAGGACGGGCACGACCGCGCTGGTGGCGACGATCGGCGCGATGATGCTCATCGTCCCGACCGCGAGTGCCTTGTAGAACGCCAGCACGGCGACCGCGCCCAAGAGGCCGGTGACGATCCCGGGCGCGATGGCCTTGGCGTCGACGCCGTGGAAGACCAGGATCAGCGCGAGCGCGACGAACCCCACCGCCTGGCCGATGAAGGCGACCATGGCGGCGGGATGCCTGCGGCTGGCCTGGCCGCCGAGGAAGTCCGCGGTCCCCCACAGCAGCGAGGCGATGAGGGCCGCGCCGATCACGTGTTGGCGGCCGCGGCGGCGGCCTTGTAGGCGGGCTGCTCGCGGCGGATCAGGTCGGGGTTGGTACCGGCGGCGAGCACGAGCTCATACGTCAACAGTTGCAGCGCGATCGCGCCGGCGAGGAGCGAGTGGCCTTGCGGGAGGTCGTCGATCGTCACCGTCGGCATGTGCAGCTCCTTGACCGCGGCCTTGACGTCGTTCGCCCGCTTGTCCCTCTGCGGCGCGTTCGTCGGGTCGATGCGGATGACGACGATGCCGGTGGTCTCGTCCGCTGCCGGGAGGTGGCCGTGCAGGACCTTCTCCATGCCGAGCGGCGTGACCGGCTTGTGCAGGCCCTCCTCGATCTTGAGCGCGAGCTCGCGGGCGGTGATCTCGTCGACGCCCGAGCCGGTGACGATCAGGCGCTCGCAGCCGACGAGGGTCTGCGCGGCTTGCTTGAAGCGGTCGCGTCGTGCCAGCGTGCCCTCGATGACGGTGCGGCAGGTCGTCTCGTCGGCGGCGCCGGAGATCGCGGTGAAGGCCAGCAGCGGGGAGACGTAGCCGACGGTGTGGCACCAGCTCGTGTCGACCAGCGGCGTGGCGATGGTGAGGTCCGCGCCGGTCGGTTCGTCCGGCTTGGCCGTGATCAGGATCGTGCGCGCGTCGGTCGCGTTCATCGCGGCGAGGGTCGCGGCGGTTCCGGCCTCGTGGCTGACCGCGATCAGCACGCCGTCGGCCTGCGGGTCCAGGCTCGCCTCGAAGGCGTCGCGGGCGCGTGCGTTGAGCAGCGCGGCGCCGGCCATCGCGGCGTGCTCGCTCGTGCCGCAACCGGTGACGACGACCGTGTCGGTCTCGCGCAGCATCGCGGCAGCGAGGTCGGCCTCCGGTGAGGTGAGGATCGGGGCGACGAGCCCCGGCTCGGACAGGATCATCTCCTCCATCGCCCACGGGGGGCCAGGGCGCAGCTCGGGCATGTCGCTCATGGCGGATGACGGTACCGTCTGTGTGGACCGTCCAACAGAGCCACTTCGAGGCCGATGAACCGAGCCACTTTGGAGCTGTTCGCCCCACTCGACCGCACCGCGGCCGCGCCCTTGCGCGCCCAACTCGAGGACGCGATCTGCGACGCGATCACCGGCGGCGGAGCGCCCCCCGGCACGCGATTGCCCGCCTCTCGCACCCTCGCCGAGGCCCTCCACGTCTCCCGCGGCGTCGTCTCCGAGGCCTACGCCCAGATCGCCGCCGAAGGCTGGATCGAACTCCGCCGCGGCGCCGCCCCGATCGTCCGCGCCGTCCCAGCCGCCGGCGTCGGCCCCCACGGCGGCCCCCTCCCCGCGTGCACCTCCAACCTAAAGGGGAGCAGGCCGTCTTTAGATTCGAGCGCCGAGAACGGCGGCCCGCCATCACCCACGACGCCGCCGAATATAAAGAGGCCCAGGCCTGCTTTAGATTTGACCGCGACCGCGCCTGATCTGTCGGCGTTCCCTCGGCGGGTGTGGGCGGCGGCGCTGCGGCGGGTGGTGGCGGAGATGCCCGACTCCGCGCTGGACTACGGGGACCCGCGCGGGGACGACGAGTTGCGGGCCGAGTTGGCGGCGTACCTGGTGCGGGTGCGTGGGGTCGTCGCGGCGCCGGAGCATCTGGTGGTGACCGGCGGGTACACGCAGGGGCTGTGGCTGACGTGTCGCGCGTTGAAGGCGCGCGGGGCGAGCCGGGTCGCGGTCGAGGATCCGTCGCTCGACGACTCGTGGGCGACGATCCGGTCCGCCGGGCTCGAGGTGGTCGGGCTGCCGGTGGACGAGCACGGCATCCGGCTCGACGGGCTCGACGCGGACGCGGTGCTGGTCACGCCCGCCCACCAGTTCCCCACCGGCGCCGTGCTCGCTCCCGAGCGGCGGCGGGAGTTGCTGGCCTGGGGCGGGATCGTGATCGAGGACGACTACGACTCCGAGTACCGCTACGACCGCGCGCCGGTGGGAACGCTGCAGCGGCTCGCGCCCGACCGCGTCGTCTACCTGGGCACGACGTCGAAGACGCTCGCGCCGGCGCTGCGGCTCGGCTGGCTCGTCGCCCCGCCGGCGCTCGCGGAGGAGATCGCCCGCGAGCGCTGGTCGGTCGACTCCGGCGGCCCCGCGATCGACGCCCGCGCGTACGCCCGCATGCTCGTCACCGGCGAGGTCGACCGTCACCTGCGCCGCACCCGCCGCGAGTACCGGGAGCGTCGCGACGCGCTGGTCGCCGCGCTGGAGGAACGGCTGCCGAGGTGCCGCGTCACCGGCGTCGCCGCCGGCCTGCACCTCCTCCTACGCCTCCCGCCCGGAACCGACGAGGCCGCGGTGGTGCAACAGCTGGGCGAACGGCGCATCCGGATCCGCGGCCTGGCCGGATATCGACTCCGCCCGCGCGACGACGATCCCGCGCTCGTGATCGGCTACGGCCGGCTGCCGCTCGCGTCGATCGACGCGTTCGTCGCGGCGCTCGAATCCCTGGTGGGCTAGCCGTACCCCTCGGGGTTCGGGTGACCGTAGGATGAGGCCGGTCGTGCACGGGACTCTCGATCTGCTCGAGCGCGAGGAGGAGCTGTCGGCGCTCGACGCCGCGCTCGGCCGTGCCCGCGCCGGGCAGGGTCAGGTCGTCGCGGTCGAAGGGCCGGGCGGGATCGGCAAGACCCGCCTGCTGGCCGCCGCGCGCAGCACGGGGCGCGACGCCGGGATGCGCGTCCTGCACGCCCGCGCGTCGGAGCTCGAACGCTCCTTCACGTTCGGCGTCGTGCGGCAGCTGTTCGAACCCGCGCTGTTCACGGCTCAGCCCGCCGAGCGCGACCGCTGGATGTCCGGCGCCGCCGGCCTCACCCGCTCGATGTTCGAGGACGCCGGCGGCGGCCAGGACGAGTCCTCCTACGCGCGCCTGCACGGCCTCTACTGGCTGTGCGCGAACCTCGCCGCGGACGACCCGCTGCTCGTGTGCGTCGACGACGCGCAGTGGGCGGACGAGCCGAGCCTCAGCTTCCTCGGCTTCCTCGCCCGCCGCATCGAGGACCTCCCGGTCGCGCTCGTCCTCGGCACCCGCCCGCGCCCGGAGCAGGATTCCGAGGTCCTGCGCGGGCTGGTCACCGACCCCGGCACGCGGCTGCTCCGGCCGCCCGCGCTGACCGGAGCGGCGGTCGGCCAGTGGGTGCGCTCGGCCGTCGATCCCGGCGCGGGCGCGAAGTTCTGCGCCGCCTGCCACGAGACCACGGGCGGCAACCCGTTCCTCGTCCGCGAGCTGCTGCACGAGGTGCTCGACAAGCAGCTGCGGGCGACCGACGCCGAGGCGGCGACGGTCCGCGAGCTCGGCCCGGAGGCGATCTCCACCGTCGTGCTGCAGCGCCTGCACCGACTTCCCCCGACCGCGCCCGCGATGGCGCGGGCGGTCGCGCTGCTCGGCGAGGGGGCGAACGCAGCCCTCGCCGCCGAGCTGGCCGGCTTCGACGAGCCGACGGCCGAGGAGGCGCTGGAGGCGCTGACCCGAGGCGACGTGCTGACCCGCGACGGCGACGTGCTGGCGTTCGTGCACCCGATCGTGCTCTCGGCGATCTACCACGACCTGCCGGTGCGGGCGCGCAGCGAAGGCCACGGCCGCGCCGCTCGGCTCCTGCACGCGCGCGGGGCGGCGCCCGAGGAGGTGGCGTCGCAGCTCGCCTTGACCGCGCCGCGCGGGGACGAGTGGGTGGTTGCGGCGCTGCGGGCGGCCGCGGCGCGCGCGCTCTCGCTCGGCGACCCGGCGGCTGCCGCGGCGCACCTCGAACGCGCCTTGGCGGAGCCGCCCCGCGATGTCGCGCCGGGGGGCGCCGAACACGCGCCGGGCGAGCCGCCCGCCGACGTCGCGGCGGGGGGCGCCGAGGACGCGCCGGACGATGTCGCGCCGGGGGGCGCCGAGCACGCGCCGGGCGAGCCGCCCGCCGACGTCGCGACCGTCACCGCCGAGCTGGCCTGGGCGGAGGCGTCGGCCGGCGCCCCCCGCGCCGTCGAGCACTTCCGCACCGCCATGCGGCTCGCCAAGGACCCGCGCGAGCGCGGGCGGATGGCGCTCGGGCTGGCCCGCTGCCTGAAGTTCGGCGGGGAGTCGCCGGTCGCGCTCGACGTGCTGCGCACCGCGCTGGCCGACCTCGGCGACGCGGACCCGGCGCTGGCCGAGCAGCTGCAGGTCGAACTGACCGCATCGGCGTACATCTCGCTCGCCGCGCGCCCGCTCCTGAAGGCCGAGATCGCGGCGATCACGATCCCGGACGTCGCGCGCACGGCGCTGGATCGCGTGCACCTGGCGGCGTCGGCCTTCGAGACGATCATCGCCGCGCGCCCCGCCGAGCGCTCCGCGGAGCTCGCCCGCCGCGCGCTCGCGGACGACCAGCTGCCAATGGACCTCGCGGCCGGCGGCCACACCTTCCTCAACGCCGTGACCGCGCTGATGTTCAGCGAGGCCTACGACGACGCCCAGCAGCAGTACTCGCGGGCGCTCGACGAGACGCGCAGGCGCGGCTCGAGCGTCGGCTTCGCGGCGATCTCGAGCCTGCGTTCGCTGCTCCTGTACCGTCTCGGATCGCTCTCCGGCGCCCTCGCCGACGCCACCGCGGCGCTCGACCTGCGCAACGACGTCCACGGCGCGCAGGGCTACCTCGCCTGCGCGCTGAACTCCGTCGTCTTCGCCTCGCTGGACCGCGGCACGGCCGGCCCCGACCTGCTCGCCCTGGCCGACGACTTCTTCGCCACGCAGCCGTCGGAGGACCTCCCCTACAGCCAGGCGATGCACGCCCGCGGGTGGTTGCGGGCGGACCTCGGCGACCGCGAGGGCGGCCTGGCCGAGTTGCTGGCGTGCGGGGCGCGCGAGCTGGAGTGGGGCGTCGGAACGCCGCAGATCATCGCCTGGCGCTCCTCCGCGGCGGAGGTCTGTCTGCGGCTCGGGCGGCTCGAGCAGGCGCGCGGCCTGGCGGCGGAGGAGCTGCTGCTGGCGCGGTCGATCGGCGCTCCGCGGGCGATCGGCGTCGCGCTGCGGGCGGCGGGGCTGGCCGAGTCGGGCGCGCGGCGGATCGAGCTGCTGCGCGAAGCCGTGACGTCGCTCAAAGCCTCCCAGGGCGCGCTGGAGCTCGCACGAGCGCGGGTCGACCTCGGCGCGGCGCTGGTGCGCGCGGGGCAGCGCGACGAGGCGCGCGGGCTGCTGCGCGACGGGCAGGAAGGCGCCGCGGTCTGCGGGGCCACGCCGCTGGTCGAGCGAGCGCACCGGGAGCTCCTCGCCACCGGCGCCCGCCCCCGGCGGACCGCGACCGCGGGGCGCGACGGCCTCACGCCGAGCGAGCTGCGGGTCACCGAGATGGCCGCGGCGGGGCAGACCAACCGCGAGATCGCGCAGGCGTTGTTCGTGACCGAGAAGACGGTCGAGACGCACCTCGGCCGGGCGTTCATGAAGCTCGGAGTGCGCTCGCGCAAGCAGCTCGCGCAGGCGCTGGACCGCGAGACCGCCGAGGTGGTCTGACGCCCGGGCGGGTGACGCTGGCCACGGTCGCGGAGGCGCTCGGCGTCTCGGCGATGACCGTGTCCAATGCGTACAACCGGCCGGAGAAGCTCTCGCCCGAGTTGCGCGAGCGGATCCTGGCCAAGGCCGACGAGCTCGGCTACGCGGGCCCGAACGCGCTCGCCCGCTCGCTGCGGCGCGGGAAGACGGGCGTGCTCGGCGTCGTGCTGGGCGAGGCCCTGTCCTACGCGTTCGAGGACCCGGCGTCCGTCGAGTGGTTGCGCGGGCTCGCCGGCGCCGGCATCCCGTTGCATCTCGTCCCCGCGACAGGCGGTGAGGGCGACGCCGACCTGGTGCGCGACGCCGCGGTCGACGCGTTCCTGCTCTATTCGCTGCCCGACGGTCACCCGCTCGTCGAGGCGGCCCTGCGCCGGCGCATCCCGGTGGTGGTGCAGAGCGGGCCGCAACTCGACGGCCACCCCTTCGTGGCGATCGACGAACGCGCGGCCGCGGCGGCCGCCGCCGACCATCTGCGCGCGCTCGGGCACGTGCGGCTGGCGGTGCTGAGCCTGCCGTTCTCACTCGCCGATCGCGCCGACCGCCCGCTGCGGGCCGAGAAGCCGCTGCACCGCGTCACCCGTGAGCGGCTCGACGGCTACGGCGTCAGCGCGGGGCGCGAAGTGGAGCTCAACGACCGCGCGCACGGCGAGGTCGCGGCGGGCGTCCTGCTCGACGGTCCCGACCCGCCCACGGGGCTGCTGTGCATGAGCGACGAGCTGGCGATCGGTGCGCTGCGGGCGGCGGCCGCGCGTGGACTCTCCGTCCCGGCGGACCTGTCCGTGGTCGGGTGGGACGACACCCGCGAGGGCGAGCGCGCCGGGCTCACGACGGTCCGCCAGTCGCTGCGCGCGCAGGGGCGGCGATGCGCGCAGCTCGTCGCGAGCGCGGCGACCGGCGTCGTCGAGCCGCAGCCCTGGGAGCTCGTGGTAAGGGAGACGACCGAAGGCTTTTCCGTTCCGGAGCGTTAAGGCAGACATGGGCACTCCGGCATCGGCCGACATCGACGTCGGCTCCCGCGTGGTCACGACCCAGCCGCTCCCCGAGGGGGTCGCGGCCGGCGCGCGTGGGACGGTCGTGGGTGCGGCGGGGTGGATCCAGCGGCGCTGGCGCGTGCGCTTCGACGACGGCCGTTGCGTCTCCGTGCCGGAATATGCCCTGGACGCCGACGCGTCCTTAGGCCGCTTCAAGCGAGGTTGAACCGCATGTGGTTTATCGATATACCATGCCGATGGAGTTTTCCCGCGATCGGCTCACCTGGGTCGCCTACGGGCTCCTCGCCTGGTTCGCCTATCTCCAGGCCGCGCCAGGGCTCATCGTCACCCACCTCCGGGACGAGTTCGGGCTGAGCCACACGGCCGGCGGGCTGCACGTCGCCGCGTTCGCGGCGGGTGCGGTCGTCGCCGGGTTGGTGTCCGGTCCGGTCGAGCGGGCGATCGGGCGGCGGGCGCTGTTCTGGGCGTCGGCGGGCGTGATGGCGGCGGGTGCCGTCGGGCTGGCCGCGGGGCGCGGGCCGGTGGCGACGATCGGGTCCTGCCTGGTCATGGGCATCGCGGGCGGGCTGCTGCTGGTCACGATCCAGGCGCTGCTCTCCGACCACCACGGTGAGCGGCGCGCGGTCGCGTTGACCGAGGCCAACGTGGCCGCGAGCATCGCCTACGTGGTGCTGATCGGCGCGCTGTCGCTGGCGGCCGCGACCGGCGCGGGGTGGCGTGTGGCGTTGCTCGCGTCGCTGCTCGTTCCGCTCGCCGCCTGGTGGTCGAACCGCGACGTCGCGATCGCCACTCCACCCGCGACCCACGTCGCCGGCGGGCGCCTGCCGGTCGCGTTCTGGGTCGCGGCCACGATGCTCTTCTGCACCACCGCGGTCGAGTGGTGCATCGCCGCCTGGGGCGCCAGCTTCGTCGAGGACGCCGCGGACGTGTCCGCCGACCTGTCGGTGTCGCTCATGATCGGCTACTTCGGCGGCGTCGTGGTCGGTCGCACCGTCGGCAGCGCGCTCGCCCGCCGGCACAGCCCGCACCGCCTGCTCGCGATCGCGCTCGTGATCACCGCCGTCGGCTTCGCGATCCTCTGGCCCGCGGCGACGCCGCTCCAGTCGCTGCTGGGCCTCGCGCTGCTCGGCGTGGGGATCGGGAACCTGTTCCCCCTGGGCCTCACGGTCACGGTGTCGCTCGCACCCGAACGCGCGCTCCTCGCCAGCGGCCGCGCGGTCTTCATGACGTCGTTCGCGGTTCTGCTCGCACCCCTGACCGTCGGCGCACTCGCCGACGCGACGTCCTTGAGCGCCGCCCTCGCCGTCGTGCCGGTCGCGCTCGCGCTGGCCGCCACGTGTCTGACCCTCGTCACCCGCGCGCGCAACCTAAACCCCACCTAAAGGGTCAGACCCCTTAAGTTGTCTTTAGGTTCGACTCGAGGTTGCGGCGGGCGCGGAACAGGAGCTGGCCGATCGCGTTCTCGTTGAGGCCGAACTCGCGGGCGATCTCGTCGCGGGGGAGCTGCTCGAAGTCGGCGCGGAAGATCACGCGGCGCTGCCGCTCGGGCAGCTCGCGGATCGCGTCGCGGACGCGGCGGCGCAGCTCCTCGCGCTCGAGGTGGGCGAGGACGTCGTCCTCGACGGGCTCCTCGACCGGCTCGGCGACCACCCGCCGGCGCTTGAGCGCCTGGTTGCGTGCCGCCATCGTCGCGTAGGCGCCGAAGTGCAGCGCCTCGGGGTCGAGGTCCGGCAGCCGCTCGAACGTCGCCAGCAGCGCGTCCTGCGCCGCGTCGGCGGCATCCTGCGGGCAGCCGGTGATCGCCAGCGCCCGCCGCTGGAGCGGTCCGAAGTGGGCCCGGTAGAGCGCCGCCATCGCGTCGGGGCAACGGGCGGCGGCGGCGCGGACGAGTTCCGTCTCGGTGGTGGGCATGGTGCAGAGCGTCCCGCCGGCACCACTGCTTTCGCGTCGGGAACGACCCCTGATCCCGATCCCGGATGTTTGTACGGTGCGGCCTCCCGCACCCCGTCCGGGTACGGCTTCCCGAACCTAAAGCCCACCTAAGGGGTCAGACCCTTTAGGTGGGGTTTATTCGATGAGGTCGAAGGCTCCGGCGAGGACGGCGTCGAGGCGGCCGGTGCGCCAGTTGCGGACGGAGTCGCGCACGAGCGGCGTGGGGTGCTCGCGGTAGCGGCGGACGATCTGGTTGCCGGCGGCGCCGTCGGGCGAGACCGTGACGCGCACGCGGCGGCGGTCGAAGCCGCCGCGGCCGTCGGGGATCTCGAGCACGTGCAGGCCGGACTCGGGGCGCAGCGTGCGCAGGGCGCCGAAGCCGGTCACGGTGGCGTGCCAGCGGTAGCGGCGGTTGGCCGGCGGGAGGTCCTCGCCCTCCAGGCGCATGCCGCGCTCGCGTGCCCAGGCGCTGTACATGGCCACGATCCGGGGCGCGAACTCCGGGTCGCCCTCCACGCGCAGGGTCGCGTCCGCCGGCTCGCCCGCCTCGAGCGCGCCGAGCGCCTCGTCGAGCAGGATGACCCGCTGCGCGGCGCGGCGGACGAGCTCGGCCGGCGGGCGCCGGGCGTTGCGGATCCGGTTCATCAACGACCGGGCGCTGCGCAGCCCCGACTCGATCCGGTCGCGCAGCTCGATCCCCGCCAGCACCGCGACGCGGCCGTCGTCGTCCCAGAAGCCGGGCTCGGTCATCCGGTCCAGCAGCGCCGCCTTCGCGTCCTGCCAGCCGACGTCCTCGACGCGCTCGGACACCTCCGCGAACCCGGTCTCGAGCAGCTCCAGCGAGCCCTTGCCCTCGCGCGCGAGCGAGCGCAACGTGGCCGGCTCGGCGGTGGTGCCGGCCGCCGCGACCGGCGGGTCGGGGTCGACGAAGGTGACCTTCAGACCGGCGCCCCCCGCCCGCACGAACAGGAACTGGTCGCCGCCCGGGTAGTCGTGGCCGGCGATCGCCAGCGCCAGCGGCGTGAGGAAGTGCCGCTCGACCGCCCGCTTCAAAGGCCGCGCGCCGAGGTCCGGCGTGAACCCCTCGGCCAACAGGAACTCGAGCGCCGAGTCGTCGAACTCGACCGCCCACTGGCGCCCCCGCAACCCGCGCCGCGCGAGCACCGCCTCGAGCTCGCTCGCCAGGATCTCGCGCATGACGGGTCGCGACAGTGGGCGGAAGACGACGGTGCGATCGATCCGGTTCAGGAACTCCGGCCGGAACGCGCGCCCGACCGCCGCCGCGACGCTCGCCTCGGCGAAGCCCGTGACCGGCGAGAACCCGAGGCCGCCCGTGACGACCTTCGCGCCCAGGTTCGAGGTCATGATGATCACGGCGTGGCGGAAGTCCGCGGCCTCGCCGCGCGGGTCGCTCAGACGGCCGTCGTCGAACACCTGCAGGAAGAGGTCGAAGACGCCGGGCTCGGCCTTCTCGAACTCGTCCAGCAGCACGACGCTGAACGGCTGGCGGCGGATGCGCGCGACCAGCGACGCGTCGTCGAGCTCGCCGTCCCCGAGCATCCGCCGCGCGGAGCCCGGGTTCTGGTACTCGCTCATGTCGAGCCGGATCATCCGGTCGCCCGAGCCGAACAGGTACTCGGCCAGCGCCTTGGCGATCTCGGTCTTGCCCGTCCCGGTCGGGCCGACGAACAGCAGCACGGCCTGCGGGCGGGTCGGGTCGGTGAGCCCCGCCTTGATCAGCGCGACCCGCTCGATCATGCACTCGACGGCCTCGGGCTGCCCGATCACCTTCGAGGAGAAGAACGCGCGCAGCTTGTCCACGTCCAGCCGCTCGCGCTCGTCCAGCAGCGAGGCGGGAAGGCCGGAGCGCTCGGTGATCGTCGCCAGCACGTCGCTCAGCGCCAGCGGGTCCGTGCCGCGCCGCCGCGCGGTCTCCAGCAGCGCCAGCAAGGCGCCCGGCAGCGCCGCGTCGCCGAGGAAGTGCCGGGCGAGCGCGAGCGCCTCGCGCAGCAACGTCAGGTCGGTTCCCGGCGAAAGGTGCGCCGCGAGAGCGAGCGTGCGCGGCTCGTCCATCGGCGCCACGCGCACGACGTCGAACGCGTCGCGCACCTCGGGCCGCGCGCGGCACAGCCGCTCATACGCGCCCGGGTCGAGGATGCCGGCGACATGCACGCCGCCGTCCGCGAGCCCGGCCAGCAACAGGTCGAGCGCTCCGCGCGGGTTGGAGCGGTAGGTGCCGGCGTAGAGCAGCGTCTCGAACTGGGGGACGATCCAGAGCGCGCTCTCGTCCTTGAGGGTCTGCACGATGTGGCGCATGCGCCCCTCGAGCTCACCCACGTAGGTCATCCCCGCGTTGACCTCCGCGGCGCCCGCCTCGAAGGTCATCCACTGCTCGGCGGCGAGCACGCCCGCTGCCGCGCGTAGCCGGGAGAGCCGCCCGCTGCCGCGCTCGCCGACGACGAGGATCGGCTTCTCGCCGCGGATCGCGGCGACCAACGCGGCGATCTCGGTTTCGAGGGGCTCGTCGCGCAGGACCTCCTCCCCCGCGGTCTCCGCCTCGCTCGAGCGGCGCACTCGCCCAATGGCCCGCAGCGCGACGACGATGTCCTCCTGCCTGGCGCGCCGCCGCAGGACCGTGGTGACGGCGTTGTCGTCCAGGGCCTGGGCGAGCTCGAGCGCCGCCTGCACCTTGTCGTCCGGGACGGCGGCGACGGCGACCGACTCGTCACCGCGGCGCGCGGCGATCTCCCGCAGCGTCTCCAGCGCCGCCCCGCGCCACGGCTCGCCGACGCGCGAGAAGACCAGCGTCAGGAACTCCGGGCCGGAGTGGCGGTCGAGCGCGCGCAGCAGGAACACCGCGCGCTGCCCGCGCATCCGCGCCAGGTGCTCGAACAGCGTGCGGGCGATCTCCTGCGAGGGCTCGCGGCGGCTCAGCGCCTCCAGCGCCACCGCCGCGTAGACCCCGTCCTTGCCGCCGGCGCGCGCCAGCAGGGCGTCATCGTCGGCGGCCCGGTCGAGCAGCACGACCGCGCGCTCGAAGCGCGCGTCGTCGAGCATGGCAGCGGCTCGGCGCTCCGCCTTCGGCAGCGCCCGCAGCACGTCGAGCAGCTGCTCGAGCGTCTCAGCCATCGCGGCCGCACCCGAGATGCCTGAAACTCGCGGGTGGGTCCTCGCAGCCGGGTGCCAGGCTCGTCATCAGCGGAGCGAGGCGAGCTCCTCGTAGAGCGCCCGCGCCGCCGCGGCGCCCTGCTCGAGCGCGACGAGCCGGTAGGACTCGTTCGGCGCGTGCAGCGCGTCGTCGGGGAGCGAGAACCCGGACACGATCGCCGGGATGCCGCGCTCGGCGAACGCGGCGAGGATCGGCAGCGTCCCACCGGTCCGGACCAGCGCGGGCTCGGTGCCGGTCGACCGTGCCAGCGCCCGGCGGGCGGCCTGCAGCGCCGGCGTCTCCGGGTCGAAGGCGGAGGCCTCGGCGCGGTCGGCGATGAAGCTCAGCTCGGCGCCCTCGGGGAGCGCGTCCCGCAGCAGCTGTTCGAGGTTCGCGGAGATCTCCTCGGAGCGCTGTCCGCCGACGATCCGCACGGACAGGTCGGCGCTCGCCACCGGCACGACGATCGTCCGCGCCTGCCCGCCCATGATCCGGTGGATGTCCAGCGACGGCTCGGCCGTGGTGCGGATGTAGAACTCCTCGACCGCGCGTGCGTCCGACGGGATCGCCCCCACCTGGGCCAGCTCCGCGGCGCCGTCCGGGAGCGACTTCCAGCTCTCGAGCTCGGCCGCCGACGGCGGGATGATCCCGGCCCGCAGCGGCTCGGGCAGACGTCCGTCCGGCCGCGGGAGCACGGCGGCCAGCACCGTGTGCAGCGCGTGGAACGCGTTCAGCGCCGCGCCGCCGTACATGCCGGAGTGCGCCGGCTGCGTGCCGGTGCGGATCTCGACGTGCGCGAACACCATCCCGCGCGTCGCGAGCGTCAGCGCGGGCGTGTCGGCGTCGACCATCCCGCTGTCGAAGACGATCACCGCGTCGGCGCCGCGCGCGTCCGCGCGCACCCACTCGCCGACGTCGTCGGACCCGGTCTCCTCCGCGCCTTCGATCAGCACCCGCACGTGCACGGGCAGCTCACCCGCGCGGGCCAGCTCGCACGCGACGTGCAGGAGCGGGAGGAAGTTCCCCTTGTCGTCGGTGGCGCCGCGGGCGTACAGCCGGCCGTCGCGGACCGTCGGCTCGAACGCGGGCGACGTCCAATCCTCCGGCGCGCCCGGGTCCTGCACGTCGTAGTGCCCGTAGATCAGGATCGTCGGAGCGTCCTCGCGCGACGAAGCGCGCAGCTCGCCGACGACATGCGGCGCCCCGCCCTTGGTCTCGACCAGCTCGCACGTCCCGCCCGCGTCCCGCACGCGCCAGGCGGCCCACTCGGCCGCCGCCCGCAGGGCCGGCTCGTCGCGCTCGCCCGCGGAGACGGACGGGATCGTCAGCCAGGAGACGACTTCATCGAACAGCTTGGTCATTTGATGACCGCCAGGGTGTCGCCGGCGGTGACGGCGTCGCCCTCGGAGATCGGCAGCTCGGCGATCGTCCCCGCCTTGTGGGCGGTGATCTCGTTCTCCATCTTCATGGCCTCGATGATGCACACGAGCGCGCCCTCCTCGACCTCCGCGCCCTGCTTCACCAACACCTTGAACACATTTCCCTGCATCGGCGAGGCGAGCGTGTCGCCGCCGCCACCGCCACCGGAGGACTTGCGCTCGCGCTTGGGCGCGGCCTTCTTCGCGGCCGGCGCAACGGGCGCGGTGCCGTTCATCGCCTCGCCGTGGACGGTGACGCTGAAACGTCTGCCGGAGACCTCGACGACGTAGTCGCGGGCGACGATCTCACCCTCGGCCTCCACCGCTTCGGGCGCGGGCGTGGCGAGGCCCTTGAGCCAGTCCTTGTCCTCGATCAGGTCGCGGCAGGTCTCGGCGTTCGCCCACTGCTGCGAGGCCATGATCGCCGTATGGAACGGGATCAGGGTCTTGACGCCATCGATCTCGAACTCGCGCAGAGCGCGGGCCATCCGCCGCGTGGCCTTCTCGCGGTCGGCGTCCCAGACGATCAGCTTGGCGACCATCGGGTCATACAGCGGCGAGATCTCCGAGCCCGCCAGCACACCGGAGTCCACGCGGATGCCCGGGCCGGACGGCTCGCGATACGCGGCGATCGTGCCGGGCGCGGGCGCGAAGTTCTTCGACGCGTCCTCGGCGTTGATCCGGCACTCGATCGCGTGCCCGTGCCAGCGGATGTCGTCCTGCCCGAACGACAGCGGCTCGCCCGCCGCGATCAGGATCTGCTCGCGCACAATGTCGACCCCGGTCACGGCCTCCGTGACGCAGTGCTCGACCTGCACGCGGGTGTTCATCTCCAAGAAGAAGTACTCGCCCTCCGGGGACAGCAGCCCTTCGATCGTCCCCGCGCCGCGGTAGTCCACGGCCCGCGCGGCATCAACAGCGATCTTGCCGATCCGCTCGCGCAACTCGGCGTCGACCAGCGGCGCCGGCGACTCCTCGATCAGCTTCTGATGGCGCCGCTGGATCGAGCAGTCGCGCTCGCCCAGATGCACGACGTTGCCGTGCCCGTCGGCCAGCACCTGGACCTCGACGTGGCGCGGGTCCGGTAGATAGCGCTCCAGGTAGACGGTCGCGTCGGAGAAGAACTTCTCGCCCTCGCGCGCCGCGCCATCGAAGGCGTCGCGCAGCTTCCCGGGCTCGAGCGCCACCCGGAAGCCCTTGCCGCCGCCGCCGCCCGCGGCCTTGACCGCGATCGGGTACCCGATCTCCTCGGCGATCTTCTCGGCGGCCTCGACCGACTCCACCGGATCGGTCGTCCCCGGCACGATCGGCACCCCGGCGCCCTGCATCAGCTCGCGCGCCTTGGTCTTGGAGCCCATCGCGTCGATCGCCGAGGCCGGCGGACCGATGAACGTCACGCCCGCCTCCTCCAGGCGCCGCGCGAACGCCGCGTTCTCGGCCAAGAAGCCGTACCCGGGGTGTACGGCCTCGGCGCCGGAGCGCTCGATCACCTCGAGGATCTTGTCCACGTTCAAGTACGACTCGCTCGCCGGGCCGGGGCCCAGGAGGTAGGCCTCACTCGCGCGCTTGACGTGCTGCGCGTCGCGGTCGGCCTCGGAATAGACGGCGACGGACTCGATCCCGAGCTCGTCGAGCGCGCGAATGACCCGGACGGCGATCTCGCCGCGGTTGGCGACCAGCACCCTTGTAAACATCAGGGCGCGCCATGCTATCCGCCCGAATCCTCCTCGTCCGCCACGGACAGTCGACCCACAACGCCCAAGCCCGCCTCCAGGGCCAGGCCGACCCACCGCTCTCGGACGCCGGACGCGCCGAGGCGGAGCTCCTCAAGCCCGCTCTGCCGGCCTTCGAGGACCACCGCGTCGTCACGAGCGACCTCCAGCGAGCGGCGCAGACCGCCGCCCTGCTCGGCTATCCCGGCGCCCGCCGCGATCCGCGCTTCCGCGAGATCAACGTGGGCGAGTGGGAGGGCCGGCCGCTGTCGGACTTCCCCGCCGGGCCCGAGACGGCTTGGCGCGGCGGCGCGCTCAGAGCCCCCGACGGCGAGTCGTGGAGCGACCTGCAAACGCGGGTCGGGAACGCGCTCGACGAGCTGATCGCGCAGGGCGGGACGTGGCTCGTGGTCTGCCACGGCGGCGTCGTCCGCGCCGCGCTCTCCCACGTCACCGGTGCGGACCCGACGCACGTCGCCGGACCCGGCAACGCCACCGTCACGATCGTGCGCGCGAACGAGCGCCCGCAGCTCGAGACCTACGGCTGGGCGCCGGTTCTGTCAGCGCACTGACGTTCGGAGAATCGACCGCAAGTTCTGCGCGAGGGCGGCGTTGGAGCCAGCAACGTCGCCCCCTCGCATCCTGGGGCCTTTTGCAGGGGGCGGCGCAAAGGTGGGAACCGGTCGGCCGGCAAATGGGGCCGCCGTGCCGGCCGGTTACCCCGCCCAAGGCTCGCGCGCCGGAGCGCGCTCCACGCCCTCCAGTCGCGCCGCGCTGACCCACGGGCTCGGACCCTCCGAGGCCGGCGCCGGTGCGGGAGCCGTGTCGCGCAGGAACTGCTCGATCGCGGCCATCACCGCCGCTGCCTCCTCAGGCGAGGCGCTCGAGCCATGCAGTTCCAGGCGCGGCCGGCGATTCATGGCGCGAGCGTAGCGGGCGAGCGGTACGTTGCGAGACGATGCTCGGACGAACTCTCATCGCGCTCGGCGCGGTCCTCGCCCTGTTGCCCGCCACGGCTCGCGCCGCACTGATCCAGGAGCGAGGGCCGCTGCTCTCGGCCACGAACGGGATCGCGCTCGGCCCGGACGGGAACCTGTGGGTGACCGAGGAGTTCAACGGCTCCGTCGTGCGGATGACCCCGGGCGGCACAGTGCTGAACCGCTACAGCGTGGGGAACAATCCGACATCGGTCACAGCGGGCGCGGGCGGAAGCGTGTGGGTGTCGATCCCTGGCGCGAACAAGCTGGTCTGGTTCGACGCGACCGCAGGCACGCCGACGGCCCACGACGGCCCGACGGGTCTCGCCTGTGGGCCGGTCGCGGTCGTGGACGGCGGTGACGGCCGGATCTACTTCTCGATGCCCGCCTGCGGGCGGATCGGGTCCGTCAAGGCCGACGGCACCGACCTGGCGGCACCGGTCGCGGGGCGCGGCACCGTCTACGACCTGGCGGTGAGCAGCGGCAAGCTGTTCGCGCCGGACTTCGACAACAACCTCATCCGCCGGATGCCGCTCAGCGCGACGCTCCCGGTCGAAGCGGTCGCCTCGACGATGGACAGCCCGGACGGCATCGCCGCGAGCAGCGACGGCACGCTGTGGATCACGCTCTACGGCTCGGGCCGCGTCGCGAAGCTGGCGCCGGGCTTCGGCAACGGGACCCCCGCCACCGAGCTCACGCCGACGGGCGGGACGCTCAGCGGTGCATTCGGGATCGTCGCCGGCAACGACGGACGCATCTACGTCACCGGCAAGGACTCCGCGAACGTCGCCCGCGTCGACGCGAGCGGCAACTGGCAGTTCTTCCCGACCGGCGGCCAGCCGTGGCAGATCGTCAACGGGCCCGACGGCGACCTGTTCTTCACCGACCAGTCGAGCACGCGGATCCTGCGCTTCCTCAGCGGCCCGCCGCGCGCGAGCACCGGAGTCGCGACCGCGGTGGCGGCCAGCGCCGCGAGCGCCAGCGCGACCGTCGACACCCGCGGCAACGCCACCCAGGTCGTCTTCGACTATGGCCCGACCTCGACCTACGGCGCCACGACGGCGCCGGTCACGCTGCCCGCGGCCGACGGCGGCGCGCCGGTCACGGTCGTCCTCAGTGGGCTGGCGGCGGGAACGACGTACCACGTGCGCGTGCGCGCCACCAACGAGGAGGGAAGCGTCGCCGGGGCCGACACGAGTTTCGCCACGCCGCCCGTCCCGCTCAAGGTGCTGACCGCGCGCGCCACGTTCGGCTGGGCTTTCGTCGGCGCGCGGACGGCGCTGCGCAAGGTCGAGATCACCGGCCTCGCCGGCGGCGAGACGGCCAAGGTCACCTGCAAGGGCAAGGGCTGCCCGTTCAAGAGCAAGACCTACAAGAACCTCAAGAAGGGCAAGAAGTCGCTGAGCTCGCGCTTCGGCCTCAAGCGCAAGCTCGCCAAGGGCACGAAGGTCACGATCCTGGTGACCAAGCCGGGCGCGATCGGCACGAACGCGCTGTTGACCGTCCGCGGCCGCAAGCAGGACCCGAAGATCACGCGGTCCTGCCTGCAGCCGGGCGCGAAGAAGACCTCGCGCTGTCCTACGTAGCGGGCGGGCCGTTCACGCCCTTGATCGACGTCTGGCCGCGGGCGACCGTGTAGCGGAAGCCCGTGGTCGGCAGCTTGGCCGTCGACTTCTTCTTGATCGTCGGCACCCGCTCGAGGGTCACGTCGAAGGTCTTGTCGTCGGCGGTCACCAGGCCGTAGCCGTGGTGGTCGAAGTCGGCCTGGTCGACCCACGGGTTGACCGCGCGCAGCGCGTCGATGATCGCCGGCGCCGTGTTCGGGTTGGCGTCGTTGCCCTTGAGCACCTGGCCGCCGCCGATCGGGAGGTCGGTCTCGCCGAAGGACTGTGAGGTGATCGAGCCGCCGACGAACTCGAGCGCGACCGACTCGCCGCGGCTCTTGGCGGTGCGGACGTCGCCGGCGATGAACGTGTGGATGTCGCCGGTGATGAAGACGACGTCCTTGATGCCGTTGGCCTTGATGTGGCCCAGCAGCTCCTCACGCTCGACCGTGTAGCCCTGCCAGTTGTCGAAGCCGTAGTAGTTCCCGCCCGGCAGCTCGGCGTTCATCATCATCAGCTCGTTGCCGATCACCTTCCAGGCCGCGCCTGAGCCGGCCAGGCGCTGCTTGGTGAAGTCCATCTGCGTACGGCCGAGGTAGTTGCGCGGCGCGTCGAGCTCGGCGCACGGCGGGGCGGTCGCGTCGCCGCAGGGCTGGTCGTCGCGGTACTGGCGCTGATCGAGCATCAGCAGGTCGACGTTCTTGCCGAAGCGCAGGGCGCGGTAGATCCGGCTCTTGCCGACGCGCATGACGGGCATCGCCTCGAAGAACGCCTTGTAGCCCGCGGCCTTGCGGGCCGCCGTGTAGTGCTTGGAGGGATCGAGGCCGCCGCCGGGCGCGGCGCCCGCGTAGTTGTCCTGCACCTCGTGGTCGTCCCAGGTGGTGACCATCGGGAACTTCGCGTGCAGGTCGCGCAGCGACTTGTCGGAGCGGTACAGCGCGTACTTGCCGCGGTAGTCGGCGAGCGTGACGGCCTCGCGCACGATGCCCGGGTTGTCGGGGTTGGGCTTGCCGTTCTTGTCGTCGCGCACGCCGGTCTTGCCCTTGGCGTGGTAGCTCTCGGCGTAGATGTAGTCCCCGAGGCAGACGACGAAGTCGATGTCCTCGCGCCCCATCAGCTCGTAGGCGTTGTAGTAGCCGTGCGTGTAGTCCGCGCAGGAGAAGAACGCGAAGCGGACCGTCTCATTGGAGTCCTCGGGGAGCGCGGTCTGGAAGCGGCCGACCGGCGAGTGCGAGCCCTTGGTCTCGAAGCGGTAGTAGTAGCGCTCGTGCGGCTTGAGCTTGCTCACCCGCGCCTTGACCGACCAGCCGTCCTTCGCGCTGGTCGTGATCGACTTGCGCGCCACGACCTTGCGGAACGCGGAATCCGTGGCGACCTCGAGCGCGACGCTGCCCCTGCCCTCGACGTCGTCGAGGACGGTCAGCAGCGTGATGCCGTCGGGCGTCGGATCGCCGGAGAGGACGCCCTGGCGGAACTTCCCGTCGCGCAGGGCCGCGGCGCGGGCCGTGGCCTGGGGCAACAACAGGACGGCGGCACCCGCCGCGGAATTGCGCAGCAGCGCTCGACGGTTCAGCATGCGCGCGAGCCTACATCTGCGGGCGCCGGCGGGACACCGGTCCGGTTACGCGCTTGTTAACCACGCGCGGGCGGCGTCGCCCTCGAGGATCTCGGGAGCGCCGGGCGGGCCGATGTCGATCGACTCGATATTGGCGTACTCGAGGTCTCGGAGCCCGCGCACGCTCGCCCCGTGCAGGCGGACCCGGCGCAGCTCGGCGGCATGGAACCCCGCCCCGTCGAGCCGCGCGTGGGTGAGGTCGGTGTTCCCCAGCTTCGCACCGCGGAGGTCGGCCCGCCTGAAGTCGGCATGCGACGCGTCGACGAACCCGAACCACGTGCCGGCGCACTCGGCATCCCGCAGCACGGCCGCGCGCAGGTTGGCGTAGTCGAGCGCCGCGGCGCTGAGGTCGGCGCCGGTCAGATCCGCGCGTTCGAGCGTCGCACGACGCAGGTCGGCATGGGTGAGCTGCGCCGCGACGAGCCGCTCGCCGGTCAGGTCGGCGTTCGCGAGCTTCGCGTGGTCCAGGTCGCGCGGGTGGACGCGCTCGTCGAGCCAGGCCGCCGCCGCATCGCCGGTGAGCACCTCGTCCCCGGTGTCGATCGAGACCACCCGGGGTGCGCCTCTGACGCCCTGCAGCCGCGCTCCGGCCAGGCGGGTCCGGTCCAACAGCGCGCCGTCGAGATCGGCGCGGAGCAGCTGGGCGCGGGTGAGGTCGGTCGCGGTCAGGTCGGCCTCGCGGAGGTCGGCGTCGGAGAGGCGGGCCTCGGAGAGGTCGCGCCCGCTCAGGTCGGCGGCGCGGATGCGCGCGCCGGTGAGCTGGATGCGCCGGGCGATCCAGACGGCGGCCGGCGGCAGCGGGCGGGCGATCCGGCGCTCGAGCTCCTCACGCGGGAGCCGATCGCCCGCGGCCTCGCGAAGCCACGCCCGAGCCGCATCTCCATCGAGCGTGCGGCCGTCGACGACGATCGAGTGGACGAGCGCGTCGTCAAGGCCGGCGAGGCCCTGCAACGACGCTCCGTCGAGCTGCACATCCTCGATCGCGGCCTTGAGGACGTAGGCGCCGTCGAGCCGGGCGCCGCGCAGGTCGGTGTGCAGCAGCGCCGCGGCGGCGAGGTCGGCGCCGCGGAGGTCCGCGTCACGGAGATCGGCTCCGTAGAAGGTGGCGCTCTCGGCATGGGCGTCGCGCAGCAGCGCGCCGCGCAGCACGGCATGGTCGAACGCGGTCTTCTTCAGGTAGGCATTCGAGAAGTCCGCGCCCGTGAGATCCGCGTGGTTGAAGTGCTGCCGGTCCGCCTCCGCGCCGGCGAAGCTCGCACCGCGCAGGTCGCGACGGTCCGGTTCCGGTGCCGGCGGTGCCGGCGTGGAGTGGGCGGCGAGCCAGTCGCGCGCCGCTTCAGCCTCGAGGAGCTCCGGCGCGCCGGGCGGGCCGACGTCGATCGAGTGGACATGCGCGTGCTCGAGATCGACGAGGCCGTCCAGCGACGAGCCGTGCAGGCGCACACCGTGGAGGCCGGCCCCGTACAGCCGGACCCCGTCGAGGCGCGCGCCGCTCAGGTCGGTGTCGAACAGCGACGTGAAGCGGAGATCGGCGCCGGTGCAGTCGGCGCCGGAGAGGTCGGCGGTGTGGAACGACGACCGCCGCAGGTCGGCGCGGCGCAGGATCGCGCCGTGCAGGACGGCGTCGTCGAGTTGCGCCTTCACCAGCGCGGCGCCGGTGAGGTCGGCGCCGGTGAGGTCGGCACCGCGCAGGTCCGCGTACGGCAGCCGCGTACCGACCAGGCGGGCGTCGCGCAGGTCGGCATCGGTCAGGTCGGCATCGACCATCTCCTGTCCGCTGTAGTCGACGCCCATGCCCGTCAGCGTATGAGGATGAAGCGGCGCGTCCAGCCGCGGTCGTGGATCTCCTTCTGCAACGGCGCGAGATCGGCGGCTGACAGCTGCGAGACGTTGAGGATGATGTCCTCTCCGTTCGCGAGGTCGTACTTCTCGAGGCGATCGAGGAACTTGGTCTGGTTCCACTTGCCGCTGGAGATCGCCTGCTTGTGGTCCCACAGCTTGCCGTTGGCCTCCACGAAGTCCGCGCCGTTCTCGCGGGCGACGTCCGGATCCGGGCGGCGGAGGCCTCGCAACCTGCCCTGTGACTCGAGGATCACGGCGTCCGTCGCCTCCAGCGGCCGCGGCAGGTTCGTGGCGGGGTCGATCAGGAGCTCGTCGATCCGGTCCTTGTATTCCTCCGCGATCCGCTTGCGCTCGAGCTTGCGGGCCAGCTGCTCGAGCAACTCCTGGCGCTCCGGGTTCACCGACGGCGGCGGCGTGGCCGCGGGGCGCGGCGTCCCGTCGGGCACCTCGCGGCCGCGGCTTCGCCAGAGCGCGAGCAGCCGGCGCCGGGCGGCGGCGGCCTCCTCGAGCGTCTTGGCCTCGCGCAGCGCCTTGATCGCGCCCTTGGCGGCGACCGCGAAGCGCTCGAAGCCCTTCCCGAGCGCCTTCGCGAGCGGGCCGCTGGGGAGGAGCAGGCTGACGGGGTCGTCGAGGACGAGCGCGTCCAAGCCCTTGCTGAGGATGCTTCGCCCGTCCTTGGTGGGGTCGTCGCCGCGCTCGACCTCGTAGCCGTCGGGGTTGCCGTCGCCGTCGGAGTCGAAGCTGTTCGGATCGGTCCCGAGCTCGATCTCCTGCGCGTCGGTGAGGCCGTCGCCGGGCGTGTCGAAGCCGTCGGAGTCCTTCGAGGACGGGTTCGTCCCGAGCGCGAGCTCTTCGCCGTCGGTCAGGCCGTCGCCGTCGCTGTCGGCGCTGTTCGGGTCGAGCTTCCCGCCTGAGGTCGCCTCGCGCCGATCGGACACGCCGTCGCCGTCGCTGTCGGCGCTCGCGGGGTCGGTGCCGAGCTCGATCTCCTTGCCGTCGGGGATGCCGTCGGCGTCGCTGTCGTCGTTGGCGGGGTCGAGGCCCGCCCGGCGCTCATCGGCGTCGGAGAGCCCGTCCCCGTCGAGGTCGCCGGGCTTCGCACCGCCGGCGGCGACGTGGCAGTCCTTCCCCGCGATCTGGCAGACCGCGGTGTGGATCTCGCCCGCGATCCGGCCGCCGACCCCGGTGGCGACGACCGCCCCGACGATCGCGGCGATCACCAGCAGGACGCCGAGGAGCTCGGCCGCCGTCTGCCCGCGCTGATCGCGGCGCATCAGCCCGTGCGCGAGACGCCCAGCTCGTCGATCAGCCAGCGCGTGCCGACCCGGCGCAGCGCGGTGCGCGACCCGCTCAGCGTGCCCCGCGGCGACATGACCGACGCCTGTGCCCGGTCGCCCTGGAGCAGGACGATGACGCGCTCGGGCTTCGCCGCCTCGCGCAGGTACGCCTCGGACTCGCCGGCCGACGCGATCGTCCCGAAGCCCGCCAGCACCGCGGCGCAGTCGATGTAGCCCGCGTCGGCGGCGCGGGTGTCCATGTCCCGGCGGTACTCGGGGGTGAACTGCGCGCACGCCTGCTCGCCTTCGCCCGCGAGCATGTGCTTCATGTAGGCGGCGACGCGCGCCTGGATCGCGGCGTGGTCGCCCGCGGCGCGGCCCGGCTTGGCCTTCGGCGGCGCCGAAACGGCCTCGGCGCCGCAGCCGGCGAGGAGCAGGAGGAGGGCGACGAGCGCGAGCCGGGGCACACGACCAACGCTAAGGAGTTCCTGCGCGCGCTCCCAGGGTCCCGAGACCCATCTTGCGGCCGGGACCGGTCCCTAGCTGGAGCCGCGTACGCGGAGCGCGGAGGGGGTGATCAGCGGCGCGTCGCGGCGTTCGCCCGCGAGCCGTTCCAACAGCAGCGCGATCGCGGCCTCGCCCTGGGCTCCGGGGCGCAGGTCGATCGCGGTGACGTCGGCGTCGCGTGCCTGGTGGCTGTCGACGGCCGCTGCCAGGCGCAGGTCGTCGGGGAAGCGCAGCCCGCGTTCGGTGGCGGCGCGCAGGACGCCGTTCGTGTGGCGCTCGGCGAGCGAGACGATCGCGTCCGGGCGGGCGCGGTCGAGCAGGCGCAGCGCGGCCTCGTAGCCGCTGCGCTCGTCGGTGCGCATGCTCGCCTCCTCGATCAGCGGCTCGCGCCCGTGCTCGGCGCACCAGCCGGCGTAGGCCGCGGTCGTCTCGTCCGCCCAGCCCCACCCGCCGCTCGCGGCCAGCAGCGCGATGCGTTCGGCACCGGTGGCGGCCAGGTGGTCGAGCAGCGCGCGCATGTTGCCCTCGTTGTCGGCCCGCACCACCCACGGGCGCTCAGGGTGGCCGGGGTCGCGCTCGATCGTGACGACCGGGAGGCCGAGCGCGTCGAAGAACTCGACCCGCTGGTCCTCGGGCAGCGGGTCGCAGACGATCCCGCCGTCGACGCCGAGGTCGTGCAGGTCGTCCGCGGTCTCCAGCGGCGGCGTGAGCAGGACGGGATGACCGGCGGCGAACGCCGCGCGGGTGGCCGCGCCGGCGAGGTGCAGGTAGTAGTCGAGCGCGCCCAGCTCGTCCTCGCCGACGCCGGGCTCGACGGACGGCAGCAACAGCGCGAGAGTGCCGCTGCGTCCCGAGCGCAGCCGCAACGCGGTACGGTCCGGGCGGTAGCCGAGGCGATCGGCGGTATAGCGAACGCGTTCGCGGGTAGCCGCGTCCACCCGTCCCTTGTCGTTGAGCGCGTGCGAGACCGTCGTCACCGACACTCCGACAGCGCTTGCGACATCTCGAATGGTGGGGCGACGACTCATGAAGCGACTCTACAGAGGTGTGAGTCGGCTCCACCCTAGGTGGAGCCGAACATTCATGCGCGCCGTGCAGGCTGGGATGTGATGTCCAAGCCTTTCCGTCTCACGGCCGCGACCCTCGCGATCGCCGCCCTGGCGCCCGCGACCGCTTCCGCGGCCTGGACGGCGCCCACCCCGCTCTCGACCGCGACCGAAGCCAACCCGATCGCCCAAGGGGCGTTCGGCGGCAGCGTCCTCACCGGCTGGCTGAAACCCACGGTCGCGCTCTCCAAGAACCTCGGCGCGCCGGCGGCGATCACCGCCGCGGACCCGTTCGAGAAGGCGTGGGCGGCCGGCCTCGACCGCGACGGCAACGCGGTCGTCCTGACCGTGCGCAAGCATGCGCCCTTCCAGCGGATCCGGGCGACGTTCGTCGCCGCCGACGGCACCCGCAGCGCGACCCGCACGATCTCCACCGACCCGCACTCCTCCGCGCAGCCGCTGCTGTCCGTCGCGCCCGACGGGACCGCGGCCGCCGCGTGGGTCTGGCACGACCCGGCCGGCTGGCGGGCCCAGGTCGCCGTCCGCAAGCCCGGTCAGGCGGCCTTCGGCAAGCCGCAGACGGTCTCGCCGCCCGCGCCCCTCCAGGGCAGGTACGCGACCCGGCCGGTCCTCAACGTCGCCGCCGGTGACGGCGGCCGGGCCGCGGTGACCTGGCAGTTCAGCGCCGGGCAGGAGACGCCGCTGCATGTCCTGACCGCGGTGGACCGGACGTTCGGCACCGACCAGGCGCTCCCCGGCACGAGCGGCTATGCGGACGTCGGGCTCGCGGTCGGCACCGACGGCGCCGTGCAGCTCGCCTGGCTCGACGCGCACTTCAACGGCCACGCCTCGAGCCTGAACGTCGCCCAGGGCACGGCGGGCTCGCCGCTGGCGGCGCCCGCGGTCCTGTCGAGCGGCGGCAAGGGGATCAGCTCGGGCGATCAGGTCGAGGCCACGTTCTCGGCCGATGGGACCGCGACGGTCGCCTGGGCCAAGCCGGGCAACTCCTATGAGGCGGGCGGCACGCTCGAGGTCTTCACCCGCGCGGCGGGCGGCGCGTTCGGCGCGGCGCAGACCGTCGCCGAAGGCGCGGAGGGCGTCGCGCTGGCCGGCGGGCCGGACGACTCGGCGGTGCTCGCGTGGATGCGGTACGTGGGCAGGCGCCCGATCGTCGAGGCCGTGACGCGCGCGCAGACCGGCGGCGCGTTCGGCGCCGCCGAGACGCTCTCGGCGGCCGGCAGCAACGCGCTCTGGCCGAGCGTCGCCATGACGCCCGCCGGCGACGCGGTGGCCGTCTGGGTCACCAACACCAGCGGCGGCGGTGACGGCATCCCCACCGCGGCGATCAACCACTAAAGGGGGATGTTCCCGTGCTTGCGCCGAGGTCCGGGCTCGCGTTTGGTGAGCAGGGCCTCGAGCGCGGCGATCACCTTCGGGCGCGTCTCGTGGGGGATGATCACGTCGTCCACGTAGCCGCGCTCGGCGGCGGTGTACGGGTTGGCGAAACGCGCCTTGTAGTCGTCGATCAGCTTCGACCGGCGCTCGTCGGGCGTCGGGGACGCGGCGATGTCGCGGCGGTGGATGATGTTGACCGCGCCCTCGGGGCCCATCACCGCGATCTCGGCGGTCGGCCACGCGAAGTTGAAGTCCGACATCAGGTGCTTGGAGCTCATGACGTCGTAGGCGCCGCCGTAGGCCTTGCGGGTGATCACGGTGATCTTCGGCACGGTGGCCTCGGCGTAGGCGTAGAGCAGCTTCGCGCCGTGGCGGATGATCCCGCCCCACTCCTGTGAGGTGCCCGGGAGGAAGCCGGGCACGTCGACGAGCGTGAGGATCGGGATGTTGAACGCGTCGCAGTAGCGGACGAAGCGGGCGGCCTTGGCGGACGCGTCGATGTCGAGCACCCCGGCCATGGCCTTCGGCTGGTTGCCCACGACGCCGACGCTGTAGCCGTTGAGGCGGCTGAACCCGACGACGATGTTCTGCGCGTAGTGCTCGTGGACCTCGAGGAACTCGCCGTCGTCGACCACGTAGCGGACGACGTCGCGGATGTCGTACGGCTTGTTGGCGGCGTCCGGGACGACTGAGTCGAGCGCCTCGTCCATCCGCAGCGGGTCGTCGGTGGGCTGGACCCGCGGCGCCGTCTCGAGGTTGTTGGACGGCAGGAAGCTGAACAGGTAGCGGGCGTCCTCGAGGCACGCGTCCTCGTCGTCGGCGACGAAGTGCGCGACGCCGGACTTGGTGGCGTGGCTCATCGCCCCGCCGAGCTCCTCGAAGCCGACCTCCTCGCCGGTGACCGTCTTGATCACCTCGGGGCCGGTGATGAACATGTGCGAGGTCTCCTTGACCATGAACACGAAGTCCGTGATCGCGGGGGAGTAGACCGCCCCGCCCGCGCACGGGCCCATGATCAGTGAGATCTGCGGGATCACGCCCGAGCTGCGGACGTTGCGCAGGAAGACGTCCCCGTAGGCCCCGAGCGAGACGACGCCCTCCTGGATCCGGGCGCCGCCGGAGTCGTTGATGCCGATCACGGGGCAGCCGATCTTGGCCGCCAGATCCATGATCTTGCACATCTTCTCGGCCATGACCTCGCCCAGCGAGCCGCCGAAGACCGTGAAGTCCTGGCTGAAGACGCAGACGCGGCGCCCGTCGATCGTCCCGTGCCCGGTGACGACCGCGTCGCCCCAGGGCCGGTTCTTCTGCATGTCGAAATCGCTTGTCCGATGCCGGACATACGTGTCGAGCTCTTGGAAGGAGCCGGGATCCAGCAGCTTCTCGATCCGCTCGCGGGCCGTGTACTTGCCCTTCGCGTGCTGCTTCTCGACCGCTTTTTCTGAGGCATGGTCCACGACCGCGGCGCGCAGCTCCTCGAGCTGCGCCAGCCGCTCCGCGAACGTCTCGGGAGCCTTCTGGCGCATAGGCGGCACGACGATATCGGTTGCCCGAAAGACTGTCCGAACGTAGTGTCGCCTCCCGCATAGGGTGCGCGCACGGAGGGCGACGGAGGGATGTCAGGGATGGGCCACGCATGGACGGATGCCGGTGATCGCCGCGCGCACGCGCGACTGCTCGCCGTGTTGCTGGCCCTGCTGGCGCTGCTCGTGGTCATCCCGACCGCTTCCGGGGCGCTGGGCTCCGCCGACGTCAACCGGCCCGAGAACCTCGTGCCGCCGTCGGTCTCGGGCGATCCGCGCGTCGGCGGGACCCTGACCTGCGACCGCGGCCGCTGGGACGACACCCCCGACGCGCCGTACGAGTACCAGTACTTCTGGGTCCGCGGCTTCGGCGATCCGATCGACGGCGCCGAGTCCGCGACGTACGTCGTCACGGGCGACGACGCCGATGTCGAGTTGCTGTGCGTCGTGCACGCGCTCAACGGGCAGCTCGACTCCTACCAGGAGTCCGACGTCGTCGTGGGGCGCCTCCCGGAGCCGCGCAGCGCGCCCGTGCTGACCGGGCCGTCGCGGCTCGGCGGGCAGCTGCGCTGTACGCGCGGCGTGTGGGATGACCGCGACCTGCCGGCCTACGCCACCCGCTTCGCCTGGCTGCGCGACGACGAGGTCATCGACGGCGCCGAGACCGACCGCTACACGGTCACCGCCGCCGACGTCGGGCACGAGATCGCGTGCGAGGTCGGCGGGGCGGGCGGATCGGTGTCGTACAGCCCAGTCACCGTGCCGACCGCGCCGATCGCGTTGACGCCGCCGTCCGTGTCGGGAGCACCGCGGATCGGCGGCGTGCTCAGCTGCTCGCGCGGCACGTGGGACGACGAGGGCGTGACGGCGTACTCGGTCGAGTACCGCTGGCTGCGCGACGGCGACCCGATCGCGCTCGCCACGTCGGCCACCTACACGGTGTCGCTCGGCGACGCGGGCCACGCGCTCTCCTGCGGCGTCACCGCCGCCGGGCTGACCGAGGCCGCGAGCGCGAGCGTCGCCGTGACCGACCCGGTCAACCGCAACGTGCCGCGCGTGAGCGGCGATCCCCACGTCGGGCGAACGGTCACGTGCCTGCCGGGGACCTGGGACGGGCCGGACTACTCGTTCGACTACGCCTGGCAGCGCTCCGGCACGCAGGTTGCGAGCGGCGCCACGTACGTGGTCGCGGCGGCCGACGTCGGCGCGCCGCTGACCTGCCGCGCGACTGCCCACGGGCGCAGCTCGGCGACGAGCGTCGCCGTCGTCCCGACCGCCCCGGCGAGCCTCTCGCTGCCGGCCGTGGACGGCGTCCCGCGCCTCGGGCGCGACCTCACGTGCTCCGCGGGAACCTGGGACGACACGTACGCCTACGCGTTCTCATGGGTGCGCGACGGCGCGGTCGTCGGCACCGGCGCGACGCGGACCGTCCTCGCCGCCGACCTCGCGCACGAACTGCGCTGCCGCGTCGTGGCATCCGGCGTGTCGACCGTCGACTCACGGCCGGTTGCGGTTCCCACGCCGCGCTCGCTCTCCGCCCCGGCGATCTCCGGCGACCCCGTCGCCGGCCAGGTGCTGGCGTGCGGCAACGGCGGCTGGGACGCCGACTACGCCTACACGTACGCCTGGTTCCGGGGCGACGGCACGGCGCTCGACACCGGCGCCGGGCATACCGTCGCCGCCGGCGAGACCGCGCTCTTCTGCCGCGTCACCGCCGCGGGCCTGACCACCGCGCAGTCGGCCACCGTCACCGTGACGACGCCGGCGGGCAGCACGCCCGAGAATCGCACGCCGCCCGCCGTGACCGGGACCGCGCTGCTGTACAGCACCGTCTCGTGCAGCCCCGGCACCTGGAACGGCAGCTACAACTATGCCTACCGCTGGCTGCGCGACGGCGCGCCGATCGCCGGCGCGACCCAGAACCAGTACTCGCTCGACTTCCCCGACCTCGGCCACGCGCTGCGCTGCGAGGTCTCCGTGGGCGCGGTTGCGGCGCTCAGCCAGGCGGTCACGGTCGCCGCGCCGGTCGCGCTCGCTCCGCCCGCGATCGCCGGGGAACCGCGCGCCCGCGCGACGCTCCGCTGCTCGACCGGCTCCTGGGACGCGCCGTACGCGTTCGTCGTCCAGTGGTTCCGCGACGGTGTCGCGGCCGGCAACACCTTCGACCGCGCGCTGACCGCGGCCGACATCGGCCACCAGTTCACCTGCCGCGTCGAGGCCAACGGGACCGGCGTGACGTCCACCTCGGCGGCGATCACCGTCCAGCCGCCGCGCAACGTGTCGCCGCCGAGCGTCGAGGGCGATCCGCACCTCGGGCGCGTCCTCACCTGCGACCCGGGCCGCTGGGACGCGACCGACTACGCGCTCAGCTACCGCTGGACGCGTGACGGGACCGCGCTCGAGACCGTCGCGACCCACACCGTCGTCGCGGCCGACGTGGCGAAGGCGCTGACGTGCGAGGTGCGCGCCGAAGGCCTCTCGACGGCCGTGTCCGCGCCGGTGACGGCAAACGCGCCCTCGAACCTGACGGCGCCCGCGATCTCCGGCACACCGCGGATCGGTGGGACGCTGACCTGCGGCGACGGCACCTGGAACGACACCTACGCGATCACCAAGCGCTGGCTGCGCGCCGGGGCGCCGATCGCGACCGGCGCGACATACACCGTCGTCAAGGCCGACGTCGGCAAGGCGCTGACGTGCGAGGCGACCGCGGCGGGGCTGACCGCCGCGACCTCCGACGCCGTCGAGCCGACCGCGCCGATCGCCGTCCACCGCCCGCAGATCGAGGGCGACCGGCGGATCGGCACGACGCTCTCCTGCACCCCCGGCGACTGGGACGGCACGTACGCGCTGACCTACCGCTGGCTGCGCGACGGCGCGCCGGCCGGCACCGGCACGACGCTCGCGGTCGGCAAGGCCGACGTCGGCGCCGAGTTCGTCTGCGAGGTCACGGCCGACGGCCTGACCGCGGCGGCGTCGGACGTGACGGTCGTGGACCCGCCGCAGTCGCTCTCCGCGCCGAAGGTCACCGGCGCGCCGCAGCTGCGCGGGACGCTCGAGTGCTCGCGCGGGCTCTGGGACGACACCGCCGCTGCTCCCTACGCGGTGACCTACCAGTGGCTCAAGGACGACGTGGCGATCGCCGGTGCGACGTCGGCGCGGCTCGGCCCGTTCGGGCGCGCCGACCTCGACGCGGAGTACAGGTGCGAGGTCACCGCCGAAGCGCTGACGACGGTGCGCGGCGACGCCGTCGAGGTGCTCCCGCCGACCCCGGTCCGCAACTGGCCGTCGATCGACGGCTCGGGCAACGTCGGCCGCGCGCTGACCTGCGAGAAGGGCGACTGGAACGACAGCGAGGCGCTGCCGTACTCGTACACCTATCGCTGGGAACGCCGCAACGACAGCCCGTGGAGGCCGATTCCCGGCGCCGACGGCACGACCTACGTGGTGGGTGCGAACGACGTCAACGCCGAACTGCGCTGCATCGTCACCGCGGAGGGCGACTGGCCGGTCGAGAGCTACAGCACGTACGGCAGCTGGCCGCCGGTCGAGACGTCGCTGACCCAGCTCGACGACTCGGTCGTTCCCGGTGCCGAGAACGGCTATCGGGTGACGCTGACCAACCCGAACCCGATCAGCGTCGGGCTCCAGTACGTCTACCTCAGCCTGCCTGACGGCTTCAAGTACGTCACGGGGAGCACGAAGGGCGCGACGACCGCCGATCCCGACGGCACCACCGGGTTCCTGCGCTGGCGCAACGGGCTCTCGATCGAGGCCAACGGCTCGATCGCGATCGACGTCACGGTCAAGGTCAGCGACACGCCCGGCCACTACTTCGCCTCCGCGGGCGGGCAGACGCCCGGCTACAACGTCTGGATCTCCTCGGATTCCGGCGCGATCGTCTCGGTCGCGCCGCCGCTGGACACCAGCACCTGCACGGTGCTCGGCACGCCCGGGAACGACGTGCTGGTCGGCACCGACGGCAACGACGTGATCTGCGGTCTCGGCGGTGACGACCGGCTCGACGGCAAGGGCGGCGACGACCTCCTGCTCGGCGGCGACGGCGACGACATCCTGCTCGCCGGCCCGGGCGCCGACGTGATGCGCGGCGGCGGCGGCCTGGACACCGTCAACTACGCGTCCCGCACCACGCCGGTGCGGGTCACGCTCGGCGACGACGGCAACGTCGACAAGGACTTCGACCACACCGTGGCCGACGACGGCACCTACGCCCACGTGGACTCCGACGACGACGGCGACATCGACGACGACGATCCCTGGCAACTGCTCGAGCACGACGACGTCGACGCGGACGTCGAGATCGTCCGTGGCGGGCGCGGCGCCGACCATCTGGTCGGCTCCGAGAACGACGACGAGCTCTACGGCGGCGCCGGCGCCGACCTCCTCGACCCGCAGGGCGGCGCGAACCTCGCCGACTCGGGCGACGGCGACGACACCGTCTTCGCCGGCTGGAGCGCGCACGAGCGCGTCTTCTGCGGCAACGGCTTCGACAGCTACCGCGCCGACGCCGACAACGACCTGATCGTCGGCTGCGAGTTCTACATGCCGAGCGAGGGCGCGACGCTCAGAGTTCGCTGAAGAATGGTCGGTCCGACCGATGTGGTGCAGCCGCCAGTGGCTCGGGCCGGCCGCGCTCGCGATGCGGCCCTCTGGGCCGTGAGCAGCGTGGGTGGCGCGAGGCGCTGCGGATGTGCCGCAGCGGTCGCACCGGTAGTCGTCAATAGGCTCCCAGCACGAGCTCCCGCGCCTCGACATGCGTCACGGGCAGCCCGAGCCCGGCGACCTTGCTGACGATGTCCACCCGCAGCCACTTGGACAACCGGCGCGGCAGCGTGGAGATGATCACCTCGTCGTAGCGGCCCGCGTTCAACGCGTCCTCGACCGCGGCGAGCGGGTCGTGGGAGCCGACCAGCGCGGCGACCTCCCCGCCGGAGGCCTCCTCCAGCAGCGGCCGCGCATGCGCGATCGCCGCGGCGGCCTCATCGTGGCCGTGATCCTCAGGATCGACGACCCGGTGCAGCCCGTGCGGCGAGCGCGGCACGAGCAGGGTGAACGAGCACGGCCCTTCCTTGGCGCGGCGCGAGATGGCTTCGAGCAGCGTCGGCGAAGCGGACGTGCGATTGGCGACGACCAGGACGCTCTGCATGCCGGGGAATACGTCCGGCGGCGCTCAGAGGTTCTGGACGGGTCCGAGCTCGAACCGCCACTCGCCGTCCGAGCACGAGGACGCGAACGGCCGCCCGACGTCGCTCGCGAGAGCGGCGAGATCGATCGGCGCCTCGGGGTCCGTCGCCAGCACCACCAGCGTGTCGCACGCCGCCAGCCCGGCCAACGCGGAGCGCGCTCTGACGAGCGGAAGTGGGCAGCGCAGTCCTCGGGCGTCGACTAAACACGGCACGAGCGGGATAGATGATGCCTGTGGCCGACATCGAGTTGTTCGTCTTCCTGCTCCTCGCCGTCGCGGTGCTCGCCGGGCTCGGCCTGCGCAGCGGTGTCCCGTATCCGGTCGCGCTCGTGCTCGGCGGGCTCGTGATCGGCCTCGTGCCCGGGCTCCCGTCCCCGGAGCTGGACCCCGACGTCGTGTTCTTCGTCTTCCTCCCGCCGCTGCTCTACGCGGCGGCGATCGCCGTCTCCGCCCACGAGCTCAGAGCGAACTGGGCGCCGATCACGCTGCTGGCCGTCGGGCTCGTGCTGGTGACGATCTGCGCGGTCGCGGTGGTCGCCAACGCCCTGCTCGGCGTCCCATGGGCGGCGGCGTTCGTGCTCGGAGCGGTGCTCGGCCCGACCGACCCGGTCTCGGCCGCGGCCGTGCTCGACCGCCTGGGGGTCAAGGGCCGCACGAAGACGATCCTCGAGGGCGAGTCGCTGGTCAACGACGGCACCGCTCTGACCGCGTACAAGATCGCGATCGCGGCGGTCGGCGGGAGCGCGGGCTCGGCGGCGGGCATCGGCGTGAAGTTCGTCGTCGTGGCGGCCGGAGGGATCGCGATCGGGATCGCCGCCGGCTGGGTCTTCGCCCACCTGCGGCGGCTGGTCACCGACCCGTCGCTGGACGTGACCCTGTCGGTGCTCACGCCGTTCGTCGCCTACGTGCCCGCCGAGCAGATCGGCGTGTCCGGCGTGCTGGCGACCGTGGCGGCGGGCCTGTACATCGGCACCCGCTCGCTCGACATCATCGAGCCCGGCACCCGCCTGCGCACGCTCGCGTTCTGGGAGTCGACCGCGTTCCTGCTCGACGGCCTGCTGTTCGTGCTGATCGGCGTGCAGGTCCCGACGATCCTCGACCGCATCGACACGGTCGACGCCGCGACGCTGACGGGCTACGCGCTGGCGATCTTCGCCGTGGTCATGGGCGCGCGGGCTCTGTGGATGCTGCTCCCGTCGGAGGCGACGCGCGCCGAGCGGATCGTCATCGCCTGGAGCGGGATGCGCGGCGGCGTGTCGCTGGCGGCGGCGCTGGCGATCACGCACCAGGGCTTCCCGGACCGCGACCTCGTGATCTTCGTCGCCTACGCCGTGATCGTGCTCACGCTCGTGCTGCCGGGCCTCACGCTGGCGCCGCTGGTCAGGCGGCTCCGGCTCGTCGAGAGCGAGGAGCACCGGCGCCAGGACGCCGAGGCGCGCCTGCGGATCACCCACGCCGCGCTCGAGCGACTCGACGCGCTGGCCGACGACGCCCCGCCGCACGTCGTCGAGCGCCTGCGCGACCGCTACGGGTCCCGGGTGGAGCGTCTGGAGGCGCGCGTCGAAGGCGACCACGACGAGCACGGGCGGATGGACGTCGCCCAGTCCGGGCGGCTGATGGCCGAGATGATCGACGCCGAGCGCGACGTGCTCAAGCGCATGCGCACCGAGCGCGCGTTCGACGCCGAGACGCTGCGCCAGATCGAGCACGAGCTCGACCTCGATGAGAGCCGGCTGCGGGCCCGGATCCGGCTCTGACACGATGGAGGGCGTGCTCGCCGCGATCCTCGAGACCGGAGAACCGGAGCGCCTGTACTCCGGGCTGTCGCTGCTCGTCTCCGCCGCGTCGGCGGGGGAGGAGGTGCGCGCGCTGCTGGGCTTCGGCGCGCTGCGCGCGTTCGCCGACCCCGACCTGGCCGCGCGGGCGACGCTCGTCGTCGCCGACGAGCGCGAGCCGTTCGCGCGCACGCTCGACGAGCTGCGCAGCGCCGTGACGTCGTTCCCGAACTGCCGGGTGTGGGCGTGCGGGGCGGCGGTGCAGGCGACCGGCGTGGCCTATCCGGAGATCACGTCGATGCCGGCGTTCCTGCGCGACGCGGGCGACGCGCGGTTGGTGTTCGTGTGAAGCGCTGGCTGCTGCTCGTCCCGCTGCTTCTCGCCGGCTGCGGCGGGCCCGCGGGCGACCTGTTCGAGGTCAAGCGCTCCGGCGCGGACAAGGCCGCCAACGTGACGCTCGTGGTCTCCGAGGATGGCTTCGTCACCTGCAACGGGGTCAAGAAGACGCTGCCGGCGGACCTGTTGTTGCGCGGCCGCCAGCTGGCCCGCGACATGTCTCCGCAGGCAGAGCTCAACCTGACGTTGCCGGCCAGGCCCGGAACCGTGCTCACTTATACGGCGCGGATGGCCGCGGGCACGATCGCCTTCGCCGACACCTCACGCCCGCTGCCCAAGTCATTTACGGAGCTCACCGTCTACACCAAGGACGTCGCCGAGCGAGTCTGCGGCATAACGCGAAGTTAACAGTTGCGCTCACTTGGGGCGCTGTGTACATTCACTTCCAACAAGGAGGTGAAATTAGATGACTGATACACAACTGCTTCAGCGGCGCTTCGCCGCGATCGGCGCGCGCCTGCAGGTCTCCGACGGCCCGTGGCGTGGCGCGCCGCGCATCGACGTCGACGACGAGACCGGGTTCGAGCTCGCGTTCGCCGGCGGTGGGCCGGCGTCCGAGGCGGAGGTGGTCGCGATCGACCCCGCGGATCGCCACCTGCTGCTGCTCGTGCGCTCCGACGGTGAGAAGAGCAAGTTCCTCTGCGGCCATGACGAGCGCCATTGGTTCGTCGCCGCGATCCCGGAGGCCGCTCGCGGTGTCACCGGCGTCGAGACGGCCAAGGCCGCGCTGCAGCCGGCGATCGTCGCCCGCCGCGCCGAGCGTCTGCCGCGCAAGCGCCGCTTCGACCGCCGCAACCCCGTGTTCCTGCGCCAGGGCGAGTGGTTCTTCCTGCCTGAGCCGAAGGTGGTGGCGAATCCGTCGATGATCCTGCGCGACGAGCCGCTGGCCCGCCCGGGTGGCACCCCGCACATCCTGCGCGAGGCGTTCCGTCGCGGCGGCCGCTCGGTCTACGTCAACGGCGGCAAGATCATCGACGCGTCCGCGTACGCGAAGCTCGACCCGGCGGTCCAGCGCCGCTACCGGTTGATGGTCCGCGATCCGGAGCTGTTCGCCCGCGGCACGGTCCGTCACCCGGATCACGCGACGATCGAGCTGGGAGGCTGGCACCGCGTGGTGATGAACACCGAGAACAAGGCGAGCGCTATGCGTCACGTCGTGTTCCTCGACTGATGAGCTCGAGCGCGTCGAGCGCGCGTTCGAGCACGTCACGTTCCGTCGCGCTCAAGTCACTTATCCGCTGTTGGAGCACCCCCACCCGCCGCCGGCGGCCCTCGATGAGCAGGGCGCGCCCGGCGTCGGTGGCGGTGATGAGCGTCGCGCGCGCGTCCTCGGGATGTGACTCGCGTGTCACCAAATGGGCGGTTTCGAGTGAAGTGACGATCCGTGTCATCGTCGGCGAGCGGACCTGCTCGATCTCGGCCAGGCGGCCGACGGTGAGCGGTCCGCCGAACACGAGCACCGACAACGCGGAGAGCTGCGACGGTCCGACACCTGCCGCGGCGTCCTCCCGGCGCACGCCACGGAGGAGGTGGATCGCGGCCGAATGCAACCGGTCCGCCAGCTCGAAATCCTGTAGCATTGCTACCGATCGTAGATGGACCTGACCGCGGCCATCACCTCCGACGACTTCCCGGCGCTCCTGCGCGAGCATCCCGAGCTGGTCGCGGCGACCGACGAGCACGGCGTCTCGGCGCTGTTGCTCACGCTCTATCACCGGCGCCCGGAGGCGCGTGACGCGCTGCTGGCCGCGGGCGCGCCGGTCGGGCCGCTGGAGGCCGCGGCGCTCGGCGACGTGGGCAAGCTCGCGGGCGCGGACCTGAGCGTCCGCGGCGGTGACGGCTTCACGCCGCTGCACCTGGCCGCGTTCTTCGGTGGGGCGGAGGCGGTGCGGGCGATCCTCGCGACCGGCGCGGACCCGGACGCCGACGCCGAGAACACCTTCAAGGTGCGGCCGATCCACTCGGCGGTCGCCGTTCGCGACCACGAGTCGGCGCGCGCGCTGCTGGAGGCGGGCGCGGACCCCAACGTCCAGCAGCAAGGCGGATACACGCCGCTCGACGCCGCCCTGCAGCATGACGACACGGAGATGGAGGCGCTGCTGCGCGCCCACGGCGCCGTCAGCCGGTGAAGTGGACCTTGCCGTTGGACCGCGCGCGAGCCTGCGCGCGGTCGATGAAGTCCAGCCGCTTGATCGCGGCGCGGCACAGGCGCGTGACGAGCTTCATCCGCGCCGTCTCCGAGCGCAGGTCGAGCAGGCCCTGCTTGGCGTCGAGCCCGAACTCGACGGTGGCCGCCATCTCGTAGGCGCTCATCGCCTCGATCTCGCCCGGCTCCGGCGTCCGGTCGGTCGCCTGCTCGACGAGGTCCGCGTACGCGATGTGCGCGCCCGTCGCGGCCTGTTCGTCGGGGTAGTCGTCACGGTCGTCGAGGAACTCCACGGTCGCTGCCGGGTACGGCAGGTCATCCTGGCGCTCCTCGATCCGGAAGACCCGCGTCCCGCGCGCGACGAGGTTGATCCGCCCGTCCGGCATCCGCTCGAGGATCTCGGCGATCTCGCACGCGCAGCCGATCGGCCGCAGCCCGTCGTCGGCCATCCAGACGATCCCGAACTCCGACCCCTCCTCGAGGCAGCGCCCGATCATCGCCTTGTAGCGCTCCTCGAAGATGTGCAAGGGGACCAGTTCGCTGGGGAGCGCGACCAGGCCCAGCGGGAACAGCGGGAAGTTCTCGACCAGCTGCACGGTGAACCCAGTCTAAGCGCGCTCCCGTAACGGGAGAATGTCGTCGACCGCTCTCGTCTGGTTCCGCCGCGACCTGCGCGTGCATGACCACCCGCCGCTCAGGGCCGCCCTCGACGCCTTCGAGCGGGTCGTCCCCGTCTTCGTGCTCGACGACCGCCTGCTCGACGGCCGGCACGCCTCCGACAGCCGCACGCGGTTCCTGCTCGAATCGCTCGAAGACCTGCGCGAGTCCCTCCGACAGCGCCACGGGAACCTCGTCATCGCCCGCGGCACGCCCGAGCGCGAGCTCCCTCGGCTCGCCAAGGAGCACGGGGCGAGGGCGGTCTACTTCGCCTCCGACGCCTCGCCGTTCGCGATGACCCGCGACAAGCGCGTCGAAGAGGCCCTGCGCGAAGCATCCGTCGAGCCACGCCGGACCGCGGGCAACTTCGTCGCCGACATCGGCAAGCCCAAGCCGTACACGGTCTTCACGCCCTTCCACCGCGCGTGGCAACAGTTGCCCCGCCGCGAGATCCATGGCGCGCCGCGCACCGTCCCGACACCGTCGAACCTCACGGTCGGCGACATTCCGACGCTGCCGAGCACGGTCGCGGAGCCGATGCCGGGCGGCGAGACCGAAGGCCGCAAGCGCATGCACGCCTGGCTGCGCGACGGCATCGACACCTACGCCGAACATCACGACCGCGTCGCCGGCGGCACCTCACGCCTCAGCCCGTATCTGCACTTCGGCTGCATCTCCGCCCGCGAGCTCGAAGAGAAGGCGGGACGTCATGACGCGTACACCCGCCAGCTCGCGTGGCGCGACTTCTACGCCCACGTCCTCCTCCACCACCCCGCCAACGCCCACCACGCCCACCGCAAGGAGCTCGACGGCCTCGAGTGGGACGGCACCGACGAACACTTCGACGCCTGGCGGGAAGGCCGGACCGGCTATCCGATCGTCGACGCCGGCATGCGCGAGCTGGCGCGGACCGGGTGGATGCACAACCGCGCCCGCCTGATCACCGCGTGCTTCCTCGTCAAGGACCTGCACGTCGACTGGCGCCGCGGGGAGCGTCACTTCATGCGCTACCTGCTCGACGGCGACGAGGCCAACAACAACGGCAACTGGCAGTGGATCTCCTCGGTCGGGGTCGACCCCGCGCCCGTCAGCCGCCGTCTCTACAACCCGATGCTCCAGCAGCAGCGCCACGACCCCAAGGGCGAGTACGTCCTCCGCTGGTGCCCGGAGCTCGAGGGCGTGCCGCTGGACAAGCTCGCGACGCCGTGGGAGGCGGGCCACGACGAGCCGATCGTCGACCACGCGGTCGAGCGCCGCCGCACGCTCGAGGCATACGCGGCCGCGCGTGGCTAACGTCCCGCGTATCCACACGATCGAGCCGAAGGGACCGTTCTCGCTGGCCGCCGCGGCCCGCTTCATCGCGGGCTGGCCACCCGGCCAGGCCCGGATCGGTGACGGCGAGGTCGGCCTGCACTTCCTGGTCGACGACTGGAGCGGCGCCGCGACGGTCACGCTGCGCCAGGACGGCGACGCCGTCACGGCGACCGTCGAGGCCGAGAACGTCGAGCGCGCGCTCGCCCAGGCGGCCCGGATCGTCAGCCTCGACCACGACGGCACGGCCTACCCCGAGGTCGATGATCCGATCGCCCGGCAGGTCCTGCGCGACAGCGACTACCTGCGCCCCGTCCTCTTCCACTCGCCCTACGAGGCGGCCGCGCTCTCGATCATCTCCGCCCGCACCAGCCGCGCGACGGGCAACCGGCTGCGCGACGCGCTCGGGTCCACCTTCCCGGCACCGCGACAGCTCCTCGAGCTGCAGGAGCTCGAAGGTCTGCCTCAGAACAAGATCCCGCGGCTGCACGGGATCGCCCAGGCGGCGATCGAGGGCAAGCTCGATCGCGAGCCGCTGCTGGCGATGCCGCCGGACGCCGCGCGGGCGCAACTGCTCGAGCTGTCAGGCATCGGGCCGTTCTACGCCAACCTGATCCTCCTGCGCGCGGTCGGGACCACCGACGTCCTGGCCGAGAACGAGCCGAAGCTCAAGGACGCCGTGCAGGCGCGCTACGGGCAGCCGCTCGCTGACGTCGCCGACGCCTGGCGGCCCTTCCGGACGTGGTTTTCGGTACTGATGAGGGCGAACGCATGACCGATCAGCTCTACGTCCAACGCGACCAGCCGCCCGGCGTCCCGCCCCTGCACCTGACCGGCGAGCGCACGCTCCCCGACGTCCCCGAAGAGAACTACTGGTATCGCCGCCACCTGGTGGTGTACGAGTGGATCGCGCAGCGCGTCCACGGCCGCAAGGTCGTCGACCTCGCGTGCGGTGAGGGGTACGGGAGCGCGGTGCTGGCGCGGACGGCGGCGTCGGTCGTCGGCGTCGATGCCAACCCGGAGGCCTTCGAGCACGCCCGCGCGAAGTACAAGCAGGCGCGGTTCGAGCGCAACATGATCGAGCTCTGGCAGGGAGAGGTCGACTGCGTCGTCTTCCTGCAGACGATCGAGCACATCCAGGACCCGGACGCGATGCTCTCCCACATCCGGGACCTGATCGAGCCCGGCGGCGTCGCCTACGTCTCCACGCCGAACGTGCTCACGCTCGCGCCGAAGGGCGCCGAGCGCTCCGGCAACCCCTGGCACGTACGCGAGTACAAGCCGGCCGAGTACCGCGAGCTGTGCGAGCGCCACTTCGACAACGTCGACCTGCTCGGCCTCTTCCACGCACGCAAGCTGCGCGCCCACCAGGTCGCGATCGAGCACCTCGGCTGGGACCGCGTCCACAAGGGCCTGCGCTTCACCAAGCCGTTCTACGACCGCTTCACGCCCGCGATCAGCGCCCGCGACTTCACGCTCAAGCGGTCGGATCTCGACCGCTGCCTCGACCTGATCGCCGTGCTTCGGGCATGACCCGGTTCAGCATCGTCCTGCACACCCACATGCCCTACGTGGAGGGCTTCGGGACGTGGCCGTTCGGCGAGGAATGGCTGTGGGAGGCGATCGCGACCAGCTACCTGCCGCTGCTGGACGTCCTGGACGCCCATCCGGACAAGGTCACGCTGAGCGTCACGCCCGTCCTCGCCGACCAGCTCGAGGCGCCGGGCGCGCTGGAGCGCTGCCTGGCGTTCCTGACGAACATCCGTCCCGCGAGCCATGGGCTCGACGCGGTCGACCACCCGGAGCTCGCCGCGCAGATCGCGTACTCGTCCGCGCGCTACGAGTCGGCGGTGGAGTCGCTGGAGCGCCGCGGCGACGTGCTCGCCGCGTTCGCCCCGCACGTCACGTGGACGAGCGCCGCCACGCACGCGGTGCTGCCGCTGCTCGCGACCGACGCGGGCGTGCGCCTGCAGCTCGAGACGGGGATCGAGTCGCACCGGCGCCGCTTCGGCACGTGGGACGGCGGCTTCTGGCTGCCTGAGTGCGCGCACGCGCCGTGGCTCGACGCGCTGCTGGAGGAAGCGGGCGTCCACATGACGTGCGTGGACTGGAACGCGGCCGGCACCCACGCCACGGAGGCGGGCATCTTCCTGGTGGGGATCGACCGCGCGGGGGTCGACCGCGTCTGGCACGAGACGGGCTACCCGAGCCACGGCGAGTACCGCGACTCGCACCGGCTCAGCGCCCGCGCACACGCGTACTACGCCAACGACGGGACGCCCTACGACCCGGCGCGCGCGGCCGCTCGCGCCCGCACCCACGCCGAGGAGTGGGTCGCGACCCTCCCGGACGGCGCCGTCGTCGCGTTCGACACCGAGCTCTTCGGCCACCATTGGCACGAGGGCGTCACCTTCCTGCAACGCGTGCTCGAGCTCGCCGACGTGGTGCCGGTCGCGATCGGTCACGCCTCCGAGCCTCGCCACGACCCGCCGGTGACGAGCTGGGGGCTCGGGCGCGACCTGCGGACCTGGAGCCGCGGCGAGCTCGCCTGGACCCAGCGCAGCGCGGAATTGGCGGCCCTGGGCGCCGATCCGTCGGCTCGGGCGCTGAGAGAGCTGCTCGCGCTCCAGAGCTCCGACTGGGCCTTCCTGATCGACCGCGCGACCGCCGGCTCCTACCCGCGCGAGCGAGCTGAAGCGCATTACCAGAGTTTCATTTCGGCACTTGGAGGAGAAAGTTCCGACGAACTGCGGAATTTGGCTCCTGTGCTGGCGAATTGGGCGTTCGTCCAGCCCTGACATTCAAGCCCGGTCCGCACCGGGACGATGTTTGGGGCGGGCGATGTGTAAATTGTCGCCCGTCATAAGCCGAATTCCCTCTGGTCTGTCCGGAGGGGAACGGGGGAACCGATGGAGCCATGGTCAGGCTCCCGGGGCGAATCGCCGTCATGACGACGGCGTAGCGCAGGTCTACGCGCGAGCCCGTCAGCTAACCCCGTAGGCGCAGTGAGACCAAGGGAGCCACCTGACGTGCAAGCAGCCGATGTTCTGTTGTTACCTCGCGTACGCCGCCTAGCGGCGCTGGTCATCGCGATCACGGCCTTGCTGGCCGTCGCTTCGACCGCGTTCGCCGCCGGCGGCAGCTCCGGTGGTGCCACGGCTGAGAGCCAGCCGGCTCCGAAGGCCAAGAAGGTCACCACCAAGCAGATCCAGAAGGCGCTCGGCATCAAGGCCGACGGCGTCATGGGCCCGAAGACCCGCCGCGCGATCAAGCGCTTCCAGAAGGCGCACGGCCTCAAGGCCGACGGCATCGCCGGCCCGGCCACGCTCGAGGCGCTCGGGCTGGGGTCCACGCCGAAGAACGGCTCGCTCGAGTCCACCAAGCCGGTCAATCCGGACGACGTCGCGGCCGTGCTGGCGAAGATCGCCGAGTGCGAGTCCGGCGGCGACCCGACCGCCGTCTCCCCGAGCGGCGAGTACCGCGGCAAGTACCAGTTCTCGCAGGCGACCTGGGAGTCCCTGGGCGGCACCGGCGATCCCGCCGAGGCCGACGAGAACGTGCAGGACATGTACGCCGCCGGGCTCTACCAGCAGCGCGGCCTCGCGCCGTGGCCGGCCTGCTCGCAGCAGGTCCAGGCCCAGCTCGACGCCTCGGCGCCGGCTTCTTAGCTCAGCTCCAACGGAGGGTCTCCGGCGCGTCTCGCATCCGCAGGACGCGCGCCGGGGTCCCTCCGGCCACGGCGTTCGCGGGCAGGTCCTTGGTCACGACCGTGTTGGTGCCGATCACGGCGTTGTCGCCGACGGTGACGCCGCGCAGGATGCACGCGCCGTACCCGATCCAGCAGTTGGACCCGACGCGCACGTCGCGCTTGTAGATCCCCTGCAGGCGGATCGGCCGCTCGACCTCCACGACGCCGTGATCGAAGTCGATCAGCATCACGCGGTCGGCGATCACGCACTCACGCCCGATCGAGACGTGCTGGAAGGCCGAGATCGTGCACTCCTGGCCGAGCACCGTCTTGGCGCCGATCTCGCAGACGCCCTCGTGGACGCGCAGCTTGCAGCCGTGCCCGAGCCAGGACCAGCGGCCGAGCTTGAGGACGGCGTCGCGGCCGATCTCGAGCTTGACGCCCGGGGCGATGAAGCACAGGCCGTCGGTCTGCAGACGCCCGCGGAACCGCAGCTTCAGCCACGCCCAGCGGGCGATCAGCCGCGCGTAGTTGCCGTTGAGCATCCCGTGGCTGCGCATGAAGCGCGCGAGCGCGAGCGGGCCACCGTGCAGCGGCTCGGGCATGCCGTAGACGGGTGGCACGGACCTGGACGAAACCGTTGCCATCGGGCTTGGAGACTATCCTCCGCCGCCCCGATGCCGGACTCTTTGGCCGAACGTCTCCTGCGCGGCGACAAGCGCGCACTCGCCCGCGGGATCTCGCTCGTGGAGGACGACGATCCCGATGGGTGGGAGCTGGTCAAGGCCGCCTACCCGCACACCGGGAAGGCGTCGATCGTGGGCTTCACCGGCCCTCCGGGCGCGGGCAAGTCGACGCTGATCGGCGCGCTGGTCAAGCACCAGCGGGCGCTCGACCGGCAGGTCGCGGTGCTGTCGATCGATCCGTCGTCGCCGTTCCGCGGCGGCGCGCTGCTGGGCGACCGGATCCGGCTCTCCGAGCACTTCCTCGACCCCGGCGTGTTCATCCGCTCGATGGCGACCCGCGGCGCGCTCGGCGGCTTGGCGGAGGCGGCGCTGCAGACCGCGCTGCTGATGGACGCCGCGGGCAAGGACGACGTGTTCCTGGAGACCGTCGGCGTGGGGCAGGCGGAGGTCGACGTGATCGACCACGCGGACTCGGTCGTGCTCGTGCTGATCCCGGGCTCCGGCGACTCGATCCAGGCGCTGAAGGCCGGCGTGATGGAGATCCCGGACATCATCGTCGTCAACAAGGCCGACCACCCGCTGACGGACACGATGGTCCGCGAGATCCGGGGCGTGCTGTCGCTGGCGCCGCAGCACGGCTGGCGGGTGCCGATCATCAAGACCGAGGCGACGCGCGGCGAGGGGGTCGCGACGCTGGCGGAGAAGCTGCTCGAGCATCGCGCGTTCGTCGAGTCCGAGGGGACGCTCTCCGAGCGGCGGCGTCGCAACCTGCTCAACGAGGTGCTGGGCATCGCCACCGTGCGGCTGCGGCGCGCGCTGGAGGCGACGCTGCGCGACGATCCGGAGGTGCAGGCGTTGTTGGACGAGGTCGTCGCCCGCCGGCTGGACCCGGCGAGCGCGGCGAGCGCCATTCTCGCCCGGGGTGCGATCGACCCGGCCGAGGCTGCGCGTCCCGATCCCGGATGAACCGTTCGTCCAGTTCGCGTTGCAAACCGCGAGGCGGGCCCTAGAGTCGGGCCATGCGGAGGGCGTGCCGTGCGCTTTTCTGCGCCGTGATCCTGTTGACGGCGCTGTGCGCCCCTGCCGCCGCGGCGACGACGAACGGGCAGCTCGCCGCGGTCGTCGACGGCCGCTTGGTCACGGTCAACCCCGACGGGAGCGGGCTGCGCACCTACTCCGTGGCCGACGCGGGCCAGATCACCGAGCTGGCGTTCTCGCCGGGCGGTAACCGGCTCGCGTTCGTCAAGGCGGGCGAGCTGTCGGTGCTCGAGCTCGCGTCCGGGCGGTTCCTGACGGTGGCGACGGATGCCGCCAACCCCGGATGGACGCTCGACGGGCTCAATGTCGTGTTCCGCCGCGGAGGGGACCTCCTGCGCGTCTCCGCCGCGACGGGGGGCGACATCGTGGATGTCGGCGACGTGCTCCCGGGCACGACCGACGGCGCGTGGCGGCTGGGAGCGAAGGAGTTCACGCCGGTCATCGGCGGGTTGCTGGCGCTGCTCGGCCTCGACGTGCCGCCCGCGGTCACCGGCATTCCCGCGTGGGCGCCGGACGAGCACGCGGTCGCGTACGCGCGGGTCGGCGGTCTGTCGGCCGTCACGCCCCGCGGTGAGGTTCGCGCGCTGTTCGACGGCACGGCGGGGTCGCCGCGATGGTCGGCGGACTCGAGCGCGGTGGTCTTCGCGGCGGGCGCGGAGGTGCGCACGCTGCAGGTCGACGGCGGCGAGACCGCGACGCCGCTGGCGGGCGTCGAGCGGGTCGGCCCGGTCGACTGGCAGCCGTGCGTTCCGGACGTCACGGTCAGCTGCGTGTCGGTCTCCCCGCCGCGCTGCAGCGCGCTGACGGCGAACGCGACGACGCAGGCTGATGCCGCGATCGACCTTCCCGCGCCTCCGTGCGCGGACCCGGCGGCACGGCCGCTCGCGTTGGTCGTCTCCAAGGCGCCCGAGCACGGGACCGTCGCCGGACTGCGATACACGCCGGCGCCGGGCTACACGGGCCAGGACGCGGTCTCGTTCCGGGTCAACAACGGCGTCCTGGACTCCGAGACGTTCCGGGTGACGATCTTCGTCGTGCCACGCCCGGCCGCGACGCCGGCGCCGACCACACGGCCGCCGGTGCTCGTGCAGGGGGCGCCGTTCCTGAGCGCGACGGCGACCCCGCGGCTGGACCGGAAGCGCACGACGCTGGTCCTGGCCTCCTGCGATCAGGATTGCTCGCTGACGGTGCGGCTGTCGGCCAAGCTGCGGACGCGCAAGTCGTTCGCCGGCCCGCAGCTCATGCGCTCGCTGCAGGCCAAGCAGGTGGTGCGGCTGCGGCTGCGGCTGCCGTCCAAGCCGCGCGGGACGCTCAAGACGGTGTGGGTGACCGGCACGGTGCGCAACGCGGCGGGCGACGTCCGCAGCGTCCGGCTGCCCGTCAGGTTGCCGCGCTGACGATCTCTCCTAGGAGCGCGTCGACGTCCTGCCGCGTGGTGTGCGGGTTCAGCAGCGTCAGCTTGAGGCTGACGGCGCCCTTGACGCGGGTGCGGCCGATGACCGCGCGGCCCTGGTTGAACAGGTCGCGGTGGATGCGGATGTTGGTGTCGTCGTCGCCCTTGTGGCGGAACGCGACCATGACCGTCGTGGGGCGGGTGAGCAGCTCGAGGTCCGGGTGGCGCTCGATCGCGTCGGCGGCGTACTGGGCGAGGTCCAGGATCTGATCGATCATCTCGCCCAGGCGGGTGCGGCCGGTGGCTCTGAGGGCCATCAGGACCTTGAGGGCGTCGAAGCGGCGTGACGTGTCGAGGCTGCGGCCGACGAGGTTGAGCTGGCCCTCGGCCTCGTCCTCGGGACGGTTGAGGTAGACGCTGGCGTGGTGGACGGCCTTGAGGACGTCGACGTCCGGGACGAGCAGGGCGGAGGCGCTGAACGGCTGCCACCACAGCTTGTGCAGGTCGGCGGTGACGCTGTTCGCCCGCTCGATGCCGTTCAGGCGAGGTCTTTGGTGCTCGCTCAGGACGAGGCCAGAGCCGACCGCGGCGTCGACGTGGAACCAGGCGTTGTGCCGTTGCGCCCGGTCGGCGAGTTGGTCGAGCGGGTCGATCGCGCCGAGGTCGGTGGTGCCAGCGGTGCCGACGATCGCGATGATGTGCTGGTTCTGGGTCGCGGTGTCGAAGGCGGCGATGTCCATCGCGCCGGTGCGGTCGGTCTCGACGCCGATCACGGCCTCGGTGCCGAGGCCCAGGAGCGCCGCGGAGCGGCGGATGCTGTCGTGACTGGCCTCGGAGGCGACGATCCGCCAGTCGTTGGGCGGGAGGCCGCTCTGGCGGACGTTCTCGCCCGCCTTGTCGCGGGCCAGCAGAAGGCCGAGCAGGTTCGAGGCGGTGCCGCCCATCGTCATCACGCCGGAGCCGTTCGGTCCCAGTCCGTGCTCGCGGGCGAGCCAGCCGACCAGGTGGTCCTCCACGAACGTGGCGGCGGGCGAGGCGTCGAAGGCGTCCATCGACTGGTTGGTCAGGCCGACCGCGAGCTCACCCGCGACGGCGGCGATCAGCGGCGCCGGGTGCAGGTGGGCGACCGTGTTCGGGTCGCCGAGGCGGAGGCTCCCGTCCAGGATGGTCCGGAGGTCGCTTAGGACCTGCGGCAGTGGTAGGCCGTCGGGCGGGCAGGGGTCGAGGGCGTGGGCGGCGTCCTGGAGTTCTTGTGTCGTCAGCGGGGTGCGCGGGCCGGGGTTGGCGAGCGTTTCCGTAAGCGCTTGCACCGTCGCTTCGATCGCTTCTTTGAACGCCTGGTGGGTGCGGGGGTCGGCGGTGACGAACTCGGTCAATGGAGGGCCTTGGAGGTTCGGGACGCGGCGGCGGCGCGACGCCATTCTCCCGCCGCACGGCGTTCCCGCCAGGCGAGGAACGCGGCGCCGGCGGCGATCAGGGCGCACAGTACGGCAGGCCAGAAGGGCTTGCCCGTGAAGTTCGGGAAGACGTTGACGGGCGGGCCCCAGGGGAGCTTCGTGTCGACCTCGAGCCAGCCCTTGAGGCTGCCCGAGCGCTCGGCGAGCACGAGGTAGGTGCTCGCCCCGAGCGTGACCAGGGCGAGCACGGCGGCGAGCACGCGGGGGATGTGGCGCAGGCTCCAGGCGGTCAGCGCGGCGATCGCGGGCAGCGCGGCGACGAGCGGCACGCCGGGGAAGCTCTGACCTCTCAGACCGCCTGTGCTCAGCAGGGCGACGACCGCGACCTGCGCGGCCACGATGCCGAGCATCAGCCCGGCGCACGCCTCCGCCTCGCGGCGGGCGGGGGCGACGCGGGCGAGCTGGTCGCGGCGGCTCCGGTACAGCAGCCAGCCGGCGAAGAACACGAGCGCCAACAGCGGCGCCCAGCGCAGCAGGCCGACGTCCCGGTCCAGCCACAGGCCGGCGATGCGGGGGAGTCGCTCGACGTAGCCGACGGGGAACTCGGGCAGGCCCGCGATTCCCGCCGAGCGGGGCGTGAGGCCGCCGTAGAAGCGGTCGTTGATCGTCGCGTAGAAGACGAGCGACGCCGCGAGCGCCTCGCCCGCGACGATGGCGGCGAGCTTCCGGCGCTCTCTCAGGGTCCACGTGACGAGCGCCCAGGCCACCACGACGCCGGGGGCGACGAAGGTCCAGCCCAACCAGGGGAGGAACGCGAGCAGGAGCGCGCCGCCGAAGACGTATCTGAGGCGGGGGCGCTCGCGGACGGCGAGCGCGCAGAGCGCGGCGCCGGCGAGCAGGATCGCGGCGGGGACGCCGGGGGTGACGACCGTGCTGGCGGCGAGGGCGGGTGGGGAGAGGCCGACGAGGCCGGCGCCGAGCGTGGCGTAGGGCTCGGGGACCATGCGTCTCGCCAGCGCCGCGGCGAGCACGAACGCGAGGGCGAGCATGACCAGCATCTCGCCCTGGACGGCGCGAGCGCCGCCGATCGCGTAGGCGGGGGCGATCAGGAGGGCGAAGCCGACGCCGTGCGGCTCCACCAGGCGTCCGCCGACGACCTGGCCGTCGGTGTGCAGGTCGCGTGGGTACCAGCTGGCGTAAGCGCGTTCGGCGTACTCGTCCGTCAGGTTGACGTCGCGGTCGGAGACGATCGACTCCGCGGCGAGCAGGTGATGCGGCTCCGCGCCCGCGTAGTCCAGCCCCGTTGTTGCGGGGATGCTCAGCGTCGTGGCGTAGACGGCGACGAGGAGGATCCAGAGTCCGGCGAGCCTCACGCCCACCCATGATGGCGGCGTCGCCCTCCGAAGTTGCCGGAAATCCGGGTCAACCTCACACGGCTCAACCTTCGACGCTGTCCGGCCGATGACGCGCTCACCATGCGCACCCCCTCCCTCCGCCTCAGGCTCGGCGCCAAGCTCGGGTTGGCCTTCACCGGTGTTCTCGTCGTGATGCTGGCTTCGTTGGTCGTTGTCTTGCAGAAGTCGTCCGAGGCTTCTCGCGCGTACGAGGGCGCGATCGCGTGGAAGTCGGCGGTCGAGGGCGCGGCTGCGCAGGCTGACGGCACGCGGCAGCAGCAGGCCGCGCAGGCGCTGTACGTCGCCACGGGCGAGGAGCGCTACAAGCGTGAGTGGCAGGCCGGCGTCGACGCGGCCGAGAAGGCCGGCAAGTCCGTCGAGGCGCTGCACGATCCGGTCGTGACCAAGCTTTCGGCGGGCGCGACGTCCGCGGACGAGCACCACGACGCGGCCGTCAACACGAAGCTCTTCCCGGCGATGGCGCGCGGCGACAGCGTTGCGGCACACGCCGCGCTGCTCCTGGCCGACAAGTACGTGCGGGTGCCGCTGGGGGCGCAGGAGAAGATCGGGGCGTACGTCGTCAAGCGGCAGGACGCGGATGTCGCCGCCGCCAAGTCGGCGGCCTCCGCGGCGCGCACGGCCGGCATCCTCGCCGGGCTGCTCGCCACCCTGCTCGCCGCCGGGATCGTCTTCCTGGTCTCACGTGGCATCCGCCGCTCCGCCGCGCAGGTGCTGGACCGCCTGAACACGCTCGAGCGCTCGGACGCGGCTGAGCTGCAGCGGGCCCTGGACGCGGTCGCCGGCGGCGATCTCACGCAGTCCGTCGTCGCCGACACGCCCGCGATCGAGTCGCCGGGCGCCGACGAGATCGGCGACATCGCCCGCGCGACCAACGGCATCCGTTCCCGACTGCACGGCTCCGTGGATTCCTACAACGCGATGCGGGACCGGCTCGCCGGGCTGATCGGCGAGGTCGCGGGGTCGTCGAACTCCGTTGCCGCCGCGTCGCGCCAGATGGCCACGACGTCGCAGGAGGCGGGTGCGGCGGTGGGTGAGATCGCGAACGCGGTGGGTGAGGTCGCGACGGGCGCCGAGCGCCAGGCGCGCAGTGTCGAAGCCGTGCAGCATGTGGCCCTGGAGGCCGCCGAGGTCGCCCGCGAGAGCGTGCTGCGTGCCCGCGAGGCCGCTGCCGCCGCCGATGCCGCCCGCTCGGTCGCCCGCGCGGGTGCGCTGACCGCGCAGGAGGCGTTCGAGGCCATGTCGGGCGTCCAGCACTCCTCGCGCGAGGTGGGTGCGGCGATCCAGGACCTGGCTCTGCGGTCGAGTGAGATCGAGTCGATCGTCGAGACGATCGCGGCGCTGGCGGCACAGACCAATCTGCTCGCTCTGAACGCGGCGATCGAGGCCGCTCGCGCCGGCGAGCAGGGCCGTGGATTCGCCGTCGTCGCCGAAGAGGTCCGCAAGCTCGCCGAAGGCTCCCAGGCCGCCGCGGGCTCGATCGCCGAGCTGATCGGCCAGATCCAGACGGAGACCGCCCGCGTCGTCGACGTCGTCGAAGGCGGCGCCTCCCGCACCGAAGCGGGCGCCCGCACGGTCGCCCAGGCCCGCGACGCCTTCGCGAACATCGAGGAGGCCGTCGTCGACGTCACCACCCGCGTCGAGGACATCGCCACCGCCGTCGAACGCATCTCCGCCGGCACCGGCCGCATCCAGAACGACGTGGGCGAGGTCGCCGCCGTGGCCGAACAGTCCTCCGCCTCCGCCGAACAGGTCACGGCCACGACCGAGGAGACCTCCGCCTCCACCCAAGAGATCGCCGCCTCGGCCCAAGAGCTCGCCGCCACGGCCACCCGCCTCGACACCCTCGTCGGCTCCTTCCGCTTCTAAACCCCACCTTAAGTGCCTGGCACTTAAGGTGGCCTTTATCTAGCGTTTGGCCCCCGGGTTGGCCGTGCGGGGGTCTCGTCCATCCTAAACCCAACCTAAAGGGTCAGGCACTTAAGGTGGGGTTTAGGTTGGGAGACTCCGGGAATCCCCCGCGAAAAGGGGCGGCGTGGTGGCTTATGTTTGGCGGCATGGCCCGCACGGTTCTCGTCGTCGACGATTCGGCCGCGTTTCGCACGACCGCGCGGATGTTGTTGCAGGCGCGGGGCTATGAGGTGGTCGGGGTGGCCGAGGATGTGGCGTCCGGGCTGGCCAAGGCCGCGGAGCTCAAGCCCGATTGCGTGCTGATGGACGTCAACCTGCCCGACGGGGACGGGGTGAGCGCGGCGGCCCGGATCGACGGCGACACCGTCGTGGTGCTCGTCTCGACGCTCGACGAGTCGGCGATCGGGGACGTGCGGGCCAGCGGGGCGCGCGGCTTCGTGCCGAAATCCGAGCTCGCCTCGCCGCGTCTGGTGGAATTGCTCGGACCCCCGTGACCGCCGCCGACCCCAAGGGCAATCGCGACCGCACCCGCATCCGCATCGTCATCGGCGAGGATCAGGCACTCCTGCGCCAGGGGATCGTCCGCCTGCTCGGCGATGCGGGGTTCGAGGTCGTCGCGGAGGCCGGCGACGCGCCCGACCTCCTGCGCAAGGTCGGCGCCCACAAGCCCGACGTCGCGATCGTCGACGTGCAGATGCCGCCGACGAACACGGACGACGGCCTCCGCGCGGCGATGGAGATCCGCGCGCAGCAGCCCGACGTCGGCGTGCTCGTGCTCAGCCAGTTCGCCGAGGAGCGCTACGCGGTCGACCTGATCGGCAACGATGCGGCAGGCGTCGGCTACCTGCTCAAGGACCGCGTCACCGACTTCACGCTCTTCGCCGACGCGGTGGAGCGGGTGGCAGCCGGCGGGTCCGTGCTCGACCCGACCGTCGTCTCCCACATCCTCGGCCGGCGCCGCCGCGACGACCCGCTCGCCGAGCTCACCCCCCGCGAGCGCGAGGTCCTCGAACTGATGGCCGAGGGCCGCTCGAACAAGGGCATCGCCGAAGTGCTCGTCGTCACCCCGCACGCGGTCGAGAAGCACGTGACGAGCATCTTCACCAAGCTCGGCGTCGCGACCGGCGTCGAGGATCACCGCCGCGTCCTCGCCGTACTGCGGTTCATCCGTGGAGGGGAATCCGCGCGCGGATGAGCGTCCCCTCGCCCGCCGGCGAGGAGACCTCGAGCGTTCCGTCGAGCGCACCCACGCGGTCCTGGAGCCCGCGCAGCCCGCTCCCGCCACCCACGTCCGCCCCACCCACGCCGTCGTCGCGCACCGAGACGACCGCGTACCCGTCGACCCGCTCCACGTCCACCGCCGCAAACGAGGCCTGCGCATACTTGGCGACGTTCGTCAGCGCCTCGGCGACGACGAAGTACGCCGCGGTCTCGACCGCGATCGGCAGCCGCTCGGACAGCCGCGAACCCAGCTCGACGGGAACCGGCGCACGGCTCGCCAGCGACTCGAGCGCCGCATCGAGCCCCCGCTGCGACAGGACCGCCGGATGGATGCCGGACGCGAGATCGCGCAACTCCTCCACCGCCGCCTGCGCGTTGCCGAACGCGCTCTCGACCAGCTCGAGCGCCCCCGCCCCGTCCTCCGGCAGCCGTTCACGCGCCAGCTGCAGCTCGATCATCAGCGCCACGAGCCGCTGCTGCGCGCCATCGTGCAGGTCGCGCCCGAGCCGCCGGCGCTCCGCGTCACCCGCCTCGACCAGCCGCGCCCGCGACGCCCGCAGCGCCTCGAGCCGCGCCCGAAGCTCCACCTCCAGCCGCGCGTTCTCCAGCGCGAGCCCGGCCGCCGCGGCAGCCTCCGCGGCCAGTTCGGGCATCGCCGTCCGGTGCAGCAACGCGCCGACCCGCCGCCCTTCGTGCTCGATCTCGGTGAGTCCAGGCGCCGCCGCGGCGTCGACCGGGTGCCCCTGACGGTCCACGTAGCCACGCTCCGGCAGCCAGTACACGACCTGGAGCGAGGGGTCGTGCAGCGCCTCCGCCAACGCGCTCTCCAGGTCCCGGTCACCGGCGCTCAGCTGCTCGATCAGCCGCGCGATCGTCGACGTACGGAAGAACCGCGTCCGGACCAGGCCGAGCAGGAACGCCGCCGGCAGCAGCGTCAGAGCGGAGATGAACACGATCTGCGTCACCCGCCCGACCGTGTGCATCGACTGGGTCACGATCATCGCGAGCCCGAGCACGCAGATCGCGCCGCCCCAGCCGAGCACCGGCTCGAGCCCGTTGCGCTCCGCGGTCGTCGCCGCGCGCCAGCGCCGGACCAGCAGCGTGATCGTGCCGAAGATCGCGATCACGGCGAGCACGATCTGCACCCCGTTCGCGATCGCGTACACGGACTCGTTGTCCGCGATCAGCAGCGGGTTGCTCGGGCAGTCGGGCCCGTCGTCGCATTGGCTGAACAGCACGAGCGGGACCTGCAGCGCGCCCGCGGTGTACCCGATCGCGACGATCCATCGCTCCGCGCGCCCCTCGAGGCGCCCGCTGGGGAACGCCAGCAGCAGGTGGAACAGCACGGAGATGATCGCGGTGTCGCACAGCGCCCCGATCACCCACGGCCACGGCTCGTCGAGCAGTTGCAGGCCGGAGATCGCGAACCCGCACCCGACGATCGCCATCAGCAGACCGGTGCGGTTGTCGGGGCGCCGGAGCCACGCGAACGACCCGACCCCGACGAAGCCCCACGCGAGCGCCACACCGAGGTACGGGATCGCCCGACCGCCACGCGGCAGCCGCGCGATATCGGGCGCCGCCACGAGGATCACCACACCGAGGGCGAAGGTGACGACGCAGAGGGCGGCTACCGTCCAGCGCATGAGCGCCGAGCCTACGGGGCACAAGCGCGGCATGCGGATCGTCATCGCCACCGCCGTCGCGCTGCTTGCGGGCTTCAGCGGCGTCGCCGAGGCCAAGGGCTTCCGCGGGGAGACCTCGCAGAAGCGGATGTCCTCGTTGATCACCGACAAGAGCGGGAAGGTCACGCGCATCCGGATCAGCTACAGCGCGCCCTGCTCGGACCCGCGCTACCGCTTCCCGAACGTGCTCCGCTTCGAGCCGCCGTTCAAGACCGAGTCGCCGGACGAAGTGAGCGAGACCGTGACCTTGCGCGAACGCCTGCGTGGCGGTGGGCGAAGCCGCCAGACGGCGACTGTCACCGCCCGCCGCGTCGTCGACGCGGCGGGCGCTGAGTCATGGAGCGGCACGTTCAAGACCCGCGCGGTGCTGACCAAGGGCGGCAAGCGCCTGGACGTGTGCGAGCTCAAACGCGTGACCTGGACGGCGACACCTACCTCCTGATCGTCACCTGCACGGTCTTCGTCGTCTGATTGCCGGCGCCGTCGAGGACGACCGCCGTCACCGTCAGCTTGACCGCCTTGAGCTTCTTGAACGCCTTGGCGGCCTTCGCGGACAGCTTGACCTTGAGCGTCGACGTGCCGGGCTTGACCGCTGCCTTGAGCGTACCGACGGTGCGCCCCAGCTTGAGCTTGCGCGCCGTCGCCTTGTCGAGCGTCACCGTCAGCGTCGCCGACCCGTTCTCGCTCGTCGTCAGCGTGATCGCGACGGACTGCTTCTTGCTCGCGTTCTTGAGCGTGACCGTCGGGGCGGTCTTGTCGGGCGGCGGCGTCGACGCGGGAACGGCCGGGGGAAGCGGAGCCGGAGTCGGCACCGGCGTGGCCGCCGGCGGTGGGTTGTTGACGGTGACGGTCATCGTGCGCTTGCCGGCGACGCCGCCGAAGTCGTCCTCGGCCCAGAACGGGAACGTGTCGGTGCCGGCGAATCCGGGCGAGGGGAAGTAGGTGACCGTTCCGTCGTCGGCGACGTCGACGGTCCCGTGGGCTCCGTCGTCGACGATCACGACGAACGTGTCGGGATCGTCGACATCGCTGCACGGGAAGTCCGGGATGACGACCGCGTGACCGACCGTCGTCACGACCGAGCCGTCGGTGCACACCGGCGCGCTGTTGACGACGAGCGTGATCGTCGCGGGCTGCGAGGTCTCAGCGTGCGTGTCGGTGGCGGTGTAGCTGAACGAGTCGATGCCGTGGAAGTCGGGGTTCGGGTCGTAATAGGAACCGCCGGGGCCGAGCGTGCCGTGGGCGGGCGGGCTCGACAGCGTCAAGGTGTAGGTATCGCCGTCGGGGTCGGTGCACGGGTTGCCCGCGGCCGCGAGATCGGCTCGGGTGTTGACCGCGGTGTGCACGGTCGCGCTGAGGCAGGTCGGCGGGGCGGCCGCCGCCGGACTGGGCAGGATCAGGACTGTCCCGACGAGGCACAGGCAGGACGCGACGCGGACGCGATGGGCCATGACGGGCTCCTTCCGTAGACGCTACGCCGACCCTACGCCTGCCGCGCGCCGCAACGCAACTCAGTCGGCGCGCATGGCCTCGCCCAGCAGCGCGCGAGCGATCACGAGCTTCTGGATCTCGCTCGTGCCCTCGTAGATCTCGGTCACCTTCGCGTCGCGGTAGTAGCGCTCGGCGGGGAACTCCTTGGTGTAGCCGTAGCCGCCGAGGATCTGGATCGCCTCACCGGTCTGGCGACGGGCGACGGCGCTGGCGAACAGCTTCGCCTGCGCGCCTTCGATGCTGTGCGGGCGGCCGTGCTCCTTCAGGCGGGCGGCGCGCCAGACGAGCGCGCGGGCGGCATCGATCTCGGTGTGCATGTCGGCGAGCTTGTGCTGGATCGCCTGGAAGCGGGCGATCGGGCCGCCGAACGCGTTGCGCTCCTTCGCGTAGCTCGTCGCGAGCTCGAACGCGGCCTGCGCGATGCCGACCGCCTGCGCGGCGATCCCGATCCTACCGCCGTCGAGGGTCCTGAGCGCGACCCGCATGCCGTTGCCCGGCTCACCCAGACGCTCGGCGGGGGTGTCCTCGAACGCGAGGTCGGCGGTGGAGCTCGAGTTGAGCCCCATCTTCTCCTCCTCGCGGGTGACGGCGAAGCCCGCGGCGCCCTTGCGGACCAGGAACGCGGACGGCTTGTCGCCCTCCTTGGCGAAGACGATGAACGTGTCGGCGAACGACCCGTTGGTGATCCACTGCTTGGCGCCGGTGATGCGGTCGTCGGTGACGCGGGTGCGCATCGCGCCCGCGTCGGACCCGCTGCCCGACTCGGTCAGCGCGAACGCCGCGAGCTCCTCCCCGGCGGCGAGCTTCGGGACGAGTGTGGCGATCTGCTCCGCCGAGCCGTGATTGAGGATCGGGAGCGTTCCCGCGCTGGTGTGGACGGCGACGGTCACGCCGACGCCCGCGTCGGCCCGCGACAGCTCTTCGAGGACGAGCATGTAGGCGAGGCAATCCGCGCCGGCGCCGCCGTGCTCCTCCGGCACGCACACGCCCATCAGGCCGAGCTCGCCGAGCTCGGCGAACAGCTCGCGGGGGAAGTGGTGCTCGCGATCCCACTGGGCGGCGAACGGAGCGATCTTCTCGTCCGCGAACCGGCGCGTGAGCTCGCGGATCTCGCGCTGGTCGTCGGTCAGCTCGTAGAGACTCATGGCTTCGCCACCGCTCGTCCCACCGCGACGCCGCCGCCTAACAGGGCCGCCGCTGCCGTGACGCGCAGCTTGCGTCCCAATCGCTCGAACCGCATGATCTCCCACCCCTCCGCGCGTGCCACGCGCGCCAGTTCCTTGTCCGGATTGACGGCGACAGGATGGCCGACGAGCCGCAGCATCGGCAGGTCGGATTCGCTGTCGCTGTACGCGTAACTCGCGGCGAGGTCGATGTCCTCGCGGGCGGCGAGCTCGCGGATCGCCTGCGCCTTGCCCTCGCGGTAGTTGAACGGTCCGCCCTCGCGCCCGGTGTAGACGCCGTCGATGACCTCGGCCACGCTGCCGACCGCGCCGTCGAAGGTGAGGACGATCGCCAGCAGCTCCGCCATCTCCTGTGCGGCCGCGGTGCAGATGAAGATCGGGCGGCCGGCGTCCTGGTGGGCGTAGGCGGTCTCGAGCATGCGCGGGTACAGGCGGGGCAACACGCCGCCCAGGACCGGGCCGGAGAGGCGCTGCAGGTCGCGGACGCGAGCGCCCTCGAGCATCTTGCCGACGCGTTCGCGGATCGCGTCTGTTCCCGCGTCCGTGCTGCCGCGGAGGCGGAAGACGAGGTTCTCGTAGGCGTCGCGGGCGATGTCACGGCGGCTGAGCATCCCCGCCTTGTACGCGGCGCGGCCGAACTGGAAGGACGAACTGCCCGCGATCAGCGTGCGGTCGAGGTCGAAGAAGGCGGCGCCGTGCTCGCCCTCTCGCTTGATCGCCCCGCCGCCCGGAGGCGGCGGGAGGATGTGCGGGCGCTCGGTCAAGGGCTCCTAGACGTGGACGATGACCGCGTCGCCCTGACCGCCGCCGGAGCAGATCGCGACGCAGCCGTAGCCGCCGCCGCGCCGGCGCAGTTCGAGCACGAGCGAGCCGATGATGCGCGCGCCGGACGCGCCGATCGGGTGGCCGAGCGCGACCGCGCCGCCGTTGACGTTGACGCGCTCCTCGTCGATGCCGAGCATGCGGGTCGAGTTCAGCGCGACCGAGCTGAAGGCCTCGTTGATCTCCCACAGGTCGATGTCACCCGGCTGCAGGCCCGCTTTGTCGAGCGCCTTCTTGGCCGCGTTGGCGGGCGTGCGGGCGAGCCACGCGAACTCGTCGGCGACCGCCGCCTGGGCGACGATCGTGGCGAGGGCCTCCTTGCCGTTGCGCTCCGCCCACTCCTCGCTGGCGAGGACGAGCGCGCCGGCGCCGTCGTTGACGCCGGGGGAGTTGCCCGCGGTGTGCGTCCCGCCCTTGACCAAGCCGGGGAGCTTGGCGAGGGACTCGAGGGTGCTGTCGCGGCGGGGCGCCTCGTCGACCTCGACGATCGTGTCGCCCTTGCGTCCTTTGACGGTGACGCTGACGATCTCGTCCGCGAGGCGGCCCTCGTCCGTCGCAGCGACCGCGCGCTCGTGGCTGCGCAGCGCCCATTTGTCCAGGTCCGCTCGGGTCATCTCGAGCTCGTTGCCGATCTCGTCCGCCTCTTCGAACATCTGCTTGCCGGTGAAGGCGTTGCGCAGGCCGTCCTCGATCATCGCGTCGAGCGCCTTGACGTCGCCCATGCGGAAGCCCTGGCGGGCGCCGGGGAGCAGGTACGGCGCCTGTGACATCGACTCCATCCCGCCGCCGACGGCGATCTCGACGTCACCCGCGCGCACGGCCTGGTCGAGCATCCCGACGGCGCGGACGCTCGACGCGCAGACCTTGTTGATCGTCTCCGAAGTGACCTCGATCGGGATGCCCGCGTTGATCTGGGCCTGACGGCTCGGGATCTGGCCCTGGCCGGCCTGCAGCACCGTGCCCATGACGACGTGCTGGACCTGGGCGGGATCGACGTCGGCGCGGTTGAGCGCCTCGCGGATCGCTACACCGCCCAGGTGCGTGGCCGGGAGCGTCGACAGGCCCCCGCCCAGCTTGCCGATCGGCGTGCGGGCGCTGCTCAGGATCACGGTTCGAGGCATGCAAGCGAGTCTATTGTGCGGCGGATGGACGTCATTGCCACTACGGACGCTCCGCTTTCGACGAGCGCCGACACGATCGTCGTCGGGGTCTTCGAGGACGAGGGCATCGCGCATGACCACGAGGGCGTGCTGCAGGCGCTCGTCGACTCGGGGGAGGCTCGGCGCGGGTTGCGCAAGCTCGCGGTGACGCACGGCGGCGGGCGGCGGTTCATCGTCGCGGGGCTGGGTGCGCGGTCGGACTTCGATCCCGAGCGGGCGCGGGTGGCCGCGGCGGGCGTGTTGAGGCGGGCGGGCGAGGTCGGCACCCGGGTCCTGTGCTGGGAGGTGCCGCATCACGTCTCCGACGCCGTTGTGGGCGGGCTCGTCGAAGGGACGCTGCTCGCGGCGTACACGTTCCGTGAGTACAAGAGCGGCGGGTCCGACGACGGCGATGACGGTGACGGCGACGGCGACGGCGGCCGCTCGTCGGGCGGCATCGGTTCGCTGATCCTGTCCGCGCACCATGACGTGGGCGCGGCGGCCGCGTACGCGGCGTCGTTGGCCGAGGCGACCAACTTCGCGCGGGATCTGCAGAACCGGCCGGCGAACGACCTCACGCCGGAGGCATTGGCGGCGCGGGCGGGGGAACTGTCGGGTGTGAGCGTGGACGTGATGGACCGCGCGGCGATCGAGGCGGCGGGGATGGGCGCGTTCGCGTGTGTGGCGCGCGGGTCGCACGCCGAGCCGCGGCTCATCACCGTCCGCTACGACCCGCCGGACGTGGCGGGGCCGCTGCTGGGCTTCGTGGGCAAGGCGGTGACGTTCGACTCGGGCGGGATCTCGATCAAGCCGGCGGCGAAGATGCACGAGATGAAGTTCGACATGTCGGGCGGGGCGGCGGTCCTGGAGGCCGTCGGCGCGATCGCCCGGCTCGGCCTGCCCGTGCGCGTGGCGGGCGTGATCGGGGCGACCGAGAACCTCCCGTCCGGCCACTCGGTCAAGCCGGGCGACATCGTGCGCTCCAAGGCGGGTGTGACGATCGAGGTCAACAACACCGACGCCGAGGGCCGACTCGTCCTTGCCGACTGCATCGCCCACGCGATCGACCTCGGCGCCGAGCGCCTCATCGACCTCGCGACCCTGACCGGCGCGATCGTCGTCGCCCTCGGCTCGCCCTACGCGGGCCTGTTCGCCAACGACGACGCCTGGGCGGGCGAGATCACCCGCGCGGGCGAGCGCACCGGCGAACTCGTCTGGCGAATGCCGCTCCACGAGCACTACGTGAAGCTGATCGAGGGCCGCTACGCCGACATCGTCAACTCCCCGACCGACCGCGGCGGCGGCGCCTCGTCGGCAGCCGAGTTCCTGCACCGCTTCGCGGGAGACGTCCCCTGGGCCCACGTCGACATCGCGGGCGGCGCGTACGACAACGGCAAGCCCTACACGTCCAAGGGAGGCGCAGGCTGGGGCGTCCGCATGCTCGTCGAACTCGCCAAGGGCGAACCCGCGGCCCCCGACCTCCACTGACGCCTTCTTAAACCCCACCTAAGGTGCCTGACCCTTTAGGTGGGGTTTAAGGAAGCGCGGTCGCAGAAGCGACGTACTCCAGGTAGCGCTCGCGCGGGTCGCCGCCGAACGAGTCGAAGAACGAGAACAGCCGATTCGTCGCGAGCCAGGCCGGCGCGCGACCGGCCACGATTTGAGCGTGGCTCGACCAGGGCCAGGCCTCGGGTGCGCGGCAGAGACCGGCCTCGACGGGGTTCTGGGCGATGTAGTTCGCGGTCGCCCAGAACTGCATGTCGCTGTGGATCAGCTTCGACTTGAACCGAGCGCCGTACACGTGCCCAGAACCCGCGTGGCGGAGGTTGAACTTACGCGCGTAGGGGCCGTGCAGGCGCTGCATGCCTTGTCCTAGGTTCGGCTTTGGCGTCTCGATTAGCAAGTGCATGTGGTTGCCCATCAGGCAGTACGCCAGCACGTTCCAGGACGTGAACCTGACGACCTTTGCCAGGCTGGCGAGATAGAGCTGCCGATCTTCGTCGGTGACGAAGATGGTCGCCTTCTTGGCCCCTCGCGAATACACGTGATGGATGCCGCCGGCGACCTCGGGACGTGGTGGTCTTGGCACGCCTGAGGTAGGCACCGAGCGACGTCTTCTCGCCCCTCACCGAACCTAAACCCTGTCTAAAGGGTCAGGCACCTTAGGTGGGCGTTAAGTGGTGGGGAGGGTGGCGCGGAGGGTGGTGCCGGCGCCGAGGGGGGAGTCGATGGAGAGGCGGCCGTTGAGGGCCTCGACTCGGTCGGAGAGGCCTCGGAGGCCGGAGCCTTTGTCTGGGTGGGCGCCTCCGATGCCGTCGTCGGAGACGGTGATGACCGCGAGGGCCGGTTCGGCGCGTTCGACGGAGACGTGGACGAGGGAGGCCTTGGCGTACTTGGCGATGTTGGTGAGGGCTTCGCTGACGACGTAGTAGGCGGCGGCTTCGACCGGGCCGGGGAGGCGGTCCGAGCCCAAGGTGACCGACAGCTCGACGGGGACCGGGGCGCGATCGGCCAGGGCGCGGACCGCCGGCTCGAGGCCCCGCTCGGTGAGGACCGCCGGGTGGATGCCGCGGGCGAGCTCGCGCAGCTCCTGCAACGCCTGGGAGAGCTCCTCGCCCGCCCGCGAGAGCTCGGCATCGTCCGGGTGGCGGCGCGCGGCGAGCCGCAGTATCAGCGCCAATGACACCAGTCGCTGCTGCGCGCCGTCGTGGAGGTTGCGTTCCAGGCGGCGCCGCTCCGCGTCACCCGCCGCGACGATGCGCGCCCGCGACGCCGCCAGCTCCTCCCGCGCCTGCGCGTTCGCCAGCGCCTGCGCCGCCAGCTCCGCGAAGTACGAGATCCGCTGCTCGGCGTCCTCCGGGAACGGCTCCGGGTCCATCGAGGACACGACGACCGCCCCCCACAGCGCCCCGCCGAGGAAGACCGGCGCCGCGACGACCGCCCGCACCCCCCACGCCCGCAGCTGCTCCGCCAGCGACCCCGCCGCACCCTCGTAGGAGTCCATCCGCGCCGCCCGCCCCGTCCGCCACACCCGCGTCACCGCCGTGTCGCCGTCGAGCAGCATCCGCGTCCCCGGCGGCAGCACGTGCTCGGGCGAGAGCCCCCACCCGCCGATGATCGACCCACCCTGCCCGTCCGGGTCGAACCGGAACATGTGCGCGGTCCGCGCGTCCAAGAGCCGGCCGACCTCCTCCGACACGAGCGCGAAGAGCTGCGAGGGGTCGTGCTCGGCCGCCACCGCCGTCGCCACACGCCGCAGCGCCGCCTGCTCGTCCGCCAGGCGGTGCAGCGACGCCTCGGCCACGTACCGGGCCGTCAAGTCCCGCAGGTAGCCGTAGAAGACCGGCGCCCCCGGGATCTCCGGCCGCGTGACGACCAGTTCGACCGGGAACTCGGACCCGTCGGCCCGCATCGCGGTGACCTCCACCCGCCGCCCCACGACGGGCCCGCGTCCCGTCCGCAGATACCGCGCCAGACCGTGCAGATGCGCCTCACGCAACGTCGCCGGGATGATCGTCTCCGCCACCGACCGTCCGACCATCTCCGACGCTCGATAGCCGAACAGCCGCTCCGCCGCGCGGTTCACCGACAGGACCACGCCGTCCTCGTTCATCGTCACCACCGAGTCGAACGCGACGTCGAGCATCGCCCGCCGCCGCGCCGCCGACTCTTGCAGCGCCCGCGACATCGCGATCTGTGAAGCGGCGCTCTCGGCCGCGGCCACCAACAACTCGGTGGGCGGGCCGGTCTCGACCCGCAGCACACCCACACCGGGGACCGGCAGCGTGAGCGTGCCACCGTGCCAGCCGAGCGACCCTTCCACGCCGTGATCGAGCGTGCCTGGAAGCGCGTCCAAGGGATCGACGGAGGCGAGCGCCACAGTGACGCTCCGGAGCAACTCGGCAGCGGTCAACGAACCGGGATCTCTGCCCGCACGGTCGTCCCCGCGCCGAGCGGGCTGTCGAGCTCGAAGCGCCCGCCTAGCGCCTCGACCCGGTCGGCGAGGCCACGCAGCCCAGACCCGCCGCCACCCGCCGCCGCCCCACCCACGCCGTCGTCGCGCACCTCGATCAGCGCCGTCCCGTTCGAGCGCTCCACACCCACGGACACCACGGACGCGCTCGCGTACTTGGCGACGTTGGTCAGCGCCTCCGCCACCACGTAGTACGCCGCCGCCTCGACCGGCCCCGGCAGCCGCGACGCCAAGGAGATCGACACCTCGACCGGCAACGGCGCCCGCGCCGCCAGCGACTCGACCGCCGGCTCGAGTCCGCGCTCCGTCAGCACCGCGGGATGGATGCCGCGCGCGAGCTCCCGCAGCTCCTCCAACGCCAACGTGAGCTCCTCACTCGCCTGCTCCAAAGTGACATCGTCCGGATGCCGCCGCGCCGCCATCCGCAGTGTCAAAGCCAATGAGACCAGCCGCTGCTGCGCCCCGTCGTGCAGGTTGCGCTCCAGTCGCCGGCGCGCGTCGTCGCCCGCCGCCACGATCCGCGCCCGCGACGCCGCCAGCGCCGCCCGCGACTCCGCGTTGGCCAGCGCCTGCGCCGCCAGCTCCGCGAAGTCCGCGATCCGCTGCTCCGCACCCACCGGCGGCGGGTCCGGGTCGACGGAGGAGACGATCACGCATCCCCACAGCCGCCCGTCGAGGAAGATCGGGCCCGCCACGGCCGACTTGAACCCGAGCTCCCGCAACCGCGAAGCCAGCGAACCGTCCAGCGACGCATAGCTCTCCACCCGCGCCGGCAGGCCCGTCCGGTACACACGCGCGGAGACCGTGTCGCCGTCCATCGCGACCGTGTCGCCGATCGGGATGTTCGTGATCGGCGCCTGGCTCCACCCGCCCATCACGGTCGCCGTCGCGTCCGCGTTGAACCGCACCATGTTCGAGCTCTGCGCGCCGAGCAGCCGCGCGACCTCCTCGGTCACCACGCTGAACACGCGCCGCGGGTCGGTCGACGCCGCGACCGCCGTCGCCACCCGCCGCAGCGCCGCCTGCTCGGCCATCAGGCGCTTCTGCTCGCGCTCGCGCGCCTTCGCGTCGGTCATGTCGCGCAGGTAGCCGCAGAACAGCGGCGGCCCGGGGAGGTCGGCGCGGGTGACGACGATCTCGGCCGGGAACTCGCTGCCGTCCGCGCGCATCCCGGGCAGCGCGAGTGGATGCCCGCCGCTGACCGACGTGTATCCCGGCACGGTCAGGTATCGAGCGACGCCGCGCCGGTGCGCCTCACGCAGCGCCGGCGGCACGATCAGCTCCGCCACCTCCCGCCCGACCATCTCCTCGGCGCGGTAGCCGAAGACCCGCTCGGTCGCGCGGTTGACCTCGACCACGTTGCCCTCGTGGTCCATCGTGATGATGCAGTCGAACGCGGCGTTGAGGATCGCGGTCTTGCGCGCCTCGGACGCCTGCACGGCGGCTTGCGCCCGGCAGCGCAGCACGAATTGCGAGATCTGACCGCCGAGGCTCTCCATCGACGCCAGCAGCGAGGAATCGGGCTCGAACGGCGCGGCGGTGGCGAACGCCATCACCCCGACGCCACGAAGAGGGAACGCGAACGCGCCCCGCTCGGCCACCGGCGCGTCCGCGACCAGCGCCGCGCCCACGGCGGCGCCCGCCGGCCAGGTCTGGACGCAGTGCAGATCCCCACCGTCCCCCGGAACCCACAGCGCGCCCGCGCAATCGAGCGACTCCCCGATCGCCGCCAGCAGCCCGGGGTAGGCGTCGTCCTCTCCACCGGCGCACGCGAGCACGCGCGCGACCGCGTGCTCGGTGCGGAGCAGGTCAGAAGCGTCTGGATGAGGGTGGGATCGCACGGCGAGTCGGAAGCTTCTCACGAGGCGGCGCGCCCATTAAGGAGGAAGTCCTCGTATTATCCGGAGGCATGGCCAGGAAAATCCGCGTCGTTGTGGCCAAGCCCGGCCTCGACGGGCATGACCGCGGGGCGAAGATCATCGCCCGCGCCCTTCGCGACGCCGGCATGGAGGTCATTTACACCGGCCTGCATCAGACGCCGGAGCAGATCGTGGAGACCGTGTTGCAGGAGGACGCCGACGCGGTCGGGCTGTCGATCCTCTCCGGCGCCCACATGACGCTCGTCCCGCGCGTGATCGAGTTGCTGCGCGAGCAGGACGCCGGCGACGTCGTCGTCACCGTCGGGGGGACGATCCCCAACCAGGACATCCCGGAGCTCAAGGAGCTCGGCGTGGCCGAGGTCTTCACCCCGGGCGCGCCGACGCAGGCGATCATCGACTTCATCGAGGGCGCCGTCACGCCTTGAACTGTACCGTCCAGACGGTACAGTAAAGGACATGACCGCCATCTACCTCGCTCTCGCGATCGCCTCCGAAGTCATCGCCACCCTTGCTCTGAAGTCCTCCGAGGGGTTCTCCAAGCCCTTACCCGCGGCCATCGTGGTCGTCGGCTACGGCATCTCGTTCTGGCTGCTCGCGCTGGTGCTCAAGCACTTCAGCGTCGGGACGACCTACGCGATCTGGTCCGCGGTCGGCACCGCGGCGATCGCGATCATCGGCATCCTCGCCTACGGCGAGGGCGCGAACCTGCTCAAGGTCGCCTCGCTCGGGCTGATCATCCTGGGCGTCGTGGGGCTGAATGCCGCCGGCGCGCACTAGGGACAGGCTTCTCGACGCGGCCGGCGCCGTCGTCCTGCGCGACGGCGCGCAGGCGCTGACGCTCGACGCCGTCGCCGAGGAGGCCGAGGTCTCCAAGGGCGGCCTCCTCTACCACTTCAAGTCCAAGCGCGAGCTCGTCGAGGGGATGATCGAGCGCTGGATGGCCGAGTTCCAGCGCGAGATCGACGAGGCCGACCCGGCGTTCGTCCGCGGCTACGTAAAGTCCAGCGGGCCCGAGGGGAACGAGTTGGGCATGCTCGCGGCGCTGATCGGGGATCCGTCTCTGCTGGTGACAGTGCGGCGCCAATACGGGATCTGGCAGGATCGCGTCGAGCGCGAAGGGCGCGATCCGGTCGATGCCACGGTTGCCCGATTGGCCGCGGACGGGCTCTGGCTCGCCGAGCTCCTCGGCATGGGACCCCCCACGGGTGAGCTCCGCGAACGAGTCCTCCAACGTTTGTTGGCCCTGGCCGAACCACTGGATTGACTGGTCAGTCAACGCGCTAGCATGCCGAACGTTCGTTCTGAGATAGAGGTGACCGAGTGAAGATCTGCGTCCTGGTCAAAGAGGTGCCGGACGCCGCCGTCGAGAAGCGCATCAACGCGTCGACGGGGCGTCTGGACCGGAGCGGGGAGAAGAACCTCAACCCGTTCGACACGCACGCCATCGAGGCGGCGATGCAGCTCAAGGAGGGCGGCGCCCTCTCCATCGACGAGGTCGTGGCCGTCACGATGGGGCCGGAGAGCGCCAAGCGTGCGCTGACCAAGGCCGTCTCGCTGGGCGCGGACCGCTCGCTGCACCTCTCCGACGACGCGCTCGCGGGCTCGGACGTCAACGGCACCGGCTACGCCCTCGCCAAGGCGCTCGAGGCCGAGGCGCCGGACCTGGTCCTGCTCGGCCAGCAGTCCGATGACGGCGAGTGCTACACGATCGGCGCCGTCGTCGCCGACCACCTGCAGATGCCGAGCCTCACGCAGGTCATCAAGATCGACGTCGAGGACGGCGCCCTGCGCTGCGAGCGCCAGGCCGAGTACGGCTACGACACCGTCCAGGTCGAGCTCCCCGCGGTCATCTCCGTGGGCGACGCGATCAACGAGCCGCGCTACCCGTCGCTGAAGGCGATCATGGGCGCCAAGAAGAAGCCGCTCGAGACCAAGTCCGCGGCCGACGTGGGGATCGAGGCCGATCGTGTCGGCTACGACCACGCCCGCGCCCACTGCAGCGATTTCGCCGCGCCCCCGGCCAAGTCCGCCGGTCAGATCATCGAGGATGAGGACACCAACGAGACGGTCGAGAAGATCATCGCCTGGCTCGACGAGAGGAAGCTGCTGGCATGAGTGGGATCCTGGTCTACGCGCTGCACTACGACGGCGCGTTCAACAAGAACTCGCTCGGCGCGGTCTCCGAGGGTGCGAAGCTCGCCGCCGAGCTCGGTACCGAGTGCCATGCGATCGTCGTCGGCGAGGGCATCGGTGACGACCTCGCGAGCCAGCTCGGCAACTACGGCGCATCGAAGGTGTACCGCGTCGAGGGTCCCGAGGGCCTGGCGCAGCCGGTCGTCGACGCGATGGCGGCGGCGATCGAGGCCAACGACCTCGGCTACGCGCTCTTCGGCGGCGGCCTGCTCGGCTTCGAGATCGGCGCCGGCCTGGCCGCGCGCCTGGACGCCGGCGTCTGCATGGAGGTCACCAACGTCCGCGTCGAGGACTCAAAGCTGGTGGCCGAGCGCCCGATCCTGGGCGACTCGCAGATCTCGAGCGTCCACTACCGCTCCAAGGTCGGCGTGATCATCGGCCGCCTGAACGCGTTCGAGACCAAGGAGACCGGCGGCACCGCCACGGTCGAGGACCTCAACGTCGAGTTCAAGGCGCACAGCCTGAAGGCGAAGATGGTCCAGCGCGGCGAGCAGCGCGGCGCCGACGTCAACATCGAGGACGCCGACATCCTCGTCGCCGGCGGCCGCGGCCTCGGCAAGGCCGAGGGCTTCGAGGCGCTCGAGGAGCTCGCCGGCGCGCTCGGCGGCGCCGTCGCCGCCACCCGCGCGGTCGTCGACGCCGGCTGGTACTCCTACTCCGCCCAGATCGGCCAGACGGGCAAGACCGTCGCGCCGAAGCTGTACCTCGCGGCCGGCATCTCCGGCGCGATCCAGCACAAGGTGGGCATGCAGGCCTCCGAGAACATCGTGGCCATCAACAAGGACTCGAACGCCCCGATCTTCGAGTTCTCCGACCTCGGCATCGTCGGCGATCTCAACAAGATCGTGCCGAAGCTGACCGAGGCCGTGAAGGCGAAGAAGGGCTAACCGCATATGTCCGCCGCTCCCAGTCAGTTCCCGCCGCCGGTCGACTCGGCCAAGGAGTTCGTCGGGCCGCCGACGGACGCCGAGGACGAGCGCATCGAGGTCGGCGTCGCGATCGTGGGCGGCGGCCAGGCGGGCCTCGCCTGCGCGATCCGTCTGCTGCAGTTGCTCGAGGACGATCCCGAATTGACGGAGTCGCTCGGCGAGGTCCCCGTCGCGGTGATCGAGAAGGGCCGCGTCGCCGGAGCGCATCAGCTCTCCGGCGGCGTCATGAACCCGTCCGCGATCCGCACGCTGCTGCCCGACGACGACTCGTGGCCGCACTGGGGCGAAGTGAAGAACGAGACGGTGTACTTCTGCACGAAGCGGCGGGCGGTCCCGCTCAAGCCGACGCCGCCGCCGTTCCGCAACCACGGCAACTACGTGGTCAGCGTCGCCGAGCTCAACCGCTGGCTCGGCGAGAAGGCCGAGGAGATGGGCGCCTACGTCCTGTCCGAGACCGTCGGCGCGAAGCTGCTGGTCGAAGACCAGAAGGTCGTGGGCGTCCGCACGGGCGACAAGGGCCGTGACAAGTCCGGCGGCGAGAAGGGCAACTTCGAGCCGGGCTCGGACGTGATCGCCAAGGCCACGGTGCTGGCCGAGGGCAATTGGGGGCACCTGACGGGCGCGGCGCTGAAGGCGCTCGACCTCGCGCCGAAGGACCCGCAGGTGTGGGCGCTGGGCGTGAAGGAGGTCTGGGAGGTCCCCAAGTCCTTCGACAAGATCGTCCACACGCTCGGCTGGCCGCTGCGCTGGGGCGCGAAGTACAAGGAGTTCGGCGGCTCCTGGATCTACGGCATGAACCGCGAGGGCGAGACGCCGAAGGTGTCGATCGGGTTCGTGACCGGCCTCGACTACACCGACGCGCGCTTCTCCGTCCACGACGTGTTGCAGGAGTTCAAGCAGCACAAGCTCGTGCGAGGGATCCTCGAAGGCGGCGAGCGCAAGGCGTGGGGCGCGAAGGCGATCCCCGAGGGCGGCTACTGGGCGATGCCCACGCTGCACGCTCCCGGCATGGTCATCGCCGGCGACGCGGGCGGCATGGTCAACGTCCCCAAGCTCAAGGGCATCCACTACGCGATCGAGTCCGGGCGGCTCGCGGCGGAGACGATCTACCAGCAGCTCAAGAACCACTCGACGGACTTCTCCGGCTACGAGAAGGAGATCTACGCGTCCGAGATGGGCAAGGAGCTCTACCAGTCGCGCAACATGAAGCAGCCGTTCGCCAAGGGCCTGATCCTCGGCGGCGCGATCACCAACGCGATGGTGGTCACGAAGGGCCGCTTCCCAGGCGGGCACTGGGCGACGCACCGCGACAGCGAGGCGCCGCTGACGCTCACGGATCGCCACAAGAGCTATCCCAAGCCGGACGGCAAGTACACGTTCGACAAACTCTCCGGCGTCTTCCTCACCGGCAACGCGACCCGCGACGACGCGCCCTCGCACATCCGCATCCAGCAGCGGGTGCCGCGCGAGGTCGGCGAAGGCTGGGCGTGGATGTGCCCCGCGGGCGTGTACGAGGTCCCCGAGGACGCGCCGGAAGAGGGGATGATCGACCTGATCGTCAACCCCTCCAACTGCGTGCAGTGCGGCGCGATCACCGCCAAGGGCGGCCGCCTGACGCCCCCTGAGGGCGGCGACGGGCCGGTCTACCAGATCACCTGAGCGTGAGCGTCCTGGTCGCGATGACGCGGTGCGTCGTCGCGACCCGCAGCCGCACGCGCAGCTTCTTGGCCTTCGCGAGCTGACGCCGGCCGGACGCGCTGAGCTTGACCGTCACGGTGCGGCTCGTCCCGGCGGCCAACGTCACCTTGGCCGAGCCGACCGTGCGCGTGCCGGCGAGCAGCGTGAATGTGAGCGCGCACCGCGTCTGCGGCTCGCCGGCGCAGGCGGCGGTGGCGACGATGGCGCGCTTGGCCGGTCGGGCGGTCCGTAGCGACGCGACGGAGGGCGCCGGCTTCGAGGGGGTCGGCGTGGGTGACGCGGTGGGCCGCGGCGTGGGTGCGACGGTGGCCGCGGGAGAGGCGGTGGCCGTCGGCGCGGCGGTCGCGGTCGCGGTGGCAGTGGCCGTCGCGGTTGCGGTGGCTGTGGCGGTCGCTGTGGCCGTCGCGGTTGCGGTGGCTGTGGCCGCTGGCGTGGCGGTGGCCGTCGCGGTGGCGGTGGCCGTCGCCGCTGGCGTGGCGGTGGCCGTCGCCGTGGCGGTGGGCGTCGCGGTGGCCGTCGGGGTGGGCGATGCCGTCGGCGCCGGCTCGCCGTACGTCATGAGGTAGCCGGATGGGGAGACGGCCACGCACGTGTCGTTCGCGGCGCAGGAGAACGATGCCAGTCCGCCCGCGTCGTCGAACGGCGCCGGAGCGCTCCAGTTCGCGCCGTCATACGTGAGCGCGTTGCCCGACGCGTCGACCGCCATGCAGAACGCCGGCGAAGCACACGTGACGCGGGACCCCCAGCCGATGCTCTGCGGCGCGCTCCACACGCCGTCGCGGCCGGTCATCGCCCGTCCGAAGAGGTCCACGCCGACGCAGAAGCCCGGCTCCGGGCAGGAGATCGACGCGAGGGGGAGTTCGGAGCCGACCGCGACCGGCGCACTCCACTGCGAGCCGTCGAAGGTCGTGACGCCACCCTGGCGGCCGTTGGCGACGCAGTACGTCGCACTCGCGCAGGAGAAGGCCCCGGCGCCGCCTGACGCCGCGGCGCTCCACGTGCCGTTGCGACGCGCGACGAAGACCCCGTCGTACTGGTTGTACGACAGGCAGAACGACTCCGTCGGGCACGAGACGGCGGCGAGGTACAGGGTGCCGGTCGCCACCGGCGCGCTCCAGCGAGCGCCGTCGAACGTGACCGCGCCGCCGAGATGGTCGACCGCGACGCAGAACGTCGGCGAGGCGCACGAGACGGCCGTCGCCGGACGGTCCGGGTCGAAGATCTTCGTGGGCGGCGTCGCGCTGTGCCCGTCCCACGTGAGCGCGCGTCCATTCGCGTCGAGCACGGCGCAGAACGTCGCCGTCGGACAAGCGATCGAGGTCAGGTTCGCGCCCACCGCCTCCAGGTCGCTCCACTTGCCGCCGCTGAACGTCGTCGCCGTGCCGTTGCCGTCGACGATCGCGCAGAACGTCAGCGACGGGCACGAGATCCCTCCGGGGTGCTCGCCCGCGGGGACGTAGTAGTTCACATCGGCCCAATCGGGATCGCTCCACGCGCCGCTGCGATAGAAGGTCGCGAGACCGCTCGCGTTCACGGCGACGCAGGACCCGTCGAGCGGGCAGGCGACCGACGCCGTACCGAAGTAGTCGACCGGCCGCGGCAACCGCTTCTCCGTCCACTTCGAGCCGGTGAACACGGACGTGGTCGTCTCGCTTACGGCGACACAGAAGGACGCCGACGAGCAGGAGATCGCGCGCGCGTCGTTGCCGAGCACGGGCGTCCGCGCGCCCCACGTCCCGCCGGAGTACGTCACCACGCCGCCGCCGCGCTCGAGCGCGGCGCAGAACGACGAGGACGGGCACGAGACGGCGATCACGGAGCTCGCGCCTGTCGCCGCGCCGGCGCTCCAGCTCCCGTGGTCGAGCACGAACGCCTTGCCGTCGACGTCCAGCGCAAGGCAGAACGTCGTCGTCGGGCAGGAGAGTGCCGGGATCGAAGCGGCCCCGTCGATCACGCCCGCGGTCCACTTGCCGGCGGCAAGGGTCGCGACCGCCCCGTCCCGCCCGACCGCGGTGCACACTCCGGGTGCGGGGCAGGCCACGGTCTGCAGGATCGTGTGCTCGCCGACTCCGGCCGGTGTGCTCCAGCGTGCGCCGTCGTAGACCGAGGCGTTGGCGCCCCCGACGGCGGCACAGAACGTGGGAGACGGACACGACACCGAGGTCGTGACGAGCTGCGGCGCGATCAGCACCGGCGCGCTCCAGTGCGGAGCGGCTTGCGCAGCGTGTGTGAACGCGGTGAAGAACAGCGCGACGATCAGCAAGGCCCGACCCATGACCGCGAGGGTTATACCGGCTGCAGGCTCACCCGAATGGCCAGTTTCACTAGGGTTCCGAAGATGAGCCGTCTCATCCGGGGTGGGCGGGTCGTCACCGCCACCGACGCGTTCGACGCAGACGTGCTGATCGAGGGCGAGTCCATCGTCGCCATCGGCACCGGCCTGTCGGCCGACGAGGAGATCGACGCTTCCGGCTGCCTCGTGTTGCCGGGCCTGGTCGACAACCACACCCACCTCTCGATGCCGTTCGGCGGCACCTGGAGCTGCGAGGACTACAACACCGGCACGGCGTCGGCCGCGGCGGGCGGGACGACGGCGATCGTCGACTTCTGCATCCAGTACGTGGGCGGCTCGCTCAAGGACGCGCTCGCCGAGTGGCACGGGCGCGCAGACGGGCAGGCGCACATCGACTACGGCTTCCACTGCGCGATCACCGACGCGCGCCCCGAGGTCGTGGAGGAGATGGGGCAGTGCGTCGCCGACGGCGTGACCTCGTTCAAGGTCTTCATGGCCTACAAGGGCGCGCTGATGGTCGACGACGAGCAGTTCCTGGCGGTGCTCGAGCAGACGGGCAAGACCGGCGGCCTGGTCATGGTCCACTGCGAGAACGGCGACGCCGTGGTCCGCTACCAGAAGGAAGCGATGGAGGCGGGGAACACCGACCCCAAGTACCACGCGTGGTCGCGCCCGCCCGAGGTGGAGGGGGAGGCGACCGGGCGCGCGATCCGGCTCGCGGAGTGGACCAAGCGCCCGCTGTTCGTCGTGCACGTCACCTGCGAGGAGGCGGTGACCGAGATCCGCGCCGCGCGCGACCGCGGTCTACCGATTTTTGGTGAGACGTGCATCCAGTACCTCTACCTGACCGTCGACGACCTCGCTCGCCCGGGCTTCGAGGGCGCGAAGTACGTCTGCTCGCCGCCGCTGCGCGAGGAGCGCCACCAGGCCGTGCTCTACCAGGCGCTGCGCCAGGGCGCGCTGCAGGGCGTCTCGACCGACCACTGCCCGTTCAACTACAAAGAGCAGAAGGAGCTCGGGCTCGGGGACTTCACCAAGATCCCGAACGGGCTGCCCGCGATCGAGCACCGGCTGACGCTGCTGTATGACCGGTCCGTCCGCCCGGGCCACATGTCGGTGATCGACCTCGTGCGCCACGGCTCCTGGGGGCCGGCGCGGATCTTCGGGCTCGACAAGAAGGGAGCGCTCGCCCCCGGCTTCGACGCCGACGTCGTCGTGTTCGACCCTGAGGTCAAGCACACGATCAGCGCCGCCACGCACCAGATGGACGTCGACTACGACCCGTTCGAGGGCTGGGAGGTCCAAGGGCAGCCGCGCTTCGTGCTCTCGCGCGGGACCACGGTCGCCCAGGAGGGCAAGTCGATCTCCGAGCCGGGCCACGGCCGTTTCGTCAAGCGCTCGATCTTCGAGCCGGCCCTCCCGAACGCGTAATGCAATTCGGGGTCACCGTCCTCCCCGACCCGCCGTATCAGCGGTTGGTGGAGCTGATCGTCAAGGCCGAGTCCCTCGGCTTCAACTCCGGCTGGACCTACGACTCCCCGATCCTCTGGCAGGAGCCGTACCCGCTGATCACGCTGCTCGCGCGCGAGACGACCACGATGCGGATCGGCATGTGCGTGACCAACCCGGTCACCCGCGAGCCCCCGGTCACCGCGTCCGCCCACGCGACCCTCCAGGACATCTCCGGCGGCCGGATGGTCATGGGGATGGGGCGTGGCGACAGCGCCGTGCGCGTGATGGGCCGCCAGCCGACGAAGATCGCCGAGTTCGAGCGGCGCCTGAAGATGATCAAGGCCTTCATGAACGGGCAGCCGGTCGAGTACGAGGGCACCGAGATCCAGCTCAAGTGGGCGCAGGACAAGCCGGAGATCCCGCTCTATGTGGCCGCGTACGGGCCTCGCGCGCTGGGCGTCGCGGGGCGTGTCGGCGACGGCGTGATCATCCAGCTCGCCGACCCCACGATCATCGAGTGGACGATGGCCACGGCCCGCAAGGCGGCCGAGGAGGCGGGGCGCGATCCCGCGGCGCTGAAGTGCCTGGTGTGCGCACCGTCGAAGGTGAGCGACGACCTCCAGCAGGCGCGCGACGAGGTGCGCTGGTTCCCGGCGATGGTCGGCAACCACGTCGCCGACATCATCCGCGTCCACGGCGAGACGTCGGACATCCCGCATGAGCTGACCGACTACATCCGCAACCGCGACGCCTACGACTACAAGGACCACTCGCGGGTCGGCGCCGCCCATGGGTCGTTCGTCCCGGACGAGATCTGCGACCGCTTCTGCGTGATCGGCTCGGCCGCGCAGTGTGTGGAGAAGCTGCGCGGCCTGGAGGCGATCGGTGTGGACGAGTGGATCGTCTACCTGATGACCGAGGGCCAGGACGAGACCCTCGAGGCCTACGGCGCGGAGATCATCCCCGCGGTCAACTCGTAGAGCCGGCCATAGGCGCGGAGGGCGACGCGCAGGTCGTCCTCCGGCGTGTCCTCGCTCGGGTTGTGGCTGACGCCGTCGGTCGAGCTCGAAAAGACCATCACCGTCGGGTAGCGGCGGGCGACCTCGGCGGCGTCGTGCAGCGCGCCGGACGGCAGCCGCGGCGGATCCTCGTCGCCGGTGATCTCGCCCACGGCCTGCGCGGCGAGGTCGACCAACTGCGCGTCGAACGGGATCGGGTCGATCTGCCAGATTCGCGTCCACTCGACCTCGCAGCCTTCCTCGGACGCGATCTTCGACGCGGCCTCCTTCACATCCGCGAGCATGTCGCGCAGCTGTTCGGGCTTGAAGGCGCGCTGGTCGAGCGTGACCTCGCACACCTGGTTGATGATCGTCGGGATGCCGGGCTCGGCGGTGACGGTGCCGATCGTCGCCACGCCGCCGCGGGCGATGGCCGATTCCCGCGCCGCAAGGCCGAAGCGACCGGCCGCGAGGAACGCGTCGCGGCGCAGGTTCATCGGCGTCGAGCCCGCGTGGCTGGACTTGCCGGTGAACCGGATGGCGTGGCGCTCGACGCCGAAGCAGCCGATCACCGCCGCGGCGGGCTTGCCGGCCTCCTCCAGGCGCGGGCCCTGCTCGATGTGCAGCTCGAGGTAGGCGGCGATCTCCGGCAGTTCGGCCTGGCCCATCGTGTCCAGGTCGACGTCGTTCTCCTTCAGCGCGTCCGGCAAGGCCACGCCCTGGTTGTCCTTGAGGTGGCGGACCGCGTCGGGGTCCAAGGTCCCAGCCGCGGCGCTCGAGCCCAGCAGCGAACGGCCGAACCGCGCGCCCTCCTCGTCGGCCCAGTCGACCAGCTTCAGCGTCACCGCGGGCGTCTCGCCCTTGTGGCCGCGCAGCACCTCGACCGCCGCCATCACGCCCAGGCAGCCGTCGAGCCACCCGCCGTGCGGCACCGCGTCGATGTGCGAGCCGACCACGACGATCTTGTCGCTCTCACCCGGGATCGTCGCCCACAGGTTCCCCGCGATGTCGCGCTCGACGGTCGCGTCGGTCTCGGCCAGCTTGCCGAGCAGCCATTCGCGCGCGCCGCGCCAGTCCTCGCTCCACGCCAGCCGGCGCGACCCGTCCGGCCCGCCGGTCAGCTCCCGCAGCTCGTGCAGGTCTCGGAGCGGCCGCTCCCAGTCGAAGTCAGGCATGTGCGGGACGATAAACCTGGCCGCGTCCGGATCGGGTAGGTCAAACGCTCACGATCCACGTAGCATTGCGCCATGAGTGGCGAGATCGCGATCGGCTCGATGCTGGGTGGATACCGCATCGACTCGCTGCTCGGCAACGGGGGGATGGGGGTGGTCTACCGCGCGACCGACGTCGCGCGCGCCCGGACCGTCGCCTTGAAGGTCGTCGACCCGCAGCACGCCGATGACGAGCGCTATCGCCGCCGCTTCCGGCAGGAGGCCAGCACGATCGCCAGGCTGGCGCACTCGAACATCATCCGGATCTGGGACACGGGGGAGGACGGCGGAGTCCTGTACCTGAGCATGGAGCTCATCGACGGTCCCGACCTCGGCATGCTGCTGCGCGAGGGAGCGTTGCCGGCGCCCCTCGCCGTCGAGCTGGTGTCCGACGTCGCTCAGGCGCTCGACCTCGCGCACGGCAGCGGGATCGTGCATCGCGACGTGAAGCCGCAGAACGTCCTCATGCGTCCTGGCGGCGATCGCCATGAGGCGGTCCTGACCGACTTCGGCCTCGCGAAGGTGTCGTCCGCCGATGGGTCGACCACCCAGGGCAACTTCGTCGGGACGCTGCCGTACGCCGCGCCCGAGCAGATCGCGGGCGTCGGCGTCGACGCGCGGACCGACGTCTACGCGCTCGGATGCCTGCTGTTCGAGACCGTCACAGCTCGCAGGCCGTTCGGCGGGACCCCGCTGGAGATGGCGCTCGCGCACATGACCGAGCCGGCGCCGCGGGTCAGCGAGAGCGTTCCCGACACGCCCGTGCTCCTCGATGACGTCGTCGTGCGCGCGATGAGCAAGGAGCGGTCCAAGCGCTTCCCGTCCGCGGGGGACTTCGCCCGGGCCGCGATCGCGGCCATCCAGGCGCGCACCGAGTTCCGCGCCGTCGGCGGCGTCGGGGTCGGCCGCGCGGCGGCCGCGGACGGAACGTCGCCCGAGCAGGCGGCCAAGCTCGAGACGGCGCCGGGGCTGCGCCTGGTGACCGGCGCGCTGCCTGACGCGAAGAGCGCCGCCGCCCGCGAACGGTCCCGCCAGCGGGACAGACGGCGGGCGATCGAGCGCGACCGCCATCGCGCGCACGCGCGACTCGTCCGCATCGCGCGCGCCGCGGGCGTGTCCCAGCGGCGCTGCGCGAACGTGGCCGGCAGCATGAGCCAGGGTGAGCGCCCCACCGCGATCGCCGTGTGCGCGGTGCGCGGCGACCGGGCGACGGACGTCGTGCTGCTGGTGACCAACCGTCGCGTGCTCTGGGTCGAGGAGGGCGCGGAGTCGCCCACCGGGACCATCGACGCGGCGGACCTCGCCGCGGTGCGCGCCGGGAGCACCTTGACCCTGACCACGCACGGCTCCGGACGCCACGCCTTTCACGCGTGGCGGCGCGACGCGTTCGCCGGCGTCGCGCGAGCAGCGAGGGAGCTGATCGATGCCGCCTGAGTTCGACACGCCCGCCCACGAGGAGATCTACCAGGTCGTCGAGGACTACCTGGTCGCGCTCGACCTGCCGTACCACAAGCGCAGCGAGCACACGATGTTCTCGCTCGCGCTCGCGCGCGACATGGCCGTGCACGTGATCGTGACCGGCTGGGGCGACGACGACGCGATGATCATCGTGCGTGCCTGGATCGTGCGGCCCGAGACGTTGAGCGCCGAGCTGCTGCTCTACCTGCTCGAGCGCAACTGCGCCCCGCGGCTCGGCGCGCTCGCCGTGGACCCCGACGGCGACGTGATGTTCCAGTACGTGCTCGGCGGGGCCGAGCTCGACAGCGGCGAGCTGCGCGACGCGGTCTACGCGGTCCAGCTCGGCGGCGCGCGCGCCCGGGACCGGATCCTCAGCCGGTTTGCGGGCCGGCCCCTGTGAGGTCGGCCGCGGCCCGGTGCGCCACGAGCTCGGCCACGCGTGACGCCGTGCCGGCCTCCAGGTCGGTGAAGCGCAGCGAGGTGCGCCCGAGGTGCAGGATGATCATCGGCGAGCCTTCCTCGGTCCAGCCGACGCGTTCGATCTCGTCGGCGGAACGCTCGTCGGCGCGCAGCTCGCCGGCCAGCTCGTGCGTCCACATCACCCGCTTGTCGGTCAGCATCAGCACGCCGTCCGGGCGCTGCCCGCCGGGCGGGCGGCAGCGACCCAGATAGCGCCAGTCCTCGCCGCTCTCGAGCAGCTCGGCCAACAGGTCGCAGGCGGCGACGCCGAGGTCCGCGCCGAACCGCCGGATCTCCTCGCGGACCGAATCGGTTCCCGGACGGCCGCCGTCGCGCTCGAGGAAGGCCGGCGCCGGCTCGGCCCGGACAGCGCCGCGCGCACCGAGCGCGAACGTCCAGGCGCCGACGGCGAACGCCGCCGCCTCACGCGTGAACCCGAGATCGCACATCCGCGTCACGAGCCGGTCCGTCTGCTCGGCCGTCCTCGTGGCGTGCGCGAGGTCGTGGGCGACGCGGTGGCGCGCGGCCACCGTCACCCACAGGATCTCCCGCACGCCGGCTCCCTGCGTGTGGTCGGCCAGGAGCGCCTCCAGCCGGCGCGGCTCCTCGTGGATCGCTGCGCCCTCCGCGCGGACGACCTCGCGCAGGATCTCCCAGAACGGATCGGCGTCAGGCGACGATCTCACCTCGCACGGAGCCGAAGCACGCGGTCCGCCCGGCGACGAGCCGCATCGTCTCCCCCGGGCCCACCAGTTGTTCGTCCCCGTCCGCGCCGACGAACGTCCAGCGCGCGTCGGTCCGGTTCTCGAGACCCCACAGGCCGGGACGCCGAGGGTGCTCCGCCACGGCGGCCACGACCTCCGAGTAGTCGTACCGGCGGCCGAAGTGGTGCGGATAGAGCTTCGCGTCCGGGGTGAGCAGGAACAGCGAGCGGCTGCCGGGCGCCGTCAACAGCATCCGCGGCGGGGGGTCGAGCCGGCTGCCGCACACGTAGCAGCGGCCCAGCGTTCCCTCCGTGTCGTAGACGTTCGAGCGCCCGCAGTCCGGGCACGGGAAGATCGCGTCGCGCAGGCTCGCCAGCGCGAGCTGCCACTCGCCCTCGCCCACCCGCGCCGTGGGGTCGCGCACACCCTCGGTGAACGCTTGCGTGAACAGCTCCCGCAGCGACGCCGGATAGATCTCCCAGAGCCGGATCGCGGCGTCCTGCTCCCCCGGCACCGGCCGATTGCGCGTGTCGTCGGGGTGGAAGATGAAGATCGGATCCTCGGCGAACAGCCTGAACATGGCGGCTGAGTCGAGGCAGTGGATGCCGCGTTCGAGGCGCCCTTCGAGCGGGTGGTGGTTGAAGAACAGGTGGAAGAGCAGCACGGCGAGGGACCAGAGGTCGCTGTACCGGCTCGGCCCGGCCTCGCGCAGGAGGATCTCGGGCGCGATGAACCGCGGGGTGCCGAACACCATCGACGGCTTGCCGTCGACCGAGACGTTGTCGTTGTCACAGATCGCGACGTCCCCGGTCCGCGGGTCCAGGAACGCGTTGCCGGAGGAGATGTCGCGGTACGCCAGACCGGCGCCGTGCAGCCGGCGGTAGCTGTCCGCGAGCTGGAACGCGGCGATGGCGAGCTGGGTCAGGCCCGGCTTGACGGCCCGCGTCAGGACCTCCGACAGTCCGTGGAAGCGCGGTTCTCGCAACGGCATCAGATAGCCGAACGGCTCGCCGTCGGTGGCGGGCGCGGCTCCGGTGGCCGTCGCGAGCGCCTCCGGCCACAGGAACCGCTCGTCGGGCGGTCCGCGGTGGACGAGCTCCAGCAGCGCATCCCACTGCGCCAGCGAGCTCCAGACCGAGAAGTACCACTTCAGCGCGGCCGGCCGGCCGTCGATCGTCGCCTCCCACACCTCGCCCTGCCCACCGGCGCCGAGCTGGCGCAGGACGCGCACCTCGCGCCGCTCGCCGTGGGTGTAGAGGCTGATGTCGTCCACCTTCTGACGGGTCACGGAACCCACTCCTTCCCGTGCCGGGACAGCCATGCGGCGACCACGGTCACGTCATCGCCCGAGCCCTGGGCGCTGTAGCGGCTCAGGACGGTCCTGAGGCGTTGCTCGACCGCCTCCACGCTCGACGTGGTCACGAGTTGGCCGACGGCGCGCACGAACTCCTCCATGCCGGAGCGCTCCTCGAACGAGCTGGCCAGTCCGTCGGTCGCGGCGATCACCAGCCGCGGCGTGTACTGCTCGGAGGGAACGACGACGACGCGCGCATGCCGCCACGCGTCGGGCATCACGAGCGACGTCGTCGTGGTGCCGACCAGCAGCGGATCGACGGGGAGCGGGAAGCGCACCTCGCCGCGATCGTCGATGAGCACGATGTCGCCGTCGCCGAGCTGGAAGTAGAGCGACCAGCCGTCGGCGACCAGCACGAACGCCAGCGTCGTGCCGTACTTGCGCAGGTGGCGCTCGAACTGCTCCTCGGACAGCTCGAACGCGGCCGCGCGCGCCTCGCCGTGCTCGGTGATCGGGACCGCGGCCACCGTCGCCGCGGTCGAGCGCCGGATGTGCGCGCTGACCTGCTCGCGCCACTGGCGGACGACGTGCCGCCGGAGCTGCTCCTCCGCCTCGTAGCGGAGCTCCCGCACCCGGGTCCGCGTGCCGGCGTCGCGCATCTGGTCGAGCACGTGCATCCCGGCCGAGCGCGCGACGTGGCAGGCGATCTCCGCGCCGTTGCGGCTGCGCGTGTACTCCGCGCTGCCGTGACCGTCCGCGATCGCCACGATGGTCTCGGTCTCCGTCGGCTGGTAGACCAGGCAGGCGTCCTGGTTGGGCTTGCCCGAGCGCCGGTGCGAGGCGCCGAGGATCGAGCACTTCGCGGCGCGCCAGGCGGGATGGGTGTCGAGCTCGGGCCGCGCCGCGCCGTCACCAGACATCGTTGCCGCCGGGGTCGTCGGGCAACTGCAGCGCGACGACCGGGCGTCGTCCGGCGCCAGGGACGATTTGCGATGCGGCGCCGCTCGCGGCCTTGACGGCGACCGTGGATGCCCAGCGGATGAACTCCGTGAGCTGATCGGAGTTGTTGGCCTCCAGGACGCGCCCGTTCGGGCCGACGAACTCGTGCAGCGTCTCGAGGTCGGCGTCGCGACCGATGGCGATCGCGACGCGGACGGCCTTCTGCGCCCACGCCTGCTGGTTGAGCCGTTCGAGGCCGTCCGGGAAGTTGTCCGTCGGCTGGCCGTCCGACACGAGCGCGAGCACCGGGGCGAGCGCCCGTTCGTCCATCGGCGGCATCCGCAGCTCGTCGGCGACGGTCGCGAGCGCCTGTCCCATCGGCGTCGTCGCGCCGGGAACCAGGTCGATCCATTGGAAGGCCTGGACGTCGACGGCCTCGTCGAACAGCCAGCGGACGCGCGAGCCGAACTCGAGCACGCGTATCAGGACCTGCGCGTTCGCGTTCTCTCTCGCAACGCGCCGCATGTGCGGGAGCGCCTCGCGAACCGCCGTGTTCAACGACTGGATCTTGCCCTCGAGCCCCATGGACCCCGACGTGTCGACCACCCAGAAGAAGTGCAGCGGACGAGCGGCGATCGGGATGTCGAACGGATCGGCTTGTGCGTGGGCCATCGCCGCCGACTGTAACTTCGGTCCCCCCCGGAACGCAAGAGACCCTCTCTTTCTAGAAATACGTTTTTTGTTCTGGAAACACTGCAAAGTTATGGTCGTCTCATCGCCATGAAACGCACAGCACACCGCGGTCTCGTCGCCTTGCTCGCGGCCGTCGCGGCGACCGTCGCCGCGGCGCCGTCCGCCTTGGCCGAGCCGCCTCAGTACCCCACTCCGATGCACAACCCGAACACGGTGCGGCTGATCGATGTTCCGCCGGTGATCGACGAGGGCGTCCTCGCGATGCTGGCGTCCGAGTTGCAGCGCGCCGCGGCTGCCGACGACCGGGTCGTCGTCCGCGCCAGCGGGTCGACCGGGCTGGCCGGACCGGTCGACCAGCGCGTCATCGACACGATCGCCCAGTTCTCCCAGCCGGGCCAGTGGGCCGTCGTCATCGCCCCCGCCGCGGGCGGCGGGACCCAAGGCGGCGGGGCCGCGGCGCTCTACGCGCTCGCTCCGACGCGGCTGACGCTGGCCGGCGGCAGGCTCACCCCGGTGCGGGACCAGGCGCTCTGGGCGCAGCTGCAGGGACAGGCGGGTGACTGCCAGGCCTGCCAGGAGCTCTCCGCGGGGCAGCCGGTCGGCGACCTGCAGGACGCCGGTGCGACCTTGGTGCGGACCCCAGAAGACCTGCTGCGCGCTGTCTCCACGTCCGCGGAACGCACGGTGCGCCTCAAGCTCTCCGAAGGCGACATGGCAGCGGTCGACGAGTGGCTGCGGCCGCCGAAGCCCACGCGCGCCACCCCGAAGGACGAGCCTGGCATCCCGACGCCGATCTCGATCCTGGCCGGCCTGGCCATCGGAGGACTCGTCGGCGCCGCGGGCGTCGCCGCCACCCGGCGGCGAGGAGACGGGCAGCCGTCTGGGGGCATTCCTCCCGCCGGCGGGACAGAGCGCCGGCCCCAGCCTCCGCCGCTTGCAGACTTCCCCGCCGCACCCGCGCTCGCCGTGAACCTCCCGCGGAGCCCCGCCGTGGTGCGCACCGAGCTCTACCCCGACGGCTACGTGGAGCTCGACGGGTTCCTGCGCCGTGTGCGGTGGGCACAGGACGGCGTCCCCGCGCCGGCACCCGGCCAGCCGGTCGACGTCGTCGAGGGGCCCCAGCGCGAGCTCTTCGCGCTCGCCGCGCCCGCGCGTCACCGCACCACGCGATCACAACAGCGAACTTCCAGGATGGAGTGAACCCCGCCGATGAGCTTCTTCAAGCGCGAGCAGCCCGAGCCGGTCGTCGAGGCGCCGGAGGACCGGATCTGGATCGATCCCGGCCGCGCCCAGCGACTGCTGATCATGCTCCTGCTCGACACGTCGTCGTCGATGAGCGGCACGCCGATCAAGCTGCTCAACGACGCGCTCTCAGACCTTGCCGCGTACCTGCGCAGCGACGTCCAGCTCAGCTCGATCGCGCACGTCGGGTTGATCACGTTCGGGCATGGCGACGTCGTGGCCTGGCGCGGGCGCGAGCGCGTCAGCAACGGCACGAGCCCGTTCGTCTCGGCGGCGGACTTCCAGGTCCCGCAGCTCGGCGCCGGCGGCGTCACGCCGATGATGAAGGCGATCGACCTCGGGCTCTCGTCCCTCGCGCGCGAGAAGCAGTCGCTCAGGGACATGGGCCTGAGCTACTTCTGCCCGGTCTTCTGGCTTCTTTCGGATGGCGTCCCGACGGGCGAGGACGGGCGCCTCGACGGGAACTGGAAGCTGATGATCCCGAAGCTCCAGCAGGGCGAACGAGCCGGGTCGTTCACGTTCTTCACCGTCAGCGCCGGCGACATCAGCCCGCAGGGCGACGAGGTGCTGCGGGCACTCGCGCCGGAAGGGCACCTGCGCCTGCAGGGGTTCGAGTTCTCCGAGGTGCTCAAGCTCGTCTCGTCCAGCGCGGAGCGCCTGGCCCGCGGCGACTCGATGGCGAACATCAAGCGCCGCATCTTCGAGCAGATCCCGGCATGACCGTGCGTGCGCAGCGCGAGACCTCGAGGGCCGCGGGCGGGACCGGCGGCTGGCACGTGAGCGGGTGCTCGGTCGCCGGGTTCGCCCACGTCCGGGACGGCCTGCCGTGCCAGGACGCCAACCGCGCCGTCAGCCTCGGCGGCGGGCGGCACATCCTCGCCGTGTCCGACGGTGCCGGCAGCCGCCGGCGCGCCGCCGAGGGCGCGCGTCTCGCCACCGATCTCGCGATCGACGTCTTCTCCGCCCACCTCGGGGCGTCCGCCGGGCCGCGCAGCGCGCGCGACTGGCACGCGTTCCTGGACGAGGGCTACCGCGCGGTCGTGCGCGAGTTCCTCAAACAGGCGACCCGGTTGGGGGACGACGGCGATCCCGGCCACTTCGCGGCGACGCTGATCGTCGCGGTGATCAGCGGGCCGGTCGTGGGGATCGCCGCCGTCGGCGACGGGTTCGCGGTGGTCCGCACCGAGGGCGCGGCCGGTCGGCGCCTGCACCTCGTCAGCGTCGACGAGTCCGGCAGCGACTACGTCAATCAGACGACGTTCCTGACGTCGCCGGAGGCATTCGCCGGCGCCCGCTACGACTGCATCCTGGACCCGGGCGTCACAGCCGTGCTGCTGACGACCGACGGGCTGACGCCGCTCGCGACCCGTCGGCACCCTTCCGATCCGTTGCGGCAGCTGGCGAACCCGTCGTTCCTGGATCCGGTGTTCAAGCACCTCGGTCCGGGCGGCGACGTCCGGCAGTTCCTCACCCATCAGCGGTGGTCCGCCCACAGCGGCGACGACAAGACGGTCCTGGCGGCGATGCGGACGTGACGCTCACCGAGGTCATCGTCGACGGCTCGCCGCCGCGCCGCGTGCGGCTCTCGGAGCGCCCGGTCGGCTGGGGTGGGCAGGGACGCGTCTTCAGCGTGCCCGAGGACCCCGGTCTGGCGATCAAGGTCTATGTCGACCCGCCGGCCTCGATCGAGCGCCGTCTCCGGCGGATGATCGAGCGCGCCGGCCCGGATGCCTTCGTCACCGGCGGAGCGCACCCCGAGCTGGTGTGGCCGCTGGCGTTGGCGCTCGACCCCTCCGGCGACCGCGTCGTCGGCTACGCGATGCGGCTCGTCTCGAGCCCGGCGTTCGTCCCGCTGGCGACGCTGTTCGACCACCGCCAGCGCGTCCGCTGGTTCCCGGACATGACCTGGCGCTTCCCGCTCGTCGCGACCCGGAACTTCAGCGGCGTCGTGGCGAACCTGCACGCCGAGGGACTCGTGCTCGGCGACCTGTCCGACGGCAACGTGATGGTCAACCAGAGCGCCCTTCTGACCTTCCTGGACTGCGACTCGATCCAGTTCGACGACCGCGTGACCGGAGAGCACTTCGCCTGCACGGTGGGGACGCCGAACTACGCCGCGCCGGAGTTCCAGTTCAACGACGCGTGGCCGCGTTCGATCGACACCGACGTCTTCTCGCTCGCGATCCTGGTCTGCCAGACCGCGCTCCTCGGCGACCATGCGTTCCTCGGCATCGGTGTCGACGCCGGCGAGAACGAGGTCTCGGTCGCCGACAACATCCGTGAGGGTCGCTCGTACCTCGTCGCTCCCGATCGCGTGCGGACCCCGCCGGGAACGCTGGACCCCGCGATCCTCCCTCCCGACGTCCGCGCGCTCGCCGTCCAGGCGTTCGGGCCCGGCATCGCCACGCCGTCGCTGCGGCCGAGCGCCGAGGACTGGGCGCTGGCGCTCGACCGCGCCTGCCAATCGCTCGTGCAGTGCCCGCGCGAGCCGTTGCACGTCCACGGGCCCCACCTCGATCGCTGCCCGTGGTGCGAGCGCACCCGGAACGGCCTGCCGGACCCGTTCGCGAAGCCGAGGACGGACCGGACGACCACGTCGCGGCCGCTCGCCCCGGCGTCGTCGACGGCGATCGCGAAGCGCAGCAGCGTCTCACCCGCCACGATCGCGCTGACGGTGCTGATCGTGGTGATCGTGATCGCGCTGCTGCTCTAGGAGGCGTCGGGATGCCGGCCCGCGTCTGCGAGCGTGTCGACGACCGCGAGCGCCGGACGGCCGGGCTCGGCCGGAGCCGCTTGCCCGGACAGTCGCTTCATCGCGTCGACGAGCTGATCGTCGACCTGGACCTCGCTCACCGACGTGCGCAGGATCTCCGGCCCGATCGCGTCCTTGGCGCGCTCGAGGACCAACGGACCCACGAGGTTGGAGATCGCCAGCCCGAGCAGCAGCGACTTCGCGGGATCGGTCAGCTCGGTGCTGCTCTGCAGCCGCGTGACCACCATGCCGAGCGCCGCCTGATCGGGCGTCTCGAGGTTCTGCATGAGCGCGATCGCGACCGCGGGGAGCGAGGTGCTGGCCGGCACGAAGGCGACGTCGCTCATGATCCGCCCGACCTCTGCCGCCCGGTCCTCGGCGCGCGTGCGGTCGACACCGCGATCGCACGCGGCGAGCACGATGCTGAGCAGGCTGCTGGGCCCGATGCCCACGTCCTGATCGCCGACGCGGACGGTGAACAGCGACGTCCTGAAGAGCGCCATCGATCCGAAGCCCGCGATCAGGATCTGCGTCGCGGTCACCGCGGCGGCATCGTCCTTGGAGAGCCCGAAGGTCCAGCCGAAGGTGAGGATCACGCCCAGTGCGGTGGCGGAGGCGGCGCCGTTGAGCAGGATGTAGCCGATCGCGGGCGGACTGGCGAGCGCAAGCTCCGGGCGGTCGCGGTAGCGCGAGACCAGCTCGCCGGTCCCGACGCCGGCGCCGATGCAGCAGACGGTGGCGTAGCGAGCCGCGTAGTCGCCCGCGTACCCGAGCAGCACCAGGCAGACGGCGACGAGCGTGACGCCGAAGCCGATCGACCAGGCGAGCATCCGCGTCGAGCGGTGCGGCGTCGCGGGGAGTGGGGCGACCAGGCCGGCCATCAGCTCGCCGTCGCCGCCTCGCGGATGGCGCGCTGGAACGCGACGCCCTGGGGCGTCAGCTCGACGGTCTCGTCGCGGCCAGGGATCGCCGACAGCGTGATCAGCCCGGCCTTGTGCATCGCGCCGAGGCCTTCCTGGAAGCTCTCGAAGGACAGGCCGCTCGCGGATCGCAGCTCGGCGGTGGCCACCGGGAACTCGTTGCTGCGCAGCAGGTCGAGGTACAGCGTCGCCGACCGGGCGAGCTCGTCGTCGGAGCGCGACGTGGTCTGCGAGGCCGGTTCGCCGGACGCGCCCTTGCTCAGCAGGTCGCGCGTCTCGAGGAAGGGCCCGAAGGAGCTTGAGCTACTCACGAACAGAGACTACTACCGAGGTCTCTAACGCTGGGAAAACATTGATCGGCGCGGCGGTCGCGGGCGCGAACGGATTGTGCGCAACTCCCGCCCTCGTCCGGGGTTCTTTGGTCGCATGATTCGCTGGGGGCGCATCATCGGGGTCACGCTCGCCGTCTTCGCCGTCGTCGCAGGGCGCGCGGACGCCGCGAGCTACGCGCGCGCGGTCGTCGTCAGCTGCGACAAGGACGCGCGCGAGGCCGTGTTCGAGGGGCAGATGCGGGTGTACCGCAAGGCGCCGAAGATGCAGATGCGCTTCACGCTGCAGGCGCTGACGAAGGACTCGCCGAAGTTCGCCGCCGTCGCCCTGCCGAACTTCAGCGAGTGGGTCACGGCGCCCGCCAACGTCGGCAAGTACACGTACGACAAGACGGTCCAGGACCTGCTGCCGGGCGCGAACTACCGGGTCGTCGTGACCTTCCGCTGGAAGAGCAAGACGGGGAGGACGCTGCGCACCGAGCGGGCGATCTCCCCGGTCTGCAAGCAGCCCGACGTGCGGCCGGACCTCGTCGTGCGCAACGTGCGGATCGAGGACTCGAGCTTCGTGGGCGTCGTCTTCAACCGCGGGCGCGAGGCGGCGGGGCCGTTCGCGGTCGACTTCCTCGTCGACGGCACCTCGGTGGGGACGGTCGAGGTGACGGGGCTCGCTTCGCAGACGCCGATCACGGTGATGACGCCGTCGGTGCCGTGCGCCGCCGGGACGCCGCTCGAGGTGGTCGCGGACGCGCGCGCCCAGGTGGACGAGGCCGACGAGGAGAACAACAGCTTCGAGACCTCGTGTAACGCCTTGTCGCCCCGCCTACACTGAAAAGAACCATGAAGACCGAGATTCATCCCGAATACGCGGTCTCCAACGTGCGTTGCACCTGCGGGAACGAGTTCGTGACCCGTTCCACCAAGGGCGACATCCACGTGGAGATCTGCTCCAACTGCCACCCCTTCTACACCGGCAAGCAGAAGCTCGTCGATACCGGCGGTCGCGTCGAGCGCTTCCAGCGCAAGCTGGCTCGCTCCGGCGGTCGTAAATAGCACCGGTTGTCTGAAGCCCGCGCGCCGGGCTGCCGATCACGATGTGAGTGAGCAGCCCGGAACAGCGCGATGCCCCGGTGGGCGGCCAGGCCGTCCTCGAGGGCGTGATGATGCGCGGCGTGTCCACCTGGGCGGTGGCCACCCGCAAAGACGACGAGATCGCCGTCGAGTCCCACCCCGTCGTCTCCTGGACGAGCCGCAGCCGTGCGCCGCGCTGGCCCGTGATCCGCGGCGTCGTCGCGCTCGCGCAGTCGATGGGCATCGGGTTCAAGGCCCTCGAGATCTCCGCCAACGCCCAGGCGCCGGCGGACGCCAAGCCGATCACGAAGGCCCAGTGGGCGTTCACGATCGTCGCCGCGCTCGCGCTGGCGATCGGCCTGTTCTTCGTCATCCCGGTCGTGCTGACCAGCCTGATCAAGGGCTGGCTGGGCTCCTCGCTGCTGTTCTGGCTGGTCGAGGGCTGCGTGCGCACCGCGATCTTCCTCGCCTACCTGACGCTGCTGTCGCGCAAGAAGGAGCTGCGGCGGCTGTTCCAGTACCACGGCGCCGAGCACAAGACGATCTCCGCCTACGAGGCGGGCGTCGAGCTGACGCCGTCGAACGCGCAGGCCTTCTCGCGCCTGCACCCGCGCTGCGGCACGAGCTTCCTGCTCGTGGTGATGATCGTGGCGATCTTCGTGTTCGCCCCGGTCGGCCTGCCGGCGTGGTGGGTGCTGCTGCTGACCCGCGTCCTGGGCGTCCCGCTGGTGACCGGGATCTCCTTCGAGGTGATCAAGTTCGCCGGCCGCAACCGCGGCAAGGCCTGGGTCCAGCTGATCATCTGGCCGGGCATGCAGCTGCAGAAGCTGACCACCCGGGAGCCGGACGACGAGCAGGTCGAGGTCGCGATCGCGGCGCTGGAAGCGGTGCTGGCGGTCGAGGATCCGCGCGCCGCAAGCGACATCGATCGCGTCGGAGTCGAAGTAGCGGCCTAAGCTTTGGGGCTCGATGTCCATGATCGAGTCCCTCGTCGAGCAGATCGAGCAGCGCTTCGCCGAGGCGCAGGCGCAGATGGGCGATCCCGAGGTGATCGCGGATCGCCGGCGCTTCGCCGACGCCGGCCGCGCGTTCAACCATCTCGCTCCCGCCGCCAAGCTGGCCGAGGAGTGGCGGCTCGCCATGTCCGACGCCGAGGGCGCGGAGGAGCTGCTGGCCGAGGGCGAGGACCCCGACATGCGCGCGGAGCTCAACGACGCGCGCGAGCGGATCGAGCGCCTCGAGGAGGAGATCCGGCTCGCGATGGTCGAGCGCGACCCCAACGATGACAAGAACGTGATCATCGAGATCCGGGGCGGCGCGGGCGGCGACGAGGCCGGCATCTGGGCCGGCGACCTGTACCGCATGTACCAGCGCTACGCCGAGCGGCTCGGCTTCAAGGCCGAGACGATGGAGGCCTCCGACGGCGCCTACACGTTCGAGATCAAGGGCGACGGCGCGTACTCGATCTTCAAGTTCGAGGGCGGGACGCACCGCGTGCAGCGGGTGCCCGAGACCGAGTCCCAGGGCCGCATCCACACGTCGACCGCGACGGTCGCGGTGCTGCCCGAGGTCGAGGACGTCGAGGTCAACATCAACCAGAACGACCTGCAGATCGACGTCTACCGGTCCAGCGGCCCGGGCGGGCAGTCGGTGAACACGACCGACTCGGCGGTGCGGATCACGCACAAGCCGTCAGGGATCGTCATCTCGATGCAGGACGAGAAATCCCAGCTGCAGAACCGCGAGCGCGCGATGAAGCTCCTGCGCGCGAAGCTCTACGAGGCCGAGTTGCAGAAGCAGCAGGCCGAGCTGAGCGCGGAGCGCAAGTCGCAGGTCGGCACCGGCGACCGCGCCGAGAAGATCCGCACGTACAACTATCCGCAGCGGCGCGTCACCGACCACCGCATCAACTTCACCGTGCACAACCTCGACGCGGTGATCTCGGGCGAGCCGGACGAGCTGACGAACGCGCTGCAGGACGCCGAGAAGCGCAGCCGGCTCGAGGAGCAGGCCAGGGCTTGAGTCGGAGACCTCTCGCGTCGACCACGGTCCGCGAGGCGCTCGACTCCGCGATCATCGCGTTGTCCGCGGCGGGCTGCGAGACGCCCCGGCTCGACGCCGAGGTGCTGCTCGCATCCGCCCTCGGCGTGGACCGGGGGATGCTGATCGCCTACCCGCAGCGCGAGCTGACGGGCGAGCAGGCGCGCTGGTTCATGGACGCGTCGCGGCGTCGGCGCCAGCGCGAGCCGGTGGCCTACATTGTCGGGTGGAAGGGCTTCCGCCGGCTGGACCTGCAGGTCGACCGGCGGGTCCTGATCCCGCGCCCGGAGACAGAGCACCTCGTCGAGGCCGCGCTCGGGCTCGGAGCCGGCGCCCGTGTCGTGGACGTCGGAACGGGCTCGGGCGCGGTCGCGATGGCCTTGAAGGATGAGCGGCCGGACCTGACCGTGTTCGCCACCGACGTGAGCGCGGACGCTTTGGATGTCGCACGGGCGAACGCCGCGCGGCTCGGGCTCGACGTGACGTTCGTGTTCGGCAACCTCACCGCGGGCCTCGAGGTCGACGCGGTCGTCTCCAACCCGCCCTACGTCGAGCAGCACGCGCCGCTGATGCCCGAGGTCGCCCGTTACGAGCCGCCGCTGGCGCTGTTCGGCGACATCGACGGCCTGGCCGTGATCCGGCGCCTGGTCAAGGACGTAAGAGCGCCATTCCTGGCGCTCGAGCATGGCGAAGGCCAGGCCGACGCGATCGAGGACCTCGCTCGGGCCGAGGGCTTCACCTCGGTGGAGCGGATCCGCGACCTGGCCGGGATCGAGCGGATCCTGGTGGCGAAGCGATGACCGACGAGCAGGCGCGAGCGCTCGGCGCGTGCGTCGCCGCGGGCGGCGTGGCGGTCTTCCCCGCCGACACCGTCTACGGACTCGCCTGCGACCCTGAGAACGCCGACGCGGTCGCCAAGCTCTACGCGCTCAAGGGGCGCCCGCCGGAGAAGCCCGCCGCGGTGATGTTCTTCGAGCTCGCCTTCGGCGACTTCGGCGGCCTGCTGCCCGGCGGGGTGACGCTGCTGCTCCCCAACCCCGAGCGGCGCTACCCGCTGGCGTGCACCACGGACCCCGAGACGCTCGGCATCCGCGTGCCGTTCCTGGCGCCCGTCGGGCGACCGGTGATGCAGTCCAGCGCCAACCTCGCGGGCGGCTCGGACGCACGGCGCCTGGACGACGTCCCGCGCTCGATCCGTGACGGCGCCGACCTGGTGATCGACGGCGGCGAGCTCCCGGGCATCGCTTCCACCGTCATCGACGTGCGCACGCCCGAGTGGCGGATCGTCCGCCAGGGCGCGGTCTCAGCGCAGCGCGTAGAAGACGCGCATGTAGCCGTCCTGCATGCCCAGCAGTAGCCGGCCTTCGGACACGCTCGCGCCGTCGCGCGCGACGAGGCGCAGCGTGACCTCGATCGCGCGTTCCGTGATCGCCGTCGGGCAGGGCGTGTCGGTCGCCCGGGCCGCGGCGCTCACGGTTCCTCGCATCACCCGCGGGTAGACGCTGTCGATCGCGATCAACGCCCGCCGCCGCGCCTTGGCGAGCGCGTCCGCCGGGAGCGGGTCGAGGCGCTCCGGGCACGTGGCGGGCGGCGGCATCGACAGCTTCGGACGTCCGAGGTCCTCGATGTAGCGCGTGCCTGACCCGCCGGTCCACGCGAGCGCACTGAGCGGTTGCTGTGGCAGCAGCACCGACGACAGGTTGTTGCGCTCGCTCACCGAGCCGATGCTGTTGGCCGTGATGAACCGCAGGTCGGTCGAGCTGTCCGGCAGGAACACGCTCGTGACGTCGCCGAAGCCGAACCGCAGCGGCGTGGCCTCGTCGATCGCGGACGCCGCGGTGGTGCAGCCGGCCGACTCCACGCGGCCGCGGCGGATCGCCACGATGCACACCGACTCACCGTCGCGCGTCGACACCGGCGCGGCGAAGTACAGTCGCGGTCCGCCCTGCTTGAGCAGTCGCGTCCGCTTCGCGTCGATCTGTCCCGGAAGGCCACCGACGTCGGGCATCCGGTCGGCGCGCGTCTGCTTGCGGCGGAAGACCGCGAACGCCTCTTCGAGCGTCTGCTCCGCGTAGGGCTTCACAACGGTCGGCGTCGGGACCGGGGGTGTGACGGTGCGCTCGCGCTCGCGCGGCGCGCGGGGCACGACGAACAACGCGACGAGCGCCGCCACCACGGCGAAGACCGGGGTCGTCGCGATGACGCGGCGGCGCCGCCGGCGACGCAGGCCCGCCGAGACGAGGGCGTCGCGCAGTGCCGGGAACTCGCTCATGACGCTTCCTCCTCGTGGATCCCGCGCAGGGTCGCCAGGCCGCGCGAGACGCGCTGGCGGACGACGCTCTCCGAGCAGCGCAGCCGCGACGCGATGACCGCGTAGTCCTCCTCGCCGAGCACGCGGGCGCGGACCGCGTCGGACTGGTCGGGGGTCAGCTGGGCGAGCAGGGCCTCGACGCGGGCGTCGCCGCCGAGGCGCTCGATGCGCTGCAGCAGCTCGTCGTCGAGTCCGATCGGCTCCATGCCGAGGCGGCGGCGGGCGCGGTCCTCCACCCGCGTGCGCGCAGGCTGTTGAACAGGGTGTTGCGGGCGATCCCGATCAGCCACGCGGACGCGGGCGCGCCATCGCCGCGGTACTTGCGGGCCGCAACGAGCGCGACGGCGAAGGTCTCGGCGGCGAGATCGGCCGCCAGCTCCGGATCGCGTGTACGGCGCATGAAGTAGCCGAGCACGAGCCGCTCGTAGCGCTCGTAGAACGTCCCGAACGCCGCGGGATCGCGGCGGGAGCGGGCGAGCAGCTGATCGTCGTCGGCCACGACCCCTACTAGCGCGAGCGATCGCATCTGTGACAGCTCGGAACCTCTGGCGCCTCCCAGACGTAGTTGACGTGACCAGAGAGGAGCGACGAATGCGACGTTCATGGCTGTTCGCGATCTGCGCGGCGGGCCTGCTCGTCCCGAGCAGCGCACACGCCGGTGGTGGGCCGGTCCAACCCGTACAGGGCGGGGCGGGTGTGAGCACGCCTGGCGCCTCGGTGAACTACGTTGCGGTGCGGGCGGGCCGCGACACGCTCGTCGAGCGCGTCCGGCGCGGCGACGGAACGATCGAGCGCACGCGGCTCATCCGGGGCGCCTACGGGGTGCCGGGCGCCGCCTACGACGGGTCGACCACCGGCCTGTCCGCCGACGGCTCGACGCTGGTGCTCGCGGCGCAGCGGTCCGGCACGCGGCTGCTGGTCCTCGACACCGAGACCCTGCGCGTGCAGCGGCGGCTCGCGCTGCCCGAGTTCGTCGCGGTCGACGCGATGTCGCCCGACGGGCGCGTGGCCTACGTGCTCCGGTACCCCAAGACGCGCGCGACGTACGACGTGATGGCGCTCGACCTGCGGACGGGCAAGTTCCGCGGCGGGCCGATCATGGACCCGCGCGAGCCCGACGAGAAGATGAGCGGCTTCCCGCTCTCGCGCACGATGAGCCCCGACGGTCGCTGGGCGTACACGCTCTACAGCGGCGAGAAGAACTTCGTGCACGCGCTGGACACGCTCAAGGGCGAGGCGCGCTGCATCGACCTGCCCGGCGGCGACTTCTCCGGTCAGGCGCTGTCCGTCGACGGGCCGATCCTCAACGTCGGCCGCGCCGAGAAGATCGACCTGACGACGTTCGCGCTGGTCAAGGCCCCGGCCGCGACGCCCACGCCGACGCCGCGCGCCGCGGCGACACCGGCGCCCTCGCGGCCTGACGGCGGCGGGATCCCGTGGGTGCCGGTGCTGCTCGGGATCGCCGCGCTCGCGGGCGTCGCGCTGCTGCTGAGCGCACGCAGGCCGGAGCCGCTCGACGTCACGCTGACCCACCACGTGGACAAGGAGAAGGCCACCCTCTGATTCGCTACCGTCAACGGCATGACCGCGCTGCAGCCCGACTACTTCGACCGTCCCCTTGCCGAGGTCGACCCCGAGGTGGCCGAGGCGCTCGGCCACGAGGTCGAGCGCCAGCAGCGCACGCTGGAGATGATCGCTTCAGAGAACTTCGTGCCGCAGGCGGTCCTGGAGTGTCAGGGCTCGGTGCTGACGAACAAGTACGCCGAGGGCTACCCGGGCAAGCGCTACTACGGCGGCTGCGAGTTCGTCGACGTCATCGAGCAGCTCGCGATCGACCGGGCGAAGTCGCTCTTCGGCGCCGAGCACGCGAACGTGCAGCCACACGCGGGCGCGCAGGCCAACACGGCCGCATACCACGCGCTGCTGCAGCCGGGCGAGAAGATCATGGGCCTCAGCCTCCCGCACGGCGGTCACCTGAGCCACGGCATGAAGATCAACGTGTCCGGGCGGCTCTACGACATCGTCCCGTACGAGGTGTCGCCGGAAGACCACCGGATCGACATGGACGAGGTCGAGCGCCTGGCCAAGGAGCACCGGCCGAAGCTGCTGCTGGCCGGCTGGTCCGCGTACCCGCGCGTGCTCGACTTCCCGCGCTTCCGCGAGATCGCCGACGAGGTCGGCGCGCTGTTGATGGTCGACATGGCGCACTTCGCCGGCCTCGTCGCCGCGGGCGTGCATCCGAGCCCGGTCCCGTACGCCGACGTGGTCACCTCCACGGTCCACAAGACCCTCGGCGGCCCGCGCAGCGGTCTGATCCTCTGCCGCGAGGAGTACGCGAAGAAGATCAACTCCGCGGTCTTCCCGGGCCAGCAGGGCGGCCCGCTCGAGCACGCGATCGCCGCGAAGGCCGTCGCCTTCAAGATCGCGGCCTCCGACCTCTTCAAGGAGCGCCAGGAGCGGACGGTCGCCGGCGCCCAGGCGCTGGCCGAGGAACTGCTCGGCGCGGGCGCCGGTGTCAATGTCCTGACCGGCGGAACCGACGTCCATCTGGTGCTCGTGGACCTGCGCGAGTCCGAGCTGGACGGTCAGCAGGCCGAGGATCGCCTGCACTCGATCGGCATCACCGTCAACCGCAACGCGGTGCCGTTCGACCCGCGCCCGCCGATGGTCACGTCCGGATTGCGCGTCGGCACGCCCGCGCTCGCCACCCGCGGGCTGCAGGTCGACGACTTCCACGAGGTCGGCAAGATCATCGCCCGCGCGCTGCAGCCGGACTTCGACGGCGCCAAGGCGGAGCTCACCGAGCGCGTCACGGCGATCGTCGACCGTTTCCCGCTCTATGCACAGCTGAGTCCCGCCCCCGTGTAGCGGGATAGGCTGCCCGGCATCAGCCAGGACGATCACGAGCGCAACGCCCTCGCTCGACTGACGTTGCTCGCCCGGGTCGGCGAGATCCTCGGCTCGGGCCTTCAGCGGCAGGACACCTTGCACCGCATCGCGGAGCTGCTGGCCCCTGGGCTGGCGACGTGGTGCGTGTTCGACATCGCCGACCTCGAGGGACACCTCGTGCAGCGGGTGGGGGTGCCGTCGGACGTCCCGCTCGCGCCGGACGCGCCGCACGGGCCGGCGATCGTGATGCGCACGGGCGAGCCGGAGCTCGTGGCCGACGCCGAGCGCTTCGGCCTGCGCTCGATGCTCTGCGTCCCGCTGGCCGCGGGCGCGAGCACGCTCGGCGCGCTGACGCTGCTTTCGGCCGACCAGCGCTACGGGACGTTCGAGCTCGAGCTGGCGGGGGAGATCGCCCGCCGGATCGCGACCGCGATCCAGGTCCAGCGCTCGGAGGAGCGCTACAAGATGCTCTTCGAGGCCAGCCCGATGCCGATGTGGGTCTACGACGCCTCGACGCTCTTCTTCCTGGCCGTCAACGACGCCGCGGTGCGCCACTACGGGTACCAGCGCAGGGAGTTCCTGCGGATGCGGATCACGGACATCCGCCCGCCCGAGGACGTCCCGGCCGTCCTGGACGACGTCAAGTCCCGCGGCGGCCCCGGTTCGCCGAGCCCGAGGGTCTGGCGGCACCTGCGCAAGGACGGCTCGCCGATCTCGGTCGAGATCACGGCCGGGCGGATCACGTTCGAGGGCCGCAAGGCCGCGCTCGTGCTCGCGCACGACGTGACCGACCGGCTGCGGCTCGAGCAGCGGCTCGCCGAGGCCGAGAAGATGGAGGCGATCGGGCGGCTCGCGGGCGGGGTCGCGCACGACTTCAACAACCTGCTCACGGTCATCGCGGGGTACGCGGAGATCCTGCAGGCGCGGCAGGGGGGAGAGGAGAGCGCGGAGATCTCCCGCGCCGCCGCGCAGGCCGCGGCGCTCACGCACCAGCTGCTGGCGTTCAGCCGCCGTCAGGTCCTGCACCCGCGGCTGATCGACCTCAACGACATCGTCTCCGGCATGGAGACGATGCTGCAGCGGATCATCGGTGAGAACATCAGCGTGGGCATCCGGCTCGACCCCGCGCTCGCCGCCGTCGAGGCCGACCGCGCGCAGCTCGAGCGCGTGATCCTCAACCTCGCCGCCAACGCCCGCGACGCGATGCCCAACGGCGGCGTGCTGACGATCGAGACCTCCAACGTGGACGTCGACGAGGCGCAGGTCACCACGCACGCCGACGGCTCACCCGGCCCGCACGTGCTGCTGGCCGTCTCGGACACCGGCGTCGGCATGGACGAGGACGTCGCCAAGCACCTCTTCGAGCCCTTCTTCACCACCAAGCCGGCGGGCGCGGGGACGGGGCTCGGGTTGGCGACCGTGTTCGGGGTCGTCAAGCAGAGCGGTGGCGGGATCTACGTCTACTCCGAGCCCGACCGTGGCAGCACGTTCAAGATCTATCTGCCGGCGGCGAGCGCGCCGGCCGAGGTCGTCGTCGAAGCGGGCGCGGACGGGCACGCCGGGCGCGGCTCGGAGACGGTCATGGTGGTCGAGGACGACGAGGGCGTGCGCGAGCTGGTACGGCTGATGCTCGAGGCCAACGGCTACGAGGTCCTGACCGTCGCCGACGCTGAGGAGGCCGTGGCGCTGTGCGGCGCCCGCGCGATCGACCTGCTGCTGACCGACGTGGTCATGCCCGACGTGAGCGGCTCAGAGCTGGCGCAGCGGCTCGCGGTGCTCGCCCCGGAGATGCGCGTCCTGTTCATGAGCGGCTATTCGGATGAGGCCGTCGTCCGCCACGGCGAGCTGAGCGAGTCCGCCGCGTTCCTGGAGAAGCCGTTCACCGAGAAGGCGCTCGCGCGCAAGGTGCGCGACGTGCTGGACGCAGGACCCCGCTGAAGCATTCCGGTACGCCCGCTGCGTCACATCCGCAGCGCCTCGCGCCACCCACGCTGCTCACGTGGCAGAGCCACGCATCGCGAGCGCGGGCGGCGCGAGCCACTGGCGGCTGCACCACATCGGTCGGACCGACCATGCTTCACCGGGGTCCTCAGCCGCACCGCGGCTGAACCGCGTCCATCGCCTTCTGGACGTCGGCCAGGCGGGTCGACCGCGACGGCAGGAACTGGTCCGGCTGGTCGTCGGGCATCTTGCGGTCGGCGAGGAAGGCGATGAACGGCGGGCCGGAGTAGACGACTCCGGGCGGGCAGGCCACGGCCTTCGCGACGGCGGCCTTGACCTGCGCGGTGTCGCTGTCGCGGCCCCAGGCGCCGCGTTGCGAGGTCGGGTAGATGAACGGGGTCGCCGTGCGGGGCTGCAGCACCAATGAAAGCGATTGGACCAGCGTGAAGGCGAGCGCCACCGGCACCACCCAGCGCAGGTTGGTGAGCGCGACCGCCGAGAGCGCGATCGGCACGAGCGCGGCCTCGATCGGGACGATCACGTTCAGGCCCGTCCCGTCCTTGGTGTTGGTGATCAGCGTGGCGAGCATCGCCACCGCGAGCGCGGCGAGCACCTTGAACAGCGGCGCGTCCTTCAGCCGCGCCCGCTCACGCCAGACCAGGAGAGCGATCGCGACGAGGCCGACCAGGCTCCAGAACGCCTGCCCCCAGACGCCCTTCAGGACGTCCAACCCGCGCCGGCCGGACGCCATCTGGGCGAGCACGCTGTCGTCCCAGAGCCCGAACCCGAAGACCCCGGTGAAGACGACGGCCTGGATGAGAATGCTGACCGCCGCGCCGATCGCGGCCCGCTTGGGCGCGGCGGAGAAGAGCACGATGGCCAACAGCGGGAGCGCGTACGGCCACTTGATGAAGGGCGCGACCGCGGCGAGCGCGCCCGCGTAGCCGGCGGTCTTCGGGCGTGCCGCGAGCAGCGCGGCGCCGAGCAGGACCGGCGGCGCGAGCAGTTCCGGCGTGAGCGCGCCGTGCTCGCGGACCGCCCAGGGCGTCAGCAGCATCAGCGGGGGAGCGGCGATCGTCGCCCACGGGCTCTCGGTGAGGCGCCAGACCGCGACCGCGGCCAGCACGCCGGCGCCGAGCTGCGCAAGGCCGACCGCGAGCCGCAGGAACGTGAGCGAGTCGTGGATCCCCAGCGCGCCCGCTCCGAACAGGAACTGCCAGGGCGGCTGCGCGACCACCGTGTGCCCGTACAGGTCGCCGCCGTGCAGGAGCAGCTGCGACGTGTACACGTACACGCCCTCGCTGTAGTTCCAGTACTCGATCCCGCGCCAGAAGTGGAGCGCGACGAGCACGAGGGCGCCGAGCAGCGTCGCGGCGGCGAGTGCGTTGCGGCGGGCCATCCGCCGCACAAGGTTACGAGTGCCGACCGTGCGCTCAACGACTGTTCACGTCGCAGCGTCGGAGCTCCCTGCGATCCTTCTCGGCCAACCATGGTGACCAAGGCCGTCCTCGCTGCGCTGGTCGCGTTCGCCGTGGCCGCTGCGCTGACCCCCGTCGCCGCCCGCTTCGCGCGGCGGATCGGCGCGGTCGACGAGCTCAAGGACATCGGCCTGGCGAAGAAGCACACGCCGCTCCTGGGTGGCCTTGCGATCTTCGGCGGCGCGCTCGTGGCGGGTTTGTTCTTCCTGCCCGACAACCAGCGGACCGAAGGGATTCTCGCGGCCGCCGCGCTGATCACGATCGTCGGCGCGCTGGACGACGTCTATGACCTGCATCCCGCGATCAAGCTCCTCGGCCAGATCGCGGCGGCAATCGTGCTCGTCACCAGCGGCGTGGTCGTCGAGGCCTTCACGTTCCCGTTCCTGCACCGGGTCGAGCTCGGCGGCTTCGGCGACCCGGCGACGGTGTTCGCGCTCGTCCTGCTGATGAACGTCGTCAACTTCTCCGACGGCGTCGACGGGCTGGCGGCCGGCGTGTGCGCGATCGCGGCGGTGGCGTTCTCGATCATCGCCTTCGACCTCGGGCGCAACACCGCGGGCATCCTCGCGGCGATCGTGTGCGGCGCGGCGCTCGGCTTCCTCGTCTTCAACTTCCACCCCGCCTCGGTCTTCATGGGCGACTGCGGCTCGAACCTGCTCGGGCTGCTGCTCGGCGCGGTGATCATCGAGGGCACGCTCAAGACCAACGCCTTGATCGCGCTCGTCGGCCCGCTCGTCGTGCTCGCCGTGCCGTTCCTGGACACCGGCTTCGTCGTCGCCAAGCGGCTGAAGTACCGGCGCAAGCCCTGGCGGGGGGACTCCAACCACTTCCACCACCGCTTCCACCGGATCGGCTTCTCGCAGCGGCGCGCGGTGCTCTACCTGTACGCGTGGACGCTGGTCATGGCCGGGATCGCCGTCGCGCTGCGGTTCATCCCGTACTCCGAGCGCTCGGGGCATCTGAACGCGGGGTGGGCGGCGCTGATGGGCGCGCTGCTGCTGGTCGGCGTGGCCGCGAGCGTCTACCTCGTCTACGTGCTGGAGATCCTCAAGCTCAAGCGGTTCCGGACCTGGCAGCTGCGGCGCGAGAACCCGGACACGTCCGAGCACGAGATCGACGAGCACGTCGAGCGCGAGCTCGAGACGGGCGAGTTCCGGTCACTGACGCCGTGAGGTTCGAACCACATGTGTGGCTAGCCGCACTAGCGGAACCGTGCGCGGTTGCTGTACCTTTCCCGAAGTCCTTGAATGACCGACGGCCGAATGCCGAGGAGGTGAGCAGGAACGTGAATACGAACGCGACGCATCTTCGAATGAGCTTCCCGCTCATCGCCGGCGTGGCTGTCACGCCTACCTGCTCGCGCTCTAGTCACTGAGGCTTCGTCGCGGGCAGATCACCTGCCGCCCGCGACAAGTACGAGCAAAGAGTCCGTCTTTCCCCTCGCGATTCGTCGTGGGCGGCTCCTACGTCCCATCAACAGGAGTCCCCAAATGCATTCGTTGAATCAGGCCGTCCTGGGTCACACCGTCGCCGCAGAGCGCGCCGGCCGCCCGACGAGCCGTGCGGTACGACCGGTGCGCCCTGAGCGCCCACCGAATACCCCGTTCCGCGGCCGCGTCGCCTTCGCGACCGGCCGCCTGGCGCGCCGCCTGGACCACGAGATGGCCCGGCGCGCCGTCGTCTGAGACGCGAAAAGCTCCACGCCGCCGAGTACCCTCAGCGGCGTGGAGCGCGTCCGTCTAGAAGACCGCGAGTCGTTCATCACCGCCGACGGGTCGTCGATCCGCGAGCTGGCGGGGATCCCGAGCGGCAACGCGATCAACCAGTCGCTCGCCGAGGCGACGGTCCCGCCTGGCGGGGAGACCGTCGAGCACTTCCACCGCACCTCGGAGGAGATCTACTACTTCGTCGCCGGTGAGGGCCGCATGCGGCTCGGCAGCGAGGAGGCCGACGTGCGCGCGGGGGACACCGTGGTGATCGCCCCGGGCCTGCGGCACAAGCTGTTCAACCCCGGCACGGAGCCGGTGGTGCTGCTCTGCTGCTGCGCTCCGCCCTACTCCGACGAGGACACCGTCCTTCTGTGAGGGTCCTGCTGGCCCTCGTGGCCGCGCTCGTGTTCGCGCCCACCGCGAGCGCCAAGCCGCCCGTGATCGGCATCGGCGAGCAGCATCCGCAGATCTTCACCGACCCGGCGTTCCAGCCGCTCGGCATCCACAACGTGCGCTACATCGCCTCCTACGACGCGCTGGAGAACGAGACCGAGCGCGCCGAGCTGGACGCGTACCTGCGGGCCGCCGGCGCGGCGAACATGCGCGTGCTGCTCGGGTTCGGCCACTCGCGCGATCCGCTCAAGGCCCACACGGCGCCTTCGGTCAAGCGCTTCGAGCGCGAGTTCGTCAAGTTCCGCCAGCGGTACCCGTGGATCACGGACTACCTGACGTGGAACGAGGCCAACCACTGCAGCCAGCCGACCTGCAACAACCCCAAGCTCGCGGCGCGCTACTACCTGGCGCTGCGCAAGCACTGCGAGGGGTGCCGGATCGTCGCCGCCGACCTGCTCGACGGCTCCAAGCTGCCGCAGTGGGCGAAGGCGTTCCAGAAGGCGGTCGGCAACCGGCGCGTGATCTGGGGGCTGCACAACTACATCGACGCGAACCGCTTCCGCACCCGCGGCACCAAGGCGCTGCTGCGGACGGTCAAAGGCGAGGTCTGGTTCACCGAGACCGGTGGGATCGTCAAGCGCGTCAACCCGAACAAGGTCAAGCTGCCGGAGTCCACGCGCCACGCGGCGGAGGCGACCCGCTACGTCTTCAAGCTCGCGGCGCTGTCCAAGCGCGTCACGCGGGTGTACTTCTACCACTGGTCCCCGGCGCCCACGCCGAACCCGACCTGGGACTCGGCGTTCGTCGACAAGCACGACCGCCCACGTCCCGCCTACGAGGTTCTCTACGCATGGCTCGTCAAGCACGGCATCGCCTCCTAGCCGCCGCGACGCTCGCCGCGCTGACCCTCGCGGGATGCGGCGCGAGCAAGGACGAGGGGATCTCCGGCGGCGGCAAGGTGATCGGACGGACGGTCACGGTCTACTCGCTGACCTCCGATCCCGGCGGCGCCAACCGCGACTTCGTCGACGCCGAGAAGTTGGCGCTCGCGGACGCGGGCGGGCGCGCGGGGAACCTCGCCGTCAACTTCACGTCGCTCGACCTCGGCGGCTCGGACGACCGACTGCAGGCCCAGGCCTCCCGACGCGCCATCTCCGATCCGCAGATCATCGCCGCGATCGTCGACGCGACCAAGGTCACGGTCCCGCTCTTCAACGCCGCGGGCATCCTCCAGGTCGCCGCCAGCGGCGATCCGAGCCTGGCCAACGACCCGCAGGCACTGCCGTCGGGCAAGCACACCGTCGGCACGCTCCCGCCCCAGGCGCCCCCCGCGGACTTCGAGGCGCGTTTCGCGAAGGAATTCGGGCGCGATCCCGCTCCCAGTGCGGCCGACGGCTATCGCGCCATGAAGGGCGTGCTGCAGGCGATCAACGACGCCGGCGCGGCCGGAAACGACCGCACCGCCGTCATCGACAATTACTTCAGTTAAAGGGGTCAGGCCCCTTTAACTTTCGAAGCTCGTCTCGAGGGTGATCTCCGGCACGGCCGCGAGGGCCTTGGAGAGCGGGCAGCCCTCTTTCGCGCCCTGGGCGGCGGCGGCGAAGCCGTCGGCGTCGAGACCTGGCACCTTGCCGGTCACCGAGAGCTCGATCTTGGTGATCCCGAAGCCGCCTTCGACCTGGGCGACGGTCACCTTGGCCTCGGTGGCGAGGGACTCCGGCGGCGTGCCGGCCTGGGTCAGACCCACCGAGAGCGCCATCGTGAAGCACGACGCGTGCGACGCGGCGAGCAGCTCCTCGGGGTTGGTGCCCGTGCCGCTCTCGAAGCGGCCGGAGAAGTTGTAGGGCGAGTCGAGCACGCCCGTCTCGGTCGAGACGTTCCCTCCGCCTCGCTTGAATTCGCCCTGCCAGTCGGCCTTCGCGCTACGGGTCGGCATCGCTTCCTCCCAAGGGGTCGGACTACGTCGCGGCCACTGTACGGCTAGGGTTCGCGCGATGTCGCGTCGAGGAGCGCGACGCGGCACTCATCTGCCGCTAATCGACGTCCGCTAGAGGCGGGTGTCACAAAGTTGTTACAAACTCTCAAAAGTCGCTACACTGGCGCCCGCCGAACCGGCCGGGGAGTTCTTCGTCCCTCCCGCCACGCGTTCCCGCGTGGGGATGGTCTGGTACGGCGCGTCAGCCTGCCATGAGCTCTACCACCATGCCCACATCCGATCCCCTGTTCTTCGTCCGCTACATGGACGTGCTGCTGGTCATCCTGGCCGCGCCGTTCGTGATCCTGATGGGCGGGCCCTTGCTCGGGTACCTGGTGGGAGCCGGCGCCTGGATCGCCACGCGCATCCTCGGCGTCGCCGTCGACCGCTACGCGCAAGGCCGCAACGCCAAGCAGCAGGTCGGTCTGAACTTCGGCGCGCTCATGGGGCGCGCCTGGATTCTCGGAATTACCATCCTCGTGGTCGGCCTCGCCGGAGATCGGGAAGACGGTCTCATGGCGGCGCTGCTCGCGCTCGTCGCGTTCACGGTCTATCTGGCCACGTCCTTGGCCTTGCCCCGCCCGGAGAGGAACACGCCCAGCTCATGACCAAAACCCGGAAGATCCTCCTTGGTGCGTTCGGCGTCTATCTGCTGCTGACCGTCCTCACCTTGGTGCTCCTCGGCTCTGAGGGCAAGAACGAGGAGTTCAAGCCGCAGAACGAGTTCAACCTCGACACCTGGATCAACCTCCCGGGGTCGCTGGACATCAACAAGGCGGTCCTCTACCTCTTCCTGGCCGGGATCCTGACCTGCGTCTCGATGGTCTACATCGCCAACCGGATGCAGGCCCGCCCGAACCGGATCCAGACCGCGGTCGAGGTCCTGTACTCCCTGATGCGCGACAACATCACGCGCGGGAACATGGACTCGAAGATGGCGGCGAAGTACTTCCCGTTCATCGGCGCGCTGTTCCTGTTCATCTGGTTCAGCAACCTGATCGGGTTCATCCCGCTGCCGACCGCGCACGAGAAGTTCTCGTTCTTCGGGTGGCACATCCCGACCTTCGCGATCTACGCGGCGACGGCCAACGTGTCGGTGCCGCTCGTCCTCTCGATCATCGTCTTCATCACGTACACCGCTGAGGGTGTGCGCGCCAAGGGACCGGGCGGCTACCTCAAGAGCCTGATCCCCGCCGGGGTGACGGGCGCCATGGCCGGGTTCCTCTTCGTGCTCGAACTGCTGTCGAACGTCATGCGGATCATCTCGCTCTCCGTGCGTCTTTTCGCCAACATGCTCGCCGGGCACCTGATCATCCTGTTCATGGCCGGTGGTCTGGCCATCATCCTCGGCGTGGCGGGAGTCGGCGTCTTCCTGCTTCCGCTCGGCATCGTGCTGTACCTGTTCGAGGTGGGCCTGGTGGCCACTCTGCAGGCGTTCATCTTCGCCACCCTTTCCGCGATCTACATCGGCGGCGCGGTCGCCGAATCCCACTAGAAGGAGATCACCCCAGTGACCACCTTGAGCATGATCCTGAGCTTCATCTTCGCCGCCGCGGAGGACGGCCAGAAGGCTGGCCGGGCCATCGCACTGGGCGTCGGTGGCGGCCTCGGCGCCGTGGGCGCCGGCGTCGGCATCGGCATCATCTTCGGCAAGGTCATCGAGTCCGTTACTCGCCAGCCCGAGATGCGCGACGAGATCACCTCCATCCAGTGGCTCGGCTTCGCCCTTACCGAGGCCTGCTTCTTCTACGGCCTGGTGGCGGGCCTGATCGCCTTCTTCCTGTAGGCAGCGATGAACGTCCTGCTGCTCGCAGCCGAAGAGGAAGGCGGCAACCAGCTCGTCAGCCCCGTCGTGGGTGTGATGATCTGGACGCTGATCGTCTTCGGCGTCACCCTGCTGATCCTCTGGAAGGTCGCCTTCCCGCGGATCGCGGAGGCGCTCGACAAGCGCCAGCACATGATCGAGGAGTCGATCGACTCCGCGGAGCGCACCAAGCGTGAGGCGGACGAGCTGCTGCGCGAGTATCGCGAGCGACTCTCCGACGCCCGTGGCCAGGCCGACGAGATCGTCGCCCGCGCCCGCCGGACGGCCGATGCGGCCGAGGCGGAGACCATCGCCGAGGCGCGCGCCAAGCGCGAGGAGATGATGGAGCAGACCCGCCGCGACATCGAGGCCGAGACCCGCCGCGCGATCCAGCAGATCCGCGCCGAGGTCGCCGACCTCACGGTGCTCGCGACCGAGAAGGTCACGCGCAAGACCCTCGACACGGCCGATCAGAAGCGGCTCGTCGAAGAGGCGCTCTCCGAGCTGGACTTCGCCGCCCTCGCCGGCGAGGAGCGCCGCTAGTCATGGAGGAGATCGCCGCGGTCTACGCCCGTTCGCTCTTCGAGGTCGCGAAGGAGCAGAACAAGCTCGACTCGATCCGCGAGCAGCTCGGCGAGTTCGCCGACGCGCTCGACGCTAGTCGCGAGCTGCAGGTGTTCTTCTTCTCGCCTTACTTCTCCACGGTCGAGAAGCAGGACGGGCTCGATCGCGCGGTCTCCGACGCCGACCCGATCCTGGTCAACTTCCTCAAGCTGCTGATCGAGAACCACCGGATGCCGGTGATCTTCCGTGTCCGGCGCGGCTTCGACGAGCTGTGGCTCGCGGAGAACAAGCGGCTGCCGGTGCAGGTCACGTCAGCGGTGGCGCTGGACGCCACGACGGTCGATCAGATCGGCGCCCGCATCGCCGAGCAGACCGGCCAGAAGATCGACATCACCTCCACGGTCGAGCCCGACATCCTCGGCGGCCTCGTGATCCGGGTGGGCAACTCCATCCTGGACGCCTCGATCCGGAATCGCCTCGAACAACTTCGCAAGCAAGTCGCCAGGGCCTAAGGAGCTCTCCTTTCATGCAGATCAAGCCCGACGAGATCACCTCCATCCTCAAGTCCCGCATCGAAGGCCTCCAGGCCGGCCAGGCCGACCTGACCGAGGTCGGCACCGTCCTGACCGTGGGTGACGGCATCGCCCGCATCCACGGCCTCGAGAACTGCATGGCCTTCGAGATGCTCGAGCTCCCGCACGACGTGGTCGGCCTGGCCCTGAACCTCGAGTCCGACAACGTCGGCGCCGTGCTCTTCGGCCCGTGGGAGAAGATCGTCGAGGGCGACACGGTCAAGCGCACGAACCGCCTGCTGGAGATCCCGGTCGGCGACCAGCTGCTCGGCCGCATCGTCTCGCCGCTCGGCGCGCCGCTCGACGGCAAGGGCCCGATCAACACGTCCGAGTTCCGCCCGGCCGAGTTCAAGGCCCCCGGCGTCGTCCAGCGCCAGCCGGTGAAGGAGCCGATGCAGACCGGCATCAAGGCGATCGACGGCATGATCCCGATCGGCCGCGGCCAGCGCGAGCTGATCATCGGCGACCGCCAGACCGGCAAGACGGCGATCGCGGTCGACACGATCATCAACAACAAGGACACGGGCGTCATCTCGGTCTACGTCGCGATCGGGCAGCGCATGTCCACGGTCGTCGGCCTGGCCAAGATCCTCGAGGACGCGAACGCGCTGGACTCGACGATCATCGTCGCCGCGCCCGCCGACGAGGCCGCCCCGATCAAGTTCATGGCGCCGTACGCCGGCTGCGCGATGGCCGAGTACTTCCTCTACAACGGCAAGCACTCGCTGGTCGTCTACGACGACCTCACCAAGCACGCCTACGCGTACCGCCAGATGTCGCTGCTGCTGCGCCGCCCGCCGGGGCGCGAGGCCTACCCGGGCGACGTGTTCTACCTGCACTCCCGCCTGCTGGAGCGCGCGGTCAAGCTCAACGACGCGCTCGGCGGCGGCTCGATGACGGCGCTGCCGGTGATCGAGACGCAGGCCGGCGACGTCTCGGCTTACATCCCGACGAACGTGATCTCGATCACCGACGGGCAGATCTTCCTGGAGCCGAATCTCTTCAACTCGGGCGTGCGCCCGGCCATCAACGTGGGCATCTCGGTGTCCCGCGTGGGCGGCAACGCGCAGATCAGCCCGATGAAGAAGGTCGCCGGCCGCCTGAAGATCGAGCTGTCGCAGTTCCGCGACCTCGAGGCCTTCGCGCAGTTCGGCTCCGACCTGGACCCGGACACGCAGCGCACGCTGGCCCGCGGCGACCGTCTGGTCAAGACGCTCAACCAGGGCGAGCGCTCGCCGCTGGCGGTCGAGGACCAGGTCGCGGTGATCTACTCGGCGACCAACGGCTTCGTCGACCGCATCGACGCCGACCGCGTGCCGGAGTTCAACCGCGCGCTGATCGAGCGCCTGCACGCCGACGCGGCCGAGACGCTCGAGAAGATCAAGGGCGGCGACTGGTCCGACGACACCCAGTCCGCGCTGCGCAGCTCGATCGAGCAGTTCGCCGACGACTTCGGCTACGACCTCGACGAGGACGGCCAGCCGCTGTCGGAGGACGACAAGATCCGGGCCGAGGAAGGCCGTCGCGAGGCCGTCGGGGCGGAGGCCTAGCCACCCGCCATGGCCCTCAAGGACGTCAAGAGCCGGATCGCTTCGGTCAAGAACATCCAGAAGATCACGCGCGCGATGGAGATGGTCGCCGCCGCGCGCCTGCGCCGGGCCGAGCAGCGCATCGAGGCGCTGCGGCCCTACGCCGGGGCGATCCGCCGGATGACGCGCCAGGCGGCCGAGGCCGCCGGCAACGTGCCGAACCTGCCGATCCTCAACGAGCACGAGTCCGAGGGCACCGTCGGGATCCTGCTCGTCACCGGTGACCGCGGCCTCGCGGGCGCCTTCAACTCGCAGATCGTCCGCGCGGGGGTCCGCGCGGGCCTGGACTTCGAGGGCGAGGGCAAGACGACCGTCTGGTACGCCTCCGGCCGCCGCGGCGTGTCCTCGCTGGCGTTCCGCGGCCGCGAGGCCAAGGGCGCCTACACCGGCTTCACCGACCGCCCGTCGTACGGGAACGCCCGCGAGATCGCGGCGGACCTGATGGCGGCCTACGTGGACGGCGAGGTCGACCGCGTCGAGATCGTCTACAACCGCTACGTGTCGCCGCTGACCCAGGAGGTCACGCGCGAGACGCTGCTGCCGCTCCAGCACGCCACGATCATGGGCGACGACGGCGTCGTCGACAGCCTCGGCGAGCGTGCCGCGGACGGGGAGGAGCTCGAGCACGGGCAGACCGCCCTGGTCGAGTACGAGCCCGATCCCGACGCGATCCTCGAGCGGCTGATCCCGGCCTACGTCGAGATCTCGATCTACCGCGCGCTGCTGGAGTCGACGGCGTCCGAGCACGGCGCCCGCATGACCGCGATGCGCAACGCCTCGGAGAACGCCGGGGACATCATCAAGGACCTCACGCTGGAGTTCAATCGCGAGCGACAGGCCGCGATCACCCAGGAGATCATGGAAGTCGTCGCCGGCGCCGAGTCGCTGGTTTGAGGCGATGCAGCCCCTCCGCCCCACCCCGATCATCCGACCTTAACCTGAGGAGTCCACTACGTGGCTGCCACCACTGAAACCCGGAACGTCGGCCGGATCGAGGAGATCCAGGGCGTCGTCATCGAGGCCGTCTTCCCGGAGAAGCTCCCGGAGATCTACTCGGCCATCACCGTCGCCCACAGCGCGACCGGCGAGGAGGACCAGAACCTCACCGGCTCGGACTCGAGCGTCCTCGTGCTGGAGGTCCAGCAGCACCTCGGCGACGACCGCGTCCGCGCGGTCGCCATGGACACGACCGACGGCCTGTCGCGCGGCATGGAGGTCGTCGACACCGGCGGCCCGATCAGCGTGCCGGTCGGCGACGTGACGCTCGGCCGCATCTTCAACCTGCTCGGCGACCCGATCGACCAGGGCGAACCGATCGAGGTCAAGGAGCGCTGGCCGATCCACCGCCCGGCTCCGACCGTCGAGGACCTGACCCCGACGACCGAGATGTTCGAGACCGGCATCAAGGTCGTGGACCTGCTCGCGCCCTACGCCCAGGGCGGCAAGGTCGGCCTGTTCGGCGGCGCCGGCGTGGGCAAGACCGTGCTGATCCAGGAGCTCATCAACAACCTCGCCCAGGAGCACGGCGGCCTGTCGGCCTTCTGCGGCGTGGGAGAGCGCTCCCGCGAGGGCAACGACCTCTGGCTCGAGATGACCGAGTCGGGCGTGATCGACAAGACCATGCTCGTCTTCGGCCAGATGAACGAGCCGCCCGGTGCGCGTATGCGCGTCGCGCTGACCGGCCTGACGATGGCCGAGTACTTCCGCGACGAGCGCGGCCAGGACGTGCTGCTGTTCATCGACAACATCTTCCGGTTCGTGCAGGCCGGCTCCGAGGTGTCCGCTCTGCTCGGCCGCATGCCGTCGCAGGTGGGCTACCAGCCGACGCTCGAGTCCGAGATGGGGCAGCTGCAGGAGCGCATCACCTCGACCCGCAAGGGCTCTGTGACGTCCGTGCAGGCCATCTACGTGCCCGCCGACGACCTCACCGACCCGGCGCCCGCCTCCGTGTTCGCCCACCTCAACGCGACGACCGTGCTCTCGCGGTCGATCTCCGAGAAGGGCATCTACCCGGCCGTGGACCCGCTCGACTCGACGTCGACGATCCTCAAGCCGGAGATCGTCGGCGAGGACCACTACAACGTGGCCAACGAGGTCAAGAACGTGCTGCAGCGCTACCGCGAGCTGCAGGACATCATCGCGATCCTCGGCATCGACGAGCTCTCCGACGAGGACCGCGTGCTCGTGCAGCGCGCCCGCAAGATCGAGCGCTTCCTGTCGCAGCCGTTCCACGTCGCCGAGCAGTTCACGGGCACCCCGGGCGCCTACGTCTCGATCGGCGACACGGTCCGCTCGTTCCGCGAGATCCTCGACGGCCAGCACGACGACCTGCCGGAGTCGGCGTTCCTGCTCAAGGGCAAGATCGAGGACGTCGTCGAGGCCGCGAAGAAGGACCGCTAGTGGCCCGCACGCCCTTCAAGGTCGAAGTCCTCACGCCGGAAGGCGAGGTCTTCAACGACGACGTCGAGATGGTCTCGACCAAGACGTCGGTGGGCTCGATCGGCATCCTGGCCAAGCATCAGCCGCTGCTCGGCATGCTCGATCCCACCGAGCTGCGGCTGTACAAGTCCGATTCCGAGGTCGTCCGCTTCGCGCAGGGTGAAGGCTTCCTGCAGATGACGGGCGACCGCGCGCTGATCCTGGTCGACGAGGTCTTCGGCGTCGAGGACCTCGACGCGGCCGACCTGCGCGACCGCCTGCAGCGCGCCCAGGACGAGGTCTCCTCGTCCGAGGACGGGAGCGAGGAACGCCGCGCCGCCGAGCGCGACGCGCGCCGTTACGAGGCGTTCCTCAAGATCGCCGAGGGCGACGCCGCCCACTAGATAAAGGGGTCAGGCCCCTTTATCTAGCACCGGGGGGCTGCCGCCCCCCGGACCCCCCGGCTTTACGCGGCCGCCGGGATGGCGGCCGCGACGTCGACGTACTCCACGAAGCGCGCCGCGCGCCCGTCGCGGAAGGCCCAGGAGTGCGCGAAGCCGTAGCTCGTCGCCTCGCCGTCGAGCACGCCCGTCACGACGCCGGTGACGATCACCCGGTCGCCCGCCTCGACGACCGCGTCGAGCTCGAGCACCGGCTCCTGCAGGTGCGCCGCCAGGCCCGTGAAGTAGGCGATCACGCCATCGTGGCCGTGGAAGTCGCCGCCCTGGGGGAGGACGGTGGGGACGTGCCACTCGATCTGCGGGTCGAGGGCGGCGAGGACGCCGGGGAGGTCACCGGCGGCGAAGGCCGCGTAGGCGGCGCGGAGGGTGTCGACGTGGGGCATGGCCGCTATAGCGCCGCGACGCGGCTCGCGGATCACTCGCTTAACGAAGAAGGGCCGCCCTGAGGCGGCCCTTCGTTCGTGCAGGGGTTCCGCGTTCGACTACGGGGTGGTCGTCGAGAGCGTGAAGGTGAGCGTCTTGGAGTACCCGCCGGTGCGCAGGGCCTCGGTGCCGCCGATCGACTGCTTGAAGTTCAGCGTCGCCGCCTCGGCGCCGAGCGGGCCGTCGTAGGTCAGCAGCTTCGTCGGAGCGGCGGAGCCGCCGACGGCCGCCTGCGGGGCTGAGGTGCCGTTCGGGCTGGTGGCCGAGACCTGCAGCGGGGCGTCCAGGGCGAACGTCCCGTTGACGAGGCGGCCGGTCGCCGTCGAGCTCGGGTCGGCGACCCACAGCGTCGCGTCACCCGCCGTCGACGTGAGCGTGGCGCTCAGCGTCGTCGTGTAGTCCTTGGCGACGCCCGGGATGAACGGGGAGAACGCGTTCGACGCGCCGAGCGTGATGTTCAGCGTCGCCGGCGTCTCACCGCCGGGCGTGCCCGTGACGGGCACGACCGAGTAGTGCCGCGTGACCGACGACGCGTTGCCCGCCGTGTCGGTGGCGTCGACCTTGAAGTCGAAGCTGCCGATCGTGGCGGTGCTGATCGCGGCGCCATTGGCGACCGGGCCGGCGCAGGTCGCGACCGCGGTCGCGTCGGTGCACGAGTAGTTCGCCATGACCGTCTGCCCTTGCGTGTACGTGTCGCCCTCGGCGGGCGTCACGACGGTGATGCTCGGTGCCGTCGTGTCCGGGGTCTGGGCCATGGCCGGACCCGCCGGCAACGCAGCCAGTACCAACCCCAGCGACAAGACACCCTTCCATGGCCTGAACATGAACACCCTCTGCAATTTGAAGAACGCCCCGGACCCGGGCGAAACTCTGTCTTGGAAGGACACTTAAGTCAACCTTCCGGTCACGGCGTAGTGGTGGACAGCGTGAACGTCAGCGGCTTCCCGTACGCCCCGGTGCGGAGGCCTTCCGTGGCGCCGATCGACTGCTTGAACGTGATCGGCACCGACTCGCCCGCCGTCGGAGCCGACCAGGTCTTGATCGTCCCGAGGCCCTGGAGCGGCTGCGCCAGGAAGAACGTGCCGTTGACCAGATGCCCCGTGTGATCGGAGCTCGGGTCGGCGACCGTCAGCGTCGCGTCGCCGGCCGACGACGTGACCAACGCCGTCGTCGACGCCGTGTAGTCCCGGCTGACGCCCGGCACGAACGTGCCGAACGACGCGGTCGCGCCGAGCGTGAGGCTCAGCGTGGCCGGGACGGAGCCGTTGATGGCGCCGTCGACGTTCGTCGCCTGGATGACCGTGTAGCTGCGGGTCACCACGTTCTCGTTGCCGGCGTTGTCCTTGGCGGTCACCGAGTAGGTGAACGTGCCGACCGTCGACGTGTCGATGTTGGTGCCCAGCGCCGGCGAGCCGGTGCAGCTGGCGACGCCTGAGTTCTCGTCCGCGCAGGTGGCGAGCAGCGGGACCGGGCGGCCCTGCGTGAACACCGCGCCGTCGGCGGCCGGGTTGGTGAAGGTCACCGTCGGCTTGACCAGGTCGACGACGTAGCTCTTGGACTGCACCGCGGAGGTGTTGCCCTTGAAGTCGACCGCGATCCACTTGAGCGTCGTGTTGCCGTTGAGCATCACCGGATCCGGCAGCTCGCGCGGCCGGTTCGGCTTCCACTCGGTCGAGGCCGTCGTGGGCGTCGAGCCGTCGGTCGTGTAGTAGATCGAGGCCGCCTCGGAGGTCGTGAACTTCACGCCCACCGGCTCCTTGGACAGCGTCGCGCCGGTCGCCTGCGAGGACGGGGCGGTCGTGTCGTTGGCGTAGTCGAGCGCGGACTGCAGGAGGGCGTAGTTGCCGTTGGAGAACTCCATGCCCTCGTCGTGACCCTCGTTGGCGAGGTTGGCGTTGCCGCCGATCGGCACGGCGCCGAACGGGGGCTGGAAGCCGGGGGACGCGGTCGAGCCGTCCGCCAGGCGCTTCGTGGCGCCGATCTCGAAGTCGTAGCCGATGATGCCGTGGTTGTAGTAGGCCTCGTCAGCCGAGTTGCCGGCGGCCGAGTAGAGCACGTCGGTGACCGGGCCGGTCTGGGCCGGCAGGATCGCCGTCTTGCGGTAGCTGTAAATGCGCTCCAGCACCGAGGACGCCGTCTGGTCGAAGTAGTTCAGCGTGCCGTACGGCGGGTACGGCAGCGTCGTGCGGTCCGCCTTGTAGGCGCCCGGGGGCCACATGAAGTAGCCGCCGGAGGAGTGCACGTTCATCGCGAACTTGATGTTCGGGTACGTCGTCTGGACGAACTGCTCGTTGCGGGCCTCAGGCTCGGAGAACTCGAACGGGCCGGCGAACGTGTCGCTCGTGCAGGAGGACGAGGCGCCGACGTAGCCGTCGAAGAAGGAGCCGACGCTGAAGTTGCGGTTGAGGTCGACGCCCCAGCCGTTGCGCGCCGCCGGGTCGTTGTTGCCCGTCGGGTTCGACGCGCAGTAGTTGACCATGTTGCGGCGCTGCGAGTTGAAGTCGAACATCGAGTACGTCGCGCCGTCGGCGTTGATCGACGGGATGATGAAGATGTCCAGGCCGTCGATCAGGGCCGTCGTCTCGGGATCGGAGCCGTAGTTGCGCACCAGGCGCTCGGCCGTCTCGAGGCAGACCAGCGGCGTGCCCCACTCGCGGGCGTGCTCCTGGCAGTAGATGAAGACGCCGACCTTGGAGCCCTGCGGCTTGCCGACGTTGTTGCCGATCCGCAGCCCCTGGACCTCGATCGAGCCGCGCGGCTGGCTCGTCGGGGCCTTCAGCCAGTCGCTGAGGGCCGAGACGGCCGTCGCCGTGACCACGCCCGCGCCGGTGTTGGTGCGGTACTTGGCGGCCGTGACGAGCGCCTTGGCGGCGTCGGAGGCGTTGATCGCGTCCACGACCTGGGCGGCCGTCGAGGTGATCGCGCCCGCGTCGTCGGTCGCGGCGTGGACCGTGATCGTGGTGCCGGCGACGGTGACCGTGAGCGGCTTGCTCGCGCCGTCGTTGACGATCTCGGCCTTGAGGTTGTTGCCACCCTCCTGGCCCCAGGCCAGGGAGGTGAGGACGACGGCCTTCGGCTGGTCGGCCGCGGCGACCGACGTCGCGCCCGCGTACGGGGCGGCCATGCCGAGGATCGTCTGCGCCTTGCGCTGGTAGCCGTTCGTCTTGTTCGGCAGCTTCATCAGCGTCGAGACGTTCGGGAACTCGTTGGCGAGCTCGCGCATCTTGGCGTAGCTCTCACGCGGCGTCACGTAGTGCGTGTTGAAGTCCATGATGAAGCCGCCGGGGCTCGTGGTGCCGCCGTTGCCGACCCACTTCTTGGCGTCGAGCGTGGCGACGTCGCCGTTCGGGGCGGCGATCCGCACGTAGGCCGGCATGCCGCCGTCGCCCACGTTGCCGACCCGGAAGCGGGAGCCGTGGTAGAGGTAGGCGGCGGGGGTGACGTCGGTGTCGAGGACCGGGCTCAGCTGACCCTCGCCGAGCTTGGTGCCGTCGGCGGCGAACCAGGCCGCCTGCAGCGCCGGGCCGGAGTACGTCCGCGGCGGCGTGATCGCGGCCTCGGACGTCGTGCCCTCGATCGAGATGTAGCGGCCGGAGACGTCCTCCCAGTAGTCGGCGCGCTGCGCGCGGACCGTCCCGGCGATCGCCTTCTTTGACTTCGACGCGTCCGAGCTCGTCAGCGCGGCCTTCGCGTCGGCCTCCGCGGCGATCGTCGCGTCGCGCTCGGCGCGCAGGTGATCGACGTCGGCCTGCGTCTGGATCGTCGCGACGGCCGGATAGCCCTGCGCCTCGAAGAGCGCCTTCTCGTCGTCGTTGACGACGGCGTTGACCAGGATGCCGCCGCCAGGAGCGTCGATGAAGCCGTGGTCGAAGTCGGCGCCTTGCGCCTCCAACTCCTCCATGGTCGCCTTGTTCGGCAGCTTGAACTGCACCACCGAATATCCATCATCAGCGACCGCCGTGCTGGGCATCACGGCCATGACAGCCGCGATCGCGACTGCACCCATCCATGGCTTCACGAGCCACTCCCTCCGTCTTAAGACCCTCGGAACCCCTCCGAAGCGGGCTCCAATTCTTAGGGATACGTGAACCCCAGTGCAAGCGCTTAGACGGACGTTCGAGTCCGATTGCCTGCGGAGATGCCTCCACGGCGTCGGCCGGGTGACAAGCACCCGGCCGATACGCGAGGGGGTTACGGAGTCGTGGTGGACAGGGTGAACGTCAGCGTCTTGCTGTACGTGCCCGTCCGCAGCGGCTCGTTGGCCGCGATCGACTGCTTGAACGTGATCGGCACCGACTCGTTGGAGGTCGGGGCGGACCAGGTCTTGATCGTTCCGAGGCCCTGCAGCGGCGACGCGAGCGCGAAGCTGCCGTTGGTCAGGTAGCCGGGGTGATCGGTGCTCGGGTCGGCGACCGAGAGCGTCGCGTCACCCGCCGTCGAGATGACGGTGGCGGTGGTGGACGCCGTGTAGTCCTTCGCGACGCCCGGCGTGAACGCGCCGAACTGCGCCGGCGCGCCCATCGTCAGGGCCAGCGTCGCCCCGACGGAGCCGCCGACCGAGCCCGGCGTGTTGGTCTGGCCGAGCACCTGGCTCGAGACGGCCGAGACGTTGCCCTTGAAGTCCTTCGCGATCCAGGAGACCTTCGTCCCGGGCGCGAGGTAGAGCGGATCCGGCAGCTCGCGCGGCCGGTTCGGCTTCCACTCCGTGGACTGCAGCGTCGGCGTCGAGCCGTCGGTCGTGTAGTAGATCGACGACGCCTCATTGCTGGAGAACTTCACGCTGTACATCGGCGCCTTGCCGTCGGCGGTGACGACGGTGTTGACGACCGGCGGCGTGGTGTCGTTGCCGTAGGCCAGGGCGGACTCGAGCAGCGCGTAGTTGCCGTTGGCGAACTCCATGCCCTCGTCGTGGCCCTCGTTGACGAGGTTGGCGTTGCAGGTGCCCGCGCCGCCGCCCGTGTTCGGGGTCGACGTGCTGAAGCAGGGCTGGAAGCCGGTGCCCTGCGAGTTGCCGTTGGCGAGGACCTTGCTGGCGCCGATCTCGAAGTCGTAGCCGATGATGTCGTGGTTGTAGTAGGCCTCGTCCGCCGAGTTGCCGGCGGCCGAGTAGAGCACGTCGAGGACCGGGCCCGTCTGCTGCGGCAGGATCGCCGTGTGGCGGTAGTTGTAGATCCGGTCGTTGACCATCGCCGCGGTCTGGTCGAAGTAGTTCAGCGTGCCGTAGGGCGGGTACGGGAGCGGCTCACGCGTGGTGGGCTTGTACGCGCCGGGCGGCCACATGAAGTAGCCACCGTTGGAGTGCACGTTCATCGCGAACTTGATGTTCGTGAACGTCGACTGCACGTAGGCCTCGTTGCGGACCTCCGGCTCCGACATCTCCGCCGGGCCGGCGAACGTGTCGCTGGTGCAGCTGTTCGACGCGCCCTGGTAGCCGTCGAAGAACGAGCCGACGCTGAAGTTGCGGTTGAGGTCGACGCCCCAGCTGTTGCGGGCGTACGGGTCGTTGTTGCCCGTCGGGTTCGACGCGCAGTAGTTGACCATGTTGCGCCGCTGGCTGGCGTTGTCGTACATCGAGAACGCGGCGCCGTCGGCGTTGATCGTCGGGATGATGAAGATGTCGAGGCCGTCGACGAGGCTGGTCGTCTCGGCGTCGGTCCCGTAGTTCTTGAGCAGGCGCTGGGCGGTCTCATCGCACACCAGCGGCGTGCCCCACTCACGGGCGTGCTCCTGGCAGTAGATGAACACGCCGACCTTCTGCCCCTGCGGCTTGCCCTTGTCGTTGCCGATCCGCAGCATCTTCACCGTCTGCGGGCCGCGCGGGTAGGACGCGGGGGCCTTCAGCCAGTCGCTCAGCGCGGACGGGGCGGCCTGCGCCGTGACGACGCCCGCTCCCGTGTTGGTCCGGTACAGCGCGGCGCCGACCAGCGCGGCGGCGGCCGGGTTGGCGTTGATCGCGGCGACGACCTGGGCGGCGGTCGAGGTGATCGCGCCGGTCGCGTCCGTGGCGGCCGAGACCTTGATCGCCTTGCCCGTGACCGACACGCTCAGCGGCGAGCTGTTCGCCCCCGGGTTGACGATCTGGGCGGTGATGTCGTTGCCGCCGTTCTGGCCGAAGTCGTTCGAGGTCAGGACGACCGCGCGCGCCTGGTCGGCCGTCGCCGGCGTCGACGTCGAGCCGGTGTACGGCGTCGCGATGCCGAGCACGGTCTGCGCCTTGCGCTGGTAGCCCGGCGTCTTGTTCGGCAGGTCGGAGACCTTCGCGATCGTCGGGTACTGCGTCGCGAGATCCGTCATGAGCTTGTAGCTCTCCTGCGGATCCACGTAGCGCGTCATGAAGTCCTGCAGGAAGCCGGCGCCGTACTGCGGAGCGCCGTTGCCGACCCACTTCTTGACCGCGAGCTCGGCCACGTCGCCGTTCGGAGCGGCGATGCGGATGAACGCGGGCATCGGCGTGCCGATGGTCGAGGCGTCACCCAGACGGAAGCGTGTGACGTGGTACAGGTACGGCGCGACCGGCGTCACGTCCGTATCGAGGTACGGCTGCAGGTTGCCGCTGCCGAGCTGCTGGCCCTGCGCGTCGTACCAGGACGCGACGAGCTGCGGGCCGCTGTAGGTGCGCGGCGGGGTGACGGCGGCCTGCGTGGTGGTGCCTTCGACGGACAGCCAGCGTCCGCCGGCGTCCTCCCAGTAGTCGGCGTGCTGCGCGCGGACCGTGCCCACGGCGGCCGACTTGGTGCTCTTGGCGGCGCTGCCGTTCAGCGCGGCCTTCGCGGCGGACTCAGCGTCGATCGTCGACTGGCGCGCGGCGCGCAAGGCGGCGACGTCGGCCGGTGTCTCGATCGTGTCGACGGCCGGGTACCCCATCGCCTCGAGCTGCGCCTTCTCGCTCGGCGTGGCGACGATCGTCGCCTTGACGAATCCCGGCTGCGACTGATCGAGACCGTCACCGAGGTCGTAGCCCAGCTTGATCAGCTGGTCCGCGGTCGCCTTGTTCGGCAACTTGAACTCGTAAACGGTCTGCCCGTCATCCGCGAGCGCGGAAGCGGGAAGCACTGCGAGCGCGGCAGCAGCCGCGATCGCTCCCATCCATGGCCTCATCGGCCCTCCTCCGTAAATAGACCCAGGAACTGCGCTGGCCCTTCTACGGGACGAGGGTGAGAAGACGATGGGGCGCCGGCCGTTTGGCCAGCGCCCTTACGAACCTCTTAGGGAGTCGTCGTGGACAGGGTGAACGTCAGCGTCTTGCTGTACGTCCCCGTGCGCAGCGGCTCGTTGGCCAGGATCGCCTGCTTGAACGTGATCGGCACGACCTCGTTGGAGGTCGGGGCCGTCCAGGTCTTCAGCGTGCCCAGGCCCTGCACCGGGTTGGTCAGCGCGAACGTGCCGTTGACGAGCTTGCCGGTGTTGGTGGCACTGGGGTCGGCGACGCTCAGCGTCGCGTCACCCGCCGTGGAGATCACGGTCGCCTGCGTGGAGGCCGTGTACTCCTTGGCCACGCCCGGCGTGAACGTGCCGAACTGTGCCGGGGCGCCCATCGTCAGGGCCAGCGTCGCGGCGACGGTGCCGCCCGCGGAGCCGTTGACGTCGACGTAGCCGATCGCCTGCGTCCTGACCGCCGAGGTGTTGCCCTTGAAGTCGTGGGCGATCCACTTCAGCGTGGTCTTGGGCGCGAGCTGCAGCGGGAGCGGCAGCGCGCGGGCGCGCGGCGGCTTGTACTCGGTCGACGCCGTGGTCGGCGTCGAGCCGTCGGTCGTGTAGTAGATCGAGGACGCCTCGTTGCTCTTGAACTTCACCGAGTACATCGGCGTGATCCCGTCCGCGGTCACCTCGGCGTCGACGACCGGCGGCGCGGTGTCGTTGGAGTACTGCAGCGCGGAGCGCAGCAGGCCGTAGTTGCCCGACGCGAACTCCTCGCCCTCGTGCTTGCCCTCGTTGTTCAGGCACGGGTTGGAGGGGTTGGGGCCGAACGGCGGCTGCTGGCCGGGGCCGCAGGTCGCCGCGCCGGTCCCGGTGTCGTTGTAGTGCGTGGCGCCGATCTCGAAGTCGTAGCCGATGATCCCGTGCGCGTAGTACGCCTCGTCCGCGGAGTTGCCCGCCGCGGAGTAGAGGACGTCGATCACGGGGCCGGTCTGCTGCGGCAGGATCGCGGTGCCGCGGTGGGACTTGATCCCGTCGAGCACCTGGCGCGCGGCCTGGTCGAAGAAGTTCAGCGTGCCGTACGGCGGGTACGGGAGCGGAACCCGGGCAGGCGTGTAGGCGCCGGGCGGCCACATGAACAGGCCGCCGGAGGAGTGGATGTTGTTGATGAACTTGATGTTCGGGAAGTTCGTCTGCACCCAGATCTCGTTGCGGACCTCGGGCTCGGACGTCTCGAACGGGCCGGAGTAGTTGCCGCTCAGGCAGTCCTGGAACGTCGCGCCCTGGAAGCCGTCGAAGATCGACCCGATCGTGAAGTTGCGGTTCATGTCCACGCCCCAGCTGTTGCGCCGGGCGGGATCGGTGTCGTTCTGCGGGAGGGTGCCGCAGTAGTTGGACATGTTCTTGCGGCGGTTGGAGTCATACAGCGAGTGGATCGACCCGTCGCCGTTGATCTGCGGGATGATGAAGATCTCGAGGTTGTCGACCAGCTGCGTCGTCTCGGGATCGGTGCCGTAGTTGCGCACGAGGCGCTCCGCGGTCTCCATGCACACGCCGGACGTCGCGATCTCGTTGCCGTGCTCCTGGCAGTAGAAGAACACGCCGACCTTGTTGCCCGTGCGGGTCTTGCCGATCCGCAGCAGGTTCTGCGTCTGCGGGCCGCGCGGGATCGTCGCGGGGGCGCGCAGCAGGTCCGAGAGCGGCGAGACGTCGCTCGGGACCACGACGCCGCCGGACGCGCTCGTGCGGTACTTGCTCGCGGTCACGAGCGCGGCGACGGCCGGGTTGGCGTTGATCGCGGCGATCACCTGGGCGGCGGTCGAGGTGATCGCGCCCGTGGCGTTGGTCGCCGGGTTGATCCGGATGGCGTTGCCCGTGAGTGAGACCGACAGCGCCTGGTCGTTGCCCGTGGGCGCGACGATCTGGGCGGTGAGGGCGTTGCCGCCCTCGTGACCCCAGGCCTTCGAGGTCAGCACCACGGCGCGGTCGCCGTTCGCCGCGCTCAGCGACGCGGTGCTGCCGTTGGGCAGGTTGTTGGCGTCGAAGGTGACGTACGAGGCCTGCTGGTAGCCGAGCATCGTCTGCGCCTTGCGCTGGTAGCCCGTGGTCTTCTCCGGGAGGTCGTAGACCTGGGCGATCGTCGGGAACTCGGCGGCGAGGTCGCGCATCTTCTTGTAGACCTCGGGCCCGTCGTAGTAGCGCTGGATGAACCCGTGCTGGAAGTTCTGCGCGTAGCTGGGCGGGTTCTTGGCCACCCACTCCTTCGCGGCCAGCGTGTCGACGTCGCCGTTGGGCGCCGCGACCTTGATCCAGGCCGGGTCCGGGCCGCCGTCGCCCTTGTTGCCGATCCGGAAGATCGAGTAGTGGTACTGGTAGTAGTCGGGGTTGACGTCAGGATCGATGTAGGTCCCGAGGTTCCCGCCGCCCATCCGGTTGCCGGCCGCGTCATAGAACTCGGCGACCAGGACCGGGCCGGTGTACGAGCAGCCGGTGCCGGCCGTCGGGTTGGTGCAGGTGATCTGAGCCTGTGTCGTGTTGGCCTCGATCGAGATGAAGCGGCCGACGTTGTTCTCGTAGAAGTCGGCGCGCTGGGCGCGGACCGTGCCCGGCGCGGCGCTCGGGCCGGCCTTGCCCGCCGCGTTGACCTTCAACGCGCGCGTGGCGGCCGCCTCGTCGGCGATCGACGCGTCGCGCTCGGCGCGGATGCGATCGATGTTGTTCTTGTCGTGGATCGTCTTGACGTACGAGTAGCCGCGGGCCTGGACCAGCGCCTGCTCGGTGTCGGTCACCCACGCGCTCACGAGGACGCCCCCACCGGGCGCGTTCTCGACGGCGTGGTCCATGTTGAGCCCCATGGACTCGAAGTCCGCGTAGGCGTCGCTGCTCGGCAGCTTGAACTGGACCAGCGCGGGGTCGTCAGGACCGGCGAACGCCGCTTGTGGAGCCAACAGCATGGCGGCCGCGACAGCGGCAGCTCCCATCCATGGCCTCATAGGCCGACTCCTCCTCGATTGGACCGTTGGGTCGAGGTCGATTCTGAGCCGAACGTGAGGCTTGTTGCAATGTTCCGTGAGTGGAGGTCCCTCAACGGGGGCGCCTGACGGCGCCCCCGTTGAATCCCGTTACGGCGTCGTGGTGGACAGGGTGAACGTCAGCGTCTTGCTGTACGTCCCCGTGCGCAGCGGCTCGTTGGCCGCGATCGCTTGCTTGAACGTGATCGGCACCGACTCGTTGGAGGTCGGGGCGGACCACGTCTTGAGCACGCCGAGGCCCTGCAGCGGCGAGGTCAGCGCGAACGCGCCGTTCACCAGGCGGCCGGGCGCGGTCGAGCTCGGGTCGGCGACCGTGAGCGTCGCGTCACCCGCGCTGGACACCACGGTGGCGGTCGTCGTCGCCGTGTACTCCTTCGCGATGCCCGGGGTGAACGCCCCGAACGTCGCCGGAGCGCCCAGCGTCAGCGCGAGCGTCGCCGGCACGGTGCCACCGACGGAACCGGACGCGTCCGTGTGGGTGATGATCAGCTCGGACTTCACCGCGGACACGTTGCCCTTGAAGTCCTTCGCGATCCACTTCAGCGTCGTGCCCTGGGCCAGGTCGAGCGGAAGCGGCAACGCGCGGGCGCGCGGCGGCTTGTACTCGGTCGAGGCCGTGGTGGGCGTCGAGCCGTCGGTCGTGTAGTAGATCGAGGACGCCTCGTCGCTCGTGAACTTCACCGACCAGCGGTTGTCGGCGCCGAGCTTCTTGTCGAGCCCGACGACCGGGGCGACCGTGTCGTTCTGGTAGTCGAGCGCGGACTGCAGGAGGCCGTAGTTGCCGGTCGAGAACTCCTCGCCCTCGTGCTTGCCCTCGTTGTTCAGGCACGGGTTGGAGGGATTCAGGCCGAACGGCGGCTGCTGGCCGGGACCGCAGGTGACCTCCTGGCCGGCGGCGTTCGTGTCGTAGTGCGTGTCGCCGATCTCGAAGTCGTAGCCGACGATGCCGTTCTTGTACCAGGCCTCGTCGGCGCTGTTGCCGGCGGCCGAGTAGAGGACGTCGATGACCGGGCCGGTGCGCTGCGGGCGGATCGCGGTCCCGCGGTGGGACTTGATGCCGTCGAGCACGTGCGACGCCGTCTGGTCGAAGAAGTTCAGCGTGCCGTAGTCGGGGTACGGCAGCGTCACGCGCGTGGGCGTGTAGGAGCCCGGCACCCACATGAAGTAGCCGCCCGACGAGTGGATGTTGTTCGAGAACTTGATGTTCTTGAACGTGTTCTGGACCCAGATCTCGTTGCGGGTCTCGGGCTCCGAGAGCTCCATCGGACCGGCGTAGTTGCCGCCGTAGCAACCCGTGATCGTCGCGCCCTGGAACCCGTCATAGGCGGAGCCGATCGAGAAGTTGCGGTTGATGTTGACGCCCCAGCTGTTGCGCAGCTGCGGGTCCGTCGAGTTCTCCGGGTACTTCACCGTGTCGGTGCAGTAGTTGGCCATGTTGGTACGACGCGGGTTGTCGTAGATCGAGTGCGTCGAGCCGTCGGCGTTGATGAAGGGGACGATGAAGATGTCGAGGTTGTCGACGTACGACGTCGTCTTGGCGTCGGTGCCGTAGTTGCGCACGAGGCGCTCGGCGGTCTCGAGGCAGACGCCGGAGGTGGCGATCTCGCCGCCGTGCTCCTGGCAGTAGAGGTAGACGCCGACCTTCTGGTCCTGCGGCTTGCCGTTGTTGTTGCCGATCCGGATCATCGTCTGCGTCTGCGGGCCGCGCTTGACCGAAGCCGGGGCGCGCAACAGGTCATGCAGCGGCGCGACGACGCTCCCCACGACGACGCCGCTCGCGTCGCTGGTGCGGTAGTTGCTCGCGGTGACGAGCGCCGAGGCGGCCGCGTTGCCGTTGATCGCCGCGATGACCTGCGCGGCGGTCGACGTGATCGCGCCGCCCTGATCGGTGGCCAGCGTGACCGTGATCGTGTTGTCGGCGACCGCGACGCGCAGCTGCGAGTTCGTCGACTGCGGATCCAGCAACTGGGCCTTCAGGTCGTTGCCGCCCTCATGTCCCCACGCCTTCGAGGTCAGCACGACGGTCTTGGGCTGGTTGGCCGCTGAGAGCGTCGTGGTCGTGCCGGTCGGCAGGCCCTGCGCGTCGAACTGCACGTAGGACGCGTTCTGGTAACCGAGCATCGTCTGCGCCTTGCGCTGGTAGCCCCACGTCTTCTCCGGCAGGTCGATCGCCTTGGAGATGTTCGGGAACTCCGTCGCCAGCGACTTCATCCGCTCGTAGCCCTCTTGGGCGTTGTAGTAGCGGGTGTTGAAGTCGTGCAGGAAGTTCTGGGCGTAGCTCGGCGGGTTCTTCGCCAGCCACTGCTTGGCCGGGATGACGTCGACGTCGCCGTTGGGCGCGGCGATCTTGACCGTGGCCGGATCCTTGCCGCCGTCGCCCTTATTGCCGATGCGGAAGATCTGGTAGTGGTACTGGTAGAAGTCCGGAGCGGCGCTGGGGTCCGGGTCGATGTAGGTCGTGAGGTTGCCGCCACCCATGCGGTTGCCGTCGGCGTCGTACCACTCGGCGGTCAGCACCGGGCCGGTGTACGTGCAGCCCGACCCCGTGTTGGGGTTCGTGCAGCTGATCGTCGCCTCGGTGGTGTTGGCCTCGATCGAGATGAAGCGGCCGACGTTGTTCTCGTAGAAGTCGCCGCGCTGCGCACGGACGGTGCCCGGGGCCGCGCTCGGGCCCGCCTTGCCGGCCGCGTTGGTCCTGAGCGCCTGCTTGGCGGCCTTCTCGCGCGCGACGTCGGCGGCGACCTCGGCCCGGATCCGGTCGAAGTTGTCCTTGTCGTGGACGACGCCGACCTGCTCATAACCGTGCGAGCGCACGAGCGCGAGCTGCTCGTCGGTGACCCACGCCTGCACGACGACGGAGCCGTCGGCGTTCTTGTCGACCTCGTGGTTCATCGAGAGGCCGAGACGCTCGAAGTCGTCGTAGAGATCCTCGCTCGCGAGCTTGAACTTCAGGAGCGCGGGATCCTCAGGTCCGGCGAGCGCCGTGCCCGGGACCAACAGCATCGCCGCCGCAACCGCGGCAGCGCCCATCCAAGGCTTCATGAAAGCCGTTCCCCCCTCGATCGATTCGACCCCCTACGGTCGATTGTGAGCCGAAGATGAGACGAAAGGCAAGGGATCGGCGGTTGAGGTGCCTCAACGGGGGCGCCGGCTCACGGCCGGCGCCCCCGAAGGCGTTACGGAGTCGTCGTGGACAGGGTGAACGTCAGCGTCTTGCTGTACGTGCCCGTGCGCAGCGGCTCGTTGGCCAGGATGGCCTGCTTGAACGTGATCGGCACCGACTCGTTGGAGGTCGGGGCGGACCAGGTCTTGATGACGCCGAGGCCCTGCAGCGGGTTGGTCAGGGCGAAGGTGCCGTTGACCAGCTTGCCGGTGTTGGTGGCGCTCGGGTCGGCGACGCTCAGCGTGGCGTCACCCGCGGTCGAGATGACCGTGGCGGTGGTGGAGGCGGTGTACTCCTTGGCGACGCCCGGGGTGAAGGCCCCGAACTGCGCCGGAGCGCCCATCGTCAGCGACAGCGTCGCGCCGACGCTGCCGCCGACCGTGCCGGTGGTGTCGGTCTGGCCGAGCACCTGCGACTTGACGCCGGAGACGTTGCCCTTGAAGTCCTTCGCGATCCAGGCGAGCTTCGTGCCGGGAGCGAGGTCGAGCGGCAGCGGCAGCGCGCGGGCGCGCGGCGGCTTGTACTCGGTCGACGCCGTGGTCGGCGTCGAGCCGTCGGTCGTGTAGTAGATCGAGGCCGCCTCGTTGGAGGTGAACTTGACCGTGTAGGTGCCCTTGCCGTCGGACGTGACGTCCGTGCCGACGACCGGCGCGGCGGTGTCGTTCTGGTAGTCCAGGGCGGACTGCAGCAGGCCGTAGTTGCCGGAGGCGAACTCCTGGCCTTCGGCGTTGCCCTCGCCCGAGAGGCAGGTGTTGTTCGGGTTGGCGCCGAACGGCGGCTGCTGACCCGGGTTGCAGGTCGCGGGGCCGGAGCCCGTGTCGTTGTAGTGCGTGTCGCCGATCTCGAAGTCGTAACCGACGATGCCGTTCTTGTACCAGGCCTCATCCGCGCTGTTGCCGGCGGCCGAGTAGAGGACGTCGATCACCGGGCCCGTCTTCTGCGGCAGGATCGCCGTGCCGCGGTGGGACTTGATGCCCGCGAGCACGTGCGACGCGGTTTGGTCGAAGAAGTTCAGCGTGCCGTACTCGGGGTAGGGCAGCGTCTCGCGCTTCGGGGTGTAGGAGCCCGGGACCCACATGAAGTAGCCGCCCGAGGAGTGGATGTTGTTCGAGAACTTGATGTTCTTGAACGTGTTCTGGATCCAGATCTCGTTCCGGGTCTCGGGCTCGGAGAGCTCCGCCGGGCCGGCGAAGTTCGAGCCGGCGCAGCTGGTGGTCGACGCGCCCTGGAAGCCGTCGTAGGCCGAGCCGATCGAGAAGTTGCGGTTGATGTTGACGCCGTAGCTGTTGCGGTACGTCGGGTCCGTCAGGTTCTCCGGGTACTTCGTGGTGTCATCGCACCAGCGCGCCATGTTGGTGCGCCGCGGCGAGTCGTAGATCGCGTGCGTGCCGCCGTCGGCGTTGATGAACGGCAGGATGAAGATGTCCAGGTTGTCGACATACGACGTGGTCGCCGGGTCCGTCCCGTAGTTCTTCACCAGGCGCGACATCGTCTCCAGGCAGACGCCGGAGGTGGCGATCTCGCCGCCATGCTCCTGGCAGTAGAGGTAGATGCCGACCTTCTCGCCCTGCGGCTTGCCCTTGTCGTTGCCGATCCGGAGGATCCACTGGTCCTGCGGGCCGCGCTTGATCGTCGGCGGCGCCTTCAGCAGGTCGCTCAGCGGCGAGACGTCTGAGGGCACGACGACGCCGTCAGCGGCGCTCGTGCGGTACCGGCTGGCCTCGATGACCGCCGAGGCCGCGGCATTGCCGTTGATGGCGGCGATGACCTGGGCCGCGGTGCTGGTGATCGCGCCGGTGGCGTTGGTGGCCAGGCTGACCGTGAGCTTCTTGTCGGCCAGCGTGACGGTGAGCGGCGAGTTGTTGGCCTTCGGATCGACCAGCTGGGCGCTGTAGTCGTTGCCACCGTCCTGGCCCCACGCCTTCGTGCGCAGGACGACCGTCTTGGCGGCGTTGGCCGTGCTCAACGTCGAGGTCGAGCCGTTCGGCGCCTGGTACGTCAGGCCGGTCTGGGGATCGACGAGCGGGGCGAACGTCACATAGGACGCCTGCTGATAGCCGACCATCGTCGCCGAGCGGCGCTGATAGCCCCAGGTCTGCTCCGGGGCCTTGATCTCCTTGGCGATCGTCGGGTACTGCGCGGCCAACTCGTGGACGCGGTCGTAGCCCTCCTGCGCGGTGTAGTAGCGGGTGTTGAAGTCGTGCTGGAAGGTCTGCGCGTAGCCGGGCGGGTTCTTCGGCAGCCACTCCTTGGCGGGAATGGTGTCGACGTCGCCGTTGGGCGCGGAGACCTTCACGTAGGCCGGGTCCGGGCTGCCGTCGCCCTTGTTGCCGATCCGGAAGATCTGGTAGTGGTACTGGTAATAGTCAGGCGAAGCTGACGGGTCCGGGTCGATGTAGGTCGTCAGCGCGCCCTGGACGATCAGCTTGTTGTTCGCGTCGTACGCGGCCGCCTGCAGCACCGGGCCCGTGTACTGGCACCCCGAGCCCGTGTTCGGGTTCGTGCAGGTGACGGAGGCCTCCGTCGTGTTGGCCTCGATCGAGATGAAGCGGCCGACGTTGTTCTCGTAGAAGTCGCCACGCTGCGCGCGCACCGTGCCGGGCGCGGCGCTCGGGCCGGCCTTGCCGGCGGCGTTCTCCGTGAGGGCCTTCTTCGCGGCGACCTCGGCCGCGATGTCCGCGTCGCGCTCGGCGCGGATGTGGTCGATGTTGAACTTGTCGTGGACGACGCCGACGTTCTCGTAGCCCTGGGCGCGCACCCAGGCGAGCTGCTCGTCGGTGACCCACGCCTGAACGGTGATGGAACCGTCGGCGTTCTTGTCGACCTGGTGGTTCATGTCGAGGCCGAGGGCCTCGAAGTCGTCGTACTGGTCCTCGCTCGGGACCTTGAACTTCAGCAGCGCCGGATCCCCCTGCCCGGCCAGCGCCGAGCTCGGGACCAGCAACATGGCAGCCGCAATCGCGGCCGCCCCCAGCCAGTGCTTCACAGACACTCCCCCCTGTAATTGGAACCCTGTGGTCCGGATTTACAGCAACTACGCCGCGTAATTGCAATCAACTGGGGCGAGAGGTGTCTCAACACCGCGCCGCTACCCTCCGCCGGATGGACGAACGCGTGCTCGCCGAGCGTCTGATCACCTACGACACGTCCACTGTCGAAGGGCTGCGCGCGGCCGCCGGCTTCATCAAGGGCTGGCTCGAGGCGCGCGAGATCGCGGTCGCCGACCACAAGTACGGCGACACGTTCGCGCTGACCGCCGAGGTGGGGCCCGCGGAGGGCCCGACGCTGGTCTTCCACGGCCACTACGACGTCGTCCCGGCGCGGTCGGAGCAGTTCACGCCGCGCATCCAGGGCGACCGGCTCGAGGGTCGCGGCGCCTATGACATGAAGGGCGGCTTGGCCGCGATGATGTGCGCGCTGTACGACCTGCGTGACCAGGAGCGCGTGCGCGTGCGCTTCGTCTGCGTCCCCGACGAGGAGTCCGAGGAGATCGACCAGCGGACCTCGGACCTGCTGGTCAAGGCCGGCTACGTGGGGGACTTCGCGATCACCGGCGAGCCGACGAACCTGCATGTCGGCGTGCAGGCCAAGGGCGTGCTGGCCCTGCGGATCATCGTCCATGGGACCTCCGCGCACGGCTCGACGCCCTGGCTCGGCGACAACGCGGTCCTGAAGGCGATCGACGTCTTCCGGCGAATCGAGTCCATGCCGTTCACCCTTGAGTCCTCGGAGCTCTTCGATCGCCCGTCGGTGAACCTCGGGCGGATCGTCGGGGGCGACGCGCCGAACAAGGTGCCCGAGGAATGCGCCATGGACGTCGACATCCGCTATCTCCCTGAGCAGGACCCGGGCGAGCTCTTGGCCCAGATCCGCGCGTTGCCGGACGTCCACGTCGCGCGCTCGTTCATCTGGCCGCCCGCGCGCGTTTCGCCCAGGAACCCGTACGTGCTCGCGCTCTGCTCCGCCGCCTCGGCGCTGACCGACGGCGAGTCGATGAGCGTCGGCCGCGACGGCGCGTCCGACGCGGTGGCCTTCCAGAAGGCGGGCGTCCCGGCGGTCGAGTTCGGTCCCTCCGGCGGCGGCCACCACGGCCCGGACGAGTGGGTCTCGATCGAGTCGCTGGCCGTGTACCGGCGGGCGCTGGTCGACTTCGCGCTCAGCGTGCCCGAGCAGTTCTCCGAGGCGCCGCTGGAGGGCGGGCTCGCGTGAAGGAGCCCGGCCAGCGGTTGCGGCGGCCTGATGCTTGCGGTTTCGGGCATCGTGAGGTGGTGGCGCGATGAAGGGCGACAAAGTACCCCGGCCGGGTCGCGGCGTGCTCGTGCGCGCGCTGATCGCGGGCGTGCTGACGATCACGTTGTCGGCGACCGCGGTCGCGTCGACGGTGCTGCTCGAGGTCCAGTCGGTCGTCCACGACTTCATCGGCCCGGAGCAGGGCCGCACGGCGATCGACATCCCCGAGGTCACGCGCGCGGACGCGGGTGACCCGCGGACGTTCCTGATCCTCGGCTCCGACGCCCGCTACGGCGACAAGAAGCTCAAGATCAAGCCGCGTTCGGACACGATCATGCTCGCCCGCGTCGACCCGGACGCCAAGCGGATCGCGGTGATGTCGATCCCGCGCGACCTGAAGGTCGCGATCCCCGGCGCCGGCGAGGGCAAGATCAACTCCGCCTACGAGATCGGCGGGCCGAGCAAGACCGTCGCGACGATCAAGCGCCTGTTCAAGGACGCCGGCGAGGACTTCCCGATCAACAACGTGATCAACGTCAACTTCGGGGGCTTCCGGCGCGCGGTCAACTACGTCGGCGGCGTCTACGTCGACGTCGACCGCCGCTACTACAACGACAACACGACCGCGGCGCCCGGCGAGGCCTACGCGACGATCGACGTGCAGCCCGGCTACCAGAAGCTCAAGGGCCAGGACGCGCTGGACTACGTCCGCTACCGGCACGGCGACTCGGACTTCTTCCGCGCCGCCCGCCAGCAGGACTTCCTGCGCCAGATCTCCCACCAGGACGCCGTCCGCGGGCTGTTGAACTTCGACAAGCGCCACGAGCTCGCGCGGATCTTCGGCCACTACTTCCAGGTCGACAAGTCGTTCGTCTCGTCCTCGAACCTGATCGGGCTCGCGCAGACCGGCCTCTACATGGCCAACCAGAAGGCGCCGGTCAACGAGGTCCACTTCCCGGCCTACGAGGCCAAGAACCCGGCGATCGACTCGAACCTCTACGTCAAGGACGCCGATCTGCGCAAGACGTTCGACGAGTTCATGACGGGCAAGGGCTCATCGAACCCGCGCAGGGCCGACGCGACCCAGACGCGCCAGGCCCCCGCGGCCCCGAAGACCTCCAAGCGCAAGAACAAGCCGTCGTCGATCAAGGGCCTCGAGGAGGCCCCGACCGAGGGCGAGAACATGGCGGTGATCGTCGAGAGCCAGGGCAAGCTCGGGTTCCCGTTCTACTTCCCGGCACTGCGCGCGACCGGCTCGCGCTACACCGACACGCAGCCGCGCGTGTACGGCATCCGCGACGGTCAGAACAAGCTCCACCGCGCCTACCGGCTCACGCTCTACGCGGGCGGGTACGGCGAGTACTACGGCGTCCAGGGCATGAGCTGGCGCTACCCGCCGATCCTCGACGACCCCGACCGGACGCGCGAGGTCGAAGGCCGCAAGCTGATGCTCTACTACGACGGCAGCCACCTGCGGCTCGTCGCCTGGCGCACGCCGAAGGCCGTCTACTGGGTCACGAACACGCTGACGATGTCGATCTCGAACTCGCGCCTGATCGCGATCGCCGGCTCACTGCGGCGATTGAAGAGCTAACCGCGCTTGCGGTTCTCGCAGTCGTCGGCGATCTTGACCTTCTTGCGGTTGCCGGCGTAGGCGGATTCGACCACGGTGTCGACGCCGGGGCCGCAGTGGATCTCGGCCGTGCCGCGCAGGATGATCGCGGTGATCGTGTCGTCGCCGTCGCCGCCCTCGACGGTGGTCACGGCGCCCGAGGTGGCCTTGATCCGGTCGTTGCCGGGGCCGCCGTCGATCGTCGAGCGCACGCCTGAGCCCTGCAGGTAGTCGTCGCCCTCGCCGCCGGTGATCGTGTTGTAGCCACGGCCGCCGTAGATCGTGTCGTTGCCGGGGCCGCCGTCGAGCTTGTCGTTCTGCTTCTTGGCGCCGGCGCGGGCGTCGTGGTTCTGGTCGCCCCAGAGGATGTCGTCGCCGAGGCCGCCGAAGATCGAGTCCGAGCCGCCCTGGCCGCGCAGGTTGTCGTTGAGGTCGGTGCCGTCGAGCGTGCCGCCGGCCATGCTGACCGAGGCGCTGATGCCCTTGGTCGGATCGACCGTCGCGGCCTGCGGGATGATGTTCTCGCAGTTGATGAACAGACCGTCGCGGATCGCGTTGGCGTTCGAGCGGCCGCCGTCGGCCTCGCGCGGGTTGATGTAGAGCGTGTCGTTGCCCGCGCCGCAGTCGACGGTCTCCGCGGCCGAGCCGGTGTTGACGTAGATGACGTCGTCGCCGTCGTCGCCGAACAGGTGGTCCGGGCCGGAGTCCTGGTAGAGGGTGTCGTTGCCCGGCCCGCCGTAGATGTCGTCGGCGCCGGTGCCGCCGTGCAGCGTGTCGTTGCCGTCGCCGCCCTCGAGGCGGTCCGGGGCGGCGCCGCCGTCCAGGTTGTCGTCGCCGGTGCCGCCGATCAGCGTGTCGTGGCCGAAGCCGCCGATCAGCGTGTCGTTGCCGTCGTCGCCGTTGAGGACCTCGTCGCCCGACCCGCCGTCGATCCAGTCGTTGCCCGCGCCGCCGCCGATGTCGTCCGGACCGGTGTCGCCGGTGATCCGATCGTCCCCGCCGAGACCGCGGATGCGGTCCGCGCCGCCGGCTCCGGTGATCTTGTCCGGACCCTCCGTCCCCGTCAGGGCCTCGGCGGCGTTGGAACCGGTGACGGTCTTGGCCACCGCCGTCGCGGGGGCGAGTGCGGCCACGAACGTCGCGGCCAGGATGGCGGGCAGGCGGGTGGTCATGCCCGGGGTCATCGGCATCGGCCTCGATAACCTGATCGGCCCTCATGACCACGAATCGAGAGCCGATCGGCGTCATCGGCACGGGTTACGTCGGCCTGGTTACCGCTGCGGGCTTCGCCGAACTCGGCAATGACGTCTACTGCATCGACATCGACGCGGCCAAGATCGAAGGCCTCAAGCAGGGCGTCATGCCGATCTGGGAGCCGGGGCTCGCGGAGCTCGTCGCCAAGCACCGCGACCGCCTGCACTTCTCCACCGATCTGGCGGACGCGCTCGACCACGCGCGGCTGCTGTTCGTCGCCGTCGGCACGCCTCCGACCTACTCGGGCGACGCGGACCTCTCCGCCGTCCACGCGGTCGTCGACGCCATGCCGGCGTCCGATCGCCACGCGCTGGTGATGAAGTCGACCGTCCCGGTCGGCACCGGCGAGACGATCAAGCGCCACTTCGCCGAGCAGGGCAAGGGCTTCCGCTACGTCTCCTGCCCCGAGTTCCTCAAGGAGGGCTCGGCGATCAAGGACTTCCTCGAGCCCGACCGCGTCGTCGTCGGCGACGACGGCGACTGGGCGGGCGACGCCGTCGTCGAGCTCTACGCGCCCTTGAACGCGGCGCTGGTCCGCACCGACATCAAGAGCGCCGAGATGGTCAAGCTGGCCTCCAACGCCTTCCTAGCCACGAAGATCTCGTTCATCAACGAGATCGCCAACGTCTGCGAGGAGACCGGCGCGGACGTCGTCGAGGTGGCGCGCGGGATGGGGCTCGACAACCGCATCGGCCCGAAGTTCCTGCAGGCCGGGATCGGGTTCGGCGGCTCGTGCTTCCCCAAGGACGTCACGGCTTTGAAACAGCTCGCCGGCAATTCCGGGTACCACTTCCAGCTGTTGAACTCCGTGATCGAGGTCAATGAGCTGCAGAAGCGGCGCGTGATCGCCAAGCTCGAGAAGCATCTCGGGCGGCTGGTCGACAAGCAGATCGCGCTGCTCGGGCTCGCGTTCAAGCCGAACACCGACGACATGCGCGAGGCGTCGTCGCTCGTGCTCTCCTCCCGGCTGCAGGCGGCCGGCGCGCACGTTCGCGCCTACGACCCGGTGGCCGAGGGCGAGGCCCGCAAGCTGATCCGCGGCGTGCGCTTCGCCGAGTCCGCCGCCGAGGCGGTCGAGGGCGCCGACGCCGTCGTGCTCGTGACCGAGTGGCCGGAGTTCGCCGAGCTCGACCTCGGCTCCGTGAAGACGTCGATGCGCGGCGACCTGCTGGTCGACGGCCGCAACCTGTACGACCCCGCCGCGGTTCGCGCCGCCGGGCTCGTGTACGAAGGGATCGGGCGGGGCGGGGCAGGCTGATGCAGGCGCTGATCCTCGCGGGGGGCGAGGGGACGCGGCTGCGGCCGCTCACGTCGACGGTGCCGAAGCCGGTCGTCCCGCTGGTCGACCGGCCGTTCATCACGTTCATGCTCGACTGGCTGCGCTCGCACGGCGTCGACGACGTCGTGATGTCCTGCGGCCACCTCGCCGACGGCGTGCGCAACGTGCTCGGCGACGGCGCTTCGGTCGGCGTGCGGCTGCGCTACATGGAGGAACCGCGACCCCTCGGCACCGGTGGCGCGTTGAAGTTCGCCGAGGACATGCTCGACGAGCGCTTCCTGATGCTCAACGGCGACACGCTGACCGATCTCGACCTGTCGGCCCAGATGGCCGCGCACGTCGCCTCGGGCGCGCGCGCCACGCTGGCGCTGTACCCGGTCGAGGACCCGTCGTCCTACGGCCTCGTGCGCCTCAACGACGACTCGTCGGTGCGGGAGTTCGTCGAGAAGCCCTCGCCGGACCAGATCGACACCAACAACATCTCCGCGGGCGCCTACGTGCTCGAGCGGTCCGTGCTCGACCTGCTGGTGAAGGGCGAGCGGGCCTCGATCGAGCGCGACGTGTTCCCCCGCCTGGTCGGGAACGGGCTGTACGGCAAGGTGCTGTCCGGCTACTGGATGGACATCGGGACCCCCGAGCGCTACCTGGAGGCGACCTTCGACATCCTCGAGGGCAACGTCCGCACCGAGGTGGGCGCGCGGATGGGCGACACGTTCACCTGCGTCGAGGACGGCGTCTCGAGCGCGGGGCGCATCGTGCCGGCTGCGCTGGTCGAGAGCGGCTGCGAGATCGCCGCCGGCGCCCGGATCGGCGGCCGTGCGGTGCTCGAGCGCGACGTCACCGTCGGCGAGGGCACCACGATCGAGAACGCGGTCGTGATGAAGGGCGCGAGGATCGGGGCGCACTGCGTGCTGCGCGGGTGCATCGTCGCCGCGGGCGTTTCGGTGGGCGACCACTGCGTCATCGACGGGATGAGCGTGATCGGGGAGGGCGTCGTGCTCGGCGCCGACAACGTCGTCTCCAACGGCGCGCGCATCTTCCCGGGTGTGACGCTGCCGGATGGGGCATTGAGGTTCTGATGACCTTGGATCGCGAGACGATCGCCGCCGTCGACTCGACGGCCCAGCTGGACGAGGTCCTCGGCCTCGCCGAGCACCTGGAAGATGCCCTGTGGCGCGTGGACTCCGCCCAGGCGCGGCCGGTGGACGCCACCGGCGGCGTGATCGTGGCCGGCATGGGCGGGTCGGCGTCCGGCGGGCGGCTGGCCGTCGGCGCGCTCGGCTCGCGGCTCGTGCGGCCGCTGGTCGTCGCGGACGGCTACGCGCTGCCGGCGTGGGCGGGTCCGTCGACGCTCGTCTTCGCCTCGTCGTACTCCGGCAACACCGAGGAGACGCTCTCGGCCTACGAGGACGCCGCGGCGCGCGGGTGCCCGCGGCTCGTGGCGAGCACGGGCGGCGCGCTGGTCGCCCGGGCGCGCGAGGACGGCGTGCCGGTCGTGCCGATCCCGGGAGGCTTCCAGCCGCGGGCGGCGATCGGCTACGCGCTCGTGGGCGCGCTGGAGGCCGCGGCCCTCGGCGGCGCCGCGCCGTCGGTGCGCTCGGAGATCGAGGCGGCTTGGGCGCTGGCCGCCGAGCTGACCGAGGAGTGGGGGCCGGACGCGCCGGAGGATTCTGAGGCGAAGTCGATCGCGCGGTCGCTGCACGGGACGGTGCCGGTGATCGCGGGCGCCGAGCTGGCGGGCGCGGCGGCGTACCGCTGGAAGTGCCAGTTCAACGAGAACAGCGCGCTGCCGGCGTTCGCGTCGGTGCTGCCGGAGGCCGACCACAACGAGGTCGTGGGCTGGGACGCGGCGCCTTCGCTCGGCTCCTTCTCCTACGTCTCCTTGGAGGACCCGGGCGCGCACCCGCGCAACGCGCTGCGGGCGGAGCTGACCGCGGAGATCGCGGCCGCCGGGTGCTCGCCGGTGGTGCGGGTGCAGGCGCGCGGGGAGACGCCGGTCGAGCGGATCGTGTCGCTCGTGCTGCTCGGCGACCTCGTGTCGATCTACGCCGCGGTGCTGCGCTCGGCCGATCCGGTGGACATCCCGGGCATCGACCGCGTGAAGGCCGCGCTGTCGGCCACGCCTGTCACCTCGTAGGGGAGTTCTCCGTACCGGAAGAGGGGTGCTGGCTCGATAGCGTGGTGGGCCATGTCCATCGCCTCCGAGACCGCGCTGCAGGTCGCCTCGATCGTCGACGGCCGCGCGCGCACTGACGCCCCTGGCGGCACACTGACCTCCACGAATCCCGCCCAGCTCGACGACCTCGTCGCCAACATCTCGCTGGGCGACGCCTCCACGTTCGTCGACGCCGCGCGTGCCGCGCGGGCGGCGCAGAAGGAGTGGGCGAAGGTCCCGGCTCCTGCCCGCGGCCGGGTGATCGCGCAGGTCGGGCGGCTCGTCGAGGCCAACAAGGAGGCGCTCGCGTCTTTGGTGACGCGCGAGATCGGCAAGCCGTACCCGGAGGCGCTCGGCGAGGTCCAGGAGATCGTCGACACGTGCGACTTCTTCCTCGGCGAGGGGCGGCGGCTCTACGGCCAGACCGTGCCGTCGGAGATGCCGAACAAGCAGCTGTTCACGTTCCGCATGCCGGTGGGCGTGGCCGCGATCATCACCGCGGGCAACTTCCCCGTCGCCGTGCCCGCCTGGTACCTGGTGCCGGCGATCCTGTGCGGCAACTCGGTCGTGTGGAAGCCGGCGGAGTACTCCGCGGCGCTGGGTGACGCGCTGGCGCGGATCTTCCACGCGGGCGGGGTGCCCGGCGGCGTCCTGAACGTCGTCCAGGCGTCGGGGCCGGACACGTTCGCGGGCCTGCAGGCGTCTTTGGAGGCCGGGCTGGTCGACAAGGTCGGCTTCACCGGCTCCTCCGCCGTCGGCTCGAAGATCGGCGAGCTCTGCGGGCGCCACATCCAGTCGCCCTGCCTGGAGCTCGGCGGCAAGAACCCGATGGTCGTGATGGACGACGCCGACGTCGACCTCGCGGTCGAGGGCGCGCTGTTCGGCGGCTTCGGCACGGCCGGGCAGCGCTGCACGTCGCTCGGCACCGCGATCGTCCACGAGTCCGTCTTCGACGAGTTCGTGACGAAGCTGGCTTCGCGGCTCGAGTCGTCGCCGATCGGCGACCCGAACGCGGACGTGTTGTACGGGCCGATGATCCACGAGCGCTTCGCCGAGCGCTTCGAGGACTGGCTCGGGCTCGTGCGCGACCACCACACGGTGCACGGGTCGACCGCGCGTGGGCGGATCACCGCCGACAACCCGCGCGAGGGCTTCGTCGGCGACCCCGACGCGGGCATCTTCTACCACCCGACGCTGGTCGTGGGCGTGACCGCCGACGACGAGATCTACTCGACCGAGACCTTCGGCCCGATCGTCGGCGTCGCCAAGTTCTCGTCCTTCGACGAGGCGATGGACCTCGCCAACGGCCACGGCTACGGGCTCTCGAGCGCCATCTACACGCGCTCGGGCGAGAACGCCTTCCGCTTCCGCGAGCGGATCAGCGCCGGCATGGTGTCGGTCAACAACTCCACCTCCGGCGCCGAGGCGCACCTGCCGTTCGGTGGCAACGGCAAGTCCGGCAACGGCTCGCGCCAGTCGGGCATCTGGGTGCTCGACCAGTTCACCCGCTGGCAGTCGATGAACTGGGACTACGCGGGCAAGCTCCAGAAGGCCCAGATGGACCTCGTGGAGCTCCCCGCGGACATGGACTTCAAGCTCTAGACCGACTTGTTCGCCTTGACGTCGAAGCCGGCGGTGATCGGAGCGCCGCCGGCCGGCGTGAAGGAGATCTCGACCTTCGAGAAGTTCAGCTCGACGCGCTCGAGCAGCGGGCGCTCCTTCGTCCCGCCCTGCTCGTAGCTCGTGACGACGACGTCGGAGAGCTTGTAGGTGAGGTCGTCGTCACCGTGCAGGTTGAACGTCACCTGCTTGATGTGCTCGCCCGTCGCGAGGCGCTGGAAGAGCTTGGGCGACGTCGCGTCGTAGAGCTTGGCGAACGTGAGGTCGTGGAACGCGACCTTGCCGGCGCCGCCACCGCCGCCCGCGCTGCCCGGCGTGTTCTTGCCGCCGAAGCCGAAGGCCTTGACGGAGATGTCGCCGATCCCGTCGATGCTCGCCGACATCGTGGCCTGCCCGCCCGCGAGCGGGTCGCCGCCGACGACGTTCTCCGGCGCGGCGGCGTTCGCGCCGGCGGGTCCCTGCGGCCCGGCGGGGCCCGCGGCGCCGGGCGCGCCGGCCGGCCCCTTCTGGTTCCACGTGAGCGCGGTCTCGCCCTTCGCGCACTTGCCGTTCGCGCCGGCCAGGTGCAGCGTCTTGCCGTTCTTGGCCGCGCAGGCGCGGATCACGTCGCTGTCATTGGCGGCGATCGCGCTCGCGGCGCCGACGGCGAGCACCGCCGGCAGCACGATCCCAGCCATCAGTCTCTTGGTCATGCGCCGACCGTACGGACGCCCGTCCGGCGCCGATATTGAGCTAACCAGCGGCCGCGCGGCGGTCGTCCGCCAACCTAAAGGGGCCTGACCCCTTTAGGTTCGGCGGTACCAGTTCGGGGAGGTGTTGGGCGGCGGGACGAGCGGGGTGGGGGTGCGGGCGACCAGGACGGACGGGGTCGGGTCGGCCGTGTGGCGGGCGAGGGCTTCGCCGAAGGCGTCGTCGAGGCCGTCCACGGTCTCGGCCGCGAGGCCGAAGGCGGCGGCCATGGCTTCGAAGTCGGGCGTGTGGAGGTCGACGCCGTAGGTCTCGTCGCCCGCCTTCTGCTGGTCGTAGCGGAGCATGCCGTAGCCGCCGTCGTCGACGATCACCGCGGTCAAGGGGATCTTCTCCTGCGCCATCGTGGCGAGCTCGCCGCACGCGAAGAGGAAGCCGCCGTCGCCGGACACCGAGACCACCGGGCCGGTGCCCGCGAGGGCGGCGCCGAGCGCGGCCGGGAACGCGTAGCCGAGCGTTCCCCACCCGAGCGGGACCTGCAGGCGGCGCGGGGTGGCGGGAGTGTGGAAGCCGGCGAGCCAGTAGCCCGGGATGCACATGTCGACCACCAGAACGCCGTCGGCGGGGACGGCGAAGTGGATCGCGTCGAGGAAGCGCAGGGCGGTGGCGTCGAGCGCGCCGCAGGCCTCGGCGCGGACCTCGGCGAGGCGGGCGGCGAGGTCGTCGATGTCGCGCGGGCGGATGCCCGCGGCCAGCGCCGCCGTGACCTCACCCGCGTCGCCGGCGAGGTGGACGTCGGCCCGGTAGTTGACGATCGGCTCCAGCGAGACCGCGATCAGCGTGTCGGGCTGCGGCTGGGCGAAGTTCTGGGTCTGGACGCCGTCGAGGTCGGAGCCGATCGCGACGATGACGTCGGCCTCGTCCCACAGCGCGCCCGCCGCGGGCGCGTGCGGCGGCAGGCCGACCGCGGAGGGATGACCGGGCGGCAGAACGCCCGCCGCGCCGTAGGTCGTCAGCACGGGCGCGCCGAGACGCTCGGCGAGCTCGGCGACCGCGTCGGCGGCGTCGCGCGCCCCTCCACCCACCCACAGCAGGGGCCGCTGCGCGTCGTTGAGCGCCGAGATCGCCGCGGCCAGGTCCGACGAGCGCGGCGAGAACGCGGTCGACGACGCCGGCGCGAGCCCGCCGGGCGCGCCCACCTCGGCCGCCAGCAGATCGGTCGCGATCTCCAGGTACACCGGCCGCGTCGGCGCCTCCACCGCGGAGGCGACGGCCTGCAGAGCGGCGTCCGCGACCGCGTCCGCCGACAGGCCGAGGTGCACCGACTTCACGACCGGCGCGAACATCTCCGACTGGCCGGAGGTCTCGTGCAGGACGCCGCGGTACTCGCCCGGCCGCCGCAGACCCGACGGGATGTCGGTCGCGATCACCAGGATCGGCGAGCGCGACGCCCACGCCTCGCCGACCGCGCCGAGCGTGTTGGCGGCGCCGGGGCCGGTCGTCGTCAGCGCCACGCCGAGGCGGCCGGTGGCGCGCGCGTACCCGTCCGCCGCGTACGCCGCGGCCTGCTCGTGCCGCACGCCCACGAGGCGGATCGAGGACGAGCGCAGCTCCTCCCACAACGCGAGGTTGTGGACGCCCGGGAGCCCGAAGCACACCTCCACCCCCGCCCGCTCGAGCTCTCCGACGATGACCTGCGCACCCGTGGACATAGGAGCCGCACGGTATCTGACGGCCCGGCTAAAGATCCGGATCGCGGCGCCGACTGCGGGGGGAAGTGATCCGTCGCGCCGCCTTGCTGCCGCATGCGCTCTTCGCCCTGCTCTTCGCCGCCGTGGCCGCCTATGCCGTCACGGGCGATCCGGCGTTCCGCAACGCGATCCAGTTCACCGCGCTCGCCGCGATGGTGATCCACACCCTGCGCCGCCAGGACGCCCGCCTCGCCTGGTGGCTGCTGATCTGCGCCAACGCGGCGTGGGCGATCGGCGACTTGAACCCCTACGAGCTCGACGCGTTCTACCTGGTCTCCTACGTCTTCGCGCACGCCGGCCTGGTGTGCCTCGTGGCCAACCACGCCCGGACGCGCTGGCGCGCCACGCTGGCGCTCGACGGGGTGATCGCGGGCTTGGCGGCCGCCGCGACGCTCACGACCTTCGTCACGACCGCCTTCGCGGGGAGCGGCTTGCGCGTTCCCGCGACGGCGCTCGCGGGCGACGCGACGCTCGTCACCACGTTCGTGTTCGCGTTCGCGCTCAGCGGCTGGCGTCCGGCGCGCGCGTGGTGGGTGATGGCGGCCGGCGAGGCGATCATCGTCACGCTCGACCTGTTCATGGTCCGCTTGGCCGTCCCGACGCCGGCGATGCTCGCCGGCTGGGTGATCGCCTTCCTGCTCGTCTGCTACGCGGCGTTCCATCCCGCGACCGCCCGCGCCCGGCCCGCCAGCCCACTCGCCTCGGCGGTCGTGTCGATCGCCGGCGGCGCGCTCGCCCTCGTGCTGTTGATGCACGCGGCGCTCACCGACGGGAGCCCGCTGACGATCTTCCTCGCCGGCGGCACGATCGTCGTCGGCCTGCTGCGCACGACGCTGCTGCTGGTCGACAACCAGACGCTGATCCGCCGCACGCGCGAGGACTCGATCACCGACAAGCTGACCGGCTTGCCGAACCGGCGCGCGCTCGAGCGCGACCTGGCGCGCGCGTTCGCGACCGGGGCGCCGCACACGCTCGCGTTCTTCGATCTCGACGGCTTCAAGGAGTACAACGACGCGTTCGGCCATGCGGCGGGCGACGCGCTGTTGCAGCGCCTGGCCCCGAAGCTCGGCGGCTACCGGCTCGGCGGCGACGAGTTCTGCGTGGTGCTGCGGGGCGCGCTGGACGAGGACGCGCCCGCGGTCCGCGGCGCCGTCGACGCGCTGAGCGAGCACGGCGACGGCTTCAGCATCAGCGCCTCGTTCGGTCTCGTCGTCCTGCCGGAGGAGGCCGCCGACGCGACGGCTGCTCTGAAGCTTGCGGATGAGCGCATGTACGCGCGCAAGCGCCGGCGCCGCGGTGGCCCGGGCGGGCAGACCCGCGACGTGCTCGTGCAGGTGCTGGCCGAGCGTGGGCGGCGCGCGGATGACGTGCCGGCGCTCGCCGCCGAAGTCGGTCGCGCGCTCGGGCTCAGGGGCGAGGAGATCGACGTGCTGGTGCGCGCGGCCGAGCTGCGCGACGTCGGGATGATCGCGGTGCCCGCCGGCGCCGCGGACCTGGAGCGGCTGCACCCGGTCGTCGGCGAGCGGATCCTGGCCGCCGCGGACAGCATGCGCCCGGTCGCGCGGATCGTCCGCTCGGCGCATGAGCGCTACGACGGCAGTGGGTTCCCGGACGGACTGCGCGGCGAGGAGATCCCGCTCGCCGCGCGCATCATCGCGGCATGCTGTGGAGCGCACGATCCGGATCTGAGCGCCATCGTGGCCAACCTTGACACAACTGTGTCAGGGTCGCGCTACACTGGCGACAGATGGACGCGCTGACGATCCACGAGGCTGCTGCTACCACGGGCTGGAGCCCGCGCATGTTGCGGTACGTGGAGCGCGTTGGGCTCGTCGAGCCCGCACGCTCGTCGGCGGGTTACCGGCTGTACGGCCCGGCAGAGCTCCAGCGCCTGCGCACGTTGCGCGAGCTGCTGGACGAGCACGACATCGGTCTGTCCGACCTCGCCTTCGCCCTGCGGCTGAGCCGCGACGGCGATCTGCGCGAGGCGACCGACGCCTGGCTGTCCGCCGAAGCGACCCCGCCCGCGGACGTTCCGACGTCCGACTGGCTGCGCTTCGAGCAGGACAAGCACCAGCGGCTGCTCGCCGCGCTGGCGGCCCGCAATTCCACCCCCTCCCTGGAGACCGCATGACCGCAATCACCGCGCCCGACTACAAGGTCGCCAACATCGACCTGGCCGACTTCGGCCGCAAGGAGATCCAGCTCGCCGAGCACGAGATGCCCGGCCTGATGTCCACGCGCGCCGAGTACGCCGAGGCGCAGCCGCTCAAGGGCGCGCGCATCACGGGCTCGCTGCACATGACGATCCAGACCGCCGTGCTGATCGAGACGCTCGTTGCTCTCGGCGCCGAGGTCCGCTGGGCGTCGTGCAACATCTTCTCGACCCAGGATCACGCCGCCGCCGCGATCGCCGCCGCCGGCATCCCGGTCTTCGCCTGGAAGGGCGAGACGCTCGAGGAGTACTGGTGGTGCACCGAGCAGGCGCTCACGTGGCCGGACGGCGAGGGCCCGAACATGATCCTCGACGACGGTGGCGACGCGACGCTGCTCGTCCACCTCGGCGTCGAGTACGAGGCGGCCGGCGCGGCCCCCGATCCCTCGACCGCCGAGAGCGACGAGCACCGGATCATCCTCGAGACGCTCAACCGCACCCTCACCGAGGACGCGCAGAAGTGGACCCGCGCGGCGGCCACGATCAAGGGCGTCACCGAGGAGACGACGACGGGCGTCCACCGCCTGTACGAGTTCGCCAAGCAGGGCAAGCTGCTCTTCCCGGCGATCAACGTCAACGACTCGGTCACCAAGTCCAAGTTCGACAACCTCTACGGCTGCCGCCACTCGCTCGTCGACGGCATCAACCGCGGCACCGACGTCATGATCGGCGGCAAGGTGTGCGTCGTCCTCGGCTACGGCGACGTGGGCAAGGGCTGCGCCGACTCGCTGCGCGGCCAGGGCGGTCGCGTGATCGTCACCGAGATCGACCCGATCTGCGCGCTGCAGGCCGCGATGGAGGGCTACCAGGTCGCCACGCTCGACGACGTCGTCGAGACCGCTGACATCTTCATCACGGCGACGGGCAACAAGGACGTCATCTCGGCCGAGCAGATGTCGCGCATGAAGCACCAGGCGATCGTCGGCAACATCGGTCACTTCGACAACGAGATCGACATGGCCGGCCTGGCCAAGCTCGAGGGCATCGAGCGCATCGAGGTCAAGCCGCAGGTCCACGAGTGGCGCTTCGCCGACGGCCACACGATCATCGTCCTCTCCGAGGGCCGCCTGCTGAACCTCGGCAACGCGACGGGCCACCCGTCGTTCGTGATGTCGAACTCCTTCACGAACCAGACGATCGCCCAGATCGAGCTGTTCACGAAGACCGAGGAGTACGAGAAGCAGGTCTACGTCCTGCCGAAGCACCTCGACGAGAAGGTCGCGCGCCTGCACCTCGACGCGCTCGGCGTGCACCTGACCGAGCTCTCCAAGGAGCAGGCCGACTACATCGGCGTGCCGGTCGAGGGCCCGTACAAGCCGGATCACTATCGCTACTAGCCCCATCGGAACCTGGATGGTTCCGTCGAATCGTGGACTGGATGTCCACAGGAGCTAACTATTCGAGGATCGACTGGGCGGACGGGCAGATGCCCGTCCTGCGGTCGATCCGCGAACGCTTCGCCCGCGAGCAGCCGCTCGCGGGCGTCGTCGTCGGTGCGTGCCTGCATGTGACGTCGGAGACGGCGGTGCTGGTGCGCACCTTGCAGGCGGGTGGGGCGGACGTCGCGTTGTGCGCGTCGAACCCGTTCGCCACACAGCAGGACGTCGCCCTGGCGCTCGCGGGCGAGGCCGAGGTGCACGCGGGCGGGCCGGACGAGTGGGCCGACGGCGTGGCCTCGGTCGTCGCGCGGGCGCCGCGGATCACCTTGGACGACGGCGCGGACCTCCTGGGCGCGCTGCACCTGGCGCGGCCGGACCTGCTGGGCGCGATGCTCGGCGGGACCGAGGAGACCACGACCGGGCTCGTGCGCCTGCGGGCGCTGGAGGCCGAGGGCGGGTTGAAGGTCCCCGTGATCGCGGTCAACGAGGCACGCGCCGAGCGGGCGTTCAACGACCGCTTCGGAGCGGGCCAGTCCGTCCTGGACGGGATCGTCCGGGCGACCAACGTGCTGCTCGCCGGCCAGACCGTCGTGGTCCTCGGCTACGGCTGGACGGGACGCGGTGTCGCGCTGCGGGCGGCCGGGTTCGGCGCGTCGGTGATCGTCTGCGAGGTCGATCCGCTGCGGGCCCTGGAGGCGCGCATGGAGGGGTTCGCGGTGATGCCGGCGGTCCAGGCGGCGTCGCTGGGCGACATCTTCATCACCGTCACCGGCGTCCCCGACGTGCTGCGGGGCGAGCACTTCTACCGGATGAAGGACGGCGCGCTGCTGGCCAACGCCGGCCAGTTCGACATCGAGATCTCGCTGCCGGAGCTGCGCGCCGAGTCCTCGGGGTCGTCGCAGATCCTGCCGCTGGTCGAGCGCTTTACGTTCGGCGACCGTTCGTTGCACCTGGTGGCCGGAGGCCGGGTCGTGAACCTCGCCGCGGCCGAGGGGCATCCGGCGGCCGTGATGGACGTGTCGTTCGCGTTGCAGGCTCTGGCGGCCGAGGCTCTGGTGACCGGCACGTGGGCGCCGGGCGTGCATCAGGTGCCCGACGCGATCGAGCGCGAGGTCGCGGCGCTCAAGCTCGCCGCGCTGGACGTCGGGATCGACACGCTGACCGACGCCCAGGCGGAGTACCTGACGCTTACATCGCCACCGCGCGACCGCTGACGCGGATCTCGGGCTGGTCGTCGATCGTGATGGTCAGCAGGCTCGGACGGCCCATGTCGACGCCCTGGTGGACGGTGATCGTCGCCGGCGGCGTGATCAGCCGTTCGCTTCTGAGGTAGGCGCCGAAGGCCGCCGCGGCCGCGCCGGTCGCGGGGTCCTCGACGACGCCGCCGACCGGGAACGGGTTGCGGGCGTGGAACGTGGTCTCGTCCTCCCTGTGGACGAGGTCGACCGTGACGAGGTCGTGCTGCTGCATGATCGCCTTGAGAGCGTCGAAGTCGTAGTCGAGCCGGCTCAGTCGCTCGCGGGTGTCCGCCGCCAGGATCAGGTGGCGGGCCCCGGCGTACGAGACCTTCGGCGGGAGCTTCGGGTCGAGGTCGTCCTCGCTCCAGTCGAGGGCCGTGAGGGCGGCTTGCAGCAGTTCGGCGGGCGCGTCCTCGACATGGGGCGCGACGCTCGTGAGCGTCGCCGTGACGGAGCCGCTCTCGCCCTGCGTCGCCACCGGGACGGTTCCCGCCTGCGTGTGGAAGGTCAGCGGCCCGGCGCCGTCGCGCTCGGCCAGCGCGACCGCGGTGGCGATCGTCGCGTGCCCACAGAACGGCACCTCCATCTCCGGGCTGAAGTAGCGCACGTCGTACGCGCCGTCGTCGCGGGTGGTGACGAACGCGGACTCGCTGTAGCCGACCTCCGCCGCGATCCGCTGCATGTCCGCGTCGGAGAGGGCCGAAGCGTCGAGCACGACGCCGGCGGGGTTGCCGCCGTCCGGGGTGTCGGTGAAGGCGCTGTAGCGCAGGATCGCGGTCATTGGCATCGATGGTAACCGTCGGTCAATACGGGTGTACTCTTGTTGAACGATGGTCAACAAGGAGGTCACACCATGTCCGGCGTCACCGCGGAGCGAGAGAAGACGTTCCTGCTCGCTCGCCCTGAACAGAAGCTCTTGGGGCTGATCGCGCGGCGGCTGCCCGCGTTCGTCCGGCCCGATCATCTGACCGTGCTCGCGCTGCTCGCGGCGGTCGCGTTCCTCGTCGCGGCCTGGTCCGGAGCGTTCTTCGTCGCCGCCGGGCTGCTCGTCGTGCACTGGTTCGGCGACTCGCTGGACGGCACGCTGGCGCGGGTCCGGCGCGCCGAGCGGCCGCGCTACGGCTACTACCTCGACCATCTCGCGGACGCGTTCGCGACCGCGCTGATCGGGCTCGGGCTCGGGCTGTCGTCTTCGATGCACCTCGCGGCCGGCCTCGTTCTGGTGGTGGCGTACCTGGCCCTGTCGATCAACTCGTACCTGGAGACGCAGGCGCTCGGGCGGTTCTCGCTCGGCTACGGGCGGCTCGGGCCGACCGAGGCGCGCATCGGGCTGATGGCGCTGCTCGTCGTCGTCGGCTGCGGCGTCGAGGTCTCGCTCCTCGGGCTCACGCTGCTCGACGTCGTCGCGTTGAGCGGCGCGGGCGTGATGGTGCTCGCCCTCGTCGCGCGGGCGCTCGGCAACCTGCGGGTGCTCGCGGCCCGCGAGCCCTACACCGCGCCGTAGCGCTCGGCGCGCTGCTCTTCCTCCTCGGACTCCGCGAGCATGCGGACGAAGAGGTAGGCGAGCGCGATGCCCATCACGATCGACTGCTCGAGCGCCATGATCAGGCCCGCGACGCGCTGGTCGTCGAGCGGGCTCAGACCCCAGCGGGTGCTGTTGGAGCCGACCTCATAGAAGTGGTAGAGGACGTCCGGCGAGAACGCGAGCAGGATGCCGAGGAAGCCGACGAGGATCTTCGTCGAGGCCATGTAGAGCACCGGTCCGAGGCCGCCGAGGCGCATCCGGCTGCGGATCGGGCTCAGCAGATGCCACCAGTACAGGAGCCCCGCCGCCGCGAAGCTCAGGTGCTCGAGCACGTGGATGTACGGGTGCTCGAGCGCGGCCTGGTACATCGCGGGGATGTGCCAGATCCACATCGCCGCGACGTAGGCGACGACGCCGAACGCGGGGTGCCCGAAGGGGCCGGCCGCCCGCTCGATCCACTGGATCCGCCGCGTGGCCGGCCGCAGGATGTGCTTCGTGAGCGCCAGCGTGAGGCAGATCGGCGCCAGGTCGGCGATCAGCAGGTGCTGCACCATGTGCATCGACGCCAGCTGCTCGCCGAGCGCGTCGATCGGCGAGACCAGCGCGATGAACAGGCAGCCGATCCCCGTGATCCAGAGGACGAGCTTGCCGACCGGCGCCGCCCGCGCGCCGCCCTCCGCCCGCGAGATCCGCCACCGCCACACGTAGATCGCGAGATAGGAGGCCAACGCGAGCAGCACGATGGGCGCGAATGTCCACCCGGCATCGACCGGCACCGCGGTTGCGAGCGGAATTGTTGCGATCACGTCGCAGGATTGTGGCAATCGCGTGCTGACTCGTTGCAGGCCCCTGCGCGACGATGCCGGGCGATGCGTCCGTTGCGCGAGCTCCTCTCCCTCTTCGCCCCGCCCGGGTGCGTCGGGTGTGGGCAGGCCCTGACGGATGCCGACGCGCGATTGTGCGCGGAGTGCGTGCGGGCGTTGCCGTGGCTGCGTCGCGGGTGTCCGCGCTGTGGGCTGCCGAAGCATCGGGGGCGGCGCTGCCCGGCGGCGCACGCGGCGTTCGGTCGCTCGTGGGCGCCGATGGCCTACACGGGTGTCGCCCGGAGGCTGGTCGCCGCGTTGAAGTTCCGGGGCGCCCTGGTGGTCGCGGACCTGATGGCGGCGCAGATGGTCGCGACGCTCCCGCCGGACCTGCGGGACACGCCGGCGCTCGTCGCGCTCGTGCCCGTGCCGGCGGCCCCGGCGCGGCGGCGCGCCCGCGGGTTCGATCCCGCCCGGGTGCTGACGATCGCTCTGGCCCGGCGCACGGACCGCCCGTTCGCCGACTGCCTGGTTCGCAAGGACCGCGCGGTGCGACAGGTCGGCGCGAGCCGCCGCGAGCGCCGCGAGCCGGGCCGGCTCCGGATCCGCGTGCGCGGGTCGCCGCCCCCGCTCGCGATCCTCGTCGACGACGTCCACACGACGGGCGCCACCCTCGACGCCTCGGCGCGCGCGCTGAGCGAAGCGGGCACGCGAGTGGTCGCGGCGATCACCTACGCGCGGACGCTGTGATCTCGGCGCGCGGCGCGTCAGGCGACGGCGCGGGACGCTTCGTCCGCCCAGGCCAGCGCGGAGCGATAGGCGCCGGCGAGCGACGGGGAGGAGTCGGTCGTCGGGAGCGTCGGGAACTCGCCGCGCTCATAGGCGGCGACGGCGGCCAGGAGCTCGCCCTTGGGGCCTTCGCGGCGCAGCAACGCCGCCTGGATCTCCTCGGTGAAGGGGAGCGAGTCCAGCACGTCGACCATCGGGGCGTTCAACAGAGCGTCGGCGACGGAGAACAGGCCGATCGTGAACAGCGTCTCGCGCTCCTCGGGCAGCGCGCTGCCCGCGAGGATCTCGCACATGTGGGCGCGGCGCAGGCCCAGGGCGACGAGCTCGTCCGGGACGTCCGGGATGGAGGAGATGACCATGACCGTGGCCCAGCGGCGGACGGTGCGCACGCCGAGCATGTTCAGCGCCTCGCGGACCGACGAGACCGTGCGGGGCAGCGCGAAGAACGCGCTGTTGACGTACCGCAGCAGCTTCAAAGAGAGGCCGATGTCCGACGAGATGATCCGCTCGAGGTCCTCGAAGGAGATGTCGCCCGCGGTCAGCTCGGCCAGGCGGCGCAGGGAGCCGAGGCCCGCGGTGGCGACGCCCTTGTGCCTGAAGGTGCGCGGCTGGGCGAAGTACTCGCCCTGGAAGTAGGTGAAGCCGAGCGCCTTGCAGCGGTCGAAGGCGGCGTGGTCGCCGACCTCGGTGGCGACGAGCATCGCGCCCTGGAGCTTCGGGACGCGCAGGACCCGAGGCAGGTCGTCGGGGTGGACCTTGGAGACGTCGACGCGGACGATCGAGCAGAGCCCCATGAGCTCCTCGACGTTGTCGATCAGCTGACCCTCGTACTCGTCCAGCGCGATCGTGTAGCCGGAACGGGCCAGCTTCTGAAGGATCTGCAGGAGGTCCTCGCGGGCGTTGTAGGCCTTGATCTGCAGCACGGCGCGATCGGGGCGCACGGGCGGCGGGCCGATCTCGACGAGGAAGTTGCGGGCGATCGTGACCCAGGCGGGGTGGCGGCCGGCGAGCGTCTCCAGGCCGATGTCGCCGAACGCCTCGACCAGCAGGGCGGACGTGGCCTTGGCGTCCATCGCCGGGTCGCCGAGATCGACGGAGCCTCCGAAGCGCAGTTCGTAACCCACGACAACATTGCGCGCATCCGCGATCGGATGGCGCACCACCGCGACCTCTTGGCGGCCAGGTTGCGCGGGAGCGGGCACGGAGAGACTCACAGTACGTACTTCGGCCAATGCATGCCCGCTCTTGAGGCTACGATTCACAAAAGCTGACCCCCGACAGAGGAGTCCCATGCAGATCGAGGTGAAGGGACGCAACCTTCAGGTCACCGACGAGATGCGGGAATACGTCGACCGGCGGTTCGACAAGATCGCCAAGCAGGTCTCTGAGCTCGCGCAGCTCGACCTCGAGGTGGTGGACGAGAACGTCCCCGGCGATCCGATCGCGGCCGAGGTGGTGTTGACCGTCAAGGGCACGCAGTTGCGCGCCAAGGAGGTCTCCAAGGACGCCAAGCACGCGATCAACCTCGTCGCGGACAACCTGGAGCGCCAGGTCAAGCGCCATCGCGAGAAGCGCCGCGGGCGGCGGGACTCCCGCTCGGCGGCCGAGGCTGCGCGCAACGGCGAAGTGAGCTTCGAGGAAGTCCCCGGCAGCCTCCAATAACGGCCCTCAAGGGGGCGCGCTCGACCGCTAGTCTAGGTAGCTATGTCCATCCTCGAGCGCGCCCTCCGAATGGGCGAAGCCAAGCAGTTCAAGGCCTACTCCAAGCGCGTCGAGCGGATCAACACCTGGGAGCCAGAGCTCCAGGAATCGACCGACGACGAGCTTCGCGAGCAGTTCGCCGAGCTGCGCGAGCGCGCCCGCGAAGGCGAGGACCTGGAAGACCTGCTGCCGGAGTCCTTCGCGCTGACGCGCGAGATGGGCCGCCGCACGATGAGCATGCGGCACTTCGACGTGCAGCTGATCGGCGGCATGGTGCTGCACGACGGGTCGATCGCCGAGATGCGCACCGGCGAGGGCAAGACCCTCACCGGCACGCTGGCCGTCGTCCTGAACGCACTCCCCGGCCACGGCGTGCACGTGGTCACGGTCAACGACTACCTGGCCCGCCGCGACGCGGACTGGATGCGGCCGATCTACGAAGGCCTCGGCCTGACCGTCGGCGTGCTCCAGAACAACCAGCCGTACGAGGAGAAGCGCGCCGCGTACGCGGCCGACATCACCTACGGCACGAACTCCGAGTTCGGGTTCGACTACCTGCGCGACAACATGGCCACCCGGCTGGAGGAGAAGGTCCAGCACGGTGGGCGCATCGGTGAGGACGGCCGCCCGATCGCGATGCACAACTTCGCGATCGTCGACGAGGTCGACAACATCCTCATCGACGAGGCGCGCACGCCGCTGATCATCTCCGGCGCGCCCGAGCAGGCCGCGGACCTCTACGAGCAGTTCTCCAAGCTCGCCCCGCAGATGATCCCCGGCGAGAAGCCGGAGGGGATGGATCCGCGCACGAAGAAGGAGTTCGTCGCGGACTACGACTACGAGTTCGACGAGAAGCACAAGACGATCTCGGTCACCGAGCAGGGCGTCGCCAAGGCCGAGAAGTTCCTCGGCATCGAGCACCTCTACCGCGCCGAGAACGGCAGCCTCGTCAACCACCTGCACCAGGCGCTGAAGGCCGAGTCGCTCTACAAGAAGGACGTCGACTACGCCGTCATCGACGGCGAGGTCAAGATCATCGACGAGTTCACCGGCCGCATCCTGGACGGCCGCCGCTGGTCGGAGGGCCTGCACCAGGCCGTCGAGGCCAAGGAGGGCGTGCGCGTCCGCGAGGAGAACCAGACGCTCGCGACGGTCACGCTCCAGAACTACTTCCGCATGTACAAGAAGCTCGCGGGCATGTCGGGCACGGCCCTCACCGAGGCCACGGAGTTCATGAAGATCTACAAGGTCGGCGTCGTGGAGATCCCCACGAACCGGCCGATGGTCCGCAAGGATCAGAACGACCAGATCTACAAGACCAAGGAAGGCAAGTGGCGCGCTGTCGCCCGCACCATCCAGGAGCGTCACGACGCGGGCCAGCCGGTCCTCGTCGGCACGATCTCGGTCGAGACCTCCGAGCTGCTGAGCAACCGCCTGCGCAAGATGGGCGTGCCGCACACGGTGCTCAACGCCAAGCCCGAGCACGCCGAGCGCGAGGGCTCGATCATCGCCGAGGCCGGCGCTCCCGGCGCGGTCACGATCGCCACGAACATGGCGGGCCGCGGCGTCGACATCAAGCTCGGCGGCAACCCCGAGCACCTGACGGAGATCGAGCTGACCAAGCTCGGCCTGCGCCCGGGCGACCCCGACTACGAGGAGCGCTTCGCGCAGGTCCTCCCGAAGATCGAGGAGCGTGTCGAGGCCAACAAGGAGGTCGTCTACGAGGCCGGCGGCCTGTTCATCGTCGGTACCGAGCGCCACGAGTCGCGCCGGATCGACAACCAGCTGCGCGGTCGCGCCGGCCGCCAGGGCGACCCTGGCGAGTCCCGCTTCTTCCTGAGCGCCGAGGACGACCTCGTCCGCCTCTTCGCCGGCGACCGGATCTACAAGATCCTGGACCGCCTCGGCCCGAAGTCCGACGACGGCGAGGAAGAGCCGATCGAGGCGAAGATGCTCACGAAGCAGATCGAGGGCGCCCAGCGCAAGGTCGAGGAGCAGAACTACCTCATCCGTAAGCGCGTCCTCGAGTACGACGACGTCATGAACCAGCAGCGCGAGGTCGTCTACAAGTACCGCGACGAGGTGCTCGAGGGCCGCGACATGGCCGACGTCGCGCGCGAGCAGATCGAAGAGGTCATCGGGCGGCTCGTCGACGAGTACACGCCGGGCGACTTCGCCGACGACTGGGACCTCGACGAGCTGTGGGTCCAGCTCGAGCAGATCTACCACGTCGACTTCGGGGCGGACGAGATCGACCGGTCGGCGATCGACCGCGACGAGCTCAAGCGCATGATCTCCGAGGACGCGCTGAGCCTCTACGACGAGCGCGAGGAAGAGCTCGGCGAGGAGCTCATGCGGATGCTCGAGCGCTACCTGATCCTGCAGATCATCGATCAGCGCTGGCGCGAGCACCTCTACGACATGGACTACCTGCGCGAGGGCATCCACCTCCGCGGGTTCGCGCAGATCGAGCCGCTGGTGGCCTACAAGAACGAGGCCTTCACGCTGTTCGCGGACCTGATGAACTCGATCTGGTCCGACTTCGCGCGGATGATCTACAACGTCGAGGTCGAGGTGACGGGACCCGAGGAGGCCGACGGCCCCCAGCAGGCCCCGCCCCCGGAGTGGGCCCAGCCGGCGCAGCCCCAGAGCAACTTCGGTGCCCTGGAGTACTACGGCGGGACCGAGGCCGACCAGCCGACCGCGTACACGAACGGCGAGGGCGGTCCGGTGCAGGAGGAGCCGCCGGTCGTCGCTCAGCGCCGCGTGAGCGAGAACGAGACGATCGGCCGCAACGACCCCTGCTGGTGCGGCTCAGGCAAGAAGTTCAAGAAGTGCCACGGAGCGTGAGCCGGCGGCGCCTCGGCCGCGGCTTGCGCACGGGATCCTTCGCCAGCGCTCCCTGAACGGAGCGGCGCATGATGTCTTCGATAGGTACGAACATGCCTTCGAGTCTGCGCGCCGTTCGCCATCAATTCAAATAATCGTTTCGGCCGTCCTATAAGCTGGTCCTATGGACCCTCGGCGGGTGCTGACGTTTCGGGCCGTCGCGCATGAGCGCTCGTTCAGCGCCGCGGCCCGCGCGCTCGCGCTGACCCAGCCCGCCGTGTCGCAGCAGGTCGCGGCGTTGGAGAAGGAGGTCGGCGCGCAGCTGATCGACCGCCGCCCAGGCGGGATGGAGCTGACCCGCGCCGGCGAGGTCCTGCTGGCGCACGCCGACGCGATCGCCGAGCGCCTCGCGCTGGCGGGGACGCAGCTGTCCGAGCTGCGCGGGCCCGGCCGGCTGCGGATCGGGGCGTTCTCGAGCGCCCTGGCGGCGCTGGTTCCAGGGGCCGTGGCGCGCGTCGCGGCCGAGGTCCTCGTCGTCGAGGGCGACAGCCAGGCCCTCGCGGAGCGGGTGCGCAGCGGCGAGCTGCACCTCAGCGTCGCGTTCCAGGACGCGGCGCTCGAGCGGCGCGAGCACGACGGCCTCGAGCGACACGACATCCTCCGCGAGCCGTTCCTGGTCGGCCTCGCGCCGGGCCACCCGCTGGCGGATCGCGACACGGTCGAGCTGCGCGAGCTCGCCGACGACCCCTGGTCGGCCGCCTCGACCGACGGCCTGATCGCCCGCGCCTGCCGGGCGGCGGGCTTCGAGCCGCGGATCGTCTCGATCACCCGCGACCCGATCGCGATCCGCGAGTTCGTCGCCCGCGGCACCGCCGTCACCCTCGTCCCGAGGCTGCTCGCGCCGGGGCTCGACGGCATCGCGTTCGCGGCGATCGAGGACGGGCCGGAGCGCGACGTCTACGCGCTGCTGCCGTCCGGCGGCCGGCACCCGCTGGTCGAGCCGACGCTGCACGCGCTCACCGAAGTAGCCTCCGGCCTCGCATGAACGGCCGCCTGCTCATCACCTGCCCGGATCGGCACGGGATCGTCGCCGCGGTCGCGGGCTTCCTCGCCGACTCCGGCGCCAACATCATCAGCTCCGACCAGCACTCGACCGACCCCGAGGGCGGCGAGTTCTTCATGCGGATGGAGTTCAACCTCCGGACCGGGGACCTGTCCGCGCTCGGCCGCGCCTTCGAGCAGGAGGTCGCCGAGCGCCTCGACATGCGCTACCGCCTCACCGACACCAGCCACCCGAAGAAGATGGCGATCCTGGTGTCGAAGGAGGACCACTGCCTCGTCGACCTGCTGTGGCGCCACCGCCGCGGCGAGCTCGACGCCGAGATCCCCCTGGTGGCCTCCAACCACCCGGACCACCGGGCGGACGTCGAGGGCTTCGGGATCCCCTACCACCACGTCCCGTACCCGAACGAGCCGGAGCTGCTCGAACTGCTCAAGGGCGCCGATCTGGTGGTGCTCGCCCGCTACATGCGGATCCTGTCCGGCGAGTTCCTCGAGCAGCTCAAGACGCCGGTGATCAACATCCACCACTCGTTCCTCCCGGCGTTCGCGGGCGCGAGCCCGTACCAGCGGGCGTTCGAGCGCGGCGTGAAGATCATCGGCGCCACCGCGCACTACGTGACGGAGGAGCTCGACGCCGGCCCGATCATCGAGCAGGACGTCGCCCGCGTCACCCACCGCGAGCATGCCGAGACGATGGTCCGGCTCGGGCGTGACATCGAGCGCACCGTCCTCGCCCGCGCCGTCAAGTGGCACCTCGAGGACCGCGTGATCGTGCAGGGGAACCGGACGGTCGTGTTCTAGCCGTCCAACGACGCAGTCGTTCGCTAACCGTCCACGACGAGCGCGTCCAGGGGACCGATCAGCCGTCGCGAGCGGCGGCTGACCCCGGGCAGCGCGACGAGGTGATGGGTGAGTGGCGCTCCGGTGCGGCGGCGGTCCAGTTGCTCACTCGCGATCGGGCGCCACTGCTCGTCGACGCTCATCGCGGAGTCCTCGTGCGGCGTGGTCTCGAGGTGCTCCTCCCAGAGCCGCAGGCGGGTCGCGCGGGCCAGGCGGGCGTCGTGGGTGACGACGTCGACCTCGGAGTCGTTGAACAGGCTGTGCTCGTTGAGGTTCGCGGAGCCGATCGCCAGCCACTTGTCGTCGACGATGCCGATCTTGGCGTGCACGTAGAGCGGGCCGGAGCGCTCGCCGGTGCGCGACATGATCGTGGCCGCGAGGAACCGGTCGTCGTGGTCGGCGGCGACGAGCCGGCCGAGCATCCCGCGTGTGTCGTCCTGCCCGTTGTTGGCCTTGTGCGGGAGCAGGACGACGACGCGGAAGCCCGGCGTGGGCGGGTTGCGCAGCTTGCCCTCGAGGATGCGGACGATCTCCGGCGACCAGAGGAACTGGTTCTCGAGGTAGATCAGCTGTCGCGCCGAGCGCAGCGCGCGGATGTAGCTCTCGAGGATCGAGAACTCGCCGCGGGGGAGCACGTCGTACGCGTGCTCCGGGACCGTGCGGGTGAACTGGGCCGTGACGTCACCGGCTGGACCGATGCCCTCCGGAAGCTCGAGGGCCTCGTGGGCGATCGCCTCCCAGCGCATCGCGAAGTGGGCGGCGACGTCGCGGACGATCGGGCCGCGCAGCTTCGAGGAGGCGTCGTGCCACCCGATCCCGTCCGGCTTGTGCGGGTGCTCGCAGGAGTCGTAGCGGTCGCCTGCCAGCGATGTCAGGTCGATGCCGCCCACGAACGCGATCTCGTCGTCGACGATCACGAGCTTCTCGTGGTGGCAGTGCAGCTTGCGGCCGCGGGCGTCGAGCTCGCACTGCACCTTCGAGCCCTTGATCAGTCGATCGCGCGCCTCCTTGACGACCCCGCGGCGGGGCTGGAAGACCGGCACGGGCGCGCCCGCCCACACGAGCACGCGCACCGGGATGCGCTCGGCGGTCTCGGCGAGCAGGTCCCGGACGGGGCTGGAGGTGCGCGGGCCCGGGTCGAACGAAGGCTCGAGGTTCCAGCTGGCCACGTGGACGTGGCGCTGGGCGTTGCGGATCGCCTCGGCCATCGCCGGCAGGGCGTTCTCGCCGTCGATGAGGACCTCGAAGCTGTTGCCGTCGCGCGGGGGGACGGCGGTCTGCGCCCACAGGCTGTCGCTGGCCGGCGCGATCGCGTTCACGTGTCCTTGACGGCGGAGGCGGCGCAGGTGGTGGTGGGTCATCGCGCGCTCGATGCCGTCGCCCACGGCGGCGTCGACGCGGTCGAGGAGCGGAAGGGCCATGTTTGCATTCGTACCCGCTAGCCTCACTGACCAACATGGCCCTAGATCACGCCCTCCCGCAGCGCCTGGCCAAGATCCGTGAGCAGATGTCCCTGCTCTCGGACTATCTTTGACCCCGCTCAGATGCGGGAGCGCCTGACGGCGCTGGAGACGGAGATGGGCGCGGCGGGCTTCTGGGACGAACCGGAGAACGCGGCCAAGGTCAGCGCCGAGCACACGCGCACGCAGCGCCGGCTCGACGCGTTCACGAAGCTGCAGGCCGACGCCGACGACCTCGCCGGGCTGGCCGAGATCGCCGAGGATGACGATGAGCTGGCGGGCGAGCTCGAGGAGGCGATCGTCTCGGTCGAGGCGCGCCTGAACGAGGCCGAGGAGCAGCGGCTGTTCACAGGCGACTACGACGCGGGCGACGCGCTCGTGACCGTCAACGCGGGCGCAGGCGGCACCGACGCGCAGGACTGGGCCGAGATGGTGCTGCGCATGGAGATGCGCTGGGCCGAGCGGCGCGGGTTCAAGGTCGAGCTGCTGGAGGCGAGCGCGGGCGAGGAAGCGGGCATCAAGTCCGCCACGTTCCGCGTCTCCGGCGACAACGCCTACGGGTTGTATTCCGCCGAGAAGGGCGTGCACCGGCTGGTCCGGCTCTCTCCGTTCGACTCGGCGAACCGACGGCAGACCTCCTTCGCCGGCATCGAGGTCTCGCCGGTCGTCGAGGAGGCGGGCGACGTCACGATCGAGGACGACGACCTGCAGGTCGACACGTACCGCGCGTCCGGCGCCGGCGGCCAGCACGTCAACAAGACCGACTCGGCGGTGCGCATCACCCACAAGCCGACCGGCATCGTCGTCCAGTGCCAGAACGAGCGCTCCCAGTCCGCCAACCGCGCGACGGCGATGGCGATGCTGCGTTCGAAGCTGATCGAGCGCCAGGAGGCCGAGCGCCGGGCCGAGATCGCCAAGGAGCGCGGCGAGACGCTCGACGTGAACTTCGGCTCGCAGATCCGCTCCTACGTCCTGCACCCGTACACGATGGTCAAGGACCACCGCACCGACTTCGAGGTCGGCAACGCCAACGGAGTGTTGGATGGCGACCTCGACGGCTTCGTGCGCTCCTATCTGGAGGCCAACGCGAAGTAAAAGTCACGTCGACTATAATCGGCGTGCATGGAGACGGAGCTCATCGACCGCGCGCTCGCCGAGGACGTCGGCGACGGCGACGCGACGACTGAGGCGACCGTCGACGCGTCCGCGCGCGGCGTCGCCACGATCACGCAGAAGGCGCCGGGGGTGATCTCGGGGCTCGAGGTCGCCGAGGCGGTGTTCCTGCGCTTGGATCCGGAGGCCGGGATCACGCGGCTGGTCGACGAGGGTGTGTGGCGCGACGGCGGGCCGGTGCTGCGGATCGAGGGGTCCGCACGCGGCATCCTCACCGCGGAGCGCACGGCGCTGAACTTCCTCGGCCGGCTGTCGGGCGTGGCGACGAAGACCGCGCGGATCGTGCGCAACGTGGGCGAGGGCGGGGCGAAGATCCTCGACACCCGCAAGACCACGCCCGGGATGCGGATGCTCGAGAAGGCCGCGGTCGCGCACGGCGGCGGCGTCAACCACCGGATCGGGCTCTACGACTTCATCCTGATCAAGGAGAACCACTCCGCGCTCGCGGGCGGGGTGGGCGAGGCGGTGCGTCGCGCGCGTGACGCCCGGCCGGAGCTCGGGCTGGCGGTCGAGGTCCGCGATGCCGCGGAGATCGACGAGGCGTTGGAAGCCAACGCCCAGCGTCTGCTGCTGGACAACATGACGCCCGACGAGGTCCGCGCCGCGGTGGCCCAGGTGGGCGGTCGCGCGGTGCTGGAAGTGAGCGGCGGCGTCGATGAGGAGACAGTTTTGGTCTACGCGACCATTTCTGGTGTAGACTACGTCTCGATCGGCGCCTTGACCCACTCCGCGCCGGTCCTCGATCTGTCGCTGATCTTGGAGACCGTCCAGTGAACCTCCTCACGCTCGAATCCGTTCCGGCCCTGCAATCCGAGGTACGCGCGCTGGCCGCCGAGCGCGGCGCCGTGATCCTCGCGCACAACTACCAGCTGCCCGAGGTGCAGGACGTGGCCGACTACGTCGGCGACTCGCTCGGGCTCTCGCAGCAGGCCGCGAAGACCGACGCGGAGGTGATCGCGTTCTGCGGCGTGCACTTCATGGCCGAGACCGCGTCGGTGCTCTCGCCGGAGAAGACCGTGCTGCTGCCCGACATGGACGCCGGCTGCTCGCTCGCGGACTCGATCACGGCGGCGCAGCTGCGCGCGTGGAAGGCCAAGCACCCCGGAGCGATCGTCGTGATGTACGTCAACACGACCGCCGACGTGAAGGCTGAGACCGACTACTGCGTCACGTCGGCCAACGCGGTGCAGATCGTCAAGCACATCTACGACACGCATGGCGACGACACGGAGATCCTCTTCGGCCCGGACATGTTCCTCGGCGCCTACGTCGAGAAGGAGCTCGGGCGCAAGATGCACGTGTGGGACGGCGAGTGCCATGTGCACGCGGGCATCCGCCCGTCGGACATCGCCGACATGCGCGCCTCCCACCCCGGCGCGGACTTCCTGATCCACCCCGAGTGCGGGTGCTCGACGTCGGTCATGGAGTACGTCGCGGCCGGCGACGTGGACTCCGAGGGCGTGCACATGCTCTCGACCGGCGGGATGCTCAGCTGGGCGGCCGCGGCGCCCGCGGGCACGACGGCGATCATGGCGACCGAGACCGGCATGCTGCACCCGCTGCAGATGGCGCGCCCCGACATCGACTTCGTCGCCGCCAACGAGGCCGCGTCCTGCAAGTTCATGAAGATGATCACGCTGCCGAAGCTGCGCGACACCCTGCGCGATATGACCGGCGTGGTGAAGGTGCCGGCGGACATCGCCGAACGCGCCAAGCTGCCGATCGAGCGCATGGTGGCGATCGGTTGAGGTACCTGATCGCCACGGTGGCGGCGTTCGCCGCCATCGTGCCCGCCGCCCACGCCGGGACGCTGAGCGTGTCCGGGACCACGATCACCTTCCAGGCGAACCCTGGCGAGGCGAACTTCTTCACGGTCAACTGGGGCAACGTGTCCGCCGGCCCGGACTTCGTCCCGAAGTTCGACGACCACGTGGACATCACGCCCGGGCCGGGCTGCGTCGTCGACGGGCTGGGCGGGCACTGCGACGCCGCGGGGCCCAACCCGACGGTCATCGTCCACCTCGGCGACGGCAACGACCTCGGCCAGTCGATCAACGACCATGCCGCCGGTCACAGCGTCCAGTTCTATGGCGAGGACGGCGACGACGACCTCCAGAGCGGCGGGAGCGCGGACCTGCTCGACGGCGGGGCGGGCAACGACAGATTGCAGCCCGATGACGACGACGCGGGCTCAGGCGACGTCGTCGTCGGCGGCCCCGGCACCGACTCGCTCTGGCTCGACTACGCGTCTGGCGGCAACGGCCCGATCACCGCTTCGCTCGACGGCCTCGGCAATGACGGCTTCGCGGGCGAGACCGACAACTACGCCGCCGACATCGAGAACGTGGAGGGCGTCAGCACCGCGCCCTCGATCCACTTCGTCGGCACCGACGGGCCGAACGTCGTGAAGATGCGCTCCGAGTCGGCCGACGTGCTGATCGGCATGGGCGGCGACGACCTGATCGACGCCGCGAACGGCAACGACGTCATCGACGGCGGCGACGGCAACGACACGATCTACGGCGGCGGCAACGACGACCAGATCAAGGGCGGCCCGGGCCTGGACTCCCTGTCGGGCGAGGGATCGGCGTCCGGGTTCTTCATCTCGGTGCCGGGGAGCGACACGATCGACGCGCGCGACGGCATCCGCGAGCAGATCGACTGCGGCCAGGGGGCGGACACCGCGATCGTCGACGAGCTCGACGTCGTCCCGCAGGACCCGGGGTCGCTGTGCGAGGCGGTCGACCGCGCCGCGGCCGCGCCCGCTTCCGGCCCGCCGACCATCCGCTCGACGAAGCTGAGCGTGAAGTCGGGGCGCGTGAGCGTCTCGCTGTCGTGCGCGGCCGCGTGCAGCGGCAAGCTCACCCTACGGACGACCAAGAAGGTGACCGTCGCGTCGGGGTCCTACTCGATCGCGGCCGGCAAGTCCGCCACGGTGCGCCTGAAGCTGTCCTCGAAGGGGCGCAGCCTGATGCGCAAGGTGACCAAGGTGCGGGTGAAGCTGACGGCCTCACCGAAGACCGGCAAGGCCGTGAGCAAGACGCTGACGTTGCGCGGGTAGTTACGCGACCTCGACGGCGACGAGGAAGGTCTCGCCGTCGCGGACTTCGAACTCGGCCTGGGTGAGGACCGCGTCCTCCTCCAGGTCCTCGAAGTCGCAGGGCGTGTCGTCGGCGTCGTCGTCGAGGTCGACGTCGCCGTCGTCGGTCGAGGTGTCGGCGGTGGGGTCGTCGCCCGTGTCGTCGTCGGACCAGCCGCTGTCGTCGGAGTCGACGGAGCCGTCATCGGAGCCGTCGTCGTAGGAGGAGTCGTCGGCGCTGACGCCGCAGCTGTCGTCGACCGTGGCCGTGATCTTCGGGCCCTTGAACTGGCGGATCGTGATCGTCTCGCCGTCGAAGGCGGTCACCACGCCGGCGTGCTCGGCGCCGTCCTTGGTGCCGTCGCCGTCGGTGTCGGGGTCGAGCGGGTCGTTGTCGGAGTCGACCTCGTCGCCGTCCTTGAGGCCGTCCTTGTCGGTGTCGGCCTTGCGCGGGTCGGTGCCGAGCTTGTACTCGGCGAAGTTCTTGACGCCGTCCTTGTCGGCGTCCTTGCCGCGCCAGTTGCCGGTCAGGTCGTGCTTCTTCGCCCAGGCGGCGGCCTTGGGCTTCTTGGCGGAGGCGGCAGCCGCAGGGACCAGGGCCACCAGCGCGGCGAGGGCGATGGCGCTGATCGTTCGGACGAGATTTCGCATGCCCCGGTCATCGACCGGACCGCCTGCGGGTTGCAACGGCGCGATGAGAGATTCGACGGATGGTCAGTCGTCGCCGCCGTGGCCGCCGTGGCCCGAGCCCGAGCCGCTCGAGCCCGAGCCGGACGAGCCCGAGCCGGGGCCTGAGTTCGACGTCGCGGTCGGGACGGGCGTCGCGGCGGGCGTGGCGGCACCCGACCCGGGCCCGGAGCTCGAGCCGGACGAGCCCGAGGAGCCCGAGGAGCCCGAGGAGCCTGAGCCCGACGAGCTCGAGCCGCTGGAGCCCGAGCCGGACGAGCCCGAGCCCGAGGAGCCGGAGCCCGACGTGCCGGAGCCCGACGTGCCCGAGCCGGACGACCCTGAGCCGGACGAGTCCGAGCCGCTGGAGCCCGAGCCGGACGAGCCCGAGCCCGACTGGCCCGAGTCGTCGGAGCCCGGCCCGGAGTTCGACGAGCCGCGATGGTCGTCGGTGGCCACCGGCGTCGCCGTGGCGCGCGGGGTGGGCGTGGCGGTGGCGCGCGGGCGCGGCGTCCGTGTCGGCCGCGGCGTCGTCCTCGCCCGCGTGCGCGTCGTCCGCGACTCCTCCGGCGCGTCCTCGCGGCGGGGCGTCGCCGTCGGCGAGGGCGCGGCCGTGACGACGGGCTTCGGCGCCGCGGCGCGCACGGGCACGACGACGGCAGGCTTGGTCTTGTGGGGCGGCGGCTCGGCGCCCGAGGAGACGATCGAGGGGCCGGCCACGGCCACCGTGCTCGTCGCCAGCACGGCGGCCACGCCCGCCTTGGCGGCGAACGCGCTCGCACCCGTCCCGGCGACCAGCTCGGCGATCCGCTCCGCGGTCGGCGGCCCGGCGCCGCTCGCGCCCGCGGCGGCCGCCCACTGGGCCAGCGGCAGCGGGACGACCGCCGTCGCCGCCGCCCGCAAGGTCAGCCGCGCGCGGTGCACGAGCTGGCGCACCGCCCCCTCGCTGACGCCCAGCTCGCGCGCGACCTCCTCCTGCGACCGCCCCTCCACGGCGATCCGCAGCAGCGCCTCGCGCTGGCGCTCCGGGAGCGCCGCCAGGCCCGTCAGCGTCTGGCGCACGACCGCGCGCCGCTCCATCTCCACCTGCGGTGCGTCGGTCGCGCGCAACGCGTCGTCCAGCTCCGCGTAGTCGTACCCCGAGACCCGCAGCTGATTCAGCGCCGTGTTGTGGACGATCCGGTACAGCCACGCGCGCAGGTCGCGCACGTCGTCGCCCCGCTGCAGCGCGCTCCAAGCGGCGATGTAGGCCTGCTGCAACGCGTCCTCGGCCCGCGCTTCGGGCAGATACCGTCGAGCCGCCCGCAGCAGCGCCCCGCGGTAGCGCTCGACGATCGCCTCGAACGCCCGTTCATGCCCGTCCCGCGCGAGAGCGACCAGCCGCTCGTCGGACTGGGTGCGCAGCAGGACGGACGAAGGCGAGGGAATCGGCATGCAACTGCGACACGCGAGTGTCGCGGTGCGTTACGCACGAATCCGCGAGGCGGTTCGGCCGCGCGAGCCGGGCGGTCGGGTGGCTGACGCGCCTGGGCGCATGCGCGGGCTCCAACGCGAACTGCGGTGACTCTTTCTCGCGGGCAAACACGCGGAAAACCGCGGAAAACCGCACGAAGGTGCGTGTTTGGGGCTGGGAGGGAAGCACGCGTGTTCATTCGGCCCGCCCGGCGGGGCGAGGGTTGGGGGCCGCGCGGCGAGACACGCGCGGGTGGGGTGACGCGCGGGGCGGCGCGGCGGGGGCGCGCGGGCGGCGAGGCGGCGCGGCGCGGTTAGGCGTGCTCGGGGAGCAGCTCGAGGCCCCACTCGTCCGCGTCGCGTACGGCGGGGAGGTTCTCGCGGCGACGCTCGAACTCGGCCTGCGTGTAGGCGTGCATGTCGGCCGGGGCGCCCATCTCGTAGGCGTCCCACAGGGTTCCGGTCACGTAGACGCGTTCGAGCCAGGGGACGCCGTCGAAGTGCTCGCTGACGAGCACGACGACGTATTCCGGGCCGCGTTCGCGCTGGGCGCCGGCGCCGCGGAGGTCAGCCACGCGGGCGCCGCCGAGCAGCGCGCGGTCCAGCGGCCACCGGTCCGAGACGCGTCGGACGTACCGCTCGAGCTCGCGGTGGTTGAGCTCCTCGAAGTTCACCCGTCAAGCATTGTGGCCGACAAAAGGCCGCGCAGCAAGAGTCCGTTATGAGAACTCATCCTGCGTATGGGGCCCGACGACGGCGATCGACAACTCGTTCGAGATGCCGCGGGCGACTTCGACGACCTCGTCATAGGTCACGGCGTCGAGGGAGGCGATCGCCTTGTCGGGGTCGATGTCCTGGTTGAACACGACCGTCTGGGTCGCGGCGTGGCGGGCGACGGCGTTGGTGTTCTCGAAGGCGAGCACGCGGCGGCCGGCGGCGTAGGCGCGGGCGCGCTCGACCTCTTCCTCGGAGGGACCGTCGGTGCGCAACTCCTCGACGATCTCGCCCATGCGCTTGAACGCCTCGACGCATTTGGAGGAGTCAAGGCCCGCCGAGAGCTGGAGGATCGGCACGTCGGCGAAGGAGTGGTCGATCGCGTAGACGCTGTAGGCGAGGCCGCGCTGCTCGCGGATCTCGTCGAACAGCCGCGAGCCCATCGAGCCGCCCAGCAGCGTGGAGTAGACGCCCAGGGCGGCGCGCTCGGCGCCCACGCGGGGGTCGATCTTCGGCCGGTAGGACATCCGCAGGTGCGACTGCTTGGAGTCGCGGTTCTCGACCAGGGTCGTGGGCGCGAACGCGGGCGCCGGCTCGGAGGAGCCGTTGGCGGAGATCGACGGGAAGCGCCCGAACAGCTCGGCCATCTCGGAGTTCTCGGGCACGTGGTCGAGGTTGCCGACCAGGAACGCGCCGCCGCGCGAGCCCACCCACTGGCGGCGCCGGAAGGCGAGGATCGCGTCGCGCGAGAACGTGCGCAGGTGCTCCTCGGGCCCGAGGACCGGCCGCCCGAGCGGGTGATCGCCGAACGCGGCCTTGTCGATCAGGTGCTCGGCCAGCACCGAGGGCTGGTCCTGCGCGCGCGCGATCTCCTGGATCACGACCCCGCGCTCGCGGTCGAGCTCCTCGGCGTCGATCTTCGGGCGCCCGACGAAGTCGGTCAGCAGGTCGATCGCCTCACCCACCACCTCCGCGCGGCAGGTGATGTGGAACGCGACCAGGTCGTGCGACGTGTAGGCGTTCAGGACGGCGCCCATCGTCTCCGCGGTCTGATTGACCTTGCGGTAGTCGTCGTACTTCTGGCCGCCTTTGAACACGAGATGCTCGAGAAAATGGGCCATCCCGTTCTCTTCGGGCCGTTCGGTCCGCGCGCCGGCGTCGAAGGCGACCAGCACCGTGGTGGAGCGGGTCGGCAGCTCGACGCGGTGCAGCGGAAGGCCGTTCGGCAGGGAGGAGGACTCGATGCGCGCCATAGAAGCTGAGCCTACTGCAGGGGAACTTGCGTCTTGGGCGAACTTGGCCTCGTACCCTCGACGCCTGACGTATGGCAGCCACTGAACGACATCTGCGTCGTCGCCGGCACCGCGACGACCCGCATCGCCCGTCCTCTGCTCCGCATCCGCCCGCCACAGGCGCGGTGATCAGCTTCAGCGGGGTGGAAAAGCGCTACAGCGCGACCGACGTCGCGCTCGACGGCGTGTCCTTCGACATCTTCCCGGGCGAGTTCGTCTTCCTGGTCGGCCACTCCGGGTCCGGCAAGTCGACGGCGATGAAGCTCCTGATCAAGGAGCTCGAACCCACCGACGGCGAGATCCGCGTCGCCGGGCGCGACCTGCAGAAGATCCCGCGGCCGCGCGTCCCGTACTACCGCCGCAACCTCGGCGTGATCTTCCAGGACTACAAGCTCCTGCCCAACCGGACGGTCTACGAGAACGTCGCGTACGCCCTGCAGGTCACGGGCGGCAGCCGGCGCGAGATCCGCGACAAGGTGCCGGACATCCTGCGCCTGACCGGTCTGAGCACCAAGCTGCACAACTACCCCGACCAGCTCTCCGGCGGCGAGCAGCAGCGCGTGGCGATCGCGCGCGCGTTCGTCAACCACCCGCCGCTGCTGATCGCCGACGAGCCCACGGGCAACCTCGACCCCGAGACGTCGATCGGGATCATGCAGCTGCTCTACCGCATCAACCAGACCGGCACGACGGTCCTGGTCGCCACCCACGACGTGGCGATGGTGGACAAGATGCGCCGCCGCGTGATCGAGCTGCAGAGCGGCAAGATCGTCCGCGACGAGCGGGCCGGCGCCTACGCCGCCAACGAGAACACGCGGGAGTTCGCCATCCGGATGCGGAGCGCACAAGGGTGAGGCCCGTCTTCTTCCTGCGCGAGGCGCTGCGGGCGCTCAAGCGCAACGCCGTCCCCAGCTTCGCCGCCATGGCCACGGTGCTCGTCACCGTGCTCGTGCTCGGCGTCTTCCTCCCGGTCGTGCAGGCGACCACCGGCGCGGCCAACGAGGTCCGCGGCAAGGTGATCGCCGACGTCTATCTCAAGACCGACGTCAAGAAGGGCGACATCGACCGCGTCGATCGCCTGCTCAAGGCCGAGCCGCTGGTCAAGGACGTCGTCTTCATCTCCAAGGAGCAGGCGTACCGCACGGAGAAGAAGCGCAACCCGAAGGCGTACGAGCTGCTCGGCTCCAACCCGCTGCCGGACACGTTCCGCATCACGCCGAAGAACCCGGACGACATCGCCAAGATCAAGGACGCGCTCGCGCCGCAGGCGCCGGGTGGCGGCACGACGGTCGTGGATCCCGCGATCGACGAGGTCCGCAACCGCGAGGAGGACACGAACAAGATCCTCTCGGTCACCCGCGTCGTGAAGATCACGATGGCGCTGCTGCTGGGCCTGCTCGGCGTCGCCTCCGTGCTGCTGATCGCCAACACGATCCGCCTGTCGCTGTACGCCCGCCGTCGCGAGGTCGAGGTGATGAAGCTCGTCGGCGCGACCGACTGGTTCATCCGCTGGCCGTTCGTGCTCGAAGGGGTGATCGTCGGCGCGGCCGGCGGACTGCTCGCGGTCCTGCTGCTGATCGTGGCCAAGGTCGCGATCGTCGACCCGCTCGCCCAGGACTTCGCGCTGATCGCCGCGCCGGACACGATCGACTTCCGGCTGCTGATCGGCCTGCTGCTGCTCGCCGGCGTCGCGGTCTCCGCGCTCGGCTCCGGCCTCAGCCTGCGGAAGTTCCTCCGCGTTTAGCCACCAACACGGCGACATCGTCGCGGCGCGCGCCCTCGCGCGCCGCGGCCTGGTCCACCCGCGCGGCGATGCCCGCCGCGCCTTCGCCCGCCGCGTCGCGCAGCAGCGACTCGAGCCCGCCGAGCCCGTAGGCGTCGCCGGTGGTACGCGCCTCGGTCACGCCGTCGGTGAACAGCACGAGGGATTCGGAAGGCGCCAGCTCGAAGTCGATGTCGAGCAGCTTCGGATCCTCGACCCAGCCGAGGACCGAGCCGGGGCGGCCGACGTGCTCGATCTCGCCTGACCCGCGCATGACCATCGGCATCGGGTGCCCGGCGCAGCAGATCGTCGCCCGCACGCTGCCGCCGAGCTCGACCCGGCAGAGCGCGACCGTGCAGTAGCGGCCGCGGTCGGTGCGCTCGGAGATCAGCGTCTGGTTGACGACGTCCAGCACCCGGCTGGGCGAGGACTCGTAGCGCGCCGCGGTGCGCAGGGTGTGGCGGACGAGCGAGGTCAGCGCCGCCGCGCGGGCGCCCCTGCCGGTGACGTCGCCGATCACGAGGTCGACGCCGCCGTCGCAGGGCAGCACGTCGTAGAAGTCGCCGCCGATCATCGACCCGTCGCCGGCAGGGCGGAAGCGCGCCGCGAGCTCGAGGCCGTCGAGCTCCGGCAAGCGCTGCGGCAGCAACGCCGACTGCAGCGCCCGCGCGACCCCGCTGAGGTCCTCGAACAGGCGGGCGTTGTCGAGCGCGAGCGCCGCGCGCCGTGCCAGGTCCTCGCCCAGCAGGAGGTCCTCGGTGCCGTAGCGGCGCGACGGGTCCAGCGAGGCGAAGACGACGATGCCGATCGTGCGCCCGCGCGCCTTCAGCGGGACGAGCAGGGCGGCGTGCGCGAGATCGGGCTTTGCGGTCGGGCCGAAGACATTGGCGCGGGTCAGGGTCTCCGAGCATCCGCTCTCGACCACGCGGGCGATCGGGTCGCCCGGATCGACCGGGTAGCGGCTCGGCAACTCGCGCACGAGGCGCTCGACCGCCGGGTCGGCCGCCGCCGCGGCCAGGCGGCGCACGTCGTTGAGGTGGATCTCGTCGACGATGCACACGTCGGCCAGGAACGGCACCGAAAGGCGGGTCAGCGAGTCCAGCGTCGAGCGCAGATCCAGAGACGCGTCCAGCAGCGGGCTTGCCTCGGCCAGGAACGTGCTCCGACGCTCGGCGGCCTGCGCGGCGACGCGTGCGGTCTGCTCGCGCATCAGGTCGGCCTGGAGCGCGCTGCGACGGGACACGTCGGAGTCGCCGATCACGTCACTCCTCCAAGCGGAGCCGGTCGGCCACCTCGGCGAGCTCGAGGATCCGGCGGGGCTCGCCGTCGCCGGGGAGGACGATCAGGGTGCGGCCTTCTTCGCGGGCGCGAACGTCGGCGTCGAGCACGAGCTGGAGGCCGGTCGAGTCGAAGAACGACACCTCGCGCAGGTCGAGGATCAACGTCTCCGGCTGCTCGGCCTCGGCGCGGCGGATCTCCTCTTCCACGCGCGGGCCCGTGGACAGGTCGAGCTCACCGCGAACGACGATCCGTGCGGTGCCGGAAGAAAGTTGGCGCTCTAGTGCGAATGGAACCACGGCTGTAGTACGGGTTGCCCGGGTACCCGGCTCTCTGATTTCTGTTTTCTACTCGACAACGCTCCCGAAGTCACCCGGTTCAGCGGCGCAAGCGCGCCTATTTCTCGACCAGGTGCGTACGCAACTCGACTCAGAGGTGTTCGAGAACGCCCGCTTGCTCCTGTCCGAGCTGGTCGCCAACGCGATCGAGCACGTGCTCGAGGAGGGTGACCTCGAAGTGCGCATCGCTCTGTCCGAGGGTGTATTGCGGATCGAGGTGCTGGACCCCGGCCCGGGCTTCGTCCCCCCGCCACGCCGGCCCGGCTCCGACCGCGGCTGGGGGCTGCACTTCACCGATCGGCTGTCCTCACGCTGGGCGGCGGACTTCGACGAACGCGCCCGCGTGTGGTTCGAGCTCTCCCTTAGCGGGAGCTGACGTTCGCGCGGTACCGTGAGGTCGCGTACATGCGTCACCGTCGCAGCCCAGGGGCTCTGGGAATCCTCGTCGCCCTGATCCCGATCGCGCTCGTGCTGGGCATCTTCCTCGGCGGTCATCCCGGCACCCTGCCGGGCTTCGCCCGCGACGCGCTCGTCAACGACTCCGACGGGCGCCTCTACGAAGAGGCGATCGACACGATCCAGCGCGACTACTACCGCAAGATCGACCGCAACCAGCTGCTCAATACGTCGCTGACGGCCGCGGTCTCCTCCCTCCAGGACCAGTTCTCGCACTACTTCTCGCCGAAGGAGTACTCGGACTTCCAGCTCGACACCGAGGGCCAGTTCGAGGGCGTCGGCATGTCGGTGTCCGAGACCAAGGAGGGCCTGCGGGTCGAGGAGGTCTATGACGACTCGCCGGCGAAGGAAGGCGGGCTGAAGGTCGGCGACATCATCGTCACGGCCAACGGCAAGTCGCTCGCGGGCAAGACGTCGGACCAGTCGACGGCGCTGATCAAGGGACCGGCGGGCTCGTCGGTCACGCTCGGTCTCAAGGACGGGCGCAAGCTCACGCTCAAGCGCGCGAAGGTGGACATCCCGATCGTGCAGTCCGAGACCAAGCGCGAGGCCGGCAAGAAGATCGCGTGGGTGCGGCTCGCCGGGTTCACCGCCGGGTCGGGCAAGGACGTCAAGGACGCGGTGAACAAGGAGCTCAAGGACGGCGCGACCGGCGTCGTGCTCGACCTGCGCCACAACGGCGGCGGGCTTTTGAACGAGGCCGTCTCGGTCGCCTCGGTGTTCCTCCCCGACGGCCGGGTCGTGTCGACCAAGGGCCGCGCGCGGCCGGAGCACGTCTACAACGCCGAGGGCGGCGCGATCAAGGGCTCGATCCCGGTCGTGGTGCTCGTCGACGAGGCCTCCGCGTCGGCGTCCGAGATCGTCACGGGCGCGCTCCAGGACCGCAAGCGGGCGAAGGTCGTGGGGACGCGGACGTTCGGCAAGGGCGTCTTCCAGGAGATCGAGCGGCTGCCCAACGGCGGCGCGCTGGACATCACCGTGGGCGAGTACTTCACGCCGACCGGGCGCAACCTCGGCGGCGGCGGCGTGCGCCGCGGCGCGGGGATCACGCCGGACATCCAGGCGTCCGACGACCCGAAGACCGCGAAGGACGAGGCGCTCGACAAGGCGCTGGAGACGGTGGCCGCGGAGTGAGGCAGGCGCCGCTCGTCGGCGTGCTCGACAACCGGGGGCGCGTCACGCCGCTCTTCGAGCGCGGCCACTGGGTGAACGTGGACAAGCCGCGCGGCAACGTGCGCGTCGGCGACATCGTCCAGGTCGCGCCCGGCAAGGGCGGGCGCGCGCGGGTGGAGCGGCGGATCGGGCGGCCCGACGTCGCGCGCGACGTGCTCGACGCCCTGATGGTCGACCGCGGCCTGCGGCGGCGGTTCGACCCGCTCGTCGAGCGCGAGGCGCGGCTGGCGGAGGCGTCGCTCGATGGGCGGGCGGACTTCCGCGATCTCGTCACGTTCACGATCGACCCGCCGACGGCGCGCGACTTCGACGACGCGATCTCGGCGGAGGAGCTGCCCGACGGCGCCGTGCGGGTGTGGGTGCACATCGCCGACGTGGCCGCGTTCGTGCGGCCTGGGTCGGCGCTCGATCGTGAGGCGTTCCGGCGCGGGAACAGCGTGTACGTGCCGGGGCTGGTCGAGCCGATGCTGCCCGAGGCGCTGTCGAACCGTGCCTGCTCGCTGGTGCCGGGCGAGGACCGGATGACCGTGACGGTCGAGCTCGAGTTCGAGGGCGCGAAGGTGCGCCGCACCGCGTTCCACCGGTCCGTCATCCGGAGTGACATGCGGCTCGATTACCCGCACGTGGACCGGATCTTCGCGGGCGCCGAGCGGGCGGAGGAGCCGTGGGCTCGGCCGCTGGCGGCGGCGCGGCGGGTCGCGGCGGCGCTGGCCGAGGCGCGCGAGGCGGGCGGCGCGCTGGCGGTGGAGTCGAGCGAGCCCGAGTTCGGCTTCTCCCGCGAGGGCCACGTCGAGACGCTGCTGCCGTCCGAGCAGACCGAGTCGCACCGGCTGATCGAGTTCCTGATGATCGCCGCCAACGAGGCCGTGGCCTCGTTGCTGGCGGCGCGCAAGCTGCCCGCCTTGTATCGCGTGCACGAGCCGCCGGACGCGTCGCGCGTCGAGCGGCTGCTCGCGCAGCTGGCCGCTTTGGGCGTGCCGACGCCGGCGGTCGGCGAGCACCTGACCGCGCTGCAGGCGGGTGAGGTCGCGAGCGAGGCCGCGCGGCTCGTCGACGCCGAGGTCCGCCGCCGCGGCCACGGCCGCGCCGCGTTCACGTCGCTCGTGCTGCGTTCCCTGAAGCAGGCGCGCTACTCGCCGCGCAACCTCGGCCACTACGGCCTGCGCTCGGAGCGCTACTGCCACTTCACCTCGCCGATCCGCCGCTACCCCGACCTGATCTGCCACCGCTCGCTGCTGAGCGCGATCGGCGCCGGCGAGCCGACCGTGCGCGTCTCCGACCTCGAAGCCGCGGGCGAGTGGTGCTCGGCCCGCGAGCGCGACGCGATGGCGATCGAACGCACCGCCGACAACGTCGCCCGTGCCTTCCTGCTGGAACGCCGCCTGTTCGAGGAGCGCGCCTGGCAGCAGGAGTTCGACGGCGAGGTGACGGGCGTGATCGCCGCGGGCGCGTTCGTCGCGTTCGACGGCTACGAGGGCATGCTCCCGGTTCGGCGGTTGGGTGATTGGTACGACCTCGACGAGCACGAGGTCATGCTCGTCGGCGCCTCCGGCAAGCGCATCCGGCTCGGCGACCCCGTCCGCGTCCAGGTCGCGCAGGTGGACGCGATCCGCGGCCGCGTCGACCTCGCGCCCGTCGAGGTCTAACGCAGGCGCGCGGCCAGATCGGCGAGGACCTTGTCCCAGTCCTCGTTCGGGCCGTCCTCGGTCCAGAGGTCGCTGAGCTCCGAGCGGTCGGTGTCGGCGACGACCGCGACGGCCTGGGCGGCGAGCGATGCATGCTCGCGCAGGCCGTCCAACTCGGCGAGCGCCGTGAGTCGTTCGTCCGGCTCGCGCGGCGGCCGGCCGAGCGCGTAGGCCACGAGCTCGGCGGCGACGAGCGCCTCGCACCCGAGGTCCGCGTCCAGGTAGTCCGTCTCGTTCGCGGCCTCGGACAGCGCGATCGTGATCGTCTGGATCTGCGGCTGCTCTTCCAGCTCGCCGAGCCAGTCGAGCGCCGTGTCGTTCTCCAGCACGCCTTCTCCCCATGCACCCATATGGCCGGGAGCGTACTCAGCAGCGCGGCTCGTTGAGCACATTCATCTTCAGGCCGCCGTCGAGCATCAGCAGCTCGAGGTTCTCGGCCACGGCGCCCGAGCTCATGCCGCCGTGGTAGAGGGCGATCAGGGCGTCCTCGGGCGTCTGCGCCATGCCGAGGAAGACGTCGAGGCCGGTGAAGCCGTAGCTGACCCCCTTGTACTCGACGATGCCGTGGTTCTCCTGGAGGGAGGAGGCGATCTCGTCGTTCGTGGGGCGGCCGTCGCGGTTCATCTCGATCTTGTCGGCGAGGCGGCTCAGAGCGGCCTGACGGAGCTGCTCGAGCTGGCCCTCGGTGAAGTCGAGGCGGACGTTGGAGCTGACGCCGTCCGGCGCGTGCTGGCCGGTCGTGACCTGGTAGAGGCCGTCCACGAGGGAGTGGTCGACGCCTTCGAGCAGCAAGGAGCGGGTGGGGGTGCCGACGACGTTGCCGTTCGCGTCCTTCTTCGTGGTCACCGCCACGCCGACGTCGCCGTAGCGGGCGAAGCCGGTGGTGTCGGTGGTGCCGTCGGCGTTGTGGGTCTCGGTGAAGCGACCCTCGGAGTCGTTGACGCGCCCGCCGAGCTTCAGGCCGCCGAGCTTGGCCTCGAGCGACGTGACGTCGGTGTAGACGACCGTCGACGCCTTGGTCGGGTTCAGCGTTCCGGGCGTCCCTTCCTTGGGCAGCTTGCCGGAGCCGAGGAAGGCCTGGTAGGCGTCCCAGCCGGCCTGGTTGGAGATGTCGATGTCGACCGCGTGCAGCTTGCCGTCGGCGAGGTCCTTGCTGTTGCCGAGCGAGACCGCGACGTCCTTGTAGCCGACGCCGAGCTTCAGGGCCGACCGCACGAAGTCCGAGTCGCCGACCATCACCCGCACGGTCGTCGGGCTGATCCGCTTGACGCCAGACGAGACGCGATGGCCCTCGTCGTAGCCCATCTCGGCCTGGATCGCGCGGTAGGAGCCCTTGGCGTTGATGCCCGCGTAGAAGTCCTCGCTCAGCTGGACGCTCTCGCCCGCCTTGATCGTCGTCGGGTCGACCGGGTTCGGCGCCGGGCGGTCGCCGTCGGCGATGTCGTCCGCCTGGCCGGGATCGACGGTGACGCTGTAGTTCGTCGACTGCCCGAGATAGGCCGAGAGCGACCCGCCGGCCTTGGCGCCCTTGGCCTCGGCGTTGGCGCTCAGCTGGAGCTTGGTCTGCAGCGACAGCGTCTGCCACGGGCAGCCGTTGGCGTCCAGCGACGTCGGCGTCCGCTCGACCTTGATCTCCCCGCTCGCCTGGACGGAGACGCCGGGCCCGCCGTGCGGGACGCACTTCTCCGGATCGCGCTCGTCGTAGGTGCACGAGACCGTGACCGAGCCGGGGAACGGGAGCGCGATCAGCGGGTGGTCGGTGAGCGACGGGCCGTCGAGGTCGGAGTCGCCGACGCCGGGGTCCCCGGGCGTCGCCGTGGGGTCGCAGGTGTCGCGCTGCAGGATCTTGCAGACTGCGTTCTCGACGCCGTCGGCGACGGCGGTCCCGGTGCCCGTGGTGAGCACCGCGAAGATGATCACCGCGACCAGCAACAGGCCTCCCAGATACTCCGCTGCGGTCTGGCCGCGCTGGTCGCGCATCGTGGGGCGGACAGTAGGCGGACATGTGCGTCCGTTCCATGGGTCGCGGGTCTCAACTGTGGCTTGGGACCTGCCGATGGACAGTCGGTGGGAGTCCCGTCGTATCGAGGTGCCTTCGGTGAGGAGCAGGCCGCGCGGCTGCTCTGGCGCGCCGGTTTCGGCCCCAAGCCCGGCCAGGCCGCCGAGCTCGCCAAGCTCGGCCTGCACGGCGCCGTCGAGTCGCTGACGCACCCGAAGTCGAAGGCGTTGGTCGGCCCGAACCCGAACGACGGCGAGGGCGGCGACCTCGCCCCCAAGGACGCGTGGGGTCACGACCACCTGTGGTGGCTGGACAAGATGGTCCGCACCCAGGCGCCGCTCGTGGAGCGGATGACGCTCGTCTGGCACGACTGGTTCGCGACGTCGAAGTCGGGCGTGCCGCAGCGGCTGATGATCGACCAGAACCAGCTGCTGCGAAAGCACGCGCTCGGCAACTTCGAGGCGCTCGCGCTCGACATCACCCACGACCCGGCGATGCTCCTCTGGCTCAACGGCACGTCCAACAACCAGTGGGACGTCAACGAGAACTACGCGCGCGAGCTGCAGGAGCTGTTCTGCCTCGGCGCGGGCCGCGGCTACTCCGAGGGCGACGTCCGCCAGCTCGCACGCGCGCTGACCGGCTTCCGCAACGACTGGACCGACAGCGGCCCGACCCGCTTCCGCTACGACAAGAAGTTCCACGACCCGCGCGCCAAGAGGATCTACGGCAAGCGCGGGAAGTTCGGCTGGCAGGAGGGCGTGCGCCTCGTCACCCGCCACCGCGAGCACCCCGAGTTCATGGTCACCAAGCTCTGGGGCTACTTCATCCCGGCCAAGCCGTCGCCGGCGACGGTCAAAGGGCTCGCTCGGCTCTACGTCGCGAAGGGCCGCGAGGTGCGCCCGCTGCTGGAGGCGATCCTCGCCCACCCCGACCTCTACGACGCGGGCAAGCGCATGGTCAAGCCGCCGGTCGTGCAGGCCGCCGGGATGCTCCGCGCCGTCGGCCGCGGGATCGACACGAGCGCGTGGGCGTGGCTGTGCGACAGCGCCGGCCAGTACCTCTTCCTCCCGCCCAACGTCTCCGGGTGGGACGACACCCGCTGGCTGGACACCGCGACCTTCCGCGCCCGCTGGCAGATGGCGCAGTACATCTGCGAGCCGGCGCGCCTCGATCCCGACGCCGCGGCGGACAAGGTCCCGCAGGACCCGGCCGGGCTCGTGAACGAGGCGATCGCGTTCTGGGGCTCCCCGAAGATCTCCGGCACGGTCCGCGCCGGGCTGGAGAAGTACGCCGCCGACACCTTGGCCTCCGCCACCGAGCGGTGGGAGAAGACCGTCTATCCGGTGCTCGCGCTCAATGCGTTGCGGATGCTCGTCGCCACGTCCCCCGACTACCTGACCTCGTAAATGGATTGCTGCACCGAACACGCCCGCGCCGCCGCGGGCCTTCCCGCGATCGAGCCCGGCATGCCCGAGCCGGCGGGCACCGGCCTCTCGCGCCGGGCCTTCCTGCTGCGCTCAGCCGGGATCGGCCTCGCGGTGTACGGAGCGGGCAAGCTCGCGCAGCTGCCCGGGTTCGAGACCGGGGTCGCCCAGGCGCAGGCCGCCGGGCCGAACAGCGTCCTTCTGAGCGTCTTCATGGACGGCGGCGTCGACTCGCTGTCGGTGCTGGCGCCGGTCGGAGACGCGCAGTACCGCAAGCTGCGGCCGACGCTCGCCCTCGACGGCGGGCGCGAGTTCGCCGAGGACCCCCGGCTGATGTGGCATCCCGCGGCGAGCCCGCTGGCCGACCTGCACGCCGAGGGCAAGGTCTCGGTGCTGCCCGCGGTGGGGTACACGAACGCCGACCAGTCGCACTTCACGTCGCGCCACTTCTGGGAGGTCGGCGCGCTCGACCCGCACCTGCGCACGGGCTGGCTCGGCCGCGTGCTCGACCGCGTCGGCTCGCCCGACAACCCGCTCCAGGGCGTCTCGCTGGACGGCCAGCTCTCCCCGACGCTCGCGACCGCGCGCAACCCGGTCGCGGCGATCAACAAGCCCGAGGACTCCGGCTTCTGGACGCCGGGCGCCTGGGGCGACGCCGAGGACCTCGCGGTGCCCGCGTTCACGAACATCGGGCACGCGCTGCGCGGCTCCTCCGATCCCGCCGTCGCCCAAGCGGCGCAGGCCGCCGCGTTCGCGGGTGGCGTGCGCGACGCGCTCAAGCCGTTGGGCGCCGACGGCAAGCCGACGTACACGCCCGCCGCCGCCTATCCGCAGTCGAGCGAGGCGTTCCCGAAGCGGCTCGCCGGCTTCGCCGCGATGCTCGCCGCCGGGCTCCCGATCCGCGCCGCGTCGATCAGCGCCCCCGGCGCCTACGACACGCACGCCAACCAGGCGACCTCGCTGCCGAAGAACCTCAAGCTGACGTTCGACTCGCTGCTCGCGTTCCAGCGCGACCTCGAGGCGCGCGGGCTCGCCGACCGCGTGCTCACGCTCGTCTGGTCGGAGTTCGGCCGGCGCGCCGCCGAGAACGGCTCGGGCACCGACCACGGCGCCGCCGGCTGCGGCTTTGTGATCGGCACCCGCGCCGCGGGCCGGATGGTCGGCGAGTTCCCCGGCCTCGCCCAGCTGGACAAGGACGGCAACCTGCGCGCGACCTCGGACTACCGCGGCGTGTACGGCGCGCTGTGCGGCGACTGGTTCGGCGTCGACCCGCTCGCGATCCTCCCCGACGCGCGCGGCATCGGTCGCCCGGTGCTGGTCAAGTGATCTACTCGCCGCCCCCGACGCCGCTCGCGAGCATCGCCGCCCCCGCCCGGGTGCTGGTCGAGGCGACCGAGTTCCGCTTCACGCTCTCGCGCACGACGGTCAAGCCGGGGCCCGCGATCGTCCAGCTCGCGATCCGCGGCGAGGACCCGCATGACCTCAGGCTCGTCCCCGCCGGCAAGGCGCGCACCTCACGCGCGGCCGCGGTCCCGGAGACGTCGCCGGGCGCAGTCGCCGAGTGGCGCGGCACGCTCACCAAGGGCAAGTGGACGCTGTACTGCTCGTTGCCCGGCCACAAGAAGGCCGGCATGCGGGCGACCCTGAATGTGAAGTAGCGCCTGCCAAACTGGAGGGGTGCCGGACATCGCCTCCAACCGCTCTGCGTCATACCGCTACAACCTGCTCGACAAGTGGGAGGCGGGCCTGGTGCTCACGGGCACCGAGGTCAAGTCGCTGCGTGAGGGCAAGGCCCAGCTCAAGGACGGCTACGCCTCCGTCGTCAACGGCGAGGTCTGGCTCTACAACGTCCACATCCCGCCGTACGCGCCGGCCACGCGTGAGAACCACGAGCCCGAGCGCCCGCGCAAGCTCCTCATGCACCGGCGCGAGATCGAGCGGCTGATCGGCAAGACGAAGGAGAAGGGGCTGACGCTCGTCCCCACCCGCCTCTACTTCTCCGACAGCAACCGCGCGAAGGTCGAGATCGCGCTCGCCCGCGGCAAGGACGTCGGCGACAAGCGCCAGGCGATCAAGGAGCGCGAGATGAAGCGCGAGATGGAGCGCTCCTTCAGGCGTTGACGAATCCCAGGTCGAGCGGCCCGGCGGGGATGATCCGCTTCGGGTTCAGCTCGTCATGGGTCGTGTAGTAGTGGCGCTTGACCTCGTCGAGCGCGAACGTCTCCGCGATGCGCGGCCGGCTGTACAGGTCGGCCGCGTAGCGGATCAGGTTCGGGTACTCGATCAGCCGCTTGCCGTTGCAGCGGAAGTGGGTGTGGTAGACGGCGTCGAAGCGCAGCAGCGTGGGCAGCAGGCGCCAGTCGGCCTCGGTGATCCGGTCACCCGCCAGATACGGGCGGTCTTCGAGCAGCGCCTCGAGCCGCTCGAGCGCTGAGAACACGCCGCGGAACGCCTCGTCGTACGCCTCCTGCGAGCGGGCGAACCCGGCGCGGTACACGCCGTTCTGCAGCTCGGCGTAGACCCACTCGTTGACCGCGTCGATCTCGTCGCGCAGGGCCTCGGGGTAGAGATCGCCGTCGGCCCAGTCGTTGAAGATGCGGATGATGTCGGCGGACTCGTTGGAGACGATCAGCTCGTCCTCCTTGTCCCACAGCACAGGGACGCTGACGCGGCCGTCGTACTCCGGGTCGGTCGCGCGGTAGCCGGCCTCGAGGAAGTCCCAGCCGTTGACCTCGTCGGTGAAGCGCCCACCCGTGAACGCCCACCCGCGCTCGTCGCGGTAGGGGTGCGCGTAGGAGATGCCGATGTCGACGCCGAGCACGGCGCGGACGATCACCGCGCGCTGCGACCACGGGCAGGCCAGCGCGACGTAGAGGTGGTGGCGCTCCGGGCCGCCGTGGGGCAGGCCGCGGAAGCGCGAGTCCTGACGGACGAATGCGCCTGAAGTCATGAATTCACGGAGGATGCGGGATGAACGGATTTCAGAGTCTTGCCTTGTGGCATCGGTGACGAATAGGTTCTGCCCAGACGCGGAGGTTGAGACGCAAAGAGCGAGGCCATGAGGTGAAAGGCCCGCCGCCCTGAAGCGACGTCGCCGGCTTGCCGGGGGCGTGGTGGAGGGACCTCGAGCGGCTCCCTCCGCGTCGACTTCTTTAAAGCTTCAGCCAGATCTCGCTGCGTGTCGGGAAGCTCGGCACGGCGTGGCGAAGCCGCTCGAGAGGGACCTCGCCGACGATCGCGATCGTCGCCGCGTGCAGGAAGTCCGCCACCTCGGCGCCGGTGATCGTGCAGCCGACGACGATCCGTCGCTCGCGGTCCACGATCCAGCGGGTCGTGCCGGGGGCGTTGCGGCCATAGAAGGACCCGCCGGCGTTCCCGCTCGTCGACGTCTCGACGATCTCGATCTCGAGGCCGGCCTCGCGCGCGCTCTGCTCGGTGTGCCCGACGGCGGCGACCTGCGGCTCGGTGAAGATCACCCGCGGCGAGAGCTTGCCGTCGGCGCCGTGCGCGATCACGTGGCTGTGGCCGAGGATGCAGTCGGCGGTCACCCGCGCCTGGTACTTGCCCATGTGGGTGAAGAGGGCCTTGCCGTTGATGTCGCCGATCGCGTACAGCCAGTCACGGCCGGGGACCCGGTTGTGGGCGTCGACCTTGACCAGCTCTCCGGGCGTCAGGCCCACGACCTCGAGACCGAGGTCGCTGGTCAGCGGCGTGCGGCCGAGCGCGACGAGGACCTTGTCGCCGACCGCCTCGCTGCCGTCCGTGGTCGTGACCGTCACGGATCCGTCGTCGTTGGGGGTGATCCGCTCCGCCTTCTGCGCCGTGCGGATGTCGACGCCGTACTCGCGCAGCGCCGCGGTCAGCTGGACGCAGGCGAACTCCTCCTCGTTGGGGATCAGCCGCCGCGCGCCCTCGATCAGCGTGACCTGGCTGCCGAGCGTCTGGAACGCCTGCGAGAGCTCGACGCCGACGACGCCGCCGCCGAGCACGACGAGCCGCTCGGGGACCGCCTTGGCCACTGTGGCATCGCGGTTCGTCCAGGCGCAATCGAACTCCTGCAGGCCCGGGATGGGCGGGACCTTCGGTGCCGAGCCGGTCGCCAGGATGACCGCGCGGCGGGCCTCGAGGACCTCGTCGCCGACCGTGACGCGGCGCTCGCCGGTCAGCCGTCCGTGCCCGCGGACCAGCGTGATGTGGCGATCCTCCAGCCACGGGAGCTGGGCGTCGTCGGAGAGGTCGTGGATGACCTCGTCGCGCCGTTTGAGCACCGCCGGGACGTCGAGCCCGCCGGTCACCGCCTCGGCCGCCCCCGGGATCCGCTTGACCTCCGCCAGCGCCTCGTACGGCCGCAGCAGCGCCTTCGACGGCATGCACGCCCAGAACGAGCACTCGCCGCCGACCAGTCGGTCCTCCACGATGGCGACATTCAGCCCCTTCTCTGCGAGCCGCCCGGCCGCGACCTCCCCGGCCGGCCCCGCGCCGACCACCACAACATCGAAGCTCCGCATGGATCCGCACCCTAACGGCCGGTAGTGTCCGCCCATGGCGCGGCTTCTTCTCATCTTGGCCGCGAGCCTGCTGTTCGCCGCCCCCGCAGCCGCCGCGCCCCCGGAGCTGTTCCTGCGCGAGACGCCGTGGGACACCCACGAGGCCGTGAGCGACTGGATCCCGCTCGCGTCCGCGCCCGTGTCGAGCTATGTCGGCGGGTATGAGATCGGCTACCGCCTGCAGACGGCGGGCTTCCAGCGCGCGGCGCTGACGATCGCCGCCGTCCCGCACGGCGCCTCGGTCCAGCCCAATTCCGCGCCGTTCTGCACCGGGCGCAACGGCGCGGCCGGCGACATCGTCGCCGCCGGTCCTGAGTTGCAGTTCGAGGGCAACGGCACGTACACGGTCTCCGTCTCCGTGCTGGCGGGTGACCGCGGCGACTGCCTGACGCAGGGCGAGACCGCGACCGGGTCGTTCGGCGTCGCGGCCATGCTGACGCCGACCGTGGTCGGGCAACTCGTCCTGCGCCGCATCGAGACGTCGGGCGTCGTGGACCGCGTTACCGCGCCCGAGCCGCGCGGTGGGATGCCCGGCGTCCAATGCACGCTCGGCGCGACCGTCGTTCCCGAAGCGGGCGCGACCGCGCAGAACCTGCCCGAGGACGAGTTCCCACGACCGGGTGAGTGGGCGTGCCAGGCGCGTGTCGTGGCGCAGGGGCAGGATCAGGAGAACAGGCTCGTGAACTTCTTCGGCGACTGGTCGGCGCCGACGCCGGTGCTCGTCCGCGCCGATTTCCTGCGCAAGAGATCGCGGGTCGTCGGCTCGCGCAGCGCCCGCCGCGTCGGATTCGCCGTGACGACGGAGTTCGCCGCCGAAGCCGCCGGTGGAGTCGCGACCCTGTCCCTGCAGCGCGTCACCGGTTGCCGTGGCACGAAGAAGTACAAGGGGCCCGTGGTCTCGAAGAGCCGCGCACGCTTCAGCGCCGCGGGCGCGACCCTGAAGGTCAAGCGACCCGGGAAGGGCTACTACGTCGCCCGCCTGTCGTTCGGAGGAACCAAGCTGATCCGCGCCGGCCAGGACCCCAACCCGCTCTACCTCTTCGCCAAGGGCGGGAAGTTCGGCTTCGCGCCGGCGCAGCGTTTCCCGTATTGCTGACTACAATGGTTAGACAACCCCGGGGACGACAGGCTTCGACGTGGTCGGTTCGTGGGGTCGGTTGCGAGTCGAGGTACCGGAGGCCTCGTAAAACCCCGGTAACAACAAATGCGAATGATCGCACGGCCGTGGCGACCAGCCACGACTTCCAGCTCATCGCCTAGCCGAAACTAGGTGAAGAGTCTCGGCCCCCGCAGCCTGCGGCGGGATCAGGCCGAGTCAGATAGCAGGATCACCCAAGGATCAGCCGGCCTGAGCTGACCGCGGGGACATTCGATCGGGCTGGCCCCCTGAGACCTCGCCGGTGAAGCGACCAGGGGGCGAGATCTAGAGCACCGGCTACGCTCGTAGATACCGTCCTTTACGCGATCGCGGACGCGGGTTCAATTCCCGCCGTCTCCACTTCAATCGCTGCGGCAGACCTCGGATTCGGGGGCTGCCGCAGTGTCCCGCCGGCAGGACCGTTTGTTGTTTCTGTATCGATCAGGGATCGTTGATCGATGGCTGACAGCATGACGGTGCTCCGAAGAGCAGGCGCTCCCGGAACGAAGCGCAACATCGCCGTCCTCGGGGACGGCTTCACCGCCGCCGACCAGGCGGCCTACAACACTTGGGTGGACACGACCCTGATCCAGGGCGTGTTCGGCCACGACTACTTCTCCGAGGACGCCTCGGCGTTCAACATCTATCGGGTGAACCTCGAGTCGGTGGACTCGGGGGTGAGCGTGCGGACGTACGACGAGAAGGGCACGGTCGATCCCAGCGACGACACGATCGCGTCCGAGACGATCCACAACACGGCGCTCGGCATGATCTTCAGCGGGTCGTGGTCGCACTGCTGGCTCGAGTACGGCGCGAACACGGAAGTGCGGCTGCAGGCGGCGATCAACAAGTGGGTGCCGGACGCCAACGAGATCCTGGTCGTGCTCAACAACCCGAACTACGGCGGCTGCGGCGGCGGTGGCCGGGCGCACGTGCCGATGGGCGTGGACTGGACCGTGATCGCGCACGAGTTCGGCCACGGGATCGGCGGGTTCGCGGACGAGTACTCGGTGACCGGCAACTACACCGGCGGCGAGCAGGGCTGGATCAACCTGACGACGAACACCGACCGGTCGACGACGAAGTGGCGCCAGTTCATCGCGCCCACGACGCCGCTGCCGACGGGCGTCGGCTCCGGCGCGAACTACAACCAGGGCACGCGACCGGCGACGTGGAGCAGCAACTTCGACGCCGGCCTGTTCGAGGGCGGCGGAACGCTGGAGACCGGGATCTACCGCCCGGTCGAGAACTGCCGGATGAACGGCAACAGCCCGGAGTTCTGCCCGGTCTGTTACACGTCGAACAAGCAGCACCGCGACAGCGAGACCGAGCACCACTTCCGCAACGCGTACGCGGGCCGGTTCTTCGGTGACCAGCGGCGCACCGACGTGCTGCTTCATCACGGCACCTCGATCCAGCTCTTCCAGGCCGACGGCAGCGGCTTCGCGCACACGTTCAGCGGCGTCGAACGGGTGCCCGGCTCATGGCAGTTCAAGCCCAACGACCAGATCGTGGTGGGGGACTTCAACGGCGACGGCGCCGACGAGGTCGTCATCTTCAACGGGGTCGACTGGGCGATGCCCTACCTCGGCCTGCTCGCGTCCGACGGCGCCGGCGGCCTGCGGCTGATCGCCCGTTACGACGGCGACATCCCCGGGTGGGGCGGCTTCGCCCGCAACGATCGCTTCTACCGCGCGGATCTCGACGGCGACGGACGCGACGACCTCGTGGTGTTCAACGGCGACGACTGGTCGATGACCTACGTCGGGCTGCTGCGCAGCACCGGCACCGGCTTCAACATGACCAACCGCTACGACGGCGACATCCCGGGCTGGGGCGGGCTCGCCCGGCACGATGAGATCTTCGTCGGCGATCTCAACAACGACAACCGCGACGACCTCGTCATCTTCAACGGCCTGGACTGGTCGATGGCGTACGTCGGGCTGTTCCGCTCGCAGGCGTCGGGCCTGACGATGACCGCCCGCTTCGACGGCGACATCCCGGGCTGGGGCGGCCTCGCGCGCAACGACAAGCTGATCCTCGGCGACTTCGACGGCGACGGGCGCTGTGACATCTACATCTTCAACGGCGACGACTGGTCGATGCCGTACCTGGGGATGTTCCGCTCCAACGGGAGCGGCCTCGCGTTCGTGCGCCGGTACGACGGCGACGTCCCCGGGTGGGGCGGCCTGGCGCGGCACGACCGGTTCTTCGCCGCCGACCTCGACGGCAACGGCCGCACGGACCTCTGGGCGTGGAACCACGAGGACTGGTCGGAGGAGTATCTCGGGCGCATGGTCTCGTCGGGGACAGCGCTCAGCGCGAGCTTCATCGGCGACTGGGTGGGCGAGTGGAACCTCGGCCCGGTCGACCGCTTCGAGGTCGCCAACTTCTCCGGGCGCGCCGCGGGCCAACCGAACCTCTACGTTCACAACACCGACTGGTTCGGAGTGATCGACGGGCGTCGCGGCTACGCCCTGAGCAAGATCTACTACCGGTGGATCCACGACTATCGCTACGGCCGGAACTGGTGAAGGAGCGGACCATGAAGAAGTCCAAGCGCACATCGTCCAAGCGGCGGCCGGCGTTCCAGCCTGACGAGAGCCGTCCCACGAAACCGGACGCGCGGGTCGAGGCTCCCGCCGCGGAACACATCCCGAGCTACGAGGGCCAGAGCAAGACCGCGGTGGCGGCGGCCCCTGAAGGCGCGTCCCGCGTGAAGGCCCCGTTCAAGGCGCAGGGGCCCGACGCGGCCGGCGGCGAGCTGCGGCTCGGCGACCAGCAGGCGAAGGGCTCCGGCGGCGACCAGGGGGCGGCCGGACAGGACGAGCAGTACATCCGGATGCGCGTCAGGGTGCGCGAGGGCGAGCTCTCGATCGTCGACAGCCACCTCGTCTCCGGGCCCCTCGGCCAGGTCACCGGCTTCCCCGCGGGCAACGCGTACGAGGTGACCCTCGACGACCGGCTCCTGCACGCCGGCGCGCTGCCCGATCTCGGCCTGCAGCGGTCCTTCCCCAACCCCGAGGGTCCGCCGGAGCAGCACGGGCATCACTTCGCGGAGCGCGGCGTGTACGACTTCATGGCGCGGGTGCCCGCGGCCGAGGTCACGCCCGAGACGCTCGACCGGATCGTCGTCCGCCTCCACCGCGTCAAGGAGGCCACGAGCGCCGAGCAGCTCAGCGCGCCGATGGCCGTGCAGTTCGCGCGTCAGGTGCGTCCGGTCGGCGAGCTCTCCGGGCTCCCCGGCTCGGTGCTGCCCGAGGCGATCGAGCGGCGAGGAGGGCGCACGCCGGACGCCTGATCGCGATCAGCGGACGCGGACGACGGTCTTGTACGGGCGCGGCCCGAAGCTGTAGAGGGTGACGTAGCGCACCTCGGCGGCGGGCAGCGTCACGCTGAACGCCCGCCTTCGTGCGCGGTCGTACAGCAGCGTCACGGCAACCGGCAGCTCGAACCGGGAGCGCGTGGTGGAGCCGGTCACCTGGAAGTTCGACTCCGTCGGCTTGTCGGCCGTCCACGAGACCTCGATCCGCTTGCCGCGGCGCACCGCGCGCAGGTCGTGCAGATGCGGCCACGCGATCGGCGCGGCGCGCCGCTGGGAGAGCCGGAGCGACACGGTGCGCGTCGCCGTCCGCGCGCCGTCGAGTGCGGCGTAGACCAGCCGCACGCGCACGCGGCCGGGGCGGCGTGGCGCGATCGGCTCGGCGTAGCTGTCCAGGACGAGCGTTCCGGACCCGCCGCGTGGGAGCTGGAGCAGTGTGTCGGCCCACGAGGCGCCGACGAGCTCGGCGCGGATCTCGCACGGCCCGCCGCAGCGCACCGGGAGGCGGAGCTTGTCGTTCACGCCCAGCGCGGTCTTCAGCGGGCGGCCGACGCGGAGCTCCGGCGGGGCGGGCGAGACCGGGGCGCCCTCGGTGGCGAGCCGCAGGCGGATGTGGTCGTCATCCGGGAAGTCGAGCCACATCAGGCCCGGCGTGCCATCCGGCAGCGCGACGCGGCGAGGTTCGCCGGCACTGGCGGTCGGCGTTCCCGCCGTCTGCGTGAGCGCGGGCGAGCCGTCGAACGGGAGCGTCGCGACCGCCGCCAGGTCGTGAAACGGCCCGCGCGCCGCCTGCGGCTGGTCCCAGGTGACCCACGCGCCGCTCGGATCGAGGCCGGTCTGGATCTCGGCGCCGCCGAACCACCAACCCCCGGCGGGGATGTCGTAGGTGAGGCCGCCGTCTTGCAGCAGGAACGCGTCGTACGGCAGCCGGCGCACCGCGGGGGCGAGTGAGACCGGGGCGGAGAAGGCGCCAGGTGCGGCGCGGGTGACCGCGCCGACGCCTCCGAACGCGACGCCGGTCCACGCGATCGCCGCGCGCCCGGCGCCGTCGAGCGCGGCGCGCGTGGACGCGCCCACGGGGTCCTTGTGCGCGACCACCGGCACCGATGCGCCGAACGCCCCGCCGGGAGCGCGCTCGGCGACGCGGACGGTCGTCGCGTCGGCGAGGGCGACCAGCGCGTGGCCGTCGGGTGCGACCGCCAGCGACGCATGCGACAGTCGCGGCATCGTGGCCAGCTTCACCGGTGCGCCGAAGCGCCCACCGGCGGGCGCGGTCGCGACCATCAGGTCGACGGTGTTGCGCCGCGGAACGGCATCGAAGTCGTCCGGGGTCTCCCACAGGACGATCGCCTCGCCCTCCGCCGTCAGACCCGCCTGCAACCCCCTGACGTCGTCGCCGTACGGTCCGCCGAGCGATTCCGGCTCACCGAACCCTCCGCCCGGGCTCCGCCGGACGGCGTACAAGCGCACCGCCCCACGATCGTCGCGGGAGAACGACTCGGCCGAGTACATGACGAGCGCGTCTCCGCGCTCGGACACCGCCGTCGCCAGCGCGATCACGCCGGCGTAGCCCTCCTCCGCCAGCTCGGATGGCTCGCTCCACGCGCCCCCGGGCTCTCGCACCGCCGCCGCCGGACCCTCCCGGAAGTTGCAACAGGCGATCACGCCCGAGCCGCTCGCGCTGATCGACGCCGACCCGCAGTCGGGCACGGGCGGGGTATCGAAATCCGGTGTCGCCTCGGCCTTGAAGCCTTCTCGCGTCGGCCGCAGCAGCTGCAGGCGCGTGCGGGTCGCCGCCAGCACCTCGCCCGTCGGCCCCGTCGACTGGACGCACTCGCTGCGCGGTCCGCTGATCGTGGTCGGCGGCACCTGTTCGAGCGCGGCGCTCGCGCTCGCGGGCGCGGCGAGGAGCAAGGCCGCGACGATGAGCAGTCGGCGCATGTCGCTTCAGCCCTCCTGGAACTCCGCGCAGAGGCGGTTGAAGCGCCCGGCGCGCAGATCCCCCGCGCGGCCCGAGAGATAGAGCGCTCCGCCGTCGCCGATCGCGAAGTCGAGGCGCTCGTCGAAGTCGAGTTGGAGCAGCAGCCGATGGCTCGGTTGCTTGGAGACGGTCTTCCCGCAGCCGTACAGCGGCGAGTCCTGGACGGGGGTGGGCCAGCCGAGGACCTGGTGGACGGGCGAGGACTCGGTGACGGTCTCCAACCGTCCCAGCGCGGCCTCGTACTCGAGCTCGGCGTAGGCGTCTGTCGCCTTGCGATCGAGGTCGTAGCGCTCCTCGCCGATGATGGAGTCCGGGATCGTCAGCGTCGGCTTGAGCTGCACCGGCCGGTTGCGCAGCTTCGCCACCCGCTTCGGCGTGGGGCGGCGCGCGAGCCGCCCACGCAGTGTGCGCACGACCACGCAGGTCTTCGAGCCCACCGGTCCGACGGCCTCCTCGACGTCGGTGACGCCGTCCGCGTTCTCGGTGAGGTCGGCGAACACGGCGAGCGTGCCGCCGTTCGCCGGGACGGCTCCGGGCGCGAGCGCCGCGACATCCGCCAGCCGCAGCTGGGCGAGGAAGCTCAGCCGGTGGCCGCCACAGCGCGGCCACGGGGTCCCCGCGGGCAGGTCGGGTTCGCCCCCGAGGCGCGACTCCCCGAGCGCTCCGTCGCCGCCGGCCACCAGGCGGGCGCCTGGCAGCGCGTCGCGCGCGATGGTGTCGGCCTTGGCGCCGAGCCCGAGCGCCTTCGCGCGGGCGACCAGCTCATCGCGGGTGGGGCCCTCCGCGGCCGCCGCCGCCGGGCCGGCCACAGCGACGCTCGCGATCAGCGTCGCGAAAGACATTCGGGGAATCCTGCGCGAAATCATCGCGCTGGAATGTAGCCGCAGGTCACGCGGGCGGGCGCTTGTCCCAGCCGTGGAAGTGCGAGAAGTCGCCCGCCTCCCACGCTTCGCGCAGGCCCGGCTTCCCCAGGTCCCAGTCCGGGCGGACCTCGGCGAAGGCGTCGCGCAGGTCGTGCCAGAGGTCGACGACGGACGGGCGCCCCCAGAACCAATAGCCGTTGTAGATCGTGTGGATGACCAGGCCCGGCTTGAGCACGAGCGTGTGCGGGATCATCGGGTCGTTGTCGGGGTCGGTGTACTCCTGGATGTCGAGGTCCTTCTGGACGGTGCGGCCCGGGTCCTCGAGGAACGGCCATTGCGCGCCGACGGAGGCGCGGAACTCCTGGCTGGTGTGGTGCTCGTCGGTCGAGATCGTCGCGATCTTGGTGTAGGCGACGGCGATCTTGGGATAGAACGCGGCGAGCTCGAGGTGCTGCTGGTGCTCCTTCGGGCAGTAGTGACCGCGGGCGAGGGTGAGGATCATCGGGTCGTCGCCCTGGATCTCCGAGAGCTTGCGGGTGACGCTGTCCTGGTCGGGAAGCTCGTAGTCCGGGAAGGTGCCGCCGGGGGCGATGTCGGAGCGCATGCCCGAAGACGCTACGCTCCGGCAACTGTGGAGGTCGTCCTGGGCAGTGGCTCTCTGGAGGCGACGATCGCCCCGACGGCGGCGATGCTCGTCACGTCCCTGCGCCATCACGGCGAGGAGCTGCTGGGGCAGCGGGCGGACGCGTCGACGTTCGTGCACGCCGGCAAGACGACCGGGTCGCCGCTGCTGTACCCGTGGGCGAACCGGCTCTCGAAGGCGCGGTTCGAGCTCGACGGCAAGGCGGTCGACGCCTCCGCCGCGCGCCAGGACGGGTTCGGCTCGCCGATGCACGGCCTCCCCGAGGCGCGGCACGGCTGGGTGGTGGAGGAGCAGCGGCACGACCTCGTCTCCGCCACCAAGACCTGGGACGACCCCTCGTTCCCGTTTCCGCATGAGCTGCGGGTCGAGCACCACCTCACGCCCGACGCGCTGACCACGACGACCGAGGTCTACGGGGACGTGCCGGTGGCGTTCGGGTGGCATCCGTTCCTGCAGCTTCCGGGCGAGCCGCGGGAGCAGTGGCGGGTCGAGATCGGCGCCGCGACGACGCTCGAGCTCGACGACCACATGCTCCCGACCGGCGGCCGCCACCCGCGCGAACGCGGCGCCACGACGCTCGGCGACAGCGCCCACGACGAGGCGCTGGCCGACGTCGACGGCCCGTTCGTCCTCCAAGGCGCGAACCGCCGGATCACGGTCACGTTCCTGGAGGGCGCGCCGTACGCGCAGTTCTTCGCCCCCTTGGCCGAGCCGCTCGTCGCGTTCGAGCCGATGGCCGCGCCCGGTAACGCGCTGGTGACCGGGGACGCCCTGGAGCGCGCGCCGTGGCGGATGCGCTTCAGGATCCAGGTCACGACGCCCTGAAGATCAGGGTGGTCCACCGATTGTCACGGCCACCGGGCCGGACCTACGCTCGGCCATGTGATCCCGACCCTCTCCACGCGCTTCACCGACATGCTCGGCTGCCGCCTTCCCATCCAGCAGGCGCCGATGGGCGGCGTGTCGTCGGACCCGCCGCTGCCGGTCGCGGTCGCCGAGGCGGGCGCGGCGGGCATGATCAGCGGGGTCCTGCAGCCGCCTGACCTCCTCGAGGCGACGCTCGCGGCGCTGCCACCCGGCCCGATCGGCGTCAACTTCCTCGTGCCGTTCCTGCTCGACCGGACCGTCGTCGAGGTGGCGGCGGAGTATGCGCCGCTGGTCGACTTCTTCTGGGGCGAACCGGACCCCAGCCTCGTCGACATGGTCCACGCCGGCGGCGCGCTCGCCGCCTGGCAGGTGGGCTCGGTGGAGGAGGCGCGCCTCGCCGCCGCGGCCGGGTGTGACATCGTCGTCGCCCAGGGCTTCGAGGCGGGTGGCCACGTGCGAGGGACGCTCGGGTTGCTGCCACTGCTCGACGGCGTGCTCGAGGCGGTGGAGGTTCCCGTCGTCGCGGCGGGCGGGATCGCGACGGCGCGGGGCGTCGCCGCGGTGCTGGCCGCGGGTGCCGCGGCCGCGCGGGTCGGGACGCGCTTCGTCGCCACGCACGAGGCGCTCGAGGAGGGCGCGCACCAGGACTACGTCGGCGCGCTGCTCGTGGCGACCGGCGAGGACACGGTGATCACCGACGCCTTCTCGATGATGTGGCCGGCCGCGCCGCACCGGGTGCTCACCTCCTGCGTCGCGGCGGCGAGCCGGTCCCAGACCGAGCCGGTCGGCGAGACGACGCTCGGCGGCGTCACATTCCCGGTGACGCGCTGGTCGGTCGTGTCGCCCAACGCGCTGACGACGGGTGACATCGCGGCGATGGCGCTCTACGCGGGCCAGAGCGTGGGCGCGATCGAGCGAATCCAGTCCGCGGGCGAGGTCGTCGCCGAGTTGGCTGGACAATTAGTCCAGGGCTAGATACTTTGTCAGGGCATGGCGCCCTGGCTGAGAGCGATCGAACCCGCCTGCGCGGCGATCGCCGCGCTGCTGCACCCGCACGCCGAGGTCGTCGTGCACGACCTCGCCACGGACACGATCCTCGCGATCTGGAACCCGTTCAGCGGGCGCTCCGTCGGCGATCGATCGCTGCTGGAGGAGCTGCCCGCCCACTGGGGCGAGCAGCCGATGCAGGGCCCGTACCCGAAGGTCGAGCTCGACGGGCGTCCGCTGAGCGCCGTCAGCGCCGTCGTCCCGGACGCGGCAGGCACGCCGCGCGGGCTGCTGTGCGTCAACCTCGACCGGGCGCCGTTCGCCGACGCCGCCCGGGTGCTCGGCGCGCTGTTCGCGCCCACCGTCGCGCCGCCGCCTGAGCTCTTCGAGCGCGACTGGCGCGAGCAGATCGCGTCCGGCGTCGCCGACTACTGCGCCGAGCTGGGGCTTGCGCGCGAGCGGCTCACCCGCGCGCAGCGGCTCGAGCTGCTGCGCCGCCTCGAGCAGGCGGGCCTGTTCGCGACCCGCAACGCCGCCGACCACACCGCGACCGCGCTCGGCGTCTCCCGCGCGACGGTCTATTCGATGCTCAAGGAGATCCGCCGGTGACCGTCCAGCTGCCCGACTTTCGCCTGGAGGTCTACCTCGGCGAGTGGGAGTTCAAGGCCAAGTACCACCTGACGGCCTCCGACGCCGAGACGCTGACGATCGGCGAGCTGCTGGAGATGTCCGGCGAGCGGGAGGCGTTCGAGGCGCTGGGGCTCGGCTACGCGCCGACGTGGGGGTCGAGCGAGCTGCGGGCCGCGATCGCCGCGACCTACGACACGGTCGACCCCGACCGCGACGTGCTCGCGTTCGCGGGCGCGGAGGAGGCGATGTTCTGGGCGCTGCAGGAGCTGCTCGGCCCGGGCGATCACGCCGTCGTCACCGTTCCCAACTACCAGTCGATGGAGACGCTGACGCTGCGCACGGGCGCCGACGTGAGCGGGTGGGTGCTGCGACCCGGGAACGACTGGGCGCCGGATCTCGCCGAGCTCGAGGCGCTGCTGCGGCCCGAGACGAGGCTCGTCGCCGTCAACTTCCCCAACAACCCGACGGGCGCGGTGCCGTCTCGGTCGAGCTTCGAGGCGCTGGCCGCGCTGTGCGACGAGCGCGGGATCGTGCTGTTCAGCGACGAGGTCTACCGCGGCCTGGAGCTCGACCCCGCGCGCACGCTCCCGCAGGCCTGCGACCTGTCGCCGCGAGCGATCTCACTCAACGTGATGTCGAAGGCGTACGGGCTGCCAGGGCTGCGGATCGGCTGGCTCGCGACGCACGACCGCGCCCTGCTCGAGCAGCTCGAGCGCCGCAAGCACTACACGTCGATCTGCAACGCCGGCCCGAGCGAGTTCCTGGCCACGCTGGCGCTCCGGCACGGTGATGCGGTCCGCGGTCGCAACCGCGCGATCATCGAGCGCAACCTCCCGGTCTTCGACGCCTTCTTCGCTCGTCACCCCGACCGCTTCGAGTGGGAGCACCCGCAGGGCGGCTGCGTCTGCTTCCCCCGTTACCTCGGCGATGACACCGGCCGCTTCTGCCGCGACCTCGTCGAGCAGGTGGGGGTGGTGCTGCTGCCGGGCGACATCTACGCGTCCGAGCTGGGCGCGGTCCCGCGCGACCGCTTCCGGATCGGCGTCGGCCGCCGCGACCCCGAGCCGGCGCTGGACGCGCTCGAAAGCGTCCTTTAAAGAGGAGCGGACCGCCGCGCTGGTCAGGCGCGACGGTCCGATGAAGAGAGAGGCCGGCGAGTGTCGGGGGGAGGGAGCGGGACTGCCCGGTGGCCTTGTTCTGCTTGTGGGAGGGGGTCAACCTCCTGTACTGCGTATCTTCGTCCGGCCGCGGGCCCTCTTGTATCCATCGTGGGGGTGAACCTCGTCACCCACCCCGGCTGTAAGCGGTTGTAACCGGACCGCAGGCGAGCTGTAGCCGCCGTCTCGGAAGGTCTCGGGCACTCCAACTTCCCCTTTGAGGAGTGCCCATGAGCCCATCGCTGATCCATCTCGACCCATCCGACCTCGACCGGCTCGTCGTGACCGCGGCGGCCGGCGACGAACGCGCCTGGGACGGGCTCGTGCGCCGCTTCCAGCCGCAGCTGCTGCGGGTGGCGCGGGCGCAGGGCCTGAGCCTGCACGAGGCCGAGGACGCCGTGCAGGACACGTGGATGCGGCTGATGGGCGGCATCCGCGGCGTGCGCGAGCCGCGCGCGCTCGGCGGGTGGCTGACCACGACCGCGCGCCGTGAGAGCCAGCGGCTGCGCCAGCGCAACGCGCAGGAGCTGCCGACGGCGGACGACCTCGCGAGCGACGTCTCGACCGACGACGACGCCGAGGCGCGCCTCGACGCGGCCGCCTGCCGCGAAGCGGTCAGCCGCGCGCTCGCCGGGCTCCCGCCGCGCCACCGGCGCCTGATGCGGGCGCTGTTCGACGACACGGCGGGCAGCTACCACGAGATCGCGCGCGACCTCGACATGCCGGTCGGCAGCATCGGCCCGATCCGCGGCCGCTGCCTCACGCAGCTGCGCGGCAACGCGCACCTGCAGCAGCTGGCCGAGGCGATCGATTGACCGGGTCAGCCGATCCCGCGCGCGATCGAGTACAACGCCTCCGCGGTGTTCAGCGCGGCGCCTCGGGCCGCCTCGCTGACGCCGCGGTACGGGTCGTCGGCGGCGTCGGCGGCCTCCGCCGCGCGCAGCGCCCGCGGGTTCAGCCGCGGCGTGAGCGGGTTGGAGTCGACCAGCGTGCGCAGCGGGAGGCCGGACCGGGCGAGCTCGGCCAGCCCGGCCAGCACGACCGGCTCGTCCTCCCCGAACCGCTGCTGGTAGAGCTGCGAGTCGCTCGGGTCGAGGAACGTCAGGTAGCCGTTCTCGAGGATCTGCCGCGGGTAGTCGAGCGCGCCGGTGTAGCTGTAGCGAACGCCGGGCCCGCGGACCGGGTCGAAGTACCGCGGCGTGTAGAAGTCCGAGACCGGCACGCCGTTGACGGGGTACCAGCGCGAGCAGCACGGGTCGCAGACCTCGATCAGGTACTTGACCCGCTGGCGCGGCCGGGTCGGGTGCGCCGCGGCCACGAGCCGGTTGCCGAACGGATCGCACAGCATCTCGAGCGCCTCGTGGGAGGCCAGCACCGTCCACGCGTCGGTCGCCGAGACCAGCGCGAACGGCTGGCGCGTGAGCGCGTTGAGGTGCACGCCGGCGACGCTGTTGGTGTCGAACTCGTCGAGCAGCCGCTCCGCGGGTTCGGTGCCCACGAGCGAGACCAGCTCGTCGCAGAGCTCACCGGTCTCCCCGAACACCACGATCGGCAGGTAGTCGTTGGGGACGCTGTCGAGGTCGCCGAAGGCGTCGATGGTCGCGGTCACGCCCCAGATCGGCGCGAAGTCGCGCGTCACCTGCTTCTGGATCGCCGCCGTCACCTGCAGAAGGCTGCGCGTGGACACGTCCTTCGTCAGCGAGACGAACGCGATATGGATGGGCAACGGCATCAAGGTCCTCCGAATGCTTGAACACTCACGGATTGCCCACTATCTCCTGTCGCTCGGCGTTGTCAAGCCGGGCGCCGTGCTCGACGGCGACCTGGTGGTCACCGAGGTCTCGCGGCGCAACGCGGTCTTCCTCGTCACCTCATCGACGGGTCCGGCGTTCGTCGTCAAGGAGGCGGGAAGCGGCGGGACGCTCGATCGCGAGGCGACCGTCCTGCGTGCGCTGGCGGCCGACGAGTCGGTCGCCGGCCTGGTGCCGCGGGTGGTCGCGCACGAAGACGGGCGGTTGGTGCTCGCGTCGCCGCCGGCGGCGCTCGATTGGAGCCGGCGGCGCGACTCGCCCGCCTCGGCCCGGGCGCTGGGGAAGGCGCTCGGAGCCATCCATCAGGCTCAAGTCGAGGTTGAGGAACTGCCTGGGGACGATCGCCCGTGGGGCGTGACGCTCCCGGAGCCCGCGCTCGAGCGGGTGCGCACGTTCAGCTCGGGCGCGATCGAGCTGCTGGCGCGCGTGCAGGCCGACGACGGGTTCTGCGAACGGCTCCTGCGACTGCGCGACGGCGGCTACGAGCCGGGCTTCGCCCACCGCGACCTGCGCTGGGACAACGTCCTGCTCGTGACGGCGCCCGGAGGGCGGCGCCGGACGCGGGTGCTGGTGATCGACTGGGAGCTCGCCGGGCCCGGTTGGCCGGCGTTCGACCTGGCGTCCGCGCTCGCCGACTACGTGCGCGCGGCGATCGACGCGATCCGGGTGATCGCGCGCGAGTCCGACGAGGCCGCGGTCGCCGCGGCGGCGCGCGCCGGGCTCGAGCGGCGCGGGCCGGAGATGCATGCGCTCTGGGCGGGCTACCGGCGCTCGGCCGCCGCCTCGCCGATCGAGATCGCCGAGCTCGTGGCCGTCCGGCTGCTGGAGATCGCGTTCGAATACGCGCGCGGCGCGTCGGTCGTGTCCGGGCACATCCTCGCGCTGACGCAGCTCGCTCAGAACATGCTCCGCTCGCCCGGGCTCTACGCGTGGAACGTCCTGGGGCTGCGGGGATGAGCCTGGCCCACGTTCAGCTCGGGACCAGCCGCGGGTTTCAGGCGTCCCAGTGTGGCGAGGTCGCACAATGAGCCTCTATCGCCAACAGGTCCGCGGCGTGCTGCGCGCGGTGACGATCCTGCCGCCGGACCGCTACGAGTGGCTCGGCCGGCGCAGCGGCCACGCGCCCGAGGGAGCGCCGGACAGCTACCTCGTCCACGGGCTCACGCAGGAGCTCTACACGTCCTTCTACTGCCGTGGGCGCGTCGGCCCGGCGCGTTGGGGCGAGCCGGACCCGGCGGGCGGCGACGCGCGGCTCGCGTACGCGGTCGCCCGCGCCGACACGGGGCGCGGCGGACGCGACGGCGGCTGGACCGTCGAGCGGACCGACGGCGAGATGGTGGTGCTCGCCCGCGGCGGGTTGCGGCTGCGGGCGGCGCGCTCAGATTGCGAGGACGAGGGCGCGACGGTCAGCGTGCCGCTGCCGGCCGGGCCGTCCCCGTTCTCACCCGGGTTCCTGACCCTGCTCGGCGACGCCGGCGACGTCCGCGGGACCGAGCTCGTGCGGGCCTACTGGCATGTGACCGAGCGCGGGGCGGCGGCGCTCGTCGGCGCGCTCACGCGGCACCTGAACGCCGCGGGCGTGCCGTTCCGGCTGAAGATCGCCCACCACGCGCACCTGTTCGACCGCTGCGACGCCGCCGTCCTGTACATCGGGCTGGACACGTTCCGCGCGCAGCGGGAGCACCTCGCGGGCGTCGCCGAGCGGCTCGCGTGCTGGCTGCGCCCGTTCACGCCGGCGTTCGCGCTGGCGCTGCGGCCCGGGCTCGGGCTCGCCGAGGACCATGGCGGCCCGCAGAGCTTCGGCGAGCGCCGGTGCGCGCAGCTCGCCGAAGGGCTCGTCGAGGCGGGCCCGGCCGGCGAGGACGAGCGGCTGGCGGTCGTGGAGCGGCGGTTCGCCCGCGACGGCGTCGCCTTGGACGCCCCCTATCTCGACCCCCTCCTGGACGGTCGCCATGTCCTCTGACTTCCTCGAGGCGGCCGCCGGGATCGGCCGCGCGATCACCGCCGACGCCGTGTGGCATGACGGGGGCTGCAGCTGGATGGGCGCCGTCGTCGAGCCGAGCGACCCGTCGCGGCCCGAGTACCGCCCGGTCGGAGCGCTCGTCTACGACGGCACCGCCGGCATCGGCCTGTTCCTCGCCCAGCTGTTCACCCGCACCGGCGACGGGGACGTGCGCCGGACGGCGCTCGGCGCGCTCCGTCACGCGCTGACCCGGCCGGGAACGGGAGACGGCCTGTTCGCGGGCGCGCTCGGAGTGGCGTGGGCGGCGCGCGAGGCGGGCGCGCTGCTCGGCGAGGACGAGCTGGTCGCGGCGGGCGACGAATTCACGGCGGCGTGGGCCGAGCGCGAGCTGCGCGCCGCCGCGGAGACGGCGGGCGACGCCGGCGCAGCGGCGCGGCGCGGCGCCGCCGCGGCGGCAGGCGCCGGCGGGCCTCGCCGGGTCCCCGCGCGGCGGTGCCCTGACGTCGTGCTCGGCGCGGCCGGCGCGCTCGCCGCCCTGGTCGCCGCGGGGGAGGTGGAGGCCGCGTGTGTCATCGGCGACGGGCTGCTCCGGGACGCGACCGTGAACCGGTACGGGTGGGCGTGGCGGGGTGCATCCCGCCGGCGGGACAGTTTTCAGTGCGGTGCGGCGCACGGCGCCGCGGGCATCGCCTGGGCGCTGCTCGAGCTGTTCGCCGCGACCGGTGACGAGCGGTTCGCGGACGCCGCGCGCGGGGCGTTCGCCTACGAGCGGTCGTGGCTCGATGTCACGTCCGGGACGTGGCCCGACCTGCGGCTGCCGTCGCGGCGTGGCGCGCACACGCCCGGGATGGTCGGGACGTGGTGCTACGGCGAGGCGGGGATCGCGCTCAGCCGCCTGCGCGCGAACGAGCTGCTCGGGGATGGCCCGCACGCGCAGGATGCCCGCGTCGCCACGAGCACCACCCACGACCACGTGTGCACGCGGCTGCCGTTCTCGATCGACGACCTCTCGCTCTGCCACGGCATGGCCGGGGCGGCGGACGCCCTGATCGAGGCCGGCGACCACACGACCGCCGCGGCGCTCGGCGAGGCCGCGCTCGAGCGGTTCGGCGGCGGCGACTGGCCGTGCGGGCTGCTCGGGACCACGCCGGGCCTGTTCCGCGGCACGAGTGGCATCGGCTGGCTCTTCCTGCGTCTCCACGACCCGTCCGCCGACTCGCCGCTGGCCTTGCCGCTCCAACGCCGCTAACGTTTCCTCAATCAATTAGGAGGAACAACTCAATGGGTGTATCGGAAGAAGAAAACGGCAACGGCACGCCTGCCGGCGAGCCGCTCTCGCCGCACCCGCTCGTCGTCGGCCTCGCGGCGTCGTTGTTCGGCAAGAAGACGCCGCGGCAGGCGTACGACCTGGCCACGACGGCGAAGAGCGTCAAGTTCCGCAACGGCCCCGAGGCGAAGAAGTCACTCGGCGGCGACCCGGTCGCGAAGGCGATCAAGACGTTCGTCGACTCGCGCAGCCGCACCGAGCTCGTCAAGCTCGCGGGCTACCTCGGCGACGCGGTCGACATGCCTGGCAGCGCGGCGGGCGACGGCAGGTGGCAGGTGATGTTCTTCGACGACACGGCCGAGAACTACATCGCGATGCGCGTCCAGGACATCGCGTTCCGCGACCGCATCAAGGAGGACAAGGCCGCGTTCGGCGAGCTCGACGTCCTCTGGATCAAGGCCGACGCCCAGGTCGTCGCGGGCGGCCGCACGCAGTCGCTGATCGGCCGCTTCACGTCCGGCGAGTTCGTCCGCGCGGGCGACTTCCGCTCGTCGATGTCAGGTGGCACGATGGGGTCCGTGAGCGACCTCGGCCCGCTGTGCACGGCGTTCACGCCGTGCTGCTGCAACCGCTACTCGTCCTAGCGGACGTCGGTGAGATAGCGCTCGCGCTCGACCGCGGTCAAGGCGCGGGGTTTCAGGGCACGCGCGGCCGCTCGGATCTGACCGAGCGGCCCGCAGACCTCGCACCGGAACACGCGCACGATCTCGTGATCGTCGAGCGTCGCGATGCTGCCACCGGGACCCTGCGTGACGTCATAGAGCGGGACGTCGGGCTGCTCTTCGAGCTTGACCAGGGCGTCACCGCCGAGCGCGTCCCACAGCCGGACCGTGCCATCGGCGCTCGCCGTGATCACGCGCTTGCCGTCCGGCGTGAACTGCGCGGCGTTGACCTCGTCGGTGTGGCCGCGCAGGACCACGGGCGGGTGCAGGGTCCGCGGATCCCAGACGCGGGCGGTTCGGTCGGCCCCGGCGGTGACGACCCGGCCGTCGTCGCTGTAGGCCAGCGTGTTGATGTGTCCCGTGTGGCCGCGGAGCGTGCGGACGGGACGATCGGGGCGCGAGAGGTCCCAGACGTACAGCTCGCCCTCACGCGACGCGGCGACCGCGTGCTTGCCGTCGGGAGAGGCCTGCAGATCCACGATCTCGGGCGGGCCGCCCCGCAGGCTCCAGCTCCGGCCCGAGCGGACGTCCTGGACGACGGCCTCGTTGGTGGCGAACGCCGCGACCGTGAGACGCCGCCCAGTGGGATCGAGCCGCGCGATGTTGATGCCACTGCCCTCCTTGAGCTGCACCGCCCGCTGCGGGCGGCCGTCGGGGAGCATGACCCGCTCGGCCGACGCGGTCGGGTCGCGGCCGATCACGAGCTCGTCGCTGGTCGGCGAGAACCGCGCCGGCGTCCAGCCGGCCGGGCCGGAGAACGACCGGGCGAGCGTGCCGTCGGCGGCGGTCCACACCCGCACCGTGCCGTCGCCGGTGACGTCCGAGCCGGTCGCGATCCACCGTCCGCTCGGGCTGAAGTCGACGCCCGACGCCTGCGACGGCAGATGGAACGCGCGGATGCCCGACGCGTCCCAGACCTTCACGCGCCCGTCGTTGCCCGCGCTGACGAGGCGGTCGCCGGACGCGCCGAAGCCGACGTCCAGCACCCGCGACTGCTGGCCGCGCAGCGCGAACAGCTCGGAATGGCCCACCGTCGTCCAGACCCGGACCGTCCCGTCGTAGCTGCCCGCCGCGAACCGCTCGCCGTCAGGGCTGAACGCGCCGCTGGTCAGCTTGCGCGGGCCGGCCGACACCTCTCCGAGCGACGCCCCGGTGCGGGCGTCGAACAGCCGCGCGAGGTGGTCCTCGCCGACCACCAGGACGAGCTTGCCGTCCGGGCTGAAGTCCACGTCCCTCGCGGGAACGCCGTCGCCCTTGCGGAACGTCCGGATCGGCGTCCCGTCCGGCGCGAAGAGCCGCACCTCGCCGGCGTCGTCCGCGGTGACGATCCGTCCCTCGCGATCGAGGTCGACCCCGCGGATCGGGATGCCGTCCGCCACGGACACGTCGGTCGTGCGGCCGTCGGCGACCACGTGCACGGTGCCGTCGCCGGCCGCGGCGGCGAGACGCTTGCCGTCCGGGCTGAACGCGACGCGGTCGATCGAGGGACCGTCCAGGCGCAGCACGACGTGCGGCGCCTCGAGCGTGGCGCCCGTCACGCGCACGGTCCCGTCCCCGTACCCGAGCGCGATCCGCGTCCCGTCGGGCGAGAAGCGGGCGCTGAGAACGGCCGCCCGGCCCGGGAGCGCCGCCGCGCGGGCGCGGGTCGCCGCGTTGAAGACGAAGGCGTTCCCGTTGTCCCCTCCCGTCACGATCCAGTTGCCGTTCGGGCTGAAGGCAGCGGTCTGTGACGTCCGCGGGTCGGCTCGCAGCACCGCTCGCTGGCGGAAGCCGAGGACCGCCTGCCGGAGCGCGGCCGTGGACTGTGGCGTCGTCGCGGTGTCATCCGCCCACATCGCCAGCCGCAGCGCCACCTCGGGGTCGTCCGGGAGGGTCTGCGCCGACTGCAGGGCGAGCGCGCGCGAGAGCGCGAGGTTGCGCTCGCGCTCGGCGCCGCGCCGCTGGTCGATCGCGATGATCGCGACGATGCCGATCGCGATGACACCCGCGAGCAGCGCGCCGGCGATGATCTCCCAGCGCCGCGTCCGCGCGCGGCGTTCACGGCGGGCGCGCTCGAGGCTGGCGGCCAGGAACTCGCGCTCGACGGCGACGTCGAGCGTGTCCGGGTCGATGTACTCGCGCACCTCGGCGAGGAGCGCCCCGCGCAGCAGCAGGCCCTCGTCGCGGTCGAGGCGGACCCAGTTGCGCGCCTCGGTGCTGAGGCTGCGCTGGACGCGGCGGACGTCCTGGCTCTCCTGGATCCAGCCGCGCAGGCGCGGCCACTCGCGCAGCAGCGCCTCGTGCGCGAGCTCGACGGTCCCGCCGTGGAGCGCGACGAGACGGTTCGCGGCCAGCCGCTCGACGACCTCCTCGACCGCTTCGCCGCCGAGGTCCGCACGGGCGATCCGGCGCCGCTCGACCGCCCCCTCGTCGTCGATCGGGGCGAGCCGCAGCAGGACGCGCCGGGCGATCTCCTGCTCGGCGACGTCCAGTGCGCCGTAGGCGCGTTCGCCGAGCCGCGCGACCGCGCCGCGCACACCGCCCGCCTCGACGTAGGCCGCGTGCCGCAGGCGGCGGCGGCCGGCGAGCCCCTGCCAGAGCTCGAGCAGCGCGGTCGAGAGCAGCGGCAGCGCACCCGGCTCGCCGCGCAGGTCGGTGACGAGCGCGTCGACGAGGTCGGGCTCGACGATCAGCCCGGCCCGCTGCGCGGGGCATTCCACCGCGCGACGCAGCTCGTCGTCGCCCATCGCGCCCACGAGCACGTGGTTGTCGGCGACCAGGCGCGAGAGCCGCGGGTGTTCGGCGCAGCGCCCGTAGAAGTCGTCGCGCATCGCGATCGCCACGGCGCCCTGGCCCTCGCTCGCCTGCGCGATCCGCACGAGCTCGGCGACGAACGCGGCGCGCTCCTGCTCGTCCTCGCAGACCGTGAACGTCTCCTCGAACTGGTCGACGGCGAGTACGACCGGCCCGTCGGGCACGGCCGCCAGCTCGGCGCTCGGATGCGCGCCCGGGCGGATGACGACGACCGGGCAGCGCTCGCTCCCGGGCAGCACGCCGGCGGCCAGCGCGGGCAGCAGGCCCGCGCGCAGCACGGACGACTTGCCGCTGCCCGACGGCCCGACGATCGCCAGCAGCGGCGCGCCGACGAGCCGCGCGACGAGTTCGGCGACGAGCCGCTCGCGCCCGAAGAAGTACTGGGCGTCGGCCTGCTGGAAGGACGCGAGGCCCTTGAACGGGCAGACGCCGGTGACGCGGGACGGCGCGGCCGGGGTCTCCCGCGCCGCGGAGAGCACCTCGAGGTCGTCGGCCAGCTCGCGTTCGAGCGAGCGCAGGTCGGCGCGCTGCTCCGCGGTCCGCCGCGCGCCGGTCTCGATCCGCTCCTCCGCGTGGCGCGCCGCCTCGCGCCGCGCCCACTGGCCGGCGAGCTCGTGGATCGCGCCCGGCACGCCGCGGCTCGCGCCGAGCAGCCATTCCGACGGTGGGTCGCCGTCGGGCACGTAGCGGGTGACGATCGCCTGCACCGCTCCCGGATCGAGCGGGGAGAGCACGAGGCCTTCGCCCCCGTCGCCGCCGCCCGCCTCGAGCACGAGCGCGAGCACCGGCGCCCCGGAGACCGAGGCGCCGAAGGTCTCCAGCGCGTCGCGGACCTCGTCCGGCGCGCGCTCGGCGTCGTCGACGACGACCACGGTCGGCCCCGGTGCGGCGCGAGCACGGGCGAGCACGCCGAGCGTCGCCGCCGGCGGCCCGGCGCCGTCCGCGTACAGCACGGTCGCGCCGCGGCGGTATGTCTCAGCGGCGAACTCGGCCGCGAGGCGGCTCTTGCCGATCCCGGTCTCGCCGCGCAGCGTGATCAGCGCTCCCGCGCCCGCGCGGACGCCCTCCCACCGCTCACGCAGCCAGGCCAGCTCGATGTCTCGCCCTTCGAGCGGCTGTCCGGTCTCGCCCTCGAGCTCGGGTGGCAGCTCCGCGTCGCCGAGTCCCAGCAGGGAGCGGTCCTGGCGCAGGATCGCGGCCTGCAGGGCTCGCAGCTCGGGACCGGGCTCGATGCCACCCGCCTCGACGAGCCGCCGGCGGGCTTCCCGGAACGCCTCGAGTGCCTCCGTCTGGCGCCCGCGGCGGTACAGCGCCAGCATCAGGGGGGCGACGAGCGACTCGCGCGTGGGGTGCTCGCGGACGAGCCGCTGCAGCTCGCCGCCGTCGATCAGCTCGGACTCGCCGCCACGGGCGAGGTCGGCCTCGATCCGCAGCTCCAGCGCGTTGAGCCGGTGCTCCTCGAGCCGTTCGGACTCGGTCCCGAGCGACGCCTCGTCGCGCAGGTCGGCGAGCGCGGGCCCGCGCCACAGGCCGAGGGCGGTGCGCAGGAGGTCCGCGGCGCGATCGGCCTCGCCGGCCTTCAGCGCGCGCCGGCCGTCCTCCAAGAGCTGGTCGAAGCGCTCGGCGTCGAGCTCGCCCGGACGGACGCGGAGCGTGTAGCCCGCGGGTGAGGTGCTGATCGTGTCGGGGTCGCCGAGCGCCTTGCGCAGTCGTGAGACGTGGACCTGCAGGGTCTTGATCGCACGCGCGGGCGCGTCCTCGCCCCACAGCGCCAGCGCCAACCGCTCCGCGCTCACCGCGCGGTTGGCATTGAGCAGGAGCAGCGCCACGATCGCGCGCGGCTTGCTCCCACCGAGCGCCACCGGACCGCGCTCGTCACGTACCTCGAGTGGACCGAGGATCAGGAACTCCATGACGCACGAGCGACGCTATCCGCTCCCGAAGTCCTGCGCCGGGAATGTCCGAATGCGAACATTCCCGGCGCGTTGATCTACTGGGAGTCGGTTGAGGAATGGTCGGTCCGACCGCCGTGGTGCAGCCGCCAGTGACTCGGGACGCCCGCGCTCGCGATGCGGCCCTCTGGGCCGTGAGCCGCGTGGGTGGCGCGAGGCGCGGCGGATGTGCCGCGGCGGGCGTACCGGTATTCGTCAACCGGCTCCTAGATGAAGGCGAACTTCTTGCAGCCCTTGAGGCCGATCTTGCCCTCCAGCCGGGCGCCGGGCATGGGGAGGTCGTTCTGGCCGCCGCCCACCGAGATCGAGCCGGTGGTGTCGATGCCGGCGGTGCCCCAGCCGTACATCACCTTCGCGCCCGCCTTGGCGTTCATGCAGCCGAGGTCGAGCTCGCCGCCGACGGTGCCGCCGACCATGCCCAGCTTGCCGGTGAGCTCGGCGAAGGCCGACGCGCCGGTGTCCGCGGCTCCGCCCATGACGTCGACGTCGAGGCCGCCGCCGGCGCCGAGGCCGCCCTCGACGCAGACCGACCAGTCGGCGTCCCAGTCGAGCTTGTTGTCGCGGCAGAACTGGATGCCGCCGCCGAAGGTGGCGTACATCGACCAGCCGACGCAGGCGAGGCCCGAGGGATCGCGCTGGGTGACCGGGTTGTTGCCCGCGTACGTGTAGAGGTTCTCCGCGCTGCCGCGGAAGAACGTCGGGTCGCTCGCGGTGAAGCGGCCGGCCGCGGGGTCGTAGTCGCGGGCGCCGAAGCGCACGAGCCCGGTGGCGGCGTCGCGCAGACCGCCGGCGTAGCCGATCGGCAGCTCGAACGCGCCGCTCACATCGGTCTCGACGCCGAACGAGTCATACGTCACCTTGCGCACGACCGAGCCGTCGGAGGCGCGCACGACCAGCCGCGGCGAGCCGACGGCGTCGGTCCCCACGTAGTAGCGCTCGCCGCCGCGCTCGGCCGCGAAGAGGCGGTCGTCGGCGTCGTAGTAGTAGGTCGTGACGGCACCGTCGGCGGCGACGGTCGCGGTCACCTGGAACGTGTTCGCGGGGTTGCCGTACAGGTACTTCGTCGTCCCCGCCGCCGTGCGCCGCCCGAAGGCGTCGTACGCGTACGTGGTCGTCGTCCCGCCCACGGTGGAGGACAGCAGCTCGCCGTCGCGCGAGTAGCTGAACGTGTCGGCGCCGCGGCCGGTGAGGAACCCGTCGGCGTCCCATGTGTAGGCCTTGCCGCCGCGCGACGTGAGCCGGTCGCGGTCGTCGAACGCCGCGCCGTCGCCCATCCGGTTGCCGGACGCGTCGTAGGCGTTGTCCTCCAGCAGCGTCGCCCCGCGCTTGACGGTGCGCAGCTGGCCGGAGCCGTCGTACGTGTACGCCAGCGCGTCGGCGGCGCCCTCGACGCGCTCCTCGCGGGCAGTGGCATGGCCGGTGTTGTCGAACGTCAACTTCTGGAAGAAGCGCTCGGTGCCATTGACGGACAGCGTGCGGGTCGCCGGACGGCCGTTGGTGTCATAGGCGTACGTGAGCGCGAGCTTGCCGTCGGTGATCTTCGACACCGCGCCCGCCGGGCCGGAGCGCTCGATCGTGAACGGCCCGGTCTTGGTCGCCAGGCGGTCGCCGTCGAAGGCGAGCGCGCGGGTGATCTCCGTCGCACCGACGGTGAGCTTCTCGCTCGTCGGCAGGATGCGGTCGCCGATCGTGTACTCGTACTTGCCGGCCGCCGCACCGGTGAACTCCAGCGACGCGGGCATGATGCCGTCGTACTTGTACGTGATTCCCTGCACGCCGCCGCCACCGGCCAGCGTGCGGGTCGCGGTGTCATAGCGGTCGAGGTCGCCGTCGTAGGCGAACGCGCGCGTCGTCTGCACATGGTCCTCGCTCTTCAGCCGCCCGGCCGCGTCGAACCCGTTGGCCTGGGTGGCACCGCTGGGCAGCTTGGTCGCGTCGAGCGTGCGCTCGGTCGAGTACGTCCGGTCGTACGCGCTCGCGCCCGGCGGCGTGTAGGACTTCGAGCGGTCGTCTCCGGTCGAGCCGAACGTATGCACCTTCCCGCGCGGCGTCGTCAGCGACTTCACGTTGCCGTTGGCGTCGTAGGCGTACTTGTAGACCCGGTTGCCGGGCAGGCGCTTCTCGATGACACGGTCGGCGTCGTCGTAGACGTACGAGACCGCGTTGCCGGCGGCGTCGGTGCTCGACGCCAGCCGGTACTTGTCGTCGTAGGCGAACGTCGTCTGCTCGCTGCCCTGCTTCATCGTCTTCGGACGCCCGAGCGCGTCGTAGGTGTAGTCGATCGCGTTCACGCCGGTGCCGAGCGTCTGCTTGATCACGCGGCCCTTGGCGTCGAGCGTCTGCACCGTCTCGCGGCCCTCGGCGCTGCGCTGCGTGACCTGCGAGTTCGCGTACGTCCACGACGACTGCTTGCCGTCGATGTCGAACGTCGTCCGCAGCTGGTTGATCGCGAACGGGTTGCGCGGCTCGCTCAGCGCGACGCTGTCGGTCCGCTTGGTCCGCGTCGTCTTGCCGCTCGGCGTCGTGACCGTCTTGTCGGCGACGATCTGCACCTGCGGCCCCCAGCGCGGGTCCGCCGCGTACTCGACCGCGGTCTTCGTCCCGTCGGGCTCGGTCAGCGTCGTGATGCCGTCGACGCCGACGACCGACGTGCTCTTGGCCCCGCTGGGCTGCTGCACCGTGCGGCGGCGGTCGCCGTTGGCGAGCACCTCCATCGAGTACTTCGTGACCTTCCCGCCCGCGGTCGTGATCGCCACGGTCGGGCCGAACTCGCCCTCGGTGCGGGTGAGCGTGCGCTCCTCGCCGTCGGCGCCGCGGTGGCGCGTCAGGCGCCCGTCGGCGTCGTAGTCGAAGCGCGTCGTGCCGCCTTCGGGCTTCTTGAAGCTCGCCAGCAGCCCGCCCGCGTGGTAGGTCAGCGTGTGCGCCTTGCCGGCGGGATCGGTGACGCTTTCAAGCCACCCGCCATTGATCGCCAGCGCCGTGCGCTGCCCGCCGGGGGCGACGATCGCGGTCGCGACGCCGGCGCCGTCGCGCTCGATCTTCGTCCGGTTGCCGTTCATGTCGACCACGCCGACGAGCCGCTTGGCCGCGTCGTACTCGAACGTCTTCGTCACCACGCCGGTCAGGCCGTCGCGGGTGCGCAGGTGACGCCCGAGGCGGTCGAACTCGTAGACCTCGAGGCCGTCCGAGGACGGCAGCGCGAGCCCTTCGGCGTCGAAGCCGGGCAGCGGCGGCGCGACCTTGCGGATCAGGTAGCGGCCGTCGGCGAACGTCACGCCGCCGTCGCCGTCGATCCCGATCGTCGTCGAGTGGTTGGAGATGCACACGCTCGACGCGCTCTCGCCGTCCGGGCGACCGGCGCCGCAGGTGCCGAGCATGCGCCCCGCCGCCTGGCGCAGGATGCCGTCCTCGTCGATCTTGAGGATCACCGACGCGGACGGGCTGACATCGTTGCCGAGCGAGCGGATGTAGACGGTGCCGTCGTTCGCCGCGGCGATCGAGTACGGGGTGTCGATGTAGGAGGTGTTGGCCTTGCCGCCGGTGGCGATCTTGCCGCGCTCCGTGCGGTCGCCCTTGCCCGCGAAGCGGGTGGCCATGCCATCCGGGGCGATCCGGATCACGAGCTTCTCGAAGCCCATGGCGATGTAGATCGAGCCGTCGGGGCCGACGGCGACGCCACGCGGGTCGCCGTTGAGGCTGACATCGGCGGCGGGGATGCCCGTCAGGCCGACCGTCTTGGTCCCGGCGCCCGCGACGGTGGTCACGATGCCGTCGGGCGCGAGCTTGCGCAGGCGGCCCTTGTAGCCGTTGGTCGGGCCGTTGCGCTCGACCCAGTAGATCGTCCCGTCGGGCGCGGTCGTCATGTCGTAGATCTGGCCCAGGTGCGCCTCGAGCGCGGGCTTGCCGTCGTTGAGCGGCCGCTGGCGATCGGTCGCCGAGCCGGCGATCGTCACGACCTTCGAGCCGTCCGGGGACACGCGGCGGATCGTGTTCGCGTAGTTGTCGATCGAGTAGCCGGCGATCAGCAGCGCGCCGTCCGGCGCGGCCGCCAGCGCGGAGATCGTGCCCAGGCTCGCGTCCTTGGCGGGGCCGCCCTCGCCGGTGATCTCCGACGCCTTGTTGCCGTTGCCGGCGAACGCGTAGATCTTGCCGTCGCGGCTGATCCGGAAGATGTCGTTGCGGTTGAGCCCGTTGTGGAGGTACAGGTTGCCGTCGGGGGAGCGGACGTAGTCGCCCATGTAGTCGACGTTGGCCTCGGTCGCGAGCTGGCCGTCCTTCGGGTAGTTCGCGCCGCCACGGCCGGAGCCGACGCCGGTGTTGGTCGTGCCCGCGACCTTGACGACGACCGGCGGGAGCGCCTCGGCGCGGGTCGTCGCGCCGTCGCCGCGGTGCAGCGCGCGCTCGACCGGGTCGTAGGCGTGGTGGTCGGAGAGCGACCAGCCGCCGAGGCCGTTGGCCGCCCGCGCGTCCCACGAGCCGATCGCCCGCGTGATCGTCTGGCCGACCGGGACACCGCAGAAGAAGTGCGTGTCCATGTTGCCGGAGACGTTCCCGCACGCGTAGCGGCCGTCGAACACCTGCGAGTCCGAGCCGAACTGGCTGAAGCTCGACTGCCACTCGTCCGTGTCGGCGCCGTAGTAGTTGAACTCGTAGACGTAGATGACCTGGATCGTCGCCGTCACGCGGCCGTTGACCGTTCGGTCATAGGCGTCCTTGCCGTCCCACTTGAACGGCATGCTGATGTTGGGTGTGATGAGCGGATAGTCCTTGCAGGTGCTCGCCCCGGTGGTGGGGAAGTTCGGGTCGCACCAGCGCTTCTCGATCTTCTCGCCGCCGACGTCGATCGTCAGCTGCACGCCCTTCAGGCGCGGCGGGACGGTCGGGCCGACGATCGGGATCTGGATCGTCTCGTCGACCTTCCAGCCCGGCGTGCGGTCGGTCGAGTAGTTGAGGGTCATGCCGGTGCCGGTGACCGGGATCGCCTCCTGCAGCGTCTGGGTCTCGCAGCCGATCGCCGAGCCCTTCTGCTGGCACGGGTCGTTCGGGTCCTTCCACTCGAACTCCTTCAGCTGCGGCGGGCGCGCGCCCGGCGGCGGGCCGTAGGGCCAGTTGTGGTCCCAGGGCGTGAAGTGGGTGATCAGGACGCGCCACAGCTCCTGCCCGGGCTCGTACAGCGCCGCGATCTGCTTGCGTTCGTCGTCGGTGATCCCGAGGCCCGTGTCGGCCTGGCCGTTGCCGTCGGTGTCGACGCCGGCGATGCCGCCGGCCTCGGACACGACCTTGATGACGCGGCCGTCGTTGCCGCCCTTCCACGAGCCGTCGGTGCGGTCGTAGTAGCCGGTCGGGACGGCGCTGCCCACCGGCGCGCCGATGAAGTTCTCGGTGTAGTTGATCAGCGGCTTGTCGAAGTCCACCTGGGTCGCGCCCGCGGCGAGCGCGGCGTCGACGCTGAACTCGGCGGCGTACGTGTAGCCCGAGTTGGCGGGGAGCGAGCCCGGCATCGCCTCGTCGCCCTGGTCGCCGTAGGTGAACTCGGTGACGCGGACCTTGAGCTCGTCGAGCGCCTTCGTGGTGCTGTTGGGCAGCTTCATCGAGCCCTGGACGCCCTTCGGGAACAGCAGCGTCCCGCGGCGGTTGCCGTCCTTGTCGGACGACGTCGTGCCGCGGACGACCTGGAACGGCTCGGCGGAGTCCGGGTCGATCGTCTTGACGTTCGGGTCGACCGGGACCATGACGACGTCGTCGAGCGTCTCGTAGTCCTGCCAGTTCGGGGCGAGCGTGCGCTGGACCGGCAGGAAGCCGGCCACGACGAACGAGAGCGTGATGCCGCCGCCGTTGACGGCGATGTCGAACTGGCCGTCGGCGCGCGTGTTGGTCTCGCCCAGCTCCGGGTGATCGAGCACGGTGACGCGGACGCCGCCGATCGGCTCCCCGACGCGATCCTGCACCTTGCCCTTGAGCACGGCGACCTGCTTGTCGCTGATCGCGCCGGGCGCGACGTCACGCTGGATCGGGTTGGCGCCGGTGTAGAGGAACTTGGTCGAGTCATAGACGCTCGTCGCGGCGCCCGGATCGAGCGGCGGGGCGGCGTCCTTGGGGTCCTCGACGACGGGGTCCGGCGTGGGCGTCGGGTTCGGCCCGCCCGGGGTGGGCGTGGCGGTTGGGTTGTCCGGCGGCAGCGGGGCCGGGCCCGGCGGCAGGTTGACGGTGTCGCCCGAGGGCCGGGCCGGCGGGGCGGGCGCGGCGCTCGTGCCCTTGACGGCCACGGTGGCGCCCGTCGTGCACGCCTTGCCGATGCAGGCCGTCAGCTTGTAGGTGCCGGCCGCCGCGGTCTTCGGGACCGTGACCTTTCCTTTGACGGTGGCCGACGTGCGGGCCTTCAACGCCTTGACCTTCAAGCTCCCGTTGAGCTTGAGCTTTGACAGCGAGACGCTGACCGTCTGCGCCTTGGCCTTGCGCTTGCCGGGGTTCTTCACCGTGACGCTGACCGTGAACGCGTCGCCGGGAGCGACCGTCGCGGGGGCGCCGGAGAGCTTCGAGAGCTTCAGCGCAGGCGCCTTGGCGGCCGCCGCAACGTCGGTGCCGAGCAGCGCGAACAGCGCGGTGAGCAGCCAGATGGCCGCCCTCCGTGCTCGCCGTGCATCCGTGCAGGTCATTCCGGAGCGTCTCCTTGCCGTTTCATAAAGTCCCGGCTTAGGAGAGTGCTGGGCGGAGGCGCTCGCCGCATCGGAGGTTTCCCTAGTCGTGTGGTGTGGGTTCCTCCCTTGACGCCGTCGTTAGAGCCCCATGAGAATGGCGCCACGCGCGAACGACGCAGACACCGCCCGCCGGACCAGCTCGCCAAGGACGGTCCGGCGCCCGCGCAGCCTGCTCCGGCGGCGCTGCTCCTCGCGGTCCAGCGTGGCGCGGGCAACCAGGCGGCGGGGCGGCTGGCGCGGCGCCGCGAGCAGGCACCGGCGACGCTCGCGCCCCCGTTCACCGTCGGATCGATCGTCTCCGGCGACTTCATGGTCACGGTCGAGATCGCCGCCCAGCATGAGGTGGGTGACGGCTGGGAGACCGAGCAGGAGGCCGCGGTGGCCGCGGCGTCGGGCGGGCAGATCGGCGTCGTCGTCCAGGACGCCGAAGGCCGTCTGCGCGCGTTCGAGACCGACATGGTCCCGTTCGATTCGCCCGCCCACTCGGTGCCGGCGATGCTCCCGGTCGGCCGCGTGGTCCGCTTCGCGCGGGTCTCGTCGCCCAAGGAGCCGATGTCGTGGCTCGACCAGCAGGCGTACATCCGCGACCTCAACGGGTCCGGCGAGCCCGAGCGCGTACTGCTCGCCCGCCGGATGCTGTGCGGCCTGCTCGTCTCCGAGGTCGGGCTGCGAGCCGATGACGTCAACGACAGCACCGAGGGCGGCCCGCTGGCGGGGAAGGTCAACGTCAACATCGACCTCGCCGACGCGCGCGGTCACGCCGGCAAGCCCGGTCCGGTGCCCTGCGACCGCACGACGCCGCTCGAGGAGCCGATGCTGGAGATCGGCCCGCTGGCGTTCAACAACCCGATCTCGCTGCGCGGGACGGTCCTGCACGAGTTCGAGCACATCCACCACACCGAGAAGGCGATCGAGGCGGTCGGGCGCTGGCGGGCGACGGAGCCGCGCGACGACTTCCCCGTGTGGCTCGACAAACAGCTCAAACGCGGCAAGATCTCGGCGCTCGACCATGGCGTCATCCGCGAGCAGGTCTCCAGCGGCACCGAGGCGACCGAGTCGCTCGCCTACCTGACCGGGTTCATGGCGACCTATCACCTGCGCCCGCTCGACGACATCGAGCTCTTCACGTCGCTGGTGCACCTCGCCGACGAGTGGCCGCGGGCCGGGCATGCCGTGCAGGAGGAGACGATCACGCAGCTGCTCGCGTATCGCGAAGGGCTCGAGACACCGCACAAGGACGCCCTCGACGCGTTCGTCGCCCCGCGCCGCACCGAGCTGTTCTGGAACCGCTTGCCCTAGGAGTCCGCGGACCGCAAGTTTCTGGTCGCGGCGGCGTTTGCGTGCTTCGTGATGAACCGCATGCCCCAGGTCGCCGTCGCGCTCTTCTTCGCCCTCTCGGCCCCAGCCCACGCCTCCTTCACCGTCACGCCGTCCGTGCTCCAGGCCGGCGCCCACGCCTCAGTGGCGATCCACGCCGACTTCGCGACCACGCCGTCGCACGTCGCGCTGCACTTCCCACCCGGCCTCGTCGGGAACCCGAACGCCGCCGACCGGTGCCCGATCGCGACCTTCGAGAACGGGGTCTGCCCGGCGGGCTCCCGCGTCGGCAGCGTCGTCGCGACGCCGCGCTTGGCCGTCCCGATCCCAGGCGACGTCTACAACCTCGAGCCGCAGCCGGGCGAGCCGGCACGTCTCGGCATCTCGGTCATCGGCCTGATCAAGAACCAGGCCGCGATCGCGTTGCGGCCCGACGGCGGGCTCGACTCGACGATCGCGGCGCTGGAGCCCGGCCCGCTCGGCCTGGCCGCGCTCGATCTCACGCTCAACAGCGCGTTCATGACGCTGCCGACCTCATGCATCCCGGCGACGACGAGGATCGACGCGGACGCGACCGCTTCGGCGACGTTCACGCCGACCGGCTGCGCGACCGTCCCGTTCGCCCCGAAGGTGGCCGCGAAGCTCGACACCACGCAGCGGGTCGTCCCCAGCGGCGCGACCGTCACGCTGACGCTGCCCGAAGGGAACTCGCACGTGCGCCGCGCCGAGATCGCGCTGCCGGTCGGGACGACGCTCTCGCCCGGGGTCGCCAACGGCCTCGAGGCGTGCACCGACGCGCAGTTCGCCTCCGACGCCGGCTGCCCCGCCGGGTCGCAGGTCGGCACGGTCAGCTTCATCACGCCGCTGCTTCCCGCCTTGAGCGGAAAGGTCTACTTCGGCGACGGCTACCGGCTGTACGTCGTGGTCGCCGGCAGCGGGGTGCTGGTCAAGCTGCCCGGCGACGTGAAGCTCGACCCCGCGACGGGCCAGATCACGACCGTGTTCGACAACCTGCCGCAGGTCCCGTTCACGTCCTTCGCACTGTCCTTCCAGGGCGGGCCGAAGGCGGTCCTCGCCAACCCGGTCGCGTGCGGCGAGAAGGTCGTCTCCGCGCTGCTGACGCCATGGAGCGGAACCGCGCCGAGGACCGCGACCGCGACGTTCACGATCGACGCCGACGGCAAGGGCGGCGCCTGCACGGCGGCCGCGTTCGCGCCGTCGCTGCGCACGACGGCGGAGTCGACCCTCGCGGGGCGGCCCGCCGGTGCGGTGACGCTCGAGATCTCGCGCCCGGACGGCTCGCAGGACCTCTCGCGGGTCACGACCGAGATGCCGCCGGGCTTGGCGGGGTCGCTGAAGGGCGTGCCGGTCTGCTCGGACGCGTCGGCCGCGGCGGGTGCGTGTCCGGCGGCGTCGCGGGTCGGCACGGTCAGCTCGGTCGCGGGGACGGGCGACGCGCCGGTGACGCTGGCGGGCGCCGTCTACCTGACCGGCGCGTACGACGGCGGCTTCGCCGGCCTGGCGATCGTCATCCCAGGCAAGGTCGGCCCGGTCGACCTCGGCACGGTGATCGTGCGCGGGAGCATCGCGCTGCGCGCCGACGGCGGGCTGACCGTGCGCACGACGCCGCTGCCGCGGCTGATCGGCGGCGTCCCGGTCTCGATCCGGAGTCTCGCCCTCACCTTCGACCGCCCCGGGTTCATCCTCAACGCCTCCAGTTGCGCGCCGAAGGCCGTGCGGGCCGTTCTGGAGGGCGTCGACGGCGCGACCGCGACCGTCGAGGCGCCGTACCAGGCGACCGACTGCGCCGGGCTGCCGTTCTCGCCGCGGATCGAGGCCGTGGCGGGCAAGCGCGGGGCGACCGCCGTCGGCGCGGCGCCGCCGCTGCGGGTGACCGTGCTCGTGCCGGCCGGTCAGGCGGCGACGTCGGTGGCCAACGTCGGGCTGCCGCCCGCGCTCGGCATCGACCTCAAGCGCCTCGCCAAGGCCTGCAGTCCGACCGCGTTCGCCGCCGGGAGCTGTCCCGCGACCGCGCGGATCGGGAGCGCGACCGCGACGACGCCGCTGCTGCCGACCGCGCTCACCAGCCCGGTGACGTTCGCGGCGCCGGAGGCGGGCGCGCTTCCCGGCCTGTCGCTGAGCCTCTCCGGCGCGGTGACGCTCCCGCTGTTCGGCAACGTCGGGCTGCCGGGCAAGGACGGCGTGATCCACAACACGTTCGCCGGCATCCCGGATGTGCCGCTCGAGCGCTTCGACCTCGCCTTCACCGGCGGGGCGACGATGCCGTTGGTGATCAAGAAGGACCTCTGCCGCGGCGCGCGCCAGAAGGTGCAGGGCGCCTTCACCGGCCACAACGGCACCGTGGCGAACGTCAGCGCGCCGCTGCAGGTCGACGGCTGCCCGCCGGTCGTGTCGCTCAAGCGACGTGCGCATCGGCTGACCGTCCGCATCACGGCGGGGCGCGACGCGCCGGCGTTCAAGTCGGCGGCCCTCACCGCGCCGGGCGCGAAGAAGCGCAGCGTGAAGGCGCGCCAGACGCTCACGCTGAAGAAGCTGCCCGGCAAGAAGGCGATCGTGCTGGTCGTCAAGGACAAGGCGAACCAGTCCTGGACGTTCAAGGTGAAGGTGAAGTAGGCGGCGGCCCGAGGAAGATCTCCAGCAGCGCGTCGCGGTGCGCCTCCTCGACGGCCTTCGCGTCGACGTCGGACACGCCGGTCCCGGCGTACTGCGGGATCTCGACCGTGATCGTCGTGATCGCGCCGCGCGTGGGCGTCTTCACGGGTGCCCAGTCGCCCAGGGAGGTGCCCTCGACGCCCGCCGCGGCCGGGTCGTAGTGCACGGTCTCGTTAAAGCGCTTCTTCCCGCCGACGTTGCCCATGAACGGGTCCTGCGCGCCGCCCTGCAGCGTCGCGGGCGCGCGCTTCTGCGCGTGGTGGAGCATCTCGGTGGCGAGGCGGTCGTCCTCCGCGATCTCCGCCGCCGTGCCCTTGCGCGGGTCCACGAAGACGCCGGGGTCGTTGCCGGGCCGACCCGTCCCGGGGTCGCGGCCCTTGACCTCCGGCCTGGCCTTGACGGCGGGCTTGCCGTCCTTGGCCGGCTGGCCCTCGACGCCCGGCTTGGCCTCGACCCCGGGGTCGAGGAAGTGGGCGTGGACGCTGGCGATCCGCTCGGGCTTGAAGCGCTCGATGAGCTGGATCAGCACCCGGTTCTCCGGCAGGATCGTGTCGGTCGCGTGGTCGCCCTTCGGCTTGCGCGGACCCTCCTTGCCAGGCGGGTCGAACTTGAGCTCGGAGTCGCCGCCGGTGGCGCGCTTGCGGGCGTCGGCGTAGTCCTCGCCCGGCATCGGGAACGTCCGGTTGGGCTCGATCCCGGTCTTGTTGACCTCCGCGGCCGAGTCGCCGGGCGCGCGCGGCACGTAGCGGCGGTCCTTGACCTTCGGGAGCTTGCTCTCATGCGTGCGCGCGATCAGCTTCGGGACCAGGATGACCGTGAAGTACGGCGGCTTCCCGGCGGCGCTGCGCTTGGTGAGCTCGGCGCGCAGGCTCTCGACGACCGCGACTCCTTGCGGCTCCGAGCCGTGCACGCCGCCGATGATCAGCGCGCGCCGCTCGGTCACGCCCGGGAAGTAGTACGCGTGCACCGGCGGGGGGAGCGTGGCCGCCGCGCCGGCCTCGGCCGGATAGGGAAGGTCGGCCTCGCCGGCCTTCGACCCCCACTTGAACTCGTCGCGCGCCAGCACGGAGCGCAACAACCGCGCCGTCGCCTGGTTGCCCGCCGTGCGCTGCATGGCAAGCACCCGCTCCCGCGCGGACGCCGGCGCCTCGGGCACCTCGCCCGCCTTCGCGGGTCCCGGCTCGTGCTGCTGCTCGCTTTCCCGTCTCGGTCCCAGCGTGCTTCGACGCTACCGATGCCGAGAGGCGGGATGGGAATTCAAGCTCGAGCCGCAGGCGCGCGATACAACGTCCGTGATGAGGGTCTTCGTCGCCGCCGCCGCGGCGGTCCTGCTGCTGGCCGCGCCCGCCGAGGCGCGGCTGCGCCCCGTGAGTGCCTTGAAGGCGACCGCGAAGGGCGCGAGCGTGAAGCTCACGTGGAAGGACCGGGCGACCGGCGAGACCCGCTACGAGGTGCGGCGCGCCGGGCTCAGCGCGCGGGTGGGGCGCAACCGCACGTCGTACGTGGACAAGCGCGCGAAGGCCGGGACGGCGTATCGCTACAGCGTGCGCGCGTGCCGCGGCAAGCGCTGCGCGACGGCGCGTCGCGTGGGGTTCACGCTGCCCGCGCCGAAGCTGCCGGCGCCGCCTGACCCGCCCGCGCCCGCCCCGCCTGGGGACCCGTTCGCGGGCAGCCCGGTGATCGGCGGGTGCCCGATCTTCCCCAAGGACAACCCGTGGAACACGGACGTGTCGCAGTACCCCGTCGACACGTCGCACGACTACGTCGGGTCGCTCGGCTCGATGGTGCTCTGGCCGGACTTCGGCGGGGACGGCGAGTACGGCATTCCCTACGTGAGCGTGCCGTTCACGCAGCCGCTCGTCCCGATCGCGTTCGAGGAGGCCGACGAGTCCGACCCAGGTCCGTATCCGGTCCCGCCGGACGCGCCGGTCGAGGGCGGCGGCGACCGCCACGTGCTGACGCTGCGCCAGGGCGACTGCAAACTCTTCGAGCTCTACGCGGCCGCCAAGGAGGGCGCCGGCTGGAGCGCGTACAGCGGCGCGGTCTGGGACCTGAAGTCCAACGCGCTGCGGCCGGAGCGCTGGACCTCCGCCGACGCCGCCGGCCTGCCGATGCTGCCTGGGCTCGCCCGCCGCGAGGAGGCCGACGCGGGCGTGATCAACCACGCGCTGCGGATCACCGTGCCGACGACGCAGAAGGCGTACATCCACCCGGCGACCCACTGGGCGTCGTCGAACACCGACCCGAACCAGCCGCCGATGGGGCTGCGCCTGCGGTTGAAGGCGAGCTACGACATCAGCGGCCTGCGCGGTCAGGCGAAGGTCGTCGCGCAGGCGCTGAAGACCTACGGCGCGATCGTGGCCGACAACGCCGGCTCACCGCGCGTCTACGTCTCAGGCGCCGTCGACCGCGGCTGGAACGACGAGGACCTCAACGGGATCAAGCGGATTCCGGCGAGCGCCTTGGAGGCCGTGGTGACCAACCCGGTCGTCCGCCCCTAGCCCGGCGCATACACGCGGAAGAGGTTCTTCCCGCGCGAGCAGGACGCCGCCCAGTCCTGGTTCTGGCTCTCGTGGCCGCGGAAGCAGTGCCACGGCGGGGCGATCGTGCCGTTGCGCAGGAACTTCGACGCGACGCTGCGGGCGGTCTTGCAGGCGACCGGGCCCTTGACGACGTCGACCTGGTACCTCACGCCGTCGATCCGCGGCGTCAGGCCGCACTGGCGGGTGCCGGCGGCGTGGGCGGGGGTCGCGGCGAGGCCGGCGGCGACCGCGAGCAGGGGAAGCCATTTACGCACGCCGCCACGCTACGGGGCAGGCGGAGCGCCGACAATCGGATCGCCACCCTGAACATTTGCCGCGATGGACCCTGGGGTGGTGCATTTCACCCTCGGGGGTGGCTCGGATGAACGTCGCGTGTGCCATGGTCGATGGGTGATGAAGAAGCCGATCGCGCTGATGCTCCTGCTCGCGAGCACATTGACGGTGGCCGCGTGCGGCACCGATGAACCCACGTCCTCCGGCGGCGGTGGCGGCTCGTCCGCGAACGCGCCGACGCCCGCCGAGATGCTCACCAAGGCCATCACGGAGACGACCAACCAGAAGTCCGCCGCCTTCCAGGTGATCGCGAACGTCTCCGGCGCTTCCGACGATCCCCAGATCAAGCCGTTCCTGGAGAAGCCGATCAAGGTCGACATCTCCGGCAAGGGCAGCCCGACGGCCGTCGACGTCTCCGGCAAGGCCAACGTGGGCGGGCAGGACTACCAGATGGCCGCCCGCGCGAACGAGGCGAAGACCTTCATCCAGTTCATGAACACGTGGTACGGCCCGGAAGACGGCATCAAGAGCACCACGCAGAGCACCGGGACGGACCCCGCCGAGCTCAAGCAGGCCCTGCTCAAGCTGCGCCAGTACGGCAACGACGTCCTCAAGGGCGAGGTCACCGAGGGTGACGAGGTCGACGGCCAGAAGACCTGGAAGTTCACCGGCGGGCTGAACCCGGACGGCATCGTCAAGGTCGCCGAGGCCGAGGGCAAGCCGATGAGCGCCGACGATCAGGCCGGGCTGCGCGCGATCGCGCCGCTCGTCAAGCTCACCTTCTCGACCGGCCAGGAAGACGGCCTGTTCCGCGAGTTCGGCATGAAGTTCGCGCTCAACGAGCAGCAGATCAAGGTCCTGAACTCCGCCAGTTCCGGCAGCTCGCCCGTCCCGCTGAAGGCGCTCGCCGTCGACTTCACGCTCAAGCTGTCCGACTACGGCACCGACGTGAAGATCGAGGAGCCCGCGAACCCGCAGCCGACGAAGGCGCTCGGCGGCGCGCTGCTCGGGGCCTTCTTCTCGATGACCGGCTAAGGAGCCGGCTGGTACGCGGGCAGCAGCTCGTCGAGCGTCAGCGCCGCGGTCCTCAGGGCCGCGGCGGCCTTGACCGCCTCGACCGGGCCGCCCGCCACGCCCACCCCGTCGACGGCCGTGGCGATGGCCAGCAGGGAGGCCTGCAGGTTCGTCACCGCCAGACCCGCGGTGGCGATCTCGAGGTCGAGCGCCTCCGAGCGCTCGAGCTCGCCGGCCATCCACGCGATCTCACCGACCGCGACGGCGGCGCCGACCGCGATCCGGCTCACGTGCGCGGCGACGCGCTCGACCTTGCCCGCGCGCTCGGCGCGGGCGGCGTCCATGGCCTCGTCGACGGCCAGCGTGGCGGCGTGGTTGGCCAGCGCGACGATCGAGGCGACGATCTGTCCGGGGTTCAAGTGGCTCACGTCCCAGGTATCGGAGCCCTCCCTCAAGCCACGGTCGTGCGGAAGTCAAGAATCGCTCAAGCCGCGATCACGGACCGAGCAGCGCGAGCGGGACGACGGCGATCCCGTCGGGCCGGCGATACGCCGTCGGGCCGGTGGTGACGATGACGCGATCGAGAACCCGGTCTCCGAGCTTCTCGTGAAGCCATCGCAGGTGCTTGCCGTCATCGCCGGACACCGCGCGCGCCAGCTTCACCTCGACGGCCACGACACACCCGTCCGCGCGTTCGACGACCAGGTCGATCTCCTGTCGCCCGCGGGCGGTCCGGAGGTGCTTGAGCTTCGCCTCGTTGTGCGCCGCGTACGTGTGCAGTGACTGCGTCGCCAGGCTTTCGAAGAGCGCTCCGAGCAGGGTGCCATCGCGGGCGAACGCCGGCCCTGCGCTCCCGCCCGCCAGGAGCGTGTCGGACTGCACGCCGAGCAATCGCGCCGCGAGGGCAGGGTCGGCCAGTTGGTGCTTCGGCGCCTGTCCGAGCTCGTTGAGCCGGTTGTTGCTGGGGATCCAGGCCGGAACGTCATCGAGGATCCAGACGCGCGTGAGGGCATCGCGGTACGCCTGGGTGGCGGTGCGGGACGGCTTGTGGTCGCTCCCGGCGGTCGCGGCGTCGCGGATCGTCTCGAAGGCGGCCGTCGTCGACACCGCGGCGGCATACGCCGCCATCCACCGGCGCAGCGCGGCAGGATTGCGGATCACCACGCCCGCATCGTCCGGGATGTCCCGGTCGACGACACGATCGAGATAGCCGTCGAGTTGCGCGCGTCGAGCCCGGCCCGAGAGATGACGGAGCCCGGGCAGGCCGGACGCCAGGATCTCATCGACGTAGTCGGTGAGCGTCACCTCGGTCGTGCCGAGGATCTCGGGCGACGTGCCGGTCAGCAGATCACGCAAGCCGACCGTCACGGTGCCGTGTCGCTCGCTCAGAGCCAGCGGGCGCATCCTCACCGTGACGATTCTCCCGGCTCCTGAATGGGTCGGCGGCGCGCCCGGGAGGGCGGAACCGGTCAGGAGGAAGCTCCCAGGCGCGGCCCCGTCGTCGACGGCGCGCCGCACGAGGTCCCACACCTGGGGGAGGCGTTGCCACTCATCGATGAGCACTGGCGATTCGCCCAGGATGAGGCGGGCCGGATCGGCTTCGGCCACCGCCAACTCGGCGGGATCGTCCAGGCGGTGCACGGTGCGTGAGCGCTCAAGCGCGGTGCGTGTCTTTCCCACGCCTTTGGGGCCCTCGATGGCGATCGCCGGCAGTGCCGGGAGCAGCTCGTCGAGTTCGTCATCGACGACGCGGCGAGCATATGAGGCCCCTGGCATGCAGCAACAGTACCATTTCGGCAGAGTGAAAAATACAGATGCGGCAGATTCTGCCAATCATTTGCGGCACCTCGTGGAAGACGATCTCGGCGGGTTGAGGGCCGGGAAGCTGCATGCGCAACCATGTAGGTATGGCTTCCACTGCCCATCGCATCTCCACCCACCCGAGCGAGCACAAGGTCCGCGTCGAGCACAACGGCGAGGTGCTCGCTGAGTCCACGCGCGCGATCGCGCTCGAGGAGACCGGGCTGCCGACCCGCTACTACCTGCCGCGCGAGGACATCCGGATGGAGCTCCTCACACCGACCGACACGACCTCGCACTGCCCGTACAAGGGCGACGCGTCCTACTACTCGGCGCCGGGCGCGAAGGACGCGTTCTGGGTGTACGAGAACCCGTCCGAGGTGGACGCCAAGCCGATCGAGGGGTTGCTGGCGCCGTGGCCGGGGCGGGTCGAGGTGATCGTGGAATAACGCGCGCCGCGGGGGCGTCCGGCTTGGTAGTCGAGCCAAACTTTCGAAGGAGCCCTTCCATGCTGCGCAAGCTGTCCGCGGTGGCCGTCGCCGCGTCGCTGGCCACCGCCGTCGCCGTCGTCCCCGCTGCTCAGGCGGGTTCGGCCAAGACCGTCTCGGTCAAGAACAACTCGTTCTCGCCGGGCACGGTGTCGATCAAGAAGGGCGGCAAGGTCACGTGGAAGTGGACCCAGGGCGGCGTGCCGCACAACGTGACCCCCGCGAGCGGCGGGAAGGGTTCCGCCACGTCGTCCAAGAAGGGCTTCACGTTCTCCAAGACGTTCTCGAAGGCGGGGACGTTCAAGTACGTCTGCACGATCCACTCCTCGATGAAGGTGACCGTCAAGGTCAGCTGAGCAGGAGGAGGTCGCGCGCACCCACCCGGTAGGTGTGCGCGACCGTGCCGCCGCCCGGGTTGCGCCAGCGCACCTCGGGCGTCGGCTCACCGGTGTCCTGACCGCTCGTCGTGAACGCGTCGAGCCGGCCGCGCGGGTCGGCGCCGGCGAGCGGTGCGCGGGCGAGTCGCGTGTCCCCGCGCAGGAGATCGAGCGCCACGCCGCCGGTCTCGAGTCGCGTGACCGCAAGGGTCCGGACCTCGCCCGTACGGAGCGCGACCTCGCTGCGCGCGACGATCCGTCCCGTCGGCGCGGTGCGCGCGGCGGTCCCGGTGAGCGTCGCGGGCCGGTTGCTGGTCGCGCCGCGGACGAAGTCGGCGCGCACCTGCAACTCCGCGTCCACGCCGCGTTCGGCGCGGCGCAGGCCGTAGCGCAGCGGGCCGGAGAACCGGTTGGTGTGGCCGGCCGTGTCGCGAACCCCGAGCGCGGCTCCCGGCGTGAGCTCGACCGCGATCCGATCGCCCGGTTGCACCGGTAGATCGGCGGGCAGCGCGTGCGGCCCCGTGTCATCGACGTGCACGTACGGCGTGCTCGCGACAGCGATGAAGCGACCGCCGCGCTCGCGCACGACCTGCAGCGCCAGGTCCCCGCTCGCCCCGCGCACCGCCCATCCGCGCAGCGCGCCCCGCGCGGGCACGACGACACCGTCCTGCATCACGCTGCACGCCCGCGACGCCCCGCTCGGCGCCCGCCCGGCACAGTCGACGGACCGCACCCCGCCGCCGTCGAGCGCACTGCCCAACCCGGTCGCGCCCTCCGCCACCGGAGGGACATGATCAGCCCGCGCCGCGACCACCGCGAGGCCGCCCGCGACGAGCACCGCGAGGGCCGCGGCCGCGCGCCACGGGCGCCCGGAGAGGCCGCGTCCGCGTCCGCGCCGCGCCTCACCCGGCGCCGCGTCCACGCCGCGCGCCGCCTCACCCGGCGCCGCGTCCACGCCGCGCGCCGCCTCACCCGGCGCCGCGTCCACGCCGCGCGCCGCCTCACCCGGCGCCGCGTCCACGCCGCGCGCCGCCTCACCCGGCGCCGCGTCCACGCCGCGCGCCGCCTCACCCGGCGCCGCACCCACGCCGCGCGCCGCCTCGCCGCCGCGCGCCTCGTACGTCTCTCGCAGCGCCGCGAGCGCGGCGCGGTCGTCTTCCGGCGTCGCGTCCGGTGGGCCGAAGCCGAAGTCGGTGAGGAGCGCGTGGCCGCGGGCGTCCACGAGGACGCTGCCCGCGGTCAGCGCGCCGTGGACGAGGCCCTGTGCGTGGACTGCGGCGAGGGTCCGCTCGATCTCGTCGAAGACCTCAGGCGGGTGCGGCGCGCCCAGCGAGCGCCCGTCGACGAGCTGCATCGCGATCAGCAGGTCGCCGTCGCTCTCGCCGACGGCGTAGAGCGTGACGACGCCCGGCAGGCGCGGCCAGGCGGCGGGGCGGAACGGCGTCGCGGGGAGGCGCTTGAGGGCGACGCGGCGGTCGAGGCCGAGCTGCGTCGCCTCGTGGACGACGCCGCGGGTGCCGCGGCCGAGCTCGCGCTCGAGCCGGTAGCCCGCGGCGAAATCAGTAGACGAACTCGAACTCGCGGGCATACGCGACGTAGAAGTGGCTGAGGATGCGCGCGCTGTCCTCGTTGGCGTACTCGAGGTCGATGTCGAGCTGCTCGCGCTCGGATGGCTCGGCGGACACGTCGAACGCGATCAGCCGCCCGCCGTGTGGTCGCAGCTCCGGCACGTCGATCCGCGCCACACGCCGGCGCCCGGCGTACAGGTCGAGCGCGAACCGGTCACCGACCTCGACGAGCGCCACGTCCGCCCGCCGCCCATCCGTGAAGCGCGCGCGGCGCCGCGCGCGGTCGCTCCCCGACGGCGCGTTCGCCGCCGCCGCCCCGTTGAGCTGCGCGGGGACGTGTTGGCTGGCGCCGGGCAGCAACTCGACGCGCAGGAGGACCTCGCCACGCTCACCCGCCAGCGGCGCCTGACGCCCGCGGATGCGCCCGGGCCAGCGGCTGGTCGCCGCGCCGGCCACGGACCGCTCGCCGATCGCCGATCCCGGCAGGACGGTGACACCGACCAGGTCGCCGCGGTCGACGGCGAGGTCGGTGACGAACGCGTGCGGCCCCGCGTCGGTCACGAACTCGTGCCGTGAGTTCGACACCGCGAAGAACCCGCCCTCCCGCTCGCGCAGCACGGTCAACGCCAACTCGCCACGCGCCGACCGCACGCCCCAGCGCCGGATCACGCCGCCCTCCGGCACGACGAGCGTCGCGTCCGGCAACGCGGTCTGCAAGAGCGTGCACCCGCCAGGACAGACCCGCGCGACCCCAGGCTGCGCAAGATCGCTCCCGAGCACCGTGGTCCCGCGCAAGGGCGGCAACGCAGGCGCCGCCGCACCGTCGCCGCGCAGCATCCAGGCGATCGCGCCGCCGACCAGCGCGGCGAGAAGCAGCGCCGCCGCGACGAGCCCGCGACGGCCGCGGGCGGGCCGCGAGGTCCCCGCGGCGGGTGAGGAGTGGGCGGGCGCGGGGTCGCCCGGCGTGTCGTGGCGCGCAGTGCCGGCGGACGCCGGATCGGCGGGCGCGGCGGGCCGCGTGGTGCCGCGCGGCACGGGGTTCGGCGGCGCGGGGTCGGTCGGCGCGGCGGGCCGCATGGTGCCGCGCGGCACGGGGTCTGGCGGCGCGGGGTCGCGCGGCGTGTCGTGGCGCGCCGTGCCGGCGGACGCCGGATCGGCGGGCGCGGCGGGCCGCGTGGTGCCGCGCGGCACGCGGTCTGGAGCCGTGTCGCCGGCCGGCGGGCGGGCGAAGCGGGCGCTCGGGGCCGTGGTGGTCGCCGCCGCCGGCGGCGACGCGCGCGGTGGGGGTGGGCCGAGCGTCGGGTCGACGAGCGCGGCCACTTCCTCCACCAGCGCGGTCGCGGACGTGGGCCGCTCGGCCGGGTCCTTGGCGAGCGCGCGCTCGAAGACCGCGTCGAGCTTGCCTCCAAGCGCGGGCCGGCGCGCCGAAACGCGCGGCGGCGGCTCGCTGGTGTGCGCGAACAGGACGCCCGCGGCCGTCGGGCGCCCGAAGACGACCGAGCCCGTCAGGCAGTGGAAGAGCAGCGCGGCGAACGAGTAGCGGTCCGAGGCGGGCGTCGCGGGCTCGCCACGCGCGACCTCCGGCGCCAGGTAGGCGAGCGTGCCGAGGATCCGGCCCGGGGCGGTGAGACCGCTGCCGGCGCCGCCGCGGGTCAGGCCGAAGTCGGCGAGGTAGGCGTGGTCGCCGTCGACGAGGACGTTGCCCGGTTTCACGTCGCGGTGCACCAACCCCGCCGAATGCGCCGCGTCGAGCGCCGACGCGACCTGCGCGCCCACCCACAACGCCCGCCCCGCGTCGACCTCGCCCGCCGCCAAGAGCGCCGAGAGCGACGGCCCGCGCACCAGCAGCATCGCGAGGTACAGCCCGAACGAAGACGACCCGCTCTCGTACACCGTCACCACGTTCGGGTGCTCGAGCGAGGCCTGCAGCCGCCCCTCGCGGCGGAAGCGTGTGACGAAGTCGGGGTCCGCGGCGAGCTCGGCCGACAGGATCTTCACGGCCGCCGGGCGTCCGAGCGTCGAGTGCGTCGCCGAATACACGACGGCCATCCCCCCGCGCCCGAGCAGCTCCCCGAGCCGGTAGCCGCCGACGATCGCGCCCGAGAGCTCAGTCGCGAGCATCGCCGATCGTCACCAGGCCGGCGTCCAGAGCGCGGCGGGCGAGCTCTGCGCGCTTGGCGTTCTGCGGCAGGTCCTCGACGTCCAGCTTGCGGAACAGCGACCGGATGTGGGTCTTGACGCCCGCCGAAGTCAAGCTCAACCGGTCCGCGATGACCGCGTTCGGCGCGGGTGCCGCGGGCGCCCCGCCCGCGACGAGCAGCGGCACACACAACGCGACGAGCACGCGACGTTCGGCCTCTGTCAACCGCACGATCTCCGCCGCGCTCGCCGCCGCCGTGCTCTCCACGCCGACGACGGGCGCCCGGAACACCAGCGCCGTCCGGCCCACCCGCAGCACGTCGCCGTCGCGCAGCCGCCGCCGCCCGAGCACGCGCTCGCCGTTCAAGAAGCAGCCGTTGCGGGAGAGCCCATCGTCGCTCACGGTCCACGCCGCGCCCACCCGCGAGAGCTCGAAATGCGTCCGCGAGACCTCGCGATCCCACGCCAGCACGACGTCGTTCCCCTCAGCCCGCCCGGCCGTCACCGACGACACGGACCCGAGCCCCAGGAACCGAAGGTCGCCGAGCTCGCGCCACGCGAGGAACGGCTCCCCGCGCTCCTCCATCGCCCGCAGCGCGACCAGCTCCGCCGGGGACAACGAGTGTGGAGGGAAGCCCACGAGCGCGAGTATCTCCGCCAGGGATGGTGAATGCCAGCCCGTTGGCTCCTAGGCCGCGCGCCGCGTACTCGAGAGCGTCACGGCATGACCCTCCTAAGACGTGCCGCATGGATCGCGGCCGCCCTCGTCCTCATCGCGCCCGCGACGGCGGGCGCGCAGGACGTCCCGCCCGAGACGACGATCACCGACGGGCCGGACGACGACGCGCAAGTGCGCGCCGACCCCACCTTCACCTTCGAGTCCGACACGCCCGACGCGACGTTCGTCTGCGCCCGCACCGACTCGCCCGGCACGCTGCTCGAGCACCGGCGCGTCTTCGACTGCGACTCACCGACGCAGCTGAACCTCACCGATCCCGGGACGTACCGCTTCAGCGTCTCCGCGGTCGCGCCCGACGGCACCGCCGACCCCACGCCCGAGGAGCGCACGTTCACGCTGCTCCCGCCGCCGCCGAGCAACCGCATCCGGCCGCAGATCGTCCCGGACGCCGGCAACCCGCACACCTACCGCTGCGAGCCCGGCAGTTGGGACGGCCAGGACCGCCCGTTCCGCTACGTCTGGCAGCGCGTCACCCGTGACACCAGCATGCTCGGCGGCTACCGCGTCGAGACCGTCGCCACCACGCAGACCTACCGCGCCGCCGCCTCCTCGGCGCTCCAGTTGCAGACGCTCAGCTGGCGCTTCCAGTGCATCGCCGAAGCCGCCAACCAAGGCGGCAGCACCCAGGCGACCAGCGACCGCGCCACGCTCGACCCGGTCCTCGAGCAGCCGCTCCAGGGCCGCCCGTACGGCAACGTGCGGATCCGCGGCATCGATGTCTTCCAGGTCGTGCAGCCCAACGCGGGCGCGCAGATGTACGGCATCCAGCCGCGCGGGCCGTTCACGGCGTTCCCCGGCGGCGGCACGCCCACCGACTGGCGCCTGTTCCCGGTGCGCGGAGGTCTCAACGTCCCGAAGCCGATCGACACCGACCCGCAGCGGGTCGCGTACGACGGCGTCACGCTCGACCGCCATAAGCCGACCACGGCGGTCGTCTACGTCGACATGCAGAACGCCCCCGCGAACGACCCGGGCCAGCGCCTCGCGGTCACGCTCAAGGTGCGCGAGGGCGCCTTCCAGTACCGCGAGGAGACGAAGATCGTCACCGACCCGCCGGTCAGCACGACGCCCTACGTCACCGCCGCCGAGCGCGGCGACCTGCGCTTCGGCGTGCAGTTCGACATCTCCGTCCTGCACGGCGTCACCGAGGGCGGGACGTTCGACGTCGATGCCACAGTCGGCTTCGATCCGTCCGCGAAGGCGTGGAACGCCCGCGAGTGCGACACCGGCGACTGCGCCGCCGACGACCGGTTCAAGCTCACCGGCGTCCGCGTCGACGACGGCTACGCCAACAGCGAGCTGATGATCCGCGCGGTCGACCTGTTCGTCGACGGCGACGCCGCCCAGCCCAGCGCCTTCGACGTCCTGCGCGCCCGCAACCTGTTCCCCAACGCGCAGGGGATCACGCTCACCGACTACGGCAACGCGCGCATCAACGTCACCGACGCCGCCAACAAGACCGACTGCAACGGCGTCCCGCTGCGCGCCTGCCGCGAGGCGGCCGTCCAGCAGCTGGTCGACAGCTACTCGACGTACAACCCCGCCCGCACGTTCGGTCCCGGCGTCGTGTATCGCAACTACGACGTGATCATGGGCGTCCAGAACTGGGACCCGGGCTTCGCGTCGGGTCGCGACGTCACACAGCTCACGACCCAAGGACCCGTCGGTCCAGCGCCGTTCATGATCGTCAACAGCGGGATGCGCCCACTGACCTCGGCGGCGCACGAGCTCGGCCACATCCTGACCGCCCCGCACGCCGACACGACCTGCGGCGGACCCGCGGGCGGCTCATACGAGACCTGGAAGGACGACCTCCAAGGCCGCCTCCAGGGCACCCGCTTCACCGGCCTCGGCAACGCCCCGGAGGTCGACACGAATGCCCGCCCGCTCTACGACCTGATGTCGTACTGCGCGGACACCCTCGACACGCCCGCGAACCCGGGCAACGCGTGGATCTCGCCGTTCAACTGGAACCGCTTCTCGCTCGCCTTCACGCAGCTGGGCGAGCGCGGCCTCACCCGCGGTGCTCGCGTCTTCGCGCAGGAGGGCGCCGCGCCGAAGACGCTCGGGATGGCGTACGCGACCGGCAGCGTCGGCGCCGGCCACGGTGACATCGGCGCCGTGCTCGCCCCCGACGAGGACAGCGTCCCGCCCGAGAGCGTGCCGTCGTCCCCGCTGCGCCTGCGCGCCCGCGATGCCACAGGCGCCGTCATCTCCGACGCCGGCGTCCGCGTCACGCCCACCGAAGAGGCGCCCGGCGCGGGCAGCTTCGGCGGCCCGGTCCCCGCGAATGCGGCCTCGGTGGAGCTCGTCAAGGACGGCGAGGTGCTGGACACGATCGAGCGCTCGCGCCCGCCCCGCGTGCGCATCACGCGACACGGCTGGACCGCCTCGGACCCGGACAGCCGCGCGCTGACCGCCACCGTCGACACGTCCCGTGACGGCCGCCACTGGCACACGATCTACAGCGGCCCGAACCGGGACCGGATCCACCTGCCAGGGCACGGCCACGTCCGCGTGACCGTCTCGGACGGCTTCAACGCCGCCCGGGCGGTCAGCTGATCTCCAAGGCGCTCGTCGCGGCGCGGAGCACGATCCTCGTCTCCGACGCCGCGGCACCCTGACGCCGGATGGCGCGGACGGTCTGATCGAGGTCGTCCGCGCCGTGGCACGCGACCCGCACGTGGTAGTCGAAGCGGCCGGTCACGAACGCCACCTCCTGCACGGCGGGGAGGCCGAGCACGAACGCCTCGAAGGTCTCCGACGACGTCGTCGGCAGCAGGCGCACGTCGATGAACGCGTCCAGCGAGCGGCCGACGTTGGCCAGCGCGACCCGCGCGGTGAACCCGGTGATGACGCCGGCGCGCTGCAGCCGGCGCACGCGGTCGGCGGCGCCGTGCGGCGACAACCCCACGGCCTTGCCGAGGTCGGCGAACGACGCCCTTCCGTTTCGGATGAGTGCGTTGACGATCTGGAAGTCGATCGCGTCGAGTCCTGTGGTTTCCACATACGAACTGTACAGACGTGGTCGATCCGGGCACGATCGATAGAAGATTCCCGACCCTGGAGAGAGACGAATGCGCATCGGCGTCCCGACCGAGATCAAGACCGACGAGTACCGCGTGGCGCTGACGCCCGCGGGTGTCCGCGAGCTGGTCGACAGCGGGCACGAGGTGCTCGTCCAGGCGGGTGCCGGCGTCGGCTCCGCGATCCCGGACTCCGAGTACGTCGACCAGGGCGCCGAGATCGCCCCGGACGCCGAGGCGGTCTTCGCCGGCGCGGACATGATCGTCAAGGTCAAGGAGCCGCAGCCGTCCGAGGTCGCGCTGCTCGAGCCGCGCCACATCCTCTTCACCTACCTGCACCTGGCGCCCGACGCCGAGCTCACCCAGGGCCTGATCGACTCCGGCGCGACCTGCATCGCCTACGAGACGGTCACCGACACGCGCGGTCGCCTGCCGCTGCTGGCGCCGATGAGCGAGGTCGCGGGCAAGATCGCCACGCAGGCGGGCGCGTTCATGCTCGAGAAGCCGCTCGGCGGCCGTGGCCTCCTGCTCGGCGGCGTGCCGGGCGTCGCGCCCGGCAAGGTGATGATCATCGGCGGCGGCGTGGTCGGCCTGACCGCGGCCGAGGTCGCGATCGGCATGGGCGCCGAGACGTACATCTTCGACCGCAACATCGACCGGCTCCGCGAGCTCGACTTCCTCCTCAACAACCGCGCGTCGACGGTGTTCTCCACGACGCTGAACGTCGAGCGCATGCTCTCGGAGGCCGACCTCGTGATCGGCGCGGTGCTCGTCCATGGCGCCAAGGCGCCGCACGTCGTCAAGCGCGAGCAGCTGAAGCTGATGAAGGAGCACGCGGTGCTCGTCGACGTGTCGATCGATCAGGGCGGGTGCTTCGAGACGTCGCACCCGACGACCCACACGGACCCGACCTACGAGGTCGACGGCGTGACCCACTACTGCGTCGCCAACATGCCGGGCGCGGTGCCGATCACCTCCACGTTCGCGCTCACCAACGCGACGCTGCCGTACGTCACCAAGCTCGCCAACGAAGGCGCCGAGGGCGCCCTGCTGAGCGACCCCGGGTTCCTCGCCGGCCTCAACGTCGCGGGCGGCAAGGTCACCTACGAGCCGGTCGCGCGCGACCAGGGCCGCGCGTACACCGACCCCCGCGACGCGCTCGCGGCGGTCGCCGTCTAAAGGGGTCAGGCCCCTTTAGGTGCGGGCGGCCGCGGCATGATCGCCTCGGCCGCCTCCGCGAGGCCGGCGCGCCACGTGACCTCGTCGACGTGCGGGGCCACGACGGCCTTCAGCGCGGCGACGCAGGTCGCGTCGAAGGCGCTTCCGGTGTCCTCGTCGAGCAGCGAGAGCGCGCGCTCGATCGGCCACGCCTCGCGGTAGACGCGGTCGGCGGTCAGCGCGTCGTAGACGTCGGCGACCGTGAGGATGCGGACCTCGAGCGCGAGCTTGCCCGCCTCGGCCTTGTTCGGGTAGCCACGGCCGTCGAGGCGCTCGTGGTGCGACTCGACCAGGTCCAGCACGAGGTCGGGGAACCCGCCGAGCTCGCTGAGCAGCTCGCGGCCGGCGACCGGGTGGCCCTTGATCACCGCGAACTCCTCGTCGGTGAGCTTGCCGGGCTTGTTGAGGATGTGGTCCGGCACGGCGAGCTTGCCCATGTCGTGCAGGAGGCCGCCGAGCGCGAGCAGGCGCAGGCGGGCGGGTGGGAGCTGCAGGTGCTCGCCGATCTGGACCGCGAGCGTCGCCACCCGCCGCGTGTGGCCCTCGGTCGAGCCGTCCTTCTCGGCCAGCCGCAGCAGCAGCGCGTGCACGCGCCCGCCGAGGAAGGTCTCCTCGTCGGCGACGATGTCGGAGGCCCGCAGATCGCCGGTCAGCGGTCGCGAGGCGGTCGAGTGGCGCAGGTCGAGCGCGGCGGGGATGCCGACGAGCCCGAGCCCGGCGACCTCGAAGGCGTGGGCGACCCACCAGACGAGATCCATCATGTCCGAGTTCAACAGGCCGAACTCGGCGCCGATCAGGAACACGACCCCCGTCGAGACCAGCAGGTCCGCCGTCCGGCGCGTGAGCAGGTAGGTCCGCGCGGCGCGGTAGGCGAGCACGGCCAGCAGCGGCGCGGCCATGGCGAAGATGAGGTCCGCGGCCAGGCTCTGATAGCGCGGGACCGACGGGACGATGCCGGGGAAGACCAGCGCCAGCGTGCCGAGCACGGCCAGGACGACGATCGTCACGAGCTGCACGCGCAGCACCGTCCCCGCGCTGCGCGGCCGGCGCAACGCCGGCAGCGCGGTTGCCGCGAGGATCGTCCCGCCCAGCGGCAGGTTCAGCGCGCCCGCCGCCTGCACGAGCCCGTTGTCGCCGATCAGCACCCCGGGCGTGGCGAGCGCGTGGAAGACCAGCATCACCGACATCACCGAGAACGCGAACCCGAGCAGGACCGCGCGCCCGTCGTTCAGCCGCACCGCGATCACCGACATGGCGATCGCGGCGGCGCCGGCCAGAGCACCCGCCGCGGTGACCGCGATCAGATGGACGACGTGCGGCAGATGGACCATCACCCCGGCACTGGCGACGTAGGCGGCGACGACGACGAGTGCGGCCGGAGCGAGGATCGCGGCTACCGGCAGGGTGCGGCGGAAAGGCATACCCGGGGTGCTCGGCGCGCCGGCCCCGTTCTTAAGCAGGGGTCAGACCCCTTAACAATTCTTTTGGCTCTACGCCGCCGTTCGCAATGTTAAGGGGCCTGACCCCTTATTGGGTCAGACGGCGGCCGCGTCCGCCTCGACGAGGCGGTTCCACTCGGCCTTGTCGTCACGCCAGCCGTCCTCGGTGCGCTGGCGCTTCCAGTAGCCCGAGACCGACAGCGCCTCGCGCGGCACGCCGCGGTCGACGACGAGGTGGCGACGCACCTCGCGCACCGATGTCGCCTCGCCGTGGACGAACGCCTGGACGTCGCCCTCCGGCCACTCGGCGTCGGCGAGCGCATCGAGCAGCCCGCCCGCCCGCACCCACGTGACCTCCACCTCGGCCACGCTGATGAAGTCCTGCGCGTCCGCGAGCTGGTCGAGCTCGACGAACACCTTCGCCGGCACGCCCGAGCGCACCCGGGCCAGCGAGGCGCCGATCGCCGGCAGCACGCTCGCGTCGCCCACGAACAGGTGCCAGTCGGCGTCAGGCGACGGCGCGTACGCCCCGCCCGGGCCCATCAGCTGCAGGCGGTCCCCCGGCTTCGCGTTCGCGGCCCACGGCCCCGCCACGCCCTCGTCGCCGTGCACGACGAAGTCGATCGTCAGCTCGGAGCGGATCGGGTCCCAGTGACGCACGGTGTACGTGCGCACGACGGGCCACTCGGCCTTCGGCCGTTCGCCCCGGATCGCGGCCGGGTCGAACGGGACCTCGTAGTCCCCCTGCGGGAACATCAGCTTGACGTAGTGATCGGTGAACGGTCCGGCGGGGAAGCCGTCCAGACCAGGGCCGGCGAAGATGATGCGGACCAGGCTGGGTGAAAGCGCGATGGTCTCGACGACTTCGGCGACGCGCGGGGAGCGAGCGGGTGCCATGCCTCCCAGCATGGCACGTCGCATTAGGGGCCCCTAACCGATGACGACCTGGTCGCGTCCGCGCGCCTTGGCGTCGTAGAGGCGCCGGTCGGCCATGGAGGCGACGCGGTCGAGCCCGAGCGCCTCGTCCGCGCGGGCGATGCCGGCGCTGCAGGTGACCGTCAGACCGTCGGCGACGGCGTTCCAGTCGTATGCGCGGATCGCGGCCAGCGCGCGCTCGCAGCAGTGCGCGGCGTCGTCGGCGTCCGACGCCGGCATCAGCAGCACGAACTCCTCGCCGCCCGTGCGGGCGACCACGTCGCTGCGCCGCACGACGTCGAGCAGGAGGCCGGCGACCCGGATCAGCACCTGGTCGCCGATCTCGTGCCCGAACGTGTCGTTGATGCCCTTGAAGTGGTCGAGGTCGAGCACGGCGAGGCTGAAGTCCGTACCCACGCCGTCGAGCTGGCGGGCGAGGTAGCGGCGGTTGTGCAGGCCGGTGAGCCAGTCGCGGTCGGCCTGCTCGCGGAACTGCTCCTTGAGCTGCTCGAGCTCGGCGTGCGCGTCGCCCAGCTGGTGGACGAGCGCCTCGAGCTCCGCGTTCTGCTGCGAGAGCACCTCGGCCTGGACGCGTGTGCGTTCGAGGCTCACCCGCAGCTCCGCGAGGTCCTGCAGGCCCTCGCGCTCGGCCGCGACGCTGCGGTGCAGCACCTCGTAGGCCTCCTCGATCTGGCCCGCGTCGTGAAGCGCGTCCGCGAGCGTGCCGAGCACGATGCTGCGCGCGTACGGGAGGTGCTCGCCGAGCCGGTCGAGCGCGTCCTCGCCCGAGCTGCGCGCGTCGTCGAGCCGGCCGAGCGCCGACAGCGCCTGCACCTGCGCGCGGACGGTGACGCCGAAGACGTAGGGGTTCGGGTGCGACTGCGCGCACAGATAGGACAGCGCGCGCTCGGCGTCCGCCAGCGCGCCGTCCGGGCGGCTCGCCAGCAGCCGGATGTCGGCGCGCGTCGAGTGCAGGATGCCGAGCGCGAAATCGCGGCGCTCGAGCCGGCGCGCGACCGCGATCCCGCGCGCGATCTCGGCCTCCGCGTCGGCCAGGCGTCCCTCACGCTGGTGCCAGCAGGCGAGGTCGTTGCGCGAGATCGCCTCCTGCCAGCCGTCCCCGGCCGCGATCGAGAGGTCGAGCGTGTCCTGCAGCCACTCCGCCCATCCCGAGACGCCCACGGTCCCGTAGACCATGCACGCCGCGCGCCGGACGAACAGCCGCAGCTCGAGGTCGCCGAACGTGTCGGCGATCGCCATCGCGGTCTCCGCGTGGCTGAGCGCGTCCGCGTAGGAGCCGGAGAAGAACGCCAGCTGCGCCTTCAGCGCCGCCAGCTCGGCTCGTGCGCAGCCTTCCTGGACCGTGCGCTGGTCGGCCTCGGTGGCCAGCGCCAGCGCGGTCCGCAGGTCGCCGCGGTTGAGCGCGATCGTCCCCTGGAGGGCGAGTGCGCGCACGACCAGCGCGTCGTCGTCGGTGCGACGGCCGGTGGCTTCGGCGCTCACTGCGGCCTCGAGCGCTCGATTCGGGTCCTCCCAGTGCGCGGCCCGCGCCGCCACGAGATTTCTGAGCATGCGCCCGCCTTATCGGCAGGCGGCGCCAGACCTTGAGCCCTTTAGAGAAAACGCTTCACGAACGTGAGCGCGGTGTCGGCGACCTCGCGCCAGCCGGAGTCGATCGTGAGCGCGTGGCCGCGGCCCTTGATCTCGACGATCTCGGTCACCGCGTCCTTGTTGTGCTCCTGACGCTTGAACGACGCGTTGGAGATCGCCCACGGCACCGTGTGGTCCTTCTCGCCCGAGATGATCAGCAGCGGGCCGCGCTCCGGGTTCTCGGTGTCGACCTTGGCTTCGGTCCACGGGTTGAAGTTCGCGACCGCGCCCTGGAAGAGCGGCTTGCCGGCCGCCGGCACGGCGAACTCGTCGTAGAGCGCCTTGGCCTCCTCCTCGCCGACCGCGTTGGCGAAGGCGTAGCGGAACTGCTCGTAGGTGAGCGGCACGGCGCGGCTGCGGTTGGCCGGGTTGCCGAGCACCGGGAACGCCGACTTCAGCGTCGAGAACGGCAGCGGGAGCACGCCCTGGAACGGCGCCGGGTCGATCGCGACCGACGCCACGCTGAGTCCGCGGCCGGCGAGGATCTGGGTCAGCAGCCCGCCGAACGAGTGGCCGATCACGACCGGCTTGGTCGTCAGGCCGCTGATGATCTCGTCGAAGTGGTCGGCGATCTGGCCGATGCCCTTGTTGGCGAACACCTCCGGATGCGCGTTGGCCTCCTCGACCGTCTCCGGGTCGTCGGGCCAGCCGGGCGTCAGCGCGGTGAAGCCCGCCTCCTCGAAGAGCGTCGCCCAGCGATCCCAGCTGCTCGGGAGCAGCCACAGGCCGTGGATGAAGACGACGGGCTGTAGTCCGGTCGCGTTGGCGCGCGCGACCTCCTGGGCCTCGTGTTCGGTGATCGTCGTCGGCGCGTCGGTCTCAGACATGCCGGGATTATCCGAATCGACGGTGCGTCGGGGTTGCGTCGGATGACTGCGTCGTACGCTAGGTCTCATGGAGGCAACCACCGTCGTCGCGCCGCCGCCGCAGCGTGTCTGTCCCAAATGCGCGCGCATCTCCTACGCGACGGGTCCGCGGTGCCCCTACTGCACGGCGCGCTTCAGTGCCGGGCGGACCGTCACCCCGTGGATGCTCGTGGGCGCGGCCGTGGCCGTCCTGGTCGGCGTGGCGATCATGCTCCTGATCGCCGGCCGGATCTTCGAGGACCACCTGAACGACCGCGTCCAGGACGTCACGAAGTCCTTCGACCAGAGCCTCAAGCAGTTCCAGACCGACGTTCAGAAGGAGCTCGACGCGCGGCTCCCCGCGGGCGGGGCGGGCACGGTGCCGGCGGTGCCGACGACCACGCCCTTCCCGACCGAGACGCCGACGGTGGCGCCCACCACCGAGTCGACGCCGAGCCCGACCGCGACGGCGAGCCCGACGACGACCGCGGAGGCGACCGCCACCGCCGATCACACGGAGATCAGGCCCTAACGGGCGTAGACCTTCTTCTCGTAGTCCTCGAGCATCCGTCCGGCGCCGAACTCGGGGCCGAGCGTCCGCAGCGAGCGGCGGATGCGGGCGACCCAGTCGCGCGGGATGCCGTCGCCTGAGGAGCGGTAGAACTCCGGCGCGACCTCCTCCTCCAGCAGGCGGAAGAGCTCGTGCGCGTGGCGGGCGTCCTGGGCGCCGTGGTCGTGGTCGACGTCGCCGCTGAGCGCCCAGCCGTTGTGGCCGTCGTAGCCCTCGGCCCACCAGCCGTCGAGCACGCTCAGCTGCAGGCCCCCGTTCATGACGTTCTTCATGCCGGAGGTGCCGGAGGCCTCCAGCGGCGGGCGCGGGAGGTTGATCCAGACGTCGCAGCCGCGGACGAGCCAGGCGGCCATGCGCAGGTCGTAGTCGTTCAGGTAGGCGATCCGCTCGGCGAACCCGGGCGCGTTCTTGGACGTGAACAGACCCTGCACGAGCCGCTTGCCGCCGTCGTCGCGCGGGTGCGCCTTGCCGGCCAGCAGCACCTGGATCGGCCGGTCGCCCGCGACGACCCGGATCGCCCGCTCGACGTCGACGAGCAGCAGGTCGAGCCGCTTGTAGGTCGCCAGGCGCCGGGCGAAGCCGACCGTCAGCACGTCGGGGTCGAAGCTCGCGGCGGCCTCCGCGTAGGCGCGCGGCTCGTCGCGCTCCAGCCGGTCGGTGACGGCGCGTTCGCGCACGTACTCGATCAGCTGCGCGCGCTGGGCCGTGCGGACGTCCCACAGCTCCTTGGCGGGGATGTCGTCGACCGGCGCCCACGTGGCGGGGTCGGTCGCGCGGTCCATCCAGTCCTCGCCGAGGTGGCGGTTGAGCAGCTCCCACATCGGGTGCCCGATCCACGTCGGGATGTGCACGCCGTTGGTGACGTAGGTGATCGGGACGTCGTCGACGTCCTTCTCCGGCCACATCGCCTGCCACATCTCGCGTGCGACCTCGCCGTGGCGGCGCGAGACGCCGTTGGCGGCGCGCGAGGTGCGCAGGGCGAACTGGGTCACGCCGAAGGGCTCGGCGCCCTCCTCCATGTTCGTGCGCCCGAGCGAGATGATCTCCTCGGCCTTGACGCCGAGCGTGCCGGCGATCTGCGCCAGCGTGTCGGCGACCTGGCCGGCCGGGTACGTGTCGTTGCCCGCGGGGACCGGCGTGTGGGTGGTGAAGATCGTCTGCGTGCGGCCGATCTCCAGCGCCGCGGACAGCGACCCGGTGCCGCTGTAGTTGCGGCGCGCCAGCTCGAGCGACACGAACGCGGCGTGGCCCTCGTTGAGGTGCACGAGCCCGGGCTCGATCCCCATCGCCTCCAGCGCCCGCACGCCGCCGATGCCGAGCAGCATGTACTGCGCCAGGCGCGTGTCCTCGTCGCCGATGTAGAGCCGGCTTGTGATCCACCGCGACATCGGGCTGTTCTCGGGGCGCTCCGCGTCGAGCAGGTAGAGCGGGATGCCGCCGACGTCGACGCGCCAGATCTGCGCGGTGACCTCGTAGTCGACGATCGGGACCGTGATCGTGATCGGCTCGCCGTCGTCGCCCGTGACCAGCGCCGCGGGCAGCCGCTCCGGGTCGGTGTCGACCCAGTACTCGTGCTGCCAGCCGCCCGCGTCGATGCGCTGGCGGAAGTAGCCGTTGCGGTAGAGGAGGCCGACGGCGACCAGCGGCCAGGCGCGGTCGGAGGCCTCTTTGAGGATGTCGCCGGCGAGTGCTCCAAGGCCGCCCGAATAGATCGGGAACGAGCCGTGGAAGCCGTACTCGGCGGAGAAGTAGGCGATCGGCCGCTCGGGCGTGGTGATCTCGTCGCGGCGCGGGCGGCCGAGGTCGGCGGCGATCCGCTCCTCCAGCGCGGCGGCGCGGGCGAGGAGCTCCGCGTTGCCGGCGGCGGCCTTGAGCTTGTCCGCGGCGGCCTCTTGGAGCAGGCGCACCGGGTTCTCGGCGACCTTGTCCCAGCGGTCGGCGTCGACGTCGCGGAAGACCGCGGGACCGTCCGGATCCCAGGCCCAGCGGTAGTTGTAGGCGAGTCGGGCGAAGACGCCCAACGGCTCGGGAAGGCGGGTCGCGAGCGCCTGGGCGGCTCGCTCCAGATCCTGTCGGCCAGCTTGCACGTCGCGCAGGATAGGCATTTGCCTTAGGTTCCCGTCACGAGCTGCCGATACCCTTGAACGAGTCAAGGCCCGAGCGCAGCCAGCTCAACGCTGCGGCTCCCTTGACCGGAAAGGAGGATCACCATGATCCGATGCCTTCGCTGCCTTCGCCTGTGGGGCGAGCGCTACGCGGAGCGGGCAAGCTGCCCGCACTGCGGTGGCGCGATGAACACCACACGCTGATCAAGCGCGACGCCGGGCGGCCTGGATGGCCGCCCGGCGGCAAGCACCTACCTCCGCCGCCGTGCCGGCTCGAGTGCCGGGTTGGCGTAGCCCGTGTCCGCGTACTGGAAGCTCGTCGCGGGCGGGACGATCTCGTCGATGCGGTCCAGCAGCTCGGCGTCCAGCGTCCGTGACGCTGCCGGGAGCTGGGACTCCAGGTGCTCCATCGTGCGCGGGCCGATGATCGCGCTCGTCACCGCGGGGTGGTTGATCACGAACGCGATCGCGATCTCGATCAGCGGGATGCCGACCTCGTCGGCCAGCGCGCCCAGCGCGTCCGCGGCGTCGAACTTGCGCTGGTTGCCGGGGAGGCTGAGGTCATAACGGCCGGGCAGGCGGTCCGAGCGCGTCGACGACGGCGTGTCCTGCCCCTTGCGGTACCTGCCGCTCAGCCACCCGCCCGCGAGCGGGCTCCACGGGATCACCCCGAGGCCGTGGCGCTGGCAGGTGGGGAGGACGTCGGCCTCGATGCCGCGCACGAGGATGCTGTAGGGCGGCTGCTCGGTCTTGAAGCGCTCGAGGCCGCGGTCTCGGCTCACCCACTGCGCCTCGACGATCTGCGACGCCGGGAACGTGGAGGAGCCGAAGTAGCGGATCTTCCCGGCCCGCACGAGGTCCGTCAGCGCCGAGAGCGTCTCCTCGACGTCGGTGTCCTCGCGCGGGCGGTGGACCTGGTAGAGGTCGATGTAGTCGGTCTGCAGCCTTCGCAGCGAGTTCTCGACCTCCTGGATGATCCACCGCCGCGAAGAGCCCTGGTGGTTGATCTCGTCGCCCATCTGGCCGTGGAACTTCGTGGCGAGGACGATGTTCTCGCGGCGGCCCTTGAGGGCCTTGCCGACGATCTCCTCGTTCTCGCCCTGGCTGTAGACGTCCGCGGTGTCGACGAAGTTGATCCCCGCGTCGAGCGCGGCGTGGATGATCCGGATCGAGTCGTCGTGGTCGGTGTTGCCCCAGGCGCCGAACATCATCGCCCCGAGGCACAGTGGGCTGACGTGGACGCCGGTCCTACCGAGTGTGCGGTACTCCATGGCTCAGCGACGTTACCCCTCGCTCGTGGTCGAGCAGGGCGCGCTTGGCGCCGAGGCCGCCCGCGTAGCCCGTGAGGGAGCCGTTGGCGCCGATCACGCGGTGGCACGGGTTGATGATCGAGATCGGGTTGCGGCCGTTGGCGCGGCCGACGGCGCGCGCGACGCTGCCGAGCTCGCGGGCGATCTCGCCATACGTGACGGTCTCGCCGTGCGGGATCTCGCGCAGCCGCGCCCACACGGCGCGTTCGAACTCGGTGCCGTGCTCGGAGAGCGGGACGTCGAACTCGGTGCGCTCGCCGGCGAAGTACTCGTCGAGTTGGCGCTGGACCTCGGCGAAGGTGCCGTCGTCCGGACCGGCGTCGGCGTGCAGGTGGTGCTCGGCCGTGTAGAGCTTCGTGAGGCCGTGCTCGTCGGCCTCGACGTAGAGCGGGCCGAGCGGGCTGGGGAGGAGCGCGTTCATGCCTCGTACAACGCTACGGGTCGCCGTTCCGTGAGGGAGCCCGGCCAGCGGCAGTCGGTGCATCATGCGTGCGGTTTCGGGCATCCCGAGGCGGCGGTTGCGCTACGGCTTGCGCGGCGCCGGACCGCGCAGCCCGTACCGCATCGCCGCCGCGCGCAGCGCGAAGCCGACGACCAGCCCGATCGCCATCGCGGTCGTGGTCGCGACGAGCGTGTCGGCCACGACGAAGACGATCGCCGCGGCCAGCGCCGCGAGCGCGTTGAGCTCCCCGTGGCGGAAGATCTCCGGGGTCTTGGCGGTGAGGACGTCCCTCAGGAGCGCGCCGCCGGAGCCGCCGATCACGCCGATCAGCAGCTGCGCGGGCACGGTCACGCCGGCCTTGCGGGCGAGCAGCGTGCTCGACACCGCGAAGAAGCCGACCGCGAGCGCGTCCAGGACCCGGACCGCCCGCAGGACCCGCGGGCCGGGCTCGCCCGCGATCACCGACACGACCACGGCGGCGGCGATCACGGTCGGCAGGTAGAGCGCGTCGGTCAGCGCGACCGGGGTGTTCGCGTTGAGCAGCAGGTCGCGCAGCAGGCCGCCGCCGAGTCCGCATGCGAACGCGAGCCCGAGGACGCCGACGAAGTCGAAGCTGTCCTGTCGCCGCGCGGCCAGCGCGCCGCTGGCCGCTCCCGCGGCGACGCCTAACAAGTCGACAACACGGAACGCATCGAGGGTATCCACGCTCTCTAGAATGAAAGAGTCCCGCGCGGACGCCCCGTTCCGCGTGCCCGCTGAAAGGAAGTGTGCCTATGGCAGTCGAGCAGAAGCTCGAAATCGACGGCGAGGTCACCGAGGCCCTGCCGAACCTGTTGTTCCGCGTCAAGCTCGAGAACGATCACGAGCTCCTCGCGCATCTCGCCGGCAAGATGCGCCGGTTCCGTATCCGCGTCCTTCCCGGCGACAAGGTCCGCGTCGAGGTCTCCCCTTACGACCTCAACCGCGGCCGCATCGTCTACCGCTACAAGTAGGAAAGGCGGGGCAGCCCCACCGCCCCACCCCGATCATCCGACCTTAAGGCACTCGTGCCTTACGCGACGACAGACACACCCTGCTCCGGGTTCACGTTCGCGACATCGCGACTGCGGAGCAGCAGGGCGAGCAGGATCGCCCCCACCGTGACCAGGATCGCCGCCGACGTGAAGGCGACTTGGAAGCCCTCCACCAGCCCCGCCGCCCGATCTTGCGGCCCCGGCTGGTGGCCAAGGCCTTGCAGGTAGCTCACCGTCTTGTCCGCCGCGAGCGTCGACAGGACCGCCAGCCCCAAGGCGCCGCCCACCTGTTGTGACGTGTTGAAGAGGCCGCTGGCCAGGCCCGCGTCCTCAGGCTCGACGTTGGTCGTCGCGATCAGCGTGATCGGCACGAACGTGTTGCCCATTCCGAACGCCATCAGCACCAGGCCCGGGAACAGGTCGGTCCAGTAGTTGCCGTCGACCGGCACGCGCGACAGGTAGAAGAGGCCGATCGCGGCGAGCACCATCCCGAACAGCGTGTTCAGGCGTACGCCGAGCCGCTTGACCAGCACCTGCGCGGTGCCCGCGCCGACGCCGATGAAGATCGCCACGGGCAGGAAGGCGAACCCCGCCTTGATCGGCTTGAAGCCGAGCACCCGCTGGACGTAAAGCGTGGCGAAGAAGAACAGCGCGAACAGGCCGCCCGCGACCAGCAGGAGCGTGACGTTGGCCACCGTGAGGCTGCGGATCTTGAAGATGCTCAGGCGGACGAGCGGTCCTTCGATGCGCGACTCGATCAGCACGAAGATCGCGAGCAGGCCGACGCCGACCGCGGCCAGCCCGAGCGTCCTGGCTGAGCCCCAGCCGAAGGCCTCCGCCTTGACGATCGCGTAGACGAGCACCATCAGGCCCGCCGTCACGGTCACGGCGCCGGCGATGTCGAACGAGCCCGTCTTCTCTGCCTTGGACTCGGTGATCAGCCGTGCCGAGAGCACCGCGGCGGCGGCGCCGATCGGCACATTGACGAAGAAGATCCACTCCCAGCTGAGCGTCTCGGTGAGGATGCCGCCGAGCAGCAGGCCGACGGCGCCGCCACCGGCCGCGATCGCACTCCAGACGCCGAGCGCCTTGGTGCGCTCCGGGCCTTCCGGAAAGGTCGTGGTGATGATGCTCAGCGCGGCGGGGGAGACGAGCGCGCCGCCGAGGCCCTGCAGGCCGCGGAAGATGATCAGCATCTCGCTGCTCGTCGCCAGGCCGTTGAGCAGGCTGGCGACGGAGAAGACGATCGTGCCGGCGATGAAGATCTTCTTGCGGCCGACGATGTCCGCCGCGCGGCCGCCGAGCAGCAGGAACCCGCCGAACAGCAGCGTGTAGGAGTTCACCACCCACTGCAGGTCGGCCTCCGAGAAGTGCAGGTCCTCCTGGATCGTGGGGAGGGCGATGTTCACGATCGTCGCGTCGAGGATGACCATGAACTGCGCGAGGCAGACGAGGACCAGCGTCACCCAGCGGTTGTCTTCGCGATCGGCCATCGGGGGAAGTTAGCGCAATCCGGAGCCGGGCTTCCGGTTCGAATCCGGGTCTCAAGTTCTTCCCTTGTCCGCCGAAGTCATACGTATTATGCTCATACGTATGAATCACCGCATCCGACAACTGGCTCTTGCCGTCGTGGCGGTGTTCGCGATCTCCGGCGCCGCCGCGCTGACGGCCGAGGGCGATCAGCCCAAGGTCGCCGTCGTGGTCGCCGGACAGGCCGCTGAGCAGCCCGCAACGGTCGCTCGAGCGCGCGACATCGCCGCACAACGTGGCGCGCAGCTGCGCGTCACCAACACCACCGCCGAGGAACTCGGCGCGACGCACCTGTTGGCCGCTTCGCGGTACGACGAGGTGCTCACCATCGGCGTCGATCGCCGGATCGCGATCGACCCCGTCGCTGCCCGCTACCCGGACACGCGCTTCATCGAAGTCCGTTAGCGCGGCGGCCGCGCCCCTCGCTCAGCGAGGCGGCGCGGTCGACTCGCGTACCCGCAGCGTCACTCCGATCACCTGCTCGGCGGCGATCGTCTCCCCCGACAGGTCGCGCTTGAGCGCGTCGAAGGCCGCGGCGCCGAGGTGCTCCGCGTCGATCGCGACCGTCGTCAGCGGAGGCGCCAGCACGCGGGCGAAGTCGAGGTCGTCGAAGCCGATCACGCTCAGGTCCTCGGGGATCCGGATGCCGCGCTCTCTCGCCGCCAGGTAGACGCCGCCGGCGAGGATGTCGTCGTCGCAGAAGACGGCGGTGAAACCGTTTTGGTCCAGCAGCGGCCCGGCCGCCTTGGCCGCGCCTTCGAAGTCGAACGGCGCCTTGACGACCGGGGTCTCTCCCAGCCTGGCGACGACGCGCTCGCGGCGGAGGTCGAAGGTGGGCGCGACGAAGCTCGACGCGACATGGGCGATCCGCGTGTGGCCGATCTCGAGCAGATGGTCGAGCGCGCAGTCGACGCCCGCCTCGACGTCGACCCGGACGACCGGCAGCTTCCCCGGGCGCATCTCGATCTGGATCGCGTGCTCGGTCGCGCCGGGCGGGAGCTCGGCCTCGAACAGCAGCAGGCCGTCGGCGGGGCCGGCGAGCAGCGCCTGCAATGACTGGGCCTCCCAGGCGCGGTCGTTGCCGATGTCGACGAGCACGACGGTGTAGCCGGCCTGCTGGGCGGCGCGCTGTGCGCCGCGCAGCACCCGGCCGAAGAACGGGTTCGTGATGTCGGGGACGACGAGGGCGACGCTGCGCGCGACGCCGGTCCGCAGGGCGCGGGCGGCGACGTTCGGGCGATAGCCGAGCTCCTTCGCGGCCGCCTTGACGGCCTCCTCGGTGCGCGCGGAGATCCGCCCGGCCGCTTTCCCGGAGAGCACGAGCGAGACGGTTGATTGCGAGACGCCGGCCTTCCGAGCGACGTCGACGCTGGTGACGCGTGGCGGAGCGCTGATGTACGGCATCCTAGGCGCGGGTGGACGATCTCGTCGAAGAGGTGGTGGGAGTCGGCGGGCGCGACCTGTCCGTGCTGCGCCCGCGCGACGCCGAGGCGCTGCTCTCGGAGGAGGCGTTCGAGGACGACGAGTTCCTGCCGTATTGGGCGGAGCTGTGGCCGTCGGCATCGGCCTTGGCGCGGGCGGTGGGCGTGCGTGCGCTGCGCGGCGCGCGGGTGTTGGAGCTCGGCTGCGGGCTCGGGTTGCCGTCACTGGCCGCGGCGGTCGCGGGCGGGCGGGTCACGGCGACCGACTGGGCCGCGGACGCGACCGCGATGCTCGCGCGCAACGCGGAGCGCAACGGGCTGAAGGTCGAGGCGCTCACGGTCTCCTGGACGGAGCCGTCGCTGTTGGTGGAGCGCGCCCCGTGGGATCTCGTGCTCGCCTCCGACGTGCTCTACGAGCCGCGCAACGGGGTCGCGCTGCTCCCGCTGCTGCCGCGTCTTGTCGACCAGCGTGGAGAGATCTGGCTCGCCGACCCCGGCCGCGCCGCGGCGGAACCGTTCCTCGATGCGGTCGCGGAGCTGTTCACCGTGGACTCGCGCGCCGCCGCCGAGATCCCGTCGGGCGGCGTTCATCACCTGCGTTTGCGACGCTCTACGCCATGAGCTCGCAAAGGGAGAAGGCCGAGGAGCTGCGCCGGTTGCACGAGGCGCCGGAGCCGTTGGTGCTGGTCAATGCTTGGGACGCGGTGAGCGCGCGCGTCGTCGCCGCGGCGGGTGCGAAGGCGATCGCCACGGCCAGCTGGTCGATCGCGGCGTCGCGGGGGTACGCGGACGGCGAGAACATCTCGCGTGAGGAGATGATCGATGGCGTCCGGATCGTCTCGGGCGCGGTCGAGCTGCCGGTCACGGCCGATCTCGAGCGCGGGTTCGGCGACGCGCGGATGACGCTGGAGGCCGCGATCGAGGCGGGCGCGGTCGGCTGCAACCTCGAGGACTCCGACAGCTCGCACTCGGTGTGGCCGGCGGAGGAGCACGCCGCGGTCGTGGCCGCCGCGCGGGCCGCCGGCGATGCGGCGGGCGTCCCGATCGTCATCAACGCCCGCACCGACGTCTACCTGGACGCCTCGATCCCCGCCGAGGAGAAGATCGTCGCCGCGCTCGAGCGCGGGGCCGCGTATCTGGAAGCGGGCGCGGACTGCATCTTCGTCCCGTTCGTCCGCGACCTCGACGCGATCGCGACGCTCGCCAAGGAGATGGGCGGCCCGATCAGCGTCATCGGTGGCGCGGGCGGCCCGACGCTGGCCCAGTTCGCCGCCGCCGGCGTCGCCCGCGTCAGCTACGGGCCTGGCCCGCTGGGCGTCGCGATGGCCGCGCTCTCCCGCGCCGCCGAGACGCTGCTGGCGGGCGGCGACCCGCCCGCGGACCTGGGGTTCCGCGCCTAAGCCGCGGAAACGATCACGGCGCGCGTCGTCGTCCCGCCCGTGCGGCGGAGGCGATGCGGCGTCGTGCCGTCGAAATGCATCGTGTCGCCTTCGGCGAGCTCGTGGACGGTGCCGTCGACCTCCACCTCGAGCGCGCCGCGGGCGACGTAGATCGCGATCTCGCCGTCCTGGACGTCGTACGTGTCGGGCCAGCGGCGCGAGCGCGAGGACCATTCGCGCAGCACCGGGGCGCCGGGGACGCCGCCGAGATCGCGCAGGCCGTCCTCGTCGCCGCCTTCGGACTGGCGGACGATCTCGACCGCCTCGCCGACCCGGGGTGGCGACCATAGGCGGGCGACCGACACGTCCAGCGCGGCTGCGATCCGCTCGACCGAGCCGACGCTCGGCCGCGCGAGGCCGCGCTCGACCTGACTGAGGAAGGGATGCGAGAGGCCGGCCTTCTTGCCGAGGCCCTTCAGGGTCAGCCCGCGCTCCCGGCGGAGCGCGCGAACGCGCGCTCCGAGATCCGTCTCAAAACCGTTGGTGGGGAAATGACTGCTAAGCACCGTGTTTCAGACTAACGCCTGAATCACGAGAAACTGTCACCACTAACCCATGGCCGTATCGGGACTGGGCTACCGGTTAGGGACTACGCAACGTGCCGCAACTGTGCCACGAGGCCTCCGAGCGCGCGTTCCGCCAAGGCCTCGGCGGTTCCCTGGTAGCGAACGCGCCCGTCCGCGAGCAGCGTCACGCCATCGGCCACACCGGTGAGCGTGCCGAGGCGGCGCGTCGCCCACACCACGATCCCGCCTTGGGCCGTGTAGCGCCTGACCAGTGAGCGGGTGACGGCGGTCGTGTCCGCGTCGAAGCCCGCCGCCGGCTCGTCCAGCAGCAGGACGTCCGGGGCGCTCGCGACCGCGCGGGCGAGCGATACCCGCCGGCGGGTCGCCGGGTCGAGGCGCTCCTCGATCGGCGAGCGGCCGTCGTCGCCCACGAGGACGACCGACGCCGGTACCCGCAGGTGCCCGGCGCTCGGCTCGAGCTCGCCCGCGAGGAGCCACAGAAGCGTCGTCTTGCCCGCCCAGCGCGGACCCAGCACCCCGTGGACCTGCCCGGGGGAAAGCACCAGATCAAGACCCTCAAGCGTCGTCCGCGTGCCGTGAGCACACGCGAGCGAGCTGACCTCGATGCAGGACTGCATGACCTGATCTTCTTGTGTGGGGACTTTCCGGTGCGCTGGACGAAGGTCCAGGCTCGGCTAGGGTCGGACGGATGGAGGATGCCGCTCTCGCCGCACTCGACCTCGACGCGCTGGCGCGCGACGCCGCCGACCTGGTCCGCATCCCGAGCGTGACGGGCGACGAGCGGGCCGCGGCGGAGCTCGTCGCCGCCCGCGCCGACGCCGCCGGCCTCGGCGCGGAGCTGCACGTCCATGACCTCGCCGCCCTGCGCGAGCACCCCGACCACCCGGGCGAGGAAGCCGCGCGCAGCGAGCTCTGGGGCGCGACCGCGACGTTGCCCGGCACCGCGGCGGGCCGGCTCGCATTGAACGGCCACATCGACGTCGTCGGGCCGGGGCACGAGCCGTGGTCGCGCGACCCGTTCTCCGGTGCGGTCGCGGATGGGCGCCTCCACGGCCGCGGCTCGGTCGACATGAAGGGCGCCGTGCTCGCGGCGCTGCACGCGATGGCGGCGATCCGGCGGGCGGGTGCCGCGACGCCCGAAGTCGTGCTGATGGCGGTGCCGTCGGAGGAGGACGGCGGCCTCGGCACCTTCGCCGCCCTCGAGCGCGACGACGCCTTCGACGCCGCGCTGCTGCCCGAGCCGACCGGCCTGCGGGTGGTCTGTGCGCAGGCGGGCGCGTTGACGTTCCGCGGCGTGATCCGCGGCCGGTCCGCCCACGCGGCCGAGCGGTTGGCGGGCTCCAGCGCGATCGACCGCTACGTCCGCGTCCACCTCGCCTTCGCGGAGCACGAGGTCGCGGTGAACGCGGGCGTCGCCCATCCGCTGATGCGCGAGCTCCCGCTGCCGTATCCGCTGCTGATCGGCCGCGTGCACGGCGGCGACTGGTCGAGCCAGGTCCCCGACCGCGTCGAGTTCGAGGGCCGGTTGGGCGTCCCCGTGGGCGCCGACCTCGCGGCGGCCCGAGCGGAGCTGCAGGCAGTCGTCGACCGCGCGCTGGACGACGGCGAGCCGCCCTGCGAGCTCGTCTGGGAGGGCGGCGCCTTCGCCCCGGGCGAGACCGCGATCGACCACCCCTGGACCGAGACCGTCCGAGGCGCCCTGCGCGACGAGACCGGCGACGCACCCCTCGCGGGCGTGCCCTGGGGCGCCGACATGCGCCTGTTCACCGCCCGCGGCATCCCCACCGTGATGGTCGGCACCACCGGGATCGAACGCGCCCACGCCGTCGACGAGTGGGCCTCGCTCGACGAGCTCGCGACGGTGGCGAGAACGATCATCCGCGCCGTGCTGCGCTGGCGCCCCGCGTAGCGTGGGGCGGCGCGGCGTGCGCGGCGCGGCGTGCGCGGCGCGGCGTGGGGCGGCGGGGCGCGGCGCTGTGGCGCGGCGGCGCGGCGTGCGCGGCGCGGCGTGGGGCGGCGGGGCGCGGCGCTGTGGCGCGGCGGCGCGGCGTGCGGGGCGCGGCGTGGGGCGGCGGGGCGCGGCGCTGTGGCGCGGCGGCGCGCCGGTCAGCGCGGCGCGGTGGCGAGCGTCTCGCGCCGCGCGGCGACGGTGGCGGCGCCCAGCGCGGCGCCCGCCGCCGCCAGCACGAAGCCCGCGGCCGGGCCGGCGCCTTCGGCGAGCGCGCCCGCGAGCGCGGCGCCGACGGCGATGCCCGCCGCGAGGCCGGTCGACAGCCACGTGTAGGCCTCGGTGACGGTTCCCGCGGCGGCGGCGCGTTCGACGAGGCCGTAGGCGAGGCCGAACGCCGGGGCGATCGCCGCGCCGGAGACGAACAGCAGCGCGCCGAGGGCGAGCAGGCTCACCGGCAGCGCGAGCAGCAGGTGGCCGGCCGTCAACACGACGAGGAAGCCGAGCAGGCGGCGGACCGGATCCGGTGGGGCGCTCGCGCGCGTGGCGAGCATCCCGCCGACGAATGACCCGAACCCCCACGCGCCCAGGAGCGGTCCGGTCGCGCCGCGGGTGCCGGCGTCGTCGGCCACCGCCGCGACGGCCACCTCGATCGCGCCGAACGCCAGGCCGATCAGCACGAACAGCACCGCGAGCGTGCGCACGCCCGGCGCGCGCAACGCGCCCCCGCCGCCATCGTGTCCGCGCGGCCGCCACGCCCGCGACGACGGTGAGGTCGCGAACACGACCGTCCCCACCACGAGCAGGACCGCGCACGCGACGGCCGACGCGGCCAGCGACCACGAGCCCAGCGCCCCCGCGATCAGCACCGGCCCGGCGATGTAGACGATCTCGATCGCCGCCGCGTCCAGCGCGAACGCCGCGTGGACGCGGTCAGCGGGCAGCAACGCCGGCCACAACGTCCGCAGGCAGGCGCCCAGCGGCGGCAGCGTCGCGCCCGCGACCACCGCGCACGGCAGGATCGCCGCCAGCGACACCCCGTGCGGGAGCAGCGCGAACGCGACCATCGCGACCGTGCTCACCAGCCCGCTCAACAGCAGGATCGGCGGTTGTCCCCGCCGGTCCAGCATCCGCCCGAGCACGGGCGAGCACACCGCGTTGGCCAGCGCGTTCCCGCCGGAAGCGAGGCCCGCGGCGGCGAAGGAGCCGGTCAACTCCTTCGTCCGCAGCACGAGCACGAGCGACAACGCGGTCGCGGGTGCGCGACCGATCAGCGACGAGACGAACAACCGCGCGGAGTCGCCCCCGCGCAGGAGCTCACGCAACTAAGGTCGGATGATCGGGGTGGGGCGGAGGGGCTGCGCCTTCATCTGCTAGACGCGGCCGGTTTCCCGCGCGGCGGCCTCGGCCGCGTCGAGCTTGCGCTCCACGATGTCCAGGCCCTTGTCCCAGAAGCCCGGGTCGGCGAGGTCGATGCCGACGATCTCGCCCAGCTCCTCCGGCGACTTGGACCCGCCGGCCGAGAGCAGCTCGAGGTAGGCGTCCGCGAACCCGGGACCCTCCTCCTCATAGCGCCCATAGACCGCCAACGCGAGCAGCTGCCCGTAGGCGTACGCGTAGACGTAGCCCGGCGACGCCATGAAGTGGGGGACGTAGGACCACCACGAGTGGTAGTTCTCCGTGACCTCGACCGCGTCGCCCAGCAGTTCCTCCTGTGAGTCCTTCCAGAGCTCGCCGAAGCGGTCGACGGACAGCTCGCCCTCGTCGCGCCGCGCGGTGTGGACGACGTGCTCGAAGCGGTTCATCGCCACCTGGCGGAACACGGTCGCGATCGAGCCCTCGATCGACTCGGCCAGCAGCGACAGGCGCGACTCGGCGGACGGCGCCGCGTCGAGCAGGCGCTCGAACACGAGGGTCTCGCCGAACACCGAGGCGGTCTCGGCCAGCGTCAGCGGCGTCGCCATGTGGAAGACGCCCTGCTTGGAGCCCAGCGCCGCGTGCACGCCGTGGCCCAGCTCGTGCGCGAGAGTCAGGACGTCGCGCCGCAGGTACGTGTAGTTCAGGAGCACGTACGGGTGCACGCTCGGCACCCCGTAGGAGCAGAACGCGCCGCCGCGCTTGCCCGGCCGCACCGGCCCGTCGATCCACGACTCGTCGAAGAAACGCTGGACGAGCGCGCCGAGCTCGCCGGAGAACCCCGTGTACGAGTCGAGCACGATCTGCTTGGCCTCGGGCCAGCCGACCTTCTCGGTGTCCTGCGTGACGGCGGCCATGCGGTCGTAGTCCGCGAGCCGGTCGATGCCGAGCAGCTGCGCCTTCAGGCGGTACCAGCGCCGCGGCAGCTCGTAGCGCCCGCGCACGGCGTCGATCAGCGCCTGCACGGACTCATCCGACGCCTCGTTGGAGAGGTTGCGCGACGCCAGCCAGTGCGGGTAGGACCGCAGGCGGTCGTCGGTCATCTTGTCCGCGAGCAGCGTGTTGAACGTGTAGGCGCGGGTGCGCAGGCCGGGCTGCAGCGCGTCGGTGACCGCCTGGGCGGTCGCCTGGCGCACGGAGCGATCGCCGTCGAAGAGCCGCGAGAGCGCGACGTCGAGCGCCACCGGCTCCTCCGCCTCGGGCAGGTCGACCGCGATCGCCGCCGTCTGCTCCTCGAACAGCCGCACCCACGCGGAGCGCCCGCTCAGCGCCTTCTCGGCGAGGATCTTCTCCTCCGGCTCGGTCAGGAGATGCGGGCGGTAGCGGCGCGCGGTCTTCAGATGGTGGCGCGCGAAGTCCAGCCCGTCAGTGGCCAGCAGCTCCTCGGCGCGGTCGTCGTCCAGCGCCGCCCACTCGAGGTGGAAGAACAGCAGCGCGGTCTCGATCGCCGTGCCCTTCTCCTCGACGCGCTGCAGCAGCGCGCCGAACGCGGGGTTGGCCGTGTCGACCGAGAAGGACAGGTGCGCGTAGGTGCCCGCGCGGCCGGCCGTCTCCTCGATCTCGCCGAGCTCCTTCATCGCGGCGATCAGCCCGGGACCGTCGAGCGAAGCGACCTTCCCGGCGTACTGCGCCTGGAACGCGTCGGCGCGGGTCTGCGCCTCGCCCAGCAGGGCGTCGACGGCGGCCTGGGCGGCATCGGCGTCCGCGCCGTCGATCAGGTCGGAGAGGTCCCACGCGACCTCTTGGAGATCGGGATCCGTGACGGTCTCGGGGGTCATAGCCCCACAGACTAGGAGCAGCGAGAAGTAGGAAGCTGAGTGGTGGCGTTCTGTGTCCGCAGACCGTCGATCACGATCGCGACGTGGCGCTGCCACGCGTCCGGGCAGACGTGGGGCTTGAGCGCGCCCATGCCGATCCCGCACATGAGCATCGGGATGTCGTCGAACACGACGTCCGCGCGGAGCTCGCCCGCCTCCTGCGCGCGCCGCATCAGCTCGCCGTAGGTCTCGCGCATCTCGCGTTCGAGCCGTTCTGGCAGCGGCATCGGGCCGGAGAGCTCGCCGACGATCTCCGTGAAGGAGCGATCGGAGGCTGTCAGCTGTGCGCCCGCCCAGATCGCGCCCTGGAAGGCCTCCCACGGATCGGGGTTCAGCAGCGCTTCCTTGCCCGTCGCGAGGATCTTCTCGAAGCGATCGACCGCCAGCGCCTCGATCAGCGCTTCCTTGGTCGGGAAATGGCGGTAGACGGTGCCCACGCCGACCCCGGCGCGCTTGGCGACGTCGTCCATCTGGGCATCGCGCCCTTGCTCGGCGAAGACGATGCCGGCCGCGGTGATGACCCGCTCGCGGTTGCGCCGCGCGTCGGCTCTGAGCGGGCGGGGAGCGAGTTGGTCCATACGTCGACTGTATTGCTTGACAAACGGAACGTCAATTCCGTATTCTCAAAACCAGAACCGGAACTCCATCTCCACTTCCTCCCCAGGGGTCAACGCAAAATGTCTCAAACGCATGAGCGCAAATGGGTCGCGCTAGCACTACTCGCACTCGCCCAGTTCGTGGTAGTCCTCGACGCCTCGATCGTGAACGTCGCGCTGCCGTCGATCGGCACCGCGCTGGACTTCTCGCAGGACAACCTGTCGTGGGTCGTCAACGCGTACACGCTCACCTTCGGCGGCTTCCTCCTGCTCGGCGGCCGCATGGCCGACCTGCTTGGTAGACGGCGCCTCTTCATCGCCGGCCTGATCCTGTTCGCGGGCGCCTCGCTTGCAGGCGGCCTCGCCCAGAGCGACATCTGGTTGATCGCCGCGCGTGCCGTCCAGGGCCTCGGCGCCGCGTTGCTGTCCCCCGCCGCCCTGTCGCTGGTGACGGTGATCTTCGAAGAGGGCGCGGAGCGCAACAAGGCGCTCGGCGTCTGGGGCGCGGTCGCCGGGTCCGGCGGCGCGGCCGGCGTGCTCCTCGGCGGGATGCTGACCCAGTGGGCCGGCTGGGAGTGGGTGCTGTTCGTCAACGTGCCGATCGGCCTCGTGGCGGCGTTCCTCGCTCCGCGCTTGCTGCCTGAGAGCCGCAACGAGGGTGAGCGCAACTTCGACTTCGCGGGCGCGGTCACGGTGACCGCCGGCCTGTCGCTGCTCGTCTACTCGCTGGTGAACGCCAACCAGGCGGGCTGGGGCTCGGTCGAGACGCTCGTCCTGTTCGCGATCGCGGCCGTCCTGCTGATCTCGTTCGTCGTCATCGAGCTCACCACCAAGGCGCCGCTGGTCCCGTTCCCGGGCATCTTCCGTGTGCGCAGCATCCGCGGGGTCAACATCGTCGGCCTGCTGATCGCCATGGCGCTGTTCTCGATGTTCTTCTTCATCTCGCTGTACATGCAGCAGGTGCTGGGCTACGACGCGCTCGAGGCGGGCATCGCCTACCTGCCGCTGGCGGTGGGGATCATCATCTCGGCGGGGCTGGCGTCGAACATGATCACCAAGCTCGGCGTCAAGCCGGCGCTGATCCTCGGCCTCGTCCTGACGGCGATCGGCCTGTTCTGGTTCGCCCAGATCTCGCCGAACGGCAGCTACGTGGGCGACATCCTGTTCCCGGCGCTGATCTCGGCCTTCGGCCTCGGCTTCGCCTTCGTGTCGATGACGGTCGGTGCGGTCGCGGGCGTCGACGGGCACGAGGCCGGCCTGGCCTCGGGCATGATCAACACGTCGCAGCAGGTCGGCGGCGCGCTCGGCCTGGCGATCCTGGCCGCGGTCGCCAACTCGCGCACGGACTCGGTCGCCGAGGCCGGCAGCCCGATGCCGGTCGCGCTCACCGAGGGCTTCCAGACGGCGCTGATGGTCGGCGCCGGGTTCGCGATCGTCGGCGCGATCCTCGCGTTCCTGCTGGTCGACTCGATCGAGACCGAGCCGAACATCGACGGCGAGCTGGTGCCCGTCACGACGTAGCGAGGTAGGCGCGCCAGACGGCGACCTGCAACGAGCGGGCCTCCTCCCAGAGCGCGAGCTCGCCCGGGTCGAGGTCGATCCCGGAGGCGGCGAGAGCCGCCTCCGCTCGTTCTCCCCCGTCGCGGGTGAGCTTCAGGCAGGCGGCGTCCCACCCGAGCGGGCCGAGGCACGTGTCCTCCCAGTCGTTCCACAGCGGGCCGTTCGCGGTGTTGAGGACGTTGTTGAGGTGGGCGTCGCCGTGCAGCGGGCGGATCGGCGCGCGCAGCGTGCCGAGCGTGGAGTGCAGCTCGAGAATGTGATCGAGCAGCCGATGCGCGTTGGCACCGTCGATCGACTCCTCGGCGGCGAGGGTGGTCAGCAGCGCCTCGGCCTCGGTCACGCCGGACAGGACGGGCAGCGAGCCGCGGAAGTCGCGCAGCACCTCGTGGCAGAACTTCAGGCCCTCTCCGGCGGCGACCGGGTCGGCCGGCTCGTCGACGACCTCGGCGTACTCGAAGAAGCTGATGACGCGGCCTTGGTGGACGTGCGGGCCGGGCGGGAGCTCGCCCGAGGGTGCGACCACGGGCGCGCCGGCCCGCGCGAGGTGGGCGGTGATCGCCAGCTCGCGCGCCTGCCACGCCGTTCCCGGGCGGACGGCGGCGATCGTCCCCGCCACGCGGGCGACGACGGGTGCGGGCTTGAGGTGGACGAGGACGTTGAGCTGGTCGCGCAGGATCACGGCGTCGTCGCAGCGCAGGCCGTGCGCCCGCGCGACCGCGACGGCCGCCGTCAGCGCGCCGCGGTCAGCCACGTCCAGGCGATCAATGCGCCTTGCAAAGGGAGCCGAAGCCACAGCAGCGCGCGGGGAAATTGCCTGAAGCGCTCGGCGTGTACGGCCATCTCGACATTCGCCGGGAAGATCGCGACCAGCGTGGCGATCAGCCACCAGCCCGCGGCCCGACGTGTCCTGGAGTGCAGCACGCCCGCTCCGCCCACGATCTCCGCGACACCGCTGGCGTAGACCAGTTCGCGGTGGGCCGGCAGGTAGCGGGGCATGATCGCCTCATACATCCGCGGCCTGACGAAGTGCAGGACGCCGGCGGCGATGAAGCCGATACCGAGGAGAGCGCGGGACATCCGTACCGAGGGTACGAGCGCCCCGCGCCCTCAAGTGAGCGTTACTTCTTGAGTGTGATGGTCAGCACACTCGAGCCCGCGCCCTGGCGGCCCGAGTCGCCGGCCCAGCGGGCCACGAACTCGGCCGGGCCCTTGATGTTGAACGTCGCCGTGAAACGGCCGCCGTTGGCGCCCGCGGTCACGACCTGCTCGCTCCACGAGGTCGAGCCGACCCTGCGGGCCGAGACGACGATCGGCTCGCCGCCCTGGGCGCCCTTCAGCGCGCCGCCGACGGTGATCCGCTTGACCTTCTTGGTGACCTTCTTGGTGTTGGTCGTCAGCGAGAGCGTCGAGGCGCTGCCCGCGTCACCGCCGGTGCCGGTGGTGAAGAGGCTGCGGAACGTGCCGCTGGCGGCGGACGGGGTGGACGTCAGCCCGTAGGCGCGGGTCCCCGACGGGCTGATCACGCCCTCCGTGCCCGGGAACTGGCCGCTGGCGATGCGCTGGGGACGCCAGTGCTTGCCGCTGTCGGTGGTGCGCAGCACGTAGGCGACGCCCTCGTCCGCCGGCCAGGCGCCGATCGTCAGGTAGCCGCTGGTCGCGGAGCCGAACGAGAGCGCGAGGCCGGAGTCGGTGCCGACGCCCGGCAGCTCCGCCCACTTCTTCCCGCCGTTGCTCGTGTGCCACACCCGCCCGCTCGTGTCGAGCGCGTAGCCGGCGTTCCCGGAGGTCATGTCGACGTCGCGCAGGCGCAGCGGCACGGTCTTCTTGCCCTGCTTGCGCGTCGGGCCGACGAGCTTCGTCCAGGACTCGCCGGCGTTGGTGGTGCGGACGATCGCGGTCGAGCCGTACGCGAAGATCGCGTTGGCGCCGCGGTCGAACTGGTTGACGGCGACGCCGCGGGCCGCCTTGACCTGGACGAGCTCGAACTCGCCGCCCTGCGCCGCGCGCCGGATGCCGCGCGGACCGGCCAGGAGCACGGTCTGGCCGCTCGCGATCACGGCCTTCGGCGCCGAGGTCGTGCCGGGGTCGATCGGCGCCCAGCTCGCGCCGCCGTTGGTCGTGCGGAACAGGCCGCCGCGCTGGTCGAGCGCGTAGCCGTTGTCGGCGTCGGTGAACGACGTGTCCTGCATGTCGGCGGAGGTGGCGACGTTGATCGCCTTCCACGTCACGCCGTTGTCCGTCGTGCGGGCGAGCTGGCCCTTGGCGCCGAGCGCGAGCGCGATCTCCGGCGTCGGCCCGAGCCGCAGCCCGAACTGGAACGAGCCCGCGATGTCCCCGCCGACCGGCGCGTAGTTCTTGCCGCTGTCGTCGGAGATCACCGTCGCGCCGCCCGAACCGGCCGCGACCGCCCGGTTCACGTTGGCGAAGCCGGCCGCGAAGATCGGCGCGGTGCTGGCCGTGACCGGGGTCGACGTCGCGCCGCCGTCCTCCGTGCGCAGCAGCTTGTCGCCCTTGTCGGTGGAGAGCAGGCAGACGTCGTCCGTCGCGCAGCCGATGCCGGTGATCGTGCTGCCGGCGCTGCCCGCGCGCTTCTGCCAGGTCACGCCGCCGTCGGTGGAGCGCAGCAGCGTGTCCGGGCCGAAGGCGAAGAACGCGGTCGGGCTGATCACCTTCATGCGGGTGACGCTGCCCGGGTCGACGCCGCCGACCGGGGTCCACGAGGCGCCCGCGTCGGTCGTCTTGTACGCCGTGTTGGAGCCGTTGAGGAAGACGATGCCGGCGTCGGGGGTGGTGAAGATCGCGTCGGCGGGCGTGCCCTGGCCGCCGGCGGCGCTGGCGGGCGTGCCGGGGACCGCGGTGCCGCGGCCGAAGGTCTGCCCGCCGTCCGTGGTGCGCAGCACGTTCCCGTCACGCAGCAGGAGATAACCGATCTGCGGGTTGACGAAGAACGAGGCCGCGACCCGGTCCGGGCAGTTGGTCTCGGCCAGCACGAACATCTTGTGGAACGTCGCGCCGCCGTCGTCGGAGCGGCGGACGACGCAGCCGTCCCCGCCGAGGATCGTGATCACGTCCGGCGTGACGGCCTGTAGGCGTGTCAGGTCCTGCGAGGTGCCGGTGGCAAGACCGGCCCAGGTCGCGCCGCCGTCGTCGGTGCGCAGCGCGGTGCCGTCGTCGCCGATCGCGTACCCGCGGCCGGAGATGAAGTCCATCGCGCGGATGGTGTTGCCCTGTGGGGTCGGATTGCCCCACTGCCAGCCGGACTGGCTCACCTGGACTGCTGCGTCAGCCGTGTGAGCGCATGCGGCGGCGAGGCTCAGGGCAGCCAAGCTGCCCAGGAAAGCCCTGGTCTTCACGTACTTCTCCTCTCGAATGACTGCTTGCGTTTAAGAACGGAAGCGGGAGGCGGGTGTTGCGATTACGGATCTGACAAAAAGAGCGTTGCGTTCCGGTCAGACCGTTTCCCCGCAAAATGCTGAGGACGGCCGCCCTGCGCATCGAGGTAGGCGAGCTCGCGGCTGATGCCCGCGAGGCCTCTGCCGTCGTGATCGACCATCCAGGTTTCGAGGGCGACGCCGTCATCCGTTGCTCTGAGACGGAACATCCGGGCCTGTTCCGGGAAGTCGGCGAGGGATGACGTGGTGATCTGCCAGTACCGGCCGCGTTGCGCGATCCGGTTCTTGTGGCTGTTGCCCGCGATGCTGGCGACGACGTTGGGGTGCGCGTCGAGCTGTTCGAGCGCGGCGTCGGTCAGCGGGTTGTGGCTGAACACGAGGACCCATTTGGGGGTGTTCAGTTGCGTCTTCAACCACTCGATCTGCGGCGGCGTGATGCGGGCCTGGGAGGAGCCGTCGCGGTTGACCGTGTCGATCAGGATCGCTTTGACGCGGGCGCCGAGGTCGACCGTGTAGTCCATGTTCGGGTGGCCGAGGCGGCGTTCCGCCTCGCCGGGCTTGTTCATCGCGCGGTCCGGGTCGGGAGGCGTATGGACCGTGTCGAGGGGGACGCTGCCCGACAGGAGCGCGGCGACGGCCTGTTTGGCGTCGACCTCTCTCGTGGGTGGGCGGAGGTCGGGGTCCAGGCTGGGGACGAGCCGGTCGCCGGTCGCGAAGGCGTCGATCGCCGGGGTGGGCGGGACCTCGCCCTGCGCCAGCACGTCGTGGTTGCCGACCAGCGGGTAGTACGGCGCGTTCAGACCGGCGGCCTTGAACGGGCGTTGCGCCTGCTCGATCGCGCCCGGGTGGGTGGGGGCGTCGTGGTCGGGGCGGTAGTAGAACGGGTCGGCTTCGTCCGCGTCCTGGACCCCGTCGTATCCGCGTTTGCCGGTGTCGGGGTGGACCGTCTTCCCGTTCAGCGTGTCCAGCGCCATCGTCAGCTCGTTGCGCTGGGCGTTGTCGGTGATGTCGCCGGTGATGAAGACGGCTTGCGGGCGTTGTTGGTTGACGGCCCTCACCGCCGCGTCGAGCGTCTGCGTGCTGAACGCCTCCTGCGGGCGGAACGTCGACGTGAACGGCGCCCCGATCCGGTCCAGGAACGGCACCCGCGCGGGCGACTCCTCGTCCCTGACGTGCGTGTCCGTGAGCTGCGCGAACGTGGCCAGGGTGGCGCCGAGCTTCGCGCGCCGCCCGCGGTCGACGAACGGCTCGCCCGCCCCACGCTCGAGGAACCCGTCGCCGTCCTTGTCGACATACGTGGCCTGGAGCGTCGACCCGCCCGCGGGCGTGGCGGCCGGTCGCTGGTCGCCGCCACAAGCCGCGAGCACCGCCGCGGCGGCGAGCGTCGTGAGCGCCCGCGCCACACCGCGCGTGGCGCTCGCCGCGCCGCCGCGCGTCTCCGCGCCGCCGTGCGCCTCCGCGCCGCCGCGCGCCTCGTCGCGCGCGAGCGTCGAGTTTCTCGCGCTCTGCTCGCGGATGTCGACGCTCGCGTGCACGGTCACTCCTCCCGCAGCCCCGCGACGACGGGTTCGCGCAGCACTCGTCGTGCGACCAGCGCGGTGGCCAGCACCGCGAGCGCGAGCAGGCCGCCGGTCACCAGCGCGAGCTGGCCGAGGGTCGGCGACAGGGGCAGCGCCGCGAAGCCCGCGGCGAGGCGGGCGACGAGCGGGCCGAAGGCGAGCAGTTCGAGTGCGATCCCCGCGAGCGCGGCGGGGATCGCCACAGCGATCGCCGCGCCGGCCAGGACGAGGCCAACCGAGGGGCCGTCGGCGCCCACCGCCCGCAGCAGCGCGACCGCCCCGCGGCGTTCTCGCGCCGTCACCGTCAGCGCCTGGATCAGCGCGTAGAGACAGACGAGACCGACCGCGAGCCCGACCCCGCGCAGCACCGCCGCGAGCACGGACAGGAACGCGGCGTTGTCGGTCTGCGCGGCGCCGACGGTGGCGAACGCCGCACCCAACTCCCGCAGACGCCGCGTCACGGCGGCCGCGTCCGCGCCGGACTTCAGCCGCACGACGACCTGCGGGCTGAGGTCGGGGCGCAGGGCGAGCAGCTTGTCGGGCCGCACCCACGCGATCCGCCCGTCGTTCTCCAGCGCGCGCACGACGCCGGCGACGCGAAAGCGCACCTCGCCGCCGTCCGGGATCTGTGTCGCCAGCACGCTGCCGGGCCGCAGCCCGAGCGCGTCCGCCATCCCCTGCCCGACCTCGACCTCGTTCGGCCCCCGAATCCTTCGCCCCTCGGCGAGCGGCGGGTCCTCGAACTGCGTGTGATCGCCGGGATAGGCGACCAGCCGCACGGGCTCTCCGAGCCGGAACGAGTCCGCCGCGTCGATCGAGTACCGCTGCCCGACGGCATCGACGCCGGGGATGCGCCGCGCGTCGGGGATCGTCCCCGCATCGAGCGACACCGCCAGCTGATAGCGCTTCCCGACGGTCCCCGGGTCCTCCCGCAACCGCTCGAGCAACGACGCGAGCGCGAGCATCAACGTCACCACGCCCGCGCACACGGCGATGGTCGCGACGGCGGCGACCCACCGCCCCCGCGCCGCGGTGGAGAACCGCACACCCAGCGCGAACAACCCACCACCCGCAGATACGGGGTCTGACCCCTTTCGAGCGCGGTGGCGGGGGCGGCGGGCGAGGTCGCCGCCGCGGAGGATCTCGACCGGCGGGCGGCGCGCAGCGCGCCAGGCGGGCCAGGTGGCGGCGGTCACGACGACCAGGACCACCGCGAGCAGGGCGGCGAGGAGCGGGGCGATCAGCGCGACGCCCGGGCCGACCTCGTTCAGCGCCGCGAGCAGGTCGGCCGCGGGTTTGGCGACGACGACGGCGCCCAGTGCGATGCCCAGCGCAGCGGCTGGGACGGCCACGACCGCGGCCTCGACGGCCTGCTGCGCGGCGATCCGCCCCGGTCCGAAGCCGAGCGCGCGCTGGACGCCGAAGCCGGTGAGGCGTCGCTGGACCTCCGAGTGCGCGCCCGCGGCGAGCATCGTCCCCGCCGCCAACAGCGCGACCAAGGAGAACGCGACCAGCAGCGAGATCACGATCCCCGCCGCCTGCGACAGGAGGATCCGGACGCCTGTGCGGGTGATGAACTGCAGCTTTCCGAGACCGAACGCGACCGCCCGCGCCTGCGTCAACGTCACGTCGGTCTTCGACGGGTCGTTCAGCCAGAGCAGCGCGGTGTTCGGGCGCACCCGCCGGCCGAGCCCGAACGCGTTGATGAACTCCTGCTCGGACACGTAGACCCGCGCCGCGCTCGCCAAAGGAAACGCGACGTTGTCCGGCGAGACCGCCACGCCCACGACGCGCAACTCCCCGAGCCCGAGGCGGTTGCGCCCGCCGTGCACGGTGATCGTGTCCCCGGGGCCGATGCCCCACTCGCGAGCGAGCCCGCGCTCGATGACGGCTTCGCCGACCTCGCCGTCGCGCAGGTCGCGCCCGTCGCTGATCAGGTACCCGCGCCGCCCGCCGAGCACGGCCGTCACCGCGCCCTTCCCGGTCGTGTGCGTGCCGGAGGACACGCGCTGGTTGAGTTGCTCGTTCCGGTAGGAGCGCGCCTCGAGGTTCGGGAGGGCCGAGACGCGCGCGTCGACCTCGGCGCGCGGCGCGCGGGTGAAGCGGGCGAGCACGTCGGGCAGGTCCGACCGCTCCGCCGCACGATCGAAGCCGGTCGCCAGCGAGTACCCGACCGTGGTCGCGGTCCCGACGACGAGCGACGCGGCGAGCACGCCGACCGCCGCCAGCAGGGTGCGCGACCGCCGCGCACGCAGGGCGGCGAGGGCGTCGCGGATCACCGCGGGCTCCGGCGGGCGGCCACGCGCGGAGTGAGGCGGCCGGCGGCGACCCGCGGGGTGAGGCGGCGCGGGGTGACGCCGCGGGCGGCGACACGCACTGTGGGGCCGCGGGCGGCGACGCGCGTGCTCACGCTTCGACCAGCAGGCCGTCGCGGAGCGTCAGGACGCGGTCGGCGATCGAGGTCGCGGACGCCTCGTGGGTGACCATCACGACCGCGCGGCCCTCGTCGGCGCCGGAGCGCAGCAGGCGCAGGACTTCGGCGCCCGCCGTCACGTCCAGGTTGCCCGTCGGCTCGTCGGCCAAGAGCAGCGCCGGGTCGTTGACCAGCGCCCGCGCGATCGCGAACCGCTGCTGCTCGCCGCCGCTCAGCTGGTGCGGCAGCGACCCCGCCACCGGACGCAACCCGAGCCGGTCGATCAGCTCATGTCCCCGCGCCGCCGCATCGACCGACGCACCCCGCACCCGCCCGGCCAGGAGCACGTTGGCCTCTCCCGACAACTCGGGCAGCAGATGGAAGAACTGGAAGACGAACCCGATACGGGTTCTACGCAGCCGCGACAGCGCCCGCTCGGACGCGCCCGTGACGGCGACGCCGGCGACCGAGATCTCACCCGCCTCGGGCCGGTCGAGCCCACCCACGAGGTGCAGGAACGTCGACTTGCCGGTGCCGGACCGGCCGAGGATGGCGACGACCTCGCCCGCCTCCACGTTCAGAGACGCGCCGTCGAGCACCCGCCGCGCGGCGCGGCCCTCTCCGAACGTCTTCACCACGCCCGAGGCGGCGACGACAGCCATCCGAGTCCACCGTACCCGCGAGTTGACACACCCGCCCTCCGTAAGCTACAACTTACGGTAAGCGATGACTAACGGATTCGACGCTCTGGGGGACCCGACGCGCCGCGCGATCTTCGAGCGCCTGGCCAAGGGCCCGACGCCGGTCAACGAGATCGCCAAGGACCTCCCGGTGAGCCGCCCGGCGGTGTCACAGCACCTGAAAGTGCTCAAGCAGGCGGGTCTGGTCACCGATCGCGCCGAGGGCACCAAGCGTCTCTACCAGCTCGATCCGAGCGGCATCGCCCAGCTGCGCGACTACTTCGACGCGTTCTGGATGCACGCCCTGGCCGCCTTCAAGGAAGCGGTCGAGAACCCCACGTAGGAGGAAACGAGGCATGCAGGCAACGGACTCGGCAGTTCGCCGCGAGATCACCGTCAACGCCACACCCGAGCGGGCGTTCTTCGTCTTCGCCGAGCAGTTCGACAGCTGGTGGCCGCGCAGCCACAAGATCGGCCAGGCGGATCTGGCCAGGGCCGTGATCGACCCGGACACGATGCGCTGGTACGAGGTCGGGACCGACGGCAGCACGACCGAATGGGGCGCGATCCTGACCTACGACCCGCCCACGCGCCTGACGCTCGAATGGCGGATCGGCGGCACGTGGCAGTGCGAGACCGACCCGGCGCGCTCCAGCGAGATCGACGTGACCTTCACGCCCGAGGGCGACGCGACCCGCGTCACCCTCGAGCACCGGCACCTGGACCGCCACACCGCGGCCGACGAGCTCAAGGGCGCCGTCGGCGGAGAAGGCGGGTGGAACGGCCTGCTGCGGGCTTACTCGGAAGCGGTGGGCTGAAAGTCCATCGCGCACGAGTTCATGCAGTACCGCAGCCCGCCGGCGTCGCGCGGGCCGTCGTCGAACACGTGGCCCAGGTGGCCGCCGCAGCGGGCGCACTCGACCTCGGTGCGGATCATCCCGTGCGAGATGTCGCGCTTGAGCGTGACCGCCTCGGCCACCTTCGGCTCGGTGAAGCTCGGCCAGCCCGAGCCCGACTCGAACTTCGTGTCGGACCCGAACAACTCCGCGCCACAGCCGGCACAGCGATAGATGCCGTCGTCGTGGTTGTTCCAGTACTTGCCGGTGAACGCCCGCTCGGTTCCGGCCTTACGCAGTACCTGGTACTGCTCGGGCGTCAGCTCCTCGCGCCACTGCGCGTCAGTCTTCTGAACAGTCTCCATGCCCATGTAGTCAGGCTACAGGGCGCTTTGTTACGCGCTTCTAGACGTGCGCGACCCGCGCCGAACGGCGCGGGCGACGCGGAAGGACGATGAATCGGCGGGTGCCGGAACGGACCACGCGGCCCCGGCGTGACTCGGCGGCGGAGCGAAGGCTCTGCTGGCGAGCGTCGGCGTACATAGCCATGAGGGTCGGATGCATGCTGACCATATTCGGGCTGAGACGGAACCCCCACATCGGGCACTCAGGCCGACCTGGCACCGGACACCCCTTACGCCTGAGACGCCACCCACTTAGGGGGTAGCCGCGGATCGCCGCGCACCTGAGCGAGCACTCGCGCTAGCGTCTCGGACCGCCCGTCCTCGAACCCGCGAACCCCTGGAGGCCCTCGTTGTCCGTCGCAGAAGATCGGACCACCCTCGACGAGCTCTGCGTCAACACGATCCGCGCTCTGTCCATGGACGCGGTCCAGAAGGCGAACTCCGGTCATCCGGGCACGCCGATGGCGCTCGCGCCGCTCGCCTACGTCCTCTACACGCGGGTGATGGACCACTCGCCGAGCCAGCCCGACTGGTTTGACCGCGACCGGTTCGTGCTCAGCTGCGGGCACGCGTCGATGCTCCTGTACTCGACGCTGTACCTGACCGGGTACGGCCTCACGCTCGACGACCTGAAGAACTTCCGCCAGCTCGGCTCGCCGACCGCCGGCCACCCCGAGTACGGCCACGCGGCCGGCATCGAGACCACCACCGGGCCGCTCGGCCAGGGCATCTCGACCGCGGTCGGCATGGCGCTGGCCGAGCGCATGTTCGCGGAGCGCTTCAACCGCGAAGGCCACGAGATCGTCGACCACTACACGTACGTGATCGCGTCCGACGGCGACCTTCAGGAGGGCGTCGCGTCCGAGGCCTCCAGCCTCGCCGGCCACCTCGGCCTCGGCAAGCTGATCAGCTTCTGGGACGACAACCACATCTCGATCGAGGGCAACACCGAGCTCTCGTTCACCGAGGACGTCGCCTCGCGCTACGAGGCGTACGGCTGGCACGTCCAGAACCTCGGCGAGGACATCGGGCTGGACCGGATCGAGCAGGCGCTCAACAACGCCCGCGAGGTCACCGACCGCCCGAGCCTGATCATCGTCCGCACCCACATCGCCCCCGGCTCGCCGAACAAGCAGGACACGCACGGCGCGCACGGCTCCCCGCTCGGCGAGGAGGAGATCCGCCTGACGAAGGAGGTCTACGGCTACCCGAGCCTGGAGCCCTTCTACGTCGCCGACGAGGCGCTCGCCCACTTCCGCGAGCAGGTCGAGCTCGGCAAGGAGCGCCAGGCGGCCTGGCAGGCGAAGTTCGACCGCTACAAGGCCGAGTTCCCCGCCGAGGCGGCCGAGTTCGAGCGCATCCTGCGCCGCGAGCTCCCGGCCGACTGGGACGCCGACGTCCCGAAGAAGGGGCCGGAGGCGGGCGCGATCGCCACCCGCAAGGCGTCCCAGGACGTCATCCAGTGGGCGGCCGGCCAGGTCCCCGAGCTGGTCGGCGGCTCGGCCGACCTCGCCCCGTCGACCCTGACGCTGATCAACGGCGGCGGCAGCGTGGAGAACGGCTCCTACGGCGGCCGCAACTTCCACTTCGGCATCCGCGAGCACGGCATGGGGGCGATCGTCAACGGCCTCAACCTGCACGGGCTGCGGGCCTTCGGCGCCGGCTTCTTCATCTTCAGCGACTACATGAAGGCGTCGCTGCGCCTGGCCGCGATCATGCGGATCCCGAGCACCTTCGTCTTCACGCACGACTCGATCGGCGTGGGCGAGGACGGCCCGACCCACCAGCCGATCGAGCAGCTCGCGGCCCTGCGCGCGACGCCGAACATCAACGTCGTCCGCCCGGCCGGCTTCAACGAGACCGCGCTCGCCTGGCAGTTCGCGCTCAAGGCCACGCACACGCCCACGGCCCTCGCGCTCTCCCGCCAGGGCGTCCCCACGTGGGACCCGAGCGCCGTGCCGGCCGACGCGATCGACCGCGGCGCCTACGTCCTGAAGGACTGCGAGGGCGAGCCCGAGCTGATCCTGATCGCCTCCGGCACGGAGGTCCACATCGCCCACGACGCCGAGAAGCTCCTCACCGAGGAGGGCGTCAAGGTGCGCCTGGTCTCAGCGCCCTGCCTGGACCGCTTCGTCGAGCAGGACCAGGAGTACCGCGACAGCGTGCTCCTGCCCGGCGTGAAGGCCCGCGTCGCCGTCGAGGCCGCCGCGGCGCTGGGCTGGCACCGCTGGGTGGGCGACCACGGCGACGTCGTCGCGATGGAGTCCTTCGGCGCCAGCGCCCCGGCCGGCGCCCTCTACAAGCACTTCGGCTTCACGGGCGAGAACGTCGCCGCCCGCGCCCGCGCCGTGCTGGAAGCGGTCGCTACGCGGTCGTGAACTGAACGACGAGCCCGTTGAGCGCCTCGGCCGCAGCGTCGAGGCGCTTGGCGGACAACGCGAGCTGACCCGCGGTCGCGGCGGTCTCCTGCGTGGACGCCGCGACCTCCTGGGTCGTCGCCGAAGAGGACTCGGCCAGCGTGGCGAGCTCGGTCATCCGCCCACGCGAGTCGGACGCGTGCGCCGCGGCCTCGCGCGAGGCGTGCGTGATCGCGTCGACGCGCTCGGCCACCTCGCGGGCGCGCGCGGCGATCCCTTCGAACTCACCGCGCGACAGGTCGACCGTGCGGGCGCCGGTCTCGGTACGCGAGGCGCCCTCGCCCGCCAGCCGCGCGACGCGCTCGGTCATGCGGTTGATGTCGGTGACGATCTCGTTGGTCGAGTTGGCGGCCTCGGCGGACTGCTCGGCGAGCTTGCGGACCTCGTCGGCGACGACGGCGAAGCCCTTGCCGCTCTCGCCCGCCCGCGCGGCCTCGATGGCGGCGTTCAGCGCCAGCAGGTTCGTCTGCTCGGCGATCGTCGTGATCGTGACCACGAAGGCGGCGATCTCGGAGGAGCGCTGCACGAGCGCGTCGGAGGCCTCGGTGATGGCCGCGGCGGACTCCTCGACGGCGCTCATCGCGTTGCGCGCCTCGTCGGCGGTGCCCATGCCGCGCTCGGCGTCGGCCAGCGCGGCGCCGGCGGCGTCGGAGGCGGCCTCGGCGGCGTGCAGTGCGCGCTCGACGGCGGCGGACACCTCGCCCGCGGCGTCGCCCGCGTCGAGCACGAGGCGCGACTGCTGCTCGGTCGTCGAGGCGACGCTGGTGACGGCGTCGGCGATCTCGGTCGACGCGCGCTCGGAGTCGGCGGAGGCGGTGCTGACCTCCTGCGAGGTCTGGGTGATGTCGACGGCTGCGGTCTGGATCGTCTGCACGAGCGTGGCGACGTGGCCGATGCCGGACCGCAGGATCGCCGTGGCGCCGTCGCCCGCGTCACCGGCGACGCTCCGGAGGTCGCGGCGCTCGAGCGCCTCGGCCAACGCGGAGAGCTGCGCGCGCTCGGCGGCGTCGTCGACGCGCAGCTGCGCGGTCGCGAGGGTCTCGGTCTCCAGCGAGCGGGCGAGGATCACCAGGACGACGGTCTCGAAGACGACGAAGACGGCGTGCAGCAGGACCATGCCGAGCGAGAGGTGGCCGTGGTTCATGATCCACACGGGCGCGCCGCCGTCCTGCAGCACCATGAAGCCGAGGTGATGGATGGCGATGAACCCGGCGGCCGCGACGACGGTCTTCCAGTCGCGGTAGACGAGCAGGAACGCGAGCGCGCCGAAGATGTGGAAGTGCATCTCGATCAGCCCGTGCGACTGCGAGATGAACAGCGCGGAGTAGGTCATCAGACCGCACGCGATGAACAGCCGCGTCCCGAACGCCCCGGGCGCGCGCTGCGCGAGCAGCCACGCGCCGCCCGATACTCCACCGCCCACCAGGATCGCGGCGAGCCACGTGCCGTGTACGGCAGCGAGGCCCAGTGCGGCCGGGAAGTGCAGGACGAGGAGGAGGCTCAGCAATCTGTCCGCCCCACGGCGGACCTCGAGCAGCTGATCCTCGGGTGAGGGGACGGCAGTCATACCCGCGTTAATCGACCGGGACGGCGACGACCCTTAGCCCTCGCGTTCGCTAGCGTGCCAAGGCGATCTGAACGCCCTGCAGGGAGGAACCGACCATGAGCGACGTCACGACGATCGAAGCCGACGTCCCCGAGCGCTATGCGGATGCGGTCTCCACCCGTTTGCAGCGGGCGGCGGACGAGGACGTCGTCGCTCGAATCTGGCGCAAGGACGGTACGTTGTGGGCGCCGGAGGGGACGCCGGAGGTAACGAACCGGTTGGGCTGGCTGGACATCGCCGACCGTGAACGCGAGAAGGTCGCGGACTACGAGGCGTTCGCCGAAGGCCTGAAGGCGGAGGGCTTCCGCGACGCTGTCGTGCTCGGCATGGGCGGCTCGAGCCTCGCGCCAGAGGTCTTCCGGCAGTCGTTCGGCAAGCTCGTCAACGGGTTGACGCTGCACGTCCTCGACTCGACGCACCCGCGGGAGGTCACCGAGGTCCTCAACCGGATCGACCTCGACCGCGCGCTCATGATCGTCTCATCGAAGTCGGGTGGCACGATCGAGCCGATGTCGATGTTCAAGGCGTTCCACGCGCGCCAGAACGACGGCTCGCACTTCGCCGCGGTCACCGACCCCGGCTCAGGCCTCGAGGCGATGGCCGGCGAGAACGGCTTCCGCCAGGTCTTTCACGGCGACCCGGACATCGGCGGCCGCTACAGCGCGCTGTCGCCGTTCGGCCTGGTTCCGGCCGCGGCCGCCGGCATCAACCTGCAGGCGATCCTGGACTCCGCGATCGGCGCCGCCGAGGAGTGCCGCTCCGAGCACGGCAACGCCGGCCTGTGGCTCGGCTGCGCGATCGGCGAACTCGCCCGCCAGGGCCGCGACAAGCTCACGTTCGTCGCCGACGCGCCGCTGACCAGCTACGGCATCTGGGCCGAGCAGCTGTGGGCGGAGTCGACCGGCAAGCAGGGCACAGGCGTCCTGCCGATCGCGGATGAGCCGCTGCTCGCTCCGGAGGCCTATGGCGAGGATCGCGTCTTCCTGCACATCGCGGTCGGCGACGCCGACAACGCCGCGAAGGTCGCCGCGCTCAAGGACGCCGGCCACCCGGTGATCACGATCCGCGCGCTCGGCCCGAACGACCTCGGCCGGATCTTCTACCTCTCGGAGTTCGCGGTCGCCGTCGCGGGCTGGGTGCTCGAGATCAACCCGTTCGACCAGCCCAACGTCCAAGAGGCCAAGGACAACACGAACCGCGTGCTCAACGAGGGTTCGCCGGGTTTGGAGGCGGGCAGCGTGAGCGAGCTGAGCGATGGCCTGGAGCCGCCGCACTACTTCGCGATCATGGGCTACCTGCCGTACTCCGTCGAGACCGCGGCCGCGATCGCGCGGCTGCGGGAGGCGGTCATCGAGCGCTACCACGTGGCGACCACGTGGGGCTACGGCCCGCGCTTCTTGCACTCGACCGGGCAGTTCCACAAGGGCGGCCCGAAGACCGGGCGCTTCCTGCAGCTCATCGACGAGCCCACGGAGGACCTGGAGATCCCGGGCGAGCCCTACACGTTTGCCACGCTGATCCGTGCCCAGGCGGACGGCGATCTGCAGACGCTGCGCAACCACGGCCTCCCCGCCGTGCGCGTCAGCGTCGGTGACATCGACGCGATCAAGGAGCAGCTCTAGACATGCAGATCGGATTCGTCGGCCTCGGCAAGATGGGCGGCAACATGGTCCATCGCATCAGGCGCGACTCGGACCATGAGGTCATCGCCTTCGACCCCAACGCGGATGCCGTCAGCACGGCCGAGGGCCACGGCGCGGTGGGTGCCTCCTCGCTCGAGGAGCTCGTCTCCAAGCTCGACAAGCCGCGGATGATCTGGCTGATGGTGCCGTCGGGCAACATCACCCAGTCGACGATCGACAAGCTCGCCGAGCTGCTCGACGAGGGCGACACGATCGTCGACGGTGGCAACTCCAACTGGCACGACGACCAGCGGCGGGCGGAGGAGCTCGCGCCCAAGGGCATCAAGTACGCCGACGTCGGCACCTCAGGCGGCATCTGGGGCCTCGAGGTCGGCTACTGCATGATGGCGGGCGGGCCTGACGAGTCGATCGCCCAGCTGACGCCGATCCTCGACGTGCTGGCGCCGCCGGACGGCTGGCGCCACTTCGGCCCCACGGGCGCCGGGCACTTCGTGAAGATGGTCCACAACGGCGTCGAGTACGGGATGATGCAGGCGTACGCCGAGGGCTTCGATCTCATGCATCAGTCGGAGTTCCCGATCGAGCTCAAAGAGGTCGCGGGGCTGTGGAACCGCGGCTCGGTCGTGCGTTCCTGGCTGTGCGAGCTCGCCGAGCGCGCGTTCGACCAGGAGGGCAACGACCTCAAGAGCCTGCGCGGCTACGTGGACGACTCCGGCGAGGGCCGCTGGATGATGGCCGACGGCATCGAGATGGCGGTGCCGACGCCCGCGCTCGCGGCGTCGCTCTACGCCCGGTTCTACTCGCGCCAGGAGGGCGACTACGCCGCCCGCGTGCTGGCCGCGCTGCGCAACCAGTTCGGCGGCCACGCGGTGAAGAAGGTCGAGGAGACCTGAGATGGCGGTCGACGTCAAGCCCGATCCCCAGGCGCTCGGCGAGAACCCGCTGATCGAGGGACTCGAGCGCCTGCCGGTCCCCGCGACGACGCTGACGATCTTCGGCGTCACGGGCGACCTCGCCCACCGCAAGCTGCTCCCGGCGCTCTACAACCTCGCCCACGAGGGCGCGCTCCCCGAGCGCTTCAACCTGGTCGGCGTCGCCCGCCGCGAGATGCCGAGCGACGAGTTCCGCGCGATGGCCAAGGCGGCGATCGAGAAGTACTCGCGCCGCGAGCCGGACGCGACCGTGCTCGAGGGCCTGCTCGGCCGCATGCACTACGTCGGGTTCTCGTTCGACGACGAGCCCGCCTACTCGCAGCTGCGCGAGCTGATCGAGCGCCTCGACGAGGACGGCGGCGGGAAGCTCAACCGCGGCTACTACCTCTCGACCGCGCCCGAGTACTTCCCGGTCATCGTCAAGGCGCTCAAGTCGGCGGACCTCAACTACGACTCCGACGTCGACGTCCGCTGCATCATCGAGAAGCCGTTCGGCACCGACCTGAAGACCGCGCTGGAGCTACAGGAGGTCGTGGACCACGTCTTCCGCGAGCAGCAGGTCTACCGGATCGACCACTACCTGGGCAAGGAGACCGTCCAGAACGTGATGGCGTTCCGGTTCGCGAACTTCATGTTCGAGCCGGTCTGGAACCGCAACTACATCGAGCACATCCAGATCACCGCGGCCGAGGACATCGGGATCGGCTCGCGGGCGGGGTACTACGACCGGTCGGGAGCGCTGCGCGACCTCGTCCAGAACCACATGCTCCAGCTGCTGACGCTGGTCTGCATGGAGCCGCCGGCCTCCTTCGAGGCCGACAAGGTCCGCGACGAGAAGGTCAAGGTCCTGCAGGCGATCACGCCGCCGACGCCGGAGGAGGTGCGGCGCGACACCGTGCGCGCGCAGTACGTCGCCGGCGTCGAGGGCGGCGAGGAGGTCGTCGGCTACCTGCAGGAGGACGGCGTCCCCGCGGATTCGCGCACCGAGACCTACGCGGCCCTGCGCCTGGAGGTCCACAACTGGCGCTGGGCGGGCGTGCCGATCTTCCTGCGCACGGGCAAGCACCTCGCGCGCAAGGTCACCGAGATCGCGGTCCAGCTCAAGCCGGTCCCGCACCTTGCGTTCCAGTCGCACGGGTCGGTCGGCGTCAAGCCGAACCAGCTCGTGCTGACGATGCAGCCCAACGAGGGCGTGTCGCTGTCGCTGGGGGCGAAGATCCCCGGCTCCTCGATGCGCATCCGCCCGGTGAACATGGAGTTCCTCTACGGCTCGGCGTTCATGTCGCAGTCGCCGGAGGCCTATGAGCGGCTGATCCTCGACGCGATGCGCGGCGAGGCGACGCTCTTCACACGGTCGGACGAGGTGATCGCCCAGTGGTCGATCATCGACCCGATCCTGAAGGCGTGGGCCGCCGACACCGAGCCTCTGCACACGTACGTCTCCGGCTCCGGCGGCCCTGAGGCGGCGGACGAGCTGATCGCCCCGCACCGCTGGCGAGGCCTCTGATGGACGACATCTGGCGCGACGACGACACCACCCCGGGCGCGATCGAGGCCGCGCTGCGCAAGCTGTTCGCCGAGCGTCACAAGCAGGAGCGCGCCTACGTGCCCGCGCGCGTCATGAACATGGTCGTGATCGTCGACAAGGACTTCCGCGGCGAGGTCGAGAACCGGCTCCAGCGGGTCGGGCGCTTCCACCCGTCGCGGCTGATCCTGGTCGCGGTCGAGCCCGGCCGGAAGCGGCTGTCGGCGGTCGTCCGGATCGGCACCGACGACGACGCCCGCTCAGGCGCGATCTCGGTCGGCCGCGAGCGGGTGGAGCTGCAGGTCGGCGACCGCCATCTCGCGAAGCTCGACACGATCGTCGACCCGCTCGTCGTGAGCGATCTGACGACGATGGTCTGGTCGCCGCACCGGCACATGGATGCGGTCGACGCGCTGCGGCGGCTGGCGCAGATCGTGCTGATCGACTCTCAGGACGCGCCTGACGTCGAGTCCGCCCTCACCCGCGCGGACTCGCTCTCGAAGGACATGTACGTGGTCGACCTCGCGTGGCTGCGCTCGACCCCGTGGCGTGAGCGGATCGCGGCGGCGTTCGACTCGCCGCGCCGGCGGCCGGACCTCGCCCGGATCAGCGGCGTGACCGTGCGCCACCGCGAGGACTCGCTCGCGTCCGGGCTGCTGTTCTGCGGCTGGCTGGCCTCCCGCCTCGGCTGGCAGCCGGGCGCGCTGGCGGAGGCCCGCGGGCACTGGAGTGGGACCGCGCACACGCGCCGGCAGGACATCAAGCTGCACCTCGAGCCGGTCGAGATGAGCGCGCCGGGGCTCGCCGGCGTGACGATCGAGCTCGCCTCGGGCGCCGCCATGGCGCTGGATCGCTCGCCCGGCGGGCTGCGGGCGATGCGCCGCGACCGCGACGGCACCGAGCGCACGTGGACGGTCATGGGAGCTTCCCGCGGCGAGGGCGGAATCCTCGGCGAGGGGGTCCGCCAAGCGCTGCTGCGCGATCCCACCTATCGTCCCGCGCTGCAATCTGCCGAGGCGATGGTGATTTGAGGAATGGACATCCGAGTGGAGGAGAACCCGGCGGCCACGGTCGCCGAGATGCTGGTGGAGGCAGCGGAGCGCGGGTCGCACATCGTCCTGACCGGCGGTTCGACGCCGAAGCTGGCGTATGAGACGGCCGCCGCGAAGAACGCGAACTGGAACGGGTCCACGGTCTGGTTCAGCGACGAGCGCTGCGTACCGCCCGAGAGCGGGTTGTCGAACTTCCGCATGGCCACTGACGCGCTCCTGGGCCGGATCATGCGCGACCAGCGGCCGTCCGTGATGCGGATGGAAGGCGAGGTCGGCCCGGACGCCGGCGCCGCCGCCTACGAGGCGCTCGTGCGCGAGCACCTCGGCGCCTCCCCGCGCTGGGACCTCGTGCTGCTCGGCCTCGGGCCGGACTCGCACTGCGCGTCGCTGTTCCCGGGCAAGCCGGAAGTCGAGGAGCGTCAGCGGCTCGTGACGGGCGTCGAGCTCGCCGGGATGGAGCCGCAGGTCCCGCGGATCTCGCTCACGCTGCCGGCCATCAACGGCGCGCGCCGCGTCGTCTTCCTCGTGACCGGCAAGGACAAGGCCAAGGCGGTCAAGCGCGCCTTCGGCGATCCCCGGGACCCATCCTCTCCTGCCGCGCATGTGCGGCCGACGGCGGGCGAGTTCACGCTGATCCTTGACGAGGCCGCCGCGGAGGGTCTGTCGTGAGTGACCAGTTCATCGGTGTCGACGTCGGAGGCACCAAGATCGCGGTCGCGGTGCTCGAGGGCGGCGAGCTCTCGGACTCGCGCGTCGTCTCCACCAACCAGGCGTCGCAGGACGCGCTCGTCGAGCAGTTGGCCGCGGCGGTCGAGGGCTCGATCACCGACGAGACCAAGGGCATCGGCATCGGCATGCCGTCCGTGGTCGAGTTCGCGACGGGCAAGATCCTCGCCTCGGTCAACATCCCGCTCCACGACATCCCGCTGCGCCAGTTGCTGACCGAGCGGCTCGGCGTGCCGGTCTATGTCGAGAACGACGCCGGCTGCGCCGCTCTGGCGGAGGCGTTCGAGGACGGCCGGATGACGGTCCCGTCGCTGGTCATGTTCACGATCGGCACCGGCGTGGGCGGCGGATGGGTCCTCAACGGGCGCCTGTACCGCGGCGCCACGACGTCGGCCGCCGAGGTCGGGCACACGATCATCGGCCGCGACCTCGGGTTCGGCAACAACGTGCCGGGCGACCCGTTCCCGCAACGGGGGTCGCTGGAGACGTTGGCCTCCGGCCGCGCGCTGGACCGCCTGGCGGATTACGCCGCGGTGCAGTACCGCGACTCCTACATCGGCAAGATGCTCGCCTCCAAGGGCTCGATCGACGGCCACGACGTCGTCGCGGGCGCCGAGGCGGGCGACGAGCCGTCGCTGTGGTGCCTGCGGGTGCTCGGCGAGCGGCTGGGGATCGGCATCGCCAACGCGATCAACACGTTCGATCCGTTGGAGGTCGTGATCGGCGGCGGCGTGTCGCGCGCCGGAGAGTTGCTCCTGGAGCCCGCGCGGGATGCCGCCTTCCGGCACGTCGTGCCCGGGCTGGGTCTGAACACCACGATCCGCATCGCGCGCCACGGGCCGCGGGCGGGCGTCCTCGGCGCGGCGCTGATCGCCGCGCAGGAATACGCCGAGGACACGGGACAGAACCTGCAGGGCGCCATTTCCGGGGAGGGCTCGTGAGGATCGCGTGCGCGTTCGACCATGCCGGGTTCCCGCTGAAGGCGGTGGTCGTCGAGACCGTCGCCGGCGAGGGCCATGAGGTCGTCGACTTAGGGACCTGGTCGACGGACCCGGTCGACTACCCGGACACCGCGCGGCTTGCCGCGGAGGCGGTGCGGCGCGACGCCGATCGCGCGGTGCTGGTGTGCGGCTCGGGCGCCGGCGTGGCGGTGGCGGCGTCCAAGTTCCCCGGCATCCGCGCCGTCGTCGCCCACGACACCTACACCGCGCACCAGTCCGTCGAGCACGACGCCTGCAACATCCTCTGCCTGGGCGGGCGGGTGATCGGGCCGGCGCTCGCCGCCGACATCATCCGCGTCTTCCTGGGGGCGGAGTTCACCGGCGAGGACCGCCACAAGCGGCGGCTGGCGAAGATCGACGGCATCGAACGCGAGTTTCTGCGCGACGACATCTAGGGGAGACCTGAGCCATGCGCACGATCGAATGCGACACCTGCGGCGAGCCGATCACCGCGGCCGACGACGAGGAGCTCCTCACGCGCCTCAAGGACCACTTGGCGGAGGAGCACGATGAGTCCCCGAGCGACGACGAGATCCAGCAGACGATCGACCGCGAGGCCTACGACGCGGGCGATTCCTAAGACTTCGGCACGGCGAAGGTGCGGGAGCCGCTGCGCTTGCCCGCCTTCGCCGTGACGGTGACCTTGGTCGCGGTGCCCAGGCGGGTGCGGGCGATCGTGAAGCTGACCTTGTAGCGGCACTTCGAGTCGAGCTTGACGCGCTTGGTGGCGAGCTTCTTGGTGCCCGCCTTGAGCGTCAGCGTGACCGTGCCCTTGCAGGAGCGGGCGGGGCTGAAGCGGCCGGTGTAGCTGAACTTGACGTTGGTCGACGGGGTCTCGTCGTCGCGGGTCGCGGGGACCGTCTCGGGCGGGAGCGCGACCGTCACGCTCGCCGGCACCTGGGCGCTCGCCACCGGGTCGCCGGTGATCGTGTCGACGCCGCTCGCGACCGCCGTGCTGGTGAAGGTGCCGATGTTCCCGAACACCGCCGAGCAGGTGAACACGCGGCTCTCGTTCGCGGCCAGAGGTGTGTTCGCGGCGCTCGTGACGACCGGGCTGCACGCCCCGTCCTGGACCTGGACGTCGGCGATCGGGGTCGACGGCCCGTCGTTGACGACGGTGTAGCTGCGGGCGACGCTCAGCGGCGCGAAGCCGGTCGCGGGGGTGTCGGAGCGGGTCAGCGTCAGGTGCGCCGTCGAGGCGGGCTTCTCGGCCGTGACGGTCGTCGTCGGGCCGACGCCACTGACGTTGCCGCCGTCGAGCGCGCTGGTCGCGGTGGCGACCGCGTTGGCGGAGTACGCGCCGCGGGTCTGGTACGTGGTCGTGCAGGTGAACTCCCACGTCTCGCCCGTGTCGATCGCCTTGTCGTCGTTGGCGTCGCCGCTCGCGTAGACCGGGGTCTTGCACTCCGGGTGGTTGATCGACGGCGTCGTCAGGTCGCCGGCCGGCGTGCTGGTGTTCTTGATGAAGTAGTGGAAGGTGACCGTCAGCGGCGCCGGGCCGCTCGCCGGCGTGGGCGTGATCGTCAACTCGAGCTTCGGGTCCACGACCTTCACGACGCGGGTCTTCTCGATGCTGAACGGGCTGTCGGGCCCGTCGTGCGCTGTCCCGGCGACGGCGAACTTCGCGGTGTAGTCGCCCGTCGCCGCCGGCGCGGTCCACTGGCCGGTGGCGAGTTGCTTGACGGTCGCCGCGACCGGGACTTCGACGGCGCCGAACGGGACCGGCAGGCCGGTCGGCGGGGTGAAGGTCATCGACGACAGCGACACGTCGCACGCCGTGGCGGAGAGGTTCGTGGCCTGCGCGGTGAAGTCCACCACTCGGCCGGGGCGGACCGTGGTGGGCGACGAGAGCGTCAGCTGCATGCTGTTGCTGGTACAGCCCGCGGGGCTCCGATGAGCCTGAGCGGTCGCGGGGAGCGCCGCAGCCGCGGCGAGAGTGAAGATGAGAAGCCGACGCACGGCGCCAGACTACGTCAGGAAGCTCAGAGCCGCCGCTACCGAAAAGCCCAGGACCGTCACCAGACCCGAGACGGCGCCGCCCTTCTCGCGTGCGTCGGGGATCATCGAGTCGCTGAGCATCACGAGCAGCGCACCCGCCGCGAAGCCGTTGATTCCGCCGCGCAGCGTGTCTGAGGCGGTGTCGGCGATGGCGAAGCCGAGGACGGTCGCCGCGGTGCACACGAGGGCCACGGCGACCCACAGACCGATGATCCGCGACTTCGAGGCCTTCATGTCCGCAGCCGAACCGATCGACTCCGGGAGGTTGGACACGAAGATCGCGGCGAGCAGGCCGATACCGACGCCCTGGCCGTCCGCGAGGCCGATGCCCAGCACGAGCTGCTCGGGAATGCCGTCCAGGAACGCGCCCAGCGCGAGCGCGGTGCCGCCCGTGTCGGGGAGGGCGTGGCTGGCGCCCCAGTACGTGAGCCCGCCGACCGCGAGGCCGATCGCGACCGCCGCGCCGCTCTCCTTCACGCCCTCCGCGAAGAGGTCGAAGCTCACCGCGCTGATCAGGGCTCCCGCGCCGAAGGCGAGCACCAGGCCGATCAGCACGTGCGGCCAGTGGCGCGCGATCCCGAGCAGCGCGCCGATCACCAGCGACGACGCCGCGAGCGCGCCCCAGCCGAGCGCGGCGGTCACACGTACCTCAGGTGCACGCCGTCGATCGACCAGATGTCGCTCGTGATCGTCTTGAGCTCGGTGAAGTAGTCGTCGAGGGCTTGCTCGTAGGTGAGCTTGCCCTCGAGGAGCTCCGTCGCCGCGGTGACGATCCGGTCGAGGTCGCTCGCGATCCGCTCGTCGCACATGCTCTTCGTGGCGTCCGCGTCGCTGAACTGCGTGAACGACGGGAAGCGCTCGGGGTCCGGGAGGATCGAGCGGAACGGGACGTGGTTGAAGTAGTACTCGAACCAGCGGCCGCCGGAGATCGTCAGCCAGGGCGTGCCGGTGGCCAGCGCGGCGAGGCCGAAGCCGGTGTGCGGGCTGAGGAAGAGCTCTGACGCCTTGACGATCTGCAGCTGATGTTCGATCGGGAGGTCGTAGGCGTCGAGCGGGTTGCTGGGGTGGTCGGTGAACGCGCCGCGGTCGAGCGCGCTGCGGGTGCGCGCGTCGTGGGCGGTGCGGCCGATCAGCGCGGGGCGGACGTCCGGGTGGGCCTCGTGCAGCGCGTCGAGGATCGTCCGCCAGGCGTCTTCTGACGGATAGAGGCTCGCGTCGCTCGAGCCGGCGAGCATGATCGCGATCGTGCGCTGCTCGAGCTCCTTGGCTTGCACGTCGAGGCGCAGCGGTTGGTGGGGGAGGTAGCTGAGCTTGCCGAAGCCGGCGATCGAGCGGCCCTGCGTCGGCTTGAGGTGCGCGTCGCTGGCGGCGTAGTAATCGCGCATGCCGGGGAACGCGTCGGTCTGGAACGCCTGGTACCGGCGGGGGTCGTCGAGGACCCAGTCCCAGTCGCGGGGCAGCGTGAGTTCGTTGGTCCCGCTTTCGAGGAACGGGTGGTCGATCGCGTAGGTGTGCTCGACGAACGGGCACAGGTCCCCGAGCTCGGTGGGCGTGGCGTTGTTGAGCGCCACCGAGATGCGGCGGGTGGGGTCGGCCTGGTGATGACCGTTCGCGTAGTGCAGCGCCTCGATCGCGTGGCCGACCGGCTGCGCGTAGAAGAAGTTGATGAGGATCGTGTCGCTCACGGGCGCGCTTGCTCGATGCGGCGGGCGATGGTTTCGGTCCAGTCTTCTTGCAGGTTTCTGACCTTGGCGGCGCTGGCTTGGTGGTCGTAGGCGACGCGGCGGTGCTCGACGGTGCCGTCGTCGTGCACGAGGGCGTACGCGGCGCGGGTGTCGCCGTCGAAGGGCATGCCGACGGAGCCCGGGTTGATCAGCTCGATGCCGTTCTGGCGTCTGAACGCGAGGTGGGTGTGGCCGAAGATCAGGCGCTTGGCCGTGACGCCTTCGAGGAGCTCCTGCTCGTCCTGGGACGGCTCCGGCAGGAACGAGCGCACGTCCGAGACCGGCGAGCCATGGACGATCAGCGTGTCGCCGTCGGTGGCGCTGAACGGCAGGCCGGCGAGGTCGGCGACGAGCTGGTCGCCGAGCGCCTGGCGGGCGGCGGCGATCGCGCCCGGGAGGATCGGGTTGTCAGGGATGTCGGACGGGTTGGCGGTCCACCGCTCGCCGTTCCCGCGAATCCACAGCGCCGGGAGCTCCCGCAGGCGCTCGATCGTCTCCAGCGGCCATCCGCCGAACAGCGCGTAGTCGCCGCCGAGGATGAAGCGATCGACGTCCTCGGCGTCGTTGAGGACCGCCTCGAGCGCGGGGAGGTTCCCGTGCACGTCGTAGACCAGCGCCTGCATCGGCCGTGTATAGCATCGAGGACCGTGACCCCGCGGCCCTACGAGACCGACCCGCTCATCGTTCGCGGGCCGCGGTTGACGCTCCGCTACGCGACGCCCGACGACGTGCCGCGGCTGTTCGAGCTCGCGGCCGACCCCGCGGTCACGCGGTTCTTCTCGTGGGGGCCGTACACGACGCTCTCGCAGCCGGAGGCGTACATCAACTCGCTGCCCGCGCGGCGCGAGGCGGGCGACCTGCTCGACTTCCTGATCGTCGACCCGGACGACGGGCCGATCGGCGTCACCGGGCTGAGCGAGGTCGCCCGCCGCGACCGGCGCGCCACCGTCGGCTCCTGGCTCGGGCACCGCTGGTGGGGCTCGGGCGCGAACTTCGAGGCCAAGGCGATGATCTGCGCGCTGGCGTTCTCGCAGCTCGGCGTCGAGCGGCTCACCGCCTGGGCGAACACGCGCAACGGGCGCTCACAGCGGGCGCTGGAGCGGATCGGGTTCCGGCGCGAGGGGGTGCTGAACGCGTGGCATCGGCACGGGGACCACGTGCACGACGTCGTCATCTTCGGCATGGTCCGGGCGGCCTGGGAGCGTAGTCCCCTGTTCGACGTCCCGGTGGACGTTCTCGGCACCGCGCCGCCCGCGTTCGTCGTGCGCTGACGCGCGCGTGCGCTGCGTGGCCACGACGCAGGCGAGCACGACGAGCGCCGCGATCAGCATCGCGGGCGTGACGGTCTCGCCGAGGATCAACGCCGCCCAGATGAGCGTCAGCACCGGCTGCGCGAGCTGGATCTGCCCGATCTTCGCCACCCCGCCCAGCGCGAGCCCGTGGTACCAGGCGAAGAAGCCGAGGAACATCGAGATCACCGAGACGTAGGCAAAGCCGAGCCACGCGTGCGCACCCGCGTGAACGCCGTGGGTCGCCGCCGCAACCGTTACCGGTCCGATGAGAAACGGTGCGGTGAAGACCAGTGCCCAGCAGATCACCTGCCACCCGCCGTACGTCCGGCTCAGCGCGCCGCCCTCCGCATACCCGAGCGCGGCGAACGCGACCGCGATCAGCACGAGGACGTCCGCCGTCTCGATCCCGTTCACCCCCTGCGTCGCGGCGAACGCGAGCACCGCGACGAGCCCGGCGGTGGCCGCGAACCAGAACGTCGTCGGCGGCCGTTCGCCCGCCCTCGCGACGGCCATCGCCGCCGTCGCGGCGGGCAACAGCCCGGTGATCACGCTCCCGTGCGCCGAGGTCAGATGATGCAGCGCCAGCGAGGTGAAGATCGGGAATCCGACGACGACACCCACGCCGACGAGCGCGAACCGCTTCAGATCGCTGCGCTGCGGCAGCGGTTCCCGTCTGATCGCGAGCAACGCCCCCGCCAGCACCGCCGCCACCAGCGCCCGCCCGAGCCCGACGAACGTGGGATCGAGGTCCTCGACCGCGAGGCGCGTCGCCGGCAGCGAGAACGAGAACCCGAGCACCCCCAGGAACCCCCACACGACGGCCCGCCGCCACACGCCATGCGCGGCCGCGCCGGCCCCGACCTCGGCGTCACGCCCCGCCGCCTCGCGGCGCGGCACTGCGCGAGCCTCGTCGCCGCCCGCGACGCCGTCGCCGCGTCCCGCCCGGCGTGCGTCGTCGCCGCCCGCCGCGCTGTCGCCGCGTCCCGCCCGGCGTGCGTCGTCGCCGCCCGCCGCGCTGTCGCCGCGTCCCGCCCGGCGTGCCTCGTCGCCGCCCGCCGCGCCGTCGCCGCGTCCCGCCCGGCGCGCCTCGTCGCCGCCCGCCACGCCGTCGCCGCGCGTCGCCGCGGCCTCGTCGGCAGCGGCTTGCGTTACCCGGTTCCCGGCGGTAGCGTTACTGGCGTCTTCCATGTCGAACAGTAACACGGCAGCGATCGTCACCGCGCTCGAGGCGCTGGTGGAGGCCGGGGCTCCGGGCGACCGGCTGCCGTCGGTGCGCGAGCTCATGGCCCGCCACCGGGCGGGGCCGGCGACGGTCCAGCAGGCGATCTCGACGCTCGCGGCCCGCGGGCTCGTCGAGGCGCGGCCCGGGCGGGGGACGTTCGTGGCCGCGCGGGCGGTGCCGGCGGCGGCCGATCCCTCCTGGCAGACGGTCGCGCTGGGCGCGCGGGCGATCGACGCCGACGCGCTCGAGACCCTGCTGCGGCCCCCGGCGCCGGACGCGTTCGTGCTGTCGTCCGGCTACCTGCCCGCCGACCTGCAGCCGACCGCGGCGCTCGGCGCGGCGCTGGCGCGGGCGGCGCGGCGGCCGGGCGCGTGGGATCGCGTCCCGCTCGAGGGCATCGGCGGGCTGCGGGCGTACTTCGCGGCGGAGGTCGGCGCAGCGCCGGGCGACGTGCTGATCTGCCCGGGCGGGCAGGCGGGTCTGGCGGCGTGCCTGCGCGGGCTCGCGGCGCCGGGCGCGCCGGTGGTCGTCGAGGCGCCGACCTACCTCGGCGCGCTCACCGCCGCGCGGGCGCAGGGGCTCGTCCCGGTCCCGGTGCCCACGGACGCGCGCGGTGTGCGGCCCGACCTGCTCGCCGATGCGCTCGAGCGCTCGGGCGCCCGGCTCGTCTACCTCCAGCCGATCCACGCCAACCCGCACGGGGCGTCGCTCGCGCCCGAGCGCCGCGGGGCCGTCCTCGACGCGGTGCGTGCGGCGAACGCGTTCCTGATCGAGGACGACGCGTTCCGGGACCTCAGCTTCGGCCCCGCGCCGCCGCCGCTGTTCGGCGAGGACCCGGACGGCCATGTCGTCAACGTCCGCTCGCTCACCAAGCCGTCGGCGCCCGGCCTGCGGATCGGGGCGGTCATCGCCCGCGGCCCGGCGCTCGCCCGCCTGCGCGCGGCGCGGATCGTCGAGGACCTCTACGTCGCCGGGCCGCTGCAGGAGGCGGCGCTCGAACTCGTCGGCACGCCGGCGTGGCGCGCGCACCTGCGCCGGTTGCGGCGGGTGCTGCGCGAGCGCCGTGACGCCCTCGCCGCGGCCTGGGGCGGTTCGGTCCGCCTGCCGGAGGGCGGGATGAACCTGTGGCTGGAGATCGAGGGCGACGACCGCGATCTCGCACAGCGCGCGCTCGCCGCCGGGGTCGTCGTCTCGCCCGGTCGCCCGTTCTTCGCGGGCGAGCCGCCGCGCCCGTTCCTGCGGCTCACGTTCGCGGCCGAGCCGCTCGACAGATTGGCGATGGCCGTCGCGCGGCTGCGCGGCATCATGGAATAGATGCCGCGGCGCAAGCGCGAGAAGCCTCCGACCACCGATCTCGTGCCCACGCGCGAGCCGCGCGATGACACGCAGCCCGACGACCGCTCCTGGTCCTCGCGCCGCAACGTCCCAGAGCGCGCCGCCCGCGCCGACCTCGTGCCCTACATGGCGCTCCCCGCCGAGACCGGGCCGACGTTCGCACCCGATCAGCTCTCGATCTGGCCGGTCGAGGGCGGCCGCTTCGGCATCGACGCCCGCTACCACGGCGAGAGCGGCGCCGCCCGCGCCGCCCAGCAGAAGGCGCGCCTCGAGCGCGTCAACGTCTACGCGACGGTCCGCGACGACGAGGAGGGCGGCGCGACGCTGCGCCTCGGCCCGCTCGCCCACCAGGCCGCGTGGGTGGCGATCGAGGCCTTCCTCGGCCGCCCACTCGACGCGCCCGAGTAGGCGCGCCTCGCTCGCGCCGCTCCGCCCGCGCGCCTCGCTCTCCCGCCCGTCATCGCCCCGCGACGCCTCTCAGCCCGCCCTCACACATCCTCTATCCCCATCTGAGAGGGTTCCGCGCGTGGACGAGCGAGCGAGCCTGACGCCCGCGGAGCCCATGGTCGCGACGCCGGCTTCACCGGCGGCGATGCCACTGGCTCCGGCGCCGCTGCGCGCCTTGAGTCGCGCCGGCCGGATGCGCGGCGGCGGCGCCGCGCTCTCCCGCGCGAAGCTCGTCGCCGGGCACAGCAACACGACGATCGCCCGCGCCGCCGCGCTGGCTCGGGAAGTCGACGAGCGAGCGCGGAAGATCGCCGGCTTCAACGCCGCCAAGGCCAAGGGCAGCTGGGGCGATGCGGCGGAGTGGCTGAACGGCTTGAACGAGGAGGACATCCAGCGGATGCTCGCCACGCTCAACAAGAACCAGCTGCGCCAGCTCGACGCGGGCGCGATGCGGCAGATCCCGAGCTTCGCCGGGCGCGTCCACGACCCGATCATGGCCAAGCTCGGCAAGGCGCCCGGGTCGGTGTTCGGCAAGCTCAACGTCCTCGCCGGGCAGCCGGTGAGCGGCAACCCGTATTCGCTCGAGATGTCGTTCTCCTTCGCGCCGGACGCCGACATCGTGCGCGCCACCGCGATCGCCTACATCCAGACCGTCCGGCTCGTCCACACGGGGACCAACGACGACGCGGACTGGCAGAAGGAGAGCAAGGCGCGCCAGACGGGCGACCACACCGCGGTCGACCGCTCGACCGGCGGCCAGAGCGGCTACGCCGGGTACACGACAGACGCCCAGCCAGGCCCGAACGCCACCGAGTGGAACCCCGAGAACCCGTCGGGCTTCGCGAGCTACACCGACCGCCCGAGCGCGGCGGTGCCGAGCACCGACTGGTCCTTCGAGACCGCGGTCGTGGGCAAGGGCGGCAGCGACGAGGGCGTGATCTATTCGAGCTGCGCCTGGGGCTTCACCGTGGACGAGAACTTCGTCCTGGTGCCGAAGGCGCCGAAGGTCAGCGACAAGCCCTCCGGCACCTTCGGCGCCGCCGTCGACAAGTGGAACCAGCAGGCCGCCGGCCCGGTCGATCAACGCAACGCCCCGGACCAGCAGAAGCTGCCGTCAGTCCGCTAGGAGCGCGGCGACGAACCACTCCCACTTCGGAACGGTCGTCGGCACCGGGGGCCAGCCGTTGATGATCGCCAGCAGCTGCCAGTAGCGCTCGGCACGCGCGTCGGTGCCGACGGCGATCCGGTCCGCGAGCGCGTGTCGGTCGGCCTCGCCGAACGCCGGCAGGATCTCCGCGACGATCGCTTGCGCCTGTGGGCTTTCGGGGTCGAGCGACGGGTCCGCCTTCTCGCTCACCGCGGCCGCCGCCGCACGCATGTCCGGCAGCTCCTCACCCGCCTGACGCGATGCCGACTGCTGCTCGGACATGCGCCGGATCGTGTCCCGGAAGTCGCCGTCCTGGACCAGCTCGGCGAGCTCGATCCACGCGTCCACCTGCTCAGGCGTCGGGTCGTCGGGCAGCTCGGGGGCCGCGCTGCGCATCCGTTGCTCGAAGCCGGGGTCGATGTCGAGGCCGTCGAAGATGTGGTCGAGGAAGTCGGCGACGACGCGCTTGCGCTCGTCGTCGGACAGTTGGGCGAGTCGGTGCATCTTCTGCATCTCCTTGGGGTCGCTGCCACGTCGGGCGACCGCCTGCAGCACGGCCTTTTGGACCTTGAGGACGCGGATCTGCGCCTCCAGCGCCGCCGCGTGGGCGGCGGCGACGTCTTTGAGGTCCACCTCACGCTCGAGCACGCGGCGGATCGTCGCGAGGTCGAGGCCGAGGTCGCGCAGGGTGCGCACGAGCCCGAGCCGCGCGAGGGCGTCCGGGCCGTACAGCCGGTAACCCGCGTCGGTGCGGTCGGCCGGCGGCACGACACCCTCGTCGGAGTAGAAGCGAATCGTCCGCACGGGCAACCCGGTGCGGCTCGCGAGCTCTCCGATGCTCAGCAGGGCGGTCATGCGATCATCGTGCAGTCTCCACCAACTGGAGAGTCAAGCCCGGTGCCACGCCTCCCGCACAACCCGACGCTCGAGGGCATGGACGGCTACGTCCAGCGGCTGCTCGCGGGCGGGGAGGAGGCGGGCGAGTGGGTGCGCGCGTACCACCCGTCCCCGCCGGCCTCGCTCGGGGTGGAGGACGCCCGGCTGGTCGTCGCGCGCGCCGTCGGCTTCGAGGGGTGGGTCGCGCTGGTTGCGTACCTCGACGTGGTCGCGCGGTTCAACCGCTCGCCGCACGCGGTGGGTGAGTGCGCGGACCCGGCGGACGAGTTCCTCCGCCTCGCGTGCCTGACCTACTCGGGCGACGATCCGGCACGGTGGGAGGCGGCCACCCGCATGCTGGCCGCGGCGCCCGAGATCGCCCGGTCGTCGCTGCACGCCGCCGCGGGAGCGGGCGACGCCGACGCCGTGCGCTCATTCCTGGCCGCGGCCTCCCGGCGTGACCCCGCACCGCCCGCCCCCGTCGACGCCGCATCGCCCGCGCCGGGCGACGCCGCTGCTCCGCCCGCGCCGGGCGACGCCGCTCCGCCCGCGCCGGGCGATGCCGCCGCTCCGCCCGCGCCGGGCGATGCCGCCGCTCCGCCCGCGCCGAGCGACGCCGCGCCGAGCGCGCCGGGCGACGCCGCGCCGAGCGCGCCGGGCGACGCCGCGCCGAGCGCGCCGGGCGACGCCGCGGCGAGCGCGCCGGGCGACGCCGCGCCGAGCGCGCCGGGCGACGCCGCCGCTCCGCCCGCGGTCAACGCCCTCGGCGGCCCTCATCGGTGGGAGCCGCTGCTCTACGTCCTGTACTCGCGTGTGCCGGGCGGTGACGCACTCGCCGTCGCGCGGCTGCTGCTCGAAGCGGGCGCCGACCCGAACGCCGGTTACCTCTGGGAAGGCTTGTCACCGCCGTTCACCGCGCTCACCGGCGCGTTCGGGTCGGGAGAGGGGGACCCGCCGCCGCATCGCGACTCGCTCGCGCTTGCCCGCCTGCTGCTCGAGGCGGGCGCGGACCCGAACGACGCCCAGGCGGTCTACAACCTGCACTGGCACGCCGACGATGGCTGGCTCGAACTGCTGCTGGAGTTCGGCTTCGGCGGCGGGGATGGCGGCGTGTGGCATGCGCGCCTCGCCGGCAATCACCCGACCCCGCGTGAGAACGCCGAGGACTGCCTGATGTGGGCGGCGGTCGAGGGGTTCGCGCACAGGGTCGAGCTGCTCACTCGCGCGGGCGTCGACCCCGACGGTCGCGGCACGGCCCACCCGATCCTCGAAGGCCGCGGTGCCCTCGAGCTCGCGCTCGCCCACGGCCACACCGACGTCGTTCGCGCCCTGCGTGCCGCGGGCGCCACCGAGCCCGAGCTGACCGAGGCCGAGCGGGTCGAGGCCGCCTACATGGCCGCCGACGTCTCCGTCACCGCCCCGCCGCCGCCCGGCCTGATCGCCCGCGCGGCGGCGTCCTCCAAAGCCGATGCGGTCGCCCTCCTCCTCGAACGCGGCGCCGACGTCAACGCGATGCCCGGCCGCGCCACCGCTCTCCATGAGGCGGCCTTCCGCGGCGACCGCGCCATCGTCGACCTCCTCCTCGCCGCGGGCGCCGACCGCACCATCCGCGACCGCGAGTTCAACGCCGACGCCGCCGGCTGGGCGTCCCACGCGGGCCACACGTCCCTCGCCACCCACCTTTCCTAAAGCAGGCCCGGGCCCTTTACCTAAAGGCCAGGTAAGGGGTCAGAGTTGTTTATCTAAAGCGGGGGGAGTGCCAGAGCGTGTCCAGGCCCGGGCCGACCGTGGCGCGGAGGTGGGCGGAGATCTTCTTGGCGTCGTGGCCCGCGAGGAGGGCGCGGGCGAAGGTGTCGTTGCGGAGGTTGATGAGGCCGACGAGCATCGAGGCCCAGGCGGGGTGGATCGCCACGGACAGCGGCGCCACCCACGAGTTCGTGATGACGAGCCGGCGGGCGCGCAGGGCGGGGGAGGCGTGCTCGGTGGCCGTCCACACCCGCATACGTTCGTACAGTTCGCCGTGGAAGTCCTCCCAGCGGCACTCCAGCGCGCCCAGGACCGGCCCGTCGAGCAGCAGTGGGCGGACGTCGGGCACCGCTGCGACGAGCGCGTCGCGGACCGCGTCCTCGGCGTCGAAGAACAGGTCCTCCTTCGCCGGGAAGTAGTTGAAGACGGTCTTGGCCGACACGTTGGCGGCCGCCGCGATCTCCGCCACGGTGACGGTCTCGAAGCCACGCGCCTCGAACAGGCGGGTCGCGACATCGGAGATTGCCTGGCGCGTCTCCGCCTTCTTGCGCTCGCGCAGTCCTGAGTTCATCGAGCGAAAGTTTACACTGACTGTATGAATAGGGTCTGGCTGATCACAGGAACGAGCTCCGGGCTCGGCGCGGCGCTCGCGCGGGCGGTAGACGAGCACGGGGACATCGCGGTGGCGACGACGCGCAGCGGCAACGGCAGGCGCAGCGGCAGCGGCAGCGGCAGCGGCAACGGCAGGCGCAGCGGCAGCGGCAGCGGCAGCGGCAGCGGCAACGGCAACGGCAACGGCAACGGCAGCGAAAGCGACAGCGGCAGCGACAGCGGCAGCGACAGCGGCAGCGACAGCCGCAGCCGCAGCCGCAGCCGCAGCGTCAGCGGCAGCGACGGAGACGGCGTCCGCCTCGACGTCACCGACGAAGCGTCGATCGCGGAAGCGGTCAAACACACCCACGACACCCACGGGCGCATCGACGTCCTCGTCAACAACGCCGGCTACGGCCTGCTCGGCGCCTTCGAGGAGTGCACGGACCAAGAGCTCCGCGACGCATTCGACACGAACCTCTTCGGCGCCATGGCGGTGACCCGCGCGGTGCTGCCGATCATGCGCGAACAACGCGCCGGCCACATCGTGCAGATGTCGAGCGTCGTGGGCGTCACGTCCGGCCCTGGTGGCACCGGCTACACGGCGCCCAAGGCCGCCCTGGAGGCTTGGTCGGAAGCGCTGGCGGCGGAGCTGCGGCCGCTCGGCATCAAGGTCACGATCGTCGAGCCGGGCCCGTTCCGGACGGACTTCAGCGGGCGATCGCTGAAGGTCGCGAAGCCGATGCCCGCCTACGCGCCGATGCTGGCGCCTGCGACAGCGGCATTCACCGCCGCCCACGGCACGCAGCCGAACGACCCCTACCGCGGCGCGTTGGGGATCATCGCCGCGGTAGAGGCCGAGCATCCGCCGCTCCGGCTCCCCCTCGGAGCCGAAGCGTTCGGATGGTTGCGCGCCTACCTGACGGGAAGGCTGGACGCGCTGACGGCCGCCGAATCACTCGGCGGGGATACGGCCTACCTCCGCTAGGCCGACTCCTAGGCCGCGGGGTGGAGCTCCAGCAGGCGGTCGTCGAGCTGCATCGCCGAGCGGCGCAACGCATCGGCGGAGGAGCTGAGCTCGACCGGTCCACCTAGGGCTGAGAACTCCTGAACGGCGCAGGCCACCGAGATCACCGCGCTCTGGAGCGCGGCGATCGCCCGTTCGGCCTGTGCGAGCTGCCCCTCATCGGCGCCCGCGGTGCCGAGCTCGGTCACGAGCCAGCCGATCTCGCCGGCCGCGACGCCGCACCCCACGGCGAGGCGGCAGACGTGCTCGACGACGACGCTCAGCTTGCCCAGGGCGTCAGCCTGAGCAGCCTCCATAGCTGAGTCGAGCGCCAGTTTGGTCGTGCGCTCGGTGAGCGCGACGATCGACGCCACGAGGTCGTCGGGGCGGGCGGGATCAGGACTGAAGCACGGCACGACAGCTGTATCGGGCCACGAGGTCAAGCGGATGTCCGGGGAAAGTCAAGAAACGGTCAAGCCGCGAGCCGGCGCAACGCCGCGAGCAGCGCCTCGCGCTCGCCGGCCGGCAGCGACGCGAGCAGCTCGTCCTCCATCGTCCGGATGTCGGCGACGACCGCCGTGTGGCGCTCCACACCCACCGACGTGATCCGGACGAGCTTGGCGCGGCGATCCGAAGGGTCGGCCGAGCGGGTGATCAGGCCGTCGCGCTCCAACCCGTCCAGAACCCCGATCAGGCGCGTCTTGTCGTGGCCGATCGCCGCCGCCAGCGCCAGCTGGGTCGATGGAGGCGACAGCGCGACGTGGTTCAAGGCCACGTAGCCCCACATCGTCAGCCCGTGGGCGTCGAGGATCGGCCGCTCGAGCTCGATCAGCCGGCGGGTGATGCGGGCGAACAGCGCTCCCAGGTCCTCGCGCACCCACGGGATCGTACGCGTTGACATATCGTATGCACACGCTTACGATAAGCACGTGCATACGAATAGATCGGAAACGCGCCAGATCTCGATCGACGCGGCGCCGGACGACGTCCTCGACATCGTCGGCGACGCCCGCGCGCTCCCCCGCTGGGCGCCGAATTTCGCGACCACGGTGGAGCCCGACGGCGATCACTGGATCGTCAACGGCGAACTCCACATCGACCTGCGCGTGGACCGCGTCCTAGGGACGGCCGACATCCTGCGGCTCGCGGACCCGCGGACCGGCGCCTTCAGTCGCGTCGTGCCCAACGGCGCCGGGAGCGAGTACCTCTTCACGCTCTTCTTCCCGGACGGGACCGACGAGACCGCGATCGTCGCGCAGATGGCCGTCGTGGAGGAAGAGCTGCGCACGGTGCGTGCGCTCGCTGAGCCAGCCGCGCGCGGCTGAGACCAGCCCGGCGCCGCTGACGACCACGAACGGCAGCAGCTCCTCGACCGGGACGCCGGCGACGTGGGCGAACAACGTCATACGGCCTCGGGCTCCTGCTCCAGCAGTTGCTGCAGCCGCTCCAACCGCCCGGTCCAGAACTGCTCGATGAACGTCACCCACTCGCGCACGTCGCCCAGCGGCTCAGGCCGGAGCCGGCAGATCGTCGTCCGACCTTCGACGCGCCGCTCGACCAGCCCCGCGCCCTCGAGCACCTTGAGGTGCTTGGAGACCGCGGCGAGCGAGATGTCGAACGGGACCGCCAGGTCGCCGACGGTGCGCTCCCCGCCGGCGAGCGCGCCGAGGAGGTCCCGGCGCGGCTCGCTGGACAAGGCGTGGAAGACGGCGTCCAGACTCTCAACCATGAGGTTGAGAATAACAGAACTGTCAACCGACAGGTTGAATGTTGGGCGGGAGCGACGGCGGCGCCGTCGGGGCGAGCCGCGCGCGCGTCCCCCGCCCTGCGATGTAGAACCCGATCCCGATCAGCAGCGTGATCGCGAACGGGATGAACACCACGAGCTCGAACGTCCCGCGCGAGAACCCGTCGGGCAGCGCGGAATCGTTCAACAACGACCCGTCGCCCAGCCCCGGGAAGAACCCGACGAGCGAGGCGAACAGCGCCCAGAACGTCGTCAGCACCCCGCAGATCCACACGCCGGCCATCCCGAACGGCACCTTGTACGGCCGGTAGACGTGCCCGTGCGAGTAGCGCAGCTTGATCAGCGCCGGGAAGATCGCCAGGTACGAGACCGTGGTGAACAGCAGCACCACGTTCAGCACCGCGTTGAAGTACTTCTCCGCGTCGCCGCCGGAGAGCTGGAACGCGAGCACCATGACGATCGTCGAGACGGTCCCGGAGAGGAAGTTGACGACGATCGGCGTGCCCCAGCGCGCCGAGAACGTGCCCAGGACGCGGGGCCCGCCGCCGTCGTAGCCGGCGACCGCCTGCGAGCGATCCGAGCCCATCAGCCACGTCGTCCCGCTGGAGAGCAGCACGAGGATGAACATCGCGGCCGTGAGGTTGCCCAGCACCGAACCGAACCCGCTCAGCTCGGCGCCGTTCTTGGTCACCTCGCCGCCATACACCGTGAAGACCGTCTTCATGGCGTCGATGAAGCCACCCAGGCCGGTGATCTGATCGGCCGGCAGGACCATGATGATCGCGAGGATCGGCACGCCGTACAGCACGACCGCCGTGACGGCCGAACGGAGGACCGTGAACGGCACGTCCTTCTGCGGGTCCTTCATCTCGTCGCCGGCGGCGCTCGGCAGCTCGAAGCCCACGAAGTTGAAGAACAGCAGCGGCACGAGCCCGATGAACAGCGTGTACGAGGGCGAGAACTCCGACAGCGCGGGAGAGTGGAGCCCGTGCTTGAACGCGTAGATGATCACGCTGAAGGTGAAGAACGCGAGCAGCACGATCCGCGCCCACGCGCCGAGCGTCGGGATCCACTTGCCGACGCCGAACGACAGGATCGCCGCCCACACGCCGAACCAGATGAACGCCAGCGAGAACAGGTACTGGCCGACGTTGCCGAGGTCACCGAAGAACGTGTTGAACGTCGTGACCGCGGTGATGCACAGCAGGCCGCCCATCCAGACCGGATTCGACAGCCAGTACAGGACCGAGTTGATCGAGGCGACGAAGCGGCCCCAGGCGAGCTTCGTCCACACGTAACAGCCACCTTCGTCGGTGAACGCCGCGCCGAGCTCGGCGGTCAGCAGCGCGTACGGCACGAAGAAGAGCACCGCGAGCACGATCAGCCACGTGAAGCCCTCCGGGCCGTTGCTCGCGACCGCGCCGAGCGTGTCCACGCCTACGAGCGTGCAGATGAGGAAGAACAGCATGTCGAAGCGCCCGAAGTGCTTCTTGAGCTTCGCTTTCTCGTCGAGAGCCGCCTGGGTCTCGGCGATCACTTCGTCAACTGCGTGCGGTTCCAGCGACATGAACCCATCCCACTTGATTCGAGTGAGGGATGGATGGGACCGGTGGTCCAGACCTAGCCTTCTCCATCCTCCCGACGCGGAGCGCCCGCGACCAATGCGGTCATCAGACCCAGCGCTCCTCCGATCACCAGCGGCGCCCAGCGGCCGGGCACCCCGGCGACGTGGGCGATCAACACGATCGTCGCGGCGACCGCGACGATGACGAACATCTGGAGCCAGCCCGGCAGGGACGCGACGTCCCTTACGGCTGAAAGCGAACGACCGATACGTGCCCGACCGTGTACGCCAGCTGCCATCCCTCTCCTGACAGGTCGATAGTGCCGCTCTAACCGTGGACAGCGGTTGACGGCTGTATTGGCGCTGACCCTACATGTTGCGGCGGACTACGTGCAAACCGCTCAGCGCACTCTCCGCGCTTCCCAGGAAAAGCCCCGCACAGCGAGCACGAGCCCGATCGCGGCCCACCAGCCGAGGACGAGCAGCGCGACCCAATGGTGGGTCAGACCCTGGTCGTCGACGATCGCTCCGGACAGTCCGTCGACCAGGTGGGTCAGCGGGAGCGCCTGCGCGATGTCGTGGATGATGCTCGGCGCGTCCTGCGCGTCGTAGAACACGCCCGCGATCAGGATCTGCGGCAGGAAGACCGCGTTGACGTAGGCGGGCGCGGACTCCGGATTGGGGATCGCGTGCGAGAGCGCGATGCCCAGCAGCGCGAAGCAGACCACGCCCGCGACCACGAAGACGGCCAGGGAGAACCAGTCGCCGGGCCACGAGACGCCCAGCAGGACGTGGCCGACGACCAGCACGATCGCGACCTGCAGGACCGCGTTGGCGACGGCGTTGGCCGCCAGTCCGGTCAGGTACGCGCTCGTCGGCAAAGGCGTCCCGCGCAGGCGCTTGAGGATCCCGCGCTCGCGCAGCGTCGTGAGGTTGTAGGCGAGCGAGGTGAACGTCGCCGACATCACGCTCATCGCGGCGATGCCGGGGACGATCACGTCGAGGTCCTCGTCGCGGCCGGCGAACACCGCGCCGAAGATCGCGAGCAGCAGCAGCGGCAGGACGACCCCGAAGAACGCCGCGCTCGGGTTGCGCCAGAACATCCGGCGCTCGAGCCGGTACTGGCGCCAGGCGAGTGCGGCCGTACTCACGCGAAGGTCTCCGTCAGTTCGAGATAGACGTCCTCGAGGCTCGGGCGCGTCACGCTGAGCTCCTCGAGCCGCTCGCCGCGGGCCAGCGCCTCGGCGGTCAGTTCGGCGAGCAGCACCGTCGGGTTCTCTGTGAAGCGCTCCTCCAACGACCCGTCGGCGCCGCGCCAGGCGACCCGGTAGCGCGAGGCCCCGAGCTGGTCCGGCGGCCCTTCGGCCAGGATCCGCCCGCCCTGGAGGATCGCGACGCGGTCGGCGAGGGTCTGCGCCTCGTCGAGGTAGTGCGTGGTCAGCACGACGGTCTTGCCGAGGTCGCGCAGCGCGCGGATCACATCCCAGGCGGCGCGCCGCGCGCCCGGGTCGAAGCCCGTCGTCGGCTCGTCGAGGAAGATCAGCTCCGGGTCGCCGACCAACGCCAGCGCGAAGTCCAGCCGCCGCGCCTGGCCGCCGCTCAACGTCCGCGCCCGGCGCCCGGCGCACTCGTCGAGCCCTGCCAGCGCCAGCACCTCGTCGACCCGGCGCGGCGCGGGGTACATCGACGCGAAGTGCTCCACCGTCTCGGCGACCGTCAGGTGCGGGTAGGTGCCGCAGCTCTGCAGCACGATCCCGACGCGCGAGCGCATCGCCTGCGAGCGGTTCTCCGGGTCGTAACCCAGCACGGTGACGGTTCCGCTATCGCGCGTGCGGTAACCCTCCAGCACCTCGACGGTGGTCGTCTTGCCCGCGCCGTTGGGGCCCAGCAGGCCGAAGACCTCGCCCCGCGAGACGGTGAAGTCGATCCCGCGCACGGCCTCGTGCGATCCGTAGGCCTTGGTGAGGCCGTGGACCTCGATCGCGGGAACGCCGCTCGTCATCACCTCCATCATGGCAACATCGCTTCCGAGCGAATGCTCTGCGGCTGCATCGACATCGGGACGAACACCACCCGCGTGCTGGTCGCCGAGGCATGCCCTGGTGGCCTGAGGGAGGTCCTGCAGCGCCGCGCCTTCACCCGCCTGGGCCGTGGCCTGGCGCCGGGCGGGACGATTCCGGCGGCCCGGATCGCCGAGACCGCGGCCGTCGTCGCCGAGCTGCACGCGCTCGCCGAGCAGGCCGGCGCGAGCACGATCCGCGCCGTCGCCACCGCCGTGATCCGGCGCGCCGCCAACCGCGACGAGTTCTGTCGGGCCATCAAGGCGCACGGCGGCGTCGAGGTCAACGTGCTCGACGGGGAGGAGGAGGCGCGGCTCGCGTTCCTCGGCGCCACCCGCACCGCGGGGCGGCCGCTTCCGGGGCGCGTCGCGGTGGTCGACGTCGGCGGCGGCTCGACCGAGATCGCGATCGGGACCACCGATCACGGCGTCGAGTGGGCGAAGTCCTACGCCTTCGGCAGCGGCTTCCTCGCCGACGCCTACCTCGGCGGCGACCCGCCCGGCGACGAGGAGCTGGCGGCCGTGAGAATGCACGCCGTCCGCGCGCTGACGCCGATCGATCCCGGCGCCATCGACCACGCGCTCGCGGTGGGCGGGAGCGCGGCGTCGCTGCGCCGGCTCGTGGGCGATGAGCTCAACGACGCAAGCCTCGCGCAGGCGCTGCGGGTACTGGCGAGTGGTCCCGCGGTGGACGTCGCCGCCCGCTTCGACCTCGACGCACAGCGGGTCCGGCTGATGCCCGCCGGCCTGCTGGCGCTCGACGCAGCCGCGAAGGCGCTCGGCCGCCCGCTGCAGATCGGCTGCGGGGGGCTTCGCGAAGGCGTCCTGATCGACCTCGCCGGGCTGTAACAACTCGTTCACGATCGACCCACCGAGGGTGCGATGATTCAGAACGCCGTGAGTGAGACCACCAGCGCGACCGAGACCGTCGCTGCGCCGGATCTTCAGGATCCCGCGCTCTACTACAACCGCGAGCTGAGCTGGATGCAGTTCAACGAGCGTGTGCTCGAACTCGCGGAGGACGCGTCCGTTCCGCTGCTGGAGCGCGTCAAGTTCTGCGCGATCTACTCGTCCAACCTCGACGAGTTCTTCATGGTGCGCGTCGCCGGTCTGCACGACCAGATCGAGGCGGGCATCGAGAAGCCGCTGCAGGACGGCAGCACGCCGTCGCAGACGATCGAGGAGATCCGCAAGGCGGTGCGCGAACACTCGGCCCGCCAGTCGCGCTGCCTCGACCACGACCTGCGCCCCGCGCTGGCCGAGCACGGCATCCGGATCGTCCGCTACGCCGAGGTCAACCGGACCGACCGCAAGAGCCTCGACGAGCGCTTCCGCCGGCAGATCTTCCCCGTGCTGACGCCGCTGGCGGTCGGCCTCGGGCGGCCGTTCCCGTACATCTCCAACCTCTCGCTGTCGCTGGGCGTGATCGTCCGCGACCCGGTCACCGACGTGCAGACGTTCGCGCGCGTGAAGGTCCCGAAGGAGATGCTCCCGCGCTTCGTGCCGGTGGGCGACGGCAAGACGTTCGTGCCGCTCGAGGACGTGATCGCGGAGAACCTCGATTCGCTGTTCCCGGGGATGGAGATCCTCGACAAGCACGTCTTCCGCGTCACGCGCGACGCGGACTTCAGCGTGTCCGACGACGCCGACGACCTGCTCCAGGCCGTCGAGGAGGAGCTGCGCGCGCGGCGCTTCGGCGAGGCCGTGCGCGTCGAGGTCGGCGCCGGCATGAGCGACGCGATGCTCGACCAGATCTCCCGCGCGCTCGAGGTCGGCGCCGAGGACGTCTTCAAGGTCGACGGCCTGCTCGACCTCAACGACCTCTGGGACATCGTCAAGATCCCCGGTCACTCGGAGCTGCGCGACCCGCCGTTCCAGCCGGTCACGCAGCCGCGCCTGCAGCCCGACGAGGACGAGCTCCCCGACGTGCTCGGCGCCATGCGCAAGCGCGACATCCTGCTCCACCATCCCTACGACTCGTTCGTCAGCTCGGTCGAGCGCTTCGTCGAGCAGGCGGTCAACGACCCGGACGTGCTCGCGATCAAGCAGACCGTGTACCGCACGTCGGACGACTCGCCGCTCGTCCCCGCACTGATCCGCGCCGCCGAGCGCGGCAAGCAGGCGGTGTGCCTGGTGGAGGTCAAGGCGCGCTTCGACGAGCGCGCGAACATCCAGTGGGGGCGCGCGCTGGAAGAGGCGGGCGTGCACGTCGTGTACGGCCTGCCGGCGCTCAAGACGCACGCCAAGTGCATCCTGGTCGTGCGCCGCGAGGGCGACGGCATCCGCCATTACCTGCACGTCGGCACCGGCAACTACAACGCCAAGACCGCGCGCCTGTACACGGATTTCGGCCTGTTCACGTGCGACGAGGAGATCGGCGCCGACGTCGCCGACATGTTCAACTTCCTCACCGGCTTCGCCCGCCCGCGCGGCTACCGGCGGGTGCTCGTCGCCCCCGCGCATCTGCGCAACGGCGTGATCGAGGAGATCGAACGCACGGTCGCCGTCCACAACGAGGGCAAGCCCGCGCGGATCCGCATGAAGATGAACTCGCTCGTGGACCGCGAGTGCATCCAGGCGCTCTACCGGGCGTCGCAGGCGGGCGTGAAGGTGGAGATCAACACCCGCGGCATCTGCTGCCTGAAGCCCGGCGTCCCGGGCGTGTCGGACAACGTCCGCGTGGTCTCGATCGTCGGGCGCTTCCTCGAGCACTCGCGGATCTACTCCTTCGAGCGCGACGGCGAGCACACCGTCTACATCGGCTCTGCGGACCTGATGCCGCGCAACCTCGACACCCGCGTCGAACTGCTCACGCCGATCCGCGACGAGACGCTGCGCGCCGACCTGATCGACACGCTGGACCGCTGCTTCTCCGACAACATGAACGCGTGGGAGCTCGACAACCAGGGCAACTACACGCGCCGCTCGCCCAACAACGGCGAGGGCCGCTCGGTCCAGCGCGAGCTGATGGCGGCGCACGCCGCCGCGGCCGCCGAAGCATCGGCGGCGAAGACGTCGTAGGAGGCGGGCGCCGCCCCGGCCCGGGCGGCGCGAAACCTAAAGGGGCCTGACCCCTTTAACTACGCGGCGTCGCGGAGGGCGCCGGTGGCCGGCGAGGCGCGCAGGTGCCGCAGGGCGCGGTCCTCGGCGCAGCGCACGCGGCGCGGGGTGATGCCGAGCACGCGGGCGGCCTGGCCCGGCGTGTGCGGCGCCTCGGCGCCGAGGCCGAAGCGCAGCTCGAGGACGCGGCGCTCGAGCCCGCCGAGGCCGGCCAGCACGGTCCCGAGGTCCGCGTGCATGCGTGACACGGCGGCTGATTCCTCGGGCGTGGGGCCCTCGTCGGCGAGGAGGTGACCGAGCTCGGCGTCGCCCGCGTCGCCGACCGGGGCTTCAAGAGATACGGGGGCCATCGCGATCCGGCGGACATCGGCGACATCGTTCTCGGACCACTCCAGGGCGTCGGCGAGCTCCGCGGTGGTGGGCATGGCGCCGAGCGCCATCGCCAGGCGGCGCTCGACCGCCTGCAGCTTGCGGACGCGATCGCCCACATGGACGGGCAGCCGCACGGCGCGCCCCTTCTCGGACATCGCGCGGCCGATCGCCTGGCGGATCCAGAGGGTCGCGTAGGTGGAGAACCGGAACCCGCGCCGGTGGTCGAACTTCTCGACCGCGCGCACGAGGCCGATCGTTCCCTCCTGGATCAGATCCAGCAGGGTCATCCCGGAATCCTCGCGCTGGAAGCGCTTGGCGAGGTGCACGACGAGGCGCAGATTGGCTTCGATCATGCGGTCCTTCGCTTCAAGATCGCCCCGCTCGATGCGGCGAGCGAGTTCGAGCTCCTCGGCGGGGGTCAGGAGCCGCGTGCGGGCGATGCGCTGGAGGAAGATTCCGAGGCCGTCGCCGAGCTCGCGTCCGTCCTGTGGAATCGGCGGCGTAGCGGTGGGCATGCCCGGCAGCATCGACCACCAGGTTCAAGGGATTCTGTGGTGAAGATACGCGTTGCTTAAACGACAACGGCCCCGCGTTGCGGGGCCGTTGTTTTCAGGCGTAGAGCGGGAACGCTCTGCTTACTTGAGCGACGTCCAAGCCAGTTCCCACTGGGCGTTGGAGATCGAGGCCACGCCGTTGACGTTGGCCGACTCGATCAGCGGCTGCTTGTCCCAGATCCACGGCACGACGCCGGCCTGCGCGGTGACCTGCTTGTCGATCGCGGCCCAGGCGGCGGGGCGCTGCTCCTTCGGGAGCAGCTCGGCGTCGTCCATCGCCTTGTTGATCGTCGGGTCGTTGAGCTGCGGCCAGTTGGAGTTGCCCTGCTCGAGGATGTTCTTGCCGTTGAAGGTCGGATCGAGCATCGTCTGACCGTCGGCGAAGTCCTTCAGCCAGCCGACGTTCGGGCAGATCGCGACCTTGGCGGACGGCGTGTTGCAGTAGCGCGTGTACATCGTCTGCTGCTGCACCAGGCGCATCTGGATGTTGAAGCCCATCTTCTCCAGCTGCTCCTTGGCGGACTCGGCCGTCTTGGCGGCGACGCCCGCGTTGGAGCCGACCATCAGGATCTTCTCCGTGCCCTCGTACTTACCGGACTTGTAGCCGGCCGCCTTGAAGTACTCGGCGGATTTGTCCGGGAGAGGCGAGCCGTCCTTCGAGATGAAGTCAACGGGGCTGTCCATGCCGCCGGCCTCCTCGAAGCCGGCCATGCCGGGCGGGAGGATGTGCGTGGCGGGATCGCCGACCAGCTTGCCGCCGCGGGTGAGGATCAGCGCGTTGCGGTCGAAGCCGGCGATGACGGCCTTGCGGACGTTGATGTCGTCGAACGGCTTGACCGTCGTGTTCATCGAGATCCAGCGGCCGCCGCCGGAGGGCACGAGCTTGAGCTGGTCCTTGCGGTTGGTCGCGGCGTCCTTGAGGTTCTCGGGCAGCGGCGAGAAGTCGCCGTTGACCATGCTCTGGCCGGTCAGGATGCGGCGCGAGGCGACGCCCGGATCGTCATTGCCCTCGAGGTTGTCGATCTCGTCGAGGTACGCGGGCTTGAAGTCCTTGGTCTTGTCCCAGCTCGGGTTGCGGATCAGGTGGATGCGCTTGCCCGCCTCGTAGCCGATCGCCTTGCCGGAGGCGTCGTTCTCGATCATGTACGGGCCGGTCGCCAGCTGGTTCTCGCCGTAGGTGGACGGCGTCTTGGCGTCGAACTTCGCGGCGTACGCCTTCGGGACCGGAGCGGTCGCGCCGTAGGCGAGGGCGCCGGAGGCCATCACGCCGCCGACGGCGCGCTTGAACTTCAGGACGAGCGTCTGATCGTCAGGCGTCTCGATGCCCTTGATCTCGGTGCCCGGCTTGGAGTTGATCTTCGCGCCCTCGAGGTCGGCGTAGTACGACTGCGTGAAGCCGGCGGCGACGGAGCTGAAGAAGCCGCGCTCGATCGCGTACTTGACGTCGGCCGACGTCACGTCGTGGTCCTGGTACGGCGGCGAGTACTTCACGCCGGACTTGATCTTGACCGTGACGGTCTTGCCGTCGTCGGAGACCTGCGGATCGCCGTCGGCGAGGTCCGGAACCATCGTCGCGCCGTCATTGGGCTTGTAGGCGTACAGCTGCTTCTGCGTCGCGTTGCAGATGAAATTGCCCATCTGGTAGTAGGTCTGGCCGCAGTCGATGTGATCGACGTCGCCAGTCCAGAGCACCGTCAGCTTGCCGCCGGTCTTCGCCTTCTCGGGAACATTCGTCCCCGTGTCGGTTTTGGTGTTGCCGCCGGAAGACGTGTTGTCGCTGCCGCCGCATGCAGCAACGCCAAGCGACAGGGCCGCGAGAACGGTGGCCCCAATGGTCCATGCGGACCTACGCATGTGGTGCGTCCTTTCTTAGTGAACCTGGCATGCAGTGCCCCAGGGATGGCCCCCGCCGACCCGAGAAACCACTGCCGAAGAGCCCAGACGGTAGCGATTCGTACGACGTTTGATATGCAGTCGGCGCTCTAGCCGGTAAGTAAGGGCGCGGTCGGTGCGCCCGCAGAAAACCCGATCGGTAAGCGTTATTACCCATGCGCTCAAGGTTTTCAGGTGATGGACACCGTGAAGCTCGCGGAGAAGGTCTCGCCGGGCGCGACGGCGTCAGGCGAATGGCGAAGCGCGTCCGCCGGTGCGGTCATCGGCTCGAAGCAGATGACGTCCGCGGTGGCGGGCGCGAAGATCTGCGCGTAGCCGTAACCGGACCCAAACCTCACCTCAATGCGCCGTCCGCCGCCTTGGAGCACGAACGGGCCGCCCCGGTCATCCAGCGTGAACCCGTCGTCGAAGAGGCGATCGCCGAGCGGGCCGTCGAGGTCGCCGGCCGGGACGCGCTCGCCGGTCGGGACGAGGTTCTCGTCGAGCAGCAGCCGGTCGGCGACCGGCAGCGCGATCTCCCAGTCGGACCGAGGCACACCGGGAAGCTGAAAAAACGGGTGGTAGCCGAACGACAGCGGCACCGCCCGCGTGCCTGCGGACAGCGTCGTGGTCAGCGTCAGCGAGGTCTCGGTCAACTCCGCCGCGACCTCGAGGCGGTGGTCGAACGGGAACTCGCGCATGCCGGCGAATTCGCGTCCGGCGACCAACTTCCTGTCACCCGCGTGCGACACCGTCCAGCCCGACACGGCGGACCGCAGGCCGTGCAGCGGGAGTCCGTGCTCCTCGATGTAGATGTCGCCCGAGCCGGTCAGGTCGACGTCGCCGTACCCCATGCCACCCAGCCGGTTCGCCCACGGATGCAGCAGGGGGATCCCGGTGATCCACGGCACATCCGGCACACCCGGCCCGCGTACCGCGCCCAACACTTCCTCGCCCCGGTGCCGGAGCGAGTGACACGCCATCCCAGCCTCGGCGGCGAACGCCGCCTGCAGTCCTCCCGCCGATAGGACTACCAGTGCACGCCCTTCATCAGATAGGCCAGCGCGGTCGCCTCACCTGACGCCTTGTCCGAGCGCTCGTCGGCCTTGCCGCCCTTCGCGGCGGTGGACTCCGGGAAGACCTTGTAGGCGAGGTGCAGGATCTGGTCGACGGCCTTCGGCGCCAGCGCGTACGCGACCTCGCCGAACGTCCCGAGCTTGGTGTTGATCTGCTTCGGCTTGGCGCGGATCGCCTCGCACACGAGGTCCGCCGCCTCCTCCGGGGAGATCGTCGGGAAGCTGTCGTACATCTTCGTCGGCGCGATCATCGGGGTGCGCACGAGCGGCATGTGGATCGTCGTGAAGGTCACGTTGTCGCCGATCGTCTCCGAGCTCACCACGCGCGTGAAGGCGTCCAGCGCGGCCTTGGACCCGACGTAGGCGGAGAAGCGCGGCGGATTGGTCTGCACGCCGATGCTCGACACGTTGACGACGTGCCCGCCGCCCTGGTCGCGCATGTGCGGCAGCAGGCCGAGCATCAAGCGCACCGGCGAGAGGTAGTTGAGGTGGACCGTGCGCTCGTAGTCGTGGAAGCGGTCGTAGCTGAGCGCGACGGAGCGCCGGATGCTGCGGCCCGCGTTGTTGACGAGCACGTCGATCTTGGCGTGGTCGGCGAGCAGCGTCTCGACGAGCTTGTCGATCGCCTCGAAGTCGCTCAGGTCGCACGGCGCGACGTACGCGGTGCCGCCGGTGGCCTCGATCTCGGCCTTGACCTCGTCCAGCTTCTCCTTGGTCCGCGCGACCAGGATCGGGATGCCGCCCGCGGCCGCGACCTTCAGCGCGGCGGCGCGGCCGATGCCACTCGACGCGCCCGTGATCACGACCGTCTTGCCGTTGACCGCGCCCTCGAAGGAGCGGTCCTTGTACAGGTCCGGGTCGAGCTTGCGCTCGTAGTAGTCCCAGAGCTTGACCGCGTAGCTGTCCAGCGGCGGCAGCGTGATGTCCGAGTCGCGCAGCGCCCGCTGGGTGTCGCGCGCGTCGAAGCGGCACGTGAGCGCGATGTAGTCGATGACCTCGTCCGGGATGCCGAGGTCGGCGAGGATGTTCGCGCGGATCTGCTTGAGCGCGGGCAGCTTGAGCGCGAAGCTGAGCACGCCCTTCGGCAGGTTCTGCGTCGCCCGCCGGTCGATCCGCATGACGGCCTTGGGCGCGTGCCCGGCCTCGGCGAACGTGTTCAGGACCTCGCCGACGCGCTGGCCCTTCGGGTCGACGATGTGGAAGACGTTGTTCTCGAGTTCGCCCTTGTGCGCGATGTGGTCGACCGCCGCGGCGACGTAGTCGACCGGGACGATGTTCGTCCAGCCCCACTCGAGGCTGATCAGCGGGAACCACTCCGGCAGCGCGTGCCGGACCTTCTGGATGACCTTGAAGAAGTAGTACGGGCCGTCGATCTTGTCCATCTCGCCCGTGCGGCTGTCGCCGACGACGACGCTCGGGCGGTAGATCCGGACCGGTGCCTCCAGGCGCTCGCGGACGAGCTTCTCGGACTCGTACTTCGTGCGGTGGTACGGGTGGGCCAGCTTCTGTCCCTCGGCGAACATGTCCTCGGTGAACGTGCCCTCGTCGAAGAGCCCGGCGACGGCGATCGAGGACATGTGGTGGAACATCCCGACGTCGAGCGCGTTCGCGAGCTCGATCGCGTTCTGCGTGCCGCCGACGTTGGCGAGCGCGTTGCGGGTCTCGTCCGCGCCCATGTCGTAGATCGCGGCCAGGTGGAAGAAGTGGTCGATCCGGGGCAGCGAGGCCGGGTCGACGCCGAGCTTGTGCTCGCCGAGGTCGCCGACGACGGGCTTGACGCGATCGCCGGCGCCCCACCGTTCGATCAGCGCGTCGAGCCGCTCCCGCGAGCCCTCGCGGACGAGCACGTGGATGTCGCCCTCGCGCTCGAGCAGACGCTCCACGAGGTGGCGCCCGATGAACCCGGTGGCCCCCGTGACGAAGTACGCCGTCAACGCTCTCTCCTCCCGTGGCCGTGCACGGGACGGGAGACTATTCGGGTCGGGCGCCGAGTGCGACGGAACCTGCACAGGATCCGGGCCACGCATGGCGAAACCCTGAGTGGTCGAGAGTCCGGCGGAAGGAGCGGGACGTGAGCACGCAGTCGTCATATGACCCGACGGTCGAGGCGGGCCCGTTCGGCAAGATCGCCTACCTGTTCGCCTTGCTCGGGGTCTACGTGGTGAGCTCCGGGCTCTGGTTCTACGGCTTCTGGAGCAAGGCGATCGACGGCGACTTCAAGATCCCCGACGCCCTGCGCAAGCAGTTCGACGCGACCTTCCTCGGGACGATCCCGGGGGCACAGGCGTCGTGGGTGATCATCACGATCCTCGAGGGCATCGTGTTCCTGACGCTGATCGCGAGCGTGGTGACGACCGAGTTCCGCCCGTCGCGGCGCAAACCGCTCCTGCTGACCGCTCTGGCCCTGGCGCTGCTGGTCTTCGCGCTGCTCTCGTTCGGCCAGAACGCGACCGCCCAGCATGAGTCGGTGGCGAGCCTGTACGGCTACTTCGGGTCGACGCTGATCATCATGATGTTCGTCCGCACGCTGCCGCCGTACAGCAGCAACCGCTGGCTGGCCTAGCGCACGCGCACGGTCGCGGTCGAGCTATAGCCCGTCTCGTAGGGGAACTTCGCCGCGGGGCGGATGCGGGCGCGGAAGACGAACGAGTGGCCGCGCGAGGCCGAGCTGCGGAACCGGTAGCGGACCTTGAAGCGCCCGCCGGCCGACGTCGTCGTGTCCGCGAACGTCTCGTAGTGCCGCGAGCCCTTCGGTCGCCCCTGGACGACGATCGGCACGCCGCCGCGCGACACGCCCTTCAGGCGGCCGGAGATCGTGAGTGCGCGGCCGACCCGCGGGCGGCGGGTCGAGACGCTGAGCGTCGACGCCGCGCGCGCCTGCAACGTCAGGTAGCCGTTGGCGCCGAAGCGGATGTCGTTGGCGTGCGAGAGCCAGGCGAACTGCAGCAGCCGCGAGGCGGACGCGGTCACGGTCGTGCTGAAGCGGCCGTCGCCGTCGGTGGTGAAGGTCGCGCGCGGGATCAGCGAGGCGCCCTGGCGCAGGTCGCGGCTGAGCAGCGTCACCTTGGCGCCGGTGATCGGCGCGCCGCTCGAGTTGGTCAGCCGCCCGCGGACGCCGGCCCGCTCGCCGTAGTCCAGCGTGCGCCGGTTGGCCCTCAGGCCCTTGGTCCAGATCACCGAGAGCGTGCCGGTGTCGGTGGCGCCTGAGCCGTTGAGCGCGCCGCGGTCGGAGGGCGTGACGCTCCACACCTGGTACGGGCCGCGGTCGACGATGTTGCCGCCGGCGTCGGTGACCCGCACGAGCACGGAGCGGGTGCCGGTCGTCAGCGAGGTCGCGCGGATCGTCTCGCGCGTGAGGTTCGGGCACGGGGCGGGCTGGCTGTAGTCGCACGCTTTCTTGGCGTCCGTCACGCCCTCGCCGTAGTCCTCGACGCCGACGAGGACCGGTGCCGCCGGGTTGGACACGTCGATCAACTCGATCGTGCGGATCCCGGAGTTGTCGCTGGCGGTCACGGTCACCGGGTCCGAGCCGTTGCGCGCCCCGCCGGCGAGCAGCCCGGACGCCTCGACGGTCACCGTCGGCGCCGTCGGGTCGCTGATCGTCACGTCCGAGCCGTGGAGGATGTGGCTGATCGCGCCGCCGGCGGCGACCGAGCAGGGCGTCCCGCGGTTGAAGCAGCCCACGCGCAGGCTGAGCGTGTTCGCGTCGCCCTTGTAGGCGGCCAGCGCCGGGAAGCTCGCGCGCGAGACCCCGCTCTTGGCGACGGCGACGTTGCCGTCGGGGTATCCGTACCACTGCTTCTGGGCGTTGAGCGCGTTGCGGGTCGGGTCGGCGTAGTTGCCCGCCCCGGCGAAGATCGTCGGCCCGAGGCTGTAGAAGAGGAAGTACTTGTGCGTGCCGTCGGCGACGGGGTTGGTGAAGCCGATCTGCCGGGTGAGCGCGAAGTCCGCGATCGTCGTGCCCGGCGGGGTCGTGAACGTCAGCGCCGCCGACGTGTTGTTCGCCATCCGCGCGCCCGCGGGGACCGTCAGCGCGATGAAGTTGCCCGCGCAGCTCGAATCCAGCAGTACGCCGGATGCCGCCACGGCCTTCCACGCGCCGTTCGGATAGACCTTGCCGCCGGCGGCGCAGGTGTAGACGTGATAGGTCCCGGCCTGTGCGGTGGCGGGCGCGGCGAGCAGGAGCGCGAGGAACGCGAGGGTGAGGCGGCGAGACATAGGCACCAGATCGATACCCGATCCCGCGCCGGAGTTGCGCCGCTTACCGACGCTCTTGGAAGCGCTTGGCGCCTTCGACCGCGGTGCGGATCCGCTCGCGACCCAGGTCGGCCTCGAGCGCGAGGCCATCCGCGAGCGGGAGCCCGTACCCCTCCAGCGCGGCCTGACGGTCGCTGCGGACGGTGTCCTGCGGGAACGCGGCGATCTCGTTCGCCAACGCCAGCGCGCCCTCGAGCGCGTCGTCGGCCACCCGGGTCAGCAGGCCGATCGAGAGCGCCTCGGCGGCGTCGATCGTCCGGCCGGTGAGCAGCAGGTCCAGCGCGCGCCCCATGCCGAGCACGCGCGGCAACCGCTGCGTCCCGCCGTCGATCAGCGGCACGCCCCAGCGGCGCTCGGCGCAGCCGAACGTCGACTTCGGGGAGGCGACGCGCAGGTCGCACCAGAGCGCGAGCTCGAGGCCGCCCGCCAGGCAGTGGCCGTCGATCGCCGCGATCGTGGGCTTGGGCGACGCGAGGCGGGTGAAGCCCATCGGGCCGCCCGGGGCGTCGGGGTCGAGCGTGTCGATCGCCTTCAGGTCCGCGCCGGCGCAGAAGGCCTTGCCGCCCGCGCCGTACAGGACCATCACGTCGGCGTCCTCTTCAGAGAACCGCTCGAACGCGGCGAGCAACGCGGCCGCGGTCTCGCCGTCGACGGCGTTGTGCCGCTCCGGCCGGTCGATGGTCACGAGCGCGACGCGGCCCCGGCGTTCAAACTGGATGAGGGTTCGGGTGGTTAAGGTCGGATGATCGGGGTGGGGTGGCGGGGCTGCTCGACTTCCTTAATCACCAGCCGCCGCGTTGGTCTGCGCGCGCGGTGCGCGCCTTCGCCGCGGCGAGGCGGACGAGCCGGCGCCGCTCGGTGATCGTGTAGAGGATCGAGAGCACCGCGACCAGGACCGGGAAGCCGCCGATGATGATGAAGGCGGCGCTCGTGACGACCTTGTCGTCGGCCGGGCCGTAGGTGCCTTCGCCGCCGTCGTTGGCGAGCGCGAGCGGCGCGCTCATCGCGAACATCCACAGGGTGAGAAGAGCCGTACGGACCATGGGCGGGAGGATACCTATCCTCATTGACGATGGCCGTCGTCATTGCATCCGACCTCGCCAAGGACATGGCGGGCGAGCCCCTGCTCCGGGGCGTCTCGTTCAAGCTCGAGCGCCGGGACCGGATGACGCTGTCCGGCCGCAACGGGTCGGGGAAGACGACGCTGCTGCGGATGCTCTCCGGCGAGGCGGGGGTCGACGGCGGCGAGCTCGTCTTCGCCAAGGACGTCAAGGTCTCGCTGCACGATCAGCGCCCGCCGCGCGATCGCGACCTGACGCTGCGCGACTACGTGCTCTCGGGCTGCAAGGAGTTGCTCGCGCTCGAGTCCGAGCTCGCGCGGCTGGAGGCGGCGATGGCCGAGGGCGCGCTCGACGACGCGACGTTCGGCGCCTACGGCACGGCGCAGGCCAAGCTCGAGCACGCCGGCGGCTACAACTGGCGCGAGTCGGTCAACTCGACCCTGCACGGGCTCGGCTTTCGCGACGAGCACCTGGACCGCAGCCTGGAGACGTTCAGCGGTGGCGAGCTGACCCGTGCCTCACTGGCGCGCGCGCTCGCGGGCGATCCCGACCTGCTGCTGCTCGACGAGCCCACCAACCACCTCGACATCGCCAGCCTCGAGTGGCTGGAGACGCACCTGCAGTCGCTCGACGCGGCGATCGTGCTCGTCGCCCACGACCGCTGGTTCCTCGAGGCCGTCGGCACGTCGGTGCTCGAGCTCGAAGGCGGGCGCGCGAAGTTCTTCAAGGGCACGTGGCACGCGTGGCGGGCGGAGAAGGCGCAGCGCGAGCTCGCGCTCGGCCGCATGATCGAGAAACAGCAGACCGAGATCGCCAAGCTCGAGCGCTTCGTCGACCGCTTCCGCGCCGGCACCCGCGCGCGCCAGGCCTCCTCGCGCCAGAAGAAGCTCGACAAGATCGACCGGCTCACCACCGACCCGAAGAACGGCAAGGCGCTCGGGTTCGCCTTCAAGCCGCCGGAGCGCTCCGGGCGCGTCATCTTCGAGGTCGAGGACGGGCTGCTGAAGATCGGCGACCGCACGCTGCTCCAGGACGCGGAGATGTGGCTCGAGCGCGGCGAGCACGTGTCCCTGGTCGGCGCCAACGGGTCCGGCAAGACGACGCTGATCACCGCGCTGACCGGCGGGCGCGAGTTCGACGGCGGCAAGCTGCGGACCGGCCATAACGTCAAGCTCGGGCTGCTCTCGCAGCACACCGAGGAGATGTTCGGCACGGGCACGGTGGTGGAGGCCTGCCAGCGCGCGACGAAGTTGACGCCCAACAACGCGCGGTCTCTGCTCGGACAGTTCCTGTTCAGCGGCGAGGAGGCCGAGAAGCCGGTCGACGGCCTGTCCGGCGGCGAGCGCCAGCGGCTCTCGCTCGCGATCCTCGTGCACTCGGGCGCGAACGTGCTGATCCTCGACGAGCCGACCAACCACCTCGACGTGGAGTCGCGCGAGGCGCTCGAGTCCGCGCTGCAGGCCTTCCCCGGCTCGCTGCTGCTGATCTCCCACGACCGCGCGCTGCTGGACGCCGTCGGCACGCGCACGGTCGCGCTCGAGGACCAGACGCTGCACTCCTACGTGGGCGGCTGGCCCGAGTACGTGCGCGTGCGCGAGGAGCGCGCGGAGGCCGAGAAGGCCGCCAAGCGCGCCAAGCCGGTCGTCGAGAAGGCCAAGCCCGCGCCGGTCGTCGAGACCAAGCCGCGCTCCAAGAACGAGCAGGCCCGCGCCAAGAAGCTCGAGGCCGAGATCGAGAAGGCCGAGGCCGCGCTGGCCGCCCTCGAGGTGGAGCTGGCGGACCCGGGGGCGTGGAACGATCCGCGCTCCGCCGCCAAATCGACCGAGCGCCACGCCGCAGCCAAGAAGACGCTCGAAGAGCTCTACGCGCGCTGGGAAGCTGTAGCAAGCTGACACGCTCGCTTGGTTGACGCGTAACCCGAGCTAGGCTGGCGGCCGTTCCCGAGAGGCAGGGGTGCTTCTTCGGGACCCATATGCACTGCGTGCTCGGGAGGCACAATGTCAAAAGTTCAAGCGGGGCTGGGAAGCCTCGGTGTCGCGCTGGGTCTGGCGACGGCATTCGCGTTCAGCGCTGACGCGGCACCACCGGCAGGGACGACGGGGCAACCGCAGACGGCGGTCGCCGACGATCTCCCCAACCCGGAGGAGAGCAAGCGCCGCGAGCTGCGCGAAGCGGCGCTGAAGGAGGTCCTCGCCGGCAAGGCGCAGGTCGAGGACCGCAACGGCTCGAAGGTCGTCAAGCTCGGCAAGGCCGCGCCCGCCCCGGGCGCCAAGGCCGAGGACCAGTACGTCGAGCTCGCGCGCGAGAAGACCGACAAGATCTTCGTCGTGCTGGCCGAGTTCGGCGACGAGCGCGCGCCGAACTACCCGGACCAGGACACCAACAAGAACATCCCCGGCCCGACGACGTTCAACGGGCCGCTGCACAACCGGATCCCGGCGCCCGACCGGTCCAAGGACAACTCGACCGTCTGGCAGCCGGACTTCAATCGCGACCACTACCAGCAGCTGTACTTCGGGACCGGCGGCGAGTCGCTCAAGACGTTCTACGAGCGCCAGTCGTCCGGCCGCTACAGCGTCGACGGCCAGGTCACCGACTGGGTCAAGGTCCGCTACAACGAGGCCCGCTACGGCCGCAGCGGCGGCTATCCGTGCGCGTCCAACGTGTGCTCGAACACCTGGAACCTGATCCAGGACGCGATCAACCAGTGGGTCGCGAACCAGCACGCCGCCGGCCGCACCGACGACCAGATCAAGGCCGACCTCGCGTCCTATGACCAGTGGGACCGCAACGACTACGACCACGACGGCAACTTCAACGAGCCGGACGGGTACATCGACCACTTCCAGATCGTCCACGCGGGCGGCGACGAGGCCGACGGCGACCCCTACCAAGGCGAGGACGCGATCTGGTCGCACCGCTGGAAGGCGTTCCAGAACACCGGCCAGGGGCCTGAAGGCAACAAGGACGGCGGCACCCAGATCGGGACCACCGGCCTGTGGGTCGCCGACTACACGATCCAGCCGGAGAACGGCGGCCTGTCGGTGTTCGCGCACGAGTACGGGCACGACCTCGGCCTGCCGGACCACTACGACACCGCCGGCGGCCCGGACAACGCGGTCAACTGGTGGACGCTGATGGCCCAGAGCCGCGTCTCGGCGCCGGAGGACCAGGGCATCGGCACCCGCCCGGCGGACCTCGGAGCGTGGGACAAGCTGCAGCTCGGCTGGCTCGACTACGAGATCGTCGTCGCGGGCCAGAACAAGACGCTCGACCTCGGCCCGCACGAGGGCAACACGGCCAAGGCGCAGGGCGTCGTGGTCGTGCTGCCGCAGAAGGTGGTGACGACGCCGCTCGGCGCGCCCGCGGCGGGGACCAAGCAGTGGTACTCGGGGACGGGCGACGACTACGAGGCCACGCTGGCGCGGCAGGTCGCCGTGCCCTCGGGCACCACGACGCTGTCCTTCCAGGGCCGTTGGAACATCGAGGACTGCGGGCCGGACGCGTGCGACTACGCGTACGTGGAGGTCGACGACGGGTCGGGCTACAAGGCGATCCCGGGATCGATCACCAAGCCCGCCGAGGGCAACGGCATCGACGGTGTCTCAGGTGGCTACAAGCCGGCGACCTTCGACCTGTCGGCCTACGCCAACAAGACGGTCTCGCTGCGCTTCCACTACAAGACCGATCCGGCGCAGCAGGGCAACCCGGACTCGACCGAGCCGCCGGGCATCTTCGTCGACGAGATCAAGCTGACCAACGGCACCCAGACGCTGTTCACGGACGGCGCCGAGAACGGCGCCAACGGTTGGGCGGCGAGCGGCTTCAGCATCGTCGGCGCGACCTCGTCGCAGAACTACGACCACTACTACGTCGCGTCCAACCGCACGTACACCGCCTACGACCGCTACCTGCAGACCGGGCCGTACAACTTCGGCTTCCCGGACCGGCCGGACTGGGTCGAGCACTTCCCGTACCAGAACGGGCTGCTGATCAACTACTGGGACACGTCGTTCTCCGACAACAACGAGAGCGTCCATCCCGGTCAGGGCGAGGTGCTGCCGATCGACGCCAACCCGACGCCGATCTACCGCCTCGACGGCAAGCCGTGGCGCGGGCGCATCCAGACCTACGACGCACCGTTCGGGCTGGAGAAGTCGGACTCGTTCACGCTGCACGCCCAGGAGACGGGCCGCGCGTCCTACATCCGCGGGCAGGCGGCGCAGCCGCTGTTCGACGACCGCCGCGAGTACTGGGACCCGGCGCTGCCGACGGTCGGCGTCAAGGTGCCGCATGTGGGCGTGACGATCCGCGTCATGCAGCAGAGCGGGACGTCGATGAAGATCCGTATCGGGTCCTAGTCACCACACGTCGCCGTCGCGCCAGTCGGCGGTGAGCGGAAGGGTCAGGTCTACGTCCTCGTCCGCGAGGACGTAGACCGCGCCCTGCTCGTCCGGCGTCGGCACGATCCCGTCCGGCGTGAGGGCGGAGAGTGGACCTTGCCACGCGCGCCAGCCGTGGCGTTCGTACAAGGGGATCGCCTCGTCGGTGGCGCCGAGCGCGCCGATGTCGTAGCCGCCGCGGACGATCCGCTCGATCTCGGTCATCACCGCGCTCGCGTGGCCGCGACGGCGGTGCCGGGGGGAGACGCAGACGCTCTCGACGTAGCCGGTGCGCAGCGCGCGGCCGTCGCTGAGCATCCGGCGCATCACGACGGCGGCGTGGCCGACGAGCTCGTCGCCCTCGTAGGCGAGGGCGTGGATGCCGCCCAGGCCGTGCTCCCAGTCGTCGTCCGTGAAGTCGTCGTCGAACGCCTCGTCGAAGAGTGCGCGGGCGGCGGTGAGGGTCGCGGCGTCGAGGTCCGCGGTGTGCGCGATTCGGATCACGCCTCCATTAACGCCCACCGCAGCGCCCAGCCGGCGACGAACTCGGCGCTGAGCCGGAAGTCGCAGCGGGGAAGCCAGCGCGCGAACGCGAAGACGAGGTCCTCGCGGACGCGGTCGGTGGCGAAGGCGTCGCACAGCAGGACGAGGGCGGCGCCGTTGGCGTCGGGGGCGACGATCAGCTGATCGCCGCACACGATCCGCCAGCCGCCGCCGAGTGCACGGCGGCCGACGTAGGCGCGGTCCTGGAGGAAGGTGGGGTCGAGTACGGCCATGCATCGAGCGTTGCGGCCGAACCTCGGAATTGCCTAGGAGTTCTCTGAGCCGTACTCGCCCAGGCCGTGCTCGAGCAGCGCGAGCGCCTTGTCGGCCTGCGCGGTCACCTCGTCGGCGAGCTCCTCGCGCGCGCCCGCCAGCACGCGCTCGCGCGAGAAGTCCACCAGCGCGCGGTGCAGCCCGATCATCGCGCCGGCCGCGACCCGCGCCTCGACGTCGCCGCCGAGCAGATCCGCCAGGTCGCGCGTGTAGCCCTCGAAGATCTGTTGCTCGCGCGCCAGCAGCGACGGGCTCGAGACGATCATGTGGGTGAGCGCCGCCAGCCGCTCGCGGGTCTCGGGGTCGTGGCTGGCGAGCATCCCCCGGGGCGCGCGGACGAAGCGGCCGAACGCGGAGAGGACGGACTCGCCCGGCGCGCGGTCGCGGATCGTCCCCAGCAGCTCGTCCTCGAAGGACTCGAGCCGCCAGTAGACGAGGTCCTCCTTGGTCGGGAAGTAGTTGAAGACCGTTTGGGCCGAGACCTCGGCGGCACGCGCGATCTCGGTGACGGTGACCGCCTCGAACCCGCGCTCGCCGAAGAGGCGGCGCGCGGTCTCGGCGATCAGCTCGCGCGTCTGCTGCTTCTTGCGCTCCCGGAGTCCGGTGGCCATGGCTCGAAATGTATCAGCACAAATCTTGGCTTGACACAAAACTTTGTGTCGCTACATTTTCTGCCATGACTTCTTTCCGCACGACCTTCGCGGGGCTGCTCCTGGCGATGCTGCTGGCGTCGCTCGACCAGACGATCGTCGCCACGGCGCTGCCGACGATCGTGCGTGACCTCGGCGGGCTCGACCAGCTGTCGTGGGTCGTCACCGCCTACCTGCTCGGCGCCACCGTCTCGATGCCGCTGTGGGGCCGCGCCTCCGACCTCTACGGCCGCAAGAGGCTCTTCGTGGCCGCGATCGTGGTCTTCCTCACCGGCTCGGCGTTGTCCGGCGCCGCGCAGTCGTTGAGCGAGCTCGTCGCCTTCCGCGCCCTCCAGGGCCTGGGTGCCGGCGGGCTGATGACGCTCGCGATGGCGATCGTCGGCGACATCGTCGAGCCGCGCGAGCGCGGCCGCTACCAGGGGTACATCCAGCTCGTGTTCGTCGTGGCCAGCGTCGCCGGCCCGCTGCTCGGCGGCCTGTTCGCCGACCACGCGAGCTGGCGCTGGGTCTTCTACGTCAACCTCCCGATCGGCATCGCCTGCCTGGCGCTGGTGACGACGTCGCTGCACCTGCCGGTCGAGCGCAAGCCGGTCAAGCTCGACTACTTCGGCGCGACGCTGCTCGCCGGCGCGCTCGCGAGCCTGCTGCTCGCGACGACGCAGGACGCCTACGTCCTCTACGGCGCCTTCGCCGTGCTGCTCGCCGCCTTCTTCGTGCAGGAGCGCCGCGCCGCCGAGCCCGTGCTCCCGCTGCGGCTGTTCGGCGAGCCGGTCTTCAACATCGTCTCGGCCGCGCTGTTCCTGACGACGCTCTCGTTCTTCACCGTGATCGTGTTCGTCCCGGTGTTCCTGCAGACCGTGATCGGCTCCAGCGCGACCGAGTCCGGCGTGATCCTGCTCGCGCTGCTGATCACCGCCACGATCTCGACGACCCTCTCAGGCCGCGCGATCTCCAGGACCGGCCGCTACAAGCGCTTCCCGCTGCTCGGGCTGGCGATCATGGCGCTCGGCCTCGTCGCGCTCTCGACGATGGACGCGCACACCAGCACGGCGACGATCGCGCTCATGCTCGCGTTCTTCGGTCTCGGCTTCGGCCTGGTCTCCCAGGTCCTCACCGTCGCGATCCAGAACGCGGTCGACCGTCGCGACCTCGGCATCGCGACCGCGAGCGCGAACCTGTTCCGCTCGCTCGGCGGCGCGATCGGCACCGCCACCTTCGGCGCCATGTACACGGGGCCGAGCATCTTCCTCTACGCCGCGCCGGTCGCGTTCGCGGCGCTGCTCGTGGTCACGTTGCTGGAGGAGGTCCCGCTGCGCGGCCCGCTAGCGTCCGCCCGGTGAACCGAGCCATCTTCATCGCGCCGTTCGACGAGTTGTCCGAGCCCGCCCGCGTCGCCGAGCTGGCCGAGCGCGCCGAGCGGCGCGGGTGGGATGGCTTCTTCCTCTGGGACCACATCGACTATCGCCCGCCGGTCAGTCGGCTGGCGGATCCGTGGATCACGATGGCCGCGATCGTCATGCGCACCGAACGGCTGATCACCGGCCCGCTGGTCACGCCGCTCGCCCGCCGGCGCCCGCAGCAGCTCGCGCGCGAGGCCGTCACGCTCGACCGGCTCAGCGGCGGGCGGCTCGTGCTCGGCGTCGGGGCGGGGTCCGATCGCAGCGGCGAGTTCGAGCGCTTCGGCGAGGTCACCGACATGAAGGAGCGGGCGCGGCTGCTCGACGACGGGCTCGCCAAGCTGCAGGCGTTCTGGGCGGGGGAGCTCGAGCCGCGCCCCGTGAACGGGACGATCCCGATCTGGGTCGCCGCGCGCTGGCCGTTCAAGCGCGGCCCGCTCGAGCGCGCGAAGCGCTACGACGGCGTCTTCCCGATCGATCAGGAGACGCCGGACGTGCTGGCGGAGCTGATCGCGGCGGTCGGGCCCGGCAAGGAGATCGTCGTCACCAACCGGGCCGGCACCGACCCCGCCCCGTGGGCGGCGGCCGGTGCGACGTGGTGCCTGACGGGCTTCGGCCCGCAGCCGACCTACGACGAGGTGGCGCGGGCCATCGACGCCGGTTAGCGCCGGTCGTCGTCGAGCGGGGCGCGGCGTTCGCTGGCCGCGACGGCGCCGTGGCGCGTCGTGGCGGGTTCGTCGAGCGTCTCGTGGCGCGTGGTGGCGGCGCGGTCGTCCGCGAGCGGCTCGTGACGTGTGGTGGCGGCGCGGTCGTCCACGAGCGGCTCGTGGCGCGTCGTGGCCGCGCGATCGTCGGCCGCCGTCGTCGTGGCGATCGGCTCGCGGTCGCGCGCGAAGCGGCCGTTCCGCCGCTCTTCGACCGTGGTGGGCGCGGCCCCGCGGCGGCGGCCGACGCGCGGCATCATCGACAGCACGATGAGCGCGGCGCCACCGGCGCCCATGACCAGCGTCGTCCAGTTGTTCATCGCCACGACGCCGAGGATGTCGTCGCCGTCGGAGAGCGCGATCAGCGCGCCGACGACGAAGGCCACGCCGACGATGAACGCCATCGACTTCGCTCCCCAGTGGATCGTGGAGCCGAGCAGGAGCAGAAGACCGGCGGCGGCGAAGACGACCCACGTCCAGCCGTTGCCCTCGATGCCGATGAACGTCGTGCCGGTGACGGTGCCGCTCGGGGCGTCGAAGGTGAAGCTGCGGCTGGCGAAGATGAAGCCCAGCACGCCCAGCGCGAGCGACGCGAGGCCGAGCGCCGCGACCGGGCCCTTGGCCAGCGATACGCCGCTGCGGGGTCGTGCGGTCTCTTCGTAGTGATCAGTCGCCATGGTGTCCTCCCTGGAGGTCGTTGTCCCGAGGATTCCCCTCTGGCGCTCCGCTCAAGCCTGGCGTCAACGGATGAACACTCCTGCTCAAGTTTCCTTCATCTATGGTGCGCCAATGCTTCGCACCCTGCTGGTGTCCGCCGGTCTGCTCGCCTGTGTTCCCGCCGCCGCCTCGGCGTCGCCGTTCGGCGAGTTGCCGTTCCAGCCGGTCAGCGGGACCGCGACCTGTCTGCGGGCGACCGGGACACCGGGCGAGCTGATCCGCCAGAGCGAGGAGAACATTGAGGCGCTCGACGCCTCGGCCACCGGTCTGACCCCGGCCGCGACGCTCGCGGCCGGCGGCATCAGCGGTTGCGCGGACGCCGCGTCGTGGGCGGGCGGCGGCAGCGTGGTCGCGTTCGCCGTCGGCACCGAGCTCCAGGACGAGACCTGGGCGCGCGCGTACGTGCGCGAGCCCGGCCAGGCCTGGGGCCAATCCGTCGACGTGGTCGAGCCCGAGGAGGGAGCGCTCTCAACCGGGATCGCCACCGCCGCCTCACCGCGCGGAGACGCGTTGGTCGCCTTCGCGGGCGTGACGTCCAAGCAGCGCGCGACCCTGCGCGTCGCCCGCCGGCTCCCGGGCGGGGCGTTCACGCCGGCCGAGACGCTGCAGTCGCGCCGCACCGGCGACCCGGTCGCGCCGGTCGTGCACGCCGGCTTCGCCGCCTCAGGCGAGGCGATCGTGCTGTGGACGTACATGCCCGACAAGGAGGGCGCGGAGCGCGAGCTGTGGGCGGCGACCGCACCGCCGGGCGCCCCGTTCGGCGCCCCGCAGAAGATCGACCCGATCGCCAGCGGTCTCCCGTACGACCTCGCGGTCGCGCCTGACGGCCGCGTGCTCGTCACGTTCGTCTCCGGCGACCAGCTGGTCGCGGCCGAGCGCCCGCCGGGCGGCCGATTCGGCTACCCGTTCCTGATCGCCGACACGATCGACGAGTTCGGCGTGGTGCCGACCGTGGCGCTGCGGCCGGACGGCGGGGCGATCGTCGGCTGGGCGGGGCTGAGCGACGCGACGATGACGATCCGCACCCGCCAGGCGCCGGGGGTCTTCGGTCCGGCGATCGCGATCGGCCGCGCGCATCGGCTCGAGAGCCCGCCGCTGATGACCCTCGTCCGCCTGCTCGAGACGGCGCTCACCGGGCTGCAGGGCGAGTTCGGGATCGGCGGCGCGCCGCCCGACACCCGCGGCGGCAACCCGCGGGCACTGCTCGGCGCCGACGGCCGCGTGCTGCTCACGTGGGCGCAGATCCAGCGCTCGGACGGCGTCTGGCGGATGCTGCCGCGCGCGGCGCTCGTGAACTTCGAAGGCGGCGAGCGGGAGCCGATCGCGGTCGGCGGGACGCTGCGCAACGTCGACTCGCTCGTCCCCGTCGGCCTGCCCGACGGCTCGCGCGGCGTCGCCTGGACGGACAACTCCGGACGGCTCGGTCGCGTGCACGTCGCGCGCGAGGGCTCGCCGCAGCCCGCGGATCCTCCCGCGCCGGCGGTACGGCTGCAGGTCGCGGGCTCGCACACGCTGGCCGGCCAGGCGCCGCTGCGGCTGCGCGCGACCTGCGACGCGGCGTGCGACGTCTACGCCCAGCTCGTCGGGAATGACCAGGTCGGCGCCGATCTCTCCTTGCCGGGAGCCGGCTCCGGCCGCCTCGAGCTCACGCGGCTGCTCAGGCCGGTCGCGCCGCGTGGCGGCGGGCCCGTGCACGTGCTGCTGCGCGCGTCGGCGCCGGGTGCGCGGACGGCGACCACCCGCACGCTGACCTTCCGCCTGCGCCGCGCCCCGGCCAAGCTCCCGCCCGTTCCGCTCGGCCTGACCGCGGTGCGCGACGGCGACGTGGTCGTCGTTCGCTGGCACACCGCCAAGCCCGCCTCGCCGCGCGACTACTTCGTGCTCGGTTACGCCGGCGGTGAGGAGCCGGTGACCGGCGGTGACGTCGCGGGCAGAGCGAAGCGCACGAGCTTCGTGACGCGGCTGCGCGACGTGCGGCGGCGGGTGACGCGGGTCACGGTCGTCCGCGCCGACCCGGACACGCTCGAGACCGGTCGCACCAGCGTGAGGGTGCAGGAGTGAGAGGCGCAGCGGTGGCCGCGGCGTTCGCGCTCGCGGCCCCGGCCGGCGCGCACGCCGCGCCGTTCGGCGAGCTGCCCTCGTTCGCCGCCCGCGATGGGGTCAGCTGCCTGAGCGCGACCGGCGAGCCGGGTGGGATCGCGCACGGCCTCGGCCTCGACCTCGGCTTCCCCGGCCGCACCGAGTTGCTGCGCGCGGACGCGACCGGCCTGCACCCCGGCGCGCCGCTCCCGGCCGCGCCCTACGGGTCCTGCAGCGCGCTCGACCTGCGGCCCGATGGCGTCGGGATCGAGGCGCACTTCTTCGCCGAAGCGCCCGGCGAGAGCGGCGTTCGCGCCGTGCTGCGCGAGGGCGGCAGGTGGGGCGAGCCCGTCAAGGTTCACGGCGACCTCGGGACCGACTCCTTGGACGCGGCGATCTCCGATTCGGGCGCGGCCGTGGTCGCGGCGGCGGGCGGGACCGCGTCCGGGTTCGAGGTGACCGCGACGCGCCGCGCTCCCGGCGCGGCGTTCGGCGCGAACGAGACCCTGATGCGCGCGCCCGACACGGCCGGCAGCGTGAGCCTGCAGGCGGGCGTGACGGCCGCGGGCGAGACCGTGCTCGCGTGGTCCTTCCGGCCGCGCCTGAAGGCGCCGCGCCAGTTGTGGGCGACGTATGCCGCCCCGGGTGAGCCGTTCCACGCCCCGGTGCGCGTCGGCGCGCCGCGGGGCCCGTTCGCGCTCGCCGTCGGCGACGGGGGAGACGCGGTGCTCGCGTTCACGGCGGACAAGCGGATGCACGTCGCCGAGCGTGTCGCCGGCGCGGCCTTCGGGACGGCGCGGGACGTCGGTGTCGCGGACGACCCGCTGGTCGTCTTCCCCGCTGCCGCCGTGCGCCCCGACGGCGCCGCCGTCGTCGGCTGGGTGGACTTCCTCGACGGCGCCGTACGCGCGGTGACGCGTCCCGCGGCGGGTGCGTTCGGCGGCGAGCTGCGGCTGGCGCCGTCGATCTGGCTGGGCTTCGACCGGGCGCTGTTCGACGAGTCGATCAGCCCCGACTTCCGCGACAGCGACTATGGCTTCGAGGACCAGATCCAGATCGCGGGCGCGACGTTCGCGGGGGACCGCGCGTTGCTCGCGTGGACGGCGTCCACCCGTCGCGACGGCGTCTACGCGTTCTCCCCGTCGGTCGCCGCCGTGCCGTTGGCCGGCGGGCCGGCCGAGGTCCACCCGCTCGGCAACGGCCTGCGCGACATCGCCAGGGCCGCGCCGCTGGTCCTGGCGGACGGGACGCCCGCAGTGGTCTGGGCGGACGACGAGGAGCAGCGCGTGTCCCTGGCCGTCGAGGGTGCCGCCGGCGTGCCTGACGTCGGCGCGCCGCGGCTGCGCGTCGGGGCGCCGGAGCAGCGCTTCCTGCGCGCGGACGACCCGCTGGTGCTGCCCGTGACCTGCTCGGCGGCCTGCGACGTGCGCGTCTCGTCCGCCGAGGGCGTGTTCGACGCGACCGCGGCGCTGTCGCTGCGACGCGCCGGCACGGAGACCGTCACCCTGCGGCCGGAGGTGCGGCCGATCGCGCGACTGGACGGCAAGCCCGTCCGCGTGTACGTGCGCTGGGGCGCGCCCGGCACCGCGCACCCGCGCAGCCGGACCGTGCTGGTCCGCGTGCGCCGCAAGCCCGGGCCGCCGGCGCCGCGCGTCGAGCGCCTCCGCGCCCGCCACGACGGCGACGACGTCGTCGTGACCTGGCGGACCGACCGCAAGGCCGGTAAGGACGACTTCCTCGCCTTCGCCCGCGCCGAGCGCGACGGTGACGCCCTGAAGGGCGCGGTCGCGACCGGCTCCGGGCGCCACTTCCGCGCGCGCATCCGCGATGTCGCGACCGCGCGCTTCGTCACCCTCCTCACGGGCCCTACGCCCGGGATCGAACGCCGCACGACCGTGGAGATCAAGTCATGAGACGCAGCCTGTTGACCGCCGCCCTGGTCCTGGGGGTGATGCCGGCCGCCGCCTCGGCGGCACCGTTCGGTGAGGTCGGCTTCCGCCCGGCCGGCGGGATCGCGACGTGCGTGCGGGCCACCGGCCTGCCGGGCGAGCTGGTGCGCAGCACCGCCACCGGTGCCCAGTTCCTGCAGGCGAGCGCGGCCGGGCTGACGCCGACCGCCGACGTCGCGAGCGATGGTGACGCGAAGACGTGCCCGCAGGCCGCGGCGCGGCCGAACGGCGTCGGCATCGTGGCGTTCGCCGTGCGCTCCGGCAGCGAGGCGTTCGTCCGCGCGTCGCTGCGCGAGGCGGGCGGAGCCTGGGGACCGCACGTCGACGCGCTGCCGGTCACGGACATAGCGAGCACGCACCCGCTGGCGGCCGGCATCTCCGAGCGCGGTGACGCGGTGGTCGCGCTGGCCGGGATCAACGACAAGGGACGCCTGCAGATCCTCGCCGCGCGCCGCGCGCCCGGCGGCGGGTTCGGCGCGACCGAGACGCTCGTCACCGCGCCCAAGACCGCGTCGAGCGGCCTGGGGCTCGTGACGGCGGTGCGCGTCGTGGCGGGCGTGTCCGCGGGCGGTGACGCGGTCGTCGCCTGGTCGCTGCAGCCGGCGCCCGGCAAGCCTCGCGAGCTCTGGGCGGCGGTCGCTCCCGTGGGCGCCCCGTTCGGCGCGCCGGCGAAGGTCGGCGCGTTGCGGCCCAACTCGTCCTTCAGTCTCGCGGTGGGCGACGGGGGACACGCGCTGCTGGCCTTCGTGAACGGCACCGATGTGCTCGTCGCCGAGCGCGCGCCCGGCGGCGCGTTCGGCACGCCCGTCCGGGTGGGCCGCGGCGAGGACACGATCCTGGTCGTCCCCGCCGCCGCCATCCGTTCCGACGGCGGCGCGATCGTGGCCTGGAACCAGGCGCTCGCGGGCGACGTGCAGGCGGTCGCGCGGGCGCAGGCCGGCGCGTTCGGGGCGCCGGTCACGATCGCCCCGAAGAGCGGGCTGCGCTATCCGAAGAGCATCCTCGACCTCTTCACGGAGTTGCTCGGGGACGAGGACCTGGGCGGCTTCACGCTGAACGGGGACGGCATGGACGACGACGGGGGCGATGCCCGCGCGATGATCACGGCCGACGGTCGCGGTGTGGTCACGTGGGCGGGTGCCGCCCAGCGCGACGGCGTCTGGTGGGCGCCGCCGCTGGTGGCGACGCTGCCACTGACCGGCGGCGCGCCCAGCCACGCGATGTTCGGCGCCGAACTGCGCGAGGCGGGCGCGACGACGCCGCTGCTGAGCGCCGATGGCGCGCTCGGGGTCGCGTGGGCCGACAACAACGACCGCGACAAGGACGGCCGGCTGCACCTCGCGCTCGAGGGCGTCCCGGACGGCGCCGACCCGGCGCCGCCGGCGCTGACGGTGATCGCGCCGAAGAAGCGGGTGCTCGCGGCGGATGAGTCGCTGCGCTTCGGCGTGCGCTGCTCGGCGGCCTGTGACGTGCGCGCGCAGATCGGCTCCGGGGTTCTCGTGCCCGGCGACGGCTTCTCGCTGACGCGCGCGGGCAGCGCCACGCTCAGCCTGGATTCGACGCTCGCGCCGGTGGCGAGCCTGCGCGGCGGTCCGGTCACCGTGCGTCTCCTCTACGCGTCTCCGGGCGCCCGTCACGCGACCACGAAGAACGTCACCTACCGACTGCGCCGGCTGCCGGACACCCCGCTGCCGAAGGTCCTGGGTGCGACCGCGCGTCGCGACGGAGACGAAGTCGTGGTCAGCTGGCGCACCGACCGCCCCGCCAAGCGGTCCAACTTCGCCGTCTTCGGCGTCAAGGATCGCGACGACACGTTCGACGTGGTCGGCTACGGCGACACTCGCGGCAGCGGCCGCAGCTTCCACGTGCGCCTGCGCGGGGCAGGCGAAGCTCGCTACGTGCACATCGTCACGGGCGCCGAGGGCACCCGGAAGTCGCACACCACGACCGTCCGGGTACGAGGCTGAGATGAGAATCGCGCTCGCCGTCGCCACGCTCGCCCTCGTGCAGAGCGGGGCGTCGGCCGCGACGTTCGGCGAGCTGCCGTTCCGGCCTGTCGGGAGCGCGGCGGCGTGCCTGGCGCCGACGGGCGTGCCGGGCGGGCTCGTCCGGTGGACGCCGGGCGGCGCCGAGCTGCTCGATGCCACCTCGGGCGGGCTGGTACCGCAGGCGGAGATCCCGCTCGGGAGGTTGTCGACGTGTCCGGCGACGGCGATCGACGCGAGCGGCGCGGGGGTGATCGCGGGCGGGACGCGCAAGGGCGTGCGGGCCGTCGTGCGCGATCCCGGCGGGACCTGGGGCGCACCGGTGGCGCTGTCGTCGAAGCTCGGCTACAGGGTCACCACGGCGGTCTCGGCCCGGGGCGACGTCGTGGTCGCCTGGCTCGAGTACGGCGAGGACTACCGGACGGTGAAGATCAAGGTCGCGCGGCGGTCGCCGGGCGGCGCGTTCGGGACACCGCAGCAATTGGCGGCGAGCGACTTGCTCGGTGGTGTGGCGGTCGGGCTGACGGCGACCGGCGAGGCGTGGGCGGTCCTGTCCGACCAGCACGCCGTGCGGGTCACGAACGCCGCCGCGGGCACCGCCTTCCCCGCGCCGCGGAGGCTGTTGTCGCGGACCGCGTTCACGTACGAGCCGACGTTCGCCGTCGCTGACGACGGCCGGATCCTGCTCGCGGTCGCCGGCGGGGACGGCACGACGCTGTTCGACCGCGAGCCGGGCGGCGAGTTCGTGCGGCGGCCGGCGATCCCAGCCGAAGGGGACGTCGCGCTCGCGCTCGCCGATGACGGCACGGCGGTCCTCGCGTGGGAGTCGAGCGACGACGTGACCGTGCTGCGCCGCTCAGGGACCGGGCCGTTCGGCGCGCCGGTCCACATCCGGCGCGAGCAGCCGCGACGTCTGACGGAGAACGCGTTCTCGATCGGGCTCTACACCGTCGGCGACTCACCTCCGCTCGATCCCGCGCAACTGCGGGTCGCGCTCGGCGCGGACGGTCGCGCGCTGCTCGCCTGGCCCGGCCCGGAGACGGGGTTGCAGGCCGCGTCGCTGGGCGTCGACGGCAAGGCCGAGGCGATGAGCCTGGGGAGCCCGGTCCGCCCGGCGACCGGGCTCTCGCCGCTGCTGCTGCCCGACGGCTCCCGCGCCGTGGCGTGGGGGGACGGGAACGAGTTGTTCTCCGTGCCACCCTTCAGCGGCCGCCTGCACCTCGCGCTGGAGGGCGCGGCGGACACGCCGACGCCCACGGCGCCGGAGCTGACCATCGGCGTCCCGCGCGATCGCGCGCTGCGGCCGGTCCAGCCGCTGAGGCTCCCCGTCAGGTGCAGCGCGGCGTGCGACGTGCGCGCGTACATCGTCGGGCGCTCGATCTCGGCGACGCTGGCACTCGCGCGAGCCGGCTCTCGCGACCTCGAGCTCGAGCCCAACTTCGCGCCGGTCGCGCCAAAGCGCGGACCGCTGAAGATCACGCTCAGCTGGAGCGCGCCAGGTGCGCGCACGGCGTCGCGGCGCACGATCTCGGTGCGCGTGCGCCGGCTGCCCGCACCGCGGCTCCCGCACCTGCTCGACGTGCGCGCGCGACGCGGTGCCGGGGGCGTGGTCGACGTCCGCTGGCGCACCGACGGCCCCGCGCAGGACGCGGAGTTCATCGTCGTCGGCACGAGAACGCGGACGGGGCGGGCAGAGCGCGACCCGAAGTACGCGAGCGCGCCCGGCGGCACTCGCCGGCGCAGCTTCCACGTGCGCCTGCGCGATGCGAGCAAGGTGCGCTACGTGACCGTGGTCCTGTCGCAGACCCTGGGCGGCGACCGGTCGGTGCGCGTGCGGGTTCAGTGACCGTTGGCGCGCTTGAGGACCATGCCCTCGAGCACGTTGGCCACCGTCTCGCACGCGTCGACCGCCGACTCGAGCGTCTCGAAGATGTCCTTCCAGCGGATCACGATCATCGGGTCGATCCCGGCCGCGAAGAGGTTGGCGATCGCCGCCCGCTGGATTCGGTCGCCCTCGTTCTCGAGCCGGTGGATCTCGACGAGCTGCGCGCCGACGTCGAGACCGTTGCGCAGCCCGCGCAGGCTCTGGGCGACCTGCTCGGAGGCGTTGACGAGGACCTCTGAGATCTGCTGCGCCTGCTCCATCGGCGCTTCGACGCCGTAGAGCGCGAGCTGGTCGGCGGCCTCCTCGGCGAAGTCGACGATGTCGTCGAGCGCCCCCGCGAGGGCGTGGACGTCGTTCGGATCGAGGTGCGTCCTGCGGCTCCCGCGCTCGGCGAGGCGGTGCAGGATGTCGTGGACGATCCGGTCGCCCTCCTGCTCGCACAGCACGATGTCCCGCGCGAGCCCGGCCTGCTCGGGATAGTCCGAAAGCAGGTCGCGCAGCAGCATCGCCGAGCGCTGGACGTTGCGGCCGGACTCCTCGAAGAGGGTCAGCAGCTCGGGGTCAGGAGCGGAACGATGCAAGGACACCGTTGGAACCTAACCGCGAGTTCCGGGCCGCGGAACGGCGTTTACAAACTCTTCACGACCGTGCATTCACAACCTCGTCACTGGGGCTATTGCATCTCGGGCTTGACTGTGTCTTGCGGCCCGTCGGAGCGGTGCCGCAACCGAACTCGGAGCCTCGGCGCGGTCCCTCCTCTCTCCTCGCCGCGTCGGGGCTCTGAGTGACTCGCTTACATCAACGGATGCGCGCACTGCGAGCAGAACAGCGCGCCCCGCGGGTACAGCGCGTCGCAATTCGGACAGGCGCCGGCCGCGCCGCCGCCGTCGATGCGCTCGAGCCGCTCGATCGCCCCGAGCTCGGCGTCGACCTCCTGCAGCCGCGCCGCGCGGCGGGCCAGCAGGTCGACGCGGAAGTGGTCGCGGATCGCCATCTCGTAGGCGAGCCCACCGAGGTCGAACTGCAGCTCGGCGAACTCGCGCTCGAGCTGCTCGCGGCGGCTGAGCAACTCGTCGTGGCCGATCGCGCGCCCGCCGCCCGGAGGCAGCGGGGCGGGCTCGGTGCGGACGTACTGCCGTCGGAGCGCGCGCATCAGCCGATCTCCGTCGCGTCAGAGTCGCCGCCGGGCTTCTTGTCGTCGGCGGGCGGCGGGGTCCCCTCGGATTTCACGGTGGGCGGGGCCTTGCGCGTGTTCTTCTGCGCGTCCTCGGGCGTCTGGGACTCCTCCTGCTTCTTGAGGTCGTCCTTGGACTTCGTGACCGGCGTCGCCGACGGCTCGGCGTCCGCCGCCGTGTCTTTGACCTCCACGACCTTGGCGTCCGGGAAGTTGGCCTGGATGCCGGAGAGCGCGCTCTCGGCGTCCTCCTTGCTCGTGTGCACGCCGGAGTAGATGACGTAGTTGCCGCCGTCGAGCGACGGGAACGAGTCGGAGTCCAGCGCGCCGACGTCGGCCGCGCCCTGACCCGCGGCCTCGCTCTTGGCGGCGGCGATCGCGTCGGGCGTCGTGCCGTCCTTGGGCAGCGTCTTGAGCTGCACGGTCCAGCCGGTCTGCCCGGCGGGCCAGTCGGGCGTGAAGGTGGCGGCGACCGTGGCGGCCGGCGTCGGCGTCGTCACGGGCGCGGAGGCCGCGGCGCTCGGCGCCGCCGTCACGACCGGCGTGGGCGTGGCGGCGACCTGCGTCGGCGTGTCGTCACCGCCGCCGGCGATCAGCACCCCGGCGAGGATGCCGAGCGCGAGCGCGGCGGCGCCGGCGAGCCCGAACAGCGCGGACATCGCCCAGTCCGGGATGCCGCCGGGGCCGCGCCGCGAGACGGGTCGCGGCGGCAGGGGCTGGGTGGCCTCAGGGGCGGGCGCGGCGATGACCTGCGACGCGGCGGGGAAAGGCACACGCATGTCGGCGCGGCGTTCGCCGCAGCTCAGGCAATAGCGCTGGTCCGAGGCCAACAGCGCGCCGCAGTGGGCGCACGGCTCGGTCTCGCGCGCCAGTCGCGGCACGTGCAACGCGTCTCCACTGCCTCGCCCGGAGGGCTCGTCACCGCTCCGCGCGGGCGTAGGCGGCTGTTGCGGCGGCATTTGCTCCGCTCGGGAGTCGTGCGTGGTGATGCTGGCCATCAGGGGGTCCTCACGACGGTGGGAGGCGCCGACGCGGAGAGCTCGGCTCCGGCCGGGTCGCCGATCGGGAAGGCGGAGAAGTGGGCGCTCTTGCCGGGCGCGAGCTTCTCCACGATCGCGCGGCCGGCGGCGACGACCTTGTCGTCCTTGCGCGCGATGACATAGACGACGAGCCGGCGCTGCTCGACGCTCGAGCGGTTGGCGACGTCCCCGACGATCGCGCCTTCGCCGGAGGCGTCGGTCTCGGGCTTGAGGTTGGTGACCTCCATCCGCGGCAGCTCGGACGGGCCGGGCTTGGCACCCGCGCCGACCTTCGCCACCACAGATCCGCCCTGGCCCGCGAGCGTCACCTGGTCGTTGACCCACGCGATCTCGCCGCCCGCGCCCAGCGAGGCGACGCTCACGAGCGAGGTGTCGAGGCCGGGCGCGTCGTTGGCGTAGAGCGCCTTCGAGCCCTGGTCGAGGACCTGCACCGAGAGCGGCAGGTTCACGAGCGACCCGCGCGACTCGTTGCGCAACTCGACGACGGTCGCGGCGCCGTTGTCGTCCTGCAGGATCGTCGTCCCCTCGACCTTGACCTCGGTCGACTCCTGCGAGACCACCAGGCCCTTCTCGTGCTTGGCCTTCTGGGCGGCGGCCTCGAGCTTGGCGCTCTTGGACTGCGTGGACTCGCAGCCGGCGAGCGCGAGGGCGGCAAGAGCGACCACGGCGATCCTCATCCGAATGCCCCGCCCACGTAGTCCGCGGTGCGCGTGTGCTGCGGGCGCTCGAAGACGTCTTCGGCCGGCCCGTACTCGACGAGCTCGCCGAGGAACATGAACGCCACGCGGTCGGCGATCCGGTACGCCTGCTGGAGGTTGTGGGTGACGATCACGACCGCCAGCTCCTCGCGCAGGTCGAGGATCAGCTCCTCGATGATCGCGGTCGAGCGCGGGTCCAGCGCCGAGCACGGCTCGTCGAGCAGCAGCACCTCGGGCCGGGCCGCGAGCGCGCGGGCGATGCACAGGCGCTGCTGCTGGCCGCCGGACATCCGCAGCGCCGGGCGGTCGAGGTCGTCCTTGACCTCGTCCCAGAGTCCCGCGCGCGTGAGCGCCTCGCGGACCGGCGCCTCGAGCACCGCCCGCTTGACGCGCCGCGAGCCCTGCTCGCGCAGCGCGTAGGCGACGTTGTCGAAGATCGACATCGGGAACGGGTTCGGCTGCTGGAAGACCATCGAGATCCGTCGCCGCAGCGACGTCACCTCGATCCCGTCGACGTCCGCGTCGTCGAGCAGGATCTTGCCGCCGCGGCCCGCGCCGGGGGTGAGCTCGACGAGCCGGTTGAGCGAGCGCAGCAGCGTCGTCTTGCCGCAGCCGGACGGGCCGATCAGCGCCAGCACCTCACCCTGGTGGACGGGGATCGAGACGTTGTTGACCGCGACCTTGCTGCCGTAGGCGATCGTCAGCGCCTCGGTGCGCATGCGCTCGATCCCGACCGACGCCAAGGGCGGGCGGGTGCGCTTGAGCGGCGAGTGCCCGTTGCCCTCGGGCACCTCCACCGGGACGTGCGGGGCGTCGACCACGATCCGCCGGATCGGCGGCGGGGGCATCAACGGATCCATCCGAGCTGCTCCGATCCGCGGGCGATCCGATCGACCACCCAGTTGAGGAAGAGGACGAGCATGAGCAACAGGAACGCGGCGGCGTACGCCTTCTGTGGCGCGCCGCCCTCGCCCGAGGGCGAGTTCGCGTAGACGTAGGTCGTCAGCGTCGACCCTGTGCCCTGCAAGATGTTCAGGCCCGGGATCGAGCCGTTGGACTCCAGTTGCAGCGTGCCGCCGCCGAGCAGCAGAACGACCGCGGTGTCGCCGGCGATCCGGCCCATGCCGAGCGCGGTGCCGGTGGCGATGTTGGGCCGCGCGACCGGCAGCAGGACCCGGTGGATCGTCGCCGCGCGGGTCTTGCCGAGCGCGTAGGACGCCTCGCGCACGTGCCGCGGCGTGGCGAGCAGGCCCTCGCGGGTGGCGCCGACGATCAGCGGCAGCGCCTCGAGCGAGAGCACCGTGCAGCAGATCAGCAGCGAGCGCCCGAAGACCGCGCCGCCCTCACCCGTGGTCGAGAGGAAACCGAGGCCCTGCTGGGCGAAGAACGCCAGGCCGAACAGCGCGAGCACGATGCTCGGCGTGCCGGCGATCACCTCGACGCCGGACTCGACCATGCGCGCGAGCCACGCCGGCTTGCCGTACTCGGTCAGCCACACCGCGGTGGCGATCCCGAGCGGTGCCGCGATCACGATCGCGCCCCCGATGATCAGCATCGTGCCCAGAAGCGGGTCGAGGAAGCCGCCCGACTTGGACTGGTCGAGGTCGGCCACGGGCCGGCTGATCAGCAGGTCGGGCCTAAGGTATTGGATGCCGCGGTAGGCCATGTAGAGGACGATCGCGGCGGCGATCGCCACCAGCGCGATGCCGGCCGCCCAGCATGCGCCCAGCAGGAGCCGGTCCATGAGCGGCCAGTCGCGCGAGGAGCCTGCGGGGTCGGTCCGGACGCTCACGACTGCACCCCGAAACGACGCAGGCGGCGGCGGACGGCCCAGCCGGTGATGCTCAGCATCACGCTCGAGACCATGATCACGGCGGCGAACGCGAACAGCGTCGCGCCGTACGGCTTGACCGTGATGCCCTCGGCGCCCTGCACGATCGCGGCGGCGAGCGGCAGCACCGGCTCGAAGAAGAAGGTCGGCCCGTCGATCGGGTTGGGCGCGAAGATGACGCCGCCCGAGACCATCGCGAGCATGATCGCCTCACCGAGCGCGCGGGCGAGCGCGAGGACGGCGCCGGCGACCAGCGCGGGGCGCGAGGCGCGCAGCGCGATCGTCCACATCACCCGCATGCGGTTCGCGCCGAGCGCGAGCGCGCCTTCGGTCCACGAGCTCGGGACGGCGCGCAGCGCGTCGACCGCGATCGCGATCATGATCGGCACGATCATGATCGTTAGCAGCCCGGTGGCCACGAGCAGTGACTGGCCGGTGAGCTGGATCACGTAGAAGACCGATTCCTTGCGCTCGAGCGAGATCAGGTGCTGGTTGACGAACGGGACGATCACGAGCACGCCGATCAGGCCGTAGATCACGCTCGGCACGCCCGCGAGCAGGCGCACGACGGGCTCGAGCACGCGGGTCATGGCCGGGGGCGCGAAGGCGACGATGTAGAGCGCCGCGAGCGTCGAGATGACCAGGCCGAGCAGCACCGCGCCGCCGGAGGCGAGCACGGTGCCGTAGAGCAGCGGAAAGGCGCGCAGCTTGTACTCGAACGGCGCCTTGGAGGAGAAGATCTGGTCGAGCTGCGTGTTGGCGTTGCCGCCCGCGCCGAACCAGTGCAGGCCGTTGGCCGAGAACGCGGGCCAGGCCGTCTTGAACACGTACACGGCCATGCCCGCGATCACGAGCAGGACGAGCACGCCCGCCGCGCCGAGCGCGGGGCCGACGAGCCGGTCCGACCACCAGCCCGCGGGCGCCTCCGCCGCGGGTGCGGCGGTGGCGCCGGCCGGATGCTGGGTGACCGCTTCCGCCACTACTTGTACGGCACGTAGTCCTTCGCGACGATGCTGCCCTGCACCGCAGGCGAGCGCGCGAAGTCGATGAACTTCTTGACCACGCCCTTGGGCTGGCCGAGCGTGACGAACCAGAAGTTGCGGACGCCGGGGTACTGGCCCGACTTGGCGTTGCGCAGGTTGCAGGCGACGCCCTTGTACGGGACCGCGTACGTGCCCTCGGTGAACTTGAAGTCGACGTAGCCGATCGCCTGCGGGTCGCTCGCGACCGCGGACTGGACGAGGCCGTTGGTGGCCTTCTGCGACGCGCTCGGCGAGACGTTGAGCGACTGGCCCATGAAGATGTTGCGGAACGCGTCCTGCGTACCGGAGGCCTGCGTACGCGTGTTGAGGTTGATCGGGCCGGTCACCTTCGCGCCCTGGACGTCGTCCCAGCGGCGGACCTTGCCGGAGAAGATGTCCTGCACCTGCTGCTGCGAGAGGTTCGCGATCGCGTTGTCCGGATGCGTGACCACGCAGACGCCGTCGCGGGCGATCTTGTTGAAGACCAGGCCGCCCGGGTCACCGCTCTGGAGGTCACGCGAGGAGGCGCCGATCGAGACGCGCTTGCGGGCGACGTCACCGATGCCGATGTCCGATCCGCCCTGCGAGATCGAGAACTTGACCGAGCCCGGGTACTTCTTCAAGTACGCCTTCGCGAGCTTGGTCTCGAGCGGGTACACGGACGTCGAGCCGCTCATCAGGATCGTGGTTTTGGCCTGCGCCGCGGCGGGCATCGACAGCGCGGCGATCGCTGTGGCGGCGACGAGAAGTTGACGAGGGCGGCTCACGGTGCTCCTTCAGTTCGAGTCCGTGCGGGCATGGCAAAGCCCGCAGCGGCGCCACTCTCTCCGAGGCGAGACACCAAGTTGTGGTCATCTCGTAAAGCCCTCGTTCGAGTCCGGTGAAGGCGCCGTAGGTTCGGCGGATCGTGCGCATCCTCTGCGTCCTCTTCGCCTGCCTCCTGATCCCCGCGACCGCCGCCGCGAGCATCTCCTCCGTCACCCCGATCGACGGCCCGTCATCGGACATCGTCGACTTCGGCGGGACCGCGATGGCGCCCGACGGGACCGGCGGCATCGTCTACCGCAAGCGTGTCGACGGGCGCACGCACATCTTCGCCGCGCAGTTCGACGGCCGCGACTGGCGGGCGCCGCAGCGCATCGACGCCGGGCAGCAGTTCGACTCCTCCTGGCCCGTGATCGGCGCCGGGTCAGGCGGCCGGCTCGTCGTCGCGTGGGTGCAGGAGTTCGGCCCCGGGTCCGATCGGTTGTACTCGGCCGGACTCGATCCAGGCGCCTCCCGCTTCCAGCCGCCCGTGCCGGTCGACCTCAATGTCGGCGAGTCGATCGGCACGGCGCCGACGCTGGCGATGAGCCCGGGCGGCAACGCCTACCTGGCCTACCTCGTCATGCAGGTCCCGACCGGCACCGACCCGCCCGGCTACACCCGCGGCGAGCTGCGCGCCGCGCGCTACGACGGCGCCTACTGGTCGGGCTTCGGCCTGCCGCTGAACCGCAACCCCCAGGCACCGCTGAGGGCCCCGGGGGAGAGCGCGCCGCCGCAGGTGACGATGGACACGACCGGCAACGGCATCCTCGCCTGGCAGGAGCCCGACGACACGCTCGTGGACCGCATCTGGGCGCGTCGCCTGTTCGGCACCAACTTCGGCATCGCCACGCAGGTCACGCCGGCCGCGACCGGCGGCCGCGTGGACCAGTTCTCGCTCGACGGCGCGGGCTTCGGCCAGGGCGCGATCGCCTTCCGCCAGCAGACGGCGGCCGGCCCGCGGCTCCTGCTGGCCACGATCCCCGAGACCTCGGCGCCCAATGCGTCCGCGTTCGGGCCGCCGCGGTTCGTCGACGGTGGGACGGAAACGACGCCGCCGGCGGTCTCGCCCGGCCCGGCGGCGGTCGCGGTCGACCGCGTCGGCGACACCGCGACGGCCTTCGGGCTCGCGCAGCGCAGCCTGCTCACGCCCGCCGACGACCGCACCGTGAGCCCGGTCGAACGGCTCGACGACGGCCGCACGAGCATTCCGGGGACGCCTGAGGTCGACATCGCGGCCTCAGGCGCGGCGGTCGCGGCCTGGCAGGTGCGCCGTGGCGGCTCGGGCGGGATGGGCGTGACCGAGCGCCGCGCGGACGGCGTGCCGGTCAGCCAGGCGCTGGCCGCCCCCGCCGGAGGGACCGTGTCGGGCTTCGGGCTCGCCGGGACCGGGCTCGGCGACGGCCTGCTCGGCTGGATCCAGGGGAGCCCGCCCGCCCGCCAGATCGCCGGGCTCGTGGTCGACGCCCCGCCGGACCCGTTCGCCGCCAACGCGCCGACGAGCTTCGTCCGCACGCCGCCCCAGATCCGCTGGGACATGCCCGCCCACGCGATCGGCGGCGTCACGTTCGCCGTCACGATCGACGACGACACGGTCGCCGAGAACGTGAAGGGCACGAAGCTGCAGTTGCGCCCGCGCGACCTCGACGACGGCGTCCACGTCCTGCAGGTCGTGGCCACCGACGCGGGCGGGCAGGAGACCACCAGCCGCCCGGCCGACCTCAAGGTCGACCAGACCAAGCCGCGGGTGCGCGTCCAGCGCTTCCGCAACCGGCTCGTGCAGGTGACGGTCTCCGACCCGACCTCGGGCGTCGACAACACCTCGGTCAACGTCGCCTGGGGCGACGGCAAGCGCTCGTCCGGGCGCCGCACCGCCGCCCACCGCTACCGCTCCGGCGGCCCGTTCCGCATCACCGTCACCGCCCGCGACAAGACGGGCAACCGCGTCAGCTTCAACAAGAGGGTCTCGCCGTGAGAAGGCTGCTGGGTGTCGTGCTCGTCGTGCTGGCGCTGCCCGTGGCGGCCCAGGCCTACGTGCCGCCGGGGGCGACGATCGTCTCCGCGTCGCTGGAGCTGCGCGAGCAGGGGGACGAGCCCAGCGGCGCGCCCGACATCTCCGCCGACGGGCGCTTCGTGGTCTTCGAGACCCGCGCGCGCAACCTCTTCGGGCCGGACTTCGCCGACCCGCGCGGCGCCCACTACGACGGCGGCGTGATGCGGCGTGACGTCGCGTCCGGCCGGCTCGAGCTGATCGCTCCGGGGGACCTGATCGGCGACGACGGCACCGTGCGGGTGCGCGGCGCGCGCAACCCGTCGATCTCGGCCGACGGGCGCTACGTCGTCTTCTCGACCGCGGAGAAGCTCGTCCCCGCCGACACCAACGGCAACATCGACGTCTACCTGCGCGACGTCGACGCGGGCCGCTACGAGCTGATCTCCGCCCGCGACGGCGGCGACGCGTCCGCGAGCTACGGCGTCCGCGACCCGGACCTCCCGGGGCGCAACCCCGGCGCCGACGTCAGCCCGGGGGTCGCGATCTCCGATGACGGCGACCGCGTGCTCTTCCGCAGCGTCGACATCGACTCCGACCTGCCGGACGCCGCGTCCCCGACCACGCCGCCGTACCAGCTCTTCGTCCGCACCCGCTCGACCAAGCGCACCACGCTGCTCACCCGCGACATGACGACGGGCGAGCCGGTCGGCGGCGCGTCGGCGGGCGGTGCGCTCTCGGCCGACGGCACGACCGTCGCCTGGCCTGGGACCGCCGCCGAGCGCCAGACGCGCATGCTGGCGGGGGAGATCTCGGACGCGAGCATCTTCTACTACCTGTGGCGCCGCGTGGACGGCGGGGCGACGCGCCGCATCACCGGGCCGGTCGAGCCCGACCTGCCCGAGTGCACGAGCTACCCCGGCGTCCCGACCGTCGTCGACGGGTGCACCGGACCGCTCAGCGACCGCGAGCAGTACGCGGGCACCGGGATCACCGGCACGCTGCCGGCGCTCAGCGCCGACGGCTACCGGGTCGCGTTCATCACCGGTGCACCGCCACGGCCGAGCATCCTCGGCGTGACCCAGGACCTCTGGGTCACCGACATGCACGAGGGCGTGACCCGCACCGCGGGGAGCCGCGAGCTCACACGTGAGGGGACCAACAAGGACCCCGCGGACGCGTCGGCGATCTCGTCGGTCGCGCTCTCGCCGGACGGACGCTGGGCCGCGATCGTCACGCAGCGCACGCGGTTCCTGCTCCCTGCGCTGCGGCTCGTCGACGCGCCGACGACGGCCGTCGGCATCGACGAGCTCTACCTGATCGACCTGGCCACCGGCGACATCCAGCGGGCGCTGCGCAGCACCGCCGGCGGCAACGCCGACGGCGCCGTCGGCAACGCGCTCTCGCTCTCCGACGGCGGGCGCCGGATCGCGTTCGTCTCGAGCGCCGACAACCTCTTCTTCGGCGACGCCAACCAGCGCGCCGACGTCTTCGTGATCGACCGCGCGGATGCGCCGCCGCCGGCGCCCGTCGAGCAGGAGCCGCCGGCCGAGTTGCCGGCCGAGAGCTTCGACCCGCCGCCGCCCGTGGTCGCCAAGCTGCGCGTGACCGTGCGCAAGGCGCCGAAGGGTCGTGTGCGGCTGCTCGTGCGCGCGCCGGACAAGGGCAAGTTCGCCATCGCCGTGCGCGGGCGCCTGCCCGACGACGACGGCCGCCTGCGCGGCGCGGCGAAGCTCCTCGGCTCTTCGACCAAGAGCGTCAAGAAGAAGGGCGCGGTCACGCTCGACGTCAAGCTCGCGAGCAAGTACGCGGCGCTCGCGCGGCGCAACAAGAAGCTCGACGGGTCCGCGACGGTCACGTTCACGCCGGTCTCAGGAGCCCCGCTGAGCGGTACGACGACGGTCCGTTTCAGCGCTCCTCCGAAAAAGAAGTGAACGGCCTGTTGCGGTCATGTAAATGACCCGTTTGAAGTCGGTGAACGCCTCTTCACGGGGCGCCGCGGTTCCGCGAGGCTGCCCGTCGTCCATGCCCCGGATGGGCAGGCAAGCCCGCCGCTCGGTCCGGGCCAAGATCGCTTTCACGAAGGAGTCGTCCCAGGTCATGTCTTCGTTCGCGCTCAGCACGCGACGGCGCCGTTTGGCGCTCAGCGTCGGGGGTGCGGTTGCCGCCGCCCTCTTCGCCGCTCCGGTCGCGTCGGCCGATTTCACCCTCACCGAGTGCCAAGGCGGGGCCGCGCCCGGCCAGGGCGCGACGTTCCAGAACAGCGCCTTCATCGGCTTCAAGGGCGTGTACGGGCAGGAGGCGCCCGTCGGCTGCGGTACGGCGTCGGCGGCGAACGTCACGTACGCCGGCACCGGCTCCGGCGCGGGGCGCGCGGCGCTCGGCTCGCGCGAGAGCGGCAACACGCTCGGCGCCCGTAACCCGAGCTACCGCTGGGCCGGCGCGGACGAGCCGCCGACCAAGCAGCATCGCGAGTGGATCGAGGCCGGCCCGATCGACGCCAACGGCGCCGACGTCACCGCCGCCGACAACGCGAAGCTCCACGTCGTCCCGGTCGCCATCGGCGCGATCACGGCGATCGTCCACCTGCCGGACGAGTGCACGAGCTACGGCGCGTCCCCGCTCTACCGCGGCCGCCCGAAGGTCACGCTGGTCAACTTCGAGAAGGCCTGGCACGGCGAGATCACGACGTGGGGCGGCCTGATCGGAGGCATCGACCCGGCGTGCGCCGCCAAGCCGATCAAGCGCATCGTCCGCAAGGACTCGTCCGGGTCCACGTTCGCCTTCAAGCAGGCGATGCTGGCGATCAACCCCGCCAACACCGATTGGCGGACGCTGGGCAACCAGGTCTGGCCGAGCGACGGCACCGCGATCCGCCCCGGCGCCGACGGCGGCGGCGCGCTCGCGGACGCGGTCAAGCTCGCGGCCAACGCCGGCTCGATCGGCTACGTCGACCTCGCCACGGCGCGCGGCCGCGGCGGCTTCACGCTGACGACCGACGGCTCGTTCGACCGCATCTTCTGGCTGCCGATGCAGCGCACCAAGAACGACGCGGACACCTACGACGACCCGCAGTCCGACGCTGACGGTTACAAGGACGGCGCGACCACGCGCGGCGCCAACTGCGCCGGCATCGAGCCGCGCAACATGCCGGGCGCCCCGCTGCTGGACCCGACGTACGGCGACTGGTCGACGACCGACTCGACCCTGAGCGGCAAGACGTACGCGATCTGCACGCTGACGTACGACATGGCGTTCGACGACAACGCTGTCGCGTATTGCGTCTCGCCCGAGGAGGAGGCCAAGGCCCGCACGGTCAAGGACTACCTGACCAAGGGCGTGCTCTCGACGGCCGGTCAGAACAGCCTGCCGAAGAACGACTACGACGCGCTGCCCGTCAGCGTGCTCGGCGTGGCCAAGGACGGCGTCGCGGCCATCGGCTGGAACAAGGGCGGCGCGGGCCGTGCGTGCGAGGGCCAGGTGCAGCCGACCCCGACGCCGACCCCGACCGCGACGCCCGTCGGCGACCAGAAGCCGCCGGCGCCGACGCCGCCGTCGAACGCGATCACGATCGCCTCGGCCCGCGTGAGCGGCACGTCGATCCGCCTCTCGCTGCAGGTCCCGGGCGCGGGCAAGATCACCGTCGCCTCCTCGACCAAGCCCAAGAAGGGCAAGGCGATCAACCTCGCCGCCAAGAACGTCACGGTCACCAAGGCCGGCGCGCAGACGGTCACCGTGAGCCTGTCCTCGAAGGCCAAGAGCGCCCTCAAGAAGGACAGGAAGCTCAAGGTGACGCTGAAGGTCACTTACACGCCCACCGGCGGCGCTGCCAAGACGGTCACGAAGTCCGTGACGGTCAAGCAGGCCAAGAAGAAGGACTAGTAGCCCTCCAATGAGTCGCGACACATCAGCCCTGACGAACCGCCCCAGCGCCGCTCGGCGCATAGCCGGGACCCTGGGGAGCGTGCTCGCAGGGCTGGTGCGCCGCCTCACCAAGGACCCGCTCTCGACGTTCCTGTTGGCGGCGTCGATCGGCCTGACGATCACCTTCTTCCTGCTGCTGGGCAAGACCCTGCCGTCGTCGCCGGGCAGCGAGACGCCGCTGTCGACGATGACGCAGCTCTCGACCCAGAAGGCGATCGTCAGAGCGACGCTGCTCGACCAGGACGCGCGAGCGGTGATCGACACCGCGGATGGCCGCACGCTGTGGGCGGCCTACCCGAGCTCGGACGCCCAGCTCAATTCGCTGATCAACCTGCTGGGCAAGAACGGCGCGATCGTCGACATCGACCAGCAGGCCGGCAAGCCGGCCCTGGAGATCGTGGTGCAGTTCCTGATCCCGATCCTGCTGCTCGTCTGCCTGTTCGCGCTGTTCACGCGGCTCGGTGCCGACGGCGGCGCGGGCGGCATCGCCTCGTTCTCCAACTTCAAGGGCAAGGGCCGCAAGCGCGGCGCCAAGGCCGCCAACCGGCTGACGTTCGACGACGTCGCCGGCGCGGGCGAGGCGGTCGTCGAGCTGCGGGAGATCCGCGACTTCCTGGCCGACGCCTCCAAGTACCTCGAGCTCGGCGCCGCGCCGCCCAAGGGCGTGCTGCTCGTCGGGCCGCCCGGCACCGGCAAGACGCTGCTGGCGCGGGCGACCGCGGGCGAGGCCGACGCCGCGTTCTTCTCCGTCTCCGGCGCGGAGTTCGTCGAGTCGCTGGTCGGCGTGGGTGCCGCGCGTGTGCGCGACCTGTTCGCCAAGGCCCGCAAGATGGCGCCGGCGATCATCTTCATCGACGAGGTCGACGCCGCCGGCCGCAAGCGCGGCGCCGGCATCGGCCAGGGAAACGACGAGCGCGAGCAGACGCTCAATCAGCTGCTGGTCGAGATGGACGGCTTCGGCGGCGACGCCGGGATCGTCGTCATGGCGGCCACCAACCGCCCGGACATCCTCGACCCCGCGCTGCTGCGCCCGGGCCGCTTCGACCGCCAGGTCGTCATCGACACGCCCGACGTCCACGGCCGCTACGAGATCCTCAGCCTCTACGGCCGCAAGAAGCCGATCGACCCGGACGCGGACCTGATGGACATCGCCCGCATGACGCCGGGCTTCTCGGGCGCCGAGCTGGCCAACGTCGTCAACGAGGCCGCGCTGCTCGCCGTGCGCGAAGGCACCGGGACGATCGACCAGCCGACGCTCGAGGAGGCGATCGACCGCGTCGTCTCCGGCCCGGCCAAGAAGTCGCACGTGCTGTCCCCGCGCGAGCGCGAGGTGATCTCGATCCACGAGGCGTCGCACGCCGTCGTCGCCCGCGCGATCGGGCAGTCGATGGGCGGCGGGGCGCAGAAGCTCTCGATCGTCGCGCGCGGGCGCACGCTCGGCACCGCGACCTCGCAGCTGGTCGACAAGGACGTGACGGTCCTGCAGGAGGCCGACCTCATGCGCCAGCTGACCGCGATCGTGTCCGGCGCGGCCGGCGAGCGCGTGCACTTCGGCATGGTCTCGACGGCGATCAACGACGACCTGCACGCAGCGACGAACCTCGCCCGCTCGATGGTCACGTCGTTCGGCATGTCGCCCGAGCTCGGCCTGGTGACGATCGGCGAGCAGGGCGGCGAGGTCTTCCTCGGCGCCTCGCTGCAGGAGCTCGGCTCGGTCGGGCCGGCGACGCTCGAGCTGATCGACCGCGAGATCGAGCGGCTCGTCGCCGAGGCGGTCGAGCGCGCGTCGGTCGTGCTGCGCGCCAACTGGGACGCGGTCCGCGAGATCGCCCAGGTGCTGCTCGATCTCGAGACGGTCTCCGGCGTGGCGCTCGAGGCGCTGCTGTCGCCCGTGACGCCCATCGAGGTCGACGAGATCCGCGTCAACGGGCGCCGGCCGGTCGAGTGATCCGGCGGGCGGTCGTTTCGCTCGCGCTGTGGGCCGGGCTGGTGTCGGTGGCGTCCGCCGACGAGCCGCGCTGGCGGCTCGAGCAGCCCGCGCCGCCCGAAGGCGCGCCGTTCCAGGTCGCGCTCGGGACGCCGGGCTCCCTGACGTTCTGGGCGCCCAACCGCGGGCTGCTCGCGGTCGAGGGCAACAGCGTCGTCCCGCGCGGGATCCTGGCGTGGGACGGGGTCTCGTGGCACACGCTCGCGACCGTCTGCGGCGGTCCCGGGGACACGATGCGGATCGCGTGGGCGGGGCCGACCGAGTTCTGGACCGTATCCGAGCCGTCGCGCCCGCGTCAGGGCTCCGGCACCGCGCTCTGCCACTTCAAGGACGGCGCGGTCGTCGCCTCCTACTCGACCGCCGACAACGCCGCCGATCCGTACCGGTCGATGAACGCTGCCGCCTGCCGCGCGGCGGACGACTGCTGGTTCGGCGGGATCGGGTCGCGCGACCCCACGGGGACGCGCGTCGGCGCGTTCCACCTGCACTGGGACGGCTCGGCGCTGCGCACCGTCTACAACGCGCGCAGCGGGCGCGCGGTCACCGACCTGGTCGCGGCCGGCGAGGGCTTCGTGGAGACCGTCGCCGTGGGCTCGCGGCGTGGGTCGGCCGACGCACCCGACCCGCGGCCGCTCGAGTCCCAGCCGCTGCTGCTGCACCGGATCGACGGCGGCGTCTTCGCCAACGACCCGTTCGTCCCCGACGAGCAGGCCGACGGCGGCAGCGAGCTGCTGGCGGCCGATGTGGCGCCCGGCACGGGTGCCGTGTGGGCGGTCGGCGGCGGTGCCGCCTCCGGGCCCGAGGTGACCGAGCACGGCGTCGACGGCGTCGTCCAGCGCCCGCCACTCGCGGTGCTGCGCCGCGGCGGTGGCGGCGAGGTGTTCCGGGAGGTGGAGCTCAAGGGCGCGACGTTCGGCGTCGCCGACCGGCTCGAGGACGTCGCGGCGGTGCCGGACAGCCTGAACGCCTGGGCGGCGCTGGTCCCGTTCGCCGACCGCGGGCGCACGAACGCGAAGGCGCTGGTCGCGCGGATCGCGGGCGACACGGGGGAGACGACGGTCGAGTCACTGCCGCCGTCGGGCTCCGGCCGCGGCGCGGCGGCGCGGATCGCGTTCCCGGGCGAGCGCCAGGGCTGGATGGTCACGAACGCCGGGTGGCTGTTCCATTACTCCGACGGCACGCCCCTGGAGCGCGACACCGAGCCCGCGTTCGCGGGCCCGATCACGACGCGCCCGAACGAGGCCGCCGAGCAGTTCGTCCCCGACGCGGCGCCCGCTGACGACTCGCAGCTGTTCGCCCCGCCGCCGGTCGAGGTGCAGACCGACTCGACCGTGGCCCAGGAGCCGGAGCAGCTCGAGGCGCTGATCAAGAACCTCTCCAAGCCCAAGCTCAAGGGCACGACGCTGTCGCTGTCGTTCACCGTCACCCGCAAGGCCAGGATCCAGCTGATCGCGAGCCGCCACGGGCGGGCCGTCGCCAAGTCGCCCAACAGGACGTTCAAGAAGGGCAAGCACACGATCAAGCTCAAGCTGTCGCGCAAGAAGTGGCCGACCCGTCTCAGCTTCAAGACCAAGGAGCTGACGATCGACGACTCGCAGATCGCGAAGCCGGGCGACGACACGACCGTCAGCTCCCCGGAGGGCGGGTGACGTGCGGCGGGCATGGTTGGTCCTCGTGCCGCTGCTCGCCAGCGCGGCGGCGTGGGTGGTGCTCTCTCAGGCGGGCGCGGCGGATGACGGTGCGCTGACGGCGCAGCCGGTGCTCGGCACGGCCGACACGGGCACCGTCCTGATGGGCGCGGCGGGCGACGAGGTGTGGGCGTACCGGCGGCTCCCGCGCGAGACCGGGCTCCCGAACGGGGTCGAGCTCGCCCCGGCATCCGGCACCACGCAGCAGCTGGCGTTCCTGCGCTGGACGCACGACGCCGGCTGGCAGGTGGTGGACACGCCCACCGACGCCGATGCCGACACGATCCGCGGCCCGGACCCGAACCGCGCCTCCGCGCGGATCACGCCGGGCGGCGGCGGGCTGCTGGTCGGCAGCGGCTCGGCGGGCGTCTCGGTGCTCGTGCGCAAGCCGGGCGGGCGGTTCCGCGAGGCGCCCGCGGTCCCGGCGGGGATGCTGGCAGGCGCCGATCCGACGCCCACGCCCACGCCCACGCCGACACCGACGGCGACCCCGAGCGCGACGGCGACCGCCACCGCCACCGCCACGGCGACTCCCACTCCGACCGCGACGGCGACCGTGACCGCGACTCCGACCGCGACGCCCACCCCGACCGCGACGCCGCAACCGAACCGCGCCGAGACGATCGCCGAGGACGGCGGCGGCGGGCGGATCGCGGACGCCGCCTACGAGGATGGCGGCAACGTGCACGCCCTGTTCGGGGTCCTCGGACGCCGCGTCGAGGACGCCGTGCTCCACTACGACGACGGCGCGCGCACGTGGACGCGCGAGCCGATCGACCTCGCCGGCGCGCAGCTGAACGCCTTCGACATCCTCGCGATCGACGCGCGCGGATCCGACGCGTGGCTGCTCGGCGCCGATGGCGACGGCACCTTCGGTCTCTTCCAGCGCTCCGGCACCCACTGGCTCTCGCGTCCGCTGACGCTGCCCGCGACCGCCAAGCCGCTCCCGGCCGGCGGACAGCCGCTGACCGTCGTCGACGGCGGGGTGTGGATCGACGCCGCGCTCGACGGCGCCACCGACGCCACGTTCTTCCGCTCCGGCTCCGGCAGCGTCGCGTCGTGGTGCGACGACGGCCACTGCGACCACCCGTTCGGCGCGCGCTTCTCGCGCGGGCTCGGGTACCGCTCGATCGGCTTCGCCGGCGGCGGGCGCGTGATCTCCAACGCGATCCCGCCCGGCGGCGACGACGAGGACAACCTCGGCGCGTACCTCGTCCGCCGCGGCGACGACTTCGTGCGGATGCCCGGCGGCGGTGGCTCCTACCGCCCCAGCGCCGCGTTCACCTCGTCCACCGAGGGCTGGCTCGAAGGCCCCGTGCAGGTCACGACCGAGGCGCGCCCCGACCACCTGCTGGCCTGGCCGGCGAGCGGCGCCCGCGCGCCCCTCACCGCCGCCGTGACGGCGCCCGGACAGCCGGCCGGCTCGCTGGACTCCGGCGCGCTCGCGGTCGGCCAGGAGGGCGGGGTGCTGCGCTACGTGCCCGGCGCCGGCTGGACCCGCGAGTTCCTGCTCTCCTCCTCCGGCGCGGTCTCCAAGCCGCTGCTGCGCGGCGTCGCCTGGCCCGAGCCGGGCCGCGCCCATGCGGTCGGCGACCTCGGCGCGATGTGGATGTGGCGCGCCGAGACCGGCCTGTGGGAGCGCGACCCGGCGGCGCCGGTCGGGTTCGAGGGCAACCTGATGGCGATCGCGTTCCAGCCCGGCGATCCGCTGCGCGGGTACGCGGTCGGCAAGCAGGGCGTGCTGCTGCGCTACGACAAGACCTGGACGCAGGAGACCCTCCCGGAGGGCTTCGCGACCGCGGACCTGACATCGATCGCGTTCGCGGGCGCGCAGGCGATCGTCGCCGCGGACACCGACCTGCTGATCGACGACAACGGGACCTGGCGGGTCGACGAGGACGTGCGCCGCCTGTTCGCGAAGCTGCCGGGCGCCGCGCCGCACTTCACCAGCGTCGCCGGGCTTCCGGACGGCGGCGCGGTCGCTGCCGGCCCGGGGTTCGTGATCGAGCGCGACGGGCCGACCTCCGCCTGGCGCTTCTCGACCCAGCCGCTGCTCGGGGTCACGCCGGTCGCGCTGGCCGCGTTCCGCGCCGACGGGAACGTGAAGGCGCTGGCGGCCGTGCAGCCGCAGCTGCCGTACCCCGTGCCGGACATCCTGCCGGAGACGAGCCCGGACTCGCCGCCGCCGCTCGTCCCGCCGTTCCCGCTTCCGGGCGACGGCTACCTCGTGCGCGAGACCGGATCCGGCTGGCGCGACGAGCAGCGGACGGCCTACGCGGGCTCCACCGCCGACCGGCCCGTGAAGTCCGACCCGGTCGGGGCGCTGCTGGTCGACCCCGCGAGCGGGGAGGGCTGGGCGCTGGGCGGCTGGAGCGGGGAGTCCGACGCGGCGGGTCGCGGCAACGGCAACCGCTCGACCCAGGGCCGCGCGGACCGCACCCGCGTGCAGACCGCGGCCGTCATGCGCTACGCGGTCGGCGCGCAGCCTGCGCAACCGCCCGCGCTCGTGCGCACGGGCACCGACATGACCTCCGCGGTCGCGCGCTTCGCGGTCGCCGGCCACGCCGAGTGCGAGTCGCCGTGCGCGGACCTGCGCGACGAGGGGATCGGCCCCGACCAGAGCCTGAAGGCCGCCAAGGACGCCGTCGGCCAGCTCGCCTCGCAGCCCGGCGGGCCGCGGATGCTGCTCTACACCGGCGGCCGGCTCGCGCCGGAGCAGACGCTGACGGCACGCGAGGGCGCGCGCTACGCGTCGCTGCTCGAGTCCGGCGCGCCCGCCTACGCGGCCGCGTCGGCGGCCGACACGTCTGGCGGCACCTCGACCGCCTTCAGCGGCGCCTTCGCGGGCGCGCCGGCGCCGTTCGGCGCCGGGGACGCCCCGGCGGGCGTGACGCCGGTGGCGGGCGCGACCCCGGCGGCCGCGGGCGCCCGGACGCACTACGCGTTCGACTCCGCCGGCTCCGGCGGGACCGTGCGCGTGATCGTGATCGACAACTCGCGCGGGTCCTTGGAGGCGTCCGACGCCCACCAGAACCCGCCGGAGCCGCAGCTGCCGTGGCTGAAGGCGATGCTCGCGGACGCGCGCGCCCACTCGATCCCCGCGATCGTCGTCGGCAGCCGCGACCTCAACTCACGCTTCCAGCCGAGCCTCAACGTCGCCACCGACGGCGACGCCGTCGCGCAGGCGCTCGTCGAAGGGGGCGCGTCGGCGTACTTCTTCGAGCGCCCCGAGGAGAACCGGATCTACCCGATCCCGAGCGGCGCCGAGCAGACGATCCCCGCGTTCGGGACCGGCACGCTCGGGTACCGCTCAGCGCTGGCCAACACGCTCAACGGGCCGGACGCCGTGTTCGGCGACGCGGGCCTGCTGCTGGCCGAGATCGACGTCTCCAAGCGCGACCCGGCGACCAACCGCGCGCCCGTCGTGGTCCGGTTGCTACCGGTCGTGTCCGAGCTCACGCTGCAGGCGGTCGACGGCACGCTGCTGCGCCGCTCGCGCCCGTCGCTGTTCCAGGGCCTCGGGCGCCGGCCGGTGGGCGGGGACCGCTGGGGCGCGGCCGTCGGCGGCGGCGACCCGCAGCCCCCCGGCTCGGACCCGTACACGCAGCTGCCCGCGCAGCCGTGCACCGGGCCCGCGTGCGCGACCCGGGTCACGCCCGAGTACGAGTTCAGCTCCTCCGACCCGGACATCGGCGACTTCGTCGCGCAGGACCCGGCGTCGACGAACCTGCGCAAGCCGCTGATCGGCGCAGGCGACAAGGTCGTCACCGACCCGCACTCCGGGCTCTTCTGCCCGTTCAACGCGGGCAAGACCACGATCACCGTGCGCGCCGGCGGGCTCGCCTATTCGACCGTGGTGACCGTTCTGGCCGGCTCGGTCCAGCGGCCCTGCGGCACGCGGCCGCTGGACCCGAAGCGCTTCACCGCGTCCGCGCCGCCCGGCTCTGCCGCTCTGCCGCCGTCGCCGCTTCCCCAGCCGGGCCCGGGCGTCGCGCCGATCGTCCCGCCCCCGCCGCCCGCGGCCAAGGAGCCCGAGCCCCGCGAGAAGCCGCGCGAGAAGCCGCGGGTCCCGGCGCCGCAGCCCACGCCCCCGCCGATCCCGGTGGACGAGACGGTTCCGCCGCCACGTACGACCCGCACCGGCCCGCCCCCTGCCACGCCGCCGCCGCCCGCGGCCGGGTTCGCGCGCCCGATCCCGCCCGGCGGCGCCGTGATCCGCGTGTTCGAGGAGAAGCGTGAGGAGGAGGCCGCGCCCGAGCAGTCCTCGGCGGCGCTCGCCTATCGCTTCGAGGAGCACATGCCGACCAGCTTGTTCCTGTACGGCGTGATCGTCCTCGCCGCGTTCGCGGGCGCCACCGTGCGCCTCGGCATCCGCCGGCGCGAGCGCGGGGTCGCCGCCGCCGCCGTCCACATCCCCGCCCGCGACCCCTACCGGAGGCGCCGCCCATGAAGTTCCTCGCCGTTGCCGTGCTCGCGCTCGTCCTCTCCCTCTCGGGGGTCGCGGACGCCGCGCTGAAGGTCGTCTCCAAGCCCAAGCCGAACGCGGTGCTCAAGCTCGACCGCAAGGGCAAGTTCCCCGCCGCCGCGATCCCGAAGGTCGCGAGCGCGAAGAACGCGGACCGGGTGGGCGGCAAGAGCGCGTCCGACCTGACGATGACCTGCGACCCGCAGACGGTCGACCTCGGCACGTGGTGCCTGCAGTCCGCGCCGTACCCGCTGCCCAACGAGGACATCGGCAAGAACGACTACTTCTACGCGACCGCGGCGTGCGTCGAGGCCGGCGGCTTCCTGCCCACGGCGGCCCAGCTGATCGGCGCGGCGTCGCGGGTGAAGCTGGCCTCGACGATCGACGACGCGCCGGTCTCCTCCTCGCCCGACGTGGACCCGACCGACGGCATGAAGGACCGCCGCGAGATGTCGGCGACGCTGATCACGACCCAGGCGGGCTCGTCCGCCGCGGGCTCGGAGGGCGTCACCGAGGGCTCCCGCGGCGACCCGAAGGCGGGCGAGCCGGACCCGGTCCCGCTCCCCGCCAACCCGGCCCCGCAGTCGCTGCAGTACGTCACGGTCTACGACAACCACGACAAGGGCGGCTTCGCCGGCTCCAAGCCCGTGTCCGCCGCCGAGACGTTCCGCTGCGGGTTCAACAAGGCCCAGGGCGCCGCCGCCTCCGAAGAGGGGTAGCGCCCCGGGCCTGGAGGCTCAGCGCAGGCCGTTGCGCTTGGCGACGAGCAGGAGCGTCTCGGGGTCGTCGGAGATGATCCCGTCCACGCCCAGCTCGATCACCCGCTGCATCGTCGGCTGGTCGTTGACCGTGTAGGGGACGACCTTCAGGCCGCGGTCCTGGAGCTGTGGGACCGGCGGGCCGTGGTAGATCGCCGGGTCCTCCTTGAGGTAGTAGTCGGAGGAGTCGACCTTGCCCTGCGTCGGGTCGTGGACCTGCCAGTTGGAGCTCACCACGTCCGCCTTGGCGGCGCGCACGAGCCGGCCGAGGTCCTTGTAGCGCCACCAGTCCAGGCCGCCGGTCCAGGGGGAGATGACGGACGGGTCGCCGACGACGGCCTCGAGCGAGCACTCGTCGGAGATGTCATCGCAGTCGGCGCCCGCGTACTGCCAGACGAGCGCGACGGTCTGGATGCGCGGGTCGAGCTGCTTGGCGAGGCGGATCGTGCGCCAGTCGAAGGACTGGATCATCGCGCGGTCCTGCAGGTTGTTGTCCTGGATCGCCTTGACGAGCTTGGCCGTGAAGACGTCGTAGCCGACGGTGTCGTCGGCGGTCGGCGAGATCTTGGTCTCGATGTTGAAGCGGACGTCGTCGTCGCCCGAGGCGGCGACGAGGTCGAAGACCTCCTGCAACGTCGGCATCTTCGCGCCGGGGGACGCCACCCAGCCGGGCTGGCCGGCGAAGTCGCCCTTGGAGCCGCAGTCGAGCGTCTTGATCTGGGCGAGCGTGAGCTCGTGGATCGGCTTGCCGAGGATGCTGGCGTCGCCGGTGCAGTGGTTCGGGTTGATCGCGCGGTCGTGGGCGACGACGAGGACGCCGTCGGACGTCACGCCCGTGTCGAGCTCGAGCGTGTCGACGTTGCGCGAGAGGCCGTAGGAGAAGGCGGGCAGCGTGTTCTCCGGCCGGTAGCGACGGCCGCCGCGGTGCGCCTCGACGTCGAAGGGCGACGCGACCGGGTCCGGCAGGTCGAGGTTCTTCTCGTCCATCACGTCGCGGAGGCGATCCGGGTAGTCGGTGATGATGCCGTCGACGCCGCGGTTGATCAGCGAGCGCATGTCGGCCTTCTCGTTGACCGTCCACGGGATCACGGTCAGCTTGCGGTTGTGCGCCGACTTGATCAGCTTGTCGGTCATGTCGGTGAACAGCGGCGAGAGCACGTCGGCCTTCAGCTCGTCCTTGACCGCCAGCGCGAGCGAGCCGTCGTCGAACGGCTTGGCGCCGATCTCGATGCCGGCCGTCCACTTCGTGCCCTTGAAGACCGTGGTCTTCTGCGCCAACGCGACCCGCCGCAGCGACGGCGAGAGCTTGCGCGCCGCGACCAACGTGCGCCAGTCGAAGGACTGGATGAGGCTGCGGTTGGTCACCTTGTAGCGCTTGATGACATCGACGACCTTGCGCGCGAACGTCGCGGGCGCGACCGTCTCCTTCGGCAGTGTCGGGTCGAGCTTGGTCTCGATGTTGAACTGGACGTTCGCGCCGTAGCGGTTCGCGAGCTGGAAGACCTCGGCCAGGGTCGGCATCTTCGTGCCGGGGACCGACTCCTGCGTGCCGACGAACGGGTCCGTCGACGGGACGTCCGGGTGGCGCGTGCCGCAGTCCATCTGCTTGACCTGCTTGAGCGTCAGGTCCTTGATCAGCTTGCCGATGTGCGGGCCGGAGCACTCGAGCGTCGAGAAGCGGCGCTCGTGCGAGACCACGACCACGCCGTCCTTCGTCACGCCCGTGTCGAGCTCGAGCGTCGTCACACCCAGCCGCATCGCGTTCCCGAAGGACGCGAGCGTGTTCTCAGGCCGCAGGCCGCGCCCGCCGCGGTGGGCCTCCAAGTCGAACGCCGCGGACGCCGACGGCGCCGCGGCCAGAACGATGAGTGCTGTCGCACCCAGGATTCGTGGGGTTTGCATGGGCGCGAGACAACTCCAGCCATGAAACCGAGAAGTGGCGGAAATGTGAGTTCACAAGTTGTTCACAGGTCGTTCACCGCCGTGTAACCGGCGATGTCGCTTGGCGTTCGAAGGTACGCCGCGATGCAGACGAGTGAGCACGTGGAGGTCTTGACCGCGGGAGAGCTCGAGATTCGACCCTCGGAGCACCTGGCGCGTGCGCGCGGACGCACGCTGTCGCTCTCCGTCCGCGAACTCGATCTCCTTGCGGCTCTGGCCCGCCGAGAGGGAAGGATCGTCAGCCGCGACGAGCTGTACACCACGGTGTGGGGCGCTCCGCTACGTGGCCAGGACCGGTCCGTGGATGTCTACGTCCACAAGTTGCGCAGCAAGCTGGCGACGGCGCTGCCCGACTGGGCGTTCATTCATACGCACTTCGGTTTCGGGTACCGCTTCCAGCCCGAGCCTTCACATCCTTTTCACAGGTCGGGAACACCTCGGTAACAGACTTGCGCCGCCGGCCTGCAAGCGTCGTCGGCTCATTCACAAGAAGGAAGGTTCGATGAAGTTCAATCGGTTCGCCGGTGCGGCGGTCGTCGCCCTGGCGCTGGGCGTCGCTGCCTGTGGTGAGAGCGACGACGCCACCACCCCGCCCGCCAGCTCGGGCGGCGGCAGCAGCAGCGAGCAGACGGCCCTCTCCGGCAACCTCGCCGGTGCGGGTTCGAGCGCCCAGGATGCTGCACAGCAGGCGTGGATCGCCGGGTTCCAGGACGCGAACCCGGACGCGACCATCTCGTACGACCCGGTCGGGTCGGGCGGCGGTCGCGAGCAGTTCATCTCCGGCGGTGTGGCCTACGCCGGCTCTGACGCCGCGCTCAAGGAAGACGAGCTGACCAAGGCGCAGGCGCGCTGCGGCGGCCCGGATGGCCTCGTCGAGGTCCCGGTCTACATCTCCCCGATCGCCATCGCGTACAACCTCGCGGGCGTCGACAACCTGCAGCTCTCGCCGGAGACCCTGGCGAAGATCATGAAGCAGGAGATCAAGACCTGGAACGACCCGGCGATCAAGGCCGACAACCCGGACGCCAACCTCCCGGGCGACCGCATCACCGTGGTCAACCGCTCCGACGAGTCGGGCACGACCCAGAACTTCACCGACTACCTGCATCAGGCCGCTCCGGACGTCTGGACGTTCGACGCCGACCAGGTCTGGCCGGTCAAGGGCGGCGAGGCCGCGCAGGGCACCTCCGGCGTCGTCGACGCGATCAAGAACGGCAAGGGCACGATCGGCTACGCCGACGAGAGCCAGGCGCGCGAGCTCGGCATCGCCAAGATCAAGGTCGGCGAGGAGTACGTCGGCCCGACGCCTGAGGCCGCCGCGAAGATCCTCGAGGCCTCCAAGAAGACCGAGGATCCGGGCAAGAACGTCTTCACGTTCACGGTCGCCCGCACGACGGACGACGCGACCACGTACCCGATCGTGCTCGTGTCCTACGCGATCGCCTGCACCAAGTACGACGACGCCGCCCAGGGGAAGCTCGTCGGCGGTTACCTGAAGTACGTCATCAGCGCTGACGGTCAGGCGGCCGGCTCCAAGAACGCCGGTTCGGCTCCGCTGAGCGACTCGCTGCGGACGCAGATCCAGCCCGCGGTCGACGCCATCGGCGCCGGCTAACGAGAAGGAGCGAACGTCGTGACCGTCGCACAAATCGACCCGCGAGGACGCCGTTTCGACTCGCAGGGCGCGAGGACCGGTGACCGGTTCTTCGCCGGCCTGGCACTCGGCGCGGGGGTGCTCATCCTCGCCACCCTCGCGGGCGTCGCGCTCTTCCTGTTGGTGAAGGCGTGGCCGGCGATCACGGCGTCCTCGAAAGACATCCCCGGCGGTGAGGGGCTGGTCAAGTACATCTGGCCCCTCGCCTTCGGGACCCTGGTGGCGGCGGTGATCGCGATCGTGATCGCCGTCCCCGCCGCGATCGCGGTGGCGCTGTTCATCAGCCAGATCGCGCCGCCGAGGATCGCCCAGCCGTTGTCGTACGTGATCGACCTGCTGGCCGCGATCCCGAGCGTCATCTACGGCCTGTGGGGCATCGCGGTGCTCGGTCCGGCGTCCGTCGGCGTGCAGGAGTGGCTCGCCGACCACGTGAGCTGGATCCCGTTCTTCGCGGGCCCGCCGACGGCGACCGGCCGGACGATGGCCGTCGCCGGCCTCGTCCTGGCGGTGATGATCCTGCCGATCATCACCGCGGTGACCCGCACCGTCTTCGAGCAGACGCCGCGGCGCCTGCAGGAGAGCGCGTTCGCGCTGGGCGCGACCCGCTTCGAGATGATCCGCATGGTCGTGCTCCCGTTCGGGCGCTCGGCGATGATCAGCGCGTCGATGCTCGGCCTCGGCCGCGCGCTGGGTGAGACGATGGCCGTCGCGATCGTGCTCTCGGTCTCGGGCGACGTGACGTTCAACCTGATCAGCTCGGCCAACCCGTCGACGATCGCGGCCAACATCGCCCTGCAGTTCCCGGAGTCCTCCGGCCTCGCGGTCAACACGCTGATCGCCGCCGGCCTCGTCCTCTTCGCCGTGACGCTGGTCGTCAACATGGCCGCGCGCTGGGTGATCAACCGCCAGGTCCGGATCTGATGAGCACTCCTCCGCAGAGCGATCGCACCGACGCCGAGGCGCCTCCCGTGCCACCGGTACCTCCCGCGCCCACCGATCCGCCGGCGCCGTCCTCGGCGCCTGAGGCCCGGATCGCGGTCCCCGAGCAGGCCCCGCCGACCCGGACGCGTCCCGCTTCGACCCCCGTGCAGGGCGGCAAGCTGCCGAAGTGGGCGCCGTGGGGCGCCGCGGGCGGCGCGGCCGTCGTCGTCGGGCTGATCCTCCTGGTCGTCGGCTTCGATCCGGCGCTGTTCTTCGTCGGCACGGTGGTGCTCGGCGCCGTCGCGACGTACGTGTGGTCGCGTGGCGTCGAAGGCAGCCGCCGCGCCATCGACCGGCTCTTCACCTACTCGGTCACCTCGGTGTTCGCGCTCGCGCTGATCCCGCTGGTGTCGCTGCTGTTCACCGTGATCAACCGCGGCATGACCCGCTTCGACGCCGGCTTCTTCACCGAGTCGATGCGCGGCGTGATCGGCGAGGGCGGCGGCGCGCTGCACGCGCTCATCGGCACGCTGATCATCACCGCCTGCGCGACGATCATCTCGGTCCCGATCGGCATCCTCGCCGCGATCTACCTGCAGGAGTACGGCAAGGGCCGTCTGCGCCATGCGCTGACGTTCTTCGTGGACGTCATGACCGGCATCCCGTCGATCGTCGCCGGCCTGTTCGCCTACTCGCTGTTCGCGATCTTCTACGGCCCGGGCGTCCGGCTCGGCATCATGGCCGCGGTCGCGCTCTCGGTGCTGATGATCCCGATCGTCGTGCGCTCCACCGAGGAGATGCTGCGCATCGTCCCGAACAGCTTGCGCGAGGCGTCGTACGCCCTCGGCGTGTCGAAGTCGCGCACGATCGTGAGCGTCGTGCTGCCGACGGCGCTGGGCGGCATCGTCACCGGCGTCATGCTCGCGATCGCGCGCATCGTCGGCGAGACCGCCCCGCTGCTGATCACCGCGGGCGTCGTGACCTCCGTCAACAACAACCCGTTCGACGGGCGAATGGCCAACCTCGCGGTGTTCGCGTTCAACTCGTACAAGTCGCCCGGCGTGCCGCCGCAGCCGTCGATCGATCGCGCCTGGACCGCCGCGTTGGTGCTGATCCTGATCGTGATGATCCTCAACGTGGCCGCGCGCCTCGTCTATCGCCGCTTCGGTGCGGTCCTGCGATGACCACTCAGCTTGAAAGGAACGACATGGCTGTCGCAACCGCGGCCAAGACCATCAGCGTCACGTCTCTGAACCTCTACTACGGCTCGTTCCTGGCCGTCCAAGACGTGAACGTGACGATCCAGCCGAACAAGGTCACCGCCCTGATCGGCTCCTCGGGCTGCGGCAAGTCGACGTTCCTGCGATCGCTGAACCGGATGCACGAGCTCGTCCCCGGCGCCTACGTCGAGGGCGAGGTCCTGCTCGATGACCAGGACATCTACGCGCACGGCGCCGACCCGGTCTTCGTCCGCCGGCAGATCGGGATGGTCTTCCAGCAGCCGAACCCGTTCCCGACGATGTCGATCTACGACAACGTCGCGGCGGGGCTGAAGCTCAACAGCCGCAAGATGAAGAAGTCCGAGATGGACGAGATCGTCGAGCGCTCGCTGCGCGGCGCGCACCTCTGGGAAGAGGTCAAGGACCGGCTCGGCAAGCCCGGGATCGGCCTGTCCGGCGGGCAGCAGCAGCGCCTCTGCATCGCCCGTGCGACCGCCGTCGAGCCGGACGTCCTGCTGATGGACGAGCCCGCCTCCGCGCTGGATCCGATCGCCACGCTGGCCATCGAGGATCTGGTCGGCGAGCTCAAGAAGGAGTACACCATCGTCATCGTCACGCACAACATGCAGCAGGCGAGCCGCGCCAGTGACATGACGGCGTTCTTCAACATCGAGGGCACGGGCAAGCCCGGCCACCTCGTCGAGATCGACACGACTGAGAAGATCTTCTCCAACCCCAGCCAACAGGAGACTGAGGACTACGTCAGCGGACGATTCGGGTAAGGAGCCGTTCGTGCCTACAGGTGGACGGCAACATTTCCAGGAGGAACTGCGCGACCTGGAGGTGCAGGCACTCGGCGGGCTCGATCTCGTCGTGCGGACGCTCGACCGGACCATGGAGGCCCTCGAGCACCAGGACATCGAGCTCGCGTCGATCGTCATCCATGACGACGACCGGATCGACGGGCGCTACCTCGAGGTCCAGCAGGGGATCCTTTCGCTGCTGGCCCTGCAGGCGCCCGTCGCCTCGGATCTGCGGGTCGTCGCCGCGCTGCTGCACGTGATCAAGCACGTGGAGCGGATGGGCGACCAGTGCGTGAACATCGCCAAGATGCTCCCCGTGGTCGGCTACGAGCCGCCCAAGGACGAGGCGATGCTCGAGCACATCTTCCGGATGGGCAGGCTCGCCCGGTCAGAGGTCGAGCAGTCCAAGCAGGCCTTCCTGTTGCGAGATGTTGCGGTCGCCGAGGATCTGGTGCGACAGGACCGCGAGATCAATCGCCTCAATAAGTGCGTCTTCGCGCGCGCGGTCGAGGTCGGCACCGACGCCGACCGGCGCGAGTGGGCGATGTCGATGATGCTCGTGGCCCGTGCCATAGAGCGGATCGGCGACAACGCCGTCGACATCGGCGAGCAGGTCGCGTTCGTTGTGACGGGCGAGTTCCGAGAGTTCTCGGACGCCTCGCACGTTTCCTGAGCGTCGTCCGACATTCCCGTTTCCGCCCTGTAAAGATGTAGTTACCGGAGCGTTTTGCGGCTCGAACCAATGCTCGTTCGTGAGTAGTGTCCGGGGGGAGATGACGACGATGGTGGTTGACGAGCGGCGCGCCGGCGCCGCAGGGCAGGCGGCTGTACGCCTGGCGGTGATCGATTCCGACACCGGCTTCCTGCAGGTCCTGGGGAAGCGCCTTGAGGGGATGGGTTGGCAGCACCGCGTGTTGGCGTCTCCTGTTCCTCTTGATGCGATGGTCGCGTTGCGCTTGAACGCGGTCGTCGTCGATCTGGCCGTGCTTGGTCCGCAGGGCTGGACGTATCTGGACAAGCTCTGCGCGCGGCTGCCCGGCCTGGGCGTGATCGTGTGCACCGGACAGTCCTCCGTCGCCCAGCGCGTGCGCGGGCTGCGGCTGGGCGCCGACGACTGGGTCACCAAGCCCTGTCACCCCGAAGAGCTGATCGCCCGCATCGAGGCCGTCGTGCGCCGCCGCAAGCGCGCCGACGTGCGCGTCGAGAAGGGCCCCGTCGTGATCGGCGAGGTCGAGATCCGCGCCGACCAGTTCCAGGCCTTCGTCGGCGGCGTGTCCGTCGAGCTGACCCGTCGCGAGTACGAGCTCATCCAGCTGCTGGCCGAGGCCGAGGGCCAGGTCCTGCAGCGCGAGGAGATCTACCAGCGGGTGTGGGGCTACGCCATGGTCCACGGCGACCGGTCGGTCGACGTGTTCGTGCGCAAGCTCCGCTCGAAGCTCGAGCGCGTCTCGCCCTCGTGGCGCTACATCCACACCCACTTCGGCATCGGCTACCGCTTCGCGGCCGAGCCGGTCGAGGAGCCCGTGGGCTCCGGGGCGCCCCTGCCCGAGAGCGGTTTGGATGACCTCGAAGCCGCGCCCTCGCCCGATTACGTGAACGCGGGCTAGAGTTGAGGCCCGGATGGGCCCTGACCGCAACAAGCACATTCGCAACGCCGCCATCGTCTTGGCGCTCGCCGTCGCCGTCTGGAAGATCCCCGGCGGCGGCACCGCCTCCGCGACGATCGCGAACATCTTCTCGGTCATCTTCCTCGCGAGCCTGTTCTTCCTCGGCTACCGCGTCTACATGGAACGCCGAGAGACCCTCTTCAGCCTCGAGGAACGCCAGCGCGGCCTTCTGTACGGCGCCCTGGCGCTGGCCACCTTCGCCGTCGTAGCCACCGGCCGCCTCTGGGACGCCGGCCCCCTCGGCCCGATGCTCTGGCTCGCGATGCTCGGCGCCTCCGCCTGGGCGCTCTACAGCGTCTGGCGGGCCTACAAGACGTACTAGCCGCGCGGGGCCCCGCCCGCGCGGCGGTCCTTCGCCCGCGCGGGCGTCTTCGCGCCCGCCCCCGCGTCGCGCTGCCA
>NZ_KE384071.1:530759-634764 GCF_000423665.1 Solirubrobacter soli DSM 22325 | reverse complement strand
CGATGCGCCCGGATCGCCCCGCGAATCGCCGTGGCGTGCGCGACGACCACGTCGAGCGAGTCGGCGCGCCCGCTCGCGTCGCCCGCGCCGGCCGCGTCGCTCGGGCTCTCGCCGCCGCTGGCGCCGCCCACGCCGGCGGGGCCGCTCGCGCCGGCGGGGCCGCCCACGCCGGCGGGGCCGCCCACGCCGGCGGGGCCGCCCACGCCGGCGGGGCCGCCCACGCCGGCGGGGCCGCCCACGCCGGCCGCTCCGCTCGCGCCGCCCACGCCGCTCGCGCCCGGCCCGCGCGTCATCGCTCCCGCCAACCGCAGCGCCTCGCCGGCGAGCTCCTCGGCGTGGGTGACGTCGCCGGCGTAGCGGGCGCTGTCGGCGGCGGCGACGAGGCGCTGGGCGCGCAGCGCGTCGTCCTCGGTGAGGCGTGCGGCGCGCTCGAGGGTCGCGGCCGCCGCCGCGTGGCCGCCGCGCGCGCGGGCACGCTCGGCCGAGTGGACGAGCTCCTCCGCGACCTGCGCGTCGGGCGCCGCGGCGGCGCTCGCGCGGTGCCATGCGCGGCGGTCCGCGTCCGCGTTGGCCGTGAGCGCGTCGGCGAGTGCCGCGTGCGCGCGCCGGCGCTGCTCGAATGTCGCTGCGCTGTACGCCGCCGAGCGCACGAGCGGATGCCGGAACACGACCCGCCCGTCGCCGACCCGCACGAGTCCGGCGACCTCGGCGGCGCCGAGGTCGCCCGCGGAGAGGCGTCGCGCGTCGCCGCCCGTCGCCAGCGCGCGCAGCGCCGTGCGGCCCTCCGGGTCGTCGTCGGCCGCCGCCAGCAGCACCGCCGCCCGCGTCGCCTCTGGCAGTTCCGCCAAACGCCCCGCGAAGCCGCGTTCGACCGAGCCCATCTCCGCGAGGGGTCCGCGCGGCAGCTCCAACAATGCGAGCGGGATGCCCTCGGCGGCATCGAGGACGCGGTCGCGTTCCGCGGGCGTCAACCGGACACCGCCGTCGAGCACCGCGCGGGCGTCTTCACGCGACAACCCGCCGAGCGTCAACGAGGGGAACCGGGCGAGGCCCGGCGGGATGGGGAAGCTGTCGCGGAACGCGAGCAGCAACGCGATCGGCTCGGCGTCCAGACGCCGCGCCACGAAGCCGAGCGCCTCGGCCGACGGGCGATCGAGCCACTGGAGGTCGTCGACGACGACCAGCAGCGGCTGCTCCTCGGCGGCCTCGGCGAGCAGTTGCAGCGTGGCCGCGGCGACGACGAACCGGTCGGCGTCGCCGCCGAAGGCCAGGGCGCTCCGTTGCGCGCCCGGAAGCCGGTCGAGCAGCTCCGACAGCGGGCGCAGGAGCTGGTGCAGGCCCGCGAAGGCGAGCTCCGACTCGGCCTCCACGCCCTCCGCCCGCAGGACGCGAAACCCGTGCGCGGCCGACACCGCGGCGTCGAGCAGCGTGGTCTTGCCGACGCCCGGCACGCCGCGCACCACCAACACGCCGCTGTGGCCGCCCGAGGCCGTCTCGATCACCTGCTCGATCGAGGCGAGCTCGTCCCGGCGGCCGATCAGCGGTGCCAGTGCCAGGCGGTCAATTTTCCAACACGAGGGCGCGCTCGCGTCGCGACCGCGGCTTCGGCTCGGGGATCTCGACCAGGATCGCGCCCTCGCCCGACGCGTAGGCCTCCTCGCCGTGGGCGACGAGGTCCATCCCGAGCGCCTCCTCCTCGGCGTCCGCGCGCAGCGGGGCGAACACCGCGATCAGCTTCAGCAGCGCGAACGTCGCGCCGAACGCGTAGGCGGGCGTCGCGACGATCGCCACCAGCTGTTCGAGCAGCTGCGTGGGATCGCCGTAGAACAGCCCGTCCGCGACCCCGTTCCACGCCTTCTGCGCGAAGAACCCGATGAACACGATCCCCGTCAGGCCCGCGACGCCATGCGCGGCGAGCACATCCAACGTCTCGTCGATCCGGAACCGCGGCCGCAGCATGATCACCGCATAGCTCGGCAGCGCCGCGACCACGCCGAGCACCATCGCCCACAGCGGCGAGACGAACCCCGCCGCGGGCGTGATCCCCACGCAGCCGACGACGATCGCCGTCGCCGCCCCGATCGCCGTCACCTGGCGCGACCGCAGGAGATCCAGGACGAACCAGGTCGCCAGGGCGCAGCCGGGCGTCAGCAGCGTGTTGACGAACGCGAGCACGCTCGCGTCGCCCGCCCCGAAACCCGACCCGCCGTTGAACCCGAACCACCCGAACCACAGCAGCCCCGCGCCGAGCAGGACGAACATCGAGTTGTGCGGGAGGAACGCCTGGCGCCCGTAGTCGCGCCGCGCGCCGACCACCAGCGCCGCGGCCAGAGCGGAGAAGCCCGAGCCCATCTCGACCGGGACGCCGCCGGCGAAGTCGAGCGTCCCCTGCGTCTGCAACCACCCGCCGCCCCACGCCCAGTGCGCCAGCACGCTGTAGACGAGCACCGACCACAGCGCGCTGAAGACCAGGAACGGCCCGAACCGCATCCGCTCGACCACCGCGCCCGCCACGAGCGCCGTCGTGATGATGCAGAACGTCGCCTGGAACGCGAAGAACACCAGCGACGGGATCGTCGTCCCCTCGCGCGGCTCGAAGCCAACCCCGGAAAGGAACGCGTGGCCGAGTCCGCCCACGAACCCGTTCCCTGAGTCGAACGCCAGCGAGTACCCGATCAGCGCCCACGTGATCGTCGCCACCGCCAGCGCGGCGACGCACATCATGAACGTGTTGAGCGTGTTCTTGGACCGCACCAGGCCGGCGTAGAAGAGCCCGAGCGCCGGCGTCATCAGCAGCACCAGCGCGGTCGCCATCAGCATCCAGGCGGTATCGCCCTTGTCGATCATCAGGCGCCCACCGGCGTCACCGCCGCGTTGTCCGTCTCAGAGGTCCGGATGCGCACGACCTGCTCGAGGTCGAGCACGAAGATCTTCCCGTCTCCCACCTCGCCGGTGTGCCCGCCCGAGCACAACGCGTCGAGCGTCGGCTCGACGAACTCGTCGGACACCGCGATCTCGAAGCGCACCTTCTCGGTGAGCCCGACCCGCACGCTCGTCCCGCGGTAGGTCTCGACACGGTCGAGCTCCCCGCCGTGCCCCTGCACCCTGCTCATCGTGAACCCCCGCACCTCGGCGCGGTAGAGGGCTTCCAGCACCTCGTTCGTCTTCTCGGGACGGACGATCCCGATAACGAGCTTCATATGACTCCCAGCTGTGGACGGACTCTCCGCCCGGAACCCTGTCCGGCCCGGCGGAGCACGTCCTTATCCACGTGTACGAAACGAACGCGGCTCCGTTTGTCCACCTGTAAGACCGTCGCAAGATCTTCATGCGACGCTCAGAAACCATGCGAGCACTCCTGGCCCTGATCGCGCTGCTGACGATCGCCGCGCCCGCCGAGGCGGCCGGCACAAAGATCACCGCGGCCTCGTCGAAGTTCGGCACGATGCTGTGGGGCCCGAACCGCCAGGCGATCTACGTCTTCGAGAAGGACGGCCGCAACAAGACCAACTGCAAGGGCGCCTGCGCCGAGGCCTGGCCGCCCGTCTACACGTCCGGCAAGCCCGTCGCCGGCAAGGGCGTCAAGGCCTCATTGCTCGGCTCGATCCGCCGCGGCAGCCGGCGCCAGGTCACCTACCGCGGACGCCCGCTCTACTACTACGCCCACGAGGGCAAGGGCGAGGTCCGGTGCCACAACGTCTTCCTCAACGGCGGCAACTGGTGGGTGATCGGCGCCGACGGCCGCCGCCGCCCTTAGCCGTTGTCGGACTTCACCAAGCCGACGACGTGACCCTCCGGGTCGGCGAACAGCGCGATCGTGGTTCCCTCCATCGGCTCGCTGGGCGGCATGATCGTCGTCCCACCGAGCGACGACGCCTTGTCGAGCATCGCCTGCAGGTCGTCGCACTGGGCGTAGAAGGTGACGTGGCCGGCGCCGCCTGACGGGTCCGCGCCGACGCCGCCCGTGGGTCGTTCGGCACCCTCCGGCGTGGCCATGTAGTAGCCGCCCGGCACGGCATCCATCTTCCAGTCGAACAGGTCCCCGTAGAACCGGCTGAGGGCCTCGGCGTCCTTCCCGATCACTTCGAACCACACGATTGGATGGGCCATGGCGCTGTACGGTATGCACGACCCGGAGGCCGCTCTACGGAGGAATCGCCAGGATCGTGGCCGCGTCTTTGGTGGACCTGCACAATCGTGTCCTGGACGCGATGGAGCTCGACGCGGAGGCGATCGCGCGGCGGATGCTGGTCGGCGTCCGCGCCGAGGTGGAGGAGTTCGCGAGCGTGCGCGACCCGGCGTTCGTCGCCGAGGTGCTCGAGCACAGCGTCGCCCACGTGCACGCGTTCCTGAAGGCCGCGCGCGCCTGCGCGCCTCCGGCCGGCGCCGAGCTCGACTTCGTCCGCGAGCGCGGCGCCCGCCGCGCCCGCGACCTGCTCGGCCTCGACGCGCTGCTGGAGGCGTACCTGATCGGCCAGCGCACGGTGTGGGAGGCGATCGTCGAGAAGGCCGGAGACTCGCCGGAGGGCATGCGCGCCGCGCAGGACCTGACCGCGTTCACGTTCCGCTACACCCACGCGATCAGCGTCGCGGTCGCGGAGGCCTACCTGCGCGAGAGCCACGCGCTGGCATCGGAGACCGAGCGCGCCCGCCGCGACCTGCTCGACCGCCTGCTCGCCGGCCAGCCGCCTGACGACGCCCGCGCCGAGGCGCTCGGGCTGCGCCCCGCGAGCGCGCACGTCGTCGTCGTGGCCACGCCGGCGGACCGGCTCGTCCTGCGCGCGCTCGCCCGCGAATGCGACTTCGTCGTCGCCGACCTCGACGAGGTCGTCGCGATCGCGCCCGTCTACGTCCGCCGCGGCCCGCGCGAGCTGCGCGGCGCGCTCGAGCGCACCGCGCACCTGCTGGAGCGCAACCACGAGCTGCGCCTCCGCGCCGGGGTCAGCTCCACCTGCCCACGGCTGGAGGAGCTGACCCGCGGCTACGGCGAGGCGCGGCGCGCGCTCCGGCACGCCGCGCCCGTGGCGGCGCTGGAGGAGATCGGCCTGTTCGACTACCTCACCGAGGCCGCCGACGACACCGCGCACCGTCTGCTCCCGCGCGGCCTGGACCAGCTCGGGAACCTCGCGGAGACCCTGCACGCCTATGCGGCGGCCGACCTGAACGTCGCGCGCACCGCCGCCGCGCTCGGCGTCCACCCCAACACCGTCCACTACCGCCTCACACGCGTGCAGGAGCTGACCGGCCGCGACCCGCGCCGCTTCGCCGAGCTGGTCGAGCTGACCGCCGCGCTGCGGATCGGCTACGCGCGGAACGCGTCGTCGATCGCCGCCCCCGACACGTCGGCGGCGTAGTTGGCGAACGTCGTGTAGGCGACCTGGGCGATCACCTCGAGCGCGGTCTCGGGCTCGAGGTCGGTGGACACGTGACCGCGCTGCTCGAGCAGCGCGATGGCGAACGCCCGCAGCGCCTCGTGCCGCTCGTCCGCCAGCGGCGACCCGTCGACCAGCGCGGCCACGAGCTCCGCGGAGCCGCCGCTGGACCGCGCGAACTTCGAATGCGCCGCGAGCGAGTACGCGCAGTCGTTGAAGCGGCTCACGGTGACGCCGACGATCTCGCGTTCCAGGCCGCTCAGCGTCGAGCCGCGCAGCGCGGTCTGGAGGCCGACGAAGCCGGAGATCGCGGTCGGCGAGGCGCCGATCGCGGCCGCGAGGTTCGGGATGAACCCGATGTTGCGCTCGAGCGCCGACAGGGTCTCGCTCGAACCGGGGTGGATCGTGAATGTGCTCATGGCGGCACAGGCTCAAGCGATCGAGGACGCGGAACAATTCCCTCCCGGGGAAGTGCGTCGCCCCACCGCGGATGAGAGGCTTGCGCGGTGGCCAGCCCCGTCGGAGTCCTGTTGCAGCACTGGCGCGCGGAGCGCCGGATGAGCCAGCTCGCGCTCGCCCACGAGGCGGGCGTGACGCCGCGGCACGTCTCGTTCGTCGAGAGCGGCCGCGCGAACCCGAGCCGCGAGATGGTCCTCACGCTCACCCGCGCGCTCGACGTCCCGCTGCGCGAGCGCAACCAGGTCCTGCTCGCGGCCGGGTACGCGCCGCAGTACCGCGAGACCGGGCTCGATGACATTTCCATGACAGCCGTCAACGACGCGCTCAACACGATGCTCACCCACCTGCCACACCCGGCGGTCGTCATGGACCGCCACTGGAACCTGCTGCGCGCCAACCCGGCGGCGGACGAGCTCTTCGGCTGGCTGCTCGACGGCGCCACCGCGGAACGGAACATCGTGCGCCTGATGTTCGGTCCGCTGCGCCCCCACGTCGCCAACTGGGACGAGACCGGCGAGGCGCTCGTCCAACGCGTGCATCGCGAGGCGATCGGCGGCGTACCGGACCTCGTCACCCGCCGCCTGCTCGACGAGGTGCTCGCCGACGATGGCATCCCCGCCCACTGGCGCACCCCGGACTTCGCGCGCACACCGCTCCCGCTGCTGCCGATCCGCTTCGCCAAGGCCGGCCGCGAACTCAGCTATTTCTCACTTGTCACGACGGTCGGGACGCCGCAGGACATCACGCTCCAGGAACTGCGCGTGGAGTCCTTCTTCCCCAGTCAGTGAATCGGTTGCATTTCTAGACCTTGGTCCTGTTGTAGGGACCAACAGGCCCACCTAGCCTCTCCGCGCGGTGCGCTCCCTCCTCGCCTGCCTGGTCGGTCTGACGCTGCTGCTCGCCGCCTCGCCGGCGCGGGCCGCCGACGTCGTCACTTCCGACCCCTTTGCCGCGCAATCGCTGGCCGCCGGAGCGAAGGTCCCCGACGACTTCGTCGAGGAGGTCGCGTTCGACGACCTCACCGCGCCGTCGCAGATCGCGTTCGCGCCCGACGGGCGCGTCTTCGTCGCCCAGCTCGACGGCGTGATCAAGGTCTACGACGGCGTCGAGGACACGACGCCGTCGATCTACGCCGACCTGCGCGACCAGGTCGCCTTCTTCGGGGACCGCGGGCTGCTCGGGATGACGCTCGACCCGGGCTTCACCACCGGCCGCCCGTACCTCTACGTGCTCTACACGTACGACGCGCCGATCGGGCAGACCGCGCCGCGCTGGAACGACAACTGCCCGGACCCGCCCGGCGCCGACGTCGACGGCTGCGTCGTCAGCGGCCGCCTGTCGAAGATCCTGCCGGACGGCTCCGAGCACCCGCTCATCACCGACCAGTGGTGCCAGCAGTTCTCCAGCCACTCGCTCGGCGACCTGCACTTCGGCGCCGACGGCGCGCTCTACGCGACCGCGGGCGACGGCGCCAGCTACGTCTTCGCCGACTACGGCCAGGAGGGCGCGCCGGTCAACCCGTGCGGCGACCCGCCCGCGGGCGTCGGCGGCGCCCAGACGCCGCCCACCGCCGAGGGCGGCGCGCTGCGCTCCCAGGACGTCCGCACGACCGGCGACCCGACGGGCCTCAGTGGCGCCCTGCTGCGCCTGGACCCGGACACCGGCGACCCGCTCCCGGACAACCCGGGCACGGGCGACATCAACGCGCGCCGGATCGTCGCGTACGGCTTCCGCAACCCGTTCCGCTTCGCGTTCCGGCCGGGCACGAACGACGCCTACGTCGGCGACGTCGGCTGGCTCGCGTGGGAGGAGCTCGATCGCGTCCCGGACACGTCGAAGGTCCGCAACTACGGCTGGCCCTGCTACGAGGGCAACGGGCGCCAGAGCGGCTACGAGGCGATCGGCCTGAACCTGTGCAAGAGCCTGTACGCCAGCGGTGACGTGGTCGCCCCGCTGTACACGTACAACCACGCCTCCAAGGTCGCCGACGAGGACTGCTCGGTCGGTACCTCGTCGATCTCCGGCGTGACGTTCTACGACGGCAACACGTTCCCCAGCGCCTACAAGGGCGCGATGTTCTTCGCCGACTACGCGCGGATGTGCATCTGGGTGATGTTCCCGAACGCCGACGGCACGCCGAACCCGGCGACGGTGCAGGTCTTCGCCGACGGCGCGCAGTTCCCGGTCGACCTCGAGGTCGGCCCGAGCGGGGACCTCTACTACGCCGACGTCGGCACGGGCACGATCCGCCGGATCCGCGCGATCAACCCCAACCAGGCGCCGACCGCCGCGTTCACCGCGACGCCGTCCTCCGGCGCCGCTCCGCTGACCGTGCGCTTCGACGCCACGGACTCCAGCGACCCCAACGACGACCCGCTCACCTACGCGTGGGACCTCGACGGCGACGGCGCATACGACGACAGCACGTCGCCCACACCGAGCAACACCTACGCGAGCGAGGGCAGCGTCACGGTGCGCCTGCGCGTCAGCGACCCGTCCGGCCTGGAGGACACCGAGACCACCGAGATCACCGTGGGCACGCCGCCGACGGCCAGGATCGCGGGTCCCGCCGCGGGGACGACGTACGCCGTCGGCGACGCGATCGACTTCTCCGGCACGGCCACGGGGGCGGACGGCAAGGAACTGCCCGCGAGCGCGCTCGTGTGGACCGTCGACCTGCACCACTGCTCGGCGATCGTCGCCACGAGCTGCCACGTCCACCACCTGCAGGACTTCACCGGGGTGCGCGCGGGCACGTTCAAGTACCCGGACCACGAGTACCCGTCCTACATCACGCTCAGCCTGACCGGGACCGACGTCGCCAACGGCCTCCGTGGCAAGGACTCGGTGCGGATCGATCCGAAGACCGTGGACCTGACGATCGACAGCGTCCCGTCCGGCCTGACCGTCGCGGTCGGGGGCGAGGCGGAGACGACGCCGTTCACGCGGCGTGTCGCGCAGGGCTCGACGGTGGGTGTCGCGGCGCCGCCGACGCAGCTCGTCGACGGCTTCTCCTACGACTTCGCCTCGTGGTCCGACGGCGGTGCCTCCACCCATTCCTTCGTGGCCGGCTCCGGCGGCACCTACACGGTCCGCTATGGCGAGACGGCGTGCCCGGTGCGCGACGGCCTCGTCGGCGCGTGGGGCTTCGACGAGCCGTCGGGCGAGGTCGTCTACGACACCTCGGGTCACGGCAACCTCGGCACGATCTCGGGCGCCACGCGCGTGACCGACGGCCGCTTCGGGTCGGCGCTCAGCTTCGACGGCAGCAGCGACCTGGTCACGGTGCCGGACTCGCCGTCGCTCGACCTGCGCGACGGGATGACGCTCGAGGGGTGGGTCAACCCGGCGTCGCTCAGCTCCTCGTGGCGCACCGTGATGCTCAAGGAGCAGCCGGGCGACCTGTCGTGGGCGCTGTACGCGCACGACGGCGAGGGGACGAGCGTGAACATGTCGACCGGGGGCGAGAACCGCGCTCAGGGCGCGGCGCTGCCCACCGGGATGTGGTCCCACCTCGCCGCCACCTACGACGGCGAGACGCTGACGCTCTACGTCAACGGCGACGAGGTCTCGGCGGTTCCCGTCGAGGGCCTGATCACCGAGTCCGACGGCGCCCTGCGCTTCGGCGGCAACACGATCTGGAGCGAGTGGTTCGCCGGCCGCCTCGACGACCTGCGCGTCTACGACCGGGCGCTCTCGGGCTCCGAGGTCCGCGTCGACATGACCCGCCCGGTGACGTGCGTGACCGACCCGGAGGCGCCGGCCTTGGCGGTCGCGCCGGGCTCGCTCGCCTTCACCGCCGTGCAGGGCGGCGCGCTGCCGAACCCGCAGGCGCTCGACGTCGCCAACTCCGGCGGCGGCTCGCTGCCGTGGACGGCGTCGAGCGACACCGCGTGGCTGAAGGTCGCCCCCGCGAGCGGGACGGACGCCGGGACGGTCGTCGTCAGCCCGAACACCGCCGGCCTGGCACCGGGCACGTACACCGCGAACGTCACCGTGGCCGGGGGCGGGGCGACCCGCGTCATCGCGGTCACGGTCACCGTGACGGCCGCGCCCGCGATCGGCGTCTCGCCCTCGTCGCTGGCGTTCGCCGGCACGGCCGGTGGGGCGAGTCCCGCGGCGAAGACGCTCGCGATCGCCAACGTGGGCGGCGGGACGCTGAGCTGGACGGCGACCGATGACGCCGCGTGGCTGTCGCTCACGACCAGCGCGGACACGATCACCGCGACGCCGTCGATCGCCGGCCTCGCCGCGGGGACGTACAGCGCGACGATCACGCTGACGGCACCCGGCGCGGCGGCGAAGACGGTGCCCGTGACCTTCACGGTCGACGCTCCCGCGCAGCCGCCGGTGCTGGCCGCGGCGCCGTCGTCGCTCGCGTTCAGCGCCGTCCAGGGTGCCGCGACCGTCGAGACCAAGGCGATCAACGTGACCAACGCGGGCGGCGGCACGCTCTCGTTCACGGCCTCCGCCGATGTGCCGTGGCTGACGGTCGACCCGGCGGGTGGGACCGCGCCGCGCACGGTGTCGGTGACGCCGTCGACGGTGGGCCTCTCGCCTGGCGTGCGCACCGGCACGGTGACGATCTCCTCCAGCGCGGGCGATGCGAAGATCGGGGTGACGTTCACCGTCACCGATGCCCCGTCGTGCACGCGGCCGAGCGGGTTGGTCGGCGCGTGGGGCTTCGACGAGACGTCGGGCAGCGCCGTGAGCGACGCCTCGGGCGCGGGCAACGCCGGGACGGTGTCGGGCGCGACGCGGGTCGCGGGCGGACGCTTCGGCGGCGCGCTGAGCTTCGACGGCGTCAACGACCTCGTCGCGATCCCGGACGCGACCTCGCTCGACCTGACGACCGGCCTCACGTTGTCCGCGTGGGTCGATCCCGCCCAGTCGACCGGGAGCTGGCGCACGATCCTGCTCAAGGAGCGCACCGGCGCGATCAGCTACGCGCTCTACGGGAACACGGACACCGCGCAGGCGGGTGGGTACGTCGCGCTGCCGGGCGAGCAGAGCACCAAGAGCACGTCGACGCTGCCGGTCGGGGTCTGGACCCACGTCGCGACCACCTATGACGGCACGACGCTGCGGCTGTTCGTCAACGGCGTCCAGGTCTCCAGCAGGGCGGTCAGCGGCGCGGCGGCCATCGGCACCGGCGCCCTGCGGATCGGCGGCAACGCGATCTGGCCCGAGTGGTTCAACGGCCTGATCGACGAGGTCCGCGTCTACAACCGCGCCCTGGGCGCCGCGGAGATTCAGTCGGACATGGCCGCCCCGGTCACGTGCACGATCCCGCCGACGCCGACGCCGACGCCGACGCCGACGCCGACGCCGACGCCGACGCCGACGCCGACGCCCACGGAAACGCCGATGGAAACGCCGACGGAAACGCCGACGCCCACGCGCACGGAAACGCCGACTCCGACTCCGACGCCCACGCCCACGCCGACCGCGACGCCCACTCCGACTCCGACCGCGACGCCCACGCCCACGCCGATCCCCACCGGTCTCATCGCCGCGTACGGGTTCGAGGAGCCGAGCGGGACCACGGTCGCGGACCTCTCCGGCACCGGTAACGCCGGTCGCACCGCCGGTCCCTCCCGGATCGTCGCCGGCAAGTTCGGCCGCGCGCTGAGCTTCGACGGGATCGACGACTGGATGACCGTGGTCGACGCCGACTCGCTCGACCTGCGCACCGGGATCACGATGTCGGCCTGGGTGAAGCCGTCGGCGCTCGGCACGATCGCGCGCACGGTGCTCGCGAAGGAGATGCCCGACGGCATGGTCTACCGGCTCTACGCGGGCGACGGGACCGGCAAGCCCAGCGGGCACGTCTACACGACCGCCGACTACGCCGTCACCGGCTCGGCGACCACAGCGCTGAACACGTGGACCTATCTGACGACGACGTGGGACCGGACGACGCTGCGGCTGTTCGCCGACGGCGTCGAGGTCGGCTCGCGTCCGCTCAGCGGGACGATGCGCGCGTCCGGTGGCCCGCTGCGCATCGGCGGCAACGTCCTCGGCTCAGAGTTCTTCACCGGCGCGATCGACGAGATCCGCATCTACAACCGCGCGCTCACGCTGCCCGAGATCCAGGGCGACATGGCGCACGCCGTGCCTTAACCGCCGCCGGCGAGGGACCCGAGGAACGCCTCGGTCGCGTCGCGATCGATGCCGGTCACCTCGCGAAGGAAGGCGGGCGCCCGCTCGTCGCCCGCCATCGTCAGGCAGGTCTGCGCGGCCTCCCCGTCAAGGCACTCCGCCAGCTGCGCCCACAGGCCGGGCTCGGCCCAGCGCAGCCCGAGCTCGCGCACGATCACGAGGCTGAACGCGAGCACCTGCGCCGCGGCGCCGGAGTCGCCGAGCGCCAGCTCCGCCCGCCCGACCTTCGCCAGCCCGCGGGCCGCCTCGCCGAGCTCCGAGCGCGCGACCGCGACCTGCACGCCCTGGCGCGCGGCCTCGCGGGCACCGTCGTGGTCGGCGAGCTCCGTGCGCGCATCGGCGAGCGCGAACAGCGCGAGCATCGGCAGGTTGCAGTCCGACGGCGACGCGACGAGCAGCTCGAGGGCGTGCTCCTCGCCCGCCCGCGCCGCCTCGTGGTCGCCGCGCACGGCGTCCAGCTGCGCGACCGCGTGCTGAAGGTGGGCGCGCCAGTGCTCGCGGTCACCCTCCGCGACGCGCTCGAGCGCCGTCCCGGCGCGTTCGAGCCGCAGCGAGGCCTCTTCCTGCAGCCGCTCCGGCTCACCCACGATCGCGTCGAGCCAGTCGACCGAGAGCCCCAGCCGCGGCTCGCCGCCCGTCTGCCAGCGCGCGAGCTCGAGCAGCGCGCCCGCCAGGCCGATGCAGCGCTGCACGACGGCGAACGGGTCGTCCACCAGGTCGAGCGCGAGTGCCTGGCAGCGCGCGGCGTCCCCGAGCCACTGCTCGCGCGCGGCGGCGACGCCCAGCACGTCGTAGAGCTCCGGCGAGCCCTCCCCGGCGGCGAGCACCCGCGCATGGCGCAGCAGCTCGTCGCTCGGCAGCGAGAACACGACCGCGCGCAACGATGCGAGGTTGGGGGAGGCCTCGAGCAGCCGGACGTGATCGTGCTCGGTGGCGGCCCCGTTGGCGAGCTGCAGATAGTCCTGCGGGTCCTCGGACGCCGACAGCTCCCAGATCCGCAGCGCGACCGGCGCCGCGGCCGGCCCGTAGAGGTCGGCGAGCGCGTCGGCGTAGCGGCGCGCCACGCGTCGCCCGGGCGGATCGGCGTGCAGGGCGCGCCACACCTCGTGCGCGCGGAACCGGTAGCGCGCGAGCTGGCGTTCGCGGCCGGAGGTGAAGCCGATGTCCTCCAGCACGTCGTCCAGGTGGTCGTCCAGCCAATCGGTGAGCTGGTCGGCGTCCTCGTCGAGCACGCGCGCGACCGCGGCGACCGTGAAGACCTCGCCCTCCAAGGCCGCGGTCCGCAGCACCCGGTCCGCGAGCGCGACGCCCGCGGCGGCGGTCGGCTCGTCGAGGTGCGCGAACGCGTCCCGCAGCGGCGCGTCCGCGGCGGCGACGTCCACAGGGCCGGCGGGGAGCGTCAGCCGCTCGGCGTCGAGCCCTTCGAGCACGGCGTCGACCGTGCACGAGGCGACGACGACCAGCCGGTGCTCGGCGACCAGCGCGGGCAGCGTGTGGGCGAGGAACACGTCATGCCAGCGCAGCGGCGGGAACGCGCGATCGATGTCGGCCAGCCCGAGCACGACCGTGCGCCCGCCGTCGAGCAGCGCCTGGACGTCGGCGACCAGCGTGTCCGGGTCGGCGTCCGCGAAGTCGCCGCCCGGCCCGAAGGCGCCGACGAGCAGCTCACCGCGGTGATGGGCGAAGCCGCTCAGCGCCTCGTCGAGCCGCCCATGGAGGAGGAAGAGCCGTCCGTGGCCGCCGTGTGTGGCGGCATCCACCGCGGCTTCGATCGCGTCGAGCACGCGCTGCATCATGACCGCAGTCATGCGACGGATGCACGCCGGCCCGCTCCTCGCCAGACTGCCGGGCCATGTTCCGCGCCGCCCTGCTCGCTGCCGTCGTCGTGTTCCTCGCTCCGGCGGTCGCCCGCGCGGACGACACCCGCATCTACTTCACGAAGGGCGAGCAGCTCGCCTACGTGACCCGCGACCTCCCCGCCGGCATGGAGCCGGCCATCAAGGAGCTGCTCAAGGGCCCGCCGGCCGGCTACGGCACGACGATCCCGGCCGGCGAGACGTTCACGATCAAGGACACGAGCATCGACTTCACGCCCAACCTCGAGTACGCGTCGCTGGCGCAGGTCGTCTACACCGCCACGGCGACGGGCGAGGACGAGGTTGAGATCGACGGGAAGTCGTACAGCCGCGGGGACTTCGGGCCCGAGCCGTTCACGATGCCCAAGCCGCCGACGAAGAAGACGGCGGCGCCCGCGGACCCGAAGGCCGTGCAGACCAAGCTCGCGAGCCTCGGCTACCTCCCGAACGACGCCGTGACCGGCAAGTGGGACTACCGGACGATGCAGGCGGTGATCGCCTTCCAGGCCTGGAGCGGCCTGACCCGCGACGGCGTCGTCGGCCCGATGACCCAGGGCAAGCTCGACAAGGCCGGCCGCCCGCTTCCGCTCGACCGCTCGAGCAAGGGCAAGCGGGTCGAGATCTACCGGTCGCGCGGCGTCCTGCTGCTGATCAACAACGGGCGCGTCGTGCGCGCGATCCACACCTCCACCGGGATCGGCGGCGACAGCCCCGACATCGGCACCCCGCCCGGCAAGTGGAAGATCTACCGCAAGGAGGTCAAGTCCTGGTCGGTGCCGTACAAGACCTGGCTGCCGTACGCGGCCTACTGGGTGGGCGGATGGGCGATCCACGGCTACGCCGACGTTCCCGCGAACCCCGCGTCCCACGGCTGCGCCCGCGTCCCGCTGCCGGAGGCCAAGCTCGTCTACGACTTCGTGGCCATCGGGACGCCGGTCCAGGTCATCTAGGGTTTCTGGCATGGAGGCATCCGAGCCCCGCCGCCGCCGTCCGGCGATCGTCTGCGTCGACGACGAGCCCGCCGTCCTGGCGGCCGTCGCCCGCGACCTGCGCCGGCAGTTCGGCGAGCGCTACCGGATCGTGCGCGCGACATCCGGCGACGAGGCGCTGAAGGCGCTCAAGGAACTCGTCAGCCGCGGCGAGCAGGTCGCGCTGCTCGTCGCCGATCAGCGCATGCCCGTGATGTCCGGCACCGAGTACCTGGTCGAGGCGCGCAAGCTCGTGCCGGACGCCAAGCGCGTGCTGCTGACGGCCTACGCGGACACCGAGGCGGCGATCCAGGCGATCAACGAGGTCGACCTCGACTACTACCTGCTCAAGCCGTGGGACCCGCCGGAGGAGCAGCTCTATCCGGTGGTGGAGGACCTGCTGACGACGTGGGAGGCGGGCGCTGCGCTCGAGTCCGGCGGCGTGCGGGTCATCGGTCACCGCTTCAGCCGCGACAGCCACGACCTGCGCGACTTCCTCGCCCGCAACCGCGTGCCGATGCGCTGGCTGGACGTCGAGCGCGACGCCGAGGCGCGCGAGTTGCTGACCGTCGCCGACGTCGACGGCGAGCGGCTGCCGGTCGCGCTGCTCGAGGACGGGACGATGCTCGAGCGCCCGACGATCCTCGAGCTCGCGGAGCGCCTCGGCGTGTCCGCGGCGCCGGCGTCCGACCACTACGACCTGGCGATCGTCGGTGGCGGGCCCGCGGGCCTCGCGGCGGCGGTGTACGGCGCATCCGAGGGCTTGAAGACCGTGATGGTCGAGCGCGAAGCTCCGGGCGGGCAGGCGGGAACGAGCAGCCGCATCGAGAACTACCTCGGCTTCCCGGCAGGTCTCTCCGGCTCGGATCTGGCGAGACGCGCCACCGACCAGGCGCGCCGCCTCGGCGCCGAGCTGCTCTCGATCCAGGACGCGACCGCGCTGCGGGTCGAGGGCGCCGGGCGGATCGTCGAGCTCTCCGGCGGTGGGACGCTCTCCGCCAACTGCGTGCTGGTGGCGAGCGGCGTCTCCTACAACCAGCTGACCGCCCCCGGCTTCGAGACCTTCACCGGCAAGGGCATCTACTACGGCGCGGCGCTGACCGAGGCGCGCTCGTGCAAGGACCAGCACGTGGTGATCATCGGCGGCGCGAACTCCGCCGGCCAGGCCGCCGTGCACTTCTCCGGCTACGCGGGCAAGGTCACGATGCTCGTCCGCGGCGACAGCCTCGAGAAGTCGATGTCGCACTACCTGATCGAGCAGATCGCGAACATCCCGAACATCGACGTGCGGACGCACGCGCAGGCCGTGGCGGCCGAGGGGAACGACCACCTGCACTCGTTGCGGATCCGCGACGACGACGGCGAGCACGACGAGGACGTCGACGCGACGTTCGTGTTCATCGGCGCCGCCCCGCGCACCGACTGGCTGGAGGGCGTCGTCGGCCGCGACAAGCGCGGCTTCATCCTCGCCGGCGCGGACGCCAAGGCCGCGGGCTTCCCGCTCAAGCGCGACCCGTACGTGCTCGAGACCACCGTGCCCGGCGTGTTCGTCGCCGGCGACGTGCGCGCGCGCTCGATCAAGCGCGTCGCGAGCGCGGTCGGCGAAGGCTCGATGGCCGTGTCCCTGATCCACGAGTACCTCGCCGAATGACCGTTCGAGAGGAGCTCCGCGGCATGGACCTCTTCGAGGAGCTCTCCGACGAGCGCCTCGACGCCTGGGCGGCGACGATCGAGATCAGGGACGCCGACGACGGCGACGTGCTGCTCGAGCAGGGCTCCTCGCCGGGCCCGCTGCTGCTGTTCACCGGGCGCACGAAGGCCTTCATGACCGTCGACGGCCGGCGCGAGCCGGGCAACGCGAACACCGCGCCGACGTGGATCGGCGCGATCGCGGCGATCACCGAGAGCCCCGTCCCGATCACGGTCGAGGCCGACGGCCCGTGCCGCGTGGCGATCGTCCCCCGCGACCGCTTCATCGAGCTCGCGCTCCAGGACCACACGGTGCACCGCAAGGTCATGCACGTGATCGGGCCGGTGATGCGGGGACTCAACCAGCGCGAGTCGTCGCGCGAGCGGCTGACCTCGCTCGGCACGATGGCCGCGGGCCTCGCCCACGAGCTCAACAACCCCGCCGCGGCCGCGCGCCGCGCGGCGTCCGACCTCGTCGACGCCGTCGAGGTCATCAACCACGCGCTGCACGCGTTCGTCAACAGCGGGATCGAGCGCACCGACGCGGAGAAGCTGCTGCGGCTCCAGCAGGAGGCGCTCGGCATGTGCATGGTGCGCGGCTCGCTCGACGCCCTCGACGCGTCCGACGCCGAGGACGCGATGCTCGAGACGCTCGAGGACCGCGACATCGAGGACGCCTGGAAGTTCGCCGAGCCGCTCGCGCTGTCCGGGCTCGACGCCGACTGGGTCGACCGCGTGCAGGCGGTCGCCGGTCCGGCGACGGGCAAGACGCTCGCGTGGGTCGCCGCGTCGCTGACCGCGCACGAGCTCGCGACCGAGCTCGTCGAGTCCACCGAGCGCATGTCCGGCCTGGTCAAGGCGATCAAGACCTACGCGTACATGGACCGCGGCGGGGTCGTGCAGGCCGACGTCCACGAGGGCATCGACAGCACGCTGGTCATGCTCGGCCACAAGCTCAAGCACACGCAGATCAGGGTCAAGCGCGACTACGACAAGACGCTGCCGCAGCTGATGATGTACGGCTCCGAGCTCAACCAGGTCTGGACGAACCTGCTCGACAACGCGATCGGCGCGCTCGGCGAGACCGGCGAGATCCAGATCACGACGCGGCCCGACAACGGCTGCATCAAGGTCGACATCGCCGACGACGGACCCGGCATCCCGGCCGAGGCGCGCTCGCACATCTTCGATCCCTTCTTCACCACGAAAGCCCCGGGCAGCGGCACGGGCATGGGGCTGGACACCGCGCGGCGCATCGTCGAACAGCGCCACAGCGGCTCGATCACGTTCGACACAGGCGACGGCGGCACGGTCTTCCACGTCTGGCTGCCCCTCGATGGAGTGAAGAAATGACGAGTTGCACGCACCTGGACACGATCGAGATCACCGAGCTGCCGGAGGAGGTCGCCGGCTGCGAGGACTGCCTCAAGACCGGTGGCGTCTGGCTGCACCTGCGTATCTGCCTGCACTGCGGCCACGTCGGCTGCTGCGACGACTCGCCCAACAAGCACGCGACCGCGCACGCGTCGCTCGAGCACCCGATCATCCGCTCGCTGGAGCCGGGCGAGGACTGGTGCTGGTGCTTCGAGGATCAGGTCGGGATGCGGATCCCGCAGGTCACCGGGACGACGCGGATTCCGCCTTCGCCGATGCTGTCACGCTGAAACTTTCTCCACCGCGCAGCAACCTTCATGTAGGGTCCTGCCCACCGCGGCCGTCCGCGCGGAGAGTTGCCCCCGGCATGGAGGTCCGCTGTGCAATCCCGTCGGTCGATGGTGCGTTTGGCATTGGTGCTGGCCCTCGTGGCTGTAGTGGGCGTTCCGGCGTCCGCCACCGCCACACCCAGCGTGACGACGATCGGTAACCCCGACGCGTATCACTGCCCGACCGCGGGCGGGATCGACTTCGAGACCTTCGACGACCAGGACGATCTCTCGGCGGCGAGCTTCCCCGGCGTCGAGTTCACGACGACCAACGGCTTCACGTGGCGGGTCGGCGACTTCGCCACGGACAACTACAACGGCAAGTACCCGAACGGCAGCTACACCAGCCAGGGCACGCACTGGGCGTGGCTGGGCACGAGCCAGGGCGCCGGCCGGATCGACCTGACCGTCGGCAACGCGAGCGACTTCAGCCTGCTCATCTCGGCGAACACCTCGGTCTATCTCGAGGCCTACGACAGCTCCGGCACCCTGCTCGAACGGGCCGGCCCCACGCCGACGACGCTCAACACCGGCAAGATGATCGAGCTGCGGATCAAGCGCCCCGCGCCCGACATCGACTACGTGGTCGTGCACGACACGGGCAACTTCTTCCTCGTCGACAGCATCTGCTCCGACGCCCGCGGCGTCGGCGACCGCGACGACGACCACGACGGCATCTCCGACGACTGGGAGCGCAACGGCGCCGACACCGACGGCGACGGCACGATCGACCTCGACCTGCCCGCCATGGGCGCCGATCCGAAGCGCAAGGACCTGTTCGTCGAGGTCGACTGGCTGACGAAGGACGGGCGCAAGATCGGGCCGATCCCGGCGGGCGGCGGCTTCGACGCGCACCCGTCGATCGCGGCCGTGAACAAGGCCGCGCGCTCGTACAACAGCTTCCCGGTGCCCAACGACGGCGCCGCGCAGGGGATCCACCTGCACATCGACGCCGGCCCGAATGCCCTGATGAACGTCAACACGGGCGAGACGTGGGGCTCGCGCAGCCGCGCGAACGCGATCCGCAACGGCACGCGCTTCCCCGAATGGGACGCCAACTGGCGCCAACTCGACGAGTTCCGAACGGCGAACGTCACCCGTGCACGGCGCGGGGTCTTTCACTACGTGCTCTACGTCGACGAGATCGACTGCGTGGGCGACGGGTGCACGACGGGCTGGAGCCGGGGCATCCCGGGCCACGACCTGATCATGGCCAAGAAGGCGCTGGAGTGGAAGCCGGACAAGAAGGACCTCGCGCGCCCGGTCGAGGCCGTCGCCACGGATACGCAGGAGGCGGTCACGCTCGCGCACGAGCTCGGCCACAACCTCGGCCTCGGCCATGGTGGGCGGGCGCACGGTGAGGACCCCGCCAGTCAGCACGCCAACCAGAAGGCGAACTACCTGTCGATCATGAACTACTTCTATTCCAACACCGGGCTGCAGAGCAACAGCCAGATCAACGGGATCATCGGGTTCTCGCCGATCGAGCACGCCACGCTGGACACGCACGACCTCGCGGAGGAGGACGGGCTCGATCCCGATCCGTTCGCGCATCTGCAGGTCAAGTTCTGGTGCCCGAACGGCGATCTGACCTACAAGGACAGCTGGGGCGGCATCGACTGGAACTGCGACGGCCCGGTTCGCGACGGGTCGACGAACACGAATCTCCAGAGCCCCGCGTGCGTCGACGATCAAACCCCGTGCACGCGCCCGGACCTCAACTACGTCTACGGGTCCGAGGACTACACACACCTGCAGTTCTGGGGCGTGGGGCAGGGCTGGGACGCGCGCAATGCGGCGATGACGGCCATCCGTCAGCCGGGCACGGCTGAACCGACGATCGCGCAGGCGATCAAGGATGGCGTCTGGTGGCCGACGTACTCGCTGCTCAACCCCGGCGCGACCGAGGTGACGGTCTATCCCGGCTCGGGCGTCGTCGGCATCCCGCTCGTGCTGTCCAACGCCGGGCAGGCCGGGTTCGGCGTGACACCGCGGCTCGTGCTTCCTCCGCCCGGTGTGTCACTGGCAAGCGGCGCTGCGATCGACCTCGCGCCCGGCGCGCAGGGGTCGGCCGGCGTGCGCGTCGACACCGCGGCGCTCAGCCCCGGCACGGACGCGGAGACGGACGTCGAGTTCGTCGACGGCGCCGGCGAGGCGATGGGCTCGACGCACCTGACGGTGCATGTCGCGCCCGGAGGCGTCGCCGCGGCGACGTGCGACGAGGCCCGCGCCGGGCGCGCCGACCCGGGGCTCCCCGCCGAGCAGGCCCCGGCGCTGGACGCGTTCATCGCGCGCTGCAACGCGGCGGCGGCGCAGGCCGCTCCGAAGCCCACGTGCGTCGACCCGAAGACCTCGCGCACGTTCACCGTCCGCCTGCGCGGTGCCGCCCGCAAGGCCGGCGTCGCCAAGCCGGGTCTCTCGGTCAGCAAGCAGATCGGCGCCAAGAAGCGCTCGACCTACAAGGTCAAGCTCACGCGTGCCTGCGTGACGATCGCCACCGGCACGATCAAGGGCAAGAAGCTCGCGCTCAAGGTCAAGGCGACCGGCACCAAGACGGTCAAGCGCAAGGGCAAGCGGGTGAAGGTCAAGACCTACCCGCGCTTGAAGGGGACGTACCTCCTGCAGGCCGACGGGGGCAAGAACAAGATCAAGGCAGTGAAGGTGAAGTTCGCATAGCGCTGGTGCGCGCGAACAGCGCCTCGGCGGCGGCGAGCACCCGGCCCTCGCTCTGCGGGGGCCCGGTGAGCTGCACGCCGATCGGCAGGCCGAGGTCGTCGAAGCCGATCGGCACCGCCGCGGCCGGAAGCCCGGTCATGTTCTGCGGGACCGTGAACGGCAGGACGGCGTCGCGCAGCGTCTGGGCGGCGCTGTCGGCCGTGCGCGGCTCCGGCGGGACCGCGTGGATCGGTGAGAGCAGCAGGTCGGCGTCGGCGAAGAGCCTGGCGAACCCCGCCCGCAGGCGCTCGCGGGCGACCGTGGCCTCGAGGTAGTCGGTGAGGGTGTTGGTGCGCGCGCGGTCGATCCGCGCCGCGACGTCCACGCCGTACTCGTCGCGGCGCGACGGGAACGTCGCCGCGTGCGTGTGCGCGGCCTCGACGTTCTGCAGTGCCGCGTAGGCGGGGTAGATGCGCTCGGCCTCGTCGAACGGGAGCTCGAACGCGCCCATGGCGCTGACGGCGCGGTCGAACGCGGCCTGGATCGCCGGCGAGAGCGGGTGCAGATGCAGCGCCGGCGCGATGGCGACCCGCGGCTCGCCGGCGGAGGTGGCGCGGGCGCCGGTCAGCGCCTCGAACAGCAGGCGCACGTCCTCGGGTGTGCGCGCCATCGGCCCGGCATGGTCGAGCGAGCGGGCGAGCGGGAACACGCCCGCCACGGAGATCCGGTTGTAGGTCGGCTTCAGGCCGGACACGCCGCAGAACGCGGCCGGGATCCGGATCGAGCCGCCGGTGTCCGTGCCGAGCGCGAGCGCGGCCTGGCCGGTCGCGACGGCGACCGCGCTCCCGCCCGACGACCCGCCGGGAATCCGCTCCGGGTCCCACGGGTTCCGGCACGGCGGGAAGTGCGGGTTGTTGGACGTGATCCCCCACGCGAACTCGTGGGTGAGCGTCTTGCCGACGACGATCGCCCCCGCCGCCCGCGCGCGGGCGACGGCGGACGCGTCCGCCTTCGGCACGTGGCCCTTGAAGATCTTCGACCCGTACGTGGTCTCGACGCCTTGCGTGTCGTAGAGGTCCTTGACCGCGAGCGTGAGCCCTTCGAGCGGGCGCGCCGTGCCATCGGCGTACGCCTGCTCGGCGCGCTTGGCCTCCTCGCGGGCGCGCTCGAGCGTGAGCGTCACGAACGCGCCGAGCTCGGCGTGCTCGGCGGCGGCGTCGACGATCTCGACGGGGGACACCTCACGTGCGGCAAACGCCGCTCTCAACTCGACCGCGGTCTTCACGACAGGAAGTGAACCAACTGCAACGCCTAGGTAATCCCTGGCGCCTGCGGAGCGTGTAGGTTCATCAACAGGCAGCGCATTGAAACCGTCCGACCGCATAGGCATAAGTCAGGGTGTGAAGGCCACAGAGACGCGCGAACGGGTCGTCGTGCGAATGGCAGGAGACTCCGGCGACGGGATGCAGCTCGCCGGGAGCCGCTTCACGGACGCGACCGCGGTGTTCGGGAACGATCTCGCGACGCTGCCGGACTTCCCGGCGGAGATCCGCGCGCCCGCCGGCACGGTCGCGGGGGTGTCGGCGTTCCAGATCCACTTCGCGTCGCGCGACATCCTCACGCCCGGCGACGCGCCGGACGTGCTGGTGGCGATGAATCCCGCCGCGCTGAAGGCCAACCTGCCGCTGATGCGCCGCGGCGCGACGATCCTCGTCAACGAGGACGCGTTCTCGGTGCGCGCGGTGCAGAAGGCGGGGTACACGGAGTCGCCGCTGGACAACGGCCTGCTCGACCAGTTCACGGTCAAGCGGGTGCCGATGAGCTCGCTGACCGCGCGGGCGGTCGAAGGGCTCGAAGGCGTCTCCTCGCGGGACGCCCAGAAGGCGAAGAACCTGTTCGCCCTCGGCGTCCTCTCATGGCTCTATGACCGTCCCACGGACGTCACGGAGAAGTGGATCGGCGCCAAGTTCAGCGGGCCGGTGCACGCCGCGAACCTGGCCGCGTTCCGGGCCGGCTGGAGCTTCGGTGAGACGTCCGAGCTGATCGACGTCCAGGTCAAGGTCCACCCCAACGCCGACGTCGCGCCCGGCACCTATCGCAACATCAACGGGACCGAGGCGACGGCGCTCGGGCTCGTGGCCGCGTCGATCAAGTCGGGGCTGCCGCTGGTGTTCGGCGCCTATCCGATCACGCCCGCGTCGGACCTCCTGCACTCGCTCTCGCGGCGGCAGGACCTCGGGGTGCGGACGATCCAGGCCGAGGACGAGATCGCGGCGGCGTCGATGGCGCTGGGCGCGGCGTTCGGCGGCGCCCTCGGCGTCACGTGCACCTCCGGTCCGGGCCTCGACCTGAAGACCGAGACGATCGGGCTAGCGGTGATGCTCGAGCTGCCGATGGTGATCATCGACGTGCAGCGGGCGGGTCCCTCCACGGGCATGCCGACCAAGACCGAGCAGTCGGACCTGCTGCAGGCGTTGTACGGGCGCCACGGCGAGTCGCCGCTCCCCGTCTTCGCCTCCTCCTCGCCGGGCCAGTGCTTCGACATGGTCTATGAGGCCGTGCGGGTGGCGATCACCTACCGCACTCCCGTGATCCTCTTGAGCGATCTCTTCGTCGCCAACTCGAGCGAGCCGTGGAAGATCCCGGCGGCCGCGGACCTGACGCCGATCAACCCGCGCTTCCGCACCGACTGCGATGGCAAGTTCGAGCCCTACGCGCGCGACGACCGGCTGGCGCGCCCGTGGGCGATTCCCGGCACGCCCGGGCTCGCCCACCGGATCGGCGGGCTCGAGAAGGCCGACAAGACCGGGGCGATCTCCTACGACGGTCCCAACCACCAGCGCATGACCGACCTGCGCGCGGCGAAGGTGGCGGGGATCGAAGTGCCGGACGTCGAGGTGCACGGCGAGGCCGACGCCGACCTGCTGGTGCTCGGCTGGGGCTCGTCGTTCGGGACGATCCGCGCGGGGGCGCGGCGGGTGCGTGAACGTGGCGGGCGGGTCGCCACGGCGCACCTCCATCACCTCAACCCGATGCCGGCGAACCTGGGCGAGGTCCTGCGCGCGTACGAGCGGGTGCTCGTGCCGGAGATGAACAGCGGCCAGCTCGCGCACGAGCTGCGCGCCAAGTACCTCGTCGACGTCGAGTCGTACGCGAAGGTGCAGGGCCAGCCCCTGCTGCCCTCGGAGATGGAGGACCAGATATGGCAGCGACTGAGCTGACCAAGGCGGACTTCCAGTCCGACCAGGAGACGCGCTGGTGCCCGGGCTGCGGGGACTACGCGGTGCTCGCGGCGGTGCAGGCATTCTTCCCCGAGCTGGGGATCCCGCCCGAGCGGGTCGTGTTCGTGTCCGGGATCGGGTGCGCGGGCCGGTTCGCGTACTACATGGACACGTACGGGATGCACGGCATCCACGGCCGTGGTCCGGCGCTGGCGACCGGCTTGGCGGCTGCGCGGGAGGACCTGTCGATCTGGGTCGTCACCGGCGACGGCGACGCCTTGTCGATCGGCGGCAACCACCTGATCCACGCGCTGCGCCGCAACGTGCCGGTCAAGATCCTGCTCTTCAACAACCAGATCTACGGCCTCACGAAGGGCCAGGCGTCCCCGACGTCGGAGCTCGGGAAGGTGACCAAGTCGACGCCGTTCGGGTCGATCGACTCCCCGTTCAACCCGGTCTCGTTGGCGCTCGGCGCCGAGGCGACGTTCGTGGCGCGCACGATCGACACCGACAAGGTCCACCTGCCCGCCGTCCTGCGGGCGGCGGCGGCCCACGACGGCGCGGCGCTGGTCGAGATCTACCAGAACTGCCCGGTCTTCAACGACGGTGCGTTCGACGCGCTGCGCGACAAGAAGAAGGGCGAGGTCAACCGCATCTACCTCGAGCACGGCGAGGTCATCCGCGGGGTGACCCGGGGGGAGGACGGCGTGCTGCGGATCGGGGGCGATGGCGCTCCGGTCGTGCACGACGCGCACCGCGACGACCCGTCGTTCGCGTTCGAGCTCTCCCGCCTCTCCTCGTCCCCGGACGGGCCGACGCCGATCGGGATCTTCCGTGACGTCCGGCGGCCGGTCTCGGGCCAGGATCTGACCCACGAGCTGGCGCTCGCCCGGGCTGGCGCGGACGACGCGACGCTGGACGGCGTGCTCGGCGCCGGGGACACGTGGACGGTCTCCTAGCCCGTCACAGCGCCAAGTACTCCACCTACCCCGCCGACGTGCTGCCCGCGTGGGTGGCGGAGATGGACTTCGACCTCGCACCGCCGGTCAAGACGGCGCTGCTGGAGGCCGTGCACAACGACGACTGCGGCTACCTCGGCGCGCGGCACGACGGGCTGCTGGAGGCGTTCGCGGGCTTCGCGGAGCGGCGGCTCGGCTGGAAGGTGGACGTCGCGCAGGTCGTCGCGTGCACCGATGTGATGGTGGGCGTCGAGGAGGTGCTGCGGGTGATCACTTCGCCCGGCGACGCGGTCATCGTCACCCCGCCGGTCTATCCGCCGTACTACGCGGACATCGCGCATGCGGAGCGGTCCGTGGTGCGCGTGCCGCTGCTCCCCGACGGCGCGCTGGACCTGGTCGGGATCGACCGCGCGTTCGCGGCGGGCGCGCGGGCGTTGCTGCTCTGCAACCCGCACAACCCGACGGGACGGGTGCTGCCGCTGGAGGAGTTGGCCGGGTTGCGCGATGTGGCGAACGCACATGACGCGTGGGTGATCTCGGACGAGATCCACGGACCGCTGGCGTGGGACGGCTATGTGCCGTGGCTGACCGTGCCGGGCGCGCGCGGGTTCACCGTCACCGCGGCCTCCAAGGCGTTCAACCTGGCGGGGCTGAAGCTCGGGCTGATCGTGGGCGAGGAGGTCTCACGGTTGCCGGGCGAGATGTACTGGCGCGCCGGCTATCTCGGCGCGGTGGGTGCCGAGGCGGGCTTCCGCGACGGCGACGCGTGGCTGGACGACACGCTGGCCGTGTTGCGCTCCAACCACGCGCTGCTGCGGACGCTGCTGCCGGCGCCGTTGCGGGCGGTTCCGGCGCAGGCGAGCTTCCTCGCGTGGCTCGACTGCCGCGAGGCGGGACTGGGCGACGACCCGGCCGCCGTGTTCCTCGAGCGTGGGCGGGTCGCGCTCTCGCGAGGGATCGACTTCGGCGAGCCGGGCCGCGGGTTCGCCCGGCTGAACGTCGGGACGACGCCCGGGCTGCTGGAGGAGGCCGTCAGGCGCCTGGCGGCGGCGCTGACGCCGTGAAGATGACGGGTTGCGGCTCCTCGACGGTGCCCACCTGGCCGAGCTCGACCACGAGGATCACCTGACGCGTGGCCAGGGCGAGGTACTCGTGCTGCTCGGACGCGCGACTGCCGTCCAGGTACGAGACCTGCGCATCGGTCAGCGCGAGGAAGTCGTCGCTGTGCGTGTTCAGGAAGTCGGTCATGCGGGAACGGAAGCCCTCGTGCGGCAGCTGCAGCGTCCCCTCGATCTCATGACGCGCCGTCTCGATGCGGACGCGCTCGTGGCGGAGTGGCATCCGCGCAGTATCGCGCGGCGCCGGTAGGGTCCAAGCCCCATATGTTGGACATCGACGCGATCCTCCGTCCCTACTGGGACAGCATCCAGACCTCGCATGGGCCGTTCGACCTGTTCGACGCCCACACCCACATCGGGCAGAACGACCCCGACGGGATGAAGCAGACCCCCGCCGAGCTCGTCGAGGTCATGACCCGCGCCGACGCCCGCGCGGTCGTGTTCCCGATGCACGAGCCGTCCGGCTACCCCGGGCCGAACGATGCCTCGATCGAGGCGGCGCTCGCGTCCGACGGACGGTTGGTGTCGTTCTGCCGGCTCGACCCGCGCCACTCGCCGGCGGCCGAGGCGGTGCGCTGCCTGGACGCGGGCGCGGTGGGGATCAAGCTGCACCCGCGGGCGGAGCGGTTCACGCTGCACGAGCCGGGTGTGCGGGAGATCGTCGCCGTCGCGCACGAGCGGAAGGTGCCGATCCTGATCCACGCGGGGCGCGGCATTCCCGCCCTGGGGCAGAACACGGTCGAGCTGGCGACCGAGTTCCCGGACGCCAGGCTGATCCTCGCCCACGCCGCGATCAGCGACCTCGCGTGGCTGTGGCACGTGTTGCCCGACCACCCGAACGTCTTCATCGACACCGCCTGGTGGAACCCGGCCGACCACATCGCGCTGTTCTCCTTGGTCGATCCGTCGCACATCGTCTGGGCGTCGGACTCGCCGTACGGGCTGCCGGTGATCGCCGCGTGGACGCACGCTCGCACGGCGCTGCAGGCGGGCGTGGGTGTCGAGGCGCTGCACTCGATCATGGGCGGCCAGACGGAGCGGCTCGTCACGGGGCAGGACCCGCTGTGGGTGGGTGAGGCGCCGGGCGCCTCCGAGGCCGCGCTCCATCCCCTGCTGGACCGCGTCGTCACGCACCTGGTCTCGGCGATCGGCCGCGCGTTCGGCGGCGGCGACCCGGACGAGCCTCTGGCCCTGGCGCGACTCGCGTGCGCCGTGGGCGAGGACGCCCCGCACGCCGACGTCTGCGCCGCGGTCCTTGAGCTCCTCGACCTCTATCGCGAGCACCTCGCCCCACCGCCGCCGGGCCGCCCGTTCCCGCTCGCGGGCCGGTTCATCATCGCGGCGCTGACCGTCGCTCGCACCCCGGCCGTCGCGCTCCCGACGGGGATGCACGCGCCGAAGCCGACGCGCGAAGAGGCGGAGTCTTAGGCCCTCACCCGGGGGTCGAGTGCGGCCTGGACGATGTCGGCGATCGCGTTCGCGACGACGACGAGGATCGACGGGACGATGACGATCGCCATCAGCACGGGGAAGTTGCGGCCGTCGAGTGCGTTCGGGATCAGCCGGTAGATGCCGGGGATCCCGAACACGGCCTCGATGAGGATCACGTTGGCGAGCATGATCGGGATGTAGCTGCCGATCATCGCGATGGTCGGCGGCAGGGCGACCGGCAGCGTGTGGATGAAGGTGATCCGTCGCGGGGTCAGGCCCTTCGCGGTCGCGGTGCGGACGTAGTCCTCGGTCATCACGTCGGGCAGGGTCGCGCGGACCATCCGCAGGCACTGGGCGGCGAGCGGGAGGCCGGCGACGAACCACGGGACGATCAGCGCGTGCAGCCAGGCGATCGGGTCGTCTCCGAGGCCTTGGTAGGAGTTCACGGTGACGAGCGGGATCGGGACGGGCGCGCCGACGCTCGGGGCGAACAGCAGGATCACGAGAAAGCCGACGAAGTAGACCGGCGCGCACAGGGCGAGCGCGGCGAGCGCCTGCAGCGCGCGGGCGAGGACGGTTCCGGGGTGGCGCGCGCAGAACGTCCCGCTCACGATCCCCAGCACGGAGCCGACGAACATCGCGCCGATCAGCAGCGAGAGGTCGGCCGGCAGCGCGTCCTCGAGCATCGAGCGCACCGGGAGGAACGGGCGCTGCGTCGAGATCCCGAAGTCCGCCTTCAGGAACACGTCGCGCAAGTAGGCGAGGAGCTCGACGTGCAGCGGGCGCGGGTCCGTGAAGCTCTCCGGCGTAAGCAGGTGCAACATCACGAACGTGACCGCGCACAGCGTCACCGACACCACGACGACCGCCAGCGCTCGCCGGGCGGCATAGACAGCGAACGAGTCCGACACCCCGGACGCCAGGCTAGACGACCGTCGTCCGAGTGGAGTACGGTCCTCATGTGCGTCGGCGTCTCGCGATCCTGGTGGCAGCTGGCTCAGTCCTCGGGCTCGGGGCCACGGCGCTCGCGCAGGGCGGCGACGACGACCTGCAGATCGAGATGCAGCGCGGCTGCCTCACCGGCACGCGTGTGACGGTGCGGATCGTGCCGCCGTCCGGCGGCATCCTCAGCCCGGTGCACGTGCGAGCGAGCGGGCGCGAGGTCGTCCACCTCACCGGCGTCACGCAGGAGGCGAGCGTGACCGTCCGCGTCCCGCACCAGGGCCGAGTGAGCGTGAGCGGGGAGACGACCGGCGGCGAACGCTTCGCGGTCGCCCGCACCTATCGCCGCTGCGCGCCTGAGCCGACGCCGCGACCGCAGCAGAACCGCAGCACCCCGTCACCGCCGATCACCGGCGGCGGCGAGGGCTAAAAGCGGGGTCTCGGGAGCGGCAGCCCCCCGGTGGTTCTCACCAGGCCAGCGGGCGCCCGTCGCGGAAGAACCCGCCGGTCGGCCCGTCATCCGGCAGCTCGGCCGCCCAGACCACGCTCGCCGCGCCCTGCTCGACCGGGCGTCCTCCCTGGCCCATGTCGGTGTCGGTCCAGCCGGGGCACACCGCGTTGACGCGCATACCGGGGAGTTCGCTCGCGAGGATGCGGGTGAGCGCGTTCAGGCCGGCCTTGCTCACGCTGTAGGCGGGCGTGCCGCCGCTCATCGAGGTCAGCGAGCCGCTCGCGCTGGAGACGTTGACGACGCGTGGGTGGGCGCTGCGGCGCAGGTGGGGGAGGAACGCCTGGGTCGTCCGCCACGCGCCGAAGAGGTTGGTCTCCAGCGCCTCGTGCACCTCAGCGAGATCCGCGGTGGCGCCGCGCGCCCACGTGTCGTAGAGGATCGCGGCGTTGTTGACGAGGATGTCGAGCTCCTCGATCTCGGCGGCCGCCGCCCGCACGCTCGCGTCGTCGGACACGTCGAGCGCCACCACGCGCAGCCCGCCCGCCACCGCCTCGCCCTTGGCCCGGTCCCGTGACCCGAGGATCACGGTGTGCCCATGGCCGGCGAGCTGGCGGCAGACCTCCAGGCCGATGCCGCGGTTGCCGCCGGTGACCAGCGCGACGCTCATTCCGCGAGATGGAGCACGCGCGCGTCGGCCGCCTTCGCCAGGTCGGCGGGCGCGATCGGGAAGACCGCGTGCGGGTGCCCGGCGGCGGCCCACACGGTGTCGAAGCGATACAGGTCCTCGTCCATGACGGTGCGCACGGGCTCCGGGTGCCCGACGGGCGGGATGCCGCCGATCGCGTACCCGGTCACCTCGCGCACGTACGTGGCGTCCGGCCGCTCGACGGGCTCGTCGACAGCGGCCTCGATCAGCGCCACGTCGGCGCGGTTGTCGCCGGAGACGAGCGCCAGCACGGGCGCCCCGGAGTTCACGCCGCGCATCACGAGCGACTTGACGATCGCGCCCAGCTCGCAGCCGACCGCGGCCGCCGCCTCCGGCGCCGTGCGGGTCGAGTCGGTCAGGCGGTGGATGTCGCCCGGGAGCCCGAGCTCGAGCAGCGCGGTTCGAACCTTCCGTGCGCCGCGGGGAAGGGTTTCAGCCTCACTCACGTCCTAGACCGTACCCTCACGCCGCCATGTGGACCGTCCGCCCCGAACCCGCCGAAGCCCCCGACGTTCACGCGTTGATCCGCGAGTACTTCGCCGAGCTCACCGTCCGCTACTTCCACCGCGAGACCGACGACGCCGAGATCGACCTCACGCTCGCGGAGTACCCGGCGAACGGCCTCGGCGTCTTCCTCGTCCTGCGCGCGGACGGCGTCGCCGCCGGCCACCTCGGCGTCTACCCGACCGGCGAGCTCACCCGCTTCTACGTCTCGCCCGAGTACCGCCGCGGCGGCGGCGGCCGCGCGCTGCTCGCCGCCGCCGAGGCCTGGGCACGCGAAGAGCGCCTCCCACGCCTGTTCCTCGACACCCGCACCGACCTCGTCGAGGCCCGCTCCTTCTACGCCTCCTGCGGCTTCACCGAACTCGCCCCACCGACCAACACCCCGGCCAAGTACCAGGACCACTGGTTCGAGAAACGCCTCGCCCCATAACCACCCCACGACGAGCAGTTGTGGACGGTCGTGCGGTACATCGCACGCAATCCCGTCGAGGCCGGCTTGTGCCGGGAGCCGCACGAATGGCGGTGGAGCAGCCATCGCGCGACGCTCGAGGGGAGCGAGCCGGCGTGGCTGGACCGGCTGCGACTGCTCGAGCGCTTCGGCGCGATGGGCGGCGACCCGGGGGCGACCTACAGCGCGCTGGTCGACGCCTAAGGGGGAGGGGGATGTCAAAGGCGAGGCGCCCGCGGCCGATTACAGAGGTCGATGGACGCGCGGTACGTCATCTTCGACCTCGACGACACGCTGGTGCACTCGGACGCGGTGCGCAAGGCGTTCACGGTGGTCGCGGATCATTACGGGATCGCGCGTGAGCTCCTGGCGGCGACGCTGGACGGCCTTCCGGGGCGGCCCGCGCGGGAGATCTTCGACGCGCTCGGCCTCAACGCCCGCGCCGCGATCGCCGCCACCTCGCGCTTCCTGAAGGTCCTCGACGAGTTCAACCTGCACGCGCCGCCGGTCGCCTACCCGGACGCGGACACGACGCTGCGCGAGCTCGCGGCGCAGGGCGCGCAGCTGATGCTCTCGACCGGCAGCAGCCCGGAGCGGGCCAAGCGGGTCGTCGACCGTCATGGGTGGGACTTCACCGTGGTGCTCGGCTCCGACGACACCTGCAGCAAGGGCAACGCGCACTACGACCGCTTCAACGAGGCCACGCCGGAGGACGAGTGGACGCGCGCCGCGGTCACCGTCGGCGACAGCCCGCAGGACATGCGGCTCGGAGCGGATCACGGCGTGCCGGTGCGGATCGGCATCGACCGGGACGGCGATCCCCGCCCGCTCTACGACGCCGGCGCAACGCACGTTGTCAGCGCACTGGCAGACGTCCTGTCGATCGTGGCGTCAGTCAGAATTGCGGCCTAACGTGGGTGTACGCGTGCGGACCATCGGGGAGACCTCGAATGAGTGTCCAAACGCCATGCGAGCACATTGCCTTCTCACCTTGTTGGTGCTACGAAATAGCTAAATGGCGGGAGCACGGATGCAACGAGTGGTAGTCACGGGCGGGTTGGGCTTCATCGGCTCACACGTCGTGGATGCCTTGCTGGCGGCGGGCCGGCAGGTCACGATCATCGACTCGATGGTCGCCGCGGTCACGGATGGCCGCGAGTACGAGCACGTGGCGGCGGTTCACCGCGTGTCGATTCACGAGTACCTCCAGCAGGGCGGGACGTTCGCGGACACCGATCTGGTCGTCCACGCGGCGAGCCACGTCGGCCCGGCGGGGATCCTCCGCTACCAGGGCTCGCTCGGCGCGGACATCGTCGCCGTCACCCAGGAAGTGATCGAGGAGTGCGTCGCCCACGACGTCGCGCTCATCTCGTTCTCGAGCGCCGAGGTCTACGGCCGCAGCGGCATGCTCGCCGAGGGCGACGACATCATCGTCCCCACCCACTACAACGCCCGCCTCGAGTACGCGATCGCCAAGACGCTGACCGAGGCCGCGACGATCAACAGCCGTCATCGCGGGCTCAGGGGTTTCGTCATCCGCCCGTTCAACGTCGTCGGCCCGCGCCAGTCGCGCGCGGGTGGCTTCGTGATGCCGACCTTCGTCCAGCAGGCCCTCGCCGGCCGCCCGCTGACCGTCTTCGCCGGCGGCGGCCAGGAGCGCGCGTTCCTCAGCGCGTCCGACCTCGCCCGCTTCATCACCGACCACGCGGACGCGGCGTTCGACTCGCAGAAGCCCATCTTCAACGTCGGCAACCCGCTCAACACGATCACCGTGTGGAACCTGGCGGAGCGGATCGTGCAGCGGCTCGCGAGCGCGAGCGCGATCGAGCACACCGACGCCCGCCTGATCCACGGCCCGCTCTACGAGGAGGCCGAGTCGATCCAGAAGCTGCCCGTCCTGGACGCGGCCGCCTCGGTCGGTTGGGCGCCCGCGATCACCCTCGACGAGCTGATCGACGAGACCGCCCTCTACTACCGCGTGCGCGACGACGCCCGCGAGGCCCAAGCGGTTCCGCTCGACCCGGGTGTTCGGGTCTAACCTCCCGAAATCCGCGGTCGTCCTCGCGCCGCACGCGGACGATGAGGCCATGGGCTGCTCCGGGCTCATGGCCAAGCTCGCCGAGCAGGGCTCGCGCATCCACGTGGTCTACCTCGCCGTCGACGGGTTCCACCACTACGGGGTCGACGGCGAGACGACGCTCCAGCAGCGCATCGACGAGATCGACGACGTCATCAGCCTGTTCGGCGTCAACACGACGTACGAGATCGCCTACAAGGGCCAGGACCTGATCGAGAAGCTCGACACGCTTCCGCGCCGCGAGCTCGTCGACCGCTTCGAGAAGGTCCTGATCGAGCACAAGCCTGAGCTGCTCCTGCTCCCCGCGCTGCCCGACTACGACCAGGACCACCAGGCCGTCTTCTACGCCGCGCACGCCGCCGCGCGGCCGATCGCCCAGCAGTTCGGCAATCACCTCACGCCGAACGTCCTCGCGTACGAGATGACGAAGATCCAGTGGGCGGCCGAGCCGCTCCCGCGCTTCGCCGCCTTCACCGACATCACGGACCACATCGACATCAAGCTCGAGTCCGTTCGCCGCTACAAGACGATGCTGCGCCCCACCCCGCACATCCGCAGCCTCGACAGCGTGCGCGCGCTGGCGACGATCCGCGGCGCGGAGATCGGCGTCACGTACGCCGAGGCGTTCGCGGTCCTACGCGCGACCTTTTAGCCGGTCGACCCAGCGCTGCCCGACGAGGCTGCCCGCCAGCAGCCCCCACGCCGTCGGCTCGCGCAGCAGCGACGGCTCGCGCCGCGCGGCGCTCCCCAGCCCGCGGAACGTGGGGACGAAGTGCCGCTCCGGCAGCGTCCGCTCACGCACGCGGTAGACCATCTCGATGCGCATCCCGCGGTCGGCCAACCGCACCCAGTCGCGCCGCCCCTCGGCCTGCTCGACCTTGACGCGGTGCACCTCGCGCATCATCCGCTCGGCCTGCATGTAGCCGTGGTCGGTGACGTCGCTCAGCCCCGACGTGAAGCTCTTGCCATGCACGCGATAGGCGCACAGCGTCTCGTCGAGCCACGCGATGTCCCATGACTTCGCCATCCGCAGCCAGAACGCGAAGTCGAACGGCGGGTGGTCGCGCTGGCGGAAGCCGTCGGCCGGCACCGCCGAGCGCCGGATCAGCGCCGTTGACGTGCAGACGCGCGAGCCGTGCAGCATCGAGCGCTCGATGAACACCGAGCCGGGCTCGAGCGGCGGTGACGGCGTGCCGAGCCAGTCCTCGGACGCCACCAACACGTCCCCCGCGGCGTCGATCAGCGAGAACCGCGAGTGCACCATCCCCGCGCTCGGGTAGCGGTCGAGCGCGGCCACCGTGCGTTCGACCAACGACGGTGCCGCGACGTCGTCGTCGCCGAGTTGGATCACGTACTCGGTCCGCGCCCCCAGCAGCGACCGCGTGAAGTTCCCGACGATCCCGGCGTTGTCCTCGTAGCGGACGTACTTCAGCCGCGGGTCGTCGAACTGCGCGACGACGCGCTCGACCGAGTCGTCCGGCGTCGCGTCGTCATGCACCTCGACGGCGATGTCCGTGAACGTCTGCGCGAGCGCGGACGCGATCGTCTCGCCCAGCCATTGCGTGCGCGCATAGCTGGGGATCTGCACCGTGACGCGGGTCAGAGCTCGACCTCGCCCGAGACGCAGGTGACGGTCCCGCCCGCGACCCAGATCTCGCCGTCGGACTGCGACACGAACACGCGCCCCGCACGCCCGAGCGCGGTCCCCTGGTGGGCGAGGTACGGCGCGGCCACCCGCCCGCTCTCGAGCAGCCAACCCGCCAGCGACGCGTTCAGCGAGCCGGTGACCGGGTCCTCGACCGTCGAGCCGTCCTTCGGGAAGAACGCCCGCACCTCGAGCACGCCGTCGTCATGGAACCCGGCGACGCCCACGTCGAGGTCGACGAAGCCGGGCCGCAGCGCCAGCACCTCCTCGGCCGAGCGCAGCAGGACCGCCACCCACCCGGGTCCGTTGTCCGCCCACGACGCGTCGACGATGTCGGCCCGCTCGATCCGCAGCACCGACGCCACGTGCTCGATCAGCAGCTCCTCGACCGGCCCGCTGCGCAGCAGCGGCGGGGCCGCGAACGCGAGCCCATGCTCGGTGCGGCGGATCTCGATCAGCCCCGAGCCGCACTCCTGCACGACGCGGTCGGCCGAGCGCCCGCCGAGCCAGGCGTGGCAGGTGCCGAGGGTCGGATGCCCGGCAAACGGCAGCTCGCTGACCGGGGTGAAGATCCGCACGCGATAGTCGGCGATCTCGGAGGGCAGGACGAACGTCGTCTCGGACAGGTTCGTCCAGTGCGCGAAGCGCTGCATCTGCTCCGTGGTGAGCCCGTCGGCGTCGAGCACGACGGCGACGGGGTTCCCCCGATAGGGCGTCGACGTGAAGACGTCGACCTGGGCGAAAGGACGCGGCACGACGCCCAATTACAGCCGTTCGACCGCCTCGGCGACGTGCCGGTGGCCGACGGTCTCATAGCCGACGATCGTCACCACGGGCGCCAACATCAGCACGAGCAGGCAGACCGCCACGCTCGCGCCCGCCGCCGCCAGCACGACGGTGAGCACGAACACCGCCGCCGTCAGGCCGAGCAGGAGCAGGTGGAACGGATCCGCGGTCCGCGCGAGCACGGAATAGAGCACGTAGAGCGCGAGCGTGTAGAGCGCCACCGGGAGCGTCACGCTGAGCACGACGCCGACGTCGGAGATCTCCGCCTCGCCCTCCAACGCGAACGCCGCGACGTGCACGCCGGCGCCGAGCGCCGCGAGCGAGCCGAAGATCAGGAAGTGCCCGTGGGCGAAGCGGAAGATGCGGTCGCGGTTGCGCACGGTCTCGTACCACGGCAGCGCGAAGTACACCCACCAGCAGCCGAACGCGAGCCCGACGCCCGCGACCGCGAGCAGCGCCGCGTCGAGCGTCCAGCCGTGCTCGCCGTGCACGAGCGCGTTGAGCGCCGCGACCGTGCCGATGATCACCTCGCCCAGCGTGATGATCACCAGCAGCCCGTAGCGCTCGACGATGTGCTCGACGTGCCACGGGGTCTGGGCCTTGCGCTCGGCGATGTACGGCCCGGCGAGCTCGATCACGAACAGCGGGACCATCAGCGCGAACGTCGTCACGATCGGCAGGTCGACGAACACGAGCGCGATCCACCCGAGCTGCGCCACACCGATCGTGGTCATGTAGGTCCGCGCGGCGACCGCGTGCGGCGGGTCGTGACGCGACACCTGCCACCAAAGGAACAGCGCCGCCACCCGCATCACCACGTAGCCCGACACCATCACGCCGTTGTCGAGCGTCCCCCCGTGGTCGATCGACTCGAACATCTGCGGCAAGCCGAGCGAGAGCACGATCACGCCCACCATCTGCACCATCGTCGCCAGCCGGAACAGCCAGTCGTCGGTGTCATAGGCGGACGCGAACCACGAGTAGTTCACCCACGCCCAGATCACCGCGAAGCAGGCGAAGGCGAAGCCGCCGACCCCTTCCCACGCGTGCCCGTCGGCGATGAAGTGGGCGAGCTCGTCGGCCGCGGTGCCGAAGGCGACGACGATCGTCAGGTCGAAGAGCAGCTCCAGCGGGGTGGAGGCGCGGTGCTCCTCCTCGGGGTCACGCCCGCTGAAGCGGCGGCGACCGTGAGCGATCGGTGCGGGCATACGCCCGGAAGGCTACGTGGGCGGCTTGATCTCCGTCCCCGCCGGCCCTTCGCGCAACCGCTGGATCCGCGCGCGCACCTTCCCCGCGTCCTTGGCCTTCGGGTCCAGCGCGAGGTAGCGCTCGTAGGCCTGCACCGCGGCGTCGGCGTTGCCGAGCTTGTCCAGCGCCGCCGCCTGGTTGTAGACGAACGCCGGGAACGGCTGGTGGTCGTATGCGTGGACGAAGCAGTCGTAGGCGCGCTTGAAGTCGCCGAGCCGGTAGGCGACCGCGCCCCGGTCGTACCACTCGTGCGCACTCGTCGCGCCCGGCGCCTGGCTCGCCTCGTCCTCCGGGTCCATCAGCGAGTCCTCGGTCTTCGCGGGAACCTGCCCGCGGAGCGCCTGGATCTTCGCGATGACCTCCGCGGCGTCCTTGGCCTCAGGGTCTTCGATCAGGTAGTGCTCGTACGCGTTGGCAGCGGCCGCGGGGTGCCCGCCCTTCTCCAGCGCCGAGCCCTCGTTGTAGATGAACGCGGCGAGCGGCTCGAGCGCGAACGCGCGGCGGAAGCACTCGGCGGCGCGGGCGTAGCGCTTGGCCATGAACGCCGATTGGCCGCGGTCGAACCAGGCGATCGCGCCGTCCCTGCCCTTGGCGACGATCGCGGGCTCGTCGTCGTCCTCGCCCTCGGGGATCATCTCGCCGCGCAGCTTGCGGATGCGCGCCTTGATCTTGGCGACGTCGCTCGTCAGCGGGCCGTTGGCGAGGTAGCGCTCGTACATCGCGGCGGCCTCGTCGTTGCGGCCCATCCGCTCCAGGCACGTCGCCTGGTCGTGGAGGAGCGTCGAGATCGGGTTCAGCTTGTAGGCCTCGGCGAACGCCTCGAGCGCCTTCTGGAAGCGGCCGGCGTTGTAGTGGGCGAGGCCGCGCTCATGCCACTGCTGCATCCCCGTCACGCCGGGTGCGGTGATCGGCTGTTCCTCCGCCACCTCACGCTGCAAACGCCGCGCGAGGGCGGCGTTCGAGAGCTCCGGCACCGGCTCCTGCGGGCGCGGCGTCGGAACGGTCTGCTCGTCGGGTCGGCGCTGGACGAGGGTGCGCATCGTCCACCGACGCTACGGGTGCGCTCCCGATTCGACAATCGGGAGCGCACCCCGAACTTCAGGAGTCTGTTGACGAATGGTCGGTCCGACCGATGTGGTGCAGCCGCCAGTGGCTCGGGACGCACGCGCTCGCGATGCGGCCTTCTAGGCCGTGAGCAGCGTGGGCGGCGCGAGGCGCTGCGGATGTGCCGCAGCGGGCGAACCGGTATTCGTCAGCAGGCTCCTAGACGGCGCGGGTCAGCTGCGACATCTTCGCGCGCGGCAGCTTGAACGTCTCGCCCGAGTTCTGCAGCACGACCTTGCCGTTGACGGTCTTGGCGTGTTGGTTCAGCCAGGACTGACCGGCCGTCTTGGCCGCCGCGACCTTGTCGGTCGTGGCGCGGAGCTGGATGACGACGTTGCCGCCGGCCCCGCCGTCGATGACGTCCTGGCCGGCGCCGCCGATGATGACGTCGTCGCCGTCGTTGCCGTTGAGCGTGTCGTTGCCGGCGCCGCCGAGGATGACGTCGTCGCCCGCCCCGCCGTTGACGGTCAGCAGGAGCGCGTTCGCCGGGAGGCTGGAGGCGTCCACGACGTCGTCGCCGGCGAGGGCGTTGACCGTGACGCGGTCGATGCCCGCGATGCCGCCGTTGACGGTCACCAGGGACGCGAGGCCGAGCACCTGCGTGGTGGTCGCGTTGCCCGCGACGACGGCGACGTCGTCGCCATTGGTGGCGTTGGTGATCACGTTGTCCGCGGCACCGTCATTGCCGCCGAGGTCTGAGACGACGTTCGTGACGTCGGTGCCGGAGAGGTCGTTGACGGTGAGCGTGTCCGCGCCGCCGAGCGCCTTGACGTCGACGGTCTCGACGTCATTGAGGTCCATCACGATGTTCGCGACGTCACGCGTGAAGCGCACGCGGCCGCCGTTGGCGGAGACGTCGAAGCGCTCGTTGATGTTGGCGCCGTTGAACAGCATGCGGTCGGTGCCGTCCTGGCCCTCGACGATGTCTGAGCCGTCGCCCGGATCCCACTGGAACGTGTCGTCGCCGGCGCCCATCAGGGCGGTGTCGTTGCCCTGGTTGCCGTCGATGAAGTCGTTGCCGTCGCCGCCGAGCAGGAAGTCGACGCCGTTGGAGCCGAGCAGGGTGTCGTTGCCGGTACCACCGTCGACGGTGATCTTGATCAGCGCGGCGAGGTTGCCGGTCGCCGAGAACTGGTCGTCGCCGCCGTTGGCGTTGACCGTGAGCTGCTCGGAGGTGCCGATGTCGATCGAGAACGGCGCCGGGTTGACCCGGTCGAAGCGCACCCGCGTCCCGTTGGCCGTGGTCGTGAACTGCTCGGCGCCGTTGCCGCCGTTGACCTCGACCGTGTCGGTACCGTCGCCGCCCTCGTTGAGGTCGGTGTCGTCGCCCGGGTTCCAGATCATCCGGTCGTTGCCGCTCTGGCCGAAGACCTGGTCGTCCGCGTCGCCGCCGGTCAGCGTGTCGTTGTCGTTGCCGCCGAACAGGAAGTCGTTGCCGCCCTTGCCGAGCAGCGTGTCATTGCCCGCCTGCCCGAAGAGCTGGTCGTTACCGGAGCCGCCGGTGAGGACGTCGTTGCCGGCTCCACCGAAGAGGTTCGCCTTCGGCAGCGCGCCGTTGACCTCGCTGAGCGAGAGCGTGTCGTTGCCGTCGAGCCCGAAGACCTGCATCAGCGTCGTGTTGGCCACGGTCGGCGTGCCGCCGATCACGGCCACGGCACCGCCGTTGACGAGGATCTGGCCCGCCGCGTTGCGCGACAGCTGGATGTTGTTGTCGAGGGCGTCGCCGGTGACGCTCAGCGTGCCGTTGCTGAACGTCGCCGTCACCGCCGCGCTCGCGGACGCGGTCGAGACCGCCGCGAAGCCGGCGACCAGCACCGTACCCGCGAGCATGCCGCGGCCAATCGAACGTCGTGGATTCATTCGTGCTCCTGGAAGTCGCTCGAGCCGCCCGGGGGAAGGCCCTCCGTCAGGGGTCACGGGAGGGTGCGGCGGGGGCTCGTCATGGGGTTTCCCCCTGTTTGACGCCCGGCCCGGCCCTCACATTCCAGAGCGTTGCGTGTGCGCCACGTCACACACGGCCTGGATGAGCCGCGCGCGGTTCTCGGCGAGGTTGCGTCCGAGGTTCGCCGCCTTGGTCGGGAAGTCCGGGAGGAACACGTGCAGGCCGAGCGGCGGTTGGTCGCGGGCGAAGAGCTCGCGCATCGCCGCTCCGGCCGGTTCGGTGAGGTCGTTGAAGTGGGTGGGCGCGAAGCCCGCGTCGGTGAGCAGCGCGTTGAGCTGCTCGGGGGTGACGAGGTGGCTCTGCTCGGGGGCCGTCGCCCACGGCACGGGCAGGTGGATCGGGCCGCCTGGGCCGGCGGTCACGTCCCAGAGCGCGAGCCGCCCACCGGGTGCGAGGACGCGGCGCGCCTCGGCGTAGAGCCGGTGCTTGTCCGCGATGTTCATCTGGACGTGCTGGCTGAAGATCACGTCGAAGGACGCGTCCTCGAACGGGAGTGCGGTCACGTCGGCGGTGCGGACGTCGATCCTGTCGCCGAGGCCGACCGCGTCGTTGAGCCACGCGGCGACGTCGCAGTACTCGGGCGTGATGTCGACGGCGGTGACGTGGGCGCCGCGCTCGGCGGCGATCAGCCGCGCGGTTCCGCCGATGCCCGTGCCGGCGTCGAGCACGCGGTCGCTCGCGCTGACCTGCGCGAGCTCGACGAGCGCGACCGTGGCGAGCCGGCCGAGGCTGTGGAAGTCCTCGAGCAGGGCGAGGTCGGACGGTTGCAGCGTCTCGAGCCGGTTGCCCAAGGCGCGCTCGATGTCGGCGCGGGCGCGGCCGGTGGCGTACGGGATGGTCGTCATGTGCGTCTCCTTGTGGACACTGTCCACTATACGCACCGATGTGGACGCTGTCCACTATGCTTCGCGCGAATGCCAGGAGAAGGGCGCAAAGGTCCGCGGCCGCGTGGCACGGTTCGGTCCGCGCTGGTCGACGCCGGCGTCGAACTGGCGCGCTCGGGCGGCCCGGACGCGGTCGTGCTGCGCGAGGTGACCCGCATGGTCGGCGTCGTCCCGAACGCCGCCTACCGCCATTTCGCGGACCGCGATGCGCTCCTCGCCGCGGTCCGCGACGAGGCGATCGGCATGCTCGCGGAGCGTATGAGCCGCGCGGGCGCTCCGCTGGAGCTCCAGGCGGTCGGCGACGCCTACCTGGAGTTCGCGCGCACCGAGCCGGGTCTCTTCGACACGGCATTCGCGGCACCCGACCATCCGGCGCGCGCGACGCCGCTGGAGTACCTGCGAGCGGCTCTCGACCACCTCGTCGACGCGGGCGTCCTCGCGGCGGACCGGCGCCCGGACATCGAGTACCCGATCTGGGCCGCCGTCCACGGGCTCGCGGTCCTGCTCCGCGGTCCACTGCAATCGCTTCCGGACGCCGAGAAGACGCGCCTCGAACAGGACACGCTCGCCTTCATCGGCGCGGCGGTCACGTAGCCATGCCCGTCACCCTGTTGATCGTCGGTGCCGGATCGCGCGGGAGCGCGTTCGCCGACTACGCGCGCCGCCATCCCGACGAGGCGGAGGTGGTCGCGGTCGCGGAGCCGCGCGAGGCGTACCGCTCGCGGCACGCCGTCGAGCACCGCTTCGCGGACTGGCGCGAAGCGCTGGCGCGACCGAAGCTCGCCGACGCCGTCGTCATCGCGACGCCCGACCGCGATCACACCGAGCCGGCGATCGCGTGCGCAGACGCCGGCTACGCGCTACTGATCGAGAAGCCGCTGGCGACGAGCGAGGAGGACTGCGCGCGGATCGTCGAAGCCGTCGAGCGGGCGGGCGTCGTCGCCGCGGTCGCCCACGTGTTGCGCTACACGGCCTACACGCGCTTGGTGAAGCGGGTCCTCGACAGCGGCGCGATCGGCGAGATCGTCAGCATCGAGCACCTCGAGCCCGTCGGCTTCTGGCATCAGGCGCACTCCTACGTGCGCGGGAACTGGCGTCGCGAGGCCGACGCCGCGCCGATGCTGCTGGCCAAGTGCTGCCATGACCTCGACTGGCTGTCGTACCTGGTCGGCCGCCGCTGCGTCGCCGTGTCCTCCTTCGGCGGGCTGATGCACTTCCGCCGCGAGGAGCGCCCGGCGGGAGCGGGAGACCGTTGCGTGGCGTGTGACATCGAGCCGGCGTGCGCGTACTCCGCGAAGCGGCTCTACCTCGAACGGGGCGTGACGGACTGGCCGGTCGACGTCGTCGCCTGGCCGCCGACGCGCGAGAACATCGCCCGCGCGCTTCGCGACGGACCGTACGGCCGCTGCGTGTGGGCGTGCGACAACGACGTCGTCGACCACCAGGTCGTCTCGCTGCAGTACGAGAACGGCGCCACCGCGACGCTCACGATGACCGGCTTCACCCGCATGCGCGACCGCGAGACCCGCATCTTCGGCACCCGCGGGGAACTTCGCGGCGACGGCAACATGGTCGAGGTCTACGACTTCCTCACCGAGTCCACGACCCGCCACCACAGCGGCATCCACTCCGACGGCGAGATCCCCACGGGCCACGGCGGTGGCGACGACGGTGTCATGGCCGACTTCCTCGCCGCGGTCGCGGCCGGCGACCCGGCGATGATCCCCACCACGCCTCGGGAGACCCTCGAGTCCCACCGGATCGCCTTCGCCGCCGAGCAAGCCCGGCGCGAGCGCCGCGTCGTCACCCTCGCTTACGGTCCTGGCGAATGAAAACCGTTAGCGTTCCGCGCCATGAGCACGCGCCGCCCGGACGACGTCCGCGCCTGGCTCGCCGGCGAGCCCTCGCTGGACGCGCTCAAGGAGGCGTTTCCGGAGGATTGGTCCACGGTCCAGCACGACCTCGCGGCCGTCGTCCCACGCGGGCCGCGCGCACTCGGCGAGTACGTCCAGTCGACGAGCGCCGCCAATCGACGCGAACGCCGCGGCCGCGACGCGCATAGCGACGTCCGGCACCGGATGGCGGTGCTCGCCGCGCGCAGCCTCAGCCTGGCCGCCGCCACCGGCGTCACGGACGGGCACGTGCGCTTGAACCGCATCAACGGCACCATCGCCCAGTGGCTGCTGTTCGAGCAGGGACTGGTGCGCAAGCCGGTGGCGCTCCGCCGCTTCCGCCTGCTCTGGCCGCTGCTCTGGCAACGCCGCTTCCTGATGCCGCTCGTCGCCCCGAAGGGCATCTACTGCTTCTACTCCAAGCCGCTGATCGAGCGGATGGCGGCGCTGATCGGCGACCGCGAGTGCGTCGAGATCGCCGCCGGCGACGGGACGCTCACGCGCTTCCTCGCCGCGGCCGGAGCGAGCATCGTCGCCACCGACGACCACAGCTGGAAGGACGTCGCGTTCCCCGACGCCGTGATCAAGGAGGACGCGCGCGAGTCGCTGCGGCGCCGCCGCCCGCGCGCCGTGGTGTGCTCCTGGCCGCCCGCCGGCAACGCCTTCGAGCGCGAGGTCTTCAGCACCGACAGCGTCGAGCTCTACGTCGTGGTCTCCAGCCGGCACCGCTTCGCCGCGGGCGACGGGGACGCGTACGAGGCGCAGGAGACGTTCGCGATGACGCACGACGAGGAGCTCAGCCGCCTCGTCCTCCCGCCTGAGCTCGAGGCCGCGGTCTACGTGTTCCGGCGCGTCGGAGCGTAATGCGGGACGCCCCGAGCGGGTTGTCCCTTCATGCGTTTCCTCCTCCCCGCGATCGTCGCCCTGCTCGTCCTGCCCGCCGCCGCCCAGGCGCGTTGGGAGCCCGTCACTGACGCCGGCGCGTCCAACACCGACGAGGTCGGGCTCGCCCGCACGCCCGACGGCCGCCTGCACGTCGCGTGGCGTCGCCAACCCGACGCGACGAGCTACGAGCTCAACCACACGATCATCTCGCCCGGCGGCGTCGTCGACGGTGGCGGGCAGCTGCTGGCCCAGGGGTGGGCGGGCATCGGCAGCCCGACGCTCGTGCGCACGGCGAGCGGCCAGCTGCAGCTCTACGCGGCCGCGCAGCGCTCGATCGACGCCGCGGACCCGATCCAGAGCCTCGCCCGCTGGACCTCGGACGACGACGGGGACAGCTGGGAGCTGACGCCGGGCGATGTCGCGACCGGCGCGGGCTTCGCCGACCCGGTGGGCGGCGCCGTCGGCGCGGACGGCGCGACCCCCTACGTCGCCTGGGGCACGACCTACGGCCTGTTCGTGCACCGCGGCGCCGACCCCTCGACGCCGGCCGCGAACCTCCAAGGCGCGGACTGCTGCGGCTACGAGCCGAGCCTCGCACTCAGCGGCAGTGTCCTCGACGCCGCCTGGTACAGCAACGCGAGCGGCCGCGAAGGGGTCTGGGCGCAGGCGATCGACCAGGCCACGGGCGCGCCGAGCGGCTCCGCCATGCGCATGCCCGGCACGGCCGACAGCGTGGCGCCCGACCAGCGCATCGGCCTCGCCGCCACCGCCTCCGGCGTCTTCGCGGCGTACCCCGGCGGCGGCCCGGGGGCGAGAACGCTGCTCGTCTGGCGCGTCGGCGCGGGCGCGAAGACCGTCGCCAAGGACGTCGAAGGCCTGCGTGTCCCCGCGATCAGCACCACGCCCGACGGTCGCCTCTGGGTGACCTGGACCGCTCGCGGGCGGGTCTTCGCGCGGCGCTCGGACCGCACGGACACGCGCTGGGGCGCGACCACCTCGATCCCCGTGCTGCCCGGCACGGCGACCGTCTACAAGCTCGCGGCGAACGCGCAGGCGGGCGTCCTCGACGTGCTGGCGGGCTTCGAGCCGACCGGCGGCCGCGGCGTGCAGACCTTCTACAGCCGGCTGCGCCCCGGCCTGTCGCTCGCGGCCAGGCGTGCTCACGGCAAGGTCGAGCTCACGGTCACCGACGCCGGCGACCCGGTGGCGGGCGCGCGGGTGACGCTCGCCGGCCGGCATGGGGTGACCGACGCCGCGGGCACGGCGACGATCACGACACGGCACTCGGGCCGCGCGTCGGCGACCAAGGCGGGCTACGTGCGTGCGACGTCGCGTGTCCGCTGATCAGCAGGCCGTCGCCTTCTTGGCTCCAGGGGCGGTGCAGCGCGTGCTCTTCCGCGGGTCTCTGTGCTTGATCATCGTGTAGCTGATCGTCCGCGTGATGAAGCCCGGCCGGCTGGCGGTGACGGTCAGCACCGCCTTGGGCTTGAGCTCCATGCCCTTCACGTACTTGGTCAGCGTGAGCGTGGCACCGTGCTTGCCGATCGTCCGCGTCGCCGACTTGCGGCAGCCCTTGTGCTTGCCCGTGCACGCGAGGCGGACCGTCTCCTGGCCCGTCAGCCCCGTGATCACCAGCTTCGTCAGCCGCGTGTCGCCGTTCTTGAGGCGGTCCCAGCTCAAGCCGCTGACGTCCAGGATGTTCTGCGGACCGCTGGGCGTGGCGGGTGTCGCCGGGGCCGGCGGGCCGGGGACCACGACGACCGGCGCCGGGCCGACGGCGATCGTCGTGCTCGCGGACGTGTGGTTCCCGGCCTGGTCGGTGGCGGTGACGGTCACCGTGTAGGTACCGGGCGCCGCATAGACGTGCTGCACGGTGGGGCCGTCCGCGCCGGAGCCGTCGCCGAAGTCGAAGTGGATCGCCGGGCTGGACATCCGGTCGCTCGCGGCCGCGGACATGCCGACCGCCTGCGTCGCCGTGGCGGCGGCGGGAACGCCGACCGCGTCAAGCATCGGCGGCACGGGGTCGAACGCGGCGACCTGCGCGCTGTAGGTGTCCGACGTGTCGCCGGAGTCGACGCGCTGCCAGACCGCGAAGGCGTTGCCCTGATCGTCGATTGCCACGTTCGGCGAGCGGTAGAAGAGGCGCCCGCCGGTGGGGGACGACGTCGCCACCGGGGTCACGCCGCCGAGCTCGGCCGCGCCCGTGCGGCGCGCGGCGAAGACCGCGTCGCTGCCGTTGGACTCGGCGACCCACACGGCGATCGCGTCGCCGTTGGCGCCCGAGCCGACCGCATGGTCTCCCGTGTCCGTCGAACCCGACAACGGCTTCGGGACCGAGAAGCCACCGAGGCCCGTGCGGACCGAGGAGAGGATCTGCCCCGTCCCGCGATCGATCCACGTCGCCGCCATGTTGCCCGCGTCATCGAGCGAGAACGCCGGCCGCCCGGAGGAGTCGGTCGCGATCGACAGCTTCGCGGCCGCGGTCCAGACCCCCGACGCGAACGGGGCGCTCCGGTCCGCGAAGGCGACGTTCGCGACCAGGTCGTTCCCCGGCCCTGACGCGTCCCACAGCGCGGTGACCCGTCCCGCGGGCGTCATCGCGATCGCGGTGTTGCAGGGGGAGAAGGCGTTCGTCGCCGAGCGCGCCTCGCCGTTGACCGGGGCGAAGGCCGCCGCGCCGGCCGCCTTCGTCGCCGTCTCGACGATGTAGTTGCCGCCGGTCGTGCGTCGCGTCCAGATCGCGGCCGCGTCGCCCGCCGCGTCCATGGCGACGTGGGTGCCCGGGCAGCGCGTGCTGCCGTCATTGATCGACAGCGGCAGCATCGCGCCGAAGCTCGCCGCCCGCGGCGCGCGGACGGCGGCCTGGACCTGCAGCGCGGACCCGGCGAGATGCGCCCACCACGCCACGACCGCCGCGCCGTTGTCGCCGACGGCCAGGCTGATGTCGAACCCGCTCGCCGGCGACAGCGGCCCGTTCACCGCGCCCCAGTCACCGCCGACTGGCCGGAAGCGTGTCTCGACGCCGCCCGCGTCGACGTACGCGAGCGTCGCGTTCCCCTGCCGGTCCACCGCGATCTGCGGATCGCTCGCATCGGCTCCGGCGGGAGAGAGGTCGCGCACCGCCCCGAACCCACCGCCGGCGCTGTGCTGCGCGACCCCGACGCGGGTGTGCGCGCCGTCGAAGTGCGCGACGGCCACGAACGCCGTCCCGTCGCGCGCCATCGCCACGGCGGGACCGTCGATCGCGTGCCCCGGCGCGTTCACGACGAGGTCCGGCAGTCCCGTCCACGCCGCGGACGCCGTCCCCGCACCAGCACCCGCGACCCCGACGGCCGCCATCAACGCCGCCAACACCCGTCGCCTGCCAGTCATCGCCCGACTCTCTCAGGGCGAACGCGAACAGGAGATGAGACGCGCGTCAGCGATGTGCCGCGCGTGCGCGGGCGGCCTGGCGGATCAGGTGGTCGCGCTCGGCGACGTCGGTGGCCCGGTGCGCGGCCTCCGCGTACGCGTCGCCGGCGGCCGGCAGGTCGCCCGCGAGCTCGTGCAGGTGGCCGCGGACGGCATACCAGCGGTGGCGGTCGCCGAGCACCTCGCGCAGCCGATCGGTCTCGAACAGCCCCGCCGCGGGGCCGGTGACGTGGCCGACCGCGACCGCGCGGCCGAGCACGGCCGCGGGGTCCTGGCGCACGGGGTCGTCGCTGAGGGCGACGAGGTCGTCGTACCAGGCGAGGATCTGCGGCCAGTCGGTCTCCTCGGCGGTGGCCGCGTCGTCGTGCAGGGCGGCGATCGCGGCCTCGATCTGGTAGCGACCATGTCTTTGCAGGGCCAGCGCCGACTGCAGCACGCGCACGCCCTCGGCGATCTCGCGCGTGTCCCACAGGTCACGGTCCTGCCGGTCGAGCGTGACGATGCGACCCGCTGAATCCAACCGCGCGGGGAGGCGGGCGTGGTTGAGGAGCATCATCGCGAGCAGCCCGCGCGCCTCCGGCTCCTCGGTTTCGAGCGTGAGTTGGCGGGCGAGCCGGATCGCCTCGACCGCCAGGTCCACGCGGCCGGCGTGGCCGGCCGTGTAGATGAGGTACAGCACGCGCAGCACGACGGCGAGGTCTCCGGGCTGGTCCAGCCGGCGCCCGCGCACGGTGCGCTTGGCCCGGCTGATCCGCTGCGCCATCGTCGCCTCCGGGACGTAGAACGCGTCGGCGATCTCGCGGGTGGTGAGGCCGCCGACCGCGCGGAGGGTCAGCGCGACCTGCGAGGCGGGCGCGAGGTCCGGGTGGCAGCAGCAGAAGAGCAGGAAGAGCGTGTCGTCGCCCGCCTCATCGCTCTCGACCGGCTGCGGCTCCGCGTGCGTCGCCTCCTCGCGGCGGTGGCGGGCGACCTCGCTGCGGCGGGCGTCGACGAGCCGCCGCGTCGCGACCGTCACCAGCCACGCGCGCGGATCGCGCGGCGGGTGCTCGGGCCACACCCGCAACGCCTCCAGCAACGCCTCCTGCAGCGCGTCCTCGGCCTCGTCGAAGTCCTCGCCCCGCCGGACCAGGCCCGCGAGCACCCTCGGGGCGAGGTCCCGCAGCGCGCGCTCGTCGATCACGTCCGCGGGCGCTCCCACATGACCTCCCGGACGTCGATCCACTCGTACAACGGCTCCCCGCCCGGGCCGGGCTCGGAGGAGACGTACGCCGCGAGCTCGACCGCCCGCTCGTACGAGTCGACGTCGATGATCCACCACCCGGCGATCAGGTCGCTGGTCTCGGGGTGCGGGCCGTCGGTGGTGACCGGCGCGGCGTCCGGGCCGCCGTAGCGCACGAACGTCTGCGCCGGCGCGAGCGCCTGTGCGTCGACGTATTCGCCGTTGGACTCGAGCAGCTCGCTGACGTGGTTCTGGAAGGCCATGTGCGCCTCGACGTCCTCCGGCGCCCACTGGTCCATCGGCGGCACGGAACGGTGCGGCTCCGGCCCACCGCGGTAACGCTTGAGGAGCAGGTACTTCGGCATCGGGTCTCTCCTGGTGTCGTGGGCCGCGTCTGTCGAGGCCCTTCACCTGGTGAGCGGAGCCGGCCGGCGGTTCTCGACATGCAATCACTCCGGGGGCGCCTCGCGGCGCCCCCGGGGATCGCGGTTCAGGTCCCGATGCCCGCTCCGTTGAACTCCGCCCAGTTGAGGTTGAACAGGTTGCCGCCGGTCGACCCGCCGGTGACCGAGCGGAACACGAGGAAGAGCTCGTGCCGGCCGCTCAGCGCGATCGGGAAGGTCTGGCTCGTCCAGGTGGAGGTGCCGCCGGTCGAGACCAGGTTGGCGGTGGCGACGATCGGGCCGTCGACCGCGTCCTGATGGATCTCGATCGCGGCCAGCGGTGAGCCGGCGGTGCGGCCCGCCCCCGCGTCGGCGAACTCGACCTCCTGATGCTTCTGGCGCATCTGGTTCTGCCCGACCGTCGTCAGGGTCGGGACGCCGCCCGCGCCGCCGTGGTCGGTGACGGTGACCGTGTAGGGGATGTCATTCGCCGAAGGCGAACGTGCCGCCGTCGACCGGCGTCGTGACCGCATCGAGATGGCCGCGGGGCGCGCCCCGTTCCGTTGCGACGCCTGAGCTGAACGCCGTGCCGGCGCGTCCGCATGCGAACAGACACTTTGTCGGTTCGGCGGACGCGCGGCGCACGGGCGTTGCCACACCTGGCGTCCATTGGACCCGCGTGAGACGGTGGCGAGTATGCGCACGTCGATGCTCGCGGCCGTCGCCGGCCTGCTCGTGCTGCCGGTCACTGCGTCGGCGGCCAACCCGGCCGCGACATCGCGAGCGGCATGGAAGCGGGTCGCGCCCACGACCTTCACGCTCGATCAGCACGCGCTCGCCGACGTGCTCGAGCGGGGTCGGACGACCATCTCGGTGCCGTCGCCGGAAGGCGGTTTCGAGCGGTTCGCGGTGGCCGAGTCGCCGGTCATGGAGCCGGCGCTGGCGGCCGAACACCCGGAGATCAAGACGTACACGGCGCGCGGCCTCGACGACCCGTCGGCGACGGGGCGGCTCGACCTCACCCCGGTGGGCTTCCACGCGTCGGTGCGGTCGGCGTCGGGGACCTGGTACGTCGATCCGCGCGGGGGCCGGCACGTCGTGCACCGGCAGACCGCTGTGTCCGAGCGGCCGTTCGAGGAATCCGGCCCGGTCCAGCGCTTCGCCGCTCCGGCCGCCCCCGCGGGTGCGGCGGCGAACGAGCCGGTCGTCCTGCGCACGTACCGGCTGGCGCTGATCTCCGACCAGGACTATGCGACCGACACCGCGGGGACCACGACGGTGGCCAAAGCGGTCCTCGTCAACCGGCTCAACCAGATCTACGAGCAGGACCTCGCGATCCATTTGAACCTGGTGGCGGGCAACGACCAACTCAACCTCGACACCGACGCCCTGGCGATCCAGGGCGGCGGGCCGTGCGGCGCCGCGGCCTGCTACACGGCGGGGCAACTGGATGACTGCGACGGCGTGTCGCTCTCGCGCACCAACGCGGTGGCCGCCCGCGTCATCGGTCCGGCCAACTACGACATCGCCCACCTGGCCATGGGCGGCAACGGCGGCGGCCTCGCCGGCCTGGGCGTGGTCGGCACGCCGTTCAAGGGCAACGCGTGCACGGCGAGCACCACGCCCGAAGGCGACGCGTTCGACGTCGACTACGTCGCGCACGAGGTGGGACACCAGTTCGGCGGTGAGCACACCTTCGCCAGCCTGGTGTGCGCGGCCTATCTCGCGGGCACGCAGGCCGTCCGCGTCGAGCCCGGCGGCGGCTCCTCGGTCATGGCTTACGCGGGGATCTGCGGCGGTGACGACCTGCAGCCCCACTCGGACCCGTACTTCGCGCAGGCGACGATCGGGCAGATCGCGGCGCAGGCGCAACGCCCCGAGCTGGCGTTCGGGAGCTACCAGCAGGTCGCCCTGAACAACTTCGGCGCCGGCGACACGTTCACGATCACCTACAACGGCAACACGACCGCGGCGATCAACAACGGCGCCTCGGCGGGCACGATCCAGGCCGCGCTCCGGGGGCTCCCCGGCTTGGGCGGCGTGTTCGTCTCCAGCGCCTCCGACGGCGGCTTCACGATCGCCGCCGCCCCGGGCCTCGTCTCGCTCACCAACGTCAACGGCTTCGACGGCGGGTTCGTCGTCGAGACCTGGCCGGCGGGGACGTCGACGCGCTTCGGCGGCACGGCACAGACCACGGCGAACCGCTCGCCGGATGTCGCGGTCAGGGGCTCGGCGGCCTACACGATCCCCACCCGCACGCCGTTCGTGTTGGACGCGACCGGCACGGACCTCGACGGCGACACGCTCACCTACTCGTGGGAGCAGAACGACGGCGCGACCGCCGGGACCGCGCTCGTGAACGACGCCAGGTCCGACGGCCCGCTGTTCCGGGTCTTCGGCTCCGCGCCGCCCGTGGGTGAGAACGCCGTCACGACCACGACCTCGCGCTCGTTCCCGGACCTCGCCCAGGTGCGCAGCGACAACACCAACGCGGGGACCGGGACCTGCGCCGCCAACGTCGAGTGCCGCTCCGAGCTGCTCCCGACCAATTCGTGGGTCGGCCTCGCAGGGAGCCGGACGCTGCACTTCCGGGTCACCGCGCGCGACAACCATGCGGGGTTCGGCGGGACCAGCACGGCCGACGTCGCGCTGACCGTCGCTGCCGCGACCGGCCCGTTCCGGCTCACCTCGCAGGCCGCGAACGCGGGCGTCGGCGTGGGTGCCGCGCTGCCCGTCACGTGGGCGGTCAACGGGACCGACGCGCTCGCGCCGGCGGTGAAGATCAGCCTCTCCTTGGACGGCGGGCGAACCTTCTCGAAGGTGCTCGCCGCCTCCACCCCCAACGACGGCGCCGAGACCGTGACGATCCCGCGCGTCACCACGACTGCAGGCGTTTTGAGGATCGAAGCCGTCGGCAACGTCTTCTACGACGCCTCGCGCGGCACCTTGAGCGTGAACACGGGCTCGACGGTCGTCGTCAACGGCCCGGCGTCGGCGGACCTCGGCTTCGCGGACATCGGCGGCGTGGGTGCGCCGGTCACCCTGCTCTTCACGAGCGACGGCCCGGCTTCCCCGACCACCGGCGCGCTGACAGCGGGCGGCGCGGACGCCGGGGCGGTCCAGGTCCTGTCCGACCAGTGCAGCGGCCGCGCGCTCCCCGCGTACTCGGAGTGTGCCGTCAGCGTCCGGCTCGCGCCCGTCCATGGCGGCACGCAGTCGGCGACGCTCAGCCTCGCGAGCGACGATCCGAGCTCCCCGGCGACCGTTGCGTTGACCGGCACGGCCCCGGTTCCGGCCTCGCCGACGCCGACCCCGGTGCCGACGCCGACGCCCGTGCCGGTCGACCCGGCGGCGCGGGCCGCCGCACTGCTGGGGGTTGCGAGCCCATTCGCGGCCGGCTCCGCGGGCAACCTGCGCCTGTTCACCAAGTCCAAGTCGACCAAGCTCGGCAAGCCCAAGGCCGGCATGGTCCTCGCCGCCGCGGTCTGCGCGGGCGGCACGTGCTCCGGCAAGGCCACGGCGAAGCTCACGCTCACACCGCGCAAGGGCCGCAAGCGCAGCTACGCGTTCACTCTTGTCAAGTCGCTCAAGCTCGTGGACGGCGGTGGGGCCACGCTGACGCTCAAGCTGAGCCGCGCGGACCGCAACCGGATCGGCGCGGCACGTAAGGCCTCACTCACGCTGACGGTCACGAACGGAAGCGCCCGCGTCAGTCGCGGGTTCACGCTGACGACTTAGCGATGGGCGACGAGCCACCGCTCCCGTCCGGTTTGTGGTTAATCGATCGACTCGCAACAAAATGATCAGAATAGTCCTTTTAGTCAGGGAACCCACGCTACACTGGCGCCAGTATTAACTTCTGGAGCACGGTTGAGCCTCGCAGGCTCCTCGCACACTGGAGTCAATGCCGAGAGCGCTCAGCCGAGCGTTCGTCCTTGGCCCAGGGACTGGGCTCAATACAGCGTGCTCGCCAGGAGCGGTGCGCCATATGTCGGGCGGGGCCTGTGTAGGTCCGCCGCCTGCGTCCCGCGGCCCTTGACGTCCGGTTCGCTGAGTGCCGCTCCACCGGCACGCGAGCCCGACGTTTGCCCGTCGCTGCGAGCACCGGCTCGCAGCGAGCGGGAGGCGTCGCCTGTAGCGCTCCCTCCCCTCCGGCAAGTGATTGGAGACGGCTCCCATGAGCCCGTCGAACCCGACTCCCCTGCAGTTTCGTCTGCGCCTGTTCGCGACCGGCGCGGTGATCGGCGGCGTGCTGGCGCTCGTCAGCACCTCGCCGTCGTTTGCCGCCCCCTCGGTCGCGGCCGCCGAGTGCCCCAGCGTGAACGTCGCGCCCAGGGCTGCCAACGCCACCGAGATCCGCACCGGCGTCCTGTGCCTCATCAACGCCGAGCGTTCGCAGCGGGGCCTCGTGTCTCTGCGCGAGAACGTCAAGTTGCGCTCGGCCGCGGTCGCGCATTCCTCGGACATGGTCCGCAACGGCTACTTCGCCCACACGTCGCTGGACGGCGATACGTTCGTCGATCGGATCCTCGCCGCCGGGTACACGAGCCGCACAGCGGCCTGGTCGCTGGGAGAGAACCTGGCGTGGGGCACCGGCGACGTGAGCACGCCGCGCGGCATACATGACGCCTGGATGCGTTCCAGCGGTCATCGGGCCAACATCCTCAAGGCGGGTTACCGCGAGCTCGGTATCGGCGTGCGGCCAGGTGTCCCGAAGGACGCGGGTGTCGGCGCCACATACACGACCGACTTCGGCGTGAAGCTGTGAGGTTCCCCCTAGCGGGCAGCGCCGTCGTGATCGCGGCCGCGCTGGCGCTGCCGATCTTCGCGATGCCCGGCCATCGTCCGGACATCGCGATCCATCGCGACACGCGGTCTGAGCTGGCGAGCGTGCATCTGGCGGCGGCGGTCACCGTGGCTCAGAGCCAGGCGGATGGGCCGGACGGCCTGCCCGCGACCTGGTGCGGCGACGAGACCGCCGACGAAGGCACCCTCAACGCCTCCGCGCCGCAGACGGCGGCGCAATTGAAGGTCGTCTACGCGTACGCGGCCGACCGACCGGATCGCTTCGCCGGTTTCAAGGACGCGCTGCAGGCCGACGTCGCGATCACCGAGCGGTTTCTCAGCGCCCAGAGCGGTGGGACGAAGGCGCTGCGCTTTGACATGGGCACGCGCTGTGGACCCCAGTACGTCGATCTGCGCGTCGTCGCGCTGCCCGGTCCGCGGGCCGCCTACGCCGGGGACTTCGGCGCGATCACCGCGGCCGTCGGCCGCGCCATCGACACGACGCCGGGCCCGCGCGACACGCTGATCCTGGCCGACAGCCTCGCGCCTTCGGGTATCGAGTACGGGCTCGGCGAGACCGTCATGGGCGCAGCCGGCGAGCAACCCGGCGCGGCCAACGTCCACAATCGCGGAGGCCTGCGCTCGGTCCTGTTCACGCGCGACGGAGGCGCCGCGCCGGGCACCGCCCGCGGCGGTTGGTGGCCGGAAGGGTTCCTGCACGAGATCACTCACAACCTCGGGGGCGTGCAGTGGGGTGCGCCGCACTCCACCGCGCCCGCGACCGGCGTCGACCGCTCGCCTTACGGCCACTGCTGGCAGGGCGCCGACGTCATGTGTTACCTCGAGAACAGCGGCGCCGCGCATGCGATGCAGAACGACTGCGCCGTCTTCGCCGGCACGATCGACGAGAGCTACGACTGTGGCCGTGACGACTACTACAACCCCGCACCGGCCGACGGCTCCTATCTCGCGACGCACTGGAACACCTACGACTCGGCGTTCATGGCGGCCTGCGCGACGATCGCCCCTGCCTGCGGCGGAGGCGAACTGTGGGTCCCGGCTCCTCCCGTGGCGACCACAGCGCCCTCGATCGGCGGTCACGCACGCCGCGGCGCGACACTGCGGGGCGACGACGGGACCTGGCTCAATGCACCCGACGGCTACACGCGCACGTGGCAACGGCTGAGCGGCAACCGCTGGGTCAACGTCAGCGGCGCGTCGGACGCTCGCTACATCGCGACCACGCGGGACCTCGGACATCGTCTGCGCGTGGTCGTCGTCGCCGAGAACGCTGACGGCATCACCTCCTCCACCTCGGCTCCCACGGCCCCGATCGCCGCGCTCGCGATCACCCGCGCGGCCGCCGAACACAAGCACAGGAGCACCCGATGACCCTTGCCCTTGCAGCCAAGGTGGCGATCACGCCTCTGTTCGCTGCCGCACTCCTCGCGGTGTCCGCGCCCGCCCACGCCAGCACCACGAGCCCACTTCAACGACGGGCCAAACGACACCACCTACACGGCGCCTGGCACGCCGAAGACCCGGAACACGACGGCATCGCCAACCTCCGCGAGTACACCCTCAACACCCTTCCCCGACGCGCCGGCAGCGACCGCGACGGGCTCCGCGACGGCGACGAACCGCGCATCGCCAGCAGCCGCGAGCTCGCCGACCGCCACGGCGAACGCATCGTCACCGCGATCAACTTCGGACCCAGACGTTGACCGTTCCTCCCGCGACGTGGCATCGCGTCGACGTCACCGTCTCAGCCGCCCTCGCGCGCACCCGAGTCACCCTCCTCGGCGCCCTCGACAACCCGGCCATCGCGCTCATCGACGACGCGATCGAGCTCGCCGAAGCCAACGATCACACACTCACCTTCGACCTGAGCCAGATGTGCTCGATCACGCCGGATGCACTGGCCGTGTTGCTCGCCCGCGGCGCTGGCCCCTCGAGGGCGACTCCTGACGCCTCGACAACCGCGATCCACGCCTCACAAGGCAGGTCGCCGCGACGTTGACCACCTGAGGCCGCGACGCGAGCTGAACGCCGTCGGCGGAGCCTCGCCCATTCCAATAGCGACGATCGTGTCGCCGAGCGGCGCCGGAGACACGGGGGTGCACGAGCCGACGGGTTGGATACGCTCGCGGGGATGCCCGCCGGGATCGTGCTCGCGGGCGGCCGCTCGAGCCGCATGGGCACGCCGAAGGCGTGGCTGGACTGGCACGGCTCGACGCTGTTGCGGCGAACGTGCGGCGTCGTCGCACGAGGGGTGGACGGACCCGTCGTCGTCGTTCGGGCCCCCGGGCAGGAACTCCCCGAGCTGCCCGCCGGCGTTGAGGTGGTCGAGGACGCTCGTGAGGGTCAGGGTCCGTTGCAGGGGCTGCTCGCGGGGTTGGAGGCCGTCGATGGCGAGGTGGCGTTCGTGGCCTCGACCGACATGCCCTTCCTGCACCCGCGGTTCGTCGCCGCGGTCTGTGACGCGGCGCGGGGCGCGGACGCCGCGGTGCCGCACCTCGGCGGCTTCCGTCAGCCGCTCGCGGCGGCGTATCGGACGGCGCTCGTGCCGCTCGTAGCGGAGCTGGTGGCGGCCGACCGGATGAAGCCGGCGTTCCTGTTCGAACGGTGCGAGACCCGCTGGCTGGACGACCTCCCGCATGCCGAGAGCGTTCGGAACCTCAACACGCGCGAGGACTACGACGCCGCTCTCGGCGAGCCGGAGCCGCTCGTCCATGTCCGCTGCTTCGGTCCGCTTCGGCGTCCGCCCGCCGACGTGCGCGCGGCGACCCTTGGTGCGGCCGCCGCCGCGGTCGGCGTCGTCCTCGACGAGCATGTGCTGGCAGCGCTCAACGGCGATCAGATCGCCCGCGAGGCGCTCGAGCCGTTGGCCGAGGGCGACAGCGTCGCGTTCACGGCCGCCGACGCCGGAGGATGAGCGCGGCGGCGAGTAGAGTGGATCCGATGCCGCCCGGCGGCTACTTCGGAAGGGCACTGGTCGTCGACCTCGACGACGGAGGCAGCACGACACTCCCGCTCAGCGACGCGACCCTGCGCGCCACGCTCGGCGGTGTCGGGCTCGGGGCGCACCTGCTGTCCGGTCTCGCGCCCGCGGGTGTCGAGCCGCTCGCGCCCGCGGCGCCGATCGCGTTCGTGTTCTCGCCGCTGGTCGGCACACCGCTGACCACGAGCGCGAAGTTCGCCGTGGTGGCGAAGTCACCGCTGACGGATCGTCTCAACGACGCGCTCGCGTCGAGTCATTTCGCGATCGCGGGCAAGCTGACCGGCCACGACGCGATCGTCATCCGCGGCGCGCGCTCGACGCCTTCGGCGTTGATCGTGGACGGCGACGGGCCGCGCCTCGTCGACGCCGCCCACCTCTGGGGTCTGACGGCCGCGGAGGCCGAGGAACGGATGCGCGAGGAGCTCGGTCCCGCGTACCGGATCGCGGCGATCGGGCCGGCGGGCGAGCGCCTGGTCCGCTACGCGACCGTCTCCCACGACGGCCGCCATGCCGGCCGCGGGGGACTCGGCGCGGTCCTCGGCGCGAAAGGGTTGAAGGCGATCGCCGTGCGCGCCACGACGCGTTGCCCCGTCGCCGATCCGGCGGCGGTGCTCGCCGCCGCCAAGGATCTCCGCGCTCGCTCGTTCGGGCCGGCGACCGCGAAGTACCGCGACCTCGGCACGCTGTCGAACCTGCTCACGTTCAACGCGCTCTCGGCGCTGCCGGGCCAGAACTTCGGTACCGAGACCACGACGCTGGCGCTCGAGGACCGAGCCGCCGTGCGCGACAGTTGCGCATCCTGCTCGATCGGCTGCGAGCGGATCATGACGCTCAAAGACGGACGCTCCGCCCGCGTCGAGTACGAGAGCGCGTTCGCGCTCGGCCCGCTGGTCGGCATCGACGATCCGGACGACGTCCTGCAGGCGAGCGCGCGCTGCGACGAGCTCGGTCTGGACACGATCTCGACCGGCGGCACGATCGCGTGGGCGATGGAGGCGGGGGTCGCGGACTGGCTGCGCTTCGGCGACGCCGATGCCCTGCTTCGGGCGATCGAGCTGATCGGAGCGCGCGAAGGCGTCGGCGACCTGCTGGCGGAAGGATCGCGCCGGGCATCGGCCCGCTTCGGCCGCGAGGACCTGGCGATGCACGTCAAAGGTCTCGAGCTGCCCGGCTATGAGCCCCGCACGCTGCACGCGATGGCGCTCGGCCTGAGCGTCAACGCCCGCGGCGCCGACCACAACCGGTCGGGCGCCTACGAGGCGGACCTGTCGGGCGATCTGAACCGCTTGGACGGCGGGATGGCTCACGTCGCGGCGGCGATCGAGACCGAGGACCGCGCCGCCGCGATGGACTCGCTGATCCTCTGCAAGTTCTTGCGCGGCGTGTTCGCCGACCCGTGGACCGAGTGGGCCGCGCTCCTTGCCGCGGTGACCGGGTGGGACATCGACGCCGACGAGCTCCACGACACCGCCCGCGGCATCGTGGCCGCCAAGCATGCGTTCAACCGCCGCGAAGGATGGACGCGCGCGGAGGACACGCTTCCGGGCCGGCTCCTCGACGTGCCGCTCACGCTTCCGTCCGGCCGTGAGGCGGCGCTGAGCCGCGAGCGGCTGGAGGCGATGGTCGACGCCTATCACCGGACACGCGGATTGGACTTATCCGTCCGAGAGCGTGATCCTGCGGAGCAGCTATGGCCCTGAGCGTGCCTCCGAAGACCGATGCGCCGACCGTCACGTGCACGATCGACGGCGTCGAGGTGACCGTCGCGAGCGGGACGACGATCTACACCGCCGCCAAGGGAGCCGGGATCGACATCCCCGTCCTGTGCCACGACGAGCGATACGACCCGGTCGGGGTGTGCCGGATGTGTGCCGTCGACGTCGGGGGACGGGTGCTGGCCGCCGCGTGCGTGCGCCCGTGCGAGGACGGCATGGAGGTCACCACGGCGAGCGCGAAGGTCGAGAAGCAGCGCGCGGTTCTGACCGAGCTGCTGGTGGCCGATCAGCCCGACGAGGACCCCAAGGAGACGACGACCGGCGACAACCTCCTGCTCGAGCTGGCCCGGCGCTACGACGTCGGCCACGCCGAGCGGCTGCCGCAGGCGCGCGGGCGCGGCCTGGACGACTCCAACCCGGTGATCAGCGTCAACCACGACGCCTGCATCCTCTGCGACCGCTGCGTGCGGGCCTGCGACGACATCCAGGGCAACGACGTGATCGGCCGCACCGGCAAGGGCTACGAGACGCACATCGCATTCGACCTCAACGACCCGATGGGCGAGTCGACCTGCGTGACGTGCGGCGAGTGCGTGGCCGCCTGCCCGACCGGCGCGCTCGTCAACAAGCCGATCCACAACGTCCCGATCCGCCCGCGCGAGCAGCTGAAGTCCGTCGACACGGTCTGTCCGTACTGCGGCGTCGGCTGCGCGCTGACCTACCACGTCGACGCCGAACGAGGCGCGATCGCCTATGCCGACGGACGCGAGCAGCCCGGCAACAAGAGCCGGCTGTGCGTCAAGGGCCGCTACGGCTGGGACTACGCCGCGTCCAAGCAGCGCCTGACCACGCCGCTGATCCGGATCAGCTACCCCAAGGCCGCGCTCTCCCACGACGTCAAGGGCAACGGCCGCGGCCGCAAGCGACCGGGCGGCATCGTCGACTACGACGAGGTCATGCCGCACTTCCGCGAGGCGAGCTGGGAGGAAGCGCTCGACCTCGCTGCCTCCAAGCTCAAGGAGATCCACGATCGCGACGGGTCAGGCGCGATCGCCGGCTTCGGCTCGGCCAAGTGCTCCAACGAGGAGGCCTACCTCTTCCAGAAGCTGATCCGCGCCGGCTTCGGCACCAACAACGTCGATCACTGCACGCGCCTGTGCCACGCGTCGAGCGTCGCCGCGCTGCTGGAAGGCGTCGGGTCCGGCGCCGTCTCGACGACCTACGGCGACATCATCAACGCCGACGTCGCGATCCTCGCCGGCACCAACACGACCGCCAACCATCCCGTCGCGTCGTCGTTCTTCAAGCAGGCGCGCCGCCGCGGCACCAAGCTGATCGTCGTCGACCCACGCCGCGAACGGGTCGCCGATCACGCCGACATCTACTGCCAGATCAAGCCCGGCACCGACGTCGCCTTCTACAACGGCGTCCTGCACGAGGTCATCCGGCTGGGCCTGGTCGACCAGGAGTTCGTGCGGGCGCGCGTCACCAACTACGGCGAGCTGGCCAAGCTCGTCAAGCAGTACCCGCCCGAGCGCGCCGCGCAGATCTGCGGCATCGACGCCGCGACGATCACCGAGGTCGCACGGCTCTGGGGCGAGGCCGGCGCGGGCGTCATCTACTGGGGCATGGGGATCTCCCAGCACACCACCGGCACAGACAACTCGCGCTGCCTGATCGCGATGTGCGCGATCACCGGCCACGTCGGCAAGCCCGGCACCGGCCTGCACCCGCTCCGCGGTCAGAACAACGTCCAGGGCGCGTCGGACGCAGGACTGATCCCGATGATGTTCCCGGACTACCAGCGCGTCGACAACGCCTCCGCGCACGAGAAGTTCCAGGCCGCGTGGGGCCGGCCGCTCGACGCCACGCCCGGCCTGACCGTCACCGAGATCGTCGGCAGCGCGCTCAAGGGCGGCGTGCGCGGCATGTACATGATGGGCGAGAACCCGTTCCTGTCGGACCCGAACATCAACAAGGTCCGCAAGGCGCTGGCGGCGCTCGAGTTCCTGGTCGTGCAGGACATCTTCCTCACCGAGACCGCGGAGTTCGCGGACGTCGTGCTGCCGGCAACCTCGTTCCTCGAAAAGGACGGGACGTACACGAACACCGACCGGCGGGTGCAGATCGGCCGCAAGGTGCTCGACCCGCCGGGTGAGGCGCGCGAGGACTGGATGATCATCCGCGAGATCTCCGCCCGGATCGGGATGCCGATGGAGTACGAGTCCGTCAGCGAGGTCTTCGACGAGATGGTCGCGCTCTCGCCCGCCTACAGCGGCCTGCGGTACGAGAACCTGGGCCCGACCGGCAAGCTCTATCCCAACGCCGATCCCGAGCATTCCGACGGGACCGTCGTGCTCTTCGACGAGTCGTTCGCGACCGACGACGGCAAGGCGCACCTCGTCCCTGCCGAATGGATGCCGGCGCGCGAGCTGCCGAGCGAGGAGTACCCGTTCGTCCTCAACACGGGCCGGCTTCTCGAGCACTGGCACACCGGCTCGATGACCCGCCGCTCGTTCGCACTCGACGCGATCCAACCGGCCGCGATGGTGTTCATCTCGGAGGCCGACGCCGCCCGCATGGGGATCGCCGAGGGCGACTTCGTCCGCGTGACATCGCGCCGCGGCTCCATCGAGCTCGCCGCGACGGTCTCACACCGGGAGACGCCGGGTTCGTGCTTCATCCCGTTCCACTTCCGCGAGGCGGCCGCGAACCTGCTCACGATCGACGAGATCGATCCGTTCGGGAAGATCCCCGAGTTCAAGTTCTGCGCCGTCCGCGTGGAGCGTGTCGCGTGAGCGTGCCCGGCGTCGAGGCGCGCGCGGGGAAGTTCGCAGGCCCGTCGCTGATCCCGCCGCTGACGGCGATCCAGCGCGAGCATGGCTGGCTGCCGCGCGAGCAGCTCGTGGCGCTGGCTCGCGACTGGCGTCGCCCGCTCTACGAGATCGAGGGGATCATCTCGTTCTACCCGCACTTCCGCACCTCCCCGGCCGAGCCGTTGGAGGTCGCCGTGTGCCGCGATCTGTCGTGCTGGCTCTCTCGCGCGCACGTCGAGATCCCGGACGGCGCGACGGTCCATGAAGTGTCCTGCGTCGGACGCTGCGACCAGGCGCCGGTCGCGATCGTCGAGGAGCGGTATCCGGAGGTGCGGCGTGGCGCCGGCCGGCGCGCGAACGACCCGTACGCCGACGCCGCCGACCACTACCGGACCTATCGCGAGTTCGCGGGCGATCCGGTACCCGTGCTCGACGACGCCGGCCTGAAGGGCATGGGCGGCGCGGGGTTCCCCACCGGCCGCAAGTGGGCGATGGTCCGCGGCCAAGAGGACTCGATCAAGTACGTGATCTGCAACGCGGACGAGGCCGAGCCCGGCACGTTCAAGGACCGCCAGATCCTCGCCGAGCAGCCTCACCTCGTGATCGAAGGGATGCTGATCGCGATGCGCGCGGTCGGCGCCCAGCAGGCGTGGGTGTTCGTGCGCCACGAGTACGAGCCGGAGGAGCAGGTCCTGCGCGAGGAGATCGAACGCGCCCGCGCCGCGGGCCTGCTCGAGGACGTCTCGATCGACGTGTTCACCTCGCCGGGCGGCTACATCCTGGGCGAGGAGACGGCGCTGCTGGAGTGCATGGAGGGCCACCGCGGCGAGCCGCGCAACAAGCCGCCGTTCCCGGGCGGCTACGGGCTCCACGGCCGGCCGACGCTGATGAACAACGTCGAGACGTTCGCCTCCGTCCCGATCATCCTCGCGCGCGGGGCGCAGTGGTGGAAGGACCAGGGCGTCAACGGTGGCGTCGGGCTGAAGTTCTTCTCGGTCTCGGGTCACGTCGAGCAGCCCGGCGTGTTCTGCGTGCCCGCCGGCACGCTGATCTCCGACGTGATCGCGCTCGCCGGCGGCGTCCGGGACGGCGCGGCGGTCGCCGCGGTGCAGCCCGGCGGGGCGTCGACGAACTTCCTCGGGCCCGACTGCGTCGACCTGCCGCTGACGTTCGATGCGATCGCCGAGGCCGGCTCGGCGCTCGGGACCGGCGCGATGGTCGTGATCGCCGACGGGACCGACCTGCTGGCGGCGGCCACCAACGTCCTGAACTTCTTCCGCAACGAGTCCTGCGGCAAGTGCGTGCCGTGCCGCGTCGGCTCGCACAAGGCCCAGAAGATCCTCGTCGAGGTGCTCGAACGCGGCGGCGGCGCGTCCGACGTCGACGAGCGCGTCGACGAGTTGGAGGAGACCATGCGGTTGACCTCCATCTGCGGTCTCGGGCAGGTCGCGCTGGGGCCCGTGATGTCCGTGCTGCGGATGCAGCGCGAGCGCGTCTGAGCGATGTTCCTGACCGTCATGACGATCTCCGAGGCGCTTGGTGCGCTGGCGCCCACCCGGCGCAGCGCGATCGCCTCGGTGCCGCCGGCGCTCGGCGTCGTGCCCGCGACCGACGTGCTTTCTGGCGAGCGGTTGCCAGGCTGGGCGAGGGCGACCGTCGACGGCTACGCCGTCCGCGCCGCCGACACCTACGCGGCCGCCGAGACCCTGCCGGCGTTCCTCGAGCTCACCGGCGCGGTCACGATGGGCCGCGCCCCTGACGGCGAGGTCACCCCGGGCACGGCGATGGCGATCCCGACCGGCGGGCTGATCCCTCGCGGGGCCGATGCCGTCGTGATGGTCGAACACACGACCGAGCCGATGCCCGGGCATGTCGAGTTGATGCGCGGCGTGGCTCCCGGCGACGGCGTCCTGCAGCCGGGCGAAGAGGCGGAGCCGGGCGCGATCCTCGCGCCGGCCGGCCGGCCACTGCGCGCCGCCGACCTCGGCCTGCTGGCGGCGGCCGGTGTCACATCGCTGTCCGCGCACGTCCGTCCGCGGGTCGGGATCGTCTCGACCGGCGACGAGGTCGTTCCGGCGAGCACGCGGACGCTCGCCGCCGGCCAGGTCCGCGACGCCTGCGCGCCTGCCTTGGCGGGGCTCGTCCGCGAGGCCGGTGGCGAGCCGGTCCTGCGCGGGATCGTGCCGGACGACGCGAATGCCCTCGAGCAGGCTTTGGGCCAGAGCGTCGCCCAGGACGACGTCGTCGTCGTCTCGGCCGGCTCCTCCGTCGGAGCTCGTGACCTGACGGCGACCGTGGCCGGGCGACTCGGGGAGATCGTCTGCCACGGGCTCGCGCTCAAGCCCGGCAAGCCGACGCTGCTGGCCGACTGCGCCGGCGTGCCGCTGATCGGTCTACCTGGGAACCCGCGCTCGGCTCTGGTCGTCTTTCGTCTGGTCGGCGTCCCGCTCGTGCGCACCGTCGCGGGCATCACCGCGCCGCCACCGGCCGCGGTCGTGCGCGCGACGCTCGCGCGCGATGTCCCGAGCGCCGCAGGACGGCTCGACGTCGTGCAGGCGAGCGTGCGTGACGGCGTCGCCACGCCGCGTTTCGGCTCCTCCGCCTTGCTCGGCCCGATCGTGCACGCCGACGGCTTCTTCCGCGTGCCCGAGGCCGCCACGGGGCTGGGCGCGGGGACCGAGGTCGACGTCGAGCTCTACGGATGAGCGCGCCGTTTCTCTCAGACATCCCCGCCGACGAGGCGCTGGCGACCTGGCTCGCCGTCGTCCCGGCTCGCGTCGAAGCCGTCGAGCTCGAGCTCGCCGACGCACTCGGCCGCGTGACGGCCGCCCCGATCTGGGCGCTTCGCTCCTCGCCCGCCTACGACGCCTCCGCGATGGACGGGATCGCCGTGCGCGCCGCCGACACCTTCGGGGCGACCGAGACCACCCCGCGCCCGATCCCGGAGTTCGCGGTCGTCGACACCGGCGACGCGCTGCCTGAGGGGTGCGATGCCGTGATCATGCGCGAGCAGGTGCACTGGCGCGACGGCGTACCCGAGGTTCAGGCCGCCGCGGCTCCGTGGCAGCACGTGCGCACGATCGGCGAGGACGTCGCCGCGACCGAGCTCCTCCTGCCCGAAGGCCACCGGCTCCGCCCCGTCGACCTCGCCGCCGCCGGCGCCTGCGGCCACACCACGCTGACCGTCCGGCGAGCACCGCACGTCATCGTGATCCCCACGGGCGACGAGGTGCGCCCGCTCGGCTCCGACCCCGCCCCCGGCGAGCTCGTCGACACCAACTCGCTGATGCTCGCCGCGCAGGCGCGCGAGATCGGCTGCACCGTGGAGTCACTGCCCGTGCTCCCGGACGATCCCGCGCGGATCGGGGCCGCGGTCGCGGACGCCGCGTCGCATGCCGATCTCGTGATCGTGATCGCCGGCTCCAGCGCCGGCCGCGACGACTACACGGCGGACGTCGTCGCGCGCGAGGGAACGCTCCTGGTGCACGGCGTCGCGGTCAAACCCGGCCACCCGGTCGTGCTCGGGACCGTCGACGGCACTCCGGTGCTGGGTGCTCCCGGGTACCCGGTCTCGGCCGCGCTGACCTTCGAGATCTTCGCCCTCCCGCTGCTGGCCGCGCTCGAGGGCGCGGCTCCGGTGCAACGCCCGCGCGCGCAGGCGCGGCTCGCCCGCCGGCTCGCTTCATCGCTCGGTTCCGACGACTGGATCCGCGTGCGGCTCGGCCGCGTGGGCGGCGGACTGGTCGCGGCGCCACTCCGGCGCGGCGCGGGCGTGCTCACCTCGCTGGTGCGCGCCGACGGGCTGTTGGTCGTGCCCGCCGCGGTCGAGGGCCACGACGCGGGCGCCGAGGTCGAGGTGCGGCTGCTGCGCGACCTCGACGCGGTCGAGCGCACGATCGTCGCCATCGGCTCACACGATCCCGTCCTCGACCTCGCCGCCTCGCTGTTGCGTGCCCGCGATCCCCTGCAGACGCTCGTCAGTGGTCCCGTCGGCTCGCTCAGCGGCCTCGTCGCCCTGCGCGACGGCCTCTGCCACTTCTCCGGCTGCCACCTGCTCGATCCCGACAGCGGCGAGTACACGCTGCCGTGGATCGAACGCGTGCTGCCCGGCCAGGCCGTCGAGGTCGTCCGCCTCGTCCACCGCGAGCAGGGGCTGATCGTGGCCGCGGGCAACCCGCTCGGAATCGAAGGTCTCGAGGATCTTGCGCGCCTGCGCTACGTCAACCGCCAGCGCGGTGCCGGCACCCGCGTGCTGCTCGATCACCAACTCAAGCTGATCGGCCTGGACCCGTCGTCCATCGCCGGCTACGAGCGCGAAGAGCCGACGCACCTCGCCGTCGCCGCCGCAATCGCCGCCGGCCGCGCTGACGCCGGCCTCGGCGTGAAGGCCGCCGCGCGCGCGTTCGGCCTGGACTTCGTCCCAGTCGCGCGCGAGCCGTTCGACCTCGTGATGCGCCCGGGCGAGCCCGCGGTGGCCCCGCTCCTCGATCTCATGCGCCACGACGACTTCCGCGCGCAGGTCGAAGCGATGGGCGGGTACTCGACCGCGGAGAGCGGACGGCGGATCGCCTGACGGGGTCAGCGGTCGAGTGACGTTGCCCCGAGTTCGAGCGGCTCGAACATCGACAACAGCTCCGCGATCACCGGAGTGCGCTCCACGGTGTTGGACACGACGAGCCCGATCGTGTGCTCGACCGCGGGGTCTGTCAGCGGAATCGCGCGCAGATCGTCGGGGAGCGGGTTCGCGTCGAGCCAAGTGTGCGCCGTGACGCCGGGCAAGCCCGTGCGCGCATGCGCGATGAGCGTCGAGACCGAGTTCGTCTCGACCGCCGGCTCCGGGACGGCACCCGCCACCGCGAACGCGTCGTCGACGATTCGCCGGTGCTGCATGTCGGGCGTGAGCAGACACAGCGGAAGCTCGGCCGCGGTGCGCCAGGGAACGCTCTTGTCGGCGCCGAACTCGCTCTCGGCCGGAATGACGAGCAGATAGTGCTCGCGCCACAGCGGCAACGTGTCCACGTGTGTGAGCGGCTCGTTGTCCAGGTACGTCATGCCGGCGTCGATCTCGCCGTGCGCGAGCCCGTGGGCGATCTGCCGCGACGTCATCGAGGTGAGCCGGACCCGCATGCGTGGATGGCGCTCGCGCAGCCGCGCCGTCACACGCGGAGACAGCGGCAAGGACGTCGGGATGGCACCCAGCCGCAGCACTCCCTCAAGACCGCCACGCAGGCGACTGGCCTCCTGGCGCAGACTTTCGAGGTCCGCCAGCGTGCGCTGGGCCCAGCCGAGCACCCGCTCGCCTTCAGGCGTCAGACCGTCGAACGCGTGGCCGCGGCGCACGAGTGGGATGCCGAGCTCGCGCTCGAGGCTCCGGATGCCCGCCGAAAGCGTCGGCTGCGACACCTGACAGGCCACCGAGGCGCGGCCGAAATGCCGCTCACGATCGAGCGCCGCCAAGTACTCGAGCTGGCGAATGAACACGCGACCGATCGTACGGGCAAACGCGCCGGTCGGCTTGCATTCGCATACCGGTGGTATTAGAATTCCAACGGTATGTCAGTTCGCCTCACGCGGATCGAGCAGCAGGAGCAGACGCGCGAGCGGGTGATCGCGGCGGCGGAGCGGTTGTTCGTCGAGCGCGGGTTCCATGCCAGCTCGGTGGGTGACATCGCCGCCGCGGCGGGCTTCACGAAGGGCGCGGTGTACTCGAACTTCGCCGCCAAGGAGGACGTCTTCTTCGCCGTCTACGAACGTCGTGTCGCGCAGCGGGTGATCGAGATGAAGCGCACACTCGTGGAGACGGGCGACGTGCTCGCGGGCCTGGACGCGATCGCGCTCGCGACCGCGCGGCGGCGCGGCACGGCGGAGGACGGCTGGCTGGCGGCGTTCTTCGAGTTCTGGGCGCACGTGATCCGCCGGCCGGCGCTGCGGGAGCGCTTCGCCGAGCTCCACGCACGCGCGCAGGCGCCGCTGGTCGAGGCCCTCGAACGCCACACGGGCCGCTCCGACGCACGGCGGTTGGCCGTCGCCGGGTACGCGATGCAACTCGGGCTCGCCCTCGAGCGGCTGACCCAGCCTGACGTGGTGGACGAACAGCTGGGCGCGCGGATGGGGCGGTTGTTCCTGGAGGAGATGCGCGATGACCCGAGTGGCTGACTTCGCCGTCGCCGCGCGGCGCTCCCGCGAGCTTGCGGCTCGTGAGCGCTGGACCCGCGAGCGGCTGGAAGGCTTCCAGCGCGACCGTTTCGACGCGCTCGTACAGCACGCCCGCGCCCACTCGCCGTTCTATCGCGACTGGAGCGGCGAGCCGCTCGAGAAGGCGACGATGATGGAGCGATTCGACGAGATCGTCACCGACCCCCGACTTCGCCGCGACGCGCTCCTTGCGCACGTCGAAGGCATCGACGGAGATGAGCTGTACCTCGGCCGTTACCGCGCGATGACGACGAGCGGCTCGTCAGGACGCAAGGGCCTGTTCGTCTACGACCGTCCCGAATGGGTCGCGATCCTGGCGCAGTTCTTGCGTTTCAACGCGCTCGCCGGCATCCGCCCGCGCCTCCCGCGCCGGCTGCGGATCGCGGCCGTCGTGAGCCCCGCCGGCACGCACATGAGCCGTCGCGTCGCGCAGTCGCTGTCGGTCGGTGTTCACCGTGTGCTGCGCGTGCCGGTGACGATGCCGATCGATGAGCTGGTCGCGCGCCTGAACCAGTTCCAGCCGCAGTCGCTGAACGCGTTCCCGTCGATGGCAGCTCTGCTGGCCGAGGAGCAGCGCGCGGGCCGCCTGCGGATCACACCCGAGCTCGTCTCCACGAGCAGCGAGCTGCTGACCCCCGAGACCGCGGACCGGATCGAGCAGGCGTTCGGCGTGCGCCCGTTCAACCTCTACGCGACGACTGAAGGCCTGTGGGGCGCCGACTGCGCCGAACACGCGGGCATCCACCTGTTCGAGGACATGACGCTCGTCGAGAACGTCGACGAACGCGGCCGATCCGTGCCCGACGGCCGGACCGGCGCACAACTGCTCGTCACCAACCTCTCCAACTTCACGCAGCCGCTGATCAGGCTCGCGATCGCCGACTCGGTGACCATCGTGCCCGAGCCCTGCGCCTGCGGTCGCACGCTCCGTCGTATCGCGTCGATCGCCGGACGCAGCGACGACGTCCTCACACTCGCCGGCATCCGCGTGCTCCCGCTGCAGTTCGGCGTCATCGCGCGCGACCGCGACGTGATCGAGTTCCAGATCGAGCAGACCGGCGCCGCCGCCGTGCGCGTGCTCGTCGTCTCGCGCGGCGAGATCCAGGACCGCCTGCGCGCGGCGCTCACGTCCCGGCTGCTCGAGCTCGGCGTGCCTGAGCCGGTGGTCGAGATCGAGCGTCGGACGGCGCTCCCGCGCCCCGCGTCGGGGAAGCTGCAGCTGGTGAAGGGCCTCGATACAGAACCCTGCACGTGAGTGCCGCTGCACGGGGGGTGGGCAGGAAAACCGTCCTCTGAGTCAAGTTTTCCTTGCCACCCCCGGAAGTGATGGGCGCGGCGGGTTTCGAACCTGCGACCTCTCGCGTGTGAAGCCCGCGCGAGCCGATTTCGTGGTCATGCCGCCCCCTTGATTCCGCTCTGCTGCGCGCTCGCGCCAGTTCCGTCAGGTTCATCGCCGACGGCCGATGTTTCCATGCGTGTTTCCATACGCGCGCGCAGCAGCTCACGCCGGCGATCGCCGAAGTGTGCGCGGTAGATGGCACGGGTGACGTTGGAATTCTTGTGCCGCAGCAGGTCGCGCGCCTCCTCGGCGTCATCGCAGTCCATCGCGGCGCCGTCCCGGAGCGCGTGGAAGTCCGGTAGGTGCAGCTCGCGGCGCTTCACCTCGCGTGGGACGTAGTCGCCGTCGGCGTCAAAGACCAGGTGGCCACGCCGGTCGGTCTGGAAGAGCTCCGGGAACGTTGGTTGCCCGTCCGGCGTGCGGGCGCGCTCCTGGGCGCGGTAGAGCGCGCGCAGCACGTTGCGCTGGTGGATCGGGCGGCCGATCCGCGTGCTGAAGACGTACGACCTCGGCGAGATCGGCGCCGGCGTGCGCGCCTTGTGCTCGAGCAGCATCAACGCCGTCGAGCGGGGGAGAGGCAACGTCGCCTTGCTCTCCTCGGTCTTCAGCGCCACCCGCTTGCCGTCGCGACCTACCTGATGGGAGAAGCGAATCGTCGCTCGGTCTAGCGCGCCGAGCTCGAAGTCTTCCCACCACAGCCCGAGCAACTCGCTCTCGCGACCGCCCACCACGCTCGCGAGCCTGAACAACGTCCGCCACGGCTCCGTCGCCGCGGCGAGCACTTGGGCCAGCTCGCCGCCGACGTAGATTCGCCGCTCCGGCGTCGTGCTCGGTCTTGGCCGCTCACCGGTTTCCAACTCGGCGAAAGGATTGTCCCCGCGCCACGAGCAGTGCCTGCGAGCGAACTTGAAGACTCGACTCGCCGCGCGGCAGATGCCTGAGATCGTCCACTCCGCCAGCCCGGCCGCGCGCAGCTCGCGCACCATGCGCGCAGCATCGGTGACATCGATGGCGTCCATGCGCCGGTTGCCCCAGCGCGGCCGCAGATGGTTTTGCAGGTAACTCGTGTAGCTCGCGCGCGTCGCCGGCCGAAGCTCGACGACTTGCTCGGACAACCAGCGGTCTGCCGCCTCACCGAACTTGAGCCGCGGATTCGCCGACTCCCGCTCGCCGCCACGAGCCTTGACTCGCGCGTCGTCACGGGCGAGCCGCGCCGACGTCAACGTCTCAAACGGTCCGCGCCACCGTTGCCGACCATCGGCATCGCGATAGCCGACCTCGAACAGGCCATCGGCACGCCAGTAGACGCCGCGACTGCCGGGCACACCGACACGCCGCTTCGGACGGCCCGACCCATCCACCGGCCACGGCTGGGGCGGCCGCGGAGTGCCGCTCATGCCGCCCGCCTGCCAGGCCGCTCACCGCGCCGCCACGCGTCGATGTATTCCCGCCGGAACCACGCTCTCCCGCCGCGTACTTCCTGCTCGAACTCGATCTCGCGTGCCGCCATCGCCCGGTGCAGCGAGTGCGTCGTCGTGCCCGCGTACTCCGATGCCTCGCGCGTACTCATCCACCCGTCCGACTCCAGCTCCGCAGAGGGCAGGTACGGCGCCAGGAGCTCCGCCAGCTGCCGCAGCCCGCTCTCGTCACCGGCGATGATCGCCGCGATCGCCTGCCCAGCTGTCTGGGCAGAGCCGCCTGTCGTGACCTTCCCGCTCACCTTGAACCTCCCGACTCGAACTCCATCGCCCGCACCAAACGTGCCGTGGCGCGCTCCTCACGCGCTCGCGCGGCCGCCGAAGCGGCTAAGTACGCATCCGCTGCTGTGAGATGCCCGACGCCGACGCATTCGAAGGACGCGGTCCGCTGCTCGGTGTCCGCGCTGGCGATCGCGCGCTGGGTGGCGTCGTGGGAGCGGGCGAGGATCTGAGCGTGAACGAACGCTTAGCGTGCCTCGCGCAGCGCTTTGAAGGTTGTGGAGTAGCGGCGGCTCTTGGTCAGGCAGTGCCCTCGGTAGCCGAGCGCGTGCGCGCAGGCGGCGAGTCGGGGGTCGCGTCGGTCACGGGGCCTGCGGCGCGTTGTGGCCGGCCCGATGGAGGCGACGTCACCCAAGGCGACGGCCGCGCCGGAGTCCAGCTCGATCGCGAGCGTACTCGCGTCCCGATCTTGCTCGAGGTCGAGCACGCGTGCGATTCGGCCGGTGTGCACGGTGCTGTCGTGCAGGCGGACCCGCACGAGCTCGCCGGAGCCCATTTCGCGGCGCGCTCGGATGACGAGTGCGGCCGGGTGCCAATCGGTCTCGACGTCGATCATCGGCTCGGGCGCCTCAATCGGCGGCGGCGGCCTGTGCTCTGACGCGGTCTGATCGAGCGTGAAGGCGGTCTGCATGTACCGGCGGACGTGTTCACGGACAGGGGCGTGCTCGACCGCGTCGGCGTCGATGCGGTGTAGAAGTCCGCCGGCCTGCTCGGTGCTCTTGGTCGCGTACTTGGCCAGGTAGCCGGCGATCTCGCCGCGGGCGGTCCCGGTGTGTAGCTGGCGAACGTCGATGGCCTGGCCCCAGCGGATGCTCCCGCCGCCGAGCTCGTCCGGGATCGGCGCGGACACGTCGGCGACGGCCTCGCGGAACGCGCGCTCGAGCAACTCGGCATCGAAGCGTCCGGTGGGTGGGTGGACCTCGTCGGAGCGATAGGCCGGCATCGCGCGGACGAGCCTGGCGAGCACGTGCACATGCACCAGACCGCGCTTTTGGAACTCGGCGACCTTCACGTACGCGGGGCGCACTTGGAGCTTGAGCGCCGCCTGTGTCACGCCTGCGATCCGCGCCATCGCGCGCGGCAGGTAGATCGTGGTCCGCCGCCAGAGCTCGCCGAGCGCGTTGTTCCACACCACCGCGGCGGCGTAGTCAAAGCACTCCGAGCACAGCGGCTCGCCGAGACACGGATCGCCGTCGACATGCACCGCGTGGCACGACAGCGGGTTGCCGTGTGGGCATATGGGCGCGTCGCGCCGAGGACGACAGCGGCGCTGCTCCCCGTCCGATCCGAGCGCGCGCGAATGCACGACACCGAAGCTCGGCGCTGTCAACGTCGCGAATACTGCCGGGTGCTCGGCCGCGGTTTCCGGGATGCCCTTGCCGCCTCTTAGTCCCGCGGCGATCAGCTGATAAGCGTCTTGGCGGTAGCGCTCCGCGCACGAGGGGCACACCGCCTCACGTCGATTGCCGCACGCCTTGCGCAACACGCCATCGGGCTCGTCGTCCGTCGACCACACCCGCCGCCGCCCGTGCCCGTCGCAGGTCTCGATCCTGCCGCTCAGCCGCACTGGCCGCACGCAGAAGCCGGACGAGCGCAACTGCGCCTCGAATGCACGGAAGTCCGGCCGTCCGGCGCGCTCGACCAGACCCACCAGCAGCTCGGGCGCGAGCGTGGTCATGCCGCCCGTACCACTTACTGCTGCTGATGGTCCAGACCACATCGCCACCGAATGTACCATATGGTCTAGACCATGTACGCGCCGATGCACAAGAATGTCCGAGCCGTACTCGCGGCACGCATCGCCGGCGGCGAGCTCCAGCCGGGCGATCGACTCCCCGCCGAGCGCGACCTGTCCGCGGAGTTCGGTGTAACCCGCACGGTCATCCGCCAGGCGCTCGCCGGCCTTGCCCGCGACGGCATGATCGTCTCCGCCTATCCCCGCGGCTACGACGTCCTCGCCCCCCGCATCCCGTGGCTAAGTCGCTTCCGGCTGCTCAGCGACGAACCCTGGGACGTCGAGATCATCGACACCGCCATCGGACCCGCGACGTCCGCGGACGCCGACACGTTCCGCATCGACCCCGACGACGCGGTGATCATCTGCCCGTTCGAACTGCGCGGCGCGGCCAGTCAGCAAACGTGGGCGCTCGGACTCGCCACCTACCCAGTCGACGCCTTCAACGACGCCACCCGCACGCTTCTCCTCGACGCTGGGTTCGTCGACGACGACGAACTCGAACGCGTCTCGGGCCGTCGCCTCGTCGGCTACCACGAACGCATCAACGCCCGCCTGCCCACCGCCGACGAACGCGACCGCCTCGAGATCGCCGCCGGCGCGCCGGTGCTCACGCTCTCCCGCACCGCGCGAACCACCACTACACCGATCTCCCGACTCACGATCACCGCCCGAACCGACCGCCTCGAAGTCGACTACCTCATCGAGCCCTAACCGCGGCACCGCGCCATCGCACCACGGATTCCTGCCGCTAGCGCGGCTGACCGACGTTGCGACTTTCCACAAACTCGCTAATTTCGATGATCCTTTAAGCAAAGGCTTTAGCTCGTGGGTGACCCAAGCGCAAGAGGCTCGGCTATTCGGACCTTTCGTCACTGTTGTCCGCATCTCGGCGGGCACGAGTCCGGCGCGGGGTGTGCCTAGTACGCCGCTGGACTTGGGCCGTTATCGAGTCCGGATCTTGGCTTACACCGGCCGAGCAGGCAGGAGCGCGGACTCGAAGCCGGCCGGGAGGGATTAGCCGGCGGGGGTGCCGTCAATGAGGGGCAGCAGCACCTGGTCCACCATGCGGGCGATCCCCTCGACGTCGAGGACCGCACCGAGCAGCTCCTCCTGCAGGATGAGCACCGCGACGGCGGCGGTGATCTCCAGCCTGTCCGGTGCCAGCAGGCGCTCAACGCGTTCCGCAGTGATTTCTCCGCGCTCTTGCGCGCGGTGCAGGCTGGAGACGATTCCCTCGCGCTGTCCGGCGATGTAGCGCTCGCGCAGGGTGTCGGCGATCTGCGGGTGGGAGGCGGTGGCGGCGGCCAGCACGGCCGAGAAGCGACGCCTATCGGGCTGCAGGCACGCGGAAGTGTTGGTCAGCGTGGCGATGAGGTCCTCGCGCAGCGTTCCGACGGCCCTCGCCTCGGTCGGGGGAGCGGGGAGCATGAGGCTTTCCAGGGCGTCGGCGACCAGGTCCTCGCGTGAGGCCCAGCGGCGGTAGACGGTGGCTTTGGCGACCTCCGCGCGCGCGGCCACAGCGCCCATGGTGAGGTCCGCGTACCCGCTTTCGACGATCAGGTCCAGGACCGCTTCGATGATGCGCGCGTTGCGTGTTTCGTCGCGGGCGGGCCCGAAGGCGCCGCTGGGACGTTGGCGTCCAGCGGGGCGGGTCGTCCTGGTCATACGCACGACGGTACCGCATCCGCTTTCCGTGACTCTCAACCAGATACACCTAAGACTCGATACGTTACTGTCTTTAGTCGCGAGGGGTCCTGCCCCCGCCGACATGACGTGACCAGTCGATCTTCGGAGCAGCTATGACGAACGCAAACACCAAGCGCAAGTACCTGATTACCGGCGCCACCGGGATGCAGGGTGGCGCCGTCGCCCGCGCGCTGGCCAGTCGCGGGGAGCAGGTGACCGCCCTGGTCCGCGATCCCGACTCCGAAGCGTCGCGCGCCCTGAAGGACGAGGGCATCACCCTCGTCGCCGGCGACCTGGAAGACCCCTCCTCACTGCGGGCGGCGGCCGAGGGTCACGACGCCGTGTTCTCGGTGCAACTCGCCGTGCCCGACGCCAAAGACACCGAGCCCCGCCACGCGCGCAACCTGATCGCCGCCGCCCGCGAGGCCGGCGTCGCGCAGTTCGTGCAGACGACGGTCTCCTCGACGGGGTGGCGCGATCGTCCGGACGTCGCCCGGAAGCCGCGGGACGACGACTGGTACTGGGACGCGAAAGAGGACGTCGAGGCCGCCGTACGAGCGGCCGGCTTTGAGTCCTACACGATCGTCAAACCCGCCTACTTCATCGAGAACTTCACCAGCCCGCACCACTACACGTTCCAGTGGCCCCACCTGGCGTCATCGGGCGAGCTCGTCACCGCATGCGACCCGAGCACGGAGCTCGCCCTGCTCCACGCCCCCGACCTCGGCAACCTCGTTGCGGACGTCCTGACCGCGGCGCCGGACCGGTTCGCCGGCGTCGAGATCGAGTTGGCGTCTGACCGACGGACCTTCACCGAGATCGCCGCCGCGCTGAGCGACACCCTCGGCCGCCCGGTCACCGCCCGCCAGGCGCGCCCCGACGACGACCTGCACCCGTTGCTGCTGCCCGGTCAGATCTGGTGGGCCGAGGTCGGATACTCGGCCCGACCCGAGGACGCAGAGGAGCACGGGCTCTCCATGCCGACCAAGCTCCCGGAGCTCCTGAACGACCACCGAGACGACCTCACCTGGATCGCCGGCACCACCGACCCTGCGTAGAAGCCGGCCGACGCAGGCAGCTGACCCCGACAAATCGGATATCGGCCCGTCGAAGGTGACGGGCCAACGATCATCCCGTCACTGCCGGTCGACCGCCGGCAGTGACGGACGAACGCGGAAATAGTGCTTCTCGACGATATGGCCACTCTCGTGCGCGGCCAGTTGCGACGTGCGGCCCGCTCCCGGGTCGTCATCCGACGAGGCCAGGAGCCAGACGCCGGACGGGGTCGCCGGTCCTGCGTAGGCCCGGCTCTGGCCGATGAGCGCGGCAAGGTATGCGCCGTGCGCATCAGCACGCATCCGGAGACCAACCCGGTTCGCCGCTCCTTTCGTATGGCCTCGACGGGCCTGTGCACCGCAGCGCGGCCTCGGAGCCGAACTCGGCACGAGTGCCGAACGCGTGCGCCAGCGCGAGCAACAGGCACTCGCGACGCTCTATGCCGCCGCCACGCAAGCCCCGACCGCAACTCGCGCGGCGGACCGCCGACCAGCGGCCCGGGCGCATGGCCCTCATGACTCGTCGATGAACCCGTGGCGAAGGGCGAAGAGCACGGCTTGGAGTTGCGTGTGGACGCCGAGCTTGGTGAGGATGCGCGCGACGTGATTGCGCTCGGTGCGGATGCTCATCCCGAACCTGTCGGCGATCGTCTGGCCGTCGAGGCCCGCGGCGAGGGCGTCGAGCACCTCGCGTTCGCGGAGCGTCAGGCTGGCGATCGCCTGACGGTCCTCGCGCTCCTGCTCGCGTCGCTGGCTGGCGAACCGGAGCAGCTCGGCGATCTCGCGGCTGGCCAGCAGGGTTTGGCCCGCGCGTAGGCGCCGGATGGCATCGACGACCTGGTCGAGGTCGGCGGCCTTGTCGAGCGCGCCGGCTGCGCCGGCCTCGACCGCCCTGGCGGTCTGCGCGCGGTCCAGGTTGGCGCTCAGCACGAGGACCTGAGCTCCCGGGCTGGCCGCCTGAAGCTCCGGGATCAACGCGATTCCGTCGCCGTCCGGCAGCGTGAGATCGAGCACCGCAACATCGACGCCGTACAGCAGCTCGCGGGCCTCGGCCAGCGACTGGCCCTGGCCGACGACCGTCAAGTCGGGCTCGCGCTCGAACATACCGGCGATCGCTTCCCGCACGGCGGTGTGGTCCTCGACGAGCAGGACGCGGACCTCCTCGGCTGCGCGCTGCGCCGGCCGGAGCGGCACCTCCAGGCGGACTGTGGTGCCCGTCGGCTCGCCGACGATGTCCAGACGTCCGTGGAGGAGCGCCGCGCGCTCGCGCATTCCCGCGATCCCATGCCCGGCGGCGCGCGCCGGCCGCCCGGCAGGATCCAGTCCGCGCCCGTCGTCGCAGACTTCGGCATGGAGCGCGTCATCCGAACTCCACACGCTGACGCGGACGTGCCGGGCATGCGCGTGGCGCCGTGCGTTCGAAAGCGCCTCGCCAAGGATGCGCAGCGTTTCGGTGCCGATTGCCCCGAGCGGACCGGCGGGCATCGCGCCGCGCACGTCCAGCTCGATCTCGGGGTCGACCGCGATCGCGCGGTGTGCGGCGACGAGCGACTCCAGCAGTTGAGGGAACGGCCTGCGCTGCTCGCCGCCCAGGCGCAGGTCGTAGATCGCCGCGCGCAACTGCTCGCCGACGGACTTGAGCGTCGCCGACAGTTCGTCCGGCGGCCCGCCGGCGCTGCCGGCAGGAACGGCGAGCGCCAGCGCGTGCGTGAGGTTCTGGAGCGCCTCGTCGTGCAGGTCGCGCGCGATCCGGCGCCGCTCCGCCTCGAGCACCTCGAGCAGCCGCTTGTGCGCTCGACTGCGCTCGACCGCGCTTGCCAGCACGTTGGCGACCGCCTGCACGAAGTCGACCTCCGACGGCGAGAACGAGCGGGCCTGCGTGGACAGCGCCTCCAGCACCCCGAACGGCTCGTCGGGGCTCTCGATCATCACGGTCAGGGCGCTCACCACGCCGTGCTCGCCCGCCAGCGCACTGCGCTTGAACCGCGGATCGTTTGCCTGGTCCTCGGCGATCACCGGCTCGCCGCGAAGCAGCGTGTACCCGACCTGCGAGTCGCGGCCGCGCTCGAAGCGCCGCCCGACGTAGCCCTCCCGCCATCCCGCCCCGGCGCGCAGGATCACCTCATCGCGGTCCGCCGGCAACTCCGCCACGCACGCCAACTCGACGCCCAGCGTCCGGACCAGCAGGCCGACCGCCTCCTCCAGCACCCACTGCAAATCGTCGCTGGCCAGCGCACGCCGCCCCAGCTCGGCGACGTGCGCCTGCTGCTCGGCCCGCCGGCGCAACTCCTCCTCGGCCCGCTTGCGCTCGGTGATGTCGTGCACGTAGACCGACAGCCCCGCTTCTGACGGGTAGACGCGGACATCGGTCCACCGTCCCGTCACGGGGTAGCGCATCTCGAGCTCCACCACTGCCTGCTCCCGCAGCGCCCGATGCGCCTCGTGATCGAACGTCGATCCGACCAGGTCCGGGAACAACTCCCAGACGGTCCTGGTGAGAAAGTCCGCGGCCTCGAGGTCTCGCCCCGGGATCCGTCCGGCGTGCGCCAGTGCGCGCTCGTTGATGTAGGTGTAGCGCCACTCGCGATCCACCGCGAAGAACTCGTCACTGATGCTCTCCAGGATCGCCTCGCTGCGCCCCCGTGCCGCTCGCAGCGCTTCCTCCGCGCCCTTGCGCTCCGATATGTCGCGGTGGATGGCGAGGTAGCCGGTGATGTCAGGCTGCTGTCCCCGGAGCGCGACGCTGATCAGCTCCACGTCGACGGTCGTGCCGTCCTTGCGGGCGACGGTCACTTCGCCGCGCCAGCGGCCGTTGGCGGCCAGCTCCCGGCGCAGCTCGGTTCGCTGCGCTTCGCTCAGGTTCGTTCGAGCCACGTCGCTGACGGGGCGACCCACGACCTCGTCCGCCCTCCAGCCGTAGAGCCTCTCGGCGCCCTTGTTCCAGACGGTGAGCAGATAACGCTCGTCCATGGCGACGATCGCGTCCTCGGTGTTGTCCAGCAGCCCGGCCAGGTACGTCAGCCGCTCAGCCTCAGCCTTCTGCTCGGTCATGTCCGTCATCACGAGCACGCCGCCGACGATCGCCCCGCTGTCGCCGAAGATCGGGCCCGAGCTGGCGCGCACGAACAGCCGACTCCCGTCCGCGCGCAGGTTGAAGTATTCCTCGTCGACGACCTCTTCGCCGGTCGTGAGCGAGCGCACCAGCGGCCACTCGTCGATGTCGTACGGCCGCCCGTCGTGATGAAAGATCTCCCAGTCCTCCGTCAGATCGGGCGGGATCGACCGACCGAGCTGCGCAGTCATCCGCTGGGCACGCGGGTTCGCGTACACGATTCCACGCGACCCGGCCTCGACGACCACGACCGCGGCGGGAATGTGACCGAGCACTTCCTCGACGCCCATGCCGAGGAATTCATGCGGGCTAGAGGAGCTCACGAGCCGGACCCGCGTTCGACGCTCCGCACGCGCCCACGGCTTCGTGATCTCGGTCGCGTGCTCTTGCAAGCACCACCTCGAGACGTAACACTCGTCTGAGGCATATGACTCAGCCGACCGCTACCAGCCACGATTGCCGACTCGGGCGAAGGAGATGACCGCTCGGGACGCCACGAGGCAACTCACGATTGTCTTCGATGCGCGGCTGCCGAGTGCGCGCTGGGGACCGCTCTTTCATGTCTTCCGCCTGGAGCATCCCGACCTGCGCCTCGAATGGCAAGCCGCCGGGTTCCCGATTCGCGGACGCCCGCTGCTCGACGGCGCTGACGCTGGGCTGTTCGTCGAGCCGCCGCGAGAGGAGGGCCGCAGCGCCCTTACCCTCGATGTCAGCCCGATGGTCGTGATCGTTGCGGCCGGTGATCGCCTCGCCCGCCGCACCGAATTGCGCGTGGTCGACATCCTCGACAGGCCATTTCCCGGCGGCACGAACCTGAATCCCGAATGGACCTCGTTCTGGACGCTAGACGAGCAGCGTGGCGGCCCCCCGACCTGCACCGCCGATGACGTCAGATCTGCCGAAGATGGCCTCGAGGTCATCGCCGCCGGCCGGGCCATCGGCACCTTGCCCGCCTGGATGGCCGACGGTCTCGCCCATCCGGGAGTGATCGCACTCCCGCTCTGCGACGGCCCGCAGGTCAGGACTCGTCTGGTCTGTCACTCCCATCCCGACAACCCGATCGTCGACGCCCTCCTCGACCTCGTCACCGCCTGGACGCGCGACGGCCGGCGAACCCCTACCCGGCCCTAACGGCCAGACCCCCGGCCGCATCAACGGGTGCGGGCCTCCGCCATCGCACCGTGTCACCTAAGCCCCGCCGAATTTGACGCCCGGCCGTCAACCCCCTCACAGGCGCTTCATCGTCACGACGATGCAATCGTCGCCAGCGGTTCCCGGCAGGGCTCTCGCTCTGGACATGCATTGCGAGAGCGCGCATGACGCCGAGGAGTTACGAGATTGTGGAATCTCGTAACGTCTGGCCAGGGATCGGCCGGGGCGGAATTCGTCACACGAGGTCCCGGCTTACGGAGCCCCGTCCCGTTGAGCCAGCCACGCCTCGATCCCCTGCCCGCCGTCGAGTCTTCGTGGATCGCTTGTCGCATTTGAAGCACCGAGCCTGTCGTCGGATCACGTCGCTCGCTCGGTGAGAATCTTCTCTACGACAACAAGGGCGGCTCGCTTCGCTCGCCGCCGCGCGGCTGCGGGCGGCCGCAGGCGGCCGTCCTCGCCGACGCGCAACCCGCGTCGGGACGTCAGTCGGTGAGCGCCTGCCGGAGCGACGGCGCTATTGACGCCGTGGCGCAGGCGCTGCTAGACCACTGACGCGCGCTCGAGCTCGTCGGACGCCTCGGCAGCGACCGGCTCCTCGGCACGCAGCACGTCGCCGATCCACGGACACCGCGACGTCCACGACAACCCTCAGCAGCTCACCGCCGACGATCAGCGGCGTTCGCGCGCGAGTGGCGGCGGTACTGCAGGCATTGAGGGAGGCGGGGCGGCCGCGAGCTGCCAGCCCTCCCGGTACCTGAGCTGCGCGGTCCTGCCCGCCTGGGTGAACGACAGATACGGGCGTGGTTCGGTCCTCGCGTGCCGGGGTCGAGATGGCAGCGGGCAGTCCGTTCAGCGTGGACGAGATCTTCACCGTCGACGACCGGACTCCGCGCGATCCGCAACTCCGCTTGTTTCCATAGCGCTTCCATCGCACGCTCAGGCAAAGAGACGACCGACGGTCGCAGAACGCAGAAAGCCCGCGCTAGCGGGCTTTCTGAACGATGGGCGCGGCGGGTTTCGAACCTGCGACCTCTCGCGTGTGAAGCGAGCGCTCTCCCACTGAGCTACGCGCCCTCAGGGGACGAGGAAGTCTAGCGGCAGATAGATCGCACGACGGGCGGGTGGAGCGGCCCGCGAACGCCGCCTCGCACCGCCCGCCCCGGCTACGGCGTCGACGTCGAGAGCGTGAACGTCACGGTCGTCGCGTAGGCCCCGGTGCGCAACGCGTCGCCAGACGCGACCGGCTGCGTGAAGCCGACCGTTACGACGTCGTTGGACACCGGACCGGCCCAGGTCGACCGCGAGAGATCGACCTGGAGCGGGGACGGCAGAGCGAACGCGCCGTTGGTGAGCCCGCGGCCGCGGCGGTCAGCGACGCATCGCCCGCAGAAGACGTGACCGTGACGGCCGTGTAGGACCGAGCGACCCCCGGGGTGAACACCCCGAACGACACGGACGCGCCCAGCTGCAGTGCGAGCGTCGCCCCAAGGAGCCGCCGACCGCCCCCCCAGCGTCGACGTTGAGCTTCTTGGCCTCGTCGCCGTCCTTGTAGAGGTCGACGGTGCCGTTGTCCATCACGAGTTCGACCTGGCTGCCGTGGCGGGCGTGTCGTGTCGGGCACGCTGACGATGCCCTCCCAGGAGGCCGGTTCGGCGCTGCCGTCGTTGGCGCTGTCACGTACTGATCGCTCGCGTCCTTGCGGATGTCGCGGATGCCGAGGTCGAGCCCGACGCCGTCGCCGAACGTCGCCCCGACACCGCCGGCGGCCAGCTTGTCGATCCAGCTGCTCGAGGGCGACGACTAGGCCGCCGGCACGACCAGGACGGGCACGTCCGCGTTGTGGATCAGGCCCGAGGAGACCGAGCCGAGCAGCGCGGAGCGGGCACCGCCGATCCCGCGCGAGCCGGTGACGAGCAGCCCCGCGCCCACCTCGGCGGCGGCGGCCAGCAGCGTCCGCGAGACGCCCGCATCGGACTCGAACACGCGGCCGGTCGCGGTCAGACCCGCGTCGCGGGCGGCGGCGACGCCGTCCGCCAGGATCGAATTGGCGTGGTCGGCGAGCGCCTGCTCGAGCGAGGCGACGATCTCGGTGAGATCGTCGACCGGCCCGCGGCCCAACGCGCGCGCGGTGAGCGAGTGACGGTACTGCGACTCCCACGCGTGGGCGACGATCACCTCACGCCCGACGAGCAGCGGGCCCGCGACCTCGACCGCGTGCTTCGCGTCCGCGGAGCCGTCGTACGCCAGCAGGGCCGGACCGTCCAACGCGCCCGCGACGCCATCGGGCACGATCATCAGCGGGAGATCCGCGTGATGCAGCAGCCGGGCGGCGGTCGAGCCCAGCAGCGTGCGGGCGAGCCCACTGCGGCCGCGCGTTCCCGTCACCAGCACGTCCGCGCCGACGTCGCGCGTGGTGCTGAGCAGCGCACGCCAGATCGGCGGGTTCGTACGGGTCGTCAGGGCGGTCGCGTCCAGGCCGCCCGCACGAGCGCGCGCGACACCCTCGCCGGCGGTGCGGCCGGCCTCGTCCGCTTCCGCGCCGTCGATCTCGTCCAATGTCCGCTGCACCAGCTCGGGCGAGAGCGTGGAGACCGCGACACCGGCCATGCCGGCGGTGACCGACGTCTGGGCGCGTGCGGTCAGGACGGTGGCGCGAGCGCCTGGGAACTCCTTCGCGGCGGCGTCGATGGCCGCAGCGGCGCTCTCCGACCCGTCGTACGCGATCGCGAGGTGCACCCACCCGATCCTACGAGAACGCCGCCCACCGCGCCTCCGCGGCCGCGAACTCATCATCGGAGAGGTCGTAGGTGGTGACGAGCAGCATCTGCTCGCCGCCGGGCTTGCCGAAGACGATCGCGAGCTCGTCACCCACGAGCACGCCGCGCTGGAAGCGACTCTCATGCCACGGCTCGCCCACCAGCTCCGGGAACGCGTCCGCCTTGCGCACGATCATCCGCCGCCGCCCGTCCGGGTGGAACCGCAGGCGGTGGCGGAGCTGGTTGAAGAACGTGATCCAGCCCTCCTCGATGTCGCCGTACACGCCGTCCCACTCGGCGGCGTCGAGGTCGCCGGGCTTGATTGCGCGGATCAGCGTCCGGCCGTCGCCGAGGTCGTGCAACGTGACGTCGCTGTCGAACTCGATCCGATCGGGCGGGTGCTGACGTGCGCGCTCGACGAAGATGTACTCGATCTCGGCGTCGAGCCCGTCGTACTCCCAGCCGAACCAGTGGCGGATCTGTTCGGGCTCGGTCAGCGCGCGCCAGACGACGTCGCGCGGCGCATCGACCGTGACCTCGATGCGGTACGGCTTGTCCATGCTCATGCGGGGTGACCTCCGACGATGACTCGGTAGCGGCGCCGGCCGGGTCCGAACTCGGCGGCGAGCTCGGCGATGCGGTCGGCGACCGCATCCGCGAACCGCTCGAGGTCGCTCGGCTGCTCGAACCCGACCTCGGCCTCGACGGAGAACGTCAACAGGCGCTGGCCGCGCTCCTCGGCGGCGCGGCGGGCGGCGGCGACGTCGCGGACGAGCCGCGCTCCGTTCTCCAGCAGCGCGTCGGCGGCGAAGCGGTCCTGCTCGCCGACCATGCCGATGACGGTCGGCTCGACGACGACCGCGTCGGCGGTCGCGCGCACCACCCGCTCCACGCACCCGCGCCGCTTGCGCTCCTCGACGAGCTCGACGAGCCCGTCGCGCTCCAGCGCACGGACGTGGTAGTTGACGCGCTGGCGGGTCTCGCCGAGGTGCGCCGCGACCTCCGTCGCGGACAACGGCTCGCGCAACGTTTCCAGGACGGCTCGGCGGAGCGGGGCGAGCGGCGCGGCGACGACGTTCACACCATTAGAAAATCATGTTTGTCAAATGGGGTCAGCCGCGGCGGAACCACCCACGGCGGCGTGGCGCCTCAGGCGCAGGCGGAATCGGGCGGCCTTCGAGGATCGCGGCCGGCACGGCCTCCGTCATCCACGCGCCGCGGTCGCCGTCGACGGCCTCGACCGCCTCACGCATCGAGGCCCGCGCCCCGCCCGCCCGGTGCAGGTCGCCGGCGATCACATGCGCGTGGCCGTCCGCGATCAGCCGCAGAGCGAGCTTGGCCGCCCGCCCACCACCCACCACCGACGCCGCCGTCACCTGCACCAGGACGTCGCCCTCGACGAGCCGCAGCAACCGCGAAGGATCGTGCTGGAACGAGCGATTGCGCTCCGGGTGGGCGAGCAGCACGCGGAACCCGCGCACGCGGATCTTGAACAGCAGGTCCTCGAAGATCGGCGGGAGCTCGCCGTAGGGCGTCTCGACCAGCAGATCCGTCCCGTTCGCGCCGTAGGACGCGAGCCGCAGATCCTCGTCGGACGCGCTCTGCGCCCACAGGACGTCGATCTCCCCGCCCGACACGACCCGCAGCGCCACGCCCGCGGTATCCAACGCGGCCTGCAGCGCCCGCACGCGCGACTCGAGCTCGGCCACCCGCACCCCCGGGAAGTCCGCCCGCAGGTGCGGCGTCGCGGCCATCACCCGGACGCCGCCGGCGACCGACTCGCGGGCGAGGGCGACCGCGGCCTCCAGGTCCGGCGAACCGTCGTCGAGCCCCGGAAGCAGATGCGAGTGGAGATCGATCACGAGCGGGAACCTAGCCGCCGGACGAACCCGGCGGCGCGCCCCCGCGCGCCGTCGTCACCCAACGCACCGGCGAGCCAGGCGGCATCCTCGCCGGACAACGGCCGCACCACCAGCGCGGCCGCCATGCCCAGGATCGCGCCCACGAGGACCGCTGCGAGCGCGCCGACCTCGAGCCCCGCGAACGCGCCGGCCGCGACGGCGAGCGAAACGAGCACCGCACGCGCCATCGCACCAAAAGGCAGCACCACCGGCCGGTAGAGCGACGCCACCACCCACAAGCACGGCACGCCCGCGACGAGTACCGCGGCGCCGTTGGCGATCGCGGCGCCCACGGCGTCCAATGAAGGGATCAGGAGAAAGGCGAGCGCCACGTCAACGACGGTTGCCGCCAGCCCGGCGTAGACGATGAACATCGGTCGGCCGAGCCCGTACAGGACGCCCTCGCTCACCCGCAGCATCGGCTGCACGAGCAGCGGCGCGAGCATCGCCAGCAGCACCGGGCCGGCGTCCGAGTAGTCGGATCCGTACGCGAGCTCGAGCAGCGCGGGGCCCGCGACCGCCATGCCCGCGACGAGCGGGAACGTCGCCAGCACGAGCAGCCGCAGCGCGCGCCAGAAGCCGCGCCGGATGCGTTCGTCCTGCCCGGTCCCCATCAGGTTCGCGACCGCCGGCATCGTCACCGTCTCGACCGTCTCGGGCAGCTTGGACAACCCGCTCACCGCCGCGAACGCGATCGAGTAGAACGCGATCTGCGCGTCGCCCGAGTAGTGCTGGAGAATGAAGAGCTCCGAGCGCCGCCAGACGACGAAGCTGATGATCACGATCACCGAGGTCGACGCGGCGAAGGACCAGAAGCGGCGTCGCAGCTCGGGATCGATCTCGGACGCCGGCGCCAGTGCGCCCTCGATCCGCCGTGCGAGCACCGACGTCCAGACGAGGTTGATGAACACGGCGACCGCCTCGACCGCGAACAGGCCGCTGATCCCGCCGCCGAGCTCCAGCGCGACCACGACCGCGGGAACGGTCGCCACGCCGGTCACCAACCCGGGCATCCACGCTTCCCGCCAGCGCTGCGCCCCCATCAGCAGCGCCGCCGGAACGGCCTGCAGCACCGACAGCGCGGCGGAGACGCCCGCGAGGATCCACGCCGTCCGCGGCGCGCTGCCCGCGACCACCGCAATCGCAATGACCGCCATGACGAGGATCGCGCCGAGCACCTCGATCCGCCGGGTCAGCCGGTAGATCGACAGCGCCGCCCCGCCCCGCCGCGCGCCCAGCAACTCGCCCACGAAGCGGGAGACCGCGCCCGGCAGCCCGGCGGTCGCGGCCTGCACGAGCGTCAGCGCGACGAACGCGATGTAGCTCTGGCGGCCCATCTCGTCCGGCCCGAGGTAGCGGGCGACGACGATCGAGAGCACGAGCAGCTGCGCCTGTGGCAGCACGCGGCTCAATAGCGTCCAGAGCCCGCCGCTGACGATCGCCGGCGCGCTGGTCGCGCCGAGGTCGAGCTCGGGCTCAGGCAGCGATGCGCTCATACACCGCCGAGTACGCGTCCACGACCGCGTCCCAGTCGTGGTGGGCGGTCACGTACTCCCGGCCCGCCTCGCCCAGTCCACCGGGCGAGCGCAGGACGTCGACCAGCGCGGCGGCGAAGGCCTCGTCGGAGTCGGCGACGCGCACCTCGTCGCGCACCGCGATCCCCTGGCAGGCGAGCGGCGTCGCCACGCACGGCGCGCCCGCGGCCATCGCCTCAAGCAGCTTGTTCTTGATCCCGGTCCCGCTGACCATCGGGCACGCGTACGCCGCGCAGCCCCACAGATACGGCCGCAGGTCGGGGACGTCCGCGACGACGGTGGCGTCCAGCGCACGCACGCGGTCGCCCGGGGAGCGGCCGACGAGCGACAGCGCCGCGTCCGGGATCGACCGCCGCACGAGCGGCATGATCCGCTCCGCCAGCCGCACGGCGGCCTGCTCGTTGGCGGGCGCGTCGAGGGCGCCGGTGAAGAGGACGCCGGCGCGTGACGGCGAGGGGGCGGGCGGCGCGAAGTGCGCGGCGTCGACGCCGTTCGGGATCGTCTCGGTCCGCAGCGACGGGTCGAGCGCGCGGACCTCGGCCGCGTCCTCATCGGTCACCAGGACGACTCGCGCGAACGGCCGGTAGGCGCGCCCCTCGAACCGCCGGACCGCCGCGGCCTGGGCCAATCGCCACGCGCGCTCCAGGCCGGATGCCGACGCCGCCTCGGCCTCGACGTTGCGATGCCAGGCGTCGAGCGGCGCGATCAGCGCGGGCATGTCCAGCGCGGGCGCGATCGGGGCGAGCGTCCCGAGCATCACGTGCGCGACGTCGAACGTGCCCGGGCGCGGGAGGAACTCCAGGAACGGCGCGGAGAGGCGGCGCGCCTCGACCGGCTCGCGCAGCGCCAGCGCGGCGCCCCGCAAGGCCCACGCCCGCCCCCGCGAGGGCGGCGACAGCGGCAGCTCGTAGAGCTCCACGCCCTCGGGCGGCGGCCCGTCCTGGTCGGGGTGGCGGAGCGCGAGCACGGTCACGTCATGGCTACGCGCGAGGCGCGAAACCAGTTCCCGGGACACGAGACGCGATCCGTTCAGCGGCCCCCGCGGCGACTCGGACGCGCAGAAGAGGATGCGCACCGCGGCCATGTTGGCAGCATGTGCGGCTTGCGCGACCCCATCCCGGCACTCGTCGTCTCGCCGATTCTGCCCGAGCCGCCGGTGACGGGTGGTCAGAAGCGCACGCTGCGGCTGCTCGAGGCGATCGAGCGCGCCGGCATGCATCCACGGATCCTCACCGCCGACCACGGCGACGAGGCATCGCTGGAGCTCTTGCGCGGCCGCGGCTGGACGGTCGAGGTCGTGCGGGAGCCCGAGCCCGGGCCGCTGGACCGGATCCGGCAGCACGTGCAGCGGCGCCCGAGCCCGTACCTGGGGAGCCTCGCGGTCCGGTTCGAGGTCCTGGCGAAGGACGCGGCCCTGGTCCAGTACGAGCACACGCAGAGCGCCTACTACCGAGCCCCCAAGACGGCCGCGAAGGTCCTGAGCCTGCACAACATCGATTCGCGCGCGGCCGCCAGCTCCGCCGAGCACCTCAGCGGCCTCGCGTGGCTGCGGGAGGCCAATCGCGCGGCGGAGCTCAAGAGCGTCGAGCGGCGCGCGATCCCGCGGGCGGACCGCGTCCTGTGCGTCTCCGAGGCCGACGCCGCGGTCGTGCGCGCCATCGGCGGCCGCGCCGTGCTCGCGCCCAACGGCGTCGACGACGACTTCTTCGCGGTCGACGGTCCCGGCGACGCGAACCGCGTGCTGTTCTTCGGGCACTTCGGCTACGAGGCCAACCGTCGCGGCATCGAACGCTTCCTGCGCGAGGGCTGGCCGCGGGTGCGCGAGCTCCGTCCCGGCACGCGGCTCGCGATCGCCGGCGGCGGCCCGACGGGCGGGCTCGAAGGCGACGGCGTCGACATCCTCGGTCTCGTCCCCGACCTGGCGGCCGTGCTCGCCACGGCCCGGGCGGTGATCGTGCCGATCTGGGAGGGCGGCGGGACGCGGCTGAAGGTGCTCGAAGCGCTGGCGGCGGCACGCGTGGTCGTCTCGACCCCGCTCGGTGCGTCGGGCATCGGGTTCGAGCACGAGCGCCACGGGCTGCTGGCCGAGTCCCCGGAGGCGCTCGCGACCGCGCTCGCGGGTGCGCTGGACCAACCCTCGACCTATGGTCCAGAAGGCCGGATTCTGGCTGAACGTTACCGGTGGAAAGAGGCGCTTTCAGGCGCGTCGACGTTCTACGCGGAGGTGCGGGCCCGCGCCCGTTTCGCGCGCTGACCTCAGGTTCGACCGCACGGCGCCGATGAAGGAAATGGGGCACCATCTCCCACACCGACAAAGGCAAACCCGTCGTGAGGCGGGGACGCAAAGCCACGGAACCCTTGGTCAGGGTCCGCCGGGTTACCGAAAGGGGACACCGCGTGAAAACCGCTACGAGGGCATTCGCTGGCATCTTGGCCATGCTGTTGGCTGTGCCGTCGTTGGCGCATGCGGCCCCGGTCGGGCATTTCCGTGTCGCGATCGACACCAACGCGCAGAGCGCGGCGTACGCGCCGGCGCGCGACGACGTCGTGATCCTGCAGCAGTACCAGTACGCGCGGGTGCCGCAGCTCAAGGCGGCCAATCCGGGCCTGAAGGTGCTGATGTACAAGAACCTCTCGGGGATGACCGAGCGCACGAGCTCGGGCTTCGTCTCCGGCGGGGTCGCGACGCAGGACGCTGCCGCGCACCCCGAGTGGTTCCTGCTCAACACGAGCGGGCAGCGCTTCACGAGCCGCTACTTCAGCTGGGTCTGGATCGCCGACGTCGGCAGCGCGTCCTATCAGCAGCAGTGGGCCGACAACGTCCTGGGCGAGGTCCAGGCCGGCGGGTGGGACGGCGTCTTCATGGACGACACCAACCCGACGATGTCGTGGCACTACGACGTCGACCGGATCGCCAAGTACCCGACCGACGCGGCCTGGCAGGCGGCCACGCGCTCGGCGCTCGTCTCGATCGGCGAGCGCTTCCACGCCGCGGGCAAGCTCGTGATCCCGAACTTCTCCAACCAGAAGTCGTTCCCGGCGGTCGTCAAGGACTGGATGGGGCTCGTCGACGGCGGGCTCAACGAGCAGTTCCTCAAGTGGGGGACGACGCAGACCGGGCCTGAGACCTACGACCCGACCGACTACTGGGAGCTGCAGCTCAAGCAGATGAAGGAGGCCGAGGCCGCGGGCAAGTACTACCTCGGCATCACGCCCTCGACGGCGACCGACCGCAATGCCGCGCGCTACGGCTTCGCCACGATGCTGCTCGCGGGCGGCGGGAAGCTGCAGTTCGCGCTGCACAACGACTACACGAACGAGCGCTGGTTCGAGGAGTACGACTACGCGATCGGCGACCCACGGGGCGGCGAGACCAAGGACGCGAGCGGCGTCCACAAGCGCGTCTTCTCCAACGGGCTCGTGTATGTGAACCCGACGTCCAGCGCCGTGCGCGTCGACTTCGGCGGCGCTTACACCGGCTCCGGCCTACAGGACGCCACCTCGACCACCTTGCCGCCTCGAAGCGGCCTGGTGCTGGCAAAGGCGGGTGAGGGCTCGCCCTTTCAGACCCCCGCGACCGGCACGAACGGACCGGAAGACGAAGACCAAGGTGACGGCGACGGTGAGCCGCAAGACGGCGGCCAAGAAGGCCAAGGCCCGGAAGAAGAAGGCCCGCAGCCGCAGACCCCGGTCGGGCCGGTCGGCCCGAAGCTGATCCCGGTCACGCCGCCGGCCACGGATCGCACCAAGCCGGTGATCGTGGTCGTGACGTGCAAGCTGCGGGGCGGGTGCAACGGCACGGTGTCGCTCGTGCAGGGCACGGCGACCGTCGGCACCCGCTCGGTCAAGCTCCGCTACGGGCAGACCAAGAGGCTCTCGATCACGCCCCGGACACGCGCCACGATCTCACGGGTGAAGCGGCTGAAGGTCAAGGCGCCGCGCGGCGTGCGCGCGTCGCTGTGACGTAGAGCTCGAGCAGCCGCTCGGCGGTCCTGCGCGCGGACCGGGTCTCGGCGGTCGCCCGGCCGGCGGCGATGCGCTGGGCGGCCACGGCGGGATCGTCGAGCGCCTGGATCGCGTTCGCCAGCGCGGCTGGGTCGCGCGGCGGGACGAGCGCCTCGGGCGGTGCGTACTCAGGGATGCCGCCGACGTCGGACGCGACGACGGGGATGCCGGCGGCCATCGCCTCCAGCAGCGCCAGCGGGCTGTTCTCCATGATCGAGGGGAGCACGAAGATGGAGAGCCGGCGCAGTGCTTGCGCGCTCGGCACGTAGCCGGCGAACTCGACGTCCAGTCCACGCGCGCGTTCGCGGAGCGCCGCCTCCTGCGAGCCGGTCCCGAAGATCACGAGCGGTCGTTGCAGGACGCGCATCGCGTCGATCAGGTATTCGAGGCCCTTCACGGGCTCGAGCAGGGCGACGGTCCCGACGCGGTCGCCGCGCGGCTGCGTCTCGCTGGGCACGTCGACCCCGTTCGGCACGACCACGAGCTCGTCGAGGTCGTAGCCGATGCGCTGCACGAGCAGCCGCGCCATCGCGTGCGACGGCGTGACGAGCACGTCCGTGAAGCGCCGCAGCCCACGGTCGAGGCCCCGGTAGGCGATGCGGGCGCGCAGCGACGGCGCGGCCTCGGTGAGGAACGGCTCGGGCAACCCGTGCAGGGTGTGAAACCTAAAGGGGCCTGACCCCTTTAGGTTCGGCGTGAGGCGCACCCAGAGGCCGCTGCGGCGGTCGTGCGTGTGCACGATGTCGGCTCCCGCCACGAAGCGCCGCACCCGCACCGCGCCGACCGGGTCGAACGGCCGCACCAGCGGCAGCACCGCCACCCGCGCGCCGACCGCGTCGAAGCGCGCGGCCACCCGCTCGTCCACCGCGACCGCGCGCACCTCGGCGCCGAGCGTCACGAGATCGCGCGCCAGCAGGACCGCGTGCTCGAGCGGCCCGCCCCGCTCGAGTGAGGTGACGAGCGCGACCTTCACTCGCGTTCCGGCGGCCCCAGCGCGAGCACGCCGGCCAGGCCGCCGAGCAGCCACAACGGCACGGAGGTCTGCACCGAGAGGAAGTTCGCGGAGACGATCGCCACCACCAGCGACGCCTGGACGGCGGCGGTCACGCGCAGGCCGTCGGCATCGTCGACCACGAGGAACTGTCTTCGCGCGCGCGAGGTCAACACCCACGACCCGCCGATGAACGCCAGGAACGCGAGCAGCGTCGGCACACCGCCCTCGGCGAGGACCTCCAGATAGGCGTTGTGCACGACCGGGTCCTCGATGTTGAGCGGGTCGTTGCGGACGTAGTTGCGGGCCTCGACGCCGAAGCGCCCCGGCCCGACGCCGAGCAGCGGCCGGTCCGCCGCCATCGACGCCGCCGCGCGCCAATACTCCTTGCGCGACTCGACGTTCGCGGTCGCGACCTTCTGCTTGGCCGCCAGGCGCTCGTCGACCAACGGCCGCCACAGCGTCAAGACGAGCGCGAGCACGCCCGCGATCACGAACAGGCCGGCGACGATCCCGCCGATCCGCGTCCGGCGTGTCGCCACCGCCCACAGCACGACCGCCGCCAGGCCGACGAGCGCGCCGCGCGAGAGCGTCCCGAGCAGGCCGAGGATGAGCACCGCGCAGCAGATCACCCACCACGTCCGCCAGCGCCGGTCGCGCAGCGAGAGGTAGACCGCGAACGGGAGCACGGAGGCGAGCAGGTAGGCGAAGTCGTTGGCCTCGCCGATCGGGCCGGAGACGCGGTCGACGTCCCCCTTGAGCAGCAGCACGACGCCGTAGAGCGCGGCCGCCGTCGAGGAGACCACGAACACCCGCAGCAGCGCCGTCAGCTGGGCGCGCGAGCGGATCAGCTGGACCACGAGGAACGAGAATGCCGCGAACAGCAGGTAGCGCAGCGTCTTGCTCAGCCCCGAGGCGACGTCGCCCGAGGCCATCAGCGATAGCAGCACGAGCATGGTGAAGATGACGAGCGACGGCATCGTCGACGGCAGCCGCACGTCCTCGTCGCGCGCCAGCGAGCGCAGGAAGTAGCCGACCAGCAGCAGCGCGCCGATCAGCTTGATCAGCGAGATCGTCTCGGTCGGGTAGCCGAGCATGTCGTCCCACGGGAACGCGGCCACCATCAGCAGCAGCAGCGCGCCGGCGTTGAAGACGACGAACCCGAGGACGATCAGCAGTGCCGCCGCCGCGAGCGCGAGGACCGGCGCGAACGCGGTCGGGACCGCGACCGCCACCGCGATCAGGACGATCAGCGGCCACTCGGCAGTACGAACCCTCACACTGGGGTGGACTCCGGGCTCGTGTAGTAGTAGCCGCCCGTCGCTTCCAGGTCCTGTCCGGACTGGTTCAGGACGACGCCGAGCAGGTTGGCGTGCACGAAGTTCAGCCGCTCGAGGGCCGTCTCGACCGCGACCGGCTTGGCCTGGCCCGCGGAGACGACCATCAGCACACCGTCGACGTGCGGGGCGATCAGGCGGGCGTCCGAGACGGGCAGGACTGGCGGCGTGTCGATCAGGATCAGCGCGTCGAGGTCACGCAGGCGCTCGACCAGCGGCTCGAAGCGCACGTGCAGCATCTCCGTCGGGTCCGGCGGCAGCGGGCCGCTCGGGATCACCCACAGGTTCGGGAAGCCGGACGGCTTGAGGTTGATCTGCGGGTTGCGGACCGAGAGCAGGTTGGAGAGCCCGGTCGAGTTGTCGACGCCAAAGATCTTGTGCTGGGTCGGGCGGCGCAGGTCGGCGTCGACGATCACGCAGTCGATCCCGATCTGGGCGAGCGCGGCGCCGAGGTTGGCCGTGACGGTCGACTTGCCCTGGGCGGGATCGGGGCTCGTGACCTCGATCACCCGCTTCTCCTCGGCGAGGAACTGCACGTTCGTGCGCAGCGCGCGGTAGGCCTCCTGGAGGCCGGTCATCCGCTCCTGGTTCCAGACCAGCGTGGCGGGGACGCGCTGCAGCGCGCGCTGACGCGGGAGGCGGCCGATGACCGGCTTGTCGGTGATCGGGTCGAGGTCCGCGGGCACCTCGATCCGGCGCCGCACCCGTTCCATCACGAGCGCGTAGGAGATGCCGGCCAACAGGCCGAGGAGGATGCCGATGGCGACGATCAGCGGCGGGCGCGGCTGCACGGGCGTCGTGGGCGCGACCGCCGGGTCGATCGTCGACACGCTGATCAGCGGGTTGTCCTTGATCGAGTCGCTGAACGCCTGCGCGGCGGCGCGGGCGGTGTCGGCGGCCTCCTCGGGCGTCGCGGCGGTGCCGGAGATGCGCAGGATGCCGGTGCCGCCGACGGTCGAGGTGTCGACGTCACCCGGCAGCGGGCGGCCGAGGATCTGCTGGGCGCGCGAGCGGTTCACGCGCGACTTCGCCGTCTCCGCGTACGTGCTCAGCAGCGCGGTCAGGTCGGTGGCGCTGATCAGACCCGTCGTGCGGTCGATCTTCGGCGTCAGGGCGAGCGTCGTCGTCGCCTCGTACTTGGGCGGGGTGACGAGCGCCAGCGCGGCGCTGAAGGCGACCGTGAGCATGACGACGGCGATGACGCCGAAGCGCCGCTTGCTCAGGATCGCGAGGAGCTCGTTGAGCTGCACTTAGTTCTTGATCTTAGGAACGAGGGATTGGTATTCGCGCACGTAGGCATCGACCATCGCGTCGGCGGAGAAGCGCTCACGCACGAGCTTCTCACCCGCTTCCCCCATGATCGTCCGCAGCACGGAATCCTGCAGCAATTCGCGCACGGCGTCCGCCAGGTCGTCGGGATCGAAGCTCGCGACGCGCACGCCCTCGAGCTCGCGCATCCCGCTGACGGGCGTCGAGACGACCGGCGTGCCGGCGGCGAGCGCCTCCAGCACCGCGATCGACATCCCCTCGGAGTCGGAGGTGACGAGGAGGAGTTGCGCGCGGGCGAGCAACTCGCGGGCGTCGTCGCGGGCGCCGAGGAACGTGGCGCGGCCGGTCAGGCGCGCTCTGAGCGAGCCGTCGCCGATGACGGTGAACGTGGCTTCCGGCACGCGTTCCGCCACGTCGAGGAACCGCTGCGGGTTCTTGACCGGCTCGAGGCGGCCGACGAAGACGACGCCTTCGCGCTCGCCGGTCACGTGGGGCGCGGGCGGGATGCCGTTGTGGATCACGCGCGGGACGGCGGGGGCGAACGCGGGGAGGGTTCCCTCGGAGACGACGACGACCGCGTCGGCGGCGCGGAGGAGGAGCTTGGCCGCGGTGGTGCGGTCGGTCTCGGCGGCGCCGTGGTGGGTGGCGAGCAGCGGCGGGCGGCGCGGGCCGCGGGCGAGGCGGGCCGCGGCGGCGGCGATCACCGTCGCCTTCGCGTTGTGGCTGTGGATGACGTGCGGGCGCCAGGAGCGGATGAAGGCGGCCTGGCGGGCGGTCCACTCGCTCACCCCGATGGGGGAGCGCCCGCGCTCGGGCAGGATGAGGCGCTCGACGCCGGTCTCGAGGCCTTCGTCAAGCCGGCCGGGCGCGCCCGAGATCGCCACCGCATGGCCGCGCGCGAGCAGGCCGGACGCGAGGCTCGACACCACGCGCTCGGCGCCTCCGAGGCCCATGCCCGGGCTCGCGAGCAGGACTCTCACGGGCCGGGAGGCTACAGAGCACCTCCGGGGTGCCGACCACCCGGAGCAAGATGGTCCGCCTGATCGCGCTCATCCTGCTGGCTCTCGCGATGGCGCCCGCCGCCGCGCAGGGCAAGGTCTCGCTGGTCCGCACGGCGGGTGCGTCGGGCGATCTGGCCTGGACCCGCGCGCACATCTGGCGCTCGCACGGGACGACCGCGTCCGACCCGGCGACGACGTGGATCCGGCGCAGCGCGCTCGCGCTCGACGGGGCGACGGCCGCCGCGCATCCCGACTGGGTTCTGAAGGACGGGTACGGGACGCTGCTCTACGTCAACGCTTCTTTCGCCGCGGACCTGGGCAACCCGGCGTACCGCGCGTGGTGGATCGCGCAGGTGTCCTCCGCCTCCGCGGGAGCGGTCGGCGTGTACGTCGACGACGTCTCGATGGAGCGCCGCGCGACCTACTACGGCGGCGCCGCCGCGGGGATCCGCGACCCGCGCACCGGCGCGACCATGACCGAGGCGAGCTGGCAGCGGTACATGGCCGACTTCATGGTCGAGCTGCGCGCCGCGCTCCCCGGGGCTGAGCTCGTGCACGACGTCCTGTGGGCCAAGGGCGACACCCGCTCGGACATCCAGCGCGAGCTGAACGCCGCGAGCGTGGTCGCGATCGAGAGCCCGTACCTCACGAACCAGTCGGCGTGGGAGTCGTTCGCGTCGTTCGTGGAGCGGCGTGTCGCCTCCGGGCGCGGTGTCGTGCTCGACGCCTACGCCGACGGGGCGGGTCCGCGGCTCTATTGGCTCGCGAATGCCCTGCTGCTGGACACGAGCCTGGGGAACGACGCTTGGACCGCGCAGAACCGCTGGTGGAGCGGATACGACGTCGCTTTGGGCGCGCCGCTCGGTGGGCGGGCGGCGTGGGCGGGTGTGTCGCGGCGCGACTTCGCGGGCGGCGTCGTGCTCGTGAACCCGCCGGGCAACGGGATCCGCACGGTGACCGTGGGCGCCGGCTTCGCCGACCTCGACGGCGCGGTCGTGAGCCAGCTCACGTTGGCGCCGGGCAGTGGCGCGGTGCTCGTCCGCGTGCCCGTCGCTCCTCCCACGCCGACGCCTCCGCCCGTGGTGCCGCCGGTCGCGACCCCGACCCCCGAGCCCGCACCGCCGGTCTCTCCGCGCCGGCCCGTCAAGCCCTCGAGCGGCTCGAAGGCCCACATCGCGGGCGCCGACGAGCCGAAGGAGACCAAGACGTCGGTGACCCTGACCCGCACGAAGGTCTTCGGCCGCGTCGCGGGAGCCGTCAGCGGCTTCACCCGCGTCACCGTCCAGCGGCGGCGCGGCGGGGAGTGGGTGACCGTGCGCCGTGCCAAGGACTCGGTCTCCAAGCGAGGCCGCTTCTCGGGCGAGATCAAGCGCCTGTCCCGCGGCACCTACCGCGTGATCGCGAACTTCGAGGGCACCGGCACCGCCGAACCCTCCCGCGCCGAACGCACCCACTCAATCTAAACCCGGCCTGCTCCCTTTTAGGTTCGCTTTAGGTGGCAAAGGGCCGGATTCCGCGGTCCGCCGCCGCCGAACATAAAGCAGGCCTGGGGTGCTTTATCTAGACTCGCGGCGCGATGGCGCGGATCGCCCTCGTCTGCGAGCCGCCCGACGGCGGGGCCGCCGAGCACGTTGCCCAGCTCGTGCGGGGGCTCGGCGTCCACGGGCATGAGCCGGTGCTGTACGCGCCGCGCGAGTTCGCTCCTGCGGTCGACTTCATCCCGCTCACGTTCCGGCGCGACTACGCGCACCCGCGTGACGATGCGCGGGCATTCGTGCGGCTGGCGCGCGAGCTGCGGGGCTTCGACCTCGTTCATGCGCACTCGGCCAAGGCGGGCGTGTTGGCGCGGCTGGCGGGCTGGAGCGCGCGGACGCCGGTCGTGTACACGCCGCACGGGTTCCCGTTCGTGGGCGAGATGCGCGAGGCGCGCCGGGTCTTCTCCCACGTGGTCGAACGTCTCCTCGCCCCGCCGACGGCGGCGATCATCGGCGTCTGCGCCTTCGAGCGCGACCTGGCGCGCGCGAACCAGCTGCACCCGCGGATGCTCGCCGTGGTCCACAACGGGTCCCCGGCGTGCCCGGCCGGCGCCACGTGGGCCGGCGGCGAGGCCGCGGGGAGGGGCGGTGCCGCCCGCGAGGCCGCGGGGAGGGAAGGCGCCGCGCGCGAGGCCGCGGGGAGGGAGGGCGCCGCGCGGGAGGCCGCGGGTGCGCGGCGCGACGTCGGCGCGCCCGTCGTCGGGACCGTCTCGGCGCTGCGGCGCGGGAAGGGCGTCGACGTGTTCCTCGACGCGGCGCCCGCGATCCTCGCGGCGGTCCCGCAGGCCCGGCTCGTCATCGCCGGCGACGGGCCACAGGAGGCGGAGCTCAAGGCCCACCCGAACGCCGGCCTCGCCCGCTGGGAGCCCTACCGCCCGCCCGCCGCGAACCACCTGCGCGAGCTCGACGTCTACGTGCTCGCGTCGAGCTGGGAGGCGTTCCCCATCGGCCCGCTGGAAGCGCTCGCGTGCGGGGTGCCGCAGGTCGTCACCGCGGTCGGCGGGACGCGCGAGGCGGTCGTGCCGGAGACGGGGCTCCTCGTCCCCCCGCGCGACCCGGACGCGCTGGCGGGCGCCGTCATCGAGTTGCTCCGCGACCCCGAGCGTCGCGAGCGCATGCGCCAAGCCTCACGCGAACGTCACGCCGCCCACTTCACCCTCGACCACATGGTCGCCGGGACGGCTGCGGTCTACGACCGCGTGCTGAGCCGTTGAGGTCGGACGATCGGGGTGGGGCGGAGGCGCTGCCCCGCCTTGACTTCAGTATGCGCCGCGGCCGGAGATGACCGCGGGGAGCGTCGCCAGGAGGATCTCGATGTCACGCGCGAGCGACCAGCCGGCCACGTACTGGTAGTCGAACTTGATCATGTCCTGGAACGGGATGTGCGAGCGGCCGCTCACCTGCCAGGGACCGGTCAAGCCCGGGCGGAGGTCGGCGCGGCGGGACTGCCAGGCCTCGCTCAGCGCGGCGTGCTCGGCGATCACCAGCGGGCGCGGGCCGACGAGCGACATGTCCCCGCGCAGCACGTTCAACAGCTGCGGCGCCTCGTCGAGCGAGAAGCGGCGGATGATGCGGCCGACGCGGGTGATGCGGTCGTCGTCGGGCGCCTTGACGATCGCGCCGTCCTCGCGCACCAGCACGGTCGAGTCGACCTTCATCGAGCGGAACTTGAAGAGCTTGAAGAAGTGCCCGCCGCGGCCGGAGCGCTGCTGGGTGAAGAAGACCGGGCCGCGCGAGTCGAGCTTGATCGCCACCGCGATCAGCGCGAACAGCGGCGAGAGGAGCAGCAGCGCCAGCGACGCGCCGATGACGTCCAGCGTGCGCTTGGAGAAGCGCGACAGCGGCGAGAACGTCGGCTGCGAGATCGACAGCAGCGGCATCCCGCCGACCTGCTCGATCGTGCGCGCGCCCTCGAGGAACTCGAACAGGCGGGGGACGATGTCCACGGTGACGCCGGCGTCGCGGCAGACGCGGATCGCGTGCAGCAGCTCCTCGTGGCTGGCGCGGGTGAACGCGATCATCACGCGGTCCACGCGGCCGAAGGTGATCAGGTCGGCCAGCGAGTCCAGCGTGCCCAGGCGCGGGATGCCGAGGCGCCCGGGCTCCTGCACGTCGTCGTCGATGTAGCCGACCGGGTCGAGCCCGAGCTCGTAATGGCGTTGCAGGCGTTGCACGAGCTGCAGGGCGACCGTGCCGGAGCCGAGGATCAGCGTGCGCTCGCGCAGCGAGGGCGATCGATGCAGGCCGACGCGCGCGGCGGCGCGGCCGATGCCGGCGCCGGCCCCGGTGATGACCGCGGCGCTCAGGGCTCCCAGCACGGGGGAGCCGGCGTCCAGCGCGGTCAGCAGGCCGAAGACAGGCCACGAGATCAAGAGCGAGGTGACCGCGAGCCGCGGGGCGTCGCCCACGCCGCTCGCCCACGAGCGCAGATCGTCGAGCGCGTAGAGGCCGCAGATGTAGGCGAGCACCGGCCAGCCGAGGCCGATGGCGAGCGCGACGACGGGCAGCTGGTTCAGCGACAGGCCGGCGGCGACGGCGGCGATGGCTCCCGTGAAGGAACCCGCGATGATGTCCGCCGACAGCAACTGACGACGTAGCTGGGCGTTGCGGCGGCCCGCCGGGGGCTCAGCCGCGATGAACGCCTCAGTTAGGACGTCCGTTGAGACGCTCAGACTTCCCCCTGGATCTGCCGATGTCGCATTCGTGCTCAAGACCGCGTCCTTGCTTGGCGGGCGACTCCATCCTGCCCAGGAATTCTGAGTGTCAATCCCCCGTCTGCGCTCTGCACCGTCTTCCAGACTGTCGTACGACGGGGTCCTGAATCATGAATCGGCCTCTGTCGGTCAGCGCTTGAGCCCGCCCCGTCCGGTGGCCCGCGCTCGCGCCCTCTTTGGCGCCTGGTACCTAACCCTACCTGGGCTGACGACGGCTTGGCTGGGCTTTCGAGCAGGTGGGTTCTTTCCGGGGCAGGTGGGTCTCGTTGCGTTGACGCTCGCGCTCGTGCTCGTCGGTCGCATCACACTCGCCGAAAAGCCGTTCGAAGGCTGGAGTTCAGCTCTTGCACTAAGTTCTGGAGCGCTCGCTGGCTTGGCCATTTGGACGCTCGCATCGGCAATTTGGTCCGATGCGCCGGCCCGCGCATTGGCCGAGTTCGACCGGACACTTCTGTACGGCCTGGTTCTGGTGCTGACCGGCTCCGCCGCGGCCCGTATCGGAGATTTGTCCATGGTGCTCCGTTGGGTCGCCGCGGCGTTCGCCGCGATCGCCCTCGCCGGCCTCGTCACCCGCCTGCTTCCGGACGCGTTCCCGATCGGCGAGCAGTTCCTCCCGGAGCGGATCTCGTTCCCCCTCACGTACTGGAACGCGATGGGCATCGCGTGCGCCGTCGGGGCGCTGCTGACGCTGCATCTGACCTCGAGCGGGAGCGAGCCGCGCGCGGTCCAGGTCGTGGCCGCCGCGCTGCTCTCGCCGATCGCGGTCACGCTCTACCTGACGTTCTCGCGCGGAGCGATCTGGGTGCTCCCGATCGGGTTCGTCCTGTATCTGGTGCTGGCGCAGCCGCGGGGGATCGTCAGCGGGCTGCTGGCGGGCGGCGTCCCGGCCGCGATCGCCACCAAGATCGCCTACGGCAACGAGCTGCTGGCGCGCGCGGACTATGACTCCTCGGCCGCCGCCGCGAGCCAGGGCAAGCACGTCTTCGTCGTCGTGCTCGCGTGCGCGCTCGTCGCCGCGGGACTGCGGTTCGCGGCGGCGCCGCTGGATCGCTGGCTGGATCGGATCGAGATCCCGCGCGAGGCCAAGCTCCTGCTGTTCGGCGGCGCCGCGCTCGCGCTGCTCGTGGGTGCCGCACTCGTGCGGGCGCCGCAGCGGATCGCCGACGCCCGCGAGACCTTCACCCGCGGCCAGTACATGACGTACTCGTCCGACCTGCGCACGCGGCTGACCTCCGCGGTCGACAACGGGCGGATCGACAACTGGCGGGTCGCGCTCGACGGCTTCAAGGCGGAGCCGCTGCACGGCACGGGCGCCGGGACGTACCGGATCACGTGGGACCACGACCGTCCGGCGCCGCCGGTCAAGGTCAACGACGGCCACTCGCTCTACCTGGAGACGATGAGCGAGATGGGCATCGTCGGGCTCGTCCTGCTGTTGGTCGCGCTGGGGACCCCGCTCGTGATGGGCGTGGCGCGCCTCGGCGGGGAGGAACGGCACGCGCACGGCGCGTTCGTCGCGGCGGGGACGATGCTCGCCATCCACGCTGGGATCGACTGGGACTGGGAGATGCCCGCGCTGTTCGTGTGGGTGTTCGGGGCGGGCGGGGTCGTGCTCGCGGGGCGGGCGGGGTCGGGCTCGCGACTCGGGACGCTCGGGCGGATGCCGCGCGTGGTGGCGGCGCTGGCCGTGCTCGTGCTGGCGATGACGCCGGCGCTCTTCGCGTACTCGCAGGGACCGCTGGACCAGGCGATCAACGCCTACGACGACCGCAACTGCGACGTGGCGATCAACGACGCCCTGACCGCGACCGAGCGCTTCGGCACGCGGCCGGAGCCCTGGGCGGTGCTCGGCTACTGCGACGCCCGCTTCGGCCAGTACGCGCTCGCCCGCCGCGCGATGAACGCCGCCCGCCAACGCGACCCGAACAACTGGCAGTACACCTACGGCCAGGCGATCGTCTACGGCGTCTCCGGCCTCGACCCGCGCCCGTATGCCCGCGAGGCGCTGCGCTTGAACCCGCTCGACCCGGACGCCGTCGCGCTGGTCAAGAACCTCGACGCGGCCAAGACGGCGAAGGCGCGCCGCGACGTGACGGTGCGCGCGCCGATCCCGAGCGGGTGAGTCGGGCTCGTTACGGATTGCGTAACGCAGCCGGCACACCCGGCGCGGACGTGGCGCCCCGCCGTGCGGGGCGCCCGTTCGGTGAGAACGACCGGGGGGCTGCCGCCCCCCGGATCCCCCCGCTTTACTCGCCGCGGGTGCGGCGGCGCAGGACCAGGCCGCCTGAGAGCAGCGCGAGGCCGCCGAGCAGGACCGGGATCGCCGCGAAGCCGGTGAACGGCAGCTGGCTCGTCTGGGCCGCGGCCGCCTCCTGGCGGGTGGGCTGCGTGCCGGAGTTGGTCTCCTCGGCCGGGAGGACGCCGGAGCCGGTGTCGGTCGCCGGGGCCGTCTCGGTCGTCGGCGCGTTCTCGGACTCGGCCGGGAGGACGCCGCCCTCACCGCAGGTGTCCGACGGGCTGACCTTGCCGTTGTCCGGCGGCGGCGTCGGGGTGCAGACCGGCGTCGAGGTCGGGGTCGGGGTGGGCGTCGGAGTCTCGTACTGCGAGATCGCGGCGTTCGTGCCGGACTGGGCGGAGCCGCCGCCGGAGATCGCCAACCCCGCGCCGGCGGTGCTGAAGAGCATCCCCGATACGAGCAGGCCGAGAATGGCGATACGTGACTTCATGGACTGGCTACTCCTCCGTGAGGGATCCGCCGCGCGGCGGCGAACTCGCTGCTTGATCTCGTCCAGCTCCAATTCCGTGGCCTGTGGCCGCTCATCCTTCAGGAGCCGAATGACGTCGTCGAACTCGGTCATCGCACACTGATACGAAGCTCGGCCCCGATTCCTTACTGGCGGATCCTTGAAAGACGACGAGTTCGAGCGTTTGTATAGCGACGAGGCCCAAGGCCTGTTCGCGTTCCTGGCCTATCGGACGGGGGATCGCGCGCTGGCCGAGGACCTGCTCGCGGACGCCTTCGAGCGCGCCCTGCGGGGGCGATTCAACCCGCGCAAGGGCTCGGCGAAGACGTGGCTCTACGCGATCGCGCTCAACGTGTTGCGCGATCACGTGCGCCGGGTGGCGGCGGAGGGGCGCGCCTACGCGAAGGTCGACGTGGGCGAGGGCGGCGACCCGTTCGCGGGCGTGGAGGTGCGCGACGAGGTGATGCGGGCCTTGAACGGGCTCGCGGCCGAGGAGCGCGAGGCGATCGCGCTCCGGTTCGGCTCCGATCTCACCGTTCCCGAGATGGCGACGGTGTTGGGCGTTCCGCTCACGACGGTCGAGGGCCGCGTCTACCGCGCGCTGCGCAAGCTGCGCGAGGCGCTAGGCTAGTTCGCGGACCGTGCTAGGCGGGGACGTAGCGGCGCCCTGTATCCGCAATCCGCTCTAGCGGGGCCGAATTCCCTCTCGAGGGGCACGGCTCCGGGCCAACGTTCGCTGCCACGGCGTCGATGGTTGGGTCCCCTACGACGTCGGCCCGTGAACCAGGTCAGGTCCGGAAGGAAGCAGCCTTAAGCGGTCACCGGCGGGCGTATGGGGGTCGCCTGACCGGAGTCAGTGAGGTGATCGTCCCTGGAGGCCGACCTCGACAGAGTGGTGCACGGTCCACTTTTCAGCACTTCTCGTACAGCCGCCACGAGGCGTTGCTCGCCACCTCTGCGAAGCCCGCCGGGACGCTCGCGGTGAGCTTCTTCGGGTCCTTCGGGTCGAGCGTGAAGTTGCGCAGCACGCGCTCGGACGCGGGGTCGATGTAGGCGCCGCTCGTCGGCTGCTCGAGTTGTGCCGAGACGATCTCTCCCGGCGGGATTCCGGTCCAGAGCGCGACGTGCGGGACCGGGCGGTGGTTCGGGACCGCGACCGGGCGGCAGCTGATCTCGTCCGTGATCGTGTGCAGGTCGTCGAGGATGCCGGCCTGCGTGTGCATCGAGGCGCGGAGGTCGCGGACGCGGTCCACGTGGTTGGGCGCGAAGACGAGGAAGGACGCGAGGACCGCGGCGCCGGCGAGCGCCCAGGCCGTGCGGTGCGGGCCTTGATAGCGCAGCCAGCCGAGGGCGCCGGCGCCGCAGAAGACGGCCAAGATCGCGGCGGGGAGCAGCAGGTAGCGGCCGAGGATCGGCAGTCCGGCGGCGGCGAGCACGCAGAAGGCGGCGATCGAGACGAAGCCCGCCGCGATCGGCAGCGCCGCCCGGCGACGTTGCAGCGCGAGCACGAACAGGCCGCCGACCACGGCGCCGAACAGGCCGGGCTCGCGGAGGATCTCGCCGAGCCTTCTCGGCACCGTGCCGGGGACGGCGGCCAGGCCGGTCTTGCGTTGCAGCGTCTCGGCGTTGTCGCGGGTGCCGAGCAGGGAGTGGAGCGGATCGCCGGCGAGCACGAGGTCGTGCGCCATCCAGATCACCGGGGCGGCCGCGGCCCACGGGAGCAGGCGCACGTCGCGCTTGTACGCCACGTAGGCGAAGGCGAACATCCACGCTTCCGGCCGCAGGAGGCCCGCGAGCGTCAGCAATGTGAGGATGAGGCGGGGGTTCTTGCCTCGTGCCTCGGCCAGAACGGCGCCGAGCGCCAGCGCCACGTAGGGGATGTCCAGGTAGGCGCGCACACCGAAGCTCAGCACCGGGATGCGGGTGAGGATCACGATGCCGGCCACGGCGCCGGCCGCGGGCCCGAACCAGTGGGCTCCGAGCTCGTAGGTCACCCAGGCCAGAGCGCCCAGCGCCAGGAACGCGATCACGACCCAGATCGTCTGGCCGGCGTCGCCGAACGGCGTCAGGACGACGCCGAGCGCCGTCGAGAGCGGGTGCGGCGTGGGAGCGACGGGGACGCTGAAGTCCGGCTTGCGCAGGTGCGCCACGTCTCCGCCCCAGAGCAGGCTGTAGGCCGTGTCGTAGTTGAGGAACCCGGCACCGATCAGCGCCCAGGCGACGAGCGCTCCGAGCGGGATCATGATCGCCGCGCGCAGCCCGAGGCGGCCGACCTCGCCACTAGACTCAGACAGCCCGTGGCCGCTTCTCTGTACCGCCGTCATCGCCCCCGCACGTTCGCAGACGTCGTAGGCCAAGAGCACGTCGTCCGCACCCTCTCCAACGCGATCGAGCAGAACCGCGTGCACCACGCGTACCTGTTCGTCGGCTCTCGAGGGACCGGCAAGACGTCCATGGCCAAGATCCTGGCGGCTTCGCTGAACTGCGCCGGTGAGGCGGGTGGCGGGACCGGCCCGAGCGGCCCGCGGCTGGACCCCTGCGGCGCGTGCGAGTCCTGCCGCAGCATCGTCCAGGCGACCTCGCTGGACGTCGTCGAGATGGACGCCGCGTCCAACAACTCGGTCGACGACATCCGCGACCTGCGCGAGCGCGTCGCCTACGCGCCGGTCGCCGGCGCCTACAAGGTCTACATCCTCGACGAGGCGCACATGCTCACGCCGGCGGCGTGGAACGCGTTCCTCAAGACGCTCGAGGAGCCGCCGCCGCACACGATCTTCGTCCTGGCCACGACCGAGGCCAACAAGGTGCTGCCGACGGTCGTCGACCGCTGCCATCGCTTCGACTTCGGGCGCCCGAGCGTGCCGCAGATCGCCTCGGTGCTGCGCCGTGCGGCCGATAGCGAGTCGATCGAGGTCCCCGACGAGGCGATCGCGCTGGTCGCCCGCTCGGCCACGGGCTCCTTCCGCGACGCGCTGGGCACGTTGGAGCAGCTGGTCGCCTACTCCGGCAAGGCGATCGTCATCGACGACGTGCTGGCGGTGCTCGGCGCCGCGGACGCCGACCTGCTGTTCGGCACGATCGACTCGATCTCGGCCGGCGACGCCCGTTCGGCGCTGCTGGCGGCGGCACGACTGGCGGATAGCGGGCGCGACCTCGGTCGCTTCTTCGGCGACCTCGAGGCCCACGCCCGGGCCCTCATGGTCACCCAGGTGCTCGGCGCGGTGCCGACCGAGCTCGCGGTGACCCCCGAGCAGGACCAGCGCCTCGCCGAGCAGGCCCGTCGCGTCGGCGGCGCCGAGCTCGTCCGGCTGCTCGAGCTGATCGCCAACGCGCTGCGCGCGATGAAGGACGGCGCCGACCCGCGCACCCAGCTCGAGCTCGCGCTCGTCAAGGCGGCCAAGCCCGACCTCGAGCCGACCGTGAAGGCGCTGCAGGAGCGCATCGCGCGGCTCGAGGCGAACCGCCCCGTGGTCGCCGCGCCGCCACGCACCCCGGAGGTCCCGCAGACGGCCGCCGGCCGCGCCGCCGTGCCGCCGCAGGCCGCGCCCACCGGGCACGCCGCGCCGCCGCAGGCCGCGCCGCCCGCGCAGGCCGGGCACGCCGCGCCGTCGCAGGCCGCGCCGCCCGCGCAGGCCGCGCCCGCCGGGCACGCCGCGACGCCGCAGGCCGCGCCCGCCGGGCACGCCGCGCCGCCGCAGGCCGCAGCGCCCGCGCCCGCCGGGCACGCCGCGCCGCCGCAGGCCGCA
>NZ_KE384071.1:0-530689 GCF_000423665.1 Solirubrobacter soli DSM 22325 | reverse complement strand
CCGCGCCCGCCGGGCACGCCGCGCCGCCGCAGGCCGCACCGCCCGCGCAGGCCGCGCCGCCGTCCAACGCCGCGCCGCCCGCCCACGCCGCGCCGCCCGCGCCCTCGAACGGCGCGAGCGCGCCCGCCGCGTTCGGCGATCCCGGCTCCGACGCTCCGCCCTACGACGGGCCGCCGCCGTACGAGGAGGAGCCGTTCGAGTCCGCGCACGCCGCCGCGACGATCCACATCGAAGGTGCCGCGCCGCCGCCCGACGAGCGGGGTCGGACCGACGTCCACATCGCGGCGCGGGTCGACGGGCAGCCGATCGTCGTCGACGCCACGCTGCCCGGCGCGCCTCACGCCACCCAGGCGCAGGCGCAGGCCGCGGCCGAGCAGGCCGCCGAGGCGGTCGCCCGCGAGCTGCACGCCGACCGGGTGACCGCGACCGCGACGGTCGACGCCGACGCGCCCGCTCCCGCCGCCAGCATCGACCTCTCGCTCGCGCGGTTCGGGGAGTCCTGGCCGGCGATCATCGAGGAGTTGCGCGAGGGCACGCCGATGCTCGCCGCGGCGCTCGAGGACTGCGCGCCGGCCGCGCTGCGCGGGGAGGACCTGACGCTCGCGTGGCCGGAGACGTCGTCGTTCCTCAAGCGCAAGGCCGAGGACCCGGCGAACCGCGACCTGCTCGTCAAGGCGATCCGGTCCGTGACGGGGTCGTCGCTGCGGCTCGCGTACGAGCTGCGCTCGGAGAACGAGCCGCTGCCGGCGCTCGCGGCCGCCGCGGCCGCGACGCCGAAGCTGTCCGAGGAGGATCTCGTGCAGCGTTTCATGGAGGAGTTCGACGCGGAGGAGCTCCCTCCCGACCCTGAGGAGCAGACCTGATGCCCCAGCCGCCCAACCTTCAGAAGATGCTCGCCGAGGCGCAGGCGATGCTCGCGCAGCAGCAGGAGGCGCAGGAGAAACTCAAGGAGCAGACCGTCGACGCGTCCGCGGGCGGCGGGATGGTCAAGGTCGTCTTCAGCGGCGACATGCGCCTGCAGGAGCTCACGATCGACCCCGACGCGGTCGATCCCGAGGACGTCGAGATGCTGCAGGACATGGTCGTCGCCGCGATCAACGAGGCGCTGCGCAAGGCTGAGGAGCTCCAGCAGAGCCAGCTCGGCGGTGCCGAGCAGGGCGGCTTCGACCCGATGAGCGCGCTCGAGTCGCTCGGTCTGGGCGGCATGGGCGGCCTCGGTGGGGGCGGCGCGCCGGGTGGCCTTCCCAGCGGCGGCGCGCCCAACCGAGCCGCAAGGCGCGCACAAAAGCGCAAGTAGGTTGCTCGCACCGCCCCTCCAGCGGCTCGTCACCGAGCTCTCCAAGCTGCCGGGGATCGGCAACCGCACCGCGCAGCGCTTGGCGTTCCACGTGCTGCGCACCTCCGACCTCGACGCCCGGGCGCTCGCCCAGGCGATCATCGACGTCAAGGAGAAGATCAGCTTCTGCGAGATCTGCTTCAACCTCGCCGAGGGTCCGCGCTGCACGATCTGCCTCGACGAACGGCGCGACCTGAGCACGCTGTGCGTGGTCGAGGAGCCGCAGGACGTGATCCCGATCGAGCGCACCCACGAGTTCCGCGGCCGCTACCACGTGCTCGGCGGAGCGCTGTCGCCGATCGACGGTGTCGAACCCGAGGACCTGCGCCTCGCCCAGCTCTACCGCCGGGTCGACGAAGGCATCCGCGAGGTCGTGCTGGCCACCAACCCCACCACGACGGGTGAGGCGACCGCGCTGCACATCGCGGGCGAGCTGCATCAGCGCATGCCGGACGTCGCGGTCACGCGACTCGCCTCCGGCCTCCCCGTCGGCGGCGACCTCGAGTACGCCGACGAGGTCACCCTCGGCCGCGCCTTCGCGGGTCGTCGCGCGCTTTAGGCCGCGGCGGCGACGCGCTGCTTGAAGGTCTTCTCGGCCTTCGACACGGCGCTGCGCGCCCGCTTCCAGCCGCGCTTGGAGCGGTGGTCGGCGGCGGTGTTGAGCTTGCGGTACGCCCGCGCGGTGTCGCGGAGCGCGACGACGACGTCCGCCGCCGGCTCGTTCTTGGGCGCGAGCGGCTCGAGCTCGTCGGCGGCGGACGCGTACGCCAGCCACAGGGACTTGGCGGCGCGCTCCTGCCCGACCGGGCCCTTGGCGCGCCGCAGCGCCGCCCGCTCGCGCACGCGCACGGCGTCGAGGTCCTTCATGGTCGACGGCGCGCGCATCCGGTAGGCGGTCGCGGCGTTCAAGGTGATCGGGCGGGCGCCCTCGACCGTGATCTGGTCGAGGCCTTCGAGGCACCAGGTGGGTGAGTCCTCGGCGCCGCTGCGGGCGGTGCACACGATCGTGAGGACGCCGCGCGTGGTGGGGATCGCGTAGATGTCCAGGACCGAGTCGCCGGTGCGGACGCCGCGGTAGGCGCGGGCGGAGAGGCCCACGACCTTCGCGGTCTCGGCCGGCGGCAGGCCGCCGTCGGCCTTCGCGACCAGCGCGGCGGGAACGAGCGACGCGGAGTCGGCGGGCACGAGCGCCACGGAGACGGTCGTCGTCAGGCCCGACCAGGGCATGTAGGCGGGTGCGTTGTCGAGCCCCGGGAGCGTGGGAGCGCGGGGTGCGCGCGCCCAGCCGGTGGAGACCTTCAGCCGCGCCGGGCCGGCGTCGAGCACCTTCTGCGTCGCGGGCGGGGCGACCGGGTCGGCGGCGATCCGATCCGCGACCGCCCAGCCACCGAGGCCGGCGGCGAGCGCCACGGCGACGCCCACGGCCATCCACCGCAGACTCGGCCGCGGAGCACCGTCAGGTCGGCCTCTGATCATCCGGAGGTGTCGAAGGTCTGGCCGGAGGACGACCTGCGCGGCGACGTGCGTGCGGGGGGCGTGTAGGTCGGGGCGCTCGGGGTCGCCGTGGCGACCGGCGTCGGCGCCACGGTCACCCGCGGCGCGCTGGTGACCTTCTGCTTCGCGGCCTTGTGCTTGTGCGGCTTGGGCTTGGGCAGGTGCAGCGCGGGCAGCGGCGCGACCCGGGAGAGCGACGGCGGCGCGATCGTCGCCAGCGTCGTCTCCTCGGTCGCCGAGGCGGGAGCGGAGACGGTCGCGTCCTCGGCCACGGCGGCGGAGTTCGGGCGCAGGACGGCGGCGGCCGAGAACGCCGCGAGGAACATCGCGGCGGCGACGACGGCGAGGACCGCGGCGATGGGGCGATCACGCATGGCCGACCTCGCCACGCTGGGACGCCTGAACCCCGCGGCCGGTCGGCCGGTGGCCGTTCGCCAAGCTCATGTTCCGGACGGGCACTTCGTCACGCGGCCCTTGGCCGACAGGCATCGATCCGAGCGGGCCGGCGCGGCGCCGCGGCGGATCACGAACACGGTGCGCTTGCCCACGTAGCCCTTGCGGGTCACCAGCACGGTGATCCGCACGCCCGCGCGCAGGGAACGCTCGAAGCGGCCCATGCGGGTGAGCGGCTTCTTGCGCAGGTTCCACGGCCGCGACCAGCGGCTGGCCGGGCAGCTGCGGCCCTTGCAGCGGACCACGATCGTCGCCTTCGTGGGCGCCCGCACGGAGAAGAGCGAGATCTTCGCCCCGTTGGAGGTCAGCGTGCCGCGCATCCGCACGACCGGGAACGGGCGGATGACCCGGCGATGACGCGACGTCTCCTGCAGGACCTCACCGTTGGTCGTCACCGGCACCGCGGGGACCTCGAAGGCGGGCGCGGGGGTCGGTGTCGGCGTCGGGGTCGGGGTGGGCGTCGGGCTGGCCGTGGGGACCGGCGTCGGGCGCGGGGTCGGGACGGGGGTCGGGCGCGGAGTCGGGACGGGCGTCGGCGTCGGGGTCGGCGTCGGTGCCGGCGCGACGGTGGTCGACGTCGACGTCCACTTCTCGGCGCGGCCGCTGGTCCCCGGGTTCTGCGGCTGGCCGCGGTACGCGTAGAGGTTCAGGATGATGTACCGGCCCACGTCGCCGGACTGGATCGTGTAGGCGTTCTGGTAGAGCAGGCGCTGCGAGCACTCGAACCACGAGCGCGCGTTGGGCGGGCAGGCGAACCACTCCCAGCGGGAGGTCGTGCCCTGCGGCCCGGCCCAGCTGCCGCCGGTCGCGGTGAGGCGGGTGCCGACCCGGATCGGGCTGCCGTTGATGGTCCCGGCCTGGTAGACGACGGGGGACGACTGCGCGCCGGCCTCGCGGCTGCCCAGCATCAGGACGAGCAGGATCGCAACGGCCGTTCCGGCCGCCGCCGCACACCACGCCCTCCTACTCGTCATTCGCGCCACTACCGCCTCCTGCGGCCCGTACCCGTGCCCAGCACATGGTGCTGACTTCCAACGCTCCAACAAGTCGTCCAATCGTCCAGGTCGAGCGCTTAACCCTTGGGGGGCACGGAAGTTTCACGGATGCCAATCGGAGCGTACTCCTTCGAACCGGAGCCCACCCAGGAATACCGGTACGCCCGCTGCAGCACGGCCGCCGCGCCTCGCGCCACCCACGCTGCTCACGTCCCAGCGGGACGCATCGCGAGCGCGGGCGGCCCGAGCCACGACGGACGCACTACAGCGGTCGGACCGACCATTCCTCGGCGGGCTCCTATCCTCACGTGCGTGTCCGGCACTGTCGTGATGAAGTTCGGAGGCACGTCCGTTGCCGACGCCGAGCGCATCAAGCGCGCGGCGCGGCGGATCGTGTCCGCCCGTGAGCAGGGCCACCGCGTCGTCGCGGTGCTCTCGGCCCGCGGTAAGACCACCGACGAGCTGATCTCGATGGCCGAGGAGGTGTCCAGCGTGCCTGATCCGCGCGAGATGGACATGCTGCTGTCGACCGGCGAGCGGATCTCGTGCGCGCTGTGCGCGATGGCGATCAATGACCTCGGCCACCGCGCCATCAGCCTGACCGGCTCGCAGGCCGGGATCGTGACGGACACGTCACACACGAAGGCCCGGATCCTCGACGTCCGCGCGGACCGCATCCGCGACGCGCTGGACCAGGACCTGATCGTGCTCGTGGCGGGCTTCCAGGGCGTCTCCACCGCCCGCGACGTCACGACGCTCGGCCGCGGCGGCTCGGACACCACCGCCGTCGCGCTCGCCGCCGCGATGGAGGCCGAGGTGTGCGAGATCTACACCGACGTGGCGGGCGTCTTCAGCGCCGACCCGCGGATCGTCCCGGACGCGCGCAAGCTGCCCGTGGTCTCCTTCGAGGAGATGCTCGAGATGTCGGCGTCCGGCGCCGGCGTGCTGCAGCTGCGCTCGGTGGAATACGCGCGCAACCACAACGTCCGTATTCATTGCCGGTCCTCATTCACGGAGGCTCCCGGAACCTTCGTGGTCGGAGAAGAGGAGACGATGGAACACCCGCTGATCACCGCCGTCACGCACTCGCGCGACGAGGCACGCCTCACGTTGCTCGGCGTACCGGATCACCCCGGCGTCTCCGGCCGCATCTTCACGGCCCTGGCCGAAGCCAACATCAACGTCGACATGATCATCCAGGACGAGCCCGACGACGAGGGCGCCGAGGCGCACATGTCGTTCACGGTGCCGCGCACGGACCTGCGCGACGCCCGCGCGGCGCTTGACCCGGTGATCGCCGAGGTCGGCATCCGCGCGATCTCCGAGGATCCCGAGATGGGCAAGGTCTCGGTCGTCGGCGCGGGCATGAAGTCCCACCCCGGCGTCGCCGCGAAGGTCTTCACGACCCTCGGCGATCAGGGCATCAACATCGAGATGATCTCGACGTCCCCGATCAAGATCTCGTGCGTCGTCACCGCCGACTCGGTGGACCGCGCCGTCCGCGCGCTGCACGAGGCGTTCGAGCTCGGCGCCGACCAGGTCGAGGCCGAGCACCCGTTTGGAGTCCCTTCATGAGTTACAGAGTTGCCGTCGTTGGCGCCACCGGAGCCGTCGGAACCGTGATGCGCGCCAAGCTCAAGGAGCGCGGGTTCCCGGCCGAGACGATCGTTCCGTTCGCTTCTGAGCGCTCCGAAGGGCGTGAGCTCGACGGCGTGCCCTGCCGCGTGCTCTCCGACGAGTCGATCCAGGGCTTCGACATCGCGCTCTTCAGCGCCGGCGCGACCACCTCGCGCGCGTGGGCGCAGAAGTTCGTCGACGCCGGCGCGGTCGTCGTCGACAACTCCTCGGCGTTCCGCAAGGACCCGGAGATCCCGCTCGTGGTCTCCGAGGTCAATCCTGACGCGCTCGAGGGGCATCGCGGTCTGATCGCGAACCCGAACTGCTCGACGATGCAGCTGATGGTCGCGCTGAAGCCGATCCACGAGGCGGCCGGCATCGACCGCCTGATCGTCTCCACCTACCAGTCCGTGTCCGGCACCGGCGTGAAGGCCGTCAAGGAGCTCGAGGACCAGACGCGCGCCGCGCTGGCCGGCGACGCCCTCCCGGACCCCGCGGTCTACCCGCACCACATCGCGTTCAACGTGCTCGGCGGCGCGGGGAACTTCCCCGACGGCGACGACCACACCGACGAAGAGCGCAAGATGATGTTCGAGACGCGCAAGATCCTCGGCGACGAGAGCATCAAGATCGCCGTCACCTGCGCCCGGGTGCCGGTCCGCAGCTCGCACTCGGAGTCGGTCTCGCTGGAGACCAAGCGCGACCTGAGCGTCGACGAGGCCCGCCGCCTGCTGGAGAACCAGCCGGGCCTGATCATGGTCGACGACCCGACCACCCACGCTTACCCGACGGCGCTGGACTCGGCCGGCCGCGACGAGGTCTTCGTCGGCCGCCTGCGCCGCGACCCGACGCACGACCGCGGCCTGCAGATGTGGGTCGTCAGCGACAACCTCCTCAAGGGCGCCGCGACCAACGCGGTGCAAATTGCGGAGGTTCTGCACCAGCGCGGGCTCGTGAAGGTTCCGACTGCCGCCTAGCCGGGTACCACACCTGTCAAGGACGATTTACGCAGGACGGTCGGGGTACGACTGAACAGGGCGGGCCGCAAGGCCCGCCCTTTCCTTTGCGGCACACGCCGGGAGCGCTCGCCGTATTCCTCCAGGTACCCGGTCAAAGGAGGTCGCCGGCGCGCCGAGGACGCGCCTGCCAGCCCCTTAGGAGCGCCGTCGCGCCGCTGGGAGCCTGAATGGCATGAAACGACGCATCCTCCTCGGCGCGCTGATCGGCGCGTCCGCCCTCGCCGCCATCCCCTCGGCCGCGAACGCCTCCGCCACCTGCACCTATGACTCCGCGAAGCGGCAGATGGACATCCGCTACGGGTCAGCCGACACGAGCGTCGCGGTGCGCAACGGCGCCGGGCTCGAGTTCCGCGAAGGCGCGAACAGCTTCCGCAACTGCTTCTCGACCGCCGGCACGCGGGCGACGGCGGCCAACACCGACAAGGTCGTGGTCAAGGCCTTCAACTCGACCACCGCGCCGCTGGCGCAGACGACGACGATCGACGAGAGCCAAGGCGACTTCTCGTCGAGCAACCCCAAGCTGCAGTTCTTCGTGCTGACGGGCACCGGTCGCGACCGGCTCGTGGTCAACGAGACCTCGTCGCTCGACCAGGTGGGCGTCCAGAACCAGACCGGCTCGCTCGCGATCGGCCCCGCGGTCGACCTCGACATGGACGGGGACATCGACATCCGCATGACGACCGGCTTCGACAGCATCGTGCAGGTCAACGGCAACGGGTTCTCCGACCTGCTCGACGCTTCCAAGCTGACGGTCGCCCAGGCCGTGCTGGTCGGCGGCGAGGGCAATGACACGCTCAAGGGCGGCAGCCAGCAGGACAACCTCGACGGCGGAAACGGCAACGACCGCTTCTTCGCCAAGGATGGCGCGATCGACATCGTCACCGGCGGTGCCGGTACCGATCACGCCACGATGGACTTCAACCTCGACCGCTCGACCAGCATCGAGCAGCAGGACTTCTAGGCCGCGGCGGCAGCCACTACGGACGTCGACCAGTCGATCACCGACGACGGCTTGACGACGTGCTTGTTCATGCCCAGCTCCTTGGGCGAGAGGCCCAGGGCCAGCCCGAGGAGCTGCGGCAGGTGCAGGACCGGCATGTTGAGCGGGCGGCCGACGACGCCGGCGGCGAGCGGCTGCTGCAGGTCCAGGTTCAGATGGCAGAGCGGGCACGGCGTGACCAGCGTGTCCGCCTCGGCGTCCATCGCGTCGCCGAGGTGGCGACCCGCCTGGCGCAGCGAGTTCTGCTTGTTCATCGTGATGATCGGGAACCCGCAGCACTTGTACATGCCGGCGTAGTCGACGACCTCGCCGCCCAGGGCCTCGATCAGCAGCTGCAGGTACGTGTCCCGCGGGTGCTCGGCGTCGATCCCGATCCGGTCGGTCGGGCGGACGATGTAGCAGCCGTAGAAGGGACCGACGCGCAGGTTGGTCAGCGGGCGCTTGACCTTCTTCTTGACCTCGTCGAGGCCGATCTCCTCGACCAGCATCCAGAGGAAGTGCTTGTTGGTGATGCCCTTCTGGTACGTGAGCCCCTCGGCCGACAGCGTCTCGTTGACGTGGTCGCGGTACGGGGTGTTCCCGTCCAGGCGCTCCTGGCACTCGCTCTGCGCGCCCTGGCAGGTCGAGCAGATGTTCATCATCATCGTCGCGCCCTTGGCGATCTCTTCCTGGGCGAGCGCGAACGTGCGGGCATTGAGCGTGTCGGCGAGCTCTTGGTTGTGCTCGGCGATCACGCCGGCGCCGCAGCACGAGGCGCGGTCGAGCTCGACCAGCTCGATGTCCAGCAGCGGCGCGACCTGCGCCATCGAGCCGTGCAGCTCAGGAGTGAAGCCGCGGCTCACACAGCCAGGCCAGTAGGCGACTTTCATTCGGCTTCCTCCTCCTCGCCCACGACGTAGAGATTGAGCTCGTAGCGCTCCTCGCGATCGTGGACGTCGCGGAAGATCCGTTTGACCTCTTTCGACGCCTTGTGCTTGTGCAGCAGCGCGCCTGCGGGCGTCACCTTGCCGCGCTGCACCGCACGCAGGATCACCGGGAGCGAGCTGAGCAGCTCCGGCACGGCACGCGGGTGGAACTTGCCGCCGTAGGAGTCGGGCAGCAGGTCCGCCTCGTGCAGCAGGCCGTTCTTCTCGATGTTCTTGACGAAGGCCATCTCGTGGCGATGGCCGTTGTTGCGGTCGTCGATCCCGTGGTCGGAGCCGGCGATCCGCCGCAGCCGCATGATCTGGCTCATCGGGGCGACGCCCTTCGGGCACGCCTGGATGCAGTTGAAGCAGTGCGTGCAGTCGTAGATGCCGTGCTCGTCCTCGGCGAGGTCCTTGAGCCGCGCCTCGTGATGGCCGTCGCGCGGGTCGCCGACGAAGCGATACGCCTTGGCGAGCGCGGCCGGGCCGATGAACAGCGGGTCGACCTCCATCGACAGGCAGTCCGAGACGCAGGCGCCGCACTGGATGCACGCCATCGTCTGGGTGATGTCGATCATCGACTCCGGCGGGACGATGTACTCGCGCTCCGGCGGGTCGCCCTCGGGGAGCAGCCACGGCGTGACGCGGCGCATCTTCTTCCAGTGGACCGCGTCCATGTCGACGATCAGGTCCTTGAGCACGGGCATGTTGCCCATCGGCTCGACCGTGATCACGCCGTCGGGCGCGGTCTCGAAGGCCTTGTCGAGGTGGGTGTGGCAGGCGAGCGTCGGCTTGCCGTTGATCCGGACGCCACAGGAGCCGCAGATCGCGGCGCGGCAGGAACAACGGATGCCGATCGAGCCGTCCTGGCGATCCTTGGCCTGCAGGATCCCGTCGAGCACCGAGCGGTGCCCGTCCAGGTCGATCTCGTAGTCCTGCCAGTGCGCGGCCTCGCCCGATTCGGGCGAATAGCGGCGGATACGGAGCGTGTACTCAGGCATATGACCGTGTCGAACCCTAATAGGTCCGCTCTTGGGGCTCCCATTTGGTGATCGTCACGGGCGAATAGGTGACCTTGGGCACGTCGCCGCCGTTCAGCGACAGATCGATGTGCTTGAGCCACTCCTCGTCGTTGCGCGAGGGGTAGTCCGTGCGGAACTGGGCGCCCCGCGACTCCTTGCGCTCCAGCGCCCCGACGACGATGCACTCGGCGCAGTCGAGCATGTAGCCGAGCTCCAGCGCGCCGAGGATGTCCTGGTTGAAGACCGAGCCGCGGTCGTCGATCGTCGCGTTCTTGGCCTCTTCCTTGAGGCGCCGGACGACCTCGTGGGCCTCGTTGAGGCCCTTCTCGTCGCGGAACACGGCGACCTTCTCGTTCATGACCGTGCCGAGCTCGTCGCGGATCTCGGACACGCGGCGGCCGCCCTGGCGCTTGAAGATCTGGTCGATCTCCTGCGTGGCGTCCTGCAGCGCTGCGCGGCCGGGCTTGGGCATCGTCATGTGCTTGGCGCGCTGGGCGGCGTGCTCGCCGGAGCGGCGGCCGAAGATCAGCGTGTCCAGGAGCGAGTTCGCGCCCAGGCGGTTGCCGCCGTGGACCGACACGCACGCCACCTCGCCGGCCGCGTACAGGCCGGGGATCGACGTCGCGCCGTGCACGTCGGACTTGACGCCGCCCATGATGTAGTGGCAGCCGGGGCGGATGTGGATCGGCTGGCGGGTGATGTCGACGCCGGCGAAGTCGCGGCCGATGTTGACGATCTCGCGCAGCGCCTCGAGCGTGCGCTTGCGCGGCACCTTGGTGATGTCCAGGGCGACCGTCCCGTCCGGGAAGCCGCGGCCCTCGTTGATCTCGGTCTGCTCGGCGCGCGAGACGACGTCGCGGGAGGCGAGCTCCATCTTGTTGGGCGCGTACTTCTCCATGAAGCGCTCGCCCTGCGCGTTGTAGAGGTGCGCACCCTCGCCGCGGGCGCCCTCGGTGATGAGGATGCCGTTGCCCTGCAGCGTCGTCGGGTGGTACTGGATCATCTCCATGTCCATCAACGGCGCGCCGATGCGGTAGGCCTGGGCGATGCCGTCGCCCGTGCAGATGATCGCGTTGGTGGTCGGCTTGAAGCACTGGCCGGCGCCACCGGAGGCGAGGATCGTCGACTTGGCCGCGAAGGTCTCCATCGAGCCGTCGCGGATGTTGCGCGCGATCGCCCCGACGCAGTTGCCTTCCTCGTCCTGCGCGAGGCCGGTGATGAACCACTCCTCGTAGCGGTCGATCTGCTCGTGGTGCTTCATCAGCTGCTCGTAGAGCACGTGCAGCAGCGCCTGACCGGTGATGTCGGCGATGTAGTAGGTGCGGGCGGCCGAGGCGCCGCCGAACGCGCGGGTGCCGAGCTTGCCCTCGGCGTTGCGGTGGAACGTGACGCCCGCGTGCTCGAGCCAGAGCACCTCGTTCGGGGCCTCACGGCACATGATCTCGATCGCGTCCTGGTCGCCCAGGTAGTCGGAGCCCTTGACCGTGTCAAAGGCGTGGGATTCCCAGGAGTCGTCCGGATTCAGCGCGGCGTTGATCCCGCCGGCGGCCGCGTTGGAATGCGACCGGACCGGGTGGACCTTGCTCATGATCGCCACCGTCGCCCCAGCGCGCGCCGCCGCCAGGGCGGCCCGCTGACCGGCGAGGCCGGCGCCGATGATCAACACGTCGTGTGCGGGCATGCCCGCACAATAGCTTTCGGCTCCGCCAGCAGACGTGCGGCGCATTCCGGCGGGCCCCGCCCGCCGCTGCCCGGCGGCGGCCGCCCCACACGTACCGCCAGTATGCGAGCGGCGACCGCCGCCGGGCAGCGACGACCGGTGATCTGGCCGGCGATGCGCCGCACGCCCGCTGGCGAAGCCGTCGCCTTTACGGCAAGCGTGTCAGGCCAGTCGCGCCTGTAGCGCGCGACTCACCTGTTCGACCGTCACGACGCCGCGCAGGCGGCCCTCGGCGTCGACCGCCATCAGCGCGCCGAGCGTGCGCAGCGGCTCGTTGCCGATCAGCGACTCCAGCGGCGTGTCGGTGCTCACCTGCTCCGATGAGGAGACGACCGTGCGAACCGGCTGCTGTGGGTCCTCCTGGTGCACGGCGTGCTCGACCGCGGCGCGGTGGGCGAGGCCGGCGAAGTGGCCGTCCTCCTCGACGACGGCGAACCACGGCCAGCCCTGGTAGCGCAGGAAGTACTCGTCGAAGGCGCGCTCGACCGGCAGGCCGGCGGGGATCGTCACCGGCTCGGAGTCCATGATGTCGCCCGCCGTGACGCCGTCCAGGCGGTCCGCGAACCGGCTCTGGGCGACGGCCGCGCGGGCTGAGCCGCCGAGCATCCAGCCGAGCACGATCCACCACAGCCCGCCCGTGTGGTCGTCGTCGTTGAGGAACACGAACGCGCCGTAGGCCATCATCAGGAACGCGAAGCCCTGGCCGAGGTAGGCCGAGAAGCGGGTGGCCTTGTGGCGGTCGCCGGTCAGCTTCCAGGCGATCGCGCGGGTGATGCGGCCGCCGTCGAGCGGGAACGCCGGGACCATGTTGAGCACGAACAGGCCGGCGTTGGCCAGCGCCGAGAAGGCGACGACGACCTCGAAGAGGCCGCCCGAGCCGAACTTGAACGTCGCCGCGTCGAGCACGGTGTCGCCGAGCAGCGCGATGCCGACGCCGCCGAAGATGATCGTCAGCACCAGCGTCACCGCCGGGCCGGCCGCGGCGACGCGGAACTCCTCACCGGGCGTCTCGGAGTCGCGCATCGCGCGCATGAAGCCGCCGAAGAAGAACAGGTCGACACCGCCGACGCCGATCCCCTCCCGGCGCGCGGCCAGCGCGTGCCCGAGCTCGTGCAGGATGATCGACCCGAAGAAGACGAACGCGGCGATGACCGCGGCGATGAAGCCCTGGCCGGGCGTGGTGATGGCGTTGGCGAACGAATCGTTCGTCCACCAGATGAACAGGAACAGGATCAGGAACCACGTCGGATGGGCGCCGACACGGATTCCGCCGATCCGGAACAGCTGCAGTGAGGTTCCGCCACCGAACATGCTGCTCGAAGGTTGACATAGCCTTGACGTATGTCCACCAACGTCACAGTCACGGGAGCCGCCGGACAGATCGGCTACGCGCTCCTGTTCCGAATCGCCTCCGGACAGCTCCTCGGACCCGACACCAAAGTTCGCCTCAAGCTGCTCGAGATCCCGCAGGCCGTCAAGGCTGCCGAGGGCACAGCGCTGGAGCTCTTCGACTCAGCCTTCCCGCTGCTCGAGGACATCGACATCTACGACGACGCCAAGCAGGCGTTCGAGGGCACGAACATCGCGCTGCTGGTCGGCGCCCGCCCGCGCACGAAGGGCATGGAGCGCGCCGACCTGCTCGAGGCCAATGGCGGCATCTTCAAGCCGCAGGGTGAAGCGATCGCCGCCGGCGCCGCGAATGACATCAAGGTGCTCGTCGTCGGCAACCCGGCCAACACCAACGCGCTGATCGCCCAGTCCAACGCCGACGGCGTCCCGGCAGAGCGGTTCACCGCGATGACGCGCCTGGACCACAACCGTGCGATCGCCCAACTGGCGCAGAAGACCGGCGCCGCCGTGTCGGAGATCACCAACATGGCGATCTGGGGCAATCACTCACCCACGATGTACCCCGACCTGTTCAACGCGAAGGTCAAGGGTCAGCGCGCGTGGGACGCGGTCGGTGACGAGAGCTGGGTGGCCGAGCAGTACATCCCGCGCGTCGGCAAGCGCGGCGCCGAGATCATCGAGGCGCGTGGCGCGTCCAGCGCCGCCTCCGCCGCGAGCGCCGCGATCGACCACGTGTATGACTGGGTGAACGGCACCGCCGAGGGTGACTGGGTGTCGATGGCCGTCCCGTCAGACGGTTCCTATGACGTCCCCGAAGGGATCATCACCTCGTTCCCGGTCACCACCGCGAACGGTGAGTGGTCGATCGTTCAGGGCCTCGACGTGCCCGAGTTCTCCCGCGAGCGCATCAACAAGACGGTGGCCGAGCTCCAGGAGGAGCGCGAGGCCGTCAGCAAGCTCGGACTCGTGAAGTAGCGCCTTAAGGTCGGATGATCGGGGTGGGGCGGAGGGGCTGCCCCGCCTTAACTTCTCAAATGCCACCCGCGCCCGGACTTCGTCACTTTGCCTTCTTCGGCGAGTCCGGGCATCACGCGGTACAGGTAGTTCTGTTTGATGCCCATCGCCTCGGCGAGTTCCGGGATGGTGATGCCGGGGTGATCGGTCACCAACTGCAGCGCCTCGGCGGCGCGTGAGCCGCCGCCCTTGGGCCGGCCCCGCTTGGCGCCGGTTCCGGGCGGGCGCCCGCGGCGCTTGGCCGCGGCGGGTGCGGGTGCCGCGCCGTTGCCCAGCCCTCCGAGTGCCCGATCGGCCGCGAGCAATTTGTTGTACTCGTCGACGAGTGGTTTGAGTTCTTTCAGGCGCGCCTGGATTTCCTTGCGCTTCTCGTCGAGAAAGTCGGCCATGTGTCACACCGTACTGAGTCAGCGTTCCAGAAGTGCTTTGAGTTGTTGCAGTGAACGCTTGGCCTCACGTTCAGGTTGACCGCCGACCAGCACGCGACTGGCCGCGGCACCCAGCAGTCCGCCGGGTGCCTTGAACTCGTTCTCGTACTCGAAGTGGGTGCCGGAGTCCGAAGGTGTGAGCCGGTAACTCGTCCGCGCGTACGACCCCGCGGGCCCGCGGCCCTCCCACGTCGCACGGTCCGGGCGCGACGCTTCCGTCAACGTCCAATGCACTTTGAAGTTGGCGTGACGCAGGCACAGCGTCTGATCCATCTCATAGCCCTCGCGCGGGTCACCTGGATCGGCGCGATTCACTTTCCGGTGGATCGTGACCCACTCGTGGAGACGCTGCGGGTCGAGCATCAGGTCATAGACCGTCTCGGGCGGCGCCGCGATGTCGATCTGCGCTCGGACTTCACTCATGTCGCGCTCTCCATATCACGCAATGCCCGTTCGACCGCCGCTTCAAAGCGGTGCAAGCGCACGCCGAACGCGCCCGCCGCTTCACCGTCGCGGGGCAGGAGGTCGTGTTCGAGCGACTCCATCAGCGGCTCGATCAGCCCTGGATCCTCCTCGGCGATCGCGGCCGCGACCACCGACGCCACCGGTGTGAGGTTGAACGGGAGCGAGATGGCGGGGCGGTCGACGAGCATCACCCGGGCGATGCGTTCGAGCATCTCCTGGTAGCTCATGACGTCGGGGCCGCCGATGTCCCAGGCGCGGCCCGCGTGGCGCGCATCGAGGCTCGCCGAGGCCGCGAGGAACTCGAGCACGTCGCGGCCGTCCACGGGCTGGGTGCGGTTCGCGCGCCAGGCCGGCAGCGCCAGCACCGGGAGCCGCTCGATCAGCCGCACGAGGAAGCGGAAGGACCGTGAGCGGGCGGCGACGACGATCGAGGCGCGCAGCGCGACCGACTCCGGCGCCGCGGCGAGCAGCGTGTGCTCGACGGTCAGCCGCGACGCCAGGTGGCGGGAGAGCGCGCCGTCGGACGGCAGCAGCCCGCCGAGGTAGACGATCCGCCGCACGCCCGCCGCGGCCGCCGCGCTCGCGAACGCCTCCGCCTGGCGGCGCTCGAGGTCGACGAACGCGGACGTGCCCTCCATCGAGTGGATCAGGTAGTAGGCGACGTCGACGCCGTCGAGCGCCCGGTCGAGCCCGGCGCCGGTCGTCGCGTCGCCGAGCACGAGGTCGTCCAGCACCGCGCCCGCGGCCAGCACGCGCTCACGCGAGCGAGCGAACCCACGGACGGCGTGGCCGTCACGGACGAGGCGTGGGACGAGGGCTGCGCCGACGTATCCGGACACGCCGGTGACGAGCGTCTGCAAGGGAGCGTGCACTGACATCCAGGCTGACAGGCGCCGAAAACCTCGCAGATAGCGGCGTCGCCATGTCGCAAACGGGGGGAATTTCACGCGAAAAGCGCCTATTTGCGGGAAGAACAGGGAAACCCTGCGTTTTGCGGATCCGGGCTCGCGAGACCCCTTGAACCACCCGCTCCCCTCCGCTTTGATCGCGGCCGGTCGTTGTGACGGAGTCGTGAACAAGGGGCTGTCGGGGAACGTGTCTGCAGTGATTGCGCCGCCGCGCGGGAAGAGGGCGAAGAAGGTCACGTGCGAGGAGTGCTTCTTCTCGCGGAACGGGCTCTGCGCGCTCGATCTCGACGAGGCGTGCGCGACGTTCCGTCCCTATCACCCCGACGGCCTGAAGCCGCCGGAGCAGATGCGGTTCGTGTTCCGGCAGGAGCGCCGCCGCCAGTCGGCCTTCGCGTTCCCTACGGCGCAGGAGCAGGCTCGGCGCTACTCCGGTTAGCCACCCAGTTCGATGCCGGCGTGTCGGACAGTCCGTGCGCCAGGATCGAGGTGAAGACGCACAGCGCGGCGAGGTTGAAGATCCGCTCGGCTTCCGGGAAGCCCTCGGCGAGCACCAGGAGCGAGAACGCCATCGTCGCCACGCCCTTCGGGCCGAACCACGCCATGAACGCCTGCAGGTAGAACGGCAGGCGGGTGCCGATCAGCGCGACGGCGATCGCCGCCGGGCGGGCGATCAGCAGGGTCACGACGACGATGCCGACCGCGGCCCAACCGTCGCCGAACAGGCCGTCGAGGGTCAGCAGCGAGCCGAAGACGACGAACACGCCGAGCTTGACGATCTCGACGATGTCGTCGGCGCGCTCCTCGAACGTGTGCCGCAGGTCCTGGCGGCGGATGCCGAGCGTGATCGCGCAGACGAACACCGCGATGAGGCCGTTGCCCGCGGGCGGGAGCACGGTGACGCCGTAGGTGAGGAACGCGACGCCGAGCGCGTACAGCGACTGCTGATGCGCCGGGATGTCGGGCTTGCGCGGCAGCAGCGCCGCGGCGAGCAGCCCGATCACGATCCCGAACGCGAACCCGAGGCCCACGTCCTGGAGCACGAACCGCCACCACACGAACCCGTCGTCGCCGGCGAGCACCGCGCTGAACGCGAGCACGGCGGGCAGCGCGAGCCCGTCGTTCATGCCGGACTCGAGGTTGAGCGAGTGGCGGACGATCCGCGGGACGCGCGGGTTGGTCACCACCGACGACGAGAGCACGGGGTCGGTCGGCGACAGCAGCGCGCCGACGAGGAAGCTGGCGGTCCAGCCGAGGTCGGTCAGCCAGTGCGTCGCCACCGCGACGATCACGCACGTCAAGGGCATCGCGATGACCAACTTGCGCGCGGGGAGGTGCCAGGCCGTCTGGAGCATCTCGGCCTCGACCTCGAGCCCGTCGCGGAACAGGATCACGATCAGGGCGACGGTCGCCAGGTCGTGCACGAACTCCGACGTCGGGTCGATGTCGAGCACGCTGAACCCAGCGTCGCCGAGCAGGAAGCCGGCAAGCACGAAGACCGCGGTCAGCGACAGGAACGATCTGTGGGCGATGCCGGAGGCGAGCGCCCCGATCACCAGCAGCGCGCCGAAGATGAGCGCCACGACATCGAAGCTCGCGGCGGCGAGGACGGTCACGCCGGTAGGGTCTCACAGCCCGTGAAGATCACCGTCCTAGGGAAGTCCCCCGCCTGGCAGGACGCCGGCGGCGCCTGTTCCGGCTATCTCGTCCAAGGCGGCGGACAGACCGTGCTGCTGGACTGCGGCCCGGGCGTGTTCTCCAAGCTCCGCCACCACGTCGACTACGCCGCCGTGGACACCGTCGTGATCTCGCATCTGCACGCCGACCACGTGCTCGACCTCGTCCCGTTCGCGTCCGGGCTGCGCTACGGCCCGCGCTCGGCGCGGCCGAGGCTGTTCGCGCCGCCGGGCGCGCTCGACACGTTCGCCGGCATGAGCAAGGCGACGTTCATGACCGCCGAGCACATCGAGCTGGCGTTCGAGGTCACGATCTACGACCCGGCCGACGTGCTGTCGATCGGCGAGCTGACCGTGCGCTTCCAGCCCGTCCCGCACTACATCCCGTGCAACGCGGTCGAGTTCACCGAGCCGGACGGCGCGCGGTTCACGTTCTCCGCCGACTGCGGGCCCAACCAGGCGCTGTGCGACTTCGCCGCGGACACGGACCTGCTGCTGATCGAGGCGACGCTGCCGGTCTCGGACAACGGGGGCCACCTGACGCCGCGCGAGGCGGGCGAGCACGGGGCCCGCGCGGGAGCGAAACGCGTGGTTCTGACGCACTTCTCCGACGAGCTCGACGTCGAATGGGCGCTCGCGGAGGGCGCCGCAGGGTTCGGCGCGCCGGTCGACGCGGCCCGCGAAGGGGCCACGTACGAGCTCGGCCGGTAAAGCCTGGCTCAGAAAAGCCGATCTATAGGGTCGTGACCCTAGCCACCGCCGCAATGGACGGTGTGCGTCTTCTATCGCACCGGCCGTCCGTGCTCTACAAAGTCGAGCACCTCGCTTCCGAGCCTTCCTCGGGCGATATTGCCGTGCAGGGACTCCTCCTCGCCGGTCCCGGCTGGGACGAGCGGCTGAAGGCGGTCATCAAGGCGCTCTCGATCTCCGAGCGCGCGTGCCTGTTCGCGGTCCGGCTGGCCGACGAGCAGTCGTTGCCGGTGCCGGCCGAGACGCTGCTGGACCGCACGCGGACCGACTGGTTCCCCGAGTTCCTCTCGCACGGCCAGATGAAGCCCCACTTCCAGCCGATCGTCGACCTGCGCGACGGGCTCGCCTACGGCCGCGAGGCGCTGATGCGCGGCATGCTCGGGACGGTCGAGCTGCGCGGCGCGGAGCTGATCGCCGCCGCCGAGGCCCACGACGCGCTCTTCTCCTTCGACTACCGCGCCCGCACCGCGGCGCTGGAGGTCGGCATGCCGATCCTCCCGCCCGGCGAGATCCTCTTCGTGAACCTCGACCCGCGCGCGGTCCTCGACGTCGACAGCTCGATGCGCACCACGTGGCCGATCGTCGGCCGCCTCGGCGCCGACCCGTCGCGGATCTGCCTGGAGATCATCAAGCCCGAGCGCTGCGCCGACCGCGAGCTGCTGCAGGAGATGGTCGCCGAGCACCGCAAGCGCGGCGCGATGGTCGCCCTCGACGACCTCTCCGGCGGCCCGGACTCGCTCGCCTGCCTCGAGCTCCTGCGCCCGGACGTCGCCAAGATCGACACCGCGCTGACCTCGGGCATCCAGCACTCCCCGGCCCGTCGCAACCTCGTCAAGGCGCTCGTCGAGTGCGCCCACGAGATGGGCGCCAAGGTCGTCGCCGAGGGCGTCGAGCGCGTGGACGAGTTCCGCGCCATGGCCGACTTGGGCGTCGACCTCGGCCAGGGCTTCTACTTCGGTCAGCCGACCGAGAAGCCGATGGCGGTCGACACCCGCCTCGTGCGCCCCAGCGCTTTCTAAAGGGTCTGACCCTTTAGGTTCGCGGGTCGCCGTCGGCCGCCGCGGCGAGCTTCGGGACGAGCTCGTCGACCAGCAGCGGGATGCTCAGCACGCTGATGAAGGACGTCGCCTCGTAGAGCGTCCCCTTCTCGGGCAGGAAGACGTCGCGGCCCTGCTTGCGGACGTCGAGCTCGGAGTAGACCGGGTTGCGCTTGAGCTTGGCCTCCGGGCCGGGCTCGGCGAACCAGAGCAGCGCGCCGACGTCCAGCAGGTCGACCTTCTCGTCGGAGAGCTGGCCGCCGAACTCCTTGCCGCCGATGTCCTCGAGGTCCTTCGGGAACGTGAAGCCGAGGTCGGTCATCAGGCGCGAGCGGGCGTCCTGCGGGCCGTAGACGTAGATGCCCTGGTACGGGGAGGCGACCGCGGCGGTCTGACCCTTGAACTCGGGGTGGGCGGCGGCCGCGGCCGCGAGTTGCTGCTCGGCCTTGGCCTTCAGCGCCTCGGCCTCCTCGGGCTTGCCGACCGCCTTGCCGGTGATCGTGATCTCGTCCTGCCAGCTCGAGCCCCAGTCGACCTGGCCGGGCGGCTGCGCGACGACCGGGGCGATCTTGGAGAGCGTGTCGTAGTCCTTCTGGTTCAGTCCGGAGTAGATCGCGAGGATCAGGTCAGGCGCGAGCGCGGCGACCTTCTCGTACTGGATGCCGTCGGTGAAGCTGAGCTTGGTCGGGAGCTTGCCGTCGCCGAGCGCCGCTTTCGCCCACGGGAAGATCGCGCCCGGGTGTTCGCCGTACCACTCGGTCGTCCCGACGGGGACGATGCCGAGCGCGAGCAGCGAATCCTGCTCGCGCAGGCCGACGACCACGATCCGCTTCGGCTGCGCCTTGATCGTCGTCTCCCCGAACTTGTGCTCGACCGTGACCGGGAAGGCGCCTGCCGCCGCGGGTGACGACGGCTGTTCGGTGGTTTCGCTCCCGCAGCCGGCGAGCAGACCGAGAGCGAGTAAAGCAAGCAGTACAACGCGTGTCATACCGGCTAGATTAGGGCACCCTAATGCGCGTTGTTGCCGTACCCGCCGCGCTTGCGGCGCTCGCTTTCGCGATCCTGTTGAGCCTGGCGGTGGGGGCGCGAGCGATCCCGTTCAGCGACGTGGTGGAGGCGCTGTTCGGCCACCTCGACGGCGGCGACGCGACGGTCGTGACCGACGTCCGCGTGCCGCGCACCGCGCTCGGGCTGCTGGTCGGCGCGGCGCTCGGGCTGGCGGGCGCGTTGATGCAGGCGCTGACCCGCAACCCGCTCGCGGACCCGGGCGTCCTCGGCGTCAACGCGGGCGCCAGCGCCGCGGTCGTCACCGCGATCGGGCTGCTCGGCATCACCCAGCCCGAGGGCTACGTGTGGTTCAGCTTCCTCGGCGCCGCGCTCGCCTCGGTGCTCGTCTACGCGATCGGCAGCGCCGGCCGCGGCGGCGCCACGCCGGTCCGCCTCGCGCTGGCGGGGACGGCGATCACCTACGCGCTGATCGCGTTCGTCTACGGCCTGGCGCTGACGGACCCGTACCTACTGCAGAAGTACAACCAGTGGTCGGTCGGCTCGCTCGGCGGGCGCGGGACGACCGAGCTCACGGTGGCGCTGCCGTTCGTGGCGTTGGGCGCGGTCGGCGCCGCCGTCCTCGCGCGGCCTTGAACGCGCTCGCGCTCGGCGACGACCAGGCGCGGGCGCTCGGCACCCACGCCGGCCGGACCCGGATCGGCGGCGCGGTGGCGATCACGCTGCTGGTGGGAGCGGCGACCGCCGCGGCCGGCCCGATCGCCTTCGTGGGCCTGACCGTCCCGCACGTCGCCCGCGCGATCGCCGGCACCGACCAGCGCTGGGTCCTCGCCTACAGCGCGCTGCTCGGCGCGACCCTGATGCTCGTCGCCGACTCGCTCGGCCGCGTGCTCGCCCGCCCCGGCGAGGTGCAGGCCGGGATCGTGATGGCGTTCGTCGGCGTCCCGATCTTCATCTCGGTGGTGCGCAGAAGGAGGATCGCCGAGCTGTGAGGGCAGCCGTGTTCTCGGCCCGCGTCCGCCCGCGCGGCGTCGTCGCCACCGCGGCCTTGGCGCTCGCCGCCGGCGCCCTCGCGGTCGTCGCGATCGGCACCGGCGACTTCGCGCTCTCGCCCGCGGCGGTGGTCGACACGCTGCTCGGCGGCGGCCCGCCCGGCGCCGACTTCATCGTCAACGAGTTGCGGCTCCCGCGCGTGCTCGCGGCGCTCGTCAGCGGCGCCGCGCTCGGTATCTCCGGAGCGATCTTCCAGGCGATCACCCGCAACCCGCTCGGCTCGCCGGACGTCGTCGGCTTCCAGGCCGGCTGCGTGACCGGCGCGCTGTTCGTGATCACGATCGTCGGCGGCGGCGGGCTCGAGGCCTCTGCCGGCGCGGTCGTGGGCGGGCTGGTGACCGCCGCGATCGTCTATGGACTCGCCTTCAAGAGCCGGCGCCTGTCGAGCTTCCGGCTGGTGCTCGTCGGCATCGCGATGGCGGCGCTGATGCTCGCGCTGACGGACTTCATGCTCTCCCGCGCTCGCATCGAAGAGGCGCAGGAGGCGACGCGCTGGCTGCTCGGGTCGCTCAACGGCCGCACGTGGGAGGAGGTCCGACCGCTGCTGATCGCGAGCGTCGTGCTGCTGCCGCTGGCGGCGCCGGCGGCCCGCTCGTTGAAGGCGCTCGAGCTCGGGGACGACGCGGCGCACGGCCTCGGCCTGCCCGTCGAGCGTGCACGCGCGGCGCTGGTGGCGCTCGCGGTCGGCCTCGTGGCGGCGACGACGACCGCGATCGGCCCGGTCGCGTTCGTGGCGCTCGCCGCGCCGCAGATCGCCAAGCGCGTCCTGCGCACCGCCGAGCCGTCGCTGATCGGCGCCGCGGTGACCGGCGCGCTGATCGTGCAGGCCTCCGACCTCGTCGCCCAGCGGCTCGTGCCCGGGACGCCGCTCCCGGTCGGCGTCGTCACCGGCGCCGTCGGCGGCGTCTACCTCGTCTCGCTGCTCGCGGCCCAATGGAGGCGCTCCGCGTGACGCTCACCGCCCACGACCTGACGCTCGCCTACGACAAGCGCGTCGTCGCCGAAGGGCTCGACGTCGTGATCCCCGACCGCGGCTTCACGGCGATCGTCGGGCCGAACGCGTGCGGCAAGTCGACCCTGCTCCGCGCACTCGCCCGCATGCTCAAGCCGAAGCGGGGCGCGGTGCTGCTCGACGGCCGCGAGATCGCCAGACAGCCGAGCAAGGACGTCGCGCGGCGCCTCGGGCTGCTCGCCCAGTCCGCGACCGCGCCGGACGGGATCAGCGTCGTCGACCTCGTCGCCCGCGGCCGGCACCCGCACCAGAGCTTCCTCAGGCAATGGTCGCGCGAGGACGAGCAGGCCGTCCAGCAGGCGATGCAGGCCACCCGCGTCGCCGACCTCGCCGACCGCCCGGTCGACGAGCTGAGCGGCGGCCAGCGCCAGCGGGTGTGGCTGGCGATGGTGCTCGCGCAGGACACACCATTGCTGCTGCTCGACGAGCCGACCACGTTCCTCGACCTCCAGCACCAGATCGAGGTGCTCGACCTGTGCGCCCAGCTGCACGCGAGCGGGCGCACGCTGGTCGCCGTCCTGCACGACCTCAACCAGGCATGCCGCTACGCCACCCACCTGATCGCGATGCGCGACGGCCGCGTCGTCGCCCGGGGCGCGCCCGCGGACGTCGTCGACGCCGAGCTCGTCGAGGCCGTCTTCGGGGTCCGCTGCCGGGTGATCGAGGACCCGGAGACGCAGACCCCGCTGATCATCCCCGCCGCACCGTCACGGACACCGGCTTCGCGCCCGCGAGCGTCAGCGTCGCCCGCAACGAGCTCCGCTTCTTCAACGCCCGCTGCGCCGCCGCGGAGAGCTTGAGCGTCAGCTTCGCCTTCGCGCCCGGCTTGACCGTCGAGCGGGCGCGGGCGATCGTCGCCGTCCGCTTGCTCGGCGGGACCTTGGCGCGCAGCGTGAGCTTCACCGCGCAGGCGGCCGCGGCGCGCGCCGGACAACTGGCGTTGACGGCGACCGCGCCCGCCTTATAACGCCCGAGCGCGCCCACCACGGCCGTGTTCGGCACCGGCGTGGCTGTCGGCGTCGCCGTCGGCACCGGGGTGCGCGTGGGGGTGGGCGTGACCGTGATCGGCGGGTGGTTGACGACCTTCAGGTCGAACCCCTGCACGGTGGCGTTCCCGGCCCCGTCGGTCACCGTGATCTCCAGCCGATGGGTGCCGTCCGGCACCTGGGCGCTGTCGAGGGCGAGGGAGATGCGGCGCGCCGCCGGGCAGTCCTCCGCGAGCGGCAGGTCGGCGGTCGCGTCGCCGGGCGAGAGCTCCGTGCACCGGCTCCCGCCGAGCGGGATCGACGCCAGCGGGATGCCGGCGAGCGTCGCGCTCGCGCTCGCCAGCCCGAGCCCGGTGTCGCGGGCGTCCAGGAGCACCTCGCTGACCCCCGCGGCGTACGGAGGGAGGCCGCTGACGGAGAAGGTCGGGCTCGTCGCGTCCTGCACCACCAGGGCGGCGAAGCGGAAGTCGAGCACGCCGCTCGCGTCGCACCCGGCGCTCGCGCAGCGCATGCCGAGCTCCACCCGGGACCCGGTCGCCGCACGCGTGAACGTTCCGCCGAGGGTCTGGTTGGTGTCGAGCGTCTCGAGGTCCATCGTCGACGTGCGCGCGAAGTAGCCCGGGCCGGTCACGTCGCGCCCGAGCCAGACACCGGTGACCGGCACGCCGGGCGGCGCGTTCAGGCGCAGCGCGGCGAGGCTCCCCTCCGCCGGGGCCGGGTTGGAGAAGCCGACGCGCACCGTGTCGCTCGGCGTCGCGCACGGCACGCCCGAGGTCGGCGTGACGAACGTGCCCGCCGAGCGCACGGAGTCGTAGCCGCCCGGCAACGCGCGCCCGTCGGGCCCGTGGCAGGCCCACAGCAGCGTGTCACGCGCGTGAGCGGTGGCGGGCGCGACCAGGGCGACGACGATGAGCGCGAACAGCAGGCGCATCCAGCCGAAGGTACTCGCGGCATGACGTGGCGTCCCCCGCAAACGGACGGTCGTCCGAGAAGGCCGAGTAGCATCGGCGCCGGTGAGCGCCACCCATGACGACGAGCTGCCCGCGGTCCTGCCGGAGACGGTTCCGGTCCTGCCCCTGCGCGACACCGTCACCTATCCGGACACGCTGACGCCGCTGGCGGTCGGGCAGGACCGGTCGATCCAGCTCGTCAACGATGTGCTCGCGGGCGACCGGATGCTGGTGATGCTCGGTTCCAAGGACCCGGAGCTCGAGACGCCCGGCCCGGACCAGCTGCACACGGTCGGCGTCGCGGGCGTCGTCGCCCGCATGCTCAAGGTCCCGGACGGGTCGCTGCGGATCCTCGTCCAAGCGGGCCAGCGGGTGCGGATCGACGAGTGGGTGGGCGAGGAGCCGTACCTCGTCGCCAAGGTCTCCGAGCTGCCCGACGAGGTCGAGGAAGGCCCGGAGCTGACCGCGCTGATGCGCAACGTCCAGCAGACGTTCACGCACATCATCGAGGAGGTCCCGTACCTCCCCGAGGAGCTGCAGATGGCGGTCGCCAACCTCGAGGACCCGGCCGCGCTCGCGCACCTGATCGCGGGCGCGCTGCGGATCAAGGTCGAGCAGAAGCAGGCATTGCTCGAGGAGGTCGACGTCAGCAAGCGGCTGCGGCAGCTCTCCGAGGTACTCGCGCGCGAGCTCGACATCGTCGCGATCGGGTCCAAGATCCAGTCGCAGGTCATGTCGGAGATGGAGTCCTCGCAGCGCGAGTACGTCCTGCGCCAGCAGCTGAAGGCGATCCAGGAGGAGCTCGGCGAGAAGGACCCCCTCGAGGCCGAGCTGGACGACCTGCGCTCGCAACTGGCCGAGCTCAACCTGCCCGAGGCCGTCCGCAAGCAGACGGACCGCGAGCTGTCGCGGCTGGAGAAGCTCCCGCAGGCGGCCGCCGAGCACGGGGTGATCCGCACCTACCTGGAGTGGATCGCGTCGCTGCCGTGGGACAAGCGCACCGACGACAACCTCGACCTGGCGCACGCCCGCACAGTGCTCGACGAGGACCACTACGACATCACCAAGGTCAAGGGCCGGATCCTCGAGTTCCTGGCGGTCCGCAAGCTCAAGCCCGAGGCTTCCGGCTCCTCGATCATGTGCTTCGTCGGCCCGCCCGGGGTCGGCAAGACGTCGCTGGGGAAGTCGATCGCGCGGGCGATGGGGCGCAAGTTCGAACGCATCAGCGCGGGCGGCGTGCGCGACGAGGCCGAGATCCGCGGCCACCGGCGGACCTACATCGGCGCGATGCCGGGGACGATCATCCGCGCGCTGCGCGACGCGGGGGCCAAGAACCCGCTGTTCATGATCGACGAGATCGACAAGATGGGCGCGGACTACCGGGGCGATCCCGCCAGCGCGATGCTCGAGGTGCTCGACCCCGAGCAGAACTCGTCGTTCCGCGACCACTACCTCGACGTGCCGTTCGACCTGTCCGGCGTGCTGTTCATCACGACCGCGAACACGCTCGACACGATCCCGCCGCCGCTGCGCGACCGCATGGAGATCATCCAGCTCGCCGGCTACACGGAGGAGGAGAAGCTCCAGATCGCCAAGCGCTATCTCGTCCCGCGCCAGATCGAGCGGTCCGGGCTCAAGCGCTCGCAGGTCGGCTTCACCGACTCCGGGTTGAAGACGATCATCGGCGAGTACACGCGGGAGGCGGGCGTGCGCGGGCTGGAGCGCGAGATCGCGTCCGCGTGCCGGAAGGTCGCGTTGAGCGTCGCGGAGGGAACGCACTCGAAGAAGGTCTCCGTGACCGCCCCGAAGGCGCGCGAGCTGCTCGGCCGCGTGAGGTTCCAGTCCGACACCAAGCGGCGCACCGCCGAACCGGGCGTCGCGACCGGGCTGGCGTGGACGCCCGTGGGCGGCGACGTCCTGTTCGTCGAGGCGACGGCGATGCCCGGCAAGGGCAAGTTGACGATCACCGGTCAGCTCGGGGACGTCATGAAGGAGTCCGCGCAGGCGGCGTTGTCGTATGTGCGCGGCCATGCCGACCTGCCCGACGACTGGTTCGCGACCCGCGACCTGCACATCCACGTGCCGGCGGGCGCGATCCCCAAGGACGGGCCGAGCGCGGGCATCACGATGGCGACCGCGCTGATGTCGCTGGTGACCGGCCGGCCGGTGCGCGACGACGTCGCGATGACGGGCGAGCTGACGCTCACCGGGCAGGTGCTGCCGATCGGCGGCCTGAAGGAGAAGGCGCTGGCGGCGCAGCGGGCGGGTGTGCGGCGGATTCTGGCGCCGTCACGCAACGAGCCGGACGTCGATGACATCCCCGAGGCACTGCGCAAGAACCTGGATTTCGTCTGGGTCGACGAGATCGGCGACGTGTTCGATGCCGCACTCGTGAATGGCGCAGGTGGGTATGCTCGGCCAAGATCACGCATTTGAAAGCGAGTTGAGCGAGGGAGCGATGGCGAACAAGAAGGTGCAAAAGGCCGGGAAGGCGGCTCAGTCGGCCCGCTCCAACCCGTACGTGCAGCGGCTGATCGAGGACGAGGAGCTGCGGCAGAACATCGTGTCCGCGTTCGAGTCCGCGCGCGATGCCTACGGGCGCCTGAACAACGGCAAGAACCCGACCAAGCAGATCTTCGACGACAAGAAGCTGCAGAAGCACATTCGCGAGACCGCCGGCAGCGTCCGCGACGTCTCGGTCGGCCTCTACGAGGCGCCGAAGGTGCAGAAGCGCCGCGGTGGCGGCGGTGGGTTCGGCAAGCTGATCCTGCTCGGCATCGTCGGTGGCGCGATCGCGCTCGTCGTCTCCGAGGGCCTGCGCAAGAAGGTGCTGGACGCGCTGTTCGGCGCGGAGGAGGAGTTCGAGTACACCTCGACGACCTCCACACCCACACCAGCGGGCACCGCGGCCTGATTTCTGAGAGGGCGCCCGCCGGGCGCCCTCTCTCGTTTCGTACTGTGGAGGCCTCCATGGACGTCTTTGGCCTCTGCCTCGGCGGCAACGTCTTCGGTTGGACCGCCGACCGCGACGCGTCCTTCGCCGTGCTCGACGCCTACGTCGAGGCGGGCGGGAACTTCATCGACACCGCCGACACCTACATGCGCCCGAACATGGGCATCTCCGAGACGATCATCGGCGAGTGGATGGCGGCGCGGGGGAACCGGGACGCGCTCGTGATCGCGACCAAGGTGGGTTCGGAGGGCGGGCTCTCGGCGGCCAACATCGCGTCCCGCGTCGACGGATCGCTGGAGCGGCTCCAGACCGACCGCATCGACCTCTACTACGCCCACAAGGACGACGGGTCGGTGCCGGTCGAGGAGACCGTGCGGGCCTTCGACGCGCTGGTGCGCGAGGGCAAGGTCCTGCACGTCGCCATGTCCAACACCACCGGCGAGCGCCTCGCGGAGTCGCTGGAGCTCGCCGAGCGCGAGGGGTTGGCGCGCTACGAGTGGCTGCAGCCGCACTACAACCTCGTCGAGCGCCAGGGCTACGAGGCCGAGTTCGCGCCGGTCGTCGCGCGGTTCGGCCTGGAGGTCGCGCCGTACTACGCGCTGGCGAGCGGCTTCCTGACCGGGAAGTACCGCGGTGCTGAGAACGGCGACAGCCCGCGCGCCGAGCGCGCCTCGGGGTACCTCGACGAGCGCGGGAAGCGGGTGCTCGCCGCGCTCGACGCGGTCGCCGCCGAGCACGGCGTGCCGGTCGCGGCGGTGGCGATCGCGTGGCTGCTGGCCAAGCCCGGCGTCGAGTCGCCGATCGCCAGCGCACGGACCCCCGAGCAGCTGGCCGACGTCCTCGCGGGCGTTTCGTTGACACTTTCCGCCGACCAGCTCTCCCGACTCGACGAGGCTTCCGACTGATGGACGAGACGCGCCAGACCTTCCTCGACGAGCTCTACGCGCACGGGCGCGCGCACGACGAGCAGCGCGAGGACCGCCTCCAGCGGCTGCGCAACGTCGAACCCGAGACCGCCGAGCTGCTCGGCGTGCTCGTGCGCTCGATGAACGCCACGCGCGTGCTGGAGGTCGGCACCTCCAACGGCTACTCGACGATCTGGCTCGGCGACGCCGCCGAGGCCGTCGGCGGCACGGTCCTGTCGATCGAGATCGAGGCCGAGCGCACGGCGCAGGCGACCTCGAACGTCGCCGAGGCCGGCGTGGCGGGGTTCGTCGAGTTGCGCACGCAGGACGCCGCGGAGGCGCTGCGCTCCTTCGCCGACGGCGCCTTCGACCTGATCTTCCTCGACGCGGAGCGGACGCACTACGTCGACTACTGGCCCGACCTGATCCGCGCGCTGCGGCCGAACGGCCTGCTCGTCGTCGACAACACGCTCTCGCACGCCAAGGAGCTGGTCGAGTTCTCCGAGCTCGTCTACTCCGACCCGGCGGTCACGTCGACGCTCGTGACCGTGGGCGCCGGGGTGCTGCTGATCGTCAAGTCGCGGTAGGCGCGGTCCAGGAACGGGCCGAGCGTCCGCGAGAACACCTGCGTGAGGTGGTCGGCGTCCTTGTGCACGAGCGCGCCGCCGATCACCGGGTAGCAGCGGCTCGGTCCGCAGAACTGGTCGGTGAGGTCGATCGTCCGGGCCCCGACGGCGCGGGCGGCGGCGATCGCCGGGTCGGCGGTCACCGCGGTCCTCCGGGGGACGCCGCACGCGCGCACGAGCGTCTGGCGGCGCGCCATCCGGCGTCGCACGCAGTCCTTGGTCGTGACCCGTTCGTCCGGGTCGTCGCGGATGACGATCAGCGTCCGGTCCGCCAGCGCCGCGAAGCGGGCCTTGTAGCCCTCGACGCGCGCCGCGTAGCTCGACTGCCCGGGCGCGGGCTCGACGTACTGGCGCGTCTTGCCGGCGACGAAGATCGTGCTGATCTGCGGGTTGGCCGCGAGCCAGTCGACGACGTCCTGGTTCCAGGCGGGGCAGAAGGTGTCGAATGGCGCCTCGGCGCTGGTCGTCGCCGTCGAGAACATGCACAGCGGCACCGACGCGTCCTCGACACGCCAGTTGTGCCGCTTCGCGACGACCGCGAGCGCCGAGCGCCAGTGCTGCGCGTGGCTGTCGCCGATCAGCGCGACGGTGGCCGCGGGCGCCTTGGAGCCGAACTCGCACGGTGCGAACCGCTCGGTCACCGCGTGCCGGACGCAGGCGAAGTTCGGGTTCAACAGCGCCTGGTCGGGCGTGGGCGTGACGAGCTTGGCCAGCTTCGGGTTCACGCAGCGGTGCTCGGGGTCGCGCGACGCGGCGCCGAAGCAGCGCGGCGCGGCGTGGGCGGGCCCGGCGAGGAGCAGGAGCCCCACGAGGGCCAGCACGAGCCTCATGCCAGCGCGGTGACGCGGTACTGCTTCGGGCTCACGCCGCGCAGCCGTTTGAAGGCCGTCGAGAGGGCGAACGGGCTGCCGTAGCCGACCTTCGCCGCGACGGAGCCGACCGTGGCGTCGGGCTCGAGCAGGAGGTCCGCCGCGAGCGCGATCCGCCAGCCTGTGAGGAAGCTCATCGGCGGCTCGCCCACGAGGTCGTTGAAGCGGCGGGCGAGCGCGGCGCGGGAGACGCCGGCGCCGCGGGCGAGCTCCTCGACCGTCCACTGGTGGGCGGGGTCCGCGTGCAGTGACTTGATCGCCGGCCCGACGATCGGGTCGGCGTAGGCGCGATACCAGCCCGGCGCCTCGGCCTCCGGGCGGGCGAACCAGGTGCGCAGGACGGCGATCAGCAGCAGGTCGAGCAGCCGGTCCAGTACCGCCTCCTGGCCCGGTTGGTCCTTGACGATCTCGTCGGCGAGCAGGCCGATCAGCGGCGTCTCCCACGCGCTGGCCTCCAGCACCATCAGCGGCGGGAGCGCCCGCAGCAGCCGCCCCGAGATCTCGCCCTCGAGCTGGTAGGTGCCGGTCAGCATCACGGTCTCGCCGTCCGGGCTGTTGCCCCAGTTGCGGGTGCCGACGAAGTCCATGACCTTCAGCGTCTGGCCGTCCGGGGTCCGGCATTCGCCGCCCGGGAGGATCACCGCCTGCGGCCGGGTCGCGGGATCGTCGGCGACGAGGTACGGGTCCGGGCCGCGCGCGATCGCCACGTCACCCGCCCGAAGCCACACCGTCTCGCCGCCCTCGGGCACGATGCACGCGCTGCCGCGGACGATCGCGACCAGCGTCAGCGGCGCCTCGTCCTCGATCCGCAGCGACCACGGCGGGTCCATCGTCGAGCGCAACAGGAACGCGCCGCGGGCGCGGGGACCGTCGAGCAGGCCGGCTACGGCATCCACGGCGCTAGACGATTGCGCATGAACTCGCGCAATTCAACTATGGAGGCGCTCGCGCATCTCATTTTCAATGCGCACATGAGCACTCACACCCTGGTTCTAGGCGGCACCGGCAAGACGGGTCGCCGCATCGTCGAGCGGCTGCGCGCGCAGGACGTCTCCGTGCGCGTCGGGTCGCGTTCGCTGCCGTTCGACTGGTACGACGCGTCCACGTGGGACCGCGCGCTGGACGACGTCTCCGCCGTCTATGTCTCCTTCTATCCGGACCTCGCGATCGAGGGTGCGCCGGAGATCATCGGCGCGTTCGCGCGGCTCGCCGCCGAGCGCGGCGTCGAGCGGCTCGTGCTGCTCTCCGGCCGCGGCGAGCCCGAGGCCCAGCGCTCCGAGCAGGAGCTGATCGCGGCGGGCACGGCGTGGACCGTCGTCCGCTGCAGCTGGTTCGCCCAGAACTTCAGCGAGGCGTTCCTGCTGCACTCGGTGCTCGCGGGGGAGATCGCGCTGCCGGCGGGCGCGGTGCCCGAGCCCTTCATCGACGCCGAGGACATCGCCGACGTCGCGGTCGCGGCGCTCACCCAGGACGGGCACGACGGTCAGATCTACGAGCTGACCGGTCCGCGGGCGCTGCGCTTCGACGAGGCCGCCGCGGAGATCTCGGCCGCGCTCGGCCGCGAGGTGCGCTTCGTCCGCGTCCCCGCCGACGCCTTCCACGCCGGGATGCTCGAGGCGGGCGTGCCGGACGAGGAGGCCGACCTGGTCTCGTTCCTGTTCCGCGAGGTGCTCGACGGCCGCAACGTCGAACCCCAGGACGGCGTGCGCCGCGCGCTCGGCCGCGCCCCGCGCGACTTCGGCGAGTACGCGCGGGCCACCGCTGCCTCGGGCGCCTGGTCCTAGACCGTGATCTCGCGGGGCGGCGGCGCTCGGTCCGGGGCCGCCGCTCCGGGCTGGACGGTCGGGATGCCGCCGGAGAACAGCAGGGCGACGACCGCGACCAGCGCGACGACGGCGAGGCTGGTGCGCAGGGCCTTCAGGCGCGCCTTCGAGTTCTCGTCGGAGATCTGCGTCGCGGTCTCGCCCGTCACGCCCGCCTCGGTCAGGGCCGATTCGAGGTCGGCGTCGGAGATGAACGGGACGCCGCTCGCGAGCTCGGTGCTCGCGGTCTGCTTGACCTGGTCCGGGATCGCGGGGTTGTTCTGGATGCCGGTGAGCAGCGTCGCGGTCAGGCTGGCGATCAGCACCGAGCCCGCGAGCGCGGTGCCCAGCGAGGCGCCGACGTTCGTCGCCGTGTTCTGCAGACCGCCGACCTCGGGGCTGAACTCGTCCGGGACCGCCGAGACGGTGACGCTGCCGAGCTGCGAGGCGAGCGCGCCGATCCCGAGGCCGAGCAGCAGCATCGGGACCGTGACGATCTCGGCTGAGGCGTCGGCGTCGATCGACGCGAGCAGTACGACCGTCCCGAGGAACATCGAGATCAGCGAGAGCCGGACGACCCGGCGCGGGTTGGCGTTCGGCCGGTAGCGCGGGATCCCGGCCGCGGTGATCAGCAGCGCCACCGAGAGCGGGAGCAGCCGCACGCCGGTGTCGATCGCCGAGAGCCCGAGCGAGACCGAGAGGAACAGCGGGACGACGAAGAAGACGCCGGACTGCACGAAGTACTGGAACAGGAACATCCGCAGCCCGCCGACCAGCTGCGAGCTGGCGAACAGCGACGGCCGCACGAGCGGCTCGCGGTCCAGCTTCTCCAAGCGCTGCTCCCACTCGAAGAACACCCACAGCAGGAACAGGCCGCCAAGGATCAGCCACAGGGTCGCGGAGATCCCGAACAGGTCCGGCGCGTCCGGCTTGGGGTTCACCCAGCCCCAGTTGCTCGAGCGCAGGACGCCGAACACCGCCGCTCCGAGGCCCGCGGCCGACAGCACCACGCCGACGACGTCGATCTTCGGCCGCTTGCCGAGCGGCTCGTCCTCGATCCGGCGGGTGAGCACGAGGATCATCAGCACGATCAGCACCTCGCCCGCGAACACCAGGCGCCAGCTCAGGTAGGTGGTGAAGAGGCCGCCGATGAGGGGCCCGACGGCGACGGCGATCGCGCCCGCCGCCATCACCAGGCCGTACGCACGCGGGCGGCCGTCGGGCGCGAAGTTGGACGCCACGAGCGCCACGATCGCGGGCAGGATCAGCGCCGCGCCGACGCCCTCCAGGAACGACCAGCCGATCAGCAGTACCGGCAGCGACGGCGCGAGCGAGGTCGTCAGCGAGCCGCAGCCGTAGATCACGCACCCGATCGCGAACGCGCGCTTGCGGCCGATGATCCCGCCGATCTTGCCGCCGGTGATCATCAGCGTCGCCATCACCAGCGTGTAGAGCGTGATCGCCGTCTGGATGCCGCTCACGTCGGTGCCGACGTCCTCCGCGACGGTCGCGATCGCGACGTTCATCACCGACGTGTCCAGGGTCATCAGGAACTGGCCGGACGCGAGTGTGACGAGGATCGGCGTGGGTGACTTCAGGCCGTCGGCTGCGCTCATTGCCGGCGACGCTCGCACCCGCGCCGGCGCGCCGCATCATCCCGAGTGGGTGAGGGGCTCCAGCACCGTGCGGCGGATGTGCTCGTAGACCACCGAGGTGTTGACGTCGGCGACCTCGGCGCGCTCGGTCAGGCGGTCGATCACGAAGGCGTAGAGCGCGTCGGTGTCCGGCACCGCGACGTGCAGCAGGAAGTCCGCCGCGCCGGAGACCACGAACACGCCGACGATCTCCGGCAGCTCCGAGACCCAGTTGCGGAACGCCTCGATGATCTCGCGGGTGGGCGGGCGGATCGTGACCGCGGTCAGCGCCTGCACGTGGCGGCCGAGGGCGCCGTAGTCCACGTCGGCGTGGTAGCCGCGGATGACGCCGTCGGCCTTGAGGTTGCGGACCCGCTCCGACGACGTGGACGGCGAGACGTGGACCGCCGCCGCCAGGTCGCGGTTGCTCGTCCGTGCATCGTCCTGCAGGACGTCGAGAATCGCCCAGTCCGTCGCATCAAGTCGAACCATGCGGTGATTCTTCCGCACGACGTGCGAAGTTGGGCCCGATCCTCCGCAGCTGTGCTCTGATTGTCGTGTGAACGGAACACGTGCTGTGGTGGTGGTCGACGAGGCGCTGGCGCCCGGCTTGGCGGCGAACGCCGCCGCGGTGCTGGCGATGACGCTGGGGACGAAGGTGCCGGGGATGGTCGGCGAGGCCTTCGTCGACGGCGCGGGGCACGAGCACCCGGGCCTGATCACGACCGGGCTCCCGGTCCTGCGCGCGCAGGCGGACCAGCTGCCGTCGCTGCGCGCCAAGGCCGTCGCGGCCGAGATCGGCGTCGTCGGCTTCCCCCGCTCAGGCCAGACGACGACCGACTACGAGCACTTCCGCGCGATGGTCGCCTCGACCGACGCCCCCGACTACCTCGGCCTCGCGTTCTACGGCGACGGCAAGGTCCTGCGCCGCCTCACAGGCTCGCTCGGCCTGCTCCGCTAGGTGAAGGGGACGACCGGGATCTCCCAGAGGATCGAGGCGATCACCGCCGCGATCACCGCCAGGCCGATCGCGACGCCGACGACGATCCGCTGGGTGCGGGAGGTCTCCTTGGCCGACTGCTTGGCCTGCTCGGCCTTCTCGAGCGCGGTCTCGAGGGCGCGGCCGGCCCAGGCGAACTCGAGCGAGAGGATCGCCAGGGCGATCGGGATCACCGCCAGCGCGGGGCCGGGGAGGACGAGCATCGCCAGGCCGGTGAACAGCAGCGTGAAGCCGGCGACGGTGATCAGCACCCGCAGGTAGAGCGGGCGCAAGGCGTGGATCTCCCGCTGCGCGCGCATCCTTTCGACCAACGTGGGCTTCGGGGACGGCTCTTCGCTACTGGCCATCACGGCACCTCCGGAATGCCTGAAACCTGCGATTGGTGCCTCGTCGAACGGTGGTCAGGCTCCTCATCCTTCTCCTATGAAGTCTCGGACCTCGACGAGGGCGCCGGGACGCTCGGACGTGTCCGTGAGGTTGCCGGCGCGCTTCTGCCAGGCGACGAGGAACGAGTTGGGGTCGACGGCCTTGCCGCCGTTCGGATGGATCTCGAAGTGCAGGTGCGGCGGGGTCGGCTCGGCGTCGCCCGTGTTGCCGATGTAGCCGAGGACGGTGCCGGCCTCGACGTGGCGGTCGTCGACGGCGGCCGGTGCGAAGGACGCGAGGTGGGCATAGAAGAACTGGTCGCCGCCGTCGGCGTACACCCACAGGCGGTTGCCGGAGATCGGGAGCGAGCCGACGTTCTTGATCGTGCCGTCGGCGACCGCCACGACGGGGGTGCCGAAGTCGGCGAAGAGGTCGTTGCCCTGGTGGGCGCCGGTGTCGGCGCGGAAGGAGCCGAACGGGCCGCCGATCGTCGTCTGGCCCGCCACGGGGAACATGAAGCGCCTGGACATCAGCCGCTTCTTCCAGCTCGGGGTCGTGTCGCGGGGCTTCGGCGTCGCGGTCGGCTCGGGCGTGGCGGTCGTCGTGGGCTCGGCGGTGGGCGAGGCGGTCGCGGTGGGCTCCGGCGCGGCCGCGCCCGCTGTGGCCGAGACCTCCGCGACGACGACCTTCGTCCCGGCCGGGAAGCCGTTCAGGTCCTTCGTCAACGTGACCGTGAGCGCCGCGCCGTCGGTGTTCACGACGGCCTTGCCGGAGGCGAACGTGTACGTCTTGGCCCGGCTGACCGAGCCGATGTCCTCGTCGCCGAGCACGAGGTCGCGCACGGTGCCGCTGTACTTGACGCGCTTGGCGGTCGCGGTGGCGCTGCGGGAGACCAGCGACGCCGTCACGGCGCCGCCGAACAGCTCGAGGTCGTCGGCCTCGGCCTGCGCCGACGCGGTCCCGTCGCTCGACGTCGTGAGGCTGTAGAAGCCGTCGCCGAGCTCGATCCCCTTCGGCAGCTTCGCCGGGATCGCCCCGCTGGTCGACCCGCCGCCGGAGACCTTCTTGGCCGACACGTTGCCGAGGGTGCCCGAGACGACGGCCACCGAAGCCTTCGCCGGGCCCTGCGCGGTGGCCGCGGAGACCAACGTCACCGCCGCCACCGCCACCACGATCACTGTGGCGAAAACGCGCACCTACAGAGTGTGCCAGCCCTCATTTGGCGGAGACCTGCCTGTACCGGCGGACGGCGAGCGGCACGAAGACCACGAGCAGGACCGCGCACCACAGGAACGCCACCCAGACGTCGCTGTTGGCGGGTGTGCCGAGCCACAGGTGGCGAACCGCGTCGACCACCGTCGTGAACGGGTTCGCGTTGGCGAACTGCTGCAGGCCGTCCGGCATCGACTCCGCCGGGACGAACGCCGACGACGCGAAGGTGAGCGGGAAGATCGCCGTGAAACCGATCGAGTTCGCGGTCTCAGGCGAGGACGAGAAGAGCCCGACCAGCGCGAAGATCCACGAGAACGCGTATCCGAACAGCAGCAGCAGGAAGATCCCGAGCAGCACCTCGGGGACGCTCGTGTCCTGGAAGTTGAATCCGGCGATGAAGCCGACCCCCAGCAGCACGGTCAGCGACAGGCAGTTGAGCAGGATGTCCGACAGCGTGCGTCCGGTGAGCACCGCCGCCCGCGACATCGGCAACGAGCGGAAGCGGTCGATCAGGCCCTTCTGGACGTCTTCGGAGAGCCCGAGCGCGGTGACGAACCCGCCGAACGCGATCGACTGCACGATGATGCCCGGCATCAGGAAGTCGACGTAGTCGAAGCCGGGCGTCTGGATCGCGCCGCCGAAGACGTACACGAACAGCAGCACGAACATCACCGGCTGCACCGTGTAGGCGATCAGCAGGTCGGGCTGGCGCGGAATCCGCTTGAGGTTGCGGCGGGCGAGGACGGCCGTGTCGCTCAAGGTGTAGGCGAGGCTCATACCGCGACCTCCTCCGCTTCCTCCTCGGCCGCGTGGCCGGTGAGCGTGATGAACACGTCGTCGAGCGTGGGGCGGCGGAGCGCGATGTCGTCGATCCCCACGTCGGCGGCGTCCAGGCGCCGCACGGCCTCGGCGATCGCGCCGGTCCGGCCGCGGACGGGCACGTGGACGACCCCTTCGGATTGGGTCGGCCGGTCGGCGGCCATCTCGGCGAGCGCGGCGATCGCCGCCGCCGGGTCCGCGCCCGTCTCGAGCGTGACGTCGAGGCGCTCGCCACCGACGCGGTCCTTCAGCTCGTCGGACGTGCCCTCGGCGATGACGTTGCCGTGGTCGATCACCACGATCTGGTCGGCGAGGCGGTCGGCCTCTTCGAGGTACTGGGTGGTGAGCAGGACGGTCGCGCCCTCGGCCACGCGTGCCTCGATCGTCTCCCACATGCCGAACCGCGCCCGCGGGTCCAGGCCCGTGGTCGGCTCGTCCAGGAAGATCACCGGCGGGCGGTAGACGAGCGCGGCGGCCAGGTCGAGCCGTCGGCGCATGCCGCCGGAGTACGTCTTGGCCGGGCGCCCGCCGGCGTCGGCGAGGTCGAAGCGCTCGAGCAGCTCGTCCGCTCGGGAACGCGCCTCCTTGCGCGGCAGGTGGTACAGCTGGCCGACCATCTCGAGGTTCTCGAAGCCGGTCAGGTTCTCGTCGACCGCGGCGTACTGGCCCGCCAGGCCGATCTTGGCGCGCAGGGCATCCGCGTCGCGCACGACGTCCAGCCCGGCGACGCGCGCCGTGCCGGCGTCGGGCTGAAGCAGCGTGGCCAGGATGCGTACCGCAGTGGTCTTTCCAGCGCCGTTTGGACCCAGGAGGCCGAGAATCGAGCCGGTCTGCGCGGCGAAGTCCACTCCGCACAGCGCCCGCACCGTCCCGTACGACTTCTCGAGCCCCTCCACGGCGATCGCGTGATCGCTCATTGAGGCGAAGCTAGCGATTCGATTGCGGACATATGGTGCGGCTGCCCGAACGCTCCGCGCTACGGTGTGGCAACCGTCACCAGTTCCCGAGGCAGGGGTGTCCGGGCTGGTGGGAAAACAGACGTCCCTTTCGGGAGGCAATTTTGCGACGTCTCACTCTGGCGCCGGCGCTGCTGGCTGCCACTTTCGTCCTGGCCGGACCCGCGCAGGCGCAGGTCCTCGAGCGGGGAACCGTCTCTTCGGCGCAGCGGGCCGACGTGGCGGATTACTGGACCGCGGAGCGGATGCAGAACGCGAAGCCCGCGGTACGCACGATCAACGCCGACGGCTCGGTCTCGAAGGCCGCCGCGGCGCCGCTGCCGTGGACCTCCGCGGAGGTCACGACGCCCTACACGAACGCTCCCACGCGCACCCACGGCAAGGTGTTCTTCACGTTGGGAGGCGTGGATTACGTCTGCTCCGGGACCGCGCTGCTGAGCTCGAACAAGAGCGTGGTGTGGACCGCGGGGCACTGCGTGAACGAGGGTCCCGGCGACTTCGCCACCAACTGGGAGTTCGTGCCCGCCTACAAGGACGGGTCGGCGCCGCTCGGGGTCTACGTGGCCTCGAACCTCTTCACGTCGTCGGCGTGGGGGAACAGCGGTGACTTCAGCTACGACGTGGGCGCGGCGGTCGTCGCTCCCTCAGGCGGGACGGCGTTGACGGACCGCGTCGGGGGGCGCGGGATCTCGTTCAACTACAACCGCTCGCAGAACTACGTGTCCTACGGCTACCCGGCGGCGCCGCCGTTCACGGGTGAGCGGCTGTGGACGTGCAGCTCGCCGCTGCAGACGTCGGACAACTCGGCCAGCCCGGCGACGATGGGCATCGGCTGCGACATGACCGGCGGGTCCAGCGGCGGCGGCTGGATCGTGGGTTCGAACCTCTACTCGGTGAACTCCTACGGGTACTCCAACCAGCCGGACGTGATGTTCGGTCCGTACCTCGACGGTACGGCGCAAAGCGTCTACAACGCCGCTGCGGCGGACTGACGCGATCGGGTGCGGGCCGCCCCCACGGCAGCCCGCACCCTCCGCGCTAGGAGACCTTGATCGTCCCGAGCATCCAGGGGTGCACGGCGCAGACGAAGTTCAGGGTCGTGCCCTTCTTGGCCGTGACCTTGAAGGTGACCTTGCCCTTCGGCGGCAGGAAGATCGAGTCGCCGGCGGCGGACTTGTCGCCGCCGGTGTCGAAGCCGGACCCCCCGGCCTCGACGAGCTCCTTGCCGACCTCACCCGTCTCCGGGTTCGCCTGGTGGGCCTCCATTAGCGGCCCGCACGCCTCGCAGCCCATGATCTGCGCGGTCGTCTTGGGCAGCTTCTTGATCAACGACAGCGTGTGCGGCTGCCCGTCGGTCGACTTGTCGCGCAGCGTCACCGTGTCGCCGGACTTGACCGTGTAGCTGTCGGCGTCCCAGTGCTGCGCGTCCTGCACGTACGCGTTGGCCTTGACCTTCATCCCGCCCACGGCGGTGATCGTGTTCTTCTTCGGAGCCGCGGCCGCGGGGGCAGCGGCGACAGCGAAGGCGCCGAGAGCCGCCACAGCGGCGGCGATGCGGTAAGTCATGGCGCCGCATCCTGCTGCCTCGCGGCGCGCCCTAAATCAGGGAACTCCCTAGTCCGCTCAGGGGTCGCGCCGACCGCCGCGAGCGCTGCCAGACCGCTCGCCGCGATGAACGCCGGCGCGAGGTGCCCGGGCGAGACGAGCAGCGCGCCCACCGGTCCCGCGGCCGCGATCCCCACGTCCCAGCACGACGTCATCGCGCCCACGGCGGCGCCGCGCTCGCGTTCCCCCGCGGCCTCGACGACCCAGAGCGCGAGCGCGGGGAAGACGAGCGCGAGTGCCGCGCCCGCGGCCGCCAGCGAGACGAGCCCGGCGACACCGACGGTGGCGAGCGCGCCGGCCTCGAGCACCGCCGACGCGACGAGGACGGTGCGCGGCCCGAGGTCGTCGACGAGGCGGCTCCCGAGCAGCCGCACGACGAGGAACGCCCCGGCGAACACGCCGAGCGCGCCGCTCCCGGCCTCCAACACCGCGAACGCGATCACCGTCCCGTACCCGAACGACGCCAGCCCGAGCACGAGGCCGGGCCGCCACGCCGCGCGGGGGATGAGGGACGGCCGCGCGGCGGCGCGCGCGGGCGGGGCGACGACGCGGCCGGGCGTGGCGAGACGCGCGGGCGGGGTGACCTCGGGGGCGGGCGCGGCGAGGCGCGCCCGTGGGGCGCCGACGCGGCCGGGCGTGGCGAGACGCGCGGCCGTCAGCGCGAGCGCCGCCGCGCCCATCGTCGCCGCCAGCCACAGCGCTCCGCGCGGGCTCATCGTCGCGGCGACGACCGGGCCGAGGGTGAGGCCTCCCCACATCGACAGGCCGAAGTGGCCGATCAGGCGGCCGCGGCGGGTGACCGCGGCCGCTTCGAGCACGCGGGCGAGCGCGCCCGTGAAGAGCGCTCCTTCGCCGGCGCCGATCGTCAGCCGGGCGAGCGCCAGCGCCACCGGCGTGTCCGCCACGAGGTGGGCGGCCGCGCCGACCGCCACCAGTGCGGCGCCCACACGGGCGACCGGAAGCGCGCGGCCGCGGTCGGCGAGGCGGCCGGCGAACGGACGGGTGATCGCGGTCGCGGCCGCCGCGAGCGTGACGAGCAGGCCGATCGTGCCCGGGCCGCCCGCGACCACCGAAGGCAGCGCCTGGATCGTCGCGCCCAAGGCGAAGTAGCCGCACAACACGGCCAACCAGAGGCGCATTGACATGAAACCGAACGGTACATACCATTCGGTTCCATGTCGAGCCTGCACTTCCACCGCTGGGGCCCCGAGCCCGCCCGCGTCCTGCTGATCCATGGCATCACGTCATCCGGCGCGACGATGTGGCAGCTCGGCGAAGCGCTCGCCGAGCGCGGCGCGCTCGCGCCCGATCTGCTCGGCCATGGCGAGAGCCCCGACAGCGACCGGTACACGTTCGCCGACCTCGCAGCGGGCCTCGGGACGGGCTACGAGCTCGTCGTCGGCCACTCGCTCGGCGGCGCGGTCGCGGCCCATGCCGCCGCGCACGATCCCGGCTTCGCGCGGCGGTTGATCCTGCTCGACCCGGCGCTGGACCTGCGGGAGGACCCGTCGATCCGCGCGGCGATCATCGACGAGGCGACCAATCCGGCATCCGAGGCGGAGGTCCGCGCGGCGAACCCCGGTTGGGACGCCCAGACCGTGCGGACGAAGGCGCTCGCGAGCCGGCAGGCGCGCCCCGAGGCGATGGGGCGGATCATCGACGACAACGCGCCCTGGCACCACGCGCACCTGCTCGACCGCGTCACCGTGCCGACGCTGATCCTCGGCGCGGGGCTCGACCCGGTGGCCATGCCGGCGCTCGCCGACGGCCGTCCCCACGTCGAGTACCGGGTCGTCGAGGGCGCCGGCCACTCGGTGCATCGCGACCGCCCCGACGTCGTGCTGCAGGCGATCTAGCCGATGCCCGTCGCCAAGGGCGAACCGCTCGACCCCGCGGCGACGCGTCAACGGATCCTCGACGCCGCCTCGCGCGTCCTCTACGAGAAAGGCACCCTCGCCGTCGGCGTCAACGAGCTCGCCGCCGAGGCCGGCGTGTCCAAGGTCACCCTCTACCGCCACTTCGACTCCAAAGACGCGCTCGTCTCCGCCTACCTGCGGGCCCGGAGCGAGCGCGTCTCCGCCTGGCTGCGCGAGGTCTCCCAGGGCCTCGACGCGAGAGCGCGCATCCTCGCCCTGTTCGACGCGCTCGAGCGCTGGTTCGCCGACCCCGCGTTCAACGGCTGCGCGCTGGTCAACGGGGCGATCGAGGCGCGCGGCGCGCAGACGGAGGCGCGCGCGATCGCCGCCGCGCATCTCGACCGCTACCTCGACCTGCTGCAGGAGCTGACCGGCGACGGCGAGGCGCTCGCGCGTCAGCTGCTGCTCCTCGTCGAAGGCGCGAGGACCGTCGCGTTCGTCAAGAACGACCCGACGGCGGCGCGCGACGCCAAGGCCGCGGCGGAGGCCCTACTGGAACAGGCCGCGCGCGGCCCACAGCGCGCGCGGTGAGCCGTGCGGGCGCAGCTTGCCCGTCGCCAGCGCGCGGCGAGGGTCCAGGCGCCCCGCGACGAGATCGACCCAGTCCTCGTACCGGACACGCACCTCGACGTCGACGTGCCGCGCACGGCCCGCGAAGGCGCCCTCACCGACCCGCAGGTGCCACGGCTCGGCGTCCGGGAACTCCCACTGCACGACGAACGGCGCCGCGGGCGCGGTGCGCAGGTCGACCGCCCGCGCCACCGACGAGAACAGCAGCTCCATCGAAGAAGGGTCGCGCGGCGGCGCGCCGTTGCCCGGGCCGAGGAACCCGGCCCGGAGCATCGCCAGGCCGTACTCCGCCCGTTCGCGCGCGCTCATCTCCAAAGGGAACACCGACGGGCCCGGCAGCGACTCCAGCGGCAGGCCGGCCGAACGCAGCTTGGCCTCGAACGACCGCGCGCCCTCGGTGTAGATCTCCTCCAGCGTGAAGCCGAAGCACTCCGTGTACGAGCGGTCCCACCCCGGCGGGATGAACACCGCGAGCGCGAACGGCGTGACCTCGCGCACGAGATCCGCCACGGCGCCGATCACATCCGCATCGGCCACGTGCAGGTCGTGCAGCAGCTTGACCCCGAAGCCGATGTGACGCTGCTCATCCAGCGCGACGAGCCGCATCCCCTCGCGGAACCCCGGCAGCAGCTGCCGCCGTTCGAGGTAGTCCGAGATGAAGTGCTGCCCCGGCTGGGCGAGCAGTGCCTCGACGACGACGTGGTACATGACGACCGCCCGCGCCAACGCCACCGCCGAGCGGTCCGAGCGCAGCGCGCCCGTGACCTCGTCGAGCTTGGCGAAGGTGCGACGGAAGCCCCACGTCAGCTCCGGCTCGACCGCGGCGAGGCCGCCCGCGACCGACCCGTCGCCACGCCCCACGACCTCGTGCAGGAAGCGCTTGAAGAAGATCGCGTGGCGCGCCTCGTCCACCTGCTGGGTGGCGAGGAAGTACTTCTGCTCCTCGCGCGGGGCGGCGTCGATGAACGGCGCGAGGTCATCGGCGACCGCGTCCTCGCCGTGGAAGAACATCGCGTAGTTCCACAGCGCGGCGCGGCGCTCGTGCTCCGTGAGTACCTCGTGCCACTGGCGCCGGTCCTCCGTGAAGTCGATCTCGGTCGCGCGCCAGTTACCGCGCTCCCAGCGCGCGTAGAGATCGTCGTAGGAGACCTGGGCGCCGGCGCTCACGACGTGATTCGGCGCTCCAGCTCTTCGACCAGGCCCTCGACGGGCAGGCGCTCCTGCGACAGCGAGTCGCGGTCGCGCAGCGTGACGGTCCCGTCCTCGAGCGTCTGGTGGTCGATGGTGATCGCGTACGGCGTGCCGATCTCGTCCTGGCGCCGGTAGCGCTTGCCGATGTTGCCGCCCTCGTCGTACTCGGCCGACATCCGCTTGCGCAGCGCCTCGTAGATCTCGCGCGCCTTCTCCGGATGCCCGTCCTTGCGCAGCAGCGGGAGCACGGCGACCTTGACCGGGGCGACGGAGGGATGCAGCCGCAGCACGGTGCGCTTCTCGCCCCCGATCTCGTCCTCGTCGTAGGCGTCGCAGAGCAGCGCGAGCACGGTCCGGCCGAGGCCGGCGGCGGGCTCGATCACGTGCGGGATGTACCCCTCGCCGGTCTGCGGGTCCTTGTACTCGAGGTTCTTGCCGCTGTACTCGGAGTGCTGCGTGAGGTCGAAGTTGCCGCGGTTGGCGACGCCCTCGAGCTCGCGCCACGTGCCCGCGTAGAGGTACTCGACGTCGCTGGTCCCGGAGGAGTAGTGCGAGAGCTCCTCCTCGGTGTGCGGGCGCAGGCGCAGGTTCTCGCGCTTGATGCCGAGCCCGACGTACCACTCCAGACGGGTCTGGCACCAGTACTCGTACCACTGCTGCGCCTCGTCCGGCGGGACGAAGAACTCCATCTCCATCTGCTCGAACTCCAAGGTGCGGAAGATGAAGTTCGCGGGCGTGATCTCGTTGCGGAACGACTTGCCGATCTGCGCGATGCCGAACGGCGGCTTCTTGCGCGCGAACGTCAACGTCGTCTTGAAGTCGAGGAAGATGCCCTGTGCCGTCTCGGGGCGCAGGAAGACGGTCGAGCCCTCCTCCTGGACCGGCCCGATCGTCGTCTGGAACATCAGGTTGAACGCGCGCGGCTCGGTCAGGTCCCCGCCGCAGACCGGGCACTTGACCGTCTCCGGATCCTCGCCGCGGGCCTCGGCCTCCTCCTGCAGCGTGTCCAGCCGGAAGCGCCGCTTGCACTTGCCCAGGCACTGGACGAGCGGATCCGAGAAGCCCGCGAGGTGCCCGGAGGCCTCCCACGTGCGCGGGTGCTGGATGATCGCCGAGTCCAGCGCGACGACGTCGTCGCGCTCCTGGATCATCGCCTTCCACCACAGATCCGAGACGTTGCGCTTGAGCAGCACGCCGTAGTGCCCGTAGTCGTAGGTATTGGCGATGCCGCCGTAGATCTCGGAGGCGGGGAAGATCAGGCCTCGCCGCTTACAGAGCGCGACGACCTCGTCCAGGGTGGCTGCGGGCATAGGACCCGCAGTCTAGGCGGCTAAACTCACCCGCCCGGATGCCGATTTACGAGTACCGCTGTGACAACGGACATCACTTCGACGTGATGCAGAAGATGACCGACGGACCGATCACCGAGTGCGAAGTGTGCGGAGCCCCTGTGCAGCGCGTCTTCCACCCGGTCGCCGTCCACTTCAAGGGCTCGGGCTTTTACAACACCGACTACGGGACCGCCAAGCGCAACCGTCAGTCCTCGTCGTCCGCCGACTCCGGCGCCGACAAGCACGACGCCAAGCAGGCCGAGAAGAAGTCCGAGAGCAAGTCCTCGGACTCCGGCAGCTCCACGAGCAGCAGCACCCCGGCGAAGTCCGACGCATAAGCGTTTCTGATCCCCAGTAGGAGGGATCATCATTTGCGCTTGCGGGCCGTGAGCCCGACACTGCTGGCATGTCCACTCGCCACGCCACGCTTCTGGCCGCCTTGGCCGCGGTCTGGGGCGGCTCCTATCTGCTGATCAAGTACGCGCTCGACGGCTTCAGCGCCGCGATGATCGTCTCGCTGCGGAGCTTGATCGCGTCGGCCGTCCTGTTCGTGGTGCTGCGCCACCAGGGCCTGGCGGGCGCGACGATCCGCGACATCCGCGAGCGGCCGAAGTGGGCATTGATCCTGGCGATCACGGCGGTCGCGGCGCCGTTCCTGCTGATCACCTTCGGCGAGCACGTCGTGCCGAGCGGGCTGACCGCGGTGCTGATCTCGCCCGCGTCGCTCTTCGTCGCGCTGCTGGCGCCGTTCATCCTGCCGTCGGAGTCCATCGACCGCCGCCAGGCGGCCGGCATGCTGCTCGGTCTGGCGGGCGTGGCGCTCGTCGTCGGCGTCGAGTCGGTGCACACGCTCGAGCAGTTCCTGGGCGCGTTGGCGATGATCGGCGCGGCGTTCTTCTACGCGCTGTCCGGCTTCGTCGTGAAGGGCCGCTACGGGAAGCTGGCCGCGGTGCAGACCTCGTGGATCAGCGTGACCGTCGCGGGTCTGCTCGTGCTCCCGGCCGGGATCGCCACGACCCCCGGCCACACGCCGACGGCCGGCGCGATCGCCGCGCTCGTCGCGCTGGGTGCGGTCGGCACGGCGATCGCGTTCGTCATCTACTACGAGCTGATCAACGGCATCGGGCCGGCGCGCGCGGCGCTCGTCTCCTACCTCGCGCCGGGCGTCGCCCTGTTCTACGGCGCGATCTTCCTCGACGAGCCGGTCACGGCGGCCGCGGTCGGCGGGCTCGTGCTGATCCTCGGCGGCGTGGCGATCGCCTCGCGGCCGAAGAAGGTCCGCGCGCCCGCCGCGGAAGTGGCAACGGCCACCTGAACGACCGGGGGCTGCCGCCCCCGGAACCCCCCGCTTCTGACAGCGTGTTAGTTTCCGCGGCGTGGACCTGACGCTCTCGCCCGCGGAGGAGGAGTTCCGCGACACGCTGCGCGCCTGGATCGCGGAGAACCATCCGGGCAAGGAGCCTGAGGGCGACGAGGCCTCGTTCGAGTTCCGCCGCGACTGGCAGCGCAAGCTCAACGACCGTGGCTGGGCCGGGCTGACCTGGCCGACCGAGTACGGCGGGTCCGGCGCGACCCAGATCGAGCAGGCGATCCTGTTCGAGGAGTTCGCCCGTTCCCGCGCGCCGCAGCTGGCCAACGTGCTCGGCCTGACGATGGGCGGGCCGACCGTGATCGCGCACGGCACCGACGAGCAGAAGGCGCGGTTCCTGGCGCCGATCCTCTCGGCCGACGAGATGTGGTGCCAGGGGTTCTCGGAGCCCGAGTCCGGCTCCGACCTCGCGTCGCTGAAGACGCGCGCGGTCCTCGACGGCGACGAGTACCGCGTCACCGGCCAGAAGGTGTGGACGACGTTCGCGCACCATTCCAAGTGGTGCATGCTGCTCGCGCGGACGAACCAGGACGCGCCCAAGCACCGCGGGCTCACGTACTTCCTGATGGACATGGACCAGCCGGGCGTCGAGATCCGGCCGCTGGTCCAGATCACCGGCGAGGCCGAGTTCAACGAGCTCTTCATCGAGGACGCGCGGATCCCGGTCGACAACGTCGTCGGCGGCGTCGACAACGGCTGGCGCGTGGCGATCACGACGCTGATGCACGAGCGCGCCGGCCTGGCGTTCGCGCTGCAGGCGCGGGTCCAGGTGGCGTTGAGCGAGCTCGCCGACGAGATCAAGGGGACGACGGACCCGGTGATCCGCCAGCGCTTCGCCCAGATCGCGATCGAGGCGCAGGTCCTGCGCCTGCTCGCCTACCGCGGCCTGACGACCGCGATGAAGTCCGGCGAGCCCGGACCCGAGGGCTCGCTCGGGAAGTGGCTGTGGGCGGACATCAACCAGTCGCTGACGACGCTCGCGATGGACATCAAGGGACCATCCGCGCAGCTCGTCGACGACGTCTGGACGTACCGCTTCCTGCGCGCCCGCGCGAACTCGATCGAGGGCGGGACCACCGAGATCCTCAAGAACATCGTCGCGGAACGCGTCCTGGGACTGCCACGCGGATGAACTTCGACCTGACCGAAGACCAGCGCGAGATCAAGCGCACGGCGCGCGACTTCCTCGCCGCCCGCTACACGCCGGAGACGATCCGCGCGATCGCGCTCGACGGGCAACCCGATCCCCATTGGGACGCGATCGTCGAGCTCGGCTGGCCGGACGTGGCCGAGCTGGGCATCGTCGAGCTCGCCGTCGTCGCCGAGGAGCTCGGGTACTCACTGGCGCCGTCGCCGCTGGCCGCGCACTGGGCGGCGAAGCTGCTGCACCCGGGGCTGGAGGGACGCGGGACCGTCGCGCAGTGGGACGCCGACGGCGGCGCCGATCCCGAGTCGCCGTCGCTGGGCGCGGACCTGCGCGGCGTCAAGATCGCCGTGCCGAACGCGGACGTCGCCGACACGATCGTCGTGACCGCGGAAGGCGGTCGCCACTTCGCGGTGGCGGCGGATGATGTGACGATCGAGCCCGCGCGCGCCCTGGACGCGACGCGCCCGCTGTTCACCGTGCGCCTGGACGGGCCGCCGGCCGTGGAGCTCGAGGGCGACTTCGGCCACGCCTGGCACGCGATCGCCGTGATGGCCGCCGCCGAGTCGGTGGGCGTCGCCGCTCGGGTCACGCGCACGACGGTCGACTACGCCAAGGAGCGCAAGCAGTTCGGCCGCCCGATCGGCTCCTACCAGGCCGTCTCGCACGCGTGCGCGCAGATGTTCCTGGAGACCGAGGGCGCGCGGAACGTGACGTATTGGGCGGCGTGGGCGCTCGACCACGACCCGGAGACCGCGTTCATGGCGGCCAATTGCGCGAAGGCCTACGCCTCCGACGCCGCGGTCAACGTCGCCCGCTCGGCCCTCCAGGTGCACGGCGGCATCGGCTTCACGTGGGAGCACGACCTGCATCTCTTCCTCAAGCGCGCGGAGGCCAACGCGCACGCCTACGGCGACTCGGGCTGGCATCGCGAGCAGGTCGCCGCCGCATTGCTCTAGACAGATGTGCGATTAGAGGAGGGTGAGGCGACACAGTACGGTGGCGCGGTCCATGCGCATCGTTCTGCTTTGCCTCACTGTTGTTATCAGCGTGTTTCCGGCGACCGCGGCGGCGGCCGTCAAATCGCCGTGCGACGACGACTACTGGCTGTGTCACGCGGACACGCCGACGGCGTACATCGCGACCGATCCCCCGTCGCCGCGGGCCAACAAGGACGTCGAGCTCTACGCCGGCGGCGCCGGCCGCGGCCTGAGCTTCGCCTGGGACCTCGACGGCGACGGCGCCTTCGACGACGGCACGGCCGACACGCTCACGTACCGCTTCGCGGCGGGCACGCGCAATGTCGGCCTGCAGGTCACCGACCAGTTCGGCCGCACGGCCACCGAGCGGCGCACGTTCCTCGTCGACAACGTCAATCGCCCGCCGCACATCAGGTTCGGGCTCGATGACGACGTCTTCGCGACGAACAAGGACTTCAAGGCTCATCTCTCGACCCCCGACGATGGCGCGGTCCGCAAGGTCGAGGTGGACACGGACGACGACGGCGCGTTCGACGACCAGATCTGGGAATGGCCCAACGGCGACGTGTTCGGCTACTACTTCACCGGTGGCCCACACCCCATCGGCGTGCGGGCCACCGACGACGAGGGCGCGTCCTCGATCGTCGCCCAGACCGTCAACGTGCGCGGCCCCGGCCAGCGGCTCCTGCTCGGGGTCGGCGACTCGGGCGATGACATCCTGGTCGCCGGCCGGCCGCTGGACCTCTTCGCGTACTGGGCGGCGCCGGACTCCGGGCACTTCGAGTTCGATCTCGACGGCGACGGAGCCTACGAGACTGACCAGGGCGACGCCGTCGCGGGCGGCGTCTCGCAGCTCGAGCACGTGTTCACGGCGGGAGACCACCGCATCGGCGCACGCGCCACCGACAGCGGCGGCCACGTCTACACGGCCAGTCAGCAGTTCACCGTCGAGCCGTCCTACTCAGGCCAGCTCACCGCCATCCGCTTCGCGCACAGCGGTGCCGCGGTCGCCGGCGAGCCCGTCGACCTCACGGTCTACGCCTATCCCGGCCAGATCGATCGGACCGTCGCCTACGACCTCGACGGCGACGGCGAGTTCGACGACGGAACCGCGTTCGAGAACACGAGCACCGCGGTGTCGATCAAGCACACCTTCACGGCGCCGGGTACCTACGAGGTGCGCGCCAAGGTCACCCGGGGCAGCAACGGCATGTCGCGCATCGCGTCGAGCACGATCCTCGTCGTGCCCGCCGCGGAGGCGCTCGCGCCGCGGCTCGGCCGGATCTTCCTTCCGGACATGGTCCGTGCCGGCCGGCCGACGACGTTCTCGGTGGACTCCGACGACGAGGGCACACTCAGCTTCGACCTCGACGGCGACGGGCAGTTCGACGACGTGCCGGACGACGACGGAGAGGCCTTCCGCTGGACGTTCACCGGTCCGGTGACGATGGCGGTCAAGTCGACCGGTGCCAACGGCGTCTCGGCGATCTCGCGCGCCAGCGTCCAGCCGCTGAGCGGCATCGGGTTCCAGTCGGACCTGTTCGCCTACCGCGACGACGAGGACAACCCGTTCCCGCGGGCGGGCGAGCCGATGCTGGCCGACTACTTCGTGCTCGGCGACGAGGACGACTGCTGCGACGTGAGCTGGGACGCGGACGGCGACGGCGACTACGACGACGGCACCGACACCTTCCCGGCCTTCACCCCCGGCGTCGGCCGCCACACGGTCGGCGTGCGCGTGCAGAACCCGGAGGGGACGGTCACCACGACCCGCGACTCGTTCACGCTCGGTAGGCGGCCGCCCGTGGTCACGATCGCGCTCACCAACGACTACAAGACGGCCAAGGCGTCGGCCGTCGACCCCGACGGGGACGCGGTCGACAAGTACGAGTGGGACCTCGACAACGACCGCGCCTTCGACGACGCCACCGCCACCGGCGTGGCCGTCAAGCCTGGCGCGCGCGTCGGCCTCAAGGCCACCGACGCGGGCGGCGACATCGGCATCTCCTACATAGACGTGCCGTTCGCCACCTGCGTGTGCGAGCCGCCGCCCACCCCGACGGCGACCCCGACCCCGACCCCGACCCCGACCGCGTCGCCCGTCCCGGGTCCGCCGACCCCGGCCCCGGTCAACAAGCCGCTCGCGCTCAAGCCGCGCATCCCGACGCCGCGCCTCGCGACGCTGCTCTCGCGCGGCCTCACCGTCACCACGGGCTGCGAGACGGCCTGCCGCGCGACGGTCACGATCGCGCTCGACAAGGCCACGGCCAAGCGCCTCAAGCTCAAGACACCCGAGATCGGCACGGCCAAGGGCACCACCACGGTCACGGTCAAGCTCTCGTCCAAGACCCGCAAGGCCCTGCGCACACTGCGCTCCTTCAAGCTCAAGGTCGCGATCCTCGCCGCGGGCAGCGACGGGCGCATCGGCTCGGCCGCCAAGACGATCACGGTCCGGAGGTAGGACGAAGTGAAGCTGTTCCCGGCGGCGCTGCTGGCGCTCGCCCTCTTCCCCGCCGCGGCGCAGGCCGCCGACGGCGACGGCCCGCTCGTCTCGACCACGATGTCACCCGCGTCGCCGCGGCCCGGTGAGACCGTCACGCTGACGGCGTCGAGCGCGGGCGCGGGGGTGAGCTACGGGTGGGACCTCGACGGCAACGGCACGTTCACCGATGCCACCGGCGCCACGGTCGAGCAGACCTTCGCGCGCGGCGCGCACAAGCTGGGCGTGCGCGCTACCGACCGGTCCGGGCGCACCAGCACCGAGGAGCGCTCGTTCGTCATCGACTACCGCAAGCCGCCGCAGATCAGCTTCCCCGTGCCCGCGATGGTCGGGGCCGAGAACGAGCTGGAGATCCCGATCATCGGCCGGGACAGCGACGGCAGCATCGTCAAGTTCGAGTTGGACCTCGACGGCGACGGGACATACGAGATCTCTGACCCTGGCTTCGACGACAACGCCAACGGCCGAATGTTCCATCGGGTCGTCACGTTCCACAGCGCCGGGGAACGCGTGATGCACGCCCGCGTCACCGACGAGGACGGGCTCACGGCGTCGGCGACCGCGAACGTACGGGTCGTCGAGAACGTGCCGTGGGCGACCGTCTTCAGCGACAGCGCGAACGGGCCGCCCCGCGGTGGGCAGCCGGTGCGCGTGAGCGCCTACAGCAACTATCCCGGGGTCAAGTACGAGTTCGACCTCGACGGGAACGGCAGCTTCGAGCACGACAACGGGACGTCGAACGAGGTCTCCGCCACCTTCCCCGCCGGACCTCGCACCGTCGGCGTGCGGGTCACCGACGTTCGCGGCAACGTGACGGTCTCGCACCGCTCCGACATGGTGTTCGCGTCGGGACAGCCGTTGAACGAGATGTTCGAGGCCGGCCCGCTCGAGGAATTCGGCTACGTCGGTGAGCCGATCGACCTCGGGGTCGTGGTCGATCCGTTCTCGTTCGGCGGCTTCACCGTTGCGTGGGACGTCGACGGCGACGGCGAGTTCGACGACGGCCTGGTGAACACGCCGACCCGAGACGAAGGTTCGGGCAACAAGGCCCACCTGATGCACACCTTCACGACGCCAGGCGTCCATGAGGTGCGTGTCCGGGTGAGCGCCGCGGGCCGGCCGACCTACGACTTCGCCTACACGGTGACGATCGGCGCCACGGGCCGGACGTTCCACACCCCGACGCTCGACGTGACCGTCCCGGGCGAGACCGCGCGCGGCTACCAGCGCCTGGTGAGCACCTACTCCGACCCCACGAGCACGCTCGAGTTCGACCTCGACGGCGACGGCCAGTTCGACGAGCACCCGCCGTCCTCGGAACGCGGCTTCTACCTCTGGGCCTTCGAGGGACCGACGATGATCTCCGTGAGGGCGACGGACGCCGCGAGCGGCGACACCAACGTGCGCAGCATCCAGGTCACGCCCAACGGGCAACCCTCACCCGGCGCGACGCTCGAGCTGCGCGCCGACGGCGGCGGGTCGCCGTTGGTCGGCGGCCGCCTGCTGGTGGCCGAGACGACGCAGAGCACGGTGACGCACACGGGGTGCTGCGCGCTGCTCTGGGACCTCGACGACGACGGCGTCTACGACGACGCCTCAGGCCCGCTCAAGCCGTTCAGGACCACGGCGGGCCGCCATTCGATCGGCGTCCTGGTCATCGACCAGAACGGCCTGAACTCGTCGATCCGCCAAACGTTCACCGTCGATCCGGGCCCTCCGGAGGAGTCGCCGGTTACGCCCATCGACACGGTCGCGACGCCCACGCCCACGCCCGCGGGCCCTGGCGTCGAGCCGCCGCCGCCTCCGGCCCTGGGGCTGCGCCCGATCGTCGGGAAGCTGTCGCTGCGCTCGAGCGCGCTGACGGTCAAGCCCGGCTGCTCGGCGACGTGCAACGCGGAGGTCGTCGTCACCGTCAGCAAGGCCGCCGCGAAGAAGCTCGACCTGCGTTCGACCACGCTCGGCAGCGGGTCCGGCGCGAACACCGTCAAGGTCAAGCTCACCGCCAAGGCCCGCAAGGCCCTGTCGAAGGTGCGCTCGCTGAAGGTGCGGATCGTCGTGACCGCCACCGGCGCCGACGGCCGGAGGGTCAACGCAACCAAGTCGATGACGATCCGTTAGATAAATCGTGCGTCATCAATGAGACGACGATGACTAGATTGGTCGCCGCCATGAGAACCGTTGCGCTGTTCCTCACCGCTTCGCTCGCCCTGCCCGCCGCCGCGCTGGCCGACACGGAGCGCCCGCTCCCGTCGATCGTCAACACGACCCCTTGGGCGCCGGCCGGCGTCGATCAAGGGGCCTCTGCCGTGAGCCCGGGCAGTGGGATCGCGTACACGTGGGACCGGGACGGCGACGGGGACTTCGACGACACCGTGGCCTACCCGTGGGGACACGGGGGCGACCAGCCGCTGAAGCTCGACACCGGGGTGCACACGTTCGCCGTCAAGGCGACGGATCGGTTCGGCCGCGTCGGCATCGAGCGGCGCACGTACACGGTCCATGGCTCGCATCTCCCACCGTCGATCGGCTTCGGGCCCTTCGAGGAACACGACGCCTGGCAGCCGTTCGTGGTGCCGATACCGGGCACGTCGAACTGGACCTCGATCGCGTCCAAGGAAGCGGATCTCGACGGCGACGGCGTCTTCGAGGCGGATGCGCGGCGCAAACCCATTGCCGACTTCACGGTCGGCGGCGGGCATGTGATCCACGCTCGCATCACCGACGACAACGGGCTGACGTCGACGGCCAGCCGGACCTTCAACATCGTCGGGACGGGGCAGACCGCGTCTTTCACCGTCGCCCCGGCCGGCCCGCTGCTCGCGGGTGAACTGGTGACGCTCGCCGCCACGCCGGTCGAGGCCGGCCCGGGCCACTACGAGTACGACCTCGACGGCGACGGCAGCTACGAGTCCGACCAGGGCTCGGCGACCTCGCTGTTCCACACGTTCGCGGCGGGCACGCACACGATCGGGCTGCGGGTCACCGACGCCGGCGGCACGGTGGCCACGAGCCGCATCGGGATCGACGTCGAGGCGGCGGGTGGCGCCCCGTGGATCAGCCTGACCGCTCCGGGTGGGGCGGTCGTCGGCCGGAAGGTGCAACTGGAGTCCGTCTCCGGCGGCGGCGACCGCACGGTCGAATGGGACGCCGACGGCGACGGCGCGTTCGACGACGGCGACGTGACGCTTCCCGCGGACGCGCCGGGCTCCTCGGTCTCCTTCGCTTACGACACGCCTGGCGTGCACGAGATCCGGGCGCGGGTGACCGCCGGTGGCGTCTCTCGCGTCGCGACGCGCACGATCGACGTGGCCGCGACCGCGCAGCCCGTCCCGCCCGTGCTGGGCGACTTCGAGTTCCCGTGGGGCCAGGTGATCCGGCAGGGACGCACGACGCGCTTCGGGATCGAGTCGGCCGCGTCGCCGAGCTTCGACCTCGACGGCGACGGCCAGTTCGACGACGTCCCGGCCCGCGACGGCGACGCCTACGTGTGGCGCTTCACCGCCCCGGTGACGGTCGCCGCCAAGGTCACGGGCGCGAATGGGCTGACGGCGATCAGCACCGCGAGCGTGACGCCGGTCGCGGGCGTCGGCATCCAGGCCGATATCGACTTCGTGCCGCCGCGCGCGGGGCACTCTTCGCACGCCACGGCCGCCGTGCGCGGCGACACCGCCGACTGCTGCACCGCCGCGTGGGACCTCGACGGCGACGGCGCCTACGACGACGCCGCCGGCTTCGACGCCACCTTCACGCCGGCCGCCGGCGAGCACGAGATCGGCGTCCGCGTCGACGACGAGGACGGCGCGACCACGACGACCCGCCGGACGTTCACCGTGGGCGGCGCGCCGCCCGAGATCACGTTCGCCGCGGACGACGACCTGCTCACCGCCACCGCCGTCGACCCCGACGGCGAGGCGATCACCGCGCTCGAGTGGGACCTCGACGGCGACGGCGAGTTCGACGACGCCACCGGTGCCACCGTCCCGCGTCCGGCGAGTGGGCGCGTCGAGCTCAAGGCCACCGACGCCACCGGGGACATCGGCGTCGCCTCGTTCGTCGTGCCCGAGCGCGACACCGTCGGAGTCGAGCCGCCGGTCTCGCCGGAGGACGACGCTCCGCCCGCGGCCCCTGCGCCGCTGCACGTCACCGCGAGCGTCGGCCAGGTGACGCTCTCGCGTCTGCTCTCACGCGGCCTGCCCGTCACCGTGCGCTGCGAGACGGCATGCCGCACGACGGCCACGCTCGCGCAGCGCGGGACGACCAAGCTCGGCTCGGCGACCGGAGCGTCGCGGCTGACCGTCAAGCTCTCCGCCAAGGCCCGCAAGGCGCTCCGGACCACGCGGGCGGTGAAGCTCCAGGTCTCGATCCGCGCGACATCCGCGGATGGCCGCATCGGCAGCGCGGCCCGTACGTTCACGGTTCGGAGATGACCCTGACGAAGTGCCTCACGGCAGCGCTCGCGGCGCTGGCCCTGCTCCCGGCGGCCGCCCACGCGACCGACGACCCGTGCCGCGGCGAGGACCCGGTGCAGATCGGAGACTGCACGGCCGACCGTCCGCTCGTATCGACGACGATCTCGCCCGTCTCGCCGCGTCCCGGTGACATGGTCACGCTGAAGGCTTCGAGTCCAGGTCTCGGCGTGTCGTACGCGTGGGACCTCGATGGTGACGGGGCGTTAACCGATGCCACCGGACCGTCGGTGCAGCGCGCATACGAGATCGGGACGCACACGGTGCGGGTTCGGGCCACGGACCAGTTCGGCCGCACCGCTCTCGAGGAGCGTTCGGTCGAGGTGGACGCCGATCTGAAGCCGCCGACGATCGAGCTGATGCTGCAGCCCGGGATCCAGGCCGAGAGGGAGCTATCGGCGGTTGTCGTCGGGCGCGACGCCGACGGCGCCATCGAGCGGCTCGAACTGGACCTCGACAACGACGGCACGTACGAGATCTCGGGGCCGGGCGAGGACAGTGGATTCGGATTCTGGCTCCTCAGGGACTCGATCACCTTCCATACCGGCGGCGAGCGCGTCATCCGCGCCCGGGTCACCGACGACGACGGCCTGACGGCGACGGCGAGCGGGACGGTCAACGTGCTCGAGGACATCCCGCTCGCGACCATCTCGTTGTCGGGCTCGAACGATTGGAGCTCGGCCGCTTTCAGTGACGAGCCCGTGTACGTCTCCGCCGCCAGCATGTTCCCGGCGGTCAAGTACGAGTTCGACCTCGATGGGGACGGCACGTATGAGTTCGACAACGGGCCGAACGGGGTGGTGCGGCCGACCCTCGCGGCCGGTCCGCACACGATCGGGGTGCGGGTCACGGACGTCCGCGGCAACGTCGTGACCGCGCGCACCCTCTCGCGGGTCTTCTCGCGCTCGCAGCCGGATTCGGAGGTGATCACGGGCAGGCTGGCCGCGGCGTACGCGTACGTCGGCGAGCCGATCGACCTCGCCGCCGTCGTCGGGCCGCTCGGGAACGCCGGCTTCGGCGTCGCCTGGGACATCGACGGCGACGGCGAATTCGATGATGGGTCGGGCGTCACTTCATCCCCGGACGGCGCCGCGCATCTCATGCACGTCTACACGACGCCCGGGGTCCACGAGGTCCGCTTCCGCGTCACCGGTCCAGCCGGCGTGGTCTATGAGTTCGGCTCCGTGGTCACGATCGGCGCCAGCGGCCACAGATCCCGCCTGCCGGATCTCGGTCTGTCGACGCCGGGCGAGACCGTCTGGGGGAAGGAACGCCCGATCGCGATCTCCTACGACCCGCGAAACGCGACGCTGGAGTTCGACCTGGACGGCGACGGTCAGTTCGACGAGACCCCTCGCGCCGCCGCTGACGGGTTCTACTGGGCGTTCACGGCTCCGACGATCGTCGCCGTCAAGGCGGTCGACAAGCAGAACGGCGAGACCACGGTTCGCCGCATCCAGGTCCAGCCGAACAGCACGCCGACGGCGCATGCGCGGCTCTCGTTGGCAGTCTCCAGGACTGGCTCTCTGCTCGCGGACTACAGCGCGACCAACGGCCAGAGCGCGACGTGCTGCACGGCCGAGTGGGACCTCGACGGCGACGGCGTCTACGACGACGCGGTGGGTCGGTACCCGACCCTTCGGCTGACAGCCGGCGAGCACACGATCGGTCTGCGGATCACCGACGCGCGAGGGCAGAGCTCGTACGTCCGCCAGACGTTCACGGTCGGTGCCGCGCCGCCCGTTCCGACGTGGACGGCCGACGGCGGCGAGTTGAAGGTCTCGGTCGCCGGTGCGAACGGCCGGGCGATCGCCAAGGAGGCATGGGACCTCGACGGCGACGGCGCGTTCGACGACGCCGTCGGCCCCTCCGTGCCGGCTCCGGCGCAGCCGTCCCGCGTCGGCGTGGCCGTGGTCGTCGCCGATCAGGAGGTCGGGGTCCACTACGCCGCGTACGCCGCGCGTCCGGCCGGTCGCCTCAGCCTGCGTGTGAAGGTCGCCAAGACGAGGCTCGCTGCGCTGCGCTCACGCGGGCTGACGGTCAAGACCGGCTGCTCGGCCACATGTCGGGCGACGGTGAAGCTGACCGTGAGCAAGGCGACGGCGAGGAAGCTCAAGCTGCGTTCGACCACGCTCGGCAGTGGCAAGGGCGGGGCGACGGTCAAGGTCAAGCTCACCTCCAAGGCGCGCAAGGCGCTGCGCAAGGTGCGCTCGCTCAAGGTGCAGGTCGTCGTGACCGCGCCGGGAGCGGCCACGGTGACCAAGCGCCTGACGATCAGCCGTTGAGGAACGTGTCGACGGCGCGGCGTTTGGTCGCGTCGTCGACGGTGAGCCCGGCGCCGCCGTCGGGCAGCGTGACCGCGCCGGTGGGCTTCAGGACGGTCGGCTTGGCGGTGCCGCCGGTCAGCTCGGCACCCACGAGCCCGAGGAGCGAGGGGCCGGACATGTCCGAGCGGATCGCCTTCGGGGCCGCCCAGGAGACCCACGGGAGGCGGACGAAGGTCTCGAAGGAGGTGACCTTGTCCTTGATCGAGCCGAGGATCTTCTGCTGGCGGCGGGCGCGGGTGAGGTCGGACTCCTTCGGGTTGCACTCGTTCTTGCGCGTGCGGGCGAGGGCGAGCGCCTGCTTGCCGTTGATCTCCTGCTTGCCGGCGTGCAGGCGCAGCGTGTAGCCGCCGTTCTTGAAGCCGCCGTTGAGCTTGGAGACGACGCAGCCGCCGCGGTAGGTGACGCCGCCGAGCGCGTCGATCAGCTGCGGGAAGTTCTCGAAGTTGACCTCGACGAGGTGGTTGACCGGGATGCCGAGGTAGGACTCGACCGTGCGGATCGCGAGGGCGGGGCCGCCGATGGCGTAGGCGGCGTTGATCTTGTTCTGGCCGCTCCCGGGGATGTTCACGACGGTGTCGCGGGGGATGCTGAGCGTGGAGTTGTGGCCGCCGCCGATGCGCATGAGCAGGATGCTGTCCGAGCGGCTCGGCTGGCCGATCTTCTGCGCTCCCGGCTCCTTGGAGCCCTTGGTGCGGGCGTCCGAGCCGAGCACGAGGATCGTGTTGGGCGACGTGAGCGGGTAGCCGGCGCCACCCAGCTCGTTGTCGGCGGCGTCGGAGACCTTCGACGACTGCACCTGCGCGGAGATCAGGAACAGCACGAGGCTGATCGCGAGCCAGGCGACGAGCGCGACGACCAGCCAGCGCAGGACCCGCCAGAAGCTGATCCGCGGGCGCGGGCCGCGACGACGGCGGCGGCCCGGCTTGGGCGCGCGGCCGGGCTGCGGGGGCGTCTCCTCGTAGCCGCGTGGCGGCTCCTCCTGCATCGAGCGCAGACCGCCGTCATCGCCGCCGCGGCGGCCGAAGAGCTTCGGCTTGGCGCGGTAGAGCGTGTACTGGGGTTCTTCGTCGTCGCGAGAATCGGCCATGGCAGATCGGTAAGGTGGCGCGATGGCCGAGGGCTACGTCATCGGCGTCGACCTCGGCGGCACGAAGCTGCTGGCGGGAGCGGTCGGCGCGGACCTTTCAGTGATCCACCGTACCAACCGCCTTGTCTACGGCCTCTCGCAGGACGAGCTCGTGCAGATGATCGCCGACGCGATGGATGAGATCCGGACGGCGATCGGCGCGCCGATCGAAGCGATCGGGTTCGGCATCCCGTGCACGTTCGACTCCCGCACCGGCATGGCCGTCCAGGCCGTCAATGTGCCGCTGAAGGACATCGCGTTCGCCGACGTGATGGCGGAGCGGCTGGGCATCCCCGTCGTCGTCGACAACGACGCGAACTGCCACACCGTGTGCGAGGCGCGGCTCGGGGTCGCGCAGGGTGCAACGGACGTTGCACTGCTGACGCTGGGGACCGGGATCGGTGGCGGCCTGCTGCTGAACGGGCAGATCTACCGCGGCTGGATCAACGGTGGCGCCGAGATGGGCCACATGGTGGTCGAGATCAACGGCCGGCCGTGCCAGGGCAACTGCCCGAACTGGGGCTGCCTCGAGTCGGTGGCGTCGGGCTCGGCGCTGGTCCGCGAGGCGTCGCTGGCGGTCGCGCGGCGGCCAGACACCGCACTCGGCCAGGCGCTGGAAGAAGGACGGGAGCTCACCGGTCCGCTGATCACCGAGCTGGCCACCGGCGGCGACCCGGTCGCCCGCGGCGCGATCGAGACGATCGGCCGCGCGCTGGGCGTCGGCATCACCAACCTCGTGAACATCTTCAACCCGCAGATGGTCGTCATCGGCGGCGGCGTGATCGCGGCGGGTGAGCTGCTGCTCGCGCCCGCCCGTGAGGTGATGCTCGAGCGGGCGCTCGCCCCGGGCAAGGACGTGGTGCGCGTCGAGGCCGCCCAGCTCGGCCCCCAGGCGGGAATGATCGGAGCGGGGCTGCTGGCGCGCGACATGCTCGACGGGGTCGTCACGGGCGCCATCGAAGCGCGACCGTGATCGAGCCCGGCAACCGCCTGCGCGGGACCGACCGCGGGGTCTTGGGCATTCCGAGGGTGGCGTCGTGAGCGGCCGGCTGGTCGTCTGCCCGACGCCGATCGGGAACCTCGAGGACGTCACGCTGCGCGTCCTCGCCGCGCTGCGCGAGGCCGACGTCGTCGCGTGCGAGGACACCCGCCACACGCGGGTGCTGCTCGAGCGCTATGGCGTCTCGGCCAAGCTCGTCAGCTACCACGAGCACAACGAGCGCGCGAGGGCGGCCGAGTTGGTCGAACAGATGCGCGGGGGCGCGGTCGTCGCGCTCGTCTCGGATGCCGGCATGCCGCTCGTGTCCGACCCGGGCTTCCCGCTGGTGCAGGGCTGCGTGGCCGCGGGCCTGGCGGTCGAGGTGCTCCCGGGCCCGTCTTCGGCCCTCACCGCCCTCGTCGCGAGCGCACTGCCGTCCGACGTCTGGCGCTTCGCCGGCTTCCTCCCCCGCAAGCGCGGCGCGCTGGAGACCGCGTTCGCCAACCCGGAGACGCTCGTCGCCTTCGAGTCCCCCCGCCGGCTGGCCGCGAGCCTCGCCATCCTCGCCGAGCTCGACCCCACCCGCCCCGTCGCCGTCTGCCGCGAGCTCACCAAGCTCCACGAGGAGGTCGTCCGCGGCACCGCCGCCGACCTGGCCGAGAAGTACGCCAGCGAAGAGGCCCGCGGCGAGATCGTCCTCGTCGTCGGCGCCGCCCCCGCCCCCGAGGGCCTCGACCCAGCAGCCGTCGAGGCCGTCCGCACACTGGTCGAAGCGGGCGCCCGCGCAAAGACCGCCGCCAAGGTCGTCTCCGACCTCACCGGAGCGCCCGCGAACGCCCTCTACCGCGAGGTCGCAACCTAAAGCCCACCTAAGGGGTCAGACCCTTTACCTCGCCGTTAGGTTCCACGCGCGGCGCAGCAGCGCGGCGCTCGCCCAAAGAGAACCTAAAGAGAACCTAAGGTGCCTGACCCCTTATCTAGCGTTTAACTTGGTAGGTGCCGATCATGCCCGCCGCCATGTGGGTCTCGACGTGGCAGTGGTAGAGCCAGGTGCCTGGGTCGCGTTCGCGCCAGCGGATGCGGATCGACTCGGCGGGGCCGAGGGTGACGGTGTCGACGGGGGTGCCGGCGGGGTCGCGCCAGCGGTGGCCGTGGACGTGGAAGGTGTGGTGCTCTGAGCCCATCACGGTCACGTCCCACTGGACGAGGTCGCCGACGCGGGACTTGAAGACCGGGGTGTTGCCGACGAAGGCGCGGCCGTCGATCGCCTGGAACTTGCCCATCGGGGAGAAGACGACGACGTACTCGCGGTCGGGGGCCTTCTCGCGCTTGCCGAGGATCGAGAGCATGCCGAACATGCCGCCGTCGATCGAGGCCTCCATCTCCGGGCCGTGGTCGTGGTAGGGCCAGGCGCCGGCGGAGTCGCGGCCGGCGGTGAGCTTGTAGGTCCAGGTCTGGCCGGGCTTGACGTCGGCGTCGCGGCCGGAGAAGCCGGGCAGGTAGGCGCCGTCGGAGGAGGGCTTGTACTCGACGCCGTGGAAGTGCATCGAGTGCGGCCGGTTGAAGGTCGTGTCCAGGTTCTTGAAGTGGACCCGGATCTTGTCGCCGACGCGGGCCTTGATCAGCGGCCCGGGCATCAGGTCGGCGTTGCCGGAGCCGGGCGCCGACACGTTGGCCATCGGCTTCTTCCAGCCCTTCGTGTAGCGGCGGTACACCGTCGTGCCGAAGACCGTGTCGGCCGGCGGGTACTCCATCCCCATGATCGCGTCCTTGCCGTTGGGGACGATGTTGAACGTCACGGGCACCGCCGCCACCCAGTACTCGCGGGTGGCCGCGGACGCCGACGGGGCGGCGAGCAAGCTCGCCGCCCCGATGGTCAAAACCGTTGTCAGCCGTCTCACTGGACGGTGACGGTACCGTGCATGAAGGGGTGGATCAGGCAGTAGTAGTTGTAGGTGCCGGCCGTGTCGAACTTGACGCTCGCCGACTCGGGGAGCGGCGACTTCGAGTTGGCGTCCAGGACGCCGGTGTTGAAGAAGCCGTTGCCGTGCGTGGTGGGGGTCAGCGAGACCAGTGCGCCGACGTCGGACGGATAGGTGCCCTTCGGGTCGATCGAGGGTGACTCGAACGACGCCGCGATGCCACCGATGTAGGACGACGGGTCCTCGATGTTGCCGGGCCCGAACGTCACGGTGTGGGCCTCGTAGGAGCCCTTGCTCATCTGGAACTTGACCGTGGTGCCCTTGGCGACCGTGAGCGCCGCCGGGACCATGCCGAAGTACTCGACGCCGCCCTTGGCCGCCACGCCGACGCTGACGGTGTTGGCACCCGGATCGGTCTTGTCCAGGTCCTTGGCGGCCTTGACCGCTGCGTCGGCCTGCTTCTTCGCGGCCGCCGCGTCCTGCTTGGCGCCCTTCTTGACGACCGTCACCGAGGCCTTCATGCCCGGGTGCAGGTCGCAGTAGTAGGTGTAGTTGCCGGCCTTGGTGAACTTCACCGTCATCGGCTTGGCCTTGTCGGGCGGCAGGCCGGACTCGACGCCCTTGGCGCCCGTGTATGTCGCCTTCTTGCCCCAGCCGTTCGCGGTGGCGAACGCGGGGTTCAGGCTGAGGGCGTCCTGTCCGTTGAACCAGAACGCGACGCCCGCGGCGTCGTTGGACCCGGCGACCTTCTGGCCGGTCGGGATGATCAGGTCGAACGGCCCGTCGCCCTTCTTCGGGAAGTTGACCGTGTGGAAGCCGGCCGGCACGAACTTCACCGAGTCGCCGACGTTGACCTTCAGTTTGGACGGGAAGAAGGCGTTGGCAGTGGTCGTCTCGCCCATCTTCTTGGCGGCCGCGAGCGGGGGGCCGACAGAGACCGTCGTGGTCTTCGCCTGAGCTGCCGCAGGCACGAGCAGAGCCGCCGCCGCACTGGCGAACGCGACCGCCCGGAGGGGAACCATCATGGCGCTCCTTTAAGTGGTGTTGAGATAGCCAACGGGAGCGCGGAGGCCATGTCAAGTGATACAGGGAAGGTCTAGAGGTCGTACGAGGCCCCCCGTACGGCTAGCTCTCAAACCCCCGTTCGGAGAACTCCCTATCACCGGCTGATCGAAATCGAGATAGTCGGTGCGATGCGCCGAAGCCTGCCCCTGATGCTCGCGTTCCTCGTGCTCTTCGCGGCACCCGCGTCGGCGTCCGAGATGGATCACGGCCCGGCGGTCCCGATCTACAACGCGGCGTTCGGGATCCCGCACGTCGACGTGCTCGCCGGCGACACGGTGACGTGGCACAACGACTCCCTGCGCACCCACAACGTCAACGCCGACGACGGCAGCTTCGCGTCGCCGCGGCTGCTGATGTCGGCCTCGTACCAACTGCGCTTCGACACCCCAGGCGATTTCGCATATTTCTGTCAGCTGCATCCGTCAATGCGCGGTGACGTCGCCGTGCATCGCGTGCTGCTCGACGCCGCGAAGGAACCCGCCGCGCCCGGCAAGCCGTACGCGCTCACCGGCCGCGCCGCGCTGCCCGAGGGTGCGACCGTGTCGATCCAGGCGGGCGGCGTGGAGACGAGCACTGCCAAGGTCGGAGCCGGCGGCGCGTTCACCGCGACGGTGACTCCGCGCGAGACGACGGCGTACACGGCGGTGGTCGACGGCGAGTCCGCGCCGCCCGTGCAGGTGCTCGTGCTCGACCGCAAGGTGAGCGCGACACAGAAGGTGCGGGGCAAGCAACTGCAGATCGACGCGACCGTCACCCCGGCGTCCAAGGGCGCGACCGTCGTGCTCCAGCTCAAGCTCAAGGAGCACTTCGGCTGGTGGCCGGTCAAGGTCGCCGAGCTCGACGCGTCCTCGAAGGTCCGCTTCACGCTCAAGCGCGGCCGCAAGGTCCAGGCGCGGGTGCTGCTGACCGCTTCCGACGCGGCCACCGAGCTCGCGCGCAGCGCCACGTTCCGCCTACGCTAGGCGGATGCCGTCCAGGATCCTGGTCGTCGGTGGCGGTGCCATCGGCGGCATCACCGCCGCGCAGATGGACGCCGACGTCGTCGTGCTCGACGCCAACGCCGACCACGTCGCCGCCCTCCGCAAGGGCCTGATCTACGAGCAGGAAGGCGAGGAGCGGACCGCCGTCCTCGACGCGGTGGCGAGCGTCGACGAGCTCGACGGCGAGTTCGACTACGCCATGGTCGCCGTCAAGTCGCCGCTGCACCACGTCGCGCTCGAGCCGCTGGTCGCGCGCGGTGGGATCGGCGCGTTCGTCTCGATGGGCAACGGCCTGATCCAGGACCGGATGGAGGGGATCGTCGGCCGGGGCAACCTGCTCGCCTGCATCGTCGAATGGGGCGGATCCAACGTCGGGCCGGGCCACCTGATCCGCGACTCGCTCGGCGGCTACATGGTGGGCGAGCTGGACGGGACGCGCTCCGAGCGGGCGAGCACGCTGGCCGCCGCGCTCGAGCCGGTCGGCCGCACCCGCGTCACCGACAACGTGCGCGGGATGATCTGGTCCAAGCTGCTGATCAACTCCACGTTCACCGGGCTGTCAGCGGTGTCCGGCCTGCGCTACGGCGGCGTCGCCGAGCAGGGGCCGGAGGCCGTGTTCGCGCTGTGGGCCGAGGGCGTCGCGGTCGGCGACGCGCAGAACCTCCAGCTGGAGCGCATCCACGACGTCGAGGCGCACGAGTTCGGCCCGGAGGCGGTGGCGCAGATGATGCGCCACATGTACAACGTGCGCCCCTCGATGCTTCAGGACCTCGACGCGGGGCGCGACACCGAGGTCGACGTCGTCAACGGGGGCGTGGCGAGCAAGGGTCGCGAGCTCGGCATCGCGACGCCCTGCAACGACGCGGTGGTCGAGCTCGTGCACTCGATGGAGCGCGGCGAGCGCTCCCCGGACCCGCGCTGGCTGGCCTACGTCAGCGAGGCGCAGACGATCAGCGCGACCGACACCTGAATGCCGGCGGTCGCGTAGGCCGCGGGGTGCAGCGTCGGGTTGAAGCAGTGGTCGGCGAGCTTGCCCGGGATCACCATGTCCAGGACGAAGAAGCCGACCGCCTGGACGAGCACGCCGACGAGCCCGAAGACGGCGGCGTCGTCGAGCCCGTCCCAGCCCGCGCCGGTGAAGTGGATCGCGAAATACAGGATCAGGCCGAGTGAAGCGAGCCCGGTCGCGGCGAGCAGTCCGGCGCCCGGGTTGCCCTCCATCACGAGCTGCCCGAGCTTGCCGGGCGTCAGCAGGTCGAGGACGTAGAAGCCGATCACCAGGACCACGAGCCCGACGCCCGAGTAGGCGAGCACCTGCAGGACGAGTTCGAACACTTTGCGACTCCCTCTCAGTCGGCGATGATGTGCGGCACGAACCGCGAAAGATTGTTGGTCACGAGCCCGTTCGACTCGCGGATGCCCAGCCCTGCCGGCTCCATGTCGACGGTCCACACGCCGAGCACGGGGTGATTGCCGTCGTAGCTGCCGAGGTCCGTGTACTGCTGGACGACGTAGCCCTCCTCGCCGTAGCCCTGGTCCGGGCCGCGGTCGGCTTCCTGGCCGTCGATGACGATGAGGCTGTTCGCGCCCTCACGCGCGAGCAGCGGCTTCTTGACGTAGCTCGTCAGCGAGTGGTTCTCGCCCTCGAAGTACGCGGGGAGGAGGTTCGGGTGGTCCGGGAACAGCCGCCAGAGGACCGGCAGGATGCCCTTGTTGGACCACAGCATCTTCCAGATCGGCTCGATCCAGAGCGTCTGGCCCTGCTCGTCGCCCATCCGCCGCAGAGCGTCGTCGGCGAACTCCTCGTGGATCATCCACTCCCACGGGTAGAGCTTGAAGACGGTCCGGACGGAGCGGCCCTGCGGGTCGACGAAGCCGAGGTGCTCGTGGTAGCCGAGCTTCTCGATCGGCATCAGCTCGCACGTGTAGCCCGCCTCGCGGCAGGTCTCGACCATGTAGCCGACGGTCATGAAGTCCTCGCCGGACTTCTCCTGGCTGGTGTGCAGGAGGTACAGGCGGTCACCGGGGAGGCGCGGCTTGAGCTCCTTCCAGCGCTGCACGAGCAACTCGTGGACCATGTTCCACTGGTCGCCGCCGGCGCCGTAGAGGTCCTGGCACCAATGCCACTGGACGGCGGTCTCGACCAGCGCGGTGGGCGTGTCCGCGTTGTACTCGAGCATCTTGAAGCCGTCCGGGCCGTAGGCGAAGTCGAAGCGGCCGTAGACCATCGGCGGCTCGGCTTCCCACGTCTCCTTGATCCGCGGGATCGCCCACCCGGGGATGCCCATCTGCGAGAACAGGTTGCTCTCGATGATGTAGTCGCCGGCCTCGACGAGCATCTCCATCAGCAGACGGACGCTCGCCTCCATCTCGTAGACCTCGTCGCTGCCGAGCGTGTAGGCGTTGGACTCGTGCCAGTACGGCATGATGCTGCCGTCCGGCAACTCGGTCTTCCAGTAGATCAGGCCCTGCTGCTCGATGATCGACGGCCAGCCCTCGCGGGGCTCGACTTCGATCCGCTCCATCAACCGCCCCCGCTGTGCGACGCGGCCGCCCGGCCGACGCCGCTGGCGCTCGACTTGCTGCCCGAGCTGGATCCGAACCCGCCGCGGCGCGCGTTCTCGGCGATGTTGGACGCCGCCACGCGGCTGCCACCCTTCAGGCGCTGGCCGGTGGCGTAGCGGTTGCCGTTGACGAGGCTCCCTCCGTACAGCCAGAAGAACGAGCTGCCGCCGTGGATGGCGTCGTCGTCGCAGTGCTGGTTCTCGACGATCTGGTCGTTCTGGTCAACGCAGTACGCGGTGTCGTCGTCCCCGCCGCAGGCGGTGAACGCGAGCGCGAGCACGGGGACCGCCATGAGGGTGACGTTGCGGGATCTGAAGCGACGGCGTGGCTTCACAGCGCCTCCTCCTTGGGTGTCTCGTTGTGGACCCTGCGCAGTGCGTCGACGACCTCGGGGTGCGAGACCTTCGCGCGCAGCTTGTCCATCTCGGCTTCCAATACCTGGATCACGTGTTCGATGTCGTCGTCGAGCTCGGGCGTCTCGTCGCGGTCGTGGACCCTGGCCTCGCGGATCTCGTCGGCGAGCAGACCGGTCAGGATCGCCACGGTGCCGATGCCGCCCGCCATCACGAACGCGGCGACCCAGCGCCCGGGGATCGTGGCCGGCGAGTAGTCGCCGTAGCCGACGGTCGTCAGCGTGACGATCGCCCACCACATCCCGTCGAGCCAGCTGCCCTTCTCCTCGACCCAGCTGAACAGCCCGCCACCGACGACGATGGTGGTGAGAAGCAGATACACGCAGGCCCGGCCGGGCGACTGCGCGACGAAACGCATGACTGGGCGGATCAAGATCCGCGCACTGTAACCGGACCGCGGGCGTTTCGGGGGAAGTTGTACCGTCGCCTCGATGCTCGCCGCTCTGCTCATCGGATTCGGCCTTGGCGCCTCAGTGGCCGCTCAGCTCGGCCCCCTCTCGCTACTCACGATCCGCTCGACGCTGCGCAACGGCGTCCGGGTCGGGCTGGCGATCGGCGCGGGCATCGCGGTGATCGACACGCTGTACGCCGCGGCGGGCGCCGCCGGGGCGAGCGCGGTGCTGACGTTCGAGCCGATCCGCGTCGTCGCGGGCGTCCTCGGCGCGGTGGTGCTGATCTACCTCGGCGTCAAGACGCTGTACAGCGCGTTCCGGATCCGGCTCGGCGGTGAGACGGGCGAGGAGCTGGCGACGCCGAAGAAGGCGTTCGTCGTCGCGCTCGGCGCAACGGCTTCGAACCCTTTGACGATCGCCTCGTGGGCGGCGGTGTTCGCCGCGGCGAGTACGGCGGGCGCGACCGAGGGCGCCGCGGTGCTGACGCTGCTGGCGGGCGTCGGACTCGGCTCCATGGCGTGGATGACGGTGCTGACCGGTGGCGTCTCGCTGCTCCGGCGTCGCGTGGGCGACCGGATGCTGCGCATCGTCGACGGCCTGGCGGGCGTCGGCCTGCTCGGCTTCGGCGGTCTGCTCGCGCTGCGCACCTTCAAAGACTGAGTCCTACTAGCCTCCTCAGGGCCGATGGCCTACTACGTCACCACTCCCATCTTCTATGTGAACGCGGCCCCGCACCTGGGTCACGCGTACACCACCATCGGCGCCGACATCCTGGCGCGGCACATGCGCCAGCGCGGCGAGGAGGTCTTCTTCCTCACCGGCACCGATGAGCACGGCGAGCCGGTCGCCCAGGCGGCCGAGCGCGAGGGCGTCACGCCGAAGGAGCTCGCCGACCGCAACGCGGAGCGCTTCAAGGCGCTGATCCCGCGCATCAACGTCACCAACGACTTCTTCATCCGGACCTCGGACCCGCGCCACAAGCGCGCGGTCCAGGAGTTCATGCAGACGGTCTACGACAACGGCTACGTCTACAAGGGCGTCTACGAGGGCTGGTACTGCCCGCGCTGCGCGGACTTCAAGACCGAGAACGAGGTCGGCGAGGACAACACCTGCCCGATCCACAAGATCCCGCTCGACCGCGAGAAGGAGGAGAACTGGTTCTTCAAGCTCTCCGCCTTCCAGGAGCGGCTCGAGCAGCTCTACACGGACAAGCCGGAGTTCGTGCGCCCGCGCCACCGATACAACGAGGCGCGCGCGTTCATCACCGGCGGCCTCAATGACGTCAGCCTCAGCCGGTCCAAGCTCACGTGGGGCGTCGAGGTCCCGTGGGACCCGGACCACGTCTTCTACGTGTGGTTCGACGCGCTGTTGAACTACTACACGGCGCTCTCGTTCGCGGATCCCGAGAAGGACCTGACGGACACGTTCTGGCCGGCGTTCCACATCATCGGCAAGGACATCCTGAAGTTCCACGCGGTCTTCTGGCCCGCGATGCTGATGGCGGCCGGCGTCGAGCTCCCGCGCGAGATCTACATCCACGGCTACCTGCTGATGAAGGACGCGTCGGGCGAAGAGCACAAGATGAGCAAGTCGCTGGGCAACGTGCTCGACCCGTTCGAGGTCATGGACCGCTTCGGCACCGACGCGCTGCGGTACTACTGCTTCCGTGAGGTCTCCTTCGGGCAGGACGGCGGCGTCTCGACCAAGACGTTCGGCGACCGCTACGAGTCAGAGCTGGCCAACGATCTCGGGAACCTCGCGAGCCGCACGACCAACATGCTCGGCCGCTACACGGACTCCCACGTCCCGGCGGTCGACCTCGACCCCGAGCTGGCGGCGGACTTCGAAGGGCTGACCGAGGAGGTCGGCGCGCTGCTCGACGAGGCCGAGATCACCCAGGCGCTGGAGCGGATCTGGCAGCGCGTGCGGCGGCTGAACCGGTACGTCGAGGAGAAGGCGCCGTGGAAGCTGGCCAAGGACCCCGACGCCAAGGCTGAGCTGGAGACGGTGCTGCGCAGCCTCGCCGAGGGCCTGCGCGTGGTCACGGTGCTGCTGACGCCGTACATCCCGGAGTCGGCGGAGAAGCTCCTGGCCGCGCTCGGCGCGCCTGAGACGGAACTGGCCGGCGCGGTCTACGGTTCGCACCCCGGCGGCCAGCCCGTCTCCAAGCTCGCGCCCCTCTTCCCGAAGCCCGAGTGATCGACAGCCACACCCACCTCGACCGTGGGCCCGCTCCCGAGGACGAGCTCGTCGAGCAGGCCCGCGAGGCCGGTCTGACCCGCATCCTCACGATCGGGATGGATGCCCGATCGCGCGAGGCCGCCCTGCGCGCGGCGGAGACCTACCCCGAGGTCTACGCCGCGATCGGCCACCATCCCAACGACGCCACCGGCTACACGAGCGCGATCACCGACGAGCTGCGCGAGCTCGCCCAGCACCCGCGCTGCCTGGCGATCGGCGAGACCGGCCTGGACGACTTCCGCGATTACGCGCCGCGCGCCGACCAGGAGCGCGCGTTCGACGCTCAGATCGCGCTCGCGCACGAGCTGCGCAAGCCGCTGATCATCCACACGCGCGCGGCCGAGGACGACACGATCGAGTGGCTGACGACCAAGGCGCAAGGCCTCGAGGTCGTCATGCACTGCTTCTCGATGCCCACCCGCCTCGACGAGTGCCTGGCCAACGGCTGGTGGATCTCCTTCGCGGGCAACGTCACCTATCCCAAGGCGCAGGACCTGGCGGAAGCGGCGATCCAGACGCCGCTGGACCGGCTCCTGGTCGAGACGGATGCTCCCTATCTGACCCCGCAGGTCGTGCGCAAGGAGCGCAACCGCCCCGCCTACGTCGCCCACACCGCGGCCTTCATCGCCGAGCGCCGCGGCATCCCGTACGAGGAGCTTGACGCCGCCGTGACGGCCAACGCTGCCAAGCTCTTCCACTGGTGACGCAGCCCACCCAGCCCTCCGTACGAAGAATGCGCGAGTTCGGCATCCGCCCGAACCGCGACCTCGGCCAGAACTTCCTCGTCGACTCGAACATCCTCGACGTGATCGGGCGCGCCGCCGAGCTGACGGCCGACGACGTCGTGCTCGAGGTCGGCGGCGGGCTGGGTGTGCTTTCCGAGTACCTGGCGGAGAGAACCAGGCACGTGCACGTCGTCGAGCTCGACCGCGCGCTCGAGGCGCCGCTGCGCGACGCGCTCGACCCGCACCCGAACACGACGCTGCACATGGGCGACGCCGTCAAGCTCGACCTGACGACGCTCGACCCGCCCCCGGACAAGGTGGTCGCCAACCTCCCGTACGGCGTCGCCGCGACCGTGATCATCAAGACGATCGAGCTCGAGTCCGTGCACACGTGGGTGGCGATGGTGCAGAAGGAGGTGGGGGAGCGCTTCGCGGCCAAGCCGAGCACCTCCGCCTACGGCGTCCCCTCCGTGCTGGCCCAGCTCGCCTGCGACGTGCGCGTCGTGCGCAAGATCCCGCGCGGTGTCTTCACCCCGGTCCCGAACGTCGACTCGGTGCTGGTCGGCCTGAAACGACACGGGCCGGCGCCTTCGGAGAGCCTGCGCACGCTGGTCCAGCACGGCTTCGCCCACCGGCGCAAGGCGCTCGCCCGCTCGCTCTCGCTCGCCCCCGGAGCGAGCAAGGAGATCCGCGACCAGGCCCGCGAGGCCCTCGAAGCGCTCGGCCACCCCGCCGACGCGCGTGCCGAGTCGCTCTCGCCCGCCGACTGGCGCGCACTGTGGGAGCGCCTGTGCCCCTGACGACGCTCGCGCCCGGCAAGGTCAACCTCTGCCTGCTCGTCGGCGCGCCGCGCGCCGACGGCCTGCACCCGTTGGTCTCGGTGGTGCAGCCGACCGACCTGGCCGACGAGGTCTCGCTCGAGCCCGCCGACTTCGACGAGATCATCTGCCCCGGGGTCGAAGGTCCGAACCTCGCGTTCCGCGCCCTCGAGGAGTTCCGCTTCGCGACCGACTGGGAGATCACCGGCCTCAAGCTCACGATCACCAAGCGGGTCCCTGTCGCCGCCGGCATGGCGGGCGGGTCGAGTGACGCCGCCGCCGCGTTGCGCCTGGCCGCGTCCGCGTCCGGGTTCGCGATCCCGCCTGACCTGCCGAAGCGCCTCGGCGCCGACGTCACCGTGATGATCGACGCCGAGCGGGCGCTGATGACCGGCGCCGGCGAGCACGTGGAGAAGCTGCCGGGTGAGAAGCCGCCGCTGATCGTCGTCCCGCTCGACGCGCAGCTGACCGCGGCCGAGGTCTACCGCGAGTTCGACGCGCGCGACACGCCGCGCACGCCCGAGGAGCTCGCGGCGGCGGCCGAGCGGATCCGCCGCGGCGAGTTCGACCCGATCAACGATCTCGAGCCCGCGGCCCGCCGCCTGTGCCCGCTGATCGAGCCCGCGCTCGAGGCGCTGCGGCTCAACGGGGTAGAGCATCCGATGGTGAGCGGCTCCGGACCCACCGTCTTCGGCATCGGCGACGACCCCGACGCGGTCGCCCGCCTGCACGCCGCCGGCTACCACCGCGCGCTGGCGGCATGAAGTTCACCTGGCTCGCGGCGGCGGTCGCGCTCGCGGGCTGGCTGATCGCCCGCCGGCACAAGCAGAAGCGCTGGTTCCAGATCGCCGAGCTGGTGGTGATCGCGGTCGCGGTGCTGATCGGCGTCGGCGTCATCCACCTCCCGAACTTCGAGAAGCTCCTCGAGGACGCCGGACAGGCGCTCGGCGCGTGGACGTACGCGGTGGTCGGCCTGTTCGCCTTCCTGGAGACCGGCGCGTTCCTGGGCTTCATCGCGCCCGGGGAGACCGCGGTGATCGTCGGCGGGCTCGTCGCCGGGCAGGGCAAGATCAGCCTGCTCGCGCTGATCGCGATCGTCTGGGCGTGCTGCCTGATGGGCGACGCCCTCTCCTACGAGCTCGGCCGCCACAAGGGCCGCGCATGGCTGCTCAAGTACGGCGCGCGCGTCCAGATCACCGAGAGCCGGCTCGACCAGGTCGAGAAGCTCCTCAAGAGCCACGGTCCGGTGATGATCATCGTCGGCCGCTTCCTCGGCTTCGTCCGCCCGCTGATGCCGTTCATCGCCGGCGCCTCGCGGATGCCGTTCAAGCGCTTCTTCCCCTACGACGTGCTGGCCGCGGGTGCGTGGGCGACGACGTTCTGCACGCTCGGGTTCATCTTCTGGCGCTCGATCAACCAGCTCACCACCTACGTCTCGCGCGGGCTGTTCGCCTTCGGGACGCTCGTCGTGGTGATCGTCGGGATCGTCGCGCTGATCCACCTCCGGCGCAGCCCCGAGGCCCGCGCCAAGGTCCGCGACTGGATCGCCGAGCGCGAGGACCGGCGGGGCTGGAGCCTCCTCGCTCGGATCGCTCGCCCGGTCTGGCACTTCTTCCTGCGGCCGACCGCGGCCGTGCTCGACTTCTTCGCCCGCTTCACGCAGGCCCGCGTGACGCCCGGCAACCTCGGCCTCGAGCTGACGACGCTGCTGGCGCTGGCCGCGGTCGGGACGTTCTCGTTCTTCCTGCTCGGCGACATCGTGCTCAACGAGGGCGAGCCGCGGATCGACCGCTGGGCCGAGGACGTCGCCAAGCGCCTGAACACCGACATGCTCGTGAGCGTCGCCAAGGTGGTGACCGACCTCGGCGCTTCCTGGGTGACCGGCCCGCTCGCCCTGGCCACGGTGATCTTCGCGCTCGCGCGGCGGCGCTGGATCGACGCCGTCGCGGTCGCGTGCGGCTGGCCGCTCGTCTGGCTGGCCGTGCAGGTCACCAAGAACGGCTACGACCGCGCCCGCCCGCCCGCGAGCCTCGTGCAGACGTTCAACGAGGCGTTCCCGTCAGGCCACGCCGCGTACGCGGTGACGTGGGTCGCGTGCGCGACCGTGCTGGTCCGCGCGGGCGTCGGCTGGGCCGTCCGGATCGCCGCCGTGACCGTCGCGGTGGTCATCGTCGGCGTGGTCGGCGTGACCCGCGTCTACCTGCGCGCGCACTACCTGACGGACGTTCTTGCAGGAATCGCGCTCTCGGTGGCGATCTGGTCTTTCATCGGCATTCTCGCCTTGTTCGCCGGACGCCTTCGTAACAATGTGTAGGCCGTGACGGACGACCAGAAGACCTACGCCATCGCCGGGGCCGCCGCCGCGATCTCGCTGATCGCCTGGCTGTTCCTGGTCGTCGTGCCGGCCTGGAGGTCGTACTGGCGGGTGCGCGACCGGCTGGTCGCGACGCTGCTCAGCGTCTACGTGCTGGCGGCGTTCGTGCTCGCCGGCGCGGGCGTCGGCGCGGCTGTACTTTGGTACTTCAGCGACCGGCTGTAGACCTCTAACCTCTTACGGGTGTCATCGCCCGCCCGCAAAGAGGCGGCCATGCCGGACCTCGGCGCGCTCAGCGCGATGTCGGACGCGGTCGAATCCGGCCTCGGCCTCCCGGAAGTCGTCCGGGCCGCCGCGCGTGCGCTGGATTCCTCGCTGGTCCTGATCGACCGCTCGAGCTCCGTGCTCGCGGTCGCCGCGCGCTCGACGGCGGACGAGCGGACGCTGATGCGCGACGCCGAGGGCGTCGAGACCCATGAGCTGCGGGTGGGGGACGAGGTCGTCGGCCGCCTGCGCCTGCGGCCCCGAAGCGGGCCGCCCAGCGCCGCCGTGCTGCGGATCGCGACCACGATGATCGCGAGCGAGGTCGAGCGCCTCCGCGCCCCGGACCGCGCCTCCGAGGCCGCCCAGGCGGCGTTCCTCACCGCGCTCTTCGAGCGCAAGGTGACCGACCGCGGCGACATCCTCGCGCGCGCCTCCGAGCTCGGCGCCGACCTCGCCGAGGGCGGCGCGGTGGTCGTCGTGCGCGCCTACCACTTCGCCCCGGCCGACGACGACTGGCGCGCCCGCGTGCTCGCCGCCGCCGAGCGGGCCGCCCGCGCGGGCGCCGCCGGCTCGCTCGCCGCCGTGCTCGAGAGCACCGCCGACCCGGCCGGCCACGTCGTCGTACTGCTGCCGACATCGGGCGTCGCCGGACTGCGCCGCGTGGCCGACGGGATCTCGCGCGAGCTGCACGCGTCGGTCCACGGCTTCACGTTCACGCTCGGCTACTCGCGGATCGCGCACGACCCGGTCGACCTCTACCGCGCGGGCAACGAGGCCCTGCTGGCCGCCAACGTCGCCACCGCCGACGCCTCCGGTGACGGCGTCGCGATGCTCGCCTTCGAGGACACCGGCGCCTACCGGCTGCTGCTGCCCGCGATGAGCGAGGACCCGGCGGAGCTGCAGCGCTTCTACGCCGAGACGGTCGCCCCGCTGGTCGCGTACGACGACCAATACGAGACCGACCTCGTGCAGACGCTGGAGACGTTCCTGGACGCCGACGGCAACGTCGCCGGGACCGCGGCGCGGTTGTACACCCACCGCCACACCGTCCGCTACCGGCTCGAGCGCGTGAAGGACCTGACGTCGCTGGACGTGGCCTCGACCGACGGCCGCGAGAAGCTCGGCCTCGGGCTGAAGGCGATGCGGGTGCTCGGCATCGCGGCCCCGCGCGGCCCGGCCACCGAGGCGGGTGCCGGGGGCGGGCGCGTGAAACGCGAGCTCAAAGATCGGTAGGGCGACGAGGCCTTCCAGGCCCCGCCGCCCATCACCAGCGTCCAAGCCGATGATTCGGGTCCGGCGCTCCTTCGCCGGAAGGTCGCGCCGAACCCCTTTCCAACATGGCGTGCGGTGCGGCGATCCTCAGGTATCCCGGGGATCGAGTTCGCCACCGCGGGTATCGACTTGCGAGACCTGGGTATCGGGACCTGTGTCATGCACAGCCGCAGCCCCGCCGAACTCAAGGCCGAGCTCGACGCCGAGCGCGCGGGCGGGCCGTTCCTCGTCGTCGGCCCTGAGGTGCGCGTCCTGCCCGGGGACGGGCGGCTGACGCTCGGGCGCGAGCCCGCCTGCGACCTGTGCTTCGACGACCACGAGGTCTCGCGCCTGCACTGCGAGCTCGAGTTCGTGGGCGGGCACTGGGTGCTCGGCGACCACGGCCTCTCGCGCAACGGGACGTACCTCAACGGCGACCGGGTGCACGGCGAGCGGGCGCTGCACGACGGCGACACGATCCGGCTCGGGGCGACCGTCGTCACGTATCGCGCGCCCGGCGAGCGCACCGACCGCGAGACGCGCCCGGCGGCCGAGTCGCAGGTGGCCGAGTCGCTGACGCCCACCCAGCGGGGCGTGCTGATCGCGCTCTGCCGCCCGTACCGCGACGGCAGCCCGTTCGCGATCCCGGCGTCCAACCAGGCGATCGCCGACGAGGTCGCGCTCAGCGTCCCCCGCGTGAAGGCGCACCTGCACGACCTCTACGAGCGGCTCGGCGTGGAGGACCTGCCCCACAACGCCAAGCGCGCCAAGCTCGTAGAGGTCGCGTTCCAAGCGGGCGCGGTGTCAGCTAGCGAGCTATAGAGGCCCGCTGAAGGATTCCGGCACACCTGCTGTGGCGCATCCGCAGCGGCTGCACCACATCAGGCGGGCCGACCGTCCTTCAGCGAACCTCGACCGTGTGCCTTCCGTTGGGCGGCGTCTTGACGGTCACCTCGTAGCCGCGGTTCGTCTGCCGGACGTCGGGCCTGCGGACGGTCCGGCCGTCGAGCGTCACCTTCGACGGCGGGCGCTTGAGCGTCAGGCCGACGTTCAGCTCCCGCAGGCGGGTGCGGACGGTCACGGTGGTCGAGCTCGGCGTGGCCGCCACGTCGACGGAGCCGTCACCGAGCCGGATGTTGCGGCCCGCGACGCTCGGCTGGCCGTCGGGGACCTGCGGGACGACGTCGAGCCGGCCTGTGCCCAGCGAGGGTCGCACGCCGAGCTGCTGATGGATCACCGGCCAGGCGGTGCCGTACTGGCCCCAGGCCTGCATGACCATCGAGCGGCACGACCAGCAGCGGTCGATGTTCGCGTTCTGGTCCGGTGACGGCAGGACCTCGGGCAGCGCGCCCGGCTGTTCGTCGGGCTGGAGCATCGGCGCCGCGTTGGCGTCCGTGTAGCGCTTCGCCGAGCGACCGTAGTTGCCCTCGCCGACGGCCTGGATCGAGTTGCCGAGCGAGTAGATGATCCGCTCGCCCGCCCCGGTCGGGCCGCCGCCGCAGCCGGTGTGGAACAGGCCGGGGTTGAACGGCGGCGTGCCGCTGTAGCAGTCCGTCTCGCGCTGTGCCAGCGCGGCGGCGCCGTGATCGGCGGGCGCGAGGCCGGGGATCGTCTCGCCGTCGTCGGTCAGCTCGATCTCCATCGGGGTGACGCCGATCCAGTGCTTCTGCTGGATGCGGGTGTTGGTGTCGCTCAGCGAGTCCGCGTACTGGCTCGATGCCGCGTCCCACCACTGCGGGTCGAACCTCGCCCGCAGCTTGTCCGCCAGCCCGCCCGCCCAGCGTTCGGTGCCCCGGTCGTGCTTGGCCTGCGCCATGTCGGCGAGGTCGTAGAGGCCGCGGATGAAGTAGACGGTGTTGTCGAGCTTCTCCGGCCCCATGCCGGTGCGCTCGACGTTGCCGAGGCCTTCGGGCCAGCCGTCGCCGTCCTTGTCGAGCGTGGTGACGATGTACTTCAGGTTCCGGACCGAGAAGTCGTACAGGGAGTCCCGGAACCGGTCGTCGCCCGTCCAGCGCCACACCAGCGCCACGGCGCTCGGGAACTTGGCGGTCTCGTCCGTGTTGCCGGGGCTCGAGTTGGCGCCGTAGTAGACCGAGCCGTCGGTGACGATCTCGTGGGCGACCTTGCCCGAGCGCTCGTTCAACGCATCGCTGATGTCACGCAGCGCGATCAGGTGCGCCTTGATCGTGTCGAACTGCCCGAGTGCGACCGCCGCGAACGCCGTGTACTCGCCGTCGGTGGCGAACAGCCACGGGTAGTCCGGGTAGCCGGCGCCGAAGAAGGTGACGCTCGGGATCTTCGCGATCGGGGGCGGGAAGGCCTTGCCCTCGTCGGTGAAGCGCAGGTTCAGGTCGGTCGCGGTCTGCGTGAGGTCGGCCAGGTTCTGCTTGCCCCAGTCGATCGCCTCCTGCAGCTGCCGGTCGCCCGGCAGGTCGACCTTCGAGTACTCGCCGAGCCTTGCCCGGTCGCCGGCCTTCTGCGCGAGCTGGCGGTCCGGGTCGCGCAGGGCGCCGGCGAGATCCTGCTTCGTTGCCGCGACGGCGATCCAGACCGTCTCCGAGCCGCCGGGCCTGACCGTGACCGAGTACCGCAGCTGGCCGCCGGTGCCCTTGCCGTACGGGCCGTCGTCGCACCCGCTCGGGAGCGACTGCGAGTCGGCGGCGCACACCGTGCCGGGCTGCGCCCCCCAGTGGCCGGGACCGGCCTCGGCGCCGGCGGCGCGGCGGTCGGAGGCCACGAACGAGCTGTACGAGCCGTCGCTGAAGGCCAGCGCGCCATCGCTCACCGCGCCGGTGTCGGCGCCGTTGGACGATGCGCTCGGCGTCGTCCAGCCCCACGGGTAGGCCGTCATCAGCTCCGAGTGGGCGTCGACCTTGACCGTCACGGTCTTCGCCGCGCTCCCCGGGTTGCTCAACTGCAGCCCATAGAGCATCGCTCGCTTGCCGTCGGGTGCGAAGTCCGTCCTGCGCAGCTTCAGGCCCGACGCGTCGGGCAGGTCGTAGCGGACGTAGCCGCGCCCGCTCGTGAACCTGGTCGCCGCTCCCACCCAGGCGTCGTCGACGCCGAACCAGACGCCGTCCGCGAGCTTGAGCGGCGGCGCCCAGATGCCGCCCATCTCACCCGTGATGTGCCAGCCGTTCGCGTAGAAGCGGCCGTCCTGGAAGCCGACCGAGTACGACCGCGTGCCCGCGGCCACCTCCCGGCGGTCCTGCAGCCGGTCCTGGACGGACAGCTCGGACTGCGCCTGCGCCACCGCCGGCACAAGCGCCATTGCCGCGCTCAACGTGAGCGCGCTCCTCCATCGCATACGCGTACCTCCCGTGGGAGGCGGTACCCGCTATGAACGCACGACTACCACGTGCTTGCCAGACGTCGGGACCTTGACGGTGACCTCGACGCCGCGGTTGGTCTCGCGAACAGTCGGCTTGGACACCTTCTCGCCGTCGAGCGTGACCGAGCTCGCCTCCTCGCCGGCGGGGAGCGTCGCGCCGACGCGCACCTCCTTGACGCCCTCGATCGCCTCGACCGTGGTCGTCGTCGTGTACTTGCTGCCGCTGACCGTCGCCTCGACCGCCGCGGCGCCCTTGCCGAGCCGGATGTCCTTGCCGGCGATGCGCTTCTGGCCCTCGGGGATCTGCGGGACGATCTCGAGCTTGCCGGTCCCGATCGACGGGCGCACGCCGAGCTGCTGGTGGATCACCGGCCAGGCGATCCCGTACTGGCCCCACGCCTGCATGAACATCGAGCGGCAGGTCCAGCAGCGTCCGATGTTGGCGTCCTGGTCGGGGGAGGGAAGCGTCTCCGGCAGCGCGCCCGGCATCTCGTCGGGCTCGAGCATCGGCAGCGCGTTGGCGTCCGTGTAGCGGCGCTGCTGCTCCTCGGTCATGCGCCCGTAGTTGCCCTCGGCGACGGCGGCGACCGAGTTCGTGAGCGAGTACACGATCGCCTCGCCCTTGCCGTCCGGGCCGCCTTCGCAGCCGGTGTGGAAGAGGCCGAGGTTGAGCGGGTCGGTGCCGCTGAAGCAATCGGTCTCGCGCTCGTCAAGCGCGGTTGACGCGTTCTCGGCGTCCGCGAGGCCCGGGGTGGCGAGGCCGTTGCGGGTCAGCTCGGCCTCCATCGGGGTGACGCCGATCCAGTGCTTCTGCTGCACCTGCTGGCCCGTCTTGAGCGAGTCGGCGTACTGGCTCGTCTGGTCCCACCAGGTGTCATCGAACTTCGCGCGCAGCTTGTTCGCCAGATCGTTCGCCCACTTCGCGTCGGCGGTCTTCTTCTTGGCTTTCGCCATGTCGGCGAAGTCGTAGAGGCCGCGGATCAGGTAGACGGCGTTGTCGAGCTTCTCCTCGCCCATGTTCGTGCGCTCGACGTTGCCGAGGCCCTCGGGCCAGCCGTCCTTGTCGGCGTCGAGCTTGGTGGTGACGTACTTGAGCGCGCGGCGGCTGAAGTCGTACATGCGGTCGCGGAAGCGGTTGTCGCCGGTCCAGCGCCAGACCAGCGCGACGGCGGACGGGAACTTGACCGTCTCGTCGGTGTTGCCGGGGTCGGTGTTGGCGCCGAAGTAGACCGAGCCGTCGGTGACGGTCTCGTGGACCACCTTGCCCGAGTTCGCGTTGAGGTCGTCGGAGATCTCGCGCAGGGCGCTGAGGTGGTTCTTGATCGCCTCGAACTGCCCGAGCGCGACCGCCGCGAACGCCGTGTACTCGCCGTCGGTGGCGAAGATCCACGGGTAGTCGGGGTAGCCGGCGCCGATGAACGTCGCGCGCTTGACGTTGTGCACCGGCGCCGGGAACGCCTTGCCCTGGTTCGTGAAGCGGATCTGCATGTTCGTCGCGGTCTGCGTGAGGTCCGCGAGGTTCTGCTTGCCCCAGTCGAGCGCCTCTTGGAGCTTGCGGTCGCCGGGCAGGTCGACCGTCGAGCGCGCGGCGAGCTCGTCGCGCTCGGCGACCTTGGCGGCGAACTGCGCGTCCGGGTCCTGCAGCGCCTTGGCGAGCTCCTTCTTGGCGTCGGCGATCCCGCGGTCGGAGCCGGCGACGGCGACCCACACGGTCTGCGCGGTGCGCGAGCCGAGCGTGAGCTTGTAGCGCAGCTGGCCGCCGGTGCCCTTGCCGAACGGGCCGTCGTCGCACACGCTGGGCGTGGACTTGTCGCCGTCCTTGCAGATCGCGCCCGGCTGCGGGCCGCGGTGGTCCGGGCCGACCTCGCCCGCGTCGGGAACGCGGTTGGAGGCCACCAGCGCGGTGTAGTCGTGCGGCTCGCCGCCGGTGATCGTCCCGCGGTCCATGAACGTCAGCCCGTTGTTCTCGAACGTGGCGATGTCGGGGAGGTTGCCCCCGGCCGCCGGGGTGGAGGCCGACCACGGATAGGCGCCCATCAGCTCCGAGTGGACGTCGACCTTGACCGTGATCGTCTTCGCCGCGGGGGTCGGGTTCGCGATCTGGAACCCGTACAGCACGGCCCGCGTGCCGTCGGGCGCGAAGTCGGTCCGCTGCATCAGCAGCCCGTCGATCGGCGGCAGCGCGTAGCGGACGAAGCCGCGCCCGCTCGTGAACTTGGTCGCCGGGCCGACCCAGTCGTCGTCGATGCCGAACCAGATCCCGTCGGCCAGCTTGAGCGGCGGTGCCCAGATCCCGCCCATCTCGCCCGTGATGTGCCAGCCGTTGGCGTAGAAGCGGCCGTCCTCGAAGCCGATCGAGTACGCGCGGGTACCGGCCGCGACCGCCCGCCGGTCCTTCAGGCGCTTCGTCACCGTCAGCTGCTCGGCGGCATGGGCGGTGGCCGGCATCAGAGCCAGCGCCATCCCCAGCGCGACCAGTCGCTTCCCCCGCATCGTGCTTCCTCCCCGGAACTCTCTTGAGCAGGCAGGGTACGCGTGCGCGGGTGTGGGTAAGCGGTGGGACGAGCCACCGTAATGTCGTCACACGCCCCAGACCCGCCGCGTCGCCGCCCCACGATCGCCGATGTCGCGCGCCGCGCGGGCGTTTCCGCGGCCGCCGTGTCGTTCGCCGTCAACGACCGGCCCGGCGTCTCTTCCGGGACACGTGAACGAATTCTTGCGGCGGCGCGTGAGCTGGGTTGGCAGCCGTCGGCGTCCGCGCGGGCGCTGACCGAGGCGCGGACCCGGGCCGTCGGGCTCGTGCTGGCGCGCTCGGCGGCGCAGCTCGAGGGCGACTCGTTCTTCCTGCGCTTCCTGTCCGGGATCGAGGCGACGCTGACCGCGGTCGACTACGCGCTGCTGCTGCAGATCGTGCCGGGCGATGCGTCGGCGGCGCTGCCCACGTACGAGCGGCTGGCCGCCGCGGGGCGGGTGGACGGGTTCCTGCTCACCGACGTCGAGGCCGCCGACCCGCGGATCGAGTTGCTCGCCGCCGCCGCGATGCCCGTGGTCCTGGCGGGGCGGCCGGTCGGGTCGTCGCCGTTCCCGTGGCTGGAGACGCGACATGACGAGGGGATCGCGCCCGCGGTCGCGCATCTCGTCGCGCTCGGACACGAGCGGATCGGGTTCTTCTCCGGGCGGCCGGACTTCGAGCACCAGCGGCTGCGCGAGGCGGCGTGGCGCGCGGCTCTGGCCGTGGCGGGGCTGTCGCCGGGCCCGCTCGGCCACGTCGTCCTGGACCAGCACGCGGCGGCGGTCTCGCTGCTGCGGGAGGAGCCGACCGCGGTCGTGTGCGCGTCGGACGCGCTCGCCCTGGCGGTCTGCGGTGCGGCCCGGTCGTTGGGCCTGCTCGTCCCCGACGATCTCTCGGTGGTCGGCTTCGACGACTCCTTCCTGGCGGCGTTCGCGACGCCGGCCCTGACGTCCGTGCGGGTCGACTACGCGGAGTTCGGGGCGGCCGCGGCGAGCGCGTTGCTGGCCGCGATCGCGGGCGGGGAGCCGCCGGACTACTCGCCGTCGCTGCCCGAGTTGGTGGTCCGCGACTCGACCGCCTTGCGACGGCGCCGGTAGAGCCAGAACGCGATCAGCGCGGCGACCACGACGCCGGCGCTGATCGGGCCGACGACCTCGATCGCGTGCTCGGCGAGGTCGCCGAGGAAGTAGATCGAGAGCGCGATGCTCGCCGCCCACGCGATCCCGCCCAGCGCGTTCCAGAACAGGAACGTGGGCCACGCCATCTTGTTCATCCCCGCCAGCCACGCGGACGCGATCCGCAGGCCCGCGACCCAGCGGCCGAGGAAGACCGCCTTCGGGCCATGCTTGGCGAAGAACGGCTCGCCGTGTTCGAGGACCTTGAGCCGGTGGGTGTGCAGCGGGCCCGGGTGGGTGAAGACGCGTCGCCCGAAGTGCCGTCCGATCGCGAACCCCACGTTGTCGCCGAGGATCGCGGCCGTCGCCGCGAGGACCGTCAGCGTGCCGATGTCCATGTGGCCGCGGTGCGCGAGCAGCGCCGCGCCGATCAGCGCGGTCTCCGCCGGCACGGGGATGCCCATCGTCTCGATCGCGATCAGCACGAACACGACCGTGTAGCCGACGTTCGCTCCGACATCGATCAGGGCGGCGAACACAAGATCTGTATACCGTGCCGCCGGTATGGCGATCGGAATCTTGACCGGGTCGGGGACCTACGCGCTCCCCGGACTGGAGAGCTCAGGGCCGCTACCGGAGTACACGCCGTGGGGCGAGGTCCTGCTGTCGCGCGGAACGTGGGCGGGTGTCGAGGTGATCCACATCTCCCGCCACGGGCCGGGCCATCCGCGGCTTTCCAACCAGGTGACGCACCGCGCCAACATCGCGGCGCTGAAGGCCGCGGGTGCGGTGGGTGTGTTGGCCGTGACGGTGTGCGGCGCGGTCGATCCGTCGGCTTCGCTGGGGTCCCTGGTCTGCTTCGACGACCTCCACTTCCTGTCGAACCGGCTGCCCGACGGGTCGTTGTGCACGTACTTCACCGAGCCGGGAGCGGTCGACCGCGGGCACTGGATCTACGAGGGCCCGTTCTCGTCGGAGTTGCGGGGCGCCTTGCTTGCGGGCGCGGCCGACGCGGGCGTGCCGGTTCGCGACGGCGGCGTCTACGGACACGTCGACGGACCCCGCTTCAACACGGCGGCCGAGATCCGGTCGCTGGCGGCGGCGGGCGTCACCGCGGTGTCGCAGACCGCCGGCCCGGAGACGGTGCTGAGCGGCGAGCTGGAGCTTCCCTACGCGCTCCTCGGCTTCCTCACCGACTACGCCAACGGCGTCAAGGACGACGCGACCCCCGTCGAGGCGCTCGTGGAGAACATGGCGGCATCCGCCGACGCGTTCGCGTCCGTGCTGCGCGCCGCGCTCCCGCACATCGACGCCCCGAAGCCCCCGGGCATCGTCTACCGCTTCGCCGCTTCGGACTGACGTGGGCCTGGCGGCCCACCGCCCAAGGTGATGCGCCCCTAGCGCGACACGCGGATCGTCGTCTCGGCCTGGCCGGAGATGCGGTAGTCGTCGTCGCGGAACGCCTCGCCGCGGACGCGGCCGATGCGCAGCGAGACGCCGTCGTAGCGCGCCGTCGAGCGGACCTGGGCGGCGAGCTCGTCGAGCGACGCCGGGCCCGGGTCGCCGCCCTCGTTCTGCTCCTCGTCCCCGCCGAGGATGATCGTCGTGAAGGCGTCGGCGCCCTGGTCGGCGTCCTGGCCGACGAGGCGCAGCGTCTGGCGACCGGAGTGGGTGTCGCGCGGGATCGTCATCGAGTAGGTGCGGGTGAGCCTCTTGCCGCGCACGACCTGGAGCTTGACCTTGACCTTGACCTTCTGGCCCGCGCGCACGTTCTCGGGCAGCGAGATGTCGCGGATGAACGCCTGGTCGGTGCCGCGGTGGACCTTCACCTGCACGTTGACGCCGGTCACGTTCGGGGGCGTGCCGGTGTAGGCGTCGATCGAGGCGAGCGCGGAGCCGAGGTCGTTGGCCGCGCCGCTGAGCACCGCGTTCGACGCGCCGCCGTCCTCGCTCTGGCCGCCGCTCGCCGACACGTAGCGGTTGCAGAACCGCAGCGGCTTCTTGATCTCCGCGACCGTGATCCGCGCGCACATCTCGCCGGTCAGGCGGCCCGGCACGCTGCCGAGCACGCTGCTGATCCCCTGGGTGACGGCCAGCGGCGCGATCGCCGACGTCCACGACCCGCCGCTCGGCAGGTCGACCGCCGCCTCGTCCGCCGCGCCCGTGTTGACCACGTTGCGGCCCTTGGTGTCCTCGTCATCGGCGATTACCTGGATCGGCACCGTGTGCGGGAACACGCCCGTCCGGCCCGTGACCGCGCTGAAGCCGTCATTGGTGACCGTGCCCAGATCGTGGCCCGACGCCGCGAGCTTGTAGGTCGAAGCGATCGCCCCGATCTGCAGCGGGTTGTTGATGATCTTGTAGACGTATGCGTCCTGCAGGAGCAGCGCCCGCTTGCCGTTGCCCTCCAGCTCGTGGCCGAAGACCCAGACCCGGTCGCCGTCGACGTAGGCCACGGTGCCGGTCGCGCTCGTGCGCACGTCACCGTTGGAGTAGCCGACCGCCACCGCCGACCCCGGCTGCAGGGTCTGCGGCGGGAACCATCCCAGCGGCCCCGCCGGCACCGCCAGCACCGGCCGCCCCGCCTTCGCGGCCGCCTTCGTCAGCGCGTTCGCCAGCGGCGCGTTCAACCCACTCACGGACAGCGGCGCGGCGATCGGCTTCGCCCGTGCCATCGCCGCCTTCATCCGCGTCGACGCGGGCCGGTTCGGCACGTCCACAGGCGTCCCGAGGATCGCGTCGATCGAGGTCGCCAGCGCCACCTTCCCGCCGTACTCGTTCACCGACTGCGAGATCGCCCCGATCACCCGCTGCACGCCCTGCGCGTCCGGGCAGTAGATCGGCGACCCCGAGAACCCCGGCCCGATGCCCGTCGCGTCGACCGCCGGCCCGGAGACCTGGATCAGGATGTTCCCGATCCCCGCCGCCTCACCCGCCGCGACATCCAGCACCGTCACGTCGAACGTGCTGATCGCGGTGCCCTGGATCACCGACCGGCCGGTGCACTGCATCCCGGCCTGCACCTGCGACAACGGCATGGTCGGATCGCCCGCAAACGCCGGAGCGACGGGCACGAGAAAGGCCGCGACCGCGGCGACGGCGAACGAACGAATGCGCATGGAGGCCGCCAGCCTAGGCGCTATTCGAACGATTCGACGCCATCTCTCCCCGAAGGCGCACCTGCGCGTGCGCGCTCGTACCCACGCACCCATTTCCGGACCGCGTTGTCACTCACGCCGTACCGCCGCCCGACCGCACGCCACCCCTCCGCCTCGACCTCCCTCACGAGCACTTCATACGACGGCCGCTCCACCCGCCGCGCTCCCGGCCGCGGCAACCCGCCCCGCTCCCAGCGCGTCCCGCATTCCCGCGAGCAGAACCGCTGCTTCGCCGACTTCGGACGGAAGGACCGACCGCAGCGCTCGCATGCCTGGTCCTGGATCGTTCGCAGATTCGCCTTGCCGCAGTGCGTTTCGAGCGTGGCGTTGCAGTTCGGGCAGACGATCCGAAGGTTCTCGAGTCGATTGTCGTCGGCGCGGCCGTTGATGTGGTCCAGGACCAGCGACATGTGGCGCCCGTTCCACAGCTCGTTCTGACCGCAGAGCTCGCAGACCCTGTCCTTGAGACCGGTGTCGTACAACCGTTGCTTGAGGCTGCGCCGGCTGTACTGCGAGCTCTCGACGAGGACGTCTTCGAGTGGGATCGGCTCGCGGCCCCGCGGCGGCGGAGTTCCCGTGAAGTGCTCCGTCGAGATCTCCCACTCGGTCAGCCAATGGCGCAGGACACGGTGGTTCCCACCCGCCGGACGCAGCCCGAAATGGCGCAGCACCTCGGTCATCGTCGCCGACACGGCGACCGCGGCTTCGAGTTCGTCGCGAGCGTAGCGCTGCACGAACACATGTTCGCATCGGTGCCGGACGGCACCGCGACTGGGGAGCAAGGACTCGAACCCTGATTCCCGGGACCAAAACCCGGTGTCCTGGCCTGTTGGACGACTCCCCACCAAAGTAGAGGCGCCCCGATACTACGATGCGAGCGGTGTCCGCGCCCACGGTCGTCATCATCGCCGCCGGCGAGGGAACGCGCATGCGTTCCGCGCTGCCCAAGGTTCTCCACCCGCTCTGCGGGCGCCCGCTGATCCTCTGGCCGGTGACCGCCGCGCAGGAGGCCGGTGCGGGCAAGGTCGTCGTCGTCGACAACCCGAAGCGGCGGCTCGAGGACTGGCTGCCCGACGACGTCGCCCTCGCCGTGCAGCCCGAGCCCAACGGGACCGGTGGTGCGGTCGCCGCTGCCACGGAGCACATCGCCCCGGACGCCACCGTGGTGATCATCAACGGCGACGTGCCGCTGATCTCGTCTGAGGCGATCAGGGAGCTCGTCGCCGCGCACGAGGAGAGCGGCGCGGCGGCCACGATGGCGACGATGGAGCCTGACGACCCCGCGCAGTACGGCCGCGTCCTCAGGGACGAGCACGGCAACGTGACGCGCGTCGTCGAGGCCAAGGGCGCCGCCGGCGACGCGACGCCCGAGCAGCTCGCGATCCGCGAGGTCAACACCGGGGTCTACGCGTTCGGCGGGAAGCACCTCCTCGAGGCGCTCCAGAACATCGACTCCGACAACGCGCAGAACGAGCTGTACCTGCCGGACACCCTCCCGAAGCTGCGGGAAGCGGGCGAGACGATCGCCGGTCACCTGGTCACGGATTTCACGATCACGCTCGGCGTCAACGACCGGGTCGAGCTCGAGCAGGTGCGCAAGTTGGCGCAAAGGCGCATCAACGAGTGGCACGCCCGCAATGGGGTCACGATCGTCGACCTCGACACGGCGCACATCGACGTCGAGGTCGACATCGGCCGCGACACGGTGATCGAGCCCGGCACGGTCCTCAAGGGCGCAACGACGATCGGAAACGACTGCCGCATCGGCCCGTTCACGACGATCACGGACTCGCAGATCGGCGACGGGGTGTCGATCCCACACTCCTACCTGGTCAAGGCGCGCGTCGACGACCACGGCACGATCGGCCCGTTCGCCTACCTGCGCCCCGACGCCCACCTGCACCCGAACGCCAAGGCCGGCGCGTTCGTGGAGATCAAGAACTCGAGCATCGGCAAGGGCACGAAGGTCCCGCACCTGTCCTACATCGGTGACGCCGACGTGGGTGAGAACACGAACATCGGCGCCGGCAACATCACGGCCAACTACGACGGCTTCAAGAAGCACCGCACTAAAATCGGGTCCAACGTGAGAACGAGCGTTGACACCGCATTCGTCGCCCCGGTCGAGGTCGGCGACGGCGCCTTCACCGGCGCTGGGAGCGTCATCACCGAGGACGTCCCGGAGAACGCGCTCGGGATCGCCCGCGCCCGGCAGACGAACATCGCGGACTATGCGGAACGCCGGAAGCCGTGACGACCGCCGCCCGACGTACACTCCCTCATGCCGTGAGCGCCCTGTCGCCTAGAACCTCATCGGCCACGTCACTGCCGCTCAGCGGCTATGACAAGCGGCTGATGCTCTTCGCCGGCCGCTCGAATCCCGAGCTCGCCGCGAAGATCGCCAACAAGCTGGGCCTCGAGCTCGGCGGAGTCACCCTCAAGACCTTCTCCAACGGCGAGGTGTACTGCCGCTACGAGGAGTCGATCCGAGGCGCTGACGTCTTCATCGTCCAGCCGACGTGCGGGAATCCGGAGACGGGGATCACCGCCAACGACGCGCTGATGGAGCTGCTGATCATGATCGACGCGGCGGTGGGTGCCTCCGCGCACCGCGTGATCGCCGTGACGCCGTGGTTCGGCTACAGCCGCCAGGACAAGAAGTCGGCGCCGCGCGAGCCGATCTCCAGCCGCCTCGTCGCCCACATGCTCGAGGCCGCGGGCGCGGACCGCGTGCTGACCATGGACCTCCACGCCGGCCAGGTGCAGGGCTTCTTCTCCAAGCCCGTGGACCACATGACGGCGATGTTCATCCTCACGCAGTACTTCCGCGACCAGCAGCTCGAGGACCTGGTCGTGGTCAGCCCCGACGCGGGCCGCGTGAAGCTGGCCAAGAAGTTCGCGGAGAAGGTCGGCGCCGAGCTGGCGATCCTCAACAAGGAGCGCCCGGCCCAGCAGGTGGCGGAGATCGCCTACGTGATCGGCGACGTGAAGGACAAGACCGCCGTGATCGTCGACGACATCATCGACACCGCCGGCACGCTGCGCGCCGCGGGGGAGACGGTCAAGGACGAGGGCGCGCGCCGCGTCTTCGCCGCCGCCACCCACCCGGTGCTCTCCGGCAACGCCTTCGAGAACCTCGCGGCGAGCCCGTTCGAGCGGATCGTCACCACGGACACGATCCCGTTGCGCCCCGGCGCCCCGGACAACATCACGGTGCTGTCCGTCGCCGACCTGCTGACGGACTCGATCCGCCGTATCTTCACCGACGACTCCGTCGCCGAGGTCTTCGGCGGCGAGAACCAGCTGTTCTGAGCGCCGCACGCCTGCAGACCGTCCTGGGCCTCACCGACGAGGAGCTGCTGCAGACCCTCGGAAGCGACCCCATCGCGGTCATCACGGGCGAGGAGGACCTGCGGCCGGAGATCATGATCCTGCTCCAGCTGCTCGAGGAGGGCACCGGCCCGCCGCCGAGCGCGTGGCTGCGCGCCGGCGACCCGAGCCCGCTGCAACGTCTCGTGCAGCAGGACTTCGCCGGGTTCGAGGACGCCCTCGCGGACTACCGCGAACGCGGCTTCGTCATTCGTCGTCGAGCTTGACCTGCTTGGGGCCGGGCCAGAACCCGGTGAGGTAGCGCCAGCCCATCGCGCCATAGCGGTCGACGATGACGCGCGTGGTCTGGAAGATCACGCCCTGGAGCGCCGCGGCGGTGAGGATCTTCGGCCATGCGGCCTGCTCCGTGATGCCCTTCGGCGGCTCCGAGTCGTCGATCTTCGTCCACGTGTAGTCGAACAGCCGCCTGCTCAGCAGGCCCGCGACGATGCCGAGGATGAAGCCGAACGGCTTGTAGATGAAGCTCACGGACGCCGACGATACCCGTTCCGACGGCCTGTCCAATCGGCGGTAGCGTAATCCGACCGCGAGGCGGTAATGATGTTAGGCACAAGGACCGATACTCGTCTCTGGGAAGCACGACATGGACGAACACGCAGACGACATCCTCAAGCGGGCTTTGATCGACGCCGAGGCCGCGGCCTCGGTCGCCTTGCGCGTCACCCCGCTCAGCCTCTCCGAGGCGCTGACCGTGGTCTTCCACGGCCGGAAGGACCTCGGGACGATCCAGACCTACATCGCCCACGGCGGCCGCGGGGCCGGTGAGGCCGTCGGCAAGGACGAGCTCATGCGCGTCCCGCTCGACCTCGATCTCGCCGCCGCCGAGGACCGCGCGGAGGCCGAGCACCTCTTCGCCGAACAGGCGGGCGCGTTGCGCGACGCCCTGATCGGCGCCGACACCGTGCTCGACATCTGGCGCGAGCCGTTCGAGGACATGGTCGGAGACCACGTGCGGGTCGACCGGCGCCTGAAGCTCGACGTCCGCCTGCCCGCCCACCGGCTGCTCCCGACCGCGCTCGTCTCGCCCGAGAAGCAGATCGTCGTCACGGCGGTCTGCGGCGCCCGCCCGCTGGCCGCGGGCCGGCCGCCGATGGGGATCGCCGTCGGCCAGCAGGACGTCGTGCGCGTCTATCCGCTGCCGGACGACCCGGAGCGCTGCCTCGAGGACTTCCTCCAGCTGGCCGCCGAACACGCCCGCGAGCTGGCGGAGCAGCTGGGCCGCCAGGAGGCGTCCGTGCAGCGGTTCCTCGAACTCTCAGGCGAAGATTTTCATCAGACGGGATAGCGTTGCGGCCGCGTGAAGCGGTCGCAGCTCTACATCGTCATCGGCTTCGGGCTGTTCTTCTTCCTCGGCATCTCGGCGATGCTCGCGCGATCGCTGACCGCCACGGGGACCGAGCGCTCGAAGGTGCTCGAGATCACCCAGGCCCAGGCGCGCGGGGACGCCAAGGCGGTCCTGCATGACACGCCGGCGTGTGCGAAGGAGCCCGCGTGCGCCGCCGCCACCGACGCGTTCGTGAGCAAGCTCAAGCGTCCCGGCGACGTCGAGATCCTCCAGTACCGCCCGAGCGTCCAACTCCCGCTGACCAACGCTGTCGGCACCGGCCGCGTCGCCTGGCGCGCGGGACGCGACGGACTGCCGGTCGTCCAGTGCGTGCGTGTGCGCCGCGACGGCCCGCTCTCGGGCGCCACCGTCGAACTGCTCTCGATCTCCGCCCCCATCGGCCGTGAATCGTCCTGCCCGTAGCGGAACTATCCGCCGCCGCCCGTGTTGAGATTGCCCGTGATGCGGTCGCGCCTTCGATTCCTCCTGCCTGTATTCGTGCTGCTCCTGGTCGTTCCCCAGGCCGCGCACGCCGCCGATAAACCCACCGAGAAAGCCCTCTACAAGGACGGTCCGGAGGGCCGCTACCTGCTCGACGGGCAGTGGTTGTTCCGGCTGGACAACGAGGACCAGGGCGTCAAGAACCGCTTCATGCGCCAGACGTCGACGAGCGGCTGGATCAAGACGACGGTGCCGAACGTGTGGAACCTCGGCGACCCGTCGAACGAGTCGATGGCGGGTGGGATCGGCTGGTATCGCAAGGACTTCGTGCTGCCGAGCGCGGACACCGACCTGGCGTGGGTGTTCCGCTTCGAGTCGGTCAACTACCGCGCGAAGGTGTGGCTGAACGGCACGCCGCTGGGCGAGAACACCGGCGCGTACATCCCGTTCGAGATGGTCGCCAAGGCGCTCAAGCGCACGGGCACGAACCGGCTCGTCGTGCGTGTGGACTCGCGCCGCAAGATCACCGACTTCCCGCCCTCCGGCCTCAACACGGACGGCGTCCCGACCGGTGGCTGGTGGAACTACTCCGGCATCCAGCGCGAGGTCTACCTGCGCAAGGTCGACAAGCTCGACTTCCAGAAGGTCCTCGTGCGCCCGCTCATCGACTGCGCGACCTGCCCGGCGCGGATCGACGCGAAGATCAACCTCAAGAACTACGCGCGTGACGGGCAGCGGGCCCAGATCACGGGCAAGTTCGGCGACCGCAAGTTCAATCTGGGGACCAAGACCGTCGGGCGCGATTCGATCGTCGAGTTCTCGGACAGCGTCCGGATCGACAAGCCGCACCTGTGGTCGCCGTCGGACCCGTACCTGTACGACGTGGCCTTCACGGTGCGCGTGGACGGCAAGAAGGTCGCCGGCTACTCGCTGCACAGCGGGATCCGGTCGATCAAGGTGGTCAACGGGCGGCTGATACTCAACGGGCAGTACCTGAACGTCCGCGGCGTCGGGCTGCACGAGGACTCCAAGGCGCAGGGCTTCGCGATCGACAACGCGCGACGCGAGCAGCTGGTCAACGACGCCAAGGAGCTCGGCGCGACCGTCCTGCGCACCCACTACCCGCTGCACCCGTACACGCACGAGCTCGCGGACCGGCTGGGCCTGTTGATCTGGTCGGAGATCCCGGTCTACAGCGTCAAGACGGAGGTCTTGAAGGAGCCCACGGTGCGGCGGCTGGCGGTCGAGGAGCTCTCGAAGAACATCAACGCCAACGAGAACCACCCGTCGGTGATGCTCTGGTCGGTCGGCAACGAGCTCTCGTCCCAGCCGGGACCGGTGCAGGTCGCCTACATCAACGCCGCGGTCAAGTTCGCCAAGCAGATGGACCCGACGCGGCCCGTGGGCCTCGCGGTCGCGGCGTACCCGAGCTCGCTCTGCCAGGCGGCCGAGTACAAGTCACTCGACGTGCTCGGGCTCAACGACTACTTCGGCTGGTACCCGGGGCCGAGCGGCCAGATCTTCGACCGCACCAAGCTCTCCGGCTACCTCGACGCGGCCCGCGCCTGCTACCCCAACCAGGCGCTGATGATCACCGAGTTCGGCGCGGAGGCCAACCGCGACGGCCCGGCCGAGGAGAAGGGCACCTGGGCCTTCCAGAACGAGTGGATCAACTACCAGCTGGGCGTGATCGGCTCCAAGCCGTGGCTCAGCGGGGCGATCTACTGGGCGCTGAACGAGTTCTGGGTGCGACCGGGCTGGGACGGCGGCAACCCGCGGCCGACGAACCCGATCCACCAGAAGGGCCTGATCACGTACGACGGCGTACGCAAGCCGGCCTGGGCCGAGGTCCAGCGCTGGTACAAGTCGACGCAGCAGTTCGTCCCGGCTACCTAGTCACGCGGCGACGGCTCGGGCGCGCGGGCTCCACGGGCTTGCGCGTCCGGACCCGGCGGCGGCCGGGGTCCGCGAGCTTGTCGTGACCCGTGCGCATGCGCTTGTCCGACTGGACGGCGAACGGGAGCGGGATGCCGCCTGAGGGCGAGGTCTTGGGCTTGTCCGAGATGCGGTCGTTGCCGCCGCCGCCGGAGTCGTCCTCGTCGTCGCCGGACCAAGAAGACGCGCCGTCGGACCGAAGGAACATCAAGAAGAGCGCGCCGCCCAGCACGAGGGCCACGAGGTGGAGAACGCCGAAGATCACAAGCAGCTCCGCGTCGGGGGACATTGCTCAATGATTACCCACTCGGCCCGCTGTCCATAACCCAGGTTCGCTACCATGCTCGGCCGCTCATCGCGCCGACTACCCATGCCCGCGGTGACAACTCAGATCATGGCCGACTCCACGAAGCTTTCCCTCAACGCCCGCGACCCCGAGGGCTCGCGTACCGCCCGGCGGCTCCGCCGCTCGGGCGAGGTGCCCGGCGTCATCTACGGCGGTGACGGTGAGCCGTCTCACTTCTCCGTTGACGCGCGGATCCTCCGCAACACGCTCGCCCACTCGGGAGCGATCCTCGACATCTCCGTCGACGGTGGCAAGAGCGCTCCTGTGCTCGTCAAGGACCTCCAGCGCCATCCGGTGCGCGGGGACATCATGCACGTGGACTTCCTCCGCGTGAACATGAACGAGACGATCCAGACGACCGTCGTCCTCGAGCTGCTCGGCGCCGACGAGGCGCCTGGCGTCGTCCAGGGCGGCGTGCTCTCCCAGGAGACGCGCGAGGTCAACATCGAGGCGCTGCCGGGTGACATCCCGGACTCGATCACGCACGACGTCTCCGCGATGGAGATCAACGAGACGCTCACGCTCTCCGCGGTCACCGCCCCGGCGGGCATCACGCTGCTCGACGACCCTGACGAGACCGTCATCGCGACGATCACCCCGCCGACCGTCGAGCCGGTCGAGGATGAGATCGAGACCGAGACGCAGCTCGTGGGTGAGGGCGACGCCGAGGCTGAGGCCGAGGGCGACGCCGAGGCGCCCGCCGAGGGCGACGCCTCGGGCGACGAGTCCTGAAGGTCTTCTCCTCCACACCGGTCGACTGGCTGATCGTCGGGCTCGGCAACCCCGGGCCCGGCTACGTCGAGACGCCGCACAACGTCGGCTTCAAGGTCGCGGAGGAGTTGGCCCGGCGCTGGGATCTCCCCAAGCCGAAGAAGAAGTTCGCGGGTGAGCTTTCGGAAGGACGTACGCGTTCCGGCGGCCCCCGCGTCGCGGTGCTCAAGCCGCAGACCTACATGAACGAGGCGGGGCGTTCGGCCGGCCCCGCCCGAGGGTCATTCAAGCTCGATCTCGACCGTGTGGTGGTGTTGCACGACGAGATCGATCTGCCGTTCGGGGACATCCGCTCCCGCCTGGGCGGCGGGCTGGCGGGCCACAACGGGCTGAAGTCCTTGAAGCGCGAGCTGGGGTCGGCGGACTTCCACCGCGTGCGGATCGGCGTCGGGCGGCCGGACTCGACCGACCCGGACATCGTCGCCGCCTACGTGCTCGGGCGCTGGCGCCAGTCGACGGCTGAGGTCGCCGACCTGGTGTCGCGCGCGGCCGACGAGGCCGAGCGCATCATCGGCTGAACGCGTCCAGGTCGAGCGGCAGGTTGACGAGCGCGAGCTCGCCGTCGGGCGTGCGCGGCCACTCGTCGAACGGGCGGTCCCAGTAGAGCTCGAGGCCGTTGCCGTCAGGATCGGTGAGGTAGATCGACTCCGACGCGCCGTGGTCGGAGCCGTGGCTGACGGGGTAGTCGCTCGCCCGGATCTGCGCGAGCGCCTTCGCCAGCGCCGCGCGGCTGGGGTACCGGATCGCGGCGTGATAGAGCCCGGTGTGGGCCGGCGCGGGCGGGGTGCCGTGCGCGCTCTCGAGCGTGTTCAGCCCGATGTGGTGGTGATAACCGCCTGCAGCGAGGAACGCGAGCTGGTCGCCGATGCGGCCGGTGACCGTGAAGCCGAGGACATCGCGGTAGAAGGCGAGCGCGCGGTCGAGGTCGGCCACCTTGAGGTGGACGTGGCCGATCTGGGCGCCGGGATCGATCGTCGAGTTCATGCCGTCGACGATCCCGCTTCCCGCTCCGCGCGACATTGGGGACACCCCCGAACCGCATCCCCATAGAGTTCGGCCGTGCAGGAGCGCGACGCGGAGATCTCGGCCATCCGGCGCGTGCTGGCGGACGGCGGGGCGGGGCTGCTGATCGAAGGGCCGCCGGGGATCGGCAAGACGCGGCTGCTGGCCGCGGCGCGTGAGCTGGCGGGCGGGCACGGAGTGCTCAGCGCGCGGGGGTCCGAGCTCGAACGCGACTTCCCGTTCGCGGTCGTGCGCCAGCTGCTTGAACCGGCGGCGCACGAGGGCGTGTTCGCGGGCGCGGCGGCCCTCGCGCGACCGGTCCTCGAGGGCGTCGGCGGTGAGCAGGACGCGGGCTCGGCGCTCCACGGCCTCTACTGGCTCGTCGCGAACCTCGCGGCCGAGCGTCCGCTGCTGGTGCTGGTGGACGACATCCACTGGGCCGATCTGGCGTCGTTGCGCTGGCTTGCGTACCTCGCGCAGCGGCTCGACGGTCTCGCCGTGAGCCTCATCGCCGCGGCCCGCCCGGCCGAGGCGGGCGAGGGACAGCCGGTGCTCGACAACCTCGCCCACAACCCGTCGATCGAGGTGCTCGAGCCGCGCGGGCTCAGCGTCGACGCCGTCGCCCGCGCGATCGCCGACACGCTCGGCCCCCCGGACGACGCGTTCACCGCCGCCTGCGCGCGGGTCACCGGCGGCAACCCGTTCCTCCTCGGCGAGCTCCTCCGCGAGCTGGCCACGGTCGCCCCGACGGCCGCCAACGCGGGTTTGGTCGAGCGGCAGACCTCGCGGACGGTGTCGCGCTCGGCGCTGGCGCGGCTGCGCCGGCTGCCCCCGGCGGCGACCGCGCTCGCGCGCGCCGTCGTGATCCTCGGCGACGGCGCCGAACCCGCCCTGGCAGCCGCGCTCGCCGAGCTCGAGCCCGACGAGGCGAGCCGCGCCGCCGACGCGCTGGAGGACGCCGCGATCGTGACGTCGCGCGACGACGCGGCCCCGGCGGGCGCCGCCGCAGCCTCGGCCGGCGGGCCCGAGCAGCGCGGCGGGCGGCGGCTCTCGTTCGTCCATCCCCTCGTGCGCGAGTCGGTGTACGCGGAGCTGTCCGCCGGCGACCGGGCGCGCGGGCATGCGCGGGCGGCGCAGCTGCTCACCGCTGCGGGAGCGGACGCGGAGCGGGTCGCGATCCATCGCCACGAGGGCGATCCCGCGGGCGATCCGGAGGCCGTGCGGGTGCTGCGCGAGGCCGCCGCCAGCGCTCGGCGGCGCGGGGCGACCGAGGTCGCGCTGAGCCACCTCCGGCGTGCGCTGCTCGAGCCGCCGGCGCCCGAGGACGAGCGCGCGGTCAAGCGCGAGCTCGGTGCGGTCGAGCTGCAGTCGGCGCAGTACGACGCGGCCGCCGAGCACCTCGCGGCGGCGGCCGACGATCCCGCCGTCGCGGCCGAGCTCGGCGCGGCGTTGCAGCTCGCCGGCCGGCCGGTGGAGGCGGTCGCGGCGCTCTCGGCCGCCATCGACGCGCTGTCCGACGAGCAGCGGGAGCTCGGGCTGCTGCTGCAGGCGACGCGGGCCGCCGCCTCGCAGGGGAACCGCGAGGCCGCCGCGCTCGCGCGCGAGGCGGGCTTCCGGTTCGGCGCCGAGGTCGACGACCCGCGCACGCCCGGCGAGCGGCTGTTCGTCTCCGGCCTCGCCTACCGGGAGGCGATGACGGGCGACGCGGCGCGGGCGCGCGAGCTCGGCCAACGCACGCTCGGCCTGCTCGACGATCCCGGCCCGGGAAGCCCGGCGGTCTACAGCGCGCCGCTCGCGCTCCTGTTCAGCGGCGCGCTCGTCGAGGCGACGCAGGGGTTCACGCGCGTGATCGACTGGGCCCGCGAGCACGGCTCGTTCCTCTCCTTCGTGCAGGGCTCGCACCTGCGGGCGGGCGCGTGGTGGCGGCGCGGGAACCTCGCCGAGGCGGAGGCCGACGCCGAGAACGCCGCCGCCCACCCGAGCTTCATGATCCGCCCCGCGGCGCTCGCGCTGGTCGAGATCCGGCTCGTGCAGGACGACGTCGAGGGCGCCGAGCGCCTCTGGCACGACCTCGGCCTCGAGCAGGACCCGATGTCCGGCCGCGCCTCCGTCGGCACCCGCCAGGTCCGCGCCCGTGTCCGCGCCGCGACCGGTCGCCACGAGGAGGCGCTGGCGGAGCTGCTCGCGAGCCGCGAGCTGGAGGCCGCCTGGGGCATCCGCACACCCGCCCACTCGACCTGGCGCTCCGACGCCGTCCGCCTGCTCACGACGCTCGACCGCGTCGACGAGGCGCTCGCGCTGGCCGAGGAGGACGTCGCCCGCGCCCGGCGCTTCGGCGACCCGCGGCCGCTGGGCATGGCGCTGCGCGCCGCGGGCCTGGCGGCCGCGAAGGGCGGGCGCGCGGCGCCCGTGGGCGGCGAGGCGGCGCGGGGCGCCGCGGCGCTCCTCGCGGAGTCGGTCGCGGTGCTGCGGCCCTCGCCCGCGCGGCTCGAGCTCGCGCTCTCCCTCCTCGAGCTCGGCGCCGCGGTGCGCCGCGGCGGCAAGCGCGCCGACGCGCGGGAGCCGTTGCGGGAGGCCGTCGCGGTCGCCGCGGAGTGCGGCGCGACGGCGGTCGCGGCGCGGGCGCATGACGAGCTCGTCGCCGCCGGGGCGCGGCCGCGACGCGACCCGATCGAGAGCCGCAGCCGCCTGACCGCCAGCGAGAGCCGCGTGGCGAGGATGGCGGGCGACGGGATGACGAACCGCGAGATCGCGCAGGCGCTGTTCCTGACCGAGAAGACGATCGAGGTCCACCTGACGAGCACGTACCGCAAGCTCGACATCAGCTCGCGCTCGCAGCTCCCGCGTGCTCTCGGGGAAAGTCTCGGGGGCGCCCCTGAGGTCGGCTGAGCGCCGGCCGGGGAGCCTCCGGCGCCATGAAGATCACTCGACTCCTCCCCATCCCGATCGTCGCCCTCGCCCTCACCGCCGCGGGCGCGTCCGCCCACGAGAACGGCAAGGCCTTCGAGGTCACAGGCAAGGTCATCGCCCCGCCGACGATGATCGACCTCGGCACGCCGGGCCCGGGCGTCGGCGACCAGCAGATCATCTCGATGGACGTCTTCAAGGGCGCTCAGAAGATCGGCTCCAGCCACGTCGTCTGCGTCCGGGTCCGCGCGGACGTCGCCCAGTGCGACAACGTCACGCACCTCCCGGCCGGTGACATCGTCGCCACCGGCCTCGTCACCGACGCGCAGGAGGAGACGTCGCCGTTCATCCAGGCGATCACCGGCGGGACCGGCGCCTACCGCAACGCGCACGGCCAGTTGACCGTGTCCGAGGCCGGCCCGCAGCCCGCGACGCTGCGCTTCGAGCTCAGCTGAGTCACAACAACGAGCCAGGTCCCTAAGTACGGAGCAGATGGACGAACGCTCCGACGACGACCTGCTCGCCGCCACGCGCGCGGAGCCCGAGGCCTTCGCGGTCTTCTACCGCCGCCACGTGACGGTGCTGCTCGCCTACTTCGCGCGCCGCACCCGCGACGCGGAGCTCGCCGCCGACCTGACCGCCGAGACGTTCGCTGCTGCGTTGAGCGGCGCGCACCGCCACCGCCCGGAGAAGGGACCGGCGATCGCGTGGCTGTACGGGATCGCGCGCCGCCAGCTCGCCGAGGCGGCCCGGCGCGGCGCGGTCGAGGACCGCGCCCGCCGCCGGCTCGGCATGGATCCGATCACCCTCACCGACGAGGGGCTCGAGCGGGTCGAGGCGCTGGCCACCGCCGACGCCTCCGCCCGGCTGCTGCACGAGGGCCTCGCGGCGCTCCCGCCCGACCAGCGCGACGCCGTCCTCGCCCGCGTCCTCGAGGAGCAGGACTACGCGGAGATCGCGACCCGCGCCCGCACGTCGGAGTCCGTCGTCCGCAAGCGCGTCTCCCGCGGCCTCGCCGGCCTGCGCTCACGACTGGAGGGCCAATGAACGACTTCGTCGACGACCTCGAGCGGGAGCTGCTCGCCGCCGCCCGCCGCCGGACCGCGGCGGCGCGTGGCGTGAGCGCGGGGTGGCGCCGCGTGCTGGGCGCGCGCGGCGTCGGCGCCGCGGGGCGAGGTCGGCCGAGGGCGGGCGCTCGCCGCGGCGCGGGCCGGGTCGGCCTGGCGCGCGGCGGCGCGGTCCTCGTCGCGCTGGCCGCCCTGGCCGCGGTGCTCACGCTCGTCGTCCGGCCCGCGCCGGCCCCGGAGACGCCGGCGACGCGCGGGACGAGCTTGCCCGCGCCTGCGGCGCCCGCGGACTGTCGCGGGCCGATGACGGTCACCGCGCACGGCACGCCGGACGCCATCCTGCGGGAGTTCGCCGTGCTCCGCCGCGAGCCGCGCAGGTCCGACGCGCTGCCCGGGGGCGCATTGGGGTGGCTCCCGATCGGGAACTACGGGCGCGACGCCGCGCGCCGGGTCGGCGACGTGCTGCTCGTGCCGACGGACCGCGTGCTCGACCGCTCGACACGCTGCGGGGCCGTCCGAGATCGCGGCCCCGGGGTCTGCCTCGTCACCGAAAAGCCGACGGCGGGTCTCTGCTTCACGCTCGACGAGATCCTCGCCGGCCGCGCGTTCGAGCTGGACAGCGGCTGGGTCACCGGGCTCGTGCCGGACAGCTGGGGCCAGGTCGAGTTCGGCATCCAGGGAACCCGCACACGACTGCCCGTGAGCGCAAATGTCGTGCGGGAGGAGTTCGGCGGGCTCCGGCCCGGCGACGCGTTCACGGCCACTCGGCTCGCCGATCCGCCGCGGATCCTGCTGATCAACGAGACGCAGACCGAGGGCCTTGCCGCGGCGACCCGTGACGAGCTGCGTGCGGCGCTCGGCGACATGAAGGCGACGTTCCTGGTCGATCGCTCACCCAGGACGAACCGGCACAGGACCACGATCGACAGCGTCCGGCGGACGACGATCGCCAACCCGATCGCGCAGACGCTCCGCACGGGCTACACGACCCACGAGACCGAGCCCGCCGATCCCGGCGCGCCCGACGTGATCGTCCGCCTGGGAAGCGACCGTATGCGATAACGTACACGCGTATGCCGCCTCGTGAATGGGATGCCAGCTCGTACGACCGCATGTCGAACCCGCAGCTCACGATGGGCCGCGACGTTCTCGACCGGCTCGGCCTTCGCGGGGACGAGCGGGTGCTCGACGCCGGCTGCGGCACCGGCCGCGTCACCGAGCTCCTCAAGGAGCGCGTCCCGAACGGCACCGTGATCGCCGTCGACGGCAGCGCCGCGATGGTCGAGCAGACCCGCGCCCGCGGGATCGACGCGTTCACCGCCGACCTGGTGGAACTCCAGCTCGACGAGCCCGTCGACGCGATCCTCAGCACCGCCACCTTCCACTGGATCAAGGACCACGACGCGCTGTTCGCCCGCATGCACGACGCGCTGCGCCCCGGCGGCCGGATCAGCGCCCAATGCGGCGGCTTCGGCAACGTCGCCAACGTCCAGGAGGCGATCGACGCCGTCGACCATCCCGCGCTCCGCGGCTGGCCCGGCCCGTGGAACTTCGCGACCCCCGAGGAGACCACGCGCCGGCTGAGCAACGCGGGCTTCACCGACATCTGGACGTGGCTGCAGCCCTGGCTGGTCGAGCCGCCGCACCCGAAGGAGTACTTCACGACCGTGATCCTCGGCTCGCACCTCGAGCGCCTCCCGGAAGCGGACCGCGAGCCGTTCGTGGACGCGGTGCTCGAGCACGGCACCCACGCGAACTACGTGCGGCTGAACATCCTGGCGCGCAAGAAACTCACTTGAGATCGCCGCGCCCGTGAAGGGATGCGGGCATGAAGATGAGACGCCGCGTTCCACGCCGCGCCGGCGAGCGCCCAGACGACCCCTCCCGATCACCTACGCCCCCGAGAACACGCTGCAGTCCTACGAGTACGCGTTCGCGTTCGGCGTGGACTTCGTCGAGGTCGACGTCCAGCAGGCCAAGGACGGGAAGTTCGTCGCTCCACGACGACACGGCCGACCGCACGACCAACGGCACCGGCCGCATGATCGGCGACTACGTCCCGGTGACGTTCACGCAGGCGATCGGCCCCACCGACGCGCTGCGCACCGGAACCTACGCCAAGACGCTCACCTTCACGCTGTCGACGACAGCGCCGTGAGCACCTGATCCACCCGCTCCGCGACGCTTCCGCGGACCTCGATCCAGGGTCCGCGGAGGCGCTCGCGGAAGCGCTGAGTCATCCACCCACGCAGGTGCTCGCCGTCGCGCCACCCGTCCTGCTCCCAGGGGATGTCGTCGCTCGTCAGCACCGAGAGCGCATACGACCGCGACGCCGCGATCCGCTCGACCGCGCCTGTCGAGCGCCCCATGTAGCGCTCCTGCCAGATGCACGTCGCCAACGCGTCGGTGTCGCAGACCAGCACGGGACCGGACGCCCGCGCGGCCCGGTCCTCGTCGAGCTGCTGGCGGCGGGCGATCATCTCGAAATCGGCGTGGCGCCAGCGGTACGGCAGCCCGCGCGCCTCGCTCACCTCGCGCCCGACCTCCCGCACCCACAGCGTCCCCAGCCGCTCGGCCAGCGCCCGCGCCAACGTCGTCGTCCCCGTCGACTCGGCCCCCGTGATCACCACGCGCCGCACGAAGTACGCCCGCACGTCCGGATCCAGCGACGACCACCACGCCGCCGGATCCGCCCGCACCGCGGTCCCCGAGATCTCGCCCCCGCGCTGCAGCCGCACGTGCTCGACACCCCACCGCGAAGCCAGCAGGTCGCCGTACGCCTCGCCCGTGAAGACCGCGTCGATCGGCTCGTTGAGCAGTCGCTCCATCAGCTCGATGTGCGCGTCGTGGATCAACGGATCATCGAAGTCGACCGGGATCTCGTCCCACCCCGCGACGACCCGCGCCCCCGGATGCCGCGAGCGCATCCAGTCGCGCCGCAGCGCCAGCGGAATCCGCTCCGACGACGCCCCGAGCACGAGCACGGTCACGCGCGAGCACCGCGACAGGGCGAACTCGACGAGCTCGTGATGGCCCGCGTGCGGCGGCAGGAACTTCCCGAGGACTAGACCGTGACGATGCGCCATTGCCGCCATCCCTGGACGCAGAGTGCGAGGAACACGATGTACACGACCGCGGTCAGGTTCAGGTCGCGGGAGAAGTACAGCGGCACGTAGATCACGTCGACCGCGATCCACACGACCCAGGTCTCGAGGCGCTTGAGGTTCAGCAGTAGTTGCGCGCCCAGCGACATCGACGTCGTCGCCGCGTCCCAGCCGGGCGCCGCGCCGTGCGCCTCGCGCAGGATCGGCACGAGGATCAGTGTCGCCGCGATCACGGCCACGCCGGTCCCCACGAGCAGGCCGACCGACGCGCGCGTCACCCGCAGCGGCTGGTGGGTGCGTTTCCACCACACCCACCAGCCCATGAACCCGAGCACGATGTACACCGCCTGCAGCGCCATGTCGGCGTACAGCCGCGCGTCGGCGAACAGGACGATGAAGAACACGTTGTTGGCGATTCCGATCGGGAAGGTCTCGATCCGCTGCGCGACCGCCAGGGCGACGCAGGCGATGCCGGTGACGAAGCCGGCGAGCTCGGCCCACGTGACGGGCTCGCCGAGGATCTCGAAGACTGTTTTGGTCAACACGACTAGAAATGTACCCGTCCTAGAGTAAAAGGGTTGCTCCGAGCTTTTCTGAACCACCTTGACCACGATCCGCAGGCCGTCCGCCTGGCCAACGAGGGCGGTTCCGCCTTCGTCAGCCTCTCGTTGCGCCCGTTCGTCGTCGCCGCGCTCGCCGACCAGGACGCGAAGCGTCCCGCATTGGTCGTCGTGGGTGACGACCGCGCCGCGCGCGACCTCGCCGCCGATCTGCGCGCGTGGCTGGCGCCGCGCTCGGTCCGGTACTACCCGAGCCGCGGCGTCACCTACGAGTCGCACCTGACCCCACCGCCGCACCTCGTCGGCCTGCGCGTCGCCGCGCTCGACGCCCTCACCGACACGCCCGAGGGCTCCGAGCAGCCGGTCGTGGTCGTCTCCGCCACCGCGCTCTCGGAGAAGGTCCCGGACCCGAAGCTGCGCCCGCACGGGTTCGTCCTGAAGGTCGGCGACCTGCTCGACCTCGACGAGACTGCCAACGACCTCGTCGCGGCGGGCTACCAACGCGTCGACCAGGTCGACGACCGCGGCCAGTTCGCGATCCGCGGCGGCCTGCTCGACGTCTACCCGGCGACCGAGGACCGCGCCGTGCGCGTCGACCTCTTCGACATCGAGATCGAGGCGCTGCGCTGGTTCTCCACGTTCACCCAGCGCAGCCTGGGGGAGACCGAGTGCGTCGAGATCTCGCCCGCGGCCGAGCTGGCGCCCGAGCATCGCGAGCTGGCCGAGATCGCCGCGACCGACGAGGACCGCCCGGACATCGCCGAGCTGCTGCCGGTCGAGCACTTCCACGCCCTGCTGGACCTGATCCCTGAGCGGACGCAGATCATCGTCGCGGCCGAGGAGGACGTCGAGCCGACGCTGCGCGACCACTGGGAGGACGTCTGCACGGCGTTCGACGACCAGGACGCGCGCCATCTCTACGTCAACCCGAAGAAGATCAACGAGGCGCTCGGAGTCCGTGCCGAGGCGCGGCTGAGCAGCATCTCCCAGGATCAGCCGATCGAGATCCGCGCCCAGGCGGCGGACTTCGCGGCCCGCAACCTGCGCGAGGCGGAGTCCGAGCTGGAGAAGCTCGTCCGCTCCGATTACACGACCGTCGTCGCCTGGCCGCAGCTGGGCGCCGCCGAGCGCGCGGCGTACAACCTCGACCGCATCAAGGCGTCCCTGAACGGCGCCACCCGCGGCCTCGTGTTCACCGAGGCGAACCTGCGCGACGGGTTCGTGGCGCCCGGCCTGAAGCTCGCGGCGTTCCCCGAGCACCGGCTGATCCACCGCAAGAAGGCCTCCACGCGGCCGACCCGCAAGGGCCGCGGCCTGCTCCGGTCCTTCACCGACCTGCGCACCGGCGACTTCATCGTCCACGAGGACCACGGCATCGCCCGCTTCGCCGGCTTTGACACCAAGACCGTCGCCGGCGTCACCCGCGACTACCTGAACCTCGAGTTCCAGGGCGACGACAAGGTCTTCATGCCGGTCGACCAGCTGGCGAAGATCTCCCGCTACCTGGGCGCCGACGGCGGCGCGCCGACGCTCTCCAAGCTCGGCGGCACGCGCTGGGACAAGGTCAAGGCGCGCGCCCGCCGCGCGGCGCAGGAGCTGGCGGGCGAGCTGCTCAACCTCTACGCCGAGCGCAAGCGCCGCCGCGGCCACGCGTTCCCGGAGTTCTCCGAGGAGCTGCGCGACATCGAAGAGGCGTTCCCGTACCGCGAGACGCCCGACCAGCGCGACGCGATCGACAACGTGATCGCCGACATGGAGTCCGAGCGCCCGATGGACCGCCTGATCTGCGGCGACGTCGGCTACGGCAAGACCGAGGTCGCGCTGCGCGCGGCGGTCAAGTCGGCGTCGGACGGCAAGCAGGTCCTGATGCTCGTGCCGACGACGATCCTCGCCCAGCAGCACTACGGCACGTTCGTCGAGCGCCTGCGCGACCAGCCGTTCGTGATCGAGCACGTCTCGCGCTTCCGCTCCACCGCCGACCAGCGCGAGGCGGTGAAGCGCTTCACCGAGGGCAAGGTCGACATCCTCATCGGCACGCACCGCCTGCTGTCCCGCGACGTCCGGGCCAAGGACCTCGGGCTGCTGATCGTCGACGAGGAGCAGCGCTTCGGCGTCAAGCAGAAGGAGCTGATGCGCCAGCTCAAGCTCAAGGTCGACGTCATCTCGATGAGCGCGACGCCGATCCCGCGCACGCTGCAGATGTCGCTCGCGGGGCTGCGCGACATCAGCGTGATCGAGACCCCGCCCGAGGGCCGGCGGCCGGTCAAGACCTACGTCGGCGAGTACGACGAGCAGCTGGTCAAGCAGGCGCTGCTCCGCGAGACCTCGCGCGGCGGGCAGGCGTTCTTCCTGCACAACCGGGTCGACGACATCGACGAGACCGCCGAGCGGCTGCGCTCGCTCTGCCCGGATCTCAAGTTCACCGTCGCCCACGGCCAGATGGACGAGAAGACGCTCGAAGATCGCATGCTGGCGTTCCTGCGCGGCGAGGCCGACGTGCTGGTCTCGACGTCGATCATCGAGTCCGGGATCGACATCCCGCAGGCGAACACGCTGATCGTCGACCGCGCGGATCTCTTCGGGCTCAGCCAGCTCTACCAGATCCGCGGCCGCGTGGGCCGCTCACGCGAGCGGGCCTATGCGTACCTGCTGTATCCGAGCGCGGCGGCGCTGACGCCCGAGGCGGCGGACCGTCTGTCGGCTCTGAGCGACTACACCGAGCTGGGCGCGGGCTTCAAGGTCGCGATGCGCGACCTCGAGCTGCGCGGCGCGGGCAACCTGCTCGGCGACGAGCAGTCCGGCCACGTCGCGGCGCTCGGCTTCGAGCTCTACATGCAGATGCTCGACGAGGCCGTGCGTGCGGCGGACCCGGACGAGGAGGGTGCGGAGCATCCCGAGCCGGTGCGCCTGGACATCAACGTCGACGCGTACGTGCCCGCGGACTACATCCCGTACGAGCAGGCGAAGGTCGACGTGCATCGCCGGATCGCCGGGTCGCGCGAGAACTCGGAGCTGATGGAGCTGCGCAACGAGCTCGAGGACCGGTTCGGCGAGATCCCCGACCCGCTCGAGAACCTCATCACGCTGCAGCAGGCGCGGATCAAGCTCGGCCGCGCGGGCGCCACGGCGGTCTCCTTCAAGGGCGGCCGGCTGGCGGTCACGCCGATCGATCTCGACGCCGCGACGGCCCGCCGGCTGCGCGAGATCCTGCCCGGCGCGAACTACGAAGCGGGGCGCTCCCAGCTTTCATTGCGGGTTCCCGACGACCCGATCCAGCGGTTCCCAGCGGTGGTCAGGGCGGCGGATGCTCTGCTATCCGTCCAGGACGCTGCCTAAAAGTCGAGTCAAAAAGCGGCGGTTACGCGGAACCCGCCGCTACCATGCGCAGCCGGGAGAAGGTCTATTTCGTTTGCACCGGGCCAATTAGCCCCGGCCCTGTACGTCCACGTCCCCCTTCTCAGGCACTACATGATCAAGGCTGCTCGCATCGCACTCAGCCTCGCCGCCGTCACTGGCGTCGGGGCAACCTTCGCCGCCTGTGGCGGCGTACCCGGCAACTCTGTGGCGACGGTGGACGGTGAATCCATCGAGAAGACCGACTTCAGCCATTGGCTGACGGTCGCCGCCAAGTCCTCGGGCCAGGCCAACGCCGCTGTTCCGGACCCTGAATCCGACTACGCCAAGTGCGTTGCGGCCAAGCGCAAGGCCACCCCGGCGCCCGCCAAGGGCCAGCCGAAGGTGACCGACACGCAGCTCAAGACCCAGTGCAAGCAGGAGTACGAGCAGCTCCGCAACCAGGTCCTCCAGCTCCTGATCTCCTTCAAGTGGATCCAGGGCGAGGCGGACACCATGAAGGTCAAGGTCACGGACGCCGAGGTCAAGAAGTCCTTCGACGAGCAGAAGAAGCAGAGCTTCCCGAAGGACGCCGACTACAAGAAGTTCCTCCAGACGTCCGGCCAGACCGAGGCCGACATCCTCCAGCGCGTCAAGCTCGACCTCCTGTCGAACAAGATCCGCGACAAGGTCGTCAAGGGCAAGGACACGGTCTCCGACAAGGCGATCGAGGACTTCTACAACAAGAACAAGGCCCGCTTCGCCCAGCCGGAGAAGCGTGACCTCCGGGTCGTCCTGACCAAGAACAAGGCCGAGGCCGACAAGGCGTACGCCGCGCTCAAGGGCGGCGACTCCTGGTCCAAGGTCGCCAAGAAGTACTCGATCGACGACACCTCCAAGGCCGCCGGCGGCAAGCTGCCCGCCCAGGCCAAGGGCACGCTGGACAAGGAGCTCGACGACGCCGTCTTCTCCGCGGACAAGAACGAGCTCAAGGGCCCGATCAAGACCCAGTACGGCTACTACGTCTTCACCGTCACCGACATCACCGCCGCCAGCCAGCAGACGCTCGCGGAGGCCAAGGAGACGATCAAGCAGACCCTCCAGTCCCAGAACCAGCAGAAGGCGCTGGACACCTTCGTGAAGGACTTCACGAAGCGCTGGAAGGACAAGACCGAGTGCTCCGAGGGCTACAAGACCACGGACTGCAAGAACGGCCCGAAGGCCACGCCCACCCCGACGGCCCCGGCCACGGACCCGACGCAGCAGGTCCCGACCGACCCGTCGCAGCAGGCCCCGGCCACCGACGCGACACCGGCCCCGACCACGGGTAAGTAAGCCTTCACCTCAGACGTTTCGTCGAAGCGCCGCCCCAGGGCGGCGCTTCGCGTTTAAGTAGCCTGGGGGCGATGAGCACCTCTGGCGACGCGGTGGCGCGTCTGGACGAGCTGATCCGCAAGCTGCGGCGCGAGTGTCCGTGGGACCGGGAGCAGGACGAGCGCTCGATCGTGCCGCACACGGTCGGTGAGGCGTACGAGCTGGCGCAGGCCGCGCACGACGGTGACGACGCGAAGCTGCTCGACGAGCTCGGGGACGTGTTGTTCCAGGTGCACTTCCTGTCGCTGCTGCTGGAGGAGCGGGGGCACGGGTCGTTGGCCGAGGTGGCCGAGCATGTGCACGCCAAGCTCGTGCGGCGGCATCCGCACATCTTCGGCGAGGTCGAGGTCGAGGGAACGTCCGAGGTCCTCCGGAACTGGGACCAGATCAAGAAGTCAGAGGACGGGCGCGAGCCGGGGATCTTCGGCGACGTGCCGGAGAACCTGCCGGGGCCGCTGTACGCGCTCAAGACACAGCGGCGCGCGGCGTCGACGGGCTTTGACTTCGACCACGTGCCGTATGACCACGTGAGCGACGAGCTGACCGAGCTCGAGGAGGCGCAGACCCGCGAGCAGCGCTTCCACGAGGTGGGGGACGTGCTGTTCGCGGCGGTCAACGTCGCGCGCAAGCTCAAGGTCGATCCGGAGCTGGCGCTGCGCGCGTCGGCCGAGCGCTTTCGCGGCCGCGTCGAGGCCGCCGAGGAGCTCGCCCACGCCCAGGGCGCCAAGTGGGAGGACCTCGATCCCGACACCCAAGTGTCGTATTACGCCAAGGCGAGGCTGAGCCTGGGGTAGGGAGTCGCGTAAGGTGGCCCGCGACTATGAGCCAGATCGAATCGGTCCACGCACGCCAGATCCTTGACTCCCGCGGCAACCCCACCGTCGAGGTGGAGGTCTCCCTGCGCTCCGGCGCACACGGGCGCGCCGCGGTGCCCTCCGGCGCCTCCACGGGCGAGTTCGAAGCCACCGAGCTGCGCGACGGCGGCGACGCCTACGGCGGCAAGGGCGTCACGAAGGCCGTCGGCAACGTCAACGGCGAGATCGCCGAGACGGTCGCCGGCCTCGATGCGTCCGACCAGAAGGGGCTCGACGCGAAGCTGATCGAGCTCGACGGCACCGAGAACAAGTCCCGCCTCGGCGCCAACGCGATCCTCGGCGTCTCGCTCGCCACCGCCCGCGCGGCCGCGGCCGAGGAGAACCTGCCGCTGTGGCGCTACCTCGGCGGCGAGGCGGCGCACATCCTGCCGGTGCCGATGATGAACGTGCTCAACGGCGGCGCCCACGCCGACAACTCGGTGGACTTCCAGGAGTTCATGGTCGTCCCGGTCGGCGCGACGTCCTTCGCGTCCGCGCTCCAGACCGGGGCCGAGGTGTTCCACGCGCTGAAGTCGACGCTGAAGAAGCGCGGCCTGAACACCGCGGTGGGCGACGAGGGCGGCTTCGCGCCCGACCTCGAGTCCAACGAGGCCGCCCTGCAGGCCCTGATCGAGGGCATCGAGGCCGCGGGCTACACGCCCGGAACCGACGTCGCGATCGCGCTCGACCCCGCCGTCTCGGAGATCTTCAAGAACGGCGCCTACGACCTCGAGCACGAGAACCGCACGCTCTCCGCCTCCGAGCTCGCGGCCTACTGGACCGACCTCGCCGCCCGCTACCCGATCCTCTCGATCGAGGACGGGATGGACGAGGAGGACTGGGACGGCTGGAAGGCCCTCACCGAGTCGATCGGCGACAAGGTCCAGCTCGTCGGCGACGACCTCTTCGTCACCAACGTCAAGCGCCTCCAGCGCGGGATCGACGCCGGCACGGCCAACTCGATCCTGATCAAGGTCAACCAGATCGGCACGCTGTCGGAGACGCTGGCCGCGATCGACCTCGCCCGCTCCAACGGCTACACCGCCGTGATGAGCCACCGCTCGGGCGAGACCGAGGACACGACGATCGCCGACCTCGCCGTCGCCACCGGCTGCGGCCAGATCAAGACCGGCGCGCCCTCGCGCAGCGATCGCGTCGCCAAGTACAACCAGCTGCTGCGCATCGAGGAGGCCCTCGGCGCCGACGCGACGTACCCGGGCCGGAGCGTGTTCCGTTCCTAAAGGGGTCAGGCCCCTTTAGGAACGGTTCGTTGCAGAGGAAGGTGGGCGGGCGCGTCGAACGAACGCGTCAGGTATGGAAGGCCGTACCCGGATCCGCTGGGATCGTTTGGGGCGCTGGGCGCTGATCGGCGTCTTCGCGCTCGTCCTCTACCTCTACATCGGGCCGGCGCTGAGCTGGGTGAAGACCTACCGCGAGGCGGGCCGGCAGCGCGAGCAGGTCGCCGAGCTGCGTGCCGAGAACGCCCGCCTCAAGCAGCGCAAGGCTGAGCTCAGCGCCCCGGGTTCCCTCGAGCGCGAGGCACGCCGCCTCGGCATGGTGAAGGCCGGCGAGCGCGCCTACGTCGTGACCGGCATCAAATAGCTCGGAAGAGCTCGACGAAGCGCTCGAACAGCGCTTCGTCGCCCTCGACGCGGATCGTGTCCGAGGTGCCGCCCGCGAAGACCGCGCGCAAGGACAGGTCGGCGTGGATGACGAGGTCGGCGTGCTCCGCCGGCCCCTCCGCCACCTCCAGCGCGCCGTCCGCGACGCGGGCGGTGACGACCGTCTCGTCGAAGCGGACTTCGAAGGTCGCGCGCAGGTCGCCCGCCGCCTCCGGGACGAACAGCGAGCGCAGCCCGAGCATGAACGAGGCGGCGCTCACGCTGTCGTCCTCGCGCGGCTCGCCGAGCGTGCGCACGCCCCAGCGGGCGAGCTGGACGACGATCGCGTCGAGCTCGCGGCCGTGATCGGTCAGCTCGTACACGACCGCGCCCGACGGCCGCGGTAACACGCGGCGGGCCACCACGCCCGCCTGCTCGAGCTCCTTCAGTCGTCCTGAGAGGACGTTGCTCGGGATCCGCGGCAACCCGGTCGCGAGGTCCGTGAAGCGCTTCGGGCCGGGGAGCAGCTCACGAACGACGAGGAGCGCCCAGCGCTCGCCGACCAGCTCCAGCGCGTGCGCCAGGCCGCAGTGCTCGTGATAGCTGCGAGCCGCCATTGACAGGAGTGTATCTTGCAAGCGGACTTGTAAAAAACGAGGAGACTTGCGATGACGCATCACGAGTTGGACCCTCGCCGGTGGAAGGCGCTCGCGCTGTTGTGCGGCGCGTTCTTCATGGTCATCCTCGACGCGGCGATCGTGGTGGTGGCGCTGCCGTCGATCGAGACCGACCTCGGCTTCTCGCCACACGACCTGCAGTGGGTCCTCAGCGCCTACGCGCTCACGTTCGGCGGCCTGCTGCTGCTCGGCGGGCGCGCGGCCGACCTGCTCGGACGGCGCCGCGTGTTCATGGCCGGGCTGGCGCTCTTCACCTTCGCATCGCTGCTGTGCGGGCTCGCCTGGTCCCCCGCGTCGCTGATCGCGGCCCGCGCCATCCAGGGCGTCGGCGCGGCGGTCATGACCCCGACCGCGCTGTCGATCGTCACCACGACGTTCCCCGAGGGCCCGGAGCGCAACAAGGCGCTCGGGATCTGGGGCTCGCTCGGCGGCGTCGGCGGCACCGCGGGCTGGCTGATCGGCGGCCCGCTCACCGACATCGACTGGCGGCTGATCTTCCTCATCAACGTGCCGGTCGGGATCGCGGCCCTGGCGCTCGCGCCGCGCCTGCTCGCCGAGAGCCGGGTCGACGGCCAACCGCGGGCGTTCGATCCCGCGGGCGCGCTGACGATCACCGCCGCGCTCGCGCTGCTGGTCTACGCGGTGGTCGAGGCGCCCGAGGAGGGCTGGGGGGACCCGCGGACGATCGCGCTGTTCGCCGGCGCCGCGGTGCTGCTCGCGCTGTTCGTCGCGATCGAGTCCCGGGTCGACGCGCCGCTGCTCCCGTTGCGGATCCTGCGTTCGCGCACGCTGGTCGGCGCGAACGCGGTGATGCTCGTGTTCTCCGGCGTCGGCTACGGCATGCCGTTCATCCTCACCCTCTACGCGCAGCAGGTGCTCGGGTTCTCGCCGCTCGAGTTCGGCCTGAGCTCGATCGTCTTCCCGATCGGCGTGACGGTGGGCGCGATCGTCGGCCAAGGTCTGGTCGGCAGGTTGGGACCGCGGCCCGTGGCGACCCTCGGCCTGACGCTACTGACCGCGGGCTGCCTGTACCTGGCGCAGGTCTCGCCCGACGGCAGCTACCTCGGCGACATCCTGCTCGGGTTGCTGATCTCCGGGCCCGGCGTCGGGCTGGTCTTCGTGACGCTCTCGATCGCGGCGCTGGCGGGCGTCGACCCGCGCGAGGCGGGCCTCGCCTCGGGCCTGAACAACACGGCGTTCCAGATCGGCGGGGCGATCGGGACCGCGATCGTGTCGACCGTCGCGGTCTCCTACACCGACGGGCCGGGTCCCGCCGCGCTCACCGAGGGTCTGCAGGCGGCGTTCTTGGCCTGCGCCGTCTTCGCCGTGGCGGGCGTGCTCCTGGCGCTGCTGCTCGGCCCGCGAAGCGCCCTGCCAGGAGGCGGCGGCGAACCGGTCCCGCAGCCCGCGAAGGACTGATTTCTATGCTGGTCTACGTGTCGTACGAGACCGCACAGGAGCAGTGGGCCGCCGGGTTGCGCCGTCTCGACGAGGCCTACCCCGAGCAGCAGCCGACCCTCGAGCGCGTGACGCGCGAGATCCAGAACGAGCTGCGCCGCCGCCTCGGCGGGCAGTTCACGCTCGACGAGCTCGCCGAGCTCTACGACGAAGGCACCGGCTGGGCGACCGACCTCGCGGTCGAGACCGCCCCGGAGGAGCCCTTCGCGTGGGACGCGCGGGTCGTCGCCGACGCCGCCTTCGGCCGCTACATGCGCGCCGCGACGGACTTCGCGGGCGGGCGCCGCCTCGGGTAGGCCGCGGCGCGGCGCGGCGCGGCGTGGCGTGGCGCGGCGTGGTGGCGGCCCGCCCCCGGAGCGGCGCGGCGTGGCGCGGCGGCGGCCCGCCCCCGGAGCGGCGCAGCGTGGCGCGGCGGCGGCCCCGGAGCGGCGCAGCGTGGCGCGGCGGCGGCCCGCCCCGGGAGCGGCGCGGCGCGGCGGCGGCCCGCCCCGGAGCGGCGTGCCCTAGGGCTGCTTGACGAACGCGTGCTGGAGCCAGACGGTCTCGAACCCGAGCCGCTCATAGAGCGCGCGGGCGAGGCCGTCGTCGTCGGCGATCACCCAGCCCGTGTCGCGCCCGCCCGCGTGGAGCGCGGCCTCGACGAGCCGCCCGCCGATCCCGCCACCGCGGGCTTTGGGGGTCACGTAGAGCTGGTCGATCTCCACGCCGTCATCGGCGACCGCCAGCGTGGTGAAGCCGACCGGGAAGCCGCCCGCGTCGCGCACGATGAACGCCCGCATCCCGCGGCGCCGCGAGATCCGGTCCTGAGCGTCCGCCAGCGCTTCCTGCTCGGACTCGTCGTTGGAGTAGCTGAGGTACCACTCGACGCGGAGCGGGCGCGTCTCGAGCAGCCCCACTTCCTCGACGTCCCGATGCGACGGCGCCGAGCCCTCGCGCAGCATCACCGCGTTGCGGTCGGTGACCCAGCCGGCCGCCTCGTAGAACGGCCGCATGCGCGCCCCGGCCCGCTCGTCCTCGACCTCGAGCTTGCGATGGCGCGAGTCCGCGAGCAGCTCGTCGGCGACCCGCACGAGGTCGAGAGGTTCCAGATCGGACGCGTCACCCTCGACGCGGACGAAGTTGGCGTCCCAGAAGTTCGGGGCCGAGGGGGTGCGGAGGACCGAGCCGTGCTCCCACGGCTCGACCACATCGCATTGCAACGAATCCTGCGAGCGCCGCCACGCGATCGCGGCAGCGCGCCGCGGATCAGTCTTCGGCGTCGTCCTCGCCCCCGCCGGCGCGGCGGATCACGATCTGGTCTTCCTCGATCGTGATCTCGACCGGACGGTGACCCGCCCAGTGCTCGGCGTACACGGGATCGTCCTGCACGGCGGGGTCCAGCCACAGACCGTAACCCTCTTCGCCGTGATCAAACGTGCCTTCCAGCGGGCCTGCGGGCGCGGAACGGCGGCGCGAACGCCCACCGCGGCGACGGGCCGCACGCTTGGGTTTCTCGTCATCTTCGGCCTTCGCGGCGGCGGCTGCAGCAGCCTCCTCCTCGGCGGCCTTGCGCGCGGCTTCTTCAGCAGCACGCGCCTCTTCCTCGGCCTTCCTGGCCGCTTCCGCTTCGAGCTCGGCAGCGATCTGCGCGTCGTCTTCCGCGCGCAGGTCCACCTCATCGGTGGCGCCGCCGTTCTCCTCGAAGTCGGGCTCTAGGCCTTGCTCGCGCTTGAAGGCCTGTATCTGTTGAACGGTGACTTCCAGCTGGTGCGCAATCCACGCATCGGTGCGACCCTGTCGCACCCACCCGCGGATCTGGTTAAGCTGAGGACGCAGGGACCGGCGGCTCATAGGAGGGCCGGAGACTAGCGCATAGGGTCCAACCATCCCCGGGCACTCGGGTGCACGCCCCATACTCGTCCACCACAACACCAAGTAGCCTCACCCGTACTCACCTTGCGGACAGAAGCGGGTCTGTCCTCGGGATCGAGTTCGAAATCGCCAGGGAGGCGGCGTCATGCTGGTACTGACACGCAAGTCCAACCAATCGATCATGATCGGCGACGACATCGAGGTCTCGGTGCTGTCGATCATGGGCGAGAAGGTTCGTATCGGCATCCAGGCGCCGAGGGACATCCCGGTGTTCCGCAAGGAGGTCTACCTGGAGATCCAGCAGGAGAACGTCGCCGCGGGCGCATCCGCGCGCGCCGAGGTGGACGACGCCCTGAAGCGGTTGAGCAGCAAGTAAAGGCGGGCATCCCCTCCGCCCCACCCCGATCATCCGACCTTAAGGCTTACCCCAAGAGGTAGTAGAGGGTCTGGAACATCGCGATCGTCACGACGACCGCGGTTCCGAGCAGCACCAGGACCAGCAGGAAGAAGCGCATCGACCCGTGACGGTGCCGCCGCTGGGCCGCGCGCTGCTTCTCGCGCCGCTCAGCCCGCCGGCGCAGGTTCTCGCGCCGCTCGCGGTCCTCTTCGATCTCCTCGAAGAAGGCGTCCTCGATCTCGGCGATGCTCTGCCGCATCCGCATACGCCCTGAAATCTAACAGCGGCTCCATAACCCCAGCCGGGACCGGCGGGCGGTGGAGGCCAGCCGGCGCAGCTCGGCGGCGTGCACGAGGTTCGGCGCGATCTCGAGCGGCTTTCCATAACCCAGGCGCACCAGCTCGGCGTTGACCAGCACGTCCCCGCGCCAGACGTAGGCCAGCAGCCGCCCGTAGCGGTCGCGCGCCTCGGCGTCGTACTCCAGCCGCACGGTGCGCCCCAGCACGAGCCGGCGGTTCGCCGCGGCCGCGGCCTTGGCGAAGCACTGGACGGGCACGCCGGGCTTGACCGACTCCGGCGTGTCCACGCCGATGTAGCGCACCCGCTCGGAGCGGCCGTCGATGCGCACGACGATCGTGTCGCCGTCGACGACCCGTTCGACCCGTGCGGTCGAGGCGGTTCCGCCGCAGCCGGCGAGCAGCAGGGCGATGAGTGCGATTCGCATACCCGGTTTAGGCGTCACGCGACAAACCTCGCCCCCGTGAAACGATGGAGACCATGTCCAGCCTGCAGGCGCCGGCGGGGCTCCAGCCCTCGGCCTCCTACTCCTTCACCATGCGCATCGAGCTGCGCCAGCTGCCCGGCGCCTTCGCCGCGGTGGCGGCCGCGATCGGGCAGTCCGGCGCGATGCTCGGCGCGATCGACCTCGTGCGCGTCGGCCAGCGCGGGGTCACCCGTGACGTGACGGTGGCGTGTGTGGACGCCGAGCACGGGCAGCGCGTGGTCAACGCCGTGCGGGCGCTCGACGGGGTTCAGGTCACCAGCGTCTCCGACCGCACCTTCCTGATGCACAAGGGCGGCAAGATCGAGATCGTCGGCAAGGTCGCGATCAAGACCCGCGACGACCTGAGCATGGCCTACACACCCGGCGTCGCGCGCGTGTCCTCCGCCATCCATGACGATCCCGATTCGGCGTGGACGCTGACGATCAAGGGCAACACGATCGCGGTCGTCTCCGACGGCACCGCGGTGCTCGGCCTGGGCGACATCGGCCCCGAGGCCGCGATGCCGGTGATGGAGGGCAAGGCGATGCTCTTCAAGGAGCTCGCGGGCGTGGACGCCTTCCCGCTGTGCCTGAGCACGACCGACGTCGACGAGATCGTGCGCATCGTCGAGGGCGTCGCGCCGACGTTCGGCGGCATCAACCTCGAGGACATCTCGGCGCCCCGCTGCTTCGAGGTCGAGCGGCGCCTGAAGGAGTCGCTCGACATCCCCGTCTTCCACGACGACCAGCACGGCACCGCGGTCGTCGTCCTGGCCGCGCTCCTGAACGCGCTGAAGGTGGTGGGCAAGAACGCCGAGGACGTCCACGTCGTGATGGTCGGCGCGGGAGCGGCGGGCCTCGCGTGCGCGAAGATCATCCTCGAGAACGGCGTCCGCGACCTGATCGTCTGCGACATCGGCGGCACGCTGCACACCGGCCGCACCGACCTCACGCCGGAGCTGGCGGCGATGGCCGCCCGGACCAACCAGCGCGGCCTCGTCGGCAGCGCCGACGACGCGTTGAAGGACGCCGACGTCGTGATCGGCGTGTCCGCGCCGGGCGCCTTCACTGCGGCGGGCGTCCGCACGATGGCCAACGACGCGATCGTGTTCGCGATGGCCAACCCGACGCCCGAGGTCCAGCCCGAGGAGGTCTGGGAGGACGTCGCGATCATGGCCACCGGCCGCAGCGACTACCCCAACCAGATCAACAACGTGCTGGCGTTTCCGGGCATCTTCCGCGGCGCGCTGGACGTCCGTTCCCGTGGCATCGACGAAGCGATGAAGCTCGCCGCCGCGCGGGCGATCGCGTCCGCGATCCCGGAGTCCGACCTCGGGCCGGAGTACATCATCCCGTCGGTGTTCAACCGGGCCGTGGCCCCCGCGGTCGCGGAGGCCGTCGCGAAGGCCGCGGTGGAGTCGGGGATCGCCCGCCGCGAGCGCAGCCCGCGGCAGGCGGAGGTCCCGACGAGCTAGGCGCTGACGCTGCTCGCGGCCTCGTCGTAGACCTTGATGAAGCGCAGGTAGTTGTCGGCGATCTGCTGGGCCGCGGCGTCGCGGTCCAGCTCCTTGTCGAGGTAGGCCTTCAGCGGGTTCCACCAGATCGAGCGGCCGATGGCGAAGCCGATGAAGCCGTCCACCGGGGCGGCCTCGCGGAGCCAGTGGTCCACCTTCTCGTCGGAGGCGCCGCGGCCGAGCAGCACGCTCTTGACGTTCTCGCGGCCCTCGCCCTTGCGGGCCTGGTCGGACAGCATCTGCGCGTCGGCCTGCGTGTCGACGCCCTCGATCTTCCAGATGTCGACCTCGACGCCGGAGTTCTGGTAGTGCTCGATCGCGCGGCGCATCAGCTCGGGACGCAGCTCGGCGTCGTAGCGCGCCTCGTCGCCGCCGACGGACTCCAGTTGCTCCGGCTCGGCCGGGACGAGCAGCTCGAAGAGGAACTTGCGGTCGTTCGCGTGCAGCCAGTCGGCGAGCTGCTTCAGGCGCGCGGTCTGGCGCTCGTTCATCTCGGCGTCGCCGTCCGGGTTGTGACGGACGAGCACCTTGGTGGCGAGCAGGTCGTACTTGGCGATGTGGTCGCCGAAGGCATCGCCGTACTGGAAGTCGAACTCGTTCTGACCCGACTTCTCGGCGGGCATCGTCAGCGAGAGGCCCTGCTTCGGCGCGAGCTCGGGGATGTCCGAGCCGAACTGCTCGTCCACGAGCACGCCGGCCGAGGACGCGTCCAGGCCCTGGGCGACGGCCTTCTCCATGCCTTCATAGATCAGCTTCTTGGCGTCGGAGATCGTCGCGGTCTCCTCGGGCGTCGGATCGCCCTCGATACCGAACATCTTCTTCTGGAACGACCCCCGGTGATCGAAGGCCAGGATGTAGAGCTTGCCGTCGTAACCGAGGGCCATCGTCACATACCTCGCGTGTTCGTGAGTGAGCCTCTCAGTATGAAGGGTGCACCGTGACGCTGAAGGTCGCCGCGCCTGAGCGGGCGGTGAGCGTCGAGTCGGCACGGGTGGAGAGGAGCCGCTTGCGCTGGGCGTCCGAGAGGTGCAACGCGATCCGGCGCGAGCCGCCGCGCGCGAAGCGGACGTCGCGGCTCACCCACGTCCGGCGGCCCGTCGCCAGGCGCAGCCGGACGGTGCCGGCGCGTCGCGAGCGCACGGTCAGATACAGCGGCCGGCGCGAGATGCTCGGCCACGGGACGACCTCGAGCGTGACCGGCGGGCGGACGTGATGGCGTTCCTCGAAAGCGTACTCGTCACCGGCCGCCAGATCCGGCCCCTCGGCCTCGACGTCGACGCCGATCTCGAGGCGCCCCGGGTCGGAAAGCACGAAGGTGACGTCGCGGGTCGTCCCGGCGGGCAGGGGGTCGAGCAGGCACGTCTGGCTCATGTCCTCGGAGTTGCGGGTCGTGGGCAGGCACGACTGCCCCCACTGCGCGAGCCCGAGCGACGGGTAGGCGCGAAGCGCGAGTCGCGGCCGGTCGGCCGTTCGCGGGCCGGCGTTGCTGATGCTCACGATCGCCCGCAGCCGGTGTCCGCCCAGCGGCTCGACCCGCATCGTCGTGCGGAGGTTGGTGCGGTCCTCGGTCGTGTCGCCGACGAGGTCCTCGTCGCTGTCGGGCTCTGAGACCGCGTCGATCGTCAGCTTGCGCCCGCGCTGCACCTCGGCCAGCCTCCGGTCGGGCATGACGCCGTCGCCGAGGACCGGCCGGTAGACGTCCACGGACTGGTCGTCGCAGATGTCGCCCTCGCCGGGCTCGCACGTGAGTTGGGCCGCGATCGCGTGGCCGCCGGTCTCCTGGTCCAGGCCGAGCGTGACGTCGCGGTAGTCGTAGGCGATGTGCGGCGCGGGGAACGTGTACGTGCCGGGTTCGACGGGGAGCGTCACCGCCGCCCCCTCGCGCACCGTGCCCTCGCGATCGTGGACGCGCAGTCGCACGCGTCCCGCCTGGCCGCCGGGGCCCACGGTGACCGTGAACGCGGTCAACACGGCGGGCGGAAGGCCTTCGTCGGTCTGGCCGCCGTGCCAGTCGCTGTAGAGCGTCGCGGGGCCTGTCGGCGTCAGCGTCTCCGAGTCCTGCGCCAGCGCGAACGCGGGCACCACCGCTGCGAGCAGGAATCGCGTGCCGCCCACGAGGCTCGTACTGTACGCGACCACATGGAGCCGAAGTTCAGCGGCCCGGCGTACACGGTCGGCATCGAGGAGGAGCTCATGATCCTCGATCCGTCGTCATACGCGCTGGTCAACGCGATCGACGACCTGGTGCAGGACACCTCCGTGGGCGAGATCAAGCCCGAGCTGATGGAGTCGGTGCTCGAGATCTCGACCAACCCGTGCGCGGACGTGCGAGAGGCCTCGGCGGAGCTGCGCGCGCTGCGACGTCAGGTACGCGACATCGCCGACAAGAAGGGGCTGGCGATCGGCTCCTCCGGGACGCACCCGACGGCGCGCTGGGAGGACCAGCGGATCACCGCCGCCCCGCGCTATCGCGACCTGATCGACGCGCTGCGCTTCGTCGCCCGCCAGGAGCTGATCTTCGGGCTGCACGTCCACATCGGGCTCGACGACGCCGACAAGGCGATCCACGTCGCCAACGGGATGCGCGTCCACGTGCCGATCCTGCTCGCGCTCAGCGCCAACTCGCCCTACTGGCGCGGCGACGACACCGGCCTGGCCTCCACCCGCATGCCGATCTTCCGCGCCTTCCCGCGCGTCGGCATCCCGCCCTATTACGACGGCTGGGAGGACTACGAGCGCCGGATCGGCTTCATGGTCGACACCGGCGTGATGGAGGACTACACCTGGCTCTGGTACGACGTCCGCCCGCACCCGAACTTCGGGACCGTCGAGATCCGGGCGATGGACGCGCAGACCCACGTCGAGCACACGCTCGGCCTCGCGGCGCTGATCCAGGCGATGGTCAAGGAGCTCGCCGAGCACTTCGACGAGGGCAAGAAGCTCAGCGACTACCCGTTCGAGATGCTCGACGAGAACAAGTGGCTCGCCTCCCGGCACGGGCTCGAGGGCGAGCTGGTGGACCTCCCGAGCCGCGACCGGGTGAGCGCGAGGGCGCTCGCGCACCGGCTCCACGACCGCCTGCGCGAGCACGCGCAGGACCTCGGCGCGGCGAGCGAGCTCGAGGGCGTCGCGGACCTCCTGGAGCGCGGCAACGGGGCCTACCGGCAGCGCAAGGTGTACGAGGCGAACCGCGACTTCAGTGAGCTCCTGCAGGACATCGTGGCCGCGACGGCGCCGTAGTTTCGATAAACGTCGAGCCGAGGCCTCCGGCGGCGTATCCTTGACTGTCCCTCATGTCGAGCGGTCCGGATCTGTACCTCGTCTGCAAGAGCTGCGGCGCAGAGGTATCCCCCTACATCACGGAGTGTCCCTATTGCGGGACCCGGATCCAGAAGCGCGCGCCCAAGCTGGATCGCGGCGGCGTGCCCAAGGCGCCGCGCCGCGCCCGCCAGCGGCCGCAGCTGCCGCGGTTGCGGCCGGGGGAGATCCCCGGGATCCGCGCCGACCGGCGCCCGTGGGCGGCCTGGGCGCTCGTCCTCGCGTCGCTGTTGATCACGGTGGGTCTGAAGTCGAACCTGATCAGCTACGAGGACTTCGGCTATTCGTCGACCTACGACGACCCGTGGCGGGCGTTCACCACGCTGTTCACGTACAACTCGACCGGCTACGAGGCGGTCACCGTGGGGACGATCGCGCTGTTCGGCTGGCTGCTCGAACGGCGCCACGGCTGGTGGGCGCCGCTGCTCGTCTTCTTCGTCGCCGGCGCCGGCGGCGCGTACGTGGCGGTCGAGTTCGCGGGTGAGGGGATCGCGCTCGGCGCCAACGGCGCGGCGCTCGGCCTGCTCGCCGCGTGGTCGATGCGCGACATCCTCGGGCGCCGCAAGGGCTTCGAGGACGACAGCGACCTGCTGGGCGTGCTGGCGATCGCCGCCGTGATGGTCCTGATGCCGCTCGCCACGACGGACGCCAGCGGTGTCGCGGGCGTCGTCGGTGGCGTCATCGGGATCCTCTTCGGGCTGATGTTCGCTCGCATGCGCGAACGCTGATTCGAAGCAGAGCACCCCCTCCGCCCACCCCGATCATCCGACCTCGGCGAGTCTCCGCCGAGCGCCTACTCAGCTCGCAGCACGGTCGCCGCCGACGCGCGGCCCGCGTTGCGTGCGGGGAGCGAGCTCGCCAGCGCGGTGACCAGCGCCACCGCGGGGAGGATCAGCAGCAGCGCCAGCGGGCCGGGCGTGCCGACGATGTCCGCGCCCTCGCTCGGGCTCATCGCGGACATCAGCGCCCGGAAGATGACGATCCCGGCCGGGATGCCGATGACGATCGCGATCGCCCCCAGCGCCGCGCCGCCGGCGTTGACGACGGTCAGGACGCCGCGCGGGGTCAGGCCGAGCGCCTTGAGGATGCCGAAGTCGCGGGCACGCTCGCGGGTCACCAGCAGCAGCGTCGTCAGCAGGTTCACGAGCCCGACGGCGACCAGCAGCGCGCTCGAGCCGTAGACGATCGGGCGCACGTCGGCGCGCTCCTGGCGGACCTCGGCGCTGACCAGCTCCGCGTCGAGCCCGCTCCTGCGGAACGTGTTCGCGAGCGCGGTCCCGTCGGTGCCGGGCTCCAGGTCGGCGATGACGTCGCCGGTGGGCGGCTTGGTCAGCGTCGCCGCCGGGAAGATCACGACCTCGCCGTGGTTGTCGGGCTCGACGTGGCGGCCGACCAGCGTCAACCTGACGGGACGCCCCTCGACGGTCACCGTGACCCTGTCGCCCACGTGGAGGCCGAGCTTGTCGAGGAAGCCGCGGCCGGCGATCGCCTCACCGGGCTTGGCGAACATGCGCCCGTCCGGGACGGCGTAGGGGAACTCGGCGAAGCCGTCGCCGACCGCGCGGGCCTGCAGCTCGCCCGCCTTGGTCGAGACCTGCAGGCCGGCGATCGTCGTCGCCCGCTCGATGCCGGGCTCGTTCTGCACTCGGGCGAGCTGATCGCCCTCGATCCGGATGTCCCACGGCTTGGCGCGCAGCGCGGGGTCCTCGATCACGCGGTCGTAGGTCGCCTCCATGGAGAGCGCGGCGACGAGGGTCACGACCATCATCGTCAGCGCTCCCGTCGTCAGGGCGGCGCGGGCGGGGCTGGTGAACGCGTCCTTGACGCCGAGGCGGGCGGTGGCGGGGAGCCTGAGCGCGGCGGCGATCCGCGCGGCTCGGGAGGCGCCGCCGGAGAGGTGGGCGCGGCCGAGCGCGAGGGCGTCGACGGTGTTCAGGCGACCGGCGCGGGTGGCGGGGAGCGCGGCGAAGAGGGCGACGGCGGCGACGATCAGGACGAGCGCGGCGATCAGCGTCGAGGGCTGGAAGGCGCTCGGCGTGGGGGTTGCCAGCAGGTTCGACATCGGCTCGAGCAGCAGCGGGGCGATCGCGGTGCCGGCGACCAGCCCGAGGAGGCCCGCGGCGAGCGCGACCGCCGCGTATTCGGCGACCAGGAGTGAGACAACCCCTCGCGGGGTGATCCCGATCGCCTTCAGCAGGCCGATCTCGCGCCGCTGCGCCAGCACCCGGCCGCTGATCACGGTGGCGACGGTGAAGCCGACGGCGATCAGCGCCAGCAACGTGTTGACGCCGATGATGATCGTGTTCGTCCGCGCCTGGTCGGTGATCGTGTCGCGGACCTCGTGCCAGTCGGAGAAGCGCAGGTCGGCGTGCTTAGCGAGGGCGGCGCGCTTGAAGGCGTCGGTGGCCTCGGGGTCGCTGAGCCGGACGGCCACGCGGGTGGTGGGGCCGGCGACGTCGGGCGCCCAGGCGACACCCGGTCGCCAGCGCGGGTAGGTCGCCCGTTCGGTGGTCACGGCGAGGCCGGTGACGCGACGGCCGGCGAGCGTGTCGCCGACGCGCAGGCCGGTCTCGCGGGCGAAGCTGCGCTCGACGAGCACCTCGCCAGGGCCCGTCGGGCGACGACCGTCGGTGACCTGGGGGCGATCCACGGGAGCGTCGGCGGCGGGGAGCCGCTCGAGGCCGACCACGACCGGCGTGCCGCCCAGCGTGACGCTCTCTTGCGCGACGGGGCGCGCGTCGGCGACGACGACGCCCGGCAACGTGGCGAGGTCGGAGAGGTCGCCCTCGCCGTACGCGGACACGTGTGAGCCGCGCGTGGCCTGCTGCGCGGCCGCGAACGGGTCATCGAGGCCGGCGCGCAGCGCGAGCGTGACGACGAGCGCGGTGGCGGCCGCGAAGATCGCGAGCGCGGTCAGCCCGGTCTGGACCGGCCGCCCGAGCAGGTCGGCGCGCGCGATCCGCGCTGCGGCGCGCAACGACGCCGCGGCACCGCCCCGCCCGGCCACGTCGTCGGCCGCGCCCGCGCGCGGCCCGTGCGGCGTCGTCATCCCCTCACACCCCCAGCTGCATCAGGCGGCTGACGGTGGCGGCGACGTCCGTGCGGCCCTCGTCCAGGCGCGTCTCGTTGGCGATCAGGCCGTCGCGCATCGTGATCACGCGGTCGGCGCGGGCGGCGACGCGGGCGTCGTGGGTGACGAGGACGATCGTCTGGCCGCGCTCGTCGTGCATCGTGCGCAGGAGCGCCATCACGTCGCGGGCGCTCGTGGAGTCGAGGTTGCCGGTGGGCTCGTCGGCCAGCAGGACCTTCGGGCGGTTGATCAGCGCGCGGGCGATCGCGACGCGCTGCTGCTGGCCGCCGCTGAGGCGGGTGGGGGACTGGCCGGCGTGGTCGGCGATGCCGAGCGTGGTCAGGAGCTCCGTGCGTCGGGTCTTCGCCTCGCGGGCGCTCAGGCCGGCGAGCAGACCCGGCAGCTCGACGTTGTCGGCCACCGAGAGGTTCCCGATCAGGTTGAAGAACTGGAAGACGAAGCCGATCTCGTTGCGGCGCACGTGCGCCCACTTGGCCTCGCTGAAGCGCTCCACGCGGGTGCCGCCGAGCTCGATCTCGCCGCTCGTCGGCCGGTCGAGCCCGCCGAGCAGGTTCAGGAGCGTCGACTTCCCGCAGCCCGACGGGCCGGTGATGGCGACGAACTCGCCCTCGGGGACGCTGACGTCCACGCCGCGCAGGGCCTGGACGCCGCCTTCGTAGTCGCGGGTGAGGCCGCGCGCGACGATCACCATCGGTCGCTCCCTAGTCGTTGTTCGCAGAGGTCGAGCCACTTCAGGTCGGCCTCGAGGTGCAGCGCCGCCCCTTCGACGAGCAGCGCGGCGGTGTCATCGCCGTTGGCCTGCGCCGCGACGTCATCGAGGTCGCGGAGCGCCTGCAGGTAGGCCGTGCGCTGCCGGTCGATCAACTCGGCCGGGTCCGCGATCCCCGCGGCCCGGGCGAGCACGAGCTTGATGAAGAAGTCGTCCTTGAGCCGGGTCTGCGGCGTCGAGTCCGCCACCCAGCCGGCCAGCTCGGACTTCCCTTTCTCCGTCAGCTTGTAGACGCGCTTGTTCGGCCGCCCGTTCTGCGCGACTGCGTCGTCGTCCACCAGCCCGTCCCGCTCCAGCCGGCCGAGCGTCGTGTAGATCTGCCCGGCGTTCAGCGGCGGCAGCACCGCCCCGAACCGCTGCTCCATCGCGGACTTGAGCTCATACCCATGAGCCGGCCCGTTCGCGAGCAGTGCCAGCAGCGGAAATCGCATCTAGATACTCGTTATACATATCGAGTATCTAGCTGTCAAACCACGCCCGAACCTAAACCCCACCTAAGGGGTCAGACCCTTTAAGTGACGTTGAGGATGCCGGGGGGGCCGGCGACGAGGCGGCCGACGACCCAGCCGTCGATCTCGGTCGGGTCCGGCACGGCGGCGAGGAGGCCGCCGGACGTCATCGCGTCGCAGACGAGGCGCTTGCGGTTGTCGGGGACGTCGCCCCAGGTGGTGAAGGTGTCGGCGTCGGCGCGGTTGCGCTTCGAGCCGCCGGCCACGGCGCGCTCGTCGGTCAGCAGTTCGAGGACGCCCTCGATCGCCGGGACCGCGGACGCGTCGATCTCGGCGGCGCAGCCTGAGGCGAAGGCGAGCTCGTGGGTGTGGCCGAGCAGGCCGAAGCCGGTGACGTCCGTGAGGGCGTGGGCGCCGGCCGCGCGGGCCTGCTCAGCGGCGCGGGCGTTCAACGTCGTCATGACCTCGACGCCCCGCGCGACGAGGGCCGGCTCGGCCAGGCCCCGCTTCAGCGCCGTCGCGATCGTCCCCGCGCCCAGCGGCTTGGTCAGCACGAGCACGTCGCCCACCACGCCGCCCGCGTTGGTCAGCACCGCCCGCGGGTCGACGACGCCGGTGACCGCGAGCCCGTACTTGGGCTCCGGGTCGTCGATCGAGTGCCCGCCCACGATCGAGGCGCCGGCGGCCGCCACCGCGTCGGCGCCCCCGCGCAGGATCTCGCGCAGGACGTCCGGGCCGAGCGTCTCCAACGGGTACGCCACCAGGTTGAGCGCCGAGACCGGCGTCCCGCCCATCGCATAGACGTCGCTCAGCGCGTTCGTCGCCGCGATCCGGCCGAACGCATAGGGGTCGTCGACGATCGGCGTGAAGAAGTCGGCGGTCTGCACGATCGCGAGCTCCTCGGTCAACTTCACGACCCCCGCGTCGTCGGCGAGGTCCATGCCCACGAGCACGCGCGGGTCGGTGGGACGGGGCAATCCGGCGACGATCGGACGCAGGTCGGCGGCCGACAGCTTGCAGCCGCAGCCCGCGCCGTGGCTCAACGAAGTGAGGGGAACGGCCATGCGTTCGTATGATGGCTTTCCAGTGGCCGCGACCAGAAATACGGCGGGGGGGCTGGCCAGATCCCCGGTCGTCGGTGCCCGCGGCGGCCGCCGCGGTCGTACTGGTTGTCCGGTGGCGGCGGCCGCCGCCCGGCAGCGGCGGGCGGGGCCCGCCAGAACCCGTCGTAGTTCTGAGAGAGGCCACTAATGGCCTCACGCCGCGAATACACGGATGCCGAGGTCGACGCGGCCGTCCAGGCGCTCACGGACCCGGACCGGCTGGCCCAGGCCCAGCGCGTCGTGGAGGCGAGCGCACCTGCGCTGCAGCGGATCCTCAACCAGGCGCTCCAGGAGGAGAACTGGTTCGACACCGCGCACCAGCAACAGGTGCTGCAGGCGGCCGGCAAGGCCGACATCGAAGAGCGGCTGCACGCCGTGCGGCTGCTGCTCGCCGAGGAGACCCGCGTCGCGATGCTGATCGGCGTCGCCGTCGGCTACGAGCTGGCCCACGAGCTCATCGACCACGAGGAGACCTGAGACATGGCTGCGGACGTACGTTGGCTCGGGCACTCCGCGTTCCACCTCTCCGGGGGCGGCGCGGACGTGCTGATCGATCCCTTCCTGACCGGCAACCCGAAGGCGGCCGCGACCGCCGACGAGGTGCCCGCGGACGTGATCCTGCTCACCCACGGGCACGGCGACCACCTGGGCGACACGGTCGCCATCGCCAAGCGCACCGGCGCGACCGTGCTGGCGATCGTCGAGCTGGCGGCCGAGATCCGGGGTGACGGCGTCGAGAACGTGGTCGACCCCAACTACGGCGGCACGGTCGTGTTCGACTGGGGCTGGGTCAAGCTCGTCCCGGCGTGGCACACCGCGGTCTCGCCCTCCGGCACCGCCCACATGCCCGCCGGCCTGCTGATCCACTACGGCGGGCACCTGATCTACCACCTCGGCGACACCGCCCTCTTCGGCGACATGAAGCTGATCGCCGGTCGTGGCGACCGGGTGGAGCTCGCGCTCGTGCCGATCGGCGGCCACTACACGATGGATCGCTACGACGCCGTCACGGCCGTCGAGCTGATCAACCCCTTCCAGACGATCCCGATCCACTACGGGACGTTCCCGCCCGTGGAGACCGACGCGCAGGCGTTCAAGCAGGACGTCCAGAACGCCGGTTTCAGCGAGGTGCTCGTGCTCGATCCCGGCGACACCCACACGCTGCGATGACCCACGCCGTCGTCCTGATCGGCGCCACGCGCGCCGCGCTCCAGACCCTCGGCGGCCAGCTCGCCGACATCGAAGGCGTCGCCGAGGCCTACAGCGTCACCGGTGAGTACGACTTCGTCGCGATCCTGCGCGTGCGCAACCCGGAGGAGGTCGCGCAGGTGGTCACGCACCGCTTCGCGGAGATCGAGGGGATCGAGCGCACGCAGACCATGGTCGCCTTCGAGGTCTTCTCCCAGCACGACCTCGAGGCGCTCTTCAGCATCGGCAATTGAGCGTCGTCGCCCCCGAACACCGCCCGACGCTGCGCGAGGAGCTCGCGCCGCTGCCCGCGCCCGCGCGCTGGGCGGTGCTCGGCGTGCTGATCGTGGTCGGCGCGCTGATCGCGGTCGCGCTGCTCGGCGGGGGCTCGAGCGCCGACGGCCGCGTGATCACCCACCGCGGCCCGGTGACGTTCAACCTGCGAATCCCGCCCGGGATGACCCAGCTCGAGCCGGCCGCCGGTGAGTGGGTGCACCTCGAGCGCAAGGGCCAGGACTCGATCGTCGTCTCGCCGCTGTCGCTGCCCGAGTACAAGGGCGACGTCGGCGGCATCCTGCCGGTCGTCGCCTCCCGTGAGCTGGACGCGCTCAAGAAGCGCTTCCCCGACCTCGAACCGGTCGAGGAGGGCAAGGCGCGGATCAACAAGGCGGCGGGGTACTCGCTGTCGTTCCGCGTCAGCCGCTCGCCGCGCCAGTACGGGCGGCTCGTGCTGCTCCCGCAGCCGGTGCCCGGCGCGCGGGACGGGGTGAAGCTGCTGCTGCTGGCGACGCCCGCGGGCGGGGCGGGGAAGGCGACCGACGTCGGCACCCGCGGCCAGCTCAAGACCCCCTACCGCTCGTTCCGTTTCGGCACGGAGGCCCCATGAGCAAGATCGACTTCGACCAGTTCCTCGCCGTCGACATGCGCGTCGGCCGGATCGTGAAGGTCGAGGACTTCCCCGAGGCGCGCAAGCCCGCCTGGAAGCTGACGATCGACTTCGGTGAGGAGCTCGGCGAGAAGCGCTCCTCGGCGCAGATCACGAACTACAGCCGCCAGGATCTCGAAGGCCGCCTGGTCGTGGCCGTCGTGAACTTCCCACCGCGCCAGATCGGCCCGGTGCGCTCAGAGGTGCTGACGCTGGGCGCCGCGGACGAGGAGGGACGCGTGATCCTGCTCGCGCCGGACGCCGAGGTCCCCCTCGGCTCCCGGATCCACTGAGGCTCTTCACTCGGGCGGCGGCGCGTCGGGGCCGCCGCCGAAATCGGGCTTCGCCCGGGGAGGGGGGACATTTCGGCGGCAGCCCCGCCGCGCCCCCGCTGAGCGCTCAGTGACCCGCGGGCGGCGGAGCGTCGTCGCCGGGCGGCGTCGACTCGGGCGTGGGGGCCGGGGTCGCGTTCGGCGTCGGCGTCGGGGTGACGACCGGCTGCGGCGTCGGGGTCGGGGCGGGCGGCGCCTCGGGGGTCGCGGACTGCTCCGGCGTGGAGGTTGCGGTCGGGTCCTGCGTCGGCTCGGTCGGCTGGACGGAGGCGAGGACCGGGCCGGTCGACGTCGCGGTCGGCGCCGGCGGCGTGTAGGAGCCCGCGCCGGACTGGGCGGTGCCGAGCGTGTCGGTCGGCAGCGCGGTCGTGTCGCCGCCCTTGGCCTCGCCGCTCGGGGCCGGGGTCGACGTCGGAGTCGAGCTGGCGGCGGGGGTGCCGGTCGGCGTCGCGGTCGGCTTGTCCTTGGCCTTGTCCTCGGCCGCGGGGACCTTGCGCTCGGTCTCCTTGGTCAGCTTGACCTTGCGCGCGTTCTCGCCGGACGGCTGCGGGCCCGAGTTGGCGAGCACCGGCGGCTGGGTGGCGACGGGGGTCGGCGCCGGCGCGACGGCCGTGTCGGCCGGGCTCGCCTGCGCGACGACCGGGTTGCGCTCGGCCCGCGGCTTGGCGGCGTGTTGGACCTCGACGGCGCCGGCGGTGACGATCGCGGCGGCCGCGAGGCCGGCCGCGGCCTTGGACGCGAAGGCGCTGAACCCGACCTGCACCGCCATGCCCGCGCCCGCGGAGCTCGCGGCGGCGCCGCCGGCAGCCGCGGCCGAGCCGGTCGCGGCGCCCGTCCCGATGTGGGTGAGCAGGAGCTTCTTGAGCAGGATCAGCGGGCCGACCGGATAGAGCGAGGCGAGCGCCTTGTTGGTCGAGCGCAGCTGCTTCTTGAAGGCGCTGCAGCGCTCGCAGGTGCGCAGGTGGCGGCGCACCGGGGCGCTCGTGCGCGTCAGGCCCTCGGCGACCTCGCCCAATTCGAGCCGCACCTCGTCGCAGGAGAGCAGCCGCGCTTCGGCGGCCTCGGCCAGCGACACGCGGGCGCGGACGAGCAGCGACTTGACCGACGGGACCGTCGTCTCCATCGCCTCGGCGATCTGGTCGTAGGACAGCGCGTCGATCTCGCGCAGCAGCAGCGCCGTCCGCTGCGTCTCCGGCAGATCCTGGACGTCCGCGATCAGGAGCCGGAACTCCTCGCGCTTGTGGACCTTGTCCGCGGTCGTGAGCCCACCCTCGGACAGGTGGATGTCCATCGAGTCCATCCCGACCGCCTGCGCGCGGCGCAGGTGGTTGAGCGAGCGGTTGCGGGCGATCCGGTACAGCCACGGCCGCACGTTGATCTCGCGCTCGTCGGCCAGCATCGCGTTGAACGCGGCCGCGAAGACCTCCTGCAGCACGTCCTCCGCGTCCTCACGCGAGGACAGCATGTGGCGACAGAACGCCAACAGCCGCGACTGATAGCGGGCCACCAGCGCCTCGAAGGCGTGGTGATTCCCGCGCCGGATCAGCGCGACGAGCCGCTCATCCGACTGCAGGCGCAGGAGCGGCGAACGACCGTGGAGACCGGCAGCGCCGGAGTGCTGTAGTGCGGAAGCTTCCAAGTGGACAGGGTGGAGCGTCAGGGCCCACACGCGATAACCGTCTGCGGGTGGGGAAGTTGCGGCGATCCGATAACCAGGGTACCCACGGGACCATCTACGATCTGCCGCTGGCCCGGGTGGCGGAATAGGTCAGACGCGATCGGCTTAAACCCGATTGTCTTGAATTGGGCGTGTGGGTTCGAGTCCCACCCCGGGCACTGATGGGCGACATCGCGATCCGCGTCCAACCACGCAGTCGTCGAAACGAGGTCGTGGGCGAGCGCGCCGGCGCCACGGTCATCCGTCTGACCGCGCCGCCGGTCGACGGGAAGGCGAACGCGGCGTTGTGCGCGTTCGTGGCGCGCGCGGCGGGCGTACCGCCGTCGCGCGTCAGCGTGGTCCGTGGTCAGACATCGCGCGACAAGATCGTGCGGGTCGACGGGGTGACCGAAGAAATTTTGAAGATCGCGCTACTCGGTCAGCGCACGGACTAGGACCGGGGGGCGTCCGCCCCCCGGGACGCCCGCTCAAGCAGCAGCGCTGGCTGCACGCGTCCTTGCGTTGGTGAAGCCGTCGAGCACCGCGGATGCCAGGCCGTCACGGCCGGAGATCTGCAGCGACTCGGACGTTCCGTCCGGGCCGAGCGCACGCACCCACGCCTGCACGGAACCCCGCACCGATGCGCTCGGCGACGCTCCACCGACCTCGGAGATCTCGGCGCGACCGCCCACGAGCGTCACCAGGTACTGGCGCTCGGGCAGGTCGCCCTCGGCCTCCACGATCAGCTCGACGGTCCCCTCGAGGCCCGCCGGCGGTTCGAGAATGCCCGGCGCGAGCCGGAAGATGGCGCCGACATTGACGTCCTCGCCCGGCCGTGGGGCGCTCCACGTCCAGTCGTAGCCCCAGCGCGCAAGCGCGCCGAGCACGGGAATCAGCTCTCGCGAGCGCTCCGTCAGCTCGTAGTCCACCCGCGGCGGAACCTCGCGGTAGCGCTGGCGGGTGAGCAGCCCATCGGCCACCATCCGGTTCAATCTCGACCGAAGTTGTTCGGTAGAGATACCGGGTAGTACGCGCTGGAGCTCAACGAACCGGCGCGGACCGGCGGCGAGATCGCGGATGATTAGTAGCGTCCACTTATCACCCACGAGATCGAGCGCCCGAGCATCGGGCGACCATTGATCGTATGGGTGACGTTTGGGCGGTGGGACAGGTGGTATGAGAGGCCTCCCTGGTGCGGCCTGGCGGTTTGCGCAGAATACTCGCTTCGACAACGGAAGGTTGCTGGTATCGACAATTACGGTCGATGACACGGTTGTGATCACGAGCGCAAGTTCCCGCCTCTTCACACGTTGTATGAAGACGACGGGGGCCAACGCTCTCGCGTCTGGGGAACGACACGAGACTGAGGATGTACGGAATGGGTGAGGTCATACGGCTGGAGGACCGCCGAGCGCGACTCCGGCCGGATGCAGTAGTAGGGGACCCGGTGAGGGCCGAGTTCTTGTTCGACCTCGCGTCGCCGTTCACGTATCTGGCGGCGGAGCGAGTGGACCGCGCGTTCGACGCGGTCGCCTGGACGCCTGCCTGCTCGCGGACGCTGCGCTGCCGCGCGGTCCCCGCGAACGAGCGTGAGGCGGAGCAGATCATGGAGCTGGCCGAGGAGCGCGCCGCTGCGCTGCGCCTCCCGCTCGAGTGGCCTGAACGCTGGCCGATGCCGGTGCCGGCCGCGATGCGCGTCGCCCACTACGCCTCCACCGAGGGGCGCGGGGCGGCGTTCGTGCTCGCCGCGACACGGCTCGCGTTCGCGGGCGGCTTCGACCTCGACGACCTCGAGATCCTGACCGAGGCCGCGGCCGCCGCGGGCCTGCGGCTCGATCACTGCCTGCGGGCGGCTCGCGAGGAGCGCCGCGACGGCGCCATCGAGGCGGCCGCGCGCCGCCTGCTCGGCGCGGGCGCCGACCGGCTGCCCGCGTTGTGGGTGTCCCGCGGTGTGTTCTGGGGCGAGGATCGCGTCGGCGACGCGGTCGCCACCGCGCGCCTGGCGGCCGCAGCGGGCCGCGCCTAAACCTAAAGGGGCCTGACCCCTTTAGGTTGGCTCTACGGCGAGACGAGGCCGGCGAGGATCAGCGAGTCCAGCGACTCGCGCGGCTCCTCCGCGTTCTCGATGCGGGGCGTCGTGAGGATCGGGTCCTCGCGGTCGGCCTCGCGCAGGAGCAGTTCGAGGTCGGCGTCGGTGAAATGCGGCTGCGGTTCGGCCATTCCTGCACGCTAGACCCGCGCGCCGCGGCGGCGCCACCCCATGGGCGGCGCGACCCCCCGGGCGGGGGGATAGATTCCGCGCGGCCATGTCTGACGAGCCCATCCGCCATCACGGTGGCCGCCTGATCGCCCAGCGCCTGAGGGCGCAGGGGGTGAGCCGCCTGTTCACGCTCTCCGGCGGCCATCTGTTCTCGATCTACGAGGGCTGCCGCCACGAGGGCATCGAGATCGTCGACGTCCGCCACGAGGCGACCGCGACGTTCGCCGCCGAGGGGTGGGCGAAGGTCACCCGCGAGCCTGGCGTCGCCGCGGTGACCGCGGGTCCGGGCGTGACCAACGCGATGAGCGGGATGGCGTCCGCGCTGCAGAACCACTCGCCGATCGTGGTCCTCGGCGGGCGCGCGCCCGCGTTTCGCTGGGGTCAGGGCTCGCTGCAGGAGATCGATCACGTCCCGTTCGTCCGGCCGACCGTCAAGCTCGCCGCGACCGCGGGTGCGACGCCCGAGATCCCGGGCCTGGTCGACGAGGCGTTCGCGGTCGCCCGCCGCCCGCACACCGGGCCGGTCTTCCTGGACTTCCCGCTCGACGTCGTCTTCATGGAGGCCGACGCGGAGGAGATCGCCGACGTTCCGGCGCCGCGCGCCGCGCTCGCCGACGATGCCGCCGTCGACCGCGCGCGGGCGCTGCTCGACGACGCGGACCGGCCGGTGATCATGGCCGGCACGGACCTCTACTGGGGGCGCGGCGAGGCCGCGCTGCTGGCGCTCGCCGAGGCGCGCGGCATCCCGGTCTTCCTGAACGGGCTGGCACGTGGCTGCGTTCCCGCCGATCACGCGCTGGCGTTCGCCCGGGCGCGCAAGACGGCGCTGGGGGAGGCTGACGTGGCGTTGGTGGTCGGCGTGCCGATGGACTTCCGGCTCGGGTTCGGCACCGCGTTCTCCGAGGACTGCGACGTCGTGGTGATCGACGTCGCCGAGCCGCGCCGTGACCATCCGCGCGCGGTCGCCGCCGAGCTCTACGGGGACCTGACGTCGACGCTGAACGCGCTGAACGGGTCGCGCCTGGCGACTGACGCGTGGGTCGCGCGGCTCCGCGGGATCGAGATCGAGAAGCGCGACGCGGAGCGCGCGCAGTTCGAGGATCCGCGCGCGCCGCTGCACCCGATGCGCGTCTACGGGGAGCTCGCGCAACTCCTGGACCGCGACGCGATCGTCGTCGGCGACGGCGGCGACTTCGTCTCCTTCGCCGGCCGCGTCGTCGACTCCTACCAGCCCGGCTGCTGGCTCGACCCCGGCCCGTTCGGGTGCCTCGGCTCCGGCCCCGGCTACGCGCTGGCGGCCAAGCTCGCGCACCCGGACCGTCAGGTCGTGCTGCTGCTCGGCGACGGCGCGTTCGGCTTCGCCGGGATGGACTTCGACACGCTCGCCCGCCACGGCGTCGCCGTCGTCGGCGTGATGGGCAACAACGGCATCTGGGCGCTCGAGAAGCACCCGATGGAGTTCCTCTACGGCGGCTGGTCGGTCGCTGCCGACTTGCGGCCGGAGACGCGGTACGACGAGGTCGTCGCCGCCCTCGGCGGCCACGGCGAGCTCGTGCGCACCCCGGGCGACCTGCGTCCCGCGCTGGTGCGCGCGTTCGAGAGCGGCAAGCCGGCGCTGGTGAACGTGCTCACCGACCCGGCCGTGCAGTACCCGCGCTCCGCGAACCTGGCCTGATCCGCGTCCCCCACGTGGGGGAACCGGTGGGTCACGGCGGCGGAAAGACCTGCTTAAAAAGGAGCCGCCCGCGGCGGGGGCGGGCGGCTACCAGATGGCCCCGTCAGGACGGGCAGGGGTACGTGCCTTGAGGGGCCTATTGAGTGGTCCAGGCGGCGGGAGGCGCCGATGATGCGGCATCGCCCGGACCTATGTGTCGGTGGACGGCGGCGGGAGGCACGACCGCCCTTCCGACACGCGGGATTCTCCACCTTGAGCCGTCGGCGGAGCAATCGAACAGATGTCCACCATCGGACACGCTGAACCTTGACTTCAGGTTCCTTGTGTGGTTGAGCGTGCGAGACCCCAGAGGATGTCGTGCTCGGAGGCTTCGACCCGTTCGAGGCCTAAGCAATTCACTACTTCTAGCATGATTGCGATTCCCGCAACGATCACGGGGGCTCGGGACGGGTCCAGGCCGGTGACCCGACTGCGCTGTGCGAGGGGGATCGCGGCCATTTCGGCCAGCAGCTCGCGCAAGCGGGAAGCCGTCAGGATGTGGCCTTCGACGCGGTCCGCGTCGTATTCGGCCAGGCCGAGGTCGATGGCCGCGCACTGAGTTGGCGTGCCGGCAACCGCAATTGCCTTCACCGGGTTCTCACGCATACGCACCGGGACGTGCGCCATGAGAGCTTCGCGCACGTCGGACGTGAGGTTCTCGAGCTCCGCGGCCGTCGGCGGATCGCTGTGCAGGTGCCGTTCGGAGTGGCGGACGACGCCGATCTGGGTGGACACGTGGGCGGTCGAGGTGACGAGCTCCGTCGAGCCGCCGCCGATGTCGATCACGACGAACTCGCCGCTTCGGCCGTAGGTCGCGCCGGCGTAGGTCAGCTGCGCCTCCTCGTCGCCGCTCAGCGTGCGCGGGGCGAAGCCCAGGACGCTCTGCACGCGCGCCGCGAACTCGCTGCCGTTGGCGGCATCGCGGACGGCCGAGGTCATCACGGCCGCGGCTCCGTCGCAGTCGTCGATCGCGACGCGAAAGCCGGCCAGGACGTCGAGGACGCGCTGCTGGGCCGCGTCGGCGAGGCGGCCGGTGCGGTCCACACCTTCGCCGAGGCGGGTGACGATCGACGCGCGGGCGAGCTCCGTGTCGCCTGTCGCGACCAGCAGGCGGGTGGAGTTCGAGCCGATGTCGACCGCGGCGACCCGGGTCACGAGGCGGGGTGCGGCATGTCCCGGCCCGCGAGCGCGGCGAGCAGGTTGTCGACCGCCATGTCCGCCATCCGCGAGCGGGTGCGGAAGGTGGCGCTGCCGACGTGCGGCACGACGAGCAGGTTCGGCGCGGTCAGGAGCGGGTCGTCCGCGGGGAGCGGCTCCGGCGTCGTCACGTCGAGCCCCGCGCCGGCGATCTCGCCGTCGACGAGCGCCTCGCGCAGCGCCTCCTGATCGACGACGCCGCCGCGGGCGGTGTTGATCAGGTAGGCGGTCTTCTTCATGCGCTTGAACTGGGCCGCGCCCATCAGGTGGCGCGTCTCGGGGGTCAGCGGCGTGTGCAGGGAGACGTAGTCGGCCTGCTCGAGCAGCTCCTCGAGGCTCACGCCGGAGGACCGCGAGCTGTGGATCACGTTCATGCCGAAGCCTTCGCCGCGGCGCGCCATCGCCTGGCCGATCCGGCCCCAGCCGACGATCCCGAGTGTCATCCCGGCCGTGTCGCCGCCGACCATGTGCATCGGGTACCAGGGCACCCACTCGCCGTCGCGCACCTGGCGCTCGCCCTCGTTGATCCGGCGGGCGATGCCGAGCAGGAGCGCGAACGCGATGTCCGCGGTGGCGTCGGTCAGCACGCCGGGCGTGTTGCCGACCGCGATCCCGCGCCGTCTCGCTTCGTCGAGGTCGATGTTGTCCGTGCCGACGGCGAGGTTGGCCACCGCCTTGACGGACGGTGCGCGATCGAACAACTCCGCGTCGACCTTCTCGGTGATGATCGTCAGCAGCGCGTCGGCGCCCGCCGCGCGTTCGAGCAGCGCCTCGCGCGGGGGCGGCGCGTTGTCGTCCCAGACGTCGACCTCATGCTCCGCCTGCAGCCGGGTGAGCGCCTCGAACGGGAACGTGCGGGTCACGAACACCTTTCCCACGGCGGCAATCATGGCGGTTAAGGTCGCGCGATGACCCTCCGCTCCCTTTCCGGTGTCTTTGTCACCGCGCTGATCCTGGCCGGCGCGTCCCCTGCGCTCGCGGCGACAAAGAACGGCATCACTCCTCTCTCCCCCAAGGCCAACGCGACCGTCCCCTCCGGCCAGTCCCCGACCTTCAAGATGCGGGTCAAGGGCAAGGGCAAGGGCCAGGTCTGGGTCCACGTCTGCAAGTCCAACAAGAAGAACTCCGACGGCGTGATCTGCTCCGAGGAGTCGATCGGCCGCGCCAGCAAGAAGGGCGGCGTCTTCCAGTACAAGCCGAAGTTCTTCGACTTCGACGAGTTCTGGCTTAACTCGCCGGGCACCTACTACTGGCAGGCCCACCGCATCCAGTGCGAGAGCGGCATCGACGACTGCCTGCAGGAGGGCCCGGTCGTCAAGTTCAAGGTCGGGTAGCACTCCCGGCATCCACCCGCTTCATATCGGCTGCTCGGGCTGGCAGTACCGCGACTGGCGCGACGGCGCGTTCTACCCGCCGAAGCTGCCGCAGCGCCGCTGGCTCGAGCACTACGCCACCGAGTTCGAGACCGTCGAGGTCAACAGCACCTTCTACCGGCTGGCCAAGCCGGACGCGGTCGCGCGCTGGGTGGCCGAGACGCCCCCGGACTTCGTGTTCACGGTCAAGGCGAGCCGCTACATGACCCACGTGCGGCGCCTTCGCGAGCTCGACGAGCCGCTCGCCCGCTACTACGAGGCGATCGGGCCGCTCGTGGAGTCGGGGAAGCTCGGTCCGGTGCTCTGGCAGCTGCCGGGGAACTTCAAGCGCGACGAGGACCGGCTCGCCGACGCGCTCGAGCGCTTCCCGCCCGGCCGCCACTGCTTCGAGTTCCGCGACGAGTCGTGGTTCACCGCCGACGTGCTGCAGATCCTGCGCGCCTACGGCGCCGCGCTCGTCTACGGCGACCACCCCGAGCGCCCGTGGCAGCCGCTCGAGCTGACCACCGACTGGACGCTGATCCGCTTCCACCACGGCTCGCGCGGCCGTCGCGGCAACTACTCCGAGACCGAGCTGCGCGACTGGGCGGCGCGGGTGCGCGACGTGCGCCGCGACGCCGAGGTCTTCGCCTACTTCAACAACGACTGGGAGGCCTTCGCGCCGGCCAACGCGCTCCGCCTGCGAGCCTTGTCGGAGTGAACGACGACATTCGCCATGTGCTCACCGAGTACCGCACCTGGGCGGTGGTCGGCTGCTCGCCGTCGCCGTTTCGCGACTCGCACCGGATCGCGGCGATGCTGATGGGCCGCGGCTACCGCGTGATCCCGGTCAACCCCGCGTGCGACGAGGTCCTCGGCGAGCGCTGCCACCCGGTCCTGCCGCCCGATCAGGGCATCGAGGTCGTCGACCTCTTCCGCCGCTCCTCGGCCGTCTCCGCGCATGTCGACGAGGCGATCGCGGTCGGCGCCAAGGCGGTCTGGATGCAGCTCGGCGTGATCGACCACGACGCGGCCGAGCGCGCCCGCGCGGCGGGGCTGCGGGTCGTGATGGACCGGTGCCCGGCGATCGAGCTTGGGCGCCTTGAAGGTGGCTAGGGCGCTGCTATTGTTTTTTGCCCGCCGCGGGGTGGAGCAGCCAGGTAGCTCGTCGGGCTCATAACCCGAAGGTCGCAGGTTCGAATCCTGCCCCCGCTATGCAACGAAAAGGCCCGCTTTTGCGGGCCTTTCGCGTTTTTTGCCACTTTCGCGGCCTTGCTCCGTATATTCGGTTTTCCGACCTAGGATTACCTATTTACACGGAAAGGCAGGAAGCGATGGCCACCATCGATCACGTTGACAACGGTGTCAACGTCCAGGCACTGCTCGACGCTCGTGAGGCGCTGACGGCCGCGCCCGAGGCTGCGGCGTTCGTCTGGAAGGCGACGTCGAAGTGGAACAAGGGCGTCAACAGCACGACGACGATCGAGAACTTCTTCGGTCTCGGCGAGGAGCAGAGCCATAAGGCCAAGACGGTCCTCGACGCCGACCACCCGGAGATCTTCGCCGCCGAGGACGGCGCGATCACGCCCATCGAGTACCTGCTCGTCGGCCTGGCGAGCTGCCTGACGGCCGGCGTCGCGTCGGTGGCTCAGAACCGCGGCATCCAGCTGCGCTCGGTCGAGGCGACCGTCGAGGGCAACCACGACATCCGCGGCATCCTCGGCGCCGACAGCGATGTCCGCAACGGCTACAACGACATCAAGGTGACGTTCAACATCGACGCGGACGCCACGCAGCAGGAGATCGAGGCGCTCGTCGCCCAGTCGCAGAAGCGTTCGGCGGTCTTCGACGCGCTGACGAACCCGACCGAGGTCACCGTCGCTGTCGCCTGAGCGCTTCACCGCTGTCGTCGTCGGTGGCGGGCACGCCGGGCTCGCCGCCAGCCATTTCCTCGCCGAGCAGGGGATCGATCATGTCGTGCTCGAGCGCGGCGAGGTGGCGAACTCGTGGCGCAACGAGCGCTGGGATTCGCTGCGGCTGCTGACGCCGAACTGGCAGAGCCGGCTGCCCGGCTCGCCGTACGACGGCGATGACCCCGATGGCTACATGTCGGCGACCGAGGTCGCCGACTTCATCGCCCGCTTCGCGGCGAGCAGCGACGCGCCCGTCCGCACGGGCACGACGGTGACCGCCGTCCGGCGCGACGAAGACGGCTACCTCGTCGCGACCGACCAGGGCGACCTGCACGCGCGCACCGTGGTGATCGCCAGCGGCGCGTGCAACCGGCCGACGTCGCCGGCGTTCGCCGCCGCCGTCCCGGCCGAGGTCGAGCAGCTGACGACGTTCGGCTACCGCAACCCGGACAGCCTTCCCGACGGCGGCGTGCTCGTCGTCGGCGCGTCGGCGACCGGGGTGCAGCTGGCGGCGGAGATCCAGCGCTCGGGCCGGCCGGTCACGCTCGCCGTGGGCGAGCACGTCCGGATGCCGCGGACCTACCGCGGCCGCGACGTGCTCTGGTGGATGGACGCCACGGGCGTGTGGGACCAGCGCCACGACGAGGTGGACGATCTCACCCGCGCCCGCAGGCTGCCTTCGCCGCAGCTCGTCGGCACGCCCGAGCGCGAGACGCTCGACCTCAACGCGCTGCAAGGCCTGGGCGTCGAGCTGGTCGGCCGTTGGGCGTCGGTGCGCGACGGCACGGCGCTGTTCTCCGGCGGCCTGCGGAACGTGTGCGCGCTCGCGGACCTCAAGCAGGAACGCATGCTCGACGGGTTCGACGCGTGGGCGAGGACGGAAGGCGTCAACGGCGCCGACGCCGAGCGGTACGCGCCGACCGAGGTGCCCGGCTCACCGCGCTGGCGGATCGACCTGCGCGACGGTGGCATCCGGTCGGTCCTCTGGGCCACCGGCTATCGGCCGGACTACTCCTGGCTCGAGGTCGACGTGGTCGACGCCAAGGGCCACCTGCGCCACGACGGCGGCGTCGTCGTCGAGAGCCCGGGGCTGTTCGCGCTCGGCCTGCCGGTGCTGCGGCGCCGGAAGTCCACGTTCATCCACGGGATCGAGGACGACGCCCGCGAGGTCATCGATCACCTGTCCGCGTACCTCGCAGGCGACCCGGTCTCAGTAGGGATGCTTGGCTGAGCGGTCCTCCGACAACGAGCCGCGCGAGCGCAGGACGAGGTTCTCGATCGCGTCGGCCAGGTGGATCGGCAGGATGTTCTCGTCGCCCGCGGCGACCCGCAGGTTGTGCGCCTCGAACAGCACATCCGCGTGGGTGAAGCCCGCGGGCGGCTCGAACCGGTAGGACGCGAGCTCGATCAGCAGCCCGAACGGGTCGGTGAAGTAGATCGAGTCCATGAACCCGCGATCCTTGACGCCCGAGTGGCGGATCCCGCGTTCGTCGAGGCGCTCGACGGCCTGCCGGAACGTCGCGTTGGAGAGCGAGAACGCGATGTGGTGCACGCAGCCGGGGTCGGTGGGCGTGCGGTCGGGCGATCCCGAGCGCTCCTCGTTGGTGAAGATCGTGATCAGGCGGCCGTCGCCCGGGTCGAAGTAGAGGTGCGACTCGGCGGCGTTGTCGAGGTTGGGCTGCTCGAAGATGAACGGCATCCCGAGCACGCCTTCCCAGAAGTCGATCGACGTCTGCCGACCGGCTCCGACGATCGTGATGTGGTGGACACCCTGGCTCTGGAGCTTGCGCATGGAGGCTCGAACCTACACCGCGGGGTGGCTCGGTTCACTCTGGAAGGTGGTTGACGCACACTTTCCGCGCGCAGAGGATGCGTCGCACTATGGAGCGTGACGCGTTCGGACGTGAGAAGGGCGAGGACTCGCTCGCCGGCATGGGCTGGAGCAGCTCGATGGGTTCGTCGGCCACGCCGACGCCCACGCCGACCCCGGTCAAGCCGACGATGAGCGCCGGCGACCTCCCGCCGAACGGCCCCGCGCAAGCGTGGACGCCGGGCCCGCGGCAGAGCTACACGCGGCGCCGCCGGCGCAGCGCGATCGGCGTGATCGTGCCGCTGTTCGTCATCGGCTTCATCGCGCTCGCGATCGGCGGCTCGATCTTCGCGTTCAACGCCGGCAACGATGCCCTCGACAGCATCACCTCGACGATCGACTCGGCGACGAACAGCACCACCACGACCACGACGTCGACCACCAAGACCTCCAAGTCCAAGGGCACGTCGCTGATGACCGCCGCGGCGCTGAAGGCCGCGCTGGCGCAGCTCCCCAAGGGCGACATCGAGCTGCTGCGGCTCGCCCCCGACCGTCTGAACGCGAACGTGATCGTTGACGGCAAGATGCACGTCGTCCAGGTCACCGCGGGCGGCGACGTCCAGGACATCACCACGCCCGCCACCGGCCGCGCCGCGCCGATCAAGGTCAACACCGCCGCGCCGCTGCGGATCGTCCGCACGGCGGCCAAGCGCGCCGGCCGCCACGTGTCCGACATCGACTATCTGGTGCTGATCGACCTCCTCGGCAAGGACGAGTGGCAGCTCTACTTCAAGGACGGCACGCACTTCTCCGCCAACGCCAACGGCAAGCGCGTCCACAAGGTCTAGAACGCCGAGGCCGATGTAGGCCGCGCCGCTCACCCGCGCCAGCCGGCGGCGCTGCAGGCGCTCGGCCGCCAGCCCGGCGAGGAGTCATGAGGGAGCTCGGTGAACCGGACCCTTAACCTGATCGCCCATGGAAGACCTGCTCGCCCTGGCCGCCTCGCTGACGACGCGCGACGGCGCGGACGTCGACCGGTTCCTGGAGGCGCTCGCCACGGCGGACGACGACGACTACGACGCGCTGCTGGACGCCCTGACGGGAAGCGTCGGAGAGATCGTCGGGCTGGTCACCTCGCGCCTGGCGACCGCGACCCCGCAGGTGGCCGAGGGCGCGGCGGAGCTCTTCGACCACTTCGAGGTCCCCGTGAAGGCGCTGCTGGCGGGCGACGACCTCCACGTCCTGCTCGCGTACGACCTGCCCGACGGGGTCATGCTGCTCCCCGACGGTTGGGGCGACCAGGAGCTGTTCGTCCAGGCGCTGGCGCGGGTGCGCAACGAGCCCGGGCTGCAACTCGACCGCCACGAGGTCGCGTTGGACGACGCCGCCGCGCCGTTGTTCGTCCTGCACGGCCAGTCCGTCTTCACCGCGACGCACGCCCTGTGGGCGGACGAGTTCGAGACGCCGGCGCCGGCGTACGGGACGCTCGTCGCCGTCCCGACCCGCAACGCGGTGCTCGCCCACCCGATCCGGGACGCCCGTGTCGCGGGCGTGATCGAGCCGATGATGGACCTCGCCCGCTCGGCCGCCGAGCAGGACGCCGCACCGTTGACCACGCGGCTGTTCTGGCTGCGCGATGGACGCCTCGAGGGCGTCGACGCGACGCCCGATTTCGCAGAACTACTCGAACGGCTGGCCAACTAGCGCCTACATTTCGGCCCGTGACCGCCTGGGCCACCGATCTCGAGTTCGCCTATGACCACGGTCACCTGTACGTGGTCGACGCCGAGACGCACTGGAGCGAGGCGGAGGTCGACGTGCGGATGCCGCGCAGCGCGAACTTCTTCGTGCCGCTGCGGGTCGAGGCCTGGGGCGGCCGCCCGCCGCTCGACCTCGACGCGTGGGACCAGGTCACCGAGTTCTCGCTCACCGTCCCGTCCGGCAAGCTCGCGCTCGCCTCGGCCGGGATCGAGGAGGTCACCGTCGGGATCGCGCCCGGCGCCTATCGCGCGCGCTGGAGCGGGCGCAACCTGAGCGAGGCCGCGGAGTGGGAGGGTGACGACCCGCCCGATACGTACCGTCTGCAGATCTGGCCGGGAGCGACCGAAGCGCCGCGGGCCGAGATCAAGCACTGGCCCGGGATCGGGCGCTCGGAGCTGGGCGACCTGCCGGCGCTGCTGGCCGACGAGGACCTCGACGCCCTCGGCGCGGTCCTCGCCTCGGAGCGCACCGGCGACGCGCTGCGGCTCAATGTCCGCCTCGCGGGCGCCAAGGCGCGCACGTGGGACCGGACGATCCGGGCCGACGGCGTCGTCCGGTGGGTCGTCTCGAGCAGCCGGTTCCATCGCGCGGCGCTGCACGCCGAGCATCCCGGCCTGCTGCCCTACGCCGACGACTTCGGCGGGCTCTCCTTCCACGGCCGCGCCGAGGATCCCGAGCGGCTCGCGCACGCCCTGCGCGCCGCCCACGCGGAGATCGCGGACGGCTTCATCGGCTTCGAGGAGGTCGTCAACGCGCTGCTCGGCGTCGAGACGCTCCTGAAGCTCGGCTACGGCCAGCTCGCCAACGGTCCGATCACCCTGCTGCGGCGCTATGCGGAGGTCGCGCACGCGCACGGCGTGCAGACACAGATGACGATCACAGGGCCGGGCCGCGAGGGCCTCTGCCTGCTCGAGCTCGGCGAGAGCTACGTCATCGCCGAGCGGTTCACGGCGAGCTAGTCGCCGACTCGTCTTGCGAGGTCGTTCTGGCGCTTCTCGCCGCGGGCCTGCACGATCGCGTACACGATCAGGCCCTGGACGAGCACCGGGAAGAGCACGACCCAGATGAAGAGCGAGACGAGGGTGACGTTCAGCGCGTAGTCGGCGAGCAGCATCGGCAGGCAATCTAGCTCATCGGCCCGCGGTCCGGGCGCCCGGACCGCGGGAGACGACCGATCTCAGAGCAGGCGGTAGCGGACGGTCGCGTCGCCGAGCTGGAGGCCGGGCGGCACCGTGCCCGGCGGGAGCCCGAACGCGCCGTCGAGGGCGCCCGCCGCGACCGCGGTCAGCGCGCCGCCCACCGGGCCGACGTTGAGTGCCCGCCCGCCGAGGTAGATCCGCGTGGCGCCGAAGCTCAGGTCGAGGATCGGCACGCGTGCGCCGCCGTTGACGGTGGCGGTCAGGACGCGCCGCAGCGGGTCGATCCAGAAGTTCTCCAGCTTGACCGTGGTCGCGCCCGCGGTCAGCGAGATGCCGCCGCTGTGGCGGATCGTGCCGCTCAGCAGCGCAGCGAACGGCGCGTTGGTGATGGGGAAGGCCAGCTCGCCGCTGGGCAGCGCGCCGGCGGGGGCGATCGGCGCGGGGGTGACGCCGAGCCCGGTGAGCGCGGCGACCGCGCCCGCATCGAGCTTGAGCGTGGTGGTCCCGTAGCTGCGTGCGCTCGCGATTCGTGCGGACGGGTTGGCGCGCACCGTGGCGGTCCCGAGCAGGAGCCCCTCACTGAACGCGCTGGTGCCGAACGCCTGGTTGAGCGCGCCGGCGGCGGCCGCGGTCAGCTTCAGGGCGGCGCCGGTGAGCGTGATGGTCCCGCCGGTCACGTCGGACTTCAGGCCGCTGAGGTCGACGCTGAGGATCGGGACGCGCGAGCCGCCGACGAGCGCGGTCAGCTCCGGCGCGTCGTCGATGCCGATCTCGAAGTCGGTCAGCTGGACCGTCGTCGAGCCTTTGGTGAGCGAGATGCCGCCGCCGTGGGCGATCGTGCCCGCGAACGTCTTGGCGTCGAGCTTGCCGCCGGTGATCGGGAACGCGAGCGAGTCCGAGCCGATCGGCGCGGCGCTGATCCCGAGGCTCTGGAGCGCGTTCGCCGCGCCCTGGTCCAGCATCACCGTGGTCGTGCCTCCGGTCAGCCCGATCGTCTTCGGCTTGGCGGTGACCGCCACGCTGCCGAGTCGAAGGCCCCGCTTGAAGAGGGTGGTGTGGAAGGTGACGTTGAGCGCCTTGGCGGCGGCGCCCGTGAGCGCGACGCGCACGCCGGTGATCCGGTAGTCGAGCCCGGAGCGGGCGATCCTGGCCTTGCTCGTGTCCAGCGTCAGGAGCGTGACGCGCGCCTTGCCGACCTTGCCGGAGAGCGTGGAGGTCTTGCCGAGCTTGACCGTGAAGCTCGACGCGGTCAGCCTGGCCGCGCCGGCGGAGAGCTTCAAGCTGCCGGAGTGGCGGATCGTGCCCGTCGCGCCGTCGAGGGAGCCGCCGGTGACCTTGTAACGGGTCCCGGACACCTTGACCCCGGCGTCCTTGAGCGCGTTCGCGACGCCGGCGTCGAGCTTGAGGGTGGTCGTACCGCCGGTGAGCGTGTCGCTCGCGCGGGCAGCGGAGGGAGCGGCGGCGAGCAGCAGCGCAGCCGCGGCTCCCGCGATCACGGATCTGGTCATCGCCCTTCGCTACGAGGGCTCGTGACGGGTGGGTTGGCGCAACCGGGCGCGGACGTGCCACATCGCGATGCGACGATGGTGCCTTGGCCTCCCGGGACCGAGCAGAGCGACGCCTCGCCAAGCGGCTGGCCCGCCGCGACCCCGACGCGCTGCGCGAGCTCTACGACGTCCACGGCCGCGCCACCTTCGGCTTTCTCGTGCGCGTGCTCGGCGAGCGCACCGCGGCCGAGGATGTCCAGCAGCAGGTCTTCCTCGAGGCGTGGCAGCGCGGCGAGCGCTACGACCCCGAGCGCGGTGGCCTGCTCACCTGGCTGCTGCAGATCGCGCGCTCGCGGGCGATCGACCACCTGCGCCGGCGCGTCCCCGAGCCACACGACCCGGCCAGCGCGGTGGCGCTCGCCGATCGCGCCGACGAGTCCCGCATGGACGAGCTGCTCGATCACTGGCGGATGGCGGGCGAGCTCGCCCAGCTTCCCGATCAGGAGGCCGACCTGCTGCGCCGGCGCTTCTACTTCGGGCAGTCCCAGACGGAGATCGCGGCGGCGACCGGCCTGCCGCTCGGCACCGTGAAGTCGCGGATGGTCAGCGGGCTGCGACGGCTGCGCGAGGCGCTGGAGGGCGAGACATGACCGACGTCTCGGCGTACCTGCTCGGCGAGCTCGACCCGGAGCAGACCGCGGCCTTCGAGCGCGCGCTGGCCGCGGACGCGAAGCTCCGCGACGAGGTCGAGCGGCTGCGGCCGATCGTGACGCGCCTGGAGCGCCTGCCCGTGGACACGTGGGAGGGCCCGGAGCCGCCGCCGCTGAGGCTGCCGGGCGAGGCCGCCGGGGTGCGCGGCGACGCGCCGGGCCGCGGGCGTCGCCTCGTCCTGCGCCCCCTCGCCGCGGCCGCGTGCGCGGTCGTGCTGCTGGCCGCCGGCGCAGGGCTCGGGTTCCTGCTCGACCGGGAGCCGTCGCCCTCCGCGCAGCTCGCACTGCGGCCCATCGGCGACCTCGACCCGTCCGCGAGCGGGAAGGTGAGCCTCGTGAGCGACGGCGTCGACGTGCGGGTCAGCGGCCTCAAGCCGACGGGCGGAGGCCAGTTCTACGAGCTGTGGCTGCTCGGCGCCGACAAGCGGCTCGTGGGGCTCGGGTCGTTCCGCGTCGACGCGCAGGGCAAGGCCACGCTGACGTTGCCGCTGCCCGTCGACCCCAAGCAGTTCACCTACTTCGACCTCTCGCTGGAGCCCAGCGACGGCGACCCGGGGCATTCCGGCGTCTCCGTGCTCAGGGGACCTAGCGCCGCCTGAGGGCGCGGAACTCGTCGAGCGCGATCGTGTCCGGTGACAGCGGCGTCGCCTCGAAGCCGACCGCGGCGGCGTCCGCGGACCAGAAGCCGGGGTGATCGGCCAGCCAGCGCTTGGCGTCGGCTCGGCCCGCCTGCAGCAGCCGCTCGATGAAGACCTCGTCGAAGAGGATGAAGGAGAGCAGCTCGCCGCGGGAGGAGGCGCGGCCGCCGCCCAGCAGCCGCGCGAGCAGGGCGAAGTCCGGCGAACGCAGGCCCCGCAGCCCGCCGTAGCGCTCGCGGAAGACGGTCTCGGCCAGCGCGCCGAGCTCGCCGCGCCGCGACGGCGCCACCAGCGCGTAGGAGATCCGCCGGTACGGCGGACGGCCGTGCGCCTCGCGATAGGCGCGTGCCGCGCGCGACGTGCCCGTCGCCGGCGACTCGGCGAAGAACGCGTTGACCGCCAGCATCCGGCGCACGTCGTGGGCGACCTGGTCGAGCAGCAGGCCGTCGAGCGCGTTCGCGGCGACGTCGGCCAGGCGGGGCAGGCCGCGCCGCGGGGCGGGCGCCCGCTCGGCCGCCAGCGGCTCGTAGCCGACCACGATCACCCGGTCGGCGCCGAGCGCCAGCGCCGGGGCGATCGGCGCGTTCAGCCGCGTCGCGCCGTCCACGTAGTGGCCGGAGGCGCCGAGCGGCGACGTCACCTCGACGGGCGGGAAGAGCATCGGGATCGCGGCCGAGGCCCGGACGTGCTGGCCCTCGAGGCGCGTGTGCACGTAGTGGATCTCGCGATCTGACCGCGGCGGCGGGTCCGCGCTCTCGACGAACCCGACGGGCAGACCGCGGTCCAGCGAGGTGGCGACGACGCACACCGCCTGCATCACGCCGCCGGCCACGTTGGCGTGCAGCGCGTCCCAGTCGATCCACGCGTCGAGGCTGCGCGCCAGCGGCGACGGGTCCAGGACCGACGCCGCGCGCATCCCCGGCAGCTCCAGCACCTCGCCCGCCAGCCGCAGGAGCCCGAGCCCGGTCCCGAGGCCGATGACCGGCGAGATCACGCTCGACTTGCGCACGGAGCGCCAATGGCGCAGGAACGTCTCCGCCTGGCGCGCGGCGGGCTGCGCGGCGACCGCGGCCACGACCGCGGCGTTGATCCCGCCCACGCTCGTCCCGCAGACGATCGTCACGCGCTCCCCGCGCGCAGCCAGCGCGGGGATCAGGACGGACAGCGCGCCCGCCTCGTAGGCGCCGCGCGCGCCGCCGCCGGGCAGGACGAGACCGATCACGACCGGGAACCTTCGCGCGTCGTCCCCGCGTGCCGTTCGGCCCGCGGGCCAAGATCCGGCGGTCCGCGCTCGACCTACCGGCCTAGCGCCGCCAGCGCGTCCTCGCGGCTCGAGTGCAGCGAGAGCAGGCGGTCGATGCCGCGGAAGCGGAACAGCGAAGGCGGCTCGCCCTGCGCGAGCACCAGCGCGACGGCGCCGCCACGCTCGCGTGCCCGGGAGCTGGCCGCCAGCAGCGCGGACAGGCCCGAGGAGTCGATGAACGTGACCTCGCTGAGGTCGATCACGAGGCTGCGTGCGCCGTCGCCGAAGGCCTGCTCGAGCTTGCGGTTCAGCGACGCGACGTTGGAGAACGTGACCTCGCCCCGGACGGGCAGGAGCATCGGCGGATCAGGCGGCATCCTCGCGCTCCAGCTCGAGCCACACGCGGTGGCGCTCGCCGCGCTCGCTGCCCCAGCTCACCGCGCAGCGGTCGACGAGGTACAGGCCCCAGCCGCCCGGGCCCTCGGGCGTGACCACGGGGCGCTCCGGCAGATCGAAGCCGGGTCCGTCGTCGAGCACGCTCAGGTGCACGCGGTCCTCGGTCAGCCGCAGCTGGATCTCGACCGACCCGTTCGCGATCCCGGTGTGGCGGACCGCATTGGCGACCAGCTCGGTCGCGAGCAGCCGCAGGTCCTGGGCGGTGCGGTCACCGAGCTCGGGCGCCAGCGGGGCGAGCGCGGCCGCGACGTCACGGGCCGCTTGGCGCGTGGCCGGGAACCGCCGGGCGACCCGCGGCGGCACCTGGACGCCGACGGCCAGACAGGCGATGTCGTCGCGCGGGTTGCCGTCCGCGATCGCCACCGCCATGCCTTCCAGCCGCTCGACCACGCGGGCGGCGCCGTCGGCGGCATGCTCGGCCACCAGCGCGGCGAGCTCGGCCTCGGACAGCAGGCGCCGCGGCGCCGCGGCCTCGGTGACGCCGTCGGTGTAGAACGCGAGCAGGTCGCCGGGCTCGAGCTCGAGCGAGACCTCCGGGAGGTCCGGCCGCTCGACGATCCCGAGCGGCGTCCCGACGTCGCCGAGCGGGCGGGCGGAGCCGTCGTGGGCGACGATCGGCAGCGGATGCCCGGCGGTCGCCAGCTCCAGCGTGGCGCCGCGCTCATGCAGCTCCAGCCGCGCGAGCGCGACCGTCACGAACCCGGGCGCGCGCTGGCGCAGCAGCGCGTCGTTGAGGCGGGCGAGCATGTAGCTCGGCCGCAGCCCCGCGACCGCGTGCGCGCGCAGCGTGTAGCGGGCGAGCGCGGTCACCGCCGCGGCCTGCGGCCCCTTGCCGCAGACGTCGCCGACGACCAGCGCCCAACTCCCGTCGCCCTGCTGGAAGACGTCGTAGAAGTCACCGCCGACCTCGTTGCCTTCGCCCGCCGCGCGGTAGCCGGCGGCGAGCTCGAGGCCCGCGATCTGCGGCAGATGCGGCGGGAGCAGGGCGCGCTGGAGCGTCTGGGCGGTGCGGGTGCGCTCCTGGTAGAGGCGGGCGTTCTCGATCGCGATCGCCGACTGGGACGCGATCCCCACGACCATGTCCTCGTCCTCGGCGGAGAACATGCCCGGCTCGGGGTGGCCGAAGAACAGCCCGCCGGCGACCGCGCCGTCGGAGGTGATGACCGGCACCGCGAGGTAGCTGCGGACGGGCAGATGACCCTCCGGCATGCCGTTGTAGGGCTCGTTGCGGCCGTAGCGGCCGTCCGCCAGCACGTCGTCGAGGCGGACGATGCCGGTGCCGTCGAACGTGGGCGCGAAGATCGCGGTGTTGCGGGGCATCGGGAAGCGCTCGAACGCGCTGCGCTCGACGCCCGAGAGCGTGTAGAGCATGTACGCCTCGCCGACGTCGGAGATCACGTTGTAGAAGAACGCGCCGAACTGGGCGGGGGTGAGCTCACGGGCGGCGTCGGTGGCGAGCTGGACGATCTCCTGCAGGTCCAGGCGGCCGGCGATCGCGCTTCCCACGCGCTGGAGCGCCTCGGCGCGCTGCTTCTCGCGCAGCAGGCGGCGGCCGTTCTCCTCGGCCTCGACGCGGGCGGCGTGCTCGCGCGCGAGCAGCTCGAGCGTCTCGATCGCGTTGGCCGCCATCTGGGCGAGGTGGATGACGATCGCCTCGTCGTCGGGCGTGAACTCGCCCTCCTTGTCCCAGAGCTCGATCAGGCCGAGGCTCGACCCGTCGCGGGCGAGCAGCGGCGCGACCAGCCGCGGCCCGGGTGGCGCCCCGTTGGCGTCGCGGCGGGCGATCCCGTGGCGGGCGCCGATCACGTCCCGGGCGGCCTGGGCGACGATCGCCAGCACATCCTCGTCGGTGGCCGCCGCCGTCACCGCGCGCGCGGCGTCGGCGAGCGATCGCAGCGCCTCGCTCATCCGCCGGGATCGTAGTGGCGCCGCGGTGCCCCCGTCGCAGCTCCGGGGGTTAGCCCCCCAGCACTGTCGCACCGGGGGGTGAGCGTGGCATCATCAGTCACATGAGCGACATCCAGCGCCGCGGCGGATCCCGTCCATCCCGAAAGCAGCGAGAGCAGCGCGCCTACCGGCTCGTACTCGCGACGGGGACGTTCGGCCTGATCGGCGTCGCCGGGATCCTGCTGGCGATCTTCACGAGCTTCGGCGCGGGCTGGCCGATCATCTCGCTCATCATCGCCGCGATCTGCTTCATGCTGCTACGCCGGACCGTGCGTTAGCGCGGCGGGCGGCCATCAGCCCGGCGGCGCCGGCGATCAGGCCGAGCGCCCCGACGATCAGCGCCACGATCGCGAGCCCGTTGCCGGAGTCGTCGCTCGTGTCGGCGGGCGCCGGCGTCGCGGCGGCCTGCGTGGGCGCGGGCGTGGCGGCGGCCGGGGCGGTCGCGTCGCCGTTGGTGACGGACACGATCGGGGCCGGGTTGTCGGAGTCCTCGGCGCCGATCCAGCGCACGACCTCGCCGCCGGTGTAGGTCTGCAGCGCCTTGAAGGTGAGCTTGTCGCCCGCCTTGCCCGGGATCTGCACGGAGAGGCCGAAGTCCTGGAACGCGCCGGGCGGGATCGCATCCGCCTCTGACTTGGCGGTCCACGTGATCGTGTTCACGCCTTCGGTGATCTCGCCGTCGTCGGTCTGGACCGGCTTGGCGAGTTGCTTCTTGGTCACCTTGACGTCCCAGCCGGCGACCGGCTCGAAGGAGGCGGAGGCGAAGCCGTCGGGGAACTGGACCTCGACCTTGTTGGTGCTCGCGTCGTCGCGCTCGTTGGGGACGCGCACGTCGAGGCGGGTGTAGGCGCCGGCCGCGGCCGTGTTCGGCTGCAGCGTGACGTGGGCCTGCGCCGCGGCGGGCGCGGCGAGGGCGAGGACCGCGGCTGTCGCGAGGGTCTTCTTGAACATGTGACGGCTCACTTGATCGGTACGGAGAAGCGGGTTTCGTATTCGTCGAAGTCCGACACGCGGTCGGTGACCGAGATCGTCCAGTCGCCCGCGACCGAGAGGGTCGCGCCGTCGACCACGTAGTGGCCCGGTCCGGCGACGTGCGAGTTGAATGTGATCGGGGCGATCTTCTTGGCCGGCAGGGCGGCCGTGACGCGCAGTTCCTTGGTCCCCTGGAACGCGGCGCCGGTCTTTCGATCGAACAGGTACAGGTGGAGCTGGTTGGGGCCGACCTTGGCGGGGTCGACCGTGACCTCGATCCGGATCGGGCCGGCGTTCGTGGTCGTGGCGTACGGGCCGCTGGACTCGGCGACGGACGGCGCGTAGCTCGACAGCGCGCCGGTGGCCGCCAGCGCGGCGAGGCCGAGCGCCAGCTCGAAGCGCAGCGTGCGCCGCAGCAGCACGCCGGTGTGGCCGGGGGTCGTGTTGTCCTTCGCCGCCTGGCGCAGCTGCGGCAGGAGCTCCTGCCGGTTGATGTAGCCGAGCGCGACGATGCCGAGCGCGATCACGATCTTGATCAGGACGCTGCGGCCGAACGCACTATCGAGCAGCGCCGGGAAGCTGCGGACCTCGACGATCGCCTGGACGACGCCCGAGAGCAGCAGCACCGGCAGCGCGATGCTGGCGAGCGCGCTGAAGCGGCCGACCGTGTCGGCCAGCAGCGGCGTCCGCCGGTCCGGCGCGAGCTCGGACGTGGCGTGTCGCAGCGCGAACACGAGCACGGCGATCCCGCCCAGCCATGCGCTCATCGCGAGCACGTGGAGGATGTTCGCGGGCAGCAGGATCGCGACCGGCGACTGCACGCTCGTGTGGCCGCCGAACGAGGGCAGCAGCGCGAGCGCGCCGAGCGGGACGCCGAGGGCGACGAGGTGCGCGGTGGAGACGCGCGGGGCGGCCGCGGCGACGCGCGGCGGGGCAACGGCCACCGCGGCCGGCGCGCCGCCGGCCAGGGCCGGCTCCGCCTCGTCGGCCTCCGGCGCGGAGCCGCCGTTGGGCGCCCAGCCGCCGCCCACCAGTGTCGGCTCGCCCTCCGGGCCGTCGTGGCGCGGCTCCCCGCGCGGGCGCAGCGGGCGGGTGGCGAGGACGACGAGCGTGATGATCCACAGCAGAGCGCCGATGCCCCAGGCGCGGCCGAACCGCGTGCCGAGGACCTCGCGGACGGTGTCCACGCGGGCGGCGTCCCAGAAGGAGCCGCCTTCGCCGACGGCGCCCTGCAGGACGAGCGCGGCCAAAGCGGACAGCACGCCGGCGATCGCCGCGACCAGCATCAGCCGTTCGAGACGAGCCGTGAAGGCCCGCGAGGTCGCGCCGGTTCGGCGCCAGACGACCAGGAAGAAGATCAGCGCGCCGAGGCCGAGGGCGATCGCGCTGTACTGGACGCCGCGGGCGACCGCGAGCGCCGTGTTGGTGACCGGGCCGGTCTTCCCTCCCGCCGCGAGCAGCTGGTCGAGCGACTCGGCGGGCGCGGACGCCTCGCCGACGGTGAAGACGTAGCCGGAGGACACGGCGTGGCCGTCGGCCGACACGACGCGGTACGTCGCCGTGTACGTGCCGTCCCCGAGGCCGGGCTTGAGCTTGACGGAGATCTCCGCGCCCTTCCCGTCCGGGTGGTACGCCTTGCCGGTCTGGACCTCCTGGCCCTTGGAGTCGAAGACGCGCAGCGCGCCGAAGCTCGCCTCGACCGACTCGTCGAAGCGGAACGTGACCTCGGCGGGCGGCTTGTCGAGCTTGGCCCCGCGCTCGGGGATCGTCGCCTGCAGGGTCGCGTGGGCGAGCGCGGAGGCGGGGAGCGTCAGGGCCAGCAGAAGTGCGGCGAGTGCCGCGGCGGCGCGTCTCACCACGCCTCCACGACCTCCTGCTTCGGCGGCGGCGGCGCGTCATCCCCGCCGTCGTCGTCTGCACGCCGGCGGCGGATGATGAAGACCGCGAGCGACAGCACGATCAGCAGCGCGGCGAAGGCGAAGATCGCCGCCAGCGGCAGGCCGCCCTCGTCCAGCGGGACCCACGTCAGCGTGCCCGCGATCGTCCCCTTGGAGGCGCCGACCGCGATCGGCACGGTCCAGTCGTCGATCTTGGTCTTGACGTTCTTGTCCTTGAGGTTGGGCGGGTCGCTCTTGCCCATCCAGTGGGCGCGGTGGTCGTGCCACTCGAAGCGCGAGCTCTTGGAGAGCTCCTTCCACTTCGGCTCGGTGCCGAGGTTCGCCGGCACGGACGTCTCGCCCAGCCGGTCCTCGTTGAGGTAGTAGGCCTCGGAGTTCGTGTTGACCTGGACAGTGCCGTCGGCGAGCAGTTGCGCGTAGGGCTTCGGCGGGTCCTGGTAGTCGTAGATCGTGATGTCCTTGCCGCTCGTGTTGTGCATGAGCAGGCGGTCATCGAAGTTCAGGACCGACACGTCGACGCCCTTGGTGGCGGGCGTGACCGATGTGACGACCGATCGGTAGTTCGGGTTGCCCTGGTGGGCGAGGGCCACGGGTGCGCCGAGCAGGAGCGCGATCACCGCGGCGGTGACGGTGAGGGTCCGCAACGGGACCTCCTTATTAGAGCTCAGGAGTTGACGGGCTTAGGCGAAGTGGAACGCCTGGCCCGGAGGACCCCTGAGCTGCCGCGTGCTGCGCTCCAGCAGCGACGCCAGCGGGCGCTCGCGCACCGGGGTCCAGCGCTTCGGCAGCGGCCGCAGCTTGGCCGCGGGACCCGCGTGCCGCGCGAGGATCGCCTCCTCGCCGATGAACCGCCCGCTCAGCAGCAGGCCGATCAGCAGCAGGAACGGCCCGCCGTAGAAGACGATCTCCTGCATGCCCGTCAGACCCAGCAGCGCCATCAGCGCCAGCGCGGCGCAACCGAGGAGGACCAGAAGGGCACGGGGCGAGCGCATGCGCTGCCTAATGTAGAGCCAGCGTGACGCCAGGTACAGTGCCGCCTGTGAAGCTCCGTCTCGCAGTCGCCGCTGTTCTCCTCGCGTTCGTCGCCGGCTGCGGCGGCTCGGACGAGGGGGACTCCTCCACACCGCCCGCCTCCGCCGGAGGCGGCGAGCAGCTCTTCAAGGACAACTGCTCCACGTGCCACACGCTCGCCGCGGCGGGTGCCTCCGGCAAGGTCGGCCCAGACCTCGACCAGCTCAAGCCCGGCCCGGACCTCGTGACCAACCAGGTCAACACGGGCGGCGGCGCGATGCCCTCCTTCAAGGGCAAGCTGACCGACGACCAGATCAAGCAGATCGCGGACTACGTCTCATCGAACGCGGGGAAGGGCTAGACGCGGCGAGTGGTCACTGAACGTTGCCTGGCAACGCTCAGTGACCGAATGCGCGGCTAGCGCGAGGCGCGCGAGCGGGGCTTGCGGCCGCCGCCGCTGCTGCGCGGGCGGTGGCGGGTGGTGTTCGGGCCCGAGGTGTGCGGGCGCGGGGTCTGGCCGAGGCCGGCGTGCTCGAACTGCTCGTGCAGGCGCAGGGCGGCGGCGATCTTGCCCATGTCGCGGGCCTGCTCGGCCTCGACGAACGTGATGCCGATGCCGGTGCGGCCGGCGCGGCCCGTGCGGCCGATGCGGTGCACGTAGGACTCGCGGTCGTCCGGCGCGTCGAAGTTGATCACGTGCGAGACGCCGGTGACGTCGATGCCGCGGGCGGCGACGTCGGTGGCGACCAGGACGTCGACCTTGCCCGAGCCGAACTCGGCCAGGGCGCGCTCGCGCTGGTTCTGGGACTTGTTGCCGTGCATGGCGACGGCGCGGACGCCCTCGTTGCCGAGGCGCTTGACCAGGCGGTCGGCGCCGCGCTTGGTGCGGACGAAGACGAGGGCGAGCTCGCGGTCCTCGACGCGCAGCTCCTCGACGAGCGCGCGCACGCGCGTGTCGCGGCTGACGAGGCGGAAGCGGTGCTCGATCTCGGCCTTGTGCTCCTCCGGCGGGCGGTGCTCGTGGCGCACGGCGTCGACGGTGTAGTCGGCGGCGATGCGGCCGACCTCGCCGTCCAGCGTCGCCGAGAAGAAGAGCGTCTGGCGATCCTGCGGGCACTGCTTGACGATCCGGTCGACGGCGGGGCGGAAGCCCATGTCGAGCATGCGGTCGGCCTCGTCGAGCACGAGGATCTCGACGTCGCTCAACGAGAGCGAGCGGCGCTGCAAGAGATCTTCCAGGCGACCGGGGGTGGCGACGAGCAGGTGCGCGGCCTTGGCCTCGCGGGTCTGCTTCTCGAAGCCGACGCCGCCGTAGACGGCGGCGACCTTCAGACCGCGGGCCTCGGCCAGCGGCCGCGCTTCCTCGACGATCTGGGAGACGAGCTCACGCGTGGGCGCCAGGACCAGGGCCGTCGGGCGGCGCGCATCGCGCTCGAGGACGTCGACGATGGGCGCGGCGAACGCGATCGTCTTGCCCGATCCGGTGGGCGACTTGGCGAGGACGTCGACGCCGTCCAGCACGTCCTCGATCACGAGGGACTGAATGGCGAAGGGGTGCTTCATGCCGCGATCGGCGAGCGCGCGCACGACGGGCTGCGACAGGCCGAGTTCGGCGAAAGACTGCGAAGACAAGAGGGGAGGAACTCCTTGCTGAAAGCGGGAGACCACGCTGACAAAGCAGAGCAAGGCGGTCTCGCGGAAGGCATCGGTGCCGTTCCGTACGTCGTACGCTAGCAGGCGGATGGCCACGCGACGGGATCGAGTCACCCATCAGGTGGGCCGCGCATGGGGCGCGATCAAGGATCGCCGGCGCAAGCCGGAGCCCGAGATCGAGCCGCCGAAGCCGGACTCAGAGCTCGACGACGCGGCCCTGTTCGACCGCGACCACGCGCGCGAACTGGAGCAGATCGGCCACGCGAACATCCTCGTGATCGGCCAGACCGGCGTCGGCAAGAGCACGCTGATCAACGCGATCTTCCGCAAGCCGCTGGCCACGACCGGCACGGGCCGGCCGGTCACCAAGGTCGTCCAGCGCTTCGAGGACCCCGACGTCCCCGTCACGCTCTACGACACCAAGGGCGTCGAGCTCGGCGACTCCAAGCGCACCGTGATCCGCGACTACAAGCGCCTGATCGCCGACCACCGCAAGGCGCCCGTCTCGGAGCACCTCCACCTGCTCTGGTACTGCATGGACGCCGGCCAGACGCGGGTCGAGGACTACGACCTGGAGATCATCCGGGCGCTCGCCGACGAGGTCCCGGTGATCCTCGTCTTCACGCAGGTCATCGACGACGAGCGCGCCGACGCGCTCGAGCGGGCGGTCCGCTTCGAGAACCTGCAGCTGGTCGGCAACAGGCCGGTCCGCACGCTCGCGCAGCCGCGCACGATCGGGACGCAGACGCTCGCCGTGCGCGGGCTGGAGGAGCTCGTCCGGTTGACGAACGACACCCTCCCCGAGGCGGTGAGACGGGCGTTCGTGAACGCCCAAGGGGTAGTCCTCGACCTCAAGGCCGACCAGGCGCGCGCCGTCGTCGTCGCCGCCTCCGCGGCGGCCGCGGCCACCGCCGCGGCGCCGGTCCCGATGTCCGACGCGATCCTCTTGAAGCCGATCCAGCTCGGCATGCTGGCCGCGATCACCGCGATCTTCGGCGTCGAGCTCTCAAAGGACGACGCCGGCGGCCTGCTCAAGGCCGCCGTCGGGCAGGGCGCGATCGAACGGGCCGGCAAGACGCTCGTCCTCAAGCTCCCCGGCGGCAACGTGCTCAACGCCGCCGTCGCCGGCGCGCTGACCGGCGCGCTCGGGGAGGCCTACATCCGGCTCTGCTCGGAGATCCTGCGGCGCCGCTCGCAGGACAAGCCGATGCCGAACCCGGAGATGGTCGACTTCCTGATGGAGGTCTACAACGGGTTGCTCAGGCGGGCATAGAAGGGCGAAGCCCTTCCGAAGCGACCGAAGCAGCGGGCGAAGCCCGCTAGCGAGGATCGCCCTTCACCGCGCGCACCTGGTACACGCTGATGAAGCCGTTCTCGAACCCCTGGCGCGAGACGCGCAGGTAGATCCGCCAGACCCGCACGCGCTCGTCGCCGCCGAGCTCGCGCGCCCGGTCGATGTTGGCCTCGAAGCGCCGCTGCCACTCGAGCAGCGTGCGCGCGTAGTCGTCCGGGAAGTCCTCGACGTGGCGGGTGTGCAGCCCCGCCCGCTCGAGCGACAGCTGGATCCGCGAGAGATGCAGCGGCGCAGCGTCCGGGAACACGTAGCGCTCCGAGAACGGGCCGGCCTCGGCGTCGCCCACCCGCAGCCGCGCGATGCCGTGGTTCAGGAGCCGCCCGCCCGGCCGCAGCAGCGACGCCAGCTTGGCCGAGTACTGGTCGATGTTCACCGACCCGACGTGCTCGACCATGCCGATCGAGGCGATCGCGTCGAACGTCTCGCCCGCGATCTCGCGGTAGTCCATGACGCGGATGTCGATCTTGTCCGCCAGCCCGGCGGCCGCGGCGCGCTCGCGCGCCAGCTGGGCCTGCGGCTCGCTCAAAGTGATCCCGGTGACGTGGACTCCGTACTCGCGCGCGGCGTGGATCGCGAACGCGCCCCACCCGCAGCCGACGTCGAGGATCCGCTCGCCCGGCTGCAGCGAGAGCTTCGTGCAGACGAGGTCGAGCTTGGTCCGCTGCGCCTCTTCCAGCGTCGTCGCGCCGCGCGAGAAGATCGCGCACGAGTACGTCATCGACTCGTCCAGGAACAGCGAGAAGTACTCGTTCGAGAGGTTGTAGTGGTGCGTGACCGCGCGCTTGTCGCGCAGGATCGAGTGGCGCTTGCCCTCGGGGCGCAGCTCCATCGCCGGCACCTTCGGGATCTGCCGCAGCGCGCCCGCCTTCACCGCGCCCTTCGCGATCGCCAGCTTGCTCTTGTTGTCGATGGACGGCGGCTTCCAGGTCCCGATGACCTCGAGCGCCTTGTCGATGTCGTCGACGTCGATGCCGCCGCTGACGTACGCGCGTCCCAGGCCGAGCTGGCCCGGTGAGCGCAGCACGTGGCCGAGCGCCTCAGGCGACGTGATCGTGAAGACGGGGCCGCCGTTGCCGTTCGTCGACGGCAGGGACGTCCCATCCCACAGCTGGAGCTCGAACGGCCGATCCGGGAGAGCCTGGGCGAGCGCTGTCCGCAGATCGCTCGTCACGTCACGAGCTTCGCGGCCTGGCGCTCGGGGGCGATGCGCACGACGTCCCACGCCAGACCGGTCTTCTCGAGCGCCCAGATGACCCACGCGGAAGGGTCGAACTGCCAGCGCCCGAGACCGTGGCGGGCCGAGGTCGGGAAGGCGTGGTGGCTGTTGTGCCACGCCTCGCCGAAGGTGAAGACCGACAGCCACGCGAGGTTGCGCGACTCGTCGGTGGTCTTGAACTGCCGCTTGCCGAAGAAGTGGCAGAGCGAGTTGATGCTGTAGGTCGCGTGGTGCAGGACCAGCATCCGCACGGCGCCGCCCCACAGTAGGCCGGTCAGGCCCTCGGCGACGGTGCCGCCGATCGCCCAGCCGAGGAAGAACGGCGCGGCCAGGCCGGCGATGACCCACAGCACGAACGTGCGGCTGATGAAGTTCACCACCGGGTCCTTGATCAGGTCCGGCGCGTAACGCGACTTCAGGCCTCGCTGCGTGTGGATGAACAGCCAGCCGACGTGGGCGTGGAAGAGCCCGCGCAGCGCGCCGCGCAGGCCGTGGCCGTGGTCGACGTGCGGCGAGTGCGGATCGCCCGGCTGGTCCGAGAACGCGTGGTGCTTGCGGTGGTCGGCCACCCACGAGATCACGGGACCCTCGATCGCGGCCGACCCGAGCGCGGCGAGGATCGCGCGCACGGCCTTGCCGGTCTTGAACGCCCGGTGGGTGAAGAGGCGGTGGAAGCCGACGGTGATCCCGAGCCCGGTGGCGATGTACATGATCGCGAACACGATCAGGTCGCTCCAGCCCAGCAGTTCGGACCACACCTGCCACGCGACCAGGCCCAGAGCCAGGATCGGGAGGACGGTCACGGTGCCGGTCAGAAACCGGTCAAGCGATTCGTTCGCGACGGGTTGGACGTCGTCGCGCTGTTCGGGATCCCTAACGGTCGCGGCCATCTGGGGCGCAAGTCTCGCACGTCGTCAGGCGTTCGGTACTGCAGGTAGCCCCAGTTTCTCATCTGGAATCGCTGGTCAGGCGATCGTGTGCCGGTTTCTTGTGCTTTTTCTTCTTCTTGGGCTTCGGCTTGGGCAGCGTGACGCGGATCGTGCGCGTCTCGACGCCGAGCGGTCCGCTCGGGCCCTGCGCGGTGATCCGCAGCGTGTAGCGGCCGCGGCCGGGCGGGCGCCAGGACAGCGAGCGCGACCCGCGGCCCATCCGCAGGTCGCGCGAGAGGTTCATGCCGCGCGTGCCCCAGATGCGCACCTTGACGTCGGAGATCTTCGAGATCGAGAAGCGGAACGTGCTCGTGCGATCCCAGCGGGTCGTGTGCGGCAGGGCGATGCCGATCTTCGTCGGCTCCCGCTCGTAGCGCTTGAAGCGCTCGCCGGCGCTGCAGTAGGTCCGCCGGTGGGTGCGGTCGCAGATGTTCGTCAGGAAGCCCGCGATCAGCGAGTGGTAGTTGAGGGTCGCCTCGGCGCCGCCCTCGGAGTACAGCGACCACGCGCCCGTGTCGTACTCGGGGATCTCGCGCCGCGCCGCGCGCTCGCCGCGCTCGTAGAGGTGCTCCGCGCGCTTGGAGTGCAGCAGCGCCGAGGCGTCGCGCAGGCCGATCACCGCCTGCAGCCCGCCGTTGAACACGAGGTGGTTCGGGGCGAAGGAGTAGAGCGCGTAGTGGCGTCCGCCCGGTACGGGCACGGACACGCCGGACGGCGGTGCCTGCTCGAACGCGCCCAGCGCCTCGAGCGCCGCGTGCCGCCAGCGCGCCTTGCCGGTCGCCCGGTACCCGCGCGAGAGCGCCTGGATCGCGGTGGCCTGCGCCATCCCGCTCACCCACGGCGGCGTGCCGGTCCCGTAGGCGAAGTAGTACTCCCACGCCAGGTACCCGCTGCGGCGCGCGCCGAGCGCGGAGAGCCGGTCCAGCGCCCTCGCCATGGCCGCCGGGCGGCAGCGGTCCTTGCGCGTCTTGCTGCGCAGCGCCGCCAGACACGCGCCCGCGATCGCGTTCGCGCGGCCCCATGACGCCAGCGGCTGAAGCTGCAGGCCGTGGCCGGGGTAGTACTGGAAGACCGCGGGATCGGTCTCCGGGCTGGTGCGGAAGCCGGAGGCCGGGAGCGGCTGCGTCGCCCAGAAGCGGGTGTTGGTCCGCAGCACGAGGAAGACCGGGCGCAACCGGTCGATGGTCAGCATGTGCTGGGCGGCGAGCGAGCGGACCGTCCCGATCACGTACGCGAGCTCGGTGCGGCGGGTGCCGCTGAGCTTGCCGACGGTGCGGTTCGCGTTGTCCCAGTCGGCGCGCAGGCTCGTCTCGAGCTCCGGCGAGATCCGCTCGGTGAGCCGCGCGACGCGCAGCGAGGCCTCGACGGTCGGCGACCGCCGCAGGTCCGCGATCTCGGCGCGCAGCCAGCGCTCGTACTGCAGCTGGCGGAAGGCGGGGATCGAGTCGTCCTTCGGCGGCAGCGAGTCCAGCGGCGCCCCGGGCGGCGGCGGCGAGGTCGGGAACCGCGGCGCCGCCGCCTTCGGCGCCTGGTCGCCGCCGCAGCCCGCCAGGACGAGGAGGCCGAGCACGATCAGGAGGGTGAGGCGGGGCATCCTGCCCGTGTGATCGGCGTCCGGCACGGCACCTCCAGTCTGCTCGCTGCGGCCGCGCCCAAACACGCCCGAAGGACGAGGATCGGGGGTACGCTTGCGCCACCTCGGTGCAAGGAGAGAGGCACGATGCAGGGTTTGATGCAGTCCTATCCGCTGACGCTCACACACGTCTTCCGGCGCGCGGAACGACTGTTTGCAGAGAAACGGATCGCGACCGTTCAGGCCGGCGGGATCGAGCGGACCACGTACGGCGAGTGGGCGGAACGCACGCGCCGGCTCGCAGGCGTGCTCGACGACCTCGGGATCTCCGCCGACGGTCGCGTCGGGACGTTCGCGTGGAACACCGCGCGGCACCTCGAGCTCTACTTCGCGGCTCCGTGCAGCGGGCGCGTTCTGCATACCTTGAACATTCGGCTCTTCCCGGACGACATCGTCTACATCGCCGATCATGCCGAGGACGAGGTCGTTTTTGTCGATCGTTCGTTGCTGAAGGTCCTCTGGCCGCTCGTCGACCGGTTGGAAACGGTCAAGCACGTCGTCGTGATGGACGACGGCGTCGCCGACGAGATCCCCGACGACCCGCGCGTGCGCGACTACGAGACGCTGCTGGCGGCGGCCTCGCCCGTCGAGTTCGAGACGATCGCCGACGAGAACCAGGCCGCGGCCATGTGTTACACGAGCGGCACGACCGGTCATCCGAAGGGCGTCGTCTACTCGCACCGCTCGACGGTCCTGCACTCGATGGGCTCGCTCGTCGCCGACGCCGCCGGCGTCTCCGAGCGCGACACGATCATGCCCGTGGTGCCGATGTTCCACGCGAACGCGTGGGGGCTCTGCCAGGCGGCCGTGATGGCGGGCGCGTCGTTGGCGATGCCCGGCTCGAACATGCAGCCGAAGGCGCTGGCGGAGCTGATGGAGTCCGAGAAGGTCACGTTGGCGGCGGGCGTCCCGACGATCTGGATGAGCGTGCTGCCCGAGCTCGAAGGCCGCGATCTCTCCTCCCTGCGCGACATCCTGTGCGGCGGGTCCGCCGTGCCGAAGTCGCTGTCGGAGGCCTATCGCGAGAAGATCGGCCTGCCGATCCTGCAGGCCTGGGGCATGACCGAGACCTCGCCGGTGGCCTCCACCGGGCGGATCAAGTCGACGCTGCTGGATCGCAGCGAGGAGGAGCTGGCCGACCTGCGCGCGGCGCAGGGCATCGCGATCCCGCTCGTGGACCTGCGGATCGTCGAGCCCGGCACCGACGACGAGCTGCCGTGGGACGGCGAGGCGCGCGGCGAGCTGCAGGCGCGCGGGCCGTGGATCGCGGCCGGCTACTACAACGATGAGCGCTCGTCGGAGTCCTTCACCGACGACGGCTGGCTGCGGACGGGCGACGTCGCCACGATCAGCCCCAACGGCTACGTCCGCCTCGTCGACCGCACCAAGGACCTCGTCAAGTCCGGCGGCGAGTGGATCTCCAGCGTCGAGCTCGAGAACGCGATCATGGCCCACCCGAAGGTGGCCGAGGCCGCGGTGATCGGGATCCCGGACGAGAAGTGGAGCGAGCGGCCGCTCGCGTGCGTGGTCCCCGACGGCGACGCCGAGATCACGCTCGACGAGCTGCGCACGTTCCTCGCCGAGCGCGTTCCGAAGTGGTGGATCCCCAACGACCTGGAGATCATCGACGAGGTCCCGAAGACCTCCGTGGGCAAATTCTCCAAGAAGACGCTGCGCGAGCAGTTCTCCGCCAGACAAGCCACGACTTAACGCGTCAGATTCCGTTAGTGCGCGGCTAGTTTGGACGCGCCATGATGAGAGTTCCGGTCCTCGCCGCGGGGATGCTGGTCGCCGCCCTTCCGGCCACCGCGTCCGCCGCGGGCACGACGCCCGCGGGCGCGGCGACGATCGCCACCGTCCCCGACGTGCCGTCGGTCTGCGGCGCGGCGTTCGTCCCGACCGTCTCGGTCGCTTGGCGCGTCGTGGTGGGCGACGGCGGGCAGGGCGGAACCGTCCGGCCGGTCGTTCGCGGCGTCGTCGGCGACCCGGTCGAGCTCCCGGCGACCCCCGGCACGTACACGTTCCCCGCCCCGCACGTCTTCAGCGGCGGCGCCTGTGGAGAGACGGTGGGCATCGTCCAGACGACGGGCGCGCACGCGATCGTCGAGGACGCGAACGACACGCACCTCATCGTCGAGCGGGACGGGCAGGCGGATGAGCGCATCGACGACGCGCGGCTGACGACGACGCTCGTCACCGAGCCGGACAAGGACGGCGACCTTCGCGGCGATCTCACCGAGGACCGCACCGACCTGCGGATCGCCACGAAGGCGACGCGCGATCCCGACGGCCGTGCCCGCATCGAGGTGACGCTCACCAACGCCGGACCGCTCGCGGCGGACCTCCCGATGCTGAACGCCGCCTCGCTCCCGGGTCTGCGCTGGGAGACCTGCACGCCGCTCACGATCTACCCCGCCTGCATCACCCCGCGACTGGACGCGCGCGCTTCGCGGACGTTCCTGCTGCTGGGCGACGCGCCGGAGGCGCTCGCCGGCCAGGTCAGCGTCGGCTACGAAGGCACGGACACGGCGCCGGCGAACGACTCGGCGGCTGTGACGCTCGCGGCCGCGCCCGCGTTCGACGTGGCGGCCGCGACGTCGCAGCGGCTCAGCAAGGGCATCGCGGTGCGGGCGCGGGGCATCCGGGCGGGGCGCGCGCGGATCTCGGTGGCGTTCACGCGCGCGGGCAAGACGGTCAAGATCGGGCGGGTCGTGCGGCTCGCCCCCTACACGGCCAGGGACGTGACGATCCGTCCCGCGGGCGCGAAGCTGCGCTCGCTGCGGCGGATGCTGGCCGGCGGCGCGGTCGGCGCCGAGATCACGATCAGGACGATCCAAGGCAAGACGCCGGTGACGACAAAGGTGACGGTGACGCGATGAGGGTGGGTCTGGGTGTCCTTGGGCTGGCGCTGGCGTTCCCGGCGGCGGCGAGCGCGGACAACACGCCGGCGGGACCGGCGACGCTGCTGAACGAATGGACCGGCGCGTCGACCATGGAGGGCCGGTCGCCGGAGGTGCTCGTGGCCGCGCGCGTCGTGGTCGGTGCGGGCGGGCAGGCGGGGACGATCCGGATCCGCGCCCGCCAGGGCGGCGTGACGAAGGTGGGCGAGCCGGTGACGCTCCCGGCCGAGCCGGGCACGTACACGTTCGCGGCGCCGCACATCCGCTGGGACTATCGCTTCGGGCAGATCGGCATCGACCAGGAGACGGGCGACCACGCGATCCTCATCCAGGACGCCTGCAATCCGGCCCTCGGGCGAGGGATGGACCCCTGCCAGATCAAGCGGGTGAACATCTGGACCCCGGCGGGCTCCGATGGCGACCCGAGCCAGGTCCGCGAGGGTGCGCAGCTGGCGGTCACCGGGATCTTCGAGCCCGATCGCGACGAGGACTTCGTGGGCGACTCGACCGAGGACCGGACCGACCTGCGCGTGAGCGCGACGGCGACCCGCGTCGACGACGGGCACGCCGCGGTGACGGTCGCGATCACGAACGCCGGGCCGTTGGCCGCCGACCTCCCGAACGTCACGACGTCGCTGGGTCGCGTCCAGAAGTCCGACGGCTGCAAGACCGACGATCCGAAGATCTGGTGGCAGTGGTCCTTCGGCGGCTGCACGCTGGAGCGGATCGCCCCGGGCGAGACGCGCACGGTGACGCTCACCGGCGACGTCGCGCGAGCCGGCCAGACCGTCTTCGTCAACGTCAAGTCCGAGGGGCCGGACCTCGCGGCCGCCGACAACGACGCTGCCGTCAGCATCGCCGCGGTGCCGCCGTTCACGCTCACGGCGGCCGAGTCGCAGAAGCTCAAGCAGGGCGTCACCGTGAAGGTCCGCGCCGCGTACGACGGCCGTGCCCGGGTGACCGTCGCCTTCAAGGTGCGCGGGCGCACCGTCAAGCTCGGCAAGATCGTCACGCTCAAGGCCGGGACGGAGCGCTCCGTCACCGTGCGCGCCACCGGGGCGAAGCTGCGCTCGCTCCAGCGGGCGGTTCGCAACGGTGCGCTGCCGGCACAGATCACCGTGCGCACGATCAGCGGCAAGACGCCGATCACCGCCACCACGAAGGTCCTCAGATGAAGTGGGCCGCGCCCGTCGTCGCGTCGCTGCTGCTCCCGGGCGCCGCGGCGACCGAGCGGACGCCCGACGGGCCGGCCACGTTCATCAGCCATTCCAGGACGGCCGCAATGCCCGAGTCCGGTCGGGTGCTGACCAGTTGGACGGTGACGGTCGCGGCGGGTGGGCGCGCGGGTGTCGTGCGCCCGCTCGTGGGCGGGGTCGCCGGCGAGCCGGTCGAGCTCCCGGCCGCGCCGGGGACGTACACGTTCCCGCTCGCGCACACCGCGGCGGCGCCGCAGGGACTCGTCCAGGAGACCGGAGGGCTGGCGATCGTCTCGCGCGAGGCGTGCCGGCCGACGATCGAGCGCTCGCTCGATCCCTGTGAGACGACGTGGCTCGACGTCCAGCGCCCGGACGCGGAGACCGTCCGCGACCGCGGCGCGCAGCTCGCGGTCGCGTTCCACACCGAGCCGGACGTCGACGGCGACCTGCGCGGCGACCTCACCGAGGACCGCACCGACCTGCGCGTGAACGTGCTGCCGGCGCGCGAGGACGACGGCCGCCTGCGCGTCGAGGTCACCCTGACCAACGCGGGCGCGCAGACCGCCGATCGGCCGTCATTCGACGTCTCGTGGTTGGCGGGCGCCGGCATCGAAGGCGCCTGCCTGACGGCGTTCCCGCAGTGCGCGACGACGCCGCTGGCGCCGGGCGAGACGCGGGAGTTCGTGGTCCACGCCGAGGACCCGAGCGCGACCAGCGTGACGATCGACGCCCACGCCGAGGGCCCGGACCTCGCGCCCGCCGACAACTCGACGGTCGCGGGCTTCCTCCGGGCGCCCCTGCGCTGGTCCTGGGCGGGCCGGCCCTAGGGTCTGAACTCCCGCTCGCCGATCCCGATCGCGTGCACCGCCGGGTCGCCGGGGACGACGCGGACGGGCAACTCGGCGTCGCCCAGCCAGTCGCGCAGGCGCGCCTCGTCGCCCGCGACCTCGATCCAGGTCAGGCCGCCCGCGTCGCGCGCGGTCCCCGGCCGCGTGCCGCGCTCGTTGGCACCGATGAAGAACGGGAGCGTCGGCTCGCGCAGCGCCTCCTGCACCCCGGTCACGGTCGCGCCGAGCGTCTCCCGCCGGACCTCCACGAGCGGCGTGCCGAGGCGTTGGGCGATCGCGTGGACGTCGTCGACCAGCACCGCCCACGCCACGAGCCCTTCGACCGCCAGCACCTCGAGCAGCACCTCGCCGAACGGGTTCGTCGCGGCCTCCTGGGGATCGTCGATCGCCATCAGCTCCAGGTAGCCGTCGCCGAGCGGGACGATCCGGTTGTGTGAGCCCTGCCCGACGTGGTGCCCGCCGGCAAGCACCTCGAGGCCGAGCTCGGTCTCGATCCGCCGCTGGGCGACGTCGAGGTCGGCGGTGCCGTAGATCACGTGGTCGAGGCGCATCGGGACACCCTACGTCGTGGCCGGCACCGCCGTTGTCGCCGCGCGGCGGCTGGGGAGCGCGGTCGCGCAGAGCGCGCCGGCGAGCGACATGCCCGAAGCGACGAGGAGCGCGCGCTCGAAGCCGTCGGCGAAGGACGCGTAGCCGCCCGCGCCGCTGAACACCGCCACGGCGATCGCGACGCCGAAGACGCCGCCGAGCTGGCGCATCATGCTGTTGACGCCCGCGGCCTTGCCGATGTGCTGCGGCACGGCGTTGACGACCGAGCTGATCGTGGCCGGGATCGCCATCGAGACGCCCGCGCCGGCGACCATGAGCGCCGGGATCATCTCGGCGTAGGTGTCGTGGTTGAGGCCGAGCCACGAGAGCCCGACCGCCTGCAGTGCGAGGCCGGCGCCCATGAACCGGCGCGGGCCGTAGCGGTCGACGAGCGTGCCCGCGACCGGTGCGACGAAGAACAGCGTCGCCGTCCAGGGCAGCAGCCGCAGGCCGGCGCCGAGCGCGTCGTCCCCGTGCACGATCTGGAGGAACTGGGCGAGGAAGAACACCGCGCTGAAGAGCGCGGCGAGCATCAGGAACCCCGCGGCGTTGCCGGCGCTGAACGCGCGGTTCTTGAACAGCTGCATCGGGAGCATCGGGGTCGGGGCGCGGAGCTCGTAGGCGACGAACGCGATCAGCAGGACGATGCCGGCGGTGCTGCTCACCACGACCTCGGGGCTGCCCCAGCCCGCGCCGTTGCCGCGGACGAGACCCCAGACGACGCCGAGCGCCGCGGCGGTGATCAGGGTCACGCCGGGGATGTCGAGCGTCGCGTCCGCGCCGCGCGACTCCGGGATCTTCGCGAGCACGAGCGGGACCGCGAGGAGGCCGATCGGGACGTTGATCCAGAAGATCCATTGCCAGGCGAGCCCTTGCGCGACGGCGCCGCCGATCACGGGCCCGCTCGCGACCGCGAGGCCGGTCAGGCCCTGCAGAGCGCCCATCGCGGCGCCGCGCTTCTCGGGCGGGAACGCGGCGCCCACAAGTGTCAGCGCGAGCGGCGTGACCGCGGCCGCGCCCATGCCCTGGACGGTGCGGGCGGCGATCAGCGTGCCGGCGTCCGGAGCGAGCGCGCAGGCCGCGCTGGCCAGCGAGAACAGCGCCAGTCCGGCGACGAATATCCGGCGGCGGCCGAAGCGGTCGCCGAGCGCCGAAGCGGTCATCATCAGCACGGCGAACGAGAGGTTGTAGGCGTTGACGGTCCATTCCAGCTGCTCGACGCTGGCGTGCAGGTCGAGGCGGATGGTCGTCAGCGCGGTCGCGACGACGAGCGCGTCGAGCGCGACCATGAAGGAGGCCACGGCGCCGAGCACCAGGACCCAGTTGCGGTGTGTCATGCCCGGGTTAGACACCCGCGGCGCGTGGAACTGACCGATGAGTTTCGCCGGCCGGAGGTGTCTAACCGCGTATGAGCACCCTGCAGGTCGCCGAAGCCCTGGCCGGTGACGAGCGCGCCTTCCGCGCCGTCGTCGGGCCGTACCGTCGCGCGCTCGAGGTCCACTGCTATCGCATGCTCGGCTCGATCCACGACGCGGAGGACGTCGTCCAGGACACCCTGCTGCGCGCATGGCGCTCGTTCGGCCGCTTCCAGGGTCGCTCCTCGGTGGAGACGTGGCTGTACCGGATCGCGACCAACGCGTGCCTCGACGAGCTCGAGAAGCGCCCGCGGCGTGCCGTCGAGCCCTATCCCGACTCGCGGCTCGAGGACGCTGACACGTCGATCGCCGATCCCGCCGCCCGCTACGCGCTGCACGAGGGGATGGAGCTCGCGTTCCTGACGGCGATCCAGCGGCTCCCCGGCCGGCAGCGCGCGATCCTGATCCTGCGCGACGTCCTCGGCTGGTCCGCCGCCGAGTCCGCCGACCTGCTCGACACGACCGTCACCGCGGTCAACAGCGCGTTGCAGCGGGCGCGGGCGACGATCGAGGCCGAGGCGCCCGCCCACCGCGTCGCCCCCGGCCGCGGGTACCAGCGCGAGTTGCTGCACCGCTACGTCGACGCGTGGGAGCGGGCCGACATCGACGCGCTGCTCTCGCTGTTGCAGGAGGACGCGGTGATGACGATGCCGCCGCAGGCCGATCTGATCGGCGCCGAGGCGATCGCGGCGTTCCTCAGCGCCCGATTCGGGATGTACACCGCCTCGGCCACATGGGTCAACGGTTCGCCCGCGGTCGACCTGCACGAGCCCGACGGCACGCCCCACCGCATGCTCGTCCTCGACATCGCCGACGACCGCGTGCGCGGCGTCGCCGTCCACAAACCTAAACGGGCCTGACCCCTTTATCTTCTCGCTCGACGACGCGGGCGACCTCGACGCGCGAGGAGACGCCGAGTTTGTGGAACAGGTTGCGCAAGTGGGTCTCGACGGTCTTGGTCGAGAGGTAGAGCTCGGCGGCGATCTCCGCGTTGGTGCGGCGGTCGACCACGAGCCGCGCGATCTGCAGCTCGCGCTCGGTGAGTGAGCCGACCAGCGACCCGTCCCCGGCCGCCTTCGTGCGGCGGTAGGTCGTGCGCCGGCCGAGCCGCCGCAGCTCCCGCTCGCACGCGTCGCGCCGGCCGAGGGCGCCGCAGCGCTCGAACGCGCCCGCGGCCTTGTCGAGCTCCGCGGCGGCCCGCGAGGCGTCGCTGCCGGCGAGGGCACGCCCGGCGAGCGCGCGCGAGAGCGCGGCCTCGACGGGCACGCCGAGCTCGTCGAACGCCGCCGCGGAACGAAGCGCGAGTTGCGCCGCGCGGGCCGGGCCGGCGTCGTCTGGCGCGGCTGCGTGCGGCGCGGCGCCCGCATCGTCCGTGCCGGCGAGCGCGACCGCGGCGGCTGCGCGGTCGGCGTAGGCGCCGGCGGTGCGAACGCCGAGCTGCTCCGCCAAAGTCTGCGCCGCGGCGGCGACCCTCGCCGCTTCCTCCAGGCGGCCGAGGGCGAGCAGGATGCGGGTGTGGAGCTCGAGCGCGCGCGGGCGCCAGCCGGCAGGGATCAGCGGGAGCGACTCGCCCCCGCCCGCCTCGAGCAGCGCGGCGAGCGCGCCCGGAGCGTCGCCGTCGGCGAGCAGCGCGGCCGCCAGCGCGTGGCCGGCGCCCGAGGCCGGGAAGCTCGGCTCGGCGTCGCGCAGCACCGCGACGCTCTCGCGCGCGGTCGCGAGGGCGAGCGCGGTGTCGCCCATGGCGGTGGCGACGAACGAGCGGGCGAACAGGTTCCACGCGAGGCCTTGGGCCTGGCCGGCGACGCGGGCCATCTCGATCGCCTCGTCCAGCAGCTCGCCCGCCTCGCGGAGGCGGCCGGCGTCGGCGCGGACGGTCGCGGTCCAGAACAGCACCGGGAGCACCTGGCCCTGGCCGGTCGCGCGCGCCACGTACAGCCCCCGCTCGGCGCGGGCGGCGGCGGTGGCCAGGCGGTCGAGCAGCAACTCCGCGCCGGCGAGGCCGTTGGCGGCGAAGTCCAGGTGCTGCGCGAGCTCGGAGTCGGGGAGCGCATCCGACAGCGCGGCGGCTTCGTCTGCCGCGGCGCGGGCCTGGGCGCCGTCGCCCGCGAAGGTGGCGGCGAGCGTGACCGCTCCGGTGGCGGTCGCCAGCAGGCTCGTGTCGCCGAGCTCGCGCGCAGCGTCCAGCGCGCGGCGCATCCACGCGAGCATCGCCGCGTAGTCGCGCCGGTAGAGCCCGTCGCGGCCGAGCTCGATCATCAGCAGGACCGTGTCCTCGCTCACGCCCCCGGGCAGCCCGGCGAGCGCCGCCTCCAGCCGCGCGTGCGCCTCCTGGTTGCGCCCGAGGAGGTGCTCCAGTGACGCGGCGGCCGCGATCGCGCGCACGCTCGGGGCGAGCGTCACCGCCTCGTGGATCGCCTCGTAGGCGGGGAACCACTGGCCGGCACCCCAGTGGGCGCGGGCCAGGTCGCCCAGGACCGCCGCCCGCTCGGGCGCGGTCGGGCCGAGGAGCCGGGCGGCGGCCTCGTAGAGCCGTGCGGCCGAGGCGGGCGCGCGCGGCGCGGCGGCGGCGCCCGCCTCGCGCAACACGGCGACGGCGGCGGAGTCGCCGCGCCGGGCGGAGCGCTCGACGTGATGCGCGCGCTCGAGCGCGCTCGCGCCGCGCTCCTTCAGCGCCGTGGCGCAGCGCTCGTGGGCGACGAGGCGCCAGCCGCCGAGCGCGGTCGCGTACACGGCCGCGCGCACGAGCGGGTGGCGGAAACGGAAGCGGCGCGGGACGTCGGTGTGGCGGACGAGGTCGGACCGCAGCAGCTCGTCGAGCGCGTCGATCGCGTCCCACTCCGAGACGCCCGCGGCGATCGCGGCCAGCTCGGGCTCGAACGGATCGCCCGCCACCGCCGCGCCCGCCAACACCTGTCGCGCGGTGTCGGAGAGCTGCGCGATCTCCCCCGCGAACGCCGCCGCCACGGCACGCGGGACCTCGACGCCCGACAGCGGCACGGCCGGCCCGGTCGCCAGCCGTGCCGGCGCGCGCGCCAGCTGCTGGAGGTAGAAGGGGTTGCCGCCGGCGGCGGGATACAGCCGGTCGGCATGCTCGCCCACCAGCTCGCGCGCCTCGTCTGCGGTCAGCTCGCCGAGCTCCACCTGCCGCACCCGCTCCAGGACTCCGACGAGCCGTTCGGGCACCTGGCGCGGGCGGACCGCCAGCGCGAGCAACACCGGCGCGGCGGGCGGGCGCCGCAGCAGCGAGCCGAGCAGCTCCAGCGAGCCGGAGTCGGCCCAGTGCAGGTCGTCGAGGATCAGCACCAGCGGCGCCAGCTCCTCGAGCAGCGCTCGCGCGGCGCGGTGCAGGCGGTAGCGCTCGTCGACTCCGTTGCCGCCCGACGGGCGGTCGAGCGACGGGAAGATGTGGGCGAGCTCGTCGCGCGTGGTCTCGTCGAGGTTCGCGAGGCGGTGCGGGTCGAGGCCGTACAGGAACTCGTCGAGCGCGTCGACGAAGACGCCGAACGGCAGGTCGCGTTCGAGCTCCGACGCGCTGCCGGTGAGCACGAGGCAGCCGCGGCCGTCGGCGCGCTGCTCGAGCTCCGCCAGCAACCGCGTCTTCCCCATGCCCGGCTCGCCCAGCACCTCCAGGGCGACGAAGCCGCGCCGCGCCTCGGTCAGGGCGTCCTCGAGGGCGGCGAGCTCAGCGACCCGCCCCACCAGCGGCTCAGCCATATGACGCATCCCTGAGGAGCATCTCAGGGAGCACGACCAGGGTCCACCCCGGATGACCGGCGCCCGCGCGCCGACGACGCTGGCGGACATGAACAAGATCCTTCTCGTCCCCCTCGTCGCCGCGCTCGTCCTCACGCTCTTCGCGTGGCCCGCCGCGAAGATCGGGCCGCGCGACCTGCCCGTCGGCGTCGTCGGCGGCGAGCAGCTGCCGCCGCAGTTCGAGACGCACCGCTACACGACCGAGGCCGAGGCTCGAGCCGCGATCGAGGACCGCGAGGTCTACGGCGCGCTCGCCGGTGAGAAGATGCTCGTCGCCTCGGCCGCGTCGCCCGCGGTCGCCCAGTTCCTGACCCACGCGGCGGGCGAGCGCCCGGTCGAGGACGTCGTCGCCGCCAAGCCCGCCGGCAACGCGCTCGCCGCGTCCGTCCTCCCGCTCGTGCTCGCCGGCATCCTCACCGGCGGCCTCGCCGCCCACCTCACCCGCCGCCGCGGCCGGCGCGCCGGGCTCGTGCTCGGCGGCGCGCTGCTGACCGGCCTCGCGGCCACGCTGATCGTGCAGACGTGGCTCGGAGTGGTCGGCGGCGACTGGCTCGCCAACGCCGGCGCGCTCTCCCTGACCGTTCTGGCGATCGGTTCGCTCGTCGCCGGGCTGGAGGCGCTGTTCGGCAAGGCGGGGATCGCCGCGGGCGCGCTGCTGATGGTGTTCGTCGGCAACCCGTTCTCGGGCGTGGCGACCGGGCCGGAGATGCTCCCGACCGGCGCGGGCACGCTCGGCCAGTTGCTCCCGCCGGGCGCGGGCGGGAACCTCCTGCGCTCGACCGGGTTCTTCGACGGCGCCGCGGCGGGCGGGCACATCGCGGTCCTGGTCGCGTGGACGCTCGCGGGCCTCGGCTGCCTGGCGCTCTCGCGGGCGAAAGCCACCCCGAGGGTTCGCTGACGAATGGTCGGTCCGACCGATGTGGTGCAGCCGCCAGTGGCTCGGGCCGGCCGCGCTCGCGATGCGGCCCTCTCGGCCGTGAGCAGCGCGGGTGGCGCGAGACGCTGCGGATGTGCCGCAGCGGGCGTACCGGTATTCGTCAGCGGGCCCTTAAACGCGGAGACCCGCATCTAGGCGGGCCTCGGCCATCAGAAGATCAGGCGTGTGTGGCAGGGGGACGTTCGGTGAAGCTGAAGGTCTCAGCCCTCCGGTTGCCCTCGCTATCTGACATCACTCAGGGTAGCGCGAAGAACTCCGCGAGCAACCGCGTGACCTCCTCCGGGGCCTCGTGTTGGACCCAGTGTGACGTGTCCAACACAACGACCCGCTCCAGGTTCGGGACCTCGTCGCGCGGCGGCTCGGCGAGCTCGGGGATCAGGTACCGGTCGTTGCGGCCCCAGATCACCCGCGTCGGCGCGTCCACCCGGGTGATCCACGTCTTCGGCGTCATCGCCCGGTAGTAGTTCAGCGACGCGGTCATCGCGCCCGGCTGCGCCCACGCCTCCTGGTAGCGCGGGTCGTCGCGCTGCGGGAACACCTTCGGCCCGAGGAACTCGGGCAGCCACGGCAGCTGGAAGAGCGCCATGTACCACGAGCGTCGCGCCTGCCGCGGCCGGAAGACGGCCTCCTTGAAGCGCCGCGGGTGCGGCGCGTTGAGGATCGCGAGCTTCTCGACGACCTCGGGGTGGTGCATCGCGGTGTGCCAGGCGACCGCGCCGCCCCAGTCATGGCCGGCGATGCACGCGCTGGACGCGCCGCGCTCCTCGATCAGCTCGGCGACGTCGACCGCGAGCGCGTCAAGGGTGTAGTTGCCCCGGCCCTGCGGCTTCGAGGAGAGGTTGAAGCCGCGCAGGTCCGGTGCGACGACGCGGAACCCGGCCTCGGCCAGCGGCCCGATCTGCGCCCGCCAGCCGTACCAGAACTCCGGGAAGCCGTGCAGAAGCACGACCAGTGGCCCTTCTCCCTGTTCGACGTAGTGCAGGCGGACGGTCCCGAGCTCGGCGTACCCCACGGCGCATACTTTCCCGTATGACCCTCGCCGGAGACGCCGATCGCTCGAAGGCCATCGTCAGCTTGCGCGACGCGACCGTCGAAGGCCGCCTCACGCTCGACGAGTTCGCCGACCGCGTCGAGCGCGCCGAGCTCGCACGCACCGACACCGAGCTGGCCGAGATCGTCGCCGATCTCCCGTCGGCCGGCGTCGCCGACCTGCCGGTCAAACATGGGGCGTGGTTCTCGCGGCTGACCCGCGGTGGGCGGTGGGAGCTCTCCCCGGAGTCGAAGGTCGTCTCGGTCTGCGGCACGGTCGTGCTCGACCTCGGGCTCGCCACCCTGCACGGCGCCGAGACCGTCATGCACGTCCGCAATGTCTTCGGGACGGTCACGATCGTCGTCCCGCGCGGCGTGCACGTGTCCGTCGACGGCGGCGGCGCGTTCTCCAGCCGCGACATCGACCTGCCGGACACCGGCCCGGTCGGCGACGCCCCGCGGCTGCGGATCATCACCTCCGGGATGGGCGGGACGCTGCGGGTGAAGACCTCACGCGAGCGCCTCGGCCCGGGAGAGTAGGAGCTCGCGCTCGGCGGCGTTGCCCGTCAGCGCGGCCGCGCGCTCGAACTCCTCGCGCGCCTCGTCGCGACGGCCGAGCCGCTGCAGGAAGTCCCCGCGCACGCTCGGCAACAGGTGGTAGCCGGTGAGCTCGGCGACGTGCGCGTCGAGGTGACGGAGCCCGACCTGCGGGCCGAAGGCCATGCCGAGCGCGACCGAGCGGTTGAGCTCGACGACCGGCGAGGGGGCGATCTGCGCGAGCGTCTCGTACAGCGCCGCGATGCGGATCCAGTCGGTCTCCTCGGCGCGGGCGGCGCGGGCGTGGCAGGCGGCGATCGCGGCCTGGAGGCCGTAGACGCCGAGCCCGAGACCCTCGGCGCGGTGCAGCGCGGCGAGCCCGCGCCCGATCAGCAGCCGGTCCCAGCGCGAGCGGTCCTGGTCGGCGAGGAGGATCGGCGTGCCGTCGCGGGCGACCCTCGCCCTGATCCGCGAGGCCTGGATCTCCATCAGCGCGAGCAGGCCCCAGACCTCGCCCTCGCGCGGCGCCAGCGTGGAGAGCACGCGGCCGAGGCGCAGCGCGTCCTGGCACAGCTCCGGGCGGACCCAGTCGTCGCCCGCGGTCGCCGCGTAGCCCTCGTTGAAGATCAAATAGAGGACCTCGAGCACGCCCGCCATCCGCTCGGCCAGCTCGTCGGGGTCGGGCGGCGCGTACGGGAGGCCCGCGAGCGCCTTCTTCGCCCGCACGATCCGCTGCGCGACCGTGGCCTCGCTGACGAGGAACGCGCGCGCGATCTCGGGTGTCGAGAGCCCGCCGAGCATCCGCAGCGTCAGCGCCACCCGGGCCTCCATCGAGAGGACCGGGTGACAGCAGGTGAAGATCAGCGAGAGCAGGTCGTCGGAGCCGGCCTCCTCGACCGTGCTCAGCGCCATCACCATCCCGATCTCGGCGTGCTTCTCGTCGCGGGTGCGAGACCGCCGCATGAGGTCGATCGCCCGGTGCTTGGCCGCGGTCATCAGCCAGGCGCCCGGGTTCTCCGGGACGCCTGACCGCGGCCACGTCTCCAGCGCGACGACGAGCGCGTCCTGCGCGAGGTCCTCGGCGACGCCGACGTCGCGCATCATCCGCGCGAGCGCGGCGATCAGCCGCGGCGACTCGATCCGCCAGACCGCCTCGATCGCCCGCTGGGTGGCGCTCACCGCTCGATCGGCTGGTTCGGCGGCGGCGATGAGAGCTTCGCGGCGTCCTGGAGGTCCTCGGAGAAGTCCGACAGCTCGAAGATCTGCCGCACCTCCACGAACGAGCCGGGCTCCTGCGGACACCGCTTGGCCCATTCGATCGCCTCCTCGCGGTCCTTGGCCTGGATGATCCAGTAGCCGCCCACGAGCTCCTTCGCCTCGCTGAACGGACCGTCGGTGACGCCGGAGGTCGAGACCCGCGAGGCCTCCGGCCGCAGTCCGTCGAGCGCGAGCAGCGCCCCGGCCTTGGTCAGCTCCTCGTTGTACCGGTTCATCGACGCGACGTCCTCGGCCGTCGGCCCGGCGGCGTACACCTCGTCCGAGATGTTGGGGTAGATGAACATCATGAAGCGCGGCATTGCGTCTCCCTGTGGTTGAACGTTGGTTCTACCGGGACGACGAACGGGCCGCGGTCGAAATCGACACGCGGCCCGATCTTTAAGATAAAGGCAAGCTAAGGGGTCTGACCCTTTAGGTGGCCTTTAGGAGGCGTGGGCGAGCTGCTCGCCCTCGATGTCGAGGTTCGGGATGAAGTTGGACATGCGCGTGGGCATCCACCAGGCGCGCTTGCCGAGCAGCGACATCACGGCGGGCACGAGGGTGAGGCGGACGATGAAGGCGTCGGCGAGGACGCCCACGGCCAGGGAGAGGCCGATCGACTTGGTGATCGGGTCGTCGGCGAGGACGTAGGCGCCGAAGACGACGCACATGATCGTCGCCGCCGCGATCACGACGCGGCCGCTCTGGACGTAGCCGGTCTTCACGGCCTCGCGCGCGTCGCCGGTGTGCACGAAGCGCTCGCGCATGCGCGACACCAGGAAGACCTCGTAGTCCATCGCCAGGCCGAACAGGATGCCGATCAGCAGGATCGGGAGGAACGAGGTGACCGGTCCGTTGGCGGCCACATTGAAGAACCCGTTGAGGTTGCCGTCCTGGAAGATCCAGACGACGATGCCGAGCGAGGCGCCGATCGACAGCAGGAAGCCGGCGGCGGCCTTGAGCGGCACCAGGATCGAGCGGAAGACGACCATCAGCAGCAGCAGGGCGAGGCCGACGACGACGACGATGTAGGTCGGCAGCGCCTTGGTCAGACGGTCCGCGGTGTCGATGTTGACGGCGGTCTGGCCGGTCACGTACGCGGTGATGCCGGCGTCCTTCGGCAGCGTGTCGGCCTTGTCGCGCAGGGCGTTGACGAGGTCGCGCGTCTCATCCGACGCGGGACCCGTGGTCGGGGTCACCTGGACGATCCAGAGGTCGCCCGCCTCGTTCGGCATCGCGGGCGAGACGGCGGCGACGCCCGGGAAGTCCTGCAGCGTCGCGGAGACCTTCTTGCCGAACTCCTCCTGCTCTTCACGCTTGACCGACGGCGCGTCGACGACGACGGTCAGCGTGCCGTTGAAGCCCGGGCCGAAGCCCTTGGTGAGCAGGTCGTAGGACTGGCGCTCGGTCGACGACGTCGGCTCCGACGAACCGTCCGGCAGGCCGAGCTCCATGTGGGCGGCGGGGATCGCGGCGCCGGCGAGCATGACCAGGCCGACGAGCAGGACCGCGACGGGATGACGCGTGACGAACCCGACCCAGCGGGCGCTGACCGGCGTGCCCCGCTTGGCGCGTCGCGGCGCGAACAGGCGGTTGCGGCGGGCGAGGCGGCCGCCGCAGAACCCGAAGATCGCGGGCAGCAGCGTGATCGCGACGAGCACCGCGATGGTCACGGTGCCGGCCGCGGCCAGGCCCATGACGGTGAGGAACGGGATGTTGATGACGGCCAGGCCGACGAGCGCGATCACGACGGTCATGCCGGCGAAGACGACGGCGCTGCCGGCGGTGCCGACCGACTGGGCGATCGACTCGCGCACGTCCATGCCGTCACCGAGGTTCTGCTTGTGGCGCGCGAGGATGAAGAGCGCGTAGTCGATGCCGACGGCGAGGCCGAGCATCGTGGCCAGGATCGGGGCTGTCTCGGAGAGCTCGACGGCGCCTGAAAGAGCAGTCAGACCGGTGATGCCGACCATCACGCCGAACGCGGCGGTGAGCAGCGGCATGCCCGCGGCCAGCAGCGAGCCGAGCGTGATCGCGAGCACGAAGAACGCGACGATCATGCCGAGCGACTCGGACCCGTGGTGGCCCTCCTCGGCGGCGATCCCGCCGGAGAACTCGACCTGCAGGCCCGCGGCCTCGCCGGTGTCGGCGATGTCCGCGAGATCCTGGCGCGCCTGCTCGCCGATCTCACCCGACGGCACCGGGTAGATGACGTCGGCGTAGCCGATCGTGCCGTCCTTGGAGAGCGTGACGTCGGTGACGCCGGAGACCTCGTCGGCCTTCTTCGCCTCGGCCATCGTCGCGTCGATCGCCTTGGCGTTGTCGGCGTCCTTGAGGGTCTCGCCCTCGGGCGCGGCGAAGACGACGCGGGCGTAGGTGCCCGACGCCGCCGGGTACTTGGCCTCGAGCAGCTCCTGTGCCTGCTGGGACTCCGTTCCCGGCACCTCGAACTTGTTGTTCGTCTGCCCGGAGAACGCGGCCGCACAGGCGGCGACGGCGATCATCACGACCAGCCAGAGCCCGACCACGAGCCGGCGCCGGTCATGTGACCATCGTCCGAGCTTGTACAGATACGTTGCCATTGCCTCTCCTTGGGAACGGGGGGAGTTGGGGAGTGGCAGCGAGATTGCCGGGACGGCGGCGCCCTGACTTCAGGGCGCGACCCTCATTCGTGACCCTTAGGCGCCCCCTCAGGGTCCGAGATCAGGGTGGCGCCCCGATGAATCAAACGCGTGTGGACGGGACTCTCTGTGCCATGCCGCGCTTCCTCCTCCACCACCGCCACGAGCCGCACGAGTGCGGCGTGGCGTTCGCGTCCTTCCGGGGGCACGCGAGCCCGCTCCGCCATCAGGCGGCGCTGGCCTCGTGCCTCACGGGCGGCCATGCGATCTGGTGGTCGGTCGAGGCCGCGGGTCCTGATGAGGCGCTCGCGCTGCTCCCCTTCTTCATCGCCGAGCGCGCCACCGCGACACGCGTCGACGAGGTCGACATCCCATGACTCCCCACCGCTCCTCAGTTGGCGGCACGTTGATCCTCGGCGGCGGTTTCGCGGGCGCGTACGTCGCCCGCGGGCTCGGCCGCCAGGGCGCGACGATCGTCAACCCCGCCAACTTCATGCTCTACACGCCGCTGCTCCCCGAGGCGGCAGCGGGCAGCATCGAGCCGCGCCACGTGACCGTGCCGCTGCGCACGATGTGCCCGCACGCCGACCTGCTGCTCGGCCGCGCGGTCTCGCTCGAGCCCGACCGCAAGGTCGTCCATGTGAGCTCGGAGGCGGGAGAGTTCGACATCGGCTACGAGCGGCTCGTCGTCGCGCTCGGCTCGATCACCAGCACGCCGAACGTCCCCGGCCTGCGCGAGCACGCGCTCGGCCTGAAGGACATCGGCGACGCGATCCGCCTGCGCAACCACGTGCTGCGCCAGCTCGAGCTGGCCGACGCCGACCCGTCCAGCGCTGAGCGGCGGCTGACGTTCGTCTTCGCCGGCGCCGGCTTCGCGGGTGTCGAAGCCGTCGCCGAGCTCCAGGAACTGACCGAAGGTGCGCTCCGCCGCCATCCCCGGCTGGCGGCGGTGAAACCCCGCTGGGTCTTGGTCGACTCGGGGCCGCGCATCCTCGGGCAGGTGCCCGACAGCCTCGCGCGGTTCGCCGCGCGGACGCTGTCCGGACGCGGCGTGGAGATCCTCTCCTCGACCGCGCTCGTGTCCATCGACCGCGGCGGCGCCGTGTTGTCCGACGGCCGCCGGATCGAGACCGGCACGGTCGTCTGGACGGCCGGCGTCGCCGCGAACCCGATCGCCGCGCAGCTCGGGCTGCCGCTCGACGCGCGCGGGCGGATCCCGGTGGACGAGCTCTTCCGCGTGCAGGGGCTGGACGACGTGCTCGCGCTCGGCGACATCGCCGCGGTCCCCAACGAGGCGACCGGCGAGCTCGACCCGCCCACGTGCCAGCACGCGCTGCGCCAGGCCCGCCGGCTCTCGCGCAACCTGCGCGGGCGGGTGAAGCCGTACGCGTTCAAGTCGCTCGGCTCGATGGCGACGCTCGGGCGCCGCCACGGCATCGCGACCGTCGCCGGCCTGCGCCTGCGCGGGATCGCCGGCTGGACCGTCGCCCGCGGCTACCACCTGATGGCGCTCCCGTTCGTCGCCCGCCGCGCCCGCGTGCTCGCCGACTGGACCGTCGCCGCCGCGTTCCGCCGCGACGTCGTGGAGCTGACCTCATGAAGTGGCGCCGTGAGCTGCTGCTGTTCGGCGCCGCCTACCTGCTCTACAACGCGGGCCGCGGCTTCACCGACGGCGACATGAACCTGGCCGTCGCCAACGCCAACCGGGTCCTCGACCTCGAGGGCGGGGCCGGGGTCGAGCGCTCCGTGCAGGACGCGTTCGGCGGCATCTGGATGACCCTGCTCAGCCACATCTACCTGGCGGCGCAGATCGTCGTGCTGCCGGCCGTGCTGGCCGCGATGTACCGGTGGGCGCCGAGGATCTACCCGCGGCTGCGCGACACCGTGATCGTCACCTGGATGCTGTCGTTGCCGATCTACGCGCTGTTCCCGGTCGCGCCGCCGCGGCTCGCCGGGATCGGGATGACCGACGCCGTCTCAGAGCAGTCGGCGGTCGCATTGGCCGGCCACTCGACCTGGTTCTACAACCCGATCGCGGCGGTCCCGTCGCTGCACTGCGGGTTCGCGATGGCGCTCGGCGTCGCCGTCGCCGCGGCCGTCAAGCGGCGCTGGCTGAAGGTGCTGGCGCTGAGCTGGGGGCCGATCGTCGCGCTCTCGACGGTCGCGACCGCCAACCACTACGTGTTCGACGTCGCGGCCGGCCTGGCGATCACCGCCGTCGGCTACGCGGTCGCCGCCCGTCCGCGCGTGCTGCGGTCGCGGGAGGTGGCGTACGCATGATCCGCGTCGTCGTCCTCGACCATCACCCCGCGACCTGCGCCGGGGTCAACGCGATCCTGCACGAGCACGCGGGAATCGTTCCGGTGGGTGTCGCCGCCGATCGGCGCGCGCTGTGGCCGCTGCTGTACCGGACCGACCCCGACGTCGTCGTGCTCGACGACCTGCGTCTCTGTCTGGCGGTGCGCGCGCGATGCCCGCAGGCACGCGTGGTGCTGCACACGGCCGAGGCGAGCTTCCGCATGGTCGTCCCGGCCGCGTTCGCCGGCGCGCACGCCCTCGTCGACAAGGCGTGCAGCCCGGCGGAGCTGGTCGCCGCGGTCCGCGGCGACAACCCCCTCCCGCCGATCACCCCGCGGCTGCAGCGGCACGCCGCGGCGCGGCTCGACGGCACCGACCGGGCGATCCTCGCGATGCGCCTGGCGGGAACGCCGGACCGCGAGATCGCCGCCACGATCGGGCTCGACCCGCGCGCGATCGGCGCGCGCAACGCGCAGATCGTCGAGCAGCTAACCGGCGTTCGCGTCGCTGCGCTCGACGGCGCGGGCGAGCTCCACGCGGGATGACACGCCGACCTTGCCGAAGATGTTGCGCAGGTGCGTCTCCACGGTCTTCTTGGACAGGAAGAGGGTGGCGGCGATCTGCGTGTTCGTCTGGCGGTCGACGACCAGCCGCGCGATCTCGAGCTCGCGCGCCGTGAGCGACTCGAGCCCGCTCGCGCCGCTGCGACGGTAGATCGTGCGGCCGAGCCGGCGCAGCTCGCGCTCGGCCTCGTCGCGGCGCTTCGGCGCGCCGCACGTCTCGAAGGTCTCGGCGGCGCGCTCGCACTGGACGATCGCGCCGGTGCGATCGCCCGACGCCGCCAGCGCGCGGCCGGCCAGGAGGCGCGCGGTCGCGGCATGGATCGGCGCCTCGATCGCCTCGAAGCGCGCGGCCGCCCCGAGCGCAAGTGCTCCCGCTCGCTCCGGCTCGCCGGTCTCGAGCGCGACCGCTGCGGCGGTGCGGGCGGCCTGACCCGCCGCGTAGACGAGCCCCACCTCCTCGGCGTGCTGGGCGGCGCGCTCGGCGACATGGATCGCGTCCCGGTGGCGCCCGAGCGCGAGGTACGCGAGCGCGAGCAGCTCGAAGCCGCCCGTCCGCCACGCGCTCGGCATCGCCACGAGGTCCTCGCCGCCACCGCCCTCGACCAGCGTCGCCAGCGCGCGCGCCGGCTCGCCCGCGGACAGCAGCGCCCGCATCAGCGCGAAGCTCGCGAAGGACTCGGCCATCCGGTTGCCGACGCCGCGCGCGGTCGCCAAGGCCTCCTCGCCGCACGTCAGGGCGAGCTCGATCTCGCCCGCCGCGTGGGCGAGCAGGCTGCGGTTCATCAGCGCCAGCGAGAGCGCCTGGCGGTTGCCGGACAGCCGCGCGCCCTCGATCGCCCCCTCGATCACCTCGATGCCTTCGTCGAGCAGGCCGAGCATCTCGAGGCAGGCGCACAGCGCGGGGACCAGCGCGGGGAGCAGGAAGCCCTGGCCGGTGGCGCGCCCGATCCGCATCGCGCGCACCCCGTGCTCGCGACCGCGGGCGAATCGATCGAGGTGCAGCTCGGCGCCCATCACGAACAACGCGGCATCCAGCCGCTGCGCGAGCTGCTCGTCGGACAGGGCGTCGACCATCGCCGCGGCCTCGGCGGTGTGTCGCTTGGCGTCCTCGATCAAACCCACGCACGCGTCCGCGATCGCGGACTGCGCGGTGCAGGCCGCGAGGATCGCCGGGTCGCCGAGCCCGCCCGCGAGCGCCAGGCCCTTGCGCGACCACTCCCACTGACGGTTGAAGTCCGTCGCGAAGAACGCGTCGGCGGCCAGCTCGACCATCAGGAACACCGCTTCGGGGTTGCCGCGGTCGGGCAGGGCGTCCAGCGCGGCCTCGACCCGCCGGCGCGCCTCCTCATGGCGGCCGAGCAGCCGCTCCATCGTCGCGCAGCCGCTGATCATCCGCCCGCGCAGCGGGAAGTCCGGCGGGGCGAGCGCCAGCGCCTCGATCAGCGCGTCCCGGCTCGCCGAGAACTCGCCGGTCTGCGCCATCGCCCGGCCGTAGAGGAGCAGCAATGGCATCCGCTCCTGGCCCTCCGGGATCAACCGCAGCGCGGCCGCGAACCAGTGCGCGGCGCTCGCGGGCGCCGACGGGTCGGCGGCGAGGCCGGCGTCGCGCAGCGCGGTCGCGGCCTCCAGGTCGCCCTCGCGGGCGTAGCGCTCGACATGCTGGGCGCGGGCGGTGATCGAGCCCTTGGACGCCAGCAGCAGCATCGCCGCGCGCTCGTGGGCGCCGAGCCGCCAGCCCGCGGGTGCGCCGTCGTACACCGCGCGGCGCACCAGCGGGTGGCGGAACCGGAAGCGCCGCGGGACGTCGGTGGGGCGGATCAGGTCGGTCCGCAGCAGCTCGTCGAGGGCGTCGAGCGCCGCGTGCTCGCCGAGGTCGGCCGCCGCGGCGGCCAGCTCGGGGACGAACGGGTCGCCCGCGACCGCCGCGCCGCGGATCAGCTTGTGCGCGTCCTCGCCCAGCAGCGCGAGCTCCTCCGACAGCGCGGCCGTGACGTCCCGCGGGACCTGACCGGTGCGCCCGAGCGAGCGGGCGAGCTGCTGCAGGTAGAACGGGTTCCCGCCGCTCTCCTCGTAGACGGAGTCGGCGGCGTCGCCGTGCAGCGCCTTGGCGTCCGCCCTGCTGAGGGCTGTGAGCTCGATCCGCGTGAGCGTCCCGCCGCGGTTCGCCCGTTCCAGCGACGGCAGCAGCTTCTCCGGCACCTGGCGAGGACGCACCGCGAGTGCCAGCAGCACCGGCGCCTGCGGCGGGCGGCGCAGCAGCGTGCCGAGCAGCTCGAGCGACCCCGGGTCCGCCCAGTGCAGGTCGTCGAGCATCAACACGAGCGGCTGGCGGCTGGCCAGGATCACCAGCAGCTCGCGGACCGCCTGGTGGGCGCGGTGGCGCTCGTCGGCGAGGCCGCCGGCGCTCTGGCTCAGGACGCGGTCAAGCTCGCCGTTTAGCGGTTCGAGCACCGCGGGCGGCAGGCCGCGGACGTACTCGTCGAGCGCGTCGACGAAGACCCAGAACGGCAGGTCGCGCTCGAGCTCGGACGCGCTCCCGGAGAGCACGAGGCAGCCACGATCGTCGGCCATCGCCTCCAGCTCGGCCAGCAACCGTGTCTTGCCGATGCCGGGCTCGCCCACGAGCTCGATCGCGCCCGACTGACGCTCCAACGCGTCCTCGAGCGCTTTGAGCTCCTCCGCGCGCCCGACGAGTTGCTCGGCAAGGTGAGCCACGGCCGAGGCGACACTACGTGAATTCGATCCCGTTGGCCATCGCGTGGAAGATCACGTTCTCGGGGTCGGCGGCGACGGCGCGCACGAAGGCCTCGAACTCGGTGCCGGGGGAGAAGACGACGTAGGCGCGGGCGGGTGCGTCGCTCTCGTTGCGCACGTTGTGGAGCGTGCCGCCGGGGATGTGGGTGACCGAGCCGGGGCCGGCGACGACGCGCTCGTCGTTCACGTAGATCGCGAGCTCGCCCGATTCGACCCGGTAGAGCTCCTCGGAGGGATGGCGGTGCATCGCGGGCGGGCCGCCGCCGGCGGGGATCGTGACCTCGGTGGCGAGCAGCGTGCCGCTGGACACGTGGATGGCGATCTCGTCGCTGCCGATCTTCAGGGTTTCCATGTCCCGCTAGACGCCGGTGTCTCCCTATCCGATCCCCTTCCCGAGCGCGGTCAGGGGGGTCGGTGCCGCGCGGATCTCGGCGGCGAGCTCCTTCGGGGGCGGCGGTGGATGCAGGATCGCGTCGCGGAGCGTGTCCGGCGTGACCGTTCGGGCGGCGTGTTCGAGCCGCTGCGCGTTCGCGGTCTGGTCGGCGAACAGCGGCAGGATGATCAGCGGGAGCCCGGCCGCGAGCGTCCCGAGTACGGTGCCGGAGCCGCCGTGGCAGACGACCATCCGCGCCCCGGCGAGCGCCTCCAGCTGCGGCACCCAGCGCTCGACCGTGACGTTGGGCGGGACGGGGCCGAGGTCCGCGCTCGTGGTCAGGAGCACCGGGACGTCGAGCCCGTCGACGGCGTCGAGGAGTGCTCGGTACGGGTCGTAGCCGAGGCCGGGCGCGACCGTGCCGAACGTGGCATAGACGTACTCGCCGGTGGTCTCCGGCGGAGCCGGCTCGGCGTAACGGAACGTGCGCGGGTAGGGCGACGGGTCGATCGAGGCGGGGAAGCGGCTGAGGAACGGGCGCTCGCGCAACGGGCCGACGACCGCGTCCGGCAGCACCGGCGCCACGAAGGCGGTCGCGCTCCACTCGCCCTCCGCGTTCGTGATCGCGACCGTCGCGAAGGGGATGCCGCGCTCGACGGCGGCGATCGCGGACGCGTACTCGCACGGCTCGCGGAGGATCAGGTCCGGCCGCGCCTCGTCGCAGGCGGCCTCGACGAACGGCCGCATGTGGGCGGTGCAGATGCGGCCGAACCACTCGCGCTCGCCGAACGCCCGCTGCTCCTCGCGCGACATCAGGTGGAACGTGTCCCAGCGCGGGTCGCGCGGCGGGTCGCTGATCAGCGTCCGGACGTCGTGGCCTTCTTGTCGGAGGCCGTCGGCGAACGGCGCGAGCGGGAGCCGGTGGCCGGCTCCGGCCGTGGAGGCGACGAGCACCCGCATGGTCGGGGATGATCGCGCGTGCATGCAATCCCTGCGGTTGGCCGAGCTGCTGGCGGGCCTCTCGCTCGTGGCCGATCTGGGCATGGGCCTCGAGCCGGGCGAGGCGAGCCGCGCCGCGCTCGTGGCGATGGAGCTGACCGACGACCCCGACGCCTACTGGGTGACCTTGTTGCAGCACATCGGCTGCACGGCGTACGCCTTCGAAGCCGCGCGGGCGATGGGAGGCGACGAGATCGCGGTCAAGCGAGCGGCGGTGCTGGGGGAGGGCCCGGAGCTGCCGCGGGCGGTCGTCGTCGGGTACAGCCGCGCGAACTGCGAGGTCGCGGCGCGGACGGCGGAGCGGATCGGGCTCGGCCCGGGCGTCGTGGACGGGCTGCTCGACGTGTACGAGCGCTGGGACGGCACGGGCGGGCCGCGCGGGCTCGTGGGCGAGGAGATCGCGCTCCCGGCGCGGGTGGCCCAGGCGGCGGCGACGATGGCGCTCGCGCACCGCCGTGGCGGCGCGGCGACGACGGGCGCCGCCGGCCTCGCCGGCGCCGCGGGCCCAGCCGGCGCCGCGGGAACCGCCGGGCTCGCTGGAGCCGCTGGCCTTGCCGGAGCCGCAGGCGCCGCCGGGCTCGCCGGAGCCGCTGGCCTTGCCGGAGCCGCAGGCGCCGCGGGCGCGACCGGCCTTGCGGGCCTCGTCGGCGGCCTCGACCCCGAGCTCGCGCGCCGCGCCGCGCGCGCGGCCGCGGTGCTCGACCGCGTGGACGACCCGATCGCCGCGGCGGTCGCCGCCGAGCCGCCACCGCACGTGACGTTCACCCACGACCCCGGGCTGGACCGCGTGTGCCGGGCGTTCGGCGAGGTCGTCGACATCAAGACTCCGCTGCACCACGGCCATTGCACGGGGGTGGCGGAGCTGGCGGCGGGCGCGGCGCTGCGCCTCGGCCTCGACGCCGGCGAGCTGCGACGCGCGGCGCTCGTCCACGACCTCGGCCGCGCGGCGGTGCCGAACGGCGTCTGGGAGCACCCCGGCCCGCTGACGTGGGCGGGGCAGGAGCGGGTGCGGCTGCACGCCTATCACTCCGAGCGGGTGCTGGCGCGCTGCGGGGCGCTCGCGAAGCTCGCACCGCTGGCCGGCGCCCACCACGAGCGGCTCGACGGGTCCGGCTATCACCGCGGCGTCGGCGCGAACGCGCTGTCGCCGGCGCAGCGCGTGCTCGCGGCCGCCGACGTCCTGCGCGCGCTGACCGAGTCCCGGGCGCATCGTCCCGCCCTCGAGCTGGAGGCGGCCGTGGCGGTCCTCGCCGACGAGGTCGCGGCGGGGCGGCTGGACCCTGACGCGGCGCGCGCGGTGGCCGAGGCCGCGGGCGCGCCGCCGCCGCGCATCCACGCACCGCGCCCGGCGGGCCTGACCGAGCGTCAGGTCGAGGTGCTGCGGCTCGTCGCGCGCGGCCATTCGAACCCCGAGATCGCGCACGAGCTCGTCATCTCCCGCCGCACCGCCGAGCGCCACGTGCAGGACGTCTATGCGCGCATCGGCGTCGCGAGCCGCGCCGCGGCCGCGCTGTTCGCCCTCGAGCACCAGCTGCTTGGGTAGATCTACCGATGACCGCGCCGCGCGGACGCGGGAAGGTGCGCGGCATGGAACCCAAGACCGTCGTCCGTCGCTTCGTCGACGAGTTTCAGACCCGCGCCGACGAGCGCGCGTTCGCCGAGCTGCTGGACCCGGACGTGCTCGACCACAGCCGCCCGCCGGGCGTCGCCCCCGGCGCCGAAGGCGTGCGCCAGCAGTTCGACGGCTTCCGGGCCGCGTTCGCCGGCTTCCGCGCCGAGATCCTCGACCAGGTCTCCGAGGGCGACAAGGTCGTCACCCGCAAGGTCTTCCGCGGCACCCATGCGGGCGCCTTCAACGGGATCGAGCCGACGGGCGCCGAGGTCGAGATCCACGTGATCGACATCGTCCGCGTCGACGGCGGACGGATCGTCGAGCACTGGAACTGCGTCGACCGCCTCGGGCTACTCGAGCAGCTCCGTGCGTAGCTCGTGCGTCTCGTCGTCGAGGCGGGCCTCGTAGTAGATCCGGAAGCCGCGGGCGAGCGGGAGCGCCTCGAGGTAGCGGACGTCGGCGACCGGGGCGCCGGTGGAGGCGTAGCCGGCGCCGTGCGGCGTGGCGATCCCGGTGCGCTCGAACCAGTTCTCCTCCGCGCTCGCGCGGCCGTCATACGCGGCGCGGCCGTCGGGGAGGATCGTGGACAGGCGGGCGCCGCGCTGGTCCCATTCGCCGGGGCGGCCTTCGAGCACGGTGCCGTGCCAGTCCCACGACAGGCCGTCGTGGGAGGTGGCATACGCGCTGTTCATGCGGTCCTCCTCGCCGGGGAGGTCGAGCAGGTGGCAGCAGATCCACGCGTGCCAGACGCCGTCGCGCAGCTGCACGATCGGGTCCTTGACGGCCGTGTCGCGGTCGCCGGCGAAGGCGGTCTCGACGGGCGCTTGGGGGAGCTGTTGGAGGGTTGGCGCCGTGACGACGCCGATCCACCAGTGCTTCGTGTTCGGCGTGGCGAGGCTCACGTACATCCGCCAGCCGCCCTCGAAGCGGACGAGCGCGGGGCGCTCGGTCCACTGGGCGCCGAAGTGGTCCTGGCCGAGGCTGAACACCGTCTCGAACCGTTCGCCGTCGGTCGAGCGCGCGACGACGGTCTCGTCGACCGTGTCCGGACCGTTGCGGACGCGGTAGCCGAGGACGATCGCGCCGTCGTCGTCGAAGGACGCCGACGGCGCGCCGGTCCAGAACTGTGGTCCTCGCCCCGGGGCGGGCGCGACGACCGTGGCGGGCGAGCTACCTGGCAGCGGGAACGAGTCCATGGCCGCCAGGTACCCGCATCACACGCTCTTGGTGATCCCGATCACGCCACCCTTGTGGGTGACGGCGATCCGCAGCGTGTACTTGCCCTTCTTCAAGGCGCGCTTGCTCTTCAGCGTGGCCTTGACCTTCGCGTTCTTGAGCGTCGTGCGCGTGGTCGCGAGCACCGACGAGCCCTTGACCAGGCGCAGGCGCACGGCGATGCCCTTGCTGGTGGCGTCGTCGCCGGTCGCGGAGCAGGAGACGCTCACCGCCTTGGCGGCGCGCCTGGTGGTGCAGGTCAGCTTGAGCTTCGCGGGCGTGCCGGAGGTGGTCACGGCTCCGAGCGGCTTGGTGTTGGCCGCCGGCGGCTCGCTGGAGTTCTCGACCGTCCCGCCGACCGTGGTGCTCGCGGTGACCGAGGCGGCGGGCGTGGGCGTGGGCGTGGCGGTCGGGGTCGGCGGGTTCTTCACGACCTGGCCGCTGTCCGGGTCCAGGAAGACCTTCGGCGCGCGCTTGGCGTCGGGGTTGAAGTCGAACATGTTGCCGATCGACCCTGCGCGGGCGTCGAAGGACTGGTCGCCGATGCGGCCGAGCTGCCAGTTGTCCTCGATGAACTTCAGGACCGAGGTCTGATCGGTCAGCGCGTGGTCGACGTAGTTGACCTTGGCGTAGGGGGAGATGACCAGCAGCGGCTGCCGCGGCCCGTAGCCGCAGCGATCCGGGTAGGCGGTCGAGCCCGCCGGGACATTGCCGCACTTGCCGGCGCCGTTGAGGGCGTCCGCGGGCGCGGCGGACGGGCTCGTGATCGGCGACATGACGTGGTCGTACCAGCCGTCGGAGTCGTCGTAGGCGATGATCACCGCGGTGCTCGACCACTCGGGCGACTGCTCCAGCGCGTTCAGCGTCCGCGCGATGAAGCGCTGCTCGTCGAGCGGGTCCGAGTTCGACGGGTGGCCGTCCTCGAACGCCGCCGCCTTCAGGAACGAGACGCTCGGGAGCTTGCCGGACGCCAGCGCGGCGTCGAAGTCGCTCAGGTCGTACTGGTGGTTGGCCTGGTCGGTCGAGCCGATCATCGCCGTCGAGGTCGGCGCCAGGTGGTGGATGTTCGCCGTCGACGCGTAGTACTGGAACGGCTCGTGGTGCTGGACGTAGTCGCGGATCGTCGCGTTGGCGACATTGCGGTGCGAGCTGGCGCAGGTCGCCTTGCCCGTCGCGTCGACCGAGGTCGGCTTGAAGCCGCCCTGGAACCAGCCCCAGCTGACGTTGTGGGCGTTGAGGAGATCGCCCACGTTCCTGCCGGAGAGCTGGACGCCGCCGGGGTTGGCGCAATCGTCGAGCTTGGGCTGCGGGTCGCCGATGATCGTGTTGTTCTCGACGCCGGAGCCGCTCGGGACGTCGGTCCCGTGGGTCTGGCCGGAGATGAGGTTGACCGCGCCGACCGTGGACGGCCCGAAGTTCGTTCCGAACGAGTTGTCGCTCATCGAGAAGCCCTGCGCGAGGTTCCAGAGGCCGGTGACCGTGTTGCCGTCGTAGTAGTCCATCACGATCGACTTGCCGCGCGGCCCGCAGGAGCCGCCAGCGGTGAACTCGGGGAACCTGTCCATCAGGCCGTTGTCGAAGGCCTGCTGCTCGGCGCCGTACCCGTGGTTCTGAGAGCAGGTGACGGCCTCGGAGCGGTCGAGTCGCTGCGGCGGCGAGGAGTTCGGGTTGTTGGTGAGCAGCGTCGGATCGAGCCCGTTGACCGACGGCGTTCCGTCCTTGGCCGCGAACCGCGGCTGGCCCGCCGGGTTCGTCGCGTTGGGATAGGTGCCGAAGTAGTGGTCGAACGACTCGTTCTCGTCGAACAGGACGACGACGTGCTTGATCGGGGTGCTGGTCGGAGCCAGCGGAAGCGGGTCTGCGTGGGCCGTGAGGCCAACCGCGACCGCCGCCGTCGCCGCGGCCACGAGGCCACCGGCGAGGATCGGACGTGTACGCATGCCGGTCATCCAAAGCGCTGATGCGCTGCTCCCGTGTGACCGCAGCGTTACCCTGAATTACGCGTGAGAGCAGGCCTTTTCGCTCTCATGGGCGATAACGCGGCGTTCACGAGTCAGGTTTCCGGGCCGCCTAGTGTCGACTCGGATGCGTCTCGTGATCGCTGTTCTCGCGGCCGTCGTCGTGGCCGCGGGCGTCCTTGGGATCGTCAATCGCGACCCCGAGCCGGAGGCCGCCGCGGCGCCGCACGTCGCGATCGCCCCGGGAGCTTCGTCGAGCCGCGCTGACGGCACGGTCGCCGGCACGAAGATGTCACCCCAGCAGGCCGCCGACGCGGCGGTCGAGGACGGCAAGCACCCGGACCTCGTCCCGCTCCCGGAGGCCGCGTTCGCGCGCCCGATCGCCCGCTACCGCGCCTACGCCGTCGGCCAGGCGCGAGCGCTGATCCGCGAGGCCGACGCTCTGCGCGCCGGCTCGTCACGCGTCGCCGCCCGCCGCGCGTCCGACGCTCTGCGCGCCGGTTCGTCACGCGCCGCCGCCCGCCGCGCGGCCGACGCCGCGTTCGACCGCTGGCTCCTCGTCGGCGCCGCGTACGGCGCCCTCGGCGACCTCGACGCGCGGGTCACGGGCGCGCTCGCCACGCTGCTGCGCGACCCGCTCGACGCGCGTGCGGCGCGCTCGCTCGCCGTCGCGGCGCACGCTCTTCCCGCCGCGCTGCGCCACGCCGACCTCGCTCCGGTCGACTACGCGATCCGCGCGCACGAGATCCTCGAAGACGTCCAGCGCGACCGTCTCGGCGACGCGACCGGCGTGCGTGCGACGGCCGACGGTGTCGCCGCGACGCGGGAGGTGATCTCGACGCTGCACGGTGTGCTGGCCGGGCGGGGCGACGTGTTGCAGACTGTCGACTCGCGGCTGACGCAGCTTTCGGCCACGCTGACGGTGATCCGGCGCGAGCGGGGCGCCTGGCCGGCGCCGTCGGCGCTGCCGCGGGCGCAGCGTCAGCGGCTCCTCGGCCAGCTCGGGGCGGCGCTCGAGGCGCTGGCCGGCGTGCCGGGGGCGCTCGAGACGTCCCTGCCTGCTTCGATCCCCGCGCTGCGATGAGGGTCTCGCGCCGCGCCTTCCTGGCGGGGTCCGCCGTCGCGGGGCTCGGCGTCGCCGCACCGTCGCTGGCCGCTCGCGAGCCGTCGTCGAGCGACGCGATCCCGTTCGACGGTCCCCACCAGGCTGGTGTGATCACGCCGGGCGACAACGAGGCGACGTTCGCCGCGCTGGACGCGATCGCGCTCGACCGCGGCCAGCTCGCCAGCGCGCTGGAGGCATTGAGCTCGCGGGCGCGGGAGCTCACCCAGGGCACGACGGCGCGGATCGGCGAGGTCGACGACCCGCCGGGCGACTCGGGCACGCTCGGGCCGGTGATCGCCCCCGACCGCCTGACGGTGACGATCTCGTTCGGCGCGTCGCTGTTCGATCGCCGGTTCGGGCTGAAGCCGCCGGCGGGCCTGACGCGGATGCCCGCGTTCGCCGACGACGATCTCGACCCGGCGCGCTGCCACGGCGACGTGCTGCTGCAGATCTGCGCCAACCGACGCGACACCGTCGTGCACACGCTGCGCGAGCTGCTCCGGCCGGTGCGCGACGCGTTCGCGCTGCGGTGGACCATCGACGGCTTCCAGGGCGCCGCGCGTGACGGCGGGTCGCGCCGCAATCTGTTCGGTTTCCGCGACGGCACCGCGAACCCGGACATCCACGATGACGCGCTGATGCGCCGCCTGGTCTGGACGCCGGACGGCGGCACGTTCCAGGTCGTGCGGGTCATCCGCATGCACGTGGAGTTCTGGGACCGCGTCGGGCTGCGCGAGCAGGAGACGATGATCGGCCGGCGCCGCGACACGGGCGCCCCGCTCGGCGGTCGCACCGAGTTCCAGGACCCGAAGCTCGACCGGGATCCGAAGGGCGAGCGGATCGCGACGGACGCCCACATCCGCCTCGCCCACGACGCGGGCGACGGCCGCATCCTCCGCCGCGGCTTCAACTACCACCGCGGCTTCGACGCCGCCGGCCAACTCGACCAGGGCCTGATCTTCGTCGCCTTCAACCAGGACATCTCCCGCCAGTTCGCGACCTTGCAGAAGCGATTGGCGGGCGAGCCGATGACCGACTACATCACCCCGGTCGGAGGCGGCTACTTCTACGCCCCACCGGGCGCGGCCCGCCCGGGCGACTGGGTCGGCTCGCCACTGTTCAGAACCTAAACCCCACCTAAATTGCCCTACCCCTTGGGTGGGTTTAACGTCGGAACGCCGCCCGCTGCGGGCGGCGTTCCTAAACCGTCCCTAAAGTGCCAGGCACCTTAGGTTGTCTTTAGGCCGCGAGGGCGTGTTCGTGGACGTCGATGGTGAAGGAGCCGTCGGCGTGGGCGTGCACGTGGTCGCCGTCGTGGATGTCGCCGGAGAGGATCGCCCGGGTCAGGGCCTTCTCCAGCGTGCGGCGCACGTGGCGCTGGAGTGGGCGGGCGCCGTACGCCTCGTCGAAGCCGTCGCGGGCGAGCTCGGAGATGTAGTCCGGGTCGACCGAGAGCTCGATCCCGCGCTCCTCGCGCAGGCGCAGGGCGACGCGGGCGACCATCTGGCCCGCGATCCGCTCGACGTGGGTCGGGGTCAGGGAGTCGAACGTGACGATCTCGTCGATGCGGTTGATGAACTCCGGCAGGAAGGCCTGCTTGGCGGCGTCCTCCATCCGCGCGGCCTCCGCCGCGGGCTCGCCGGCGGTGAAGCCGATGCCCCGCTTGGCCTTGCCCGCGCCGAGGTTGGACGTCATGACGATCACCGCGTTGGTGAAGTCGACCGTGCGGCCCTCGCCGTCGGTCAGCCGCCCGTCGTCCATGACCTGCAGCAGCACGTTCCAGACCTCGGGGTGCGCCTTCTCGATCTCGTCGAGGAGGATCACGGAGTACGGGCGCCGGCGCACCGGCTCGGTCAGCTGGCCGCCGTCGCCGTACCCGACGTAGCCGGGCGGCGAGCCGATCAGCCGCGCGACCGTGTGCGGCTCGCGGAACTCGGACATGTCGATCCGGACCAGCGCCTTCTCGGTCGCGAACAGTCGCTCGGCGAGCGCCTTGACCAGCTCGGTCTTGCCGACGCCGGTCGGGCCGAGGAACAGGAAGGACCCCAGCGGCCGGTCGCCCTCGGACAGGCCCACGCGGGCGCGGCGGATCGTGTCCGCGACGACCTCGACGGCGTTGTCCTGGCCGACGACCCGCTCATGCAGGTCGGCCTCGAGCTCGTTCAAGCGCTCCAGCTCACCCGCGACCAGCTCGCCCACCGGGATCCCGGTGCGCGCGCCCACGACCGCGGCGATCTGCGTCTCGCCGACCTGCAGCACGTCGCCGGCGTCGATCTGCTTCTTCAGACCGGCGGCGCGCTCGTAGTCCTCGTCGGCGATCGCCTTCTCCAGCTCGGGGCGCAGGTTCACGCCACCGGCCAACCGCAGCTTCGCGGCGGCCTGGTCGATCAGGTCGATCGCCTTGTCGGGCAGGTGGTACTCGCTGATGTAGCGGTCGCTCAGCCGGGCGGCCGCGACCAGCGCCGCGTCGTCGATGAAGACGCCGTGGTGGGTCTCGTACGCGCCACGCAGGCCGCGCAGGATCTCGACGGTGTCGTCGACCGTCGGCTCCTCGACCGTCACGGCGGAGAACCGGCGGGCCAAGGCGGAGTCGCGCTCGATCTTGCGGTACTCGGCCAACGTCGTCGCGCCGATCACCCGCAGCTCACCACGGGCGAGCAGCGGCTTGAGGATGTTGGCGGCGTCCATCGCGCCCTCGGGCGCCCCGGCGCCGAGGATCGTGTGCAGCTCGTCCAGGAACAGGACGATCTTGCCCTCGGACTCGACGGCCTCGTTGAGCGCCTTCTTGAAGCGATCCTCGAACTGGCCGCGGAACTGGGCGCCGGCGATCATGCCGGACAGGTCGAGCGCGACGATGCGCGTCTCGGCGAGCGTCTCGGGGACCTCGTTGCGGTGGATGCGGAGCGCAAGGCCTTCGGCGATGGCCGTCTTGCCGACGCCCGCCTCGCCGATCAGCACGGCGTTGTTCTTGCGCCGGCGGGCGAGGATCTCGACGGTCTGCTCGATCTCCTCCGCGCGGCCGATCACCGGGTCGATGCGACCGCTGGCGGCGTCCGCGGTCAGGTCACGGCCGAACTCCTCGAGCGCGGAATCGCGCTTGGGCTTGCGGGCCTTGACCTCCTCCGCGCACTGCTCGCACAGCACCGCCGCGCGCCGGTCGGCGCCGGCGGCGAACACCATCCGCACCGTGCCCGGCCGAAGGCCGCAGGCCTGGCAGGGTTGGGTGTTAAAAATCTCAGTCACGGTCACTAAGATTAGCGACATGGTTGCACGCGCAATGTGATGACGCGCACTGTACGGTTCCGAGTTGTGATCTTCCGCCAGATCGCCCACGAGGACCTCGGCTGCGCGTCCTACCTGATCGGCGACGAGGACGCCGGCGTGGCCGCGGTCGTCGACCCGAAGCTCGACATCGGCGAGTACCTGCGCGTGGCGCGCTACCTGGGCGTCCACATCGAGCACATCCTCGAGACCCACAACCACGCCGACCACGTCTCCGGCCACGGCCGGCTCGCCGCGGCGACCGGCGCGCTGATCCACATCCACGAGCTGGCCGCGGCCGAGTACGAGCACGAGCCGTTCACGGACGGCTGGGAGCTGAGACTCGGAAGCGTCGTCGTCCGCGCGGTCCACACGCCCGGGCACCGGCCCGAGCACACGGCGTTCGTGTTGGTCGACACCGCGCGCGGTGACGAGCCGTGGGCCGTGCTGACCGGCGACTCGCTCTTCGTCGGCGACATCGCGCGCCCCGATCTGGCAGTCGAGAAGGCCGACGGCGCCCGCGGGATCTTCGCCTCCATGCGGACCCTGCTCGAGCTCGGCGACGACGTCGAGGTCTGGCCGGGGCACCTCGGCGGGTCGCTGTGCGGTGGTCCGTCGATGGACCTGAAGGTGTCGACGACGATCGGGTACGAGCGCCGCCACAACGCGCTGCTCAACGAAGGCGACGAGGCGGCGTTCGTCGAGCGCTCGACCGCGAACCTCCGCCCCCAGCCGCCGAACTTCCAGGCGATCGTGGCGATCAACAAAGGCCCGCTCGAACGGCGGCCGCTGGACGCCGAGCCGCTCACGCCTCGCCAGGTCGAGCAGAGCAACGTGCCGGTGATCGACATCCGCACCGCGCTCCAGTTCGACGAGGCCCACATCCCGGGAGCGATCTCCAACACCGTCCTGCAGTCCGGCTTCGGCACGCGGCTGGCGTGGATCGCCGGCCCGGACACACCCGTCGTGCTGGTCGGCCGCGATGACGACGACGCGCTGCAGGCGGTCGAGCTCGCCGCCGCGGTCGGCGTCGGCCGGATCGCGGGCTACCTCGCGGGCGGGATGACGAGCTGGCGCGAGGAGCGCCTGCCGACCCAGTCGATCCCCCGCCTGACCGTGCCGGAGCTGCACGAGCGCGCCGACACCCTGCAGGTGCTCGACGTCCGCGAGCGCGACGAGTGGGAGGCGGGCCACATCCCCGGCTCGTACTTCGCTCCCTACCACGGCATCCGCGAGCTCCCGGACGGCCTCGACACCACCCGCCCGATCGCGGTGGTGTGCGCGAGCGGCCAGCGCGCCGCGGTCGGCGCGAGCCTGATCCAGCGCTACGGCGCCCGCCAGGTCTTCCACGTGGTCGACGGCGGCGTCCCCGCGTGGACCCGCGCCGGGTTCCCCACGGTGCGCTAGCGTCAATCCATGGCCGTCCCTCGCCTTCGCGTCCCACCCGTCGACAACGGTTCGACCCTGCGTCAGGCCTCCGACGAGGTCGAGCTCTACCACCGGACGTACACGACGCTGCTGCGCTCGTCGGGCGAGACCATGCTGCGGGTCCTCGAGCCCTCGCACGCGGCGATGAACTCGAGCCTGCACGCGCTCGCCCACGACATGCAGTCGCCGGACCTCGGCGCGTTCCTGTACGCGCTGCGACGGCTGCCCGCGTCGATCTGGAAGGCGAGCGTGATCGTCGTCGGCCAGGAGGCGGAGGCGTTCTCGCGGGCCGGGGTCGGGCGGATCGAGGACTGGGAGGCGGTCGAGGCACCCGCCCGGCGGCGGCGCTGGTACGACTCCGGTCAGGGCACGCTGGCCGTGCTGCTGGCCTCCACCAGCGATCTCGACGACGCGATCCCGACGCTGGTCGCCTACCAGCTCGAGTGGAACAAGCTGCACACGCTGCTGCGCTCCGCGGACCTGCCGGAGGACCCCGAGCCGCTCGACGTCGCCGACACGATCGGCGGCTCCGAGGACGACTGGACCCGGATGGGCGAGTCGTGGCCGGAGGGACTCGCCGGGTTCGTGAACGAGGTCCGCGACCGCAAGCTCAACCTGCGCCTGCGGATGCTCGGCGGCTCGCAGGCGGGGTACGCGCGGCTCACCCGCCGCTGGTGGGCGCCGATCCGCGCGACGCTGACCGACCAGGGCCTGTCGGACCGGCCGATGTACTTCGTCTCCTCCAACACGCACTCCCTGATCAACCTGCTGACGCGCACCGCCGGCGCGAGCGCGGACGAGATCGTGGACTTCGTGGAGCGCTCCGGCCCCGACTACCTCAACGAGGAGCTCGAGCGCTTCCGGACGGGCCGCACCGAAGGCTCGTGGGAGAACTTCCTCTACTACGGCGCGCGGCTGTACTACGAGTCCCAGCCGGATGACAGCCCAGCGTGGGAGCTGCGGCGCCGGCACGAGCACGAGGTCGGCGTCAGGCACCTCTCGTCGCGCACCGGCCTGCGGGTCAGCGCGCAGGTGATCGAGCTCTCGCAGCTCGACCCGGCGGGGCTGGACTCGCGGCTCGGGCCGATCGACCCGGAGCGCCTCGCCCACGCCCCCGGCGTGGTCGTGAACATCGAGTACCCGCTCGGCCTCGCCGCGTACAACATCCTGCGCGAGATCACGACCGCGCACGACACCCTCCGCGGCGTCTACGTGCTCGGCAAGGCGGCGACGCTGAACGCCGACGTCGGCGACGTCCTGATCTCGGGCGTCATCCACGACGAGCACTCGGGGTCGACCTATTGGCTCGACAACGCGTTCAGCTTCGACGACGTCGCGCCGTACCTGGTCTTCGGAAGCGGCCTCGACAACCAGCGCGCGGTCACGGTCAAGTCGACCTTCCTGCAGAACCGCAACTACCTCGACTTCTACTACCGCGAGGCCTACACGGTGGTGGAGATGGAGGCGGGTCCGTTCTGCAACGCGGTCTACGAGATCGCCGACGCCGACCGCTACCCGCAGGGCGAGGCGGTCAACTTCGCCAAGCTCCCGATCGACCTCGGCATCATCCACTACGCCTCTGACACGCCGTACTCGCAGGCGCGCACGCTCGGTGCCCGCGGGCTGTCCTACTACGGCCTGGACTCGACCTACGCGTCGTCGGTGGCGATCATGCGCCGGATCCTGGCGCTGGAGGGGCTGTACGACGGCTGAGGGGTCTCCTGGAGGCCCCTGACGACGAGCTGGAGCGGCTGTACACCTGCGAGCTCGGGATCGAGTCCGTGCCGGACTTCTACGGCGCGCTGCCGAACCTGCGCACGCTCGATCTCGGCCACAACGCGCTGCGCAGCGTTCCCGATCTGTCGGCGCTGACGCGGCTGGAGATCCTCTACCTGCACGAGAACGCGCTGACCTCGCTGCCCGCGCTGCCGCCCTCGCTGACCTACCTGAACATCTCCGAGAACCCGTGGCGTGAGCTGGCGCTGCCGGATCTGCCGGAGCTGATCGAGTTGCGCATGCTCGACCTCGGGCTCAGCGCGTTCCCGGACGTCGCGCTGCCGAAGCTGCGCGAGCTGCACCTGCGCCGGAACGCGTTCACCGTGTTCCCCGAGCAGGTGCGGGCGTTCACCGAGCTGCGTCTGATCGACCTGCGCGCGAACGCGTTGACGTCCGTGCCCGACTGGATCGCCGAGCTGCCCCGCCTGGAGAAGCTCGACCTGCGCTGGAATGAGGTCTACGAGCCGCCCGCGGCGCTCGTCGACCGCGGTTGCGTCGTGCTGTGCGAGTAAGTCGCAAGACCTGGGGCGTCCTTGGGCTGGCGGTCGTCGCGCAGGTCGGGTTCTCGATCACCGAGCAGGGCATCCCGGCGCTGACCGGGTTCATCAAGACCGACCTCGGGGTGAGCGCCGCGGTCGCGGGGCTGATCGTGGCGTGCTTCCCGTTGGGGCGGATCGTCGGCTCCTACGCCGCGGGCATCGCCGCCGACCGCTTCGGCGAGCGGCGGGTGTTGATCGCGGGCGGGATGGCCGGAGGCGCGCTGACGGTCCTCGCTGCGAGCGCACCCGTCGCCGCGCTGTGCGGCCTCTTCCTTCTCTCAGGCGCGGCGAGCGCCGCGGCGACGCCCGCCGGCGGGCGGATGGTGCTGGCCGCGTTCCCGCCGCACCGCCACGGGCTCGCGCTCGGCGTGCGCCAGACCGGGATCCCACTGGGCGGGCTGATCGCCACCGCCGCGCTGCCGTCGCTCGCGCACGCCGCCGGGTGGCGCTGGGCGCTGGTCGTCGCGGGCGTGCTCACGGTGGCGTTCGTCCTCCCGCTCCTGCGGGTGGAGCTCGAACGCTCCGAGCGCCCGATCGCGTCGCACGGCCCGTCGCCCGGGCGCGACCGCGACGTCAAGCTGACCACGCTGTGGGGGAGCCTGGTCGTCGTCGGCCAGTATTCGCTGCTCGCGTTCCTCGCCCTCGACGTTCACGAGGCGACCGGCCGCTCGCTGGCCTCCGCGTCGATCCTGGTCGTCGTCGCGCAGGCCTTCGGGATCGGCGGGCGCCTGCTCTGGGGCTGGCTGAGCGACCGCGGCGACAAGCCGCGCCGCAAGCCGATGCTGCTCGCGCTGACCACGACCGGCCTGCTCGCGGCGCTGTTGCTGGTGGCCGTTCCCCGCTCGGCGCCGTTCGCCGTGCTGATGGGCGTCGCCGCCGTCGCCGGCGCCTCGGTCGTCGGCTTCCAGGGGCTGTGGGTGACGATGCTCGCCGAGCTCGCCCCGGCCGGCCGCGTCGGCGCCACGACCGGTTTCGCGATCACCTTCACCGTCACCGCGGTCACGCTCACGCCGCCGGTGCTCGGCCTCGTCGCGGACGTCGCCGGCACCTACCGGGCGATCTGGGTCGTGCTCGCGGGCCTGCTCACGCTGGCGTTCGTTCCCGCCCTCCTGGTGCGCGAACCGCGGGATAGGCTCGCGACATGAGCCAATGGGTCTACTTCATCCACGCGCCCCGCGAGAACTTCGGCGCGACGATGACGCCGGACGAGCAGGCCGTCTGGGGCGAGCACATGCAGCTGCTCCAGCGCCGCTTGGACGAGGGCTCGCTGATCCTCGCCGGGCCGACGCTGGGCCAGATCAACACCGGCATCTGCGTGTTCGAGGCGCCCGACGAGGACGCCGCCCGCGCGTACATGGAGGAAGACCCCACGATCGCGAGCGGCATCGCCCGTGGTGAGCTGCGCCCGTTCCGGGCGGCGTATCTCCGTCGTTCAGCTTCAGGAAGCTAGGCCGCCGTGCGTTACGTTCCGCGTCCGATCGACACGGCGGGCGTCTCCCTGCCCCCGCAACTCAGCGCCCTCGTCGAAGCGCTCGCCGAGCACACGCACGACGTCTGGGCGCAGGAGCGCCTCGATCAGGGGTGGACGTTCGGGGATACACGTGACGATGGTCTTCGGAGACACCCTTGTCTCGTCCCGTACGACCGGCTGCCCGAGTCCGAGAAGCGAATTGACCGACGGATGGCGATCGAGACGCTTCGAGCGACGCTCGTATTGGGATACAGAATCGAGCCGCCGGCCTAACCCCTCGGAGGAACCGGCCAACTTGAGCGCACCATTGCCGTGGCGAATGTGGCCGCGGCGTCGGCCGCATAGGCCTTCCACGTGTCGCGCTCCCGGGTCTGCTGCGAGATCGGCCCGCGCGCCTCGGCATTCGGCGCCGGTGGGCGCGGGACATCCGAGATTCCTCGAATCATCGCGAACCCGACGGCACGCCCGCCCGCGACGGCATCCCTGACGGCGAGGCCGGCCCCGGCGCTCTCCATCTCGACCGCGATGAGCTTGGGCCAGCTTCTGTGGACGCTCGCGAAGAACTCGTTCATCGGGTTGTCGACAACCTTGTCGCCCGACGCGATCGTGCCCACCTTGACCCGGGGGGTCCACCCTTCCGTATACGGCTTGGCCCGGATGCTCGTGTGCCAATCCGGGCTCTTGAAGTCGAAGACGCGAGCGGCCGTCACCACTGAGGGATCCGCCTGCGTCGTGAAATTGTGTCGAGGGCTGAAGCCCTCATCGATCTTCCCGTACTCGTAGCCGTAGATCTCAGATGAGATCACGAGGTCGCCAGGTGCGATCAGGTCCGGCGGGTCGCCCTCCGGCAATGCGCTGACACCGAAGGGGAGCAGGCCTCCGGCGATTCCGACCAGGAGCACGTATCGCGGGCGAAAACGCTTGATCGTGTTCTTGACCACGAGCACCGCGTTGTTGTTCCCCGGGTCGCCGGCCAGTGCGACGACCGCGCGGTACGGCCGGTCATAACTCAGCGTGTCGAGCTCAGCGAGTTGCCAGGCGTGCTGATTCGGCGACGAGCGTGTGGGGCGTGCTTCCTCGTGTCGATCGACGTGCGCGAGAACCGCGGCGTATTCCTCGGGCAAGATCGTCACGAACGCCACGTCCACCGAGCGGGACTGATCCATGGTCACAGGTTGCGCCACGCGCTCGCGAACGAGCAGATCATCGACATCTCGCACGATCGTCTCGACCCGAGCTTCGTCGTCGAGGTCCGATAGATCCTTGCCCTGTTCCTCCACCTCTGCACCCACACTCTTGTCCAGAAGGTACGGGACGACGCGCAGGCTGCCCGCCTTCGCGGCCTTGGTGGCTTCAAGGAACTCTTTCTGCGCATACGGGCTGTCGTGATACCCGCGTGTTACCAGGACGACGAAGAGGTCGCTTTCATGGACCAGTTGATCGAGCATCTGCTTCCAGTTCGCGCCGAGCGGAATCGCGGCATTGTTGAACCGGTAGTGGAAGTGCTCGATGTCCTCCTCATTGAGTCGGGCCGACAGGCGCTCCGCGAGCGAGTTCGCGTCGTTGAAGTTGCTGACGAAGACCTTGCGGCCTTTCCGTCCCTGGCCGCGGAAGTACTTCAACCCGTCGCTCAGCGTGCTGAATTGCTTTCGGGACGACCACAACGGAAGCAGTTGACGTCGGACCTTCTCGCGGGCCTCGTCCAAGTCCTGCCAGATCACAACCGGGTCGTCCACGACTGAGACGCCGCGGAGAAGTTGCCCGCTCACCAGGGGCCCCAACGCCTCCCTATCGATCTCAGCGGACAGGTGAAGGAGTCGAAGGCTTGGGACTGCTCTGCCATGGACGAACGAATACAACCAGGCGGGCAACCCACCGGGTGTGACATCGATCGCGACGAGGTCGAACGTGTCGAGTACGAGACAGAGATCGAGATTGCTCGAGTCCCTCCACGAGACCTCGACTGGCGTATATCCCCGCTCCAGGATCTGCTCACGTATCGCCCGGAAGCAGCTGCCGCTCTCGGTAAGGGGATCGAAGATCAGGCCGATCCTCCCTCGCAGCCTGCTGCGTCGCGGAGGATTCGGGGGCGTGGCGGCCTTCAGGTCCTTGAGCGCCGCGCGGAACCGGAGGCGGTCGTCCTCGAGCAGGTCGCGATCGAAGTCGCACACGGTCGCGCTGTGAGGGAAGTAGCGGCCGCTCACCCCGCTTTCGACGAACACGAGGTGCGGCTTCTGCGCCAGAACCGCCAGTCCGTACTCGTAGAGCGCGAACGGCGAGCACCCGTAGTACGGCTGCAACGCGCGATGCGTGATGATCCCGATGAGACAAGCGCTGCGCTTGACCAGGAACTCCAGATGCGGCGCTGACAGGACGCCCGACTTCGGGTCGACTGTACAGGTGAATCCGCTCTGCCAAAGAAGATCCCAGAAGAACTCATTGACGGTTCGGTCCGCCGCGCGATAGCTGTGTGTCAAATATGCAGCGATCCGGGGCATCGCACCACTGAGACCCATAGTCTCATATGAAGAAGCGGTTGCGGGTGATGCCCCTTAGGTGAGGCGCAGGCGCGCGATCCCCGGCATCGGCAGCTCGATCGTCACCTCGCCGGTGACGTCGCCGAGGTCTTCGACGTGCAGGCGGTCGGCGGCGCGCAGCTCCGCGAGCTCGGTCTCGGTCGGCCACGGGCGTTGCGCGTGCCAGTGCGCGGCGAGGTTCGAGTGCGTCGCGTCCACGCGCGCCAGCGTGGCGTGCCCCGCAGGCAGGCCGGTGATCGTCACCGTGCGGTCCAGCAGCGGGTCCCCGCCGGCCTTCTCCTGATCGAGGGTGCCGTTCCACAGCAGGACGTCGATCGCGCCGTCGGCGCCGCGGGCGGCCCAGCCGTCGACCAGCGTGCCCGCGCCGTCGCCGGACAGGTCGAGTGGCAGCAGCTCGTCGCCGAGCTGGTGCGCGAGCGCCAGCGCCCACCAGCGGGGCTTGCGCAGGTTGCCGACGGTCAGCAGTCCGAACCCTCCGTGCAGCAGCGCGGGCGGGCGGCCGAGCTCCTCGAAGTGGTCTGAGACGACCCAGTAGGCGAGCGCGTCCGCGCGGCCCTGGGCGGACTTCATGCCGTGTAGGAGGAACACGGCGCTGAACACCGTGTCGCTAATCTCGTAGAAGTGGGTCGGCGTGACGCCCCACTCGGTCCACCAGACCTCGACGTGCTCGAGCCCACGCACGCGCAGCGCCTCGCGCAGATCCAGGGGGAGGTTGCCGTACGTGTGGGAGGTCAGGAAGTCCAACGGCGAGCCCGCGCCGATCACGTGGTCGAGGAAGTCCGGGATCCAGCCCGCCGCCGCGGTCGCGGGACCGCCGACCAGCAGCCGCTCGTCGACCCCCTTGACCGCCTCGGCCGCGAGGTCGTAGAGCCGGAAGTAGTCCTCGCGGGTGCCGGTCCAGAAGACGTCGAGGTTCGCTTCGTTCCAGACCTCGAAGCCCCACCTGGAGACCTCGTCGATCCCGTAGCGCTCGACGAGGTGGGCGGCGAGCGCGCCGCACAGCGTCCCCCACGCCTCCCAGTCGTGCGGGACGCTGATGCCGGCGCCGTACTCGAAGACGGTCGCCTCCGGATCCTCGGCCAGCTCGCGGGGCATGAACGAGAGCTCGACGACGGGCCGCAGACCCAGCTCGAGCACGCGGTCGTAGACGGCGTCGACCATCGTGAAGTCGTGCTCGCCGAAGCGGTACACCGCCAGGTCGTCGTGGAGGATCGCGTGTGCGCGCACGCGGGTCGCGCCGAGCTCATCGCGCGCGAGCGCCAACGCCGCTTCGAACTCCTTGCCGACACCGGGCGTGTAGAGCTGCGAGAGCCGCTCGCTGCCGACCATCTGCCACACGCGGTTCAGTCGCCCCCCGTCGCCGTGGAGGTCCACATGGGCGCTGATCGGGCGCGGTTCGCTCGTCGGGGTCGCCGAGACCACCAGCGACAACGGGCCCGGCTCCGCGTCCGCGCCCGCGACGGACGCGATCGCGTAGAAGCGCTCGACGCCGGCCTCGCCCGTCGTGTCGGCGTAGCGCGGGCCGGGGTGGGCGAGGACGTCGCGGGAATGGTGGTCCAGCCGCGTCCACGGCCCGTCCGGGCCGGGCGCGTGGTGGATCAGATAACCCGCCGCGCCCTCAACGCTCGACCACTCGAGCGAGACGTGCCCCGAGCCCGCTCTCGCGGTCAGCGTCGAGGGCGCCGGCAGGTTTCGCGGCGGCGCCTGGCTCGCCCGCCGTCTTGAGATGTTCGACTCCCAGTGCGCACGTGCGCTCATCCCTTCAACCCCGTCATGGCGATCGACTGTGTGAAGTGGCGCTGGAGTGCCAGGAAGAGCACGACCACCGGGGCCACGAGCGCGACCGAGCCCGCCATCAGGAGGCCGTAGTCGGCTTTGTTCTGGCCGATCGAGAACGTCGCCAGCGCGACGGGAAGCGTGTACTTGGACTGGTCGGTCAGGGCGACCAGCGGCCAGAGGAAGTTGTTCCAGGTGGCGAGGAACTGGAACACCGCCAGCGCGGCCAGCGCCGGCTTGAGCAGCGGCAGCACGATCCGCCAGAAGATCCGCCACTCGCCCGCGCCGTCGATCCGTGCCGCGTCGATCAGGTCGTCGGGGACGCTGTGCATGAACTGGCGCATCAGGAACACGCCGAACGCGCCCGCCATGAACGGCACGGTCACCGCCGCGTAGGAGTTGACCAGCCCGAGCTTGGACATCAGCACGAACAGCGGCACGAGCGTCACGCTGCCCGGCACCATCAGCGTTGCCAGCGTCAGCCCCATCAGCGGCCGGTGCCCGGCGAACTTCAGCTTCGCCAGCGCGTAGCCCGCCATCGAGCAGAAGACGCAATTGGCGACGGTGACGACGATCGCGATGCCCACGCTGTTGACGAAATAGCGGAAGAAGTCCTGCTTGGAGAACAGCCGGCTGAAGTTGTCGAACGTCCACGTCTCGGGCAGCAGCGTGGGTGTCGTGCGGACGAAGTCGGCGTTGGTCTTGAACGCGCCGAGCAGCATCCAGATGAACGGCCCGACCATCAGGATCAGCCCGAGGAAGAGCAGCACGAACAGCCACAGCGGCGCCCTGCCCTTGACCTCGCGATGGGTCCTGCGCTTCGTGCGGCGGCGCGTCGTCGAGAGCGGCAGCGCGGTCATGATTTCGGCCTCAGCACGCGGAACTGGACGATCGCCAGCACGGCGATGAACACGAACAGCGTGTACGCCGCGGCGCTCGCGTAGCCCAGGTTGAAGAACCGGAAGCCCTGCTGGTAGACGAACATCGAGGCGGTGAAGCCCGACTGGTCGGCGCCGCCCTGCGGCCCGGTCATCACGAACGGCTCCTCGAAGACCTGCAGGTAGCCGATCGATGTGATGACCGCCGTGAACAGGATCGCCGGGCGCAGCATCGGCACGGTCACGTGGCGGAACAGCTGGCGGCCCTTGGCGCCGTCCACGCGCGCGGCCTCGTAGAGCTGCGGGTCGACGGTCTGCAGCGCGGCGAGGAAGATCACCATCGCGTTGCCGATGTTGCGCCAGACCGCGAGCGCGATGATCGAGGGCATCGTCGTCTTGGGGTCGCCGAGCCAGTCCGGTCCGTCGATCCCCACCTGCGCCAGCGCGGCGTTGAGGATGCCGACGTCCGGGTCGAGCATGTAGCGCCAGACGACGGCGATCGCGACGATGCTCGTGACCACCGGCAGGTAGAAGGCGACGCGGAAGACCCCGCGCAGCCTCCCGATGCCCTGGTTGAGCGCGACCGCCAGCAGCAGCCCGAGCGCGAGCGTGCACGGCACGCCGACGACGACGAAGTACGCCGTGTTGCGCAGCGCGCGGGTGAAGACCGGGTCGTCGAAGAGCTTCGTGTAGTTGTCGAGGCCGACGAACTCGGTCGTTCCCCAGGCCTGGATGTTGCCGATCGAGAAGCTCGTGAAGCTGATGACCAGCGACGCTCCGATCGGGACCAGCAGGAACAGGCCGAGGATCGCGGTGAAGGGGGCGGAGAACCCCCAACCCGCGAGGTTGCGGCGCGTCGAGAGGGTCGTCACGCAGTCCCGATCGAGTCGACTGTCTTCTCGAGCTGCTCAGCGGCCTGCCGGCCGGTGTCCTGGGTGCGGATGACCTTGTCGAGCTCGTTGTTGAGCGCGGTGCCGATCTCCTCCCACTTCGGGAACGGCGGCGGCGACTTCGCGTTCTCCAGCTGCTTGCCGAAGACCTCGACGTTGGGGTCGTCCTTGAGCGCCGGCAGGTCCCAGGCGGCCTGATTGGCCGGCAGGTCGCTCGAGATCTCGTACCACTTGGCCTGCGTCTCGGGCTTGGCCGTCCACTCGACGAACTTCCAGGCGGCGTCGCGGTTCTTGCTCGACTTGAACACGGCCCAGTTGGAGCCGCCGACGAAGGACGTGTTGGTCTCCTTGGTCGGCATCGGCGCCACCGCCCACTTGGAGTCGAACCCCGCGCCGCCCGCCTCCTTGATCAGGCCCATGTGCCACGGGCCGGAGAAGAACATCGGGTGCGTGCCGCGCACGAACGCGGGCGTGATGTCGAAGCCCTGCTTGGTCGTGTTCGGGCTCAGGCCCTCGTCGGCGAAGGACTTGTAGAACGCGGTCGCCTCCGCGCCCTGCGGCGTGTTGAGCGTGAACTTGTCGCCCTGCGCGAGGTCACCGCCCGCCTGCCACACGAACGGCAGGTACTCCTGCCAGTTGTTGGTCGAGAGGTTGATGCCGTACTTGGCGCCGCCCTTGTCCTGCATCGCGCGCGCCATCGTCTTGAGCTCGTCCCAGGTCTTGGGTGGCTCGGTGACGCCGGCCTTCCTGGCGATGTCCGTGCGGTAGTAGAGGAGGCGCGTCTCGACGTACCACGGCACGCCGTAGGTCTTGCCGTCGACCTTGACCGTGTCGGCGGCGCCCTTGAAGAACTGCGACTGGTCGATGCTGCTCGGCGCCTCTTCGAGCGCCTGCGTGCGGGCGAGCTCGCCCATCCAGGTCGTGCCGACCATCGCGACGTCGGGCGCCTGCCCGCCCGCGATGCTCGTGAGGATCTTGTCGTGCGAGGCGTCGACGGGGATGGAGGTCACGTTGACCTTCACGCCCGGGTTCTCGGCCTCGAACTCCTTCGTGAGCTTGCCGAGGATCTCGCCCTCGTTGCCCCAGGCCCAGACGTTGATCGTGCCGCTGGCCTTGCCGTTCGAGATCGGTGCGCCGCTGCTCGAGCCGCCGCCCCCGCACGCGGCCACGAGCAGGGCGAGCGCGGCCGTGGCGGCCGCGATCGTCGTTCGCATCATCGGACTACCTCCCTGGTGGTGAGCGGCATCTCGCAGCCGCAGCTCGCGCGGACGACCAACTCGCACTGCAGCGTCTGCGACTCGGCGGGCGCGCCCGCCACGCGCTGCGCGAGCAGCTCCGCGGCGATGCGGCCCAGCCGGTCCATCGGCTGGCGGACGGTGGTCAAGGCGGGTGAGACGAAATGCGCGAGCTGGATGTCGTCCCATCCGGTGACGGCGACGTCGATCCCAGGGCGCAGGCCCCGCTCCCTCAGCGCGCCGTACGCGCCGATGGCGATCTCGTCGGAGGCGCACACCAGCGCCGACGGCGGTGTGCGTTGGTCCAAGGCGGCGCCCGCCGCCTCCCGGCCCCCGCGCTCATGGAACGGGGCCGCGAAGGCGGCGGGCGGTGCCGGCACTCCCAGCGCGTCGTGCGCGTCCAGGAACCCCTGCCAGCGGTCTTCGGCGTCCGGTGACGCGCCCGGGTCGCCGATGAAGGAGAGGCGCGTGTGGTCATGGATCTCGACCAGGTGCGCCACGAGCCGACCCGCCGGCTCGCGATTCGCGCTGCGGACCGTGGGCAGATCGTCCACGGGCTCCCGCGCCAGCAGCACGAGCGGTACCCGTGCGGCCAGTGCCCGCACGGTGGCGTCATCCACCGTGCGACCCATGACGATCAGCCCATCGACCCGCGCCGACAGCTCCCGCGCGAGCTCACTCGCCCTCGGGCGGCCGTGCGTCGCCAGGATCAGCAGGCTCGAGCCCGCTGACACGCTGGCCGCCTCGGCGCCGAGCAGGACCGCCGAGTAGTACGGGCCCGCGAGGTCGGGGAACACGATCCCGATCGCGTCCAGCCGCTGACCCGCGAGCGCGCGGCCCGTCGGGTCCGGGCTGTAGCCCAGCTCGTCGATCGCCTGCTCCACCCGCTCGCGCGTCTCGGTGCTCACCGGCCCGACGCCGCGCTGCACGCGGCTCACGGTGGCGATCGAGACGCCGGCGCGCTCGGCGACGGCATAGATGTTCGCGCGTGGCGCTGTCATCGCTCCAGCTCACGCGTCGCCGGTCTCCCGCTCGGCACGCTGTAAGCGCTTACATGGGTACCTCGCTGTAAGCGCTTACAAACCTGTTGTTCTGCCGAGTTGACTGAGTACCCGCTCCGGCGCATGTTCCACCTCCTCGGCGGCGAATCGGACGACGGTCCAACCCGCCGCCCGCAGCTTGGCGTCGCGCCGTGCGTCGTCGCGTTTCTGGGCTGGCCGCCGGTGGCCGTGACCGTCGACCTCGACGATGAGCCTGCGATCCGGCCAGTGGGCGTCGACCTCCTCGCCCTCGACGTGCGCGTTCGACAGCGGGTGCGTGTGCTGGACGAGTCGCAGGAAGGTGAGTTCGGCGCGGCTCTTGGGGCCCTTCTCGCCGCGGCGATAGCGCGCGATCGCGTGTTCGAGCGCGTGCAGGTTGCGGCGGCCGTTCGCTCGTGCGATGGCTCGTTGCACGGCGTCGAGGTCCAGGCGCTTGCGCCAGGCCGCCTCGCTGACGATCGCGAGGATCTCGTGCTCGTCGGTGACGTCCGTGAGGTCGACGAGCGTCCGGGCGACGTTGGTCACGGGGATGCCGCGGTAGACGACGATGTCCAGCGGGTGGAGGGTGGTGCGATGGACGTGGACGCCGGGCACCGTTCGTCGTCGCGGCGACACCACGTGGATCTCGCCCGTTCTCCACCGGCGCACCTCGAAGAGCTCCGTCGCCGCCGTGTGACCGAGGCCGGTGTCGTCGCCGGCGGCGAGGACGGCCGCGAGCCACTCGCCGTATTGGGAGAGAGAGGCGTGGCCGACCGAGTAGACGCCGCGGTAGACGCGATGCAGCGCACCGCGGTGGACCCGGTCCCTGATGCCGCTCTGCGTCAGCCCGGCGGCGACGATTTGATCCTTCGTGGCGAGCCCGTGCTGGCGCCGGGCGAGGGCCGACAGCGCGAGGTCGACGGGGGGTCCGTACGTTGAGTGCGGCGTGGGCGCAGTGGGCGTACTCACCCCCTGGATGCTGCGGCGTTTCGTGTAACGGATCTACGCGCGATCGTTACAACTTCGTGCCAATGGTGCGAAAAATCGCGCTCGCCCTGTGGATCGCCTTCATCGTGATCGTGCTGGTGAAGGGGGTGTGGATACTCGCCGTGTTCGCGGTGATCATCCTCGCGCTTCGCGTGTGGAGTCTTCGGCGAGGGAGCGGATCGCGTCCAGGCGCGCGTCCCACGACGCCGCGAGCTTCGCCATCCACGCCGCCGTCTCCTGAAGCGGAGCGGAGCACACCACGTAGCGAACCTCGCGCCCGTGACGCTGCGCGGCGACGAGCCCGGCGCGGTCGAGGACGGCGAGATGCTTGATGACCGCCGGCCGGCTCACGGGCAGCTCGGCGGCCAGTGAGGTCGCCGTGCCGTGCCCGTGCTCGGCCAGCAGGTCGAGGACCCGGCGGCGGGTCGGGTCCGCGAGGGCGGTGAAGACGTCCTCGGTCACACCGCCACTTGCGCCGCGTACTGCTCCAGGTCGCCCAGTTCGTGCTTCCACCCGCGGGTGTTGCCCTCTTGGAGGCGGGCCTGCTCCTCGGCGCTCGTGCGCAGCTCGGTCCAGCCGGACTCGACGACGGTGACGCGGGTGCGGTCGCCCTCGGTGGCGAGCGTGAACTCGACCAGCGTGTCGCCGATCCCGGGGATATTGGCGTCCCAGCGGTAGGCGAAGTCGGTGGGGGCGTCGGCGCGGACGACGCGCAGCTCGGCCTCGCCGTGCTCGGCCCAGCGCATCTTGATGACGTCGCCGTCGCGCTCGGCCCCGGCGTCGCCGAACCAGCGGCCCATGTGCTCGGGCGTGGTGACGATGTCCCAGACGCGCTCGATCGGCGCGGCGATGAGGATGGTGCGTTCGATGGAGTCGGTCATGTCACCGTCAGGTTACACGTAACTCAGAGGTTACGCAAGGTCAGGACGTAGACCTCGGGCGGGGCGAGGAACCGGATCGGCAGACCCGACGTGCCGACGCCGCTGGTGACGAGCAGATGGCGGCCGTGCTCGACGATGTGGCCGCGCGCGTAGCGCTCGCCGTAGTAGGACGGGAGCATCGGCCGGCGCAGGCCCGGGATCGCGACCTGCCCACCGTGCGTGTGACCGGAGAGCGTCAGGCTGACCCGGTTCGGCACGCCCGGGAACAGGTCCGGGTCGTGGCTGAGCATGAGCACGGGCGCCCCGGCCGGGATGTCGCGCAGCGCCTTGCCGATGTCGGGGCGGCGATGCCGCAGGTCGGCGAGCCCCGCCACCCAGAACCCGGCGACCTCGACCGCCTCGTCCTCGAGCACGGTGATCCCGACCTGCTCGAGCGCCCGCCACATCCGGTCGCCCGAGTTGCGCCAGTCGTGATTGCCGATCACGGCGACCGTGCCGTTGGGGCTTTCGAGCCGCGCGAGCTCCTCCGCGACCTGTTCCGGCGTGAGCGGCTTGCGCCACTTCTGGCTCGCGTCGAGGTAGTCCCCGAGCAGCAGGTGCACGTCCGGCTCGCGCGCGTTGAGCTCGTCCACGGCGCGCCGGATCGCCTTGAGGCCCGCGTGAGGAACCCCGGCGTGGAGGTCGGACATCACCCCGGCGGTGAGCCCCGCGAGCCGCGCGGGCCAGTGCGGCAACGCGAGCTCGAGCTCCCGCACGACGAGCCGGCGCGGCTCGACGAACCCCGCGTAGGCCGCGAGCCCGGCGCCGGCGGCGAGTCCGGCGCCGAGAAGGGAGGCGGGGAGATTCACGTGGCGGCGGGCGGAGTGGGCCGGTGGGCGGCGGGCGGAGTGGGCGCGGCGGGCCGGTGGGCGGCGGCGGGCGAAGTGGGCGCGGTGGGCCGGCGCGCGATGGCGGGCGGAGTGGGCGCGGTGGGCCGGTGGGCGGCGGCGGGCGGAGTGGGCGCGGTGGGGCGGCGCGCGGCGGCGGGCGGAGTCATCGGGCGGCCTCGACGGCGGCGCGGGTGGGCATGCCGCCGCGGGCGCCGGCGGCGGTGGTGGAGAGGGCCGCGGCGGAGAGCGCGAAGCGGGCGGCGTCCGCGAGTGCGGACCCACGGGCGAGCTCGGCGGCGAGCGCGCCGTTGACGGTGTCGCCGGCGCCGGTCGTGTCGACGACGTCGACCTTCGCGGCCGGCAACCGCACCGGTGAGCCGCCCGGTTCGAGTAGAAGCGCGCCGTCACCGCCGAGCGTGATCAGCACGGCGGCGCCGGTGCGGGCGACGAGCTCGCGCGCGGCCGCCTCCGGGTCGTCACAGCCGGTGAGCTCAGCGGCCTCGGACGCGTTGGGCGTCAGCACGGCGAAGGTCGCGTCGGGCAGCTCGCGGGCGGGCGCGGGGTTCAGCACGACCGGCCAGCCCGCGGCGTTCGCCGCTCGCGCCGCCGCCGCGACGACGTCGGGGGCGACCTCGTTGCAGAGGAGAACGACGCCGCGTGGAGGGGTCGCGGGGGAGGACGCCGCGGGGGCGGGCGATGAGGACGCGGCCGCCGCGGGGGCGGGCGGTGAGGACGCGGCCGCCGCGGGGGCGGGCGGTGAGAACGCGGGCGCGGTGGCGGCGGGCGGTGAGGACGCCGTGGCGGCGGGCGGTGAGGACGAAGGCGCCGCGGGGGCGGGCGGTGAGGACGCGCGGGCGGGGTCGAGGAGGGTGTTCAGGGCGGCGGTCGCGTGGGGCGCGGTGAGGGCGGCGTTGGCGCCCGAGGCGACGGCGATCTGGTTCTCGCCGGAGGCGTCGACGACGATCAGCGCCACGCCGGTCGGGGCGTCCACGCGTGCGACGCCGGAGATGTCGATGCCCTCGCGCGCCAGTTCGGAGACGGCGCCGTCGCCCATCTCGTCGGCGCCGACGGCGCCGACGAACGCGACCGCTGCGCCCACCCGCGCCGCGGCGACGGCCTGGTTGGCGGACTTGCCGCCGCCGAAGCGGGCGAAGCGCCCGCCCGCCACGGTCTCGCCGGCCGCGGGCAGCCGGGCGACCGAGACGACGAGGTCCACGTTGATCGATCCGACGACGACGACACGCACGGGCGATCAGCCTACGCGGCCGATCGCGACGGCGATCCCGTCCAGCACGCGGGCGAGCCCGAATTCGAAGTCCTCGTCGCGGGTGGAGGACTCGTCGGTGAAGATGCCCGCCTCGACCGCGACCTTCAAGGACGGGTAGGCCGAGAGGTCGAACCCCGAAGGGACGACCTCGACGGCCTCGTCGGGCACCTGCAGCCGCAGGCGGGCGGCCCAGAAGACGTAGCCGTTCACCAACAGCACGAGCTCGGCCTTCACGCCTTCGTCCAACCCGGTCGAACGCAGCGCCTCCAGCCCGCGGTCGAGCCAGGAGAGCTGGGCGTGCGTGCCGAGCATGCCGGTGATCGGCACGTCGATGCCCCACGGGTGCTCGTCGAGCACGGCGAGCATGTCCCGCGACCACTGCTCGAGCCCCGCGCGCCACCCCGAGGACGACAAGGTGGGCGCCGTGCCGAGCGTGACGTCGAGCATGCGCCGCACCAGATCGTCCTTGCCCGTCACGTGGCGGTAGAGCGACATCGTCGTGAACCCGCAGCGCTTGGCGACCGCGGCCATGGTCACCGCGCCGAGCCCCGCCTCGTCGGCGATCTCGACCGCGGCGTCCACCACCAACTCCACCGAAAGTCCCCTTGGCATGGCGTAAGTGTATGTGGTACACATTGTGTATGGCATACACAATCGAGGCACGTGGCCTCACGAAGGCCTTCGGCACCCACAAGGTGCTCGAGGGTCTCGACCTCGAGATCGAAGCCGGCGAGGTGTTCGCGCTGCTCGGACCGAACGGCGCCGGCAAGACCACGACCGTCCGCATCCTCGCCACGCTCCTAGAGCCGGACGAGGGCTCCGCGCGCGTCGCCGGCCACGACGTGGTCACGCAGCGCAAGGAGGTCCGCAGGCGGATCAGCCTGACCGCGCAGGAAGCGGCGGTGGACGGCGTCCTGACCGGCGCCGAGAACCTCAAGATGATGGCCCGCCTGCGCCGTGTGAAGAACCCGCGGCGGCTCACCGACGACCTGCTCGAGCGCTTCGATCTCGAAGACGCGGCCGACCGCCGCGTGGAGACCTACAGCGGTGGCATGCGGCGCCGCCTGGATCTCGCGATGAGCCTGATCTCCAAGCCCGAGGTGATCTTCCTCGACGAGCCGAGCACCGGCCTGGACCCGCGCAGCCGTCTCGCGGTCTGGGAGGCCGTCCAGGCGCTCGCCGACGATGGCGCCACGATCCTGCTCACCACCCAGTACCTCGAAGAGGCGGACCGCCTCGCGAAGCGCATCGCGGTCGTCAACGACGGCCGGATCGCGGCCCAAGGCACCGCGCAGGAGCTCAAACAGCGCGTCGGCGAGGAGACCCTCGAGCTGATCTTCGCGGACGCGGCGACGTGCGAAGCGGCGGCCTTGCGAGTCGGGGGACGCGCGCAGGCGGCGACCCTGCGGCTTCCGGCGGGCGGGCCACAAGACGTCCGCCGCGTCCTCGACGCCCTCGACGGGCTCCCGATCGCCCGCCTCGAGCTCCACAAGCCCACCCTCGACGAGGTCTTCCTGGCACTGACATGACCGATTCGCTGACCTTCATCGACCGCAGCCTCAAGCACAGCGTCCGCAGCATCGACGCCCTCCTCACCGCGATCCTGCTGCCGGTCGCGATCCTCCTGATGTTCGTCTACGTCTTCGGCGGCGCCATCGACACCGGCGGCCGCTACGTGGACTACGTCGTCCCCGGCATCATCGTCCTGTGCGCGGGCTTCGGGTCCGCGGGCACCGCGGTCGCGGTGGCGCTGGACATGACCACGGGCGTGATCGACCGCTTCCGCACGCTCCCGATCTCGTCCGCCGCGGTCCTGACCGGACACGTGACCGCCAGCGTGATCCGCAACGTCGTCTCCACGATGCTCGTCATCGGGATCGCGCTCATCTGCGGCTTCCGCCCCGAGGCAGGCCCTCTCCAATGGCTCGCCGTCGCCGGGCTCCTGCTCGCGGTGATGACCGCGATCAGCTGGCTCGCCGCGTGCTTCGGACTCCTGACCAAGAGCGTGGAAGCGGCCGGCGCCTGCACCTTCATCGCCGCGTTCGCGCCGTATGTGTCGAGCGCGTTCGTACCGCCGGAGTCGATGCCGGACGGTCTGAGCTGGGTCGCCGCGCACCAGCCGGTCACCCCGATCGCCGACACGATCCGCGAGCTTCTGCTCGGCATGCCCGTCGGCGACGAGGCGATCCTCGCCGTCGCGTGGTGCGTCGCCGGCATCGCCATCGGCAGGCTGGGAGCCGCCTACCTGTTTCGTACGCTCACCCGGTGATCACCGTCGCGCCCACCGCGATCCGCCGGCTCGCGATCCGCAACCAGCGCCTCGCCGGGCCGCGCGCCACGGACATCCTCGAGACCGTCAAGGCCCTGCGCTGCCTGCAGCTCGACCCGACCGCGGTGGTCGCCCGCAACCACCTGCTCGTGCTCTTCAGCCGCCACGGGGCCTTCGACGAACAGGCCTTCGACCAACTCGCCTACAACGACCGCGCGCTGTTCGAGTACTGGGCGCATGAAGCCTCCTACGTCCTCAGCGAGGACCTCCCGATCCACCGCTTCGCGATGAAGGCGCCGCAGGGCGGCGCCTGGCGCGCCAAGCAGAACGCCTGGTGGGACGCGGAGGGCGAGTTCCGCGCGCACATCCTCGAGCGCCTCCAAGCCGAGGGCCCGCTGCGCGCGCGGGAGATCGAGGACCGTGCGGTCGACGGCTACGAGTCGAGGGACGAGTGGACCAATCGCCCGAACGTCAACCGCATGCTCGACCTGATGTGGGTGCGCGGGCAGACGGGCATCAGCCGCCGGGAGGGCACGCAGCGCGTCTGGGACCTGCTCGAGCGCTGCGTCGCCCCCGACGCGCCGCAGGAGCGGCTGACCGACGAGGAAGTCACGTACCGCGCGGCGCCCTACGCGATCAAGGCGCTCGGCGCGGGCCGCATCCCGCACATCCGCGCCCACTTCACCCGCAACCGCTACCCGCACCTGCCGCAGATCCTCGAACGGCTGCGCAGGAACGGCGTCGTCGAACGGATCGCCGTCGACGGCCTCGGCGACGACTGGTGGATCCACAGCGAGGACCTCGAGACGCTCGAGACCGCGGAGTTCAAGCCCCGCACCTCCCTCCTGAGCCCGTTCGACAACCTGCTCTGCGACCGCGCGCGCACGGAGGCGCTGTTCGGGTTCCACCACCGCCTGGAGATCTACGTCCCCAAGCCCAAGCGCCAATGGGGCTACTTCGTGCTCCCGGTGCTCGACGGCGACCGCCTCGTCGCCCGCATCGATCTGGCGATCGACCGCAAGCGCAGCGTCCTGAGCGCGATCACGGTCCACAAGGAGCCGTCAGCGCCGCGAGGCAAGCGGCTGCCGCAAGCGATCCGCAAGGAGTTGGAGCGCCTCGCCGCCTGGCGGGGGGCGACCGGGATCGAGGTCCTGAAGGCCCCGCCCGAATGGCTAGCTGTGCTCGCCGTTTAACCGTCATCTCATCTTCCGGATGATCTGGTTCGGGGCCATTGGGTCTTGGGCCACGGTGCCCGCATGGAAGGGGTTGACATGGATGTTCGTTGGGGGCGCGCCATCGGCGCGTCTTTGTTCACGGTCGCGGCGCTAGGCGTGGGGGTCACGCCGGCGATGGCCGCGTCCGGCGTCTCGGTCTCGGCCCTCAGTTCGCTGAAGGCCGGCGCGAAGGCGGGAACGCTCACCGGGACGGTCGTCAACGACTCCGGCAAGGCCGTCAGCCAGGACGTCTCCGTCCGGGTCATGAAGCGCGGTCTGCACGCCAAGGTCGTCGGTCGCACGCACGTCAGCGTGGGCGCGCACAGCTCGGCCGCGTACCGCGTCGCCGTCAAGCTGCCGGCCGGCCTGAAGAAGGGCAACTACTTCCTGTCCGCCTGCACGCCCAACGACAGGGGCGCGGGCGGCCTCGGCTGCGCGACGGCCGAGAAGGACGTGCTGATCGACGGCGGCATCCCGGTGCCCGGCACGCAGCTCGCCGCGCCGCGCGCCCGCTCGTCGCAGGCTCCGGCGTGCAGCTCCGGCGGCCGCTCGCTGCAGGCGCCGGGCTCCAAGCTCTATCCCGAGACGGGCAACACGGGCTACACGAGCGTCCACACCGACGTCAACCTCGTCTACGACGCGCCGTCGAACCTGTTCCTGCCGGGCACGCACGTCGACCTCACGCAGCGCTCGACGCAGTGCCTGACCGACTTCAGCCTCGACTTCGAGCTCAACAACACGATCACCAGCACGACCGTCCCGGGCCCGAACTTCACGGTGCAGTCGGTCACGATCGACGGTCAGCCGGCGACGTTCGCGTTCAAGCAGCCGACCTACCCCGGAGACCCCAAGGGCCAGGACGATCCCGACCCGCTCGCGCACGCCGCCTCGAACTCGAACCCGGTCAGCGCCACCAACCCGAACCCGCCGGCCTGCGCGCCCACGGGCACGTCGGCCGCGCTGCAGGGCATCCAGTGCCCCGCGACCAAGCTCGTGATCACGCCCTCCGCGCCGATCGCCGCGGGCACCGACTTCAAGGTCGTCGTCAACTACACCGGCCGTCCCGGCGTCCTCGCCGACGGTGACGGCGCCACGGAGGGCTGGTTCCGCAACAACAGCCCGGCCGGCGACGGCGGCTTCGTCACCACCGAGCCCGTCGGCACGATGGCCTGGATGCCGATCAACAACCACCCGACGGTCAAGCCGACGTACGACTTCGCGACGACGACCAACTGGGACTCGGCGACCGGCACCGGCCGCACGGCGATCTCCAACGGCCGCCCGGTGGGCTTCACCGACAACGCTCCCGACGCGAACTTCCCCGGCGGCTCGCGCACCTGGAAGTGGAAGTCCTCGGAGCCGATCGCGAACTACCTGGTCGAAAACAGCGTCGGCAACTACGACCGTGACGAGTACCTGGCGCCCAGCGGCGTCCTGTTCAGCCACTTCCAGGCCTCCGCGATCGCCGCCGCCACCAAGGTCACGAACCTGGCGACGATGAACCAGCAGGAAGACATCATGAACTTCCAGACGCAGTTCAACGGGCCGTTCCCGTTCAACGCGGACGGCGTCATCATCGGCCTGCCCTCGGTGAGCTTCGCCGAGGAGATGCAGACCAAGATCACGTTCCAGGGGGGCCGGATCAGCCTCGGGACGCTCAACCACGAGAACATGCACCAGTGGTGGGGCGACAACGTCTCCGAGGACCGGTACGAGCGGACCTTCTTCAAGGAGGGCTACGCGGACCTGTCCGAGGGCTACGCGGCCGCGCGCACCGCGGCGAACGCCGCCGGCGGCCAGGGCACGCCGGCCGGTGACGCGGCGTTCGAGACCAGCCTGGTCAACCGCTTCAACACGACGTACAACAGCACCAACGCGAACACGGCGGCCTGGGGCGTGGCGCCCTCGGACCCGACGAACGCGAACCTGTTCGGCAACCAGACCTACACCCGGTCCGGCCGCGCCTACATCGCGCTGCGTCTGATCCTCGGCAAGGACAACTTCAACAAGGCCAGCCAGGAGATCCAGACGACGTACGGCGGCCGCACGGTCACCCAGCCGCAGCAGATCGCGATCTACAAGAAGTGGATGCCGAACAAGACGGCCGAGTGCGCCGCCAAGCTCGACGACTTCTTCAAGCAGTGGTGGGACACGGTCTACACGGGCTCCCCGGCGGCGGGCAACAAGCCGCAGATCACGGGCCCGGGCCTGGCCGGCCGCGGCTTCTATGACGCCAATGGCGGCTGCGGCGAGTACGGCGTGCAGCCGGCCGGCGGCTCGGTCCCGGCGACGCTGAGCCTGTCGCTCGGCGCCCCGGCGAGCTTCGGCGCCTTCGCGCCGGGCGTCTCGAAGGACTACACGGCGTCCACGACCGCGAACATCATCAGCACCGCGGGCGACGCGGCGCTGACCTATTCGGACCCGGGCTACCTGATGAACGGGACGTTCGCCCTGGCCTCGCCGCTGCAGGTCTCGCTCTCGAAGTCGACCTGGACGGCTCCGACCTCGAACGAGTCGGTGACGATCGGCTTCACCCAGCACATCGGAGCGACCGACCCGCTCCGCACCGGTTCGTACTCGAAGACGCTGACCTTCACGCTCAGCACCACGAACCCGTAAACACGGTCCGCAGCCCGGTGTGGATTTCACTCCACACCGGGCTGTTTTTCATCTTCGCCCCATCTCCGGCCGATGGTCTGCGAGGCCCATTGGGTCTCAACGGAGGGTGAGGAATGGATTCTCGGAAGGGACGCGCCTTCGGCGTGTCATTAGTGCTCGTCGGCGCGCTCGCGCTGGCGCCGGCAGCGCACGCCGCGGGGGTCGGCGTGACGTCCGTCAGCTCGCTGCCCGCCGGCGCCAAGGCCGGCAACCTGACCGGCCTCGTCACGAACGAGTCCGCCAAGGACACCAAGGCCGTGGTCAGCGTGCGCGTGATGCGCCGCGGAACCGGCGGGGCGCTGATCGGCCGCACCGCGGTGAGGGTCGCCGCGCACGGCTCTAAGAGCTTCCTGGTCGACGTGAAGGTCCCGTCGAGCCTGAAGAAGGGCACGTACTACGTCGCCGCCTGCACGCCGCAGGGCGGCGCCGACGCGGGCGCGCTCGGCTGCGCCACCAGCGCCGCCGATCTCCGGATCAAGGGCGGCGACCCGGTGCGCGGACCGCTCGCCACGAGGGCGTTCGACGTGCAGAACGGCACGGTCGCGACGAGCAAGGCCCGCGCCTCACAGGCGCCCGCCTGCAGCCCGGGCGCGCGCACGCTCTCCGAGCCGGGCAACAAGGTCTGGCCGGAGCTCGGCAACGGCGGCTACAAGTCGATCCACACCGACATCTTCACGGTCTACGACGCGGTCACGAACAAGTTCCTCCCGGGCAACCACGTCGAGCTCACGCAGCAGGCGACGCAGTGCCTGACCGAGTTCAGCCTCGACTTCGACCGCAAGAACAACATCTCGAGCACGGCCGCCACGCCGGGCCCGGACATGACGATCCAGTCGATCACGATCGACGGCGTCCCGGCGACGTTCGCGCACAAGCAGCCGACCTACGCCGGCGATCCGAACGGCCTGGACGACCCGAACCCGCTCGCGCACCAGGCCTCCAACACCAACCCGGTCTCGGCCACCAACCCGAACCCGCCGGCCTGCGCGCCGATCAACAACAACGCGTCCTCGCAGGGCGCCGCGTGCGGCGACACCAAGCTCGTGATCACGCCCGCCCAGCCGATCCCGAACGGCACCACGTTCAAGGTCGTCATCAACTACACGGGCCAGCCGGGCATCCGCTCGAACCCGTCGCTGGGCAACGAGGGCTGGTTCCGCAACAACACCCCGACCGCCGACGGCGCGATGGTCACCAACGAGCCGTCCGGCTCGATGGCCTGGATGCCGCTCAACAACCAGGCGTCGGTCAAGCCCACCTACGACATCCACACGACGATCAACTACGACCCCGCGCTGGTCGTGAACGGCGTCGATGGAAACCGCGTCGCGATCGGCAACGGCCGCCTCGTGTCGAAGGTCGTCAACCCGCCGGACGCCAACTTCCCGACCGGCGGCTCGCGCACGTTCAACTGGCACTCGGCCGAGCCGATCGCCTCCTACCTGGTCGAGAACAGCATCGGCCACTTCGACGAGTCCGAGCGCATGGCGAGCGCGGGCGACGTCATCTACTACGAGTACCAGGGCTCCAACATCACCGCCTCCCGCAAGGTCACCAACAAGGCGATCATGGACATGCAGGAGGACATCACCCACTTCCAGGAGCAGCAGGTCAACGGGCCGTTCCAGTTCAACGCGAACGGCATCGTCGTCGCCGCTCCGAGCGCCTCCTTCGAGGAGGAGATGCAGACGAAGATCGTGTTCGTGGGCGGCAGCATCGGCACCACGGCGCAGACGTTCTCGCACGAGAACATGCACCAGTGGTGGGGTGACGCGGTCTCCTACGCCCAGCCGAAGTACACGTTCTTCAAGGAGGGATACGCCGACATGTCGGAGTACCTCTTCCTGGCCGACGTCGCCGGCAAGGCGGCGGGCCCGGTGGGCTCGGCCGCGTACAACGCGGCGTTCGAGGCCGCGATCGTGACCCGTTGGAACGGGCGCTACCAGACCACGCAGAACAACTTCTGGAGCGTCATCCCGGCGGATCCGACCTCGGGCAACCTGTTCTCGAACCCGAACACGTACAACCGCCCGGGCCAGTCCTACATCGCCCTGCGCGCGATCCTCGGCGCCGACAACTTCCGCAAGGCCTCCACGGAGATCCAGACGACCTACCGGTACGGCGCGGTCGTGCCGCAGGACGAGATCGCAATCTTCCACAAGTGGATGCCGAACAAGTCGATCGGCTGCTCGAACAAGCTCGACGCGTTCTTCAAGCAGTGGTGGTTCACGTCCTACACGGGCTCCGCGGCGGCGGGCAACCGGCCGCAGATCACGGGCCCGGGCCTGGCCGGCGGCGGCTTCTATGACGCCAACGGCGGCTGCAAGGACTACGGCGTCGACGCGTCCGGCGACGGCGGTGGGACCGTTCCGGCCACGCTCTCGCTGACGCTCGGCGGCAACGCCACGTTCGGCGCGTTCACGCCCGGCGTGGACAAGGACTACACCGCGTCCACGACGGCGAACATCATCTCGACGGCCGGCGACGCGGCGCTGACGTCGTCCGATCCCGGCCACCTGATGAACGGCACGTTCGCGCTGCCGTCCGCGCTGGAGGTCTCCTTCAGCAAGTCGGCCTGGACCGGCCCGACGTCGAATGAGTCGGTCACGATCGGCTTCAAGCAGCACATCGGCGCCACGGACGCGCTGCGCACGGGTGCGTACAGCAAGACGCTGACGTTCACCCTGAGCACCACGACTCCGTAGGAACGCTTTAGGCCCCGTCCTCTACTCTCGCAACCATGAGTGAGGACGGGGCCGCAGTGCCGCGCAACACGGCACCGCAGCTTCCTTGGGGCGACGGTCAGGCCGAACGGGCGGACCGGTTCCTGATGGCGGCGATCGTGCTGTCGAGCCTGTATCTGCTGGCGTGGATCCCGCTCACGCCGGTCCTGGTCGCCGACCACCCGGTCCTGCTCGAGCTGTTCAAGGGCTCGATGTCGGGCATGGTCACGATGGGCGCCAAGGCACGCATCGGCGAGGCCTCGATCGTCGTCGCCGTACTGGCCGCGATCCCGGGCCTGATGATCTTCGACTGGATCTACTGGTGGGCCGGCCGTCGTTGGGGCCGCAACGCGATCGACCTGTTCGTCGGCAACCACCCGAAGGCCGCCGCGCGGACCGCTCGGCTGGAGAAGCTCATCCACCGCTTCGGCTGGATCGCGATCGTGATCGCCTACTTCCAGCCCGTGCCGAACGTGCTGATCTACGCGGCCGCGGGTTGGACGCGCATGCGGTTGATCCCGTTCCTGCTGCTCGACCTCCTCGGCTGCCTGCTGTGGATCGCGCTGTGCGTCGGGCTCGGCTACGCGATCGGCCAGGAGGCCGTGGACGTCGCCAAGGCCGTCGGGCGCTACGCGCTGTGGGTGACGATCGGGCTCGTGGTCGTGATCGTCGGCCGCCAGATGTGGCGGGCTAGATCAGCGCCCGGAGCGTCCTGACCGCCTCGGCCAGCGCGGAGCGGTCGGCGGCCTCCAGCGCGCGCTCGGCGTCGCGGGCGGCATCGGACCCGTCCATGCGCCCGAACGCGCCAAGCGTCCCCGCCAGCGTGTGCGCCTCGATCAGCGCGTGGTCGCGCGCCGCGGCGTCGAACGGCCCCGAGACGGCGGAATCCAGTGCATCGACGCGGGCGAGCATCCGCGGCCGCGCGTCGTTCCAGAGCGCAGCGATGGCTCCCTGAAGGTCGGCCGCCTCTGGCATCAAGCCTGATGGTAGGCGGCTACCGTTGTGACCGTGTCCACGGGTGCCGACTCGCTCGAAGCCGAACGCCTGGAAGCACTGCGCGCGCTCCAGATCCTCGACACCCCGCCGGAGGAGCGCTTCGACCGGATCTCGCGGATCGCGGCGGCGATGTTCGCCGCGCCGACCGTGCTCGTCTCGCTGATGGACGCCGAGCGCCAGTGGCACAAGGCGTGCGTCGGCGCCTTCGAGGCCGAGACCGACCGCGCGCTGACGTTCTGCACGATCACGATCCAGCGTCCCGAGCCGCTCGTGATCGAGGACACGCTGCTCGACGAGCGCTTCGCCACCCACCCGATGGTGACCGGCGAGCCGCACATCCGCTTCTACGCCGGCCACCCGCTGTCGACGGTCGACGGCTATCGCGTCGGGACGATCTGCCTCGTCGACTACGGGCCGCGCGAGTTCGGCCCCGACCAGGTCGCGCTGCTGCACGACCTGGCCCGGATCGCCGAGGACGAGCTCAACCACCGCGAGCTCTCGCAGGCGCTGGCGGCGTGGCGGGGCAGCGAGCAGCGCTTCCAGGCCGTCTTCCGCGACGCGGGGATCGGGATGACGCTGATCGACCGCAACGGGCGCTGCGTCGAGGCCAACGCCGCGTTCAGCCGGATGGTCGGCATCCCTGCCGACGAGTTGCGCGGGTTGTCGATCGGCGCGGTCACGCACCCCGACGACCGCGAGGGCGACCGCGAGTCGGTCGAGCAGCTGTTCTCCGGCCAGCGCGAGCTCTACCGCCGTGAGAAGCGCTACGTGCGCCCGGACGGGACGGTCATCTGGGGCGCGCTGACGGCGGCACTGCTGCGGGACGCGGACGGCAGGCCGGAGCTCGGCATCGGGATGATCGAGGACATCACCGAGCGCAAGGAGGTCGAGCGCATCAAGGACGAGCTGCTGTCGGTGGTCGGGCACGAGCTGCGCACGCCGCTGACCTCGATCCGCGGCTCGCTCGGGCTGCTCGAGGCGGGTGTCGCGGGCGAGCTGCCGCAGGAGGCGCGCGAGATGGTCGGGATCGCGCGCGACAACACCGATCGCCTGGTGCGCCTGGTCAACGACACGCTGGACCTCGAGCGGCTCCAGGCCGGCCGCGTCGACATCGAGCCGCGCCCCGTCACACCGGCGACGCTGCTCGCGACGACCGCGCGGGTGGTCCAGCCCGTCGCCGACGCCGCCGACGTCGAGCTCGGCTGGGAGGCCGACGAGCTCGAGCTGATGGCCGACGCCGACCGGATCGTGCAGGCGCTCGTGAACCTCGTCGCCAACGCCGTCAAGTTCTCGCCCGCGGGCACCTGCGTGCGGACGAGCATCACACGCCTCGGGGACCGCGCGCTGGTCTCGGTGGCCGACAAGGGCCGCGGCATCCCCCCTGAGCAGCTGGAGACGATCTTCGAGCGCTTCCGGCAGGTCGACGCCTCCGACGCGCGCGAGAAGGGCGGGACCGGGCTCGGGCTGTCGATCGCGCGGGCGATCGTCGAGCAGCACGCGGGACGGATCTGGGCCGAGAGCACCCCCGGCGAGGGCTCGACGTTCTTCTTCACGCTTCCGTTTCACCGCCCCGCGGCGACGATCGCGGTCTACGACCGCCGCGGCGCGCCGCGCGAGGAGCTCGCCCGCGCGGTGCGCCGCCACGGCGCGCGGGTCGTGTCGTTCGACGCGCCGGAGAAGCTCATCGCCGCCCAGGAGTCCTTCGTGGCCGTGGTGGTCTCGCACGCGGGCGGGCTCGACGAGCTCGAGCCCGGCGTGCCGATCCTCAGCCTGCTCCCAGGGGAGGACATGGACAAGCGGATCGTGGAGCTGCTCAAAGAGGTCGGTGGGTGAAGGTCCTGCTGATCGACGACGAGCCGGACATCCGGGCAATCGCGAAGATGGCGCTGGAGCGGATCGGCGGCCATACGGTGACCGCCGCGGGCTCGGCCGGCGAGGCGGTCGCCGCCGCCACGGCCGAGCGGCCCGACGCGGTGCTGCTGGACGTGATGATGCCCGACGTCGACGGTCCGGCGACGCTCGTGCGCCTGCGCACGGTGCTCGGTCAGGAGGTGCCGGTGATCTTCCTCACGGCCAAGGCCCAGGCCGCCGACATCGACCGCCTGAAGGCGCTCGGCGCGATCGGCGTGATCGCCAAGCCGTTCGACCCGCTCAGCCTGCCGGGCGAGGTCGGGGCGATCATCGGCTGCTGACGATCGTCCCGCGGACCTCGCCGAAGGACACGCTGCCCGCCGCGCCCCGGATCACGACCTCGTCGCCGTCGGCCAGGAACGGCAGCCCGAGCTCGATCAGCGAGCCCTCCGTGCCCGGGTCAGGGCCGGAGATCGTGCCGCTCGCGAAGAGGTCGCCGGGGCGGCAGGACGCGCCGTTGACGGTCGCGTGGGCGAGCAGCTGCGGGAACGTCCAATACAGGCCGCGCGCGTTCGTCCGGCTCACGACCGTCCCGTTGAGCTCCAGCTCGAGGGAGAGGTCGAGCGCCCAGTCGCCGCGCGTCCGCAGGTAGGGCAGCGGCTCCGGGTCCTGCTCGCGGGCGGGCACCAGGTACGGCTCGAGCGCGGCCAGCGGGACGATCCACGGCGAGATCGACGTCGCGAACGACTTCGCCAGGAACGGGCCGAGCGGCCGGTACTCCCAGCGCTGGAGATCGCGCGCGCTCCAGTCGTTGACCAGCACGAAGCCGAACACGTGGTCCGCGGCCTCGGCGGTCGTGATCGCGGGCTTGCCCGGGCCGGTGACGAAGCCGAGCTCGACCTCGACGTCGAGCTCGTCGGTGGGACCGAAGCTCGGGCGTTGGCCGTGCGGGCGGGCGATCGGCGTGCCGGACACGACGATCGAGCCGGCGCGACCGTGGTAGCCGATCGGCAGGTGGCGGTAGTTGGGCAGCAGCGGCTCCTCGGGGCGGAAGCGGCGCCCGATGTTGGTCGCGTGCTCGATCGAGGAGTAGAAGTCGACGAAGTCGCCGATCGCGATCGGCAGCTGCGGCGTGCCGAGCGGGAGCAGGTCGGCGTTGCCCGATTGGAGGCGGCGGACGACGTCCTCGCGCGTCTGTTCCCAGACGTTGCGGCCCGCGGCCAGGAACGGGTTCAGCGTCGGACCCTCGAACAGCCGGCCTTCCAGCGGGAGGAGCTCGTCGCCGTAGCGGACCACGCAGCGGCCGTCGACGACGCCGTAGGGGAGGTTGTCCAGCCCGAAACTCACGCGTGCCGCCCCCGGACGCGGCCCGCGGCGGCCTCGCGCAGCGTGTGCTCGAGCGTCGGCAGCTCGACCGGCAACTCGACGTCGATCTCCAGTGTCGGCCCGTCACGGCGGGTCACTTTGACCTCGCCGAGGCCCTCGAAGAGCGTCAGCATCGCGTCGTTGGAGGCGAACAGGGACGCGGTGAAGACGCGGATGCGGTTCTCGGTGGCCCGCGCGCAGAGGCGGCGCAGCAGCTTGCCGCCGAGCCCGCGGTGCTGCCACGCGTCGACGACCGTGACCGCGGCCTCGGCGACGTGCGGGCGGCCGCGATCGCGCACGTAGCGCGCCACGCCGACCGCCTCGCCCGACGCCAGGTCCAGCGCCCCGATCGCCTCGTGGTCGACGTGGTCGATCTCGGTGAAGAACGCCAACTCGTCGACCGAGAGGGAGTCGCGGGACACGAGGAAGCGCTTGTAGACCGACTCGTCGGACAGGCGCGACCAGCCCGCGACGAACAGCGGCTTGTCCTCCGGCTGCACCGCGCGCACGAGCACCTCGGCGCCGTCGCGCAAGGTCACGTACTCGCCCGTGTCGCGGCGCGCCAGCCCGCGTTCGTACGCCGCCGCGGCCGCTTCGGCCTCCTCCTCGGTGTCGTGGCGCGAGAGCGGCGCCGACTCCCCGCGCAGACGCACGAAGTAGCCGCCCGCGGGGCTCGGTTCGACGTAGCAGCGCACGCGGAACACCATACGAGCGGACTTGACAGGAACACTCCGCCTGCAAGACCATCGTGGCGGTTTGCGCACGCGAGGCGGCACCTTGGCTCGATCGGCGGCTGCTCTTGCGGTCCTCGCCGTGCTCTGCCTGCCCGCGTCCGCGCACGCCCAAGGCGGGCTGCTGCTGGACGGCACGCCGCTCAACGTCTTCGCCGACGGCCTCGGCGCGATCCAGGTGAGCCAGGACGGCGTCTCCTCGGGCCTGTTCTACGACCCGAGCGACCCGACCACCCAACCCGCGCACGCCGGGATCGAGATCAAGGAAGGCGACGCCAACTACCCGCTGCAGGACGGGTTCTCGACCGCGCCCGGCCGGACCAACGTCGAGCCGCTGACGATCACCGCCAACGGTGCCGCCCGGACCATGCACACCGCCTACCAGGTCGGGCCGAACATCCGCGTCGGCGAGGACTACACGTACACCGACGGCACGGCGCAGGTCGACGTCCACTACGCGATCACGAACGTCTCCGCCGCGCCCACGTCGATCCGGGTGGGCGCGCTCGCTGACCTCTACGTGGGCAACAACGACAGCGGCAACGGCGTGATCGCCCCGAGCCCGCCGCGCTTCGTGGGCGGGCGCGACGAGCTCAGCGGCCTCGTCTACGGCCTCCAGGAGGTCACGCCCTGGAGCGCGTTCCAGGAGGGCGACTTCGAGCTCGTCTTCGACAACTTCGCCGCCGGCGGGCTCAACAACACCGTCGACTCGGCCGCGCCCGACAACGGCGTCGGCGCCACCTGGCAGCTCGACAACCTCGCCCCGGGGGAGACCCGCGGGATCGACGTGCGCTGGCTGTTGGCCTCGCCCGCGCCTCCCGGCACGGTCTCCCCGCCCGCCGCCAACCAGGCGGACTCCAACGGCGTCGTCCACGCGTCCCCCGGCGGCATCCTGCCGCCGCCGCAGCCGGGCAAGACGATCAACATCAGCCTGCGCAGCGGCACCGTCTGTTACACGCCGCCCAAGACCAAGAAGTGCATCAAGCTCACCGAGCCGGTCCAGATCCCCGTCGGCAGCGTGATCGACACCACGAAGGGCCAGATCAACCTCATCTCCGCCGCCGACAAGGGCGGCGGCGTCCAGAACGCCTGGTTCTATTCCGGCATCTTCAAGGTCGGTCAGCTCTCCGACCAGACGACCGTGCTCACGCTCGCCGGCCCCAAGCTGAGCTGCCCGAAGGGCAAGAAGGCCTCCGCGTCGGCGAAGAAGCCCAAGTCCCGCAAGCTCTGGGGCAACGGCAAGGGCAAGTTCCAGACCAAAGGCAACTTCAGCTCCGCGACGGTGCGCGGCACGCGCTGGGTGGTCATCGACCGCTGTGACGGCACGCTCACCCAGGTCAAGGAAGGGACCGTGCTGGTCCGCGACTTCAAGGCGCGCAAGAACGTCGTCGTTCGCGCGGGCAAGCAGTACCTCGCACGCAAGAAGTGAGCTGGGTCTCGATCTTCGCCGGGTTCCTGGTCGCCCACATGGTGGGTGACTACCTGTTCCAGACCGACTGGCAGGCGCGCAACAAGCGCGGCGGGCTGAGCGGTCCGGCCGAGTCGCGCCGCGCGCTGCTCACCCACGTGACCACCTATACGCTCGCGTTCCTGCCGGCGTTCATCTGGATCGGCTCCGAGCTTGATGCCGTGTGGGCGATCGTCGCGGCCGCGCTCGTGTTCATCCCGCACCTGATCATCGACGACGGCCGCCTGGTCGCCCTGTACCTCGCCCGCGTGAAGGGCGTCGAGGGACTCAACCTGAGCCTCGCGGCGTCCGTCGACCAGTCCTTCCACGTCGTGTCGCTGTTCCTGGCTGCCCTGGTGGTGGGGGCGGCGTGAACGTCGACCGCGGCCGGCGGCGGTTCGTGCTGCTCGCCGTGGCTCTCCTCGCCATGGGCGTGGCGGTGCTGCTGACGGCGACCGACGGCTTCAAGGGCCTCGAGCAGAGCACAATCGACGCCCGCTTCAAGCTGCGCGGCGCCGAGAAGCCGCCGTCGGACATCGTGGTCGTCGGCGTCGACGACAAGACGCTGGCGGGCGGGTCGCTGCCGCTGAACCGCTCCCGTCACGCGAAGGTGATCGAGCAGCTCACGAAGGCCGGCGCGGGCGTGATCGGCTACGACTTCCAGTTCACGAGCGAGAGCGAGGACCCGGACGCCGACAACGCCCTGATCGAGGCGGTCGCGGCGGCGAAGAAGATCGTGCTCGGCACGGGCGACGTCAACACGGACGGCACGACCGCGATCTTCGGCGGCGGCGAGGGGCTCAAGTACTCCGGCGCGACGCCCGCGGACACGCGCTTCCTGGCCGACGAGAGCGGCGAGGACAACGAGGGCGATCGCGTCCGCCGGATGCCGTTCGCGCTGCAAGGCCTCGACAACTTCCCGATCGCGGTCGCCAAGCTCGCGCGCGGGAGCGCGTTCCACGTGCCCAAGGGCAAGGACGCGCTGATCGACTTCCCCGGGCCGCCCGGCACGATCCCGGTGCTCAGCTTCGCGGACGTCGAGAGCGGCCGCTTCGACCCGGCGAAGATCCGCGGCAAGATCGTCATCGTCGGCGCGACGTCGCCGCGGGCGAACGACGAGCTCGCGACGGCGACCAGCGGCGGCGGCCTGATGCCGCGCCCCGAGGTCGAGGCCGCGGCGGTGTCCACCGCGCTGCGCGGCTTCCCGATGCGCGCGCCCGCCGCCTGGCTGGACCTGCTCCTCGCGCTGCTGGTCGCGGCCGCCGCGCCGCTGCTCGCCCTGCGCTTCCGGGTCGTGATCGCCTTCGGCGCCGGCCTCGTGGTCCTGCTCGCCTACCTCGTCGCGGCGCAACTCGCGTTCGGCAACGACGTCGTGATGACGGTCGTCCCGGTCCTCGCCGGTGCCGTCGTCGGGCTGCTCGGGACCGCGGCGGTGTCGCGGCCGACCGAGTCGCCGGCGATCAACCGCGTGCTGGACCTCGTCACCCGAAGCGGCGGCAACCAGCGGACCCGCCGCGTCCGCGCGCTGCTGCTGCTCGTCGCCGGGTTCTCGGTGGTCAGCGTCACGCTGCTGGCCGACGCCGCCAAGCTGCTGCGCAACGTCGACTACTCGACCGTGGACATGCGCTTCAGCCTCCGCGGCGAGAAGCCGGCGCCCAAGGACGTCGTGATCGTCGCGATCGACGACAAGACGCTCACCACCGACCCGAAGCCGAGCTACCCGCTGCCGCGCGACTGGTACGCGGACACGATCCGCAACCTGACCAAGGCCGGGGCGAAGGTGCTCGCGGTCGACGTCCAGTTCTCCGAGGCGAGCGAGGAGCCCAAGAAGGACAACGCGCTGATCGAGTCGCTGCACGACGCGCGCAACGTGATCCTCTCGACGACGGAGTCCGACTCGGCGGGCGGGACCCAGCTGTTCTCGTTCGGCAAAGGGCTCGCCTACACCGGCGGCCAGCCCGCGATCACGCTCGTCGTCAAGGACTCGGACGGCCGGGTGCGGCGGCTGCTGTTCGGCAAGCAGATGCTCACGAGCTTCCCGGTGGCGGCGGCGGAGGCGTACCTCGGCCGCCCGATCGTGCGGCCGCAGGGACGCTCGGCGTGGATCGACTACGCCGGCAAGGACCACACCGTCTCCTACCTCAGCCTGCTCGACGTCAAGAACGGCCGGTTCGATCCGGCGGCGGTGCGCGGGAAGGTCGTCGTGATCGGCGCCACGCAGTCCTCGCTGCAGGACCAGCACAACACGTCGACCACGCGCAACTTCCTGATGCCGGGCCCGGAGATCCAGGCGAACTCGATCGCGACCGCGCTCGAGGACTTCCCGCTGCACCGCGCCCCGTGGTGGCTGGACGTGATCCTGATCGTCGTGGTGGGCGCGGTCGCGCCGCTGGCGGGCCTTCGGTTCGGGGTGCGCACCGCGGTGCTGGCCGGCGTCGTGGCGGTGGCGGCGTTCCTCGTGCTCGCCCAGGTCCTCTTCCAGCGCGAGAACGTCATCGTCACCGTCGTTTATCCGCTCGTCGCCGGTGTCGCCGCGATCCTGCTGACGGCGGCGATCCACGGGCTCACCGTGGCGTTCGAGCGCGAGCAGGCGCGCGACGCGTTCGCGCGGTTCGTGCCCGAGGCGGTCGTCGACCAGGTCCTGGCCGACGCCGAGGGCGTGCGGCTCGGCGGCGTGCGTGGCGAGGCGACGGTCATGTTCAGCGATCTCCGCGGATTCACGAGCTTCAGCGAGACGCTCGAGCCGGAGCGGGTGATCGAGTCGCTCAACCGCTACCTGACCGAGATGAGCGAGGCGATCCTCGACCACGGCGGCACGCTCGTGGCCTACATGGGCGACGGCATCATGGCGGTGTTCGGCGCGCCGCTGAAGCAGGAAGACCACGCCGACCGCGCGCTCGAGGCCGCCCGGGACATGCTCTCGCGGATGGAGACGTTCAACGGCTGGCTGCGCGAGCAGGAGCTGCACGACGGCTTCAAGATGGGCATCGGCCTCAACAGCGGGCCGGTGATGTCGGGCAACGTGGGCTCCGAGCGCCGGCTCGAGTACACGGCGCTGGGCGACACGACCAACACCGCGGCGCGCCTGGAGGGCATGACCAAGGGCACGCCGCACCAGCTCTTCATCGCCGACACGACCAAGCAGCGGCTCACCCGCCCGGCCGACGACCTCGTCGCCGTGGGGGAGGCCGAGGTGCGTGGCCGGAAGGCCAAGGTCCTGCTCTGGTCGCTGAAGGACTCCACCCCGCCAGCGCCCGCTTCCGAGGCCTCCGCGACCGTCGAAGCATGAGAGCCCGTGTAGGGATCTCGACGTATGTCTCGTTGACCGGCTGACGCGGGTTTGACAGTCTCGCCTTCTTGAGCTCCGCCTTCGCGGGGCTCGTGCATTTGGGTCTGGCGTCAGGAGGGAGTGCATGCGAGTGAGGGCTCGCGCGGCTTTGGTGATCGCCACCGCCGCGATTTTGGGGTCAGGGACGGCCTATGCCGCGGAGCTTCCGCGCGGACCCGTTACCGCGGCCACCGTCGCCTCGGCGCAGGCGGAGGCCACGGCCGCCGCTGCGGCGTCCACCGAGGCCGACCGCGTCAAGGCCTTGTCCGCCACGGCGCTCGACGCCGCGAAGGCCGCCGCCGCGGCCGCCGCTGCCGCCGCCGCCGCGAACCCGACGCCGGAGAACACCGCGGCCGCCGCCGCGGCCTCCGCCGCCCAGGCGACCGCCCAGCAGGACTTCGACACGAAGTCCGCCGCCGCCGCCACGGCCGCGGCCAACTCGATCGCCGCCGCCGCCAACGCCCAGCGTGAGGCCGCGTCGTTCGCCAAGCTCAACCCGGGCACCAGCACGGAGTCGACCGACACGCTGGCCGACGACACGTCGATGCCCGCCGTCGACAAGAGCTCCAACGTCGACTACCTGTCGCACGTCACCGGCAAGCTGTCCTACAAGCCGGGCGAGCCGTACAACTCCGGCGCGAGCTGCCCGGCCTACAACCCGAGCAAGTGCCCCGGGTTCTCCGCCCTGAACTTCATCCGCTACGAGAACCTCGGCTACGACTTCATGGTCGCCAACGGCACCGCCGGGCTGAGCGTGTGGTCGCTGAAGGACCCGGCGCGCCCGGTGTTCGTCTCCCAGGTCCCGATCTCCGCGCTGCAGGCCAAGCAGCCGTCCACCGACGGCAACATGACCCAGTTCTGGGAGGGCGAGAACATGACGGTCGACAGCCGTCGCAAGATCGCCTTCATGTCGCGCGACGCGCTGACCCGCGGGTTCTTCGCGATCGACCTCAAAGACCCGTGGCACCCGTCGGTCATCGGCTTCCAGAAGGTCTTCCAGGGTCACACGATGACCTGCCTGAACGACTGCCGCTTCCTGTGGTCGGTCGGTGGCGTGCAGAACGGGCCCAGCCCGGCCAAGGCCTCCGCGGTCTCGGTCACCGACGTGCGTGACGTGGAGCATCCGTTCACGTACTCCTCGCCGATCGCTTCGGACGTCAGCCGCAACGGCGCGCGGGGCAGCACGCACTCGGTCGACGTCGATTTCGACGGCGTGGCCTGGGTGTCCGGTTCCGCCGGCGTCCGCGGCTACTGGACCGAGGGCCTGCACAAGGACCCGAAGACGGGTACGGACCGCTACGCCACGCCGTACGACCCGCTCCCCTACGCCGGCGGCCAGATCACCGGCAACGAGGGCTCCTTCCTGCACAACGCGTACCACGTCCCGCAGGCGCTCGGCGATCAGGCCGCGGGCGACGTGATGCTGATCACCAACGAGAACAACCTGCAGAACTGCGCGACCGCGGGCAAGTTCCTCATCTCCTCCCTGAAGGGGACCCGCGACGCCACCGACACGTTCGGGACGACGCCGCCCAAGATGGAGCGGCTGGCCTCCTACTCGACGCTCGGCAAGCCCGGCGAGTTCATCGATCCGTCCGGGACGCGCGCCATCGGCGACTGCTCGGCGCACTGGTTCACGGTCAACGGCAACATCGTCGCGCTCGGCAACTACGAGCAGGGCACGCGCTTCGTGGACGTCACCGACCCGCGCAACCCGCAGCAGGTCGGCTACTTCCGCGTTCCCGCGCAGGGCACGCGCGGCACGCCGGGCGAGGTCGTCTCGTCCAACACGGCCGGCGCCTACTGGCACGGCAAGTACGTGTACATCTCGGACTACGCCCGCGGCATCGACGTGATCAAGTTCCACGGCGGGGCGGGCAAGACGCAGCCCAAGACGTGCTGGAACTCGTGCGCGGACTACCAGACGATGCAGGTCTCCGAGGACACCGGCGGCTCCGCCGGCGGCACCGTCGGAGCGACGCTCTCGCTGGCGCTGGGCTCCAACGCCACGTTCGGCGCGTTCACGCCGGGCGTCGCCAAGGACTACACCGCGTCGACGACGGCCAACGTCATCTCCACCGCGGGTGACGCCTCGCTGACGTCCTCGACCCCCGGCAACCTGATGAACGGCACGTTCGCGCTGCCGTCCCCGCTGGAGGTCTCGTTCTCGAAGTCGACCTGGACCGCTCCGACGTCGAATGAGTCGGTCACGATCAACTTCAAGCAGCACATCAGCGCCGGGGACGCGCTCCGCACGGGCACGTACTCCAAGACGCTGACGTTCACGCTGTCCACGACCAACCCGTAGGAGTTCGTGAGGAAGTTCAAGGCATACAAGGGCGCCGGCGTTGCCGGCGCCCTTGCCGTTCTCGCGCTCGCGGGATGCGGTGGTTCGGAGGAGAAGAAGGAACCGGCCTCCAAGCCGGTCCCGGCCAACGGCGGGTTCCAGCCCGGCCAGGTCTCGTTCGGCGTCCTCGCGCCGCTGACCGGCTCTGAGGCCACGCGCGGCAAGGACCTGGTCGACGGCGCCAAGATGGCGATGACCGACCTCAACGTCCGTGGCGGCGTGCTCGGCCAGAAGGTCGCGATCGCCACCTATGACGACAAGTGCCAGGCCGGCGCGGGTCGGACGGGCGCGGAGGCGGTGAAGACCAGCGAGGCCGTGGGCGCGGTCGGCGGCATCTGTGCGAGCGCGGCTCGCTCGGCCGCGCGCGAGCTCGGTCCGGTCAAGCCGTTCCTGGTCACGTCGGCGAACACGCCGTCGATCGTCTCGGCGAAGAAGACCCCGAATGCGTACCTGATCAACGGCACGCCGTACCAGTCGGCCCTGGCGGCCGTGCACTGGCTGGCGTACTCGCACGCCCAGAAGCTGTCCGTGGTGACCGCGACCGATCGCGCGTCGCGCTATCTCGGCGAGCAGGTGCTCGGCCTCTCGGCGCCGGTGCCGAAGCCGGTCTCACAGCAGGCCGTCGACGCGATCGACGAGACCGTGGTCAAGTCCGCGCTGGCGGGCGATCCCGACACGGTCTACTGGGCCGGGCCGCCCGCCGACGGCGGCAAGCTGTTGGCGGCGCTGACCGACGCCGGCTTCCATGGAGGGTTCGTCGCGTCGGAGGCATCGGAGTCGCCTGAATTCCTCGCGGCGGCGGGCGACGCGGCCGAGGGCGCGTTCGTGATCGCTCCCGCGACGCCGCAGAACCTGCCCGAGGCGGCTGAGTGGTCGGAGCGTTTCAAGCAGAAGTTCGGCCATGAGCCGGGGCTCGACGCGCTGCAGGCCTACAACGGCGTCCTGGCGCTGGCGCACGCGGTCACGCAGAGCGGCAAGGTCGACCGCGAGCGCAACAGCCAGGAGCTCGAAGTGCTCGACGACGACTACAAGACCTTCCTCGACAAGGGCCTCTCCTTCGCGTCCGACCACACGATCAAGTACGACAACAACATCGTGCTCAAGGTCGACGGCGGCCAGTTCACGGTCGAGAACCTCCTACGGTCCGACGCCTGAGATGCGGCGGTCGGCTGTCCTGGTCGTGCTGTTGGCCGCGCTCGCCGGGTGCGGCGGGTCCGGCAAGGCCGCCTACACGAGCAAGGACGTGTCGAGCGCCTATTACAAGACGTCCGACGAGGGCACGCGCGCCTCGGCGTTCAAGAGTTACTGGGTCGACGAGGACTTCCACTCGCACGCCAACTACGTCCCGCGCGAGTCGCTGGAGACCTGCCCGCTGATGCAGCGCGCCAGCGCGGCGACGGCCGCCGCGAACGCGATCACGCCCACCGCGGGCGACCCCGTGCCGGAGTTCGTGGTCGGCCCGGCGTCCGCCGACGACCAGCGCACTCCCGAGATCACGCAGGGCGCGCTCGTCTTCGGCACGACCTCGATCGCCGACGAGGGGATGGACGCGGTCGGCAACGCGATGGCCAAGTGCCCGGCGCAGTACGAGGTGCGGGGCGGGCCCTCGACGATCCTCGGCACCTACAGCGTGTCCGCGCGGCCGGTCGAGTCCGGCGGCTGGACGGGCGTCATCCAGCAGATCGCGCACACGTCGGATTTCGACCAGGTCTACTACGAGGACGCCGCCCACGTCGTCGTCCAGCGGGCGAACGTCATCCTCTACCTCGACGTGACCCACCACAAAATCATCGGCGAGCGCTCCGACGCCTCGGCCACGGCTGAATCGGTCCTGCGCACGGTGGTCAAGCGGCTCGGATGAAGGTGGTGGCGCGCGGCCTGCTGGCCGCGCTGGTGTGGATGGCGGTCCTGCCCGCCGTGGCCGGCGCGCACGCGACGATCGTGCGCGTCACGCCCGCGGACCGCTCGGTCGTGGGCAAGCAGCCGAGCGAGGTCACGATCCGCTGGAGCGAGCCGGTCGACCTCGGCCCGAACTCGGTGCGGCTGCTCGACGCGACCGGCAAGACGATCGACACGCCCAAGGCCGCCCACCGCGACCGCCAGACCGCGGTGCTCAAGCTCCCGCCGGGCCTGAAGGACGGCACGTACGTGGTCGCCTGGCGGGTCACGTCGGCGGACTCGCATCCGGTCTCCGGCGCGTTCTCGTTCTCGATCGGGCAGCCGTCAGCGCTCGTGACGGCGCGTGCGCCGGGCGCGTCCAGCGGGGTCGTCAAGGCGGCCGACGGCATCGCGCGGGCGCTGTCGTTCATCGGCTTCGCGCTGGCGGTCGGCGGCGCGGTCGTGGTGCTGTTCCTGGCCGGGTCCGTGAGCCCGCGCGGGCGGCTGTTCCTCGCGGTCTCGGTGGGCGCGCTGATGTTGGGCTCGGTCTCGCTGCTGCTCCTGCAGGGTCCGTACACGACCGGTGGCGGCCTGTTCGATGCGTTCAAGCCGTCGCTGCTGCGGTTCTCGTTGTCGACCGACTTCGGGTTGGCGCTGCTGGCGCGGATCGTGTTGGCGCTGGTCTTCACGTGGCTCGTCGCGCGCCCGCAGGTCAACCGGGTCGCGTTCGGCGCGTGCGCCGTCGCGCTGGCGCTGACGTGGACGCTCACCGACCACTCGCGCACGGGCGTGCAGACGTGGCTCGGCGTGCCGGCGGCGACGGTCCACCTGCTCGCGATGGCGCTCTGGTTCGGCGGCCTCGCCGCGCTGATCGCCGTCCCGCCGGTCCGTGAGGCGCTGCCGCGGTTCTCGCAGCTCGCGCTCGGGTGCTTCGTCGCGCTCGGCGTCACCGGCGTGTATCTGGCGTGGCGCCAGGCGGGCGAGCTCGCCGCGCTGCCCGGGACCGAGTTCGGCCGGCTGCTGCTGATCAAGAGCGGCGTCGTGCTCGCGATCGTCGCGCTCGCGTGGTTCTCGCGCCGCGCGGTCCCGCGGCTGGCACGGACCGTCTTCGCCGAGGTCGCGCTCGGCGTCGTCGTGCTGGGCGTGACCGCCGGGCTCGTGAACGCCACGCCGGCGCGGGTGAAGTACTCCAAGCCGATCGCTGTCAAGGTCAAGGGCGTGCAGGGCGGAACCGCCGAGGTCAAGGTCACACCGGCCAAGCAGGGCCAGAACGTCGCCGACTTCTACCTCGTGCAGCCCGACGGCATGCTCTACATCCCGCCCGAGTTCGAGGTCCGGCTGCGCAAGGGCGAGGAGAACCTGCCGGTCGAGCTCACCAACGCCGAGCCCGGCCACTACGTCGCGACCGCGCTCACGGTGCCGTCGCCGGGGGACTGGACGCTGCGGCTGATCGTCCGCACGAGCGACATCGACGAGAAGACCATCGACGTCCCGGTGAAGATCCGTTGAGGCTCCTGCTCGCGCTGCTCGTCCTGCTCGTGGCCCCGGCGCCGGCGCTCGCGCACGTCACGGTCCTCCCCGAGACCTCGCGGCCGGGGCAGACGGGCGAGTTCCGCTTCCGCACCCCGAATGAGCGCGAGGACGCCGCGACGGTCAAGGTCGAGGTCTTCATCCCCGACGGCGTGCCGGTCGAGGCCGAGCCGATGAAGGGCTGGACGATCACGCGGATCCCGGGCGGCATCCAGTGGGCGGCGGACGAGGGCGTCTCCATCCAGCCGGGCCGCACCGAGGACTTCAAGGTCAAGCTCGGTCCGCTCCCGAAGCAGCCGCGGCTCGTCTTCAAGGCGCTGCAGTACTACGCCGACGGGCAGGTCGTGCGCTGGATCCAGGAGCCGACGGCCGACGCCGAGCGCCCCGCCGCGGTGCTCGACCTCGGCGGCGGCACCGTGAGCGGGAGCGGGGCCGACGACGGCGGTGGGTTCCCGTGGCCGCTGATCGTCGTGGTCGTGATCGCCGTCGGCGGCGTGATCGCGGTTGTAACGCTGCGGCGCCGCCGCAACATCTAACCCGCGTGCAACGAAGTGACGCTGCCCTGCTCGCCGCGGCCCGGACGGATCCGGCCGCGTTCCGCGAGCTGTACGACCGCTACGCCGACCGCATCCTGGCCTACCACCAGCGGCGCTGTCGCGACGAGGACGCCGCGCACGAGCTGACCGCCGAGACGTTCGCGCAGGTGTGGCTGGTGCGCAAGCGGTTCCGCGACGAGTGCGACGGCTCGGCCGCCCCCTGGCTGTTCGGGATCGCCCGCAACGTCCTGCTGGTCTCCGTCCGCCGCCGGGCATTGGAGGCCCGCGCGCGCGAGCGCCTCGGCGTGCAGGTCACGCCGGTGAGCGTCTCGCCGCAGGAGGCGTGGCTGGAGAACCTCGACGACGACGACGTTCCCGAGGCGGTCAGGCTGCGCGTGGTGGACGAGCTCAGTTACGACGAGATCGCCTCGACCCTCGGCACCACACCGGGCGCGGCGCGCGTCCGCGTCCACCGCGGCCTCGCCGCCCTGCGCAAGCAAAGGACCTCTCGATGACCGACCGTCTGATCGCCATCGGCGACGACCTCGAGCGCGCCGCCCGCAAGGACCTGCGCCGCCACACCAGCCGGCGCCGCCGCGTCATCGGCGGCGCGGTCGCGCTCGCCATCCTCGTCCCCGGCGGCGCGCTCGCCGCCGGCCTGCTCTCCACCGAGGAGGTCGAGCGCTCGATGCCCGCCGGCACGAAGTTCCTCGTCGGCACCACGCCCAAGTGCGAGGTGGTCGAGGAGGGCGTCGAGTACCACTGCACGGTCGCCGGCAAGTTCAACGACCCCGAGATCTCCGACATGAAGGGGACCGTCGAGCCGACCGTCGACGCGACCAAGCACGTCAACGGGGGCTGCCGCTCGCTGCGCTCCGACGGCCGCGAATGGACGTGCTACATCGGCCAGGAGGCCGTGCGCCAGAAGATCGTCGGCCCCGACTTCCTCGGCGAGTACGCGCCCGCGCCCGGCGTGGGCTGATCTCCACACCCGCCGGTCGAGATCGCCTCGACCGGTGGGCACTATCGGAGCCGCGCCGCGATCGGTTGGATGGGCGCGTCATGTCTCGATTCCTCGTCCAGGCGGTCGCGCTGGCGACCGGCATGGCCCTCGTCGCCGCGGGCCAGAGCAGTGCGTTCAACTACGTGTCCGACGCCAACGGGACGTTCTGGGGCTTCCAGGACGTCGCGCCGCCGCGGGTGGATACGGGCTCGATCCGCGCCACGCAGATCGGTGCCGGGCAGAACCCCGCCTACAGCACGACGATCAACGGGTACGGCGGGATCAAGGTCTCCGTATCCACGAATCCGCGCTTCAACGGCGAGCTGATGCGCGGGTTCGGGCTGACGTTCGACGGGGTGGACCGGTTCGCGACGACCGCGGCGGTGCCGCTCGGCGGGGTCGAGATCGCCCGCAGCGTCTACGTCAAGAAGGACGTTCCCGCGGGGCAGGCGAGCTGGTCGCGGTGGCTGGACACGTTCCGCAACACCACCGGCGCGCCGATCACGGTCAAGGTCGCGTTCGGCGGGCAGACGGGGTACAGCGCCTCCGGCGCGAACTCGAGCGCGATGGTCAACACGTCCTCCGGCGACGTCGCGGTGACCGGCGCCGACAGCTGGGCCGAGGTCGCCACGCCGCTGAACGGCACGACGCTCGTGGGCGGGCCGCAGGCGACCGTGATCGGCACGCCGGCGCCGTTCGGCGGCGCGATGACGTTCACCGGCAACTGGCTCTACGACACGTTCAACAACCCACTCGCCTATGGCGGGCACGAGGGCAACTTCCAGGCGTACGTCAACACGTTCACGCTCGCGCCGGGCGCGGTGAAGTCGCTGCTGCACTACGTCGTGCTCGGCCAGCGGGTCACGACGGCGACCTCCGCGGCTGAAGGTCGAAGCGACGGCGACGGCGCTCGCGGCGACGCCGGACCTGGCCGGCGTGACGCCCGCCGAGGCGTGCACCGTCGACAACTTCTCCGGCCTGCCGTGCACGGCCGGGACGATCCCGCGGATCGCCGCGCCCGCGCCGGTCAAGCCCGAGACGACGTCCGGCTACGACGTGGTCGAGAAGACGATCGGGCAGATGCGCGCCGACATGGAGTCGGGGCTGACGACGTCGCAGGCGATCACCCGCGCGTACCTGGACCGCATCAAGGTCTACGACCAGGGCCAGTTCGGCTTCAACGCCTACGAGATCGTCGCCGCCGACGCCATGGAGCAGGCGCGCAAGGCCGACGAAGCGCGCGCGGCGGGCTCCAAGACGCCGGTCCTGGGCATCCCGATCGCGATCAAGAACCTCTACGACACCAAGGACATGGCGACGACGAACGGCTCGTTGACGTTCGCGGGCTTCCGGCCGCGCAACGACGCGTTCCAGGTCGCCAAGCTGCGCGAGGCGGGCGCGGTGATCATCGGCAAGGCCGCCTTGGAGGAGTACGCGACCTCCGGCAACTACTCCAACGACCCGTGGGGTCAGGTGTGGAACGCGTTCGCGCCGTCGAAGTCGGCGATCGCGTCGTCCGGCGGTTCGGCCACGGCGGTCGCGGCGAACCTCGCGGCGGGCGCGCTCGGCTCGCAGACCGGCGACTCGCTCTACGGTCCCGCCTCGGGCGCCTCGCTGGTGACGCTGCGCGGCACCGACGGGCTCGAGAGTGGCTCGGGGATCATGCCGCTGTCGTGGCTGACCGACTTCGGCGGCGTGATGACACGCTCGGTCGGCGACCTCGCCGACATGCTCAATGTCGTCACGGGCACCGACCCCGCCGATCCCACGACGGCTCCGGCGGACGCGGAGCGGCCGGCGGACTGGCGGACGGTGCTCGACGTCAACGCGCTGCGCGGGAAGCGGATCGGCTACATCCCCTCTACGTGGGATGACCCGTTCGGCACCACGGGGACGGTCCAGGCGTCCAAGGCGGCGCTCAAGTATCTGACCGACGCGGGCGCGACGATCGTCGAGATGGGTTCGACCGTGGGCGGGGCGAACACGCCGAGCGCGCCGGCGAACAACCCGTCCGGCAACACCACCCAGGAGGGCTGGATGCAGTACATCGACGCGCATCCCGAGCTGGCCGAGCAGGGCTTCGCCATCCGCAACGCCGTCGATGTGAGCTGCTCGCAGAAGAAGGTCTGGTACGTGCGGCAGGACATCAGCGCCTGCGACGTGGCACCCGCGGCGCGGATGACGGCCGACGAGCTCGCCGCGCGGCGGGCCTATCGCGTCGCGTACAAGGCGAACACGAAGACCTGGCTCGACACCGCGGGCGCGGACCACCAGGGCGTCGACGCCGTCGTCTACCCGGGCCTGCTGAGCGACATCAGCCTCAACGACGGCGGTGGCGGCAAGTCGAGCTTCGGCCGCCGCGACACGCCGGGCGCCGGCCCGGGCGTCCCGACCGTGGTCTTCCCCGCGGGCCGCAACGACCACGGCCAGCCGATCAACCTGCAGCTGCTCGGTCGCGCGTGGGACGACGACAAGCTCGTCGGGATGGCCTACGCGTTCGAGCGCCTCGCGAACGCCGACGGCAACGGCCACCAGGCGACCGACCAGGCGCCGCCGCTGAAGGTCGTCACCGAGGCGGGCTCGACGGTCGGCGGCTCGGTCCCGGCCACGCTCGCGCTGACGCTGGGCGCGCCGGCGAGCTTCGGCGCCTTCGCGCCGGGCGTGACGAAGGACTACACGGCGTCGACGACCGCGACCGTGACCAGCACGGCCGGGGACGCCGCGCTCACGACGGACGGCGGCACGCTGACCAACGGCGCGTTCGCGCTCAAGACGCCGGTGGCGGTGAGCTTCAGCAAGGCGGCGTGGTCGGGGCCGACCAGCAACGAGAGCGTCGCGGTCGACTTCAAGCAGCACATCGACGCGGGCGACGCGCTGCGGACCGGGACGTACTCGAAGACGTTGACGTTCACGCTGTCAACAACGTCTCCGTAGCCTTGGGGAGGGCGGTAATGTAAGGGCACCTTGACAAAGACTGTCCTACTTGCCGCCCTCGCTTCGCTCCTGGTCGCGGCCCCAGCCTCCGCCGACCCGACCGGGACCGGCCCGTCCGGCACGTACGCAGCCGGCGACACGCAGATCAACACGGGCACGACGCCCGCCAGCCGCTCCTGGCTCGTCACGAACACCGGCGACGAGCCGCTGTGGGTCGTGTCGAGCACGCTCAGCGGCGCCGACGTCTCCCAGTTCGAGGTCACCGGGACGTGCGCGACCCGCGGGCAGGCGAACCCGCTGGCCAAGAGCGAGACCTGCACGGTGATCGTCGGCTTCAAGCCGACGTCGACCGGCCCGAAGTCGGTGACGCTGACGACGGTCACGAACGGCCCGACCTTCACCACGGGTGCGATCACCGGGTTCGGCCGCAAGCTCACGGCGGCGACCTCGGTCGACTGGGGCGATCTGCACGTCGGGACGACCGTCAAGCGCACGCTGCGCATCACCAACGAGGGAGCCGAGGACTACCCGCTCGGCGCGGTCGCGGCGCCGTCGCAGTACGTCAAGGGTGTCGACGGGTGCGGGTCCAAGACGCTCGCCGCGGGCGCCTCGTGCGAGGTCGAGGTCTCCTTCGCGCCGACGTCGGGCGGCGTCAAGACCGGCTTCGTGACGATCGCCGGCCACAAGCCGAACCTGATCGCGCTGAGCGGCACGGGGACCGAGGCGGTTGCGGCGGTGTCGCCCGCGGTGGCGGACCTGACGGCGGGGCCGCAGACCTTCATGGTGCGCAACTCGGGCAACGAGGCGCTCAGGCTCGGGACGGCGAAGATCGCTGCGGGCTTCACGATCGGCGCCGACGCCTGCTCGCGCAAGACGGTCGCCCCGGGGACGAGCTGCACGCTGGCCGTCACCCGCAGCGGCGATCCCGGGTGGCGCACCGCGACGCTCGAGCTCGGCGCGTCGAACCTCGCCGGCTCCCCGATCGTCGCCCGCGTCGACGGCTGGCTCGGCACGGGCACCGACAGCGACCCGTTCTCCCCGTTCGCGTTCGCCGAGGTGCCGGTCGCGCGCTTGAACGGCGACGGCAGCGACAACCTCGGCGCCGCGCTGACCACCGGTGGCTGCGACCTCAACGGCGACGGCTACTCCGACGTCATCGGCGGCGCCTCGCTGTGGTCGGTCAAGCCGGCCGAGTCCTCGTGGGAGGGCGCGACCTACGTGGCGTTCGGCGGGCCGCGCTTCGGCTCCAGCGACCTCGCCGCGCCCGTCGCGGGGCGGGCGATCCGGATCGAGGGTGAGAAGGAACGCGCCCAGACCGGCACCGGCGTCGGCTGCGCGGGTGACGTCAACGGCGACGGCATCGACGACCTGCTGATCGGCGCCTGGGCGTACGAGTACGACGGGCGACCGGCCGGGATCAACGCGCCGCGCGGCGCCGCCTACGTCGTGTTCGGCGCCGAGGACCTGCCGGACGCGGGGCCGCTGGATTTGAAGCTGCTCGGCACGCGCGGCTACCGGATCGTCGCGCCGAACGCGGTCGAGTACGACCACTTCGGCTATCAGGTCACCGGCGTCGGCGACGTCGACGGCGACGGCAAGGACGACATCCTCGTGTTCGCCAACACCGCCGACTCGACCGACGTGACGCCGGTGCGCTCGAGCGCCGGCCGCGCCTACCTGCTCCCCGGCAAGGCGACGACGTCGACGCAGGACGCGGGGACCGCGACGCTGGCGACGATCGTGGCGCCGTCCTCCGGCCGCCTGTCGGTCGTCACCCCGGGCGGGGACGTCAACGGCGACGGCGTGGACGATCTCGCGATCGGCGCCTACACGGCCGTGGCCTTCGGGCGTTCGACCGCGTCCGGCGCCGCCTACGTGGTCAGCGGGACCAAGCGCGGGCTGATCGACCTCGACGTGGCGGGCACCTCGCTGTTCGCGGTCGGCGGGGCCTTCGCCGGCCACCGGCTTGGGATCGGCGTGGCGCCGCTCGGCGACGTCAACGGCGACGGCTTCGATGACATCGCGCTGGGCGCGGACTCGACCGCCGCGGCCAACAGCGACGCCGCGTACGTGATCTACGGCTCGGCGGTGGTCGACGGCGCGATGCTCGACAGCGCCGCGCTCGGGACCCGCGGCTTCCGCATCCTCGGCGAGCCGGGCTCCTCCACGGGCTATGGCGTCGCGCCGGCGGGCGACGTCAACCACGACGGCCTCGGCGACGTGCTCGTGGGTGGGTACGGCGCCGGGAGCGCCGGCCGCGCCTGGATCGTCTACGGCGTCGCGGACCTCACCACGCTGCCGCTCAACAACACCGGCGGCGTCTCGGCGATCATCCCGGCGAACCTCGCCGACACGACCCGCTACCGGTCGCTCGCCACGCTCGGCACCGCGGGCTCGACGCTCGACGGCGTGACCGCGGGGGAGCGCTTCGGCCGCCAGGTGGCCAACGTCGGCGACGTCGACGGCAACGGCACCGACGACCTCGCGATCGGCGCCGACTTCGCGCTGCGCTTCGGCCGCACCCGTGCGGGCGAGGTGACGGTCGCGCTGCTCGCGGGCGACAAGCCGGACGCCCCGGAGCCGGAGCCGACCGCCACGCCGACGCCCACCCCGACGGCCACGGCCACGGCCACGGCGACGGCAACGGCAACGGCGACGGCGTCGCCTGAGCCGACCGCAACCGCGGTGCCGACGGTCTCCCCGACCCCCACGGCTTCGCCGACGCCAACACCGACGCCCGCGAGGCCGATCCCGGGCCTGGCGAGCCGCACCCTCTCGGTCGACTCCCGCGGCCGGGTCACGCTGACGATCAAGTGCGCCTGCGCCGGACGCCTGACCCTGACCGCGGCCGGCGTCCGCCGCACCGCGTCGTTCACCGCCCAGGCGACCGTCCGCATGACGCTCACGACGGCCCAGCGCCGCTCCCTCAAGCGCCACGGGTCCCTGGCGGCGAAGGTCACGCTGACGGTCGACGGCACCCCGCGCACGCTCGCGGTCACGCTCCGCGGGGCCAAGCGATGACGCGGCGAGTGGAGGCGCGCGGCGGGATGGCGCGCGGCGATGCCGCGCGCGGCCGGGCGGCGCGGCGCGACACGCGCCGCGTGGGCGCCGCCGCCGCGCGCGGCCGGGCGGCGTGGCGCGACACGCGCCGCGTGGGCGCCGCCGCCGCGCTCGTCGCGGCCCTCTTCGCGGCCGCGCCCGCGCACGCCGCGGGCGTCGCGGCGTGCAAGACGACCGAGGTCGGCGTCGTGGTGGGCGCCGCGGTGACGCTGAAGCTCGACTGTCGCGGGCACGTCGCCGGCAGCAGCGGGCGCAAGGCCACGGCGATCGTCGTCAAGCCGACCCGCGGGTCGCTCGGCAAGCTCGCCGCGAAGACCGGGCGGGTCGTGTACTCGGCGAGGACCGCCGGGCGCGACGTCGTGCGCTACACGCTGCGCGGGAAGGACGGGCGGCGCTATCGCGGGGCGATCGTGATCCGCGTGAGTGCGCGCCCGGTGCCGCAGCCCGCACCGGCGCCCGCGCCGGTGGTGACGCCCGCGCCGGCCGCCGCGACCCCGGGGCCGACGCCCGAGCTGACCGCGACCGCCACGCCCACGCCGACGGCTGCGCCGAGCGACGGCCTGCCGGCGAAGCTGCCGAACGTCCCCGCGTCGGTCGCCTCCACCACCCGCGCATGGGTCCCCACCGCCCGCGACACCTGCAGCGCCGCGATCCACGACCGGTTCAGCGTCGTCGGCCCCGACGGCAAGCGCTACCCGACCTGGCACCCGCCCACGTACACGAACCCCGCCACGGGCGAGACGTGCACGTTCGGCCATGAGCACGGCGACGATCCGGCGACCTCGGACATCGCTCCGTGGGTCGCCGGGCACCTCGCGGCCGCCGGCTACGAGGACTACGCGGGGCTGCCGTTCGGCCTCGCCGCCGAGGCGCTCAACGCCTACGCCGACGCACACGCCGGGACGGCCAAGCGCAGCGAGGACCACGTCGGCTACAAGGTCGACGTCCAGAACGACGTGCGGCTGCTCGGATCGGATGGAGGCGCGCTCGGCGTGACCTGCGACTACATGACCGTCGTCCACCAGGGCAGCCATTCAGTGGACGCGCTCTCCAACAACGCGCACGAGCTGCTCTACGCGACCCGCTGCGACGACGGGACGCAGTTGATCTCGACCACGCTGAGCCGCTTCGGCGATCCCGGCTTCTACGAGCGCTCGTGCGACCCGGCGACCCGCATCCAGACCACGAACAACGGCTACCCCGCCGGCGACGGCGCCCGCGAGATCCCCGACCGCGAGTGCGTCGAGCGCAACGTCCTGGTCCCGGCGGGACGCACGACGTCCGCCTGGGCGCTGTACGAGAAGTGGACGTCGGGCAACACGATCAAGGCCGCCAACGGCGACACGATCGCGAGCTTCAACACCGGTTTCGGCGTCTTCAACCCGAGCCGCTACGCGAACGCCGACGCCACGATCGGCCGCACGCTCCCGCTGTGCTGGGAGACCGCGGCCGACGGTGACAAGGCCGACGGCGTCGACTGCTCGGCCGCCAACGCCCTGAGCGTCACCGCCTTCGACGACCCGAGGTCACCGTTCGACGGCACCCGCCGCGACGTCTACCTCGCCGGCACCACCGTCAAGAACACGGGCGGCCGGAAGCTCTACTGGACCGACCCCTACGGCGGCAACGCGCAGACGACCCCGTTCCCCGGCGCCGTCTGCCAGCTGGTCTCGACCACCGACAAGCCGCAGGATGCGACGATCCAGGTCTTCGGCCGCAACCGCACCCACGACGCGCCCGGCGTGCACGCGCCGAACTGACGCACACCGCTTGCATACCGGGGCCAGACCCCGGTACACAGCTTGCATACCGGGGTCAGACCCCGGTATGCAGCTGGTATGCAAGCGGCCGATCAGCCGCGGGCGAACACGCTCGAGAGCGTCCAGGACGAGCCGTCCCACGTGCGCGCCGCGCCAGTGAGCAGCACCGCGGCGCACAGCGACGGACCGCCGCACGAGACCTCGGTCGTCTTCATCTCGGTCGACGGGCCCTTCGTCCAGGTCGACCCGTCATAGGTCCACATGTAGGCGTTGCCCGTGCCGTAGTCGCCGCCCGCCGCGCAGAACGTGCCGGTCGGCGCGCAGCCGATCGGGCTGTAGCGCAGCGTGTCGCCGCCGCTCGACGGGTCCGAGGCGGCCCAGGCAGTGCCGTTCCACTTCATCGACGTGTCGGCGTAGGAGCCCGTGAAGCACTCGGTCATCGAGATGCAGTCGAGCGTCCGGCCGCCGTGCGCCAGCGACGTCATCGCCGACATGGTCGTGCCGTCGAAGCGCGCCCAGCTGCCCGGGCCGGTGACCATGCAGTCGTTCGCCACGGGGCACGCGATGCGCGTCCAGCCGTTGTTGTTGGCGGTGCCGATCTCGCCGGACCAGGCCGAGCCGTCCCACTTGACGACGAACCCGTTGCGGTTGCTCATGTCCGAGCTGCCGCCGGCGACGACGCAGTTGGTCGACGAGACGCAGTCGATGTCCCAGTAGGAGTGGCTCGTCCCGCTCACGTACCCGGGGAGGTCCGGGAGGCGGGTCCAGCTCGTGCCGTCGAACTTCGCGGCCTTGCCGGCGTTGGTCAGGTAGATGCAGTACGTGGCCGAGGCGCACGAGACGCGGTTCTGGTACATCGAGCTCTGCGGCACGCCCGCCATGTCGACGCCCGCGCTCCAGCCCGTGGAGGCCGTGCGCGTGTACGCCTTGGCCTTGCGGTCGACGGCGAGGCAGAAGTTCGCCGTCGGGCAGTCGACGTCGTCGAGCGGCACGGCCGCCAGGTTGACCACCGCCAGCGTCAGCGTCTTGGTCACCGTCGCGTTGTCGGACGAGGTCACGCGGAACGTGACCTGCTGGGACTCGACCGTCGTCGGCGTGCCGCTCACATGGCCGGTCGACGTGTCCAGCGACAGGCCCGCGGGAAGCGTGCCCGACTCGACGGCCCACGTGTAAGGAGCGGTCCCGCCGAGCGCGGTCAGCGCCTGGTCGTACGCCTCGTCCTTCTGCGCGCTGGGCAGCGACGCCGTCGTGATCGAGATGCCCGGCGGGAGAACCTCCAGCGGGAGCGTCTTGGTGGCGCTGCGGCCGTCGTGGTCGGTCACCTTGACGATGACGAACTCGTTCGAGCCCGCCGCCGACGGCGTGCCGGACACGTGCCCGCCAGCCGTGACCGTCAGGTCGGTGCTGGTCGCGATCAGCGACCACGTGTAGGGCGCGCGGCCGCCGACGGCCGCGAGCGTCTGGTCGTACGCGACGCCCGACATGGCCTGCGGCAGCGCCGTGGTGGTGATCGCGACCGGGTCGACGTCGGCGACGGTGAACGCGATCTCCGCCGACTTCGTGCGGCCGTCGGCGTCGGTCACCGTGACCTGGAGCGGCCCGGCGAACGCCACCGTCGGCGTGCCCGAGAGCGTGCCGTCAGCGGCCAGCGTCAGACCCGCGGGGGCGTTGGCCGCCGCCCACGTGTAGGGCGCGCGGCCGCCGGACGCGGTCAGCGCCTGCGAGTACGCGGTGTCGGCCTTGCCGGTCGCCAGCGAGTGGGTCGCGACCGCCAGCGGCGCCGGGTCGACGACCAGCGTGAGCTGGCGCGACGCCTCGTTCCCGTCCACGCCGCGGACCTTGACCGTGAAGGCCGAGGAGCCGAGCGCGGTCGGCGTGCCGACGAGCTTGTCGCCGTCGAGGCGCAGACCGGCGGGCAGCGCGCCCGCGGTCACCGCCCACTTGTACGGGGCGACCGCGCCGCTCGCCTCGAGCGTCGCCGAGTACGCCGCACCGACGGTGGCGCCCGCCAGCGACGTGGTCTTGACGACCGCCGGCGGCGTCTTGGTCAGCACCTTGAAGGAGCGCAGGCCCTTCTGGCCGAGCGAGTCCTTCGCGGCGACCTCGAACTCGGTCGTGCCGTAGCCCTTGGCCGTGCCGGTGATCCGGCCGTCGCTCTCGAGCTTGAGGCCCTCGGGCAGGCGGCCCGAGTTGACGGTGTAGGTCAGCGGGCCGCGCGTGGAGCTCGCGACGACCTTCGAGCTGTAGGCCTTGCCGTTGTCGGCGTCAGGCAGCGTCTTGGTGGTGAACGCGGGCACCGGCGGCTTGTCGGCCTTGGCGATCGTCCAGTCCTCGGACCAGATGTCGCGGATGCCCTTGTCGAAGTCGAACTTCCAGACCTTGAAGCGGAGCCCGCCGCCGGCCTGGAGGCCGCCGGAGAGGCGCCACCACGGGTCCTTCGCGGTGTCGGCCTTCAGCTGCAGGAACAGGTCGGCGGTCAGGTATGGGCCGGCGACGTCGTAGAAGTCGAACATCAGCTTGGGGCCGATCGCGGCCTTGAGGTTGAGGTTGCCGCTCGGGGTCGGCTTGTAGGTCTTGAACGACGCGGACGCCTTGCCGTACGGGCCGAAGCGGCTGCCATCCCACTGGACGCCGAACTCGGTGTCCAGCGACTGCTCGACGTAGGTCGAGATCTTCGCCCCGACCGAGGCTTCGCCGGTGACCTGGAAGTTGAGCTTGGGGACGATCACGACCGGGACGGGCCCGACCATGAACTCCCACGGGGTGAAGCGGTAGTCCTTGGGCAGCAGGTCGAGCTCGAGCTCGCACTTGGCCTCGCCCTCGATCGAGACCTGCATCGTGGCGTCCTGGTGGAGCTTGACGCCCACGTGGGCCTGGATCGTGAGCGGATGCCAGAAGCCGCCCCAGGCGATGCCGACGCTGGTACCCGCGTCGAAGTTGACGTCGCCGTCGAAGTTGGCCGTCGCGGACGTGTTGCACTCCAGCGGGCTCTCGAAGCCCTTGTTCTTCTTGGCGGCGGCGAACGCGTGCGGCTTGCCCTCCAGCGAGAAGCCCGGCAGCGTCCGCTTGAACGAGCGGGCGGCGGCCCCGCCGCTGTCGGCCTCGAGCGCCTTCTGGAAGTCCTCCTTGCTCATCGACAGCTGCGGCTTGGACTCGATCTCGGCGCTCGGCCCGATCGCGGTCAAGGGCGCGGGGCCGCCGCGCGCGATCGTCTTGTCGCCTGAACGGGTGACGGAGTCGACGGCGACGAGCAGGCCGCCCGGCGTCTGCGGGCCGACGCCCGCGGCCAGGACCGTGCCCGGCTGGACGAGGGCCTGCGGGTCGTCGACGACGACGTCGCGGACGCCGTTCGGGTCACCCGAGACGGTCTCGATCGCGGACGGCTCGGCCACCCGCGTCGTGCTCTGGACCTGCTGCATGTAGCGCACGCCGACCCAGCCGTTGATGCCGCGGCGCAGCTTCGCGCTGGTGCGGCGGTAGGTGGCGAACGTGGTCACCTCGGTTCCCGGGATCGGATCGGCGGAGATCAGGTAGCGCCCCGGCCGCGCCCCGCGGAACGACGTGGACTTGGAGATCACGCGCTTGAACCCGCGCGGCCCGGTCACGGTCACGCGCGGCTTGGCGCCCTTGGGCGCGAACTTCACCGAGACGCGCAGCGCCGTGCGCTTGCTCACCCGCGCGATGCCCGCCACGGCCTTCTTCGCGCCCGAGCGCTTGAGGACGACGGACCGGGTCTTGCCGAGGTCTGTACACGCTGCCGGGGTACAGATCGGCTCTGCCGCCGCAGCAACGGCCGGCATGGCCAGCAGCGCGAGCAGGCTGGCAACGAGGACGGACAAACGCAAGGGGGGCACGGCGACTCCAAGGAGGGGGACAGGATCTCTCCCCCTTGGAAGTCGCCGTGCCGGCGGCGATCTTTAGTGAGTCCTGTTCGACGCATTACGCCGGCGGTGCTCGGCGGCGATGGTCTTGGCGAGCTGGGCGTTGATCTGGGAGGTCATGAGGCGCAGCTTCGGCTCGGCCGCTGTCACGACGCCTACACCGCGCTTACACTCGCGCACGGTGGCGGCGGAATTCCTGATCCTCGGGCCCCTGGAGATCCGCCACGAAGGCCGGTCGCTGGACGTCCCGGGCGGGCGCCGGCGGGCGCTGATCGCGGCGCTGCTCCTGCGCGCCGGGGCGCCGCTGACGGCCGACTGGCTGAGCGAGGCGCTGTGGGGCGAGCCCGCGGCCAACGCCCTCCAGGTCACCGTGTCCAGAGCGCGCCGCGACCTCGGGCCGCTCGCCGACCGCCTGCGTACCGAGGCGGGCGGCTACCGACTGCACGTCGAGCCGGACGAGCTCGACGCGGAGCGCTTCACCCAGGGCTACGAGGACGGCCGCGCGCTGCTCGCCGCCGGCCGGGCGGACGACGCGTCGGCGACGCTCGTCCGCGCGCTCGCGCTGTGGCGCGGCCCGGTCCTCGGCGAGCTCGGCTACGAGGCGTTCGCGCTGCCGGAGGTTCGTCGGCTCGAGGAGCTGCGGGTGCTGGCGCTCGAGGAGCGCGTCGAGGCGGACCTGGAGCGCGGCGAGCACGGCCCGCTCGCCTCAGAGCTCGAGGTGCTGGTCGCCGAGCACCCGCTGCGCGAGCGCCTGCGCGGCCAGCAGATGCTCGCCCTGTACCGCCTCGGCCGTCAGGCGGACGCGCTCGCCACCTACCGCGACTTCCGCACCCGCCTGTCCGACGAGCTCGGCCTCGAGCCCGGGCCGGAGCTGAGAGACCTCGAACGCGCGATCCTCACCCACCAGCTCCCGTCGCGCGGACGTCCGCTTCCCGAGCCGCCCACGCCCACGGTCGGCCGTGAGGAGGACCTGCGCCGCATCGGCGAGCTGCTCGTCCGCCCCGACGTGCGCCTGCTCACGCTCATCGGTCCCGGCGGCGTCGGCAAGACGCGGCTGGCGCTGGAGATCGCTCGCGCCCATGGCGGGCGGTTCGTCTCGCTCGCGTCGGTCGGCGAGGCCGACCAGGTCGCGACCGCGATCTGCGATGCGCTGGACGTCACCCGCGTCCCCGGCGAGGGCGCCGAGGACGCCCTGCACCGCGAGCTGGCCGACGAGCACGGCGCGGTCGTCCTCGACAACCTCGAGCACCTGGCCGGCGTCGAGGCCGTGGTCGGCCGCCTGCTCGAGCGCGCGCCCACGCTCTCGGTCCTCGGCACGAGCCGCGGCCCGCTCGGCCTGCTCGCCGAGCACCGGTACCCCGTGACCCCGTTGACGGCGTCGGCCGCGGTCGAGCTCTTCGAGGCGCGAGCCGCCGCGCGAGGGTTCGCGCTCAGTCAGGACGACCGTCCGGCGATCGAGGACCTGTGCGGCCGCCTCGGCGGGCACCCGCTGGCGATCGAGCTCGCCGCCGCCCGCCTCGGGGTGCTCGACCCCGCCGCGCTCGCCGCCCGCCTGAGCGACGCGCTCGCCCTGCTCGGCCCCGGGCCCGCGGATGCTCCCGCCCGCCACCGCACGCTGCGCGCGACGCTGGACTGGAGCTACGACCTGCTCGCGCCGGAGGAGCAGGACGCGTTCAGCGCGCTCGGCGCCTTCGCCGGCGGCTGCGAGCTGGCGGCGGCGGAGCACGTCGGCGCGTCGCTCGGAGCCCTCGAGGCGCTCGTCGACCAGAGCCTGGTGACCGCCGCCCGCGGCCGCCTCGCGCTCCTCGAACCCGTACGCCAGTACGCGGTCGAACGCCTCGAGCAGCGCGCCGACCGCGACGCCGTCCGCGCCCGGCACTACGACCACTACCTGGGCGTCGCCGAGCGCACGGCGCACGAGCTGTGGCTGCGCGGCGTCTCGTCGGACCGCTTCGACGACGTCCACGCCGAGCGTGACAACTTCCGCGCCGCGCTCGCATGGGCGGATGGCACGCCGCGCCACACCCGCCTCGCCGGCCTGCTCGATCCCTATATGCGGGCCGCCGATGCAGAGCTCGAAGCGCGCGGGATCTTCATCCACACGCTCGAGACGCCGGATGCCGACCCGGAGGACGTGGCCCGTGTCCGGCTCGCGCTCGCCGCCAACCTGTCCATCACCGATCCCCGCGCCCGGGCCGAGGCGGAAGCGGCACTCACCCACTACCGCGCGACGGGGGACGACGCGGGGATCGCGCTCGCGTTGCTGCGGTTGAGCAACATCTCGATCATGAGCGGCGCCGAGCCCGAGGGGTACGCCGAGGCCGAGCAGGCGCTCGCCTTCGCCCGCGCGGCCGGCGACGTCGCGCTCGAGGGCTTCGCGCTGACGCAGATGGCGATCGGCAGCGTCGACATCGAGCGCGGCCGCCCGCTGCTCGAGGCCGGCCTGGCGGCGCTCCACCAGGCGGGCGCGGTCAACCGCATCCCCGGCGCGCTGTCCACGCTCGCCTTCGGTCTGCTCCGCCTCGGCGCCTACGAGGAGGCCGAAGCGCTGCATCGCCAGGCGGTCTACGCGGTCAACCAGACCCGCAGCCGCTACCTGACCGCGCTCGTCGAGGGCAACCGCGCGCTTACGTCGTTGCTGCGCGGCGCCCACGAGGAGGCGCGAGCGGGCTTCGTCGCCGAGCTGCAGATCGCCCACGCGCGCACGCTCCCCACGTTCTATTTCGAGGCGTTCCTCGGCCTCGCCGCGCTGGCCGCGATCGACGGCCAGGACGAGCGGGCGGCGATCCTCGAGGCCGCCGCGTGGGTGTACAACGACCGCCCGGTGACGCCCGCCGAGGAGCCGGTCTACACCCGCATCCGGGACCGGTTCCTCGCGCCGGCGCGCGAACGCCTCGGCGCCGAGGCGACGGCCCGCGCCGCCGCTCGCGGCAACGCGCTCCCGCTCGCCGACGCGGTCGAGCTCGCGCTCAGCGCCTGAGTACCCCCTAGAACTCCACCGCCGCGTATGCCGCCGCGCGGCTGCGCAGCTCGGCACGGTTGTGCTCGACGACGAGGCGGGCGAGCCGCGAGCGCGCGCCGACCTCGGCGACGGCGAACTGGAGCGCGATGAGGTCGCCTTCGATGCGGGTGACGTGCGCGGTCGCCTCGACCGGCGGCGCGTCGGGCTCGAGCCAGATCGAGACCTGGAGCGCGTCGCCGTGGATGACCTTCAGGGTCGTCTGGACGAGCAGGCCGTCGGCACTCAGGTCGATGCTGCGGCCGGGCCGGGTCTCGAGCGTGCCGAGCCGGTGCAGGTGGACGGCGAACGACGCCGGGACACGCGTCGCCGCGCGACGGTCGAGCTGGACGCCGTCGCCGACCGTGAAGCGCACGTCGCCGCTGTCGCGGCGCGCCGTGAGCCTTCCTTTGAGGCCGACCAGCGTCCGCCCGTTGCGGAACGAGAGCAGCGCACCGCTGACCCGCTCCGGCAGTCGGTACACGTCGACCCCGCCGATCGGCTCGAGCGCCGCGGTCGGCCCGACGACCGCGAGCACCCGCGCGTCGAAGACATCGATCGTCCGCGCGTGCAGCGCCTCGAACGGGACGTTGAGGGTGACGACGTCGAACTCGCTCAAGCGCCTCATGCCGCGCACCACCCGAGCGTGTCCGCGAGCGGAGCGGGTCGCCCGATCGCGTACCCCTGGCCGTAGTCGACGCCGAGCTCGCGCAGCAGCCGCGGCGTCTGGGCGTGCTCGACGCCTCCGGCGACGGTGCGCTGGCCGAACCCGCGGGCGAGGCTCACGACCGCGCGCACCACGTGCTGGCCGGCGGGGTTCTGCGGCAGATCGCGGACGAAGTCGATGTCGATCTTCAGATAGTCGACGGGAAGCCGTTTCAAGTACGTGAAGCCGCCATAGCCGGTGCCGAAGTCGTCGAGCGCCACCCGGCACCCGAGCCGCTTGACGCGGTGCACGAACGCCGACGCCGCGGTCTCGTCGCGCAGCAGCGCGGTCTCGGTGATCTCGAACACCACCAGCGACGGGCGCGCGCCGCTCTCGGCGAGCTCGTGCTGGACGAACGCGAACAACGCCGGGTCGCCGAGCGAGTGCGCCGACAGGTTGATCTCGACGGGATGACCGCGCCGCGCGACCTGGAACGCCTCACGGATCACCCAGCCGTCGATGTCGGCGATGATGCCGTGCTTCTCGGCCGCGGGCAGGAACAGGCCTGGCGGGACGAGCGCGCCCTCGCGGTCGCGCATGCGGATCAGCAGCTCGTGCTGGACCGTGCTGACGTCGACGATCGGCTGCGCGAACAGCTCGAAGCGGTCGTCCGACAGCGCCTCCAGGCAGCGCCCGTACCAGAGCGCCGACTCGCGCTCGCGCTGGAGCTCGAGCTGCCGCGTCCGCTGGTCGGTGATGTCGGCCGCCGCGGCGTAGATGAAGACGCCGTCGCCGAGGCCGATCCAGCGCAGCCAGCGGTGGGTCCCGTCGGAGCGCCGGAAGCGGATCTCCCCCCACGCGGGGTTGGCGTCGACCAGCCGGCCCTCGCGGTCCGCGATGCACAGCAGGTCGGTGGAGAGTTGCCAGAAGACCGAGGACGCGGTCCGTGGGCAGGACTGGAGCGGCGCGATGACCGCAGCGGTCGGGGACATGGGCTCACTCCTCGGCATTTCTACGGGCTCCGCGAGCAGGTGGAGGGTTTGCCGACGGGGTGGAAGGTTCGGTGACAGGGCGCTGACACCCGACAAGTTCGGACATGCGATTCGCCGGTCGGGGGAACACGCGCTGAAGCGGTTCATGACGTTCAACCCGGTCGACATCGCCAACGAGACCGACGCCCTGCTGATCACTGCGCGTCGTGAGCGGGCGGACGGTCTGGCCGAGGTGGCCAAGCTGCTCGCCACGCGCTTCGAGGCCGCGTGCGTCGTGCACCTGTGGTCCGACCTGCGCCGCGTCCTCGTGCCCGTCGCCTCCTACGTCGAGGATCCGGGCTTGGCCGCCCGGTTCGAGGAGTTCCTCGGCGAGTCGTCCTCGTTCATCAGCTCGCGGGTGCGCGGCGCGCTCGAGGCCGAGGCGACGGTGCTGATCTCCGGGACGCCCGAGCAGATCGACGCCTGGTTCGGCTCGCCGCCGTCCGGCCACGCCACCCGCATGGGTCTGCGCTCACTGCTGGTCGTCCCGGTGATCGACCCGGGCGCGGGCGTCGTCGGCGCGCTCGCGGTCGGGCGCCACGAGGACCGGCGCTTCACGGTCGCCGACCGCGACGCGCTGGGACTGATCGCCGCCGCTGTCGCGGGCGCGTTCGATCGCGAGCGGCTGCTCTGGGAGATGCGCGAGCGCGCCGAGGAGGAGGCGCGCACCGCGCATGAGCTCACGCTCGCCCGCCGGCGCTTCGCCGCGGCCTTCCAGGACTCCCCCGTCGGCCTCGGGCTGTTCACGCTCGGGCCCGGCCCGTTCCAGCTGTTGGACTTCAACCCCCGGATCGCCGATCTGCTGGGCACGACGCCCGAGGCGCTGCGCCGCCACCCGACGCCGAGCGACTTCCTGCACCCGGACGACTTCCCGCGCGCCGTCGCGGCGCTCGAGCGGTTGCTGGCCGGCGAGGAGGGCGTGCTCACCGTCGAGCAGCGCGCGCTGCCGGTCAGCGGCGGCGAGATCCTGGTGGAGCTGACGATCTCGCTGGTCCGCGACGAGACGGGCGAGCCGCGGTACGGGATGCTGCGGGCGCTCGACATCTCCGACCGGCGCCGCGACGAGCTGCGCCTGGCCCGCCACGTGCGCTGCCAGGGCGTGCTGGCCGCGATCGGCCGGCGGGCGCTGGACGGTCTCTCCTGGGCCCAGCTCGTCGAGGCCGTCCTGCCGGACATCGCGTCCGCGCTCGACGCCTCCCACGCGCTCGTCCTCTCCCGGACCCCGGCCGGCGCCATCGTCACCGCGGGCGCCACGGATCACTCTTTGCCCGAGCACCTGCCGCTGGAGCCGGTCGCGCTCGACGCGCGCCGCGTCCCGAGCGTGTGGCTCGCCCGCGGGGTCCGGCGGGCGCTCGTCGCGCCGATCGGCGCCGGCGCGTGGCTGGCGGTTCTCAGCCGCCACGACACGGCCGTCGCCGACGGCGAGCTGGAGTTCGCCGAGGCCGCCGCGCACCTGCTGGCCGCCGCGCGGGAGCGGCGCGCCGCGGCCGAGGACGCGGCCCGCGACGCCCTCACCGGTCTCCCCAACCGCGCGCTGTTCGCCGACCGGATCGCCCACGCGGCCGAGCGCGCCGCGCGCGAGGGGACGGCGCTCGCGGTCGCCCGCATCGCCGTCGACCGCCTCAAGGACGTCAACGAGACGTTCGGGCACGCGACCGGCGACAAGCTGCTCCGCGCGCTCGCCCGGCAACTCGAGCACGTCCTGCGGGCCACCGACACGGTCGCGCGGATCGGCGGTGGCGAGTTCGGCGTGCTCTACGAGATGATCGACGACGAGCGTGGCGCGGTCACCTCGGTCAGGCGGCTGCTGGCGACGTTCGACGCCCCCGTCGTGATCGGCGACCGCGAGCTGCACGTGTCGGCCAGCGTGGGCGTGGCCGTCGCGGTCGACGTGGCCGCTCCTGGCGCCGCGCTCGCCGCACAGCTCCTGCGTGACGCCGACACCGCCATGCACCGCGCGAAGGAGAGCGGGACCTTGGAGCTCTTCGACGCCGCGATGCGACGGCGCATCGCCGAGCGGCTGCGGCTCGAGCAGGATCTCCGGCGCGCGCTCGACGAGGACCGGCTCACGCTGCACTACCAGCCGCTGGTCTCGTTGCACCGGCGGCGGATCGTGGGCGTCGAGGCGCTCGTGCGCTGGCGGCATCCCGAGCGGGGGATGATCTCGCCCGCCGAGTTCATCCCCGTGGCCGAGGCCACCGGGCTGATCGTTCCGCTCGGCCGGTGGGTGCTCGACGCCGCGTGCCGGCAGCTCGCCGCGTGGCGGACGATCCCCGGCCTCGAGGACATCTACGTCTCCGTGAACCTGTCCGGCCGTCAGCTCAGCGTGCCGGGGCTCGCGGACGAGATCCGGGCGACGCTGCGCCGCACCGGCGTCCCGCCTGCGCAGCTCGCGCTCGAGCTGACCGAGAGCGTCCTGATGGAGGAGACCAGCTCGCCCGCTGCGGTGCTCGAGCGGCTCCGCGAGCTCGGCGTCCGGCTCCTGCTCGACGACTTCGGGACCGGCTACTCGTCGCTGAACCACGTCAAGCGCTTCCCCTTGCACGGGCTCAAGGTGGACCGGTCGTTCGTCGCGGGCCTGCCGGGCGACGAGAGCGACCGGGCGATGCTGCGGGCGATCCTCAACATGGCCGCCGCTCTCGATCTGGCGGTGCTCGCGGAGGGCGTCGAGACCGCCGAGCAGGCGTCGTGGCTGGCGGGGATGGACTGCGACGTCGTGCAGGGATTCGGCCTCGCCCGGCCCGAGCCCGCGGAGACGATCGAAGCGCTCCTGCGCACCGGGCTGCCCGCCGAGCGGCTCGCGTGGCCGCGGGAGGCGCCGGAGCCGTCCACGAGCGCGGCCACCGTCGGGCTCAGCGAGGCCGCCGAGGCGCTCGGCGTGTCGGCGAGCACGCTGCGCCGGTGGGCGAACACGGGGCGGATCGGCGCGATCCGGACGCCCGGCGGGCACCGCCGGTTCAGCGTGTCGGAGATCCGCCGGCTCGTCGCGCAGCCCGGCCACCAGGGGGAGTTGCGCAACGTCGCGCTCCCGGTGCGCCCGATGCCGTCGGTCGCCGAGCTCGTGGGACTGCGGCCGGATCTCGTCCCGGCGGCCGGCGCGAGCATCTACGTGCCGGGACGTCCCGGCTGGTTCGCGTCCGACGCGGGTGCCGAGCCGACCGCGGAGTGGGTGCGGACGATCGCCGAGGCCTGTCGCCGAGGCGACTACGAGCTCGCGATCGACGCCACGCTGCGGCTGCTCACGCTCGCCGAGTACGCCGGGACGACCCAGCTCGAGCGCTGCCTCTATCTCGAGCGCTGCCGCGACGTGATGCTGCGCGGCCTGCGCGAGCACCGGATCCCGGGGCCTGAGATGCTCGACGCTCGCCGGCTCGGGTTCCGGCTCGGCCACCTGGCCGTCGTCGACCGCCCGAGCTGACCGGGTTCACATCTGTGAGCATCCCGTGAAGCGCGCTTGCGGGCCGTAGTCGGCCCGGGCAGAGTGCCGGACCGGCCGGTCCACCCGGAGACGGGCCAGCTCAAGCCTCAGCCGGAAGGACCCGTCTCATGCCACGCGCTGGTCGTCTCGTCGTGCTGTTCGCGCTGCTCGCCCTGGCGTTGCCGGCGCTCGCGCAGGCCGCCCCCGATCCCGGTCGCTGGGAGCGCGTCGGCTTCCTCCCACGCCCCGAGTCGATCGCCGGCGGCTCGTCCACCGTCCCCGAGATCGTCGACGTCAGCCCCGACGGGCGCACGCTCGTCTCGACGCTGGGCGAGGCCGGGTTCGCCTGGATCGATCTCACGGATCCGACCGCGCCGAAGCTGCTCGAGCGCCAGACGCCGGGCGGGCACATCACCTCGGTCAATGTCACGCCCGACGGCAAGTACCTCCTGGTCACGGCCAAGAGCGCCCTCGGGACCGGCTCCTACCTCGCCGCCTACGACATGGCCACGCACGCGCGGCTCCGCTCGTTCGCGATCCCGGACGGCCCTGACGGCGTGGCGATCTCGCCCGACGGCCGCTACGCCGTGATCGCGATCGAGAACGAGACCGACCGTTCCACCCCCGGCTCGTTGGTGATCTTCACGCTCGACGGCCCCCCGGCGACCTGGGCGCGGGAGCAGGTGCCCGTGGTCCTGGATCCGAGCTTTGCGGCCTACCGCGACCCGCAGCCGGAGTTCGTGGACATCGCCGCCGACAACGTCGCGATCGTCAGCCTGCAGGAGAACAACGGCTACGCGCTGCTCGACGTCGCGCACGCCCGGATCACGAAGACCTTCAGCGCGGGCGAGACCGATCAACTGACGCTCGACGACGGGACCGCGTTCGACGTTCCGTTCACCGCGCCGCGCGAGCCCGACGAGGTGGTCTGGACGCGCGACGGACAGCACGCGCTCGCCGCCAACGAGGGCGAGGGCGGCGACGGCGGCCGCTCGATCAGCGTCCTCGACCGCACGGGCGCGACGGTGTGGGACTCCGGCAACGCGTTCGACAAGGCGCTCGCCGAGCGCGGGCAGTATCCGATCGGCCGCAGCAAGGGCTCCGAGCCCGAGGGCGCCGACGCTGGCACGATCGCGGGCGTCGACTGGGCGATCGTCGGCGCCGAGCGCGGCAACGCGGTCGAGTTCTACGACATCACCGACCCGGTGGCGCCCGTCCTGCGCCAGTCCGTCTCGTCCGGCGGGCCCGAGCCCGAGGGCGTGCTCATGGTGCCGCAGCGGCGGCTCGCGATCTCGCCGGACGCCGACGCGGGCGCCGGCGGCTGGTCGATCTACCAGCTCCGGCCGCGCGGCTCGGACCCAGGCCCGCATCGCCAGGTCCGGATCCCGGGCGCGGCGTTCCACGGCACCCAGAGCATCGGCACGGGCGTCGACGGCGGCTTCGCGTTCCTGACAGGCGACTACGTGATGCGGGTCGGCACCGTCGACGCCGGCGACGGCGCGGACCTCGGCGAGGCGCGTGGCGACGCGCTGTACACGCTCACCGCCGACGGGCAGCCGCTCGACGCGAGCGGCGTCAGCCATGACATCGCCGCCGATCCGCTGACCGGCGGGTTCTGGGCGATCCGCGGCGGCCAACCGGGCACGCTGTGGCGTGTGAGCCGCACCGGCGTGGCGACGCCGGTCGCGCTGCCCGACCCGCCGGACGTATGGGTGATATACGGCGCCGTGGTCGTCTCGCCGGACGGCGGCACCGTCTACGTCGTCGCGTGGGAGCTGGACCGCCAGACCTACCGGCCGCGCCCCACGAGCCGGATCTACGCCCTTGACGTGGCGACCGGTGCCGTGCGCACGCTCAAGCGCGCCGGGAACGACGAGACCCCCGAGGACGCCGCGCTGACCCCGGACGGCGATCTGCTCGTCCTCGACAGCCCGGAGATCGCCGACGAGGACGGCTCGGCCGGCCGCCTGCACCTGTTCCACGTCGCGGGTGTCCCCGACGGGACGACCGTCGCGGCGACGGACGCCGGGCGGCTGCCGCGAGTCGCGGGTGAACGCCTCCAGCCGCGGATGACGCTCGACGCGCAGGGCCGGCTGTGGACGCTCGCGCGCCGCGGCGAGCTCTCGGACTCCGGCCTGCGCTTCCCCCGCACGGCGGTCGAGCCCGGCGCGGCCACCGGCCTCCCCGCGCCGGCGCCGATCGGGACGCTCGCCGGACTGCGCCCGGACTTCCAGCTCGACACCGCGACGCGCGGCGGCGACCGCCTCTTCGTGACGGGCCCGAACGCGTTCGGCGGGCGCGGCAACTGGGGGCGCGCGCAGTCGGGCGCCGCGCTGTTCAGCGCCGGTGCCGGCGTGCCCTTGGGCGGGGCGCCCGCGATCGACGGCAGCGTCGTCGCGTCCGCCCCGGACGGCGTGGGCGGGTTCTACATCGGCGGCGCCTTCACCGCGGGTGAGCGGTCGAACCTCGCCCACCTGAAGGCCGACGGCAGCGTCGACGCCGCGTTCGCACCCTCCGTCGCGGGGACGGTGACCGCGTTGACCGTCGACGGCGGACGCGTCTACGCCGCGGGCGCGTGGGGCGTCGCCGCGTTCGCCGCGGCCACCGGCACGGCCGACGTCCCGTTCGCCGGCCCGGCGGTCGACGGCGCGGTCAACGCGCTCGCCGCCGGGGGCGGAAAGCTCTATCTCGCGGGCGCGTTCAAGACCCTCGGCGGCGCCGCGCACGCCGGTCTCGGCCGCCTCGACGCGGCCACCGGGGCTGTCGACGCGGCGTGGGCGCCGCAACTCGCCGGCTCCTTCGGCGATGCCTCCAACCTCGCGCTCGGCGAAGCCGGCGTCTACGTCGGCGGGCGCTTCACCAACATCTCGGGCGTCGCGCGCCCGGGCGTCGCGCTCGTCGGGGACGCCGGCGCGGTCGTGCCGGCGTTCGCCCCCTCGTTCCGCGGCAACACGGCCACGCGGGTCGGCGGGATGGTGCTCGCGGGCGGGCGGCTGTATCTCGCCGCCAACAACAACCTCGCGGCCTGGCCGGACACGACGCAGCGGCTGTCGGCGCTGGACCCGGTCACGGGCGCGGTCGATCCCGGCTTCACCCCGCCGCTCGGCCTGACCACGTCGACCCAGCCCGGCGCGACGCCGCTGGCCTACGCCGACGGTCAGCTGTACGTCCGCAGCGTCGGCGGCGATCTCGCCGTGTCGCGCGTGGACGCGCGGACCGGCCGGTGGGACGCGCGCTGGCGGCCGTCGGTCGTGGGTGAGGGCGGGGGCGAGGGCACGATCTCGACGCTCGCGGCCGGCCGCGGCGCGGCGCTGATCGGCGGCACGTTCGCCGTCGCGGGGGTCGAGCGCGGCCTGGCGGCGATCGACCTCACCACCGGGCGGATGGACCCGACGTTCAACCCCGGCGACGTGTTCAGCACCATCGTCGCGGCGGCGGGCGGCTGGCTGTACTACGTCCAGGACGGGACGGTGCGCCGCCTCGACGGACGCACCGGCGTCCGCGATCCCGGCTTCGCCCTCGACGTCGTCGGCGGCGTGAACCGCCTCGTCGCGGCGGGCGGGCGCGTGTACGTCGTGGGTGCGCTGGCGTTCGCCGGCGGTGAGCCGGTGGACGGCGTCGCGGCGCTCGATGCCGCCACCGGAGCCCTCGACCCCGGCTTCAGGCCGCGGATCGACGGCGCCGTCACGCGGCTGGTCGCGCGCGGCGACGCTGTGTGGCTCGCGGGTTCGTTCACCCACGTGGGCGGGGACGCCCGCCCGGGCCTGGCGCGCGTGTCGGCCGCGACCGGCGCGCCCGACGCCGCGTTCGCGCCGCCCGCCGTCGACGGGATCGCGCAGCTGGCGATCTCCGGCAACCGGCTGTACGTGGCCGGGAGCGCCGGGCCGGCCGCGCTGGACGCGACCAGCGGCGCGCGCGATCCGGCGTTCGCGCCGAAGCTGACGCAGTCCGGCGCGCTGCTGGTCCACGGCGGCCGCCTGCTGGTCGCCGGCGCGCGCATCGACAACGACCCGTCCGTCGACGGGCTGGCGGCGCTGGATCTCGTCACCGGCGCGGTCGACCAGGCGTTCCTGCCGCAGTTGCCGGGCTTCAGCGAGTCGGTGGCGCTCGCGGCCTATGGGAGCCGGTTGCTCTCGGTGGGCGGCGGCGGCTACTTCGAGATCGGCGACGAGGCGCTGCTGACGTTCGACGTCGCCAAGCCGGTCAGCGCCACGCCGCCGGCGGTGACGGGGACGGCGCGGGTCGGGGAGAGGGTGACCTGCGCCCCGGGGACGTGGAGCAACTCGCCCGTCAGCTTCCTCGTGACGTGGCTGCGCGACGGCGTCGCGGCCGGGACCGGCGCCCAGCGCGTGCCGGCCGCCGAGGACGCGGGCCGCTCGCTGGCGTGCTCGGTCGTCGCGGTCAATGACGCGGGCGAGAGCGCGGCCGTCGTCAGCGCGGCCGTCACGGTCGCCGCCGCCCCGGTCGTGGACGAGCCCGAGCCGGAGCCGTCCGTGCAGCCGACCCCGACGCCGGTGTCCGTCCCGGCGCCCACGCCCACGCCCGTCTCGCCGAAGGGCAACCCGGTCGAGCGCGGCGTCACCGCGATCCGCTCGGCCCAGCGCAAGGGCTCGTCGCTGGTCGTCGTGCTCGGCTGCCGCCCTGACGGCTGCGCGGGCAAGCTGACCGTGAGCTGGCGAGCGCGGGGACGCACGACGAAGCTGACCGCGACGGCATCGCGCTCGAAGGTCACGATCAAGCTCTCGAGCGCGCGCCGGCGCGCGCTCGCCGGCGTGCGGAAGGTGACGGTGAGCGCCGGCGGCGTGCGCCGGACGCTCACGCTCCGCTGAGGAAGCGCAGGGCGCTCAGCGACGGCTGGAAGAGGTAGTCGCCGCCGCGCAGGGTGACGAACCGAGGTTGCGGCTTCAGGAAGAACGGGGGCCGGCCTTGGATCGTCATCTTGCCCTGCGTCCCGTGCGGCTCGCCGACCAGGAAGTCCTTGTCGCGGCCGAGGCCGAACGGGTCGCCGTCGTCGATCCAGAGCCCCTGGATGGTCTCGAACTGGCGCCAGATGTCGGCCTGGAAGCAGACGAAGACCAGGCCGCGGTCGGCGCCGTCATCCTCCGTGACGCCGGGTTCGAGCGGGGCGCCGTAGGCGCGGCCGCGGCGGACGATCCGGTGGCGGTTGGAGAGCCGCCCGTCGAAGAACCCGCGCGCGTCGCGCGGGTTGGCGCGCCGGATGTGCGCGCCGACGGGGCACTTGAAGCCATCGGCGTCGTCGGCGTAGGAGAAGGCGTTGATGCGCCGCGGGTCGCTGGAGACAGCGGCGTCGGGCGCGTCCGGTGAGAGCGTCAGCGGCGTCCCGTCCGGCCAGCGGCCGACGATCTTCGCCGCCAGCTGCTCCGGCCCGCCGGGATAGCGCGCGGCGGCGACGTACCGGCGGAACGCGGCGACGTCCATGCGCAACTTGCGGTAGACGACGAACGTGCCGTTGCGGTCGAAGGGCGCGAGCGGCGCCGCGGGCAGCGTGCCGTCCTCGTCGACGTAGCCCAGCAGGACCTCGCCCGTCGCGACGTCGCGCCAGCCGCCGGCGCCGTCGGGCTGCCCGTCGCCGGGGCGCGGCTCGACGCCCGTGCCCGCGATCGCCGGTTGCGCGATCCCGTCGTAGAAGCCGAAGTGGTCCTTGCCGCCCGCCAGCGCCTCGGCGCGCTGCAGGTGGACGAGCTCGACCCCGTGGTCGGTGTCGGCGGCGAGGATCTCCGCCAGCGCCGCTCGCAGGTGCTCGACGTCGACGGCGTAGACCGCGACGAGCACGTGCGCGCCGTGGAACTCCCACTCCGGCGGTGCGCTCGGCCCGCGGTCGCCCAGCCGGTCGGCGCGCGCGGCCATCCCTTCGCGGAACGCCTCCGGGAACGAGGCGAGGACGTCGTCGCCGAGCTCGAGCTGCGCCAGGCCGGCGAAGGTGAACGCGACGTTCATCGCGCTCGCCGGCGGCGCCGTCCACGGCGCGGCGGTCATCACCTGCGGCAGCATCCGTCGCATCAGGGCCCGCGCCCGCCCGACGTCCACGATGCGCAGGAACAGGTACGCGGCCGCCGGCATGGTGTAGCCGCGCAGGACGTTGCCCTGGATGTCGGCCAGCTCGATGTGCGCCGGGCGGCCCGCCCGGCGTGGGACGTTCGGCGGGCGCCCGAGCACCTAGAACTCGGCGCGGAAGCGGGCCTGCAACTCGGCGGCGTCCAGGCCCTGCGCGGCGACGGCGAAGTCGATCACCCGCTCGCGCAGCGCCAGCGACTCGCGCACCTCGACCACCGACGCGCTCGGCATCGCCGACCGGAAGAGCCCCGCGGGCGCCTGGATGCCGCGCACGTACGCGCGGAACGCCGCGGCGTCGGCGCGTCCGGGATACCCGGCGCAGCGGCCCCACCACTCGTCGCACTCCGGAACCTTCGCGCAGAGCGCGTCCAGGTAGGCGTCGAGCGGGCCGTCGATCGTCGATGTGAACACCAGATGAGCATTCTGCAGCACATCGGTGTGTCGCTGCTTCGGTCCCTGGTGCACGAGCGCGCGGAACAGCTGCACGCGGGCGATGTGGAGCGTGTCGATGCGGGCGAACGGCGAGTCGGCGCCACGCGGCAACGCGCCGAGGCAGGCCTCGAGCTCCTCCTCGCGGCCCGGCAGCACCCGCGCGAACGTCGTCAGCGCGTACGCGGTCCCGACCGTGTTGCCGCGGTCAGAGATGCGCCTGGGCATCGGTCAGGAACGCTTCCCACGCGGCTTTGAACGCCTCCGGCGACAGCTGGTCGGCGTCGCGGCGCAACGCCTCGAAGCGCTCCTGCACCGCGAGCGCATTGTTGACCTCGCGGGTGGAGGCGTCGGCGTGCGCGCAGTAGTAGGTCCCGCCCTCCATCGAGTTGTGGCCGATCCACGCCTTCAGCGGCTCCGCCGGCGGCGGGGCCGGGAACCCGGGCCCGCGCCCCCACGTGACGCGGATGTCGAGCGGGATCACGTAGGCGAACGCGTCGATGTAGTGCTGCCACGGCCCGTCGAAGTTGGACTCGAAGAACAGGTACGGGTAGTGCAGGCGCTCGCCGTCGAGGCGCTTGACGACCGTCCAGCGCACGAACTTGATGAAGTTGAACTGCAGGATGTGACGCGCCATGAACGGCAGGTGGCGCGTCACGACGAGGCCGATGCGCATGAACCACAGGTAGTGCCTGTGGATCGGCGTGAACAGCGTCAGGCCGGTCATGCGACCGGCCACGTTGCCGCCTCTTACTGACGATCCCAGATCTCTCGCCCTTCGCGCTGGCGCTTGATGTGGCGCTCTGACGCGTACTGCTCGTAGTACTCGATCTCCGGGTGCGAGAACTGCACCCAGATGCCGGGCAGGTGGAACGGGTCGGTGTGCGCTGGGAAGCGGCCGTAGGTCTCCACCAGGTAGCGGCAGATCTCCTTGGTGTAGGCGATCGCCTCCGCCGGCGGGTGGCCCGCGTGCTTGATGTAGGTCTCCGCGGTCGCCTCGTCCTTGTAGGCCTGGGCGAAGACCTTCGTGTCCTCGTAGGTGCCGCCGGGCCCGAACTTCTCCTCGAGCACCTGGTCGACCGCCGCGTCCATGTCGGTCACGTACGGCGGGCAGAGGCCTTCGAGCACGCCGTCGATGCCGACGTACGCGGGCTGCGACGCGGGCACCGGGGGCCAGCGCTTGAAGCGCGACTTCGTGAAGTCCTTCGCGCTGTACTCGCGGAACCCGAGGCCGAGGATGCCCTTCGCGGGATCGCGCTGCCAGACGCCCGGGATCATCGGCGCGCCGTGGACCCAGCCGGCGAGTCGCAGGGCCTCGCCGGTCAGCATCAGGTTCTGGAAGAGGAAGTGCGCCTCGTAGTCGGTGCGCACCGTCGTCACCGAGCCCAGCGGGGCGGGGACGTCCGGCGACGCGAAGCCGCCGCGGGCGCGCGCGAGGCCGCCGATCGGCTGGTACGGGATCGGGTCCACGAGACCGATCTTCGACGCGGCCCACCCGGCCCACTCCATCGCGTTCTTGGGCCGGAACGGCTGCCAGTCGTCGATGAACAGCGGCACCTTGCCGTGAGGCTCCGACAGCAGGATCAGCAGCACGTTGATGTACTGGCGCGTGTTGTCGACCACCGGCAGGAACTGCGTCGTCCCCGGCTGGTTGGACATCTGGCCGTTCCAGCCGAGGAAGTACGGCCACTGCTTCTCGGGGAACGCGAAGCGCCCGTCGTAGACCTTGCGCTTGACCGCGTTGGCGAACGAGAGCCAGTCGTCCTCCGTGCGGTCCTCCCAGCGCGGCGGGATCTGCGTGAAGAGGTCGATCGCCTCGCGCCCGCGCGGGCGCTTGATCAGCCACACGCCCTCGTCGTTGATCATGAAGAACGACGTCGCCTGCGCGTTGTCCGCGCTCGACGCCGCCCGCCCGGCGACCTCGAGGAACATCGTCCCGAGCTCGGGCGAGCCGTCGGTCTTCTGCGTCGGCCCGTCGTGCATGACGGCGCCGGTGACGCTCGTCGAGGCGATCAGGATCGCCTCCTCCAGCGGCGTCAGCGGCGAGGGCTGGTTCGGGCTCGTGTACGGCTGCGCGCCGTGCTCGAGCGAGACGCCCTGCGGGACGCGGCGCGTGCGGCGGTCCTGCAGGGCGGAGGTCAGCGGGTAGCTGAAGAGGTCCTGCAGGCCCTTGTGGTCAGGGGTCATCTAGTTGTGCTTCTCCAGCTCGGCGAGGGCGGTGGGCCAGACGTCGCGTTCGGCGTTGGTGCCCAGCCACAGGTCGAGGTGGGCGTAATCCTTGATCACGTGGTGGGTGTAGTCCTGCGGGCCGTGCGCGCGCCGAAGCGTGTCATACGTGCGCTGCAGACCCTTCGGCACGAACATCTTGTTGTGCTCGCCGGTGATGAAGTTGATCGGGAACTTGAAGCGGTCCAGGTTCGCGAGGTAGGCGTCGCGGCCCTGGGCGTCACGCGCGGCGCTCGCACGGATCATCAGCGAGATGTGCTCGAAGAACGTGATGTTGCCGTTCCCGAAGAAGCCGGGGACGGCCTGCTCCATCGTCGGCTGGTTGATGTTCTCGTAGTCGTAGACGTCGCCGTAGATGAAGTAGATGCGGCGCGCGACCGGGTTGTCGTAGATGTGACGGAACGGCGCGACCTTCATCACGGTCTCGATCAGCTTGCCGTCCCAGCGGCTCGGGTCGTAGTCGGTGTTCAGGCCCTTGATCCCGAGCAGCTTGAAGATCGTCGCCAGCCTCGCCCACGCGCGCGCCTGGTTGCCGGGGGTCGGGATCGGGTGGCCGGCGAGTGAGCTGAAGGTCGCGCTGCGCAGGCCCTCCATGCCGCCGCCGATCGCCATGAACAGGCTCAGGCCGCCGACGCAGTGGCCCATCGCCTGGATCTGGTCCTCGCCGGTCTGGCTGCGCACCATGTCCACGGCGGCGGGCCAGTCGCGCATCGCGATGTCGTCGACCGTGAACTGCGTGAAGCTCGACGGCAGGTCCGGGCTCGCGCGGTAGTCGAGCAGCCACACGTCGTAGCCGTGCTCGCCGAGGTACTGGACCCAGTTCTTGGGGACGGTGTCGATCGCGAAGGCGCGCGCGGCGTTGCCGTAACCGGGGGCAAGGATCAGCGGGCCCTTGGTGCCGAACCTGTAGCGGGTGAGCCGGACCGCGGTGCCGTCCGACGTCGGGACCGAGTGAACCTCGGCCGGGGGAAGGGTGAGCGCAGTCAGAAACCGTGTTCTACCGGCCATTCGTCGAGAATTGCAAGCCCGAAGGGTCAGGTGCGAGGTACAACACGCACATGCAAGCTGCCATGGACCGGCTCGAGCGCTTCATCGCGCGCCGCCGCCGTCTCGTCTTGGGTGTGTGGGTCGGCCTGTTGGTCGTCGCGCTGCCGTTCGCCTCTCAGCAGACCAAGAACCTGACCGGAGGTGGGTTCGACAACAAGGGCTCGGGCTCCCATGAAGTGGCGCAGGCGCTCAAGGAGATCCCGGGGGCGCAGGCCGAGACGCTGGCGATCGTCATCGACAACCGGGCGCAGAAGCCCGGCGCGGTGGACGCCGCGATCGCCAAGATCCAGAAGGACGGCTTCAAAGACGTCTCAGGCGTGGCGCTCGACCCGCAGGCGCTTGCCGCGGCGAAGGCGGCCGGGGACAAGCAGATCGTGGTCATCCCGCTCGACGTCACGGCCTCGCGCGACGAGGCGGTCGACGAGGCCGCGCAGATGCGGCTCAACCTCGGCATCGACGACCAGGCGGACGCCGCCGCGCCCCTGCACCTCGTCGGCCAGGGCGCGCTGTGGGCGGGCATGCAGGAGCTCTCCAAGCAGGACCTCGAGCAGGCCGAGTTCATCGGCCTGCCGATCGTGCTGATCGTGCTCCTGCTGGTCTTCGGCTCGCTGGCCGCCGCCGCGCTGCCGCTCGCGCTCGGCGTCGTCTCGGTGATGCTCACCGGCGCCGTCGTCTACTTCCTCTCGCTCAACGCGGAGATGTCGATCTTCGTCACCAACATGGCCTCGATGCTCGGCATCGGCGTGGCGGTGGACTATTCGCTGTTCATCCTCGCCCGCTATCGCGAGGAGCTGCACGCGGGTCTGAGCCATGACGAGGCGCGCGAGGCCGCGATGCGCACCAGCGGCATGGCCGTCGTCTTCTCCGGCGTGACGGTGATCGTCGCGCTCTCCGGGCTGTTCCTGATCGACGCGACCGTCGTGCGCTCGATGGCCGTCGGCGCGATCGTCGTCGTCGCGATCGCCGTCCTCGCCGCCGTGACGCTGCTGCCCGCGCTGATCGCCGTGCTCGGCCGGCGGGTGAGCGAGCCGGGCAAGATCGTCGGCCGCCTGAAGCGCAAGAAGGTGGCCAAGACCGGCCCCGGCTTCTGGGAGCGCTGGACGGCGACGCTGATGAAGCGCCCGCTGCCGTTCGCGATCGGCGCGACCTTGCTGATGCTGCTGATCGCCTCGCCCGCGCTCAAGCTCAAGCTCGACAACGCCGCGATCGCCCAGTTCCCGAAGGACTTCGAGACGCGCGTCGGCTACGACCTCGCCGCGCAGGCCACCAGCCCCGGCGCGATGGGCCCGGTCCAGTACGTCGTCACCGGCGCCAGCGCGGCCGAGCAGGCCCAGATCCTGGCGTCGTTGAAGGCACAGCCCGACGTCGCCGCGGTCGCGGCGCCCGTGTCCTCCGCGGACGGCCGCCGGACGCTGTTCGTGATCACGCCCGCCCAGGCGCCGGAGAGCAAGGCGACCTACGCGCTGGTCGACCGCCTGCGCGACCAGATCCCGCTCCCCGCCGGCGCCACGAGCGCGGTGGGCGGCGCCGCGGCGCAGAACCAGGACTTCGCCTCGCTCGTCAACGGCTCGCTGTGGAAGGTCGCCGTCTTCGTGATGGTCCTCTCGTTCATCGTGCTGCTGCTGGTCCTGCGCTCGGTCGTGCTGCCGATCAAGGCCGTGCTGATGAACGTCCTCTCGGTCGCCGCCGCGTACGGCGTGCTCGTCGTGGTCTTCCAGTGGGGCTGGTTCGACTGGACCGGCTTCGACCACCTCGGCTACGTCCAGGCGATCACGCCCGCGCTGTTGCTGGCGATCGTGTTCGGCCTCTCGATGGACTACGAGGTCTTCATGCTCAGCCGGATCAAGGAGCGCTACCAGGCCACCGGCGACAACCGCAAGGCCGTGGCGCAGGGGCTCGAGGCGAGCGCCAAGACGATCTCCAGCGCCGCGGTCATCATGGTCGCCGTCTTCGCGATCTTCGCCGGCACCGGCGTCCCCCAGATCAAGGAGATCGGCGTCGGCCTCGCGGTCGCGATCGCCCTCGACGCCACGATCGTGCGCCTGATCCTCGTCCCGACGACGATGGAGCTGATGGGCGACTGGAACTGGTACCTGCCGAAGTGGCTGGACCGCATCCTGCCGGACATGGACTTCGAGTCCTCCGGCAGCGAGAAGCACGAGGAGGCTCCGGTAGCCTCGCCGGTGTGAACCCGGTCGTCATCGCCGGCGGCGCGCGGACGCCGATCGGGCGCTTCAACGGGGCGCTCGCGAAGGTCGACGCCGTCGCCCTGGGCGCGCATGCCGTTCGGGGCGCGCTGGAGCGGACCGGCCTGGAGCCCGACTACATCGCCGTCGGCAACGTGCTGCAGGCGGCGAACGGGCAGAACCCCGGCCGTCGCGCGGCGCTGCAGGGCGGCGTGGGGCGGACCGTGCCGGGGATCACGCTCAATGACGTGTGCCTGGCGAGCATGAGCGCCGTCGGGATCGCGGCGGCACTGATCCGCGGCGGCGAGGCGGGCACGGTGCTCGTCGGCGGCTTCGACTCGATGACGCGGGCGCCCCACGCGCTCCGGACGCGACCGCCGCTGCGCATGGGGGACGCGCCGATGATCGACGTGATGGTCAACGACGGGCTGTACTGCTCGATCGCCGACGCGGGCATGGGGGCGATGTCCGACGCCGAGAACGCGCGGCTGGGGATCTCGCGGGCGGCGCAGGACGAGTTGGCCGCGCGCTCGCACGCCAACGCCGCCGCCGGGGTGACCCGGCTCGCCGAGGAGATCGTCGGGCTGCCGCAGCTCGAGACCGACGAGGGCGTGCGCGAGACGAGCCTCGAGGTCCTCGCGCAGCTGCCGCCCGCGTTCACCCGCGAGGGGACGATCACCGCCGGCAACGCCTCGCAGGTCTCCGACGGGGCGGCCGCCGCGGTCGTCACCACCCGCGACCGCGCGCAGGACCCGCTGGCGACCGTCCGCGGGCGGGCGGTGGTCGCGGGGCCGGACTCGACGCTGCACCTGCGTCCCGCCGAGGCGTCGCGGAAGCTGCTCGACGCCCACGGCCTGCAGGCGAAGGACATCGCGCTGTGGGAGATCAACGAGGCGTTCGCGGGGGTCGTCCTGGCCAGCGCGATCGACCTCGGCATCGATCTCGAGCGCGTGAACGTCAACGGCGGCGCGGTCGCGCTCGGCCACCCGCTCGCGGGCTCCGGCCTGCGCCTGGTCCTCACGCTCGCCTACGAGCTGCGCCGACGCGGCGGCGGGCTCGGCGTCGCCACCCTCTGCGGCGGCGGCGGCCAGGGCGAGGCGATCCTGCTCGAGGTGTGATCGACCTCCTCGTCATCGGTGCCGGCCCGTACGGCCTCGCCGCCGCCAAGGCCGCGCGCGACAAAGGGCTCGAGACCCGCGTGCTCGGCCGCCACATGTCCTTCTGGCGCGAGCACATGCCCGCGGACATGTTCCTGCGCTCCGGGCCCGACTGGCACCTCGATCCCGCGTACGAGCTGACCCTGGAGCGCTTCCTGGAACTCCACGGCGAGACGCCCGACCCGCTGCCGATCGGGCTCTTCCTCGCCTACACGGACTGGTTCACCGAGCAGGCGGGGATCGTCGTCGAGGACGAGCGGGTGGTCGAGCTCAAGTCCGGGTTCGAGGCCGTGCTCGAGAGCGGCGAGACGATCCGCGCACGCCAGGTCGTCGCCGCGCCCGGCATCGCCCGCTTCACCCACCGGCCGGAGTGGGCGACGGTCGGCGACCACACGTGCGACCTGGTCGACCTGGACGAGCTCGCCGGCGCCCGGGTGCTGATCGTCGGGGGGCGCCAGAGCGCGTACGAGTGGGCGGCGCTGGCGGTCGAGCACGGCGCGGCGCGCGTCGACGTCGTACACCGCCACCCGCAGCCGCGTTTCGAGCGGGTCAGCTGGCGCTTCGTCGACCCGCTGATCGACGCGACCCTCGCGACGGACGGCTGGTGGCGGGGACTCCCCCAGTCAGAGCGCGACGCGATCGCGCGCCAGTTCTGGGAGGTCGGTCGTCTGACGCTCGAGCACTGGCTCGAGCCGCGCCTGAACGGCGTGCGCGTCCACGCCGGCGTCAGCGAGATCGACGCCGGGCGCTTCCGCCCGGACCGGATCGTGTTCGCCACCGGCTACAAGGCGCAGCTCGCCAACGTCCCGTACCTGAACGGGCTGGGGATCGAGACCCGCGACGGCTTCCCCGTCCTCGACGCCCACATGCAGACCTCCGTTCTCGGTCTCTACATCCCCGGCTTCGCCGCCACGCAGGACTTCGGGCCCTTCTTCGGCTTCGTCAAGGGGGCGCCGGCGGCCGCCGAGTTGATCGTGCGGAATATCCCGGGCCGTTAAGTCGTCTGACGACTTATGCCCATCGAATCTCACGCCGTTCTCATCACCGGCACCTCGACCGGAATCGGCCGCGAAACCGCCAAGCTGCTCGCCGGCAAGGGCGCGCCCGTCTACGCCACCGCCCGCAACCTGGACTCGATCGCGGACCTGGAGTCCTTCGGCTGCCGGCTCCTCGAGCTCGACGTGACCGACGAGGCGTCGGCGCGCCGCGCCGTTGATCACGTCATCGCGAAGGAGGGCGCCGTCGGTGTCCTCGTCAACAACGCCGGCATCAACGAGCTCGGCGCCGTCGAGACGCTGCCGCTGGACCGCGTGCAGGCGATGTTCGACACCAACCTGTTCGGCCTCATGCGCATGTGCCAGCTCGTCCTGCCCCGCATGCGCGCCCAGGGCTGGGGCCGGATCGTCAACGTCGGCTCGATGAACGGCCGCTTCACGTTCCCCGGCATGGGCAGCTACTGCGCGACCAAGCACGCGATCGAGGCGACCAGCGACGCGCTGCGCCACGAGGTCCGCCCGTTCGGTGTCCACGTGTCCCTGATCCAGCCCGGGATGGTCAAGACCGACCTCGGCAAGACCGCGGTGCAGCGCCGCTCGGGCGACCACGACGGTCCGTACTCCGACTACATGAGCGGGGTCGTGGAGTCGGCGCTGACCTACCAGGACGGGCCGATGGCGCGGCTCGCCTGCGACCCGGAGGATGTCGCCGCGACGATCCGCCGGGCCATCGACGAGGACCGGCCGCGCGCCCGCTACCGCGTGGCGGCATCGGCGCCGCTGATGCTGACGACCCGCAAGCTGCTGCCCGACGCGGCCTTCGACGCGTTCATCCGCAGCCAGTTTCCCTCTCCTGAGCCCTCCACAAGGGGGTAGCGCTGGGCCTGAGCGCGGGGTTATGCTCGCGCTCTGACCCGTTCCGCCCATAGTCGTGCGCCCAGGAGGCAGTGAGTGCAATCCGCGATGAACCGACTCTCCGGATTTGTCCGGACGCGTCGAAAGCTCGTCTTCGGGATCTGGATCGGATTGCTGGTGCTGTCCGTGCCGTTCGCGTCACAGCAGACCAAGCACCTCTCTGGCGGTGGCTTCGAGGTCCCCGGCGCCGGCTCCGACAAGGTCGACAAGGAGATCGCCCGCTTCCAGGGCCAGAGCACCGAGCCGCTCGGCATCGTGCTGCGGGCCGAGAACGGCGGTGACATGAGCGCCGCCGTCGACCGCGTCAAGGCGGCGGCGGCCAAGGTCGACCACGTCGAGCTCACCGACCAGGCCGCCGAGGCGGCCAAGCAGGCCAAGCCGTCGGCGGACAACGCGATCGTCTTCCCGCTCGCCGTCACCGGCACCCGCGACGAGGTGCTCAAGGCCGCGATCGACCTGCGCGACGAGCTCAAGGTCGACCAGGTGACCGACGGCGTGCAGCCCTACGTCGTCGGCCAGCAGGCGCTGTGGGCGGGCATGCAGGAGCTCCAGCAGAAGGACCTCGAGAAGGCGGAGAGCTCCGGCTTCCCGGCGATCCTGATCGTGCTGCTCGCGGTCTTCGGCTCCGTGCTGGCCGCGCTGCTGCCGGTCGGGCTCGGGGTCGCCGCCGTGATCATCACCGGCGCCGTCGTGTTCTTCCTCTCGCTGGCGATCACGATGTCGGTGTTCGTGACCAACGTCGCGTCGATGCTCGGCATCGGCGTGGCGGTGGACTACTCGCTGTTCGTGCTCTCGCGCTATCGCGAGGAGCTGCACGCCGGGAAGGACAAGGCCCAGGCGCTCGATGTCGCCATGCGGACCTCCGGCGCGACGGTCGTCTTCTCCGGCATCACGGTCATCGTCTCGCTCGCCGGCCTGTTCCTGATCGACTCGACCGTCATGCGCTCGCTGGCGATCGGCGCGATCGTCGTCGTCGCGATCGCGATCATCGGTGCGGTCACGCTCCTGCCCGCGCTGATCGCCATGCTCGGCGACCGCGCCGACAAGAAGGGCAAGATCGTCACGGTCACCGGGTCGCTCTACCGGCGGGTCAGGCCGAAGAAGCCCAAGCCCGCCGGCACGCCGACCTTCTGGGAGAAGTGGTCGACCGCGGTGATGAAGCGCTCGGCGCTGTCGGCGATCGTCGCCGCCGGCATCCTGCTCGCGCTCGCCATTCCCGCGCTCTCGCTGCAGTTCGGCAACGGCGCCCTGCGCCAGTTCCCGGCCGACAACGAGACCCGCGTCGGCGCCGAGCTGGCCGGCAAGCTCGTCGCGCCCGGCGAGTCCGCGCCGACGCTGATCGTGGCCAACTTCGACAGCGCGATCTCCGATCCCGCCAACCAGACCGCGCTGCAGAGCTACATCACCGGCCTGAAGGCGACCGACGGGGTCGCCCGCGTCGACGACGCGATCGCCTCCGACGACGGCAAGGCCGCCCTGATCAAGGTCGTGCCCGCGCAGGATCCGGAGTCAGAGGCGACGCTGCACCTCGTGGAGCGGCTGCGCGAGGAGGGCGGCAAGGCGTCAGGCCTGGCGAAGCTCGCCGACGTCCAGGTCGGCGGCGCGAGCGCCCAGACGCGCGACTTCACCCACCAGATCTCCGGCGGCCTGTGGAAGATCTTCCTCTTCGTGCTGATCTGCAGCTACGTCGTGCTGCTGGTGGTGCTGCGGTCGGTCGTGCTGCCGCTGAAGGCCGTCGTGATGAACCTCCTGACCGTCGGTGCCGCCTACGGCGTGCTGGTCATGTTCTTCCAGTACGGCTGGTTCGACTGGACCGGCTACGACTCGCTCGGCTACGTGAACGCGATCACCCCGCCACTGCTCCTGGCGATCGTGTTCGGCCTGTCGATGGACTACGAGGTCTTCCTGCTGAGCCGGATCAAGGAGCGCTACCACGCGACCGGCGACAACCGCCGCGCGGTCGCCGAGGGGCTCCAGGGCTCGGCCAAGGTGATCTCGAGCGCGGCGCTGATCATGGTCGTGGTCTTCTCCGTGTTCGCGCTCACCGGCGTGCCGCAGATCAAGGAGATCGGCGTCGGCCTGTCGGTGGCGATCTTCCTCGACGCCACGCTCGTCCGGCTCGTCCTCGTCCCGGCGACGATGGAGCTGATGGGCGACGCCAACTGGTGGCTGCCGAAGTGGCTGGACCGCATCCTTCCCAACGCGGACTTCGAGTCCGACACCGCCCACGACGAGAGCCGCGAGCCCGCGGCGGTCGCCTGAGAAAGGACGAGTACGTGACCTCCCCGACCAGCACCTCGGAGGCCCGCAAGCAGGAACAGCTCGAGTTCCTGGGCAAGTATTGGAACTCGCTGATGGAGAACGACATGGAGACGTTCTCCACGCTCGTGGGGCAGAACTGCATCGTCCACTACCCCGGCAACCACTTCCTCTCCGGCGACCACGTCGGCCACGACGCGATCCTGGAGCTCTACAAGAAGCTCTACAAGCTCGGCCTTGAGCAGGGGACCTTCATCGGCGAGCTCCACGACGCGGTCACCTCCGACGACCACGCCTGCGCGCTCGTCAAGTACCGGATCGTCGTCGGCAAGGGCATGGAGATCCCCGGCGAGGCGATCGGCGTCTTCCACATCGAGAACGGCCAGATGGTCGAGTACTGGCTGCTCGAGCGCGACCAGAAGATGATCAACGACATCATGAAGATCTCCGGCAAGGCGGCCCTGGCCGGCGGCTCGAACGTGCAGATGGCGTTGGGCGCGCTCAAGCAGCCCCTGGCCCTCGCCCGCACGATGCGCCGCGTCATGCGGGTCAAGAAGGGCAACACCCAGAAGATGCTCTAGCGCGGCGGCACCTTCACCGTCGTCCGGCGGTACTTGTTGTCGTCGTTCTCGGCGATCGAATAAACGTCGACCCGCACGGCGCCGGTCGGTTTGCGGATCCGCACGCTGAAGCTCGTCCGCCGCGCACGCCCGGTCGGATTGCCGACGCCGACCGTCTCGTCCTGGTCGTCGACGGCGATGACGAAGTAGTCGCGCGGACGGGCGGGCTTCGCGGTGTGCCAGCGCACGAGCAGGTCGTCGCCGTCGCGTGCGAGCGTCAGGCCGAGCACGCGCGGCGGGTAGAGGATCTTGGCCCGCCGCAGGGTCAGCGACAGGGTGCGCACCGTGACCGTGCGCGCGCCCGGCGCGCTCGAGCGCACGACGATGCGCACCTTGCCGCCGCCGCGCGGGACGAGCGGACGGTCGTACGGAGAGAACACGAGGCGGTCGGAACCCGCCTTCGCCAACGACACTGACGCGGCGATCGGCGGCCTGCCCTCGAGCTGCGCGTCGATGTCGCACGCGGCGGAGCAGCTGACGCGCAGGACCAACGAGTCAGAGTCCTTGAGCGCGCGCGAGCGTGGCGGCGTCAGCGTGACCCTGGGCGCCGGGGGATCGGCGGCCTCGGGGGCGCCGTCGCGCGCGACCCGGATCCGGCCGCCCGCTCCGAGCCGGTCATTGTCGCTCCAGGCGACGGCGGACGACCCGTCGGCGAGTACGACGGGCGTGATCTCGGCGATGTCCCGGAGGCTGCCCGTCAGGCCGTAGACCTCGTACGAGTCCCCGGCGAAGTTCACCTGCGCGACGCCCGGGACGACCTGCCAGGCGCCCTGGCGCTTGGCCAGATGACCCCAGGTCACCATGACCCGCCCGTCGGCGGTCGCGACCGCGCGCGCGAGGTCACCCCCGCCCGACAGCACGAACCGCTGCTGGATCCGCATCGCGTCGCCGCGGAGGCGCTTCGGGTACACGAGATCGATCGCCCGCCCGAAGCGGCCCGCCTGCTCGCGCGTGCGCACCGTCAAGCCTGCGATGGTCGGGCTCGTCCAGGCCACGACCGCCCCGCCGCCGGGGCGCAGCACGGCCGCCGGGGAGTTGCGCAGCGTGTCGGCGGGGCGCACGAGCGTGGTCGGTGCGGCGAACTGGCCGCCCGGTGCCCGCTCGGCAGCGACCAGGCGATCCGCGGACGTGAAGACGGCCAGGGCGCGACCGTCTTCGCCGACCGCGAGGGCGTACGGCCCGCCGTCCGTCTCACCCACCCGCTGGGGCGCGCCGAAGGCCGCGCCGGGCGGCGCGACCGCCGCCCACAACTCGGTCCGCGCATCCTCGTCAGGCCCGCGCACGGTCCATACGACCACCGCTTCGCCCGCCGCGCTGTACCCCGCGCGCACGGCCGAGGGGTCCTCGGGGTTCGCCCGGCGCGAGTCGAGCCGCTCGGGGGCTCCGAACGCTCCGCCCGGGAGCCGGCGCGCGACCGTCACGACCTGGCGCCGGCGTTCGTCGCTCGTTCTCGTCGCGACGAGCGCGTCGCCGCGCGCTGAGGCCGCGACCGCGAGCTCGATCCCGGATCGCGGGCCGGGAGGGAGGATGTCCACCGGCTCGCCCCAGTCGTGTCCGGGCTCGCGCAGGAAGCCGCGCACCCATGTCTCCCCGTCGGCCTCGGAGTAGACCGGGAACGCCAGCACACCGCCGCCGCCGGGCCAGCTCGCGACCTCGACGCAGTCCTGCGCGCCGTCGGTCGGCAGGACGCCGCCCGCCGTCAGACCCGCCGGCGCGGCCGTCAGGAACGGCGCGGTGGTCTCGGTCTGGCGGACGAGCTCACCGGGAGCGCCCGTCGCCCGCAGGCAGACGGCGGGCCCTTTGAGGGCTTGGAAGGGCAGATCGCCGAACGGCGCGGCTGACGCGGTGGCGGGCAAGGCCAGGGCGAGCACGGCGAGCGCCGGCAGGATCCGAAGCATCGGCGCACCCTAGATGAGGGAAGCCTGAGCGCACGTCCGACATTCGTCCGTCAGAGGTGCGTCGCGAAGAAGGCCACGACGTCGTCCGAGCGGTCGGAGATGTACTGGTAGCCGGAGTAGCGCTCGGTGGACGGGTAGCGGATCACCGGTCCGGCGGTGTGCGGCGTGGCGGCGGCGAAGCCCTCGACGACCGCCATCTCGCCCCACTGGTCGCCCGTCCCCTGGACGTACTGGACGACGGTGCCGTTGAGCCGGCGCGCCGGGACCGCGGGGTCCTGCCGGCTGGGTCGCGGCGCGCCCAGGGCGGCGTACAACAGGTCGACCGGCTTGATCAGCGCCGGCCCGAGCGGGCCGAGCTCGGTGCGGGCGAAGTTCGTGTTGAACGAGGTCAGCTTGGTCGGCTGGATCGCGAGCACGGCCTTGACCGGCTGCGCGTCGGGCGTCCCGTAGAGCACGACGTTGCCGCCCGCCGACGTGCCGATCGCGCCGATGCGCTCGTGGTCGACGTCCGCGCGCGAGCGCAGGTAGTCGACGGCACCGACGAAGTCGCGCGCCTCGACGGGCCCGTAGGTCTGCGGGCCGGGGGCGTCGGCGCTCTCGCCGTGCCCGCGCAGGTCGAACAGCAGCACGCCGAAGCCGGCATCGTGCAGCGCGCGGACGGCGGGGAGGAAGTCGACGTCGCGGTCGGGGACCGGCGTCTGGCCCGCGATGTTGCCGAGCCGGTTCCACATCCACCCGTGCACGAAGACGACCGCCGGCGCGACGCCTTCGGCGGGCACGAACCAGCCCCGCAACCCGACGCCGTCGCTCGCTTGGAACGACACATCCTCATAAGTGAGTCCTGCGTCAGCGGGCGTGCGCGTGAGCGGCGCACGGTGTGAACGCAGCATGAGTTTTGTCAGCAGCAGCGGGCGAAACGGCATGGGCCGACCCTATGGTCAGCCCACGGAGAACTAAATGAGGGAACCCCCTAAACAGCGGACGCAGTCCGCTCGCGAAGATCGCGCTAGAGGTGCTCGCGGAAGAAGCCGACGACCTCGTCGACCCGTTCGGAGATATAGCCGTAGCCCTCGTAGCGGCCGGTCGAGGGGAACTTGATCACCGGCCCCGCGTTGGCCGGCGTGACCGAGGCGAACTCCTCGACGATCTCCATCCGCCCCCACGGGTCGCCCGTCCCCTGCACGTACTGGACGACCGTGTCGCCCAGCTTGCGGGCGGGCACCGCGGGGTCGTGCTTGCCCGGGCGGGGCGTCCGCATCGCCGCGTAGACCAGCTCCATCGGCTTGGTCATCGGCGGCCCGAGCGGCCCCATCTCCGTGCGCATGAAGTTGTTGTTGAACACCGCCAGGCGGGTCGGCTGGATCGCCAGGATCGCCTTGATCGGTTGCGCGTCGGGCGTGCCGTACATGACGATGTTGCCGCCCATCGACGTGCCGATCGCGCCGATCCGGTCGCCATCGACGTCCGGGCGCGCGCGCAGGTAGTTGACGGCGCCGATGTAGTCGCGCGCCTCGACCGGCCCGTACGACAACGGCTTCGAGCTGCGCTCGGACTCCCCGTGCCAGCGCACGTCGAAGAGCAGCACGTGGTAGCCGGCGTCGTGCAGGCCCTTGGCGGCCGGCAGGAAGTCGACGTCGGCGTCCTTGAGGCCCTTGACCTGGTGGGCGACGTTGCCGAGCCGGTTCCACATCCACCCGTGCACGAAGACCACGGCCGGGCCGGGCTCGGCGGACCCGTTCGGGATGAACCAGCCCTTCAGCCCGATCCCGTCGGATGAGGGAAAGGAGACGTCCTCGTACTCCAGGCCCACATCGGCGGGCGTGCGATCCAGTGGCGCACGCCGGGCGTTGAGCATCAGCTTGGTCATCACGAACGGGTTCAGCACTACGCCACCTCCGCCTCGTCCTCCACGGCCGGCAGCGCCGGCGGGAACATGATCAGCGAGATCCCGTAGCCGACGCCCATCGAGGTCGTCAGCACGCCGGTCCACATCGTGGGATGCCAGCCGAGGCCGCCGTCGCCGAAGAGCGCGATCGCGGCCTCCCACGGGCCCCAGATCAGCAGCGGCACGATCAGCGCGAACGCGCGGATGCGGAACCGCGAGACCGGGTCCTCGACGAGCATCAGTCGCGAGAGGGTGTCGACCAGCAGGCCGACGACGATCAGCGTGAAGATGAACTCGATGTGCGTGAACCGCGTGAAGAACGGGAACAGCACCGCGAGCAGCGTGCACATCATCGTCACGGAGCCGAACGGCAGCACCCAGCGCCGCCGCACGTAGAGCACGGTGGCGACGAACGCGGCGGTCCAGATCAGGATGCCGCCGATCGAGGCCATGTTCGAGAACAGGTAGTACGGGAAGACGTCGCCGCTGTAGTTGATCGCGGAGTCGTAGAGCCCCTCGACGTGCTTGACCGAGTCGCCCGAGCCCGGGGCGTAGGCGTCCTTGAAGGTCAGCAGGTTGTCCTGGAAGTCCCCGCTCGGGACCATCGTCCAGAACCACGGCAGCAGGTTCATGAACGTGAACGAGACCATTGCCAGCACGGCCGTGGCCGAGATCAGCGCGGGCCAGAGCTTGCTCAGCGGCAGGACGCGGCCCGGGCGGTTCCAGGTCGACGCGAGGCCGATCCCGCCGAGCAGGCCGCCCGCGAGGAAGAGCATCTGGTGGGTCGGGCTGAACGGGGCGTCGATCTGGTTCTCGAAGCCGTAGGCGGCGTGCCAGGCGAAGTCACCGGGGCCGCCGAGCGCGGCCAGCGGCAACGCCACGAGCGCGAGCCCGTAGCCGAAGGGCACGGCCTCCATGCTGATGTTGAGCTTCTTCAACCCCTTCGGCTGGCGCTTGACGAAGACGACCCCGATCCAGCCGCCGAGAAAGCTCAGCCCGGCGTACATCATGATGTGCGCCGAGGACCAGAAGCTGTCCAGCGTCGTGGAGTTGTTGTGCAGCCAGCCGTCCCAGAAGACGGCGAACAGGGTGAAGACGGACAGCGCCATCGTCACCCAGTCCTCCCACGGCTCGGTCTGCGGGCGGTTCTTCGCCTGCAGGATCTGCCGGGCGGTCAGCCTGAAGTCCGCCGAGCGGATCGTCTTGGCCATTCAGATTCCCTTCCTTGTCACAAGCCGATCCCCGGCACCCCGCCGGAGCTCATCTGCAGGTCGTCCCAGGCCTTGGCGGCCAGCTCCCAGTCGGTCTCGGAGTCCTGCGCCTCGCCGTGGCGCAGCATCCGGATCAGGTACGCCAGCGCGGAGAGCATCGCGATCGCGGCGAACGCGATCTGGACGCTGAGCACGCCTTCCTCGGTCCAGTACACGTCGTCGAGCTCGAGCAGCAGCGCGGTCTCGTCGAGCACGAGCGCGACGCCCACCCCGAACGGGAACGCCAGGTACTTGTCGAGCTTCTCGCCCTTGGTGCCGATCGCGGTGCCGCCGGCGGCCAGCGCGATGATGCCGCCGGGGAGGAAGTGGTGGATGTGGCGGTCACCGACCACGACGTCCTTGATCGGCCCGATGCCGCCCTTGGTGCGGATCGTCCACGTGATGCCGCGCGTGATGCCGAAGGCGACGGTGAACGACGCGAGCATGTTGAACAGCGCGTTCTCGCGCGTGCGGCTGACCGCGTAGCCCTCCTTGAGGGTGATCACCGCTTCGATCGGCTTCGCCCGGCGATCCTCCTCGGACGAGATCTGGCGGCTGCGCGGAAGCGTCCCGAGCCGCCACACCCGCATCACCTCGGCGGTGAACACGGTCAGCACCGCGCCGCCCGCGAGGACGCCGAGCACGTGCGTGCGGTTGGAGGTGGCGTTGCGGGCCGCGTCGGCGGCCGCGAGGCGCTTGGCCTTACGCGTGGACGCCATGTCGCCGCCCCTTGCGCAGGTAGGCCTCGGCCAGTTGCTGCACGAAGATCACCCCGAACTTCGCCATCCCGGGCACCTGGCCGCGGAATGTCGTCAACTGCTTGGCGAAATCGCGCGCACGGATGATGATGATCCCGGAGGCGATGACGGTCGCCGCGTCGTCGTCGCCCGCCGCCACGTGGCCCTGGAGCACGCGCGTGAAGAGCGTCGTGGTGTCCTTCCAGACGTCGAAGCCCGCGTCGTCCTTGACCAGCTTGAAGCCGGTCATCGTCAGCGGGTGGCCGACCCCGTCGCGGAACCAGAGCCGGTAGAGCATGTGCTTGACGCCCGGCTCGACGTCCACGAACAGGTTGAACCAGCCCTGCTCGACCGGCAGCTTGCCGCCGAAGGCGTCGGACTCGATCCAGCCCGCCGCGGTGGCGGGCCGCAGCGGGTCGTGGGAGAAGGACTCGATGTCCGCGACCTCGATGGTCAGGTGGAACTTGAACGCCCCTGACCCGTCGCGGTTCGGCTGTGCGCCACGGGCGAAGTCGAGCTCGCCGAACGTGACGTGCCCGAGCATCTCCTCGGTGAAGCGAACGCTTGAGCTCATGAGGCCGCCGCCTCCGCGGCGCGTCGGTCGGGATCGATGATCTGGTCGGCGAAGCGGTCCGCCAGCGCCGCGATCGTAAAGCTGGGGTTCGGTCCCGTGGGGCCAGGCATGACCGAGCCGTCGGCGATGTGCAGGCCGGGATGGCCGAACACGTTGCCGTAGGCGTCCACCACACCCTCGCCCGCGTGGCGTCCCATCGGCGCGCCGCCGAGCGGATGCACCGTGATCACCCGCCGCAGGAACCACAGCGGGTTGTCCGTAAAGCGACCACCGAGCGCGGTGGCGAAGTCCCGCGACGTGTTGCGCAGGCGGGTGAAGTACTCGTCCGAGCCCGACGCCTTGCGCCAGTCGATGTCGAGTTGCCCCTTGCGCAGGAACATCCGCCCGTCGGGGACGTCGCGTCCCATGCCGAGCAGCGGCAGCCCACCGGAGGACAGCTCGGACGGCAGCATCAGATCGGCGATGTGACCGGTGACGTCGGTGTCCGCGTCCTTCGAGAGCCAGTTCTTGACCAGGTAGGCCGCACCTTCGCGCCAGCGCCAGAGCTGCTTCGGGGCGGAGACCACGTGCAGGATCCAGGCCAGGTGCTGCGGGAAGCCGGCGTCCTGCAGGTAGAAGCCGCGGCCGGAGCCGCCGGGATCATTCGCGTCGGGCATCCGCGCGGTCGAGGTGATCACCGGGCCGTAGCCGGGGTCGACGATCCGCGGCTCGCGCACGCCGTCGGTGACCTTGGTCGTGTTCAGTGCGAGCGTCAGCAGGTCGCCGTTGCCGCAGAAGCGGCTGCCGAGCTTGCGCGAGAGCGCCGGGAACGCGCTGCGGTTCTTGAGCAGCAGGTTCGTGGTGCCCAGTGTCCCGGCGCTGAGGATCAGGTGGTCGCAGGTCAGGTCGTACGTGACCGGGTGCTCGGGATGCTCGGCGAGGTCCGCGTACGTGACGTCGTAGCCATGACCGTCGGCACGTGGCCCGATCCGGCGCACGTCCGCCAGCGTGCGGATCTCGGCCCCGTGGTGCTTGGCGTACGTGAGGTAGTTGTAATCGAGGGTGTTCTTGGACCCGTAGTTGCAGCCGACGTCGCACTCGCCGCACAGCTGGCAGGTCGTGCGCGTGCGGCCGTGCAGGTTCGGGATCTCCTCCACGACCGCCTCGCCCGGGACCGGCGGCCGGCCCTCGTTGGAGAAGCTGACGGCGAGCTTGGGGAGGAACCACTCCAGGCCGTTGGCCTCGGCGGCCTCCTTGAAGGCGATCGTCTTCGGCGTCGACGCGTACGGCTCGTGGTCGAACGGATACTGCTGGAGCTTGAGCATCTTCTCGACGCGGTCGTAGTGCGGGTCCAGGTCGGCCCGGTTGACCGGCCAGTACTCGTAGCCGCCGTCGGACATGTCCTCCTGGACGAACCAGTTCTCGTCCTTGCGGATGAACACGTTCGCGTAGATCAGGGACCCGCCGCCCAGGCCGGCGCTCACCAGCGCGTCGATGCCCTTGAACGACCAGTAGTGGTACATGCCGACCAGGCCGCGGGGCGGGTCCCAGAAGCTCTCGCGCGCCCGGAACGGACTTCTCGTGAACGACCCGGGGGGATACGGGCGCCCGCGCTCGAGCACGAGCACGCGCTTGCCGGCCTCGGCCAAGCGGTAGGCCGTGACCGACCCGCCGAAGCCCGACCCGACGACGATGGCGTCGTAGTGGCTGTCCAAGCTCATCAGCACGCAACCTAACGGGGTCGCGCCAAGGTCAGCAAGTACGAAACGTCCAGGCCCTTACGCCAACAGGGTACGGCCGCCGCCCGTGGACAGCGGGAACGTGTCCAGGTCGAGCGCGACCACCGCCAGATCGGCGAACAACATGACCTTGTTGAGGTCCTCGCGCAGGTAGGGACCGCCGTCGCGGCGGTCGAGCACGGCGAGCACGCCGATCGTCTTGCCGTCGCGGTGCAGCGGCGCGGTGACCATCGTGTATGGCACGTACCCGGTCCCGGCGGCGACCTGGCGGGCGAAACGCGGGTCCTTGCGGCATTCGGGGACGAACACGCCGTCGCCGGAGGCCACGACCGCGCCCGCGATGCCGACGCCCGGCGGCAGCCGCATGCCGACGACCTCGGAGGCGCCCGCGCCCCACGCGGCCTCGTAGACGAGCTCGCCGTTGGCCGGGTCGGTCAGCGCGATCGAGCAGGCCGCGGCGTCGAACATGCCCGCCGCGGTGCGCACGATCGCCTCCATGACGCGCCGGCGGGTCGTCCCGCGGCCCAGCGACTGGGCGAGCGAGTGCCCACGGTCGCCGGTCAGCGGCACCCCGATCGCCTCGGCGAACGAGGCCGCCGAGGAGATCCGCTGCTCGGGCAGCATCTCCAGGCCGCCCGCGAGCGCCTGCTGGAGCTCCGGCGGCAGGCTCGGGGCGATCTTGTCGAGCTTGAGGACGTCGCCGTAGCGCGGCGGCGAGCCGATCAGCAGCGTCCACAGCGTGGCGGCGAGGCTGAAGATGTCGCTCGCGGCCGAGACGGTGCCGCCGGCGAAGACCTCGGGCGCCATGTAGCGCGGGGTGCCGACCGCGATCGTCCCCTGGTCCTCCTCCGAACCCAGCGCGCGGGCGACGCCGAAGTCCACGAGGATCACGCCGTCGTCGCCGAGGATCATGTTCTGCGGCTTGACGTCGCGGTGCACGATCTGCTGGCTGTGCACGTAGGACAGCGCCTCGCAGCCGTGGCGGACGTACTCGATCGCGTCGCCGATGGTCAGGCCGGGGTCGCCGGCGCGCTTGAGGATCGCGCCCAGGTCGACGCCGTGGACCAGGTCCATGACGATGTACAGGCCCTGCTCGTCGCTCGAGTGGTCGAGCACCTTGACCACCCGCGGGTGGCTGAGGCTCGCCAGCAGGCGCGCCTCGATCTCGAAGCGCGCGGCGTGACGCACGTCCAGCAGGCGCTTGACGGCGACGTCGGTGCCCGATTCCCGGTCGATGGCACGGTAAACCGCACCCATCGCTCCACTGGAGATGGGCGCAACGATCTCATAGCGCCCGTTGAGCGCTTCCCCCCCGACGGCAGTCGCCTGCTGATCCGGTCGCGTCAAGTGCTCGGTTCGTCCCCCTAAGCGGCTTCTGCCAGGCAGTCGGGAGCCGGCATGTTCATCGCGCCGAGCATCTCGACGACCAGGCCGCCCGCAGTGGCCTGGCGCTCGTCGGGATCCTTCGACATGCCGGTCGCCAGCACGTCGTCGAGCGCCTTCGGCAGCTCGGGCCGACGCTCGGACACGCTGGGCGGGGGTTCGACGATGTGGGCGTACATGGTGGCGGCGTCAGTGTCGCGCAGATACGGGACGGTACCGGTCAACGTCTCGATCGCGAGACAGGCGAGGCCGTAGATGTCGGTCGCGGCGCCCACGCGTTCCCCGTCGAGCAGCTCGGGGGCCATGTAGTCGATCGTCCCCAGGACCTGCCCGGGGGCGGTCAGCGCCTCGCCCTCAGGATCGCGCGCGAGGCCGAAGTCGCCGAGGAAGACGTCGCCCAGGCCGGGGTCGACGAGGACGTTGGCGGGCTTGACGTCGCGGTGGACGACCCCGACCGCGTGGGCGGCGTCGAGCGCGCTCGCCACGCACGCGAGCATCCTCATCGCGGTGTCCACCGGGATCGGCCCGGCCACGATCGCGTTGCGCAGCGTCGAGGAGACCAGGCGGCTGGCGATGAACAGCTCGCCGTCGACCTCGCCCATCCCGTGGATCGGGATGATGTGCGGGTGGCTGAGCGAGGCCAGCAGCTCGCCCTCGCGCCGGAAGCGCTCGCGGTACACGGGATCGATCGAGACGTCGTCACGCAGCACCTTCAACGCGACAGCGCGTCCCGTGATGCGGTCGATCGCCAGATATACGACGCCCATGCGCCCCACACCTACGATCCCCTCGATCCTGTAGTCACCGAGCATTGGCTTGTCCATAAGCGAGATCGGCATCTAGTCTCTCGGCTTTACCGGTGAGCCGCAAGTCGCGCCTGACCGTTTGTCGGGTGGTGATGCTGGACCTCACGTCGAGCGGATATGCTTCGCCCGCTCGTATGCCTGAGATTGCACTCGAGCCCAGGCCGGGCGATTCCGTAGGCCCCTACCGGATCACCAGGACCATTGGGCGTGGCCGGATGGGGGTCGTCTTTGAGGGCGTCGCGGATGGCGGCGACCCCGTGGCGATCAAGGTCGTCACGACCGAGCTCTCGCAGGACGAGGTCTTCGTCCGGCGCTTCCAGCGTGAGGTCGCCGCGGCGCAGAAGATCTCGCACCCGCACGTCGTACCCGTGCTCGGCGCGGGCGAGGAAGGCGGCCTGCCGTACCTCGTCCAGGCCCTGATCGCGGGCGGCTCGCTCCATGACCGCCTGGTCAAGGAGGGCTCGCTCAACCTCGCGACGACGGTCAAGCTCCTGCGCGGGCCGGCCGAGGGGATCGACGCGCTGCACGCCTCGGGGCTCGTCCATCGCGACATCAAGCCGGGCAACATCCTGCTCGACGGCGAGACGGCGTACGTCACCGACTTCGGCCTGGCCAAGGACAGCCAGGCGTCCAACCTCACCCGCCCGGGTCAGGCTCTGGGTTCGCTTGATTACATGGCGCCTGAGCAGATCCGCGGCGAAGAGGTCAGCGCGGCGACCGATATCTACGCCCTCGGCTGCATGATCCACGAGTGCCTCACCGGCACGCCGCCGTTCGGCGGGCGCCCGTCGATGCGCGTGCTCTTCGCCCACCTGCAGGAGGAGCCGCCGGATCTCTCCGAGCAGAAGCGCGGCGACATCACCCCCGCCGTGGCGAAGGCGATCAACAAGGCACTGGAGAAGGAGGCGGAGGACCGTCCCGCCTCCGCCGCCGGCTACATCTCCTCGATCGCCCGCGCCGCCGGCCTCTAGCCGAGCTTGGACTTGATGAAGTCCGTCGCGTCCGCGGCGGGCTTGGAATCGACGACCGCGCCGGCGTGGTTGACGCCGTCGTAGGTCTTGTAGGTCACCTTCGCCTTCAGGCTCGTGGTCAGCGCGTTGGTGAAGTTCGGGAGCACCGTCGTGTCGGCCTTGCCCTGCTCGATCAGCACCGGGCCGGAGATCTTCAGGGTGTCCGGATCGTCGTCGGCCTTCAACGCGGAAGTGATCGGGGCGATGTCGGCGCCTTCCTTGACCAGGCCCGCGGGCGAGATCGAGCCGAACGAGTCCGGCTTGCCGAGCGCGTCCAGGCAGCGCTCGTCGATCTGCGGGTAGAGCGCCTTGGCCGGGTCCGACAGGTAGCTCTGGACGTTCAGCGCCGGGTTGGCGATGTCCACGCCGCGCAGGATCATCGCCGCCAGCGGCGCCAGGCCGCCCGGGCTGGTGAGCGCGGTCAGCAGCGTCGACTGCTGGCTGAGGTGGCTGACCGGGGCGAACGCGACCGTCCCCTTGAGCTTGAGCTGCGGCGCGACCTTCTTGACCAGCGAGGCGGCGAAGAGCGCGGCCTGGCCGCCCTGGGAGTGGCCGGCGATGACGAGGTTCTTTCCGATGTCCGGGTTGAGCTTGCGCGCGGCGTTGACCATGTCGAGCGTGCTGCGGCCCTCGGAGTCCCCGATCAGGTACGGGTGCGGCCCGGGCGTCCCGAGGCCCTCGTAGTCGGTGCGCACGACGGCGTAGCCGGCCTTCAGCCAGCGGTTGAGCAGCGGGCTGTCGTAGTTGGCCTGGGTGCCGATCTTGCTCGGGGCGCACGCGTCGGCGATGCCGACGGTCCCGTGCGCCCACGTGATCACCGGCCAGCCGCCCTTGGGCGCCTTGCCCTTCGGGACCGCCACGTCGCCCGAGACCGCGACGGTCTTGCCGTCGATCCCGGTCGAGGTGTAGAGCAGGAGCGTGTTGGCCTTCGCGCTCTTGAGCGCGGCCGGCCCGGTCAGCTTGCGCTGCCAGATCGGCGCGCCGTGCCCGCTGGGGAGCTTCGAGGGCGGGGTGTAGAACGCGTCCCCGGCGGGACCGTTGTCGACCGCGGCGCTGGCCGGCGCGGCGATGGCGAAGAAGAGGATCCCGGTGAGGATGCGACGCTGCATGCCGAAGACGCTAACGACTTGTAAATGAGAGAACGGCGTCTTCGATCGGGTCTGGTCCATTGAGCAGGTCGAACGCGCCGTGCACGGTGTTGTCCGCGCCCAGGCACGCGAGCAGCACCGCGGCGACGTCGTCGCGCGTCACTTGGCCGTATGCGAGCCGCGGCGCGAGCGCGACCCTTCCGGTGCCCGGATCGTTGGTCAGCCCTCCTGGTCGAACGATCGTCCATCGCAGTCCTGAGTCCTGCAGCGCGAGGTCGGCGTCGCGCTTGGCCTCGAGGTAGGGACGCATCGGGCTGTCCGGGTCGATCTCGAGCGTCCCCATGCTCGAGACCATCAGGAAGCGCTCGACGCCCACCTCCTTCGCCGCCTCGATGCACTTGACCGCCCCGCCGAGGTCCATGGTCTGCTTGCGCGCGGCGCCGCTGCCGGGCCCGGCGCCCGCGGCGAACACGATCGCGTCGGCGCCGGCGACGTGCGGGCGCACGTCGTCGCGCTCGAGGTCGCAGAGCACTGGCTGGGCGCCGTCGGCCTCGAGGTCGGCGGCGTGGTCGGGGTTGCGGATCAGGCCGCGCGCGATGTCTCCGCGCTGGGCCAGCAGCCTCAGGAGGCGGCGGGCGATCTGCCCGTGACCTCCGGCGACGAGAACGTCCATGCGGACCATTTTGTCCGGTTGCTGCTAGAACCGGAGCAGTGAGCGATCCGGTCAACGTGCTCGACGTCGATACCGCATTGGCCGACCTGATCCCGATCGAGCAGCGCGCGCAGGCGCGTCAGGCGACGGGTGCGGCCACGATCGAGTTCGACGTGGGCAGCTGGACCGAGCCGGTCGACTCCGAGTCCTTCCGCGGCGGCTACGGCCTGCTGGTGCTCGAAGGGCTGATGCTGCGGCGCGCCGGGATCGAGGGTCGGCACGCGGCCGAGCTGCTCGGCCCGGGCGACCTCCTACGCCCCTGGCAGCACGACGCCGGCGACTCGACGCTCGAGGTCGACTGGGCGTTCCGCGTGGTCTCGCCCGCGCGCGTGGCCGTGCTCGACCCGCGCTGGACCGCGCGGGCCGCCGCGTGGCCGCAGATCGGCGCCGAGCTGGCCGGGCGGGCGTTGATGCGCTCGCTGCGGCTCGTGATCGCGATGGCGATCGCGCAGCAGCCGCGGCTCGACGAGCGGCTGTGGATGCTCTTCTGGGATCTGGCCGACCGCTTCGGCAAGGTCCACGCCGACGGCGTTCACCTGGACCTGCCGCTGACCCACGAGGTGTTGAGCCACCTGGCGGGCGCGCGCCGTCCGTCGGTGTCGGGCGCGCTGACGCGGCTGGCGGAGGAAGGGCGCCTGCGCCGCTCCGGCCGCCACTGGGTGCTGGCCGGCGACCCGCCGCCGCTGGACTCGAGCCTCACCGGCGCCAGGTCACGCTCCGCAGGATGAGCCGGCACGGCTGCTCGGCGTCGTCCTCGTCGAAGTCGTCCTCGGGCGGACACACGTAGGCGACCGCCTGCTCGGCCCCGAGCGGAACCGCCAGGTTCGCGCCGGCCGGCAGCCCCGCGTAGTGCTTCTTGCCGCTCTTGAGGTCGACGCGCCACAGCCGGTACGGGCCGCCGAACTCGCCGCCGCGCTGTGTCGCGTAGGCCTTCGTCGGCGACAACACCGCCCCGGCGAGCGACGTGTCCCCGGACGCGCCGTGGGCCACGCGCATCACGATCCGGCCGGCTCCTGGGCCGGTCGCCGGCCAGTAGGCGAGCTCGAACTCCTCGACGTCCTCGTCATCGCGGATGAACTCGTTGACGTACGCGACGCCGACACCGTTGAAGTCGATCGAGTTGCCGGCGAGGCTCTTGGCGCGACCGACGTCGCGCGCCTTCCCGCCTTGCGGGACGATCTGCAGCCGGCCGTCGCGGATCACCGCGAACCGGTCCTTCCAGAACGCCCAGTTCTGGACCTTGCCGGGGCTCTTGATCCTTCGCTCGCGCTTGGCGGCGAAGTCGTAGAGGTAGAACTTCGACCCGCGCTCATAGACCGCGACCGGCCGGCCGTCGGGCCCGGCGGCGACGTCGATCCCGTCGACGCGCTTGACGTCCACCTGGACGGCGGCGCCGGCCTCGACGGTCCACAGCGTCCCGTTCGCCTCTGTCCACGCGACGCGGTCGCGGTAGCCGTCGAGCGTTCCGATGTCCGTCTTGTCGAAGGTCCGCAGGGCCGTGTCGGCCGTGTCGGCCGCGTGGGCGGGAGCGGCGGCGCACAGCACCAGCAGTGAGGCGAAGATGAGCGCGCGCAAGGTCACGCGAATCTAACGGACCCCGACCGGCTCTCCCTTCTCGATCTTGTTCAGCGTCTCCTCGAGCGCGGCCATCAGGTCCGCGACGGGCTCGGCGGCCTTGCGGTCCTCCTTGGGCGCGGTGACCGCGCCGCCCTTGCGCTTCTTGCGCACGACAGCCTGGAGCCGCTTGCGGTACTCGTCGTCGTAGTTGGCGGGGTCCCAGTCGACGGTCATCGCGTCGATCATCTTCAGCGCGCGGTCGACCTCGGCCTTCTTCGTGCGCCCGCCGGCGCCCGGGATGCCGTCGGTGGGGCGGACCTCGTCGTGGAAGCGCATCGTCTCGAGCGTCAGCGCCTGGTCACGGGCGCGGATCGCGACCAGGTACTCCTTGCTGCGCAGGACGAAGCGCCCGAGCGCGGCGCGGTCGGTGCGGCCCATCACCTCGGCCAGCAGCCGGTAGGCGCGCACCGTGCCGTCGGTCTCGCCCGCGGGGACGAGGTAGTACGGGTGGTCGAAGTAGATCGGGTCGATCTCGTCCAGTGCGACGAACGCCTCGATCTCGATCGTCTTGGTCTTCTTCGGGTCGGCGGCGGCGAGCTCGGCGTCGGTGACGATCGTGCCCTCGTACTCGTTGCCGATGTCCTCGTAGTCGACCTCGACGCCCTCCTCGGAGCAGACGCGGCGGGTCTCGACCGGCGTGTCGTCCTTCGCGTGCAGCTGGCGGAAGTGCAGGTCGAGGTCGCGCACCGCGCTGGTCAGGCGCACGGGCACGTTGACCAGGCCGAAGTTGAGCGAGCCGGACCAGAGCGGGCGGGGCATGGCTAGAGGCTCGCCTCCAGCGCCGCCATCAGGTCGTCGGCGTCCTGCTGCTTGGTCTCCTCGGGCGCCTCGACGATCTCCTCGCCCTTGGCCTTGCGCGCGATGACGTCGAGGACCGCCTCCCGATAGGTGTCCTCGTAGCTCTCCGGCTCGAACTTCGCCGCGAGCGACTTGACGAGCTTCCCCGCCATCTCGATCTCCTTGTCGGACGGGTTGCGCTGCGGGCTCGGGAGATCCAGGTCGTCGACCTGCACGACCTCGTCGTGGAAGTTCATGACCTGCAGGCTGAGGATCTTGTCCAGCGGGCGGATCGCGACCAGCCGCTCGCGGTCGTGGAAGGTCCAGCGGGCGATCGCGACCTTGCCGGACTGCTCCAAGGCCTTGCGCAGCAGGCGGTAGGCGGCCTCCCCGTCGTCGCCGGCGCCGAGGTAGTAGGTCTTGTCGTAGAAGGCGGGGTCGATCTGCTCGCCCGCGACGAAGTGCTCGACGTCGATCAGCTTCGAGCGCCCGCCCGCCGCCGCCGCGATCTCGTCCTTGGTGAGCTCCACGAACGAGCCGTCGGAGAGCTCGTAGCCCATGACGATCTCGTCCTTGTCGACCTCTTCGTCGTGCTTCGGGCACACGCGGCGGTGCTCGATGCGGGCGCCGTCCTTGAGATGGACCTGATGGAAGTGGATGCTCTTGGACTCGGTCGCCGAGTAGACCTTGACCGGGACGGTGACGAGCCCGAACACGATCGTGCCGTTCCAGATCGAGCGCGGGGCCATGCCGGACGGCTTACCCAGCTACGGCAGGAAGAACGCGAACTCCTCGACCGGCGCGCGGTCCGGGACGCGCTGCTCTTGGCGCGGGTCGCCGAGGTGCAGCAGGCCGATCGGCAGCTCGTCGGCGGGGATGCTCAGCGCGGCGCGGCCGGCTTGCGACTCCATCACCGGGACGGTGCGCCAGTAGCCGGCGAGGCCGCGGGCGTGGGCGCCGAGCAGGACGATGTAGGACGCGACCGCGGTGGCGAGGACGTCCTCGTGATCCTGCGCGCTGTCGCCGGTCTGCTTGGCGCTGGCGGCGATCAGCGTGGGCGCGCGGTCCAGCTTGGACCCGCTGCCCGGCTTGGCCTCGTCGGCGGCCTGCTTGAGCGCCTCGCGGGCGTTCGGGCCGAGCACGCGGAAGCGCCAGGGATCGGTCACGTGATGGTTTGGCGCCCAGCGCGCGAGCTCGAACAGCTCGAGCAGGACGTCGTGCGGGACGGGGTCGGGGCCGAACGCCTTGTGCGTGCGGCGGGTGCGGATCAGGTCGTCGATCACCCGGCGGATGCTACGAGCCGCCGCACGGCGGCCAGCGCCTTCGGGTCGCCCTGGTCCTGCACGTCGTGGCCGGCGCCCTTGACGATGATCAGCTTGCCGCCGGGTGCGTGCGTCAGCGCCTGCTTGGCCCACTCGTACGGGGTGGAGAGATCGCGGTCGCCGTTGAGCAGCAGCGTGGGGACGTTCGGGAGGTCCTGCGGCCCCGCGGGCTTGGCGACGCTCACCGGCGGCCAGTACCGGCACTGCAGCACGAAGCCGTTGCCGGTCGCCGTCCCGCGGTCGAACGGGTACATGTCCGCCTCGGTGAGCTTGTCCGCGGCGGCGTTCACCGCCTCCTCGCGCCCGTTCTCCGGCGCGGAGGCGTCCCCCCACGGCGCGGGCCAGTCGGCGCACAGGGTGCTGGCGTGCAGGCCCTGGCTGAGCTGATCGGCCGGCCAGCGGTGCACGACCTTGCCGACGCCGGTCAGCCAGCGCTGCAGCGACGCGTCGTCGCCGGCGGCGGCCTGGTGGATCGCGTCGATATACCCCTGGTCGCGGGGCGCGCCCACCGACAGCGCGGTGAGCATGTCGAGCAGTTGCGGGCCGAGGCGCTGGTCCTTGACGACCTTCGCGATCGCCTTGGTCGTGCTGGGGCCGAAGATCCGGCTCGCGGCGTCCATCTGGGTCGTGGCGAGCATGCTCGAGCCCTCGGCGGGCACGACGCTGTCCAGCACGAGCGCCGCGACCCGCTTCGGGTAGGCGAGTGCGTAGCGCTGCGCCGTGTACGTGCCGTAGGAGATGCCGTCGAGCGCGAGCTTGTCGGCCTTGAGCGCGATCCGCAGGGCTTCGAGGTCGTCGACGGTGTCCGCGGTGGTGAAGAACTGGCGGCGGTCGCCGAGATCGGTCGCGCACCCGGTGACCGCGTCCTCGGTCGGCGGCGTCAGGTCCGAGGCGCCCATCTCCTTCTGCAGGTCGGGGCAGTCGAGCGCGGCGCCGCCGGTGCCGCGCTGGTCGAAGGCGACGATGCGCACCGTGTCCGCGGTGGGGCCGAGCCATTTGCGCACGCGCGTGATGAACGGCACGCCCGGCTCGCCCGGGCCGCCGCTGAGGAAGACGAACACGGGCGCGGTGTCCTCGCCCTCCACCGCGACCTTCAACGACAGCGTCTCCCCACCCGGCTTCGAGCGGTCCAGCGGCACCTTCAGCGTCGCGCACGTGGCCTTGCCGCAGGCGTGCGCCGCGGTCAGCTCCGGCACGGGGGTGGGGACCGCCGTGGCTCGCTGCTTCGACGCCTCAGGCGCCTTCGACGAGCCACAGCCGGCGAGTACCACGAGCAGGACGACAGCGCGGCGCACACCCGTACATGGCTCGTGAGACCTTAAGGGGTCAGACCCTTTAGGTAAAGCCCACCTAAGGGGTCTGACCCTTTAGGTGGCGCTTATGCGGCGGCGGGGACGTTGGACGGCCCGCAGGCGAGCAGGTTCGCGACGAGCATGTCTATGCGCTCCTCGAGCCAGCGGCCGCTCGAGAGCAGGTGGTCGGTGAGGTCCCCCATGTCCTGGAGGGCGCCTCTGGCCTCCTCGAGGTCGGAGGCGAAGATGAGGGTGTCGGCGGCGTCGCGGATGCGAGCCTGCTCGGCGGGCAGGAGCTTCGTCGGCCCCAGCTCGGCGAGTGTCTGTACAACGCGCCCGTAGGCCTGTGTGCGTTCGTTGGTCATGACACGTGGTCTCCTTGGACGGAGTCTTCGTCACGAGAGCAACGGTTCTGAAGTTTTGAATTGGCGGTTAAGTACCGGACTCCACAAGTGTTCGAGGTGGGGTCGGGGGGTAGCCAAATGGCCAGGGTGCTCCAAACGCGTGTCATCAGCCGGGTTCCCGAGCTCGCGGTTCTCGACCCGGCCACCGGCGAGCCGATCGGCCACATCCCGGCCGGAGGGGTCCCCGAGGCCAACCACGCCGTGCTAAGCGCGCGCGCCGCGCAGGGCGCGTGGGCGCGGATCGCGGCCGACGCGCGCGGCTCGCTCCTGAAGGCCGCGGCACGGCGGGTGCGCGACCACGCCCGCGAGCTGGCGGCGATGCAGACGCTCGAGGCCGGCACGCCGCTCGCGGACTCCCTCGGCGGCGTGGAAGCGGGGATCGGCGCGCTCGAGGCCTACGCCGAGATCGGCCCGCTGGAGCGCGGCCGGCCGCCGCGGGGCGACCTCGTGCTGCGCGACCCACGCGGCGTCGTGGCGATCCTCCTGCCCTGGTGCGACCCGCTCGCGGCGAGCTGCGGCGCGCTCGGCGCGGCGCTCGTGAGCGGCAACGCGGTCGTGCTGAAGCCGTCCGAGAAGGCGCCGCTGGCGGCGGAGCGGCTCACCGAGCTGCTCGACCTCGGCCCGATCCTGCAGCTCCTGCACGGCGACGAACGGGCCGCCCGCCCGCTCAGCACCCACGCGGGCATCGACCTGGTCATGCGCCCGGGCGAGGAGGCCGCGGGCAGCCACCTGGCGATCGTCGACGCGGGCGTCGATCCCGCCTGGGCGGCCGAGCAGGTCGCGATCTCGGCGTTCGCGGGCGCCGGGCAGTCCTGCGGGTCGGTCGAGCGGGTGCACGTCCACCGGGCGGTCGCCGAGCCCTTCCTCGACGCGCTCGCACGGCGCGCGGGAACGCTGCGGGTCGGGCCGGGGATGGACCCGGACACCGAGCTCGGCCCGCTGATCGACGCCGACCATCGCCTGTGGGTGCACCGCCAGGTGCAGGACGCGATCTACGCCGGCGCGGACCTGCACGCGGGCGGCGAGCCGCTGCCCCGCCCGGGGTTCTTCTACCCGCCCACGGTCCTCTCCGGCGCCCCCGACGACTCCCTGGTCCACTGCGGCGAGACCCGCGGCCCCGTCGTGACGATCCGCGTCGCCGAGACCTTCGACGAGGCCCTCCACGCGGGGCGCGTCGGCCTCGCCAGCGTCCTCACGCCCTCCCAGTCACACGCCCAACGCGCCTGGCGCGAGCTCCCCGCCCGCACCGTCTCGATCAACAGCGTCTTCCGCGCCGGCCGCACCGCCGCCGAGCCCGAGCTCCTCGACGCCGTCACCCGCACCAAAGTCGTCCACCTGGCATAGGGAGATCTCAGGGTCACCTAGGGTGATCCCCAATGGCGCGCACGCGTTCGCGACGGCAGCCTGTGGGCCATGCCCCCCACAGGTGATGATCCCCAGATGGTCCCGCAGGACCCGCTTCCCGGTCCGGAGGACGTGCCGGGCGCGCGCAAGCTCACCCGCTCGACGACGGACAAGCACGTGTGGGGTGTGGCGGGCGGCCTGGGCCGCTACTTCGGGATCGACCCGGTCATCGTCCGTGTGGCGTTCGCCGCCGCGACGCTCGTCAGCGGCATCGGCCTGATCGCCTACGTCGCGCTGCGGCTGCTGCTGCCGACCGACACCGGGGAGCCGCCGTGGATGGAGGGGCGGTCGCGGACGACGACGATCATCGTCACCGGGGTCCTGTCGTTGATCGCGCTGACGACCGTGCGGGGGCCGGGCTTCTTCATCGGCCCGGGCCTGTTCGCCGTCGCGGCGTGCAGCGTCGCCGGGCTCGTGCTCTACCGCGGCTTCGGTGGAACCGTGCGCGACGACCCGGCGCGGGCGATCGCGCGGGCCACGCTCGTGCTGATCGCGCTCGTGGCGATGCTCGGCGCGGCCACGGGCATCGGCCTGATCGCGGCGATCGGCGGGGGCGTCGCGGTCGCGATCATCGCCATCTGCGCGGGCCTCGGGCTCGTGGCCGCCGGGATGCTGGGCGGGCCGCGATGGCTCATCCTTCCCGTCGTCGTGCTCGTCCTGCCGCTCGCCGTCGTCTCCGCCGCCGACATCGACCTGCGCGGCGGCGTGGGCGAGCGCGAGATCCGCCCCGCAACCGTTGCCGACCTGCAGCCGCAGTACAAGCTCGGCGTCGGCCACCTCGACCTCGACCTGCGCCGGATCGAGCTTCCGGCGCGGACGACGCAACTCAACGTGAAGCTCGGCATGGGCGAGGCGCGCGTGCGCGTCCCGGCCGGGACCTGCGTGGTCACCGACGCGAAGATCGGCGTCGGCGCCGCCGACCTGCCCGAGCGGGCGGGCCAGGGCTTCGATATCGCGATCGACCACGGGACGGCGGGCATGAAGACGTTGAAGGTCAACGCCGACATCGGCGTCGGACACCTCCTGATCGACAACGCGGAGCGCTGCACGTGATCCTGACCAGCGGTCACGACGGGCTCGGCCGCGGGTTTCAGGGTCCCCCTTTTGGGAGCGGCGTCCGATGAAGCGTGCGCGTGCCGATCGCACCCTGATCGCCGCCGGTCTGGCGACGGTCGCGCTCGGCACGCTGCTGCTGCTCGATCGCACCGGCGTCATCGATGTCCGCTTCGACTACATGCTCCCGGCGGTGCTGGCCGCGATCGGCGCCGTCCTGCTCGCCGCGGGGCTCTTCGAGTGAGCACCACGCCGGTCCCGCTCACCAGGACGCCCTCGACCGGCGTCATCGCCGGCGTGTGTTCCGGCTTCGCCGCCCGCCTCGGCATCGATCCGATCCTGATCCGGATCGGGTTCGTGCTCACCCTCGCCGCGGGCGGCGTCGGCATCCCGCTGTACATCATCGCCTGGGCGTTCATCCCCGCCGAAGGGCCGGAGCGACCCGTCGTCGCCCGCCTGCTCAACCGCCGCGACACCTGGCTGGTGGCGGCCGGGATGGGCTGCCTGACGCTCGCCGCCGTGCTCGTGCTGCGCAACTGGGGCCTCTGGTTCGGCGACCGGATCACCTGGCCGTTCGTGGTCGTCGCCGCCGGCGGCGCGCTGATCTGGCGCCAGTCGCAGGCGGCCGCGGAGCCGGACGAGCCCAAGACGCAGCGCACCGAGCTTCCGCGCACCGCGATGAACCGCGCCGGCGTGGGGGCCGCGCTGGTGATCGGCGGCGCGCTGCTCTTCCTCAGCCTCAACGACTCGCTCGCGCCCGCCCGCGACGTCGTCCTGCCGATCGCGGTCGTCCTGATCGCCTTCACGATCATCCTCGCGCCCTGGTGGATCCGGCTCGTCCAGGGCCTCGCCCACGAGCGCGCCGAGCGCATCCGCAGCCAGGAGCGCGCCGAGGTCGCCGCCCACCTGCACGACAGCGTCCTGCAGACGCTCGCGCTGGTCCAGAAGCGCGCCGACGACCCGCGCGAGGTTGCCGCCCTCGCCCGCCGTCAGGAGCGCGAGCTGCGCGCCTGGCTGAACAACACCCGCCCCGCCGGCACCGCCACGCTGGCGGGCGCGCTGGAGTCCGCGGCCGCCGAGGTCGAGGCCGACCACCACGTGCCGATCGAGGTCGTGACCGTCGGCGACGGCCCGCTCGACGAGCGCGCCGCCGCGCTGGTGGCGGCGGCCCGGGAAGCCCTCGTGAACGCGAGCAAGTTCGCCGGCCCCGAGCCGATCTCGCTCTACGCCGAGGTCGAGAACGGCCGCGCGGAGGTCTTCGTCCGCGACCGCGGTCCGGGATTCGACCCGGACGCGACGGGAGAGGACCGCCGCGGCGTCAAGGACTCGATAATCGGACGCATGGAACGCCACGGCGGGCACGCGACCATCCACTCCAACCCGGGCTCCGGCACCGAGGTCGAGCTGGTGATGGAGTGACGAGCGTCTTCATCGTCGACGACCACTCGCTCTTCCGCGCGGGCGTCAAGTCCGAGCTCGAGGGCCTCGTGGAGATCCTGGGCGACGCGCCCACGGTCGAGGAGGCGATCGAGCGGATCGTCGAGCTCGAGCCCGACGTCGTCCTGCTCGACGTCCACATGCCGGGCGGCGGCGGCCTCGAGGTGATCCGCCAGGTCGCGGAGAAGCGGCCCGCGCAGCGCTTCCTCGCGCTCAGCGTCTCGGACGCGCCCGAGGACGTGATCGCGATCATCCGCGCCGGCGCGCGCGGCTACGTCACCAAGACGATCTCCGGCACCGAGCTGGCCGACGCCGTCAAGCGGATCGCCGACGGCGACGCGGTCTTCTCCCCGCGCCTGGCCGGGTTCGTGCTCGACGCCTTCGCCACGATCACGCCCGCCGAGGTCGACCCCGAGCTCGACCAACTCACCCCGCGCGAGCGGGAAGTCCTGCGCCACATCGCCCGGGGCTACATGTACAAGGAGATCGCCGCGCGGCTGAACATCTCCACGAAGACCGTCGAGGCCCACGTCTCGGCCGTCCTGCGCAAGCTGCAACTTTCCTCCCGCCACGAGCTCTCCCGCTGGGCCGTGCAGCGTCGACTGGTCGACTAAAAACGCTCTCATCTTGACTTCATGAGAACTTCGGGAGATGCTTCCTCCCGAAGTAGTTCTCATCCAGTTCTAACGGTGCGCGCTTAGGACCGGATACAGACCAAAGGGGGAGAAGTTCAGGATGGGTCGTAGAACCTGGCGCCGGCGCGCCGGGCTGGCCGCCGCATGCGCGGTGCTGCCATTCGCCGCCGCCGTCGACGCCGCGTCCGCTCAGTCGGACCCGTACAGCGTCCTCGTCTTCACCAAGAACGCGACCGTGGGCGCCGCTGAGGGCGTGGCCGCCCTGCAGGCCGCCGCCCCGCCCGGGGCGTCGTTCGACGTGAGCAACGACGCGAGCAAGTTCACCGACGCGGGGCTCGCCCCGTACAAGGCCGTCGTGTTCCTCAACACGACCGGCGACGTGCTCGACGCGAGCCAGGAGGCCGCGTTCGAGAAGTACTTCCGTGGCGGAGGCGGTTTCCTCGGCATCGGCGCGGCGATCACCACCGAGCCGAGCTCGACGTTCTTCAGCAACATCCTCGGCACCCGCGCCGTGGGCGAGCCGACGACCGCGCAGCTGGCGACGGTCAAGGTCGCCGACCGCGGCCACGCGGCCGGCGGCAAGGCGCTGCCGGAGCGCTGGGAGCGCACGGACCGCTGGTACAACTTCGACCCGGCGACGACGCTGCGCGGGGTCTCGCACATCATCGCGACCGTCGACGAGAACACGTACGTCGGCGGCAACACGATGGCGCTGGACACGCCCCGCACCAACGACCACCCCGTGGTCTGGTGCAAGGACTACCAGGGCGGCCGCTCCTTCTACACGGCGCTGGGCAACACCACCGACGGCTTCGCCAACGCGCAGTTCCGCAGCCACCTCGGCGGCGCCGTCCAGTGGGCGGCCGGCAAGGCCGACGCGGTCTACAGCGACTGCGGCGCGACCGTGCTCGCGAACTATCAGCAGACCAAGATCAGCGCCCCGCCGAACCTGAACGAGCCGATCGGCTTCGACCAGCTCCCGGACGGCCGCATCATCCAGACCGCCCGCGCGGGCCAGGTGCGCCTGCACGACCCGGTCGCCGGGACGTCGCAGATCATCGCCAACATCCCGGTCTACACCAACTCCGAGGACGGCCTCTACGGCCCGGCGGTCGACAACGACTTCGCCACCAACAAGTGGGTGTACCTGTACTACGCGCCGCCGACCGTCCGCATCAAGAAGTGCGACGGCACGATGGCCGACGTGACCACCCCGACCGGCTCGGCGCCGAACCTCTCCGCCGATCCGTGCGTGTGGACGGACACGTGGGCGGGCTACTTCCAGCTCTCCCGCTTCAAGTTCGTCGACGGCCCGACGCCGTCGCTGGACCTCGCGTCCGAGCAGAAGATCATGCAGGTGGCCAACAACCGCGGCGCGTGCTGCCACGTCGCGGGCGACATCGACTTCGACAAGGACAACAACCTGTGGATGGTCACGGGTGACGACACGCCGGCCGGCGGCGGCAACTCCGGCGGCTTCGGGCCGTTCAACGACCTGATCACGTCCGAGCAGCAGACCGTGCGCGTCAACAACGCCACGGGCGGCACGTTCACGCTGACCTTCGACGGCCAGACGACCGCGCCGATCCCGTTCAACGCGACCAACGCGCAGACCCGGGCCGCGCTCGAGGCGCTGAGCAACATCGGCGACTTCGACATCGGCGTCACCGGCAACGCGATCAACACCGCCAACCAGGTCGTCGGCTTCGACGGCCAGTTCGCCCGCCAGGACGTGCCGCTCCTGACCGCGAACACGAGCGGCCTGACCGGCACCGGCGCGGCCGTGGCGATCGCGACGTCGCAGCTGCCGAACCTCTACCAGGCGCCGCACGTCGACGCCCGCCGCACGTCCCAGAACACGAACGACCTCCGCGGCAAGGTGCTGCGCATCAAGGTCGGAGCCGACGGGTCGTACACGATCCCGGCCGGCAACATGTTCCCGGCCGGAACCGCGAAGACCCGTCCCGAGATCTACGCGATGGGCTTCCGCAACCCGTACCGGATCCAGGTCGACTCCAAGGGCGTCGCCTACATCACCGACTACTCGCCGGACTCCAACGTCCCCGAGAACTTCCGCGGCCCGGCCGGCACCGGCCGCGTCGAGATCGTGACCAAGCCGTCCAACTACGGCTGGCCGCTCTGCTACGCGCCCAACCTGCCGTACTACCGCTGGAACTTCAACAACTCGCGCCCGCTCGACCAGACGCCCCAGGCGCACAACTGCGGTGACCCGACCCGCGGTCCGCAGAACACCTCGCGCTGGGTCGCCAACGGCGGTCCGGCGGTCGAGCCGGGCCTCGAGTACGCGCCGCCGATCGTCCAGCCGGACATCTGGTACTCGTACCGCGACAACACCCCCGGCTCGCTGCTCGGCACGCCGTGCCTGGCCTACTACGACGGTTCCAACGGGACCTGCCCGCGGCTCTTCCCGGAGCTGTTCACGGGCGGCGTGGCCCCGCACGGCGCCGCGACGTACGAGTTCAACGCGGCCAACCCGAACAAGAAGAAGTTCCCGCCCTACTACGACAACTCGATGTTCCTGGGCGAGTTCGGCCAGGACACGCTGCGCGAGGTCAAGCTCGACTCGCAGGGCAAGATCCTGAAGATCAACCAGCTGCTCAACTGCGGCGCGGTGCAGACCAACCGCACCCAGCCGTTCGAGTGCGACAACCCCAACGACATGCAGTTCGGTGCCGACGGGGCGTTCTACCTGCTGACGTACGGTGACGGCTTCTTCGCCGCCAACCCGGACGCCGGCATGTACAAGTGGGAGTACGTCAAGGGCCAGCGTGCGCCCAACGCCGTGCTCAACACGAACCGGACCGACGGCCCGGCGCCGCTGACGGTGAACTTCACCTCGACCGGCACGACCGACGCCGACCCCGGCGACGCGCTCACCTACGAGTGGGACTTCACCAACGACGGCACGGTCGACGCGACCACGCCGAACGCCACCCACACGTACACCGCCAACGGCGTCTACACGGCGAAGCTGACCGTGAAGGACTCCTCGGGCAACCAGGACATCAAGTCCACCGTGATCACCGTCGGCAACACGTCGCCGACGATCACGATCCAGATCCCGACCGACGGTGACTTCTTCGAGTGGGGCCAGCGGATCCCGTACCGCGTCACGGTCACCGACCCGGAGGACGGCACGGTCGACTGCTCCAAGGTCAAGGCCACGTTCGTGCTCCTGCACAACGAGCACGGCCACGGCGAGGACGAGAAGCTCGGCTGCTCGGGCTGGCTCGACACGCTCGCCGAGGACGCCTCTCACGGCGGCTACATCGCCGGCGGCATCTCCGTCGAGTACACCGACAAGGGCGGCGCCGGGTCGACCCCGCCGCTGACGACGGTCAAGCAGCACGTGGTGCAGGTCCACCGCCAGCAGCTCGAGTACGCGCTGGAGGAGTCCGGCACCACGCTGGCCACCATCCCGGCGGGCGAGACCGATCCGGGCGGCGGACAGGTGCGCAGCGGCATCGATCCGGGCGACTGGATCGCGCTCAACCGCGGCTACAACCTGACCAACGCGGACAAGAAGATCACGTTCCGCTACGCGGGCGGCGCGGCCACCCAGGCCGTCGGCCAGGACCGCATGATCGTCGACATCCGCACCGGCTCGCAGACGGGCCCGATCGTCCAGACGGTCGCGCTGAAGTCGACGGGCACGAACAACAACACGTACACGAACCAGACGTTCGATCTGAACTTCTCGGGTACGCAGCGTCTGTTCTTCACGTTCCGCGCGGCCACGGGCACCGGCGCGCCGACGACGACGCTCGGCAACATCAACTGGGTCGAGTTCTCCGGCCCGGGCGTGGGCATCGATCCGGGCTTCTTCCCGGAGGTGCCGAGCACGGTCGGCGGCAACGTGCCGGCGACGCTGGCGCTCTCGCTGGGCGCGCCGGCGAGCTTCGGGGCCTTCACCCCGGGCCTGGCCAAGGAGTACACGGCGTCGACGACGGCGAACGTGCTCTCCACGGCGGGTGACGCGGCGCTGAGCGTCGCGCCGTCCCCGGCCTACCTGGCCAACGGCGCGTTCACGCTGCCGGAGCCGCTGCAGGTCGCGTTCAGCAAGTCGAGCTGGACGGCGCCGGTGTCGAACGAGTCGGTGACGATCTCGTTCAAGCAGCAGATCAAGGCGACCGACGCGCTGCGGACGGGGGCGTACTCGAAGACGCTCACGTTCACGTTGTCGACGACGACGCCGTAAGGGTGGCTAAGGTCGGCGGTCGCCATGACCGCCGACCTGCTGCTCCTGCGCGACGAGATCGTGGCCCACACGGGCTGTGACTTCGAACCGTGCATGACCGCGTCGCGGATGGTTCCCGGGGAAGGGAATCCCGCGGCGCGGGTCATGTTCGTGGGCGAGGCGCCGGGCGCGACCGAGGACCAGCTCGGACGCCCGTTCGTCGGCCGCGCGGGCAAGCTCCTCGACGAGCTGCTCGCCGAGGCGGGGTTGGTCCGGGAGGACGTCTGGATCACCAACGTGGTCAAGGCGCGCCCGCCGAAGAACCGCGACCCCAAGCCCGCGGAGATCGCCCACTGCATGCCGTGGCTGGAGCGCGAGCGCGAGCTGATCGCTCCGCGCTTCGTGGTGCCGCTGGGGCGCCATGCTTTGAAGCACTTCGCGCCCGACGCGAAGATCGCCGAGGTCCACGGGCAGCTGCTCGACGACTGGCTGTTCCCGCTCTACCACCCCGCGGCGGCGATCTACAACCGGTCGCTGCGCGAGACGCTGTTCGCGGACGCGCGGGAGTTGGGCGACCGGCTGCGGGAGTAGGCTCGCGGCCATGAGGGTGGCGTTGGCGTTGCTGGTCGCGTTGTTGATGGCCCCGACGGCGTACGCGCAGGGCGCCAAGCCGCAGACGCAGTCGCTGGACTCCGAGGCGCCGCCGGGCTCGCCGCCCCACTGGCTGCCGAACGAGACGTGGGTGATGCAGCACTGGCTGCCCTACGACGAGACGCGGCTCTACTCGCTCCTGGGCGTGACGCGCGGGGACGTGTGGCGCTGGCTGCGCGACGACACGCGCAACCTCGCCGGGCTGGCCGCGCTGCACGGCTGGGAGGCGCAAGACCTCGCGCGCGAGCTGGTGAAGCCCTGGCAGGGCAAGCTGCACGAGCCGGGGCGGATGGCGCTGCTCGAGTCCAGGGCGCTGCGGACCTTGACGCAGGGCCACCTCTCGCAGCACATCTTCTTCCACTCGCTGCACCAGGACGCGATCCCGGACGCCGCGCCGGCCATCTTCGGCACCTCGACGACGCGGTTCCGCTACCTGCGGCGCTCGGAGCTCTCGCCGCTGATGATCTGCCGCCTGAACGGCAAGTCGCGAGCGCACGCGCAGGGCGCCGCCGAGCAGACGTTGCGCGACATGGTGCAGCGCGGCGTCCGCGGGCGGGCGATCCCGCCATCGCAGGCACGACGGCTGCTCGCCCGCCAGCTCCGCCAGGTCCCGCGCTGGCTGCAGCAGACGCGCTACAACGGCCCGCCGCCGCTCAAGCAGCCGCGCGGCTCGATCGCCACCGCCTCCAACTACTCCAACAACGCCGTGCTCGCGGCCGACGGCGAGCACGTCGCGTACGAGTCCTACGACGCGAAGCTGGCCACGGCCAAGGCGCGCGGGGAGATCAGCGTCGCCACCGGTGCGCTCGGCGCCGTCGCCGCGCTGCGGTCGGCCGAGCGGCGCACCCCGCGCTCGGCCTACAACCCGGCCGTGTCGGGGGACGGGCGCTACGTCGCGTTCGAGTCGGCGGAGGGCAACCTGAACTTCGCCAAGCGCTACGGCCAGATGCGCGTCTACGTGACCGACACGAAGACCGGGCGGTCCCAGCTCGCGTCGCTCGGCATCGACTTCTCGCGCGACCACCACTCCGCGTACAACCCGTCGCTGTCGGCGGACGGGCGGACGGTCGCGTACGAGACGTCGGAGTCGTCGCGCGGGGCGCTCGACGTGTGGGTGGCGGACCTGCGCCGTGGGCGCGCGACGCGGGTGGTGCCGCCGGCGGGCGCGGGCGATATCTACGAGCCCGCGCTCTCGCCGGACGGCCGCTATCTCGCGTTCACGGCCGTCGACGGCGTGTTCCTGCGCGACCTGGCGGCGGGGGTGACGACGCGCGTGTCCTCCGGGGACGCGTGGGACCCGGTCGTGAGCCGCGGCGGCAGCCGGGTCGCGTTCACGCGCGGGCCCCGCGTGATCGTCCACGACACGGCGTCGGGCGCCGACACCGTCGTCGCGCCCCCGGCCGCGTCGTCCTCGGCCGCCGAGCCGTCGCTCTCCGACGACGGGACGCGGGTCGCGTTCACGGCCCGCGGCGCGGGAGAGGACGACACCGGCGTCTACGTGCGCGACCTGGACGCGGGCACGACCGTGCTCGCCTCACGCGCCTCGGGCGTCGCCGGCGCGCCGGCCTTCGGCGGCTCCTCGCACCCATCATTGAGCGCCGACGGCACGCGCGTCGCGTTCACCTCCGACGCCTACAACCTCTCGCCCGCCAAGTGCAACCCGGCGCGCGGGATCTTCCTCCGCGATCTCACGACGCAGACCACGACGCTCGTCTCGTCCGGCGACGGCCTGAACCGGGGGATCGGCCCGACGAAGGGGTCAGGCGGCGAGAGCTCGATGCGGATCGCGCTCCTTTGTGCGGGGCAGGGGTTCGCCGAAGCGTGATCGGCCCGCCTGATGTGGTGCAGCCGCCAGTGACACGTGACGCACGCGCTCGCGATGCGGCCCTCTGGGCCGTGAGCAGCGCGGGTGGCGCGAGGCGCTGCGGATGTGCTGCAGCAGGTGTGCCGGGACGCTTCGGCGGGCCCCTAGACGCCGAGTTCGTCGAGCGAGCTCTGAAGCTCGGCGGCGTCGCGGTAGACGCGGTACGCGCCCGCGCCCTGCAACTCGTCGGCGCCGTAGCCGCCTGAGAGCAGGCCGATGCTCAGCATCCGCGCGCGGCGGGCGGCCAGCAGGTCCCACACGGCGTCGCCGATCACGTAGCAGTCCTCGGGCTCGACGTTCAGTCGCCGCGCGCACTCGAGGAACAGGTCTGGCTCGGGCTTGGCGCGGGCGACGTCGCCGCGCTGGACGACGACCATGTCGTCCGGCACCTCGAGCGCGGCGAGGCTCGCGTCGATGCCGGGCCGGCTGCCCGAGGTGGCGATGCCGTGGGTGACGCCGCGGTTGCGCAACTCGACGAGGATCTCCTTCGCGCCCGGCAGCGGGCGGCGTTCGTCGGCCGGGAGCATCTCGCGGAACAGGCGGTCGTGGACGGCCTGGAGGTCGCGCGCCTGCTCGTCCGAGAGGTCGTGACCGATCTCGCGGCTGACCGCGCGGGTGAACAGGCCGCCGCTCATCCCGATCTTGCGGTGGATGCGCCAGCCGTCGATCGACATGTCGGCTTCCAGGAACGCCTTCTGCCAGGAGAACACGTGGGCGTAGACGGTGTCGATGAGCGTTCCGTCGAGGTCGAAGATCAACGCGGGCATCGTTCCTGCCACGCTAGCGGGTGATGAATGCGGCGATGCGGGCGTACTACGAGAAGCGGGCGGCGGAATACGACGATTGGTGGCTCGGGGCGGGGCTCTTCGAGCAGCGCGACCGGCCGGGCTGGTACCAGGACGTGTCCGCGTTGATCGACGTGCTGCTGGCGCTGCCGCCGGCGCGGACGCTCGACCTCGCGTGCGGGACCGGCTTCATCACCCGCCATCTCCCGGGCGAGGTGCACGGCGTCGACCAGAGCGCGGCGATGATCGAGATCGCGGGCGCGCGCTGCAAGGACGCGACGTTCGAGGTCGGCGACGCGCTGGCGCCGCGGCCGGGCTACACGCGGATCTTCTCGTCGCACTTCTACGGGCATCTCGATGCCGACCAGCGTGAGGCGCTGAACGCGCTGCCGCGTGACGAGCTCGTGATCGTCGACTCCGCGCTGCGGCCCGACGGCCGGCCCGAGGCGTGGCAGGAGCGGGTGCTCGACGACGGCTCGACACACGCGGTCTACAAGCGCTGGTTCACCGGCGCCGGGCTCGCGGAGGAGCTCGGCGGCGGCGAGGTGCTGCACGACGGCCCGTGGTTCGTGGCCGTCAGAACCGCCAGCCCGCGCCCCTGAGCGAGCGCCCGGCGAGGCCGAAGTGGGCCGGCAGCGCCGCCTTGCCGTCCCAGTCCGCGACGATCCGCTCCGCCAGCGCCGGGCCGTGCTTGAAGCCGCGGCCCGACCCGCCGCCGACGAGCCACACGGACGCGTGGTCGGGGTGCGGCGCGACGATGAAGTGGGTGTCGGCGGAGAGCTCGTAGCGGCACGTCGTGCTCCCGGCCAACGGCGCGTCCGCGAGCGCCGGGAAGCGGGCGGCGAGGTAGTCGCGCGCCCGCTTCTCGCCCGTCTCGCTCGCCGGCGGGAGCTCGGCGTCCGGGTCCAGCGCCGGGCCGGTGTCGTCGCAGGCGACCTTCACGCCGTGCCCGTGCAGGTCGGGCGTGCCGTACATGTTGTGCCCCGGGTCGATCCAGGACGGCACGTCGCGCCAGGCCGGCCCGCCGGCGAAGAAGAACAGCTCCTGCAGCGCCACGCGGACCTCGACCACGTCGGGGAAGAGCGATGACAGCCACCCGCCGCAGCTCCACACGACGCGGTCGCCTTCCAACGCCGCGCCGTCGACCAGGACGGCGTCGCCATGGGGCTTCGCACGGCCGCGGACGAGTTCCGCGCCGCGGGCCTGCGCCTGGGCGACCAGCGCCCGCACCGCCTTCTGCGCCTGCAGCACGCCCGCCTCGGGCTCGTACAGCACCCACGACAGGTCGTCGACGCTCAGGCTCGGGAACCGCTTGGCCGCGTCGTCGACCGACCACCGCTCGGCCGGGATGCCGAGCTCGCGCAAGCTCGCCTCGGACTCCGCCACCCAGTCGTCGTCCGCGTGCGAGAACCAGCACACGCCGGTCTCGGTGAGGACGTCGGCGTCCAGCTCACGCCAGAGCGCCCACGCGCGCCGCGCCATCGCCGTGTAGTCGGTCTCCGCGCCATGCCCGCAGCGGATCAGCCGCGTCTCCCCGCCCGACGTCGCCCGCCGATCGCCGGGCTCGAACTGATCGACGAGCACCACCTCGTCCCCCCGCCCGGCCAGCGTCCACGCCAGCGACGCGCCGAAGACCCCCGCACCCACGATCACCACCCGCACGCACCCAACATAAAGGGGCCTGGCCCCTTTATGTTGCGTGGGTGCTGGTCGCCGCCGCGCTCGCCACGATGGTCATCGGGCACTCCGTGGAGGGGCGCGAGTTGCGGGTCACGCGGGTGGGTGAGGAAGGGGCGGCGGTGAACGTGTTGGTGGTCGGGGACGTGCACGGCAACGAGCCCGCGGGTGAGGCGATCGTGGCGCGATTGCGGTCCGCGGAGGTGGAGGGCGTGACGTTCTGGCTCGTGCGCACGGGCAACCCCGACGGGCGCGCGGCGGACACGCGGCAGAACGCCCGCGGCGTCGACCTGAACCGCAACTTCCCCTGGCGCTGGCGCGGCGGTGCGCGCGGGACCTACTACCCCGGCCCGAAGGCGGGGTCCGAGCCTGAGACGAAGGCGCTGATGCGGCTCGTCCGCCGCGTGCGCCCGCAGCTCGGGATCTACTACCACCAGCACCTCGGCATCACCGTGCGCGCACCGGGCGCCGACCCGGCGATCCAACGTGAGTACGCCCGCCGCACCGGCCTGCCGCTGCGCTCGCTGCCGGCCTATCGCGGCACGGCGATCGGCTGGCAGAACCGCCTCCTGCACGACGGCAGCGCGTTCGTGGTCGAGCTCAAAGCGGGCCGCGCGCCGGCGAAGCGGCACGCGGACGCGGTGATCGCGCTGGCGAGGAGGTTCACGTGATCGTCCTCGCCCGTCACGGCGAGACGGAGTGGAGCGCGTCCGGGCGCCACACGTCGACGACGGACATCCCCCTCACGGAGCGCGGCCGCGATGCCGCGCGCACCCTGCGCGCCCGCCTCGCCGGCCGTGAGTTCGCGCTCGTGCTCGCCTCGCCGCGGCAGCGGGCGGTCGAGACCGCGCGGCTCGCCGGGTACGAGCCCGTGCTCGAGCCGGACCTCGTCGAGCTCGATTACGGGCCATATGAAGGTCGCACGACGGTGGAGATCCGTGAGCAGCGTCCCGGCTGGACCGTGTGGCAGGACCCGGGTGGCGAGACGCTCGCACAGGCGGCGGAGCGGGTGGACCGCGTGATCGCCCGCGCGCTGGCCGCGGGTGGCGACGTCGCGCTGTTCGCCCACGGCCACATCCTGCGGATCCTCGGCGCACGCTGGCTGAACCTGCCGCCGCAGCACGGCGCCGACTTCAAGCTCGACACCGCGACGCTGTCCGAGCTCGGCTTCGAGCACGAGTACCGCGTGTTCGATCGCTGGAACGCGGGCTAACGCAGCCACAACAGTTCCCTCATCGGATCGCAAGGCACGCTGGCGACGATTGCATCGAACAATCCCTTCTGGAGGGGGTTTCATGCAATCACGTTCCATGGCGGCCTCCGGCTGCCTCGTCGCCGTGCTCGGAATCGGCGTCGCCGCCTGTGGTAGCGACAGCTCGAGCACCAAGGCATCGTCGTCCGGAACACCGGCGCCGAAGACGCTGACGATCTACTCGTCGTACCCGCTGCAAGGTGCTGGGCGCGCGCCGTCCGAAGCCGCGGTCAACGGCGCGAAGCTCGCGCTCGAGCAGGCCGGCGGGAAGGCCGGGAACTTCCTGGTCAAGTACGACCCGCTGGACGACTCGACCGCCCAGGCCGGCACCTGGACCCCTGAGCAGACCTCGGCCAACGCGCGCAAGGCGGCGCAGGACAAGTCCACCGCGCTGTACCTCGGCGAGTTCAACTCGGGTGCGAGCGCGGTGTCGATCCCGATCCTCAACGAGGCCGGCATCCCGCAGATCAGCCCGTCGAACACCGCGGTCGGCCTGACCACGAACGACCCGGGCGCGACCCCGGGAGAGCCGGACAAGTACTACCCGACGGGGAAGCGGACGTACGTCCGCATCGTCCCGAAGGACACGATCCAAGGCGCCGCCCTGGCGACGCTGATGAAGCAGGACGGCTGCACCAAGGTGCAGCTGCTCAACGACAAGGAGGTCTACGGCGCAGGCCTCGCGAGCAACATCGAGTCCTCGGCAAAGGCCCAAGGCCTCACCATCTCCTCCAACGAGGCGATCGACAAGAACGCGCCCAACTATCGCTCGCTGGCACAGAACGCCAAGGCCGCCAACGACGACTGCATGGTCTTCGCCGGCATCACCGCCAACAACGCGGTACAGGTGTTCAAGGACTTCGCCGCGGCCCTGCCCAAGGCGAAGCTCTACGGGCCGGACGGCGTCGCCGACACCACCTTCGCCAGCACGAAGGACGGCCTCCCGACCGAGGTCGCCAACCGCACCAAGGTCACGATCGCGACGCTGGACCCGACCGAGTATCCGCCCGCCGGCCAGGAGTTCTTCAAGTCCTACACCGAGAAGTTCGGCGAGCAGAACCCGGACCCGTACGCGATCTATGGGTATGAGGCGATGGAGCTCGCCCTGGACGCGATCAAGCGCTCCGGGACCGGCGACAAGGCCGACATCCTCAAGGCGCTGTTCAACACCAAGGACCGCAAGTCGGTGCTCGGGACGTACTCGATCGACGCCAACGGCGACACGTCGCTGACCGACTACGGCGTCTACTCGATCGCCAACGGCAACCTGAAGTTCGACAAGACGATCAAGGCCGCCGCGGGTTAATAGGTCTAAATCCAATCTGATTTAGTGCCTTTCTATCCTGCCGGGCTCGATGCTCGAGATCCGGCAGTTGAGAAAGGTCTTCCCGAACGGTGTCACCGCGCTCGATGGCGTCGACCTGACCGTCCCTGAGGGCGAGATCGTCGGCGTCATCGGCCGCAGCGGAACCGGCAAGAGCACGCTGATCCGCTGCATCAACCGGTTGGAGGAACCGACCTCCGGCCGAGTCCTGATCGACGGCCGCGACGTGACGACCATGCGCGGCGCCGAGCTGCGCGCCACGCGCCGCCGGATCGGGATGATCTTCCAGCAGTTCAACCTCCTGAGCTCGCGGACGGCGGCCGAGAACGTCGCGCTGCCGTTGGAGATCGCGGGCGTGGACCGTGCCGAGCGCCGGCGCCGCGCGCTGGAGCTGCTCGACCTGGTCGGGCTCGCCGACCGCGCGTCCTCGCACCCCGCGCAACTCTCCGGCGGCCAGAAACAGCGGGTGGGCATCGCCCGCGCGCTGGCGAGCGAGCCCTCGATCCTGCTTTCCGACGAGGCGACGTCCGCGCTCGACGCCGAGACGACGAGCTCGGTGCTCGATCTGCTGCGGGCGATCAACGCCGAGCTGGGCCTCACGGTTCTGCTGATCACGCACGAGCTGGACGTCGTCCGCCGAGTCTGCGACTCGGTCGCGCTGCTCGACGCGGGCAAGGTCGTCGAGCACGGCCCGCTCGGCGAGGTCGTCGCCCGGCGGGACTCACGCCTGGCCGCCGGGTTGCTACCCGCGTTCGGGCGGGTGGAGGTCGGCGACGACGAGACCACGCGCGAGATCGTCCTCCTCGACGACGCCGAGCTGAAGGTGCCGCGCGGCGCGCGCGTCGAAGCGAGCGTCACGGAACGGATCGGCGGGCGGCGCGTGACCCGCGCGCTGCTGGTGGAGTCGCGCCGGAGGCTCGCGGCGTGAACGAGGACACCACTTCCCTGATCTGGCAGGCGACCCGCGAGACGCTCGTGATGGTCGGCATCGCGATGGCGGTGACGATCCCGCTCGGGCTCGCGCTCGGCGTGCTGTTGTTGATCAGCGGCCGCGGGCAGATCCTCGAGCAGCCGCTCCTGAACAGGCTGCTCGGCGCGATCGTCAACGTCGGGCGCTCGGTGCCGTTCATCATCCTGCTGGTCGCGGTGATCCCGCTCACACGGGCACTCGTGGGGACGACGATCGGCACCACCGCCGCGATCGTCCCGCTCGCTCTGGCGACCATCCCCTTCTTCGCGCGGATCGTCGAGACGGCGCTGCGCGAGGTCCCGGGCGGCCTGGTCGAGGCCGCCCTCGCGTCCGGCGCCCGTCGCCGCGACGTGGTCACGAAGGTCCTCATCCCCGAAGCGCTCCCCTCGCTCGTGGCCGGCGTGACCATCACCACCATCGGCGTCCTCGGCTACTCCGCGATGGCGGGTGCGGTGGGCGGCGGTGGCCTGGGCGACGTGGCGATCCGCTACGGCTACCAGCGCTACGAGACCTCCATCACGGTCGCGACCGTGGTCGTCCTCGTGGCCCTCGTCCAGGTCCTGCAGTTCCTCGGCGATCGCTTGGCGAGACGCCTCTCTCATACCTGAAAGGAAACGCATGCGACTCCTCGCACTCGCCCTGGCGACCCTCGCCCTGGGTGTCGCCGCGTGCGGCGGCGACGACGCCAAGCCGGCGGCGAACAGCTCGCCGGACAAGCCGCTCGTGGTGGGCGCCTCCCCCGTTCCCCACGCCGAGATCCTCAACTACATCGCGAAGGACCTGGCGCCCAAGGCCGGCCTGAAGCTCGAGGTCAAGGAGTTCACGGACTACGTGCTCCCGAACACGGCGCTCGTCGACCACCAGCTCGACGCCAACTACTTCCAGACGCCCGCGTACCTGGCCGACCAGGAGAAGGCGCGGGGCTTCAAGGCGGTCTCGATCGTCGGCGTCCACATCGAGCCGCTCGGGATCTACTCCAAGAAGGTCAAGGCACTCACGGAGGTGCCGGACGGCGCCCAGGTGGCAATCCCCAACGACGCCACCAACGAGGCCCGCGCGCTACGCCTACTCGCCGCCAACCAGCTGATCACGCTCAAGGACTCGGGCGAGACCGCGACCGTCCGCGACATCGCGGCCAACCCGAAGAACCTGAAGTTCGCAGAGGTCGAAGCCGCGCAGACGCCGCGCGCGCTCGACGACGCGGACCTCGCCGTCATCAACGGCAACTACGCGCTCGAGGCCAAGCTCACGCCGGCCGAGGACGCGCTCGCGCTCGAGCAGGCGCAGAACAACCCGAACCAGAACATCCTCGTGACGCTCCCTGAGGAGCGCAACGATCCGCGCGTGAAGAAGCTCGCGCAGCTGCTGACGTCACCCGAGGTCAAGCACTTCATCGACTCGAAGTACCGGGGCGCGGTCCTCCCGGCGTTCTAGGAGGTCACAATGCGCGGGTGAAAGTCTCCGCCAAGGCCGATTACGCGGTGCGGGCGGCCGCCGAGCTCGCGGCCGCCCAAGACAAGGGCGCGCCTGTGCGCGCCGAAGCGATCGCGACCGCCCAGGGAATCCCCCAGCGCTTCCTCGAGAACATCCTCTCCGACCTGCGCCACGCCGGACTCGTCCAGAGCGTGCGCGGGGCGGAGGGAGGCCACAGGCTCAACCGCCCGGCGGAGGAGATCACGGTGGCCGACATCATCCGCGCCGTCGACGGTCCGCTCGCCGCGGTGCGTGGCGAACGGCCCGAGGGTGTGACCTACTCCGGGCCCGCCGAGCCGCTGCAGCGCGTGTGGATCGCGGTGCGCAAGAACCTGCGCGACGTGGTCGAGCACGTCACGCTCGCGGACCTCGCCGCGGGGTCGCTGCCGACGCAAGTTGACGCGTTGGCGGACGATCCCGACGCCTGGCATACTCGATAACAGTTATAAATCCCATCGGGTTAGTGGTATTGGGCTAATATGGCGAATCCCAGTCGGGATTTGTCTATTTCAAGGAGCCCTTCCCGTGAAGAACGCCACTGCCTTGGCGGTCGCCCTCCTCGCCCTGGTCGTGGCGGCGTGCGGCGGCGCCAGCGATGAGGTCGGCGGCACCAGCGACACCGCGAAGTCCGCCGCGAGCGGCGGCGGTGGAGCGTCGACGAAGCTGTCGCTCGTCGCCTACGCCGTGCCGAAGGTCGGCTTCGACAAGGTCATCCCCGCGTTCGACGCGACGCCCGAGGGCAAGGGGATCACGTTCAGCCAGTCCTACGGCGCCTCCGGCGACCAGTCGCGCAAGGTCGAGGCCGGCCTGCCGACCGACGTCGTGAACTTCAGCGTCGAGCCCGACGTCACCCGCCTGGTCAAGGCCGGTCTCGTCGATGCGAGCTGGAACCAGAACGAGCACAAGGGCATCCCCTTCGGCTCGGTCGTGACGATCGTGACCCGCAAGGGCAACCCCAAGAACATCACGACGTGGGACGACCTGCTCAAGCCGGGCGTCGAGGTCGTCACGCCCAACCCGTTCTCCTCGGGCAGCGCGAAGTGGAACCTGCTGGCGCCGTACGCCGAGAAGTCCAACGGCGGTGCCGACCCCAAGGCCGGTCTCGCGTACCTGTCGAAGCTGATCGGCGACCACATCAAGGTCCAGCCGAAGTCCGGCCGCGAGGCGACCGAGACCTTCCTGCAGGGCACCGGCGACGTGCTGCTCTCCTACGAGAACGAGGCGCTGTTCGCCGAGCGCTCGGGCGAGGCCGTCGAGCACCACACGCCCGACACGACGTTCAAGATCGAGAACCCGATCGCGGTCGTGAACACCTCCAAGCACCTCGAGCAGGCGAAGGCGTTCGTCGACTTCCAGTACACGCCCGAGGGCCAGAAGGCGTGGGCCGAGGCCGGCTTCCGCCCGGTCGACCCGACGGTCGCGCAGGAGTTCGCCTCCGACTTCCCGGCGCCGAAGAAGCTGTGGACGATCGACGACCTCGGCGGCTGGAGCAAGGTCAACGACGAGCTCTTCGACCCGGACAAGGGCTCGGTGGCCAAGATCTACGACAAGGCGACGAGCTAGTCGCATGGCGGTCGCGCTTCCTCGCCGCCGGGCGCGCGCGAGCACCGGCGCGGCCGTCGGGCCGCTCGGGCTCGGCATCGCGTCACTGTGGCTGAGCGTCATCGTCCTGCTGCCGCTGGCGGCGGTGCTGACGAAGTCGCTCGACAACGGGATCGGCGGGCTGTGGGACGCGATCAACGCGCCCGCGGCCCGCGCCGCGCTGCTGATCACGGTCGTGATCTCGGCGATCGTGGCGCTGATCAACGTCGTCACCGGCACGCTGATCGCGTGGGTGCTGGTGCGCGACGACTTCAAGGGCAAGAACCTCGTCAACGCGATCATCGACCTGCCGTTCGCGCTGCCGACGATCGTCGCGTCGATCGTGCTGCTGAGCCTCTACGGCCCGCGCAGCCCGATCGGGCTCGACCTCTACGCCACGCGGCCCGCGCTGATCGTCGCGCTGGCGTTCGTGACGCTGCCGTTCGTGGTCCGCTCCGTGCAGCCCGTGCTGATGGAGGTCGATCGCGAGGCGGAGGAGGCCGCCGCGTCGCTCGGCGCGGGCGGGTGGACGATCTTCCGTCGCATCATCCTGCCCGCGCTGTACCCGGCGCTGCTCGGCGGCGCGGGGCTCGCGTTCGCGCGCGCCGTCGGCGAGTTCGGAAGCGTCGTGCTGATCGGCGGCGGCATCCCGCGTCAGACCGAGGTCGCGTCGCAGTACATCGCCAAGCAGATCGAGATCGACCGGCCGGCCAACGCCGCGGCGGTGTCGGTGGCGCTGCTGCTGATCTCGTTCGCGGTGCTGTTCGTGATCCGCTTCGTCACGAGGCCGAAGCGATGAAGTACCTCCTGCGCTACAGCGCGCTCGCCTACCTCGGCGCCCTCGTGCTCGTCCCGCTGGGGATGATCCTGTACCGCACCTTCGAGCACGGGTTCGTCGCGTTCTGGGAGTCGGTGTCGACCCCCGCGGCGATCAGCGCGATCACGCTGTCGCTGACGATCGTCGCGATCGTCGTGCCGCTCAACGTCGTCTTCGGCCTCGTCACCGCGCTGGCGCTGGCGCGCGGGGACTTCCGCGGCAAGGGCCTGCTGCAGGCGGTCGTCGACCTGCCGTTCGCGGTCTCGCCGGTGATCGTCGGCGTGTCGCTGATCCTCTTCTGGGGGAGCGGCGGCTGGCTCGACGACGCGATCCCCGTGATCTTCTCGCTGCCGGGCATGGTGCTGGCGACGACCTTCGTGACGCTGCCGTTCGTGGTGCGCGAGGTCGAGCCGGTGCTGCACGAGATCGGCACCGAGCAGGAGGAGGCGGCGGCGACCCTCGGCGCCTCGCGGTGGCAGACGTTCTGGCGGGTCACGCTGCCCGCGATCAAGATCGGCGTCGCCTACGGCGTGGTCTTGACCGTGGCGCGCTCGCTCGGCGAGTTCGGCGCGCTGACCGTCGTCGCCGGCGGCGTGCCCGGCGAGTCGCAGACGCTGACGCTGCTCGTCCACGCCCGCTACATCGACGACCACAACGCCTTCGGCGCGTACTCGGCGTCGACGGTGCTCATGGGCCTCGCGGTCCTGACCCTGATCCTGATGACCACGCTGCAGAGGAGGCGAGCATGATCACCGTGTCGCATGTGACGAAGCGCTTCGGTGACTTCGTCGCCCTGGACGACGTGTCCCTGGAGATCCCCGACGGCTCGCTGACCGCGCTGCTCGGGCCGTCCGGCTCGGGCAAGTCGACACTGCTGCGCATCATCGGCGGGCTCGAGTTCGCCGACTCGGGGTCGGTGGAGATCCACGGCGACGACGTCACCGGCGTCCCGCCGCAGAAGCGCGGCATCGGGTTCGTGTTCCAGCACTACGCGGCCTTCAAGCACATGACCGTGCGTGACAACGTCGCCTTCGGGCTGAAGATCCGCAAGACGCCGAAGGAGCGCATCGACTCGCGGGTCGACGAGCTGCTGACGATCGTCGGGCTCGCGGGGTTCGCCACGCGCTACCCGCAGCAGCTGTCAGGCGGCCAGCGCCAGCGGATGGCGCTCGCCCGCGCGCTCGCCGTCGAGCCGCGCGTGCTGCTGCTCGACGAGCCGTTCGGCGCGTTGGACGCGAAGGTCCGCGCCGAGCTGCGCGAGTGGCTGCGGCGGCTGCACGACGAGGTCCACGTCACCACGCTCCTGGTCACCCACGACCAGGAGGAGGCGATGTCGATCGCCGACAACATCGCGGTGATGGACAACGCCCACATCGAGCAGGTCGGCGGGCCGCGCGAGCTCTATGACCGGCCGGCGAACCAGTTCGTGATGGGCTTCCTCGGCCCGGTAGCGCGCTTCGATCGCTCATTGGTGCGCCCGCACGACATCGCGATCGACCCCGATCCCGACAGCGGCGGCCGCGAGGCGCAGGTCCAGCGGGTCAGCTACCTGGGCTTCGAGGTCCGCGTCGAGCTCCTGCTGCCCGAGGGCGAGCCGGTCTTCGCGCAGCTCACGCGCACCGAGGCCGAGCAGCTCGACCTCAGCGCGGGCGACATTGTCTGGCTGCGGACCGCGGGAGGCACAGCACTCGCGGCCTAGCACTTAGTCCAGGAATCCTGAGCGAGCGTCGGGTACGCTCTCGCACCGATGGGTTTGTTTGACAGGACACGGATGTGCCTGCAGTGTCGCGGGCTGGGAAAGCGGATCGTCCACCACTCGAAGACGTACCGGGAGACGTCGCACTGCTACGCGTGTGACGGGTCGGGGCGGGTCAGGTTGATGGCGAATGGAAAGCCCGAGCCGTCGTTCGGCTGGGGCGGCGCGGGGACCTCGGTCGGGCCCCCGGCGCCAGGCGGGAGTCAGCTCTTGCCCGGCACCGCGATGCCCGACTCGTAGGCCAGCACGACGGCCTGGACGCGATCGCGCAGGCCGAGCTTCATCAGCAGCCGGGCGACGTGGGTCTTGACGGTGGTCTCGGAGACCACGAGCTCGGCCGCGATCTCGGCGTTGGAGAGCCCGCGCGCGACGCAGCGGAAGACCTCGAGCTCGCGCGCGGTCAGCTCGCTCAGGCCGGGCGGGGGCGCGGGCGGCGTGGGCGTGGCCGCGGCGAACTCCTGGATCAGCCGGCGGGTGATCGACGGCGCCAGCAGCGCCTCGCCCTGGGCGACGATCCGGATGCCCGCCGCGAGCTGCTCGGGCGGGACGTCCTTGAGCAGGAAGCCGCTCGCGCCCGCGCGCAGCGCCTCGTAGACGTACTCGTTGAGGTCGAACGTGGTGAGCATCAGCACGCGCACGGGGTGCTCGCCGGCCTGGGCGAGCACGCGGCGCGTGGCCTCGATCCCGTCGAGCTCCGGCATGCGGATGTCCATCAGCACGACGTCGGGCCTGAGCCTGCGGACCTGCTCGACCGCGTCGAGGCCATCGGTCGCCTCGCCCACGACCTCGAGGTCGTCCTCGGCGTCGAGGATCATCCGGAAGCCGGCGCGGACGAGCGCCTGGTCGTCTGCGATCAGGAGTCGGACGCTCATGCCACCGTCAATTCTTCTCGGATTGCCATGGGAAGGGTTGCGCGCACGCGCCAGCCGCCGCCGTCGGCGGGACCCGTGTCCAGCTCGCCACCGTAGAGGCGCACCCGCTCGCGCATGCCGACGAGGCCGTGTCCGGATGCGCCGTTGCGGGGCGTGGCGTGGCCGTGATCGCGGATCTCGAGCGTGAGGGCGTGCTCGGACGACCAGTCGACGATCACCGTCGTGGGCGCGCGGCCGGCGTGCTTGAGGGCGTTGGTCAGGCCCTCCTGCACGATGCGGTACGCGGCGAGGTCGAGGCCGGCGGGCAGGTCGCGACGGTCGCCGCGGAACTCGAGCACGGTCGGCAGCCCGGCGGCGCGGGCGCGGGCGACGAGCTCGCCGATCTCGGCCAGCGTCGGCTGCGGCGCGAGCGCCGGCGGCTGGTCGGAGCCGTTGAGCACGCCGAGCAGATGGCGCATCTCGCCGAGCGCCTCGCGCCCGGTGCGTTCGATGCGGGTCGCGGCTTCCAGCGCGCGGGCCGGGTCCTTGGCGAGGATCCGCCGCGCGCCGCCCGCCTGGACGACCATCACGCTCATCGAGTGCGCGACGAGATCGTGCATCTCGCGGGCGATCCGCCGCCGCTCGTCGGTCGCGGCCTGGCGTTGCGCGTCCTCGTTGGCCTCCGCGAGCCGCGCCGCGGTCTCGTGCAGCTCGGCGCTGAGGCGGGTGCGCGCGCGGACGATCCGCCCCGCGAGCCAGGCCAGCACCGCGGCCAGCGGCGGGAAGAAGTAATCGCCCGGCTCGTGGTGGTCGAATGTCGCGACGATGATCGGCATCGCGACCAGCACCATCCCCAGCGCGCTGTACGCCTGGACGCCGTCGCGATAGGCGGCCGCGGTGTAGACGACCGCGAGCACGACCACGAACGGCACGAACAGGTCCTTGATCGGCGTCAGGAAGAACGCCATCGTCAGCGTCGCCACGACCACGGTGAGGGCCGCCGGGATCGGCGCCCTCCGCCGCCACGCGAACGGCAGCGTGTAGCCGAGCGCCACGACGAGGTTCGCGACCAGCGGCCCGCTCAGGGTGGGGAGGAACGCGACCTCGACCATCCCGGCGACGGCGAGCACCGCGGCGCCCGCGAGGTCGAACCGATCGGCGCGGCTGAGCCGCCGGAAGAGCCGCGACGCGGCGCCACGCGGGGCGGGCGCGGCGAGCGACACGGGCGCGGCGCCGAGCGGCCGTGCGCCGGCTGGCGCGCCCACGGCGGCGGACGCGGGCGGGAGGCCGCGGCGCTCGGTCGCGTCGCCGCGTCGCGCCGTCACACCGCGCGTGCGCAGCGCCGCCACGCGGCCCAGCGTCGCCGCGCGGAGGCTCCGCAGGGCGCGGTCGCGGCGCTGGGAGAGCTCGCACGGCGGCTCCGCCGGCTCGTCGGTCTGGGCGATCGGAGCGCCGTCGAGGGGGAGGGTCGCGCGGACGATGTGGCCGCCGGCGCCGCGGCGGGGGGAGGCGACGAAGCGGCCGCCGTGCAGGACGACGCGCTCGCGGATGCCCATCAGCGGGCGGGCGGCGGCGGCGCCCGGGCCGTCATCGCGGACGACGACCTCGAGCGCGGCGGCGCTGTAGCGCAGGCGCACCTCGGCGCGGCCGGCGCCGCCCACGTCGAGCGCGGCCGCCAACGCGTCCTGGACCACGCGGTAGGCGGTGACGTCCAGGCCGGCGGCGAGCTCGCGCTCGTCGCCCTCGACCTTGATCGTCACGGGGAGACCCGCGGCCGCGGTGCGGCGCAGGAGCGATCCGACGTGGCGCAGCGACGGCTGCGGGTTCAACGTGATCTCGGCGTCCTCGCGGCGCAGGACACCGAGCAGGCGGCGGAGCTCGTCGAGCGCCTCGCGGCCCGCCGTCTCGATCGCGCCGAAGGCCGCCAAGGCGAGCTCCGGTCGCGTCAGCGCGAGCCGCCGCGCGCCGGTGGCCTGCACGGTCATCGCGCTCAGCGCGTGGGCGACGACGTCGTGCAACTCGCCCGCGATCCGCGTGCGCTCGTCGACGACCGCGCGGCCCGCGGCCTCCTCGCGGCGGCGCTCGAGCAGCGCCGCCTTCTCGCGCAGCGCGCGGTTCAGCGCCGCGCGGCTGCGCAGCAGGCGCCCGACGACGATCGGCGCCACCAGCGAGATCATCACCGTGAACAGCGCGCCGGTGAAGCGCTCGTTGTCGTACGGCTCGGTCGCGATCGCGGACAACACCGTGCACGGGACGATCGCGATCGCCAGCGTCCGTCGCGAGCCGTGCGCACCGAGCCAGTAGGCGGTGACGAACGGCGCGGCGAACGCCAGGAACAGCTGGTCGTAGTAGACGTGCGACAACGCGGGGAGCAGCGCGACGACGCCGTAGCCCGTCACCGCGCCCGCCAGCGGGTACTTGCGGCCTTCGACGACCGCGACGGCGAGCACGCCGAGGAGCACGAAGACGAGCCCGCGGTACGGCGTGTCCGCGGGGACGGTGAAGAACAGTTCGGCCCAGAACTCCAGCGCGAGCGCCACTCCCACCAGGAGCGGGAGGCGCGAACGGACACTGGCGGGCATCCGGACAAGTCTGACGCCCGCGTCACCCGCTGTCCTCGTCAGCGCGAAGGATCTGCGGGTCATCCCTGAGGATGACCCCGTGTCCTCCTGAGGCAGATCGACAATCGTCATCCGGGCCGACGACGTGCGACGTCCGGACTGCGACGGTTCCTCCCATGAAGACCCGGACCGCCACCACGCCCCCCGCGGCCGTGCTCGCCGTCCTGACGGACCCGGAGGCCTGCTCGCGCTGGGCCCCGGTCCCGTTCGACGCCGAGAGCGGGCGCCCGCTGCTGGCCGGGAGCAGTGCACGGGTCTCCGGGCGCCGCCCGCCCGCTCGCTGACACGACCGACGCGCTCCCCTCCCCGCACTGACTGCTTGACCTTCTCCCCAAGGATGGAAATGACCGCTCTCGCGCAGCTCCCCGAACTCGAGTACGCCGCCGTCTCCGCGACCGCCCTGACCCGCACCTATGGCGAGGGCGGGAGCGCGGTGCACGCGCTCCGCGGCGTGTCGATCGAGGTGCCGCAGGGCCAGTTCACCGCGGTCATGGGACCGTCGGGCTCGGGCAAGTCGACGCTGATGCACCTGCTCGCCGGCCTCGACACGCCCGACGCGGGCGCGGTGCACATCGCGGGCGTCGACATCACCCGCATGTCCGACCGCGAGCTGACCCGCCTGCGCCGCAAGCACATCGGCTTCGTCTTTCAGTCCTTCAACCTGCTGCCGACGCTGTCGGCCGAGGAGAACGTGCTGCTGCCGCTGGCGATCGCCGGCCGCAAGCCCGAGCGCGACGTCGTCGACGAGCTGATGGAGAAGATGGGCCTCGCCGAGCGCCGCGACCACAAGCCCGCCCAGCTCTCCGGCGGCCAGCAGCAGCGCGTCGCGGTCGCCCGCGCCCTGATCTGCCGGCCGACCGTGCTCTTCGCCGACGAGCCGACGGGCAACCTCGACTCCGCGGCCGGTGCCGGCGTGCTCGATCTGCTGCGCACCGCGGTCGACGAGGACGGCCAGACGACCGTCATGGTCACGCACGACGCCCGCGCCGCCGCGACCGCCGACCGCGTGCTCTTCCTCGCGGACGGTCGCGTCGTCGCGGACCTCCAGGACCCGACCGAGGACGCGATCCTCGACGCGCTCAAGGCCGCGTCGTGATCAAAGTCGTGTGGAAGGGCCTGGCCGCTCGCCCGGTGCGAACGGCCCTGACCACGCTTGCCATCGTGGTCGGTGTCGCGTTCGTCTGCGCGGCCTACACGCTCACGGACACGATGTCCGGCGCGGCGAAGACGCTCACGCACGCCGCGTACGACGGCACGGATGCCGTCGTGGTCACGAAGACCGCGTTCCGCGGCTCGCAGACCTCCGACGTGCGCGCGCAGGCGCCGACGATCTCGGCCGACGCGCTCGAGAAGGTGCGCGAGGCGGACGGCGTCGCGGTCGCGGTCGGCGACATCACCGACACCGCGCAGGTGATCGGCACGGACGGCAAGCCGGTCGGGACCGGGCCGTACTTCGGCATCGGATTCGACTCGGAGGTCCCCGGCGCGCAGCGGCTGACGCCGTTCCGGCTGCATCTGGGGACGTGGGCGAGCGGGCCCGGCCAGGTCGTGATCGACCGCGCCACGGCCGAGTCCCAGCACCACCGGATCGGCGACACGATCCGCGTCTCCGCCCGCGGCGAGGCCGTCAAGGCCAAGATCACGGGCATCGCCACGTTCGCCGACGTCAAGTCGCTCGGCAAGGCGAGCGCGGCGATCTTCGACCTCGAGACGGCGCGCGGCCTGTTCGCCAAGGACGGCTACGACCGGATCCTCGTCCGCGCGCACAAGCGCAGCGACATCAGGCACTCGATCGCCGCCGCCGTCCCGAACGCGGAGGTCCGCAGCGCCGCCGACGACGACCGCTTCACGTTCGACTCGCTCGAGCTGTTCGTGAGCATCATCCGTACGGTCCTGCTCGCGTTTGCCGGCGTCGCGGTGCTGGTCGGCGCGTTCACGATCTTCAACTCGCTCTCGATCACGGTCGCGCAGCGCACGAAGGAGTTCGGCCTGCTGCGGATGGTCGGCGCCACCCGCCGCCAGGTGCGCATCAGCGTCCTGCTGGAAGCGCTGCTGGTCGGGCTGCTGGCGTCCGCGGCCGGCATCGGCGTGGGCGTCGGGCTCGCCGCGGGGCTGAACGAGATCTTCACCGCCCTCGGCATGGACCTGCCGGCCGAGGGCCTCGAGCTCGCGACCCGCACGATCGTCGTGTCGCTGCTCGTCGGCACGCTCGCGACGGTCCTCGCCGCCGCGATCCCCGCCCGCCGCGCCACCCGGATCGCCCCGGTCGCGGCGCTGCGCGAGAACGCCAACCCCATCAAGGTCCGGCTCTTCGCCCGCGCGGTGCGCGGCGTCGCGAGCGTCGTGGGCCGGCCCGCCGCATGGCTCGGCGGCGCGGCCGGCCGGCTCGCCCGCGACAACGCGATGCGCAACCCGGGCCGCACCGCGGCCACCGCGTCGGCGCTGATGATCGGCGTCGCGCTCGTGACCGCGGTCACCATCGTCGCCCAGGGTCTGGAGGACCAGGGCCGGGGACAACTCGCCCGCCAGGTGCAGGCGCAGACGATCGTCACGGCGGCCGACGGATGGTCGCCGATCGACCCCAAGATCGAGCAGGCCGTGTCACGGATCGGCACCGTCAGCTCGCTGCGCCAGGACGGCGCGCTCGTGTTCGGAAAGCAGGAAGGCATCAACGCCGTCGATCCGGCATCGATCGCACGGCTCTTCCACTACGACTACAAGGAGGGCGACCAGGAGGCACTCGCAACGCTCGGCTCGGACGGAGCGATCGTCAACGACGGCTACGCGAAGAAGCATGGGCTTCGCGTGGGGTCGACGTTCTCCGTCACCTCGATGAAGGGCGAGCAGCTGAAGCTGGTCGTGCGCGGGATCGAAGACTCACCCGCGTTCGACGTGCTCAGCCTCGGCCCGATCACGATCTCGCACGCCGCGTACGACTCGGCGTTCGACCAACAGCGCAACCGCCTGACGTTCGTGGACGGGCCGCGTGACGCGGTGGCTCGCGCGCTCGCGGCGTACCCGAACGCGCAGGTCCAGGACAAGGACGCGTTCATCGACTCGCAGACGAGCTGGATCGGGCAGATCCTGGCCGTCCTGTGGGTGCTGCTCGCGCTGGCCGTGATCGTCTCCCTCTTCGGGATCGTCAACACCCTCGTGCTCTCGACCTTCGAGCGCACGCGGGAGCTCGGCACGCTCCGCGCGCTGGGCATGCATCGCCGTCAGGTCCGCCGGATGGTCCGCCATGAGAGCGTGATCACCGCGCTGATCGGCGCAGTGCTCGGGATCGGCGCGGGCCTCGCGCTCGCCGCCGGCGTCGTGGCTTGGTTGGGGAAGTACGGGCTGAGCTACGCGGTCCCCGCCCCGAGCCTGGCGGCCGTGGCGATCATCGCCGCCCTCGCGGGGGTGATCGCCGCCGCGCTGCCCGCACGCCGGGCATCGCGGATCGACGTTCTCAGGGCGCTGGCCTACGAGTGAACCTAAAGGGGCCTGGCCCCTTTAGGTTCGGGGCGACTTCGCGCCGTCGAGCGTCGAGCGCACCGCACGTAGGAGGTCATCGCCGTCGAACGGCTTCGCCAGGAAGGCGGTCGCCGGGTCATCGGACCCGGCGATCGTCGTGTCTCCGGTGTAGCCGCTGACGAAGACGACCGGGAGGCCGGGGCGGCGCTCGCGGGCGGTCACGGCGAGCTCGACGCCGCTCATGCCGGGCATGACGACGTCGGTCACGAGGACGTCGGCGGCGTCCAGCCGTTCCAGCGCGACCGCGCCGGACTCGACGCTCACCACCTGATAGCCCGCCGCGTAGAGCAGGCGGCCGGTGAGCACCCGCACCGCGTCCGCGTCCTCGACGACCAGGACCGTCTCGCCGCGTCCGCGCGGGGCGCTCGGCGACGGCGCGTCATCGCCCGCTCGCCGCACCGCGGGCAGCATCACGGTCACGGTCGTGCCGACGCCGGGCTCTGACTCGAGGTCGATCCGCCCGCGGGCGTTGGTCACGATCCCGTAGACCGTCGCCAGCCCGAGGCCGACGCCGTGGCCGGAGACGGCCTTGGTGGTGAAGAAGGGCTCGAAGGCGTGGGCGGTGACCTCGCGCGCCATCCCGCGACCGGTGTCGGCGACCGTGAGCCGCACGGCGCGCGAGCTCGGGCTCGCCTGGTCGCGCATGACCGCGTTCTCGGCCCTGATCAGCAGCTCGCCGCCCTCGGGCATCGCCTCGCGCGAGTTCAGCGCCAGGCTCATCAGGACCTGCTCGAGTTGGCTGCGGTCGGCCTCGACGTCCCAGAGGCGGTCGTCGCACTCGACCTTGAGGTGGATGCCATCTCCGAGCGTGCGCTGCAGCAGCAGCTCGACGCCCTCGATCACGCGGCGCAGGGAGAGCACCTCCGGCGTCCCCGATTGGCGCCTGCTGAACAACAACAGCCGGCGGGTCAGCTCGCTCGCGCGGCGCGACGCCGTGATGATCTGGTCCATGTCGCCCGCGGGGCGCGAGCCGTCGTCGAGCTCCTTGCGCACGAACTGGGCGTAATTGGCGATCACCGCCAGCAGGTTGTTGAAGTCGTGGGCGACGCCGCCCGCGAGCTGGCCGACCGCCTCGAGCCGCTGCGCCTCGCGCAGGCGGGCCTCGAGCCGCGAGTGATGCGTGATGTCGGTGGCGACGCCACCGACGCCGTAGAGCTCGCCGGTCTCGTCGTCGATCAGCGGGAACTTGACCGAGAGGAACGTCCGTGTCGTCTCACCGTGGCGGACCTCCTCCTGCAGCTCGATCGGCTTGCGGTCGGACATCACCCGCAGGTCGTCGACCCGCATGCGCTCGGAGATGTCCGGCGGCAGGACGTCCCGGTCCAGCCGGCCCACGAGCTCGCTCGCCGGCCGCCCGTGGAGGTTCTCGAAGGCCCGGTTGACCAGCAGGTAGCGCCCGTCGGGGTCCTTGAGGAAGATCGCGGCGGGCGTGTTGTCGAGCACGGCGCGCAGCGCGCGCGGGTCGGCGTCGCGCAGCACGACCAGCTGGTAGGAGCCCATCGGATGCGTCGTCACGTCGAGGCCGGCGGGGAGCTCGCCGAGCGGCTCGCCCACCGGATCGCGTCCCAGGATGGCCTTCGCCCGCTCGTTCGCGAACACGGCGACGCCGGAGGCATCCGTCCCCACCATGGCGTCGGGAGCAGCCTCGAGTAAGTCCTCGAACTTCGGGGGGCCGATGGGCATCTGTGCCGTTGCGGCCCTAGTGTAGGCGGGGAATCACGCCCTGAGACGGCGGGCCTCGCGCACGCGGTCCACGCCGGCGAGCACCACCTTGCGCATCCGGACCGAATGCGGCGTGACCTCGACGCACTCGTCCTCGCGGACGAACTCCAGCGCCTGGTCGAGCGAGAGCTTGCGGGCGGGCACGAGCCGGACCAGCACGTCGGACGTGGAGGAGCGCACGTTCGTGAGCTGCTTCTCCTTGACCGCGTTGACGTCGAGGTCCTCCTGGCGGGCGTTCTCGCCCACGATCATGCCCTCGTAGACCTCCTCGCCGGGCTCGACGAACATCGTCCCGCGCTCCTGCAGATTGAAGAGGGCGAAGCTCGCCGTCTTCCCCCGCCGGTCGGCGACGAGGCTGCCGGTCGGGCGCAGGCGCATGTCGCCCGCCCACGGCTCCCAGCGCTCGAAGACGTGGTGCAGGAGCCCGGTGCCGCGCGTGTCGGTGAGGAACTCGGTGCGGAAGCCGATCAGCCCGCGGGCCGGGACGAGGTAGTCCATCCGGACCCAGCCCGTGCCGTGGTTGATCATCTGCTCCATCCGCCCCTTGCGCAGCGCGAGCATCTGCGTGATCACGCCGACGTATTCCTCGGGGATGTCGATCGTCATGCGCTCGACCGGCTCGTGGCGCTTGCCGTCGATCTCGCGGATGACCACCTGCGGCTTGCCGACGGTGAGCTCGTAGCCCTCGCGGCGCATGATCTCGACCAGGATCGCCAGCTGGAGCTCGCCGCGGCCCTGGACCTCCCAGGTGTCGGGGCGCTCGGTGGGCAGCACGCGGATCGACACGTTGCCGATCAGCTCCTGGTTGAGCCGGTCCTGGATCTGGCGCGCGGTGAGCTTGTCGCCGTCCTGGCCGGCGAGCGGCGAGTGATTGATGCCGATCGTGACCGAGATCGACGGCTCGTCGACGGTGATGACCGGCAGCGGGCGCGGGTCGTCCTTCTCGGCCAGGGTCTCGCCGATCGTGACCTCCGGGATGCCGGCGACGGCGATGATCTCGCCCGGGCCGGCCTCCGCCGCGTCGACGCGATCGAGCGCCTCGGTGATGTAGAGCTCGGCCACGCGGACGCTGGAGACCTCCCCGTCCGCACGGCACCAGGCGATCTGCTGACCCTTCTTGATGGTGCCGTTGTGCACGCGGCAGATCGCCAGGCGGCCGACGTAGGGCGACGCGTCGAGGTTGGTGACGTGCGCCTGCAACGGCGCGTCCTCGTCATACGCCGGCGCCGGGATCGTCTCCAGCAGCGTGTCCATCAACGGCTGCAGCGTCTCGCCCTGGTCGGTCGTGGTCAGGCTCGCCTTGCCCGCCCTGGCGTTCGTGTAGACGATCGGGAACTCGATCTGGCTCTCGGACGCGCCGAGGTCGATGAACAACTCGTAGACCTCGTCGACGACCTCCGCGATCCGGGCGTCCGGGCGGTCGACCTTGTTGACCACGAGGATCACCGGCAGCTTGTCCTCGAGCGCCTTGCGCAGGACGAACCGCGTCTGCGGCAGCGGCCCCTCGGACGAGTCGACCAGCAGCAGCACGCCGTCGACCATCTTCAGCCCGCGCTCGACCTCGCCGCCGAAGTCGGCGTGCCCGGGCGTGTCGATGATGTTCAGCTTGACGCCGTTGTAACGGACCGCCGTGTTCTTCGCGAGGATCGTGATGCCCTTCTCGCGCTCGAGGTCCATCGAGTCCATCACACGGTCGTTGACGTCCTGGTTGTCGCGGAACGCGCCGGACTGCCAGAGCATGGCGTCCACCAGCGTGGTCTTGCCGTGATCGACGTGGGCGATGATGGCGACGTTTCTGAGGTCTTCGCGGAGAGCCATGAGCGGCCTGCACAGTAGAAGGCCGCTCTGTATACGCTGTGCGTATACGCGGTGTGTATAGTTTGTCGCATGGCGATCGGAACCACCTTCTTGGGGCTGCTCGAAGGCGGCCCGCGGCACGGCTACGACCTCAAGCGGGCCTACGACGAGCGCTTCGGGGCGGACCGGCCGCTGTCGTACGGGCAGGTGTACGCGACGCTCGCGCGGCTGCTCAAGAACGGCCTCGTGGAGGTCGACGGGGTCGAGCCGGGGGCGGGGCCTGAGCGCAAGCGCTACGCGATCACCTCGGCCGGCGTGACCGACATCGAGCGGTGGTTGAGCCAGCCCGAGAAGCCCGAGCCCTACCTGCAGAGCGTCCTGTACTCGAAGGTGGTGCTGGCCCTGCTGACGGGGCGCAGCGCGAACGAGCTGCTCGACGCGCAGCGCGGCGAGCACCTGCGGCTGATGCGGGAGCTGACCAGGCGCAAGCAGGGCGGCGACATCGCCGACCAGCTGATCTGCGACCACGCGCTGTTCCATCTCGAAGCGGACCTGCGCTGGCTGGAGCTGACCGCGGCGCGGCTGGACGCGCTGGGCGCGGAGATGACGGCGTGATTCTCTCGGGGACGGGCCTGCGGAAGGCGTACGGCGCGACGGACGCGCTGCTGGACGCCGACTTCGCCATCGACGCCGGTGAGATCGTGGCCGTGATGGGCCCGAGCGGGTCGGGTAAGTCGACGCTGCTCCACGTGATCGCGGGGATCGTGCCGCCGGATGCCGGAACGGTCGTCTACGACGGCCGCGAGCTGTCGGCGATGAACGACGTGCAGCGGTCCGCGCTGCGGCGCTCCGAGTTCGGGTTCGTGTTCCAGTTCGGGCAGCTCGTGCCGGAGCTGTCCTGCCGCGAGAACGTCGCGCTGCCGCTGCGGCTCGACGGCGTGTCGCGGCGGGTGGCGGAGGCGCGGGCCGACGAGTTGCTCGAGGTGCTCGAGGTGGCGGGCGTCGCGGCCCAGCGTCCGGGCACGGTGTCGGGCGGCGAGGGCCAGCGGGTCGCGGTCGCGCGGGCGCTCGTGACCGACCCGCGGGTGCTCTTCGCCGACGAGCCGACCGGCGCGCTGGACTCGCTCAACGGCGAGCGGGTGATGGAGCTGCTGACCCGCGCGGCCCGCGACCGCGGCACCGCGATCGTGCTCGTCACCCACGAGGCGCGGGTCGCCGCGTACTCGGACCGCGAGGTGATCGTCCGCGACGGCCGCACGCTGAGCCCGGTCTCGTCGTGACCGCCCAGGTCGCCCAAGGCGTCGCGCCGCGAGGGCGCGTGGTGCGCGACCTCGCGCTCGGCGCGCGGCTGACCCTGGCGGGCGGTCGCGCGGGGCTGCTGCGCTCGGCGATCACCGCACTGGGCGTCGCGCTCGGCGTCGCGGTGCTGCTGATCGCCGCGTCGATCCCCGCGATCCACGACGGCCGCCAGGCCCGCGGCCAGGCCCGGAGTGACCTTGGGGAGAGCGGGGCCGCGGGGGCCGGCGGGGCGACGGACGGCGGCGCGGCCGGGGCGAGCGGGGCCGCGGGGGCCGGCGGGGCGACGGACGGCGGCGCCGCCGGGGAGAGCGGTGCCGCGGGGGCGGCCCGCGCGGGTGGCGTGTTGGTCGCCGACGCCGACACGCGGTTCCGCGGGCGGGACATCCGCGGGCGGCTGCTGCAGGGCGACGCGTTCCCGCCCGGCACCACGCGGGTCCCGCGCGCCGGTGAGGTCTTCGTCTCGCCCGCGCTGCGCGACCTGCTCGCCACGCCGGACGGGCGGCGGCTGCTCGCGCCGCGCATCCCCGGCAGGGTGGTCGGCACGATCGCGCCCGCCGGGCTGCTCGGCCCGACCGACCTCGCCTTCTACGCGGGCGCGCGCGACCTGACCGAGGGCGCGGGGGTGCGGCGGATCGAGGACTTCGGCTCCAACGCGGCGCCGACGCCGCTGAATCCGATCCTCGCGTTGCTCATCGTGATCGTGCTCGTCGCGCTGCTGCTGCCGGTCGCCGTCCTCGTCGGCGCGGCGGTGCGCACCGGCGGCGAGGACCGCGACCGGCGGCTCGCCGCGTTGCGGCTGATCGGCGCCGACCAGCGGATGGCGCGCCGGATCGCGGCGGGCGAGGCGCTGATCAGCGCCGGGGCGGGACTCGTCCTCGGCGCGCTCGCGTTCGTCGTGCTGCGCGGCTTCGCCGACCACGTCTCGATCTGGGACGTGAGCGTGTACCCGCGCGACGTCACGCCGAGCCCGCTGCTCGGGGCGGCGGTCGTCGCCGGCGTGCCGGCCGCGGCGGTGCTGGTCTCGCTGCTCGCGCTGCGCCGGGTGGTGGCCGAGCCGCTCGGCGTCGTCCGCCGCGCGGAGGCGGCGCGCCGCCGCCGGCTCTGGTGGCGCCTGCTGCTGCCCGTGGCCGGGCTGCTCGCGCTCGTGCCCGCCGCCGGCGACACCACAGAGAACGTCGGCGAGTTGCAGGTCGCCGTCGGCGTCATCGCGCTGCTGGTCGGGGTCGCCGCGCTGCTCCCGTGGGTCGTCGAGCGGGTGGTCGCCCGGCTGGGCGGCGGCAAGGTGGCGTGGCAGCTCGCCGTGCGCCGCCTGCAGCTCGACCCCGGCGGCCCGGCCCGCGCCGTGAGCGGCATCACGGTCGCCGTCGCGGGCGCGATCGCCCTGCAGATGGTCTTCACCGGCATCCAGGACGACTTCACGAAGAACACGGGCGCGGATCTGAACCGCGCCACCCTGTACGCCCAGTTCGAAGGTCGCGGGGTCGGCGCGGATGCGCTCGGCCGGCGGCTCGGCGCGTTCGCGGCGCTCACGCAGTACACGCCGGAGGAGCCGGACGCGACGCTCACGGTCGCGCCGTGCGCGGCGCTGCGGGAGGTCGCGCGCGTCGGGGACTGCCGCGACGGCGACATCTTCGCCGCGGGCGCGACGCCGCCCGCGCGGCTGACCTTCGGCGCGACCACGTGGCAGGTCCCGGACGGCGTGAAGACGGCCGCGACCCGCGAGGACCCGACCGGGCTCATGCGGACGGGGCTGTTCGCCACGCCTGGCGCGCTCCGCGGCGCTCAGCTCCCGCGGCCGTTCGTGTTCGCGTGGGTCCGCGCCCCGGGCGCCGACGCCCAGGAGCGCGTGCGCAACGCCGCGGCCACGCTCAGCCCGCGGATCGACGTGCAGGAGCTGCGCCGCACCCGCACCGACTCACAGTTCGCGCAGCTGCGGCGGGCGATGCTGATCGGGGCGTCGATCGTGATCGGCCTGATCGGACTCAGCCTGCTGCTGACCGCGCTCGAGCAGCTGCGGGAGCGGCGGCGCCTACTTGCGGTGCTGGTCGCTTTCGGGACGCGCCGCAGCACCCTCAGTTGGTCCGTGCTGTGGCAGGCCGCGGTTCCCGTCGCGCTCGGGATCGGCATCGCGGTCGTCACCGGCGTCGCGCTCGGCGCCGTCCTGCTGCGAATCCTGGACACCACCGTGCGGGTCGCGTGGGGGGACGCCGCGGCCATGGCGCTCGTCGGCGTGCTCGTGGTCCTGCTGGTGACGGCGGCCAGTCTTCCTGTTTTGTGGCGCACTATGCGACCGGAGGGTCTGCGGACGGAGTAGGGTCGGCCGCCAAGCCAGTCGCAACCCGAGGGAGAGGGTCAATGAAGAGGGTCTTCCTGCTCGCAGCCGTCGCTGCGACGTTGTCGTTCGCAGCGTCCGCGCAGGCCGCGCCGTCGCCCGGAGCGCCCGGGCTCGGGGATCGGTTGTTCCCGAACCTCGGCAACGGCGGCTACGACGTCCAGCACTACGACCTGGACCTGCGCTACGCCACCAGCGCGCCGACACAGAGCATTGACGGCACGGTCACGATCCTGGCCAAGGCCACGCAGGACCTGAGCCGCTTCGATCTCGACTTCGCGGGCCAGTCGGTCGGGAGCATCTCCGTGAACGGGCTGCCCGCCAGGTTCACCCGCACGCCCGACGACCTGGTGATCACGCCGAAGCTGCCGCTGCGCAACGGGCTGCCGTTCGTCGTCCAGGTCTCGCACTTCGTCGCCGTGCCGACCGAGGCGAACTCCGACGACTTCTCGACGACCGCGTTCTTCTTCCACCCGCAGGGCTCGGCGACGGCGCCGCAGCCGAACTGGGCGCACCTGTTCCTGCCGTCCAACGACCACCCGCGCGACAAGGCGACGTTCGACATCCGCTTCGACGTTCCCGCCGGCCAGACCGCCGTCTCCAACGGGGTCAAGCTCGCGCAGTGGACCGACCGCGGCCGCAGCCACTTCGTCTACGTGCAGCGCCAGCCGATGGCGACCGAGCTGCTGCAGCTCGCCGTCGGCCAGTACGACGTCACCAACGTCGGCTTCCACTCCGGCGTGTTCCTGCGCGACGTCACGTCCAAGAACATCACCGCGGACATCCAGCCGCTGCTCGGCGTCACGCCGGGGCAGATCGATTACATGCAGAACGCCGTCGGCCGCTACCCGTTCGACCTCTACGGGTCGCTCGTGGTCGAGGCCGACCTCGGGTTCGCGCTGGAGACCCAGACGCTCGAGCTGATGGACACCTCGTGGTTCACCTTCTTCACCCAGGACACGTGGGACCCGACGCTGCTGCACGAGCTCTCGCACATGTGGTTCGGCGACAGCGTGTCCCCGTACTCGTGGAGCGACCTGTGGCTCAACGAGGGGCACGCGAGCTGGTACGAGTTCCTCTACGCCGAGTCCAAGGGCTTCCTCGAGGGCGACACCGAGGGCTACCCGGACGACACGGGCTACGCCGACTTCGACGACCTCATGAAGGCCGTCTACGCCCACGGCGACCAGTGGCGCGCGGACTCCGGCCCGGTCGCGCTGCCGACCTCGGAGGACACGCTGTTCGACCTCCAGCGCTACCACGGCGGCGCGCTCGTGCTCTACGCGCTGCGCCAGAAGATCGGCGCCGCCGCCTTCCAGCGCATCGAGCGCGCCTACGTGGACCGGTTCAAGGACCAGTCCGTGTCCACGGACGACTACATCGCGCTCGCCACGCAGATCAGCGGTGACCGGTCCGTCACCCCGTTCCTGCGCGACTGGCTCTACAGCACCAAGACGCCGAAGATGCCCGGCCATCCCGACTGGACGGTCGATCCGGTCGGGACGGCGAAGGCGCCGACGACGCTGTCCGCGCCCCAGGCGCGCGCGAACAAGCGCAAGTAGCCGCTACTGCAGGAGGGCGGACGACCAGAGTCGTTCGTCCTCCTGGCCCACCCGCCAGAACCCGACGCCGAGGCCGCGCGCGCGGGCGAGCTCCATCCGGTGCTCGACCAGCGCGGCGTCGGAGTAGTAGACGTCGTGCGGGACGCCGCCTGCGTCCGTGTAGGCCAGGTGCATCGAGTCCTGGGCCGCGTCGTAGACCGGCGTGGCGCCGTAGCGCGACGCCAGGTCGGTGAGCTCGCCGAAGTGCCACGCGGAGGCGAGATGCTGCGGCCCGCCGCCCGCCGGCCAGTCCATCGCGTAGAGCATCGTGCCCATCACGAACTTCGACTTCAGCGGCATCGTGGCCACGTAGTCGGCGACCTGCTTGACCCAGCGGATGTCGTCCTGCGCGCCAGGCGTCGAGCTCGCGTACTTGATGCCCCAGGCCATCACGAACACCCAGTCGACCTGCTGGCTGAGAGCCGCATAGTCGAACGCCGTCGAGCGCGGGTGGTTCAGGACGTCCTTGACCTTCGCCGAGACCGCCTGCGAGACCAGCTTGCCCATCGCGTGAAGCCGGGACGAGAGCTCGGTCATGAACGACGTCAGCGCGTTGCGGTCGGCGGCGGCGACGGCCTCGAAGTCGATGTTGATGCCGTCGTAGCCGTTGTCGCGGACGACGCCGACGATCGTGTCCAGCCACTGCGCGCGCAGCGCGGGCTCGGTCAGGATCCGGTGGTTGATCGCGGTGTTCTGGCAGTTCACGCGCGGCAGCACCTTGACCTGCCGCGCCTGCGCCCAGCTCGTCACGAGCGGGTCGTTGCGACCGATCCACGCCGCGTTCGTGATGTCGCAGTCGTAGTACGTCGGATAGACGACGCCGATCTGCGTGTAGTGCTTCTGGAAGGCCGCGAAGGACGCGTCGGTGGAGGCGAGCAGGAACGTCTGCGCGCTGCCGGCGGCGGCGGGCGGGGCGGCCTGCTTGACCGTCACCGGGGCGGAGGCGGGCGAGGTGTACCCGAGGGTGTCCACCGCGGCCACGGTCCACGTGTGCGTGGCGAGCGGGGCGAGGTTGCCCACCCACGCGTCCGGCGACGCGCCCTGGCTGACGACGACGCCGTCGCGCAGCAGCCGGTAGCCGCGCAACGCGGTGCCGGCCGGGACGGACGCCGCTCCCCAGCCGAGGTGCAGGCGCGTGTCGCCGACGCTGTCGGCGGCGGGCGTGCCCGGCACGCCCGGCGGGGTGTGGCCCGTCACGAAGCTGATCTCCTCCGACACCGGCGAGGTCCAGCCGTACGAGTCGACGGCCTGCACCGACAGGGCGACCTTGCGCGCCGAGACGAGGTTCTTGACCGCCGACGAGAGCCCGCGCGCGGTCTGCGCGACCTTGCCGTCGCGCAGCACGCGGTAGGACATGGTCGCGTTGTCGGACGTGGTCGACGCGCCCCACGAGAGCGTCGCGCTCGTGTCGGTGACGTCGGCGATCGCGGGCGCGAGCGGGGCGGTCGGCCCCACGTGCCCGGCGGCGACGGTCACGGTCGTCGAGAGCGGCCCGAGCTTGCCGTCGCGGCCCGCCGCCGCGACCTGGATCGTGTACGAGCGCGCCGGCGCGATCTTGACCATCGTCGACAGCGCGTTCACCTGCCCGACCACGCGGCCGTCGCGCAGCACGCGGTAGCCGGCGATGGGCGATCCGCCCGCCTCCGCCGCGCCCCACGCGATCCGCAGCTGGTCGGCGCCGACCGGCGTGGCCGAGAGCGCGCTGACCGCGCTCGGCAGCCCCGTCCGCGCGGCCTTGGCCGCGGCGACGACGTACGACGCGCGGCACTTGGTCGCCCGCCCACCCACGTAGGCGGTCACGCGCAGCGTGTGCTTGCGGCCCGGCTTGAGCCGCACGCGCATCTTCAGCGTCCGCGTTTGACCGACGGTCTTGCCGTCGCGCACGACCCGCCAGGCGGTGCGCTTGTCGCGCTTGGCCTTCCACGTGAGCGTGACCGAGGTGCCGGCCGCGTCGGCCTTGGCCTTGAGCGACGTCGGCTTCAGGCCCGCGCAGGCCGAGGCGGCCTCGGCCTGCGCGGGGGCGGCGAGGAGGAGCCCGGCGACGGCGAGCCCGACGATTCGACTGCGTCTCATCACTCCACCGTCACGGTCTTGGCGAGGTTGCGCGGCTGGTCGACGTTGAGGCCGCGCGCCGAGGCGACGCGGTACGCCAGCAGCTGGAGGGGGATCACGGCCAGCAGCGGCTGCAGCTCCCACCGCGAGTCCGGGACCTCGACGACGTCGTCGGCGTAGGCCGCGGGGCGCGTGTCGCCCGCCGTCGCCACCGCCAGGACTCGCGCCCCGCGCGTCCGCACCTCGGCCATGTTCGAGAGCAGCTTGTCCAGCACCGGCGAGTAGGTCGCGACGCACACGACCGGGGTCCCCGGCCCGAGCAGCGCGATCGGCCCGTGCTTCATCTCGCCCGCCGCGTACGCGTCGGCCGGGACGTAGGAGACCTCCTTGAGCTTCAGCGCGCCCTCCATCGCCACCGCGGTGCCGGCGCCGCGCCCGAGGAACATCCACAGCGGCGCGTCGTGCAGCTCCTCCGCGGCCCGCTCGGCCCAGTCCTCGGCGCCCGCGATCGTCTGCTCGATCAGGTCGGGGAGACGGGCGAGGTCCTGCACGATCGCGTCCGCCTCCTCCGGCGAGAGGTGGCGGCGGGCGATGCCGAGCCGGACCGCGAACGCGGCCAGCGCGGCGACCTGCGCGGTGAAGGTCTTCGTCGCCGCGACGCCGACCTCGAGGCCCGCGCGGGTGAACAGGGTCACGTCGGCCTCGCGGGTCGCGGCGGTGCCCTCGACGTTGGTCAGCGCGAGCACGAGCGCGCCGCGCTCGCGGGCGGCGCGCATCGCCGCCAGCGTGTCCGCCGTCTCGCCCGACTGGGTGATGCCGAGCACGAGGTCGCCGGCGCCCGGCAGCGGCGTGCGGTAGCGGTACTCGCTCGCGACCTCGACCTCGACCGGCAGCCCGGCCCAGTGCTCGATCAGGTGCTGGGCGACGAGTCCGGCGTTGTAGGACGTTCCGCAGGCGACGATCCGCAGCGACCGCGCGTCGCGGACCCGCTGCGGGTCCAGCCCGGCGGCGCCGGAGTCGAACAGCGTGCGCGCGACCGCGGCCGGCTGGTCGGAGATCTCCTTGCGCATGAACGTGTCGAACGCGCCGCGCGTGGGCGTCTCGTGCTCGAAGCCGACGTCGATCGTCGCGCGGAAGGCGCCGTCGAGCTGCGGCCCGTCGGGGGTGAGCGTGACGATGTCGCCGTCCTCGAGCTCCATCACGCGCCGGGTCTCGCTCAGGAACGCGGCGACCGCGGAGGCGAAGAAGTGGCCGTGCTCGCCGACGCCGACGACCAGCGGGCACTCCCGCCGCGTGCCGACCAGCACGCCGGGAGCGTCGGCCGCCATCACGACGATCGCGAAGTGGCCTTGCAGCTGCGGCAGGACCGCGCGCACGGCGGCGGTCAGGTCGCGGTCGTAGTGGGCGGCGACGAGGTGCGCCACGACCTCCGCGTCGGTCTGCGAGGAGAACGTGACGCCGGAGCCCTGCAGGCGGGCGCGCAGCTCGAGGTGGTTCTCGACGATGCCGTTGAGCACCAGGTGCACGCGGCCCTGCTCGCAGGAGAGCGGGTGCGCGTTCTCCTCGCTGACGCGGCCGTGCGTCGCCCAGCGGGTGTGGCCGATGCCCGTGAACGCGTCCGACTCACCGCGGAGCGACGCGCGCAGCGCGTCGAGGTTGCCGACGGCCCGCGTGGTGACGACCTCGTCGTCTGCGGCGAGCGCGATCCCGGCCGAGTCATACCCGCGGTACTCGAGCCGCGAGAGGCCGTCCAGGAGCAGGGGCCGGCAGGGCCGGCGGCCCGTGTAACCAACGATTCCGCACATGTCTTAGTCCTTGAGGTCGTTCGCCGGCGCGCTGTAGCGCAGCCAGCTGTAAAGGGCGGCGAGCCCGGTGTCGGTGTGCAGCTCGAAGCGCGGCGCGGCGCCGTCGCCGGGGCGCGAGTAGCCGGGCTGGCTCGGCTGCGTGAAGAAGGTCCCGAACTGGCGCTCGAGCAGCTCGCTCAGCAGGCGCGGGATGTCCGGGTCCGAGCGGTACTGGCCGTAGTCGCCATAGGGCAACGCGAACAGGTGGGGCGTGAAGCCCTGCGCGAGCAGGTCCGCCCGCACGGCGAGCACGTCGGTCGTCGTGCGCGCCTCCCAGTCGGCGAGGCTCTCGTAGCCGGTCGAGCGGGTGAAGCGCCGCGCCGCGTAGAAGGGCGCGCGGCCGCCGTGGGCGTCGATCGGGATCAGCGTGTGGCCCAGATCGGCGTGCGGCTCGACGTCCCAGCGGCCGCTGCGGTGCATCTTCTGCAGCTCCGCCCAGCTCAGGACCGCGTCGTCGGCGGTGTCCTTGATGCGGCCGGTGATGACGAACATCGTCGCCCGCATGCCCTCGCGCTCGAGGACCAGGTCGGCGCCGCGGTAGCTGTCCAGGCGGCCGTCGTCGAACGTGAGCAGGATCGGCTTGGCCGGCAGCTCGACCGGCTTGTGCGCGCGCCAGGCGGCGTACTGCTCGCTCGAGATCGACTCGAAGCCGAGGCTGTGCAGCAGCGCGAGCTGCTTCGCGAACGCCTGCTGCGTGACGGTGTAGCCGTCATCGGCCGGGCCGATGCCGTGCCATACGAGCACCGGAATCCCGCCCGTGCCGGTCTCGAACGCGGGCATCGCCTCCCGCTCGCGGGCCACGAGCTTCACCGCGGGGGCGGCGTACGGGTCCGACGCGTGCTCGCGCTTGTAACGGTCATGCGAGCTCGCGATCCCGGGCACGGCGATCACGAACGGGATCAGCGAGAGCGGCACGATGGCGATCGACCGCAGGCGCTTGAACGTCATGGCGTGGTCTCCATGCCGGCGGTCGCCGGGCGCGTGCCCCACGAGGCCGAGCGCGACGTCGCGATCGCGTAATACGTCTGCCAGACCAGGAAGATCAGGTAGAAGAAGCAGAAGACGACGCCGTAGATCCACAGCGAGTCGTAGCGCGGGCGGCGCGCCGAGTAGTACAGGCCGTAGGCGACCGCCATGGCGTAGACGCCGAGCAGGTACAGGAACGGGATCCCCGTGTGGTGCAGCAGCGGCGAGAGCAGCACCGCCTTCACGGCGACGATCGGCGCGATGACCGGCAGCACGATCCCGAGGTAGGTGCTCGCGGAGGCGACCGGATGCTCGCGCCAGATGAAGGTCGAGACGATCAGTGACTCACGCGTCCAGGAACGCTTCCAGCGCAGCTGCTGGCGCATGAAGACCTGGAAGTTGTCCGGCACCAGCGTGTGCGAGATCGCGCGGCTCTCGTAGCGGACCTTCCAGTCGCGCAGCACGCAGTTGGTCAGCGAGCGGTCGTCGCCGAAGGTCGACGGCAGGCCGAGGAAGTGCTGGTCCTCCCACCACTCCAGGTGGGGCATGATCGCCTTGCGGCGGTAGGCCGAGAAGCAGCCCGAGCAGCAGGTGACGGCGTCGAAGACCGACTCGGCGGCCTTGCAGACCTTGAACGCGACGTAGTAGCGGACGGCCTGCATGCGGGTCATCCACGAGTCGTTGAGGTTGAGCACGTCGGCGTGGCCGCAGATCGCGCCCACGGTCTCGTCGGCGAAGCCCTGCACGAGGATGCGCAGCGCGTCGGGCTCGAGCACGGAGTCGGAGTCGACGAAGGCGATGATCTCGGCCTCGGTCGCGCGGATGCCCGCGGCCATCGCCGCGCGCTTGCCCTGGTTGGTGCCGAGGTCGATCACGTGCACGCGGCCGCCGGCCTCCGCCGCGACCTCGTGCATCTGCGCCAGGGTGCTGTCGGTCGAGCCGTCGTTGACGGCCACGATCTCGAGCTTGTCGGCGGGGTAGTCGAGCGCCAGCAGCGACCGCAGCGAGCCGGCGATCGCCGCTTCCTCGTTGAAGCCCGGCATGACGATCGCCACGCGCGGCTCCAGGCCGGCGTCGGGGGCCGGCTTGTAGAGGAGGCTGAGCAAGAAACGCGTGACGATGTACGCGCAGACGACGAGGCCGTAGAGGGTGAACCACGGATCGACGGTGAGCATGCCGACGAAGACCGCCTTGTAGGCGACGATCGCGGCGAGCAGAACCACCAGGTAGAGCACGCTGACGCCGCGCAGGGCGCGGTCCAGCGCCCCGCCGCGGAGCGCGGAGGGAGGAGACGGGATCTTGGGAGACATCTAGAGGGAGTGGCGGGCGCGGCCGCCGGGGGTCTTGTACGTCGCGTCGAGCACGTGCGGGCACGCGTCGAGCCAGGACAGGTCGTGACCGGGGTGCACGACGGCGACGATCACCAGGTGGTGGTCGCCGGGACGCGGGTGGGCGATCGAGCGCAGGCCGTGGCCGGGCACCGCCGGGACGAGCGGGTCGTGGTAGCCGACGCTGACGCCGTAGCGCTCGAGGTGCTCGATGATCTGCAGCGCGGGCGACTCGCGGTAGTCCTCGACGCCCGGCTTGTAGGCGACGCCGCAGACGAGTACGCGCCCGCCCTCGGCATGGACGCCCTGCTCGGCGAGGAGCGTGATCGCGCGCTCGGCGACTTGACCTGGCCGGGCGGCGACGGAGGCCATCGCGCGCTCGATCACCGGCAGCCGCACGCCCGCGGCCTGCAGCGGGGAGAGCAGGTAGTAGGGGTCGACGGGGATGCAGTGGCCGCCGACGCCCGGGCCCGGGTAGTGGGCGAGGTAGCCGTAGGGCTTGGTCGCGGCCGCGTCGACGATCTCGATCGGGTCCAGGCCGTGGTGCGCGGCGACCGCGGCCATCTCGTTCGCGAACGCGAGGTTGAGCGCGCGGAACGTGTTCTCCTGCAGCTTGGTCAGCTCCGCCGCCTCCGGCGAGGAGACGATGTGCAGGCGCTCGGCGGTCGGGCCGAGGACGCGCGCGGCGGCCGCGGCGCACTCGGGGGTGACGCCGCCGACGACGCGCGGGACGCGGGCCTGCTCCCACATCGTGTCGCCCGGGTTGATGCGCTCGGGGGCGAAGACCACGTGGACGTCGCGGCCGGGTTCGAGGCCGCGCTCGATCAGCGGGGCGCAGAGGAGCTCGCGGGTCGTGCCGACGTACGTGGTGGAGGTGAGCACGATCGTCTGGCCCTCGCGGGCGTGGGCGACGACGGTCGCGCAGGCGCCGCGGACGGCGCGCAGGTCGGGGCGCAGGCGCTCGTCGACCGGGGTCGGGACGCAGATGATCACGGCGTCCGCGGCGGCCAGGTCGGCGGCGTCGGTGGTCATCACCATGCGGCCGGAGTCCAGCGCCGCCTCCAGCCGCGGGCGGTCGCGCTCGACGAGGTCGACGGCGCCGGCGTGGATGGCGCGGATGCGCTCCGCTGACGCGTCGAGGCCGATCACCGAGGCGCCTGACTCGTGCAGGGCGAGCGACGTCGGCAGCCCGACGTAGCCGAGCCCGACGACGGCGACGGTGGGCGCCGAGACAGGCGTGCTGACGACCGCGGGCGGACGCAGAACGGATGAAGCAGGGGACATCGAGACCTCAACAAACGGGGCCGACAAGGGGGCACCCGTCCCCGGCAAGGGGGACCGGGGACGGGGAGGTACATGGGTGCCCGGCGAACCAAGCCGGGCGGTGATGGCTGACGCATCGGAGCGGACCCAAAGCCCCGATAAATCGCTCCTCCCCCACCCGGGGAAGGGGTGTTCCCCCCAGGGGTGGACGCCCCATGGGCCCTGCTTTCCGGCACATCTTGGCCCTGTGCGGGCTCGCACGGGCAACTCCGACCTCGTTGGTAGGCTTTAGCGGCGATGATCTTCACCACCAAGGCCGAATACGGCGTGCGGCTGCTCATCCAGCTCGGGCGTCACGGCAACGGGCATCCGGTCTCCCTGAAGGCGATCGCCGAGGCGGAGAACCTCCCGTTGGCCTACTGCGAGCGCATTGCCGCGCTGCTCAAGAAGGCCGGGCTGGTGGCCTCCACGCGCGGGGCGCACGGCGGTTACGTGCTCGCCCGGCCGGCGGAGGAGATCACGATGGACCAGGCGGTGCTCGCGCTCGAGGGCGCGATCGCCCCGATGGACTGCTTCCTCGACGACTCAGACGGTCGCGTGCAGTGCTCGCATCACGGCGAGAACGCCGGCGCGTGCTCGACCAAGCTGTTGTGGACGCGGGTGCAGATGGGCGTGATCCGCTCGCTGCAGCGCACCACCCTCGCGGAGCTCGTCGAGTTCGACCAGCGTCCCGCGGCGGGCCACATCACCGTCACGCAATCCGTACCGGCTTCCTAAGCGACAGAACACCAAGGACACATGGGCGAGCTCCAGATCAAGAACCTCCACGTCAGCGCCGGCGACAAGCAGATCCTCAAGGGGGTCGACCTGCACGTCCGCGCGGGCGAGTTCCACGCGCTGATGGGCCCGAACGGCTCCGGCAAGTCCACGCTGGCCAACGCGATCATGGGTCATCCGAACCTCGAGGTGACCGAGGGCCAGATCATCTTCGACGGCGAGGACATCACCGAGGCCGACCCGGACGAGCGCGCTCGCGCCGGGCTCTTCATGGCCTTCCAGTACCCCGTCGCGATCCCGGGCGTGACCGTCGCCAAGTACCTGCGCATGGTCATCAACGCGCACCGCGAGGGCCGCGGCGAGCAGGCGATCTCGCTCAAGGACTTCCGCAAGACCGTCGAGGCCGCGATGGAGCTGACGAAGGTGCCGAAGGAGTTCTCGTCGCGCTACCTGAATGACGGCTTCTCGGGCGGCGAGAAGAAGCGCATGGAGATCCTCCAGCTCGCGCTGACGAAGCCGAAGCTGGCCGTGCTCGACGAGACCGACTCGGGCCTCGACATCGACGCGCTGAACACGGTCGCCGCGGGCGTGAACACGGTCTCCGAGGGCACCGACATGGGCGTGCTGATCATCACCCACTACCAGCGCATCCTGCACATCATCCAGCCCGAGTTCGTGCACATCATGTTCGAGGGGCGGATCGTCAAGGAGGGCGGGCCGGAGCTCGTCGCCGTGCTCGAGGAGAAGGGCTACGGCTGGATTCGCGACGAGGTTGCGGCGGCGGCCTAGCCATGTCCCTAGCGGTCCCGACCTCCTCTGAGTTCCCCACGCTGGCCCGTGAGGGCCTCGTGTATCTCGACACTGCGGCCACCTCGCAGACCGTCCGCCCGGCGATCGAGGAGATGGACCGCTACTACGAGACCTACCGCGCGTCGATCCACCGCGGGATCTACGAGATCGCCTCCGAGGCCACCGACGCCTACGAGGCGGCGCGCGACACGGTCGCCCGGTTCGTCGGGTCCACGCCCGGCGAGACGATCTTCACCAAGAACGTGACCGAGGCGATCAACCTCGTGTCGTATTCCTGGGGCCGGGCGAACGTGGGTCCCGACGATCTGGTGCTCATCACCCAGATGGAGCACCACTCCAACATCGTCCCCTGGCAACTGCTCGGCTGTCGGCTCGCCTACGTGCCGGTGACCGACGAGGGGCTCCTGGACCTCGACGTGTTGGATTCGCTGCTGGCCCAAGGCCCGAAGCTCGTCGCGGTCGCCCATGTCTCCAACGTCCTCGGCACGATCAACCCGATCGCCGAGATCGTCGAGCGCGCGCACGCCGCGGGCGCGTTGGTGATCGTCGACGGGGCGCAGGCCGTGCCGTCGATGCCGGTGGATGTGTCCGAGCTGGGCGCCGACTTCTACGCCTGGACCGGCCACAAGGCCTACGGGCCGACCGGGATCGGCGTGCTGCACGGACGCCGTTCGCTCCTGGAGGCGATGCCGCCGTTCCTCGGCGGCGGGCACATGATCGCCCGCGTCGGCGACTTCGAGTCGACCTGGGCCGAGCCGCCCGCGCGCTTCGAGGCCGGCACGATGCCGATCGCCGAGTCGATCGGCCTGCGCGCCGCGGTCGACTGGTTGAGCGGGGTCGGCATGGCCGCCGTCCGCGAGCACGGCCGCGACGTCACCGCCTACGCGCTCGAGCGGCTGTCCGAGGTGGAAGGCCTTACCTACCACGGCACGTCCGACGTGGACGCGCGGGGCGCGCTGGTCAGCTTCGAGCTCGAGGGCATCCACCCGCACGACGTCGCCGAGATCCTCGGCCGTGACGGCGTCTGCGTCCGCGCCGGTCACCACTGCGCGCAGCCGCTGATGCGCCGGCTCGGCGCGCCCGCGTCGACGCGGGCGTCGATCGCCGTCCACACCACCCGCGAGGACATCGACGCGCTCGTCGCCGGCCTCGCGAAGGTGCAGGAGGTGTTTGCTTAGCATGGACGACCTGTACCGCGAGAACATCCTCGAGCACTACAAGCGCCCACATCACTGGGGTGAGCTTGCAGAGCCCGATCTCGAGTTCTTCGACACCAACCCGCTGTGTGGGGACGAGCTTCGCGTGCAGATCAAGGTCGACGACGACGGCAAGGTCGCCGATATCGCCTTCTCCGGCCACGGCTGCGCGATCTCACAGGCGTCGGCGTCGATGGCCTCCGACGAGCTGATCGGCATGCCGGTGGAGTCGCTGCTGAAGCTCGAGCGCGACTTCGTGCTCGACCTGCTCGGCATCGAGATCTCGGCGACGCGCCTGAAGTGCGCGATGTTGTCTTTGAAGGTGATCAAGTCGGCCAGCCTCGGCCACGCCGCGTCGTGGGACGCGGCCGAGACAGCCGCCTAGGTCGTTGCCTACCGTCCGCCGCGGTGCTGCTTGTGCAGCACCCGCGGTTGGGGCTTGGGCGTCGGGCGGGCGGCCTTCTTGGGCGGCAGCACGACGCGCTTCTTCGGCGGAAGCTGGGGCTTGCGAGGCATGGGAACGCTCCGTTTCAGACGAGATGAGGCGGCGGAGCGGTCGTGCGCGCTGTCGCGGCAACCTGCGAATGGGCGGCGACGAGCATGAACGATTGCGGACGACCGAGGTGCTGCGGGGGGCGTCTCAGCAAATCGTCATGACCGCGCCAGCGTAGTCGACGGCCGGGCGATCGGAAGTGTGGCTGCCCGTACGTCACATCTCGCGGGGCTATCCCGTCCACTCGATATGAACATCGCGATCGTGGGTGGGACCGGAACGGTGGGCGCCGAGGCGGCGCGCGAGCTGACCGAGCGCGGGCACTCGGTGCGGGTGCTTTCACGGCACGCGCCGGAATACCCGGTGGACCTCCAGGACGGCAGCGGGTTGGATCGCGCCCTGGCGGGGGTCGATGTCGTCATCGATGCGTCCAACGGCGGGCGCGACGTGCTCGTCGAAGGCACCCGGCGGCTGCTGGCGGCCGAGCTCGCCGCGGGCGTGCGGCACCATGTGGGCGTGTCGATCGTCGGGATCGACCGCGTCGGCGGCCGGTACTACAAGACCAAGCTCGCCCAGGAGGCGGAGATCGCCCGCGCCGGCGTCCCGTGGACGATCATCCGCGCGACGCAGTTCCACACGCTGGTGGCGCGCACGTTCGCGGTCTCCTCGAAGCTCGGCGTGGTGCCGTCGGTGGCGGTCCCGCTGCAGCCCGTCGATCCATGCGAGGTGGGGCGGGTGCTGGCGGACACGGCCGAGGCCGAGCCGTCGCGGGGGATCACCCAGTTCGCCGGGCCGGAGGTCGTCGACGCGCGCGAGCTCGCCCGGCGCTGGCGTTCCTCGACCGGGTCGCGGGCGTTGCTGCTGCGCGTGCTGGTCACCCGCTCGCTGCGCGGCGGTGGGCTGACCAACCCGTCCGCGTGGCGCGGGACCGTGACGTTCGACCGCTGGCTCGCGTCATGACCGCCGAGACGCTTGCGGATCGCTTCGAGGCGCTGCGACCGCGGCTCGTCCGGCTCGCCTATGGCTACCTCGGCAGCCTCGCCGAGGCCGAGGACGTGGTCCAGGACGCGTGGCTGCGGCTCGAACGGGTGGACGCGGACGAGATCCGCGACCTGCAGGGCTGGTTGACGACGACGGTGTCGCGGCTGGCGCTCGACGCGCTGGGCTCCGCGCGGGTGCGGCGCGAGGCGTACGTCGGGCCGTGGCTCCCTGAGCCGATCGTCGAGGAGCCGTCTCCCGAGCAGCGGGCGGTGCAGGCCGAGGACGTGTCGCTCGCGCTGCTGGTGGTGCTCGAGAGCCTGTCGGCCAACGAGCGCATCGCGTTCGTCCTGCACGACATCTTCGGCTACGCGTTCGACGAGGTCGCGAGCTCGCTGCAGACCTCGCCGGCGGCGGCGCGGCAGCTCGCGTCGCGGGCGCGCAAGGCGGTCGAGGCGCGGCGCCCGCGCTTCCCGGCCTCGCCGGAGCAGCAGCGCGACGTCGTCCTCGCGTTCGGCCGCGCCGCCGCGGAGGGAGACCTGGAAGGGCTCATGGAGCTCCTGCACCCGGACGTCGTGTTCACGTCCGACGGCGGCGGGATCGTCACCGCGGCGCGCAAGCCGATCGGTGGCGCCGACCGCGTCGCGCGGCTGGCGAAGACGCTCGCGGAGAAAGCCGCTGAGGCGGGCGGCCACTTCGAGCTGGTCGACGTCAACGGCCTGCCGGGCTGGCTGGGCATCGGTCACGACGGCCAGGCGACGGTGATGAGCTTCACGATCGACGACGGCAAGATCGTGGCGATCGACGTCCAGCGCAACCCGGAGAAGCTGCGGAGGCTGCCATGAGGTCTTTGTTGCGCGTGACGATGGTGTGTCTTGCCGTGTCGACGGCGGTGATCGCCGTGCAGGGCACGGTGGCGCCCCGGTCCTTCTACGACGGCTTCCCGTTCGGGCGCGGGTGGGTGGAGTTGCTCCCGCCGTACAACGAGCACCTGATCCGCGACGTCGGCGGGTTCTATCTCGCGTTCACGATCCTCTTCGTGTGGGCGGCGGTGACGCTGGCGCGCGCGTTGATCGTCCCGCTGTGCGTGGCCTGGGCCGTGTTCTCGTTGGTGCACGGGATCTTCCACGCGCTGCATCTCGACGGGTTCTCCGCCGGTGACGCGGTCGCGGAGATCGGCGGTCTCGCCGCGGTGCTCGTCCTGCCGCTGCTCGCGATCTGGGTCGTGCGACGAGATGTGACAGATTTGGCCGTGTGACGGCCGGTCTTCAGGCGCGCATCGCGGAGCTCGAGCGCGACCTCTCGGAGGCGCTCGAGCGCCAGTCCGCGGCCGCGCACGTGTTGGAGGTGCTCGGGTCCTCCACCTTCGAACTCGACCCGGTGTTCGAGACGGTCCTGCAGCAGGCGGTCGGGCTGTGCCGCGCGGACGCGGGGCTGATCTACGTGCTCGACGGCGACGTCTACCGCGTCGAGGCGATGCTGGGCGCGTCGCAGGCGTACCGCGAGTACATCACCGAGGTGCCGCTGTCGGCGGGCTCGGGGGGCGTCGTCGACCTCGTGCTCGCGGAGCGCCGGACGATGCAGATCCACGACGCGGCGTCGGACCCGCGGTACACGATGTCGCGGGCGCTCGAGCTCGGCGGATTCCACACGATGCTCGGGGTGCCGATGCTGGCCGAGGATCGGGTCCTGGGCGTGATCGTGTTGTGGCGGGCGCGGATCGCGCCGTTCGACGAGCGCACGATCGCGCTGGTCGAGGGCTTCGCGACGCAGGGCGTGATCGCGATCCAGAACGTCATGACCGCGCGGGCGCTGGAGATCGCGTCCGCGCACAAGTCGGAGTTCCTGGCCTCGATGTCACACGAGCTGCGGACGCCGCTGAACGCGGTCATCGGGTTCAGCGACGTGTTGTTGGAGCGCATGTTCGGGGATTTGAACGAGCGCCAGGAGGAGTACGTGCGGGACATCCGCGACTCCGGCCGGCACCTGCTCGAGCTGATCAACGAGATCCTCGACCTGTCGAAGGTCGAGGCGGGGCGGATGGAGCTCGAGCCGTCGCTGGTCTCGTTGCCGTCGTTGTTGGAGCAGGGGCTGGCGTTGGTGCGCGAGCGGGCTGCGCGGCAGCGGCTGACGGTGGCCTTGTCGATCTCCTCCGGCGTGGGTGATGTGTGGGCGGACGAGGTCAAGCTCAAGCAGGTCGTGGTGAACCTGGTGACCAACGCGGTCAAGTTCACGCCGGTGGGTGGGTCGGTCTCCGTGGATGCGCGCGTGGTGGGTGAGGAGGCGGTGGTCTCGGTCCGCGATACGGGCGTTGGGATCGCGGTCGAGGACCAGGAGCGGATCTTCGAGGCGTTCCAGCGTGGCGACCGGCGGGCGTCGGTCGAGGGGACGGGGCTCGGGCTGACCTTGTCGAAGCGGTTCGTCGAGCTGCACGGCGGGCGGATGTGGGTGGAGAGCGCGGTGGGTGTGGGGTCGACGTTCGGGTTCGCGATCCCGGTGGGTGCGGTGCTGTGACCGGCGTCGTGCTGATCGTGGAGGACAACGAGCGCAACCTGAAGCTCGTGCGCGACGTCCTGGGTCATGCCGGGTTCTCCGTGTTGGAGGCGCGCGACGCCGAGGCGGGGATCGAGCTTGCGCGGGTGCAGAAGCCGGACGCCGTCCTGATGGACATCAACCTGCCGGGGATGACGGGGTTCGAGGCGCTGACGGCGCTGCGTTCTGACACGTCGACGGCGTCGATCCCGGTGCTGGCGGTGACCGCGTACGCGATGAAGGACGACCGCGCTCGGATCCTCGCGGCGGGGTTCGACGGGTACGTGGAGAAGCCGGTCGACATCCGCGCGCTGCCGGGGCAGGTCGAGGCGCTGATCCGCCGGTGATCCTCGTCGTCGACGACCTGCCCGCGAACGTGCGGCTGCTGCGGGCGGTGCTCGAACCGCGGGGGTACGCCGTGGGTGAGGCGGGGTCGGGCGCGGAGGCGTTGTCGCTCGTCGCGGCCGGCGGCGTCGACCTCGTCCTGCTCGACGTGATGATGCCGGGGATCGACGGCTACGAGGTCTGCCGGCGGATTCGGGCGGACGCCGCGACCGCGTTCATCCCGGTGATCATGATCACGGCGTCGGGCGAGGCCGAGAAGCGGCGCGGGCTCGACGCGGGGGCCGACGACTTCGTCACGAAGCCGTTCGACCACGCCGAGCTGCTCGCGCGGGTCCGCTCTCTCCTGCGCGTGAAGGCCTACCACGACGAGATCGAGGCGTTCAACCGGGGCTTGCGTCGCTTCCTCCCGGCCGAGGTCGCCGAGCTGGTCAAATCCGACCCGGCCGTCCTGGACGCGCATCGGCGCGAGATCGCCGTCTGCTTCTGCGCCTTGGCCGGCTTCGCCTCGTTCGCCGAGCGCGCCGAGCCGGAGGACGTGATCGCGGTCCTGAACGGCTACCACGCGGCGTTGGGCGCGCTGGTCGACGCCTCCGAGGGCGCGCTCGTGCGACTGACGGGTGATGAGCTGATGGTCGTCTTCAACGACCCGACCCCATGCGACGACCCGGCGGGCGCGGCGGTGCGCCTCGCGCTGTCCTTACGCGACCGCGTGTGGGAGCTGGCGGAGGCCTGGAGCCGACTCGGCTTCGACCTCCAACTCGCCGCGGGCATCGCGTTGGGCCACGCGACCGTCGGCCGCATCGGCTCCGAGCACCGCTGGGAGTACGCCCCGGTCGGCACCGTCCCCACCCTCGCCGAACGCCTCTGCGAGTCCGCCGCCCCGGGCCAGATCCTCATCAGCCGCCGCGTCTTCGCCACCACCGAGTCCCTCGCCATCACCCAACCGGCCGGCGAACTCCCCCTGCGCGGCTTCGCCACCCCCACCCCGGCCTGGGACGTCCTCGGACTAGAAACCTAAACCCAACCTAAATTGCCTGACCCCTTATCGCAGCTTTAGGTTCCGAACGCCGCTCTGCAGCGCGATCCGAAGCTAAAGCCAACCTTAAGTGCCAGGCACCTTAGGTGGGGTTTAGCTGCCGCCGCCTCCGCAGCCGCCGCCTCCGCCGCACCCGCCTCCGCCGCAGCCGCCGCCTCCGTCGTGGCCTCCCCCGCCGTGGTGGCCGCCTCCGCCTCCGCCTCCGTCGTCGCCGAAGAGGCCGAAGAACGACCAGCCTCCGTCGGACGAGGAGCCGTCGCCGGGGACGTAGGCGCCGGCGAAGCCCGCGCCCGCGGTCGCGTTGCGGCGGCGGTTGCGCGCGCGGTCGTTGCGCCTGGTGATGTTGCGGAGGCGGCGGAGGTCGCGCGAGCTCCAGTTGAAGCCGTCCTTGAGGGCGGCTTCCTGGTCGGCGGTGAAGAGCGTCATCGGCAGCTCGTGCTTGTCGACGATCGCGAGCGTGAGGGCCGTGATGTCGTCCATCGAGACCGAGAGCGTCGAGTCCGGGTTGTGGTGCAGGTAGCGGCCGAAGGCGCGGTCGCAGAAGGACGTGTACTCGCGGGTGATCAGGATCATCTCGTGCCAGGCCTCGTCGACGGCCTTGGAGGGCATCCCGATCAGGCGGTTGTCGGCGTACAGGCAGGCGAGGTACCACCCGCGCAGGCCGTCGAGCGCGACGTCGGCGGCGTGGCCGCTGCCGAGCTCGCCCACCAGCTTGTCGCGCAGAGCCGCGGAGAACTCGTAGCTCTCGATGAAGCGGCGCCGCCCTGTGCGGCGCATCGTGCTGAAGATCGTCGACATGTCGTCACTATCTGATGACGTCGAGGAAGCGAAAAGCTTCCCTAGGTGGTGGATTCCCCACCTGCGCGGTCGAGCGTGTCGGCGATCGTCTCGATCTCGTCCTGCAGCGCGGCCAGCCGTTCGGCCGCCGCGGTGTCGTCGGCCAGCACCCGCCCCCTCACGGTCTCGAGCTCGATCAGGATGCGCTCGGTGTCGGCGTCGTAGGCGGCCAGCGCGGTCTGCATCTTGCGTTGGACGGCGAGGTGGCGCGCCAAAGCGGCGACGAGCTTCGCCTTGCCCGCGTCCTGCCCGCCGCGCACCTCCGCCAGGCGCCGCTCGATCCGCTCCGGCGGCGTGTCGGCGAGCGCCTCCCGCAGCAGCGCGGCACGGTGCGCGGCGTGCTCGAACGCCGCCAGCAGCCCCGCCGCCTCGCCCGCGAACTCCGGCGCAGCGACGCGGATGCCCCGCTCGCACCGACGTGCGGCGTCCAACAGCGGGGAAGGCTGCGACCCGCCCGCGGCGGCGATCGCGGCGACGCCCAACGCGGCGCCCGACTCGTACCGCTCCAGCGGATCCTTCGCCAAGGCTCGCGCGATCACCGCGTCGAACGGCGAGTCGAGCTTCGGCGGCGGCTCGGACAGGTGCGCCCAGAGCTTGCGTTCGGTGCCCTCCAAAGGAAACGGCACCTGCCCGGTGAGCGCGTAGAAGAGCACGCAGCCGAGCGAGTAGAGGTCCGCCGCCGGGCCGTCCCCCTCGCCGCGGATGCGCTCCGGCGCGACGTAGTCGAGCGTGCCCACCAGATGCCCGCTGACCGTCTGCCCGCCGCTGTCGTCGAGCGCCTTCACCAGCCCGAAGTCGGTCAGGTACGCGTGGTCGCCCGGGGCGATCAGCACGTTGGCGGGCTTGACGTCGCGATGCACGAGCCGGCGGGCGTGCGCGGCGTCCAACGCAGACCCCACCTGCGCGACGACGTGCGCGGCGCGCATCTCCTCCAGCGGTGAGAGCGACCGCAGATCCGCCCCGTCGACGAACCGCATCGCCAGGTACAGCAGCCCGTCCTCCTCACCCGCCTTGAAGACCGGCAGGACGTTCGGGTGATCGATCGACGCCGCCAGCCGCGACTCCGCGATGAACCGTTCGCGGAAACCCGGCTCACCCGCCCGCTCGGGCGCGACCAGCTTCAACGCGACCGTGCGCCCGAGCGCCTCCTCGACCGCCTCATAGACCACGCCCATCCCACCCCGGCCGACCAGCCGCGTGATGCGGTGCCCGGCGATGACACGATCGATCAATTGTTCCCGACGCTCCGAGCCGCGGCGTCCGCACCCACCCGCTCGGCCTCGGCGGCGAACGCCGTCTCCATGTCGGTGACGCCCGCGACCATCGCGCGGTCGGCGAGCGGGTTGTCGAGCAGCCCGCGCAGCGCCATCATCCCGCGCAGGAACGGCGGGTAGACCGCCGCCCGCGAGCGCTTCTCGATCGACGCGACCGTGCGCGCGACGGCGGGCTCCAAAGGCCAGGTCTTGGCGATCGGCGACGGGAGCCGCGACTTGGACCCGCTCAGCACCGGGCTCGCCTCACCCACCGTCACCATCGGCGTGTTGAGGAACAGGTAGTAGCCGACGCCGACGGAGACGCCGTGCGGCTTGAGCTCCACCCGCAGCGAACGGCCGAGCGCTTCGACACCCGCCTTGGACGCGCTGTACGCCCCGAGCCCCGACGCCGGCAGCACCGCCGCGGCCGAGGCGATCATCAGGATGTGCCCGCGGCGCTCGAGCACGTGCGGGATCGCCGCTCGCACCGTCCGCCACACGCCGAGCAGGTTGATCTCGATCGTGTCCTCGACCGTGTCGGGACCGACCATCCGCAGCGGACCGCCCGTGGCGATCCCCGCGTTGGCGACCGCGACATCGATCCCGCCGAGGCGGCGCGCGAGGTCGTCGACGGCCGCGGTGAGCGCGTCCCGGTCGCGCACGTCGGCGACCGCGGTCTCGGCGCCGGGGAGGACAGCGGCGACCCGCTCGTCGCGGTCGATCAGCGCGATCCGCATGCCACGCGCCGCGAGCTGGCGCGCGAGCTCGGCGCCGATGCCCGACGCGCCGCCGGTGATGAGCGCCACGCGCCCGTCGAGGTTCCAGGACATCGCCACGAACGCTAAAGGTTGGGGTACGGTTGTGCGCACATGAGCCTCCCGGGAGACGAGAACCCGAACCCGCAGTGGCAGCGGCGCGAGGACGAGTCCAAGCCCCAGTGGACGTCCGGGAACCCGCTCGGCGAGCAGCCCGACGAGCCGCCCGCGTGGCAGCAGCAGCCGCAGTCGGAGTGGCAACGCGAGCCCGCGCCGCAGTGGCAGCAGCCCGCGCCGCAGCAGCAGTACGCAGGCTGGACCCCGCAGCCGCGGACCCCGGGTCAGGCCGTCGCGTCGCTGATCCTCGGGATCGTCGGGCTCGTGTTCTGTCCGATCATCGCCTCGGTCCTCGCGCTCGTCTTCGGCTACCAGGCGAAGAGCCAGATCGACGCGGCGGGCGGCCAGCTCGGCGGCCGCGGCGTCGCGGTCGCGGGGATCGTCCTCGGCTGGGTCTCGCTGGGCTTCTGGGGCCTGTTCTTCACGCTCGCCGTGATCGGCGGCATCGCGTCGAGCTAACGCGTCAACCGACGATCGCGGTGCGGTGCGCTAAGGCGTAGCCCCACGCCGCGGCGACCACCACACCCGCGAGGAGCGCCGTGCTCACGCGCGGGCGCCAACGGGTGACGAGCACCACCACCCCCGCGACGATCAGCAGCGCCGCGAGCACGACCCAGACCCCGTTGTAGTCGAGGAAGCGCGCGTCCCCCCGCGCGGCGAGCGCGAACGCCCGCGTCGCCCCGCACAGCGGGCAGGGGAGCCCGGTGATCTCGCGGAACGGGCAGATCAGCCCGGTGTTCCCGTCCGCGGGCACGATCGCGCCCGCCACGAACGGCGCGCAGCCCAGCGCGAGAAGCCCGGCACCGTCACGCATCGCGAACGAGTCTGCCATGGACGGCGGCCCGCTGCCGGTGTAGGTTGCCGCACCGATGAGCTGGGAGAACGCATATCGGCCGTACAACCCGCAACCGGAGTCGAGCGGAAAGGCGCTCGCCTCGCTGATCCTGGGCATCGCCGGGCTGATCGTGTGCCCACTGGTGTGCTCGGTCCTGGCGATCGTGTTCGCCACCCAGGCGCGCGCGGAGATCGCGGAGTCGCGCGGGCGGATCGGCGGCGGCCAGAACGCCCAGGTGGGGCTCATCCTGGGCTGGGTCGGGGTGGCGATCGGCGCGATCGAGGCGGTCGTGCTGCTGATGTTCCTCTACGCGGCCAGCTAGGCCGCGAGGTCCAGGCGCGCGCCCGAGGCGGCGGCGACGAGCGCCTCGAAGAGGCGCGGGTGGACCGGACCGCGGTCGAGCGTCTCGGCGTGCCATTGGACGCCGACCACGAAGCGCTCACCCGAGTCCTCGATCCCCTCGACCGTCCCGTCCGGCGCCCACGCGACGGCGGTCAGACCGCTGCCCAGCCGGTCGACGGCCTGGTGGTGGAAGGAGTTCGCCCACAGCTCTTCCAGCCCCAGCACGCGCGCGAGGCGGGAGTCGCCCGCGACGTGCACCGGGTGCGTCTCGACCCAGCCCGGGTCGGTCTGGCGGTGGGCGATCGAGTGGTCGGTGATCGCCGGGAGGTGCTGGTGCAGCGTGCCGCCGCGGGCGACGTTGAGCGCCTGCGCGCCGCGGCAGATGCCCAGGATGGGCAGGCCGGCGGCGTCGGCGACCCGCGCGACGGCGAGCTCGAAGTCGTCAAGGGCGGGCTCGATCGGCCCGAGCTCGGCCACCGGCGACGCGCCGTACTTCGTCGGGTCGAGGTCCGGGCCGCCCGAGAGGCAGATCCCCTGCAGGCAGCTCAGCTGCGCCGGGACGTCGTCCACGCGCAGGGGCGGGAGCACGACCGGGATCGCTCCCGCACGCGCCAGCGCGCGCACGTACGGCATGCCGAGCGCCAGCTCGTGCTGCGGCGGCTCGCCTTCAGGGAGCGGCTGCGTGCGCTCCGCGCGTCGGACTTCGGACGTGGTGACCCCCACGAGCGGCCTCAGAGCCATCAGCCCAGGCTAGCCACAGGCCCGTCGATAGAATCCATACCTCCGGACTCGGATTTTCTCTGCGTGAGCGAATTGATCGACATCTGTGCCCTCGAGGACCTGCCGCCCGGCGCCAAGCGCCTGGTGGTACACGAGGACCTCGAGATCGGCGTCGTCAACTGTCGCGGCGAGATCTTCGCCATCGAGGACCGCTGCTCGCATGACGACGGCGAGCTCGTCGACGGTGAGCTCGACGAAGAGGATTGCGTCATCGAATGCCCCCGGCACGGGTCGCGCTTCGACCTGAGAACCGGAAAGCCCCTGAACCTGCCTGCGTACGTGCCCGTCGACACCTTCCCGGTGGTCGTCGAGGACGGCGTGATTCGAGTGGAGGTCGACTGACCTGATGGCTACTCCCGAGGTGATCGCCGAGCAGCAGGCGCTGGTCGGCATCAATTCTGACTATGAGTCGAAGTTCGGCTTCCACGACCCGGAGACGGGCTACGCCTTCAAGGCCCCGAAGGGCCTGTCGAAGGAGCTGGTCGCGCAGATCTCCGAGTTCAAGAACGAGCCGCAGTGGATGCGCGAGTTCCGGCTGAAGTCGCTCGACTACTTCCTGGCCCGCCCGCAGCCGACCTGGGGCTCGCCGATGCTGGCCGAGGTCGACTACGACAACATCCACTACTTCGTGCGCGCTTCGGAGAAGTCGTCGCGCACGTGGGACGACGTCCCCGAGGACATCAAGAACACGTTCGACCGTCTCGGCATCCCCGAGGCCGAGCGCAAGTTCCTCTCCGGCGTCGGCGCCCAGTACGAGTCCGAGGTCGTCTACCACCAGGTGCGCGAGGACCTCGAGAAGCAGGGCGTCATCTTCATGGACATGGACTCGGGGCTGCGCGAGCACGAGGACCTCGTCCGCCAGTACTTCGCGTCGATCATCCCCGCCAACGACAACAAGCTCGCGGCGCTGAACTCCGCGGTCTGGTCGGGCGGCTCGTTCGTCTACGTCCCGCCGGGCGTGCACGTCGAGATGCCGCTGCAGGCCTACTTCCGCATCAACACCGAGAACATGGGCCAGTTCGAGCGGACGCTGATCATCGCCGACGAGGGCTCCTACGTGCACTACGTCGAGGGCTGCACCGCGCCGGTGTGGAGCTCGGACTCCCTGCACTCCGCCGTCGTCGAGCTGATCGCCAAGCCGGGCGCGCGGATCCGCTACACGACGGTCCAGAACTGGTCGCAGAACGTCTACAACCTCGTCACCAAGCGCGCGATCGCCGAGACCGACGCGACGGTCGAGTGGGTCGACTGCAACCTCGGCTCCAAGCTGACGATGAAGTACCCGAGCGTCTACCTCACGGGCGAGCGGGCGCACGGCGAGGTGCTGAGCATCGCCTTCGCCGGCAAGGGCCAGCATCAGGACGCCGGGGCGAAGATCGTCCACGCCGCGCCGAACACGACGTCGAACATCTTCGCCAAGTCGATCTCCAAGGACGGCGGTCGCAGCTCGTACCGCGGTCTGCTCGAGGTCGCCAAGGGCGCGCACGGCTCGAAGTCCAAGGTCGTCTGCGACGCGCTGCTGCTCGACGAGCACTCGCGCTCGGACACCTACCCGACGATCCGCATCGGCGAGGACGACGTGGACGTCGGACACGAGGCCTCCGTGTCCAAGATCGGCGAGGAGCAGCTCTTCTACCTGATGAGCCGCGGCATCCCCGAGGACGAGGCCGGCAAGTTGATCGTCAACGGCTTCATCGAGCCGATCGTCAAGGAGCTCCCGATGGAGTACGCGGTGGAGATGAACCGCCTCATCGAGCTCCAGATGGAGGGTTCCATTGGCTGAGTTGGCCACCGTCCGCGAGCCCGAGTGGCTGAAGGAGCGCCGCAACGACGCGGCGCGCCGCGCCGCCGAGCTCGACCTGCCGCGCCACAAGGGCAAGGCCGGCTGGGAGTTCACGGACATCACGAAGCTCGACCTGGCGGCGTTCTCCGCCGCCGCGCCCGGCGAGGGTGATGCGAGCGCTGTCGATCGCGTCGAGACGTTGCTGACCCCGCCCGAGGGCGCGCACCATCTCGGGCAGGTCGACGGTCGCGTGATCGACGGCGGCGACACGCCGGACGACCTGCTCGTGCTGCCGCTCACGCTCGCCTGCGAGACGCACGCCGACCTGGTCGAGCAGCATCTCGGCAAGGTCGTCGACACCGAGCAGGACGTCTTCACGGCCTTGAACGACGCCGGCTGGACCGGCGGCGCGTTCGTCTACGTCCCGCGCAACGTCAAGGTCGAGCAGCCGATCGTGCTGACCGCGATCTCCGACGCCGACCACGTCGCGCTGCACCGGCGCGTGCTGATCGTCGTCGAGGAGGGCGCCGAGGCCGAGGTCTGGGAGCAGCACCTCTCCGGCACGGCCGAGAACGAGACCGTCCTGAACAGCGTCGTCGAGCTGCGCGTCGGCCAGAACGCCAAGCTGCGCTTCGTCGGCGCCCAGGACATGAACGAGAAGTCGTGGGTGTTCGGGTCCCAGCGCGCCGAGGTCGCCCGCGACGGCCACCTGGACTGGGTGACCGCCGGCTTCGGCTCGGGCAACGGCAAGGTGTTCACCGAGACCCTGCTGGCGGGCGAGGGCTCGCACGCCAAGGTCACCGGCGCCTACGCCCCGCACGGCCGCCAGCACGTGGACTTCCACACGCTGCAGGAGCACGGCGCGGCCAACACCACGTCCGACCTGGCCTTCCGCGGCATCCTCGCCGACCGCTCGAGCGCGGTCTGGCGCGGGATGATCAAGGTCGACCCGGGCGCCCAGCAGACCGACGCCTTCCAGGAGTGCCGCAACCTGCTGCTCTCCAAGAAGGCGCACGCCGACGCGATCCCGGGCCTCGAGATCCTGGCCAACGACGTGCGCTGCACGCACGCGGCGGCGATCGCCCAGATCGACCCCGAGCAGGTCTTCTACCTGAACTCGCGCGGGCTGGGCGACGCGCTCGCCAAGCGCCTCGTGATCGAGGGCTTCATGGCCGAGCTGATCGAGCGCTTCGAGGAAGGCCCGATCCGCGAGGCGATGGCCGGCGCGATCGAGCGCCGTTTGCACGTCCTGCTGGACTGAACGCAGGCGGGCCGCTCCCACGAGCGGCCCGCGTCACGTCACTTCTGGAGCTGGTTCAGGACGTCCTTGATCTCCTGGGCGATGTCGCCGGTCGCCTTGATGGCGTCGATCGTGCGGTTGCGCAGGTCGATGTAGTTCGGGCTGTCCGCGTGGTAGATCCGCAGGTCCGCGGTGTAGTGGCCGACCGCGTCCGGGAACGACTCGGTGAACGTCTCACGGCGCTGGCTGGCGCAGGTCGGGTCGGTGACGCCGCAGACGGTCGCGCTGTTGAAGACCTGGGAGACCCAGATCGCGCGGCCCATGTTGTCGACGGCGACGACGAGCGTCTTCGGGCGCATGCCGTAGAACCAGTTGTCGTTCTTGGCGTAGCTGTCGACGGTGAGGAGGCCGTTGCGGAACTCCGTCGCGGTCGAGGTCATGTGCTTGCCGGACCCGATGTCCTGCGAGTTCGTCCGGGCCAGCGGGGAGCCGCCGTCGTCGTAGCAGTACTTGAACGGCGTGAACGTGCACGACTGGGTCGGCGTGCTGTACGCCTGAGCCGCGGTCGGCACGAGGGCGACGGCACCGACCACGGCGATGCCGGCCGCCGCCGTGCGCAGGCGGCGGAGTGAGGAGAACGAGAGCAATGGAGCTCCTTGAATTGGGGGAGGATCGAACAAGGCAATCCTCTCCGCTCAAGAACCTCTATCGCATCCGGGGGATCCCCAGTGCCTGTTGATGTGGGCAACATGAGGACCCGCCCTAGGATCCTTAATACGAAAGACGTACGGTCAGGCGGCGATCGGCTGCAGGGCCGCGCGGATCGATTCCGCGAGGTCCTCGTGCAGGCGTCGCGCGCCATCGGCGATGCCCTGCATCCAGTAGAAGCCGTGGATCATCCCGTCGTACTCGACGTAGGTCGACGGGACGCCGGCGTCGTGCAGCTTGGCGTGGTAGGCGCGGCCGTCGTCGCGCAGCGGGTCGTACTCGGCCGTGGCGATGAACGCCGGTGGCAGGCCGGAGTGGTCGGCCGCCAGCAGCGGTGACACGCGCCAGTCCTTCGCGACCGACTTGTCCGGGATGTAGTGGTCCCAGAACCAGTGCATGGACTCGCGCTGGAGCAGGTAGCCCTCGGCGTTCTCGTGCGCGGATGCCGTGTCCCAGCCGTGCTCGACGGCGGGGTAGATGAGCGCCTGGAAGGCGATCTTGGGTGCGCCCTCGTCACGTGCCCGCAGTGCGACCGCGGCCGCCAGGTTGCCGCCCGCCGAGTCGCCGATCAGGCCGATGCGCGCCGCGTCGAGCCCGAGCTCGTCCGCATGTTCGACGACCCAGTTCGTCGCGGCCCAGCAGTCCTCGAACGGGATCGGGAACGGATGCTCCGGCGCCTTCTGGTAGTTGACCGCGACGACCTTGCAGCCGGTCGAGTTCGCCAGCGCGCGCATCGTCGTGTCGCAGACGCAGATGTTGAGCACCACCCAGCCCGAGCCGTGGAAGTAGACAAGGCCGGGGTAGGGACCTTCGGCGCCCGCGGGCGTGTAGATCCGCACCGGGATCTCGGCGGTCGGGCCGGGGATGAACGTGTGCTCGACCGACGCGACCTCCTCGGGCTCGCCCTGCAGCGCCGCGAACGACCACGCGGCCGCGCGGGCCTCGGCCACGGTCAACTCCTCGAAGGGCTTCGCCCCGGCCTCCTCCATCTCATCGAGCAGCGCCTGGATCTGCGGGTCGACCGGCATCGCGTTCTCCTCCCGTCGTGGGTGAGCGAACCGTAGCGCTCGCGATGCCGTCGGCGATGGCCCGCAGGCGCTCGATCACCTCGGGCGGCTCGTGGACCGTGTAGGGCGCCGAGAGCATCGCGATCCGCATCGCCAGCCAGTCGAGGTTGTCGTCGGAGGTGCGCAACTCGCACCGGTTGTCGGCCAGCGGGGTGATGTCGCCGCCGAGCCAGCGGCGGCCCTGGAGCTCCTCCGCGGCGCATTCGACGGTGAGGCGGGCCTCGTAGCGGGAGGGATAGGAGTGCAGCGAGCGCTGGACGTACTCGGCGGCGTCCTTGGCCGGGAGCTCGCGCGGGTGGAAGCGGGCGCCGGTCGAGGCCGCGCCCTCGATGCGGTCGACGCGGAACGTGCGCCAGTCCTCGCGGCCGCAGTCGTAGGCGACGAGGTACCAGCGGCGGCCCGCGTTGACCAGCGAGTGCGGCTCGGTCTCGCGCTGGGTGCCGGCACGGTCGCGGGAGGTGTACGCGAAGCGCACGCGCTCGTGGTCGCGCACCGCGGCGGCGAGGAGCGTCAACGTCTGCGGGTCGATCGTCGGGCCGCCGTAGACGTTGAGCGTCTGGGTCGCGGCCGTCAGGGCCTGGACGCGGCGGCGCAGGTGGGAGGGAAGGACCTGCTCGAGCTTGACCAGCGCGCGGACCGCGGTCTCCTCGATCCCCGAGATCGAGCCGCCCGCGGCGGTCCGCAGGCCGACGGCGATCGCGATCGCCTCGTCGTCGTCGAGCAGCAGCGGCGGCATCGCGGTCCCGGCGCGGAGCTGGTAGCCGCCCGCCGGGCCGGTCATCGACTCGACCGGGTACCCGAGCGAACGCAGCCGCTCGACGTCGCGCCGGACCGTGCGCGCGGACACCTCCAACCGGTCCGCGAGCTCGGACCCCGGCCAGTCGCGACGGCCCTGCAGCAGCGACAGCAGGGTCAGCAGGCGGCTCGAGGTGGTCTCGCTCACAACGCCATCATCGCGTGTATTGAGGACAGAACCAGACCTAATCGCGCGCGAGCATGTGCGCATGCAGATCGAGGTCACGCTGACGCATCCCGCCGCCGCCCACGCGGCGATGATCGCGCTGGAGGACATGAGCGAGCAGCCGCCGTACGCCGACGGCGCGCGGGTGTGGCTGCCGGTGGCCGAGCGCAACGGCGCCGTGATGGAGGCCGCGAAGCGGCTGTTCCGCGCGGGCGTCGGCGCGGACGACATCGTTGTGATCCACCGGGGAGCTGCCGCCCCCCGGACCCCCCCGCTTTAGGGGAACCCCTCGGGGGTCCCCCCGAGGTGGCGGGGCGCCGCGTCCGGGATCGTCCGGTCTCCAACTCGAACCAGGAGACCTGACATGTACTGCCAACTCGTCGAAGGCGGCACCACCCCCGAGCTGCGCGAGCAGATGGACCGGATCGTGCGCGAGGAGATGCTCCCCGCGCTGGAGGCCGAGCGCGGCTTCGCCGGCACGCTCAACCTCGTCGATCGCGAGACCGGCAAGGCGCTGATGCTGATGCTGTGGGAGACGCGCGAGGACGCCGAGCTCCCGCTGCGCGACCGCGGCCCCGCGTTCCTGCAGGCTCTCGGGTCGATCATGGCGATCTCGACCGGGGCGCGGGCCCCGATCTCGCTCTGGGAGGTCAACGCCGCTTTGCCGTATAGCTCTTTCCCGCTCGCAGCGTGACCGTCTTGCCGCGCACGTTGTCGCGCACGGACACCACGCCCTGGGCCACCCGCGTCAGCGTGCTCGTGCACGTGTCCTGCACCAGCCACTTGGTGCCGCGGACGGTCGCGGCGCTGTAGCTGCCCTTGGTGCGGAAGCGGCCCTTGCCGTCGCCCCAGAGCTTGCGCGACTTGGGCTTCTTCTTGCCCGCCGAGACGCTCGCCTGCTTGCCCTTCTTCGAGCAGTCGAGCGGCTCGTTGAGGGTCAGGTCGGTGGTCGTGGCGGTCTGGGAGACCTTGAACATGCCGTCGTAGAACTTCGCGGTCTCGACCTTCCCGTCCGCGCCGACCGTGCTCAGTTCGACGGTGCCGTTGCGCGCGTCGATCGTCTTGTTGAGCGGCACCTCCGTGCCCGCGGCGAGCTTGCGGCAGTTGACGCCGGGCTTGTCGCACACGTCGATGGTGCCCTCGATCGGAGCGACGACGACGTCCTGCTTGAACTCCGCCTGCGGCGTGGGCGTGGGCGTGGGCGTCGGGGTGGCGGTGGCGGTCGGGACCGGCGTCGGAGCGGTCGTGGCGATCGGGATCGGCGTCGCGGTGGCCGTGGCCGTCGCGGTTGCCGTCGGCGTCGGCGTCGGCGTCGCGGTCGCCACCGTGAACGTCCGCGTCGCGGGGGTCGGGTCGGTCACGCCCGCGCTCACTGCGCGGACGCTGAAGGTGTGCGCGCCCTCGCTCAGCCCGCTGTAGGACTTCGGCGACGTGCACGGCGTGAAGCCGCCGTCGAGCGCGCACTCGAACGTCGCGCCCGCGTCCGGGGAATCGAAGCTGAACGCGGCGGAGGTCACACCGATCGTGCCGGACGGGCCCGAGGTGATCGTCGTGTCCGGCGCGCCCAGGGTGATCGTGAACGTCCTGGTGGCGGGCGTGGGATCGGGGTTGCCGCCGGCATCGACGGCGCGGACGCCGAACGTGTGCGCCCCGGCCGTCTGTGCGGGCGTCGTGTACGGCGACGTGCACGCGGTGAACGGCCCCGAGTCGACACGGCACTCGAACGTCCCGCCCGGCTCGCTGGAGGAGAACGTGAAGGAACGCGACGGATCGGGACCGGTCGGGCCGGAGTCGATCGTGGTGTCCGGCGCGACCGTGTCGCCTTGGGCGTAGCTCGCCGAAGCGGTCGCCGGCAGGTCGGACGTCGTCGTGACGCTGAGCTGGTACGGCCCGGCCGTCGGGGGGTTCGTGACGCTGCTGAACGTCGTGCGCAGCTCGTCGCCCGCGGCGACGCCGGCGTTGCTGAAGAAGCCACACTCCACGGTGAGCCCGTTCGGCGCGCCGCAGTTGCCGACGACCGCCCCGCTCGTGACGTCGAGCACGCTGGCGCTGGAGCCGGTGAACGTCGTGCCCGTCGGGAACGTGAAGTCCATGCGGCTGTTGGCGGCATTGGAGAGCCCGCCGGTCGCCGACGCGGTGAACCGGACGACGTAGGTCGTCGAGGCCGACGGCGTGAGCGAGGCGGCGGTCACGCCGACATTGGTGAGCGCGCCGCCCGAGATCACGCTGAACGGGGCTGAGGCGATCACCGCCGGGTCCGACGTCGTCGAGACCGAGACGGTCTTGTCCGTGCCCGTCGTGGTCGGGTTGGCGACGCCGTTGAACGTGACCCGCAGCACGTCACCGGCGGCGGCGCTCGCGTTGGTGAACAGCGAGCAGGTGACGTTGAGCCCGCTCGGCGCTCCGCAGTTGCCGATGTCCGTGGCACTCGTCACGTCGCGGATCGTCGAGCCCGTCCAGCCGGCGAACGTCGTCCCCGTCGGGAAGGTGAACGTCAGCCGGCTGTTCCCGCCCGTGGACAGCGCGCCGGTGGCGGACAGCTTGAGCGTGACGACGAAGGTCGTGCGCGCGCCCACGGCGTTCGAGGGGTTCGCGTTGGCGGCCGTGATCGCGCTCAGCGTCCCCGCCGGAACGACGGTGAAGGGCGCTGACGCCACCGCGCCCGGGTCCGACGTCGTCGACACCGAGACGGCCTTGTCCGCGCCCGGTGTCGTGGGGTTGGTCACACCCGTGAAAGCGACCTCGACCGCGGTGCTCGGGGCGATGGCGCCGTTGGTGAACAGCGAGCACTGCACGGCGAGCCCGTTGGGCGCCCCGCAGTTGCCGACCGCGGCGCCCGCGACATTGATCGTTCCGCCCGCCCAGCCGGGGAACGTGGTGCCCGCGGGGAACGTGAAGTCGAGCCGGCTGTTGGCGCCGTTGGACAGCCCGCCGGTCGCCGAGGTCGTGAACCGGACCACGTACTGCGTGCGAGCGCCCGCCGCGGCGCTCGGGGCGGCGTTGGCGACGGTCACGTTGGTCAACGCATTCGCCGGTAGCACCGTGAAGTTCTGCGAGAAGACCAGCGCGGGGTCGGACGTCGTGTTGACGCTGAGCTTGGTCGCCGTGCTCGGGGTGTCCGGGTTGCTGACGCCGGTGAGGGTCATCGTCACCTGCGTCGACGGCGGGATCGAAGCGTTCGTGAACAGCGAGCAGTCGAGGAGCAGGCCGTTGGGCGCGCCGCAGTTGCCGACGTCCTGCCCGCCGGCGCTGATCGTGCCGCCCGCCCAGCCCGCGAACGTCGTCCCGCTCTGGAACGGGATCTGGATGTGGCTGTTGGCGGCGTTGGAGAGCCCGCCGGTGGCCGAGGTGGTGAAGCTGATCACGTAGCGGGTGCGCGCGCCCGCGGCGGCCGAGGGGCTGGCGTTGACGACGTTCACGCCCGTCACCGGGTTCGCGGCGGTGACCGTGAACGCCGCGGACGGCGTGAGTGCGGTGTCGGAGGTGGTGTCGACGCTGATCGTGCGCTGGCCGACGTCGGTCGTGTTGGTGATGCCGTTGAAGGCGAGGTTCACCGTGGCGCCCGCGGCGACCGTCTCGCCGGTGAACAGCGAGCACTGGATCGCGCCGTTGCTCGGCGAACCGCAGTTGCCGACCTGAGTGCCGCCGACGGTCACGCTCGCGCCCGCGTAGCCGAGGAAGCTCGTGCCCGGCGGGAACACGACGTCGATCCGGCTGTTCGCCTGCTGCGAGAGGCCGCCGCCGGCCGAGACCTTGAACGAGGCGAGGTAGCGCGTCCGCGCACCCGTCGCGGGGGACGGTGTCGAATTGTCGACAATCACCTGGGAGAGTGTTCCGGCCGCGGTCAGCGCGAACTGTGCGTTGACGGCATCGGCGTCAACGGTGGTGGACACGCTCAGCGTGTTCGCGCCGTTCCCGGGGTTGCGGACGCCGTTGAGCGTGACGGTGACGGTCGCGCCCGTCGCCACCGTCTGGCCGGTGAAGAGCGAGCACTGCACGACCGCATTGTTGGGCGAGCCGCAGTTGCCGACCTGCGTGCCGCCGGCGACGATCGTCCCGCCCGCCCAGCCTTCGAAGGCCGCGGCCGCCGGGAACGTCACCGTGACGCGGCCTGACGCTGCGATCCCGTTCGTCGCCTTGAAGGAGACGACGTAGCTCGTCCGCGCGCCGGCCGCCGACGACGGCGCTGAGTTGTCCACGGTGACGTTGGTCACCGAGGAGGCGAATGCGGGCGAGCAGAAGGCGAGGACGGCAAACAGCGTCGCGGCGAGGGTGCGCATCACCAACCGACCCTAATCCGGGTCGGGGGTGCTTTTGGGTTCGGCTACCTCGCCTTTCAGGTAGCGAGCATGCCGCCGTCAACCGGAAGGACTACGCCGGTTACGTAGGAAGATGCATCGCTGGCGAGGAACAGCAGCGCGGCGACGAGCTCGTCGGGATCGCCGGCCCGGCCGGCGGGCACGCGGGCCATCATGCTCTCGATGTAGCCCTCCGGGTACTGCTCGGTCATCTCGCTCGGGAAGAACCCGGGGGCGAGCGCGTTCACGCGGATGCCCTTGCGCGCCGTCCACTGGACCGCGAGGTCGCGCGTGAGCCCGATGATCGCCGCCTTGCTCGACGCGTACGCGGCCTGCGGGAGCGCGCCCGTCGTCTGGCCGAGCACCGACCCGATGTTGATGATCGTCGACCCGGGCTGCATCACCCGCCCGCACGCCTGCGCCATCCAGTAGGACCCGTTGAGGTTGACCTCGATCACGCCGCGGAACTGCTCGGGCGTCTCGCGCGAGGCGGGGACGGCCGTGCCGACGCCCGCGTTGTTGACGAGCACGTCGACGTGGCCGAACGCGTCCATCGCCTCGGTGACGATCCGCGTGCAGTCCTCCGGCTTGGCGACGTCCGCGGTCACCGCCAGGGAGGTGCGGCCGAGGGCGCCGACGCGCTCCGCGGTCTCTTGGAGCCGGTCCGCGCGGCGGGCGGCGATCACGACGTCGGCCCCCGCCTCGGCGAGGCCGACCGCGAACGCGGCGCCCAGCCCGGACGAAGCGCCGGTGATGACGGCGACCTTGCCGTCGAGCCGGAAGCGATCGAGGACAGCCATGTTCGGCACGCTAACGAAGCGGCGGGCACGATGTTGGAGTTCCCACAGAGGCAACGTTCGTTTCCCACTCATAAGGTCCCGCCATGGCCGACCTGCTCTCGCTCTTCCCGCCTTCGAGCGGACTCGCCGCGGACGGGATGTTGCTCCTGGGTGGATGTCGTGCCGACGCGCTCGCGGAGGAGTTCGGAACCCCGGCGCTGATCGTCGACGAGCCGGCGCTGCGGGCGCGGGCGCGCGAGTACCGGGCCGAGCTGGCGGCGCGCTGGCCGCGCTCGCGGGTCGTGTTCGCGTCCAAGGCGTTCCCCGCGACCGCTGTGCAGCGGGTCATGGTCGAGGAGGGTCTGGGGCTCGACGTCGCGGGCGGCGGCGAGATCGTCACCGCGCTGAAGGCGGGCGTCGATCCGGCGCTGATCGTCCACCACGGCAACGCCAAGACCGACGAGGAGATCGCGCTCGCGGCCGAGCACGGGATCGGGCTGGTGGTCGTCGACAACGCCGACGACGTGGACCGGCTGGAGGCGACCGGCGCCCGGCACGACGTCCTCGTGCGGGTGATCCCGGGCGTCACCGCCGACACCCACGCGCACGTCCTGACCGGTCACGAGGGCTCGAAGTTCGGCCTCTTGCCGGTGGACGCCGCGCCGCTGATCAAGCGGATCGAGCGGTCGGACCGGCTCCGCATGCGCGGTTTGCACGTCCATGTCGGCTCGCAGATCCTCGACGTCGAGCCGTTCGCCGACTCGGTCGCGCCCGTCGCCGCGCTGGGCGAGTTCGAGATCTATGACCTCGGCGGCGGTCTGGGCGCGCGGTACTCGTACGCCGACCACCCGCCGAGCGTGCCGGAGTACCTTGACGCGCTGATCGGCGCGGCCCGCGAGCACCTGCCGGCGGAGGCCGAGATCATCATCGAGCCGGGCCGCAGCATGGTCGCGGCGAATGCGTCGACCCTGTATCGCGTCGTCACCCGCAAGCGGCAGTTCGTCGCCGTCGACGGCGGCATGGGCGACAACCTCGAGGTCGCGCTGTTCGACCAGCGCTTCGAGGCGGCCGTCGCCAACCGCGTGACCGGTGGGGGCGAGCGGTACGCGCTCGTCGGCCGCCACTGCGAGAGCGGCGACGTGCTGATCGACGGCGTGGCGCTGGAGACGCCCGTCGTCGGAGATCTGATCGCGGTGCCGGCGACCGGCGCCTACTGCCACACGATGGCCAACAACTACAACGGCACCCGCCGCATCCCGGTCGTCTTCGCCGGCGACGGCGCGGCGCGGGTCGTCGTACGGCGCGAGACGTGGGCGGACCTGCTCGCGCGAGACGCATAGAAGCACCCCTCGAGAGGAGAGATATGGATGCTGTGAAGCAGCCCCTGCGGGAGCAGGTTCTGCGTCGTAAGCCCGTAGCCGCGATGACCGCGGAGACCGGGGCGGACTCGGGCTCCGGTGAGCTGTCGCGCTCGATCGGCCTGTTCCAGCTGTCGATGTTCGGGATCGGCGCCACGATCGGCACCGGCATCTTCATCGTGCTCACGCAGGCGGTGCCGGTCGCCGGGCCGGCGGTGATCTGGTCGTTCGTGCTCGCCGGCACCGTGGCCGGCCTGACCGCCATCTGTTACGCCGAGCTGGCGAGCGCGGTGCCGGTGTCGGGCTCGTCGTACTCGTACGCCTACGCCACGCTTGGAGAGGGCGTCGCGATGGTCGTCGCCGCCTGCTTGCTCCTCGAGTACGGGGTGTCCGCGGCGGCGGTCGCGGTCGGCTGGTCGCAGTATCTGAACGAGCTGCTGAACAACCTCTTCGGCTTCACGATCCCGGACGCGCTCTCGAAGGCTCCGGAGGCCGGCGGCGTCTTCAACGTGCCCGCGGTCGTGCTCGTCGGGCTGTGCACGCTGCTGCTGATCCGCGGCGCGAGCGAGTCGGCGAAGGTCAACGCCGCGATGGTGATGATCAAGATCAGCGTGCTCATCCTGTTCGTCGTCCTCGGCGTCCAGGGCTGGGACTCCAACAACCTGTCCGACTTCACGCCGTTCGGCCTCGGCGGGATCACGTCGGCGGCGGGGATCATCTTCTTCAGCTACATCGGACTCGACGCGGTCTCGACCGCGGGCGAGGAGGTGCGCAACCCGCGCCGGACGATGCCGCTGGCGATCATCATCTCGCTCGTCGCGGTGACGTCGCTGTACGTGCTGGTGGCGATCGTCGCCGTGGCCGCGCAGCCGGTGTCCGCGTTCGACGGGCAGGAGGCCGGCCTCGCCGCGATCCTCGAGGACGTGACCGGCTCGACCTGGCCGGCGACCGTGCTCGCCGCGGGCGCCGTGGTCTCGATCTTCAGCGTCACGCTGGTCGTGATCTACGGCCAGACGCGGATCCTGTTCGCGATGGGCCGCGACGGGATGATCCCGCCGATCTTCCACAAGGTGAACCCGCGCACGATGACGCCGGTGCCGGCGACGATCATCGTCGCGATCGTGGTCTCGCTGCTCGCAGGCGTGCTGCCGATCAACTTCCTCGCGGAGATGACGAGCATCGGGACGCTGGTCGCGTTCCTGGTGGTGTCGGTGGGGGTGATGGTGCTGCGGCGCACCGCGCCGGACCTGGAGCGCGGGTTCAAGGTGCCGCTCTACCCGGTGGTGCCGATCCTGTCGATCGCGGGCTGCTTCTGGATCATCAAGGACCTGCGGGCGGTCACGATCTACGTGTTCGTCATCTGGTCCTCCGTCGCTTTGGCTTGGTACTTCTTCTACGGCATCAAGCACTCCGAGCTGGGGAAGAAGGCCGCATGACGTTCGTCGTCGGCTACGCGCCAGATGGGCGTGGGCGGGCTGTTCTGGAGCTCGCTTCGATGCTCGCGCGGACGGGCGACTCGGACCTCGTGGTGGTCTCGGTCGTGCCCCAGCCCTGGCTGCCCGGACCGGGCCGCGTCGACGCTGAGTACCAGGCGTCGCTGGCCGAGACGGCCCAGGCCGCGTTGGACGAGGCGCGCTCGCGGCTGTCGGTGGACGCGTCGTACGTGGTCCATCACGCCCGCTCGACTCCCGCCGGACTGTTGGAGGTCGCGGAGGAGCGGGGTGCGTCGATGATCGTGCTCGGTTCGGCCGCGGCGGGGGCGATGGGCCAGGTCGCGCTCGGGTCGGTCAGCGGGCGGCTGCTGTACAGCTCGCCGATCCCGATCGCCTTGGCGCCGCGCGGGTTCCGCTGCCGCGGCGGGTGCCCGGTGCGGCGCGTGACGGCGGCGTTCGGGGGGACCGACGACACGTTGGTCGCCGCGGCGTCGCGGGTCGCGGCGCGGGTGGGTGCGGAGCTGCGGGTCGTCACGTTCGCCGTGCGTCCGCGTGCGCCGATCGAAGCGGGCGTCGGCCAGTCGGGCGAGGACGCGATCGTCGCGCAGTGGACCGACGACGTGGTCGGCGCGCTCGACCAGGAGGTGGTCGTCGGCCGCGGCGAGACGTGGGAGGAGGCGCTCGAGGACATCGAGTGGGCCGACGGCGACGTGCTCGTCGTGGGCTCGTCCTCGGTCGGCCCGATCGCCCGCGTCTTCCTCGGCTCCCGCGCGGCGAAGATCGTCCGCCACTCCCCGGTCCCCGTCGTCGTGGTCCCCCGCGAAGCGCTCACCTAAAAGGGTCAGACCCCTCAACATTGCGAAGCACGCTGTAGAGCCAAAACAATTGTTAAGGGTCTGACCCCTTAAGTAGGGGCGGCCGCCGGAGCGGGCGCGCGGGCGCGGGCGCGCCACGGCTCCGGCGGCTGGGCACCGCGGCCCTCCCCTCCGCAGTGGCGGTCGCGTTACGCGGCGTCGGCGGGATCGGTTCGGAGCGCGTCGGAGAGCTGACTGCGGGACGCGATGCCGAGCTTGCGGTAGGTGGCGCCGAGGTGGCCTTCGACGGTCTTCTCGGTCACGAAGAGCAGCTCGGCGATCTCGCGGTTGCCGAGGCCGCCGGCGGCCAGCCGCGCGACGCGTTCCTGGGCCGCGGTCAGCGCCGCGGCGCCGGTGAGCGCGGTGCGGCGCGGGCGGGCGCCGGTGGCGACGAGCGCGTCGCGGGCGCGGGACGCCAGGGCGGTGGCGCCGCAGCGCTCCGCCAGCTCGAGCGCCGCGCGCAGCGAGTCGCGGTCGCCGAGCTCGGCCAGCGCGTGCGCGTAGTCCAGCCGCGCCTCCGAACCCTGCAGCACCGCGGCGGCCCGCTCCGCTCCCTCGCCGGTGATGCGGGCGCGGGCGAGCAGCGCGCGCCCGTGCTCACGCGCGACGCCGAAGCGCTCCGCCCAGTCGGCCTGCTCGTCGACGGCGTCGAGCGCCTCCTCGGTGCGGCCGGTCGCGTGCGCGGCGAGCGCCAACGTCGAGCCCCAGGCGACGAAGCCAGGGTTCTTGAAGCCCCACGCCCGCTGGCGCCTCGCGCACTCCCGCGCCAGGTTCAGGGCCTCCGGGAACCGTCCCTCCGCGAGCCGCAGCCGCGCGAGCGTGTCGAGCAGGAACGTGAAGCCGAAGATCTCCGGCCAGTCGCGCTCGAGCCCCGTGCGCCTCACCCACTCGCTCGCCTCCGCGACCTCGCCGCGCTCCAGCAGGGCGTCGACCAGCGGCGAGATCACCCACGGCAGCGCGATCCGGTAGTCGCCGTACGTGACCGGCAGCTCGCTCACCCACGCGATCAGCTCGCGCAGGTCGGCCTCGGTCTCGGCGATCCGCCCCTGGCGCACCCGCACCAGGGCCCGCAGCGCGACCGCGAGCCGCAGCCGCTCGAGCTCCCCCGCCGCCCGCGCGGCGTCGGCCACGGCCGTCCAGCACGCGTCCGCCTGCTCGAGCCGGCCCGCCGCCATCAGCGCGATCAGCGCCGCGGCGATCGACGTCGGCCCGGCGTCCGGGAAGGCGAGCTCGGCGTGATCGGCGCCGACGCCGGCGGGAGGTGTGCGAGCGACCTCGATCCACGCCCCCACCGCGGACGCCCCGGGCGGGAGCTGCGCCGCGAGCGCGTCGAGGCCGCCGAAGCCCCGCACGAGGGCGAGGTCGAGCACGCTGACCGTCGCGAGCTCGGTCCGCGCCTCCTCACCGTCTCCGCGGGCGAACACGGCGGCGGCGTCGCTGAAGTAGCCCTGGATCATCAGCGCGCGGCCGAGCTCGAGCACCAGCTCCTCACGTTCGTCGCCGGACGCCAGCGCCAGCGCCTGGCGCAGGACCGGGAAGCCGCCCGGGCCCTTGGTGGCGATCAGCGCGCGAGCGAGTTCGCGCAGCACCGGGACGAGCTCCCCGCGTGGGAGCTGCTCCTCCGCGGCTCGCTCGAGGTAGGCGACGGCGGTCTCGGGCGCGCCACGGGCCCAGGCGGCCGTCGCGGCCTCGCGCAACGCGCGGGCGGCCGGGACGCCGCCGCCGGGTCCGGCCGCGAGCACGTGGGCGGCGATCCGCTCCGGGCCGGTCACGAGCTTCGCCGCCTGCGCGTGCAGCTCGGCGCGGTCGGCGGCCGGGATCGCGGCGTAGATCGCCTGGTGGACGAGCGGGTGGGCGAAGTTGTCGCCGTCGAGGATCTCGGCGTTCGCCAACGCCTCCGCGGCGGTCACGGTGTCGCGGACGTCGAGGCCCGCGAGCCGCGCGGCGATCGTCCCGCCGCCGCCGGCGACGGCCATCGCGCGGGCCAGGCGCAAGCAGTTCGGCTCGAGCTCCTGCAGGCGCAGCGCGATCGACTCCACCACCGAGCGCGGCGCGGAGTCGTCGTCGGAAGCCGCCATCGCGTGGACGTAGAACGGGATGCCGCCGGTGGCCTCGTGGATCGCCGTCGCCCGCTCCTCGCCCGCCAGCTCGGCGACCGCGTCGCGTGACAGCGGCTTCGGCGTGACGACGGTGGTCGACGGGTGCAGAGCGATCCGGCGCAGCAGCTCGTCCTGCTCGTCGCTGCGGGCGGCGATCACCAGCGCCAGCGGGAGGTCGGCGACGCGGTTGACCATGTAGGCCAGCCAGCGCAGCGAGGGCTGGTCGAGCCAGTGGGCGTCGTCGACCACGATCGCCACCGGGCCGAGGCCCGCCGTCAGCCAGTAGAGGCCGTGCAGGACGGCGTGGTCAGGCTCCCCTCCGGCTGAGAACGCCCCGGCGGCGTGGCGGGCGGCGCCGGAGTAGGGGACCGGGACGTGGGCGAAGAGCTGCTGGACGGCGCCGAACGCGAACGAGCGCTCGAGCTCAGACCCGCGGGCGCGCAGGACGCGCTCGTGCGTGACCTCGGCGAGCAGCGCGGTCTTGCCGATCCCGGCGGGCCCGGAGACCAGCACGCAACCACCCGCACCGTCGAGCACCGCCGCGATCGCGGCGCGCTCGGAGTCGCGTTCGAGCAAAGTCAGGGGAATTCTCCAGGGGTCCGTCGGTGCATCCTGGACGCACGTGAGCACCTACACCGTTGTCGTCGCCCTGCACATCATCGCGGTCGTCGCGGCGTACGGCCTTCCGCTCAGCGCGCCGCTGCTCGTGCCGTACGTCCGCCGCCACCATCCGGCCGCGCTGCCGGGCCTGCACGCCGCGCAGCACCGGCTCAACAACGTCGTGACGGGTCCGTTCACCGTGCTCGTGCTCGTGTTCGGGATCTACCTCGCGACCGACGGGCATCGCTGGGACGAGCCGTTCGTGGGCGTCGGGATCGGCGCCATCGCGATCATCGCGGTGGTGGGCGGCGGGGTGGTGGTCCCCGCCGTGCGGCAGCTGGCGGCGCTCGACCCGGGCTCTGCCGAATACGACCGCGTGTACCGGCGCTACATGGCGTCCGAGAGCTTCCTCGGCGTGGTCGTGCTGCTCGCGATCTTCGTGATGGCGGCCAAACCGTTCTCGTGACGGTAGGGTCGCTCTCATGTCCCTTGCCACGCTGCTGACGGACACGGCGGCGAAGTTCGCCGACCGTCCGGCCCTCAAGCTCGACGACGCCGTCCTCAACTACGCGCTGCTCAACGAGGCAGCGACGCGCGTAGCCGGCCTGCTCAAGGACAAGGGCGTGGCGCCGGGTGACCGGGTCGGGATCATGCTGCCGAACGTCCCGTACTTCGGCGCGGTCTACTACGGCATCCTGCGCGCGGGCGGGGTCGTGGTGCCGATGAACGTGCTGCTGAAGGGGCGCGAGGTCGGGTTCTACCTCGGGGACTCCGGCGCGAAGGTCCTGTTCGCGTGGCACGGGTTCGAGGAGGCGGCCCGCGAGGGTGCCACCGACGCCGAGCTGATCCTCGTGACGCCGAACGAGTTCGAGAAGCTGCTGATGGGCGCGCCGCGGGCGCCGGAGGACGAGCCGCGGGCGGGTGACGACACCGCCGTGATCCTCTACACGAGCGGCACGACCGGGACGCCGAAGGGCGCCGAGCTCACCCACGACAACCTGCGCCAGAACTGCACCGTGACGGCGAAGACGCTGATCGACGTGGGCGAGGAGGACGTGATCCTCGGCGCGCTCCCGCTGTTCCACTCCTTCGGGCAGACGTGCGGGCTCAACGCGGCGATCGCCCACGGCGCGTGCCTGACGCTGATCCCGCGCTTCGATCCGGCCAAGGCGCTGCAGATCATCGAGCGCGATCGCGTGACCGTGCTCGAGGGCGTGCCGACGATGTACCACGCGATGCTCAACGTGCCCGAGCCCTCGGACACCGCCTCGTTGCGCGTGTGCGTGACCGGAGGGTCGGCGATGCCGGGCGAGGTCATGCGGGCGTTCGAGAAGAAGTTCGACTGCATCATCCTCGAGGGCTACGGGCTGAGCGAGACCTCGCCGGTGGCGTCGTTCAACCACCCCGACGCCGAGCGCAAGGCGGGCTCGATCGGGACGCCGATCGCCGGGGTCGAGATGAAGGTGGTCGACGACGAGGGCGACGACGTCGAGCAGGGCGGCGTGGGCGAGATCGTGATCCGCGGCCACAACGTGATGAAGGGCTACTGGAACCGGCCTGACGCGACCGCCGACGTGATGCGCGACGGCTGGTTCGCCACCGGCGACATGGCGACCGTGGACGACGACGGCTACTTCTTCATCGTCGACCGCAAGAAGGACATGATCATCCGCGGCGGATACAACGTCTACCCGCGGGAGATCGAGGAGGTGCTCTACGAGCACCCGGCGGTCTCGGAGGCGGCGGTCGTGGGCGTGCCGGACGACGCGCTGGGCGAGGAGGTCGCGGCGGCTGTCGTTTTGAAGACAGGTGCCGAGGCATCCGCCGACGACATCCGCGCGTATGTCAAAGAGCGTGTCGCCGCGTACAAGTACCCGCGCCAGATCTGGTTCTCCTCCGAGCTCCCGAAGGGGCCGACCGGGAAGATCCTCAAGCGCGAGATCAAGGCCCCGTCCGAAGTCGAACAGTGATGGCGTGACGGGGTCATCCGATCCCGTTAGGCTGAACCTCTGACTGTAAGCGCACGGACTTTCTGGGTGGTCGTGGGGCTGGCGGTCCTGTCGCCGGCCCCGGCGCGCGCGCAGGAGCAGACCCCCTCGCCCAAGGAGCTCTGGCAGGCGTATCCGCTGCAGCCCGGCCAGGCGCCCGCGACCGTGACTCCGGGACCGTCAGCATCTGCGTCCGCGGCGCCGTCGGCGACTCCGGCGGGTGCGGTTTCCGCTGACGACGGCGGCGGCGGTGTGCCGCTGGCCGTCCCGATCGGGCTTGCCGCGGTGCTCGCCTTCGGCGCGGGCGTCGGGCTCGGGCTGCGCCGGCGACGCGAGCGGCCGATCGAGGAGCCGGCCGCCGCGGAGCCGGTCGCGCCCAGGCGCTTCCAGTGGCGCGACTACCCGCAGCCCGCGCGGCCCGCTCCGCCGCCTCCGCCGGTGCCGGGCGCCCGCGCGCCGTCGTTCGAGGCCGCGCTCGAGGCCGAGCGCGACGCGGTTCCTGCGCGCACCGCGCAGCGGGAGCCGCATTGATCACGCGGCGGGCGGCGTTCGAGGCGGGCGCGGTGGCGCTGGGCGGGATCGCCGTGGGAGGCGTGGTCCTCGGCGAGCACGCGGATCCCGCCGTCTCCGCGCCGTCGGCCAAGCAGGATGCGGAGATCCTCAACTTCGCGCTGCTGCTCGAGTACGTGCAGGCGGCGTTCTACGCGGAGGGCTTGTCGCGGGCGGGGCTGACGGGTGAGTTGAAGACGTTCGCGTCGACGGTCGCCGCGCAGGAGCAGGAGCACATCGCGTTCCTGAAACAGGCGTTGGGGAGCGCGGCGCGCAAGGCGCCGAAGACCGACTTCGGCGACGACACGTCTGACGCGGACAAGTTCTCGCTCGCGGCCTTCAAGCTCGAGGACCTCGGCGTCGCGGCGTACAACGCGCAGGCGCCGAACCTGACCAAGGAGTCGCTGCGCGCGGCCGCGCGGATCGTGTCCGTCGAGTCGCGCCACGCGGCCTGGATTCGCGACCTGCGCGGGATGAACCCCGCCCCCCACGCGGCCGAGCCGACCGTCGACGCCCAGCGCGTGATCGACACCTTCAAGGGCAGCGGGTACGTGCAGTGAACCTCGGCGACGTCGACCGCGACGGAGCGATCGGATCGGCGTTGGACACGCTGCACGGGACGACGCGGGCGCAGTTCTTCGCGCGTGCCGCGCTGGGGAGCGCAGCGCTGCTCGCCGCATCCTCGGCGCCCGCCTCGGCGGCCATCTCGCGCCGCGACGAAGCGATCCTCAACTACGCGCTGACGCTCGAGTACGTCCAGGACTCCTTCTATTCCGAGGTCGAGCGGATCGGTGCGCTGACGGGTCCCCTGGCCGAGCAGGCGAAGGTCGTCGCCGCCCACGAGCGCGCCCACGTCAAGGCGTTCCGCGAGGTGCTCGGGTCGCGCGCCGTCGCGCGGCCCCGCTTCGACTTCCGCGGCGCGACCGAGGACGCCGAGCGCTTCCGCAACACCGCGGTCGCGTTCGAGGACCTCGCGGTCGCCGCCTACAAGGCCCAGGCGCCGCTGATCCAGAGCCGCTCGTATCTGGTGCCCGCGCTGGCGATCCACTCGGTCGAAGCGCGCCACGCCGCATGGATCCGCCGGCTGGCGGGTGTGGCGCCGGCCGCCGACGCCTTCGACGAGCCGCGCTCCATGAAGTCCACGCTGGCGATCGTCGCCGACACCCACTTCGTGGTGAAGACGCGCTCGCGCCGCAAGCCCAAGTTCACCGGGTGAGCCGGTTTCGTCGCGGAAACCGCGACGAAACCGGCGCACCTGGTGCGCCGGGCCACGCCGGGCCGGGCGGCGCCGCCGCGCCGGGCCGCGCCGCCGCGGCGGGAGGCGACGCCGCGCCGGGCCGCGCCGCCGCGCCGGGCCGCGATGCCGCGCCGGGCCACGCCGAGCCGGGCCGCGACGCCGCGCCGGGCCACGCCGGGCCGGGCGGCGCCGCCCCGCCGGGCCGCGCCGGCGTTCGTCGGTCGCGTGCGCTTGCGGTCGCGGCCGGCCTCGTCATCGCCGCGGTCGTGCTCGCCGGTGCCGCGCTCGTGCCGCGCGGCGGCGCTTCTTCCCCCGCGCGCGCCACTCCACGCGAGTCCGCCGCGCGGCTGCCCGCGACGCCCAAGGGGGCGTTCGAGATCGGTGCGCCCGTGCCGCTCCCGCGACACCGCGGCGAGACGACGTGGGCGGCGGTGCGGTCCGACGTGGTCGCGCGGGCGGCGCCGTCGCGCGCCGCGCGCAAGGTCGGGACGCTCAGCGCGCTCACGCCGGAGGCGACGACGAACATCGTGCTGCCGCTGGGGCGGCGGCACCTGTGGGTCAAGGTGCGGTTGCCCGCGTTGCCGAACGGGACGACCGGGTGGGTGCCGCGGTCGGCGCTCGGCGCCTACGGGACGGTGGGGACGCGGATCGTCGTCGACCTCGCGGCGCGACGCCTCACGCTCACGAAGGACGGGCGGACGGTGCTGCGGGTGCCGGTCGGGATCGGGACGCGCGACGCGCCGACGCCGCGCGGGACGTTCGTGGTCCGCAACCGGCTGACCCGCTACAAGAGCGCGTTCTACGGGCCGGTGGCGCTCGGGACCAGCGCGCGCTCGGAGACGCTCACCGACTGGCCGGGCGGGGGGTACGTCGGCATCCACGGCACCGATCGTCCGGACCTGATCCCGGGCGCGGTGTCGCACGGCTGCATCCGGCTGCGCAACGCGGACATCCTGAAGCTGGCGCGCGAGCTCCCGATCGGGACCCCGCTCACGATCCGATGATCCGCGCGATCGTCAGCCCGTCGTGGAGGCCCAGGAGCACCGACTCGACGCGCTCATCGGCCGCGATCCGCTCGTTGAGCGCGGTCATCCGCTCGCCGCGTTCGTTGCCTTCCTCGAGCACCCGCTTGCCGAGCAGCATGTTGTCGAGCACGATCACGCCGCCCGGTCGCATGCGCGGGACCAGCGCCTCGTAGTAGGCGGGGTAGCCGTCCTTGTCGGCGTCGACGTAGGCGAGGTCGACGTGCGGCACCTCGGGGATCGCGGCGAGGCTCTCGCCCGCCGGGCCGACCTTGATCGTCACGCGATCGCTCAGGCCCGCCGCCTCGACGTTCGCTCGCGAGACGTCCGCGAGCTCGGGGTCGACCTCGAAGCACGTCAGCTGCCCGCCCTCGGCCAGCCCGCGCGCGATGCAGATCGCGCCGTAGCCGGTGAACGTGCCGATCTCGAGCGCCTCCCGCGCGTCCAGCATCCGCGCCAGCAACGTCAGCAGCCGCGCCTGGTCAGGGCGGGACAGCATCGCGGCGTTCGGGCGTTCCCGGGTCTCGCGCTCGACCCGCGCCAGCACGTCGTCCTGCCCGGCGAAGCGCGTCAGGTACTCCATCAGTTCCATGCCGCGGATCTTGTCAGCCGCCCTCGAAGCCGAACTCGCCGCCGCCGCCGCTGCCGCTCCCCGATGACGCCGACTTCGTGCTGCCGCCGCCCGACTTCACGCTCGCGGCGGACGCGCGCGGCGGCGTCGTCGCCCCGCCCGAGCCGGCCGCGCCTTCGAACGTGAACTCGTCGCGGCTCGCGGCGGCCACCGGGTGCTTCTTCTTCGCCGCCGCCTTCGTGCGCACGGTCTTCACCCGCGGCGCCGCGGTCGCAGTGGCGGTCGCGCGGGCGAACGGCGTGGCGACCGGGGTCGGCGTGACCCTCGCCACGCGCGCCGGCGAGCGCTTCTTGGTCTCCACCCGCTTCGGCGGCTTCGCCTTCGGTGGATCACTCGCGATGTGGGCGATGATCGGCGGCGCCGGCACCGCGCCCGTCATCACGCACGCCGCGCCCGCGACCCCGCCGCCGAGACAGATCCCCAGCACCGCGGCCGCCGGACCGAATCGCCCACCGCCCGCCGACGAGTACAACGCCACCTCCGACCGCGACAAGAGCCGCGCGAGCCACCCGAACGGCAGCAGGAGCGCGAGCCGCCGCGTCCGCGAGAAGCGCATGTCGCGCACCGCCGCCCGGCACGTCGCGCAGTGGCGCAGGTGCGGGCGGATCGAGACCACGTCGGCGCTCGTCGCCGTCCCCGCCGCGAGCGCGTTCAACGCGTCCTCGTGCGCCGAGCACTCCTCGCCCGCCTCGAGCCGCGAGAAGACCTTCAGGAACCGCGCGCGACCCTCGGTGATCGACCGGTTGACCTTGGTCAATGGCGGGGTTTGGAGTGGGGGGCTCGCGCTCCCACCGCTCAGCTTGCCGGTGCCACCTGGCACGCCTGTGGGGCCGCTCAGGCGCTCCCCGGCCCGTAAGGCGGGGTGCTGCGCCCCGGAGCAGAGCGAGATACCGGCACCGGGGGTGAAGTGACACACACTTGAACGTAAAAACGCCTCCCAGGAATTTGAGCCCGTTCCTGAGAGGCGTTGTACGTTTCCCCGTGAGCACAGAGAGTGAGCGCAGCGTAACACGCTGTTACCTCCTCGGTGAGTGAAAAGTTGGAAGAGCCTCGCAACTCTCACTCGCTTCAATAGGCAGGCGGATAAGGCGAACGGCGTCGGATAGCCGGGGGGCTCGAATCACCAGAGCCGTACTGAGCCCGGTACGGATTGAAAGTCCAGAGCGCGCGAGCGCTGGCAGGGTGGGGACGAGACGAGGAAGCTGGTACCTGGCGTCACTTGAGTCCCCGCAGCGATGAGTCTCCGTCGATACCTCACTTCGTTGGATACCTCAAAGCGTTACTGTCTCCCAGAATGGGGGCAGTACGCTCCGAGCCCCGCCAACGTTTCCTTCTTCATTGGATGGGCCTGGGCTCAGGTGAGAACAGCAACGAAGGGAACTACGGTGACGATCTGGATTTACGGACAAGGGAACCCACCGTACGAGCCGGACGACGTTGGGCTGCTTCATGCGCTCGACTTGGACGGCAACGATCTAGTGGCGCTGCCGTGCGATCGAGAATTCGTGCGGCCGGAGGTGCTGCTTACCCGCACGCGGGACGAACTGGCGGTGCGGGGTGCGTGGGGCGATCAGCTGCGGGCGGAGATCGCCGCGCTGGAGGCCGGAAGCGAGTAGCGCCACTACCACGCAAGAAGCCCGAAGTGCGCGGCGCGTTTTGAACGCCGTCCGTGACCGTTGATACAAAGAGGGCGTGGCATCAAAGAACGAACCCGCCAAACCGAAGGCGAAAGCCAAGCCCAAGCCGAAGGCCGCCCCGGCCACTCCGGCCACCTCGAAGCCCGCCGGGCGGAACTACGTGAGCCAGGCCGACGTGCCCCGGCACACGATCGAGGAGGCGCTGCGGATTCCGCGGGCCATCGCCGAGCACTACGGCAAGCAGCCCACGCGACCACTCGACGTTGCGGCGGCGATGAACATGGCACCTACGACTGGAACGTTCCGGATGTTGGCAGGAGCGTCCATTGCCTACGGTTTCACGGAGGGCGGACCCAACGCGTCGTCGATCTCCATCACCGAGTTGGGACTTCGGGTGGTCGCTCCCACATTGGAGGGCGACGACCAGACCGCAAAGCGCGAGGCCGTGCTGCGGCCACGGGTGGTTCGAGAGTTCCTAGAAAAGTACGATGGCTCTCCGCTGCCGCGAGCGGATATCGGCCAGAACGTCCTTGAGGCCATGGGCGTGGCCGCCAGCGCCACGGAACGCACGCTCGAACTCATCGTGGAAAGCGCGGACGGCCTTGGCCTCCTGACGGAGATCAACGGCAAGAAGTACGTCAACTTGCAGTCCGCGCACACCGCCGCTACCGATACGGACCTGCTGTACGACGAGGACGCCGATACCGACGAGCAAGCGGCGCTTCCGAATAGCTTGACAGCGGAGGACGTGGCGGTTGCTAAGCGCATCGCGCAGCCGCAGGCACCCGTGCCCCCGGCCGTCGTGGAGGAGGCGCTCAAGCCGAACCGGCGCGTTTTCATCAGCCACGGCAAGAACAAGAAGGTCGTGGCGCAACTCAAGGAACTTCTCGCCTACGGAGATTTCGAGCCCGTCGTGTCGGTGGAGCACGAGACGATCTCGAAGCCGGTGCCGGACAAAGTGATGGACGACATGCGCTCGTGCGGCGCGGGCATCATCCACGTGGGCACCGAGAGGCTCGTCAAGGACGAGGACGGCAACGAGTACAAGATGGTCAACCAGAACGTGCTGATCGAGATCGGCGCGGCAATGGCCCTCTACGCGGGGCGCTTCATCCTGCTGGTGGAGAAGGGCACGACGCTTCCCTCCAACCTCCAAGGGCTCTACGAGGTCCGCTTCGAGGGTGAGGGCCTCGACCACGATTCCACGATGAAGTTGCTCAAAGCCTTCAACGACTTCAAGGGGTAGTGGGTGCCGACGGCACTGTCCGGCCGCTAACGATGTAGTGGTAGCCGCACAGGCCTCCTATGTGCTCGGGGTCGCCGCAGATGCGGCACGTGCCGATGGGTGCGGGCGGCGGCAACTCCGAGATGGGCCTGTACTCGCGTTCGAGCACGGCGGGCTCGGGCGTGCGGACGGGGTGCGCTGGATTACGTAGCGGCTTCGGTGGCGGGGTGTCTCTCGGCCTCAGAGGGTTGCTGCACCCCCCGCTGTAGACGGGCCGCCAGCGGTGCCGGGCGGCGGCCAAGCGCGCATCCCCGTCCGCGTGCGTGTACTCCGCCGCCCGCTGCCACGCTGTATCGAAGTCCCACCCGGCAACGAGTTGTTCCTCAAGTAGCAGCCTGAACACTCGGTACTCAGGCAGTTCGAGTAACTCCAAAGGCACTCGCTCATCTTGCACACCCGGTTACGATGAGCCCGTTCGGGTGAAGCCGCCGCGCACGGCACTTCACAGGGAGATTCACACCTGTGAGGTGCAGAAGTGTTCAGAGTCACAGTCGGCGGCGTCACGTACGAGTACCGGGACACCGACGAGATGGTCGAGGCGCTCCGAGATCTCGACGCCGAGTACGCGGGCAGGCTGATGGACGAGCCAGCCCGCCTCCGCTGGAACGCGGTCAACGAGCAGCTCGAACATGCGCGAGCACGCTCCGAGCGCATCGCCGAACTCACCCGCAACGGAGGCGGCCCCGGCACCGAACGCGGAGCGACGTTCCACACCCGCCGCGTGGAGGCGGAGCACCCCTCGCAGCGCTCCCCGCACCACTACCGGAACAACGCGCTCCGCGCCATCGAGCGCAACGCCGATGTTCTCAGCCCCGAGGCCGGCGACCGACTCGACGCGTTCGTGCGCACCGGGGATCGGACCGGCATGGACAGCCGGTACCTCGCGGCGGTGGCAGACCCGGCCTACGCGGGCGCGTTCCACAAGGTCGCAACGCGCGGCGCGTTGGCGCACCTGAGCTTCACCGAGAAGGAGAGCGCGGCGTGGCAGGAGGTCATCGAGGCCGAGGCGGTGCGCGCCATGGCGGTGGGTACCGGCTCGGCGGGCGGTTACGCCCTTCCGCTCACGCTCGATCCGACGATCATGCTGACCAACGACGGCAGCTACAGCGGCGTGCGCGATTTCGCCCGCGTCGAGACGATCTCCACCGACAAGTGGAAGGGCGTCACGAGCGCCGGTGTCGTCGCCTCCTACGACCCCGAGTTGAGCGAGGTCAGCGACGACACGCCGACGTTCGGGCAGCCGGAGGCGGACACCGCGAAGGCCCAGGCATGGATCGAATACTCGATCGAGATCGGGCAGGACTGGCAGGGCCTCCAGGCCGAGCTCGGCGGCCTGCTCCGCGACGCCAAGAACAACCTCGAGAACCAGAAGTTCTACGACGGCACAGGCGTGGACGAGCCACGCGGAATCATGGGCGGCACCGGCACCCTCGCCATCGCCGTGGTGACGGGCGCGGGCTCGGCGACGTTCGCGGTGGGCGACGTGTACACGCTGCTTCAGGCGGTGCCGACGCGGTGGCAGCAGCGCACGGCCGTGGCCGCCTCCCCGGTGGCGTTCGACTACGCGTACCAGCTCGTCGGCGGGAACGGCCCAACGCCGCCGCTGCTCCCGACGCGCGAGGGGGCAATGATCGGACGGCGTAAGTTCGAGTGGTCCGCGATGAACGGTGCCGTGAGCACCGGCAACGTGTTCATGATCGCGGGGGACTGGAAGCAGTTCCTCATCGCGGACCGGGTCGGCTTGAGCGTCGAGTTCGTGCAGCACGTGATGGGGCCGAACCGCCGCCCGATGGGCAAGCGCGGGCTGTACGCGTTCTGGCGGAACACGTCCACCGTCCTCGTGCCCAGCGCGTTCAGGGCACTGAAGATCAAGTAGCCATGAACGCGCCAGTGACCGCCACGTTCCACGGCGGGCCATTCGACGGCCGCTGCCAGGACCGTGACGCAGAAGACCTACCGCGCCAGCTACGCGTCTTCGAGCGCTCCGAGTTCGGGCCGCGCGAAGCCTCCTACGTGCGCCGCAACGAACCCGACCTCGACGGCCGCGTCGTTTACGTGCTCCTCACGGAGACGCACGCCCGCGCCGGGGGGTTCGGATGAGGCGGGTGAAGACTCGCACCATCGCGCCGTGGATCAAGCGCGCGGCCCTCACGGACCCCCGGGGCGATTACAAGCTCGCCAGGGACCTCGGCGTGACCGTGGACGAGATCCGGGCGCTGCGCGACGAGGCCGCCGCGCCAGACCCGCACATCGTGCACCGGGGCTACGGCGGCACCCCGCCCCGGCGCAAACCACCCGCGCCCCGGTAGCCGCACCTCGCCGCCCGGAGTCCTGCCACCCAGGGCTCCGGGCTCAGCACCTCCGGACACAGGTTCGAGCCGGGCGAAATCCGGGGCCAGGGGGACCGCAACCGCACCTGCGGAACCAAGTTGGCGCGTCGGCGTTCGCTTCGGAGGGCTTTTACGGGCGAATGCGGGTTTTCGCGCGCTCTCGCGGAACCCCGTGACGGCAACCACGGTGTCCAACGGTGTCCAAAGATGTCAACTGGTGTCAAATCGTGTCCGGCCAACGCCCGGACACCGCCCGGTACCGACCGGGACGATCCGTATAACCCCTCAGGCATGGCAAGCAGGTTCCCGCCCCGTAGCGGAACCTTTGGCGAGATGAAGCTACGGGGCGGGCGCTCCTGTACCGCTAGCCACGGATGACTAGTCAAGTCGTGACGCTACCGGCTATGGCGGACATATGCGTCGCGTCACAACCGTCACGACAGATCAGACGTAGCGAGCCGCCTCCGGTGGTACGCCACCGTCGTCCGGTCGCACCCGAGCCGCCGCGCGATCTCCGCGTTGCTGCCCGGCCGCTCCGCCAGCTCCACCGCGATAAGCGGCCCCCACTGGCCCCCCGCCCCGTGAGCCCTGGCCGCCACGGGTTCCTTCCCCCCACCCGACACGCCCGGCTCAGGACCCCCCGGACCCGGGACGACTACCGCCGGGGAAGGGGAGAGCGCGGGGAAAGGCTCCCCGACTGCGCTCGCACTTCGTGCGTGCTCGCCGCTCCCCATCCCCACCTCCCCGCCACCGGGCACCGCACCCGGAGCGACAACACCGACCGCACCGGGGAGGGAGTGCGTGGGCGGCCCTGCGCTGCGTTGGTTGGCGGCCCTCCCTGCCAAGGCCTCTAGCTGGTCATCGCTGATGAAGTAAGAGCGGCACAGCACGGGCGCGGATCCTTCATCGAGAACGTACCCGGTGCCCCTGGCTTCACGGGCGATGCGGGAGGCGTCCGTGCCCGCTGCCGCGCGGCCCTTGCCGAGCACGGTGTCCGAGGCTTCCGGGGTGGAGCAGCGCAGCGCCCACCGGGCCGGGAACAGGTCACGGATCGAGGACGGGATGGTGTCGGTGCTCGGCTTCTGCGTGGCGGCCACAACAATCAAGCCGGCGGCCCTCCCGCGTGCCACGAGATCGCGGAGCTTGCCGTTGAACTCCTTGCTGGTCTTGCCCGAGTTCGCGTAGTACGCCAGCTCATCGACAACGAGCACGCCGAGCGGATCGCCCTCGGTGACCTTGCGCTTACCGGCGGCCCGGAGCGCCGCGTATGCGCTGTCCATCCAGACTTCGGCGTCCCGCAGGACCGTGAGCGCATCTTCCATGTTGGCCCCGGCGAACGCGGCACACGAGTTCTCCCACGGCACGAGGTCGACTTGCTTGCCGTCGAGCGCGAACACGGTGCAGGTTGTGTCGAGCGCGGCGGTAGCGACGATCATCGACATGGCGACGGATTTGCCGCCGCCGGGTTCGCCGCCGATGAGCAGGTGGCTGTCGGGGAGCCGGATTCGTCTGGTTTGGCCGTTCGCATCCAGCGCGAGCGGGATGGGGTCCCACATGCTGAGCCCGATGGCGTCTAGGTTGGGCCACGGGGTGCCCGCCATCCGGGCAAGTGGGTCGCGGGCCACGACAAGCACCGTGCAGCGGCCCGCGTCGGCCGTGTCCTGGCTCACTCGCACCTCCCGTGCCCGGTACCACGATGCAAGGCCGGGTGCGGCTCGCTCCACATCGCTCGCGGTCCACCCGTGCCCACAATCGACGGTGAGCTCGATCCCCACGCGGGAGTTCGCGAACCTCCGCAACCTCGGGGCCGGGCGATCCGGGCGGGAGAGCCCGCACGCCGCGCACGCCCTCCGCCAATCCCGCCACGCCCGGAGGACACGCCACTGAGCCCGGAACCACGGCCAGTTCGCCCACACCGTGAGCGCCACCGTCGCGAGCGTCCCGGCGGTGCCGAGCCACAACCCGAGCGCGTTCACCGCAAACTCCCAGACGATGAGCGCGACGGCGGCGACGAGCACCGCCGGGCCGTACCGCCGATGCAGCCCGCGCATCGCGTCCCTGGCGAGCCACCACCCGCCCCCGTAGGCGGCGACCGTGCCGAGCACGCTCCCGAGCACCGCCACCGCGACGAACCAGACGGCGAGCGCTACGAGGAGCGGCGCGTGCCGGAGCGCCCGCTCCACCACATCGATCGTCCGGATAACCACGTCAGCACCCCGCCTTCTCTCCGAACTGCTCCGCGAGCCGCTGCGCCTCCGCCCGCGCCTCGTCCTCCGTCGCGTAGTGCTTGCCGGGGCCGCTCGGCATCTTCAGGAACCAGCCGGTGCCGCTGACCTCCGGGTCCCACGGCTTGAACCCGTGTTGCCAGTCCTTGCACCACGCCTTCTGCGCTTCCTTCGTGGCGACGTTCTTGGCGGCGTCGCTGTCGGGGTCGATGGCGGCCTGTAGGCGCTTCATCGACGCGGCCATCGCTTGCATGGCGCTCGCGGTTTGCTGCGCCGTCTGCGTGGCCGTCTGCGCGGCCCCCACGGTGTCCTGGACGCTGTGCACGAGCGGCAGCACGAACCCATACATCAACGCGATGAACACGAGGACGAGCACGAGCGCCGTCACCCATTGCTGGCGGTTCATCGCTCACCCCTCGGCTTGCGCTTTGACGACCGCGGACCGCCCATGCGGCCCCGGCCCATCCCGAGCAACGGTTCAGTGTTCACCAGCTCCGGCGGCGGTTCACGTTCCAACCGCTGCTCGATGGCTCTGGCGGCCCATCGACTTGCACTCACATCACCGCGAGCTGAGTCGAACCGCTCTTTTACCTCATCGCTGAGGTAGATGTTCACATACGGCATAACTCAACGATGTACACGAACACTCAGAACATCACAATCTGGGCGTTCCCCACGAACACCACGGGAAGTTACTGTCACCTCCCGTAACACGATGGCGCGGCGCGCGCGGTGAGCACCTGCCGGGTGCCGCCCCGGCGGGCGGTCGGCGATGCGACCCCGCCCCCCCTCCTTCGGGTCGGATGCGGGCCGGATGTGTGAGGGAACGTGCCGCTGTCGCACGTCGTCGGCGGTCGTCACGGGAATTGATGCCGGCGGCCTCGGGTGGTGTCCGAGCGGTTCGGGCACCGGGGCGCAGACGCGGCCGGGACACGGCAGAGGTGAGCGGCTTCGGCACCGACGCGTCCGGGCTGATGGGACCCGGTGAGCACGGCTGACCTCCTAGGGTGAGCCCTCCACCGCTCGGCGGGAGCGTAGCCCGCTCTCAGGCCGAGGGAGCGGCGGCCGGGCCGTGAGTAGGGGCCTGCCGGTCCTCGGGCTCACGCGGCCCGCACGGGGCCGCACAGCAAAGCGCCCCGGTGGCTAGCCGGGGCGCGGGTGCTGCTCGGGTGTTCGGTGGTGGCTACGCGGCGGCGGGCGCGCTCACGGGGGCCTCGGTGGCGGCCCCACGCTGCTCGGCAGGCCCGGCCTTCGGGGCGCGCTTACGGGCGCTCGGCTTCGGTGCGGCGGCGGCCTCGCGCTCGGCGGCCTTCGTGGCGCGGCGCTCACGCTGGCAGGCGCGGCACTCCTCGCCCCGCTTGCCGCTGGCGCTGTTGATCGTCGGGAACTTGGTCTCCGGCTGCGTCTCACCGCACGTCTTGCAGGTGATCTCGCCGTCTGTGCTCGCCACGCTGGCGGCGGGGCGCTTCCGGCCGCTCTTCGTGGCGAACAACTCGGCGGTGGGCTTCAGCGCGGCGGCCTCGGCCTCCAGCTTGCCGAGCGCCTTCGTCAGCTTGCTCTTGGCGGCTCCCTTAGCCTCGCCCTTCTCCAGCTCCACCGTGATCGCCGTGATGGCGTCCTGCACGGTGCTCAGCTTGGCGGCGGCGGCGTCGGCCTGCTCGCGGAGGGTGGGGGTGGCGGTCTGCTCGGACATGTGGTGCTCCCTGGCTCAGTGGCCGGTGGGTGGTGGGCAACTGAGATGAATGAAGCACGGTCACTCACACATGTCGAGGCTCACAGTGAAAAAGAATGCTGTGAGTGAGTCGGCCCCGGAACGGTGCGAGTTCAACGGGGGAGAAAGATGCCCGCATCCCTCGCACCGTTCGGGTTCGGCGGCCCGCGCCAGCTACCACCCCGGCACGGCATCGGTGCCTGTTTCACCTGCCGCCGTCGCTCCCCCGGTCAATTTAGAGGCGCGCCGTACCCAGAACGTACACACATCGCGGCGCGTTCACCATGAAACGCCACGTGCCCCATCGTTGAGGTCCATAACGATGGGGCACGTCGGGATCGGCGCGGTCCTCGGAGGGATGGGCGAGGGCCGGATGCGGGCCTGCCGCTGCGCGGCGGAACGCGGTACCGGCCGGACGTTAGTGGGCACTCACCCCGGATGCGAGGGCGTCCCTAGCTGAGTGGCGAGATGCCGGCGCCGCTTCGGGTCGAGTTGCCGGGGCCGCCCGTACAATTGGGGCGGGCCAAGTAGTCGGCCTCGCGAGCGCGCCAACGCTCCGAGGCCACGGCCCACGAAGCCAAGCCAAGACAGAGAGGACAAACGTGGGCGCTCACGAGCGTAACGCACCCCCACCGGCCGTCGTTTACGCGGCCAAGAGCACACCGGACGAACGCGACTCGATCCCGGAGCAGCTAGACGACGCGCGTGCCGCCGCCGAGAGAGCGGGGCAGCACGTCGAAGCCGAGTACAAGGACGAGAACGCGAGCGCGTGGAAGGGCAACCGTGGCGAAGATCTCGTGCGGGCGATGGAGCACACGGAACGCCTGGCCCGCGAGCACGGCCGATGCGACCTTTGGGTACAGGACAGTGACCGATTGGCGCGCGGGGATGGCAAGCAGGCGCGGCACCTCGTGGAGCTGGCGCTGTGGGCGCTCAAGTTCGAGGGGGGCACGATCCGGCTCCGCTCCGTAGACGACGACGCCACGTTCCGCGACCTGAGCAGCGTGGCCTCACGCGGCGACCGGAACAACGCGGACAGCGAGCGTAAGAGCCGGGCGGTGACGCGCGGGTTGGCGAGGCGGGCACGCGCGGGCAAGCCGGTGGGCGCGCTCCCAGACGGCTACGACGCAGTGCCCGTCATCGTGGACGGCGTGGGGTGCAGTCAGCGCGTCGTGAACGACGAGCGCATGGGGGCCGTGTACCACCCGATCATGGACGCGGTGGAGGCGGGGAGCACGCCCGGCGAAGTAGCCCGCAAGCTGAACACGGACGGGTTGCGGACGCGCCGGGGCAAGCCGTGGGAGGCGCGCTCAGTGCGCCGCATCGTGCGGAACGAGGACTACTGCGGCGGCACCGGCTACCCGCCCGTGATCGAGCGCGAGCGGTGGGAGCGGATCAACGCTGAGCTTGAGCGGATGGACCCGGCGGCGGTGCAAGCCCGGAAAGGCGGCAGGCCATCGCAGAGCCAGAAGCGGATGCTCTCCGGCGGGCTCGCGTTCTGCCTGCGGTGCGGCGGGACGCTCTATGTGCGCCACTACGCGAAGCTCGGCGGCTACGGCTACCGGTGCCGACGCGTGATGCAGAACTCGGGGCTCTGCGATGCGCCGCCTATCTCGTGCGAGATGGCGGAGGGCGCGGTACTCCGGCACCTGGAAAGCATCATCGGCCAGCAACTCGCGCAGTGGGTGCTGGCGCAGTCCGAGCATCGCGACGGCGAGTTGGAGGCGTTGCGTGCCGCCCTCGCGCGCGAGCGCGAGAAGCTGCGCGGCCTCGAGCGCCGTGTCCAACGGTTGCGGGAGCAACACCTCCGGCTGCTCGAGGACAGCGACGAGACGCTGGCGGACGCGGCGCTGCGCGCGGTGATGCCCGCCGAGCAGGCCGCCAGCGCGCAGGCCGTGACGGTCGGGGATGCCGAGGCGCGGGTAGCGGAGTGGGAAGCCGCCCCGAGCCACGACGCCGCACTCGACTACTACAGCGAGATCGTGGGTGTGGTGCGCGGCGAACTCAAGCAAGCGCGCGGGGTGGACGAACTCAACGCCGCGCTACGCAAGACGATGCAAGGCGTGTACCTGGACATCAACAACGGATGCTTCCGCGCCGACGTGCGGCTCCGAGCCGGAGAGCGCGTCTTCCAGCAATACACGACCGAGAACTACCGGGGGCCGTGGCAGGCGTTCGCGCTCGCGCCACCGCCGAGCCAAACCGAGCCACAGAGTTTCGTGTACGTCCACCCGAAGTGGCGGCCGATCTCCTGGTAGGAGAGACCCTCGGCCTTCAGCAGCAGCGCCCGCGCCTCGTCGGGCTTCAAGGCCTTCAGGGCCTCGACCGACCGGTCCACCCGCTCGCCGCCGGCGACCTCGTCTTCGACATCGCGCAAGCCGTGGTGCACGCTCGTGTCGAGGTCGACGTCCTCGCGGTCGACGGAGGCCAGCCGCGCGCGCCGGATCGCCATCGCTTCATGCTTCACGACGACCCGGAGCCACGCCCCTTCGGTGGCCGGGTCGACCGTCGCGAGCTTGCGCAGGTAGATCTCCAGCGCGCGTTGGTAGGCGTCCAGGGCGTCGTCGTGGCAGAGGGAGAACTGGTTCGCGACGCGCAGGACGGCGGCGCCGTGCCGCGCGACCATCGCCTCGACCCTCCGCGCGTCATCTGCCACGCCGCGTTCGCCCAACGCCGCCACTACAGCAATCCTCTCCGTTCGCCCTCTCGCAGCATTTAGGCGGATCGGTGCGGTTCTCGTCCCTCCCCGTTCGGCGATTTGTCCGCAAATTGCGGTGTTTTTCGCGCCCCGCTACCCTCACGCGCCGTGAGCGACTTCATCGGTGACCTACGGCGGGACCTCGAAAATCGGCTCAAGGAGGTCGATCGCGAGCTCGCCGGGGTCGAGCCGCTCATGCGTGAGCGTGAGCGGCTGCAGGCGGCGTTGGCGTTGCCGCCGTTCGCCGGGCCGAGCCGTCCGGCGGCCACCAAGGGCACGAGCCCACGCAAGGCCCGGACGCGCGCGCCGCGGGGCGCCAACCGCGAGGCGATCCTCAGCGTGGTCGGGGACCGTCCCGGCGCGACCGCGGCGGAGATCTCCGACGTGACGAAGATCTCCCGCGCGGTGACGTACAACACGCTCGCGAAGCTGATCGAGCAGGGCAAGCTGGAGAAGACCGAACTGCCAGGAGGCCAGACCGGCTACAAGGCCGTCGCGTCATGACCGAGATCAAAGACTCCATCCTCGACACCGTTGGTGAGACGCCGCTCGTACGCCTGAGCCGGATCGGCCAGGGTTGCGCGCCGCAGATCGTCGCCAAGGTCGAGTACTTCAACCCGGGCGGCTCGATCAAGGACCGCGTGGCGATGCGCATGGTCGAGGCCGCCGAGCGCGACGGCCGCCTGCGCCCCGGCGGGACGATCATCGAACCGACGTCCGGCAACACCGGCACGGGCCTCGCGATCGCCGCGCGCCTGAAGGGCTATCGCGTGATCGCGGTCATGCCCGACAAGATGTCGCGCGAGAAGATCGACCTGCTGCGCGCCTACGGCGCCGAGGTCGTGGTCTGCCCGACCGACGTGTCGCCCGAGTCGCCGCAGGCCTACTACCGGGTCGCCGACCGGCTGACGAAGGAGATCCCGGGCGCGTTCCAGCCCAACCAGTACGCGAACCCGGCCAACCCGGAGACCCACTACACCACGACCGGCCCGGAGCTGTGGCGCCAGTCGGGCGGGAAGCTCACCCACTTCGTGGCGGGGGTCGGCACCGGCGGGACGATCTCCGGCATCGCGAAGTACCTCAAGGAACAGAACCCGGCGATCGAGGTGATCGGCGCCGATCCCGTCGGCTCGATCTACTCCAACGAGGAGGTCCACCCGTACCTCGTGGAGGGCGTGGGCGAGGACTTCTGGCCGGCGACCTACGACCCGTCGGTGGTCGACCGCTACGTGACGGTCTCCGACCGCGACTCGTTCCTCACCACCCGCCGCCTGGCCGAGACCGAAGGGCTGCTCGTGGGCGGCTCCTGCGGGCTGGCGATGCACGCGGCGCTCGAGGTCGCGGCCGGCATCGACGACCCCGACGCGATGGTCGCCGTGATCCTGCCCGACGGCGGGCGCGGCTACCTCTCGAAGATCTTCAACGACGAGTGGATGCAGCAGTACGGCTTCCTGGAGCGTGGCGGCGACCGCACGGTCGGCGACGTCCTGCGCCAGAAGACGGCCGCGGGGGAGATCCCGCCGTTCGTCGTCGTCCAGACCGACCAGCACGTGCGCGAGGCGATCTCGCTGCTGCACGAGCACAGCGTCTCCCAGCTCCCGGTCGTCTCCGCGGACGATCCCTACACGGTGGTGGGCAGCGTGGGTGAGCGCGGCCTGCTGCGCGCCGCGATGAGCGATCCGGCGGTGATGGGGGCGACGATCAACGACGTGATGGAGGCGCCGTTCAACGGCGTCTCGACGAAGGACCCGGTGCGCGAGGCGGTGGAGCTCCTGACGGGCGAGTCGCAGGCGCTGATCGTGTCCGAGCACGGGCGGCCCGTGGGCATCGTGACCCGGACGGACCTCCTCGAATCGTTGGTGATCGCATGACCCGCTTCGCGACCAAGGCCGTCCACGCGGGGCTCGAGCCGGACCCGACGTACGGGTCGGTCGTGCCGGCGATCCACCAGTCGACGACGTACGTGCAGCCCGCTCCCGGGCAGTTCGTCGAGGACTACGACTACTCGCGCTCGGCGAACCCGACCCGGTCCGCGCTGGAGCGGGCGCTCGGTGAGCTCGAGGGCGGCCTGGCGAGCGCCTTCTCGTCCGGAATGGCGGCCACGCACGCGCTGATCACCGCTGTCTGCAACGCGGGCGATCACGTGGTCATCCCCGACGACCTGTACGGCGGGACGTACCGGCTGGTCGACAAGGTCCTGTCGCGCTGGGGCCTCGACTACACGATGGTCGACCAGACGGACCTCGACGCGGTCGCGGCGGCGGTCAACGGCTCCACGAAGCTCGTGTGGGTCGAGACGCCGACGAATCCGACGTTGAAGGTGATCGACCTGGCGGGTGTGATCGAGCGTGCCAACGGCGCGTTCGTCGCGGTCGACAACACGTTCGCGACGCCGGTCTACCAGCGGCCGCTCGAGCTGGGCGCCGACGCCGCCGTGCACTCCACGACCAAGTACCTCGGCGGGCACTCCGATGCCGTCGGCGGGGCCGTGGTGGTGCGCGACGAGAAGCGCCACGCGGCGGTGCGGTTCGTGCAGAACTCGATCGGCGCGGTCCCGGGGCCGCTGGACTCCTTCCTCACCCACCGCGGGCTGCGCACGCTCGTGCTGCGCATGAACGCGCACACCGAGAACGCGCGCGTCATGGTGTCGTGGCTCGAGGGCGTCGAGGGCGCGTATGACATCCGCTGGCCCGGGTTCTCGGGCATGGTCTCGTTCCGGCATCCGGACGCGGTCGGGATCGTCTCGCGCACGAAGATCTTCTCGCTGGCGGAGTCGCTCGGCGGGGTCGAGTCGCTGATCGAGGTCCCGCAGGCCATGACGCACCAGTCGGTCGAAGGCTCGGGCGCCGCGGTGCCCGCGGATCTCGTCCGGCTGTCATGCGGGATCGAAGCTGCCGAAGACCTGGTCGAGGACCTCGCGCAGGCGATCGGAAGTTAAGTTGTTCGCTTCGCCCGCCGATGTGGTTCGCGGTGGGAATTTTTACGTCTTCGAAACGCCCCCGCGGGCATAGTGGCTGGATGCGCCGATTCGCACTGATGGCCACCACGGCCGGGCTCGTCACGCTCGGCGGGGGCTGGTACGCGCTCGGTGCGGCCGGGAAGGAAGACCCGTCGCCCCAGGTCGCGGCGGCCGCGAAGACCCCGCTCGTGGCGCCCAAGTCCGAGGACCAGGTGTCGCTCCCGCCGCTGACCGGCTCACGGGCCAAGGCCGTCGAGCCCGTGGCGGGCGCGGCGTCGCCGACGGCGCAGGCGCCTGCGGCCGATCCCGGCCTGAACGCGAACGACGCCAAGCCGACCCGCGAGGCCTCCGCGGCCGTGCGCGGGAAGAACCCGGCGAGCGGCGGCAACAACGCCGTCGACAAGGCGGTCGCGCTCGGCAACGGCGTCGCGCTCCCGCCGCTGGAGGCGCCCGAGGCCGTCAAGCAGATCATCGAGGCCGGCAACGGCATCGCGCGCACGCCCTATCTGTGGGGCGGCGGGCACGGCAAGTGGTTGGACACGGGCTACGACTGCTCGGGCTCGGTCTCCTTCGCGCTGGCCGCGGCGGGGCTGCTGAACGCGCCGCTGGCGTCCGGGCCGCTGATGTCGTGGGGCGAGCCGGGCAAGGGCAAGTGGGTCACGATCTACGCGAACGCCGGCCACGTCTTCCTCGAGGTGGCGGGAATCCGCTTCGACACCTCCGCCACGCGGGTCACCGGTTCGCGCTGGTCCAACGACGGACGCTCCACCGCGGGCTTCGTCGCGCGGCATCCCGCGGGCCTTTAGCGACTTTTGAGGTGCCTTGGGGTGTCCACCCCATGAGTGCGTGAGGTGCCCAGTCGATCAATCGGAGTGCAAGCTCCGTAGATCGTCTGGAGGACACTGATGTACCGCTTCACGCACGCCCACGACCCCCTTCTTGGCCCGCCCGCGCATGTGCTGGCCGAGGTGGACGCTGCGTGGGAGCGGTCGCAGGAGCTTTCCTCGGGCGAGCTCGAGCTGCACTTCGCGGAAGCCCTGATGGGCGGGCGCGTGACGGGCGAGCTGCGCCTGGGGGACGGTTCGCTCGTCGAGCGGATCACGGCCACCGAGGCGCTCGCGCTGGCCTGCGGCGACGCCGCGCTCGCGATCCTCGCGTAGTTCTCGGCGGGCGCGGGCAGACTCAGGTGAGATGTCCCTACCGAAGACACTGATCGAGACCGCCGCCGGCGCCGCCCGCAAGGCCGTCGGAGTGGCGGAAGGGCTGCTGCGGCGCGAGGACGACACCACCGTCCCGCCGCCGGCCACCACCTCACCGTCGCCTGAAGGCGTCGGGGCGCCCCGGCCGGGTGCTCCTGCCGCCCCGAAGTCGGCGACCGCCACGCGCAAGCCCGCGGCGCGGGCGAGCAAGCCGAAGCCGTCGGGCCGCGCCTCGACCGTCAAGGCGGGGCGGACGAGGCCGGCTCGGCCCGCGGCGAAGAACCCGGCGGCGCCGAAGCCGACCGTGCCGGCCCAGCCCAAGCCTCCAGCCGCGAAGGCCAAGCCGGCGGCGAAGAACCCGGCGGCGCCGAAGCCGTCCGCGCCCGTTCAGCCCAAGCCGCCGGTGGCGGCGAAGCCGAAGCCCGCGAAGGCCAAGCCGGCGGCGAAGAACCCGGCGGCGCCGAAGCCGTCCGCGCCCGCTCAGCCCAAGCCGCCGGTGGCGGCGAAGCCGAAGCCCGCGGGCGCCAAGCCGGCGGCGACCAGCCCGACCGCAAAGGCGCCCCCGCGCTCGGAGCCCAAGGAGACCGCGAACGCGGCGGCCGCGACGCCCACGGAGACGTCGACCGCGTCCGGCCGGCCCTCCTCCGGCTGACCGTGTTGGTGCGCGCGGCCCGAGTGCGGGGCCGCGCGCGCATTAAAGTCAGCGCGTATGCGTCCCATCCCCGCCGACAGCCTGGGCCACGCGCACGGCCTCCTCCGAGCGATCGACAAGCGCGGCCGGCTGCGCACGGACGAGTTCGTGACGGAGTTCAGCCTCGACGAGCTGTTCCCACCCGATCTCGAGAACGCGCTCGGCCGGATGCGCCACTTCATCTCCTTCGCCCGCGCCGCGGGTCTCGTCAAGGAGGACCGCGGTGTCGTCGAGCTGACCGAGGTCGGCAAGCGCTACATCCGCTCCGGCGACCCGGACGCTCCGTTCTCGATCGGCGACCAGCAGGCCGAGTGGCTTCGCCGCCAGCTGCGCGAGAAGCACATGACCGACTCGATCTTCCACGGGTTGGCGATCGGCCTGAGCCTGCTGGCCTCGACGCCCCCCGGCACCCGCGTCGCGACGATGGACTTCGGCCGCTCGATGGCCTACCTCGGCCGCGCCGGCTGGGACAACGAGAACACGCTGCAGATCCAGGGCGAGCGCCACCTCGCGCTGCTGCGGGACATGGAGATGATCGACGCCGAGGACCGGCTCACGCCGACCGGCGACCTGGTCCGCGGCGAGCTCACGTTGCCCGTCCACATGTCGCTGCCGGACATCGCCGCCCAGCTGAACCCGGGCGGCGCCGACGCCGTCGCCGCGGCCGCGGAGGCGGAGTACGCGGTGGAGGAAGCGCCGCCGCCCCCGCCGGAGCCGGCAGCGGAGCCGGTCGTGGCGGAGGCCCCTGAGCCCGAGCCCGAGGATGACGACGACAACGGCTACCACACGGTGGTCGGCAGCATCGGGTCGGTCGCGCCGCCTCGCGAGCCCGAGGAGCCCGCGCGCCCGCCGATCGTCCCCCGCGCCGCGTCGACCGACTACGGCGACGACGACGATGCCCCGGAGCTGACCTCCGGCGACCCGCTCGCCGCCGAGCCCGACGTCGTCTACCCGCCGCCGGTCGACGCCCCGACCGTCATCACCCCCGGCGCCACCGCGTCCACGCCCCCGCCGGTGGAGGAGACCGCGCCGCCGCACGTCGCCCCGGGCGACCCGCTCGCGGGAGCCGCGCCGGAGGTGCCGGCGTCGCAAGCCCCGCCGGTGTCCTCGGCGCCGCCCGAGGTGGCGGCGCCGCCGGTGTCCTCGGCGCCGCCCGAGGTGGCGGCGCCGCCGGTGTCCTCGGCGCCGCCTGAGGTGGCCGCGCCGCCGGTGTCCTCGGTGCCGCCCGAGGTGGCCGCGCCGCCGGTGTCCTCGGCGCCGCCTGAGGTGGCCGCGCCGCCGGTGTCCTCGGCGCCGCCCGAAACGGCCCCGGCGGACGACTTCGCGCCGCCGGCCGTCGTCGCCGGCGACCCACTCGCGGCCGCGCCGTCGCCGCCGCCCCCGGAGGTTGTGGCGCCGCCGGTCTCGTCCGCGCCGCCCGAACAGGCCGCGCCGGTCGTCGCCGAGTCGCCCGTATCCTCCGCGCCGCCTGTTGGCGCGCCCGACCAGGCCGCGCCGGCGGCGGCCGAGCCGCCCGTGTCGTCGGCGCCGCCCGAACAGGCCGCGCCGGCGGCCGGCGAGTCGCCTGTGGCGTCCGTGCCGCCGGTCGCCGTGCCGCCCGTGTCGTCCGCCCCGCCTGTTGCCGCGCCCGAGCAGGCCGCTCCGGTGGCGGCGGAGCCGTCGGTGTCGCCCGCGCCGCCCGTTGCCGCGCCCGAGCAGGCCGCGCCGGTGGCGGCAGAGCCGTCGGTGTCGTCCGCGCCGCCCGTTGCCGCGCCCGAGCAGGCCGCGCCGGTGGCGGCGGAGCCGTCGGTGTCGCTCGCGCCGCCCGTTGCCGCGCCCGAGCAGGCCGCGCCGGTGTCGTCGGCGCCGCCCGTTGCCGCGCCCGGCCAGGCCGCGCCGGCCGTCGGGGAGCCGCCCGTGTCGTCCGCGCCGCCCGTCGCCGCGCCCGAACAGGCCGCGCCCACAGTCGCGCCGGAGCCCGCACCGGCCGTGTCGCAGGGGCCGCCGGTCGTGCCCGTGGCCGGGCCGACGCCGACGACGCCGCGGCGGGAGACGCCGCCGCCGGCGGGCGTGTTCGTGGAGGCGTGGGCGATCCGGGCCGCAGCGGAGGAGGCGGGGCTCAGACTCGCCGACGACACGTACGCGAACGTCGCCGCCGCGCTCAACGCCGGGAAGCACCTCGTCCTCACCGGGGCGCCCGGGTCCGGGAAGACGACGCTCGCCCTCGCGATCACGCGGGCGGCGGCGCAGGCCGGGCATGCGCACGGGGCGACCGTGATCACCGGGGCGCCGTCACAGGCACTCCTCACCGACGCGGCGCCGCGGGGACGCTGGGTGATCGCGGACGAGCTCGACCAGGCGAATCCGGATGAGGCGCTCAAGCCGCTCTCGACGCTGCTCGCGGGCGTGCCCGTCACCCTCGACGGCGAGGAGGCCGGTCCCGCCCGCGGCTGGCGGGTCGTCGCGACTTGGAACGGCTCGCCGCCGCGCGGGGCGAACGTCCTGCGGCGGTTCGCGGCGATCGACGTCGCCCGCCCGCCGGCGGACACGCTCAAGGCACTCGTGGCGCAGTCCGACCCGCGGGCGCAGGAGGCGGTCGACACGTTGCTCGCGCTCGGGGCGCCGCTCGGGGCGGGCGTGTTGATCGAGGCCGCGAACCACATCCGCACCCGCCAGGCGTCCGTGCCGACGGACGCGGCGACGCTCGCCGACGAGGCGGTCGCGGCCTACATCTCGCCGTTGCTCGAGCTGTGACGCTGCGCAAGACGCCCGAGGAACGTGCCGCCCTGCAACGCGCGAAGGCGACGCTCGACCAGCTCGGCTTCTATCCCACGCTCGTGAACATCGACCACGTCCGGATCCTGCACGTCCCGCTGCTCTTCAAGCTGCCGTGGTTCCGGCGCTTCCACGGCTACGAGATGGGCCCGCTGATCCTGCTGAAGTTCCCGCTCAGCCAGGTCTCGCCGAGCCTGATCGCCCACGAGCTGTGCCACGTGTGGCAGGACCAGGACCACCGGCTGAAGATGTGGTGGAGCTACGTGCGCGGCGGTTACGAGAACAATCCCCACGAAGTCGAAGCGCGCCACGCGGGCGCCGCCGCCGCATAAGGACCATGGACCCCGCCGCACTCATCGCCCTCGCCCGCCACAGCGAGGAGATCGCGACCATCCGCACGTTCCAGCAGGCCTCGCACGCCACCCGCGTCGTGCTGCTGATCCACACGCCCGAGGGCGAGAACGCGATGCTCGAGTCGACCGCCGAGGGCCTGGAGATCACCGAGGGCGACACGCTCGCCTTCATTCCGGCCGACGCGACCGTGCCCGCACCCGCCCGCCCGCTGCCGGAGATCCGCCCGACCCCGGCCTCCGCGATCCATCTCGACCCGAACACGGGCGAGCTCGCCGCGCCGCTCGGCACGATCGACCACCTCGCATCGATCACGCTCGCGCTCGCGGCCGCGTTCGGCGGCCTGACCGTGGCGACGGCCGAGTTCCAGACGCACGACCCGCAGCTGCCGATCACCTTCGCCGCGCGCGAAGGGGAACCCGTCGTCCTGCAGGCCGGCGACGACCAGTTCGAGCTGTGAGCATCCGGCCCGAGCAGCCCGGCGACTACGCCAGGATCCGCGAGCTCGACCTCGCCGCGTTCGCGCCGAGCACGTTCGAGGCCGAGCTCGTCGACGCCCTCAGAGCAGCCGACGACCACGTCCCCGGCCTGTGTCTCGTCGACGACGAGCTCCGCGGCCACGTCACCATCAGCCACGCCCACGTCGGCGAGCACCCGGCGCTCGGCCTCGGCCCGATCGCGGTCGACCCGGCGCACCAACACGAAGGCATCGGCACGGCGCTCATGCAGGAGGCGATCGAGCGCGCGAGCCGCACCGAGTACCCGCTGATCGCCCTCCTCGGCCACCCCACGTACTACCCGCGCTTCGGCTTTCGCCCCGCCGCCGCCGCGTTCGGCATCACCACCCACTACGACGCGCCGCCGGAAGCGTGGATGGCGCTCGCCCTGCCGGCCTACGCGCCGGAGATCCGCGGCGCGTTTCGCTACGCGCCCGCGTTCGGCGACTGACGCGCGCGGTAGGCGCGGGCCTTCGCGCGGTTCCCGCAGTCGCTCATCGAGCACCACGTGCGCGAGTGGTTGCGCGAGGTGTCGAAGAACGCCCACCGGCAGTCCTCGGCGGAGCAGACCTTCACGCGGTCCCAGGAGGTCGAGGCGGCGATGACGGCCAGCACGCGCGAGACCGCATCGGACCCCTCGAGCCGCGGACCCGCCGGTTCGAGGCGCACCGTGAGCGTCGCGTCGAGCGAGACCGGCTCGCCGCTCAGCACGGCGCGCAGCCGCTCTCGGAACGCCCGCGCCGCCTCGACATCGGCGTCATCTCCCAGCCCGTGCGCAACGAGCCACTCGCCTGTGAGCACGTCAGTTCCCGCACCGAGCTCGCGCGTGTTGAGGAAATCCAACACGAGTTCCAGCTCAGCGGGTACGGTGGCCATAACCTGTGAACAACAGTAGGGGGTTACGAATGTCCGGGTTCAAGACGCTCAGGATCGACGCGGTCGACACCATCCGTGACGATGACACGGGCGCCGACTGGATCACGCTGCGTCACCGGCTGGGCGTCAGCGCGTTCGGCCTCAACGCGTACCGCGCGCCGGAGGCGGGCGTGCAGGTGATCGTCGATCACGACGAGATCGACTCCGGCCACCAGGAGGTCTACGTCGTGCTGAGCGGGGTCGCGTCGTTCGCGGTCGGCACCGAGACGGTCGACGCGCCGACCGGCACGGTCGTCTTCGTGGAGGACCCCTCGCTGTCGCGTGTCGCGGTCGCCAAAGAGCCCGGAACGACGGTCCTCGCGATCGGTGCCCAGCCGGGCAGAATCTTCACCCCCTCCTCCTGGGAGGCGCAGCTGATCGAAGGTTCAGCGCCCTAGACCTTGGTCTAGACATGGGGGAGAAACGTCTGATGCGGCCGAATACGGGTAACACCATGTTCGAGATGTTGCACCAGCGCCACTACACCGCCGAGCAGGCGAATGCGCTCCTCCCGGAGGTCCGCATGACCGTCCGTCGTCTCCAGGACGCCAAGCACGTCCTGCAGGACGAGGGCTTCGACGCGGGCTTCGCGACGCTCGCCGACGTCGTCGGCGGCGCGTTCCCGGGGCGCGTCCGCGCGCAGGCCGCCGTGGCCGCGACGCTGGGCTTCGAGCACCTCGAGGAACTGGATCTCCTGGTTCGGGACCTCGAGGCGGGCTTGATCGACTTCCCCGCCCTGCGCGACGGGCGCGAGGTCTACCTGTGCTGGCAGGTCGACGAGAACGAGGTCGGTCACTGGCACGCGGCGGAGACCGGCTACCCCAGCCGCCTCCCGCTGGACCCCTGGACGTAGCGGTCTCTTACTCAGTTCTCAGTTAACTCACAGACCATGGGTCCGTGAGGATCCTGGTCGTCGACGATGAGCCCTCGGTGCGCGACGCGCTGGACCGCGCGCTGCGGATGGACGGCTACCGCGTGCAGCTCGCCTCCGACGGTACGGAGGCGCTCGACGCGCTCGCCCACACGCCGCCGGACGCGATCGTCCTCGACGTGCTGATGCCCGAGCCGAACGGGCTCGAGGTGTGCCGGCGGCTGCGCGCCGCGGGTGACCGCACGCCGGTGTTGATGCTCACCGCGCGCGACGCCGTTCCCGACCGCGTGAAGGGGCTGGACGCCGGAGCGGACGACTACCTGGTGAAGCCGTTCGCGCTCGAGGAACTGGGCGCGCGGCTGCGGGCGCTGCTGCGGCGGACCGGCAGCCCGGTCGAGGATCCGTTGCGCTACGCGGACATCGTCCTCGACCCGGCCGGCCACACGGTGCACCGGGGCGAGCGGTTGATCGAACTCACCCGCACCGAGTACCTGCTGCTGGAGCTGTTGATGAACCACCCGCGCCAGGTGCTCACCCGCACGCAGATCTTCGAGCACGTCTGGGGCTACGACTTCGGGCCGAGCTCGAACTCGCTCGAGGTCTACGTCGGCTACCTGCGGCGCAAGCTGGGGGAGCCGCGCGTGATCCAGACGGTGCGCGGCGTCGGCTACGTCTTGCGGGAACAGTGAGCTTCCGGAGGCGGGTCGCGCTCTCATGCGGCGTCGCGGTGGCCGTCACGGTGGTGCTCGGCTCGGCGCTCGCCTACTGGGTCGTGCGCGACACGCTGCGCGACCGGCTCGACCAGTCGCTGCGCGACCAGGCGGCGATGGCCCCGGTCCCGCCGGAGCTGACCGTGCGCGGCCAAGGCCCGGCCGGCGCGGCCGCCGACACGATGCTGCTCGCCGGCGAGTCGCCGGCGCTGGTGCGCGTCTCGCGCTTCGCCGCCGGCGGGACGATCCGGCAGGAGCCAGGCCCGGAGCCGCTCGGCGACACGCAGGAGATGCAGGACGTCGCGGTCGGCAAGCGCCAGCCGTTCATCGCCGACCAGAAGATCCAGGGGACGCGGATGCGCGTGCTCGTGAGCCGCGGACCGAACGGCCTGGCGATCTTCGTCGCCCGGCCGCTGGCCGAGGTCGACTCCTCGCTCGGGACGCTGCGCTGGGCGCTCGGGCTGCTGGCGCTGGCGGGGATCGCGCTCGCGATCGTGCTCTCACGCCTGGCGACGCGGACCGCGATCCGTCCCGTGGTGGAGCTGACCGAGACCGCCGAGCACGTCGCCACGACGCGTGACCTGTCACGGCGCATCGACGCCCAAGGCGAGGACGAGGTCTCGCGCCTCGCCACGTCCTTCAACACGATGCTCGAGGCGCTCGAGCGAAGTCAGCGCGCGCAACGCCAGCTCGTCGCCGATGCCTCGCACGAGTTGCGCACACCCTTGACCAGCCTGCGGACCAACCTCGAGGTGCTCGCCCGCGGCGGTCCGCCCGACCCCGGCGACCGCGACCGGCTCAGAGCCGACCTCGTCGCGCAACTCGAGGAGCTGAGCGCGCTCGTCGGCGACCTGGTCGAGCTCGCCCGCGACGAGGAGCCCGAGGCGCCCGTCGTCGAGGACGTCCGGCTCGACCGGCTGGTCGCGACGGCCGTCGAGCGGGCGCGAAGGCACACGCCGCTCGTCACGTTCCAGACGCAGCTCGAACCGGCGCTCGTTCAGGGCGTGCCGGCGCGGCTCGACCGCGCGGTCGCGAACCTGCTCGACAACGCCGCCAAGTGGAGCCCGGCCGGGAGCGTGGTCGAGGTCCGCCTGCGCGACGGCGAGCTGACGGTCCGCGACCGCGGCCCGGGGATCGACCCGGATGAGCGTCACCTGGTCTTCGACCGCTTCTTCCGCTCCGACACGGCGCGGGGACGGCCCGGCTCCGGCCTCGGCCTGGCGATCGTGCGCCAGGTCGCCGAAGGGCACGGCGGGACCGTGGCCGCGGAGGCCGCGGACGGCGGCGGCGCGCTGCTGCGCCTGCGTCTCCCGGTCCTCTCAGCAAATCCCTAGGTTCGGCTGAAGGCGGTCTCATACCCGACCGGCGAGATGTCGGGTATGAAGATCGTTTCCCTTCTCGTCGCCGTCACGGCGGCCGCCTCACTCGTCGCCTGTGGCGCCGAGGAGGACCCCTCGAAGCCGGCCTCCGCCCAGACGCAGGAGGCCAAGAACCGCAAGGCGATGCTCGACTTCGCGAAGTGCATGCGGTCCAACGGCGTCGACATGCCGGACCCGCAGTTCAACGGCGGGCGCGTCACCCAGCGGATGAAGGGCGACCCGAAGAACCCGGAGAAGGTCCAGCAGGCCGAGAAGGCGTGCGACAAGTACCGCGCCCAGATCAAGGCGCCGGAGATGTCCGCCGAGCAGAAGGAGGAGTTCAAGAAGGCGGCGCTGGCCAACGCGCGGTGCATGCGCGAGCACGGCATCGACAACTTCCCGGACCCGCAGTTCGATTCCAACGGCGGCGCGCGGGTGCGGATCGACAAGAGCATGAACCCGGAAGGGGCCAAGTTCCAGGCCGCCCAGAAGGCGTGCGAGAAGACGATGCCGGACGGGCCGAGCACCTCGTCGGCCGGAGAGGATGAGAACTGATGCGCCGGCGACTCGCGGGCGGGGTCGCGGTGGTCGCCGCGGCCGCCGGCGGCGTCGTGGTGGCGACCGGCGGCGAGACGCCGGTCAAGGCGGCGTCGCAAGGGCCGGCGCGGGCGACGGCGCCGGTCGAGCGGACGGATCTCGTCGACCGCGCCAGCGTCGCCGGGACGCTCGGCTACGCCGACACCACCACGCTCGTGTGCGCCGCGACGGGGACCTTGACGGCGTTGCGCGACCCGGGCAGCGTCGTCACGCGCGGGCACTCCCTGTACGCGGTGAACGACGTGCCGTCTGCGTTCCTCTTCTACGGCACGCTCCCCGCGTGGCGGGACTTCGGGCCCGGGATGACCGACGGCGACGACGTCCGCCAGCTCGAGCGCAACCTGCGCGAGCTCGGGTACGACCCGGGCGACGTCGACCGCGATTGGACGTGGGAGACCACCGACGCCGTCGAGCAGTTCCAGCGAGACCGGGATCTCGACGACACCGGCAAGCTCGCTCGGGGCTCGGTCGTCTTCCACGACGGGCCGGCGCGGGTGGGTGAGGCGAAGGCCGCTGTGGGTGATCAGGTCGGCGCCGGCAAGCCGCTCGGCGAGCTCTCGTCGGAGGACCGGGTCGTCAGCGTCGACATCGACGCGTCACGTCAGCGGTTGGCGCACGCGGGCGATCGGGTGACCGTCGACCTGCCGTCGGGGCGCACCGTGAACGGGCGCATCTCCGACGTCGGGAAGGTCGCCACCAAGTCCGAGGACGGGTCCACGATCACGGTCACGATCACGCTCCCGGGCAAGGCGGACAACCTCGACCAGGCGCCGGTCGACGTCGGCTTCTCCGTCGAGACCCGCAAGGACGCGTTGGCCGTCCCGATCAAGGCGCTGCTGGCGCGTCAGGGCGGCGGGTACGCCGTCGAGGTCGTCGGGCGTGGGATGGTCAAGGTCACGCCCGGCCTGTACGCGGACGATCTCGTCGAGGTCGAAGGCGACCTGCGCGAGGGCGAGAAGGTGGTGACGGCGCTATGACGCTCGTGGCTGCGCCGCCGTCGACGGTCCTCGACCTCGTGGAGGTGCGCAAGTCCTACCCGGGTGGCGTCGACGCGCTGCGCGGCGTGTCCTTGACCGTGCGGGCGGGCGAAGCGTGCGCGGTCGTCGGCCCGTCGGGTTCGGGGAAGTCGACCCTCCTGCACGTCATGGGGACGCTCGAGCGGCCGACCGCGGGTTCGGTCCACGTGGCCGGGCAGGACACCGCGAAGCTCGGTGAGCGCGCGTTGGCGGCGTTGCGGGCGCGCGAGATCGGGTTCGTCTTCCAGCAGTTCTTCCTCTTGGATGGGATGAGCGCGTTGGACAACGTCGCCACGGGGCTCCTGTATGCGGGTTTCGGGCAGGCGGAGCGGCGGCGGCGCGCGCGCTCGGCGCTTGACGCGGTGGGTCTGTCGCACCGGTTGACGCACTCGCCGTCGAAGCTGTCGGGTGGCGAGCGCCAGCGGGTGGCGATCGCGCGGGCGCTCGTGGGACGTCCGGCGATCCTGTTCGCCGACGAGCCGACCGGCAACCTCGACTCGCGGACCGGTGCGGACATCCTCGCGCTGCTGCAGGAGCTGCACGCGGCCGGGTCGACGATCGTGACGATCACGCACGACCTGGCGATCGCGGATGCGTTTCCGCGGCGGGTGGAGATTCGTGATGGGGAGTTGGTGGCATGACCGCGGCGGACGTATTGCGCACCGGGTCGCTCGGGCTGCGGACGCGGCGGGCGCGGGCGGCGCTGTCCGCTTTGGGGATCGCGATCGGCGTCGCCTCGATGGTGGCGGTGCTGGGGATCTCGGAGTCCTCGAAGGCGGATCTGTTGGCCCAGCTCGACAAGCTCGGGACGAACCTGTTGCAGGTCGCGCCCGGACAGTCGTTCATGGGCGACGACGCGGTGCTGCCCAAGGCGGCGCCGGCGATGCTGGGGCGGGTCGATGGCGTGGGTTCGGTGGCGGCGACCGTGGGTGTGCAGGGGACGGTGCGGCGCTCGCCGTACGTCGACAAGAACGAGACGGGCGGGATCAACATCTCCGCCGCGGATCCGTCGCTGCGGGGGACGGTGGGCGCGACGCTGTCGCATGGGACGTTCCTGAACGCGGCGACGAGTCGGTACCCGGCGGTGGTGCTGGGCGCTGAGGCGGCCTTGACGTTGGGGATCGCCGACACGGGCTCGCGGGTGTGGCTCGTCGACCGCTGGTTCACGGTCGTCGGCATCCTCGACCCGGTGACTTTGGCGCCGCAGCTCGATACCGCCGCGCTGATCGGGTTCCCGATCGCCGAGTCGCTCTTCGACGCCGACGGCACGGCGTCGACGGTCTACGTGCGCGCCGACCAGGAGCGCGTGGAGGAGGTGCGGGCGCTGCTGGGCGCGACCGCGAACCCGGAGAACCCGGAGGAGGTCGAGGTCTCGCGGCCCTCGGATGCGTTGGAGGCGCGTGCGGCGGCCAAGACCGCGTTCACGTCCCTGTTCCTCGGGCTGGGGGCCGTGGCGCTGCTGGTGGGCGGCGTGGGGATCGCCAACGTGATGGTGATCAGCGTGTTGGAACGCCGCTCTGAGATCGGCCTCCGTCGTGCCCTGGGCGCCACCCGCCGCAACGTGGGTGTGCAGTTCCTCGCCGAGTCACTGCTGCTGGCGGGGTTGGGCGGCGCGTTCGGGACGCTGCTCGGCGCCGTCGTGACGTTCGGCTACGCCACCCACGAGAACTGGACCACCGCACTGCCGGCCGTGGCGCTTGCCGGCGGCGTGATCGTGGCGGTCGTGGCGGGCGGGGTCGCGGGCCTCTACCCAGCCCTCCGCGCCGCCCGCCTCTCACCCACCGAGGCCCTCCGCGCAACCTGAAGGGTCAGTCCCCTCAACATTCGTTTTGGCTTTACAGCGTGCTTCGCTTAAGGGGTCTGACCCTTCAGGTTGCGGGCGAAGAAGCGCAGGACGGCTTCGTTGGTGTCGAGGCCCCAGGCGGCGTCCGGCCAGCCGTGGTCGACGTCCTTGAGGCGGAGGTGCTCGACCGCGAGGCCGGCTGCGCAGCCGGAGTAGCGGAGGTGGGTGACGACCTTCGTCTCGCGCTTGGAGGTCTTGCCGGTGCAGCCGTCCCGCTTCGCCCAGCCGGACAGGTACCGCGGCACCGAGCCCGCGTAGTCGGGCTTCTTGCCGTTGTACGGGACGACGTGGTCGGCGGTGCCGTGGATCTCCAGGAGCGAGACGCGGCGGGTGGACGGGCACGGGTCGAGTGCGCGGTAGCCGCCGGCGACGGGGGCGATCGCCACGATGTCGTCGAGCTCGCAGGCCACGCGGGCGGTGAACCCGCCGCCGTTGGAGACCCCCGTGGCGAAGACGCGGTCGGTACACGCCAGCGCCTCGGCCTGCGGGAGCAGCGCGCGGAGGTTCTCGAGGTCGGTCGTCCCCATCTGGTCGTTGAGGCTCCAGAAGTGGCGCTTCGCGGCGCTCGGGTAGAGGACCGCGAAGCCGTGATCGTCGGCCGCGTCGGAGAAGCCGGTCCCGCCCGCGAAGCCGTCCCCGGTCCCGCCCGCGCCGTGGAGCGCGATCACGAGCCCCACGGGCGGCTTGGGCGGGATGTGCAGAAGGGTGTCGCCGAGGCGCTGATCGCCCGGCTTGGCCACGCAGTCAGTGGCCGCCACCGCTGTCTGCGGCGGGTCGGTCGTGTCGTACGCGAGCAGCGCGAGGACGCTCAAAACGACGAGCGCGGCCAAGGCCAGCTTGAGGCTTACGTGACGTGACATCAGAGGCGAACGCCCACCTGCGGCTGAGGGCGAACGTCACGAGGGTAACCGGGGCCGCAACGGCCACCTCAGCCAGTCCTCGCGGCACGTTCATGCCCACCGCGCAACGCAGGAGGAGCGCGTTCAGCGCCAAACCGATGCCAACCACGGTGGCGTACCGCATCGGGTGCCCGCGGACCCGGAACGTCCACGCCCGGTTGAGCACGAACCCGTTGACCGCACCCAGTCCGTAGGCCAGCGCACCCGCCGGTAGGTACGGGACCGCGAGCCGCAGCGCCACGGCATAGACGCCGAGCGTCACGACGGTGTTCAGGACACCCACAAGGCAGAAGCGGACGAAGCGGGCCATGTCTTCGAACCTAAAGGGGTCAGGCCCCTTTATCCGCGTGGCGCAAGGCGATCCTCAAGACCTCCCAACCCAATCCCAACAGGCCGCGAGGTGGAATGGATGGCACGCAGCCGACGGTTTCCCTCCTGACCCCGCCGTCGTCTGACGACCCCGGCCGCGGCGCCTCCGCAACATCAATCGGAGGCGCCGCGGCCGCCCTCTCCCTGGCGGGAGTGGTGGCGGGCGCGACCGTGACCGCGCTCGCCGCAGCCGAGCGGCCTTCGTTCCTGTCCCCTCCAACACTGCACGGGGACGAAGGTTGGCTCGGCGGACCGCTCGCGGGGCGCTGGCCGGGGCTGACGACCAGCGTGGGATCGCTGCGCTGGGACATCACGCTGGTGCTGCTCGGGCTGACCGCGTGCTGGCTGCTCGCGGTCGCGACCGCGCCGCGGGTCGGGCTGGCGCCCGTCCTCGCCACGGTCGTGGCGGCCGTCGCCGTGCTCACGCTCGCACCGCCGTTCTCGCTCACGGACACGTTCAACTACCTGCACTACGGGCGGATGGTGCCGCTGTACGGGCTCGATCCGTACACGTCGTTGCCGATCCAGGCGCGCGGCGATCCCGCCTATCCCTACTCCACCTGGCACCACCTGCCGAGCCCGTACGGACCGCTGTTCACGCTCGCGACCGAGGGCTTGGCGGCGTTCTCGCTGCCGGTCGCGTACTGGGTGCTGAAGGCGAGCGTGGGGGTCGCAGCGATCGCCGTCGCGGTGCTCGTGGCGCTGCTCGCGCGGCGCCTCGGACGCGATCCCGCCCGGGCCGTCGCCTTCGTCGCGTTGAACCCGCTGGTCTTGATCTACGGCGTCGGCGGCGTGCACAACGACGTGTTCTTCATGGCGCTCCTGCTGGGTGGGGCGCTGCTCGCCATCAGTCGCCGCGAGGTGCTCGGCGGGAGCTTCTGGGCGGCCGCGGCCGCCGTGAAACTGAGCGCCGGGCTGGCGATCCCGGTCCTCGTGGCGGGGTCACCCCGCCGCGGGCGGGCGGCCGCGGGCGTGGCGGTCGGCGGCGCCGCCGCGCTCGCGGTCGTCTGGCTCGGGTTCCACGGGCACCTGCCGAACGACTCGACGCAGGCGCGGCTCGTCGCCGGGCTGTCATTGCCGAACCTCGCCGGGCTGGCCCTCGGGCACGGCGGGTTGGACGCGCAGCTACGCGGCCAGCTCGAGGTCGCGGTGGTGCTGGTCACCGTGGGCTTCACCTGCTGGACGTGGCGGACGCGGCGCTGGGAGGTCGCGGCGGCGTGGGTGCTGGCGGCGCTCGTCGTCTCGCTCGGGTGGGCGATGCCGTGGTACGTGCTGTGGGTGCTGCCGTTCGCGGCGTTGGCGCTGCCGGGTGCGCCGCGTGCGGCGGCGATCGCCCTGACCGTGTTCCTGCTGGCGGTGTGGGCGCCGGCGACCGCGCCGCTCCTGCACCGGCTCGGCGCCCACCCGACCCACACCGCGACCGGTCGCGAGAACAACCGCTTCATGCAGCGGCTGCTCCGTTGAACCAACGAGATCGCAACGGGATGGCTAGGCCGCTCCAACCGCTTCTGGCGCAGCTTGGGGACATGACCGCAGTTGCCTCCCCCTCCACCGCCGCCGTGCTCGAAGGCGTGTCGATCGTCCTCCCCTGCCACAACGAGGAGGCCAACGTCGCCGCCTCGGTGCGGATGGCGTGCCGGGCGGGGAGAATGAACGCGCTCGCCTACGAGGTGATCGTGGTCGACGACGGCTCGCGCGACGGCACCAACGCCGTGGCGACGCGGCTCGCCGCCGGCGACCCGCACGTCCACGTCGTCGCCCACCCGCGCAACCGCGGCTACGGCGCCGCGCTGCGGACGGGGATCGCCGCCGCGACGCAGCCGTGGGTCCTGCTCACCGACGCCGACCTGCAGTTCGACCTGGTCGATCTCGCCGGCTTCGTCCCGCTGGCGGCCGACCACGACCTGATCGCCGGCTACCGCCGCGTGCGCAACGACCCGCGCCGGCGCCGCGCCGCCGCCGCCGTCTGGAACCGGATGGTCGACCTGACGCTCGGCCTGCGGGTGCGTGACGTCGACTGCGCGTTCAAGCTCGTGCGCCGTTCGGTGCTGGAGTCGTTCGAGCTGACGAGCAGCGGCGCCGTGATCTCGGCCGAGCTGCTGGCCCGTTCGCGGATGGCCGGCGCGCGGATCTGCGAGCGCGACGTCCGCCACCTGCCCCGCAACGCCGGCCGCCAGAGCGGGCTGCGGCCACGCGTCGTGTTCCGGGCGTCCGCGGAGCTGTTGCGCCTCCGGCGCGCGCTCGCGTGAACGGCCGGCGTGTCGCCGCCGCCGTCCCGCTCGCGACGGGGCGCGCGGCGGCGACGAGCGCCGCGGTGCTCGTCTGCACCGCCGCGCTGGCGCTGCGGTTGAGCGGACTCGGGGGCGTCGCGCCCGACCCCTTCTACGACGCCGCCGTGCGCTCGATGGGAACCTCGTGGCACGACTTCCTCTTCGGCGCGCTCGAACCGGGCGGGAGCGTGGCGATCGACAAGCCCGCGGTCGCGTTGTGGCCGCAGGTGATCGCGACGAAGCTGCTCGGGTTCTCGACCGTGTCGCTGCTGCTGCCCGCGGCGCTCGCGGGCCTGGCGGGGGTCGCGTTGGTGCAGCGCCTCGGCAGCGCCTTGTGGGGACGGTACGCGGGCTGGGCCGCCGCGGCCGCCGTGGCGGTCGCGCCGCTGGCGGTGCTGACCGACCGCAGCGACACGATGGACGCCTTGGCGGTCGCCTTCGCGCTGCTGGCCGCGGTGGCGCTCGTGGCGGCGACGCGCGCGGAGGAACGCGACGCGGCGACCGGCCGCTGGCTGCTCGCGGGCGCGGGCGCCGCGGTCGGCGCCGCGTTCGCGGTCAAGCTCTTCCAGGCGCTGATCCCGGTCCCGGCGCTCGTCGTCCTCTACTTCGCGGCGAGCCCGCTGGCCGTCGGTGAACGCCTCTCGCGCCTGGTGCTGTGGGCAGCGGTCGCGCTCGCGGTCGGCCTCTCGTGGTTCGTCGTCGTGAGCACGGCCCCGGGCCGCGAACAACCGTGGGCCTACGGCTCCCACGACGGCACGGCGATCAGCGCCGCGTTCGCGTACGACGGCCTCGCCCGCCTGGCGGGCCCGGTGAAGGGTGGGACGGCGCGGAGCGGCGCGGGTGGGACGGCGCGGAGTGGCGCGGGTGGGACGGCGTGGAGTGGCGCGGGTGGGGCGGCGCGGAGCGGGACGGCGCGGAGTGGCGCGGCTGGGGCGGCGCGGAGTGGCGCGGGTGGGGCGACGCGGCGCGGCGCGGCGCGGAGTGGCGCGGGTCGGGCGACGCGGAGGGGGACGGCGCGGAGTGGCGCGGCTGGGGCGGCGCGGAGTGGCGCGGGTGGGACGGCGCGGAGTGGGGCAGCGCGGACTGGCGCGGCGCGGAGTGGCGCGGCGCGGAGTGGCGCGGGTCGGGCGCGCGCGGTTGCGGGCAGCGATCTCGGGGCGGTGGCTCCTGCCGAGGCCGGGCCCGGGCGGCTCCTCTCGACGAAGGCGGACCTGCGGGGGTTGCTCGGCGTCGAGCTCCTGCCCGCCGTCGTCATCGGGGCGTTCGCGGTGGCGCTCGGGTGGCGGGCGGACCGGCGCGCCAGGGCGGGTGCGTTGTTCGTCGCGGCGTGGCTCGCCACCGGGGTGGCGGTGCTGTCGTTCATGCCTGACCTGAAGGTCCGGTACGTGGACGTGCTCGCTCCGCCCGTGGCGCTCGCGCTCGGCGCCGGCATCGTCTCCCTGACCCAGCGCAAGGCCGTCGGCGCGCTGCTGCTGGCGGCGTTGCTGGCCCCACCCGCTGTGCAGGCCGTGCGGGTGGTGCGCCTGGACGCGTCGGACTCCGGGCATCTCGGCTCGTTGACGCCCACCGAAGCCACCCACCTGTCCGCCTTCTTGAAGCGCCATCAGCGCACGCGGTACGAGCTCGCGTCGGCGACCGCGGCCAAGGCCGCCCCGCTCATCGAGCGCGACGACCGGCCCATCCTCATGCTCGGCACGCAGCTCGGGAAGCCCCTGACGCCGCTCAGGACGCTGCGCAAGGACGTGCGAAACGACGAGGTCGGCTACGTGCTGGTCGCCGGGCCGTGCGGGCCGCACACCTGGCGCAGCGGCTGCGGGCAGGCCGCCCGCTGGGCCGTGAAACACGGAAAAGACGTCAGTCGCCAAGCGCAACAGAAGCCCGGGACATTGTTCGCGCTCATCCCCGCCTCAGCGCGCGCCGGTACCCACAAGACCAATGCAAGAAGGCTCGCTCTCGATCCTCATCGTCGACGACGAGTCGACGCTGCGCGAAACGCTCACCCGCTCGTTTCAGCGGGAAGGACACGCCACGTTCGCGGTCGCTGACGGCAGGACCGCGATCGACCGGGCGACGACGGACCGCTTCGACGTGGTCCTGCTCGACGCGGCGCTCGGCCCCGGGCCGGACGGCTACGAGGTCTGCCGCACGCTGCGCAACCGGCACAACACGGTCCCGATCATCATGCTCACCGCGCTCGACTCCGAGGCGGACACCGTGCTCGGCCTGGAGGCGGGCGCGGACGACTACGTCGGCAAGCCGGTCGGGCTGGCGGAGCTGCGGAGCCGCATCCGCGCCGTCCTGAGACGGGCGGGCCCGCGAGCGAACGACGTGCTCCAGTCCGGCCCGCTCTCACTGGACCGCGGCGCCCGCGAGCTCAAGCGCAACGGCGAGCCGGTCAGCCTGACGTTCAGCGAGTTCGAGGTGATCGCCGCGCTGATGGCCGCGCCGGGACGCCTGCTGAACCGGCAGGAGCTGATGCGGGCGATCTGGGGGGACAGCGCGTTCCGCGACCCGCGGGGGATCGACGTGCACGTCCGCCACCTGCGCGAGAAGCTCGAGCACGCGCCCGAGAAGCCCGAGCTGATCCTGACCGTGCGAGGAGCGGGATACCGACTCGCCGCGTGAGGATGCGACGCACGACTCGCGCTGCGCGCTCGCGTGCTCCGGCGGGAGCTCGCCTGGCGGCTCGCTCCCGCGCCGTGCTGCCACGGGGCGGCGTGGGGCTGCGCGCCCGGCTCGTGCTCGCGCTCTTCGCGACCGCGGCGACGACGCTGGCCGTCGCCGCGCTCGCGCTCCTCCCGCCGCTGGAGGCCCGGCTCAGAGACGACGCCGCCCGCTCGCTGATCCTCCGCGCGGAAGCGGCGAGACCCGGCTTCGAGCGCCTCCCGCCCCACACCAACCCGGCGCGGCTGATGCGCGCGCTGGCACGAGCGACCGGCGCCCAGATCGTCCTCGTCGACGCCAACGGCGTCCGGGCGGAGACCGACCCCGACGTCCGCGGCAGCCTCGCCGACGCCCACAAAGCGCTCACCACCCGCCGCGACGTGCGCGACATCCACCACGGCGTCGCCCAGGCCGCGATCCCGCTGCGCTTCGACGACAAGCCCGCCGCGCTCACCCTGCGCCGCCACCTCGGCGACGTCGGCCGCACCTACTCGGTCGTCGCCGACGCCTTCGCGGGCGCCGCGCTCGCCGGCCTCGCGCTCGCGCTCATCGCCGGCTTCGCGCTCTCCGGGCGCATGCTGCGCAGGCTCCGGGGCCTGAGCGACGCGATGCTCGCCGCCGACCCGGTCCTCGCGCCCGCCGAGGTCGACACCGCCCGCGACGAGCTGGGCGAGCTGGCGAGAGCGTTCGCCGGCCTGCAGCAGCGACTCGCGCAGCAGGAGGACGCGCGACGGATGTTCGTCGCCACCGCCTCGCACGAGCTCCGGACACCGCTGACCAGCCTCCAGAACCTGCTCGAGCTGACCGTCGACGAGACCGATCCCGAGCGCATCAAGGCGGACGTCAGACAAGCGCTCATGCAGGCGCAACGGCTGAGCGGCCTGAGCAAGGGCCTGCTCGACCTCTCGCGGCTGGACGCCGGCGCCCCCTTGCGCAGCGAGCCGATCGAGCTCGGCGAGCTCTCCCGGGCCGTGGCCGCCGAGTTCGCGCAACCCCGGTGGATCGAGCCCGACGACGAGTGCTGGGCGCAGGGCGATCCCGAGGGCGTCGCCCGCATCGTGCGCCTGCTGATCGACAACGCGGTCCGCTACGCGCCCGACGCGCCCGTCGAGGTGCGCGCCGAGCAGGTCAACGGCCACGTCCAGGTGCGCGTCCTCGACGGCGGCGACGGCATCCCGCAGCAGGAGCGCGCCGCGATCTTCGAGCGCTTCCAGCGCGGCGAGCACACGACCGCCCCGGGCTTCGGGCTCGGGCTGGCGATCGGCGCCGAGCTCGCGCGCCGGATGAACGGCGAGCTGAAGCTGCAGGAGGAGGAACCGGGGCCCGGCGAACCGACAGGCGCCCGTTTCGTGCTCATACTGCCGCATGCGTGACGGTCTGCCGCCCGGTCCGAAGGAGCCCGCCGCGCTGCAGACCGTCGAGTGGATCATCCGGCCCACCGCGCTGCTGCGCCGCGCCCAAGCGCGCTACGGCGAGCCGTTCACGCTCAACACGGTCTGGATGGACGCGCCGCTCGTCCTGACCTCCGACCCGCAGGAGATCAAGCGCATCTACGCCGCGCCGCCGGACGTCCTCCAGGCCGGCGACAGCTCGAGCATCATGGAGCCGTTCGTCGGCCCCAACAGCGTGCTGATCCTGCACGGCGAGGAGCACCTCAAGCAGCGCCGGCTGATGCTCCCGCCGTTCCACGGGGAGCAGCTCAGGAAGTGGGCCGCGACCGTCTCCGAGATCACCCACGCGGAGCTCGACACGTGGCCGGCCGGAACCACCGTGAAGACGCTCCCGCGGATGCAGGCGATCACGCTCGAGGTGATCCAGCGGGTGATCTTCGGCAGCCGCGACCATGCACTCAAAGACGCGCTCCGAACCGCCCTCGACATGACCGGCTCGATGCCGAACCTGATCGCGATGGCGCTGCTCGGGCCGCACAAGCGGTTCACCCGAGCCGTCGCCCGGATCGACGAGCTCGTCTACGCGCGGATCGACGACGCCACCGACGGCGACTCGATCCTCACGACGCTCAAGGCCGCGGGCGCGACCCGCCAAGAGCTGCGCGACCAACTCGTCACGCTGCTCGCCGCCGGCCACGAGACGACCGCGACCGCGCTCGCGTGGGCGTGTGAGCGCCTCGCCCGCGAGCAACCGCCGCTCGACACCGACCAGGACATCGACGCCTTCGTCAAGCACGTCCTGACCACGCGCCCTGTCCTGAGCATCACCGCCCGCAAGACGCTCCAGCCCTACAGCCTGCAGGGCCACACGATCCCGAAGGACGTCTACGTCGCCGCGTGCATCTACCTCGCCCACCGTCGCCCGGACGCGCCCTACATCCCGTTCGGCGGCGGAACGAGAAGATGCCTCGGCGCCGCGTTCGCAACGCTCGAGATGCGGGAAGTCATCAGAGCGATCAACCAGCGCTTCACGCTCGCCCCCGACCGCCCGGAGGGGGAGCGGATGCGGCGTCGAAGCGTCGTGTTAGCACCATCGCGAGAAGGCTCGATCATTCCCACAACCCGCTAGCGTGATCTGTTGATGCCAGGCATGTTCTGCCGTCATAACCGGCTGAGTTCGAAGTGCCCGATCTGCGCCCGCGAGCTCCGCGAGGCGACCCCGGTGCGCCACGTCACCGTGCGCAAGCCGGGTGCGACGTCGACGCCGAAGTCGCGAGCGAAGACCACGAAGGGGTCCTCGTCGAACTCGCGCGGCTCCGGCCGGCTCGTCACGCGCCAGCTGGCGCGCGCGACCGACGACGGCTACCGCAACCCGCTCGCCCCCGGCCTGAAGGCGACGGCCGATGCCGAGCGGCTGGCGATCGCGGTCACGCAGGCGCACGAGCGGCTGGACCCGCCCGGCCCGTTCACCGCGATCGACGAGACGCCCGACGTCGAGCACGCGACGTGGCTGGCGTTCCTCTTCGCGCTCGCGCCCGAGCTCTACGACCTGATCGACCAGACCCGGCCCGCGTGGGAGGACGCCGGCGACCTCGACGCGCTCCCCGAGGCCAAGGCCAAGACCGCCGCCGCGTACCGCGCCTGGGTGGAGCGCCAGGGCCCGACGCAGGAAGAGGCGTTCACCGGCGAGGAGATCTGGACGCCGGAGCGCCGCTTCGCGCGTGTCTTCGAGCGGCTCGCGCTGCCGGGCTTCACCCGCGCGATGCGCTACGACCTGCTGACCGCGCTCGGCGCCGCCGACATCTACCCGCTGGAGGCCGACGCGCTGCACTTCGCCGACGACGACGCCACGACCGACGCCGCCAAGCGCCTGCTCGTGTCCGGCGATCGGATGCTGCTCGAGCGGCGCGCCCGGGACCTCGCCGAGGCGTCCCAGCTGCCGATCAGCGCCTTCGACCGCGGCCTCGCCGTGTGGGGCCAGCCGACCGTCCAGATCGACCTGACCGCCGAGCCCCATCCCGGGATCGCCGCCGCCCTCGGCCTGAGGTGACCGCTTGGCGTTCGCGCCCCTGACCGCATTGGCCCCGGGCGCGTCGCGCATGCTCGACCGGTTCGCGCCGCCGCCCGAGACCGCCGACACGGCATCGGCTCCCGCCCAGCCGTGGAAGCTGCTGCTGCTCGGCTGCGTCGCGCTGGCCGCGCTCTCGCTCCTGCTCCCGAGCGTCCCGACCTACGACCCGTGGGCGTGGATCATCTGGGGGCGCGAGGTCGCGCACCTGGACCTCGTGACGAGCACTGGGCCGAGTTGGAAGCCGCTCCCGGTGATCTTCACGACCCCGTTCAGCCTCGCGGGCGACGACGGCGCGCCGCTGCTGTGGCTGGTCGTGGCGCGGACGGGCGGCATCCTCGCGTTCGCGATGGCGTTCCGGCTCGGCAAGCGTCTCGCCGGACCGGTCGCCGGGCTGATCGCGGCGGGCGCGCTGATCCTCGCCGACGAGTTCATCCGCAACTTCTTCCGCGGCAACTCCGAGGGCATCCTCGTCGCGCTCTGCCTGTGGGCGATCGAGCGCCACCTCGACGGCCGCCGCCGCGACGCGTTCCTGCTCGGGCTCGGCGCCGCGCTGCTGCGACCCGAGGTGTGGCCGTTCATCGCGCTGTACGGGCTCTACCTGATCGCCGCCGACTGGCACCGCGAGAACAAGCTCCCGGTCAAGACGACGGCGCTGGTGCTCGGCGGCGGCTTCGCGCTGATCGTGCTCTGGTTCGTGCCGGAGTACTTCGGCTCGGGGGACTTCTTCCGCGCCGCCGCGCGCGCCCGTCAGCCCAACCCGGACTCGGCCGCGTTCGCGGCGCACCCGTTCATCGAGGTCTTCAACCGATCGGCGTCGGTGCTGAGCCCGCCGGTCTACGTGGGCGGCGTGATCGCCGTCGCCGCCGCGCTGTGGGCGTTCATCAAGCGCCGCGAGGACGGGCTGCAGTTGGCGATGGCCCTGATTGGCACCGTGCTGATGATCGCGGTGGCGGCGATGACCCAGGCGGGCTTCGCCGGCAACCTGCGCTACATCGCGCTGCCCGCCGCGCTCGTGTGCGTGCTCGCGGGCGCCGGGTGGGTGTGGCTGGTGAAGTCCACCAACGCCCGCTTCGGCATGATCCCCGCCGCGCTGCTCGCGCTGGCGATCGCCGGCGCCTCCGCGCCGTTCGTGCTCGAGGACATCCACGAGCTCGACGAGGCCGGCATGCGCATCCAGGCCGAGGCCGACCTGTATGGCACCGTCCCGGACGCGATCAAGGCCGGCGGCGGCGAGGCCAAGCTGAAGTCCTGCGGAACGGTGTACACGGGGGCCTTCCAGACGCAGGCCGTCGCGTGGTACATGCATCTGCACGAGATGGACTCCGAGATCTTCGCCTTCCCGCCCGGCTCGACCATCGCCCCCAGCTACTCCGCCCTGTCCCGCGACCCGCGCTTCCCGGAGATCGCCCGGACGCGCAAGTGGGTCATCGGCTCTTCCTGCGCCCGATGAGCACGATCGCGTCACGACCGTCCTGGAGCGTCAAGGCGCGCGCCATCACCGGTGCGCGCGTCGCCGTGCCCGCCGGGATCGGCGCGCTGGTGGCGATCTCGCTGCTGCTGCGCACGAGCGAGCTCGGAATCGGCTTCTGGATCGACGAGGGGCTGAGCGTCGGGATCGCCGACCGCCCGCTGTCGGACATCCCGTTCGCGCTGCGCGAGGACGGCTCGCCGCCGCTGTATTACATGCTGCTGCACTTCTGGCTGGACGTCGCGGGTCGCAGCGAGTCCGGCGTGCGCGGCCTGTCGCTGCTGTTCGCGCTGCTGGCGATCCCCGCCGGGTTCTGGGCGGGCCGGCTGATCTGGGGGACGCTGCGGGCCGGGTGGTTCTCGGCGGTGCTGATGGCCTTCAACCCGTTCCTGGCGCAGTACGCCCAAGAGGCGCGGATGTACTCGCTCGTGACGCTGCTGGCGATCCCGGCGACCACCTGCTTCATCAAGGCCTACGCGCTGGAGACCGAGAACCGGCGACCATGGATCGCGGGCTTCGCGGTCTCGGTGGCGGTCGCGCTCTACACGCACAACTGGCCGATCTTCTTCACGATGAGCGCCGCGGTCGCCTGGGTGATGCTCTGGGCGCTGGCGGACAAGCCGCGTCGCCGCCAGCTCTTCCGCGACGCGCTGCTCGGCTTCGGCGGCCTGCTCGTCCTCTACCTGCCGTGGATCCCCACGACGCTCTACCAGGCCGCCCACACCGGCGCGCCCTGGGCGGACGCGCCCGCGTTCGACTCGCTGCTCGGCGTCCCTGGGGTGCTGCTCGGGCGGATGCCGCAGATCGTGCTGCTGATCTGCGCCGGGGCTGGGCTCCTGACGCTGCTCAGGCGACCTTTGAGCGAGCGCGGGAAGGCCGCGCTGTGCCTGGCGATCATCGCCGTGCTGACGCCCACGATCGCCTGGCTGCTCTCGCAGAGCTCACCGGCGTGGGCGAACCGCTACCTGGCCGTCGCGCTGCCGCCGTTCGTCCTGCTCGCCGCCGGCGGGCTCGCCTCCGCGCGGCGGCTCGGCGTCGTCGGCCTCGCGCTGGTCGTGATCATGTGGGCGCAGGACAAGGCGCCGGTCGAGAAGTCCAACGTGCGCGCGATCGCCCACAACATCGCGCCGAGCCTGCAGCCCGGCGACCTCGTCATCTCCACGCAGCCGGAGACGATCCCGGTCCTGCACTACTACCTGCCTGACGGGTTGAAGTACGCGACGCTGACCGGCGCGCAGACCGAGCTGGGCGTCTGGGACTGGCGCGACGGCGTCGAGCGCCTGGACAGGACGACGCCCGAGAAGGACCTGAAGCCGGTGATCGACGCGCTCCCGGTCGGCGCGCGGGTCGTGCTGGTCGAGCCGATCACGTGGACGCTCAACCGCTGGCGGGCGCCGTGGACGAAGCTGATCCGGATCCGGTCGAAGGAGTGGTCGCAGTTCCTCTCCAACTACCCGGGGCTCGAGATCGCCTCGATTCAGCCGTCAGCGTTCACGCCGCCGCGGCCGAATCCGGTGCAGGCGACGGTGCTGGTGAAGACGCGCTAGCCGGCAGCGTGAGCACGAAGCAGGCGCCGCGCTCGTAGGAGTCGGAGAGCTCGAGCGTGCCGTTCATGCGCTCGGCCAGCTCGCGCCCGATCGCGAGCCCGAGCCCGAACCCGGTCTCGGTGCTGGTCGCCTTGCCGCGGTGGAAGCGCTCGAAGACGTGCTCGCGCTCCTCGACCGGCACCCCCGGGCCGCGGTCGGAGACCCGCACCGACACGCGGGAGCCCGCGTACGTCGCGGTGATCGAGATCGGCTTCCCGCGCGGCGCGTAGCGCAGCGCGTTGTCGATCAGGATGCGCACCACCCGCACGCAGGCGGCCGGGTCGGCGTGCGCCCAGCACGGTCCGGGCGAGTCGACGAGCAGGTCGACGCCGCGGTCGGCGGCGCGCAGCGAGAACTCGGCGGCGACGGCGCGGGCGATCTCGCCGAGCTCGACCGGCTCGTTGCGCAGCTGGATGGCGGCGTCGAGGCGGGAGAGGTCCAGCAGCTCGCTCGCCAGCACCGAGAGCCGCCGCAGCTCGCCGCGGGCGCTGGCGACCTGCTCCTGGGCGTCGGTGAGGTCGCCGCCCTCCTGCAGGTCCTCGTCGAGCAGCTCCATCGTGCCCTGCAGCGTCGTCAGCGGCGTGCGCAGCTCGTGCGAGGCCGTGGCGACGAACGACCGTCGCGCCGCCTCCTGGCGCCTGAGCTCCTCCTGCATGCGGGCGAGGGCGCGGGCGAGGTCGCCGACCTCGTCGCGGCCGCGGTCGACCGGGGCGGGCGCCTCAGGGCCGTCCTGGGTGATCCGCAGCGCGGCGCGCTGGAGGCGCCCAAGCCTGCGGGTCAGCGTGCTGGAAAGGCCGAGCGCGAGCCCGATCGCGACCACGAGCCCGATCGCCGCCGCGGTCAGCAGCGCGTTGCGCACCAAGCGGACCGTGGTGGACACCTCGGTCAGGTTGCGCTGCGCGACGACCACGCCGTCGACCTCGTTGCCCTTGAAGAGCGGCATCGCGAACGTCAGCTCGTCGTCGACGATCTGCCGTTCCTCGACGCCCTCGACGGACGCTCGGATCGCGAGCCGGAGGGCGTTGCCGGACGCGATCGACTGGAAGTCCGTGTCGTACAGGAAGGCCGGAGCGTTCTCGCCGGACGGGTCGGTGAACGTGAGGTCGGTGACCATGACGCGCGCGCCGTTGGTCCGGTCGCGCAGGTCGCGGGCGACGTCACCCAGCGCGGCGGCCCGGCGGCTCTGCCGGCCGACTTCGTTCTCGTCCTTCTTCGGCTTGGCCGTCTTCTCGAGCGCGTTGGCGAAGTCGTACCGGGTCTCCTGGGTCGCCTGCTGCAACGCGGTCTGGCTCTCGTCCCGGAGCCGCGACTGGAGCGGGCCCAGGGTGATCGCGGCGGCGACCGCGAGCGTGATCGCACTCGTGGCCACGAGGGAGAGCAGCAGCCTCCCGCGCAGGCCTCGGAGTGCGGTTCGGATCATGCCTCCCGGAAGCGGTAGCCCTGGCCGGGGACGGTCAGGATCAGGCTCGGCTCCTCCGGGACGGGCTCGAGCTTCTCGCGCAGGTGGCGGATGTGGACGTCGATCGCACGCGGGTCGCGGTAGGCGGAGTCGCCCCAGATCGCGCGCAGCAGCTCCTGGCGGTTGAACGCGTAACCGGGGCGCGACATCAGGCAGCCGAGCAGCTCGAACTCGCTGAAGGTCAGTCGCACGGGCTCGCCTTCCATCGTCACGCGGCGCAGGTCGCGGTCGAGCGTGACCGGGCCGACCCGCAGGTTGCCCTCGACGACGCGGCCCTGGGCGCGGCGCAGGACGGCACGGATGCGGCTGCGCAGCTCGGCGAGGCCGAAGGGCTTGGTGACGTAGTCGTCGGCCCCCGCCTCGAGGCCTTGGACCGCGTCGGCCTCGGAATCGAGGGCGGTCAGCATGATGATCGGCACGACGTCGCGACGGCTGCGGAGCTCGCGGGCGACGTCGTACCCCGTGGGTCCGGCACCGAGCGCGACGTCGAGCAGCACCACGTCGAAGGACCGCTGTTGGGCGGTGGCGAGAGCGGACTCGCCGTCGGGCACGGCCGTGACTCGGTGGCCCTCGCGCTCGAAGGAACGCGTCAGCATCTCCCGCAAGGGACGGTCGTCATCGACCAGGAGGATGTCCAGCGCACTGCTTGCCTGCACGGGCGGAGAGGTTAGAGCCTGGGCTTAAGGGGTGTTAGCGGGCTTTAGCAACGCGCGGGAAAGACCCGGCGAGTGGGCAAGGTGATGGCCATGTCCACCGTTGACTACACGCCGACCGACGCCCCGCGTCGGTTCCGGCCTGAGAAGCCGGTCGCTGTCCTTGGCGGCGGCCCCGCCGGCCTCACGGCTGGATACCTCCTCGCGAAGGAGGGGCGCCCCGTCATCGTGTTCGAGGCGGAGGATCAGGTCGGCGGCATCGCCAAGACCGAGGTTCGTGACGGCTACCGGTTCGATCTCGGCGGCCATCGCTTCTTCACCAAGTCCAAGGAGGTCGACGACCTCTGGCACGAAGTGATGAAGGAGGAGTTCCTCAAGCGTCCCCGGATGTCGCGCATCTACTGGCGCGGCAAGTTCCTCGACTATCCGCTGAACGGGCAGGACGTCATCAAGAAGCTCGGCCCGGTCGAGCTCACGCGCTGTCTTCTCTCCTACCTCTGGGCCGCGATCACGCCCAATGGTCGTGAGGACAACCTCGAGCAGTGGGTATCGAACCGGTTCGGCAAGCGGCTCTACCAGCACTTCTTCATGTCCTACACCGAGAAGGTGTGGGGCGTGCCGGCCTCCGAGGTGCGGGCCGAGTGGGCCGCGCAGCGGATCAAGGGCCTCTCGTTCTTCTCCGCCGCCAAGGCCGCGTTCTTCGGCAACAAGGGCAACAAGATCAAGTCGCTGATCAACGAGTTCCACTACCCGCGCTTCGGCCCGGGGCAGATGTGGGAGACGATGGCCGACGAGATCATCGCCCACGGCGGCGAGGTGCGGCTCAACTGCCCGGTCACCAAGCTCGAGGTCCGCGACGGCAAGATCGTCGCGATCGAGGCCGGCGGCGAGCGCATCGAGCCGTCCGAGGTCATCTCCTCGCTTCCGCTGCGGGCGACGGTCGGCCTCTCCGGCGCGGCCGCGACCGGCACCGTGCAGGCCGCCGCGCAGGGCCTGCGCTACCGCGACTTCCTCACGATCGCGCTCGTGATCGACGGTGAGGACCTGTTCCCGGACAACTGGATCTACATCCACGAGCCCGGTGTCGAGGTCGGCCGCATCCAGAACTTCCGCTCGTGGTCGCCGTGGATGGTCCCGGACCAGTCCAAGGCCTCGATCGGCATGGAGTACTTCTGCTTCAAGGGCGACGAGCTGTGGGAGTCCTCGGACGAGGACCTCGTCGAGCTCGGCAAGCGCGAGATCGAGAAGCTGGGCCTCGCTTCGGCCTCCAAGGTCGAGCGCGGGTTCGTCACGCGCGTCCCGAAGGCCTACCCGATGTACGACGCCGACTACTCCGACCGCGTCGCGGTCATCCGCGAGTGGCTCGAGGGCATCGCCAACATCCAGCAGGTCGGCCGCAACGGTCTGCACCGTTACAACAACTCGGACCACTCGATGCTCACCGCCATGCGCGCGGTCGAGAACATCATCGCCGGTACGAAGCATGACCTCTGGGCCGTGAACGCCGAATCGGCCTACCACGAGGAGCATCAGGAGCCGGAACAGCCCTACAAGCGGGTTCCGGCGACCGCCTACGAGCGCGAGCCCCTGGCGGAGGAAGCAGCCGCCTAGACACATGTCCGATTGGCCCGTTCCGGGTGCGATGCCATCCTGATCCTCACGCTTACGGAGGGCGTTCGGACAGGATTTCATCCTCACGGAGGGGGCGCGGAAGGATTCGCAGAGTACGGCCACGACATCGTCGTGGCCGTTTCTCGTTAACCGCGATGATTCGCGGCGATGAGCGCCATTTCCGATCTCGCCGCATCCGACTCAGACCGCCAGCAGCACATCGTCTCCGTCCTCGTCGACGCCTTCGAGGACCTGATCGAGCGCGACCCGCGCGCCTTCCGCGGGAAGTTCCGCAAGATGGCCGCGGACCCGTTCGCCTTCTACCGCGGCAGCGCGCCGCTGTTCTACTCCGACGTCGACCGGCTCGAGGACCCGTGGGTCGACTCGTCGACGTCGCGGGTCTGGATCCAGGGGGACCTGCACGCGGAGAACTACGGCACGTACATGGATTCGGCCGGCGTCCTCGTGTTCGACGTCAACGACTTCGACGAGGCGTACCTCGGCCACTACACGTGGGACCTGCAGCGGATGGCGGCGTCGCTGGCGCTGCTCGGGTTCCGCAAGGCGCTCTCGGATGCCTCGATCGCGTCGCTGATCGAGACCTACGCGCGGGCGTACGTGAAGACGGTGCGGCTGTTTGCGACCTCCGAGGTCGATCGCGACTTCCGGCTGACCCTGGAGAACACGAGCGGGCCTCTGCACGCCGTTCTGGAGGATGCGCGGATGCAGACGAGGCTCTCGATCCTCGAGATGACCACGCACATCGAGGGCGGCGACCGGCGGCTGTCGGTGGTACCCGGCGTGCGGGTGCTCGACGACGCCGAGAAGGACGCCGTCCGCGGCGCCTACGCCTCCTATCTGGAGTCGATTCCCGAGGCCAAGCGCCAGCAGTCGATCTCGTACGAGGTCAAGGACATCGTGGGGCGGTCGGGCTTCGGCATCGGCTCGGCGGGGCTGCGCGCGTACAACCTGCTCGTCGAGGGGCGGACGCAGGCGCTCGAGAACGACGTCGTGTTGTCGATGAAGCAGGCGCAGACGCCCGCGGTCTCGCGGATCGTCCATGACGAGAAGATCAGCGCCTACTTCGAGCACCAGGGTCACCGCACCGCTGTGTCCCAGGGCGCGCTGCAGGCCCACTCCGACCCGTGGGTCGGATGGTGCGAGCTCGACGGCGTCGGCCAGGTGATCAAGGAGCTCTCGCCCTACGAGGCGGACTTGGACTGGGACGCCGTGTCCGAGATGGACGACATGGTGCCGCTGGTGAACGACCTCGGGCGGGCGACGGCCAAGGTCCACTGCGTCTCGGATGCGGGGAACGAGCACCCGCTGGTGGACGTGCAGGTCGAGGAGAAGATCACCGCGGTGATCGGCGGCCGCGAGGACGAGTTCGTGTCGTCCCTGGCGGAGTGGGGCGCCGACTACGGCCGGCTGACCCGCGAGGACCACCGCCGCTTCGTCGACGCGTTCCGGAACGGGATGATCCGCGGGGTCGAGTCGGACTAGCGGGTCTTCACCGTCTGGCGCAGGCGACGGAGATTGCCGGCGGCGTCGCGCGTCTCGATCGTGAGTTGGATCGAGCGCGCGCGGTTCGTCGTGCGGCGCAGCTTGACGACGATCCGCAGGTGGGGCTCGAGGTTCGCCTTCACGGTGCGGAACCCGCGTGCGCTGATGGTCGCGCGGCAGTCCTCGTCGGTGCGCAGGGCGACCGAGAGATAGCCGCGGCGGGCGAGTGAGCGGAGGCCGGTGACGCGGCTGGAGATCGTGCACGGCCGCAGGTCCGCGGCGGGGAAGAGGTTGGGCGGGGCCGAGAACGGCGCGGGGGTGACGTCCGGCGTGGCGGTGGCGGTCGGCGTCGCCGTGGCGGTCGCCGAAGCGGTGGCGGTCGGCGTCGCCGTGGTAGTGGGCGTGGCGGTGGGGTCGGCCGTTGCCGTCGCCGTCGCCGTCGCCGTCGCGGTCGCGGTCGGCGTGGCGGTGGGGTCGGCCGTCGGCGTCGCGGTGGCTGTGGCCGTCGCGGTGGGCGTGGCGGTGGGGTCGGCCGTCGGCGTCGCGGTTGCCGTCGCGGTGGCTGTGGCCGTCGCGGTGGGCGTGGCCGTCGGGTCGGCCGTCGGCGTCGCGGTTGCCGTCGCGGTGGGCGTGGCCGTCGGCGTCGCCGTCGCGGTGGCGGTCGCCGTGGCTGTCGCCGTCGCCGTCGCCGTGGCGGTGGCGGTCGGCGTCGGGGTGGGCGTCACGACCTCGCAGGGCGTCGCCGTGCCGTCCTGGAGGCGTGAGACGGTGCCGCCGAGGGAGACGACGAGGACGCGGCCGCAGGCGTCCTCGCCGATGCCCGCCAGCTGCGGCACGTTGAGGCCGACGGCGGCGTCGGAGGTCGGTGCGGCGAGGTTCACCGACCGCAGCGCCTGGTTGCAGTTGTCGCCGTAGACGTAGCGGCCGTTGAGGGTCGGCAGGCCGGGATCGCGCACGACGACGCCGCCGACGATCGCGCAGAAGCCGTCCGGCGAGTGGCTCTTCTCGACGACCGGGTCGGTCAGGGTGGCGGTGGCGCAGCCGGGGTCGGAGCGGTAGGCGTGGGCGCCCTCTCGGCACGGCCAGCCGTAGTTGGCGGCGACGCCGACGTCGATCTCCTCCCAGGCGCCCTGCCCGACGTCGGCGATCACGATCGTCCCGTCGGGCGCGAACGTGAACCGGAACGGATTGCGCAGGCCGCGGCTCAGCTGCTCGACGCTGGTCGACGGCGCCGCCGGGTCGAGCCGGAGGAGCTTCCCGAGCCGCGACCCGTCGTCCTGTGAGTGCCCGTACTGGTTGTTCGCGCCGCCGCCGTCGCCGGTCGCGAGCCACACCTTCCCGTCCGGCCCGACCTGCACCGTGCCGCCGTTGTGATTGGCCGCGTCGGTGTGCGGGATGCCGATCAGCAGCCGGCCGGAGCCGGGATCCGCGAGGTTCGGATCGCCCGCCGAGCGCGTGTACTCCCAGACCTGGATCTCCCCGAGCGGCGCCTTCGCGGTCAGGTAGACGTAGAACTTGCCGGACGTCGCATAGTCGGCCGCGAACGCGATCGACAACAGCCCGCGCTCGCTCTCGCTCGACTGGACGATCGACCGCAGATCGAGGAACGGCGCCGCCTGCACGCGCCCGTCGACGATCAGCCGCACGAGCCCGCCCTTCTCGGTGACGAAGACCCGCGTCGGCTCGCCCGCGGGCGCCGCCGCGTAGGTCGGCGTGGAGAAGGACCCGAGGGAGACGAGGCTCGGCGCGGCGTGGGCGGGCGCGGCGAGGGCGAGCGCGAAGAGGGCCGCGAGGAGGAGCGCGGCGGCGGGCCGCGTGGCGGCGGGCGGCGAGGCCGCGGGCCGCGTGGCGGCGGGCGGCGGGGCCGCGGGCCGCGTGGCGGCGGGCCGCGTGGCGGCGGGCCGCGTGGCGGCGGGCCGCGAGGCCGCGGGCCGCGTGGCGGCGGGCCGCGAGGCCGCGGGCCGCGTGGCGGCGGGCCGCGTGGCGGCGGGCCGCGAGGCCGCGGGCCGCGAGGCGGTGGGCGGGCGCGTCATCGGCGCACCTTCACCGTCGGCGACAACCGGGCGACGTTGCCGGCGGCGTCTGTGGCGCGGACGGTCACCGCCACGCGCACGGAGGTGTGGTGGCGGAGCGCGCGTCGCAGTGCCCGGGCGCCACGGGTGGTCAGCCGCACGCGCACCACGGTGCGCTTGCCGCGCTCCAGTCCGACGCGGGCGCCGCGGAACGACGCCACGCCGCGCACGCGGGCGCTCACGACCGCGGTGCACGCCTCGTCCGTCCGCAGCGCGACCGTCAGCCGACGTGTGCGGCGCAGGCTGCGCATCCCCGTCACGCGGGCGGACAATACGCAGGCGCGGGTGTCGGGGGGAGGCGCCGTCGGTCCAGGTGCGCTCGACTGACATGCCGACAACGCGCCGTCGACCAGCCGGTACACCGGCCCGGCCAGCGACACCACGAGGATCCGCCCGCACGTGTCCTCGCCGAATGAGCTCAACGAGTTCACCGACAGGCCCACGGCGGCATCGGACGCCGGCGCGGCCAGGTCGACGGAGCGCAGCGCCGCGTTGCAGAAGTCGCCGTACAGGTAGCGGCCCGCCAGCGTCGGCAGCCCTGGGTCGCGCACGACGTAGCCGCCGGTGATCGAGCAGAACCCGTCGTCGGCGTGTGACTTGGTCAGCACCGGCAGCGTCGCGCCCGACATGCACGAGGCGGGCGACGACGGCCCGCGGGCGGTGCCCTCGAAGCACGGCCAGCCGTAGTTCGCGGCGACGCCGACGTCGATCTCCTCCCACGCGTCCTGGCCGACGTCACCGACCACGAGCTGCCCCGAAGCGCGATCGAACGAGAAGCGCCACGGGTTGCGTAGCCCGCGCGCGACGATCTCAGGCGCCGGCGACGCCGGATCGAGCCGGATCAGCTTCCCCAGCAGCGACGCAGGGTCCTGCGAGTGCCCGAACTGGTCGTTGCCGCCCCCGCCGTCGCCGGTCCCGAGCCACAACTTGCCGTCAGGCCCGAACTGCAGCTGGCCGCCGTTGTGGTTGGCGGCGTCGGCGTGCGGGATCGCCAGCAGGAGCCGCCCGCTCGACGCGTCCGCCACGTCCGGGTTCGCCGCCGAGCGCGTGTACTCCCAGATCTGGAGCGCGCCGTCGGGCCGCGCCGTCAGGTAGACGTAGAACTTTCCCGACGTCGCGTAGTCCGGCGCGAACGCGGCCGAGAGCAGCCCGCGCTCCTCGTCGGCGCTCAGCGTCATCGAAGAGACGTCGAGGAACGGTTGCGCCAGCACCGCGCCGTCGCGCACCAGCCGGATCCGCCCGGGCTTCTCGACCACGAACACCCGCGAGGCGTCGCCGGGTGCACCCGTCGCGTAGGTCGGACCGTCGAAGTCGCCCACCTTGACCAGCGATGGCGCTCCAGAGGCGGGCGCCGCGCAGAGCAAGACCGCGATCAGTGATCCGCTACATGCCCATCGTCGGGCTCGAGCGGCAATCCCTGCGCCTCCCACTCGATCAGGCCCCCGGTCATCGTGTACGCGTCATAGCCCGCACGGCGGAACGCGTTGGCGGCCATCGCCGAGCGTCCCCCCACGCGGCAGTAGAAGACCACGGGCGTGTCCGGATGGATCGTGCCCGCCTGCGCGGTCAGCTCGCCCATCGTCAGGAAGCGCGCACCCGGAATCCGGCCGGCCTCCCACTCGTAGGGCTCGCGGATGTCGATCAGCTGGATCGACCCCTCACGCTGCAGCTCCGCCACCCGCTCAGGCGCGACATCCATCGCCTTGACGGTACCGTGCGCAAGCGTGGAATGGGTCAATTGGTCCGGTTCGCAACGCGCCACTCCCCGGCGTTTCGCGCAGCCGAGGTCCCGCCACGAGCTGGCGGAGATCGTCGCCACGGCGCCCGGCCCGATCCGCGTCGCGGGCGCCGGCCACAGCTTCAGCGCGGGCGCCGTCACGGACGGGACGCTCGTTTCGCTCGACGCCCTCAACCGTGTCCTCGACGTCGACGGCACGCACGTCCGCGTCGAGAGCGGGATCCGCCTGAAAGCGCTGTCGCGCGAGCTGCACGTGCGCGGCCTCGCGATGCCGAACCTGGGCGACATCGACGTCCAGTCGCTCGCGGGCGCGCTCGCCACCGGTACCCACGGCACCGGCACCAGGCTGCCGAACCTCTCGGGCCAAGTGAAGAGCGTCGAGCTGATCGACGCCGACGGCCGCGAGCGGACGATCACCGACGGCGACGAGCTCAAAGCCGCGCGGGTGAGCCTCGGCGCGCTGGGGATCATCGCGGCGGTCACGGTTCGATGTGTGCCCGCGTTCCGCCTGCGTCACACCGACAAGCCGGAGCCGCTCGGGCCTGTCCTCGAGCACCTGCACGAGCGCGCCGACGCCCACGACCACTTCGAGTTCTGGACGTTCCCGCACGCGGACGTCGCGATCACGCGCACGCTGGACCGCACCGAGGACGCCCCCGCCACCCCGAACAAGGCGAGCGCCTACGTCTCGGACATCCTGCTGGAGAACCACGCGTTCCGGGCCGTCAACGAGGTCGCCAAGCGCTTCCCGCGCACGATCCCGAGCCTGAACCGCTTCGCCTCGAGGGTCGCCTCCCAGCGCGAGCGGGTCGACTGGTCCTACGCGATCTTCGCCTCCGACCGCCTGGTGCGCTTCGAGGAGATGGAGTACAGCGTCCCGCGCGAGCACGCCGTACCGGCGCTCAACGCCGCCCGGGATGCCCTCGAGCGCCACGACGTCAGCTTTCCGATCGAGCTGCGCTTCACCGCTGGGGACGACGCCCTGCTCTCACCCGCCCACGGCCGCGACAGCGCGTTCGTCGCCGTCCACGTCTTCCAAGGCATGCCGTACGAGCCGGCGTTCAGGGAGGTCGAGGCGGCGATGGCCGAGCTCGGCGGCCGCCCGCACTGGGGCAAGCGAAGCTTCCTGACGAGCCACGAGCTCGCCCCGCGCTACCCGCGCTGGGACGACTTCCAGCGCATCCGCGCCGCCTACGACCCGCAGGGTCGCTTCGCCAACGCCTGGATCCGCGACATCCTGGGTCCATGAAGACGTTCAACATCTTCAAGCCGACCTTCGAGTACGACGACGCCGATCCCGAGGGCTTTCGCGCGGGCATGGACCGGTTCGGGCCCCGGATCGGGGCGAGCCGGATCGGCGCCTCGATCTACGAGCTCCCGCCCGGCCAGGCGCTGTGCCCGTACCACTACGAGTCCGACGAGGAGTGGATCGTCGTGCTCGAAGGGAGCGTGAGCGTGCGCCACCCCGAAGGAACCGACGTGCTCGGGCCGGGGGACACGGCGGCGTTCGCCGTCGGACCGGACGGCGCGCATCAGGTCTTCAACGCGAGCGAGGACACCGTCCGGCTGATGATGCTCTCCACAAAGGACGAGGTCTGGTACTCGGTCTACCCCGACTCGAACAAGATCCAGTGGGGCAACGGCCGCGAGCGGAGCCTCGTGCGCCTCGGCGAGAACCTCGAGTACTACGACTAGAGGAAGGTCTTGCCCTCGCCGCGGTAGGTGGGAACCGTGTCCACCAGGCGCCCGCCCTGCAGCAGGTGCACGACGTCGAAGCGCTCGCACAGCTCGCCCGCCTTGGCGTGGCGGAACCAGACGCGGTCGCCGACCTTCAACGCCGCGGCGGCGCGACCGAGCAGCGGCGTCTGCACCTCGCCCGCGCCCTCGCGAGCGTCCAGCTTCAACCCGGCAGGCAGGACGGGGCGCGGGAGACGGTCGCGCCCCGGGGCACCGCTCGCGGGGTAGCCGCCGCCGAGCGCGGTCGCCAGCTTCGGCGACGGCTTGCGCACCACGGGCAGCGCGAACCAGGCCGCGGGCGCGGGCTTGAAGGAGCGATAGGTGTCGAAGAGCGTCGGGCCGAAGAGCCCCGAGCCGGCGGCGACCTCGGTCACGGCCGGCTCGGCCGCCGTGCGCTCGATCGACCCCGTGCCGCCGCCGTTGACGAACCGCAGCGGCGCGATCGCCCGCACCGCGGCGACGATCTCCGCCCGCCGGCGCGCGAGTTCGCGCGCTGACAACGCCTGCACGATCGGCAGCACGAGCTGCAGCAGCGGCTTCCCGGGCGGATGGTCCCCGACGCCGGCGATCTGCCCTTCGTAGGCCATCAGACCGTCCAGCAGTAGCCCGCGCGAGACGATTGCGCTTGCAAGATTTGTCACATGCTCGGAATCGTGCAGCGGTGAGCGCTTCGCCCCGATCGTCATAAGACCGATCCGCCAACCCGCGTCGATGTCGATGCAGACCCGGATCGGACCGTCCCCGCCGGCGGCCTCGATCGCGTCCAGATGCTCGATGCAGTCGACCATCAACGTGACCCGCTCACGGGCGTCGCTGTGAGCCAGCGCACGCAACGCTTTCCGGTCCACCGTCGGGTAGCCGACGACCAGATCGTCGGACCCGTTTTCCGCCAACCAGAGCGCTTCCGGGAGGGTGAAGCACAGCGTTCCGGCGAACCCGGCGGCCAACGCTCGATCTTGTAGAGCGCGCACACGCAGGGACTTCGAGGCGAGCCGCAACGGCACCCCGGAAGCCCGCCTGAGCAGGTCGGAAGCGTTGTGGTCAAAGGCATCCAGGTCGATCACGGCGAAGGGCGGATCGAGCTCGGAGGTGGCGATATCGAACGTGCTTTTGAAAGGTGTCTGGATTAAGTTCACCCGAATCGGGGAGGCTATCCGCTCCAGGATCAGCTACAGTCCCCGCCGGAACACGGGACATAACGCCGAGCCGCGACTGACCGAGGTCACGAGCGGGCGGGGGAACCAAGGTTTGGAGCAGGGGTCACTGCTCCGGGGGCGAATCGCCGCAATATGCGGTGTAGCGCGACGCTTTCCGCGCGAGCCCGACAGCTAACCCCGTAGGCGGTCGGAAAGAGGAGATCGTCTTGTCACGCTGTCGCACGCTCTGTGCGGGCTTGCTTTTGGCTGTATTAGTGCTGCCTGTCGCTCAGGCAGACGCTCGCCGCATCACTTTCGGAGAACGGGATCTGCGCCAGGGAATGCGCGGAACCGACGTCCGCGTCCTCCAGGACTTCCTGACGAAGGTCGGGCTCAAGACCACGGTCGACGGTCAGTTCGGCCCCGGCACGAAGAAGCGTGTGCGGTCCTGGGAACGCAGGTCCAAGCTGCCGATCGACGGCGTCGTGACCCGCGAGGACGCGGCGACGCTCCGCGGCCAGGTCGGCCAGGACGCTGCCGGTCTGCAGAACACGGGAGGCGTGCAGCCCGTCGCTGCGCCGACCGGTAAGGCCACGCTGGGGTCCGACGGGCTGGCGGTCGCGCCTGCTGGCGCACCGCCCGAGGTCGCGGCGGTCATCGCCGCCGCGAACGAGATCGTGGGCAAGCCGTACAAGTACGGCGGCGGCCACGGGGATTGGGAAGACTCTGGTTACGACTGCTCGGGGAGCGAGTCCTATGCCCTGCATGGCGCCGGCTTGGTCAGCCGGCCGATGAACTCCACGGAGTTCATGTCCTGGGGCGAGGCCGGCGAGGGGCAGTGGATCACGAGCTATGCCAACAGCGGGCACTCCTACCTCGTGGTCGCCGGCCTGCGGTTCGACACCGGCTGGAACGGCGGCAATGGCCCGCGCTGGAGCACCGAGATGCGTCCGGGCGACGGCTACACCGCCCGCCACCCGGAAGGCCTCTAGAGGTATTCGCGGTCACGAACGACGGGGCGCTCGACAACGGCGCTCCGTCGGCGTGGGCCCCAATACAGCAGCGAGATCAGCAGTCCGACGACGCCGACGATCATCAGGATGATCCCGACGGTCGCGATGTCGATGCCGCTGATGCTCGCGTTGATGGCGAACGTGAGGATCGCTCCGACGGCGATCAGGAAGAGTGATGTTCCGAGTTCCACAGTGCTGGCATCCCCAGCCGAACTCCGGAGCAAACTAAGCTGGACGGGATGCCGACAAGCGCCGTTGACGCGTATGCCCTGACACCGGATCAGGTCGACTTCCGCGACACCATCCGCCAGATCGTGCGCGAGCGAGTCGCTCCGCGCGCGGCCGAGATCGACGCCAAGGCGGAGTACCCCTGGGACCTCCGCAAGCTGTTCGCCGAGCAGGATCTCCTCGGCCTCCCGTTCGACGAGGAGTACGGCGGGACCGGTACCGGCGCGCTGATGCTCAGCGTCGCGATCGAGGAGGTCGCCCGCGCGTGCGCCTCGACGGCGCTGATCCTGATGCTGCAGGACCTCGGCACGCTGCCGATCAAGCTGTTCGGCTCCGACGAGCTCAAGCAGCGGTTCCTGCCCAAGTGCGCGAGCGGCGAGTGGTCGCCCGCGTTCGCGCTCTCCGAGCCCGAGGCGGGCTCGGACCCGGGCGGCATGATCACCAAGGCCGTCAAGGACGGCGACGAGTGGATCGTCACCGGCACCAAGAACTGGATCTCGAACCTCGGCGTCGCCGACTTCTACATCGTCTTTGCCAAGACCGACCCCAGCGCCGGCCGCTCGCGCGGCATCAGCGCCTTCGTCGTCGAGGCCGACCGCCCCGGGTTCTCCGTCGGCAAGCTCGAGCACAAGCTCGGCATCAAGGGCTCGCCGACCGGCCAGCCGATCTTCGACGACGTCCGCATCCCCGCCTCGAACCTGATCGGGACCGAGGGCAAGGGCATGAACGTCGCGCTCGGCACGCTCGACCACTCGCGGCTCGGCGTCGCCGCCCAGGCCGTCGGCATCGCGCAGGGCGCGACCGACCACGCCGTCGCCTACGCGAACGAGCGCCGGCAGTTCGGCCAGGCGATCGCCGAGTTCCAGGGCATCCAGTTCAAGCTCGCCGACATGGAGACCCGGACGGCCGCCGCGCGCGAGCTGCTCTACCGCGCCTCGTCGAAGATCGACCGCCACGAGCCCGACGCCGGCAAGTACTCGGCGATGGCCAAGCTGTTCGCCTCCGACACGGCGATGGCGGTGAGCGTCGAAGCCGTCCAGGTCCTCGGCGGCTACGGCTACGTCAACGAGTACCCGGTCGAGCGCTACATGCGCGACGCGAAGATCACGCAGATCTACGAAGGCACGAACGAGATCCAACGTCTCGTGATCGCAAGGTCACTCAGGTAGCCTGGATCTCATGCTCTCGCGCTGGCCGACCGGGCGACGGGTCGCCTTCACCACGGTGCTGTGCCTGGCGGTGGCGCTCACCGCCGCGACCCTGCTCCAGGGCCTGTCGCCGAGTGGCTGGCTGCGCTTCCTCGAGGTGCTCGCGATCGTCGTCGTCTGCGCGGCGGTCGCGGCGCTCGCGATCGGGCTGATCGTGAGCAAGATGGCCAACTATCAGGACCCCGAGGACGAGGCCGAGTTCGAGCGGCTGGTGATCCGTTCGGAGGAGCTGGCACGCGAGAACCTCGCCGCCGAGCCGGACGAGGGCGAGTTCCTCGCGCTCGACCCGTACGACCGCCATGACTTCGAGACGCTCGTCCGCGAGGCGCTCGACGACCTGCCGGACCTGCTGATCAAGGCGCTGGACCGCGTGCCGGTCGTGATCTCCGACAAGGGTCGCCAGGCCGGCGCCTACGGGCTCTACCAGGGCGACACGGTCGCCCGCGACAACTACCACGACCGGATCATCATCTTCCGCGACACGCTGCTGCGGGACTTCGGGCACGACCCGGACCTGCTGCGCGATCAGGTCACCCGCACGGTGCGCCATGAGCTGGCGCACCATCTCGGCGCGGACGAGCTAGGCGTTCGCGAGCTCGGGCTCTAGGACCCGGCGGGGGCGCGCGGCGAGGTTGGCGAACACGAGCGCGCCGATCGTCAGCAGCGCGCCGAGGATCTCGAACTCGCCCGGCCGGTAGCCGCGGCCGATCTCGACCGCGAAGGTCACGACCGGCACCAGGTTCATGAACAGCGCGCCGTTGGCCGCGCCGATCCGCCTCACGCCCTCGTTCCAGGCGAGCACGCCGATCACGGCGCCGGCGACGATGATGTAGATCGTCTGCGTCCACGCGTCGCCCCAGTTGGCGGCGCTCGGCATCGGGTACGTGCCGGTGAGGGTCAGGATCGCGGTGACGGCGAGGATCGTCAGCGTGCCGCCGGTCGCGCTCAGCGCGGTGTAGCGCAGCGGGGAGAAGTCGGCGAAGCGGCGCGCGCCGGTCGTGTAGGCGACGAAGCTGGCCACGCCGGCGAGCACGAGCAGGTCCCCCGCGCTGCCGCCCAGTGCGGAGGGGTCGCCGTGCGTGATCACGAGCATCACGCCGAACAGGGCGACGAGCATCGCGCCGAAGGTGGTTCTGCTCGGCTTCTGGCGCGTCGTGAGCCAGACGGCGAAGACGGTCAGCAGCGGCGAGGTGGCCACGATCAGCGAGGCGTCCTGGGGACGGACGTGCTCGAGCGCGAGATACGTGAACAGGTTGAACCCGGCGAAGCCGAGCGTGCCGAGGATGAACAGCTCGAGCGCGCGGCCCTGGGGGAGCAGGGCGCGGCCGCCTTCGATCAGCGCCAGCAGGCCGAGGAAGATCGCCGTGGCGACGAGGTAGCGCACCGCGGTCAGGTGGAAGGCGTCGACGTGGTGGATCGCGGAGGCGGCGATGGGGAACATCGCGCCCCACGCGAGCGCGGCGGTCAGGGAGGGGAGGGCATCGGAAGTTCGACGATCTTCGAACATTGCTTCTGGAACGTAGCACGTGGGAGAATCCGCGAAGCGATTCTCCAAGCGACCGAAGCAGCGACGAATTCGCTCGCGAGGATCGCCTAGTACGATGGCTGTCGAACCATGCACTCCGATGAGCCTCATCTGGACGAGATGACCTTGGCGGCCGTGATGGCCGCGCTCAGCGATCCCATGCGCGTGGCGATCGTGCGTCAGCTCGCGGCCGAAGGCGAGCGCACCTGCGGGACGTTCGAGCTCGGCATCTCCAAGGCCACCCGCTCGCACCACTTCCGCGTGCTGCGCGAGGCGGGCATCACGCATACGCGGGCCGAGGGCACGCACCGGCACGTCTCGCTGCGCCGCGAGGACGTCGACGCGCGCTTCCCGGGCCTGCTGGACGCGGTGCTGATCGCCGCCGAGCGCGAGGCCGGGGCTACCGCGGTCCCTGCCTGATCGCCTCGTTCGCCATCTTCACCAGCAGCGCGCGGTCGCTCTGCTTGCCCACGACCTTGGCCTGGATCGTGTAGGTCACGCCGCGCTCCTTCCAGCTGATCGACGGCGGTGAGCACGAGGCCCCGCAGCCGAGCGGCTGGTAGCGCCCGTGCCGGCCCTTGGTCAGCGTGACCTTGCCCTTCCCGTAGGGCTTGCCGCCCTTCTGGGCCGAGAAGCTGGCGGCGAAGCAGGCGTTCGCGCCGCCGCAATCGGGCGCCGCGGCGACGCCGATGTCGTAGGACTTCTTGTCGCCGGAGCCGTAGGGATAGACCGGGTCGAAGTCGCTGTAGAAGTTGTTCGGCAGCAGGATCGGGAGCGGGGTCTGCTGCTTGACCTCGGGGACCGTGTTCGTGAGGACCCCGGGCAGGAGGGCGATGGCGGTGGCGGCGGCGGCGAGCATGTCGGCGCAGCGTACGGGCGCGCCGCTAGCCGGTATATCCGGGTAACCCCCAGAAGCGGGCGTCTTGGACGCCGAGCGGAGTGCTCGGCGGCGCGTCGCTCCAGTACTCGCTGCCGAGCTTGGAGAAGTCGGCGCCGGCGCGCAGCTCGCCGAGCGTGGAGAGCACGAGGCCTTCCATGCGGCGGATCAGCAGCGCCTGCGGTGGGATCGTCTGGCGGCGCATCTCCTCGAAGAAGGCGCTGCGGGGGCTCGAGCCGCGGTCGATCAGGTCGGTCACGTAGGCGGGGCTGAGGCGCCTGAAGCCCGGTTCGAGGTACCACTCGCCGGCGGTGCGGATCTGGTCGAGCAGGCGGTTCTCGTCGAACTCGTCGGGCTGCGGGAGGTAGCCGAGGCGGGCGAGGCCGTGGTGAACCGCTGCGGCATCGCCGCGCTCGACCGCCTGGGCGAGCTGGCGCTCGCCTTCGAGGTAGTCGGCGTCGACGACGCGCATCAGGCCGAAGTCGAGGAAGCCGACCTTGCCGTCGTCTTGCAGGAGGTAGTTGCCGGGATGCGGGTCGCCGCTCGCGCGGCGGGTGTGTTTGAGCGTGCCGAAGAAGAAGCGGAAGACGATCTCGCCGAAGCGGTCTCTCTCGGCCTCCGGGAGCCGCTTGATCTCCTCGAAGCGCTTGCCGCTGATCAGCTCGGTGACCAGGACGCGCCTCCTCGAGCGCTGTGTGTCCACCGGTGGGACGTGGACGAACGGGTGGTTGCGCCAGGCGCGCGCCATCGCGCGATGGTTCTGCGCCTCGACCTCGTAGTCGAGCTCGTCGCCGATGCGTTCCCGCAGCTCCTGCCCGAGTGCCTTGACGTCGAGGCCCGGGGCGAGGCGCTTCACGAGTGGGAAGATCATCTGCATGTTGCGCAGGTCGGTCTCGACCGCCTCCGCGATGCCCGGGTACTGGATCTTGACCGCGACGCGCTTGCCCTCGGTCGTGACCGCTTTGTGGACTTGGCCGATCGACGCCGCGGCGAAGGCTTGCTCTTCGAACTCGCTGAAGACGTCGGTGAGCTTCTCGCCCAGCTCGTCCTTGAGCAGCTTCTCGATCTTGTTGAAGGGGAGCGGCGGGACGTCGTCGCGCAGGGCCGCGAGGGTCTGCTTGAACTCCTCGCGCTCGGACTCGGGGATGGCCGTGAAGTCGACGGTCGAGAGGACCTGGCCGATCTTCATCGCCGCGCCGCGCATCTGGCCGAGCTGCTTGACGAGCTCGCGGGCGGTCGCCGCCGCGCGCTCACCCGTGGCCGCGTCGGCCTTCTCGTCGCTGCGGAGCGTGTTCGCCGCGCGCGTGCCGGCCCATCTGAGGCCCTGGCCGGCGACGAGCCCGCCGAAGCGGCGGGTGCGGGCGATGCGGGATGTGGGAGGGGAGTCGGCCACTTACTGATCGTACGGAAGCGCGAATTTCTGAGATGAGCTTGACAGACGATAGGTTCCGATATATCGTTGATGCATCGGAATAGATCGAAGCGAAAGGACTTCCGACATGCATGCTGCATCCGCAGAAGCCTGGGGCGGCGGTCATCGTCGCCACCACCAGCACCACCACCACCACCGCGGTCCCCGCGGTTGGGAGGACCTCGTCGCGTTCATGACGGGCCGCGGCGGCCCGTTCGGCGGCGACCCCCGGCAGTTCAAGGCCTTTTTCTGGGGAGATCCCACCCGCCCCGGCCCCGGCGGTCCGCCCTGGGGCGGTCCCGGCGGCCACCGCGGCCGCGGTCGCGGCGGGCGTGCCCGTCGCGGTGACGTCCGCGCCGCGATGCTCCTCCTGCTCGAGGAGCAGGCGCAGAACGGCTACCAGCTGATCCAGGAGATCGAGCGCCGCACCGAGGGCGTCTGGAAGCCGAGCCCCGGCTCGGTCTACCCCGCGCTCCAGCAGCTCGAGGACGAGGGCCTGGTCAAGGCCGCCGAGTCCGAGGGCAAGCGGGCGTTCGAGCTCACGGCCGAAGGCCGCGACTACGTCGCCAACAACCGCGAGGAGCTCGGCGACCCGTTCGAGGCCGCCACCGGCGGCATGGACGAGGGCGTCTTCGACCTCCGCGGCCTGATGTTCCAGGTCGGCGCCGCGGCCATGCAGGTCGCCGCCGCCGGTCACACCGACGAGGCCCGCAAGATCCTCGCCGACACCCGCCGCGCGCTCTACAAGATCCTCGCCGAGGACGACCCCGGCGACGACGACACGCCCACCGCGGCCTAGCTGCCCCCGGCCGGCGTCGCCCCGCTCCCCGGGCGGCGCCGGCAAACCTAAAGGGGTCAGGCCCCTTTAGGTTCGGCGCTAACGTGGGCGCGCGATGCGGGTCCACGAAGAAGTCCGGACGGCCCTCGAGGAGGGGCGTCCTGTCGTTGCGCTCGAGAGCACGATCATCGCCCACGGGTTGCCGCGGCCCGACAACCTGCGGGTCGCGCGCGAGATCGAGGACGTGGTGCGTTCGAAGGGCGCCGTGCCGGCGACGATCGCGATCGTCGGCGGCGAGGTGCGGATCGGGCTCGACGACGAGGCGTTGGAGGCGTTGGCGAACACCGACGGCGTCGCCAAGTGCGGTGTCCGCGACCTCGCGCCGGTGCTCGCGCGGGGCGCGTTCGGCGCGACCACCGTGGCCGCGACCTCCCATCTCGCCGAGCGGGCGGGCATCCGCGTCTTCGCGACAGGCGGCCTCGGCGGGGTCCACCGTGGCGCGGCCGACACGTTCGACGAGTCGGCGGACCTCGGCACGCTGGCGCGGGTCGGCATCTGCGTCGTCTGCGCGGGTGTGAAGTCGATCCTCGACATCCCGGCGACCTTGGAGCGACTGGAGACGCTGAACGTGACCGTGCTCGGCTACCGCACCGACACGTTCCCGGCGTTCTATCTGACGTCGAGCGGGCTGCCGGTGCCGTGGCGGGTGGACTCGCCCGCGGAAGCGGCGGACGTCCTGCGCGCGCGGCTCGCCGTGGGTGCGCCGGGCGGCGTCGTGGTCGCGAATCCGTTGGACGAGCAGATGGACCCGGACCTGCACGAGCGAACGCTGGTGGAGGGTCTCGCCGCCGCCGCGGAGGCGGGCGTCCGCGGCCGCGACGTCACCCCGTTCGTGTTGGAGCGCTTTCATTCCGAGACGCACGGCGAGTCGCTGCGGGCCAACGTCCGCCTGGTGCTGCGCAATGCCGCGCTGGCGGCGGAGATCGCGGCGGCATGAGCGCGCGGCGCGGTGACGCGACGAGCGGGCACGGCCGGCGAGGCGCGCGGTGAAGCGCGTCGTCGTGCTCGGCGAGGTCATGCTCGACGTCGTCGCGTTTCATGACGCGCCGCTCGCGGTGGCGTCGGACACGCCCGCGCGGATCTCTCTCCGGCCCGGCGGAGCCGGCGCGAACACGGCCGCGTGGCTGGCGCGGGCGGGCGTCGAGGTCACGTTGATCGCACGGGTCGGAGACGACGACGCGCGCAACGTCGCGCTCAGCGCGATGGACGGTGTCGATCTGCGGGTGGGCGTCGATCTGGACCTGCCGACGGGGACCTGCATCGTCCTCGTCAGCCCCGGCGGCGAGCGCACGATGCTGCCGGACCCGGGCGCGAACACGGCGCTGTCGGCCTCCGAGCTGCCCGACGACGTGTTCGAGGCGGGCGCGACCCTGCATGTGTCGGGCTACTCGCTGATGCGGCCCGGGTCACGCGGGGCGGCGCTCGAGGCCATGGACCGGGCGCGCGACGCGGGGATGTCGATCAGCGTCGACCCCGCGTCCGCCGCGCTGCTGATCGACGACCCCGCCTTTCTGCACCGCGCACGCCCGGTGGATCTGCTGCTGCCCAACGAGGACGAGCTCGCGGCACTCGGCGGCGACCTGCCCGGCGTCAAGGAGTTCGCGGTCAAGCAAGGGCGCGACGGGGCGTACTGGAGCGATGGGCTGAAGCGGATCGTCACGCGGGCCGTCGCGGTCGACGACGTGGTCGACACGACCGGCGCGGGCGACGCGTTCGCCGCCGGCTTCCTGTCGGTCTGGCCCGGCGACCGCGAGGCCGCGCTGGCCGCGGGCGTCGAGCTCGCCGCACAGGCCGTGGCGCAAGAGGGAGGACGCCCGCGATGAACCGGATTCTCTTCGTGTGCATGGGCAACATCTGCCGCTCGCCGACGGCGGAGGGCGTGATGCGACGCCTCGTGCGTGACGAGGGCCTCGAGCACGAGTTCGAGATCGACAGCGCCGGCACCGGCTCCTGGCACGCGGGCGACTCGCCCGATCGCCGCGCCACGGCCGCCGCCGCGGCCCGTGGGATCACGCTCGAGGGCGCCGCCCGCCAGGTCCGCCCGCGCGACTTCGAACACTTCGATCTGCTGCTCGCGATGGACCGCGAGAACCTCCGTGAGCTGCGCACGTTCTCCCCGGACGGCGACGTCGCCGGCAAGGCGCGGCTGCTGCGCGAGTTCGACCCGGCGTCGATCGGCTCGCCCGACCTCGACGTCCCCGACCCCTACTACGGCGGGCCGGACGGCTTCGAGAAGGTCCTCGACCAGGTCGAGGCGGCCTGTAAGGGCCTGCTCGACGCGCTCCGGTGAGGAGCCCGGCCCATCGCGCCGAGGCCCCGGCCGCGCGGTCTCGGGCGTCCCGGGGGTCGCGCGGTGCGCCTTGACGACGCGGTTCGCGCCGCGACCGGACGCGAGATCGGCCGGATCGAGCGCGTCGGCGGCGGCGACATCAACGAGGCCTACCGCGTCCAGTTCACCGACGAGAGCTTCGCGTTCGTCAAGACCCGCGACGACGTCGCGCCGGGCGAGTACGCGGCCGAGGCCGCCGGCCTGCGCTGGCTCGCCGAGCCCGGCGCCCTGCGCGTCCCCGAGGTCCTCGGCGTGCGCGACGACGTCCTCGTCCTCGACTGGGTCGACGAGGGCGGACGCGGCGACGCCGCCGCGCTCGGGGCAGGCCTCGCGGCGGTCCACGCGGCGGGGGCGGACGAGTTCGGCACGCCGCGTCAGGGCGGCGAGACGATGCGGCTCGGGCGGCTGACCTTGCCCAACGCGCCCACGCCGGACTGGGCGACGTTCTACGCCGAGCGGCGGCTGCTCGCGGTTCTGCCCCACGCCGGCCTCACCCGCTTCGGCAACAAGGCCGTCGAGTCGATCTGCGCGCGGATGGCCGACCTCGCCGGCCCGCCCGAGCCGCCCGCCCGCCTGCACGGCGACCTCTGGAGCGGCAACGTCCTCTGGGGTCGCGACGGGCGGCCCTGGCTGATCGATCCCGCCGCGTACGGCGGCCACCGGGAGGTCGACCTCGCGATGCTGCGTCTCTTCGGCGCCCCCGGCCGAGCGTTCCTCAACGCCTACGAGGACCGCTACCCGCTCGCCCCGGGCCACGAGGACCGCGTCGAGCTCTACCAGCTCTTCCCGCTGCTGGTGCACGCGGCGCTCTTCGGCGGCGGCTACCCGGCGTCAGCCGAGCGTGTCGCCCGGAAGTACGCCTAGGGCAGGTCGAAGACGATGTAGCTGAACGCGATCGACGGGGGTGTCTCGTCGGCGTCCGTGCGGTTGCAGAGCGTCAACACGAAGCGGCTGACCGCGCCCGGGTCGTTCGGGTTCGAGGCGTTCGTCTTGTAGTTGAAGCTGAAGATCTGGCCGTTGAAGGACCCGCGGGGGACGACGAGGAGGGCGTCCTGGGAGATGTCGGCGCCGGCGGTCTCCGGGGCGAGGCCGCGCGGCTCGCGGCTCCAGCAGGTGTGCGCGCGGATGGTGCCGAGGTCGTCGGCGAGGATCCGGAAGGCGCCGCTGAAGCGGGCGATGTCCGCGGCGGTCAAGGTGCCGTCGGCGACCTTGGCGCCGGTCACGGCTCCGTCGGCGAGTTTCGACCCGCCCACCGCGCCGTCGGCGATGTCGGCGGCGGCGACGGAGCCGTCGGCGATCGCGAAGGTGCCGATCGCGCCGCCCGCGAGCTTGTCCCACGTGATCGAGCTGTTGGGGGTGCCGAGGAGCGTGCGCACGGTGCTCGGCGCGAGGTCGCGGACCGCGACGGTGCCGTCCTTGATCTGCGTCGTCGAGACGGTGCCGCGGCGGATGTCCTTGCCGTTGATCAGGTGCTTGGCCTGCGCCGGGCCGCCGAGGGCGACGAAGAGCGCGAGCAGGGCGACGAGCATGGGAGCCGAGGGGCGGCGCACGCGCTTACCGTACGAACGCGGAGCCGGTCTGCAAGCGCGACTCGGCGGACGTACGAGGCTCGAAGCACTGAACCAAGGTGTAGTAGCGGACCGGTTCTCATGAGACGTAGGGTCGGCGGATGCGCCTGGTCCGGAGTCTGACCATCGTCGGCGTGCTGCTCGCCGCCGCCCTAGCCGCACCTGCGGGAGCTGTCGCGGGGGTGTTCGGGCGGGCGCCCCTGGCGGCACCGGCGCTGGCGGGAACGCTGCCCGCGGGCTTCACCGAGACGACGGTGTGGAGCGGGCTCGGGAACCCGACGGTGATCCGCTTCGCCGCCGACGGCCGTGTCTTCGTGGCCTCCAAGAGCGGGATCGTCAACGTCTTCGACAACCTCAACGACACCACGCCCACGCAGTTCGTCGACCTGCGGAGCAAGGTCCACGACTACTGGGATCGCGGCCTGCTCGGCATGGCGCTCGACCCCGGCTTCACCACCGGCCGCCCGTACGTCTACGTCCTCTACGCCTATGACAAGGCGCCGGACTCGACCCAGCAGCCCCGCTGGGGTGACGGCTGCCCGACCCCGCCCGGCCCGACCGCCGACGGCTGCGTCGTCACGGGGCGCCTGAGCCGCATCTCCACCACCGGCGCCGAGACGGTCCTGATCGAGGACTGGTGCCAGCAGTATCCGAGCCACTCGATCGGCACGCTGGACTTCGGCCCCGACGGCATGCTCTACGTCAGCGCGGGCGACGGCGCCTCCTTCAACTGGGCCGACTACGGCCAGGACGGCAGCCCGGTCAACCCGTGCGGCGACCCGCCGAGCGCCACGCTCACCCCACCCACGGCGCAGGGCGGAGCGCTGCGCGCGCAGTCCTTCCGGCGCCCGACGTCCCAGACCGCCTCGCTCGACGGCGCGATCCTGCGGGTGAACCCCGACACGGGCGCCGCCGCCGCGGGCAACCCGGCGATCGGCAACGCCGATCCGAACCGCCGCCGGATCGTCGCCCACGGCTTCCGCAACCCGTTCCGCTTCACGTTCCGCCCCGGCACGGGGGAGATCTGGGCCGGCGACGTCGGCTGGAACACGTGGGAGGAGATCGACCGCGTCCCGGACGCGAGCCAGGTCCGCAACTACGGCTGGCCGTGCTACGAGGGCACGCCGCGGATGGGCTCCTACGACGCGCTGAACCTCGACAACTGCGAGACGCTCTACGCGCAGGGAACGGGCGCGGTGCAGGCGCCGTACTTCGCCTACAACCACAACGAGAAGATCGTCGCCAACGAGACGTGCACGACCGGCTCGTCCTCGATCTCCGGCCTGGCCTTCTACACCGCCGACGCCTTCCCCGCGGCCTACAAGAACGCGCTCTTCTTCGCGGACTACTCGCGCAACTGCATCTGGGTCGCCTACCCCGGCGCCAACGGCCTGCCGGACATGGCGACGCGCCAGACGTTCCTCGCCGGCGCGGCGGGCCCCGTCTTCCTCACCCAGGGCCCGGACGGCGCGCTCTACTACGCCGACCTCGCGGGCGGGACCGTCCGCCGGATCGCGGCGAACAACAGCGCGCCCACCGCGCGGATCGTGGCGACACCGACCTCCGGCCTCGCTCCGCTGACGGTCGCCTTCGACGGGACGACGTCCAGCGACCCCGACGGTCAGGCGCTCACCTACGCCTGGGACCTCGACGGCGACGGCGATTACGACGACTCGACCGCCGCCAAGCCCTCGTTCACGTACCCCTCCGCGGGCACCGTGACGGTGCGCCTGCGCGTGACCGACACGGTGGGCTCGACCGGCACGACCTCGACGACGATCACCGTCGGCGCCCCGCCCACGGTCACGATCGCCACCCCGACCAACGCCACCACGTGGGCGGTCGGGGACACGATCAGCTTCTCCGGCTCGGCCCGCAACAGCGCCGGAGCGACGCTGCCCGCCGCGTCCCTGCGCTGGGCACTGGACATGCGCCACTGCTCGCGCACCGACGCCACCAACTGCCACACCCACCACATCCAGGACTTCGTGGGCGTGGCCTCCGGCAGCTTCGTCGCGCCCGACCACGAGTACCCCTCGCACCTCGAGTTGTCGTTGATCGCGACCGACGCGGCCGGGCTGACCGCGACGCAGACGGTTCAGCTGAACCCGCGCACCGCGGACCTGACGCTGACGACCGTCCCGGCCGGCCTGCAGCTCTCGCTCGCAAGCGACACGCTCGCGGCGCCGTTCACCCGCACCGTGATCGCGCGCTCGGCCACCACGGTCGCCGCGCCGACCCCGCAGGGCGCGTTCAGCTTCGCCTCGTGGAGCGACGGCGGCGGCAGCACGCACACGATCACCGCGCCCGCCTCCGGCACCGCGACCTACACGGCGACGTTCACCGACACCACCGCCGACGTGCCGCTCGCGGGCACCGAGGCCATCGGGACGAACACGTCCTCCGCCGCGGCCGGCCACGGCGAGGTCTACCGGATCACGGCGTCCCGGACCGGCCCCGCGCGCTCGCTGCGGCTCTACCTCGACGCCTCCAGCCGAGCGTCCAAGGTCGTGCTCGGCCTCTACGCCGACGCGGGCGGGGAGGCGGGAGCGCTCCTCGGCACCGGCACGATCGCCGCACCCACCGCGGGCGCGTGGAACAGCGCCGCCCTCAACGCGCCGGTGAACCTCGTCAACGGGACCGCGTACTGGTTCGCCCTGCTCAACCCCGCCGACTCGACCGGCCAACTGGCCTGGCGCGACCGCGCGGGCGGCAGCGGCGGGCTCGAGCGCACGAGCGCGGGCACGACGCTGACCGCGCTGCCCGCGACGTGGGCGATCGGCGGGCGCTACAGCGACGGTCCGGTCTCCGGCGCCGCCTACGGCTCGGCGACCCCGCTCCCGCCCGTGCTCGCCGTCGCGCCGGCCGCGGTCACCCTGGCCTCGTCACAGGGCGCGGTCTCGCAGCCATTGACCGTGAGCAACGCGGGCGACGGAGCCCTGGCGTTCACGGTGTCCGACGACGCCGCGTGGCTGTCCGCGTCGCCGGCCTCGGGGACCGCGCCCGCGACCGTCACGCTGACGGCCGATCCGGCGGGCCTCAGCCCGGGCACCTACAACGCGACGGTCACCCTCGTCGGCGCGAGCCAGACGAAGACCGTGCCGGTGACGTTCTCGGTCGTGGCGCCCTCCTCCGGCCTCGTCGGCGCCTGGGGCTTCGACGAGACCGCCGGTGCCACGACCGCCGACGCGTCCGGCAACGGCAACACCGGCACGCTCAACGGCCCGGCGCGGACGAGCGCGGGCCGGTTCGGCTCGGCGCTGGACTTCGACGGCGTCAACGACTGGGTGACCGTCGCCGACAGCGCGTCGCTGCGGGTGACGACCGGGATGACGCTCGAGGGCTGGGCGTACCCGACGGGGGGAAGCGGGTGGCGCACGCTGGCGCTCAAGGAGACCGCGAGCGACCTGGCGTGGGCGCTGTACCCGTTCGGCGACGGCGGGCTCCCGAGCGGGCACATGGCGACGAGCGGCGACCTGTGGGCGCGCGGGACCGCCGCGCCGGCGCTGAACACGTGGACGCACTTCGCCGTCACCTACGACGGGGCGACGATCCGCATGTACGTCAACGGCGTCCAGACCGGGACCCGCGCCCAGATCGGGACGTTGCGCGCCAGCACGCAGCCCCTGCGCTTCGGCGGCAACGCGATCTGGCCGGAGTGGTTCCGCGGCCGGCTGGACGAGATCCGCGTCTACGACCGCCCGCTGAGCGCGGTCCAGATCCAGGCCGACATGGCCAAGGCGGTCAGCACCGCGACACTCGCGCGGAAGGTCGCGACGGCCAGCGTGAAGAAGCCGCCGAGGCGCACCGGGGCGAGGATCAAGCACTATCGCGGCCGCTTCACCCACCACGGCAAATGGCTGCACCCGTGACGTTCGTTTAGGTTCTCTCACGGGGCGGGCCGTACAGTCCGCCCCGTGCGGAGGGTTCTGCTGGTCGCTGTCCTGCTCGTCGGAGTTCTCGCCGCACCCGCGCGTGCGACGACGCTGCCGCCCGGGTTCAGCGAGTCCACCGTGTGGCGAGGGCTCGGCAACCCGACCGTGGTGCGCTTCGCGCCTGACGGCCGCGTGTTCGTCGCCACCAAGGCCGGGCTGATCTACACGTACGACTCCGTCGACGACCCGACCCCGACGCGCTTCGCCGACCTGCGCGCGCAGGTGCAGGACTACTGGGACCGCGGTCTGCTGGGGATGGCGATCGCGCCCGACGGCCGCGTCTTCGTCCTGTACTCGCACGACACCGGGTGGGGCGACAGTTGCCCGAACGGCGGCACCCTCGCGCCCGGCTGCAGGATCGACGGGCGCCTCTCGTGGCTCGACGCGTCCGGCGGCGAGCACGTGCTGGCCACTGACTTCTGCCAGCAGTTCCCGAGCCACTCGATCGGCACGCTGGCGTTCGGGCCCGACGGCATGCTCTACCTCAGCGCCGGCGAGGGCGCGCACTTCGACTTCCCGGACTTCGGCCAGATCGGCAACGTCTGCGGCGACCCGCCCGACACCGCCGGCGACATCGGCCCGCCCGACAGCCAGGGCGGCGCGTTGCGCGCCCAGGCCTATCGCCGCCCCGCGGGGCAGCCGTTCACCCCCGACGGCGCGGTCCTGCGCATCGACCCGGACCACCCGTCGTTCAGCCGCGAGAACGTCGTCGCCTACGGCTTCCGCAACCCCTTCCGCTTTACCTTCCGCCCCGGCACGAGCGACATCTGGCTGGGCGACGTCGGCTGGACCACGTGGGAGGAGCTCAACCGCGTGCCGGTCGACGGCATCGTGCGCAACTACGGCTGGCCCTGCTACGAGGGTCCGGGCCGCCAGCCCGCCTACGACGACTACGACTTCACGACGTGCGAGACGCTCTACGCCGAAGGCTCCGCGACGCCGCCGGTCTTCACCTACAACCACGCGGACGAGGTCGTCGACGGCGACGGCTGCGCGCCCGGCGACTCGTCGATCTCCGCCGTGACCTTCTACACCGGCACCGCGTTCCCCGCGGCCTATCGCGGCGGGCTGTTCTTCGGCGACTACTCGCGCAACTGCCTCTGGTTCATGCCGCTCGGTGACGACGGGCAGCCGGACCCCGCGCAGCGGCGGCTGTTCGCCGGCGACGCCCCCGGGCCGGTGTTCCTCACCGAAGGGCCGGACGACGCGCTCTACTACGCCGACCTCAACGACGGCGAGATCCGCCGCATCTCCTACCGCGCGCCGACGGCGAGCATCACGGCCTCGGCGGACGCGAAGGAGCCGCCGCTGGAGGTCCACTTCGACGGGCGCGGATCGCACGATCCGGAGAACGGCGCGCTCGACTACGCCTGGGACCTCGACGGCGACGGCGCCTACGACGACTCGACCTCGGACACGCCGGTCTTCACCTACACGAGGCGCGGGTACGTCGACGTGCGCCTGCGGGTGACCAACCGCGCCGGCCTGAGCGGGACCGCGAGCAGGACGATCACGGTCGGCGTCCCGCCGACGGCCGCCATCGACACGCCGACGTCGGCGACGACCTGGGCCGTCGGGGACACGATCGCCTTCGCCGGCCACGGGAGCCCTGGCAGCACGCTCACGTGGGCGCTGAACCTGCGCCACTGCTCGCGGCTGGACGCGAGCCAGTGCCACACGCACGCGCTCCAGAACTTCACCGGGACGTCCGGCTCGTTCGTCGCCCCCGACCACGAGTACCCGTCGCACCTCGAGCTCTCGGCGACCGCGACCGACGCCGACGGGCTGCACACCACGCAGACGGTCCGGCTCGACCCGCGCACGACCGACGTCACGCTCGCGAGCTCGCCGCCCGGCATGCAGCTGCCGTTCGGGAGCGAGTCGCTGCCGGCGCCCTTCACGCGCACGGTGCTCGCGCGGTCGGTGGTCTCGCTCAACGCGCCCTCGCCGCAGGCGGGCCTCCCATGGACGTCATGGAGCGACGGCGGCGCCCGCGTGCACACGACCACCGTGCCCGACGGCGGCAGCATCACCTACACGGCGAACTTCGCCTCTGCCGGCCCGCCGCCGTGCGTCTGCGCGGCGCCACCTCGCCCGAAGGCGGTCGCGGCCTGGGGCTTCGACGAGCCGTCGGGCACGAAGGTGACGAACGGGAAGCTCTCAGGGCCGCTACGCGTGCGCGGCGGGAAGTTCGGCAATGCGCTCGACTTCGACGGCGTCGACGACTGGGTGACCGTGAAGGCGCCGAAGCTCGCCAAGGCGATGACGGTCGAGGCGTGGGTGTACCCGACCCGCAAGGGCGGCTCGCTCGCGCTGCGCGAGACCAGGCGCGACGCCGCCTGGTCGCTCTATGGCGACGAGGCCGGCATCGGCTCGAAGTTCGCCCGCGGCACGGCGCCGAAGCTGCGGACCTGGACGCACCTGGCGATGACCTACGACGGCAGGACGATCCGCCGCTACGTCAACGGCAGGCTGTCCGGCAGCGCCCCGTTCAGCGGGACGATCGCGGGCGGCTCCTACCCGCTGCGCTTCGGCGGCAACGCGGTCTGGAAGGAGTGGTTCAAGGGCCGCCTGGACGAGGTCCGCGTCTACGACAGCGCGCTCACGCCGGCCCAGATCCAGGCCGACATGAGCACGCCGATCGACGCCAAGGTGACCAAAGCGCGCCCGGGGAAGCGGCCGCGCGGCGGCGCGAAGGTGCGCCGCTTCCGCGGCGGCGCGAAAGCCCGCGGCTGACGCGCCGCGACGCACCGTGCGCCGGCCCACGCCGCGCTACGCACGGAGCGCGGACCCCTCGTCGCGCGCCACGAGCGCGGCGTACTTGCCACCGAGCGCCAGCAGCTCCTCGTGGGTGCCGCGCTCGGCGACCTCGCCCTGGTCGAGGACGACGATCTGGTCGGCGTCGCGGACCGTCGAGAGGCGGTGCGCGATGACCAGCGTCGTGCGGCCCTCGGCGAGCCGCTCCAGCGCCTCGCCCACCGCCCGCTCGGTGGCGACGTCCAACGCGCTGGTCGCCTCGTCGAGCACGAGCACCGGCGGGTTGCGCAGGATCGTGCGGGCGATCGCGATCCGCTGCTTCTCGCCACCGCTGAAGCGGAACCCACGCTCGCCGACGACGGTGTCGTAGCCGTCGGGCAGGTTCGCGATCGTGTCGTGGATCTGGGCGGCGCGCGCCGCGTCCTCGATCTCGGAGTCGGTCGCGTCCGGCCGCGCGAACCGCAGGTTCTCGCGCACCGAGGCATGGAAGAGGTACGTCTCCTGTGAGACGACGCCCACGGTGTCCGCGAGCGAGTCGAAGGTGAGCTCGCGCAGGTCGGTGCCGTCGATCGTCACCGCGCCCTGCTCGGGGTCGTACAGCCGCGCGGCGAGGTAGCCCAAAGAGGTCTTGCCCGCGCCCGTCTCGCCCACCAGCGCCGTGCGCGTGCCCGGCGGGACGGTGACGTCGATGTCGCGCAGCGTCCACTCGTCCCCATAGCGGAACCAGACGCCCTCGAAGCGGACCTCGCCGCGGACGTCGTCCAAGGTGCGCGTGCCGGGGTGGATGTCGATCGGCAGGTCGAGGTACTCGAAGACGCGGTCGAACAGCGCCACCGAGGTCTGGATGTCCACGGCGACGCTCAAGAGCGACTGCACGGGGAAGAAGAGCCGCGTCTGCAGCGTGGTGAAGGCGACGATCGTGCCGATCGAGGCGGCGCCCGGCGCCAGGCCCGCGAACAGGTAGACCAGCGCGGGCATGACCGCGAACGAGGTCTGGATCGCGGCCATCATCCAGCGGCCCGCCATCCGCGAGCGCACCTCGAGGTCGGCCAGGTTCTCCGACTCGCGCTCGAAGCGGGAGGCCAGCTCGGGCGAGCGGCCCATCGTCTTGCCGAGCAGGATCCCGCTCACCGAGAGCGACTCCTGCACGAGCGAGGAGATGTCGGCCATCGCGCCCTGCTTGACCGTCGTGATCTTGCGCCGCTGCGCGCCCACACGGCGCGAGAGCAGCACGAAGAACGGCAGCAGCGCGAGCGAGAACAGCGCCAGGCGCCAGTCGAGCAGGAACATGGCGACGACGCTCGCGATCACCGTCGTCACGTTGGAGACGATCGACGCCGCGGTCGACGTCACGACGCTCTGCACGCCGCCGATGTCGTTGGCGATCCGCGACTGGATCTCGCCCGTGCGGGTCTTGGTGAAGAACGCCAGCGAGAGCCGCTGGAGGTGCTGGTAGACCTGCGTGCGCAGGTCGTGCATGACCCGCTGGCCCACCACGTTGGTGAGCCAGGTCTGGCCGACGCCCAGCACCCCGGTCGCGATCGAGATGGCGATCATCCCGCCGACCAGGGCGAACAGCAGGTCGTCCTCGTTGTCGGGGATCGCGTGATCGAGCACGTCCCTGAGCAGGAACGGCGAGATCATCGACAGCGCCGCCGCGATCGCGATCAGGATCAGGACGACGGTGAGGCGCCCGCGGTACGGGCGGAACAGCCGGACGATCCGGCGCGTCAGGTCGGGCGTCTTGGGCTTGCCCGCAGGAGGGGGTTGGCGGTGACGCCCTCCCGGGCCGTCACCGCCTCCCTCGAAGCGCCGGAAGGCTGCCGTCACACAGCCACCGTATTCGGCGCAGGCTCCAAAGCCAGCTCGAGCACCTCGTCGATGCTCATGACGGGGTGGAAGGACATCACGTCGCGCACGTCCTTGGGGACGTCGTCCAGGTCGCCGCGGTTGCGCTCGGGCAGGATCACGGTCGTCAGCCCCGCGGCGTGCGCGGCCAGGACCTTCTGCTTGAGGCCGCCGATCGGCAGCACGCGGCCCTGCAGCGTGACCTCGCCGGTCATGCCGACCGTGTGCTTGACCGGGCGCCCGGTGAGGAGCGACGCCAGCGCGGTCGTCATCGTGACGCCGGCGCTCGGGCCGTCCTTCGGGATCGCGCCGGCGGGCACGTGGACGTGGAACTCGCGGTCATCGAAGGCGTCGGCCGGGATGCCCAGCTCGTCCGCGTGGCCGCGGACGTAGGAGAGCGCGATCCGCGTCGACTCCTTCATCACGTCGCCCAACTGCCCGGTGAGGGTCAGGCCGCCCTGGCCCTTGCCCTTCATCTGGGTCGCCTCGATGAACAGGACGTCGCCGCCCGTGCCGGTCACCGCGAGGCCCGTGGCCACGCCCGGGACCGCCGTGCGCAGCGCCGCCTCCTGGAAGACCTTCTGGCGGCCGAGCGCGTCGCGCACGATCTCCAGGTTGATCTCGACCGGCGCCTCGGCCTTGCCGGAGGCGATCCGGGTCGCGGTCTTGCGCAGGATCGTGCCGAGCTCGCGCTCGAGGTTGCGGACGCCCGCCTCACGGGTGTACTCGGAGGCGATCTGGGTCAGCAGCTCGTCGGAGATCGAGATCTCCTCCTCGAGCAGGCCGTTGCGCTCACGCTGCCGCGGCCACAGGTAGCCACGCGCGATCGCGGTCTTCTCGGCGACCGTGTAGCCGTCGAAGCGGATGACCTCCATGCGGTCCAGCAAGGGACCGGGGATGGTCTCAGCCACGTTGGCGGTCGCGATGAACATGACCTGGCTCAGGTCGAGCTCCACGTCCAGGTAGTGGTCGCGGAAGCTGTGGTTCTGGGCCGGATCGAGCACCTCGAGCAGGGCCGCGGACGGGTCGCCGCGCCAGTCGGCGCCGACCTTGTCGACCTCGTCGAGCATGATCACCGGGTTCATCGTCCCCGCGTCGCGCAGCGCCCGCACCAGGCGGCCCGGGAGCGCGCCGATGTACGTGCGGCGGTGACCGCGGATCTCGGCCTCGTCGCGGACGCCGCCGAGCGACATGCGGACGAACTCACGGCCGGTCGCGCGGGCGATCGACTCGCCGATCGAGGTCTTGCCGGTGCCAGGCGGGCCGATCAGCGTGAGGATCGCGCCGGAGCGCTTGTCCTCCTTGATGCCCCGCTCGGTGCGCAGCTTCTTGACGGCCAGGTACTCGGTGATGCGGTCCTTGACGTCGTCCAGGCCCGCGTGGTCGGCGTCGAGCACCTCACGCGCGGACTTCGGATCGAGCTTCTCGTCGGAGGTCTTGCTCCACGGCACCGCGATCAGCCAGTCGAGGTACGTGCGGATCATCGACGCCTCGCCGGACTGCTCGCCCATGCGCTCCAGGCGCGCGAGCTCCTTGTCCGCCTGCTCCTTCACGGAGTCAGGCATGCCGGCCTCGGCGATCTTCTTGCGGTACTCCTCGGCGACCGACGCGCCGTCCTCGCCCAGCTCGCGCTGGATGGACTCCATCTGCTTGCGCAGGATGTACTCGCGCTGCTGCTTGTCCGCGCCGGACTGGACGTCCTCGCGGATCTTCTTACGCAGCTGCAGCTCGGTCAGGCGCTCGCGCTGCAGCTCGACGACGATCGCGAGGCGATCGGCGACGTCGAGCGTCTCCAGCGCGCGGACCTTGTCCTCGAAGGAGACGTCGGGCGCATACCCGATCGTGTCCGCGAGCGGGCCCGGGTCGGCGATCGCGCGCAGGAACTGCGCGATCCGGTCGTCCGCGCCGCGCAGCTCGAGGATCTCCTCGATGATCGCGCGGTACTCGCGCTCCAGGTTGCGGGTGCGGCCGTCGACCGGCTTGTCGTCGACGTGCTCGGCGACCTCGATCAGCAGGCGCCCGAGCTCATCGGTGTGGGCCGCCCCGGCCACGCCGCGGGCGACGCCGGAGAGGGCGACGGCACGGCCGCCACCAGGAAGTCGGATGTGGTCCGTGACCTCCGCGATCGTCCCGACCTTGGCGAACTCGCCGTCGTGACGCGGGATCAACAGGACCCGCTCCTCGTCGCCCACGTGGACGGGAAGCGTCACATCCATGGTGGGGAAGACCACCGTGTCGTCCAGCGGGACGAGCAAGAGGGATGTCATCGCGTGCGGTTTCACTTTCTCGAAGGTACTTACTTCTCGTAAGAGTACCACCCGCTATGGCCACACGCAATAGATCTCAGTGGGGTGGACTGAGATGCTACTTCGCCTGCTCCGTTTGCGCAGCGGGCGCGCGCCGCGATCGGGCGCGCCCACCCGGGTCGGTGTGCTGACGCGGCTAGCGCGGCGCCATGCGCAGCGCGCCGTCGAGGCGGATGACCTCGCCGTTGAGCATCGTGTTCGACACGATGTGCAGCGCCAGCGCGGCGTACTCGTCGGGGCGGCCGAGGCGCGGCGGGTTGGGGACCGTCGCCCCCAGGGAGGTGCGGACCTCCTCCGGGAGGCCGGCGAGCAGCGGGGTGTCGAACAGGCCCGGCGCGATCGCGCAGACCCGGATGCCGTCCCGCGAGAGGTCGCGGGCGGCGGGGAGCGTGAGGCCGACGATGCCGCCCTTGGACGCCGAGTAGGCGACCTGGCCGATCTGGCCGTCGAAGGCGGCGATCGAGGCGGTGTTGATGTGCACGCCGCGCTGGCCCTCGTCGTCGGGGGCGTTGGCGAGCATCTTCGCTGCGGCCAGGCGCAGGACGTTGAAGCTGCCGATCAGGTTGATCGCGATCACGCGCTCGAACAGCGCGAGGTCGTGCGGGCCCTTGCGGCCGGCGGTCTTCTCGGCCGGGCCGATGCCCGCGCAGCTGACGCTCACGCGCAGCCCGTCCTCGCCCGCGGCGGCGTCGACGGCGGCCTGGACCTGGGCCTCGTCGGTGACGTCGGTGGCGACGAACCGCGCGCCGAGCTCGTCGGCCAGGGCGGCTCCGCGCTCGGCGTCGATGTCGGCGATGGTGACGTTGGCGCCGGCTTCATGCAGCGCCCGCGCGGTGGCGGCGCCGAGACCCGACGCCCCTCCCGCTACGAGCGCGTTCGCTCCCTCGATGTGCATCCCAGGGACGCTAGCCCAGGCGGGCGCTGCGGACCTTCGACGAGGCGCCGGTGAGCACCTCGTTGCCGCCGAACTTCGCCTGGAAGCGGACCCTCGATGCGGTGCGGGTCTTGAACGAGAACGTCGACTTGTACTCGCACGTGCGGGTGAGCGTCACCCGCTTGATGGAGATCAGCTTGGTGCCGCGCTTGGCCGAGAACGTGATCGTCCCCGTGCACCCCTGCGAGGGCGAGACCGGTTCCGGGCGGGTGATCTTGCCCTCGAGGCTGAACGCGTACGGCGCCTTGCGGTCGCGGCTCGGGCGCAGCGTCAATGTCATGTCCTTGGCCGCGAAGCGGCGGACGGTGATCGCGCGCACGGCGCTCGTCGTCTGGCCGGCGCCGTCGGTGGCGACCGCGATCAGCGTGTTGCGGCCGACGTCGCCGCCGCGCGGCTGATACGCGCAGTCGAACGGCGGGGCGGTGAGCTCGCAGATGAGCCGGTCGTCGTCGTAGAACTGCATCTTGGCCAGCCCGCGGTCGTCGGAGGCGTTGACCGACAGCACCGTCGTCGCGTTGGCGGTGATCGCCGCGTTCGCGACGGGCGCGGCCCAGGCGAGCATCGGCGGGCGGTCGTCGAAGGGCCCGCCCGGCGTGGCCAGCACCTGGACGTTCTCGCAACTGGGGGAGATCTGGTCGAGCGTGTCGGCGAGCACCGTGTCGGTGCCGCCGTTGCAGATCACGACGTCGGGCGAGCCGTCGCGCGAGTTGATCGTGTCGTCCTGGTTCGCGCCCTCGAGGACGTCGGCGCCCTCGCCGCCGGTGATGTTCCCCTTGCCCACCTGGACGGTCAGCCGGTTGGCGCGGCCGTCGCCGGTGATCGTGACGGTCTGCGTGTCGCTGTCGGCCGCGGCCTCGACGTTCTCGACGTCGGCGCCGATCAGGTCGTTCTCGCCCGCGGTGCCGTCGTTGCGCAGCCCGTCGAGCGAGTAGGTGGGCGAGACGCGGCGGCCGTAGGTCACCGTGTCGATCCCATCGCCGCCGACGACCGTGTCGCTGCCGTTGTTGGGCTTGAGGTCGTCGTTCCCGTCGGCGCCGAGCAGCGTGTCGTTGCCGGCGAACCCGTCGATGTCGTCGTTGCCGGCGCCGCCGTCGATGCGATCGTCGGCGTTGCCGCCGGCGAGGACGTCGTTGCCCTCGTCGCCGGTGATGAGCGCCGGGATCGTCTTCAGGCCGGTGAAGCTGCTCGGGTCGTTCGGGGTCGCGAGCCAGCCGGCCTCGACGCGGTCGCTCATGTCGCCGGCGTCGAGGATCGCGCTCTCGACGCCGCTGCAGACGTACGGGTTCGTGCCGGTGCATCCCGCGCCGGGCGTCGTGATGTCGTCGTCGTCGCCGCTGCCCGCGAACCGCTGCACGGTCACCGTGAGGGGCGCGGTCTCCGCGAACCGCACGTTGCTCGTCTTGCCCGCGGCACCCGTGTAGTGCAGGACGCCGTTGGCGTCGACGCTGATGTCGGCGGCCCGCGCCGATGCCGGCAGCGCGCACACGAGCGCGACCGCAACCACTATCCCCCGGAACATCGAGCCCAAAGCTAGCGGAGGGTCGCGTAGCGCAGGAACAGTTCGTCCCCGGCCCTCAACGCCCCCGACAGCTGCATGCGCGCCGGCTCGGGCAGGCGCGCGCCCGAGAGGATGCCGGTCTCGGCCTGGTCGCCGGTGAGCAGGGGCGACACGGTGAGGAACAGCTCGTCGACGAGCCCGTCCTGCAGCAGGGCGTGGAAGAGCGTCGGCCCGCCCTCTGAGAGCAGCGCCCGCACGCCGCGGGCGCGCAGGTCGGCCAGCACGGCGGCCGGCCGGGCGTCGGCGAGCCGCACGACCTCGACCGGCGCGGCCACCTCGGGCACCGGTCCGTCGCTTTGCGTGTAGACGATCACGGGCTGGTCGGCGGCCTCGAACAGCGGCGCCGCCCAGGGGAGGTCGAACCGCCGTGAGATCAGCACCACCGGCGGCGGCTCCGGGCGCCGGTCGGGACCGATCAGCCGGCCGTAGCCCTCGGCGCGGATCGTTCCCGGACCGACGAGCACGGCGTCGGCGACGGTGCGCAGCGACAGCAGGAGCTCGAGGTCGCCCTCGCCGCCCAACGGCCGCGTCGTGCCGTCCAGCGCCGCCCGCCCGTCGAGCGTCGTGACGAAGTTGAAGAAGACGTGCGGCCGCTCGTCCGTGGCGCGGGCACCGAGGTCGCCGAGCGCTTCGAGCGCGCCGACCTCACCCCCGTCGATCAGGCGCCGGAACATGACAGCCCTCGAAGTGGTCGTCGACGAGGCCGCATGCCTGCATCATCGCGTAGGCGGTCGTCGGGCCGACGAAGCGGAACCCCGCCTTCTTCAGCGCCTTCGCGAGCGCGACGGACTCGGGCGTGGTCGCCTGGCCTTCGCCTCGCCCGCGCGGCCTCGGCGGGAGCGGATCGGGCGCGTGCGACCAGATCAGCTCGGCGAGCCCGACGTCCTGCGCGGCGCGGGCGTTGTTGATCGCGGCCTCGATCTTCAGCCGGTTGCGGACGATCCCCGCGTCGGCCATCAGCCGCGCCACGTCCTCCTCGCCGAACGCGGCGACCGCCTCGATGTCGAAGCCGGAGAACGCCGCCCGGAAGCCCTCGCGCTTGCGGAGGATCGTGATCCACGCGAGCCCGGACTGGAACGCCTCGAGCGTCATCCGCTCGTACAGCCCCTGGTCGGTGGTGACCGGTCGGCCCCACTCCTCGTCGTGGTACGCGATGTACTCGGGCGCCGACGTCGCCCAGTAGCACCGCGCCTTGCCGTCGTCCCCCACCACCAGTGCGTCGCTCACCTCACGGCACGTTATAGGCTCGCCCCACATGAGCCTCGGCCGTCTTGGACGCGGGGAACTGGTCGCCGTGGTCGGCGGCCTGCTGCTCGCGCTCGGCGTGTTCCTGCCCTGGTACGCGACCAACCCGGACAACCGCAACGCGAACATCGACGGCGCCACCGGCTCGTTCAGCGCGTGGGAGGCGCACCCGATCCTGCGCTGGCTGCTGCTCGCGGCGGCGGCCGCGCCGCTGATCCTCGCGTGGGTGATCGTGCGCGACCACCAGCTGTCCTGGCCGCGCGGGGAGATGACCGCGGTGGTCGGGATGATCGCGCTCGTCCTCGTCCTCTACGTGGGGCTGATCGACCGGCCGGGCGACCCGTCCGGGCAGATCTCGCTGAAGTACGGCTGGTTCGTCGCGCTGCTCGGCATCGCGGCGATCATCGTCGGCGGCGCGACGCGTGCCGGCGGCACTGAACGACCACGAAAGCCCCCAGGAGTCCTATGACCGCGCCACGCGACGACATGCCGCCGGACCGCAACCTCGCGCTCGAGCTCGTGCGCGTGACGGAGGCCGCCGCGCTGCAGGCCGCGCGCTTCGTCGGCATGGGCGACAAGGAGGCCGCCGACCAGGCGGCGGTGGACGGCATGCACGCCGTGCTGCACACGATCCACATGGACGGCGTGGTCGTGATCGGCGAGGGCGAGAAGGACGAGGCGCCGATGCTGGCCAACGGCGAGGTCGTCGGCGACGGCACGCCGCCGCACGTCGACATCGCGGTCGACCCGCTCGACGGCACCCGCCTGACCGCGCAGGGGCGCCCCAACGCGGTCAGCGTGATCGCGTTGTCCGAGCGCGGCACGATGTTCGACCCGGGACCGGTCTTCTACATGGAGAAGATGGCCGCCGCCGAGGGTCTGGTCGACCTGCTCGACTTCGACCGCCCGCTCGGCAAGACGGTCGAGCTGATCGCCGAGCGCCGCGGCGTCGAGGTCCGCGACGTGATGGTCGTGGTGCTCGACCGCCCGCGCCACGAGGAGGGGATCAAGCAGATCCGCGAGGCGGGAGGGCGCGTGCGGCTGATCACCGACGGCGACGTCGCCGGCGCGTTGCTGGCGGCCGCGCCGGACCGCCCGGTGGACCTGCTGTGGGGCATCGGCGGCACGCCCGAGGGCGTGATCACCGCGGCCGCGCTGAAGTGCTACGGCGGCGGCATGATCGGCCGGCTGTGGCCGCGCGACGACGAAGAGACGCAGAAGGCCGTGGACGCCGGGTATGACGTCAGCAAGGTGATGACCCACGACGACCTGGTCAAGGGCGAGAACTGCTTCTTCAGCGCCACCGGCGTGACCGACGGCGACATGCTCCAGGGCGTGCACTACGAGGGCGCGCGCGGCGCGACCACCGAGTCGCTGGTGATGCGCAGCCGCTCAGGAACGGTGCGCCGCATCGCCTCACGCCACGACCGCACCAAGCTGCGCCAGCTGACCGGCTACCGGATGGGGTGAAGGGCGAGGCGTACATCGCGCAGCGCCTCGCCCGCCTCTCGCCGCGGGTCCAGCGGCGCCTGTCGCGGCAGCCGCCGATCGTCATCGACGGCCAGCGGCTGGAGGCCGACGTGCAGCTCATGCTCGCGCTGCGCGACGTGCTCGGCGCGCCCGCCTGGGACGAGCACCTGACCGTCGAGCGGGCGCGCGAGCTGACCCGCGAAGAGGCGTTCCTCGCCCGCGGGACGCGGACCGTGCCCGTCGGCGGCGTCGAGGACCTCATGGTCGAAGGCCTGCCCGCCCGCCGCTACACGTCGGCGGAGCCGGGCACCAAGCCGCTGCTGCTCTACCTGCACGGCGGCGGCTTCGTCGTCGGCGACCTCGACACCCACGACGCGCCGTGCCGCGTGCTGTGCCGCCACGCGGGCGTGGACGTGCTCAGCGTCGAGTACCGCAAGGCGCCCGAGCACCGGTTCCCGTGCGCCGTCGAGGACGCCCGCGCGGCGTACCGCTGGGCGGCGGAGCGCCACGAGCGCGTGGCCGTCGGCGGCGACAGCGCCGGCGGGAACCTCGCCGCGACGCTGGCGATCGAGTTCGACCCGGCCCTCGCGCTGCTGATCTACCCGGTCGTCGACGCCACGCAGGAGCGCCCGTCACGCCACATGTTCGGCGAGGGGTTCTTCCTCACCGACGAGCTGATGACGTGGTTCACGGGCCACTTCCTGGCGCAGGACACCGATCCCGCGGACCCGCTGATCTCGCCGCTGCTGAACCCGCGGCTGAAGGACTCGGCGCCGACGCTGCTCGTGACCGCCGGCTTCGACCCGCTGCGCGACGAGGGCGAGGCCTACGCGGCCAAGCTGCGCGAGCTCGGCGTCCCGTCGCAGCTGCGGCGGTTCCCCGGGCTCTTCCACGGCTTCATCAACTCCATCGGCGCCAGCCCTTCTTCGCACGCCGCGCTCGTCGAAGTCGCAGGGATGACGCGAGCACTCCTAGGATCAGCGTGAGCGCGGCGACGCCCTGCCAGGGCGTGTCGCCGACGTTGACCGCGCCCTTGAGCTCCCGGCCCGAGAACCGCCCCACGGCGGACTCCTCCAGCTGCAGCCGCGCCAGCGAGCGCAGGAAGCCGTGCGTCACCAGCACGTGGATGCGCGACTGGGTGTTGACGTAGACCCAGCGCGCGATGAATGTCGACAGCGCGGGATAGAAGTTCGCGACCTCGACCTCGACATGCACGCGCGAATAGCCCTCGCGGTCGGACTCCATCCGCTTGACGTCGATCTCCAGGTAGCCCTCGTTGCGCTTGGACACGAGCAGCCCGTCCTGGATCTGCCACCGCACGATCCCGCGGTCGTCGGAGATGTCGTACTCGGGCGCGCGGAAGCGCAGCAGCACCAGCGGGCGGCCGATCACCACGACCGCGCGCTCGGACTCCGTGTAGGTGACGCGGATGATCCCGAGCGTGACCCGCGACAGGTACTTCCAGTAGGTCCGGGCGAGGCGTTCGAGGTTGACCGGCTTCCACAGCTCGAGCAGCTCGTCGGTCGGCATGTCGACGTTCGCGGCCTGGATCGAACGCACAGCGCCCTCGGCGTCCATGACCGTGTGCTCCTCGGGATCCGCGAGGACCGCGTTCGCGATCCTGCGCTCGCCCTGGCGGTTGAGCAGCTTCACGCGATTGCTTCCCTCACCGCGTCCTCGAAGCCCAGCGGCTGGTCGTTGAGGCCCGCCGGCGGCTCGCGCTCGACGATCATCTCGGCGCCCAGACCGTCCACCAACGGCTTGACGAGCCCGTAGGAGACCGGGGTCACGAGGGCGACCCAGTAAGACGACAGGCGCGGCGTGAGCACGGGAACGCGGATGACGAGCGGTGGGCGGCGGCCCATGAGCGGTGCGGCGCGGCGCATCATCTCACGATAGGTGAGGACCTCGGCGCCGCCGAGCTGGAGCTCCTCCGGCGCCGTCTCGCGCTCGCCCGCGTCGGCGAGCGTCCGCACGACGTCGGAGAGCGCGATCGGCTGCGTCCTGGTGTCCAGCCAGCGGGGCACGATCATCACCGGCAACCGCTTGACGAGGTGCTCGAGGATGTCGTAGGACGCGCTGCCGGGGCCGATGATCATCGCCGCCCGCACGTAGACGAGCCGCTCGCCGAGCCGGGCGCGCAGCAGCTCGGCGACCTCGTGGCGGCTGCGCAGGTGCTCGGAGTCCTCGGAGCCGAGCCCGCCGAGGTAGAGCACGCGTTCGACGCCGGCTTGCGCGGCCGCCTCGGCGAAGTTGACCGCCGCCTGACGGTCCATGGCCGCGAAGTCGCGGCCCGCGCCCATCGAGTGGACGAGGTAGTACGCCGTGTTCACCCCGGCGAGCGCCTCGGGGAGGCCGTCGCCGGTGAAGACGTCGCCGGTGCGTGCGTCGCCTCCGCCTGCGCCGCTCCGGCTCAGGGTCCGGATCGCGTGCCCTCGGGCCTGCAATTCCGCAACCAGTTCGGAGCCCACGTAGCCGGTCGCGCCGGTGATCAGGATCGGGTCGGGTTCGCGCACGAACGTTTCGCTACCCACCTGGGACGTTGGGAATCCCGATTGGGCGCGGCCCCGTACGTTCTCCGGTTGGCATGAAGAAGCTCGCGATCAAGGATCTGGCCGAGCAGACCGGTGTGGCCGCCGGGACGATCCGCATGTGGGAGCAGCGGTACGGCTTTCCTGAGCCTTCCCGCACCGCGGCGGGCTATCGGGTCTACACCGAGCAGGACGTGGTCGCGCTGCGGCGCGTCGTCGCCTACCGCAACCGCGGGCTCTCCGTTCCGGCAGCCCTCGAGCGCGCCAGGTCTTTGGAGGGCGCGACCGACCGCCCGTCGATCTTCGCCGCGCTCGCCTCCGGTGACGCGCCGGTACGCCCGCAGAAGCTGCACCGGCCGACGCTGATCGCGCTCTCGCGCGCGATCGAGGAGGAGGCGCTGGCGCGCGCCGCGGGGCCGATCGTGATCGGTGCCTTCCAGTCGGAGGCCAACTATCGGGCGGTCGAGCACCGCTACCGGCGGCTGGCGCACATCGCCGACGCGGTTGGCGTCTTCGCGGGCTTCGACGAGCTGCGCGCCGACGACGAGAACCGTCCCGCCGAGATCCCGATCGGCCACCTCGAGCCACTCGGCCACGAGTGGGCGGTGGTGGTCGACGCGCCAGGCTACGCCGCGTGCCTGGTCGGGTGGGAGACGCCGCTCCCCGACAATGGCGCTCGGGTCTTCGAGGCGGTCTGGACGATGGACCCGACGGTCGTGCGCCGTGCGGCGCAGGTCGGCGCGGCGATCGCGGCGCGCAGCACGCCGGAGTGGTCGGAGCGGCTGTTGGCGATGCTCGCCGACCGCCCGCTCGCGGTCGAGAGCCCGGCGCCGGGCCTGACCGCCCTGACAAATCGGATGCTCGGCTACCTGGACGCTAAGGCCGAGGTATCCGATCGATCGTCCGCTTGAGGACCTTTCCCCCGACGACGAGGCCCACCTGGGCGAGTTCGCCGACGGCGCGGATCGACGTGGCGACCAACTCCGTCCCCTTCGGAGGGCCGATCGGTCGCGGCGGCGGCGCGTCAGTCGCCCGTGACACCTTCAGCGGCGGGCACCCGGGCGTGACGGCGGCCGGTTTGCGCTTCGGACGTGTGCCGTTCGCGGAGGCCGCGTGGCGCGGCTTGCCGATGCGTTCGGGGCGACTCGCCGGAAGCTTGCCGAGCACGCCGTCGGGCGGGCGCTTGGCATTCGTTTTCCGCTTCGGAGGGTTCTCCGCCATGCATGCTGGAGTGTACGCGCGGGCCAAGTGGGCCGCCGGATTCCGGACCCGCCGAAAACTGGTGCTGGAAGTCGCGATTCGTTGCGCCTAGACTCAGCCTCGACGGCCGTGGGGGAGGGTGGTCACATCGCCCTACCGCAGGACCGCCAGGCAACACATATCCAGAAAGGCCGGCTCTCACAGAGCCTCGCTAGAACGGGACATCCATGTCTGTTGTGGATCTGCAAGAACTCGAAGAAGTCAAAGGGCTGATCCTCAAGGGTCAGCAGGTCGGCGTCCTCACGTTTGCCGAGATCACGACGGCGCTGTCCGAACAGGACATCGACGAGGCGGATCTCGAAGAGCTGCACGCGTTCTTCGAGCGCTCCGAGATCGAGTTGGTCGAGGAGATCGACCCGGCGCTGGCCGCCGGGCAGGAAGATCGTGCGCCGGACAAGCGAGGTCGGCGCAAGGCGAAGACCACGATCGACCTCAAGCCGGACATGACGACCGATTCCCTTCAGCTGTTCCTGAAGGACATCGGCAAGGTGCGCCTGCTCACAGCGCAGGAAGAGGTGGACCTCGCTCGCCGGATCGAGCGTGGCGACCTTGACGCCAAGCAGAAGATGGTCGAGTCCAACCTGCGGCTCGTCGTCTCCATCGCGAAGAACTACCGCAACCAAGGTTTGCCGTTCCTGGACCTGATCCAGGAGGGGACGCTCGGTCTCGTTCGCGCGGCGGAGAAGTTCGACTACCGCAAGGGCTTCAAGTTCTCGACATACGCGACGTGGTGGATCCGCCAGGCCATCGCGCGTGCCCTCGCCGACAAGGCCCGGACGATCCGCATCCCGGTCCACGTCGTCGAGAAGCTCAACAAGATCGGTCGCGCCGAGCGCAAGCTCGTCACGGAGCTCGGCCGCGAGCCCACCCCCGAGGAGATCGCCGAAGTCACCGGCATCGACCCCGAGGAAGTGGACTCGATCAAGCGCTCCGCGCAGGCGCCGGTCTCGCTCGAGAAGCCGGTCGGCGACGAGGAGGAGTCGGAGTTCGGTCAGTTCATCGCTGACGAGCGCGCCGAGTCCCCCTACGAGCGGGCCGCCGAGATCCTCACCAAGGAAGCGCTGCGCGAGGCGCTGGAGAACCTCTCGTACCGCGAGCGCCGCGTCCTCGAGCTGCGGTACGGGCTCGGCGGGGAGCACCCGCGCACGCTCGACGAGGTCGGGCGCACGTTCAACGTGACGCGCGAGCGCATCCGCCAGATCGAGAACCAGTCGCTCAAGAAGCTGCAGTCGCTCGCGGAAGCCCAGAAGCTCCGCGACGTGGCGTAAACGAAATAAGGGCGGACATCCCCTCCGCCCCACCCCGATCATCCGACCTTAAGTCGGCTCTCCGATCGGTTCGTAGCAGTCGTAGGTCGCGTGGCGGAAGATCCTTCCGTCACGCACCTGCGTGAACGTGGCGATGTGCGCCGTCAGTTCCTGACCCGTCGCCGCGATCTTCCCGTGCCAGGTCGCGCGGGCCGCGATCGTGTCGCCGGCCTCGACGATCTGGTGCACGTCGTAGGTCTGTGACGCGAGCAGGCCGCGGCCGCGGGCAAACGCCGCGCGCGCCTGCTCGACGTCTCGCTCCGTGCCCTCGCGGTTGATCGCGTTGGGCATCTCCGAGATCTGCGCCTCGGGGTGCATCAGGCGCGCCATGGCGTCGTCGTCGAAGCGGGCGACGGCGTCGAAGAAGTCATGGAGTATCATGAAACCATGGTTACACAATCAGGGTTACATGACAAGGACTTCGTGCTCTGGACGCAGCTGCTGGGCGAGGTGCTCAATGGCGAGGTCCTCGAGCGGCTGGCGGTCGAGCATCCGCGGGTCCGGTACGCCCACGGGTTCCTGATCCAGCAGCTGGTCGAGGGCCCGCGGGCCGTGGGCGAGATCGCCGAGAACCTGGGCGTCACGTCGCAGGCCGTCTCGAAGACCGTGCGCGAGCTCGAAGGGCTCGGCTACGTCGAGCGCTGGTCGGACCCGGCGGACGGGCGCGTGCGGCGGGTGGCGCTGACCGAGCGCGGCCGCGCGGTCCTCGAGGCCGGCCGCGCCATCCGGGCCGAGCTCAACGCCGAGTTGGTCGCCGCGCTGGGCGCGGAGCGCGTGGCCGCCGCCGCCGAGACGCTGCGCGAGGCGCTCGAGGCGCGCGGCGCGATGACCGCCGTCAACGCCCGCCGGGTCCGCCCGTCGGAGCTCTGACGGTATGGGGTGAAGACCCCAGGGCGGCTCAAGAGGCGTACCGGGGGCGCCGATGATGAGGGCGTATGGCTTTCGATCTCGATCACGCCCTGCGCTATCTCATTGCCGCGGAGGGCTCCGACCTGCACCTGAAGGTTCCGTCCTATCCGCTGATCCGTCTGCATGGCCACCTGGAGCCCATCGCCGGCACCGAGCGCCTGTTCCCCGAGGACACGCGCAACGCCCTGCAGCAGATGCTGGTCGATCCGGAGAAGGTCGCCGAGTTCCAGGCCGAGAACGAGGTCGACTTCTCCTACTCCGTCGAGGGCCTCGGCCGCTTCCGCGTCAACGCGTTCCTGCAGCGCGGCTCGATCTCGATCGTCATGCGCGCCATCCCGGTCACGATCAAGTCCGTCGACGAGCTCGGGCTGCCCGAGGCCGTCACCAAGCTCGCCACCCAGGAGCGCGGGATCATCCTGCTCACCGGCACCACGGGCTCCGGCAAGTCGACGACGCTCGCGGCGATGATCGACCACATGAACCGGACGATGCAGAAGCACATCGTCACGATCGAGGACCCGATCGAGTTCCTGCACCGCGACCGCAACTCGATCATCAACCAGCGCGAGGTCGGCCAGGACACGGCGTCCTTCAAGCGCGCGCTGCGGCGCGTCCTGCGTCAGGACCCGGACGTGATCCTGGTCGGCGAGATGCGCGACGAGGAGACGGTGCACACCGCGCTGTCCGCGGCCGAGACCGGCCACCTCGTGCTCTCCACGCTGCACACGGTCGATGCCCCCGAGACCGTCAACCGCATCATCGACTTCTTCCCGCCCCACCAGCAGCAGCAGGCGCGCGCCATGATCGCCGGCACGCTGAAGGGCATCGTCTCCCAGCGCCTCGTCAAGACCGCCGACGGGCACGGCCGCGTCGCGTGCTGCGAGATCATGATCATGACCGGCCGCGTGCACGACATGATCCTCGACCCGAAGCTGACCGGGCAGCTGCCGGAGGTCGTCGCCGAGGGCGGCTACTACGGCATGCAGACGTTCGACCAGCACCTGCTCAAGCACCTGCATGCCGGCCGCATCACCTACGAAGAGGCGATGCGCGCCGCCACCTCGCCGCACGACTTCAAGCTGATGGTCGCCGCCAGCGGCCCGGTCGCCGACCTCTCCACGGTCACCGAGCCCGAGCCGCAGGTCCAGGCGACGGTCGCGCCCTCGGCCGCGCCGCCCGCGCCTTCGGCGCCGCCGCCCGGCGTGGCGTTCTAGCCACGCCGGAGGGCGACAGACGGGTCAGCGCTTCGCGCTGAGCTTGTAAAGCCCGTTGCTCTTGCCGGGCTTGCCGGCGACGGCGTTGACCGCTGACGTGTCGTAGGCGAACGTCAGCACGGCCGTGGCGATCGCGTCGGCGTTGACGTCCAGCGCGTGGACGTTGATGTTGTCGATGTCGTCGCACGCCGCGTGGTAACAGGGGTCCAGCGCGATGCCGGCGGTGCCGCCGAAGATCGCGGCCTCGGCCACCGTCTTGGGCACCTCGGCGCCGGTGAACAGGCCGCCGGCCGGGATCCCGACCGCGATGAACGGCCCGTAGTCCGAGCGCCCGGAGAACTCGCTGTCGACGAACGGCTCGCCGCGGGACGCGTAGAAGCGCTCGAAGACGTCCTCGATCTCGGCCGAGCCGGGCGGGATGAACCCGGGCGCCGCGGTGCCGCCCGAGTTGTCGCCGTCATAGATCCCGAACGTGTAGTTCGGCGACGCGACCATGTCGAAGTTGAGGTAGAGCCCGATGTCGTCGGCCTGCGCCTCGGTCAGCTCGCCCACGTAGTGCTCTGACCCGAGCAGGCCCGACTCCTCCGCGCCCCACCACGCGAAGCGCACGGTGTTGGCCGGCTTGACCTTGGCCATCTGGATCGCGGTCTCCAGCAGCGCGGCGCTGCCGGAGCCGTTGTCGTTGATGCCCGGGCCGTCCTGGACCGAGTCGAGGTGGGCGCCCGCCATCACGACGTTGGCGTCGTTGCCGTTGGCGGTCTCCGCCAGGACGTTGTAGGCGGTGCGCTGGTCGGCGGTGAAGTCGACGGTCACGGTCACGGTCGAGCCCGGGACCTCGGCGAGGTTCACGCCCGCGTCGAAGGTCGTGAAGACCGCGGGGATGTGCAGGCCGGTGGCGTCGCCGATCATGCTCACGAGGCCGGTGCGGCCCGGCTGGCCCTCGTTCATCACGATGACCGCGCTCGCGCCCGCGGCCTGGGCGTTGAGGACCTTGACCGCGAAGCCGCAGGTCCCGCGCTGGACGAGCGCCACGGCGCCGGCCGGGAAGCCGGCGAAGTCGGCGGCCTCGCAGCCGCTCGAGCTCGAATTGGGCGGGCCTGCCGGGTTGATGACGAGGTCGACCGGCCGCAGCGCCCCCGTCGCGGTGCCCTCGGGCGTGCCGCTGTCGAAAGCGTTGCGCAGGAAGTCCGTGCCCTCGGCGAAGGTCCGCGGCAAGGGGCTCCTGCGGATCAGCTGGGAGTTCTCCTCGAAGTAGTCGAAGGTGAACTCCTGGACCTGCGGGGTGTACCCCGCGCCGCGCAACTGGCCGACCACGTAGTCGACCGACGCCTTGAAGCCCGGGCGTCCGGCGGCGCGGTTGCCGCCGTTGGCGTCGGCGATGGCTTGCAGCGCCTCGAGGTGGTCGAGGACCCCCTCGGCGGTCACGGCCTTGGTGAGCTTGGCGACCGTGTTGTTGTTGGGCGACGCCTGGGCGGCGGGCGCCCCGATCAGCGCCACCGCGGCGGTGGCCGCCAGGAGCGCTCGGGCTGCAGTGGACATGCCCAGCGACTCTAAGCAGGGTGAGTCCCGGATGAGAAGTTTTCCGTCCCGCTGCGTTGACGGCTGCCCCAGCTGCATTACGCGGGGTAACTCACCTTGACGGTCACCGGATTGGTCGCGAGGCTTGCGCTCATGCAGACCACCCTCGGGCAGTTCAACGAGACGCAATCGCAGGACGCCTTCGCGCTTCAGAACTCGAAGCTCCTCAAGGTCCGCCTCGACCAGGTGACCATCCAGTCCAAGCTGGGGTCGATGGTCGCCTACCAGGGCGACGTGACCTTCGAGCATGCAGGCTCGGGTGGCCTCGGCCGCATGCTCAAGAAGGCCGTGACCGGCGAGGGCACGCAGCTGATGAAGGTCACGGGGCGGGGCGAAGTGTTCCTGGCCGACCAGGCGCAGGACATCCACCTGATCTACCTCGAGAACGACATGATCACGGTCAACGGGCCGAACCTGCTCGCGTTCGACACCGGGATCGACTGGGACATCCGCCGCGTCGAGGGCGCCTCCTCGATGATGGGCGGCGGCCTGTTCAACATGGCCCTCCAGGGCACCGGCTGGGTGGCGATCCTCTCCGACGGCCCGCCCGTCCTGCTCAACGTCGCCTCGGCGCCGACGTTCGCCGACGCGCAGGCCGCGATCACCTGGTCCTCGGGCGTCTCGACCGGCATCAAGACCGACTTCAAGATGAAGAACCTGGTCGGCCGCGGCTCGGGCGAGTCGGTCCAGATGTCCTTCCAGGGCCAGGGCTGGGTGCTCGTCCAGCCGTCCGAGGGCCGGATCGTCCCGGTCGCCCAGAACTCCTCGGGCGGCGGCCTCGGAAGCCTGCTCAACGGTTAAAGGGGTCAGGCCCCTTTAGGTCCGCGGGACGAAGTCGCGCGGCGGGACCGACCGACATCTAAGGGGCCAGACCCTGGCGCCGCATTTCGGCCGGCGCGCGGGCCAGCTCGCTTCATGAAATGAAGCTTTGCGGCTAGACTGGGTAATCGATGCCGGATCCCGATTGCCCAGTCTGTCGCACCGCTGAGATCGTCTGCGGCAAGTGGACGCTGTTGATCGTCCGCGACCTGGCCGAAGGGCGGTCGCGGTTCTGTGAGCTCGAGCGCTCGCTCGGGGGGATCTCCCCGCGCACGCTCTCGCTGCGCCTGCGCTCGCTCGAGGAGGAGGGGATCCTGCACCGCACGACCTTCCCCGAGGTCCCGCCGCGGGTCGAGTACGCGCTGACGGACAAGGGCCGCGCGCTGGTGCCGATCATCGACTCGATGCGCACCTACGGCTCCGAGTGGCTCGGCGCGCAGGGTTCCTGCGCCGAAGCGCCCGAAGTCGTCGCCGCGTAGCACAGTCTTCGGACGGAAACGTTGCAGCGGGCAGGAGCCCGCCCCTGCGCGTGGAATCGCGCCGCCATGCACAACCGGGCGCTGCATGACTCACTCGCGGCCTTCGTCGAGGAAGCCGCCTGGCAGCTGGCTGAGGAGGTGTCCGGGGGCGCCGAGATCCCGTTCGAGCTCGACGCGACGCCGACCCGATCGGCGCCGCTGTACTGCTACAAGCCGCTGACCGGCCGCTTCATCGCGCAGCGGATCGGCATGCTCTCCCGGCTGCCCTCCTACCCAGCCGCGGCCCGTGGGCTCGCCCAGCTGCCCGACCTGCCCGGATACCTGCGCCACCGCGGCCGCCGCGTCCCCGCCGGCGACGCCCGCGCGCTGCCGGATTGTGCGCTGCAGGCCTTCCTCGGCGCCGTTTGGGGGGACCAGACCGAGTTCGTCTTCGACGCCGACCGCTTCCGCGCCGCGTTCGCGGAGCTCGAGGAGGTCGTCTACAGCGGCTGCGAGCTCTCGGTCGTGCTGGCGCAGGTCGAGGGCCTCGTGATCGAGACGGACGAGGTCCCGCTCGGCGAGGGCCTCGCGCTCGTGCGGGGGACGACGCTGGCCGACGCGCCCGACGGCCTGTCCGACGACCCGCACGCCACCGTCGCGGTGCTGGCCCTGGAGAGCTCACGCGGGGAGGGCCGCGCGCTCGAGGCGGCCGGCCGCCGGTTGCGCAAGCTCCAGACCGCCCTGCGGCTGTGGGATGACGCCGAGCCCGCGCTCGGTCCGACCGCCTGGGCCCGCACCGACGGCAGCACGTGGATGGCGATCCCGCTCGCCACCGGCCTGCGCCGCCCTGCGGGGGACTGCCTGCTCCACGCCGACGAGGAGGACCCGCTGCGCGCGTTCTGCGGCCTCGTCTCCCGCCGCATGCCCCGCTCGGGCGAGCTCGCGTGGGCGCTACGCCGGTTCGAGCTCGGCTGCGAGCGCGGCAACGACGTCGAGGCGCTCACCGACTGGCTGCTGGCGGCCAAGGCGCTGTTCGCCGACGTCGACCGGACGGGCTACGACGGCGTCGCCGAGCGGATGGCCGCGATCTGCGCCGAGGCGCCCGACCGCGCCCGCCTCGAGGCGCGGGTGCGCGAGGCGATCTCGCTCGAGCGCGCCGCGGTCGCCGGCTTCGTTCGCCCTGGCGAGGGCGTCGAGGCACTCGTGTCCGAGCTCGGCGGTTGCCTGCGGGCGGTCCTGCGCGACGTGCTCTGCGGTCACCTGGACCCGGCGCTGCGCCGGATCGCCGACGACCTACGCGTCGTCGAAGAGCCGGCGTAGAAAGCGGTCCGGCGCGTCCAGGAAGGCGCGCGTCAGCTGGAAGTGGTCGGTGTCCTCGTAGGCCGTGGGCGCCGGCCCGTCCTCGCCCAGCTCGTAGATCAGCGCGCCCGGGTAGGCGAGCAGGACCGGCGAGTGGGTGGCGATCATGAACTGCGAGCCCTCGACGACCAGCTCGTGCATGCGCCGCAGCAGCGTCAGCAGTCCCTGCGGGGAGAGCGCGGCCTCGGGCTCGTCGAGCACGTAGAGGCCGTTCGGGCCGAAGCGGTGCATGGCGAGCGCGAGGAAGCTCTCGCCATGCGAGCGCTCGTGCAGCGAGACGCCGCCGTAGGCGTCGATCAGCCGGTCCTGCCCGCGCGGAGGCGGGTCCTCGTCGAGCTCGTCGATCCGGGTGGCGACGTTGAAGAAGCTCTCGGCGCGCAGGAAGAACCCGGTGCGCGGACGGCGGGCGCCGCGGACGAGCACGAGCGCGTCGCCCAGCGGCGGCGTCTCGTCCCGGGTGCGCGCCCCGAAGCCGAGGCTGCCGCCCTCGGGCGCGAACCCGGCGGCGACCGCGATCCCCTCGACCAGCGTCGACTTGCCCGAGCCGTTCTCGCCCACCAGGAACGTCACCGCCGGGTTCAGCGGCAGCTCCTCGAAGCCGGCGAGCGCGGGGATCGTCCACGGCCAGCCGGAGCCGCGCCGCTCAGGCGGCAGCCGGACCATGCGGACGAGCGCCTCAGAAGAGGTGTTCGCGGATCTGCGCAAGGCCGTCCAGGTCGTGGACGTCGTCGTCGAGCTCGGGGACGAGGATCGTCGGCGGGTCGGCGAGCGCGTCGCGCAGGCGGGCGACGTTCGCGGCGTCGCGGGCGGCGAGCGCGGCCAGCTCGCTCGTCGCGAGCGTGACCCGCTCGGCCAGCGCCGGCCCGAGGCCCGACGCGACCGCGTCCGGCAACGCGTCGTCGGGCGGCTGATGCACGCGGTTGACCACGAGGCCGCCGAACGGCATGTCGGCCTCGCGCAGCTTGCGGTGGAAGTAGATCGCCTCCTCCACCGGGTCGTGGCGCGGGGCGGTGACGATCAGGAACGTGGTCGCGGGGTCCGAGAGCAGCGCGCCGACGCGGCGGGCGCGCTCGGTGAAGCCGTCGATCATCCCGCCGAGCGAGCGGAAGAAGACCGAGAGGTCGCGCAGCAGGTCGACGCCCGTGACCCGCTGGAGGATGCTGAACACGACGCTGCCGCCGCGCCCGATGATGCGCCCGCTCAGTCCGGCGGGGCGCAGGAAGACGCGGATCGCGCGGCCCTGGAAGAAGCGGGTCAGGCGGCCGGGGGCGTCGAGGAAGTCGAGCGCGTTGCGCGACGGCGGCGTGTCCAGGACGAGCACGTCGAACTCGCCGGAGCGGTCGAGCTCGTAGAGCTTGGCGATCGCGGTGAACTCCTGCGAGCCGGCGACCGCGCTGGACAGCTGCTGGTAGATCCGGTTGGCGAAGACCTCGTCGCGGGTGCGCTCGTCCGGCGCCAGCGCCTCGATCAGCTCGTCGAACGTGCGCTTGGCGTCGAGCATCATCGCCCACAGCTCGCCCGCGACGTCGGCCTCGACGCGACGCGGCTCGTTGTCGAGCTCCTGCAACCCGAGGGCGTCGGCGAGCCGCCGCGCGGGGTCGATCGTCACCACGGCGACCTTCTTGCCCTGCTCGGCGAGCCCGAGCGCGACCGCGGCAGCGGTGGTCGTCTTGCCGACGCCGCCCGAGCCGGCGCAGATGACCATGCGCCGCCCGTCCAGCCACTGCGTCAGCACAACGACAATCTAGATGAGACCTTCGCGTACTGCGAAAGCCACTGCTTGCGAGCGGCTGCGCGCGTTGAGCTTCGTGACGACATCGTGCAGAACGTTCTTCACGGTGCGTTCAGAGTATGAGAGCTCCAACGCCACCTCGCGGGTGGGATGGCCCGCCGCGATCAGCGCCAGCACCTGCTGCTCGCGATCGGTGAGCCGCGCGGGTGTGGGCTTGGCCTCGGCGGACTCGGGCAGCTTGGCCAGCAGGTGCTCGAGCATGTCGGGGGCCACGACGCTCGTCCCGTCGGCTGCCGCGCGCACCGCCGACGACAGCGTTTCCGGGGTCAGCTCGTCCTTGCGTAAGTAGCCGACCGCGCCCGCTTGCAGAGCGGAAAGCGCAGCGTCCTTGCCGGCCTCTGAGGCGCACACGATCACCCGCGAGCCGATCGTCTCGCGGACGCCGGTGACGAAGTCCGCGCCGCCCGGCAGCGACGGATCGACCAGCACGAGGTCCGCATCGAACAGCGCCGGATGCTCCCACGCGTCGCGCACACGCTCGGCGTCGGCGACCGATTCGACCTCCTCGAGCAGGTCAAGACAAGCCACCAGTCCCCGGCGGTAGATCGTGTGGGTGTCGAGGACGAAGAGCTTCACCCTTAAGAGTGGTTGCCGCTTTGAGGTTGCGTGGCGATACTACGCGGAGCCTCCGAGGTCAGCAACAACGGGAACGCAGGGATGCCTGACGCCATTATGAAAACAGTCGGCCGTTACGAGATCCTCCGGGAGGTGGGTCGCGGCGGTATGGCGATGGTGTACCTGGCGCGTCAGACGGACCTCGACCGGTTCGTCGCCCTCAAGGAGCTCGGCGCGTTCCACGCCTCGGACCCCTCGTTCGCCCAGCGGTTCCTGCGCGAGTCGCGGGTCGCCGGCTCGCTGAGCCACCCGAACATCGTGACCGTGCACGACTACTTCGAGCACGACGGCACGCCGTACATCGCGATGGAGTACGTCGAGCGCGGCTCGCTGCGACCGTATGTGGGGCGGATGACGCTGGCGCAGATCGGCGGCGTCCTGGAAGGCCTGCTCGCCGGCCTGACCAACGCCGAGGCGCAGGGCATCGTGCACCGCGACCTCAAGCCCGAGAACCTGATGGTCACCTCGGACGGGCGCGTGAAGATCGCCGACTTCGGCATCGCCAAGGCGACCACGAAGATGCAGACGGGCGCGTTCCTGACGGCGACCGGCACGACCGTGGGCACGCCGACCTACATGGCGCCCGAGCAGGCGATGGCGCAGGAGATCGGCCCTTGGACCGACCTGTACTCGGTCGGCTGCATGGCCTTCGAGATGTTCACGGGCAACGTCCCGTTCCACGACTCCGACGCGCCGATGGCGATCCTGCTGCGCCACGTCAACGAGCCGATCGCGCCGGTCAAGTCGATCCGCCCCGAGGTCGATCAGCGCATCTCGGACTGGATCGAGAAGCTGCTGGTCAAGGAGCCGGGCTCGCGCACGCAGAACGCGAACGACGCGTGGGACGAGTTCGAGGAGATCGTGCTCGGGCTGCTCGGCCCGCGCTGGCGCCGCGAGGCCCGCCTGATCGAGCGCGAGACCGCCCAGTCCAACGGCGCCCAGCCGCTGACGCCCGCCCCGTTCCCGGGCACCTCCACCGGCGACGCCGCGTCCGAGGAGTTCAAGTCCTTCGCCTGGGGCGCGCCCGCGTCCGACACCGGCCCTTCGGCTGCGCCGCCGATGTACACGCCGCCGCCGTCGGAGACCGCGACGCCGCTGCCCGAGCCCATCGTCGGCCCGCCGACGCCGATGCCCTCGCAGGCGGTTCCGTCCACGCCGATCGCGCAGCCGGACCCCGAGCCGATCGCCGAGACCGGCTTCGTCACCTTCGGCACGCCCGCTCCGCCGCCGCCCACCGACGCGCTGATCGCCGCCGCCCCGCAGGCCGCGCCTGAGCCGCCGGCCGCCGAGCCCGTGGTCGACGCCGCGCCGACCGGCTTCCAGACCGCGCCCGGCCTCGGCAACGTCGCGCCCTCGACGCCGACGCCTCCTGAGGTCGTCACGCCGACGCCCGCCGAGAACTTCTCCGCGCCGCCGGCCGGCCTCGCGCCGCCGCCCGTCGAGGAGCCCGCCAAGTCCTTCGAGACCTACATCGCGCCGGAGCCGTCACGCCCGCCGACCGAGGAGCCGGCGCTGACGCCGCCGCCGGTCGAGGCCGTCGCCCCCGCCCCGGTCACGCCCGCGCCGTACAGCGCGCCGCCGCTCACCCCGGATCCGCAGCCGTCCACGCCGCTCGTCGCCGACACGATGATGCCGCAGACGCTGCCGGAGCCGCCCAAGAAGACGCCGAAGCCGCCCAAGCAGGACACGGGTGACAGCGGCGGCGGCCGGCCGAAGTGGATCGTGCCCGCCGCGATCGTCGGTGGCGTCGCCACGGTGGCCATCATCGGCGTCGTCGCGCTCGGCGGCGGTGGCGGCGGTGGCTCGGCGACCCCGACCAGCACCCCGCAGGCGAAGGCCTCCCCCACGCCCGGCGCGGCCGTGCCGATCTCCGCCGGCGGCATCGCGCTGCAGGTGCCCGCGGGCTGGTCCCAGGGCACCGGCGAGGCTCCCGCGGTTCCCGGCATCGAGAGCCCGGTCGCCATCGGCGGCCCGAAGGGCGGAACGGTCGTCATCGGCACCGCCGACAAGTCCGCGAACAACTCGACGCTGCTGCCGGGCGATCTGCGCAAGGGCGACATCCCCGAGGCCAAGACCGTCGACATCGGCGACGGCAAGCAGGCGCTGCTGCACGAAGGCGTGACCGTCGGCGACAAGACCGCGTCGGTCTACTCCGTGCCCACCAGCGCGGGCGTCGCGACGATGGCGTGCTTCGCCGAGGGCGACACCTGCGGCTCGATCGCCTCCTCGATGCAGATCACGGACGGCACGGTCTTCGGCGTCGGCCCCGACGCCAAGTTCGCCAAGAACGTGCAGACGATCCTCGGCCGCCTCGAGGCCAAGGAGAAGACCGCGGCCCGCAATCTGAGCAACGCCGGCAAGCGCACCTCCCAGGTCGCGGCCACGAACCAGCTGTGGGGCGCGTACAGCGGCGCCGCCAAGTCGCTGGGCAAGCTGAAGATCAGCCCGGCCGACACCGTCCTGCGCAAGCAGATGGTCGACGCTCTGGGCGGCGCCGGCGCGGCGTACCGCAAGGCCGCCGGCGAGGGCAAGCGCAAGGACCGCGCCGGATACGCCCGCCAGGGCAAGGCCGCGCTCGGCTTCCAGGACGACATGAAGACGGCGCTCGAGGGCATGACCAACGCCGGCTACTCGCTGCCCGCCGGCTCCGCGGCCGCCGCGAAGTTCACGAAGCTGCCGACGCTCAAGAAGGACCCGAAGAAGAAGGCCGCGGCCTCGAACAACACCGCGCCGCAGAACAACGTCACGCCCCAGAACAACGTCACCCCGCAGAGCGGCAGCAGCGGCGTCACCGGCGGTTCGACCGGCGGCAGCACCGGCGGTTCGACCGGCGGCAGCACCGGCGGTTCGACCGGCGGCTCGACCGGCGGCAGCAGCGGCGGCTCGTCCGGCGGCAGCAGCGGCGGCTCGAGCGGCGGCAGCAGCGGCGGCGGCGTCAGCGGCGGCGGCGAGGGCTAGACCGCCCGCACGAAACACACGCTTCGCCTGCGGCCGCCCCTCGGAGCGGCCGCACCGATTTGCACCGGGGGCTGCCGCCCCCGGAACCCCCCGCTTAACCCAGCAGCTTGCGGGCCTCGCCGAGCCGCAGCTGGTAGCGGCCGCGGTACTGCTCGGCCGGGCGCTCGACGTCGGCGATCCACTCGCCGAACGCGTTCGGGTCCTTGCCGAAGTTGACGTCGCCGCGGGCGATCGCCTGCTTCTTGACCGCGAGCGCCTGGTCGATGAACCACTTGGCCTGCAGCTCGGGCTTCTGCGGGTAGCCGGCGTACGCGCCGGAGTTCCAGATCTGGGTGCGCATCTGGAAGAAGCCGACCGAGTCGCGGTCGCCGTAGTTGAGGTTGCGCACGCCGGACTCGACGAGCGAGGCCATCACGGGCAGCTCGGGCGGGAGGCCCGCCTTCTCGGCCTGCTTGCCCAGCCACTTGGCGAGCGCGGCCTGGCCGGCGTTGTCGCCCGGGTAGTCGGTGGTCGTGTCGGCGAGGTCGATCGAGACGGGCGCGCCGGCCTGCGCCGGCTTGCCCGCGGGCGTCGCGGCGTCGGCGTCGGGCTGAGCGGGCGCGGCCACCTCCGACGGCGGCGTCGGAGCGACCGGCGCGGCGGGTGGGGTCGGCTCGACGGGGAGTGAGGCGGCGGCGGGCTCCGCGGGCGGGGTCACCGGCGGCGCGGCGGGCGGCGGCGCCGCCGCGGCGGCAGCGGCGGCGGGCCGCTTGACCTGCGACGGGTCGATCGCCTTCAGGAACATCATCGAGACCTTCTTCTCGCGTTCCTTGGAGGCCTCGACCGCCTTGACGGCCTGGAAGAGCTGCGAGGCGTTGCGGCGGACCTCGGCGGCGTCGCGCGCGACCGCGGCTTGGGCCTTGGCGACGTCGGCGGGGTCGATCGCGGGTGCGGCGGGTGCCGCTGCCGCGGCGGCGGCGACCGGCGCCGCCGCGGGGGCCGAGGCGGGGACGGCGGCGACGCCGGCGGCCTGGTCGAACCGGCGCCCGCCCGCGAACTGCGACGCGTAGTACGGCTCGTCGAGGCTCGAGACCTTGACCACGTCACCGGTGTGCGGCGCGTGCAGGAACTTGTCGCCGCCGAGGTACATGCCGACGTGGTGGACGTCGCCCTGGTTGGCGAAGAACACGAGGTCGCCGGGCTTGAGCGCGGCGCGGTCGGCGATCTCGACCCCGTTGGCGGCCGCGATCTGCGTGTAGGTGACGCGCGGGATCTGGATGCCCGACTGCGCGTAGGCCCACTGCATCAGGCCCGAGCAGTCGAACCCGGTCTGCGGCGTCGACCCGCCCCACTTGTAATCGGTGCCGATGTACTTCGACGCCTCCTGGATCGCCGCGAGCGCCTTCGGCCCGGGCGCGTCGCCGGCCGCGATCGCCTGCTCGACCGGCGCGAGCACCTCGGCCGGGAGCTTGGCGTCGCCGAGCGCGGCGGCGGAAGCGGCAGCGGCGGCCGGGTCAGCCACGGGGAGCGATGCCGCGGGGGGCGCCGCGGCGGGCTGCGACGGCGCCTGGGAGAGCAGGCTGTTGGCCTCATCGAGCTTGAGCTGGTACCGGCCGCGGTACTGGGCGGCGGGGCGCTCGACGTCCGCGATCCAATCGCCGAACTGGTTCGGATCGCTGACCGACTTGCCCGCGACCAGACGCTGGCGCTTGACCGCCTCGGCCTGGTCGAGGAACCACTTGACCTGCAGCTCCGGCTTGTCCGGGAACCCCGCGTAAGCGCCCTGGTTCCAGATGCCGACGCGCATCTGGAAGAACCCGACCGAGTCCGCGTCGCCGAAGTTGAGGTTCTTCATGCCGGACTCGACGAGCGAGGCCATCAGCGGCAGCTGCGGCGGCAGCCCGCGCTTCTGCGCCTGGCCCGCCATCCACGCCGCGATCTCCGCCTGCGGCGCGTTGTCGCCCGGGTAGGCGTCGGGCGCGGCGGCGGCGACGGCCGCCGCGGCAGCGGGATCGGCGGCCGCGGCGGCCTGCCCCACCGCGGGCTGGGCGGGCGCGGCCTGCTGTGCGGCGGCCGGGTCGACCGCGGGTGCGGGTGCCGCGGCGGCCGCGGCCTTGGGCGGCGCATCGACCTTCTGGAAGAGCTGCGACGGCGTGCTCGCCCGCTCCTTGGCGTCCGACTCGGCGGCCTTCGCGGTGACGGCCTTCAGGAACAGCTGCGACGCCTTGTCGCGCTTGGGCGGCGGCTCGGCGGCGGCCGCAGCGGCGGCGGCTCCGGCAGGCGCGGGCGTGCCGGGCTGGACGGCGGCCGCGGTGGCGACCGGCGCGGGGGCGGCGGACGCGACGTCCGCCGGCGGCTTCCAGTCCGCGCTGATCTCCTGCTTGAACCCGACGTGGATGTGGTTCTGGTGGGCGGCGTCGGTGAAGTAGCCGGGGCCGGCGATCGCGAACGGCGAGCCGATCTCGTTCGGGCGGTAGTCGGGGTTCAGCTGCGAGAGCTCTGACGCGACCTCGCGCGCCAGCGGGCTGCCCGGCCCGACGATCTCGCCGTCGATCGCCCCGATGTCCATCCCGCGGCCGAAGTGGTGGTTGGAGACCGAGCCGCCCGCGGTGAACTTGTCGTGGTCCGAGCACATGCACGTGACCGTGATCTTGTGCTCGCCGGAGAGCTTGGTCAGCACTGCCACGACCCGCGGGTCGATCCGGCCGGCCTTGATGTCGGCGATGCCGTCGGAGTCGAAGACGACGTTCTTGTTGTTCAGCAGCGCGAGCGCCTCGGCCGATGCCTGGCCGCCGCCGCCCTCGGCGCCGAACTGCGTCGGGTCGATCGGGGCCGAGGCGCGGCCGCCCGCGGGTGCCTGGTCGGCCACCTGCGCGACGCCGTTGCCCGACGGCTGGGCGACCTGCGCCGCGGCGCCCGGCGACGCGTTGCCCTCGATCCGGATGAACTTGATGTTCGCGCTGCCCATCTGGCGGTCCGTGCTCGTGACCGCGTCGGCGTTGTTGCCCTCCAGCGCCTTGAACTTCCCGCCCTGGACGGTGCTGTCCAGGAAGCCGATGTGGCCGTCGGAGCCGAAGTCGTCCTGGCCGCCCCAGTCATAGGCGACGATGTCCCCGGGCCGCGCGTCCTCGGGGCTGACGATCTTGAGGTTGTTCTGGCCCGCCTCGGCGTTGCGCACCCACGTCTGCACGGCCGCCCAGCCCTGGCCCGGCATCTTGTGGCCGGCCTTCTCCAGCGACCACGTGACGAACGACGCGCACCACGGGTTCCCGGGAGCGACCTTGGCCGCGGCGAGGTACTGGTTGACCTGCGGGCCCATGTTCGCGCCGCCGATCTCGCGCACGCCCTTCTGGGAGTGGGCGATCTGCAGTGCCGCGGCGCCGAGCGAGCTGCCGCCACCGCCGGCGGGAGCGACCGCGGCGGCGGCCTCGACCGCGGCCGGGGCGGCCGCCGGCGCGGCGACGGCGGGCCGGTTCTTGATCAGCTCCTGCGCCTCGGAGAGCTTGAGCTGGTAGCGGCCGCGGTACTGCTCGGCGGGGCGTTCGACGTCGGCGATCCAGTCGCCGAACTGGTTCGGGTCGTCGATCGGCTTGCCCGCGGCGATCCGCGCCTTCTTGACCGTCTCCGCGTTGTCCAGGAACCACTTGAGCTGCAGCTCCGGATGGTCGCTGAAGCCCTTGTAGGGCCCGGAGTCCCAGATCCCGACGCGCATCTGGAAGAACCCCACCGAGTCGGCGTCGCCGTAGTGCAGGTTCTTCATCCCCGACTCGACGAGCGAGGCCATCAGCGGCAGCTCGGGCGGGAGGCCGCGGCGCTGCGCCTCGGACGCCATCCAAGCCGCGACCTGCTCCTGCGACGCGCTGTCGCCCGGGTAGGCGCCGGGGGCGGCGACGGCCTGCGCGAGCGCCGCCGGGTCGACCGCGGCGGCCACGGCGACGGGCGTCTTGGGCTTCGGCGCCTCGACGACCTGCTGGAAGATCTGGGATGGGTTCTTGCGCGCCTCGCTGGACTCCTTCGCCGCTGCCGTGGCCGAGACGGCCTTCAGGAAGAGCTGGGACTCGCGGTTGCGCTTGGGCGGCGGGTCGGCCGCGGCGGCCTCGGCGACGGGCGCCGGCGTCGGGGCGACCGGCGCGGGCGTCACCGGCGGCGCGGCGACGGGCGCCGCGTCGGGCGCGGGCGCGACGGCGGGCGTCTGCGGGGCGGCTTCGGGCGGCGCCACCGTCTCCTTGACGGCGACGTCGGACGGCGGCTTCCAGTCCTCGGGCAGGTCGTCCTGGAAGCCGACGTGGATCGAGGTCTGGTGTTCGGCGTCGGTGAAGTAGCCGTGGCCGCGGATCTGGAACGGGGACCCGATCTCGTCCGGCCGGTAGTCCTTGTTGAGCTGCGAGAGCTCGGAGGCGACCTCGCGGGCGATCGGGCTGTCCGGGCTGACGGGCTCGCCGTCGATCGCCGAGATGTCGACGCCGTCGGCGAAGCGGTTGACGGTGATCTTGTGGTCGGCGCTGAGCTTCGTCAGCACGGCGACGACGCGGGGATCGACGTGGGACGCCCTGAGCTCCTTCTTGCCGGCCGCGTCGAGGACGATGTTCTTGTTCTTGAGCAGCGCGAGGGCTTCCGGCTTGCCGGCGCTGTAGACGACCGACTCGGCGAGGTCCGGTGCGGACGTCGGCAACGTCGTGTCGTCCGGCGCGGGCGCGTCGGTGGGCAGCGTGGTGTCGGCGGGTGCCGCGCCGGCGGCGGGCGCGTCGGTCGGGAGCGTGGTATCGGCGGGTGCCACGCCGGCGGCCGGCGCGTCGGTCGGAAGCGTCGTGTCGGCGGGCACCGGGAGCGAGCTGCCCTTCGGGACGCTCGCCGCGTCACCGGTCGATGCCGCGACGGCGGGCTGCACGGCGGTCGGGGCGGGCCGGGCGCGCCGACCGGTCAGCGCGTCGGCGAGCCGGGCGACGCCGGACTTGGCCTTCCCCTTGCCGGCCGCGGCCTCCGCCACGGCGCCGTTGCCACCGGCCTCGGGCGGCGGGACGACGGCGTCGCCGCCGGCCGCCTCGGGTGGCGGCACCTCGCCGCCGGCCTCGGGCGGCGGGACCGGCGCGTCGGCCTCGACCGGCTTGCCGGACGGGATCTCCGCGGCCGGGTCGGCCGGCGGGGCGGGGGTCTCGGGGGGAGCGGGTGTGGCGGGTGGCGCGCTCGCGGCCGGGTCGACCGGCGGCGTCGCCGCGCCCGCCGGCGGCGCGTCGGTCGGCAGGGTCGTGTCCGCCGGCGGCGCGTCGGTGGGCAGCGTCGTGTCCGTCGTCGGCAGATCGGAGGAGCCCGGGGCGCCGGTCGTCTGCTCGTCGAGCGCGTTCGCCGCGGCGTCCTCCTTGGCCTGCTGAGCCGTCTCGGGCGAGTTCTCCTTGGCGATCTGCTTGGCCGCGTCCTCGGCGGCGCTGTTGTCCGCGCCCGCATCCTTGCCGCCCGCCGCCGCGTCCGCGCCCTTGTCGCCCGCCGCCGCGCCCTTCCCGTCCGCGGCCGCATCGGCGCCGGCCGCCGCGCCCTTGTTTCCGCCCGCCTGCTCGAGCGCCTTCGCGGCCGCCTCCTTGGCCGCCCCGCCGTCCGCGGGCGCCTCGGGCACGACCGGGGGCGCCGCCGCGGCCGCCGCCGCACCCCCGCCGCCCGCGGGCACACCCGCGTCGGCCGCACCGCCGAGCGCGTCGCCGCCGCCCGACGGCTCGGCCGCCGTCGCGATCGCGCCCCCGCCGGAGACCGGCTTCTTGAGGAAGTCCGGGATCGCGGGCATGTCCACCCGCGAGAGCACGTCCGCGACCTGCCCGGGGATCTCCTCCAAGTGCGGGAGGATGTTCTCGGTGAACTGGTAGATCCCGACGCCCTCCATGGCGGCGGCCATCATCACGCCCGCCAGCGAGGACTTCGACTCGCGGATGTCGAGCGTCATCATCGCCTTGCCGCCGCCCACGGACATCTCCTGGGCGAGCGAGTCCAGCCCCGCCTCGCGGCAGGCGCCCGCGGGGTCGCGCCGGAACTGGGCGCGGAATGCCTGGTCGGACAGCAGCCGCTCGAGCAGCTTGGCCGCGAGATCAGACTCGGTCGCCGCCATCACTCACGGATCCGTTTCCAGATCGGCTTGCCGAGCACGAAGAACACCGGCAGGAAGAACGCCACCCACAGCGTCCCCATCACGCCGTAGACGACCGCCTTGTTGTCGGTGATCGCCAGGAACACCTTCTCGTAGCGCAGCGACATGCCGATCGCGAAGCACGCCGCCAGGATCGACCACCCGACACCCCACAGGGAGTAGCGCAGCAGCACCGGCGAGTCGGTCGACTCGCCCTTGCCGCCGAGGCGCCGCTCGAACTGCTCCTTCGCGCGCCGCCGCAGGCCGGGCTCGTTGAGCCAGTCCACGAGCATGTGGTAGCCGTCGCGCTCGATGAACGGGTTGAGGTTGAAGAACCCGCCCACGTAGGCCGCGAACGCGAGGTTGAAGAAGATGTCGCGCACGATGCCCGCGGGCAGCAGCAGCGCGCAGATCGCGAACACCGCGCCGACGGAGAAGTCCGACACCGGGCCGGCCGCCGAGACCGCGATCCGCCGCCGGCGCGGCTCGAACCACGCCTCCGACGTGTCCACGAACGCGTACGGGAAGATCGCGATCACCTTCAGGCCCGCGCGGTGGATCCGGCGCCCGAACGACGCCATCGTCAGGCCGTGCGCGAGCTCGTGCACCGACACGACCGCGAAGCGGCCGAGCAGGAACACGAGCCCGCCCCAGCCGAACTTCTTCGCGACCACGAACGGCGTCCCGTAGCGGCCGAGGATCAGCGCCACGAACGTCACGATCCCGGTGACGATCAGCCCCGCGATGAACCAGAGCGCAGGGCGCGTGAAGAGCACCCACCCGCCGCCGCGGTAGATCGACTCGATCTTCGGGCCGACCCCGGTGAAGACCTTCTCGCGCGGCTTGACCAGCTTGCGCCAGCGGCTCGTCGGCGCCTCGATCAGCGGCTTGCCGCCCGCGACGCCCTCGAGGAAGCCGCGCTCACCGAGGTCGGTGAGCAGCCGCGCCAGCCGGGCGGGCCCGGTCGCGCCGAAGGTCTGCTCGGAGAGCTGCACCAGGTCGACGAGCGAATGCGAGCCGTCGAGCAGCTGGAACAGCTTCGCGTCGTTGTCCGACAGCCGCAGGAACGTGCCCGACTCGAGGTCGCGCAGCACCCAGCGCTTGCGCCCCTCCGACGCGTCCAGGCGCTTGAGCGCATACCCGGCCCGCAGCGCGGGGCGCATCCCGAACTGCGTGCCCGAGGCCGGCGGCGCCGGCATCAGCACATGCGGCGCGGCGTCCTGGGAGACGACGATCGTGCGGCCCGCCTCGGCGACGTCGCGGCGGCGCTCCACCCGCAGCTCGGCGTCGCCGAGCCGGATCTTCGCGCCGTCGCGCAGCGGCAGCGGATCGGTCACCCGCACGCCGTCCAGGTACGTCCCGTGGCTGGAGCCCGCGTCCTCGATCTGCGCGTCAGCCGAGATCCGCGCGTGCACGCGCGAGACCGACGGATCGGCGATCACCAGCGACGCGCCCGGCGCCCTCCCGATCGTCATCTCGGACACCACCGGCACCCGCGTCGCGTCCGCCAGCACCAGCTCCAACGGCGCCACGGCGCCGTTCAAAGGCGTGCCACAGCTGCCGCAGTAGCTCGCTCCACGCTCGAGCTGGCGCCGGCAGCTGGGGCACAGCACGCCTCTTAGCCTCCGATCGTCAAAGGCTGATACGACGGGTCATCGCCCGTCGGGGTCAGCTCCTTCTTGTCGCGGACATCGTTGGCGGGGATGCGTTCGACGCTCGCGACGTCCTCTCGGCACTCCGCGTCGGCCGTCACGACCAGCAGCTCCTTCGAGTCGCCGCGCCAGGTGACCTTGCACGCGCGCACCGCGGTCGGCTTGGCGCTGGAGAGCGCGAAGTCCTCCTTGTCGTCGGCCAGCCACAACCGGTAGAACGACGAGCCCAGGTTCGACACGAGCGCGAGCCGCTTGCCGTCCGGCGAGACCTCCGCGTCGAGCACGCCCTTGCCCGAGGTGTCGGTGTCGGTCAGGAACTTGCCCTTGGTCCAGTCGGCGGGATCGACCGAGAACGCCGGCTTGTCTGCCTTGACCTTCCAGCGGACGATGCCGAAGAAGGTGTCCAGCCCGGTGTTGTTCTTGACGCCGACGCCGAGGATCGACCGACCGTCCGTCCCCCAGTGCAGGTGGCGGATCACCGAGAAGCCCGGCTCGTCGATGCAGTTGATCTCGGTCTCCTTCGTGATCAGCGCCAGGCAGAGGTTCGTGTCGGTGACGTTGTCCTGGTCGTCGCGCTTGATCTCGTCCATCGCGAGCATGTTGCGGTCGCCGGTCGGCGCCCACGCGAGGTCGGCGAACTCGCGGCCGTCCGGCGTCAGTGGGACCGCGGCCGAGTTCTTCTTCGTCAGGTCCTTGAGCATCACGCGGCCGCCGGAGATGTAGGCGACGTGCTCGCCGTCGGCGGTCCACGTCGGGTTCGTCTCGTCGTCCGGGCTCGTCGCGACCGGGTCGAGCTTCTGCCCGTTGGCCCCGTTGAGGCGCAGGATGTCCTTGCCGTTGGTGTAGACGACCTGCGGCTGGCCCACGGAGACGAGCAGCGTGACCGTCGACTTGGGCGCGACCTTCGTGCCGCCGGGCGGGTCGGTCGCGAACAGCGTGCCCTTCGGCGCGTCGTTGAACTCCTTGCGCACCTTCGGGACGATGCCCAGGTCGGCGACCTTCTTGGCGTAGGTGTCGAGGTCGTCCTTGCCGATCGCGGGGATGATGATGTCCGCGGCGGCCTTGTCGCCGCCGCCACCACCGCCGCCGCCGGCACCGCCGGCGCCACCGGCGCCGTTCTTGCCCTTGTCCTTCTGCTTCTTCTTGTTGGCGGCGTCGGCCGGGTCGGCGTAGAAGATGTTCACCGGCGTACCGGCCTTGACGATCTCGCCCGCGGCCGGGATCTGGCTGACGATCAGGCCCTTCGGGTCGACCGGCTGCGGCGAGGCCTGACCGAGCGTCAGGTCTTTGGTGCGCAGGAGCGCGTCCGCGTCGCTCGCGGTCTTCTTGGTGATGTCCGGGACGCTGTGCTTGCCGGTGCCGACGGCGACGAGCACCGCGACCGGCGTGCCCTTCTCGACCTTCTCGCCCGCCTTCGGCGTCTGCTGCAGGATCGTGCCCGCCTTGGCCTTGTCGGTGGGCTGTTCCTTCTTGTTCGGGTCGAGCTTGAGGTCGGCCTCGGTCAGCTTCTTCTCGGCGTCGAACGTCGACTTCTGGTTGACGACGTTGGGCACGACCACGTTCTGCGGAAGCGTGCGCAGCAGGAAGAACAGCAGGAGCAGGAGCAACAGCAGCAGCGGGATCAGCCACCACGGCAGCCACGGCTTCTGCTTGAAGACGCCCTGCGTGGGCATCAGCGGGCCCGTCGGGGCGCCGCCGCCGCGGCCCGGAAGCTTGAGCTGGCCGGGCTTCATGAACTGCTGGGCGTTCACGGAGCCCATCTGCGGTCCCTGGACCTGTGGGGCCTTGAGCTGCGGCATCCGCACCTGCAGCCCGCCCGGGCCCATGTTGACGTCCGGCGGGTACAGCTGCGGCTTGTACACCCGCGGCGGGTACATGCCCGGCACGCGCGGCGCGGAGCGCTTGTACCACTTCTTCTTCGGCTGCGGCCCGGCCTGGAGCAGGACGTCGGCGCCGACGACCTGGTCCGCGGCGCGCTCGGCGGCCTCGTCGCCCGTGATCGTCTTGACCTCGAGGCGGTGCTCGCGGGCGCGGCCGATCCAGATCTGCTTCGGCGGGCGGACCTGCATCTGCGAGACGATCGCCGCGCCGGCCGGGATCTCCGACGGCGGGCGGTTGAAGCCGAACTGCAGCTCGCCGTCCGGATCCTCGCCTTCGAGCGCGATCAGCACGGGCGCGTTGGCCTTGTTGGAGACGGTGACGTCGAAGGTCGCGCGGCGGCGGCCCTTCTTGCGCTGCGGGCGCAGCGTCGTCATGGTCTCGATGTACGGCTGGATGTGCAGCGCCAGCGGCGCGACCGCCGCGACCGTGCGCATCGCCTTGGAGTCCGCGACGATCTTGAGATCCCACACCCGCGCCTCGGCCTCAGGGCCGCGCGGCGGGTGCAGGTGGATCTCGACCTCCTGCTCGTAGGTGCCGCCGGACCCGAACGGGACCAGGTAGACGGTGCCCGGGTAGACCGACCACCAGTCCTGCGGCATCCCCTCGACGCGGATGTCGTAGTTGTCGACGATCCCGCTCTGGTTGCGGATCAGCGCCAGCACGCGCTCGCGCTGGCCCGGCTCGACGGCCTGGTGCAGGAGCTCGCCCTTGGCCGGCTCGCCCTCGGGCAGGCGCAGCACGATCGAGGCCGACTCGTTGGCCTCCCCGACGGGGACCTGCTGCGGGGGCTGGACCGCGGGGTTGCGGACGAGCGTCTTGTTCGACGGCGGCTGCGTCGGCGCCGGCGGCTGCACGGGCGGGACGATCGCGGGCAGCGAGGCGGCCGTGGGCGGCGGCGGGGCGGGGCGCTCCGCGGGCGTGGGCGTGGGGGGGACCGGCGGCGCGGCGTGATGGCCGTTGCCGTTGCCGCCCTCGGTCGGGGCGGGCGGCGCGGCGGGCGTGACGTGCGCGACTGGAGGCGGTGTCGGGGCTGCGGGTTCGGGCGCCTTGGGCGGCGCGGCCTGTGCCTGCGCCTCGGCGGCCATCTCCGGGGTGATCGCCTGCACGAAGCCGGTCGGCTCCCAGCGCAGGTACTCGCCGCAGCTGCAGAAATCCCGATCTGGCGGGTTCTCCTTGCCGCAGCTCTGACACGTCCTCATGACTCAACCTTCTTCTTCGCTGCCTTCACGCGCAGGCGGTACGTGCTGTGCACCGGCTTGTGTTGCTCGATGCACCGCGCGATCGCGGCCTGCACGGTCTCGTCGACCGGGATGTCGCAATAGACGATGAAGCTCGACGATGGCTTCTCCGCCCGACCCGGCCGACCGTGCCAGATCACTCCTCCGTTGTCTTCGACTCGCATCGGGACGTCCGGGAAATGCAGCTTCAACGCGAGCTCCATCCCGCCGACCGTGCCGCGCTTGCGGGCCAGCTCAGCCGAGCGCAGGACCATCTCGCGTTGGTGCTTGATGTTCTGCGTCTCGTCGAGATCCACACCCAACCATGCCGCCAGCAGCTCGAGGATGTCCGGCGGGGCGAAGTTCGGATCGAAATGGAACGGGAGACCGTCGAGGACCGCGACGATCGGATCCAGGAGCTCTTCGAGGGCGCCGACGAAGCGCATGCCGAAATCGCCATCCTGGTACAGAGCCGGCAGGCCGTTGCGCAGATACGCGCGCGTGGACGCGACCGGCGGCGTCTCCTTCGGCCCGGAGGCCATCTGGATCATCAGCGTGCCGAAGCCCGGCCCCCGGAACTCGCCCGTGCCGTTGGTGGCGTGGCCGTTCTGGGAGCTGTCGTGCTGCCCGTTCGAGCCGTTGCCGCCTTCGCCGTTTGATCCCTTGTACTGCTCTGGCACTAGTCCTCGCGGTGCGTCGCCTTGACGATGTGCAGGCCCGACGCCATCAGCTCGTCCGGCTCCAGGACGATATGCGTGCCGGCGGGCTTCGCGGATTGCTCGCCCGTCTCCAAGTTGGTCTCGTAGAGGCGCAGGATGCGGACGAACTCGACGCCGTCGACGGCGTGGACGACACCGTAAAGCTCGCCCTGGTTGAGCGCCCGCCCGAACGGCCAGCCCTGGCCGGGACCCGTCGGATTCCCGCCCACGAGCGGGTTCAGGTACGTGTAGAGCGCGTGCGCGACGTCCTCTTCGACGCGCGCGGTGTCCGCAAGCGGACGCGCCTGCAGGTTGACCACGACGCTCAGCCCGCGGTAGCGGCAGGGCTTGAGCTCGACCGTGGTGCCGATCAGGCGGCGGTCGTCGAGGTATTCCGCGACCTCGGTCAGCAGGTCCTCCTCCGGCATCAGCTCGGCCCACTCCAGGCGCCGGTCGGCCGGATAGATCCGCGGGACGAGGTGCAGCGGCACCGCGCCGCCGTCGCGCGGCGGGATGCAGACGGCGCGCGCGACGCGCGGGCTCGCCTCGCCGGCCATGAACTCGAAGTCCTCGGCGGTGACCGCGCGGTAGCGCGAGCGGATCTCCATCGAGGCGCGCTGCCGGGCGTGCGTGATGATCTCGGCGTCGACGCCGCCGACCGCGGCGTCCGGGTTGCTCACGGTGTCGATGCCGGCGATCGTGCTCTTGAGCACGCTCAGCGTGTTGGCCGTGACGTTGCCTTCGCGGCCGCCGCCGTGGCGGTAGCTGGTGAAGCGCAGGATCGCGCCCTTGGGCGGGACCTGGCCGTACTGCGTCCAGCCGCCGTGGGTCTCGCGGATCGCCGGGCCGAGCTCGACCTCGCCGCTGACCAGGTCGAGCACGAAGTGACGGTCGAACTCCGTCGAGCCGACGAAGTCCGGGCGGCTCTCCCAACGCGACCAGTCGCCCGTCTCCGGGTCCTGGATCTCGAGCGTCTCGCCCGTCGTCAGCTTGAGCACCGGCTGGTGGCGCAGCGGGAAGTTCTGGCCGGGGGTGCCGTCCGAGACGCCGAGGATCTCGCGCTCGATGCGGGCGGCGTGGGTGGAGGGCAGGCGGGCGCCCATCGGGGCGGCGCTGATCCGGTAGACCTCCGGCGCGTGCGAGTAGCTCGCGCCGCTGCGGCCGGAGACGCTCGTCTCCGCGATCCGGCAGCGCAGCCAGTGCAGGCGGTGCCCGCCGAGCGGCGCGACGACCGAACGCGGCGGCAGCTCGAGCTCGACGATCCCGGAGCCATAGTTGAAGCCGCCGGTGAGGTCCTCGAGCACGGTCGCGGGGGTCCACTGGCCGTCGGCCTGCGAGACCTCCCAGCGCAGCGGCGGGTCCTCCGGGTTCACGCCCGCGCCGCGGGCCATCGAGGCCTCGACGTCGATCTGCACGATCAGCCGGTCCAGCGGCTCCTCGAAGCCGAGGTACAGCGCGTCGCCGACCTGCGGCGGGGAGCCGAACGCGAGCTGGTCCGAACCCGTCGGGCGCGCCTCGCCGTCGGCCACGCCGACGTCCTTGACCTGGCCGTGGCGCTGCAGCACGTAGGCCGCCGGGCTCATCGCGGGGATCGTGAAGTCCTCGTCGACCTGGAAGATCACCGACTCGTCGGTGGCCGTGCGCGGCGTGCCGACCTCGGTCGTGCCGCCCGCGATCAGGATCGGCTCGAGCGGCTTGTCGGCGAGCTTGAACCGCAGGCTCGTGGTGGCGGCGCTGGGGCCGTCGAGGCGGATGCCGAGCAGATCCAGCAGCGCGACGTGGAGCTTGTCCGGCACGCGGTTGAGCCGGTAGATCGTCATCTCGGTCATCCACGCGAACAGCTCGATCAGCGTGATGCCTGGATCCGAGACGTTGTGCTCGGTCCATTCCGGACAGGCACGCGAGATGCGGGTCCTGGCCTCGGAGACGAGATCCTGGAACCGCCGGTCGTCCAGCTGGATCTCTGGGAGCCTCACGAAGCCAAACCTTTCGTCAGAGCGCGGGAGTGAGCCGCCAGGCGAACTCCGAGCGAATGCGAGCGCGCAGCGCGAGTCATTCGCCCATCTCCTCTGCAGGAATCACGTAGAACGGGTAGACGAGGTTGCGCTCGGTGTTGGTGGCGCGCACCTTGAAGCCGATGTCGATGGTCAGCAGGCCGCTGCCGGACTGGCTGAGGTCGAAGTCCACGGTCTGGACCTCGATCCGCGGCTCCCAGCGCTCCAGCGCGGTGCGAATGGCGTCCTCCATCCGGCCGACCGTGTTCGCGTCGATCGAGTCGAACACGAAGTCGTGCACGCCGCACCCGAACTCGGGGCGCATGGGACGTTCACCGGGAGCGGTGCCGAGGATGAGCTGGATCGCCTGGTCGATGTCCTGCTCGTCGCGCGCCAGGGCGATGCCGCCGCGGCGGTCGACCTGGAGGGGGAACGCGAGGCCGGATCCGATGATCTCCGTCACGGGTCGACTCTAACCAATGTTGATGATCGCGCCCTTGATGTTCACCGGGCCGGAGCCCTGGATGTCCACCGTGGCGCCCTTGAGGGTCAATGCGGCCGAGGCCTCGACGGTCACCGACACGCCTTTGACGGTCATGCTCGTGCCGGCCTCGACCGTGTAGGTCTGGGCCTTCAGCTTGCCGGTCCCGGTCGTGTTGTGCTCGTACTTCCCCTGGACCGTGTGCTTCTCGTCCTGCTTGATCTCGACGACCATGTTCTGGTCGGACTTGATCTCGAAGTCCTTCTTGGAATGCTGGTGGATCTTCTCGTTCGAGAGCAGGGCGAACGAGCCGTCGCGCTTCTGGTAGAGGTCGTTGCCCGGCTTGTCCTTGCCGTTGAAGACCGAGCCGATGACGATCGGGCGGCGGGTGTCGCCGTGCTCGAAGCCGACGATCACCTCCTCGTCGACCTGCGGCAGCATCAGCAGGCCGCGCTCCTTGCCCGTGCTCGGGGTCGCGACGCGGGCCCACGCCGACTCCTCGGAGTCGCTGAGGCTCGGGTACTTCACGCGCACCCGACCCATCTGCTCCGGATCGTTGTTGTTGGTCACCAGTCCGACCACGAGCGTGCTCGACCAGTCGCGTTCCTGCGGCGGGCGGATCAGCTCGAGGATCGTCCGGCTCGAGCGGCCGGAGATCTGGAAGATGGTCTGGTAGCCGGTCGCGCCCCGGTAATGGTGCGTCGAGCTGGTCACGGTGAACTCGCCGCCGAACTTCTGGCCGACGCCGGTGACCTTGACCTTGGTGCCGGCCTTGATCTTGGGGTTGCCGCGCGCGACGCCGTCGGCCTCGTAGAACGCGTCGGCCATCCGCTGCAGCGTGGATTTGGCGAGCGCGTTGGCCTCGCCGTTGGTGGTCGCCACGCGGTCGGCGATCGCCGTGGTGCCGCCGCCGAGGTCGTTGGCGACCTGTGAGCGCTGCACGCCCGGCTTCGACGACGTCGACGGGCTGGAGGCGGTGCCGCTGATGGGCTTCTTGCTCTTCGGGTCCCAGGCGCGGATGTTGACCGTCTGCGGCTGTTGCACCCCGCTCATGCGCGGGCGGAACGAGAGCAGCGTGTCCTGGTACTTGAGCTCGACCGGGGACCCCGCGGCCTTGTTGGCCGGGCGGAACTCGAGCGACGTGTCCTTGACGACGACCTCGTAGTCCTCCATCAGCGCGAGCCGCCACGCGAAGTCCCAGTCGGTCTCGTTGGACTGCTGGAAGAACTCGTGGACGGTGCTCGTGCTCGTGACCTTGGCCTGCAGGCCGGACTCGCCCGCGAGCTTCTCGACCATGTCCGAGGCCGAGACCTGCTGGAACGTGCGCGTCTTGCGCTGGCGGTTGAGCTTGTGCGCCTTGTCGTAGGCGCGGATCGAGATCACGACGCCCTGCTGGCCGAACTCGGGCTCGACGGCCGCGATCTGGCCCTTGAAGATCGACGTGGTTGCACGCTCGCCGGTCCCCGAGGTCTTGATCTCGAGGTCCTTGCCGAGCTGCATCGGGTGGTTGTCGACGGCGTCGCCGGTCGGGTCCTTGAGCCGCACGAGCGCGACGTCGGGCAGCGTCAGGCTGTCGACGACCTTGACCTCGATGGTCGCGTCGCGCCACTTCGGGTCCAGCTTCGCGCCTCCGACGAGGACGTCGATGCCGGCGACGTGCTGCTCTGCGTTCGCCGCGGCGGGCATCAGTTCTCCAGCGCCGGCAGCGCGAGCGAGCTGCCGCGGCGCAGGTGCAGCGGGTTGTCCACGCCGTTGGCCTCGGCGATCAGCCGCCAGCGGGTGGCGTCGCCGTACGCGCGGTAGGAGATCGACGGCAGCGTGTCGCCGTCGCGCACGCGGTGGCTGCCGAAGCCGGCCTGCGCGCGGGTCGTCGGGTTCTGGCCCTTGACGGTCTCTGCCGCCTGCTTGAGCGTGAGCTTGACGTCGGCGCGGATCGGCTCGCCGTCGGGGCGGAAGAGCTTGTACGAGCACGTCAGGCTCGTCATCGCGCCCTTGAAGATCAGCGCGCCCCACTGGAACGTGATGAACGGCGGGACCGCGGTGGGCGTGCCGCCGGACTTCCCGCTCGGCACCTCCATCGCGTCCAGCAGCGCCGCCGTGGCCGCGCGCACCGTCATCTTGTACGGGGGGAAGCTCTGGTCGAAGAGGAGGCTCAGCTCCATCTGGCGCGGCTGGCCGCCGCCGAACTCGGGCTCGGTGAAGCTCGTGCCGGTGACCGGCTTGTACTTCCACTCGTTGGACTTCGAGAGCGAGTACTCGGTCGGGTTGAAGTAGCAGTCGAGCGTCGCGCCGCCGTCGATGATCAGCTTGGCCTTGACGAAGCTCGCGGCGCCGGGCGGGGGGGTGTAGGTCATGCCGCCACCGCCTGGATCTGCATGCCGCTGTGGGCGATCTCCAGCGTCTCGGTCAGGATCTCCGTCGAGGACGCGTTGAGGTCACCGCCCGTCCACTTCACCGGGTACGCGTTGAGCACGTTCCACACGCGGACCGGCTTCATCGCCGTGTTCAGCAGCGTGATCACCAGTGTCACCGGCTCCACCTGGACCGTGGTCTTGTGGTACCAGTCGAACAGGACACTGTCCGGTACAACGCCCCGCTTGAGGGTGATATTCCCTTGCTTGACGCGCGTCGGCAGCCGGTGCACGAACAGGTTCTGGCCGCCCTCCGGGTACTCGAGCACGTCGGTCTGCGACGAGAAGCCGGTGACCGACGCGAAGTAGCCCGCCTGGACCGTCAGGCCCTGGAACTCGACCTTGAAGAGGGCCGAATGGTGGACTGCGGCCGTCGTGCTGGCGAGTGAGTTCTTCGAATCTCCTGGCATTTACGGCGCTCGCTAAGGGTTGTCGATGATCAGGTGGCCGAGTTGCTCGCGTTCGATCAGCAGATCGCGCTTGAACCGGTCGATGAAGTACTCGTACATCGTCTCAGGGTCCATCTGTTCCTTCTTGTCGCCGGTCTCCGGGTGCTCGGTCGGCGTGTGCTGCTCGGCCGGCGCGCTCGGCGCCGGCGCGCCGCCCCCTTCGGAGAGCTCGCGCGAGATCGTGTACGGCTGGTGGGAGAGGTCGATCGGCTGCCCCTGGCTGCCCGGCGGCGGGAAGTGCACCGTGCTCAGCCCGCCCTCGCCCTGCTCCAGCGCGCCGCCGGTCGCCTCGGCGAGGCGCTCCGCCGCGCGCGAGATCGTCGGCTGCGCGGGCGTGTTGTCCGTGCGGACGAGCTGCAGGTGCGGGCGCGGCTGCTCGGGCTGCGCGACGCGGCTGACCATCGGGCGCGCCGCCGGGGCGAGCGCGGTCGCTCCGTCGGACGCGTGCTCGAGCGCCTGGCGGGCGAGGCTCGGCGTGCCGCCATCGATCGGGAGTTCGGGGGCCGCGGCGTCGCCGAAGGGCAGCCCGGGGCCGCCGGCGTCGCCGGCAAGGTCTTCGTCGGCGGCGCTGCGGCTGACCGTCGGGCGCGGAGCCGGCGTGCGGCTGACGGTCGCGCGGGAGGCCGAGCGGCTCAGCGCCGCGCGGCCCGCGGACGGCTGCGCCGCGCTGCGGCCCCCGGCCGGGGAGGTCGCGCTCGGCGCGGCCGTGCTGCGGCTCAGGGCCGGGCCGGCCGCCGAGCTCGCGCTCGGCGCGGCCGCGCTGCGGCTGAGCGCCGCCGGGACGGGGCCCGTGGCGGACACGTCGCCTGCTCTGCGGCTCACGGTCGGCCGGGCCGCGGGCACGTCGTCACCGGCAGCGCTCCGGCTCAACGTCGCGCCGGAGGCGTCGGCGGACAGCGCGGCCGCGTCGCCCTCGAAGTCGTCGCCCGCGTAGGGGGACGCAGCCGCGGAGCCGTCGCCCTCGTCGGCCGGCAGCGTCGAGGCGTCGGCTGCGCTGCGGCTCCGGCTCGGCTCGGCCGTGGCCGACTCGTCGCCCACGTCAGCGGTGCGGCTGAGGGTCGGTCCGGCGGCGGTCGGCGAGGTCGCGCCGGCGGCGCCGATGGGTCCCGCGGCGGCGGCGCTGCGGCGGAGGGTGGGTCCCGCACCGGTGGGCGACGACTGGCCGGCGGCGGCGTCGGGTCCCGCGCCGGGCGGCGAGGTCGCGCCGGCGGCGGCGCTGCGGCTCAGGGTCGGTCCGGCGCCGGTCGGCGACGTCGCGCCGGCGGCGCCGCTACGGCTGCGCGCCGTGCCGGCGGAGGTCGGCGACGTCGCGCCGGCGGCGCTGCTGCGGCTCAGGGTCGGGCCGGCGGAGGGCGGCGACGTCTGCCCGGCGGCGGTCGGCGAGGTCTGGCCGGCGGCGGCGCTGCGGCTGAGGGTCGGTCCGGCGCCGGTCGGCGAGCTCGCGGCGGCGGCGCTGGTGCGGCTCAGGGTCGGTCCGGCGGCGGTCGGCGAGCTCGCGCCGGCGGCGCTGCTGCGGCTCAGGGTCGGTCCGGCGGCGGTCGGCGACGTCGCGCCGGCGGCGCCGCTGCTGCTCGGGGTCGGTCCGGCGGCGGTCGGCGACGTCGCGCCCGCGGCCGCGCTGCGGCTCAGGGTCGGTCCGCTCGCGGCGCGGGCCGGCCCGCCAGTGGTGGCCGGCGACGTCGCGCCTTCGGCGGCGCTGCGGCTGAGCGTTGGTCCGGCGGCGGTCGGCGACGTCGCGCCGGCGGCCGCGGTGCGGCTCACCGTCGGGCCGCTCGCGCCGGCCGACGGCGCGGCCGCACTGCGGCTCAACGTCGGCGCGGACGTGTCCGCGTCGGCCTCGGGCAGTTCCTCGGGCAACTCCGCCTCGGGCATGTCCCCGTCGTCGGGCGTGTCGTCGTCGCCGCCGGTCAGGCGGTCGAGCATCCGCCGGAAGATCCCGCGTCGCGGTTCCTCCGTCCGGGCGACGTACGGCACCGGCAGCGTCTCGGCGACCTGCTCCGGCTCGGGTTCGGCCGCAGCCGGCTCGACGGGGATGATCGGCGGCTCGACGCTGCGCGCGACACGCCGCACCACCGGCCGCGGCGGCTCGGCCGCGACGGCCTTGCGCGAGATCTTCACCGGACCGGTCGGCACCGCCGGCAGGTCGAGCTCCGCCGCCGACGCGACCGGCGGCGGCGCATCGAGCGGCGACCGCGCGACGGCGGCCGGCGACGAGGGACCGGCCGACGAGGTCGGGGTGGCCGAGGGGGACGGGGGGGTGCCGGAGCCGTCCTCGGCGACCGACGGCGTGCGCGCGATGGCCGGGCCGGACGTCGGCGAGGGAGCGTCGGCGGCGGGCGTGCGCGCGATCGACGGCCCGGACGTCGGCGAGTCGGACGCGTCGTCGGCGGCGGGCGAAGGGGTGCGTGCGATGGCCGGGCCGGACGAGGCGGGCGCGGCCGGCGGCGACGAGGGCGTGTCGGCGGCGGGCGGCGATGACGCGGGCGTGCGCGCGATCGACGGGCCGGACGAGGTCGGAGTGGCCGGCGGGGACGAGGGCGTGTCGGCGGGCGTGCGCGCGATCGACGGGCCGGACGAGGACGTCGGCGTGGCGGAGGTGTCGGCGGCGGGCGTGCGCGCGATCGACGGGCCGGACGACGACGTCGGCGTGGCGGGCGTGTCGGCGGGCGTGCGCGCGATCGACGGGCCGGACGACGACGTCGGCGTGGCGGGCGTGTCGGCGGCCGGCGTGCGCGCGATGGCCGGGCCCGACGACGAGGCCGGCGGGGACGAGGGCGTGTCGGCGGGCGTGCGCGCGATCGACGGGGCGGACGACGACGTCGGCGTGGCGGGCGTGTCGGCGGGCGTGCGCGCGATCGACGGGGCGGACGACGATGTCGGCGTGGCGGGCGTGTCGGCGGCGGGCGTGCGCGCGATCGACGGGCCGGACGACGACGTCGGCGTGGCGGGCGTGTCGGCGGGCGTGCGCGCGATCGACGGGGCGGACGACGATGTCGGCGTGGCGGGCGTGTCGGCGGCGGGCGTGCGCGCGATCGACGGGCCGGACGACGACGTCGGCGTGGCGGGCGTGTCGGCGGGCGTGCGCGCGATCGACGGGCCGGACAGAGACGTCGGCGCGGCGGGCGTGCCGGCCGCGGGCGTGCGCGCGATAGCCGGGCCCGAGGTGGCCGCGGGCGTGCGCGCGATCGACGGGGCGGACGGCGACGGCGGCTCGTCCGCTTCGGGCAGGTCCGGCGCGGGGTCGGCCGGGGTGCGGGCGATCGACGCGCTCGACGAGGAGGTCGGCGATTCGGCGGCCGGGGCGTCGGCGATCGACGGGGCCGACGTGGAGATCGAGGAGGCCGGCGTCCCCTCGTCCGGCGCGGGCGTCGGGGCGTCGGCTGCCGGGGTGCGGGCGACGGACGGAGTGATCGGGCGCGTCGAGAGGCGACGCGCGACGGTGCGTTCCGTCGGGGCCGGCGGCTCGTCGGCCGAGAGGTCCTCGGCCGGGGTGCGCGCGATCGACGGCGTGCTCGGCGAGGGGATCGCGGGGGCGGCGGGGCTCGACGTGTCGACCGCGCGGGCGACGGAGGCGGGAGCCTCGGCCGGCGGGCGCGACGAGAGGCGCCGCGGCGCCGCGGGCTCCTCCTCGGACGCGGCCGTGCGCGCGATGCCGAGCTCCTCGTCGCTGACCGGTGCACCGGTGCCGGCGCCTTCGACGATGCGGGCGCCGCGGGAGCGCTCCAACCCGCCTCGGGCGATGAAGCGCGCGACGCGCTGCTCCTTGGTCGGCTCGGGCATCTTCTCGGCCTGGGCCATGGAGATCAGGTCCGAGCTCGCGGCCTGCTGGTCGCCGAACATCCACTGGGCGGCGAAGTCGCTCATGCTCGTCGGCACCCAGTCCGGGCGCATGTAGCCGGTGTCCCCGGCGGCCGGGGCGCTCGGCGCCTCAGGAGCCGAAGGGGCGGCGGGAGCAGCGGGAGCGGGAGCCGGCGCGGCCGCCGAGGGCGGAGCGGGAGGGGCGGGCGGGGCGAGCGACGCGGAGCGCGAGAGGCGCGTCGACGCGTCGAGGTGCTTGGGCCGGTGCGACTCGGCCACTTCACGCGCGAGCGCGCGACCGCCGTAGCGCCCGGCGCTGTGGCGGGCGACCACGCGGAGGCCCATGCGGACGGGCTTGCGGGGGGAGTCGGGGGGAGTCTCGTCGGCCATGAAGGTCTATTCCTCGGTCACGTACTCGAAGTCCCCCGACGCGACGGCGAGGGACTCTGCTTCGCGGAGGAAGCGGCGGCGGTCGGCGTGCTCGAGATCGAGGATGGTCTCGAGCGGCCAGTGGAGGTGGTAGGCAAGGCGGGCCGTCTCCCCGAGCAATTCCTCGGGAGACGGCCGCATCATTCCCCCAGGCGGCCGTCCTCTATTTCGGTCAAGTCCACTTCGAACTGCTCCGAACACACTGGGCACGACACCACCCCCACCGCCTCTCCGTCGGAGTTGATCCGCTCGTAGAGGCGCTGGAGGTGGTCGAAATCGGCGGCGTACAGACCTTCCACCAACTCGGGGGTGATCTCTGTGAACTCCCCGATCCGCGTGACCGTCCGGGCGAGCAGCAGCACCGAGAGATACGCCTCGTTCTGGCGCACCTCGACGCTTCGCAACGGCTCGATCTCGTCGCGGGCCGTCGCCAGCCGCATCGTGCCCTCGCGGTGCACGTTGCCGGCGCTGTCGACGAGCCCACGCGGCAGGGTGAAGGCGTACTCCGACTTCACGGCTTTACTGGATCTCGAAGCCCTCGTGGCAGAGCGTGATGCCCTCCACGGCCACTTCGTTCGAGTCGGCCTTGAGGCCGACACCCGTGTACTTCTTCGGCCAGGCGTTGACGATCGAGTACGTGACGACGGGCGAGCCCATGTAGTCGAGCATCGTGACCGTGCAGTCCTTACGGGCTTCCTTGAGCTGCCCGTCGACGATCATCTTGCGCCAGTTCCAGAGCGTCTTGTCCTGGTCGACGCCGCGCTTGAGCTCGATGTCGCCCCACTTGGTGTTGCCCATGGCCTTGATCACGTCGGTCTTGCCGTTCGGCATCGACCGCTTGATCTCGGTGACCTCGGACTCGGAGTCGAAGCCCGTGGCCTCCTTGAAGAACCCTGCGGCCTCAGCGCCGCCGATCTTCAAGGTGAACCAAATTGGGACGTGTGCTTCCTTGTCATTAGCCGGCATGCCGGTCGTTCCTTTCTACTCGAACCCAGTCGACTACTCGGAGACTTCGGCGCCTTCGCCGCCGCTGAACTGGCTCAGCCGGAAGATCACGAACTCGGCCGGCTTCACGGGCGCGATGCCGATCTCGCAGATGACCTGCCCGGCCTCGATCACTTCGGGCGGGTTGGTCTCCGAGTCGCACTTGACGTAGAACGCCTGCGCCGGGGTGGAGCCGAACAGCGCCCCGTCGCTCCACACACGCGTGAGGAAGTTCGTCGCCGCGATCCGAAGCTGGATCCACAGCTTCTCGTCGTTGGGCTCGAACACGCTCCACTGCGTCCCCTCCATGATGCTCTCGGAGACGAAGTTGAACAGGCGGCGAACGTTGATGTAGCGCCACTCGGGGTCGCTCGACATCGTGCGGGCGCCCCAGACGCGGATGCCGCGGCCCGGGAACGCGCGGATGCAGTTGATGCCGACCTTGTTCAGGCCGCCCTGCTCCGCCTGCGTGACCTGGAAGCCGAGGCCGTTGGCGCCGAGCGCGACCTCGTTCGCCGGCGCCTTGTGCACGCCGCGCGTCGAGTCCGTGCGGCACCACAGGCCGGCCACGTGGCCGGACGGCGGGATCATGATCGGCTGGTTGGTCAGCGGATCCTGAACCTCGATCCACGGGTAGTAGAGCGCCGCGAACTTGGAGTCATAGCCCGCGGTGTTCATGCGCCACTCGAGCACTTCCTGCGGGATCAGGTTCGGCGGGGTGTCGAGGATCGCCATGCGATCGCCCGAGCCCTCGGCGTGCGCGATCAGCTTCCCCTGGAGGTCACGGAACTGCGTGTCGTCGCCGTCCTCGCCGATCAGCTTGACGATGTCGGGCGCGACCACCATCGTGATCTCGTCGACGGCGGCGAGGCCGCCGAGGCCCTTGCGCCGGGCGACGTCGCCGGCGAAGTGCGAGCCCTTGACCGCCGTGGGGGCGATCGACGGGGCCGACAGCTTGAACGTGCCGAGGGCGGGAGCCCGCTGCGCCTCGGGCAGCGACGCGCCGGTGTCCTCGATCTTGATCAGCTTGGACTGGGCGTTGACCTTCGTGGCCAGGTTGGTCCGGCCCTTCTTGGTCGACAGCCCCGTGAACTCCTCCTTGTCGGAGCCCGAGCTGACCTTGACCGTGTAGGTCTTGTCGGCGCCGTCGCCCGCGGACGGCTCCTCGGTGATCTCGACCTCGACGTCGCCGGCGGCCAGTGCGACCGCGCTGTACGTCTCGACCGACGAGTCCGCCGCCGCCGGCAGCGCGGCGCGCGCCGCGGGACCGGAGCCGTTGGAGCCGCCGTCCTCGCCGACGCGGACGATCCAACACAGGGTCCCGCCGTTCTGGAAGAACCCATAGACGGAGTGCGCGAGGTACGCGCCCTCCATGAACGGCCCGTTGTCCGGCTCGTTCGGGTCGCCGTAGATCTTCGCGAACTGGGTCCAGTTCGAGATCCGCATCGGCGTGTTGACCGGGCCGCCCGGCGCCAAGCCCACGAACGCAGCGATCGACGTGCTCACGCCCTCGATCGGCTTGTTCGCGGACGGAACCTCCTCGACGTAAACGCCGGGAGTCAGGTACGTGGGCATTTCACTCCTTCACTCGTGGACGTGCTGGCCGCTCAGTTCGCCTCGGAGCCGCTCCACGATCGGAGCGGAGACGAGACGGGATGTGCTCGAAGCCGGCTCGAGGACCTCCATGAGGTCCTCCTCCCTGGCCCAGAGCACGACGGTGGTCTCGGGAGACGCGCCTCGTACGAGTTGGGCGAGCTCGTACGAGGAACCGTTGTCGAGATCGAGCACCACGATGTCGGGGCGCAGCCGATGCGCGGCCCCGATGATGGCGCTGGGCCGGTCCTCCTGACCGACCACTTGGCAGCCCTGCTCGCTCAGGACCCGATTCATGCCGAGACGCATGATCGGGCCGAGGTTTCCGAGCAGGACGCTGGGACGGGGCTCAACAGCCATGCCCCAACCTTCCCGGTCCGTCGTCCGGACGGCCAGAGGCCGCGAGGCAGCCTTTCGGGCAAACCCCGCGGATCATCCCATCACCAGGTCGACCCCGGCTCCCGGGACTTCAAGCTGTGCATCCGCCTGCTTGCCGTCGACCGTGCGCGCGAGCAGCCGATGGCGGCCCGGCGGCAGGCGGTCGAAGCGGAAACGGCCGTCGGCGCTGCTGGACGTCCACATCCCCGTGTCCGGGAGCGTGATCCAGACGTCGCCGAGCGGCTGGCCCTTCTTGTCGGAGACGCGCCCGACGGAGCGGTGCATCTCGACGATCGCGCGCTGCGGCCCGTCGGCGAGCCGCGTGCGGACGGTCTGCGTGCGGACTTCGGGTCCGCGCTCGAGCTTGGCGCCGGACTCGACCGAAAGCCGCAGGACGTAGTCCAGCGAGACCTTGTACTGCCCGCCGACCGCGCTCCAGAAGTCCGATTTCTCGCCCTTGCCCTGGCCGATGCGGGCCTTGATCGGGATCTGCGCGCCGTTGGACAGGCGCCCGTTGAGCACCTCCTGGGGGAGCTCCGGGTAGGCATTGAAGATCGCCAGGACCTGCGAGAGCAGGCGGTGCTCGTCCTCGACGGCCTGCGTCCACGCCGTGACGGCGTACGAGCACTCCATGATCATCGGCGGCCGGCCCTCGAACGTGCGCCCGTCCTTGGAGATGCGCGACCACTCCGAGGTGCGCATCGTCTCCGACTCGCGGAGGTCGTAGAGGAACATGTTCACGGTCGGCTTGGAGAGCTGTCCGGACCACTCACGCGCGGGTGCGTCGAACGCGATGTCGACGCCTTCGAATCCGTGGCGTTCGAGCTCGCTTTTGAGCATCCCGCGGAGGGTCTCGTCGAGGTCCGCGAGCATCGTGTTGAGCGGCACTTCGACGGTCAGCACGGGCCGACCCTACTGTCACCGGAACGCGTGGTGTGAAAAATGCAGGGTCGATGTCCGACTACGTATACGACGCCGTTCGATACTCCAATTTTCCGTACGGGCAGACCCATCCGGACCGGCTCGCGACAGTTGCGGTCTTGTACGGGCTCCACCCCCCGGACCCTTTCACAGCTCGCGTCCTGGAGCTCGGCTGCGGTGCCGGCGGCAATCTGATCGCGATGGCCGCGGCCACCCCGGGCATCAGCGCGCTCGGGGTCGACCTGGCGGCCGAGCCGATCGCGGAAGGTCAGCGGCAGATCGCCGAGATCGGCCTCGGCAACGTCGAGCTGCGCCACGGCGACGTCCGCGCGCTCGACGACATCGGCGAGTTCGACTTCATCGTCGCCCACGGCCTCTACAGCTGGGTGCCGGCCGACGCCCGCGACGCGCTGCTGGCGACGATCCGCGAGCGGCTGGTGCCGAACGGGATCGCCTACGTCTCCTACAACGCCGAGCCGGGCGGCTACTTCCGCCGCATGCTGCGCGACGCCGGGCTCTGGCACGCGCGTGACGTCCCGCCGGGTGACGAGGCGGCGCAGGCCGAGAAGGCGCGCGAGCTCTTCCGCTTCCTCAAGGAGCACCGGATGAGCTCCGCCGACACGTTCGGCTCGGTCCTGGTGCGCGAGATCCCGCCGCTCGCGGACGGCCCGCTCTACCGGCTCGTGCACGACGACCTCAGCGAGCACTGGGTCTGCCACTGGTTCGCCGACTTCGCCGCCCACGCCGCCGAGCACGGCCTCGGCTACGTCGGCGAGGCCGACCTGTACGGCCTGCGCACCGAGATGCTGCCGCTCGACGTCGAGCCCGAGCTGTGGAAACTCGCCGGGGGCGACCGGATCGCGTTCGAGAACTACAGCGACCTGCTGACCGTCCGGCACTTCCGGCAGAGCGTCCTGTGTCATGGCGAGCACGCACCGGCGGGTGTCGAGCCGGTCCCGGAGCTCACCGAGCGGCTGCACTGGGCGGCCCTGGCCAACGCCGACCCGCTCGAGGTCGGCCTGCTCGCCGACGTCTACGCGGAGCTCGCGCAGCTCGGGTCGCGCACGCTCGACTTCGAGGCGCTGCGCGAGCGGCTCGGGGCGGACCGGCACGAGCTGGCGGTCGCGCTGCTCGACGGCTTCCGGCGCGAGCGGCTGCTGCCCCACGCCGCGCCCCTGATCTGGCCGACCGAGGCGTCCGAGCGCCCGATGGCGTCCGCGCTGGCCCGCTGGCAGGCCGAACGGGGCGAGCCGCTGACGTCGCTCGCCTATACGACGATCCACATGGAGGAACCGGCCGCCCGGCTGCTGATCACCCTCCTCGACGGCACGCGCGATCGCGCCGCGATCCGCGCCGAGCTCAAGGACCGCACAGGCCTCGAGCTGACCGAGAGAGATATTGACAACAACCTGGGCGAATTGGCGAAGCTGTTCCTGCTGCAGTCGTGACACCACACGGCTAGACGGGCCTGGACATCCGTCTATTCCGAAAGACGGTCACGACACACCGACGTAGAGTGCTGCATTGGCTTCTCGCTTTTTGACCATTCCGTGCGCCTTCCCCGATTCTCCATCGAGCCGCTCGTGGCGGCCTTCGCCGCGCTCGCGGCCGTCCTGCTGATCGTCTTCATCGTGCTCCTCGGGGCCACGCAGCCGCGCTCGAGCGGCGCGGAGGTCCCGTACTCGCGCGTGCAGCGGCTCGCAAACGCGGCGCAGGTCCGCACCGCGGTGCAGCTCGACTACGACCATCGCGTGCTCGTCACCGACCGCTCGGGCGAGCGGTTGTGGGCGACCTACCCCGCCAACGGTTCGCTGCAGGACCAGCTCCTGAACGAGATGACGACGAAGGGCGCCGCGGTCACGATCGACGCGCAGAGCGGCAAGCAGGCGCGGCGCCTGATCGTGCAGGTGCTGCTGCCGATCCTGATCCTGTCGGCGCTGTTCGCGCTCTTCATGCGGCTCAGCCAGCAGTCCGACGCGGGTGGGATGGGCGCGTTCTCGCGCTGGCGCGGGCGCCGCTCGGCGCTCGGTCCGGGCGCCGAGGGCGGGCCGTCGTTCAAGGACGTCGCGGGTGCGGGCAGCGCCGTCGCCGAGCTCGAGGAGCTGTGCGACCTGCTGCGGTACCCGGACCGCTACGCGGAGCTGGGCGCGCGGCCGCCGAAGGGCGCGCTGCTCGTCGGCCCGCCCGGTACCGGCAAGACGCTGCTCGCGCGGGCGACCGCGGGCGAGGCGCACGCCGCGTTCTTCTCGGTGTCCGGCGCGGAGTTCGTCGAGTCGCTGGTCGGCGTCGGCGCCGCGCGCATCCGTGACCTGTTCGCGAAGGCCCGCGCCGCCGCGCCCGCGATCGTGTTCATCGACGAGCTCGACGCCGTCGGCCGCAAGCGCGGCGCCGGCGTCGGTCAGGGCAACGACGAGCGCGAGCAGACGCTCAACCAGCTGCTGGTCGAGATGGACGGCTTCGACGCCGGCCGCGGCCTGATCGTCCTGGCCGCGACCAACCGCCCGGACATCCTCGACCCCGCGCTCCTGCGCCCGGGGCGCTTCGACCGCCAGATCACCGTCGACGCCCCTGACGCCGAGGGGCGGACGGAGATCCTCGAGCTCTACCTCGCGGGCCGGCCGGTGACCGAGGACGTCGTCGCCGCCGACATCGCCCGCCGCTGCCCGGGGTTCACCGGCGCCGAGCTCGAGAACGTCGTCAACGAGGCGGCGCTGCTGAGCGCGCGGGGCGGGCATCACGCGATCGCCGTGCACGACTTCGACGAGGCGATCGCACGGGTCGTCGGCGGGCCGCGCACCGAGACGCACGTGTTGAGCGACGACGAGCTCGAGACGATCGCCGTCCACGAGGCCGCGCACGCGGTGGTGGCCGCCGCGCACGGCGACGGCGAGCAGATCCACGGCCTGTCGATCGTCGCCCGCGGTCGCCGGCTCGGGCGCGCGACGGCGCTGCTGCTCGACCGCGACCGGACGGTGCTTCGGCGCAGCGACCTCGAGCGTCAGCTGACGGTGACGATGGCGGGCGCGGCCGCCGAGCGGGTGGCCTTCGGCGAGGTCTCCACCGCGGTCAACGAGGACCTGCACACCGCGACCCAGCTCGCGCGCTCGATGGTCACCTCCTTCGGCATGTCCTCGCTCGGTCCCGTGACGATCGGCGAGCACAACGCGGAGGTCTTCCTCGGCGCCTCGCTGCAGGAGCTCGGCAGCGTCGGCCCCGCCACGCTCGAGCGCATCGACGCCGAGACGCGCACGATCGTCGAGGCGGCCGAGCAGCGCGCGGCGCAGACGCTGCAGGCGAACTGGGGCGTCGTCGCGGCCATCGCCCGCGAGCTCGTCCGCTTCGAGACGCTCGAGGGCGCCGCGCTGACCACGCACCTCGGCGACGTCCGCGCCGTGCCGACGAGCAACGGGAACGCCGCGCCATGAGCGCGCCGCGCGCCCGGGCCGGCGTCGCCGGCCGGAGCCGCGCCGGGCTTGTCGGGCCGGGCGACGACGCCGCCGGCGTGCGTCGCGCCGGAGTGGTGTCGTCGGGCGGTGAGGGCGCCGGCGTGCGTCGCGCCGGAGTGGTGTCGTCGGGCGGTGAGGGCGCCGGCGTGCGTCGCGCCGGAGTGGTGTCGTCGGGCGGTGAGGGCGCCGGCGTGCGTCGCGCCGGAGTGGTGTCGTCGGGCGGTGAGGACGCCGGCGTGCGTCGCGCCGGAGTGGTGACGCCGGGCGGCGGCGCCGGTCGTCGCCGCGCCGTGTGGCGGCACGCGGCCGTCGGGCTGGCGCTCGCGCTCGCCGCCGTGGGCGCGGCGCTGGCGTTCGCCGCGGACGATCCGCCCGCGGCGGCGCCTGCGCTTCCCGCCGGGGCGCAGCCGGAGGTGCCCGGGGCGGCGCGGACGCTCGTGCCGTTCGGGGTCGAGACGACGGGCGACGGGCCGCGGGCGTGGGCAGTTGGGCAGGCCGGCGGGCGGACCGTCGTGCTGCGGCGCGCGCCGAGCGGGGCGTGGGCGTCGGCGGCGCTGCCCGTGGGCGGCCGGCCGGTCGGCGGCACCGCGCCGCAACATGCCGGGGAGATGGCCGCGGATGGGCACGGCGCGCTGCTGCTCGCCGAGCCCGATCAGGACGCGCAGCTGCTCGTCCGCGCGCCCGGCGAGAGCTTCGTGGCGGCACCCGCGCCGGAGCTGGCGCCCGGCGAGCGGCTCGTCGCCAATCCGACCCGCCCGGACGCGCAGGCGCTGCTCGCCGTGATCGGTGGCGCGGAGCCCGCGACGCTGCTCGCGCCGACCGACGCGGCGGGCATGACCGCGGCGGTGCTGCGGCTGGACGGGACGGGCTGGCATCGCGAGCCGATCGACGCCGACGCGCCCGTCCGCGCGGTCGGGCTGGCGGCAGCCTCACCCACGCGCGCGTTCCTGCTCGGCATCGCGGGCGACCGCGTCGTCCTGCTCCAGCGCGACCCGGAGGCGGGGCACTGGGCGCCCGTCACCGTTCATCAGGCGCTGCTCGCCGGCGAGCCGCTGCCGGAGGGCGTCGCGGCGGTCACGGTCGACGCGCCGCCGGCGGACCCGCTGACGGTGACGCCCGACGGCGTCTGGATCGACCTGCGGGTCACGCCCGCCGGGGCGGCGGCGCCGATCGACGTCTCCGAGCACATCGCGATCAAGGACCCGCCGGCGCCCGCCGAGACGCCGACGGCCACCGCCACCGCCACCGCGACGGCGACCGCCACGGCGACCGAGACCGCGACGGCGACGGCGACCGCCACCGAGACCGCGACGCCCACCGCGACCCCGGAGCCCGCCGAGAAGCTCGACGGCCGCTGGTGCGACGTCCCCGAGCTCTGCACCCACCGGCTCGGCTTCACGTTCGCCCGCGGCGGGCGCGGCTATCGCTCGATCGCCGGCCCGGCGACCGCCTCCGCGCCGTTCGGCGTGCGCGAGATCAGCGCGCCGGTGGACGCCGGCGTTCCCGCGGACGCGCGCGCCCGCGACGCGGTCCGTCAGGGCGGCTACGCCCAGCTCGTAGGCGACCGCTTCGTGTTCCGCGGCGGCATCGGCGACGACGGCACGTCGACGACGCAGGCGATCGCGTTCACGGCGGACGGCAGCATCGGCTTCACGGGCGGCACGCAGGCCGTCGGGGCCGCGACCTCGGCCCAGCGCCCGGCGGTCGACTCCCCGGCGCCGACGCTCAGCGACGCGCTCATCTCCGCCGCCCCGGCGCCGAACGGCGACGGCCGCGTGCTGGCGATCTCGCGCCAGGGCGCCGCCGTCCTGTACGCGCCCGATCGCGGCTGGTCCTACCCGGACACCGGCCTCTCGCCCGTGGTGGCGAACGGTCGCCTCGCCCAGCTGCGCGCGATCGTCTGGCCGCGCCCGAACCTGATCATCGGCATCGGCAGCGCCGGGGCCCTGGTCACGGCGCTGCGCGATCCCGTCCCGTTCGACTTCACGACCGGGGGAACGGACACGCGCGGCTCGGTCGTGACCTACGAAGGCACCCCCGTCGAGGCCACGTTCCTGGCGATCGCCTGCACCGTCAGCGACCCGCTCGAATGCACGGCGGTCGGCCGCGACGGGCTGATCATGCGCGGCGACGGGCGCGACTGGCACGTGGAGAAGCTGCCGAGCAGCGCGCCCGAGCACACGGACATCACGAGCGTCGCCTACGACGGGCGGACGCCGCTGGTGGCGACCACCGACGGGCTCTACCAGGGCGGCACCGACCGCGCGTGGACGCGCGACGAAGCCCTCCGCACGGCGGCCGAGTCGGCAGGCCAGCCGGTCGCCGTCACCCGCGTCGCGACCGAGCCGGGCGGCGGAACCGTCGTCGACGGGCGCTTCGAGCGCGACGCGCCCACGGCCGCGTGGCGGGCGACGAGCGCGCCGCTGGACCTGTACCCGGTCGCGATCGCCGCGTTCCGCGAGGGCGACCACGTGCGCACGATCGTCTCCGCCAACGACACCGTGCTGCCGCTGCCCGAGCCGCTCACGGAGCCGACGGCCGGCGGCGGCACCGGCGACGGGGATGGGCCGGACGGGCCGGACGGGCCGAGCCGCGTGCTCGTGCCGCTCGACGCCTCGCCCATCGGCGCGGTCGTGCTGCGCGAGACCGCCGACGGCTGGCTCGACCTCGACGGCTCCAGCTACCAGACGTCAGGCGGCCGCGACCTGCCCGAGACCACGCCGAACACCCGCGCGTTCGTGCTCGACGCCGACGGCACGGGCTTCGCGCTGGGCGGCATCTCGGGCACCGTGACCGACCCGCGCGAGCCCGATCCCGTGGTCGGCCTCTCGTCCGTTCGCCGGCTCGACCACGGCGCCCCCGCGCCCCCGGCCGGGCCGGCGCCCGAGGCGGCCGAGACCGGCACCGTGCCCGGCGACGTCGTACGCCTCGCCGTCGGCGGTCACCCCACCTGCCTGGACCGCTGCACGGGCGGCGCGGGCCAGGGGCTGACGCCGGACGTCCACCTCGGCACGGCGGTCGCGCGCGTGAAGGCGATGGCCGGCGCGGGCAACGGCCCGGCCGCGCTGCTCATCGGCGGCGGCCGCGCCTCGCGGGGCGGCGAGCCGCTGGACGAGGCGGGCGCCCGCCGCTACCGCGAGCTGGCCGGCGGCGCCGGCGTGCCGACGTTCGTGCTGCCCGGCCCGGGCGACGGCACCACGGGGTTCGCCGCCGCGTTCGCCGACGCCGCGGCGCCCCAGGGCACCGCGCCAGCGCCGGACACGATCGACGTCTCCGGCATCACCCAGCCGCCGGACGCGGCGCCCGGTGGCCGGCGCGTCTTCGCCTTCGACGTGCGTGCCGCGGCCGGCGTCGTCCGGGTCGTGGCGATCGACAACGCGGCGGGCCGCCTCGCCGGCGGCGCCGACGGTCCGCAGGCGCAGTGGGTGCGCGAGGTGATGGCCGACGCACAGGGCAGCGGCATCCCGGTGGTCGTCGTCGGCAGCGCCTCGCTCGACGGCGCGCAGCGGATGCCACGCGCGGAGGACGCCGACGACGAGCTCGCGCTGCTCGCCGGCCACGCGTCGGCGTACGTCGCGACCGCCGGCATCGACGACCCGCACGACCAGCACTTCGGCGGCGTCCTCAGCCGGACGGACGTCACGCCGCCGGGCGCCGCGGCGCCGCTCGCGGTCTTCCAGTCCTCGACGCTCGGGTACACCGCGTCGCGCTCCTCGGTGGAGTTCGAGGACGACTTCGACGAGGCGGAGTTCACGCGCCAGACCAACGCTGCCCTGCTGTTCATCGACGTCGTCATCGGCGGGTTCGACCCGCAGACCGGCGTCGCGCCGGTGCGGGCGATGTCGGAGCCGCTCGTCGAGTCGCTCGCGCTCGACCAGTCGCTGCGCAGCTATCCGGTCGGCTTCGCCCAGCCGCTCTCGGTCACGGCCGCCGACCCGGCGCAGATGCGCTTCCTCCAGCGCGACGAGGAGTCGGGAGAGCTCGTGACCACGCGCGCCTACACCGGCGTCCTGCTGCCCACGGACCAGTGCGTGTGGTGGTCGGACACCTGCAGCAGCGTCGTGCCGACCGACATCGCGTTCACGTCGTCGGACGTGAAGGTCGCCCGGTTCGTCGCCGCCCGGCGCGGGCGGGAATCGCGTGGCCGCCCCGAGATCATGCTCGACTCCAGCGGGCATGTGATCGACGACCCGCGCGGCGTGTTCTGCCCGCTGACGCTCGGCGGCACCAACGTGACCGTCACCGCCGCCGGACAGCGGGTCGCGGCGCCGATCCAGATCGTGCCGCTGTCATTGATCGGGCTTCCGGACGACATCAAGATCACGCCGATCGCGCCCGGCACGTGCGGCTTCCCGGACATCGTCTACAACCGGCCCGACAAGCCCGCGGAAGCGGCCCCGCAGACGCCCGCGCCGAATCGGCCGTTCATCCCGGTGCCGGGCCTGCCGCCAAGCGTGCAGCCGCCGGTCCCCGTACCTGTGCACCACGCGCCGCAGCCGCCCGCGCCCGTGGTCCCGCCCGCGCCCGTCCCGCCCGCCCCCGCGCCGGCCTCGCCGCCGATTCCGCCCTTGACCCCGCCGCCGGCCGCCGCCGTCATCCCGCCCGTCGTGGCCGCCACCAAGCCGCCCGCGCCTCCGGCCCCGCCCGCGCCGCCGTCCGGCCTCGCGGTCCAGTCGGCACCCGCGACCCAGGCTCAGTTCTTCCAGGCGGCGCAGGTGCAGGAGCAGCGGCGGGTCGAGCACGCCTTCGAGGCCGACAGCGCGGCCGTCGCGTACGCCCACCCGCCGTCACCGCTGCCGTGGGAGATCCTCGGCGGAGCCGCCGCGATCGCGCTGATCGCCGCCGGCGGGACGCTGGCCGGCCGCGCCCGCCGCCCCGCCCTCGCCCGCGCCACGGTGAGCGAGCCCCCGCGACGCCCCCGAACCTAAAGGGGCCTGACCCCTTTATCTACGGGACGCGCCGACCTTGATCAGGTCGTGGAAGCGCTCGAAGTCCGCTTCGAGGGTCAGGCGGCCCTGCTTGCCGTACTCCTGCGCGACGGCGCGCACGAGGTGACGCATCGAGATCGCGCCGTCGTCGTCGGCGGCCTGGAAGGCGGCGGCGAGCGAGCAGTTGCGGATCGCGCCGCCGGAGAGCTTGAACTTCTCGCTGAGGAAGTCGAGGTCGATGTCGTCGGCCTTGGGCGCCTCGTCGGGCAGCACGCGCTCCCAGATCCGGCGCCGGTCCTCGGGCTCCGGGAACGGGAAGTCGATCACGAAGTCCAGGCGGCGGACGAACGCGTCGTCGATGTTGCGGCGGAAGTTGGTCGCGAGGATGACGGCGCCCGGGTAGCCCTCCATCTTCTGCAGGAGGTAGGCGACCTCGATGTTCGCGTAGCGGTCGTGCGAGTCGCCGACCTCGGAGCGCTTGCCGAACAGGGCGTCGGCCTCGTCGAAGAACAGGATCGCGTTCGAGCCTTCGGCGGCCCCGAAGATCCGGTCGAGGTTCTTCTCGGTCTCACCGATGTACTTGGACACCGTGGTCGCGAGGTCGACGCGGAAGATCTCGAGGCCGAGCTCGGCGGCGATCACCTGCGCGCCCATCGTCTTGCCGGTGCCGGACTCGCCCGCGAACAGGACCTTCAGGCCCTGCGTGCGCGCGACGGTCTTCTCGTAGCCCCAGTCGCTCAGGACCCGGTCGCGATGGCGCAGGTAGGCGCTGATCGACTGCAGCAGCTCCTTCTGGCGCTCCGGGACCACGAGGTCCTCCCACTTGTAGCCGGGCGGGAGCCGCGCCGCGAGCTCGCCGAGGCGCGAAGACGACGCCTGTCGCGCGCCGGCGTCGAGGTCCACGCGCTCCGGGCGATCGACGCCGCGGGCCGTCGCCGACAGCCGCGCGACCTCGGAGGCCTCGACGATCTGCGTCATCGACAGCCGGAACTTCGCGGCCACGTCCTCGGACTCCAGCGAGCCCGTCAGGTCCGCCCATGCCTGCGCGCGCTCGCCGAACGAGGGCGACGTGGCCTCGACCAGAAGCACGGTGCGCTCGCCGAGCGCGAGCGCCGCGGTGCGCGTCGGCGCGGCGAGGATCGTGCGCTCGGGGCGCGTCTCGATCGAGCGCAGCAGCCGTCCGCGGTCCGCGGGCTCGACGTCCTCGAGCCCCTCGAAGACGACCAGCCGGTCCTCGAGCGCCGAGACCAGCGCGGCCTCGGCCATCACGTCCCGGTCGGAGATGTCCTTGACGTGCACGGCGACGAGCTGCTTGCCGCACGCCTTGACGATCAGCGTGTCCGCGTCGGGTCCGGCGAGCACCACGGGCAGCGTGCTCGGGCGAGCGAGCAGCGCCGCCATCAGCTCGACCGCCTCGTTGCGACCGGGGTCGTGCGCGGGATGGTTGACCATCCGCAGCCGCGTCGGCGCCGGCGACTCGTCCATCCGCCCGCCCAGCAGCACCGCGGCGAGCCGGTCGGCGACCTTGATCGGACGCTCGGCCAGCGGCGTCTGCGCGTCCCCCATCAGTTTCAGCGCCCCGCGGTGGCGCAGGCGCCCGTCCGCGTCGAACGCGCCCATCACGTCCGCGGGGGAGAGGCCTTCGCCCTCCAGCAGCTGGCCGACGAGCCGCGGGCTCGGGAGCTTGCGCGTGACGTCGTCCTGCAGGTACGCGTACAGGCGCCCGTAGCGCGGGTTGAGCTCGGTCGCCGCGCAGACCGCGAGCACCGCGGCCTCGAGCAGGTCCAGGCCGAGTGCCTGCACGACCTCCTGTAGGCGCGCGTCGGCGTCGGACACGCTGTCGCCCTGCGTCAGCCGCAGCGCGACCTCGTCGGAGATGTACAGCCCGCGGAACGGGTCGCCGGGATCGGGGTCCGAGCCGGCGACGCGCTCGACCGCCGCCATCACGCGACGGTCGATGAAACCGAATGAGATCTCAGCCACTTACGTGATCTTCTCAGCCACGGCATCCGCCTCGTTCTCCATGGCGTCGCCAGGATTCGAGACGGTGAGCGGGCCGCTGGTCGGCGCCCCGCGCTGCTGGACGACGTGCGCGAGCTCGTGCGCGATCAGCTTGTCGCCGTCCGACGTGTTGGGCTTGTACTCGTTCTGCGCGAAGTAGACGTCGGTGCCGGTCGCGAACGCGCGAGCGGAGACCGCGTGATTGAGGTCGTGCGCGGTCGAGTCGGTGTGCACGCGGACATCGGAGAGGTCGCCGAGCGAGGGCGACAGCTTCTGCTGCACGCCCGTGTCGAGCCCGGCTCCGCCGCCGCGCGTGGAGTCGATCTTGGACTGCACGCTCGAGTGGACCTCGCCGTTGGCCATGATCCCCGCGCCCTGCGAACGCGCGATCGCGCCGCCGAACGCCTGGTTGCCGACGTTGGAGACGAAGTCCTTGAGTGGGCCGGCGGGATCCTCGGCGGGTTCCGGCTTGTGCTCCGGCGCCCGCGGTTTTTCGTGTTCGTGGATGCGCTCGGTATCACTCACGCAACCGAGGATACGGGCGGGATGTCGGTGGACGCAAGGCCGATTGGGCGGTCCGTTCGGGCGTATGTATCCTCGGCCACATATGGACGGAACTGCCGGAAACCAGCGCAGAGCGTCGGGCATCGAGATCCTCGGAGTCTGGCTGCATATCTGGACCGCGCCGCGTGACGTCGAGGTCCCTCCGGTCCCATGGCGCAAGGTCGCGATTTTGACCGGCATAGGCGCTTTGGTGGTCGGTATCGCCCTCGCGGTGATGATCCCGCGCATCGACAACGGGAAGACCGAGCGCGCCCGCGCGAGCGCCGCCGAGCAGGCCCGTCTGCGCGCCGCCAACCGCGAGCGCGTGATCAAATTGCAGCAGCCACGCACCGGAAGGTTCGCTTCGCTCAAGCCTGCCAGTGACGCCTCGCCGGCGGAGGTCGCGAGCGCCCGCGCGCAACTCGTGACGAGCCTCCAGAGCGCGATCACCGCCGACGCCCAGAAGCGTGCCGCCACCGGCGAGATCTCCAAGGTCCAGGGCCCGACGACCTGCACGCACGCGGCCGGCACGCCCGAATCGGGCTCGACGGGCGTGTTCGACTGCTACACGGTCGTCCGCAAGGTCCCGAAGGTCAAGACCAACGTCGCGGGCTCGATCGGCTACCCGTTCCGCGCGGTCGTCGACTACAAGACCTTCGCCTACGCCTTCTGCCGCACCGAGCAGTTCCCGGGCGAGCAGCTGATCCCCGATCCCCGCACCGTCGTGGAGATCCCCGCCGCCTGCCGCGGGTAATTCCATAGCCACGCTATATTGCGTGGCTATGGAAAACCTCGCGGACGAGTTGGACCACCGCCTGACGGCGCTCTGGCATGCGCTCGGCCGGCGGGGCAAGCGTGAACTGAGCCGCACCGCCGCGTCCGTCCTGGCGACGCTGCGCGACGCCGGCCCGCGCCGAATCACCGAGCTCGCCGAGCGCGAGGCCGTCGCCCAGCCGACGGTGACCACGCTCGTCGGCCGGCTCGAGCGCGACGGGTTCGTGGAGCGCCGTCAGGACCCCAAAGACGCGCGGGCGGTGCTCGTGCACCTCACCCCGCAGGGCCTCGAGCGGCTCGACGCGATGCGCGCCGCCCGCGAGGCACTGCTGCAGGCGCGCCTGAGCACGCTGACCGACGACGAACGAGAGGTACTCGCAGCCGCGCTGCCCGTGCTCGACAAGTTGATGGAAGAGGGAACTGGAGAATGAGCCTCAAGGACCAACCCAAGGCCGTGTGGGCCGTCGCCTTCGCGTGCGTGATCGCGTTCATGGGCATCGGCCTGGTCGATCCGATCCTGCCGGTGCTGGCGCGCGATCTGAACGCCACGCCGAGCCAGGTGTCGCTGCTGTTCACGAGCTACTTCGCGATCACGGGCGTCTCGATGCTCGTCACCGGGTTCGTCTCCAGCCGCATCGGGCCGCGCAAGACGCTGCTCGCCGGCCTCGTCCTCGTGATCGCGTTCGCGGCGCTCGCGGGTGCGTCGGGCTCGATCCCCGAGATCGTCGGCTTCCGCGCCGGCTGGGGCCTGGGCAACGCGCTGTTCATCGCCACCGCGCTCGCGGTGATCATGGGCAGCGCGTCAGGCGGCGTCGGCGGCGCGATCATCCTCTACGAGGCCGCGCTCGGCCTCGGCATCGCCTCGGGCCCGCTGCTCGGTGGCTTCCTCGGCGGCATCTCCTGGCGCGGCCCGTTCTTCGGCACCGCGGCGCTGATGGCGATCGCCTTCATCGCGATCCTGATCCTGCTCGACGAGATCCCCAAGCCCGCGCGCAAGGTCGGGCTGACCGAGCCGCTGAAGGCGCTGCGGCACCGCGGCCTGCTGATCACCGGCCTCGTCGCGCTCTTCTACAACTTCGGCTTCTTCACGCTGCTGGCCTACACGCCGTTCCCGCTGAAGATGGGCGCGCACGCCCTCGGCGCGGTCTTCTTCGGCTGGGGCCTGCTGCTCGCGTTCACGTCGGTGTTCGTCGCGCCGCGGCTGAAGCGTCGCTACGGCGTCGTGACCACTTTGGGCGCGATGTACGGCGCGCTCGCGGTGATCCTCGCCACGATGGGCTTCGGCGAGGGCGTCCCGGCACTGCTCGCGGTGATGGTGATCGTCGCCGGCGCCGTGCTCGGCGTCGTCAACACCGTGCTGACCGAGGCCGTGATGCGGATCGCGCCCGTCGAGCGCCCGATCGCCTCCTCCGCGTACTCGTTCGTCCGCTTCGCCGGGGGCGCGGTCGCGCCGTGGCTGGCGGGGAAACTCGCGGAGTGGGTGGCGCCGGACGCGCCGTTCTTCGTCGGGGCCGTCGCGGTCGTCGCGGCGCTGCTCGTGCTCCTCGCCGGCCGCGCGTACTTCGCCGAGACCGAGGAGGTCGAGGCCGCGGTCGCGCCACAGCTCGTGGCGCCCGTGCTGGTCGCCGTCGACGGCTCCCCGCGCGGCATCGCCGTGACCGCCGCCGCGGCCAAGCTCGCGAGCGAGCGCGGCGCCGCCGTGCAGGTCATGCACGTGCACGAGACCGACGTCCTCTCCGAGCAGGCGGTCGACCGCGAGTCGCGCGAGATGGCCGCCGCCGTTCTCGCGCGGCGGCTCGCGCAGCTGCAGGAGGCGGGCGTGCAGGCGGGCGGCGAGGTCGTGCACACCTACGGCGATCACGAGGACGCGGTGCAGGCCGTCCTGAACCGGGTCGACGAGATCGGCGCGCAGGTCGTGGTCGTCGGGCGCAAAGGCCGCGTGGCCGCCCGGGCCAAGGTGCCCGTGGTCGTGGTCCCCGCTTAGTTGCGGGTCATCAGGCCGTCGTCGTAGAGCGAGTTGACGACGGCCTGCTCGACGCGGGCGAGCCGCATGCCGTGGTCGACCTTCATCAGGTCGCGCTTGACGATCTCCCGGCAGAAACGCTCCGTGTACTCGGCCTTCGCGCGATCGCTCCACGGCTTCCACTCCGGGTCCGCCAGCGTCAGGCGCGAGTAGCCCCACACGCAGTCCCCGACGGCGGACGTCTTCGCCCGCGGCTCGTCGGAGTCGATCCGCCAGCGCCCCTTCTCGCGCACGAGCTTGACCTCGCCGGAGAAGCTCAGCAGCGGGGACGGCCGGACCTTGACCGTGGCATAGATCCCGTGCACGCGGACGCTGACGATCCTCGGCACGAAGCGGTCGCGGACGAGTTTCGGGACGCCTTGAGCGAACAACCGCTCACCCAACGCCTGCGGGCAGTTGACGCCGCGCTCCTTGACGACGTGCAGCCGCGCGTAGGCGCTGAACAGCCCGCAGGTGTGCGCGTCGTCGTTGGCCAGGATCGAGTCGTAGTAGGCGCCGACGGCCTGGCGGATCTGCGGCGTCGGGCCGGCGGTGCCGCCGCACCCGGCCAGCACGACCAGCGCCAGGACGAACGCCCTACGCACGCTGCGCCTTCAGGTTCTCGGCGTCGCGGAAGGACAGCTTCCCCTCGTCGTAGAGCTCGGTGATGATGTCCCAGTCGAGCTTGTCGTAGTCGCGCTGGGTCGCGTCGTCGGGCAGGCGTGCGACGCGGTCGCAGTAGCGGTCGGCGTACTCGTTGAGCGTCTGGTCGGCGAGGTCGCGCCAACCCGGGTTGCGCGTCGCGTTCTGGATCGTCTTGACGTAGCAGCGCGAGTACGCGGTGTCCCGATACACGTGCGAGAGGTCGAAGAGGAGTTTCCAGCCGGTCGGTTCGCGGACCATCTGCACGCGCGGCGAGGGGTCCTTGACGTGATCGTCGGGCTTCAGTCCGACCGTCGCGCGGTTGCCGCGCACGTCGATCCAGATGATCTGCGTGCGACGGGCGCGGAGCGGTTCGGGCGTCGCCTTCAGAGCGGTCCGCATGTGGGGGACGCACTCCTCCTGGTTGACGCGCCGGATCGCGATCCGCGACGCCATCGCCAGCACGGCGCACACGCGGGTGGCGTCTCCGGCGAGGTTGGCGTCGTCGTACTCGTGGATCGCGTCGCGGACCTCGCGCTCGGCCGCGGCGGGGCTCGGCTTCGGCCTGGAGGTGGCGTGCGCGGCACCGCACCCGGCGAACGAAACGGCGAGCAATCCCACAGCAATCAACCGCATCGAGGTGCATGTGCCCGCGTCGGCCCGGGAGGAATCCTCCGGCGCGGGGCGAACGAGGGAGCCTGATGGGGTTCCCTGCGACAGTTGAATGGAGCATGCCGTGGCCAAGGTGATCGCCTTCGCCAATCAGAAGGGTGGCGTGGCGAAGACGACGACGACGCTGAATCTGGCGGCGGCGTTCGCGGAAGAGGGTCATCGGGTGTTGTGCATCGACCTGGATCCGCAGGGCAACCTGACCATGTCGCAGGGCATCGACCCGGAGGTCCTCGAACAGTCGATGTTCGACGTCCTCGTGCACGACCTGCCGATCGTGGAGGTCATCCGCCACTGCGAGGTGGACGTCGCGGTGGCGTCGATCGACCTCGCCGGGGCCGAGATCGCGATGTCGGTGAAGATCGGCCGCGAGCGCTCGCTGGACAAGGCGATCAAGCCGGTCGAGGAGTTCTACGACTTCGTCTGCATCGATACGCCGCCCTCTCTGGGACTCTTGACGGTGAACGCATTGACCGCGGCCGACAAGGTGATCGTCCCCGTGCAGTGCGAGTATCTGTCGATGCGGGGCCTGCTGCAGCTCCAGAACACGCTTTCCATGATCCGCGAGAACCTGAATCCGACGGTGGACATCATGGGCATCCTCCCCACGATGGTGGATACGAGGACGCTGCACGCCAAGGAAGCGATCGAGATCCTCGAGGAGAACTTCGGGGACCGCGTGTTCGGGGCCCGCATCAAGAAGACCGTCCGTTTCGCGGAAGCGCCCGTGAAGGGGATGTCCGTCCTCAAATACGACCCCAATGGGCAGGCGGCAGACTCGTATCGCCGGCTGGCGAAGGAGGTGCTCCAGAATGGGTAGCGGCAAGCGGGCGAGCATGCGGGAAGGCCCGTTGGCCAACCTGTTCCGCAAGACGGAGACGGAAGGGCTCGAGGAGCCCACGCCGCAGCCGCGGGCCGAGGAGCCCACCCCCACGCCGGATCCGGTCGTGCCCGAGCGGGCGACCCCTACGCCGCAGGAGCGGCTTCGTCACGCCTTCTCGAGTGAGATCCCCGGAGACATGATGGCCCCGCCCGAAGAGCCTGTCCGCCACGTGCCACCGCCCGCCGCGGACGACTATCAGTGGGGCTCGGTGCGCGAGCCCGCGCCCGGCCAGCCGCAGCTGCGGGTCGTCGGCGTCGGCGGCGGCGGCGTGAACGCCGTCAACCGGATGATCGAGGCCGACGTGAGCGGCGTCGAGTTCATCGCGCTCAACACCGACGCGCAGTCGTTGCAGGCCAGTGACGCGCACGTGACGCTCCAGATCGGCGCGGACATCACGCGCGGGCTGGGCTCCGGCTCCGATCCCGAGCGCGGGCGCGCGGCGGCGATGGAGGACTACGACCGGATCAAGTCGCTGCTCAAGGGCTCGGACATGGTGTTCATCACCGCGGGCGAGGGCGGCGGGACCGGCACGGGCGCCGCGCCCGTGGTCGCGCGGGTCGCCCGCGAGCTCGGCGCGCTGACCGTCGGCATCATCACCAAGCCGTTCGGCTTCGAGGGCACGCGTCGCCTGCAGGCGGCCGAGACCGGCATCAAGGCGCTGGCCGAAGAGGTCGACACCCTGATCGTCGTCCCGAACAACAAGCTGCTGTCGGTGCTCGACAAGCAGACGTCGATGGTCGAGGCGTTCCGCGTCGCCGACGACGTGCTGCGCCAGGGCGTCCAGGGCATCTCGGACCTGATCACGCTCCCGGGCCTGATCAACCTCGACTTCGCCGACGTGCGGACGATCATGTCCGAGGCCGGCAACGCGCTGCTCGGGATCGGCATGGGCTCGGGCGAGAAGCGCGCCGTCGAGGCGGCCGTGCAGGCGACCTCGTCGCCGCTGCTGGAGACGACGCTGGACGGCGCGAAGTCGATCCTGCTGTCGATCACCGGCGGTCGCGACCTGTCGCTGTGGGAGGTCAACGAGGCCGCCCGCCAGGTGCAGGAGACCGCGCATCCGGACGCCAACATCATCTTCGGCGCCATGGTCGACGAGAAGCTCGAGGACGAGGTGTGGGTGACGGTCGTCGCGACCGGCTACGGCGACGCGCCGGCGGTGCGCACGGAGCGCTCTTCGCTGCGTGAGCCGATCGGCGAGCCGCGTGTCACCCGGACCCGCGAACCCGAACGGACGCGCGCTCGCGCGACCGACGTGGACGTGCCCGAGTTCATGCCACGATTTTGAAGTAAGGCGCAGCCCCTCCACCCCACCCCGATCATCCGACCTTAGGCATGCGGCACGAGCGTGGCGTCGTCGCGGCCGGACACCCTCTGACCGCCAAGGCCGGCGCGGACGTGCTCCGCGCCGGCGGCAACGCGGTCGACGCCGCGCTGGCGGCGCTGATGACGTCGTTCATGACCGAGCCCCTGCTGACGGGGCTCGGGGCGGGCGGCTACATGCTGGTCGCGCCGCCGGGCGGGGAGCCGGTGCTGCTGGACTTCATGGTCGCGGCGCCCGGCGAGGGCGAGCGCGCGCCGCTGGACGCCGTCGTGATCGACTTCGGCGACGCCGTCCAGGTCTTCCACATCGGGGCGTCCTCCTGCGGGGTCTACGGGCTGCCCGCCGGCGTCGCCGAGGCCGCGGCGCGCTTCGGGACGATTCCGCTGACCGACCTCGCCGCGCCGGCGATCGGGTATGCCCGTGACGGCGTCGAGGTCAACCGCCAGCAGGCGCTGCTCTTCGACATGCTCAGCCCGATCGTCGTGGCGACGGAGGAGTCGCGGCGGCGCTACTGCATCGACGGGCGGGTGCCGGTCGAGGGCGAAGTGGTGCGCGACCCGGAGCTGGCGGACGGCATCGAGCGGCTCGCCCGCGACGGCGCCGATCCGTTCTACACCGGCGACGTCGGGGCGGCGGTGTCCGACTGGGTCGTCTCGCGCGGTGGAACGCTCTCGCGCGCCGACCTCGCCGCGTACGCGGTGATCCCGCGCGAGCCCGTGCGCGTCCGCTACCACGGGCGCGAGGTGCTCACGAACCCGCCGCCGAGCGCCGGCGGGCTGCTGCTCGCCTACGCGCTCGCGCTGCTCGAGCGGTCCCCCGGACAGCCCGACGCCGCCGCGATCGTCGCGGCGATGGAGGCCGCGCAGTCCGAACGCACACCCGACTTCCTCGACCATCTCGACCAGCCGGGCTTCGCCGACGAGTTCATGGCGTCGCGGCTCGGCTCGACCACCCACGTGAGCGTCCTGGACGCCGACGGCTGGGCGTGCTCGGTGACGTCGACCAACGGCGAGGGCTCAGGGCTCGTCGTCCCGGGCACGGGCATCCACGTCAACAACATGATGGGTGAGCAGGACCTCTCGCCCGCGGGCTTCTTCACCCACCCACCGGGCCGCCGCCTCCCGTCGATGATGGCGCCGACCGTCGTGCTCGACGACGGGTCGCCGGAGCTCGTGCTCGGGTCCGCCGGGTCCAACCGCATCCGCAGCGCGGTCCTCCAGGTGATCGTCAACGCGATCGACCACGGGATGGACGCGCAGGCCGCCGTCGACGCCCCCCGCCTGCACTTCGAGGACAACCTCGTCTACGCGGAGCCCGGGATCGACGACGCCGCCTTGAAGGGCCGCACGATCGCCTGGTTCCGCGAGCCGAACCTCTTCTTCGGCGGCTGCCAGGCCGTCGAGCGCCACCACGCGACACGCGCGTTCAGCGGCGGCGGGGATCCACGTCGGGGGGGCGCGGTCGTGCGTGCGTGACCTTCACGACCTGCGACATGTACGCCGCGTGCAGGGAGCACTGGAGCAGGTACGTGCCGGGTTGCTTGAAGGTGTGGGCGTAGTAGCGGTCGCCTCGGCTCAGCCAGGGTGAGGCGAAGCCGAGCGGGCCGTCGGCGAGCGTCACGTCGTGCTTGGTCTTGTCGGCGAAATGCCAGCGGACGGTCGCGCCGCGGCGGATCGTCAGCTGCTGCGGGCCGTAGGTGAAGTCGCGGACGAAGACCGACGCGACGGTGCCCGCGACGTAGCGGCGGGTGCCGGTGCCGGTGGTGGTCGCGCGGGCGATGCCGTTCTTGTCGAGGCGGGCGAGCGTGAGGGTGACCTTCGGCGGGGTCATCCGCGGGTTGGGGAACTCGGCGCCGAGCACGACCGCGTCGGCGGGCGCGGAGGCGCAGCCGGTGGGCTGGTCCTTGGCGGGCGGGGCGACGTAGACGTGCTCGATCCCCATCACCCGCGTGTGCGGGCGGGTGTTGTCGTAGGCCGCGGTGACCTTGAGCTTCTCGCCCTTGCGGATCGGCCAGCCGGTCGCGGACTGCCACCAGCTGATGTTCTTCGGGTCCGGCTCGTGCAGGAGCGGGCGGACCTTATAGAGCGGGTCGTCCGCGGGCGCGTAGGCGGGGCGATTGCGCACGAGGGTGCGGTCGCCGCAGCGCGGCTGGCTGACGCTGAGTGATTGCGCGCCGCCGTGCAGGTGCCCGCCGACGGCGACGATCCGGCCGGCCCTGGGGATCGTGAAGGTGCGTGCGTAGGTGGCGGTCTTTGCGCCCGTTCCCGGCACTGTCCATTGCGGGTCGGGCGAGCAGGGGATGATGCTGAGCCAGTACGGCTTGACCGGGATCGTCGGGCGGGTGTCGACGGTCACGCGGTACTCGACGTAGAACCGCTGCTCGCCCGAGCGGTGGTGCATCACCATCAGGATCGCCCGCCACTTGTCCTTCGGCGCGGTCGGGTAGCCGTAGCCTGGCGGGAGCGTCATCGGGCGCAGCTCCTCGCTCGTGCCCCAGAAGCGCTCGCGCGTGGACTTGTGCGGGCATGCGGGGTCGCCGCGGCGGTTGTCGGGCCCGCCGTTGGTGAAGACGAGGTGGTGGAGCATCGTGATCTGCTGCGGGATGACGGCGCCGGCCTTGTTCACAAGCCGCGCGTCCATCGCGACGATCGCGCCCTTGACGTCGGGCGGGCGCGCGGGGACCGCTTTCTGCAGCGTCTCGTAGGCGCCGATCGTGAACGGGCCGAGCCGCTCGACGTAGGTCGTCAGGCTCGGGTCCGCGCGGTGTTCAGGCGGAGGTGGCGAGATCGTGCCGGCGCTCGCGGGTGCGGCGAGACCGAAGAACACGACGATGGCGAGCACGACCCGGGACAAGACGCGAGAAGTCAACACGATGGCCCGGAGGTGTTGTGAGAGATCCACCTTGGGTGACCCTGGGCCTCATCGGGGCCTTCTAAATGTGAAGGACATGTTCCTCCCCAAGCTCTTGGCCTCTGCCGCGCTCGTCGCGGCGCTGATTCCTGTTGCGTCCGCCCACGCCGCCGCCCCGTGGTCGGACCCTGTGGCTGTCCCCGGCTCGACCGGGCAGGCCGGCTCCCCGCAGGTCCTCTTCACCCGCACGCGCGGCGGCGCGATCGCCTTCAACGGCGCGGGGTCGATCCCGGGCGCGCCCGTCCTGCGCAGCGCGCTCGGGGCCGGCGACGTTCCGCAGCCGGTGGCGACGTGGGCGGGCGCGCCGGACTTCGACACGTCGTTCAGCGCGTGGGCGGCGGGCGACCGGATCATGTACGTCGGGCCGTCGGGCCGGCGCGTGAAGATCGGCATCGCCACGGGGCCGACCGCCACCTGGTCGACGACGCTGCGCGGGCCCGACACCGGCGGCGCGCGCGTGGCCGCCGCGGCCGTCCCGCACGCCGGCACGGCCGGCGTCTTCGCCACCTTCGAGGGCGGCGGCGGCCACGTCTACCTGGTCCGCCAGCTCGGCACGCACGCGCCGTCGGCGACCCAGCTCGTCTCGGGCTCGAAGAAGGTCAGCATCCGGTCGGTCGCGGTCGCGATGAACGCGTCCGGCGACGTGCTCGTGGCCTGGGACGCGCACGGCGAGATCCAGGCGCGGTTCTGGTACGGCTCCTCCAAGCGCTTCGGCCCGATCCAGAACCTGGCCAAGGTCACCGGCGCGCTGCACATCGCGGTCGCGCTCGGCGCCGACCGGCGGGCGACGGTCGCGTGGGTCGACCAGCTCGTCAGCGAGGGCAACACCGGTCAGAAGGCGACCGTGTGGGCGACCTCGCGCACCGCGTCGCGCGGGTTCGTCCTGCCGGCCGAGCAGCTCGAGGCGTTCCCGGACGTCGCGATCCCCGGCGGCACGGTGATCGAGGCGGCCTACACGTCGGACGGGCGTTCGATCGTCGCCTGGAGCGGGCGCAACGCGGTCCGCGCGGCGATCGGCGGCGGCGCCCCACAGGACCTGGCGCCGATCGCCTCCTCGCCGGACGATCTCTCCAACCTCGGCCTCGAGAACCTCGTCGTGGGGCCGAACGGCACCGCCGCGGTGACGATGATCGCACCGGTCGACGCGCAGAACACCCAGGTGCTCGCCGCACCCCTCACCGGAGGCGCGGCCGCGTTCGGCCCGGTCGAGACGGTCTCAGGACCGGGCGCGTTCCTCGCGAACCCGAGCGCCGCCTTCGACCCGGTCACCGGCCAGCTCGTCGTGGCCTGGCGGGCTCCCCAACCCGCCGCCACTTCGTCCATCCAGGTTGCGACCCGCCCCACCCCGTAACTTAGGGGTCTGTCCCCTCAACATTCGTTTTGGCTCTACAGCGCCGTTTGAATCGTTGAGGGGACTGACCCTTCAGGTTTGGGGTCAGTCGATGGCGTGGTTGGCGGCGATGAGTTCGCCGGCGTCCACGCGGTTGCGGACGGCGCGCAACTGGTGCAGCGTGTAGCCGTCGAAGAAGCGGCCCGACTGGGTCGGGCGGTCGGTGAAGTTCAGCAGCGCACGGCCCGCGTCGTACTGGAGCGTCGCGGCCATCAGGCGGGCGAGGGCGGTGTCGATCGTCATCGCCGTGCCCGCGTCGGTGGGGACGCCGACGGCGAACAGCGAGTACGCGGCGGGGATCGGCAGCGCGCCGCCGAGGTGGCGCAGCTCGACGGAGACGAGCGGCGAGTCCGAGCCCGGGCCGACGGCGCCCACGATCGCGGCGATCGTCGCGTCGTCGACGTCGGCCAGCAGGCGGTGGTCGGTCAGCCCTGGGACCGGCTCCTTCGGGTCGTTGTGGAGCTCGATCAGGCCCGCCGGCGGCATCGTCGCGAACAGGTCGATCTCGGGCTCGAGCGCGCGCAGCGGGGCGAGCAGCGCGTCGTCGCCGAGGATCGCGGCCTCGATCATCACGAACTGGCGGCCGCGCAGCGGCGGGGGGACGGTCGGCAGGTTCGGGACCTGCAGCAGCCGGCAGAGCGAGGTGACCTCGTCGGGCAGGAGCGCGGTCCACTCCCGCCAGGCGGTGAGGATCTCGATCGCACGCTCCCACGGCCACGCCATCGCGCCCGCCGTGAGCTGCTCGACCGGATAGAGCTTGAACTCGATCGCGGTCACGACGCCGAAGTTCCCGCCGCCGCCGCAGAGCGCGCGAAACAGCTCGGGGTCGGAGTCCGTGCTGACCTTGCGCAGGAACCCGTCGGCGGTGACGAGCTCGATCGAGAGCACGCTGTCGCACGCGAACCCGTACTTGCGCCCGAGCCAGCTCAGCCCGCCGCCGAGCGTGTAGCCGACGACGCCGACGTCCGGCGAGGACCCGGCCAGCGGGGCGAGGCCGTACACGCTCGCGGGCGCGGTGACGTCCTCCCAGAGGGCGCCCGCGCGGACGCGGGCGCGGCGGGCCTTGGGGTCGATGCGGACGCCGCGCATGCGGCGGGTGGAGAGCAGGATCGTGTTCTCGAGGCTCGCGATCGCGGCCGCGCCGTGGCCGGTGCCCTGCGGCGCGACGCGCAGGCCTTCCTCGCGCGCGAAGTTGACGACCTCGACGACGTCTGAGTCGGTCAGCGGCTCGGCGACCGCGGCGGGGCGCTGGTCGACCGCGAGGTTCCACGCCCGCCGCGCCTCGTTCCATCCTGTGTCACCGGGTCCGTACACGTCGCCGTAGAGGCGGGAGCGGAGCGTCTCGACATCGATGGAGGGGAGATCGGTGAGCAGCATGCCCCGATGGTCGGGGCCGTGCGCGCGCAGCGCATCGGGGGGATCCCTAAGAGGCTTAAACGCCGCCTATGGAGCGCGGCGGCCAGTACGTCACGACCGCCTTGCCGATCACCCAGTCGCGTGGGACCGGACCCCAGAACCGGCTGTCGTCGGAGTCCCCGCGGTTGTCGCCCATCAGGAAGTACATGCCCTTGGGGACGGTCATCGTGTTCAGGTTGCACTCGGCCGCGCTGCAGGAGGACGCAAACGGCTCGGAGGCCGGCTTGCCGTTGCGGATCACGTGGCCGTTGAGGACCGCGATCCGGTCGCCGGGGAGCCCGACGATGCGCTTGACGAACGTCGTCTTGGAGTGCTTGGCAGTGGGCTTGGAGCAGGCGTGCCGCGTCTCCGGCCCGCCGCTGTAGAACGGGCCTTCGCCCATGTTCCCGCAGTCGCTCGTGTCGGCGCCGACGGGCGGGTAGAAGACGGTCACGTCGCCGAGCTTCGGGTCACTTCCGAGGCGGTGGCTGAAGCGGTCGACGATGATCCGCTGGCCGACCTTGAGCGTCGGCACCATCGACTCGCTCGGGATCCGGTACGGCTTGACCGCCACGGCCTGCAGCGTGAGCGCGAAGAACAGCGCCGCCGCGACGATCAAGATCAGCTCGACCGTCGAGCGCACGGACTTCGTCTTCACCGCACCAAATGTAGTCAGCCCGCGCCGAAGCAGACGAACGCCGCCCCGGCGCGCTCATCTGCGCTGCTCGCGCGGGCCTGCACGAGCGCCTCGGCGGGCGCGGTGCCGTCGCGCAGGGCGTCATCGAGAGCGAGCATCAGGCCCTTGGTCGCCTCGTCCGGGACGGGCACGACGGCGGCGATCACGGTCGCCGTGCCGAGCGCGAACAGCGCGGCGGTGAAGCCCATCAGCTCGTCGCCGGCGTGCACGGTGGAGAGCCCGGACTCGCAGCTGGACAGCACGAGCCGCCGCGGCGCTCTGGTGAGCCGCTCGAGGTCGTAGACGGTGAGCGCGCCGTCGGCGAGCTCGAGGCTGCAGAACAGCGGGTTGTCGTCGCGGAAGTGCCCGTGCGCGGCGAGGTGCGCGGAGTCCGCGCCGTCGAGCGCGTGGGTGACGCCGGCGACGGTCGCGTCCGCGCCGATCAACGCGAGCGCGTTCGGGTCCCTGTGCGCGAGCGTCTCGATCTCGTGGGTCGCGGCGGGGAGCCGCGGCCCGGCCGCGAGCACCCGCCGCCCGCTCGTCGCGGGCTCTTGGGCGGCGCGCTGCCAGAGCCTCAGCGAGGGCGCGACCGCGAGGGCACGGTTGGCGAGGCTCGGGAGGAGCGCCCACGGCACCGCGTGCAACTCGCCCGTCGGGACGAGCACGAGTGGCCGCGCCGGCACCCGTCCGGCGGCGGCGCCGCCCGCAGCGCGCCGCGCTCCATCGAGCGCGAGCGGCGCGATCAGCAGGGTGTCGAGGCGCTGGGCGACCGTCGCGAGGATCTCGGCCATCGCGTCCGCCGCCCGCGAGCCCGGCCGCGCCGTGGCGACGCTGCGCAGGGTGAACCGCAGCGACGCGACCTCCTTGCCGATCGCCGCCTCGTCGCCGAGCGTGTGCAGCCGCGCGCGACCGTCCGTGACCGTGATCGCGTGCAGCCGGCCGTCGAGCGCGAAGAACTCGACGAGCCCCCGATCCGCGAGCGAATCTAAAGACGGCCTGCTCCCGTTTAAGTTTGACGATTCGTCGCCTTTGGCCTGGCGGGCGCGACGGCGGACGGAGTTCTCGAGCGCGGTCTGGCGCCGCGCCAGCGCGGCGTCGTGGCGACCGTCGCGCAAGGACTCGTCGAGCGCGGCGGTCACACGGCGCAGCTCCGCGAGGTCTTTCGCGAGCGCCTCGTCGTCCGGTGGGCGCGCGGGGCGCCGCAGCAGCCCGGCCGCCTTTCGGCGCTCGGCCGCGGCGAGGACCCGCGCGGCGTCGCCGGACTGGACCGCGAGCCGCAGCCCGAGCGTCGCGAGCTCCTCCCCGTGCCCGGACGCGTGCGCGCGCAACTCGGTCGCGCCGAGCGTCATCCGGTGCGCCTCGAGCGCCCGCAGTCCGGCCGCGACCGCCGCGCTCGCCCCACGCCGATCCTCGCGGGAGAGACGCAGCAGCGCCGCCGCGTGCCACGCCCGCGTCCGCTGCTGGACCGGCCCGCGGTCCCGCTGCGCCGCGGCGAGCTCGAGCTGCGCCCGCGCGATCCGCGGCCGCCCGAGCTCGAGCGCCGCGCGCCCGGCGATGAGCCGCGCGTCGAGCGCCTCCGCTCCCCACCCGACGGCGTCGAGGGCGCGGATGGCGCGCCGCGCCGCGGAGAGGGCGCCATCGAGCCGCGCCACCCGCGCGTCGCGCGTCGTCTCGGCCTCCAGCCACGCGGCTTGCGCCGCCGCGGAGCGGGCCAACGCCGCCCAACCCGGGCGGTGCTGGCGGGCGAAGGCGTGGTCGGCCTGGTCGGCGTGGGCGTGGGCGGCGGCGACGTCCGCGCAGAGCAACTCGGCCTGGGCGGCGAGCAGGCGGGCCTCGGCGAGATCGGAGCCCATGCCCGCCGCCGACAGCTCTGCCACGGCGGCGGTCGCGTTGGCGCGGGCCTCGGTCGCCAGCCGGGCCGAGAGCAGCACCTCGCAGCGGTCCATGAACAACAAGGCCAAGGGGACGTCGTGGGCGCGGTACTCGGCCTCGACGCGGTCGTACCACTCCAACGCGGCGGGCACGTCGCCGCGCCGCGCCGCCACCCACCCGAGGTTGTGCCGCACCTGTGTCGCCGCGAGCGCCTGGCCGTTGGCCTCGTGCAACTCCTCGGCGCGAACGAGATCGCTCTCCGCCGCGTTCAACGCACCCCGGTAGACCTGCAGCACGCCGCGGTTGCACAGCAGCCGCGCCTCCCACAGCCGGTCGCCCACCCGCCGGAACGTCGCCAGCGGCCGCCGGTAGCCGGCCAACGCGTCATCCAGACGCCCGAGCCGCTGCAGGATCAGCGCCCGCTGGGACTGCATCCGCGCCCGCGCGGTCCCCTCCAGGTCGGGCACGGCCCGGTCGGCCTCGACCAGCGCCTCGCCGACCGTCCCCTGCAAGGTCAGCGCCCACGACAGGGACATCCGCGCCTCGCCACACCGAGCCGCCAGCCCGCCTTCGGACGCGAACGCCACCGAGCGCCGCAGGTGCGCGACCGCCGCGTCCGCGTCGCCCAGCTCGATCGCCGCCAACCCCAGCGCGCGCTCGGCCACCGATCGCGTCTCCAGATCGTCGGACGCCGCCGCCTCAGACGCCAGCCGCCGCGCCGCCCGGGCGTCGGCGGTGGCCAGCCGAATCGCTTCGTCGGCGTGTTGCAGCAGCGTCGTCACCAAGAGCAAGCCTCCCGCAACCCACCCTTGCCCGCCACCCCGTCGATCGGGGAGGGTTGTTGATATGAGCGAACTGCCCGAGCGCTGGGACCCCCGCCAGGTCGCCGTCTTCGGCGACAAAGAGCACGAGTTCCTGCTGCGCCCCGGCCAGATCCTGGTCGGCCCCGGCGACGCGCCCGACGTCGCGAAGGCGCTGACGGGATGGAAGCCCCAGGAGCGCCGCACGTTCGGCGTCACGACGTTCACCAAGGCCCCGCAGAGCCCGGAGACCGCGGCCAAGGAGGTCATCGAGGCGATCGTCCGCGTCCGGCGCCTGACGGCCAAGCGCCCGCAGGGCCCGGTGCGGGTCGCGCCCAACCACGTCCTCGTGGGCGAGACCGCGATCACGCTCACCGGCGAGCCGCGCGTCCAGGGCGGGCCGGGATCGTCCGTGCGCGTCGCGAAGCCCCCGAAGGCCCTGCCGCAACGAACCACCCGCGCCGGTGACGGCAAGGGCGTGCGGATCGCGGTGCTCGACACCGGCCTGTTCACCCACCCGTGGCTGCAGGCGGTCCAGGTCGCCCCCAACTCGGCCGACGTCTGGGACGTCGACCACGACGACTACGCCGACGCCGAGTCCGGCCACGGCACGTTCATCGCCGGTCTGATCCTGCAGGTCGCGCCCGCCGCCGAGGTCTACATCGTCAAGGTGCTCGACTCGCACGGCGTCGGCGACGACGCCACCGTCGCCGCCGCGATGGAGCAGCTCCCGCAGGACGTCGACATCGTCAATCTCTCGCTCGGCGGCTACACGATGGACAACGCCGGCCCGCTCGCGATCGCCAACGCCCTGAACATGATGCGCAAGCAGCGCAACGTGGTCGTCGCCGCCGCGGGCAACGCGGCCAAGGCGCGCCCGTTCTGGCCGGCCGCGTTCAAGCAGGTCGTCGCCGTGGGCGCGGTCGAGGAGAAGGACGCCCACTGGCAGAAGGCCGACTTCAGCAACTACGGCTGGTGGGTGGACGCGACCGCCCGCGGCGTGAACCTGCAGTCGACGTTCACCAAGGGCAAGTCCAAGAAGGCGACCGGGCCCAAGCCCGACCCCGCCGACCCCTGGATCACCTTCGACGGCTGGGCCGCCTGGGACGGCACATCGTTCGCGAGCCCGATCACCGCGGCGATGATCGCGCGGACGATGTCGCGCAACGGGTTCGCCAGCGCGGCCGACGCGCAGGCGCACCTGCTGCAGACCTCACCGCCCGCGCCGCAGCCGGAGTTCCCGCTCGCCGTCCTCGTGGACGAACTCCAGCCCTAGATCGTCGTCCAGGGAACCGCGATCTGCACGCCGCGCAGGACCACGTGCAGCCGGATCACACCCGCCTCCAGACCGTCGAGCGAGAAACGCCCGAGCTCGTCGGTCTGGACGCTCACCGGGTCCGCGCCGGGGCGCTCGAGCGTGACCGTCGCCGAGGCAGGAGGCAGCAGCTGCCCCTCGAGCCTTCGCTCGCGCGGCCCGGTGTGGGCGACCTCGAGCTCGATCCCCAGCCGCGGCGACTCGAAACTCAGCTGCCGGAGCGTGCCCGCGCTGCGCACAAGTGCACCCGCCTCCTCCTCCGCGCTGTCGCGCATCAGTTCGGCGAGCTCGTCGTCCACCGTGCGCCAGGTGAACGAGCTCCGGGCGGCGTCGTCGAGCAACATCGGCACGGGGTCGACCTGCTGGAAGATCGCGCGCAGCTCGGCTTCGGTGATGGCGTCCTTGTCGGTCATTCGAGTTCCCTCCGGTCGGTGGCGGTGACGCCTTCACCCTCGGCCAGCCCGCGCAGGCGCTCCAGGCACCGTGCGCGGGTCGGGCCGATGCTGCCGATCGGCATGTCCAGCGCGGACGCGATCTCGTCGTAGCTCGGCGGCGGATCGGCGACCAGGATGCGCAGCAGCGTCTGGCAGCGCTCAGAGAGCCCGCCGAACGCCTGCCACAGCGCCTGATCGCGTTCCGCCGTCAGCAACGCGGCCCCGAGATGCGTGTCCGACGGTGTCTCCGGCAGTTCCTCGGTGGGAACCTGCCGGGCGGAGTGGCGGAGCGCGCGCAGGGACTCTCGGCGCGCGGTCGTGGCCAGCCACGCTCCGACGCGCTCGGGATCCTGCAGGCGACCCAGGTGCTCGACCAGGCGAAGCCAGGTCGTCTGCACCACATCGGAGGCGTCCGCCATGGGCAGGCGGTGCGACCGCGCGACGGACCAGACCAGCCCGTTGTAGCGGTCCACGAGCCCGTTCCAGGCGGCTTGGTCCCCCGCTGCGGCGGCCCGTACGAGCTCTGCCACCTCAGACATGTCGCGCGAACGTACCAGACGTTCGGGCGAGACCCAGACCAACTGTGGGTGTGACGTCGTCATGCATTGCACATGAGCGCGGACCACGCGCGCTGATACATGACTACGGCACGAGAAGCAACTTCCCCGTGGTCGTGCGTCCCTCGAGGTCCACGTGGGCCTGGACCGCCTCCTCCAACGGGTAGCGGGCGCCGATCCGCACGTCCAGCGAGCCGTCCGCGATCCAGCCGAAGACCTCGCTCGCCCGCCACACCAGTTCCTCGCGCGTGGCCGTGTAGCCCGGCAGACCGGGGCGGGTCAAGAACAGCGACTTCGGGTTCAGCGACTGCGGGTCGACGGCCGGCGCCGGACCGCTGGCCATCCCGTACAGGACGAACATCCCGCGGGTGCGCAGCGCGCCCATGCCCTCCTCGAACGTGGTCGCGCCGATCGCGTCGTAGATCACGTGGGCGCCGCCGCGCTCGTTCACGAACGCGCCGAAGCCCTCGTACGGGATGACCTCGTCCGCGCCCGCGCCCCGCGCCAACGAACGCTTCTCCTCGGTGGAGGCCGTCGCGATCACCGTCCCGCCGCGCGCCTTGATCATCTGCGTCAGCAGCAGTCCGACGCCGCCCGCGGCCGCGTGCACCACGCACACGTCGCCGGCGTTCACGGGGTACGTCGACTGGCTCAGATAGTGCGCCGTCATGCCCTGCAGGATCGCCGCGGCCGCCTGCTCGCAGGACACGCCGTCCGGGAGCTTGACGGCCTCCTTCAATGGCACAGCCACCCGCTCGGCGTAGGAGCCGGCCGCCGCCGCCCACGCGACGCGGTCGCCCTCGGCGAACTCGCCCGCGCCCTGCACGACCGTCCCCGCGCCCTCGGCGCCGACGATCAGCGGCAGCGGCGCACGCCCGTACATCGCGCCGCGCCCTTCGCGCTCATACACGTCGCGGAAGTTGACGCCGATCGCCTCGACGCTGACGATGAGGTCGCCCTCGGGCTCGGGGACGTCCTCGAGCCGCATGACCTCGGGGCCGCCCTTGCTGGTGATCTGGATCGCGCGCATCCCAGCATTCTGGCCGCGCTAGCGGTTCAAGCTCAGCGTCGGCAGGTTCCAGTCCTCGCGGAAGGCCGACACGCGCTGCCAGGCGAGCCCCGGGTCGATCGTGAAGGCCTGGCGCGCCCGAGCGAGCTGCGCGATCGAGCCGAGGCCGCCCTCCGACTCGGCCATCAGGAACTCGAACGGCGTCCGCTCGTCGATGAAGAACTCGGTCAGCGTGACGCACAGGTACCAGTACGCGGCCAGCTCGCGCACGAGTCGCTCGAGCGCCCGCGCCACCTCGTCGCCGTCGGCATTGAACGTGGGCAGCGTCTTCAGCGCGTCCTCGAGGACCTTGGCGTCGGGCACCGGGCTGGCGTCGCCGAGCCAGCCGAGGATCGCCGTCGCGTCGGCGCGCGCACCGAGGCGGGCGGCGGCGGTCACCGTCCCGTCGCGCTTGGCCTTCAGCTCCTCGGCGGCAAGCGCCCTGGTCAGCGCGGTCAGGCCTTCCACGCGCCGTTGATCGCGCAGGTCGAAGAGCCGTCGCGCGACGCGGATCACATCCCGTGGGAGCCCGCCCGCGAGCGCGTGGCAGAGCGCCTTGAACGGCTCCGACATGTCGATCGTGCGGGCGGTGAGGAGCAGCTCCGTTCCATCCACCGCGAGGTGATCGACCCGCAGCACGTCGTCCAACGCGCTGTCGAACACGTCGCGGAACGGCATGCCGCGGCGCTCGAAGCTCGCGACCGCGTCCTCTGAGACGGAGATCAGGAAGTAGCACCGGGGGATGCCGAAGATCGCCTTGACGTCGTTGAGGAAGCGCTCGGCATCCTCGTCGGAGCCCATCTTGTCCATCTCGTCGATGGCGACGACCATGCTCCCGGCGGTCGTCGAGGCGATCTGCAGGAACTCGCGCAGCAGGCCCACGACCTCCGGCAGCGTCATCGCCTGCTCCGTCGACGAGCGACCGCCGGTGGTGGAGGCCTCCGCGCTGAAGGGGAGCTTGATCGTGTTGCCCGTGAAGCCCACCTTGGTGGACCACCCCGCGTTGAACGCGCGCTGGTACTTGATCCGCTGGAGATTGGCCCGCGCGAGCGCCTCGAGGCGCTCCAGCTGCTCGGGTTCGAGCTTCGACGTCCAGCCCGTCTCGGCCACGGCCTCGACCGCCGAGACGCTCGGCGGGAGCGTCACCGGCCGCTGGTCCAGGGCGGAGCTGGCGAGCGGCGAGATGTCGGACAGCAGCGCCGCGAGCGCGCCACCGCTCAACGCGAGCGTCAACGCCGCGCTGAGCGCGGTGCTCGGCGGCGTGTTGAGCATCCCGAGACCGACCACCGCGAGCCCCGAGACCGCGACGACCGTCCCGGTCGCGACGAGGCCCTTCGCCAGGCGGTCGGCGCTCGACGCGATGTCGTCGACCCGCTTCAGCGTGGCGCGCCTGGTCAGCTCGGTCGGGTCGAGCACGAACGCCTTGCGCACCAGCCGGGCCGCGAGCGGGCCGATCAAGGCCGCGCCCAGCACGATCATCGCCCCGAGCCCCGACGGCGGGTCGAGGTTGCGTCCGGTTCCCGCGACGATCGCGACGAAGACGGCACCGCCCGCGAGCACCACGATCGAGGCGTGCCACGGGCGCCGGATCGACCGGGCGGCGACCCACGTCGGAAGGATGGCGAGGAGCGGCCAGCCCGCGAGCGCGCCGGCGGCGACGATCCCCCAGGTCACCGGCGTCCAGTCGCTGACGATCGTCGCGACCACGGCCGCCGTCGCGGCTCCCGAGGAGACGGCCGCGCCCGCCGCGAAGGCCCGTCCCCGCTGCTGCGCGATCGCGAGGATGACGAGCGCGGCGCCCAGGACGGAGGCGGCCGCCAGCAGCTGCCGCGTCGCCTCCGGCGAGCCGTCCGCCCGCAGCGCCTTGATCGTCAGCAGGAGGCCGATCACGCCGGCGAGGACGCCGACGCCGATCGCGATGCGGGTCGCCAGCTTGACCGAACGCTCGGCCCGGCGCAGCCGCGCGTCGACGCCCTCCTCGAGCGGATCGACGTAGCTGTCCGGGGGAAGCGACGCGCGGCACGTGGTCTCTAGGAGATGCAGCACGAAATCGAGCGAGGCGTACTTGACCGGGGCGTACACCATGACCGCCAGGTGGTCCGCGGCGCCACGCGGCGCGTCGGCCTTGCAGACCGCGCGCAGCAGCGTCGTCTTGCCGACGCCGCGCGGCCCCGAGATCCCGATGCTGCCGCCGGGCAGTTGCTCGAACACGCGTTGCAGCCGGCCGTTCGCCTCGGTGACGATCTCCCGCTCGCGGTCAGGCAGCGTCGACAGCCCGTCCGGCCGGGCGCCCTCGAGGCTGGTGCGGTAGCGCCGCTTCTCGCCCGACGAGAGCGCGTCCTCGGACTCGAGCAGCGTGTTGAGCTCGCTCCGCCACAGCGGCAGGATCCCCTGCTCGAGCAGCGCCCGGACGGCCAGCTCGCGGGAGGCGTCCACGCGTGCCTTCTCGGCGGCGAGCAGGCGGTCGGCGTCCTCGCCTGACTGCAGGCCCTCGAACACCGCCGCCTGTGCGGACTCGAGCTGCTCGGCGAGCTCCGCCTGACGCTTGCGGAGATCGTCGAGCGTCTTGCGCGCGCGCCCCTTCTCCTCCTGTTCGAGCTTGGTGATCCGGATGACGAGGGCGGCGTAGTCGCGGCTCAGCTTCACCACACGCTCCGCCTCGACGTCGCCGGACGCCGCACGCGAGCGGGCGATCGTCTCGAGCATCGCGGTGAAGTCGCGCTGGCACACGCGCAACGCCTCGAGCGCGGTGAACGCGGAGCGCTCGATGTCGTCCGCATGCTTACGCGCGTTGCGCTTGAGGTTCTCCAACACGCGCTCGCGGTCCTTGAGCAACTTGAGCGCGGCTTCCAGCTCTGGCTCCTTGAGCGCGCGTTGCATCGCGTCGTCCAGGAGTTCCTTAGCGATCATCGAATGTCATCGAGATCAAACACCGCTCAGCCACCGGTCGTCAACCGTGGCAGCATGGCGCGGATGGACGACTTCGTGCGGGCGGCGACGAACGGCCGGCGCGCGCGGGCGGAGGCACTGTGGCGCGAGACGGACGACCAGTGGGCGCGGCTGGTCCACGGCGACGGGTTCGAGGGCGACGCGAACGCGCCGGGCGGGCCACTGGGGTGGGCGCCGCTGCTCTACGTGACCCACTCGGTGTTCGCGAACGTTGCGCCGGCACGAGAGCTCCTCGCGCGCGGCGCCGACCCCAACGCGACCTTCACCAACGAGTACGGCGAGATGTCGGCGTTGTACGGCGCCGCCGGCCGCGCCCACGATCCGGAGCTCACGCGCCTGCTGCTGGACGCCGGCGCGAACCCCGACGACGGCGAGTCGGTCTACCACGCCACCGAGGCCGAGAGCGCCGACTGTCTGCGCGCACTGCTCGAGCACGGCGCGACGGCCGAGCCGATCATGCTCGCCCACGCGCTGGACGACGACCGCCCCGAGCACGTCCGGCTGCTCCTCGAAGCCGGCGCCGATCCCCGCGAGTTGCTCCCGCACGCGGTGCGCCGCGGGCGCGGGCCGGAGGCGATCCGCGTCCTGGCGGCGCACGGCGCCGACCTCGAGCACCTCGGCGGCGAGATCTGGCGCAGGCCGGAGCGGCTGCGCACCGCCTACCAGCACGCGGTCCTGCGCGGGTTCGACGAGGTCGCCGCCGCGCTGGAGGCGCTCGGCGCGCGCACCGACGTCGACTTCGACGACCTCGCGATCGCCGCCATCGCTCGGGGGGAACGGCCGCCGGTGATCCCGCGCGAGCACGACTGGGACCAGCTCGAGGCGCTCGCCCGCGCCGACACGCTCGGCCTCGTGGTCGAGCTCTACGGCCCGGACTTCAAAGGCGTGATCGGCGGCTCCCCGCTGGCGTCACTGATCTCGATCGCCGCGTGGCTGGGCGATGTCGAGCGGGTGCGCTTCCTGCTCGCCGCGGGCGCGAAGCCGGACGGCCTGTGGGCGGCCGTGCACGGGTCGGGGTCGATCGGAGTGGCCGAGCTGCTCGTCGCGGCGGGCGAGCGCATCGAGCCGGCGTACCTCGAGGACGCCGACTCGCCGCTGTACGAGTGGCTCGCGGCTAACCGCCCATGAGCGCGGCGATCGCGACGTCCTCGCGATCGGCCGCGGCGCGGTAGGCCGTATAAGCGTCGCGCTTGGCGCCGACGGGCGCCTCGCACCAGACGCGGAAGGCGAGATGGGCGTCGTCGCGGGCGCATTCCCACGCCAGGCGACGGTCATCGGTGGAGAGGGTCATACCCGAAGAGAGCGTTCTGACGGCGCGCTGATACCTTGCCGCCCCTGCAACCGACGGGCGTCATCTTCGACTGCGACGGGACGCTCGTCGACTCCGAGCCGCTGTCGGGGGAGACGTGGCGCCAGGTCGCGCGGCCGTACGGCTACGAGATCCCGGACGCGGACCTCGAGGCGGTCGTCGGTTTCCCGTACCTGCGCACGCACGCCTACTTCGCGGCCCGCGCGGCGCTGCCCGCGCCGGAGGAGCTGCTGCCGGAGCTCAACCGAGTCCTGTTCGCGCTGATCGACGAGCGGCTCGAGGTGTTCGCCGACGCGCTCGAGGCGGTCGTCGAGTTGCGGTCGCTCGGGGTGCCGATCGCGGTTGCCTCCTCGTCCGTGCGCGAGCGTCTGGACCGCACGCTGGCGCACGCCGGGCTGACGTTCGCGGTCACGATCGCGGGCGACGAGGTCGAGCACGGCAAGCCGGCGCCGGACATGTTCCTGCTCGCCGCCGAGCGGCTCGCGCTGCCGCCGGAGGCGTGCGTGGTGGTCGAGGACTCGCCGCCCGGGGTCGCCGCCGGCCGGGCCGCCGGCATGCCCACCTTGGGCGTGCAGCGGGTGCCGGGAATCGACCTCTCAGCCGCCACGAAGGTCGTCGAGACGGTGTCCGCCGACGCCATTCTCGAACTCGCGAACCAATGAGTTCGGTACGCGTCATAGCGACAACAAGCTCTTACCGTCCCTTTAGATTGACAGCAGGATGACATCCGGTCACAAACGGCGTACATTGCGTGAAGGACCGACGCCATGGCTGAGCCCGATACCCAATCGGCGCAAGACGCTGGCGAACTGGACGAGGCGCTCCTCCGAGCCATCTCTCACCCACTTCGTCACCGATTGCTCGGGATGTTGGACGGGCGGGTCGCTTCACCCAATCAGCTGGCGCGCGAGCTCGGCCTGCCGCTCGGGCGGGTCAGCTACCACATCCGCCTGCTGAGCGATCTCGGCGCGATCGAGCTGGTTCGCACGGAACCGCGGCGCGGCGCGCTCGAGCACTTCTACCGCGCGGTCACGACGGTCTGGTTCAGCGAGGGCGACTGGGCGAAGCTCCCGCGCTCCGCCCGCCGCGGGATCCTCGGGCAGAACCTGCAGCAGATCTTCACCGATGTGACGACCGCCGCCGACAGCGGCGGGTTCGACCATCCTTCGAGCCTCGTCCTTCGTGCACCGCTCCGGCTCGACGCCGCCGGTATGGAGGAGATCTCCGGCATGCTGCGCGCGGCGATCGACCGCGCCCGCGAGCTCAGCCTCGAGGCCGACGACAACGGCGGCACCGCCGCCGCCGAGCTCTCAGTACTGCTCTTCGAGCGCCGCGCGTAAGCTCGAAGGCCTATGGAGGCCCTTCGACGCGCGCTCGTCGCCGTGGCGGCGGGTCTGGCACTGGCCGACGCGTCGATCGTCGCGCTGGCGCTGCCCCCGATCCTCACCGAGATGGACACGACGATCACGGGCGTCGCCGCCGTCATCGGCGTCTATGCCCTGGTCCTCGCCGTGTCGATCTGGCCGGCCTCGCGGATCCGCACCGGCCCGTGGGGCTTCGCGTTGTTCGCGCTCGCCTCGCTGGGCTGCGGCGTCGCGCACTCGCTCGAGGTCCTGCTCATCTTCCGCGCCCTGCAGGCCATCGGCGGCGCGGCCGCGCTGATCTCAGCCTTCGACGTGTTGGACGCGGGACGCTCCCCGAGCGGCCGCCGCCTCTGGATCGGCGCGGCCCTGATCGGCACCGCCGCCGGCCCCGCGATCGGCGGCGCCCTCACGGAGGCCTTCGACTGGCGCTCGATCTTCATCATCCAGGCGCCGATCGCGCTGGCCGCGGCGGTGATGTGCGTGCGGAGAGAGCCGCGCGTGGCGTCGGCCGCCGCCGCGACGTCGAGCAACGGTGCGCCTTCGCGTGCACCCGGGCCCGAGTCGCCCGCCTGGTCGCCCCCGGCGGCGCCCCCGCGGGCGCCGGACGCACCGGGGGCCGGCGGCCTGTGGGCCCGCGGCGAGGCGCCGCCCGCGCCGCTCCGCGGCGACATCGCCGCGTCGCCCGCGCCCGCGCCGCACGGCGACGACGTCGACGCGTCGCTCCCGCCCGCGCCGCACGGCGACGACGCCGACGCGCCGCGCCCGCCCGCGCCGCACGGCGACGACGTCGACGCGCCGCGCCCGCCCGCGCCGCTGCGCGACGGCGACGGCGACGACGCCGACGCCGACGCCGGCTCGCCCGCGCCCGCGCCGCCTCGTCACGGCGGCCACGCCGGTCCGCACCTGCCCGCGGCCCTCCACAGCGAGGTCCTCCCGCCTCACCCGCCCACGTCGCCCGTGTGGCTCGCCGCCCTCGCCTTCACCGCCGCGGCGTTCACCGCGGTCCTGTTCCTCCTCGTCATCGAGCTCGTGGCCGGGTTCGCGATGTCGCCGATCGAGGCCGCGCTCGGGGTCACCGTGCTGCCGGTCGCCGCGCTCGGCGGCGCCGCGATCCCCGGCGACCCGCGGCCGAAGGCGCTGGCGGGTGCGCTGCTGATCGCCGGCGGGGCGGCGGCGCTGGCGTTCCTGCCCGCGCCGACGATCGGGTGGACGATCGTCCCGCAGATCCTCGCCGGAGCGGGGATGGGGCTCTCACTGCCGGCGTTCAGCGACGAGCGCGACATCGCCGAGGCCGCGCGCAACCTCGTCGCCCGCCACGTGGGGATCGTGCTCGTGCTCGCGATCCTCGCGCCGGTCGCCACGGCACAGCTGACGAGCGCGACCGAGAACGCGATCCTGCAGGGCACGGCGCTCGTCCTGGACGCGCAGATCGACCCGCTGCAGAAGCTCCAGCTCGCGCCCGCGCTGCTCGCCGACGTCGACGTCGACAACCCGCGCGAGGGGCTGACGCGCTCCGTGAAGGCCAAGCGGGCGGAGTTCGCGGACAACGCCGCGGTCTACGACCGGCTCGCGGGTCGGCTGGACGACGTCGTGGTCGTCGCGGTGCAGGACGCGTTCCGCTCGGCCTACCTGATCGCCGCCGCGCTCGCGCTGCTCGCCGCCGTCCTGCTGCTCTCCGCCTACCGCAAGCCGGCGATCGCGCTCGCCACCGCGCTCGCCGCGGCGACGTTCGTCTTCTACGCCGTCGAGCACGACAGCGTCGCGCCCGCGCCGGTCGCCCTCCAGGACCCGTGCCAGCAGCGCGACGTCCCCGACACCGGCGGCCTCTCGGGCGCGATCCAGTCCGAGGCGCTGCGCCTGCTCGACCAGGGCGCGTGCCAACTCGGCGCCTCCCGGGAGGAGTTCGCGCTGGCGCTGTTCGACAAGAAGCGGGCGAAGGAGTTCGAGCGCGAGCACGGCGTCGACCCGCGCAGCGCGGGCGGGCTCCTCTCACTGCTGGGCGGCTAGGAGTCTGTTGACGAATGGTCGGTCCGACCGATGTGGTGCAGCCGCCAGTGGCTCGGGCCGGCCGCGCTCGCGATGCGGCCCTCTGGGCCGTGAGCAGCGTGGGTGGCGCGAGGCGCTGCGGATGTGCCGCAGCGG
>NZ_KE384070.1:36668-658296 GCF_000423665.1 Solirubrobacter soli DSM 22325 | reverse complement strand
CCGGCGGGAAGCGCGACCAGGCTCCTGACGCCGGGCACGCAGCGGCCGACGAGGACCATCAGCCAACCGCGGCGCACGAACCAACGCTCCGCGTCGTCGAGCTTGCCGGGGTCGATGTGCGCGAAACGCACGAAGCGCTCCGCGAACGGCCGTCCCCCGTAGCGTGCCGCCTCCTCGAGGACCACGGCGCCGACCAGCGAGCCGATGGTGCTCGCGACCAGCGCCGGGAGGAACTCGAAGTCGCCCTGTTGGACGAGGTAGCCGGCGAACGGCAGCACGACCTCCGACGGGATCGGCGGAAACACCGTCTCCGCGATCATCAGCAGCGCGAGCCCGACGTAGCCGAGCTCGCTGAGCACATCGGAGATCGACACGCCGAAAGGATCTCCGATCTACGCGGGCGCCGCCTCTCGGGCCTCGGTTGCATCGCGGCGGGTGATCGAGAGCCAGATCACGAGGGCGAAGATGCAGCCCAGGAAGATGTAGCTCGTTCCCGTCGTGCCGAGCCCGAGCCCGCCGTACTTCTTGCTGTGCTGGGACATGAAGTCGCCGATCGAGGCACCCAGCGGCCGGGTCATGATGTAGGCGAGCCAGAACGTCAGCACCGCGTTGGCGTGGAAGACGTAGTGGGCGATCGCGATCAGCACGATGACGCCGCCGAAGATCGCGATCGAGATGCCATAGCCGAGGCTGGCCTTCTCGGCCACGAGGTCGCCGGCGGCGGTGCCGAGGGCGAAGGTGAAGAGGATCGCGAGCCAGTAGAAGCTCTCCCGGCGCGTGGTGAAGATCGTGTGGATCGACAGCGTGCGCTCGACCGACCACCAGACCGCGAAGACGATTGCCAGCACGACCGCGAATATCGGTGTGCTCGTGGTCAGCGGCACGTTGTAGCGGTCGGTCATGTTGTCGGTGATCAACGTGCCGAACACGGAGATCACGACGACGGCCGACCAGTAGATGCCCGGTACGTAGCGACGCACGCGGAACTGCACGACGAGCAGCGCCGCGAGCAGCACGCCCGCGACGATCGTCGTGTTCGTGAGCCCGAAGCCGAGGTTGTCGTTGAGATAGTCCGCGGCCGTCTCCCCGACGGTCGTGCACATGATCTTGATCAGCCAGAAGTAGAAGGTGACCTCGGGGACCTTGTTGAGCATGCGGCGCCCGAGCGACGGGCCGATCCGCCGGTGCGCGTGCGGGTCCGTGAGGTCGAGGGTCTTGTGGCCCTCGATGCACGTCACCGGCAGGCCGAGGTGGGCGGCGCGGTGCGGCAGATCGGCGTGCAACCAACCCTCGATGTGATGCGGTGTGACGGCGAGGATGAGCTCGTCGAACGGCTCGTCGTGCAGTTGCTCCTCGATCGCGTCCATCGGATCGTGGCGGGTGGACACGAACCCGTCGACGTCGACGCCGGCGGCCTCGCGCAGCGTGGGAAGCGTCTCGCGCAACACCCCCCGCGCCTCCTCGGCCTTGACGTGACGATCGGGATGGGTCGGGTGCCACTCGGCAGGCGCCGGGTTGGGCACGAGGAGGCGCACCTGGATCTCGTCCCGCGCCGCGCGGGCGCGGATCGCGGCGATCAGGTCGGGGGAAACAGCGATGCGGTCGCTGACCACCAGGACAGACAATGGCATCTTGCCAGGGTCGCCACGGGCTCCTGACCGTTTCCTGAACGCTCGGGCTGATCAGTGCAAGGCGGCCACCTTGAGCGCGACGAGACGGCCGTCGACCCGCGGGTGAACCGCCGTGCCGGCAGGTCCGCCCTGGAAGCACTTGAGGTGGGCGGTGAACGGCGTCTATTGGGCGGTCCACGCCATCGACGCGTAGTCGACCCAAGCGGCGCCGGGGGCGGCCTGCCCGCCCGCGGGACCGGGCGCTCCCGGCGCGCCGGCCGCTCCCGCAGGCCCGGCGACTCCGGGGCACCCGATCGGGCTGGTCGAGCCCGGCGCCGAACACCCGCCTTCAGCTCGGGCGTCGCGTCCGCCGGCGTGATGCCCGTGCGTCGAAGTCAAGTCGCGGGATGAGGGTCGGATGATCGCTCTCGCTGACGGGGTCGATGCCACTCCGAGCGCCGACGACTCATCCGTGTCGGCAGAAGCCGTGGCGGAGGTCGTAGTCGGCGACCTCGCGCCCCAGCGCCGTTCCGGCCTGGACGGAGAAGCGGTAGTGCAGGCCGGCCCAGATGCGGGCGTTGCTGACCTCGGCGCGGAGGTCGTCCGCGGTCGCGAAGTGCCGCGTCTCGTCGAGGCCCGGCTGGCCTTGGACGTCGACGTCGATCGCCTCGGTGCCGAGGAAGCGGACGAGGACCTCCGCGATCGCCGAGGAGATCGTCGCATGCGCCGACGGGTACTCGGGATGGTTGGGGGTGGTGACGAGCGGGCGCCAGCCGGGTTGCTCGGCGGTGGCCGGGTTGCCGTCGTCGAAGCCGGGCGTGGGTCCGAAGCCGTCGGTGCTGACGGACGTCGGGTCGATCGCCGTCACCGGCCGCCAGAACAGGAAGTGGTACTTCGCGTTCATCATCGCGATCATCGCGTCGGCGCCGACCTGGTTGATCATCGCCAGCAGCCGGGCGGTGTGCGGCACATCGAGGCTCAGCCTCGTGGCCGTGGCGCGAGCGAGGCCGTTGTACTGACGGATGACGTTTGCGGTCCAGAAGAGCGCCGTCTGCCTCTGAGCGTCGGTGCGCGTCGCGCTCGTGGCTGAGCCGAGCGACTTGGTCTCGGTGAACGCGGCCACCCACTGCGGGCTCGACAACGACGGCGGCGGTGCCGGCTGGAACTGGTCCCCGCTCCGCAGCAGGAACGGCCGCACGTTGGCCATCCACGGCGTCTGCGGGGGTGCGTAGGCGCTCGGCGTCAGGCGCCAGACGCCGGGCCCGGGCGGGAGCGTCGGGAACGGCGACGTCGAGGCGATCGGCGTCTGCACGCCGTCGCCGGCGCGCTCGCGCAGCACCTTGGTGGCCGCGAGCTCGCCGCGCATGATCCCGTTGCGCTTCGCGGGTCCGCCGGGGATGGCACCGAGCGCGGCGTCGTGGAGCGCCGTCAGGTCGGGCTCCCGCGCGGGGAAGTGGTGGACGAGGACCCGGTAGGCCGCCTCGGTCACCGCGGCATCCGCCGACTGGCCGTTGCGCTCGCCAGGGTTGACGGCACCGTTCATCGCCTGCGCGACGTAGGCCATGTAGACGAACCCCTCGCCTTGGAACGCGCCTGAGCCGACGACGGTGTCCTCGGCGATCTGGTCCCACTGCTGCGCGGCGTTCCCGGGTGGCGGTGCGGCGGCAGCCGTGCGTGGCGCCCCCGCCAGCGCGACGGCCGCGGTCACGCCGACTCCCAGGGCGCGAAGCGCTCTCCTGGGCCGCGCGTTGCCTGTGATGAGCATCGATCCTCCGATCGGTCGCTTGCCGGCCGACGGTCGCGCACGCCGGTCGAGGTTCGGTAGAGGACGGCGGCCTCTACCAGGACTCGACCGCTCGGCCGCAGGGTTCAGGGATGAACTCGGGCGAGCTCGAGACAGCGGCGGACCGCGTCGCGCTGGCGGCGATCCTCGAGGCGCGCGGACACGATCGCGATGCGTGGGCCGTCCTCGTCGAGGTGTTGGCGACGCTCGAGCGGGTGCTCGGCCCTGAGCACTACGACGTGGTGTGGGTCCTGGACCGGCTCGCGTCGATCGCGTCGCGCGGCGGTGACACCTCTGGCGCGGCCGAGCTGCTGGCTCGCGCGCTGACGATCCGCCGCCGTGTGCTGGGCGCCGAGCACGCGGAGGTGAGGCGTACCGCCACGACGCTGGCGCGCACGCTGCGAGGGTGCGAAGATCGACGCGGATAGCCCGCATGCGCATAAACCTGCTTGGACCGGTCGAGGCGATCTCCGACGACGGTGCGGTGGGTCTCGGCGCTACGAAGCAGCGAGCGCTGTTGGCGATGCTGGCGCTGCAAGCCGGGTCGACGATCAGCGCGGAGCGGTTGATCGACGGGTTGTGGGGCGATGACCCGCCCGCCTCCGCGCTCAAGCTCGTCCAGTTGTACGTCTCGCATCTGCGCAAGGCGCTCGGCGAGCCGGAGCTCATCGCGACCCACGGCCGCGGCTATGAGCTGTGTCTCCCCCGCCAGGACGTGGACGCCGCGCGATTCGAGCGGCTGCTCGCGCAGGGCGCGGCGCGCGAGGCGTTGCGGTTGTGGCGTGGCTCGCCGCTCTCCGATGTTGCGGGCGAGCCGTTCGCGGCGGCGGAGATCCGCCGCCTGGACGAGCTGCACACGGCGGCGTTGGAGGTGGCGATCGATCAGGACCTCGACGCCGGCCGCCAGCGCGAGGTGCTGGCGGAGATCGACGGGTTGCTCGCGCTCGAGCCGCTGCGTGAGCCGTTGCACGCTCGGCGCGTGCTCGCCTTGTACCGGTGTGGGCGCCAGGCCGAGGCGCTGGAGGCCTACCGCGAGGCGCGACGCCTGCTGATCGAGCAGATCGGCGTCGAGCCGGGATCGGAGCTTCGCCGGCTGCACGAGGCGATCCTGCGGCAGGACCCCGTCCTCGATCCCCCGCTCGACGGTGCCGGCCGCACCCCGCTGTTCGGCCGCGAGCGCGAGCTCGAGTGCCTGCGCTCGTTGTGGTCGCGGGTACGCGAAGGCGCCGGCGCGACCGCGCTGATCACCGGTGAGCCGGGGATCGGCAAGACCCGGTTGACGCTGGCCCTGGCCGACGAGATCCGCCGCGACGGCGGCGAGGTCAGCTGGGGCGACGTCCAGGCGCTGACGCCGGGCCGGCCCGCGCTGCTCGTCCTCGACGGCACGCGCGCGCCGCCGAAGCGCATCGACCCGGCGCTGATCGTGATCACGAGCCTCGAGCCGGACGGGATCCCGGCCGACGAACGCATCGCGCTGGGACCGCTGGCGCCCGACGACGCCGCCGGGCTGGCCCGCTTCGACGCCGGCGACGACGGGCCGGTCGAGCGCATCGTGGCCGCAACCGGGGGCGTGCCCGCGCTGATCCGCCAAGCCGCCCGCGATTGGGCTCGCTCGCGGGCGATGGCGCGCGTCGCCGACGCCGCCGCCCTCACCTCGGCCGAACGCGCCCAGTTCCAGCGGGCCGCGGGCGATCTGACCACCCGCGTGGCCGAGCTTCAGGCGATTCGCCCGCCCCCGTCCCTCGGCCCCGGTGCCTGCCCGTACAAGGGGCTCGAGTGCTTCGACGTCGACGACGCCGCCGTGTTCTTCGGCCGCGAGCGACTGGTGGCCGAGATGGTGGCGCGTCTGCCCGGCGCCCCGCTGTTGGGGATCGTCGGGCCGTCGGGCAGCGGCAAGTCGTCGGCGATGCGCGCCGGGCTGCTGGCCGCGATCGCCACGGGCGTACTGCCGGGCAGCGCGACCTGGGCGCGAGCGATCGTCCGCCCCGGGGAGCACCCCACGCTCCCCGAGCCTGGACCGGGCCGGACCCTGCTGGCCGTCGACCAGTTCGAGGAGCTCTTCACCGTGTGCCGCGACGAGCGCGAGCGTGCGGCGTTCATCGCCGCGCTCCTCGACCGGCCGGCCACGACCGTGGTCGTCGCGCTGCGCGCGGACTTCTACGGCGCGTGCGCCCGGTACCCCGAGCTCGCACGCGCACTGGGCGCCAACCACGTGCTCGTGGGCCCGATGCAACCCCACGAGCTGCGGCGGGCGGTCGAGTTGCCCGCCCGCCACGCCGGCCTGACGATCGAGCCAGGGCTCGCCGACGCCCTCGTCGCCGATGTCGAGCACGAGCCGGGCGCGCTCCCGTTGCTCTCGACCGCGCTGTTCGAGCTCTGGGACCAAGGGCTGACGCTGGACGCCTACGAGCGCACCGACGGCGTGCGCGGCGCTGTCGCGCGGCTGGCCGAGCTCGCCTACGGCCGGCTCGACGAGGACGGTCGCGCCGAGGCACGCCGGATCCTGCTGCGGCTCGCCGGCGACGGAGACGTGCGCACGCGCGTTCCGCTCGCCGAACTGGGCGACGGCGCGGTGCTGTCCGGCCTCGCCCGCGATCGTCTCGTCACCGTCGGCGAGGGCGAGGCCGAGGTCGCCCACGAGGCGCTGCTGCGCGAATGGCCGCGGCTGCGGGCCTGGCTGGAGGAGGACGCCGAGGGGCGGCGGCTGCATCGGCACATCACCCACGCCGCCCGCGATTGGAACGGCGACCCGAACGAGCTCTACCGGGGCGCCCGGCTCGCGGCGGCGGTGGAATGGGCCGACACCCACGCGAGCGACCTCAACGACTCCGAGCGGGAGTTCCTCGCCGCCGGCCGCGCCGCGAGCGAGCGGGCGCAACGCCGGCTGCGGCTCGTGCTCGCGGGCGTGATGTCACTGCTGGTCTTCGCGGTGATCGCCGGCGCGGTCGCGCTCGACCAGCGCGGCAACGCCCGCGACGAGGCGGTGGCCGCCGACGCCCAGCGCCTCGGGGCGCAGGCCCTCGCCGAGCACGACCTCGACCGATCGCTCCTGCTCGCCCGTCAGGGTGTGGCATTGGACGACTCGCTGCAGACGCGTGGCTACCTGCTCGCGGCGCTGCTCAAGAGCCCGGCGGCGATCGGCGGCCTGCGCGGCGACGGCGACGAGTTGACGACGCTCGACATCAGCCCCGACGAGCGCACGGTGGCGTTCATCGACAACGACGGCACGGTGAGCTTCGTCGACCGGCACACGCGGCGCCCGATCGGTCCGCCGGCCACCGTGCCAGGCCAGGAGCCGTGCGTCATCGTCGCGCAGATCAGGCTCGACCACCTGCGGTTCAGCCCCGACGGGTCGCGGCTCGCCGTCGGCGGCTGTGAGCCGCAGATCCTCGACGCGCACACCCATCGCGAGCTCGCGCCGCTGCCCATCGGCAACGAGTTCATCTACCAGCTGCGCTTCTCGCCCGATGGGCGCACGCTGTACGCCGCCCTCGGACGCCCGGCGAAGGTCGACACGGCCGTCGAGCGCTTCGACACGCGCACCGGCCAACCGCTCGGCCCGGCCCGGCACGTCGGCCCGGGTGTCGGGTCGGTCATGCTCACCAAGGACGGCCGGCGCGTCGTCACGACGTTCGAAGGTGGATCCACCGTGATCCGCGACGCGCGGACCCTGCTCCCGCTCAAGCGCCTGTCGCCCGGCGCGCAGACCGCGGCGCTCAGCCCCGACGATCGCACGGTGCTCCTCGGAGGCGACGACGGCTCGGTGCGGTTCCTGGACCTGGTCACCGGCGAGGTGCGCACCGCCGCCGGACGCCACGACGGCGCGGTCGTGGAGGCGACCTTCACCGCCGACGGCGCCACGGCGATCACGGCCGGCCAGGACGACCGGGTGATGCTGTGGGACGTCAAGCACGGCGAGGCCGGCGAGACGCTGGAAGGCCACAGCGGCCAGGTCACCGGCCTGGCGGTCACCCACGACGGCCGGACGCTCTACAGCTCCGCCCTCGACGGCAAGGTCCTCATCTGGGATCTCGCCGGCACCCGCCGCCTCGGCCGGCCGTTCAGCCTCGGCCCAGGGGGAGGGTCGGTCCGCTACGCGCTGACCCCGGACGGCCACGTCCTCGCCGCAGGACACGTCGACGGCACGGTCAGTCTGATCGACGCCCGGACGCTGGCGCTCATGGGCACCATGCGAGTGGTGCGCGACGGGCCCACCGACGGGATGGGGTTCGTGCCGCACAGCAGACTGCTCGTCGTCGGGGAGGACGACGGCTATTTCAACGTGGTCGACATCGACCGCCGGCAGGTGATCCTTCGCCGCCGCGCCGCCGCGAGCCGCGTGTTCACGCCAGGCTTCAGCGCCGACGGACGTCTGATGGTCACGGCCGCCGCCGACGGCGGCGTCGTGCGCCTCTGGGCCATGCCCTCCGGCCGTCCGGTCAGTCCTCCCCTGCGCTACCCGGTCAGCGACGTCTCGCTCAGCCCCGACGGGCGCACGCTCGCGATCACCACGGCCGGCCCGGACGACACCGGGAGAGTGGTCATCGTGGACGCCGCCACGCACCGGCTTCTCGCGTCGCTTCCGGACACCGAGACCGTGACGGACCTCGCGCGCTTCACGCCCGACGGCCGATTCGTCGTGGCCGGCAGCTGGAAGGGCTGGGCCAGGGTGTGGTCGACGAAGACGTGGAAGCCGGCCAGCCGCCGATTCACCGGACACGCCGGGCGCGTGGAATGGCAGTCGACGAGCGCGGACGGCGAGACACTCGCCACCGGCGGTCCGGAAGGGAGCATCCGGCTCTGGGACCTGCGCAGCCAGCGGGCGTTCGGGGCCCCGCTCCCCGCGATCCCGAACCACTACGCGCTGCCCCAGTTCACGCCCGACGGCACGTACCTGTTCGCCATCACCGACGCCGGACGCGCGTACCGCTGGGACATGCGCCCGAGCTCGTGGGCACGCCATGCCTGCGACGTGGCCGGGCGGCCGCTCACCCGCGCCGAGTGGGCGGCCGCGCTGCCGGACCGCGCCTACGCACCGGCCTGCACCTGAGCCCGTGTCAGCGCAGGTCGCGGTAGAACGCGCGGATGTCGTCGAGCAGCAGGTCGGGGGCGTCGTGCGGGGAGAAGTGGCTGCCGCGGTCGTAGTGCGTCCAGCGCACGATGTTCCCGTGGTCGCGTCTGGCGAAGCTGGGGACCGATTGGAAGTCGGTGGCGAAGATGGCCACCCCGGTCGGAGCGGTGGTCGGCCCGGTGGGCGGCGGCTCGGTCGTGTGAGCGTCGGCGTGGTATCGGCGGATCGATGAGCCGACCGTTCCCGTCAGCCAGTACAGCGACGCGTTCGTGAGGATGTAGTCGCGGTCGACCTCCTCGGCGAACAGCTGTGTCACCCATGCCAGCCAACCGGCGGGCGAGTCCTGCAGCGCGTACGCGAGGGTCTGCGGCTGGGCGGACTGGTAGGCGTTGTACGCGAGGCCGCCACGCCCCTGGAACGCCTGCAGGAACGCCAGAGCGGCGTGGTCCTCGGCGGTCAGGTTCTCGAACTCGGCCGGGTCGCCGGACGGGAACGAGAACAGCTGGGTGACGTGGACCCCGACGACCCGGTCCGGGTCGTGCCGGCCCAGCTCGGGGGAGATCAACGAGCCGGCGTCGTTGCCGTGCGCGCCGTAGCGCTCGTACCCCAGGTCGGCCATCAGCCGCGCCCAGGCGCGGGCGGTTCGGCGCGTGTCCCAGCCCGCGTCGCGCGTGGGGCCTGAGAAGCCGATGCCAGGCAGCGAGGGCACGACGACGTGGAACGCATCGGCGGGATCGCCCCCGTGAGCGCGAGGGTCCGTGAGCGGGCCGATCAGATCCAGGTACTCGAACACGCTCATCGGCCAGCCGTGGCTGAGGATCAGTGGCAGCGCATCGGGTTCCGGTGAGCGCTGGTGGACGAAGTGCACGCGCTGCCCGTCGACCTCGGTGACGAACTGACCGAACGCGTTCAGCCGGGCCTCCTGGGCGCGCCAGTCGAACCCGTCGAGCCAGTGGGCGACGAGCTCGCGGACGTAGTCGAGCGGCACGCCGTACGTCCACCCCGCGTCCGGCAGCTCGTCCGGCCAGCGAACCCGCGCGAGGCGCTGGTGCAGGTCATCGAGATCGGCCTGCGGGATCTCGGCGCGGAACGGCGTGAGCTCGGCGGTCGGCATCGCTTCCTCTCAGTCAAAACGGAACAGTATGTTCCGTTCCGACGCCACTGTACCGGAACGATCCGTTCCGACACAATGGCTCGCTTGAGCCCGGACGCACCCATGAGCGGACGCCGAGCGGAGGCGGCCCGCAACGACGAGCGGATCCTCGCCTCCGCGCGAGCGGTCTTCCTCGCCGATCCGTCGGCGCCGATCGCCGCGGTGGCGAAGCACGCCGGCGTCGGGGTCGGCGCGCTGTATCGGCGCTATGCCGGCAAGGACCAGCTCCTGCAGACGCTCTGCGCCGATGGCCTTCACCGCTTCATCGCGGTCGCCGAGCACGCGCTGGACCAGGGCGTGCCGGCCGACGAGTGCCTCGACGTCTTCATCACGGGGATCGTCGACGCGGATGTCCACTCGCTCACCGTCAAGCTGGCCGGCACCTTCCCGACGACCATGGAGCTGTACGAGCTCGCGACGCACGCGCACGCGCTGAACGGGGAGGTGCTCGCACGCGCCCGCGCGGCCGGAGCGGTGCGAGCGGACCTCGACCTCAACGACATCCCGATGATCTTCGAACAGCTCGCGGCGATCCGGCTCGGCGACCCGGAGCGCAACCACGCGCTGCGCCGCCGGTACCTGGCGCTGCACCTGAGCGCCATCCGCCCCGACGGCACCCCCCTGCCCGGCACGCCGCCGACCGACGAAGAGCACCGGCGCCGCTGGGAACGCCGTTAGCCGTTCAGGTTGCGGTCAGGCACCGCGTTGCAGTCTGCTGTCATGGCCACGCGTGCGCTGATCCTGTCGGCTGACATCGGCGCCGGCCACGATCTTCCCGCCGAGCTGCTGGCGGGCGCGTTGCGCGAGCGGGGAGCCGAGACGCTCGTGGTGGACGGCCTGCGCGCGATGGGGCGGATCCCGCAGGCGCTGGGGCGCGACGGGATGGAGACGATCCTGCGCCGGGCACCGTTGGTCTTCGACGCCGAGTACTGGCTCGTGCAGACGTTCGCGCCGACGCGGACGCTCGCGACCCGCCTGCTCGGGGCCGTCGGCGGCCCGCCGCTGTTGCGGCTGATCGAACGCCTCCAGCCGGACGTCGTCGTCTCGACCTACCCAGGGACGACCGAGGTGCTCGGCGGCCTGCGCCGCGCGGGACGCCTGACGGTCCCGTGCGCCGCGGCGATCACCGACCTCGCCGGGCTGCGCTACTGGGCGCATCCCGGCGTCGATCAGCACCTGATCGTCCACGCCGAATCCCGCGCGGACGTCGTGGCGATCACCGGCGCGGGTGGCGACGTCCGGCCGGTGCGCGGCTTCTCCCGGCCGGCCTTCGAGCGGCCCCCGAGCCGAACCGCGGCACGCGCGGTGCTCGGGCTCAATGGCGGACCGGTCGTCGTCATCTCCGGCGGCGGCTGGGGCGTCGGGGATGTCGAGGGAGCGGCGCGCGTGGCACGACGCGCCGGCGCGCAGGCCGTGTGCCTGTGCGGGACCAACGCCACGCTGCGCGCGCGGTTGCAGCGCGCGGGCGTGCGGGCGCTGGCGTTCACGGACCGGATGTGCGAATGGCTGGCGGCGGCCGACGTCCTCGTGCATTCGACGGCCGGCCTGACCGTCTTCGAGGCGCAGGTGTGCGGAACCCGTGTCATCTCCTACGGCTGGGGCGTCGGGCACATCCGCGCCAACAACGCGGCCTATCGCCGCCACGGGATCGCCGCCGTCGCGGCCGGGCCGAAAGCGCTCGAGGGGGAGATCGAGCGCGCGCTGGCCGCGGGACCGCCGACGCCACTCGGCATCGCCGGCCGTCAGTCCGCCGCGGACGCGGTGCTCGAGCTGGTCAGTGCTCGATGACCCGCGCGGCCGCCGTGGCGGTGCCGAGCACGAGCCCCGCGGCGACCACCAGCACCAGCCCGACGACGGCCGCCGCCGGCCGATGCCACCCGACGCCGGTGAGCACGGGCTCGAGCAGGACCGGGATCGCCGTCTGGAACGCGAAGGCGCCCGCGGCGACCCGCGCCGCCCCACGCACCCGCAGGGCGAGCATCTCGTCCAGCAGCGCGAGCCCCGCGACCGCCGCGGTCGGCAGTCCCCAGAGCAGGCCGACGTCGTCCAGCAGCTTGGTGCCGACCGCGGACGCCGCATACCCGGCCCCGGCGCACGCGATCAGCACCTCGCCGGGCAGCCTCGGCAGGAGCCACGGGAGCACCGCGACCGCGCCGAGCACCGCGATCGCGATCGCCGCCGGCCGGGTGTGCGCGGGATGGTCGGCGCCGGCGCCCCAGACCAGCAGCGCGAGCCCCGTCGCGACCCCCGCCGTCGCCGCGAAGTCGAAGATCCGCACGGGCTCGCCGAGCATGCGGACGCCGAGCACCAGCAACAGCACCAGGCCGCCGGCCAGCGCCGGTTGCACGATCGCCAGCGGAGCGAGCGCCAGCGCGGCGATCTGCAGCGGCCAGCCCGCGATCGCCAGCGCGCTGCCGGCCAGCCAGCGCGGGCGGCGCAGCAGACCGAGCATCGCGGCGGGCGAGCTGTCGTGCTGCGCGCGCGCCTCGGACGCCTGGATCGCGACGGCGCCGTCGAAGCAGCAGCCGGCCGCGACCGCCAAGGCGAACCCGGCCGCGGTGGCGGATGCGCTCACGCGCTGACGCTCCGCTGCTCGGCGGCGCGGTGCTCGCAGGCGGTTGGTGCCTCCCCGCGCTCGCGCCGATCGTTCCCCCGGTCGCCGATCTGTTGCGGGTGCGCCGGCGGCTGGAGCGGATCACGCTGACCTTCGACGACGGCCCGCATCCCGAAGGCACGCCCGCCGTCCTGGAGCTGTTGTCCGCGGCGCGGGTGACCGCGACGTTCTTCATGGTCGGCGAACGGATCCTCGCCGCCCCGGACGTCGCGGCCGAGGTCGCGCGGCGCGGGCACACGATCGGCGTCCACGGCCATCGCCATCGCAATCTGCTCCGCCTCACCCCCGCCGCCATCGGGCGCGACCTCGACCTCGCGGCCGACGTCATCGCCACGCACACCGGCGTGACGCCGACCTGGCATCGGGCGCCGTACGGGATCTACTCGTGGCCCGCACTGGGGCTCGTGCGGGCCCGCGGGTGGTCGCCGCTGCTGTGGTCGCGCTGGGGTCACGACTGGCGCGCCGGCGCCACCGCCGCGTCGATCGCGGCCGAGGCGACGCGCGACCTCGCCACCGGCGACGTGATCCTCCTCCACGACGGCGACGACTACAGCGCTCCAGGATCGTGGCGCGCGACGGTCGCCGCGCTGCCCCGCATCCTCGATGCCGTTCAGGGCCGGTAGTAGAGCGGCACGCACCAGTGGTTCCGGGCGACCCAGTCCGTGTTCGGAAGCTCGTCGTGGTGGCCCATCACCCGGTGACAGGGCGTGTCGTAGACCTTGCCCGTCGAGTTGGGGATCGGGTCGAAGACGATGTACTTGTAGAGCCCTGAGACCATCCCGTCGGGCAGTTGCAGCCGCCCGCCGTGGACCGGGTCCAGATGGTCACGGGCGGCCTCGTTCTTCCAGCGCACGATCTCGTCCAGCCGCTCGGTCTGGACGAGCCCGAGCGCGGCCGTGAACTCGTTCATCCGGAAGTTCCAGCCGTCGACCTGATGCGACGGCTTGCCGTAGTTGCGGAACGCGCGCGCGAAGTCCAGCAGGGCCTGGTGGCGCGTCACGAGCATGCCGCCCTCCCCCGTGCTGATCGTCTTGGTCGCATAGAACGACCAGGTGCCCGCATCCCCGAACGTCCCGGCTCGGCGACCCTGCCAGGACGCGCCGTGCGCGTGCGCGCAGTCCTCGACGAGGAACACGTCGGCCGCCCGGCAGATGTCGGCGATCCGGTGGGTGTCGAACGCGAGGTGCCCGCCGATGTGCACCAGGATCACGGCCCGCGGGCGGTGGCGCGCGATCGCCGCCTCGAGCGCGTCCGCCGACAGGCAGAGGTCCTCGCGGTTGCAGTCCACGAACTCCACCCGGGCGCCCGCGTGGATCGCCGCCAGCGGCGTCGCCATGAACGTGTTCGACGGCACCAGCACCGTCTGGTCGCGCACCCGGGCGAACTCCAGCGCCGCGAGCATCGCGCCCGTCCATCCCGAGAACGCGACCGCCGGCATGCGGTTCCAAGCCGACCAGGCCGCCTCGAAGCGCTCGGTCATCGGCCCTTCCGCCCAGCGCTGCGACGTGAGCACCTCGTCCCACAGCGCGTGCAGACGCGCGCGATCGCGTTCGTCGAAGCCGATCGCGAAGCGATCCAGCCCCGGGATCACTCGCTGCGCCACGCCGGGGTCCTGAGCGGGGTCGACAGGCGAACCGCGAGTACGGCCGCGAAGAGGAGCGCGATCAGCACGAGCCCGTGGCCGTGCCGCAACTCGGTGAGCTCCGCCGGCCAGGGCGACAGGAGCGCGACCACGATCACCGCCGCGATCGCCGCGCCCACGAGCGAGCCAGGACGTCGCGCGGGCGCCGGTGTCACGGACTCCTGGGCGCGATGCCACTCGACGTAGCGCCGCATGCCCTCGGCGAACGGCGTCGTCGGCGTCCAGCCCAGCTCGCTCGCCGCCAGGGCGCCGCTGACCGGCGCGCCGGCGAAGTCCGCCGCTCGGCCGGGCCCGCTCTGGATCTCGACGTCGCCGAGCTGATCGCGGACCGCTTCGGCGATCTCGCGCACCGTGGTGTCCTCGGCTCCGACCAGGTTGTAGGTGCGGTTCGCGGCCGGGGTGGCGAGCGCCAGCACGACCCCGTCGGCGAGGTCCTCCACGTACACGAACCGCCGCGACTGCGAGCCGTCCCCGGCGATCGTCAACGGCTCCCCCGCCAGCGCCTTCGCGGTGAACGTCGGGACGACCGCCGCCGCACGAGCCCGCGGGCCATACGGGATGCCGAAGCGCAGGATCGTCGACTCGAGCCCATAGAGCTCGCGATACGCGTGGCAATACAGCTCCCCGGCCAGCTTCGTCGCGGTGTACAGATGCGCCGGCGGATGCAGCGGCAGGGACTCCTCGTGCACCTCGGCGGGCGTGTCGGAGTAGGTCCAGATCGTCGACGCGTACACCACCCGCCCGACACCGGCGTGACGTGCCGCCTCCAGCACCCGCAACGTGCCGGACGCGTTGCGCCGCTCGGCCTCCACCGGATCCGCCACCACCTCGTTGACATCCGCCGAGGCGGCGAGATGGATCACCGCACTACAGCCGCTCATGGCCACACCGAGGCCTTTGAGATCGCAGAGGTCGCCGAGCATCGCCGGAACGTCCGGGTGCCACGGAGATCGCCTCAAGTCATAGATGCGGGGCTCGTGCCCGGCTTCGATCAGGCGGTCGACGACGTGCGACCCGATGAACCCGGAGCCTCCGGTGACGAGAACGGTCGACATGATGCGACCAGGGTCGCGAACCCCAACTGAATGCAACCTGACCAGCGGCCTGAATCTCGGTCTCGTCTCATCCACGGTCGCGACGGTGGGCGGGCGACATCGCTGTCGCGCTCAAACGACGAAAGGATTCGGATGAAACGGTCATCCGCCGAGCGGCTCGAGCCGCTCGCTGCAAAGGTGCCGGAGATCACGCTGCTCTTCTGGGCGATCAAGGTCTTGACCACCGGCATGGGCGAGTCCATGTCGGACTTCCTCGGTCAGAAGAGCATCCCGATCGGAGGCGCGATCGGCGTCCTCGGCTTCGCGTTCGCGATGCGTCTCCAACTCCGCCAGCGCACGTATCGCGCATCCGTGTACTGGTTCGCGGTCGCGATGGTCGCGATCTTCGGCACCATGGTCGCCGACGTCCTCAAGGACGGAACCGGCGTGTCCTACGCGGTCACCACGCCGGTCTTCGCCGCGATCACCGCGCTCGTGTTCTACCGGTGGCATCGCAGTGAAGGCACCCTCTCGATCCACAGCATCACCACCCGCCGGCGCGAGCGCTACTACTGGAGCGCCGTGCTGGCCACCTTCGCGCTCGGCACCGCCGCGGGCGACCTCACCGCGATCACCCTGCACCTCGGGTTCTTCGCCTCGATCGTCCTCTTCGCCGCCGTCATCTCCATCCCCGCGCTGCTCTGGTGGCGCGGCCTGCTGAACCCGATCGTGGCCTTCTGGAGCGCCTACGTCGTCACGCGTCCGCTCGGCGCCTCGATCGTCGACTGGCTCGGCAAGGCCCGGGTCGACACCGGCGTGGGCCTCGGCGACGGCACCGTCAGCGCCCTCGCACTGATCGTCTTCGCCGCGCTGGTGGCGTACGCCGCGGTCAGCCGGACCGACGTGCAGCGAGTGCGTCCACGCGCGATCCCTCAGCCGGCCGAAGGCTGATCTTTTCCCAAATCGCCAGGGGCGCTGGCTACCGTCGGTCAATGACGACAGTACCGGGCGCGATCGCACCGACCAACGAAGAGGCCGTACGGGCATGGGACACGGTCCTGTACGAGCGCTGGAAACAGAACCGCAACGTGTTCGTCGGCGCGCTCGACGGGCTCACCGAAGAGGTGTTCGAGCAGTTCCCGCCGCCGCATGCGGGGCGCTGCATCGACATCGGCTGCGGGTTCGGCGAGACGACGCAGCGATTGGCGCAGCTCGTCGGGCCGGACGGGTTCGCGCTCGGCACGGACTCGTCGCCGCACTTCATCCAGGACGCCGTGCAAGAGGCGGTCGAGGCGGGCGCCGAGAACATCGGCTTCGAGACCTCCGATGCGCAGACCGCGGTGTGGGAGTCGGTCCACGATTACGCGTTCTCGCGCATGGGGACGCAGTTCTTCGCCGCGCCCGTCCCGGCGATGCGGGCGATCCGGGGCGCCCTCAAGCCGGGCGGGATGCTGGTCATGATCTGCTGGCGGCGCAAGACCGAGAGCCCGATGTGGGCGGACACCGAGCAAGTGGTCCAGCGGTTCCTCACGCGGCCGGACGAGTACGACGCCGACACGTGCGGGCCGGGTCCGTTCTCGCTCGGCAACCCGGAGACGACGCGCGGGATCCTCGCCGCCGCCGGGTTCACCGGCATCGAGCTCCATCCCCGCGACTTCGACTACTTCCTCGGCGCGAACATGGACGAGGCGCTCGACGCGATGCTCGCGATCGGCCCCGGCGCGGAGCTGATCCGCCTCAACGGCGAGCACGGCGAGAGCCGCCGCCCGGAGATCGCCGAGGCGCTCGCCGCGCACTACGCCGGCCGGCAGCGGCCCGACGGATCGATCTACAGCCGCGCCGGCGTCTGGGTCGTCACCGCCTTCGCGTAGCGCGACCCGAAAGCTCGGCCTTGGCCCGCACCAAGCAAGAGGGTCTACCTGGAGCGCGGCTCGTCGCCGACCATACGCCGCATGACTCGCGATGTGGTGATCGTCGGCGGCGGGATCGCCGGACTCTCAGCGGCCTGGCGCCTGCGTCACCGCGACATCCTGCTGCTGGAAGGGAGTGATCGGCTCGGCGGGCGGATGCGCTCCGACCCGTGCGGCGACTACTGGCTGAACTACGGCGCGCATCTGTTCCCGTCGCCCGGCTCGCTCGTCGACCGCATGGCGACCGAGTGCAAGCTCGAGACCGTGCCGGTCTTCGGCGGCATGATGGGCCTTGCCGTGGACCGGACGATCATCGAAGGCGGGCGCGTGGAGTCCTATCCGTTCCGCCTCCCGCTGTCGGTCCGCGAGCGGATCGCCTTCGCCCGCGCGGGCTTGAAGGTGCAGCTCGCGGTGCGCCGCTACAACGCCGCGCCGAACAAGTACGAGTTCATGAACGACCGCACGTTCGCGGAGTTCCTCGGCCCGCTGCCGCCGAAGGTCCGGATGATCTTCGCCGGCGCGGCGCGGCGTGCCACGGGGGAGCTGGACGAGCTCGCCGCGGGCGCCGGCGTCGGCTTGTTCGCGATCGTGTGGGCGGGCAAGGGCTCGCTGATCTCCCGCAACCTGCGCGGCGGGACCGGGGAGCTGCCCGCGGCGATCGGCCGCGAGCTCGGCGACCGCGCCCGGGTGGACAGCCGCGTGGACGCCGTCCGGCCGGACGGCGGCGAGCTGGTGCTCTCGGTCGGCGGGGAGGAGATCCGCGCCCGGCACGTGATCATGGCCGCGAACGCGCCCTACGCGGCGCCGCTCGTCGCCCCCGTGGCCGAGCGCACAGCGGACGCGCTCTCGAAGCTCACGTACGGCGCGTTCCTGAGCGTCGCGGTCGAGACGAACGAGACGACGCCCATGCCCTACGACGGCGTCTACGCGATCGCCACGCCCGGCCGCGCGTTCGACATGTTCACCAACCAGGCGCACGCTCTGCGCGTCGGTCCGCGCAAGCCCGGTGGGTCGCTGATGCTCTTCACCGGCGCCCAGGCGGCGGCGACGCTGATGCGTGAGTCGGACGAGGTGATCGTCGAGCGTTTCCTCGCCGACCTGCACGCGATGTACCCGCGCACGCGGGGCGTGATCGCGAACGCGACGGTTCGCCGCTGGGAGCTCGGCAACGTCTATGCGAGCCCCGGCCGCGGCCGGCTCCAGCCCGCGCTCGAGGGCGCCCTCGGCGCCGAGCAGAACCTGCACCTGGCCGGCGACTACTTCGCCGCGCTGGGCACGATGGAGGCCGCCGCCCAGACCGGGCTCGCCGCGGCAGAACGAGTCGACTCACTGATCCGAGAGGTCACCCATGTCTGAGTTCCACGGGGTTCTTCCCGCCATGATCACCCCGTTCACCGAGGACGGGAACGGCATCGACACCGACGCGCTGCGCGCGTTCGTCGACCGGCTGATCGAAGCCGGCGTCGGCGGCTTGGTCCCGGGCGGCAGCACTGGCGAGTTCACGACGCTCACCAACGCCGAGCGCCGAACGCTGATCGAGGTCACCGTCGAGGCCGCCGCGGGGCGCGTCCCCGTGGTCGCGGGCACGAGCGCCCTCTCGACGCGCGAGACGGTCGAGCTCAGCGTCCACGCCGAGCAGGCCGGCGCGGCCTCGGTGATGATCATCCCGCCCTTCTACGACGCGCCCGCGTGGCGCGAGCTGAAGGCCCACTTCGACGCGGTGGCGGCCGCGATCTCGATCCCGATCACGTACTACAACATGCCCGGCGTCTCGGGCGTGACCCTGACCGCCGAGCAGCTGCGCGAGCTCCCGATCGCCTGCCTGAAGGACACCGGCGGCGACGCCTCGTTCGCGCAGGAGCTGATCCAGACCGACGGGCCGACGCTGCTCAACGGCTACGACACGCACACCTTCCACGCGCTGGCCGCGGGCGTCGAGGCGGTCGTGTGGGGTGTGGCATCGATCATCCCCGAGCAGGCCGTCGAGCTGCACCGCCTGCTGATCGATGACATCGACCTGCCCGCGGCGCGCGAGCTGTGGGCGCGCATCTGGCCGCTCTGCCACTACCTCGAGACGATCAGCTACTCGGCCGGCGTCAAGACCGCCGCCCGGCTCGTGGGGAACACCACCGGCCCGGTCCGCGCGCCGTTCCTCGAGCTCGAGGAGGAGTCGGTCGCCCGCCTGGCCGAGCTGGTCGAGATCGCGACCGCCGCACCGGTCGCGTGACCGCCGTGGACATGCGCAACCTCGTCGGCGGCGAGCTCGCCGACGCGGTCGAGGGCGGCACGCGCGAGATCATCAACCCGGCCGACGGCCAGGTGATCGGCCGCGTGCCCGAGGGCACGCAGGCCGACGTGGAGCGTGCGGTGGCGGCCGCCCGCGAGGCGCGCGTCGCGTGGGGCCGCACCACGCCCGGCGAGCGGATGGATGCGCTGCTCGCGCTCGCGGATGCCGTCGACGCCAACCGGGCCGAGCTCGAGGCGATCGAGTCAGCGAACGTCGGCAAGCCGAGGTCGCTGGCGGCGGAGGAGCTGCCGATCTGCTCGGACGAGCTGCGCTTCTTCGCCGGCGCGGCGCGCACGATGCACGCGCCCGCGGCCGGCGAGTACAGCCCGTCGCACACCTCGTTCGTCCGCCGCGAGCCGGTCGGCATCGTCGGCCAGATCGCGCCCTGGAACTACCCGCTGATGATGGCGATCTGGAAGATCGCACCCGCGCTCGCGGCCGGCAATGTGGTGGTCCTGAAGCCATCGGAGATACGCCACTGAGCACCCTGCGGCTGGGCGAGCTGGCGGCGGAGATCCTTCCGCCCGGCGTGCTGAACGTGATCACCGGCGAGGGCGATCCGGTCGGCCGCGGCGTCGTCACCCACCGGGACGTCGCGCTCGTCTCGCTCACCGGCAGCGTCGGGACCGGCAAGTGGATCGCGCGCGCCGCGGCCGACAGCCTCAAGCGCGTGCACCTCGAGCTCGGCGGCAAGGCGCCGGTCGTGGTGCTCGACGACGCCGACCCGGCCGCGGTCGCCGCCGGGCTGCGGATCGCCGGCTTCTGCAACACGGGCCAGGACTGCACCGCCGCGACGCGCGTCATCGCCACGCCCGGCATCTACGACGCGCTGCTGGAGGAGCTCGTGCCGGCGGCGCAATCGCTGCGGGTGGGCGATCCGGCCGAGGGCGACGCGATCGAGATGGGTCCGGTCGTCTCGGCCGCCCAACAACAGCGCGTGCTCGGCTTCCTCGATCGCGCGGCGGGCGCGGGCGCCAACGTCCTGCTCGGCGGCTCCGCCGGCCGTGACACCGGCTTCTTCGTCGAGCCGACGATCGTCACCGGTGTGGCGCAGGACGCGGAGATCGTCCAGAGCGAGGTGTTCGGACCGGTCATCACCGTCCAGCGCGTGGCCGACGCCGACGAGGCGATCCGCTTCGCCAACGACGTCCCGTACGGCCTCGCGGCGTCTGTGTGGACGCGCGACGTCGGCGTCGCCATGAACGCGATCCGCGCGCTCGACTTCGGCTGCGTGTGGGTCAACGACCACCTCCCCTTCCTGTCGGAGATGCCACACGGCGGCTTCAAGGAATCCGGGTACGGGAAGGACCTCTCCACGTACGCGCTGGACGACTACACCCGCGTCAAGCACGCGATGATCAACCTCCGATGACCGCGGTCATCGTGACGGCCCCGAGCCGCAAGGTAGGGTTGCGTCCTTGGAGCACTCCAAGGCAGAGCTTTTGTCGTTGCAGCAGATCCGTTGCTTCTGCGCTGCCGCCGAGTACGGCTCGTTCACCGCGGCCGCGGAGGCACTGCGGGTCTCCCAGCCGGCGGTGGCCGAGCAGATCCGCAAGCTCGAGAACGCCCTCGGCGCCGATCTGTTCGTCCGTGCCGGCCGCGGCGTGACGCTCACCGAGGCGGGCGAGGCGTTCGCCCAACACGCGACGCGCAGCCTGCGGGCCGTCGAGGACGGCGCCGACAGCGTGGGCGAGCTGACCGGCCTGCGCAGCGGAACGATCGCGATCGGCGTCTTCGGCGAGCCGTCCGCCTGGCGCCTCGACGAGCTCGCGGTCTCGTTCCTGCGACGCCACCCCGACGTCTCCCTGCGCCTCATCGGCAACAACTCCTCGACGATCACCGAGCGCGTCCGGCGCGGCGAGCTCGAGGCCGGCGTCGTCGCCCTGCCGATCGACGACGACAAGCTCGAGGTGCATCCGATCGTCCGCGACGAAGTGCTCTATGTCAGCGCCTTCCCTGAACGCACGCGTGAGCCCGCGACGATCGAGCGCCTCGCGGACAGGCCGCTGGTCTTCTATGACGCGGAGTCCGCCGACAACGACCCGATCCGGCGACTCCTCGCCGAACGCGCGCAGGCGCAAGGTCTGCGGTTGGAGTTGAAGGTCGAGGTCGAGCTCAAGGACATCGCGATGAGCCTCGTCGCCGCGGGAATCGGCGACACGTACATCCCCTACGCCTACACGCGCGCTCCGTACTTTCCCAAAGGGCTGAGCACCGTGCCGTTCAGCCCCGCGCTCTACGAGACCCACGCCATCATCGTGCGGCCGGGAACCCGTGTGTCACCGGGCGTGCGGGAGTTCCTCACCGAGCTCGAGGCGCACATGCGGTCCGTCGCCGAAGAGTTCGACCGACACCGCTGATCGGCGACGCCTTCAGGTGTCCGGACGGGCTGGATGTCAATCCGATGAGTGACGTCAACGAGCTGAGACTGTTTGACGTCTCCCGCCGTGCAGACGTAGCATGAGCTGATCGTCCAACTGTGGGCCTTAGCGGCCGCACGCAGGTCTTTTGCGCGCTCGCCGGCCCGTGTCGTTCTGCTTGAGGAGGGTCGCTCATGCCTCGTCGCGTGAGACAATGGTGGTTGCCCGCGCTCTGCGCGGCTGCCGTACTCTGCCTGCCGGCCACGGCCAGGGCCCAATCGAACGCCGGGTGCGACAACCGCGTCAACGACACCCCCGGCAAGCTGGTGCCGTGCATCACCACGAGCGATCTCTGGACCCATATGGAGGCGCTGCAGGCGATCGCCGATGCCAACCCCGGCGCGGACGGCCATCCCTCACGCAACTCGGGTGAGCCCGGCTACAAGGCGTCGGTCGACTACGTGGCGGCCGCGATGCGCAAGGCCGGCTACGACGTCACCGTCCAGCCCTACACGTTCACGTACTCGTCCTACATCGGAACGCCCAGCCTGAGCGAGGTCTCACCCACCGCGCGTGCGTTCAAGCTGATCGACGAGTGGAACCCCGGGTCGAGCCAGGGCGACGCCACTCGCGTCCAGGTCGTCCCGGCCGGTCACACCATCATGCCCCCGACGCCGACCCCGAGCTCGGCGAGCGGTTGCCTGGCGAGCGACTTCGCGGGCGTGGCGGGCAAGATCGCGCTCGTCCAGCGCGGCACCTGCACGTTCGGCACGAAGGTGCAGAACGCCACGGCGGCGGGAGCCGTCGGCGTGGTCATCTTCAACGAGGGCAACCCCGGCCGTACCGGCGCGTTCAGCGGCAGCATGGTCGACGCGGCCGGCAACCCCTTCGTGGCGACGATCCCGGTCGGGTTCGTGACCTTCGCGATCGGCCAGAGCCTCTACAACGAGTACACGGCCGGCACGCCGCCGGTCATGAGCCTGAGCATCCACCAGATCGTCGACCCCAACCGCACGGACTACAACCTGATCGCGGAGTCCAAGGGCGGCGACCCCAACCACGTCGTCGTCGTCGACGGCCACCTCGACGCCATCTACGGCGCGGGCATGCTCGACAACGCCTCCGGCTCGGTCACGATCCTCCAGATCGCGCAGGAGATGCGCAAGGTCCACCCGCTCAACAAGCTGCGGTTCATCTGGTTCGGCGGCGAGGAGCTCGGCGAGCTCGGCTCGAAGTACTACGTCAGCCACCTGTCCCCGAGCGAGCTGGCGAAGATCCGCTACGACCTCGACGCCGATGTCATGGCCACGCCGAACTACTCGATCGGCATCCTCGATCCGGCCGCCGTGGACCTCTTCGGCCGCACCGTCAGCAAGACCTTCCCGGCGAACGTGTACGAGCCGTCGAAGTTCGCCCGCGACCTCGGGGTGAACTACTTCGACTCGATCGGCAAGAACCACATCTTCTTCTCGCCGGTCGGTACCGACGCGGAGCAGTTCCAGCTCGCCGGCGTCCCTGCCAGCGGCCTGCTGACCGGGCAGGACTGCTGCAAGACCCAGGAGGAGGTCGACCTCTTCGGCGGCTCCCTCGGCAACTACGAGGGCAACGTCCCGAGCTTCGACGGCGGCTGCGTCGACAACCCGTTCCGCTGGTGCGACAACCTCAGCAACAACGACCCGACCGTCTTCACGTTCATGTCCAAGGCCTTCGCCGACATGACCGTGCGCATGGCGTACAACACCAGCGTCGTCTGGGCGGGTGAGGACGTCCACAAACCGAAGGGAACCCCCGCTCCGGCGGGGCCGCGAGGCTCGACGACGAGTTAGCCCCAACCGTGGCGCCGGGCGATGCCGAGCCCGGCGCCACAACCACTCCTGTCAGGCGTGTCGCCCAGGCGGGACGGGCCGCTCAGCCTCGACATCCCACTCATTGTTCCTTCTTGACACGGGCAGGACCGAGCGGCGACAGTCGGGTCGTGAGCCCGGCGCAGGCCGGCTCCACCCGGGGCGCGGAACCACCGACCGCCGTACCCGCTGTTCAGCAAGGTGGCAGGACGCCCACTTCCCGAGGATGACATCGACGGCGCCCCGAGCGCGCAGCGTCGCTTGCAGGTCCCCTGGTGCGTGACCGATCCGAAGCTGCGGCAGTTGCGCTGCGACGGCCGGCCGCCGCCACCGGAGACGAAGCGCTCATGACTGCTCGGTCAACGCGCCGACAAGGTCCTCCCAGGCGTCTCGCCGCACCGCGGAGCTGTTCCCGGCGCCGAAGCTCTTCGATGACTTGCCGACGCGTTCGACGGCGTCGGCCAGCCGCGCCTCGAGGGCGTCGGTGGCCGCGGAGCAACCGGCGGAGGCGGGCAACTCCGAAGGGCTCGGATACGCCAACGGCAGGTGTCGCCACCCGTACGCGGCCGCCCAGTCGTGGAGCCCGGTGATGAATGCCAGCCGCGCCTGCCAGTGATGACAGTCCGCGGCCACCGTGGCGATGAGCTTCCAGGCCGCGTCGTCCTCGGCCGACCACGCCGGGTCGAGCGCGGCGCCATTCTTGGCCCGCTGTTCCCACAACGCGCTCCGTCGCATCGCGCAGGCGGTGACGAGGCGGACGACGTACTGGGCGCACTCCCAGTCGTGGCCGTCGCGCGGTCGCGCCTTCGTGACGTCGACCCCGGGGAAGTAGGTGGCCGTGAAGCGCTTGAACGCCGCCGTCTCCCGCAACGCGTCGAGGTCCGGATCCTCGGCGAGCAGCCACTCCCGCCGACTCGCGACGTACCCGCTGCTCGCTCGTTGCAGCGCTCGTTCGAGCTCTTGCACCGCCTTGACGGAGAGAAGCTCCTTGTCCTCGTCGCTCGCGCCCGTGAAGCGGATCGCGAGCGCGTACAGGCTCGCCGCGTTGTATCGCTCCGCCCAGGTCACTCGCCCGACGATCTCGCTCACGCGTCGACTCCTGCTGACCCGTCGCTCGAGTTGATCCACGGTCGGCGGCGCGCTCCACCCCCGGAGGCGGACTCTCACGCACTCCTCGCTGAGCGCCACCGCGCGGCGCGTCAGGCTTGCGTCCTCGAGACCGAACGTGATGCGCGGGATGATGCCCCGGAGCTCTTTGAACGCGTCCTCGCCTTGTCTCTGGAAGTAGGCGCAGAGGTCGTCTTCGCCCTTCGCTGTGGCGGCGTCCGCTCCCGGGAGCGCAGAGCTCAGCCGAGCACGGAGCTCCGCGCGCTGGGCATCGCGCGGCAGCAACGGCTCGTGGTCGGGCTCCACCCACCGCGCGGTCAAGCGCTCACCCGAGCCGAGCAGCACCGCGCGCCGGTACTGCGCGACGCGGGCCGAGCGATCCCGGGTCCGTCGCGAGCGCCAGTCGAACAGCGCGTGCGTCCAGCCGCGGTCGCAGGCGCGTGCGAGCACGCAGACGTCGTCGTAGGTCGCGAGGGCGTCGAGCGCCATGCCGACCTTCTCCTGCACGAATCCGATCTTGAGGCGCACGTCGATGTTCTTCGGGTCGTGATTCAACGCGAGATAGAACTTCTCCAGCGCCTCGTCGTAGCGGCGGGCGTGACACAGGTTCGACGCCCGCTCATAGTCGTCGAGCAGGTGCGGTGGCATCACGAACCCCTGCCACGCGCTCCATGGCGGACGGCGGCCCGGGTGGCTGCGCGGAAGGATGAACGCGGCGGCGAAGTTGGACGCCCGGTCGACCACCGTCTCCCACGTCGGCGCCCAGCACGTCTCCGGCGTGGTGGCGAGGTTCGGCAGCAGCACGACCTGAACCGAGACGCCGAACCTGGGCGCCTCTTCGCGCTGGATGAGCGTCGCGTGCACCTCGTATGCCTGTGTCGGCCACGCGGCCTGCACGAGCCCGGCGATGAACTTCCCGGCGCTGTTCATGCCGGAGCCGGCCTGCGCGACCAGCTCGACGAAGCCACTGGCCGGCGCGACGCCGGGCTGCGCCCCCGGACTGGCCAGGTGCAGACTCGCCATCCGCTTGCGGAAGTACAGCGTCAAGTGCTCGAGCAGCCCGTCCTCGAGCTGCTGTGCCGAGACCAGATCGGCGACGGCGATCGCAGGCGCGTGTCGCCCGAGCCACCGCAAGCGCGCCAGCCGAACGAAGTACGCCAGCAGCACGGCGAGCAATGCGGCGACGCACCCGGCAACGGCCGGAGACGCCAGCGTGCGCTCGATCCGCTCTCCGATCAGCGGCGCCGAGTCGATCTTCCCTTTCGTGGACGCCTCGCCGGTGACGGCCAGCGCGACGATGATCAGCGCCGCCAGCGTCGCCGCCGCGAGCACGCACGAGACCGCAGTGGGCCAACCGGGCACCCGCGCCCGTGGCATCTGCGAGTTGCGCCGCGTTGCGATCGACATCGCCCTTCTGTTGCGATCCTAAACCGATCGGGGATGCCGGCGCCGGAACTCGCGCTCGGCGAACGGATCAACAACGCCGACGATGGCGATGCCCGGCTCTCGGCCTCCTTCGCCGCCCGTCGAGCTGGCGCGTTGGTGGGGGTGCGGACGCCGAGTGCGGTCAGACCGCAGTGGGCGTCCTCACCCCCTGGCCCGCCCCGCCCAGGAGCGGCAAAGCGATCACGGCCACCGGCGAGAGGGAGGCCCACGGCGTGTCAGCGCTCAGGCTGGCGGACTCCCATGATCCAGACCGAGACGATCGTGTCATCCGCCGGCTCGTTGACCTTCGCGACCGGGGTGATCTGGGCCTGGATGCATTGCCAACGGCCCTGCTCGAAGACGTACGTGTCCGTGTACGTCGACATCGACGTGACCGCTTCGCCGTCCTGGCGAACGGTCTCCTTGTTCGTCGACCGCACGAGAGCGACGTCACCGACCACGGTGATCAGCTCGTCGCGGACGTCCCAGTACACGATGACGTCGGGGTCGAAGCCGGTTGCCCAGCCCTCGAGGTAGGTCGCACGGTCCACGCGCGAGCCGTCGCTGCGGATGTAGAGGAAGCTCGGGTGGAGCAGGGCGTCGTGCGCCGCCACGTCGTTGGTCACGAAGTTCTCGATGAACTGCGCGTTGATCGCCCGCAGGTCTTGGCGGGACGCGAGGTGGCCGGCACTCATCCTGCGACCGTACGCCATGTCCCGCTGCGCCGAAATCACGGAAACCCCCAATCTTTCGCGCGATCGGCTATGCCCGGCCGAACCATCGGGCGAGGTGGTCGTCCAGGTCCCGCTGATCGTCGCCGATCCAGGCGACGTGGCCGTCGGGGCGGAGCAGGACGCACGGGACGTCCAGCTCCGCGGTGGGATCGGCGAGGCGGTCGACGCGGTCTGACCAGCCGCCGACCGTCAGGCGATCGGTGCGGTCCAGCAGCAGTCCGCGGCCGCGATGCTGCCGAGCACGTCCTCGGCGACCGGATGACGTTCGGCCTGGTAGGTGTCCAGCAGTGCCTCCGGCGCCCAGCCGCGGATCTGGGCGGCCAGTTTCCAGCCGAGGTTGAACGCGTCCTGGATGCCGAGGTTGAGGCCCTGCCCGCCGATGGGTGGGTGGATGTGAGCCGCATCGCCGGCGAGCAGCACCCGCCCGACCCGATAGCGCTCGGCCAGCCGTGTGGCATCGCCGAAGCGCGACAACCAACGCGGGGAGTGCACGCCGAAATCGGTGCCCGCGATGGCGTGCAGCTGCTGTCTGAAGTCCTCGATGGTGGGCGCCACCGCGCGATCGCTGACGCCTGCGGCGGGGACCACGACGCTATAGACCTCTGCGCCGAAGGGCCTGAGCCAGAAGCGCCCATTGGTCGCGCGGAGCTCGGCCAGCTTGGCCGCGACCTCCTCCGGCGCGACGCCCACCTGCATCTCGCCCATCAGCGTGTCGGCCCGCGACGGCTCGCCGGGGAAGCCGACGCCGAGCCGTTTGCGCACCGTGCTGCGCCCGCCGTCACAGCCGACGAGATAGCGCGCACGCAGCTGTTCGCCGTCGGCGAGCTGGACGGTCACGCCGGCCTCATCCTGCTCGAGATCGGCCACCGCACAACCGCGCCGCACCTGCGCTCCCAATGCCATCGCGTGGTCTTCGAGCAGCTCGACGATGACCGGTTGCGAGATGCCCAGCAGATATGCAGAGCGACGATGCGGACGAAGGACACGGGCTCGGTCTCCTTCTCCAGAACGAGCACCCGCAGATCGTGCAGCCGCAGTTCGGCGGCCAGCATCGCTCCGGTCGGCCCGCACCCGGCGATGATCACGTCGAACGTTGGGGCCATCCGCGCCGAATCGTAGAAGCCGAGGCGGGCCGGCCGGGTCTTGTCTCGCGTGGGAGGATTCGCCCGTGGACACGCGCGACGTCCACGAGACTGCGCCCGCTCAGCTCGAGGTCGAGAACCAGCGGCTGCAGCGGGCGCTGCGCGCTCGCTTGGAGGAGTCGGAGGCGCTACGGCGTGTGGCGATGCTGCTGGCACGTCAGCACGAGCCGGAGGCCGTCCTGGCACTGGTCACCGAGGAGGTCGCCGGACACCTGGATGCCGCGATCGCGGTGACGTTGCGCTACGACAGCGGCGACCACGCCACGGTCATCGCCTCGTGGACCGAACCGGGGATCGCGCCTTTCAAGGTGGGCCGCCGGCTCGGGATCTCCCCAGAGACGGCGCTCGCGCGGGTGCGCGACGCGGGCGCGCCGGTGCGCGTCGATTCCTATGCGGGCATCGCGGGACCCGTTCCGGAGATCATGCGAGCGCGTCGAGTCCGCGCGACGGTCGCGGCTCCGATCTGGATGGACGGGCAGCTGTGGGGCGCGTTCCTGGCCGGCTCGACCGATGGCCCGTTCTCCCCTGATTCGGAAGCGCGTCTTGGCGCGTTCACCGAGCTCGTCGCCCAGGCGATCGCGAACGTCGATGCGCAGATCCGGCTCAAGGAGTCGCGTGCGCGGCTCGTCGAGACCGCGGACGTCGCACGTCGCCGGATCGAGCGCGACCTGCATGACGGCGCACAACAACGGCTCGTCGCGCTCGCGCTCTCCTTGCGGCTCGTCGCCCGCTCGGCGGAGGCGGGCACCGCGGCGGCGATCGAGCGGTGTATCGACGAGCTGCAGGCGGCGCTGGCCGAACTGCGCGAGCTCGCGCGTGGGCTGCATCCGGTGGTGCTGACCGAGCGCGGACTGCCCGCGGCGCTCGAGATGCTCGCCGGGCGCAGCCATGTGCCGGTCGCACTCGATATCGGCCTCGACCGCCGGCTGCCTCCGGGACACGAGGCAGCGCTCTACTTCGTCGCCGTCGAGGCGCTGACGAACGTCGCCAAGTACGCCGGAGCGCGCACCGCCGAGCTGACGCTGCGCGCCGGCGACGGCTGGGCCGAGATCGCCATCGCCGACGATGGCCGCGGCGGAGCCTGCGCCGAGAACGGCAGCGGGCTCCGCGGCCTCGGCGATCGAGTCGAGGCCCTCGGCGGCCGGCTCACCGTCACCAGCGCGACCGGCGAGGGCACCACGGTCCGCGCACGGCTTCCAGTCGGCGACGAGCCCGGCTGACCCGGCCCGGCGTTGCCCTTCACAGCGGCGCCGTTCCGGAGCAGAGTAGGCGCCATGCGTGCAGCCGTCTTTCACGAGCCCCACCGCGTCGAGCCGGGCGACCGGCCCGACGCCAGCCTGCGCGAGTCCACAGACGCCGTCGTGCGCGTCGCGTTGGCCTGCGTCTGCGGGACGGACCTGTGGTTCTACCGTGGCGATTCGCCGTTCCCGCCCGGCCCGATCGGACACGAGTTCATCGGCGTCGTCGAAGACGTCGGCGCCGACGTGCGGCTGATCGGCAAGGGCGATCTCGTCATCGCGTCGTTCATGTTCTGCGACAACACGTGTCCGCACTGCCGTCACGGGGTCACGTCGGCGTGCGTGCAGGGCGGGATCTATCCGACCAGCGGTGACGGCGGACAGGGCGAGGCGGTCCGCGTCCCGCTGGCCGACGGCGGGCTCGTCCGGGTGCCGGGCTCCGGCCACTCCGACGCGACGCTCGCCTCGCTGCTGGCCCTCTCCGATGTCATGTCCACCGGCCACCACGCGGCGGTCTGCGCGGACGTCCGGCCCGGCGCCACGGTGGCGGTGGTCGGTGACGGGGCGGTCGGGCTGTCCGGCGTGCTGGCGGCCACGCGCCTCGGCGCGGAGCGCATCATCGCTCTGTCTCGACACCCTGACCGGCAGGCGCTGGCCCGGGAGTTCGGCGCCACCGACATCGTCGAGCAGCGCGGCGACGAGGCCGTCCAGGCCGTCATGGAGCTCACCGAGGGCGTTGGCGTCGACGCCACGCTGGAGTGCGTCGGCACCGCCCAGTCCTTCTCGACCGCGATCGCGATCGCCCGACCGGGTTCGATGGTCGGCTGTGTCGGCATCCCGCACGGCGTCGAGTTGCCGATCGGCGAGCTGTTCCCCCGCAACAAGGGCATCCGCGGCGGCTTCGCGCCGGCGCGCGCCTACATCCCCGAGCTGCTGCCCGACGTCCTCGACGGCAGCATCGACCCGGGCCGGGTGCTCGACTACGTCACCGACCTGGAGGGCATCGGCGACGCCTATGCCGCCATGGACGAACGCCGGGCGATCAAGTCGCTGGTACGGGTCGGGAGCGTTTGAACCGCGTCACAGAACCGGTCGCCATCCGGTCCTCCTAGATGCATCTTCAACGCGCGAACGAAAGGGCGGCCGATGAGTCCCGCCACGCCTGACACGATCGTCCTCGTCCACGGCTTCTGGGTCACCCCCCGCAGCTGGGAGCACTGGATCGAGCGCTACGAGGCCAAAGGCCTGCGTGTGATCGCCCCCGCCTACCCCGGGCTCGAGGTCGAGGTCGAGGCGCTCAACGCCGACCCCACGCCGATCGAGCGCGTGACGGTCCCGGCGATCATCGAGCAGCTCGAGACCATCGTCTCAGAGCTCGAGTCGCCTCCGATCATCATCGGCCACTCCGCCGGCGGCGTCTTCACCCAGATCCTGCTCGACCACGGCTTCGGCGCTGCCGGCGTGGCGATCAACTCAGCGCCGACCGAGGGCGTCAAGCGCATCCCGCTCTCGCAGGTGCGCGCCAGCTTCCCCGTGCTCAAGAACCCCGCCAACCGCCACAAGGCCGTCGGTCTGAACTTCGAGCAGTGGCAGTACACGTTCACCAACGGCCTCCCCGAGGACGAGGCGCGGCGGCTCTACGAGCGCTACCACATCCCCGCCTCCGGACACATCTTCTGGGGCAGCGCGCTCGCGAACATCCACCCCGGCAAGGACGACACCTGGGTGAACTACGACAACCACGAGCGAGCGCCCCTGCTGTTCATCTCCGGCAGCCGCGACCACCTGATGCCGCCCTCGATCCAGCGGTCGAACGCCAGGCACTACACCCGCGACGTCATCACCGACGTCAAGGAGTTCGAGGGACCGCATCTGCTGCCCGCATCGCCTGGCTGGGAGGAGGTCGCCGACTACGCGCTCAGCTGGGCGCTCGAGCACGCGGTGGTCATGCGCGGACGCGAGCACGTGCCGACTTCGTGACCAACTGCGTTCCCGCCTGCGCGGTCGCGGTGAGGACGCCCGCCAGGGAGCGATGGCGTGCGAGCGAGCGCCGAGCCTTCGCGGCGAGCTTCAGCGAGACCGTCACCGGCTTGCCGGACTTCGCGTCGTAGCTCGCGCGCGCGACCAACCTGCCGCCCGCGCGCAGGGTGACGGCGCCGGCGGCGTCCTGGGAGAAGGGCTTCAGGGCGACCTTGATGACGCCCTTCCGGGTGGCGGTGAGGTGCGTCGACCGGAAGGCGATGACGAGCTTCGGCGGCGGAGTCGGGGCGGGCGTGCCCGGCTCGGGCGGCACGGGCTGCGGCGGCGGGGCGCTCGGGAAGGGCAGCGGCCCGAACTCGTCGAGGAAGCGCTTGTGCGAGATCTGCCCGTTCACGCAGGTCGCGGCCGCGCCGACCATGCTCGTGTCGACCATCGTCAGCGTGATCGTGTTGCCGTCGACCGTCTTGGTGACCGTCTGCGCCGCGCGCAGCGTCCGGTCGGGCGGCGGCGTCACCGAACCGAAGACCTGGTTGTCGCCAGGGAGCGTCGGCGACTGCTGGAACCCCGCGATCGAGGCCTGGAAGTCCGCGCACTGCGACGCGCCGACGAACAGCCTCGCGCCGAGGTTCCCCCAGGCGTCCGCGCTCGGCGGGCCATAGAACGTGTACGCCACCGTCCACGTCCCGGTCACGGGATCGATCGTCGAGGTGATTTGGCTGAAGTCCTGCGACGCCGGAAGGGTGGCATCGCGCGGGCTGTCGGTCGAGGTGGTCTCGGCGATCGCGGCGGGCGCGAGCGCGAGCGTGGCGATCAGGGCGAGGAGAATCGATCGCATGGTGGCGATGATCGTACGGGGGCCGCGGCGTCGCGCCGCGGCCCCCGAGCGACGATGCGGTTCGCGGGTCACCGCGCCGCGCTCTCGATGACGTCGGCGACCTTGCCGGCGTGGCTGATCAGGCCGAGGTGCGACGCCTTGATCTCAGTCACGCGGCCATGCGCCCGCTGGGCCATGAAGCGCAGCCCGGCGGGATCGATCGCTCGGTCCTGCGTGCCGATGACGAACCATGACGGGATCGTCTTCCAGGCGGCGGCGGTCGGCGCCTCGACGAACGCCGACTGGTCGACCGGCCGCTGGGATGCGGCGGCCAGCGTGGTGGCCGCCTCGGGCACGTCGGCGCCGATCACGGCGTGGAACCGGCTGGGCTGGACGTACACGTCCGTGCCGGTCTGCCCGCCGGGCAGCGTGTACGGGCGGGTGTACAACGCGGGGCCGAGGTCGTTGTTCGGGAAGCGCTGGCCGATCGAGCCCGCGGGCTCGCCGACGTCGAGCGCGAACGCGTCGACGAACACGAGCGACTTCACGTTCGTGAGGCCGGCGGCGGCCTGACCGATGACCGCGCCACCGTAGGAGTGGCCGACGAGCACGACCGGGCCTTGGATCGTCTTGAGGACGCTGGTGAGGTAGGTGGCATCCGAGGTGAGACCGCGCAGCGGGTTGGCGGGCGCGATCACCGGATATCCGTCCTTCTGGAGACGACCGATGACCCGGTTCCAGGTCGAGGCGTCGGCGAACGCGCCGTGGACCAGCACGACGGTGGGCTTGGGCGGGGTCTTCTTGGTCGGGGCGGCCAAGCTGTTGGTCGCCGTCAGGGCGAGCGCGACGAGCCCGATGGCCAGCAGGGCGAGGCGCCTGCGGATTGCTGTCTTGTTCGTCATGTCTGCCTCCGTGGGCCGGGGATGTTCAGGTGCCACCACGGTCGCGCGGCGCCGCTCTCGTCGCACCCGTGCTCGCACTGGTGGGCCGACTGGTCGGCGAGGACACGTGCACTCGCCCTGGTGCGACCAGTGGCACCCCCGGGTGCGAGCCAGGGTGCCGCGCGGGACGCTGGCGACATGAACCAGCACTCCCCCACCGAAGATCTCGCAACTCGGCTGGCCTTGGCCCCCGGGCTGGTCCGCGCCGGCGCCAGCCGCTGGGATGGCGGCCGCACGCCGATCCATCCACTCTCGCTGGAGAGCGCCTTCGCCGATCCTGCGCTCCTGCACGACCTCGGGGCACGGGGCGCGCGCTTCGCCCACGAGTTGGGCGTCGACGCCATCGTCGGCGCCGAGACGGCCGGCGTGCCGCTGGCCGCGGCGATCTCGCTGGCGGCGGGCTTGCCGTTCGCGTTCGTCCGCAAGCCCGGGTATCGCGGCCACGAGGTCGACGAGCCGCGGGTCCGCGGGGCGGAGGTCGCGGGTCGGCGCGTCCTGCTGGTGGACGACGCCGTCGCGAGCGGCGCGTCCGTCGAGCGCTTCGCCGCCGCGTTGACCGAGGAGGGCGCCGAGGTCGTCGGGGTGTTCGTCCTCGTCGACATGCGCGACGTCGCCGACAGCGTCACGAGCGTCGCCGCCGCGCTGCCGACGGACTCGGTCAGCACCTACCTGGAGGTCCTCGAACTGGCGGCGGCCAACGGCATCCTCGATCAGGCCGTCCACACGCTCAGCGTCGACGCGATCGTCAATCGCTGGAGCAGCGACGACCCGCGCTGGGAGCTCCTCGCCGCAGCGTGAGTCAGCGATTGCGCATGCGCCGGACGAGCATCTCCGGCGCCATGTCGCCCAGGGCCGGAAGCGCCGGCGCCGCCGGAAACCGATCCAGGAGCTGCTCCGGCTCGTCGGCGATGCTCAACAGGTCGGCGAATCCCAGCCTCGCGGCCTGGCGCGCCAGCGCCGGATAGAGGCCGGTCTCGTCGCAATAGTGGTGCGCGTCGAGGAACGCCATCGGGCTGCGACCGAACACGCGGTACGCGTTCTGGGCGGCATCCTGGAAGATCTCCTGCATCGTGCCCGCGCCGCCCGGCGCGAAGACGATGCCCGCCGTGGCCACCGCGAGCAGGCCGTCCTCGCGGATGCTGTTGGAGAAGTACTTGGCGATGTGCGACGCGAACTGGCTGATCGGCTCGCCCGTCGTCACCCACGACGGGATCGCCAAGCTCGTCCCGCCCGGCGCGAAGCGCTCCCGGATCCCGTCCGCGACGCCCATGTATCCGGCCGCGTCGCGCACCCATGGCGGAGCGGCCGCGAGCGCGTCCACGGCGTCATCGCGCTCCGTGTCCGAGGCATCGGCGAGGTAGGCGCCGAGGTTGGCGGCCTCCATGATCCCGAGCCCGCCGCCGGAGACGATCAGGTACCCGCGCCGGGTCAACGCGGCCGTCAGGCGAACGACGCGCCGGTAGTTGCCGTCGGCGGCCGTCGTCGTCGACCCGCCCATGATCCCGACCACCGGCCGGCCGGTCCGCATCAGGAACGCCGCCAGCGCGACATCGATGTAGTGATCGTGGACTCGTTGCGCCAGGCCCTCATCCATGTCGGGCGCGCGACCGCCGTGCGCCTTGACGTAGTCATAGATGCGGCCGTCGAGGGTCACGGAGTGGTCCGCGCCGGGGCGCCACCCTTGCATCAGGAAGTCCCGCGTGTACAAGCGATCCGGCCGGACCGCGTACGGCCGGTTCACGCCCCGCCTCTGACGGCCAGGGCGGGCGATCGCTCCAGCGCCGACTCGAGCTCGCGTCGCGACTTGATCCCCAGCTTCGCGAAGACCTTGCGCAGATGCCACTCGACGGTCCGCGCGCTCAGGAACAGCCGGCCGGCGATCTCGCGATTGGAATAGCCGTCGCGCGCGAGCTCGGCGATCTGGGTCTCCTGGGCGGTCAGATCGTCCAGCGTGTCCGGCGTCCGTTTGCGTACGGTCGCGCCCGTAGCCTCCAACTCCCGGCGTGTCCGCTCGGCGAACGCCCGCATGCCGATCGCGCTCAACATGCCGTACGCCAGCTCGAGGTGCTCACGCGCATCGACGCGCCGGCCGTCGCGGCGCAGCCATTCGCCGTACAGCAGGTGCGCGCGGGCCTGTTCCGGCACCACGCCGTCACGCCCCAGGCGGTCGATGGCCTCGCGATAGCCATCCTCGGGCTCCGCTGCGAGCAGCGCGCGCGACCGCGCCTCGATGCCCAGCGCCCATTCGGTCCCGGCGGCTTGCGTCCGCTCGCTGAGGCGTTCGAACGCGTCCGCCGCGGCCGCATCGGCGCCGCACCGGACGGCCGCCTCGATCAGCTCGGGCAACGACCAGGTCGAGGTGGCCGGCTCATCGTGCGCGACGGCGCTCTGCGCTTCTTCGAGCGCCGCGTCGTAGCGGCCGAGACCGTTGAACGCGAGCGCGCGGGCGTGTTCCCCGAACGTCACCGTCATGCTGTCGCCGCGAGTGGTCGCCCTCGGCACGACGGCGGCGCTCAGCGCCGCCAGCGCCTCCTCGTCACCCTGGAAGCCCGCGAGGGTGAAGCGCGCGAACCCGATCGGCTCCGTATGCGTCGCCTCGGCGATCGCGTCGGCCTCTTGGAGGAGGGTCTCCGCCCCGTCGAGATCGCCGGCGAAGACCCGCGGGAGTGACATCAGCTCGAGCGCATGCGGGAGCAGGCCCAGAGCGCCTCGCCGGCGCGCCAGCTCGACGCCAGGAGTAGCGAGCGCACGGCACGCCTCGAGGTCGAAGAGATCGAAGGCGATCCGCCGCGCGAACACCGGCCAGCGAACGCTTTGCGGGCCTTCCTCTCGCAGGGCGTCGACCGCGCGCTTGAGCAGTCCCGCACTGGCGGCATGACCGTCGGTGAAGCGGACCGCCAGGCCGGACACGAGCAGGTCGACGGCGCGCGGTGTGCCGTCCGGAGGCGGCGCGGCGCGGGCGGCCTCGGCACCCGAGCGCGTCATGTGCGGGGCGAATCGGCCGGCGACGCTCGCGGCCTGCAACACCTTCAGGTAGGTGTCGCGTGCGAGATCCGGGTTCACCGATTCCAGGAGGCGTGCCGCGTCGAGGAGGAATGGGAATGCCGCCGGGGCCTGCCGGAGGCCCATGGCGATCTCACCCTGCAGGCGCTTGGCGAGTGCGCTGTCGAGCGGATCGAGCGGGCCCGCGGTGGCGGCCACGACCAGCGCCGATGCGGCCTCAGGCGATCCGGCCAACTGCTTGGCCTCGGCGGCCGCCAGGGAGCGGCGCGCGCGCCGGCCCGGATCCGGCGAGAGCGCCGCCGCGCGCTCGAGGAAGGCCGCCGCCGCCGCGACGCCCCCACGGGCTTGTGCACGCTCGGCCGAACGCTCGAGCTCGGCCGCGACGTCCTCGTCGGCTCCCACGGTCGCCCGCGCCCGATGCCACGCGCGCCGGTCCGCGTCGCGCTCAGGGTCGGTGACTTCGGCCAGCGCGAAGTGGATGCGCTGGCGCTCCTCGTCCGTGGCCGAACCGTAGGCCGCGGAGCGCACCAGCGGGTGCGCGAAGGACACGCGCGCGCCGACGTTGACCAGCCCCGCGTCCACGGCCGCGCCGGACGCGGTCATGTCGACGCCGAGGTACCGCGCGGCGTGCTGCAGCAGCAGCGGATCGCCGAGCGGCTCCGCGGCGGCCGCCAGGACGAGCAGTTGCGTGTCGGCCGGGAGTGACTCGAGGCGCTTGGCGTAGCTCTGTTCGATCTTGCTCGCGACGGCATGCCGAGCGGGGAGCGCGAAGCCACCCGCGATGTCGGCGACGTTCCAGGTCCGCGGCAGCTCGAGCAGGGCGAGCGGGTTGCCGCGGCTCTCGGTGACGATCTGCTCGCACACCGCGGCGTCGAACGGGACGTTCAGGTTGCCCATCAGCAGCGCCCGGGCGTCGACCACGCCGAGTGCGCGCAGGCGCAGCTCCGGCAGCCCGACGAGGACCTCGGGATCGAACGGACTGCGCGCCGCGCAGACGAGCGCGAGCGGTTCCGCGAGCAGACGGCGGCCGACGAAGAGCAGGATCTGCGCCGAGGCGGTATCGAGCCAGTGGGCGTCGTCGATGACGCACAGGAGCGGTCGGCGCTCGGCGACCTCCGCCAGCAATGTCAGCGTGGCCAACGCGACCAGGAATCGATCCGGCGGTGGGCCGGTCTGCTGACCGAAGACCGTGCGCAGCGCGTTCTCTTGCGGGCCGGGCAACTGGTCGAGGTGATCGAGCATCGGCGCACAGAGCTGGTGCAACCCGCTGTACGCGAGCTCCATCTCGGACTCGATGCCGACCGCCGTGCACACGCGCCACCCTTCGGCGCGCCCGACGACGAAGTCCAGCAGCGCGCTCTTGCCCGCGCCGGCCTCTCCACGCAGTACGACGACGCGGCTTCGGCCTTCACGCGCCTCGGCCAGCGCGGCGTTCAGGAAGTCGCATTCCGCCTGCCGTCCCAGGAGCCTCACCGCCGGCCGGTCCACCGGCCGACATTACCGCTACGCCAGGTCGGCGATCCAGCGCAGTGCGCTCAGTGAGGGCAGGAAGAAGTACTCGCCGCCGCGCAGCGCGTTGAAGGTCTCGATCCCATGGATGCGCCGCCGGACCGGCGCCTGCGGGATCGTGAACGTCGCGCCGTCCTCCTGGAGGCCGACGTTCGGGTCACGCTCGGGGCCGAGGCTCATGAAGTTGCCGTTGTTGATCCACTCGCGCTGGAGGAACTCCAACGTGTCCATCGCCTTGGCGCTGAGGAAGATGAAGTACAGGCCGCGGCCGCGGTCGTCCTCATCGCTCAACGCGTCTGGATCGTAGGGCTTCCCGTAGCCCGTGCTGCGCCGGATGACGCGGTGGATGTTGACGTCGGCGAGCAGCGCCATCTCGGTGTCGCGCGGATTCATGCGCCGCATGTGCGAGCCGAGTGGCACCTGGTGGCCGTGGGGATCGGCGGCGTAGGTGAAGTCGTTGTTGCGTGATGGGTCCGCGCCGAGCACAGGATCGTCAGCCTCGGGCGCGAGCGTCAGCGGCGCCCCGCTGCGCCAGCGACCCACCAGCTTGGCCGCGAGCAGCTCACGCTCCTGATCGGTCCGCGCATGCTCGCGCAGGAAGCGGTTGAACGTGGCGACCCGCGACTCGTACTTGCGCAGCCCGACGTACGTGCCGTTGCGGCCCAACACGTCCGGCACCGGCGCGGGCAGCGGCACGCCGCTCTCCCCCGGGTAGCCGAGGATGAACTCGCCCGCCTTGATCGGCCGGCCTTGACCGGGCAGCGGCTCGACGCAGCTGCCCTCGATCGCGGGCTGACCGATCGAATCGCGGTAGCCGAGCGGGTTGAGATCGCCCGGCTGGGCCCCGAAGTCCTGCGTCGCGACAACGGTCAGGCCTGGCCGGCCCTCATAGTGCTGCCGGGCCGTCTCCAGCGTCTGGCGCCACGCCTCCTCGGAGTCGCTGAACACGCTGACACCGAGGTGGATCTCGCCGGACCCGAACGGTCGATGCCACTGCGCGGGGTCGTTGTCGCCGACGTCGAGCAGCTGCCCGGAACGGCCGGCCATGCCGACCCGGAACGCCTCGGGGAAGCTGTCCAACGACTCCGCCGGCAGGCCCAGAGCGACCAACCCGGGGTAGGTGATCGCGGCCGCGATCCACGGTTCGCCGGTCCGCCACCACTCGGCGGCGGAGTCGATGTGAGGAGCGAGGTTGCGCAGGAGCTCACGACCGGCTCGGGCATCGTCCACGCGGAGCATGACGTGCGTGCCGTAGTACGGCTCAGGCCGATAGCGCAGCACTGTGGCCTGGATGTCATCGAGCTCGAGCCGGTCGTTGGGTGCCATTGCGCTCAGTCCCCGATCTTGTCCAGGAACTCGTCGACGGCCTGGCCGATCTTCTTCAGGCGGCGCGTCTCGGCCACCGTCAGATCGTTGGCCACGTACCAGCCCTCGGCGGTGACCTGATGGGCGGCCAGGTAGTCCTTGGCCTCGGGGCTGCGGATCCCCGGCCAACCCTCCCAGGCCGAGTCGATGATGTCCAGGAAGTCCGGGATCTTGGTCGCGAAGTCGTCGATGTAGGCGTCCCAGTCCCCGTCGTACGCGGTGGCGAAGAGCATCCGCGTGTCGTCGTCGAGGAACACGAAGCGCATGTCGTGCACGCTTCCGACGTCGTCGGCGCCGGCGAGGTTGCCGCCGAACAGCTGCAGGAACGTCCGCAGCCGCCGGCCGCCACCCGGTGCGAGCGGGACGAGGATCGTGAGCTCGGACACCTTGCCGAGCCGGCTGCCGACGCGGCCGGCGCTCTCGATGGGCGGCGGCGGCGCGGTCGCGGCATCGGACCGCAGCTGCTCGATCACGTTCTCGAGCGCCACCTTGCCCACTTCGGGGGCGTCGGCGAAGAGCTCGCGCAACTGGGCGATCCTGGCTTCGACCGCCGAATGTTCGATGGTGGTCATTGTTGCTTCTCCTTTCGAGTTCACGCCGTTCTGAGGGCGCGGGTGAGCACCGGGCGCCCGAGCTTGCGAGCGACCGGGAGTGACAGCAGCGCGACGACGACGGCCGTCCAGGCGAGCAGCCTGAGCAGATCGGTGCCGACGTCCTGGCCGCCGAAGTAGAGGATGCTGCGCTCGGCGTTGACGGTCTCCGCTCCCAGCCAGAACTGGTTGAGGAAGCGCCAGAGGCCTCCGAGCATCGTGTCCGTGTAGGTCGCGCCGAGGCTCGGGATGTTCAGGAAGACGAAGATCGCGAGCGACACGAACAACGCGGGCGGCCCGAGGAGCACCTGCAGCAGGCGCGTGACGAGGCCGATGACGAAGGTGTAGAGCGCACCGACGCCGATGAACGCCAGGATCGTCCCGAACGAGCCGGTGTACGTGCCGTAGGCGAGGCCGCCGATCAGGTAGGCGATCGTCGGCACCAGGACGGCGACGCCCGCGATCATCGCGTAGCGGCGGCGAGGTTCGAGCGTCGGCGCGATCGTCGCGAGGACGGTGACGGCGAGGTAGCCGCCGATGGTCGAGATGATCATGAACATGAACACGCCGATCCCGATCGGGTCGCCGGGCGCGAGCGGGCGTACGTCGCGCACCGTGAGCCGGCCGCCCTGCGCGGTCGTGACCGAGCGCAGGAACTGTTCGGCCGCCGCCGCGGTCAGGCGCCCACCGGCGCTGGCGACGATCACCGTCGCCGGCCGGCGCGGGTCCGGGGACGGGACGAAGGCCGCCTTGAGCTCGCGTTCGCGCACGGCGCGCGCCGCTTCGGCGACGGTCGCCGCCGGGCGGATGACGAACGCCGGCGGGGCGGCCAGCGCGAGGCGGGCCTGCACCTGCGGCGGGGCGACCACGCCGATCGTGATGCCGTTCGGATGTGGCTTGTGGTAGGTGCCGATGATGCTCAGCGAGAACCCGATCACGAAGAAGAGCGGGACGAGCAGCGCGCCGAGCGCGAGCTTGGTCTGGATGCGTTGGGTGGTCATCTCGCACCTGCTTTCTCGAGTCGAGTGCGGGCGAACACCTGCTGTTCGGTGATCGTGCGCTGGCGCCGGCCGCGCCCGAGGAACGCGACGGCCCAGTCGGCCACCGCTGCCAAGCGGTTCTTGAACCCGGTCAGGAACGCGAGGTGGACGACGAGCCACAGCACCCAGCCGGCGAAGCCGGTGACGCCGAATGGGCCGATGCCGGCGACCGCGCGGAAGCGCGCGATCGTGGCCATGGTGCCGAGGTCGCGGTAGCGGAACGGCGCGGCCTCGCCTCCTCGCAGCCGGCGGGCGATCGTGCGCGCGGCGTGGCGGCCGCTCTGGATCGCGACCTCGGCCACACCGGGAAGGCCGTCGAGCGCCATCAGGTCGCCGACGACGAAGAGCTCGGGGTGCCCTGGCAGCGTGAGGTCCGGCTGGACCTCCACGCGGCCGGCGCGGTCGACGCCTGCGCCCGCCCGCTCGGCCAGCAGCTCGCCCAGCGGCGACGCCTGCACGCCGGCCGCCCAGATCTTCGTGCGGGCCTCGATGCGCTCGCCCGCGAGATCGACGCCGGTCTCGTCGACGCCGACGACCGGGCTGCCCAGGCGCAACTCGACCCCGAGGCGCTGGAGATCGCGCGCCGCGCGCTTGCGCAGCCGCTCCGGATAGCTCGGCAGCACGCTGTCGGCCGCGTCGAGCAGCACGATCCGCGCGTCGCGGGGATCGAAGCGGCGGAAGTTCGCGCCCAGCGCGCGCCGCGAGAGCTCGGCGATCTGGCCGGCCAGCTCGACGCCGGTCGGGCCGGCGCCGACGATCGCGAACGTCAGCCACGGCGCACGGGCGGCGGCGTCGGGCTCGAGCTCGGCGACCTCGAAGGCGCCGAGGATCCGCCCGCGCAGCTCGAGCGCGTCGTCGATCGTCTTCATGCCGGGCGCGTACTCGGCGTACTCGTCGTGGCCGAAGTACGACTGCGACGCCCCGGCGGCGACGATCAGGCTGTCGTAGGACAGCTCGATCGAACGCTCCGGCGTGTCGACCGTCAGCACCCGTTCGTCGACGTCCACGTCGACGACGTCGCCGAGCACCACGCGCGCGTTGCGCTGGTGGCGCAGCACGTCGCGGATCGGCGGTGCGATGTCGCCCTCGGACAGCACGCCCGTGGCGACCTGGTAGAGGAGCGCCTGGAACAGGTGATGGTTGGTGCGATCGACCACCACCACCTCGACCGGCGCCCGGCGCAGGGCCTTCGCGGCGAACAACCCCGCGAACCCTGCGCCGACGATGACGACGCGGTGCATGACTACGCCGCCGTCCTTGCGAGCTCGGCGGCGTGGCCGGCGCGCATCATCTCGATGTACTGCTGGTAGTCGCGGCCCTTGACCGCGAACTTGTCGAGCACCCACGGATGCGTGTTGATCAGGAAGCGCTCCTCCGCGAGCCCGTCCATGACGATGTCGGCGAGCTTGTCGGTGGTGATCGCGTCCCGGCCCTCGGGGGTGTCGAACTTGCCGGCCAGGATCGGCGTGCGCACGGCCGCGGGCACGAGCACGCTGACGCCGATGCCCTGGTCCTCATACATCGAGGCCAGCCATTCCGTGAAGCCGATGGCCGCGTGCTTGGTGACCGTGTAGGAGACCGTGTCGTAGATCACCAGCAGGCCCGCCGCCGAGGCGACGTTGAGCAGGTATCCGCTGCCCTGCTCGAGCATGTGCGGGATCGCGTACTTGGCCGCGTAGATCTCGGACATGAGGTTGACGCCGATGATCTTCTGCCACTGCTCGGTGGTCGTCTCGATCCCGCCGTCGATGGCGATGCCGGCGTTGGAGACGAACAGGTCGATGCGCCCGAAGCGCTCGATCGTGGACTCGACGAGGTGCTTGATGTCCTCCTCGCGGCCGACATCGGCGGCCACGGGGTAGGCACCGATCGAGGCGGCCGCGCGCTCGGTGGCGTCCTGGCGGAGGTCGGAGAGCACGACCTGCGCACCCTCCTGGGCGAAGCGGGTCGACAGCGCGAGGCCGATGCCGCTGGCGCCGCCGGTCACGACGGCGACCTTGTCCTTGACGTTCATGGGTGTTCCCTTCGTCGGAGATGCTTGGTGTCGACAAGGTCGTCTCCGGCGCCACTGGTCGCACCCGTGCAGGCACCGGTCTCGGCACGGGCGGCACCCAGGGGTGGTGCGAGGGAACGGTTCGCGCGATGATGTGCGGGCCGATGAGCGTGTTGGGTCCAGGAGCACGGTCGCTGGTCGGGCGCAGCAGGGAGAGCAGGCTGCTCGCCGAGCTGCTCGACGCCGTGCGCGCGGGCGAGAGCCGCACGCTCGTGATCACCGGCGAGCCAGGGGTCGGCAAGACCGCGCTGCTCGAGTCGGCGGCCGAAGCCGCGCCCGACGTTCGCCTTCAACGCGCCGTGGGCGTGGAATCCGAGATGGAGCTCGCTTTCGCGGGGCTCCATCAGCTGTGCGCGCCGCTCCTCGAGCGGCTCGCGCGGCTGCCGGCGCCGCAAGAGGGGGCGCTGGCGGTCGCGCTCGGCCTGCGCGCCGGCCCGCCACCGGATCGCTTCCTGCTGGGGCTGGCCGTCCTCAGCCTCCTGTCCGAGGTGGCGGCGGATCGGCCGCTGCTCTGTGTCGTCGACGACGCGCAGTGGATCGATCGTGCGTCGATGCAGACCCTGGCCTTCGTCGCCAGGCGTGTGTCGGCCGAGTCGGTCGGGATCGTGTTCGCCATGCGATCGCCCAGCGAGGAGCTGGCCCGGCTGCCGACCATGCAGCTCGGCGGCCTGGACGAGCCGGCCGCGCAAGAGCTCCTGCGGTCGGTGATCACCAGCCCGCTCGACGAGCGGCTACGCGATCGCGTGATCGCCGAGACCCACGGGAACCCGCTCGCGCTGCTGGAGCTGCCGCGCGGGTTGAGCGCGGTGGAGCTCGCGGGTGGCTTCGGGTTGCTCGAGGCGCAGCCGTTGACGGGCCGGATCGAGGCGAGCTTCCTGCGTCGCGTATCCGACGACACGCGGCGGCTGTTGCTGGTCGCGGCGGCGGAGCCGATCGGGGATCCGCTGCTGTTCCTGCGGGCCTGCAGGCGCCTGGGGATCTCGGTCGCGGCGGCGGACCTCCAACCGGACGGATTGCTCGCGGTGGGCGAGCGCGTGGCCTTCCGGCACCCGCTCGTACGCTCTGCCGTCTACGGCTCGGCGACGGCGGAGGACCGCCGGGCGGTCCATCTCGCCCTGGCGGAGGAGACGGACGCCGACGCCGATCCGGATCGTCGTGCCTGGCATCTGGCGGCGGCGGCCGCGGGACCGGACGAGCGGGTCGCGCTGGCGCTCGAGCGCTCGGCCGACCGGGCGCAGGCGCGCGGCGGGGTCGCCGCGTCCGCGGCTTTCCTGCGGCGCGCCGTGGCACTCACGCAGGACCCGACGCTGCGCGTGACGCGAGCGTTGGCGGCAGCGCAGATGGGCCTGTACGCCGGCGCGTTCGACTCCGCGTCGCAGCTGCTCGATGCCACGCAGGCGCCCGAGCCGCTCCAGCGCGCGCGGATGGACCTTCTGCGCGCCGAGATCGCGTTCGCGTCCCGCCACGGCAGCGAGGCCCCGGCCCTGCTGCTGGACGCGGTGCAGCGCATCGAGGTCATGGACGCGCGGCTCGCTCGCGCGCACTACCTCGAGGCGCTCTCGTCCGCGATGTTCGCCGCCCGCCTCGCGGCCCCGGGCGGAGACGTGCGCGCGGTCGCGCGGGTCGTGCAGGCCGGGCTGCCGCCGGCGGCTTCGCGCGGCGCCGAGGACATCCTGCTCGACGGCTGGGCGGCGCTGTTCGCCGACGGTTGTGCCGCAGCCACACCGACGCTCCAGGAGACATTGCGGCGGTTCACCGACAGCCCGGTCACGCCGGAGCAGTTGCACCTGTTGTGGCTGGTGACGATCACGGCGCCCGTGGTCTGGGACGACGACCGCTGGGACACGCTCTCGCGCGTGCACGTCGAGCTGGCTCGCGGCACCGGCGCGCTGTCCGAGCTGCCGCTCGCGCTGCACTCGCGCAGCTTCGTTCACCTGTTCCGCGGCGAGCTCGCGGCGGCCGGCGCCCTGATCGAGGAGGCGCGCGTGGCGATCGAGGTCACCGGCGCGGGCCTGACGCCCTGGGGCGCTCTGGCACTCGCCGCGCTGCGCGGGCGCAAGCAGGACGCGGCTACCGTGCTCGATCCCGCGGCCGCGGACGCGACCCGGCGCGGGGAAGGCATCAGCCTGACGGTCGTCGCCTGGGCCCGCGCGTTGCTCTACAACGGGCTCGGTGACTACGGCAACGCGTTCGCCGCCGCGCAGGAGGCGATCGACTGCCCCACCAACAGCGCCGCCGCCGCCTGGGGCATGGCCGAGCTCGTCGAGGCGGCGGTGCGGGTCGGCGAGCACGGCGCGGCGGCCGAGGCCGGCCAGCGGTTCGCGACGATCGCGCAGGCCGCCGGGTCGGATTGGGCGCTCGGTGTCAGCGCGCGGTTGCGCGCCCAGGTGAGCGCCGGCGACCAGGCCGAGGATCGTTACCAGGAGGCGCTCGATCGTCTCGGGCGCGGCCGGATGCGGGTCGACCTCGCGCGCACGCGCCTGCTCTACGGCGAGTGGCTGCGGCGGGAGAACCGGCGCGTGGATGCGCGCGTCCAGTTGCGGGTGGCCCATGACGAGTTCGGCGCGATCGGCCTGGAGGCGTTCACCGAGCGGGCCCGCCGCGAGCTGCTGGCCACCGGCGAGACCGTCCGCAAGCGCAGCGCCGACACCCGCGACGACCTCACGCCGCACGAACGGCAGATCGCCGAGCTCGCGCGCGACGGCCTCTCGAACGCCGAGATCGGCGCGCGGCTGTTCATCAGCCGCCGCACCGTCGAGTGGCATCTGCGGCACGTGTTCGCGAAGCTCGAGATCCGCTCGCGGCGGGAGCTGGCGGGGGCGCTGGGCCGCTCCGGCTCCGAGCTGGCCGCGGTCTGACCCGCGTCGGGACCCGTGGGTGCACTGGTGCGACCCGTGTCGCACCGTGCGAACGTCGCGCCATGGCCACTCCAACGCTTCACACACCAGCATCCACATCCCCGATCAAGCTGCCCCAGCTCCCGACCCGCGAGCTCGGCCTCGTGAACCTCCCCGCCTTCCCGATCGACACGGCGGGGATGCTGAACACGCTGTTCAAGCTCAGCATCCGCTTCAAGCAGCGCGAGCAGGCCCTCCAGGGGCTCTCGAAGACGTACACCATCGGCGGCAAGACCGCCCGCGCCCGCGAGTTCCTGTTCGGCCATGAAGCGCTGGACGCCAAGGACGCGGCGCAGATCGAGCACCTGCGCGGGCTGCTGAAGGGCAACACGCTCGAGATCGTCCCGGCGATCGTCGACGCGATCACCTCCCAGACCGAGAGCAAGGCGACGCCGGGCGGGGAGCTGACCACGCTCCCGCTCGACGACGCGCGCCAGGGGACGATCTCCTGGACCACGTTCCCGGACGTGCAAGCGCTGGGCGCCCAGCACGTCGACGAGTGGGCGGCGACCATCGACGTGACCCAGCCCGAGAAGGCCACGGAGGCGTTCTGGCCGATGATCGCCGGGTACGGGCGCTCCTACAACCTGCTCCTGCCCGAGAAGGTGCGCGACACCGGGCGCTGGCGCGAGCTCTTCGGCGACGCCTGGTCGTCAGGGCTCGACGCGGCAGCGGACGCCGAGACGCTGTACGTGATCGACCTGCGCGTCTTCGAGACGCTCGAGTCGCAGGAGGTCGCCGGCGTCACCCGCTTCACGCCGAGCACCGTCGTCATGATGGTCCAGGACCCGGCGACCAAGGCGATGACGCCCGAGTCGATCCGCGTCGCCGGCGGCGGCAACGAACCCACGGTCTTCAGCCGCTCGAGTGCGTCCGCTTCCGCCTGGGTCTACGCGCTGCAGGCGGCGAAGGTCTCCGTCACCGTCTTCGGGATCTGGCTCGGCCACGTCTACCAGTGGCATCTCGTGACCGCGGCGATGCTGATGACGATGTTCGAGAACCTGTCGCCGAAGCACCCGGTCTACCGGCTGCTCGAGCCGCAGTCGAGCTACGTCATCCCGTTCGACGACCTCCTGCTGCTCGGCTGGGACGCCCTGCCCGGCATTCCGCCGACGTCGATCGCGACCGCCCCGCAGCTCCTCCAGCTCTTCGACCGATACGCCGCCGGACGCGAGTTCTTCGACGACGATCCGACCGACACGCTGACCCGCTTCGGCCTCTCCGAGGCGGACTTCAGCGTCGACGCGCCCTGGGACCAGTTCCCGATCGCCCGCGACCTCCTCGAGATCTGGGAGGCGACCGGCCGCTACGTGGACACATACGTCGAGCACGCCTACGCGACCGACGACGACGTGGCGAGCGACCACGAGGTCCGGCGGTGGATCGCCGCGTCGGGTCCCGACGGAGACGGCAACATCTCCGGCCTGCCGGAGCTGGACTCCAAGGACGCGCTCAAGCGCGTCCTGCACAGCCTCATCTACCGCATCGTCGCGCACGGCGGCTCACGCCTGTATGGGAGCGCCAACCCGGCACTCACGTTCGTCGCGAACTTCCCGCCCGTGCTGCAGGACGCGACCATCCCGAAGCCGGACGCCGTGTTCGACAACGCGACCCTGCTCGGCTACCTTCCGAACACCGGCAGCATCGGCGCGATGGTCTACTTCTACTTCACGTTCTGGGCGTCGCCCCCGTACGTGCCATTCGTGCCCATCAGCGGCGTGGAGGACGACCTCTTCTTCGACGACGAGGTCTCGAACGGGGCGCTGATCGAGCTGCGCCGGTTCATCGCCTCCTTCATCGAGCGGGTCGAACCGGACACGCCGCAGATCTGGCAGTGGGAACGCAACATCGAGCTGTGAGGAGCGCGGACCGATGACATCCGACTTCGTGCGCTACGCACCCGAGATCGAGACGATCGACCCGGAACTCGACGACCTGCTGCCGCGGATCATCGCGTTCTGGGAGAAGCTGGTGAGCGCATCGCCTCAGAGCGAGGGCACCGGCCGAGCCGTGCGCGGTGCGCACGCCAAGACGCTCGGCGCGGTGAAGGCCGAGGTCGAGTTCCTGCCCGGCGTGCCGGAGCCCTACGCCCAGGGCATCTACGGCACGCCGGGCCGTCATGACGCCTTGATCCGCTTCTCCAGCGCCTCCAACCATCTGGGTCCCGACGCGCACCTCGGACCGGTCCTCGGCTTCGCGATGAAGCTGTTCGACATCGACGGGCCCAAGCTCGTCGACGACGAGCCGGACAGCACCACGTTCGACCTCGTGCTCAAGAACAACCCGACCTTCGTCGCGAACACGGCCAGGCACTATCTGGTGCTCCAGGAGGTCGGCAACGAGAGCGGCAAGTACCTTGCGCGCGGCAGGGCCGGCTTCCACGAGCTCCTGACGGACCTGCTCACCGGCAAGGGCACGTTCGAGCAGTCGGACTGGGCGTGGGACGAGGTCTTCGCCTTCGCGAAGGCCGCGCAGCTGCCGGTGCGCAACCCGCTGCTGAGCACGTACTGGTCGATGGGCGCGGTCCGCCACGGCGACTATGTCGCCAAGGTCCGGGTCGCGCCCGTCGCGGAGAGCGCCGCGCAAGCGCTCCACCCCGAGGTCGACGTCACCGCCGGACCGGACGTGTTCGGGCCCGTGCTCGCCGACGAGCTTCGAGCACGCGCCTTCGACTTCGACCTCCAGGTCCAGCTGTCCACCGACCTCGAGGCGATGCCCGTCAACGTGCTCACCGTGGAATGGCCTGAGACGTTGTCCCCCTTCGTCACCGTCGGCCGCGTGCATCTCCCGCAGCAGGACATCACGCGGCCCGAGAACGTGGAGCGGGCCGACGCGCTCGCCTTCAACCAGTGGCGGGTCACGGACGCGCACCGGCCGCTTGGCGAGATGATGCAGGTGCGTCGCATCTACAGCGCCTCGGCCAGGATCCGCCGCGAGCTCAACCACCAGCCGCAGCGCGAACCCGCCGGCGCGGACGAGGTGCTGGCGTAGGAACCCGGATACGCTCGAGCGGTGCCCGCCGACACGTTTCGCGCGCAGGCGCCGCTCATCGGCCGTCAGCAGGAGCAGCAGCTGCTGGTGTCGCTGCTGGATGAGGTCGCCATCCGCGGGCAGGCGCTGGTGCTCCGAGGCGAGCCGGGGATCGGCAAGTCCGCGCTGCTGGCCGAGGCGACGCGGGCGGCGCACGTCCGGGACATCAGCGTGCTGAGCACCGCCGGAGTGCAGTCGGAGGCGCATCTGCCGTTCGCCGGCCTGCACCAGCTGCTGCGTCCCGTGCGCGGGCGGGTCGTGGAGCTGCCGGCGGTCCAGCGCGCCGCGCTCGATGCCGCGTTCGGTCTGACCGATCAGGAGGCGCCAGAGCACTTCCGGATCGCCATGGCGGTGCTCGATCTGCTCTCCGAGGTCGCGCCGGTGCTGGCGGTCGTCGACGACGCGCAATGGCTCGACCGGCCGACGCTGGACGTGCTCGCCTTCGTCGCGCGGCGGATCGAGGCCGATCCGATCGTCGTGGTGGCGGCGACGCGCGACGGATACGACGCGGTGCTGGCCGACGTCGGGTTGTCCGAGCATCGTCTCGCCGGACTCGACGAGGCGGCGGCCAACGCGTTGCTGGACGCGAGCGCGCCCGGGCTCTCGCTCGTCCTGCGCGCCCAGGTGCTGCGCGAGGCCGCGGGCAACCCGCTCGCGCTGCTCGAGCTCCCGGCGACCGCGCACGGGAACGAGGACGGTGGCGGCACGCCCTTGACCAAACGGCTCGAGCGTGCGTTCGCCGGTCGCGTGGCGGATCTGCCCGCGCCGGCGCGCCGCGCGCTGCTCGTGGCCGCGCTCAACGACGGCGATGGCCTGGACGAGATCCTCCGGGCGGCGGACGTGGAGGTCGACGCGCTCACGCCGGCCGTCGACGCCGACGTGGTCAGCGTCGATCTACACGCGCTGCGATTCCGGCACCCGCTGATCCGCTCCGCCGTGGCGCAGAGCGCGAGCCTGGCGGAGCGGATCGCGGTCCACCAAGCGCTGGCGGTCGTGCTGGACGAGCAGCCCGACCGCCGCGCCTGGCATCGTGCGGCTCTGCTCACGGGCGAGCACGAGGACGTCGCGCTCGAGCTCGAGGCGGCCGGGGACCGGGCGCGCCGTCGCGGTGCGCTGGCCGTCGCGGTCACGGCGATCGGCCGCGCCGCCCAGCTGGGCGAGTCCGCCGGGCGCAGCCGGCGACTGCTCACCGCGGCGGCGTTGGCCGTCGAGCTCGGGCGCCGTGACATCGTCGAGCGGCTGCTGGGCGAGGTCAACCAGCTGGCGCTCGGAGAGCTCGAGCGCGCCCGCGCGGTCTGGGTCGAGGAGACCGCGTTCACGCGCCCGCTCGGGGACATCGAACGGTTCACGTCGCTGATCGCCGCCGCCGAGCGGGCGGGCGAGGAGGGCGATCACGACCTGCACGTCGATCTGCTGTGGCTGGTCGCCTCGCGCGCCTGGTGGGCCGACCCGGGACCCGAGGCGAGACGACTCCTGATCGCGGCCGCGCGGCGGCTGGGCGATGCCACGGCCGAGGACCCGCGCGTGTTCGCGGTTCACGCCTACGCCGATCCCACCGGTCACGCGGCCGGGGTGCTGGCGCGCCTGAGGTGCGCGGCGGGACCGGACCGGCTGGATGCCGACGCCGCGCGCTTCTACGGGCCGGCCGCGCTGGTGGCGGGTGCGTTCGACCTCGGCGACGACTTCCTGGCCGCGGCGGTCGGCGAATCGCGCACGCAAGGGCGGCTCGGGCACCTTCCGCGGCTGCTCGTGTTGCACGCGAGCATGGCTGCCCGGCTCGGGGACTGGGACGTGGCGATCACGGCCGGAGAGGAAGCGCGGCGGCTCGCCGAGGAGATCGGCGAACCGCAGTGGGCGGCGGCGGCCGACACGGCCCTCTCCATGGTCGCCGCCATGCGCGGCGACCAGCAGAAGGCACAACGTCTGTCGGTCCAGGCGGAGCTGGTGGCGGAGCCGGTGGGCGCGAACATCACGGTCGCATTCGCACAGTTCGGCAAGGTGCTGGCCGCTCTGGCCGACGGTCGTCACGCGGATGCGTACGCCTGCGCCGAGCGGCTGTTCGCGGTCGGCGACTCGGCCTATCACCCCGTGATCTCGTCCTGGCTCATCGCGGACCTGGCTGAAGCGGCGTTGCACATCGATCGCCACGATGCCGCTCGGCGGCGTGTGGCGGAGGTCGAGGCGCGTGCCGGCCGCAAGCCCGGGACCTGGATCGCGCTCGTCCTCGGGCACGCCCGGGCGCTCGTGGCCGAACCGGCCGAGGCCGGCGAGCGCTTCGAAGCGGTCCTCGCGAGCGACCTGAGCCGCTGGCCGTACCAGCGCGCGCGGATCGAGCTGGCCTACGGGCAGTGGTTGCGGCGCCGGCGCCGGGTCGGCGACTCGCGCGCGGTCCTGCGCTCCGCGCGCGACACGTTCGACGCGCTCGGCTGTGCGCCATGGAGCGAGCAGGCGCGCCAGGAGCTGCGCGCCTCCGGGGAGCGCAGCCGCCGGCGGGTCCCCGAAGCGCGCGACGAGCTGACGGCACAGGAACTGCAGATCGCGCAGCTGGCGGCGGAAGGCCTGTCCAACCGTGAGATCGGGCAACGCCTCTATCTCTCGCACCGCACCGTGAGCACGCACCTGTACCGCGTGTTCCCGAAGCTCGGGATCACCTCGCGGGCCGAGCTCGGCGCCGCGCTCACGCCGCCACGACGTACGTAAGCGCCGCCGAGAAGCGTCGTCACCTGACGCATGCGACAGACGCCCTCCCCCACCAAGGTGGGAGCCGGCCAAGCCAACAACGAGGAGGTCATCCATGACCGATGTGCGCAACGTCGTGCTCGTCCACGGCGGATTCGTCGACGGGTCCGGCTGGCGGAGCGTCTACGACCTGCTGACGGCCGACGGGTTCAACGTGAGCGTCGTGCAGAACCAGACGCTCTCCCTGGAGAGCGACGTCGAGACCACCCACAACGCGCTCGACCAACAGGACGGTCCGGCGATCCTCGTCGGCCACTCCTACGGCGGCGCCGTGATCACCGAAGCCGGACGCCACGAGCGCGTCGCCGGCCTCGTCTACATCGCGGCCTTCGCGCCGGACGCCGCGGAGTCGGTGAACACCTTGATCGCCGGCTTCCCCCAGGACGGTCCGCAGCCGCCGATCCTGCCTCCCGTCGACGGGTTCCTGTTCCTCGACCGTCAGAAGTTCGCGGGCTCGTTCGCGGCGGACCTGCCGGCGCACGACGCCGCCTTCATGGCCGACTCACAGGTTCCGTGGGGCGTCGAGGCGCTCACCGGCGCGATCACCGAGCCGGCGTGGCGCGACAAGCCGAGCTGGTACCTGATCGCCCGTGACGATCGGATGATCCCGCCGCCGGCGCAGCGGACGATGTCCGCCCGCATCGGCGCGACGGTCGACGAGGCGGCCGGCAGCCATTCGATCTACGTCTCGCAGCCGCAGGTCACCGCCGACGCGATCAAGCGCGCCGCCCGCCTCGAGGTCGCGGCGACGGTGTAAAGCGCCACGAGGAGAATGGCCCGCGTTCTCGCGGGCCATTCTGTGTGCGATGGCGCTAGCGGACTGACCGGAACGCGGCGCGGAGCTCCTCCGAGAAGAGCTGCGGCTCCTGCCAGGCCGCGAAGTGGTCGCCGCGGTCGAGCACGTTGTAGTGGATGAGGTTGGGGTAGGCGCGCTCCGTCCAGCTCCGCGGCGCCTGGTAGAGCTCGCGCGGGAAGACGCTCACCGCGACCGGCACGGTCGAGACGCCCTTGGCGTCGAAGAACCCGAACGCGTTCTCGTGGTACAGGCGCGCCGACGAGATGCCCGTGTTCGTGAACCACGTGAGCGTGATGTTGTCCAGCACCTCGTCCCGCGTGAGGTTGCCGACGGGCGCCCCATCGACGAACGCGCGGGTGATGTCGTCGTAGCTGCGAGCGTCATGGTCGATCATCCACGCGGCCAGCCCGGCGGGCGAGTCGGCGATGCCGTAGAGCGTCTGCGGACGCAGCAGCATCTGGATCGCGTAGCCGATGCCCTTGGTGTAGACGTCGCTGACGTCGTCATAGCACCGTTGCTCCTCGGCGGAGAGCCCCGCCGGCGCGGGAGCGACGTTGACCGGCGCGAACCGCGAGGCGATCTCCGGCGGGAGGATGCCCGGCATGTTGGAGTGGATGGCGAGCAGCTCCGGCGGCGACTGCGCGCCCATCAGGTCAACGATCACCGCGCCCCAGTCGCCGCCTTGCGCCACGAAACGCGTGTAGCCGAGGCGCTTCATCAGCTCGAGCGAGGCCCGGGCGACCCGGTCGGGACCCCACCCCTTCGCCGTCGGCTTGCCGGAGTATCCGTAACCGGGGATCGACGGGATCACGACGTCGAACGCGTCCTCCACGCGGCCTTGGTGGGCCGTCGGATCGGTGAGCGGGCCGACCACGTTCAGCATCTCCACGACCGACCCGGGCCAGCCGTGGATGAGGATCATCGGCAGCGCGTCGGCGTGACGCGACTTGACGTGGATGAAGTGGATGTCGAGATCGTCGATCTCGGTCAGGAACTGCGGAAGCGCGTTCAGCCGCGTCTCGACCGACCGCAGGTCGTACTCGGTGCCCCAGTAGCGCATGAGCGCCCGCATCGTCGCGAGCTGCACGCCCTGCGAAGCGTCCGCGACCGTCTCCTTCTCGGGAAAGCGCGTCGCCCGGATACGTGCGCGCAGATCCTCCACCTCGGCTTCGGGGGTCTCGATCGTGAACGGCCGGATTGCCGTGGCGTCCACCTGCGACGCGGTCGTAACAGCCATGCTCGCCCTCCTCGGGTTGCTGAACCGTGCGACGACAACGCTGGTCGACGCGCGGCGAGATGGCGCCCGTGAAACCCTGGTATTCGGCCCCGGGGGTTCGTCCCCGTGTCTCGCGATCACGGGGTGCGGATCCCCGTGGATCGTTCCGTCCGAGGCAGCTCTTGACGGGACCTGATCCCGAGCTTGGTGAACACGTTGTGCAGATGCCACTCCACGGTGCGCGAGCTCAAGAACAGGCGCGAACCGATCTCGGAATTCGAGAGCCCGTCGCCGGCCAGGCTCGCGATCTGACGCTCCTGCGCGGTCAGATCGTCGCGGGTCGCGACGGTTCGCTCGCGCACCCTCTCGCCGGTCGCATGACGCTCGCCACGGGCGCGCTCAGCGAACCCCGCCATGCCGATCGCCGCGAACTGGTCGTGAGCGGCGCGGAGCTGCCGGCGGGCGTCCCGCCGGCGATTCTCGCGTCGCAGCCACTCGCCGTACAGCAGGTGCGCCCGGGCAAGCTCAGGCCGCAGCTGAGTGCGGCCCAGCCGATCGATCGCCTCTCGATACGAGGCATCGGCCGCCGGGCCGTCGGTCAGCAGCGCTCGACAGCGAGCCTCGATGCCGAGCGCGAAGTCGGTGCCGCACGGTTGCGTCGTCTCCATGAGCCGTGCGAGCGCGTCGCGCGCGAGCTCACGATCGTTCCCTCGTGCGGCCGCCTCGACGAGTTCTGGCAGTGCCCACTTCGAGACCCATGGCTCGAACCTGTACGAGGTCGCCTGCGACGCAGCCGACGCTGCCTCGCTGTAGCGGCCGAGACCGTTGTACAGGACGGCGGCCGCCCAATGCGCCCAGGCCGCCGCCAAGCCTTGACCTTCGCTTGTGGCCCGGTCGATCGCGCTCGCTATCGATGCCTGAGCCTCGGCTTCGCGGCCCTGCAATGCCCGCAGCCTCAGCAGCGTGTAGGGCGCGATCGGACTGCCGGTCGCCGCTGCCACGCCCTCGCTCTCTGCGATCAGCGAGGCAGCGCCTCCGAAGTCGCCGACCCACACCTTCGCCAGTCCCGACGCAGCGAGGTGGATCGGCAGCTCGGAGAGCGCGCCAGCATCCCGAACGAGCTTGACGTGTCGCGCGGAGAGCAGACGTGTGGCTTCCTCGTCCCAGATCGCGTCGCTCGCGGCTGTCGCCGCCCACCCCCAGCGCAGGACGTCGCCCACGGGGATGCGGCTGAGCAACCGCACCGCATGCTGCAAGGTCGGTGCGGCGGCGGCATGGCCGTCGGTGGTCAACAGAGCGAGGCCGTCCAACAGCAGGGCGAGGGGACGAGCAGCCCCGCTCGGCGGGGGGAGTTCCCGGACCGCGCGACAGGTCTCCATGAGCACGCCGCCGGCGGCGGGACCGGCGAACGCCGCGGCGCCCCAGGCCGTCAGGTAGGTCTCGCGGGCGAGATCGAGGTCGAGCGCCTCAAGTCGCCTCGCTGCCCCCAGGAGCAACGCGGGAGCATCGCGGCCAAGCCCCGAGGCGAACGCCACGTGGCCGCGCCGTAGGTCCACCTGCGCACGCTGCAGGGCGTCGAGCGGGCCGTCCTCCGCCGTCGCCAAGAGTTCCAGCGCCGTGTCGAATGCGCCGCCCTGAAAGCTCGCGTGAGCCGCAGCCAGCGCTCTCGCCGCGCGTTGCGCCGGGTCCTGCGTGAGCGCGGCCGCGCGCTGCAGGAACGCGGCGGCGGCGGCCAGGCCTCCACGGCCCTGCGCTTGGGCGGCGGACCGCTCCAGCTCCACCGCCACCTCTTCGTCGGGGCCCATCGCCGCAGCGGCGAGATGCCACGCTCGACGGTCGGGATCGACGTCTCGATCGGTGGCCTCGGCCAGCGCCAGGTGAACCACCCGTCGTTCATGCGCCGTCGCCGTTCGGTAGACCGCCGACCGGACCAGTGGATGTCGGAAGGTCACCCGTTCGCCGATCGTCAGCAATCCCTCGATCTCCGTGTCGACGAGCGAACTCGGTATGCCAAGTCGATCGCATGCCCGCAACAGCAGCAACGAGTCTCCAAGCGGTTCCGCCGCGGCCAGCAGCAACAACCGCCGCGCGTCGCCCGACAGCGTCTCCAGCCGGCGCACGAAGCTCTCCTGTATCCGTCCCGTCAGCGCCTGCGCCTCGGGCAACCCGAAGCCGCCCGCGAGTTGTACGGCCGTCAACCCTCGCGGCAGCTCGAGCAACGCCAGCGGATTCCCACGCGTCTCGTCCACGATCCGGTCGCGAACGCGCTCATCCAACTTGAAGCGGACCGCCGTGCTCAGAAGCGCACGCGCCTCGAACCGGCTGACACCTCGCACCTCGAGCTCCGGTAGCTGCCGCAACAGCTCTCCCGGGTCGCGCGCCGCGAACACGATCCCGACCGGATCCGCCAACAGACGACGAGCCACGAAGGCCAGTGTCACCGCCGAGGCCTGATCAAGCCATTGCGCGTCATCGACGACGCACAGCAGAGGACGGCGTTCGCCGGCCAGCGAGAGCAGGCTCAGTACGCTCAACGCCACGAGAAACCGATCCGGCGCCAGGCCCGCGCGCACGCCGAACACGATCTCGAGCGCTTCACGCTGAGGAACGGGGAGACGCGGGAGCCGATCGAGCAGCGGAGCCGACAATTGATGCAGGCCGGCGTAAGCCAACTCCATCTCGGACTCCACCCCGACCGCGCGGACGACCGTTTCGTCCGCCGCCGCGTCGACCACGTACTCGAGCAGCGCCGTCTTACCGACGCCGGCCTCGCCGCGCAACACCAATGACCGGCTGTCGCCGCGGCGGATGTCCCGGAGGAGCGCGTCGAGCCGCGCGCATTCTTCGGCGCGCCCGCGAAGCTCAGACATCCGCGAGCTCTCGCCGAGAGCGAAGCCCGAGCTTGGTGAAGACGTTGCGCAGGTGCCATTCCACAGTGCGCGGGCTGACGAAGAGTTGCGTACCGATCTCCGCATTGGACAAGCCCTCGCCGGCGAGCCGCGCGATCTGCCGCTCCTGCGATGTGAGCGGGTCTTGGGTCCCGGCCGCCCGCTGCCGTACGTTCTCGCCCGTCGCCAGGAGCGCCGCGCGCGCACGCTCTGCGAACGCTTCCATCCCGATCGAGACGAGCTGGTCGTACGCCGCATGGAGGTGCTTCCGGGCCTCGGGCCGGCGACCCCTACGGTGCAGCCACTCGCCATAGAGCAGATGCGAGCGCGCGAGCTCGGGGCGGAGCTCGGTGCGACGCACCAGTTCGATCGCGTCGCGATAGAGCGCGTCAGGCTCGTCCCCATCGCTCAGCAAAGCGCGACAGCGAGCCTCGACACCGCGCGCCCAGGCCGTCGCGCTGGGCCGTGTCGTCGCGGCCAAGCGGTCGAACGCGTCGCGTGCGAGTTCGAGGTCACCCGTGTGTGCAGTCGCCTCCACGAGTTCCGGCAGCGCCCACATCGCTGCCCACGGGTCGAACGAGCTCGCCGACGCCTGCCTCGCGGCCGACGCCGCTTGCTCGTAGCGGGCGAGCCCGTTGTAGAGCACCGCTGCCGACCAGTGAGCCCAACTGGCCGCCATCCCCGGCCCGCCTGCCGCCGCCTGCTCGACGTCGCTCGCGATCGCGGCCAGAGCCTCGGATTCCCTGCCCTGCAGGGCAAGGAGTCTCGTCGCCGCATTGTTCGGGAGCCGGCTTGAGGTCGCCGACAGCACGTCATCGGCCTCCGCCACGAGCGAGGCGGCGTGTGCGAAATCTCCTGCCCACGCGCTTCCCATCGCCAGCGAGAAGAGGTGGAGCGGGAGCTGGGCGAGCGCACCGGCGTCGCGGACGAGCGCGACCAGGCGTGCCGAGATCCTTCGATACCCCTCGTCGTCCCACACGGCTGCGCTCGGGCCGGTGGCGGCCCAGCCCCACCGCAGCACGTCCTCGACGGAGATCTCGGCCAGCGCGCGTGCGGCGTCCTGCAACGTCGGCGTCGCAGCGGGGTGTCCCTCCAGCGCGAGCAGGGCGAGCCCATCCAGCAGCAGGTCGAGCGGACGGGGCGCGCCCTGATGGACCGGAAGCGTTCGAACCGCCCGCCAGATCTCCAGGACGACATCGCTCTGCCCGCCGACACTCGCAGCCACCGATGCCGTCAGATGGGTCTCGCGGGCGAGGTCCAAGTCGAACGGCGCGAGCTGCCTGGCCGCGGTCAGCAGCAGTCGGGGAGCCTCTTCGAGACGACCGGCGGCGAGGGCGATCTCGCCGCGCACGAGTTCCACCCGGGCGCGCTGCGACGCGTCGAGCATCGCCGCCTCAGCCGTGACCAGCAGCCCGAGCGCGGCGTCGTACGAGCCGGCCTGACGACTGGCGTCGGCCGCGGCCAGCGCGCGCTCCGTCCGCCGCTCCGGGTCGTGGGTGAGCGCCACCGCGCGCTGCAGGAAGACCGCCGCTGCGGTGAGACCTCCGCGTGCCTGCGCCCGGGCGGCCGCGGACTCGAGCGCCGAAGCGATGGTTTCGTCAGGTCCCGCTGCGGCGGCAGCCAGATGCCAGGTCCGGCGGTCCGGATCGATGGTCGGATCGGTCGCCTCCGCCAGGGCCAGGTGAGCCGCTCGTCGTTCCGCCGCCGCGGCGGATCGGTACACCGCGGAACGCACCAGTGGATGACGGAAGCTGACGCGCTCGCCGATCGTCAGTAGGCCGTCGGATTCGGCGTCGACCGCCGAGGCCGTGATCCCGAGTCGCGCGGCCGCCCGCTCGAGCAAGCGAGGGTCGCCTACCGGCTCGGCCGCCGCGAGCAAGACCAGACGCCGTGCTTGGTCGGACAACGTCCCGAGCCGCCGCACGAAGCTCTCCTCGATCCTCCGACTCAGCCCGTGATCGCCCGACGGCGCGGAGCCGCCTGCCAGCTGCAGCGTCGTCAGACCTCGTGGAAGTTCGAGGAGCGCCAGCGGATTGCCGGCCGCCTCGGCGAGGAACCGATCCCGGATTCGGTCCTCCACCGTGAACCGCGCGCCGGCGCCCAGCAGTGCGCCGGCGTCCGCCTTGCTCAGACCCATCACCTCGAGCTGTGGGAGCTGCCGCAGCTCCTCGCCGGGTTCACGCGAGGCGAACACCATCGCGACCGACTCCGCGCGCAGGCGCCGGGCGACGAACGCCAGCGTGAGCGCGGAGGCTCGGTCAAGCCACTGTGCGTCGTCGGCGACGCAGAGCAACGGGCGGTCCTCGGCCGCGTAGGACAGCAGTGTCAGTAGTGCCAGGCCGACCAACAGCCGGTCCGGTGGAGGGCCGGCGCTCAAGCCGAAGACGACGCTGAGCGCGTCCCGCTGTGGTGTGGGCAGGCGGTCCAACTGGTCGAGCAACGACCCGCACACCTGGTGCAGACCGGCGAACGCGAGCTCCATCTCAGACTCGACGCCGACGGCTCGGACGACCGTCACATCCGCCGCCGACTCGACCAAGCACTCCAAAAGCGCCGTTTTCCCGATCCCGGCCTCGCCCCGCAGTACCAATGAGCGACTTTCGCCCGCGCGGATCGCCGACAGAACGCCGTCGAGAAGCACAAGCTCGTTCGCCCGCCCGCGCAGGCCTGCACGCCGACCCAGTCCGGGAGCGCGGTTACTCATCGGCAATGACGCATCCTACGTGCCGCGTTCGGGGCGTTGCGGTAACGTCGGCGATCGGGACGCTGCGATGGACGTGGCCAAGGTGAGTGCGCCGTTGGGCCGGGACGCCGAGTGCGCCGCGCTCCAGCGGGTGCTCGACGAGGCGCGCGGCGGCCACGGATCGGTGCTCGTCCTGCGCGGCGAGCCCGGCGTCGGCAAGTCCGTCCTGCTCGACTACACGGCCGCCGTCGGCACCGGGTTCGCGGTGGCGCGGGCGGCCGGCGTCGAGTCCGAGCTCGAACTGCCGTTGGCCGGCCTGCAGCAGCTGCTCGGCGCTTCGCTCCTCGACCGCGCCGCCGCGCTCGCGCCGCCGCAACGCGACGCGTTGCGGGTCGCGTTCGGGCTGCTCGAAGGCCCGGTCCCGGATCCGTTCCTGGTGGCGCTGGCGGCGCTCGGCGTGCTCGCCGACGCCGCCGACGAGCAGCCGCTGCTGTGCCTCGTCGACGACGTGCAATGGCTCGACAAGACGTCGGTCCAAGTGCTGTCGTTCGTCGCCCGGCGCCTGACGGCGGAGCGGCTGGCGATCGTGTTCGCCGTCCGCGAGCCGAACGAGGAGCGGGTGCTCGGCGGGTTGCCGGATCTCACGCTCGGAGGACTCAACGATCAGGACGCTCGCGAACTGCTCGACTCGGCCCTCGCCGGCGGTCTCGACCAGCAGGTGCGCGATCGGATCGTGGCCGAGACCCGCGGCAACCCACTGGCGCTGCTGGAGCTGCCGCGGGGGCTGACGCCGGCCGAGCTCGCCGGCGGTTTCGGCCTCCCGCAGCAGGCCGTCGCGGGCCGCGTGGAAGCGAGCTTCCTGCGCCGCATCGAGGCGCTGCCCGAGGCGACGCGGCAGTTGCTCGTCGCCGCCGCGGCCGAACCTGTCGGGGACGTCACCCTCCTGCTCGGTGCGCTCGAGAGGCTCGGGATCGGGCCCGATGCCATCGGCGCCGCCGAGACCGAGGGGTTGATCTCGCTCGAAGCGCGCGTGCGCTTCCGGCATCCGCTCGTGCGCTCGGCGGCGTACCGCGCCGCGCCCGCGGCCGTGCGCCGTCGCGTGCACGCCGCGCTCGCCGATGCCACCGATCCAGCCGCCGATCCCGACCGCCGCGCGTGGCATCGCGCGCACGCGACCGCCGTGCCCGACGAGGAGATCGCGGTCGAGCTCGAGCAGTCGGCCTCGCGCGCCCGGTCCCGAGGCGGTATGACCGCGGCGGCGGCGTTCCTGGAGCGTGCGGCCGAGCTCACGCCCGACCCCGGGCAGCGCGGGACGCGTGCGCTGGCAGCCGCGCACGCGAAGTTCGACGCGGGCGCGCCGGACGCCGCCGAGGCGCTGCTGATCGTCGCGTTGAGCTGCCCGCTCGACGAGCTCCAGCGCGCGCGTGTGGATCGTCTCCGGGCGCGGATCGCGTTCACCCGCACACGCGGGAGCGACACGCCGGCGATGCTCAGCGCCGCCGCGCGCCGGCTCGAGCCGCTCGACCCCGAGCTCGCCCGCGAGACCCACCTCGAAGCGCTCTGGGCGGCCGTGCGCAGCGGGCGCTTCGCACGCGCCGAGGGAGTCCTCGAAGCCGCCGACGCAGCCGCCGCCACGGGCTCTCCGCGCTCGATCGACCTCTTGCTCCGCGGGCTCACCACCAGGCTCGCGCGCGGCTACGAGCCCGCGCTGCCCGCGGTCGCACACGCGCTCGACGTGTTCCAGGAGGAGGGCTTCCGGCACGAGAACATCGTCTGGTGCTGGCTCGCTTGTCAGCTCGCGATGGATCTGTGGAACGACGACGCCTGCGCGGCGATCGCCACGGGGCTGGCCGCGACCGCTCGCGACCGCGGCGCGCTCGGCGTCCTCCCGTTCGCGCTGAACTACTCGGCGGCCCACCAGCTGTTCGCCGGCGCGTTCGGCGTCTGCGAGCAGCTCGTGCACGAGGCCGACACGATCACGACGGCGACCTCGAGCGTCCCGATCGCCGACTTCGCCGTGCTGCTCGCCGCCTGGCGCGGCGATCGCGAACGCACCTACGCCTTGCGCGAGGCCGCGATCGCCGGTGGGACGGCGCGCGGCGAGGGGTTCGCGGTGGAGGTCGGCGAGTGGGCCGTCGCCACCCTGCACCTCGGATACGGCGAATACGGCGAGGCGCAGGCGGCCGCGCGGCGCGCATACGACCACGATGGGCTCGGCTTCAACGTGTGGGTGCTGCCCGAGCTGATCGAGGCCGCGGTGTGCAACGGCGACACGGCCGCGGCCGAGCTTGCCCTCTCGCACCTGCTCGAGCGCTCGTCGCTGAGCACCACGCCGTGGGCGCGCGGGATCGAGGCCCGCTCGCGTGCGTTGCTGGCCCGTGGCGACGAGGCCGACGCGCTCTACGGTGAGGCGATCGAGCAGCTCGGCCGCTCGAAGGTCGTCGTCCACCACGCGCGCGCCGAGCTCGTGTATGGCGAGTGGCTGCGCCGCGAGGGGCGTCGCGTCGATGCGCGTGCCCAACTCAAATCCGCTTACGCCGCGCTGGATGGGATGGGCGCGGCCGCCTTCGCCGAGCGCGCGCGCCGCGAGCTGGCCGCCACCGGCGAGACCGTCCGCAAGCGCAGCGACGACACGCGCGACGAGCTCACCCCGCAGGAGGCGCAGATCGCCCGCATGGCCCGCGACGGCCTGACCAACCCGGAGATCGGCGCCCAGCTCTTCCTCAGCCACCGCACCGTGGAGTGGCACATGCGCAAGATCCTCGGCAAGCTCGGCATCACCTCGCGCCGCGAGCTCGCGGATGCGCTGCCCGAGCGCGAGGCCGAGCTGATGCCCGTTCCTTAGAGCCAGGAGCCGGCCATGATCTGCCGCACGTCCGCGTCGGGGTGCTCGCGGACGCCGTAGATCCCGCGCGCGCCGGCCCACAGGACGGTGCGCCCGAGGTGGCCGGGGTAGCGCTCGAGCTTGGCGTTGAAGAAGCCCTCCGCCGTGTCCTCGGTCTGCAGCAGCTCCTCGGCGTCGTCGAGGTACTGGCGGGTCTCGGCGATCTGGCGGTCCGCGTCGTCGTCGAGCTCGTGGTTCTGGTGGCCGGCGACGATGCGTCGCGGGTGCAGCGCCTCGATCGTGTCGATCGCGGCGCGCCAAGGGCCGAACCCGCCGACGAGCACGGTCTGGCTGAGGTACATGTGCACGCCGTTGTAGATCGAGTCGCCGGCGACGACGAGGTCGAGAGCCGGGACGTGGAGCACCGTCGTGTCGGCGCTGTCGGTGTCGCCGACCTCGACGATCACGAGCTCGTGCCCCTCGAGCGCGAAGCGGTTGTCCGGGACGGTCACCGCCGTGACGGGCGAGTCGGGGATGCCCGCGTAGACCTTGTCCCAGAGGACCGGCCGCGCGGCGACGTTGCCGCGCATCTGCGCGATCGTGCCCGCGCTGGCGACGACGCGGGCATCGAAGCGCTCGGCGAGCACGTTCGCCGCGAACCAGTGGTCGCCGTGACCGTGGGTGACGAAGATGTCGGTCAGGTTGCGGCCCTTGCCCGCGACCCAGTCGCCGAGCGCGTGTGCCTGGTCGGTGGTCATCGCGGGGTCGGTCAGGACCGCGTCCCGCTCGCCGTAGATCAGCGTGCTGGCCATCGGCGAGAACAGCTTGGGCTCGCCGTTGGGCAGGACGCCCTCCTGGGCCGGCGGCTGGTTGATGAAGATGTCGTAGTGGAGGCTCATGGTGCCGCCACGATCGCGCGCTCCACCCCGGGTCGTACCGGTGGGGTCCCTGGTCCGTGCACTGGTATTAGGCTCCGCAGACATGCTGCGGGGACGCGCCGCCGAGTGCGAGCGGCTGGACCAGCTGCTCGCGCAGGTACGCGAGGGCGGCAGCGCCGTGCTCGTGCTGCGGGGGGAAGCGGGTGTCGGCAAGACAGCCCTGCTGCGCTACGCCGCCGAGCATGCGTCCGGGTTTCGCGTCGCGTCGATCGCCGGCGTCGAGTCCGAGCTCGAGTTCGCCTACGCGGGCCTGCACCTGCTGTGCGCGCCGCTGCTGAGCCGGCTGGGAACCCTCCCCCAGGCGCAGCGAGGCGCGCTCGAGGTCGCGCTCGGGCTCGCCGCCGGCGACCCGCCCGACCGTATCGTCGTGGGGCTGGCGACGCTCGGTCTGCTGGCCGCCGACGAGCAGCCGTTGCTGTGCTTGATCGACGACTTCCAGTGGCTCGACGACGCCTCCGCCCGTGTGCTCGAGTTCGTCGCCGCGCGTGCGCTGGCCGAGCCGCTCGCGCTCGTGTTCGCGGTGCGGGAGGAGCGGGTGTTGGGCGGCCTGCCGGAGCTTTCGGTGCGCGGTCTCGCCGACGCGGACGCACACGCGCTGCTGCAGAGCGTCGTGCCGGGGCCGATCGACGCGGGCGTGCGGGAGCGGATCGTCGCCGAGGCCCACGGCAACCCGCTCGCGCTGCTCGAGCTGCCGCGCTGGATGTCCGCGGACGGGGGCTTCGCCGTCCCCGCGCCGATCGACGTCGAGGACGGCTACCGCCGGCGGATCGAGGCGCTTTCCGCGGGGAGCCGCACGCTGCTGCAGCTCGCGGCCGCGGACCCGGAGGCCGACGCGTCGCTGGTGAGGCGCGCGGCCGAGCAGCTCGGGATCGCCGCGGACTTCGATCCCGATCTGGTCGAGGTCGGCGCGCAGATCCGCTTCCGGCATCCCCTGCTGCGCGCGGCGGCGTACCGCTCGGCGTCGGCCGACGAGCGCTGCACGCTGCACGCGGCGCTGGCCGCGGTCACCGAGGCCGCCGACCGGCGGGCGTGGCATCGCGCCAAGGCATCTCCGGGCCCTGACGAGGCGGTGGCCGCGGAGCTCGAGCGCTCGGCCGCCGACGCCCAGGCGCGCGGCGGCGTCGCGGCGGCCGCCGCATTTCTCGCGCGCGCCGCGACGCTCACTCCAGACCCCGCCGAACGCTCCCGCCGCCTGCTCGCGGCGGCGCACGCCAAGCGCGACGCGGGAGCGCTGGACGAGGCGCTGCGGCTGATCGGCGCGGCCGGGCCGCTCTCAGCCTTGCAGGCGGCCGAGGCGGAGCATCTGCGGGGACGGATCGCCTTCGACGACCGCCGAGCGGGCGATGCCGCCCGACTGCTGCTCGACGCGGCCACGCGCCTGGAGCCGCTCGACGAGGCGCTCGCCCGCACGACGCACCTCGAAGCGCTGGGCGCGGCGATCTGGTCGGCCGATGACGACGCGATCCTGGCCGCCGCCCACGTCGCGCCTGCGCCCCCTGCGGCGACCGCGGTCGATGTCGTCCTCGACGCGCTCGCCACCCGGCTTCGAGACGGATTCTCGCCGGCGATGCGCCCCGCACTGGAGAACGTCCTCGCTCTGCCGGCTCCGGACGGCGAGCTCGGCCGCTGGCTGTGGCTGACCGGGTTCCGCGCGACCGGGCTCATCGCCCTCGACCTTTGGGACATCGACGCATGGCACGAGCTCGCCTCGCGGCAGGTGCGCGTCGCCCGCGAGGCCGGCGCGCTCGTGCAGCTGCAGTTCGCGCTCAACTTCCTCGCCCGCTGCACGCTGGCCTGCGGTGAGCTGGCCGACGCCGAGGTGCTCATCGAGGAAGAGCGCGCGCTCGCCGACGCCACAGGCGGCGCAGCCGTCGGTTACAACGAGCTGCTGCTCGCAGCCTGGCGCGGACAGGAGGCGCAGGCGAGCGAGCGGATCGAGCGCATGGTGGCGGGAGCGAGCGCGCGCGGGCTGGGCCGCATGGTCGACGTCGCCACCTACGCGAAGGCCGTGCTCTACAACGGCATCGGCCGCTACGACGCGGCGCTGGACGCTGCACGAGTGGCCTTCGAGCACCGTGACCATGTCGCCCTCGGCATGTTCGTCGTCGGTGAGCTGGCCGAGTCGGCGTCGCGCACCGGGGATCAACCGCTGCTCGAAGCCGCCCACGACTGGGTCTCCTCCCGCGACGTCGATAGTGCGTGGCGGCACGGCATGACCGCGCGCGTGCGCGCGCTGCTGACCGGCGACGAGGCCGACTATCGCGCCTCCGTCGCGCACCTCCAGCGCACCCGGTTGCGCACGGAGCTCGCGCGCGCTCACCTGTTGTACGGAGAGTGGCTGCGCCGCAATCGCCGCCGAGCCGATGCACGCGAGCCGCTGCGGACCGCGCACGACATGTTCCTGGCGGTCGGCGCCGACGGCTTCGCCGAGCGCGCGCACCACGAGCTGCTGGCGACCGGCGAGACCGTCCGCAAGCGCCGCGACGACACGCGCGGCGATCTCACCCCGCACGAGCAGCACATCGCGCGCCTCGCGCTCGCCGGCCATACGAATCCCGAGATCGGCGCCGAGCTCTTCATCAGCCCTCGCACCGTCGAGTGGCATCTCAAGAACGTCTTCACCAAGCTCGGGATCGCGTCGCGCAAGGAGCTGCGCGGCGCCCTGGGCTGAGAGGCGGATGCTGCGCGCGGCAGTTGCGCGGACGAAGCGAGGCGCTGCGGGGGCGGCGGGCGGAGGTGGAGTTCATAGCCGGGATGCTCCTCCGCCACCCCTGGGCTCGCGCCAGGGTGCCCACTGGTGGCGACGCGGGGACCCGGGGCCAGTGCCCGGACCCGTGCGTGCCCAGGTGCGACCAGTGCCCGCACGCGAGACGGTGACGGCACAACGAAACCAAACGGAGGTCGTCATGAACCCCACCGAACCAAGCACCTCACGCACGCTCAATGTGTTCCTGATCCGCGGTCTGATCGCGATCGCCTGGGCCACCGTCTTCGCGGTCGTGGCGGACTCGCTGACGGTCGGCGCCGGCGTGTTGCTCGTCGCCTATCCGCTGATCGACGTCGTCGCGTCATTGATCGACGCACGGACGGCGCACGGGTCCGCGCGCCAGGTCCTGCTGACCGGCGCCGCGACGAGCGCGCTCGCCGCGATCGCTCTCGGCATCGCCGCGACCGGCAGTGTCGCGAACGTCTACGCGGTCTTCGGGGTTTGGGCCGCGGTCAGCGGCGCGGCGCAGCTGATCACCGCGCTTCGCCGGCGGGCGCAGCTCGGCCTGCAGGTCCCGATGCTGGCGGCCGGCGGCGTGTCTGTGCTGCTGGGCGTCATGTTCCTGATCGCCGCGGCCACCACGACCCCGGAGCTCAACCGGCTCGCGGTCTACGCCGCCACCGGCGGTATCGACTTCATCGTCGAGGCCTACCTGCTCCTGCGGCGCCGTCGCCGCCCGACCCCCGTCCCCGCGACGCAGTTCTGATCGCCATGAGCACTCTCGACACGCCCACGACCCACCAGACCGCGGCGACGCGATTCGTCGACGCCGCCGGCGTGCGCTTCGCGTACCGTCGCTTCGGCGCTTTCGGCGCCACTCCACTGGTGCTGCTGCAGCACTTCCGCGGCAACCTCGACAACTGGGATCCCGCGCTGATCGACGCGCTCGCCGGCGAGCGGGAGGTGATCCTGGTCGACTACCCCGGCGTCGGCGGCTCGAGCGGCACGTTCGGTCCGTCGATCGCCGATACCGGCCGCGCGATGATCGCGTTCCTGGAGGCGCTCGAGCTGTCGAAGATCGACCTGCTCGGGTTCTCGATCGGGGGCTTCGTCGCCCAGGAGATCGCGCTGATCCGCCCGGCGCTCGTGCGCCGGCTCGTGCTCGCCGCGACCGGGCCCAAGGGCGCGCCCGGCATGCACCGCTGGCGCGAGGACATCGCGCGGGCGGCACGCCTCGACCAGAGCACCGCGGACAGCCTGCTGCACATCTTCTTCGCGCCGACGGAGACGAGCCGCGCGCTCGGCGGCCAGTTCCTCGCGCGCTTCATGGCCCGTCGCGACGACCGCGACGCGCCGACCAGCCTCGCCGCCCGCGACGCGCAGTACGACGCGATCGTCGAGTGGGGGATCCCCGACCACGGCGCGCTCCAGCGGCTCACGGGCATCCAGAGCCCGACGCTGGTCATCCAGGGCGACGACGACCAGATGATCCCGACCAAGCTCAGCCACCTGCTGGCCGGCCTCATCCCCGATGCGCAGATCCGCATCTACCCCGATGCCGCGCACGCCTTCCTGTTCCAGTACCCACGCGAGGTGGCCGCGGACGTGCACGGGTTCCTCGCCAGGTGAGGGACCCGGGGTCGCAGACCAGTGTCCCGCACGGGTGCGACCGGGACACCGAAGCGAGATCGTGAAGACAGCAAGAAGAACTTCCAGACAAGGAGCACACCATGGCCACCCTGCATTTCTCCAAGAAGACCACCGCGACGCCCGAGCAACTGCTCGCAGCGCTCACCGACTTCGGACCGGGCCGCTCGCAGATCTTCGCCAACAGCGCCGATGAATACCTCCAGGTCCACGACCGCGGACCCGACTGGGCCGATGTCACGGAAGGGTCCGGCGGCGTCTGGGAACGGCTGCGCTACGACTGGTCCGATCCCTACCGCATCGTCATGACGACCACCGACTCCAACGTCTGGGGCGGGCGGTCAGGCCACACCTACACCCTCCTGACGCTGCCGGAGGGAACGATGGTCGTGCACGCCGTCGTCGTCCGCGAGGGCAAGAACCTCAAGGGTAAGCTGCTTGGCCTCGTCCTCGGCAGCATCGGCAAGAGCAAGCTCCGCAAGGCGTTCGAGAACACCCTCGCGGCCGTCGAGGTCCGCAGCGCCGCAGAAGCCGAGCTCGTCTGCTGACCCGCCCAACCGCCCGCCAGACGCACCCGCGCACACCCGGGTGCGTCTGGCGGGTCTCATTTACGATGAGGCAGTGCCGAGCCTGCGAGGGCGTGATCAGGAATGCGCGCTGCTCGATGCGCTGCTGCGCGATGTCCGCCGCGGTGAGAGCCGATCGCTGGTGGTGCACGGCGAAGCGGGGATCGGCAAGACCGCGCTGCTGGGACACCTGACCGACTCCGCGCCGGACATGCTGCTCGTGCGCGCGCTCGGCGTCGAGTCCGAGATGGAGCTCGCCTACGCCAGCCTGCATCAACTCTGTCTGCCGCTGCTGGACCGGCGCTCGTCGCTGCCTCCTCCGCAGCGTCAAGCGCTCGAGACCGTGTTCGGCCTGGACGCGGGTGATGCGCCGGACCGGTTCCTCGTCGGCCTGGCCATCCTGAGCCTGCTGTCGGACGCATCCGAGCAGCGACCGGTGCTGTGGGTCATCGACGACGGCCATTGGCTCGACCAGACGTCGGCGCTGACGCTGACCTTCGTCGCACGTCGTCTGCTGGCCGAGCGCGTGGGCCTGGTGGTCGCCGTGCGTGAACCGAGTGGCGCGTTCAGCGAGTTGCCGGCCCTGGAGCTCGGCGGTCTGCGCGACGGCGACGCGCGCGCGGTGCTCAGCTCCGCGGTGCGCTTCAAGCTCGAGCGGCACGTCGTCGACCGCATCGTCGCCGAGACCCGCGGCAACCCGCTGGCTCTGCTCGAGCTGCCGCGCGGGCTGAGCGCGGCCGAGCTCGCGGGGTTCGGCAACGGGAGCTTCTCGGCGTCGCCGAGCGACATCGAGGAGCGCTTCCGCCGGCGCCTCGACGAGCTGCCCGAGGCGACGCGGCGGCTGATGCTGATCGCCGCAGCCGAGCCCCTCGGAGAGCCGACCCTCGTCTGGCGCGCCGCCGAGCGCCTGGGTGTCGGTCCAGGAGCCGCCGCGCCGGCCGTGGAGGCCGGTCTCTGCGAGTTCGACTACCGCGTCCGCTTTCGTCATCCGCTCGTTCGCGCCGCCGCCTACCGCGCGGCCACGGCGGAGGAACGCCGCCAGGCCCACGCAGCGATCGCCGAGTTCACGGACGCCGCGGTCGATCCCGACCGCCGGGCGTGGCATCGCGCTCGCGCAGCCGCCGGTCCGGACGCCGCCGTCGCGGACGAGCTCGAACGGTCGGCGGCTCGTGCGCGGGCCCGTGGCGGCCAGGCCGCCGCGGCGGCATTCCTGGAACGCTCGATGGAGCTCACGCTCGACCCCGCCCGCCGCGCCGAGCGCGCGCTGGCGGCGGCCGAGGCCAAACACCTCGCCGGCGCCCCGGACGACGCGCTCCGGCTCGCCGCTGTGGCCGCGAGCGCGCCGCTCGCGGAACGCGACAGCGCTCGTGTCGACGTGCTGCGCGGGCGCGTAGCCGTCGTGCAACGCCGCGGCCGCGACGCGCCGCCGCTGCTCCTCGCCGCGGCCCGGCGGCTCGAACGCCTCGACCCGCGTGCCGCACGTGACACCTATCGAGACGCGTTCGTCGCCGGGATCGTCGCGGGCCGCCTGGCCGGCGAGACGGGGCTGCCGGAGGTGGCCGCGGCGATCCGCTCCGCGACATCGTCGACCGACCCGCCGAGCGCGAGCGATGCGCTCCTCGACGCGGCCGCACTGCTGATCGACGCCGGGTTCACGACCGGTGCGCCGGCCATGCGGCGCGCGCTGGACGCGGCGCGCGAGGCCGAACTCGACCTGCAGTGGCGTTGGTTCGCCGCCTACATGGCGATCTGGATCCTGGACACCGACACGTGGGGCGTGCTCAGTGCCCGGAACCTCGACCAGGTGCGCAGCGCCGGCGTGCTCGCGCTGGTGCCGCTCGCGTGTGCGGCCCGCGTGGCGTGGGAGCTGCAGGCCGGCGATCTCGGCGCGGCGGCATCGCATGCGGCCGAGCAGGACGCCGTCAGTGAGGCGATCGGGGGCCCGCGGGCGTCCGGATCGCGGATCGCGCTCGCTGCCTTCCGAGGTCGCGCGCCCGAGGTCGCGGAGCTCGACGCGGCCGCGACCCCCGCCGCGCTCGCCCGCGGTGACGGCAGCTGGATGCCCGTGCGCCACTGGTCGACAGCAGTGCTGAACAACGGCCTCGGCCGCTACGAGGACGCGCTCGCCGCCGCCCAGGACGGCGCCGCGTATCCGCCTGACATGCACACGTCGCTCTGGGCGCTCGGCGAGCTCGCGGAGGCGGCGGTGCGCTGCGGCCGAGCGGACGCGGCGACCGGCGCGCTCGAACGGCTTGGCGGGGCCGCTCGCGGATGCGACACCGACTGGGCTCGCGGCGCCGAGCTGCGCGCCCGTGCGCTGGTCGCGGACGCCGCGGACGCCGACTCGCTCTATCACTCGGCGCTGGAGCACTTCGGGCGCGCGCGCATGCGCACCGATCTCGCACGCACCCACCTGCTGTACGGCGAGTGGCTGCGGCGCGAGCGGCGCCGCCTCGAAGCTCGCGAGCACTTGCGCACGGCGCACGACATGCTCACGACGATCGGCATGGAGGCGTTCGCGGAGCGCGCCCGCCAAGAGCTCGCGGCCACCGGGGAGCACGTCCGCCGGCGCACCGATGACACACGCGACGACCTGACCGAGCAAGAGCGCCAGATCGCGCGCTTCGCCTGCGACGGACTCTCGAACCCCGAGATCGCTGCGCGGCTGTTCCTCAGCAAGCGCACGGTCGAGTGGCACCTGCGCAAGGTGTTCGCGAAACTCGGTGTCCGTTCGCGCGGAGAGCTCGCGCGGGCGTTGCCCGATCTCATCGGCGCGTGATCAGGGCCGCTCCGGCTTCCCGGAGCGGCCCCGTGGGTCGGTCATCGAGCGACGACGCCGAGGACGTCCTCCATGTAGCGCCCCGCGCTCGCGGACGCCTCGTCCTGTGTGGAACCGTTCTGGCGGGCGACCATGTAGGCCGCGTACCAGTCCCACCAGTTGTGCGGCTGCGAGGCCTTCTCGAACGGGTCGTGATGCTCGGCCGTCTCGTGCAGCAGGTCTGCCAACTCTGCAATGTTCATGGCTCTACCGTCCTGGGAGTCGCTGTTGGATCTCCTGCAGGTACCAGGTGTTGCCGTCCGGGTCCTGGAAGGAGACGAAGGATGCGTAGGACTGGCGCTCCGGATCGAGCCCGTCCACCCGCTCGCCGTAGCGATCGAACGCGCTCGAGTGGAAGAAGTCCGAGACCTCGACGCCGCGGGCGATGAGATCCTCGCGGGCGGCCTCGATGTCATAGACGGCGAGGACGAGGCCCTCGTAGGTGCCGGGCGCGGCGGCGGTCACGCCTTCACCGAAGATGACCGACGCCGGCGAGCCGGGCGGGGTCATCTGGATCACGCGGAAGCCCTCGCGGATCGGGAAGTCCGCGTCCTCGCGCCAGCCCAGCGAGCCGTAGAACGCCTTGGCGCGGTCGACGTCCGACACGGGGATGGTCAGGACCTCGAGCTTGTAGTCGACGGTGCCCGGGGCGGGCGCCTGGACCGCGCGTTCGCTTTGATCGATGGAAGTGCTCATGTGGGTGTCTCCGGTTTGGTTGCGTCCCCACCATCCTCCGGAGCAGCCGTCTTCGCACCCGTGGACCACCCTGGTCACACGTCCCCGGGTGTGGAGCGACTCAGCACCCCCTTCCGTGGGCTCGGGAGGACGCAGGGGTTCGATGCGTAGTCGCGCGCCTCGTCGAAGATGTGGCGCAGACTGGCATCGGCAAGCCGGGTGTCGGCATCGAACCTCCGGAAGCGGGGGACGATGCTCGTCACGATCCACCGCCACCGGTCGTCATAGCGGGTGATCCTCGGCCACGCTTTGGCGCGCAGAGCCGGCGGAATCCCCCGGGTGAAGCGCCGAACCGATCGAGAAGAGCCGGGCGAACGCGCACGAGAGGCGATCGAGGTTGGGCTGCACCAGCGCCCGCTGCTCGTGCTCGAGGAGTTGGACGTTTCCTTGCCAGATCAGCTCGTCGGCCCTGCGCCGGGCATCCGGGGACGTCGGATCGGCCTCCACCAGGCGGCGCCCCTGATCGATCGTCTCAAAGTCGGAGAGCACCGTCGCGTAATGACGCTCCCCGCCCACGAGTCCGCGCAGACAGGCGAGCCCGTCATCCGCGGTGCCGTACGCGAGGTGAGCCCAGAAGATGTCGTCGAAGATCGCATTGTTGGTCTCGCGGAGAGTGTTCACGTCCGCGAGCAGCAACGCCCTCTGGCGCCGCAGGCTGTGCGGGATGTCCACGTAGCCGGTGCGATCGGTGTCCAGCCGGAACGGAAACAGCGCGAGCCGGACGTGGTGCGACGCGAACGCGGCCATGCCCGCCCACTTGAAGTACTCGGGCAGGAACTTGTACAGCCAGGCGTAGCGCGACGAGATCTCCAGAAGGGGGAACTCGAGGCGCTACTGGTTCGTATCTCGTGTGAGCGGCGTCTTGAGTCTCGAGACATCGATCTGCTGGGTGCGATGCGTCAGTCGCTTCAGCACCTTCGCGAATCGCTCATGGGTCGGCCGAAGGTGGCGACGCCCGTCAACGAGTGGAGTTGGTCGCACCACCCGGACTACCTCGCCTTCAAGGCGCTTCAGACCGGCGTCGCGACGTTGCTTGCCGCGTCGCGACGCCCCTTCTGGCCACCAAGCTTGGACGACCGGCGTGCGAGCGGAGGAGGCACGCCGCGAGCCGTGCGCCCCTGCCATTCGATAAGCAGGACCAGTACGACCGCAGGGCAAGTGGGCGTCATCCGGAGAGATCGCCATCCTCGTGGGCGCAAAGGAGCACGAGTGCGATTTCCGGGGTCACGAGAAGGCGAAGTTCGTGCACGACACGATCTTGTTCCACTTGCTTCGAGGCTGATGCCTCAGACCTTATTAGAGGTCCTGCCGGTCGGCGCTGGTCGGTCAGGTCGGGGTGACCACGACCTTGCCGAGGGCATGGCCCTCGCCTACGTGGGCGAGTGCCGACGGAAGTTCCTCGAGGGGGAATGTCCGGTCGATGTGGATGCCGATCTCGCCGGCGATGCAGAGGTCGGTCAACGGCTCGAAGCGGGTCGGCCCCTCTCGTACGGCGAGGACGCCGATGCGGCGTCGCGTGAGCCGACCGGCGATGAAGCCGACGGTCAGGATGCGCAACAGCGTGCTGACGGATCCACCGACACAGCGATAGCGGCCACCGAGGGCGAGCGCCCTTCGGTAGGCGAACACCGACCGATGCGCGACGAGATCGAGGATCAGGTCGTAGCGGTCGTCTGAGCGCGTGAAGTCCTCGTTGCGATAGTCCATCACCTCATCGGCGCCGAGCGAACGCATGAAGTCCAGTTTGCGGGCGTTGTCGACTCCGGTCACGCGCGCGCCACACCGTTTGGCGAGTTGGATTGCGAAGGAGCCGGTGCCCCCTCCGCCCCCGTTGATCAACACCCGAACGCCGTCCGCGGCACCATCGGTTCCCTGCAGAGCGATCGCGCCTGCTTGGGGAATCGTCGACGCCTGCGCGAACGTCAGCTCCTGCGGCTTGTGCGCCAGCGCCGCCTCGGGGGCGATGGCGAACTCCGCGAAGCCGCCCTTGAGCGCGAGATTGTCAGCGTAGACATCGTCGCCGGGTCGGAACCGGGTCACATCTGCGCCGACACGCTCGACCCGGCCGGCGATGTCTGAGCCGAGCGTGCGCCGTGCCGGCGCGCGCCACCCGCCGATGCGCGCGTAGAGCGGTGATCCGCGCAGACACTCCCAGTCGCTGAGGTTGATCGACGTGGCGGCCACTTTGATCAACACCTGTCCGGCGCCCGGCGACGGCGTCGGAACATCCTCGATCCGCAACACTTCGGGCGACCCGTAGCGGTCGTAGATCGCCGCCCTCACCGCGAAGGGCCTCCCCTGACGGTCCGCAGGATCATGAGCCGCAGATCCTACGCGCCGCCGGCGTCGCAACAGCGAACGGCAGGCATCGGATCGGTCGGCGGAGCCTGGCGCCGCGCTGATTCCTGAGCGCGGGGCGCGCGCGTCTGGCAGAGTCGGTCTTGCGATGGCTACGAAGGTGATCGTCATCGGCGGTGGCGTGGCGGGGATGACCGCGGCGCATGAGCTGGCGAGCCGGCCCGGCTTCGATGTTGTCGTGTTCGAGCAGCGGCCGGTGGCCGGCGGGAAGGCTCGCAGCATGGACGCGATCGCGGGCGTTGGAGGCCGGCGCGCGCTGCCCGGCGAGCACGGGTTCCGGTTCTTCCCCGGGTTCTACAAGCACGTGCCGGACACAATGAGCCGGATCCCATACCGGCATCAGCTCCACGGCGTGCTCGACAACCTTGTGATGTCCACGCAGATACAGATCGCGCGCGATGACGCGCGAAACGAGCTCGTGGCACCGGCCCATCTGCCGACCTCTGCGAGTGAATGGGAGGCGACGCTGCGTTTCGCGTTGGAGCTCGCCACGCAGCTCGACATCCCCGTCGAGGACCAACTGCACTTCGTCCGGCTCCTGAGCGACCTTCTCTCGGCTTGTGAGGCGCGCCGATTCGGGCAGTACGAGCAGCTGAGCTGGTGGGAGTTCTCCGATGCCGAGCATCGCTCGCCGGCCTTCCAGAAGTTCCTTGCCGACGGGCTGACGCGCTCACTCGTCGCGGCACGGGCACGCGAGATGAGCGCGCGCACCGGCGGTTACATCCTGCTGCAACTGCTGCAGGACCTCGCCAGCCCGGCGGGACAGGCCGACCGGGTGCTCAACGGCCCGACGAGCGACGTCTGGATCGACCCCTGGTTGAACGAGCTCCGGCGTATCGGCGTCGACTTCCGCGTCGGTTGCCGTGTGGACGCGATCTCGAATCAGGGTACGCGCGTGACCGGCGTGCGCGTCCAGGCGGTCGATGAGGCGTTCGCACCCGTCGGCGCCGCCTTCGACGCCACGGCCGACCACTACATCGCGGCCGTGCCGGTCGAGGTGCTGCGCGACGCGATTGCGATGAACCCGCTCAAACAGGTGAGCCCGGCGCTCGCCGGCCTCGACCGGCTTCAGGTGCGCTGGATGAACGGGATCATGTACTACCTGACGCGCGACGCCCCGCTCATCCACGGCCATACGATCTTCATCGACTCGGCGTGGGCACTGACATCGATTTCGCAACGGCAGTTCTGGCCGTCATTCAACCCGCACGACATGGGCGACGGTACCGTCGGCGGCATCCTCTCGGTCGACATCTCCGACTGGTTCGCCCCCGGCGAGTTCTCGGCCAACGGCAAGATCGCGCGCGACTGCACGCGCCAGGAGGTCGCTGAAGAGGTCTGGGACCAGCTCAAGGCCGGGCTCAACAACGGCACGACCGTGCTCGACGACGCCATGCGGGCCGCCTGGTTCCTCGACCCCTCGATCGTCTATCCCAACCCGAGTGAGGCGACGAACCTCGAGCCGCTCCTCGTCAACACCGCTGGCTCGTGGGACCATCGGCCGCCCGCGGCCCTGCCCGAGGTCGAGAACCTCTTCCTCGCCTCTGACTACGTCCAGACCTACACCGACCTCGCCACCATGGAAGGCGCCAACGAGGCCGCACGACGCGCCGTCAACGCCGTACTCGACGCGATCGGCTCCGACGCCGATCGCTGCCGCCTCTGGCCGCTCCACAACCCAGGCGGCCTGCCATTCCGGCTCGCGCGGGAGGCAGATCGTGTGCTCTACAAACTCTGCGGGCCGCGGCTCGGCCCACCACGCACACTCGCCGTGGAGGGCGACCAGCTCATGAGCGACCCGCTCGCCCGCCTCCGCGACTTCCTTCCCTAACGTCACCGGTTCTGCGATCACGCAGCCCCCGCCCACGTCACGACGGGCGAGCGACAGTGGTTTCCGTACCGCTGGACGGGAACGTTGTCGTAACCCTGTCTAAGCCCGTCCGGGCGTCGACCCACACGACGTTTGTCACCCCCAAGAGAGCCCCAGAGGGTAGGACCAACACCAAGCCGTGGCGCGGCCGCTGCTCCGTTCGCGTGATGTCAGACACGCGGCCGGAGAGCCCTTGGCGGGAATCTCGAACAGAACGCCCCGGATCGCGTCGTGAAGGGGACGCCAGCCGCCGCGCTGTTGGTTGTATGGACGTGCACGCCCAGGCACTAGCTCGCGATCGGGCTGGTACTTCAGGAACTCGACCCAGGCGTGCGCGCACGCGTCGTCGACGATCTCACTGCTCGCGCGCGGCGCCCCGGATGGTCTTGACGAGCTCGAAATGGAACTCGCCGTAGAGGTCCAGGTCGTCGCGGCACGGGCGTAGTGGGAGCTCATCGCCTGCCTCTTCCCCCGTGGTCCCGGGGGTAGTTGCAGCAAGAACTGTCCCCGAATTGTCCCCGTCGCGGGGGACCGCCCGGTCCGCTTCTACACGGAAACCCTGCGTTTGCGGGGCATGCGTGAGGGGTGAGCGACGGGACTCGAACCCGCGGCCGCCGGGACCACAACCCGGAGCTCTACCAACTGAGCTACGCCCACCAAGCGACCCCGCAGTCTAGCGGCGATCCGCCCGCGAATCGGGAAGACGGGTTCGAACACGGTCGAGTGTCGCGGGCTTGACAGTCCTTGTGTCGCGGATGAGCGCGACGGCAGGCCGTCCAAGCGGGACGCTACGGCACATGAACCAGACGACTCCCGACCTGATCCTGATGGAACTCGCCCAGCGCAATATCGACGCGATCGATGCGGAGATCCGGTCGGTGACGTTCGAGCTGCAGGCGCGGGAGAAGCAGCTGGTGGCGCTGGCTGCAAGGCGGGCGCAGATCGCGAAGCGGTACGCGAGTATCCACGCATCGCACCTAGAGTCCTCCTGATCGGCGGCCCGTCCGGGGTCGGTAAGACGACGGTGGCGTCGCTGCTCGCGCGGCGGCATGGGCTGCGGCTCTACTCGTCGGATACGCGGACGTGGGATCACGTGGATCGGCTGATCGCGGCCGGGAGCGGCAAGGCAAAGCGCTGGAACGAGACCAAGCCGCCTCGCGACCGGTTCGCGCTGCATCACGAACGGGCCGAGCTGGTCCGGCAGGACCTCGAATGTCTGCCCGACCACCCGCCGGTGATCGCGGAGGGCACGGTCATCCCCCACCCGCGGGTCTTTCTCGTCCACCCGACGACGCCGGATCACCTCGAACGATTCTTCGACCTCTCCGGTGGCGTCACCACCCACGCGGAGCGGATCGCGCTGATCCGCGAGGCGAATCTCGACATCGCGAACCAGGTGCGGGCCTTCTACGCCCGCGGCGACGCGGAAGGCGACCCGGGCAAGGTCGTGCAGCGCTTCGCGTGCGAATGCGGGCACCCGGCGTGCGGGGACTTCTTCGAGGCGCCCGTGGCGGTCATGTCGCGGCCGTGAGCGCGTCGCCGAGCGGCGTGCGCACGTACAGGACCGCGCGGCCCTCGCGCCGGCCGACGACCAGACCGGCGTCGCGGAGCGCCGCCAGGTGATGCGAGGTCGTTGCCGCGCTCAACGACAGCCGCTCGGCCAACTCGGTCGTCGACCGCGGCGCCGGGAGGTTCATGAGCACCGAAGCGCGTGTCGCGCCCAACAGCCGTGCCAGGCCGTCCGAAGCCACGACAGCGTCCTCCCACAACGTCGCGATCCCGCGCGCCGGGTAGATCAGGGTCGGCTGCCAGGGCGGGCGGTCGATCACGTGCACACGGGTCGCCGCGAACGCCGACGGCATCAACACGAGCCCGCGACCGTCCAACGCGACCGTCGCGGAGTGCTCCGGCACGCTCACCCGCAAAGCACCCTCGGACCAGTCGACCAGCCCGTGCAGCTCCGAGAACAACAGCGCCGGCCCGCCTGAGGCCAGCTGACGGGCGCGATACGCGAGGTCCGCGTCCAGGAACGCGCGCACCCGCGGCCAGACCGGCAGGACGGCATCGGCCCAGTAGCGCGCCAGCAGATCCGCGAGCCGCGACACCTCCCCGACCGGATCCGCCAGCCACGCCGACACATCGACCCGCGGGTGCTGCGAGGCGAACAGCGAAAGCTCCGAGCGGATCACCGACTCACGAGTCGCGCGCAGCGCGTGCAGATCGTCCTCGATGCTCCCGAGCGGACCCGCGGGCGGCGGCGTGAGCAGATCGGGTGTGTAGCCCTGCGGCGGGAGCAGCGCGATCGCCCCCGCCAGCGCGGCTCCGTCCACGCGGCCGTCCAACGTCCGCAGCCACGGCACGTGCAATGCGGCGTGCGCCGGGTCGCGCAGGACGACCAGCGAGCGCACGAGCTCCCACATCGGCGAGATCGCGAACCTGGTGCGGACCAGGTCCTCGACCGCGAACACGAACCGGACCACGGCCGCAAGCCTAGGGGCGGCTGACCATCACCTCGAGCGTGTTGCCGTCCAGATCGGCGAAATAGACCGAGTGATGGTCGGAGTGGCGCTCGCGGCGATAGGGGATCGCGAGCCGCGAGAGCCGCTCCACGACCTCGTCCTGCCCGCGCAGGTCGGTGGCCAGCGCGATGTGACGCAGGCCGGGAGCGCGCTCGGCGAACAGGCCGAGCCGGGCACCCACCGGACCGATGAAGATCGGCTCCTCCGGCGGGCAGCTGCGACGCGCGGCGCGCGCGCCGAGCACGTCCTCGTACCACACGATCGAACGGTCGCGGTCGGCCACGTCGAGGGAGACGTGGTCGATCCGGTGCAGGCGCATCAGGTCCATGCCGGAGAGCTTCCGGCACGGACCCACCCGCGCGCCAACGATTCGACCCAGGTCGAAACGTCTACGCGGTGATGACCTCGGTGTGCGTGGCCTCGGCCTTCTGCATGCCGCGCTCGATCGCCCCGATCAGGTACGGGCGAAGCTCGGCGGCGGCCACGATCGACGAGACCGAGCCGACCTCGACCGCCCGCTGGATCGAGTGGATCGAGTCGAACTTCGCGGCCAGCTCGCCCATCTTCTCGGCGCGGACGGTGTCGAGCAGCGACGACAACTCGCTCCGCAAGCGGCGGGCGGCAGCGGCGTCCTCGGCGGCCTCGATGCGCTCCTCCATCTCCACCACACGGGCATCCGAACGCGTCGCCGCGGTGACGTCGCGCGTGAACACCACGCCGGCGGCGGCGGAACCGCCGATGACCGACGCCTTGGCACCCTCGACGGCGATCGTCTCGAAGCCCTCGTTCAACCGCTGGGAGAAGACCACGAACGCGCCGCCGTGGTACCGCGAGATCACGCAGAAGACGATCGGGCCGCGGAAGTTGACGATCGCGCGGCCGATCTCGGCGCCGTACTCGAGCTGCCACTGGCGCATCGACTCCGGCGAGCCGTCGAACCCGGCGAGGTTCGCCAGCACCACGAGCGGACGCCGCCCGCCGTTGGAGTTGATCGCCCGCGCGACCTTCTTCGACGAGCGCGGGAACAGTGTGCCGGACGTCCACTGCGAGGGACCGTCGGCGGGGGTCGGCCCGAAGCGGTCGATCGGATGCGACTCGATGCCGATCACGGTCGTCGGCCAGCCGCCCAGGTGGGCGTCCCAGACGACGGCGGCCTCGGCGTCGCGCATCCGCTCCCAGCGCTCCAGCGGCCGGTGGTCGTTGTCGACCACGGCGCGCATGACGCTGCGGATGTCGAACGCCTGCTTGCGGCCCGGGTTCGTCTCGTCGGAGAAGATGTCGCCGACGGTCGCGAGCTCGGAGCCCGGCGCGGAATGCGGCGCGGAGCGCACGTCGCGCTCCAGCCCGTCGCGGGTCTCGGCGCGGCGCGGGAAGCGCTCGCCGGGCGCGACATAGGAGTGCTCGTAGTAGCGCAGCAGCACGCTGCACGCGCCCGCGAGGTCCGGCGCCCAGTACTGCGCCTGGCCGTTCGGGCCCATGATGCGGTCATAGCCGCCGATGCCGAAGTTGTCCTCGGCCGACACGCCGCCCGCGAAGTCCAGCGCCTGCTTGCCGGTCAGCACCATCGCGCTCTCGGGCGACATGATCAGGATGCCGCGCGTGTGCATGAGCATCGTCGCCTCGGCGTTCCAGTACGGCTGCGCGCCCACGTTGATGCCGGTCACGACGACGTTGATCTCGCCGCCGTTCTGCGTGAACTCGATGATCCGGCGCAGCGCGGCGGCGACCCAGTCCATGTTCTCCGTACCGGAGTCCATCGAGATGCGGGCGCCACTCGAAAGCGCGAACCACTCGACCGGCACGCCCAGCTCCTCGGCCATGTCGAGCGCGGCCATGATCCGGCGGCACTCGGGCTCGGCGACCGAACCCAGCGACTTCGTGGGATCGCCGAGCAGGACCACGCGCGCCATCCCCTCGGGGAAGCGCGAGGTGAAGGAACGCGTGACGCCGACCACGATGCCGCTCTCGTTCATCGCCGGCGAACGGTCGACCGGGACGAGGTTGCCGTCGTCGTCGAGGTCGTGTTCGATGAACTCGCCGCGCGGGATCGCGCGGGCGGGATCGCGGCGCTCCGGCGCCAGCACCTTGACCAGCTCGGCCGGGTGCACGGAGCCGCGGCGCCGGGCCTGGACGATCCGCCGCGCGCCCTCGTCCAGCGGCTGCAGCGGACGGGTCGCGGGCTCGTCGATCTCGACGATCACGCCGCGGCCCGCGGGCGCGAACAGACGGAGCTCAGAATCACGGATGACCCCGTCGCGCGGGTCGCGCATGCGGCCGCGGATGATGACGGTCTCGATGCCGAGGCCCTCGGTCTCGCGGGCGTAGCGGTCGATCAGTGCGCCCGCCTCGTCCGGCGCGAGGTCGATCTCGGGCCACAGGTTCAGGCGGACGCGGTTCCACAGCAGCCGCTCGCGCGGGGAACGGCGGGCCTGGAAGCGCCGCAGCGACTCCAGCGCCTCCGCCAGCGCGTGCTCGAGCTCGGGCAGCGACACGACGCGCCCGTTCTCGTCGCGCACGACGCTGATCTCGCGCACCTCGGCCAGGGCGAAGAGCCGCTCGTCCTTCGGGTTGGAGCGACCGACGCCGCGGAACAGGTAGACGTCCGCCGGCGAGGCGATCCGCTCGAGCACGAACTCGCTCATGCGCCACAGGTTCAGCCGCTCGGCCATCTCCGGGTGCACGAACTGCAGCTCGCGGTCGAGCTCCCAGCCGCCGTCCAGCGACCGGCACAGCGTGATCGCGTCAGCGGCGGACACGCCGCGCACCGGCGCGGGGACGTCGAGCACGATCCGCTGGACGAGCGTCGGCACGTTCGCCCGCTCCAGGGCGGCCTTCAGGTCGTTCGCCAGCTCCTCGCCCGCCGTCGCGGCCGCGTAGAGGTCGACGAAGACGGACTCGCCCTGCGGGTACTGTGCGGCGCGACGCGAGATCGCGCCCGCGATGTCATCCAGATCCTGCGTGTCGACGAACGCCGCGGCGAGGTGATGGCGCTTGCCGTTCTCCTCGTAGGACGTCGTGACGTACGCGGTGCCGTCGGTCGTGACGCCGTCCCAGAAGCCGGTGAGCTCACGCTGGCGGTACCAGCGGCGGGTCATGATCTCCAGCAGCGCCGGGTGCTCGCGCGCCGTGGTGTTCTTCATCCGGGCGATGATCTGCGGCGCGAGCAGCTGCGGCGCGGTCACGACCGCGTCGATCTGCTCGGCGCGATCGGAACGCTCCGGGTCCTCCATCAGCGCGCCGAGGTGGCGGTCCAGGACCGCGTACGCGGCAGCCTGGCGCTCGAGGATCAGCGGCTGGTCGTAGAAGCGGTTGCGCAGCTGGCGCGCCTGGTCGGCGAGGACCGGGTCGCGGCGCTCGGTGGCGAGCTCGAGCCGGTCGAGCACACCGCGGAACTCGTCACCCACCTTGCCGACGAGCTCGTCGGCGCTCTGCAGGCGCCGCTCGAGGATCGACGTGACGGCCGCGCGGGCGAGGTCGGCGCGCTCCTGGGCGACGAACAGGCGGTAGCAGGCCTCCTCGAGCGCGGCCGTGCGGTCGAGTGAGTCGATGCCGTAGTGCGACAGCGCGCGCTGCAGCAGCGAGACGAAGCGCTCGGGCAGCCGCTCGGCCTTGGCGTCGAGCGAGCGCAGGAACGCGTGCAGGTACTCCTGCGGGCTGTGCAGCAGCTCGCGCTCCGGATCGTGGCGGGCGCGGCTCAACGCGCGCACGTCGCTGAAGACGTCCAGCAGCTGGTGCTCGCCCGCGATCAGCGAGGGATCGCCGGCGCGCTCGCGCAGCGTCGCCAGCGCGCCGCGGACCTCGTCGCCCGAGACGTCGTAGCCGAGGAGCATCCAGCGCAGGCGGTCGAGCGCCGCCGTGCACGGCACCTCGGCGGCGGGTGCGTCGGCATCGAAGCTCACCCGCTCGGCGGACTGCTCGGCGGCGTCGTCCTCGATCGCCTCCAGCTGCAGCAGCGGCGTCTGCGCCGGGACCTGCACGTTGGTGCCGGTCAGCACGCGGCGCACCCGGCCGGCGAACGGCGCCGTCAGCGACGTCTCCATCTTCATCGACTCGACGACCGCGACGACGTCGCCCTCGGCCACCTCGTCGCCCTCGTTGACCGGGATCGCGACGACCACCGACGGACCGTGCGAGCGCACGAAGCCGCCGTCGTCGCGGGTGATGCGGTGCGGGACGCCGTGGACCTCGACCAGCAGGTCGGCGCCCTGGCGGGAGATCATCGTGCGGTGGGTGACGCCGTTGATCGTGATCCGGCGCTCGTGGCCGCTCAGGCGCTCGACGGTGGCCTCGACGGCGGTGCCGTCGACATCCGCCCGGTAGCGGCTCGGAGCGAGCTGGGAGACGATGACGCGGTATGCCTGGCCGCGGTGGCGCACCTCGACGGCGCGCGAGACCTGCGGGCTGGCCTCCGGGCGGCCGCGGCGGGCGAACGCGTAGAAGCTCGCGCGCTCGAGCGCGGTCTCGCGGTCGGCGAGCTCGATCGCGGCCTGCAGCAGCGCGACGTCGGCGCCGCCCTCGGCCTCCATCTCGCCGCTGACGCCCATGCGGTCCAGCCACTGGATGTCGATCGTGCCGCTCTTGAACTCCGGCCGGTCGAGGATCGCGAGGATGAAGGCGCGGTTGGTCGTGCCGTCCTCGATGATCACGGTGCTCTCGCGCAGGGCGCGGCGCAGGCGCGCGGCGGCCTCATCGCGGGTGCGGCCGTAGGCGATGACCTTGGCGACCATCGAGTCGAAGTCGGGCGGGATGACGTCGCCGGCGGCGATGCCGCGGTCGACGCGCACACCGGGGCCGGAAGCGAGATCCAGCACCTGGACGCGACCGGGCGTGGGTGAGAAGCCCATCGCGGGGTCCTCGGCGTTCAGGCGCGCCTCGATCGCGTGGCCGACGGGCTCGGGCGGCGTGCCCTCGAGCTTGCCTCCGGCGGCGACGTGCAGCTGGAGCTTGACGAGGTCGAGGCCCGTGACCGCCTCGGTGACCGGGTGCTCGACCTGCAGGCGCGCGTTGACCTCCATGAAGGAGAAGCGCTGCTGGACCGGCTCGTAGAGGAACTCGACGGTGCCGGCGTTGCGGTAGCCGGACTCCAGCGCGAGGCGCACGGAAGCGGCCTTGACCTCTTCCTCCTGCTCGCGCGTCAGGACGACGCTGGAGGACTCCTCGATGACCTTCTGGTGCCGGCGCTGGCAGGAGCAGTCGCGCACGCCCGCCGCCCAGGCGGTGCCCTGCCCGTCGGCGATCAGCTGCACCTCGATGTGGTGCGCGTTGCCGACCATCGCCTCCATGAAGACGGTGCCGTCGCCGAACGCGTCGGCCGCCTCGCGGCGGCTCGTCGTGAGCGCGTGCTCGAGGCCGTCCATGTCCGTGACCTTGCGGATGCCGCGGCCGCCGCCGCCGGCGGCGGCCTTGATCATCAGCGGGAAGCCGATGCGCTCCGCGTGCGCACGCGCCTCCTCGATCGTCTCGACCGGGCCGTTGGACCAGGGCGCGACCGGCACGCCCGCCTGCTCGGCCATCAGCTTGGACTGGATCTTGTCGCCGAGCTTGCGCATCACGTCGCCGCTCGGGCCGACGAAGACCAGACCCATCTCCTCGATCATGTCCACGAACGCCGGGTGCTCGGAGACGAAGCCCCAGCCAGGCCAGACGGCGTCGGCGCTGGTCGCGATCAGCGCGCGCTTGAGGCCCTCGTAGTCGAGGTAGGCCGCACGTGGGTTCGCCCCCAGGTTGTAGGCCTCGTCCGCGTGGCGGACGAACATCGCGCTGCGTTCGGGCTCGGTGTGGAGCGCGATGACCGTGATGGGATCTTCCGGGCGCTCGGCGTTGAGCTCCCGGACGGCGTGGATGAGACGCATCGCGGGTTCGCCGCGATTGACGACGGCGAGACGACGAAACGTGCGCTGGGTCACAGAAGGCACAGGTGGCACGTTAGGGCCTCGGGGTGTATCTCTCATGGGATGGAGTTCCTGCAACCCCCCACGTGGCGGGAGGCACTGGAAGCCCGGGTGGCCCATCCGGACGCTCTGCCGATCTGGGGCGGCACCGACGTGATGGTCGAGATGAACTTCGCCCGCAAGCGGCCCGAGGCGTTGTTGGACCTCACGCGGGTGGACGAGCTTTCGCGCTGGAGTGCGGAGGACGGGTGGTTCCGGATCGGCGCGGGGGTGTCGTACACGCGCGTGATCGCGGAGCTCGGCGAGGCGCTGCCGGGGTTGGCGATGGCGTCGCGGACCGTCGGTTCGCCGCAGATCCGCAACCGGGGGACGATCGGGGGGAACCTGGGGTCGAGCTCGCCCGCGGGTGACGCGTTGCCGCCGCTGTACGCGGGTGGCGCCGACGTCGAATTGTGGTCCGTGCGCGGGTCGCGGCGGGTGCCGATCGACGACTTCATCGTCGGCCCGAAGCGCAACGCGCTCGCCCCGGACGAGCTGATCGCGGCGGTCTGGATGCCGCGCGCGAGCGGGCCGCAGCAGTTCGCCAAGGTGGGCACGCGCAACGCGATGGTGATCGCCGTCTGCTCGTTCGCGCTGGACCTCGGGACGGGGCGGACGTGCATCGGCTCCGCCGGGCCGCGGCCGCTGCGGGCGCACGACGCCGAGGCGTTCCTGGCCGAGCAGGACGAGATCTCGAACGGCACCGCGGAACGGTTCGGCGAACTCGTCGCGGCGGCGGCCTCGCCGATCGACGACGTGCGCGGAACCGCGGCCTACCGGCGCCATGCGCTCTCGGTGCTGGCCCGGAGGACGTTGACGTGGGCGTGGAGGGAACGCATATGCGATTGATGTGCAGCGTCAACCTGTGCGTGTTCGCTCGCCGCACGTGGATGTGGCCGATGAGGGAACGCATATGCGATTGATGTGCAGCGTCAACGGCGAGCCGCGCGAGGTCGACGGCCTCTGGGAGGGCGAGTCGCTGCTCTACGTGCTGCGCGAGCGGCTCCAGCTGCCGGGTTCGAAGAACGCCTGCGAGCAGGGCGAGTGCGGGTCGTGCTCCGTGTACCTCGACGACGTGCTCGTGTGCTCCTGCCTGGTCGCGGCGGGGCAGGCCGAGGGACGCGACGTCGTGACGGTCGAAGGGCTCGCTCCGTCGGAGGAGGAGCTGCACCCGATCCAGGAGGCGTTCCTCGCCGCGGGCGCGGTCCAGTGCGGGTTCTGCACGCCGGGACTGATCGTCGCGACGCACGACCTGCTGGCGCGCAACCCGTCGCCGAGCGATGCGGAGATCCGCGAGGCGCTCGCGGGCAACCTGTGCCGCTGCACGGGCTACGAGAAGATCCTCGACGCCGTCCGCGCGTGCACGACCTAAAGGGGCCTGACCCCTTTATCTTGCGGGGCGCGGTGGCGACCGTCGCCGGGCCCGTCATCGCCGACGGGCACGTCGTCGTCGAGGGCAATCGCATCGTGTCGATCGGCGAGGGTCCGGGCGACGGGCCGGCGCTGGGCGGACCGGGCTTCCTGATCACGCCGGGCCTGATCAACTGCCACCACCACCTCTACCAGTGGGCGACGCGCGGGTTCGCGCAGCAGGCGACGCTGTTCGAGTGGCTGGTCGAGCTGTATCCGACGTGGGCGCGGATCGACGAGCGCGTGGAGCGCGTGGCGGCGCGGGCGGGGCTGGCGGCGCTGCTGCGTTCGGGCTGCACGACCGCCTCCGACCATCACTACGTCTTCCCCGGGGGTGACCTGCTGGGGGTCGAGGTCGCGGCCGCGCGGGAGCTGGGCATCCGCTTCCACCCGTGCCGGGGCGCGATGGACCTCGGCGCTTCGCAGGGCGGGCTGCCGCCGGACAGCGTGGTCGAGGACCGCGACGCGATCTTCGCGGCGTACGAGGACGCCTTGCATCGCTTCCACGATCCGTCGCCGGGCGCGATGTGCCGGATCGCGCTGGCGCCGTGCTCGCCGTTCAGCGTCACCCGCGAGCTGATGGCCGAGACGGCCGCGTTCGCGCGCGAGCGCGGCGTGCGCCTCCACACGCACATGGCCGAGACGGTCGAGGAGGAGGCGTTCTGCCTGGAGCTGTTCGGCTGCCGGCCGGTCGAGTACCTCGAGGACCTCGGCTGGCTCGGCGACGACGTCTGGCTCGCGCACTGCGTGCACCTCTCCGACGACGAGGTCACGCTCTTCGGCGCGACGCGGACGGGGGTCGCGCACTGTCCGTCCTCCAACGCGCGGCTCGGCGCGGGGATGGCGCCGGTCGTGCCGCTCGTGCGCGCCGGCGCTCCCGTCGGGCTCGGCGTCGACGGCGCCGCGTCCAACGAGGCGGGTGAGCTCGGGGGCGAGCTGCGGCAGGCGCTGCTGGTGGCGCGCCTGCGCGGTGGCCCGGCGGCGATGACCTGCGCGGAGGCGCTCGAGCTGGGGACGCTGCACGGCGCGCGCTGCCTCGGCCGCGAGGACGAGCTCGGCACGCTCGAGGCCGGCAAGCTCGCGGACATCGTCGTGTGGCGGCTCGACGACCTCGACCACGCGGGGATCGAGGACCCCGTCGCGGCGCTCGTCCTGGGCGCCCGGCCGTTGGCCGACACCGTGATCGTCGACGGCAAGATCGTGGTCGAGGGCGGCGAGTTGAAGACAGGCGACGTCGAAGAGATCTCGCACGAGTTGGCGGAGGTGCGGCTGTGACCACGATCACCGAGGTCAAGAACGGCGTCGGCGTGTCGGTGCGCCGGCCGGACGGCATCCCGAAGGTCAAGGGCGAGTTCGCCTACTCGTCGGACATGTGGGCGGAGGACATGCTGTGGGGCGCGACGCTGCGCTCGCCGCACCCACGTGCGCGGATCAAGGCGATCCACCTCGGCGCGGCGCTCGTGGTGCCGGGCGTGCACGCCGTCCTCACCCACTCCGACGTGCCGGGGCGCAAGTTCTACGGGCTCGAGCACATCGACCAGCCCGTGCTCGCGATCGACCAGGTGCGCTACCAGGGCGAGCCGGTGGCGATCGTCGCCGCCGACCACCCTGAGACCGCGCGCCGGGCGGCGAACCGGATCGAAGTGGAGTACGAGGAGCTCGAGCCGATCACCGACCCCGAGTACGCGCTCTCGGAGGACTCTCCCCCGCTGCACCCCGGCGGGAACCTGCTGCGCCACGTCCACATCGCGCACGGCGACGAGCCGGGTGAAGCCGATGTGGTGGTCAGCGGGGAGTACGAGGTCGGGATGCAGGACCAGGCGTTCCTCGGGCCGGAGTCCGGGCTCGCCGTGCCCGCGGAGGACGGCGGCGTCGACCTGTGGATCGCGACGCAATGGCTGCACGTCGACCGCGACCAGGTCGCCGCGTGCCTCGACCTGCCCGTGGAGAAGGTGCGGTTCACGCTCGCGGGCGTGGGCGGCGCGTTCGGCGGGCGCGAGGACGTCTCGATGCAGGCCCACGCCTGCCTGCTCGCCATGCACACCGGCCGGCCGGTGAAGATGGTCTACGGGCGCGAGGAGTCCTTCTTCGGCCACGTGCACCGGCATCCCGCGTGGATGCGTTACGAGCACGGCGCCACGCGGGACGGCAAGCTGCTCTACATCAAGGCCCGCATCCTGCTCGACGGCGGCGCCTACGCGTCCTCCTCGGGCGCGGTGGTCTCCAACGCCGCCTCGTTCGCGCTCGGGCCGTACGAGGTCCCGTCCGCCCGCATCGACTCCTACGTCGTCTACACCGACAACCCGCCGTGCGGCGCGATGCGCGGCTTCGGCGCCGTGCAGACCTGCTTCGCCCACGAGGCGCAGATGGACAAGCTCGCCGCGGCGCTGAACATCGACCCGGTCGAGCTGCGGCTGCGCAACGCGATGGTCACCGGCACGTCGATGCCGACCGGCGCGCCGATTAACTGCCCGGCGCCGGTCGCCGAACTGCTCCACTCGGTGAGACGTCGCCCGATGCCGGAGGGCGACGGCGTGCCCGGTGGGATCGCCAACGTCACCCGCGGCGAAGGCGTCGTCCGCGGTGTCGGGTACGCCGTGGGCTTCAAGAACATCGGCTTCTCCGAGGGCTTCGACGACTTCTCCACCGCCCGCGTGAGGCTGACACCTGGACCTCTGGTCGAGGTTCACACTGCCGCCGCCGAGGTGGGTCAGGGGCTCGTCACCGTGCTGGGGCAGATCGCCCGCACGGAGCTGGGCGTCGAGAACGTGCTGGTCCTGCCGGCCGACACGCAGGTCGGCTCCGCCGGGTCCTCGTCCGCCTCGCGCCAGACCCACATGACCGGCGGCGCGGTCCAGGCCGCGTGCCGCGCGGTGCGCGAGGAGTGGGAGCGGCGCGGCGAGATCGGCGACGGGATCGAGTGCACCCGCGAGTACCGCCACCGGCCGACCGTGCCACTCGACGAGCTCGGCCAGGGCGACGCCCACGTCACGTTCGCGTTCGCCGCGCACCGGGCGGTCGTCGACGTCGACACCGAGCTCGGGCTGGTGCGGGTGGTCGAGATCGCGACCGCGCAGGACGTCGGCAAGGCGATGAACCCGCTCGCGGTCGAGGGGCAGATCGAAGGCGGCATCGCGCAGGGGCTCGGGCTCGCGCTGATGGAGGAGATCCAGGTCGTCGACGGGCTCGTGCGCAACGCGTCGTTCACCGACTACCTGATCCCGACCGTGCTCGACATGCCGCCGGTCGAGCTGGACGTGCTCGAGCTCGGGGACCCGGACTCGCCCTACGGGCTGCGCGGGATCGGCGAGCCGCCGACGATCTCCTCCACGCCCGCGGTGGTGGCCGCGGTCCGCGCGGCGACCGGCAGGCCGCTGACGCGTGTCCCGCTGCGCCCCGATGACATGATCGGGTTGTGAGTCACCTCATCGCCGTCGCCCGCGGGGACGCGGAGCCCGACACCGTCATCGAGGGCGCGAAGGTCTTCTCCGCGTTCACCCGCGAGTGGCTCGACGGCGACGTCGCGATCGCCGACGGGAAGATCGCGGGCGTCGGGTCCTACGAGGGCGGCGAGAGGATCGACGGGCGCGGGAAGTGGCTCGTGCCCGGGTTCATCGACGCCCACGTGCACCTGGAGTCGTCGAAGCTCACGCCGGCGCAGTTCGCGCGGGCCGTCGTCCCGCGCGGGACGACCGCGGTGATCAGCGACCCCCACGAGCTCGCCAACGTCGGCGGGCTCGACGCCGTCCGCTGGTACCTCGACGCCACCGAGGGCCTGCCGCTGGACGTGTTCGTGATGGCGTCCTCGTGCGTGCCGGCGTCGCACTTCGAGTCGCCGATCGGACCGCTCGGCCCAGAGGACATGCGGGTGATCCTCGAGCACCCGCGGGCGCTCGGCGTCGCCGAGATGATGAACTTCCCGGGCGTCATCGCGGGCGATCCGGACGTGCTCGCGCGGATCGTCGCGCCGCACGTCGACGGGCACGCCCCGGGGGTGCTCGGGCGCGCGTTGGACGCCTACGCCGCCGCCGGCATCTCCACCGACCACGAGGCGTTCACCGCACACGAGGCGCTCGAGAAGCGCCGCCGCGGCATGTGGGTGCTGATCCGCGAGGCCTCCAACGCCCGCAACCTGCTCGCGCTGCTGGACCTGGTGCGCGAGCACGGGCCGGACTACTGCGCGTTCTGCACCGACGACCGCGAGCCCGACTACCTGCACCGCGAAGGCCACATCGACGAGATGTGCCGGCGGGCGGTCGAGGCCGGGATCGCCGCCGAGGACGTGCTCGTGATGGCGTCGCTGCACGGCGCGCGGGCGCACCGGCTGCTCGACCGCGGGGCGATCGCGCCCGGCTACGCCGCCGACCTCGTCCTGCTCGACGACCTGACTTCGTTCTCGGTCGCGCGCGTGCTCAAGGACGGGCGCGAGCCGGTGTACCCGCAGGCCGTCGCCGCCGGGCTGCAGGACACGATGCGCGCCGTTCCCGTCGCCTTCGGGATCCCCGGGACGCCCGAGCGGGTGCGGGTGATCGACATCAACCCGGGGCAGTTGATCACGGGCGCGGGGTCCGCCGAGCCGCGCATCCTCGACGGGCACGTCGTCGCCGATCCCGCGCGTGACCTCGCCAAGATCGCGGTGATCGAGCGCCACCACGCAACGGGGCGCGTCGGCCTCGGCCTCGTGCGCGGCTTCGGGCTGCGGGAGGGCGCGTTCTGCTCGACCGTCGCCCACGACGCGCACAACCTCGTCGTCGTGGGCGTGTCCGACGACGACATGGCGCTGTGCGCGGCGCGCGCGCAGGAGCTCGGCGGCGGGATCGTCGTCGCGCGCGGCGGCGAGGTACGCGGCGAGCTCGCGCTGCCGATCGCGGGCCTGCTCTCCGACCGGCCGCTCGAGGAGGTGGCGGAAGGTCTCGAGCACCTGCAGGACCTGCTCGCCGAGCAGGGCGTGGAGATCGGCGCGCCGTTCATGACGCTGTCGTTCCTGGCGCTGTCGGTGATCCCGTCGCTGAAGATCACCGATCGCGGCCTCGTCGACGTCGACGCCTTCGCGCTCGTGCCGCTCGAGCTCACTCCCCACGAGGCCTTCGTCGCCCGGTTCGGCGGCCTGTACGAGCACTCGCCGTGGGTGGCCGAGCGGGCATGGCGCGACGGTCTGGAGGGGATCGAGGAGATCGACGCCGCGCTGCGGACCGCGATGTACGGCGCGTCGCGCGACGAGCAGCTCGCGCTGATCCGCGCCCACCCGGACCTCGGCGAGAAGGTCGCGCCGCTGACCGACCACTCGCGCGCCGAGCAGGCGACTTTGAAGCTCTCCGGCGAGGACTACGACCGCTTCGCCGCCACCAACGCCGCCTACCGGTCGAAGTTCGGCATCCCGTTCGTGATCTGCGTCCGCGAGCACACCAAGGACTCGATCCTCGCCAACGCGGATGCCCGTCTGGGCAACACGGTCGAGCAGGAGATCGACACCGCGCTCGGCGAGATCGGCAAGATCGCGCGGCTGCGGTTGGAGGACGCGTTCTGAGCCTCTCCACGCATGTCCTGGACACGGCGAACGGGCGGCCGGCGGCGGGCGTCGCGATCGTGCTGCGGCGCGGCGACGAGGTGCTCGCCTCGGTCTCGACCGACGCGGACGGCCGCGTGTCGTTCGGGGACGTCGGCGGCGGCGACTTCGAGCTCGAGTTCGCGGTCGGCGACTACTTCGAATCGCACGAGTTCCTCGACCGCGTCCCGGTGCGGTTCAGGATCACCGATCCCTCCGCGCACTATCACGTGCCGCTGCTGGTCTCGCCCTGGGCGTACAGCACGTATCGCGGCAGCTGACCGTTCACGAATCCATCACTCCGTTGTGTGGGTGTTCGGTGAGGGTGGCGCGCATGCGTTACCTACTCCCCGTCGCCGCGGCGACGTTGATGCTCTCTGGCCTCGTACCCACCGCTCAGGCGCAGTCCGGCCCGGAGCAGGCGGCCGCTCCGCTGGTCGTCGCGCACCGCGGCGCATCCGGCACCCGTCCTGAGCACACCTTCGCCTCCTATGACCGCGCGATCGAGATGGGCGCGGACTACATCGAGCAGGACCTGCAGGTGACCAAGGACGGCGTCCTGGTCGTCATGCACGACACCACGTTGAATCGCACCGCCCGCGGTCCGGCGGAGAACTGCACCGGCGCCGTCGACACCAAGACGCTCGAGCAGATCAAGACCTGCAACGCCGGCGCGTGGTTCGGCGCCGAGTGGGCCGACCAGAAGATCCCGACGCTCGAAGAGGTCTTCCAGCGCTACGGCAAGTCGGTCAACTACTACATCGAGACCAAGGCGCCGGACCCCGAGGACCACATGGAGGAGCGCCTGCTCGCGCTGCTCGACAAGTACGGCCTGCGCGAGCCCGCCATCTCCCGCTGGCAGGTGCTGATCCAGTCCTTCAGCGCCGACTCGCTGAAGACGATCCACGCCATGGATGCCCGCCTGCCGCTGATCTTCCTCGGCAACCCGACCGTCGCGAACATCCCGTCCTACGCGGACTACGCCGTCGGCCTCGGGCCGTCGTTCGGTTCCTCGATCAACGCCGCGTGGGTCAACACCGCGCACGCCAACTGCCTGGACGTGCACCCGTACACGATCAACACCGCGGCCAACATGAACGCGGCCTTGAACGTCGGCGTGGACGGCATGTTCACCAACTTCTCCGACGTGCTGATCGGGATCCTCGGGCCGCGCAAGGCCGTCGGCCTGCAGGGCGCGCTGGACGCCAAGAACTCGCATGACGCCTGCCTCGCCCGCAACCAGAAGAGCGGCGTCGGCGGCACCGTCGGAGCCACGCTCTCGCTCACGCTCGGCGCTCCGGCCTCCTTCGGCGCGTTCACCCCGGGCGTCGACAAGGACTACACCGCGTCGACGACCGCCACCGTGATCTCGAGCGCCGGCGACGCCACGCTCACCACGAGCGACCCGGGCCACCTGATGAACGGCACGTTCGCGCTGCCGTCCCCCCTGGTCGTCGAGTTCAGCAAGTCGGCGTGGACCGCCCCGGTGTCCAACGAGACGGTGAACGTGAACTTCAAGCAGCACGTGAGCGCCGGCGACGCGCTGCGCACGGGCACCTACGCGAAGACGCTCACGCTCACGCTTTCGACGACGACCCCGTAAAGCGCTTCAGCGACCGGTTGCCCGAAAGGGCAACCGGTCTTCGCACAAGTGTGCGCGGGCGGCCATGGCTTCCCGCGCGCGAGGCTGAGAGGCTCGCTCGGTGCCGCTCACTGTCGCCCCTCCCCCCCGGAACGGCGATGCGGCACAGGGCAACCGGTCCGCCGGCGCGCCGGCGCTCCCCGCCGCTGACCCGGTGGGTGCGTCGACCGACGCGCCGGAGCCGTCGCCCACCCTCCCGACGTCGGCCGCCATCGCCCGCACGGTGGCGGCCGGCGTCCTCCTCTCCGCCGGCGCGCTGCTGGCCGCCGCCGCGCTCATCCTGCTGATCGCCGCGATGCGGCTCGCCTTCGGCGGGGACGTGCGCCTGACCTTCGGCGAGACCTCCCGCGTGCTGATCGTCAGCGGGCTGGCGATCGCCTGTGCCGGCGCCCTCGCCGCGCCGCTCTGGCCGTGGCCGGCGCGCCGTCCGCTGACGCTCGGCGTGGCGACCCTCCTGACCGCCCTTTGGCCGCTGTCCGGCGTGGCGTTCCTCGCCGCGCTCGTGGCGATCGTCATCGTCGGCCTCGCGCTGGCGTATGACCGCCTCGCCCCCGGCGGAGCGCGGGCGACGAGCTGGCCGCTCTCCGTGTCCCTCGTGTCCGTCGCCGCCGTGGCCGGGATCGCGGGCGTCGCCCTCGCCGAGGCCCGCCCGGAGCACCCGACCCCGATCGCGGCCGAAACGCCCGCCCATTCGGGCAAGAAGGCACCCGCCGGCGGCGCCGACGCGAGCAAGACGCCCGCCGCCGACGACGCGCCGTCCGGCTCGGGCAAGGCGCCGGCGTCCGGCTCCGGCAAGGCCCCGGCGTCCGGCGGCGACACGCCGACCGGCAAGAGCAAGACGCCCGCGACCGGCGACGACGACGCGCCGGCCGGCAAGGGCAAGGCGCCCGACGATCCGCGCATCTTCGTCGCCCCCGGTCTCCCCGGCTCCTCCGACAAGTCCGCCGCCCCTCGCACGTCCGACCTCCCCAAGTCGTCCGACACCCCGGCGTCGTCGGATCTGCCGAGCTCCGGCGACGGCGTCCCGACCGCGTCGCCCGAGCCGACCGTCAAGCCGCCCAGCACCGACGGCGCCGAGGCCTTCGTCCGCGACTACTACACCGCGATCGACGAGCAGCGCTTCGACGACGCCTGGGCGGTCCTGCCGGCCGGGCTGCGGGCGCAGTTCGGCGGCTTCGACCGCTGGAAGGCCGGCTACGCGAAGACCCTCTCGAACACTCCGAGCAACATCACGACGAGCACCAAGGGCGACCGCGTGCTCGTGTCGCTGGAGCTCGGCGCCCTCGAACAGGGCTGCTCGATCGCGCGGACCTACAGCGTCACGTGGACGCTGGGGCACCCGGCCGGCGAGTGGGTCGTGACCGGGCTGCGCGCGAGCGCCGACGGTCCGTCCCCCTGCGGGTAGAGAATGTCGATCACATCGACATTGTCGTCATACTTCGCCGCCGCCGGCCGACGTGCGTCTTGCGTGGCCCCGGGCACGCGGGTCCGTCCCTGGACGGTGTTCCCCCCAGCGTCGCCCGGGGCCACGCAAGGCGTACGACCGTCGAGTTAACGCGCGAACGACGTCGATTCTGACGTCGCGCGAGCTGGACGCACGCGAGATTTATGTGAACCCGTCCAGATAGCGGGTAACCGCCAATGCACGAGATGCGCTGACCGGCTGGGGAGCTTTGGTCGCCGCTCCGAGGACAGGCCCGACGGGAACCCGGGCCCACGAATCGATCAAGCGCGCCGCGATCAGGGGCGACGGCGCGTGCCGGGAGGCTCTGCAATGCCCACGACCGCTCTGCGGCCGCTGCTCGCCGTTGCCATGACGACGGCGTTCACGTTCGCCGCCACGCCCGCCAGCGCATCGCGCGGCGTCTACCAATGCAACGGATCGCTGGAGATCCCGCAGGCGCCGAGCGAGCTCGCGACCGCGTCCAGTGCGGTCATATGTCTCGTCAACATCGAGCGCGAGGCACGCGGCATCGACCCGCTCCGGCGCGACGCCGACCTCGCCCGCGCGGCCCGCGGCCACGCCACGGACATGGCTCAGAACCAGTTCTTCGCCCATACGAGCCCGAGCGGTGAGGGCCTCAACGACCGCCTCGAGGCGGCCGGGTACGGCGAGCCCGGCGACGGCTGGCGCGCTGGCGAGAACCTCGGCTGGGGCACCGGCGACCGGTCCTCGCCGAACGCGCTCGTCGACGCCTGGCTCAACAGCGAGCACCACAAACGCATCCTCCTCTCCCCCACGTACCGGGAGATCGGCGTGGGCGTCGCCGGTGGCGCGCCGACGGCGACGAGCTCCGGCCTGCCGGGCGCGACCTACGCGATGGACCTGGCGACGATCCGGCGCGGATAGATTTGGCGGCATGACCGCCACCGCTCCGTCCGGCGCCCGCTATGGCGTCACGTCCATGGTCGCGCCGCTCCAGCGGGTCCTCGTCCGGCGCCCAGCGCTCTCAGGCGACTGGGACGACGCGGGCTGGCGGACGCCCGACCCGGACAAGCTGCGCGCGCAGCACGAGGCGTTCGTCGAGCTGCTCGACGGGCTCGTGGACACGGTCGAGGTCGCCGACGCGCTCGACGGCCAGGTCGACGCCGTCTACATGCACGACCCGCTGATCGTCTCCGGCCGCGGCGGCATCCCGCTCAACATGGCCAAGCCCGCCCGCATGCGCGAGCCGGGCCACGCCGCCGAGGCGCTGCAAGCGATCGACGTCCCCGTGCTCGGCACGCTCGAGGGCGACGCCTACGCCGACGGCGGCGATCGCTTCTGGCTCGACGACAAGACCGCGCTGATCGGCCTCGGATACCGCACCAACCGCAAGGGCGCGGCGCGGATCCAGGAGCTGCTCGAGCCCGAGGGCATCCATGTCGAGACCTACGACATGCCGCACGACCAGGGCGCCGAGTACGTCCTGCACCTGCAGTCGTTCCTGAGCGCCGCGACCGAGAGCCTGTTCGTGGTCTACGAGCCGCTCGCCCCCGTGCGCCTGCTCCAGGACATCGCCGAGCGCGGCATCGAGTACATCGCGATCGACCGCGACAGCTATGACGCGATGGGCTGCAACATCCTCGCCGTCCGCCCGGGCGTCGTGGTGATGGTCGACGGTGCCGACAAGGTGCGCGCGGCCCTTGAGCAGCGCGGCGTCGAGGTCCACACCTACGACGGCTCCGAGCTCTCCCTCAAGGGCGACGGCGGCCCGACGTGCCTCACCGCCCCGCTGCTGCGCAGCTGACGCTCAGCCGTCGAGCCTCCGGATCTTGATCTTCAGCCGCGTGGTCGTCGGCCTTGATCGCGCGGTTGTGCTGGCTGCCGGCCGCGATCGTCGACGGCCGGATCGGTGCCGCGGAGGCGGCGGCCGCCGGCAGCAAGGCGTCGCCAGTGGCTTCTCCTTGAGGTCGGATGCTCAGCCGCCTCACAGGCAACACCCAGCCGGGAGCCCCACGGTTGAGGCATGAGACGACAGACCTTCCGCCGCCGGCTGGCGGCAGGCATCGCGGCCGCGGCGCTGCTCGTGAGCGCGCCGGCGGCCTCGGCCGCAACCACCACCACGACGGCGACGAGCAGTAACTGGGCGGGCTACGTCGCGACCGGCACCACGTTCAGCAGCGTCTCCGGCAGCTGGGTCGTGCCCACCGCCAAAGAGGCGAGCGAGGGCTACGAGGCGACCTGGGTCGGCCTCGGCGGTGCCGGCGACTCCTCGGAGGCGCTCGAGCAGGTCGGCACCGAGTCCGACTACGTCAACGGCGAGGCGACCTACTCGGCCTGGTACGAGCTCGTCCCGAAGGCGCCGGTGACGCTCAAGCTCGCCGTCCACCCGGGCGACCACATCACCGCCAAGGTCACCGTGACCGGCACGACCGTCAAGGTCTCGCTGGCGAACACCACTACCGGCAAGTCGGTCAGCAGGACGCTGCACATGTCCGACCCGGACACCTCGAGCGCCGAATGGGTCGCGGAGGCGCCGTCGGCGCAGTCCCGGTTCGGCACGCAGGTGCTGCCGCTCAGCGACTTCGGCAAGGTGACCTTCACCAGCGCGAGCGCCACAGCGAACGGCCATACCGGCGGCATCACGGACGCGAACTGGACCACCGAGAAGGTGGACCTCGCGGGTGACATGAGCGCGGCGACGACGTCCTCGCTCAAGCAGTCCGGTACGGCGTTCAGCGTCAGCTACGACCAAGCGACCGGTCAGTACGACCGGCCACCCTGGCGCCGTTTCTAAAGGGGTCAGGCCCCTTTAGGTCCGGGCCGCTCCGAGGCGGCCCCAACCGCGTGAACCTAAAGGGGCCTGACCCCTTTAGATGCGTCTACTTGCGGACCGGCTGGGGGGTGTGGCGGCGGGCCGGCGGCTGCGCGAAGCGGACGGTGCCGATCTCCGGCTCCGGCTCGACGACCGCGGGCACCTCGCAGGCGGGCTGCAGCCAGGCGCGCTCGCCGTTCTTGGCCTTGAAGACGTCCCCGGCGCGGCGCGTGGTCTCGGCCTCGGTGGCCTCCTCGCCCTCGAGGTAGCGCAGCATCGGGATGTGCTTGGAGCAGTGGACGTAGGCCTCGTCGATCGAGACCACGACCCAGCGCTCCGGTGTCTTCTTGACCTCGGGTGAGTTGACGAAGCCCGTCGCGAACGGCAGGCGGTCGAACAGCGCGCTGAACGCCTCGATCGCGTCGTTCTCGACGATCCTCGCGACGCCGTTGATGTGCAGGCCCACGGCGGTCTCGAAGAAGTCGACCATGAGGATGCCCACGTACGGGTTCTCCACCATGTTGCCCATCGACGCCGTCACGCCGTTGCCCTTGTACTCGGGCCACATGACGGTCTTCTCGTCCAGCACCCGGAGGAACCCGGGAGGGCCGGCGCGGAAGCTGTTGTCGCACTCGCCGTGCGAGTCGGAGGTGGCGACGAACATCATCTTCTGCTTGAGGATGAATTCGCGCATCTCCGGCGTCAGGTACGCGAGCACCTGGTTGTCGTAGAAGGCGTTGGCGCGCTTCACGTTGCCGTACTTCTCCTGAAGCACATGCTCAGCGGCCGAGCCCGGCCGTCCAGGACCGCTCATCGCGGAACCTCCAGCTTGCTGAACTCCGTGGCCACCGGGCGCGGGGCGCCGTGGTAGTAGCCCTGGGAGTAGTCGACGCCCTTCTCACGGAGCATGCAGACCGTCTCTTCGGCCTCGACGAACTCGGCGATCGTCTTCATGCCCATACCGCGGGCGATGTCGACCATCGACTTGACGACGAGCTGATCGGTGACGCTCGAGGTGAGGGAGCGGATGAAGTCGCCGTCGATCTTGAGGTAGTCGAGCGGCAGGTACTTGAGGTAGTAGAAGCTCGAGAAGCCGGCGCCGAAGTCATCCAGCGCGAAGCGGCAGCCGAGCCGCGTCAGGCGCTCGGCGAAGGCCCGCGCCTGCTCCATGTTGGCGATCGCGGCGGTCTCGGTGATCTCGAAGACCAGGCGGCTGGGATCGATGCCCGTCAGCGCGATCTCGCGCTCGACGAGCTCCGGGATCGCCAGGTCGCCCATCGACTTGCCCGAGACGTTGACCTCGAGCCGGACGTCGTGCTCGGCGAGCAGGTGGATCGCCTTGCGCGCCACCCACTGGTCGATCTCCTGGATCAGGCCGAAGCGCTCCGCGGTGTCGATGAACGCGGCGGGCATGATGATCTCGCCGTCGTCGCCGATCATGCGCAGCAGCAGCTCGTACTGGGTGATCGAGTCGCTCGCCAGCTCGAGGATCGGCTGGCAGTAGAGGACGAAGCGGTCCTCGTCGAGCGCGCGCCGGATCTGGTCGGCCCAGTTGAGCCGGACCTGCATGCCGGAGACGTACTCGCCGCCATCGGCCGTGGCCACGTGGTAGCGGTTGCCGCCGGCCTCCTTGGCCGCGTACATCGCGAGGTCCGCGGAGACCATGACGTCCTCGACGGAGGGCTCCTCGTCCTCGAAGCAGACGATGCCGATCGAGGTCGTCATCGAGATGCGCTGGCCCTCGAGCGGCAGGCGCCGCTCGCGGATCGTCTCGAGCATGCCCTCGGCGATGCGCTCCGCGGTGTCCTGGTCGGCGTCGCGCAGCAGCACGGCGAACTCGTCGCCGCCGAGACGGGCGACCACGTCGGTCTTGCGGACGCTGTCGTGCAGCGCACGGCCGACCGCGCGGATGACCTCGTCGCCGGCCTTGTGGCCGCGCGTGTCGTTGACGTACTTGAAGCGGTCGAGATCGAGCAGGAAGACCGAGCCCTGGCCGCCGTAGCGGGCGGTGTAGGAGACGTACTCGGCGAGCTCCTGGTCGAAGCGGCGACGGTTGAAGAGCTCCGTCAGCGCGTCGTGGTCGGCCAGGTGCTGCAACTGGTTCTCGAAGCGCTTGCGCTCCGTGATGTCGCGGATGATGCTCGTGACGACGACGCCGTCGTCGGTGTGCAGCACCGAGAGCATCACGTCGACCGGGAACTCCGTGCCGTCCTTGCGCTGGCCCCAGAGCTCGAGGCCCATGCCGAGGGCGACCTGCGAGTCGCTCTCGGTCGACGCCAGCACCGCGGCGAAGCGCTCGGCGACCAGCGTGCGGGTGCGCTCGGCGAAGAGCTCCTCGACCGGGCGGCCCAGGATCTGCTCGCGGTCGTAGCCGAAGAGCTTGTCGGTCCGCGCGTTGGCGAAGCCGATCGTGCCGTCGTGGTTGACCTCGACGATCGGGTCCGGCGCGGTCTCGAGGACGGCCTTGAGCTTCTCCTCGGCCTTCTTGCGCTCGGAGATGTCGCGGATGATGCCGCTGAAGAAGCGCTTGCCGGCGGTCTCCCACATGGCGAGCGAGAGCTCGAGCGGGAACTCGCGGCCGTCCTTGCGCAGGCCGACGACCTCGACGGTCTGGCCGATCAGGCGCGCCGCGGCCATGCCGCCCTCGGCGACGCGGGCGATGCCGGCGTCGTGCATCGGGCGGAAGCGCTCGGGCATCAGGATCGACAGCGCCTTGCCGACGACGTCGGACTCGCCGTGGCCGAACATCAGCTCGGCGCCGCGGTTCCAGGAGATGATGTCGCCGTTCTGGTCGGCGGCGACGATCGCGTCGGTCGCGGACTCGGCGACCGAGCGGAAGCGGTTCTCGGACTCGCGCAGGGCGTCGCCGAGCTGCTGGCTGGCGATCTGGCGGCCGAGCTGGCGGCCGATGTGCGCGGTGACCTCGAGCAGGCGGTCGTCGGGCGTGACGGCCTGCAGCGAGAAGCACTCGACGACGGCGAACGTCTTGTCGCCGATCGGGATCGGGAAGGAGAAGGCGCCGCGGAGACCGACCTCGGCGCCGGCCTCGGCGCGCGGGAAGTTGGCGTCACAGGTGACATCGACGATCCAGGCGGGACGGCCGGTGGCGGCGACGCGGCCCGGCAGGCCGATGCCCGGGGCCAGTGGCATGCCCAGCGTCGCGGCGCGGAAGGCCTCGAACTTCGTCGGGTGCCCGAGGTACCAGACGTGCGACGGCTGCAGGAAGTCGTGTTCGCTCTTGCCGCAGAAGTAGGCGTGGCCGACCGGCCATCCGGTCCAGCGGCAGACGTGCTCGACACACGCCTGGACCGCATCTTCGATGCTGTCGGCGTGGGCCGTGGCGGCGGCGACGGACTCGATCAGGCCGACGAAGGCCGAGTCGGTCGCGAACGGCATCCCGCCGCGCGGCTCAGACGGGGCCGCCGGTGGAGCCGAGGGCTTGCGACCGGCCGCCAGATGGGCGACCGTCGCGGCCGTCGCGCCCGCGCCGATGAGGGCAGCGTAATGGGCGAGGCGGTTCGGCTTGTTCGAGGTTCCGGACATTTGTACGGGGTCATCGGACCCGTCCCGGAACTCTTTAGTCGCTGTGTTTGAACTCCCGGAAGGCGGTCAGAAGTGCGTCGCGGTCCGGGCGCAACTCGAGCTCGGCGGTCGCTGCGGCAGCGGCGAGACGGGCGGTGGTGCGCACTTGTTCCACGTATTCGACACATGGAGGGCAGAGCTGCAGGTGCGCGTCCATCCGCTGGACGACTTCCGCATCCAGCGCACCGTCGAGGTAGGCGGTCACGAGCTCGACGACCTCGCGGCAGCTGATGCCGCCCGGGATGATCGGGCCCTTCAAACGTCCGTCCCGGCGAAGTAGCGCTCGAGATCGGCCCGCACCTTCGAGCGTGCGCGGTGCAGCAGCACGCGCTGGTTGCCCGCGGTGACGTCGAGCGCCTGCGAGACCTCCTCGGGCTCCCAGCCCTCGACATCGCGCAGCACGATGACCTCTTGTTGGCGCGCGGGCAGCTTCGCGATCGCCGTCTTGACCTGCTCGAGCGTCTCGGCCGCGAGCAGCCGCTCCTCCGGCATCTGCGCCCAGCTGTGCGGCGCGGACGACCAGCCACCCGGGTACATCGGGTGATCGGCCCCGAAGAAGCGTTCCGGGTCGACGGCCGGTTCGTCCTCGCCCGTGTCCGGCGCCAGCGAGGAGAGCGGGACCGATCGTGCCTCACGCTCCCCGCGGGTGCGGGCGATGTTGGCCACGATCCGCAGGATCCACGTCTTCAGGCTCGACCGGCCCTCGAAGCGATCGATCCCTTTCAGGACGCCCAGCCACGCCTCCTGGACGACCTCCTCCGCGACCGCGCGCGTGCGCACGTGGGTGAGCGCGATGCGCAGCATCAGCGGGCCGTACTTGTCGACCAGGGTCATGAACGCGTCCTCGTCGCCGGCGCGCAGCCGCTCGAGCAGCGCCGCATCGGCATCGACGGTGACGTCTTCTGGAGCGGCCACTACCCTGGGATTCAACCATGACCGTGGCCGCTTCGATCATCTTGGCCGCCGTGGCGGGCGGCATCATCTTCGTCCTGCTGGACAGCTGGCAGCGCCGCGCCGCGACGCCGACCGTCGACCCCGAGCCGGTCTACCGCCCCGAGCCGCCCCGCCCGCAGCCGGTGTGGGACGTCGAGCGCAAGCGCCCCGAGGGTCCAGAGGACAGCCTCTGGTCCGGCTGGGCAGGCCGGCGCTAAAGCGCGGCAGCCATCGCGGCCACGTGGCGGTGGTCGGTGCCGCAGCAGCCGCCGAACACGTTCAGGTTCGGCAGCTGCGCGGTCAGCGCCGAGCAGCGCACCGCGAGGTCGGCCGGATCGCCCTCGTCCAGCTCGTCCGCCTCGTCGAGCTCCGCGTGGCTCAGCATCGACGCGTTCGCGCGGATCCCGCGCACGCGCTCCCGCAGCAACTCGTCGTCGAGAATCGCCTCGAAGTGGGTCGGGTGCGCGCAGTTGAGCATGTAGTACGCCGGATACGCGTCAGTCTCAGCGTCGACCTGAGCTAGAGCCTCGCGCAGCGGTTGCCCGCTGGGCAGCCGCCCGTCGGTCTCGACGGTGAACGAGATGACCACCGGCAGGTCGGCGGCGCGGGCCGCGCGGACGATGCCGATCGCCTCTTCGGCGTAGGTCAGCGTGACCGCGGTGACGAAGTCGGCGGCGGTGTCGGCGAACGTCGCGATCTGCGTCGAGTGGTAGGCCTCCGCGGCGTCCACCGACAGCAGCTCAGCGGGGTTGTAGCCATCGTCGCTCGGCCCGACGCAGCCGCTGATGACGACCTCCGGGTGGTCCGAGCGCAGCTCCTCCATCAGCGCGATCGCGCGCCGGTTGAGCGCGTCGAGCTCCTCCGCGCCGATGCCCAGATCGGCCGCCCAGCGCGGGCTCGCCCGCCAGGTGGGACTCTCGGCGATGAACCCGAGCCCCCGCGAGGCCGCCTCGGCGACGAACGGCGCGTAGTAGCGCCGCAGGGTCTCGGTGCCCGCCTCGTCGGCCAGCAGCGGGAACGCCGCGAACGCCGGGAGATCGAGGCCCTCGTGGAAGATCAGGACCGTCTCGATCCCACCGTCGGTGAGGAACACGCGCCCATCGGCCTGCGGCAGGTAGCCTCGCACGTGTGAAGGTTCTCATGCTCGCCCCGCCGGGTGGGGGAAAAGGCACACAGGGCGTGCGGCTCGCCTCGGAGCTGGGCGTGCCGCACATCTCCTCCGGGGACGTCCTGCGCGAAGAGGTCGCCGAGGACACCGAGCTGGGCCGCGAGGTCAAGGCGCACATGGCGGCCGGGCGGCTCGCGCCGGACGAGCTCGTCTCCCGCGCCGTCCTGCCCGTGATCGCGCGGCTGGACGGCTACATCCTCGACGGCTACCCGCGCACGCTCGCCCAGGCCGAGGGCCTCGCGTTCGATGCGGTCGTGTACCTCGATGTCGGCGACGAGGTCGTCATGCGGCGCCTGCTCGCCCGCGGGCGGGAGGACGACAAGGCCGACGTGATCCAGGAACGGCTCCGCGAGTACGCCGAGGACACCGAGCCGCTGATCGACCACTACCGCGACGTGCTGGTCCAGGTCGACGGCGAGCGTGACGAGGACACGATCGCCGCCGATCTCCAGACGCGGCTGGTCAGGCCACAGCCACCAACGTAGGCATGCCCGCGAGCGTGCGGGCGGAACGGCGCAGCGCCTCGATCAGGTGGTCGACGAGCGGATCGTCGGTCCCGGCGCGCACGGCGGCGAGGATCTGGCGCGACGGCGCCTGGCCGCGCAACGGCAGCACGACGACGTCGCTGCGGGAGCTGGTCAGCGCCATCGTCGGGATCATCGCCACGCCGATCCCGGACGCGGCCATGCCCTGCAGCGCCTGGTAGTCCTCGGACTCGAAGGCGACCGTCGGCTCGAAGCCCGCGTCGGCGAACGCGTGCAGGACGACGTTGGAGTCCGCGCACGTGCCCGCGACCTCGGTGATCAGGAACGGCTCGCTGCTGAGCTCCTCGAGCGCCACCGACGCGCGGGTGGCCAGCGGGTGGTCGGCAGCGACGGCGATGCGCATCTCGTCGTCGCAGATCGGCAGGTACTCGACGCCCGTCCGGCGCTTGGCGGGCGAGAGCGCGGAGTCCACGATCACCGCCACGTCGACGCGGCCCGCCTGCAGCGCGTCCAGCGCCGCCTCGAGCTCGTGCACCTGCAAGGTCAGCTCGGCATCCGGGCGCCGCTGGCGCAGCTCCCGCGTCGCACCGGGCAACACGCCCGCGGCGGCCGACGGGAACGCCGCCACGCGCACCTGCGCGCGGCCGATGCCGGCGGCGTCGCGCACGGCCTCCTCCGCCTTGCGCGCGGCGTCCAGCAGCGCGGACGCGTGGCGCACGAGCACCTCGCCCGCGGGCGTCAGCGACACGCCGCGGGCGTTGCGCTCCAGCACGCGCACACCGAGCGCGGACTCCAGGCGCGAGATGTGCTGTGAGACGGCGGGCTGGGTGAAGTCCAGCGCGGCGGCGGCGTCGGAGAACGAGCCCCGCACGGCGACCTCACGAAAGGTGGTGAGCAGCTTGAGGTCGAGCATTAGCGGACATTATGCCATAGCCAGCAACTCATCATTGGACATGATCAATACCCCACGGCACCATCCTGTCCATGACCAACCTCACCATCCGCCCCGCCACCGCCGCCGACACCGCCGCTCTCGCCCGCCTCGCCGCGCTCGACAGCGCCGCGATCCCTGCTGGCCCGCTGTTCCTCGCCGAGCAGGACGACCTGCTGATCGCCGCGGTCTCGGCCCGCGACGGCGCCGCCATCGCCGACCCGTTCACCCGCTCGGCCGACGCCGTCGAGCTGCTCCGCCGTCGCGCCCGCCAAGCCGCCGGCCGGCCCGCCCAGCGCCGCCACCTCTCGCTGGCGCGCGTCGCCAGTGTGTAGCCAAGGTTCTCCCAACACGTGGGCGCGAGGATCGCCTGATGAGCGTCCTCGTGCCCCCGGCCCACCTGATCGGCTCAGAAGTCGAGGTGCCGTGCGCCGACGGGCTTGCGCGCCGATACGTCAACCTCGACTACGCGGCATCGACACCGGTGATGTCCGCCGTGTGGGACGTCGTCGAGGCCTTCGTCCCCTTCTACAGCAGTGTCCATCGCGGCACCGGGGCGAAGTCGCAGATCTCGACCGCGGCGTACGAGAAGGCGCGGGAAGTGGTCGCCCACTTCGTCGGATCAGACGGCGGCAGCGTCGTCTTCGTGCGCAACACGACCGAGGCCGTGAACGTCCTCGCGAGCGCCCTCCCTCAAGGCTCCCGCGTGCTCTCGACGCCCGTCGAGCACCACGCCAACATGCTGCCCTGGCGCCGCCACGATCTGCGGACGCTCCCGTTCACCACCTCGGCGGACGAGCTGCTCGAGGTCACCCGCCACGCGCTCCGCTCCGCGCGCATCGATCTGCTCGCCGTCACCGGCGCCTCCAACGTCACGGGCGAGGTCTGGCCGCTCGCGCAGCTGGCCGGCCTCGCCCACGAGCACGGCGCGCAGCTGTTCGTCGACGCCGCGCAGCTCGCCCCGCACCGCGCGATCGCGATGACCGCCACCGGCATCGATCACCTCGCGCTCTCCGGCCACAAGCTCTACGCGCCGTTCGGCGCCGGCGCGCTCGTCAGCCGCGTTCCGCTCGACGGCGACCCGCTCCTGCACGGCGGCGGCGCGATCAAGCTCGTGACGCTCGACGACGTGATCTGGGCCGACGCTCCCGACCGCTTCGAGGCCGGCTCGCCGAACGTGATCGGCGCGGTCGCCTTCGCCGCCGCCTGCGAGGCGCTGGAGAAGATCGGCATGGACGCGGTCGCCGACCGCGAGCGCGCACTCTCGGCCCGCCTGCAAACCGGCCTCGACGCCGTCGAAGGCCTCACGCGGCTCGCGCTGTGGCCGGTCCACGACGAGCGCGTCGGCGTGGCCAGCTTCACGCTCGCCGGCCACAAGGCGCAGGAGCTCGCGGCGCGCCTGAGCGACGAGTACGCGATCGGCGTCCGCCACGGCTGCTTCTGCGCGCACCCGCTGATCACGCGCCTGCTCGGCGTGCCCGAGGCCGAGGCCCTCTGGCTGCAGAACGAGCTCCGCCACGGCCGCGAGCCCGAGCTGCCCGGGGCGGTCCGGGCGAGCATCGGGCTCGGGACGACGATCGAGGACATCGACGCCCTGACGGGCGCCCTGGCCGAGATCAGCCGGCGGCGTTGATCGCCTGCCAGACCCGCTGCGGCGTCGCGGGCAGGTCGATGTTGCGGACCCCGAACGGCGCCAGCGCGTCGACGACGGCGTTCCAGACGGCGGGGGTCGAGCCGATCGCGCCGGACTCCCCCACGCCCTTGGCGCCCAGCGCGTTGCGCGGCGTCGGGGTCGAGGTGCGCACGGTCTCGAAGCTCGGCAGGTCGCTCGAGCTCGGGATCGCGTAGGAGGCGAGCGAGCCGGTGACGTTGTTCCCCGCGTCGTCGTAGGCGATCTCCTCGAACAGGGCCTGGGCCACGCCCTGGGCGATGCCGCCGTGGACCTGGCCCTCGAGCAGCAGCTCGTTGTGGATGCGGCCCGAGTCGTCGACGGTGACGTGACGGACCAGCTGCGCGAGGCCCGTCTCGGTGTCGACCTCGACGACCGCGAGATGGGTGCCGAAGGGGTACGTGGCGTCCGGCGTCTCGAACGTGTTCTCGCCCGCCAGGCCGCCGTCGAAGCCCTCCGGCGCGCGCGACGGGTCCTTCGCGGCCGCGGCGAGCTGCGCCCACGGGATCGCGCTCGCGGGCGAGCCCGCGACGCCCAGACCCTGGCCGGGGACGACCTCGATGTCGCCGGCGTCGGCCTCGAGCAGGTGCGCGGCCAGGCGGCGGCCCTTCTCGAGCACCTCGTCGGTCGCTCCCTGCACGGCGGTGCCGCCGACCTGCAGCGAGCGCGAGCCCATCGTGCCCATGCCGCTCTTGACCAGCTTCGTGTCGGACTGGATGACCTTGACGTCCTTCAAGGGGATCCCGAGCGTGCCGGTCACGAGCTGCGCGTAGGCGGTCTCGTGGCCCTGGCCGTGGGATGACGTGCCGGCGGTGACGACAGCGGTGCCGTCCTCGAGCACCTCGCAGGTGCCGAGCTCGGCGCCGAACCCGGTCCACTCGACGTAGGAGCAGAGCCCGAGCCCCAATTGGACGACGTCGCCACGGTCGCGGCGGGCCTTCTGCTCCGCGCGCAGCTCGTCATAGCCGGCGTTGCGCAGGCACAGCTCCATCGCCTCCACGTAGGCGCCGGAGTCGTAGTTGGCGCCGGTGACGGTCTGGTGCGGGAAGTCGTCGGACGCGATGAAGTTCTTGCGCCGGACCTCGGCCGGGTCCATGCCGATCTCGGCCGCGAACATGTCGACAGCGCGCTCGACGAGCGCGGTCGCCTCAGGGCGGCCCGCGCCGCGGTAGGCGCCGATCGGGGTCGTGTTGGTCACGACCGCGTCGAAGTGGAAGTCGACCTTGGGGATCGTGTAGACGCCGGTCGACATCAGGCCGGTGAGCATCGGCATCAGCGCCGCGTCGGCCGGGTAGGCGCCGCAGTCGGCGATCACGCGCACCTTCAGGCCGGTGATCTTGCCGTCGCGGGTGCCGCCGATCTCGACGTCCTGCACTTGCGCGCGGCCGTGCTGCATCTCGAGCATCGTCTCCGAGCGCGTCTCGATGTAGCGCACGGCGCGGCCGAGCTCGCGGGCCAGCGCGACGACGACGATCTGCTCCGGGTAGGTGGCGATGCGGGCGCCGAAGCCGCCGCCGGTCGCGGTCGAGACCACCCGCAGCTGCTCGGCCGGGATGCCGGTGGACTTGCTCACCGCGCCCTGGATGGCGTGCGGGCCCTGGCTGGGCGTGAAGAGGATGAAGCCGCCCTCGACGTCCGGGTCGGCCTTGGCCAGCGCGGCCCCCGGCTCCATCGGCACGGCCGCGATCCGCTGATTGACGAAGCGCCCGCCCACGCGGACCTCGGCACCGTCGAGCGCCTCCGCGCCGGGCGGGCCGGCGGCGGCGAGGTTGCCCATCTCGAACAGCTGCGGCGCGTCGGCGTCCAGCGCCTTGGTCATGTCGACCAGCACGTCGAGGTCGTCGGTCTCCACCCAGACCTGCGCGGCGGCGTCGACGGCCTGCGCCCGCGACTCGGCGACCACGACCGCGACCGGCTCGCCGATGAAGCGCACCTTGTCCTTGGCCAGCACCGGGCGGCGCATCTCCTCCGGCGTGTCCACGGGCGGCCCGGCGGTGCCGAACGGCGCCAGGTCCAGGTCGGCCGCGGTGTAGACGCCGACGACGCCCGGCATGTCCTTCGCCTCGTCGGTCTCGATCGACGTGATCGTGCCGTGAGCGGACGCGGAGCGCACGAAGACCGCGTACAGCGCCCCAGGCTCCCGCAGGTCGTCCGTGTACGGCCGCGCGCCACGCAGGAAGGGCGGATCCTCGACCCGCCGCACTGAGGCTCCGTGGCCTTCACCCGCTCCGTTCGATCCCGACATCCGGTCCTCCATCGTCATACGAAACCGCGAGACGCGGAACGTTAACGGCGACGGGAAGTCCACGCCTCCTTTCGCAGTGCCCAACGCTCGTGATCGCGCCAGTCGCCGTCGATCTTCAGGTACGCGGGCGAGAAGCCCTCGAGCTGGAATCCGGCCCGGCGGGCGAGCGCGAGCGACCCCGCGTTGCCGGGCTGGATGTTGGCTTCCAGGCGATGCAGGTCGAGCGTCTCGAAGGCCTCGTGGAGGACGAGCTGGAGCGCCTCGGACATGTAGCCCTGGCCGCGGTACGCCGCCACGCCGCCGTAGCTGAGATTGGCGCCCTGGAGCGCGCCGCGCACGATGTCGGAGACGTTGAACCAGCCGACGAGCGCGCGGTCCTCGGTCCGGCGGGCGAGGAAGCCGTGCTTGCGCTCCGGGATCAGGCGGCCCAGGTACTCGCGATAGGCCTCGCGGGTGATCGGCGGGAACAGCCAAGGCCGATGCACCTCCGCGCTCGCCGCCATCGTGGCGATGAACTCCGCCTCGTCGTCTTCTCCGGGTGTCGAAAGCTCCACTCGCGCCATGTCGCAGATAGTCTCGCGGTCGATGCGCTCTCATCGTGTGAAGACCGACCGGCTGACGATGCAGGTCGTCGAGTCCGGGCCCGAGGACGGCATCCCGGTCGTGCTGATCCACGGCAACCTCTCGACCGGGCGCTTCTATGAGCACCTCTTCGACGACGCGCCGGCCCGCTTCCGGCTGATCGCCCCGGACATGCGCGGGTTCGGGGACACCGACCCGCTGCCGCTGGACGCCACCCGAGGTCTGCGCGACTGGGCCGACGACACGGCATCGCTGCTCGCCGCGCTGGGGATCGAGGCGCCTCCGCACCTCGCCGGCTGGTCGACGGGCGGGGCGGCGATCGCCGCGTTCGCGCTCGAGCGCCCGGTCGCCTCGCTGACCTTCATCGACCCGGTCGGACCGTACGGCTACGGCGGGGTCGCGCGCGACGGGACGCCGCACTTCCCCGATTTCGCGGGCTCGGGCGGCGGGACCGGCAACTCGCGGTTCGTCGAGCGCCTGCGCGCCGGCGACCGCTCCTCCGACGGCGACCTGGCGCCCCGCAACGTGCTCAACAGCTCCTACTGGGCCGCCGGGCACCGCGAGCCGCCCGAGCGCGAGGACATGCTGGTCGGCGAGATCCTGAAATCGGTCACGGGCGACGACGGCTACCCGGGTGACATGGTCCCGTCGGAGAACTGGCCGGGCGTCGCCCCGGGTACGCGCGGCATCCTCAACGCGCTCTCCCCCAAGTACTGCAACTGGGCGGGGATCCTCGAGTTGGACGTCAAGCCGCCGATCCTGTGGACCCACGGCGCGCAGGACATCGTCGTCGCCGACGGCTCGCCGTGGGAGATGGGGACGCTCGGGTCGCTCGGCGTCGTGCCGGGCTGGCCGGAGACGTTCGCGCCGCAGCCGATGGTGACGCAGATCCGCGACCTGCTCGAGCGCTACGACGGGCGCGTCGAGACCGAGTGGTTCGAGGAGTCCGGCCACTTCCCGCCGATCGACGCGCGCGAGCGCTGGAGCGCGCGGTTCTTCGGCTTCCTGGAGTCCGTGGCGTGATCCCGGGGCTCGTCCTGATCGACCACGAGCTTCGCGTACCGCTCGACCACGCGGCACCGGACGGCGAGCAGATCACGGTCTACGCGCGCGAGGTCGCCGAGCCCGAGGGGCGCGAGAAGCCGTTCCTCGTCTTCTTCCAGGGCGGCCCGGGGTTCGAGGCGTTCCGGGTGACCGGCAACCCGCGCGGGCCAGGCTTCCTCGACCGCGCGCTGAAGGACTTCCGGATGCTGCTGCTCGACCAGCGCGGCACCGGCCGGTCGACACCGGTCGACGGGTCCGAGAGCGCGTCGTACCTGCGGCACTTCCGCGCCGACTCGATCGTGCGCGACGCCGAACTGCTGCGCGAGGCCCTCGGCGTCGACCGCTGGAGCATCCTCGGGCAGAGCTTCGGCGGGTTCTGCTCGTTCGCGTACCTGTCGATCGCCCCCGACTCGTTGCGCGAGGCGCTGGTGACCGGCGGCACGCCGCCGATCGCGCGGCCCGTGGACGACGTCTACAGCGCGACGTGGAAGCGGATGGCGGAGCGCAACCGGCGCTATTACGCGCGGTTTCCCGAGGATCGCGCAAGGATGCTGGACATCGTCGCCCGCCTCGACGCCGAGGAGGTGCGGCTGCCGGGTCTTGACCGGCTGACCTCGCGCCGCTTCCGCACCCACGGCAACAAGCTCGGGATGAGCGACGGGCCGGAGGCGCTGCACTACATCCTCGAGCTGCCGTTCGGCTCGCCCGCGTTCCTGCACGACGGGGCCGACGAGCTCGGCATCGCCCGCAACCCGATCTACGCGATCCTGCACGAGGCCTGTTACGCCGACGGGCGCGTCACGAACTGGTCGGCGGCGCGCACGCGCCCGGCGGAGTTCGAGGAGCACCCGGAGTGGTTCACCGGCGAGCACATCTTCCCGTGGCTCTTCGAGGATTACGGAGCGCTCGCTCCCGCGCGCGACGTGGCCGATGAGCTGGCTGCGGTCGAGTGGCCGCGGCTGTATGACGAGGACGTCCTGCGGGCCAACACGGTCCCGATCGCCGCCGCGATCTACACCGAGGACCTCTACGTCGAGCGCCAGTTCTCCGAGGAGACCGCGGCGTTCGTGCCCGGGATGCGGGCGTGGGTGACCAGCGAATACGACCACAACGGACTGCGCGCCGACGGCGAGCGGATCCTCGACCGGCTTCTCGACCTTGCACGTGGACGCGCCTGAGGCGCTGCGCGACCGGCTCGCGCAGATCGAGGAGGAGCACGCGACGCTGCGGTCCGAGCTCGCCGCGTTCCAGTCGGACTACCTGCGGATGGTCGGCGTCGTCGACCTGCAGGTGCAGGAGCTCGAGGCGAAGATCCTCGCGATCGTCGCCGTCCGCACGGGCGCCGTCGAGGACGCCGCGGCGGCCGACGCCGCCGAGCAGCGCTTCCGCGAGACGACCACCGCGATGGGCGCGATCCCCGCCCCGGCCGGCCCGCCGCCCGACGACGACCTCAAGACCCTCTTCCGCGACGCCGCCAAGCGCATGCACCCCGACCTGGTCGCCGACGACGCCGGACGCGGGCACGCCGAGGCGTTCATGAAGCGCCTCAACCAGGCGTACAAGGCGGGGGACGCCGAGGGGATCGGCAACCTCGTCCGCCAGTGGGAGACCTCCCCGTACGCGACCGCGCGACCGATCGGTACCGGCGCCTCTCCCGCGCTCGTGGCCGCGATCGCCCAGGCCGAGACGAGGCTCGCGGACGCCCGCGACTCCGACCTCGCCCGCTTGATGGAGCAGGCCTTCCAGGCGAGCATGGCGGGCCGCGACCTGCTGCTCGAGCTGCGTCAGGACGCCGAGCTCGCGCTGCAGCAGGCTAGAGCGAAGATGGCGTCTCTCGACGCTTAGACGATCAAGAGCGCCCGTGCCGGGGCCGATCACCCGGGACGGTGCGAACCAAGCGCGGATCGATCGGCGGACCCCGGACCTGGATGTCCTGGCTGCTGCTCGCCGTGTTCGCCGCGCTCGCCTGCCTCTCGGCCGGCCTCTGGCGCACCCAGGTCCAGCGCCAGAACGACCAGGCGTTCGCCGCGCAGGCCGCGTCCGTCGGCGCGTCGGTCACGACCGCGGTGCGACGCATGGACGACCTCACGCTCGCCGCGCGGACGCTGGTGGCCGACGACCCGCAGCTGACCAACGAGCGTTTCGCGGCCTGGTACACGTCGATGGGCGTCGACAAGCGCTTCAAGGGCGTCGCCGGGTTCGCGTTCACCCAGATCGTCCGCAAGCCGGTGCCCAACGTCTACCCGCCGGGGGATCGGCCCTACTACTGCCTGCCGCGGATCGGCGTGGCCGGACCGGGGATGAACGAGGCGCTGACCGACGCCGCGATCCCGGGCTACGACCTCTGCCAGATATCCAAGCTGCTCGTCCAGACCCGCGACACGGGCCAGTTCAGCGCGTACGTGACCAGCTCGGGCCACGGGCACGAGATGTTCGAGGTCGTCGCGCCGGTCTATCGCGGCGGCGGCGTCCCGCCCACGTTGCAGGCCCGCCGCGCGCGGGCGACCGGATGGATCATCGGCCTGTTCGACTCCGAGCCGATCCTGCGCTCCGCCGTCGCCGGTCAGCGCGGCGTGTCGGTGTCACTCGAGCGCGAGCACTCGGCCGTGCCCGAGAACCGGATCCCCACCGGCGCCGGCGCCGCGTTCCGCACGTTGTCGGAGACGCTCGGCAGCCCGTCGACGGCGCGCTTCGGGCCGTTCCCGGTCGGCGACACGTTGACCCGCCGGATCACCGTCCAAGCCGACGGGCGCTGGACGGTCACCGTGACGCGCGCCGCGCCGAGCGGGTTCTCCTCGCCCGCGCTGCAGGCGTGGCTGGTGCTGTCGGTGTGGCTGGCGATGGGCGTGCTGGCGTTCGTGCTCGTGCAGGTGCTCGCGCGCGGCCGCGCCCGCGCGCTGAAGATGGTCGAGGAGAAGACCGGCCAGCTGCGCCACCAGGCGCTCCACGACGCGCTCACCGGGCTGCCGAACCGCGCGCTGATCATGGACCGGGCCGAGCAGATGCTCGTCCACGCCCGCCGCACGGGTGGCCAGGCGTCGGCGATGTTCATGGACCTCGACGGCTTCAAGGGCGTCAACGACACCTTCGGCCATCCCGTCGGCGACGAGCTGCTGCGCAACGTCGCCGCGCGGATCATCGGCGTGCTGCGCGAGGGCGACACGATCGGACGCCTCGGCGGCGACGAGTTCGTCGTCCTGGTGGAAGGCGGCGCGCCCGGGATCGCCGAGCGCATCCTCGCAGTGCTGCGCGAGCCGTTCGACCTCGGCACCGGGAGCCCGATCTCGATCACGACCTCGATCGGCATCGCCACCGGCGATCGCGACGCGGCCAGGGACCTGCTGCGCGACGCTGACATCGCGTTGTACGAGGCCAAGGGCGCCGGCCGCAACCGCTACGCCGAGTTCCGCCACGAGATGCACATCGCCGCGCACGACCGGCTCGCCCTGGAGAACGACCTGCGCGGCGCGATCGCGCGGGAGGAGCTGTTCCTCGTCTACCAGCCGATCCTCGACCTCGACACGGGCGAGATCGCCGCGGTCGAGGCGCTGCTGCGCTGGCAGCACGCGACGCGTGGGCTCGTCCCGCCCACCGAGTTCATCCAGCTCGCCGAGGAGAGCGGGCTGATCGTGGAGATCGGCGCGTGGGTGCTCGAGACCGCCTGCCGCCAGGCCGCGGCGTGGGTGGCGCGCGGGACGCCGACGCGCATGTCGGTGAATGTCTCGGCCCGCCAGCTCGACGATCCCGGTCTGCAGGCCGCGGTGGGACATGCGCTGCGGGTCTCCGGGCTCGAGGGCGACCAGCTGGTGTTGGAGATCACCGAGACCGCGCTGATGCGCGACCCCGCGGGCGCCGCCGAGCTGCTGCGCGCGTTGAAGACCACCGGTCTGCGGGTCGCGATCGACGACTTCGGCACCGGCTACTCCTCGCTCGCCTACCTGCAGCAGCTGCCGGTCGACTCGCTGAAGATCGACCGGACGTTCATCGCCGCGTCCGCCCGCTCGCGCGAGTCGGACCCGCTGATCCAGACCCTCGTGCAACTCGGACGCTCCTTGGGCCTGCGCACGGTCGCCGAGGGCATCGAGGACGAGTCCCAGCTCGCCCACCTGCGCGAGCTGGGCTGTGACACCGGCCAGGGCTACCTGTTCGCGCCGCCGCTCGAGGTCGCCGCGCTCGAGCGGTTGCTGGCCGAGCAGTTCAGCGTCACGGCCTGATCAGTCGGCGGTGAAGCCGCGGACGATCTTGTCGCCGCGGGTGCAGGTGATCTGCCACGCGGCCTCGCCGACCAGTTCGGCGTCGCAGCGGTAGCCGCGGTTCATGCGGTGCTTGCCCGCGCAGAGCGTCTCGTAGCAGCGCCGGGAGTCGGCCCAGCGGCCCGCGCTGCGCATCACCGCCCGCGCCGTCCGGCAGGACGTGTTGGTGGCGCTGCGGACGTCGATGCCGAAGATGTACCTGCCGTCCACCACGCCCTTGCAGCGACGGGTCGCGCCGTGATCGGAGGGGCAACGCAGCCGGCGCACGGCCTGCGCGTCGCCGCTCGCTCCGGTCTCCTCCTGGACGGTCGCCGTGGCCACGATCCGCTCGTCCGGTCCGAGCCTCAGCCCCACGTTCACGTCCTGGCCGATGGTGACGTCTCCGTCGAGGAACTGCCCGTAACACGTCGGGTGCAGGTCGTCGCGGTAGAGCAGCGGGATGTCGGGCGTCGTCCCGTCGATCTCGATGCTCGCCGCGTAGTCCGGATGCTCACCGAGCGCGCCCTCGTTGTCGCCCAGCGGCCGGTTCAGCCGGAACCACACGGACACGCCGTTGCCCTTGCTCGTCAGGACGAGCGGCAGCTTCACGAAGTGCAACGTCGGCGCCCGTGTCGGCGCCGCCTCCTCGACGTACTCGCTCCCGCCGCAGCCCGCGAGCACACCGCATGCCGCGAGTACGACCAGCCAGCGCATGATCGTATGGTCCCTCGCCGCGCGACGAGGCGCCAGTCCCCCAAAGGGTGACGTTCGCCTCCACCCTGGTCACGTTCTCCGGACAAGTCGGAACAAGGGTTGTAGTGAGCGACTACGCGCACCTGTCCGACGAGTGGCTCGAGCGGGTCGACCGCCTCGGACTACGGCCCGCCGAGGAGCTCCTCGCGTACCTGCAATCACTGCGAACACTGGTGGAGTCCGACGATGGCTGAGGTCCCTGAACTGCGCGCCGCGGTCCGCGCGAGCGCCGAGCGGCGCGTCGCACGCCGCCGGCCGGCATGGAGGCTGGCGCCGCTCGTCGCGGCCGCGGCCGCCGTGGTCCTCGCGCTCGTCCTGCTCTCCCGCACCGCGGACGACGAGGTCCCCGCCGTCACGGTCACCCCGACGGCCACGCCCACGCCGACCTCGACGACCGACGGCGTGCAGGCGTCGCTGGGCAGCGTCTTCGCGGTGTTCCGGCGTCCGCAACGGGCCTCGGACCGCACGCCGGCGCTGCGCTTTGAGCACGTCGCGGACCAGCTGACGTTCGACCCCGCCGCCGTGCGGCGGCTCGCCGTCTCCGGCGCCTACGGGCTCTACGTCATCCCGGGTGTCGAGAACGGGGAGGTCGCGCTCTGCGTCCTGATCACCCGCGGAGCGAAACCCGCGGGACAGGGCTGCGGCCCCTTCGACCCCGCCGCGGTGAACGTGCGCCCGCACTGGCAGAAGCTCTTCCTCCGCCCCGCCGCGCTCTACGCACTGCTCCTCCCCGACGGGGTCGACCGCGTGGATGTGCGACTCAAGTCCGGCGAGGTGCTGACCAAGCGCGTCCAGGACAACGCGGTGCTGTTCCAGGTGAAGGGCTTCGAACGCGTCACGTGGCGCGACGCCGCCGGCGTCGAGCACAGCAGCCGCATGGCGATCTAGACCCCGGGCCCGCTCGGCGAAGGCCTCCATCTCGATCCGCAAGAACGCCTCGTGGGCCGTGCGCAGCTGTTCCCGCGCGTCGCCACCGCGTGAGCGCGGGCGTTCACGAGCGCAGCAGCGAGCGCACCCCGGCCGCGACCATCACGAGGCCGATCACCCCCGCGAACAATCCGCCGACGGCGTAGGAGCCGCTTCCCCCGGGGCCGTTCAGCAGCAGACGAAGGACGATCGCGGCGCCCCAGAGGGCGATGACGGCCGGCAGGATGCGTGAGCGGAACATGGGAACCGCATCGGCGGGCCGTCTGCGGCGCTCAAGCCCGCGCTGTCAGCCCGTGGACACATATACTCAGGACATGTCAATCGCCGCGCGCGCGGTCGGGGCGGCCGCGCTCGTGGCGTTGCTGTTCTACGCCGCCGTCGGGTACTCGGGATTCCTCGTCAACGACTCCTTCTGCACCCCGATGGCGGAGGGATCCTGGGCGACGTCGTCTCGCCAGTGGACCCCGCCGGGCATGCGCTGCATCTTCGGCGGCCCGTCGGGCGCAGACACGAGCGACGTCTTCGCGGACGCGGTCGGCCCGCGCGAGCACGGGCGCACCGGCTCGTGGGCGGCGTTCGCCGGGGCGCTGCTGCTCGGATTCGGCGTGTTCGGCGCCACGCTGCGCCGATGGCCCGTCGTTCCCTCGTGGCTGCGCCTGACCGCGGTCACGACGCTCGCGCTCGCCGTCGGGGGCGCGATCGTCGGCTACATCGGCGGTGACTGGCAGTTCCTGTTCGTGACGTCGTTCTACCTCGGGATCCCGGTCGCGTTCGCGGCCGACCACTGGCTCCGGCCGGGTGCGCGGCCGGAGCATGCCGGGTTCCTGGGCGCCGCGGTCGCCTTTTGCGGAGTGGCCATCGCCCATCTCGGCTGGTTGTTGGGATATGGCGTGGGCGCCTACGGGGCCGCGATCCTTCTCGTCGCGGCCGTGACGGCGCTGCCGTGGCAGTGCGCTCTTCTGCTGGTCGCGGACAGAACCTGACCGCAACCGCGCGTAGGGTGCGGACATGCCTTCGATCACCCGCGTCGACTTCGTCCCGATCCCGACCCAGGACGCTGCGCGCGCCACGGAGTTCTACCGCGACACGCTCGGCCTCGCTGAGTCCGAGCACACCGTCGACAAGCCCTTCTCGGAGTTCGACCTCGGCGGCACCACGCTGAGCGTGTGGGACCCGACGACGGCGGGCCTGGAGTTCAACGCGAACACGAACGCGGTCGCGCTGCACACCGATGACGTGAAGGGGATGCGGGAGCTGCTCGGCAGCCGCGGCGTGACGTTCTTCGGGGACACGCTCGACACCGGCGTGTGCCACATGGCCTTCTTCGCGGACCCCGACGGCAACCCGCTGATGCTGCACGGCCGCTACGTGCCGCGCTAGCCCACTTCGAAGGTGCGGTTCGGACGGGCGCCGTGGAAGCGTCCGTCGGGCAGGCCGAGCGGGCCGGCGCCGAGCGCCACGCCGGGCACCGAGCTCGCGCTCGCGCGGCGGGCGGACGCCTTGCCGGTCAGGGTCAGGTTCCGCGACACCGTGACCGTCCCGTACGTCGCCTTGAGCGTGTAGCGCCCCGGCTTCATGCCCTTGGGCAGCTTGAAGCGGTGATCGGCGGTCCCGTCGGCGTCGAGCCGGACGTTCGCGCGGGCGACGACGCGCTTGCCGCTGACGAGCGTGAGCTGGACGCGCCCGGTGCCGCTCGCGGTGAGCTCGACCGGGATCGACGTCGCGCGGGCCCGCGCCGTGCGCGGCGCGGCGAGCTCGAGCGAGGGCGCATCGTCGCCCTCGCCGGCCTCGGGCGGCGTGCCGCCGCCGCCCGGCGTGCCACCGCCGCTCGGCGTGCCGCCGCCGCTCGGCGTGCCACCGCCGCTCGGCGTGCCACCGCCGCCCGGCGTGCCGCCCCCGCTCGGCGTGCCGCCGCCGCTCGGCGTGCCGCCGCCGGGGGTGCCGCCGCCGCCCGGGATGCCACCGCCGCCGGACGTGTCGCCGCCGCCGGTGCCGCCGCCCGGAGTGCCACCGCCGCCGGACGTGTCGCCGCCGCCCGCGGGCGCGACCGTGATCGTCTTCTTCGCGACCGCCACGTTCCCGGCCGCGTCCGCCACGCTCGCCGCCACCTCGTACGTCCCCGCCTGCGTGTACGTGTGCGCGGCCGCGTCGCCGCTCCCGCCGGCGGTGTTGTCGCCCCACGCCCACGTCGCGGCACCGGCGAGTCCCGAAGTGGCATCGGTGGCCGCGATACCGAACGAGACGAGGTCCCCCACCTTGACGGCGGCCGACGCGACCTGGATCGCGACCGTCGGCGCCGTGCGGTCGACCGTGACGCCGTCGCAGCTCGGCGCCGACAGGTTGGCCTTCTCGGCGCTCTGCCGCTGGTCGGGGCCGTTCGGGTTGTCGGGGATCGACGCGTCGGCCGCGATCACGCACGCCCACAGGTTCCCGTCCGCCACCGTGCCGTAGTCGGCGGTGCAGAGGAACGTCGTCGTCTTGCCGGCACCACCCGGCACCGAACACGCCGGGTTGTGGCCGTAGATCGCACCGGTGTTCTTGTCGCACAACCCCTGGCCGTCGCCGCCGACCTGGAAGCAGAGGAAGTTCGCGGGGAACGGCCCGGCGACGTCATCGGCGAAGTCGATCTTCACCGGCACCTTCGTGTCCTTCACGTAAGCGGCGCCGCCCGCGAGCGAGATCGCCGCCGTCGGCTTGGAGCGGTCGATCGTCGTGTACGCCCGGCGCCCGAGCATGGTCCCCATCGAGCACGAGTTGGGACCGTCGGAGAAGAACAGCGAGTCGTTCGGGAACGAGTACTGACCCTGCGCGCACACGCCGTACTGGCCGCCGTGCTGCAGGTTGGCCACGCCGCTCCAGTTCGCCCAGCTCGACCCGGAGCCGAGCGGGACGTTCACGGTCGGCGACGCCTTGAGCGTGTTGTTCTCGTAGTAGTCGTAGCGGACCCGGTACGCGTCGATCCCCGACGTCGCCGGCCACTCGAACCACTGCGTGTTCTGCGCCGAGTTCGTGAACAACGGCTCACCGGTGCCGGCGGGCTGAACCTGGGCGGAGGCCGGTGCGGCAAACGCGGCAACCGTGCCAAGAAGTGCAATCGCGATCCATCGCATGGCTGAGCAGGCTGCCAGCGCCACGCGGCTCTCACATTCGTGGCCGCTGGCGGACCACTCACCGGTTAACCCCCTAGTCGACCCAACCGAGCGAGCGCTGGACGGCCTTCTTCCAGCGCGCGTACTGCGCCTCGCGCTCGGCGACGTCCATCGCCGGCTCCCAGCGCTTGTCCTCGGCCCAGCGTTCCTTGAGCTCCGCCTGGTCGGCCCAGAACCCGGTCGCCAGCCCGGCCGCGTAGGCGGCGCCCAGCGCGGTGGTCTCGGTGACCGCCGGGCGGATCACGGGCACGCCGAGCACGTCGGCCTGGAACTGCATCAGCAGCTCGTTCGCGGTCATGCCGCCGTCCACGCGCAGTTCGGTGAAGGGGACGTCGGCGACGGCGTTGGCGGCGTCGACGACCTCGCGCGACTGCCACGCGGCCGCCTCCAACGCGGCGCGGGCGATGTGGCCGCGCCCGGCGAAGGCGGTCAGGCCGATGAGCAGCCCGCGGGCGTCGTCGCGCCAGTACGGGGCGAACAGGCCGCTGAAGGCGGGGACGAAGAACACGCCGCCGTTGTCGTCCACGGAGCGCGCGAGCGCCTCCACCTCCGGCGCGGAGTCGATGATCTGCAACCGGTCGCGCAGCCACTGGATCAACGCGCCCGTGACGGCGATCGATCCCTCCAACACGTAGGTGGCGTCGCCTTCGCCGAGCTGGTAGCCGATGGTCGTCAGCAGCGCGTCGGACCGCACGACCTCGGTGCCGGTGTTGACGAGCAGGAACGAGCCGGTGCCGTACGTGTTCTTGGCATCGCCCGCTTCGAAGCACGTCTGCCCGAACAGCGCGGCCTGCTGGTCGCCGAGGATGCCCGCCACCGGCGTCCCGCCGATCGCGGTGCCGCGCGCCTCGCCGTACGCCTCGCTCGAGGACCGGATCGCCGGCAGCATCGATCGAGGGATCCCCATCAGCGCAAGGCTCGGCTCGTGCCAGTCGAGCGTCTCCAGGTCCATCAGCAGCGTCCGCGACGCGTTGGTCACGTCGGTCACGTGCTCGCCGGTCAGGTTCCACGTGACCCACGTGTCGATCGTCCCGAAGCAGAGCTCGCCCGCCTCCGCCCGGGCACGCGCACCCTCGACGTTGTCCAGGATCCACTTGACCTTCGGCCCGGAGAAGTAGGTCGACAGCGGCAGGCCTGTCGCCTCGCGCAGCTGGTCGACGTCCCCCAGCTCGTGCACGATCGCGTCGGTGCGCGTGTCCTGCCAGACGATCGCGTTGTACACGGGCTCGCCGGTCTCGCGGTCCCACACGACGGTCGTCTCGCGCTGGTTGGTGATGCCGACGGCGGCGATGTCACCCGCCTCCAGCCGCGAGCTCGCGAGCGCGCCGCCGATCACCTCGCGCGTGCGCGTCCAGACCTCCTTCGGATCGTGCTCGACCCAGCCGGCCTTCGGGGTGATCTGCTCGTGCTCGCGCTGGTCGGAGGTGACGATCCGGCCGTCGCGGTCGAACACGATGAAGCGCGTGCTCGTGGTGCCCTGATCGATCGCGCCGATGTAGTCCGCCATGCGCGTACGCTAGTGCCTGATGCCCGACGCAAGCCAGCTCGGTCCGCAGCAGCGCCACGAGGCGCTCGAACGGCTGGCGGCCGAGGTCTTCGACGTCGTCGTGATCGGCGGCGGGGCCACCGGCGCCGGCTGCGCGCTCGACGCGGCGACGCGCGGCCTGAACGTGGCGTTGGTCGAGGCGCGCGACTTCGCCGCGGGCACGTCGTCGCGCAGCTCCAAGCTCGTCCACGGCGGCCTGCGCTACCTCGAGCAGCGCGACTTCGGGCTGGTGCGCGAGGCGCTGCGCGAGCGCGGGCTGCTGCTCAACGTGCTCGCGCCGCACCTCGTCACGCCCGTGCCGTTCCTGCTGCCGCTGACCGAGCACTGGGAGCGCGCCTACATCGGCGCGGGCCTCGCGCTCTACGACACGCTCGGCGGGCACGGGGGTCTCCCCCGCCACCGCCACCTCACGCGCAGAGGCGCGCTGAAGATCGCGCCCGCCTTGAAGAAGGACGCCCTCGTGGGCGCGATCCAGTACTACGACGCCAAGGTCGACGACGCCCGCCACACGCTCACCGTCGCCCGCACCGCGGCGGCGTTGGGCGCCGCGACGGTCTCCAACGCCCGCGTCGTCGGGTTCCTGCGCGAGGGCGAGCGGGTGACCGGGGTGCGCGTCCGCGACGAGCTCTCCGGCGGGACGCGCGAGGTCCGCTCGCGCGAGGTCGTCAACGCCACCGGCGTGTGGACCGACGACGTCCAGGACCTCGTGGGCGAGCGCGGCAAGTTCAAGGTCCGCGCGTCGAAGGGCATCCACCTGGTCGTCCCGCGCGACCGGCTGCAGCTCGACACCGGGCTGATCCTGCGCACCGAGACGAGCGTCCTGTTCGTGATCCCGTGGGGCCGGCACTGGATCGTCGGCACCACCGACACCGACTGGGCGCTCGACAAGGCGCACCCGGCGGCCTCTGCTACCGACATCGACTACGTCCTGGACACCGTCAACCAGGTGCTCAATCAGCCGCTGACGCGCGAGGACGTCGAGGGCGTCTACGCCGGCCTGCGCCCGCTGCTGACCGGCGAGTCCGAGTCGACGTCCAAGCTCTCGCGCGAGCACACGGTCGCCGTCCCCGTGCCTGGGCTGGTGGCGGTCGCGGGCGGCAAGTACACGACCTATCGCGTGATGGCGCGCGACGCGATCGACGCCGTCGCCCGCGGCCTCGACCGCGCGGTCCCGCCCTCCGCCACCCACGTCACGCCGCTGCTCGGCGCCGACGGCTTCCAGGCGATGTGGAACCGCCGCGAGCGACTCAGTTCCGACGTTCACGTCGCCCGCATCGAGCACCTGCTGCGCCGCTACGGCACACGGATCGAGGACCTGCTGGCGATGATCGCCGAGCGCCCCGAGCTGGGCGAGCCGCTGCCGGGCGCGGACGACTACCTGCGCGTCGAGGTCCGTTACGCGTGCACCCACGAGGGCGCGCTGCACCTCGACGACGTCCTCACCCGCCGCACGCGGATCTCGATCGAGACCTGGGACCGAGGCCTGGAGGCCTCGGAGCCGGCGGCGCTCCTGATGGCCGAGGTGCTCGGCTGGGACGACATCACGACCGCGGCCGAGATCGAGATCTACCGCGAGCGCGTCGCCGCCGAACGCCGCTCCCAGGAGCAGCCCGACGACCACGCCGCCGACCTCGAGCGCACCTCCGCCCCGGACATCCTCGCCGTTCCTAAAGGGGCCTGACCCCTTTAAGTAGGAGGCGCCGCGGGACGGGCGGGGGGTCGCGGAACGTCCGGAGGGGCATGATCCGGCCACTGCTCGGGGCGCTGGCGCTGTTGGCCGTCGCCGCGCCCGCTGCCTCCGCGTCCGACGCGCAGATCTTCGCCACCAACAACACCGCGGTGATCACCGACCCCGCCGATCCGCGGCTCAAGGACGACCTGAAGGGCTTCGCGCGCCAGGTCGAGCGCATCATCGACGACGGCGGCGGCGCACCGCGAGGCTCCGAACTGCTCGACGGCGTGTTCTCGGACGGAACGACCACCACGTTCGAGCGCTCCCGCAGGTTCGACGTCGACCACGTCGACGACGACGAGTTGCACACGATCGCCGACACGATCCGCGCCCGCTTCGCGCAGCAGTCGGTGCTGACGTTCGACAAGGATGCCGAGGAGGTCGACGGCGTGCTGCTCGACGTGCCGCGCGTGACGGCGAGCGCACTGCGCCAGGGCCTGCTCGACGACGCCCAGGCGCGCGAGCGGCTGTTCGGCGGCTCGGTCACGCAGGACCAGCACCTGCTGCTCGTCGCCTCGCTCGAGGACGCCGACCTCGCCCGAGCGTTCGCCAAGAAGATCGGCGGTGATGTCAGACGGGCGAAGATCAAGTACGGCCGGCGCGAGTTCGTGAACGCGCCGCTGCAGGTGCGGGTCGAGCGCGGGACGCTGGTGGTCTCCGGCTCGGCCGACGACGACGCGATCTCCGTCCTGCGGCGTGGCGGGCGGATCGAGGTGACGCTCAACGGCAAGACCTTCCCCGCCCGCAAGGCCGAGCGGGTGCGGATCGACGGCGGCGACGGCAACGACACGCTCGCGCTCGAGGGTGCGAGCGCGGTGGCCGCGGGCGACCACGTCCGCGTCGGCGACGCCGACATCGACGGCGTCGAGATCCTGCAGCTCACCGGGTCCGACGTGTTCGTCGGCGACCTCTCGGCCACGGATGCCTTCCAGGTCGACGCCAAGGCGCCCAAGCTGCGCGTCGCGGGGTCCGACGGCGACGACCAGATCTCGGTCTCCTCCTTCGGCGTGCTCGGTCCGACCTTCGTGCGCCCGGACGGCGTCCAGGACCTGACCGTCGACGGCCGCGGCGGCGATGACATCGTCAGCGCCTCCTCCGCCACGCTCGGCGTGACGCTGATCGGCGGCCCCGGTGACAACGTGCTTATCGGCGGGCCGCTCGCCGATCGCCTGATCGGCGGCCCCGGCTTCGACGACGTCAGCGGCGGCAAGGGCGACGACGTCGTCGCGATGGGCGGCGACTTCGACCGCTTCACCTACAAGCCCGGCGACGGCGCCGACCGCGTCGACGGCGGCGCGAGCCGCGACTCGCTCTCCTTCACCGCCACCAACGAGAACGACGACTACACGATGGCCGCCGAGGGTCGCTCCGTCCGCTTCGCCGGCCTGCTGCTCGACGACGTCGAGGAGCTCGACCCCGTGCTCGGCGCCGGGGACGACACGCTGGCCGTCGGCGATCTCTCGCGCACGGGCGTCGAGCTCGTCGACGTCAGCCTCGCCGGCCTCCCGATCACCCCGCTCGGAGACCGCTTCGCCGACCGCGTGACCGTGACCGGCACGAACCGCGCCGACGCGTTCAAGCTGACCGGCACCCGCCTGACCGGCCTTCCGTGGACGGTCAACATCTCCCACCCGGAGCCCACCGACACCCTCGCGATCACCGGCGCAGGCGGGAAGGACACCCTCGACGCACCGCCGCAGAACGCGATCGGCGTGTCGTTCACGGACTAGCCGCGGACCGCCTTCACGATGTCACGGATCGCCCGGCTGGACTCGGCCGCATCGGTCGGGTCCTCGACGAGCGAGGCGTGCGTGGAGCCGGGGACGGTGCGGTGGACGGTGGTGCTCGACAGCCGTGCGAGGTCGTCCTGTTGCGCCGCCCAGTTCGGCCTCGAGCCACGGGCGGCGGTGACGACGGCCAGCGGGCGGTCGCCGAGCGTTCTCAGCTCGGCCGCGCGGTCGAGCTCGGCCGGCATCTCCTCGATGTCGCGCACGAGCTGCGTGGCCTGGGTCGTCGGCTCGCCCTCCTTGGGATCGAGCAGGAGCCGCCCGAGACCCGTGCGTGCCAGCGTGGGCACGATGGCCAGCAGACGGTCCGTGTGGGCGAAGACGTTGGTCTGGTGGGGGTGCATCGAGTCCAGCAGCACGATGCCACCCACCTCGCCGGAGTAGCGGCGGGCGTAGTCCAGCGCGAGGACGCCCCCCAGCGAGTGCCCGGAGAGCACGTACGGGCCGGGGACGTGGGCGCGTTCGAGCAGGGCGTGCAGGTCGCGGGCCGGGTCGGCGCCGCCCGCGGGAGCCGCGTCGCTCCTCCCGTGACCTGCGCGGTCGTAGACGCAGACGGTCGTGGTGCGCGCGACGTCGGGGGCGATCAACCGCGCCATCGCGGACGCGGGTTCGCCCAGGCCGGGCTCGAGCACGACCGTCGGGCTGCCCGAGCCGGTGCAGCGAATGCTCAGCCGGCGGCCGCCGCCGATGTCGACGAGCCGGGATCCGGCCTGTGCCACGGCCGGGTCGGTCGCCGTGCGCAGCGTCTCGTAGCCACCGCCGGCGGCCGCCAGCGCAAGCACGGCGAACACGGGGTACAGCAGCCAACGGCCGCGCCGCGCGCGCACGACCATCCACGCCACGAGCGCCAGGAGCAACGGCGGCCAGATCCACCCGAGCGCTGACATCACCGCAGGCTCCGGCGCGAGGATGATCAGCAATGCGCCGGTGATGGCCATCGCGGCGGCCGGGACCCTCGCCCACGGCTCCGAGAGCGCCGCCAGCAGCGCCCAGCCAACGGCGAAGCCGAGCAGCAGCGCCCCGGTGATGATGGCCTCGCGGCCGCCCGCGAACGGCCCGGCCACGAGCGCCGCCGCGGCGGCGAGTCCGGTCAGCAGCGAGCCGGCGACGATCGCCGCCGGGCGTCGCCGCGCGCTGGTCGGCCGTTCGCGCGCGAGGTCGTACTCGGCGCCGGCCGTCGTCTGTGCATGCAGCATCCTGCGGTCCTTTCGGGCAGCGTGTCGGGACCCCGCGGTGCGGGGGTGAGCGGTCGGGCGGTGCTCAGGCCGCGAGGCGGAAGCGCTCGCGGTAGGCGGCGGGGCTCACGCCCACCCGCCGGTGAAAGGCGCGGCGCAACACCTCGGCGCTGGAGAACCCGGCGGCGCGAGCGACGGACTCCAGCGACTGGGCGCCGTCCTCGAGCAGGTCGCGGGCGCGTTCGACGCGCAGCGCCTCGACGTAGGCCGCCGGGGTCTGGCCGACTTCGGCCCGGAAGGCGCGAGCGAACGAGCGCTCGCTGAGGCCGGCGCGATCGGCCAGCGCCGCGACCGAGAGATCCTCGTCGAGATGGCCGGCGATCCACGCCTGCAACTCGCGCAGCGCCGGCCGCGAGGCCTGCTGGACCGACAGGGCGCCGCTGAACTGCGACTGGCCGCCCGGGCGCTTGAAGAACACGACCAACAGGCGCGCCACCGTCAGCGCCACCTCCGCCCCGAGGTCCTCTTCGACCAGGGCCAGCGCGAGGTCGATCCCGGCGGTCACCCCGGCCGAGGTCCAGACGTCGCCGTCGCGGACGAACACGGGGTCGGGGTCGATGTCGATCTCGGGGTAGCGTTGCGCCAGGACCGCGCAGTAGTTCCAGTGGGTCGTCGCGCGGCGTCCGTCCAGCAGACCGGCCGCCGCCAGCAGGTAGGAGCCGGTGCAGATCGACGTCGTGCGCCGCGCGCGGCGCGAGGCCCGCGCGATCCAGTCCACGAGCGCGGGGTCGTCGCCCGCCCGGCGGGCGCCCTCGCCGCCGGCCACCACGAGCGTGTCGATGCGCGGCGGCGGCTCCGGCAACGGATCGACACCGAGCCTGAGGCCGTTGCTCATCGTGATCTGGCCGCCGTGGGTGGGCCCGACCACGTCGATGCGGTAGGTCCCGGGCGCCTGGTCGTTGGCGTCGCAGAAGACCTCGATCGGACCCATCACGTCCAGCGACTGGACGCCGTCGACGGCGAGGACGAGGACTCGGCGGATCGGTGGCATGCGGACAATCCTGCCACCGACACGCCGTGGCGCCTAGGACCGATATCCCACGATTTCTGCCAGCGTCAGCGGACGCGGACGACGGTCTCGCCGAGCACGAGCACGTCGCCGCGCCGGAGCCGTGCCCGCCGCACCAGCCGCCCGTTGAGCAGCGTCCCGTTGCAGGAGTCGAGATCGCGGATCAGGCAGAGCCCCGCCCGGACCGCGATCTCGGCGTGCCTGCGGGAGACGGCGTCGTCGCCGTCGAGGATCACGTCGACGCCGGAGCCGCGGCCGAGCACCCAGCGGCCGCGGTCGCCGATCGGCCACTCGCGATCGCCCGCGACGAGGGAGCGGACCGGCGGGGCGGGACGCCACCAGCGCTTGGGAAGGTCCCAGAGCGCGTCGTCGATGCGCCCGCCGAGCACCCACTCGGCGCGCGACTCGAGCGTGGCCGTGCTCAGATGGCCGGCACCATAGGCGTCGCGGAGGGCGCGGAGCGCTCGCTCGGGAGGCTGCACCCGCGCATCGTCTCACCTGGGAGCACCACAAGGCCACTCTGGTCCTTGTCGTGACGGTCCGCCTGCTCGCCCTCGACGGGGTAGCCCTCGCGGACGTAGTACTCGAAGCCGCCGAGCATCTCCTTGACGTCGTCGCGGCCGAACCCGGCGATCTTCGCGCACGCCTTCGTCGCGGCGTTGCAGCCAGGGCCCCAGCAGTAGACGACGAGCGGACCGTCTGGGAGCGCCTCGGCCGTCATCGTGCGGTGGGGCAACGAGATCGCGCCCGGCAGGTGGGCGGCGGCGTACGCGGCGGGGGAGCGGGCGTCGATCAGGGTGAAGTCGGCGGAGCCGTCCAAGAGGGCGGCGCCGACGTCGTCGGCGTCGGTCTCGTGCTGCAGGCGCTGGGCGAAGTAGTTCATGGCGCACAGCGTCCAGGAGTTCCCGACATCCGACCAGTGGCCTGAATGACGACATGCGTCAAGATCTGGCCACATGACCGTCCCGCCCGCCCCCGCCGCCGCGCCGGCTCGCCACGCGTCGACGCGCGAGCTCGCGCCGCCGCATCGCGTCGTCGCGCTCGCCGCCTTCGGCGTCGCGCCGTTCGAGCTCGGCTGCGTGGTCGAGGTGTTCGGCCTGCGCCGGCCGGAGCTCGACGTCCCGTGGTGGTACGAGCTGCGAGTCGCGGCGGAGATCCCGGGGCCGCTGCCCGCGACCGCGGGCGGGTTCTCCTTCTACGTCGAGCATGGGCTCGAGGCACTGGACGATGCCGACACGATCATCGTGCCCGGCTGGCACGGCGAGCCGTCAGAGGAGGTCGTCGACGCGGTGCGGGCGGCCCACGAACGGGGCGCGCGGCTGGTGTCGATCTGCAGCGGGGTGTTCCTCATCGCCGCGACGGGCCTGCTCGACGGCCGGGAGGCGGCGACGCACTGGCGCTACGCCGCGCGGCTGGCCGAGTTGCACCCGCGCGTCCGGGTCAACGCCGACGTGCTCTACGTCGACAACGGGAGCGTGCTGACGTCGGCGGGCAGCGCCGCGGGGATCGACCTGTGCCTGCACATCGTGCGCCGCGACCACGGCAGCGCGGTCGCCAACTCGGTCGCGCGGCGGCTGGTGATCCCGCCGCACCGCGACGGCGGGCAGGCCCAGCTGATCGAGCTGCCGATGCCCGCCCATCCCGACGACGATCCGATCGCCGGCGTGATGGCGTGGGCGCTGGAGCGCCTCGACGACCCGCTCGACCTGGACACGCTCGCGGCCCGCGCGTACATGAGCGTCCGCACGTTCACCCGGCGCTTCCGCAAGGCGACCGGGACCACGCCCGGCCGTTGGCTGCTCGAGCAGCGCGTGCGCGCGAGCCTGGTGCTGCTGGAGACGTCGGACGCGTCGATCGAGACCGTCGCCGGCTCGGTCGGTTTCGCCAGTGCGGCGACCTTCAGACATCACTTCGCGGCGATCATGCACACATCGCCAACCGCCTATCGGCGCGCGTTCTACGCCGCCTCGGCGTAGGTCGCGAGGCGCGCGCGGCCGCGGTGCAGGCGGCTCATCACGGTGCCGACGGGGATCTGCAGGTGGGTGGCGGCCTCGGTGTAGCCCAGGCCGGCGACGTCGACGGCGGCGACGACCTCGCGCTGCGGCTGCGGGAGCGCGCGGATCGCGTCGATCACCTCGCGGGTGTGCAGGATCTCGACGGGCTCGCCGCCGGCGGGGGCGACGAGGCGGGTGTCCTCCGGCTCCAGCGGGGCGAGGACCGGGCGGCGGTCGCGGGTCCGCAGCGACGAGACGTGCGTGTTGCGCAGCGCCTGGTGCAGGTACGGGCCGGGGCCGGCGGGACCGACCGTGCGCGGCTTGGCGAGCACCTTGAGCAGCGTGTCCTGCACCAGGTCCTCCGCGTCCTCGCGATTGCGGGTCATGCCACGAGCGGCGCGGCGCAGCGAATCGATGTGGACCGGGAGCGTCTCGGGGCGGAGTTCGGAGGCCATGCGATGAGACTCCCGATTCGGCCCCGTTCCCCATATGGGGGACCTCCCCTGAATCGACCCTGAACTTCCTTAAAGGGTCAGACCCCTTAACATGGCAAACGACCGCGCAGAGCCAAATCGCATGTTGAGGGGTCTGACCCTTTAGGTTGGGCGGGTGCGCGTTTGCGTACCTCGAAGAGGGATGAGGGCCGCATGGGGGCGGCCCTTCGGGGGCGCGACCTTGATGGCATGTTCCGTCTCGCCCTCGCCGTCATCGCCCTGCGTCTCGTCGATGACCGCTTCCACCTCGTCGGCGGCCTCGTCCCGCTCGCGCTGCTCGCCCTGCTGGCCTGGCGCGCTCCGCGGATGCGTCCGGGGGCGCGGGGGACGATCGCGATCGTCGTCGGCATCCTGGGCCTGGCCACGGGCGTCGATGCCGTCTACTACACCCGCGAGCTCGGGCTCGGCGCGGGTGACGTCACGGGCTGGCTGGCGCTCGCGGCCGGCGCCGTGCTGATCGGTGACGGCGCGCGCACGCTGTTCGCCGCGCGGCGGACGGATCGCTGGCGCCACCCGCGCCGCGCGGCGCTCGCCGTCGGCGGCCTCGTCGGTGCGGCGGTGGTCCTCATGCCGATCACGATCGGGTACGTGGAGACCCACGTGGCCCGCGCCGTCGTGCCCGCCGACCAGCTCGGGGTGCCGCATGAGACGGTGACGTTCGAGACCGCGGACGGCCTGACGCTCGAGGGCTGGTACATCCCGTCCCGCAACGGCGCCGCCGTGATCGCGTTCCCGGGCCGCAAGGGCCCGCAGCGACAGGCCCGGATGCTCGCGCGGCACGGCTACGGCGTGCTGCTGTTCGACCGCCGCGGCGAGGGCCGCAGCGAGGGCGACCCGAACGCCTGGGGCTGGGGCGGCGACGAGGACATCAAGGCCGCGGTCCGCTACCTGAAGCGACGCGGGGACGTCGACCCGGCACGCATCGGCGGCATCGGCCTGTCGGTGGGCGGCGAGCTGATGCTCGAGGCCGCCGCCGAGGACACCGGACTCGCCGCCGTCGTCTCCGAGGGCGCCGGCGCGCGCACGATGCGCGAGGAGATCGACACGGATGGCCTCTCCGGTGTGGACCGTCTGCTGGGGCGCGTGAGCTACGGGCTGCGCGACGCGACCGTGGCGATCAGCACCGGCCACACGCCACCCACGCACCTCAAGGCGCTCGTGCCGCGGATCGCTCCGCGCCCGCTCCTGCTGATCGCGGACCCGAAGAGCCCGAACGGCGAGACCCTCAACCGCCTCTACATCCAACGGGCGGGCGAGCCGAAGGCGCTCTGGGAGATCCCCGGCGCCGGGCACGTCAACGGCATCGCGACCCACGCGACGGAGTACGAGCGCCGGGTCGCCGGGTTCTTCGACCGGAGCCTTTAACGACAAGAGCGCCCGCCGCACCGGAGTGCGACGGGCGCCCGCAACGCAAGTGGTCTAGATCGCCGTGACGTTTACGGCGTTCGGGCCCTTCGGGCCGTTCTCGGCCTCGAAGGAGACCTTCGCGCCCTCAGCGAGGGTGCGGAAGCCGTTGCTGTTGATGCCGGTGTGATGGACGAACAGGTCCTTCCCACCGTCATCGGGCGTGATAAAGCCGAAGCCCTTCTCGTCGCTGAACCACTTGACGGTTCCGGTTGCCATGTGCTTCGTGTCCTCCACGGGTATGTGTGCTGCGAACGCGGAGGAGCCGATGTAGCAACTTGCGGGCGCTGGCACTACATGACCGAATCCCTTTGATCCGGCCCTTACCCGAGGGATTTTACAGAGTGTGCGGCCAGATTTGTAGCCAGGTCGAGAATCTGGATCGGAGCCTTCGGATAACCACACCCCGGCACGGGAGCCTGCTCCGTTTCTCTGACCGGCTGACCCCGGGAATATTCACGGCAATGGCTCCCCTGATCTCCTCCCCCGCCACCGTCAGTTACGGCGCCCAGCTCAACTTCGAGACCCTCACGGACGAGGCTTCTCTTCGCTTTCAGCCGCTTCAGGACACGCTGCTTCGCGTGATCGACGGCGTTGCGGAGCTGCGCTTCGACGGTGAGGAGCATCTCTTGGGCCCGGGCGGCGAGGCCATCGTGCCCGCCGGCTACCACCACACGCTCTGCGCCGTGTCCGGCCAGGCGCGCATCGTCACGGGCTTCCGCGCCGCGCGCTTCTAAGCCGAGACCGACTCCACGAGGGCGTCCCAGCCCTCGCGCAGCCGCTCGGCCGACCAGCCCAGTCCGGCGCGCAGGCGCACATGCTGCAGCGGCGCGAAGATCGCGAGCAGCGCCTCCGCGGTGAACTGCGCGTCGAGGTGGGGAGCAGCCTCGCGCAGCAGGATCGCCAGGTGCGTCGTGTACAGCGCGTAGACGGCCGAGCCGTCCTTCGGTGACGGCGCGGCGGCGACCATCAGGTCGGCGTGCGTCTCGAGCAGCTCGAGATAGCCCGCGCCGAACGCCTTCAGGCGCTCGCGGGCCGGCGCACCCGGCCCGAGCGGCGGCGGCCCGGAGATCAGCGCGTTCTGGAAGTCCCGCGTCTGCTCGTCGAGCAGCGCGAACGCGAGCCCGGCACGGTCGCCGAAGCGCCGGTACAGCGTTCCGGTGCCCACCGACGCGGCACGCGCGACGGCGTCCATCGACATGCACTCGATGCCCTGCTCGGCGACGAGCGCTCCCGCCGCCTCGAGGATCCGCGCACGGTTGCGCGCGGCATCCGCCCGCTCCTTCTGCCCGGGCGTGGGCTGGATGAGCGGGAGCTCAAGCATCACGCGACCGCCTCGCGATGCCCGAAACCCGGGCATGATGCCGCCGCAGCCGCCGGCCGGGCCCGATCATGAGGCTTCGACGGGCGCGGTGACCTCGCGGACGAGGTCGCCGAGCAGGTCCTTGAACCGCTGGGTGAGCTCCGGGTCGGCAAGGGCGTCCTCGCCCTCGACGAAGGCGTAGTCGGCCATCCCGACGGGCAGCTCGGACTCGAGCACGTGGGCGCCGGAGGCCTTCATCGTCTTGCGAACCTCAGCCTGGGCCCAGACCGCGCCGAACAGGCCGGTGCTGGCGCCGACGACCGCGGTCGGCTTGTAGCGCAGGACGTTCTCGGGGAACGGCCGCGAAGCCCAATCGATCGCGTTCTTGAGCGCACCCGGCAGCGAGGCGTTGTACTCCGGCGTCGCGATCAGCAACGCATCGGCGCCCTCGACCGCCTCGAAGAACGCGCGCACCGCAGCGGGCGGCGTCGTCTCGAGGTCCTCGTCGAAGGCGGGCAGGGTCGCGAGGCCGTCCCACTCCACGAACTCCACCTCGGGCGGGAGCAGCGCGCTCGCCGCCCGGAGGAGCTTGCGGTTGTGGGATCCTCGGCGGAGGCTGCCGGAGATGCCGAGGATCCGCACCGGACTAGGCCTGCTGGACGAGCGCGATGTCGACCGTCAGCGTCACGTCGTTGGCGAGCGCGTCGCCACCCGACGGAAGCGGCATGTTCCAGTTCAGGCCGAAGTCGGTGCGGTCGATCGTGACCTCGAGCTGCAGGTGCGCGCGGGTGTTGCCGAACGCGTCGACCGACGGAGCCTGCCACGTGCCCGCCGCGGTGACCGGCTTGGTCACGCCGCGCAGCGTCAGGTCGCCCGCGACCGTGGCCGTGCCGTCGTCGGAGAGGTCGACGTCGGTCGAGGTGAAGTCGACCGTCGGGTGGTTCTCGACGTCGAAGAAGTCGGGGCTCAGGACGTGCGCGCGGAACTGCTCGGGCGAGACGATCGAGATCGACTCGACCTTCGCGGAGCCCTCGAGCTTGCCGTCGGCGAGCGTCGCGCTGACCTCACCAAGCGTGCCGCGGAAGATCGAGACGTTCTGGTACTTGACCGCGAAGCCAAAAGAAGAATGGACCGGATCGGCGTTGAAGGTGCCGGGGAGCGCGGTGGTGGTGCTCATGGGGTGGTGCCCTCCAGTAGGTGTTGCTGACCTGTAACCGGAGGGGGTTCCGGTTACGCCTCGACCACTGTAGCGCAACCGATTTCAGATGCAACTATCGCGCCAGCAGCTCCGAGAGGCCGGTGATCTCCATCGCCTGCCGTACCGGCCCCTCACCCGCGCTGATCTCCAACCTCACGTTGCTCGCCCGCAGCGTCGAACGCAGCTCGAGCAGCCCACCGAGGCCGGCGCTGTCGATGAACTCGACGGCGGTCAGGTCCAGCCGGAGCTTCTCTACGTCGTCGTCCACGGCCCCGGTGACCGCCGAGCGCAGCTCGTCGGCGGTCGACAGATCGATCTCCCCCGTGGCCACGACCGTGGCGGTGTTCCCCTCACGCGTGGTGCGGATCTTCAGCTCGTCGTCCATTCGAGCCGTGCCGGTACCCGTGAGCCCGTAGCTTCAACCAGAGATACAGTGCGTCCATGGCTCACGAGCACCATTCCGAGCTGTCGGAGACGCAGGTCCGCGTGCGGGCGCTCGAGAGCGTCCTGATGGAGAAAGGGCTCGTCGATCCGGCCGCGCTGGACGCGCTGATCGAGACCTATGAGACGAAGGTCGGCCCGCACAACGGGGCGCGCGTCGTCGCCCGCGCGTGGGTCGATGACGAGTACCGCGCCCGCCTGTTCGAGGACGCGACGGCCGCGATCGCCGACCTCGGCTACATCGGCCGCCAGGGCGAGCACATGGTCGCCCTGGAGAACACGCCCGCGGTCCACAACATGGTGGTCTGCACGCTGTGCTCGTGCTACCCGTGGCCCGTGCTCGGCCTGCCGCCGGTCTGGTACAAGAGCGCGCCGTACCGGTCGCGGGCGGTGAGCGAGCCACGCGCCGTGCTCGCCGACTTCGGCGTCACGCTGGGCGACGACGTCGAGGTCCGCGTCTGGGACTCGACCGCCGAGGTGCGCTATCTGGTGGTGCCGATGCGCCCACCCGGGACCGAGGACTGGGACGAGGAGCGCCTCGCCGGGCTGGTGACCCGCGACGCGATGATCGGCACGGGCGTGCTGTGAACGGCGCGCACGACATGGGCGGCGCGCACGGCTTCGGGCCGGTCGTCCCCGAGCCTGACGAGCCGTGGTTCCACGGCGAGTGGGAGCGGCGTGTGTTCGCGATGGTCCTGGCGATGGGCGCGGGCGGCAAGTGGAACATCGACGCCTCGCGCTTCGCCCGCGAGGACCGTCCGCCGGCGGAGTACCTGGGGATGACCTACTACGAGCTGTGGCTCGCCGGCCTCGAACGGCTGCTCGCCGAGCGCGGCTATCCGGACAAGGTCCTGGGCGCGGAGGACGTCGCGCCGATGCTCGCCCGCGGCGGGCCGGCCACGCGCGAGTCGGACCGCCCGGCGCGCTTCGCGGTCGGCGACCGCGTCCGCACCCGCAATACGCACCCGCACACCCACACCCGCCTCCCCCGCTATGCCCGCGACAAGGTCGGCACGGTCGAGCTCGTCCACGGCACCCACGTCTTCCCCGACAGCAACCCCCAGTTCGCGGGCGAGGACCCGCAGTGGCTCTACACCGTGCGCTTCACGGCGCAGGAGCTGTGGGGGCGCGACTCGGCCGACTCGGTGACGATCGACGCGTTCGAGCCGTACCTGTCACCCGCATGAACAGCTTCGACGAGCCCTGGCAGGCGCAGACGTTCGCGCTCGTCGTCGCGCTGAACGAGCGCGGCGTGTTCACCTGGAACGAGTGGACCGAGGCGGTCGCCGCCGCGCCCGAGGACGGGTACTACGAGCGCTGGCTGGCGACCCTCGAACGCGTTCTGTCCGCCCGCGGACTGGTCTCGGACACCCAGCTGGAGCGATATCGAGGCGCATGGCAGCATGCGGCGGAGCGCACCCCGCACGGCACACCGATCGAACTCGACGAAACGGACTTCGCATGAGGCAGCGCACGGCGCGCACACCAGGCGCGGAAGCAGACACCGCAAAGCCCGCGCTCGCCGAGGCGACGCCGGTCGTCGCCGTCCTGTCCATGCAGCGCACCGCCGGGAACGCCAGCGTCGTCTCCTGGCTGGCACGCGAGGCGGCGGCGCCGACCCTGCCGGCGGCCGACGTCCTGACGACCCGGATCACGAACTGCATCGGCGTCTGGGAGACCAACCGCGGCGGCGACGCTCCCTCGCCCACGGAGTCGTCCCTGGACACGCTGGCGACCGTGAAGGCGAGCATGGCGACGATCGAGCAGGCGACGATGCCCTACGCGCTCGACGCGCTGCGCAAGTACGCCTCGCTGCGCAAGCTCGCCTCGCCCGAGCTGACCAAGGAGGAGATCAACGACGCGATCGCGCGCACGACCGCGGTCAAGACGTTGCTCGACGCGGTCAAGACCGCGGCGGACGCGGGCACCACCGCGGACGACTTCATCAAGGCCCAGCAGGGGACGATCACGCCGTCCGGGTTGAGCGACGACAACGTCAAGACGATGTTCTCCGGCGTCGAGCTGAAGAAGACGATCGACGAGAAGCACACCCACGTCGGCGAGGGCAAGGGCAAGGACAAGAAGACCGGCAAGTCGCTCGCCGAGGAGATCCCCGAGGCCGACCGGCTAGGGCTCGGCGTCGGCTCGCTGAGCGCCTACATCAAGGACCCGAAGAAGTGGGGCGAGAACCGCGCCGCGTGGCAGCGGCTGGCGGTCGACAACATGCCGGGCCAGGTGGGCGCGCGGGTCAACTCGGTCGCCACGTCAAGCGGCGGAACGGCTCTGGCCGGGCCGGTCGTCCGCTCGCGCGTCGACGCCGAGCTGGCCAAGGACCCGAAGCCGACCGAGGAGGAGCTGGTCAAGACCGTCGGGGCCAAGAACAACCCCAACGAGACCGGCTACGGCGACAACATCTGGGCCACGTATCACCGCTTGTATCCGTAGAGCGCGGCGTCCCAGTCTTCGACGAAGCCGGACTCGCGCACGATCTTGAACAGGCGGTCGATGTCCGGCTCCGGGAGGACGAGCGACGGGTGCTCGAGCGCGAACAGCACCCTTCCACCGCCGTCCAGGGGCGCGTGGTAGGTGGCCTGGAGGTCGAGCACGCCGGAGGCGATCACGCCGATGCGGTCCAGCGTGACGTCGTCGTCCAGGTCGGTCTCGGGCTCGTAGAGCGCCGGGAGGCCGTGCTCGTGCCCGTACGCGCCCAGCGCGCGGCCGGGCGCGACGACGGCGTCCGGGAACTCCTCCTCGTCCGCCCACCCCCACAGCCAGGTGTGGTCGTCGGTCGTGCCGAGCAGCGCGACCTTCATCGTGAGATCGTCGTCGAACTCGATCGTCCCGTTCTCGAGATCGACCTCCCAGCCGCGGTCGCCGACCACGTCGTAGGCGTGCAGCTGCTTCTCGAACGCGCGGATCGCGTAGCGGTCCACGTGCGGCTGGAGGCTCACTCGTCGAGCAGCCCGGGCGGCAGCGCCGACTCGGCGCTGCTCGTGACCTCGATCCCGATCAGCCGGCCGTAGAAGTCGAAGTGCAGGACCATCGACTCGAGCGCGGCCAGCCGGCCGGCGTCCTCGAGCTCGTCGAGGTGCACGGAGTCGCGCACCTCGCCGTCGGAGAGCGCGATGTAGGCACCGCCGTCGTCGTTGCGCGTGATCTGCATGGCGGCCAGAGTGTAAGTCGTGCGCGGGTCGCGACAGAAGCGGGGTGTGAGCGACAAGCAACAGTTCCGCTCGATCTACGAGTCCCACCACGCCGCCGTCTGCGCGTACTTCGCCCGGCGGGCCGCGCGCGACGACGTCGAGGACCTCGCCGCGGAGACCTTCGCGATCGCATGGCGCAAGCTGCCGCGGCGCGTCTCGGATCCGCTGCCGTGGCTGTACGCGGTCGCCGGCAACGTGCTCGCCAATCACCGGCGCCGGCTGGCGCGGCGCGGCGAGTTCGCGCTCGATCCATCGACCGGCGATCCCGCCGAGCGGTTCGGGGGTGACCGCGGGCTCGCTGTCGCCTTCGCGCAATTGGGCGAGCGCGACCGCGAGGCGTTGTGCCTCGTCGCGTGGGAAGGGCTGTCGATCCCGGATGCGGCGCGCGCCGCGGGCTGCTCGACGGCGACCTTCAACGTCCGGCTCTCACGAGCGCGCGCCCGGCTGGCGCGCCTGCTCGAGACCCCCACGAACCTGGAGACCTCATGGACCCTGTGATGGAACGCGTCCGCGCGGCGGACCCCGTGTCGGTGGAGGAGTTCGCGGGCCTTGCGGACTTCGACGCCTTGGAGCTGGCGCCGCGGCGGCGTTGGCGGCGCCGCTGGCTGTCGCTGCCGGCGGTGGGTGCGGTGATCACGGCATTGGTGCTGGTGCCGTCGGGCGCCCCGGCGGCGAGCGAGGTCGTGCAGCGGGCGATCCAGACGATGGCCGTGCCGTCGGACCAGATCCTCTACGCGAAGTCGCATGCCTCCGACGAGGGCACCGACTACGGCGAGCGCCAGGTGTGGGTGTACGGCACGCAGCAGATGCGCTGGCTCGAGCCCGACAACGAGGAGGTCTACACCAAGGGCCAAGGCACCACTCGCTGGTGGAAGGGCAAGGTCGAGAAGTTCCCCGAGGTGACGATGGTCCCCAACGAGATCTTCCGCGCGGGGGCGCTGCTGGAGGCCGCGCGCGCCGCCAAGGGCGGTGTGTCGATGACCGAGTCCGACGAGGCGTACGTCCTGACCTGGCGCGAGAAGTCCGGCCCGCCGCACTGGCCGAAGATCGAGCTGACGATGTGGATCGACAAGGACACGTACGCGCCGCTGAAGTTCACCGACCACAGCTGGGGCCAGGACGTCAACGGCAAACCGTTCGACCAGACCTACACCGAGCAGATCCTCGAGTTCAAGACCCTCCCGGCGACGCCCGAGAACCTCAAGCAGCTGGAGATGACCCCGGGGCGGTAGGCCCTCAGCGAACGCCAAGCCAACGCACAGCGTCCGCTCGGGGCGGGCGTCGATGGTGGTCGCATGTCGACCCTGGCCTTTGACCACCCCCGGCGCCGTCGCACGGCGCTCGCCCGCCCTTCGCTCGCCGCACTGACCGCCCGTCCTGAGCTGATCGTCCTGTTGGCGATCGCGGGCGTGCTGAATCTGTGGGCGCTCGACCTCAACGGCTGGGCCAATGACTACTACGCGGCCGCCGTGCGCTCGATGACCACCTCATGGCACGCGTTCCTCTACGGCGCGTTCGACTCGGCCGCGCTGCAGACGGTGGACAAGCCGCCGCTCGCGCTGTGGATACAAGCTTTGAGCGCGCGGGCGTTCGGCTTGAACTCGTGGTCGATCCTCGTGCCGCAGGCGCTGATGGGGGTCGCGACGGTCGGGCTCGTGTATGACCTGGCGCGGTCGCGGTTCGGGCGCTCGGCCGGCTTCGTGGCCGGTCTGGTGCTGGCATTGACGCCGATCACCGTCGCGATCTCGCGCCACAACAACCCGGACGCGCTGCTCGTGCTGTGCGTCACCGCGGCAGTGTGGGCGTTGGATCGTGGCCTGCGGCAGGGCGGCTCGGTGCGCTGGCTGATGCTGGCGGGCGCCTTCGTCGGCCTCGGGTTCGAGACGAAGATGGCCGCCGCGCTGCTGGTCGTGCCGGGCATGGTCGCGGCGTGGATGTGGGTGGCGCCGCGCGGCCGGCTCGTCGCGTCGCGTCAGCTGTTGGCGGGTGGGCTTGTGATGGCCGCGGTCGGGCTCGCCTGGCCGGTGCTCGTGTGGCTCACGCCCGCGGACTCCCGCCCCTACGTCTCGGGCACCGACGACAACTCGATCTGGTCGCTGATCCTCGGTTACAACGGCCTCGGCCGGCTCTTCGGGCAGGACGGTGGGCCGGGTGGCGGCATGGGCGGAGGCGGCGGCTCGACGTTCGGCGGCTCCACCGGACCGTTGCGGCTGCTGAACGAGGCGCTCGGCGGACAGGCGGGCTGGTTCCTCGGGTTCGCGGTGGTGGCCGCGGTCGCGTTGGCCGTCTCGACGCGGCTGCGCCGGGACGACGCGCGGACCGGTTGGCTGATCGCCGTCGGCGGCGCGTTCGCCGTGACCGCGATCACGTTCTCTCGCGCCTCCGGCATCTTCCACCCGTATTACGTCGCCGCGCTGGCGCCGTTCACCGCGCTGCTCGTGGGTGGCGGCTGGTCGCTCCTCACCCGCACCGCGGGTCCGTTCATCCTGCTCGGCGGTGCGGTGACCGAGGCGATCGTGATCGGCAGCAGCGCGACCGATCTCGAGTGGGCGCGCTGGTTGATCGTCGGCGCGACCCTCGCCGCCGCGCTCGGCCTGGTAGTGGCGCGGTCGCAACGGGTGCGGCGGATCGTCGCCACGGCCGGGGTGACCGTGCTCCTGCTCGCGCCGGCGTCCTGGTCGGTGCAGACCTTGGGCCACGCGACGAGCTCGACGTTCCCGGCCGGCGGCCCGCAGTCCGCGCAGACGATGGGCGGCCCGGGCGGCGGCCGCGGCGGGATCGGAGGCGGCGGGTTCGGCGGCACGCCGCCGACGGGCGCGCCCGGCGCCGGAGGCGGCATGCTCGGCGGCGACACCTCGTCGCTCACCTCCGCCCTGACCTACATCAAGGCCAACGGCGGCGGCACGCTCGTCATCTCCAGCCAGTCCGGGGCGGCCAACTCGATCATCTCCTCCGGCGCCGACGTCGCCGCCCTCGGCGGCTTCTCCGGCAGCGAGACGACCGTCTCGATCGACTGGCTGGCCGACATGGTCGCGCAGGGCAAGATCCGCTGGATCATCGTCTCCTCCGACGGCAACACCGGCATGCGCGACGGCCGCGCCGGCTCGACCGCGGCGATGAACGCGGCGGCGCAGGTCGGCCAGGCGGTCAGCTCCGTCGACGGCCTCTACGACCTCCAGGGCACCGCCGCCGCCCTGCGGGCGCTGGCCTGACCCTAGGGGGTGGGCGACAACAAGGTCCACTGTGGACCTCCGTGTCGCCCACCCCCTGTAGCCTCGCCCGCATGAAGTTCGGGCTCTACGGGCTGCACAAGGGTGAGAACACCGAGCCGGAGGCCTTCGCGCGGCGGGCGCGGGCGGCCGAGAACGCCGGCTTCGAGTCGATCTGGGTGGGCGATCACATCGCGCTCCCGCCGGACGCGCCCGACGACGCGTACGACCCACGGCTCGAGGCGCTGGTCGCGTTGTCGTATCTCGCCGCGGTCACGGAGCGGGTGCGGCTCGGTCTGGGCGTGATCATCCTCCCGCAGCGTCAGCCGGTGCTGCTCGCGAAGCAGCTGACGTCGATCGACCGGCTCTCCGGCGGGCGCCTGATCGCGGGGTTCGGCGTCGGCTACCTGGAGGCGGAGCTCGGCGCCCTCGGTTCGACGCTCGCCGAGCGGGGCGCACGCACCGACGAGTCGCTCGCCGCGATCCGGATGCTGTGGGACGAGCCGATGCCGGAGTTCAGCGGGCGCTTCGTCTCCTTCTCGAACGTGATCCAACGGCCGCGGCCGACGCAGATTCCGCACCCGCCGATCACGATCGGCGGCGACTCGCCCGCGGCGATGCGGCGGGCACGCGAGGCGGGCGGGTGGTACGGGTGGGAGCTCGCGCCGGAGGAGATCGGCGCGGTGCGCGAACGCCTCGGCCCGGACGTCGAGATCACGATCACGCCAGGCCCGCCGGGCCCGATCGACCCGGACGTCGTGACGCGCTACGAGGAGGCGGGTGTGGCGCGGCTCGTCCTGCAGCCGCCGGTCACGACCGGGGCGGCGATGGACGAGCTCATCGCGTCAATCTAGGCGCCTCGCCCGGCGCCAGTTCGCGGTAGTCCGGGAGACCTTTCAACGCGTCTTCGGCGCCGCCTGGCGCGTAGACGGCGAGCAGGACGAGCGGCTCCCAGCCCGTGTTCAACGTCGAGTGGAACGCGGCCTTCGGAATCCAGATCGTGTGGCCGGGGCGGACGTCGAACGTGGTCGTGTCGTCGACCATCTGCTCGCCGGTGCCGCTCAGGACGTAGAGGATCTCGTCGGCGTCAGGGTGGTTGTGGCGCTCGTGGCCCTGGCCGGGCAGCAGCACGACGTGCATCAGGCTGACGTTGTCCGAGACGCCCGCGACGAGCGGCTTGATCACGCCCCAGTCGAAGGACATCGTGGGTAGTTCGGCGGGGTCGATCAGTTTCGAACTCACAGGGTCAGCTCCTTGAAGCGGCGCATGTTCTCGGTCATCGCGACCTCGGTCGGGAGGCGCTCCATGCTCGACGCGCCGAAGAAGCCGACGATGCCCTCGGTGCGCTCGAGGACGTACTGGGCGTCGGCCGGCTCGGCGAGCGGGCCGCCATGGCAGAGGACGAGGACGTCGGGGTTCTCCCGGATCGCGGCGTCGCGCATCGCCTGGATCTCCTCGACGCACTGGTCGAGGGTCTTGGCGGTCTGGGCGCCGATCGTGCCCTTCGTGGTCAGGCCCATGTGCGGCACCAGCACGTCGGCACCCGCCTCGGTCATCGCGGCGGCCTGCCGCGGGTCGAAGACGTACGGGCACGTGAGCAGGCCCAGCCCGGCGGCCTCGCGGATCATCTCGACCTCGAGCGCGTAGCTCATCCCCGTCTCCTCCAGGTTGAGCCGGAAGGTGCCGTCGATCAGGCCGACCGTGGGGAAGTTCTGGACGCCGGCGAAGCCCGTGCGCTGCACCTCGTCGAGGAAACGGTCCATGAGGCGGAAGGGGTCGGTGCCGCAGACGCCGGCGAGCACGGGGGTGTCGCGGGCGACGGGCAGAACCTCGCGGGCCATGTCGAGGACGATCGCGTTGGCGTCGCCGTAGGGCATCAGGCCGGCGAGCGAGCCGCGGCCCGCCATGCGGTAGCGGCCGGAGTTGTAGATGATGATCAGGTCCGCGCCGCCATCCTGGGCGCACTTGGCGGACAGGCCGGTGCCCGCGCCGGCGCCGATGATCACGCCGCCGTCGCGCACCGTCGCGCGGAGGCGCCTACGGGCTTCGTCGCCCGTCATGAGAGCAGCTCGTCGAGCTTGTCCGCCATCGCTGCGGCGAACGCCTCGTCGTTGATGTCGTTGTCCAGCTCGATCACCTCGACGTCAGCTTCGCGGACCGCTTCGAAGAGCGCGGCGTCCGCCTCGGGGTCGTGGAACGGCTGGCCCTCGGCGTCGATCAGCGAGACGCCGCGCTTCGGGATGAACAGCACCGTCGGACCCGTGGCCGCCGAGAGCTTGCGCGCGATCCTCCGGCCCAGCTCGGCGCACTCCTCGGGCGTCGTGCGCATCAGCGTCACCGACGGGTTGTGCACGTACAGGTTGCGGTCGGCGAACTGCGGCGGGACGGTGTCCTTTGCCCCGAAGTTCACCATGTCGAGCGCGCCGAGCGAGACGACCTGCGGGATGCCCTTGCGGCCCGCCGCCTCCAGCCGATCCGGGCCTGCTGAGAGCACGCCACCGACGAGGTCGTCGCAGAGCTCGGTCGTCGTGGCGTCCAGCACGCCGGCGAGGAAGCCCGAGTCCACCAGCGCCTCCATGGCGCGCCCGCCGGTGCCGGTCGCGTGGAAGACGAGCACCTCGTACCCGCGCTGCTCGAGGAGGGCGCGCGCGTGGTCGACGCACGGCGTGGTGACGCCGAACATCGTCGCGCCGATCAGCGGCTTGGAGTCGTCGTGCTCGACCGGCGCTGCGCCCACCATGCCCGCCATCGCCGCGGCGGCGTTCGCCAGCACGCGGGCGGAGATCGAGTTCAGGCCCGCGACGTCGGTGACCGAGGCCATCATCGTGATGTCCGTGCCGCCGACGTAGTCGCTCGTGTCGCCCGCGGCCATCGTCGAGACCATCAGCTTCGGCACGCCGACGGGCAGAGCGCGCATCGCGGCGGTGGCGATCGCCGTGTTGCCCGAGCCGCCCGCGCCCAGCACCCCGTCGATCCTCCCCTCCTCGTGGAGGCGTTTCGCGAGCCTGGCGGCGCCTTCGGCCATCGCGGTCACGGCCGCGCCGCGGTCGCCGAGGCCTGAGGTGTCGGCGATCTCGTCGCGGGCGACGTCCGGCTCGACCTTCGGCGGACCGACGGTCCCCGCGTCGGCGAGCAGCACCTCGACTCCCGCCTGCTGCAGGCGGGCGCGCAGGAACGCGAGCTCCTCGCCTTTGGTGTCGAGGGTCCCGATCAGCAGGACGGCCATGCCCGGCGCACTGTACCTTCCGCGGCTCGTGAGGACTGCACTCATCACCGGGGCCGGAACCGGGATCGGCGCCGCCACCGCGGGAGCGCTCGCCGCCGACGGCACGCGCGTCGCGCTCGTGGGCCGCCGCCGCGAGCCGCTCGAGGAGATCGCTTCCGGGCTCCCCGACGCGGTCGTCGTCGTGGGCGACATCACCACCGAGGCGGACCGGATCGTGCGCGACGCCGTCGACGCGTTGGGCGGGCTGCACGTCGTGGTGAACAACGCGGGCGCGATCCGCCGCAACCTGCGCGTGCACGAGATCGACGACGCGTGCTGGGACGAACAGCTCGCGGTCAACCTCACCGGCCACTTCCGCGTGCTCCGAGCGGCGCTCCCACACCTGCTCGCTGCAACCGGTGACCGCTCGATCGTCAACGTGGGTTCGACGCTGTCGCACAAGGTCGTCCCCGGCCACGGCGCGTACGCGGCGGCCAAGGGCGGGATCGTGTCTTTGACCAAGCAGCTCGCGGTCGACTACGGCCCCGACGGGATTCGCGCGAACGCGGTGCTGCCCGCGGTGGTGAAGACGGCGCTGGCGCACACGGATCGCCCGGACTTCGAGAACCGCGCGGAGGCGATGGCGGGGATGTACCCGCTCCGCCGCCTCGGCGAGGCCGAGGACGTCGCCGCGGCGATCGCGTGGCTGGCGTCGGACCGTGCCGGCTGGGTGACCGGCACGATCCAGGACGTCGACGGCGGCTTCAGCGTCACCTGACCGAAAACCGCCAGACAGACCCACCCGCCGCCGTCACGCTGAACGCCATGACGGCAGCGGAGTTCGCGGCGCGCCACAAGGACGGGCCGATCGTGGTGGTACCCAACGCGTTCGACGTCGCGAGCGCGCGGGTGATGGCGCGACTGCGGCCGGTCGCGATCGGGACGAGCAGCATGGCGATCGCGCGCGGGCTCGGCTACGACGACGGCGAGAGGATCCCGCGCGACGAGATGCTCGGTGCGATCAAGCGCATCGTCGACGGCGTCGACGTGCCCGTGACGGCCGACGTCGAGGCGGGCTACGGCGACGCGGCCGGGACCGCCGAGCGGCTGCTCGAGATCGGCGTGATCGGGCTCAACATCGAGGACGCGCGGCAAGGCGCGCTGCTCTCCGTCGAGGACGCCACCGCGAACATCGCGGCGATCCGACGGGTCGCGGGCAGCAACCTCGTGATCAACGCCCGCGTCGACTCGTGGCTCGACCCCGGCGACGACGCCGACGTCGTGGTCGAGCGTGGGAACGCCTACCTGGCGGCCGGCGCCGATTGCGTCTTCGCACCCGGCATCAGCGACGTGAGCAGCGTGGTCGACCGGCTCGACGGGCCGCTGAACGCCTACGTCAGCCCCGCCACGCCCTCGATTCCCGAGCTCGAAGCGCTGGGCGTGCGCCGCGTGTCCGTCGGCAACGCGCCTTACGACGCGTGCCTGCGGCTGGTCGAGCGGATCGCGACCGACCTCCTCACCCACGGGCGGTTCGACGCGCTGTTCGCGTGAGGTGGGAGGCGGAGATCGCCGACGGGCCGGAGGCGCTGACGACGCGCTTTCACGAGGTGCAGGCCAAGTCGGCGCTGAACCGGGTGCAGGGGCGGATGCCGTGGGGTTGGACGATCAACCCGTACCGCGGCTGCACCCACGCGTGCACGTACTGCTTCGCCCGCCCCACCCACGAGTACCTCGGCATGAACGCGGGCGACGACTTCGAGCGCGAGATCGTGGTCAAGGTCAACGTCGCCGAGGTCCTGCGCACAGAACTGGGGAAGCCGAGCTGGAAGCGCGAGCACGTCGCGCTCGGGACGAACACCGACCCGTACCAGTGGGTGGAAGGCCGCTACCAGCTGATGCGGGGCATCTGGAAAGCCCTCCGAGACGCCGCGAACCCCTGCAGCGTGCTCACGAAGTCCCCGCTGCTGACCCGCGACATCGACCTGATGCTGCAGATCGCCGAGCGCACCCGCTTCACGGCGTATCTCTCGGTGCCGACGATCGACGAGCGCGCGTGGCGCGAGTCCGAGCCGCGCACGCCCAGCCCGCGCGCACGCCTGGAGGCGCTCCAGCAACTCGCCGGCGCGGGCCTGGACGTCGGCGTGGTGATCGCCCCGCTGATGCCCGGGATCAACGACTCGCCGGAGCAGATCGAAGAGATCGTCGCCGCGGCCGAGCGAGCGGGCGCGGAGAGCATCGACGCGCTCCCGCTGCACCTGCGCGGCTCGACGAAGCAGGTGTTCTTGGAGTGGCTGCGCACCACACGGCCGGAGCTCGTCCGCCGCTATGAGAGCCTGTACGGCAAGGGCTCCGAGATGCGCCGCGACGAGCACCACCGCCTCACGGAGCTCGTCAAGCCGCGCGGCCGCACCTGGGAGGAACGCATGCGAGAGCGTTATGACACGCCGTCCCAGCTGCCACTGTTCTGAGGCGACGATGCACGCCGACGTCGCCCGCCGCGCCCTCGCCCTGATCGCCGACGGCCTCGTCGACCGCGACGGGGTCCCCGGTCTCGCCCGCCGCCTCGGCTACAGCGAGCGCCAGCTGCACCGGATCCTCGTCGCCGAGCTCGGCGCCGGCGCCATCTCGCTCGCCCGCGCGCAACGCGCCCACGCCGCCAAGCTGCTGCTCGACGAGTGCGGTCTGTCGCTCGCGGAGATCGCGCTCGCGGCCGGCTTCGGCTCGATCCGCCAGTTCAACGACACGATGCGCACGGTGTACGGCACCACGCCGACGAACCTGCGCGCCGGGCCGAGGCCCGCCAGCGGCATCCGCCTGCGACTCCCTACGAGGCCCCCGTTCGACGGCCCCGGCGTCGTCCGCTTCCTGCAGCGCCACGAGGTCCCCGGCCTCGAGCACGTCGAGGACGGCGCATACACCCGCGCCCTCGCGCTCGAGCACGGCGGCGGCCGGGCGACGCTCACCCCCGAGCCCGACGCGCTGATCTGCGAGCTCAAGCTCGACGACCTCAGAGACCTCACCGCGGCGGTCGCGCGCTGCCGCCGCCTGTTCGACCTGGACGCGGACTCGCGGGCGATCGACGCGCATCTCGAAGGCGTCATCGACGGCGACCCCGGCATCCGGATCGCGGGCGCCGTCGACGGCTTCGAGCTCGCCGTGCGGACGATCATCCGCCGCGAGAACGCGTACGAGTTCGCGCGTGCGACCACCGCGGAGCTGATCCGCCGCTACGGCGCCCCGCTCACGGATCCCACCGACACCGTCACCCACCGCTTCCCCACGCCCCACGCGCTGGCGCACGCCGACCCGGAGACCTTCGGCGTCGACACACGCAGAGCGCACGCGATCAAGGAGCTCGCCCACGCCGGCCTGTATCTCGACGCCGGCTCGAACATCGCCGAGGAGGTCGAGGCGCTGCAGGCGATCCCGGGCATCAGCCCCTGGATCGCCGGCTACGTCGCGATGCGCGCCCTGGGCGAGAAGGACGTCTACCTCGACGACTGCGACCGCCTCACCCGGGCGCTGCACGGCGACGCTCCCGATCCGGACCGCTGGAGTCCCTACGGCTCCTACGCGATCGCCGCGCTCTGGCGCAGCCTCGACGAGATCCCCGTCTAGTACGTGGCGTGATCGATCGCGCCCTCGCGCGCGACCACCACGTCCGTGACCAGCTCGGGTCCGAAGAGCCCGTGAGCGACGACGCCCGGCTCCTCGTCCAGCCGCAGCGCCAGCTCGAGCGGGTCGCCGACCGGCCCGATCCAGTCGGCGATCACGCCGCCGTCGGGGCTCGCCGGGCCGGGCCGCACGACGGCGTGCTCCAGCCGCCGCAGGGTCGCGGCCGCGCCGTAGGCGAGCAGCTCGATCGGCACCGGCGCCACGATCCGCTCGACCACCTTCTCCCCGGACGCGATCACGACGAACCGCGCGGCCGCGGCGGCGACGACCTTCTCGCGCGTGTGCGCGCGCCCGCCGCCCTTCACCAGCCACGGCCCCGGACCGATCTGGTCGGCGCCGTCGATCGCGATGTCGAGGTCGGTGAACTCGTCGAACGGCTCGACGTCCAACCCGAGCGCGATCGCGGCCTCCGAAGTGGCGGGCGACGTGGACACGCAGCGCAGGCTCAGCCCGCGTGCCGCCAGTGCCGGCAGCAGCGGCGCGACCGTCGACCCGGTCCCCAATCCGACGCGCATCCCGTCCTCGACCAGCTGCGCCGCGAACTCCGCGGCCGCGCGCTTGTCGGACTCGGTACTCATGGGCGGTCCGGCAAGGGTGACGTGAGGAAGGCGCGCAGCAGCTCGACTGTGGTGTCGAGGTCGCGCGGGTCGATCGTCTCGAACGCCGTGTGCGTGTAGCGGGTCGCCACCGTGACCAGCGCGGTCGGCGAGCCCGCCTCGGCCAGCGCGAGCCCGTCCGAGCCGTAGCCGGCGAACAGGCCGTCCTGGGCGGGGACGCCGAGCCCCAGCAGGTGCTGGGTGAGGATGCGGTCGTAGATGATCCCGGTGTCGCGGTGCACGACGATCGGGCCGGCTCCGAGCCGCGTGCCGTACTCGCGCTCCTCGACCGCGGGGATGTCGCCGGCGAGACCGACGTCGAGCGCGATCGCGGCCGCGAAGCCCTCCTCGCGGATCAGCGCCCGCGCGCCGTGCAGGCCGTTCTCCTCCTGCGTGGTGGCGATCAGCCACAGCTCGCACGCGAGGTCACTGAAGTCGAGCGCGGCGTCCATCAGCGCGAGCCCGACGCGATTGTCCATCGCGGGCCCGATCAGCAGGCCGCCGACCCGGCGGGTGGGTGCGGAGAAGATCACGGGCGCGCCGACGTGCACGCCGGCGGCGAGGATCGCGGCACGCGACATCCCCAGCTCGACCCAGAAGTCGTTGAAGCTGAGCTCGTGCGTGTCGCGCTGCTTGGCGGTCAGCACGTGGCCGGACGAGGCGGTGAGGATGCCGTCGAGCCAGCTCCCGCCACGGGTGAGGATGCGAACCGGCTGCCCGACGGGGTGGCGACGCTCGGGGCCCGTGCGGCGGTCGCCCTGAGCGGTGTCGAGCAGAACGAAGCCGTCGTCGGTGATGTGGCGCACGACGTAGCCGACCTGGTCCATGTGCGCCTGCAGCAGCACACGCGGGCCGGAGCCGCCGACGCGGGCGATCACGTTGCCGATGGGGTCGCGGCGCAGCTCCGCGCAGCGCGGTCCCCAGCGGGCGGTCAGGAGCGCGGCGAGCTCATGCTCAGCGCCCGATGGCGCGGGTACCGCGCAGAGTTCGGCGAGCAACTCCTCCATGAGGTCACCACTCTGCCATGTGGGCGTTCACCTCGCGCAACACGTACGGGCCGAGCGTCGTCGAGAACGTCGTCGAGAGGTGCCCGACGTCCTTGTGCACGAGCGCGCCGCCGATCACCGGAAAGCAGTTGGCGCGATCGCACATGAACGGCGTCAGGTCGATCGTCTGCACCCGCGGATCGTTGAGTCGCGTCGCGGCTTCGATCGCCGGATCTGGCGCGAGCGCGGTCGCGACCGGGACCTGACACGTCGTCCCGGGCGGTTTACGGCGCTCGACCGCGCGGGCCACGCACGCGTTGGTCGACTCGCGGTTGTGCGGGGGGTCGCGCAGGACGATCACGTGGCGGATCGAGGCCGGGAGGCCCGTGTAGGCGGCGATGTAGCCGTTCGTCTTGGCCTCGAAGCGCTCTTGGCCCTTCGGGACGACCACGCCCGCCCCCGTGTTGCCGGAGACGAAGATCGTGTCGATCTCGGGATGCGCGGTCAGGTAGCCGAGCGTGTCGCGCTTGAACTGCTCGCACTCGGAGCCGTCGGGCTCGGGGAGGCTCGTGCGGGCGCCGGTGTACGGGCACTGGCTGCGGTAGAGCGTCACGCCTCGCCAGCGGTGCACCTTGAACACGTGCTGCAGGGCGGCGCGCCAGTGGACGGCGTGGCTGTCGCCGATCAGGGCGACGGTCCGGCGTGCCTTCGCCTTGGGCGTCCCGAACAGGCAGCGCGAGGGCGGCGCCTTCGAGGTGACGGGCGCGCACGCGGCGCTCGCCTCCAGCAGCGCGTCGTCCGGCGTCGGCGTGACCGAGAGCCTCAGCTCGGGGTTCGTGCACGGCTTGAGGGGATCGCGCGCCGCCGCGCCGAAGCAGCGGGGCGCCGCCGCGTGGGCTGTCGCGCAGCCGACAAGCAGCGCCGCCACCGTCACGACGACGCCGTAGGGTACGCGCGATGCTCCGCCGAACCGCATTGCTCCTGATCCTTGCAGGCATCCTGGCGGGCGCGCTTGAAGGCACCGCCCAGGCCGCCCGCAAGACCGTCGTCCTGCGGTCCGCGCCCGTCGCGATGGCGGGGTTCAACGTCGAGTTCCCGAAGCTCTGGGTCCCGACCCCGAAGCTCGACGGCTACGTCGTGGGGATGGACGCCCGGCTCGTCGACGAGCGCGGGAAGCCGGTGACGATCCGCGACCTGATGCTGCACCACGTCGTCTTCTACAAGCGCATCCGCCCCGCGTCGCAGTCGGTCTGCGCGGGCAAGTCGCAGGAGGCGTTCTACGGCAGCGGCGAGGAGCTCCAGCAGCTCCGGCTCCCCGCCGGTTACGGCTACCCGACGGCCAAGGGCGAGCGCTGGAAGATGAACGCGATGCTCATGTCGCACTCGCTGCGGTCGCTGAAGGTGCGCGTCGAGTACACCGTGACGATCGAGACGTCGCGCAAGCTCGAGCCCGTGATCCCGCTGTGGGTACGAGCCAACGGCTGCGGCGACGCCGTCAGCTACCCCGTGTGGGGCGGCGGCGGACCCGGCGGCCTCGACACCCGCACGTACGACTGGCGGGTCCCGTTCGACGCGCGGATCGTCGCCGTCGGCGGCCACCTGCACGGCGGCTCCAAGGACATGTTCCTCTCGCAGCCCGAGTGCGGCGGACGCCGGCTGCTGGACACGACGCCGCGCTACGGCATGCCCGACGACCTGTACTACACGGCCCGCCCGATCCTGCACGAGCCCGGCCCGATCGACACGCGCTACTTCCTCTCGGCGACCGGCATCCAGGTGCGGCGCGGTGAGACCTTGCGCCTCACCGGCATCTACGACTCCTCCAAGCCGCACACGCGGGTGATGTCGATCATGCACATCTATCTGGCGAAGCACGCGGCGCCGGCGGTCCAGGACTGTGCGCCGTTGCCGGCGGACGCGCAGCAGCTGGTGAAGGACCGGCCGGTGCGGCTCGACCCGCCGGACGTCTCCGTGCCGTTGAACGTCCTCGGCGACGACGGCCACACGCACGAGCTGACGTCCCTGCCGTGGCCGCTGACGCCGTTGGGGAATCCCGCGACGGTCGCGTTGAAGGACAACGCGTTCGACCCGCCGTACGTGCAGCTCAAGAGCGGGTCGAAGCTGACCTGGAGCTTCGACGACAAGATCGCCCACAACGTGACCTTCGCGAGCGGGCCGATGCTGCAGGGCAGCCCCACGCTCTCCGGCGGGCGGACGTTCACGACGCAGTTCACGCGCGCGGGGCGCTACGAGCTGTTCTGCTACCTGCACCCGTTGGCGATGCACCAGGTCGTCGACGTAGTCGACTGAGCGCCTCTTCGACGGTCGCGACCGCGCCGGGTGGGCGTGGTCGCGGGCGGCGGACGATGACGATCGTGGCGCCGCGCTCGCGGGCGGCCTGGAGCTTGGGCGCCGGGCCGCCGCTGTCCTTGGTGACGAGGAGGTCGATCGCGTGCTCGCGCATCAACTCGCGCTCCTGCTGCAGCGTGAACGGGCCGCGGGCGAGGAGCGCGGCGTGGCGCGTGTCCGGTGGCGTGATGGCCCGGACGACGATGAAGGCGTCGACTTCCTCGAACGCGTGCAGGTCTGTGTGGCCGGTGGTGAGCAGGACGCGTCTGCCGTCGCAATGCGCCGCGGCATCGGGGACGCTCGCGACCCAGATCTCCCCCGCCTTCGGCTCCCACCCGGGACGCTCGAGGCGCAGCGCACCCTTGGCCTTCTCGGAGATGCGGGTGGCGAACGGGTGGGTGGCGTCGACGACGGCGTCGAAGCCGGTGAGGTCTGAGGTGCCGATTCGCGTCACGCCCGGCAGCGCCGCGGGTTCGGTGCGCCCGGCGAGGCTCGTCGTGACCTCGTCGCCGCGGGCGTGCAGCGCCTCGGCGAGTTCTCTCGCCTCGGTCGTCCCGCCTAGGATCAGCACCCGCATATGGAGAAGGTCCTGCTCATCGGCATCGGCGCGGGTGACCCGTCGTACGTGACGGCCCAGGCGGTCGAGGCGCTCAATTCGGTCGACGTCTTCTTCGTCCTGGAGAAGGCCGCCGAGCAGGACGATCTGGTCGCGCTGCGTCGTGAGATCGTCGATCGATACGTAAAGCGTCCGTTTCGCTTTGTGGTCGCCGACGACCCGCCCCGCGGCCGCGACGTCGAGGCATGGCGCGCCGCCCGTGCCGACCTCGTCGCGGGGCTGCTCGAGACCGATGGCGTCGGCGCCTTCCTCGTCTGGGGCGACCCGTCGCTGTACGACGGCATGATCGACCTGATGGAGCGCCTCGCGGTCCCGTACGAGGTCATCCCCGGGATCAGCGCGGTGTCAGCGCTTGCGGCGCGGCATCGCGTGGTGTTGAACCGCGTCGCGGGCGACGTGCTGATCACCACCGGCCGGCGCGTCGCCGCCGGGTTGCCCGACGGCGCGCGCGACGTGGTCGTGATGCTCGACTCCGGCCTGGCGTTCACGGCTCTGGAGGGCGACTGGGAGATCTACTGGGGCGCCTACCTAGGCACCCCCGACGAGATCCTGATCGCGGGACGGCTGAGCGAGGTCGCTGACGAGATCGTGCGGGTGCGCGCCGAGGCCCGTGCCCGCAAGGGTTGGATGTTCGACACCTATCTGCTTCGTCGCTAGCGCTCCGAACACGAAGCCCAGCGTCCCCCAGATCACCGCGTGCATCCCGACCGTGGCGAGCCGGAAATCCCACAGCAGATCGGCGGGGAAGCCGTTCGGCACCTCGTTCACGCCGGGCATGACGACATACGCGACGACGACCAGTGCGAGGAACGCCACGACGCGTCGCAGGCGTACCGCGGCGACGGCGGCGGCGATCGAGATCGCGAGCATCGTGAAGTAGAGCTGCGTGCGCTCCCCGATCGTCGCCGGGTCGCCGACGGCGGGCGGGTTGGACGGGTACTTCAGGAACGGGACGAGGAAGATCACGGTGAAGCCGGCGAGCGCCAGCACCGCCGCCGTGCGCTTCGGATTCGCCTTGATCGTGCGGTTCCACGCCATCGCGAACACGAGCGCGAAGATCCCGCCGAGCGCGGTCGCGTACACGACCGTCGCGGTCAGCAGGCCCGGGGTCGACTGCGCCCCGCGGCTCACCAGCGGCGCCTCGCCCGTCGGCCCCTCGATGGCGATCGCCTTGTCGACCTGGGGCTCGCCGAAGAGCTTGGCGAACACGAACGCGAGGATGCCCGCCGCGAGCCCGACGAGCATCCCCCGGATCAGGAGTCCGCGGACCATCAGTGGCAGGGGAAGCCGAGGAGGTGCCGGCCGTCGTGGAGCCACTCGTGCACGGTGGCGCCCTCGTTGGCTCCCACGAAGTAGAAGAGCAGCACCGCGATCAGCGCGAAGAAGATCGCGTAGGGCGCGATGTCGTCGATCGGGATCGACGGGGCCTGCGTGGTGGCGGGCGGCGCGGTCACGTCGGTCATGCGGTACCTCCTGTTAGGGCTACGACGGTCGTGCCGGCGGCGAGCTCGGCGACTTTGGCGGTGGCGCCATAGCCGTCGCCCGTGATGCCGCCGAGCGTGTGGTGCAGGACAAAGCCGGTGACGGCGGCCGCGATGGCCGCCGCGAGCAGGGCGGGTGCGCCGCCGAGCGGGGTCACGATGACGGCGGCGAGGACCGTCGCCGCGATCAGGCCCGGGGTGGTGACCCGCAGGAGGGAGCCGGAGCCGCCCGGTTTGGCGGGCGGCAGCTTGGAGACGGGCAGGATCGCCCAGCGGCTGAGCGTGTGCGCGATGATCAGGGCCTTCACGGCGTCTGCCGTATCGAGCGTCGCGATGGTCGTGGTGGAGATGCCGATCGCGACGATCAACGCGAGCGCCCCGAACGTCCCGACCCGCGGGTCCTTGAGGATCTCCAGGCGCCGTTCTCGCGTCGTGTGGGCGCCGAGCGCGTCGGCGACGTCGGCCAGGCCGTCCTCGTGCAACGCGCCGGAGACGATCATCGCGGCGGTGACGGCCAGCAGCGTCGCCGGCAGCGGCGGGAGCGCCTGGTCCGCGAGCGCCCGCGTTCCCGCCGCGATGCCGCCGACGAGCGCGCCGACGAGCGGGAAGAACAGCGCGGCGCGGGTGAGGTCCGAGCCGCCGCGGACCGGGATGCGCGTGAGGAAGGCGACCGCGGTCAGCATCGCTTCAGGGCCTCGATCAGGCGGTCAGTGGCGGCGTCGTCGCGGACGGCGATCCGGATGTGCTCGTCGTCGAGCCCGAGATCCTGGGTGGGACGCACGGCGATGCGCTGGTCTCTGAGCCGCTGCGCGACGTGCGGCTCGACCTTCGCGAGGACGAAGTTCGCGGTGGCTTCGTAGGTGTGGATGCCGAGGTCGTTCAGTCGCCGCGTCAGGCGCTCGCGACGCTGCGCGATCGTCTTGACGAGTTCTTCGTCGGCGTCGGGCGCACGTGTCGCCCAGGCGGTGATCGCGGCGAGCGCGGGACCGTTGACGGGCCAGGCCTGACGCCGCGCGTGAAGCCGCTCGACGAGGTCCGGCGGCCCGATCAGGTAGCCCGCCCGCAGGCCCGCGACCGAGTAGAGCTTGGTCAGGCTCCTGAGCACCACGGTGTCCGGGTGCCCGGCGAGGCTCGGGTGCGGGCCGTCGACGAAGTCCATGAACGACTCGTCGACCACGAGGCCGCGCTGAGGCCTTAGGTGGTGGAGCACGCCGGTGGGGTTGCAGGGGTTCGTGACCAGCACCATGTCGGCGTCCGGCAGCGGCGGCAGCGCGAAGCCGTCGTTCGGGTCGCGTCGAATGAGGCGTGGCGTGTGGCCGTGGGCCTTGAGCGCCGCCGGCCCTTCCCCGAACACGGGTGTGACGATGGCGGTCGTCGCCGTGGGCGGGAGCGCCGCGGCGAGCAGCCAGAAGCCTTCGGCGGCGCCATTGAGGAGCAGCACGTTGCGCGCGTCCACCCCATGGCGCTGGGCCACCGCGGCGGTCGCGACACGCTCGTCCGGATAGGAGCCGATGCACGCCCAGGCGTTCGCGACGGCGTCGGTCAGCCATTCCGGCGGCGGCGCGTCGACGACGTTGACGGCGAAGTCCTCGTCGCCGGGACGGACCAGCTTGTCGCCGTGCACGACCCGCGTGGGCCTCGCCGGTTCGGTCGGAAGCGGCAGCACGCGTCCGGCGACCACGAGCAGGACCTTGTCGGCGTGCTTCGCGAGTCGCTGCGTCGCGTCGCCGGCCAGATCCAGCCACCGGCGCGTCGCGGGCTCGACCGGCACCGGTCCCAGTCCCGCCTCCTCCGAGACGACGATCAGCGGGTCGTCGCGTTCCTGCGTGAGCGCGGCGATCCCGGCTGCGACGATCGCGTCGATCTGGGGCGCCGGCGTGTGGAACGCGTCGTGGCGGTGCATCACGCCCGCGATCCACGCGCCGAGGCCGTCGAGGAGCACGGTGCCGCGCGGGATCGTCAGCTCGTCCGCGGCCTCGATCGTCGTCCATCGCGGGCCGCGCCGGGCCTGGTGGGCGTCGATGCGCGCGGCCATCTCCGGGTCGGTGTCGGCGCCGGTGGCGATGTACGTGCCGCCGTCGCCCGCGAGCCGCTCCGCGACCGCGCTCTTGCCGCTCCGGCGGCCGCCGATGACGAGGGTCAGGCTCATGCGTCGAAGTACAGGAGGGCGTTGACGGCGGCGACCGCGACGGCCGACCCGCCCCGCTCGCCCCGGTTGGAGATCGACGGCAGCGGCGAGGCGTGCAGCGCTTGCTTCGCCTCGGCGGCGCCGACGAAGCCGACCGGCAGCCCGATGATCAACGCCGGGTCATCCGGCGGCGTCTCGATGAGCTGCTGGAGCGCGGTGGGTGCGTTGCCGATGACCCACACCGCGCCGGCGGGTGCTTCGCTCGCCGCTAGCCGCATCGCCGCCGCCGTCCGGGTGGGGAGACCACCGCTGAGCGGGGCGGGGACGATCGCCTGGCGCGTGGTGATCCCCGCCGCGACCATCCGCGCGTCGGTGTAGATCGGCGCGCCGCTGCGGAGCGCTTCGCGGCCTCGCTGCAGCGCGTCCTCGTCGAGCTGCAGCGAGTCGCCGAACGAGAGATCCGCCGCCGCGTGGATCACCCGCTCGGCGACCGCCCGCGACAGCGGCGGCAGATGGCCGAGGTCGATGCGAGAGCGCAGGATCCGGTAGCTCTCCTGCTCGATCGGATGGATCGCTCGGGTCAACGTGATTCCTCCGCGATCGCGCATGTCGCGTGCGCCGAACGCCGTTTGGGGACGATCAGGGATCCACGCGTGGCGAGCAGCGCGGCCGCCTCGGCGACGCTCGGCGTGCCGACGTGGGTGAGGACCACCGGCGACGGTGTGGGCACGACGACGCGTTTCAGCTCCGCCGCACCGAATGTCCGCAGCGGCACACCGAACCGCTCCGCCAGCGCGACGACGCACGGCTCTGTGCTGCGCCGGTCCACGCTGGCCACGGCGACGACGATCCCGTCGAGCCCGTCGAGCGTTTCGTCGACGAGCGCCGCAAGCTCCTCAGGCGCGCACCCAAGGCTGCACCCCGCGCCGACCACGAGCCGGGCCCCGGAATGAACACGCGTGCTTGTCTCTCGAGCCCAAACGTGCACGAAACCGCACGAACCCGCAGAAACGGGCGTTTCGCGGGCGAAACGGGTCACACCGCGTGTCCGGGCGGCGACGCGACCCGCCGCCCCCGCCGGCGCCACGCCGGGCTCGGGCGCCGCCGCGGCGCCCGCCGGCACCGCGCCGCGCACAGCTGCTACGGCCCGCACGCCGTGCCCCACCGCCCCGCCCGGCTTCACGCGCGCCTCCCCACGACGACGGTCACGGGGTTCTCGGCCGCGAGGCGGTGGCCGCCGGCGAGCGGGCGGACGCGGTTCGCCTGCAGCGTCGTCGCGCTCACCTGGAGGCCGTGGCCGGCGAGGGCATCGATCGTCGGGGCGACGCGGTCGATCAGCGCGATCGTCACCACGACGGCGCGACGCGTGAGCGGCGCGACGTGGTCGAGGATCGCGGGCAGGTCCGCGCCGCCGCCGCCGACGAAGGTCGCGTCCGGGTCCGGGAGGTCGCGCAGTGCCGCCGGCGCGCTGCCGGTGACCGTGCGGACCGGGACGTCGTGGGCGGCCGCGTTGCTTGCGGTCAGCGCGATCGCCTCCGGGTCGTCGTCGACCGCGATCACCGCCGCGCCGAGGCGCGCGCACTCGATCGCCACCGAGCCGCTGCCGCAGCCCACGTCCCAGACGAGGTCGCCGGTGCCCGGGCCGAGCGCGGCGAGCGCGACCGCCCGCACCTCGGCCTTCGTGATCATCCCGGCGCGGTGGTCGAACGCGTCCTCGGGCAGCGCCCAGCTCGTCGCCCGCGGCGCCCGCTCGTCCCCCTCCACGATCACGACGTTGGGCCGCGCGAAGGGCGGTTCGCTCCCGATCCGCTCGTCCGGCGTGCCGAGCGCCTCCGCCACCGTCACGCGGCGACCGTCGAGGGCTTCGACGATCGCCGCCGCGTTGTCGTCGGTGAGGATCGCCACCTTCGGGTGGCGCAGCGCGGTGTGGATCGCGGGCCGCGGGTCGCGCGCATGGGCGGACACGACCAGCGCGTCGTCCCACGGGATCCCGAGCCGCGCGAACGCCAGAGCGACCGACGAGGGCGCGGGATGCACCTCGAGCGGCGCGTCGCCGAGCGCGCGCACGATCCCGAAGAACCCGGGGTCGCCCGACGCCAGCACGCACACCCGCCCGGTCTCCTGCTTGAGCGCCGCGACCGTCGCCTCGATCCCTTTGCCGAGGACGACGCGGCGAGCGGTGGGCGGCGCCAGTTCGTCGAGCACCGCGCGGCCGCCCGCGACGACATCGGCCGCCGAGAGCAGCGGTTCCGTTCCGGGCGGGACGCGCCCGCCGGAGACCCCGAGCACCGTGATCATGCGCCCTTCTTCCGGTAGCGGTCGGGCCGGCCGAGCGGGCGGAAGCGGTGGCCGTAGCCGGCGTCGTAGACGTGCGAGCGGCCCGCCTCGACGCCGAGCGCCGGGCCGACGAGCACGAGCGCCTGGGTCGTGATCTTCGCGGCCCGCACGCGCTCGCCGAGCTCGTTCAAGGGGCAACGGATCACGATCTCGTCCGGCCAGCTCGCCCGGTAGACCACCGCGCACGGCGTGTCGTGCGCGTAGCCGCCCGCGAGGAGATCGGCCTGCAACTCGCGCGGACGGCGGACCGAGAGGAACAGCGCCATCGTCGTCCCGTGGGCGGCGAAGGCCTTCAGCTCCTCGTTGGGCGGCATCGACGTGCGCTGCGCGCGGCGGGTGAGGATCAGCGACTGGGAGACGTCGGGGATCGTCAGCTCCTGCCCGAGTGCCGCCGCGGCGGCACCGAGCGAGGACACGCCGGGGACGATCTCGCACGTCAGGCCGAGCTCGCGGCACGCGCGGAGCTGCTCGTTCAGCGTGCCGTAGAGGGTCGGGTCGCCCGAGTGGACCCGCGCGACGCCGAGACCGCGCTCCGCCGCGCGGCGATAGATCGCGAGGACGTCTTCGAAGGTCTTGTCGTCGGAGGCGATCAGCTCCGCTTGCGGTCGCGCGTGCTCGAGCACGGCGGGATCGACGAGCGAGCGCGCCCACACGATGACGTCCGCCTCCCCCAGCACGCGGGCCGCGCGCAGCGTGAGCAGGTCGGCCGCACCCGGGCCCGCGCCGACGAACCACACCCGCCCGTTCATGCCGCCACCCGTCTCGGCGCCGCCCGCACGAGGTCCGGCCGCACGGCCAGCAGCGCGCGCACGATCAGGAACGTCAACCCGGCCTCGATGGCGGCGATCACCGCGTAGGAGCCGAGGATCGAGACCGCGATCGTGGTGCGGTCGATCTCGACCGCCGCGCCCAGCTCGACCTCGAGCAGGAAGATCGAGGCGGCCAGCAGGACGGATACGGCGGCGGTCACGCCCGCCGCCGGTGCCACACCGAGCGGGCGCCGGAGCGCCAGCAACAGCGGGTAGCCGACGAAGGCCGGCACGAGCGCGAGGTTCGTGATCGTCAGGCCGAGCGTCGTGATGCCGCCGTCGCCGAGCACGAGCGCCTGGATCGCGCACACGACCGCGATCGTCAGCGCCCCCGCCCACGGCCCGAGCAGCACGACGGCGAGCGCACCGCCGAGCAGATGGCCCTGCGTGCCGACGGTGATCGGCACCATCGGCGCCTCGGCGACGAGGAAGAACGCTGCCGCGAGGCCCGCGAGCGGGAGGTCCTTCTCGCGCATCGACCGGCGTGCCCCGCGCAGGCACACGGCCAGGCCCGCCACGGCGGTGGCGGTACCGAGGGCGGCTGCTTCGCCGGTCAGGAAGCCGTCGGGGATGTGCATAGCTCGAGTGCGGCGGCGGGGCCGACGACGAAGGTCACGGGCGGGGGCAACGGGGCGGGAAGGTCCTCGAGCGTGCCGCGGAGCACCTGCTGGCTTGAGCGTGCGGCGGCGCTGATCGCGGCGACGGGCGTCTGCGGGTCACGTCCGCCCGCGATCAACGCTGCTGCTGTGCGGCGAATATGGCCACGGCCGGTGAGGACTACGAGCGTCCCGCCGAGGCGGGCGAGCGCGGCCCAGTCCGGCGGCTCGGCGTGCTCGTCGTCGTCGTTGCCGTCGACGAACGTCGCCGTGACCGACAGCTGGCGCAGCATCAGTGGGATGCCTGCCGCGGCGGGCGCGGCCAGCCCCGCCGACACGCCCGGCGTGATGTCCACCTCGATGCCGGCGTGCATGAGGGCGACCGCTTCCTCCGCCCCGCGCGAGGCCACGAACGGGTCGCCGCTCTTGAGCCGCACGACGTCCCTTGTCCGGCCGAGCTCGATCAGCAGGGCGTTCACCTCATGCTGCGGCAACGCCTTTCGCCCGGGTGCGCGGCCGACGCAGTGCCGTTCGGCGTCCGGCGGCGCGAGCGCGACGATCGCGTCCATCGACGGCCGGTCGTAGACGACGACCTGGGCCGTGCGGATGCGCTCAGCGGCCGCCAGCGTGAGGAGGCTCGGGTCACCCGGCCCGGCGCCGACGAGATGCACCGTCATCCGCGCCTCGCGATCAGGTGCGACGACGCCCACTCCGCGGTCTCCCCCGCGATCAGCACCAGCGACCGCATCGTCACCGTGCCCGGGTCGAGCGCTTCGAGGGTCGTGCTGACGATGTGCTCGTCCGCTCGCGCGACGTCGGTGGCGACGACCGCGGGCGTGTCGCCCGCGCGATGCGCCCGCAGGATCGCGAGCGCGCGCTCGAACGGCTCGACGCGTGTGCGCGACCGCGGGTTGTAGAGCGCGAGCGCGATCCCCGACGTGGCGAGCGCCGTGAGCCGTTTCTCGACGGTCGCCCACGGGGTGTGGAGGTCGGAGAGCGACAACGTCGCCCAGTCGTCCGCGAGCGGCGCGCCCACGCGCGCCGCGACGGCGAGCGCCGCGGTGACGCCGGGGATGACCTCGACGCGCAACCCGGTGGGCGATGCCGCGAGCGTCCGGGCCGCCATGCCGTGCACGCCCGCGTCGCCGGACGACACCAGCGCGACCCGCGCGCCGGCGGCGGCGCGCTCGACCGCCTCGGCCGCGCGCGCCGTCTCCTCCCCCATCCGCCCGCGCACGATCTCCTGGTCGTCGAGCAGGTCAGCGCACTGGTCGACGTACGGGCCGTAGCCGATTACGACGTCGGCCTCGCGGATGGCGCGCTCCGCCGCCGCGGTGCGGTGCTCCGGGCCGCCCGGCCCCAGTCCCACGATCGACAGCGTCATGCGACGAGGGGGTTGAAGCCGGCAGGAAGCTCGAGCCGATGCGCGCGCATGAAACCCTCGTCGGCGAGCACCTCGCGAGTGGCGCCGTCGGCGACGAGCTGGCCGCGATCCAGCACCACGGCGCGCGGGCACAGCTCGAGCGCGTAGGGGAGATCGTGGGTGATCAGCAGGAGCGCGAGGCGCAGTGAGACGAGCACGTCGAGGAGCTCGCGGCGGCCCGCGGGGTCCAGCGCCGCGGTCGGCTCATCCAGCACGAGCACGTCGGGGCGGCAGGCGAGCACGCCCGCGATCGCCACACGCCGCCGTTCACCCGCGCTCAGCGAGTGCGGCGCCCGGTCGCGGAGCTCGGTCCCGCGCACCGCGTCGAGTGCCTCGCCGACGCGGGCGCGCAGCTCGTCGCCGCGCAGCCCCTGCTTGGCCGGACCGAACGCGACGTCGGCCTCGACCGTCGGCATGAAGAGCTGGTCGTCGGGGTCCTGGAAGACGATGCCGACGCGGCGACGCAGCGCCTTTCGCTCCAGCGCTTCGCCACCGACGCGCACGCCGCCGGCCACGTCGTCCAGCGCCCCACACGCGGCGAGCGCGAGCGTCGTCTTCCCCGCCCCGTTCGGCCCCAGTACCGCCACCCGCTCGCCGCGAGCGATCTCCAGATCGACCCCGGCGAGCGCGCTCGTCCCGTCCGGGTACGCGTACGCGAGCTGCGTCAATGCGAGCGCGGGCGGCCCATCCGCTGTCGCCCGCGGTGCGGGCCGCAGCGCCGGCCGGCGGATCTCCGGCGCGACCAGCGGGGCGCGCGTCGCCCGCCGCGAGCGGCGCGACCCGCGCGCGGGCCCGTCGCCGTGCGGCGTGAGTGAGATCGGCGTGCCGACCTTGTCCTCGTAGCCGGGCAGCCGCACGCGGTAGGTGCAGAGGTCGCAGTTCATCCGCACCGGCCCGGTCAGCGCCTCGCGGTAGCGCTCGAGGACCAGCCGCGCGAGCCGCCGGTCCGGGCCGAGGTGCTCGCCCGCCACCACCGTGAGCTCCGGGTGCGCCGCCGCCCACTCCGCCGCCTGCGCCTGGATGCGCGGCACGAGCACGCCCGTGAACAGGAAGAACGGCACGACCGCGATGTGCGTCGCGCCCAGCCGGCGGCAGCGCTCGAGGGCATCGGCGACGCTCGGCCATGTCACCCCGGCGAACGCCGGCTCGACCAGACCGAGCCCGCGCCCGTCGGCCAGCAGCCGCGCGACCTTGTAGAGGTCCGACCCGGCATCGGGGTCGCTCGAGCCGCGCCCCACGAGCACGACCGCGGAGGTCGTGGGATCGAAGTCACCGAGTGCCTCGCGCGCCCGGTCCTCGGCGACGGCGAGCACGGCGGGATCGATGCCGAGGTCCCGCCCCATCCGGAACGCGACGCCCGGGTGCCGCTGCCGCGCCCGTGTGAGCGCGGCCGGGCCGTCGTTCTTCAGGTGGCCGGCGGCGAGCAGGACCAGCGGGATCGAGACCACGTCCGTGTTCCCGCGGGCGACCAGCTCGTCGATGCCGGCGTCGACCAGCGGCTCGGCGAGCTCGATGAACCCGAACCCGACGGGCAGATCGGCCGCGGCCGCCCGCACGTGCTCGGCGAGCGTCCAGAACTCCTCGAGCCCGTCGGCGTCGCGGCTGCCATGGCCGACGACGAGCAGCGCCGCGCTCATGCCGTCACCGTCACGATCCACGGAAGCGCCGCGAACGCGGCCACGGCCGCCCAGGAGAGCGGCCGAGCCGCCGGCGCGAGCTGCAGCCGTGGCATCGAGCCGTCGTAGCCGCGGGCGAGCATCGCGACGTGCACGCGCTCGCCCCGCTCGAACGTCCGCACGACGAGCGCGCCGACCATCGGGCCCGTGCCGCGGGCCTGCCATAGCCAGCGCGGATCGTCGCCGCGCTGGGCGCGCGCGAGCCGCATCCGCCGCAGCTCACCGAGCACGACCTGCAGGTAGCGCAGCGCGAACCCCGCGATCCCGATCAACGTCTTCGGCACCCGCAGCCGCTCGGCGCCACGGAGGATCTCGGCCGCGGGCGTCGTCCAGGCCAGCACCCCGGTCGCGAGCACCGCGAGCGTGGCCTTGGCGAGGATCGCGGACGCGAGCCACAAGCCGTCGTCGGCCGCGAACGGCAGGACGGCGACGAAGAGCACGAACGGCGCCTCCATCACCAGCCGTCCGCCCAGCAACGACAGGGGCGTCCGAGCGGCGAACGCCACCGCGGCGAGCAGCGCGGCGTCGGCCAGATATGGCCAAACCATTTGACCACCTGGGACGAGCGCGACGGCGACGACGAACAGCACCGTCGCGAGCACCTTGCACTCGGCGGGCGCGCGATGGAGCGGCGTCTCGACGGTCGCCTCGACCTCCTCGTTGTGCGCGGCGCCGCTCACAGCCGGCTCCCTCGTTTCCCGCGATTTGCAGGCACGATCACGGTCGAGAAGTACGGCGCGGGCCCGTCCGGCGCAACCAGCGTCTCGCGCGGGCGGCCGAGCTCCTCGCCGTAGATCGGAGTGCCGCCGGCCTCGTCGACCGCGCGCAGCACGGCCGGCAGGTGGCGGCCGCCCTTGTAGACCACAACTGTGTCGAAACTGCGCAGTGCGCTCCGAAGTGCGTCGTCGCCGGCGGTGTACGGGACGAGCGCGAGCCGCTCCATTCCCTCGGCCAGGACGGTCCCCGACCGTGCGGCCAGGTCCTGCATCGCGGTGATGCCGGGCACGGTCTCGACCACGACGTCCGGTACCAGCCCGCGCACCGTCTGGGCGATGTAGGCGAACGTCGAGTAGAGGTTCGGGTCGCCGATCGTGGCGAAGGCGGCGGTGCCGGTGCGCACGACGGCGGCGATCCGCTCGCCGCCGCGATCCCAGTGCTCGTCGCGTGCCGCGGCGTCGGACATCCCGAACTCGAGCGGCTCGCACTCGACGTGCTCGGCGACGATCTCGGCCGCGCGTCCCCCGTGTGGCACGAACACGCGGTCCGCTTCCTTCAACGCCCGCAGCGCCTTGAGGGTGAGGTGCTCCGGGTCGCCCGGCCCGACGCCGACGCCGATCAGCCGCATGCCGCCACCAGTCGTTGCGCGACCTCGGGCATCGCGGCCCAGTGGGTGTGCAGGTAGGACGCGTGGACGTTGCCGCGTACGTAGGAGCGCTGGACGGGCGTCACCGTCGAGTAGTGGAACTCGTGCGCGCGCAGGCTCGTTCCGGTGGGCCACACGGGATGGTCGTCGGTGGTCGTCAGCTCGCGGTAGCCGAGCGTCAGCTTGCGCGTCATCGCGGCCGTGGCGTCGATCACCCCGCACATCGGATGCCCGTCGAGCTGGCGCGTGAGGTAGAGCAGCCCGCCGCACTCGGCCAGGATCGGGCCGGTGAACGCCGCGATCTGCTTGCGTAGTCCCTCGTTGGCGGACAGCTCGGCGCCGAAGATCTCCGGGAACCCGCCCGCGAGGATCAGCGCGCCGGCGTCGGGCAGCGGGTCGGTGAGCGGATCGAACGGGACGAGCTCCGCGCCCGCGCCGGTCAGCAGCTCGAGGTTCTCCTCGTAGTGGAAGGAGAACGCGGGCCCGCGGGCGATCGCGACCCGCACACGCGGCGGCGCCTCGCCCGGCGACCAGGCGGGCGCGTGGAGCGCGGGCGCGGTGCGGGCGAGGTTCAGGATCGCTTCGATGTCACAGTGCTGCTCGATGCTCGCGGCCAGCCGGTCGATCACGCTCCGTGCCCGAGGCGCCCGCTCGGCGACCGGCACGAGGCCGAGGTGGCGCTCCGGCACCGCGAGCCCGGCGTCGCGTGGCAGGGCGCCGAGGACGGGGATGTCGGGCAGCGCCTCGCGCAGCAGGTTCGCGTGGGCGGGTGAGCCGACGCGGTTGAGGATGACGCCGGCGACGTTCACGTCCGGGTCGAACGTGCGATAGCCGTGCACGATCGCGGCGACGCTGCGCGCCATCGCGGCCGCGTCGACCACGAGGATCACCGGCGCCTGGAGCAGCTTCGCGACGTGGGCGGTGCTCGCCAGCTCGCCGCGCCCCGACGCGCCGTCGTAGAGCCCCATCACGCCCTCGATCACCGCGACGTCCGCCCCGTTGGCGCCGTGGTTGAACAGTGGCTCGATCAGCTCGGGGGTCGAGAGGAACGCGTCGAGGTTGCGGCCCGGCCGGCCCGCCGCGAGCGCGTGGTAGCTGGGGTCGATGAAGTCCGGGCCGACCTTGAACGGCGCCGGCTTGTCGCCGCGCTTGGCCAGCGCCGCCATCAGGCCGGTCGCAACCGTCGTCTTGCCCGCGCCGGAGCTCGTGCCCGCGATGACGATCCGCGCTACCACTCGATCCCCTGCTGCGCGCGGATGCCCGCGTCCATCGGATGCTTGACCTTCGCGACCTCGCTGACCAGGTCGGCCGCCTCGATCAGCCCCGGCGACGCGTCCCTGCCGGTCACGACGACGTGCTGGAACCCGGGCCGGTCACGCAACGTGTCGAGGATCTCCTGTTCGGGAATCCAGCCGTACTTGATCGCGTAAGTCAGCTCGTCGAGGAGCAGGAACTCGTAGCGCTCGGATTCGATCCGCCGCTTGACCTCCGCCCACCCCTCGCGCGCCTTGTCCGCCGACTCCTCGAGATCGCGCGAGATCCACGTCCAGCCGTCGCCCATCTTCTCCCAGTCGATGCCACCCAGGTGCTGCGCGGCCTTCGCCTCGCCGACCTTCCACTTGCCGGACTTCACGAACTGGAAGACCCCGCAGCGATACCCCCGCGCCCACGAGCGCATCAGCATCCCGAAGGCCGACGTCGACTTCCCCTTCCCGTGACCGGTGATCACGATCAGGAGCGGCCGGTCGCGCGGCTTGCGGCGCTTGGGATCGGCGGATCCGATGTCGGTCATGCGGCAAGCGCCTCCAGTGGCAGCAGTCGTGCGTTCGCGGCCTCGGCCAGGTCGCGAGCGAGATTGAGCCGCACCGGGCCCTGCTCCCCGTCGAACACGACCACGCCGTGCGCCGCCTGGGCGAGCCGCGCGGCGGCGAGCGCGACCGCGTCGCGGTGGGTGGCGCGACCGTCGGTGACGACCAGCGCGAGCGCCCGGCGCGTGGGGTCACGCCGCGCCTCGTGCCGAATCACCCGCTCGGCCTCGGCGAGCCCGTGCGCGAGCGGCGTCCGCCCGCCGGTGGGAAGCCGGGTCAGCGCCTGTGCGGCCTGCTCGACGCTGCTCGTCGGCGGGAGCACGAGCTGCGCCCCTTCGCCGCGGAACGTCACGAGCGCGACCTTGTCCCGCCGCTGGTAGGCGTCGTTGAGCAGACCGAGGATCGCCCCCTTGACCCGCGCCATCCGCCTCCGCTCCCCCATCGACCCCGACGCGTCCACGCAGAACACGACGAGGTTCCCCTCCTTGCCCGCCCGCACGTGCTCGCGCAGGTCGGAGCGAAGAAGGGCGCCCGCCGCGCCGCGCGGCCGCACGGGGACGGCCGGCGCAGCGGCAACCGGCGCGGCGTCGGCCGGCGCGGCGTCGCGGCGCGGCACGGTCAGCGCGCGGCGGGTGGCGGCGGCGCGGAGGGTCGCGGCGATCGCGAGGTCGGTGACCGGGCCCGCGGGCTCGCGGCTGTCGATCGGCGGGCCGCCCTCGGCGCGGCTGCGCCGGCCCGCGGCGCCGCGGCCGCGGCCGGTGAGCGCGAGCAGCGGCGCGCGGCCGGCCTCGGTGGGTGCGTCGGTGCGCTCGCGCGAGGGAGCGTCGGCGCGGTACGGCCGCTCGTCGCCGCGAGCGCCGGCCTCGGCGTCCGAGTCGTCGTCGCCGCCACCGGCGTCGCGCGGGGCGCCGCCGCCCCCGTTCGGGGACGGGTCGAGGTCGTCGTCCTCCGCTTCTGACATCGCCGCGTCGAGCTCGGACTCGTCGAGGCCCGGGGCCTGAAGCGGGCCGCGGCGACGGCGGTGGGCCAACGCCAGGCGGGCGGCGCGGCGGACGTGGTCGGCCGTGACCGCGTCGTCGCCGTCGAGGGCGGCGAGCGCCGTGGCGGCGCGGGCGCAGACGATGTCGGCGCGATGGCCGTCGACGCCGAGCCGCGCGCAGGTTCCCGCGATCAGGAGGACGATGCGGTCCGGCAACCGGACCGTGCGCTCCCGCGCGGTCGCGACCCGTGCCGCGAGTGCGGCCTCCTCCGCCGCCCACGAGGAAGCGAACGCCGCGGGGTCGCGGTCGAAGGCGAGCCGGCGCCGGACGATCTCGACGCGCGCGGCCGGATCGAGCGAGCCCACGACCTCGACCGACAGGCCGAAGCGGTCCAGCAGCTGCGGGCGCAGGTCGCCCTCCTCGGGGTTCATCGTCCCGACGAGCACGAAGCGGGCGTCGTACGCGGCCGACAGCCCATCGCGCTCGACGTGCACGCGACCGAGCGCGGCCGCGTCGAGCAGCACGTCGACGAGATGGTCGGGCAGCAGGTTGACCTCGTCCACGTACAGCAGGCCGCCGTCGGCGCCGGCGAGCAACCCGGGCTTGAACTCGGCCGCGCCCTCGGCGAGCGCCCGGTCGAGGTCGAGCGTCCCGAGCACGCGATCCGCGGTCGCGCCGAGCGGCAGCTCGACCAGCGATCCCACCAGCGGTGCCAACCCACGCACGGCCGTCGTCTTGGCCGTCCCGCGCTCCCCACGCACGAGCACGCCGCCGATCGCGGGATCGACCGCGCACGCGAGCAGTGCCTCGCGCAGGTCGTCCTGGCCGACGAGCGCGCTGAAGGGGAAGGCCGTCACGCGCTCGCCTCCTCGAGATCGCCCTCGACTTCGAGGTACGCCTCGCGCAGCGTCTCCAGCGCGTCGGGCGAGGGCGCGGACCAGAGGCCGCGGTCGGCGGCTTCCAACAGTCGTTCGGCGATCGCGCGCAGGGCCCAGGGGTTCGAGCGCTGGAGGAAATCGCGGACGTCGGGGGCGCCGACGTAGCGCTCGGTGACGGACTCGTACATCCAGTCGTCGACCACGCCGGTGGTGGCGTCGTAGCCGAAGAGGTAGTCGACGGTCGCGGAGAGCTCGAACGCGCCCTTGTAGCCGTGGCGCATCATCGAGCCGATCCAGCGCGGGTTCGCGACGCGGGAGCGGAAGACGCGCTTGGCCTCGGCGGCCAAAGAGCGGGCGGCGGGCGCGGAGGGGTCGCTCGAATCCCCGATCACCGCCCGCGGGTCCGCGCCGGCCAGGTGGCGGACGTAGGCGATCATCCCGCCGTGCTCGGCGAAGTAGTCGCTGGAGTCGAGCAGGTCGTGCTCGCGGGTGTCGATGTTCTTGACCGCGACGTCGATGCGGGCGAACTGCTTGCGCATCGCCGAGCGCGCCTCGACGCCGTCGAGCCCGCGCCCGTACGCGTGCCCGCCCCAGGCCTCGTAGACCTCGGCGAGGTCGGCGTCGTCGCGCCAGTTGCGGACGTCGACGAGCTGCAGGATGCCGGTCCCATACGTGCCGGGGCGGCCGCCGAAGATGCGGGCGGTCGCGCCACGCCAGTCGCCGGCGAGCCCTTCGACGTCCGCCAGGACGTGCTTGCGCACGTAGTTCATCTCCACCGGCTCGTCGAGGCCCGCGACCAGGCAGACGGCCTCGTCGAGCAGCTCGACCAGGTGGGGGAACGCGTCGCGGAAGAAGCCCGAGATCCGCACGGTGACATCGACGCGCGGCCGACCCAGTTCCGAGAGCCCGATCACGTCGAGCCCGGCGATCCGGCGGGTCTCGGCGTGCCAGCGGGGGCGAACGCCGAGCAGCGCGAGGATCTCGCCCGCGTCGTCGCCCGCCGTGCGCATCGCGGCGGTGCCCCACACGACGATGCCGACGGTCTCCGGGACGCCGTCGGCGAGCAGCGCGTCGGCCAGGCGGACGCCGGTCTCGTACGCGAGCTCCGAGGGCAGCGCGCGCGGGTCGACCGAGTACATGTTGCGGCCCGTCGGGAGCACGTCGAGCCGCCCGCGGGTGGGAGAGCCGGACGGTCCCGCCGGCACGTGCCGGCCGTGCAGCCCGCCGAGCAGCGCGGTGATCTCGTTGGGCGTCGCGCGCAGCTTCGGGACGATCTCGTCGCGGGCGAGCTCCAGCAGCGGCCGGACCCGCGGGTCCTCGCCCACGTCCCCCGTCGCCAGGAACTCGCGGAGGATCCGCTCCTCCTCGGCAGCGGCCGCGTCGACGTCCGCGATGCCGATCGCGTCGCGCAGCCCCGGCAGCCGCAGGCAGGCGCCGAGCAGGCCGCGGAACTGGTCGCCCTCCGGAACCCGGCCGAGGATGTGCAGGCCGTCGCGGACCTGGAGGTCCTTGATCTCGCACAGGTAGCCGTCGACGTGCTCGATCAGGTCGCCGAAGTCCTCGAGCGCGGGCTGCTCGCCGGTGACATCGAGGTCGGTGTGCAGGTCGGCCTCGTGCAAGAGCGTCCAGATGCGGTTGGCGAGCGTCGGAAGCTTCGCCGGGTCGAGCGCCTCGCAGCGGGCGTACTCGTCCAGCAGCTGCTCGAGCTGGGCGAGCTCGTCATAGGTCTCGGCGCGCATCATCGGCGGGACGAGGTGGTCGATCACCACGGCGTGGGCGCGGCGCTTGGCCTGCATGCCCTCGCCCGGGTCATTGACCACGAACGGGTAGAAGAACGGGACGTCGCCGAGGCAGGCGTCGGGCGCACAGGCGGCGCTCAGCCCGAGTGCCTTGCCCGGCAGCCACTCGAGCGTGCCGTGCTTGCCGAGGTGGACGATCGCATCGGCCCCGAACTTCTGGTCAAACCATACATAGGTTGCGAGGTAGTGATGCGCGGGCGCGAGCTCGGGGTCGTGGTAGATCGCGACCGGGTTCTCGCCGTAGCCGCGAGGCGGTTGGATCGCCACGAACACGTTGCCCAGAGCCAAACCGGCGATCACGAAATCGTCGCCGTCGACGTAATGCTCGCCCGGCTGCGGACCCCACGTATCTGTTACGGCTTTGCGCAATTGCAACGGAAGCGCGTCGAACCAGCGCACGTAGTCGGCCACGGGCAACCGCGCCGGCGCGGCCTCCAACTGCGTGTCGGAGAGGAACTCCGGGTCGTGGCCGCCGGCGGCGATCAGCGCGTGGATGAGCGCGTCGCCGTCGGCGAAGTCGTGCTCGACGCGGTGGCCATGCGCCGCGAGTGCGGCCAGGATCTCCATCGCGCTGGCGGGGGTGTCGAGCCCGACCGCGTTCCCCACCCGCGCGTGCTTGGTCGGGAACGACGAGAGCACGATCACCGTGCGCTGCTCGTCGCGCGCCAGCGTGCGCAGGCGGGCGTGACGGACGGCGAGCCGCGCCAACCGTTCGCAGCGCTCGATGTCAGGCGCGTAGTGGACGGCGTCGAAGTCCTCGAACGGCTCCTTGAAGGAGATCGGCACTCCGATGATGCGCCCGTCGAACTCGGGGATGGCGACCTGCATCGCGGCGTCGAGCGGCTTCAGCCCGGCGTCGGACTCCTCCCAGCGCTGCCGGGACGTCGTCGCGCAGAGCGCCTGGATGACGGGAACGCCCAACGCTTCCAGCGCCTCCGCGTGCCACTCGTCCCCCGCGTGCGAGCCGCCGCTGGCCAGGACGGTCGTCACCAGGGCGTCGATCTCGCCGTCGAGCAGGGCGAGGGCGGGTGCGTCGCCGCGCAGCGAGTACGCCCACACGCACACCGGTTGGCCGCCGGCGCGCTCGATCGCCGCCGCGAGCGCGTCCACGAACGCCGTGTTGCCCGTGACGCGATGCGAGCGGTAGAAGACGACGCCCACGCGCGGGCGCCCGTCGCGCGACGGCAGCGCGTCGACGTCGCCGACGCCGGGAACGTAGACCCCGAGCTCCGGCAGCTCCCGCGGCGGCTCGAAGCCGTGGCCCTCCAGACCGAACGTGTCAGCGAGGAAGCGCAGGAGCTCGCGCGTGTTGTCGACGCCGCCGTGGCGCAGGTACTCGAACGCCTGCGCGATCGCGCCCGCCGGGGCGAGCGAGCGCTCGGCGAGCTCCGCGTCCGGCTCTGACTCGCCGCCGAGCAGGATCAGCGCGATCCCGTCGCGCTCACAGAGCGCACGCAGTGTCTCGACGCCCTCGGGCCAGGCGCGCCTTCCGCCGAGCAGCCGCACGACGACCACCCTCGCGCCCGCGACGAACGGCTCGATGTCATCGACCGGGTTCGCCGCCCGCACCTCCGGGAAGTCCGGGCCGAGCGCGCGCACGGCGTGCGCTGCGGCGAGGATCTCCGTGTCAGCGGTCGTCAGGAGACGGAGCAAGCGATCACCGGCGGCCTTTCGGGGACACCACGTTGGAGGAGGTCGAGGAAGGAGGGGTCGACGTGCTCGCCGAACCAGTCGGCCAGCCGGTCGAGGTGGGCCTCGCGGACGGCGGCGAAGCTCGTCGTCCCGGGCGTCCAGGCGCGACCGCGGCGCTCGGCGACCCACGTCAGCAGCTTGCGGCGGAACGCGTCGCCCTCGAGCAGGCCGTGCCAGCTCGTGCCGAGGACGTCGCCGCGCTGGAGCAGCGACTCGTCCGATGTCACCCGGCCATGGCGGATCTCGTACCCGGAGGCATCGACGTCCCAGACGGTGCCACTGACGCGCCGCAGCAGCTTCTCGGTGGCGAAGCGGGTGGAGATGCCGAGCAACCCGAGGCCGTCGACGCGGCCGGCGTCGCTCTCGACCTCGTCGTCGATCGTCGTGCCCAGCATCTGGTAGCCGCCGCAGATGCCGAGGATCGGGCCGCGGCGCTCGATCAGCGCCCGGTCGAGGCCCGCGTCGCGCAGACCCTGCAGGTCCTCGACGGTCGCCTTGGTCCCGGGGAGGACGACGAGGTCGGCGCGTTCGATGTCCGCGGCGGAGCGGGTGAACCGCACCGACACGCCCGGCTCGGACGCGAGCGCGTCGAGGTCGGTGAAGTTGCTCATCCAGCGCAGGCGGACGACCGCGACGTCGAGCGTCGCCCCGTCGGCGGCCGGGGCGCGCAGCGCGAGCGAGTCCTCGGCGTCGATGAACGGCCCGTCCAGCCATGGGAGGACCGCGTACGTGGGCCGCCCGGTGAGGTCGCGCAGCGTGTCCAGGCCGGGCGCGAGGATCGACGCGTCGCCGCGGAACTTGTTGATCACGTAGCCCGCGACGTGTCGCTGATCGCCGGGGTCCAGGAGGGCGAGCGTGCCGTAGAGCGAGGGGAAGACGCCGCCGCGGTCGATGTCGCCCACGAGCACGACCGGGATGCCGGCGGCGCGGGCGAGCCCCATGTTCGCGATGTCGTTCGCCCGCAGGTTGATCTCGGCCGGGCTGCCGGCGCCTTCGCAGATCACGAAGTCGAACCGGCGCTTCAGGCTCCGGTAGGCCTGGATCACCGGCTCGCGCAGGTCCGGCTTGAGGTCCTGGTAGGAGCGAGCGGTGGCGTTCGCGTACGGCTTGCCCATCAGCAGCACCTGACTGCGATGACGCCCGCTCGGCTTGATCAGCACGGGGTTCATCGCCGCCTCGGGCTCGATGCCACACGCTGCGGCCTGCATCGCCTGCGCCCGCCCGATCTCCGCCCCCGAAGCGGTGACGGTCGAGTTGAGCGCCATGTTCTGCGCCTTGAAGGGAGCGACGGAGTGGCCTTGGCGCGTGAGCCAGCGGCAGATCGCCGCCGTGATCACGCTCTTGCCGGCGTCCGACGCCGTCCCGGCGATCAGCACGCTCATCGGCGCCGCCATGGGGTCGCGGTGAGCAGCGCGGTGGCGAGGGAGATGCGGCGGGCGAAGGAGATCGCGCGGGCGATGTCCCGCGGGCCGGGCTCGCGGCCGTCGCCGAGTCGCGGGCGGTGCTCGACGCGACCCGCGTAGGCGAGCGTCCCGCCGAGCTGGACGCCGAGCGCGCCGGCGAACGCGGCCTCGATCTGGCCGGCGTTCGGGCTCGGATGGGCCGCCGCGTCCGCGCGCCACGCCCGCCAGGTCGCGACCGGACGGCCGGAGAGCAGCACGGTGAGCGCGGCGGCGAGCCGGGCCGCCGGCCAGTTCATGACATCGTCGGCGCGCGCCGCCGGCATGCCGAAGCGCTCGTAGCGCTCGCTGCGGTTGCCGACCATCGCGTCGAGCGTGTTGACGGCGCGGTGGGCGAGCACGCCCGGCGCACCCCCGACCCTCAGCCACACGAGCGGCGCGATCACCGCGTCGACCGTGTTCTCGGCGACCGACTCGACCACCGCGCGGGAGAGCCCGGCGGCATCGAGGTGCTCGGGATCGCGACCGACGAGCGAGCGGATGCGCCGTCGCGCGCCCGCGAGATCGTCGCGCGCCACGAGCTCGCCGACGGCGGCCGCTTCGCGGGCGAGCGACCGCCCGCCGAGCGCCACCCACAGGCAGACGGCGCCGGCGAGCCGACGACCGAGGGCGCGTTCGAGCAGCACGCCCAGCACCACGGCGCCGCCGACGAGCACCGCGGCGTAGGCGGCGCCGGCGATCCGAGCCGGCCGATAGGCCACCCGTTCGAACGCGCCCGCGACGGAGCCGAACGCCGCAACGGGATGGCCACGGCGAGGGTCGCCGAAGAGGACATCCGCGCCGACGCCGAGGACGACGGCGCTCTTCATCGGTCGTTCACCCGCGTGACCGTCCAGCGCTGGTCGTGGGCGTGCAGCTCGGTGATCGACAAGGGAGCGACGTCGACGCGCCAGAACGCGATCGGGGGTGCGTCCAGCGCGGCGACGACCGCGGCCTTCACGACGCCCGCGTGGGTGATCGCGACGGCCGTGCCCGAGTCGATCGACGCCTGATCCGCGAGCCAGGCGCGCACGCGGGAAAGCAGCGCGGTCAGCGACTCGCCGTCGTGGGGTGCGGCGTCGGGGTCGGTCATCCACGCCTGCACGCCCGCCGGGTCCGCTTCCGCGACGTCACGCAGCGTGCGGCCCGCCCACGTGCCGAAGTCGCACTCGGCCGGCGCCGCGCCAGAGGCGGCCAGACCCGCCAACGAGGCGGTCTCGCGTGCCCTCAAGGCCGGTGAGACCAGCACGTCGTCCGTCCGTGGCAGCCGGGCCGCGAGCGCCGCGGCGGCGGCACGCCCGCCGGCGTCCAACGGCTCATCCGCACCGAAGGCAGCGGCTCGCACCGCGTCCGTGGACGCGTGGCGAACGAGCAGCAACCTGCGCGTCACCGCGAGCGGTGTGCTCGGGCGATCGGTCGGTGCGGTTTGGGCAAGGCAACCTCCTCGGGATGACGCGTCCCGTCGGTCTGTCCCGCGAAGGTCGGAATCCTGGCTCCGGGATCGAACGTCCCGATAACAGTGGCGCGACCGCGCCGGTCTCTCACCGGCTTTCCCGCGCCCTCGCGGCTGGAGGCGAGGACAATACAACGCCGCGCCGGATGGGCACCTTCTCCAACAGGCTGACGTGCGCTCCGAGCGGCAACCGCGGGGAGACGCCGGGCGCCCCTTCGACCGATCCCGGGCGGGCGAACAGCAGCGACGTGCCTTCCTCGACACATCCGGCGCGCGCGAACAGGTGGCGCATCGCCGCGTTGTCCAGCGTGGTGCTGTCGCGATACACCTCGGCGCCCGCGGACCGCAGCCGCCACAGCGCCTCGGCGTGCAGTGCGCGGCCGAGCCCGCGCCGCCGCAACGCCGCGCACACGCCGATGTACAGCAGGACGCCCGAGGGCGGATCGTCGTCGACGAGCAGCGGAAGCATCGCGCCCGCCGGCTCGCCCCGGTGATAGGCGACCCGCCACAGGGAGGTGTCCGGCGCGGCGTCGATGAACTCGTCGAGTGCCACCGCCGGCGGCACGCCGGTCGGGCCAGGGCCGCCGGACCAGACCGCGTTCAGGACCGCGAGCATCCCGCGGCGGCCGACCTCGCCGTAGGTCCGGAACGTCAGCGGGCGGTGCCGTGGACGACCGACCCCGGCGAGCGAGCCGCTCACCCGGACCTGGCGGTGCACGACCGCGAAACCGGCCGAGACGGCGGCCGCTTCGAGGGCCGGGCCGGCATCACGCGCCAGCAGCTCGAGCCGCTTCCCGGCGGACTCGTCGGCCAGCGCCGAGAGCACCTCCCCGCCCCCGATACCTGGAGCGACGTACACGCCCACGACGCGCCGTCCGGCCACCGACGCGAGCGCTTCGACGGCCTCGCCGCGGACCACGACGAGCGCGCCCGGCCCGGGCTCGGACGGGATGTCAGCAAGCGCACCCCAGAGCGGTTCGAGGTGGTCGAGCGAATCGCCTGGAAGGAGGCCGCGAACCCGCGCCGGGGACACCCCCACAGCCTACGGAACCCTGACCGCTCTGAGAGCATCGCGCACGTGGAGCTCTCGCCCGCCGGCGCTCGCCTGATCGAGTCCTTCGAAGGCTTCCGCGCGCGGCCGTACCACGGCCCGCACGACCCGCAGGGCCTGTGGACGATCGGCTACGGGACGACGGCGGGCATCGGCCCGGGCACGCCCCCGATGACCCGTGCGCAGGCGCAGGCGCGGCTGGAGCACGACGTCGATCGGACCTACGCGCCGCTGGTCAACGCGCTGCGGCTCCCGCTCAACCAGAACCAGTTCGACGCGCTCGTGTCCTTCGTCTACAACGTCGGAGCGGCGGGGATCGCGCCCGCGAGCAGGGTCGGACGCGCCTTGCGCGCCCACCAATGGGAGACGGCGGCCGACGCGATGCTCGCGTGGGACACGGCGGGCGGCGTGCGGTTGCCAGGCCTCGTGACCCGGCGCGAGAAGGAGCGGGCGCTGTTCCTGCGCCCCGTCGGCAAGCGGCCCGCGCCACCGCCGCGCCACCACCCGCACGACCCCGTGCACCCGAATCCACCCACGCCCCAGCCGATCCGCACCGAGCTGACACCGGCGGAGCTCGAGGCGGCGAGCCACAACGGCCGGGTGCCGGAGAGCCTGCTCGCGCCTGTCCCGGGCGGGCGTCTACGCCTCGATGCGGCCGCCGCCTTCAATGCGATGAACGCCGAGAGCGAGCGCCGGTTCGGCGTGACGTTGCGCTCGGAAGGGCCGCTCGGCACCTACCGCACCGTGCCCGAGCAGCAGTACCTCTACCGCCTCTACGAGGAGGGCAAGGGCGAGCTGGCGGCGGTCCCGGGCACGTCCAACCACGGGCTCGGGCTCGCGATCGACCTCGGGACCGAACGGATGCGCGGCATCGTGGACGAGATCGGCGAGCGGTACGGATGGGCGAAGATCTGGAGCGACGCGCCGAGCGAGTGGTGGCATCTCCGCTACCGCCCGGGCGTGTGGCATCCCACGAGCGAACCGACCCCCGTCCGCCGGCGCCCCGACACGCGCACCGAGGCGACCGCGATCGTCCAGCAGCTGCTGCGCCGGCACGGCCACCCGACCTTGCCCGTCGACGGCGAGGCCACGCCCGCCACCCGCGATGCGCTGCTCGCGTTCCAGCGGGCGCACGGCCTCGAGCCCACCGGCGGGCTGGACCGGGCGACGGTCGCCGCCCTGCGCGGCCATCCGGCGCCGCCCGCGACCCGTCCTGACCACCCCGAGCCCAAGGAGAAGCCCGTGAACCCCGACGCGTCCGAACAGCAGCCGATCCTGTCCACCCCGCGTCTGCCGCTGAACCGGATCGTGGCGCTGCTGGGCCCGTTCATCGCGATCTTCGCCGGCGGCGTGGCATCGTGGCTGTCGCAGAACTTCCCGGGGCTGATCACCGACGAGTCGGCGGCGCGGGCCGACATCATCCAGGGCACGACGTTCGTCGTCGGCGTGCTGATCACCTGGGCGCTCCAGCACAAGTACCTCGAGGGCTGGCAGCGGTGGGAGGGCGGGTTGATGGACATCGAGCTGGCCAAGCAGTCGGCCGCCCAGGCCACGTACTCGCCGGCGCGGGTCGAGCCGCGGACCGACGGCGCCCGCTACGAGGCGTTCGACGTCGACCCGGCGCTGCTCGACAGCTGACGCGGATGCTCGCCGGGCCCGACGTCTCCGAGTACCAGGGCGAGATCGCCTGGCCGCGCGTGCGGCTGCAGGGCGGGCACGAGCTCGCCTTCGCGATCGCCAAGGCCTCCGAGGGCAGCGGCTGGACGGACCCGCAGTTCGCGGCCAACTGGCATGGGATCCGCGAGCGAGGGCTGATCCGCGGCGCGTACCACTTCGCCAACCTGACCGTGCCGGACCCGGCGACGACCGCCGCGGTGCGCGCCGCCGCGACGGCCGAGGCGCAGCACTTCGTCGAGGTCCTGCACTCCGTCGGCGGCACGCACGCCGGCGACCTGCCGCCCGCGCTGGACTTCGAGCGCTCGCGCTTCACCAGCACCCTGTCCTCCGCGCAGCTCTACGAGTGGGCGGCGACGTGGGTCGCCACCGTCGATCGTGCCACCGGCCGCCGGCCGATGATCTACGCCGGCGGATTCTGGAGGTCGCTGCTGGACGGCTACACCGACGTCTGGGACTGCCCGTTGTGGCTCGCCGACTACGCCGCACAGCCGCAACTGCTGCGCTCATGGAGCCGGTGGACGTTCTGGCAGTTCACCGACGCGGGCACGTTCGAGGGCATCGCGGGCGCCGTCGACACCTCGTACTTCCGCGGATCGCACGCGGACCTCGAGGCACTGGTCGGCGGCGCGCCGGAGCCCGCGCCCGCCCCGCCACACCACGACCCGGGCGTGCCGGCCTGGCGCGGCCGGGTGCTCAAGGAGGGCGTGCGCGGCTCCGACGTGCTCGCCTGGCAGCAGCAGATGCACCACGTCCGCGGCTTCGTCCGCCTCCCGACCGACGGCGTCTTCGACGCCCGCTGCGCCGAAGGCTGCCGCTGGCTGCAGCTCTATCTCGGGCTCCCGCCCACGGAAGCGGTCGATCACGCCGTGTGGCATGCGACCTGGAGCGCCCCCTGATGCCCAGCAAGTACAAGCCCAAGACGAAGAAGAAGCCGAAGCCGAAGGCCAAGAAGCCCAAGGGGCTGCAGGTCAGCGTGTCCGCCGGCAAGTACACGGTCAGCGGCCGGCCGTCGCGCTTCAGCGCCAAGACGAGCCTCGACAACTACCTGCGCGGTCGCTACCGCGCCCGCACCGGGAAGAAGCTCAAGTCCGGCACGACGTTCCAGAAGGCGCGACTCGCCCGCACGCACGCCGTCGCCTCGAGCGTGCTGCGCGACAAGTTCCTCACGCCGCTGCTCAACAAGCAGATCCCGCACGCCGCGGCGGTGGCGAAGACGTCCGCGCTCTACGGCGGCGATGCCAATGCGCCGGGCCACAAGCAGGCGCTGCAGCTGGTCAACAAGCACTACACGGCGACCCCGCTGGTCCCCAAGGAGGTGCAGCGCCTCGGCGGGTACGTCCACAGCGCCCGCGGCAACCTCGACACGGGTGGCGACACCGAGAACAGCAGCCTCCAGGACCACCCGGACTACCGCTTCGAGCGCAAGACCGCCAACAGCAACAAGCTCTCGCTGATCCCGCAGCAGAAGCAGGTGCTGGCGCAACACCAGGGCGGGAACCTCGCCTGGAGCCAGACGACCCCGCACCGGTTCCGGACCTCGGCCGGCGAGTTCAGCCCCGGCTGGCTGACGCCGCAGTCCGAGGGGCTGATCCAGCAGGGCCAGGACGCCACCGCCCAGCAGCACTTCGCCAACCAGCTGAACGCCCGCCTGCTCGCGCTGCAGAAGTCACGCGCCCAGGCCTACCTGTAGGCGTCAGCCGAACTCGTAGAGCACCACCACGCCGTCAGCGCGCTCGCCGACGACGTACACGCGCTCGCGGTGGGCGGCGACGACCGGGCGGCGCACCCGCTCGGGCAGCGACGGGAGCGCGTGCCAGCGGGCGGCTCGGTGGTCGTACGCGAGCGTCGCCTGAGGACCCGCGCGGCGGGCGTTGTCGACGAGCACGACGTGCCGGCCGGCGTGCGTCGCCGAGCCGACGACCGGCCCGGGCTCGGGCAGCTCCGGCGCGCGATGCCACTTGCCTTCGTCCAGGTCGTAGAGCTCGTGCTCGGTGTGCGCCCTCGCGGGACGGCCGGCGCCGAACCCGCCCACGACGTGCACGTGGTCGCCAAGCGCCTCGGCGGCGGCGCCCGAACGGTGCGTCGGGAGGGACTTGGCCTCGGTCCACTTGTCCGTCTCGGGGTGATAGACGTGGTGGGCGCCCTGGACGCCGTGGCGCAGCGTCCCCTCGCGCCGCCCGCCGATCGCGTGCACGTGCCCGCGGGCCACGGCGACCGCCGGATGCGCGCGCCGCGCCGGCAGCTTCGCGCGGGCGCTCCACTCCCCCGTGCTCAGCTCGAAGGCGTACACGTGCCCGTCGAGCTCGTCGGGCTCCTCGCCGCCGCCGATCAGCAGGATCAGGTCCTCGAGCGCGCACAGCTCCAGTCCGAGCCGGCGCGTGGGCAGCGGCGCAAGTGTGCTGACATCACCGGAGTCGACCCCGATCTCGAACAGCTCTCGATCCGACGCGACGACCAGCATCCCGCCCGCGCTGACCGCGCCCTGGAGCCGATCGCCCGGCAGCTCGAGCGCGCTGCGCGCCCGCCAGCGCGGCTCGTCGACCTCCTCCGACGGCTCCTCGTCATCGACGACGATCACCTCGACGACGTCGCCGTCGTCATCGGTGACGACCACCACGTCGACGTCGTCGTCGGTGTCATCGGCCGGCGGGTCCGGCCGTGGCATCGGCGACGGCCGCTCGGCGACGATCGCGGTGACGATCCGCCGCAGGTCCTCGATCCGCACGGCGTCGTCGTCGAGCCGCAACAGGGCGAGCGGCGCGGTCAGGCGCTCGACGCCCGCGGGCGGCAGCGCGACGGGATGCCCGGCGTCGCGCGGCCACTCGATCCCGCGCAGGTCGAGCCGCGCCACGATCCACCAGTAGTCGCCGCGCCGGTAGCCGCCGGGCTCGAAGCGCACGCGGATGCCGTCCTCGAGCTCCGTCCAGTGCGCCCCCGCCGGCAGCTCGGCGCTCTTCCCGCGCTCGGCGGCGCCGGGCTGCCAGCGCCGCAGGTAGGCGCAGCCCGCCTCGAGGGGGATGTCGAGCTCGACCCGGTCACCCGTCTCGGACACCCGCAGCACCCGGGCCAGCGGATGGCCGCGGTCGTCCAGGCCGGCGGCGGCCGCCAGCGGCTCGACGACGTCACCGGGCGCGAGCGGCTCGAAGCTGCCGCCGCTCGGGAGGACCCCGACCTCGGTCTCGCCCTCGCGCGCGCCCGCGAGCGCGAACAGCGACGCCCCGTTGTCGCGGCTCCACTTGAAGGTCGGCGTCGAGCCGCCGCCGACCCGCCCGCTCGACTGGATCTCGACCCGATACAGGTAGTTCCCGGGGGCATGGTCGCCATCGTGGTCGGCGGCGAGCCGCCCCGTCGACGGCAGCGCCAGCTGGTCGGCGGTCGCCTGCACCTCCTGCTCGACGTCGTCGTCGTAGCGCAGGTCGAGCGGCGTGAGCCGCACGCGCGTGGCGATGCGCGTCGCGACGCTCGTGTCCAGGCCGCCGAGCGCGACCTCGCGCAGGCCCGGGTCCTGCACGGCGCTGACGGACTCCTCCCACGCCTCGAGGTAGACGAGGTACGCGCCCTCGGTCGGGAGCGGCCCCACGCCCTGCTCGCCGTAGCGGCGCTGCCCGAGCTGCTCGCACGCGACACCGTCGACGTACAGGCGCCCCGGATCGATCACGAGGTCCAGCAGACGCCAGGCCGGCTCCCCGCCACGCACCCGCGCGCGCTGCCCTGACACGGCGTCCGCGAGCAGCGGGCCCTCGCCCTCGTCGAACGCGAGCATGGCGTGCAGGTCGGGATCCTCCCCGGCCGTGGGCGGCTGCGTCGCCGTGGCGGCGATCTCCGGCAGCGTGCGCGCCGTCCGCCACACCCGCGCCTCGCTGATCAGGCCGACGAAGCCGTCGCCCTCCTCGTGGATCGGCCCGCCGATCAGGATCTCCGGGCGGTCGAGGTGGACACCGCGGTACGCGTCACGGACGACCTGGCGGCTGTCGAGGTAGAGCGCGACGAAGTCGCTGCCGAACACGAGCGAGAGCAGGACCGGCGTCCGCACGGGCAGGCGCTCGCGCGTGCGGAGCGTGCGCCGGGCGCTGATGCCCTCGCCTTCGAGCACGAGCCGCAGCGTCCCGTCGTCCTCGATCTCGACCGTGTAGCCGGCCGCGGTGCGATCGCGGTCGCGGCAGTCGACGAGCACGCCCGCGCGCCCGTACCAGCTCAGCCACAGCTCGAGCGTGTGCCGATCGCGGTCGAAGACCTCCGCCAGGACCAGCCGCTGGGTGCCGGTGAACTCGAGCCCCATCCGCGTCCGGATGCCGAATCCCGGAGCGGCCGCGGGCGCGGCGGCCGGCCCGAAGAGGTCGCCGAGCGCGGTCCGCAGCGCGCGCTCGGCAAGCTCGCCGCGGTCGTTGAAGTCGGCGTCCAGTTGCACGCGACCCTGCTGCAGGAGCAGGCCGCGATAGCCCTTGGCGGTGTCGACGCCGAGGCGGGAGAAGTCTCCGTAGCGGGTTCCGCGCATGTGCTCGTTTCAGGTGACGTAGTGGACGCTTGCGCCGATCCCCGCGGGGAGGAGCTCGCCGAGCAGGCCCGGGAGCCGGGCGAACCGCTGCGGCTGGCCGAGCCAGTTGTAGACCCCGAGCTCCCCGCCCTGCCCGCCGCCCCCGGCGATCGTGGACGGACAGTCCAGGCGCAGCCGGCAGTAGGCCGCGTCGCCCCAGCGCGTGGACTCCAAGCGCACCTCGCCCGCGGCCGGACCGGTGCAGCCGAACGTCTGGGGCACCCGCGAGCCGTCCGGCAGATAGCTGGTCTCGACCACGCCGGCGCCGGCGAGGACGGGGCGGGTGAACAGGCAGTCGCGGGCGAGCAGCACGGCGGCGTCGACCGGGCCGAGCGCGGTGACGCGGTCCAGGTCGGCGGTGCCCGCGGCCTCCAGGCGCCCGTCGACGATCGTCGTGCGCAGCGCGAGGTGGACGCCCATGACGCCGCCCAGGATCGTGTGGGAGAGCACGACCGCGACGTCGCTGCCCGCACGCAGGCTGGTCTCGCGCGGCGCCAGCGTGCAGTGCTCCACGGCGAGCTCCCCCTCGCCTTCAACACTCAAGCTCCCGTTGAGGGTGAACCCGCTGAGCTCGAGGCGGCCGCCGTGCTCGATCCGCACGTGCAGGTCGCCGTCGAGCAGCGGCGCCGCGGCCGGTGCCGACGCGAGCCGCACCACGCGGTCGCGCGCGACCTCGACGCGCCACGCCCCGGCGTCCGCGAGGTAGGTCCCGCTGTCCTCGATGACGATGTCGGCATCGTGGTCGCGGGCCTCGGCCAGCGCGCCGGCGAGCGCGTCGACGACGCCGCGCGTGACCCGCAGCTCCCGCGCGCCGGGGCGAACGGTCCGGTAGTCGCCGGCGGTGCCGTAGGGGCCGCCGCCAAGCTCGCCCGGGAAGCCGTAGGCGTAGCTGACGTCGAGGGCGAGACGCGGCTCGGCCAGCAGCGCGCGCCCGCGCACCGGGTCGACGATCGCGTCGGCCTCACCGAGCGCGCCCTCCCAGTTCGCGAGATCCCCGGCGACGATCCGCCCGCAGCCGCCGAGCACGACCGGCGGGCGGCCCTCGAGCGCCTCGCGCAGCCGGTCGACGGTCAGCGGCAGGGGAAGCTCCGACGGGCCCGGGGCGAGCTGCGGATCGGCGGGTGCCGACGGCGGGGCGAAGAGCTGCACGTCGCGGCCGAGCGGGTCCAGGTGGAAGGCCCGGCTCGCGAGCCCTGCCGGGCGGGCGCTCCGGCGCGCCACCCAGTAGCTCTGCAGCCGCCACACGGACACGGCGACCGCGGCGGGTGCGGGATAGCCCGCGCGCGCCGGCATGACGGGCGGCGCCGGCTCGCCGGCGAGCACCGCGTGCCCGGAGATCGACGCGCTCCGCGGGACCGTCGACCACGGCTCGCGCAGGCGCGCGGCCGGCCGTCTCCCCGACACCTCGGCGAAGCCGCCCGGGTCCCCCGTGTCCCGCACGGAGTGCGTGGTGGCGGTCACCGTGCGCCCCTCCTGCACGTACGCCGCCCAGCCCGTCGCCGCGGTCACGCCGCGCGCGATCGTGGCGAGCATCCCCTTGCGGCGCCGCAGCCCGACGATCCTGCCCACCCACGCCCGGTCCCCGACGCCCGGCCCCGCGTCCGGCGCGAGCCCGAGCAGCCCGACCCCGTCGCCGATCAACGGCACCTGCGCCGGGCCGCAGGTCTCGATGAACAGGTCGTCGTAGAGCCGGTCGAGATCGAGCCGCAACTCGTCGTACTGCTCGGCGAGCGAGCGCACCAGCGCCGCCAGCGTGCCCTCGCCGCTCTCCGCGTCGCGCAGCCAGTAGTAGCTCGGAAGCAGCCGGCGCAGCAGCTCGTCGCTGGGCGTGGTCATGTCCGCGCCACCGCTCGCGGCGCCACGACCGCGACCTCGAGGTGGTCGGCGTCGAGGACCAGCAGCTCGCCGCCGAGCGGCGCCGGCGAGTCTTCCGGCCACGCGGCGCCGGCGCCCGAGAGCTGCGTGCGGGTGAGCGCGGGACGTCCGTCGCGGCCCCATCCCGTGATCGTGGCGGCGGTCACGCCGGCGACCCCCGTCGCCGCCGCCAGCACCTGCGAGGCGAGCAGCGACCCGCCCGGCCGCCGGCCCGTGAGCCCGCCGAGCTGAGCCCGCAGGGCGACCTCGAGCGCGTGCGCCGGCGCGGTCGAGACGACCTCCAGCGCGACGCTGACCCCGACCAGCCGCGCGCTGGCGACCCGGACCGGCACACCGCTCGGCGCGGTCGTCCCCAGCTGCTGCTGCACGCGCCGCGCGAGGTCGGCCGGCGCGGAGGCCGCACCCGCGATCGTGATCACGAGCGCGCGCCCGAACGCCGCCGCGATCAGCTCCGCGGCCGCGAGCGCCACTCCCGGCTGCGCGGCCGCGAGATCCTCGTAGTCGCCGTGGGTGACGACCCGGTCGAGTCCGCGGACGGCGGCCATCCGGGACGGGACGAGCGCGGGCGTCGCGGGGATCAGCGCGGCCAGCGGGTTGTGCACCGCCTTGACGAGCTGCGGGCGCGTCAGCGGCTGGATCAGCGTGCCGCGCGCGACCTCGCCGCCCGCGCCGCCGCCTTGGAGGTAGGTGGCGACGACGTTGTCGTGGCCGGCCGGGAGCCGCGCGCCGTGCTCGCCGTCCCCGAAGGACACGGTGGCGCTGCCGTCCGCGTTGTGCTGGACCACGTACACCGGTGCGTCCGGGCCGGCGCGGTGCAGCGAGGAGACCTCGTTCCACGGCTGCCCGTCGACGTAGACGCGCAGCGTCGTCGTCGGCGTCGCGGTCGTCGAGCCGATCGCGACCACCGGCGTCGGGACCGGGAAGCGCTGGTTCGCGGCCTTGGGGTCGCCGCTCCCGATCGGCACCGACACGGGCTGCCCCTGGGCGGCGGGGACGACGTTGAGGTCGACCTGGACCGTGCTCGCGTCGTAGACGTGCGTCAGCGGCTGCGTGAACGTGAGCGCCGTGCCGGCGCCGACGTTCGTGACCGCCGGCTCGCCGCCGCCGGGGGGCGCGGCCAGCGTGGCGCTCTCGGCGAGCGCGGGCGAGTCCGCGTCCGCCGGCAACGAGACGATCCAGCTCGCCGGCGCGACGAGCGTCGCGGCCACGCCGCCGACCTCGATCGGCCAGGTCTGCACGCCGTCCGCGGTCGTCGGCGCCCCTGTCGGGTGCAGGACGGCCTGGTTGCGGTGGACCGTGACCGTCAGCACCGGCGGATTCGCCGCGCTGCGCCGCAGCGCGACCACGGAGAGCTGGGCGCCGACGCGGATCAGCCAGCAGTCCGGGCCGTCCGCGTCGACCACGACGTGGGTCGAGTCGAGCGGGCTGCCGGCATCGGCGAAGGCCGCCAGGAGCCGGTCGGGAACCGCGCCCTGCGCGAGCGTCGCCACGTCGGTGGCATCGATGCCCAGCGCCGGGATCAGCGGTGCGTGGCTGACCTGCTGGACGCCCGCGCCGGGGAGCGTCGGGAGCGGGAGCGTCGCGCCGGTCCCGAGCCACCACGAGCCGTCCGGTGCCTCGGCCAACGCGGTCACCGCGCTGCCGACGCCCGCCGCCAGACGCTGCCACGTCGTCCCCGTGCGCTCGAGCACGCCGTCGGCCCCGTACGCCAGCAGCCGGCCCTCCGGCGTCACGCACAGCGCCGCCACCGGGCCGGCGACGTCCGTGTCCAACCCCCACGTGCCGGTCGCGGGATCGAGGACCTGGACCCCCGCCGTCCCGCCCGCCCAGAGCCGGCCGGAGGCGTCGACGAGCAGGCAGGCGATCTGGCCCGCAGGAGCGGCGAGCGTGCGCCAACCGTGCTCCTTCGCGAACGACAGGACGCCGTCCGCGGTGGCGGCCCACATCCCGTCGGCGGAGAGCGCGAGCGCGGTGGCGGCGTGCGTGAGCGCCGGCGCGACCGCGTCCCACTGGTCGGGCTCGGCGGCCGCGCCGGGCGCGAGATGGACGGCGCCGTTGGCCTCGCAGGCGACCACTCGCGTGCCGTCGGTGGCGAGCGCGGTGATCGTCCGTGTCGCCAGCACCCGCGTCCAGGACGCCGGCGGTCCGTTCCTGACGGCCGGGTTCAGGCGCTGAACACCGCGTGCGGAGGCGGCGAGCGCGATGCCCCCGGCGACGACCAGGCCCGCCGACGCCCCGCCCGGCCAGCCGCCGTCGATGCGTTGCGCGCTGACGCCGTCGGCCAGCGAGAACACGCCTTCGGCCGTCGCGGCCAGCACGGTGCCGTCGGGCAGGACCGCGATGTCGGCGACGTCGGCCTGTGGCGGGCCTTCGGCGACCGGGGTCGTGCCAGGAGCCGCGATGCGGAAGGTCCCGCCGAGCGGGGCGACCGCGAGGCCGGGCGGCGCGCCGCTTACGGTGGCCAGGCGGCCGGGCGCGACCGGCGCCGGCAGCTGCGACGCGAGCGTCAGCCCCGTGCCCGCGACCTGCGCGACGGCGGTCGCGGGCGGGACGAACAGCGGCTTGGCGACCGCGCCCGTCCAGACCGTGCTGACCGCGCGGGGGAACAGCCGGGGAGCCAGCGCCGTCCCGAACGTGAGCCGGGTGAGCGTGGTGCGGCGCCCGGCGCGAACGCCGGCGTCCTGGTCGACCTGTGTGACATCGAGGATCCGCGAGGCGGGCGTGACCGTCCGTTGCTCGATCAGCGCGGGGACCCCGGCGGCGACGGTGCGCAGCGGCGGAGCGAACTCCACCTGCGTGCCGCTCACCGCGAAGCCGGGCCATGCGGTCGCCACCGGCGTCGCGGCGTCCGCCACCGCGATCACCGTGCCGGCGGGCGACACCGCGAGGTCGTTCGCAGCAGGCAGCGCGTCCATCAACCCGACGTTCCAGGTCCCGGTTCCCGGGGTGACGGTGTACTGGTGCGCGCCGTCCGTGAGCCGGTACCCGCTCCCGGCGGGTTGGAGCTCGGCACCCGTGCCGAGCGCGATGCCATAGTCCGCGAACCCCGCGTACAGCCCGTCGGGGACGGCGCTGCCCGTCGGCGCGTCGAACGCGCTGTCCGGGAGGGAGAACGCGGCGGCGTGGTCGCACCGCGTCCACTCCAAGCCCGGCGAGGGCGGGATCGTGGCGGTGTAGATGCCCTGGGCCGTGGAGGCCAGCAGTTGGTCGCCGGCCACGACGAGCGCCGTGATCCGGGTGTGCGGGAGACCGGTGGAGGTGGGCTGCGACCACGTCGCGTCGGGGCCGCGGACCGCGACGCCCTGGGCGATCGCCGCGTAGATCGAGGTCGCGGCGGTCGTCAGCGCCGAGGCCGGCGTGGCGAGCTTGCTCTTCCAGCCGGCCGCCGCGCCGTACTCGTAGATCCCGCCGGCGGTGGCCGCGACGTAGCCGTCCTTGATCGGGACGAGCGCGAACACGGCCATCGGCAGGGCCGGCGTCGGGGGCGTCGCGATCGCGCTGACGCCGCCCACCTGGGGCATCGGCAACCAGACGCCCTTCGCGTAGCCGTAGAGGCCCGCGTCGGTGCCGGCGAGCAGGTCGACCTTGCAGTCCTTGCCGTCGACGACGGTGCGTACGGTCGCCGACGGGAGCTGGTTGGTGACGACCGTGCTCGCCCCGTCGTCTCCCTTGTGCAGCGTGGGTGCGCTGCCGCTGACCGCGCTCCAGGTCTGGCCCTGGTCGATCGACTCGTAGACGGTTCCGCCGGCGGCGCCCGCGAGCATGCGCTCGAGCGTGCCGCCGAGGTATCCGACCGCGCGCCGCGCGCCGCCGCCGGTCGCGACCGGGCTCAACGGCGCGTTGCCGACCGCCCGCAGCAGCCACGCGCTGCCGGCGGCCACGATCGTCACCGTCTCCTCGCCGGTGTCGTAACAGGCAACGGCGGCCAGGTCGGCGCCCGCGGGCGTGCTCGCCGGGGAGAGCGTCCAGCTCGCTCCTTCGTCGTCGCTTCTGGCGAGGCCGCCGCGGACGGGCAGCGGCTTCCCCTCGACGGTCGTCGTCGCGAGCTGCTGGGCGAGCGTCGCCGAGCTCCAGTCCGGGGCATTCGCGCCGACGAGCGCCGAAGACGCCGAGAAGCCGTAGACGACCGGGTCCGACGCGGCCTCCGGGTCGGGCTCGCCCTGTGTCCCGAGCGGCGTCGCCCAGGCGATCCGCGTCGACCCGCGCTGCGCGTCCGGCTTGACGGAGGTGACGATGCGCACCCACCGCGCGGCGGCGCCGCTCGCACCGGTCGCGGTCACGAGCACCGGCTGGCCGGCCGCGATGCCGGTCTTGGCGCCGGCCAGCTCGAGTTGGGTGGTGGTCCGCGTCAGCCGCGCCGGCGGCTCGGTCGCGGGGGTGCTGACGCCGAGCCGGCTCGCGCCGACGTAGGCGCCCAGCGGCGCGAGCGTGACGAACACGGGCGCCGCCCCCGACCCGCTCGGGATCGCGCGGACCTGCGAGGCGGGTGGGATCTGGCTGGTGACCCCGATCGCGGGGGCGGGCTCCGGGGCGGGAGGCGGACCGCTCGCGATGCCGGCCGGCGTGCCGACGAACGGCCGCCCACCGGTCGGCCGCGCGCCGGTGGGGATCGCGGGACCGCCGCTGCCGGGCAGGCCACCACCGCCCGCAAAGCCGCCGGCCCCCGCCAGGCCAGTTCCGCCCGTCAAGCCGCCGACCCCCGGCAGGCCCGCCAGACCCCCGCCCGCGAGGCCGCCGGCCTCGGCCAGGCCGGCCAGGCCAGTTCCGCCCGTCAAGCCGCCGGCCCCCGCCAGGCCCGCGAGACCGCCGCCGCCCGCGCCACCGAACCCGCCCGCGCCGCCGAGCCCCGCCGCGCCGCCGAACCCCGCCGCGCCACCCGCGCCCCCCACACCTGCGCCGCTCAGCGCGCCGCCCGGCATCGCGATGCCCGTCGGGGTCGACGGCGGCGGGGGGACGATGCTCGCGGGCGCGTTCAGGCCGCCGCCGGCCAGCGCCGCCGCGGAGCCCGGCGCGCCGGCAGGCACTGCGCCCACGCCCGCGCCCAGCCCACCCGCGCCCGGACCGCCGTTCGCACCCGCCGTCGCTCCCGCCGCGCCCCCGAGGCCCGTCACCCCGACGCCCGCCGGCACGCTCCCGCCCGGGCCGGCGGCCGGCGTCGCGATGCCACCCACCGCGCGGCGTGCGCGCTCCTCCGGGCTCGCGCCCGTCCCGCCCTGCCCGCGGACGCGGCCGACCGCCTCGACGCCCGCGACCTTCGGGCTCAGGTGGTAGGCCAGGGCGGTGGTCGCGGCGGCGTTCGGGGGGAACCGGTGGCCGAGCGAGTGGTAGATCAGCTCGACCGAGGACGGCTGCTGCGCCGTGGCCAGGAACGCTTCTTCGAGGATCCGCTCCTGATAGAAGCCGAAGACCTCGGCCAGCGCCGCCCAGGCGTCGCAGAAGCCGACGAGCCAGTCCTCGGCGTCGTCGATCCGCAGCCGTGCGAGCTCGGGCTGGCCGCGCAGCCGTTCCAGCAACTCGGCGCGGGCGGCCTGATAGCCCGCGATCATCCCGCGCTCCCGAGCCGGAACGACACGGTGCCGTGTTCCGGCGCCGCCGGGTCGTTGTCGATCCGGATGACGTGGCCGAACGGCGGCTCGAGGTCCTCGAGGCGCCCCGAGCCGTCGCGGCTGGTCCAGTCGAAGCGCGCCAGCGTGACGTCGAGGACGCCGGGCAGGGCCGCGACCATCCGCACGAGGTCGCTGCGATGCAGGCGCGTGCCGAACCCGAATCGCCCCGGTGTCAGCAGGCCTTCGCGCAGCGTGACATCGACGGTCGCCGCGAGCGCCGCGAAGGTCCATCCGGGCTCGGCGACGATCGAGAGCGCCACGCTCGCCGGCATCGGCGTCGCCCCGGCCACGTCGAGCGCGACCCCGGCCGGGCGCAGCCGCTCCAGCCGCTCCCGCACCCGCGCGACGAGCGGCGCCACTCCTATCTCCCACCCGCCCGCGTGCACCCGCACCCGCGCGACCGGCCCAGCGCCAGAGGGGACGATGATCGTGGCGGCGTCGGCGACACCCTCGACCGCCAGCGCCGCGCGGCTGTACTCGACGGGCAACACGGCGCGCTCGGTCATCCGGAAGGAGCGCGGGGCGAACAGGCGCACGCGCTCGAGCGGTTCCGGGTCCTCCCCACCCACGGCCGCGACGACGTTGCCGGCCGCGCGCACCCGCGGGTCGTCGCTGACGACGCCGGTGATCGCGCCTGCCCCCACGTTGCCCGCCGCGCCGCCGCCCGCCCGCATCCGGACCGAGAACGCCGCGTCGCTCGGCGGCCGCAGGCCGTTCGTCCCGTCTCCGAAGCGCAACCGTGTCCGGCCGTCCTCCTCGACCTCGACCACGAACGCCGGGTCCAGCGGCCCGCTCTCCAGCAGCGACGCCCGCTGGTACCACCGGTGCGCCCCGTCTCGCAGGTGCACCGCCGGGCGCGCGTGCCCGCCGGCGAGGATCTCCGCGGCGGCTCCCGTCCTCGTCCCGGCCGACGGCGCGGGGTGCCGCTCCGGAAGTTCGGGCCAATAGCGCCGCCCGCCGACCGGTGGCGGGAGCGGCGCCCAGTCGTACGTGCGACCGTGATCGGCGAGCGCGAGGTTGCCCGCGCGCACGCGGAACGGGCCGGTGAAGGCGCGCAGCGCGTCGCGCTCGTCCCACGCGATCCGCGTCGTCCGCCCGTGCTCGGCTTGCGTGACCCGCACAACCTGACCGGGCCCGGACGCGGGCTCGAGCAGTGCGAGCGTTCCCTCGCCGAGCGCTTCGCAGCGACCCTCGAGCGTCGCCTCGACGGCGCCGAGGGCGAGCCGCCCGACGCCCGGAAGCGGCACGTGGTCCGGTGTCAGCGCGACGGGCTCGAGCGTCTCGAACACCAGCGCCCGCGCCGGCAGCCCGCCGCGCAGGATCGCCGTGGGCACGCGGTCGCCGAGCCCCGCCGCGTGCGCGAGCACGGCGGTGCCGGCGGGCAGCTCGAGCGCCTCCTCCACGCTGAACCGCACCCACGTGCGCGCGCTGCGGCCGAGCGAGACGGGGTAGTCGAGCAGCGCCGCCTGGCGCGTCACCGAGACCCGCCGCCGCGCGCTCGCCAGATACGCCTCGGTCGCGATCGCGTCCTGGTGGTAGCTGAGCGCGTCGCCGAGGTAGGCGATCTCCTCGATCAATGCCGAGGTCTGTGACACCGGCTGCTCGGCGAGCCCCTGCTCGTCGACGACACCCAGCAACATCGTTCGCAGGGCGTCGAAGTCGCGCGCGGTGTAGTCGACGGCCGCGGGGACCGGCGAGGCGGCGTGCGGCTCGGCGGGACGCGGCAACTCGCTCGGTGCCAGACGGACCGCGCCACGCCAGCCTTCGCCGGCCAGCTCGACGGCCGCGGGGGCGTCGCCGGTGAGCGTCAGCACGACGCTGAACCGATCGCGCGCGGATGGTGTCGGAACGACGAGCGACTCGATCCGCACGCGCTCGGAGTCGTCGCCCTCGACCCGCAGCGGGTGCGCACGGGCCGGTCCTTCCAGCGCCAGCTCGACGCGCCAGCGGTCACGGCCGAGGCGACGGGTCGAGATCGCTTGCGCGACCGCGGTCATCGCACGAAGACCGCCGTCCGCGGAGCGCCGCCGGCGAGCGGGGCGTAGGTGACGGTGACGGTCAGCTCGGCGCCCGTCGACTCCGCCGTCACCGACTGCACGCGGATCAGATCCCCGAGCCAGGTCTGCAGCTCCGACAGCACCTGGAACTGCGTGGCGGCGCGCAGCTCGTCGCCCGCGGGGTCGAACACCAACTCGAGCAGCCCGCAGCCGAGCGTCGGCCGGTTCAGGCGCTCGCCGAGGTTCGTGAACAGCAGCTCCTCGATCAGCTGCTCGACCGCGCTCGCGCGCGACGACGCGCGGGCGGCGTTGCCGGCCCGGTCCAGGTGCAGCGGGAAGTCGAGCCCGTTCGCGTTCACAGCAGTGGCGGGACGACGATCCCCTCGATGATTCCGAGCACGGCGCAGTTGCCCTCCGTCTGCTGCGCGCCGAGGAAGTTCGCGTCGCCCTCCACGGTCAGCGCGCCGAGCACGTTGGTCTCCCCTTCCACCGTGACCGCGCCGACGACGTTGGTCTCCCCCTCGACCTCGACGGCGCCGACGACGTTGACGTTGCCTTCGATCTCGACCGCGCCCGCGATCTCGACGTCGCCTTCGACCTCGACCGCGCCGGTGATCTCGACGTCGCCCTCGATCTCGACCGCGCCGGTGATGTCGACGTCGCCTTCGACCTCGGTCGTCGGGCTCGTCACGTTGATCGTGTCGTCGGCGGTGACATCGACCGTCGGCGTCTCGACCGTCACGCCCTCTGGCGTGAGCGTCATCACGGTCTCGCCCGCGGTCAGCGTGATGCCGACCTCGGGGTTCATGGTGAAGCTCAGCTCGCCGCAGGTGAGCGAGAAGCCCTCCTCGTTCATCAGCATCGTCACCGGCACCGGCGCCACCGGGTCGATCGCCGACACCGTCACGCCGCCCTCACCGGGCGTGTCGTTGAACAGCAGCGTGCAGAACTTGCTGCGGAGGATGTTGATGAGCTCGGGCGCCTCGGGATCGAGCTCCGGCATCACCGGCTCCTCGGCGGGCTCCCAGTACGCGCCTGACCAGATCGGCTTGTCGGCGTCGCCGCGCTCGAACTCGACCCACACGTCCGAGCCCTCCACCGGCAGCGCGAAGAAGCCCTGCCCCAGGCTCGCGTACGGCACGCAAGGCGTGGCCCAGTTGAGCACCATCCCGGGCAGCGCCGCGACCTCGCACAGCAGCCGTCCGCTGACCGTCGGGTCCTCGGTCGAGATCACCTTGCCCCGGTACTTCCCCCAGTAGTTCATAGCGCCTCCAGCACCGGCGTGGTCGTCCCGACCCCTTCCCGGGTCAGCGTCAGCTGTTGCGTGTAGTCCCACCCCTCGCCCGCGAGCAGGCTGATGCGGTGCGTCGCGGACTCCAGGTAGTAGAGGCCGTCGAACGCGAGCCCCGTGCCGCGGACCCCGACGACGCCCGGCGCGCAGACCACGGTCCCGAGCCGCGTCGGTGTCACCTCGCAGGTGACCGTCACGACCTTGTCGGTCGAGACGTCGGTCATCGCCTGCGCGCGCAGGTTCGCCGTGACCGGGTCGAGGTCGTCGTCGCTCCAGAGCGTGCGCCGCACCGTGTCCAGCACGGTGTTGAGGTCGATCGCCGGCAGTAATGCCAGCGGCGGCACCCGCGTGCTCGTGATCGTGATCACCGGCAGCTCCACGAACGGCTCGACGTCGGTCTGCATCGAGCTCCCGTAGAACGTCTCCGGCGCGAGCGCGTCGTAGGAGGCCGAGAAGGAGTCCGCGGTGCTCGCCGCGCCGACCGCGACGTCGATCACCGCGCTCGGCGGCCACCAGCGCTGCGGCGGGCCCCAGTACGCCGTGTTCGTGAAAGGGACCGGCAGCGGGCGGACCGAGAACACGTACCCGTTCTGCTGCGCGAGCCGCATGAGCAGCGCGCGGTCGGTCTCTCCGCGCTGCTGCGGCACGTACTCGACCGGCACGATCGAGTTGATCGACGGCATCACCATCGGGACCATCCCGAGCGTCAGCCACGGTGCCAGCACCTCCAGCACGATCGCCTCGTCCGGCATCGCGGGGAACTCCTGCGAGTAGCTCGTGAGGTCGAGCTGGACGCTGACGTCCTCGCCCGTGACGACGAACGTCGAGTCACCCGGGCCGTTGCCCGGCATGTACTGCTGGTGGGTGATGAAGCCGTCGATCAGCGTCGTCGGGAGGCCGTCGACCTCTGCTCGGATCAGGACGCGGTTGAACGGCGCGAGCAGGGGGTCCGAGACGATGTCGAACGCCTCGCCGGCGGAGGTGACCTCGGCCAGGAAGGTGAGCTGGAACCCGCACGGCCCCGCGTCGCGCTGCGTGACCTCGACGTTGCGCAGCGCGCGCATGATGTGCGCGGGCGCGAAGACCGGCAGCAGCGGGCCGACGCGCAGGCCGAGCGTGATCGTCGAGAGCGAGCTCACAGCGTGCTGCCCGGAAGCTCGAGGATCGTGCCCGCGCGCTCGCACAGCTCGAACGGGTCCATCGCATCATTGGCATCGGCGATGCGCCAGCTCTGTGTGGGCGCGCGCAGGGTCCGGTTGGCGACGAGGTCGAGCCGGTGGCGCTCCGCGGGGCGGACCTGCGTGCGCCCGCCGCCGGCGATCGCCGAACCCTGCGGCAGGATCCGCGGCGCGAGGTAGCGCACGAGCCGCCCGGACGCGTCGTAGCGCGCCAGCGGCGCGCAGTTGGCGTAGCGGCTCGTGCTCATTCCCAATCCTCCGCCCCACCGCTGCTGAACGCGCCCTGTGCCAGGCCTTCTAGGCCCTGCTGGTAGCTGAGGAACGCGGCGTAGGAGCCGTTGGCCTCGTCGACGTCGGAGTAACTGAGCGCGCGCAACGTGAGCGTGACGGTCGCGAGCACCGGCACGAGCTCCGCGTCGTAGAGCTCCTCGACGATCGTCGCCGATGTCAGCTCCACCGGCAGGACGCGGTTCGCGCCCCACACGAACAGCAGCCGGTCCGCGAGCGCGGGCACGACCTCGATCAGCCCGTCGTCGAGCATCGACTGCGCTTGGATGACGTCAGCGCTCTTGGGGTACAGCAGGACCGCGAGCGCTGCCAGCTGCGGCGCGATGCCCTGGCCGACGTCGCCAGCGTCGATCGCGTCGACCGCGGAGAAGCGGCAGTCGAGCGTGATCGTCTCGGTCGGCGCACCCGCGAACCGCACCGCCCGCGAGCGCGACCCGGGCTGCCCGCCGACCGTGTTCGGCTGCAGCGTGCGCTGCATCGTGTCCGGGTTGTATTGGAACGCGAGCGAGCGTTTGGAGCCGTCGTTCGCGATCGCGACGATCGCGCCCTTGAGCAGGCTGCCGGGGGCGATCGGGTTGCCGCTCATCGCCGCACCTCCCCGTTCTGGAGCTCGGTGTGGATCCGCCGCGCCAACGCACGGGCGACGGCGGGCGCGGACGTGTCGGGGGCGTGCACCTTCCCGCCGAGGAGCTGGATGCTCGCGCCGGGCGGCGGGGCGGCGCGCAGCGGCTCGCGCTCCAGCAGCGCCGCCAGCTCGCGCTCGACGCGCCGGTGCAGGTCCGCGGCGTCGAGCGGCTCGTGCACCGTCAGCGCCCCGATCTTCACTCGGATCGAGGCCACGCGCGCAGCTCCTCCGGGGTCAGGTCGCGGCCGGCGGTGCGCAGCTCGCGCACGGTCGCCTCGCGCAGGTGCTCCATCTCGATCTCCTCGCCCTCCGCGGCCGCCAGGAACGCGCCGCGGCGAGCGATGTTGCGGATCGTCCCGCCGGTCGCCGAGACCGCCGCCAGCTTGCCCGGCTCGAGCTCGCCGACCGGTGCGCGCTCCGGGTAGATCGTGCGCCAGATCTGCTCGCGCTCGCCGCGCGCGGGGAACGGGAAGTCGATCACGAAGTGCAGCCGGCGCAGGAACGCCGGGTCGATCGCCTCTTTGAGGTTGGTCGTCAGGATCGTCGGCGTCGGCGTCCGCTCGACCCGCGACAGCAGGTACGCCGTGCCCAGGTTCGCGTAGCGGTCGTGGCTGTCGCGCACCTCGCTGCGCTTGCCGAACAGCGCGTCCGCCTCGTCGAAGAGCAGGATCGTGCCGCCGACCTCCGCCGCGTCGAAGATCCGGTCGAGGTTCTTCTCGGTCTCCCCGATGTACTTCGACAGCACGCTCGCGAGGTCGACCCGGTACAGGTCGAGCCCCAGCCGCCTGGCCAGCGCGAGCGCCGCGTGCGTCTTGCCGGTCCCGCTCGGGCCGGCGAACAGCGCGGTCGCGGCGCCGCCGCGGCCGTGGCCGAGGCCCCAGTCCTCGGAGACCTCCTTCGTCAGCCGGACGCTGCGCTCGAGCTCGAGCAGCTGCTCGGCCTCCCTGACCGGCAGGACGACGTCGGCGACGTCCTGCAGCCTCACCCGCTCGGCCAGCGGGTCCAGCCGCGCGCGAACCGTGCGGGCGCAGGCGCCGCGCAGGTCGCCCCTCGACTCGGCGCAGACGCGCCGGATCGTGCGGGCGCCGAAGCGGAAGTCGTTGGCCAGCGCGATCAGCTCGTTCCGCGACGCCTCGGCGCACGCCTCCCACACCTCGAGACGTTCGTCGGCGTTCAGCGGCTCGACCCGGAGGCGCAGGACCGTCCGCGCCGGCTCGGCGGTCGTGGGGGCGCCGGTGCAGACGAAGAACACGTCGCGCAGGCGGACCAGCGCGCGTTCGATCCGGTGCCGGATCGCCGGATCGTCGTCGCGGTCCGGCTGCGTGAGGCACAGCATCGTCGATGTCAGACGCGCGATGCGCCCCCAGGTGCGCAGGAGCGCGTCGAGCTCCTGGCCGGGCTCGGGCAGGTCGCGCACGTCGGCGGTCGCCAGCACCGCGCCGAGGGCGTTCGCGCACATCGTCGCCAGCGCGACCCGGTCCTCCTCGGCGGCGCCGTGCAGCTCGACGGCGGGCACCTGTCCCGCGGCCTCGGCGGTCTCGGTGATCAGCTCGGCCAGCTCGACCGCGCCTTGGCGCTGCGACTCCACGAGCACCGGTGCCGGAGCGAGCGTGAAGACCTCGTCGCCGCCCTCGCGGGGGTCGAAGCCGAGCAGGAACCGGGCCACGTCCTCGGCCAGCCGCACGCGCGCGTCGGTCATCGTCACCGCTCGCTCGAGCTCCACGAGGCCCCAGCTGCGCAGCGGGGCGCTCGCGTCGACCGCCGCCCAGTTGGAGCCCTCGAGGACCTCGAGCGCGTAGCCCACGGTCACCGGGTGCTCGTCGATCCGGAACCGCGGGTCGACCTCGAACGCCAGGCAGAGCAGCACCAGGTCCTGCGCGAAGGCGTCGAGGTCGAAGCGCCCGGCCAGCGCCAGCAGCCCGGGCTCGTGTGACATCTCGATCAGCAGCGCCTCCAGGCGCGCGCGCAGAGCCGCGGTGTCCTCACCTTCCATGCGCGCGTGCAGGTCGTCGATCGCGAGCGCGAGGAACTCGCGGTTGTGCTCCTGCCAGGTGTGGAAGGCGTCGCTGCTCAATTGAAGGGGCTCGAGGTGGTCGGGAAGTGGGTGTCGAAGGAGTTCATGAGGGGGTACGCGTGCTTGCTGATCTTCAGCAGCTTGAACCGGGTGTCATCGCTCACCGACTTCGAGCTGTTCACCGTCACGGGATCGCTCTTCGGGTGGTTCAGCGCCTTCTGATCCAGGTTGACGATCTTCCGGAGGTTCTTGTCGGTGGGCGGCTTGCTCAAGAGCTTCTGGTTCACGGGGTCCGTGAAGGTGGGGTGGAAGCCGCCGCCTTCACCCAGGTTGAACGGCGAGTCGGTTCCGAAGTGCTTGCCGACCAAGTGCTGATAGGCGTTGGCGAAATCGAGCCCGAAGCCCATCACTCCACCGGCGGACCTGTCTCCGAATCCCTTTAGATGGTTCGATGCCATGCCACGGTCGGACAGCCCTTTGAGCTTGTAGGGGTCCTTCTCCGGCGGCGGGAGCTTGACCTTGTCCTTGATGATGTCGTTGTAGACCTTCATTTGACCTCGAGGATCGGCTCGGCGTAGTGGCCGGCGCGCCGGATCGGCAGCGATGTCACGCCGTCGACCTCGAGCAGCGCCAGATACCTGCCCAGCGGCAGGCGGTACGGCAATGTGAACGTGATCTCGGTGCCCTGCTCGTCCGGCGACGCGTCGAGTTGGACCGACGCGTCGCCCTCCATGGCGACGAGGCTCAACTGCAGATGCTGGCCGCGCTCGACCGCCGGTGCGACGGTGATGCTGGCGGTCCTGTCGTGTGCGTGCGCGGCGAGCAGGTCGGGGCGGATCCGCAGGGTCTCGGAGCGGGCGCCGGGTCGCTCCTGTGGCTTGCCGTCGACGAGGGTGCCGAGCGTGACGGTCTGCACGCCCGCCGGCGTGTCGGGCGGGAGGGTGAAGGTGAGGCCTTGCTCGCTCGTTTGGAGCGTCGTCCAAGCGCTGCCCACTTTTACCGGGTCGCCCGCCTGGAGACCGCGGCCTTTGACCGGGACCTTCGGGCGCGGGTGGGCGGTGAACGGGATCGGCGGGAACGGCTCGAGTCGTGGTGGCATCGCCGCGCCCGTGTTGCGTTTGAGCTGGGCGACCGGCAGCGACGCGGCGGGCGTGGACGACGACGTCAGGATCACCGTCATCGCCTCATAGACCGTCGACACCGTGTACGGCATCTGCAGGAACCCCGACCAGAACCTGGACAGCTCCTCCAGCGTGACGAGGCTCGGCACCACCCGCACCGGCGGCACCTGCCGCTCGAGCCCCGAGTCCTGCAGCTCCGGGTAGTTGACCAGCGCCTGCTCGATCAGCGTCGGGTCGAGCACCGCCCGCTCGCGCAGGACGAGCTCCGTCGCTCCCAGCATCAGGTGCGCCTTCTCCGAGGTCCCGAAGAACGACAACAGGTAGCGCAGGTTGACGGGCGCCATCGGCGCCGCCACGAGCTTGTCCGGCGACGTCCGCGTCGGCAGGTCGTTGGACCGCATCGTCGCCTCCGGGGTGACCTGCACGAGGTACACGTTCAACCGCGGCGAGTTCGCCGACCCCGCCGCCGGCTCCTCCGGCCGCGCCAGCGTGACATCGACCTCCGGCACCGCCGCGCGCGCCGCCGACCCGACCAGGTATCCGAGCGTCCGCGTCACCGCAGCGATGCCCTTGAACGTCGTCATCTGGTTGCGTCCCGGGCCTTCAGGTAGTCGCTCAGCGACACCGGGGCCGGCTTCGGCGGTCGCTTCGCCCGCGGCCCGCCCGTCGCCGGCACGACCTCGAGCGACGCGATCTCGACGGTGACATCGATCGCGCTCGAGGGCTCCCTCCCCGGCGCCCGGCCGGGGGCGGACGGCTGGGTTTTGGCCGGCCGGAGCCGGCGCCACGGCGCGTGATCGACGACGCCCGCGTCGAAGTGCACGTCGCGGGAGTCGCGCGGGGTGGGTTCGCTCGTTCGCTGCGGTGACGCGATCTCCGGCGGCGCCTGTGAAGCTTCCGGCTCGGCGCGCCTCTCGTCGTCCGTGCGCGAGGTGAGTCGGTTTGGTCGCGGAAAACGAGACGCAGCCGGCTCACCCGGCTCGCGAGCCTCCGGCGCCGCGAGGCGTGCGGCGGCGCGCGCCGTCGCCTCGACGCGGCGCGGACGCTCGGTGCCGGGCGAAGCGGCAGCCGCGACTGGGTCGCGCTGCGGAGCGGCGGAGGACTCAGCTGCGGAACGCTCCACGTCCGGCGAAGCGGAGGGTGCGACGAGCGCCGGCCCGCCGGCCCGCCGCCGCTTCACGCGCCCCGACGGACCCGTGGTCTCCGGCGCGAGCCGCTCCGCGCGCCTCGACGGACCCGTGGTCTCCGGCTCGGACCGTTCCGCGCGCCCCGAAGGATCTGCGGTCTCCGGTGCGGGCCGCTCCGCGCGCCCCGACGCGGCGGGCGCGACGGTCGCCGGTCCGTCGACGCGCCGAGGCACGACGCCCGGCTCCGACGCGCGAGAGCCGACGCCCTGCCCGGCCGCGCGGTGGTTTGACGGGTGCGCATCGGCCCGTTGCGAAGCGGCGCGATGATTCGACTCGGGCAAGGCGGCGCGCGCCGGCTCCTCCGCCGGGGGCTCGAAGCGCTGTGACGCCGTGCGGACGCCATGCGCGGACCGCCCGGCGCGCGGTGGCGCCGAGGCGGCCAGCGACGCGGCGCGTGGATCGGACTCCACCGGCGCGACACGCCGATGCACGGCGTCGATCTCCGATTCGAGCGGCCCAACATGCGGCGGCGCGGAGTCGGGGACCGGCGTCGGCCGCACGGCTTGTGTGGGCGCGGCGTCGGGGTCCGACGCCGGCCGCTCGCCCTGCGCAGACGCGACGGCGAGCGACTCGGCACCCGGCGACGCGGTCGGCGGGTCCAACGGAGGACGGCTGGTGTGCGCAGACGCGGCGTCGCCGGCCGACGCGAGCAACTCGCCCTGCGTCGACTCGGCGCGTCGCTTCAACTCAGTCGGTGTCGCGTGCGGCTCCGACTCGGGGCGTCTGGCGTGCAGTGCCCCGTCGTCACGGTCCGGCGCCAATGGCTCGCCAGCGGACGACGCGACACGGGGGTCCGACACCGGCCGCTTCGCCTGCGCAGACGCGGCGTCGGTGTCCGACGCGAGCCCCTCGCCCTGCGCTTGCGCGGCGCGAAGCTCCGACACGAGCGACTCGCCACGTGGCGACACGACGGACGGCTCCGCCCCGGAATGACTGGCGTACGGGGCCGCGGCGTCGGTGTCCGACGCGAGCGCCTTGCGAGCCGGCGACGCGACACGGGGATGCGACACCGATCGCTCGGTACGCACAGGCGTCGAGTCAGTCCGCGACGCGAGCCCCTCGGCAGCCGGCGACGCGGTGCGGGAGTTCGACGATCGCTCGGCCCCCGACGCGCGCGGCTCACCGTCCGGCGACGCTGTGTGCGGCTCCGACGCCGGTCGCTCGGCGCGCACGGGCGCGTCGCCCGTGTCCGACGTGAGCGCCTCGACCTGCGCACGCGCGGCACTTGCGTCCGACACGAGGGATTCGGCACGCGGCGACGCGGCGGACGGCTCCGCCCCGGAACGACTGGCGTGCACAGGCTCGGCGTGACTGTCCGACGCGGGCCCCTCGGCAGCCGGCGACGCGATGCGGGAGTCCGACACCGATCGCTCGCCACGCACGGGCGCGGCGTCAGTTACCGACGCGAGCCCTTCGGCAGCCGGCGACGCGATGCGGGAGTCCGACACCGATCGCTCGCCGCGCGCGGGCTCGGTGTCGGTGACCGACGCGCCGCTTCCGTCCGACACGAGCGGCTCGGCACGCGGGGACACGACGGACGGATCCGCTTCGGAACGACTGGCGTACGAGAGCGCGGCGTCGGTGGCGGACGCGGGCGCCTTGCCGGCCGGCGACGCGACGTGCGGGTGTGACACCGGCCGCCCCGCGAATACGGGCGCGGCGCCGGGGCCCGACGCGAGCGCCTCGCCGGCCGGCGACGCCGTGCGCGAAGGTGTCTCCGCGCGCACGGGCGCGGCGCAGGGGCCCGACGCGAGCGCCTCGCCAGCGTCCGACGCGACGTGGGGGTCCGGCGCCGGCCGATCGGCACGCACAGGCGCGGCGTCGATCTCCGACGCGAGCTCCTCGGCAGGCGGCGGCGCGATTTCGGGGCGCGACGCCGGTCGCCCGGCGCGCACGGCCGCGGTATCCGACGTAAGCGGCGCCGCACGCGGCGACACGGCGGGCGGCCCCGAATCGGGACGGCGGCCGCGCAGAGACGACGAGTCGGTGTCCGACGCGCGAGGCTCGCCAACGGGCGGCGGGGTGTGGCGGTGCGACGCGGGTCCCTCATCACGCACGGGCGCAGCCTCGGTATCCGATGTGAGCGGCGCGGCTCGCGGCGACGCGGCGACCGGCGCCGAATCAGGACGGCGGGCGTGCAGAGACGACGCGTCCGTGTCCGACGTGGGCGGCTCGCCAGCCGGCGACGACGTGAGCGGGTCCGACTCCGGGCGTAAGGGCGCCGCGTCGCTGTCCGACGCGCGCGGCTCGCCAACCGGCGGAGCGATGCGAGAGTCCGATGCTCGTCGCTCGGCGCTCACGGGCGCGGCGTCGTTGTGCGGAGACGCGGCGTCCGTGTCCGACGCACGCGGTGACACCGCGGGCGGCTCAGAGTCGGGACGGCTGACGCGCGGAGACGCGGCGTCAGTCTCCGACGCACGCGGTGACACAGCGGGCGGCTCCGACTCGGAACGGCTGACGCGCGGAGACGCGGCGTCAGTGTCCGACGCGCGCGGCTCGGCGTGCGGCGACACGATGTCGGGGGGCGCCGCGGCGTGGCGAGGGGCGTCGGTCCCGGACACGAACGGCTCGGCGTGCGGACGTGCTGGGCGGACGCCCGACACGAGCGGTTCGGCACTCGCCGACACGGCGGGCGGCTCCGACTCGGAACGGCTGGCGCGGGGAGACGCGGCGTCAGTCTCCGACGCACGCGGTGACACGGCGGGCGGCTCCGACTCGGGACGGCTGACGCGCGGAGACGCGGCGTCAGTGTCCGACGGGCGCGGCTCGGCGTGCGGGGACGCGATGTCGGGGGCCGCCTCGACGTGAACGCCGGCGGCGTCGGGCCCCGAGGCGGGCGGCTCGGCCTGCGGAGGCGCTTGGGGGACGTCCGGCTCGGCCTGCGGAGGCGCTTGGGGGACGTCCGACTCGGTCGGCTCGAGACGCGGCGGTGTGGGATCGGGGGCGGTCGCGGGGTGCGCGGACGCGGCGTGGGGGTGCGCGACGGGCCGCTCCGACGTGGGACGCTCGGGCGAATGGGACGCGGCCTCGGGGTGCGCCACGGGCCGCGCGGACTCGGAGCGCTCGGCAGGCGCCGATGCACTGTGCGGATGTGGCGCTTGCGCGGTGGCACCGCGGGGGTCTGAGCGCGCGGTGTGGTCAGTGGAAGCCGGTGGGCGGCCCGATGGGGATGGGCGGTCGCCTCGGACCGGGAGGGTTGGGGCGGGGGTGCCTGGGTCCAGGAGTTCTGGGGGTGGGTCGAACGGGGAGGCGACGGCGGGCCAGATGAGGTCGGCGCCCGGGGCGAGGAGGCGGGTGGCGATGCGCCCGAAGAGGTCAGTCACCGGCGAGGCGCTCCACGTACTGGCGGCGACGGCGGGAGGAGAGGGTGAGGACGTGGTCTTCGGTCCAGCCGTAGCCCTTGGCGAGGTGGTGGATCTCGTCGAGGAGGTGGGAGCTCGAGGTGGCGAGCTCGCGCCAGAGGTAGTGGACGATGTCGAGGACGGGCGACCACTCCAGTGAGCAGCCGGCGCAGGCGAGGGGCACGCGGAGCTCGCAGCCCGGGTCGGCGGCGAGGAGGGCTTCGCCGACGGCTGCCACAACGGTGTCGGGGACGTCCAGCGGGTCGACCGGATCGCCCGCGTAGGAGGCGTGCGTGACGCACGCAGAGATCAGCGCGGCACGGGCCGAGGCGACGTCGCGGCACCGGGCGGCGGCGGCCAGGGCGAAGCCGTCGACGGCGCGCGCCTCGACCGCCCAGGCGCCGTCCACGACCCGCACCGCGACGGGCGGGCTCTCATCCAGCGCCGGCACGCCGAGATGCCCCCGTGGGATCGCGACCGACAACGTCAACCCACAGTCCGGGCACTTGACGCGCGACACCAGCACATCGCCGTAGGTGCCACAGCGCAGCGCGAGCACCCACGCGTCGCGCTGCCCCAGGGTGAGCTCGTCGAGCGGCCGCGCGTCGCCGACGGCGGCGGCGAGCATGAGCCGGCCGCGCGCCGCGGCGTCGGCGGACTCAGCCGCGTCGACGAGGTCGAGGAGCTGTGCCGCCGACAGGCCGATTGCCGATGCCACCGCCGCCCGCTAGGAGGTCGCGGTGCCCGGTGTGTAGGTCACGCTGGTGTCGCGGTCCCATCCCTCGTGCTCGATGGTCATGCTGGCGAGGGCAACGACGTTGGCCTCGCCGCTGAGGTCGGGCATGGCGGTGTACTCGCTCGGCCAGCAGTGGTAGAGGTTGTACCGGATGGCAAGGATGCCCTGCTGGTCGTAGAGCTCGATCTGCATGGGCTTGCGGAACGTGGCGAGCTGGGTCTCGTTGCCCAGCTTCTGGGTGTTCGGGTAGTTCCACATCAGGTTGGCCCAGTCCTCGAACGCGGTGTCGGTGGTGATGCCACGTTCCAGGCGCACCGGCTCGTAGTCGGTCTGGCCGGGGATCTTGAGGGCGCTCTGGGGCTGGCCGCCGGCGTGGAAGGAGACCACGGCCGTCCGGCGGGTGAGCCCGCTCACGCTCGTCACGGCGGCGACGTAGTTGCCGTCCCACTTGACGAGGAAGTTGTAGGTGAGGAACGGGTTGACGACCTCGGTGGTCAGGGTTGGTGGCATTGCGGCTCTCCCCTAGCTCGCGCTCGACGCGGCTTCGATCGTGATGTTCAACATGACGAACTCCGCCGGATCGACCGGCGCGAAACTGACATTCACATTCACCACACCGGCAAGCTGGTCCAACGTCGACGTCGTCGTCGCATCACACACCACCTGATACGCCGCCGCCGCCGTCGCCCCCGCAAACGCCCCCTGACCAAACAACCCCGCCATGAACGACGTCACCTCAACACTCACCGACGACCACAACGCCGGCCCATTGGGCTCAAACACCGCCCACCGCAACGACTGCGACAACGACTGCTCGATGAAATCCGCCAACCGCCGCGACGACACATACTTAAACGCCGACCCCGCCAAATCCGACCCCGCCAACGTCCGCGCACCCCACACCACAGACCCATACAACGGAAACGTCCGCAGACAATTGATCCCGGACGGATTGAGCTCCCCGTTGGGCACGTCGCCGAAGACGTCGGTCAAGCCGTTGACGCCCGCCAGCGCGGCGGTCGTCCCGGCCGGCGCCTTCCACACGCCCCGTGTGACATCGGTCGTCGCGTAGACCCCCGCCACGGTCCCGGACGGCGGCACCGCCTTCGGGTACTGCGTCACCGGGTCGGTGATCTCGAGCCACGGGTAGTAGACCGCCGCGGCGACGTTGTCCGGGCCGAGGAAGCCGCCGTTGGCCCACTTCAGCAGGGCCGTGAGGCCGTCGGTGCCGGCCACGCTCTGGCCGCTCGGCGCCGGCGGGTCGACGAGCAGGAACGCCTGCCGCGCCTCGCAGTAGGAATGCACCTGCCCGAACACGGTCGCGTTCCACACGAGGTCCGGGATGCACATGATGTTGAAGACCGCGGGCGCGATCTGATCCAGCAGCCCGCCCGCCACCACCGCGGCCTCGACCGCCGACACGAGTGAATTGTCGTTGAACGTGCCGTCGGTGCCGTTGAGCGGAGCGGGCGTCGCGAGCCCCGTCCCGGTCGCGGCCGCGGCCGTCACGAGGCTCGATCCGTTGTCGATCACCGCCGCCATGTCGGACGAGGTGAGCGGCGTCCCGTCGGCGTGCGTGAGCGCGATGTTCGGGATCGTCTCGATCGCGGGCGGCGGGCTCGGGTTGTTGCCCTTCACGTACGTGGAGACGACGAAGTCCACGTGGGTCTTGCTCCCCATCGACGGGTTGAACGCGACCGCGACCGACGCGCTCCAGGCGCCGGGCCCGTTGGCCGTGATCTCCAGCTGCCCGTCTCCGGTCGGCGAGTCGATCAGCACCTTGCCGGGTGTCGCGCCGGGCGCGGGGAGCCGAACGATCCAGGCGCCGATGCCACCGTTCTGGAAGAACTGCCAGACGCCGTAGGCGGCCAGCGACGACGTCTCGCTGAGCGCGCCGAACACGCTCGCGAACTCCGGCCAGCTGGTGACGAGCACCGCCGAAGAGATCGGTCCCTGCGGGAAGTCCCCGAGGAACGCGGTGAGGTTGGTGGTCGCGGGCGTGACGCTGCGCGGGATCGCCTGGGTCTCTGAGAGATAGACGCCCGGGTAGGTCGGGGTGACGGCCATGACGGCGGACTCCTTTGCCTACGAGGCGGCTGCGGCCGCGACGATCGTGATGTTCAACATGACGAACTCCGCCGGATCGACCGGCGCGAAACTGACATTCACATTCACCACACCCGCCAACTGATCCAACGTCGACGTCGTCGACGCATCACACACCACCTGATACGCCGCCGCCGCCGTGCCCCCCGCAAACGCCCCCTGACCAAACAACCCCGCCATGAACGACGTCACCTCAACACTCACCGACGACCACAACGCCGGCCCATTGGGCTCAAACACCGCCCACCGCAACGACTGCGACAACGACTGCTCGATGAAATCCGCCAACCGCCGCGACGACACATACTTAAACGCCGACCCCGCCAAATCCGACCCCGCCAACGTCCGCGCACCCCACACCACAGACCCATACAACGGAAACGTCCGCAAGCAATTGACACCGGCGGGATTGAGCTGGCCGGAGATCTCGTCGGTCACGAGGCTCTCGAGCGCGCTGACACCGCGCAGCGCGGCCGTCGTCCCCGCCGGCGCCTTCCACACGCCGCGCGCGACGTCCGTGGCGGCGTAGACGCCCGCGATCGTCCCCGACGGCGGCAGCAGCTTCGGCAGCTGCGTCACGGGGTCGCTGATCTGCACCCACGGGAAGTACGTCGCCCCGGCCACGTTGTCCGGCCCCAGGAAGCTCTCCGCCCAACTCGCCATCGAGTCGCCGGTCTGGCCCTGCGGCGGGTCGACGAGGATGAACGCCTGCCGCGGCGCGCAGAACTCCTGCGCGGTCGCGTACGTGCCCGCGTCCCATGGCAGGTCGGGAATGCACAGCAGGTTGAACACCTGCGGCGCGATCCGGTCCAGGCGCGCGCCCGGCTCGAGCTCCGCGTCGACGGCGCTCGCGAACGTCACGAGCTTCTTCGGCGGCGTCGCGTCCGGCGTCGGCGGCGCGCCGCCCGCGTCGGCCACAGGGGCGCTCTCCTGCGGCGGGACGTCCCAGGCACCGTCGACGCCGCCCTGAAGCGTCGCGGACGGCGTGCCCTTGGTGGCCTTGCTGGGAGCCGCCGTCACCGAGGTGGCGGTCGCGTTGATCGCCGCCGCCATCTGCGCCTGCAGCGCCGACACGGCCGCGGTGCCGGAGGTCGAGGCCGGTGCGCTGATGCCGCTGACCGTCTCGACCGTCGTATTGGTCGACGAGTTCGAGATGACCAGGTCGACGTGGTCCGCGTCGGGATAGGCGCTCGGCCCTGACTGCTGGAAGGTCGCCACCAGCGTGTTGGTGGCCCAGCTCCCGGGGCTCGACGCGGTCAGGTCGAGTGTGGCGGCCGCGACGTTCGGCGGGGCGATCGTCGCCGTCGCCGGCGTCGCCGGCGTGCCCGCCCCGATCGGCGCCACACGCACGATCCACGCACCGATCCCGCCGTTGAGGAAGAACTGATAGGCCGCGTACGCGGCGTTCGACGACTTCGGACCGAGCCCGCCGTAGAGCGACACGAATTCCGGCCACGACGACACGAGCACCGCCTCGGTCGTCGACCCCTTCGGGAACTCGCCGATGATCGCCGTCAGGTTCGTCGTCGCGGGCACGACGCCATGCGGGATCGACGCCGTCTCGCTGATGTACACGCCGGGGTACGTGGGAGTGACAGCCATGCGTGGGTTCCCTTGGTCGGGGTGAGCTCGGTCGCCACCGCGCGAGCGGCGGGCAGGGGGTCACGTCGTCGACACGTTCAGCGGATCCTTCTCGTTCCGCAGACCATCATTGGACTGCAGTGCAGGCCGCTCCGAATGCCGAGCTAACCACGCCCGGGACCCACGGTCAAGCCGTTTCTCACCACGCGCACCCGAACGCACACGAGCGCGATCCGGTGCCACGTTGCACCGCTTTTGAGTTCTTGATCGAACGCTGACAACGCCGCGACCGGGCCCGCCCGGCACAATCCCCGGCGATGATCGACCTCGCCGCAGTTGGACTCGACACCGCCGCCATGGACCAGGCCCGCGACCGCCAGGGCCAGCTCGTCAAGCCGCCCGGCAGCCTCGGCCGGCTCGAGGAGCTCGCGATCTGGCTCGCCGGAGCGACGGGCGAGGCACGCCCCGCGGTCCGCGCCCGCGTCGTCGTCGCGGCCGCCGACCACGGCGTGTCCGGCGTCAGCGCCTACCCGCGCGAGGTGACCGCGCAGATGCTCGCCACGTTCCTCTCCGGCGGCGGCGCCGTGTCCGTACTCGCACGCGAGACGGGCGCCGAGCTCGTGTGCGTCGACGCGGGCGTCGACGCCGACACCTCCGGTCTGGACGTGGTCCGCACCGGCCTGGCCCCGAGCGCGGATCTCACCAAAGAGCCCGCGCTGTCCGCCGCGGATGTCACGACCGCGATCGACACCGGCCGCGAGCTCGCCGCCCGCGCCCGCGAGGACGGCATGACCGTGCTGATCGGCGGCGAGATGGGGATCGGCAACACGACGCCGGCGACGTGCCTCGCCTGCTGGCTCACCGACGGCGACCCGTACGCACTCACCGGGCCCGGGACGGGGCTGGACCCCGAAGGCGTGCGCCGCAAGGCCGGCGTGGTCGCCGCCGCGCTCGCGCGCCACTCCCCGAGCACGCCGCTCGAGGCGCTCGCCAGCTTCGGCGGCGGGGAGATCGCGGTCCTCACCGGTCTCGCGCTGGGCGCGGGCGAGCACGGCCTCGGCTACATCTGCGACGGGCTGATCGCCACCGCGGCGGCGGCGGTCGCGGCGGGCATCGACCCCGATCTCAAGCCCCGCCTGCTGGCCGGCCACCGCTCGCCCGAGCCCGCCCACACCCGCCTGCTCGAGCACCTGGGCCTCGACCCCGTCCTCGAGCTGCGGATGCGGCTCGGCGAGGCCAGCGGCGCGGTCGCCGCCCTCGCGGTCCTCCGGCTCGCCGCGGCCACCCACGACGGCATGCTCACGTTCGCCGAGGCGGGCGTCAGCGAGGAGTGAGGAGAGCGAGCAGGTCCGCGAGCGGGCGGACCATGTCGACCGCGTCGGGCTCCAGCAGGTGCTGGAGCTGGAGCCCGTCCATCACCGCGATCAGCAGGACCGCGAGGCGCTCCGGCTCGATCGCGGCGCTCAGCGTCCCGGCGTCCTGCTCGGCCGCGATCTGCCCGCTCATGTGGGTGCGCACCACGCGGTAGCGATCGACGAACCGATCGTGGCCCGGATGGTCACCGTTAACGCTTTCGGCCGCGAGCACCGTGAACAGCCGGACCAGCTCCGGGCGGTCCTGGTTGTGGCTCACGAGGGTCACCAGCGCGTCGGCGAGCCCGTGCGAGCTCTCGAACATCTCCTCCATCCACGCGCTGTTCTCGGTGTGGCGGAGTTCGAGCACGCCGAGCAGGAGCTGGACCTTCGACGGGAAGTAGTGCAACAGGCCTTGGCGGGTCATTCCCACCGCCTCCGCGACCGCGTCCAATGACGCGCCCCGGTAACCCTGGGTCGAGAAGATGTCCATCGCGGCCCGCAGCACCCGCTCGCGCTGCGTGCGGCCGCGCTCGGTCTCGGTCGGTCGGGCGCGCGTCATTAACAACACGGTAAACGGTCCTGGACAGCCGACCTACAGGTAGGTAGGGTCGCGCCATGAGTGACTCGTGCCACCGCCAGTGGACACAGGAGCGCTCGTGATCGAGGATTTTGCTCCAAGCACGCGGAACGCGAACCGGGTGCGGTTGCTGCAGGCGCTGCTCCATGGCCCCGGCCGGAGCCGGGCTGAGCTCGGTCGCGCGCTCGGGCTTTCGCGCGCGACGATCACGGCGGTCCTGCTTGACCTCGAACGCGCCGGGATGGTCGAACAGGCCGCCGACGGCCCGGAGGAGCGTCCGCGCTCCAACGGCCGGCCGCCGCTGCAGGTCTCGCTCGCGCCCAGCGCGGCGTACGCGGTGGGGCTGGACTTCGGCCACCGCCACGTCCGCGCCGCGGTGTGCGACCTGGGCGGGCGGATCATCTCGGACCGCTACACGGCGTTCGACGTCGACGAGGCGCCGCTCGACGGGTTCGAGCTGGCCGGCGAGCTGACCGAGCAGGTGCTCGGCGAGGCCCAGGTCGACCCGCGGCACGTGATCGGCGTGGGGGTCGGCCTGCCCGCTCCCCTCGACGCCGCGACCGGCCTCGTGCACGCCGACGGCATCCTGCCGAGTTGGCGCGGGATCCAGCCCGCCCGCGAGCTGGAGTCGCGACTCCGCCTGCCGGTCCACCTCGAGAACGACGCCAACGCGGGCGCCATGGGCGAGCACCTCTTCGGCGCCGGCCGCGGCGTCGAGAACCTCGCCTACGTGCAGGTCTCCGCCGGCATCGGCCTCGGGCTGATCCTCAACGGCACGCCCTACCGCGGCGTGGCCGGCGTGGCGGGCGAGCTCGGCCACCTCGCCATGGACGACGACGGCCTGATCTGCCGCTGCGGCAATCGCGGCTGCCTCGAGACCGTCGCCAACACGATCGCGCTCACCAACCTGCTGAGCCGCAGCCGCGGTGAAGAGGTCACATTGCCGCGGCTGATCGAGCTCGTCCGCGCGGGCGACCGCGGCGCACGCCGCGCCGTCGCCGACGCCGGCGAGGCCGTCGGCACCGCGCTCGCCGCCGCGATCAACCTGCTCAACCCGGAGTTGGTCGTCATCGGCGGGGAGCTCGCGGCCGCCGGCGACGTGCTGATCGACCCGATCCGCGCCGCGATCGAGCGCCGCGTGATCGCCCCCGCCGCGGGGAGCCTGCGGGTCGTGCCGAGCTCGCTCGGCGAGCGCGCCGAGGTCACCGGCGCCGCGGCGATGCAGCTCACCCGCGCCCCGCATGCGCTGGCCGAGCGGCTCAACGCCCGCGCCGCGTAGAACGCGAAAGGGCGCGCCGGCCGAAGCCGACGCGCCCTTTCAACGCAGGGGCGGCGCGCCGCGAACGGCGCGCCGCCCTTCAGATCACGGCGTCGTGGTGGACAGCGTGAACGTCAGCGTCTTCGAGTAGCTGCCGGTGCGCAGCGCGTCGGAGGCGCCGATCGCCTGCTCGAACGAGACCGTCACCGTGTCGTTGGACTTCGGTGCGGCGTAGGTGAGCAGGGTGGTCGGGTTGGACGAGCCGCCGACGGCCGCGAAGGCACCGCCGGTGCCACCCGCGCTCGCTGCCTTGGCCGTGAGGGCCGAAGGCAGCGAGAACGTGCCGTTGACCAGGCGGCCGGTGGCGACCGAGCTCGGGTCGGAGACGCTCAACAACGCGTCACCGGCGGTCGAGATCACGTTGGCGGTCGTGGACGCGGTGTACGTCTTCGCCACGCCCGGGGTGAACGCGCCGAACGAAGCGGCCGTCCCCAGCGAGAGCGCCAGCGTCGGGGACACGCTGCCCCCGGCGGAGCCAGGCGCGCTGACCTCCTGGACCGTCACGCCGTTGCCGGCGAACTCGAGGTAGTTGAGGTTGACCACGTTGGCGCCCGTCTGGCCGCCGGTGACGAGCCGGAACGTCACGAACAGCTCGTGGCGACCGGACGAGGCGATCGGCGTGGAGCTGGTCGCCCACACCCCGGTGCCGCCCGTCGATGCCAGGTTCGCGGTCGCGATGACCGGACCGGTGATCGAGTCCTCGCGGATGTCGACCGCCGCCAGCGGCGAGCCTGCCGTGCGGCCGGCGGTGCCGTCGGAGTAGCGGAACGACACGCTGTTGATCTGGAACAGGTTGAACGGGCCGTTGAGCTGCAGCCAGTCACCCGCCGTGATCGCGCTGCGGTGCACGCCGCCACCGACCGGGTCGGTGTTGCTCGCCGTCGCCGTGCCGTTCTGGTTGACGACGAACTCGACCTCCTGGTGCTTCTGGCGGATCTGGATCTGGGAGGTCGTGGTCAGCGGCGGAGCGGCCGCGTTGGCGCCCTGGCCGCCCTTGTCGGTGTAGGTCGCCGAGACGACGCCGAACACGTTGCCGCCGTGGCTGACGTCGGCCGCATCCGTCTGCAGGAAGCCCGTGCAGCCGGCGGCCGAGCCCTCGGCGTGACCGTGCGTGTCGTGACCGAGCACGAACGTGGTCACGATGTCGGTGCAGTTGATCGACGGATCCTCAGGATCGGTGACCGAGACCTTGTACTGGATCTTGTCGCCGAAGGAGAACAGGCCGCCGTCGATCGGGCCGGTGACCGTGACGGTCGGGCTCGTGTTGCCGGCGGTGATGATCGTCGACAGCGTCGAGGTCTGACCGGAGGAGTCGATGACCTTCAGGATGGCCGTGTAGCGGCCGGCCTTCGTGTACACGTGCGACGGATCGGGCTCGGTGGAGAGCGGCGAGCCGTCGCCGAAGTCCCACTCGAAGCGGATCGAGTCACCCGGATCGGCGTCGGTGGACGCCGAGCCCTTGAACTGGATCGTCAGCGGCAGGGCGCCGTCGGTCTTGTTGGTCGTGAGCACGGCCTTCGGAGCACGCTGGCCCTTGACGTACTGCCACTTGTACATGCCCGCGTCCGGGTTGATGGCGAAGAAGCCATCGCCGTACGTGAGCAGGTACAGGTCGCCGTCGGCCCCGAACTGCAGGTCCTCGGGGTTGTCGCACTCGAAGTCGAACAGCGGAGTGGCGAGGTTCGCCTGGCCGCAGTCGAGCGTGTTGTTGATCTTGAAGATCCGGTTCTGCGAGTCGAGCTTGATCTCGCGCAGCGTGTCCTGGGTGAACTCGCCGAGGAAGACCGAGTTGTCGAAGTAGGCCGGGAACTTCTTGGTGTTGGTGTTCGCGGGGTCGAAGTGGTACTTCGCCGCGCCGTGCGGGCCGACGCCACCGGTGTACAGATCCGGGAACAGGCGCGGGCACTCGGTCGTCGAGCCGGGAGCGGTCGGACCGGGGGTCATCGCGTAGTAACCGGCGCACGGCGTGCCGAGCGGGGTCGTCGCGTTGTTGTCGCGGTACGAGTACCAGATGTCCGGATCGCTGACCGGAGGCGTGAGCGCGAGGCCGGCCTCGAAGCCCGGGCCGCCGTCCTTCACCCAGCGCGACTCGTTGGGCAGGCCGTCGGTGCGACCGCAGTCGTTCGACGGCGGATCGGTCGCCGGGATGCCGACGGTCGTGGTGCCGGGAGCGAACTCGTTGAACTCCCACTTGTTGTAACCCAGCTTGCTGGAGTAGCAGAGCGGATAGCCGTAGTTGGACGGCTTGCGCACGATCTCCATCCGGCCGGTGCCGGCCGGGCCACGGCCGCGCTGCTGCGTCTGCGAGTCGGGCGAGTAGTCGGTGATGTAGGCGACGTTGTTCTCGTCGACCTGGATGCGGTACGGGTTGCGGAAGCCCATCGCGTAGATCTCGGGACGGAACTTCGCGTCGTAGTTGGCCTGCCCGGCGACGGCCGGGTAGTTGGCCTTCGCGTAGGCGGCGAGGTTGCCGGACGGGATCGTGTACGCGCCCGTGCCGGAGCCGGTGTCGGCCTTGTTGGCATCGGCGGCGCCGATGTTGTCCTTGACCTTGATCCGGAGGATCTTGCCGCGGAGGTCGTTGGTGTTGGTCGTCGAGCGACGATCGTCACCGGTCGGGCGCGCGTACATGCCGCCGTCCAGCGGCTGGGTGCCCAGCGCGCCGTTGGCCGCGGTGGCCATCGCGGCGACCGCCGTCGGGCTCGAGCCCGTCAGGCCCGCGCCGTTGGCGGTGATCAACGGCTGATCCTTGTGCGAGAGCGCGCGGCGGAAGAACACGTTGATGACACCCGTGCTCGCGTTGGCGGTCGCGGGGGTGGCGCTCGTCTGGATGTTGTCCGTGCCGACGTTCGAGAGCGCCTCCAGCGCGGCGTCGACCTGGGCCGTCGTCGCGTTGTAGGGCAGCGGAGCGGTCGTCTGGCCGTTCCACGTCAGCGTGAACGTGCCGCCCGTGGCGTTGTTGGTCCGGACCGTCTGCTGCTCGTCGGTCAGCTGGTCCTGGAACGGGCCGAAGCCGTTGGCGTTGATGCCACCGGCGGGCGTGTCGTCACCGGTGACCATCCACAGGTTGCCCGCCTTGTCGAAGTCGATGTCACCCGCGACGTGGCAGCACTCCTGCCGGTTGTTGTTGACCCGCAGGATCTGCTGCTCGGTGCTGAGGTCCAGGTGCGGACCCGACGCGTCCTCGACGAACTTGAAGCGCGAGAGCTGGAAGTAGCCCACGTACGGATCCCACGCCGTCGGCGACGACGCGAAGTTCGGCACGGTCGTGTTCGGCGTGGTCTGCGTGACGATCGCGCCCGTGGACAGCTTCACGTCGGTGACCGTCTGCGGGGCGTAGTACAGGTAGACCCACTTGTTGGTGGCGAAGTTCGGGTCCACCGCCGGGCCGTAGAGGCCGTCCTCGGAGTTGGTGTACACGCGCATCGTCTGCGGCACGGTCGCGGCGCCGAGATCGGCGATCAGCGTCGTCGTGCCGGACACGGGGTCGTGCAGGCGCACGCCGCCGCGACGGTCGGTCTGGAGGACGCGGCCATCAGGCAGCTGATCGAAGCCGATCGGCTCGTTGATGTTCGGCTGCTGCGTGAGCTTGACCTGCTGGAAGTTGGCCAGCACGGTCGCGCCGCAGTCCGAGTAGGTCGGGCTGCTCTGCCCGGTCGCCCACGAGATCGCGCCCTTCAGGTGCTCGCCCAGCTGGGCGTCGAACGCCGAGGCGCTGGTGCCGAGGGCCGTGTAGAACGAGCGGCCGCCCTGGTAGTCCTTGCAGAAGGAGACCGGGTGGTTGGCACCCATCGTGCCGCCCGCGATGCCATCGACCGTGTTGCCGGCCGGCTGGGCGCTGAACGGATCCTCGACCACGGTCGCGAGGACATGAGACTTCCCGCGGACGTCGGTCGCGAAGTTGTACCAATTCTCGGTTCGATCCCAGTACTCCGGGAGGTTCTTGGTCGCATCATGGACGCGATCGAACACCTTCACCGTGCCGGACTGCGCGCCCGCGCGGCCGGACGACCGGGTGCCGAGGATGTTCGTCATGAACTGCCAGTTCGGGTCGGTCTCCACCGCGGAGCCGATGCCCACGTAGCCGCCGCCCTTGCGGAAGTAGGCCTCGAAATTCGCGCGCTGCGCGTCGTTGAGCGGGCTGGCCATGTCCGTGTTCAGGAACACGACCGCGCGATAGCCGTCGAGCGCGGCGGGGGTGAACTGCGCGCCCACATCCGCGGGCGCGGGGGCGGTGACCGTGTAGTTGCCACTCGCGGCACCCGCCTGGATCGAGGCGATGCCGGCTGCCGACAGTGCGTCCTGCGAGCTCGTCACGACGAGCACCTTGGCCGGATCCGCGGCGGCGGCCTTCGGCCGGGCCGACGCGGTCGCCGGCACGACAAGAGCCAGGCTCATTAGAGCCAGACCCACACTTCTCCTCCTCATACACCTCTCCTTAGGCCCGTATGTCGTGCGAGCTTCTATCACCCTGTTGAGATCGAAAGCAAGGCACTCCACGAGCAAAAGATTCCCGACTTCTGTTCAGTGAACGGGCAGATCTTCGAAGTTCTGCCGAAGGATGTTCGGAACTCGGCCGTGGCCGAGAACCGCGATGCCACGGCGAGCGTTCCCGGGGACCGAATGCACACCCTGAGAGCCAGGGGTTTCACTCCTTAGCCGAAAATGAGAGCAAAGTGAGCGGTGAACCTAGCCAAAACTAGCCTTGCTTCCGAACGGAACAGGGCGTAAGTTCGGTCGACTGGGTCAGGGGCGCGCCTGCGCCCCAGAGGAGCTATGTGAGGAGTGTGAGCAGCCGTCGAGGATCGACGGTGAATTCTTGCTGCCTCACAGTGAGGAGGATGCATCGCCGTGAGCACGGATGAACTGCGCATGGACCGCCGGAAGTTCCTCGGCGGCGCCGCGGGCCTGGCGGGAGTCGCCGCCCTCGGCAGCTGGGCACCTGGGGCGTTCAGCCGCCCGGGCGGGCCGAACTCGCCGATCGTGACCAAGGCGACGATGTCGGCCCAGCACTTCTCGGTGCGCGATGCCACAGGGCGCCTGGACAAGAGCGTGATGGGCTACCTCGGCGGCCCGAACTTCCCCGAGGACCCGACCGATCTCGGTCCGCTCGTCCCGCTGCCCGGCGGGTTCGCCGCGGTGTTCCAGTACCTGGCCGAGGTCGGCTACACCGGCTTCGAGTTCTTCGGGTACACCCAGGCCGCGGGCACCCTCGGCGGCCGCCAGCCCACGACCGCGGAGATCCGCTCCTATCTGGACGCGGCCGGGATGCGCTCGGTCGGCACGCACACCGGCGGACTGGGCATGACCAACGCGACGACGCGTGCGACGCAGCTCGACATCGCCAACGTGCTCGGCCACAAGATGATCGGCACCGCCGGCGACCCGGTCACGGGCGCCAACGCGAGCCTGCTGTCGGCGTGGCAGACCGCGTGCGACCAGTACAACCAGCTCGGCGAGCTGATGTACGAGCAGTACGGCATCAAGGTCTACCTGCACGCCGAGCAGAACAACTGGCAGTTCTTCAACGACCCGGCGCACCCCGAGCTCGCGCGCAAGCACCGGATCGACTTCTTCACCGAGAACACCGACCCGCGCTACGTGTTCTTCGAGCCCGACGTCTACCACACGTACAACGCGCGCGGGCGCTTCCCCGACCCGGTCGACGGCTCGCTGTGGGACGCCGAGGGCTGGATCAAGAACAACTGGAAGCGGATGGTCGGCTGGCACATCAAGGACGCCAACCGCAGCGTCCCGGCGCCCGCTCCCCCGGGCAACCCGTTCTCCCAGACGATGACGCGCGCCGGCTTCCCGATCAACAACGGGGTCGATGCCATCTACTCGACCGAGGGTCACCTCGGCAAGGGCTACCCGTTCGATCCGGGCGCGACCGCTCCCGCCGCGAAGCCCGGTCCGGACCCGACGGTGATCGGCTTCAAGCGCCTGTTCACGGAGACCCGCTCCTACCGCGGGAAGGGGTACCTGCACCACATCGTCGAGACCGACTCGGGCATCGGCGGCGCGGCGGACCAGGGACGCTCCCTCCGGCACGCCAAGGTCAGCGCCAGGCTGCTGCTGGGGCTCAAGTAGGGCGTCATGTCCGCCCGGTTCACGACGCGGGTCGCGTTGCTGGCAGCGTGTGCGCTGCTCTGTGCGCCCGTGGCCGCGTCCGCTCACGGCGACGCGGCGAGTCACTACCTCGAGACCACTTCGCTCTACGCCGCCTTCGGCAACCAGCCGTCGGAGCAGACGGAGCTTGAGCTGATCGGTCTCCTGGACGCGGCCAAGCGGGCGCACTACCCGCTCAAGGTCGCGCTGATCGCCAACGAGACCGACGTGCTCGACATGCCCGAGATGCTCGGCAAGCCGCAGGCGTACGCCGAGTACGTCGTCGGTGCGCTCAAGGGCGTCCGCGTGGCGGTCGACGCGCCCGTGCTGGTCATCTCGCCGTCCGGGCTCGGCCTCGCAGGGCCGAAGCCGCCCGGAGGGCTCGCGGGGATCGCTCCCGCCGCCGGGGCGACCGGCGAGGACCTCGCCGTCGCCGCGAAGGCCGCCGTTCGCGCGCTCGCCACCGCGAGCGGTCATCCGCTGCCGGCCGACGTGCCGCCGGCGAAGGTCCCGCTCGTCGCGCCCAAGAGCGCGCCGAGCTCCGGGTACGGCCTCGGCGGTCTGACGCCGTTCGTCGTCTTCGCGGCCATCTTCGGGAGCGCGGTCGCGCTCTACGAGGGCCGCTCGCGGCTCGCCCGCCGCCGCGCGCACATCACGCCCACCGGAGGGGCGGCGTGATGCCCAACTACTTTGCCCAGGAGGGACACGTGTCCAAGCAGTTGATTCGCGGGCTCGCGGTGGCTCTGGCCGCCGGCGCCCTCTTCGCGCCGGCGGCCTCGGCCGCGCCGGTGCTCTACGGCGCCACCGGCGTCACGGCGCTGGACACCACACCCGCGTCGAACCTCTACACGATCAACCCGGACACCGGCGCGACCACCAGCATCGGCTCGATCGGCAAGGCCGTCACCGGCCTCGCCGTCGATGGCACCGACGGCAAGCTCTACGGCGTCACCGCGGGCGTGCAGCTCGACGGCTCCGCGCGGGATCTGCTCGCGATCAACCCGGCGACGGGCGCCTCGACGGTGATCGGCTCGCTCGGTGTCAATGAGATCGAGGACATCGCGTTCAGCCCGCTCGGTCAGCTGTACGGCTGGAACGAGACCGGCGACGACCTCTACCGGATCAACAAGGGCACGGGCGCGATCGAGAAGGTCGGCGAGTCCGGTCAGGGCGTCACCTACGGCGACGGCCTCACGTTCGACCGCAACGGCGCGCTTTGGGGCCTGCTCGACGGCGACTTCGGGCACGTCTTCAAGATCGACCCCGCCACCGGCGCGGTCACGCAGGGCGTGCACCTCAGCGGCTCGCCGAACAAGACGGGCAACATGATCTCCAGCGCCGACACCGCATGTGACGGCCTGACGGTCTACGGCGTCGTCAACGACTTCGGCGGCGCGACCAACCTCGTCACGATCGACCTGGCCACCGGCGCGATCACCAACAAGGGCGCGTCGGTGACCGCCCTGGACGCGATCGCCTGGGGCGGCTGCCCGCCGCCGCCGCAGAACACCCCGGGTGGCACGGTGCCGGCGACGCTGTCGCTCTCGCTCGGTACGACCCCGACGTTCGGGACCATCCAGCCGGGTGTGGCGAAGACCTACACGGCCTCGACCACCGCCAATGTCATCTCGACCGCGGGTGACGCGGCGCTCTCCGTCGCCGACCCGAGTTCGACCGCCACCGGCCACCTGGTCAACGGCACGTTCTCCCTGCCGGAGTTCCTCCAGGCCCGCGCCCGCAACGCCGCGAACACCGCGACGGTCTTCGCCAACGTCGGCGCTCCGCTGACCCTGCTCACCTACGGCGGCCCGATCTCCAACGACGCCGTCACGATCGAGTTCAGCCAGCTGGTCAAGGCCAACGACTCGCTCCGCACCGGCACCTACAGCAAGACGCTGACCTACACGCTGTCCACCACCACCCCGTAACACGACGAAACGAAAGCGCAGGCCCTCATGCCCAACATCGGTCCCATGGAGCTGATCATCGTCCTGGTGATCGCTCTGCTCGTCCTCGGTCCCAAGCGTCTCCCGGATGCGGGCCGTTCGCTGGGCCAGGGCCTGCGCGAGTTCAAGAAGTCCGTCTCCGGCTCGTCTTCGTCTGACGAATCGGCCTAGCCGTCCCGCGCCGGCACCGCCGTCAGCTGGGCGATCGTCGCCGCGAACTGATCGAGCGTCACCGGCTTGACGAGATAGTGGTTCATGCCCGCCGCGAGACACTCGTGGCGGGTGTCGTTTGAGGCATAGCCGCTGAGGCCGACGACGATCGGGCCGCGGTCGCCCGGGAACCGGCGGCGGATGATGCGGGTGGCCTCGAGCCCGCTGAGCTCGGGCATCTGCATGTCCATGAAGACGAGGTCGTAGGGCTGGCGTTCGATCGCCTCGATCGCCTCGATGCCGTTGCCGGCGGTGTCGGGGGCGAAGCCGAGCTCGCCGAGCAGCAGGGCGGTCACGCGCTGGTTGGCGCGGTTGTCGTCGACGATCAGGATCCGCAGCCCTTCTGTGGCATCGACCTCGACCGCGGGGGCGACGGCGTGCGCGGCCGGGGTCGGCGGGTCGACGAGGCCGGCCGGGATCGTGAGGGTGAACGTCGAGCCCTCGCCGAGCGTGCTCTCCACGGCGACCGCGCCGCCGAGGAGGTCCGCCAGCTGGGCGGAGATCGCGAGGCCGAGGCCGGTTCCCTTGCGACGGTCCGAGTCACCGACCTGCACGAACGCCTCGAACAGCGCGGCCTGGTCGGCGCCGGAGATGCCGATGCCCGTGTCGGCGATCGCGAAGCGCAGCTCACACAGGTACGGGCCGGCGGCGCCCGCCTCGAGCGTCAGCGTCACCTGGCCGGTCTCCGTGAACTTGACCGCGTTCGCCAGCAGGTTGATCAGGATCTGCGAGAGCCGGCCGCTGTCGCCGATCACCCACTCGGGGACGTCCGGCGCGATGTGGCTGAGCAGCGGGAGCTGCTTGGCGCCGGCGTCCACGGCGACGATGTCGAGCGCGTCCTGGACGCAGCGGCGGACGTCGAACGGCGCGCGCTCGAGTTGGATCGCGCCCGCCTCGATCTTCGAGAAGTCCAACACGTCGCCGACCAGGTTCAGCAGGTGCTCGCCGCTCGAGCGCAGCACCTGCGCGTACTCGGCCTGGGTCTCGTTCAACGGCGAGCGCAGCAGGAGCGACGTCATGCCGATGATCGCGTTCAGCGGCGTCCGGATCTCGTGGCTGATCCCGGCGACGAACTGGCTCTTGGCCGCGGCCGCCGCGGCGAGCTCGCGGTTGACTTCCTCCAACCGCTGCGCGGACTCCTCCCGCATGCGGGCGAGTGACAGGGTCGCCGAGACCCGCGCGATCAGCTCGCGGCCGGAGAACGGCTTGATCAGGTAGTCGTCGGCGCCCGCCTCGAGTCCTTCGACGGCGGCCTCCTCCCCCGCGCGCGCCGAGAGCATGATCACCGGGATCGCGCGGGTGCGCTCGTGGGCGCGCAGCCCCGCGAGCAGCCCGAAGCCGTCCAGCCGCGGCATCATCACGTCGGTCAGCACGAGGTCCGGCGGGTCGGCCACGGCGCTCTGCAGCGCCGCCTCGCCGTCGGGGACGGTCGTCACCTGGAAGCGGCCCCGCAGCAGCCGCGCGACGTGGCGGCGCATGTCGTCGTTGTCGTCGGCGAGCAGGATCCGCGGGCGCTCGTCGCTCTCGTCCAGCGGCCACTCGTCGACGACCTCGTCGGAGCCGAGCCAGTTGGCGGCCTCGTGCAGGTGGGCGGCGGCCGCCGCGCCGGCGACGGCGGCCTCGGTCTCGTCGCCCACGTGGTCGGCGGGCAGGTGCGCGCGGCCGGCGTGCACGGAGGTGACGAACGTGCTGCCCTGACCGAGCTCGGACTCGATCCGCACCTCCCCGCCGTGCAGCCGCGTGAGCTCCTGCACGACCGCGAGCCCGATGCCAGTTCCCTCGTGCGTGCGTGAGCGGGCGTCGCGGACGCGGTGGAAGCGATCGAACAGCCGCGGGATCTCGTCCGCCGGGATCCCGATGCCGGTGTCGGAGACGGCGAGCTCCGCGCCGTCCCCGGTCCAGCGCAGCGTCACGCCGATCCGCCCCTTGAACGTGTGCTTGAACGCGTTGGAGAGCAGGTTCAGGACGACCTTCTCCCACATCTCGCGATCGACGTACACGAGCTCGGGAAGCGGCTCGCAGTCGACGACGAGCTCGAGCCCGGCGCTCTCGATCGTCGACCGGAAGAGGCTCGCGAGGTCGGCGGTGTACGCCGCGAGGTCGGTCGGCAGATAGCGGGCCTGCGCGCGGCCGGACTCGATCCGCGAGAAGTCGAGCAGCGAGTTCACGAGCCGGAGCAGCCGCAGGCTGTTGCGGTGCGCTGTCGTGAGCCGCTCGCGGCCGACCGCGTTGAGATCGGGGTCGGCGAGCTCCTCCTCCAGCGGCCCGAGCATCAGCGTCAGCGGCGTGCGGAACTCGTGGGAGACGTTCGAGAAGAACGCGGTCTTGGCGCGGTCGATGTCAGCCAGCGCCTCCGCGCGGGCGCGCTCCTGCTCGTAGGCGAGCGCGTTCGCCAGCGCGCTCGTGACGCCCTGCGCGACGAGGTCGAAGAACCCGCGATAGGTCTCGTCGAGCTCGAGGCGCGTGCTCACGCCCGCGACCAGCACGCCCGCGGGCCGTTCGACGCCCGGGGGGCTGACCGGGAGGAGCAGCGCCTGCTCGAGCGGCTCGTCGTGCGGGCCGGCGTGCACGGGGCCGAAGCGGGCGGTGAGGTCCGTGAGGTGGACCGTCTCGCCGGTGCGCACGACCGTGGCGACGGCGGAGCGGCGGTCGGCGACGTCGATCAGCTCCGGTGTCAGCGGGTGTCCGGCGCGCAGGCCGGTCCGGCCGGCCACGTGCGCGGTCTCGCCATCGACGAGGTAGAGCGCGAGGAACGGCAGGTCGAGGCGGAAGCCGGCGAGCACCTCGAGCGACAGCTCTGTGGCCTGGCCGACGGTGCGGGCGCGAACGGCGCAGGCGGCCAGGTCGCGAAGGGCGTGCGTGCGGCGGTCGGAGAGCATCCGCGGCGTGGTCTCGGTCACCGGGTGAAAGAGCCCGACGACCTGTCCAGACTCGTCGCGGATCGGGCTCAGCGAGAACGTGAACCAGGTCTCTTCGAGATAGCCGTTTCGATCCAGGAACATCGGTTGGTTCTCGAGGAACGCCGTCTCGCCGGCCCGGGCGGTCTCGAACGCGCCGCCGATCGCCGGCCACGCCGACGCCCAGCACTCGCGATAGTCCGACGCGAACTCCCGCGGGTGCTTGTCGCCGCACACCTTCGAGTACGCCTCGTTCCAGATCTGCACCGCGCCCGGACCCCAGATGACATTGATCGGGAACGACGATGCCAGCGACAGCGACACCGTCGTCTGCAAGCTCTCCGGCCAGTCCTCGATGGGACCGAGCGCCGTCTGTGACCAGTCCTTCGAACGAATCAGCTCGACGATCTCCCCGTCGCCGACCAGCCAGCCGTTGTTGCCCACCCGCACCCCCGTCGCGCGCTTACAGGACCCGTGACTTGACCATGGGCGGACCGCGCCCGTCACGCGCGGGTGACGCTAACGCGCCACGATGGACGCTGTCCACGCCACAAACCGGTGAGTCGCGGCGCACCGCGAAGTCGCCGCAAATCGAGTGTTAGAGACCTGACGGCGGGATGAGCAGGATCACGTGCAAAACGCGGGGACCGTGCACGCCCTCGACCCGATCGAGCTCGATGTCGGAGGTCGCCGACGGGCCCGAGACGAACGTGATCGGCCGGTCCGCGGCGGCCGCCAGACGCGCGATGGCGTCGGGCACCGAGGGCACGACATCCGTGGCCTCGACGATGCAGACGTGCAGGTCCGGCACGAGCGTGAGCGCGCGGCGACCGGACGCCGGCCCCGAGTCGAGCACGATCGTGCCGGTGTCGGCGATCGCGAGCGCGGAGCCGGTGACGACCGCGTCGAGCGTGTCGAGCTCCGCCACGCTCAGCCCGGTGTCCTCGATCGCCTCGACGCCGATGTCCCGAAACCCCGGCGGCACCCCCACCCGCTCGAACCCGGCGAGCAGCGATGCCACCGTCGCGGGGAGCTCGTCCGGCGCGATCCGGTGGACCGTCGCGCGGTACTCGGCGACGTTCTCGCAGAACGCCTCGACGATCCCCTCGGTGGGGAGCGAGCCGGCCGCGCGATAGGCGCGCGGGACGTCAGGGACGGTCGGCGCGGCCCCGAGCGCCCCGCGGATGCGCGCGAGGACGTCGGCCTTGGCGGAGCTCACGAGGCGTCCTCCGAAGAGGTCGCGCCGGGGGGCGGCGAAGCCGCGGGCGGCGCCGCGCCGGGGGGCGGCGCAGCCGCGGGCGGAGCCGCGGGCGGCGCAGCCGCGGGCGGAGCCGCGGGCGGCGCAGCCGCGGGCGGCGCCGCGCCGGCGGGGCGCGGCGGGCGCTTGCGCCACCAGTCGCGGAAGGTCTCTTTGGGCGGCTCCGGGAGGTCGCGCATCGCGGTCCAGCCCGGGACGGCGGCCTTCGCCAGCGGGCCGCGGCCCAACCGCGCCAGCCGCTGCGCGCCCTCGTAGCGGCGGCGGGACCCGAAGGCCGCGGCCATGCCCTTCATCGCCAGGGCCTCAGGGGTCAGCTTCGACTTCTCCTCGCGCACGACCCGCCCGCGCAGGTGCACCAGCACCGTCGGGATGTCGATCTTGACCGGGCAGACCTCGTAACAGGCGCCGCACAGCGACGAGGCCCACGGGAGCGACGGCGCCGTCTCCAACCCGTTAAGCAGCGGCGTCAGGATCGCGCCGATCGGGCCCGGGTAGACGGACTCGTACGCCTGGCCGCCGACGCGCTCATAGACCGGGCAGACGTTCAGGCAGGCCGAGCAGCGGATGCAATGCAGCGCCTGGCGCCCCACCTCGTCCGCCAGCACGTTCGTGCGGCCGCCGTCCAACAACACGAGATGGAACTCCTGCGGGCCGTCGCCCTCACGCACGCCGGTCCACAGCGACGTGTACGGGTTCATCCGCTCGGCGGTGGAGCTCCTCGGCAGCAGTTGCAGGAAGACCTCGAGGTCCTGCCACGACGGCAGCACCTTCTCGATGCCCATGATCGTCACCAGGGCCTTCGGCAGCGTCAGGCACATGCGCCCGTTGCCCTCGGACTCGACGACGGCGATCGTGCCGGTCTCGGCCACGCCGAAGTTCGCGCCCGACACGGCGACCGGGACGGTCAGGAACTTCGAGCGCAGGTGCAGGCGCGCGGCCTCGGCGATCGCCGACGCGTCGTTCCCCAGGTGCTGGCCCTGCGCGATCGTGCGCTCGAACAGCGCGCGGATCTCGGCCCGGTTGCGATGGATCGCGGGCACGAGGATGTGCGACTGCTTGTCCTCCGGATCGAGCTGGACGATCAGCTCCGCCAGGTCGGTCTCCAGCGCGTGGATCCCGACCTCGGCCAGTGCCTCGTTCATCCCGATCTCGTCCGTCGCCAGCGACTTGACCTTGATGACCTCGTCGGTGCCGTGCGCGCGGGCGACCGAAGCGACGATCGCGTTCGCCTCCGCCCCGTCGCGCGCCCAGTGCACGACGCCGCCCGCGGCGACCACGGCCGCCTCCAGACGTTCGAGCTGCTCAGGCAACGTCGCCATCGTGCGCGCCTTGATCGCCTCGCCGGCGTCGCGCAGCGCCTCCCAGTCGGGGAGCTCGGCGACCGCGCGTTCGCGCTTGCCCCGGATCAGCGTCGTGGCCTTGCCGATGTTGCGCCGCAGCTGGGAGTCGGCCAGCGAGACGCGAGCGGCGGACTGGAAGCTCACTCCTGCGCCGCCAGGATCTCGGCGAGGTGCATCGTGCGCACGCCGGTGCGCTGGCGCTTCAACGCCCCGCCGATGTGCATCAGGCAGGACGTGTCGGCGGACGTGCAGACCTCCGCCCGCGTGTCCAGCACGTGCCGGACCTTGTCGCTCAACATCGCCATCGAGGTGTCGGCGTTCTTGATCGCGAACGTCCCGCCGAACCCGCAGCACTCGCGCTCGCCCTCGAGCCCGACGAGCTCGATGCCGCGCACGGCCTCCAGAAGCCGCCGCGGCCGGTCGCCGATGTGCAGCAGCCGCAGCGAGTGACACGTCGGATGAAGCGTCACCCGGTGCGGGAACGACGCGCCCACGTCGACCACGCCCAAGCGGTCGATCAGGAACTCGGTGAGCTCGTACACGTGCGGGGCGTCCGCGATCCGCTCGCGCACGTGCGCGACGCACGACGCCGAGGGCGAGACCACGGCGTCGTAGCCCGCGAAGACCCGCGAGAAGCGGGACATGAGCCCGCCCGCCTCGTGCTCGTAGCCCGAGTTGACGTGCATCTGCCCGCAGCAGGTCTGCTCGAGCGGGAACTCGACCTCACAGCCGAGGCGCTCGAGGACCTCGACGACGGCGCGTCCGGCCTCTGGGAACAGGGTGTCGTTGAAACACGTGACGAAGAGCGCGACGCGCATTGACCCGATGTTTTATCGCGAGTACGCCGCGGGCACGCCCCCGTCGACGTTGAGGATGTTCCCCGTCGACTTGCCGGAGCGCCGCTCGGAGGCGAAATGCAGGACCGCCTCGGCGATGTCGCCCGGCAGGATCGACACCTTGAGCGTGTTGCGCTGGCGATAGTGCTCGTCGAGCTGCTCCGGGTCCAGGTTGTACGCCGCGGCGCGCTCCTCGCGCCAGGACGAGCCCCAGATCTTCGAGCCCTGCAGCACCGCGTCGGGGTTGACGGTGTTGACGCGGATGCCGTCGCCGCCGCCCTCCTCGGCCAGGCAGCGCGCGAGGTGCAGCTCAGCCGCCTTGGCCGACGAGTACGCCGCCGCGTTCTTGCCCGCGACCAGGGCGTTCTTGGACGCGACGAAGACGATCGACCCGCCGACGCCCTGCTGCTTGAGCACCTGGAACGACGAGCGGCCGACGAGGAAGTAGCCGGTGCCGAGGATCGCGTGGTTGCGCTCCCACTCGGCCAGCGTGGTCTCCTCGATCGAGGCGCTCGAGGCGATGCCGGCGTTGCTGACGACGATGTCCACGCCGCCGAACGCGTCCACGGCGGCGGCGAACGCGCCCGCCACGGAGTCCTCCGACGTCACGTCGCCCGCGACCGCGAGCCCGCGGTCGCCATAGGCGGCCACCGCCTCCGCGGCGCCCTCGCCGTCGAGGTCGAACGCGACCACGCAGGCGCCGGCGGACGCCAGCGACTCGATGATCGCGCGCCCGATGCCACCCGCGCCGCCGGTGACCAGCGCGACCTTGCCCTGCAGCTCGCCGGGAGGCGGCGCCTGCGCGAGCTTGTAGAGCTCGAGCGGCCAGTACTCGATCGCGAAGGACTCCGCGGCGTCCAGCGAGACGAACTCGCCCAGCGCCTGCGCACCCGCCATGACCTCGATCGCGCGGTGATACAGGTCGCGCGAGACCTTCGACAGCTTCGTGGTCGTCCCGGTGGAGACCATGCCCATGCCCTCGACGAGCACGATCCGCGGGTCCGGGTCGCCCGGGACGTCGCCCTCGCCGGCATGCGCCTCGAAGTACGCGCGATAGTCCTCGCGGTACGCGCGGGCGAGGTCGGCGATGCCCTCCGGGGTGGCGTTCTCGCGCGAGACCCACAGCGGCAGGCGCTTGGTGTGCACGAGGTGATCGGGACACGGCGCGCCGACCGTGACCAGCTCCGCCACCTCGCTCGAGGTGACGAACTCCATCACGCGGTCGGACGTGTCGACGGTGAGCACCTTCGCGCGCTCGCTGGAGACGGCGCCGCGGATCGCCGGCAGGAGCTCGTGCAGCGACCCGGACGGCTCGCTGTTGCGACCGCCGAAGCGGGGCACGTCGCCCGTGCGCTCGTTGACGAACGCGACCGCCTGGTTGATGACCTCGATCGTCTTGCGGTAGGCCTCCTCGGCCGTCTCGCCCCACACGATCAGGCCGTGCTTGCCGAGCACGATCAGCTTCAGGTCCGGGTTGTCGCGGACCGCCTCGCCGACCTGCTTGGAGAGCGTGAAGCCCGGGCGGATGTACGGCACCCAGGCGGCGCTGTCACCGAAGCACTCGGCCACGAGCCGCTCGCCGTCGCGCGTGCCCGCGAGCACGTTGATGCCGTCCGGGTGCGTGTGCTGGACGTGCGGCGCCGGGACGAACGCGTGCAGCAGCGTCTCGATCGACGCGCGCGGCGCCGCCGGGTCCAGCTGGCTGCGCGCGATGTAGGCGACCATGTCCTCGTCGGACATCTCGCCGCGCTCCATCAGCGGCAGCAGCTCATCCACCCGCAGCGGAGTGAAGTGCTCCGGGCCCATGGTCGCCAGATCCGACCCGGAGCCCTTCACCCACATGGCGTTGACCGAACGCCCGGTGTGATCGACGGTCACGCCCTTCGCGGATGTGTTCCCGCCGCCGAAGTTCGACACGGCCCGGTTCGCCCCCAGCAGGTGCGAGGCGAGGACGACCTGCCCGAGTGTGTCCTCGGGCACGCCCTCCGCTGGCCAGAGGTCCTCTACATGGTCGATCAGGGGAGTCACAGTGCTCATCGGGTCAGCTCCGTCTGGGTCTCACGTTCGGTGGCCATCCGCGCGGCGTAGCCGGACTCGCGGAGGGCGCGGATCGGGTTCTCGGCGGCGCCCAGCGCGACGCGCGCCTCAGCGCACGCCGGTCGGACGTCGGTGTTGAAGGCGTCGAGCAGGACCTCGTGGCCGGCGAGGACGTCGCAGGCCTGCTGGGCCGCGCGCAAGGCGGAGCGATCGACCAGCAGCGCCTTGGCGTAGGCCTCCTGCAGGTTGACGACGGACAGCGTCATCGCTTCGACCTTGGCCTCGATGTTGTGGGACTGGTCGATGGTCAGTCGAGTCCCGCCCACCCGCGTGTCGCTCGCCGTCAACTCGACGAAGATCAGGAACAGCTCGAACGGATTGACCGACCCGACGATCAGGTCGTCGTCGGCGTACTTGCGGTTGTTGAAGTGGAAGCCGCCGAGGCGGTCCTCCTCGGCGAGGAACGCCACGATCTGCTCGATGTTCGTGCCCTGCGCGTGGTGGCCGAGGTCGACCAGCACCTTCGCGCGCTCGCCCAGCTTCAGGCAGGTCAGCAGCGCGCTGCCCCAGTCGGCCAGGTCGGTCGCGTAGAACGCGGGCTCGAAGAACTTGTACTCGACGAGGAACTCCTGCGCGGCGGGCAGCTCGGCGTACACGCGGCCGAGGCAGTCCAGCAGCCGGCGGCGGCGCTCGCGCAGGTCGTCCTGGCCCGGGTAGTTGGTGCCGTCGGCGAGCCACAGCGACTGCGCGGTGGCACCGAGCGCGGTGGCGATCTCGACGCACTCGAGCATGTGCGCGACCGCCTTCTCGCGCACCGCCGCGTCGGGGTGGGTGACCGAGCCGAGCTTGTAGTCGGGGTCCTGGAAGAGATTCGGGTTGACCGCGCCGACCTGCAGGCCGCGCGACTCGATCGCGCCGCGCAGCTCGTCGTAGTCGTCGACCGCGTCCCACGGGAAGTGCAGCGCGACGCGGCCCGCGGTGCCGGTGAGGCGGTGCACCTCGGCGGCGTCGTCGAGCTTCTCGAACGTGTCGCGGGGACGGCCGGGCTGCGGGAAGACGCCGAAGCGGGTGCCCGAGTCCGCGTAGCCCCACGACGGGGTCTCGATCACGAGTTTCGACAGGTCAAGCATGGACACGTTCCTTGGAAGGCTCGTACGACACGGGTTGGAAGGAGGCGGCCGAGACCGCGCGCATGTCGCTCAGCGAGCCCAGCTCGCCGGCGGCGCGCGCCTGGACCAGCACGTTGCCCAGCGCGGTCGCCTCGACCGGGCCGGCGAGCACCTCGCGGCCGCAGACATCGGCGGTCAGCTGGCACAGCAGCGCGTTCTGGGCGCCGCCGCCGATCACGTGCAGGGTGCGCACCTCGCGACCGGACACGGCCTCCAACCGCTCCAGCACGAGCTTGTACTTGGTGGCGAGCGAGACGTAGATCGAGCGCACGATCTCGCCGCGCGACATGTCCGCCTTGCCGCACGCCTCGGCGACCATCGCGGGCATGTCGCCGCCGCGCAGGAAGCGCTCGTCGTCGGGGTCGAACACGGGCACCGGGCCGGTGACCTCGCGCGCCGCGGCGTGCAGCTCGGTGAAGCCGGCGTCCCAGACGCGCGCGCACTCCTGCTCGAGCCACAGGCCCATCACGTTCTTGAGCAGCCGGATCGTGCCGTCGACGCCGCGCTCGTTGGTCAGCGCGGGATCTGAGAACACGGGCGCCGGAAGTTCCAGCCCCAGCAAGGACCATGTGCCGCTCGACAGGACTGCCGAGTGCTCGTCGCGCAAGGGGGTCGCGGCATACGCGGACGCGGTGTCATGCGACGCGACGGTGTAGACGGGCGCGTCGACGTCGTGGTGGCCCAGCGCCGAGCCGAGGTTCGTCCCCGGCTCGACCAGCGCACCGAACGGACGCGCCGGCAGGCCGAGGCGCTCGATCAGCTCGATCGACCACGCCCCCGTCCGCGCGTCCAGCAGCGCGGTCGTCGACGCGTTGGTGACCTCGTTGGCCAGCTCGCCGCTCAGCCAGTAGGCCAGCAGGTCCGGGACCAGCGCGATCGAGGCCGCGTTCTCCAGCGCCGGGCCGCGCTCGGCCAACAGCTGGTAGACGGTGTTGATCGGCATGTCCTGGATGCCGGTGATCTCGTAGCCCGCGACGCCGGACGCACCCTCCGTGCGCTCGTCGCGGTAGTGGAACGGCAGGCCGAGGACACGGCCGTCGGCGTCGAGGAGCGCATAGTCCACGCCCCACGTATCGACACCGATGCCGTCGAGCTTGCGCCCGCGCAACGCCCCCACCGCCTCGGTGAAGAGATGCAGCAGGTTCCAGCGCAGCCCGTCCGGGAGCCGCACGGGGCGGTTCGCGAACCGGTGGCACGGCTCCAGCGACATCACGGAGCCGTCGAAGCGGCCGCAGACCACTCGGCCACTCGAAGCTCCAAAATCGATTGCGGCGAACTCAGTCAAGGTGGAACACCTCTTCGATGCGAGCGAACGTCAGCGCGTCTTCGAAGAACGGCGCCATCTCCGCCTGCCAGCGTGCGTTGGAGTCAGTCTCCTCCATCGCACGCTGCGCGGCACCGAAGTCCTCGGTCTCGAGGTAGCCGATCAAGAGGCCGTCGGAGCGCAGGAACAGCGAGTAGTTCGACCAGCCCGCCGCGCTGAGCGCCGCGAGCATCTCCGGCCAGACGGCCTTATGACGCTCGCGATACTCGTCGAGGCGGTCCGCGCGCACCCGGACCTCAAAGCAGACACGTTCCATGAGTGCGCGCGGCGTTCCGACTAGAAGTCGAACTGGTCGATGTTGGCCTTGTCGAAGACCGTCGGCGGGCCGAGCAGGACCTCGCCCTTGGCGCCCACCGTCTTCTCGCCCAGGTCGCCGGCCTTGAACTTGTCGCCCTCGGCGCCGGTGATCTGGCCCGAGGCCAGCGAGGCCGCGGCGTAGCCGGCGAGCTCGCCGAGCTTGGCCGGATCCCACAGCTCGAACGCGTCGATCGTGCCGTCCTTGACGAAGTCACGCAGCTGGTTCGGCGTGCCGAGACCGGTCAGCTTGACCTTGCCCTTGTACTTGGAGCCCTGCAGGTAGCGCGCGGCGGCCGCGATGCCCACCGTGGTCGGCGAGATGATGCCCTTCAGGTCGGGGTAGGCCTGCAGCAGACCCTGCGTCTCCTCGAAGGACTTCTGATCGTCGTCGTTGCCGTACGCGATCTTGACCAGCTTCATCTTCGAGTACTCGGGCTTGGAGAGCTCGTCCTTCATGAAGTCGATCCAGGTGTTCTGGTTCGTCGCGTTGGGCGTGGCGCTCAGGATCGCGATGTTGCCCTCGTTGTTGATCTGCTTGGCGAGCAGCTGCACCTCGGAACGACCCAGGTCCTCGGCAGCGGCCTGGTTGATGAACAGGTCGCGGCCCTTCGGGTTGGTGTCGGAGTCGTACGTGACGACCTTGATGCCCGCCGCGCGCGCCTTGTCCAGCGCCGGCACGACCGCGTTCGGGTCGTTGGCGCTGATCACGATCGCGTCCTGCTTCTGCGTCGTCAGCGTGTTGATGTAGCTGACCTGCGAGGAGGCTGTGGCATCGGACGGACCGACGCGCTTGAACTCGCCCTTGACGGCGTTGACCGCGTCCTCGCCGCCCTTGTCGGAGATCGTGAAGTACGGGTTGTTGATCTGCTTGGGCAAGAAGGCGATCTTCAGGCCCTCCTTGATCTCCCCGCCGCCGCTCGCGGCCGGAGTGCTCGCCGACGAGGCGCCCGAACCACTGGACGACTCCTTGTCCGTGCTGTCCTTCGTGGAACCGCACGCACTGACGGTCAGCATGCCGGCGAGCGTGAGCGCCGCCAGGCCTGCCTTACTGGACTTGAACATTTCCCTCCTCACGGGATTTGGTGGTTCGTAGGGCCTCGCGCACCCGGGCGGTGACGCTCGGGCCGAGGACGGAGAGCAGCAGCAGGCTGCCGGTGACGATGGTCAGCACCTCGGCGGAGACGTCGTTGAGCGTCAGCGCGTTGCGGAGCGTCCCGAGAAGCAGCACGGCGCAGATGACGCCGAGCAGGTTCCCGCGACCGCCGAAGATCGAGACGCCGCCCAGGAGCACGACGGCCACGACAGAGAGCTCGAGGCCGGCCGCGTTGTCCGCCCGCGCCGAGGCGAAGCGGAAGGTGAAGATGATGCCGGCGAGCGCGGAGACCATGCCGGTGATGACGAAGAGCCAGAACTTGATCCGCTTGACGCGCACGCCGGAGAAGTGCGCGGCCTCTTCGTTGGCGCCCATCGCGAAGATCGAGCGCCCGATGCCGGTGAAGTGCAGGACGACGCCGAAGGCGACCGCCAGCACGATGTAGAGGATGAACGGGTTCGGGATCTGGGTGCCGGCGAACGAGCCGAACCCCCAGTCGGTGAACTTCGAGGGGAAGTCCGCGACGGCCTCGTCGCCGAGGATCACGTAGGCGAGGCCGCGGTACATCGCGAGCGTGCCGATCGTGACGGCCAGTGAGGGGAGGCCCAGGCGTGTGACCAGCACGCCGTTGAGGGCTCCGGCCAAGGCTCCGGCGACGAGGACCGCCGGGATGATCATCTCCATCGCCCAGCCGTGGTTCCACAGATAGCCCATCAGGGCGCTGGTGAGGCCGAGCACCGAGGCGACGCTCAGGTCGATCTCCGCGGCGATGATGATCAAGGTGAGCGGGAGCGCGATGATCGCGATCTCGACGATGTCCGACAGGATCGAGTTGAGGTTCCCGCCGGTGAGGAAGTCCTCCGACGTGCTCGTCCCGTAGATGATCGAGGCGATCAGCAGGAAGACGGTGACCGTCTCCCAGCGCGCCAGGCGAGACTTGAGCTCAGACACGGTGGCTCGCCCTCTTTCGCAGTTCGCGCGCCAATCGGTGCGCCAGGAAGGCGTCGAGACCGATCGCAAGGAGCAGCAGCGCGCCGTTGATCGCCTGCTCCCAGAAGGGGTTGACCTGCAGGATCACGAGCGCGGAGCGGATCGTGCCCAGCAGCAGCGCGCCGAGCGCGGCGCCGTAGACGGTGCCCGCGCCGCCGAAGATCGCGACGCCGCCGACGACCACCGCGGAGACCGCGGCGAGCTCGATGCCATTGCCGGCGGCCGCGTCGAGCGTGCCGTAGCGCGCGGCGTACAGGACGCCCGCCAGGCCGGCGATGGCACCGCTGGCCACGAACGCGCCGAGCACACGGCGGGTGGTGCGGATGCCGGCGAGGTTGGCGGCGTCGGGGTTGGAGCCGATCGCGTACAGCTCGCGGCCCATACGGGCGCGGCCGAGCACCGTGCCGACCACCAGCATCGCGGCGATCGTGAACAGCGGCAGGACCGGGATGCCCGCGATCTCGGCCGTCCCGAGGTGCAGGAAGCCGTCGGGCATGTCGGCGGCGTTGATCTGGCGCCCGTGCGCCCACGCGTAGTCGATGCCGCGGATCACGTACAGCGTGCCGAGCGTGATCACCAGCGAGGGGACCTTCGCGAACGCGACCATCGCGCCGTTGATCAACCCGAAGAACGCGCCGAAGAGGACCCCGAGGATGAAGACGAGGACGATCGGCATGTTGTGGTCGGCGAACAGCACGCCCGTGGAGAACGCGGTGATGCCGAGCACCGAGCCGACGCTCAGGTCGATGTTGCGGGTGACGACGACGATCGTCTGCCCGACCGCGAGCAGGCCCACGATCGTGACGTTGAGCAGGATGTCGCGCAGGTTCTGCGCGTTGAGGAAGCGGGGCTCGGCCAGCGAGACGGCGAGCACGAGCACGGCGAGGACGCCGATCAGGCTGACCTCGCGGGCGCGCACGACCGTGTCGATGAATGAGCGGCGCTCCTGGCTCGGCGTGTTCGCCGGGGCCGGCGCGGGCGCGCTTGCCGTCTGCACGCTCATGCCACCACCTTCTGGCCCGTCGCCGCGCGCACGACCGACTCCTCGTCGGCCTCCTCGCGGGTGAGCTCGCGGGCGATCCGGCCCTCGTGCATCACGAGCACGCGGTCCGCCATCCCGAGCACCTCGGGCAGCTCGGACGAGATCATCAGCACGGCGAGCCCCTCACCTGCGAGCTCTGACATCAATCGGTGCACCTCCGCCTTCGTTCCGACGTCGATGCCACGGGTCGGCTCGTCGATGATCAGGACCTTCGGGCCGGTGGCGAGCCACTTCCCCAGCACGACCTTCTGCTGGTTGCCGCCCGAGAGGAAGCCGACCGGGTCGGCCAGCTTGTGGAACTTGAGTTGCAGCTTGGTCGCCCAGTCGGAGGCGAGCTCGGCCTCTGATCCGCGCCCGATCACGCCGAGCTTGCCGCGCAGCGCCTGCAGGCGGGTGAGGCCGATGTTGCGCTCGATCGAGAGCTCCATCACGAGGCCCTGCTGGCGGCGGTCCTCTGGGACCAGGCCGATGCCGGCGCGCATGGCCGCGCTCGGTGAGCCGCGCTTGAGCTTGAGGCCGTCGACGTAGACGTCGCCGGCGTCGGGGGTGTCGACGCCGAAGATCGCCCGTGCCACTTCGCTGCGTCCCGCGCCCACGAGGCCGGCGAGCGCGACGATCTCGCCGCGGCGGACCTCGAAGGAGACATCGATGAACACGCCCTCGCGCGTGAGGCGCTTGACCTCGAGGACCGTCTCGCCGATGGTCGCTTCCTGCTTCGGGAAGAGCTGGTTGAGCTCGCGGCCGACCATCCGGCGCACGAGGTCGTCGGTGGTCATCGCGGCGGTCGTGCCGTCGTGGGTGACCTGGCCGTCGCGCAGGACCGTGACCGTGTCGCAGATCGTGAAGATCTCGTCGAGCCGGTGCGAGATGAACAACACCGCGGCGCCGCGCTCGCGCAGGGTCTTGACGACGCCGAACAGGCGGTCGACCTCGTGGCCGGACAGCGCCGCGGTCGGCTCGTCCATGATCAACACGCGCGCGTCGAACGAGAGCGCCTTGGCGATCTCGACGATCTGCTGGTCGGCGATCGAGAGGCCGCGGACCGGCTGCTCGGGGTCGAGCGTGACACCGAGGCGGTCCATCAGGTCCTGCACCTGGCGGTGCAGCGCCTTGCGGTCGATGCGGCGCAGCGAGCCCAGCGGGTGGCGCCCCATCATCACGTTCTCCGCCACCGAGAGATCGGGGAAGAGCGTCGGCTCCTGGTAGATCACGGCGACACCCGCGTCGCGGGCGTCGGCCGGGCCGTGGAAGGTGACCGGCGCGCCATCCACCAGCACGTCCCCCTCGTCGGGGCGCTGGACGCCGGCGAGCATGCGCACGATCGTCGACTTGCCGGCGCCGTTCTCGCCCGCGAGCGCCCGGACCTCTCCGGAACTCAGCGCGATCGAGACGTCCCGTGAGGCGCGCACGGCGCCGTAGGACTTGCTGGCGCCTTTGAGCGCGATGATCGGTGTCGACGACTCAGCTGTCAGTTGCTGGTTGATTTGAGGCTCCTCCCCCTCGAAACAACAGAACACGATCAAAACAGAGCGCTCTTGGTCTGTCAAGAGCGAATCGCGGTTTTGTTTGAGCGTTTTATGATCGGTTTCGCGTGGTTCCTTGACAAACCGATCATGTATTGGTTGTCTGAGCGCAGGAGGGGATAGCAATCGCACGCAGACGATCAGATGAGTCGCCAGGCCTCCTGGCCGAGACGCGCCGTCGGGAGATCGCCGACCGCATGCGCACCATGGGTGCGGTGACGGTCGCCGAGGTCGAGGAGCTGTTCGGCGTCTCGCCGATGACCGCCCGCCGCGACCTCGCCGAGCTCGAGCGCCGCGGCGTCGCCCGCCGCACCCACGGCGGTGCCGTCCTGCCGACCATCAGCGCGCACGAGGACTCGTTCGCCCGCCGCCTCGACGTCGACGCCGACGAGAAGACCCGCCTGGCCGAGACCGCCGTGGGGATGCTCACCCCCCACGAGACGATCTTCCTCGACTCCTCCACGACGACCTACTACGTCGCGCGCCGCCTCGTCGAGACCCACATCGCGGCGACCGTGCTGACCAACTCGCTGCCGGTCATGGAGCTCCTGTTCCGCGAGGGCGGCCCCGAGCTCGAGGTGATCGGCATCGGCGGCAACCTGCGGCGCCTCACGCGGTCCTTCGTCGGCCCCTTCGCCGTGCGCACCGTGCAGGGCCACTTCGCCGACCGCCTGTTCTTCTCGGTCAAGGGCATCGCCGCCAACGGCATGCTCACCGACGCCGAACCGCTCGAGGCCGAGCTCAAGCGCACCATGATCGAACAGGCCTCCGACACCGTGTTGCTCATCGACCACTCCAAACTCGAGGTCCGCGGCCTGAGCGTGATCGCACCGATCGCCGACGTCGACACCGTCGTCGTCACCGGGCTGGAGGAGTCCCAGGCCGACGCGCTGCGCCTGGGTGGCATGACCGTCCTGACGGCTTAGCCGGGCGGGAGCGCCGACGTTACATCGGCGCCCTGCCGCGGGACCCCGGCCTCGACGAAGCTCGACGGCAGGGCGACGCCCGTGCCGCAGATCTCACGTAGGTAGTGCAGGTGCGGCCCGGTCGAGTGACCGGTCGAACCCACGGTGCCGACCTTGGTGCCGACGGCCACGGTCTGCCCTGGGAAGACGGCGACGGTGTTCAGGTGCGCGAATCGGGCGCACGTCCCGTCGGCCGCGCGGATCGCGACCGTGTTCCCGTAGTTCGTGTTGCAGGTCGGCCGCGTGAACGCGCAGCCGTCCGCGGCGATCTCGACGGTCCCCGCGACTCCGGCATAGAGCGGCGTGCCGAGCGGGAGCCCGAAGTCCCACGCGTAGCGGTTCCACTCGTTGAAATGGCTGAACGACCCGCCGTTCCCCTGATTGACGCGCGCGGTCGTCCCACTCGCCCACGGCAGATACTGCGGGACGGTCGCGCGCGGCGGCGGGGGCGGCGCGGGCCTGGCGAACGGCTGAAAGCGGCCGGTGAAGAACAGGATCCAGAGCACGCAGATGCCCAGCCCGACGATGCGCGTGCGTGTGGAGAACACGCCGCGCACCGTAGGCCGCCCATCGGTGAGGGGAAATGCACTATCCGTCCATACGCGTCACGCGCTGAGCGCCGCGAGCACCTGGGCTCCGTCCGGGCTGCCGAGGCCGGTGCACGCGTCCCAGCCGGGGCGCGCCTTGTAGGCGCCGTTGTCGCCGGAGACGATGTCGCGCAGGGCGCCGTGGGCGTAGAGCTTCGGGTTCACGAAGCCCGCCTGGCGGCCGAGCTTGGCGTTGATCAGCGCGATCAGGCCGGCGTAGAGCGGTGCCACCGCGCTGGTGCCGCCGATCACCATCTCCTGCCCGTCGACGCGGACGCGGTAGCCGGTGAGCGGGTCGGCGTCGCCGGCGACGTCGGGGACGCCGCGGCCGGCGTGCTTGGTGTCGGCCTGCTTGTCGACGTGGGCGCCGGCCTGGTAGGCGGGGACCGCGAAGAACAGCGAGACGCCGCCGCCGGTCGCGCCGTGGCCCTGCTCGTGCCAGGTCACCTCGGCGGTGATCGTGTTCGCGTCGGACTCCAGGCGCGTGCCGCCGCACGCGAGCACCCACGGGCTCGCGGCGGGGAAGTCGACGTGCGACTTGCCGTCTGTGACGCCGTCGGCCGAGCCGTCGTCGCCCGCCGCCACGCAGATCGTGACGCCGAGCGCGGCCGCGTCCTGGAACGCCCGGTCATAGGCGCGGCGGGCCTGGTCGGTCCACCCGCCGGGCGCGTCCTCCGCCTGCCCCCAGGAGATCGACACGATCGAGGGCTTGCGGACCTTGTCGTGCACGGCCGCGGTGATCGCGTCGAGGAACCCGCGGGTGGTGTTCGGGGCGAAGTAGACCGCGATCCGCGCGCCCGGCGCGACCGAGCCGACGACCTCGATGTCGAGCATCACCTCGCCGTCGGCGCCGTTCGGGCCGTCCGGGTGGTTGCCGGCGCCGTCGACGCTGACCGCGACCACCTTCGGGTGCGGGGTGACGCCCATCTCGGTCCAGTACGTGGTCAGGTCGCTCGTGCGGAACCCGCCGCCGAGCTCGATGATGGCCACGGTCTGGCCGGTGCCGATCGTGTCGGTCGGGAAGCCGTACAGGTGAGCGAGCTCCGCGGGCTTGTACGCGCGCGCGCCGCCCGCGTTGAGCTTGCGGAAGTGCGGCTGCGCCGCGGGCCGGTCGTCCAGGCCGAGCACGCTCTCGATCGCCGGTGCCACGTGGTCCGGCACGCTGAGCTCGCCCGTGCGGCCGCGGAACACGCCGAGCTTCGGATGCTCGTAGAGCGCGAAGCTCGTCCCGAACGCCGCGGCGAGGTCGTCGAGCGTCCCGGCGAGCACGACCGACCGGCGAGCCGGATCGGCCGAGACGACGTCGAGCTGATGCTCGCCCGCGAAGGTCTCCAGGCGCTCGATCGCGGCCGGGTCGGCGCCGTAGCGCTCGGCGAACTCGGCGCGCGAGACACGCTCCTCCGGGTCCGGCGTCGCGCGGGCGGGGAGCGTGACGGTGACCTCGGCGCGCCTCGCGCCATCGACGTCACCGATCCGCTGCGCACCGGGGACCGGGGGCCGCGCGCTGCCCTTGACTGCCATGCGTGGGGTGGTCATGGGGCGATGCAACGCTCAGCAAATGAAACCTCATTGAACAGGACTTGTACTTGCACGATCAACTACACTGTTGGTATGACCACCACAGGGATCGACACGACACACGCGCGCACGGCCCTGCTCGAGCTGCACCGGCAGCTGCTGCAAGCCCAGCGCGTCCAGGCCGAGCGCTTCGGCGGCCGCATGACAGCGGCCGAACTGCTGCAGGCCGCGGCGCAGGACCTGCGCTTCAGCTGGCTCACCCAGCTCTCCGAGACGATCGCCCGGCTCGACCAGGCGCGCGCCGACGAGGACACGGCCGCGATCGACGCGGCGCTCGACGAGGCGCGCGGGCTCGTGTGCCCGCCCGACGCCGAGAGCGCGTTCGGCCGCCGCTATCTGCAAGCACTACAGGACCACCCAGCGGTCGTCTTCGCGCACCGCGACGTCGCGGTCGCGCTCGACCAGGGCTAGCGCGGAGGACACCCCACGGCTGGCTGCGGGTCGCACTCGTCGGCCCGCGCCACCAGCGCCGACTTCGGCACGGGCCCCCAGTCGCGGCTGTCATACGACAGGCCGCGATTGTCACCCATGAGCATGTAGCGGCCCCTCGGCACCACGATCGTGCGCGGGAAGTCGCAATCGCCGTCGCACGGGGTGATGAACGGCTCGTCGACGGTCCGACCGTTGCGCCACAGCCGGCCGTTGCGGAGCTTGAGGCGATCGCCCGGCAGCCCCACGATGCGCTTGAGCCACAACTGCCGCGACAGGCCCGGCTGGGCCTTGGCGCACATCGCGTCGCTGTGGCGGGAGCGGTCGCCGCACGCGTCGTCCAGCGAATCGTCCGCGGCCGCGAGCGGTGGGTGAAAGACGACGATGTCCAACAGCTGCGGCTCGAACGCGTCGTAGCCGGCGAGGATGTGGTCGCCGGGATGCAACGTCGGCGCCATGCTCCCGTTCGTCACGGAGAGCACCTTGGTGTGCGGCGATACGGCAAGCGCGGCGGTGGCCGCGGCGATCGTCAGCAGGTTCACGCGTCCTGTATCGGCAGCGCGGACGCCTCCGTCAACAGCGCGTCGACCATGCGCGCGACCGCGCCGTCGAGCGGGCCCGGGAGGCGGGCGAGCACCAGCCGCCGCGTCTCCTGTGGCTCGCCGCGGACGGCGACGGTCGCCACGCCTTCGGGCAAGGTGCCGATGAGGACCGAGGCGAGCGTGGTGATCGCGAGCCCGGCGGCGACGATCTCGAGCTTGGCGTGCCAGTCGCGGACCACGTAGCGGATGTCCGGGCGCTCGGTCAGGCCCGGCCAGACGCCGAGCAGGGAGTCGCCGGGGCTCGCGATCCACACCTGCCCGTGGAGTGCGTCGACCTCGACGGCACCCAGACCGGCGAACGGGTGCGTCGCCGGCACCGCCAGCACCAGCTCGCGCTCCGACAAAGTCGTCAGCTCGAGCGGCGGCGACTCACCGTCCGGCGGGCGGAACGGCGGCATTTGCGCGAGCAGCGCGAGGTCCAGCGTTCCGGCGCGCAACGCACGTACCAGCTGGGGCGTGGTGCCTTCGCGGACGGTCACGTGCAGGCCGGACGCGGCGAGCGCGCGCGGGATGATGCCGGCGACGGCCGACGCGAACGCGCCGAGCCGGACCGGGCCTGTTGCCGGGGCGTCACCGGCGGCTTCGCGGCGGGCCGCTTCGAGTTCCTCGAGCACCCGCACGGCACGCGGGAGCAGCCGCGCGCCCGCGGGCGTCAGCTTCACCCCGGAACGGCTGCGCTCGAACAGCCGGCGGCCGGCGACGGCCTCGAGCGCGGCGACCTGCCGCGACACCGCCGACTGCGTATACCCGAGGTTCAGCGCCGCGGCCGAGAACGACCCCGCCTGCGCGACCTCGCGCAACACCCGTAGCCCGGTCGGCGAGAAATCCATGCGTTCGACGCATGGTAACTGTGCGTCATTCTCGCGGAACGCATGCCACGACCGGCCTAGCGTGAGCGGGCATGATCGCTCTCGTCACCGGTGCCAACCAAGGCCTCGGCCGTGCTCTCGTCGCCGGCCTGGCCGCCCGCATGCACCCCGAGGACCGTGTCCTGCTCACCGGCCGTGACCGGCGGCGCGTCGAAGCCGCCGCCCAGGAGATCGGCGGCGTCGAGCCGCGCGTGCTCGACGTCCGCGACCCGCACGCCATCGCCGCGCTCGCCGAGGAGCTCGGCGCGATCGACATCCTCTTCTCCAACGCCACGGCGCGCGTGTCGCCGGAGGCCGATCCGGCCACCGAGGTCGATGCCGTCGCCGAGACCAGCAACCTCGCCACCACGAACATCCTGCGCGCGTTCGGCCCACGGCTGCGCCCCGGCGGGCGCCTGATCGTCGTCGCCAGCGCGCTCGGCACGCTCGACCGGCTCGACCCACGCGTGCGCCCGCGGTTCGCGCAGCTCGACGACCTCGACGCGGTCGACGGGCTCGTCGAGGAGTGGCGCGCCGCGGTCCACGCGCACCGCGACGAGGGCTTCGGCGACTGGCTGAACATCCCGTCGAAGGTCGCGCAGGTCGCCGCGGTGCGGGCCTACGCACGCGCCCATCGCGAGGAGGGCAAGCTCGTCATGGCGCTCTGCCCGGGGCTGATCGACACCGACGCCTCGCGCCCGTGGTTCGCCGACATGAGCACAGCGCAGACGCCGGAGGAGGCGGCAGCCTGGCCGCTCGACCTCGTCCTCGCCCCCACGTTCGACCCCGCGTTCCACGGGGAGCTGGTCCAGTTCGGCGAGGTGCTGCCGTGGGGAGTAGAACACGCGGATGGCCGAACGTGAGCTGGCGACGCTGCTCGAGGGTGGCGCGTTCTTCGAATCACCGCGATGGCATGAGGGTCGCTGGTGGGTGTCGGACTTCTTCCGCCACCGCGTGATCAGCGTCGGCACCGGGGGCGACGAGCGGCACGTCCTCGATGTCGAAGGCCGCCCGTCCGGGCTCGGGTGGATGCCGGACGGGTCGCTGCTGGTCATCTCGATGCTCGACAAGAGGATCCTGCGCTGGACGCCGGAGACGGGCGCCGAGCTCCACGCGGACGTGAGCGCCTACTGCGGCGGGAACCTCAACGACATGGTCGTCGACCGCCACGGCCGGGCGTACGCCGGGAACTTCGGCTTCGACCTCGACGCCCTCGCGGATCCGCGGACCACGGTGCTCCTCCGGGTCGACCCCGACGGCACGGTCACCGTGGCCGCCGAGGACATGCGCTTCCCCAACGGCTCGGTGATCACGCCGGATCACCGCACGCTGATCGTCGGCGAGACCGCGGCCGCCCGCTACACCGCGTTCACGATTGAAGAGGACGGCTCGCTGACCGACCGCCGCGTGTGGGCGCAGCTCGCCCCCGCGCCGGAGTTCGGGCCGCTGCTGGAGACGCTCGGGCAGCTGAAGTTCGGCCCTGACGGCTGCACGCTCGACGCCGAAGGTCACATCTGGTCGGCGGACGAGGTGACCGCGCGCTGCCTGCGGATCGCGCCCGGCGGCGAGGTGGTGGAGGAGATCGCGATGCCGGCGGGCCTGGACTGCTTCGCCTGCATGCTCGGCGGTGACGACGGGCGCACGCTGCTGATCTGCGCCTCGCCGGACTTCAACCACGAGGCGCGCTCGGCCAACCACGAGTCCGTGCTGCTCACGACGACCGTGGACGTGCCGCACGCGGGCCTGCCATGACGCTCGCGTTCGGACTCCTGGGGCCCGTCTCGGCATGGCGCAACGGTGTCGAGCTGGCTCTGGGCAGTCCGCAGCAGCGCGCGCTGCTGGCGCTGCTGTTGCTGCATCGCAACGAGGTGGTCTCGACGGCGCGAATGCTCGACGTCCTGTGGCCCGCGCGTGCGCCCGCCAACGCGCTTCAGGTCCTGCGCACGTACGTGTTCCGGCTGCGGGCCGAGCCGCTCGGCCCGGCCGAGGACTCGCCGCTCTTGACCCGCCGCCAGGGCTACGAGCTGCAGGTCGGCGGCCACGCCGTCGACGCCGACCGCTTCGAGGCGCTGCTCGCCGCCGGCCGCGCCGCGTTCGAGGGCGGCAAGCCGGCGACCGCCGAGGCGCTGCTGCGCGAGGCGCTCGAGCTCTTCCGCGGGACGCCGTTCGCCGAGCTCGACGAGGACGACCTCGCGAGGATCGAACGCGGCCGCCTCGAGGAGCTGCGCGCGGTCGCCGCGGAGGAGCTCGTCGAGGCGCGGCTCGCGCTCGGGCGCCATCGCGAGCTGGTGAGCGAGCTGCGCGCGGCCGTGGCCGCCGACCGGCGACGCGAGCGCACGTGCGGCCAGCTGATGGTCGCCCTCTACCGCTCCGGCCGCCAGACCGAGGCGCTCGAGGCCTACCACACGGCGCACCGCGCGCTGGCGGACGAGTACGGGCTCGCGCCCGGCCCACAGCTGCGCGGGCTGGAGCGGATGATCCTGCTCCAGGACCGCGCGCTCGACCTGCCCGCGCCGCGCGCGCCGGCGTTGCCGCGCTACGAGACGAGCTTCCTCGGCCGCGGCGACGAGCTCACTGCCTTGCGGGAGCTGCTGCGCGGCGAGCGCCTCGTCTCGCTCGTCGGTGCCGCGGGCGTCGGCAAGACCCGCCTGGCCGCCGAGACGGCCGCCGGCATCGGCGACGCGCGCGTCTGGTGGGTCGATCTAGGATCGATCGCCGCGGGGCGGGTCGTGGCCGCGGTGGCGCGCTCGCTGGCGGTCCCGGAGGTGCCGGGGCGCGCCGCCGCCGACCTCGTCGTGGCGCGGCTGCGCGAGGCGCGCTCGCTCCTCGTCCTCGACAACTGCGAGCACGCGGTGCCCGAGGTCGCGGGCCTCGCGGCGCACGTGCTCGACCGCGACCCCGACGTCCGGATCCTGAGCACGAGCCGTGAGTCCCTGCGCGTCGCCGGCGAGCGCGTGCAGCCGCTGGCCGGGCTGCGCCCGCCGGTCGCCGAGCGGCTCTTCGCCGAGCGCTCTACGGTCGCGGTCGAGCCCGACGACCTCCGCGAGCTCGTCGGCTGCCTCGACGGCCTGCCGCTGGCGATCGAGCTCGCGGCCGCGGCGCTGCGCTCGACGGCGCCCGCGGACCTCGCCGCCGCGCTGCGCGAGCGGCTCACGATGCCCGGCGACGAGCAGCGGCTGACGCCGCGGCGGCAGCGCACGCTCGAGGCCGCGATCGGCTGGAGCTACGACCTCCTGCCCCCGGAGCAGCAGGACGTCCTGCGGCGGCTCGCGGTCTTCCCCGGCAGCTTCGCGGCGGAGCAGGCGCACGCCGTCGTGGGTGACATCGGCGCGCTCCTGGATGCATCGCTCGTCACGGCGGAGTCAGGCCGCTACCGGCTCCTACAGACCGTGCGGGCGTTCGCGCTCGCCCGCCTGCACGAGTCCGGCGACCACGAGGACGCCGCCCGCCGCCACCGCGACGTCTACCAGGAGCTCGCCGAGGTCGTCGAGCTGCAGATGCTCGGCCCTGGGCTCCCCGAGTGGCTCCCGCGCAGCCGGCTCGAGCACGAGAACTTCGACGCCGCGCTGCGCTGGTCGCTCGACACCGGCGACAGTGAGGGCGCCCTGCGCTTCGCCGCGACGATGGGCTGGTACTGGTACCGCACCGGCTTCGTCGCCCACGGGCGCGAGCTGATCGAGCGCGCGCTCGCGCTGTCCGGCCCGCACAGCCCGTGGTGGCCGCACGCGCTCGTCACGCGCTCCTGGATGGCGACCGGCGCGGCGACCGCGGACGCGGTCGCGATCACCGACGAGGCCGTCGCCGTGTGCGAGCGAGTCGGCGGCGACGACCTCGGCCAGGCCCTGGCCAACAGCGCCCAAGCCCTGATCGCCGCCGGCCGGCTCGACGACGCGCGGGTCGCGATCGAGCGCTCGCGCGCGATCTTCTCGACCATCCCGCGGTTGGAGGAGGGCGTGATCTTCGCCGACCAGTGCCTCGGCTGCCTGCTCCTCGAACGGGGCGAGCTCGACGAGGCCGAGGCGTTGCTCGTCCGCGCTCACGACGCGATGCGGCGGATGCGCGGGACGCGCTACGCGGGCTTCACGCTGATCGAGCTCGCCCGCGTCCAGCTCGCCCAGCGCCGCCCCGACGCCGCGGCCGAGACCGCCGCCCACGCGCTCGCCGACCTGCGCCGGCGCGAGGACTCGCGCGGCATCGCGGGCGCGCTCACCTGCCTCGGCCGCGCCCGCGCCGCGCTCGGCGAGTCCGATCAGGCCCGCGCGCACCTCGAGGAGGCGGTCGCGATCGCCGAGCGCTGGGGCTTCGCCAACTGGGCCCGCGAGGCCGAGCGGGCGCTAGCGACCGAGGTTGATGTAGCCGGCCAGGAACCGGCGCTCTGAGGGCGTGTCGAGCCGCTGGCCGAGGATCGTGCCGTTGCAGTTGACATCGTCGACGTCGGAGAGCAGCGAGAGCTGCACGCCGGCGAAGAACTGCGGCGAGCCGCTGTCGCCGAGGCAGAGGCCGCCGCGGCCGGTGACACGGGCGCGGCCGTCGAGCTGCAGCTGGGTCGGTGTCAAGGTCTCGAACGGCGCCGACGCGCGTTGGCGGTAGCCCTCGGCGATGAACACGGGCGGGTCGCCGTCACCCCACTCCGGGTCGGCGCCGTAGCCGACGAGGCCGACGGAGTCGCGGCGGTGCAGGCGCCGGTCGAACTCGCCTGGGCGCGGCAGCCGCACCGGCGTCACGCCGGCGAACGTCCCGGGCGCGAAGACGAGCACGCCGACGTCGTGGACGCGGTTGGCATCGCCGCCGAACCGGGGGTGCGTCACCATCTGGCGCGCGAACGGCGCCGTGACGCTGAACGGATACGGGAAGTCGTCGAAGACCCGCCCGGGCCGGTAGACCGGGCTCAGGGGCGAGCCGGGCACGAGCGTGACCGCGAACGCGGTCCCCGGCGGGAAGTCGATCAGGCAGTGCGCTGCCGTCAGGAACACGTGGTCGGACACGACGGTGCCGGTGCACCACGCGACGGTCGGCTCCGGGCCGGGCCCGTCGGGGTCGAAGCCCATCAGGCCGACGTTCGGATGCGCATCGAGATCCGGGACGCCTTCGTCGACCGCCAGCGCGGGCGCGGTGCCACACGCGGAGATGACGAGCGCGGTCGCCACTGCTGCCGAGACCCTCATCTCGACCTCCACTCAAGCCGGGGAATGAACCGGCCGCGACGCTACGTGAGCGCCATACACACGAGCTATACGGAGTGTCGCGAGCTTGACACTCCGAGTGTCGCGCGTGAGCGCGACACGGCGCCCTGGCGGCGAGAGGGTTCAGCCCATGAACACACGAGCCCTCCTCGCCTCCCTCGCAGCCGCCGGCGCACTGCTCGCGACCGCGATGCCCGCCTCGGCCGCGGTCGACCCGGCCGCCTGGCCGGGCAGCCCGGCGATCGCCAACGCCGACGACACGAACGTGTTCGGCCAGAACCTCAGCGGCCTGGCGTATCAGCCCGCGAGCGTGGGCAACCCGGCGGTCCTGTGGGCGGTGCGCAACGGCCCGTCGACGCTCTACCGCCTCGTCTACAACGGCACGAAGTGGACGCCCGACACCGCGAACGGTTGGGCCAACGGCAAGACGCTGGTCTTCCCGAACGGTGGCGGCGTGCCGGACTCCGAGGGCGTGACGCTGGCCGGCGGCGACGCGAACGGCATCTACGTCTCGATCGAGCGCGATGACAGCGGCGGCAACTCGAAGATCAGCCGCCCGGGCGTCCTGCGCTATGACGTCACCGCGGCCGGCATGACGCTGACCGCGACCGACGAGTTCGACATGACCGCCGACCTGCCCGGCCTGGGCAAGAACGCGGGCCTGGAAGCGGTCACGTGGGTCCCGGACGACCTCCTGGTCGCCAAGGGCTTCGTCGACGAGTCCACGGGCAAGAAGTACGACCCGACCACGCACGCCAACCACGGCCAGGGCCTGTTCTTCGTCGGCGTCGAGCAGACCGGTCAGATCGTCGCCTACGCGCTCAACCGCGTGGCGGGCACGTACACCCGCGTCGCCACCGTCGCCAGCGGCTTCCCGGCGGTGATGGACCTCACCTACGAGCCCGAGACCAAGCAGCTGTGGGCGGTCTGCGACGACACCTGCGACGGCCGCACCGCCACGCTCGAGGTCGGCGCGACCGGCCGCTTCGAGATCACCCACCTCTACGAGCGTCCCACCGGCATGCCGAACCTCAACAACGAGGGCTTCGCGATCGCCCCGAACACGGAGTGCGTGGACAACCTCAAGCCGGTCTTCTACGCCGACGACACCAACGACATCAGCGGCGACGGCAACCACGCGCTGCGGTCCGGCGCGATCAAGTGCACCGGGCGCGACGGCAAGTCCGCCCCCACCCCGGACCCGACCCCCATGCCCGAGCCGACGGTCGTCCCGCAGGCGACGCCCACCCCCACCCCCACGCCCGCTCCGGCCCCCGCGCCGATGGCCGACCGCACGGCCCCGCAGCTCACGCTGGCGCTCAAGACCGTCCGCCGCACCGGCAAGCTCGCCCCGACCGTGACCCTCGACGAGCGCGCCGACCTGGCGATCACCGTCAAGTCGGGCAAGCGCACGCTGCTCAAGACGGCCCGCACGAACGTCGCCGCCGGCAAGCGGACGATCGCCCTGAAGGTCTCCAGCCTCAAGCGCGGCACCAGGATCACGCTGACCGTCCAGGCGCGTGACGCCGCCGGGAACGCGGTCACCCGCACGGTCTCGACGAAGGTCAAGTAGACGTATCAAGGGCGAGGGTCGCGACTCGGTTGGGGCATGCGACCCAACGCTCCCCTCGCCCTAACCGCCCTCGTCACCGGATTGACGCTCGTCGCCGGTGTCGCCACCGCCGCCGCGGCGGATGACGTCAAACCGGCCCCGCGCGAGGTCCTCAAGGCCCCCGCGGTCGACGGCGACATCGCCGCGGCGGCCGACCGGATCGACGAGCAGGGCACCGCGCTCGGCTCCTACTGGGACTCCGAGAAGGGCCAGCTGGCGGTCGTGGTCGGGCCGGACAGCACGATCGGCCCGGACGAGGCGGAGAAGCTCGCCGGCGGCGTCCCCTATCGGCTCGAGCGGCTGAAGATCGCCAAGAAGACCGCCGACGGCATCCGCCAGGACATCGGGGGCCAGGACTTCAGCCCCGAGGCGCAGAAGTTCAGCTACGCGAGCCACCTCGATCTGCAGACCGGCCGCGTGATCCTCAAGACCGACGCGCCCGCCTCGGTCACCGAGGGCCTCGTCAAGGCGCACCCGGAGATCCAGCTCGAGCAGAGCAAGCCGCTCGGCGACCTGTTCAATCGCCGCGACGACATCCCGTCGTTCTGGGGCGGCGCCGCCATCACGAGCGGCGGCGGCACCTGCTCGGCCGGCTTCACCGTCAAGAAGCCGAACGGCACCCGTTTCATGACCACTGCCGCGCACTGCTGGTCGGTCGGCTCCACCGTCCGCACCCCCACCGGCACGTTCTTCGGCACCGTCGCCCAGCGCGGCACGCTCGGCTCGATCTTCTTCTGGGACAACCGTGACATGGAGCTGATCGGCGGCTCCTCCTACGCCCCGCGCGTGTACACCGGCGGCGTCTTCAGCACCTCCTCGCGCGGCATCATCGGCGCCGGCAACCCCGTCGCCGGCTTCACCGGCTACTGCTCGAGCGGCCAGACCAGCGGCGAGCAGTGCGGCCAGCACGTCAACAGCACCGGCGCGATCGTCTGCACGGGCACCGGCTGCAAGTGGCCGGTGGTCGAGTACGTCGGCGGCCCGGCGCGCCCCGGCGACTCCGGCGGCTCGTTCTACCTGCCGTCCGGCACCGGCCAGGCCTTCGCGCGCGCCGCGGTCATCGCCGGTGACGGCGTGACGAGCTACGCCGAGCCGTGGGGCCGCATCTCGTCCGCGATGGGCGTGTCGATCGCGACCTGAGGCTCAACCTGAGGGTGAGGGGGTGACCCCTCACCCCGCCCAGGCGGGGTTCACGCCACTGGTCAAGCCGCGCAGCCGCGGCTGGGCGCGGTCCACGTCGAGCAGGATCATCGCCCCGTCGCCGCTCACGCAGTCGCCGCGCCGCAGCACGACGTAGCGCCCCGCGGCGGCGAGCTCGCAGCCGGTCAGCGAGGGGAAGTCCTCGACGTCCTTGAAGCCACCGTCGGGCTGGAGGGCGAGCAGCCGCAGGTGCGCCTGCGCTCCGCCGAGCAGCACCGCGACGCGGTCGTTGCCGACCCACACCGCCGACTGGATGCCGGGCGCGCGGTAGCCGGGCGCAGGCTCCCAGCCGTCGGGGTCACCGCCGCTGGCCGTGTAGTTGAGCACCTGGTCGTAGCTCCCGCCGCGGCCCGCGGCGAGCGCCACCAGCGAGCGCCCGTTCGGCGCCCACGCGGGCCGGCCGAGGCGCCGGCCGGCGGCGCACGCGGGCGGGCCGGAATCCTGCGGCTCGAGCGTGCAGAGCGAGCCCGCGTCGCCGTCGCCGTCGGCCGCGATCACCGCGAGCAGGCCGCGGGCGGACGAGTAGACCGGGCGGTGATAGTCCCCGGCCGCGATCGCCGCGACGGTCTTGCCGTCGGCGGAGATCTGCACGAGCTGGCGCGCGGCGCCGGTGACCTCCACGGCGACGAAGCCGTTGTCGACCTTGGTGGGCGTCTCGAAGCGGTACTTCGGCGAGGTCAACAACGCGGCCTTGGGGTCGCCGTGCGCCCAGCGGTAGAGCTGGCCGGTGGTCGCCCCGGCGAAGACGAGGTCCTCGGGCAGGCTGGGGCGCGAGGCCGCCTTGGCGGTCACCTTCGAGGACGCTGCCGCCGCGCCACCGGCCTTGGCAGCCTTCGACGCCTTCGACGCCTTCGCGGCGGCCGTGGCGGTGGGCGTCGCGGTGGCGGTCGCCTTGGGCTTCGGCGTCGCGGTCGGCGTGGGCGTCGCGGTGGGCGTGGGCTGCGCGACGGCGAGCGTCACCTGCTGCCCGAGCGCGAGCTTGGTCCCGGGGGTCGGATCCTGGCGGATGACGACCCAGTCGTTCCCCGCGCTCGCGGGCTGTGGGCTGTAGCCGAAATGGGCGCCGGTGAGGGCGGTCGCGGCGTCGGCGAGGGTCTTGCCGTTCACCGGCGGAACCGCCGCGGTCTTGGCCGGGGCGGCGAGCGTGATGTTCACCGGCTCGCCCTTGTCGACGTTGTCGCCCGCCGCGGGCTGCTGGGCGATGATCGTGCCGACGTCCGCGTCCTTGGGGGCGGTGTCGTACTTCGTGTCGCCGAGCTTCAGGTGGGCCTTCTTGAGCACCACGAGCGCCTCGTCGACCGTGTTGCCGGCGAGCTTGGGGACCTCCGGGTCGCGGCGCAGCAGCAGGACCGCGGCGACGAACGCCGCCAGCAGCGCGAGCACCGGCGGCACCCACCAGGGCAGCCAGGGCTTCTGGCGGAAGGTCACCCGCTGCGGCACCGGGTCGGACTCGACGCCGGTCGCGCGGTGGATGATCTCGATGCGATGGTCGACGGGGCGGCCGAAGATCAGGGGGCGCGGCACGGCGACCGTGACGACCGAGGTCGCGGCCTGGTCGACCGGCACCAGCGTGCGTTCCGGGTAGACGCCGACCGGGCAGCGCGCCTCGGTGTCGCCGGCGGCGACGACGATCTCCAGCGGGCTGTTGCCGTGGTTCTCGACGACCACTTCGAACTCTGCCTGCCGGCGCCCGCGGCGGCGTTCCGGGGCGGCGTGCATCACGGTGCTCTGGAACGGCAGGACGGTCAGCGTCGCCGCCACCCACGCGACGTCGGCGCCGATGGAGCGCGAGCGGACGATCACGGTCAGCGGCCACGCCTTCGCCACCGACGCCGGCGTCTGCGGCGGGTGCAGGCGCAGGAGCACCTCCTGCTCGTAGGCGCCCGACGTCCCCCACGGGTTCAGGAAGACGGCCCCGGGCGAGACGGTCCACCAGTCGTCGGGAAGGCCTTCGATCCGGACGTCGAACGTGTCGACGATCTGGCTCTGGTTGCGGACGGTGGCGATCACCGTCACGCCGTCGCCGGGGACGACCGAGACCGAGACGGGGGCGCCGGGGACGTCCTCGCGCGCTGGGTCGCGCAACCCGAGCAGGGTGGTCTCGCGCGCCTGTTCCGGCGGCGCCGGCGGCCGGTAGGAGGCCGGTCCGGGCTCCGGCGCCTCGGGTGGGAGGCTGGGCAGATCCCAGCCGAGATACTCACCGCACGAGCAGAAGTCGCTGTTGACGGCCACCGTGCCGCAGCGCGGGCACTCGACCTCGTTGCCGGTCAGCGGTGAGATCTCGGGTGTGGCCATGGTGCCCCGTTCATCGGCGGCACCGGCCCAGTGTTTAGGCGTCGTTCGGGTCTGAAAGCCCTTCGAGCTCGTCGAGCAGGACGGCGTTCGGGGAGTCGGCCTGCGTTCCCGCGGGCGCGCCGGCGAGCAGCTTCGCCTCGCCCGTCAGCGGCGAGCCGATGCCTACGCGGGTCATCGTGCGGGCGATCAGCGCGGCCGCGATCGGCGTCGCGAACGAGGTGCCGTCCCAGGAGGCCCAGCCGTTGAAGGCGATGATCGGGTCCAGCGGGTCGGGGAGCTCGCCGAGCGCGAGCTTGGTCTTGGCGCGGGCGAACGTGGACTGCAGGTTCGAGCCGCGGGCGACCGCGTCGACCCACGGGCCGTAGTTGCTGTAGTCGGCGCGCGTCCACTTGCCCGCGTCGACCTCGTCGGCGCCGACGGCCAGCACCGGCTCGAACGCGGCCGGCCAGAACGGGCGCGAGGAGTTGTCGTTGCCGGCGGCGGCCACGACGACGCGGCTCTTGCCGAACGCCTGCATGGCCTGCGCGATCGCCAGCGGCGGCGCGTCCTTGTCGGTGTAGCCGCCGAGCGAGAGGTTGATGATGTCGGTGTCCGCGGGAAGTTGGCCCATCGCCTTGGCGACCGTGAAGTCGTCGCCGATCCCGTGCGAGTCGAGCACCTTGACCTCGTAGACCGACGTCGCGGGCGCGACCTGGCGGATCAGGCCGGCGATGAACGTCCCATGGCCGGACTCGGCGTCGCCGTAGCCGTCGTGGTCGGCGTCCCAGACATCCGTGCTGTTGGGCGCCCGCTGGACGCTCGTGAGCCAGGCGTGGTCGAACATCCCGGTGTCGAGGACGGCGATCTTGACGCCCTGGCCGTCGCCGGCCTGGGTCGTGCGCAGCGGCAGCGCGGCGGGGAGCTTGGCCACGCGGGCGGTCGAGCCGGGCCCGCCCTGGACGCGCGGCTCACCGGAGAAGTTGATCGCATCGGCGGCGCCGCCGACGGACTCGCCGACGAACACGTAGTTGGGCGCGACGCGGGCGGAGCCCTGGGGGCGGCCCGCCGTGCCCTTGCGCACGCGCGCGAGCGCGGCGAGGATCTCCTTGGCCGGATCCGCGGGGTTCTGCGGGGTCCGGGTGAACAGCGTCAGGCCGAACGGGTGCTGGTCGTCCTGGCGCCAGTCGGGCAGCAGCCGCTGAACGTCCTGCGCGTCGCCCGGGCCCGCGACGATCTGGCCGGGGCGCAGCAGGAAGGTGTTCGCCGGGTCGCGGTTGACCGCGACGGTGGCCGGATCCCAGTCGCGCGGGAGGTTCACGGAGGCCATCGACACCGAGGCCGTCGCCGCGAGGCCCGCGACGGCGGCCGTGACGGCCAGTCCAAGGAGCGTTCTGATGTTCACGCCACCAGCCAATCGGTTGCGCCTTGGCGCGCCGTTGGCCGATCCTTGGAACCTCTACACCGAAGACGCCAAGAAGTAGGGATTCCCTGGACGCCTGGCCTGCAGGGTGCGGTTCACGATCTTCCTGTACATGGGCTTCCTGCGGTACATGATCAAGAGCTTTGCCAGCGGACTGAAGGGCTGACGTGCTTGCTGTCGACCTCCGGTGCGAGCACCGCACCGACACTCCTTGCATCGATGGTCCACCGCGCTTGAGCTGGCGGTGCGAGGGCGGTGCGTTCCAGACGGCGTACCGGGTCCGCGTCGACGGGCTGTGGGACAGCGGGCGGGTGGAGTCCTCGAACACGGTGGATGTCGTGTACGGAGGGCCTTCGCTGCCTCCGTGCGGCGAGTTCACCTGGACCGTCGAGGTGTGGGACGGCCCTGTCTCGTCGGTGAGCGCTCCGGCGCGGTTCCGGACGGGGCCTGCGTGGACGGCTCAGTGGATCCTGCGGGACCGGACGCACGATCCGGCGATGCCGGTCCCCGGTACCGACGAGGAGCTCGACGAGTCCGATCCGATGATGCGGCGGCTGACGCCGTGTCCCTACTTGCGGCGGGAGTTCGTGCTGAGCGGGGCGGTGCGGCGGGCTGTGGTCTATGCGACCGCGCGCGGCGTGTTCGAGCTCTCCGTGAACGGAGCGCGGGTGGGTGACGCGGTGCTCGCGCCCGGGTGGACCGACTATCGGAAGCGGATCGAGTACGCGACGTATGACGTGACGGGGCTGGTGCGGCCGGGCTCGAACGCCTTGGAGGCAGTGCTCGGCGATGGCTGGTACGCGGGGTTCGTGGGCTTCGACGCGCGCCGGCCGGGCAACCACTACGGGGCCGAGCCGGAGCTGCTGTGCGAGCTGCACGTCGAGTACGCGGACGGCGCGTCGTGCGTGATCGCATCCGATTCCGCGTGGACGGCGTGTACGGGGCCGATCGTCTACTCGGACCTGCTGATGGGCGAGCGCCACGACGCGCGGCGCGGCCTCGGGCGGGCGCATCCGGTCCTGACGCGGCCGCTCGACGACGTCCTGCTGGTGCCGGAGCGGGCGCAGCCGATCCGCGTGACCGAGGACGTCGAGTCCGTCTCCGTGACCGGGCGCATCGTCGACTTCGGGCAGAACATGGTCGGGTGGGCGCGGCTGCGGGTCTCGGGGGAGCGGGGCACGCGGGTGCAGCTGCGCTTCGCCGAGGCGCTGGAGGCCGACGGCTCGCTGTACGTGGCCAATCTGCGGGGCGCTCGCCAGCTCGACACGTACGTGTTGTCCGGGGAGGGCGTCGAGGAGTGGGAGCCGCGCTTCACGTTCCACGGGTTCCGCTACGTGGAGGTCACGGGCGTGGACGAGTTCTCGCTGACCGGTCGCGTCGTCGGATCCGACACGCCGGCGGCGGGCTCGTTCGAGTGCTCGGACGAGCTCGTCAACCAGCTCTGGCGCAACATCCGCTGGGGCCAGCGCGGCAACTTCCTCTCGGTGCCGACCGACTGCCCGCAACGCGACGAGCGGCTCGGCTGGCTCGCGGACGCGCAGGTCTTCCTCCCCACCGCGATGCTCAACATGGACGTCGCCGCGTTCATCACCAAGTGGGGCGACGACATCCTCGACGCCCAATTCCCCGACGGCGCCTACCCCGACGTCGCGCCGCGGCTGGTCATGGAGCGCGAGGGCGCGGCCGCCTGGGCCGACGCGGGTGTGATCGTGCCCTGGCTGATGTGGCAGCGCTACGGCGACGTGCGCTTCGTGGAGCGTCATTGGGACGCGATGGAGCGGTGGATGGCGTACCTCGTGCGCCACAACCCCGACCTGCTGTGGACGGCGCGGCGCGGAAACGATTACGGCGACTGGCTGTCGGTGGGTGCGCAGACGCCGCGGGACGTGCTCGCGACCGCCTATTGGGCCTATGACGCCTCGTTGATGGCCTCGATGGCGGGGGTGTTGGGACGTGTCGAGCGCGTCGAGCACTACGAGCGGCTGCGCAGTGGCATCGTCGCGGCGTTCAACCGCGCCTACGTGGGTGAGGACGCCTACATCGAGGGCGACACGCAGACCGTCTACCTGCTCGCGCTGCGCATGGGCCTGCTGGCGGAGGAGCTGCGCCCGCGCGCCGCGGCGCGGCTGGTCGAGAACATCGCCCGCAACGACGGACACCTGACGACGGGGTTCGTGGGCGTCGGGCTCCTGTGTCCCGTGCTGAGCGAGTACGGGTACAGCGACGTCGCGCACCGGCTGCTGCGTGCTGACACGTTCCCCTCATGGGGCTACTCGATCCGGCATGGCGCGACGACGATCTGGGAGCGCTGGGACGGCTGGACCGAGGACGCCGGCTTCCAGACCCCGATGATGAACTCGTTCAACCACTACTCGCTCGGGTCGGTCGGGCAGTGGCTCTACGAGAACGTGGCGGGCATCCGGCCGGCCGCGCCCGGGTACGCGCGGGTGCTGATCGCGCCTGAGCCCGGTGAGCTCTCGTGGGCTCGCGCGGTGTATCGCTCGGTGCGCGGACCGATCGAGTCGTCGTGGCGCCGGACCGGTGACGCGATCGAGCTCGAGGTCTCGATCCCCGCCAACGTGAGCGCCACCGTGATCGTTCCCGGCTCCTCGCCGGTCGAGGTCGGCCCGGGGAGGCACCACCTCGGCGGTGTGAGGACAACCCCACCCCGAGACGCCCGGACTCCCCACTGATCGCGGGTTCGCGGCGCCCTAGCTTGGCGGCATGCTCCGCTCCGCTCTCCTCCTCCCCGCCGCCTTCGCCGCCATCGCCCTGACCGGCTGTGACCTCGCCGACGACGGTGCCCGCGTCAGCCAGACCCGCGACGTCGACACCTTCACCAAGATCGACAACGACAGCTCCGTCGACGTCCGCCTGCACGTCGGTGAACCCCAACGCGTCCGTGTTCGCGCGGGCGAGAAAGTCATCGACGACGTCCACACCGACGTCCGCGACGGCGTCCTGCGCGTCCGCTTCGACCACTCCGGCTTCGGCGGCCGCCACGTCGTCGTCGAAGCCTCCGTCCCCGCGCTCGACGGCATCAACGTCTCCGGCTCGGGCGACGTCGACGCCGACGGCATCCGCTCCGACGCCTTCGAGGTCCGCAACGACGGCTCCGCCGACGTGTCACTGAGCGGCTCCACCGGCCGCCTCGCCGTGAACCTCGACGGCTCCGGCGACGCGAACGTCGCCGGCCTCGCGGCCCAGGCCGCCCGCGTCCACGTCAGCGGCTCCGGCGACGCCAACGTCCGCGCCGACGATCGCCTCGACCTCAAGCTCGACGGCTCCGGCGACATCAAGTACGCCGGCAACCCCCAGATCACGAAGAACGACGACGGCTCAGGCGACGTCAAGCACGTCGACTGAGCATCATCCGTCGGCATGGACCTCGAGCAGCTCGTCGCGATCGACGTGCACGTCCACGCCGAGCGCAACGCGGACGAGCCGCAGGACCCCGTCACCGGCGAGGTCCTGGCGGCGGCCGCCCGCTACTTCGGCGGGTCGCCGCCGCAGCCGACCGCGGAGGAGGTCGCGACCTACTACCGCGAGCGCAGGATCGCCGCGGTCATCTTCACCGTCGACGACGAGGCGGGGATGGGGCGCAAGCGGCTGGGCAACGACGAGGTGCTGGCAGCCGCCGCGAACAACCCCGACATCCTGATCGGATTCGCCTCGGTCGATCCGCACAAGGGCAAGCTCGCGGTGCGCGAGGCGCGGGAGCTGATCGAGCGGGGCGCGCGCGGCTTCAAGTTCCATCCCAACACGCAGGCGTTCTGGCCCAACGACCGTGAGTGGTATCCGCTCTACGAGGTCATCGCCGACGCCGGCCTGATCGCGCTCTTCCACTCCGGCACGACCGGGATCGGCGCCGGCATGCCCGGCGGTGGCGGCGTGCGCCTGAAGTACTCCAACCCGATGTGCGTGGACGACGTCGCCGCCGACTTCCCCGGCCTGGACATCATCCTCGCCCACCCGAGCTTCCCGTGGCAGGACGAGGCGCTGGCGATCGCCGTCCACAAGCCGAATGTGTACATCGACCTGTCGGGCTGGTCGCCGAAGTACTTCCCGGAGAACCTGATCCGCTACACCAACGGGCCGCTCAAGCACAAGATGCTGTTCGGCTCGGACTACCCGCTGATCACGCCCGACCGCTGGCTGGCCGACTTCGCTCAACTGCCGATCAAGGACGAGGTGCGCCCGCTGGTGCTCAGGGAGAACGCCGCGCGCCTGCTCGGCATCGGCTGACACCCACCGCCGTACTGCGCGATCAGGGATCGCCGGAGCGTGTCGAGGGGATCCTCGCGTGGCGCGCCGTAGAGGCCGACGATCATCTGCCGGAACTCGCGCATGCGCGTCTCGTGCGAGGGGGTCGTGGTCGCGTCCGCCGCCGGTGCGAGCGCGATGGTGAGCGCGATCGTCATCGCGGCGGCGCTGAGTCGGTTGAAGGTCATGCGCCGACCGTCGCGCAGCCGTGTTGCAGCGTTGCTGCACGGTTGTTTCAGCGGTAGCGTCTGCCCGAGGGCGCGATGGACTTCCGCATACTCGGGCCGCTCGTCGTGAGCGGCATACCCGATGCGCCGCCGCTTCGCCAGGCCAAACCCCGAGCGGTGCTGGCCATGCTGCTGCTCAACGCGAACGAGCCCGTGAGCGCCGAACGGCTCGCCACCGCGGTCTGGGGAGCCGACGCCCCACACGGCGCCGGCCGCACCGTGCACGTCTACATCTCACGCCTGCGGAAGGCGCTCGGAGACCCGGACCGGATCGCCCGGACGCCCGCCGGGTACCGCCTGCGGGTCGCTCCCGACGAGCTCGACGTCGAACGGTTCGAGCGGGCGCTCGCCGAAGGGCGGCGAATGCTCGCAACCGGTCAGGCAGAAGCGGCGCGCCGCCGGCTGACGGACGCGCTCGTCACCTGGCGCGGGCCGCCGCTGCCCGAGCTCGAGGACGTCGCGCGGGCGGAGATCGCGCGTCTGGAGGAGCAACGGCTCGTCGCGCACGAGGCTCGGGTCGAGGCCGACCTCGCGCTCGGCGACCACGCGGACGCGATCGCCGCACTGACCCGCCTGCGGGCCGAGCACCCGACGCGCGAGCGCTTGACGGCGCTGTTGATGCTCGCGCTCTACCGCAGCGAGCGACAGGTCGAGGCGCTCGAGGTCTATCAGGACGTGCGCCGCGAACTCGTCGAGGAGGCGGGCCTGGAGCCAGGGCCGGCGCTGCAGCAGTTGCAGCGCGATGTCCTCGCCCACGCGACGTCGCTCGACGTTCGGCCCCCACAGCCGCCGTTGATCGGCCGCGACGCGGAGCTCGACCGCCTCCGCGCGCACTGGGCCGCCGCCCGCGCGGGGCAGGGCCACGTGGTCGCGCTCGTCGGGCCTTCCGGCATCGGCAAGACGCGCCTGGCCGCCGAGCTCGCCTATGAGGTACGCCTCGCCGGTCACGCGGTCGGCGATCTGGACGGCCCGGTCACCCGCCCGACGCTCGTCGTCGTCGACGGCGCCGCCCCGGCCGAGGACGTCTCCCACATGCCGGTGCTCGTGATCGCCTGCGTGCGCGAGGCGCCGAGTACGCCCGACGCGGTCGAGCTCGCGCCGCTGGGCCACGAAGCGGTCGCGACGATCGCGCCCGACGTGCCGACCGACTGGCTGCTCGCGGCCAGCGACGGCGTGCCGCGCCGCGTGCACGAACAGGCACGCCGGTTCGTCCAGCGCGAGGCGGAGCGCCGCGCCGCCGCCGCGGTGGAGCGCACCGCGGCGGGCCGCGCCGGGCTGCGCGCCGCCGAAGCCGAGTTGACGGGGCGTCTGGTGGAGCTCGAGGCGGCCTCCGGGCCCGGCTTGCCGGACGAGTCCGAGATGGTCTGTCCGTACAAAGGGCTCGCCGCGTTCGACGTCGACGACGCGCCGTACTTCTTCGGTCGCGAACGGTTGGTGGCCGAGCTCGTCACCCGCCTGGTGGGCGCGCCTCTGCTCGGAGTGGTGGGACCCTCGGGCAGCGGCAAGTCCTCGGTCGTCCGAGCGGGGCTGTTGCCGGCGCTGGCGCGCGGGGTGCTCCCGGGCAGCGCGGGCTGGCACCAGGCGATCATCCGCCCCGGGGAACACCCGCTGCGAGCCTTCGACCGGGCAGCCGATGGCGACCGCATGCTGCTGGCGGTCGACCAGTTCGAGGAGACGTTCACCGTCTGCTCCGACGACGCGGAGCGCGAGGCGTTCGTCGCGAGGCTGCTCGAAGGTCCGCAGATCGTCGTGCTGGCCATCCGCGCCGACTGTTACGGACGCTGCGGTGCGTACCCGCGGTTGGCTCGGGAGCTCGCGGCGCACCACGTGCTCGTCAGCCCGATGCGCCGCGACGAGTACCACCGCGCCGTCGAGGCCCCCGCGGCCCGCGCCGGGCTATCGGTCGAGCCCGGCCTGACCGACGCGCTGGTCGCCGACGTGGAACGCGAGCCGGGCGCGCTGCCGCTGCTCTCGACGGCGCTGCTCGAGCTCTGGCAGCGCCGGGACGGGCGGCGGCTGCGCCTGGCGACGTACGAGGACACCGGCGGCGTGCGTGGGGCGGTCGCGCGACATGCCGAGGAGGCGTTCGCGCGGCTCGACCCGTCGCAGCAGGCGCAGGCGCGCTCGGTCCTGCTGCGGCTGGCGACCGAGGGCGTGGACGGAGCCAGCGAGCGCCGGCGCGTGCGCACGGACGAGTTCGAGGACGCCGGCATCGTCGGCTTGCTCGCGGCCGAGCGCCTGCTCACGGTCAGCGAGGGCCACGTCGAGCTCGCGCACGAGGCGCTGCTGCGAGAGTGGCCGCGGCTGCGCGGCTGGCTCGAGGAGGACGCGGAGGGCCGCCGGCTCCAGCGCCGGATCGCCGATGCGGCCCGCGAGTGGAGCGCGGGCGGGCGCGATCCGACCGACCTCTACCGCGGCGCACGGCTCTCCGCCGCGCTCGAGTGGCGCGGCGCCCACGAGGACTGGCTGAACCACGTCGAGCGCGAGTTCCTCGACGACAGCCACGCCGCCGAGCGGCGCCACGCCCGCACCCACCGGCAGACCGTCGCGGGCGCGATCGCCGTGTTGGCGCTCGTCGCCGCGGTCTCGACGGCGTTCGCGGTCCGCGGCGTCCAGCGCGGGCGGCGCGAGCGCCGCTCCGAGGTCTCCCGCGCGCTGGCCGCGCAGGCGCGCGCACACCTCGACGACAACGTGGCCCTCTCCGGCCTGCTCGGGCTGGAGGCCTACCGGATCGAGCCTACGATCGAGGCTCGCAGCGCGGCCCTGTCGGTGCTGCCCGCGTTGACCTCATACCACCGCCTCGGCGCGCTGCACCACGGAGCCGGCCTGGGTGGCGTCACGATCAGCCCGGACGGGCGGACGCTGGCGACCGCCGCCGATGACGGCGTGTGGCTCTGGGACCTGGCGACGCGTCGGCCGCTCAGCCCGCCGCTCTCGGGACACCACGGAGCGCAGGTGATCGACGTGGCGTTCAGCCACGACGGCCGGTTGCTGGCCAGCGGAGGCGCCGACGGGACAGCGCGGGTGTGGAGCGTCGCCCGGCTTGTCCCGGTGACGCCTCCGCTGCCGATCGAGGCCGACGACGTCAACGGCGTCGCCTTCAGCCCGGACGATCGCATGCTCGTGGCGGCCGGAGGTGGCGCTCTGGACGCCGCGGATCCCCCGAATGAGGGTTCCTTCAGGCTGTGGCACATGCCGTCCGGACGACCGGCGGGCCCGCCGATCCACTTCCCCGTGCACACGTTCAATTACGTCGGGTTCAGCCCGGACGGCACGCGTCTGGAACTCGGTAGCGGTCCCACCGTGCGACTTTGGGACGTGGCGCGTCGACGAGAGGCGGCAGCGACGCGCATCCCCGCGTCGTCGGACAACATCGCGTTCAGCCCGGACGGATCGACGTTCGCGACGGTCGGTGACTTCGGCGACGTCCGCCTCTGGAACTCGGCGTCGTTCAGTCCCATCGGCGGTCTGCTCCGAGGACACATCGGCATCCTCCACGCCGCGGCGTTCAGCCCGGATGGCCGCGTGCTGGCCACGGGCGGGGACGACGCGACCGTCCGAGTATGGGACGTGGCCACAGGACGGCCGCTGCAGGTGTTGGACAACGACACGGACTCGCAGGACCAAGCGAACGGTTTGGGACGCGTCGCGGCCATCCGCGACATCGCCTTCGCTCCGCGCGGAGGTGTGGTGGCGGCCGCCGGCGAGTCCGGTGACGTCCAGCTGTGGGATCTCCGGCGAGGCCGCCGACTCAGCGGCGCGCTCACCGGCCACCGCGGATGGGTGCGCGGCGTCGCGTTCACGGCCGACGGCGCCCCCGTGTCCGGTGGCGTCGACGGATTACTGCAGTTCGGCCGGTCGCGGCCCATCGCCGCCGGCGCCGAGATCTTGGGCGTCGCCGCCAGTCCGGACAGGCGAACGGTCGCGATCGCGGGCAACGACGGTCTGCTGGCGCTCTACGACGCGAAGACGCACGAACCGCTCGGCCGGCCGCTGCGTGGGCACGCAGGCGCCGTGGAGGCTGTGGCATTCGACGCCGACGGCCGCACGTTGGCGAGCGGCGGCGCCGACGGAACCGTCCGCCTGTGGGACGTCGAGCATCACACGGCGATCGGCGCGCCGCTGCAACCCGACGCCGGGCCCGTCCGAAGTGTCGCGTTCGCCCTGAAAGGCGCCACTCTGGCGATCGCCGCGGGGACGGGACCCATCCGGCTCTGGGACGTCGAACGCCGGCGTCCGATCGGCCTGCCGCTGCAAGGACCGGTGGGCTTCACGAACGCGCTCGCGTTCTCCCCGGATGGAGGGGTCCTCGCGAGCGCGGGGCGCGACAGGACCGTCTGGCTCTGGGATGCGGACCGCCGCCGCCCGCTCGGGCCGCCGCTCACCGGACACACCGGTGTCATCGAGGCTGTGGCCTTCAGCCGTGACGGACGGACGTTGGCGACCGCCGGCGACGATCACACGATCCGCCTGTGGGACGTGGGCACGGGCCAGGCCCTCGGCCTTCCGCTTCGCGACCACGGCGCGGGGGTCAGCGCGCTGGCGTTCGATCCCCGCCGCGACGCCTTGGCCAGCGCGGGCCAGGACGCGACCGTGCGTCTATGGGACCCGGTGCTCTGGACCCGCGACGCCGATGCGCTCCGCGCCCGCGTGTGCTCCACGCTCGAGCGCGACCTGACGCGCGGCGAGTGGGCCCAGTTCCTCCCGGGCCGGCCGTATCACAAGACCTGTGCCTAAGGTTCGAGATGCCGGCACCGTGAAGGGGGTGTGATGCTCCGCTCCCGCATAGCGAAACACCAGCAGCACACCCCCCACCAACGCGCCGATTCGAGCGTGCGTTCGACCAGACCAGTCACCAAGTGCCAGTCGCGCGCGGGACGACGGTGCCGCACTTGCGGGCGACGCAGAAGCCGGCACCCTCCGAGGACGTCGTCGAGCCGTCGTCGAGCGTCGTGACGAACGTCGGGCGGGCGGAGCGTTTGCCGGCGAGCAGGTCCGGGGTGAAGGTGGCGGCGAAGGCGCGGACGGTGACGCTGTCCGGCATGGCGGCGCGTTCGCGGCGGCCCTCAGTACGTGCTGGGCATGCCGACGAGCCCCGCGGGAGCCGCGGTGTGCGCGATCGCCTTCGGCCGGCTGCGATAGGCCACAGCCGTCCACTCGAGGCCACCGACATCGGTCAGCCGCACGACGGACAGCGGCGTGCCGGGGCTGGCCTTCAGCAACGACATCGCTTGCCGGATCGGGCGCGGGAGGTCGGCGACGCGCTCCGCGGGAGCGACGGGTGGTGGCACCGAGACCTCGTCGCGACGCGGCCACAACACGAAGGCGAGCACCAGTACGACCGGGACGACCGTGAGCGCGGCTGACCCGCGCGCCAGCACCGCCTCGCGCTCGACGTCGGGCAAGCCGGAGAGCAGGAGCACGGCGCGCGGCTCCTCGAGCAGCGCCTCGACACGCTCCAGCGCCTCGTCCTCGACGCTGACCGGCCCCAAGCCCAGCCGCGCCCGCGCGCGGCGATCCACGGCGCCACGCCGATGTAGGTCGGCCAGCTTGGCGTGCGCGATCGCGAACAGCCACGCGACCGGCTCGCGCACGGCCACTCCGCGATGGCACCATCGCCGCCGACCAGGGCGCCCGGCTGCTGCGCGCCGACGTCGACACCGCGCTGCTGGCCCGCCAGACGATGGCGGTGATGGACGGCCTCGAGCTGCAGTTCCTGCTCTCCTCGGGCGAGGTGGACATCGTCACCCCGCTGACGGCGTGGCTCGAACCGTTCTATGAAAGCTCAGGGTCGCACCCCGGGTAGCTTCTACGACAGCGTGTAGTAGGTGTTGACGCCATGAACCGACACACGTTCAAGTTCGCACTCGCGCTCAGCACCGGCGCACTACTCGCCACCGCCGGCGCCGCCCACGCGGCCACGGAGTACACCCTCGAAGTCGTCACCCCGCCCGCCGTCAACGGGTCACAGAACGCCCCGCTCAACGCGATCAATCCGTTCGGCGCGGTGGTCGGCTCGGCGCGCTTCCCGGGCGTGCCCGAGGTCCAGCCGACGATCCGCAAGGACTACCTTCGGCTCTCGATCGGCGGCGACGCGTCCGGCCGGAAGCACAAGGGCGAGGCGTTCGGGATCAACCGGCTGGGCAACGTCGTCGGCTACATGCAGTCGACCGTCAGCGGCCTCAAGCGCCCGTACCTCTGGGAGTCCACGAGCAGGCGCGAGCTCCCGATCTTCCCCGGCCTCGACGTCGTCCCGCGCGACATCGACGACAACGGGAACATCGTCGGCGCCGCGTCCAGCGATACCGGCGCGAGCACGGCGTTCCTGTACAGCCCGAGTGGGAACCTCGTCGGCCTGCCGGCGGTGACCGGCGGCAAGGTCGCCAAGGCCAACGACATCAATGACAACGGGCTCGTGGTCGGCCAGTCGGACGGGTTCGCCACGAGCTGGCCGCGCGGCGTCCCGACCAAGCTCGGTGCCCTGCCGGGCTCGACCAGCAACGAGGCGCTGAAGTCCAACATCGGCGACACGGCCGTCGGACTCGCGACGCTGGCGGACGGCGGGCATCGCGCGGTGCTCTTCGCCGGCGGCACGGCGACCGACCTCCACTTCCCGGCCGCCGGCACGGCGGCGGACGTGCGCGCCAACTCGATCAACGACGCCGGCACGGTCGTCGGCACCGGCGACGTGTCCACGGGCGCGACCGCGGTCCGCTACATGGGCGGCCAGGTCGTCGACCTCAACACGCTGATCCCATCGGGCAGCGGCCTGACGCTCCGCACCGCCACCGACGTCAACGACGACGGCCAGATCGCCGGCAGCGCCACGCCGGCCTCTGACCCCAACGCCGTCGTGGGCTACGTGCTGACGCCCGTTCGCTGAGCGCACACTCGTTCGCTCCTTGACACATCGTTCGCTGAGGAGGAGACTTCTCAGCGAACGAGTGTGCGGTATGCGAACGAGGAGACGCTCTTGAGCACTCGCAACCTGGCAGACGAAGACCTCACGAATGCCGTCCTGGCGTCGTTCGAGGGCGCGAAGACCGATCGCTTCAAGACGATCGCCGACAGCCTGGTCAAGCACCTGCACGCGTTCGCGAGCGAGGTGCAGCTGACCGAAGAGGAGTGGTTCGCGGGGATCGACTTCCTTACTCGCACCGGCCACATCACCGACGACAAGCGCCAGGAGTTCGTGCTGCTGTCCGACGTGCTCGGGCTGTCGATGCTGGTCGTGGGGATCAACAACCGACATGCGCCAGGGGCGACCGAGTCGACGGTGTTCGGCCCCTTCTTCGTCGAGGACTCGCCGGCGTTCGACAACGGCGACGACATCGCCAAGGGGTTCAGCGGCGAACCGTGTTTCGTCGCCGGGCGGGTCATAGACGTGGAAGGCGACCCGGTCGCCGGTGCGCGCGTCGAGGCCTGGCAGGCGGACGACGCCGGCTTCTATGACGTTCAAACCGGCGACGAGCCGAAGGGCCGCGGACACTTCTTCACCGACGAGGAGGGGCGGTTCTCGTTCTGGTCGGTCAAACCCGAGGCCTACCCGATCCCGGCCGACGGCCCCGTGGGCGACCTGCTCACCGCCGGCGGGCGCGGGCCGATGCGCCCGGCGCACATCCACTTCATGGTCACCGCCGAGGGCTACCAGCGGCTGATCACCCACGTCTTCGTCGAGGGCGACGAGTACCTGGACTCCGACGCCGTCTTCGGCGTGCGCAGCGCCCTGATCGCCCCGTTCGTGCGCGACGGGGACCACTGGACGATGAGCTACGACCTCGTGCTGGCACGGGCATGATCGAGACCGACGTCCTGATCGTCGGCTCCGGCCCGGCCGGCAGCTCGAGCGCGCTCTTCCTGAGCACCTACGGCGTACAGAACATGGTGATCACGAAGTACCGCTGGACGGCGAACACGCCGCGCGCGCACATCACCAACCAGCGGGCCGTCGAGATCATGCGCGACATGGGCCTCGAGGACGAGGTCAAGGCCAAGGGCGTGCCGCAGCCGCTGATGGGCGACACGGTGTTCTGCACCAGCCTCGCGGGCGACGAGCTCGCCCGCCTGCACACCTGGGGCACGCACCCGCAGCGCCTGGCCGACTACACGCTCGCGAGCCCCTGCATCCACTACGACCTGCCGCAGGACATCTTCGAGCCGATCATCCTCGGCGAGGCGGCCCGGCGAGGCTCGCGGGTCCGCTTCGACACCGAGTACCTCTCGCACGTCCAGGACGCCGACGGCGTCACCGTGCGGGTGCGCGACCGGATCGACGAGCGCGAGTACGAGATCCGCGCCAAGTACCTGATCGGGGCCGATGGCGGGCGCTCGAAGATCGCCCAGGACATCGGGTTGCCGATGGAGGGCGTGATGGATTGGGCGGGGTCGATGAACATCGTCTTCCACGCCGACCTGTCCAAGTACGTCGCCCACCGCCCGAGCGTCCTGTACTGGATCATGCAGCCGGGCGCCGACATCGGCGGCATCGGCATGGGCCTCGTGCGGATGGTGCGCCCGTGGGACGAGTGGCTGATCGTCTGGGGCTACGACATCAACGAGCCGCCGCCGTTCGTGGATGAGGAGGTCGCGACGCGCGTCGTCCACAACCTCGTCGGCGACGACACGATCGACGTCACGCTGCGCTCCACATCCCTCTGGGGCAACAACAAGATGTACGCCAAGCGCTACGTCGAGGGTCGCGTGTACTGCATGGGCGACGCCTGCCACCGGCACCCGCCGAGCAACGGCCTCGGCTCGAACACGTCGATCGCCGACGCGTACAACCTGGCGTGGAAGCTCGCGCTGGTGCTGGAGGGTAAGGCCTCACCTTCGCTGCTGGACTCCTACGACGCCGAGCGCGCGCCGATCGGCGAGCAGATCGTCCTGCGCGCGAACAAGTCGATCGAGGAGTTCGGGCCGATCTTCGACGCGCTCGGCCTGCTCGGCACATCGGATCCCGAGCAGATGCGGGCGAACATGGAGATCCGCAAGGAGAACTCCCCGCGCGGGGCCGAGGCGCGCGCGAAGCTGAAGGCCGCCATCGAGCTCAAGAACTACGAGTTCAACGCGCACGGGGTCGAGCTCGGGCATCGCTACCGCTCCACCGCGGTGGTCGTGGACGGGACGCCGGAGCCGGAGTTCAGCCGCGACCCGGAGCTGTACTACCACCCCACGACCTGGCCGGGCGCTCGGCTGCCGCACGCGTGGCTCGAGCACCACGGCGAACGCGTCTCGACGCACGACCTCGCCGGCAAGGGCCGCTTCGCGCTGCTGACCGGCATCGGCGGCGAAGGCTGGGTGGAGGCGGCCGCGGCGATCTCCGAACGGACCGGCGTCGAGATCGCGGCGTACGTGATCGGTCCCGCGCGGGACGCCCACGACATCTATGACGACTGGGCGCGGGCGCGGGAAGTGGAGGAATCGGGATGCGTGCTCGTGCGCCCGGATGCGCACGTGGCGTGGCGGTCGCACACGGCCGCGGAGGACCCGACGGCGGAGCTCGGGCGGGTGATGGAGAGCCTGCTCGGCATCGAGGTTCCGGTGGGAGGAGAGAGATGATCAAGCGTGAGTCCGCGGCGCCGGTGAGCGCCGGCTCCGCGGATGCCACTGCCGACATCGTCGTGGTCGGCGGTGGCGGCGGCGGGCTGCCCGCGGCGCTGTTCGCGCGCTGGCTGGGCGACGAGGTGATCCTGCTCGAGAAGGCGCCCGAGCTCGGCGGCACGGCCAAGAAGGCGGCGTTCTGGTACTGGGTGCCGAACAACCGCCACATGCAGGCCGCGGGGATCGAGGATCCCGAGGAGGACTTCCTGCACTACACGGCGCGGCTCTCGCGCCCGCAGCAGTACGACCCGAACAGCCCCACGCTGGGGCTGAACGAGTGGGAGCACGCGCAGATCCGCGCGATCTACGAGAGCGCGTCCCCGGCCGCCGAGCTGTTGGCCGAACGCGATGCCCTCCCCTACCGCTGGTGCGAGGCCGTGCCGGACTACTGGTCCGAGCTGCCGCAGGACAAGGCGCCGACCGGGCGCGTGCTCGTGCCCGAGGGCGCTCGCGCGACGATGTCCGACGGCGGGCAGGTCGGCATCCGCACGATGAGCGCCGCGGCCGCGCGCGACGGGGTCGACATCCGCACCTCGCACCGCGTGCAGCGACTCGTGATCGAGGGCGGCGCGGTCGTCGGCGTCGAGGCCACCAACGCCGACGGTGAGACCGTGCGAGTCCGTGCACGCAAGGCCGTGATCTTCGCCTCCGGCGGCTTCACCCACGACGCCGAGCTGCGCGCGAACTTCCTGTCGGCGCCGGTCTACGGCGGCTGCGCGGCGATCACCAACGAAGGCGACTTCGTGCGGATCGGCAGCAGCGCCGGAGCGCAGCTGCGCAACATGAACCAGGCCTGGATGTGCCCGGTGCCGCTCGAGGCCGCGGTCGACCGCGACCCGGCGCTGTCGGGGATGTTCAGCGTCGCCGGGGACTCGATGCTGTTCGTCGACAAGACCGGCCGCCGCGTGGTCAACGAGAAGCTGCCGTACAACGAGCTGGCGCAGATGTTCTTCCAGTGGGACCCGCTGCGCGGCGAGTACCCGAACCTGGTGCTGATCCAGGTCTGGGACCAGCGCGCGCAGGAGCACTCGGCCAGCGACGAGTACGGGCGCCTGATCGTGGGCGACACCGGCGCGAGCGACGCCCACGTGCTGCGCGGGGAGACGCTGGAGGAACTGGGTGTGGCGGTGCGCGAACGGCTGGCGCACTACGCCGGCGTGACCGGCGGGCTCGCCCTCACCGACGACTGGGCGGCGACGCTCCAAGCCTCCATCGCCCGCTTCAACGAGCTCGCCGCGACCGGCGTCGACGCGGACTTCGGCCGCGGCGAGCGCGCCGTCCAGCAGCTCTTCAACGGCGACGTCAAAGAGGAGCCGGGCCGCACCAACGCGACCATGTGGCCGCTGAGCGCCGAAGGCCCCTACTACGCCGCGCTCGTCACCGGCGGCACGCTGGACACCAAGGGTGGCCCGAAGGCGACGCCCGACGGCCAGGTCGTCGACGACCTCGACCAGCCGATCCCGGGGTTGTACGGCGTCGGGAACTGCGTCGCGTCACCGAGCGCCCGCGCGTACTGGGCCGGCGGCGCCACGCTCGGCCCGATCATCGCCTTCGCCTACCGAGCCGCCAACGCGGCACACCTGGAGCCTGTCCGCGAGGAGGAGCACGCATGGCACTGACGCGCCAGACGATGACCGACGAGCAGCGCAAGTCGGTCGCGCTGGAGTACCTGAAGGCGTTCGACAACGGCGGGGTGACATCGACCGGCGAGAGCATCCTCGAGCTGTTCGCCACCGACGCCCAGGTGTACTTCCCGAAGTGGGGGATCGCCAACGGGCGCGAGGAGATCGGGACGATGTTCGGCGAGGTCGGATCGAAGCTGAAGGCGATCCGCCACGACTACGCGAACTTCAACTGGATCTTCGGCGGCGGCGACACGATCGTCGCCGAGGGCACGTCCTACGGCGAACACGAGGACGGTCCGTGGCGTGCCGATGTGCCCGCCTGGGGAGCGGGCCGCTGGTGCGACGTCTTCGAGATCCGCGACTTCCAGATCCAGCGCTGCTTCATCTACCTCGACCCGGACTACGCGGGTGGCGACAAGGGACGCTATCCCTGGCTCGCCGACCGGTGACGTCCGGCTGCAGGGCCTGGAGCGCGGCCTCGCCGTGATCCAGGCCTTCGGCCACGACACGCCCTCGATGACGCTGAGCGAGGTCGCGCGCCAGACCGACATGTCGCGCGCGACCGCGCGTCGCATCCTGCTCACGCTCGAGGCGCTCGGTTTCGTGCGCTCCGACGGCCGCCGGTTCGCGCTGAGCCCACGGGTCCTCTCGCTCGGCTGGTCGTATCTGAGCTCGCTCAACCTGTGGGAGATCGCGCGGCCGTTCATGCAGGACCTCTCGGCGGAGGTGCAGGAGACGTGCTCGGCCTGCACGCTCGACCTGCCGGACATCGTCTTCGTCGCGCGGGTGCCGACGAAGCGGATCCTGATGATGTCGCTGGGCGTCGGCTCGCGGCTCCCCGCCTACGCGACCGCGATGGGCCGCGTGCTGCTGGCCGCGCTCCCCGAAGAGCACGTCGCCGAGCATCTCGAAGCCACGGACCTCGCACCGCTCACGCACCGCACGACGACCGACCCGGAACGCCTGCGGGCGATCGTCGGCGCCGTCCGCGAACAGGGCTTCGCGCTGGTGGACGAGGAGCTCGAGCTCGGCCTGCGCTCGCTGTCGGTGCCGCTGCGCACGATGGACGGCCGCACGCTCGCCGCCCTGAACCTCTGCGCCGCCACCGCGCGGGTCTCGGTCGAGGAGATGCACGCCCGCCACCTCCCCGCGATGCGGCGGACGGCGTGCGCGATCTCCAACGCGTGGACCGTCCACCCCGCCGTCTGATGCGGATCGGATTCGGCCTCCCGGTCTCGGGTCCCTGGGCGACGCCGGAGACGATCCTGCATGTCGCCCGCCGCGCCGAGGAGCTCGGATACGCATCGCTGTGGACGTTCCAGCGTGTGCTCTCCACCGACGAGCACCGATCCGTGCTCGACCCGGTCCTCCCGCTCGCGTACGCCGCGGCCCACACCGAGCGGATCCGGCTCGGTACCGCGACCATCTGCGCCCCGTTCACGCCGCCGGCGCTGCTCGCGAAGACGCTGACATCGCTGGACGTACTGTCCGGCGGCCGGCTCACCGTGGGGCTCGGGATGGGCTGGATGCCGGAGGAATACGCCGCCGCCGGCGTGCCCTACCGGCGGCGCGGCGCGCGCATGGACGAGTACCTGCGCTGCCTGCACACGCTCTGGACGCAGGACCCCGTCGAGTTCGCGGGCGAGTTCTATACCGTGCCGCGTTCCTTCGTGGGTCCGAAGCCCGTGCAGCGGCCGCATCCCCCGGTGTTGCTGGGCGGCGCCGCCGCGCCCGCGCTGCGCCGCGCGGGCCGCCTCGCCCAGGGGTGGATCGCCTCGAGCAAACATGAGCTCGGCGATCTCCGCGCCTCGATCGAGACGGTGCGTGAGGCCGCGCGAGACCCTGACGCCGTGCAGATCGTGGTCCGCCGGACGCTCGAGACGATGCCGCCGCTGGAGGAGCTGGCGGCGCTGGGCGTCAGCGAGGTCATCCTCGACCTCAACCTGTCGTCCGGCGCCGACGATCCCGACGACGTGCTCGAAGCCTTCGCTACGCGGCCTCGACCTTCGGCATGATGTCCTCCTTCAGGCGCTTGAGGTCGTCCAGCGTCTTGGCGACCGGCACGTCCGTGAACGGCGGCCACAGCATCGGCATGTCCAGGCCGGCTTCCTTGTAGCGCTTGAGCGTCTCGGTGATCTGGTCGGCACTGCCGACGAGGATGTTGGTGCCCTTGCCCGCGGGCGTCTGGTCCATGTCCTGATCGGTGATCACGAACCAGATCATGCTGCTCATCTCGATGTCGTCGATCGAGCGGCCCAGCTCCTCGAGCTCGCGCCCGATCTCGCCGCGCCACCGCGCGAGCTCCTCGGGCGTGTCCTGGATGCCGATCCAGCCCGCCAGGTTGTACTTCGCGACACGCCGGGCGGAACGCTTCGGGTCCTTGAGCCCGCTGAACCAGATCGGCATCGGGTCCTGGAGGGGCTTGGCGCCGAACCCGCAGCGGTCGAAGTCGGCGAACTCCCCGTGGTACTCGAAGAGGTCGTTCGACCAGATGCCCTGCATGATCTCGATCGACTCGCGCACGTGCTTGTGGCGCTTGGGGAAGATGTGCGACACGCTCGCGGCCGCGAACTCCTCGGGCATCCACCCCGCGCCGACGCCCACGTTGAGCCGGCCGTTGGAGAGGTGGTCGACCGTGGCGAGCTCCGCGGCCAGCACGCCCGGCGCTCGGAACGGCGTGTCGGTGATGCTCATCCCGATGCGCACCTTCTGCGTCTTGGCCGCCAGCCACGGGATCAGCGGCCAGCCCTGGTACCACTCGCCGCGCGAGGTCACCGGCAGCTGCTTGGGGAACTCGTCCATCATCCCGAACGAGTACTGCAGCTCCCCGCGATCGGACACTTCCGGGACGACGATCCGGTCCAGCGTCCAGACCGAGTCGAAGTCGAGCTCCTCGGCGAGCGCGGTGAGGTCCTCGAGCTCCTTGATCGTGACCTTGTCACGGAAGTTCGGCAGGTACAGCGCGAGCTTCATCTGGGACGGCCTCCTCCTCGTGGGAACGCGAACGTAACAGTTCTCACGCGCGGAGTTCTCGCTTTACAACCTTCCCGTAATTGTTGGTCGGCAAGGCGTCGAGGAAGCGATATTCCTTCGGGCGCTTGTAGCGGGCGATGCGCTCCAGGCAGGCGCGGTCGAGCTCCTCGATCGATGGTGGCGCGTCGGCGGGCACGACGAAGGCGATCACCGATTCGCCCCACTCCGGATCGGGCCGTCCGACCACGGCCACGTCGCGGACGCCCGGGTGATGGAGCAGCGCCTCCTCGACCTCGCGCGGGTAGATGTTCATGCCGCCGCTGATGATCAGGTCCTTCGAGCGGTCGTGCAGCGTCAGATACCCGTGCGCGTCGAGGCTGCCGAGGTCGCCGGTGTGCAACCAGCCGCCGCGCAGCGTCTCGGCGGTGGCCTCGGGCTGGTTCCAGTAGCCGGCCATCACGACGTCGCCACGGACCACCACCTCGCCGATCTCCCCGACGCCGAGCTCGCGGTCGGACTCGTCGACGACGCGGACCTCCACGTCGGTGCGGGCACGCCCGACGCTCTGCAGGCGCGCCGGGTCGCGGTCGACGTGATCGGCCTTGGAGAGCGCGGTGATCGTCATCGGCGACTCGCCCTGCCCGTAGATCTGGGCCAGCCGCGGACCGAAGCGGTCGAGCGCGACCTCGAGGTCGGCGAGGTACATCGGCGCGCCGCCGTAGATGATCGTCTTCAGGTTCGCCGGATCGTCGAGGTCCAGTCGCTTGATCATCGTCGGCGCGGCGAAGAACGACGCGCCCGGCCAGCGCTCGAGCAGCCCGCCGATCTCCTCCTCGCCCGGCATCACGCTCACCGCGCCCTGGGCGACGTGCGGCAGTCCGTAGAGCCCGGCGCCGTGCGACAGCGGCGCGACCTGGAGGATGCTGTCGCCGGGGCTCACCGCGTCGATGTCGGCGTAGTAGGAGAGCGACATCAGCAGCAGGTTGCGGTTGGTGAGCGTCGCGCCCTTGGGCCGGCCGGTCGTGCCGCTCGTGTAGAACAGCCACGCCGGGTCGTCGGGCGCGCGGTCGACGAGCGCAGCGGGCGACGACGCCGTCAGCTCCTCCCACCGCTCGCCGGGCGCGATGAGCGCGTTCTCGACGTCGTCGGCGTGCTCGGGGTCGGCCACGGCGAGCGCCGCGCCGCTGTCATCGACGATGTACGCGATCTCGTCGCGATGCAGGCGGGCGTTGACCGGCACGGCGACCAGTCCCGCGTGCCAGATGCCGAACAGGGCCTCGAGGTACTCCGGCCGGTTGCGCATCACGATCGCGACCCGGTCGCCGGGCTCGAGGCCGAAGCCCTGCTGCAGGCCACCGGCCACGGCGGCGGCGCGGGCGGCGAACGTCGCCCAATCGGCGTGGATCCGCTCGCCGTCGGCGATCGCCGGCGCGTCCGGCCGCAGGCGCCCATGACGCGCCACCCAGACGGCGGGATTCATCGCGCCAGCGTAACTCGCCTGCATCGGGTGATGCGACATCACCCGCGAGCGGGAACGATTGGCGGGGAATGCGGCTGACGGTCACGGCGCTGGTCCTGTTTCTCCTGATCGCAGGGAGCGCGTCTGCGGCCTGCCCCGCGGCGCGGCCGTCGGACACCCAGGCGCTGCGGGCGGAGTTGCCGGGGCGCACCGGGGTCAGCGCGCGGCCGGGCGGCAAGGTCCGCCACTGGCTCTCACCGTCCCGTGCCGGCGCGCTGCTCGTGCTCGCGGGCGCGGGCGATCGCGACGGGCGCTGCTGGCTGCAGGTGCGGCTGCCGACGCGGCCGAACGTCGCCAAGGGGTGGATCGCGGCGGACCGTGTGGTGACGACGGAGACGCCGTGGCGGATCGAGGTGCGGTTGGACGAGCGGATGGTCACGCTCCTGCGGGCGGGCAAGGTCGTGCGGCGCTATCGCGCGGTGATCGGCGCCCCGGCCACGCCGACGCCGCAAGGGCTGTTCGCGGTCGTCGAGGCGTACAAGGGGCGTCCGTCGGACTTCCTCGGCAGCTGGGTGCTGACGATCACCGCGCATAGCGACGTGCTCCAACACTTCGACGGCGGCGACGGTCGCGTGGCGCTGCACGGGCGCGGCGGCGCCAGCCTGCGCGACCCGCTCGGCAGCGCCGCCAGCCATGGCTGCGTCCGGCTGTCCAACGCCGCGATCGCCGGCATCGTGCGGCGGATCGGCGTCGCCGCGCTCCCCGGCACGCCCGTCGAGATCACCCCATCCGGATGAGGCGATGAGCGCGTGACGAGTTCAGGGTGGACGCATGCTGGTGCGGGCGTTGCTCGTCGCCGTGTTCCTCTTCACGGCACCGGCCGCGTATGCGGACCCGCTGCCCTCGGGGTCGGCGCCGCTGCCCGGGAGCACGTTCCAAGGCGGTGACGGCGCACAGGACGACACGCCGCCGTACCTCGACTGGCAAGGGCTCCAGGCGGCCGGGCGGGTCGTGCACAGCCCGGACCTCAGCGCGAGCGACACGATCTTCACCGGCGGCTCCAAGGTCCTCCTGCCCGGCGACTGGGACTTCACGACGAAGGCCGGAGGCGCCACCCCGGGCAAGGTCAACATCCTCGACGGCTGGTCGGCGGTCGACCAGCCGGCGGGCGACACGTTCCTCTACCTCGGGTTCACGCGCGAGGACGCGAGCGGGACCGCCGCGATCACGTTCGAGCTCAACCGCGACGCCCGCCTGTGGAACAACGGGCACGCGAAGATCCCGTGTCGCACGACCGGCGACCTCCTGCTGTCCACGCTGCCCCACGGCAACGACATCGAGCTCGTGCTGTTCCGGTGGACGACCACCTTGGCCGACGTCGCGACGGGATGTGCCAGAACAGGCACCGTCAAGGAGGTCACGGACCTCCCGAGCGGCACCGCTCAGGGCAACGTCAACACCTCGGCGATCACCAGCCACCTCCCGGGCGCCTATGCGCCGGGCTCGCAGATCGACACGGGCAAGTTCAGCGAGGCGGCACTGAACCTCAGCAAGCTCATCGGGCTGGCGTTCGACGACCAGTGCCTGGCGTTCGCGTCGATCTGGATGCACTCGCGGTCGTCGATCTCCGACACGTCGAACATGGATGACGTGGTGGCCCCGGTGCCGCTCAGTGTTCGCACCTGCTCGGCCTCGGGCACGAAGTTCTTCGACCTCGACGCCGACGGCGTGCGCGACGCCGGCGAGCCCGGCCTCCCGCGGTTCCTGATCTGGGCCGACTACGACAACGACGGCGTCCGCGACGCGAACGAGCCGTTCTCGGTCACCGACGCCGGCGGCCACTACGTGATCGACGACATCCAGCCGCCGTCGGGCAGCTACCGGCTGCGGGAGACGCTCGTCAACGCCGACCGTCGCCGCGTGGTTCCCAGCGGCTGGAACTGCTCGTTGCCGAACGCGAGCACACCCGGCGGCTTCGCCGACGGGCCAGGCGGGCTCTTCGGCTGCGGCTGGGGCCCGTTGAGCACCGCGACCACGCCGAACGCCCAGGGGCGCGACTTCGGCAACTGGGTGCCGGCCAGCCTCACGGTCGAGAAGCAGCTGTGGCCCGCCGACGACCCCGGGCGGTTCGACCTGATCGTCAACGGAGTCACCGTGAAGGCGGCCGCCGGCGACGGGGACACGGTCACGTTCCCCGTCCCGCCGGGGACCTACAACGTCAGCGAGTCGGCCGCCGCGGGGACCGATCCGTCGTTGTACGAGTCGACCGTCACGTGCCGCACCGTGACCCGGCGCCGCGGGATCCTGCGGTCGGGCACCGCGTGGAACGGGCTCGTGCTGCGGGCCGGCGGCCACGGGCTGTGCACGTTCACGAACACGCGCGCGGGCGCGCCGGGGATCGCGATCGAGAAGACCGGGCCGGCGATCGCGCAGGCCGGGGACACCCTCAAGTACACGCTCTTCGTGACCAATCCCGGCGACCTGCCGCTGCCCGCGAGCGGCGTCGAGGTCACCGACACCAAGTGTGACGACCCACCGCGGTTGACGACCAAGAACGGCGACGCGTCCCCGGACACGCTCGACCCGGGCGACACCTGGACCTACGCCTGCTCGCACAAGACCGCCGAGGCGGGTGACGACTGCGTGGCCACCGCGTTCACGAACGTCGCGACCGGCTCCGGCACCGTCGGCGGCGTCACGGTGTCCGACGACGGATCGATCACGACCACGATCGAGTGCCCGGACGTGCCGCCCGAGCCGCCGCTGCCCGATCCCGGGCCTGGCCCGCAGCCGGAGCCGGGCCCGACGCCGGTGCCTCCGCTCCCCGGCCCGTCGCCCGCACCGGAGCCGCCGTACGTGCCCGGTGGACCCGTGGTCCCGGACGCCGGTGAGGGCGGCGTCGCGGGCATCAGCGCGGCCAACGTCAGCTGCATCCGGCGCGCGTCCCAGCTCCAGCTCACCGGCCAGCGCATCGACCAGATCACGGTGAAGGTCGACGGCCGCCGGATCGGCACGCGGACCCTGCGGATCCTGCAGCGCCGGACGACGCTGCTGACCCGCTTCTTCACGCCGGGACGCCACTTGGTCGCGGTCCGCGTCAAGTTCCAGCGAGGGTCGGCGACGGCCCCGGTCACCCTGACCCGGACCGTCGTCGTGTGCGGCCGGCCCCAGCGGACTCCTCGCGTCACCGGCTGACCCGGTCGCTAGGGTCGAGTCGTGTGACTTCGACTCCTGAGCCGTGGCTGTGCGCGTACGGCGAGAACGCTTGGCAAACGCCGGCCCGACTGGTGCACGAGCAGACCGAGGATCCGCTCGCGCTCGGCCGCTTCACCTTGCTCGACGGGTCCGCCCCGAGCTTCAACAACCTGGTCGAGATCGACCGGCAGCTGCAGACGGTGACGCACATCGCCGCCGGCTTCGATGGTGACGTCCCCGCGATCGCCCTCGGGACCAAGCACGGCAACGCGTGCGGCGCGGCCGTGGCGGACTCGCCGATCGAGGCGACCCGGCGGATGCTGACCGGCGACACGCGGGCGATCTTCGGCGGCTGCGTGATGCTCGGCTTCGCCGTCGACGAGGCCGTCGCCGACGTCCTCGTCAACCACGAGAGCCCGGTCCGCCGGCTGCTCGACACCGTCGCCGCCGCGTCGTTCACCGACGGCGCGGTCGAGCTGCTCGCGCGCAAGCAGGGCAAGTGCCGCGTGCTCGCCAACCCGGCGCTCGGCTCGCTCGGCCGCCACTCGCTCGACACCGGGCCCCGGACCCGCCAGGTGCGTGGCGGGGTGCTCGAGCAACCCAACTACACGTTCGTGCTCGATCTGAATGACCCCGCGCTCCAGCGGTTCGGATCGCTCACCGCGGAGCAGGAACGCGACCTCGTCCTCGCCTGGGCGATCGGCTCGACCAGCAACTCCAACACGATCACGCTCGTCCGCGACGGGCAGCTGATCGGCAACGGCGTCGGCCAGCAGGACCGCGTCGGCGGCTGCGCCCTCGCGATCATGCGCGCCCGCGACGCCGGCCACGACACCGCCGGCGCCGTCGCCTTCAGCGACAGCTTCTTCCCGTTCCCCGACGGCCCGCAGCTGCTGATCGACGCCGGCGTCAAGGCCGTCTTCTGCACGAGCGGGTCGGTGCGCGACGACGTCGTGCGCCAGACGATGCTCGACGCCGGCGTCGCGGTCATGCAGCTTCCGGACCGCCAAGCGCGGGGGTTCTTCGGGCACTGACGTTCAGACCGCGACGATGACCCTGCCGGAGAGGGTGCCGGCGGCCGCCCGCGCGTGGACCGACGGCAGCTCGGCCAGCGGCACCCGCTCGGCGACGTCGACATGCAGCTCGCCGCGGTCGACGAGCTCCACCAGCCGCGCGAGCTGCTCGGCGTCGCTGCGGACGAAGACGCCGACACCGCGCACGCCGCGCTCCTCGTCGGCGGGTGTCGCGATCGTCGGCACCGTGTTCACGACGACGCCGCCCGGGGCGACCAGGGCGGCCATCGCGGCCAGCGCCTCCGGCGCGATGCGCGCGAGGTTGAGCAGCACATCGACCGGCTCGGCCGCCGTCACCGCTGTGGTGGTGTGGTCGATGACCTCGTCGGCGCCCGCGCTTCTGACGCGCTCGGCGCTGCGCGGGCTGCCGGTGGCGATGACGTGCGCTCCGGCCCACTTGGCCAGCTGGACCGCGTAGCCGCCGACCGCGCCGCCCGCTCCGTTGATCAGCACGCGCTGCCCGGCGGCCAGCCCTGCGTCGTCGAAGAGCGCTTGCCACGCCGTGAGGCCGACCATCGGCAGCGCGGCGGCGTCCGCGAGCGGGATGCTCGTGGGCGCCGCCGCGAGGATCTCGGCCGGCGCGATGACGTACTCCGCCGCGGCGCCATCGGCGGTCATCGGCAGGAAGCCGACCACCGCGTCGCCGACGGCCAGGTTCTCGACGTCCTCGCCCAGCGCGTCGACCGTGCCGGAGACCTCGATGCCCGGGATGTGCGGCAGCGTGAGCGGGAACGGCCCTTGCAGATAGCCCCCGCGGATGCCGTCGTCGACCGGGTTGAACGCGCTCGCGGCGACGCGGAGCCGGACCTCTCCGGCGCCCGGGACGGGCTGCTCCACGTCCTCGTAGCGGAGGACGTCGGGATCGCCGTACTCGTGGAAACGCACTGCCTTCATCTCAGGCCTCTTTCGGTCAATCTGCTTCGAATTTGAAGCAACTGCCGGCAGCGTAGCACTGCTTCGAATTTGAAGCAACTAGACTTTGTCCATGCCTGACGCACCGCCGTCCCTCGACCCCGTCCAGCTCGGCGCGTACTTCGCCCTCATCGAGGTCACGAGCCTCCTCCGGCACGCGGTCGAGCAGCAGTTGCGCGAGGCCGGCGACCTCAGCTACGTGCAGTTCCAGCTCCTCGCCCGCCTCGGCGACGCACCGACGGGCAGCCACCGGATGACCGACCTCGCCGACGGCGTCGTCTACAGCCGCAGCGCGCTGACGTACCAGGCGGGCCTGCTCGAGAAGGCGGGCCTGGTCACGCGCACCCAGGCATCAGATGACGAGCGCGGCACCACGGTCACCATCACCGACGCCGGACGCGCCCGGCTCGCCAAGGTGTTCCCCGGTCACATCGAGATCGTCAGGAACCTGCTGTTCGAGCCGCTCTCGCGCGAGGACGTCAAGGCCCTCGCCGACCTGCTCGCCCCGGTGCGCGACCACATGCGCTCGATCCCACCCCGCTCGGCCGCGCCCCGCCGGCGCCGCGCATGACCATGGATCGCACCCGGGCGTCGGACACAGAACGTGAACGGGTCGTCGCGATCCTGCGCGATGCGGCAACCCACGGTCGCATCGATGTCGAGGAGCTCGCCGAACGCAGCGCGGCGGCGTACGCCGCCGTCACGCGAAGCGAGCTGGCCGCGCTGATCGACGACCTGCCGGAGACGGAACCGCTTCCACCGCCGAGTCCGCGATGGGAGCCCGCTCCGCGGGCAGCATCCGCCCCGGCGTCCCCGCCCAGGTACCGCGCGGTCGCACCGCCACCGTGGGTCAAGCCGTGGCCCGACCTGCGGCCGTGGCTTCCGGGATGGCAGATGTTCTCCGCGCGCTGGAGGACCCCAGCCGACCCGCGTGAGGCGGGCCGGATCGTCGCCGACCACGTCGTGCCGCTCTTCACGCGAGCGTCCTACGCCATCGTGCACCGCACGGCCGACGAGCTGCTTCTGCAGAACGAGCGAGGCGACACGGTGACCATCGAGATGGCGAGTCGCCCCGATCACACCGAGACGCACATCTGGGGCGTCGCGCCGCGCGGCGTTCGGCAGGGCCTGCGGCGGATCTCCCGCTAGTCGAAGTCGAAGATGCTGTTCTGGTCGTAGAAGGTCAGGACGTAGCGGCACTGGGTGCAGATGAGCAGCACCTTGATGTGGGTCGAGAAGCCCCAGCGGGTGTCGGTGCGCTCTTCTTCGCGTTGATAGTCGAGGTTGCCGCAGAGCGGGCAGGGCGGGAGGTCCATGCCGCCATGATCGCTCACCTGAGCGTTTGGGGCGTTGCGAACCAGTTGCTCCAAAGCGCTGCATTCGCCGGATATCGGCGATGACTGAACGATCTGCTTTCCCTTACCGCGAGGCAGGGGGCGAGGCTCGTCCGATGGCCGAACGGAGTAGACGGTTGTGGCAGACGGCTGGGCTGTGCGCGGTGGCCTTCGCGGCCGGCGCCGGACCGGCGATGGCGAGCGAGCCGGCGCGCGCGCACGCGCTGGCAAGCTACGACGCGCTGCCGCTGGCGTTCGTGCCGAACGCGGGGCAGTCCGACGCGCGGGTGCGGTATGTCGCGCAGGGCGGCGGGAAGAGCTTCTTCTTCACGGATCGCGGTGTGACGATGGCGGTCTCCGGGTCGCGGCGGACGGTCGTGCTGAAGCTGCCGTTCAAGCACGCGAACCGCAGGCCGCGGATCGTCGCCAGCCGGCGGGCGGCCGGGATCGTGAGCTACTTCGGGAACGGGCGCGCGGAGACGTCGCTCCCCACCTATGGAGCGATCACCTACCGAGATCTCTGGCCCGGGGTCGACGTGACCTTCCATGGCGCGAACGGGCGCCTGACGTACGACGTCTCAGGCGCTCACCACGTCGACCTCGCGTGGGACGGGCAGCCCGGCGTCCGTTCGAAGGCGTTGCTGAGCGACTCCGCGGTGGAGTACTCGACGCTGCTCGGGGGCACGGGCGTCGATGCGGGCTTCGGCGTCGCCGTCGACGCGCGGGGCAGCGCCTACGTCACGGGCGAGACGTTCTCGACGGCGTACCCGACCACGGCAGGCGTGTTCGACCGCACCCACAACGGCAACGGCGACGTGTTCGTCACCAAGCTCAACGCGTCGGGCACGGCGCTCGAGTACTCGACCTTCCTCGGTGGCGATCAGCTCGAGAGCGCGGCGGGGATCGCGGTCGACGCGCTCGGCAACGCGTACGTGACGGGGACGACCACCTCGCCCGGGTATCCGACGAGCACGTTGGCCTTCGACAAGACCTACAACGGCGGCTTCGACGGGTTCGTGACGAAGCTCAATCCGGCCGGGAACGCGCTCGCGTACTCGACCTTCCTGGGGACCGGGGGCGCGGACGAGGGCAACGGGATCGTCGTCGACGCCAACTTCAACGCGTACGTCACGGGCGACACGGATTCGGCGGCCTTCCCGACCACCGCGAACGTGTTCGACACGAGCGAGAACGGCAGCATCGACGCCTTCGTGACCAAGCTCAACGCCGCCGGCACGGGGCTCACCTACTCGACGTTCCTCGGCGCCTCCGAGGCTGAGGACGGCTTCGGGATCGCCGTCGACGGGCAGGGCGACGCGTACGTCGTGGGAACGACGGAGTCGCCGACGTTCCCGACCAGCGCGAACGCCTTCGATCGCAGCTTCAACGGTGACATCGACGTCTTCGTCACGAAGCTCGACGCGATCGGCAAGACCCTCGGCTACTCGACGTACCTCGGCGGGGATGACAGCGACGACGGCCGGGCGATCGCGGTCGACGGCCAGGGCAGCGCGTACGTCACCGGCGCGACCCGCTCGCCGGGCTTCCCGACCACGGCGGGCGCCGTCGACACCGGCTACAACGGCGACGACGACGCGTTCGTCACCAAGCTCGACGCCGCCGGGGGCGCCCTCGCCTACTCGACCTTCCTCGGCGACGCCGGCTCCGACGTCGCCAACCGGATCGCGGTCGACGGGCAGGGCGAGGCGTTCGTCGCCGGCGTCACCAACTCGCTCGGCTTCCCGACCACCGAGGGCGCGTTCGACACCGGCCACAACGGGGGCGACGACGCCTTCGTGACCAAGCTCACGCCGGCCGGCGAGAGGCTCGGATATTCGACGTTCGTCGGCTCCTCGGCCGGCGACGGCGGCCTCGGCATCGCGCTCGACGGACAGGGCGGCGTCTACGTCAGCGGCACCACCAGCTCCGCGGGCTTCCCCACGAGCACGGGCGCGTTCGACACCACCCAGAACGGCGACTTCGACGCGTTCGCGATGAAACTCGACCTGACGGCACCGGACACGACGATCACCGACGGCCCGAGCGGGCAGACGGGCGCGACGACGCCGTCGTTCTCGTTCGCGTCCGACGACGCGGGCGCCGCCTTCCGCTGCCGGCTCGACGGGCCCGGAACGGCGGTCGGCAGCGAGCAACCGTGTGCCTCGCCGCAGGTCTTCGGGCCGCTCGGCGTCGGGGACTACACGTTCTCCGTGCGCGCCGTCGACACCCACGGCAACGCGGACGAGACGCCCGCCACGCGGACCTTCACCGTCGTCGCGCCGCCGGCTCCCCCGCCGTGCGCCGGCGCCGGGCGCGGCGACGGCCAGCCGATCGGGGTCAGCATCGCCGCGGGCGCGCGCTACACGAAGGACCCGAAGTTGCAGCTGACGATCATCCCGCCGGACGGCGCGACCGGGCTCTCGATCTCCAACGACGGTGGGTTCAAGGCGCCGTCAAGCGGCCAGGTCGACCCCGGCCGCCGCTACCCGTGGGTGCTCGACTCGTCGGGGCCGGAACGGCTGCCGAAGACGGTCTACGTGCGGTTCAGCGGTTCGTGCGTCGACCCGTCGCAGACCTTCCAGGACGACATCATCCTCGACGAGACGGCGCCGACGCTCTCGACGGCGACGGTCGCCCCGGCCAAGGGACGCCGGTTGACGCTGAACCTGAAGGCCACCGACAACGCGTCGGGCGTCAAGCGCGTCGAGGTGCGGCGCCGCAACAAGCGCATCCTCGTCGCCGCCTTCAAGCGCAAGCTGCGCCTGCGCGGCACGGCGAAGAACCTGACCGTGCGCGTCACCGACGGCGCGGGCAACACATCCCGCTCCAAGAAGGTCAAGGTCGTTCGGGGTTGACGTAGATCCCGCGCTCCTGCAGCTTGCGGATCTGCGGTTCGAGCACGTTCTCGCGGTACTCCTCGTGGTTGTACGGCGGGCGCTCGGCGTAGAGGTTCTTCGGGTAGATCGGCTGGTCGTAGATCAGCCGATACTGCTCGGTCGTGAGGTCCTTCATCCAGTTGCCCCACTTCGCGTTGGCGCGGAAGTGGCGCAACGCGTGGATGTCGATCGTCCCCGCGACCCACGACGAGCTGCCGCTGTAGGCGTGGTCGCCGACGACACGTCCGAGGTAGTCGGCGATCAGCGAATGCCCGCCGAACGTGTCGATCGGGGTGTCGTCGTCGGCGGTGAGGTAGTAGGTGCCGACGTTGGGCGCGATCACGTAGAAGTTGTTGTCCAGCGCGCGGGCGCGGGTCTGGACGACGTACGCGTCGCTCGCCCGATGCGGGAAGGAGGCGCGATAGACGACCTCGGCGCCGTTCATCGCCAGCCCACGGGCGTTCTCCGGGTACGACCCCTCGTTGGCCATCATGATCCCCAGCCGGCCGATCTCCGTGTCGGCCACGGGATAGAACGCGTCGAGCGTCTCCCCGTAGAGCTCGACCCAGCGGTCGTACACGTTGTGCGGTGTCATCGAGTGCTCGACCGGCAGGAGCGGGACCACCTTGTGATGGCGCAGGACGACCGCGCCGTCGGGATCGAGCACGAACCCGACGTTGAAGAAGCGCCCCGGGAACTCGGGGTGGCGCGCCTTCGCCTGCGCCATCACGAACACGCCCCACTTGCGGGCGAGGCGCCCGAGCTCGTCGGTCTCGGGCCCGGGGATGTCGATCGCGCACTCGCGCGCGAAGGTCTCGTGATCGAGGTCGAGCACCTCGTCGTTGAAGCCCTGCAGCGCGCCCTCCGGCACCGCGACGAGCCGCACCGGCAGATCGAGTCCCCCGAGCCAGGTCGAGGCCGTGACGAGGTGGTCGAGGTGCTCGAGGTTGCGCCGGATGTCCTCGCGCCGCTTGATGCCCCACATCGTCGGGACCAGTCCGATTGCCTGATAGGGCTCGATCATCGACTCCTCCTCCGCTCGGATCGAGCCGGATCGTCTCAGAAAAGGGCGCCGACGCTTCGCAGGAAGGTCTCGGCGGCCTGCTCGGACTCGTCGAGGTAGCCGGCGACCATCGCGCCGTCGCGGAGCATGATGAAGTGCCGCGCCGCGTCGTCGGGACGCGCGTGACCGGCGTCGGCGAAGGCGGTCCGGACGGTCTCGGCGAACCACGCGCGGTGCGCTGAGACGGCGCGGCGGATCGGCTCGTCGGGGTCGTCGAACTCGGAGGCGACCTTGATGAACGCGCAGCCGCCGAAGCCCGGCGATCGCAGCTGGGCGGCGATGTCCTCGCCGAGCGCGGACAGCCGCGCCTTCGGGTCCTCGATCTCCAGGGCCGCGGCGATCCGCTGCTCGATCACGTCGTGGGCGCTCTGCAGGTAGGCCAGGACGAGGTCCTGCTTGCCGGGGAAGTGCCGGTAGAAGGTCGCCCGCGTGACGTTGGCCTCGGACACGATCCGGTCGACGCCGACGCTGTTGACGCCCTCTGTGTAGAAGAGCCGCGAGGCCGTCGCGAGGAGCCGTGTCCGGGGTTCGGAGTCCTTGACCGGCGGGAGCGTGGCGATGCGCGGCACGCCTCGGACAGTAGCGGAAAGAACGATCGTTCTTGACATGGCGGGTCGCTGCGGCTACGGTGGAGAACGATCGTTCTTTCTCTACTGAAGGGCCCTTATATGTCCGCCGCATCGTCCGTCATGTCCACTCCCTTGCTTCCGGCGAGACGCCGGATCGCCTGGGTGCGGGCGATCGCCGCGCTGGTCTGGGCGGGCGCGTTCGCGGCCGCGCTGGGCGGTGACCCCGACGCGGGCGAGGCGGTGCCGACGGCCGCGGCCGTGCTGCTCGCCGCCTACCCGCTCATCGACGTCATCGCGTCAATCGTCGAAGCCCGCGCGTCGGTCCAGCTGCGGGCCGTCGTCAACGCGCTCATCAGCCTCGCCGCGTCCGTCGCGCTCGCGGTGGCCGCGGGCACCTCCGACGCGGGCACCACCCTCGCCGTCTTCGGCGTCTGGGCCATCGTCTCCGGCGCCGTGCAGCTCGGCACCGCGATCACGCGCCGCGAGCTCCCGATGATCGCCAGCGGCGCGATCTCCACCGTCGCCGGCGTGTCCTTCGTGGCCGGCTCCTCCCAGGACGTCGCGCACCTCACCAACGTCGCCGGCTACGCGGCGTTCGGCGCCGTGCTCTACCTCATCTGGGCCGCCCGCGCCCGCCGCTGAGCCCCGCTGTGTCTCGGTGTGGAAGGGGGGTGGCAAGGAAACCTTTACCCAGAGGAAGGTTTTCCTGCCCACCCCCAGGCGCCCGGAGCTTGGGAACACCCTGACCGGCTTTCGCGTTGCATTCAGGATCTCGTCACTCGGCTGTGTCGCTTCCCGATCGAGGACCCGAGGATCGGTGCACTCCGCTACCAATTGCTAACGGCATGGGCCGGCACGCTCGCCGAAGCCACGGGTGTATCCCACGCCGTGCTGGTGCTGCACGAGTTCCGGACCAATGAACGGCCTGACGACAAGTCCCCGCTCAACGCAGAAGAGCTCGCACGCTTCGGCCATGCGGTCCTGGGTTGTGAGCTGCCGCCCGACGGGGTCTCGCCATGGTGCGTCCGCGTGCCCGACGCACCGTCCGTTGACGCGGCTCTCTACGTCGCACATGTGGTGACCGACCTGCGTGACTCAACGCTCGTCTCGCCAACCGCGACCGCGTGACAGCGGCGCGGAGCCGCATCGCTCGCGCATCGGACGACAAGGAGTGGGGAGCCGCGCGACCCGCGGTGCCGCGCCGTCGAGTGGCGCGCCTAGCGATCTGTCCGGACTCCGGTGCACGTCGCGCGCGACCGGGAGGTCGCCGCGTGCAGAGACGTCCAGAGTCGGGCGGGCGCTCGAGCCCTCAGGAGGTCGGCGTCGGCGTCGGCGTCGGCGCCGGGCCGTTGCTGCAGTCGGACGTCTTGTAGCCGTCCGCGCATATGGTCTTCGCCCTCCAGCGTGCCGTGAAGTCCTTCACGAAGGCGTCGAGCGCCGCCTGCTGCTGCTCCGAGACGAGCGTCTCCTTGATGACGTCCCTGACTTCCTCGAGCGGTTGCTGGCGCGCCGGCTTGACCCTCGTGACCGTGAAGACGTAGTAGCCATATTGCGTCCGGACCGGGCCGACGAGCCGGTCCTTGACGGCGCCGAAGACGGCCTTGTCGAGCCGGCGGTCCAACGTGCCCTTCGAGACGAAGCCGAGCTTGCCGCCGGCGTACTTGGACGTGCTGTCGATCGAGTATCGGCGGGCCACGGCCTTCCACGAGGTGCCACGCTCAAGAGCCGAGCGCGCTCGCTCGGCGTCGGCCTTGCGCTTGGTCAGCACGATGCGCAGCGAACGCCGCTCAGGCACGGCGAAGCGGGCCTTGTTGTCGGCGTAGAACTGCGCGATCGCCTCGTCGGAGACCTGATCCTTGCCCGCGACGACCTTGTCCCGGAGCTTGTTCGACAAGAGGTCGAGCCTGACGCGCTGGAGGATGTCCGCCTCGGTCTGGCCGCTCTGCTTGAGGAACTTCCGATAGTCCGACTCCTTGGGGAAGCTCTGCTTCTTCTGTTCCTGGAAGGACTGATCGACCTCGGCGTCGGTCACCGTGATGCCCTGTAGGGCGGCCTCCCCGGCGATCCACTTGAAGCTGATGAGCAGCTGCATGACCTGGTTGCGCAGCTGCGCATAGTCCTGTTTGCACCACGTCACGAGCTCGTGGCGGGACACCTTCTGCCGGTCCTTCGGCGGCAGCGCCTTGCGCCGCGCGGCGATGCACTTGCGGTAGCCGTCCTCGCGATCGGGCACCGCGCCGAAGCTCGACTTGGCGGCGATCGTCAGCCAGCGGTCGAATTCCTGCCGCTCGATGGCCTGCCCGTCGACCGTGGCGACCGCGTCACGCGGCAGCTCGCCGCCCTGGGCGAGCAAGCCCGTGCCGGCGACGGCGAGGATGGCGAACGCGGCTTTGATCATCGGCAAAGGGGGTCGGGGTCACGGCTCCACACGCCGCACCAGTGTGGCGTGCCCGCGCGTTCGCACGAGGTCGAGCGCGACAAGGGCTGGAAAGTCACACCGCTGAGCGTACTGGCAGCGGTAGTACGCACCCCAGTAGCTGGTAGCCCGCTGTTCCGTGAGATCGATGAAGTCGCGGTTCGCTTGCGCGAACGCCCGATAGTCCAGAGACGTGAGCGGAGCTCTCGCGAGGATCATCAGGCAGATCTCGACGACATATTCGCCGAGCAGCTGGAGCACGTACGGGATCACCCACGGCTCGGTCGCGTCGAGCACACGGGCGATCGAACGCTCGCGCACGTAGCCGTCGCCATGCCGCGAGTAGATGCAGTTCGCGATCCGCCGCTGCCGGTCACTCAACTCCTCCGGTACGGCCAGCTCTGGATAGTGGACGCGGTACGGGATCGCGATCCGCTCTTCGCCGACAGCCACCGTCTCGTCCCTCACCGACGCCGGATACTCGCGCGGTGGAAGTGCGCGGACGGCGATCAGCGCGTCATCGCGCACTGCCTCTGGGAAGCCGCGCAGCAAGAGATCCCGCTCGCTGTCGGACGCCCGTGTTCGATCCATCGCGCCGAAGACCGTACGGGTCGTGCACCGTTGCCCGAGCCACGCGTGGCGCGTAGCATCGCGTAGCTCGCACCCGGAAGTGGGGAGACCATGCCCGCAAACGAACCCGAACAGCTCCATCGCCTGTTCGAGCAGGCGTTCAACGCCGGCGACCTGGAAGCGCTGATGGAGCTCTATGAGCCGGACGCGGCTCTGATCCCGCAGCCGGGCGTCACTGTGGAGGGGAGCGACGGAATCCGCGAAGCGCTGCGTTGGTTCCTCGACCGCCGGGGTCAGATCAGCCTCGACACGACGCTCTCGCTGCGCGTCGGGGACCTCGCGTACCTCTCCAACCGCTGGACGCTGACGGGTGGGACGATGCCCGATGGAAGCCCCGCGGCGCTCGGGGCGACGACGGCCGAGGTGGCTCGCCGACAGGACGACGGCAGCTGGCTGTACGTGATCGACAACGCCTGGGGCGATCAAGCGACCGCGTAGGCCGCGAATCACGAGGTAGCCTGCGGTCGAAACAACCCGGAGGACGCGACATGTCTTACACCGTGGACTTCGTCACCGTCTCGACCGTCGGTCTGGAGTCGTCACCGCACGCTGACGCGCTGGCCGGTCTGCGCGCCAACGAGGCCCGTTACTTCAAGAACAAGTACGACCACACGTTCACGGTGGAACCCGCGAGCGAGGCCCAGGAGACCATCGAGTGGGTGCACCGGATCCTCAAGGAGGAGCGGGACCTCGTGATCTCCTCTCCCCCGCTGGAGGCCACGGCGTTCCAGGTCGAGAACATCCGCATCGCCTACGTGTTCTACGAGAGCGGCCTGTCGATCAACGTGATGTACACCCTCGACGGCCCGGACCCGAAGCGGGCGGTCGGATTCAAGCTCTCGGACGGCATGGAGGTCCCGGAGGAGCTCGCGTCGAGCTTCAAGTTCGCGCGGCAGCGGTCCAAGCTGGCCGGCACGATCCGCGGCTCGTACTTCGTGATCAAGAACGAGTACTGACCCGTAGTTGCCAGACTCGGTCGGGTATGACGACCGAGATCGCGCAGTTCATGCGCCGGCTCGAGCACACGTGGGATGAGCACGTCACGGCGCTGCTGGAGCACCGCGATCCCGACGCGGCGATGCGCTCGATGACGGCCGCGCCGTCGGTCCGGCACATGCCCACCCTCACCGGGGCGTCGGGGCGGCAAGAGGTCGAGAGCTTCTACCGCGACGCGCTGCTCCCGCACCTGCCCGGTGAGCTCGCGCTCACCCGGAAGGCGCGGGTGGTGGACCGGTTCCGCCTCGTGGACGAGCTGACGGTGTCGTTCGTCCACGACTGCGAGCTGGCGTGGCTCCTTCCGGGGGTCGCGCCAACAGATCGAAGCGCCTCCGTGACCGCGATCGTCATCGTCGAGTTCGAGCGCGGCGCGATCGCGTCCCAGCGGACGCACTGGGACTTCGCCTCGCTCGCCCGGCAGCTCGGGGTCTAGCCCGCCAGCACCTCGTGGGCGAAGCGGACGACCATCGCGCCGTCGCCCACCGCTCCCGCGACCCGCTTGGACGCCTCCGCCCGTACGTCGCCGGCGGCGAAGACGCCCGGGCGGACGGTCTCGAGCATGTGCGGCTCGCGGTCGCGCAGCGGCCAGTTCAGATGGCCGGCGCACTTGAACGCGCCGTGGCCGCACAGCAGGTAGCCGGCGGCGTCGGTGGCGAGGATGCCCGTGGCGGCCTCGGTGCACGGGGTGGCACCGATCATCACGAACACCGCGGTGGCATGGACGCGCTCGACGCCGCCGTCCGCACCGCGAAGCGAGACCGTCTCGACGGTCGCTCCGCCGTGGACCGCCTCGATCTCGGTCTCGGTCATCACCTCGATCGTGGGTGAGCGCTCGATCCGATCCACGAGGTACGCCGACATCGTCGACTTCAGCGCCTTGCCACGGACCACGATCCGTACGCTGCGCGCGCGGTGGCTCAAATGCACCGCGGCCTGGCCGGCGGAGTTGCCGCCGCCGACGACGATCACGTCCTCGCCCCGGCAGCGCTCGGCGTCCGTGGCCATCGCCGCGTGGTAGACGCCCGCGCCGCGGAAGCGGTCGACGCCCTCGGCCTTCAGCTCGCGCCAACGCGCGCCGGTCGCCATCACGACCGACCGGGCGAGGACGTGCTGGCCGTCGTCGAGGTCGACGCGCACCAACCCCTCGGGGCCGTCGGCGAGCTCGACCGCGCGGTGGAAGCTCGACAGCACGGCGTCGAAGCGGCGTGCCTGCAGGGTCGCCTTGCGGGTGAGGTCGATGCCGGAGATGCCGCTCGGGAAGCCGAGGTAGTTCTCGATCCGCGTGCTCGTCCCCGCCTGGCCGCCGGGCGCCCACGCCTCGGCGACGAACGTCCGCAGCCCCTCCGACCCGCCGTAGACGGCAGCCGCCAGTCCGGCCGGGCCGGCGCCGAGCACGACCAGGTCGAAGCGCTGTCCGTCGACCTCGGCGCGGAGCCCCAGAGAGCGCGCCACCTGCGCGGGCGAGGGATTGCGCATCACGTTCGTGGCGTGCACGAGCACGGGGGTCTCGGCGGGCGGGATCTCGAGCCAGTCGAGCATCCGCAGGCCCTCTTCGTCCGTGTCGACGTCGTACCAGCGCACCGGCAGCAGGTTGCGCTCGAGCAGCTCGCGCACCTCGTACGCGCGCCGTGAGCCGCGCGCGGCGATCAGCCGCATGACGCCGTGGCCCTCGGCCTCGTGCCAGGAGCGGCGGGCGAGCAGCGTGCGGAAGATGTGCTCGCCGAACTCCGGCCAGCGGGCCATCATGTCGCGCAGCTGGCCGCGGTCGAACGCGATCGTGTCCGTCGGCTCGACCGCCACGCAGGCGCTGATCGTCGGCTCGCCGGTGAAGGCGGCGATGTCGCCGATGAAGGTGCGCGCGTCGGCTTCGGAGATCGTGATGTTCTTGCCGGGCTTGCGGTCGACGAACTCGACCCGCCCGCGCTCGATCACGTAGAACGGCGCGTCGCGGTCCGCGTGTTCGTAGAGCACGTCGCCGACCGCGAAGCTCTTGCGCGTCCCGCGTTCGGCCAGCCACTCGAGCTTGCCGTCGGACAGCCGGGGGAACAGCACCTCGTCATCGAGATCCGGGAAGCGCTCGCTGCGCAAGACCTGCGTGGTCGCCATGCGAACGAGGCTACCGAGGCGAAGCGGTCAGGCCCTCACGGGAGGATCTGCCGGCCGAGCGCGTCGGACAGGCCGGCCCGGATCCTGTCGTGGACGCGCTGCTCCACCTGGTTGGTGCTCATCCGGTGTCCCTGCAGGATCGGGGCTTCGTTCGCATGCACCGTGAGCTGACGCGTGCTTCGCGGGGTGAGCGGGACCGGGAACGAGAACGTGCCGTGGCCCGGGTAGCGCACGCGATCGCGGATGGGCGGCGCGATCCCCGGATACCGGCGAGCGCCCCCGAGCCCGCGATAGTTGGTGTCCTGGATGCCCTCATCGCCGCTGACGACCCCGACGGGCCGTCCTCCCGACAGGTCCTGATCGACCTGCCCCGCGGTCGCGCGATCCTGGAGGTCGAGCGCGTAGAAGTTCTGCGCGTCGGACCCTTCGCCGTTGGGGCCTCCGATCCCCTTCTTCTTCAAGGCGGGGTTGAGGCCCTGGGCGAGCACATCTGGATGGTTGGCGGCTGTGGTCAGATGAAGCCGGAGCTGCAGTCCCGGGAGGCCGGTCGCCGGCAAACCAGGTGGGAGCGGCACCGACACGTCCTGCTGGATGCCCGCCGCCGGGGGCTGTATCGGCACTTCGCTCAGGAGGTCCTTCCGGGCCGCCGCCAGGGGGTCGTTCTCGGCTTCGGCATCTCTCCTGGCCAGCAGCGCGGCCGTCAGCGAGGACGCCCCTGCCGGCGGTTTGCGTATGGGCTCCCTCTTGAAGGCGTCTGACGCCTGCATCAGCGCGATTGTCTCATAACCCCTGAGCGGTCCTGGGCCGGGTCCCAGGCGCGAAGTTGGGCCTCGGGACTCTCGCGCACGCGTGCGCACCGCGGCAGCATCGGTCGCCGTGGTCGGCGAAACGGAGTGAGCTGATGGGTACGAGTTCTGCACGTCCGGATGACCTGGACCGGTTCGCCGCGCAGAGTCGCCGCGCCGACGACGCGCTGCGCGCCCACGACCGCCGCCTGCGCAGCGACTATGCGGGCTTCCTCAGCGGCACCGAGTGGGGCGTGCTCGACATCCGCTCCCTGCTGGCCGGGTTCGGGACCTTCGTCGACTACAACGAGATCGACGCGCGCTGGGTCGCCAAGATCGCGCAGGCGTTCCGCCACGCCGGCGGCGACGGTCAGGTCAAGACGCTCCCGGACTCGGCGATCCACGCCAGCCTGAAGGCCGCCGGGCTGCTCGGAGGCCGCCGGCACGTCACCTTCGACGACCCCGTCGCCTACGGCATGCCGCCCACCACCGGCTACGCCAACGACCCGGTCAACACCGCGAGCGGCAACTTCGTCGAGGTCGAGGACGACCTCCTCGTCCGCACCTACAACAGCCGTTCCGACCACGTGGGCGCGTTCGGGCCGGGCTGGTCGTGCTGGGCCGACGTCCGCCTGATCGCGCGCGCCGACGGCGCCGAGTACATCGGCCCGGACGGGCAACGCGCCGTGTTCCCGCGCATGGGGGCGGGCTACGGCCGCGTGCTCGGCGTCAACGCCCTCGTCGAGCCCGGTGAAGGACTCGCCCTGAACTGGTTCGGCGGCGAGCGCTGGGAGTTCGACGCCGCCGGTCGGCCCACCCGCGTCACGCACGGCCCCGGCACGGACGTCGCGCTGTCCTACGAGGACGGCCGCCTCGCCGAGTGGCGTCCCGTGCGCGGCAGCACGGTCCGCGTGCACTGGCGCAACGAGCGCATCAGCGCCCTCGAGGCCTCCGACGGCCGCACCGTCAGCTACCGCTACGAGCACGGCGCCCTCGTCGAAGCGCCCGGACGCCACTACGAGATCGGCGACGCCGGGAAAGTCCTCTCGGTCGCCGACGCCGACGGCGTCGTCGAAGTCGCCAACGCCTACGACGACGACGGCCGCGTCATCCACCAGCTCTCCCCCTTCGGCCGCAACACCCTCTTCGCCTACCTCCCCGGCCACGTCACCGTCACCTCCGACGACACCGACGGCCCCGCCAACGTCTACATCCACGACACCCACGGCCGCCTGCTCTCGCTGATCGCCGGCGACGAGACCCGCATAAGCTTCCAGTACGACGCCCACGGCAACCCCGTCGCCGTCACCGATCGCAAGGGCGCCGTCACGGTGCAGGAATGGGACGAGCGCGCGAACCTGACGCGCCGCGTCCTCCCCACCGGCGCCGAGTTCACGTTCACCTACGACGACCAGGACCGCGTCCTCGACGTGACGACTGCGGGCGCCACGATCCGCCATCGATACGCGGGCGCGGAGCGCAGCCCGATCGAGATCGTCGACGCCGAAGGTGGCATCACGCGGCTCACCGTCCACGACGGCCTCGTGCACGCCATCACGGACCCCGACGGCGTGCGCGTCGCGTTCGGCTTCGACGCCGACGGGCAGCTGCTGTCCGCCACCGACGCCGACGGCAACACGGCACGGCTCGAACGCGACGCGGCCGGGTTCGTGACCGCCGCGATCTCCCCGCTCGGGCGCCGCACGACGTTCGTCGCAGACCACGCCGGCCGCCCGCTCGAGCAACGCGACCCCGACGGGTCGACCTGGCGCTTCGAGTACTCCCCCGCCGGCCGGAGGACCGCCGTCATCGACCCCCTCGGCACGCGGGTCGAGACCCGCCACGGCGAGCACGGTGAGACGGCGGAGACCGTCGACGGCCTCGGCCGTGTCACGCGCCACGACTACGACGTCCTCGGCAACCTCGTCGAGCTCGTCCAGCCCGGCGGCGCCACCTGGCGCTTCGGCCACGACGAGCTGTGCCGCCGCACCCACACCACCGACCCGGCCGGCGCGACCTGGCTGCGCGAGTACGACGCGGGCGGCAACCTCACCGCGACCACCGATCCGGTCGGCGTCCGCTACGACGCCACGCACGACCGGTTCGGCCGCGTCAGCGCCCTTCACGACGGCAACACCTCCGCCACGTTCGCCTACGACGCGCTCGGCCGCTGCCTCACCCAGGAGCGCCCGGACGGGACGACCGCCCGCGCCACGTACGACCGCCTGGGGCGGCGCACGCAGGTCACCGACCCGCTCGGCGGCGTCAGCCGGATCGAGTACACGCCCGCGGGCCGCATCGAGCGCGTCACCGACCCGTCCGGGCGCGTCACGACGTTCGAGTACGACCGCTGCGGCCGCCTGGCCCGGCGCGGCGACTTCGAGTTCGTCCACGACGCGGACGGCGCGCTGATCGCGACCATCGGGCCCGGCGGCGAGAGCGAGCGGCTGCGCTACGACGACAACGGCCGCGTCGTCGAGTGGTATGCGCCTGGCCACGGGCTGTCGCTGTACGCCTACGACGAGCGCGGGCTGCCGGTCGCGATCACCGACCGCCACGACGGCACGCGCCGCTTCGCCTACGACGCCGCGGGCCAGCTCGTCGCCGCCACCGACGCCAACGGCGCGACGACCCGCTACGTGCACGACGACCGCGGCCGGCTCGCGGAGATCCACGACCCGCTCGGCGGCATCGTCAGACGCGAGTACGACGCGGTGGGACAGCTCGTGCGCGAGATCGATCAACTCGGCCGCGCGACCAGCTGGAGCTACGACGCCGCGGGTCGCGTGACCGCCCGCGTCGACGGCGCCGGCCGCCGCATGGAGTACACCTACGACGCCTCCGGCAACCTCGCCACGTTCGGCACGGCGACGATCACCCGCGACGAGCTCGGCCGCGAGGTGGGGATCGAGGAGCCGGGACACTCGCACGCGTTCGCCTGGGACCGGGCGGGACGGCTCGTGGAGCGCCGCCGCGACGGGCTCTCGCTGTCCTACCGCTACGAGACAGGGATCGACCTCGACGTGCGCTGGAACGGCAAGACCGCGGGCGTCGTGTACGACGCGGCGGGCCAGCTCGTCGCCGCCGGCGGGCACACGTTCGCCTACGACGCGGGCGGCCGGCTCGTGCGCGAGGAGTCAGCCGACGGCGTGGTCACCTACGAGCACGACGCGGCAGGACAGCTGCTCGCCCGCCGCACCGAGCGCGACGCCACGTTCTTCGAGTACGACGGCTCCGGGCGGCGCGTGCGCGAGTACGGCGACGGGTTCGACCGCGCGTACCGCTGGGACGCGCAGGGCCGGCTCGTCGCGATCGGCGACACACAGGTCGACGTCGACGCGCTCGGCGAGCTCGCGGCGGTCGACGACGTCGAGCTCCTATGGGACACGGCGGACCCGTATTCGCCGGTGGTCGGTCTGCCCGAGGACGACCCCGGCCCGCGAGACCCGTTCGGCGCTCCGGCGTTCCAAGCGCCGCTCCGGGGCTACCGCGGCGAGGTCGAGTTCGCCGGCCACACGTGGCTGCGGGCGCGCGTCTACGACCCGTCGACGCGCAGCTTCCTCTCCCCCGACCCACTCCCGCCGCTGCCGGGCACGGCCTACGCGACCAACACGTACCACTACGCCGGCAACGACCCGATCGGTCGCGCCGACCCACTCGGCCTGCGGCCGGTGACCGAGCAGGAGCTGCGCGAGATCCGCGACCGGATGGGCTCGAACTTCTTCTCGCGCAACGCGGACTGGATCGTCGCCGGGGTGCTGATCGTCGGTGGCATCGCGGTGATGGCGACCGGCGTCGGCGGGCCGCTCGGGGCGGCGATGATCGGCGGTGCGCTGCTCAGCGCGGGCTCGAGCGCCGCGATCCAGAAGGCCACCACCGGCCACGTCAACTACACCGAGGTCGCGGTCGCAGGGCTGATCGGCGGCGCCGCGGGCGGGCTCGGCTACGGCGCCGGCGCGCTCGTCAGCGGCAGCTCGAAGGCGGCGGCGTTCGGCCGCGGGGCGCTCGCGGGCGGCGTCGAGAGCTTCGCCGGCGGCGCGGGGAACCGCGCTGTCCACGGCGGCGACCCGTTCGACCCGCGGGGCATGGCCACCGACCTGCTGCTCGGCGGCGGGATCGGCGGCGTCGGCGGACGGCTCGGGGCGCCGGGCCGGGAGCGCGTCCCGCAGGACATCGCGGTCAACCCGAAGCCGCCGGCCCCGCTGCGGCTGAACCGGCCGATCGGGCGCGCGACGCACAACCAGGCGCTCGCGGACGAGATCGCCAATCTCCCGCCCGGCGCCTACGATCTCCGCGTGAACCAGCAGCAGGTGAACCTCGAGGGCGTCCGGGTCGGCACCAACCGGCCGGATCTGCAGTACTCGCTCGACGGCAAACGGCACTACGTGGAGTTCGAAGGGTTCGACAACCCACGCGGTGACGCCCACGAGTACCGCCTGCTCGCGAACGACCCCAAGGGCAAGTTCGAGCTCCGGAAGGTCGATTGATGCTGCCGTCCTCGGCCGGCGGCCCGGTCACGCAGACGGTCGGGTTCATCCACGCGCCCGCGGACACGGTCGCGCCCTGGCTGCTCGACGGCATGAAGGGCTGGCGGATGCAGCCCGTCCGGTGGCGCTCGCTGGAGGACGCGGTGGCGGTCATGGGCCCGGCCCGGCAGATGGACCGCAACGCCGTCGTGCCCGTCGCCGGTTGGTCGCTGCTGTTCCGCAACAGCCCGCTGGGGAACGACGTCGGCGTGATCCCGAGTCTCGCCGCGCGCGAGCTCGGCTGCCGCGCCGTGCGTGCCGTCTGCGTCCCCGACGGCGAGGACGCCTACCCGGCCCGCATCCTCGAGGTCTACGACATCGACGGCACGCCGCCGCTGCTCGACCGCCGCTCGATCACCGCGGCCAACGACGGCGGCTCGTGGGTCTTCGAGACCTCCGGCGAGCCGTTCGACTTCGAGGATCTCGACGCCTACAAGCGGCGCCGCAAGACCGAGCGCTTCCCGCCGGAGCTGCTGTATGCCTACCTCGGCCACCTCGGCGTCCCGTACGACATCGAGCCCGATTGGGAAGGCACGCAGCTGCTCCAGCGCAGCTGAGCTTGACCGGCTGCCCGGCGGGTGGGAGGGTCGCTGTGACGGCCCATGCGCACCGGCCTCGTCCTGTCCGTGCTGTGCCTCGCCGGGTGTGGAGCCACGCCGGCCGCCGTCCGGCAGGCCGTGCCCGAGCCGCGGGTGATCGTCCAGATCGCCGACCTGACCGACTGCGGTGGTTCGGGCACCTCGTGCCCTGAGCTCACGAGCCGGCGGCGCATCAGCATCGGCCTCGACGGGAGCGTGCGCGCATCCGCGGGCCAGGGCGTCTCGCTCCAGCCCGGCCGGGTCCGCGTCCGTGGTCAAGCGTCGTTCGACATCGCGGTCAAAGGATTCGGCAAGGAGCCGAAGCTGATCTGGTCCCCCAGCCGCGCCCGCTTCGCCGTGCTCGAAGAGCTGCAGAGCGGGCGGCAGGACCACGTGCTCGTCGTCGAGCCCGCCCGGCGGCGCTGGTGGCGACTGCCGCTCGCGCGCGGCGTGCGCGAGATCTCGGCACTCACGTTCAAGACCGACGACCGGTTCGTCGCCGAGATCGTCGGACCACACGACTACATCAAGCTCGCGGAGCTCGACGCGACGACCGGACGGGTGCGACGGGCCCGGTACCTCGAGAACGGGTTCGAAGAGCTGGCCTGGTCGCCGGTGGCGCGGCGGATGGTCGGCGAGGACGTCGGGCAGCGGGTCGGCGTGTTCACGATCGCGCGGCCGAACGAGGTCAGCTGGACCACGCTCAAGGGCGTGCCGCGGTGGTCGCCTGACGGCACCCGGATCATGGTCACGCATCCGGAGTGCTGCCCTCCCTACGCGTATCGCTCCGACGGGATCGACACGAGCGCGCCGGAAGTGGCGGTGTGGCCCGGCGGTGCGAGCGTGCCGGTCCCGAAGTGGCTCTTCAGCGGCATCTGGCTCCCGGAGGGGCACACGCTGATCGCGCTGTACGGGCACGAGGGCAATAACGGGCCGAAGCAGCTCGTCCAGCTCGCCGACGACGGCACGATCGCCCGCGTGATCGAAGTGCAGTGGCCGCCGCGGACCGACCCCGACAACGAGTTCAGCCTGGCGCCTGACGCCGTCCCGGTGAGGATCGAGGGCCTCGACCCGCTCGGCTAGGTTTTGCGCATGACCTGGACCGTCGATGTGCCCGTGGCGGAGCTCCCCGAGCTCCCCCCGCTCCCGCGACCACTGGCGGCGGCCCTTGCCGACGCCCTTGCGCGCCCCGCGGCGCAACAACCGCCATGGCCCGACCGCGACTACGTCACCCGCGTGCGGCGGCTGCTGGAGAGCGTCCCGCCGATCGCCGTTCCCGCCGAGGTCGACCTGCTGCAGCGGCACATGAGCGAGGTCGCGCGCGGAAAGGCGTTCCTGCTCCAGGGGGGTGACTGCGCGGAGACGTTCCAGGACAACACCGAGCCGCACCTGCGCGGGACGATCCGGACGCTGCTGCAGATGGCCGTCGTGCTCACCTACGGGACCGAGATGCCGGTGATCAAGCTCGGCCGGATCGCCGGGCAGTACGCCAAGCCTCGCAGCGCGGACCTCGACGCCGCGGGTCTGCCGTCCTACCGCGGGGACATGGTCAACGCGATCGAGGCCACCGAGGCCGCGCGGCGACCGGATCCGAGCCGCCTCGTGCGCGCGTACGCCAACGCGGCGGCGGCGATGAACCTCGCTCGCGCGATCACCGGCGCGGGCCTCGCCGACCTGCATCGCCTGCACGAGTGGAACATGGACTTCGTGCGGCAGTCCAGCGCGGGCGAGCGCTACGAGCGCGTCTCAGGCGAGATCGAGCGCTCGCTGCGCTTCATGTCCGCCTGCGGCGTCGACGACTCCTCGCTGCGGACGGTCGACCTGTTCGTCAGCCACGAGATGCTCGTGATCGACTATGAGCGAGCATTGTTGCGGCTCGACGAGGGCCGGCTGTTCCTGCTCTCGGCCCACCAGCTGTGGATCGGCGACCGGACCCGGCAGCTCGACGGCGCCCACGTCGCGCTGGCGGCGCTGATCGAGAACCCGATCGGCGTGAAGATCGGCCCGTCGATCAGCCCCGAGGAGGCGGTCGCGCTGGTCGACCGGATCGACCCCAACCGGGTCGACGGCCGCGTCACCCTGGTCTCGCGCATGGGCAACGAGAAGGTGCGCGACAAGCTCCCGGCGATCATCCAGGCCGTCGAGCGCTCCGGACACCGCGTCGTCTGGCAGTGCGACCCGATGCACGGCAACACGGAGGAGTCGCCGAGCGGCCGCAAGACCCGCCACTTCGACAACATCATGGGCGAGGTCGAGGGCTTCTTCGAGGTCCACCAGCGCCTCGGCACCCACCCCGGCGGCATCCACGTCGAGCACACGGGCGAGGACGTCACGGAATGCCTGGGCGGAGCGCAGATGATCTCCCATGACGAGCTCGGGTCGCGTTACGAGACCGCCTGCGATCCCCGCCTGAACACGCAGCAGTCGCTGGAGCTCGCGTTCCTCGTCGTGGAGATGTTGCGCTCATGATCGTTTGAGGTTCTCATCGACCATACTTGACAGCAAACGATCAAAATGATGCAGTCCTGCTCTCGGTCTAAGAGAGGAGAGTTGTGCTGCATCGATGGTCTCGGGCGGTCCTCGCCGCCCCGGTCGTCTGCGCCCTGACGCTGACCGCGAGCGCCACCGCACACGCGGCGGCGGTCCAGGTCGGCGCGCTGCGCATCGACAACCGCGGCGACCAGCCGCTGGGGGTCGACGACACCACGCCGACGCTGAGCTGGAAGCTGTCGGGCAGCGGCGCCGCCGCGCGGCAGACCGCCTACGAGGTGAAGGTCGTCGACGCCACAGGCAACGAGCTGTGGGACTCCGGGAAGGTCGGCGGAGCGAGCCCGCAGGCCGCGTACGCCGGCAAGCCGCTCACCTCGCGCACCGGTGTCAAGTGGCAGGTACGGGCGTGGGACGGCAACGGCGACGCCTCCCCCTGGAGCGCCGAGTCGACGTTCGAGATGGGACTCCTCTCCCCCACCGACTGGGGCAGCGCGCAGTGGATCCACCTCCCGCCGCCGCCGCTGAACCGTCCGGTCGTGATCGACGTGGGCGAGCAGGACGCGCGCTACGTCCGCCTCGACGTCACCAAACTCGGACTGCCGCTCTTCGAGTCGTCCTATGGCACCGTCTCGCGGATCCAGCTCGCCGAGCTGCAGGTGCTCGCGCCCGACGGGACCAACCTCGCGCTGGGCACGAGCGTGAGCGCCTTCGATCAGTTCCAATCCGAGGGCTGGGGCACGAAGCAGCTCACGGACGGACGGATCACGAGCCCGGGCTACATGAGCCGGCAGTCGACCACGCAGGCGGTCACGCCCTCCAAGTGGGTGCAGGTCGACCTCAAGTCGGTCGTGCACTTCAACAAGATCGTGCTCTATCCGCGCAGCGACGCGCGCACGCCGGACGGGCAGGTCCCGAACTTCCCGGTCGACTACACGATCCGCATCTCCTCGACGTCCTCGACGCCGACAACCGTCATCAAGACCGTCACCGGCCAGCCGACGCCGCCTGGCCCGGACCTCACGAACCCGCTGCCGCTCTTCGCCCGCGCGTTCACGGCCGCCATGCCGGTGGCGAAGGCGCGCCTCTACGTCGCCGGCCTCGGCGCGTACGAGGCGACGGTCAACGGCAAGCCGGTCACCGACACGGTGCTCAATCCCGGTGTCACCAACCCGCTCAAGTCCGTCCAGTACGGCGCCTATGACGTCACGAGCCTCGTGCGCGGCGGCGACAACACGCTCGGCGTCGCGCTCGGCAACGGGCAGACGAACGTCGTGCCACAGGCCAACGCGGCCGCCGGGCGGACGTCGGCCTACGTGAAGTTCACGAGCATCGTCCCGCCGAGCGGGACATTGATCGGCGCGGTCGACGCCGGCGCGACCACGGTCCAGCTCGACGCGGTCACCGGCTACTCCGTCGGCGACACCATCAACGTCGACACCGGCGACGGCGGCGAGAAGCTCGAGTCGCGCCGCGTCACCGCGGTCGGCACGAACACGGTGACGTTCGACCCGCCGCTGAGCGGCACCCACGCGTCGGGCGTCACCGTGCAGGGTTCCGGCCCGCCGACCAAGCCCGAGATGGCGGTCACGCCGCGCCTGTTCGCCCGCCTCGAGCTCACCTACGCCGACGGCACGACCGACGCGATCGTGACCAACCGCGGCTTCCGTGCCAAGGACGGCCCGACGATCACCGACAACTGGTACTCGGGCACGGACTTCGACGCGCGCGCGGTGCAGCCCGGGTGGGATGAGCCGGGTGCGGACCTGTCGGGCTGGGAGAGCGCATCGATCACCTCCGCGCCTTCGCTGGAGACCAAGCTGGTGTGGCGCGAGGCGCCGCCGACCCGGGTCCAGAAGACCTTCAAGGCCAAGACGATCAAGCACGTCGGCCCCGGCTCGTGGGCGTTCGACCTCGGCCAGAACTTCGCCGGCATGCCCCGCCTGCACCTCGACGCCGGCAAGGTCCCCGCGGGCACGACGATCCAGATCGTCCCCGGCGAGGGCTGGAGCGGGAACGGCACGGTCAACACGACGTCCGCCGGCGCCGCGACCGGCATCCTCGACACCTACACGACCGACGGCGACCCGGACGGCGAGACGTTCTCGGCCCAGTTCATGTACCACGGGTTCCAGTACGTCCAGCTCAGCGGCCTGCCCGCCGACTTCGTCCCGGACGAGAACACCCTCGTCGGCCTTCAGACCAACGCCGACGTTCCAACCGGCGGCACCGTCACGACCGACAACGAGTTGATCGACACGGTCCATCGCATGTCGGAGTACTCGATCCGCTCCAACATGCAGTCGATCTTCACCGACTGCCCGCACCGCGAGAAGCTCGGCTGGCTCGCGGACATGATCCAGTCGATGGGCGCGATCCACTCGAACTTCGACGTCTCCGGCTTCCTGCGCAACATGCAACGCGACATGCTCGAGTCCCAGCAGCCGGGCGGGCTCATCCCCGGCACCGCCCCGGAGTTCCCCATCTTCGGCGGCGGCTACCGCGACGATGTCAATTGGGGCGGCGCGTTCGTCATCACGCCGTACTTCCTGTGGCAGACCTACGGCGACACGCGCACGATGCGCGAGTACTACAAGCCGATGCAGGACTACCTGGCGTACGTGCGCGCCCAGATCGGCTCAGGCGGCCTGCTCGTGAGCGGCCTCGGCGACTGGATCGCGGGTGACACGACCACGCCCAAGGAGGCCACCGGCACCTACGGGCTGTGGGTGATCGCCGACCGGATGGCGCAGATGGCCGCCGCCATGGGCAAGGACGCGGACGCCGCCGACTACCGCGGGCTGGCCACGAGCCTCGGCAACGCGTTCAACGCCGCCTACTTCGATGCCGCGAGCAAGACCTACAAGAGCGGGGCGACGGGTTCGCAGGCTTTGGATGCGCTCCCGTTGGAGATGGGCATCGTCCCGGACGGCGCCAAGCAGTCGGTGCTCGACGACCTGGTGTCGCGAATCGACGCGTACCACCCGGGCGGGTCCGGGCCGCACATCTCCGGCGGCGAGGTCTCGCTGCAGCCGATCTACCACGTGCTGATGAACAACGGCCGCGGCGACGTGCTGTGGAACGTCCTGCAGGAGCCCAGCGCGCCGAGCTACGCGAACTTCGTCAACCAGGGCCGCACGACGATCCCCGAGTCCTGGGACTTCGCCGGCTCGCAGAACCACATGATCCTGCTCCAGATCGACGAGTGGTTCAACGCGGGCCTGGCGGGCATCCAGCAGGCCGCGGGCTCGACGGCGTATGACCGGATCGTCATCAAGCCGCAGGCGGTCGGGACCCTCGGTCACGTCGCCGGCACCTACGAGTCGCCGCACGGCACGATCGCCAGCGAGTGGACCAAGGGCGCCAACGGGATCAGCTCGATGAAGGTGAGCGTTCCCGCGGGCTCGACCGCGACGGTCTACGTGCCGGCGCCCAACGGCGAGAGCTTCGTGGCCACGGGCGACGCGGTGCCCACTGGCCGCTCCGGCGGCTACCAGGTCTTCGACGTCCAGCCGGGTGACGTCACGTTCGTCCAGGGCACGAGCGCGACGGCGCCGGTCGGCGGGAGCGTGCCGGCGACGCTCTCGCTCACGCTCGGCGCACCGGCCATGTTCGGCGCCTTCACGCCGGGCGTCGCGAAGGACTACACGGCGTCCACCACCGCCGACGTGGTCTCCACCGCGGGTGACGCGGCGCTGACGGTGTCCGATCCCGGCCACCTGACCAACGGCGCGTTCTCGCTTGCCTCGCCGCTCGAGGTGAGCTTCAGCAAGGCCGCCTGGACCGCGCCGGTCTCGCACGACGCGGTCACGATCGGCTTCAAGCAGCACATCGGCGCCACCGACGCGCTGCGCACCGGCGCCTACGGCCGGACGCTCACATTCACCCTGTCCACCACGACGCCGTGAGCGGTCACGGCCACAGCACCTTGCTGTCCTGTACGTCGAAGTCCATCTCGAGCCGGTAGGCGAGGTCGAGATCCTGGTCAGCCAGCCCGAGGTCGTCGAACACGGGCTGGCTGTACACCGGGTGCACCGTGAGGTGATACTGCCCGAGCAGCGGACGGGCGCTGAACTTCCGCACCACGTACGCGGTCTCGACGACCTGCTGTGACACCGCCGCGGTGGACCCCTGGACGTCCGGGAACTGCTTGAGGAACACGGAGTTCAGCCGGTGGTTGAACAGATCGCCGACGACGTCGCGCACGAGCGCGAACGTGGGCCGGAACGGGCTGCCGTCGATGTCGCCGAGGGCGTCCCTCGCATGCCGGGCGACGTCGAGGAGGGAATCCAGCGCGTCGCCGACGTCGAACCCGCGGTCGATCGGGTCGACCTCGAGCAGCGGGTGCCAATCCGCGCGGTCGCCCTTGGAGCCGAGCCCGAAGACCTTCAACGTGCAGCGGCTCTCGCCGTCGCCCGCGTCGTCGTCCGGGAACGTCGGCGTCCCCCAGGTCTTGGCGAACCCGAGGACCTCGCGCCCGCTCGTCAGTGACATCGGGTTGTCGAGCCAGATGTACGGCACGAACCAGGAGAGGTTGACCGCCTCGAGATCGTCGCCGTCGCGCCGCAGCCGAACGACCGGCACCCACACGGCGACCTGGTTCTCCCACACGAAGCCGCGATCGGCGTACGCGGGGTCCAGCGAGCTGACCTTGGCGATCGCGCCCCACGTGATCATCACGAACTTCCCGAGCGGCTGGTAGTCCACCGCGCCGCCGGTCGGGCCGGCGAAGACCTTGGTGCACAGCGCCGCGAGCTTCGCGCGATCGGCCTCCGCCCAGAAGCCGTGCAGCACGGCGTCCTCGGAGCGATACGGCGACGGGATCGTGATCAGCCCGCCGTACTCGACATAGCTCATGTCCTGCGTCCCTTTCCCTCGCTGCCCAGCCAGCCCTCCGTCCCCGGCACCGTGCGATTGCTGCCCGTCAGCGCGTCGGCGGCAAGGAAGCCCGAGGCCACCGCGGCCTCCATGCAGCCGCCGTCGATGCCGTTGCGCGTCCAGTCGCCCGCCAGCACGAGGTTCGACAGGCCGGACTGATGCGGCCACAGACGGTGCCGCGGCGTGTCTTTGTGCGTCGTCACGTACAGCTCGGCCGGCTTGGTGTTCTGGCGGTAGTACTGCTCGTCCGCGCGGAGGGGACCGACCGTCGTGCCGAACAGCAGGTCCCAGTCCGAGAAGATCCCGGTGCCGCGGCCGTGGACCTGTGGCGCGACGAAGGTCAATGCGCCCTCGACCCGCTCTTGCACGGTCAACGGCGGCCCGCCGTTCGTCGGCAGCACCCCGCAGAAGTAGGCGAGGTCCTGGACGCCGTCCGCGGCGGTCCAGCCCTCCTTGGGGAGCACGTGCTTCATGCCCGAGTAGGAGGCGAGCGGTTGCTTGTACCCCGACAGCGCGGCGTTGCCGTCGTGTTGCCAGTGCTCGCCCTGCAGCGGGCCGGTGAGCCAGACCTGGAGCGCCTGCGTGGCGATCGCGTGCGTGTTCTCGACCATCGTCTTGAAGTCGGAAACCGCGTCCGAGACGTTCCGGCATACGGTCTCGAGACACCCGCCTGAGATCGCGAGCACGACCTTGTCGAAGTCCTTGCCGGAGACGAGCGCGAAGTCCTCCTCCGCGGGCTCGGGCTCGGTCGCCGGGCCGGCGTCGTTCTCGCCGAGCCCCCAGCGGGCCGCGGACGGCCACGTCTTGTCGGGGCGCAGCGGCTCGTAAGGCGCCTTGGGCACGCGCTTGGTCCCGGTGATCTTCGTCACCGCGCCGCCCCCGACCTCGAGGTCCTTGACCTCGTGACAGAACTCGAACTTCACGCCGCGCTGCTTGAGCGCGAGGTAGAGCGGGGCGAACACCGCGTCGCCGAGACCGTTGGTGGCCTTGTAGGCCAGGTGGTCGCGGTACATGAACGAGATCCGCGCGCACGCCTGCAGGCCCTTGCCGGCGGCGATGTCCGGTTGATCGGACTCGCCCCTGCGGTAGCCGAAGGCGAGGTCGTAGAGCGCGCGGATGAAGGGCGCGTTGTCGACGGTGTTCTGGCTGGCCTTGTGCTTGAGCAGCCAGTCGCGCAGGTCCATGTCATCGATGGCGTTGAGGCCATCGTCGTTGACATGGTCCGCGTTGACGCCGTTGAGCACCGCGGTCACGGTGTCGATGACGTAATAGAGCAGGCGCGCGTCGTCGTTCTCGGGCTCCTCGATCTTCTCCGGATCGAAGTACGTGTGCTGGCCCCACTCGAGGAACCTCCCGAGCAAGGTCGCGACGGCTTCGCTGTGCGACACGTTGCCGAGCGGCGACTGCCCCGCCCGCCGGCGCGCGCTGACGCGGCGCGCGACGTGCGGGACCCCGGCCATGCGGCTCCCTCCTCCGGTCCGCAGCGCCTCCGCCCGCCGTCGCAGATGACCGTCGCCGAGGCGGGTGATGGGGTCGCTGACGGGTTTGATCCAGCGGGTGAGCCGTGAGATCGCGCTCGCGACCCGGCCGAAGCCCGCGACGATCGCGTTCCCCACCGGCCCGCGGTCCGGGTCGGCCCCGGGGATGAAGATCCCGACGAAGAACCGCGCGACACCGCGCAGCCAGTGCGCCACGCCGCCCGAGTTCTGATGGCTGACCTTCCCCCAGCGCTCGACGACCCACGCCAGCGTCTGCTCGATCGCGTCCCAGTAGTCGATCTCCGGGTCGTCGCCGGGCATCGCGCCCCTGTGGACCGGCGGGTTGAACCGGTGCAGCGCCCAGCCACCGGTCTTGCGCGGCTCGGCGAGCACGACGTCGCCGCACGGGATGAAGTGCTGCTCTCGGCTGCCGCCGGCCACCGCGTAGACGCGGTCCATCAGCGCGAACGCGTTGTCGTAGAACCCGAACCAGATGTGGAGCCCGTGCTCCTCGATGCGGTCGTGCTTGGCCTCGTTGCGGGTGCTCGCTCCCTTGCCGCCCAGGAGCCAGTCGAGCGTGTAGACCGTGACGCAGTAGTCGTCGCGCTCGGACAGCTCGAACGCGGCGGCGAGCCCGGCCATTCCGCCACCCAGGACCGCGACCTTGGTCTTGGTCATTCCTGTGTCATCTCCTGTCGAAGTGCGTCGAAGCGCCAGCGCAGCCCGCCCATCCCGTGCTCGGAGGCGGTCGCCATGGCCTGGTCGAGCAGCGCGGCGGACCGCGCGAACTGGTCGCCGTCGCCGTCGCCGTCGCCGTCGCGGCGCAGCGCGGCCGCCCAGCCCGTCCGCGTGCGCGCGGCGAGCGTCGGCGATGCCAGTCGCTCGTCGAGCACGAGCGCCCGCGCATAGTGGGCGTCGGCCGCCGCGTGGTCGTCCAGCGTCGCGGCCAGGGCGCCGAGGAAGCGCGAGACCGTGCCGAGGATGCTGCTCGAGTTGAACACCACCAGGTCGGGATACGGCGACAGCAGCGCGCAGAGCAGCTCCGCCTCGCGCCGGGCGCCGGTCAGGGCCGCCACCTCGGCGTAGAGGCAGGTCGTCGGGAGCCAGAGGATGTTCCACGGCACGTCGGCGAAGTCGGCCACCGCGGCACCGGCGAGCAGCGCGCGGGCCTCGTCGAACCGCTGCTCCTCGGCCAGCGCCAGCGCCAGCCACGCGCCGAACACCGGCAGCCCGGGCTGTTCGGCGACGACCCGCTCGAGCAGCGGCAGCATCCCCGACAGCTCGCCGCGATCCCACAGGACGGGCAGCGTCTGGTCGATCTGGAACGCCTGGGCGTCGGGCTGCCCGCTCGCGGTCCCCACCTCGGCCGCGACGTGCGCCAGCGCCACCGCCTGGTCGAGGCTCCCATCGAGGTAGGCCCGCCAGGAGCCGTACCAGAGGCGGATCCAGCGCAGGATCGGCTGCCCGACCCGGTCGGCCACGTCCTCCATCGTGGCCAGCCCGCGATCGACGCCCTCGAGATCGGCCGACCACACCGAGGTCAAGACGCGGTCGCACGCCGCCCAGAACGTCGTGGTGAGGTCGCCGAGCCGGCGCGCCACGCTCTCCAGCTGCTGCGCGTTGACCAGGTGCTCGCTCAGCAGGTCGGGCGTCCACAGCACGGCGTGCCGAGCCCAGAGGACGTGGGCGAGGGTCGCCTCGTCGGCGGCGAGCGCGACCGCCTCGTCGCTGAGCCGGCGTCGCTCCGGCAGCGTCTCGACGAACGTCAGCTCCAGCTGCAGCTGGGCGAGCAGCCGGGCGCGCTCGTCGCCCGCCACCTCGTCGGACGCGAGGGCCGCCCGCAGGCTCGCGACGCGATCCGCGTCGACGTTCCCCGACGCGCTCTCGAAGCCGCGGCTGTTGGCCAGCGCCGCGCGCGCCAGCGCCCCCGCCGCGCCGATCCGCTGGGCGGCGGCGGCCGCGTCGAGCAGCGTCCGCCGGTACTCCGGATCGCCGGCCTGGCGCTGCGCCTCGCCGAGGCCGATCATCAGCTCGCAGCGATCGATCGCGTCCCCGGCCCCGAGCAGCTCGAGCCCGGTGGCGAACCAGCGCGCCGCCTCGTCGGGGCCGAGCCGGTCCAGCGCCGCGCGCCCCGCCCGCAGGATCGCGGGCACGGTCTGCGCGGCCGGGGCGCCGGCCGCGATCAAGTGGTTCGCGATCTCGCCCGCGGGGGCGTCGGCGCCCTCGAGCGCCGTGGCGATCGCCGCGTGCAGCCGCGCCCGGCGCGTGCGGCTGAGCTCCTGCTCGAGCGCCTTCTTGACCAGCGCGTGCGCGAAGCCGAACCGGCCGCTCTCGATCTCGGAGATCAGCCTCGCGCGCTCCGCGGCCTCGAGCACGTCGAGCGCGACCTCCTCCTCGACGCCGGCGACCTCGGCCAGCACGCCGAGGTCGAAGTCCTGGCCGATCACCGAGGCGGTGCGCAGCACGCGCGTCGCCGCGGGGCCGAGGCGCTGGACCCGGCGGCCGATCACCGCGAGCACGGACTCCGGAAGGCGCGCGGTCATCGCGCCCGTGAGCCGCCACCCGACGTCGTCGGACGTGATCGTCCCCGTCTCGATCAGGTTGCGCAGGATCTGGACGACGAAGAACGGGTTGCCGTCCGTGTCGCTGCGCAGCTCGGCGGCGAGCTCACGCTCGGCGGGCGCGAGCTCGCGCCGCCCCGCGTTGGCCTCCATGAGCGCGATCACCTCGTCGTACGAGAAGCCGCTGAGCGCGATCTGCTCGCCCCCGAGCTCGTGCAGGTCCGCGACGGTCGCCGCCAGCTCGTCGGTGACGTCGGTCGACCGGTAGGCGGCGATCACGAGCACCCGCAGCTCGCCGCCGCTCGCGCACAGGTGCCGGAGCAGCAGGAGCGTCGGCTTGTCCGCCCAGTGCAGGTCGTCGAGCATCAGCAGCACCGGGCGATCGCCGGCGAGGTCCCCGAACAGGTCGCGGACCGCCGCGAAGACCCGGAAGCGCTCCGCTTCGGGGTCCAGGACCGGCTGCGGGATGCTGTGGCTCTCGGCGAGGTCCGGGGCCAGGCGGCCGAGCACCGCACCGTGCGCGCGCCGGTGCCGCTCGACGGCTTCGGGCGGAGCGGTGGCCAGGCACTGGCGCAGCACGTCGATCCACGGGTGGTACGGAGCGCCGACGTCCTCCTCGCAGCGCCCGTAGAAGACCGTCGTCCCCGCCTCGTGCGCCCACGCGCCGAGCTGGGCGAGCAGGCGCGTCTTGCCGATCCCCGGCTCTCCCGCGACGAGCGCCAGGCCGGTGCTCCCGGCGCGGACCCGCTCGAACGCGCCGGTCAGCGCGCCCCACTGGTCGTCGCGGCCGACGAACGTCGTGCGCGTCGCCAGCTTCAGGCGTGTGGGAAGGTCGCTCCGCGTCGGCGGCCCGGACTCCGCCGCACCCTGGTCGAGCAGCCGCTCGTGGAGGGCGATCAGCCGCGCGCTGGGTGTCAGTCCGTAGCCGTCGTTGAGCAGCGTGCGGAGCTCGTGGAACGTCGCGCTGGCGCGGGCGACGCCGGCGCGTTTGGCCTGCGCCTCGATGAGGACGGACCAGGCGAGCTCGTCGGTCTCGGACAGCTCCAGCGCTCTCCGCGCCGCGGTCTCGGCGCGGGCGGCGTCCCCGCCGCGCAGCGCGGCTGCCGCGAGGAGCGCGAACGCCTCGGCGCGCAGATCGATCGCGTGCGCCCGGAACGGCTCGAGCCAGACCGCCGTGTCACCCAGCAGCACCTCACCGCGCAGGCGCTCGAGCACGATCTCGGCGGCCTTCACGACCGCCGACGCGCCACCGTGCTCGAAATCGGACCTCGCCGCCCTCAGCTCGGCCTCGGCCTCGAAAAGGTCGACCGAAATGTCACCGCTCAGACATTGTCCGCCGTTCGGGAGCTTGACGAGCACGTCGGGACCGAGCGCCGCCCGCAAGCGCGAGAGCGTCTGGGTGAGCGATGAAGAGACCTTGCGCGGGTCGGGGTCCTCCCAGACGTGCTCCATCAGGTCCGCGCGGGTCACCGGCTGCCCCGCCCGCAGCGCGAGATAGGCGAGAGTGAGGCGTCCCTGACGGGCTGTCTTGCGGATATCGATCGGCCTGCCGCCGACGCTCACCTCCAAGCCGCCGCAGACCTCGACCTGAACGACTTGGACGTTCACCGTCTCGCGACCCTAACCCGCCGCGAACCGAGGCGGCAAGCCTCCCAACGTCGCTGCAGCGCCCTTGCAAGGTCGGAGTGGAAGTTGGAGCGATGCCGAGTACCAAGCATCGTGCGGACGCGAGCGAGGATCTGCCAGAGCTCGTCCGCCGCGCCGCCGAGGGGGATCAGCGCGCGTGGCGTCTCCTCGTCCGGCGCTTCGAGCGCCTCGTCCTCGGGGTCGCCCGCCGGCACGGCCTCGGCGCCGCGGAGGCCGACGACGTCGCGCAGGCGACGTGGGTGCGGCTCTTTCACAGCGTCGGCAGGATCGAGGACGGCGCGCGGCTCGGGGGTTGGCTCGCCACCACCGCGCACCACGAGAGCCTCCGGGTCCTGCGCGGCAACGCCCGCTACCACCTCGGCGACGACGACGAGCTCCACGTGCTGCACCACGACACGACGCTCGACGACCTGATCGCCGCCGAGCGCGACGCGGGCGTGCGCGCCGCGGTCGCCCGCCTGTCCGAGCGCGACCGGGCACTGCTCGAGCTGCTGACCGCGGAGCCGCCGCTGAGCTACGCGGAGATCGCCGACCGGCTCGGCATGCCGATCGGCTCGATCGGCCCGACCCGCGCACGCTGCCTCGAGCGGCTGCGTGCCGCGACCGGCCTGGTTCCCGAGCTGACCGGACTCCTCCCCTGATTGGGGGATCTCGGTATCTGGACGCCGCGCCCGCGTCTCTTATTCCACAAGAGCCGCGGCGCAGGGGTCGCGGCACCGACAACGAGTGGAGAGGGGCTCCTCATGATCAAGACGTGAGCGCTGAGCATCGCCTCGCCGAGGTCGGCTACGACTTCTGGGAGGCGCAGTACCACCACGCGACCGCCGCGGGCTGCGGCGAGGTCGTCGCACTCGCCGAGGAGCGCGTCGCCGCCTCCGACGAGCTCGTGGCGGCGAGCCTCGTCGTCCTGCTGCGCGCCGGCTGCCGGCTTACCGCCGCGGCGGTGGGCGGCGGATGCGTCACTGGAGGGCACGCGCTCACGCGCGACGCCGCCATCGTCGTCCGGCTGCTGGACCGGGCGCTGGCCGCCCACGGCCGCGACAACGGCTACGACGTGGAGGCGTGGCGCGAGTCCGCCGTGACGTGCGCCTGGACGCTCGGAGATGAGGACGAGGGACCGGACATCACGCTGTTCGACGACATCATGCGCCTCGTCGGGGAGGTCGTCGTCGCCCTACCGCGCGACCGGCTCGGCGTACCGGAGTATCTATCGGGCGCGATCGGCCGCGCGCTGCTCGCCTACGCCGTGCTCGACGACGCCTCGCCCTGACTTGGTCGAACGTGATCGAACCTGATGCAATCGCCGCCGCGTTCGGTTGGCGTCGGCGGCCGCGGATGTTCGCGAAGCGGTCACGTTTCGCCGGGCGTGACGGCGAGCTCGAGCGGTTGAACGCCGCGCCGCGGCTCGTCCTGGTCGAGGGCGCCGCGGGCGTCGGCAAGACCGCGCTCGTCCGACACTTCCTCGCCCAGCACCCTGAACTGGTGGTGCTGCGCGCGAGCGGCGAACGCGCCGAGACCGGCATGGGGTTCGGCGTCCTCCGGCGAACCCCTGCGGCTGGCGCCGCTGACCGGCGACGAGTTGCGCCGGCTCGCGCGCCCGGGCAATCGTCATCAACTCACGTACCCAGCTCGCGCAACGCCTGACTGCGTAGGACGAAACGGGCGACGTTGTGCCCGAGGTTCTCGCCCGCGACCTGATCGATCCGCGTGTGGTTGCCGTTGTAGATGCGGCTGACGCTCGCCTCCTCCGCGGCCTCGGTGAAGCTCACGAACCCGCGCAGGACCCCGGGCAGCGCGGTCGAGTCGACCGTGAAGTCGAAGTCGTTGCCGTAGAGCGCGGAGAGGACGTCGGCGCCGGCGGCCGAGATCGCGCCGTGCGCGCCGGGGTAGGACGGATCGGGCGCGGTGTTCGACAGCGGCGTCCAAGCCGGGTCCGTGGTCGCGCGGATGGCGGTCACCGGACGCCAGAAGCGATAGGTGTACTTCGCGTCATAGAAGGCGATCACGGTGTCGGCGAACGTGAGGTTCAGCGCGGCGAACGTGCGCGCGTTCTCCGAGATGGTGCCGTGGTGGCCGAGTGCCGCGGTCTGCGCGATGCGGTTCCACGTCGCCCAGATCGGCGGGTTCCAGAACTGGCCGATCTGCGTCTGATCGGGCGTGCGGGTCGAGCCCGCCGCGACTCCGAGCGCCTTCACCTCGTCGATCGCCGCGGCGTACTTGGCGCTCGTCAGGGCGGGCGGGGCGGGCGGGCGGAACTGGTTCGCGCGGCGCAGGACGAACGGCCGCACCGCGGACCAGTGGGTGAAGGCGGGCGGGGCGAACGCGGGCGGCGTCAACTGGTAGTCGCCGGGCTGCGTGCCGGGCGTGAACGGCAGCGGCGCGGCGGTCGAGCCATCGTTCGCGCGTTCGCGTAGGAGCCGCGCCGCGGCCAGCTGGCCCACCTTGACGCCGAGCCCGCGGCGGATGCCGTTCGGGACCTGGTTGAGCGAGGTCGTGTACTGCTGGTCGATCGACGCCTTCAGGCTCGGATAGAGGACGACGAGCGTGTCGTGGGCGGCGGCGTCGACCGCGGCCGGGATCGACGCACCGCCGCGGCCGATCGAGACGACGGCGTCGTAGATCGCCTTGTGCATCACCGCCAGCTCATAGGTCGGCTGCACCGTCGCCGGCTGCTGGCCGGGCGTCGCCTGCACACCGAGCAGGAACCGGTTCCAGTCGATCACGGGGTCGCTGGTCGTCTGCGTCCGCGTGGCCGCGGGGCTCGCGGTCGGCACGGAGGCCAACGCGGCGCACGTCAGCGCCGCGACGCCGAGCGTCGCAAGAGTGTGTCTCACGTCGGGCTGCCTTTCCTGGGGAGGAAACGTCTACTACAGGCAGTAATACTACACGCTGTCGTTGATTCCGCGCGCGAGTTGCTCCAACGCTGCCCGCCGCTCGGGATCGAGGTCGGCCATCTGACGCGCGAAGTGCCCCAGCGCGACGTCCCCGAACGCGTCGATCACCGCCGCGACCTCCACCTGAGCCCTGAGGTCCGCGTACTCCTCCCGCGTGTGCACCGGGCGGTAGTAGTCCGTCTTCTCCTCCCGCCGCCGCGTCAACAACCCCTTGTTGTGCAGCCGGCCGAGCATCGTCATGTACGTCGTGTACGCCCGCGGCGCCTCAGCTTTGTCGTTGAGCGCGTCCATCACCGCCCGCACCGGCGCCTCGCCGAGGTCCCACAGGACCTCCATCGCCTCGGCCTCGGCCCCATGGACGGCGGGTGGCGGGGGTGTCGGTGGCATACGACAGAGCGTAGTAGGGGCGTGGTGCGCCGGCCTGGTCAACGGCAAGCACTACAGCTCGTGGTACTGGACACCCCTATCCGCTCTCGGCTGCCGTGATCGGTCTGAGGAACGTCCGTCTGCACTCCGAGGGAGGTGGGCGACATGGAGGTCCGCACAGGACCCTCACGTCGCCCACCCCCACCAACGCGCCAGTGCTAGGCCGTCAACCGAATACCGGCACGGCACCCAAACGCCACGCCGCCCACCGATGCCAGGCGCTACTACAACGAGACCGCGCGGCGCTCCGTCGCACTGATCCGGATCGCGTCGATCACGCCCAAGCTCGCGACCGCGTCGCGCGGGTCGACCGGGACCGGGCCCTCGCCGCGGACCGCCGCCGCGAACGCCGGGTAGTAGGTGTCCCAGCGGCCGCGTTCGCTCTCGACCGGCCCGGCCGCGCCGCCTCGCCGCAGCACGCCCCACCGCTCGGGCGGCTCGCTCCCCCACTCCGCGTCCGGGTGGCGGCCCGCGATCAGCGCGTCCTCCTGGCCGTCCATGCCCTCGACGGTGTATGAACCCGAGCTCCCCCGGACTCGGAACCGCGGCGCGGGTGCGCCCTGGCGCCAGTCGCCCGAGACGTGCGACGTCATTCCTCCGCGATGCTCGAGCACCGCGAAGAAGCGCTCGTCGAGGGGACCGTCGGCGTAGACCGTGGCGACCGGGCCGAAGAGCAGGAGCGCCTGGTCGATCAGGTGGCTGCCGAAGTCGAGCAGGATGCCGCCGCCGGCGGCGGGGACCGGGTCGGGCGAGAAGCGCTCGAACGCCGACTCGAACAGGGTCACCTCGCCCAACGCACCGCGCTCCAGCAGTCGCCGGATCGTCAAGAGGTCGGAGTCCCAGCGGCGGTTCTGGTAGACGCTCAACGCGACACCCGCCGCCTCGGCGGCCTCGACCGCGGTCAGTGCCTGGGCGGCGTCGAGCGCGAACGGCTTGTCGACCACGACCGCCAGGCCGAGCGCGATCGCCTCCAGCGCGAGCGGGATGTGGGTCGGCGCGGGGGTGGAGATCGCGACCGCCTCGGCGCCCGCGGCGGCGAGCGCTGCGAGGTCGTCGAAGGCCGCCACGCCGGGGTGGTCGCGCGCGAGCTCGGCACGGCGATCCGGGGAGCGGGTCACCACGCCCGCGAAGTCGACCCTATCCGCCGCGGCCAGCAGCGGCGCGTGGAAGATCCGCCCGCCGAAGCCGTAGCCGACGAGCCCGATGCGCGTGGACGTCATGTCCGGATCGTCGCACCTCGGGCACGATGCCCTGCGGCCGCAGCAGCATCATCAGCACCAGCAGGAACCCGTAGATGCCGGAGGCGATGAGCGAGAGGTTGAAGTCGAACCCGACCATGCTCGGCAGGTCGTACAGGACCTTCGGCAGCAGGTAGGTGTTGATCGCCGACAGGACGATCGAGCCGAGGACGACGCCCCAGATCGACCCCATCCCGCCGAGCACGACCATCGCGAGGATGAAGATCGAGAACGAGAACGTGAACTGGGTCGGGCTGACCGTGCCCAGGTAGGAGGCGAAGAACGCGCCGGAGAGGCCGCCGAGCGAGGCGCCGACGCCGTAGGCGGCGAGCTTGGTGCGCACCATCGGCACGCCCGCGCAGACGGCGGCGGCCTCGTCGTCGCGCATCGCGATCCATGCCCGCCCGAGCCGGGAGTCGCGCAGCCTGAAGTTGACGACCAGCGTCAGCGCGACCAGGCCGAGCGCGAACCAGTACCAGGGCCGCAGGTCCAGCGCGGAGAACGGTCCGAGGAACGGGAGGTCGATCTTGTCGATCGCCGACATGCCGTTCGGGCCGCCCGTGAGCGTGCCGCCGAACAGGTGGATGTCGCGGCCGTTGGCCGCGATCTCGCCGATGATCTCGCCGAACGCGAGCGTGACGATGCCGATGTAGTCGCCGCGCAGGCGAAGCGTGGGGAGGCCGATCAGGACGCCCGCGAGCGCGGTGATCGCGATCGCCAGGGCGGCGATCAGCAGGAAGTTCAGGTGGATGCCGCGGAACTCGGACCCGAAGTACGCGGCGACGTGCGCGCCGATCGCGAAGAACGCGACGTAGCCGAGGTCGAGCAGCCCGGCGAAGCCCACGACGACGTTCAGCCCGAGCGCCATGACCGTGTAGGCCGCGGCCAGCACGAGGTTGTTCAGCGTGTCCCCGCCGGGGTTGAGGAAGAGCGGGAGGACCGCGGCCGCGGCGAGCGCCAGGACCGCGCGCTTCATGCCTTATGGCGCCGGTAGTAGGTGCGGTTCTTGGTGCGGTTGCCGCAGATCGACATCGAGCACCACGCGGCCGAGCGGTTCTTGGAGCGGTCGTAGAACGCGTACTCGCATTGGCGACAGGCCTTCATCCGCGACCAGTCGCCGGCGAGCTGGGCCTCGTGGAGGATGCCGAGCAGCGTCGCGACCGCGCCGTCTACCCCGCGGCGCACCGGCGCCAGCGCCGTCCGGCCCTCGGCGTCGACGACGACCTTGAGCTGGGCACGCCCGGAGAGGGCGGCGAAGGCGTCCGGCTGCGGGTCGACGAGCAGCGCGCGGATCGCCTCGCGCAACACGCGCAGCCGCTCGACATCCGAGACCGTCTCGCGAGGTCCGATCAACCCCTTCGCGCGCAGCCACTCCGTGGCCTTCTCAGGCGTTCCGAGCCGGTCCCAGTCGTCGGGGAACTCGTGGTTGTGGGTGTTGACGAACCGCTGCAGCAGCTCGAGCCGCCCCGGCGCCTTGGGCCGGCCGCCCGGCTCGAGCTCCTCGCCGATCAGCCGCTTCTCGCAGTCCTCCATCCGCTGACCAGCATAAGCAGAATGCCGGTCAGTTGCTAGGTGCGTACGTGAGATTCAGGACGCCGAACGCGCTGCGGTACGCCGGCCGCGTGCTCGCGATCCTCGCGCCGGCGGCTCTCCCCCGCGCTCGCCGTCGCCGGGCACCACCCGGTGTTCTCGGTCGTCAGCGGACATGGCGCGCACGTACCTCGCGTCACTGCCGGCCGACCGGTTCCCGCACGTCGTCGAGCACGCCGATCACATCGCGGCGTCGGACCCCGAGGAGCGCTTCGAGCTCCTGCTCGACATCTATGTCGCCGGGCTCGCGATGCGCGCCTGAGACGGTCGCCGCGACGCGCCCGTCCTCGATGACGAGGATCTGGTCGGCGTCGCTGATCGTCGAGAGGCGGTGGGCGATCACGATCCGTGTGATCCCGAGCGCGCGCAGGTTGCGCTCGATCCGCGCCTCGGTGGCGGTGTCCAGGTGCGACGTCGCCTCGTCGAGGATCAGCACGCTCGGGCGGTCGAGCAGGGCGCGGGCGAGCGCGATGCGCTGTGCCTGGCCGCCGGAGAGCTCCGCGCCGCCGTTGGCCAGATTGGTGTCGTAACCGAGGGGGAAAGCGGCGATGTCGTCGTGCACCGCGGCGAGGCGGGCGGCGGCGACGATCTCGTGCCGCGGCGCGTCGGGGCGCCGGAGCGCGATGTTCTCCGCCACGGTCCCCGACAGCAGGAACGGGTCCTGGAGCACGACGCCGAGCCGCGAGCGCACCGACCGGAGATCGAGCTCGCGCAGGTCGTGGCCGTCGATGCGCACCTCGCCCTCGCTCGGCGCGTACAGGCCGGAGAGCAGCTTCACCAGCGTGCTCTTGCCGGAACCCGAGGGTCCGACGACGCCGAGCTTGCCGCCGGGCGGGAGATCGATGTCGACGTGACGGATCGCGAACGGGCTGCGGTGGGTGTGGCGGAAGCCGAGGTCGCGTGTGGTGAGCGCGCCGCGGAGCTTCGGCGCCGGCGGCTTGCGGTCCGGCTGCTCGGCCGGCGCGGACGCGAGGTCGCCGAGGTGCTCGACGACCGAGCCGATCTCGTGGAAGGCCTGCAGGTGGCCGGCGAGCGCGCCCATCGGCAGCAACGCCGCGGTGGCGAGGGCGGCGAGGCCGACGATCCTTCCCGTGCCGTCGGCGAGCGCCGCCGCCGCGAGCAGGACGACGAGCGGACCCGCGAGCCGCAGGGCACCGGTGACCGCCTCGGCGAGGGCACCGGTGCGGGCGGTGCGGCCGAGCGCGGCGAGCCGCCGCTCGTGCAGGTGTTGCCAGCGGCCGTACATGACCGGCTCGGCGCCCGCCGCCTTCACCCACCCGAGCCCGGTCACGACGCCGTAGAGCCAGCCCTGGACGCGCACCTGCGCGAGCAGCTCCTCGCGCCGCAGGCGGCGGCCGCGCAGGGCGAGCGCGGCGAGGATCGTCAGTTGGGTCGCGCCGAGCGCGAGGGTCGTGAGGCCGAGCGCGGGGCTCGCGACGATCAGGATCGCGACGTAGCTGAGCGCGACGAGCGTGTCGAGCACCGCGCCGACGAGCTGCGTGGCGAGCGCGTCGCGGACGACGTCCGTCGCGCTCAGCCGCGCCGTCACCTCACCCGCGCCGCGCCGCTCGACGAACGCCAGCGGCGCCCCGAGCAACCGCTCGACGAGACCGCCCGTCAGCTCCCGTCCGACGTGCTGCTGGAGCTTCGCCGCGGCGACACCGCGCGCGAACGACAGCGCGCCGACCGCGAGCGCGAGCGTGGCGACCGCGGCGAGTGCCTGACCGTTGTCGAGCGCCTCGCCCGCGACGAGGCGGTTGACGATCGCCGCCGTGGCGAGCGGAACCGCGAGGCCGGCGAGCAAGAGAGCCGCGGATGTCGCGGCGAGCGTCGCGACCACGCGGCGCGGGACGTGGAGCGCGGGCCCGAGCACGGCGTGCCAGGACTGCGTGCCCGGGCGCCACGATGCGGGCCGCGCGCGCTCGGGCGCGCCGTCGCGCCGCGCGCCGTCTTCGCCCGCGGCCACCGCCCGGGCGCGCGACTCGTCAGGCTCGAACGTCAACACGACCCCCGCGAAGGCGGCCTCGAAGGTCGCGAGCGGGACGCGGCGGCGGCCGAGGGTCGGATCGATCAGGTCGACGGCGTCGCGCCGCACGCGCTCGACGACGACGAAGTGACGGCCCTCCCAGTGCACCACGAAGGGCGTGGGAAGGGTCCGCGCGGTGTCGATGTCGGCGCGCAGCCCGCGGCAGCGCAGCCCGTAGCGCACGGCGCCGTCGCGCAGCTCGAGCGCGTTGAGCCCGTCGCGGCCGACGCCGAGCTCGTCGCGCAACACGTCGAGCGGCACCCCGCGCCCGTGGTGCGCGAGCACCATCGCCAGACACGCCGGCCCGCAGTCGCTCACGGTCGCCTGCAGAACGACCGGCACGCGCCGCAGCACCCGCGGGAGCCGTCGGCCACGAGACGCGGCGCCACGCGCCAGGCCGGCGCCACCGCGCGTCGCGCCCGCGCCACCGCGCGCCGCGCCCGCGGCGCCTCGCGCCGCGCCCACGCCGCCGCGCTTCACGCCGCGGCCCGCCGCGTGCGGGCGTCGTCGCCCCAGAACCACTCGACGTGGGCGGTCCGGCGCTGCTCGGCCAGCCATGCGTCGAACAGGCGGCGTTCGATCGTGTCACGGGTCTTCGCGTCCAGCACCGCCGGGCGGCGGTCGAGGACGATCGTGTGGCCCTCGAGCTGCAGGTTGCCCGCCCGGCCTTTGCGCACGCCGCCCGCGCGGCCCGCGCGGTGGGCGGCCACGATCGCCGCGAGCGGATCCGACGCCAGCAGCGCCGGATCGTCCACATCGGCGTAGGCCACCGTGACCACGTCGAGCTCATGACCATGCGACGCGAACCACTCGCCCACCGCATCGCCCGCGATCAGCGCCCTCAGCGCGCGGGTCCGGGCGAGGTCGTCGATCAGCTCGGCGAAGCGGCCCGGGGTCAGCGAGCGTTCCGCGAGCCACTGACGGGTCGCCTCCGCCGTGTGCAGGCCCTTGGCGCGCCGGAAGGCGTCGGCGGTCTCCTGCAGCAGCTCGTCGGAGACCGTGATCTCCCGCTCCTCGACCGCCTGCCCGATCAGGCACGCGTCGATCAAGCAGCGCAACAGCTCGGGGTCGTCGAACAACGCGTCGACCGTGGCCAGCGCGTCGGCGACCGCCACACGCACGCCGTTGACGGCGAGCAGGTCGAACTCGCGCGCCCGCGCGGCCCCGCGCAGCGCCCACGGCAGGCCTGGCCCGGCGGCGGCGGAGAGCGACAGCGTCACGCCGTCGGGCCGCCGGATCAGCAGCGCGTGCTGGATCGAGCCGTCGTACGCCTCGACGTCTGCGAGCAGGTGCAGGCGATGGTCCGGATGGCGCGCACGCAGCCGCGTGAGGGCGTCGTGGGGGTCGCCGGCGCTCAGCAGCTCGGCCGCCGCGTCGAGCAGCCCGGTGTCGGTGGTCGTCAACATTCATGCCTCCAGCAGGTCTGCGACGGCGGCGCCGATCGGCAGGCCGGTGGCGAGCTCGATCCAGAGGTACTGGCCGTTCGGGTTGATCTCGAGGAAGACGAAGCGGTCGTCCGGGGTCAGGACGAGGTCGATCGCGCCGTAGCAGAGGCCGAGCGCGCGCACGAGCGCGCGGCAGCGGTCCGCGAGCTCGCCCGGCAGGGCGAACGGCGTGATCGGGGTGCGGGCGTCGTCGTAGCGGCGCCAGTCCAGGCGCGTGTGGTTGGACGCCTGCGAGTGGATCGCGGCGGCGAAGACGCGCTCGCCGACCACCGTGACGCGCAGCTCGAGCCGCTTCTCCACGTAGGGCTGGACGAGCACCGGGCACAGGCGCAGGTCCTCGACGTGCACGAGGTCGCGCGGCCGGACGGGCTCGGTGTAGCGCACCAGGGCCTCGTCGCCGTCGGCGGTGGTCAGCCGCTGGCTCGGCGCGGCCCGCTTGGTGATCGTGCCCGGCGCGTAGAAGTCCAGGAAGGCGTCGGGATCGTTGGTGACGAGCGTCCGCGGAAGCTCGAACCCGAGCTGCGCGGCGAGGAGCAGCTGGCGCGCCTTGTGCGACGCGTGCGCGATCGCGTCCGGAGTGCCGGGCACGTGGCGCACCGGCAGCAGCTCCCAGAGGTCGGCGAGCACCGCCGCCGACTCGCGCTGGACGAACTCGGTCCCGTCCGGGTGCCCCGGGCGCCGGCGCCAGACCGTGCGCACCCGATCGAGCTCGACGACCTCGTCGCGAAACGCCAGCGTCCCGCCGACGTCTCCGCCCCCGACCGCGAGCGCGAGCGTCGCCTCGCGCGGGAACCACGCCGGGTCGAACCGCGCGACCTCAGCGCCGCGCGAGCGCAGCGCGGCCTCCACGCGGTCCGCGTGGGTGTCGTCGTCGCTGGTGACGATGAGGATCATCGGAACACCCTCCATGAGCCGGGGCCGTCCTGGCCCCGGCTCTCGGAACGGCTCAGTCGCAGTCGACGCCGCCCGAGATGTGGCACGTGCTGGCGACCGCCTGACGCGGCATCAGAGCGCCGACGACCGCGCGCAGCTGCTCGTCGTCGAGCTCGGCGCCCGGCTTGAGGTCCTCGATCTCGAGTCGCTTGTCCATGGTGTACTCCTTCGGTCGGGCGTCCCGCCAGTCGGAACGCACGCCGGGTTAGAGCGGTGGACCCGAGAGCTGATACATCACGCTGAGAAGCCGCTCCAGATCCTCATGAGACGTGTACGGCGCCACGGACACGCGCAGGAGGTTGCGCCCACGCCAGACGCCGACCGGAACCTCGATCCCGCGTGCGCGGAACTGCTCTTCCGTCACGTGCGGGGGAACCTCGGCCGCGACCATCTGGCGGACCAGCGAGACGTCGCCGGCCGGCGCCGGCAGGCGCGCATGGAGGTCCGCGGCAAGGCGGACGCAGCGCTCGCGCCAATCGCCCGCGGTGACGAAGTCGATCGCCGCCGGGACGCTCAGATACGCCGACAGCTCCGACGTCCCCGGCCACGCCACGCGCTCGGCGAGCGCCGGCTCGTCCCAGCCCCAGCTGACGACCAGCGGATCGATCGTCGCCTCGACCCCCGGACGCGTGTAGAGGAAGCCCGCGACCTTCGGCGCGCAGAGCCACTTGTGGCAGTTGCCGGCGTAGAAGTCGCACCCTAAGGTCGACAGTGAGAGTTCGACCTGCCCGGGTCCATGTGCGCCGTCGACGACGCTCAACGCGCCCACCGAGCGCGCCAGCGCGCACACCTCGGCCACCGGGAACACGAGCCCGGTCGGCGAGGTGATGTGGCTGATCGAGACCACCCGCACCCGCTCGTCGAGGCCGCTCTCGACCGCGGCGAGGACCGCGGCGTCGCCCGCCACCGGAAACCCGACGTCGCAGCGTCTCAGCTCGGCCCCGGTGCGTTCGCAGACCAACTCCCACAGCCGGTCGACCGCGCCGTACTCGTGGTCGGTCGTGAGCACGACGTCGCCCGCCCGCAGCGGCAGCGAGCGCGCGACCATGTTCATCGCGACCGTCGCGTTCGGGATCAGCGCGACGGCCTCGGCGCCGACGTACGCCGCCAGCGCCGCGGCCGCTTCACGCAAGAGCTCCGGCGCCCGCCGCACGAGGAACTCGGCGGGCTGCCGTTCGAGCTCGCGCTGCCAATCCTGGAAGACCCGCATCACGGGTTCCGGGCACGCGCCGAACGCGCCGTGGTTCAGGTACGTGACGCCCGGATCCAGAAGAAACATCCGGGCGCCACGGTACCCACCGGTTACGGCGTCGTCGTCGAGAGCGTGAAGGTCAGCGTCTTCGAGTACGTGCCGGTACGCAGCGCGTCGCCCGCGGCGATCGCCTGCTTGAACGGCACCGTCACGACCTCGTTGGAGGTCGGCGCGGACCACGTCTTGACGACGCCCAGGCCCTGCAGCGGCTGCGGCAGGGAGAACGTGCCATTGACGAGGCGGCCCGGGGCGACGGTGCTCGGGTCCGAGACCGTCAGCGCCGCGTCGCCGGCCGTGGAGATCACGGTGGCGGTGGTCGACGCGTCGTACGTCTTCGCCACGCCCGGCGTGAACGCGCCGAACGTCGCCGGAGCGCCGAGGGTCAGCGCGAGCGTCGCCGGCACCGTGCCGCCGGCGCTCCCCTCGACCGAGGTCAGGTTCGCGTTCGGGGCAGACGCCCACAGCAGCGCGCGGCCGAGCTGCGGCTGCGTGCCCTTGGAGTGCAGGCGGGTGACGATGTTGGTGCCGAGCAGGACGACACCGTTCTGCCCGCTCGCGCTCAGCGCGCGGACGATCGTCGCCTTACCCGCGGCCTGCGCCTGACCGTTGGTGTTGGTCGCGTTCGGCCGCCACCAACCGGACAACAGCGGATCGGCGGCGAACGACTGCTCGACGACCGCGTTCGACCCCAGGTTCGTGTACCAGGCGGGCTGGAAGATGAACGCCGTCGACTGCGCGCCGTTGGAGACCGGACCGCCGGCATTGACGACGTTCGCGACACCGCTGGCGAGCGAGACCGCCGCCGTGCCGGTCGCGGTCAGCAGGCCGCCGTTGGTGGTGAAGGCCGAGCCCGCCGTGCCGAGGCCGACGACGCCGCCGCCGCGGGCGAGGAACGCGTCGAGCGCGGCCTTGTTCGCCGCGTTGAGCGTCGACGGGTTCAGCGTCGCGCCGACGAGCAGCACGTCGACGTCGGACGTCAGCGTCGTGGTCAAGGTCGTCGCGGTCACGGCGCGGCCCTCGAAGCCGAGCGCCAGCAGCGTGTCCCGCACCTCCGAGCCGCCGTTGTAGGCGACGACGACCTTGTCCGCGATCGTCGCGCCGCTCCACGAGGCCGGCGCGGTCTTGAGCGTCAGCCCGCGGGCGGTCGCCTGCGCGGTCGCGGCGGCGCGCGGGACCAGCACCGAGCCGTCGGCCAGGCGCGTCACCTTCGTGCCCTGGCCGAGGATCGCGTTGATCGCGAGCACGTCCTCGGGGTCCTGCGGGTCCAGGACGACGTCGCCCGTGCCCGCCGGGACGACCGGCACCGACTCGCCGGCGGACACCCGGTCCGCCTGCACGGCGGGCAGGTCCTGCCACAGCGTGTCGACCGTCGCGCCCCACGTCAGCGCCTGGCTCCAGCCACCCGGGCCGGCGTACAGGTCGTCGACGCGGTCGGTCAGATCGATGCCCGGCTCGAGCAGCGAGTTGACCAGGCCGCGCTTGGGCTGGTGCATGTCGAGGATGTACGACCCGGCCGCGTACGACTTCCCACCGGCGGTGAACGCCGCCTTGGCCTGCGTGACGCGGCCGCCGGACGCGATCAGCAGGTCGACGAGGCGCTTGACCGCCGGAGCGGAGCGCTGGGCCGTGCCGGCCGGGATCACATACGAGCGCGGGAACGTCGTGCCGTACTTGTCCTCCTCGCCCCAACCCTCGACGTAGCCGACCGGGATGTCGCGCAACGGCTCGCCCGCCCAGCCGCGGCGGTAGACCTCGGCCTGGTCGAAGATGACCTGGCTGCGGTTGTCCTGGATGTACTTGAGCGAGGTCTTGATCGCGACCTCGTGGACGTCGGTGTCGACGTCGGCGCGGCGCACGCGGTCAGCGCCGTTGCCGGGCTGGAACGGCGCCTCGATCGTGTACGGGATCGAGCTCTGGAGCATCGCGAACGACGGCACGTAGATCGGCGGGAAGTCGTCCCACACGCCCGGTGCGTCGTCGCGGAACGGGATCCGCGCGCGCGTCACGTCCGAGTAGCCGAGCGCGGCGATGCCACGCTCGATGTTGAGCGCGTTCGGCAGGCCGTGCTTGATGTAGAGGTCGTACTCGTTGTTGACGTTGTGCGGCGGCGTCGACGGGTGCAGCAGCGTCGGGTTGACGTAGCCGTGCAGGTCGAGCGTGATGATCGGCTTGTACTGCACGATCAGGTCCGCGATCAGGCGCGCCTCGGGCTGCGAGCGGATGGTCAGGTCGCGGTTGAGGTCATAGCCCGCGGCGTTCGCGCGGGTGTTCGCGACGCGCCCGTCCGGGTTGGACGTGACGTTGAAGATGATCCGGTTGCGCTGCAGCAGCTGCTCGACGGCGGGGTCGGTGCTCGTCGCCCACTGCTCGATGACGCGGATGATCGCGTCGGTGCCTTCCTTCTCGTTGCCGTGGATGTTGCCGTTGACGAAGATCGGCGTCTTGTAGCCCGCGAGCAGGTCGGCGTCGGTGCGCGCCCGGGCCGGCTCGTCCTCGATCAGCTGCTTCCACGCTTCCTGCTGGGCGTACTGCGCCGGCGTCTCGGGCGCGGTCACGACCACGGCGTAGAGGTCGTAGCCGCCGGACGACTTGCCCGCCACGCGCGCGGAGACGCGGTCGCTCGCGGCCTGGAGCGCGTTCAGCTTCGGCGCGATCTCGTCATACGGGATGTCGCCGACGTTGGCGGAGGCGTCGTTTGGGTTGTCCGGCCAGATCGGGAGGACGTTCTTCTGCGGGAAGCCGTCCGCGGCCTGCTCCAGCGTGGCCTGCGGGGTGAGAGCGGTGGGCGGCGTCAACGACCCGGCGGCGGACGCCGCGACCGGCGCTGCAAGCCCGCCGACGACCGCGGCGGACGCCGCGAGCCGTACGAGTCGCCTGGACAAATAGGGCACGGAGCCAGTTACCTCCAAGATGAAATTCACGATGTCCTCATCCTTGGCACACGTCGCGGCCCAATGTCAACTTTTCTGATCGGGTAACAGGAAATTAGGGTGTGGAGATCCGTCAACGCCCCGTGATCCACGCGACAACAGCACTTGCGTGGTCGTCGCGGCGGCGACGTCGGCGGCCACGCGCCCGCGGTTGAGCACCACGATCCGGTCGGCGAGCTCGAAGCAGAGCGGCAGGGCTCGGCGCCCCGCCGCCGCGCGCGCTCCCCGTCGGCCCGCTCGTCTTCGAGGACTTCCCGGCCATGAGCGAGGAGCGCAAACGGCGGCGCGAGCACAAGCAGTAGCGCGCGCTCACCTTCCGAGGTCAAACGAGCTGGTCGACGATCTCCGTCTTGATGCGGGCGACGTTCTCGCTGCGCTCGGCGAGCGTCTCGCCCAGGTTCCAGTCGGGGACGATGAACTCGTCGTAGCCCGCGTCGGCGATCCGGCCCAGCTGGTCGACGACCTCGTCGACCGAGCCCGTGAGGCTGACCCGGCCGGGCGGCGGGTCCGCGCCGAGGGAGATCAGTGCGTTCGTACTGGAGCGGATCGTCGCCGGATCGCGCCCGACGTCCTCGCACGCCTCGGCCAGCCGTTGCCGCAGCGGTCCGGCGGTGTCGGCGTCGGCCCAGGCGTTCCATTCGTCGGCGTGCCGGGCGGTGATGCGCAGCATGCGCGGGCCCTTGGCACCGACCAGGATCGGGAGCCGCGGCTGGACGGGCTTCGGATCGCACGGGGCGTCGACGACCTCATAGAAGCGACCGCGAAAGGTCGTGCGCTCGTTCGTGAGCAGTTCCCGGACGACCTGCACGGCTTCCTCGAACCGGCTGACGCGCGACGTGAGGTCGAACCCGTAGGCCGCATGCTCGTTGAGCTGCCACCCGGCGCCGATCCCGAGCACCATCCGACCATCCGACACGTGGTCGACGGTCGACGCGCGGTTGGCGAGCAGCGCCGGATGATGGATCGACGTCGGCGAGACCAACGTCCCGACCCGCGCCCGCCGGGTCACCGCCGCCACGGCGGGCAGCACGCCCCAGACCTCGTGCAGGTCGCCGCCCGCGGTCTGAACCGTGCCCGTGTCCGGCATGTAGTGGTCCGCCAGCCAGACACCATGCCAACCGGCGGCGTCGGCCTGCCTGGCCAGTTCGATCACATCGCCCGGCGGGTGGCCGAGGCTGGGCCAAAGGGAGAATCGCACCGCCCCAACGCTACGACACGCCTGTGAGCTCGGTCGCGGCGACTTCACTATGCGCGTCGACAGGATTAGAGTCAGGGCGTGTCGACCAAAGGGACGGTCGAGGAGCTTCAAAAGTCGCCTGAGCGATGGGCATTCCTGCTTCGACTCGAGTCCGGTGAAGGCGTCAACGTCGAACTCCGGGGTGATGCCCACGGAACGCTCCGCGACGGCGATGTCGTAGAACTGCAGCAAACCCGCGTCCTCCGCTCCCACGACGTCGTCGTCGCCACGCGCGTCCGGAACGAGACGTTGCGATCTTCGGTGACGGCGACGCCGCCAGGGTGGTCGAAGCGGACTGCGACGTTCCTCGTGCCGCCGAACATCTGGGCCCCGCTCGGAGGGTTCGGCGGCGCCGCGTTCACGCTGTTGGTCACGTCCGCCCGCGGGAACCCGTCGACCCCGCCCCCGACGCCGACGCCGACCCCGGACGCGTCGCATACCCCGAGCCCATCGGCAACGGCCACCTCGAGTCCGCTACCGACAGCTTCCGATCAGGGTGCGAACTCGGCGATCGTCCCGTGGGTCGTGATCGGCTTGACGCTCCTGATCGCAACCGTCGCCTTCGCGACGCGGGCGAGGGTCACCCACGGAGAGCCTTCGGCGCCACCCGCGAGACCCGCGGAATCGACCGTGGCCCGGTTCGTCCTCTACGTCGCGCTCGGCGGCCTGGCGGGTCTCGTGCTCCGTCTTCTACTCGGCTGACGAGCGCTCAGTGGTCCTCAGGCGGGTAGGGCGAGCCGCGCCAGCGCGCGGCGCGTTCGGCGAGCCGGTGGGCGGGGTTGCCGGCGAGGAGCGACCGGTAGATGTCGGTCTCGTTGACGTCCTCGCCGATGACGTAGACCGCGAAATCGGGCGTCGGCGTGAACAGCTCGCTCCAGTCGTACTCGGCGAGGATCGGGACGGCGGCCTGGCAGAGCGTCTCGAGCGGGTCGGCGAGGTGGTGCATCGTGCACGCGCGCACGGCCGCCCGCTGGACGTCCTCCGGCGGGTGCGCGCCGCCCACGACACCGTCGGCCCTCGAGTGCTGGAGCCACCACAGGTATTCCTCGAGATCCTCGTCCGGGTCGTCGATCAGGCGCCGCCGGTCTCGTTCCCGCCCGAGGAAGAGCAGTGGGCACAGCTCCGTGACGGCGACGGGGTAGGGCACGACGGCGAGCGCGAAGAACTCGTCGGAGGCCTTGACGCCGGCTTTGCGGCAGTCCTCGGCCACGCCGTCGATCGAGGCCTGCGCCAGCGCCTCGGCGAACCCCGTCAGCGCGTCGGGCCACGGCCGATCGAGTCGCTCCCACACATCGAGGCCGCTGTCCGCGCGCCGCACGAGCCGCACGCCGAGGTCGTCGTGGATGACGTCGAGCCGCCCGCCGATCGGGTCGTCCCCTCTCCAGGCCGCCGGGTCGAGGCTCGTGAAGCCGGTCGACTCCTCGATCGCCACGAGGCGCGCTCGACGACATCGACCCATCCAGGGATCCCCGTCTGAGTCAGCCACCGCTCGAGGCGGACGTCGCGCGGACCCACCAGCACCACGCGCCCCTCGGCGTCCAGGCCCGCCCGCCGGCGCGGGAACCGCCCAACACCGGTGGCGTCCACCCCAGGCGCCCACAGGCGCTCGGCGGCCAACGGCTCGGGCCGGTGCCCGGCCCACCCGCCAGGCACCTCCACCCACTGACGCACCAGTGGCGCGATCGTCCTCAGATCCACGGTCACGCGCCCCTCATCGGCGCACCGCGTGGATCCCGTGAGCGACCGCGGGCCAGGCGGGCACATATCGCTTGCGAGGACGGTGCGAGTGCCGTGTGAGCGTGCTGCGAGCGGCGCTGCCGAAGCTGATCCCATGACCACCACCGCCCCGACCCGCTCGCACACCTACACGTCGCTCCGCGCCGCGTGGATCCCGCTCGCCGCGCTCTGCCTGGCCTTCTTCGTCGAGATGGTCGACAACACGCTGTTGTCGATCGCGCTGCCGACGATCGGCCGGGACCTCGGCAGCGACACCACCTCGCTGCAGTGGGTCACGGGCGCCTACGCGCTGACCTTCGGTGGTCTGCTGCTCACCGCTGGATCGGTGGCCGATCGCCTAGGACGCCGGCGCGTACTCCTGGTCGGACTCGCCGCGTTCGGCCTCATGAGCCTGTGCGTCGTCTTCGTCACCACCACCGGCGAGTTGATCGCCCTGCGCGCCGCGCTGGGCATCTCCGCGGCGGCCATGGCGCCGATCACCAACTCGCTCGTCTTCCGGCTCTTCGACGACAAGGCGCTGCGCATGCGCGCCATCACGGTGATGATCGTCGTCGGCATGTCGGGCTTCATCCTCGGCCCGCTGCTCGGCGGCACCGCGCTGGCTCACGTGCGCTGGGAGTGGCTGCTGCTCGTCAACGCGCCGATCGCGCTGATCGCCGCCATCGGCGTGCGACTCGGCGTCGCCGCCGACCGGCCGGAGGACCTGACCCACGATCGGCTCGACCTGCCGGGCGCCGTGCTGAGCGTCGCGACCATCGGCCTGGCCTGCTTCTCGCTGACCAGCGGCGTCGAGCACGGCTGGCTCTCCGCGCCGACGGTCGCCTCGGTGCTCGGTGCCGTGGCCGCGGGCGTCGGCTTCGTGCGCCACGAGCGCCGCACCGCGTCGCCCATGCTCGATCTGAAGCTGTTCTCGAACGGCACCGTCCGCGGCGCCGCCATCGCGCAGGCCGGCACCGCGATCGCCATGGCCAGCGTGATGTTCGGGCTGATCCTGCACTTCCAGTACGCCTACGGCTGGAGCCCGGTGAAGGCGGGCCTCGCGAACCTCCCGATCATCGTCACCATGCTCGTCGCGACGCCGCTGTCCGAGACGCTCGCGAAGCGCTACGGCCACCGCATCGCCTGCCTGATCGGCGCCGGAGCGCTCGCCGCCGCGCTGGCCGGCCTCTCGTGGGGCGTCGACAAGGGCTACCTCCCCATCGCGATCTCGATGGTGCTGATGACGATCGGCCTGCGCACCGTCATGACGATCTGCGCCGTCGCGCTCGTCGACGCGATGCCGAGCAACCGCACCTCCATCGGCGCCGCGCTCAACGACACGGCGCAGGAGGTCGGCACGAGCATCGGCACCGCCGTCGTCGGCACACTTATCGCGGTGCTGGTCACGACCAAGCTGCCCGCGGGCACCTGGAGCGCCGACCTCGTGACCTCGTTCTTCCACGGCGAGCGGATCACCTACGGCGTGCTCGCGGTGATCGTCGGCCTGGTCGCGGGCCTCGGCGCGCTGACGCTCACCAACTCGCACGCCGTCGAAGAGCCGGCGATGGCCTGAGGGCGATCCCTACGCCTCGTAGGCGGCGCGGGTCAGCTCGTCGAGCTGCTCGCGCTCCTCGCGGCGCAGGCCGCCGATGACACTGGCCAGCGCCGCCTGGCGCGCGCCGCTCGACGCCCCGGACAACGTCCGCCGGATGCTGCCCGACAGGTACTCGGCCTCGCTCATCCGCGGCGTGTAGACGTACCCTCGGCCTTCGCGCGCCCGGTCGAGCAGCCCGCGCTCCGCCAGTCGGTTGAGCACGGTCTGGACCGTGTTGTAGGCGCCCTGGTAGCGGGCGGGAAGCTCGGTCCGGACCTGTTCGACCGTGCCGGCACTGAGGCGCCACAGCGCCGCCATCACCTGCCCTTGGAGCTCGCCCGCGATCACCGGCGAATCGGCCACTCGCGCAGTATGCCGGACCTCCTACACCCTGTCGAACCTAAAGGGGCCTGACCCCTTTATGTCAGCGAAGCGTCTGCGCCGCGTCTGCGGGCGGTGATGTCGTCGCCTTCGCCGATGTTCTCATCCTCGACTCAGGGAGACCCAATGGCGCAGTCCACTTCGTCCCACCGCCGGCGGTTCACGCGTATCGCCGGGCTCGCGGCCGCCGGCGTCCTCGCCGCCGCGGCGCCGGCGTTTGCCGACGACGGCCAGATCCTGCGCGAGAACTCGCCGGACGCGATCCCGGAGAGTTACATCGTCGTGCTCGACCAGGACACCGGCGGGCAGACGACGAACTCGGTGATCCGGGAGCTCAGCGACGAGCACGGCGCGGACGTCGACCACAAGTTCACGAGCTCGGTCAAGGGCTTCTCCGCGGAGATGACGCGCGAGGAGGCGCTCGAGCTCTCCACCGACCCGGCCGTCGCGTTCGTCGAGCAGAACCGCACGATCGACGCGCTGACCGACCAGCCGAACCCGCCCTCGTGGGGCCTGGACCGCATCGACCAGCGCGCGCTGCCGCTCAACAACACGTTCAGCTACCCGGACACGGGCGGCGCGGGCGTGACCGCGTACATCATCGACACCGGCATCCAGACCACCCACGCGGCCTTCGGCGGCCGCGCGAGCTGGGGCACGAACACGGTCGATGCCACCAGCTCCGACTGCAACGGCCACGGCACGCACGTCGCCGGTACGGTCGGCGGCGCGCCTTACGGCGTCGCCAAGAACGTCAAGCTGGTCGCGGTCAAGGTGCTCGGCTGCTCCGGCAGCGGCACGACCGCGGGCGTCGTCGCCGGCATCGACTGGGTCACCGCCCAGCACGCGGCGGGTCAACCGGCGGTCGCGAACATGAGCCTCGGCGGCGGCGCCAGCACGGCGCTCGACCAGGCCGTCCAGCGATCGATCGCCGACGGTGTCACCTACGCGATCGCCTCCGGCAACAGCAACGCCAACGCGTGCAACGCCTCGCCCGCGCGGGTGCCCGAGGCGATCACCGTCAACGCCAGCACGAACACCGACGCACGCGCCTCGTTCTCGAACTTCGGCACCTGCACGGACATCTTCGCCCCGGGTCAGGACATCACTTCCGCCTGGATCGGCACCAACACCGCGACGAACACGATCAGCGGCACCTCGATGGCGACCCCGCACGTCGCGGGCGCCGCCGCGCTGCTCCTCGCCGCCACGCCGCAGGCGTCACCGGCGGCCATCGCCACCGCGCTGAAGGCCAACGCGACCGCCGGCGCGATCGCCAACCCCGGGACGGGCTCGCCGAACCTGCTGCTCTTCACCGGCGCCACCGGCCCGCAGCAGCCGCCCGCCTGCGCCGCCGCGACCAACAACGCCGACTTCGCGATCCCGGACCTCGGGACCGCGAGCTCGCCGATCACGGTCACCGGCTGCGCCCGCAACGCCTCGGCGACCGCCAAGGTCACGGTCCACATCGTGCACACGTTCCGCGGTGACCTGGTCGTCGACCTCGTCGCCCCCAACGGCACCGTGCGCAACCTGCTCAACCGCTCCGGCGGCAGCGCCGACAACGTCGACCAGACCTTCACCGTCGACCTGTCGGCCTTCCCCGCCAACGGCACGTGGAACCTGCGCGTCCGCGACGCCGCCGCGGCCGACACGGGCCGCATCGACGCCTGGACGATCGAACCCTGAGCTGACGGGGGTGGGTGACACGAGGGTCCACGCTGGACCTCGACGTCGCCCACCCCCTATCGGCTATTCCCGGCGACGCCAGAGCAGCGCGCAGGTGACCGCGGCGGCGAGGGCGAAGAGCGACACCGAGAAGAGCGTGCTGCCGAGCCGGACCGGGACGTCGGAGGCGTCGGTGATGTCGAGCGCCTGGGCCGTGGTGATCGCGGGCGGGCCGTTGAGGGGCACGGTGACCAGTGCCGTGGCGGCGAGGCCGAAGACGGCGATCGTGCGGCTGCGGACGAGCGGGCGGCTGAAGAGCGCGCCGAGGCCCGCGCCGGCCAGCGCGCACAACACCGTGGCGAGGAGACAGTCGGCGAGCTCGCCGAGCGTCGGGTCGGTCTCGAAGCGGCCGGTGACGGTGGGGAACGCGACGACGAGGACGCTGACGGCCACCGAGTAGGCGGCGACGGCCAGCAGGCGGCCGAGGATGAACGCCCGCGGGCCGGCGGCGACGAGGAGCACGTGGCGGTCCGCGTCCCCCTGGGTGTTGAGCAGCGCGAGCACGCCCCAGCACATGCACGGGAACGTGAAGGCGGCGACGGTGCCGGCCGTCGAGAGGACCGGGTTCGGCGGCTGGGCATAGAGCACGACGACGCCCGCGGTCAGCAGCAACATCGGCGCGACGAACCGCCGCGACCGGAAGTGCTCGGCGAGCAGGTAGCGGGCGACGGCGTTCACGGCTCCTCGACCTCGATCCGGACACGTCCGTCGCCGAGCGGCTCGACGCGGCGCACGTGCGCGCCGCGCGCGAGCGCCTCGCGCAACACGCGATCGGAGACGGCCGCGGCGACGACGCGCGCGGTGGGGCGGGAAGTGGGCGCGGCGGGCGGCCGCGCGGCGGGGCGCGACGTGGGCGTGGCGGGCGTGGCGGGCGGGCGCGCGGCGGGGCGCGACGTGGGCGCGGCGGGCGTGGCGGGCGGGCGCGCGGCGGGGCGCGACGTGGGCGCGGCGGGCGGCGGCGCGGGCGCGGCCTCGGGCGACGTGGGCGCGACGGTCACGCGGCCGTCGTCGACGAGCCATCGGAGCCCGGCTTGCGGGCGCGTCTGGCCCGCTTCGCTGTGGTCGCTGAAGACCACCGCGGCGCCGTCGGCGGCGCGTTCGCGCACGACGTCCGCCAGCGTCAGGCGCGCGCCGGCGTCGAGGCCGCTGAACGGTTCGTCCAGCACGAGCAGCCGCGGCGAGCCGGCCAGCGCCTGCACGAGCACGACCTTCTGCAGCGAGCCCTTGGACAGTGCGGTCATCCGCTCGGCGAGGAGCGACCCGAGGCCGAGCCGCTCCGCCAGCGCGAGGGCATCGCCGGGCGGTGTCCTGCGGATGCGCGTGTGATGCCGCAGGTACTCCTCCCCCGTGAACGGCGGCGCCACCAGTCGCTCGGGCGCGTAGCCCACGGCGACATCGCCCGCGACCCGGCGGCGGCCGCGACTCGGCAGCGACGCGCCGGCGAGCAGCCGCAACAGCGTCGACTTGCCCGCGCCGTTGACGCCGCGCACCTCGACGACCGCGCCGGCGTCGACCGCGACGTCGACGCCCCGCAGCACCCACGGCCCGTCCCATCGGTAGCGCTTGGCCACGTCCGTGAGCGAGGTCACCGCAGCCATGGCGTCCCAAGGTACCGGTGGCCCGCCGCGCGCGAACGCGGCCTCTCATCTAGCAGTTGATCTTGCCGTAAGTGTCGCGATAGGTGGCGGCCAGCGACTGCAGAGCACCGGTTGCCTTGTCACGGGTGTCCGCGGCGGAGCTCGAGGTGATGTCGACCAGCGTCTGGCGCATGCTGTCGGCGAACTTCTGGTTGGCCGCGTCGACCTCGTCGCGATTCGCCGAGGCCAGGTTCTTGCGCGCATCGGCGATCTTCCTGAGATCGGCCTGGATCGCCTGGAGGCTGCTGCTGGCCTTGCCGCTGCCGAGGTCGCTGATCGAGAGGCCCTTCAAGGTGTCGACCTGCTTGGAGATGCTGTCCCGCGCGTCGCAGACCTGGGCCTTGGCCTGGTCGGCCTCCGACTCGCCGCCGGTGAAGAGGACGACGGCGAGGATCGCGACGACCGCGACGCCGATGATCACGAGTATCCAGCGCATGGCGCCAGGTTCCGTCAAGCGGCCGAGACGGGCAATGGCGTGCACACGCCGCGCGGGGTGGTGTCCACGCGTGCATGGCGTTCAAAGGATCGAAAAGCGGGTAAACCGACTTACGCCGTGCCGACCCGATCCAGACTCCGCGTCGTCGTCGTCGACGACCACCCCGGGTTCCGAAGCTTGATGGGCGAGCTGCTCGAGATCTTCGGGCACGAGGTCGTCGGCGAGGCACACGACCGGTCCAGCGCCCGCAGCGTCGTCGACCGCTGCGCACCCGACGTCGTCTTCGTCGACCTCGGCCTCGGCAAGGAGAGCGGCTTCGACGTGGCCGAGGACCTCTCGCACGCCGAGCCCAAGCCGGACGTCCTGCTGATGTCCGCGGAGGAGTGCCCTGACCCGGCACGCGTGAAGGCCAGCGGCGCCCGTGCGTTCTACGAGAAGTCGCGGCTCGCCAGAGTCGACCTCGCCACGCTGGGCAACTGAGGTCATCCGCTTCGGGTGATGCGACCGCCGCCGACCGCGGCGACGCTTCGCCGGTGGTCCTGGCAAGTGCACAACCCCACGCCGACCACACGAGCGCGATCATCGGGCTCGCGGCGATCGCGTTGATGCTCGGACCCATGCTCGCCGCCGCGCTCTGGAGCAAACTCGCGCGCGTCGCCGCTCATCGCCGCCTGCGCAGCTGCCCGCTCTGCCGCGCCGACGCGATCCGCGACGTCCGCGCCGAGGCCATCGACACCGCCAAGGCGCGCGTGTGGCTGCAGTGTGGGGAGTGCGCGACCTGGCGCCGCGTCGAGACCACCCACCACGCGTTCACGTGGGAGGTCAAGACGTTCGAGCGCGACCGGCAGCTGATCTCCGACCAGGCCCAGCGCCTGTGCGTGGAGCGGCGGGAACGCGCGCTCGAGGCCTTCGTCGCGACGCTGGAGCACGACGTCGTCGGCGCGGACGACTTCATCGCGCTGACGTTGCGGTCCCCCACCGCCCGCCCATGAGCGAGCCCCACGAGACCAAACACGTGCTCCACGGCTTGGGCGGCGAGCTGTGGGGCGTGCTGAACCGTCACAAGATCGCGGCGTTCCTGCCGGCGATCGTGCTCGGCGCCGGCGCCGACGCGATCGAGTTGCTTCGCCACCACGTGACGGCCGAGATCGCGCTCGGCCTGGCGCTGGCGCTGTGGTTCGAGCTCTACGTCGGCTACGCCGAGCTGCTGATCGCCGCCGACCACGAGCATGTGCGGGTGCGTGTCGGGCGCCTCCTGCGCCGCGCGACCGTCGCGGCCCCCGCGCTCGTCGGCGCGTCGATCATCGCCGTGTCGGTCCCGCTCGCCGCGACGGGCCTGCTCGTCCTCCCCGGCCTCTACCTGATGACGATCTGGAGCCTGTTCGCGCCCGCGATCGTCCACGAGCACCTCGGCGTCCGCGCCTCGCTCGCGCGCAGCACGAAGCTCGTGCGCCGCGCCTTCTGGGCCGTCGCGCTCACCGTCACGGCCTCGGTCCTGGTCGAGCACGCGGTGATCCATGCAACCGCGCATAGCGCCGCGCCGGTGCTCGGCTCGCAATGGCTCGCGTTGATCGTCGCGGCGGTCGCGGTCGGCGTGATCTCGCCGCCGGCCGCGTTCACGATCTCCCTCGTCTACGAGCGTCTGAGCGCCGCGGACGAGCCGGTCACCCCGCCACCGGGACCTGCGGCTCAGACGGCGCCGCAAATCGCTGCATCAGCACCCCGTGGCGCAGACCCCGGTCGCTGACCACGAACGAGTCGCGGCCGAGCAGCGTCAGGATCACCCGCACGATGAGCGCGCCCGCCAGGATGACCTCGGCGCGCGCCGGCTGGACGCCGTCGATGTCACGTCGCGCGGCCGCGTCGCGCGACCGGTAGAGCTCGATCTGACGGTCGATCTCGGCCCGGTCGAGCACCGTGCCGTGCACGCGCGCGGGGTCGTAGGTCTTGAGCCCCAGCTTGACCGCGGTGAGGTTCGTGACCGCGCCGCCCATGCCGATGATGGCGTCCGGCTGAGCGAGCTGGTCGACCCGGGCCAGATCCGTCGACAGCACCGCCAGCGCGAGGTGAACGGTGCTGATCCCGACCGCCCGATCGAGCCCGTAGCGCTCGGTGATGCGGACCGCTCCTACGTCGACGCTGAACTGCTCGGACACCTCTCCCGGTCGCCCGACCGTGAACTGCGAGCTGCCCCCGCCGGTGTCGAAGACCGTCAGCAGCCCCTCCGCGCGGGCGAGGGCGGACGTCGCGCCGACGTACGCCAGCCGCGCCTCCTCCTTGCCCGGGATCACCTCGATGCGCACCCCGCAGCGCTGCTCGACGAGCGCGATCATCTCGTCCGCGTTCGCCGCGATGCGCATCCCGGCCGTGCCCACCGCGACCAGCGCCTCGACGCCCGCCGCGGTCGCGTCCGCCGCCATCCGCTCGATCGCGGCCGCGGTCCGCTCCATCGGCTCCGCGCCGAGCCGGCCGCTCTGGTTCAACCCCTCGCCGAGCCGGGTGACATCGGCGCGGTCGATCACCGTGGTCCAGGTCCCGTCCGCGCCGCGCTCGCCGACGTGGAACTTCACCGAGTTCGTGCCGACGTCGATGACCGCGAAGCGCCGCCCGCCGATGCCCAGCGCGGTCTTGATCCCGCGCGCGACACACGTGTTCGAACCGTCCAGCAGGCCGAGCGTCGCCGCGGTCGCGAGCACGTCCTCCCCGACGGGCGACTCGACGGCGACCGTCATCGTCGTCCCGGCATCGGTGCGCAGCTGGGTCACCTCGGCCATGCAGCCGCCGATCTCGTAGTGCACGCGGTGCTTGGAGACCGCCACCGCACGCACCTTTGTGCCGGCGAGCTCGTCGACGAAGGCCTCGAGGCTCGCGCGGCCCGCCTCGGAGACCTCGAGCCGCGCGTGCAGCGCCGACGCGACCGTCGCCACGTCGTTCGCGCTCAGCGGGAACGCGGCCTTCAGGATCGGCCGCCATTGCTCGAGCCCGTGCTTGCCGACCGCCACGAGCTCCTTGACGTCCACCAGCCCATCGCGGATCTTGACCGAGGCGTCGCTGTCGGTCGACACCAGATAGGTCTCGTCGCTCTCTTCCGAGCGGGTCGGGTCGAACCGGCGCAGGTGCTGGCGGGCGCGGGTCAGGCCAGGGCCGAAGCGCCGCCACTCCCAGCGCGGGACGATCGTCATCCCGGCTCTCCCGCAAAGTACGACAGCGCCTTGCGGGTCTTGGTCTGCTGCTCGCCGCTGAGATCGATGCCGTACCGCGCGAGGAACGCACGCACCTCGGCGGCGACCTGGAAGGTCTCGCCGGTCGCGCAGCGGGTCGAGATCTCGAGGATGCGCGACCCGTCCGGGTACATCCACATCTCGAACACGAGCCGGTCTCGCAGCTCGCTCGGGGTCATGCGCAGCTTGAGGATGAAGATCGGCCCGAGCGGCGTCAGGTCATCGAACGTCAGGCCTTCGGGGGCGTGCTCGGCGTAATAGCGGCGCTGCTCCTTCGAGAAGAGCTTGCGGATCGGGAGCTCCCCGCGGAAGCCGGCCTTCGCCTCCGCCCCGGTGAGCATGCCCTTGAGCGTCCCGGAGCACACGAAGCCGCCGGGCAGCGCGTCGACCTCGACGCGGAAGCCAGGGGAGCGCCGCAGCTTCTCCGGCAGGCTGCTCGGGACCACCGGGCGCAGCTTGACGACCGAGTCGCCGCCGCGGCCCTGGATGCGCCGCGCGCGGACGACGACGCCGGCCTTGTCGAGCGCCAGATCGGGCGTGTCGAAGAACAGCACCTGGCGGATCTGCGCCTCCAGCGGGTCGAGGCCGAGCGCCATGATCGTGGAGCGCTGGTGCTCCTCGGGGACGGTGACTTTCAGCTCGGCGCTGTCGGCGTCGCTGAGGAGCGACATGAGCTCGATCAGCTCTTCGCCGGAGAACATGGTTCGGGGGGTGACAGCGCTCATGGATGCACACTCCGGGAGCGCTTTCGGCCCGTCATCACCCGATCAGGGTGATCGGCGCGCGCCCGCAGCTGTGAAGAATCCTCACCAGATGACACAGCCCACCGACGCCAAGCGCGACCGCCGCCTGTCGATCCTGCTCGCGGCCGCGATGTTCGTGCTCGTCGTCGACACGTCGCTGATGAACGTGTCGATCTCCGCCGTGGTCAAAGACCTCGACACGACCGTGTCCGGCGTGCAGTCCGCGATCGCGCTCGAGGCGCTCGTCTCCGCCTCCTTCATCCTGATCGGCTCGAAGATCGGGGACCTGATCGGGCGCAAGCGCGCGTACGTGATCGGGCTGCTCGCCTACGCGCTCGGCGCGGCCGCGATGGCGCTCGCGCAGAGCCTGACCGCGGTCATCGTCTTCTGGGCGATCATCGGCGGGCTCGGCGCCTCGCTGCTGCTGCCCGCGATGCAGGCGCTCGTCCACGGCAACTTCGAGGGCAAGGCGCAGACGAAGGCGTATGCGCTCGTCGGCGCCGCGGCGGCGATCGCGGCCGCCGTCGGCCCGCTGTTCGGCGGCTTCGTGACCACTTTCCTCTCTTGGCGGGTCGGCTTCCTGTTCGAGGACGCCGTGATCATCGGCGTGCTGCTGGGGATCGGCCTGGTCAAGGACGCGCCGTTCACCGGCGATCGCCGGATCGACATCGTGGGCGCGCTGCTGTCGATCTTCGGCATGGGCGGCATCGTCGTCGGCATCCTCGTCTGGCAGGAGGGCGGCGAGGCCGTCGGCGCGCTGATGGCGGTCGGCGCCGTCGCGCTCGCCGGGCTGGCGTGGTGGCTGGTGCGCCGCAAGCGCGCCTCCAAGCCCGCGCTGCTGGACGCGGACCTGTTCCGCCTGCCGATGTTCCGCCTCGGGTTCTCCGGGCAGATGCTGCAGAACATCGCGCTCGGCGGGATGATGATCGCTCTGCCGGTGTTCCTGCAGATGGTGCTCGAGTACAACGCGCTCGAGACCGGCCTGACGATCGCGCCATTGTCGCTGTCGATGTTCGCCGTGGCCCTGCTGGCCGGGAAGCGCGTCGGCAAACGGCGCCCGAGCCGCGTGATCCAGATCGGCTTCGGCGCCACCACCGTCGGCATCCTCATCCTGCTGCCGCTGGTTCCGCGCGTGGGGTCGGGCTGGGCGCTCGCGCTGCCGCTGATGCTGACCGGCAGCGGGTTCGGGCTGCTCGTCTCGCAGCTGAACAACTACACGCTCTCGCCGATCTCGGAGGAGCGCGTGAGCGAGGCGGCGGGCGTGAACTCCGCGGCCGGGTCGTTCGGCCTCTCGTTCGGCCTCGCGGCGGCGGGGGCGGTCATGCTGGCGACGCTCTCGATCGTCTTCACCGACAAGGCGCAGTCGAGCCCGGTCCTGGCGCCGGCGCAGCAGGAGCAGGTGGCGCAGGCGCTCGACGACGACGCCGAGGTCATGAGCAACACGCAGCTGGAGAAGCAGCTCGCCGGCCAACCGGCGGCCGTCCAGCAGGAGATCCTGCGCATCAACGAGGACACGCGTCCGCTGGCGCTGCAGGTCGCGCTGCTCGTGCCGCTGCTGGCCGGCGTGTTCGGCTCGTTCGCGGCGCTGAGGATGACGCGCCAGCCGGACCCCACGCCGAACGCGGCCGCAGAGGCCGCGTTCGCGTAGTGGCGCTCAGTGCGCCGCGGCCTGCGCCTGGCGGATCTCGGCCGCGAGCTGCTCGGCCGACAGGTCCGTCGTGGCGGACGCCCTGGTCGTCGCGCGCGAGACGCCCGTGCTGACGCGGTCGGCCATGTCCGGACCGTAGAACACGACCAAGCCGGCCTCGCCTGAGTCGAGGACCTCGCCGAGCGTCTTGAGGTCCTCGCGGCTCATCGCCCGCGCGGCGTGACCCGCGTGTGTCCCGATCGCGGCGCCGGTGGCACCGCCGATCGCGAGCGCGCCGAGGATGCCGATGCCGGGGAACAGCGCGGCGACGATGCCACCCGCCATGCCCCAGCCGATGCCGACCGTGCGCGCGTGGTGCGTCGCCTCGTCGAGGCGATCCACGATCTCGACCTTCCCGTCGGCGTCCTTGCCGAGCACGATCGCGTCGAACGCGCCGCTCGTCCCGACGTGCTTGAAGGCCGCGCTGATCCCTTGGAAGTCCGCGGTGGCGTCCTCGACGCTGGCGTACGCCGCGGCGAGCACGTACTGGTTCTCACTCATGACTCCCCTTCCCCTGTTTGCCTGCGACCGCGGCCCGCCAGGGGGGCCGGCCGCGGCTCACCCGCCATGCCCCGCGCAGGAGCCATCCGAGTGCCAGCGTGTTGAGCGCCAGCTCGTCGAAGCGGCTCCTGCGACGGCGGTGAGGCATTGCCGCCTCAGCTCTCGAAGGCTTCGCTGTGCACCGTCACCGCCCAGAGGACGAGGCCGTTGCAGACCATCGCGATCGCCGACCAGCCCGGGTACGCGCCGAACATCAGGAAGTTGGCGAAGATCGCGCACATCGAGACGACGATCGCCATCAGCATCCCGATCGCGTTGTGCATCAGCACCAGGACCGCCGTCGCGACCTGGATGAGGCCCACGATCAGCGCGATCCAGCCCCAGGTCTGCAGGCCCGAGAACACCAGGCCGCCGTCGATGAAGTGCTCCTTCTTCGCCAGCGCCACGATCCCCCAGAGGCCGTTCAGACCTCCGGCGATGATCAGGTAGATGCCGGCGAACGTGGCCCAGCCGCTGGACTTGTCGTAGGCCGACTCACGCACCGCGCCCGAGGACGGGCGCCGCGTCATCTGCGACGGGTCGCTGTGGTATTGCGCTCCCGCTTCCATGGTGACTCCCACCTCCGGGGTCAGACGTCGACGTCGTGGCCATCGTCACCAGCCGCTCCGGGACGCGCAATCGTGCGCGCGGGTGAGGCCCGGTGGTGTGCGCACGCGCCCGGGCGGTGCGCGGGTGCCCTTGCGGGCGGATCGCGGCGGGCTCAGGCTCCTCACATGCCTGCCGAAGACCGTCCGGTACGGGTCGTCACCGTGGACGATCAGGACATGTTCCGTCGCGCGGCGCAGGCGGTGATCGAGTCCAGCCCCGGGTTCACGCTGGTCGGCGAGTCCACCAGCGGCGAGGACGCCCTGCGGCTGATCCCCGAGACCGACCCGGACATGGTGATCATGGACGTGCGGATGCAGGGGCTCGACGGCATCGAGGTCGCCGAGCGCCTGCGGTCGGAGGACCCGACGCGGGTCGTGGTGCTGGCGTCCAGCGCCGACTCGCGCGCGCTCGCCACGCTCGCCCGCTCCTGCGGTGCCGCGGCGCTGGTGCGCAAGCAGTGGTTGACGCCGCGGCTGCTGCGAGGCCTGTGGATCGCGCACCGCCGCCGCTAGCCCTCACATCACCCGGATCGCATGATGCCTCGGCCGGGGCGCCCGGAGACGCTTCGGTCTCGCCGTGCGCCTGCGATCCGTCCCCTTCGCCGCTGTCCGTCCCGCCACTGGCGCCTGGTCGGTCGCGCGACGGGTGGAGCGCTCCACGCGCCGGCGCACGCTCGACGAGGCCGGCCGGCTCTCGCTGCGCCTGGTGGACGCCGTGCTGGGCTCGCCCTATGCCGACGCCGCGGTCCAGCGCGTGCTCGAGAGCGGCCTGGCCGAGCGCGCGGTCGCGCACGCGCTCAGCGGCGAGCTGGTCGACGCGTTCGCGCGCGACATGGTCCGCTACCGCGTGCTCGAGCGCGTGATCGACGAGGTCCCGATGCGCGAGGCGTTGGACCACACGTTCGACCGGCTCGACGCCGAGGGCGCGCCGCAGCTGCTCGCGGACCGGCTGCTCGCGGGCGGGATCGCCGAGCACCTCGCCGGTCGCCTGCTCGAAGGGCCGGAGCTCGAGCGGATCGTCGAGCTGGCGCTCGAGAGCTCCGGTGCCGAGCGGCTGCTCGCCGAGGCGCTCGACAGCCCGGGCGCCGAGCGACTCGTGGCGTTGACGCTCGAGAGCCCCGGCGTCGAGCGGATGGTGCTGCGGGTCGTCGAGAGCCGCGTGGTCGACGAGGCGATCGGGCTGGTGGTGGAGGACGCCGCAGAGCGCCTGCGCTCCAGCCCGGCCATGTGGACGCTCGTCGACGAGATCGTCCAGAGCCCGATGGTCACCGACGCGATCACCGCGCAGAGCATGGGGTTCGCCGATCAGGTCGGCGAAGAGATCCGTGACCGTTCGCGCCACGTCGACGCCACCCTCGAACGCGCCGCGTGGCGGCTGCTGAGGCGGCGCAAGACCGCGCCCGGCGACGGCACACCGTCCCCGGGCGCCGCATGACCCTGACCGCGCCGAGCGCGGATGAGACGTTGGCCCCCGCGGTCGCGCCCGCGTACGCGGGGCTGGCGACGCGGACCATCGCATTCGGCGCGGACGCGCTCATCATCAACGCGACCGTCTGGTTCGTGGGCGCCGTGGTCGGCATCGGGCTGTCGCTGCTCGGCGTGCCCGAACAGGTCCTGAAGCTGCTGGCCGCGATCGGCGCGGTGGTCGCCGTGGGCTGGGCCATCGGCTACTTCGCGTTCTTCTGGTCCGCGAACGGCCAGACCCCCGGGAACCGCATGCTCGGCATCCGGGTCTTGGCCGCCGCCACCGGCGAGCCGCCGCGGTTCGGCCGCGCGCTCTTGCGGATCCTCGTGCTGCCGTTGTCGGCGATCCCGCTCTGCGCGGGGTTCCTGATGATCCTCGTCGACAGCCGGCGGCGAGCGCTGCACGACCGGATCGCGCGGACGGTCGTCGTGTACGCGCCGCGCGAGCGGCGACGCGTCAGTGTGGATCGCCGACCCGGCTGACGGTCCCGGACTCCGCCAGCAGCATCAGCGCCGCCTTCACGCGCTTGCTGACGTCCTCCGCGTGCGCGAGGCCGAGCTTGAGGAAGATCGCGTTGATGTGCTTCTCGACGGCGCGCTTGGTCAGGAACAACGACTCCGCGATCGCGGTGTTGCTCTTGCCCTGGGCGATCTCCGCCAGCACCTCGCGCTCGCGCGCGGTGAGCTCGTTCAGCGGCGAGCGGTCGGCCTGGCTGCGGGCGAGCACCAGCCCGTCCACGATCTTCGGATCGACCATCGAGCCGCCCTCGGCGACCGAGTGGATCGCCGCGGTCAGCTCCGCCCGATTGTGCACGCGTTCCTTGAGCAAGTAGGCGCGTCGCGCGGAGCCGCCGTCCAGCAGCGCCATCGCGTAGATCGGATCGGAGTACTGGCTCAGGACGACGACGCCCATGTCCGGGTGCGCCTCGCGGAACTCGGCCGCGATCCGGATGCCCTCATCCGTGTACGTCGGCGGCATGCGGATGTCGGTCACGACCACGTCCGGCCGCAACTCACCGCATACCTCACGAAGCGAATCGAGGTCTCCGACCGCGGTCACGACGTCGATCTCGCCGTCGACCGCGAGCAACTGCCTGACGCCTTCGCGAACGAGGAGATTGTCTTCCCCGAGCACGACACGAATGCCCATGCATTCACCCTACCGGTTCCCGCGGCGAAGCGATCAACGTGGTCACTCGATTCAGCATTTCCACGCGCAACGCGGGGTGCGTGCACCCTTGCTGCGGTCTTTCGGCGATGGAAGGCTCGCCGAACCATGACGGCAACTGTCTTCTCCACGCCGCGGCGCGCGAGCGCGCGGTCGGGCGCGCGGCTGTCAGCGGACGAGAGCGCCGCCCTCGGGCGCGCCGCCCGCAAGGCCGTCCCGCGTGCCTCACATGCCGATTGGGCACCGGCGGCGGATCGCCGGCCGGTGCTCGACATCATCCTCGCCGAGGAGGAAGGCCGGCTCGAGGAGCTGCTGCCGCTGCGCCACGGCCGGATGCTCGCCTCCCCCTTCGCGTTCTATCGCGCCGCGGCGGCCGTGATGGCCGCCGACCTCCACGGGACGCCGGACTCCGGCTTGCGCACGCAGCTCTGCGGCGACGCGCACGTGTCGAACTTCGGCGGCTTCGCGTCGCCCGAGCGCGCGCTCGTCTTCGACCTCAACGACTTCGACGAGACCGCCGCCGGCCCGTGGGAATGGGACGTCAAGCGGCTCGCCGCCAGCGTGGCGATCGCCGGCCGCGCGCGTGGCATCGAGGCCGCCGATCGCGCGCGGATCGTGCAATCGACGGTGCGCGCGTACCGGATGGCGATGCGCGACTTCGCAGCGATGCGGACGATCGACGTCTGGTACGCGCGAATCGACGCCGCGACGCTCGTCGAGGGCGCCCGCGGGCGTGTCTCGGAGCGTGAGCGCAAGGAGTTCAAGCGCAAGCTCGAGTCGCGTCACGACAAGGACCACCTGCGCGCGCTCACCAAGCTGACCGAGACGGTCGACGGCCGGCTGCGGATCGCCAGCCGGCCGCCGTTGCTCGTGCCGATCGAGGAGCTCGCGTCCGAGGCCGTCGGCGGCGTGGCCGAGGCGGCGATGCGCAAGCTGCTGGCGTTGTACAAGCGCTCGCTCAAGAGCGACCGGCGGCACCTGCTGGCAGGCTACGAGTACGCGCACCTCGCGCGCAAGGTCGTCGGCGTCGGCAGCGTGGGCACGCGCGCCTGGGTCGTGATGCTCACCGGGCGCGACGACAACGACCCGCTGTTCCTGCAGGTCAAGGAGGCCGGCCGGTCGGCGCTCGAGCCCTACACCGGCAAGGACCCCGCGCCCAACCACGGGCAGCGGGTCGTCCAGGGCCAGTGGCTGATGCAGGCGGCGAGCGACATCTTCCTCGGCTGGCTGCGCACGCCCGGCATCGACGGCGTCGAGCGCGACTTCTACGTGCGCCAGCTGTGGGACTGGAAGACGTCCGCGGACCTGGAGACGATCGCCCCCGACCGGCTGGAGATCTACGGCGAGCTCTGTGGCCGGACGCTGGCCCGCGCGCATGCCCGGGCGGGCGATCGGGTCGCGATCGCGTCCTACCTCGGCGGCGGTGACGTCTTCGACCGCGCGCTCGCAACGTTCGCCGAGTCCTACGCCGACTGCAACGACCGCGACCACGCCGCGCTGACCGAGGCGGTCCGCGCCGGCGCGATCGCGATCGAGTCAGAGCCGTAAGGCCTTAGCCCGCTTCGGCCAGGACCGTCGGAGCGGGCGCCTGCGGGCGGAACTCACGGAGCTCGTCTGGGCCGGGCTGGATCACGAGCGCGGTCGCCTCGGGCACCGCCCGCCACACGCCGGGGAGGTCCGACAGCGGCTCGGAGACCACGACCCGGTCCTCGTTCGTCATCCGCTGGAAGCGTGGGTTGTCCGGATGCAGCGCTTGGACCGTCTCGCGGTCGGCGGACACGTAGAGCGTGCGCGACGCGCGCTCGCTCGAGTAGCGGACCGCCCACAGCTTCTCACCGTTGCTGAAGCCGAGCGTCATCTGGACGGGGTTCTCGATCCCGTGCGCGCGGCCCGTCGCCTCGATGAACCCCACGGCCTTCTCGACGGCGGAGATCGGGTCGGTGGACTCCAGGCCGAAGGTGAGCGCGAGGTAGAAGAGCACCTCGGAGTCGGTCGAGCCGTGGATGCCCTCGAACAGCATCGGGTCGACCCGGAGCAGGAGCTCGCGGCGGATCTTGTGGAAGTCGTGGATGCTGCCGTTGTGGACGAACAGCCACCGGCCGTGGCGGAACGGGTGGCAGTTCGTCTGCTGCACCGGCGTGCCGGTGGCCGCCCGGATGTGGGCCAGGAAGAGCGGCGACGCGATGTGCGCGGCGAGGTCGCGCAGGTTCGGATCGTTCCACGCCGGCGCCTCGCTGCGGTAGCGGCCGGGCAGGAACGTGTCCGGCGTGTACCAGCCCACCCCGAACCCGTCGCCGTTGGTGGTCTCGACCCCCTGGCGGGCGTGCTTGCTCTGGTCGATCAACCCGTGGTCGGTCTCGAACAGCAGCTCTTCGAGCATCAACGGCTGGCCGTAGTAGGCGTTCCAGCGGCACATGGTTCGACCACCTTCGTTGCGGGTTCAGGGTTGCGTCCCGGATGCTCGACCGCCCCGTGGGCCGGGGCAATGGGACGCGCCGGTGTCCGCGCGGGGATGCGGACACCCGATCACCCGCATCGGATGATGCCCGCGCGCGAGCCCGGCGAGAGGCTGCTCGTCGTGGCGATCGCGACCGAACCGGCGCAGCTGCTCGTCTACCGCTTCGCCGCCGGCGCCGGCTTCGAAGGCCAGTTCGTCGGCGCGCTCGAACGAATCGAGTCAGGCGGCGCGCTGCGCGTCCTCGACGTGCTGGTCGTGGTGCGCGACGACGCCGGCGAGATCGTGGCGAGCGAGCACCGCGGCGGCTCGGCCGCCGGGTTCACCGGCGCGCTGGTCGCGCTGCGCCTGGACCCGTCCGTGCGCGAGCGCGCCACCCGCCGCGCGATGGACCGCTCGAACGGCCTCGCCGGCGAGCTCGCCGAGACGCTGCAACCGGGCGAGGCGATCGCGGCGGTGCTGATCGGCCACGTGTGGGCGCGGGCGCTCGACGACGCCGCCGCACGCACGAGCGGCACGGCCGTGCTGGACACGAGGGTCGGGCCGCGCACCTTGCCCGAGCTCGGCGAGGAGATCCTCGCCGCCGCCCGCACCCGCGGCGGCTAGCTCAGCTGCCCACGAAGCGCGCCGTGTCGGCGAGCACGACGCTGTCACGGCGCGCCGTCGGGGGTGTGATGCTGCGCCGTCCTGTCAGGACGGTGGAGAATCACACCCCCCGCAATCGGCGCCCCGCCACTCATCAGCCGCGGTCACGAGCGGCGGCGGGCGTCCACGGCGCGCATCGTCGCCTGCGCGCACGCGCTCCCGACGAGCGCGCCGATGATGACGTCCCCCGGGTAGTGGACCCCCGTGTGGACGCGCGAGTAGGCGACCGCGGCGGCGACCCCGCGCAGCGCGGCGGCCTCGCGGGGCAGGACGTGCCCGACGCCCGTGGCGAACGCGAACGCGCTGGCGGCGTGGCCTGAGGGGAGCGAGCGCGATGTCGGCATCGCGACGTGACGCTCCAGCGGGACCCCCTGCGCCTCGCGATCGGGACGACGCCGGCGGGCGAGCGGCTTGAGCAACGCGTTGACCACCCCCGACGCCACCGCGATCGACGAGAGCCCGGCGACGGCGGCGCGCCGCCCGGACTGCCCGCCGAGCGCGGCGAGCGCGCCGGCCGATGCCACCCACACCCCGGAACGATCCGCGGCGTGGGTGAGGCGCCCCATCACGCGGTCGAGCTCGGGCGTGGGCGTCGCGGCGATCGCGGCGTAGATCGCGGTGTCGACGCGCTCGGCGTCGCGCAGCCAGCGCGGCCGCGGCCTCACGGGCACGCCCGCGGGACGAGGGCCGCCGGGGGCGGCACGGGCGCGGCGGCGCGCGGCCTCACAGGCACGCCCTCGGGACGAGGGCCGCCGGGGGCGGCACGGGCGCGGCGGCGCGCGGCCTCACGGGTCCGGGGGCGCGCCGACCGGCACGCGCGTCGTCGCGTCGCCCTCGGCGACGGCTTGCGGAGCGTCGTCCGGGGCGCGGCCCGCGGCGATCCGCAGGAGCGCGCGGAGGACGTCCACGCCGCCGTTCGGCTGCAGGGCCGACGGTGAGGCGCCCGGGTGGCGGCGGGCGATGCGGACGCGGAGCACGCCCGGGTGGATCGCGAAGCGCAGCGGCGGCTGGAGCTCGACCGCCTCGCCGTCGATGCCCGCCGGCAGCGCGCGCTCGCCGCCGACCTCGAACGTGGGCGCGCTCCACTCGCGCCACACGCGGTGCGAGAAGCGGCCGGCCCGGGGCACGCCGACCACGGTCACGCCGAGGAGCCCGTCGTCGATCCGCGGGCGGGTGCCCGACCCGACCGCGCGGCCGAGCCGGTAGCGGTTGTTGGACACGAGGATCGTCGCGGCGCCGGTGACCGCCTCCCCGTCCGGGCCGGTGCAGCGCAGCTCCAGCGCCGACGCCGCCGCGGGCCCGAGGGTGTCGGGCATCGTGTCCAGCAGGGTCCGCAACTTGGCGTCGCGGTAGCCCTCGCGCTGCACCGCCGCGGCGTACACGCCGAGTGAGACGTTGTTGACGAAGATCCGCCCGTTGACGTCGGCCAGATCGACGCGACGCTCACCGCCGGTGACGAACGCGTCGAGCGCGCCGACCACGTCGTCGCGGTCGACGCCGAGATCCAGCGCGAAGTGGTTGCGCGTACCGGCCGGGATGCACGCGTACGGGAGCGCGTGCTCGGCGGCGATCGCGGCGACGATCGCCTGCGACCCGTCCCCGCCCGCCATCGCCAGGGCGTCCGCGCCCATCGCGACCGCGCCCCGCACGAGCGTCTCCAGGTCCATGCCCGGCCCGAGCTCGATCGGCTCGATCCCGCGCCTGCGCGCCTCGGCGGCGAGCGAGAACCGCTCGGCCTTGCCGCCGCCGGAGCGCGGGTTGTAGAAGAGCACCGGATGCCGCGGCGCGCGGACCCCGGGCAGCCGGACGCGGATCTTGAACGCGGTCCGCGCCGCGGCGAGACCGAGCCACAGCAGCACGACCGCGGCGATCGTCGCCAGCGGGTCCTGGCTGACCGGCACCAGCACGGCGACCGCCGACAGCACCACCGCCACGCTCAGCCCGACCACGCGCGCCGTGCCACGTCGCAACACCCCGTACCACGCCGCCGCCAGCGCGAGCGCGCCGCACCCGAGCACCGCCAACCCCCGCGGGAACGCCCCGATCGCCATGGCCAGCGCGACGCCCAGCCACGCGAGCGCGAGCGCCAGGGCGGCGATCGCCGCGAGGCGACGGCGCCTGCTCACCAGGTCAGCTCGATCTCCAGCTCGGTGCCGTCGTCCTCGACCTCGAGCTCGACCTTGAGGTTGACCTGGTCCGGCACGTGCAGGACAAAGCGCATCCCGCCGCGCTCGAACTCGACGTCGTTGTGGCGGGCGAGGCTGTCGGCGAGGGCGTGCAGCCGCTTGGCGGCCTCCTCGCGGCTCAGGCGCTCCTTCTGGGTGATCTCCAGCAGATCCATGCCGTGACCGTATGACCGCCACCGCCAGGCCGCGAGGGTGCGCACACCCCTTTAGCGGCGATGCCACAACGATGCGTTGAGCATCGCCGAGCCGACGATCACGCGGCTGATGATGTACAGCCAGACCATCAGGGTCAGCGCCGCGCCGAACGAGCCGTAGGTCTTCGACGCGTGCTCGATCCGCCCGGCGAGGAACAGCGTCGTGCCGAGGTGGATGATCTCCATGCCGACGGCGACCAGCAGGGCCCCGGGGATCAACGCCTTCCACGGCGCGTCGGCGTGCGGCAGCAGCCGCTCGAGCACGAGCCAGATGAAGAAGAACGGCACCAGGGCGACGAATGCGGTGAGGATGCCCAGGCTCGCCGGCAGGTGCTCGCGGGCGTACCCGACGGCGCCCCAGACGAGGAAGGTCGCGACGATCGCGAGGATCAACGCGACGCCCGCGTGCAGCGGCCGCTTGACCGGCGTGACGCGTCCCTCCCACGCCAGCGAGTGCGCGGCGCGGATCGCGCGCGCGGCGGACATCGCCGACCACAGCAGCGCGAAGACGCCGGCCACCGCGACCGTCCAGCGCGTGCCGGTCGACAGCGACGCGCCTTGCGAGAACGAGTTCAGCAGCTCGCCGCGGATCCCGACCTGCTCGCCGGCGTCGCCCGCGGCGCTGTCGTCGACGGTGGAGGCGTAGCCGAGCGCGATCGTCGCCAGCAGCGCCAGCGGCAGCAGCGCGGCGAACAGGCGGAACGCCAGCGCGCCGGCGAGCAGGCCGCCGCCCGCGTGGCGGTCGCGATCGAACGCCGCGCGCGTCAGGTCGTAGCCCGGCGCCGCCGACGCGACGCCGAGCGCGCGGGCCTGCGCCCGCTGCACCGTCGCAACGGCGCGCGCGCGGCGCGAGGCGCCGCGCGACGCAGTGCCCTGCTCGCCCACCGGGCTTTCAGCTCGTCGGTGTCTGGCCGGCCGCGTCCGCCAGCAGCTCCCCACTCTTGTCCTCGGAGCCGCGCGGGATCACGACGACCGGACACGCCGCCCGCTCGATCACCTTGCGCGACACGCTTCCGAGCACGACCGAACGCCGCGGCCCTCGTGCACGCGAGCCCAGCACGAGCAGGTCGACGTGCGCCGACGCCGCGACGAGGCCGTCCTCGGGCTCGTTGGCGAGAATGTCGATGTCCGCGTCCGGGGTCCGGGCGAGACGCTCCCTGAGCTTCGCCTCGATCGACACGCGCCCCTTCCGCGCCTCCCTCACGTCGGTGCTGACCTCGTGATGCAGCTCGGTCATCATGCCGCCGGTCTCGACGGCCGCGTGCTTGGGGTCGATCACGGTGATCGCCCGCAGCCGCACGCCGCCGATGCGCGCGAGCTCCTCGGCGAACGCCAGCGCGTCCTCGCCCTCCTGGGACTCGGTGTATGCCGCGCCGATCAGCGCGACGCCGCCCTCGGGCCGCCGGTAGCCGTGCGGCACGACCGCGACCGGGCACGCGCTGACGTGGATGATCCGGTCGGCCGTGGTGCCGAGCAGCGCCGAGCCCTTGCTTCCGCGAGATGTCGAGCCGATGACGACGAGCTCGGGCGAGCATTCGTCGATCGCGCGGGCGAGGCCGCGAGCCGCCGTCGAGTCCTCGTACGCCCGCACCTCGACGTCGATGCCACGCGCGCGCAGGTCGAGCTCCAGGTGCTTGACAGTGTCGGCGATCCCGCCTGGGAGCTTCGCCTCCTGTTCCGCCCCGAAGTGGGCGCGCACCGCCCCCGTATCCGCCACGACGACGATGATCAAGGGTGCACCTGTGATGCGGCTGGCCGCCACTCCGAACTCGACCGGCTCACGTGCGCCCGTGTCCGGCGAGAAGGCCGCGATCACGGGCGCGTGATGGGTGTGATCCTGTCGCTCCATGTCTCGACGCTACGTTCGCGCGGTGGGAGGCGCATCGCCTGATTCGGGTGAAGCGTCCAGCTCGAGCGCCGCGCCGGGGTCGAGAATCTCCACGTGTGTGGCCAGGTCGAGCGCTGAGACGGCCTCCGCGAACGCCTTCGCCGGCGCCCGCGGATCGTTCAGCGTGCGCTCGCCGGGGGAGCGCATCGTCCCCCAGTGGATCGGGATCGCGATCCGCGGCCGGATGTGCGCGACAGCATCCGCCGCGGTCTCGGGGCCGAGATGGCCGGCGGGCAGCCGCGGACCCCAGCCCCACACCGGCAACAAGGCGACGTCGGCGCGGCCGCGCAGCGCCACCAACCCCTCGAACAGGTCCGTGTCACCCGCGAAGTACACGCGGTCGATCAGGTAGCCGAGGGTCAGGTCGTCCTGCGCCAGCGGATGCCGGCGGCCGTCGTGCTCGGCGTCGACGGCCTCGATCTCCACGTCGCCGATCCGGTGGCGCTCGCCCACGTCGAGCTCGATCACCGAGCCGACCTTCGCGCGGCGCAGCAGGCGAGCGCAGCCGCGCGGGACGATCACCGGCCCGTCGTGCTCGAGGTCGCGCAACGAGCCGTTGTGCAGGTGGTCGGCGTGGGCGTGCGAGATCAGCACGGCGTCGAGGTCGCGGAGCGTCTCGAGGTCGGGGTCCGGCACGCGCCGGACGACGTGCCCGAGCCGGTGGCACAGCAGCGGGTCGGTGAGCAGGCGGACGCCGCCCAGCTCGAGCAGGACCGTCGCGTGCCCGACGTACGTCAGCCGTTGCACATCACACCGCGGTGGTCTGCCGCTCCGCGTCCTGCTGAGCCGCCAGCTGCTGCGCCGCGACCTGCTGCTGCTGCACCTGATACGCCTGCCGCGACCGCAGCAGCATCATCTTCTCGGTCAGCCAGTCGATCAGCGCGCTGAGCGCGAGACCGACGATGCCGTACACGATCATCGCGAAGATCACCGACGGGTCGAAGACCGAGTTCCCGCTCAGGTCGATCGACTCGAACAGGCCGCGGAACGGCGCCATCACGCGGTCCAGGCTGCGGTACGCCCACTCGGCGAACGGCGCGTCGGGGTTGGCCCCGAACAGCAGCAGGAAGAACCCGAGCAGCAGGATCACGAGCGAGAAGAGCACGAACGCGTAGACGAGGTACGTGAGTACGCGCGCGCCGCGGACGAGGGTGAGACCGGTGTTGGTGTTCATTGCGGCTCCTTTCCGGGCTCAACCCGGCGTGGGCGCGTCCGCCCGAGATTGCCGACGATCAACGAGACGACGGTGACGAGGTAGATCTGGCCGAGCAGCGACTCGAAGATCGAGAGGGTGTGCCCGAGGTCGGAGCGAGCGGTGTAGTCGCCGTAGCCGACCGTCGCGAGCGTGACGAAGCTGTAGTACAGGCTCAGCGACGCGGTGGCCGGGACGTTCTCCGCGAAGAACGAGCCGCCGAACTCGTCGATCGTCCCGTAGATGAACGCCCACATCATCCCGAGCAGCATGTAGAGCGTGATCACGCCGGTGACCGGGCCGAGCCCGATGCGGTCGGTGCTGCGCAGCTCGCGGAGCACGCCGAGGGCGACGGCCGGGGGCGCGATGGCGGCGACCGCGGCGTTCATCAGCTGTGCCTGGCCTTCCCCGATCACGACGCCGGCGGAGCGCAGGATCGCCGCGGCCACACCGGCGACGGCGAACACGTCGGCGGTGAAGCGCACCGCGCCCGTCGCCCGCGCCATGCGGAAGGACCCGATCAGGATCGTTCCGAGCAGCACGCTCACGAGCACCCGCTGCACGTCGCCTGAGGGGATCGCCCCCTGGACGGCGACCGCGGCCACCACGCACAGCAGCAGCACCTCGTTGCGCGGCCAGTCCTCCACGCGCCGAGACACTCGCGGGCGCGGCGTGACGGGGCGCGCGGACATTGCCGGATCGAACTCCAGCGGCCCGACCAAGGCAAGGGTGCGCGCCCCCGTCCGGGGTGGGAGGCAGGCACGCTGCGCATGGACACCCCCTCGGCCGGGGTGGTGCACGCGCCCCGGAGCATCGGACGGTTGGCGCCCTTGGCCGACCGGCCCCAGGCGTGAATGCTGCGGTCGAGGTGCTCACCGATCCCGCCCCGACCCTCGCCCGGGCGCTGCCCCGCGCCGCTGCGGAGCCCCTGCCGCCCGGCACGGTCCCGCGGGCGCGCCTGGTGCGCCGGCTGACCGCGGCCGCCGGCACGCCGCTCGTCCTCGTCGTCGCTCCCGCCGGATACGGCAAAACGACGCTGCTCGCCGAGTGGGCGCTGCGCGATCCCCGGCCGTTCGTGCTCGACTCGCTGGCGGGCACGGACGTCGACACGCTCCTGGACTCGCTCGACCACGCCCGCCCCGCACAGGTGATCGTCGCCGACGACCTGCAGACGGCGACCGAGGACGACGCCCGGCGCATCCTCGACGCCGCCGAGCACCTGCCGAAGGGCACGACGCTCGCGATCGCGTCGCGCACCCGCCCGCCGTGGCCGATCGGCCGCCTGCGCGCCCACCGGCTGATCACCGAGGTCCGCGTGAGCGACCTGCGGCTGACCCGCCTGGAGGCGGCGATGCTCCTCGACGCGCAGGGACTGCAGCTGAGCGGCCCCGATCTCGACGCGCTGCTCGCGCGCACGGAGGGCTGGCCGGCGATGCTCTACCTGGCCGCGCGGCAGCTGGCGGACGAGGAGGATCTCGCGGCGGGGATCGCCACCTTCAGCGGGGCGAGCCGCCCCGTCGCCGAGTTCCTGGCGGACGAGGTGCTCTCCGAGCTGACCGACGACGAGCACGCGTTCCTGCGCCGCGCCTCGATCCTGCCCCGCCTCACCGGCGCCGCGTGCGACGCGGTGCTCGACGCGCACGGCACCGGCGAGGCGCTGGTCGAGCTCGTGCGCCGCGGGGTGCCGCTGACGTCGCTCGACCGCCGCGACCTCGCGTACCGCGCACACCCGCTGCTGCGCGAGGCGCTCGCCGCGGAGCTGACGCGGGCGGAGCCGGAGCTGACGCCGCGGCTGCACCTCCGCGCGGCCCGCTGGCATCGCCGCAACGGCGAGGACGACGAGGCGATCCGCCATGCGCTCGCGGCGCGCGACACCAAGCTCGCCGCCCGCATGCTCTACGTGCACGCACCGCGCTACGCCGTGGACGGCAACGGCGCGGCGCTCGGCGACCGGCTCGCGCTGTTCGGCGGCTCGTGGCCGGGCGCGCCGCCCGTGTTCGAGCTGGCGTCGGCGATGCACCACCTCGTGTCGGGTCGCCGGCACGCGGCGGCGGGCGCCGCGGACGCCGCCGAGCGGGGGCTCCCCGCCGATGCGGGCGTGCGGGCGACGTGCGCGTTGATCCGGGCGTGCCTGGCACGCGACGGCGTCGGTGACATGGCCCGCGAGGCCGCGCTCGCCCGGTCGTTGCTGCCGTCGGCGAGCCCTTGGCACGGGCTGGCGTTCACGCTGCTCGGCGTGGCGGGACACCTGCGCGGCGAGTCCGACGCCGCCTTGGCGCTGCTCGAGGAGGCCGAGGGCCGTGCGGCCGGACGCCTGCCGGTGGTGGCGGCGCTGGCGAGCGCGCAGCGCGCGTTGGTCTGCGCCGATCTGGAGGACTGGGACGAGGCCGCGCGCTGCGTGCGCGAGGCGCACATCGCGATCCCGCTGACGGCGCCCGACGCCGTGCGGGCGCTGGCGTTGGCCGCGAGCGCGGTCGTCGCCGCGTCGCGCGGCGAGATCGCGCAGGCGCGCAATGACGCCGTCGACGCCGACCGGCTGCTCAACGCGCAGCTCGACTTCCCCCCGTGGGTGCTCGCCGAGGCGCACGTGTGGCTGGCCCGGGCCGAGATCGCGCTCAGCGACGGGCGCGCCGCGCGCGCGTTGCTGGCCCGCGCGGCGCGGCTGGCGGGGCGGGTCCCGGGCGAGGTCACGCTCTCGCATTGGATCCACGACGGCTGGGACCGTGCCGACGCGTTCGCCGAGAGCGCGATGGGCGACGGTCCCGCGCTCACCAACGCGGAGCTGCGGATCCTGCGGATGCTGCCGAGCCACATGTCGTTCCGCGAGATCGGCGAGCGGCTGCACGTCTCCACGAACACGGTCAAGACCCAGGCGCTGGCGGTCTACCGCAAGCTCAACGTGTGCTGCCGCTCTGACGCGGTCGCGCGTGGGCGCAGCGTCGGCTTGATCGGTGAACCGTGAACACGCTGACCGTCTGGCGCTTCGACGCGCCGGACGGCGCCGAGACCGGCCTCGCGAGCCTGCGAGCGCTCGCGGACGAGGGGCGCGCGACGGTCGACGACGCGGCGCTCGTCTCCTGGCCGGTCGGCCGGCGCACGCCGCGCACGCAGGAGCTCGGCAGCATCACGGGGCCCGGCGGGTTGTGGCACGGCTTCTGGGGGATGCTGCTCGGCCTGATCTTCCTCACGCCGCTCGCCGGGCCGGCGTTCGGCGCCGCCGCGGGCGCGGTCGCTGGCTCGCTCGGCGACTTCGGCGTGGCCGACGACTTCGTCAAGCGCGTGCGCGACAGCGTCACGCCCGGCACGTCGGCGCTCTTCATCCTCTCGACGCGCGCGTCGGCGGCGAAGATCGCGGACGCGCTCGCTCGCCTCGGCGCCGAGGCGCTTCGCACCGAGCTCTCGCTCGAGCAGGAACAGCTCCTGCGCGACGCGCTCGCCGACAGATGAACGACGGGGTGCGCACACCACGTCCAGCCGCTGGCGCGCCCCCGTGCGGCGACGCTCGCACGGCGCGACGATAGTGGTCGTTTCCAGCACAAATTCAAAGGAGGCACAGATGAGCAGTGCGGTCGACCCGGGCATGGGAAGCTCGGCGCTCGGGACCGGCGCGTCGCGGGTCATGGAGATGGAGGCGCCGCGCATGTGGTGGCTGTGGTTGGTCACGGGCATCGCGTGGATCGTCGCCTCCCTGGTGATCCTGCAGTTCGACAAGGCATCGGTCACGACCGTCGGCGTGATCATCGGCTGCATGTTCGTCTTCGCGGGCATCCAGCAGCTCGTGCTCGCCTCGTTCACCGATCACCTGCGGTGGCTGTGGATCACCTTCGGCGTCCTGATGCTGATCGCGGGCGTGATCGCGTTCGTCCGGCCGGAGAAGGCGTTCGCCGGCTTCGCCGACATCCTCGGCTTCCTGTTCCTGCTCGTGGGCGTCTGGTGGACGATCGAGGCGTTCGTCTCGCAGAGCGTCAACCCGCTGTGGTGGCTGACCCTGATCAGCGGCATCCTGATGCTGATCATGGCCTTCTGGACAGCCGGTCAGTTCTTCATCGAGAAGGCCTACATCCTGCTCGTGTTCGCCGGCGTCTGGGCCCTGATGCACGGTGTCACCGACATCGTGCGCGCGTTCCAGATCCGCAAGATGCGCGAGATCTGACCATCACGTGAACGGCGCCGCCGCGGCGGCGCCGTTCTCGTGTCGCCTCCTAGCCGAGGATCTTGCGCTTCTCGGCGGCGAACTCCTCCTCGGTGAGGATGCCGTCGTCGCGCAGCTTGGCCAGCTCGCGGAGCTGTTGCACCGGGTCCTCCGGCGGCTCCGGTGGCGGCGCGTACTGCTGCGGCGGCGCCTGCTGGTACGGGTCCGGCTGGGCGTACTGCTGCTGCCCCGGCAGCTCACCCTTCGCGCCCCAGCGGTTGACCTGCCGGCGCGACACGCGGTTGCTCACCGCGGTGGCGGTGCCGGCGACGACAGCGGTGCGGGCAACCCCGCGTAGTAGTCCTGGCATCTCTCTCGTTTCTCCTCAGTCGGCTACACGGTCGAGGCTTCTTCGAGCGCGTCGAGCGCCGCGAGGATCGCCTGGATCTCGATCCGCCCGCTGGCGACGAGCTGGCCGCCCGACTTACGGATCGCCACGGCCACGGGCGCGGCCCAGCGGTTCTCCCACATGAGCACCGCCGCCGACGTGCCGGGCTCGAGCGCGGCCGCCGCCTCCACGAGGTCCTCCTGCCCGATCAGCCCCGTCGACGCGCCCTGGAACTCCGCGAAGCCGGCGCCGTCGTCGTCGAGCTCGCCCAGGTCGATCGCGGCCACCGACCCGTCATCGCCCTTCACCATCAACGCCACGTCCAGGATCCGGATGATCCCTCGGTCGTGGAGTTCGAGGATCATCGGCGCGACGTCGCCTTTCGGCTGCCTACCAGGCCATTCGATGACCACATAGTCGACCGGGCCCATCTCCTCTAGCGGGTCCTCTGCCATGGGATTCCTCCTTCTCTACGGGGAGTTCGAGAATCCGGCGAGCGCAGGTGCCATGCATCATCCGATCCGGGTGACCATGCCGGTTCACGGCTCGTCCTCGCGGAAGCGCACCGTGATCTCGGCGCGCGGGTCGCTCTGGGCGATGCGGGCGGTGGCTTCCAGGACGCGGCGGTCGGCGGGCTCGAGGCTGCCGGTCAGTGAGCGGGGCCAGAGGCGTTCGCGGCGCACGACGTTGACCTCGGCGGAGAAGAGGAGGACGTGGGCGCCGACCCAGAACCAGGACATGAGGCCGATGACGATGGCGAACGTGCCGTAGGTGGCGGTGGCGCCGGCGATCACGTAGTTCACGTACCAGGCGCCGACGGATTGCAGGGCCACCGAGCCGACGGTCGCGAGGATGACGCCGGGCAGCTGGTCGCGCAGCGGGACGTGGTCCGGGCCGAGCAGGCGGAAGACCGCGAGGAGGATGAGGGAGGTGCCGCCCACGGACACGACGCCCGCCGCGGCGCGCTGGACCCGCGGCGCATCGAGGCCGTCGACGGCGAGGCCGCCGATCGCGACGGAGGCGATCAGCAGCACGGCCAGCAGCGCCAGCAGCGCGAGTCCCCGCAGCCGCAGGCCCACGAACCCGCGCTGGGCCATGCGGGGGACGTCCCAGACGGCCTGGAAGGCGCGGGAGATCGCCAGCATCACGCCCAGGCCCGCCCACAGAGCGCCGGCGAGACCGATGATCAACGCCGGGGTGCTGCCGGTCAGCGGCGTCACCGCGTCCCCGAGTTGCGCACCGATCACGGGGACGCGCGCCAACGTGGACTCCAGGACGTCTTCGCGCAGCGTCGCGTTGTCCTCGAGCACGAAGCCGAGCACCGAGACGAACGCCAGGAGCAGCGGGAACAGCGAGAAGAACGCGTAGTAGGCGATCAGCGCCGCCAGCCGCGAGGCGCCGTCGTCGGCGAACTTGCGCACGACGGCCACCACGAATCCCAGACCGGCGTGGCGGCGCTGCCATCCGTCAACGGCGGCGAGCGCCCCAGGCACGGCAGCCTCTCAGGCCGCGGGCACGGCGGGCGGCGGCTCCGACGCGGCGCCCAGCAGCGGCGTGCCCGACAGCTCGCCGCGCCAGCCCATCAGCACCTGATGCAGCGAGCCGGCGCCGAGGACGCGCTCGGAAGGCATCTGCAGCGCCGGCGGGTGCAACACGAACGGTCGCGTCTGCGGCCCGCCGAGCCCGCCGTGGAAGGAGATCAGCTCCTCGAACGCGCAGCCCTCGTCGGTCTCGGGGTCGTAGAAGCTGCCGACCATCATGTCCGCGCAGTGGGTGAAGCCGTCGGTCCGCAGCAGGTGGCGTGCCGCGGTCGGGGAGAAGTTCGCCAGCGGGTCCTCGCCCTCGACCACGCCGTCGGCCAGCCGGTGCGACCCGCGCGCGCCGAGCACCATCGCGCCATGGGCGGACGAGCGCACCAGTACCCAACCGACGTGGGGGTGCGAGCGCAGCGCCGGCAGCAGCTCCGGATGACGCTCGTCGATCTCCTCCATCGACATCCGCGACGAGGACTCCATCAGGTAGACGAGCCCGAGGTTGCCCGAGCCGAGCACGACCACGTCGCGGTCGCTGACGTCGTTGGCCGGCCGCTTCTCCTTGCCGCGACCTGTCGCCTCGACGACGGCGCGCGACGCCATCGCCTGCTGCTCGTCGCCCTCGGCGAGCGCGAGCATCTTGCCCGACTCCAGCGACTTGGCGACGAGCTCGTCCAGCCCGTAGCCGTTGCGCTGCTTGAACGTCGCGCCCTGCGTCTGCCCGTGGTCGGACAACACGACGATCTCGTACGGGCGAGCCGCGAACCGGCGCGAGCGGAAGATCCGGTCGAACTGCTGGTCGAGCTTGCGCAGCGCCTCGAGCGTGTCCGCCCGCTCCAGCCCTGAGTGATGCGCCACCTCGTCGTAGGACGCGAACGTCGCGTAGATCACCGGTCGCCCGCGCATCATGTCCGTCAGCACGCCGTAGACGACGAGGTCGCGCACGACGACGCACATGAACCCGCGCAGCAGCGGATAGATGCCGCCGCGGTGCCCGCGCGGGCGCACGTCGCGGCGTACGGCGCGCCGCGCGGCGAGCACCTCGAGCGCCATCTCCCAGATGAACAGGACCAGCGCGCGCGTGACGTTGAAGCCGTTGGCCAGGAACGCCCGGTAGCCGGGGTTCGCCCGCTTCTCCTCGTCCATGCGGCTGACCGTGAGGATCACCGCCTCGGCATCGCCCGACAGCAGGTTGCCGCGGCTCGCGCCGCCGCCGCTCAACAGGCCGGCGCCGGTCGACAGCCGCTTCTCGATCTCCGCGCAGTCGGGGGGCGACGAGCACGACATCAGCACGCCGCGCTCCTTCTCCACCCACCGGAACGCCGGGATGCCCTCGTTGGAACCGAGCAGGATGCCGGCCTGGCTGGCGCCCGTCTGCGAGGAGAGATCGGTCTCCCACTCGTCGAGCCGGTAGCCGTCCTCGGCCATCCAGCGCGCCATCGCGGGGGCGCTGCCGCTCTGCATCGCGCGCCGCAGGATCGGCATCGCGAGCCCGTCGATCTCGAGGAAGACGATCCCGGGCGCGTCCGTGTGCGTCACGGGTCCCTGGCGTCGCGCGATCCGGCGCGTGACCCGCATCTGGTACTCGGAGTCGTCGTTGGTGCCGAGGACGACCTGGAGCACGATCGACGCCGCGGCGATCACGAGCGTGGCCAGCAGCGCGTCGCCGAAGGAATTGACCACGATGCTGTCGGGCACGATCTTCGACGCCGCCATCAACAGGAGCGCGTCGGCCACGAGCACGAGCAGGAACCCGAGCACGAGCGTGAGCGGGAGCCGCAGCGCCGCGAGCACCGGCGGCAGGATCGCGTTGAGGATGCCGATCGCGGCCGCGGTCAGGAGGGCGCCGCCGGGGAAGTGCAGCTCGACGCCTGGCACCAGTCCGGCGCCGATGAGCACGCTGAGCGCGCTGACACCCCACGCAAGCAGCACCCGCGTCGGCCGGAACCGCGGAGCCTCCGGCTCCCACCGCGGCCGCTGACCGTAGGTCACCTGGTCGATGTCGCGCTCCATGGCCGAACTCAACCGCCGCAGCCAGGGCCGATCATCACCCGCATCGGATGATGCCCGGCCGGGGACCCGCTCCGAGACTCCTCGGGCAGTCGACCCCAAGGAGGCAGAATGAGCACGCTGATCGCGATTGCTTATGAGGATGCAGCGACCGCTGAGCAGGTCCGCACGGAACTGATCCAGGCCACGAAAGAGCATCTGCTCACCCTCGAGGACGCCGTCGTCGTCGAGCACCAGCCGGACGGCAAGATCAAGCTGCATCAGGCGCAGAGCACCGCGGGCGTGGGTGCCGCGGGCGGCGCGCTGTGGGGCGGCCTGATCGGCCTGTTGTTCTTCGTCCCGCTCTTCGGCATGGCCATCGGCGCGGCGACCGGCGCCGTCGCCGGCAAGATGACCGACGTGGGCGTCAACGACGACCTGATGAAGAACCTCGGCGCGAAGATGCCGCCCGGCGGCGCCGCGTTGATCGTGCTCGGGCGCGCGGACGCTCCCGACAAGGTCCTCGAGCGCGTGAGCAAGTACGGCGGCGAGGTCATCCAGACGTCGCTCGACTCCGAGGACGAGGAGCGCCTGCGCGCAGCGCTCGGCGAGACCGCCCCGGCCTGAGACACGGTGCACTTCGAAGGGGCTCGCGGCCACGCCGCGGGCCCCTTCAGTCTGTCCGGGGCCGGCGCGAGAAGGCCTCGGAGGCCACGAGCACCAGCGCCGCCGCGCCGATGCTGATCAACCAGTGATCGAGATCGAGGTCGACGGTGCCGAGGATGCGGTGCATGAGGTTGGTCTGCACGCCCGCCACGATCGCCACCGCCGAGAGTGCGACCGCGAGCAGCAGCGTGCGATCGAGCGCCTCCACACGCAGCGGCGGGCGGCGCTCGTCCCACAACGCGACCGACAACAGCACGCTCGCCGTGGCGAACGTCGCGAGCCCCATCGTGCGCGCCGTGTGCGCGTCCCACGCGGCGTCCGCGAGCGCGATGCACGCGACCGTCACCGCGGCCTGCACCCCCGCGAGCGTCAACGGCAGGGAGCGATCACGCTCCCCGGCCGCCGCGGCACGCCCCAGCGCGGCCGCCTGCAGGACGTGCACCGTCAAGGTCACGTAGACCACCTGCCGGAGCGTCAGCCCGATGCCGCCCGCGAGGTCCAGCGCCGCCGCGGCGAGCACGACGCCGGCCAGCGCGCCGCCCGCCGCGAGCTCGAAGCGGATCGCCTGGGAGAGCCGCGCCAGCTGCCGGCGCCCGGTCTGGACCGCCGCGGCCACCGTGGCCACACCGGCGCCGCGCAGCGTCGCCGCCGCCGCCGCCTGCGCGGCCTCGGCCGCCCGCGGCACGGGCGCGAGCCCGACATCGGCGGCAGCGAGCGCCGGCGCGTCCCCGACGCCGTCGGCGAGCACCGCGACCACGTGGCCGCGATGCCTGAGGCCTTGGACGAACCGGAGCCGCTGTCGCGCGGTCGCGCCGGCGAGCACACCGACGTCCGCGAACGCGTCCTCGGCCATCGCGTCGAGCTCCGGTCCCGAGACCGCCTGGCCGTCGATCCCTGCCTCGCGCGCCACGGCCGCCGCGGCGCCGGGCTCGTCGCCCGTCACCAGGTGCACCGACAGCCCCGCGCGGCGCGCGGCCGCGACCGCGTCGGCGCTGTCCGCGCGCGGCGGATCGCCTAGGCCGATGACACCGATCAGCGTCAGCCGGTCGACGAGCGGGACGAGCGACGCCGCCGGGTCGAACTCGCCGGGCCGCAGGTCGCGCCACGCCGCCGCGATCGCACGCCGGCCGTCGCGCTCGAACTCGCCCTGCAGCTCGAGCACGGCCCGCCGGGCGGCCTCGTCGGCGCGGTGCGGCGCCTCGCCGGGCTCGAGCAGGAACGTGGTCCGGGCCAGGATCGCGCTCGGCGAGCCGAGCGCGTAGCAGCGCACGACCTCGGCGCCGTCAGCGCCGACGGCCGGGTGGAATGTCGCGGCGAGCTTGTACGACGCGTCGAACGGCACCCGCGCGACCCGCGGATGCGCGGCGCGGGTCGCGGCGACGTCGATGCCACCCGCGTCCGCCAGCCCCGCGCACGCCGTGCCGATCGGATCGCCGCGGGCCAGGCGATCGTCGTCGGAGACGAGCGCGAGCGCCATCAGCAGCGGCTCCAGCGACACGTCCAAGCGTCCGCCGACGCGCTTGATCGCGCCGCCGGACACGGTGTAGCGGTGTGACGCGACGCGGATCTCGGCCGCGCTCACCTGGCCGGTCGTGAGCGTGCCGGTCGGGTCGATCGCGAGCGTCGTGATCGAGCCGAGCGTCTCGGCGACCATCGGGCGCGTGACGACCACGCCGTCGGCGGCCAGCGCCCGCCGGGCGTGCGTGAGCACCGCGACGAGCACGATCGGCAGGCTGACCGGAAGCGCGGCCAGCGCCGCCGCGAGCGCGGTCTCGCCGGAGACGGTCCAGTCGCGCCCGTAGGCCGCGCCCAGCACGAGGGCGAGCACCGCGGCGCCCACCGCGAGGGCGAAGAGGCGGCGCGGCAGGCCGGCCAGACGGGCGACGCGGACCGCAGGCGCGGGGGTGATCGCCGAAAGCAGCCGCGACACGCCGCCCAGCTCGCTCGCCATCCCGGTGGCGGTGACGACGAAGCGCGCGGTCCCTCGCACCACCCGCGTGCCGAGGTGGACCATGTCGGTGCGCTCGCCGATCGCCGCGTCCGCGTCCGTGATCAGGTCGATCCCCTTGGGCGCGAGGAAGACCTGCCCGGTCAACGCGGACTCGTCGACCTGCAGCGCGTCGCTCTCCAGCAGCCGCCCGTCGGCGGGGACGACGTCGCCGGCCCGCAACGCCACGACGTCGCCCGGGACCAGGGCCTGGGCGTCGAGGGTCAGCAGGACCCCGCCGCGGATCACCCGCGCCTCCCGCGGCGCGGCCCGGCGCAACGCGTCGACCGCCTCGTCCGGCGGCCCTTCGCGCCACAGCAGGCAGATCGCATTGACCAGCGCGAGCGTCGCGACGACGAGCGCCGTGGCGGGCGCGCCGAGCGCGAGCGCGGCGACGGCGGCGAGCACGAGCGCGACGTTCAGGGGCTCACCGAACTGCCGCAGGAACGCCACGCGTCCGGGCTCGGGCGTCGCGCTCTCGAGCCGGTTCGGCCGCACCTCGGTGAGCCGTCGAGCGGCCGCTTCCGACGAGAGGCCCAGGGCAGGATCGACGTGCAGCTCGCGCGCCGCCTCGAGCGCCGGGACCGTGTGCCACGGCCGCTCGTCGAGCGCTCTGTTGGGCTCCGCCGATCGGGAATGCATGAGTGCCATGCCGCAGTGCGGAACGCTCGCCGCCCCGGTTCGCGGCGGCAATGGCGCTCGCACGCCATCCAGGGTGGTGCGCACACCTACCGCAGGGGAATCCTCCCGATCACGCGCGTCCCGTGCCCCGGCGAGGTGTCGATCTCCAGGCGCCCGCCGATCGCCTCGACCCGGTCGCGCATGTTGCGCAGACCGCCGTTGGCGTCGGATTCGAGCGGGATGAACCCGGGGCCGTCGTCGCGGACCTCGAAGCGCAGCTCCTTCCCTTGGCGCAGCGTCAACCACACGCCGGAGGCGCTCCCGGCGTGCTTGATCGAGTTCTGCAGCGCCTCCATGCAGGTGAAGTACACGGCGGTCTCGATCTCCGCCGCCTGGCGCGTGACGCCGAACGTGCGCAGGTGCACCGGCTTGCTCGCCTCGACGGCGACGCTCGTCAGCGCGTCGACCAGCCCACGGTCGGTGAGCATCGCGGGGTACACGCCGTGGGCGATCGCGCGCAGCTCCTCCATCGCGACGTCGATGTGCTCGCCCAGATCGGCGACCGCGGCGCGTCCCGCCTCCGGGTCGGTCTCCAGCAGCTCGACCGCGAGCGAGAGCTTGATCCGCAGCATGATCAAGCGCTGCTGCGCACCGTCGTGCAGGTTGCGCTCGATCCGCGAGCGCTCGAGGTCGGCCGCGCGGACGATGCGCTTGCGCGACTCCTCGAGCTCGCCGAGTGACATCACGAGCCAGGACCGCAGCCGCTGGTGGCGCAACGCCGACAGCGACAGCGAGCAGACCGCCTCGAGCAGCTCCTCGTCCTCACCGAGCTCGAGGTCGTGGACGAGCATCGCCGTCGGGCCGGAGTCGTCACCGATCGCGGTCACCTGCTTGCCCGTGGCGATCGCCTCCGCGACCGACGTCGAACGGCCGCGCGTGTCGCGCCAGGTCCCGGGCTCGTCGGTCGGGAGGAGGACCTCGACGTCCGGATCGTGCACGGCCTCGGCAAGCGCGTCGCGCAGACCGCCCACGTCGGGCGTCGTGCGCAGCGCGATGCTGAGGCGCTCGAGGATCGTGGCGACCTCGAGCCGCCGCCGCATCTGGCCGATGAAGAACGCCACCGCGATGCCGGGGATCCACAGCGCCCACGCGGTCCCGATCGCCTCGACGGCGGGCGAGTCCGGCCAGAACCGGCGGACGATCAGGAACGCGATCAGCGTGATGCACGAGCCGACGCAGGCGATCATCACCGGCACGACCTGGTGGCCCCAGGCGTGGCTCGCGCCGCGGACGCGGCGCAGCAGCGAGAGCGCGACGGCCGCCATCACCGCGACCGCGAACAGCTCCCGCAGCGGCTGGACGACGTCCTGCATGACCGCCGGCTCGTGGTCGAGCACCAGGAACGCGTTCGCCGGGCAGTCGGCGTCGCAGCTCGCCCACGGCGTGTCGACCGGATAGGCCTCGACGAACAGCGCGGAGATCAGGTACATCGACGCGATCAGCGTCAGCGCGACCACGAACAGCACCCGATCCGAGTGCTTGGCGATGTGGCCCTCCGGGAACGCGAGCATGACGTACAGCAGCACCGGGTGGATCAGCCACGCGGCGACACGGCCGACGCTGTAGGCGGTGCTCGACGAGCTCATCGAGAGCAGTGACACCGACCACACGAGGCCGGCGGCGATCAGCAGCCGGCCGAACCGGGCCGACTGCGGGCGCTGCATCGCGTTGAGCCCCACCGCGATCGGCACGACGACCACGAGGATGTGCACCAGCGCGCTACGGGGCTGATCCGTGCCGGTGCTGACGATGACCGCGAGGATCAGCGCGGAGGCGGCCAACGCCGCTGCCGCGGCGGCCACCGGAATGGTGAGCGGCCCGGCTCGAGAGGAGTGCGTCAAGGTCACGGTCGACATGCCGCCCCCGTCGATCCTTCGAAGCGCGGCGCGACCAGGCAATGAGGCCGACCTCTGTTTCCCGGTGGTGTCCGCATCACCACCTGGGTGCACGGGGTGCGCGCACCACCTCCGAACACCGGCACTCGCCATTGCGGCCCCTCCGCGCCCATGAGGTTCTTTGATCATGGCCGCGCCGCAGGTTGGACAACGTGGGTGGAGACGTGCCGTTGCGATCGGACTCGTCGTGCTCGGGTCCGTGCTCGCCTTCCTGGCCGTGCTCTCGATCTGGACGAACCGTCAGGTCCTCAACACCGACAACTGGACGAAGACGAGCTCGGAGCTGCTCGAGCAACCCGTGATCCGTGCGAGGATCGCCGACCGGCTGACCGAAGAGCTCTTCCAGAGCGTGGACGTCGAGGCCACCCTGCGCGAAGCGCTGCCACCGCGGGCGCAGATCCTCGCGGCGCCCGCCGCGAACGCGCTGCGCACGCAGGTCAACAAGCAGGCGCTGAAGGCGCTTGAGCGTCCTCGCGTGCAGCAGCTGTGGGCCGACGCCAACCGCAGCGCGCACGAGCAGCTGCTGGCGGTGCTCGAGGGCGGCGGTTCGACCGTGTCGACCCAGAACGGCGTGGTCGTGCTCAATGTCAAGCAGCTGCTGGGCGAACTGCAGAACCAAGTCGGCGTCGGCGGGCGGCTGCGCAAGGTGCTGCCGGCCAGCGCGACGAACATCACCCTGTTCCGCTCGGACGAGCTCTCGACGGCCCAGACCGTGCTGAAGTGGCTCAAGCCGCTGCCGTGGATCCTCGTCCTGGGCTCGCTCGCGTGCTTCGGGATCGCGCTCCTGGTGGCACCCGGCTGGCGCCGGAACGCGCTGCGGCTGTATGGCATCGGGTTCATCGTCGCGGGCCTCGGCGCCCTGTTCGCCCGCTCGGTGGGCGGCAACGAGTTCGTGTCCTCGCTGGCGCAGACCGCGGCCGCCGAGCCGGCGCTCCAGAAGCTCTACACGATCGCCACCAGCCTGCTCGTCAGCGTCGCGACCGCGTGCATCGTCTACGGCATCGTCATGTTCGTGGGCGCCTGGTTCGCCGGGCCGAACCGCGCCGCCGTCGCCGTCCGCCGGACGATCGCTCCGTATTGGCGCGAGCCGTTGATCGTCTACCCCGCCCTGGTCGTCGTGGTCGCCATCATCGTCTGGTGGGCGCCGACGCCCGCGTGGCGCAACGCGCCGGCCGTCCTGGTCCTCGCCGGCCTGATGGCCTTCGGCGTCGAGATGCTCCGCCGCCAGATGATCCGCGAGTTCCCCGAGTCGACGCGCGAGGCCGCCGCCGCTCGCCACCGCGAGCGCTGGGACCGCTTCACCGCTTCGACCAAGGCCAGCGGCGTGGCGATCCGCGACCGGGCGGTCTCGGGTGCCCGCTCCGCGTCCGACGCCGTCGAGGTCCGCCGCGCCGCGCGCTTCTCGCGGGACGATGAGGACACCCGGATGGAGCAGCTCGAGCGGCTCGCGCGCCTGCGTGAGGCCGGGCTGCTCAGCGACGAGGAGTTGAGCGCCGAGAAGGCGCGGATCCTCGCCAACGGCGTAGCCCCGACCGACTCCGGCCCCGTGGCCACGAACTGATCCGCGTTCAATCCGAAGGGAGTTGCATGGTCACGTCCTCCCCGCCCGCTTCTGTACACCGCAGCGGATGGGTCTCTTTCGCCGGCGTGTTGTTCATCACGGTCGGCGTCTTCAACCTGATCGACGGCATCGTCGCGCTCGCCAACGACGACTACTTCATCAAGGCGCAGCTGCTGTTCGGCGATCTGACGGCGTGGGGCGTGTGGTGGTTGATCGTCGGGTCCGTACAGGTCCTCACCGGCGTCTTCATCCTCACGCGCAGTTTCCTCAGCGCGATCGTGGGCGTCGCGATCGCCGGCATCAACATGTTCTCGCAGCTGTTGTGGCTCGGGACCTATCCCGGATGGGCGGTTGCGGCGATCGTCGTCGACGGCCTGATCATCTGGGCTCTGACCGTTCATTACGACGAGTTCGCATAAGGGAGACGAACAATGAGCACACTGGTAGCGATCGCGTATCCGGACGCGACCACCGCGGAGAACGTCCGCGGTGAGTTGGTGGCGATGGCCAAGGAGCACCTGGTCACGCTCGAGGACGCGGTCGTCATCGAGCACCAGGCCGACGGGAAGATCAAGCTGCGCCAGGCGATGAGCCTGACCGGCGCGGGCGCCCTCGGCGGCGCGGCATGGGGCGGCCTGATCGGCCTGCTGTTCCTCGCCCCGCTGTTCGGCATGGCGATCGGCGCGGCGAGCGGCGCGGTCGCCGGCAAGGTGTCCGACACCGGCGTCAACGACGACTTCATGAAGCAGCTCGGCGCGAAGCTGCCGGCCGGCGGCGCCGCGCTCGTGTTCCTCGGCCGCTCCGGCGCGCCGGAGAAGGTCCTGGAGCGCATCGGCAAGTACGGCGGCGAGGTCATCCAGAGCTCGCTCGACACCGAGCAGGAGGAGCGGCTGCGCTCCGCGCTCGGCGAGACGGTCAGCGCTTAAGCGGGGGGCTCCGGGGGGCGGCAGCCCCCCGGTCGTTCTCTACAGGCCGAAAGCCGCCCGCCCGGTGGGCGGGCGGCGTTTGTCGTTCTCAGCCGAGCTCGACGCCGAGCGCTTCGAGGATGTTGCCCGTCGCGGAGGCGATGCGCGCCGTGCCGACGATGGGAGCGATGACGGCGAGAACGCTCTTGACGTCCTCGTCGCCGATCCCGAGATCGGCCGCGACGCCGAGGTTGAGCGCGTAGGACGCGGGCGGCGCGTTCACGGCGACCAGTGCCGCGAGCCGCACGAGCTGGTTCGTCCGGTCGTCCAGCGACGACTGGTCGATCGCGCGCTCGGTCATGTCGGCGAGCAGCTCCAGCACGTTGGTCATCGTTTGCCTCCTTGGGGGTGGATGCCCTGACTCTGCTCGGCGCCACCGAGAGGGTCATCACCCGATGGGGATGACGCGCGCCCGCGCGCGCTGGGAGAGAGTGCGCGCGTGAAAGGGACTTCGCCCAAGTTGCTGAACGCCACGTTCGCGGTCGGCAACGCCGTCGTCGAGACCGCCCGCATCCCGTTGCGTGCCGCCGAGCATCTGCCCGGCGTCGGCTACCTGTCGTTCGAAGGCGCGGCCGTCAAGGCGCGGCTGCGCTCGCGCCTCGAGGGCCTGCTCGACGACCTCCTCGCCGCGCCGGAGGTCGAACGAGCCATCGATCAGCTGATCACGCGCTCTCTGGAGCGGCGTGATGATGTGCTTGCCGACGCAGACGCAGCTTCCACAGCTCCGACGCCACGATGATCGTCAGCGCCGCCCCGATGCAGATCAGCCACTGATCGCCGGTCATCTCGACGGTGTCGAGGATGCGCTGGAAGAAGTTCAGCTCGGTGGCGAAGATGATCGCCACCGCCGACAGCAGCGACGCGACGATGAACGTGCGGTCGTTGAACGTGTCGAGGCTGAAGACGGAGCGCAGCTCGTCACGCGCGGTGAACGAGAACAGCAGGTTGCCGATCGAGAACGTCGTCAGCGCCATCGTGCGCGCCAGGTCCGCGCCGTCGGAGTGCTCGGCGCCCGCGGCGACGCCCAGCGTGGCGCCCGCCATGACGATGCCCGCGATGACGAACCAGTGCGTGTCCGCCCGCCGCAGGATCGGGGCTTCGGGCTTGCGCGGCTTGCGTTCCATCAACCCCTCGGCCGGCTCCCCGTAGCCGAGGCCGATCGCCTGGAAGACCTGCGTGGTGAAGTTCACCCACAGCGTCTGCATCGGCAGGAACGGGATGCCGGACGCGATGTTGAGGATGCTCGCGCCGAGGAACGTCAGGATCATCCCGGCCAGCGCGCCCATCTGGAAGCGGATGTACTTGACGAGGTTGTCGTAGAGGCCGCGGCCGAGCTTGATGGCCTTCACGATCGTGGCGAAGTTGTCGTCGGTGAGGATCATCGCCGCGGCCTCCTTGGAGACCTCGGTGCCGGTGATGCCCATCGCGATGCCGATGTCGGCGCGCTTGAGCGCGGGAGCGTCGTTGACGCCGTCGCCGGTCATGCCGACGACGTGGCCCTTGCGCTTGAGGATGTCCACGAGCCGGACCTTCTGCTCGGGGGTCACGCGGGCGATCACGCCGATCTCGTCGATCTGCTCGTCCGCCTGCGCGTCGTCGAGCTCGGCGAACTGGGCGCCGGTGATCGCGCGCCCGGGGATGCCGAGGGTGCGCGCGATCGCCTCCGCGGTGATCGCGTGGTCGCCGGTGATCATCCGGACCTGGATGCCGGCCGAGTGCGCGGTCTCGATCGCCGCCTTGGCCGCGGGCCGCGGCGGGTCCACGATCCCCACCAGCGCGAGCAGCGTCAGGTCGTTCATCAACGTGAGCAGATCGCTCTTGGGGTCGAACGCGGCGGGGTCGAAGTCCTTGCGGGCCGTCGCCATCACGCGCAGGCCCTGCTTCGCCAGCCGCTCGTTCTCGCCGAGGTAGCGCTCCTTGAACGAGTCGTCGGCGGGCGCGACCGCCATCGCCGGGTCCAGGTGCGAGCTCGAGCGGGCCAGGAGCTGATCCGGCGCGCCCTTGACGAAGCAGCGCACTACGTCGGCGCCCGCGTCGTCGGTCATGCGATGGAACGTCGCCATCAGCTTGTAGGCGGTGTCGAACGGCAGCTCGGCGACGCGCGGGTACCGCTCGCGGGTCGTGTCGAGGTCCAGGCCGCCCTTCTCGGCCAGGACGACCAGCGCGCCTTCGGTCGGGTCGCCGATCATCTCGCCCGCGTCGGTGAGGACGGCGTCGCAGGCCAGCGCGAGCGGGAGCATGAACGGCTCCAGCGGGATCTCGGGATCGCCGGCGACGTGCTTGATCTTGCCCTCGGTCGAGTAGCCGCTGCCCGAGACCTTGTAGCGGCGGCCCGGGATCGTCAGCTCGACCGCGGTCATCTGGTTGAGCGTCAGCGTGCCGGTCTTGTCCGAGCAGATCGCCGACGTCGCGCCGAGCGTCTCGGTCGAGCGCAGGCGCTTGACGATCGCGTTGGCGTCGGCGAGCAGGCGGGTGCCGCGCGAGAGGATCGTCGTTACCACGGCGGGCAGGCCGGTCGGGATCGCGGCGATCGAGAACGCCACCGCGACGGTGAAGACCTCGGTGAAGCTCTGCCCGCGCAGCATGTTCAAAGCGACCGACGCGACGAGCGCGAGGCCGGCGATGGTCACCAGCTGCTTGGTCAGCTTCTCGAGCTGCACGGTCAGCGGGGACTTCGACTCGTCCTGGTGCTGCAGCATGCCCGAGATGTGGCCGACCTCGGTCTGCATGCCCGTGGCGGTGACCACGAACCGGCCGGAGCCGCGCGTCACGTTGGTGTTCATGTAGACCATGTCGGTGCGGTCGCCGAGCGGCGCGTCGGGCGCCTCGACGAGCTCGACGCCCTTGCCGACCGGCACGCTCTCACCTGTCAGCGCCGACTCGGCGATCTCGAGCGTCGCCGCGGCCAGCAGCCGCCCGTCCGCGGGGATCACGTCGCCCGCCTCGATCTCGACCACGTCCCCCGGCACGAGCTGCTCGGCCGGCAGCTGCGCGAGCTTGCCGTCACGGCGCACGCGCGCCTTGATGATCATCATCTTCGCCAGCGCGGCGACGGCCGCGGCCGCCTTGCCCTCCTGGCTGAGCCCGAGCACCGCGTTGAGCAGCGTCAGCGCCAGGATCATGATCCCGGTCCCGGGCTGCTTGACCGGGTAGATCGAGACCACGCCCGCGACCAGCAGCACGATCTGCATCGGGTCGCGGTACTGGCGCAGGAACGCGTGCCAGCGCGGCTCGGCCTTGGCCTCGGCGAACTTGTTGGGCCCGTAGCGCGTGAGCCGCTCGGCGGCCTCCTCGCTCGTCAGCCCGTGTTCTGGCTCGACGTGCAGCTCGTGCACGGCGTCGTCGCGTGTGAGCGAGTGCCAGGTGGGGACCGCCTCGGCGGTCTGTGCGGGTGCGGTCGTGGTCGCCATAGGGCTCCTCTTAGACGGGTGTCGGCGCCCGCTGGCCCGACGGTGTGACGACGGTGACCGGGACGCCGAGCGCCTCGACGCGGTCTGGAAGTCCTTCGCGCAACCAGCGCGAGCCCCACGGCGCGAGCGTGGAGAGGATCACCTCGTCGTAGACGTGCTGGGCGAGCTCGTCGGTGATCGCCTCCAGTGGCGCGCAGCCCCGCGCCAGGCGGCCGTCGACCGGTCCGCCGGTCGCGCGCGTGAACAGCTTCACCGCGTAGCGCAGCAGCCAGTCGCCCGGCCGGCCGGGCGGCGCGTCGGGGACGAGCAGGTGGAACTCGCAGTGGCCGGCCTCGGCGCGGGTGCGCAGTTGCGAGAGCAGCGCGGGGGTCGCGACCGACCGGTTCGCGACGATCAGGATTCGGGTGCTCTCAGACCCCATCGGCGCTCGCGATTGTCCGTCGCTCCGGGCGCCGCCACATCACCCACTTCGGGCGATGTGGAATCGCTCCGAGGGGCTGAATCGTCCGGCCCGTGGTAGGTACGGGCGTCGCTTGCTTTTGCGGGGACTTCTCCATACCGTCGGCGCACGCTCTGGGTCAGCGAGTCATCGATGCCTGAGAGAACGGCAGACCGGGCCCCGGTGATGGCCCTGGCGATGATCGGCGCGACGATCTGCCTGCTCTCGGTGGCGATTGCCGCGGCGGGCGCGCCAGAGGGTGAGAAGTTCGGCCGCGGCGTGTTCGCCCTGCTCGTCGTCGGCGTGCCGCTCGTCGCGGGCCTCTACGCGCTCGGCACCGCGACCGGCACGCGGTTCGGGATCGGGCTGCTCGCACTGAGCTGCGCCTGCTCGCTCGCCGGACTCGCCGGGCAGTCCTCGAGCATCCCGTACACGGTCGGCCGGCTGTCCGGGTGGCTCGCGCTCACGCTCGTGTACTGGCTGCTGCTCACGTTCCCCGATGGCCGCATCCACGGACGGTTCGAGCGCGTGCTCGCGATCTCGACGGTCGCGGTGGTCGGGGTGCTCTTCTTCGCCGCGACGCCGTTCGTGGAGAACTTCCCCGCGCGGACGCCGTGGGGATCGTGCGGCGTGGATTGCCCCGCCAACGCGGCGTTCCTGCTCGGCACCGAGCCCGGAGTGGTGGACAGCGTGGTCATTCCGCTGCGCAACACGCTGCTCGACCTGTTGCTCGTGGGCGTCGCGGTCTCGATGTTCGGCCGCTGGCACGCCGCGTCGCCCGTACGGCGGCGGATGCTGTGGCCGGTCGCGCTGGTGGGCACCGCGACCGTGGCGAGCCACGTGGTGTTCTCGGCGCTTCGCCAGTCCGCCGCGGGGAGCGACCTCGTGGACTCCTTCGGCGCCGTCACCGCCGTCTGCATCGTCGCCGTCGCGGCGACCTTCCTGTTCGCGCTCGTCGGGCGGCGTCTGCTCCTGGCCGAGATCCTGATGCGGCTCAACGGCACGACCCGCTGTCGCACGGAGCTGCGCGACAGGCTCGCCGACGCGCTCGAGGACCCGGAGATCGAGGTGCTCTCACGCGTGGACGCGGCCGGGCCGTGGCACGACGGCGCGGGCCATGAGCTGGCCGCACCGCCTGAGCCGGCGCCGGGACGCGACGTCACCGTCATCGAGGGCGACGGTCCGGCGCTGGCGCTCGTCCATGCCGCCGCGCTGCGCGACGACCAAGAGCTCGTGACCGCCGTCGGCTCGCTCGTTCTGGCCCGCTGGAGCAACGAGGAGATCACCGCCGAACGCGACCGCGCGCTGGTGGAGCTGGCCGACGCGCGGCGGCGGATCGACGACGCCGCCGAGGCCGAGCGCGCCCGGATCGGACGCGACCTGCACGACGGCGTCCAGCAGCGTCTGATCGCCCTCGGCATCCGCCTCGCACTGGCCGAGAAGACGCTCCACGACGACCCGGTCGCGGGCGCGCGCGCCGTGCGCGGCTTCACGCTCGAGGTCGACGAGGCGCTCGAGGAGCTGCGCTCGTACGCCAGTGGCTCGTTCCCGCGGGTCCTCCACGAGCACGGTCTCGAAGGCGCGCTGCGAGCGCTCGCACGGGATACGCCCTTGCCAGTGCACGTAAACGTTTCCGGACTCACGCGGCACGACCTCGACATCGAGACCTCGCTCTATTTCGTGTGCGCCGAGGCGGTGCAGAACGCGATGAAGTACGCGGAGGCCTCGGGCGTGTGGATCGAGCTCGCGCAGGATCGCCACCTGCGCTTCGAGATCCGCGACGACGGCGTCGGCTTCGTGCTCGGGCGCAGGGAGACCGGTCATGGTCTGCGCCACATCCGCGATCGCGTGCACACCGCCGGCGGCGAGGTCGTCATCCACACCTCGCCCGGCCGCGGCACCCGCATCACGGGGACGATCTATCTGCAGCGGATCGCTCCCTCCGGCCCACGCCCGTTGAGCAAGGCCGACGACGAGCGCAAGGCCGACGTGATCATCTACGAGCGGCTGCTCCCGGCGGTGCCCGCCACGGTCAGCCAGACCCGGCGCGAGCTGGACGAGGGCCTTCGCTGCCAAGGCCTCGACGGCGCCGAGCGAGCGGACATCGCGCTGCTGCTCAGCGAGGCGACGACGAACGTCGTCCGCCACGCCTACCAGGACGGCCGGCCTGGGCCGCTGTACGTCGTCGCCGTCCTGCGCGGTGACTCCCTGGCGCTGTCGGTCATCGACCACGGCGGAGGAATCCCGTCCCGCGAGGACGACGCGCCGTCGGGCCTCGGCCTGCGATTGATGCGTCGCCTCGCCGACGACCTCGACGTCGTCTCGGGCACGAAGGCGCGCGGCACCGCGGTGCATGCGACGTTCGACCACGTGACGGGAACGGGCGAGACCGTGCTGGGACCGTCGACCGTGACGGCCGTCGCGCGCGGTCAGTTGCTGCACGATTACGCGCGCGTCCTCGCCGCCATCCACCCCGACCTGCACGACGACGCGAGAGCCGCGCTGCGCGAGGCGCAGCACACGCTCATCGATTCGCGCGAGCGCTGGGCCGCGAGCGACCGTACGGCCTGACGCTAGAAGAAGCGCTGGAGGACCGCCGTCAGCCCGACCTCCCCGGCCACGCCGAGCGGGACGGTCAGGCCAAGCCACCGCAACTGCTCCACGCGCCCGCGGCTCGCCAGCACGGCCAGCGCGAGGCCGAGCCCGATCCACAACGCCGCGGTCGGGTACTGGTGCAACCGGTGCAGGTAGGCGTAAAGGCCCTCCGCGACGAACACGCCCGCGAGGACCGCGATGCCGGTGGTGCGCCACAGCCGTCCCGCGACGCCGAAGACCGGCCCGCCGAGTACCGCGCACAGGGTCCAGAAGACGATCAGTGAACCGGGCGTCCGGATGCCCTGCAGGTGGTCGACCGCGTAGTACCCGACGATCTGCGCCGCGCACGTGGCCAGGCCCGCGGCGGCTGCGGAACGGCGGCCGGCGGCCAGCGCTCCGACGATGAACGGGGCGACCAGCCAGGTGCTCACCGAGTTCGCGAATGCGTCGAGCGTGCCGTCGAGGTGCGCTCGGCCGAGGGAGCTGAGCGCGCCGACGGCCAGCCCCAGGCCGACGAGCTGGAATCCGCGCATGGCCGCCGATCGTAGGCGCGGCGTGTGCGGGTCCAGTGGCGGTGCTGTGCGGATTCTGTGCACCACATTCACATCTCCGCACCAGTCAGTCAGATGACGAAGCGGGGTCAACTCTCATGTTGGGCCGCCGAGAACGTGGCTGTGCCAACCCTGAAGCCGTTGGCGGTCGTGACGACTGCGCTCGCCCTCCTGACCCTGCCGGCGTCCGCCTCCGCGGCGCCCACCGTGTGTTCCCCCGCCACGTGCGGCCAGAAGGCCAAGCCGCGGACGCTCGTCCTGGCGCCGAAGCACAAGACCAAGAAGGCGCGCAAGACCACGCTGCGCGTGACTGTCGCCGCGCCTAAGGGCGCCCGCGCGCGGGTCAGGGTCAGCGGCCCGGGCGGCTTCAAGCGCACGATCAAGAAGACCACTCGCTTCGGGACGGTCCGCCCCGGCGCGTATCGCGTCGTCGCCGCCCCGATCGCGGGCAAGGAGTACACGACGTTCGCGACCTACCGCGAGACGCGGGCGACCCTGCGCAAGGGCGCGGCGGGTGCGATCGACGTGCGGTTCGGCCAGCGGGTGAAGAACGCGACCCGCGTCGCCGCGGCGTCGGCGGTCAAGTCCGTCGCCGACGTCGGCGGCGGGGTCCTGGAGGCGACGGTCGAGTCTCCGACGAGCGCGATCGGCGTCGGCTCGGTGCTCGCCGCCGGGATCGGCCCGGTGACGCCGAAGGGCCTGCTGATCGCGGTGGAGAGCGTGACGCGCTCCGGCACACAGACGATCGCGCGCGGCAAGCAGGCGCCGCTGACGGCGATCGGCCCGACGGGCGAGCTCGTCAACGACCGAAAGCTCTCGCTCGGCGAAGTCAAGAAGACCTCCGCGTTCACGAGCGCCATGCCGCGCGCGTTCGCCGCAGGCTCGACCTGGCAGCCGCTGGCCGACACGCCGCTGGTCTGTTCCACCGGCTCTGGTCAACTCTCGTCGAGCGTGAGCGTGGCCGCGGATCTGCGCGTCCAGCTCGGGTGGAACGCGAGCGGCGAGGTGTCGGCGCGCGTATCGGGTGACCTGAGCGCGATGGCGGGGCTGAACGTGCGCCTCACCGGCGCGTCCGCCTGCACCTTGGACGCCGACCTGCTCGGCCATGACCTGGCGCTCGACCCCGTCGAGATCTACGCGGGACCTGTTCCGGCCGTGATCGTCCCGACGCTCGGCTTCCACGGGACCGTGTCCGCGGTCTCGGGCTCCACGCTGGAGACGGCGGTGTCTCCGCTGGTCAACGCCACGATCGCCGCCGAGTGGGACGCGGGTGGCTTCTCCAAGTCGGCCAAGGTCGACCGCTACAGCGCGTCCTCGAAGCCCGTCCCGCGGTCCGCCGCTCGCGTCCGGGCCTCCGTGACCCCGCGCATCACGTGGGCGTTCCCGGGTGCCCACACGCTCGCCGTGGCCGCGGAGAACCGGCTGAGCTTCGACGCCGATCCGGCCGCCAAGCCCTGGTGGAAGCTCGCGAGCGGTGTCGGGATCTCGGCCGCGTTGAGCGTCGCCGGCGGCCCGGCCGACGAGCGGACGGTCTGGTCGGAGGACTGGCCGGTGCAGAACGCGTCCGCGCTGCCGATCCCGGTGTTCGCGGCGGCGGCGCCGCCGCGGGCGACACCCGGCGCGGCCTACTCGGCCACGCTTTCCGCAAGCTCTTCCTACGGCCCTCTGAGCTACTCGATCACGCGCGGCGCGCTGCCGGCCGGGATCGCGCTGGACGCCGCGACGGGCGTCATCTCGGGCACCTGGCCGGCGGACCGGTGGGACTCGGCCCAGTTCGTGCTCGCCGCGCGCGACCGGTTCGGCAACGAGGGGTGGAAGACGTTCACCGTCGACACCGTCGGCCGCCCTCTGGCGATCACGACGACCACGCTCCCGGATGGCACCGCGACCCAGGCTTACTCGGCCTCGATCGCGGCGGACCGCGGGGTGGTCGCGGACGGGTGGAGCGTCGTGGCAGGCGCCTTGCCGCCCGGGGTCAAGCTCGGGTCCGACGGGCAGCTCGCCGGGCTGCCCACCAAAGCCGGCACGTTCACGTTCACCGTGCGTGCGGTGGCGTTCGACGGCGCGGTCGCCGTACGCGAGCTCACGATCACGATCGCCCCGGCCGCGTTGGCGATCACCAAGACCACCCTCGGCGACGCGACGTTCGGCCAGGCCTATGAGCAGACGCTGACCGCGACCGGCGGCCTCGAGCCCTACACCTGGAGCGCGACCGGTGTCCCGGCCGGACTGGCGGTCAGCTCAGGCGGGCGCGTCACCGGCTCCCCGACCGTCGCCGGGGCCAAGACGTTCTCCGCCACGGTCACCGACGCCGACGGCCGCACGGCGACCGCGACGATCGCTCTGACGATCCAGGACATCCCCGCGCCGGTCGTCTCGACGGCGACGCTCCCCGAGGGCATGGTCGGCGTCGCCTACCAGCAGACGCTGGCCGCCACCGGCGGGCGCGGGCCGTACACCTGGTCCGCCACGGGCGCGAACGGCCTCTCGGTCTCCGCCGGCGGCGTCGTCAGCGGCACGCCGTCCGCGGCGAGCACCACGCCCCTGAACGTCACGGTCACCGACGCCGACGGACGGACCGGATCGCGCACGATCAACGTCGCGGTCCTCCCCGCCGGCCTGGAGATCACCGCGGAGTGGCTGTCCGACGGCCATGTCAACGAGGCCTACGACGACGTCGTGACCGTCATCGGCGGCACCGCCCCGTACACGTTCTCGCTCGACAGCGGGACCCTGCCCGGCGGGCTCAGCCTCAACGCGTCGACGGGGCACATCACCGGCACGTCGAACGCGTCCAGCACCACGACCGCGACGTTCACCGTCAAGGTCGAGGACTCGGCCGGCCAGACCGACACGCAGGCCCTGTCACTGAAGATGTGGAAGAACAGCGCCATCTCGTTGTGGGACGTGTCCTGCCCCACGGCGGGCTTCTGCATGGCGCTCGACGCGATGAACGGGGCGTACGCGCTCGAAGGCGGGCGCTGGCGCCCACGCGCCGACAGCGTCCCGATGGGGATGTTCGCCGGGCAGCTCTCGTGCGCGACGGAGACGTTCTGCATGGTCGTCAACCAGGAGCACGGGATCGGGATCTTCGACGGCACCGCGTGGACGGTGCTGCCTGATCCCGGCTTCCCCGACCACATGTTCAGCGATGTCGACTGCGTCACGCCGACCTACTGCGCGATCGCGGCGATCACCTGGGACCCGAACACACAGGATCCGGAGTCGCAGGTGCTGGTCTACGACGGCAGTGGCTGGACCCTGCACGGCTCTTCCCCGGGCGTGGACTTCTGGTTCATCGACTGCGTCGCCGTCGACCAGTGCGTGCTCACCGGTGGCCGGGACTCCGCCACGTTCGACGGCACGACGCTCTCCATGCTGGCTCCGCAGGCCGACGTGCTGCGTGACGTCGCGTGTGCGTCGATGACGACGTGCTTCGCCCCGGGGGACACGGGCGCCTACGCCTTCGCCGGCACAGCGTTCGGGGCGGTCAACGTCACCGGCGGCGGGCAGACCCTGTGGATGGCCGCCGGCGGCTGCGCGCCGACCGGTGACCGGTGCATCGCGGGCGGCGGCAACGCCACCTTCGACAGCGGCGTCACCTCCCTGTGGCTCTGGAACGGCGCCGCGTGGAACAACAGCCTGACGGTGCCCGCGGGCGTTTACGCGAAGGGCTCGTGCGGCGGACCGTCGTTCTGCGTCGCCGTCACGAACACGGGCCGCGGCTACATCTGGAACGGCACCACCTGGTCTGGCCCGCGCACGTTCGCGCACGCCACCTAGGACTCAGTCGAGCTCGGTGGCGCCACCGAGCACGGCGAGGCCCCATTCCGCGGTCTCGAGGCCCGCATCGAGCGCCGCCCGGTAGGACGCTTCGGCGTCCTCCCGGCGGCCGGGCTGGTCGGTGAGCAGCGCGCCGAGCAGCAGGTCCGCCTCGGGGATCTCGGCGTACGCGGCGAGCCGCAGGAGCTGCTCTGCCTCCGCTCGGCGTCCGGGCGCGCCGGAGACCGCGAGCGCGACCGCGATCAGCGCCTCGGTCTCCCCCGCCTGCACGGCATCGCGGAAGCTGGCTTCGGCCTCGTCGGTGCGGCCGGCGAGGGCCAGCATCGTCCCGCGCCAGATCGGATCGTCGGGATCGACCTCGTCCGGGTCCACGGCGTGCTCGAGCTCGGCGCCGAGGTTGAACGTGCCGACGGCGGGCGTCGAGAGGATGCCGCCGAGGATGAGCCACGCGCGCTCGTGCCCGGCCGCCACCGCGGCGGCGTAGGCGGCCAACGCCTCGTCGCGACGGTCCGGGTAGCCGCTCAGCAGCAGCCCCAGTTCCAGCACGGCGTTCTCATGCCCGCGGCCGATCGCCGCGCGGAACGCCGCCTCGGCTTCGTCCTGACGGTCGGCGTCGCGGGCGAGGAGCCGGCCGAGCCGGTACGCGGCGATCGTGCTGCCCGCCGCGTGGGCCGCTTCGAGCGCGACCTCGACGTCGGCTTCGCGCCCACCTTGGTCGTGCAGCGCGCGGGCGAGGTAGTCCAGCGCCACCGTGCTGCCCTCGGCGATCGCCGCGCGGCTCGCCTGCTCGGCCTCGGCGGCGTGGCCCGGTTGCCCGACCAGCGCCCAGGCCAGCCACACGTACGCCCACCCGTGGCCGTCGGCGGCGAGCTCGCGCGCGAGCGCGGCGACATCCGCCTGGCGGCCGGCCTGGTCGGCGAGGGCGCGAAGCAGCTCAGGCCGCCGGTCATCCCCCACCGCGATCGCGTCGCGGAACGCGCCCTCGGCCTCCGGGTAGCGCTGGAGCCGAGCGAGGATCGAACCGAGATAGCCCTGCGCAACCGTGCTCCCGTGCGCGATCGCGTGGCGGCAGGCGTCCTCGGTGTCGTCCTCGCGTCCGACCTGCTCGACCAGGATCCAGGCGAGGTAGTCGTAAGCGTCGGTGCGCCCTGCGGCGAGCGCCGCCCGCAGATGAACCTCCGCCTCGTCCCGCCGGGCGACATCCTGCGCGAGCAGCACGCCGAGGTCGAAGCGCGCAGCGTCGTCACCGGCATCGATGGCGGCGCGTAGCGCCGCTTCGTCGTCGCTCACCGGATCGAGACTATCCGCCGGTCGGTCGTCATGCCCCGCCGCGGCCGGCATGAGGGGTCGGCGAGGAGAAGTCCCCGCGGGCGGGCGCCGGGCCGGCGTCTCAGAGGGCGTACGTCCATTCCGCCCAGGAGGCAACCCCATGATCACCGCTGTCCCCCAGAAGCTCGTCGCCGCGCTGTTCGGCGCCGTGCTGGTCCTGACGCTCGCGCTGTCGATGAGCGCGCGCGCCGAAGCCGCCGACGTCCGCGTCGAGTTGGTCAACAAGCTCAGCGGCGAGGTGCTCGCCCCGAAGACGTTCGGCGGCATCCCGCAAGGGAGCGTCGGCCTGAGCTTCTCCGGGCCGCACCTGTCGTCGCACACGTGGGTCAAGGAGGCGTTCGGCAACGCGGCCATCTATCACCAGGGCAACAACACGAGCCGGTGCCTGACGGCCTCGACGAGCTCCAACCTCGTCACGACGCAGCCGTGCAACCACGGTCAGAACCAGCTGTGGGCGCAGGGCCTGGAGTCCGGCTGCTTCCGCGAGCTGCGCAACCTCAAGTCGTCGCGGTCCCTGAACGCCCAGGACGCCAAGCAGAACGGCACGACGTTCTCCGAGCTCGTCGACCAGCAGTTCTTCACCGGTGCCAGCCGCATGCTGTGGCAGGTCCACGTCCTCTGATCGACACCCTTCCGCGGCGCGTCACGGACGCGCCGCGGAAGCGGTCTCAGCGCGCGACCGCGAGGCGGTCAGACGTGGCGGCGCCCACGACCGGCGCCGGCTGCCACTCGAAGCCGTCGGGGTCGGTGAGCGCGCCGATGTCGCCGTCGATGATCAGCCGGTGCGAGCCGCTGCCGTCCTGGTCGACGCCCGCGTCCTTGGCCAGCGCCTTTCGGCCGTAGAGTCCGAGCGCGATCGCACCCGCCGGCATGTCGAACTCGACGTACTTGCGGCCGAAACTCCGCGCGACCGTCAGGCCGTGCTCGAGGTAGAAGCGCTTGCTGGCGGGGACGTCGGCGGCGCCGAGCAGCAGCACGATGCGGTCGATCTCGCGGGTCGCCGGGCCCGAGTCCTTCTTCTTGGAGGTCGCGACCTTCCAGATCGTCCTGTCGGGCGCCTGCACAACGCCACCGAAGCCCCACAGCGACTTCGACGCCGGCTTCAGCGACGTCGCGCCCGCGGCGAGCGCGCTGTCGATCAGGGCGGCGGCCGTGGCCGGTTGTGACACCGTCAGCGACAGCGTGAAGGCGCGGAAGCCGGTGCTCGGCGCCTCCGAGGCCCGCAGGCGCAACTCGGGCCCGAGCCCGAACGCCTCGGAGTAGAAGTCTCGCGCGGCGCTGGTGTCGGCGACTTCGAGGGTGACGGAAGCGATGGAAGCCATGACCGCGATGCTAGGTCCGGGCCGGCGGTGGCGCTTCTCCATTCCTGCTCGGTCTTGTCGAGGTACGCCCCGGCGCGAACAGCGCCGTGATCGTCGGCGCGGCAGAATGTGCGTGTGGGAGACGAGTCGAACCCGACGCTGCGCGCGCAGGTGCGGGAGGTGTGCGCGCGCTTCGGCGACGAGTACTGGCGCGAGTTGGACGCGCGGCGTGAGTACCCGCACGCGTTCGTCGACGCGCTCACCGAGGCGCGGCTGCTCTCCGCGTTGATCCCGGCCGAGTACGGCGGGCTCGGGATGAGCCTCACGGACGCGAGCATCGTGATGGAGGAGATCAACCGCTCCGGTGGGCACTCCGCCGCGTGCCACGCGCAGATGTACACGATGGGCGCGCTGCTCAAGCACGGCAACGAGGCGCAGAAGCGCGCGTACCTGCCGGGGATCGCGGGCGGGGAGATCCGGCTGCAGGCGTTCTCGATCACCGAGCACGAGGCGGGCTCGAACACGACCGCGATCGCCACGACGGCGACGCGCGACGGCGACGCCTTCGTCATCGACGGCCACAAGAACTGGACGAGCCGCATCCAGCAGTCCGACCTGCTGCTCCTGCTCGCCCGCTCCGGTGACACCGAGGGGCTCAACCTGCTGCTGATCGACCTGCGCGAGGTCGACCCGGACGCGCTGGAGATCACCCCGGTGCGGACGATGTTCAACTACGCCACGAACGAGGTCCGCTATCGCGGGTTGCGGGTGCCCGGCTCGTCGCTGATCGGCGAGGAGGGCCAGGGCTTCCGCTACGTGATCGACGGCTGGAACGCGGAGCGCATCCTGCTCGCCGCAGAGGCGATCGGCGACGGCTACTGGTTCACCGAGCGCGCCACCGCCTACGCGAACACCCGCGAGGTGTTCGGCAAGCCGATCGGGGTCAACCAGGGGGTGCAGTTCCCGATCGCGAACGCCTACATGCAGGTCCGCGCGGCCGACCTGATGCGCTACGACGCCGCCCGCCGGTTCGACGCCGGCGAGCCCTGCGGGGCCGAGGCCAACATGGCGAAGCTGTTGAGCTCTGAGGCGAGCTGGGCCGCGGCGAACGTCTGCCTCGACACCCACGGCGGGTACGGCTTCGTCGACGCCTACGACGTCGAGCGCAAGTTCCGCGAGACACGCCTCTACAAGGTCGCGCCGGTCAACAACAACCTCGTCACGAGCTTCATCGCCACGAAAGTGCTCGGCCTCCCGCGCTCGTACTGAGCGCCGTGGCGACACCCACGCCCGCGACGGCCATGCCGAGGAGCGTGAGCGGCCGGACCGGCTGACCGAGCACCGGCCCCGATGCCAGCGCGGTCACCGCCGGGACGAGCAGCAGCAGCGCGCCGACGTGGCTCGCGGAGGTCTCCCGGAGCAGCCGGATCAGCACGAGCACCGTCAACACGCCCATGCCGGCGGCGATCCACGCGACCGACAACACGAGGTGCGCGCCGAGCTCGACGCGGCCGCCGAGGATCGCGAGCGCGGGCGCGAGGACGAGCGCCGCGGTGACCGACTGCACCGCGACCGAGGCGAACGGGTCCACCCCGTCGGCGACGCGCTTCTGCAGCACGGTCCCACCCGCCAGCCCGAACAGCCCGACGAACGTCAGACCGAGGCCCGCGCCGACGTGCGCGCTCGAGAGCTCCGGGAGCAGCCCGGTGAAGACGCCCACCGCGCCGATGGCGAGCCCGGCCCAGCGCCGCCGGCTTCCGTTCTCGAGGCCGGCGCGCAACGCCAGCGCCGTGGTGACGAGCGGCGAGAGCCCGAGCATCACGAGCGCCGACACGCCGGCCGGGACGCCATGCGCCATCCCGCCGTAGACGCCGGCGAACTGCAGCACCTGGAGCAGCAGGCCGACCAGCGCCAGGCGACCGACCGGCACGTCGCCCAAGCGCCCGCGGGCGAGCACCAGCGGCACGGTGATCAGCGCCGCGAGCACGAACCGCGACTCCAGCAGCGGCAGCGGATCCGCGACCTGGAGCGCCAGCGCGCCGACGACGTAGCCGGAGCTCCAGAGGACGATGAAGAGCGAGGACATGGCTTCGATGCTCCGCGCCGCGCGCGCGTGCATCAATCACTCCTCGACGAAACCGATACCGTTTCGTGATCAATGGACCTCGATCCCGCGCACCTCCGCTCGCTGCAGGCGATCGTCCGCTACGGCGGCTACCACCGCGCGGCCGAGGCGTTGCACCTGACACAGCCCGCGGTCAGCCGCCACATCCGGCGCCTGGAGGAGCAACTGGGCGAGCCGCTCTTCGCGCGCGACGGCCGCGGCGTGCGCCTGACCGCGTTCGGCGAGCGGGCGGCGGCCGAGCTCGAGTCCGTGCTCGCCGCCCACGACCGCGCCGTCCAGCGACTCGTCTCCGACCGCCCGTTCGTCCTCGGGACGATCGAACATCTGGCGGACCCGATCCTCCCCCGCCTGCTCTCGGTGGTCCGCGAGCAGCTCGGCGACCGCGTCATCCAGGTGCGCATCGACCGCTCCGCCGAGGTGAGCCGCGCCGTCGGGCGCGGTGACATCGACGCCGCCTTCACCCTGCACCCGTACGACGTCCCCGACCCGGTCGCGCTCGGGCCCGTCCGCCTGCACTGGTGGCGCGCGGCGGCGCAGCCGGACCCGACCACGCTCCCGGACCCGCTGCCGCTCGTCGCCTACGACGCTCCGTGCGCCCTGCGCGACCTCGCCCTCGCCCGCATCCGCGACCTCGGCGCCGACGTCACCCTGACCGCCGAGAGCCCACACATGAACGGCGTCCACGCCGCCACCCGCGCAGGCATGGGCTACGCGCTCCTGCTCGCCGGCGCCGACGGCCTCGCCCGCATCCGCACCGGCCCGCTCGCCGAGGGCATCGCGACGCCGATCTGGCTGGTCGCGAGCGAACGCCACCGCGACCTCATCCCCGCGTTGCGCGCCGCGGCCTGGCGGGCCCTGCGCTCAGCTGCCCTCGCCGACGCCGCCTAGACCGAGAACGCGGCCACCAAACGGTCCAGGTCCGCCGCGTAGCCCGCGAGCTCGCCCGAGGTCGATGCCACCTGGGCGGTGCTGGCCGACGACTCCTGGGCGGCGGCCGAGACCTGCTCGGTGACCGCGCTCGAGTTGTTCGCGACGTCGGAGACCTCGTCCGTCGCCTGCGCGACGCGGGTGATGCAATCGCTGACGTCCTCGATGCTGGCGGCGAGGTTGTCGAACGCCGCGCGGGTCTGCTCGACGGTCTGGGAGGAGGACTCGGCGAGCTTGCGGACCTCGTCGGCGACGACCGCGAACCCGCGGCCCTGTTCGCCGGCGCGCGCGGCCTCGATGGCGGCGTTCAACGCCAGCAGGTTCGTCTGGTCGGCGATCGACGCGATCTCGGCGGTGAGCGCGACGCCCTCCTTGGCGACCTCGCGGGCCCGTGCGGCGCGCTGGACCGCGTCCTGCGCGGCCTCCTGGGTGGAGGCGACGAGGCGGACCTGGCGCTCGGCGCCCTCGGCGACCGAGCCGACGGCGGTGGCGATCTCGCCGATCGAGGAGCCGGTCTCCTGCGCACTCGCGGAGAGTTGCTGGGAGCTGCTCGCGACCTTCGCCGCGAGCGCGCCGATGTCACCCACCATGCCGCCGACCTTCTCGTTGAGCCGCACGCGCATGGCGTTGTAGGCCTCCAGACCGCCTTGTGCCTTGGCGAGCATGCCGTTGAAGACCTCGCCGAGCTCGCCGACGGACTCGCCGGGGGCGGCGGTCAGGGGGGTCGTCACCGGGTGCACGTCGACGGTCAGGTTGCCCTCGGCGGCCGCGGCGAGCCCTTCGCCGAGCCCCGTCAGACAGTGGTTCGAGAGGCTCGTCAGCCGCGACTCGAGGCCCTCGAGCACCGAGTGGTCGCCGAGCGCGCGACGCTGGGTCTCGCGGACGTCGTTGTAGCCCTCGAGCGCCGCCTGGGCCTTCGTGAGCATCGAGTTGAAGAGGTCGACCAGCGCCTGCACGGCGGGGTCGTCGCTGCGGATCGCGATCGGCGAGGTGACAGGGGTGACCGCGACCGTGAGGTCGCCGCCGCGCATCGCGTCGAGCCCGGCGACGAGGTTGGTCAGGCAGTTGTCGTGCAGGCTGGTGAGCCGCTGCGTGAGCTCCCCGACGGCGGGATCGTCGGCGAGCGAGGTGGAGCGAACCGGGCCCTTCGAGCTGCCAAAGAACGAGACGGCCACGAAGGGCCTCCTTTTGGGACAAACGGTTTCCCCGCAGTAACCACGGGGCTTTGTTGTCCCCCAATCGACTGACAAGGCCATCCCCTGAATGGGGGATGGCACTTCAAAGCGCGAAGTCGACGGATGTCCGATCCGCGCAGGCGCCGAGCAGCTGCGGGGGCGCCACTTTCGCCACCAGGCCCGGCTTGGTCCCGGTGACGACGTAGGCCGTGACCGCGCCGACGAGCTCGCAGAACGCCGCGGGCCGCGCCACGGGCGAGAACAGCGCCCGGCACTGCAGCCACGTGTTGAACTCGGCATCCAGGTCGAAGCCGACGCCGAGCGCCGCGTGGCCGAAGACGTCGTGGACGACCCGCAACTGGTCGACGACGCCGCCCTGCACGCCGCCGAGCAGCGGATGCGGGGGCTCGCACGCGATCGTCCGCAGCGTCATCGTGCCGGCGGATCGCAACTCTGCGCACAGCTCCGCGCCGCCCGAGTACGGCTCGTCCTCCGTCCGCACATAGCGGACCCGCACGGCGAGCGAGCCTCGGATGACCTCGAAGAGCCGCGCGACATCGCGCTCGAGCGCCCGGTACGCCCGCAGGACCGCGGCGCCCGGAGCTTCCATGGGCGCGAGAAACCACTCCGCGACCGCCTCGGCGACCTCGGCTCGCAGGAGCTCCGTCGTCCGCAGCACGGACGGGGCGGGCAGGGCGCACAGCGCGAGCCGCTCGGCCTCGAACTGCGCCCGATGCCACATCGGGAAGACCTCGGCCGGCGCGCTCATGCCGCCTCCAACGCCAGCGCCGGGGTCCGCTCGAACGCCAGCGTCAGCGCGACAACCGCCGCGCAGACGACGGCGATCAGGACCAGCATCGCGACGACCGAGACCTGCAGCGTCGGCACCAACAGGACCGCGGCGCAGCCCGCCAGCACCAGCCCGGGCCGCAGCACCGGGCGCGGCATCAGTGGCGCGTGCAGCGCCCACGTCAGCGCGATGAACGCCGCGACGGGGATCGCGATCGCCCACCCGATCGCGCCCGGCGGGTGCCCGACCTGCTCGACCGCGATCTCCAACCCCGCGCCGATCGCGGCCAGCGCCGCCAGCAGCCCGTAGTGGCCGTAGCCCCACACGTACGACCGCTCGCGGTGCGCCACCAGTCCCTCCCCCGCCGGTTGCAGGAAGTAGAGCCACCAGAGCGCGAAGACGAGCACCAGCGCCGCCGCGCCGATCGCGACCAGCGGCAGGCTGAACCCGTCCGCCGACAGCGCCCGGTCGACGCCGGTCGACGCCGCGAAGACGCTCTCGCCGAACAGGATGATCGCGAACAGCCCGTAGCGCTCGGCGATGTGATGCGGATGCCAGCTCGTCGCCCGCCGCTGCTCCGCCCACACCGGGATGCACAGCTCGAGCGCCACCAGCGCGAGGAACACGACCACCCGCGACGTGTCGCCCAGCAGCCCCGCCTCGTCGACCGCCAGTCGCGACAACCACAGCACCTCGGCGAGCGTGATGCCAGCCGCGTAACGCAGAGCGGTCTCGCGACTCGAAGGGTCGTCGATCGCCGCCCGCAGCCAGTGTGAGACCAAACCGATCCGCATGATCGCGTAGCCGATCGTCACCGCGCGCCAGTCGCCGTGGTCCAGCGCGGAGGGCACGCCGGCCGCCAGCACCAGCACGCCCGCCATCTGCACCAAGGTCAACAACCGGAACGGCACGTCGTCGGTGTCGAACGCCGACGCGAACCACGTGAAGTTCACCCACGCCCACCAGATCGCGAAGAACACCTCCAGGAACGGGATCAACTCGCCGAGCGCCGACCCACGGCCGATCGCGACGGCGAAATGATGCGCGAGCGCCGCGACGGCGATCACGAACGTGAGGTCGAACAGCAGCTCGAGCTGGCTGGACACGCGGTGCGGCTCATCGGTCGAGCGCGCGGTCATGCGGGTGCGGATGGTCACGCAGAGGACAGACCGGACGAGGCCCCGATCCGTGACATGTCACAGACGCCGGCGCTGTCCGGTCAGTGCCGGGTGAAGCACATCCAAGCGAAAGGCATCCTCAGATGAAGATCGTGGTCATCGGCGGCACCGGGCTGATCGGCTCCCAGGTCGTCTCACAGCTCAACATGCACGGGCACGACGCGGTCGCCGCGGCGCCCAACACGGGCGTGAACACGCTCACCGGCGAAGGCCTCGCCGAGGTGCTCGAAGGCGCCGACGTGCTCGTCGACGTCTCCAACTCGCCTTCGTTCGAGGACCAGGCGGTCTACGACTTCTTCGAGACCTCGACGACCAACCAGCTCGCCGCGTGCAAGGCCGCGGGCGTCGGGCACCACGTCGCGCTCTCGGTCGTCGGCACCCAGCTCATGGCCGACAAGGGCTACTTCAAGGCCAAGGCGCGCCAGGAGCAGCTGATCGTCGAATCCGGCATGCCGTACTCGATCGTGCACGCGACGCAGTTCTTCGAGTTCCTCAAGAGCATCGCCGCGCTGGCCACCGAGGGCGACACCGTCCGGCTTCCCCCGGTCCTCTTCCAGCCGCTCGCGGCCGAGGACGTCGCCAAGGCCGTGGCCCGCACGGCGGTCGGCGCGCCGGTCAACGGGATCGCCGAGGTCGCCGGCCCGGACCGGGTCCGGATGGACGAGCTGATCGCCCAGGCGCTGAAGGCCGGCAACGATCCGCGTACCGTCGTGACCGACCCGGACGCGCCGTACTTCGGCGTCTACCAGGTCGACGACACCACCCTGAACCCCGGCGACGGCGCGATGCTCGGCGACGTCCACTTCCAGGACTGGCTCGAGCGCCAGCTCGCGACGGCCTGATGCCGCCCGTCCGCGTCATCGTCGCCAGCCCCGAAGAGGCCGCCGACGCCAACGTCGAGTTCTGGATCGGCGCCGAGCAGGTGGCCGTGACCGTCCTCTACGACGGCCGGCTGCACCTGCGCATCGATCCCCGCCGCGACGGCGAGCCCTGGCTGATCGATGCCACGAGCCTCGCGCTCGCGCTCCAGAGCGCGACGCGCCAGCTCGCCGAGTACTGACCTCCCCTGAAAGGACCTTCCGATGAGCACGCGACTGCTGTACCTGCTGTCCGCCGACGACAAGCCGCCCTGCGAGCGCGACCGGGTGGACTCACTGGCGGCCGCGGCCCGCATGCCGGGTCGGCGGCTGCCGCGGTGGGCGCGATGAGCGCGGACCTCGTCGAGCGCTCCGAACAGGAGCTCTCCTGGGCGGGCCTGGCGGTGGCGGAGACGATCCGCGCCGCCGAGCTGGCGGTGATCGCCATCGGCGCGCTGCTGATCTGCCCGCCGCTGGCGATCCTCGCCGTGGTCGTGGTCGTCCCGACCGTCGCCCTGGCGCTGGTGGTCGGAGCGGTGGTGGCGATCATCTCGCTGCCGGTGTTCGTCATCCGCCACCTGCACCGCCACCGGGCCGGCACCGCGCACGAGCGCGTCCGCCGGCTTGCGCAGCTCGGGCGCGAGGACTCCGCATCAGGAGTCCGCGCCCTCGCCCACCGCGCCCAGGCCAAGCTCTACCGGGCCGCGCCGCGATGACCGCGGTCGCGCTCCGCCCGCGGCAGCTGCTCGGCGTCGACGACCTCGCGGCCACCGACGTCGAGGCGCTGCTCGACATGGCGGCGCTCATGCGCCGCCACCGGTTGGCCTGGCGCGGCGCGCTGGAAGGCAGCGCGGTCGCGTGCCTGTTCGAGCAGCCGTCGACCCGCAGCCGGGTGTCTCTGGAGGTCGCGATCACCCGGCTCGGCGCGCTCCCCGTGATGCTCAGCCCGGCGGAGCTGCGGCTCGACCATGGCGACACGGTCGCCGACACCGCGCGGATCCTGTCCGCCTACTGCGACGCGATCGCGGTCCGCACCCGCCACCACCGCGACCTGCTCGAGCTCGTCGAGCACGCATCGGTGCCGGTCGTCAACGTGCTCACGGACCGCGAGTACCCATGCCGTGCGCTGGCGGACTGCCTGACGCTGCGCGACCGCTTCGGCGAGCTGCGCGGGCTCCCGCTCGCCTACATCGGCGACTGCGAGGCGGTCGCGCACTCGCTGATCGGCGCCGCGATGCTGACCGGCGTCGACCTGCGGATCGCCGCCCCGCCGGAGCTCGGACCGGACCCGGCGCTGCTCGCGCTCGCCGGCGAGAGCGTGCGCATGTGCGATTCCCCGCGCGAGGCGGTGCGGGGCGCCCTCGCGGTCTACGGCGCCCCCTGGCGCGTCGAGCTCCCCGACGCCTACCGCGTCACCCCCGAGCTGCTCGCGCACGCCGCCCCGCGGGCCGTGTTCCTGCACGCGATCCCGACCGCCCGCGGGCGTACGGCCGATCGCGACGTGCTGGACGGGGAGCGCTCGCTCACGGCCGAGCAGGCGGCGAACCTGCTGCCGGTCGAGCAGGCGGTGCTGCGCGCGCTCGTGACCGGCGATTGGGAGCTGTGATACTGCGGACGCGCCATGGACGAATCGCACCTCCCAGCGCCCGGACTCCTGGGCCGGCAGGCTGAGTGCGATGAGCTGGACGGCCTGATCGCGGGCGTCCGCGGCGGTCAGAGCCGCGTGCTGGTGATCAGCGGCGAGGCCGGCGTCGGCAAGTCGGCACTGCTCGAGTACCTCGCCGAGCGCGCGGACGGGTGCCGGACGGCGCGTGCCGCGGGCGTCGAGTCCGAGATGGAGCTGCCGTTCGCCGGCCTGCACGGGATGTGCGCGCCGCTGCTCGACCATCTCTCGCGGCTCCCGGGGCCGCAGGCGGACGCGCTCGCCATCGCGTTCGGCCTCAGCGCCGGGCCGCCGCCCGATCGCTTCCTGGTCGGGCTGGCGGTCCTCACGCTGCTGGCCGAGGTCGCTGAGGAGCAGCCGCTGCTGTGCCTCGTCGACGACGCGCAGTGGCTCGACCGGGTGTCGGCGCAGACGCTCGCGTTCGTCGGCCGGCGGCTGCTCGCCGAGCGGGTCGCCCTGGTGTTCGGCCGGCGCACCAACGGCGGCGAGAACCACCTCGCCGGGCTCCCGGACCTGGTCGTCGGCGGGCTGGGACCCGCCGACTCGCGGGTGCTGCTGGAGGCCACGATCCCGGGTCCGCTGGACGAGCGGGTGCGCGACCGGCTGCTCGCCGAGGCGGGCGGCAACCCGCTGGCGCTGCTGGAGCTCCCGCGCGGCCTCACCCCCGTGACCGTGGCGGGCGGCTTCGGGTTGCCCGGCTCGATGACACTGACCAGCCGCATGGAGCAGGGCTTCGCGAGCCGGCTGAAGCCGCTCCCGGCGGAGACCCGGCGCCTGCTGCTGCTCGCCGCGGCGGAGCCGGTCGGCGACGTGATGCTGCTGCGGGCCGCGGCCGAGCGGCTCGGGATCGAGCCCGACGCGGAGGCGCCCGCCGAGGCGGCCGGGCTGATCCAGCTCGGCGCGCGGGTCCGCTTCAGACACCCGCTCGTGCGCTCCGCCGCGTACCGCGGGGCGACGGCGCCGGAGCGGCGTGAGGTCCACCGAGCGCTGGCGGACGCGACCGACCCGCAGCTCGACCCCGACCGGCGCGCGTGGCATCGCGCCCACGCCGCGGAAGGTCCCGACGAGGCGGTCGCGGACGAGCTCGAACGCTCGGCCGGCCGCGCGCAGGCCCGCGGCGGCGTCGCCGCGACCGCCGCGTTCCTCGAGAAGGCCACGGCGCTCACCCCCGATCCGGCCCAGCGCAGCCGGCGCGCGCTCGCGGCCGCGCGGGCCAAGTTCCGCTCAGCGGCCCCGGAGGCCGCGCTCGACCTGTTGGTGCTGGCCGAGCTGAGCCCGCTCGACGAGCTCCAGCGCGCGCGGGTGGCGCGCCTGCGTGCCGAGATCGTGTTCGCGCTCCGGCGAGGGCGCGACGCCCCGCCGTTGCTGCTCGACGCGGCGAAGGAGCTCGAGGCGCTCGATCCCGCGCTGGCGCGGGAGACGTACCTGGAGGCGCTCGGCGCCGCCATGTACGCCGCCACCGGCGTGCGCGAGGCGGCCGAAGCGGCCCGCACCGCGCCCGCGGCGCCGGCGCCGCGCTCGGTCGACCGCGTGCTCGACGGCATGGCGCTGCGCTTCACCGACGGTCCCGGCGCCGCCGCGCCGTCGCTGCGGCATGCGGTCCAGGCCTTCCTCGATGAACCGCTCGACGGCCACGAGGCGGTCATGCGCTGGCTCGCGCTGTGCCCGGTGGTCCAGTCGCTGGCCGTGTTCGAGCTGTGGGACGCGACCGCGTTCCACGGGCTCGCCGACCGCGCGGTGCAGCTCGCCCGCGAGTCCGGCGTGCTCACGACGCTGCAGATCGTGCTCGTCTACCGGGCGGGTGTGGATCTGTTCACGGGGGCCTTCGACGCGGCCGGGGTGCTGATCCAGGAGGCCGACGCGATCGCCGCCGCCACGGGCAATGCCGCGCTGGTGTACGCGCGGCTGCTGCTCGGGGTCTGGCGCGGCGGCGAGGCCGAAGCGACCACGCTCATCGCCGAGTGCGTCGCGAGCGCGACGGCGCGCGGCGAGGGACGGGTGCTGACGCAGTGCGGGTACGCCACAGCGGTCCTCAACAATGGCCTCGGGCGCTACGACGTGGCGTTGGAGGCGGCGCGGCGTGGCAGCGAGGACGACGACCAGGGCTACGCCGGGTGGGCGCTGGCGGAGCTGGTCGAGGCGGCCACGCGCACGGGCCTGCCCGAGGTCGCCGCGGCCGCGCTTCCGCGTCTCGAAGCGCGCACCCGCGCCGCGGGGACGGATTGGGCGTTGGGCGTGCTCGCCCGGGCACGGGCGCTGGTGACCGGTGACGACGCCGACTACGTCGAGGCGATCGAGCGGCTGGAGCGAACGCCCATGCGCATCGAGCTCGCCCGCGCCCGCCTGCTGTACGGCGAGTGGCTGCGCCGTGAGGGCCGGCGGATCGACGCGCGCGAGCAGCTGCGGGCGGCGTACGAGGCGTTCGCGCAGATCGGCTCGGAGGCGTTCGCCGAGCGCGCCCGCCGCGAGCTCGTGGCGACGGGCGAGACGATCCGCCGGCGAACGGCGGAGACGCGCGATCTGCTCACACCCCAGGAAGCGCAGATCGCGCGCCTCGCCGCCGAAGGGCACACGAATCCGGAGATCGGCGCCCAGCTCTTCATCAGCCCGCGGACCGTCGAGTACCACCTGCGCAAGGTCTTCGGCAAGCTCGACATCAGCTCGCGCCGCGAGCTCGAGGGCGCGCTGCCCTGAGGCTCACGCCGCGAGGCTCAGGCGGGCCGGCTCGATGTCATCTGCGAGCAGCTCCTCGAGCGCCTCGAGCTCGCCCGTGCGGGCTGCGGCGAGGAACGCCTCGAGCAGGCGGGCATGCTCGGTGGCATCGACATCCCAGCGCACGTCGCCCGAGAGGCGGCGGCGGGCGCGGGTGACGATCTGGCGGACGTTCGCCTCGCTCAGGCACAGCAGGCGCGCGATCCGCCGGTGCGGGTACTCGAACGCCTCGCGGAGGATGTAGACGGCGCGTTCGGTCCGCGACAGGCGTTCGAGCAGCATCCACAACGAGTGCTCGAGGTCCTCGCCCTGCTCGGCGCCGCGCAACGGGTCCGCGCTCGGGTCGATCGCGTCGCCGGGCCAGGAGCCGACGGCGGCCTCGTGACGCATGCGGGCCGACTGGCCGACGTTGAGCGCGAGGCGCGTGGTGGTCGTCGTCAGGAACGCCGCCGGGTCGCGCACGACGTCGCGGTCGGTCTCCTGCCAGCGCACCCAGGCGTCCTGAACGATGTCATCGGCCTCGGCGGGGTTGGTGAGCACGCGCCGGGCGATCCGCAGCAGACGCGGGCGCGCATCCATGAACGACGCCGCGTCGATCTCGGAGATGGCGATGGAGGGCATGCTCCGAGCTTCCTCCGACGACGTTGCGCTCTCATCTGCGCACCTCCCGCGTGGGGTCCCTAGTCTCCTCCCGCGGGGGTCCCTAGGGACCCCCGGCGAAGCCTGGCTAAGGTTGCGGGAATGCTCCCGGGTCGCAGCCGTGAAAGCGAGCGGCTCGACGCGCTGCTGGAGCGGGTGCGGACCGGCACGAGCGGCGTGCTCGTCCTGCGCGGTGAGGCGGGGATCGGCAAGAGCGCGCTGCTCTCCTACGTGGCCGACCGCGCCTCGGGGTACCGGCTGCTGCGGGCCGCCGGGGTGCAGGCCGAGATGGAGCTCGCGTTCGCGGGGCTGCATCACATCTGCGCGCCGCTGCTCGACGGATTCGACCGCCTGCCCGCACCGCAGGGGGATGCGCTGCGGGTCGCGTTCGGCCTGCAGGAGGGCGGCCAGCCGTCACGCTTCCTGGTCGCGCTCGCGGTCCTCGGCGTGCTGGCCGAGGCGGCCGAGGCGCAGCCGCTGGTGTGTCTCGTCGACGATGCCCAGTGGCTCGACCAGGCATCCGCCCAGGCGCTCGCGTTCGTCGCCCGCCGCCTGCTGGCCGAGCCGATCGCGATGGTCTTCGCGGTCCGCGAGCCGGTCGACGCCGACGCGCTCGCCGGCCTGCCGGAGCTGCGCGTCGAAGGGCTGTCCGACAGCGACGCGCGCTCGCTGCTGGCGTCGGTCGTGCCCGGGCGGCTCGACGAGCGCGTGCGCGATCGCATCCTCGCCGAGAGCCGCGGCAATCCGCTGGCGCTGACCGAGCTGCCGCGGCGGTTGACGCCGGCGGCGCTGGCCGGCGGCTTCGGGCTGCCGGACGCTCGCCCGCTTGCTGGGCGGATCGAACAGAGCTTCCTGGAGCTCGTCCAGTCGCTCCCGCACGAGACCCAGCTGCTGCTCTTGACGGCCGCGGCCGATCCGGTGGGCGACGCGAACCTCGTGTGGCGCGCGGCGGGCGAGCTGGGGATCGGGGGCGACGCGGGCGGGCCGGCCGAGAGCGCGGGGCTGCTCGAGTTCGGCCTGCGGGTGGACTTCAAGCACCCGCTGGTCCGCTCGGCGGTCTACCGGGGCGCGCCCGCGGGCCACCGCCGCGAGGTCCACCGCGCGCTGGCGGCGGCGACCGACCCGGCGGTCGACCCCGACCGGCGGGCGTGGCATCGCGCGCACGCCACGGCCGGCACCGACGAGACGGTGGCGGGCGAGATGATGGGCTCCGCCTGCCGCGCGCGGCGGCGCGGCGGCCTGGCGGCGGCCGCCGCGTTCCTGCAACGCGCCACCGAGCTCACGCCCGAGCCGGCGGTGCGCGTCGAGCGGGCGCTGGCAGCGGCGCAGGCGAAACTGGACGTCGGCGACCCGGGCGCGGCCACCGACCTGGTGCTGGCCGCCGCGGCCGCCCCGCTCGACGATCGCCAGGCGGCGCGCCTCGCCCGGCTGCAGGCGTCGATCGCGTTCGCGCGCCGGCGGGGGAGCGACGCGCCGCCGCTCCTGCTCGACGCGGCCCGGCGTCTCTCCCCCCACGATCCGGGGCTGGCGCGCGAGACGTTCCTCGAATCGATCGCGGCGACGCTGTACGCGGGGCGGCTGGCGGTCGGGCCTGGGGTGCGCGAGCTGGCCGAGGCCGCCCGCTCCGCCCCTGCGGCACCATCGCCGCCCACCGCCGCCGACCTGCTGCTCGACGCGCTCGTGACGCGGTTCACGCAGGGCTACGCGGCGTCGGTCGCACCGGTGTCCGCGGCGCTGCGGGCGTGCGTCGAGCAGGGCTCGATCCAGTGGCTCTCGCTCGGGTGCCGGCTCGCGCAGGACCTGTGGGACGACGGGCTCTGGGAGGCGCTGGCGACCCGCGGCGTGCGCGCCGCGCGCGAGACCGGCACGCTCAGCCGGCTGCCCGTCGCGGCCACCCACCGCGCGGCGGTGCACGTGTTCGCCGGCGAGTTCTCCGCCGCCGCGTCGTTGGTCGAGGAGTCCGACGCGATCACGGAGGTGACCGAGGGCGCGCCGGTCAAGTACGGCGCGATGCTGCTGGCCGCGTGGCGCGGCGACCCGGTGCGCGCCGCCGCGCTCTTCGAGCCGGCGCGGCGCGAGGCGACCGAGCGCGGCGAGGGCATGGGCCTCGGCGTCCTCGCTTGGGCGACCGCGCTGATCGCGAACGGTCGCGGTCGTCACGGCGAGGCGCTCGAGGCCGCCCAGCTTGCGTGCGAGCACGAGGACGTGGGGATCTATGCGTGGGCGCTGGCGGAGCTGGTCGAAGCCGCGGTCCGCTCCGGGCGCGTCGATGTCGCCGCGCCCGCGCTTGCGGTGTTGAGTGAGCGGACGCGGGCGAGCGGGACGGCGTGGGCGCTCGGCACCGAGACCGCGGCGCGCGCCCTCGTGCACGACGACGAGTCCGCGTACCGCGAGTCGATCGACCTCTTGTCCGGCACCCGCGTCGCCGTCGCGCTCGCGCGGTCGCGGCTGCTCTACGGCGAGTGGCTGCGCGGGCAGAACCGCCGCGGCGAGGCCCGCGAGCACCTGCGGACCGCCTACGAGAGCTTCAGCCGCAGCGGCGCCGATGCCTTCGCCGAACGCGCGCGCCTCGAGCTGCAGGCCGCGGGCGAGGCCGTCCGCCGCGTCGACGCGGCCCCGCGCGACGTGCTCACCTCACAAGAGGCGCAGGTCGCGCGGATGGCCCGCGACGGACGCACCAACCCGGAGATCGGCGCGCAACTGTTCATCAGCCCTAAGACGGTCGAGTACCACCTCCGCAAGGTCTTCCGCAAACTCGACGTGAGTACCCGCCGCGACCTGCGCGAGGCGCTCGCGGACTAGGAGCTTCGTCAACCGGCTCTTAGGGATGCAGCGCGGTGCGCAGGGTCGCGATCGCCTGGGCGATCGCCGCGCGGGTCGCGTGGGTCTCGCTCAGGGGGTTGAGCATCATGAAGTCGTGGATCGTGCCGTCGTAGCGCACCGTCGTCACGTCCACGCCGTTCTCGCGCAGGCGCGCGGCGTACGCCTCCCCCTCGTCGCGCAGGACGTCGCACTCGTCGACGATGACCAGCGCGGGCGGGAGGCCCGCGAGCTGTTGGTCGGCGGCGCGCAGCGGTGAGGCGTAGGACTGGTTGCGGGTCTCGTGGTCGGGGGCGTATGCGTCCCAGAACCACGCCATCGCCTTCGCGGTCAGGTGATAGCCCTCGGCGAACTGGCGGTAGGAGGCCGTGTCCATCGCGGCGTCGGTGACGGGGTAGAACAGCGACTGGTGGATGAAGCGGACGTCCCCGCGGCCCTCGGCCATCAGCGTCAGGGCGGCGGTCATGTTGCCGCCGACCGAGTCGCCGGCCACGGCCATCCGCTCGGCGTCGAGGCCGTGGGCGGCGCCGTCGCGGATGATGTGCTTCGCCACGGCGTAGCCCTGCTCGATCGCGACCGGGTAGCGCGCCTCGGGGGAGCGGTCGTACTCGACGAAGGCCAGCGCCGCGCCGGTGCCGGCCACGAGCTCGCGGACGAGCCGGTCGTGGGTGTGGGCGTTGCCGAGCACCCACCCGCCGCCGTGCATGTAGAGGATCACCGGCAGCGGCGCCACCGCGTCCACCGGACGCAGCAGCCGCACCTGCACGTCGCCGACGTCGGCGGGCACCGTGAACCAGGTCTCCTGCACGGGCGGCTTCTCGACCGGGGCCGATTGGACGTCATCCAGCACCGCGCGCGCCTGCGCCGGCGTCAGCTCGTACAACAGCGGCGGCTTGGCGGCGGCGTCGGCGAACGCCTGCGCGGCGCGCTCGAGCACGATCGGCCGCGTGATCGCGGGAGCCGCCATGTCACGCCACCGCCTTCAGCGCGCACGCCTCGAGGATCGTCTCGGCGATGATGTCGGGCCGCGAGACCGCCGCGGCGTGCGAGGCGCCCGCCAGCTCGATCGTCTGCTCCGCGCCCGCGCGCTCGGCGAGGTAGCGCTGGAGCTGGGCCGGGATGTTGCGGTCGAGCTCGGCGACCACGAAGTACGACGGGACGCCTTTCCAGAGGCAGGTCTCGCCGCTGGGCTCGGTCAGCGCCTCCTGGGTCGCGGGCCGCTGCGTCGCGGCCATGAGCGCCGCCTCGGGCGCGGGGACGTCCGCGCAGAACTGCTCGTGGAAGCGGTCGCGCGCGATCGTCAGGTCGGTCGTCCCGTCGGTGCGCGGCCAGGCCTCCAGCGCGTCCCCGAGCGAGCTGCCGGGGAACATCGTCGACAGGCCGAAGGCGGTCTCGCCGGGCGCCGGCGCGAAGGCGGCGACGTACACCAGGGCGACGACGTTCTCGGCCTGGACGTTGGTGATCACCGCACCGCCGTAGGAGTGCGCCACGAGCACGACCGGGCCCTCGATCTGACGGACGACATCGCTGACGGCGGCGGCGTCGGAGGCGAGGCTCCGGAGCGGGTTGGCGACCGCGATCACGCGGTGCCCGGCCGCGATCAGCGGCTCGATGACGCGGTTCCAGCTGGACGACTCGGCGAACGCGCCGTGGACGAGCACAATCGTTGGATTGGTCATGCCCCCCATGACCGGACCGCCTGCCGATCCGTGACACTGGGGACTCGACCAGGGAGTGGCACGGATGAGGTCGCGCGCCCGCGGCGGGAGACTCGCTGCATGACCCTCGCCGCCCGTGATCACTGCCTGGCCCCCGAACGCGTCGACGCCCCGATCTCCGGCGGGCGCTACCGCTCGCTGTTCGCCGAACTACCGGCGCTGGTCGTCGACGAGGAGGCGCTGCACCGGCTCGGCCGCCCCGGTGGCCCGTGCGACCTCGGCGCGGACTTCCTCGACGACCCGGACGCGAAGATCCCCGCGGTGTGGCCGTTCTTCGGCCAGTTCATCGCGCATGACATCACCGCCGACCGGTCGCCGATCGCCCATCGCTCCGACCCCGCGCAGGTGCGCAACTTCCGCATCCCGAAGGCCAACCTCGAGGGCATGTACGGCACCGGGCCGATCGGGTCGCCGTACCTGTACCGCAAGGACGATCCCGCGAAGCTCCTGCTCTCCCCCGCCGGCTGCGACGTCCCCCGCAACCACCAGGGCATCGCGCTGATCGGCGACCCGCGCAACGACGTCCAGCTGTTCACCAACCAGTTGCTCGTCGCCTTCATCAAGCTCCACAACCACCTGGTCGACCGCCTGCGGGACGACGGCGTCGGCGAGGTCTTCGAGGAGGCCCGCCGCGCCGCGACCTGGCACTACCAGCACGTGATCCTGCGCGAGTTCCTGCCCGGGCTGATCGGTGCCGAGCTGACCGCCGCCCTCCTGGACCGCGGCCCGCAGCTCTACCGGGTCGACCGCGACGACCCGTACATCCCGTTCGAGTTCGCGGACGCCGCCTACCGCTACGGCCATGCGCAGATCCGCGACCGCTACCAGGTCAACGCGCAATTCGGTCCGGTGCCGGTGTTCCCCGACCTGATGGGCTTCGGCCCGGTGCCGCCGGAGCACACGGTCGACTGGACGCTCCAGGTCGACGTCGACGGCTTCCCGCCCGCCCAGCGTGCGAAGCGCATCGACTCGCGCCTCCCCGGCCCGCTGATCTCGCTGCCCACGCAGGTGTCAGGCGAGCGCCCCGGCACCGACTACGCGTCGCTGGCCAACCGCGACCTGCAGCGCGGCCAGGCCGTCGGGCTCCCGTCCGGCGAGGCTGTCGCCCGCCACCTCGGCGTGCCCGCGCTGAGCGCCGAGCAGGTGGGCCTCGCCGAGCACGACTGGACCGCCGAGACCCCGCTGTGGTTCTACATCCTCAAGGAGGCCGAGGTCCTGCACGCGGGCGACCAGCTCGGCCCCGTCGGCGGGCGGATCGTCGGCGAGGTGCTGGTCGGGATCATCGACGCCGACCAGGAGTCCTTCCGCGCGGTCGACCCCGCGTGGACGCCGACGCTTCCCGCCCGCCGCGCCGGCGCCTTCGGTCTTGCCGATGTCCTCGTGCCTAGTTGACCTGCGTGTCGTCGTTGGCGCCGAACAGCTTCTGCATCAGCTCGCCGATCGGCTTGCCGGAGCTCGGGGCGTCGATCTGAACGGGCTTGTCGACGTCCGTCAGCATCAGGGCGAAGTCGATCGTGCCGCTGTCGGAGGCGTCCTTGACGGACATGGACGCCTCGATGCGGCGCAGCTTGCCGTCGCTCTTGGCCACGTCGATCGTGAAGTTCGGGTCTGAGACCTCGTCGTCGATCTGATTGATGTCGGAAGTCGAGAGCCCCTTGTAGCCCTGGACGCCGGACTTCTTGGCGAGCGCGTCGATGTCCTTGAGCGCCCGCGAGACATCGAGCTTGCCGGTGACCCGGTCGACCGGCTCGCCGCCGAGCTCGGCGTCCTGGGCCTTGCTCTCCGGGAACCAGTCGCTCATCGTGCCCATGAGCTTGGACAGGTCGGCGGTCGAGAACTGCTGGGACTGGCCCTGCTTCTCCAGCTGGGCGATCGTCTGCTCACCCACCTCGTAGGTCTCGCCCTGGTAGACGACGAAGGCGTTCTTGCCCGTGGAGATCAGCCGGCCTTCGAAGTTCTGCGTTCCGGCGTCGACCTTGACGGCGAGATCCGCGCTCGGCAGCTTGCCCTCGCCGTTGGACTGATACGGCCCGGTGACGGTGATGTTCACCGCCTCCTGCTGGCTCTTGATCCCGATCGAGAGGTCGACGTTCGCGCTCTTGATGTCCTTCTCGAACGCCCCTTTGACGACCGCTGCCTCCTTCGCGCCGCAGCCCGTGAGTGCGATGGCCGCGCCGCACAGCATCCCTACCAGTGCTCGAGTGCTCATAGGTCCGGGCTACCCAGCCCGCACGCTCAAAGCACGTAGAACTTGTAACTGTTGAAGGTGTCAAGATCGGCGCACATCGCGACCCAGTTCGGCGCGTTGTCGCCCACGGTGGCCGCGTGCACGCGCCACTCGTCGGCGTCGACCTTCTCGCCGTAGGGCCCGTTCGTCATGTACTGGTTGTTCGCCCCGCCCGGGGCGATCACACCCCAGTCGGCGGCCTGCATCGGGTGTGCCGCCGAGGCACCGACGCGCGCGAGCGCGCCCACCAGCGCGATCAGCTCGAGCCGGCGCTCCTTGTCGACGTCGGCGAGCGGCGAGGTCTCCCCTTCGGTGGCGAACGCGCGCTTGTCGAGGATGAGCGTGTCGAGGAAGCGGTACAGCGCCATCAGCGCCGTCCAACGCTCGTTCGGGAACGACGCGGGACGCTTGAGCTCGAGCTCGGATCCGGGATCGTCGAGGCGGGAGCCCGGGCCGAGGAAGAGGTTCACCGGCGACCAGAAGACCCCGGCGGGGGTGAGCTCCCCGCCGTAGGCGATCTGCGCGGTCAGGTCCGACAGCTTGTCGTCCTTGATCGCCGCCACGACCTGGTAGAGGAGCTGCAGGTAGCGCCGCCCGAGGATGTGGTGGCGCTTGAAGCTGTCCGCGGGAGCGAAGACGTTCGCGCCGCGGATCAGGTAGTCGATCGCCTCGCCGCCGCCGGAACGGCCGGGCGCGCTGAACTGGGCGTTCTGGATGTGCCCGCGGTTGGACTGCTCGTACGCCACCAGCCGCTGCTCCGGCTGCTGCTGCGGGGCCTGCCCGCGCGTCTTCGGCTTGCGCTCAGGCGCCGGGACGCCATGCAGCGGGACCACGATCTCATTGGCATCGATCGACGAGACGTGCTCGACGAAGCCCTCGAAGTGCTCGTCGTAGATCGCCTTGACCCGCGCCGCGTACTTGTCGAACTCCGCGCGAACCTCACCCACGTGGCGCTCGAGCTCGTTCACGGTGTGGGCGTGGCCGCGCCACGAGAGGCCGCCGTACAGAGGCAGGTCCTCTTGCAGGAGTGCCAGGTCGCGCTGCGCGTTGGCGAGTCGCTCCCTGAGCCGCGCCAGCTTGGCGGCGTGCTTGACGTCCGGGCGCTCGAGCGCGGCGAGCGCCGGACCGAGCTGCTCGTAGTGCGCCACCGCGGCCGCGTGCTCCTTCGTGGCCTTGACGAGCGCGCCCTTGTCGTACGTCTGCCCCTTGACGCGCTGGTCGGTCGTGTCGCGCATGTCGGCGAGGGCCTTGGCGTGCCCGTCGAAGCTCCGCTCGACCCGCGATTTGAACGGCCCGACGTACTGTGTCATCTCGTTCAGCTTCGCCGTGACCTGCTGGTCGATCCACGGCGCTTGGAGCGCCTGCGCGATCGCGTCCACCTGCCCCGGCAGCGTCTGCTTGATCGCGTCCTCCTGCGCCGCCCGGTCGTCCTGGCGCCGGTTGTCGGGCGCCGGCTGCTGCTGCTGCTGCGGGGGCTGTTGCGGTGCCGCGTTGGCGGGCCCGAAGAGGTAGTTGTAGATCGGGTCGACGACCGGGCTGTACCAGGACTGCCCCGTCTGCGCCGGGGCGTTTCCCTGCATGCGCGAGACCATGCGCGTGACGGCCTGGTTGCCCACGCCGCGCTGCAGCGCCAGGACCGCCGCGGGGCCGAACGGCGCGGGCGCGGGTGTGACATCGGGACGTCGCGTCGGCTGGTCGCGCCGGGGACGCTCGGGTTCATTGATCGGCGTCGGTGTCATCGCCGCGCCAGCGTCCCGGAAACGCCAGGCACGGACCATGTCGTATTACCGGTAGCGGCGGCGAGCGCCTCGGGGGTGAGTGAGTTCACCCGGGCGAGCGATCGCAACCCGGCCCCGTTTGCCCGAAGCTGGAGCACACAGAGGCTGACCCCCTCCTTGAACGCAAAAGCCACCGGGTAGTCCCTCCTCTCCTCCCCGACGCTCGCCGGCTCCGCTTCACGGCCGTCTCGCCTGACCAGCGAGACGGCCACTCCTCCTCGCTCAGCCACGATGTGCGGTGATGGCCGAAGCTCCCCGCCAACGTGCCGATGCGCGCCGCAATCGCGCGGAGTTGCTGCGCGCCGGCGCGCAGGCACTGGCCGAGCTCGGCGCGAACGCCCCCACGCGCGAGATCGCCCGCCGCGCGGGCGTCGCGGTCGGCACGTTCTTCCGCCACTTCCCCACGAAGGACGATCTGATCTCGGCGATCATGGTCGACCACTACGTGCGCCTGAAGGAGATCACCGACGACCTCGAGTCCTCGGTGCTCGAGCCGCGCGCGGCGCTGGAGACCTACATGGAACGCGCGGCCGCGCAGATCGCCCCGGACCGCGCGTTCTTCCAGGTCGCCCACCTCGCCGGCGCCAACGACGACGCCATCCGCGACGCGGCGATGGCCCTCGACGCCGGCATCGGCCGCCTCCTGGCGCGCGCAGGAGGACGGCACCGTGCCCACCGACCTCGTCGCCAACGACATCCAGACCCTCGTCCAGGCCGCGACCCGCGCGGTCGCCCGGGACTGCGCCAGTTGGGCGCGTACGGCGCCGCGAGCCTTGGGGGGTGAGGTACGTTTCGCCCCTGTACAGGGGCGAAACGTCGAACACCCCCCTCGCTGTGCGCGGCGAGTCGCTCGAGGTTCACGCCGTCGCGGTGGAGTTCGGCGGTGGCGACGAAGGCCTCGTCCTTGTTCAGGGCGTCGGCCGCGGCGGGCGCGTAGAAGTGCTCGGCGCCGCGGCGACTCAGCTGGCCCACGCGCCGGAGTTCATCGCACGCCGCATCCGGTGACCGACCTCCGCGGCGGTGCCGACCCCGTCGACGCGCACGAGCCGCCCGCCGCGCTCGTAGTAGGCGATCAGCGGCTCGGTCTGCTCGTGATAGACCGCGAGCCGGCGGCGGACCGTGTCCGGCGTGTCGTCGTCGCGCCCGCGTCCGGCGAGCCGCTCGACGACCACGTCATCCGGAACGTCGAGGAGGATCGCCTCCACCGCGGTGCGCTCGTCGAGCGCCTTGGCCTGTGACAGCGTGCGCGGGAACCCGTCGAGCAGAACGCCGCCGGCCGGCATCGCCTCCCCCAGCAGCTCGAACAGCAGTGCGTCCGGCACGAGCTCGCCGGCGTCGAGGAAGCGGCGGACGGCGGCGCCGGCCGCGCGCAGCAGCTCGCCGGTCGAGAGGTAGGCGAGGCCGCGCGCGGCGGCGAGCGGCTTGGCCTGCGTCCCTTTGCCGGAGCCGGGCGGGCCGAGCAGGACGAGGTCAGGCATGGACGGCCTCCGGGATCTCGATCTCGCGCTTGAGGATCTTGCCCGTCGGCCCCTTGGGCAGCGCGTCGACGAACCACACGTGGCGCGGGTACTTGTAGGCGGCGACACGCTGCTTGACGTAGTCGCGCAGCTCGCCCGCGGTGGCGGTCGCGCCCGGCTTGAGCGCGATCGCGGCGCCGACCTCCTCGCCGAGCGTGTCGTGGGGGACGCCGATCACCGCGGCCTCGAGCACGGCCGGATGCTCGTAGATGACCTCCTCGATCTCGCGCGGGTAGACATTGAAGCCGCCGCGGATGACGACCTCCTTCTTGCGGTCGACGATCGCGAAGTAGCCGTCGTCGTCGACACGCGCGATGTCACCGCTGTGGAACCAGCCGTCGGCGTCGATCGCCTCGGCGGTGGCCTCGGGCCGGTTCCAGTAGCCCTTCATGACGTTGTGGCCGCGGATCAGCAGCTCGCCGTCGTCGGCGACCCGCAGCTCGATCCCGGCGATCGGGAGCCCGATCGTGCCCGGCTTGCGCTCGCGGTCGCGGCGGTTGAACGACGCGACCGGCGAGGTCTCGGAGAGCCCGTAGCCCTCGAGCACCGCGCAGCCGAAGCGCTCCTCGAACGCGCGCATGACCTCGACCGGCATCGCCGCGCCGCCGGACACGCAGACCGTCAGCGAAGACGTGTCGTGCTCGCCGGGGTGGTGGAGCATCGCGGCGTACATCGTCGGCACGCCGAGGAAGGTCGTGACCGCGTCGCGCTCGATGATCTCGAGCGCCTTGCCCGCGTCGAAGCGCGGCAGCAGCGTCAGCCGCCCGCCGACCGCGATGGTGGTGTTCAGGGCACAGGTCTGGCCGAAGGCGTGGAAGAACGGCAGTGCACCGAGGGCGACGGTGTGCTCGCCGGTACCGAAGAGCTCGATCGACGCCGCGACGTTGCGGGCGAGGTTGCCGTGGGTGAGCTCGGCGCCCTTGGGGGTGCCGGTGGTGCCGGAGGTGTAGAGGATCACGGCGGTGTCGTCGTCGGCCCGCTCGACGACGGCCTCGGCGGGTTCGCAGCGGGCGAGCAGCGCCTCGAGCTGGCCGGGCTCGACGAGCACGACCTCGGCGTCGGCCGCCTCGGCGCCGGCGTGGGCGGCCTCGGCGAACTCGTGCCAGGCGAAGAGCACCTTGGCGCCGGAGTCGCGCAGGTAGAACGCGACCTCGCGCTGCTTGAGCAGGACGTTCATCGGCACGATCACGGCTCCGGCGCGCAGCGCGCCGTAGTAGGTGACCGCGAAGTGGGGCGTGTTGGGGAGCATGATCGCGACGCGGTCGCCGGGCGCGACGCCCTTGGCGCGCAGCAGGCCGGCGACCTGCGCGGCGGCGGCGTCGAGCGCGCCGTAGGTGAGCTCGGTCCGGTCGAGCTGGATCGCGACGCGGTCGCGGTGGGTGGCGGAGAGCAGGTGAGCGAGATTGGGCATGGACGACAAGCTATGGCCGCATTCGCGCCCGGTCATGGGGTCGCGGGACCGAATCTGACCACCCCCTGTTGTGACTCGATTACAATGGCATCGATGGCGACGGATCTGATCGCCGACGCGTTGGCCGCCCGCCGCGACGAGCTCGTGAGCGCCGCCGTGGACGGCTACGCCTCCCGCATCGCGAGCTACAGCGAGACCGTCCTGGAGGACGCCCGCCGCCACACGGAGACCCACCACGACCTGCTGTGCGACGTCCTGCGCCGCGGCAGCGCGGCCAAGCCGCGCGAGCTGCGGTTCGTCGAGGAGCACGCCGCCCGCCGCGCCCGCCAGGGCATCCCGCTGGCCGACTTCCTCGCCGCGTTCCGCACTTACAACACGATCGTCTGGGACGCGATCCTGGCGGCGTCGACCGCCGGCGCGGCGGTCAAGGAGCAGGCGCTGGCGGCGGCCGGCCCGGTGATCGGGTACGTCGATACGGTCACGACCCACGCCAGCGGCGCGTACCTGGAGGCGCAGCAACTGCTGCTCGCCGACTCGGACCGCGTCCGCCGCGACCTGCTCGAGGACCTGCTCGCCCACGGCAGCCCGCAGACCGCGGCGGGGCTCGCGGCGGCGCAGGAGATCGGGCTGGAGCCCGGCGCCCGGTGCGTCCTGGTTGCCGCGGTGGCCACGAACGCGCCCGACGACGCGGGCGCGCTCGGCCGCGCGGCGGGCACGCTCGCCACGGCGCTGAAGGGCCGCAACGCGCCGCTGGCGGTCACGCGCCACGGCGAGATCGTGCTCGTCCAGGCCCAGGCGGGCACGCGGCGGCCGGCCCTGCGAACGCCACTCAGCAAGGCGTGCGACAAGGCGGCCAAGCAGGGCGTCGCGCTCGCCGTCGGCGTCAGCACCGTGCGCGACGGCCTCGACGCGCTCGGCGCCGCGTATCGCGAGGCGTCACAGGCGCTGCGCCGGGCCGCGGCCGGTGGCGGCGGCGTGCTCTCGCTCCCCGACCTGAGCGCGTTCGAGTACCTGACGCTGCGCAACGACGCGGCCGCTCGGCGGCTGATCGCCCCGGAGATCGAGGCTTTCGTCACCGAGGACCGCGAGCATGGCGGGCACCTGATCGAGACCCTGCTCGCCTACGCCGACGCCGACCTCAACGCCAAGGCGGCGGCCGAGGCGCTGCTCATCCACCCGAACACCGCGCACTATCGGCTCGGGCGGATCGCCGAGAAGACCGGCAGCGACCTGCGGCGGTTGCCGGACGTCATCGACCTGCTCATCGCGATCCGGCTGACCGAGCGATGAAGACGTCGGTCGTCGAGGTCGGCGGGCTGCGTCTGCGGGTGGGTCGTGCCGGCGACGGGCCGCCGCTGCTGCTGATCACCGGCATCGGGGCGAACCTCGACATGTGGCGGCCGCTCGAGGGGCGGTTGGGCGAGCGGGAGCTGATCGCGTTCGACGCGCCGGGTGTGGGTGGGTCACAACGCCCGCGGCTGCCGCTGCGGATGGGTGACGTCGCGCGGATCGTGCGCGAGCTGATGGACGTCCTCGGGCTCGAGCGGCCCGACGTCCTCGGGTACTCGTGGGGCGGGGCGTTGGCGCAGGAGCTGACGCGGCGCTCGCCGGAGCGGGTGCGGCGGCTCGTGCTCTGCGCGACCGGCCCGGGCCTCGGCGGCGTGCCGCCCAAGCCGCTCGCCGCCTTGGCGCTGGCGACCCCCGCCCGCTACTACCACCCGCGGCTGCTCGAGCTCACCGTCCCGCTGATCGCCGGCGGCCGGACGGCGCGCGACCGGTCCGTCCTGATCGGCAACGCCCAGGCGCGGCTCTCGCGCCCGCCGGACGTGCTCGGCTACGCCTACCAGCTCTACGCGGCGGCGGGCTGGACGAGCCTCCCCTGGCTGCATCGGATCGAGCACCCGGTGCTGGTCGTGGGCGGGGACGACGACCCGGCGGTACCGGTCACCAACGCGCGGATGCTGGCGAAGCGGCTCCCGAACGCGCGCCTGCACGTCGTTCGCGGCGGCGGGCACCTCTTCCTGCTCGACCAGCCAGAGGACGCGGCGCCGGAGATCGCCGCGTTCCTGTTGTGATCGCCTCACAACGAACGCGCGAAAGTTCGTGATCGGGCGTCGATGACGCGGGGCGGGCGCCGCGGGACAGTTCGGAGCATGAACTCCGTCCCCGAGGCCGCGCTCGACGTCCTGCTCACCGAGACCGGCTCCCCCTTCATCCGCCCCGGCGCGGCCCTCAGCGTCGCCACGGGGCTCGCCCGCCGGCCGCGCCGCACCGCGCGGCGCGTCGGCCACCTCGGCGCCGAGCTGGCCCGCGTGGCCGGCGGGCGTTCCGCCCTGCGCGCGGGCAGGCGCGACCGCCGCTTCGCCGATCCAGCCTGGGAGCAGAGCTGGCTCTTCCGGCGCCTGTTGCAGACCCACCTCGCCCTCGGCGAGACCGTCGACGGGCTGATCTCCGACAGCGACGCGGGCTGGCGCGCCGAGCGCCAGGCGCGCTTCGCCGCCGGCAATGTGCTCGACGCGCTCGCGCCGACCAACTTCCCGTGGTCGAATCCGGCTGTGCTGAAGGCGAGCATCGATCAGGGCGGCGCGAACCTCGTCCGCGGCGCGCGCAACTTCGTCGCCGACTTCCCGCGGCTGCCGTCCACCGTCGACGGGGAGCAGTTCGCGGTCGGCGAGAACCTGGCGCTGACGCCGGGCCGGGTCGTGCTGCGCACGGAGGTCTTCGAGCTCCTGCGGTATGCGCCGCAGACCGAGCAGGTGCGCGAGATCCCACTGCTGTTCGCCCCGCCGACGATCAACCGCTACTACGTGCTCGACCTCGCGCCGGGCCGCAGCCTGGTCGAGTACCTCGTCCAGCAGGGCCAGCAGGTGTTCGTCATCTCCTGGCGCAACCCGGACGCCGCGCAGGGTCACTTCGACCTCGACACCTACGCCGCGGCCGTCCTGGAGGCGCGCGACGCCGTCGCCCGCATCACGGGCCAGGACGCGGTGCACCTCAACGGCGCGTGCTCCGGAGGGATCATCAGCGCGGGCGCGCTCGGGCACCTCGCCGCCGAGGGCCGGCTGGGTGAGATCGCGAGCCTGAGCCTGATGGTCGCCGCACTCGACAACGAGCGGGCGGGAACGACCGCCGCGCTCGCGAACCGCGAGCTGGCAGCGGCCGCGGTCGCCGAATCCGCCCGGCGCGGGTACCTGGACGGGCGGGCGCTCGAGGGAGTCTTCACCTGGCTGCGCCCGAACGACCTGGTCTGGAACTACGTCGTCAACAACTACCTGCTGGGCAAGCAGCCGCCCGCGTTCGACGTCCTGTATTGGAACCAGGACACCGTCCGGCTGGCCGCGGGCCTGCACCGCGACTTCGTCAAGAACGGCCTGGAGAACGCGATCGCGACCCCGGGCGCCTTGACCGTGCTCGACACGCCCGTCGACCTCGGCGCGATCGACGTCGACAGCTACATCGTCGCGGGCGCGACCGACCACATCATCCCGTGGGAGAACGCGTACCGCAGCACCGAGCTGCTCGGCGGCGAGTCGCGTTTCATCCTCTCGAGCTCCGGCCACATCCAGGCGCTCGTCAACCCGCCCGGGCCGGACAGCCGCTCCAGCTACCGGATCCGCGAAGGCGAGGCCTGGACCCAATGCCCCGGCAGCTGGTGGACCGACTACGACCAATGGCTGGCCGCCCGCTCCGGCGGGCTCGTGCCGGCGCCCAAGATCGACAAGCGCGCCGCCAAGGCGCCGGGGAGCTACGTCCATGCCCGCTGAAGCCCTGCCCTACGCCCACCTCGGCGACGCCCTCGCCACGGACTACTTCCGCGTCCGCGAGCAGTTCACCACCGAGCAGTGGGAGTTCTTCACCGCCACCCGCCGGTTCGTCGACGAGGAGGTGCTTCCCGTCATCAACGACTACTGGGAGCCCGCCGAGCTGCCCTGGCCGCTGATGCGCCGCCTGGCCGAGCTCGGCCTGTACGGGGAGGACATCGAGGGCTACGGCTGCCCGGGCATGAGCCCGCTCGCCCGCGGCCTCGTCAACATGGAGCTGCATCGCGGCGACGGCTCGCTCGGCACGTTCCTCGGCGTGCAGTCGGGGCTGGCGATGAAGTCGATCGCGCTGTTGGGAAGCGAGGAGCAGAAGCTGCGGTGGCTGCCGGCGATGGCGCGGCTGGACAAGGTCGGCGCGTTCGCCCTGACCGAGCCGGCGCACGGCTCGGACTCGGTCGCCCTGGAGACGACGGCGCGCCGCGACGGCGACTCGTGGGTGATCGACGGCGCCAAGCGGTGGATCGGCAACGGCTCGATCGCCGACGTCGTGGTCGTGTGGGCGCGGGACGTCGCCGACGGGCAGGTCAAGGGGTTCCTCGTCGAGACGAGCGACCCCGGCTATGCGGCCGAGACGCTCGGCGGCAAGGGCGCCGCGCGGGCGATCTGGCAGGCGCAGATCGCTCTGACCGGCGCCCGCGGCGAGTGGCTCCCGGAGACGCACTCGTTCAAGGACGCCGGCCGCGTGCTGATCACCACCCGCAGCACGTGCGCCTGGGGCGCCCTGGGCCACGCCGTCGCGGCCTACGACACCGCGTTGACGTACAGCAAGCAGCGCGTCCAGTTCGGCAAGCCGCTGTGCTCGTTCCAGATCGTCCAGGACCGGCTGGTGAAGATGCTCGCCGATGTCACCGGGATGCAGCTCTATTGCATGCAGCTCGCGCGGCTGGAGGAGACCGGGATGATGACCGACACGATCGCGGGGCTGGCCAAGCTCAACAACACCCGCAAGGCGCGCGCCGTCATCGCCGAGGCGCGGGACCTGCTGGGTGGCAACGGCGTGCTCCTGGAGAACCACGTGATCCGGCACATGGGCGACATCGAGGTCATCCACACCTACGAGGGCACCGAGACGATGCAGGCGCTGATCGTCGGGCGTGACATCACGGGCGTGGGTGCGTTCGCGTAGGACGCGTTACGCTCGGCGCCCGGTGGACCGACGCGACGAGATCAGGCAGTTCCTCACGTCCCGCCGCGGGCGCCTCACGCCGGAAGCGGCGGGCGTCCCGGTGCGGGGCCATGAGCGGCGCGTGCCGGGCCTGCGCCGCGAGGAGGTCGCCGAGCTCGCGGGGGTCAGCGTCGAGTACTACGTGCGGCTCGAGCGAGGCAACCTCGGCGGTGCGTCCGACGCCGTGCTGGATGCGCTCGCACGCGCGCTCCAGCTCGACGACGCCGAGCGTCTGCACCTCTACGACCTGGCGCGTGGCGGTGAGGGCTCACCGGAGGACGAGGAGGTCCGGCCGAGCCTGCAGCGGCTGCTCGACTCGATCGGCGTCCCGGCGTTCGTGCGCAACCCGCGCTTCGATCACGTCGCGTCCAACGCCCTCGCACGCGCGCTCCTGTGCGAGATGTTCGAATCCGAGCACCCGAACCAGGCGCGCTACGTGTTCCTCGACCCGCGCTCGATGCGCTTCTACCCCGACTGGGACGAGGTGGCGAGCGACTTCGCGGCGATGCTGCGGCTCCAGACCGGCCGCGTCCCCTCCGACCGCCGGTTGGCCGCGCTGATCGAACAGCTCCTCGGCAGCCCGGAGTTCCGCTCGCGCTGGGAGAGCGGCAACGTCCGCCTCTCCCAGTCGGGGACGGAGAAGCGCTTCCACCACCCGGTCGCGGGAGCGCTGCTGCTCACCGTGGAGTCGATGGAGATCCGCTCCAGCGGCCGGCTGACGCTCTGGGCCGTGACCGCGGAGCCGGGCTCTGACTCAGCGGCCGGGCTCGCTCGGCTGGGCGGGGGGTACTGACAGGGACTCCCAGGTCGCGACGCGACGCGCTTTGCTGGGGGCGATGAGCGACCGCACCCCCGTGATAAGCCGATCGGTGGCCGCGCTGCTCGGTCTGTTGACCGTGTTCGGGCCGATCTCGATGGACCTCTATCTCCCGGTCCTCCCGGCACTGACGAGCGATCTCCGAGCCGCGACGTCCACGGCCCAGCTCACGGTGACGGCGTGTCTGCTCGGGCTGGCGTTCGGGCAGGTGCTCGCCGGGCCGTTGTCCGATCGGTTCGGGCGGCGCCGGCCGCTGCTGATCGGCGTGGCGGCGTACGTCGCGACCTCGGCGCTGTGCGCGGTCAGCCCGACGATCGAGCTGCTGATCGTGGCCCGCTTCGCCCAGGGGCTCGCCGGGGCGGTCGGGGTCGTGATCGCGCAGGCCGCGGGCCGCGACGTGTACTCCGGCGGCCGGCTCCTGCGCTTCTACGGCCGGCTCACGGTCCTCGGCGGGCTCGCGGCGATCATCGGCCCGGCGATCGGCGGCCAGCTCGCGAACGTCACGGACTGGCGCGGCGCATTTGCGTTCCTCGCCGGGGTCGGCGTGCTCATCCTCGTGGCCGTTGCCATCGTCTTCCCCGAGACGCTCCCGCTGGAGCAGCGCAGGAGCGGCGGCCTGTCTCACGCCCGCCGGGACTTCCGCCGGCTGCTCGCCGACCCGGTCTTTCTCGGTGCCGTGTTGCTCACCGGCTGCACGTACGCCGCGATCTTCGCCTATCTGAGCGGAGCGACCTACGTCCTGCAGGACATCTACGGGCTCTCACCGCAGGGCTACGCGCTCGCGTTCGGCTTGAACTCGCTCGGCTTCGTGATCTTCGGGTACCTCGGCGGCCGGCTGGCGGAGCGGTGGTCCGAGCGCGGAACGGTCGCGCTCGGCCTCGGGATCGCCGGCCTCGGCGCGACGGGCGTGCTCGCCACCGGCGCGCTGCATCTCCCGCTGGCGGCGATCGTCCTCTCCCTGCTGACGCTGGCCAGCGGCGTCGCGGTGACGTCGCCGCCGGCGACGTCGCTCGCGTTGGCGGGCTACCCGGAGATGGCCGGCACCGCCTCCTCGCTGCTCGGGCTCGCGCGCTACGCCTTCGGCGGCCTCGCCGCACCGCTCGTCGGCCTCGGAGGGGCGCACACGGCGCTTCCGCTCGGCATCGTCACCACGGCGTCGATCCTGCTGGCCGGCTGCGCCTACGCGCGGCTGATCGGCGGGAATCTCAGGGTGGCGCCCCGATTGCCGGGGCCGGCGCGGCAGTCCATGATGGAGTGATGTTCTGTGGCATCGAGCTGGCCGCGCGGATCGAGCGCGCCGAGGCGCGGCTGATCGCCGGCGCCGCCCGCGGCGGGTTCGTGTCGCCGGTCGCCGGCGGCGTGGCCTGCTTCGCGCGTCCGGGGTCGCCGTACAACAAGGTCGCGGGCCTCGGGTTCGACGGGCTGCCGGACCTCGAGCCGGTCGAGCGCGCGTTCGCGCAACGCGGTGCGCCGGTGCAGGTCGAGGTCGCGCACCTCGGCGATCCCGCGCTGTCCGGCCTGCTGATCGACCGGGGGTACCGGCTCGAAGGGTTCGAGAACGTCCTCGGCCGTGAGCTTCGCGACGTGCCCGAGCAGGTCGGTGGCATCGAGATCCGGCGCGATGACGACTTGGACGCCTGGCTCGACGTGGTCGTCGACGCGACGCTCGTGGCCGACGAGCAGGGCGTCCCGTCGCACGAGGAGTTCCCGCGCGAGACGCTCGTCACGGCGTTGCGCGACTTCTTCTCGCGCGGGGAGGCGCTGCGCTACTCCGCCTGGCTCGACGGCGAGCCGGCCGGTGGGGCGAGCTTCCGGATCGACGATGGCATCGCGCAGATGACGGGCGCCGCGACGGCACCCGCCAAGCGCCGCCGCGGCGTCCAGACCGCGTTGTTTGCGGCGCGCCTGAAGGACGCCGCGGAGGCCGGCTGCGACGTCGCGGTCGTGACGACGCAGCCGGCCTCCAAATCCCACGAGAACGCGCAGCGGCAGGGGTTCGAGCTCCTGTACACGCGCGCCGTGTGGGTCTCCTAGCGGGCGGCGAGCCCGATGACGCCGGCGCCGAGGTTCTGGACGCCCGGCATCTGCGCGAGCGTGCCGTCGTCCTGGATCCGGTACGCGGTGACCTCGCCGGCGGCGGGGTTGACGGCGTACAGGAAGCCGCCGGCGACCGCGAGGTCGTTCGGACGCGTGGACGGAGCGGTCAGGCCGCCGGGGGTGAGCGCGGTCAGCGTGCCGTTCCTGGCGATCGAGAAGCCGGAGATGCTGCCGGTGGCGTTCCCCGTGTAGGCGAAGCGCCCGTCAGGCGTCACGGCGACCCAGCACGCGGCGCCCTGGCCGACGGGCAGCGAGGCGGAGATCACGTTCGCGGCGCCGTTGCCGGCGACGCGGTAGGAGGAGACGGTGCTGGCACCGGCTTCAGAAACGACCAGATCGCCGCGCGGCGAGAACGCGAACCCGAACGGCACGGCGCCGCTGGACGCGGTGACGACCGGCGCGCCGATGCGGCCGAACTTCAGCGGGAACGTCTCGATCCGGTTGGACTGGCGCTCGGTCACGACGAGGTCGCGGCCGCCCGGGGCGACCGACACCTGCGCGGCGCCGAGCGCGCCGGCCGTCAGGTTGGCGGTGCTGCGCTGGCGCAACCGGCCGGAGCCGTCGAGGTCGAACGCCGTGACGTTCGGGACGCCGTCGCGGTTGAGCACGTAGACGCTGCCGTCGGCGATGTCGACCGAGTTCGGCGTGACGCCGCCCGACGGCTCGCGATCGACGAGCGTGAGGTGCCCGCGGCGCCCGACGCGGAACGCGGCGATGTCATTCGAACCGGCGTCGACGGCGACGACGATCCTCCCGTCGTCGCTCAGCGCCACCGTGCCCTGGGACTGGAGCGTCGCGCCCGTCCCCGTGCCACCGGTGCGGTACGTGGCGACCGGCGTCAGCGTCCCGTCAGGACCACGATCGAGCCGGTGCACGGCGTTGCCGGTGGGTGAGTTGGTCTGCGTGTACACGGCGCCGTCCGACGCCATCGCGGAACCGGTGAACAGCAGGGCGAAGCCCGCGGCGATCGGCGCCGCGGCGCGCATGCGAACCTTCATTTCGAGGAGCCTCCTGGGGAGTGAGGTGAGTTGGTCGAGGCAGGTAGTCAGGACTCGGGCGAGTCCGTTACAACGACTTTGTGAATCGGGAATTCCGTGGTGGGCGCGCCCGCGAAGCCGAGCGGCGCGAGCACCTCGCGCTCGAAGCGCTCGAACGCCTCGCGGGACTCCCACACGTCGATGACACGGAACCCGTCGGCCGTCGGGCCCGCGACGTGGCTGATCTGCCCGGCGGGCCAGGCGCCGCCGGGGTGGATGAGCGCGAACGCCCGGTCGTAGGCGTCGGCGGTCAGCCCTGGCATCTCGATGATCTGTGCGATTGGCATGGCGGCTTCAGTCGGCCATCACCGCCAAGCGTTTCACCGCCGGCTCCGATCGCAGGAGCGCAAGCCCCGTGGCGGGGAACACGACGACGGACAGCAGGCCCGCGGCGATCAGCGCGGCGGCCGTGGCGGCATCGATCACGCCGAGGTCGAGGCCGATCGCGGTGGCGGTGACGATGAACGGCAGCGACGTCGCCTGGAGCAGCCCCGCGATCGCGGCCTTGCGGGCGCCGAGCAGGCGGCGGTAGAGCAGCGCCGGAAGCCCGCGGGCGACCAGCAGCGCCGCGAGGAAGATCGGGATCATCAGCACGGTCGAGGCGCTCGCGAGCAGCGCGTCGAGGTCGTAGCGCACGCCGGTGGTGACGAAGAAGACCGGGATGAAGAAGCCGAAGCCGATCGCCTCCAGCTTGAGCCGGAACTGCGGGTGTGACATCACCTCGTCCGTGTCCAGCAGGGTGAGGACCGCGCCGGCGGCGAACGCGCCGAGGATCGCCTCCAGGCCGAGGGCCTCCGCGATCGCGGCGAAGCCGACGAGCAGCACCATCGCGCCGCGGACGCGGATCTGCGCCGTCGTGTCCTGCAGGCGCAGCAGATCGGCGCGGATGCGCATCGAGCGCGACGCGCCGCGCACGGCGAAGAACACGGCCGCGCCGAGCCCGAGCAGCGAGCCGATCAACAGCAGCGTCGCTCCGGTCCCACCCTCGCCGGTGAAGAACAGCGAGAGCAGGATGATCGCGCCGAAGTCGGCGATCGAGCCCGCGGCGATCACGAGCTGGCCGAGCGTCGACGTGCTCTCGCCTGCGTCCTTCAGGACGGGGATGAGCACGCCGAGCGACGTGGCGGAGAGCGCGATCGCCACCAGCAGCGGCGCGTCGGTGAGCCCGGCGGCGTCGAGCCCGAACCCGACGACGACCGCGAGCCCGAACGAGACGGCGAAGCCGGCCGCCGTCAGCGTCAGCACGCGTCCGCGCAGCCGGCCGAAGTCGACCTCCAGCCCCGCGAGGAACAGCAGGAACGCGAGGCCGAGGGTGGACACGACCGCGATCGTCTGATCGACCTCCACCCACCCGAGGACGCTCGGTCCGACCACGATCCCGCAGACGATCTCCAGGACCACCGCGGGCAACCGCAATCGAGGGAACAGGCCGAGCACGAACGGCGCGCCGAAGGCGACGGCGGTGACGATGAGGAGACCGGAGAAGGAAGGCATGGCCGAAGGTCTCTCGGAGTGGCGTCGTGTTACGCCCCGTAACGACACGGCGCACTCGCCGGACAGTGACCTCCATGCAGCTGCGCTGGCGTGGACTCCCCCTCAACTCGACACCGACCGACGTGGTGGTGACGCGTGACGGCGCGGTCTGGTTCACCGACCGCCGGCGACGGTGGTCCCGGCCACGGCCGGTGCTGCCCGCCCGGGTCTATCGCCTCGACCCGTGCAGCGGCGAGCTGCGGGCGATGGCCGATGGCATCGCCCGCCCGCACGGCCTCGCGTTCTCGCCCGACGAGACCGTCCTGTACGTCCGCGACGGGCGCCGCCGCCTCCGCCACGCGTTCGACGTGGGCCGCGGCTCGCTCTCGAACCATCGCCGCGTATAACGCCGCTGGATCTCACGGGACAGACGATCGCCAGGCCGACTGGGGAGCACGACGACTGGCCCGAGACCTTCCAGAGTGTCATCGAGGCCGGCATCCTCGTCATTGGCACGCCGAACGCCTGGTTCGAGTTGGCGCGTTTAGTGGGGGTGCGGACGCCGAGTGCGGTCAGACCGCAGTGGGCGTCCTCACCCCTACGGGACGCCATCCCGCGGTCCGCGCGTTGCCGGCCCGCTACCCGATCCCCTCCGCGGTGCGCGCCGCAGGCAAACGCCGATTGCTGCGCCTGGTCGAGCCGCGTGTGCCCCGGATCGACGAGTTGCTCGCCGCGCTCGGGGAGCGAACGGTCACGTCGCGCGAGCGGCTCGCGCTGGAGGTCGAGGCGGTGTTCGAACGCCACCCTCAGGCACCGGCCCTGCTCAGCATGCCGCGAATCGGGGCATGGACCGGAGGCAGGATCCTCACCGGAATCGGTGACGTCACTTGATTCCCCACCGCAGGCCCACGCCGGCTCCAAGATCACCCGGATCGCGCTCCGGCGGCCGTCGAGGCCGTCACGCCCGGGAGCGCGAACCACCCGCCGAGCGTCTGCGCCGTGAGCGGCCTCGGCAGCGGCGACTCGCCCGCGTCGCACCGAACACGCGATCGTCGCGCATTGGGTCAGATGAGGTCGGGATCCGTCATCACCTCGATCATCGCCGGGCCGTCGTGCGCGACGCCGGCGGCGATCGCGTCGTCGAGTTGCGCGGCGTCGGTGACGCGCAGTCCGAGCGCGCCGCAGTTGCGGGCGAACGCGGAGAAGTCCGGGTTGTGCAGCGACGTCTGCCAGACGTCCCACTCCCCCGCCCGCTGCTCCTTGCTGATCTTGCCGAGCTGGCCGTTGTTGAGCAGGACGTGCGTGATGTTCATGCCGTGCTTGACCGCTGTGGTCAGCTCGGCCATGTACTGGGCGAAGCCGCCGTCGCCGGTGACGGCGACGATCGGCCGATCCGGGGCGGCGGCCCAGGCGCCGATCGCGGCGGGGTAGCCGAAGCCGATCGAGCCGAGGTAGCCGGACATCAGCACGGTGTGCCGCTTGCACTCGAAGTAGCGGCCGAACGAGTACGCGTGGTTGCCGACGTCCACGGCGATCACCGCGTTCTCCGGCAGCCCGCGGCCCAGCGCCGCGAAGACGGCGGCGGAGTTCACGCCCCGCCCGCGATCGTCGGCGGCGCGGCTGGCCTTCTCGGCACGCCAGATCGCCCACCGCTCGGCGAGCTGCTCGCGCTGGCGGGAGTCCGTGCGGGTCCCGAGCGCGGCGCGCAACTGCCCGACGACGACGCCGACCTCGCCCCAGACCGGGCAGTCGACGGCGTGGAACTTGCCCAGCTGCAGCGGATCGAAGTCGACCTGGATGATCGGGTGGCCCGCGTAGATGCCGGTGTGGTTGGAGAAGGAGGCGCCGAGCACCAGCAGCAGGTCCGCCTCGTTCATGACCCAGCTCGCCACGGGGGTGCCGCTGCGGCCGAGGACGCCTGCGGCCAGCGGGTGGTCGTCGCCGATCTGGCCCTTGGCCTTGAAGGTCGTGATCACGGGTGCGCCGAGCTGCTCGGCCAGCGCGGTCACCTCCACCATGTGCTCCCGGGCGCCATGGCCGACGATGATCACCGGGCGCTCGGAGCCCTCGAGCAGAGACAGCGCCTCGGCCAGCGTCTCGGCGGGCGGCGCGATCCGCTGCGATGCCACACGACCATCGGGGCCACCGGCCGCGGCCTCGCTGGGAAGCGTCTGGACCTCGTCGGGGAAGATCAGGTGCGCGACCTCGCGCTTGAGCAGCGCGTGCTTGCAGGCGAGGTTCATCAGCTCGACGGGGTTGGAGTCGCGCAGCACCGGCTGGCTCCACGCGGCGACCGCGCCGAACGCGGCCGACAGGTCGACCTCCTGGAACGCGCCCGGGCCGAGCACCTGCGTGTTCACCTGGCCGGTGAGCGCCAGCACCGGCGCGCGATCGACCTTCGCGTCCCACAGCCCCGTCAGGAGGTTCGTCGCGCCGGGGCCGGCGATCGTCAGGCACGCGGCAGGGCGCCCGGTGAGCTTGCCGTACGCCGAGGCCGCGAACGCCGCCGCGCCCTCGTGGCGGATGCCGATGTAGGTGAGCTCGCCGCGTTCCTCCGCCCGGCGCAACGCGTCCGCGAGGCCGAGATTCGAGTGCCCGACCATGCCGAAGACGTGCTCGACGCCCCAGTTGACCATCGTCTCCACCATCGCGTCCGAGACGGTCCGCACGTGTGGGTCCTCGACGACGCCGACGTAGACCTCGCCGTCGCGGATCTCCAGCGGGTAGGTGGTCGCCGTGTCATCGAAGCCGGGCGAGGTGCCGTCCAGCGGGCAGTAGTCGAAGCCATGCCACGGGCAGCGCAACAGGCCGTTCTCGATCGAGCCTTCGCCCAGCGGCCCGCCCTGATGCGGGCAGCGGTTGTCGAGCGCCGCGAAGCGCCCCTCGTAGTGCACGAGCGCGACGCTCTTGTGCCCGGCCGCGACCGTCGTCACCCGGCCCTCCGGCAGCTCGTCGGCCGCCAGCACCCGATGCCAGTTCATCCCAGGGCGTCCTTTCGCAACGTGAAGAACTCGAGCGCCGCCGCGAGCGGGTCGCTCGCGCGCAGGAGCTCGCCATACGACAGCTCCGCCCCGCGGAACCCCTTCGCGTTCCACAGGTCGCCGCTGACCTCGGCCGTCCACGGCCCGACGTAGGCGTACGGCTCGTCATGGTCCCCATCGCCGGGCGAGAAGCCGTAGTTGACCTCTCGCATCTCGATCGCGATGTCGAAGTGCTCCGGCCACAGCCGCACCTCGGTCGCCGTCGCGTCGGAGAACGCGTTGAGGACCGCGTCCCCGAACCCGTACCAGTCACCGAGCACGCGGGCCGCGGCCGCGTCGACCGTCAGCGGCTCCGCGCTGAGCGGCTCCGGGACGAGGTCCGCCACCAGAGCGCGCGCCGACTCGAGCGACGTCAGCGCCGCGCGGCGCTCCTCGTCGCCGACGGTGTGGACGAGCTCCGCGCCGTCGACCCGCACCTGCTGCCGCGCGCCGCCGTACTCGAACACCGGCGTCCCGAAGCCGCCCGGTGTCGCGTAGAGCGCGATCTCGTTCTCGGGCTTGCGAGCCGGAGCGACCACCTCTTCTGCCACCCGGTGCAACGCCGCGACGGTCGCCGGGAAGCTCACCGGCAAGGGGATCAATCGCATGCCGCCTTCGTCCCGCGACCGCGCGAGGCGTTACACCGGGTCCGCGCGGGTTTTGCCGCACCCTGCCGCTGGGCAGCGCCCGCAACCGCATCAAGAAGACGCGGGCGCTGCTGCGGCTCGCGCGCCCCGGGCTGTCAGACAAGCACTATCGGCGCCGCAACCGCGCGCTGCGCGACACCGGGCGGGCCATGTCGGAGACACGCGACGCGGACGTGTTGGTCGAGACGATCGACGACCTCGCCGAGCGCTACGCCGGACAGCGGCCGAAGACGACCTTCACGCGAATCCGCGGCCGCCTCCAAACCAAGCCGGCGGCAGACGCGAGCACCCACGCCGACGCCCTCCGCGCGCTGGCGGGTGAGCCATGGCCGCTCGGGGATCTCGGCCCCGACGACCTGGCCGCCTCGCTGCGACGCACGTACGCGCGCGGGCGCAAGGCCTTCGCCACGGCCGACCACGCCCCGACGACCGCGAACCTCCACGAGTGGCGCAAGCGCGTCAAGGACCTCTGGTACCAGCAGCGGCTGCTCGAACAGACGTGGCCGGGCGTCATGAAGGCCCAGGCCAAAGAGGCCAAGAGGCTCTCGAAGCTCCTCGGGGCCGACCACGACCTGGCGGTCCTCGCCGAGCACGTCGACGACCCCGACCTCACCGAGCTGATCGACACGCGCCGCGCGGAGCTCCTCGCCGAAGCGCGCGAACTCGGCCGACGCGTCTACGCCGAACGCCCGCAGGCCTTCGCCCGCCGCGCGCGGCGGTACGTCACCCTCACCGCCGCCTGAGCGGGGACTCGTCGAGCTTCGCCAGGAGCTCGAGGAGGTCCTCGTACACGTACTCCGCGCCCACGTCGCGCAGCTCCTGGGCGCCGAAGCCCCCGGTGAGCAGCCCGATCGCCGGGAGGCCGGCGGCGTGGGCGGCCTGGATGTCGTACACGGAGTCGCCGACCATCACGCCGTCGCCGGGGTTCCCCAGCTTGGCCAGCGCGGCGTGGACGATGTCCGGCTCGGGCTTGGTCTGCTCGACGTCGTCGGAGACCGTCCAGGCGTCGACGAGACGGCGGGCGTCGAGGACGTCGAGGAAGACGTCGAGGTCGCTCTGCTTGGCCGATGAGCCGAGGACGACGGCGTGGCCGCGTTCCTTGAGCGTCTCGAGGAACGCCCGCGCTCCTGGCAGCGGGGCGACACTGCCGATCAGCTCGCCGAACAGCGCCGCCTCGGTCTCGGCGACCGCGTCACCGTGCTCGGCCGCCCACTCCTCGCCCGCGAGAGCAGGAACGAGCTGGTCGCCGCCCATGCCGATCGCGCGGTGCGTCCGCCACGCGGGGATCGCGCGGCCGTGGCGGGCGAACGCGCGATGCCAGGTCAGCGCGTGCTGGAAGTTGCTGTCGACGAGCGTGCCGTCGACGTCGAGGACCACAGGCGGAGGCGGCATATGACCCGCATTACCCGATCTGGGTAGAGCGGCCTCATGCTCGCGCTCACGTTCGACGACGGCCCGGACCCACGCGGCACGCCGGCCGTCCTCGACGCGCTCGAAGCGGCGGAGGCCAAGGCGACGTTCTTCGTGCTCGGCCGCCAGGTCGAACGCCACCGGGCGCTGTTCGATCAAGTTCGCGCGGGCGGGCACACGATCGAGGTCCACGGGTTCGAGCACCTGCGCCACCCGTTCACGCCGCGCGCGGACGTCGAGCGGGACCTCGAGCGGGCACTCGAAGCGCTCGCCCCCGTCAAGCCACGCCGCTGGCGCGTCCCCTGGGGACATCTCGCGCCGTACACGTGCGCGCTCGCGCAGGAGCGCGGGCTCCAGCTCGTCGGGTGGGACGCCGACACCCACGACTGGCGCGGCGACCCCGCCGCGGTCATGCTCGAGACACTCCCGCTGCGCCACGGTGCGATCGTGCTCGCGCACGACGGGATCGGCGAGGGCGCGCGCCGCGCGACGGCCGCGGAGACGGCCGCGCTGATCGCCCCGCTCGCACACCGCGCCCGGGCACGCGGTCTCACGCCCGGTCCGCTCACCGACGCCTGGCCCGTGCCGGTGCCATTGGGAAATCCGGCCTTTGGGTAGTGCCCGAAGCGTGACCGTCGCCGCCGCTGAAGACCTGCTGAACGAGATCGCCGCCAACGCGGACGCGCTGGACCGCGATCCCGCCTTCCCGCACGCCGCCTTCGCCGCCCTCAGGCATGCGGGCGCGCTCGTCCCGCCGCCGTCACGCGCGGAGGAGTGGGCGTTCGTCCGCGCCGTGTCGGAGGCCGACGGCTCGGTCGGCCGCATCCTCGAAGGCCACTACAACGCCTACGAGCGCCTCACCCTCGATCAGCTGGACCCGGGAGACCGCCTCCTCGGCGTGTGGGGCGCCGACCCCGTCGACGGCACCCCCGCCCACATCGACCACGACCGCCTGCACGGCGAGAAGGTCTTCTGCTCGGGAGCGGGTGGACTCGACCAAGCACTGGTCGTCGCCCGCGGCACGCTCGTCCTCGTCGACCTCGAAGCCGTCGAGATCGACAAGGACTGGTACCGCGGCAGCGGTATGCGGGCGTCCGAGAGCCACCGCGTGATCTTCTACGGGACACCGATCGCGGCCACCCTGCGCCCGCTCACCCGCGAGCCGTTCTTCAGCCGTGACGCCGTGCGCACCGCGGCGTGCTGGGCGGGGATCCTCGACGCCGCCGTCGAAGCGACCTTCCAGGAGCTCGCCGCGCGGCCGGAGCTCGACGAGCTGCGCGCGCTGGCCGCCGGGCGGATCGCGACCGCGCAGGCCACGATCGACCGCTGGTTCGAGTACGCGGCGGAACACGACGACGGCGCGATCGCGCTCCGCGAGACCGTCGCGCAGGCCGGCAGGACGATCCTCGACGAGGCCGCGCGCGCCGTCGGCAGCCGCCCGTTCGCGACCGGCGGCGCACTGGACCGCGCGCGCCGCGACTTCGAGCTCTTCGTCCTCCAGCACCGCCTGGACCCCGCGGTCGCCCGCCTCGGCCGGGAGCGCGTGCAGGCATGAGCACCCGCGTCCGCCCGGCGTTCTTCGAGCAGCTCTACGCACAGGACCCCGACCCCTGGCGGTTCGAGACCAGCGCCTACGAACGGGCCAAGTACGACGCCACGATCGAGGCGCTCGCACCGGGGCGTTACGCCAGCGGCCTCGAGATCGGCTGCTCGATCGGCGTGCTCACCGCGCGGCTCGCGACGCTCACCGACTCGCTGCTGGCGATCGATGTCGCCGACGATGCGCTCGCCCGCGCGAAGGCCCGCGGGCTGCGGAACGTCACGTACGAGCGCCGCGAGGTCCCCGAGGAGTTCCCGGACGGCGCCTACGACCTCGTCGTCGCCTCCGAGGTCCTCTACTACCTCGACGAGCCGGCGTTCGCCGCCACCTGCGACGCGATCGAGCGGACGCTCGACGGCGTCCTGCTCGCGGTCCACTGGCGCCCGCGCGCGCCGCGCTATCCCGCGACCGGCGACGAGGTCCACCAGCGCCTCCGGCAGCGGTTCGGGCCGCCCGAGCTGAGCCGCCAGACGCCCGAGTACAACCTGGACCGCTTCCGCGTATGCGCGTCCTGATCGCCGGCGGCGGGCCCGCCGCGCTCGCCACCGCACGCGCCTACCGCGGTGCGGGCGGCGACGGCGACGTGACGCTGATCACGCCCGAGGCCGCACTCCCCTACCAGCGTCCCCCGCTCTCGAAGGACTTCCTGCGCGGCGAGGCGACCGAGGACGACCTGCCGATCGAGCCCGCCGACTGGTACTCGCAGAACGAGGTCACCGTCGTCGAGGACGCCGTCGTCGAGGTCGGCGACCACGAGGTCGTCCTGCGCCGAGAGACCCTCGGCTTCGACCGCCTCGTCCTCGCCACCGGCGCGCGGCCCAAGCGGATCGGGAACGGCCTCGTCCTGCGCAGCCTCGCCGACGCCCGCACGCTCCGGGCGGCCGCGGAGACCGCCGACGCGGCGACCGTGATCGGCTCGGGCTTCATCGGCTGCGAGGCCGCCGCCTCGCTGGCCATGCGCGGCCTCGACGTCACGCTGGTCAGCGACGAGGACATCCCGCACGCCGCTCGCTTGGGCGAGGAGGCCGGGAGGCGGATCACGGGCTTCCTCAGCGAGCTCGGCATCCGCCTCAAACTCGGCGAGCAGGCGCAGGACACGGACGGGCTGAGGCTCGAGGCCGTCGGCGTCGAGTCGCCCCGCATCCCCGTCGACGAGCACATGCGCAGCAAGCGCGAGGACGTCTTCGCGGTCGGCGACGCCGCCCTGGCGCACAACGCCCGCGCGGGCCGGCCGCTGCCCGTCGAGCACTGGGGCGAGGCGCTGAACATGGGCGAGGTCGCCGGGCGCGTGCTCGCCGGCGAGGACGCCCGATGGGACGTCGCCCCCGGGTTCTGGTCGACGATCGGCGACCACACGCTCAAGTACGTCGCGTGGGGCGACGGCTACGACGAGGTTCGCGTCGCAGACCACGGTCACGGCGCCTGGGCGATCTGGTACGGCACCGGCGGCGTCACGGTCGGCGTGCTCACCCACGAGCGCGACGGGGACTACGAACGCGGCCGCGCGCTGATCGAGGGCAAGGAGCCGCTCCCGTGATCGCCTGCGTCGTCGTCCCCGCCCGCGACGAGGAGGAGTTGATCGGCGCCTGCATCGCCGCGCTCGCGGCGCAGGAGGGTGTCAGCCGCGGCGACTACGAGGTGCTGCTCGTCCTCGACCGCTGCTCCGATGCCACCGCCGAGCGGGCCCGAGCGGCGGCGGGTGACATGACGCTCCACATCGTGGAGGCGGCGGAGCCCGGCGTCGGCCACGCCCGCCGCCACGGCATGGACCTCGCCGCCGAGCGCCTGCCGCCGCACGGGTTGATCGCCACCACCGACGCGGACTCCGAGCCGGCGCCCGACTGGCTGCGCCGCCAGCTCGACGCCGTCGCCACCGGGGCGCGGGCGATCGGCGGGCGGATCGAGCTCGGGGCACACGACCTCCCGCCTGAGACGATCCGGCTGCGCGAGCGCGACGCCGCCCGCCGGCACGCGAGCGTGGTCACCGCGGGCGTCCGCGAGCACCACCAGTTCTCCGGCGCGTCGCTCGCCGTGACCGCGGCGACCTACTCGCTCGTCGGTCGTCTGGAGCCGCGCGCCGCGCTCGAGGACGAGGGCTTCGAACGCGCGCTGCACCGGCACGGGGTGCCGATCGAACGGCTCGCGGCGGTCCGCGTGACCACCTCCGGCCGGCGCTTCGGGCGTACCGGGCGCGGGCTCGCCGTGGACCTGCGACGGACCGGCTGGCTGGCCGAGCGCAGCTATCACGCCGACGACTTCCCGCTCGACCGCCTGCGCGCGCTGAAGGACCGCACGATCAGCGTGATCCTGCCGGCCCGCGAGGTCGCGGGCACGATCGGCAGCGTCCTCGATGCCATCGCCGGGCTCGGCGACCTCGTCGACGAGCTGCTGGTGGTCGACGCCGCATCCGCCGACGGGACCGCCGCGATCGCCACACGCCGCGGCGCGTGGGTCGAACAGGAATCCGCGCTCCAGCCCGCCTACGGCCCGGCGCAGGGCAAGGGCGACGCCCTCTGGCGCGGGCTCTCCGCCACCACCGGCGAGCTGATCTGCTTCCTCGACACCGACACGACCGACTTCGATCCTCGCCTCGCGCTCGGCGTCCTCGGACCGTTGCTCGCCGACCCGCGGCTCGCGTTCGTCAAGGGCCACTTCCGGCGCCCGTTCAAGACCACCGGCGGCATCGATCCCAACGGCGGCGGACGCGTCACCGAGCTGCTCGCCCGCCCCTACCTGAACCTGCACTTCCCCGAGCTCGCGGGCTTCCACCAGCCGCTCGCGGGCGAGGTCGCGGCCACGCGCGAGCTGCTCGAGCAGCTCGCGTTCCCGGTCGGCTACGGCGTCGAGATCGCCAACCTGATCGACGCGCACCGCCTCGTCGGCCTCGAACGCATGGCGCAGACCGACCTCGGCACCCGCCAGAACCGCCACCAGTCGCTGCGTGCCCTGTCGCGGATGGCGTTCGAGGTCCTCGCCGCGGCCGAGCGCCGCACCCACTCGAGCACCGCCGTCCCCGGCCCGCTGGTCCTCCCGGACGGCGAGACGCTCACCACCCGCACCGACGAACGCCCGCCGCTCAGCGCGTGACGAAGCCGATCATGCTTGCCGGACCGGCTGCTCCGCGGCCTCCTGCAGCGCCGCGATCGCCTGACGGATCAGGCGCGAGACGTGCATCTGGGAGATCCCGAGCAGCTCCGCGATGTCGCGCTGGACGAGGTCCGCTTCGAAGCGCAGCCGGAGCACCAGACGCTCGCGCGGATGGAGACTCGCCATCAGGCGCGAGAGGTCGGTCGCCCGCTCCACGCGGTCGAAGCCCGCTTCTTCGTCGGGGAGCAGTTCGAGCACGGAGGTGTGCTCCTCGTCGTTGACGGGCCGGTCGAGGGATTCCGGGCGGTGCGCGCTGCGCGAGGCGAAGACCTCGAGCACCTGCTCGACCGTGATGTCGCAGCGGGTGGCGATCTCGTCGGTGGTCGGGCTGCGCCCGAGCTCTGACGAGAGCTCGCCCGCGGCGGTCGCGACACGGGTCGCCATCTCCTGCAGGCTGCGGGGGACCTTCACCGCCCACCCGCGGTCTCGGAAGTGCCGCTTGAGCTCGCCGAGGATCGTCGGCACCGCGTATGAGGTGAACGCCCGGCCGCGGGACGGATCGAACCGGTCGAGCGCCTTCAGAAGGGCCTCGCACGCGACCTGCTCGAGATCCTCGCGCTCGTTCTGCGTCGCGTACTTGCGGGCGAGGTGGCGCGCCAGGGGCAGGAAGCGCAGCACGAGCGTCTCCCGGTCCTGCGGCCGGCGCTCACGTGCGTAGCGCTCGAACACCCGGGCCACCTCGGCATTGCTCAGCTCGGTCACATCGCCGAGGGCGATCGGGGAGCTGATGGACCGCCGGGCAGCGTCAGTTCGTGCCTGGGTCCTCATACCATGGTTCTACCCGCCGGGAACCCGTGGCTCACGAGACGCGTCGTCGTCGACGAGGCTGAACGCGGGCGAGCCGTACCCGGCGGACCGGCGGCCGGGGGTGCCGTCGGTCGACTCCGGCGCCGCACGGCGCGCGCCGCTGCGGGCGGCGCCGCGGCTCAGGCCGGAACGGATGCGCTCGCGCTGGGGGATGACCGTGTCCCGCGGGCGCTGCGCCGAGTGCGTGCCCGCGCGGAAGATCGCCCAGCGCTCGGTCAGCGCACCCGCGCTGACGAGCGCGCCGCCGGTGATCGCCGCGCCGCGCGAACGGGCGCCGCGGGCCGCGATCATGGCCGCGCCCGCCAGCGTCAGGGCCTTCGCCGCACTGTGGACCGCGGACCGTTTGTACGGCGCTCCGACGCCCAGCGCGCGCAGGCGGCGCTCCATCACCTGCGCGACCAGCACCTCGACCGCCGCGCCGCCGATGGCGAGCCGCCGCGCGGCCGACGCTTCCTCGACCGGCGACAGCAGCGTCAGCGCGGCCCCGGCGCTGGCCGCCGCGCCGCCGCAGAACACGAACGGGAGCTCGGCGCGCGCCTCGCGCCAGACCGGCACGGCGGTGTTGGCGATCAGCGCCGCGGTGTACGCGCTCAGCGGCAGGCCGAGCAGGCCCGACGTCACCTGCGCGGCCGTGCCGAACGCACCGAGCCGGCCGCGCGTGAACGCGTGCAGCGCGGCGGGAGCGGTGGCGGTGCCGAAGCCCGCCAGCACCCACGAGCCGATGCTCATCGGCGACGTCACCTTGACCATCCGCAGCATGTTCAGGAATCGCGACGGGACGCCCAGGTCGGAGATCAGCAGCGCGGGGCTGACGGCGCTGCCGGCGAGCGCCAGTCCCCAGGCCCGGCGCGCGATCGCGTCCTCCCCGCGCAGCCCCGACAGCAGCCCGAACCCGGCGCTCCCGCCCGCCAGCCCGCCCACATAGAAGTACAGCGGGATCTCGGGCGTCCAGACCGGCGGTTTGATGATCGGCCGCTCCTGGGCCGGGACGAGCTCGGGCCTCATCCGCGCCTCCACAGCACCGCCGCCGCCAGCGCGCCGCCGAGCGCGACCGCGGCGGCGCCGGTCGCCGCCCACACGCTCCGGATGTCGCGCAGCGGATCGACCGGGTCGGGCGGGAGCCGGTAGGTCTCCGGCTCGTCGAGGAGCAGGAAGAACGCGCCGAAGCCACCGACGCCGTCGTCATCGTCGGCCCCGTACAGCCGCGCGTCCACGAGACCGGCGTCCTGCAGCTGCGCGAGCCGCGCCTCGCCTCGCTCGCGCAACTCCTCGAGCTCCCCGAACTGGATCGAGTTGGTCGGGCAGGCCTGCGCGCACGCGGGCTCGCGGTCGTCCTTGAGCCGGTCGTAGCAGAGCGTGCACTTCCAGACGCGGCCGTCGTCCTCGCGCCGGTCGATCACCCCGAACGGACACGCGGGCACGCAGTAGCCGCAGCCGTTGCAGACGTCGGGCTGGACGACGACGGTCCCGAACTCCGTGCGGAAAAGCGCGCCGGTGGGACAGGCTTCGAGGCAGGCGGCGTGGGTGCAGTGCTTGCAGACGTCGGAGGCCATCAGCCAGCGCATGCCGTCGCCGTCCTGGTAGGTCTGCAGCCCGCTCTGCTCGACGATCGCGGCGTCGACGAGGTCGAGCTCCTTGCGCTGCTCGATGAAGGCGACGTGGCGCCAGGTGTTGGCGCCGAGGTCGATCGTGTTGTCGTAGGAGTCGCCGGTGAAGCCGTTCGGCGAGGCCGGCACGTTGTTCCATTCCTTGCAGGCGACCTCGCACGCCTTGCAGCCGATGCAGACGCTCGTGTCGGTGAAGAACCCCATGCGCGGCTGTGTCATCGCGGTCGCCTCCCGGGGCGCACGTCGCAGGTCAGCGACTTGTACTCGGAGATGTGGGTGTTGAGGTCGAGCGCCTGCGCCAACAGCTCATTGGCGGCGTCGCCGGTCACCAGGCCGTTCGCGCCCCAGTGGTACGGCAGGCCGACCTGGTGCACGATCCGCCCGTCGAGCTCGAGCGGCCCGAGCCGGTCCGTGACCATGACGCGCGCCTCGATCGCGGAGCGGGCGGTGCGGATCGTCGCCCAGCCCGCGTGCTCGAGCCCGCGCAGCGCGGCCAGTTCCGGCGAGACCTCGACGAACAGTTCGGGCTGCAGCTCCGCGAGGTACGGGAGCGTGCGCGACATGGCACCCGCTGTGTGGTGCTCCGTCAGCCGGTAGGTGGTCAGCGCGAACGGGAATTCGTGCGAAGGCGACACGTGGTAGCGATTGCCCGGCATCCGCTGGCGGGTCGGGTTGGCGTCGACGCCGTAGAGCGCGTTGTGCACGGGCGATTCCTCGGGCTCGTAGTGCGTGGGCAGCGGGCCGTCGACGAGGCCACTCGGCGCGTACAGCCAGCCGAGCCCGTCGGGGTGGGCGATGAACGGTGCGCTGCCGCGCAACGCCTCCAACCCGGTGGCGTCCTCCGGCGGGAGGTAGTCCGGCGCCTTGTCGGGCGTGAAGTCCGGGTCGTCGCCGTTGGACGTCCACTTGCCCTTCTCCGCGTCCCACCAGACGTAGCGCTTGCGCTCGGACCATGGCGTCCCGTCCGGCCGCGCGGACGCCCGGTTGTAGAGGATGCGGCGGTTGGACGGCCACGCCCACCCCCATTCCGCGGCGATCCAGTTCTGCTCGGTGTGCGGCTTTCGCCGGGCCGTCTGGTTGACGCCGCCGGCGTAGATCCCGGCGTGCAGCCATGACCCGCACGTGGTGCTGCCGTCGTCGGCCAGGTCCTGGTAGCTCGACACGCACGACCCGTCGGGCATGCGACCGTTGATCTCGCGCAGGACGGCGTCCGCGTCCGGCTCGTCGTGCTCGCCGAGCAGCGGGTAGTCGAGTGTCAGCGCGTTCAGCAAGCTGGAACCCGTGATGCGCTGTCGCAGCCGACGCGCCAGGTGGTAGGCGAACCACAGCTCCGAGCGGCAGTCTCCCGGTGGCTCGACCGCCTTGTGACGCCACTGCAGGAGACGCTGCGTGTTCGTGAACGTCCCCTCTTTCTCGGTGTGGGCCGCGGCGGGCAGCAGGAACACCTCGGTGCCGACGTCCTCGGCGCCCTCGACCCAGACGGTCGCGGTCTCGATCTCGAACAGGTCGCGCACGACGAGCCAGTCGAGGTTCCGCAACGCCTTGCGGACCAGCCCGGAGTTCGCCGAGCCGACGACCGGATTCTGACCCGCCACGATGAAGCCGCGGCAGTCGCCGTCGAGCATCTTCTGGAGCATCGCGTAGTGCGAGAAGTCGCCGTCGACGCGCGGCAGATGCTCGAACAGGTAGCCGTTGGCCGCCGTCGCCGCGTCCCCGAACCACGCCTTCAGCAGCGACACCGTGTACGCCTTCAGCTCGCCCCAGACGCCGGTCGAAGGGCCGTTGCGCTCGACGAAGGCGTCGAGGTCGCTCCGCGCCCCCGGATGTGGCATCGGGATGTAGCTCGGCAGGATGTCGTAGAGCGTCGGGATGTCCGTCGAGCCCTGGATGTTCGCGTGCCCGCGCAGGGCGAGGATGCCGCCGCCAGGGCGGCCGATGTTGCCGAGCAGCAGCTGGATGATCGCGCCCGCGCGGATGATCTGGACCCCGGTCGTGTGCTGTGTCCAGCCGACCGAGTAGACGAGCGCCGAGGTGCGGTCCGCCTTCGAGTTGCGGCACAGCGCGTCGGCGAGGCGCAGGAAGCGGTCGCGCGGGACGCCGCAGACACGCTCCACGTACTCGGGCGTGTAGCGGGCGTAGTGGCGCTTGAGCACCTGGAAGACGCACATCGGGTGCTCGAGGTCCATGTCGATCTCGGGCGGCTCGCCCTGGTCGAGCTCCATGCCGTGCGCGCCGTGCGCCTGATCGCCCGAGACGTCGCCGGTCTGCTCGTGCTTGTCGGCGGCCAGCGCGCCCTCGGTCCCGCGGTAGCCCCACGAGTCGACGAGGTACGCCTTGTCCTGTTCGTTCCAGCCGGAGAAGAAGCCATCGAGGTCCTCCGTGTCGCGGAACTGCTCCTTGAGGATCACCGGGGCGTTCGTGAAGTGCCGGACGTACTCGCGCAGCTCGCTGCCGGTGCTGAGGATGTGGTTGATGATCCCGCCCAGCAGGGCGATGTCAGAGCCCGTCCGCAGCGGGATGTGCAGATCGGCGATCGCGCTGGTGCGCGTGAAGCGCGGGTCGACGTGGAAGACCTCCGCGCCGCGCTCCTTGGCCTCGATCACCCACTGGAAGCCCACCGGGTGCTGCTCGGCCATGTTCGAGCCCATGATCACGATGCAGTCGGAGTTCTGCAGGTCCTGCTGGAACGTGGTGGCGCCGCCGCGCCCGAACGAGGTCCCCAGACCGGGAACCGTGCTCGAGTGTCATATGCGGGCCTGGTTCTCGATCGACACCGCGCCGATCGCCGTGAAGCTCTTCTTGAGGAGGTAGTTCTCCTCCGTGTCCAGCGTCGCGCCGCCGAGGAACGCCAGCCCGAGCGTGCGATTGAGCGGCTCGCCGTCGGCGTTCGCGTCCTCCCACGTCTGCTCGCGGGTCTCGGCGACCCGGTCGGCGATCATGTCCATCGCCGTCTCGAGGTCCAGCGACTCCCACTCGGTCGAGTTGGGGCGCCGGTACTTGACCTTCGTCAAGCGCGCGGGACTGGTGACGAGGCTCTTGCTCGCCGACCCCTTCGGGCACAGCCGGCCGCGCGAGATCGGCGAGTCCGGGTCGCCCTCGATCTGGATGACCTGCTCGTCCTTGACGAACACCCGCTGGCCGCAGCCGACGGCGCAGTAGGGGCAGATCGAGCGCACGACCCGGTCCGCGGTGGCCGTGCGTGCGACGAGGTGCTTCGAGCGCTTCGACTGCGCGGCCGGCCCGAGGCCGAGCCAATCGCGTCCGAGTTGGCGCAGGAAAGGCACGGCGGGGTCCTATCCAAAGGCGTCGTTCGTCAATCACGCGAAGATGAGAGCGACGTCGCGGGCGGCCGCTCCCCTCTTCGGGGGAGGGAGGCGCAGCCCGCGGTCAAGGTTCTCCTCGCCGCGACCGACACTGGCCGTGAGCGAACTTCAACCCCCTCCTCCGAAACGCTCAAACCCCCTCCCCCGCCGCGCCCACGGTCCGCTCGAACCCTCCGTCGAGCGGACCGTGTGTGAGGCTTTCCGCCGTGCTCGAGGTCGATCGTCTCGCCTCGGCGACGTTCGAGGTCGAGCGGTTCGCCGGCCACGTCGTCGACGTCCCACGCGCGCCGCACCGGCACGACTATCACGAGCTGTTCTGGACGCGGGCAGGAAGCGGCCACCACCTGATCGACGGCGAGCGCGTGCCGGTGGTCGCGAACGCGGTGACGATCGTCGGCCGCGGGCAGGTCCACGTGTTCGAGCGGGTGACTGGGCTCGACGGCGCCGTCGTGCGGTTCGGCGACGAGCTCCTGCACGCGGGACCCTCGGCGCGAGCGGACCCGGGCTGGCTGCTGGCGCGGCGGGGCTCGCGGACGATCGTCGTCCCCGAGGCCGACATCCCCGCGCTGGAGGCGGTCGTCGCGGCGCTGCATGCCGAGTCCCAGCGCGTGCCCGAGCCGCGCGGCGACGAGATCGCCCGCTACCTCGTGCTGACGCTGCTGCTGTGGCTGGAGCGCTCCTACGACGCGGGCGAGGGCGAGCACGACGACGCCGACACCGCGCTGTTCCGCCGCTTCGCGGGCGTGCTGGAGCGCGACTTCGCCCGCCACCACGACGCCCGCCATTACGCGCTCGCGCTGGCCGTCCCGCAGCCCGCGCTGACCCGCGCGCTGCGGGCGCTGACCGGGAACGGGCTCAAGGAGCTGATCGCCGAGCGGGTGCTGCTCGAGGGCGCGCGGCTGCTGCGGTTCACCGACCTCGACGTCGGCGAGATCGCCTACCGGATCGGGTTCGACGACCGGCTGTACTTCTCGCGCGCCTTCAAACGGCGCTACGGCCGCGCGCCGACCGAGTACCGGAAAAGTCCATACATCTGAGCGCTTCGGTCATTCCCGCCGAGCGCGTCGTCTCCGATGCTGGTGAGCGTGCGCAGACTCGCCCTGCTCCTCGGTGGCCTCGCCTCGGTCGGCCCGCTCTCGCTGGACATGTACCTGCCCGGGCTGCCGCAGCTCAGCGACGACCTCGGCGCGTCGGCGTCCGCGACCCAGCTGACGCTCACCGCGTGCCTCGCGGGGCTCGCGCTCGGCCAGCTGCTGGCGGGTCCGCTGAGCGACCGGCTGGGGCGCCGGCGGCCGGTGCTCGTGGGCGCGACGCTGTTCGCCGCCGCCTCGCTCGCCTGCGCGCTCGCACCGTCGGTCGAGGCCCTCGTGGCGCTGCGCTTCCTCCAGGGCCTCGGGGGCGCCGCCGGGATCGTCGTCGGGCGCGCGATCGTGCGCGACCTCTACGAGGGGGATGCCGCCGCGCGGCTGTTCTCGTCGCTGATGCTCGTGGGCGGGATCGCGCCGATCCTCGCGCCGATCGTGGGCGGGGTGCTGCTGGCCGTGACCGACTGGCGCGGCGTCTTCGTCGTCCTCTCGCTCGTCGCCGCGGCGCTACTGGCCGCCACGGCCCGCGGCCTGCCGGAATCGCTCGCGCCCCGCACCGACCGTCGCGGCGGCGGGACCCGCGCGGTCCTGCGCGACCGGCGCTTCGTCGCCTACGCCCTCTGCAGCGGCCTGATGATGGGCGCGATGTTCGCCTACATCGCGGGCTCGCCGTTCGTGCTGCAGACGATCTACGGCCTCAGCCCGCAGCTCTACGCGCTCGTGTTCGCCGTCAACGGGCTGGGGATCGTCGTCGCCTCCTACGCGAGCCGGCGGCTGATCGGCCGCGCGACCCCGGCCCAGCTGCTGTGCGTCGGCGTGGCGCTGGGCGCGGCCGGCGCCGTGCTGCTCGGAGCCGGCATCGCCGTCGACGCTCCGGTCGGCGTCGTCCTCGTCGCGCTGACGCTGGTCGTGTCGAGCATCGGGCTCGTCAACCCCAACGCGACCGCCCTCGCGCTCGCCGACCACCCGGCCGACGCGGGCGCGGCGTCCGCGCTGCTCGGCACGTCGCAGTTCCTGATCGGCGCCGCCGCCGCGCCGCTCGTCGGCGTCGCGGGCGCCGCCGACGCGCTGCCGATGGCGCTCACGATCGCCGCCGCGATCACCCTCGCCGTCCTGGCCCTCGCCACGACCCGCGTCCGTGTCACCGATGCGTCGAGCGCGCTCAATACCGTGTAGGGCGTGCGGATCGTCACCTGGAACGTCAACTCGATCAAGCAGCGGGTGCCGCGTCTGCTGCCATGGCTCGACGAGCGCGAGCCCGACGTCGTCTGCCTGCAGGAGACCAAGCTCGCCGACGACGCGCTCACCGAGTTGCTCGGCGGTGAGCTCGAGGCCCGGGGCTACGAGCTCGCGGCCCACGGCGTCGCGCAATGGAACGGCGTCGCGATCCTCTCCCGCGTCGGCCTCGAGGACGTCGTGCGCGGGCTGCCCGACGGTCCCGGCTTCCCGGGACCCGAGCCGCGCGCGGTCTCGGCGGTCTGCGGCGGCATCCGCTTCATCTCGGTCTACGTCCCGAACGGCCGGGCCCCCGACTCCGACCACTACCGGTACAAGCTCGAGTGGCTGCGTGCGCTGCGGGCCGACGTCGCCGCCGGCGACCCGTCGACGACCGTCGTGCTCGGTGACATGAACATCGCGCCGACCGACGAGGACGTCTTCGACCCCGGCGCCTACGAGGGCCACACCCACGTGACCAAGCCGGAGCGCGATGCCCTCGCCGAGCTGCAGTCGACCGGGTTGCACGACGTGGTCCGCGACCGCTGGCCCACCGAGCGCGTCTTCTCGTACTGGGACTATCGCGCGGGCATGTTCCACCAGGACCTCGGCATGCGGATCGACCTGGTGCTGGCGGGCGACGCGGTGGCCGAGCGCGTGAAGGCCGCGTGGATCGACCGCAAGGCGCGCAAGGGCAAGGGCCCGTCCGACCACGCGCCGGTGATCGTCGACCTCGACGAGGCGCCCGACGGAGACATCGGCCCGGTCGTCCCCCCACCCTCGGCGCCGGTCACCAAGCGCGGCGCCAAGAAGCTCCCGCAGTCGCTCCCGGATTAGGGTGTGACGATGTTGAACCAGAACTCGAACTCGTCGAGCAGCTCGACGAGGTCGCGCAGCGCCTGAGGGTCGCCCTCGAGCCTGGCCCGTCCGTCCTTGATCTGCTGCGCGATGTCGGCGGTGCCGAGGATGACGCCGTTGAGGTCGCTGCGGTCGATCACGACCGTGGCGTCGGCGCCGTCGACCGGCCCGCGGCGGTGGCTGAGCGCGCCGTGGCGCAGCAGCATCGTCCACGTCTCCCCGAGGTCGGGGAACTCGCAGACGATCGTCAGCCGCCGGTCGCCCGCGCGCTCGCCGTTCAGGCGGACGGCGAGGTAGTCGAAGAAGAGCGTGACGCTCATCGAGCTCACGAGGTCGTGGCTGGCCGTGGAGGGCGCCGGCAACACGCGCACGCCCGCGCGCAGCTCCGCGGCGGCGCTGAGGTAGAAGTTGCGCCACGGGCCGGACTCCGACTGGTAGCCGAGCTGCTCGAGCGCGTCCGCCTGCAGCTCGCGGGCGGCGCGGTTGTCGGGGTCGGCGAAGACCACGTGGTTGACGACCTCGGCCACCCAGCGGTAGTCGCCGCGCTCGAACGCCGCGCCTGCCTTCGCGACCACGGCGTCGGCGCCGCCCATGAACTCGACGTAGCGCTTGGCGGCCTCCTCGGGCGGATGCGTGTGCAGGTTGGCGGGGTTGCCGTCGAACCAGCCGAGGTAGTTGACGTAGGTCGCCTTGACGTTGTGGTTGAGCGAGCCGTAGTAGCCGCGCATCGCCCAGTGGCGTCCCAGCTCGCCCGTGAACTCGATCCGTTCGGCGATCTCGGGCGGGGTCAGGCCGTGGTTGGCCAGCCGGAGCGTCTCGTCGTTGATGAACCGATACCCGTCGCGGGCCATGCCGAGGAGCTCGAGCACGCGCTCGCGTCCCCACGCGGGCCAGTGGTGCATGCCGAAGAGGACCTCGGTGCGGTCGCCCCACAGCGAGATCGTCCGCTCGAGGTACTTCGACCAGGCCAGCGGGTCGCGGATCTTCGTGCCGCGCAGCGAGTAGGTGTTGTGCAGCGTGTGGCAGCAGTTCTCGGCCGCGGTGACCGCCTTGAACTGCTCGATGAACCAGTGCATCTCGGCGGGCGCCTCGCTGTCAGGCGCCATCATGAATTCGAAGTCCAGGCCGGCGAGCGTCATCCGCTGCCCGGTCTCCGAGACGATGTCGGTCGGCACGATCAGCCCGACCGTCCCGAACGACGTGGACATGCCGAGCCCGGCGCCGACCTGCCCCCGCGGGTCGGCGGGCAGCAGGTTGCCGTACATGTAGCTCGCCCGCCGGCTCATGACGTTGCCCGCCAGCACGTTCTCCGCGACCGCCGCCTCGAGGAAGCCCTCCGGGGCGACGATCTTGACCTTGCCGGCCTTCACGTCGGCCTCGTCGACGATCCCGCGGACGCCGCCGAAATGGTCGACGTGGCTGTGTGAGAAGACCACGGCGACGACCGGCTTGCGCGGCCGGTGCTGGTAGTAGAGCTCGAGCGCGGCTGCCGCGGTCTCGGTCGAGATCAACGGGTCGAACACGACGATCCCGTCCTCGCCCTCCGCGAACGTGATGTTCGACAGGTCGAGCGTGCGCACCTGGTAGAGCCCGGGAACGACCTCGTAGAGCCCGCCCTGCACGACCAGTCGTGTCTGCCGCCACAGGCTCGGGTTGACCGTCGCCGGCGCCTCCTCGTGCTCGTGGATGAACGCGAAGCGCGAGAGGTCCCAGACGAGGCCGCCGTCGGCGCCGCGCACACGACCCTCGTCGGGCAGCGGCGCGATCAGCCCGCGCGCGGCCTCCTCGAAGTCCCGCGTGTCCTCGAATGGCAGCTCCCCGAGCAGTGCATCGTTCGCCGCTCGCGTCGCCGGTGTCGCGTCCGCCCGCCCCAGCTCGTCCCGTCCGCTCATGCCGGCGGACGTTCGCGGCCGATTGGTGGGCGCGCATCACCCACTTCAGGTGACCCGGACCGTCAGGCGGTCACTCGGACCGGGGTGCCGGGCGGGGCGTCCCTGAAGAGCCGCAGCAGCGCGGCGCGCGGCACGCGGACGCAGCCGTGGCTGAAGGCCTTGGTCGTCGCCGCGGGTGGGACGCCGTGGATCGCGACCCGCGACGTCTTCGTCCCGTCGCCGTAGGCGGAGAGGACGAGGACGCGCGCGCCGTAGACGCCGGCGAAGCGGGACCCGTCGATCCGGTCGGTGACCTGGAAGGTGCCGAGCGGGGTCGGGGTCTCGTCGCCGCCGAGCACGACCGGCGTGCTCCAGCGCGAGCCGCCGCCGATGACGCTCAGCCGCCGCGCGGACCGGTCCAACTCGACCCGGAACCGGCGATACCCGGCGCGCCGCGTGTCGCGGGCGCGTACCCACCCGACGCCGCCGCGCCCGTCCTCGACCGCGACCTTGATCCAGCCGCCGCGCCGTTGGCGCACCCACAACCGCAGTCGCCCGCCGTAGGGCGTCCGCGCCCCGAGCCGCACGAGCGCCCGCCCGTCCGGCGCGCTGTGCACGACGATGCCCGACGCGTGCGCCGGGCCGACCGTCTCGGTCGCGCCCGAGGGCGCAGTCAGAGCGGCGGCGGCGAGGGCGGCCACCAGTCCGGCATCGAGCGGGGGCACAGCACCAGTGTGCCGATCACCAGCCGATAACGCCAGCGCGACCACCGCGAATCACCGGTCCGTGGAAGAAGGGCTGGCTCTGACGGGGAGTCGTACCGTGACGCGGAGCCCGCCATCGGTCCGCGGCGTCAGGCTCAGGGTGCCGTCGTGCGCCTGGGCGATGCTCTGGACGATGGCCAGGCCGAGGCCGACGCCCGCGTGGTCGGTGCGGGTGCGCATGGAGCCGCGCTGGAACGGCTCGGCCAGCGTGGCCACCACCTCCGGGGAGAGCGTCTCACCGGTGTTCTCGACGGTGAGCGCCACGCTGTCGGGCTGAGCGCTGGTGGTGACCCAGACGGCGCCGTGGCCCGGCAGGTTGTGGACGATCGCGTTGTGCACGAGGTTCGTCGCCAGCTGCTGCAGGAGCGCGGGTGAACCGAGAGCGCGGGCCGTGTCGCCCGAGGTCTCGATCGTCGCGCCGCGCTCCTCGGCGAGTCCGAGCAGCGTCTCGGTGGCTTCCTCGGCGATCAGCGACAGGTCGACGGGTTCGCGGACGAACGATGCCTGGTCGGCGCGGCTGAGCAGCAGCAGCGCCTCGGTGAGGTCGATCGCCCGCGTGTTGACGAAGTGCAGGCGGTCGACGAGCTCGTCCTCCCCACGGCTTTGATCGTTGCGGGCGACGTCGAGCAGCGTCTGCGTGATCGCCAGCGGGGTGCGCAGCTCGTGCGACGCGTTGGCGGCGAACCGCTGCTGTTCGGAGACGTGGGCCTCGAGCCGCGCGAGCATGGCGTCGAAGGCGTCGGCGAGCTCCCGGAACTCGTCGTTGCGGCCCTCAAGGCGGATGCGGTGCGACAGCGAGCCGGTCGCCGCCAGGCGCGTCGCGTCCGTTATGCGCTCCAGCGGAGCGAGCATGCGACCGGCCAGGAGCCACCCGCCGACGAGGCCGAACACGAGCAGGAACGCCATCACGGCGGCCGCCCGCGGCGCGAAGACGTGCAGGAGGTTGGAGCGGACGGGAAAGGGACCCGGGAGGGGCGCGTTCGCGACGCGCAGGAACGCGCGATCGGGGACGTAGCGCAGGAGGAACAGCCATACGGCGCCCAGCAGCAACGCACCGGCGAGCATCAGGAACCCGGCGTAGCTGAGGGTGAGTTTGAGGCGGACGCTCAAGTGTCGATGCGGTACCCGGAGCCGGCCACGGTCGCGATGATCCACGGTTCGCCCAGGCGTTTGCGCAGTCCTGACACCGTGATGCGGACGGCGTTGGTGAACGGGTCCGCGTGCTCGTCCCACGCCTGCTCCAGGAGCGCCTCGGCGCTGACGACGCCGCCCTCGGCGGCGACGAGCACCTCGAGCACGGCGAACTGCTTCCGGGTCAGCGCGACGTAGCGGCCGTCGCGGAAGACCTCGCGGCGGAACGGGTCGAGCCGCAGCCCCGCGATCTCGCGCACCGGCGGCCGGCTGTGGGCACGGCGGCGGTCGAGCGCCCTGAGCCGCAGCACGAGCTCTCGGAGGTCGAACGGCTTCGTCAAGTAGTCGTCGGCGCCGAGCTCGAACCCGGACGCCTTGTCGTCGAGCCGGTCGGCGGCGGTGAGCATCAGGATCGGCATGCCGCTGCCCGAGGCGACGATGTGCCTCGCGATCTCGTCACCGGTGGGGCCGGGGACGTCCCGGTCGAGGACGGCGATGTCGTAGACGTTGATCGCCAACAGGTCCAACGCCGCGTCGCCGTCTGGAGCGATGTCCGCCGCGATCGCCTCCAGCCGCAGCCCGTCGCGGATCGCCTCCGCCATGTACGGCTCGTCCTCAACCAGCAGCACGCGCATCCTCCGAGGCTACGAGCTCACGCATATCGGCGGCATATCGAAAAGGCCATACGCGCCCGCAACAGCCCGCGGCCTTGACTTGCGGCGTGATCTCCATCAGACGACGACCGCTGGTCGCCCTCGGGCTGGTCGCCCTGATCGGCGCCGGCTGCGGCTCGGACACGCCGTCCGAGACCAGCACCGCCACGACGACCGCCACCGCCTCGACCAAGAAGCTCACCGCCCAGGAGAAGGGGGTGAAGTTCTCCGAGTGCATCCGCGCGCACGGCGTCCGCGACTTCCCCGACCCGAACGCGAAGGGCCAGTACGAGTACGGGGTCAGCGTGACCCCCGCGGTGTGGAAGCAGGCCACCACCGCGTGCAAGGCCCTGCAGCCGCCGGGGACGCTGAGCTCCAAGCGGACCCCCAAGGAGCAGTCGGCGAGCCTGCGGATGGCCCAGTGCATCCGCGCGAACGGCGTCAAGGACTTCCCGGACCCCGTCAACGGTGAGCCGCTCGTCAACACGTACAAGATCCCGTCCTCCAACCGGCCAGGCGGCATGGACATCCTCAACGCCGCCCTGGCGAAGTGCAAGAACGTCATGAAAGAGGCGCTGGGGGACCAGAAGTGAGGCTGTGGGCGGCGGCCGCGGCGGCCGTGCTGGGCGCGGCGATCGTCGGTGTCGTCCTGCTGTCCGGAGGGGACCATCCGGCCGCGGCCGCACAGGGACCCGCCGCCGACACGGTCAAGGTCGAGCGGGGCGCGCTCTCGGCGATGGTCTCCCAGGGTGGGACGCTGACCTACCGGGCGCGGTCGGACGGCTCGCCCTACCCGGTGATCAACCAGGCCCGCGGGGTCTATACGAGCCTGCCTGAGAACGGCGACAAGGTCGCGTGCGGCGACGTCCTTTACCGGGTCGACGAGAAGCCGGTGGTGCTGCTGTGCGGCGCGATCCCGGCCTACCGTGACCTGCGCGTCGGCGAGCGCGGCAAGGACGTCCGTCAGCTCAACCGGAATTTGCGCGAGTCCGGCAGCGGGTTCACTTCCAAGACGTCGAAGGCGCTCGAGCGCCTTCAGCGCGACAAGGGCATGCGCGTGACCGGGAAGCTCGCTCTCGGGGAAGCGGTCTTCGTGCCCGAGCCGATCCGGATCGCCAAGGTCACCGGTCTGCTCGGGGAATCCGCGCGTCCGGGAGCACCCCTCCTGCAGGCCACCTCCGACACGCTGCACGTCCAGGTCAACCTCGATCCCTCCCAGCAGGGCGACGTCAAGAAGGCCGATCGCGCCCGGATCACGCTGCCGGGCAACACACCGGTGACGGGTCGCGTCGAGGGGTTCGGGCGCGTCGCCGAGGCCCCGGCCGAGCAAGGGAGCGCGGCTGCCGACGCGACGATCCCGACCTTCATCCGGCTCGACGACCCGGCCCTGGCGAGCGGGCTCGACAAGGCCCCGGTCGACGTCGACATCACGACCAAGGGCGTGGACGACGCGCTCAGCGTCCCGGTCACCGCGCTCGTCGGCACGTCCGGAGGCGGGTACGCGGTCGAGGTCGTGCGCGCCGGTTCACGACGCGAGCTGGTCGCCGTGCAGCTCGGCCTGTTCGACACCGGCAACGGGCGCGTCCAGGTCGAAGGCCGGTTGACCGAGCACGACGTCGTCGTGGTTCCGTCGATATGAGCGACGCCGTCCTAGAGCTGGACGACGTCACCAAGGTCTACGGCGAGGAGCCGCCCGTGTACGCCCTGCGCGGTGTCTCCTTCTGCGTGCGGCGCGGTGAGCTGGTGGCGATCGTCGGACCCTCCGGGTCGGGCAAGTCCACGCTCCTGCACGTCGTCGGCACGCTGGAGCGCCCGAGCAGCGGCGTCGTCCGCATCGGGGGCGTCGACGCCGCGCAACTGGACGACCGCGAGGTCTCGCGGCTGCGGGCGCGGGAGATCGGCTTCGTCTTCCAGCAGTTCTTCCTCGCCGAGCACGCCACCGTGCGCGAGAACGTCGCCGACGGGCTGCTCTACGCCGGCGTCCCCACCGCCGAGCGGTACCGGCGCGCGGACGAGGCGCTCGAACGCGTCGGCCTCTCGCACCGCGCGACGTTCAAGCCCACCAAGCTGTCCGGCGGGGAGCGGCAGCGGGTGGCGATCGCCCGCGCGCTCGTCGGCCGCCCGGCGATCGTGCTCGCCGACGAGCCGACCGGCAACCTCGACAGCACGACCGGCGCGTCGATCATGGAGCTCATCCGCGAGCTCAACGCCGACGGCGCGACGATCCTGATGATCACCCACGACGCGGGCCTCGCCGATCAGCTGCCGCGACGGATCCGCGTGCTCGACGGCCAGGTGGTGACATGAGCGTCAAGGACCGGCTGCGGGTGGCGAGCGTCGGCCTGCGGGCGCGGCCGTTGCGCGCCGCGTTGTCCGCGCTCGGGATCGCGATCGGGACCGCCGCCATCGTCGCGGTGCTCGGTCTGTCGTCCTCCTCGCAGGCCGGGCTGCTCGCGGAGATCGACCGGCTCGGCACGAACATGCTCACCGTCGAGGCCGGCCAGAGCATCACCGGCCAGCCGTCGAAGCTGCCGGTCGAGGCCCCGGCGCGCGTCACCCACCTGGACGACGTCCAGCTGCTGGCGCACACCGCGCTGGTGAAGGGCAAGAGCGTCTACCGGAGTCGCTTGATCCCCGAGACCGACACCGGCGGGCTCCAGGTGCGCGCCACCAGCCTGAACCTGCTCTCCGTGCTCAACACCGGACTCGCCCGCGGCGTCTGGCTGAACCCGGGGACCGCCCGCGAGCCGGTCGCCGTACTCGGCTGGGTCGCGGCGCAGCGGCTGGGCATCGACCGGCTCTTCCCCGACCAACGGATCTGGCTCGGAGGCCAGTGGTTCAACGTGGTCGGCATCGTCAAGAGCTCGCCGCTCGCGCCTGACATCGACCTCAGCGCGCTGATCGGCTACCCGGCCGCGGAGGAGTATCTCGGCTACGTGAGCCTCGTCCAGGGCGAGCGGCAGCCCGGCCCGCCGAGCTCGATCTACGTGCGCGCGGAGACCGACCGTGTCGCGGCGGTGCAGTCGCTGCTCGCGCCGACCGCGAACCCCGAGGCGCCGAACGAGGTGAACGTCAGCCAGCCGTCCGACGTGCTCACCGCCCGCGCCGCCGCCGCGGGGGCGTTCGACAGCCTCTTCCTCGGGCTCGGCGTGGTGGCGCTGATCGTGGGCGCCGTCGGCGTGGCCAACATCATGATCATCTCGGTGCTCGAACGCCGCTCGGAGATCGGCCTCCGCCGCGCGCTCGGCGCGACGAAGGGCCAGATCCGGGCGCAGTTCCTGGGCGAGTCGATCCTGCTCGCTGTCATCGGCGGCGTCGTGGGCGTGCTGGCGGGAGGCATCGCCACGGCGGTCTACGCGAGCTCGAAGCACTGGGCGATCGTGATCCCGGTCGAGGCGTGGACGGGTGGCATCGCGTCGGCCCTCCTGATCGGCGCCGTCGCCGGGCTGATGCCGGCCGTCCGAGCCTCCCGGATGTCGCCCACCTCGGCGTTGCGGACGGCCTGAGCGCTACCAGCCGTAGCGCAGGTGCTCGTAGCGGGCGACCTTCGCGCCGAGCCGGGCGCCCTGGATGTCGGCCGTGCGGAAGTGGATGCCCGCCCACACGCGCGCGTCGATCATCTCCCGCAGCACGTCCGAGAGGCGGGTGAAGCTGCGGGTCGTGCCGGACTTGGTGCTGGTCGCGCTGAACGCGACGTGGTCGGTACCGAAGAAGCGCTGGAGCGCGGGCACGATCGCGCCGGTCGCGCAGTTGTGGCCCGAGGGGTGGTCCGGGAACGGCGGCGTGACGAGCGGGGGCTGCGCGGCCACCGGCGTCGCGGGATCGAACAGCGGCAGCCATGCCGGGTCCGCCTCGGTCGCGGGGTTGCCGTCGCCCGCCGCCTCGCGGATCGCGGTGATCGGGCGCCAGAAGTTCCAGTGGTACTTGTCGTTCCAGCAGCCGATCGCGGCGTCGGCCGCGGCGAGGTCGGTGATCGCGAACAGGCGGGCGCTGTCGGCCTCGCCGAGCCGCCGGTCAGCGGCGAGCGTGCGGAAGATCCGGTTGAACAGGCCGAAGATGGGTTCCTGCCAGAAGATCGCCGCGTCGGTCTGATCCGCCGTCCGCGTGGTGCTGTGGAGCGCGCCGACGGTCTTGATCTCGTTGAAGTCCCGCGCGTAGGCACGGCTGGTGAGGGCGTTGGGGCCGCGGCTGCGCAGCCACTGGGCGTTGCCGACCAGGAACGGTCGCACGTTGCCGACCCACGGTGCCGGGTCCAGCGCGCCCGCCGGCGGCGTCGGTCGCCACGCTCCCGGGGTGGTCCCGATCGGGATCGTGAACGGGCTGAAGCGGCCGTCGTCGGCGCGCGCGGCGAGCATCGCCGCGGCCGCGGCCTCACCCACGGCGATGCCTCCGGCTCTTGCGCCGGCGGGGATGTCGGCGACCGCCGCCATCGACGCCTCGTAGCGAGCTTGAAGCGTTGCCTGCTGTGTGGGGAAGAGCGCGACGAGGACGCGGAACGCCGCGGTCGCCGCCGCCGCGTCCTCGGAGTCGGTGCGGCGCGCGGGCGGAGCGACGAGGTACGGGCGGTGCCGGCGGTCGATCGCGTTGACGGCGTCGTAGACGGCGCCCTGGACCATCGCGAAGCTCAGGGCCGAGACCGGCGGCGGCTGCCCCGCCGTGCCGACGATGGAACTGGACGCGATCTCGTTCCAGTCGGTGACGGTGTCGGCCCGCGCCACACAGGGCACGAGCAACGAGCCGACGACCGCGGCGAGCAGGCCGAGGCGGCGGGTCATGCCTTCGCCGCGACGGGATGCGAGCGGACGATGCGGACGGCGGCGATCACCAGGACGACGGCGAGCGCGGCGGCGACGAAGAGCAGCGGGCTCGGCCCGCTGGAGACGGCCTGTCCGGAGGTCGTCAGCGGTTCGCGGTCGTAGAGCGGCCGGGCGGAGGCGGCCGCCGGCAGGGTCAGCATTGCGACAGCGATGGTGAGGGCGTACAGGACGGTGCGGGTGCTCATGGGAGCCTCCTGATCGGGAACGACCCCGATACTCCGCCTGCTCGTGACTCGCGACCATGGGCGGGCGGAGGTCAATCGCCTTCGCGCCGGGCAAGCACGAACTTGCCTTCGCGACAGGCTTGCCCGGTGGCAAGGAACGCCTTGCCGCCGGTCAGCTCCGCACCGCCCGAGCGGGTATGGCGCGCGCCGCGCAGGTGGGCCACGCTCGCGCTGTGCGCTATCCGCCGAGCTCAGTCAGCGAGACCGCCCCACGGCGCAGCGCCTCGTTGGCCAGCCGTGAGCGCCGGTGCGCGTCCCCGTGCGCGACGCCGAACTTGTCGTACAGGTTCGCGAGGTGCTGCTTGACCGCGGCCTGGGTGATCACGAGATCGTCGGCGATCGTCCTGGTCGACGCCGGCTCGGTGAACATGTCGCGGGCGAGCAGCGGCCGGCAGAGCGAAACGAGCACGTCGCGCTCGCGGGGTGTCAGCGTGGGCGCCGCGATCTCGGCCTCGGTCACCGCACCGGCGGCCGTGAGCGGGTCGTGGAAGACCAACCGGGTCTGGCCGATGCGGATCTCGTCGCCGTGTCGCAATCGTCGCGACGCCCAGATACGCTCGCCGTTGACCCACGTCCCGTTCGACGAACCGAGGTCGGTGACGCACCACCCTGCCGCAAACCGCTCCAGCACCGCGTGGAGTCGGCTCGCGGTCGCGTCGTCGACTAGCGAGACGTCGTTCTCGGGCGCCTTGCCGACGGTCGACCGGTCCGCCACGAGATCGAGGCGCTCGCTGCGGACACCGGTGATCACCTCGATCTGCGGTGACACACGGGCGAGTCTAAGGCACCCGCCGTGCTGACCCTCGTCAACGACCGGTACGAGGTGCTGGCGCTCCGCGGCCAGGGCGGCGAGGCCCAGATCGTCAAGGCGCTGGACCGCCGCCATGACCGTGTCGTGGCGCTGAAGATCCGGCCGGTGCCCGACGCCGCGTCGCGCGCGGAGTTGCTCACCGAGGCGCGCATCCTGCTCGCCCTCGCACCGCATCCCGCGCTGCCGCTCGTGCGCGAGGACTTCTTCGACGGCGACCGCTACGTGGTGGCGATGGACTGGGTCGACGGCACCGACCTGGCGACGCTGTTGGCCGAGCGCGGGCGCCCCGGGCTCGCGCCGTCGAGCGTCCTGGGCTACCTCGCGCAGGCCGCGGAGGCGCTCACCCACCTGCACACCCACACGCCGCCCGTGATCCACGGTGACGTCAAGCCGTCCAACCTCATCCTCACGCGGCGCGGCCGGATCAAGCTCGTCGACTTCGGCCTGTCATCGGCGCCGAACCTGCCGCTCCGGCGGGCCGGGACCCCGGGCTACCGCGCCCCCGAGCTCGCCGCCGGTGCGGGCCCGTCGCGTGCGGCGGACGTGTACGCGCTCGCGGCGACGGCGTTCGCGCTGCTGACGGGCGGCGCGCCGGCGGGAGTGCTTCCGAGCTGGGAGGGGATCGACCCCGCCCAGGCCGAGCAGCTCGAAGCCGCGGTGCGGCTCGGCATGGCCACGGTTCCGGCACGCCGGCCACAGAGCGCGGGCGAGCTGGTGGAGCGTCTGCGGGCGGGCTGGGCGGCCGCGCTGCCGACCGGCGTGGTGACGCTCTGCCTGTCCGACGTCGACGGCCACTGGGGCGAGGACCCGGCGGCGATGGCGCGCCACGACGAGCTGATCGCGGGCGCCATGGCGCGCCACGGCGGCAGCCTGGTCGCCTCGATGGGCGACGCGACCGTCTCGGTCTTCGACTCGGCGCCGGCCGCGGTCGCCGCGGCGCTGGAGGCCAACCGCGAGCTCTCGCTCCCGGTGCGCTGGGGTCTCCACACAGGCGAGGCCGACCGGCGCGACGACTACTCGGGCCCCACCGCGAGTGCCGCCGCGCGCGTGCGTTCGTATGCCGACGGCGGGCAGGTGTTCGTGTCGGCCGTCACGGCGGAGCTCGTCTCCCGGCACCTCCCCGACGGCTGCACGCTCGTCGACGTCGGACCGGATGGCGCGCGGGCCGTGCGCGGTCCGGGCGCGAGCGCGCCGCTGGCCGAGTGTCCGTATCGCGGCCTGCCGGCGTTCGAGGACCGCCGCTTCTTCTTCGGCCGCGAGGCAGTGGTCGCCGACGTGATCCGCCGCCTCGAGCCCGGCCGGCTGCTGGCCGTCGTGGGTGCCTCGGGAAGCGGCAAGTCCTCCCTGCTGCGCGCGGGCGTCGTCGCCGCCGTGCGCGCCGGCGAGGTCGACGCCTTCACGCACGCCACGTTGCTCGTGCCCGGCGCCGATCCGGTGCTCGATGTCACTGACGGGTGCGATCGACTGCTCGTGGTCGACCAGTTCGAGGAGCTGTTCACGCTGTGCGCTGACGCCGACCGGCGGCGGGCGTTCATCGACGGCCTGTTGGCGCTCGACTGCGCGGTCGTCATCGGGGTTCGCGCGGATGTCTATGCGCGGCTGAGCGGCCATGCCGGGCTCGCGCGCGCCGTCGCCGCCAATCAGGTCCTGCTCGGACCCATGAGCGCCACCGAGCTCGCGCGCGCGATCACCGAGCCGGCGCGGCTCGCGGGCCTGCGGCTCGAGCCCGGACTGGTCGAGCTCGTCCTGCGCGACGTCACCGACGAGCCCGGCGCGCTGCCGCTTCTCTCGCACGCGCTGCGGGCGACGTGGGACCGCCGCGACGGCCGCACCCTGACGGTCGCGGGCTACCGGGCGAGCGGCGGCGTCGCCACGGCCATCGCCCGCACGGCGGACGCGGTCGTCGACGCGTTGCCGGAAGAGCAGCGCCGGCTGGCACGCGGCGTGTTCCTGCGCATGACCGAGCTCGGTGAAGGGCTCGAGGACACGCGGCGGCGCGTGGCGATCGACGAGCTCGTCCCGGAGCACGCCGATCCCGCGAGCGCCGACGCGCTCCTGCGGCGCTTGGCGGACGCGCGCCTGGTCACGCTCGACGCGCGCACCGCCCAGGTCGCCCACGAAGCGTTGATCCGCGAGTGGCCGCGGCTGCGGCAGTGGCTCGACGAGGACCGCGCGGGCATGCGCGCGCACCGCCAGCTGGGGCAGGCCGCGCGGCTGTGGGACGCCGGCGGTCGCGAACCGTCCGACCTCTATCGCGGCGCACGCCTGGACGCGGCGAGCGAGCCCGCCGGCGAGCTGAACGCGACCGAGCGCGCCTTCCTGGACGCGAGCGCCTCCGAGGCCGGCCGCGAGCGGCGCTCCCAGATCCGGGCCAACCGGCGGCTGCGCGCCCTGCTCTTCGCGGCGACGCTGCTGCTCGGCGTGGCGATCGCCGGCGGCGTGCTGGCGCTGGGCCAGCGCGACAAGGCGCGGCGCTCGCAGGCCGCCGCCGAGGGGCAGGCGCTGAGCTCGGACGCCGAGCGGATGGGTGCGCTCGCGCTCGGCGAGCCGACCCTCGAGCGTTCTCTGCTGCTCGCCGCCGCCGGGGTCACGCTCCAGGATCGGCCCGAGACGCGCGGCGCCCTGCTCTCGATCCTGCAGCAGAACCCGGCGGCGATCCGCACGCTCCGGCTGTCCGACGCGCCGGTGTACTCCTTCGCGGTCAGCCCCGACGACCACGTGCTCGCCAGCGGGGACGTCCATGGGGTGGTGCGCTTCATCGACCTGCGTACCTACAAGCCGGCCGGCGACGCCGTCAAGCTGCCCGAGCCGGTCTCGGTGCAGGCGATCCGCTTTGCCCCGAACGGGCGCACGCTGGCCGTGGGCACGCGCTCGGAGAATCACTCGGGGCTCTACCTCATCGACGTCGCGCGGCGGCGGTGGCACCGGATCGGGTCGTGGTCGGGCGGCGTCGGGCCGGACCAGTTCATCAACCTCTCGTTCGCCTTCTCGCCGGATGGACGGCGGCTCGCAGCCGGGCTGGCCAACTGGAACTGGCCGGATACCTACGGGCCGATAGCCCAGCGCTTCATGCTGTTCGACGGCCGCACCGGGCGGCGGCTCTGGCGGCGGCAGTATCCGTTCCGCTACGGCCAGATGGAGGCCCGCGTCCTCTTCAGCCGTGACGGCGCCTTGATCACCTCGGCGCCGCGGGGCGCGACGCTGGTGTGGGACGCCCGCAGCGGACGGATCGTGCGCCGCTTCCCGATCGGCGGCCGGCCGGGGATCTCAGCCGACGGGCACACGCTGGCGCTGGCCCTCAACAGCTGGCACGCGATCGACCCGAGCGCCGCCATCGCCCTGCTCGACCTGCGCACCGGCCGCGTGCGGCACTTCAAGGGCAACCTGCCGACCGAGTGGATCTACAGCCTCGGCTTCTCCCGCGACGGCAAGCAGATCGTCGGGCCGTCGTGGGGCGGCGTGCACATCTGGGACATCGCCAGCGGCGAGGTCGTCGACACCTATGGGGCGCAGGGCGGCGCGGCGGGTGGGAACACGGACACCGTGATCGACCGGCGCGGGCTCGCGTTCTTCACCTCGGGCGAGGGGAGCCTGACGGTCTGGGACCCCGAAGGCACTCGCCGCGTCGGGCGCAGCTCCCCCAATGACGCTTCGCGGTGCTCGAGCGATGTCTGCTGGGTCACCGACGCGCACAGTCCGGTGATGGCGGCCGGCCGCCTCGACGGGACGACCGGACTGCGGGACCCGCGCAGCGGACGGGTCGTCGCCGTCCTGCCGGCGCGCGACGGGACGCCGCCCGCGCAGCCGGTGTTCCTGCCCGGCGGCCGGCGGCTGGCGACCGGCGGCGACGCCGGCACGGTGACGATCTGGGACGTGCCGACGCGGACGGTCGTGCAGCGCCTGCGGTACTCGAAGCCCGTGCTGAGGCTGGCCGTGTCACCGCACGGGACACTGCTCGCCGTCGCGCAGCCATCGCAGGTGGAGGTGCGCGCCCTGGACACCGACAGAACGCTCTACACGCGGCCGATCCGGTTCGGTGCGGGAGGACTGGCGTTCACCCGAGACGGGCGGGAGCTCGTCATGTCCGACTGCTGCGATGCCGGCGCGGCCGTCATCGCCTTGGACGCGCGCTCTGGCGCGCTGCGGTTCAGTCGCGGAGTGACCGAGGACACCCCTTCCTTCGCGCTCTCTCCGCGGCAGCCGATGATCGCGGTCGGCACCTCGGATGGGCGCGTCCTGTGGTGGGACGTGCGGACCGGCCGAACGCTGCGGACGCCGACGAAGGTCACGGCCGCCCAAGCGGGGGAGCTCGCGTTCTCGCCCGACGGGCGCCTGCTCGCCGTCGTTGCCGCGCCCCTCGCGCTGTGGGACGTTGCGACGCGCAAGCGCGTCGGCAGCGGCTACCCCGAGGAGAAAGCGTGGGTGCCGGGGATCGCTTTCAACCCCGATGGCCGGCTGCTGATCTTCGGGCTCACCGCAACGAGCGAGTGGCCGACCGACCTGCCGACCCTGCAACGCTCCGCCTGCCAGATCGCCGGCCGCGACCTCACGCCTGACGAGTGGCGGGAGGTGCTCCCGAACCGGCCGTATCGTCACGTCTGTCCTCGCTGAGGATCTCGACGTAGCCGTCGGTTCCGTGCACGCGGATTCGCTGCCCGTCGCGGATCAGGCGGGTGGCCTGTTCGACCCCCACGACGGCCGGCAGGCCGTACTCGCGGGCGATAACGGCGCCGTGTGTCATCAGGCCGCCGACCTCCGTGACCAGGCCGGTGATCGCGACGAAGAGCGGCGTCCAGCTCGGGTCGGTGTAGGCGGTGACGAGGATGTCGCCCGGTTCGAGATCGGCGTCGGCCATGTCGTGGATGACGCGCGCGCGTCCTTCGACGGTCCCCCCGGAGACCGGGACGCCGAGCAGCGCGCCGGCGGGTGCGTGACCGCGCTTGTACGTCCCGGTGACGGCCTCGCCATCCGACGTCAGCACCCGGGGCGGCGTCAGCGTTCGATAGGTCGCGTGGTTCCGTTTGCGCTCTGCGATGAGCCGGCGGTCGACGTGGTCGGCGCGGACGGCTTCCTGGAACTCCTGGAAGGTGAGGTAGAAGACGTCGGTGGGGTCGTCGAGCGGCATGCGCCCGGCTTCAGCCAGGAGGGCCTGCTTGTAGATGAAGTAGCGGCGGACCATGCCGTACTTCGGATACTCGCGGTAGCCGATGAACGTGCGGACGCGGTCGATCATCCGTTTGACCTCGTCGGCCTTGTGCTCGCCCTCGGGGAGCGCCTGCAGCCGCTCGAGCACGTCCCGCTCGGACTCGCGAGCCCGTTCGCGCCCCTGCTCGAAGCGCCGCTCGCCCGCGCCCGGCTCGAACTGCTCGATGTTGCCGAGGATGATCGGGACGAGCGTGGACGGACGTTCGCTCCAACGCGCTCGCGTGATGTCGATCTCGCCGGCGCAGCGCATGCCGTAGGTGTCGAGGTAGGCCTGGACGGCCGCTCGTGCTCCCGGCCCGCCTGGGATCTCGGACAGCTCGTCGAGGAAGTCGTCGCCTTGAACGTGTCGCAGGAAGTCCACGACCTCCGGATACGGGCGGATCGCGTCCGCGACGTCGAGCAGCGCCAGCCCCATCTCCGATGTGACATTGCCGGGGGCGGACTGCGTCAGCGCGTCGGCCGCGTTCTTGTCCCCCAGCCACGCCTCCAGCTTGTCGTTGAGCCACCACGTGGCCTCGATCCCCGCCATGATCACCTGAACGCTGACCGGGTCCGACAGCAGTCGCTTGAGCTCCTGGATGTCGGTGAGGATGAAGTCGAACAGCGCCGCGCCGGACTGCTGTCGGATGTCGCGCTGGAGGGCGGCGACGGACGCCTGGTTGCGGTCGATCAGCTGGGCGACGATGGCCGGGTCGGTCTCGATCGGGGTCGGCGCGACCCCACGCGGCGGGGTCTTCGGGAGCTCGTCCGGGGTCGACGCGATGAAGTCGCCGCGGTCGAGGATCTGCTGCAGCGCGTCCTTGATCAACGGGTCCTTCCCGAGGGCCTCCAGCGTGGCCGCGCGCGTCGCCGGCGATGCCAGTCGCGGCGCGATGTCGACGAACAGCCTTCCCGCTGCCTCGTACATGCGCGGGATCGCCACCAACTGGTGCACCGAGAGCCCGAGCGGCTTCATCGGGTCGGTCATCATCTGCTGGTGACCGACGGAGATGTAGACGTGGTTCCGTTCGTCGCCCGCGTCGGGGATCGGAAACAGCGACGTGATCGGCCGGCTCTGGACGAAGTGGAAGTCGTCGTCGGCCAGACACCACTCGATGTCCTGCGGGCGCCCGAAGTGCGCTTCGATCCGCCTGCCCAGCCGGACGAGCCTCGCCGCCTGTTCGCCCGTCAGCGCGGCCTCGGGGTTCACCAGTCCGGAGACCAGGGCCTCCCCGAGTCCGCGGACCGCCTCGATCGTGGCGACCTTCCGGTTCCCTGTGACCGGATCGGCCGTGAAGATGACGCCCGACACGTCCGGGATGACCATCTCCTGCACGACCACGGCCATCCGGACCTTGCGGTGGTCGAACCCGTTGTGCAGGCGATACGTCACGGCCCGCTCGGTGAACAGCGACGCCCAGCACCGGCCGACGTGCTCGAGGATCGCAGCGCTTCCCGCGATGTTCAGGTAGGAGTCCTGCTGACCCGCGAACGAGGCGGTCGGCAGGTCCTCCGCCGTCGCACTGGACCGAACGGCATAGGCGGCGCCGGGGTCGAGCGCTTCGACGATCGCGGCGGCCACGTCGTCCGGGATCGCGACCGCCTCGATGCTCCGGCGCACCTCCGCGCTCAGGGTGCGGATCGCTTGGGTGTCGTCGGCGCTCACCCGCGACAGCTCGTCGATCGATGACGCTTCACACATGATCCTTTCGAAGGCGCGCGTCGTCACACAGAAGCCAGCCGGAACGCGAATCCCGTCGATCCGCGACAGCTCCCCGAGGTTCGCCCCCTTGCCCCCGACGACCCCGACCTGCGTCACGTCGATGTCACCCAAAGCCACCACGTAGCGGTCCATCGTGTTGCTCCCCACCTCGCTTGCGGCGAGCGAGTATGGACCACACCGGGGGGCTTGAATCAAGCCCCCCAGGTGGCGCTACGCTTGAAGTGCGGGCGCGGCTAGGACTCGTAGAAGAACCGCACGCGAGCCGGCCGCCCGCGCGGATCGTCCTTCAAGGAGCACGTGATGCGATGCGTCGACTCGATCACGCCGTGCACCTCACGACGACGGATCGTCGTACAGCGCCACGTCCCATGCGGCGTGTGTCCCGTCCGGGTGCCCACCTTCGGCTTGCGCCGTCCCTCGTCGGTGACGTTGTCGATGAGGCCGCCGGCCTCCGCACAATTCGTGTGCCCGTCGTAGCTGACACTCTGATAGTCGCCCACGCCGTACGTGTACTTGCACGCGTGTTTGAGGCCCGAATACGGCGCCGCACTCGCCACGCTGACCCAAACCATCGATGTCGCCGCGACCGCGCCGATGATGGCGCGGCCCCGCATATACCCGATCACAGACACCAATGTAGGACCGTTGACCGGCGCTCGAGCAAGCGCCGGATCGACGACGCCAACGATCCGCTCCTTCTGGGAGGCTCACCCACTCATGAGCGCGACGACGACTCTCTGGCGGCCTGTCGGCCAGCGCGAGCTCGAGCTGATCGCCGAGAGTGGCTGGAAGCGCTTTCCGCCGCGTCTGACCGGTCAGCCGATCTTCTATCCCGTCCTCAACGAGGAGTACGCGACCAAGATCGCGCGCGACTGGAACGCGAAGGACGCGGGCTCGGGCCGCGTCGGGCACGTGCTCCGCTTCGAGGTCGAGGCCGAGTACCTCGCGCGGTTCCCGCCACAGAGGGTCGGCGGCGCCGGGATCGACGAGCTGTGGTTCCCCGCCGAGCAGCTCGAGGAGTTCAACGACCACATCGTCGGGGAGATCGCGCTGACCGCGACGTATCGAGCGGACGGCTGAGGGCGCTACCGGCGGCGTGGCCGGCCGGCCGTGCAGGCGGGCGCCGGCGCCGCGCCGATCGCGCGCTAGCGTTCACCTCCCGTGACGCGCGCGCTGTTGTTCGACCTCGATGACACGCTGATGGTCGAGGAGCCCGCGGCCGTCGCGGCGTTCGACGCGACCGCACGTGCCGCCGCTGCCGCCGCGCGCCATGACGTCGACGCCGCGGCGTTGGCGCTCGCCGCGCGTGCCCGTGCCCGCGAGCTGTGGTACGCGGCGCCGACCCATCCGTTCTGCCGGCGGGTCGGCATCAGCTCGTGGGAGGGTCTGTGGTGCCGGTTCGAGGGAGAAGCGCCGGACGTGCGCGCCCTGCGGACCTGGGCTCCGACGTACCGCCGCGAGGCCTGGAGGCTCGCGCTCGCCGACCAAGGCATCGACGACAGCTCGCTGGCCGCCGAGCTCGGCGACCGGTTCATCACCGAGCGCCGCGCACGCCACCAGGTCTTCGACGACGTCACGCCCACGCTCGACGACCTGCGCGAGTCCTACGCGCTCGCGCTCGTCACGAACGGCGCCTCGTGCCTGCAGCGCGACAAGCTCGCCGCCTCGGGGCTGAGCCACTACTTCGACGCGGTGGTCGTGTCGGGCGATCTCGGCGTCGCCAAGCCCGACGCCGCGGTGTTCACCCACGCACGGACACGGCTCAACGCGACCAGCGGCGCCACGACGATGATCGGCGACAGCCTCACGCGCGACGTGGACGGGGCACGAGCCGCCGGCCTCAACGCGATCTGGCTCAACCGCTCGAACCGCACCACCGACCGCTCCGACGTCGTCGTCGAGATCTCGTCGCTGACCGCGCTGGGATCGGTCCTGAGCGATCAGCCGTAGCGGCTGCCCACGTGCCGCGGGAGCCCGTCGTCCGGGATCGGCTCCCACGGCGCGGCGGAACCGACCCACGACCGCACCGTCGGGCGGACGCCCGGGTCGTCGTCGAAGGTCCCCATGCGCACGCCGATCCACTCGGGATGCTTGTCGTTGCGCGCGAAGACGGAGGACCCGCAGACGCTGCAGAACCACTTCTCGCCGCCGTCGTCGGGCTTCCAGCAGCGCAGGACGTCGTCGCCCGCGACCACGACGAACGCGTCGGCCGCGGCGTGGGCGCTCGGCGAGGCCGCCGCGCCCGACCTGCGCTGGCAGCGTCGGCAATGGCAGTAGCTCGCGCCCAGCAACGCCGCCGTCACCTCGTACCGCACCGCTCCGCAGTTGCAACCACCGGTGATGGGAAGCATCGCTCCATCATCCCCCCTCAAAGCCCGATCTCGTCCGCCCGAGCGCGCGCCCGGAGCTCGGAACGGGAGCGGAGCTTGAGCTTGGCGTAGATCTTCCCGAGGTGGAACTCGACGGTCTTGGTGGAGATCATCAGCTCGCCGGAGACCTCGCGGTTGGTCATGCCGGACACGACCAGCCGCGCGACCGCGAGCTCCTGCGGGGTCAACGCGGCGTAGTCGCGGCTGCTGCGGGCGGCCGGAGCGAGCCCGCACGCGGTCAGCTCCTGCTCGCACCGCTTGACCGCCGGAGCGGCGCGGCACCCGAGCAGCCGCGCGTGCGCGGCGGTGAGCAGCGAGGCGGCCGCGCGGCGCTCCCCCACGCGCCGTCGCACCTGGCCCTCGGTCAGCTCGACCAGCGCGAGCTCGTACGGGACGCCGAGCGGCTCCAGCAGCGAGCGCGCGCGCACCAACGACTCGAGCGCAGCGCCGGCTTCACCCCGCGCGAATGCCAGCCGCGCACCGGCGTGCGTCAGCTGCGCCTCCAGCACCGGGTTCGCCCGACGCCGCGCCGACTCCAGCGCTCCCGCGATCCACGCCTCGCCGCGCCCGAGGTCCACGAGCGCGTGCGCCTTCAACCCCTGATACGGCAGGAACGCCGGATCGTGGACGCCGTCGCCGCCAAGTGCCTCCAACCGATCGAGCGCCTCCACCACGTCCGCGGGACGTTCGCGCGCCGCGGCAAGCCCAGCGGCAGCGACGAGCGACGCGGCGATGTGCCGCTCGAACGTCGGCGTCTGCTGCGCGATCGCCTCGACATGGGCGGCCGCGACCGCGAGGTCGCCGCGCGCGGCCGGCACGAGCCCGGCGCGCCAGTGCGCCTGCGCGATCACCCACTGGTCGTCGGACTCGACCGCGAGCGCGATCGCGCGCTCTCCGGCGACGACGGCGTCGTCCCACTCGCCGGCGAGGTACCGCACCCGCGTGAGCCCCGACAGCGACAGCGCGGCGACGACGAGCAGCCCGCGACGCAGGCTCTCCGCCGCCGAGGTCTCGAACGCCGCCCGAGCGCCGAAGATGTCACCCTCCGCGAGCAGCAGGAAGCCCTTGATGGCGAGCAGGATGTAGCCGCCTGCCCGCTCCGGGGTCAACGGGTCGTCCAGCCAGCGATCGAGGGCGGCGTGGGCGCCCGCACGATCGCCGCTGTAGCTCTTGCCGATCGCCAGCGACGGAGCGACGAGCAGACCGAGGCCGCGATCGTCCGGCGCGAGCGCGACCGCGCGCTCCGCCCACTCGACGGCCGAGCCGCCCCGCAACCGCGAAGCGGCGAGGAACGCCGTGCGCATCGCGATCACCGCCGACCGTCGATCGCCCCTCCACGCCCGTGTCAACAGCCGCTGCGCCTCGGCGACGTCACCGGCGAAGATCGCCAGATAGGCGAGCACGCTGTCGCGGCGCGGGCCGTCCGCGAACTCCGCCCCCGAAGCGAGCCTGCGGGCGGCCGCCCCGTCACCGGAGTACATCGTGGCCTCGATCGCGTCCAGCGCGAGCCGCTCGCGCTCACCGGGGTCCGGGCTCAGGCGGCTGGCCGCGATCAGGCTCTCGATCGCGCCCGACCAGGCTCCACGTGCACGTTCCTCGCGAGCGTGCGCCTCGAGGTCGGCGACCAGCGACGGGTCCGGCAGCGTCGCGGCCTCGACCCGGTGACGGAGCGCCGCATGGGTGTCGGGAACCAGCGAGGCGGCGCGCACGTTCAGGGCCGCTCGACGCGCCGCCGGCAAGGCGTCGTAGACCGCGGCGCGCGCGAGCGGGTGCGTGAAGGAGAGTGCCGAGCCGTCGAACTCGACCATCTCCGTCTCGCACGCCGCATCGACCACGTCCAGCGGCGCATCCAGCGACGCCAGCGCGGCCGCGAGGTGCAGCGGCGCCCGCACGCCGATCACGGCCGCGGCCGACAACAGGTCCGCGACAGCGGGCGCGCAGCGGCCGAGCCGCTCGCGCACGAGCTCCGCGTATGAACGGGGAGCGGGCAGCGGCCGCGGCTCGTGCTGCCACGCCTCCTCGTCCCCGAGCGCGTGCAGGACGGCACGGACGTGCAACGGGTTGCCGCCGGTGTGCTCGCGCAGCCGCGAAGCCGCGTCCGCGGTGACACCGAAGCCGAGCGCGCCCGCGAGCGTGAGCACGTCGTCCGAGCCCAGCTCCGCGACGCGCAGCACGGCCGCGAGCTTCGTCCACCCGTCCGCCAGCACCGCAGCGGAACGGACGGCGAGGATGACGAGCGCGCGACAGCCCGTCAGCCGGCGCGCGGCGAACAGCAGCGCACGCAGCGAAGCGGCGTCGGCAAGGTGGGCGTCGTCGACGAACGCCACGCTCACCGTCTCCCGGCTGAGCACCTCCAACAGCTCGACGCCGACCGCGAGATGGCCTTCACCCAGCACCGCGACCCGCGCGTGCGCGGCGCGCAGGAACTGGTCCGCGAGCGCGAACTCGATGTCGGTCTCCGTCGCGTCGCCGCTCGCCCGCACGACGTGCGCATCGTCGAGCCCCGAGAGGAAGCGCTCGATCAGCGTCGTCTTGCCGATCCCGCTCTCACCCTCGACGATCAGCGTCCGTGACCGGCCGTCCGCCGCGTCGGCGAACGCCTGCTGCAGCACGTCGAGCTCGCGGACGCGGTTGACGAAGACGGTCACGGCCATCACTTGTACAACTCATGCGCTCAGGTCCCGGACCGTCACGCCGTCGACGCGCAGCCGCCGCGCGTCCTCGCCGTGGAGCTGGTCGGCCAGGACGAGCGAGATCTGCGAGAGCGGCGCGATCGTGTGCTTGCCATGGGTCGCGAGCTTTGAGGCGTCGAGCAGCAGGACCGGCTCGCGCGCCTGCTCGATCATCGCCCGCTTGACCGCCGCCTCCAGGCCGTCCGCGTCCGTCAGGATGCGGTGGCGGGCGATGCCGGTCACGCTCAGGAACGCGCGATCGACGAAGTGCTCGCGGATCATCCGGACCGCCGACGGGCCGACGAAGGAGCCGGTGAGCCGCCGGTGCGCGCCGCCGACGACGTACAGCTCGATCTGCGGGTCGTCACAGGCGGTCAGTACCTGCATCACCGGACCGCTGTTGGTGAGCACGCGCACGGCGGTCCCTCCCTCGGCGATCCGCCGCGCGAGGAAGAACGCCGTCGAGGACGAGTCCAGGAAGAGCGTCTCGTGCGGCTGCAGCAGCGCGAACGCCGCGTCGGCGATGCGCAGCTTCGCCTCGGCGGCGACGCCGACCCGCTTGATGAACGAGTCCTCGGGCGCGGCCAGCGACGGCAGGACGGCGCCGCCGTGGGTCCGGCGTGCGCTGCCCTGCCGCTCGAGGACGTCGAGGTCCCGCCGTGCGGTCATGGGCGAGACGCCGAAGCGCGCCTGTAGCTGGCCGACGGTGACCGCACCCGTCTCCAGCAGCAGTGACCTGATCTGCTCGCGGCGCGCTTCGGCGATCATCACGGCGTGGTCGTCGACAACGTGAACGTCAGCGTCTTCGAGTACGCCCCTGTGCGCAGCGCGTCGGTGGCACCGATGTGCTGCGCGAACGTGATCGTCACCGGGTCGTTGGAGACCGGAGCCGTCCAGCTCGCCTTGCTGAAGGACACCCGCAGCGCCTCGGGCAACGCGAACGCGCCGTTGGTCAGGTGGCCGGGGTCGCTCACGCTGAGCGCCGCGTCACCCGCGGTCGAGACCACGTTGGCCGTCGTCGCGGCGGTGTAGTCCTTCGCCACGCCCGGCGTGAACGGGCCGAAGCTCGCCGGAGCGCCGAGCGTGAGGCTCAGCGTTGCGGGGACGCTGCCGCCGACCGTCCCCGGCACGTCCGTGGTGACGGTGCCGAAGGCGAACGTGTGCGCGCCGGCGATGCCGGAGAACTCGACCGCACCGTCACGCTCCACAGCGCTGACGCCCTGCGGGGCGCCGTCCTGCCACACGACCGTGCCGTCCATCGCGATCGTGCGCGAGCGGCCGAACAGCGGGACGCGCACCGTGCCCGACGTGCCCTGCGGCGCGTCCACCGTGAGCGTGAACGAGCCGTTGCCCCGCGCCCACCGCGACACGATCGGACCCTGCGGCGTCGGGACGGTGCCCTGCGCCCACTGCAGGTCACCGGGCTGCGGCGCGACACGCCACGTCCTGAAGCCGGCCGTCACCGGCTGGACGCCGAGCACGTAGTGGCTCAACGCGGGCGTGGGAGCCGTGGCCCAGCCGTGCGAGAGGCTCGCGTTGGCATCGACGTCGGTGCCGTCGCGGTTGAGCTTCTCCCACATCGCCCCCGTGTACCACGGTCCGTTCGCGTCCGTCATCTGGTCCCACAGCAGGTGCGTGAGGTCCAGTGCGCCCTGCGTGTCACCGGCGGCGAAGCGGGCGTCGAGCTCCTTGCCGGTCACGAACGGGCTGATCACCGTCGAGTAGTTCGCGTCCGCGGAGTACGGCTGCGGCCCGAACGGCTCCCACAGGTTGGTCCGCAGCCAGCTGAGGATGCCGGTGTGCGAGCTCGCGGGCGCGATGCCGAAGCTGATCGCCTCCGCGTTGGCGTCTTGCGGCACCGAGTTGCCAGGGTGGTTGGCGTTGTCGCGGTCGGCGAGTTTGTAGACGCCGCGGGTGGCATCGAACAGCGTCGCGTTGATGCGCTGCTTGAGGTCGGCCGCCTGCGCGGCGTAAGTGGCCGCGTCGGCCGTGTTGCCGAGCTCCGATGCCATGTACGCGGCGTCGGTCAGCGCCTTGTAGTAGATCGCGTTGTACGCGCTCACCGCGCCCGGCTTGCCGCCGTCATAGAAGTCCCAGTCACGTTCCGAGCTGTTGGAGATCAGCAGCCCGCTCGTGGGATCGACCAGCGCGCGGTTGTACGCCATCTGACGCTGCACGATCGCGTATTGGGAGCGCACGAAGTCCAGGTCGCCCGAGTACAGGTAGTACGACGCCAGGTTGAGCACGTAGTACATCGAGTAGCTCAGCGAGTAGAAGCCGCCCGCCGGCGGGTTGCGCGTCCAGTCCTGGATGTGGCCGAAGATCGAGCCGTTGGCCGCCTGGCTGGCGCCGAAGAGCTGGATCGAGCCCTTGATGTAGTCCGACCCCTTCGCGCCGAACCCGAGGCTCGAGAACATCGTCTTGCCCTGCAGATCCAGATCGCCCGACCACGGCCGCCGGTCGCGCTTGGCGCCGTCGAGGATCACCGGGATCGTCTGGTTCGGCACCGCGCCGATCGGCACCATGTTGGTGTCGTTGGTGTAGGCGCCCTGGTACCAGATCTTGTTCAGCTTGGAGTCGCTGGACAGGAAGTGGCCCACGTAGTCGCTCGCGCCCGCATTGGGGTAGCGGACGTGGATGCCGACCGCGCTCAACTGCAGCGTTCCCGGTGTCGTCAGCGTGAGCGACTGGAAACGCTCGCCGCCCTGGATCGCGTTCGCCGCGTTGCCGAGCGTCCCCGGCGCGGAGAACACCCAGTTCTCGGCGCGGCTCGCGGCCACGCCCACGCCGTTGAACCCGTTGGCATCGCCCGAGAGCGTGCCCGGGGTGCCGCGCACGCTGGTGCCCGCCGGCTGCGCGGCAGTGAGCGGCGCGGAGATCGTGATCCCGGTGCCGGGGCCGATCACGGGGGCGCCGCTCGCGTGGGCCGCGGTGAGCGCCGGCGCGAACGTGACGCCCGTGCCGAGGTCCTGGACCGCGGCGCCGGAGGCGTGTGCGTTCGCCAGCGGAGCGGCGAGGGTCACGCCGGTTCCGGTGGCGCCGCTGGTGCCGACGGCCTGGATGGTGCCCGACTCGCCGTCGACGACGATCGGATCGCCCGCCGCCATCCCGGTCACGCTCGCGACCTTGACGTTGGTCGCGCCCGCGGCCGTGGCGGCCGAGAGCGTCGTCGCGCGGCCCTGCGTGCCGACGGCCGAGATCGTCACGCTCTCGCCATCGACGAGTAGCGTGTCGCCCGCGGCCAGGCCGGTCGTGGCGGCGACCTTGACGTTGGTGGCACCGGCGGCGGCCGCCGCGAACAGCGTCGTCGAGCGCGCCTGCGTCCCGACCGCGCTGATCGTCGCGGTCTGTGAGCCGATCTGAAGCGTGTCGCCGACGATGAAGTTGCCGACGCCGGCGACCTTGAGGTTGGTGTCACCCGCCGCGGCGGGCAGCGTCAGGGTCGTGTTCCCCGCCGTGTAGAGGAACTGGCGGGTCTCGCTGTAGGCGCTGCGCAAGGTCACCGACGTGCCGGTGGCCGGCGTGACCGCGCCCGCCGTGAAGAACGGCAGGCCGCCGACCTCGCGCCCGTAGTCGAGGATGATCACCGGCGCCTGACCGCCGGCCGTGTAGGTCAGGGTGGCGGGTCCCTTCGACGCGTCGACCAGACCCTCCGCGTTGGTGACCGAGCCGGACACCGAAGCGATCCGCACCGGTGTCACATCCGCGGTGCCCGTACCGAGCACGTAGCTCTTCCAGGCCGCGTTCTCAGGGATCGGCGTGCGCGACAACTCGACCGGGCCTTGGGCGTGCGCCGGCGACGCCGCGACCAGACCCGCCAGCGCGACCGCCAACCAGGCGGCTGCTGATGAAGCCTTCACAAACTCTCCTCGCGTTGTGTTCGGCTGCGGTCGCCTGCGTCGTGTTTCCGTCCCGACTCGACCAGAACAGCCCCCAAGCGAAGGTTCTACAGGCCAAATCGCGCGTTCGCGCCGGGGCTTTTCCCTAGTCTCGCGTTCCGGCGACGCGCCGGAAGTGCTCGGCGACGCCGGCCCAGCCCAGAGACGCCGTGTGCCCTCGGCGCGATCGGTGACCAGGCCCGAGTCCTTGGTCATGAACGGCACGACAGAAGATCCGTGGACGCTCAAGACCCCGCCCGGCTCGCGGCTGGTACCGGCTGCGCACGGGCTACCGCGGTCGGTTCAGGATGCACGTCCCGCCGGTGCTCGAGGAGCCCGGGCTCGCCGAGGTCGGGCACAACGCCCGCAACAACCGGATGCGCGTTACCCCGCGACCTTGTGGTGTTTGATCGCGGCCTTCCCGGCCGCGATCAGCAGCGCGTCGTTGGCCCCTTCGCCGATCTGCGTCTGCGGCGCGTCGCGGCGCAGACGCGTGAGCTCGGAGCCGCCGGTGTAGGAGCGGCTCGCAGCGAGGCGCGATGCCAGCTCGACCGCCCAGACCGCGCTCTCGGAGGCCGTCGTCTTGGCGGCGGTGGCGCGCTCGGCCGCGTCCGGCTCGCCGGCGTCGATCGCCTCGGCGGCGCGGCGCACCGCGGCCTCGACCACCAGTTGGCGCCCGCGGATCTCGCCGATGCGCAGCTGGGTGTGGCTGTGGTCACCGAGCACGCCGCGGCCGATCCCGCGGCCGGTGGCCTCGTCGAGCGCGCACGCCAGCGCCCGGTCGATGACCCCCAGCCCGCGGCACGCGACGTTGACCCGCCCGACCGCCAGCACGTCCAGCATCTGCCGCGCGCCCTGTCCCTCGCCGGCGTCTCCGCCGAGGATCTCGGCGCCGCGCGCGTGGTGGCCCTCGAATCGCCACGCCGCGGACTCCACCCCGCGGTAGCCGAGCTTCTCCAACGGCTCGACCGTCCAGGTCGCGCTGCCGCGACCCTCTGCCGGCAGCAGGATGCACGACGGCCGCAGCCGCCCTTTGACGGTGGCGAGCATGAACGCGAGCGGGAACGAGAACCCGCCGGCGATCCAGCGCTTGCGGCCGGTGATCACGAGGCCGTCGCCGGCCGGCTCGACCCACGTCTCGATCCGGCGCAGATCGCTCCCCGCGCCCGGCTCGGTGATCGAGAACGACGCCCACACGTCACCCGCGGCGATGCCCGGCAGCCAGCGCTCCCGCTGGGCCTCGGTCCCGTAGCGGACGAGCAGCTCGGTGGCCAGCGCCGTCGTGTTCACCGCGCCCGTGATCGAGATCCACCCCTGCGCGAGGGTCCGCCAGACATCGACCATGACGGCCACTTCGACCGCGCGGCCGCCGTACGCCTCGGGCACGAGCGCCCCTGGGACGCCGAGCTCCCCCAGCCGTGCGAGCACCTCCTCGGGCAGCACGTCCTCCTCGTCCCAGCGCTCGACGTTCGGCAGCACGACGTCGTCGACGAGCCGGCGGACGGCGTCGAGCATCGGCGATGAGGAGCGGTCGGACACGTGCTGGCGACCGAGGCTAGGGACTTCCGGGAGCTCGGGCAAAGTCCATAAAATCGATCGTATTTGATAATTTCGCTCCTTCCCGATCCCTGACGGAGGGGGTTCTCTGATGTCACGTTCGCGCACGGCCACGGGCTGCGTCGTGGTCGCACTCGGCTTCTCGGTGGCGGCATGCGGCGACGACGGCAACGACGACGCTTCGACGGGCGGGTCCGGAAGCGACTCGGCCAAGACGGCCGCGAAGTCGGTCACGGTCTACTCCTCGTTCCCGCTCCAGGGCGCGGGGCGGGCGCAGTCCGAGGCGGCGGTCAACGGCGCCAAGCTGGCGCTCGAGCAGGCGGGCGGGAAGGCGGGTGACATCAGCGTCACGTACACCCCGCTGGACGACGCGACCGCGCAGGCGGCCAACTGGACGCCGGAGCAGACCTCGGCGAACGCGCGCAAGGCGGCGCAGGACAAGTCGACCGCGGCCTACATCGGCGAGTTCAACTCGGGCGCAAGCGCCGTGTCGATCCCGATCCTCAACGAGGCCGGCATCGCGCAGATCAGCCCGTCCAACACCGCCGTCGGCCTCACGACGGACGAGCCCGGTGCCAATCCCGGCGAGCCGGACAAGTACTACCCGACCGGGACGCGGACGTTCACTCGCATCGTCCCGAAGGACACGATCCAGGGCGCCGCGCTGGCGACGCTGATGAAGGAGGACGGCTGCACGAAGGTGCAGCTGCTCAACGACAAGGAGGTCTACGGCGCCGGCCTGGCCAAGAACATCCAGTCCTCGGCCGAGGCGCAGGGCCTGACCATCACCTCCAACGAGGCGACCGACAAGAACGCGGCCAACTACCGCTCGCTGGCGCAGAAGGCCAAGACCGCGGGTGCGGACTGCATGGTGTTCTCCGGGATCACGGCCAACAACGCGGCGCAGATCTTCAAGGACTTCGCCGCCGCGCTGCCGACCGCCAAGCTCTACGGCCCCGACGGCGTCGCCGACTCGGGGTTCGCCAGCCCGAAGGAAGGCATCCCCGCCGACGTGGCCAAGCGCACCAAGGTCACGATCGCGACGCTCTCGCCCGACCAGTACCCGCCCGAGGGGCAGGAGTTCTTCAAGACCTACACGGAGAAGTACGGCGAGCAGAACCCCGACCCGTACGCGATCTACGGCTACGAGACGATGGCGCTCGCCCTCGACGCGATCACGCGCTCCAAGACCGGCGAGAAGGCCGACGTCGTCAAGGCGCTCTTCGCCACCAAGGACCGCAAGTCTGTGCTGGGCACCTACTCGATCGACGCCAACGGTGACACCTCGCTCACCGACTACGGCATCTACTCGATCGCCGACGGCAATCTGAAGTTCGACAAGACGATCAAGGCACAGGGCTCCTAGCTTCGCGGCTGAGACCGCGAGCGTACTCCGGCACGACCGTGACCTCGGTGACGCGGTCGTGCCCGACCCGGTCCGCATGCTGACCGCGCTGCGGACTCATCCGGCGGGTGCAACGTCGCGATCGCCTTTGCAGGGCTCAGCGTTCGGGCGCGCCCTCGATGCGGACAGCCCTCGGCGGCTGACCGTCGGCGGCGACTTCCAGCGCTCTCAGGTGGTCAGCTCGCCGCGTGCTCACGCGAACGTCACATGTCGCACCCGGCTGCAATCGCGTGCAGCTTTCGGCCGTGACCACCCTCGCTCCCAAGCGTCTGGCGACGGTGACCGCATCAACGTTGAGCGGCTCCTCGGACCGGTTGCGCAGCGTCACGATCGCCTCGTCGTTGTCTCGCGACGCCACGGCGGCCGACAGAGGTATCGCTCGCGCCGAGCGAGGGACCAAGCTCCCGCCGAGGACGAGAACCGAGAGGACCGCGGCACTGGCGAGCATGCTCGCGACCGCCACGCCGGCCGTCGCGACTCGGCCGCGTCCGCCGTGACCGGCCGGGACCGCCACGGCGGCACCGATCCCCATGGGGCGCCGTCGCCGCGACACGCGCAACCGGCGCCCGGGCCGCGCGCCCGCCACGGTGAGGTTCTGCAAGGTGGTGGCGGCGCCGCTTTCATCGCCGTCGCGTTCGCGCATCGCGTACGCGCGGCGAAGGTCGCGAATCGCTTGCCGCCGGTCGCCCAGGCACAGCGCGCGCGTCCCGACCTGGTGCAGGAACCAGGCCTCGGCGGATGCGTTGCGGGACTGGCGCGCCACGTCCCGCCCGGCACGGAGCGCCAGCTCCCAGGCCGCCCAGCGTCCCGCCGGGAAGAGCGCGGCGTCGAGCGCGCGGGCGATGCGCAGCGCCTCGCGCGGCCGTCGGCGCTGCTTGACGGCGAGCCCGAGTGCGGCGCCGAGCAACGGCGCGTCCGAGACGACCAGGTCCGTGTGCTCGCGGTGCTCGTGCGCCCACCCGCCGAGGTACTCGAGCGCTTCGTCGAGCGGGTACGAGTCCGCCACCCTCGAGCGAGCCGGGAGCCGCCCCTCGCACAGCGAGTAGACCGGGCTGTGCGCTTCGATTATGCCGCGTTCCTCCAACGACTCCACCACAGCTGCTGGGTCGTCCAACTGCGCGAGAACGGCGAAGTGGCGGAGGTGCACCGGACAGCCGAACCGTTCGAGCATGCCGACCACGCGCAACTGCTCCTCGTTGAGTCGATGAAGGAGCTTCTCGGAGAGCCATTGGCGGGCCGGGCCTTCAGCGCCCGCGGCACGCGCGGCCGCGAACAGCTCGTTCGTCGTCGTGACGCCGTCCTTGACAAGCCCGGCCGCGCGTTGAATGTGCCACGGGAACCCGCCCAGCAGCTCGCAGAGTGTGCGCGCGTCGTCGCATTCCTCCGGCGAGAGCGACCCGCCCATCTCCTCCTCGAACAGTGCCAGCGCTGCGTCGGCGTCCAGACCTGACAGCGTTTGTGAGCGCAGCCCGCGCCCCCGCAGCACCCGCCGGCGCGACGTGATCACGACCGCGCACTGAGAGGCCGCGTCGAGGAGCGCATGGACCTCATCCTCGTTGAAGGGCGGCTGGTCGAGCAGCACCACTGCCTGGACATCCGCGAGCAGCTCGTCGCACAGGTCGGGCGTGATGACGTACGGTCGCCCGTCGCTCTCCCAGAAGTGGTGCACCAACGCCGTCAGAACGTCGTCGAGCGGCCCAGCCGCGGGCTTTACGACCGGCGGTCCCGAATCACCGACGTGCTTCGCGACCGAGCGCAGCAGCGCGGTCTTCCCGACCCCCGGCTCGCCGGCGAACTCGACGACCTGGCGAGCCTGGATGGTCCGCTCCGCGACCGCCAATTCGGGGTCGCGTCCGACGAGGTGAACGTAGCGCGGACGCCACGAGGTGCTGGACCGGGGCCGGAGCTCCACCGCACCGTCACGACCCTCGACGTAGCGCGACAGCGCAAGCCCATCAGGGCCGGCGACGGCCGTGTATTCGCTGCCTACGCGCAGGGCTGGTCCAGCGGGGGCGTACATCGTCGGATCCAGGCCTTGTCCTACCTCCATCGAGTGGGACATGTCAAGCAGTCGAGACCTTCTCGCACACCGAAATAGGATTCGCGAATGTTCATGACCGCTGCTGCAACGGTGACCCCGATCCAAGCAGCGCTCATCGGCGCGTGCGGCGCCATCATCGGCGGCCTGCTCACCGTGACCGCGAATCTGCTCCTGGACTCGCGTAAGGCATCACGCGAGCGCGCCACCGAGCGCCGCGGGACCGAGCGCGAGGTGCGGCGCGCTTCGCGACTGGTCGCCGACGACCTCGTCGACGCCGCGCAGGCCCTAGGGGCGGCGATCAACGCGGAGCACTATCCGCCCGACAACCGCCTACTGCGCGGCTCGGCGTGGGCGGAGGGCCGCGCGGTCCTGGCCGCCGAGCTGCCTGACGCCGCGTGGGCGCATACCTGTGCGGCCCACGAGCACCTCCGTCGAATCGAGCGTCTCGTCGCCGAACGCGCCCGGCGCCGCCCCGCGGGAGCGCCGATTCCGGTCCTTCCCGAGGACGACCTGCTCGATGCGCGCGCCGCAATCGACCTGGGACTCCGGACGCTGCGCGGGCTCGTCCCGCCGTGACGCGCGTCAGCTCACGGGCTCGTCGTGGCGAGCGTGAACGTGAGCGTCTTGCTGGAGGCACCGACGTGCTGCGGACCGGCACGTACACCAAGGCGCTCGCCTACACCCCGTCCACCACCCCTGTCAGGCCGCTGGATCGATGCACCCCACCAACGTGCCAACTCGAACAGTGCGAGGGTGTTCGAGGCACGGCAACCTGGCCGGAATTCGACCGAACCGATCACCCGCTGTCGCCGGAGAGCGCGGCGAGCCTCGCCGCGCTCACGGCGTCCATCGGGAGGAACGTCTCGATCGCGAGGTTGGCGGCGGTGACGTCGAGCGGGGCGCCGAGGGTGGCGATGACCGTGAACAGCTCCACCTCGCCGACGCGGGTCTGGAGCTTGAGCGAGACCACCGGCTGGGTGGCGGGCGCGACCGGCGGCTCGTCGGGGAGGTAGGACTCGACCTCTTCGATGAGCTCGGCGAGGGCGGGATCGGCGTCGTCGCGGCTCCTGCGCTTGAGCCGGTGGATCAGCGGCGCGTTGCACGCCGCGGTCATGGACGAGATCCGCGGGAGGCCGCCCGGGTGGACGCCGAGGCGCAGCAGGTTGATCGGTGGCTCGAGGAGCTCCGGGTCGACGCCGTCCCAGAGCAGCGACGCGGCCCGGTTGGACTCGATCAGGTTCCAGAGACCGTCGACGATCAAGGCCGGGTTCGGCTCGTGCGCCGCGAGCAGCCGCGCGAGCGACTCACGCAGCGGCTGCATCACCTCGCCGTCGTACGGCAGCGCCAGATAGGGCGGCGCGAAGCCACCCGCGAGCAGCAGCCGGTTGCGCTCGCCGATCGGCAGATCGAGGTGCTGGGCGAGGTGGACGAGCAGCTGGCGGCTCGGGGCGGAGCGGCCGGTCTCGACGAAGCTCAGGTGCTTGGTCGAGACGTTCGCGTCCAGCGACAGCTCGAGCTGGCTGAGACCGCGGCGCGTGCGCCAGAACCGGATCAGCTCGCCGGCGGTCTCAGGCTCCCGCTCGGTCTGGACGGCCACCCGCATGAACTTACACGAGAGGTAATCGACGCCCGGCGCCTGGTCGGCGACCGTTGCCGCATGACGCACACACATGAGCTGATCGAGCAGTACATCGCCCTCTGGAACGAGCCCGATGCCGACCGGCGCCGGCGGATGGTCGCCGAGCTGTTCACGGAGGACGGGCGCTACATCCTGCAGCCGCCGGACGAGGTCCGCGCGATCGCGGCGCGGCCCGGGATCGGCCTGTCGGCGCACCTCGAGGCGCGCGGCCATGAGCAGGTCCTCGCTCGCGCGACGAGCGCCTACGAGCACTGGGTCGGCTCCGAGGGGATGACCTTCCGCGGCCGCGACGACGCGGACCGCGTGGGCGACGTCGTCAAGTTCCACTGGGAGGCCGTCGCGGGGGGCGAGGTGGTCGCCGTCGGGCTGAACTTCCTGGCCCTCGCCGCGGACGGCCGGATCGAGCGCGACTACGCGTTCGTGGTCGGATAGTCCGAGCGGCTCACGATCCCGGTCGCGATCGCACGCTTCGCGAGCCGCCGGCGCTGCGGCCGCTCGGTGATGTCGAACTTCCGCAACAGCCGGGTCATCCCGCGCTTGACGCCGTCCAGTGAGTAGTGGATGTCCTTGGCGATGTCCTCGTTGGTCATGGGCTCGTCCGCGCCCTCGAGCACGAGCGGCGCGCACAGCCGCTGCAGCACCAGCAGCTCGATCGCGGTGAGGTCGCCGCGGCCGACATGGCCGTCCGTGACCTGGGTCTCGCGCTCGTGGGCTTCGCCTGCGCGGAAGGCCACGATCGTCGCGCCGACGACGATCCGGTCCTCGTCGCGCAGGCGGCGCCTGCCAGACATGCGCTCACCCCCGACGTAGGTCCCGTTGCGTGAGAGCCCGTCGTCGACGATCAACCAGTCACCCCCGCGCCGGCCGACCTCGGCGTGCAGCCGCGAGACCTTGTCGTCCCACTCGAGCACGATCGTGCACGCCGCATTGGCGCCGATCGTGACATCGTCGGCGTCCTCTGGGTCGAGCTCGAAGATCCGCAGATCCCCCTCCGGGCCACGCCAGGCCAGGTACGGGGTGCCGCTGCGGTCGAGCTCGTTCCGGCGGACGAGCTCCTCGGGCGTGGACGTGTGCGGGTCGAACGGATCCATCTAGACCGGCTGCGTCGGCCGCGGGGCGGGATCGGGGTCGTCGTCGGCGTCATCGGCGGTCGGCTCGTCGGGGACGATGTCGAGCACCGCCTGGGTGAACGAGGTGGCGGCGCGGAAGCGCTCCGCCGGGTCGATCGCCATCGCCTGCTCGATCAGACCGTCGAGCGCGACGGGGAGGGTGGGGTTGACGTCCGACGCCTTCGGCCGCGCCTTGGTCGCGTGCGCGACCAGCACGTCGTCCTGGTCGACGAACGGGAACGGGGTCGATCCGGTCACGCAGTGGAACAGGACGGCGCCGAGGGCGTAGATGTCGGTCGCGTGCGAGAGGTCGCGGTTGGCGATCTGCTCCGGCGCCATGTAGGCGAACGTCCCCGCCTGTCCGCCCGCGACCGGCCCGCTGGCCGCGGGCGCGGCGATGCCGAAGTCCGTGAGGTACGGATGGCCGGGGTCCTCGTGGGCGAGCAGGATGTTCTCCGGCTTGATGTCACGGTGCACGATCCCGGCCCTGCCGATCTTGTCCAGCGCGCCCGCGATCCGGTGCAGCAGCGCCGCGGCCTCGCCGAGCTCCATCCGCCCGCGCTCGCGCAGCCGGTCGCGCAACGTGTACCCGTCGATCAGGCGCATCACGATGTACATGCTCCCGCCGTCGCCGCCGACGTGGTAGATCGGCACGACGTACGGGTGCTCGACCATCGCCGCGCTGCGGGCCTCGCGCAGGAACCGTGCGCGGTAGCCAGGGTTCAGCGCGTGCCGCTCGCGGATCACCTTGACCGCGACCTCGCGCTCCAGGTCCGGCTCCTTCGCCCGCCAGACGACCCCCATGCCACCGGACCCGATCGGGAGCTGCAGCTGGTAGCCGCCGACGAACTTGAGGTCGTAGACCTCGTCGCCCGGCTGGGACGAGACGACGCGCGAGATGAGCTCGGTCTCGCCGTCGGCGAAGCGCCGGCGCAGCTCGGTCAGGCGGCGGCGTTCCTCGGCGGACGCCCTCGCCCACAGCAGCGCGGTCGCCGTCGCCAGCGCCGCGGCGCCGGGCACGAACGCGACGACGTATCCCGCGTTGAACGCGAGCTGCGCGGCCACCGCCCAGAGGGCGATCGACGCGACGCCGGCGCCGAGCAGCTCGAGCGATCCCGCGCCGCTCCGGCGTCGGCCCAGTGCCAGCGCGACGAGCGGCATCAGCGCGGCGAGCAGCAGCGTCGTGGCGTTGCCGACCGTACGCAGCGGGAAGCCGTCGAGCGCGGTGGCGATCGCGTTGGCCTGCAGCTCGACGCCGTCCATCCGGCCGAACGGCGTGTCGTGCTGGTCGTGGAACTCGGGCGCGGTGACACCGATCACGACGACCTTCCCGCGCACGGACGCGGGGTCGAAGTTCCCGTCGTGAACGTCAGCGAACGACAGCGGGCGAAGCGTGCCCGCGGGCCCGCGGAAGTCGATCAGCGCACGCTCGTCGAACGCCATGCGGCGCCCGCTGAACGCCTTCGCCGCCGCGTACGCGAAGCTGTCGAGCGGACCGATCGCGGGCGTGAAGCGGATCCAGCTGCCCTCGTCCGTCACCGGCAGGCGGTTGATGTTCCCCGGCACGACGTCCGAGTCCGCGAAGTCCCCGATCCCGGCGATCAGGTCCTCCGGGGTCCCCTGGGAGTCGTACGCGTTGACGGCGAGGACCGTGTTCCTGGCGTCGAGTGCGGCGACGATGGCGTCATCCGGGTCGGGCTCGGTCACGCCCTTCAACACGAGGTCGTACGCGATCACCCGCGCGCCGGCGGCGGTGAGGTTGCGGACGACCGCCGCCTGTTGGTCGCGGGTCGGCGGCAGGCGCTCGCCGAACGCGCGTCCGGTGTCGGGATCGATCGCCACGATCGCGACGTCCGGCGCGGGCGCGCGGTCACCGCGGACCTGGTAGCGCCAGTCGACCGTCGTGTGCTCGACGCCGCGCGCCACCGCGTGCACGCCCGTTCCGACGAGGGCGGCGAGCACGCCCGCCAGCAGCATGAACCAGCCGCGCCTCATCCTCCGAGCCCCAGTCCCGCCTTGGCCAGCCGCGACCGCGCCCGCCACGGATCGGGATCGGCGATCCCGTACCACACGCACAGCTCACGCACGGCGTTGCGCGCCGCCACGATCGTCATCCCGAGCCGCTGCGCGAGCTCGGTGTCCGTGCACGGCAGCCCCCGCGGCTGCTCGCGCAGCGGGCGCGCGAGCTCCATCAGCAGCTGACGATGCAGCGGCGGCGCCCCGGGCGGCCGCGCGCGTGACCCGCGCCGCGGCGCGCGGAAGACCAGCTCGGCGTTCCCCAGCCGGACCCGGTCGCCGTCGCGCAGCGGCCGCGGCTCGCGGACGCGCTGACCGTTCACGAAGCACCCGTTGCGCGAGCGCCCGTCATCGGCCAGCACCCACCCCCGGCCCTCGCACGAGAGCTGCGCGTGGACGTGGGAGACGGTCGGATCGTCCAGCACGATGTCCGCCCCGGGTGCCCGGCCCATGAGCAGCGGCGCCGACTCCGGGCGCAACGCGACCCCGGAGATCGCACCCGGCGCGGTGAGGCTCGCAACGATTGACATCGACGTGTCCGGCGAACCTATCCAATGTGGATCCGTCGCGCAATCCGGCGCCTAGGGATGCCAGGCGGCCGAGGGCGGGAAGGACCGGGAGCCGGTGCGCAGCGTCGGGCACGAATCAGTGCCGATGCCGTGCTGGATCCAGTACTGGGCGGTACTGAACGCCTGCTGGTGCGTCATCGAGTAGTTGCAGGTCAGCACCCGGGGACGCAGGTTCACCCGCGGCGGGACCGACTGGTTGCGGATGTCGTTGAAGTAGCTCTCCTGAATGCCCTTCGAACGCTGCTTCTGGCTCACCTCGGTGGTCGAGATCACGGCCAGGTGGGCGTTCTGATTGACCGTGAGCCACCGCGCGAGCGCCGCCCCGCCGCCGATCTGGCGGTCGCAGGAGAGCTCGTCGTAGGTGCCGGGGTCGATCAGAAGCACGTAGTTGACCCGGCGCAGCTCGTCGTCGGATGCCGCCGCGAGGTAGCGCAGCACGCCCACGCGCCCGAGGCTCCAACCGGCGACGGTCGTGATCGGACGTCCACCCGCGGCCGAGCGGGCCGCCCCCGCGGCGCCGGGCGCGCAACCCGAGCTCCACCACGACCCCCGCGCGAGGCCCAGCGCCGAGCGGTCGTTCAGCTCGTGGCTGCCCGCCTCGTAAGGCGAGAAGTAGATCGAAGCCGGTGACGGCGCGGCGCTGATGGCGTACGCACTGTGCGCGGCGGCCAGGAGCGCCGGCGCGGTGAGGAGCAGCGCGATCGCGTGGCGAAAGCGCCTGGGAATCCCGACGAGTTGAGCGGACACGTCCCTAGCATCGACCCCCGCGGACCAGGTTATGCTGCGCATTGAGTGCACGTCGCGCACACCGTTCGTCTTGTTCGATTGCCGTGCGTGGGTGCAACCCTCGCCGCGGTGCTCCTGCTCGCCCTCGCCTTCGGCTCGCCCGCGGCCTCCGCGGCCGACCGGACCTACTGCAAGGCCGGCCACAAGCCGAAGGGCTGCATCCCGATCCCGAAGGCCGCGAAGCGGCCCAAGAACGCGCCCGACCAGGACGGCGCGCGCGGCCGCCCGATCGAGAGCGGCGGCGGCTACGGCGGCGGCCCGCGCCCGGCGGAGGATCGCGAGCGGGCGGTCGAGTGGGCGCGCGGGCGGATGGGCTCGACCCAGTACCCGTGGCGCTGCGAGCGGTTCGTCGAAGAGGCCTACGGCACGAAGGGACTCTTCGACACGGCGGCGATCGCCGCGAAGGCGATGGACCTCGAGCGCGGCTGGAAGAACATGAAGAAGGCGCCGCCTGGCGCGTTGCTGTACTTCAAGGCCGACAGCACCAACCGCAAGTACGGGCACGTCGGCCTCGCGCTCGGCAAGGGCAAGATGATCTCGGCGCTCAACCGGGTGACCGTGACCGACATCTCCCGCGGCCGCTATTGGAAGCACCTCTACCTCGGGTGGACCAACGCACCGGCGGACTGGCCCGGGCTCGACGAGAACGAGCTCGTGCCGCCGCCCAAGCCCGGGATCTCGGTGCAGATCACCGGTCCCGCGGCGGGCGCGACGCTGAGCGGGCAGGCGAACGTCTACGTGACGACGGCGGGCGACGTCGCGGCGGTCGGCCTGCGGGCGTACTACGCCTCGAACCCGCGCGACGCCACCACGCGCGCCTGGCATTTCCTGGGCAACGCCACGCCGATGAGCGCCCCGGGCGTGTGGGAGCTGGCGTTCGACAGCCGCACCATCCCCGACCAGAGCCAACCCGACTGGGGCACGGTCAAGATCGAGGCGATCGTCGTCGACGGCCAGGGCACGCAGACCGGGAACCGCGACGCGCGCGTGTTCGCGATCGACAACGTCACGCCGGTCTCCCCGGCTCCCACGCCCACCCCCACGAGCCCCGTGCCGACGCCCGGCGCCACGTACCCCGAGACCACGGGCGGGGTGACGCACACGTGGACGGACTACGCGAACGCGGGCGGCACCGAGGGCGCGACGATCGCGAGCAACCAGACCGTGAACGTCGCCTGCAAGGTGCAGGGCTTCCGCGTGGCCGACGGCAACACATGGTGGTACCGGATCGCGTCGGCGCCGTGGAACAACGGCTTCTACGCGTCAGCGGACGCGTTCTACAACAACGGCCAGACGAGCGGCAGCCTGCAGGGAACCCCGTTCGTGGACCCCGCCGTCCCGCTCTGCTGAGAGGTGCACGCGGCGTGCACCTGAGCTCCCTTGCCGGCCGTTCGGCCCGGCTCGATGCTGGGCGCATGGTTCGAGCAACGTTCATGACAGCGGCGCTGCTGTCGGCGGTCGTCGGGAGCGGTGTCGCCGAGGCGCGCGTGAAACCGCGCATCAAGGTCTCGCCGAACACGGTCGCCGCCGGCGAGCAGTTGACCGTCCGCCTCAGCGGCACCCAGCACCGCCGCTGCACGATCACGCTCCGCGCGGCGGTCAAGGGCGCCACGCCGATCGTCTCGACGCGGACCCGCGGGACCCGCGTGAAGCTCACGCTGCCCTCGACCGCGGCGATCGGCGTGAACATCGCCCGCGTCAAGTGCGGGTCCAAGGGCGCGAGCGCGAGCTTCGTCGTCGTCGCGCCGGTGCCGAGCGCGACGGCCGACCCGGTCTCCGAGCACCTCGACCTCACCGACAGCCTCCCGGAGGGCGTGGGCAACCCGGACGACTACGCGGTCTCCGGGCCCGCCAACGCGGGCGGCGCCGGGTTCGCGAGCTACTGGCCGCTCCCCCAGGGCTACGCCGCGACCTTCACCGAAGGCCCGGGCGGCGTGTTCTCGCACTCGACGGTCTACACGCGCGACGCGGTCGACCTGGGGATCGGAACCGGGACGGAGATCCGCGCCGGGTTCAACGGCGTCGTCGCCCGCGTCAGCCGAGGCTGCGTCGTCGGCAACAAGAGCTGTGGCAGCGGCTACGGCAACTACGTCTACCTCAAGGCGGGCGACGGGACGTGCGCGGTGATGGCGCACCTCTCGCGCGTCGACGTCGACCCTGGCGATCAGATCGCGCAGTACGCGCTGATCGGCCTGAGCGGAACGACCGGCAACTCGACCGGTCCACACCTGCACTACAGCCGGCTGGACTGCAACAACAACCGCAGCCTGCCGTGGGCGCCGATCGAAGGCGGCCCGCTCGGCGACGGCGCGCGCATCGTCTCCCAGAACCGCCCGGTGAGCGGCCCCACCACGACGCCCACCCCCACCCCGACCACCGCTCCGCCCCCGCCGGCCACCTGGGGCGAGACGACCGGCGGCGTCGCCCACACGTGGACGAACGCCGGCAACGCGGGCGGCACCGAAGGCCCGACCATCGCGGCCCACCAGACGGTCCAGATCGCCTGCCGCCTCCAGGGCTTCCGCGTCGCCGACGGCAACACCTGGTGGTACCGGATCGCCTCCGCCCCGTGGAACAACCGGTTCTATGTCAGCGCCGACGCCTTCTACAACAACGGCCAGACGAGCGGCAGCCTGGTCGGCACGCCCTTCGTCGATCCCGCGGTGGCGAACTGTTGACCCGTTGAAACCACGTGTCAACCCGCTGTGACTGGGGTCAGGTAACGCGCCACGTTCGGTTATCGCGCGGCGGCCTTGGGGAGTGCTTGAGAACCTAAAACGATTCGTAGGGGGATCGATGTCATTCACCCGTCTGGCCGCCGTTGCGGCCACGACCACGTGCGCCCTGATGCTCTTCGGCGGCACCGGTGTCGCCAATGCCCAGGACAGTCCGGCGCGGCTGTCGCAGGTAGTGCCGATCAGCGGCAAGAGCACCAACGGCAAGCAGCAGTTCACCGGCACATACACGATCGAGAAGTTCATCTCCAAGGGCGGCAAGCTCTACTCGGTCGGCACCGTCAAGGGCAAGGCCGGCCACAAGAAGGTCACCAAGGACAACGTGCGGCTGCCCGCGGGCGTCGCCAACGCATCCAGCGCCGCCGCTGGCGCCCAGGCAGCACAGGTGCCGCCGCTGCCGCTGCCGCCGCTGCCGGCCGGGAACACGTGCTCGATCCTGAGCCTGGACCTCGGCCCGATCAACCTGAACCTGCTGGGCCTCGTGGTCCGCACCAACCAGATCCAGCTGCGCATCGACGCGGTCCAGGGCCCGGGCAACCTGCTGGGCAACCTGCTCTGCGGGATCACGGGCCTGCTCGACCCGAACGCGCTCGCCAACACCCCGCTGGGCCAGCTCGCGCAGATCCTCAACTCGCTGCTCGCGCTGTCACCCCGCACCGCCTGAGCCACCCGGTGTGGGACGCCGCGAGGCGTCCCACACCGCGTCACCTTCAGACTCGGGCGGCGGCCTCCGCTGCCACACGGTCCCCGGTCAGCACGCCGAACTTGAATCCACGGCCGCTGCAGGCCGACACGGCCACCACCCGATCGCGCGCGACCATCTGGAACGCCGCGCCGGGCAGCCACGTGTAGATGCAGCCCTGAGGCTCGCGCGCCGGGCCGTCGACCGTGACGAAACGGTCGGCCACCCACTGCGCGAGCGTGGCCAGCGCCGGCTCGCGCGGGCGGCGATCGCCGCCGTCGAGATCCGCGGGTGGGCCGGGCTCGTGCAGCCCCACCTTGAGCAGACCGTCGGGCTCCACCAGCGCGTACACCTCGCCCGCCTCGATGTCCTCGATCACGGTCGGCGTCGGCCCGTCCGCGAGACGGTGGTAGCTGACGCTCTGCAGCGTCGGCTCCGCGGGAATCACGATGCCCTGCTCAGCGGCCAGCCGGCGCAGCCACGGACCGCCGGCCAGCACCGCCGCGCCCGCTTCGAGCACCTCGCCGGAAGCCAGCCGCGCCGCGACATGGCCGTCGGCGCCGTCCAGGCGCTCCATGCGAGCGCCCTCGCGAACCTCGGCTCCCTCGGCTTCGGCGCGCTCGCGCAGCGCGGCGAGCACCTGGTCGGCGTATAGGACCGACGCCGCGGGATCGCGCAGCGCGCCGCCCGGCGGCCGCAGCGTCGGGTAGATGCGCTGCACGTCGCGGCCGTCGAGCACCTCGACGGGCGCGCCGGCGGCCTGCATGGCGGCGAGGAACCGGTCGGCCTGTTGGATGCGCAGATCGAGCCCGCCGACGTTCGAACGAATCCGGCGTCCGCTCTCGCGCTCCAGGCCGAGCCACAGCTCCTCGGCCGCCAGCGCGTCGCGCACGTCGGCCTCGTCCTGGTGCAGCAGCCGGAAGATCCGCGCCCGCCCGTGGCTGGAGCCGTACAGGGTGCCGACCTCGAACTGCTCCAGCACGACCGGCCGCAGGCCGCGCCGCACAAGGCCGAGCGCGGTCGCCAGACCGACGACGCCGGCCCCGATCACGAGCACATCGCTCTGAGCGGTCATCCCGCAGCTTCCCCTGTCACCCGCGGACGATCGTGAACTGGAGCTGCTGCGACGTCTGGCCCGCGGTCAGCACGAGCGTGTAGGCGCCGGGGGTGAGCTTCCGGGTGCGGGAGAGCCACCCCTGGAAGCGGACCGTGTTCGCGCCTGCGTGACCGGCGAAGGTGAGCGAACCTCGCTGGAGCGTGCACTTGGGGCCGCGCTCGTTGCGCGCGGCGCACTTGCCGCCGACGGCGCGGCCGCCTCGCGGCTGGGTGAAGTCGAAGCGCACCGGTGCGGCGCGGTCGAGCACGTAGGTGAACGTCGTTCCGATGGGAGCGCGGCTGGCCTGCGCGAGCTTCGGTGTCGCGGAGAGCCGGAACCGGCGGCTCGACACGCGCGCCCCGGAGATGCGCGCGGCCGCGGGCGCGACGGTGGGCTGGGGAATGACGGGGTTCGTTGGGTTCTGGGCGGCGGGCGGGTCCAGGAGGACGGGGGTGATCGTGGTGATCGTCGCCCTTCCGGCCACGGTGTGCGGCTCCGGCGCCGACGTGCTGGTGCCGAAGTCCGCCCCGCCCGCGTAGGTCGCGGTCAGCGACCGTGCGCCGACCGACGTCAGCGTGATGTCACAACCGCCGGCGGCGACCGTGGCGGTGCAGCTGTCGATGCCGTCGCTGACGGTGACCGCTCCGGCCGGCGTACCCAGGCCCGCGCCCGCCGTGACCGCGTACCGCACCGTGACGGGACGATCGACATCCGACGGGTCGGGAGCGTCGGACTGGATCACGGTGGTGGTCGCGTGCCGGTCGACAGTGTGCGCTCCGCCGGGCGAGACGCTGCCCGCGAAGCTCGCATCGCCGGAGTAGGTCCCGGTCAGCGTTCTCGCGCCCGCCGTCGTCAGGGTGATGTCGCAGAACCCGGCCGCAAGCGCAGCCGAGCAGTCGTCCACGCCGTCGCTGACCCGCACCGACCCGGTCGGCGCGCCCGCTCCGGGCGGCACGGCGGCGACGGTGAACTTGATCCGCACCGCCTCGCCGACGAGCGACGTCGTCTTCGTGTCCTCGATCGCGACCGCGCTGTCGGCGCGGTTGACCTGGTGCGCCACGGCGGCCGAGACCGGGCTCGGATTGTCGTACGCGTCGCCACCGTAGGTCGCGGTCAAAGACTTCGCGCCGGGCGTCGTGAACACGAGCGTGCACTGGCCTTCGAAGACCGTGCTCGAGCAGGAGCCGGCCCCGGCGCTCACGGTCACCGTTCCCGTCGGCGCGCTGTTGCCGAGCACGTCACCCACGACGCTGTAGTGGACCGTGACGGGCTGGCCGACCACCGACGGATCGGGATGCTTGATGCCGATCGTCGCCACCGTGTTCGCCCTCAGCGCGGGCGATTGGAGCGCCGCGTTGAGGTTCAGCCGCCGGCCGGAGACCGTCTTGAGGTTCAACGCGGCGAGCGGGTCGCCGGTGTTCAGCAACGCCGCCTTGACCTGGGCGACGGTCGCCGAGGGCTTGGCCGAGAACAGCACGACGGCGGCGCCCGCGACGTGTGGTGTCGCCATCGATGTGCCGTTCAAGTACTGGAAGTCGCTGCTGCCGTACGTTCCGCCTCGACATCCCAGGCGGACGTTGTCGACGTAGATGCCGTTCGCGGTGACGCTGGCGTCGGACGTCAGCCGGAACCGGTAGTAGCGGTTCCCCGGCGCGCCGAGGCCGAGCCCGGCGGCTCTCACGGAGCCGTTCGTGTGGCCGATGCGCCTGAGGTCCGTCCACGCCGTGGCATCCGGCGACGACTGCACGTACAGCCAGTCGACGCCGTCCTGGAGGAATGTCCCGTAGCTGAACTTCATCGCGCAGTTGGTGCTCGTGCCGGCGTCGACGCGCGCGGTGGTCCGGATCGCCACGTCGGCGTTGTTGGCGTAATTGGCGTTGGGCGAGTCGACCAGCCAGTTGGTGTTGAGCGCCGACTGCGTACCCCACGGGCCGCTCTGCACCGTCCACTTGCCGATGCCACTCTCGAAGTCGTCGCTGAAGAGGTCGGTGACGTGCGGCCGCTCGGAGTAGACGTCGACGCCCGGTGCCGCCAGGTCGACCGACGCGGCGCCGAAGTTCGAGAAGCCCGCGAGCGCGTCGCGGTTGTCGGTCGCGGCGACGCAGATCAGGTTCGCCGCCGTGTAGCTGCACGGATACGTCGGCGCCGCGTCGTTGTCGTCGCCCACCCCGTCCGTGCCGCCGTTGCCCGCAGCGACCACGAACAGCGTGTTCGGGTGCGTGCTGATCGCGTCCGACATGGCCTGCGAGAAGCCGCCGCCGCCCAGCGAGGCGTTGACCACCCTGGCGCCGTTGACCGCCGCGTACGTGAACGCGTCCGTGATCGTCGCGTTCGTGCCGGAGCCCTCGGTGTCAAGCGCGCGCAACGGCATGATCGACGCCCGCCAGGCCACGCCCGTGGTGCCGGTGGCGTTGTCGCCGCGGGCCGCGATCGTGCCCGCGACGTGCGTCCCGTGGTCGTTGGTGTCCCACGGGTCGTTGTCGCCCTCCACGAAGTCCCAGCCGCGGACGTCGTCCACCCGGCCGTTCAGATCGTCGTCGAGCCCGTTGCCCGGGATCTCGCCCGCGTTGACCCACATGTTCGGCGCGAGGTCGGGGTGGTCGTACGCCACGCCGCTGTCGACGACCGCCACCACCGTCGACGCGCTCCCGCGGTTGTGGTCCCACGCCTCCGGGGCGTCGATGTCGTCGTCCGCCGTGCCGGCCGCGCCGCCGTTGACCGCCTGGCCCGTGTTCTCCAGCCCCCACAACCTGGCGAAGAGCGGGTCATCCGGGTAGGTGGAGCTGGCGTGGTAGATCCAGTTGGGTTCGGCGTACAGCACATCCGCGCGCTGCTCGAGCGCCGCGATCGCGTCGTCGACGGTCTGGCCGCTCTCCACCGTCACGAGCTGCACGCCCGACGCCATCAGGCCCTGCTTGACGCGCACCTCCGCCGCCGATCGCGCGCCGGCACGGTCAGCGCCGTCCGCTCCGGACCGGAACGCCACGACGACCTCGCCCGGCACCGCGTCGGGTTCGGCCGCGTCGGCAGCCGCCGGCAGCAGGCCGAGCGCGATCATGGCCGCGATCAACACGGCGTTCCGGAGACTCATCGTGACTCCCTACCACGTGCGGGCTCGCCGCCGCAAGCACATTTCGCACATCTGTGCGATTGGCCAGCTGTGGGCGGGTTCCGATACTGCTTGTGAGCGCTGCAAATGGATGGGGTAGGTCGCAGCGCTCAGGACGTCGGCGATCGGCGAGAGCGGGTGTTGTACCGGGCCCGCTCTCGCCCCGCCGTCACCCCGCGCGGGTGAGGCGCGGTCACCCGGCGCGTCACGACGCTGGCGCCGGAGACGAATGTCCGCGACCCGCCTAGGCGCCGAAGGCTTCGAGCCGGTGTTCCGGACGGCGTTCGAGCGCTCGTCCAACGCGATGCTCATGGTCGACCTCGACCGCCGCATCGTCGCCGCCAACGAGGCGAGCGCCGTCATGGCGGGCCGTTCCACGGACTGGCTCGTCGGCCAGCCGGTCGCGACGATCCTCGACGACCCCGCCGAGGCGCCCGACGACGAGACCTGGCGAGCACAGGTGCTCGCGGGCGAGTCCTTCGGCAGCCGGCGGATCCGCCGGCCCGACGGCTCGACGCGCATCGTCGACTTCGCGATGCGCGCGACCCGCATCGGTCCCCGCACGCTCGTGCTCGCGGTCTGCCTCCACGAACGCTCCCGGCAGGACCAGGACCGCCCGCGCGAACCCGCGAAGCTGACGCCACGCGAGCGCGAGATCGTCCACCGGATCGCGCTCGGCGACGTCTCGGCCGACATCTGCGCCGAGCTGCACATCGCCCCGGACACCGTCCGCGCCCACGTGCGCAACGCGATGGCGAAGACAGGCGCGCGCACGCGCGCCCAGCTGATCGCGATCGCGCTGAGCGACGGCCTCCTCGAGCTGCCATGAGGCGGTCGGCCTGCATCGAGTGGTTGTTCGCCGAGGACGGCGCGTCCGTCCCGGAGCGGATCCACCGCGCGGCGGACGCCGGGCTCGACGGAGTCGAGTTCTGGCACTGGCGGAACAAGGATCTCGCGGCGGTCGCCGAGGCGGCGCGCGCCGGCGGCCTCGCGATCGTGATGATGCTCGTCGAGCCGCAGGTGCCGATCGTGGATGCCGGGCGGCTGGCGGAGTTCACCGAAGCGGCGGAGGAGTCGGCGCGCGCGGCGGAGACGATCGGCTGCGCGACGCTCGTCGTCGCCTCGGGCGAGCGCCTGCCACACGTGCCGGCGGCGGAGCAGGACGCCGCGATCGTCGCGGCGCTGCGGGTGGGCGGCGAGATCGCGGGCCGCCACGGGCTCACCCTGCTGTTCGAGCCGCTCAATGACATCGACCACCCGCGGGTCTTCGTCACCGGCACCGAACACGGCCTGCGACTGGTCGAGGAGACCTCCTCGCCCCACGTGAAGCTTCTCTACGACGTCTACCACTCGGCGGTGATGGGCGAGGACCCTGGCGTCCCGATCGGCGGGAAGGGCGAGCTGATCGGCCACGTTCACGTGGCCGATCACGCCGGGCGCCACGAGCCCGGCACGGGGGTCATCGACTGGCCCACGGTGCTCACCCGGCTCGACGAGGCCGGCTACTCCGGTCACATCGGACTGGAGTACCGGCCGACTTCGGACACGCTCTCCTCGCTGGAGTACCTCGCGTCACATCGCCTCTGAGTTCCCCTACGGCATCGTCGTCGACAGCGTGAACGTCAGCGTCCTGCTGTAGGTGCCGGTGCGCAGCGCCTGCGTGGTGCCGATGTGCTGCTTGAACGTCACCGTCGTCACCTCGTTGGACACAGGGCCGTTCCATGCGGTCTTGGACAGCTCCACCAGCAGCGGTTCGGAGAGCCCGAACGCGCCGTTGGTGAGGTTGCCCGGATCGGCGTTCGTGAGCGCGGCGTTGCCGGCGCTGGACGTGACCGTCGCGGTCGTGGAGGCCGTGTAGGTCCGGTCGACCCCGGCGACGAACGCGCCGAACGTCGCCGGGGGGCCGAGCGTGAGCGAGAGCGTCGCGGGAACGGTGCCGCCCACCGTGCCCGCGGCGAACGTGGGTCCGCAGGCGTCGCCGGTCCCGTTGTGGTCGGAGTCCGTCTGGTCGGCGTTGGCGACGAGCGGGCAGTTGTCGACCTGGTCGAGCCGCGTGTCGGCGTCGCTGTCGCCGAGCACGGAGCGCCAGGCGTTGAGCAGCTTGCGCGAAGGCGTGAGGTCCGGTTCACGGGCGATCCAGCCATCCCGTGAAGCGCTCGTGTGGTACGGATCGGCCACGCCGTCGAGCCTGAACGGCTCGATGTTCATCACGAGCAGCGGCGTCCCGAACGGCGGTTGGCGATCGTCGATGAGCGGTGTATTCGCCGGGAGCGGGCAAGCCGGCGCCATGCCCAGCGCGAGGTAGGCGTAACACGCCCGCGCGTAGAAGTTGTCGCGTGCGTGGATCAGCGCGAAGTAGCGATTCGACGTTGTCAGCCCGGGCTTCACCCACCCGTGCTTGGCATCCGTCCAGCCGCCGAAGGTCACGACGCGGTGCAGTGGGTGCGCCATGCCGGCCACGACCGCCTGCCCGGCGCCGAGCGACTGGCCGCTCATCGCGATCTGCGACCACGCCGGCTCCGTGCCGCTCGCGTCGAGGAACGCGGCCCACCCCTCGGTCGGGTACGTCGCCGCCAGATACTGAAGCGCCTTGGTCAACCGGTTCTCGATGCTGTTGGGCCGATCCACCGCGACGACGGTCGACTCGCCCTTTCCGTCGAGGATCTCCATCCGCGCGTCGAAGGCGCAGTTGGCTGGTGAGGCGGGCGGCTCGACGCTGTTCCCGCAGCCGGCCGGCGGGGCCGCGGCGATCGGGACCTCGTTCTTGTAGGCGAGGACGATCGTGTGGTAGCCGAGACGCGCGCCTTCGGCGCCGAGATCGGACCAGTCCGGCGGGAGATTGGTCAGGCCGCCGCCCGCCATGATCACCAGCAGCTTTCCGACACGCCGCGCCGGATCGCTCGCGAGAAAGACCTGGTGCGAGCCGCGGCTCCCATCGATGGCGGCGTCGTTGACATTCGCCGCGACCACGTGCGTGGGCTCGACGGCGCGGGCCTCGGCGACGATGGCCAAGAGCCCGATCGATGCCAATACCGGTGCCAAACTCCGGCAGGACGGCATGCTGTCTCCTCTCGCGGCGTGTTCGAGTCGCGGGCGAGCATCCGCCAACGCGGTTACCGCGCGGTTACAGCCGTGAGCGGAAAATGAGCGCGCCGCTGCGGGAACCGGTAGCGTCAGCCCGTGACGCCAGCCGCAGGAGTCACGAGCTTCCGCATCCTCGGCCCGATCGCGGTCGCAGGTCCTCGCGGGCCGTTGCCCGTCCACGGCGCGCGACAGCTCGCGCTGTTGGCGTTCCTGCTCATCCACGCCAACCGCACGGTCTCCACGGATCGGCTGATCGACGCGCTGTGGCGCGACCAACCCCCGAAGGGCGCCGTCAAGCGCGTCCACGTCGCGGTCACACGCCTGCGCACCACGCTCGACCCCACCGGCGAGTCCCGCGCCGGCGGCCCGCTGCAGACGGTCACCGGCGGATACCTGCTCGCCGTCGAGCCGGATGCGCTCGACGCCGACCTGTTCCGGGCGCTGATCGTGGACGGGCGAGGTGCGCTCGGCGGCGGTCGGTCCCCGGACGCCGCCGCCGCGCTCCGGCGGGCACTCGCGATGTGGCGCGGTCCGCCGCTCTCCGAAGTCGCGTTCGAGGATTTCGCCCAGGCCGAGATCCGCGCGCTCGAGGAGCTCCGGCTCGACGCCGTCGAGCTCGTGATCGAGGCCGATCTCGCGTCCGGACGCCATCGTGAGGTGCTCGGCGAGATCGAGTCCCTGATCCGCGAGCGCCCGCTGCGCGAGCACCCCCGTGCCCAGCACATGCTCGCGCTCTATCGGTCGGGCCGTCAGGCCGACGCGCTCGCGGCGTTCCATGACCTCCGGCGGACGCTGCTGGCCGACCTGGGGATCGAACCGGGCTCCCACATCAGGGCACTGCAGGAGGCGATGCTGCGCCAGGATCCAGCGCTCGAAGCGTTCTAGACCTCGGCTCCCGCGCGGGCGCCTTCGGCGACGGCGTCGAGCAGGGTGCGTGGCGCGAGCGCGTCGCCGGCGACGATGACGCGCAGGTCGGGCCGCGCCGCGGCGAGCTCGTCGCGGAGGCCGGCGAGCGCGTGGCGGTAGCCGGCCATCACGACCACGTCGACGCCCTCGCGCCGCTCGTCGCGCTCGGTGTAGAGATGGCGGAGCGTGACGCCGTCGCCGTCGCTCGACACGCCGCTCAGGTGCGGGGTCATCACGACCTCGGCGAGCGCGAGGCGGCGGAGGACGAACGGCTGCTGGGTGGGATCGATCTCGCCGCCCACGACGGGATGCGTCGTCGTGATCTCCACCGAGAAGCCGGCGGCGACGAGCCGCTCGGCGGCGGTCGGGGCGAGGAAGCCGCCTTCGTCGTCGAGCACGAGCGCCAAGCCCGACGCGACCTCGGGGGCGCCGTCCTCCAGCAGCGCGTCGACGTCGATCACCGGGACCGGCCCAGGCAGCGCGGCGGCCGGGCGGAGCTCGGAGCCGGTCGCGACGATCACGGCGTCGGGCGCCTCGGCCAGCACGGCCTCGGCGGTCGCCGCGACGCCGGTGCGGAGCTCGGCACCGGCGGTCCGGGCTTCCTCGCGCAGCCAGTCGATGTAGCGCGCCCAGCGTTCGCGGCCGCGTCGCTCGCCGGCCAGGCGCGCCCGGCCACCGAGGTGCGGGCGGCGTTCGAAGAGCACGACGCGGTGACCGCGCAGGGCGGCGCCGCGGGCCGCCTCCAGGCCCGCCACGCCGCCGCCGACGACGACGACGTTCAGCGGCTGGTCGGTCGGGACGAGCGTCGCCAGGTCAGGGTCGCGGATGCCCGGGTTGACCGAGCACCACATCGGCCGGTCGGTGTAGAGGCGGCCGATGCAGCCTTCGTTGAGCCCGATGCACGGCCGCGCGCGGCGGCCGGCTCGCGCCTTCGACGGCAGATCGGGGTCGGCGATGATCGCCCGTGTCATCGCGACCAGGTCGACGCCGCTCGCCACGCACGCGTCGGCCATCGCCGGCTCGACGTTGCGCCCGGCCACGAGGACCGGGATGCCGAGCGCTTCACGGAAGCGCCGCGCGAGGTCGTTGAAGACGCCCTCGGGCAGCTCGTCACCCGGCACGAAGTACGCGGTCGACAGGCGCGACGCGCCCGTGCCGCCGCTCACGCTCAACACGTCGATCGCGCCGGTGGACGCGAGGCTGCCCGCCACCGCGATCATCTCGTCGGGGCCGAGCCCGCCGCTGAGACACTGATCGCCGGCCATGCGGAAGGAGACGATGAACTCGTCCGACACCGCCGCCCGCACGGCTGTCAGCACCTCGCGGCCGAAGCGCGTGCGGTTCTCCAGGCTGCCGCCGTATTCGTCCGTGCGCGTGTTCACGCGCGGGTCGAAGAACTGCTCGATCAGATGCCCGCCGAACGATGTCACGTCACAGCCGTCCCAGCCGCAGCGCTCCAGCCGCGCGGCGGCGTCCGCGAACCGCTGCACGATCGCCGGGAGCTCGGAGACGGCCAGCGGCACCGGCACCTCGAGGTGGACGCCCTCCGGCAGATCCGACGGCGCGCGCAGCGGGATGCCGGTCAGCGTCGACGTGCCGCGCCGTCCCATGTGGGTCATCTGTGACATGCACAGCGCGCCGTGCTCATGGACGCCGTCGGCCAAGGCCCGGAGCGCCGGCTCGTTGCGTTCGTCCCACAGCGAGACCGAGCCGTAGGACGCCGCCGTGGTGGGATCGACCGAGGCCGAGCCGAACGTCATCACCAGGCCAACCCCGCCCGCGGCCTTCCGGACGTGATAGGCGACCTCACGCGCGTCGATCAGCCCGTCGCGCCCCCAGCCCGCGGCGTGCGGGGTGGACACGATCCGGTTGCGCAGGAGCTTGCCACGCAGCTCCAGCGACGAGAAGAGGTGCGGGAAGTCGGTCATGCCTACAGCGACGAGCCCTTGATGACCTTGATGAACTTCAGCTGGCCGTCCTCGACGCCGTCCAGCGCCATGTCGGTCGAGGACGTGTCGCCGTTGGCGTCGATCGAATACTTGCCGAGCGCGCTCTCGCGGTCCTTGGTTGCGAACAGCGCCTTGACGATGTCGGCCTTCTCGCCCGTCTTGGAGCGCTTGATCGCGTCCAGTGCCAGCTGCATCGACTCATACCCGTAGATCGAGTACGGATCCGGGGTGCCGCCGAACTTCGCGGCGTAGTCCTTGAAGAACTGCTGGCCCGTCGCCGGCAGCTGATCGGGTGGCAGCGTCGGCGACGTGCACTTGTACCGCGCCGCCACATCCGCCGGGATCCCCGTGTCCTTGTTGATGAAGCCCGACTCACACGTGCCGTCGGGCCCGTAGAGCTTGGCGTTGGGAATCCCCGCCGCCATGTCCTTGAAGAGCTGCACCGCGTTGTTCTGCGTCACGCCCGAGTACGCGAAGCAGTCGGCACCCGCCGCCTTGGCCCTCTGCGCCAGCGAGCGGTAGTTGGGGGCGTTCTTGTCGATCCCGTCGTTGGCGATCACGTTCAGCCCCTGCTGCTTGGCCGCGATCACGATCGCCTGCGCGAGCCCCGCGCCGTAGGTCTCCTTGTCGTTGGTCAGCTCGACCTTCGTGCAGCCGTCCTCCTTCATCGTCGACGCCATCGCCGGCCCCTTGATCGAGTCCCGAGGCACCACCCGCACGTAGTTGCGCGTACCGGCCGGATAGAACTTGTCCGGCTCACCCGCGGCCGACCCCGGGTCCTTGGTCGTCAGCCCCACGTACGTGTTCGCGGGGCTGATCATCGGCACCCCGCCCTCGTTGAGGATCGGGATCGAGACCGCCGCCGCGCCACTGTTGAACTCGCCCAGGTACACCGCCGTATTGGAATCCTGAGCGACCTTGCGGGCGTTGGCCGTCGTCGCCTCCGGCGTCCAACTCCCCGCCTGCGCGGTCGAGTTGTCCAACGAGACGAACTTGATCTTGAACTCGCCCGCCTTGCCGCCGTTCTGCTCGAGCGCGAGCTTCTCGCCGTTCACAACCGACCGCGACTGCGGGCCACCCGCACCCTGCAGCGGCATATCCGAGTAGATCGTCAGCGTCTTGCCGCTGCCTCCCGCGGCGTCGCCGCCACCACCACCACTGTCGTCGCTACCGCACGCCCCGACACCCAGTGCAAGGGCGCCCACGAGGCAGCCCACGGCCGCCGTGTTCCTGGAACCGAACATCTCTCTCCCCTCAACGAAGGACGAATCGCGGTCCGTCGCCGCCGGCGCGCCTATGCGCGGGCGCTCTCTTGTCGCCACACCTTACGATGTGATCACAGATCACGCAACTCTAGATCAGATATCTTTGATCTGTGACCCTTTCGAAGCGGCTCGAGCCCACGCTGTTGACCGATCAGGTCTACGCCGTCCTCCACGACGCGATCATCAGCGGCGACCTGCCCGCCGGCGCGCGTCTGAGGATCCGTGACCTCGCCGAGCAGGTCGGCACCAGCGTGATGCCCGTGCGCGAGGCGATCCGCCGCCTCGAGGAGGCGGGCCTGGCCGAGCGGGAGCCGCACAAGGGCGCCGTCGTGAAGCGGTTGACGCTCGAGGAGCTCGTGCACGCGTACGACGTGCGCCGGCTGCTCGAGGGCGAGGCCGCGCGACTGGGGAGCGAACGGGTCACCGACGACGACTGCGACCGGATGCAGGTCGAGTACGAGCTGATGGTGGCCGCGATCAACGACGGCCGCGTGATCGACCACCTCGACCACGACGAGGCATTGCTGACGATCCTCTACACCGCCTCCGGCAACCCGGTTCTGGTGAACATGATCCGGACGCTCTGGCAGCACTGCCGCGCCTACAAGATCGTCTTCGCGCGGGGAGCCTTGGACACCTCCGAGCCGGACCTGCTGTCGGACTGCCAGGAGGACCTGGTCAACGCCGCGCGCAAGCGCGACGGTGCCGCCGCGTTCTCGATCTCCGAGACTTCCCTGATCACGGCGAGAGAACGCATCCGGGCGCTCCTCGCCGCACAGCAGGAGGGGGAGCGCGCGAGCGCCGTCTGATGCCCCGACCCGCCAATCCCCGCGTGCGCGACGCCCTGCTCGAGGCGGGCGGGCGCCTGTTCCACGAGCGCGGTTACAACGGCGCCGGCGTCAAGGAGATCGTCGATTCGGCCGGCGTGCCGAAGGGCTCGTTCTACAGCTATTTCGACTCCAAGGAGACGCTGCTCGTCGACGTCGTCGAGCGCTACTGGGACGACGTCGAGGCTCGCCACGGCGCGCTGCTGCACGACGACGCCGTGCCGCCGCTGGAACGGGTCAGCCGCTTCTTCGCGGCCATGGCCGACGACCACGAGCTGCGCGACTTCACGCTCGGCTGCCTGCTGGGCGGCATGGCGCTCGAGATGTCGAACGTCAGCGACCGGGCCCGCACCACGCTGACCGGGTTGTTCGGTCGCTGGGAGGACCACGTCGCCGCGGTCCTGGAGGAGGCGCAGACGCGCGGTGAGCTGGCCGCCGACCGCGATGTGCGCGAGTTGGCGTCGGCGCTGATCGAGGCCTGGGAGGGCGCCGCGTTGCGCGGCAAGGTCGCGCAGGAACGCGACCCGTACGAGCGCTTCGAGCGGGTGACGCTGCCGCTCCTTCTGCGTTCGAGTTGATAGAAGACGACCGGTCGGTTATAAATCCGGATGCCGGAACCACCCGCCATCCGAAAGGACGTTCATGCCCTTCCCGACCGACCGTGCCGCGCTGCTGCTGATCGACCCGCAGGTCGACTTCCTGGACCCGTCGAGCGTCGTCTGGGACGTCATCGGCGAAGAGGTCGAACGCGTGGACGTCGTCGGCAAGCTCGCGCGCCTGCGCGCCGCGGCGCTCGACGCCGGCCTGCCGGTGTTCTACTCGCCGCACGAGTACTCCGACGACGAGTACGGCACGTGGAACCACCTGACGGCGCTCGACCAGCTGATGTTCAGCCGCCGGATGTTCGACGGCGCCGGGCCCGGGTCGGCCTTTCACCCCGAGCTGCTGCCCACCCAGGGCGTGACCGTCCTGTCACCGCACAAGGGGCTGTCGGGGTTCTGGAGCGGCGATCTCGGGATCCAACTTCGTCAGCGCGACATCCAGACGCTCGTGGTGGCGGGCATGGCCGCGAACCTGTGCCTGGAGTCCCACGTGCGCGACGCCGCCGAGAACGGCTTCGACGTCCACGTCGTCGGCGATGCCACCGCCGGGCCCGGCCGCGCGGCCACCGATGCCGCGCTGACCAGCTTCGCGCTGATCGCCTCGTCGGTGCTCACGACCGACGAGGTGGTGGAGCAACTCGCCGTCGCGACAGCCCGGTGATCAGTAGTCGCCGCTGATCAGCTGCCAGGCACGGCGCAGCTTGTCGCCGAGGTGGCTGCCGGTGACGTCGTCCGGGTCGGCGGACATCACCGCCGCGTTGGCGGACGGCTCGTGCAGCCGGTCGACCTCGCGCGCGGTGAGCGTGAGCTCGACGCCGCGCTCGTAGATCCCGGCCACCTCCGGCGCGTCGACGAAGCGGTGACCGCCGGGGCCGAGCCGGCAATCGATCACGAGACCGTCGAAGATGTCGACCTCCGGATCGGCGAGCACGTGCTCGACCGCGCCGACCGACTCGCCGTCGGAGGAGAACACGCTCGTGCCGTCGGTCAGTGTGAGATATGAGGCTGGGGCTCCGAGGTCCATGCCTCCGGATTATCCGCGAACACCCTGAGTCGTGTGAGGATGGATCATCGTCACGCCGCGGGGTGAGCCGTCGCCCATCGCCGCCAGCGCGGCGGGTGCTTGCTCGAGCGCGATGTGACTGGTGATGAGCCGGCCGGGATCGAGGCGCCCCGCCACGATCGAGCCGAGCATCTCCGGATACGCGTGCGCCGCCATCCCGTGTGAACCCAGCAGCTGGAGCTCGTGGGCCATCACCCGGTGCATCGGGACCGGGGGCGAGCCCGGGAGGACGCCGACCTGCACGTGACGGCCGCGTCGGCGCAGTCCGTCGATCGAGGCGACGCAGGTGGCCTCCAACCCCAGCGCATCGAGGCTCACGTGGGCCCCGCCGTCGGTCAGCTCACGCACGTCGGTGCCCGCCACGACCGCGTGCTCGGCTCCGAGCGCGCGGGCGAGCTCGAGCGCGCCCTCGCTGACGTCGACCCCGACGACACGAGCACCGGCGGCGACGCCGATCATCACCGCGCTCAGCCCGACACCGCCGCAGCCGTGCACGACCAGCCACTCGCCGGCCCGAACGCGCCCGACCTCGAGCACGGCGCGGTAGGCGGTGGCAAAGCGGCAGCCCAACGAGGCCGCGGTCGCGAAGTCGAGCTCGTCGGGCAGGTGCACGACGTTGAGATCCGCGTGGTCGATCGCGACGTACTCGGCGTACGAGCCCCAGACGTGGAAGCCCGGCTGCCGCTGGTGCTCGCACACCTGATGCTCGCCCCGCACGCACTCGGCGCACACGCCGCACGCGCAGACGAAGGAGACGGTCACGCGGTCGCCTGGGCGCACCCGCCGCACGTCGCTCCCGACCTCTTCGACGGTGCCGGCGAGCTCATGCCCGGGGACGTTCGGGAACCGGGTGATGTCGGGGTCGTGCCCCATCCACCCGTGCCAGTCGCTCCGGCACAGCCCGGTCGCCTCCACGCGGATCACCACGCCGTCCGGAGCCGGCCGCGGGTCGTCCACGTTCGCGACCGTGATCGGCTCCCCGAACCCCTCGTACATCACCGCACGCACTGGCAATCTCCTCGCGTCTGCTTCCCCCGGGACAGACGTCTGATGGTGCACCAGTCGTCAAGGAGACGACGCTGGGCGCCTGATCGCCTCCGCGACGGCGAGCAGGGCGCGTTCCGCCCAGCGCGGGCCGACGAGCTGGACGCCCAGCGGCAGGCCGCGGGCGTCGAAGCCGATCGGGACGGACACCGCGGGCAGGCCGAGGCAGGCGGTCGCGACCGTCAGCCGGAAGCCCCACCACTCGTCGCGCAGCGCGTCCGCACCGCCGAGGTCGTGCCCGACGCGCCATGGCGCGCTCGTGCTGACGGGTCCCAGGAGCAGCGAATGCCGGTCGAAGAACTCGCTCCAGGCGGCCGTGAGCAGGTGGCGCTCGCCGAGCGCTCGCGCGTATCCGTCGCCGTCGAGCGTCCTGCCGAGCGCGAACAGCGCCTCGGCCGAACGTCGCGTGCCCTCGCTGCCCTCCTCGCGCAGCCGGGCCAGCGCGCCGAGCCGCACCTCGAAGCTCACGAGGTCCAGCCACAGCTGGGCCGCGTCCTCCACTCGCGGGGCCTCGGCCTCCACCACCTCGTGGCCGGCCGCGACGAGCGCGTCCGCCGCCATGCGTTCCGCGTCGGAGGCGAGCACGACCGCGATCGGCCCCTGCGCGACGGCGGCCGAGGCCGGCGTGAACCGCGGGTCGCGCGCGTCGGGCTGCCCCATCGCCGTCAGCAGCAGCAACAGGTCCTCGGCGCGCCGCGCGAGCGGGCCGTCGCTCGCCATCAACTGGCGGCTCATCAACGGCGGCGCACCGAACGTCTGAGCGAGGCGCCCCGGCGTCGGGCGCAGCGCGTAGACGCCGGCCAGCGCGGCCGGGACGCGCAGCGAGCCGCCGTAGTCGCTGCCGACCGCGAACGCGGCCATGCCACTCGCCAACGCGACCGCGTCGCCGCCGCTGCTCCCGCCAGGGCTCAGCGACGCGTCGAACGGGTTGACCGTCGCGCCGTGGCGCGCGTTGTCCGTGTGCCAGCGCAGCGCGAGGTCCGGGAGGTTGGTCCGCGCGATCGGGATGGCGCCCGCGGCCCGCAGATGCGCGATGTGCGGCGCATCGCGCGTCGCCGGCACTCCCCCGCGCAGCCCCATCGACGTGACCGTCCCCGCCACGTCGATGTTCTCCTTCACCGTGAACGGGACCCCGAGCAGCGGCGGCAACGGACCGCCGCGCGCGACCGACGCGTCGGCGGCGTCCGCCGCCGCCAGCGCCTCGTCGGCGAGCGTGACCGTCACCGCGTTCAGGGTCGGATTGACCTCGTCGATCCGGTCGAGGTGCGCCTGGACGACGTCGCGCGCCGAGCGCTCGCCGGCGGCGATCGCCCGCGCCAGCTCAGCGGCGCTCATGGGCGAAGGCCACGAAGACATCGATCGCGCTCGGGTCGGCGAGGGCGCCGCGGCTCGCGACCTCCTCCGCCGCCTCACCGCGGAGGATCCGCTTGACGGGCGCCTCGAGCTTCTTGCCGGTCAGCGTGCGCGGGATCGCCGGGACGGCGACGATCGTGTCGGGGACGTGGCGCGGCGAGAGCTCCGAGCGCAACGTTCGCGTGATCCGCCCGCGCAGCTCCTCGTCGAGGTCGGCGACGACGAACAGCACCAGCTCGTCGCGATCCTCGAGGTGCACGACGAGCGAGTCCTCCACCTCCGCCAGCTCCTCCAGCACCGCGTAGAACTCGGCCGTTCCCATGCGGACGCCGCCGCGGTTCAGGGTCGCGTCGGAGCGGCCGGTGACGATGCACGTGCCCGCCTCGGAGAAGCGCACCCAGTCGCCGTGGCGCCACACGCCCGGGTAGACGTCGAAGTACGCGGCGCGGTACTTGGAACCGTCGGCGTCGCCCCAGAACCCCACCGGCATCGACGGCATCGGCCGGCGGATCACCAGCTCGCCCAACGCGCCGATCACCTCATGGCCATCGACGTCGAACGCGGTCGCGTCGACGCCGAGCCAGCGCCCCGCGATCTCCCCGCGGGTCACGGCCTGTAGCGGGCTCGCGCTGACGATCGCGCTGCAGACATCGGTGCCGCCGCTGCCGTTGAGCAGCAGGATGCCTGGCAGCTGTTCGTAGACGTAGTCGTAGCCCTCACCCGGCAGCGGCGACCCGGCGATCGGCATGACACGGATGCTCGACAGATCGAACTCGCTCCCGGGCCGGAGCCCCGCCTTGCGACACGCCATCAGGAACGCCGGGCTGACGCCCATGACCGACGGACGGGTCTCCGCGGCGAGCCGCCACTGCTGGGCGAGATCGGGCCACGCGGGGTCGCCGTCGAGCAGCACGACCGAGCTCCGCAGCAACAGCGCGGAGACGAGCGCGTTCCACATCATCCAGGCGGTCGTCGTGAACCAGAACAGCCGCCCGCCGGGCTTGAGATCCCACCCCAGGCCGAGGTTCTTGACGTGCTCGAGCAGGATGCCGCCGTGGCCGTGCACGATCGCCTTCGGCAGACCGGTCGTGCCCGACGAGAAGAGCACGTAGAGCGGGTGGTCGAACGGCACCGGCTCGAAGTCGAGCGGCCCCGGCTCGCGGACCAACTCGTCCCACCCGCGGGCTCCGTCGCCGTACCCGACCTCGACGACGTGCTCGACGGTCGGCAGGCCGGAGACGATCGCGGCGACCTCCGCGCGCCGGTCGATCCGCGCGTCGCGATAGGTGTAGCCGTTGACGGCCAGGAGCACCTTCGGCTCGATCTGCGCGAGCCGGTCGAGCACGCTGCGAGCGCCGAACTCGGGCGAGACGCTCGCCCAGATCGCGCCCAGGCTCGCGGTGGCCAGGAACGCGACGAGCGTCTCCGGGATGTTGGGCAGGTACGCGACGACGCGATCGCCGCGCCCGACGCCGAGCCGCCGCAGGCCGGTCCGCGCACGCGCCACCTGGTCGCGCAGCTCCGCGAAGGTCAGCTCGATCGGTCCGCGGGTGTTCGACCGCGCGACCACGGCCACGCCGTCACCGCCCAGCATGTGCGACGCGTAGTTCAGGCGCGCGCCCGGGAACCACTCTGCGCCGGGCATGTCGCGGCGCCCGAGGACGCGCTCCGCGTCCAGCCCGAGGTCGTAGAACTCGGCGACCGCGCGCCAGAACCCCTCGAGATCCTCGACCGACCAGCGCTGCAACGCATCGAACGACGAGAACCCGTTCCGCGCTGCGAAGCGCCCGATCTCGGTCGCCTCGAACACGTCCGGCGGAGGTGTCCACAACACGGTCATAGCCGGGCGACGACCGCCTGCAGGTCACGCACGGGCACGTGTCCCGCGAGGTCGTCGGTGTGGGTGATCAGCGCGGTCGCGCGGCTCGGCGCCGACGCCTCGCCCGGCGCGACGGCAAGCGCGTGCGGCGCGTCCGTGGCAGCGGTCAGGCACGGGAGATAGGGACCCGCCGGCGGGTCCGGCGCCAGCAGGACGCCGACCGCGCGGAAGAACTTCAGCGACCCCCACAGCGGGTTCGCCAGCCGCCGGTAGTTCTCCGGCAGCGCGACCGTCTCGCGCACGAGGATGACCTCGGCGCCCGCCTCGGCAAGCGTCCGCGCCGCCGCGAGCACGGAGGGGAGCTCGCCACGTGTGGCGGGTCCGGTCATGACGGCGCCGAGCGTGGTCGGCACGGTCGCCCGCACCCGCCGGAGCAGGTCCGCGAGGACCTCGGGCTCCTCGTCGGCGTCGTTGACGAACAGCACGTCGACGCGCAGCGAACGAGCGAGGTCCGCGTAGATCCGCGCACGCCGGCCCAGGTCGGCGAGGAACGCCTCGAGCGGCAGCTCCTCGACCTCCGCCGCCAGCGCCGCGAACCGCGGCGCCAGCAGCGGGCGATCGAGAGGCCGGCCGGCGAGTGCGGGCTCGAGCGCGCTCACCTCACATGCGCATGACGGGGACGGTCGGCTCGCCCGCGGGCCAGGACCCGAACCACACGAGCAGGTCCTCGGGCGGGGAGAGCTGCGACCACTCGGCCTCGAACGTCGCCCAGTCGCTGTCACGCGCCGCCCGCGCCGCCCGTTCGGAGTCGCGCAGCCGCGACGTCTCCTCCCCCAGCACGACCTGCTCGACCTCGTCGTAGGCGACCTTGTAGATCTCGCGGACGGTCCACGCGCTGATCAGCCCGCCGACGTAGTCGCGCGCGACCTCCTCCGGGTCGGCCTCGAGCGGATCGCCATAGCCGGCGCCGCCGGCGCTGAAGCAGAACGCCATCACGTCGCCCTCGTCGTAGGGCCGGATCGAGCGGCCCATGAACTCGACCTCCCACTGCCCGCCGATCGAGCGCTGCTCGATGATCGTGCGGAAGTCGAGGTCGATCGGATCGCCGGCCTGGAGGGCCTCCATCAGCCCGGGCGCGCGGATGCCGATCCCCGGCACCGTGCACGGCGCGTAGCCCCCGAACAGCGGCTGCGGCGTCTGCAGCTTGGAGTTGTCGGCGATGCACATGAGCAGGACCATCGGCGCCTGGTGGGCGACCCAGGGCTGCACGGTGCCGACGCCCCCGCGGTGCTTGCCCGCCCCCGCCGAGTCCGTCCAGTGCTGCGAGAGCGGGATCAGGATCGGGAACTCGTTCTCCATCAGCTCGACGTCGGGCGCGCGGCCGAACGGGCACCACGGAAACCCGAACGCGTTCATGCCCGCCGACCCCGGGCGTCCGCCCATGCCCTCGGTGTTGATCGAGTACGCGACCATGTCGGCGAACGGGAGCCCCCACTGCGTCATGCCGGCGATCACCACCGCGTTGCCGGCGTTGGACGCCGACGCCGCCACCCGGTCGTGCTCCTGGGAGGCGAACATCATCTTCGCGAAGGCGTTCGCGCACGCGCTCATCACACCCGTGCACACCATGACGCTGCACGAGGTCGCCGCCCGGTCGTCGGGGTTCAAGACCGTCCCCTTCGGGATCACGAACGTGAACGGCGCGAACGTCGCGCTCGAGATCGGCAGGTCGTAGAACACGTAGGAGTAGACGTAGTTGGCCACGTGGCCCACCACCGCCTGCACGTGCGCGTGGTACGGCGAGAGGTTCTCCGGCGAGGTCCCCGTGAAGTCGAAGGTGATCTCGTCACCCGCCTTGACCAACGTCAGCGACGCGTTGCGCACGAGGCCGTGCTCGGTGCCGAGCGCGTCGGCGAAGTTCACGCACCGGTACTTGCCGTCCAGCCACGAGGCGATCCGCTTGCGCGCACCCGCCTCCGCGACCTCCAGCATCCGCTGCATCACGCCGACGACGAAGTCCGCGCCCTCCTTGACCGCGACCTCGAGGATGCGCGTGCGCACCCGGTCGGCCGCCGTCGCCCGCGCCTTCAGGTCGGTGGTGATCATCTGCGGCGCGCGGATCCCGAAGGCGTTGAACAGCTCGAGCATGTCGCTGCGCAGCCGGTGGTTCTCGCCGATCTTGATCGGCGGCAGGTTCAGCCCCTCGTGGAAGCGCGTGGTCGCCGACACGGGCATGCCGCCCGGCTCCACCGCGCCGGTCTCGGTCGTGTGGTTGGCCGCGCCCGCCCAGCCGATCAGCTTCTCCTCGTGGAAGATCGGCAGCACGATGACCATGTCGGGGTTGTGGATGCCGCCGTAGAGGGCGTCGTTGGCGAACCAGATGTCACCGTCGCGCACGCCCGGGTTCTCGCCGTACTCCGAGAGGATGTACTTGATCAGGATCGGCTGGATGATCGCGTGCAGGTACGTGCCGGCCGCGGCGTTCACCAGGTCGCCCTGGGCGGTGAACAGCGCGATCATCACGTCGCCCGCGATGCCCATCGACGAGCGTGAGGAGCGCTGGAAGACCTCCAGCGCCTCGTCGAGGATGTCGTTGGTGCGCTGGAAGCCGATCTCGTAGTCGCCCGGTGCCAGCGTCGCGACGGCGCGCAGCTCGTCCTCGGTCGGCTCGGCGAGCCGGATCATGTCCAGCTTGGCGTCAGCGGTGGGGATCGGCATCTCAGGCCTCCAGGATTCCGAGTCCGTGCGACTCGATCGAGAACCGCCGGCCGGGTGGGATGACCGCGGTCGTGTACGCCGCCTGCACGATCGCCGGGCCGGCGAACGACTGCCCCGGGCGTAGGGCTTCGAGCTCGTAGACCGGTGTGTCGACCCACTCGCCGAAGTACGCCTGACGGGTGCCGACGGGCTCCGCCGGCTCGCTCGTCAGCTCGAGCTCTCCCAGCTCGAGCTTCTGCCCCGGCACCGCGACGCGCAGCACGAACGTGTCGATGTACACGCCGCCCGCCACGTTGACCGCGAGTGGGCTGAACGCCTCGCTGAACTCCTGCTCGAAGCGCTCGTACACCGCGAGCACGTCGTCCTCAGAGGCCAGGAACAGCTTCGGCGAGGACGCCCGCTTGGAATGGATCTGGCCGCCGTAGAGCATGTCCAGCTCGAGCGTGACCACCGCGTCCTCCCAGCTCAGGCCCTCGGCCTCGACCTCGCGCCGCGCCTCGTCCATGAGCTCGCCGACCATGCCGTTGAACGCGTCGAGATCGACCGCCGGCGCGCCGGTCAGCGGCGCCAGCAGCATCATCCGCTGCGAGCGCTCGTAGAGGTGCACGACGTCCATGATCGAGGAGCCGTACGCGCAGAACACCGGTGAGAACGGGAACATCACCGCGCGCGGGATCTCCCCCATGTAGCCCGCCACGTGCGTCGGGCCGCCGCCGCCGAACGCGAACAGCGTGAACTCCGACGGCCGGTAGCCGCGCAGCGTCACCTCCTTGCGGATCGCCGACGCCATCTTGTCGTCGATGATGCGGCGGATCAGCGCGGCCGCCTCGACCACGTCGATCCCGAGCGGCTCGGCGATCTGCTCGCGGATCGCGTCCTCGGCGGCCTCGCGGTCGAGCGCCATGCGGCCGGCGAAGAACCCGTCCGGGCTCAGGTAGCCGAGCACGAGGTTCGCGTCGGTGACGGTCGGCTCGGTCCCGCCGAGCTGGTAGGCGACCGGACCCGGATATGAGCCGGCGCTGCGCGGCCCGACCTCGAGCCGGTCCCCGAGCGCCCGGTTGATCTGCGCGATCGAGCCGCCGCCGGCGCCGATCGACAGCGACTGCAGCATCGTCGTGGAGACCATCCACTGGTCGATGATCGGGTTGAACTCGTAGTTGCGCACGGAGTCGCCGACCACCAGGCCGATGTCGAACGACGTCCCGCCCACGTCGGCGGTCACGACGTTGTGCGCGCCGAGCTGGCGGGCGATGTCACGCGCGCCGATCAGCCCGGCGATCGGCCCACCGTTGTAGGTGCGGCTGGCGGTCGTCTTGAACAGGTCGGCGCAGCCGCCCGTGTTGTGGATCATGAAGAACGGCCCGCGGTAGCCGCGCTCGCGCAGCTTGTCCCACGTCCCACTGAGCTCGATCTGCATCGAGCGCTGCAGGTACGCGTCGAGGATCGCGGTGTTCGTGCGCCCGTACTCGCCGAGCCGCGAGACGACCTCGGAGGAGAGGATCACGGGCAGGTAGCCGACGTGGTAGTCGCGGTACTCCTCGCGGATGATCCGCTTGACCGCCTTCTCGTGCGCCGGGTTCACGAAGGACCACAGCAGCGAGACCACGAACGCCCGCGCGCCACGGTCGACCAACGTCCGCACCTGTTCGCGCACGTGGTCCTCGTCGAGCGGGCGCACCACCACGCCGCGGGCGTCGACGCGCTCCTTCACGCCTACGATCAGCTCGCGCGGAACGACCGGCCGCGGCTTGTGCTGATGCGGCAGCGCGCGCCGCTCGTCCAACCGCGTGCCGTCGATCCACTGCGCGCCCTTGCCGATCAGCGTCGCGTCCTCGTGGCCCTCGGTCGCGATCAGCGCCACCCGCGGCCCGCTGCGCTCCAGCAGGCGGTTCATCGCCACCGTGGTCGAGTAGCGGACCGTCTCGACCCGGCCGACGAGCTCGTCGAGCGAGACGCCGGCCTCGCCGGCCGCCTCCTCGATCACCTGCATGAAGCCCACGCTCAGGTCGTACGGCGTCGTCGGCACCTTGCGGTAGCTCGTGTCGCCGTCGAGCGTGAGCACCAGGTCCGTGAACGTCCCGCCGACGTCGACGTCGATCGTGTTCATCGCGTCACCAGCCGTTCGTCGACGATGGTCAGCTCGCCCGCGTCCAGCCGCTCGCGCAGCCGGTCGAGGTCGATCTCGATGTCATACGTGACCGGGTGTCCCGGCGGGAGGTACTCCGTCTCGATCTGCGTCAAGCAGCCCGGGCAGTGGAACTCGACGATCCGCACCCAGTCCGGGTCGGGCGCGAACGAGTACTCGGCGTCGATCAGCGGCTGATGGATCTCCCGCGGGTCGCGCTGGTTGACCTGGCAGCTGTGCTTGTAGTTCTCGCGCGCCGGGCCGAGATCGTGCCCGCACACGTGGCAGCGCCAGCGCTCGTCGGAGAGCTCGAGGTCGAGGTATTCCGTCACCCGGATCTTCATGACCGCTCCAGGATCGCGTTGTCGTGGCCGTCGATGCGCACGTTCCAGCCGGCCGGAACGGTGCACGTGTTGGTGTCGGACTCCAGCCGGACGGGCCCGCGGGCGGCCGCGCCCGCCTTCAGGTCGTCCCAGACGAGCACGTCGCCGGTGACCTCGTGGCGCCGCTCTTCGTTCGGCTGCGGCGTGTACACCGGCACCGGGGAGAAGCCGCGGACCGTCACGTGGCCGGTGACCTCGACCTCGATGCGGATGTCCGAGAGCCCTTCGCCCTCCAGGTCGCGCCGCACGCGCTGCTCGCCGCGCGCCGCGATCGCGTCCGTGTCGTCCCCCCACTCCTCGTAGACGTGGCAGATCTCCGCGACGCTCGAGCCGAACGCGCTCAGCACCGGGCCGAGCTTGAACACGTACGCCTGGTCGAGACCGAGCCGCTCGGCCAAGGGCGCGGCGAAGTTCGCGCCGTTGCCGCCGAAGCAGTACAGCTCGAAGTCGCCCTCCGGAGCGAGCGCCAGCGTGCGGCGGGCGACGTCGGCGACCATGTCCGCCGCCGTGTCGATCACGCGCTGCGGCTCGATCTCGCCCAGCGCCTCGCGTGCCAGATCGACGCGCAGCGCGCGCCGGCCGCCGAGGAAGCGATCCGGGTCGAGCATGCCCGCGGCCAGGAAGGCGTCGGTGAGCGTCGGAAACTTCCCGCCGAGGTCGTAGCAGGCGGGGCCGGGGTACGCGCCCTGGGAGTCGGGCCCGAGCGTGACCTCGCCGTCGACGAGCCGCGCGACCGATCCACCGCCCACCGCCTCGGAGTGCAGCAGCGTCCACGGCGTCTTCAGCGGCACGCCGAAGAGGTCCCCCTCGGCGATCGTCAACGGCCGGCCGCCGACGATCACGCCGAGCTTGGCCGTCGTCCCGCCGACGTCGAGCGCGAGCACCTTGTCGTGCCCGTACAGGCGCGCCCACCACGCACACGCGTTCAGGCCGAAGTACGGCGAGGACTCCGCCGTGTCCACGGCCTTGGTCTTGGACACGCGCGCGACGCCGCCGTTGACGTGCGCGATGTAGAGCGGCCGCCGGTAGTTGTGGCGCTCGAGCAGCTCGTCCTCGGCCTTGAACAGCGCGACCGCGAGCGGGGTGTGCACGTAGGCGTTGACCAGCGCCATGTGGGTGCGCGTCTGATCGTCCGGATGGCGGATGATCTCCGAGCCCAGGACCATCGGCACCGCGCCCAGGTAGTGGTCGGGGAAGTTGTCGTCCACGAGCCGGCGCACGGCCTGCTCGGCCGAGTCGTCGGCGAAGCTGCCGCCCATGCTCACCGCGATCCGGCGCACGCCGTCCTCGAGCAGCGCGCGGATCGCCGCCAGCAGCTCCGCGTCGGACGCCCCGTCGGCGAGCTCGACGATGTTCTGCGACGCGATCAGGCGGTCGACCGCCGGGCTCGTGCCCTCGCCGTAGAGCGCCGTGCCCGTGCCCTCGCTCACCAGCAGGCCGATACGCGGGCCCTTGCGCTCGGCGATGATGTTGGTGGCGATCGTCGCCGACCAGCGGATCACCGCGACGTGCGCGAGCAGCTCCTTCAGGTCGGCGTACCCGAGCTGCCGCGCGCCCTCCTTCAGGCACTCGAAGAAGCAGACCGTGAAGTCGTGCGGGGTGGTGTCGACCTTGACCGGGCTGACCGTCGTGCCGTCCGAGAACAGGCCGTCCGTCAGCGTGCCACCGATGTCGATGTCGACCGTGTAGGGACGCGCGCTCGTGCGCTCGGCCCCGCCCACCCGCGGCGCCGCGTGGGCTGCCGTTGTCATCGTCTCTCCTCTCGACGGGCTTGGATTGAGTTCTAAGGCACCGGGTTGCGGAGCGACTCGGACAGGAGTACGAATCCAGTGCGTGGAGTTGGTGCGTTTGTCCGAGGATCAGGTCGCGCTGACGACGTCGGCGCTGGAGGCCGCGCGGACCGTCCTGCGCGCCGACTACTGCGCCGTCGCGTGGCGCGGCCCGATCGTCGAGGTGATCGCCACGCAGGGCATCAGCGGTGCGCGCGCCCGCGAGCGGGCCGCCGACTGGCTCGAGTCCGCGCTGGGCGGGCAGCCGCGGGCGTCGCAACGTCATCGCGTCGAGCCGGTGCGCGATCCGGACGGCGAGATCCGCGGCGCGCTCGTCGCCGACCTGAGCAGCGGCGGTGTCCGGCCCGGCGTCGCCCGCGCGCTGATGCCGGTGTTCGCCGCGCACGTCGCGCTGCTGTTCGAGAAGGTCGAGGTCCAGGCCCGCCGCACACGCGCCTACGAGGCGCTCGTCCAGATCGGCATGCAGATCCAGGCCGCCGAGGCCGACGTCGGCCAGGCGCTGCAGCTGATCGTCGACCGCTCACGTGACCTGCTGGGCACCGACCTCGCGTGGATGGGACTCGTCAACGAAGCCGAGAGCACGCTCGACATGCGGGTCGCCGTCGGCGCGCGATCCGCCGCGTTCATGCGCATGCAGCTCAACCTCGGCGACGGCGTCGGCGGGCAGGTGGTGGCCCAGCGCACGCCCGTGGTCGTCCCCGACTACGCCCGCGAGCGCCCGCCGACGCCCACGTGGGTGAGCGACGCGATCCTCGGCGAAGGCATCGGCTCGATGCTCTGCTGCCCGATGCTCACGGGGGAGAAGGTCGTCGGCGCGTTGTACGTCGGCAGCCGCCGGCCGGTGGCGTTCGGCCCGATCGAGGTCGCCCTGGTCTCCGCGCTCGCCGCCCAGGGCGCGATCGCGATCGAGAACGGGCGGTTGTACGAGGCGCTCGCGACGCAGAACGAGCTGCTCGAGGGTTCCTTCGCCGTGCACCGCACGCTGACCGAGGCCGCGCTCACCGGCGCCGGGCGCGACCACATCTGCGTCGAGCTCGCTCGGCTGCTCGGCACCGAGGTGGTCCTCGAACAGGAGATCTCGCCCCCGTTTCGCGCGCGCTACTCGGCGGGCGGCCTCGTCGCCGACGGGCTCGACGGCACGATCGCCATCCCCGTCGAGGATCTGGGCCGCGTGACCGTGTGCGGGCTCGAGGAGCTCTCGCCGCTCCAGGCCAAGGCGCTCGAGCACGCCGCCACCGTGCTCGCGCTGGAGCTCGTCAAGGAGCGCGCGCAACAGCAGGTCGAGTGGCAGCTCCAGGGCGATCTGCTGAACGAGCTGCTCGACGCGCCCTTCACGGCCTCGCTCGCGGCGCGGGCGCGCCGCCACGGCATCGATCTCGCGCAGGCCCACCACATCGTCGCCGTGCACTCGTCGCAGCTCGTCGCCGACGACCTGCTCGAGCTCGTCCGCCGCGCGACCGGACGCAGCCTGATCCATCGCGATGCCTCCCTCGTCTGCCGCCGGGGCGAGCAGATCGTCCTGGCGGCCCGCGACGCCGAGCCCGTGGTCCGCGCCGTCACGACGGCCGCCGACCGACGTGGCATCGCGGTGGCGATCGGCGTCAGCGACGTCTGCGCCGACCTCGCGACCGCTCACCGCCAGGCCGTCGCCTGCACGCGCCTCGCGCAGAGCGGCGGCGACCATGTGGTTCACGCCGGACGCCTCGGCCCGCTCCGGTTCCTCCTCGACGCACCCGACGTCTCACAGGTGCGCGCGGTCGTCCAGGAGCAGCTCGGCCCGCTCCTGAACCACGACCGCGGCCGTTCGGACCTGCTCGGCACGCTGCGCGCCTTCGTGGCGGCCGACGGCAACGTCGCCGAGACCGCCAAGGCGTGCTTCATCCACAAGAACACATTGCGCTACCGGCTCGCCCGGATCGCCGACGTCCTCGGCCGCGACCCGGCCGCCCCTGACGCCAAGTTCCACCTGCGCATGGCGTTCGACCTCGTCGATCTGTTCGCGGGGATGGGGATCGATGTCTCGGTCCCGCCGGCGGGACCGCTCAACATGCCATCGGTGATATCGCGGTGACGTCGTGGTGACGGCCCTTCTAGAGACTCGCTGTCGTGGTCGGTGGCCCTAGAAAACTGCGGTTTGCGTGTGCCGAATGCGGTGTATATGGTCATTGCGCCGGTCCCACCCTCCCCGATCATCGTGAGGTGCGGTGATGTCCGCGGCCGCCGTGACTGCAGAGCCGCTGGCCGAGTCGTCGACTCGCCTCGTGCTGCTTCAGCGCTTTGAGGTGTCCAATGCCGGCGGCAGCATCGTGCTGCCGCACTCAGCTGAACGGGTGATCGCATTCCTGGCGCTGCAGCGCGCGCCGGTCCGCCGTCAGTTCCTCGCGTGCTCGCTGTGGCTGGACGTCGACGACGACCATGCGTCCGCAAGCCTGCGCAGCGCGCTCTGGCGGGCGCGACGGCTCGACGTGCCGATCGTCGAGAGCCGAAACGGGACGATCGCGCTTAGCGCCGAGATGCGCACCGACGTCGCCGAGATCGCGGCGCTGTCCGCCCGGCTGCTCTCCACCCGCGAGGCGCCGACGAGCGAGGAGCTCGAGCTGATCGCGTCAGCGGGTGAGTTACTGCCCGGTTGGTACGACGACTGGGTGCTGATCGAGCGCGAGCACCTGCGCTTCCAGCGACTTCAGGCGCTGGAGTGCGCATGCGAGTCGCTGATCGCGTGCCGCCGCTTCGTCGACGCCGCTGAGGCGGCGTTCGCGGCGGTCGCCTGCGAGCCGCTGCGCGAGAGCGCGCACCGTGCGCTCGTCAAGCTCCACGTGGCCGAGGGCAACATCGCCGAGGCGCTCCGTCAGTACCACCTGTTCGAGAGCCTGCTGCGGTCGACGCTCGGCTGCCAGCCGTCCGCACTCATGCGCGATCTCTTGCCTGACGTACGCCTGCGGTGACGGCTGGCTGACGCGGTACGTGCACGATGCGCGGCCGTGCATCTCGTAGAACCGAGCCCTACCGCGGTGCTGGTCGTGTCCGTCTGGGTCGAAGGAGTCGCACCCGATCACGTCCGAATCCGGATCACGACCGGCGAAGGCGAGAGCCGGAACACCGTCGTGGTCGCCGACCGTGCCGAGGCCCTGAACCTGATCGAGCGGTGGTTGGCGAGCGTCCCGGACGACATGCCGCGCGAGTGGTGACCGCGACGTGACGGTCGCGTGACGGCGGCCGTGTTGGATCGTTTGCGTGACCGACTACTCCGCGTTGCGGGCCGCGACGGTGACGTTGAGGGCGCTCCTCAAGCGCCACATCACCGACAGCCTTGAGGCCGACCTGGCGACGGTCGCGATCGACCTCCGCTCGCCCGCGGAACTGGACAAGGACAACATCACCACCGCGGTCTCGCTGTGGCTCTACCGCGTCACAGTGCAGCCGGACCTGTACAACGCGCCGCTGCGGCGCCCAGCCGACGACGCGATCGCCCACCGTTCGCTGCCGCTCGATCTCTCGTACCTGATCACCGCGTTGCACCCGGAGCCCAAGGCGCGGCTCTCGCTCACCGGTCGCGTGCTGCAGGTCGTCAACGACCACGTGCGCCTGCGCGGTTCCGACCTCGAGGAGACCATGGCCGGCACCGACGCCGAGCTGCGGCTGAGCATCGAGACCACGACGCTCTCCGAAGACAGCAACCTCTGGTACACGCTGCAGGCGCCGTTCCGGCTCGCGGTGCCCGTGCGGATGCAGGTCGTCGACATCGCGTCGCACCTCCCGCCCATTCCCACGTCGCCCGTACTCACCCGGCGCCTCGACGTCGCGCAGGCGGAGGCGTGATGGCAGCGGTCACGATCCCCGAACCCGTCACGACCTCGGCGCTCGTCGTGGTCCGCGTCGTCGATGCCGCCACCCGCGGCGCGCGCCGCGTCGCCGGCGCGACGACGACGTCGCCGCACACGTACGCACACATCGCCTCGGGCGGCTACCTGGTGCTGTCCGGCCGCCCTGATCTCGCGGTCCCCGGGCTGGACGGCATCGCCCGGGACCTGTCGGCGCGTCTCGAGTTCGACGATCTGCCGGCGCTCGAGGTCGACTTCACCCTCCCGAGCGGCACCGTCCTGCCGTTCCGACCATCCGACCTCGCGATCGAGCCGCCACCGACCGCGCTCGTCGGCACGGTGACCGCGGTCGCCTTCCCGCAGCCGCCGGTCGCCGGCGCGCGCCTCGCGCTCAGCGCGCCTCTCGCGCCGCCGACGTTCGCCGCACTGCGGATCCCGCTCGCAACGACACATCCGGTCGGTGCGACGGTGCGCGAGCGCACGCTCACCGCAGCCGCCGGCGCCACGACGCTGAGCGCGCCCGCCGCGGGCGGAGCCAAGACGGTGCGCGTCACCTCCGTCGCGGGGTGCAGCTCCGCGAATGGCGTCCTCGCCCTGGGCGATGAAGCGACGCTCGAGCACGCGCAGATCGCAGGCGTCGACGCGATGAGCCGGCAGGTCACGCTCGCGGCGCCGCTGCGACGGACGCGCGCGGCCGGAGCGACCGCGCAGGCCTTCACGTTCACCGGCACAGGCGCGAGCGCGACGCTCACACGCGCCGCGCTGCCAGGTGACGGCGTCCTGGTGCTCAACGCCGGATTGGCCGCGGGTGTCATCGAGCTCGTCGGAGCGCCCTCCGAACTGCGCGTCACAGACCTCGTCGCGGATGCCGGCGGGCGCTGGCGACTGGACGGCGTCCGCGCGCTCGCAACGCTGACCCTCACGGTCAGCGCGTCCGGGTTCTCGACGGTCGGGCCGCGGGCCTACGACGTCGACTACCGCCTTCCAAACATCGTCGACTTCGGCCTTTCGTGAGGAGTGTGCATGCCTGAATACCTCGCGCCCGGTGTGTACATCCAAGAGGTCCCGAGCGGCCCTCCGCCGATCGCGGCCGTCGGGACGAGCACAGCGGGCTTCGTCGGTGTGACGCGGCGTGGCCCGATCGAGGGCCCGCCGACGTTCGTGACCAGCTATCCGGAGTTCGTCCGCGCGTTCGGCGGCGTGTTCGACTTCGGCAGCACGTTCGACGGCTTGCAGTACCTGCCGAGCGCGATGCGCGGCTTCTTCGACAATGGCGGTCGGCGCGCGTTCGTCGCGCGCGTCGCCGGCGCGGGCGCGGCGCAGGCGAACGTCACGCTCACCGGCGGCATCGTCACGCGGTTGGCGGCTGACACGGTGCTGACGCCGGTCGCCGACCGTGACAAGGCGACGCTGCGCACCGTGCGCGGCCTCCAGGTCGGCACCACGGCCCGGCTGCGGATGGTGCGCGACGGCGTGACCACCACGTCGGCCGTGCTGACGATCACAGCGATCAATCGCGACACCGGCCGGGTCACCTTCAACAACGCGATCTCGACCACCGACGTGTTCGAGGCGGCGCGCACCGTCGTGCTCACCAACGTCGCCGCCGCGGGTGGCATCGACGGCACCGGCTTGCCGGCGGCCAACGCGAACCCGACCGATCCCGAGCCGAACACGTTCACGCTGCAAGCCACGAGCCCGGGCGTGTGGGGCCGCGACATCGCGATCGCCCCCGCCCACGTCTCGGCGGCGCGCTCGGACTTCTCCGCCTTCATCAGCGGCGCGGCGGGCAACAACCGGATCCAGCTCGTCTCCACGGCGGCGTTCTACGTCGGGGCGTGGGTCGAGATCGATCGCGGCAACACCAAGCGGTACCGCCGGATCGCCGCCATCGACGGCCCGGTCCTCGTGCTCGACGGAGGGCCCCTCGCGGCGGCCGACTTCGCGCCGGAGGCGCCCGCGACAGCGACCCGCGTCTCGACGTGCGAGTTCGCGCTCTCGATCTCCTACCAGGACCCGGTGGAGCGCGTCACGGTGTCGGAGCGCTACGACGGGCTCACGCTCGAGAACATCCCCGGCCGCTACTACGTCGACCAGCTCGCGGCCTCGAACCTCGTCCAGGTCACCGGCGCCGCGCCTGCGGCGAACAACCCGCTCATGTATCCGTGCGCGGCGGACGGGCTGGCCGCTTCGCTGAGCGGCGGCTCGGACGTCGTCCCGACCGACCCTGACGTGCTCGGCGTCGACAACGGCCCCAACCGCAAGACCGGGCTGCTGGCGCTGGAGGACGTCGACGAGATCGCGATCCTCGCCGCACCCGGGCTGACGTCGCAGGCCGTGCAGAACGCGCTCAAGGACCAGTGCGAGCGGTTGATGGACCGTTTCGCGGTCCTCGACCCCGTGCGCGGCACCGCCAACACACCCGCGACGCTGCCCCAGATCCAGGCGCAGCGCAGCCGCTACGACACCGAGTACGCCGCCCTCTACTACCCCCGGGTCGTGATCGACGACCCGCTGCATCCGGGAACGCCGATCCCGGTTCCCCCGAGCGGCCACATCCTCGGCGTGTACGCACGCGTCGACAACACGCGCGGAGTCCACAAGGCGCCGGCGAACGAGGTGCTCCGCGGCATCCTCGGCGTCGAGACGGTCGTCTCCCGCGGGACCCAGGAACTGCTGAACCCGCTCAACATCAACGTGATCCGCGACTTCACCTCGGTGCAGCGCGGCTACCGGATCTTCGGCGCCCGCTGCGCGACCAGCGCGCGGGAGTGGAATTACGTCAACGTCCGGCGGCTGTTCATCTTCATCGAGGAGTCGCTCGACGAGGGCACGCAATGGGCGGTCTTCGAGCCCAACGACGAGCGGCTGTGGGCGCGCCTGCGCGACAGCGTGACGCTGTTCCTCACCAGTGTCTGGCGCGACGGCGCGCTGATGGGCTCAAAGCCCGAGGAGGCGTTCTTCGTACGGGTCGATCGCACGACGATGTTCGAGGACGACATCCTCAACGGCCGGCTGATCATGGAGATCGGCATCGCGCCGGTGCGGCCCGCCGAGTTCGTGATCATCCGGATCGCCCAGTGGCTGGGCGGCTCGTCGGTCCAGGAGATCTAGGAGGCCATGAGCGATGCCCACCACGGGTGAACGCGTCGATCCGTACCGCGGCTTCAACTTCGCGGTCGAGATCGACAACACGAACGTCGCCGGCTTCCGCGAGTCCAGCGGGCTGACGTTCACGACCGACCCGATCGAGTACCGCGAGGGCAACTCGACGCAGCTGCACGTGCTCAAGCTGCCCGGGCTGACGAAGTACGGGAACATCCAGCTCCGCCGCGGCTTCACGCAGAACCTGGAGCTGTGGAACTGGTACCTGACGGTTGTCAACGGCGCGCCCGAGCGCAAGGCCGGCGCGATCGTGCTCCGGGACGAGGAACAGCAGCCTGTGGTCCGCTGGAGGTTCGTCGAAGGCTGGGTGTGCAAGTGGGAGGGCCCGGCGATGAATGCGACGACCAACGAGGTCGCGATCGAGTCGATCGAGATCTGTGTCGAGCGGGTGGACATCGTTCCGGTATGAGCGCCGGCATCGCACCCGGGGTCTACGTCGCGCTCAGCGACGAGCCCGCCCCGCTCGACCCGGTCCGGGTCGACACCGTCGGCCTGGTCGGCGTCTTCGAGCGCGGGCCCGTCGACACGCCCGTGCGGATCACTTCGTGGCCGCAGCTGCAGGCCGCGTTCGGTGGTTTCATCGCCAACGGCCTCGGCGCCTATGCGGCCAAGGGCTGGCTCGACAACGGCGGGCGCGCCGCGTGGGTGGTGCGGGTGGCCGCGCCGGTGCACGAGACGACGCTGACCGGCGCCCAGCCGGCCGACCGGCGCAGTTCGATCGTCGCGGCGCTCGACGGGCTGGTGATCGGGGCCGTCGTCGCGGTCGAACAGGCCGCGCGGACCTGGATGCACCTCGTCGTGGCCGTCGATCCCGTGAGCGCGCGAGTGACATGGGATCGACCGCTCCATCCCGACGTCGATCTCACCGCGCCGGCCACGGTGCACGTCGCGACTGGGGCGGGCCGCGCCGGCACGGTCCTCAGCGACCTGGGCGCCCTGCCCGTGTTGGAGCTGACGGCGTCGAGCCCTGGGGCGTGGGGCAACCACGTGAGCGTGCTCGCCACGCCGCGCTACGCCGCGGCGACGACGAGCGTGGCCGGGCCCGCGAGCGCCGCCGCGACCCGGGTCGCGGCAGTCGACGGCTTCGTCGTCGGCGACCGCGTGCGCATCAGCCAAGACGGCGGCGGCCCGCTCGTCTCGACCGAGAACGTGATCGAGGCGATCGACCCGGCGCGCGCCGTCTTGACGTGGGCGTCGCCGCTGGCGGTCGTGAACCCGGCCAAGCCGCTGCGGGTCGAGGCGCTGCGGTTCACGCTCTCGGTGCGCGAGCGCGGCGCCTTGCGCGAGATCTTCGAAGGACTCAGCCTCGCGCCGGGCCATCCGCGCTTCGCACCCGACGTGCTGGCGAGCTCCGCGCTCGTCCGCGGCACCGTGCTCGGCACCGGGCTGCCGGACACGACGGGCTGGCTCGCGCTGACCGGCGGGCGCGACGGGACCGCCGCCCTGGGACGCGCCGATCTGATCGGCGACGATGTGCTCGAGAACGGGCGCGGACTGGCCTCGTTCGTCACGGTCGACGAGCCGGGAATCGTCGCGGTGCCCGATCTCGTCGGTGAACCCGTCACGGCACGTATCGACGTTCCCGAGCCGGTCGAGGTCGATCCGTGCCTGCCGTGTCCGCCGCCCGCGCCGCCGCCAGACCGGCTCGTCGCCGAGGTGAGCGAGTCGTTCCCCGGCTTCAGCCGCGCTGAGATCGCACTCGCCCAGCAGTCGATCATCGACCATTGCGAGCGCCGCGCCGATCGCATCGCGCTGCTGGACCTGCCGACCGGGCTCGACGTGCCGGCGCTGATCGCGTGGCGTTCGCGCTTCGACTCGGGCTTCGCGGCCATGTATGCGCCGTGGGTGCTCGTCGTCGACCCGCTCGCCGCCGGTCCGCGGCAACCGATCGCCCCGTCAGGCCGCCTGCGGCGCGTGCCGCCGTGCGGTCACGCCGCCGGCCTGATGGGCCGGGTCGATGCCGAGGCCGGACCGTGGCTGTCGCCGGCGAACCGCTCCCTCGCTTGGGTCCACGACGTCGACGTCAGCTTCGACGACGCGGCCCACGCGGCGCTCAACGACGCGGGCATCAACGCCCTGCGAGCACGGCCGGCGCGAGGCATCGTCGTCCTCGGCGCGCGCACCGTCGCGTCGAGCGACACGACGTGGCGCTTCCTCGCCGTCCGCAGGCTGTTCCTGCAGATCGAGCGCACGCTGCGCGCCGGGCTCGCGTGGAGCGTCTTCGAACCGGCGAGCCCCGGCCTGGACCGCACCCTCGCGACCGCGATCACCGGGCTGCTGGAGAGCATGTGGGAGGACGGGGCGTTCGCCGGCGACACGCCTGAGGCGTCGTTCTTCGTCGACGTCGACGGCGGTGACCGCGCGGCGGGCGAAGTCGTCGTGAACGTCGGGGTCGCGGCCCAGCCACCGGCCGAGGTGATCCTCCTGCAGGTCGTCCGCACCGCGGACCGCCTCGAGATCCGCGCGACCCCCGAGCGGAGCGTGTGATCGTGGCCGTCGGCGGCTTCAACTTCAACGTCCGACTGATCGACACGGCCAAACCCGGCAGTGCGATCCTGACGAGCGTCGCACCGCCGCCCGGCGGCGGCTTCAGCGAGTGCGTCGGGCTCGAGTCCACGATGCGCGTGGAGGAATACCGCGAGGGCGGGCGCAACGACGGAGTCCTGAAGTTCCCCGGGCCGATCGCGGGGGGCAACATCCGGCTCAAGCGCGGCGCGGGAATCAGCCCGGACCTGTGGAAGTGGCATGAGGCGTACCTGCGTGGCATCGGCAAGCGCCGAGACGGCGTGATCGAGCTGCTCGGGGAGGGCGGCGACGTCGTCTCGAGCTGGCGCTTCCGGCGCGGGATCCCGATCCGCTGGATCGGCCCGAACCTGATCGCCGGGCAGAGCAGCCTCGCCGTCGAGGAGCTCGAGATCGCGCACGAGGGCCTGAAGGTGCAGACGCTCGGCGTGGTCGGCGAGATCGCGTCGACGATCGGCTCGATCGGCACGTCGCTGGGGAGGCTCTGACGTGGACGTCATGATCGGTGAGCTGGAGACGCGCGTGCAGGCGATCGAGCCGCAGTCGCTGCCGCGGCCGGAGCAGTACGCGGCGATCGCGGACGCGATCGCCCCGCTCGTCGCCGAGCGCCAGTCGAGCGACCGGCGCGCGCTCCAGGACACGTCGATGTGGACGTCGGTGCGAGCGGGGACCGGCCGATGACCGCGGTGTTGCACGCCCGCTTCGAACGGCTTCCCACCCCGAACGCGGTGCATGGCCGCGTCGTGGAGGTGCAGTTCAATCCGAGCGAGTACACGCTGACCAAGGGCAATCAGCTCGCCGAGGTCCCGATCCCGGGTCTCGACCAGCCCTTGATCCAGTTCGTCCGTGGGCAGACCGAGACGCTGACGCTGGACCTCTTCTTCGATTCCACCGAGGACGGGACGGGAGGTGAGGCGAAGCCGGTCACCGGCAAGACGGACGCGTTCTACGACCTGATCAAGATCGACTCCAACCTGCACGCGCCGCCGGTGCTGCTGTTCTCGTGGGGCGGCCCGGCGTTCCCCGGCAAGCGCGAGAACAACGTGTTCAAGTGCGTCGTCGCGAGCGTCCGCCAGCAGTTCACGTTCTTCAATCCCGCGGGCGTGCCGCTACGGGCGAAGCTGACCGTCGAGTTGCGCGAGTACAAGAGCCTCGCCGACCAGATCCGCCAGCTCAAGCTCAAGTCGGCCGACCACACCAAGGCCCGCGTCGCGGTCGCGGGCGACACGGTGTCGTCGCTCGCCTATTCCGCCTACGGCGACCCGGGCGCGTGGCGCCTGATCGCCGACGCCAACGGCCTCGACGACCCGCTCGGACTCGAGCCGGGAACGATCCTGCGCCTCCCGAGGGCCGTCGCGTGACCGTGATCGCGCTGAACACGCTGACGCAGCCGTTCTACGCGCCGGCGTTCGAGGTCGAGGTCGCGGGCGCGAAAAAGACGCTCGCCACGCTCAAGGGACCGACGACGATGCTCGGCTCCGGCGTCGTCAAGGACGTGGTCGAGGTCACCTACCACGACTCGATGGACAAGGTGGACTCGTTCGTCCTGGTCTTCAACAACTGGGATGGCGACCGGCTCCAGCCGATGTTCCTGGGCAGCAAGGAGCCGTCGAAGCTCTTCCCGCTGATCCAGCCGGGGACGCAGCTCGTGCTGAGGATGGGCTACCAGGGCCTCAAGCCCGACATGCGCGTGATGACCACCGGGGTGATCACGACGCTCGAGGCCGACTTCCCCGAGGCCGGCGCGCCGCGGCTGACGGTCCGCGGACTCAACGTGCTCGACCGCTTCCGCGGCAAGCAGTTCACCTACTCGTGGCCCGCTGACCCGAAGAAGCCGATCAAGGACAGCGAGATCGCCGAGGACTTGTCCGGGCCCCCCGATCATCCCCCCGGACGGCCCGGCGTCGGCATCACGGTGCGCGCCGACGCGGCCGCCAAGAGCAGAGAGACACCGCAGCCCTGCGTGCTGATGAACAACCAGTATCCGATCGTCTTCTTGATGCAGCGCGCTCGGCGACTCGGCTACGACGTCTTCCTCGATCGCGACAAGACGACGGGCGAGCAGTTCCTGTACTTCGGGCCGTCGACCCGGGTGCGCGACCGGACGTACAAGCTCGAGTGGGGCAAGTCGCTCGTGAGCTTCAAGCCGACGATCTCGCTGGCGCGCCAGGTGCGCAAGGTCACCGTTCTCGGTTGGGACCGCAAGGCCAAGCAGCAGATCAAGGGCGAGGCGACGCTCGAGGACATCAAGGACCTCAACGAGAACATGCACCCGTTCATCGACGTGATCGGGCGCGAGGAGGTCGTGACCGACGTGCCGGTGTTCGACGCCGCGCAGGCCAAGCGGGTCGCGCTGGACTACCTGCACCGCCAGGTGCAGGACCTCGCGGAGGCCGCCGGGGTCGTGGTCGGACTGCCCGACCTGCGCGCCGGCCGCACCGTCGAGATCGCGGGCCTCGGCGACCTGCTCAACGGGCGGTGGTTCATCACGGAGACCACGCACACGATCAACGACAGCGGCTACCGGACGACGTTCTCCGCGCGCCGCGAGGAGCACCGCTCATGAACGTGCTGCACGATGGAAGCGGCGCGACGAGCGCTCCACGGGGGCTGGTCATCGGCACCGTCTATGACACCGACGACCCGGAGGGCTGGGGGCGCGTGCGCGTGCAGTACCCGTGGCTGTCGGAGCAGGCGCTCAGCGGGTGGGCGCCGATCGTCAGCCCGATGGCCGGGCCCGACTACGGCACGTGGTTCATCCCTGAGGTCGGCAACGAGGCGGTGCTGGCCTTCGAGCGCGGTGACGTCGACTACCCGTTCGTGCTCGGCTTCCTCTGGAACGGCCAGGACGGTGCGCCGTCGGTGTCGGTCCGCGAGCGGATGATCCGCTCCGTCAACGGGCACACGATCCGGTGGCTCGACTCGACTCCCACCGCGGGCGGCAACCGCGGCGGGATCGCGATCGAGGACGCCCACGGCAATTCGATCGTGCTCACCAACGGCAAGATCACGATCCGCGCCGCCGGCACGCTCGTGCTCGACGCGGCGACGATCGCTCTGCGTTCCAGCGGTGTCACCCGCGTCGTCTCCCCCACCCCCAACCCGGTCTAGCGATGCCGTCGATCGACATCCCCGTCAAACCGGATCTGCAGGCCGCGCTGAACCTCGAGCCGTGCGAGGCGCTCCGGCTCCCGTCGCCCACGCCGCTGAAGATCCAGCTGCCGACCGGCGGTCACCTGCAGGCGTTCAACGACATCTCGAAAGGGATCCCGAACGACTGCTCGATGACGTTCAACCTGATGCTCCAGGTCGCCCCGCTGCTGGCATCGATGGATTGCATGCTGAAGATGCTCAAGCTGCTGGACAAGGTCGTCTCGCTGGTCACCAACCCGCCGCCGACGCCTGGTGCGATCAAGGACGTCGTCGACGCCGCCGCGGAGATCGCGCCGTGCTTCCTGATCCCCACGCCGCTCGGGATCCTCCCGTTCGTCTGCGACATCCTGAACCTGATCCGCTCGGTGCTGCACTGCCTGCTGGCGCAGCTGACCTCCGTGCGCGACCTGATGCAGGGGCTGACGTTGCGGCTCGAGGCGGCCACGGGCAACGACGACCTGCTCAAGACGCTCCAGTGCGCGCAGGAGAACGCGCAGGCGTCGGCCAACAACCTCTCCCAGGCGATCGAGCCGGTGACGGTGCTGCTCGGGCTCGTCTCGCCGTTGCTCAAGCTCGCCCAGCTCCCCGATCTGCAGCTCAGCACGCCGGGCGGGCCGCCGGAAAGCGTCGAGGCCCTGAGCGCGCTCATCACCACGCTCCAGGGCGTCGTCGATGTCATCGACGAGATCACAGGAGTCGCTTGTGGCGCCGTTTGATCGTCGCGAGTACCTCGGGACCGGCTGGCGGTTCCCGATCCGGCCCGATGCCACCGGCTCGCTGGCCTGGTCGGCCGGCGAGCAGAAGGTGGCCGAGTCGATCTGGCTCGTCCTCTCGACCGCGCTCGGCGAACGCGTGATGCGCCCGTTGGTCGGCTGTGGCGTCCACGAGCTCCTGTTCCGGGGCGACTCGAACGCCACCCGGGCCGCCGCGGCGCACGCCGCCCACGAGGCGCTGACCGACTGGGAGCCTCGCATCGACGTGCTCGACGTCCGCGTCGAGGACGGCGGCGGCTCGGGCACGCTGCTCGCGATCTCCGTCGACTACCGCATCGTCGAGAACAACACGGTCCACAACCTCGTCTACCCGCTCTATGCGACCGAGGGCCTGACGGCCGAGAGCGCATGATGGCCATCGACGCACCCAACCTCGACGACCGCAGTTTCGACCAACTGCTCGAGCAGGCGCGCTCGCTGATTCCGCGCTACACGCCGGAATGGACCGATCACAACGAGACCGACCCCGGCATCGCGCTGCTGCAGCTGCACGCGTGGCTGGCCGAGCAGATGCTCTACCGCCTCAACCAGGTGCCGGAGCGCAACTACCGCAAGTTCCTGCAGCTGATCGGCATCGACGTCAAGCCCGCCACGCCCGCGCAGGTGGACGTCACGTTCACCACCGCGAAGGCCGACGCCGACGCGATCGTGCCGGCGCGGACACAGGTCGCGGCGACCAGCGAGAGCGGTCCCGTGGTCTTCGAGCTCCCGCAGGGGCTGGTCGCGATCGGTCCCCGCCTGGCCGCCGTCCAGGTGTACGACTCGATCGCCTACCGCGACGTCACGACCGCCAACGCGGTCAACGGCCAGGGCATCGATCCGTTCGGACCGCACGCGCGCGACGGCAGTGCGCTGCTGCTCGGGTTCGACACGCCGGCGGCGACGTTCACGTCACAGCCGCTGACGTTGATGCTCTACGCCGAGCAGCCGCTCGCGCGCCCGGTCGTCGAGGTCGCGCTCGAGAGCGCACCGGTCCCGCCGCCCGCGACGCTCGCCTACGAGTACTGGGACGGATCGTCGTGGGAGCCGCTCCAGCGACAGCTCGACGAGACCTGGGCGCTGCTGCGCACCGGCCGGATCGTCGTCGCCGCCCCGCCCGGCCGCCCGCGGAAGGCGGTGGTCGGCACCGTGACCGCGAACCTCTTCTGGCTGCGGCTGCGGCTGATCGAGCCGGCGTTCGACCGCGTGCCACGGCTCGCGCAGGTGCTGCCCAACACGGCCACGGCGCTGCAGGCGACGACGGTCGACGAGGACGTTCTCGGCGGCAGCGACGGGATGCCCGACCAGGGACCGTTCCGGCTCTCCGCCGCACCGGTCGTCGCGCTCGAGCGGCCGGTCAAGGTGCGACGCTCGGACGGCGTCGAGATCACGATCACCGCCCTGCGGCTCGAGATCGACGAGGGCTCAGGCTTCGAGCCGTGGCAGGAGGTCGACGACTTCCTCGCCTCGGGGCCCGACGACCCGCACTACGTGCTCGACCGCGCCGCGGGCGAGGTCAGGTTCGGCGACGGGCGTTTCGGGCGGATCCCCGTCGCCAACGCGGGGCTGCCCGCCTCCTCGATCGTCGCGCGCTCCTACCTCGCCGGCGGCGGCGCGGCTGGCAACGTCGGCGCGGGGTCGATCACGACGCTGCAGACCACGGCCGCCGGCGTCGCCTCGGTCATCAACGCGCGTGCCGCGTCCGGCGGTTCCGACGAGGAGAGCGTGGCGGACGCCAAGCGGCGCGCCCCGTCGGCGCTGAAGGCACGCGGCCGCGCGGTCACCGCCGAGGACTTCGAGGCATTGTCGCTCGAAGCGCCGGCGCCGGTCGCTCGCGCGCACGCGCTCGCGCTGGTCCACCCTGGCTTCCCCGGCATCGAGGTGCCCGGCACGGTGACGGTGATCATCGTCCCCGGCATTCCCGGCGCCGCGCCGCAGCCGAGCGAGGCGACCCTGCAGTTGGTCTGCCGGTACCTCAACCTGCACCGGCTCGTGACCACCGAGGTCTTCGCGGTCGGCCCGACCTACCGGCAGATCCGGATCAGCGGTGACATCGTCGCCCGCGGCGATGCGGACCTCGCGACGGTGCGGACGACGCTCGCCGAACGCGTCAAGACGTGGCTGCACGCGTTGACCGGCGGCGACGACGCCGGAGGCTGGCCGTTCGGCGGCACGATCTACGCCTCGAGCCTGTACCGGCTCGCGCTCGACACGCCCGGCGTCGACCGGGTCAAGGACAACCAACTGCTGGTCGAGCTCGACGGGGCCCGGCAGACGTTCTGCCGCGACGTGCCGATCGGCGCGGGCGAGCTGATCGAGCCGCTGGAGCCCGAGCTCCGGGTGAGCTACGCATGACCGGCCCACGGCATTTCCTGCTCGACCGCCGCGCCGGCTGGCGTGGCGAACCGCTGCTTGCGATCGGCGTGGAAACCGACGATGGTGTGGTGCGCCTGCGGCCGCTTCCCGGCGCGCCGCAGCCTGTCGCCGACGCGTCCGGGACGTTCGGCGGCCTGAGCGAGCCGGTCGGTGTCGCGGCCGGGGCGGACGGCACGATCGTCGTGCTCGACCGCGACGGGAACCGCGTCCTGCGCTATGACCCGTGCGCACTCGCGTTCGCGCCGCTGCCGTGCCTCGACGAGCTCGCCGGCGCGACCGACATCGCGATCAGCCGCCGCGGCGACGTCGTCGTCGCGGACGCCGCCGCGCGACGCCTGGTCGTGCTCGTCGGCGCGGGCCTCGCGATCCGGCGCGTCGCCGGCCCATGGAAGGTCGACGGCGACACCGTGCGCCGGATCAGGCCGCGGCGTGACGGTTGGCCCGCCAAGACCTGGGAGCCTTGGGGCGTCGCCGCGCGAGCGGACGGCCTGGTGGTGACCGACCGCGCGAACGGGCTCGTGCACTTCCTCGACGGATGCGGCCGCCATCTGGCGGCGACCGACGGTGCGGGCCCTGGCGTGCCCGGGCTCGTCCATCCGACGGCCGTCGCGGTCGACGGCGACGGGCGCGTCTACGTGCTGCAGCAGGACAGCGTCAGGGTGCGGATCCTCGATCGCTCAGGGTTCATCGCCGATGTCGACGCGCTCGACGACCGCCGCCACGTGTTCTGTCCCGTGGCCGTCGCGGTCGCGCCCAACGGCGACCTCTGCGTCGCCGGGGCGGGTGGCGACGTCTGCGTACTCAGTGACGGCGGTGGCGGCTGGAACGCGGTCGGCGTCACCCCGGTCGACGGGCCTGTCCGCGGGCTGGCCTTCGACGCCGGGGGCGACGCCGTGACCGTCGACGGCAGCCGCTGCTGCGTCGTCAGGATGCGCAACGGCGGCGGCTATCCCAAGACCGGTCGCTTCGTCAGCACCGCCCTGGACAGCGGGCTCGCGAACTGCCGCTGGCATCGGGTCGCGCTCACCGGTTCCGTGCCCGCGGGCACAGCCGTGCGCGTGCAGACCTTGACCGCCGAGGCGCCGCTCACACCGGCCGAGATCCTCGCGCTGCCGGAGGCGCGGTGGGCGACCGGGCAGACCGCCTCGGTGACCGACGGCACGGGGTGGGATTGCCTGGTGACCGGCCAGCCGGGCCGTTACCTCTGGCTCGCGTTGAGCTTCGCGAGCGACGGCGCGGCCACGCCGGAGATCGCCGACGTCGAGGTCGAGTTCCCGCGTTGCACCTCGCTCGACCACCTGCCCGGCGCCTTCCGCTCGGACCCCGACAGCGCCGACTTCCTCGAACGCTTCCTGGCGGTCTTCGACGCCCAGCGCGCGACCGTCGGCCGCCAGGTCGACCGCATCGCCGCGCTCTTCGACCCTCTGGCGGCGCCGGCCGACGAGCGCGACGTGCTCTCGTGGCTGGCCGGCTGGGTCGGACTGGCGTTCGACGAGGGCATCCCGATCGCGCGCCGTCGCCGGCTGTTGCGCGAGGCGGCGTCGCTGTACCGCCTGCGGGGCACGCCCGAGGGCGTCCGCCGCTTCGTCTCGCTCTTCTGCGGGGTCGAGGTGCGGTTGCTCGAGCATTACAAGCTGCGCCGCTGGGCGATCGCGGGCCGAGGCCGGCTGGGTGACACCGAGCTCTACGGGTCGGCGATCGTCCGCCGCCTGCAGCTCGACGAGTACAGCGAGATCGGCTCGTTCCAGCTGATCGACACCGACGACCCGCTGCGTGACCCGTTCCACGTGTACGCGCACCGGTTCTCGTTGCTGCTGATCGCCCGCGAGGACGATCGGCTGCTCGCCCGCGCCCGCCGCGTCGCCGAGCTCGCCAAGCCGGCGCACACGGTGGTCGACGTCGCCGCGGTTGAGCCGCGCATGCGCGTCGGAACGCAGAGCATGATCGGGTTCGACACGGTGATCGGCGAGGTCCCGCCCCCGGCGCGAGCCGGACAGGCGCGGCTCGGCGACGGCGTCGTCGTCGGCCCCGATCCGCGGTTGGGACCCCGACCGCGCGCGCAGGTCGGATTGCGTGCGCGCGTCGGTGTGGACACAGGACTCGAGTGAGGATGTGAAAGGGGCGCGACCGGTGTCAACGATCGTCGGCAGTCATCACTGCGCCGAATGCGAAGCGCCCCAGCTGGCCCGCAACCGCTACTTCACGGGCAAGCTGCTGCTCACGCAAGACTTCGAGATCGAGCAGGAGTACCTGCTCGGGAAGGCGCGACGTCACAACCAACAGCTGCACGGTGCCGGCATCGCCTGCGGGCTCGAGGTCTCCGAGCACCCGAACGCCGCATGCCGGGATCGGATGGTGATCGTCGCGCCGGGCACCTTGATCGACTGCTGCGGGCACGAGGTCCTGGTCACGGCGCCAGACGTCGTGCCGCTGCACGATCTGATCCTCGATGCCTGGAAGGTCGCGCACGGGAACAAGCCGTACGAGGACGGCCACGACATCCAGCTGTGCCTGCGCTACCGCGAGTGCCTGAGCGAGCAGGTTCCCGCGCTGTTCGACGACTGCGGCTGCGACGACAGCGCCTGTCAGGCGAGCCGGATCCGCGACGGATACGAGTTCGGGGTCCTGCTCGATCCTCCGGCGGTCGACCGCACGAGCCGGCCGGTGCTGCGCTGGCACTGCACGCTCAACGTGGCGGCGGTCGAGCGGATCGCGGTCGATCCGGCGCACAAACGGCTCTACGTCGTGGTTGGCGGAACCAGCCCGGCGCTGTTGGCGTTCGCAACCGACAACGACGTCCTGCTCTCGTCGCGGACCCTGCCGGCGGCGCCGCTCGACATCGCGGTCAGCGCGAACGGCGACCGCGTGTACCTGGCGCTCGATCAGGCCAAGGCCGTCGAGATCCTCAAGAGCGACGACCTGACGACGCCGCTGACGACGATAACGCTGGCCGCCGCCCCATCGGGGGCGGTGCGCCTCGCCGCGCGGCCTGGCGGAGGCCTCGTGGTGCTCGACGCAGGAGCCAAGCAGGTGCACGCGTGGGGCGCGGGGATCGACGCGCCGGGCGCCGACCCGGTCGCGACCAAGCTCGGGGCGGCCGCCACCGGCGACGGGCCGGCCGACGTCGCTGTCATCGCCGGCGGCGACGCATGGGTCGTCGCCGCCGAGGGCGACGGCGATCTGACGCTCGTGCGCGCCGCGAACGCCTCCAACGCGACCGCGATCCCGGTCGGGGGCGCGCCGCACGCGCTCGCGACCGTCAACGGCGACCGCCTCGCCGTCGTCGACTCCGCGGCCAAGAAGGTCGCGCTGTTCGCCGTCGATCTGACCGCCACGCCGGCGATCTCCCCCGCCGGCACCGCGGTCGCGTTCGCGGAGACGCCGGTCGCCGCCGTCGCGTCGCCTGGCGGGACGTGGCTTGCGATCGCGCTGCGCGACGCCGCGGACAAAGGCTCCGTGAGCACGCTCGAGGTCGCGGCCATGCTGACCGGCAGCGCGACCGAGGGACCGGCCGTGCCGATCGGGGCGCGGCCGACGATGCTCGCGATCGGCGACGCCGGCACGCTCTATGCCCAGTACGCCGGCCCGCCGGGCGACGCGCTGCACGCGGGAATCGCCGTGCTCGAAGTCGACGAGCGCGACTGCGGGTCGTGGCTCGAGGGCGCCGACTGCCCGGCGTGCGAGACCGGCGAATGCGTGGTGCTCACGACCGTCGCCGGCTACAAGCTCGACTCGGACTTCAGCGACGACGTGCTCGACCCCAAGGACCGGGTCATCCTGCCCAGCGTGGCGCAGCTCGCCGCGGCGGTGGAGTGCCTGATCGAGCGCCCGGCCGGCACCGGCGCGCCTGGCCCGCCCGGTGCGCCCGGGCCCAAGGGCGACAAGGGCGACCCCGGCGCGAAGGGAGACAAGGGCGACCCCGGGCCGGCGGGTGAGCGCGGGCCGCTCGGCGACAAGGGCGACAAGGGAGACCCGGGGCCGAAAGGCGACAAGGGAGACCCAGGGCCAAAGGGCGACAAGGGCGACCCCGGCGCCAAGGGGGACAAGGGCGACAAGGGCCCACAGGGAGACCCGGGGCCGAAAGGCGACAAGGGCGACCCTGGCGAGTTCCCGCTGCTGGAGCTGCCACGGATCAACGGGATCAACTGGCCGCACCGCGGGAGGTTCCGGCCCGGCTCCCCCGAGCACGATCGGCTGCGCCACAACGGGCTGCTCGTCGCGTTCACCGAGCCGATGCAGGGCGACACGCTCGACGAGATCACGTGCGCGGTCTACCTCCGTGTCGAGGAACAGCTGCCCGGCGGCTTCAGCGGCTACCACTGGGCCGGCCTGCACGCCGAGGTCAACCCGATCCTGATCAAGGGCGAGTGCGACCCCGGCTCGATGGACGACTTCGAAGTCAAGCCCGCACCGGACAGCGTGCTCGGCGTGCAGATCCTCCCGCGCGGCGAGGCCCGCCGCTTCCCGGACGGGATCTATCTCGTCGTGCTGCGCGGCGACGCGATCATCACGTTCGCCGACGGGCCCCGCCTGGACGGCAGCAAGGGTCCGCGCGCGCTCGACGGCAATCACCTCGGCCCTGGGCTCTACCGCCGCTGCCCGACCGGCGACTTGATCGAAGGCGGCACCTTCGAGAGCTGGTTCACGATCACCGAAAGCGACCAGCCATGACCGCGATCCAACACCCGCGCACGACCACGACGTCCACCGGGCACGGCGCCGGGTGCGCGTGCCCCGCCTGTCAGGGTCTGGCGTCGCTCGTCCGGCCGCGCTTCTTCGCGGGCCAGGTGCTGACCGAGGTCGACCTGATGGCGCTCGAGCGCTACGCGGTCGACGCGCACCGCATGCACAACCGCTACCTGCACGGCTGGGGCGTCGTCTGCGGGCTCGAGGTCGGCTGCGAGGACTGCGGCGACGGCCTCGTGCTCCAGCCCGGCTACGCGCTCGACCCGTGCGGGCGCGACCTCGTCGTGCCGTCACCCCAGTCGATCCCGGTGGCGCAGCTGATCCGCGACTGCCTCGACGCCGAACGCGCCGCTCCGGTCTGCGATCCGCCACAGACAGGGCCTCCGAAGGGCTGCCCGACGGACGAGCACTGGTGCGTCACGTTGCGCTATCGCGAGTCGCCGGTGCGCCCCGTGACACCGCTCGCGGGCAACGGCAACGGCGCGTCGAAGTGCTCCTGCGGGAACGGGAACGGCGGTGGTTGCCACTGCGGCGGCGCCGCGACGACGGCGGCCGCCGGCTGGAACTGCACCTGTGGCGCGTCGCGCTCGACACAGGCCTGCGGGTGCACGAGCTATGTCTCGTCGCCTGACCTGCCGCCAGGTTGTGAACCCACGCGCGTCGTGGAGTGCTTCGACGTCGGGGTCTGTCGTTGCGACGGCGACTGCTGCACGCTCGCGCAGGCCGTCGAGGGCACGTTCCCGGTGCGTGCGCTCGAGTGCGTGACGAGCCTCACGCAGCTGCTCGGCAAGCGCCTCTCGGCCAAGGAGCAGAAGGCGACCGCGGTGGCCGCGCTCGGGGACATCCGGCGGTCCGATTCCGCGTACGCGCGCGACGGGATCTGCAAGCTCTACGACGCCGTCCTGGACCTCTACCAGCGCGACCCGCTGCGCTCGATGTGCCAGCTGCCGCGCGAGTTCGGAGAGGTCGACTGCTCACCGCAGCGCGAGGACGAGTCCAGCGACACGTACTCGCAGCGGCTGGTCACGGCTTCCCAGACGCTCGTCCTGCTCGTGGTCGCCTACGTGCGCGATTGCGTCTGCCACGCGCTGAACCCGCCTTGCCCGGACCCGTGCGATGAACGCATCCGGCTCGGCTGCTTCACGTACCAGGACGGCAAGGTGCTCGACATCTGCAATCTGGAGTGCCGGCGCTACGCCGGGTCGTTCGTGTCGCGCCGCTACTGGGTGCCGATCGGGCCCGTGGTGCTGTGGGCGCTCGGCGTCCTGTGCTGCTTCCCGATCGTCGGGCGTACGCGCGACCGGCGCCTGGTGAGCGTCCAGCGCATGCTCGCGCTCGGCGATCCCGACCGGACGTACCGCAACCTGCTCGCCCGTGACGACTACGCCATCACGGGAACGTGGCGGGCGGGCGCGAGCAAGGTCACCCGGCGGTTGCTCGCGGTGCCATCCTGGCTGCCACGCCCGTCGACCAAGGCGGTCAATCTTGCGGGGCTCGAGGGTGAGCATGTCGGCGCGGTGCAGGAGACGCTCGTCCGCTCGAAGATCGACCCCGTCGTCGTCGAGCTCGACGACCCCGACGCCGTGCCGCTGAACCGGCTCACGTTCGTCCCGGTCGTCGAGCCCGGAGAGCGGGTGCAGGCGTTCGTGTACAAGGGCCGCGTCGTCGGCTTCGCGCCCGAGAAGGTGTCAGATGCCCGGCGCGGATGAGATCACCCGGGTCCGCTACTTCGAGCGCCAGTTCCTGGGCGCGCTCGACTTCCAGGCGGAGCAGCTCTACGACCGCGACGCGCGGCGTCGCCACGTGCTCGCCCATCACACCTGGGGCATCGTCGTCGGGCTCGAGTTGCAGGAGACCCCGGTCGCTTCGGATCCCAGCTTCGTCGACGTCATCCTGCGGCCCGGCGCAGCGGTCGACGGCTTCGGACGCGAGCTCGTCGCCTACCACCCGGTGCGGCTCGATGCCGCCTCCTTCGACGCGTTCAACACCGACGCCCACCAGACCGTGTGGCTGGCCTACGACGAGCAGGAGGCAGGCGGGGCGCGATCGGGCTTCGCCGATTGTCAGGACGCGACCGCCACGCGGATCGCGGAGAGCTGGCGGCTGGTCGTGTCGCCTTCGACCACCGAGCCGGACGCGATCATCGTCGACGGCGTCGCGGCGACGCCACCCGGAGCAGGCACGCCGCCCGTCCCCGCGGACCTGTCGGTGCCCTACCAGCAGCTGCCCGAACAATCGCCGGGGGACCGCTGGCTGATCCGGCTGGGCACGGTGCACTGGGACGGCACGCAGCAGCGTTTCCGCCCTGCGGCCGCGGGCCGGCTGAACGAAGGGCGCGCCTATGTCGGGGCCATCGCCGACCACCTGTTGAGCCCGACGCCGACATTGCATGTCCGGCGCCGCGCGCCCACCACCGTCGACGACGACGACTTCACCACCGTCGAGGGCCGGCTGCGCGTGCAGGGGCGCATCAACGCCGAGAAGGAGATCTACGTCGAAGGCGACCGGGTCCGGTTCACCTATGACATGGGTGACGAGGAGTCGACGCTGCTGACCGCCGGCCGCGAACGTCCCGCCGACGGGTCGGCCGGGCACCGGCTGCGTGTGCGGCTCGGCGAGCCCGGGCAGGCCACGACGCTGCTGTCGATCGGCGCCGGCGAGGGCGCAAAGGCGACGGACGTCCTCAACGTGCGCGCCGACGACGTCGCCGAGATGGCGACCGGGACGCTGCGGTTCGGTTCGACGATCCGGCAGATGATCGACCTCTACACCGAGCAGTACGGGCTCGGCGTCCAGAACTCGTCGATGTACTTCCGCAGCGACTCGGAGTTCGCGTGGTTCAAGGGCGGCAAGCACGCGCCGAACAAGTCGGACCCTGGTGCAGGCGGCCAGCTGCAGATGCGGCTCGACAGCTCCGGGAGCCTGTTCTTCGGCAGCCGGGTGCGGCAGATGCTCAACCTCTGGAGCACCAACTATGGCCTCGGTGTCCAAAGCTGGACGCTGTACTTCCGCTCCGACGCGGACTTCCAGTGGTATCGCGGCGGAAGCCACGGCGACTCGCGCAGCGACACCGGCGGGGGCGCCAGGGCCATGAGCCTCGACGACGCCAGCCACCTGCGCGTCTCCGGGCCGATCACGGTCGGCGCGGGCGGCGACGCGGCGCTCACGACGCGGTTCGTCACCGGCAAGGCGTCGGGCAGCGACGGGCTCGACAACCTCCATCTCAACTGGGCGACCGGTCGCGACGTCTACGTCGGCCAGTGGAACGGTGTCACGAGCGATCTCTACGTCAGCGGGGCGCTGCACGTCGAGGGCGCCGTGAAGTCAGTCATCACCGCCGTGCGTCACGACCGTGCGGTGAGCAACGCAGGTAACAACGCCGCGGCCGAGTGGGACGAGACCTTCGGCGGCGAGCTCGACGAGATCTACGAGGCGTTCGTCACCCTCAACGGGTTCAGCCTCTGGGCCAACGACGTCTCGTTCAACAACTTCGACCGGCTCGAGAGTGCCGGCAACATCGTCCAACACGTGTACGCCCGCGTTGTGAGCGTAGTGGGGACGACTGTGCACCTGCGGGCGTTCTGCAGCGAGTCCGACGGGAGCGTCGAGGGTGACAACACGATGCTCGTCACCGTGGTGGCGATCGGGAGGAAGCGATGATCGACTGCGCCGATGTCAGCAGCCGGCTCGAGGAGCTGCGCGCCGACCTCGCCGCGGGCGAGCGGGCGCTCGGTGAGCTCGACGTCCGCCGCGACCAGCTCCTCGGCGAGCTGCTCCGGGTCAGCGGCGGGATCCGGGCGCTCGAGGAGTTGCTCGCCGTCGCGCCGGAGCCGGAGCCCGCGGCCCTGTGATGAGCGGCGAGACGGGCACGACGTCGATCGCCCGCCTCGCCTGCACATTCGCGCTGCCACGCGACGCCGACCAGGGGGCGCTCCGGGGACGGCTCGACCGCGTCCTGGAAGGACGGCTCGGCGACGAGCTCGCCGCCGCCCTCGTTCCCCTCGACGAGACCGACCCCGGCGCCGTGTGGGTCGTGCGGCAACTGCGGGCGGACGCCGTCGTGTCCGCCGCGGAGGACGATCTCGACCAGCTCGCCCGCCAGTGGGGCGCGCAGCTCGCACGCGGGATCGTCGAGACGATCCTCGCGGGGCCGGGCGGCAACGTCGTGCGGTTCCCCTCGCGCGCCGCCTACGTCGCCGCTTTCGCCGCGGCGCTCGCCGAGGGCCGAGCGGACTCGTGGGTGTTCGGACCGCTCGAGGGCCTGCGGCTGCTGGCACCGGCGCGGGCGCTGCATGCCGCGGCGGAGCGCTCCGGCGTCCCCGTCACCGAGGCGCTGGCTGAGCTCGCGCGGCTGCGCAGGGTCGACGCCGTGCTCGCGGCCTCGCCTTCAGGACACGTCGCCGCGCTGTGGGAGGCGTGCGTCGCCGAGGCGGGCCCGCGCAGCGTGGCCGCCGAGCTGTTCGAGCGCGTCGTCGCCGCCGCCCCGCCGATCCCGGCCGATACCACGCGGGTGCTCACGCCCGCCGCGCGGGCGATCCGCCTGTTCGCCACCGTGGTCCCGGCGCTCGGCGCTGGGCCCGAGGTCGTCGCGGCGGTCGCGCGCCTCATCGTCGCGCCGAGCGCGGCCCTGAGAGCGCCGCGAGAGCTTCCCAGCGAAGCGGCCGACGCGTTTGCGGCATCCGCGACGAGCGCACAGGCCGTCGAGGAGCCGCCGGGTGAGGTGTCGTCGCGACGCCGTCCGACCGACGCGGCGGCATCGGTCTTCGTGGCCGCCGGAGCGCCGGCGTTCCTCGTCACGCCGTCGCTTGAGGCCGTCGGGCTGGCCGACGTGGCCGGCCCGGTCCGTGCCCTGGTGCTCGCCCGCCTGCTCGGCCGGCCGGTCGACGCCGCGATCCAGCTCGCCGCGGGCGACCCGCTGGAGCCGGACGTCGTCGACGGACCGGCCCTGATCGCCACCGTCACCGCCGCACTCGCCGCGGATGACCGGCTCGACGGCCGTTGGCTCGAGCCGATCACGGTCACCCGACCGGACGGTCGCGTTGTCGCGCTCGTGCGCGACCCGGTCACTGACACGTGGCTCGCCGGCGCGGTCCTCGCGCCTGGCCGGCGGCCGCCGTGGCCGGCGCTGCTCGAGGCCGCCGCGCAGCCGTTCGCCGACGCTCCGGCGATCGTCAGCCCAGAGCTCGCCGCCCCCGAGTGCGGCACCGCTCTCGCACGGCCGCGCCCGCCCGACGATGACGTCGCGTGGCTCGCCCCGGGCGACGACGACGAGCTCGCGCTCGGGCTCGCCGCGCGTGCGGCGCTGCGGCACCTCGCGCGGCGGCTGCCCGGGTTCGACCGCAGCTCGATGGGCTATCTCGTCGAGCGCGTGCTCCCGCCCGGCGGGGCAGTCACCGTCACCGACGTCGCCATCCGTGTCGAGCTCAACCCCGCGCCGCTCGGCGTGGTGCTCGTGATGGCAGGCCTGGACACGCTCGCCTACCGCGTGCCGTGGCTGGACCGCGACGTGGTCGTCACCCACCTGAGCGCGTGAGATGACCGTCGCGATCGAGTCCACGTTCGACGCCGAGCTCGACCGGCTCGACGACGTGCTCGCCGCGGCGGTCGTGCGCCAGCGTGCCGAGGGGCGCTGGCAGGGCGACGACGAGCTGCGCGGCGTCTATGTCTCGCCGGAGCTGGCCGCCGCCACGCTCGCCGGCCGCCACGCGTTCACCGGCGAGGCGTCCAGTGAGGACGGCCCGCTGGCATCGATCGGCGAGCGCTTCGCGCTCGATCGGTTCGAGCGCTTCGCGCTCCTGCTCGCGCTCGCGCCCGAGGTCGATTCGCGCTACCGCCCGGCGCTGGCGTTGTTGACCGACGACCCCGGCCGCGGCGCGCCCACGGTCGCGCTCGCGATCGACCTCTACGCCGGCGCGGGGCCTCATTCCGCGCATCTGCGCGCCGCGTTCGCCCCGGCCGCGCCGCTCGTCCGCAACCGTCTTCTGCGCGTGACGCCGCCGCCGGTGGGGCGCTCGCTGATGCAGCACGTGCTCGAGGTCGACGAGTGGGTGGTGGCACGCGTCGCGGGGTTCGACGTGCCCGATGCCGTCGCCGAGGTCTCGCGCGTCGAGGCCGGCGGCGCCGAGGGCGCTCCGCTTTCAGCCCCCACGGTGCTCGTCTCCGAGGATCGCCGGGCGGCGCTCGACGCGGCGCGCGCACTCGCTCCCTCGTGGCTCATCCTCGACGCGGACGACGAGGAGTCCCTGTTCGTCGCCGCGCGGCGGGCGCGGCTCGACGGTCACGGGCTGGCGGTCGCCGCCGCGGCGGTGAACGACGCCGAACGGGCGCTCTCCGGGCTCGCGCACAGCGGCCTGCGTGTCGCCGTCACCGCGACCCCCGCCGAGGCGGACCGGCTGCCGGACGAGTGGCCTCGCCGGCGAGTGCCCGCGATCGGCGTCGACGCACGCCGGCGTCGGTGGGAGCAGGCACTCGACTTGGCAGGGCTCGCGGTCCCCGCCGACGAGGTCGAGCTGGTCGCGCGCTCGCACCCGATGGCGCTCGACCGCATCGACGCGGCCGCGGCACGCCTCGCCGCCGACGAACCCGCGGCCGCGCGAACGGGCGCCGATCTCCGCGCCGCCGCGCGTTCGGTCGCCCGGCACGGGCTCGATGCGCTCGCCTCGCGCGTTCGCCGAGGGCGGTCGTGGGACGATCTGGTCCTCCCTGCGAGCGCGATGCGCCGGCTGCGAGACATCGCCGCGGCAGCCGCGCAACGCCCTCGCGTGCTGGACGAGTGGGGATTCGCGAACGGCGGGCGCGGGCTGCATGTGCTGTTCAGCGGGCCGAGCGGGACGGGCAAGACCCTGGCAGCGAGCGTGATCGCGGACGCGGTCGGCTATGAGCTCTACGCGATCGACCTCTCGCGCGTGGTCGACAAATACCTCGGCGAGACCGAGAAGCACCTCGACCGCGTCTTCGGCGAGGCCGAGAAGGCGGGCGCAGTGCTGCTCTTCGACGAGGCCGACGCACTGTTCGGCCGCCGCGCGGAGGTCCACGACGCGCGCGACCGCTACGCGAACGTGGAGATCGCGTACCTGCTCCAGCGGCTCGAGAGCCACGACGGCCTGACGATCCTCGCGACCAACCTCGTCCATCACCTCGACGCGGCGTTCGCGCGCCGGCTGCATCAACGCGTCGACTTCGTCGTGCCCGACGCCGCATTGCGGCGCCGGTTGTGGCGGACGCTGCTGCCCGCCGCCGCGCCGGTCGCCGCCGATCTCGACCTCGACCTGCTCGCCGAGCGCTTCGAGCTCGCCGGCGGCGCGATCCGCAACGCCGCGCTGACCGCGGCGTACCTCGCCGCGTCGGACGGCCGCCCGATCTCGCTGCGTGACGCGGTCCGCGCGATCGCACGCGAGCTCGAGAAGTCCGGCGGCGCGGCGACGCGCGCCGATCTCCGCGAGCTCCACGAGCTGGTGGAGTGACGATGGCGCCTGTGCCTCTCCGGCTGCCGCCGCAGCGGCCGCCGCCCCGCAAGACGGGCCCGGAGCACGACCCAGCGGGGCCGCCGCCTCCACGCACCGCCCGCCAGGCGTTGGCGCGGCGGTCCGTCGCGGCACGAGGCAGCCAGGCCGCCGGGCCCCTGCTCCCCGACGACGAGCGCGGGTTCTTCGGGGACGTAGACATCGCGCCCGCCCCGCAGCAGGCCGACGTGCCGGTGCCGGCGGCGGACGCGCCCGCCCCCGCCGCGCCGCCCGCCGCGCCCGCCCTCGTTCCGGCGGCCGAGCCCACGCCCGAAGCCGCGGAGCCCCCGGCCAGCCCTGAAGCCGCCCGCGCGGTGGCGCCGCCGGCGACCGCCGCCGCCGCGGGCGACGCCGGCGTCGTCCCGGACGGCTTCTTCGGCGATGTCGATCCGCCCGCGTCGGTCGCGACGCCCGCGGAGCTCGCCGGTGCCGTCACGCGCGCGGCCGGCCGCCTGCCACAACCGGAGCTGAAGGGCTCGGCGCAGTTCCTGCTCGACCCGATGGCCCGCGCGGCACGCGAACGCGGCGACGCCGCCCGCGCAGCGCTCGGCGGCGGCGGCGCCTCACAGGTGCCGCCCCCGCGCGTGCCGGCGCCGTTCGAGATCGACCCGACGCCCGATGCCACCGAGACGCTGCTGGCCGCGAACGCGCCGAACCTGCCGGAGCTGGTGCTCCCGCGCGGGTGGGCGCCGCGGAACATCGCGCCGACGCCGGTCAAGCCGCCGACCGGCGTGCTCACACCCGAGGTGAAGGTCGAGGCTCCGCCCCAGCCCGAAGGCAAGGCCAAGGAGGCGGCGGCCAAGGCCGGCGCCACTCGCGAGGCGGCCAAGACGGCGGCCGAGAAGCAGCCCGCCGAAGCCCCCGCCGAGCCCAAGTTCGTCGACCCACCCGTGCTCGTCGACTTCCGATCGCCGCCGATCCCTCCTCCGGCGCCGGAGGAGGCCGCGAAGGCGATCGCAGTGCTCGGGAAGGTCCTCGACGGCGCCGCGAAGGACGCGAAGGCGATCGTCGCCGACGCGATGAAGGTGCCCTTCAACGGGACGATGGCCGGCCGCAAGCTCTTCGAGCATCTCTTCGATCCCCTCGTGCCGGCCACCGAGCAGGCGTTCTTGAACCGGATCGACGAACTGCGCGCCGCCGTCGACCCGGCCGAGACCGAGCTGGCCAAGCAGACCGCCGATCGGCGGCAGCGCCTGACCGACCTCGCCGCGGGCAAGGTCGTCGCCACGACGCAGGCCGCGCAGACGACGGTCGCCGCGATGACCCAGGACGCCGCCAAGACGAAGGGCGCCATCGACGCCAAGCAGCGGCGCGAGGAGCTCAAGCGGATCCGCCGCCTCCAGGCCGCCAAGACCTCGCACGACCCGAAGCTCGTCGACGAGCTCGTCGAGGAGCGGATGAAGTTCGCCGATCTCCAGGTCGGCGACGGCGTGAACGCGATCAAGCGCGCCGCGACGCGCCGCCGCGCCGTCCTGGACCTTTATGAGGCCTCGTACCTCCTCGCGGCGCGCGATGCCGACAACCGCGCGCAGGCAGGGCAGACGAACCCCGGAGATCCGCCGAAGACCAAGCTCGAGGACCGGCGCGCACCGCTCGCGCCGGGCGGCGAGCTGTGGCTGGCGGTCGCCGAGCGCGAGATCCACGCCGCCTTCGAAGGCCTGCGGACCGCCACCGACAGCGCGCGCGACGAACGGGTCAAAGCAATCGAACAGGCCGGAACCGACCTGCGCGCCGCGGTCCGCGACTGGGCGGCAAAACGTGTCAGGAAGGATCGCACGGAGCAGGAACGCCACGACACGGAGGCGCAGGACAAGGCCCGCCAGGAGCAGGCCGAGAAGGACGCCGAGGCGCGCGCCGCGACCAACGACACGCGGGACCGGCTGGTGCAGGACGTGCGCGCGGCCGTGTACTTCCACGACCTGGTCAACGACAAGGACGCGGGCGCTCGCAAGGTCGAGGACCAGGCGCTGCGTGACAAGCAGAAGGAGGTCGCGAAGCAGTACCTCAAGGACGGCGAGGACCCCGCCGACCCGCTGTCGGTGGTCGTCGCGCACATCCGCGCGGAGTTCCGCGCCACACAGATCGGGGGCGATCAGGCGCCTTTGGTCGTGCGGCTGAAGGACATCGTGTTCGCCCTCCCGACGCCGTGGGATCGGGAGTCGCAGGACGACCTGAGCGCGGTCATCTTCAGCGACAACCCGCCGGATGCGAGCACCCGGGCCGACCGCGCGTTCAAGGCGATGGACCAGATCGGGACCGACGAGGACGCCGTGTACGCGGCGCTCGCGAACCTGACGCCGCAGCAGAGCCTGCTCGTCCAGTTCATCTATGCGCGCAAGCACGGCTCGAGCCTGAGCAGTGACATCGACGACGAGTTCAGCGGCGCGGAGAAGCGGCGAGCGAACGCACTGCTGAACTCGCAACCGGTCGCCGCCGCGGCGGCGGCGATCGACTACGCGCGCCCGCTGCTCGGGGGGCCGGCCGGCAAGGAGGACAAGGAGGCGATCCTCCAGGCGCTCCGCACGCTGCCCGACGGTCAGGCCGATGAGCTCGTGGCCGTCTACAAGAAGCAGACCGGCGACGACCTCCGCGCGGACCTCAAGGAGACCCTGGCCGACTTCAAGCAGACCGACCAGGGCTTCAAGGCCGACGAGCGCGGCTACGAGCAGGCCTCGGTCCTGATCGAGCTCAATACCGCGCGGGCGACGACACGCGACGGCAAGCCGGCCCAGCCGGATCCGCAGGAGATCCGCCGGCTGCAGGCCAAGGCGGACGCGCTGGACTTCGACCGCGGTCTGCGCTCCTACGCCGGCGGCATGGTCACGCCGCGGGCGGACTTCGACGCCGTCCGCGCGTCATTCGATCGCATCCGGGCAGAGACCGAGCAGCGGAACCCGAACTGGTCGCAGGACGAGGTCGACGCCGAGACGCGGCGCCGGATGGCCGCGATGGAGGGCGCCTACGGGCAGCGGTTCGGCGCCGAGGTCAGCGGCAGCGCAGACGGCAAGGAATCGAGCCTGCACCAGGTGATGAAGGCGCAGCTGCGCGGCGACGCCCAGCTCCAGCTCGCCGAGGCGCAGCTGTACGTCGACCGGCGCGCCGAGATCGCGGCGCGGCTCCAGCTGGAAGCGAAGTCCGGCGTCTACTCGTCCGACGACGTCCTCAACAAGCAGATGCAGGCCAACTTCGACATGGCCGCGGACGCGGTCAAGCGCTCGGACGGCCCGCAGCTACGCAGAGCCCTCCAGCAGCGGATGGACGCGGATGCCAAGGCGGGCAAGCCGTGGGATCAGGACGCGATCGACAAGGCGGAGCACGAGCTCGACCGCGAGCTCGAACGGCGCACCCAGGTCAGGGCCGAGCAGCAGATGACGGAGGTCGACGCGCGCTTCGGGACGCTCTTCGGCGACTCCTGGGGCGGGCGCGAAGGCGCGCTCGAGCGGATGCTGCGCTCCGAGACGCAGGGCACCGGCAAGTGGTGGTCGCCGGGGTCGGGCGAGACCGAGGCGATGTGGCGGCTCAAGCAGGGCGGCGGGCTCAACCGCGGTCAGCAGATCCTGCTGGGCGTCCACGGCTACGACATGGACCGCGAGCAGGTCATGGGTGGGCTCGAGGGCAACACCGCGCAGGAGCTCGTGGAGGTCGACAAGCAGTTCCAGGACGCTTCCGAGCAGCTCGAAGGCGAGAGCCAGAAGCTCACCGATCGCCTGCACGAGGAGTCCAGCGGCCGCAACCGGTTCGACATCGACGAGGCCCTGCAGGGCATGCCGCTGACTGCCGAAGAACGGCTCGACGCGGCGAAGCGCCGAGTCGATTGGGAGAAGGACGCGTACTTCCACGGCGACACGATGCACCGGTCGTTCGCGGCCGGCTTCGAGTACGCGGAGATGGAGGCCGAGTACAAGCTCGCCAAGCGCAGATACGACCGCTTGGTCGAGGCCAGGACGCAGAACCTGCCGATGGAGCAGCGCAACGCGCTGCAGCGCTCCTTCACGACCCAGGCCAACCTCGCGGTCGCGTCCGCCGACGCGTATCGCGCCCGGGTGGACTCCTACGTCGACACGTTCACCCAGATCGTCGCGGCCGCGGCGGCGATCACCGTCGCGATCGCGATCACCGTGGCGACGGCCGGCACCGCGGCTCCGGCGCTCGTCGCGCTCGCCGCGTCGCTGGCCGGGACGGGCGCGACGATCATCTCCAAGGCCTACCTCCTCGACAAGGCCTACGGGATCCACGAGCTCAAGACCGACGCGATCATCGGCACGGTCGACGCGCTCGCCTCGGTGGCGACCGCGGGCATCGGCGACAAGCTGCTCGGCGTCAGCAAGGCCACGGGGGCGACGAAGGTCGCCCTCAAGATGGCGATCAAGCAAGCCGCGCTGGAGCGCGCGGCGAAGCCGCTGCTCGCCCGGCTCGCGGCACAGGGCATCGAGCAGATCGCCCAGGCCGCGCCATCAGCCCTCATGGGCAACGTCCTCAACCGCCAGAACTGGCATGGCGACATGTTCAAGAACATCGTCACCGGCACGGCCACCCAGATCGGCACGGGCATGGTCGTGGGCGCGGGGATCGGCGGCGTCATGCACGTCGGTGGCATGGCGCTGGCTCCGGTGATCGAGCGCCTGCGAGGCGGGCGCGCCACCGTGATGCTGCCGGCCGCCGAGGCCGCGCTCCGCGATCCCGCGGCACTGCCGCGCGACTCGCTCCTGCTGCGGGGGACGCCGGAGCAGCGCATGGCCGCCTTCCGCGACTTCAAGAAGTCGTACCCACTCGCCTCGCTGGAGGATTTCAGGCTGGCGGTCAAGCGGGGCGAGGCGGTCCTGACGGCGGCAGCCGAGGACGTCCACGCCACCAAGCGCGCGCTGCGCACCGAGATGCTCGCGGACATCCCGCCGACCGAGCGCAAGCGGTTCGGCGCGACGCCGATCGAGATCCTCACCGACGCGGAGTTCACGGCCCGCACGGGCAGCGAGCAGAAGGGGATCGCGGCGGTGCTGATCGTCGACGGCAAGGCAACCGTGGTGGTTCGCGAGGGAGCGCCTCCGGGCGCCTTGCGGAACGCCATGCGCGAGGAGGGTCTGCACCTGCGCCAGGTGGCCGACCCCGCGAATGCCACCCGCGTCATCCTGCTCGACGAGGGGCGGCTCGGCCGCTGGCCCGAGCTGCCGCTCGAGGAGCGCATGGCGTCCTGGCAGGCGAAGCTCGACCTGGAGATCGAGGCCCAGCAGCACACGCTCGCCAAGCTCGAGTCCGAGTTGCCGCACGCGACCGACCCGGACATCCGCGCGGACCTCGAGAGCCGGATCGAGTTCGCGCGCGACACCCACGCCGCGCTCGAGACCCGGCTGCACGAGCTCCGAGCATTCGATCCTGGCGCCCGGCTCCCGGGCGGCGAAGGCGTTCCGCCGCCCAAGTTCACCGAGGAGCCGCCACGGCTCTTCGGCAAGCTGCGCGACGCCAAGGACAGCCCGTCATGGCGGCCGGGGATGAACGCCACGGAGACCGCGCGCTGGACCGAGCGCTGGCCGGACGGCACGCCGAGGAGATATCGCCGCGTGCGGCTTTACGACCCCGCGACCGGCGGCAAGCCGATCACGTTCGAAGAGATCCGCATGCCGGACGGCAGCTGGCGCAAGCGCGGCAGCGAGTCGGTCCGCCGCGGCCGGATCATGGAACTCGTGTCGCGCACCTTCACGGAGACGCGCGCGGCCGCCCTCCCATCCAACCAGCGGCACGTCCCGCTCAACGTCCAGAACGCCTCGTCGCAGGGCTTCGACGAGGTAGTGTTCAAGTTCGAGCGCGACAACGCCGGCAGGCTGAAGGCACGGGTGGGAGTCGTCGAGGTCAAGGACTATCCCGGACGTTATGTTCCGGCTGCGGACTTCACCGCGATCGATGACCACATGCGACAGAACCTGCTCGACGTGCAGCGGCGGATGAACGAGTTGGGCGCGCACGGTCTCGGCATGACCAAGGAAGAGTTCAAGGTCGCCCAGGCGGCGCTCAAGAACCGGCACCTCGACGTCGAGATCCGGCTCGGCCCCGACACCTACCTCGGTAAGGGCGCCAACGCGGCCACGCTCCCCAGGTTGCTCAGCGACCTGCGACGGCGTTACGGGACCGAGGTGACGGTCAACCGGATGAACCTGGAGACGGGCATCGCGGAGGCCAAGCTCGCCAACCAACGGCTGGAGGCGCGCACGGGCAGCACCCGGTTCGCCCAACTGGCGGACACCCCGGGTGGCATGACGCCGAAGTCGATCCTCGCGGCGGACACGGTCATGAAGGCCGAACGCGGCAGCGTCGTCAACGGGCCGTGCGACTGGGCACCCGGCCGCGAGTACCTTCACGACAAGGCCGGGAAGCCGGTCGTCGTCGAGGCCTTGGTGGGCGGCGGCTCGTTCGACGTGGAGGCCACGGCCAAGGCGCTGCTCGAGCGCCTCGATGAGCAGCGGCTGCCGCTGAAGGGGACGTCGCTCGAGCCCGTCACGCTCGTCGTGGATCGCTCGTCGCTCACGCCGGGTCAGCGGCTCGATCTCATCGCCAAGCTCGACGAGTTGGCGCGGGGGAGCAGTCAGGGACAGGCCTATGAGGACCGCCTGAAGTGGGTCGGACGGAAATGAGCGCGTGGACGACATTGCTGGACGAGTGCCGCGAGCGCGCGGCGAGCAACGTCGAGCTGCACGGGCCGTTCGTCGCCGAGCTCCCCGCCGACGACGAACTCGCCGAGCAGCTCGTCGGCATCGACGGCGCCGCCGCCGAGGCGATCGTCGTGCTCGGCCCGAAGCCGGCCGAGCCGTTGCTCGCGCCGCTGGCCCGCGCCGTCGCCGCCGCGACCTCCCCCGCCCCCGTGGACGTCGTCGACGCTGACATCGGACTGGCGTTGCTCGCCTGCCGCAACGACGTCCTCGTCGCCGGGCGCGCCGACCTGCTCAGCGGCGAGGACCCGACCGCCGCGTGGCTGAACCAGGTCGCGGCCTCTCCGATCGCCGAGGACCCCGACTTCGAACGGCGCCTGTGGTTCGTCGCCGCGGCGGCCGGTGAGCCGCCGCTGCTTCGCGAGCTCGTGGATGCCGGCCCCGTCGACGCCCCGGTGGCCGTGCCCGAGAACTTCGCGGTGACCCTTGCCGGGGCGGTGCTCGGCGGTGAGCCGGTCGAGCGGGAGTGGCAGGCGTGGCTGGTGTCCGCGGCCGATTGGCTGCGAACCGGCGACCTGTCGTGGCCCGACCTGCTGTGGGCCGCGCGCTGCGTCTATGCACGCGTGGGCGGCGAGGACGTCACGCGCGTCGCGGATCTGCTGCGTGCGGAGATCGGGGGATGAGCGCCCGCCGCCTCGTCCTGCGCCCTGAGCTGGCGTTCTCCGATCTCGACGCGGCGCTCTCCGCGTCGGGCTGGAACGGCGGATCGGTGCTCGCGTTCGGACCGCTCGTTCCCGGCGAGCCGGAACTGGCCCGCTGGCAGCGCGGCTCGGCTCGCCTCGAGTACACGTGCAACCCGGCGATCTGGCTCCGCGTCCTCGACGCCTTCGGGGTCAACACACTCGCGTGGGACGCGCTGTCGGACGCGCTCGAACCGCTGGACGAGGCCGACATCCTGGGCCTGCTCGGGGCGTCCTCCGACGAGCACGTCGCGCTCGGCATCTTCGCGGCCCGCGCGCTCCGCCTTGCGGCGGCGACCGAACCTCTCGAGGCTCTCGCGGCCCGAGCCGCTGATCCGATCGCGCGCTATGCACGCGATGCGCTCTCCGGCTAGGCAGCTGATCACTCGCGCAGGTGTGCGCGTTCGCCGTGGTGGTCGAGGATGCTGAGGATCTCGGCGGGGCCGTCGTGACCTCCGAGGCTGTGCGGGGTCATCGTGTTGAAGCTCGCTGCGCGCCCGGCGGGAACGAGGACCTCGCGGTTCGCGAGCCGGAGTCGCACGACGCCGCTGAGCACGTAGAACCAGTCGCGGCCCGGATGCACGCGCGTGTCGTCGAGCCGCTCGCGCGGCGGCAGGCGCATCTTGACCACGACGCGCCCGGACCCGTCGTCGGGAGGGGTGAGCAGCCAGTAGGTCGAGCCGCCGGCCGTGTTCTGGCGCGGGCGGATCACGACGTCGTCCTCATCGTCGTTGACCAGCAGCTCGTCGACCGTCGTATCGAACACGCGGGCCAGGACGACGAGGTGGTCGAGCGCGATCCGCCGGCCGCCGGTCTCGAGGCGGCTGAGCGTCGACGCCCCGATGTTGGCTCTGCGCGCGAGCTCGTCGAGCGACCAGCCCCGGGCCTGACGGAGCGCTCGCAGGCGCCGGCGAGCGACGTCGTCGAGTGAGTCGTCTTGCGTCATTGGCAAGAGAGTATGCGGTTTGGGCAGAGCGTGGCTAGCGTGGTCGCCATGAGCACGCACCATTTCGATGCCGAGCACGTCGCGGCCGCACTCGAAGTCGAGGGCGAGGCGGCGCTGGGCCTCGCAGCCGAGGCCGTCGCCCTCTGCGCCGACCACCTCGCGGAGCCGTCGGTCATCGTCGACCTCGGCTGCGGGCCGGGCGTCGACACGGTGCTGCTCGCCCACCGGTTTCCCACAGCGCGGGTCATCGCGGCCGACGGCTCCGGCACCATGCTCGCGCGTGTCCAGGCTCGGGCCGAGCGGCTCGGCGTGGCAGATCGCGTCGACACCCGCCTGATCGACCTCGACGGCGAGCTCGACACGCTCGGCGCGTGCGACCTCGTCTGGGCCGCGATGGCGCTCCATCACGCCGAGGATCAGGTCGCGACGTTGGCGGCGGTCCGCGGACTCCTGCGTCCGGACGGGCTCCTGTGCCTGCTCGAGCGGGCCGATCCGATGTCCGTGCGCCTCGCGACGGATGGCGGGCGACCGGGGCTCTGGGATCGCTTGGACGCGGCCCGGGCCGCGTGGTTCGAGCGCGAGCGCCCCGCGCTGCCGGGCGCGCTCGACGCCGACCGCTACCCGGACATGCTGGCGGCGGCGGGACTCGAGATCGTCGCCGCGCGAACCCTCGCCGGCACGGTACCTGTGGCCGACGACGAGGCGACCCGGACCGCCCTCGCGGGACGGCTGCGTGCGAGCGCGCGCAAGTTCGCGGACCTCGCCGACCCTGACGACATCGACGCCCTGAACGCGATGCTCGACGGGGACTGGCATCGTGCCACGGTCACGTCGGGCCGCAAGCTGTTCGTCGCCACGGCGCGGTCGACGACTTGAACCGCGGTCGCGACTCTGGGAGGCTCGCACGATGGGCTGGTCTCTGTCCGGCACCTACTTCGAGTCCTGCAACTGCGACGCGATCTGCCCGTGTCGCAGGATCGACGGCGTCCCCGGCGGCCGCTCGACACACGGACTGTGCCTTGGCGTGTTGTCGTGGATCATCCACGAGGGCGCGGCGGACGGCGTGGACCTCGCCGGCCTACCGGTGGTGATCGCGTCGCGTTACAGCGACGACGAGCCCGGCTCGCCGTGGACCTGGATCCTCTACCTGGACGAACGCGCCGACGACCGGCAGCGCGCCGCGTTGGAGGACATCTTCGCCGGCCGCCGTGGCGGCGACGCCGTCAGGCACTTCCCGTGGGCATGGAAGACGAGCGAGCTCGTGGCCGTGCGCCCGGTCGGCATCGAGGTCGACCACACGCAGCGCCGCCAATGGCTGCGGATCCGCGATCGCGTCAGCGTCCGGATCCGCGACCGCTATCCCGGGCTCGAGACCGTCACCTGCGTCATCCCCGGTCACGATCGCGACGGCGAGGAGCTCGTCACCGACGAGCTGCGCGTGGACGACGGCCCGTTGGACTTCCACTATCGCGGCGTCTGCGGCTACGGGACGACGTTCGCCTACGCCGCGGGCTGACCGCCGAGGCGCTCGATCGCGTCGAGGATCGCATCGGTACCGGTGTCGAATGCCTGGTCGAGATCCGGGAAGAGGTAGGGCGCGGCGTCGCGCGTGCGTGGGAACTCCCCGGCCGGGAGGAGCGCAGCGGCGCGACGGACGCCGTCGAGGTTGTCGAGGCGGGGCTCGGGCAGCTGCTCGAGGACCGCGTAGTAGACGCCGGTGCCCACGACGTGGTTCTCGATGACCTGGTACCAGTGCGCCGCCTGCTCCGGTGTCAGGCCGACCTCGTCGAGCATGGCGAGGCTGGTCTCGGTGATGAGGCGCAGGCCGGGGATCTCGTCGCCGGCCTTGGCCAGCAGCAGCGCGATGTCGACGTGGGAGCGGAAGCGGTCGAGGCCTTCGCGGATCAGCGCGTGCATCCGCTCCCGCCACGGGCGCGACGGATCGAGCGCGGTCACGCGTCCGAAGAGCCGCTCGGCGAGTTGGACGAGCAGCTCCTGCTTGTTGCGGAAGTGCCGGTAGATGGCCGTCGGATCGGCACCGATCTCGGTGCCGATCCGGCGCAGCGTCAGCTTTCCCAGGCCTTCCTCGCGCGTGATCCGCTCCGCGACGTCGAGGATCCGGTCGCGGTCGATGCGCGGGCGCGCGCTCTGCTCGTCCATGGAGCGGCCACCGTAACGGATGCTCAGGCGCCGAACACGACGTCGCCGTCGACGATCGTCATGACGACCGGGAGCGCAGGGAGGTCGTCGGCCGCGGTGTCGACCGGATCCTCGGCCACCACGGTGAGGTCGGCGAGGCGTCCGGGGCGCAGCGGCCCGAGGCGGTCGTCCCCCACGGCGAGCGCGGGGCGCAGCGTGTAGCCCTCGAGCGCCTGGAGCGCCGTCAAGGCCTGGTCGTCGTAGGGCGCGCGCCCGGTCTGGCCCGGCGGGCGGCGCAACCGCGCCGCGGCCATGCCCTCTCGCCAGTCATAGCGCGCGACGGGCCAGTCCGACCCGAGCGTGACGAGCGCGCCCGACTCCCACAGCGAGCGGATCGGGAAGGCGCGGTCGCACCGTTCCGCGCCGAGCCGCCGCGACCAGTTGTCCGAGCGGTCGGGAGCGAGCTCCATCATGTGCTGGGCCTGCATCGAGGCGATCACGCCCTCGGCCGCGAAGCGCGGCAGGTCGGCGGCCTGGAGGGTCTCGATGTGCTCGATCCGGTGCCTGACGCCCGGGGCCGCGCCGGCGCGCCGGTAGGCGTCGAGCGCCTCATGGACGCCGCGGTCGCCCGTGGCGTGGGTGACGATCTGGAAGCCCTCTCGCGCGAAGAACTCCACCGCGCGCAGGTACTTGCCGAAGTCGGGCCAGAACGATTCGAGCCCGTCGCCCTCGGCGTCGGGCTCCATCAGCCAACCGGTCCCGGTGTCGATGACACCGTCGATGAAGAGCTTGGCGACGCCCATGCGCCACCGGTCGCCGCGCTCGGTGCGCTGGCGGGCGTAGGCCTCCCACACCTCCTCGGGCGTGTCCGGCTGCGACCAGAACGGCATCACCATGCGCGTGACCAGGTCGCGGTTGGCCTCGAGCTCGCGCAGCGTGCCGAGCGTGTCCAGCGTGCCGTCCATGCCGTGCAGCCCGGTGATCCCGGTGGCGGCGAACTGGCGCAGGCGGTCGGCCTGCAGCGCGTAGACGTCCTTCGCCGTCAGCGCGGGCATCGCGCCGTGGACGAGCTCCATCGCGCCGCGCTCTCGCAGCTCGCCGGTCGGGGCGCCCTGGGCGTCGATGACGATCTCGGCGTGCTCGGCGAACGCCCGCGGGCCGTCGACGCCCGCCAGCTCGAGGGCGCGCGGCGTGGCCAGCGCGGTATGGAAGTCGATGAACGTGAGCAGCGCGGGGCCGCCGCCGGCCGCGTCGGCGAGGAGCTCGCCGCTGATCCCGGTGTGGGCGAAGGCGTTGTAGTCGAGCCCGTAGCCGAGCACCCACTCGCGCGGCGCGCAGCGGCGGCGCTCCTCGCTCACGAGGCGGCGGACGTCTTCCAGCGTTCGCGCGTCCATCAGGTCCACGCCGCGCGCGTCGACGGCGCCCATGAACGGATGGACGTGGCTGTCGATGATGCCGGGGATGACGGTGGCGCCGGCGAGGTCGATCGTCTCCCGGGCGCCGCGGACGTCGTCGTCGAAGGCCGCGATCGAGTCGCCGGCGATGCCGATCGCGGTCGCGGTCGGGCGAGCCGGGTCCAGCGTGCGGACGCGGCCGTTGATCAGCGCGAGGTCGAGGGTCATGTGGCACTTCCTTGGGTCAGGACGCGGCGCGTCGGCTTCCAGCCTGGACGGGGCACGGAGGCCCGGAGCAGCTGCGTGTAGGGCGCTTGGGGGCGATCGAGCACATCGGCCGTGCGGCCGCGCTCGACGACGCGTCCGCGGTGCATGACGATCGTGTCCTCGGTGATCTGGCGGACGACCGCGAGGTCGTGCGAGATCAGGACGTAGGACACGCCGGTCCGCTCGCGGATGTCGGCCAGGAGGTTGAGGATCTGCGCCTGGATCGAGACGTCCAGCGCGGCGACGGACTCGTCGAGGATGACGACCTGCGGCTCGGCGGCCAGCGCGCGGGCGATGGCGATGCGCTGGCGCTGCCCGCCCGACAGGGCTCTCGGGCGGGCGCGCAGCTGCCGGTCGTCGAGGCCGACCAGCTCGCCGAGCTCGGCGATGCGCGCACGCCGCGCGTCCTTGGAGGTCTGGTCGCCGTGCAGTCGCAGGACCTCGTCGATGGCCTGCACGGCGTTGTGGCGGGGATCGAGCGAGGAGTACGGGTCCTGGAAGACGATCTGGACCTCGCGGCCGCGGCGCCGGCGCTCGGCCGCCGACCGGGCGGGCGTGGAGCGATCGCGGCCACATGCGGCGATCCTGCCCTCGTCCGGGGCCTGCAGACCGACGATCAGCTTCGCCACCGTGGTCTTGCCCGACCCGGACTCGCCGACGATCGCGAGCGAGCCGCCACGCGGCACGACCAGGTCGACGCCGTCGACGGCGACCACGTCGCCGAACGTCTTGCGCAGCCCGACGGCCTCCAGCACGGGCTCAGCCATGGTTGACCACCCGCAGCTCGTGCGCGCGCACGCACCGCACCAGCCCACCGTCGAGCGGTTCGAGGGCGGGGCTCTCGTCGCGGCAGCGGTCGCGCGCGTGGGCGCAGCGGGGCGCGAACGGACACCCGGGCGGCGCCTCGAACGCGGAGACCGGGCGCCCGGGGATCGCCGTCAGCCGGTGGACCGCGGCGTCCGCGCTCGGCCGCGCGGTGGCCAGCGACGCGGTGTAGGGATGCAGCGGGTCCTCGTGCAGCCGTGCCGACTCGCGCGTCTCGACGATCCGCCCGGCGTACATGACAGCGGTGCGATCGCAGACCGCGCCCGCCAGCTCCAGGTCGTGGGTGATGAACAGCAGTGCCAGGCCGCGGTCGCGGCGGAGCTCGTCCAGGATCGCCATCACCTCCGCCTGCGTGGTGACATCGAGCGCGGTCGTCGGCTCGTCGGCGAGCAGCAGACGCGGCTCGGTCAGCAGCATCGTCGCGATCATCACGCGCTGCAGCAGGCCGCCCGAGAGCTCGTGCGGGTACTGCCCCAGCCTGCGCTCGCCGTCCTCGATGCCGACCTCGGCGAGCGCCGTGACGGCGCGCCGCCGCGCCGCCTGGCGATCGACGCCGCGCAGGGTCCGCAGCGCCTCGCCCATGAAGTCGCCGATCGTCCGGACCGGGTTCACATGCGCGCGCGGGTCCTGGAAGACCATCGCCACGTCGGTGCGATAGTCGCGCAGGGCGCGGCCCTTCAGCGCGCTGATGTCGCGCCCTTCGAACGCGACCGCCCCGGTCGCGGTCGCGCCGCGGGGGAGCAGCCGCGCGATCGCACGCGCGGTCATCGACTTGCCCGAGCCGGACTCGCCCACGAGGCCGACGGCCTCGCCCGCGGCGATCGTCAGCGAGACGTCGTGCAACACGGTGCCGATCGGCAGCTCGACGGCGAGGCGGTCGACGGTGAGGAGCTCAGGCATCGCCCGCGTCCTTGGCCGAGAGCCGTTCGCCGAGCAGGTTGACCGCCACGACGACCACCACGATGCACAGGCCGGCGGTGAGCGACTCCATCGGGTAGCCCTGCAGCACCCCCGACTGGCCCGTGGCCACCATCACGCCCCAGTCGGCGTCCGGCGGCTGGACGCCGAGGCCGATGTAGGAGATCGCCGCGAAGTCCACCATCGCGTAGCCGAAGGTCAGCGTCGCCTGCGCGGCGATCAGCGGTGTCAGGTTCGGCAGCAGGTGCCGCGAGCAGATCGCGAACGCGCTCAGGCCCTGGACCTCGCCGGCGGCGATGTAGTCGCGCGAGCGCTCGCGCAACCCGGCGCCGCGCAGGATCCGCGCGATGTAGGGCGTGTAGGCGATGCCGAGAGCGATCGCGGGGGCGAGGAGCCCACGGCCGAAGACGGCGGCCGCGAGGATCGCGAGGAGGATCGCCGGGAACGCGAACAGGATGTCCATCGCGGTCGATGTCACGGCGTCGACCCAGCCGCGGGACCACGCGGCGAGGACCGCCAGCGCGGCACCGACGGTGACGCAGATCCCGACGACCAGGAACGGGCCGAGCATCGCGGTCCGCGCGCCGGTCAGCAACCGGCTCAACAGATCGCGGCCCTGGGAGTCGAAGCCGAGCGGATGACCGGGCATCGGCCCGACATAGGCGTTCGCGAGCTCGCCCGTGTTCGGGTCGTGCGGCGCGAGCAGCGGGCCGATCAGCGCGAGCACGACCGCGATCGCCACGATCGCCGCGCAGATCACGGCCACGACGTCGTTGCCCGCGACACGACGCCGGCGGTCGATGACGACGGCGACAGCGCTCATGACGCGCGGGTCCCGATCGCCACCCGCGGGTCGAGCACCGCGTACAGCAGGTCGACGAGGGCGTTGATGATCACGAACGCCGCGACGACGATCAGCGCGATCCCCTGGACGACGGCGAAGTCCTTGCTCAGCGCCGCCTTGACCAGCGCCGCGCCGAGGCCGTCGAGGGCGAACGCCCGCTCGACGACCGCCGAGAGCGCGATCAGCGACGCGATCGTCACGCCGACCACCGTCGCCACGGGGATGGCGGCGTTGCGCAGCACGTGGCGGCGGACGACGAGCGGGTACGGGATGCCGCGGCTGATCGCGGTCTGGACATGCTCGCGCCCGAGCTCGGTGCGCACCGCCACGCGGGTGACGCGCACGACGATCGCCATCGTGGCCAGCGCCAGCGCGATCGCCGGCAGGGTGAGATGCCACACCCGGTCCAGGAAGCCCTCCCCCGCGTCGATCGCCGGGAACCAGCCGAGGTTGACGCTGAACACCGACAGCAGCACGATCGCGGCGATGAACGACGGGACGGCCGCGAAGACCGTCGTGCCGGCGACGATCGAGGCGTCGAGCGCGCCGCGCCGGAGCCCCGAGACGATCCCGAGACCCACGCCCGCGACCACGATCAGCAGCGCGGCGTAGAGGACGAGGTCGACGGTGACACCGATGCGTGTCCCGATCACCGATGCCACGCTCTCGCGGTACGTGATCGACACCCCGAGATCGCCGTGCAGCGCGTTCCCGAGCCAGTGGACGTAGCGCGAGAGCAACGGGTCGTCGAGGTGATACTGGGCGCGCAACTGCGCGACGGCCTCCGGCGGGAGCGTCCGGCCGCCGGACAACGTCGAGAGCGGATCGCCGGGCGCGAGCTCCAGCGACGCGTAGATCACGAAGCTCGACACGAGCAGTGCGGCGATCAGCATCACGCCGCGCCGGAGGCCGAATCGCCACATGGCTACCTCCCCCCGAGCAGGCCGGCCCACGGGCCGGCCATGTAGGTGAACGACGACGGCGCGCCCGTGAGGTCGCTGCGGGTCACCAGCACGGTGTGGACGGCGGCCATCGGGATCCACGGCAGCTGGTCCATGATCCGGTCGCCGGCCTGCGCGACGAGCTTGGCGCGGGCGTCGGGGTCGGCCGTGCGGCGCGCGTCGCCCATCGCCTTGTTGATCTGCCCGTCGGCGAACACGGAGTAGTTCTGCGAGCCGTCCGGCGAGACGACGGTGTTGTAGAACAGCGCCGGATCGGCGGCGTCGGGGTAGTTGACGGTCGGGAACCCGTCGACGCCCTCGCGGGCCTTCGGGTCGGTGAAGAAGTTGATGAAGTTCTCCGCCGAGACGGCCTTGAACTCGACCTTCAGCCCGATCGCCTCGCCCGCCGAGCGCAGCGCGTTCGCCGATGCGGCGATGGTCGGGACCTCCGACGACATGCCGATCGTCAGCGTCTTGCCCTGCACACCCGCCTGCTGCGCCAGTCGGTCGGCCTTGGTGACATCGCGCGCGGGATCGGCGAGCTTGTCCCAGTCGGCCTGGAAGACCGCCTTGCCGTAGCCCCACGAGCCGGGGTTCGCCAGGGTGCGCGGCAGCTGCGCGGCGCCCTTGTACGCGGTCTGGATGTAGCCCGCGCGATCGACGGCCAGCGAGAGCGCCTGGCGCACGCGGACGTCGCCCAGGACCCCTTTCAGGTTCGAGATCACGAACGCGTCGGTGGCGTTCGACGGGCCCTCGCTGACGGTGAGCGCGTCGCTTGCCTCGAGCTGATCCAGCGTGCTGACCGCCTGCGGGTAGCTGCCGTCGATGTCACCCGTCAGCAGTCCGGAGGTCAGGCTCGCCTCGTCCGGGACGCCCTTGAAGTCGATCCCCGCCAGCTTCGCCTTGCGCGAGGGGTCCCAATAGCCGTCGCTGCGCACGACGCTCAGCGATGAGCCGGGCTTCCAGGCGTCCACCTTGAACGGGCCGGAGCACATGGTGCCGCCCGCCGGGGTGCCGAAGCTCTTGCCCTTCGCCTCGGCATAGGACTTCTCGTACACGATGCCAGGCATCGAGGAGAGCTCCCCGTCGAGCCAGTAGTCCGGCTCTGAGAGCTTGATCGTGACCGTGTGCTCGTCGGTCGCCTCGATCGACTTCACGCGGGTGAAGACGGCCGGGTAGAACCCTCCGGCCTTGGGATCGGCCGCGCGCCGGAGCGTGTACACGGCATCGGCGGCGGTGACCGGCTTGCCGTCCCAGAACGTCGCCGACGGGTTGAGCTTGAACACCACGGTCCTCTCGTCGGGCCGCTCGGGGAGCGCGCTCAGCCCCGCGGCCAGGCTGCCGTCCGGGTTCTGGCGCAGCAGCGACTCGCACAGCGCGGCGTCGACGGTGTTCTCCGGATAGTCGAACGCCTGGATCGGGTCGAGCGTCTGTACGTCCCGGTAGAGCGCCCACGTGATCTTGCCCGCGTCCTTCGTCGCGGCGGGTGTCGCCGGGCTCAGCTCGGCGGGGGACTTCGCCGCGGCGCTGCTCGACGGTGACGGGGCGGCCTTGCCACACCCGCCCGCCGCCAGCGCGGCAAGCAGGGCGACCGCCGTGGGAGCCTTGAGAGCTCGCGTCATGGTGGGGACACTCCTGTGAGGGCGAGACGCTCGATCGCGTCGAGGATCAGATCAGTGGCATCGTCAAAGCTCGCGTCGAGAATCGGGAACGAGATGCGGCGCGACGCGCACCTCCGAGAGCCCGATCTCCAGCAGGACACCGAGCACACGCTCGGCGATGCGCTGCAGGCTCGGCGTGTCGTCCGGTTGATGCGCTCGGCGTCCAAGCGCGGACGCGCGGCGTCCGGCTGGCCGCCGGCCACAGCAACTCTCTCCACCGCCGCAGCGTAACTCGCCGCATCAATGATGTCAACACTGTTGACATCATTGATGCAGGAACAAGCCGAGCCGAAACACGCGTAGGGTGCGAGAGATGCAGCACGTACGATTGGGCAGCACCGGGCTGAAGGTCAGCCGGCTCTCGCTCGGGTGCATGAGCTACGGCGACCCGACCACCCCGGGGGCGCACGAATGGTCGCTCGTCGACGATCAGGCGCAGCCGTTCTTCCAGCAGGCGATCGAACTCGGCATCACCTTCTGGGACACCGCCAACGTCTACCAGGCCGGCACGTCCGAGGAGGTCGTCGGACGTGCGATCAAGCGCTGCTCGCGGCGCGAGGACATCGTGCTGGCCACGAAGGTCTTCGGCCGCATGCACGACGGCCCGGGGGGACAAGGCCTGTCGCGCAAGGCGATCCTCGAGCAGATCGACGCGTCACTGACGCGGCTCGGCACCGACTACGTCGACCTCTACCAGATCCACCGCTTCGATCCCGAGACCCCCGTCGAGGAGACGATGGAAGCCCTCCATGACATCGTCAAGGCGGGCAAGGTCCGCTACATCGGAGCGTCCTCGATGTACGGATGGCAGTTCGGAAAGCTCCAGCACGCCGCCGACCTCGGCGGCTGGACCCGCTTCGTCTCGATGCAGAACCAGTACAACCTGCTGCGCCGCCAGGACGAACCCGAGCTGATGGCCATGTGCGCCGACATGGGCGTCGGACTGGTGCCCTACTCGCCGCAGGGCAAAGGCCGGCTCGCCCGTCCCTACGGTGAGCAGAGCGTGCGCTCCACCGTCGACAAGGTCGTCCAGGCCTTCGACGCGCCGCGCGACAAGCCCGTCATCGACACGGTCCAACAGGTCGCCGAAGCTCGCGGGGTCACGATGGCCCAAGTCGCCCTCGCGTGGGTGCTGACCAACCCGATCGTCTCCGCCCCGATCATCGGCGCGACCAAGCCCCACCATCTCACCGAGGCAGTCGCCGCCTTGGACCTCGAGCTCACGCCCGACGAGATCGCGGCGCTGGAAGCGCCCTACGTCAACGCCGGGCCCTCCTGGTTCTGAGCCGACGGAGGTCGAACTCCTGCAGGAGGCTGCCGACGGATGAGATGGCGATCTCTTCCACATCACCCCGATCGGATGACGCGCGCTCGCGCTTGGCGCAACACGATCGCGGCTGTATGTCCGAGATCCCCCCGCTCCCGCAGCACCACGAATCCCAAGACGCCGGCACCGGGCGCGTCGTGCTGTGGTTCGTGCTCTTCAACGTGGCGTTCTGGCCCCGGCTCTTCATCCTCGGGTTCTGGATCTTCAGCGACACCATCGGGAATGCGTTCTCGGGCTGGGTCGTGATCATCCTCGGCTTCTTGCTCCTGCCGTGGACGACGTTGCTCTACGCCTGGATGTGGGCGATCGACTCCAACAGCGTCACCGGCTGGGAATGGATCATCGTCGCCATCGGACTGCTGAGCGACCTCTTCTTCTGGATCGCCGGTCGCGCGTCGATGCGCTGAATGCTGTTAGCGGCCGTCGATCCCGCCACGACCCTGGCGATCGTCGTCGCGGGCGCGGTCGCCGGTACCGTCTCCGCGCTGCTCGGCGACCGTGGTGTCCTCGTACCGGCCGTGGTGGTCGAGCTGTTGATCGGCGTCGTGATCGGGCCCGACGTCCTCGGCATCCACGTGTCGGACGTCATGAGCTTCCTCGCCAGCCTCGGCCTCGGCCTGCTGTTCTTCTTCGCCGGCTACGAGATCGACATCCAGCGGATCCGCGGCGAGCCGCTGCGGCTCGCGTTGCTGGGCTGGATCATCTCGCTCGCACTGGCCTACACGATCGGCGGTGTGCTGGCCTGGGCGGGCGTCGTCCTCTCGCTCGTGTACACCGGCTCGGCGATGGCGACGACCGCAATCGGCACGTTGATCCCGATCCTGTCCGACACCGGTGAGCTGCACACCCGGCTCGGCCGGTACCTGCTGGCCGCGGGCGCCGCGGGCGAGTTCGGGCCGATCCTGCTGCTCACGCTGGTGCTCTCGACGCAGGGCGCCCTGCACAACTCGATCATCCTGCTCACCTTCATCGGACTGGCGGTGGGCGTCGCCTTGGCCGTGACGCGCAGCTCGCACCATCTGCTCCCGATGCTCGAGCAGACGATCGAGAAGAGCTCACAGCTGGCGGTCCGCTGGATCGTGGTGCTGGTGTTCGCGCTCGCCCTGCTCGCCTCCGAGCTCGGCCTCGATCTGCTGCTCGGTGGATTCGCCGCCGGAATGATCACCCGGCTGCTGCTCCGGGAGACCGAGGTGCGCGGGTTCGACTCCAAGCTCACGGCGGTCGGCTTCGGCTTCTTCATCCCGTTCTTCTTCGTGGTCAGCGGCATGCAGATCGACATCGACGCGTTGTTCGGGAGCGCCAGCGCGATCGCCAAGATCTTCCTGTTCTTCGGGCTGTTCCTGGTCGTGCGCGGGGTGCCCGCGCTGGTCCTGTATCGAAGTGTCCTCGACGGCTCGGAACGCCGCGCGCTCGCGCTGTTCTGCGCGACGCAGCTGCCGATGGTGCTCGCGATCACGACGGTCGCGCGCGACACGGGCCACATGCGCGCCTCGACTGCGGCATCGCTCGTCGGCGCGGCGGTCCTGTCGACGCTCCTGTTCCCGATGCTCGGCCTGCGGATGCGCGGTGCGGCGCGCCGCTCCACAGATGCGTCGCCGGTCGAGATGCCCGCCTGAACGGCGTCGTCCGAACGGGATGATGCCGGAGCCTGGCGGGTGCTCCTACGGTCAGCCTGTGTCCGCTGGTGAGATCACCGAGTCCGACGCCATCGCGCTGGCTCAGGACGCGTACGTCTTCGGCTATCCGCTGCTGCTCAGCGCCCACGCCGCGCGCGAATCGAACCGCCTCTTCCTCGCCGCCGCGCAGGACCACACGCGCCGGATCTGGGGCTGGCTCGACGTCGGGCAGGAACCCTGGGTGCTCTCGCTGCCGGAGACGTTCGGGCGCTACTACGTGATCTGGCTGCGCGACTCCTGGCACACGGCGTTCGCGTCCGTCGGCGTGCGGACGACGGGCACCGAACCGCGCGCGATCGCTCTGGTCGGACCGGCGAGCCAGGGCACCCACCTGCGCGCCGGGCTGACCGCGATCGCCACGCCCACACGGCTCGTGCGCGTCACGGGAGCGATCGAGGCGGGCGAGGGCGACGATCGGCTCGCCGAGGGGATCCGGCTCGCGCCGGCGAGCCGCTGGACGACCGTCGAGGACGGGAAGGCGCCGGCGGCGGCCGCCGATGGCAACGGCGCAACGGTGCGGGCGGCGGCCGAGGTCGATCAGCTCGACGCCCAAGCCTTCTTCTCGGATCTGCTGCGGCTGAGCGGCGACAACGCACCGGAGCCCGCGGATCGCGGGATCCTGACGCGCTTGCGCGAGGTGCTCGCGGCTGGGGATGGGCTCGCGCCGGCCCTCGACGCCGGTGTGCGGCGCGGCCGCGAGGCCCTCCGGGCGGCGGTCGCCCAGCCGGCCGGCACGCGCGTGGGCGCGTGGCGGATCAACTACGACCACGGGCGCTACGGGAGCGACTATCTGCGACGTGCGGCGGCAGCGCGCACCGGCCTCGGCGACGAGCCGGCGACCGACGAGTTGGTGGCGGTGGCCGAGGCCGACGCGAACGGTGTGGCCCTGACGGGACGCGACCGCTATGTCCTGCGCTTCGCGCCCGAGGCGGCGCCGCCGGTCCAAGCCTTCTGGTCGCTGTCGACGTCCGCCGGATCGCTCAGCGATGCGCAGGGCCTGATGCTGGACGCCGACGGCGCGCTCTCGATCCTGATCCAGCACGACGCGCCTGACGCCGGTCGTGGGACGAACTGGCTCCCGGCCCCGCCGGACCGCTTCGTCCTCACGTTGCGCCTCTTCTGGCCGCGCGAGGAGGCGCTCGAGGGTCGCTGGACGCCGCCGGCGGCTCAGGTGCTTCAGCTCGTGTCGCCGGACAGGTAGATCAGCGCCGCCTTGACGCGCCGGCTGACCTCCTCGGACTCGACCAGGCCGAGCTTCATGAAGATCGCGTTGATGTGCTTCTCCACCGCCTTCTTGGACAGGAAGACCTCGCCGGCGATCGCCTGGTTGCTCATGCCTCGCGCCATGCCGCCGAGGATCTCGCGCTCGCGCGGCGTGAGCTCGTCGAGCCCGGTACGGCGCGCCGCGATCAACGCCTCGACGATCTTCGGGTCCACCACCGAGCCGCCGTCCGCGACGGCAGCGATGGCGCCGATCAGGTGCTCGCGGTCGCGACAGCGGTCCTTGAGCAGGTAGGCACGACGCTCGGAGCCGTGCTGGAACAGCGCGAGCGCGTACCGCGGGTCGGCGTAGAGGCTGAGCACGACAACGCCGATCCCAGGGTGCGTCGTGCGAAGCCGCTCGGCGAATTGGATGCCTTCGTCGTCCCCGCGCGGCGGCATCCTGATGTCGGTCAGCACGACATCGGGCAACTCGGCGCCGACCATGCGCTCGAGCTCCTCGCCGTCCTCGCAGCGAGCCACCAGATCGACGCGCGGGTCGGTGCCGAGCAGATATCCGAGCGCCTCCCGCACGAGGTAGCTGTCATCGGCGACGATCACGCGTAGCGGACGGCACGCGGGCGCGGCTGATGGCCGAGCCGGGACGGCGGAGGGCATGACGCGCGCTCCCACGGTTCGACTATCCCGCTTCGAACCGACGCCCGTCAACCCCTCATTCGCGGGCCAGCACCCCTTCTCGCGTCGGGTCAGCACCCCCGAAGGCAGGTCCTCACGCCCTTGCCGTCGGCGAGCGACCGGCGGCAAGCTGCCCGTACGATGACGGTCATCTCTGCGGACGAGGTGCTGCGTGACACGCAGCTGCGCCCGATCATGTCACGACGCGACGCGCAGCTCCGGAATCCGGCGCGACCCCCGCTCGCACGGCGCGAACGCCTGCTCGACGCGCTCGGCGGCCCCGGCGGGCGTCCGTTCGCCGTGTTGGTGGCACCGGCCGGGTACGGCAAGACCACGCTCCTGCGCGAGTGGTGCGCGCGCGACCCGCGGCCGAGCGCGTGGTTGACGCTGGGCCGCCCCCACGACGATCCGCTGCTGTTGCTGCGCGCGATCGCCCGGGCCGCGGACGACGCGTTCGCCCAGGCCCGCGACGGCCGCATCGTCCTGGTCCTCGACGACGTGCAGAATGTGCTCGAGCCCGGCGCCCACGAGACGCTCGCCGGCGTCATGCGGCGGCCTCCCGAGGGCATGACCATCGCGCTCGCGTCGCGCACCGAGCTGCCCCTGCCCGTGGCGCGACTGAGCGCCGCGGGACTGGTGACGGAGCTGCGGGCGCCGGCTCTGGCGATGACCCGAGCCGAGGCCGCCGAGTTCGTCCGAGCGGCGGGCCTGCGGGTCGACGCCGAGGCGCTCGACGCGCTCATGCGCCACACCGAAGGCTGGCCCGCGGGGCTGGCGCTCGCCGCCGTCTCACTCGGACGGAGTGCCGCCGAGCATGCGTTCGCGTGCTTCGACGGCCGCGACCGGCTCGTCGCCGCGTACATCCGCGACGAGGTGCTCGCGACGCTCGATGACGCCGAGCGCGAGTTCGTCACCGCGACGGCGGCACTCGACGCGTTCACGGCACCCCTGTGCGACGCCGTGCTCGAGCGCACGGACTCGGCCAGGATGCTCGACCGGCTCCAACGCCGCGGCTTCCCGTTCGTCGCGCTCGACCGCAGCGGCGAGCGCGTGCGCCATCACCACCTCGTGCGCGACCTGCTGCGCGCCGAGTTGGGCGCGCGTGGACCGGCGCTCGAGCCGGCGCTGCACCGGCGGGCGAGCGCCTGGCACGAGCGCGCCGGCGACACCGAGGCCGCGCTCCGTCACGCGCTCGCGGCGGGCGATCCGCAACGAGGGTGCGCGACCGTCTCTGCCGCGCTCGGACAATGCGTCGAGCGCGCCACGGGTGAGATGGTCGAGCACTGGCTCAGCCTGTTCGCACCGGGAGAGATCGCCCGTCGGCCGCCCCTCGCCGTTGCCGCAGCCGCCGTCCAGCTCGCCGGCGGGCAAGGTGACATCGCGGAGCACTGGCTTCGCGCGGCCGCTTCCGGCGGCACGCCGGAGATCGTCGGCGTCGGCACCGCCTTGCGCGCGGTGCTCGGTCGCCAGGGCCTCACCGCCATCGCCGCGGACGCTGCTCGCGCGTCCGAGCTGCTCGCGCCCGACAGCCCCGGCCAGGCGCTCTGCCGACTCGCCTCGGGGGTCGCCGCTCATCTGCGCTCGGAACGCGGCGCTGCACGCGCACTGCTCGAGGAGGGCGCGCGGCGGGCAGCCGTCCACGCACCGCTGATCGGAGCCCTCTGCCTCGCGCAGCTCGCGCTCCTCGCGCTCGACGAGGACGATCGTGAGGAGGCCGCCGGGCTCACGGCCCGCGCCCGCGCTCAGGTCGAGCGTTTCCGCCTGGAACGCTTCCCCGCCAGCGCACTCGTCCTCGCCGTGTCGGCGTTCGTGAGCGCCCTGCGCCGCGTCGACGGTGCCGCGCAGGACCTCGCGGCGGCCGCGGCGCTGCGCGAACGGCTGACGGACTTCGCGGTCTGGTACGACGCCGAGGTCGAGGTGGTGCTGGCGCGCGCGGCCCTGCGGTTGACCGACGTCAACGGGGCGTGCCGGCACGCCGTGGCGGCCGGCCGGCTGGTCGCGCGGCTCCCCGGCGCGGTGACGCTCGCGGAGTGGCAGCTGGCAGCCGGCGCAGAGCTCGATGCCTACCGCACGGCCGTGCGGGAGGAGCGGTTCGTGTTGACCGCCGCTGAACTCAAGGTGCTCCAGTTCCTCCCCACCCACCTGACGTTCCGGCAGATCGGCGAGCGCACGAGCGTCACGGGGAACACCGTCAAGACGCAGGCCAACGCGGTCTATCGCAAGATCGGCGTGCGATCGCGCTCGGCCGCGGTGATGCGCGCCCGCGAGCTCGGCCTGATCGAGGCCTGAGCCCGCGAACGTCCGAGGTGGATCGTGGCGCAGGCGCGTGTGTCGATCATCGCCTCCGTCGCGCTCGGCGTCGCGACGGCGCTGGCGCTGGTCGCCCAGGCGTGGCTGCTGGCCGCGGCGATCGCGCGCGTGTCGACCGGCGCGCTCGCGGCCCTGGTCGGGGTCGTGGTGGCGCGCGCCGCGCTGGCCTGGCTCTCCGAGGTCGTCAGCGGGCGCTGCTCGACCCGGGTGCGAACCCGGCTCCGGCTCGCGCTGCTCGAACGGGCGGGGCGCGTGGACGGGCCGTCGCCGGGCGCGTTTAGCACGCTCGCGACGCGTGGGATCGACGCGCTCGACCCGTACTTCGCCCGCTATCTCCCTCAGGTCGCGCTCGCGGCGATCGTCCCCGGGGTCGTGCTCGTCGTGCTGGCCGCCCGCGACCCGGTGTCGGCCGCGATCGTGCTCGGCACGCTCCCGCTCGTGCCGCTGTTCATGGCGCTCGTCGGTGCCTCGACGCGCGAGCGCGTGGACACGAGCCTGCGCACGCTGCAACGCCTTTCCGGCCACTTCCTGGACGTCGTCGCCGGCTTGACGACCCTGAAGCTCTTCGGGCGCGCCGCGGCGCAGGCGGACACGATCGGCGTCGTCGCCGGCGCGTATCGCGAGCAGACGCTGGCGACGCTGCGCGTCGCCTTCCTCTCATCCCTGGTGCTCGAGCTGCTGGCCTCGTTCTCTGTGGCGCTCGTCGCCGTCGCGATCGGCCTGCGGCTGCTCGGCGGTGACATGGCCCTGGAGACGGCGCTGCTGGTCCTGATCCTCGCGCCCGAGGCGTACCTGCCGTTGCGCCGGCTCGGCGAGAGCTACCACGCGGGGGCAGAGGGAAAGGCGGCGCTCGCGCAGATCGCGGCGGTGCTGGACGCGCCCGTCCCGCGAGCCGGGACGTGCGCGGTCGCGTCGCTCTCGATCGTCGTCGACGGGCTGCGCGTGGCCTATCCGGGGCGCGGCGGCCCGGTACTCGACGGCGTCTCGCTGACGGTCGAGCCAGGCGAGATCGTGGCGCTCACGGGGCCGAGCGGCACCGGCAAGTCGACGTTGCTGGCCGTCCTGCTCGGCCTGGTGGCGCCGCAGGCGGGCCGGGTCTCGGTCGGTGGAGTCGACCTGCGCGACCTCGACCCCGCGGCGTGGCACGACTCGTTGGCGTGGGTCCCGCAGCACCCGAGCCTGTTCGCGGGCACGATCGCCGACAACGTCCGCGCCGGCCGGCCGGACGCGTCGGACGCCGCGGTCTGGCGCGCGCTCGCCGACGCGCGTCTGGCCGACACCGTCGTCTGCCTCCCGGCGGGGATCGACACGCCGCTCGGCGAACGCGGCGCGGGCCTGTCCGCGGGCGAGCGCCGGCGCGTGGCGCTCGCGCGCGCCTTCGTGCGCGACGCGCCCCTGCTGCTGCTCGACGAGCCGACGGCAGGACTCGACGCCCGCACCGAGGCGGAGGTCGTCCGCGAACTCGCGCGCGGCCGCACCGTCGTGCTCGTCGCGCACCGCCCCGCACTCATCGCACTCGCCGACCGGGTGATCGAGCTCGCACCCACCGAGGCGATGGCATGAACCTAAAGGGGCCTGACCCCTTTAGGTTGGCGGGCGGCGGCGCGGTGCGGCGGTTCGTCGCGCTCGGGCGACCCGCGCGCGGGCGGCTGTTCCTCGCGACCTTGCTCGGGGCCGGCGCGGCGTGCGCGGGTGTCGGGCTGCTCGCCACGTCGGCCTGGCTGATCGCGCGCGCGGCGGAGCAGCCGGGGGCGGCGGTGCTCGGCCTGGCGATCGCGGGCGTGCAGTTCTTCGCGCTCGCGCGCGCGATCGGGCGCTACGCCGAGCGTCTGGCCGGCCACGATGCGGCGTTCCGTGCGCTCGCGGCGCTGCGGGTGGCGCTCTACCGCCGGCTCGTCCCCCTCGCCCCGACCGGCTTGCCCGCGTTCCGTGACGGCGATCTCCTCGCGCGTCTTGTCCGCGACACGGATGCGCTGCAGGATCTGCTGCTGCGGGTCGTCGCGCCGTGCGCCGTCGCGCTGCTCGCCGGGGCGGCGACGGTCGTGTTGCTGTGGACGCTGCTCCCGGCGGCGGGTGCGCTCGTCCTGGCCGCGCTGGTGGTCGCCGCCGCCGCCCAGCCGTGGCGCGCACGGAGCCACGACGCCCATCTCCACGGCGAGCTCGGCGCCGCGGTCGTCGACATCGTCCACGCGGCGCCCGAGCTGCGCGTCAACGGCGCGCTGCCACACGCGCTGCGCGACGTCGCGCAGCTCGACGCGCGGCTTTCCCGGCAGGCGGGTGGCGCGGCGCGGGCGCTCGGGCGCGGGCGCGCCGTGGTGACGCTGGCGTGCGGGCTCGCGCTGTGCGGCGCCCTCGCCGCCGGCGTGCACGCCGTCGACGAGGCCCGGCTCGACCGCGTCCTGCTCGCGGTCGTCGTGCTCGTGCCGCTCGCCGCGCTCGAGCTCGTCATCGGCCTGCCCGGCGCCGCCCAGCAGCTCGCCGCCGGGCGGGCGAGCGCACGGCGCGTGCTGGAGCCGTTCGACGTACCCGCGCCGGTGACCGAGCCGGCGCACCCGGCGCCGCTGCCGGCCGGTCGCGAGCTGCGCGTGCGCGGCCTCCGGGCTCGCTACGGGCCCGCGGGGCCGTGGGTGCTGGATGGGATCGACCTCGACCTCGCCCCCGGCCGGCGCATCGCCGTCGTCGGCCGCAGCGGCGCCGGCAAGTCCACGCTCGCGGCCGTGCTGACGCGGCTGCTCGACTACGAGGCGGGCTCGGTGACACTCGGTGGCGTCCCGATCGAGACGCTCGACGGCGGCGCGTACCGCACGGTCGTCGGGCTGATCGCCCAGGACGCGCACGTGTTCGACACGACCCTGCGCGAGAACCTCCTGCTCGCCCGTCGCGACGCGAGCGAAGCGGACCTGCGCGTCGCGCTCGAGCGCGCGCGCCTCGCCGCGTGGGTCGACAGCCTGCCCGACGGACTCGACACCGAGTGCGGTCCGGGCGGCGAGCAGCTCTCGGGCGGCGAGCGGCGGCGGCTCGCGCTCGCCCGCGCCGAGCTCGCCGGCTTCCCGCTCCTGATCCTCGACGAGCCCGGAGAGCACCTCGACGCCGCGACCGGCGACGCGATCGTCGCCGACGCCCTGTCGAGCGACCGCGGCATCCTGCTGATCACGCACCGCCTCGCCGGACTCGAGGCGATGGACGAGGTCATCGTGCTGGAGGACGGCCGGGTGGCGGGTCGTGCTGGACGCGAGCCCTGAACACGTGGTAGGTCCAGCCCTGATAGAGCAGCACGACCGGGAACAGGACCGCGGCGACGACCGTCATGACCTTCAGCGCGTAGTCCCCGGACGCGGCACCCTCGATCGTCAGCGTGTACGCCGGGTTCGTCGAGACGAGCACGTTCGGGTGCAGGTCGGCGAACAGTGAGGCGACGGCCGTGCCCATGGCGATCGCGGTCGCCGTGAACGCCCAGCCCTCGCGGCCCGCGCGCAACGCGATCGCCGCCGCGGCGACGGCGACCACCGCGACCGCGCTCAGGACCCCCGGCTTCCAGACGGCGAACACGAGCGTCAGCACCACCGCGACCGCGGCCAGCGGCACCCCGAGCGTCCGCGCCCGCTCGCGCACGGTGCCGGTCGTCTTGAGCGCGAGGAACGCGGCGCCGTGCAGGGCGCACAGCGCCAGCAGCGTCACGCCGGTCAGGAGTCCGTAGGCCGTGAAGGCGTCGGCCAGGTTGCCCGCGTACTCGCCGTCCGGCCCGAGCGGAAGCCCCGCCACGAGATCCCCGAGCCCGACGCCCAGCACGAGCGGGATCAGGGCGCTGGCCCCGGTGACGGCCCACGTCCACACCCGCCGGCGGCCCGGCGAGCGCACCCGCTCACGGAACTCGAAGCCGACCGCGCGCAGGATCAAGGCCACGAGCACCAGCAGCAGTGGCAGGTAGAGCGCAGAGAACAGGGTCGCGTACCAGTCGGGGAACGCGGCGAACATCGACGCGCCGGCCACGATCAGCCAGACCTCGTTCCCGTCCCAGAACGGCCCGATCGCGCTCAGCGCCAGCCCCCGCTCACGCTCGTCGCGCCCGACCACGGCGTGCAGCAGGCCGACGCCGAAGTCGAAGCCCTCCAGCACGAAGAACCCGGTCCAGAACACCGCGACGATGACGAACCAGAGCGTGTCCATCGTCCCTCCTCAGTAGGTCAGCGCCGGCAAGGTCGTTTGCTGCTCCGGCGAAGCGGCCGTCGGCTCGCGGCGTGCGAACCGCAGCATCAGGACGAGATCGACGACGGCCAGGACGAGGTAGAGGAGCGCGAACGCACCGAGGCTGATCCAGATCCAGGTGACGCTCACCGACGGTGAGACGCCGTCCGCGGTCTTCATCAGGCCCTGCACGATCCACGGCTGACGGCCGTTCTCGGTCAGCATCCAGCCCGCGGTGTTCATCAGGAACGGTGTGAACACCGCCCACACGGCCGCACGCAGGAACCACTTCGACGTCGCGAGCCGGCGCCGGTGCAGCAGCCACGCGCCCCACAACGAGAGCGCCATCACCGCGGTGGCGAGATAGGCCATCACCCGCATCGACCAGTACTGGACGAACACGTTCGGGACGTAGTCGCCTGGCCCGTACTGCTGCTCGTAGGACGACTGCAGCTCATTGAGACCCTGCACCTCCCCGTTCCAGGACAGCGTCGCCAGCAACGAGAGCAGGTGCGGGATCGCGATCACCTTCTGCGGCTCCTCATCCTTGGCCCCGCCGCGGATCTGGAACGCGGAGAACGAACACGGTTGGCACGTGTCCCATTGCGCCTCCGCCGCCGCGATCTTCATCGGCTGGTAGCGGGTCTCGATCACGCCGAGCTGGCTGCCGACGAGGATCAGCGCGATGCTCACCGGCACGAGGACGCTGATCGCCAAGGCCGCGCTCTTGGCGAACGCCTCATGCCCACGCCGGATGTGCCACGCCGAGACGGACAGGACGACCAGCGCGCCCGTCGCGAGGGCCGCCAGCACGACGTGGAAGTAGGCCCAGACGAACACGGGGTTCGTGAACAGGGCGCCGATGTCGTTCAGCCGCGGCGGATCGCCCGCCGCGTATCCGACCGGATGCTGCATCCACGAGTTGGCGGCCATGATGAACGCCGCCGACAGGTAGGAGCCGAGCGCCACCATCCAGATGCAGAACAGGTGCGCGCGGCGTCCCAGCCGACCCCAGCCGAACACCCACAGGCCGAGGAACGTCGACTCCAGGAAGAACGCCGCGAGCCCCTCCATCGCCAGCGGCCCGCCGAAGACGTCGCCGACGTAGCGCGAGTAGGCCGACCAGTTCATGCCGAACTGGAACTCCTGCACCAGCCCTGTGGCCACGCCCACGGCCACGTTGATCAGCAGCAGCGTCCCGAAGAACCGCGTCAGCCGCAGCCATTCCGCCGCGCCCGAGCGATGCCAGAGCGTCTGCAGCACGGCGACGCTGAACGCCAGCCCCATCGTCACCGGCACGAACAGGAAGTGATAGATGCTCGTCAGCCCGAACTGCACCCGGGCCAGGTCGACGTTCATGGCTAGACCCGGGCGTGTTCCCGTGGCAGCTCGCGCTCGATCACGCGGCTCTGCTCGCGGCCGCCCATCGTCGTCGTCCACGCGCTCAACACCGACATCCGCCCGCCCGGCACGCCGCCGAGGTAGTACAGGTGCACGCCGAGATATGTCGCGTACGCGAGCGGCCCGGACAGCTTGACGCCGCGGACCTCGCACACCGCGCGGCCGCGCCCGACGACCGCGAGCGCGCCCTTGTCGAAGTACCGGAACGGCGTGGTCGCGCCGGGCGCGCCCGCCGCTATGCCCTTCGCCACATGCCGCGCCTGCTGGATCGCGACCGTGGCCAGGCCGGGGAGCGGGTGCCCGTCCGCCCCGGCAAGCGACGCGGCGTCGCCGATCACGGAGATCTCCGGATGCCCCTCGACCCCGTTGTCGGGCTTGACCTGGACCCGGCCGCCACGATCGTGAGTGGCACCGGTGGCCTCCGCGACCTTCGCGGCGAACGGTGCGGCCTGGACGCCGGCCGCCCAGATCACCGTGCGCGCTGCGAGCCGCTCGGTGGTCCCCTTCTGCTCGAACGTCACGCCCCCGGCGTCGATCGCCGTCGCCATCGCGCCTTCGCGCACCTCGACGCCGAGCGCGGCGAGCGCCTTCGCGGCCTTGGCGGACAGCGACGGGCTGAACGCGGTCAGCACGCGGTCGCCGGCGTCGAGCAGCACGATCCGCGCCCGCGCCGGGTCGATGCGCGCGAACTGGCCCTGCATGTGGTGGCGCGTCATCGCCGCCAGTTGCCCCGCGACCTCCACGCCGGTCGGTCCGCCGCCGATGACCACGAACGTCAGCAGTTCCTCACGGGTCGTCTCGTCGGGCGCGCGCTCGGCCTCCTCGAACGCCATGTGGATACGGTCGCGCAGCGCGATCGCATCGCCGATCGTCTTCAGGCCGGACGCGTGCTCCCGCCAATCGTCGTGCCCGAAGTACGACGTAGCCCCGCCGCACGCCACGATCAGGCTGTCGTAGCCGATCCGCTCGCCGCGGTCCAGGGTCAGTTCGCGCCGCTGCGGGTCGAGCTCGTCGACTTCGGCCATCAACACCCGCGCGTTGGCCTGGCGGGCGAGCATCGGCCGGATCGGCGCCGCCGCCTCGCCCATCGAGAGGATGCCGGCGGCGACCTGATAGAGCAGCGGCTGGAACACGCGGTGGTTCATGCGGTCGACGACGGTCACGTCGACGTCGGCGTCGTGGAGTGCGCGCGCCGCGGCGATCCCGCCGAACCCGCCGCCGACGATCGCGACCCGGCGACGCTCAGGCATGAGCCGGCTCCGGCTGCGCGACCGCCCCGAGCCGTTCGAGCAGGTGGTCGCCGACGCGCAGGGCGTTGGCCATCGCCGTCAGCGCAGGGTTCACGGCCCCGATGCTCGGGAAGAAGCTCGTGTCGACGACGTAGAGGTTGTCGACCTCGTGCGCCCGGCAGTTCGGGTTGAGCACCGACGTCGCGGGGTCCAGGCCGAACCGGCAGGTGCCCGCCTGGTGGGCCACGCCCGCGACCGGGATCTCGTTCTTGAGGTAGGCGTGGCGCGGCAGCAGGTGGTGCTCGTGCATGCCGAGCTTGGAGAGCAGCTCCTTGAGCTCGTGCAGGAGCCGTTGCGCGGGCACTTGGTTGGTCATCTCGTAGGCGATCGCGATCGAGCCGTCGTGGCGCAGCGTGACGCGGTTGGACTGGCGCGGGAGGTCCTCGGTCGAGAGCCAGAAGTCGATCGCGTGCCGCGCCACCTTCTCGAGCGTCCACTGCGGCGCGAGCTTGGTCTGCAGCGGCTTCTCGCCGCGGAACATGTCGGGCGAGGACTTGCCGACCATCTGGATGTTGCCGAGCGGGTGCTCGAACCCGTCCGTGCCCCAATAGAAGTCGTTGAGCCCGAGCGTCTTCTGGAACACCGTCGGGTTCTCGTCCTTGGAGAGCGCGAGCACGGCCTGGCTGTTGTGGAACATGTAGTTGCGCCCGACCTGCCCGGAGTCGTTCGCCAGGCCATGCGGGTGCGTCTCGCCGGCCGACGCGAGCAGCAGCGCCGCCGAGTTCGCGGCGCCGCACGACACGACCACGATGTCCGCGCTGAACGTCTCGCGGACGCCGTCGCGCTCGGTGACGACGCCGGTGACGGCCGTGCCCGCGGCGTTGGTCTCCAGCCGCAGCGCACGCGTGCGGGTGAGCAGCGTGACGTTGGCGTGCGCGAGCGCGGGCCGCACGGCCAGCACCTCCGCATCGGACTTCGCGTGCACCAGGCACGGGAAGCCGTCGCAGGTGGCGCAGCGCACGCAGCGGCTGTTGGGCGCGTCGCGTTCGTCGAGCATGACGCCACACGGCGCGTGGAACGGGTGCAGGCCGGCGGCGGCGAGGTCGTCGGAGAGCTGCTGGATCCGCGGCTCGTGCGTGACGGCCGCGAACGGGTAGGGCGCGCTCGCGGGCGGCTCGGTCGGGTCCTCTCCGCGCGCCCCGTGGACCTGGTACAGCCGCTCCGCCTGCGTGTAGTAAGGCTCGAACTCGTCGTAACCCACCGGCCAGCCGGGCGAGATCCCGTCGTAGTGGGAGAACTCCTCGAAATCCCGCGCGCGCAGCCGGTACAGCGCGGCGCCGTAGAGCTTGGTCGCGCCGCCGACGAAGTAGTGCACCTGCGGCTGGAACGGCCTGCCGGCGTCGTCGTACCACGTGTCCGCGGACACGTAGCGGTTGTCGACGAACACGTCGGCGGCGGACCAGTTGTGCGGCTCGCGGGGAAGCCAGTCGCCGCGCTCGAGCAGGAGGATCCGCTTGCCCGACGGCGCGAGCCGGTGGACGAGCGTGCCGCCCCCCGCGCCGCTGCCGATGACGATCACGTCGTAGTGGCTCATCGTCCGTACTCCTCCGCGAGGATGATCCGCGCGGCCGCCTCGATCAGCGCGAGGTGCGAGAAGGCCTGCGGGAAGTTGCCCAGGTGCCGGCCGGTGTCCGCGTCGAGCTCCTCGGCGTACAGTCCGAGCGGCGACGCCTCGTGCAGCAGCCGCTCCATCAGGTCGCGCGCCCGCTGCAGCTCGCCGATGATCGCCAGCGCCGAGACGAGCCAGAACGAGCAGATCAGGAAGGTCCCCTCGCGCCCGCTCAGGCCGTCGTCGGTCTCGTCGGTCCGGTAGCGCAGGACGTAGCCCTGATCGGTGAGCTCGTCGGCGATCGCGAGCACGCTGGCGCGCAGCCGCGGGTCATCGCCCGGCAGGAACCCGAAGATCGCGGCGAGCAGGTTGGACGCGTCGAGGGCGTCGGACTCGTAGTGCTGGCGGAGCACGCCGCGCTCGCTGACCCCGTGGGTGAGGATGTCGGCGCGGATCTCCTCCGCGGCCGTGCCCCAGCGCTCCATGAGCCCGCGATCGCCCCGGATGTCGGCCAGCTTGGCCGCCCGGTCCATCGCCACCCAGCACATGAGCTTGGACGAGACGTAGTGGCGCGGCGCGCCGCGCGCCTCCCAGATCCCCTGGTCGGGCTCCTGCCAGACGCGCAGCGCGCACTCGGCCTGCGCCTCGACGATCGGCCACAGCCGCCGCGACAACCGCTGGCTGCGCCGGGTGTGGAGCAGGATGCAGTCCAGGACGGCGCCGTAGACGTCGTTCTGACGCTGGTCGAATGCGCCGTTGCCGATCCGGACCGGTCGCGCGCCCGCGTAGCCGGAGAGGTCGTCGCGCGTGGACTCCGTCAGGTCGCGCCGCCCGTCGATCCCGTACATGATCTGCATCGCGCCGTCCGCGTTGGCCTCGAGATCGGCGACGAACTGCATGAACTCCTCGGCCGCCCAGTCCAGGTTGAGCCAATGCAGCGCCTGCAGCGTGAATGTCGAGTCGCGCATCCACGCGTAGCGGTAGTCCCAGTTGCGCTCGCCACCGGGCGTCTCCGGCAGCGAGGTGGTCGCCGCGGCGACCGTCGCGCCGGTCGGCATGTACGTCAGGCCCTTGATCGCCAGCGCCGAGCGCTGGATCGGCTCCCGCCAGCGATGGTCCGGGATGCGGGCGCCCGCCAGCCACGTGCGCCAGAAGCGCCGCGTCTGCGCCAGCCGCTCCTCGGCTTCGCCGGCGTCCTGCGGCGACTCCAGCTCCGCCGCCCACGAGAGCGAGCAGAACGCCCGCTCGCCGGCCCGCAGCGCGTGCCGGGCCCGGACGCGGTTGCCCTCGACCCCGAGCGCCATGTCGGTGCGCAGGCGTATCGTCACGCCGGCGCCGCTCGCGTCCGCGGTGTGGCGATCGTCGCCCACCAGTTGCCAGTCCGCCGGCGTGCGCCCGTAGTCGAACACGGGCTCGCACACCAGCTCCACCTCGACCAGACCCTCGAGGCACTCGATCGAGCGCACGAGCAGGTGGTCGGCGTCGTCGTCCGCGGGCGGGCGCGTGTGCGGCGTGACGGTGTCCTCCCCGCGCCGCGGGCCGATCGCGAGGGCGTCGCGGACGACCACCCAGCCGCCGGGAGCGTGCCAGGTGGTCACCAGGGTGTTCGTGCCGGCCTCGTAGTTCCGGGCCGCGGGCACGTCGACGCCGAACGGCCCGACGCGGAAGTAGCCCGCCTGCCGATCGAGGATCGTGGCGAAGACGCTCGGGGCGTCGAAGCACGGGACGCACAGCCAGCCGATCCCGCCGTCCGGCGCGACGAGCGCCGCTGTATGACAGTCCGAGAGGAATCCATACGAGGCGATCGGCGGGAACGGCGAAGGCGCGGCGGCGCTCTGCGGTCGCGGTTGCGGGACGGCCTGGGCGCCGTCGACCGTGGCGGCGCTCATGACGCCACCCACGGGTCGCGCCAGCCGCCGGAGCCGGCGGGCAGGCGGTCGGCCGACACCGGGCCCCAGGTGCCCTTCGCGTAGGGCTCGACCGGCGGCGGCGCCTCGAGCAGCGGCTGCATGATCCGCCACTGCTCCTCGACGGCGTCCATCCGCCGGAAGCGGGCGGAGTCGCCGCGCATCGCGGCGTCGAGCAGGACCTCGTATGGCGTCGCGCCCTCGTCGCCCGCATCGGCGAACTCGCGATCGAGCGTGACGCTCTCCGGCTCCGGCACGTCGCCGCGGCGCGCGTCGACCACGATGCGGATCCCGGTCGAGGGATCGAGCTTGATGACGATCTCGCTCGCCTCGGGCGCCTGGCTGCCGCGCGGCAGGAACCCCAGCCCGGGCGGCCGCCGGAAGACCAGGCGCGCCTCGGTCTGCGTCGTCGGCAGGCACTTGCCGGTGCGGATGAAGAACGGCACGCCCGCCCAGCGCCAGTTGTCGATCTCGAGCCGCAGCGCCGCATAGGTCTCGGTCGTCGAGTCGGGGGCAACGCCTTCGATCGAGCGGTAGCCGTCGTGCTGGCCGCGGACGTAGTGGCCGGGGTCGGCGGGCTGCGTGGCCCGCAGGACAGCGGCGATCGCGTCCTTGAGCGTGCGCGCGTCGGCGCCCGACGGGGGTTCCATGGCGACGGCGGCGACGACCTGCATGAGGTGGTTGACGACCACGTCGCGCAGCGCGCCGACGGGGTCGTAGAAGTGCCCGCGGTCGTCGACGCCGAAGTCCTCGGCCATCGTGATCTGCACGGACTCGACGTAGTTGCGGTTCCAGACGGGCTCGAAGATCGCGTTGCCGAACCGCAGGTAGAGGATCTCCGCGAGGCCGAGCTTCCCGAGGAAGTGGTCGATCCGGTAGAGCTGCTCCTCGCTCAGGTACTGGCCGAGCTCGGCCTGCAGCGCCCGGGCGGACTCGAGGTCGTGGCCGAACGGCTTCTCGACGACGACGCGCGCTCCCTCCGTCAGGCCGGCTCCGGCCAGGCCCTTGACCACCATGCCGAACAGCGACGGCGGGATCTCGAGGTAGAACACGGGCCGCTTGGCCCCGTTCATCGCCGCCGCGACGCGCTCGAACGCCGCCGGGTCCGTGAAGTCGCCGCCCACGTAGCTCAGGCGCTGGGCGAACCGGGCGAAAGTGTCCTCGTCGATCGACTCGCCGGTCGCGCGGATCGCGGCGCGGGCGTGGGTGCGCAGATCGTCGTCGCTCCAGTGATCGACGGCGACGCCGAGGATCGGACACCGCAGCAGGCCGCGGCGCTCGAGCCGGTAGAGCGAGCGAAACGTCATCACCTTCGCGAGGTCGCCGCTGATGCCGAAGACGACGAGCATGTCGGTACTCGTCGCGCCGCTCGCCTGTGGGCGCGGGCGCGTGGGGACTGCGGTGCTCATGGCGAGAACGCTCCTCGCACCCCTCACAACGGCCATCACCCCGTCCGTATGACGGGCACGAATCGTCCGATCTAGGTGATGCCGCCGCCCGCGCGCTCCGAGAAGGTCAGGCGATGCGAACTCGACGCGTGATCCGCGAACGCCGGCACGACGGACCCGACGCGCAGGCTGAGTTCGTCGAGATCGCGCCGGGAGAGCTCGCCGGGATGTTCAACGTGCCGAACTGGCTGCGAAACCTCGGGGTCATGGCATGGCTGCTCGTCGGTGTGACGGTGCTCATCGCCGGCACGATCTGGCTGTTGGCGCTGACCAACACGATCGTCATCCCGGTCGTGACCGCGTCGATCATCGCCGCGGTGCTCTCCCCGCTGGTGCGCCGGCTGCAGCATCGCGGAGTCCCGCGCGGGGCCGGCGCGGCGCTGGTCTTCGTCGGCGTGATCGCGGCCGGCGTCGGTCTCACGTTGCTGATCGTCGCGGGGATCACGAGCCAGACGTCCGAGATCACGGGCGCGCTCAAGAGCGCGGCAACCAAGCTCCAGAGCACGCTCCAGGACGCGGGCGTCAGCGCCGACGCCGCCAAGCAGGCCAACGTTGACGCGAGCGCGGGCGTGAGCAGTGCCTTCCATGCGCTGCTGGGCGGGCTCGGGACCGGCGTCAAGGCGCTCGGATCGCTGGCGATCTTCGCGTCGTTCACCGCCTTGAGCCTCTTCTTCCTGCTCAAGGACGGCCCACAGATCCGTGACTGGCTCGAGCGCCACATGGGCCTGCCGCACGCGGTCGGGCAGATGGTGGGCGAGCGGATGCTGCAGGCGCTGCGCGGTTACTTCGCGGGCGTCACCGCCGTCGCGGCGTTCAACGGCGTCGTGATCGGCCTCGGCGCGCTCGTGCTCGGGGTGCCGATGCCGGGCACGATCGCCGTCGTCAACTTCGTCGCCGCCTACATCCCCTACCTCGGCGCGTGGTCGGCCGGCGCGTTCACCGTCCTCATCGCCCTGGGCGCGAAGGGAAGCAGCACCGCCCTGATCATGGCCGTGATCATCCTGCTGGCCAACGGGGCCCTTCAGCAGCTGATCCAGCCGATCGCCTACGGCGCGGCGCTCGGCATCCACCCGCTCGCCGTCCTGATCGTCACGATCGCCGGCGGCGCCCTGTTCGGGACGATCGGTCTCGTGCTCGCCGCGCCGTTGACCTCGGCGGCGACGCACATCGCGGCCGACGTCGCCCGGGCCCGTGCCGCCGAAGCGCAGCCGCCGCCGGAGACCGTTCCCGCCTGATCACCCCGATCGGATGACGGCCGCCGGTACGCGCGGCGGAATCGTATGCCCATGCGCCCTCGACTCAGCGAACCCAAGGTCGTCCTGCTCGCCTTCGGCCTCGTGCTGATCGGCGTGCTCTGCGTCGCGGCCCTCGCCGACACCGGCGACGTCTGGATCGCCGTCCTCGGCGTGCTGGCCATGGGGTTGATCGCGATCGCGATCATCGTCGACCTGCGCGGCGTGATCGGCGACGACGACGAGGCCCCCGCGGTCGTCGCGGCGCCGGGTCGCGCGATCGTGATGTGCACGGCGGCGCTGACCTGCGAGCAGGTGCTCGACGCCGTCGGCGCCGACTCCGCGGAGGGCCGCTCGATCATGTTCGTGGCCCCCGAGGGCCTCGGCACCAGCGGGCTGCGGGTCGACGAGCACGACTACGCGCGGGCCCTGCGAGCCGAGACCAGGACCGTCGCCGCGCTGCGCCGCGCGGGCATCAACGCCGCCGGCCATGTCGGCGACCGCAACCCCGAGCACGCGATCATCGACGCCCTGGCGCTCTTCCCCGCGGGGGACGTGCTGATCGTCGCCCGGGGCGACGAGTCCGCGCTCTACCGCCAACACCTCGATGTCGAGTCGCTCAAGCGCCGGACCGGCGCCGACGTCCGCGTCCTCGAGGTCGTCGGGACCTGACGTCACATCCGTGGACGAACTGCCGATCGGGGAGTCGCGCTGGCCGCCGATCGTCGCCGTGGCCCTGTTCATGGCGGTCAACATCATCGTGCGGATGTGGCTGCCACATTCCGGCGTGGCGCATTCCCCCTGGCTCATGCCGACGGTCGAGGGCCTGATGCTGTTGGTGCTGCTCACGAGCAATCCGGGCAACGCCCGCGAGCGCCAGCGGCTCCGGCGCGTGTCGTTGGTCCTGGTCGGTCTGCTCGTGTTCGCCGCGCTGTGGGGGACCGGGGTCTTGATCTCGGACCTGATCAGGGGCGCGGGGGTCAGCAACTCGCCGAGCGAGCTCCTGGCCTCCGGCGGCGAGGTGTGGCTCGGCAACATCATCGCCTTCGCGATGCTGTACTGGCTGGTGGACGGCGGCGGCCCGCTCGCGCGCAAGAGCCTGCGAACGCCGGTCGACTTCGCGTTCACCCAGCACCTCAGCCCCGAGGTGGCTCCCGCCGGATGGAAGCCCGTGTTCCTCGACTACCTGCACCTCGGCTTCACGAACGCCACGGCGTTCAGCCCGACCGACGTGATGCCCCTGACGCACCGCATGAAGTACGCGATGGTCGTGCAGTCGACCGTCGCGCTGGCCCTGTTCGGGCTGGTCATCGCGCGCGCCGTCAACGCGTTCACGTGAGCGACTAGAACCAGCGGTGGACGCGTCGGGCGTCGAGCGCTCCGACCTCCTGCTTGGTCAGCGTCAACGTGATCGAGTCGTTCTGCACGCGCTCCACCGCCGCGGCGGGGATCACGATCTCCCGCCGCCCCCACAGATGGCCGCGCGCGAGGACGATGTCGGCCGCCTCACCGCTCCCGACCAGGAAGCCCTCCACCTGGCCGAGGTGATGCCCATCCGTCGAGAACACCGCGCTCGAGCGACGCAGCTCGACCTCGTGCTTGGGGATGCGGTCATAGTTGACCATCACGTGCGGGTCGGGATCGATCACGGTCCCCATGCCGTCCAGCTCCTGGTAGACCGGGAGCGCGAGCACGTCCTGGGTACCGATGTCCCAGTCCGGGTCCGCGGCGACGGACTCGCCCGCGCGGATGTATGCCGACTCGGTCAAGGGGTCAAGCCCTTCCACCTCGACGAGCGAGTAGTCCAGCGCGATCCCGTCGTCCGCGGGTCGCGCGCGGTCGATCGGGACGAGCCGCGCCCGCTCGTGGCGGCCGTGCGGCTCGACCACCAGGTGGGTGACGCGGCGCGAGATCGGGTCGACGATGACGTCGGCGAGTTCACCGAAGGCTCCGTCGCCGCACCGGACGCCGCAGCCGAGATCGAGCCTCATAGGCGGATGCAAGCAATCGCGGCGCCGCGCGTCCTCATCCTCAACGGGTGATCGGATCGTCCAGCCGCGCGCGCGTGCCCGCTGCGGGATACTGTGGTCGTGCCGACCGATTGGCGCACCCATGGCGTTCGCGTCGTCCGGGCCGGCGAGCTGGATAGCAACACGCCGCAGACCCCGGGCATGACGCGCGCCGCCGCCATCACCACCGCGCGCGCGGGCGCCGAGAAGCTCTGGGCGGGCACGGTCGACATCGAGCCCGACGCCAAGACCGGGGCACATCACCACGGGCCGGTCGAGAGCGTCATCTACGTCGTGTCCGGACGCGCGCGGATGCGCTAGGGCGAGCGCTTGGAGTACGTCGCCGAGGCCGGCCCCGGCGACTTCATCTACGTCCCGCCGTACGTTCCGCACCAGGAGATCAACGCGGAGGCATCCCAGCAGCTGTCATGCGTCGTCGTGCGGTCCGGGCAGGAGGCGGTCGTGGTCAACCTCGATCTGCCCGACGTCGAGCCGAACCCGCAGCAGGTCGACTGGGTCGACGACATCCACCCGTCGCCGTGATCGCAGCCAGAGGGTGGCAAGGAACTCGCCGCGATGCGATCAAAGGGGCGGTCGGCTTGGCGGCGCTCGGTGCCTTGCCGGCCGGCGCTGCCGGCAGATCACGGCCGAGGACCGGGCGCGATCGCGTGGCGATCGTCGGCGCCGGCATGGGCGGCGTCGCGGCGGCCTACTTCCTCGCCGCCGGCTTCGACGTCGACCTCTTCGAGGCACGATCCCGGATCGGCGGCCACTGCGATTCGCGGGTGATCAAACACCGCGGGCAGAGCGTCGTCGTCGATCTCGGCGCGCAGTTCTTCCATCCCGACACCCACCCGATCTACGTCACGTTGCTGGAGGACTTGGGCCTCTACGACCCTGAGCACCCTGAGGGCGACGCCACGGTGCAGGCTCCCGCGAGCCTCTGCATCTTCCCCACGGCCGGCGGCGCGCCGGTCTTCTCGTCGTTGAACCCGCTCTCGACTCCGGAACGTGCCGTCGACTTTGCGACGTTCACTCAACTCGCTCGGCAGGCGGTTCTGACCGACATGTCGTGGGAGACGACGGTCGACGCCTGGATCCGCGGCCTGCCCTTGAAGCCGGCATTCAAGGGCGACGTCCTATATCCGTGGATCACGGCGACGATCGGCTGTACGCGGGGCGACGCGCGACGAGCGTCGGCGCGGTCGATCCTGCAGACGTTCGCGCTGGCGTTTCCAGCCGAACTGTCCCAGAGCGCCACCACGTACAACTCGAAGATCGGCCTGCAGGGGAACCTCCAGCGCATGCTCGACCGCAGTCCGAGCGTCCGGGTGCATCTCTCCAGGCCGGCGCAGGCTCTGAGTCGCAAGAGCGGCGGCTGGTTCGTGCGCACGCCGCGGGGCCGCAAGGGGCCCTACCGGTTCGTCGTGCTCAACGCGCCTCCGCGCGCCGGACGCGAGCTGCTGCGGCCGCTGCCGGCCTTCGCCGACGCCACCGAGCTCCTGGACGAGTACAGGTACTTCGACTCCCGCCTCCTGATTCACACCGATCCGGCCTATGTGCACCGCGATCGCAGCAATTGGGCCGCCTACAACGCCGGGGTGGACGGACTCGAGTGCGAGGGCAGCTCCCGGCTCGGTGCCCTGCAGGAGACGCCTGCCGGGGGCACGGGTGTCGACGTGTTCAAGTCCTGGGCTCAGCGCCGGCGCGCCGATCCGAAGCACGTGCTCCTGGAGCGGCGGTTCAAGCACCCGATCATCGGCCGCTCGACCATCAAGGCAGCACGCGCCCTGCATCCGCTGCAAGGTCAACACGGCCTGTACTTCAGCGGCCAATACACCACCGGCATGGACCTGCAGGAGACGGCGCTCTACTCGGCCATGCAGGTCGCCGGGGCGATCGCTCCCGACAGCCCGACCCTGGCGTCGCTGAAGACCCGCCTGAGCGCGCGCGGGCGCGCCGGCATCGCCTACGACCTCTGACTCACGTCTCGCGGCGATGAGGATCGCGAGCGTGCGGAGTCTGGTGTCTTGAGTGCTGTTCGGGCAAGGAGATGCGGATGAGCGAGACACGGGTGATCGTGGATGGTTTGGGCTTTCCGGAGTCGACCCGGTGGCGTGGCGGGCGGGTCTGGGTGTGCAACTGGGGAAGCGGCGAGGTGCTGGCCGTGTCGCCGGATGGACGGCGCGAGACGATCGCTCGTCTGGCGGCGTCGACGCTTCCGTTCAGCATCGACTGGCTTCCCGACGGACGGCTGCTCGTGATCGACGGGCGCCGGCAGCAATTGCTCTGCCAGGCGCCTGACGGGAGCCTGACCGAGATCGCGGATCTGAGCGGCTTCGGTCCGGCTCCCTTCAACGAGCTCGTGGTCGACCGAGCCGGCAGCGCGTACGTCAACGGGGGCCCGGGGATCGTCGTCCACGTCGGCCAGGACGGGAGCGTGCGCGAGGTCGCCGACGGGCTGCTGTGGCCCAACGGCATGGCCTTGATCGACGACGGCCGAACGCTTGTGGTCGCCGACTCGCATGCCCGGCAACTCGTCGGCTTCGACGTGGCGGATGACGGCGCGCTGTCCGGGCGCCGGGTCTGGGCCGCGCTCGAGCACGCGCCGGACGGCATCTGCGCCGACGCGCACGGAACCATCTGGGTCGCCAGTGTCCCGGGCGAGCACTGCGTCCGCGTGGGCGAGGGCGGCCAGGTGCTCGACACCGTCACGGTCGATCGCGGCTGCTTTGCCTGCATGCTCGGGGGCGATGACGGCCGGACCCTGTTCATCGCCGCCGCCCACTGGCGCGGCATGGACGCGTTGATGAGCGAAGGACCGGGCACGACCGGCCGGCTGCTCGCGGCGCCCCACCAACCCGCGCCACACGCCGGCCGCCCCTAGCAGCACGAGCTCGACGGTGCTGTCTGACGCACCGTGATGAGGCCGCATGCCAAGCGGCCAACCTTCGCCCGCCGACGAAGGTCGTACCCGGAAATGACCACCATTTCCCACAGAAAGAGCCGATCCCTTTGAACCGATTCTTCAGCACGCGCGCCTCGGCGCTCCTGATCGCGCTCGCGGCGCTGGGCGTGGGCGTCGCGAGCGCCCACGCGGAGGTCAGGGACCAGCCCCCGAGCGCGAGCGACCACACGGCCGGCGGCAGCAGCGGCGGCTGCGGATGGCCGGTGTGGACCAAGCAGCCGCGGATCGTCATCCACACCACGCAATTCAATGCCGGCGGCGCCAAGCCGGATGACGAAGGGAAGATGGTCAACGCCATCCAGCAGGTCGCGAACGAGTTCAGCGACACGCCCGACCTGTCGGCGCGGATCACCAGCGTGACCACGACCACGGACCCCTACTACTGGGACACGTGGGTCAACGACTCGGTGCCCACGATCCACGTCCGCTTCTCGCCGCGGAGCGCGGTCACCGAGGACAACGACGGCGAAGGCGCCGACGGTCTGACGAAAGCGAGGATCGACTCATCGAACTGCACGATCAGCGAGGCGCACATCGAGTTCCCCTGGCCCGCCGACAAGACGTGGAACTACCTCACGCCGGATCCCGACGAGACTCCAGGAGAGCGTTGGTACGACACCGCGCCGACCTACCAGGGCACGTGGTTCAGGCCGACGTTCCTGCACGAGCTGCTCCACGCCTTCGGCTTCAAGCACGTCAAGGGCGTGTACTCGTTCATGAACCACCGCTCCCCGGGCGGCTTCCCGTGGGCCGGCGGCAAGGACAACGGGGTGCGGATGCTCCCGTGGGAGGTCGGCACGCTGCGCAACGCCTACGGCGACGTCGGCACCAGCTACGCCGTCGGTCTGCGCAACACGTGGTACGCGGCGCCGCAGCCCGGTGACGACGCCTCCTCGCAGGTGGCGCTCTGCCCGGACTCGAGCACGTGGGACGAGGACGCGAACGCCTGCAAGACCAGCTCCACGTCCGGCGACCGGCGGATCTGCTCCGGCGACCGGGTCACCGGCAGCGTCGCGTTCGCGAACTACTCCACCACCGGCGTGCGAGCCACGGTGCAGCTCTACTTCTCCAAGGACGAGATCTGGGATCCCGGCGACACGCCCTCGACCACGACGTTCACGGAGGACGCGGGCGCCGAGGCGTCGGTCAAGATGGGCGGCAGCTTTGCCGTGCCCACGCTCACCGCGGGACCGCAGTTCGCGATCGCCCGCGTCACCGCCGTGCCACTGCTGCTCGGCGGCGCCACCGATCCCTCGCAGACGCAGCATGACTCGATCCCGCTCCGCATCCCGGTCGGCGCCGCACACGGCTACGACAGCCCCGGCTTCCACGACTGCACGATTCCCTCGTTCGACTCGTCCGTCGGCTGAGACGCATCGTCAACCGCTGATGACGGGCTGTTGCCCGTCGCAGCGCGCCCTGTGGCCGATGCCATTGCACCTGCTGGCGGCTGGCGGATAGGTTCGCTCCATCAACCGCCAGGAGGTCGCGATGTCCGTTTCGCGGAAGTTGCCGGCTCGTTGGATTCCGACGTTGGGGTTCGCGGCGGTGATGGCGCTCGGTGTGACACCCGCGCAGGCCACGGTGGTGGATCGCGGCTCGTTCGAGGGCTCGGAGACCGTCCCGGACCCGCAGTGTGGCATCGCGCTGACCCGCAGCAGCACGTTCAGCGGCAACTTCCGGGTGCGCGTGGACAAGGCGTCAGGTGGGCAGGCCTTCTTCCAGCGGCTGAACTTCGACTACCGCGACGTCTTCACCAACGCCGCCAACGGGAAGACGATGACGTTCGAGGGCCACTCGGTGCAGAACGAGATCGCGGCGACGCCGGTGGGCGGCAACGTCTACGAGTTCACCGTCGTCGAGGCGGGCCAACCGTTCGTCGTGCGTGACGGCGCCGGCCGGGTCGTGCTGCGCGATCGCGGCGTGCTCCGCCACCGCGTCGTGTTCGACACCCTTGGCGATGGGACCCCGGGCGGGGTCACGATCGACGACGAGGTCGTCGCGGTGGGCGGGCCGCACCCGGGGTTCGACATGACCGAGGAGCAGTTCTGCGCGATGGTGACATCGCTCGTCGGCTAGATCCACGGCGGCCACACCCGGGCCCCTTGACCGTCGTGTGACAGATCACGTACGGTCACGACGGATCTGTAGAGCGGCGCGGGAGGCCACGGTGGCTGACGGACTGTCCTGGGAAGACCTGACCCCCGAACTCGAGGGCCCCGGCGTCGGCATCCGGCGGACGGATGCCGACGGCCTGGCCACCTGCATGATCCGCCTCGACGCGGGGCTCAGGACCGACCCGCTGTTCGCGGGAATGCCCGACGACCGCTGCCAATGCGCGCACTGGGGCTACATCATCAGCGGCACCATGCGCGTACACAGCGCCGACGGCGCGCGCGACTACGAGGCCGGCGAGACCTACTACTGGGCACCGGGCCACAACCTGGAGGCCGTGACCGACGCCGAATACATCGAGATCACCCGCTCAGCGGACTACGACGCCTTGATGGCGCACTGCAAGCGAGTCCTGTCGGGCTGAGGGTCAGCCATGCGGCGTGATCACGGCGCGCCCTGAGAGCGTGCCGTTGCGCATGCGTTCGTAGGCGTCCTCGACGCGCTCCAACGGGAAGTGCTCGACGTGCGCGTCGATGTGGCCCGCCCGGGCCAGCTCGAGGACTTCGGCCAACTCCACGCGGCTCCCCCAGTAGGGGTGGCTGAGGCTGGCGTCGGACGGAAGCGTGTTGAACTTGTAGGGCAGCGTGCCGCCGGCGACGCCGATGACCATCACGGCCCCGCCGCGGGCGACGATCTCCGCGTCCAGCGCAAGCGTGGCGTCGCCGCCCACGCAGTCGAGCACCAGGGTCGCGCCGTTGCCCGCGGTGAGCTCTCGGATCCGCGCGGCGGTGTCCGGGCCGGCGACGGTGTGGTGCGCACCGACGGCGGCGGCGAGTTCGAGCTTGGAAGCGTCGATGTCTGTGGCGATCACCCGCGCGGGCGAGAGCGCCTGGAGGATCTGCACGGCCATGTGCCCGAGGCCGCCCACGCCGATCACCACCGCGCTCGAGCCCGGGACGAGCTGGTGCAGCGCGAGCTTGATCGCGTGATACGGCGTCAGCGCGGCGTCCGATAGGGGCGCGGCGTCGCGCGGGTCCAGCTCACCGAGCGGCACGAGGAGCCGCGGATCGGGGACGAGCATGTACTCGGCCATGCCGCCGTCACGGCCGAGGCCGCCGCCGGCCGCGCCGAGCTCCTTCGCGCGCTCGCACAGTGTCTCGAGCCCCGTGCGGCACGGGCGGCAGCGCCCGCAGCCCCAGGGGCCGTAGATCGCGACGGGCTCGCCGGCCTCCCAGCCCTTGACTCCGGGCCCGAGCGCCTCGATCCAACCGGCGTTCTCGTGCCCGAGCGTGAACGGGAGCTCGTACGGGAGGAACCCAGCGGGCCACTCCATGACGTGGAGATCGGAATGGCACGCACCCGCTCCACCGACCTTGACGAGCACCTCGCCCGGGCCCGGCTCCGGCACCGGCACGTCCCGCAGCACGGGCGGCTGCTGCCACTCGACGAGCTGGAAGGCCCGCATCAACCGCGTCCCGCGCGGCCGGGGCAGAAGAGCAGCGAGGCGGCGACGAGCGAGCGTTGCGTGGGGCGCGTGACGCGCGTTTCAGGGGGGACGTCGTGGCCCGCGCCGGAAAGACCGAGCTCGCGAACGGTGGGGACGACAAAGCGGCGGATGTGGGTAGGAGTGTTCATGGCCGGGACCCTACACCAGAACTGAAGTCATTTCAAATAACTCGTTAGACCCGCCGCTGCGCCGTGTTCTCGAACCTGAAGCTAACTTGCTAACACTTGCTCTATGGTTGGTCTGATGCGCCCAGCGACCGCCTCCGGCACCGCGCACCCCGACCTGCACACCCAGTTGTACTGGGAGAGCACCGGCGAGGGCGAGCCCGTGCTGCTCGTCATGGGCCTCGGCCTCAGCGGCGGGGCGTGGTGGCGAACGGTGGACACGCTGAGCCAGCGCTTTCGCGTGATCACGTTCGACAATCGTGGCGTCGGCCGCTCCCGCGGCCTCACCCCCGCGTACACGACCGAGGCGCTCGCCGATGACGCCGTCGCCGTGCTCGACGCGCTCGCGATCGAGCAGGCCAACATCTATGGGCTCTCGCTCGGCGGCATGGTCGCCCAGCAGATCGCGCTCCGCCATCCCCGGCGCGTCCGGTCGCTCGTGCTCGGTGCGACGACCCCGGGCGGCCGCAAGGCCAAGCTCGCCGACGAGGAAGTCATGAACTTCTTCAGCACGCGAGGCAACCTCTCGCGCGAGGAGGCGGCCTGGGCGTCGGTCGCTTACAACTACAGCCGTCGCTGCCGCGACGAGCACTCCGACCGGATCGCCGAGGACATCCGCCGCCGCCTCGAGTACGAGTTCGACGAGGCGGCCTATCAGGCCCAGATGATGGCCGCCGCGATGCACAACTGCACGAGCCGGCTCGGTCGCATCGGCATGCCCGCGCTCGTCATCCATGGCGAGGAGGACCGTGTGGTGCCCGTGGCCAACGCCCATCTCATCGCGAGCCGCCTGCCCCAGGGCCGGCTCCACCTGCTCGAGGGCGCGGGCCATCTGTACACGACCGAGGCGCCGGAGGCCGACGCCGAGGTCGCCCGCTTCTTCGAAGCGGTCGGCTAGCTGGTCAGGAACGCGCGCACGGCCTCGTCGGCGGCGGGCTCATCGGTGGTGTAGAGGTGCGCGGCGTCGTCGAGCTCGAGCAGGCGTGAACCCGTGATCCGCGCGGCGAGCGCGCGGCCGTTGGCCGGTGGGACCATCCGATCCTCGGCGCCGTGCACGACCAGCGTCGGCGCGGCGATGTCACCGAGTCGCGCTGCCGCGTTGTGTCCCGCCGCGGCCGCGAGTTGCGCGCCATAGCCCACCGGATCGAACCGATAGGACCGCCGGCGCGCGAAGTCCTCGCCGATCCGGTCCGCGCCCGACCGGCGCGTGCGCTCGCTGTACACGTACGGGACGGACGCCCAGCGGCCCTCTTCATCGGGGACCGCGGCGCGGCGCGTGAGGAAGGCCAGCGTCTCGCGGTCGGGCGGCGTCGCGGCGACCCCGCCCGCGGAGGTCGCACCGAGCACGAGCGAATCGACGCGCTCCGGGTATCGCAGCGCGACCTCCTGGGCGATCATGCCGCCCATCGAGATCCCGTACACGTGGGCGCGGGCGATGCCGGCCGCGTCGAGCACGGAGACGGCATCCGCGGCCATCCCCGCGAGCGTCAGCGGGCCGGCGGGACGCTCGCCACGTCCGCAGCCGCGGTTGTCGAACGTCACGACCCGCAGCGAGCGCGCGAGCACCGGGACGGTGCGCCACCAGGCGTCTCCCGGGAGCCCGAGGCCCATGATCAGCAGCACGGCCGGGCCGTCGCCCGTGGATTCGAAGTGGAGCATGCCAGGAAATTTACCTGAAGTCACTTGACTTAGCCAACTCGGTTGCTAATCTTGCTAACACAAGCAAGCGGCCCCCCGACCAAAGGAAACGACATGGCCACGCAGACGAAGACCGATCCGATCGACACCACGGCCGAGAAGGTCGCCGAGTTCAACGAGAAGGCGACCGCGAAGGTCACGGAGTTCAACGAGAAGGCCGCCGAGAACAGCCGCAAGGCCGGCGCCGCCTACCTGGCCTCCTACGAGAAGGCCGTCGTCCAGATCGCCGACGGCTACGAGAAGGCCGCCGGCGCGACCCGCGTCGAGTGGCTGCAGACCGTGGCCGCCACGCAGGCCGACTTCGCCCGCGAGATCACCAAGGCCTACACGAGCGCCGCGCGCGACCTCGTCGCCTCCCGCTGAAGCTTCCCCTTCGCCGCTCCATCCCTCCCTGCGGCGAATCCTGAGCCGCGGTACCCGCAAGGGTGCCGCGGCTCAGTGCTTTCTGGCCACGAACGCCTCGTAGACCTCGATCAGCGCCGCCCGCTCCTTCGCGCTCAGGTCCGGGTCGGCCCGGATCGCCGCCACCACCGCCGACTCCTCGGACGCCCCCGCCGCGGGACGCGGCCGGTACTGCTTGAGCGTCTCGGCCGACATCTCGAGGTTGTCGGCGATCGCCTCGACCACCTTCTCCGACGGCTCGCGCAGCCCGCGTTCGATCTGCGAGAGGTACGGGTTCGAGATGCCCACCAGATCGGCGAGCTGGCGCATCGTCAGGTCCTGCATCTCGCGCTGATGCCGGATGAACTGCCCGAACGTCGAATCGTCGTCCCGATCGGCCACGCGACTAGTGTACGCCACGGTTCCTGCTAACTTATCCGAGTTCAGTTCTGCCGAAAGGACGACGACGTGGCCTGGGACTTCAGCACCGATCCCGAGTTCGAGCTCCAGCTCGAGTGGATGCGCACCTTCGTGCGCGAAGAGGTGTGGCCGATCGAGGCGATCGAGGACCGCCTGACCCAGGCCGACCTCGATCGCATCAACGCGCCGCTGCAGGCACAGGTCAAGCAGCGCGGCCTGTGGGCCGCGCATCTGCCGCCGGAGCTCGGCGGCCAGGGCTTCGGCCAGATCAAGCTCGGGCTGATGAACGAGATCCTCGGGACCTCGATCTACGCCCCGCCGGTGTTCGGCTGCCAGGCGCCCGACTCCGGCAACAGCGAGATCCTCGCGCTCGCCGGCACGCCCGACCAGAAGGAGCGCTGGCTCCATCCGCTGCTCGCCGGCGACCTGCGCAGCGCGTTCTCGATGACCGAGCCGGAGACCCCGGGGTCCGATCCCACGCAGCTCGTCACGCGCGCGGCCAAGGACGGCGACGGCTACGTCCTCAACGGTCACAAGTGGTTCACGTCCAACGGCTCGATCGCCGACTTCCTGATCGTCATGGCCGTCACCGACCCCGACGCGCCGCCGCACCGCCGCGCCTCGATGTTCATCGTGCCGGTGGACGCGCCCGGCGTGAGCATCGTTCGCGACGTGCCGACGATGGAGCACCCGCAGGAGCGCTTCGGCGTCCTCGGCGGGCACTCGGAGATCTTCTACACGGACGTCCGCCTTGGGCCCGACGCGCTCCTGGGCGCCGAAGGCGAAGGGTTCCTGATCGCCCAGAAACGCCTCGTCCCGGGCCGCATCCACCACTGCATGCGTTGGCTCGGGATGGCCCGCCGCGCCTACGACGCGATGTGCGAGCGGGCGCTCTATCGACCCGTGAAGCACGGCCTGCTCAAGGACACCCAGACCGTGCAGGCCTGGATCGCCGACTCCGCCGCCGAGATGCAGGCGGCTCGCCTGATGACCCTGCACGCCGCCTGGGTGATGGACAACCACGGCTCGAGCGCGGCCCGGACCGACGTCTCGATGATCAAGTTCTTCGGCGCCAAGGTCCTGCACGACGTGATCGACCGGGCCGTCCAGATCCACGGCGCGCTCGGCTACTCGGGTGACATGCCGCTGGAGATGCTCTACCGCTTCGCCCGCCACGCGCGCTTCGTCGACGGCGCCGACGAGGTCCACCGCGAGCTCGTCGCGCGTCACGAGCTGCGCGGGTACACGGTCCCGGCCAATGGACTACCCAGCGAGCACCTCCCCACCCGCCGCGAGGCCGCGCTGCGCAAGTTCGCAGCCGTCGTCGCCACCGAAGCGAACTAGGCAGTCCACTTCCCGTTGACGTGGCTTCAATAGATGATAAGCTTTACCTAAGATGAATTCAGCTCAGGAAGGGCAGAAGGGTCGTCGCGGGCGCAGCAAGCGCCACGACGTCCTCACCGCGGCGACGGATCGCTTCGGCCGGGACGGATACGAGCACACCAAGTGGGCCGACATCGCGGCCGACATCGGGGTCGGCGCGACCGCCCTCTATCACTATTTCGAGTCCAAGCAACACTGCCTCTACGAGATCATGGACGAGGCCATCGAGGACTTCCGCAGCCGGTTCGCCACGATCACCGCGCAGGAACGCGATCCGGTGCGCGCCTTCGAGGCCGTGATGGCGAGCTGCTTCTCGCTCTCGGACCATGACGTGCTCCGCAATCGCGTGCTCGTCGCCGAGCAGGGGCGGCTCTCGAGCCCCAGCAGCTCAGAGCGCGAGGAGCAGGCACGTCAGGCCGCGCGCTCGCGCATGCGCGAGCTCGAGTTCGCCTGGGCGAGCTTCCTCGCCGGCGCGATGCGCGACGGCGCGATCCCGGAGACCGACCCGCGGCTGCTCACGCGCGCCGTGCTCGGCCTCTACAACAGCATCTGGCACTGGTACCGGCCGAATGGGATCATCGCCTTGCCCCGCGTCGCGGAGTACTACACGGAGCTCGCCCTACTGATGATCGGACTTCCCCCGGTCGCCCCCGGTCTGGAGCGCGCCGCGGCATGAGCCTGATCAGCGGTCACGGCGGGCTCAGCCGCGGGTTTCAGGCGTCCCATTTCGTGGAGGGTGTCCGATGAGTTTCTTCGAGCGCTACTTCCAAGCCCTCGACGGCCCGGAGCCGTACTCGTCGCTCGACCTCGTCTCCGACGACGTCGAGTTCGCGATCGAGTGGGCCGCGGGCGAGGACCGCAAGGCCACGCAGCTCCGCGGCGGCAAGCAGCAGCTGCGCGAGTTCATCGACGCGGGTGACATGGACGGCTGGGCGCACTACGTCGTCTCCTCCGCGGTCGACGGTGACACGGAGTTCGCACTCGGCGAGACGCGCTGGGACGACGGCCGCTTCATCGGCACGTTCCTCGCGGTCGCGCACCTCGACGCGGCCGGGCGGATGGACCGCTACATGGTCGGTCGCTCGCCCGCCATCAGCTTTCCCACGCACACGCATGCACGCTGACCTGCTCGCCGGCACGCCGAGCGACCCGGTGCTGCTCGGCTCCGAGTGTCGCAGCTGTGGCACCGTGAGCTTCCCGCGCCTCGGCGCGTGCCCGCGCTGCACGTCCACCGACGTCCAGGAGCGCAGGCTCGCCCGCCGCGGCACGCTGTGGAGCTGGACGATCCAGCGGTTCCGCCCCAAGTCCCCGCCCTACACCGGGCCCGAGGCGTTCGAGCCTTACGGCGTCGGCTACATCGAGCTGCCGGGCGAGGTGCGCGTCGAGGCGCGCCTGACGGAGGCGGACCCCGCGAACCTCGAGATCGGCATGGAGATGGAGCTGACACTGATCCCCGACGCGGCCTTCGCCTTCCGGCCGGTGCGATCGTGAGCGACGACGTCGCGGTCATCGGCGTGGGCATCCACCCATTCGGTCGTCACCCCGGCGTCACGGGACTCGAGATGGCCGCGCACGCCGCCCGCGGCGCGCTGACCGACGCGGGGCTGGGCTGGGACGAGATCGACTTCGCCGCCGGCGGCTCCGACGCGGCGGGCAACGCCGACACCACGGTGTCCGTGCTCGGCCTCACGGGCGTGCCGTTCATCAACGTCAAGAACGGGTGCGCGACCGGCGGCTCGGCGCTGATCACGGCCCACGCGATGCTGATCGCGGGCAGCGCGGAGACCGCGCTCGTGGTCGGCTTCGACAAGCACCCTCCGGGCGCGTTCAACCCGCTGCCCGAGGAGTGGGGCATCGGCTCGTGGTACGGCGAGTCGGGCCTGATGCTGACGACGCAGTTCTTCGCGATGAAGATCCAGCGCTACATGGCCCAGCACTCGATCAGCGAGTCGACGCTGGCCAAGGTGGCGAGCAAGGCCTTCGAGAACGGGGCGTTGAACCCGAACGCCTGGCGCCGGAAGCCGCTGTCAGAGGATGAGGTGCTGGACTCGAAGCTGGTCAACGACCCGCTGCGCCAGTACATGTTCTGCTCGCCCGGCGAGGGCGCCGTCGCGCTCGTGCTCGCGCGCGGTGAGAAGGCGAGGGCACGCAAGCCGGTCTACCTGCGCTCGGCGGTGTTCAAGACGCGCCGTTTCGGGTCCTTCGAGGTCTTCAGCCCTTCGATCCCGGTCCACGACGGGCCGTCCCCCACCGCCGAGGCGGCCGCGGCGGCGTTCGAGCGGGCCGGCATCGGGCCGCAGGACGTGGACGTGGCCCAGCTCCAGGACACCGAGTCCGGCGCCGAGATCATGCACCTCGCCGAGACCGGCCTCTGCCAGGACGGCGAGCAGGAAGCGCTGATCCAGAGCGGCGCGACGCGGATCGGCGGGCGTCTGCCGGTCAACACCGACGGTGGCTGCCTGGCCAACGGCGAGCCGATCGGCGCGTCCGGGCTGCGTCAGGTCCATGAGGTCGTGCTGCAGCTGCGCGGCGACGCCGGCGCGCGCCAGATCCCCGGACCAGCGCGGGTCGGCTTCACCCAGGTCTACGGCGCTCCCGGGGTCAGCGCGTGCACCGTCTTGACGACCTGACGCACCCTCGCTCCGAACGCGTCGCGCTCGTCTTCGACGGGCGCGAGCGCACGCACGCGGAGCTGCACGAGCGCGTGGCCCGGGTGGCGGGCGCGCTCGCCGCGCGCGGCGTCAAGCGCGGCGACCGTGTCGCGATGCTCCTGCACAACGGGCTCGAGTTCCCGGAGACGATGCTGGCGTGTCATCGGCTCGGCGCGATCGCCGTGCCGATCAACTTCCGCCTGACGCAGAGCGAGATCGACTACATCCTCGCGGACTGCGGCGCGACGACCTTGGTCGACGGCACGCTCGACGGAGACCCCGCGCCGCAGGCGCCGGCCGGCGACGCGGCCTTGATCTGTTACACGTCCGTCACGACCGGCCGCCCCAAAGGCGCCGTCCTCACCCACGCGAACCTGCTGGCGTCCACGCGCAGCTGGATCCACGAGATGGGCGCGACCGCCGACGACGTGTGGCTCTCCGGCCAGCCGCTCTTCCACATCGGTGGCATCAACGGAATGCTGCCGTTCCTCGCGCTCGGCGCGAAGGCGGTGATCACGCCGACGACGGGCTTCGACCCGCACAACGCGGTGCGCCTGATGGCGGAGCACGCGGTGACGATGTGCATCTTCGTCCCGACGCAATAGGACCAGGTGACGGCCGTTCCGCAGCAGACGCGCCTGCGGGTGGCCATGTGGGGCGCGGCGCCCGCCTCGCGGCAGACGCTGGAGGCGCTCGCCGGCACCTATCCCGGCGTGGACATCGTGAGCGCGTACGGCCAGACGGAGATGTCAGGCGCGACCACGCTGCTCAAGGGCCCCGATGCCACGCGCAAGATGGGCTCGGTCGGACGACCGATGCGCGACGTCGAGCTCCGCCTGGTCGACGAGGTCGACGGGGTCGGCGAGATCGTCTACCGCGGCCCGTTCGTGATGCGCGGCTACTGGAAGCAGCCCGACGTCGACGGCTGGTTCCACAGCGGGGACCTCGCCACCCGTGACGACGAGGGCTACTTGTACCTCGTCGACCGCAAGAAGGACATGATCATCAGCGGCGGCGAGAACATCTACCCCGCCGAGGTCGAGCGTGTCTTGCGCGAGCATCCCGCGGTGCAGGACGTCGCGGTCGTCGGCGCGCCGCACCCGCGCTGGGGCGAGACGCCGGTCGCGTTCGTGGTCGGCGACGCGCCCGAGGCCGAGCTCATCGACCACTGCCGCCGGCACCTGGCGAGCTACAAGAAGCCCACCGCGATCCACTTCGTGCCCAGCCTGCCGCGCAACGCGGCAGGCAAGGTGCTCAAGAGAGAGCTCAGGCCGTGACGAGCCCCCCGTTCGGGCTCAGGATCTGGCCGACGAAGTAGCTCGCGTCGTCGGAGGCGAGGAACGCGACGGTCGCGGCGATCTCCGCCGGCTCGGCCAGGCGGCCGGCCGGCGTGGAGTTCGCCAGCGCCTGGCGCTCCTCGCTGATCTCACCCTGCAACGTGTCCGTGCCGACGTGGCCCGGGGCGACCGCGTTGACGCGGATGCCCTGCACGATCAGCTCCTTCGCCGCGGCCTTGGTGAAACCGAGGATGGCGGCCTTCGCGGCCGAGTAGTGCGGGTGCCCGGTGCAGCCTTCCAGGCCGCAGATCGAGGACATGTTCACGACGACCCCGCGGCCGCGGGGCGCCATGTACGACACCGCCGCCCGCGTGCAGTAGAAGGTGCCGTCGAGGTGGATGGCGAGCGTCCGCCGCCACTCGTCGTCGGTCAACCGCACGAGCGCGTTCAGCGGCGTCTTCACACCGCCGTTGGACGCCTCCTGGCGCTGGATGGCGACCAGCGGCTTGACGCGGCGCAGGTGGTCCATGACGATCGCGCCCGCGTTGTTGACCAGGATGTCGACGGGTCCGAGCTCGGCTTCCACCCGCGCGATCGCCGCGTCCACCGACGCGCTGTCACTGACATCGCAGACGACGGCCAGTCCGGCTCCGCCCGCGAGCTCGATGCTCTTCTCGGCGGTCTCGAGCCGGATGTCCAACGCCGCAACACGAGCACCGTCGGCGGCGAGCCGTTGCACGATCGACCGACCGATCCCCGCGCCACCGCCGGTGACGACCGCCACTTTGCCTTCCAGAGTCATCTCTGGCCTCCTACCGCTGCACCACGTAGCCGACGGACTCACGATCCCACACCCCCGGCGCATCCACGCCGGCCGCCTTGAGCTCGGGCTTGAGCACCCGCTGCGCGTGCGAGCGCGGCAGCCGGTCCATGAAGCGGACGTAGCGCGGCACCGCGAAGTGCGGCATCTTGCCCGTGCAGTAGTCGAGCAGTCCCTCGGCCGTGACCTCGGACTGCGGGCGGCGCACGCAGGCCACCATGACCTCCTGGCCGCCGAGCTCGGACGGCACGCCGTAGACCGCGGCCTCGAGCAGCTCCGGGTGATCGGCGAGCACGCGCTCGACCTCCCAGGCGGACACGTTCTCGCCGCGACGGCGGATCGAGTCCGTCCCGCGCGCGACGAACCAGAAGTAGCCGTCCTCGTCGCGGTAGGCGTTGTCACCGGTGTGGAACCAGAGGTTGCGCATCGAGGCCAGGGTCGCGGCGTCGTTGCCCCAGTAGCGCTCCATCATCACGAACGGGAGCTTCGGGCGCACGACGATCTCGCCGGTGACCCCCGGGCCGACCTCGACGTCGTCGGCGCCGACGACCTTCGCCTCGTACCACGGCGTCGGCAGGCCGGCGGCGCCCGCGCGCCGCGCCTCCCACGAGGCCGCGATCGTCGGGCCGGTCTCGGTCATCCCGTAGGCGTCCAGCACGGCGAGGTCGTAGCGCTGCTCGAACTCGAGCACGAGATCGGTCGCGGCGGCCGCGCCGACGACCACGCGCACCGTGTTGTCGCGATCCGCGTCGCTTTCCGGCTGCTTGAGCAGGATGCGCAGCATCTCGCCCTGGCCGTTGAACGCCGTCACGCCTTCACGACGGCAGATCTCCCAGAAGCGGCTCGCCGAGAAGCGGCGGTCGATCACGACGCGCGCGCCCGAGACGAGCGCCGCGAGCACGCTCATGTACTTCGCGTTGGCGTGGAAGAGCGGGAAGACCGAGTACAGGACGTCGTCCTCGGTGTAGCGGACGAGCTCGACGACGCCCTGCGCCAGGTTCAGGTTGTGGTTGTGCGGGAGCACGACGCCCTTGGGCGGGCCGGTCGTGCCGCCGGTGAAGAGGATCGAAGCGGGGTCGCCCGGCTCACGAGCGACCGGCGCCGCGACGGGGTTCGCCATCAGCGACGCGAAGTCCAGCGCAGACAGCTCGCCGGCGTCGCCGCGGACGATCACCTGCTCGACGGAGTCGATGTGGCCCGCGACGTGCTCGACGTGCTCTTCGTCGACGATCAGCGCCCGCGCGCCCGTGGTCTCGAGGATGTACGCGATCCCCGGGCCGCGCGCCGCATCGTGGATCGGCACCTCGATCGCCCCCGCGCCGAGGATCCCGAACCAGGCGTAGAGGAACTCCGCCCGCGTCGGCATCATCACCGCGACGCGGTCGCCCGGCTGGATGCCGAGCTCCTGCAGGCCGGAGGTGAAGCGGCCCGCGCGATCGGCGAGCTGCTCGTAGCTCAGCGGCTCACCATCCACGAGCGCGAGCTGGCGAGCGCCGTAGCGCTCCGCCTGGGTCGCCACAAGTTGGGCTAGGTTCATCGGGCCGATCTCCTCCGAAAGCGCGTGTGTACGCTGATCTCAAATACTGATACGATTTCAGTTCAGGCAAAGTAGCAGTTCGAGGAGAAACCCGCAAATGGCCCTGCCGAAACCGCAGATCGACGACGAGAACCGCGCGTTCTGGACTGGGGGTGCTGACGGCGAACTGCGCATCGAGCGCTGCAACGCCTGCGGCTACTACCTGCACCCGCCGTCCCCGCGCTGTCCGCAGTGCTGGAGCGATGACATCGCGCCGAAGGCGGTCAGCGGGCGCGGCACGGTCTACACGTACACGATCAACCGCCAGCAGTGGATGCCCGACCTCGAGGTCCCGTTCGTGCTCGCGGTCGTCGATCTCGAAGAGCAGTCCGGGCTGCGCCTGATCGCGCGTGTGATCGACTGCGAGACGCCGGCGATCGGCATGGCCGTCGCTGTCGACTTCGAGCCCCGCGGTGACGCGTTCATCCCCTTCTTCCGCCCCGCGCCATGAGCGAGCCCGGCAACCGCCAGCGAGGGATCGACCGTCCGGTTTCGGGCATCCCGGGGGTGGCCCCTATGACGAAGTTCGAGGACGCCTGCATCATCTCCGGCATCGGCCAGTCCGAGGTCGGGCGCCGCGTCGAGAAGGGCGTGATGGCCTTGACGCTGGACGCCGCGCTGGAGGCGATCGGTGACGCCGGCCTGAAGCCCGCCGACATCGACGGCGTGATCTCCTGGCCCGGCGCGGTGTCGCGCGCCGACGGCCTCGCGCCGTCGAGCCCTGGATCGTCCGGCCCAGGCCCGCACGCGGTGATCGACGCGCTGCGGCTGCACCCCACCTGGTACTACGGGGGCCCCGAGACGCCGGGCATGTTCGCCGCGGTGATCCATGCCTGCATGGCGGTGGCCACCGGCGTCTGCGAGCACGTGCTGGTCTACCGCGCGTTGAACGAGGCCACGGTGTGGCGCACGGTCACCGAGCGCGTGAACAGCGACGCCGGCGGCGTGACCGGCGCCATGCAGTGGATGCTCCCCTTCGGCGCCTTCTCGGGACCGAACTGGATGGGCCTCTACGCCACGCGTCACATGCACGAGTACGGCACGACCCGCGAGCAACTCGCGGCGATCGCGCTCAACGCGCGCCGCAATGCCCAGCGCAACCCGAAGGCCGTCTTGCAGGGCGACCTCACGATGGACGACTATCTGTCCTCGAAGATGATCAGCGACCCGCTGTGTCTGTTCGACTGCGACATCGCGGTCGACGGCGTGACCGCGCTGATCGTGTCGAAGGCCGAGCACGCCGCCGACATGCCGAACCAGCCGATCCACTTCGAGGCGGTCGGAAGCGCCCTGGGCGGTCGCGCGTCGTGGGACCAGTGGGAGGACATGACGCAGACGGCGGCCGCCAGCGCCGGGGCGCACATGTGGTCGCGCACCGACCTCAAGCCGTCCGACGTCGACGTCGCGAACCTGTATGACGGCTTCACCGTGTTGACGCTGTTCTGGCTCGAGGGCCTGGGCTTCTGCGCCAAGGGCGAGGGTGGGCCGTTCGTCGAGGGCGGTTCCCGGATCGCGCTCGACGGCGAGCTGCCGCTGGCGACGTCCGGCGGGCAACTGTCGGCCGGGCGCCTGCACGGCTTCGGCCACCTCTACGAGGCCTGCCTCCAGCTGCGCGGCCAGGCCGACGAGCGCCAGGTCGCCGATGCCAAGGTCGCCGCCGTCTCGGCCGGCGCCGGCCCGCTCGCCTCATGCCTGCTGCTGAGGGCGGCATGACCGCGCGCCAGGTCCAGCTGATCGAGTACCCGCAAGGTCCGGTCGGCCCGGAGCACTTCCGTGTCGCGGAGGTCGATCTCCCCGCGCCGGCCGAGGGCGAGGTGCTCGTCCGCAACCTGTTCACCTCGTGTGACCCGGGCATGCGTCTACGGCTGCGCGAGAGCGGCCCGGCGGGCTACTTCAATTCGTTCCCGCTCCATGCCGCGATGGATGAGATCCTGACGGTCGGCGAGGTCGTCGAGTCGCGCGCGGAGGGCTTCGCGCCCGGCGACGCGGTGACGCACGCGTGGGGGTGGCGCGACTACGCCGTGGTCGAGGCGGGCCGGCCCTCGTTGGGCGGCGTCGGCACGCTCGCGCACATCGACACCTCGCTCGCGTCGCCCGAGAAGTTCCTCGGCGCCGTCGGGAACATGGCGCTCACCGCCTGGGTCGGGCTGATCGACGCCGCCGAGTTGCGCGAGGGTGACATCGTCTGGGTCTCAGCCGCGGCCGGCGCCGTGGGCAGCCTCGCGGCACAGATCGCCAAGCTGCGCGGCCACACCGTGATCGGCAGCGCCGGCTCGCCGGCGAAGGTCCGCCACCTGCTCGACGAGCTTGGGCTCGACGCCGCCTTCGACTACCACGACGGCTTCGACGCGCTTCCCGACGGCCTCGACGTCTACTTCGACGCTGTCGGCGGCGATCACCTGCAGGCCGCGCTCGCGCGGATGCGGCCGTGGGGCCGGATCGCGATGTGCGGCGCGATCTCCGAGTATGAGAGCACGGAGCCGGTGCCCGGCCCGAGCAACCTCTTCCAGGCGGTCGCCAACAACCTCACGCTGCGCGGCTTTCGCGCCAGCGCGTACCTCCATCGCTTCCCGGAAGCTCAGCGCGAGCTCGCCGGCTACCTCAACGACGGCCGGCTCGTCTACCGCGAGACGATCGTCGACGGACTCGAGAACGCACCCGAGGCACTGATCCGCATGCTCAACGGCGACACCACCGGAAAGACGCTGGTGCGGGTCTGATGGCCGGCGCATGGTTCGAGTCGGTGGCCGAGGCGGACAGACGTGCCAAGAAGCGGCTCCCGGACTCGGTGTACATGGCGATCCGAGCGGGATCCGAGCGCGGGCTGACGCTCACGGACAACGTCGAGGCGTTCGACGAACTGGCCTTCGCGCCGCACGTCGCCGGCTTGAGCGACGCCCGCGACCTGTCGACGAGCGTGATGGGCCAGCAGGTGTCGATGCCCGTGCTGATCTCCCCCACGGGCGTGCAGGCCGTCGATCCGGAGGGCGAGGTCGCGGTCGCGCGTGCGGCCGCCGCGCGCGGAGTGGCGATGGGGCTGAGCTCGTTCGCCTCCAAGCCCGTCGAGGCCGTCGTCGCCGCGAACGCGTCGACGTTCTTCCAGCTCTATTGGGCGGGCACGCGCGAGCAGATCCTCGGGCGCGTGCGACGCGCCCGCGAGGCCGGCGCCGTCGGGCTGATCCTGACGCTGGATTGGTCGTTCTCCCACAGCCGGGACTGGGGCAGCCCCGCGATCCCGGACCAGCTCGACCTCAAGACGATGCTGAAGTTCGCACCCCAGGTCATGACCCGGCCCCGCTGGCTCGCGTCGTGGGCGAAGACCGGCGGCATCCCCGAGCTCACCGTCCCGAACATGGGCGTGCTCGGCGAGCCCGCGCGAACGTTCTTCGACGTCTACGGCGAGTGGATGCAGACACCGCTGCCGACCTGGGACGACCTGGGCTGGCTGCGCGAGCGGTGGGACGGCCCACTGATGCTCAAAGGCGTCATGCGCGTCGACGACGCACGCCGGGCGGTCCAAGCCGGTTTCGACGCGATCTCGGTGTCCAACCACGGCGGCAACAACCTCGACGGCACACCCGCCTCCATCCGCGCCCTGCCGGCGATCGCCAACGCGGTCGGCAGCGACATCGAGGTCCTGCTCGACGGCGGGATCCGCCGCGGCAGCGACGTCGTGAAGGCACTCGCGCTCGGGGCCCGCGCCGTGATGATCGGCCGCGCGTACCTGTGGGGGCTCGCGGCCAACGGCCAGGCCGGCGTCGAGAACGTCCTCGACATCCTGCGCAGTGGCATCGACTCCGCCCTGATGGGTCTCGCGCGCTCCTCGATCCACGAGCTCGGACCGGCCGACCTGCTGATCCCCTCCGCGTTCGAACGCCGCCTCGGCGACGCCGAGCTGGCCACCCGAACCTAAAGGGGTCAGGCCCCTTTAGGTTTGCGCGGCGCGGCCCGTGTGGCCGCGCCGCCCGCCCGCTACGCGGCGGTGACGCTCACGCGCGACTGCGCGTGGGTGGCGGCGGCGCGGCCGGCGCGCCGGCCCGAGACGGCGGCCCAGCCGAGGCCCCCGCCGTAGACGTCCTCGAAGACGTTGCCCGCGTCGGCGCCGGCGGCATAGGCACCGTCGAGCACGCGCATGTCGTCCTCCACGGCCAGGCCACCCATCGTGTAGGTGATCCCGGCGACGCAGGCGATCGCGCGCAGGGGAGCCTCCTCGATCGGCGCGTGGTCGCGGCGGCGGGGCGGATCGAGCTCGCCGATCGGGTCGGACGTGGCGTTGAAGGTGCGCAGGGTGTCGGCCACGTTCGCGGCCGGGACGCCGAACTCGGCGTCCATGGCGGCAGCGAGTTCCGCAGGGGTCGTCGCGGTGACGATCGACGCGCCGAGCTCGCGCAGCTGCTCGACCTTCGCGGGCACGCGCGTCGCCTCGATGCCCGGGATGCCCATCAGGTCCACATCGATGTGCTCGCGCCGGATGCGCTCGTCGAAGATCACGTAGTAGCGGCCGTTGGGCTGTTGGCACCCGCGCTCGGCGTTGTGCTCGTCGATGCACCCGACGGACTCGTCCGTGAAGCGCAGCCCGAGGTGGTTGACGATCAAGCAGTAGTCGCTGAAGTACAGCGAGCCGGCGAGGAACTCGAGGCCGTTGTCCCACGTCTTGCCGGGGATGTACGGGAGGGTGTGGCCGTAGAAGGAGTGCATGCCGTGGGTGACCGACCCGCCGAGGGGCAGCAGTGCGCGCAGCGCGACCCCGTCGCTGGAGCGGTTGCTGCGGACGACCATCTCCTCGGGCCAGGGGCTGATGTAGCGGCGCACGAGCTCCTCGGAGTTCTGGAAGCCGCCGCCGCAGAAGACGACCGACGCGGCGTGGGCGGTACGGGTGGTGCCCTCGCGCGTGTACGTCACGGTCCAGCCGTCCCCGCTGGGGGTCGCGGTCTCCACGCGCGCCTCGACGAGCACCTCGGCTCCGACCCGCCGGACGGCGTCGTGCAGGAGCTCCGCCCACGGCCCGCGGGCACCGGGCCCGCCCGCCGCCATGAGCCGTCCACGGCCCATGCGGTCCTTCAGACACGGCACCGCCGCGTCGAGCGGCAGCCCGTGCGCCTCCAGCCAATTCCACGCCGGCTCCAGCTCGTCGACCAGGATGCGCTGCAGCTCAGGGTTCCCGCGCGGGACCCAGTGTCGCGCCAGTTCGTACGTGGCGGGCCCCCAGATCAGTCCGCCGCTGAGCGCCATCGACCCGCCGACGGCGGGCTCGCTCTCGAGCACGAGCACGCTCGCGCCGGCCTCGCCGGCCGCCAGGGCGGCGGAGAGCCCCGCCATCCCACCGCCGACGACGATCACATCATGGGTATCGCGCATCCACGCGCTCCTTTCGCAAGTCGCAGAACTGAAGTCATATCAGTTTTCGGCTCCCGGCTCAACACCCGCCGAATGCGCTGGTAACGTGGTGGTGAAGTCACCTAGAAAGGATCGAGTTCCCCCTTGGCCGCCTCAACGACTGCGAAGCGTCGTCCGCGCTCCTCGCGCAGCAAGCGCGACGACATCATCTACGCGGCGATCGAGTACTTCGGTCAGCACGGTTACGAGTACACCAAGTGGGCGGACATCGCCAAGGAAGTCGGCATCGGCTCGACGGCGCTGTACCACTACTTCGAGTCCAAGCTCCATTGCCTGTACGAGATCCAGGCGCTCGCCATCCAGGCCGACAGCGCGAAGTTCGACAAGGCGATCGCCGAGCACGATGACTTCGCGGAGGCGCTCAAGGCCGTGCTCAACGCCGCCTTCGAGCTGACCGACCACGACGTCCTGCGCAATCGAGTGCTCGTCGCCGAGCAGTCGCTCGCCGGCCTGCACCGCACGTCCACCCGCGAGGAGGAGTCGCGCCAGCTCGCCCGCTCGCAGATGCGCGACCTCGAGTTCGCCTGGGCCACGTTCCTGACCCGTGGCATGGAGCAGGGCGCGATCCCCCAGGCCGATCCGCGGCTGCTCGCCCGCGCGATCCTCGGCCTCTACAACAGCGTCTGGCACTGGTACCGCCCGCGCGGCAGCCTCTCGCTCGAGCAGGTCCGTGAGTTCTTCGTCTCCCGCTGCCTGGCCGTCGCGGGCCTGCCGTCCGAGGCACCGCCGAAGGCGAAGGCCAAAGCGAAGGCCAAGGCCAAGCCCGCGGCGAAGCGCAAGAGCTCGAGCTAGAGGTCGAAGAGCACCGAGGGCGAGCGCCCCACCACGTAGCGGTCGATCAGGCCGCCGGCGTTGATGCGCGCCGCCGCGACGAACGTCGCCAGCGGCGAGCCGTCGACGCGGGTCTCGCCGAGCACGAGCTCGACCCGGCCGTCGGACGACTCGCTCACCACGTGGTGTGTCCACGCCGGTGCGTCGCGCTGGGCGAGGTAGGCGTCGAACGCCTCGCGTCCACCGGCGAAGTCCTCGGCGACCTCGCCGGTGGAGAAGACGATCGCGAACCGCAGGTCGTCGGCGAGCAGTTCCCGGCAACGCCCAGGCTCGGGGCCGTCGATGAGCGCGTACATTCGCCGCAACGCGGTGCTCACGCCGTCACACGCGCCTGCACCAACTCGACGAGGTCGCGTTTGACGACCTTCAGCGAAGGCGTGCGCGGGAACTGCTCGAAGACCTCGACGGACTCGGGCCAGGTGTACTTGGCGACGCCCTCGGCGTCGAGGAACTCCTGCAGCTCGGACAGCGTCGGCGCCGTGAAGCCGTCGCGGGCGATGATCGCCGCGCACGCGCGCTCGCCCAGGCGGTCGTCCGGAATCGGCACGATCGCGACCTCGCGGACGGCGGGATGGCGCAGGATCACCGGCTCGACCTCGGCCGGCACGATCGTCACGCCGCCGCGGCGGATGATGTCCTTGCTCCGCCCCACGTAGATGAAGTGACCGTCCTCGTCGAGCATCCCGAGGTCGCCGGTCTCGTAGCCCCCCCACGATGTCAGCGACGTGCGCGTCAGGTCGTCGTTGTTGAGGAAGCCGAGGAAGCGGCTCGGGCCGTTCACGACGACCGCGCCGACCGTCCCCGTGGGCACGGGCTCGCCGTCGTCGCCGACGATCCGGATCTCGGTGCCGTCGTACGGGCGACCCTCGGTGCGCATGATCTTCGCGGGCGGATCGTCGGGCGCGTGCGCGGCATGGCCCGGGACCTCGGAGAGCCCGTAGTCGCCTAGCGGCGGGGTCCCGAACGCCTGGTGCATGGCCATCCGCCGCTCCGGCGACAGGCCCGGGCCGGCGAGGACGCGCATGGACGAGAGGTCGCGGTCGGTCTGCTCGGCGGCCAGGATCATGTCGGTCGCGTGCGTCGGCATCGCGAGCACGTACGTGCAGCCGTGCGCCTCGATCAACCGCAGCGCCTCCTCGGGGTCCCAGCGGCTCAGCAGCACGCCCGTCGCGCCCTGCAGGAGCACCGGCAGGTACCCGAACACGAGGCCGCCGACGAAGCCGAACTCGACCACGGTCAGGTAGATGTCATCGCCCGTCAGGCCCCAGCGCGAGCAGACCCCGCGGGTCGCGTAGCGCAGCGTGTTGGAGGAGTGCGCGATGCCCTTCGGCGCCGACGTCGTACCCGACGAGTGCAGGACCAGCGCGACCTCGTCCGCGTGGCGCGGCATCCGGGCGTCATCGAGCTCGCGCGCCTTGTCCACGTCCGCCGGCACGACGGTCAAGAGCGGCAGGCGGTCGCCCGCCACCTCGCGGCACTTGGCGACCTCCTTCTCACCACCGAAGGTCACGATCGCCCGCGCGCTCGTCTGCTCGGCGAGCGCCGCCATCTGCGTCTGGTTGAACATCGGCGGCAGCGGAGCGAGCACGAGTCCGCGATGCAGGCATCCGAGCATCGCCACCGCGGCCTCGATCGAGTGGCGGCCGAGCAGGATCACGACCTCCCCCGCCTCGACGCCGGCGTCGGCCAGCCGGTGCGAGAGAGCGACCGCCGCGCGGCGCAGCTCCGCGTATGTCACCGCGCGGTCCTCGAGGACCAGGGCGACGCGTTCGGCGTGCTCACGCGCACGCGCGTCGAAGTCGTCCCAGAGATCACCGTCCTGCCAGTAGCCCTGCGCGTAGTAGCGCTCGGCCTCCGGCTGAAACTCCAGCGTCGAGATCGTCATGACTGCCTGGCCGGCTCCTCGATGCTGATCAGCGGCCGGTGGTAGTGGACGTTGCCGAAGCCCTTGAGCAGCTCCCGCTCCTCAGCGCTCGGCTCGCCGTAGTAGTGCGGCTCCGAGAGCTGGACGAGCTCCATCAGGCGACCGACGGCCTGCATGTCGATGTTGGCGAAGTGATCCAGGTGTGCCTGCGAGCTCTCGTACTCCTCGAAGACATGGATCGCCGGCCGGTCGCCGTCGTCGATGAAGTAGTGGTAGGTCAGGACGCCGTAGTCCTTCTCCTGGACGTCCTTGATGAAGGTCGCGAAGATCCCGACGACCTCGTCGAGGTCCTGCTTGTCCAGCGTCATGATCACTGCGGTGCGAACGGTGGACATCAGCTGCGCGCCCAGACCTTCGGCCCGCGGCCGCCGAGGCCGTCGAGGAAGCCCGTGTCCGGCTTGGTCTCGCCCCACAGCAGCTCCATCACGCGCTCGGAGATCTTCCAGCCGTCCGCGGTGCGCCGCAGCACGTCGTGATAGCGCGCGACGAGGATGACCGCGGACTTCGGGTCCTCCTCGAAGACTTGATAGGACGTCAGGTAGGACACCGTGTTCGCCTGGTCGCCGTCGATCCTCACGTGGTAGACGTTGAGCAGGTGATGCTGCCAGATGCAGGTCGCCGTGGCGTCGGCGATCCAGTTGGCCAGCGTGTCGGCGTCGGTGACGGGCTCGGCATTGCCATAGGTGGCGTGGATGTCGTCCGCGAGGCAGCCGCGGACCCCTGCCTTGTCGAACGAGTCGACCGCCGACGAGTACGTGTAGAGCACCTCTTCGATATCGGTTCGATCCTGCAGCGCACGGATCGTGTCGTAGTCGATGGCCGTCTCGCTCATGAGCTCTCCTCCGGGTTCTTGAACTTACTTCGATTCAGTCTACGGCGGCCTGACGTCCTCGTCAAGCGAGCGACGGATCAGCGCGAGGTGTAGCCGGCGTCGACGGCGAGCACCGCTCCCGTGACGTACGAGGACTGATCCGAGCACAACCACAGGCTCGCCTGCGCGACCTCCTCCGGAGTGCCGAACCGGCCCAACAGGCTGATGACGGGGGCGAACTCCGCCTCGGTCATGCCGACCGTCTCGAGCGCGCCGACGGACCATCGGCGTGTCGATCGCGCCCGGGCAGACCGTGTTGACGCGGATCCCCAGCGGTGCGTTCTCGAGCGATGCCACCTTGGACAGGCCGATCACGCCGTGCTTCGCCGCGACGTACGCCGCGTTGTTCGGCTGCGGCCGGTGCGAGCTGACCGAGCCGATGTTGACGAGCGAGCCACCCTCGCCCTGCGCGAGCAGCTGACGGATCTCGTACTTCAGGCACAGCGCGACGCCCTTGAGGTCGACGCCCAGGACGCGGTCCCATTCCTGCTCGTCGAGCTCGGCGATCGCGTGCGTGTCGGGCGTGACGGCGGCGTTGTTGACCGCGCAGTCCAGGCGCCCGTAGCGCTCGACGGCGGTGCGGACCATGGCCTCGGCGTCGGCGGCGCTCGAGACGTCGGTGCGGAAGAACGACGCGTCGCCGCCGTCTGCGCGGATCCGCTCCGCGGTCGCCTCGCCGAGCTCTTCGTTGATGTCGCTCACGAGCACGCGCGCCCCGGCCTTGGCGAACACCCGTGCGGTCGCCTCGCCCATGCCCATCGCCGCCCCGGTGACGATCGCCACCTTGCCGTCCAACATGGCCGCTCTCCTCCGATTTGAACTCAGCTGAGGACGGAACGTTGACAGATTCGCGCCGTTTGTCTAACTTGTTTGATCTGAAGTTGGTTCAAGTAGCGACGGGGAGAGAAACCGAATGGGCGACTACGACGTGATCGTGCTCGGCACAGGCGCCGCCGGAATGACCGCCGCCGTGACCGCGGCCGAGCTCGGGGCGAAGGTCGGCCTGTTCGAGAAGGGCGCGACGCTCGGCGGGACCACTGTCTACTCGGGCGGGATGATCTGGATCCCGCTCAACCAGCACGAGCCTCCGGAGAAGGGCGACACGCGCGAGAAGGCGCTCGAGTATCTGCGCGCGCTCTCCAACGACACCATCTCGGACGAGATGGCGGAGACGTACATCGACGTCGGCCCTGAGATGGTCCGCTGGCTCGACGAGCGCACGCCCGTCAAGTTCCGGGCCGTTCCGGATTTCCCCGACTACCACCCTGAGCAGCCCGGCGGCATGCCACAGGGGGGCAGGTCGCTCGAGACGGCGATCTTTCCCTACGGCGAGCTCGGCGAGTGGGCCGACCGCGTCCACATCTCGCCGTACTACCCGAGCTACCACCTCACGATCGGCGAGACGACGCTCGGCCAGGCCGTCCCGGACGAGCTCACCGCCGAGGAGCTGCAGCGTCGTGCCGCCAACGACGAGCGTGGGATGGGTCTCGCGCTCGGCGGCCGCCTGTTGAAGGCCTGCCTGGACCGTGGCGTCGAGCCGCAGACCAGCCACCGCGCCGTCGAGCTGATCATGGAGGACGGCGAGGTCGCCGGCGTCGTGTTCGAGACACCTGAGGGACGCAGGGAGGTGCGCGCGGCCAACGTCGTGATCGCCACCGGCGGCTTCGAGCACAACGCGGACCTCAAGCGGGCGTTCCTGCGCGGGCCGTGCACGCACACGGTGGCGGTGGAGACGAACACCGGCGACGGGCTCAAGATGGCGATGCGCGTGGGCGCGATGCTCGGGAACATGCGCGAGGCGTGGTGGATGCCGATGATCGAGCTGCCCACCGACATCGTCCCGACGGGTCAGCAGCTGCTCACCTACGAGCGGACGCTTCCGGGGGCCATCATGGTCAACCGGCAGGGCAAGCGCTTCACCAACGAGGCGTCCAACTACAACGCGTTCGGCGCCGCCTTCCACGAGCAGGACACGACGATGGGCGTGTACCGCAACCTCCCGTGCTGGCTGGTCTTCGACCAGACCTGGCTCGACAAGTACGGCTTCGCCGGTGGCCTGGGGGGAACCGAGAAGGCCCGCACGGACTGGATCACCTCCGGCAACACGCCGGCTGAGCTGGCGGAGAAGCTCGGCATCCCGGCCGACGCGCTCTCGGCGACGATCGAGCGCTTCAACGCCAACGCGCGCGACCTCCACGATCCCGACTACAACCGCGGCTGGAGCGCCCAGGACAAGTGGTGGGGCGACCCGACGCTGCGCGACGGCACCGCGCGCGCCTCGCTCGGCCCGGTCGAGACCGCGCCCTACTACGCGATCCAGGTCTTCAGCGGCGCGCTGGGAACCAAGGGCGGACCGGCGACCGACACGCACGCGCGCGTCCTGGACGTCGACGGCGACGTCATCCCCGGCCTCTACGCGGCGGGCAACGCGATGGCATCGCCGCTCGGCATGACCTACGGCGGCGCGGGCGGAACGCTCGGGCCCGCGATGGTCTTCGGCTACCTCGCCGGCCGCGACATCGCCCAGCGCGCCGCGGCCCAGATCCCGCCCGTCCTGGCCTCGGCCTGAACCGAACACTTCAACGGAGACTGAACCATGGAAGCAAGCACGATCTCGCAGGTGAAGGGCGAGGAGGTCACCGGCTGCCCGGTGATGCACCAGGACTTCTCCACCACCCGCGACCTGGGTGACTACTGGGCGCTCGCCAACGACCTGCGCGAGAGCTGCCCGCACTTCTACAACAAGTACTCGGGCGGCGGGTACTGGGTGTTCACGCGCCACGAGGCCGTCAAGGACATCTACAAGACGCCCGAGATCTTCTCCAGCGAGTCGATCACGCCGTGGGAGCCGAACCCGATCTACCGGTTCGTGCCGACGCAGGTCGACGCACCGGATCACATCAAGTACCGCCGCATCCTGAACCCGTGGTTCTCGCCGAAGGCGATGGAAGCGGCGGCGCCGATGATGCGGGAGCTGTGCAAGAGCTACATCGAACCGCTCGTCGCCAAGGGCGAGTGCGACTTCATCGAGGAGTTCGCGCTGCTGTACCCGACCGCGGCGTTCCTGAGCGTGATCGGCGTGCCCGTGTCCTACACCGAGCAGTTCGCCAAGTGGGTGGACATGTTCTTCGGCGGCTTCGGCGGCGACCCCGAGGGCGCCGAGAACATGGGGATCGCGCTCAGCGATATGCGCGTCTTCTGGGCCGAGCAGCTCGCCGACCGGCGGCTCAATCCGCAGCCGGAGGGTGACCTCTTCACCTACCTGCTCAACGCGACCGTCGACGACGAGCCACTCGACGACGAGGTCCTGCTCGACATGTGCACGGTGCTCACCCTCGCGGGCCTGGACACGACGCGGGCCGAGCTCGGCTACATGTTCCACCACCTCGCCCTGAACCCCGACGATCGCCAGAAGCTGATCGACGACCCCGAGATCGCGCCGCTCGCGGTCGAGGAGACGCTGCGCTACTACACGATCATCTTCGGCGACGGGCGCAAGGTCACCCGCGACGTCGAGTTCCACGGCGTGCAGCTCAAGAAGGGCGACATGGTGTACGCGCTCGTGTCCGGCGCGAACCGCGACCCACGCCATTGGGAACGCGCCGACGAGTTCGTCATCGACCGCAAGAAGAACAACCACTTCGGGTTCGCCAGCGGCCCGCACCGTTGCCTGGGTATGCACCTCGCCCGGCGCGAGATGGCGATCGCGGTCCAGGAGTGGCTGTCCGTGATCCCGAACTTCGAGCTCGGCTCCGACGCCACGCTGCAGGAGCGCGGCGGCGGCGCGATGATGGCCCTCGAGACGCTCCCGCTGCGCTGGGAGGTGGGATCGTGAAGCTGCAGGTCACCACTGCGTGCCAGGGCCACGGGCGCTGCTACTCGCTCGCCCCCGACCTCCTCGAGTCCGACGACGAGGGCTTCGTGACGATCCGCGGCGGCGATCCGATCGAGATCGGAGACGATCAGCGCGAGCTCGCCATAGAGCTCGCCGGCACCTGCCCGGAGGGCGCGATCGTCGTGATCGACGACTGATCGTGCTCTACGTCTACGCCAATGTGAAGATCAAGTACGGCCGCCTTCCCGCGTTCAACGAGGCGATGGCCACGGTGAAGCGGGTGATGGAGGCCAACGGCTGGAGGCTCGTCGGCGGCTGGATGACCCTCGTCGGCGACCTCCACGAGGTCCACGACGTGTGGGAGGTCGCCGATGCCAACGTCATCCCGGCGGCCTTCGCCGCGGCCTATCAGGACCCCGAGTTCCTGGAGGCCGCCGGCGCCCTGTCGGAGATCATCGACCGCGAGGTCCTCTCGCTCGTCACTAAGACGCCGTACAGCCCCTGACCGTCAGCTCCCCTTGGGGGGGGTGGCGTACGTTCCGCCCCTGTAGCAGGGCGAAACGTACGCCACCCCCGGATGAACTGCGCGGTTCAGTAGGCCTGCGACTGGCCGCCGTCGATCGCGATGACGGTGCCGTTGACGAACGACGCGTCGTCGGACAGCAGGAAGGCGACGAGGTTGCCGACCTCCTCCGGCCGGCCGAAGCGCTTCATCGGGTTGACGCTCACGAACTCGGCGCCGGCCGCCTCCCAGCCGTCCTCGCCGGCGATCTGGATCAGCGAGCCCTTGATCATGTCGGTCAGGATCGCCCCGGGGGCGACGGCGTTGACGCGGACGCCGAACTCGCCGTACTCGATCGCGGCCTGCTTGGTCATGCCGGCGACGGCGTGCTTGCTGGCCACGTAGGCGACCAGGTTCGGCACCGCGCGGATGCCGCCGACCGATGCCGCGTTGACGATCGCGCCCGAGCCCTGGGCCTTGAAGTGCGGCAGCGTGTGCTTCATCCCGTAGAGCACGCCCTTGACGTTGACGGCGAGCACCGTGTCGAGCATCTCGGCGCTGTAGGCCTCGACCGGGTCCTGCTTGCCCTCGATGCCGGCGTTGTTGTACAGGCCGTCGAGGCGGCCGAGCTTCGCGATCGTCTCCTCGACGTACGCCGCGACCTCGTCCTCGACGCTGACGTCCGCCGTGATCAGCGCGACGTGTCCGTCCGGCGCGGCGGCGCGCAGCGCCTCCCCCGCTTCCCGGAGCGCGTCGCCGTTGACATCGACCAATGCAAGGTCGGCACCCTCCCCCGCCAGCCGCAGCGCCGCGGCGAGCCCGAGGCCCGTCGCGGCACCGGTCACGATCACGACCTTGCCTGCGAAACGTCCGTTCATGTTCGACCGCCCTGAATTGAAGTTGGTTTACGGGAGGCTGCCTCGCGCAGCGCCGCCCACTCGGTGAGCTTCACGCGCGGGCGCGCGGGCGCGCAGCCCTCGCCGGCGGCGGTCTCGATCGCGTCGATCGCCTGCCAGCCCTCCCACGTCACAACGTCCGGTGCGCACGCCTCCACCAGACCCTCGATGTCGTCGAAGACCGGCCGGTTCACGCGGCCGGAGGCCACGTCCTCGACGATCTTGATGACGGTGTCCAGGGAATCCTTCTTGTTCGTGCCGATCACGCCCGACGGGCCGCGCTTGATCCAACCGGACACGTACTCGCCGAGCTGGTGGGCGCCGCCGGGATCGGTGACGCGACCGCCCTCGTTGCGGATCAGGCCGCGCCGTTCGTCGAACGGGACGTCGTCGATGGGCTGCCCGGTGTAGCCGATCGAGCGGAACACGAGCTGCGCCGGAAGCTCGTCGAACACCCCGGAACCGCGCGCCGCCAGTGAGCCGTCGTCGCGGGCGACGATCGTGTTGTTCACGATCCTCACGGCGCGCACGTGGCCGTGCTCGTCGCCGAGCAGCTCGACCGGGGACGCGAGGAAGCGGAAGCGGACCGTGATCGGCTTCCCGGTCTTCGGCCGCGCCTCGTACTCCCGCAGGATCTCGACGTTGCGCCGCCGGGTCTTGTCGGCCTCACCGAGCGCGACCGCCGACAGCTCGTCCAGCTCGCCACCGACGATCTCGACGTCGCCGCGCTCGAGCTCGCCCATCTCGAGCAGCTCGGGGTTCGTGAACGCCGCCTGCAGCGGGCCGCGGCGAGCGAGGATCGTGATGTCCTCGATGCCCGAGGCCGCGAGCACATCGATCGCGTGATCGGCGGTGTCGGTGCCCGCGAGCTCCGACGGCGCCAGCGCGAGCATGCGCGCGACGTCGATCGCGACGTTGCCGGCGCCGATGACGACCGCGTGCTTGCCCTGGAGGTCGACCTCCAGGCCGCTGTGGTCGGGGTGGCCGTTGTACCAGGCGACGAACTCGGTCGCGGCGTGCGAGCCGCGCAGCTCCTCCCCCGGGATCCCGAGCCGCCGGTCGATCGACGTGCCCAGCGTGTACAGGACGACGTGGTAGTGCTCGAGCAACTGGCGTCGCGTGACGTCGCCGCCGAGCTCGACATGCCCGAAGAACCGGAATCGCTCGTGCTGGGTGGTCTTGTCGTACGCGCGGGTGACCGACTTGATCTTCGGGTGGTCCGGAGCGACACCCGACCGCACCAGCCCGTAGGGAGTCGGCAGACGGTCATAGAGGTCGACGGCGAACGACGGCTCGTCGACGGCCAGTAGCTGCCCGGCGGCGTAGAAGCCGCTCGGACCGGCACCGACGATTGCGGCGCGAAAGGGCTCGGTCATGTCTCCAGGGGGTTGACGGCGAATCTAAACTGACTTCAGTTTATTGATTTCGAATGAGGAGCACAAGGTGCGTCGACTGGTCATCGTTGGGGCGTCGCTCGCCGGGCTGCGGGCGGCACAGGCCGCGCGAACCGCAGGGTTCGACGGCGAGCTGGTCGTCGTGGGCGAGGAGGTCCACCGGCCGTACACCCGGCCGCCGCTGTCGAAGGAACTTCTGGCCGGCGAGCACGACGTCGAACGCGTCGCCCTCCCCTCCGACACCTTCGAAGCGGAGTGGCATCTGGGCGTGCCCGCGACGAGGCTCGACCGCGCCCGCCGCCGCGTCGTGCTCGCCGACGGGAGCGAGGTGCCCTACGACCGGCTGATCCTCGCCACCGGCTCAAGGGCGCGACGCTGGCCCGGCCCTGGCGGCGAGCTGAAGGGGGTCCACGTGCTACGCAGCCTCGACGACGCGATCGCGCTGCGGGCAGCATTCGGGGACCGCCCGCGCGTCGCGATCGTCGGCGCGGGCTTCATCGGCTGCGAGGTCGCCCAGACCGCCCGCAAGCAGGGCCTCGACGTGACACTGATCGACGTCGCCCCCACGCCGATGCTGCCGCTGGGCCCCCAGCTGGGCAAGTGGTGCGCCGACCTGCACCGCGACCACGGTGTCGACGTGCGCCTAGCCACCGGCGTCGCCGGACTCCATGGCAACGGCCGGTTCGAGGCCGTCGAACTGACCGACGGGACGCGCGTCGAAGCCGACCTCGTCGTCGTCGGACTGGGCGCGCACCCGAACACGGAATGGCTGGCGGACAGCGGGCTGCGACTGACCCCGGGACTCGAATGCGACGCAACGCTGACGGCCGTCGGCGACCCCGACGTCCTCGGCGCCGGCGACATCGTGTCCTGGCCGCACCCCCTGGCCGGCGGCGACTCGATCCGCATTGAGCACTGGACCGTCGCGGCCGAGCAGGGACAGCACGCCGGCCGCAACGCCCTGCTCGAAGCCGAGCAGCGCACGCCCTATGACCAGCCGCCGTACTTCTGGTCCGACCAGTACGACACGAAGATCCAGTCGCTCGGCCTCCCCGGGCTCGCGGAACGCCTGGAACTCCTGGAAGCGACCGAGGACGGGTCGCGGTTCGTCTATGGCGGCGAGCGCGACGGACGGCTGGTCGGCGTGATCGCGATCAACGCGGCGCGGCGCCTCGGCTCCTACAGGATGGCGCTAGCCGACCGACCTGACTTCAAACAGCTGCAGGCCACGATCGCCGCCGATACGAAGCGGCTGAGCTGAAGACGGTTCTGTAGATCGTCTCAATCCTCTTGACACTCTCGTACTCGGTGTGTACTTTTCGAATCGAGTTCAATTCAGCCACCGGAGGAGTGGGTGCCCCATGCGAATTAGGTCAGAGGATTGAAGTGGCGACAGTGAGCCAAGCAACCGCGCGCAAGCCGCGACGGAAGCTCAACCCCGGTTTCGACCGGTTCAGCGGCCTGTACCTGTGGGCGCTGTTCATCATCGTCTTCGGCATCTGGGTCCCGGATCAGTTCCTGACCGCCGCGACGCTCCACAGCGTCGCCGCCCAGCAGGCCGTGACGGGCATCGTCGCCCTCGCCATCCTGATCCCGCTCGCCGCGGGTCTCTACGACCTCTCGGTGGGGGCGACGGCGGGCCTCGCCAGCGTCACCACCGTCGTGCTGATGAACGACCATCACTGGAGCCCGGTCGCCGCGATCGCGTTCGGGATGGCGGTCGCGATCATCATCGGCTGCGTCAACGCGTTCATCGTCGTCAGGCTCGGCGTGAACTCGTTCATCGCGACGCTGGGCATGAGCTCGATCCTCGCGGCGACGCAGGTGATCGTCTCCCACAACGCCCAGCCGCTACCGCCGACCTCGGCGGGCTGGAACAACCTCACGCAGACGACGGTCGGGGGCTTCCAGATCGTCGTGCTGTACATGCTCGTCATCGCGTTCGTGTTGTGGTGGCTGACGGCGCACACGCCGACCGGCCGCTACCTGTACGCGATCGGCGGCAACCCCGAGGCCGCCCGCCTGTCGGGCGTTCGGATCCGCAGCTACACGACGGTCGCGCTCGTGATCTCGGCGACCGTCGCCGGCGCCGCGGGGATCATGTTCGCCTCGCTGAACGGGCCGTCGCTGAACTTCGGCGGGACCCTGCTGCTCCCGGCGTTCGCCGCCGCCTTCCTCGGCTCGACGCAGCTGATCCCGGGGCGGTTCAACGTCTGGGGAACGCTGCTGGCGATCTTCGTCCTGGCCACCGGCGTGCAGGGACTGCAGCTCGTGTCCGGCGCCAGCTGGCTGAACGACATGTTCAACGGCGTCGCGCTGATCATCGCCGTCGCCCTGTCGATCCAGCGCTCCCCCTCGGCCCGCTGGCATCGGCTCAAGGCGCGCTTCGGGCGCGGCTCCACGGGCGAGGACGGATCGGACGACTCCGGCGGCTCCGGCCTTGACGTGCCTCCCCAGCCGGAACCCACCCCTACGGCGACCGTGGGCTCCGATGCCCGCGCCGTCCCGCACTGAGCCCCACGCCCCATCACAGCTTCGGCAATTTCACGTTCTCAGAGGAGAGATCAATGACCCACACTCGCGGTTTCCCCGCCCTCATCGCCACGCTGGTGCTCGCCCTGACGGTCGCCGCCTGCGGCTCGGACAGCAGCAACTCGAGCAGTTCCTCCACGTCATCCGGAGGTTCGACGAGCGCGGGCAGCGGCGCAGGCGTCGCGAAGGCCGCCGCGCAGCTCAAGCAGTACCAGGCCACGCCGACCCAGATCACCATCAAGGGGCAGCTCAAGGGCGCGCCGCCCACCGGTAAGACCCTCGTCATGCTCGGGACGAACGACCCGAACAACCAGAAGCTGCAGAAGTCGCTGAAGAACCTCGCCGCGATGGCGAAGTGGAACTACGAGGTCGTCAGCTACGACCCCGCCAACCCGGCGACGTTCAACGCCGCGATCGACACCGCGATCACCAAGAAGGCCAACTACGTCGCCGAGGCCGGCATCCCGCTGACGCCCGCGATGATCAAGAAGGTCCAGGACGCCGGCGCCAAGTGGGTGCTGACGTCCGTGCACCCGGCCGAGGTCACGCCGGGCGGCCCGATCATCGTCAACGCCAACGCGTACGCCAACGACGCGCTGATGGGCAAGGTCCTCGCCGACTTCTTCGTCTCGGACTCCAAGGGCAAGGGCAACGTGATCATCGAGCACGTCCCGGCCTATCCGATCCTCGGCGGCTTCACCGACGGCTTCCAGAAGGAGGTCAAGGCGCTCTGCCCGGATTGCAAGGTGCAGATCCAGGACATCACGATCCCTGACCTGACGGCCGGCAAGGTGCCGAGCGTGATGGTGTCCGCGCTGCGCAAGAACCCGGACGCCAACTACGTGGCCTTCGACGTCGGCCCGTTCGCCAATGGCATCGACGCCGCGCTGGCGGCGGCGGGTCTGTCGAGCCGGGTCAAGGTCATCGGCCAGGCCGCCGACGAGGCGGGAATCGCGGCCCTCAAGACGGGCAAGCAGCTGGCGTGGACCGGGTTCGATCCCGTCTATTCGACCTACGTGATGATGGACGCGATGTTCCGCGACTCGCTCGGCATGCCGATCGACGCCAAGGCCTCCGGCCTGCAGACGACGCAGATCCTGACCAAAGACAACGTCGGTGACATCTCGACCTGGAGCGAGCCGAAGGACGCCCTCGCCCAGTTCAAGGCGCTCTGGGGCGTCTCCTAGGCAACGGCGACCGGTAACGCGACCTAGGAGAACATGATGACCGCGGTGCTCGAAGTCGACTCGGTGTCGAAGACGTTCACGCGCACCCAGGCGCTGGCGGGTGTGAGCATGACCATCCAACCAGGCGAGGTGCATGCGCTCCTGGGTCAGAACGGGTCGGGCAAGTCGACCCTGATCAAGATCCTGTCCGGATACCACGCGCCCGACCCGGGCGGCGGTATCCGGATCCAGGGCAACGAGCTGCCGTTCCAGGCGCCCGTGCAGTCCTATCGGCTCGGATGCCGGTTCGTGCAGCAGGACCTCGGGCTCGTCCCGACGCTGTCCGTCGAGGACAACATGTCGCTCGGGTCGGGCTTCCCGACGGCGTGGGGAACGATCCGGGACCGGGCGAGCCGGGCGCAGGCCAAGGCCGACCTGGCGAAGCTCAACCTCGACATCGACCCGAAGGCGATGGTCTCCACCCTCGCCGCCTCCGAGCGGACCGGCGTCGCGATCGCGCGTGCGCTCCGTGAAGACCCCGAGTACCCGCACTGCCTGCTGGTCCTCGACGAGCCGACCGCGACGTTGCCCGTCGACGAGGTGGACCACCTGCTCGACCGCGTCGCCGCGATCGCGGCCACCGGCGTCGGGGTGCTGTACGTGACCCACCACCTCGGCGAGGTGTTCCGCGTCGCCCAGAAGGTCTCGGTGTTCCGCGACGGCAAGGTGGTCGGCGCGGGCCCGGTCGCCGAGTTCGACCACGCCTCGATCGTCCAGCTGCTCGCCGGCGAGGAGCTGCTCGCCGAGGAGAGCGAGACCAGGCGCGAGAAGGCCGCGCGTGCGGCCGCGCGCAAGCACGAGACGGTGTTCGAGATCTCCGACCTGTGCGCCGGCGCGGCGAACGGCATCTCGCTGGCGGCCGAGCGCGGCGAGATCGTGGGCATCGCGGGGCTCGCCGGCTCAGGCCGCGACACGGTCCTCGGCGCGGCCTTCGGCTCGCTGCCGCGCGCCGACGGCGAGGTCAAGGTGGCGGGCAAGCCGCTGCCGCCGTCACGGCCCGATGTCGCCATCGGCGAGGGCGTGGCGTACGTCGCGCCCGACCGCAAGATCGGCGGCGGCGTCATGACGATGAGCGCGCGGGAGAACCTGACCCTGCCGGACCTCAAGCCGTTCTGGAAGGGCGGGGTCGTTCGCCGCAAGGCCGAGAAGGCGCGGACCAAGGAGTGGTTCGAGCGGCTGTCGGTGCGCCCGGCGAACGCCACGGAGGAGCCGCTGAGCATCTTCAGCGGCGGCAACCAGCAGAAGATCCTGTTCGGCAAATGGCTGTCGCAGAAGCCGTCGGTCTTCCTCTTGGACGAGCCGACCCAGGGCGTGGACGTCGGCGCCAAGAGCGAGCTCCACCGCGAGCTGGTCAACGCGGCGCAGGAGGGAGCGGCGGTGCTCATCAGCTCGAGCGACCTGGAGGAGCTCGCCGATCTCTGCGATCGCGTGCTCGTGATCGTCGACGGGAAGATCAGCAGCGTGCTCGAGGGCGCCCAGCTGACCCAGAGCGCGATCACCCGCAGCTTCATGCCGCTGGCGGCCGAGCCCGTCGGCGGGAGCTGACGCCGGCATGGGCAAGCACTTCAGCCGGTTCGACCCGACACCTTCCAAGAGCCCGGAGGAGTGCGAGCGCCACTACACGCAGGTCCATGTGCACATGGCCCAGGAGCTGCTGCGCCCGATGCCGTCGCTGCTCACCTACCACACCAATCGCGCGGTCGCCCAGGCGGACGTCAACGGTGGTTTCAGTCAGCGGCCGCGGGCGTGGCGCTTCGCGGTGCTGCGCTTCGCGCCGGGCGAAGCGCTCGCGTTCAGCCCCGAGCAGAACGAGATGGTCGCGCAGGATCACGTCAACTGCCTGTACCGGCTGCGTTCCTGCGAGGCCGAGGAGACCGTGCTGCTGGACCGCCTCGGCGGACAGACGGCGCTGGCGAAGTTCATGCTCGAGGCCGATCGGCCGGCGTCGGTCGATCCCGAGCAGGCGTGGAGCTCGTTCACCGAGCTGTCGGACCGGGTGCTCTCGGTCATGGACGGTGCCTTCGGCGCGCGCGCGTTGATCCTCAACCGCGTCCTCAACGAGGTCGAGTGCGAGCCGCTCGACGTGGAGGGCCAGCGGCCGGTCGGTGTGCTCGAAACGACCACGCGCGTGGGCTACATCGAGGCGTACTTCGACCATCGCCGCTGGGGCGAGGAGGGGCTGGGCGTCCTCGCGCGCAACGGCGAGTTGGGGCGTGTGCCCGGCCTCGTGGACGTGAACCTCATGCGGCTCGAGGAGGAGGCGGCGCTCGATGCCCGCTGAGATGGATGGCCGGGTCGTGATCATCACCGGCGCGAGCTCCGGCCTCGGCGCGCAGCTCGCGCGCGCGATCGGCGCCGCCGGCGGCATCCCGGTCCTGGCCGCGCGCCGCGCCGAACGCCTCGACGCGCTGACGCGGGAGATCGCCAACGCGGACCCCGTCGTCTGCGACGTCACCGACGAGGCCGACCGGGAGCGGCTGATCCAAGGCGTGATCGAGCGGCACGGGCGGATCGACGGGCTGATCAACAACGCCGGCTCGGGAGCGACCGCCCCCGCGCTGCGCACGCTGCCCGAGACGTTCGCGAACGTGCTCGATCTCAACCTGATCGCACCGTTCGCGCTGTCCTGTCTCGCCGCGCAGGGGATGCGCGACACCAATGGCGGCGGCGGCTCGATCGTCAACATCGCGTCGGTCATGGGCCTGCGCTCGATCGGCGAGATCCCGGACGCCGCATACGTCGCGTCCAAGGCGGGCATCATCGGTCTGACGCGTGAGCTCGCGTCGCAATGGGGTCGCTATGGGATTCGCGTCAACGCCGTGGCTCCGGGGTTCTTCGCCTCGGAGATGACGGCGGAGCTCGGCGAGGATCCGGAGCAGTTCCCGGAGTTCCTGCTTTCGCGCACGCCGCTGGGACGCGGCGGCCGCGCCGGAGAGCTCGACGACGCGGTGCTCTTCCTGCTCGGCGCCGGCAGCGGCTTCGTCACCGGCACGGTGCTGAGCGTCGACGGCGGAATGGCCGCCGTATGAGATCGTCAACCACCGAGGAGAGAAACCATGCTGTCCCGCGAATACCCGAGTCTCTACATCGACGGCAGCTGGCAAGCGCCGGACTCGACGGAGCGCTTCGATGTCATCTCGCCGGCGACCGGCGAGAAGATCGGCTACGTCCCGGCGGCCAACGAGGCTGACATCGATCGGGCGGTCGAAGCGGCACGCGCCGCGTTCTATGAGACGGATTGGCCGACGCGGCCGGTCGCCGAGCGCGCGGAGATGATGGAGCGCCTCGCGGCGCTGATCGCCGAGCATGCGCCCGAGTTCTCCGACCTGACGGTGGATGAGCTCGGCCACAACAAGATCACCGCCGACGTCTACCACTCGGTCGCGCCGACGCTGCACTGGAACTACTACGCGAAGGTCGGCCGCGAGCACACCTTCGCCGAGGTCCGCGAGGCGGACCTCACGTCGATGGCCGGCGCGGCCGGCGGGCTGATCATGAAGTACGAGAGCAAGAGCCTCTTGGTGCGCGAGCCGGTCGGCGTGATCGCGGCGCTCACGGCGTTCAACTTCCCGCTGCCGGGCATCGCCCAGAAGATCGCGCCGGCGATCGTGGCCGGCTGCACGGCCGTGGTCAAGGCCCCGGACCCGGACCCGCTGACGCTGTTCGCGATGGCCGACCTGATCACCGAGGCCGGGTTCCCGCCCGGCGTGATCAACATCGTCGCCGCCACGCGCGACGCGTCCGAGCACCTGGTCGCCCACCCGGACGTCGACATGGTCACGTTCACGGGCTCCACCGAGGTCGGCAAGAAGATCGGCGAGGTCTGCGGCGCGCAGGTCAAGCGCTGCGTGCTCGAGCTCGGCGGCAAGTCGGCGGCGATCATCCTCGAGGATGCCGACCTCGACACCGCCGTCCCGATGGTCGTCGCCCTCGGCGCCGGCACCACGCAGGGCGAGAACTGCACCTGCATGAGCCGGATCCTGGCGCCACGGGCGCAGTACGACGACATCGTGGCGCGGGCGATCGAGGTGTTCAAGACGTACAAGGTGGGCGATCCGCACGCCCCCGACACGGTCGTCGGCCCACTGGTCAGCGAAGCGCACCGCAACCGCGTCCTGGGCTACATCAAGACGGCGGTCGACGAGGGTGCCACGGTGGCGTTCGGCGGCGGCGTCCCCGAGCATCTCGACCAGGGCTGGTACGTGGAGCCGACGCTGTTGACGAACGTCAGCAACGACTCCACGGTCGCCCAGGAGGAGATCTTCGGGCCCGTCATCGTCGTCATCCCCTACGACGACGAGGCCGACGCCGTCCGCCTCGCGAACGACAGCAAGTTCGGCCTCTCCGGCTCGGTCTTCACGAGCGACCCGGTCAAGGGCTTCGACATCGCCCGCCGCATCCGCACGGGCACGTTCCGCGTGAACACGATGTCGGCGGACTTCAACTCGTCCTTCGGCGGCTACAAGGAGTCCGGGATCGGCCGCGAGCACGGCCCGTACGCGATCGACGAGTACCTGCTGGACAAGACGATCTCGATCGAGCCCGGCGAAGAGGTCCCGGACGAGGTCCTGCACGCGCTCCAGGTCGCCACGGCGAACGTCTGAGGCGACTCGCGCCTCTGACCCTCGAGGGGGTCAGAGGCGCACGGGCTCAGCCGTCACCGCGTCTCAGCAGCGCCCCGCGCACCACCACTGAGTCGCCGCTCCATTTCGTCAGCCAGCGCAAACACGCCGACGCTTTCCCATGCACGATCGCGCTTCGCGACCTGCGTCAGTTCCACGACGCCGGCCTCCTCGAGTCGATTCAGCGCTTGGCGCGTGGCCTCTTCGCTGCGTTCGATGAGCGGCGCAGCACGCTCGATGCTGAGGACGGGCTCGGCCGGCAAGAGACGAATGAGCCGTTCGGTGGCGGAATCCGGTCGCGGACGCCTGGCCATCTCCCGCCGGCGTCCCTGCAGGTCGGCAATTTGGTCGGCGAGTTCGATGGAGGCATGCGCGGCATGCGCCGCCGATTCCGCGAGCAGCAGGAACCACGGATCATGGTCACCGCGACGGAAGCGCGTGAGTGCGTCGCGGCAGACACCACTGCGCGCCAGACTGGCGCCGATCAAGGCCCGACCGACGCGTCCGTTCCCGTCCGCGAACGGGTGGATGGTCTCGAACTGGACGTGCGCGATCGCCGCCTGCGCCACCGGCGGCAACGTGAGCGGCGAGCCACCGGTCGGCGGCGGCGATCCGCTCGTGAATCGCCACGATCGAACCCTGCGAGAACGGTTCGAGAGCGGTAGCTGCCCATTCAGACGCCCACTTGGCCGCCGCGGGCCGCTGATCAACCGTGTCTCGCGGGCGCCCGCGCCCGCTCGGCGCGCACGAGGTCGGCCAGGCCCTTCATCCCGCCGTGCGCGGACTGGCCGCCGTCCACGGCGATCTCCGCGCCGCTGATCCAGCTCGACTCGTCGGAGATCAGGAACACGACGAGCGGCGCGACGTCCTCGGCCGCGCCCGCGCGGCCGAGCGGGATCTCCTCGAGCAGGCGGTCGATGAAGGCTTGTGGCGTCTCGGTCATCGGCGCGGCCATCGCGCCGGGGAAGATCGTGTTGACGCGGATGCCGAGCGGACCGAGTTCCGCGCAGGCGCTTCGCGAGACACCACGCAGGCCCCACTTGCTGGCCGTGTAGGCCGTGGCGAAGTGGCCGGTCAACGCCGCGAGCGACGCGACGTTGACGATCGACCCGCCGTCGGTCATCAGTGGCGCGAGCGTCTGGATGCCGAACAGCGCACCGTTGAGGTTGACGCTCAACACGCGCTCGAGATCCGCCTGCGTCACGTCCCAGAGCGAGGCCCGGTGGGTGATGCCGGCGTTGTTGACGAGCCCGTCGACGCGTTCGAGACCGGCCGCCAGCGCGGCCCAGTCGTCGGCGCTCGAGACGTCCAACCGGCGGTACTCGACGCCGTCGATCGGCTCGACGGGATCACGCACGTCGGCGGCGATCACGGTCGCGCCTTCAGCGTGCAGGGCGCGCGCTTCCGCCGCCCCCTGCCCCTGGCTCGCTCCCGTGACGACGACGACCTTGCCCGCGGCGCGGCCGGCCATCGCTCAGCCCTTCTTGACGACGTTGCCGGCGTCGATCGGCAGCGCGACGCCGGTGATGTACTTCGCCGCGTCGGAGGCGAGGAACGCCACCGTGTCCGACACGTCGGACGGCTCGATCCACGGCACGTCGGGCAGGATGTTCAGCCCCGCGAACGGCTCGCGCACGTCGGCCGGCCCGGGGTTCTCGAGGTCCGGCCTGAACAGCTGGAACGTCCCCTCGTTGATGACGAGCGGCGTGTTGACGGTCGTCGGGCAGATCGCGTTCACGCGGATGCCGTGCAGCCCCGCCTCCTGCGCGAGCACCTTCATCAGCCCGATCACGCCGTGCTTGGCCGCCGTGTAGTGCGCGGTGTTGGCGTAGCCGATCAGGCCCGCCGTCGAGCTCGTCAGGATCACCGAGCCGCCCTCGCCGCGCGCCACCATCGACGGCAGCGCCGCGCGGGCGGCATTGAAGACGCCCGTGAGGTTGATGTCGATCATGTCGTTCCACTGCTCGGCCGTCATCTCCCAGGCGACCGCCCAGGAGCCGATGCCGGCATTGGCGCAGACGACGTCGATGCGGCCGAGCTCTTCCAGGCCCTGCTCGACGACGGCGATGACCTGATCGAGATCGCGCACGTCGGCGACACCTTTGACCGCGCGGCGGCCGAGCGCCTCCACGCCCGCGATCGTCTCGTCGAGGTCGTCAGGCGTCGACAGCGCATAGCCGATCGTGCCGACCACCTCGTCGCAGACGTCGAGCGCGATGATGTCCGCGCCTTCCTGGGCGAGCCTGAGCGCATGCGAGCGCCCTTGACCGCGGCCCGCGCCCGTGATGAACGCGACTTTGCCGTCCAGTGTTCCCATCGGTTCTCTCCTCAGGACGCCACGCGGGCGCTCGTGGCGGTGGACGCGGCCTGCAGCCCGAAGACCAGCGCGGCCGCGAGGCCGCCGGCGTAGGCGCGGTGGAAGATGCCGCCGGCATCGGCCCCGGCGGCCAGCAGCCCCGGAATCGGCGTGCCGTCGGCCTGCAGGACCCGCGCGCGCTCGTCGATCCGCAGCCCGGTGAAGGTGAAGGTGATCGCGGGGATGACCTCGATCACGTAGTAGGGAGGCGTGACGAGCGGCTCGGAGTCGAGTCTGCGGTTCGGCGCCCGGTTGAACTCGATCATGGTGTCGCGCGCAGCCTCCCCGTCGTAGCCCCATTCCTCGGGCAGGTAGGCGAGCTCCTCGATGTCCTCCGCGATCGCCGCCCGCGCGCCGCGCTTGTACGCGAGCTGGAACTTGTCGATCGGCTCGACGCCTTCGACGTAGGGGGCGAGCATCCACTGCTCGTGCACGCGCTGGTCGGTGATCAGCAATGCCCGCGCGTCGGGCTGGTCGAGCACGTGCAGCGTGCTCAGGTGATCGCCGATCGTCTCGTCGCAGAAGCGCTGACCGTTGCGGTTGAGCAGCACCCCGTGCTCGGAGTGGTAGAAGGTCAGGTCCGTGAACTCATACGGGTTCGTGTACACGACCCCGGACGGGATCAGGTGACCGTAGAAGCCGGCGTCGGGTTCGCCGACGGCCGCGCCCGCGGCCTGGGCGAGGCGCAGGCCGTCGCCGGTGCTGTTGAGGTTCGCGCGCAACGGGATGTCCCTCGCCGCCGGCGCGATGTACTCCGCGCGCAGGTCGGGATCTCCGCCGAAGCCGCCGGTGGCGAGCAGCGTGCTGCTCGCGCGAATGACGCGCGCGCCGGCGGGCGTCTCGACCTCCGCGCCGACGACGGCACCATCCTCCGTGAGCAGCCGGAGCGCGTGGCTGCGGACCAGCACCTCGCCGCGCTCGCGCACGAGGCGGTCGCAGGCGAGCAGGAAGTTCGCCATGTCGGTCGCGCACCCGCGCCCATAGCCGAGCACCGTGACCGGATCGGCGACGTGCACGTCGAGTGAGCGGACGAACGCGAGCGCGTCTTCATAGCCCTCGACGATCCGCCGGCCGAGCGCCGGGTCGCCGTCCGGGTTGACCTCTCGCATGACCTCGTCGGTCGGCGCGGTCCAGATGAAACCGGCGTACACGGCCGAGCCGCCGATCGCCTCGCCCTTTTCCACGAGCACGACGCTGGCGCCTGCCGATGCCGCTTTGGCTGCGGCGCTCAGCCCGGCCATCCCCGCCCCGAGCACGAGGAGATCGATCACCTCGCCGGTTGGAGTCATGTCTCTTCCTCGCGTCATAGATTGAAGTCACTTCAATCTATCGCAACCGACGAAAGGATTCAAGAAACGCCACTTCTGCGATGACTACTGATACGATCTCAGTTCATGCAACTTCGAGCTACCGCTGAGGAACGGGCGCTCCAGGACGAGGTTCGCAGCTTCCTGGCCCAGGCCCCGCTGGTGGGCGCGGACCTCCCGCACGCCCTTGACGACAGGATGGCGCTGCTGCGTGAGTGGCAAGCCTCCTGCTACGCGGCCGGCTTCGTCGGTCGCGCCTGGCCCAGCGACTTCGGGGGCGGCGGGCGACCGCCCGTCGAGCAGATCGTCGTCGACCAGGAGCTCGCCGCCGCGGGAGCGCCCGAGTTCGTCAACGTCGTCGGGCTCGACGTGCTCGGCCCATCGCTTCTGCGCTTCGGCAACGACGAGCAGCGCGCCCGCTACATCCCGTCGATCCTCTCCGCCGAGGAGATCTGGTGCCAGGGCTTCAGCGAGCCCGAGGCCGGCTCCGACCTCGCTTCGCTGCGTACGCGCGCGACCGAGGAGGACGACCACTTCGTGCTCAACGGCTCCAAGACGTGGGTCTCGTGGGGCCAGTACGCGCGCTGGTGCGGCGTGCTGGCGCGGACGGAGACCGATGGCCCCAAGCACAAGGGCATCTCGATGCTGATCGTCGACATGCAGTCCGAAGGCGTCGACGTGCGGCCGATGACACAGATCACCGGTCACGCCGAGTTCTGCGAGCTGTTCCTGGACGATGTGATCGTCCCCAAGGAGAACCTGCTCAGCGAGCGCGGCGACGGCTGGAAGATCGCGATGCACACGCTCGGCCACGAGCGCGGGACGGCCGCGCTCCCGCGCCAGGTCAAGCTGCGCACGTGGCTGGACCGCGCGATCGCGGACGCCGCGGCGCAGGGCCGCCTCGACGACCCGCTCGTGCAGGTCCAGCTCGCCCAGGCGCTGATCGGCGTCGAGGTGCTGCGCCATCACGCCTACCGCACCGTAGGCGAGTTCCTCAACGGCGGTGCCGTCGGCCCGGACAGCTCGAGCGTGAAGCTGTTGATGGCCGAAGCCGAGCAGCGTCTCGCGGCGAGCGCGTTCGAGATCCTCGGCGCCGAGGACGAGTTCTGGACCGAGACCTACCTCTACTCGCGCGCCGCCAGCGTCTACGGCGGCACGCAGCAGATCCAGCGCAACATCATCGCCGACCGCATCCTCGCGCTGCCCCAGGAGTAGGCCATGGACCTCGAACTGACCGACGAGCAGAACCAGCTCAGCGAAGCGCTGACCATGCTCCTGCAGCGCGAATGGCTGCCCGCGGAGGCCGCGCACAACGCCACGGCGGAACAGCGCGCGCGGCTGTGGGCCGCGCTCCAAGAGTTCTTCGACTTCGAGCTCGGCGCTGTCGAGCTGTGCCTCGCGGCGCGGCTGCTCGGCGCGCACCTGGCGTCCGCGCCCTTCCTCGGCAGCGCGTCCCTGCGCTACGCCGGCGTGCCGCATTCCGAGCGCGTCGCGATCGCGATGCCGGGGGCAGCGGTCGAGCACGCGGGTGAGGTCGACCGCTTCGCGGTCGTCGCCGACGGAACGGTCGCGCTGGCGGCCGCCGCCACGATCGAGCCGGCGGCCACCCTCGACGTCGGCATCCCGATGTCGACGGTCACCTTCGCCGGGCTCGAACCGGTCGACGTCGATGCCACCCGGCTCACCGCGATCGGCGCCCTGCTGGCCGCCGCGGAGTCCGTGGGCGCGGCCGAACGGATGCTCCAGGACGCGCGCGACTACGCCGCCGAGCGCCGGCAGTTCGGCCGCACCATCGGCTCCTATCAGGCGCTGCGCCACATCCTGGCCGACATGTACGTGCGGCGCGCGAGCGCCTGGTCGACGGTGCTCTACGCCGCCGCCGCGCTCGACGACGAGCTGCCGGACGCCCAGCGGACGGCGTCGATCGCCAAGGCCTACGTCGCGCGCGCCGCCCGCGAGGTGGCGCATGGCGCGCTGCAGGTCTTCGGTGGCATCGCGTTCACCGAGGAGCATCAGGCGCACCGCTTCCTGCGGCGCATCATCGTCCGCGAGCAGCAGTTCGGGGACGCGGCGTACCACGAGCGCGAGCTCGGCAAGGCGCTCGCCGCGCGCGAACGGCAGCCGGCATGACCGAGACCGGCTTCAACGACCCGACCGCGCAGAAGCTCGAGCGCATCACGACCGGCGCCGACCCCGACGTCGTCGGGCCGCTCCTCGCCGACGCTCTGCACGACCCGCGCTGGCATGACTGCGACGTCGCGCTGATCTCGGGCGGCAAGTCGAACCTCACCTACCGCGTCGGCTGCGACGCCGGAGAGGTCATCCTGCGCCGCCCGCCGCTCGGCCACATCCTGCCGACGGCGCACGACATGGCCCGTGAGTACCGCGTCCTGACGGCGCTCGACGGCACCGCGGTGCCGGTCCCGCGGACGCTCTACCTGGGCGACGAGCTCGGCGCCCCGTTCTATGTGATGGAACGCGTGCTCGGCCACATCTGCCGCAACGCGGTGCCCGACGGCTACGCCGACGCGCCCGAGGACCGGCGTGCGATCGGGGAAGGTCTCGTCGACGTCCTCGCCGCGCTGCACCGCGTCGATCCTGCTGAAGTGGGACTCGCCGAGTTCGGCCGCCCCGCCGGCTTCATGGCACGTCAGCTACGGCGCTGGTCCAAGCAGTGGGAGGCCTCCAAGGTCGAGGCCTACCCGACGCTGGACGCGCTGCGCGACGAGTTGGTCCGCACCTTGCCGCCCGAGCGCGTCCACGCGATCGTCCACGGCGACTTCCGGCTCGACAACACCGTGCTGCACGCCACCCGGCCCGGCCGCATCGTGGCCGTGCTCGACTGGGAGATGAGCACACTGGGCGACCCGTTGACCGACCTCGGGGCGCTGCTCGCGTTCTGGAGCGAGGTGGGCGACGACGATGTCCTGATGGCAGCGCGGATCGTCGCTCCCGTGACCGCGGCGGAAGGCTTCCCGTCGCGCGCCGAGCTGATCGAGCGCTACGCGCGAGCGACCGGCTTCGATGTCTCCGACATCGCCTGGTATCAGGCCTTCGCCTTCTTCAAGCTCGCCGTCGTCTGCCAGGGCATCGCCGCCCGCGCGGCGGGCGGCGCGATGGTCGGCTCGGGCTTCGACGACGCGCAGCGGCTCGTCGCTCCGCTCGTGGACGCGGGCCGCCACCTCCTTTAAACGCCGAAACGGCCGGCGCCCCGAAAGGCGCCGGCCGCCGCGTTCGACTACGCGTGGTTCCAGACCGGAGCGCGCTTCTCGAGGAAGGCCTGCACGCCCTCCTTGGCGTCCTGCGACTGGTGCGCGACATTGCACGTCATGCTCTCGAGCGCGAGCAGCGTCTCGGTGTCTCCGTCGAGGCCGCGGTTGGCCGCGAGCTTGGTGATGCGCATCGTGAACGCGCTCTTGTCGATCAGCGGGGCGATGAAGTCGGCCACCGCCTGGTCGAGCTCCTCGGCCGGGGCCGAGACGTTCGCCAGGCCCCACTCCTCGCACTGCTTGCCGGAGAGCAGCTTCCCGGTGAGCAGCAGCTCCTTCGTCTTGCGCAGGCCGATGTAGCGCGGCAGGCGGTAGATCGGGCCCGCGCCGCCGAACAGCGCGCGGCGGATGTGGAAGTCGCCGATGCGGGCGTTGTCCTCGACGACCGCGAAATCGCAGGAGATGAACAGCTCGAAGCCGCCGGCCACCGCGAAGCCTTCGACGACGGCGATCGTCGGCTTGGAGAGGTTGAACGCGCGGTCGAACGTCCGGGCCGAGATCTGGGCGATCTTGACCGACTGGTTCGTGGTGCCGAGGAACTCGGAGTCGAGCATGTTCAGATCGGCACCGGCGCAGAACGTGTTCCCGCGCCCGCGGATGATCACGGCGCGGACGTCATCGTCTTCCTCGGCGCGCTCCAGATACTCGCCGAGACCCATCAGCAGTTCCCAGTTGACGCAGTTCTTGACCTCCGGCCGGTTGAACCAGATCGTCGCGACCGGGCCGTCGACCTCGTACTGGATGACCTGGGTCGCCTCTTCCACGGACATGAACACTCTCCAAATCGTTTGCCGAACTGAGTTCAAATCATACACGGCGACCGCTAGAAGGCAAGAACCCTCTTGATGGAACTGGACGCGAGTCGCCGCGCTTGTCATACTTGAACTCGACTCAGGCATGCACGCCCCTATCCGAATCCCGCTCCCGCTCCCGCACATCGGATCCGTCAACGCCTGGCTGCTGCCCGGTGCGCCGCTCACGCTGATCGACACCGGCCCGTGCGACGACGCGGCCCTGAGCGCGCTCGAGACCGGGCTGCGCCGCGCCGGCGTGCGGCTCGAGGACCTCGAGCTGGTCCTGGTCACGCACCATCACCTCGACCACAGCGGCCTCGCGGCGACGATCGCCGCGCGCTCGGGCGCCCGCATCGCCGCCTACGAACGCGCGGCCGCCTACGGCGCCCACCTCGAGGAGCGCGGTGAAGCCGACCGGCGCTTCTCGCTCGCGCTGATGCGCCACCACGGCGTCCCGGAGACGGTGATCGCCGACACCGAAGCGTTCTGGGAGTTCCTGCGCCGCCAGTCAGCTCCGTTCGCCGCGCACATCGTCCTGACGGACGGAGAACAGATCCGCGCGGGCGACCGCGACCTGCGCGTCGTCGCCCGCCCCGGCCACAGCACCACCGACGCGCTGCTCGTCTGTGAGCGGGAGCGGATCGCGTTCGTCGGCGATCACCTGCTGGCCAAGATCTCCTCCAACACCGAGATCTACCCCGCGCTGGAGCCCACGGGGACACGCCCGCGCGCTCGCGTGGAGTACCTCGAGAGCCTCCGCAGGACCGCCGCGATGCCACTTCAGCGCCTCTATACCGGGCACGGCGCGGACATCACCGATCACGTCGGGCTCGTCGCGCAGCGGCTCGCCGACCACGAGCGCCGTTGCGACCGGATCGTCGCCGCGCTCGCGACCGGCGCGTCCACGGCGTATGAGATCGCCGCCGACCTGTGGCCCGAGCGGACCATCCTCGACCAGCCGCTGCTGGTCGTCTGGGAGGTACTCGGGCACCTCGACCTGCTGCTGGACGCCGGACGCGTCCGCGAGCAGGTGGCCGACGACGGCAGCACGTACGGCGTCGCGTCCTTCGCGCTCGCCGGCACCCCAACGCACGCCCACTAGGAGGTGGATGCTCTGCGCGAGCCAGCCGAGACCTTGATCCGGGACCGCTTCGACCTTTCCGACCGCGTCGCCGTGATCACCGGCGGGACCCGCGGGCTCGGGCTCGCCATCGCGCGCGGGTTCTCGCAAGCGGGCGCGGAGGTCGTCGTGGTCAGCCGCAAGGCCGATGCCTGCGACCAGGTCGCCGCCGCGTTGCGGGCCGATGGCGGCCGCGCGACCGCGCACGCGTGTCACGTCGGGCATTGGGAGGAGCTGGACGGACTGGTCGAGGACGTCTATCGCGACTTCGGCCGCGTCGACGTCCTGGTCAACAACGCGGGTGTCTCGCCGGTGTACGAGCGCCTCAGCGCCGTCACCGAGGAGCTCTTCGACAAGGTGATCGACGTCAACCTGAAGGGACCGTTCCGGCTCGCGGCATTGATCGGCGAGCGGATGGTCGAGGCGGGCGGCGGGTCGATCATCAACGTCTCGAGCACCGGCGCGGTGCGGCCGACCGCCGACATCGTCCCCTACGCCGCGGCCAAGGCCGGCGTGAACGCGATGACGGTCGGGCTCGCGCACGCGTTCGGGCCGTCCGTGCGCGTGAACGCGATCATGCCCGGGCCGTTCCTGACGACGATCGCGCGCGGGTGGGACATGGACGTGTTCGCCGAGCGCGCGCGCACGTTCCCCGCCCGGCGGGCCGGCGAGGCCGAGGAGATCGTCGGCGCCGCCCTCTATCTCGCCAGCGGTGCCTCGAGCTACACCACCGGCACCGTGCTCACGGTCGATGGCGGTGCCCAGTGGAGCATGGCCGGCACCGGCGACGCAACTACCTGACTTGAAGTCAAGTCAGGTTACTAGTAGGCTCGTGGACATGAGTGGGAAGCCGCTATGGCTCAGAGCTGTGCACCGCCTCGAACGCGCCGTCGGTGAGCCCGTCGAATCGGCCGTGCGCACCGAGACGTACTTCGATGTGATGAGCACGGTCACGCGCAAGACCAAAAGCGCCAAGCGCAAGGTCTCAGGCGCGTCGACGCGCGCGCTGCACCTGCTCAACCTGCCCGCCGGCACCGACGTGCGGCGCATGCGCGAGCAGCTCGCACGCATGGAGCGGCGGCTCAACCAGCTCTCCGAGCAGGTCGAGGAGCACGACTGATGCCCACGCTCAACCCACTTGACCTCGTTTCACGGATCAACCGCGATGTCGAGCGTTCGCTGCTGCGCGCCCGCAACGGCGTGCGCTACGTGCGCGGCACGCACGCCCCCACGCTGGGCGCGACACCGAAAGAGGTCGTCTGGCGGCGCGGCAAGGCCGAGCTCTGGCGCTACCGGAACGGGCCGGTCAGATACGGCCCGCCGGTGCTGATCGTGCACAGTCTCGTCAGCCGCAGCTACATCCTCGATCTGCGACCCGGCAACAGCCTGGTCGAGTACCTCACGGCGGCGGGCCTGGACGTGTACATGCTCGACTGGGGCGTGCCGGACGAGCTCGACGCCGACAACGACCTCGAGCGCTACGTCGACTTCTACCTGCCGCGCGCCGTCGCCGCCGTCCGGCGCGAGAGCGGTGGCGACGAGGTGACGCTGATGGGCTACTGCCTCGGCGGTGTCCTCGCCGCGCTCTATGCCGCGGGCCACGAGCAGGCCCCGGTGCGCAACCTGATCCTGATGGCGACCCCGGTCGACTTCAACGAGATGGGCGCCATGGTCGCGTTCCTGCGCGAGGGCCGGCTGAACGCGGAGGAGTTGGTCGACGACACCGGCAACGTCCCCGCGGACGTCCTCTACAGCGGCTTCTACATGCAGGCGCCGACGAGCGAGATCGCCCAGAAGGCGACGCTGCTGGACAACCTCTGGAACGACGAGTTCGTCGAGAGCTTCCAGGCGATGGCACAGTGGTCGCGCGACCACGTGCCGTTCCCGGGCGCGATCTTCCGGCAGCTGGTCGAGGAGCTCGTCCGCAAGAACGTGCTGATGACCGGGTCGATCCGACTCGGCGACCGCAAGGTCGAACTCGCCGACGCGCGCGGCAACGTGCTCAACGCGATGGCCGAGCGCGACAACGTCGTGCCGCCCGCCGCGGTCGAGCCCGTGATGGACCTGATCGGCGATCCCGCGCGCCGCGAGGAGCTGCGGCTCCCCGGAGGCCATGTCACCTTCGGCACCGGCCGCAGCGCGGTCAAGCACACGATGCCGCGCCTGACCGCATGGATCATCGAGCACTCAGACGAACTGCCCGAAGCGAAGGAGTCCTGATGGAGTTCCGACCGATCGCGGCCGCGGACGAGCCCGCGCTGCAGCGCTTCTTCGCGCGCATCCCCGAAGCCGACCGCACGTTCCTCAAGGAGGACGTCGACGACACCGCCGTCGTGGCCGCCTGGGCGCGCCCCGGCGCGGCGCGCACGATCGCCGTCGACGCGGGCGAGGTCGTCGGGTCGGTCGCGGTCGTGCCGCTGCATGGCTGGTCGAGCCACGTCGGCGAGGTGCGCCTGGTCGTCGACCCGGCGGCGCGCGGACACGGCATCGGTCGCGAGCTCGCGCGCCACGCCGTGCACGACGCGGTCGACCTCGGGCTCGCAAAGCTCGTGGTCGAGGTGATCGCGGACCAGACGGCGCTGATCGCGATGTTCGTCGCCCTCGGCTTCGACGCCGAGGCGCTGCTGGCCGACCACGTGCGTGATCGCAATGGCCATGTCCGCGATCTGCTCGTGCTCGCCAACGACGTCGACTCGCAGTTCGCGGCGATGACGACCGCCGGCATCGCGGACGAGCTCTGACGTGGAGATCGATGGGCTGATCCGCGCCGTCGCCCGGACCGCGCTCGTCCCGTGGGGCGGCACCGAGAAGGTGCTGGACCGCTGCGAGGCCGGTGTCCGGATGGCCACCAACGCGCAGCTCTCGTTCGCCAAGACCGTGACCGTGGAGCCGATCCGCACGATCGCGTCGACCCTGGCCGGTGTCACCCGCGACGTGGGCGCCGTGCAACTGTCGTTCGCGCGGTGGTTCCTCGATGATTGACCTGGACACGCTGCGGGTGGCGGACGTCGTGCGCGAGATGGCCGTGGGGCGGCCCGCGCACCCCGCGGTCCGGCATGGCACGCGAACGGTGACCTACGCGCAGCTCGACGACCGCTCGAACCGCTTGGCGCAGGCGCTGGTGGCCGCAGGCGCGGGCCCGGGGTCGCGCATCGCGCACCTGGACCGCAGCTCGCCCGAGGTGGTCGAGCTGCTGGCGGCGGCTGCCAAGCTCGGCGCGGTCGCGGTGCCGCTGAACTGGCGGCTCGCGGCCGCCGAGCTCACAGCGGTCGTCACCGACGCCGGCGCCCCGGTGCTGATCGCAGGGCCGGAGTTCCTCGACGTCGCGGGCGAGGTCGCCGCCGGCGTGCCCCACGACCTGCGCATCGTCGCCGTCGGCGAGGAGTACGAGGCGTGGCTGGCGGCCGCGTCGCCCGCGGACCCCGGCGCACGCGGTGAGGCCGACGATCCCGTGCTGCAGATGTACACGTCCGGCACGACCGGCGTGCCCAAGGGTGTGCTGACGACGCACCGCAACCTCGCGGCGGCGTGCCTGCATGTGCCCGTGTGGTCGTTCGACGCGGATTCAGTGTCGCTGACGCCGCTGCCGATGTTCCACGTCGGCGGGATCGCCTGGACGTATCTCGGGCTCTCGCAGGGCGCGACGACGATCATCGTCAGCGAGTTCGACGCGGCGGCCGTCCTGGATCTGCTCGAGTCCGAGCGGGTGACGAACGCCGTGTTCGTGCCGACGATCCTGCAGATGCTGACGGCGGTCCCGGGCGCGGCTGCGCGTGACTTCTCGGCGCTGCGGTCGATCGCCTACGGCGCGTCGCCGATCACGACGCCCGTGTTGAAGGCCGCGCTGCGCACGTTCGACTGCGAGCTGTACGGCGTCTACGGCCTGACGGAGACGACCGGCGGCGTCGTCCTGCTCAGGCCCGCCGATCACGAGCGCGAGGACCTGCTGCGCGCCGCCGGGCGCCCGTCCCCGTGGATGGAGCTGCAGGTCGTCGACGGCGAGGTCTGGCTGCGCGGCCCCAACGTGATGGCCGGCTACGCGAACCGGCCCGCGGAGACCGCCGCGGCCCTGACCGACGATGGCTGGCTGCGGACCGGCGACGGCGGCTATCTCGACAAGGAGGGCTACCTCTTCCTCACCGACCGGATCAAGGACATGATCGTCACCGGCGGTGAGAACGTCTATCCGATCGAGGTCGAGGAGGCGCTCGCGCACCACCCCTCGGTGCTCGAGGTCGCTGTCATCGGGGTGCCCGACGCGCGCTGGGGCGAAGCCGTGAAGGCACTCGTCGTGACGAGCGCGGAGGTCACGCCCGAGGAGCTCGTCGCGTTCGCGCGCTCGCGGCTCGCGGGCTACAAGCTGCCCCGCTCGGTCGAAGTGGTCGAAGCCCTCCCCCACACGCCGTCCGGGAAGGTCCTCAAACACGAACTGCGACGGCGCTACCAATGACCTCCACCCAGATGCGCGTCGACGTGTCCGCGGCGCTGCCCTTCGCGGCCGAGCGAAACACGATCGCCGCCGAGCTGCACCTGCCGGAGACGGCGCCGCGGGCGATCCTCGTCTGCTGGCCCGGCGGCTCCTACGACCGCTCGTACTGGGACGCGCGGATCGAGGGCCACGCCGGCTACAGCTTCGCCGACCACATGACGGCCCGTGGCTTCGCCGTGGTCGCGACCGATCATCTCGGCGTCGGCGAGAGCTCGCGCCCGGCCGACGTCGACGCGGTCGCGCTCGAGAGCATGGCGGCGGCCTGCGCGGCCTTCACCTCGGAGCTTCGGCACCGGCTCGCTGCCGGAACATTGAGCGAACGGCTCGCGCCCGGTCTCTCCCTCCCGGTCATCGGCGTCGGCCACTCGCTCGGCGGCTGTATCTGCGTCTTCGCCCAGGCCGCTCACGACTGCTACGACGCCATCGCGAACCTCGGCTTCACGCACGGCAGCAAGGACGCGCTCGAGGACGGTCCCACCGCGTCCGTCGCCGATCCGGCCGGCCCGCGCGCTGCAGGCGTCGCACAGGCCAAGGCGTTCTTCGGCGACGACTGGGACGCCGGCTACGCGGTCGCCGCGCGCGAGCCGAGCCATCCCTGGCTCTACGCCCCGGACGTCCCGGCGGCGGTGATCGCCGCCGACGATCGGACCGTCGCGGCCTGGCCTCGGCAGTCATACGCCGACGCGCTCACCGCCGGCTTCACCGCCCCCTTCGCCGCCCGCGTGAAGGTGCCGGTGTTCCTCGGCTTCGGAGACCGCGACATCCCCGAGCACCCGCGTGACGACGCCGGGTTCTACACGTCGAGCAACGACATCACCGTCTTCGTGCTGGAAGGCTCGGCCCACTGCCACAACTTCGCGGGCAAGCGGGCCGAGCTGTGGAATCGCCTGGCGTCGTGGGCGGCCGCGGTTCAGTAGCCGTCCGCCGGCGTAGCGCTATCGTTGGTGGTGCACGCGGCTCCGGTGCTCGCCGTTGGCGAGCCGTCCGCGTACGCAAGCGACCCCGGGCCGTGTGTGCGGGGCGTTACCTCGGCCGCTTGCCCGAACGATTCGAGGCAGGCATGTACACCGTTTCAGGCCCTTCCGAGGGACTCCTGGCTCCGCGCGATCCGCCGGCGGTCGGGCACCCTGGTCCGTCGGTGCCCGAGCAGGCGCGCGCCGCGCTGCCGACACCGTTGTTCACGCGCCACACGCGAGGCGCGATCGAGGCCGAGCGGGACCGCCGCGGCGTGTTGCGCGCGGGTCATCGGCGGCCTCGCGCCGGCCGGACGGCGACGGCGCACCCCAGGCTCGAGGCGGCACTCGTAGCCCAGGCGCGCCGGATGTCACAGGCGCGCGTGGATCTCAGCCGCTGGGTGGACGAAGGTGGCAGGTTCAATCCCGAGGCGGCCGCCCGGCTACGCATCGGCGACAGAAAGATGAAGCGATGCAATTCGTGATCTATCGGGACAACGGTTCGAAGTTCCATTGGCGGCTGGTGGGCGAGGATGGCACTCGGCTGGCGGTCTCCGCCGACACCTTCATCACGGCCGAGGACGCCCGCCGCGCGGCCGCCGAGGTGCGCGAGCACGCCGGTTCGGCCACCGGTACCGAAGCCTGACGTTGACGGCCGCTTTCCCGCGCGCCCCCCGGGTCGCCTTGCGCGGCTCGTGGGGCGCGGGGGCTAACTTCCGGGCCGGCTCATGCAGTGTCGAGCCATGAGGCCCACGCGGTGTCGAACCGTTCGCGGAGCGCCTCCAGATCCGGCCGTCGCAGCGCTGACGGTGGCTCACCGTCCACTTCGGCGCTCACCGCTTGGGTGAGCTCGTTCAGGCGGGTGAGAACCTCGAAGCCGGCCGCGGAGTGACCGACCGCCCGCGGGTCGAGTCCGGTCGGCGCCAACCGAGCGATGACATGCGGCTCGGGGACCCGCCGCAGACCCTCGCGCACGAGGTCGGATTCCCAGCCGCTCAGCTCGACCAGCCGGTCGTGCGACACGCCGGCGGCTTCGGCGCGTCTGAGCGCGAACGAGACGAGCTGGACGGCTCGGCCGACCGATTTGATCGCCGCGTGCTGGCCGGCTTCGGGGCGCCCGAGTTCCTGGGACGAGGAAACGGCTTCCCGGTGACGCTCGGCAGCAGCGGTCAGCTGCCGCTCTGCCTCGGCCGGGGAACCCTTCCAGGCATCTGCGGAGGTCATTTCGGCCATGGCTAGACGCTTATCCCTGAGGGCGGCTCGCCGGCTCGGCATGCGCGCTCCGCGTCGCGGCGCGCACTCGTTTCGCGGATCAGTTGGTTGATCTGCGCGAAGCGCACGGCCGAGTCCGTGTCGCGTCGTGGTCGCGGGGTCCCCAAGGAGCGCAGCCCGATGAGCTCGGACAGGGTCTCGGCCGTTAGAAGATCGCCGCCACACCCCGGGCACAGGTCGGTCGGCAACACACGCCAGACCCGGGCCTGGCAGCGAAGACATTTGCAATGGGCCATTACGCGCCCGCCCTTTCACGCGTACACGAAGCACCCGGGGGTTCGGATGACGATATGCGTACGCGGTCTCAACGATAGCGTGAGTCCGCCGATCGGCTTGTGTCAGGCGACGAGGCGCAGATCGGGGGCTTCGTGCGTGGTCGTCTCACTCGGCAGGGAGGCCGGGCCACCGGGCAATGACATGCGGAGGATCTTGCGCACCACTTGCGCGTACTGCCGAGGCAGCGGACCGCTGACATACGGGAGGCCGTAGCGCTCGCACAACGCGCGTACCCGGGGTGCCACCTCTGCGTAGCGGTTCGATGGCAGGTCCGGGAAGAGGTGATGTTCGATCTGGTAGCTGAGGTGGCCGCTCATCAGATGCATGACGGGCGGTCCGTCGACGTTGCACGAGCCGAGCAGCTGGCGGACATACCAGCCACCGCGCGACTCGCCGTCGAGGTCCGATTCGTCGAAATCGAAGGTCTCCGCCCCGTCGGGGAAATGCCCGCAGAAGATCACGGCGTGCGTCCACACGTTCCGCGCCACGTTGGCGGTCAGGTTGCCGAAGAGGGCCGGCACGGCGGACGGGCCCGAGAGCAGCGGCCAGGCGACGTAGTCCTTGGTCAGCTGCCGCGCGGCCTTGCGCCCGAGCCGGGCGACGTCGGAGGCGACCCGGCTCCATGGCTTGCGTCCCTTCCGTGCCTCGTCGAGCTCGAGGTCGTACAGCGCGACCCCCCACTGGAACCCCACCGCGAGGACGACGTTGTACAGCGGCTGGGCGAGGTGGAATGGCTTCCAGGGCTGGCCGGGGTCCAGGCGCAGCAGCGTGTAGCCGAGATCCCGGTCCTTGCCGAGGATGTTGGTGTAGGTGTGGTGCTCGTAGTTATGGGACTTCTTCCAGCCCTCGGCGGCCGAGACGTTGTCCCACTCCCACGTCGAGGAGTGGATCTCGGGGTCGCGCATCCAATCCCACTGGCCGTGCATGACGTTGTGACCGAGTTCCATGTTCTCGAGGATCTTGGCGACGGCGAGCGCGGTCGTTCCCGCGAGCCAGGCCGGCGGGAACAGCGACACCAGCAGCGATGCGCGTCCCGCGCCCTCGAGGCCACGTTGGACCTTCACGACCTTGCGGATGTAGGCGGCGTCGGACTCGCCGAGGTCGGCCATGACCTCGTCGCGGATGGCGTCGAGCTCCCGCCCGATCTCGTCGAGGTCATGCGGGGTCAGGTGTTCAAGGAACGTGTTCAAGGCTAGGAGTCCTCTTTAGAGGTCGATTTCGACCGGGCCCGCCGCCACGGATACGCAGGTGCGCACCAGTTGGCCTTCGGCGTGCTGGATGTCTCCGGTTCGCAGATCGCGCACGGCCCCGGAGCGCAGGCGCCCGGTGCACGAGTTGCAGATGCCCATGCGACAGCCATGTGGCAGCAACGTTCCCGCGCCTTCACCGGCGACGAGCAGCGGCGTGGTCCCGTCGGTCTCGACCTCTTTACCGCTGACCAGGAAGCGAACCCGGCCGCCGTCGCCGGCCGCTCCGGCTGGGACGACCACGGGCCGGAAGTGCTCGACGTGCAGTCGATCGGCGACGCCGTCGCGCTCGAAGCGCGCGCCCAGCGAGTCCAGGAGGCCGGCCGGGCCGCAGGCCCAGGTCTGTCGCCGGAGCCAGTCGGGCACGCTCCGGTCGAGCTCGGCGACGTCCCAGCGACCGTCTCGATCGTCGTGGTGCTCGTGCAGCGTGTAGCGGTCGTCATGGCGCGCGAGCGCGCGGAGGTCAGTGCCGAAGATCGTGTCCTCAGCCGACGGGGCGATGTGCACGTGCGCGACGTCGGGAAGGCCCTTCGTGCGTTGGGAGAGCGCTCGCAGCATCCCCATGATCGGCGTCACGCCGCTGCCGGCCGTCACGAACAGCAACGCGGGCTCGTCGGTTTGCGGGAGGACGAACTGCCCGGTCGGGGGCGCCAGCCGCACGATCATGCCCCGGCGCGCATGACTGACGAGGTGGTCGGACACGAGGCCGCCCGCAATGCGCTTGACGGTGATGGCGATCCGGCCGTCGCGCCTGCGCGGCGTGGAGGTGAGCGAATACGTGCGCCAGTGCCGCACGCCGTCGACATCGACGCCGACGCGCACATACTGGCCCGGCACGTGCGCGGGCCATCCACGGCTGGGCCGCAGCCACAGGGTCACGCAGTCCCGCGTCTCAGAGACCACGGCCTCCACGCGCCCCCGCGGCTCGCGCGTGGCCCAGAGCGGGTTCAGTTGCCCGAGAAAGTCATCGGGAAGGAGCGGTGTGGTGAGAACTGCGGCTGCATCGAGAAGACCGATGCTTAGAGGATGCCCATAGACAGGTCCCCTCGCACCACCCCGAGCGCATGAATCTCGGGATCGAATCTGTACCTACGCAACAGTTTCACGCCGGAGACCTGGCCCTGTGGTCGGCCTGTCGGCCCCGTGCCCGGCCCCGCGGTCCAGGCAGCACCGGGATCGCTGGTCTTTCACCCGACGCGAGGCAGGTGCGACGAGTGGCTGCGCACCTCGCCGGTCAAGACGTATCCCCCGAACGGCTATGAGCTTCCGGCCGGATGAACCGGGTGGACGAATCCCGTGGCCGCGTGACGAAGGCCGGCTCGGCTCGTTGCCCTCCTTCACGAATGACGGCGAGAGAATCAGCTTCTCGCCCCCGTCCGGTCGTCGGCCGGCACGAAGGCGAGCCCGTCACCCACGACTGCCCGGGCACGTCGCCGTACGCGTTCACCGGGGGCACGATCCGCCAGGCCACCGTCAAGCAGGACTGGAAGACCGTCGTCGCCGACGCGCCCGCATTCGTCACTTAGGCGTGGGTGGGTTCCAGCAGCTCCGAGTTCGCGCGGCTGACGGCCACCTCGCCGCGGATCGCGACCACGTGCTCGAGGCGGAACTCCGCAAGCTCCTCCCGCACGAACCGGGATACGCGCGCGTCGGCGGCCTCGACCGCGTCGTCATCGCGCGCGACGCTGATCCACAGCACTTCGTCGTTGTCGCAGTCGAGCAGGTGCGAGGCCTCGAAACCGTCGAGCTCGTGCACGTGGGCGGCGAAGACCGCGTCGACGCGCTGCAACAACTGACCGACGGAGCCACTTCGCATCCGGTAGTACCGGATGCTCACGCCCTTGCGCGCGGCACCGACGTGGACCGCGTCGAGCATCTCGGCAGCCACCCGGCTGACGACGCTCTCGCCGTGGATCGCCTCGAAGCGCGAGTGTTCGATGTCGCCGAGATTGGCCCCGGTCCACTGCTGCGCCAACTCGCGCGAGGCCTCGGCCTGGCCGGCTTCGAGGAACATGCTCAACGTGAACAGGTCGCCGCCGCCACAGTCGATCAACACGTACGACACGAACCCGGCGCGGGTCGCGATCTGATCGGCGAACGACTCGTCGACGCGTCGCACGAACTCCGCCGCCGACCCAGGCTGCATGCGATACCGCCTCATGCTCGCGAACATCCGCTTGCTCCCTTCGCTCTTGCCCGACTGACCGGGCCATAGCTCCCGCAGCCGAGGCTACACCGGCCGCGGCCGTCAGTGCGGCAAGACGACGAGCGCGTCGCGGGAGCCGTCCAGAGCTCGCCCGGCGCAAACGAACTCGGCGATGCGCCACCCGTCGAGTTCTTCGCCGTCCTCATGGTCCGTCCGGTTCCAGGTCCCGGTGGCGAAGTCCATGACCAGGACGCGGCCCTCGGAAGGGTCCGGTCCGTTGTTGATGAACAGGGCCTGGTCGTGGCCGAGGCCCTGGAAGTCGCCCGCGAGGACCACGTCGCCCGGCTCATGCCACCCGTCCAACAGGGATGAGGCGCCGTAGGCCTCGTAGTGCAGCCGGTTCGCGGTCGGGCCGGAGAAGTCGACGATCGCCACCCGGCCGTACGCGCCGTCGTTGTTGATGAACAGGACCTGGTCGTGGCCGAGGCCCTGAAAGTCGCCCGCGAGGACGATGTCGCCCGGGT
>NZ_KE384070.1:0-36473 GCF_000423665.1 Solirubrobacter soli DSM 22325 | reverse complement strand
GACGAGGTGCCGTAGGCCTCGTAGAAGAGCCGGTTCGCCGCCGGACCGGAGAAGTCGACGATCGCCAAGCGGCCGATGTTCGGGGGCGTGCTGTCGGTGTTGATGAACAGGAGTTGGTCGTGTCCCAGTCCGCGGAAGTCGCCGGCGAGGACGCGGTCGTCTGGGTCATGCCAGCCGTTCAGCAGCGTCGAGGCCCCGAAGGACATCCACGCGTTCGCCGACAGTTCGTCGCGCGCGTCGAGGCCGAAGATGCCGAGCCGCGGCCCGACGGTCCCGGCGGCGCGCAGCAGCGCGACTTCGTCCCGCCCGTCGGCGAGCGCCGTGAAACGTCCCACGGCGACGTGGCGTTCGCCACTCGGCCATGCCTGCAGCATCGGGGCGCGACCCCACTGCGTGGTCCAGAGATTGGCGGGCCCGCCGTCGTCGTCAAAGCCGATCAGTCCGAGCGGCCCCGCCTTGAAGTTGTCCAGGATGTTGCGGGTCAGCGTCTGAAGCTGACCGTGACCGAGCCCGTTGACGACGTCGTCGGCCTTGTAGCTCGCCGACGGCTCCATGAGCGCCGCACCCCACCCGACGGTGCCGGCACCGAAGATCTTCGCGCCGGTCCTGGTCGTCGTGAGCGCGGTGTCGGCGGGGATCGAGTTCCCGAGGTCGCCGCTGTAGGGAGATCGGCCGAGTAGGAGCGGAGTCCTGCCTGGCTCGAGCGCGTCGATCGTGTAGGTCTTGCCGAGCGCCTCGGCGTAGGTCTCGCCGTTGGCCATGATGCGATCGACCTCGTAGCCCATCACCCCGGCAAAGGCGCTGCCTTCACTTACTCCACTGCCGGTGTACGGCCAAGTGTGTGTGCTCTTCGCGACAAACGCCTGCTGGTTTTTCTCGGCGTAGTTGTAGAACATCAACCCGCAGAGGTTCTGCTCGGGACGCCCGAGGCTGTCGTCTCGCCATGTGGTCGTTCGTCGGGGGTCGCCCGCTTGGACCTCGGAGTCTTCAGTAAAGAGCCAAGCGTCCTTGTAACAGACCATCATGCGATTCGCGCCGAACTGGGTCGGTTCGAACCGGACCTGCCAGTAACACGCGTTGGCGCCGAGGAACGCCACCGACAGCCCGTGATCGATCGCCGCCTCGACGTTGGCTCGCATCTCGTAGGACCAGTACTCGTCGTGGCCGAGACTCACGAGTGCTCGGCTGCGAAGCAGTGGGCGTATGTCCGAGTGCAGGTCGGCCGAGGCGACGTAGCCGAGATCGACGTTCTGCGCTTCGAGCCAATAGAGGTTGGGGAGGTCGAACGCCAGGACGAGGCCGGCACCCCAGCCCGCACCCCCTGGCCGGTCATACGACGACGCGGTCGCCCGATCACCGCCGGTCGTGTAGAGGTTGGGATAGATGTGAGCGTTGTATGCCGCGTCCGTGGAGTCGGCTCGATGGACCGTGAAGTCGACGTCGTTCTCATCGTCTCGCACGACGAACGATGCGTACCGCTCGGGTCCGTCCACCCCGCCCGCGACGGCGATCAGCTTGACGAGGTAGCACCCCGAGACGGCGGTGTCGGGCATCTCGATCGCAAACGCCGCCGGCCAATCGCAGGACCCCGCATGCCGGGCATCCCGGTCCGGGTCTGAGTGGTACACGCCGGCGAACGGGCCAAAGGAGTCCGTCTGTCGCCCGCCGGCTCCCGAGTAGAACCCAAGCCGGTAGATCTCGGCGCGAAACTGCGACGCGGAGGTGGAGACGTGAACCTGCACCAAGCCGCCCGGAGCGACGCTGGACGGCGAGCAGAAGCCCTCGATCTCGCGCCCTAGAGCTGGGTTGCTCAGTATCCAGTCGCGTGTCCCGGGCTCGGCGTTCTCGGCTGCGATTCGCGTTGTCATGCGGGCACGCGGCCGGGCCGAAGTCGCGTCGGCCGGCAGGAGTCAAAGGTCGTGGACATGCGGTCCCTTCCCACCCAGCATCAGGCCGAGTATTAACTGAAATTGAGGCGCCGGATTCGTGCGTCATTACCAGTAATTGCAACGTCGTGCGGACGTGTGCTGCAACTGGCGTGCGGCTCTACCTCTAACTCCACAGTGTACCCACGATCCGCTCATCAAAGCAAGCGCGCGAGCGCATGTTTCAGTGGCGGCCCGGGAAGTCGTCCAAGGAGAGACAATGTGCGCGTGACTGCGACCGGTCCGCTGCAAACGATCGTGGACTCGCTGGCGGCTGACATCCGGCGCGACGTCGCGATCGACGACCGGCAGATCCGCTGGATCGTCCACAGCCCGCACTTCGGCGAGCCGGACGCGGCCCGACTCCAGTCGATCCTCGAGCGCCGGGTGTCCGACGACGCGGTGCGGTGGGCGTTCTCGTTCGGCATCGAGCAGGCGGAGGGTCCGGTGCGGTTGCCCGCCAATGAGCAGATCGGCGCCCAGCCGCGGCTGTGCATCCCGTTGCGGTCGCGCGGCGTGCTGCTGGGCTTCCTGTTCATCGTCGATCCCGAGGAGTCGCTGAGCGAGGAGGAGATCGCGCAGGCGCAAACGGCCGCGGAAGCCGCCGCCAAGGTGCTGTACCGCGAACGGCGGCTGCGCGAGCTCGAGCGGGGCCGCGAGCGCTGGCTGCTGATGCACCTGCTCGACGACGAGATGGAGGGTGAGGAGGCGGCGCGGGCGCTGGTGGACGAGGGGTTCGTCGAGGCGCGCCGGATCGCGCTGCTCGTGGCTCGCGCCGAGCCCGGCGAGCAGGAGCGCGAGCAGGTCGAGCTGGCGATCGGGGCCGCGCTCGACCGGCTGCGCAGGGACGTTCCCGAACGCCGCGGCATCGCGCTGCGCAGGCCGGACCACGGCGTCTTCCTCGTCGCGATCGACGACTCGGCGACCATCTCGCCGCGCGCGCTCGCCGAGCGGCTGCTCGCGCTCGCCGACGAGGAAGGCCTCGCGTCCCCGGCGCACGTCGGCGTCGGCGGGCCACACGATCTCGCCGCGGCGCGCGACTCGTACCGCGAGGCGCGTGACGCGGTCGCGATCGCCGAGCGCGTCGAGCGCTTCGGCCGGATCGCGAGCTGGGACGAGCTCGGCGCCTACCGCACGCTCTCGCGATTCCCGCTCGACGCCGCGAGCGCGACGCTGCACCCGGGGCTCCTCGCGATGCTGAGGGACCCGGCGAACGCACCGTTCGTCGACACGCTGGAGACCTATCTCGAGCTCGCGGGCGACGCCAGGGCGACGGCGGAGGCGCTCAGCCTGCACCGCGCGACGCTCTACTACCGCCTCAACCGCATCGAGGAGATCACCGGGGCGCGGTTGAAGACGGGCGACGATCGCCTCGCCCTGCACCTCGGGCTGCGGCTGGCGCGGCTCTCGGGCCTGCGCTGACGCGGGCTGTCTGACCGCGACCGCTCCAGCTTGCGACACCTGTCGAACCGCGCAGCCGCGTTCGTGAGCGAGCCTGGTCGCAAGCAGTTCCCGACCGACCGAACTTGGAGAGCGATCACGAATGGATCTGTCCGGCCTCGATCACGAGCAGTTGCACGTCAGCCGCGGTTCACGCAGCGGCGCCTACACGATCATCGCGGTGCATTCGACGAAGCTCGGTCCGGCGCTCGGCGGCTGCCGGATGACGACCTACGCGCACCCGGGCGAGGCGGTCGGTGACGTGCTGCGGCTGTCGGCCGGCATGACGTTCAAGGCTGCGGTGGCCGGCGTCGGCCTCGGCGGCGGCAAGGGCGTGATCGCGATCGAGCCGGGCACGGAGCTCACGCATGAGCTGCGCGACGCGATGCTGCTCGACTTCGCCGACAGCGTCGAGCTGCTCGGCGGCCGGTACATCACGGCGGAGGATGTCGGCACCGCTCCCACCGACATGCGGCTCATCGCTTCGCGCACGGAGCACGTCGTCGGGCTGCCCGAGAGCCTCGGCGGGTTCGGCGACCCGAGCCCGTACACCGCGCTCGGCGTGCACGCCGCGATCCGCGCGTCCGTCGCGCACCGCTTCGGCTCCTCCGACCTCACCGGCCGCACCGCGGCGGTCGTCGGCGCCGGGCACGTCGGAGAGCACCTCGTGCGGATGCTCGTCGCCGACGGCGCGCAGGTGATCGTGGCCGACATCGACGAGCGCAAGCGCGCCCTCGTCGAGGAGCTGGAGGGCACGACCTGGATGACGCCGGAGGCCGCGCTGCTGGCCGATGTCGACATCCTCGCCCCCTGCGCGCTCGGCGGGATCCTCAACCAGGACACGGTGCCGGCGCTGCGGGCGCGGATCGTGTGCGGCGCGGCCAACAACCAGCTCGCGCACGACGCGCTCGCGGTCGAGCTCGCGCACCGCGGGATCGTCTACGCGCCCGACTTCGTCGCCAACGCCGGCGGGCTCGTGCTCGTCGACGCGGAGCTCACCGGCTCCGACCGCGAGGGTGCGCGGAGCGCGATCGGCAATATCGAGCGCGTGGTCACGCGGCTGCTCGCCGTCGCGGACGAGCGCGACACCACGCCGCTCGCCGCCGCGTACGAGCTCGCGGAGGACCGGCTCGGCGCGCCGGCGGGGGTGCGGGCATGATCGCCTTCGACGAGCGGACGACCGGCACCGTCGCGACGGCACGGCGCCAGACGATGGCCGACCTGCTGCGGCGCTCGGCAGCCCGCCACCCCGGCCGCACCGCGATCGTGGACGGCGACGTGCGCGTCACGTACGCCGAGCTCGACGAGGCCGTCAACCGCGCCGCCAACGCGCTCGCGGAGCGCGGCCTCGCGAAGGGCGACCGGCTCGCGCTGCTGGGCCACAACTCGCTCGGGTTCGTGATCACCTACTTCGCCAGCGCTCGGCTCGGGCTGATCTGCGTGCCGATCAACTACATGCTCGGCGCGGAGGAGATCGCGTACATCCTCGACCACGCCGGCGCAACCGCGATGGTGGCCGAGGACATGCTGCTGCCGCTCGCCGAGGCCGGCATCGCCGCCGCCGGGCGCGAGATGACGGTGCGCGGCGTGATCGGCGACGTGCTCGAGCCGGGCTGGGAGCCCGTCTCCACCTGGGCCGAGCACCACGACGCGGCCGAGCCGGTCGTCGAGCTGTCCGACGACGACCCGGTCGAGCTGCTGTACACGAGCGGCACCGAGTCGCGCCCGAAGGGCACGATCCTCACCAGCCGCAGCCTGATCGCGCAGCACGTCAGCTGCTTCGTCGACGGCGAGATGACGCCCGACGACGTCGAGGTCCACGCGCTGCCACTGTTTCACTCGGCGCAGCTGCACTGCTTCTTCACGCCGAGCATCCACCTCGGCGCGGTCAACGTCCTGCTGCCGAAGGCCGACCCCGCCGCGATGCTCGCGGCCGTCGAGGCCGAGCGCGCCACGAAGCTCTTCTGCCCGCCGACCGTCTGGATCGCGCTGCTCAACCATCCCGAGCTTGACCGCCGCGATCTGTCGTCGCTGCGCAAGGGCTACTACGGCGCCTCGGTCATGCCCGTCGAGGTGCTGGCCGAACTCGGCGAGCGCCTGCCCGGAGTGCGGCTGTTCAACTTCTACGGCCAGACCGAGATGTCGCCGGTGGCGACCGTGCTGGGGCCGGAGGACCAGGTCCGCAAGGCCGGCTCGGCCGGGCGCCCGGCGCTGAACGTCGAGACGCAGGTCGTCGACGACCTCGGCCGCCCGGTTCCCGCCGGCGAGGTCGGCGAGATCGTCCACCGCTCGCCGCAGGCCATGCTCGGCTACTGGGACGACGCGGCCAAGACGGCCGAGACGTTCCGCGACGGCTGGCTGCACACCGGTGACCTCGGCATCCTCGACGACGAGGGCTACCTCTACGTCGTCGACCGCAAGAAGGACATGATCAAGTCGGGCGGCGAGAACGTCGCCTCGCGCGAGGTCGAAGAGGTCATCCACGCGCACGCGGCCGTGGCCGAGGCGGCCGTGTTCGGCATCCCGCACCCGCGGTGGATCGAGGCCGTCGCCGCGGTCGTCGTGCCGCGCGCCGGTCACGAGCTGACGGCCGAGGAGGTCACGCGCTTCTGCCGCGACCGTCTCGCCGGCTTCAAGACCCCGCGCTACGTCGTCATCGCCGGCGAGCTGCCCAAGAACCCCAGCGGGAAGATCCTCAAGCGCGAGCTGCGCACCACCCACGCCGACCTGGCCAAGGAGACGAACCGATGAGCACCATCGTCATCATCGACCACGGCGTCGTGGGCGACCGCGAGGTCGAGCACGACGTGCTGCAGGCCGCGGGCTTCGACGTCATCGACACGCAGGCGCTCGGCCTCGACGTCGAGGAGGGCTTCGACCTCGCGATCGAGCGCGACGCCGTCGCGATCCTCGCCGGCCCGATCATCCCGCTCGACCGCGCGCACCTCTCGCGTCTGGAGACCTGCCGGGCGATCGTGCGCTACGGCGTCGGGCTCGACAACGTCGACATCGACTCCGCGCAGGAGCTCGGGATCGCCGTCGGCAACGTGCCCGAGTACGGCCACGAGGAGATCTCCAACCACGCGATCGCGCTGCTGCTCGGGCTCTCGCGCAAGCTGTTCGAGTTCGACGCCGCGGTGCGGCGAGGCGGCACCGGCATCCCCGCGCCGCAGTCCGTCGCGCGGCTGTCGCAGCGCACGCTCGGCCTCGTCGGCTACGGCCGCATCGGCCGCCGCGTGGCGGAGAAGGCGCGCGCGTTCGGCCTGGAGGTCGTGGCGTACGACCCGTACGCCGCCACGGCCGACGGTGTCGAGCTGCTCGGTCTCGACGAGCTGCTCCGGCGCGCCGACATCCTGTCGCTGCACGTCCCGTTGACGCCCGAGACGCGCCACATGATCGGCGCCCGCGAGCTCGCCCGCCTCGCGCCGGGCTCGCTGGTCATCAACATCGGCCGCGGCGGTCTCGTCGACGAGGACGCGCTCGTCGCGGCGCTGCACTCCGGGCATATCGCCGGAGCGGCCTTGGATGTCACCGAGATCGAGCCGCTGCCGTTGAGCAGCGCGTTGCTCGACGCCCCGAACGTGATCCTCACCCCCCACGTCGCGTGGGTGTCCGAGGTCGCGCTCTCCGACCTCAAGCGCCTGACCGCCGAGAACGCCCTGCGGCTGATCGGCGCACGCGAGCCGGTGACCGTCTGATGGCCGTCGCGGAGCGCTTCATCCCCGGCCGCGCCGGTGTCACGTTCGGCGCCAAGCTGGCCCGCCGCCCCGATCGCGTGGTCAAACGCGTGGGCGGCCTCTCGACCGAGCTCGTGCGGGTCGCCGCCGGCCGTGGCAGCGCGACGCCGGCGCGCGGCGACCGTCGTTTCGGTGACGACGCATGGAGCAAGAACCCCGTCTACTCGCGGCTGCTGCGCGGCTACCTCGCCGCCGGCGAAACGCTCGACGGCCTGCTCGCCGACGCCCGGCTCGACGAGCAGGACGAGCGGCGCGTGCGCTTCGCGCTCGAGAACGTCCACGATGCGCTCGCGCCGACCAACTACCTGCTGACCAACCCCGTCGCGCTGCGCGCGACGGGCTCCGAGCGCGGCGCCAACCTCGTGCGCGGCGCGCGCAATCTCGCCCGCGACATGGCCTCGTCGCCGCGGCTGCCCGCGAGCGTCGATCGCGACGCGTTCGAGATCGGCGTCAACATCGCCGCCACGCCGGGCGCGGTCGTCCTGCGCACCGAGCTGTTCGAGCTGATCCGGTACGCGCCCCAGACGCCGACCGTGCGCGAGCAGCCGCTGTTGATCGTGCCGCCGATGGTCAACAAGTACTACCTCGTCGACCTCGCGCCCGAGCGCAGCATGGTCGAGTACCTGCTGCGCCAGGGCCAGCAGGTGTTCACGCTGTCGTGGCGCAACCCGGAGGCCGAGCACGCGCACTGGGGGCTGGACACGTACGCGGACGGCGCGCTCGAGGCGATCGACGCCGTGCAGGCGATCACCGGCGCCGAGCGCGTGCACCTCGCGGGCAACTGCTCGGGAGGCGCGCTCGTGAGCATGCTCGCCGCCCGCGCGGGAGCGCTCGGCCGGCTCGACTCGATCGGCTCGATCACCACCGGCGTCTCGGTGCTCGACTCCTACCGGGCCGGCACCGCCAGCGCCTTCATGGGACCCGAGATCGCCAAGCTGGCGGTCGCCGGCGTCGACCGCAAGGGGTACCTCGACGGCGCCGCGCTGCAGACGTTCTTCGCCTGGCTGCGCCCGAACGACCTGATCTGGGGCTACGTCGCGAACAACTATCTGCTCGGCCGCACCCCGCCGGCCTTCGACATCCTGTACTGGAACGCCGACACGACGCGCATGTCAGCCGGCCTGCTGCGCGACCTCGCCGACATGGCGGTCTCGAACGCGCTCGCGTCGCCGGACGCGATGCAGGTGCTGGGCACGCCGATCGACCTCGCCAAGGCGACCTGCGACGCGTACGTCGTTGCCGGCGTCGCCGACCACATCACCCCGTGGGAGAACTGCTACGCCACCACGCAACTGCTCGGGGGCGACACGCGCTTCGTGCTCTCCAGCGCCGGCCACGTCGCCGCGCTGGTCAACCCGCCAGGCAACGCGAAAGCGCGCTACCGCACCGCGCCGGCGGGCGCGAACCCGCCGTCGGCGCACGACTGGGCGGAGACAGCCGAGCAGCGCAGCGGCACTTGGTGGGCGGACTGGGCGCGCTGGCTCGGGGAGCGCTCCGGTCGCGAGCGCCAGGCGCCGAAGCGCCTCGGCGGCCGCGGCTACAAGGTGGTCGGCGTGGCGCCTGGGGAGTACGTGCGCGGCTAGGATCGCGCGATGGCGAGTGACGCAGACAGATGGTGGGGCAGGCCGCTCGCCGAGATGCGCTGGCAGGCGGAGCTCACACGGCTCTGCGTGGACCCGATGTTCCTGCGCGGGAGCGAGCCTCGCGGCGACGGCCGCCCGGTCGTGCTCGTCCCCGGCTTCGCCGGGGGCGACTGGACGCTCCAGCACCTCGCCTTCTGGCTCCGGCGCAGCGGCTACGCCCCCGTGCGGTGCAACTTCATCGTCAACGCAGGCTGCGGTGAGAAGGCGCTCGCGCGCGTCGAACGGCGAGTGATCGAGTGCTCGGAGCAGTCCGGCCGGCGCGTCGCCGTGGTCGGCCATTCGCTCGGCGGCTACCTCGCTCGCGCGGCCGCCGCACGCATGCCCGACCGCGTCTCGCACGCGGTCGCCCTCGGGGCGGGGCTCGCGCGCCCGTTCGACGTCGCGGCACCCGCGCTCGCGGGGGTCGCGGTCGCCCGCGCCGTGCGCCGGGACGACCGCTGCCTGAGCGCGGGGTGCGGGTGCACCTTCACCGCCGGTTACACCTGCCCGTTCCCTCCGAGCGTCAGCCTGACGAGCATCTACAGCCGCGGCGACGGGATGGTCCGCTGGGAATCGTGTGTCGCCGACGACGCCGACAACGTCGAGGTGACCGGCTCGCATGTCGGACTCGCGTGGAACCGCAAGTCCTACCGCGCGATCGCCGCGGCGCTCGCGCAGCCCGAGCGGACAGCGCGTCCGTAACTCCGGCGTCAACGCGCTGCGGGTGGTTCTGGCAGCACGTGAGCAGCGTGGCGGTGTCTGCGAGGAAGACCTCGCTTCGGGCGACGCGTCCGTCGCGCGTGGTGAGCAACTCGAGCACCGGGAGCCGCCGCGCCCGGTTCGTCGCGCGGCCGGTGAACGTCACGTGCATGTGGAGCAGGACCCTCGACGCATCGAGCGCGTGCAGGTCGTGCAACTCGAACCGCAGCGCGAAGAGCTCGGTGATGCGCTGCAGCAGGGCCACGTAGCCGTCGACGCCGTGGTGCTCGCCGCCGTAAGGGAGTGACGGCGGCTCGACGATCACGAAGTCGTCCGTCAAGACCTCGGACAGCCTCGCCCATCTCGCGTTGGCGGCGTGGTCGAGCATCTGCTCGACCACGCGGATCGCGCGGGCGTGTTGTTCCGGTGCCGACGGGGTCGCGGTGGGGATGTGCATCGTGGCTCCTGTTGCAGGTGTCAGGCGGGCGTCCACAGCGCGTCATCGCCGAGGGCGAAGCGACGTGCGCGGCCGGCCGCCACGAGTTCGGTGAGCTGTTGCTCGGCGCCGACGCGATCCACAGGCGCGGTGGTGTCGGCCAGCGTGCGTGCGACCTCTTGACTGGCAAGACCCGCGGGGTAGGCCGCCAGCAGGTTCTCGAGCGCCGGCGCCGGCAGGCGACGCAGCCGCGGTTCGAGGTTCATGAGCGCGACGTCGGCGGCCTCGAAAGGCTGAAAGCCGGGGACGACCGCAGAGCTGCCGTCCTGCGCGGTCAGTATCAGCGTGGGCGCGGTATGGCGCTCGGCGCCGTCGGAGTTCGCGGTGCGGCGGAGGGTGGTGGCCACCGGGTGCGGGGTGCGCGCTTCGAGCCGGTCAGCCTCGTAGGCTGCCCGCACCGCCGCGGCGTCGCGGTCGGCGAGCGCCGCGGCGCCGTCGAGGCCCGCGACGCTCGCGCACACCGCGGCGAGTGCCGCGTCTTCGTCGAGCAGCAGGTCAGTCGTGTACCACGCGAGCCGCAGCACGCGCAGCAGCGCGTCGGCGAGTTCTGCGCCCTGCTCGGCGGCGGCCTTCACGAGCAGACACGCCGGTTCCGACGCGATCACGCGATCGCGGACATGCGGCGTGATCGGCATCCCGTAGCGGCGAAAGCGCAGCGCGGTCAGCGCGCGACCCGCGGCCGACGATCCGCGCGCCAGCGACTGCTCCACGTTGCCGACGAGCCCGATCAGGACAGTGTGGAAGACCAGTTGATCGCCGTAGCGCGCCTCGAGCGCGCGCAGAACCGGCTCAAACGAGTACGCCCACGGGCAGAGCGGATCCGTGAAATGCGTGACGGCGACGCGCACCCGCGAACCGGTCTCCGGCGGCCTCCGCCACGGGACGGCGATCGCCGGAAGTGTGAGGTTGGCGGCAACTGACATCGCCGACGACCGTACGGGAGCGCGTCGGCACCATGAATGATCGACACGCGCTGATAGTTGCCCGATCGTCTCAGCAACCGTCGGCGCACTCCCAGGAGCACCACGGGCGCGGCCTACTCCCAGCGCTCGGGCACGAGCACGACCCGGAACCCGTCGGGGTCCTCGAACGTCAGCCCATGTCCGGCCCAGTACGGATTGGCCGGCGCGACCGGTGCGATCGCGAGGCGCTCCGCGGCCGCCCGGACGGCGGCGTCGTCGCCGAGGTAGAGCACGAGGAGCGATTCCGGGTGTGGCTCGGGCGCGCGGTGCCCGCCACCGGTGGTGAACTCGAGGTGCGCACCCGTACCGGGGACGTCGAGGAAGACGCCGTCGTAGCCGTCGTGATCGCGGAACCCGCCGATCTCGGCAAGGCCGAGCCCGTCCCGATAGAAGGCGACCACGGCATCCAGGCGTTCCGTGTGACGCGCGACCCGGAGCTGCATCAGGAGCGATCCCGGGGCCACGGCTGCGCGCTTCGATGAGGTATCCACGGCCATACCGTCTCGCGACGCCCGCGGACGTGACACCCCACTCCCTGAAGTCGTCGGCGCACGGCCCGGAAGGCGCATCGACCTCCGCCGGCATGGGCGTAGGGTGTGCTCCCGTGGCGGTCGACATCGAGACCCACATCGAGATCGCGCGTCCGCGTCGCGAGGTGGCGGCGTATGCGAGCGATGTCGACCACGCGGTCGAGTGGTACGAGAACATCACGGCCGTCGAGTGGCAGACGGCCCCACCGCTCGCGGTCGGCTCGCGCGTCGCGTTCGTCGCCAACTTTCTCGGGCGGCGACTCGCCTACACCTACGAGATCCGCGAATTCGTCCCAGGCGAGCGCCTCGTGATGAGCACCGCCCAAGGGCCATTCCCGATGGAGACCACCTACGGGTGGACCGACGCCGGCGACGGCGCCACTCGCATGACGTTGCGCAATCGCGGCGAGCCCGCCGGCTTCAAGCGGATCGCCGCGCCGATGGTCGGACGCGCGATGCGCCGCGCCAACAACAAGGATCTCGCGCGCCTCAAACAGATCCTCGAACGGCACTGACGGCCCGCGTGGGACGCTCTCTGCATGAGCCTCTACGCGCTGAACCTGTTCGACCTCGCCGACAACGACGACTACCTCGCCTATTCGCGGCGGTCGCTCGACGCGGTGCGCAAGTACGGCGGAAGCGTGGTCGCACTCGGCAAGCTCGACGCCGACGCGCCCGTCAGCGTCGGCGACACCGAGGCGCGCCAGGCACTCGTTCTCGTCGAGTGGCCGTCACGTGAGGCCTTCCAAGGATTCCTCGACGATCCCGGGCACCGTGACCTGCACCCGCTGCGCGAGAACGGGACCCGCAACTACCTGTGGTGGGCATACGACCGCATCGAGGATCTGCGGCCGTTGCTCAAGGACTCCTGAGGCGAGCGCGGGCGGCGCTCACGGATCCGGCCGCACGGCGTACAACCGGCCGTCCTCCGATCCGAGGTAGGTCGTCCCGTCCGGCCCGCTCACGGGATAGGACTCGACGGAGCCGCCGGTTCTCACGTGCAGCACGCGGCGCCCGTCGCCGGCGAAGCCGAAGATCTCGCCGGCATGGGTGCCGACGACCACGGTGCCGCGCGCGTCGAGTGCGGGACGCGTCCACACCTGCCCATGCGCCTGATCGATCCGGCGCACCCGCCCATTCGCCGCTTCGACGGTGAACACGCGTCCGCGATGGTCCCCGTAGCGCACGAGTCCGTCCGGGGTGACGAGCGGCGATGAGTAGGTCCACACGTCGCGGCGCACACGCCAGCGCTCACGCCCGTCAGGCGCCACGCCATACTGAAAGCGGTCATTGGTCCCGAGCACGATCGTGCCGTCGGTGGCGACGGCCGGCGAGACCTCGACATCGGCTGCCGCGGCGAAGCGCCACGCGACGTGCGCCCTCCGAGGGCGATCATCGACGGCGACGAGGTCGCGTCCAATGGTCGTGTACACCCGGCCGTCGGCTCCAACCGTCGGACTGCCGTATGACAGCCCCGTGCCGACGCGCAGCCGCCAACGCTCTCGAACACCGCGCGCGGTCACGGTCAGGGCGTGCAGTACGCCCGCGGTCTCCATCACATAGACGGTGTCATCTCGACCCGCCGCCGGCGTGAGTGGCATCGAGGCGAAGCCGAGTGACCACAGTCGAAGGCCGCGACCGTCGAGGGCGTACAGGCGGTGTCCTGGCCCGGGCCAGAGGATCGTCCCATCCGACCGCACGAGCGGAGAGGTCGAAAGATCGACGCCATATGGACCGGAGCCGTCGAACGTCCAGCGATCGTGGCCCGTCCGTGGGTCGAGCGCATGCAGGATCCCGGCGTTGGACGCCGCCAGCACGCTGCCGTCCCGGGCGAGCGCCGGACCCGGCACGACAGCACCCTCGAGCGCCCGGGCAAACACCACGGTCCCGGTCGACCGCGGGCCGGGCTTCCTGCCGTCGCCACACCCCGCCGTCGCGACCGCGATCGCGACCAGCGCGCTGCGGGCCAGGTGCTTCAGAGCGCCCGCGCCGCGTCGAGCGCCGCGCTCGTGTCGAACGGGCCGCTCCAGCGGGCGCGTTCCCGGCCGTCGCGATCCAGCAGCACCGCGCCGGGCTGACCCGGAATCCGGTACGCCTCCCACGTGGCCATCGACTCGTCGAAGAGAACGGTCGGTGTGCGCAGACCGTGGCGGGCAACGAACGCCGGGCCGTTGGCCGCGTCATCCCTCCCGCCGATCGCCACCACGGTCAGGTCGTTGCGGCCCGCGACCGCCAACCGCTCGATGTTCGCCGCCTCCTGGTTGCAGATCTCACACCACGGCGCCCAGAACCAGAGCAGCGTCGGCGACTCCGAGGACGCCAGCCGCGCGAGCTCGAAGTCGCCGCCTCCGTCCAGGCGCGGGACGTTCAGCCGCGGAACCGGCGCAGCCGAGTCGCCGGTCGCGCCGCCACCGCCGGCGGTCGTCACGAGGACGGCGACGGCGATGGCGACGAGAGCCAGGGGCGCGACGAGTCGCTTCACGAGCCGATTCCAGGCGGGTTCGTGAGGGCGCGGCTCATGAGGCGATGGTGAGTCTCATCGACCGCCGCGACGCTACTGGTGCACCCCTGGCGACGGGCCGTCGCCACGGTGTCGTTCAGTCAATCGTAAGATCACGCGCCGGCTGAGCCACGCCCTCCACGGACCGCGTCGGCAGCCCGAGCTGCGTGAACACCTCGAGGTCGTGCGGGAAGCCGGTGATGCCGGCGATGCGGTGGCCGCGCAGGGCAAAGACCATGACGCCGTAGGCCTCGTGGTCGGCGTAGCTGGCCAGGGTGGGTTGCCCGTTCGCCCGCGTGACGGTGTGGGTGATGCGGTCGAGCCGGCCGTCCATCGGCTGGGTGGCGAAGAACTCGCCGATCGCGGTGGCGCCCTCGAAGCGCGCGCCCATCGGGGGCATCGTCAGCAGTGCGTCGTCGGTGAGCAGCGCGATGATGCGCGGGACGTCGACTGCGGCCCAGGCGTCGAGGAAGGCCTCGACGACGCCCGCCTCGACGCTGGAGTCGTGGATCCGCGCCAGGGCCTCGCCTTCGCGGGCGAGTCGCTCGCGGGCGCGTTGGAGGGCGCTGTTGACCGCGGCGGTGGACAGCTCGAGCGCCCCGCCGGTCTCGCGCGCGGACCAGCCGAGGCCGTCGCGCAGGGCGAGCACGGCGCGCTGGCGCGCTGGCAGTACCTGCATCGCGGCGACGAAGGCCAGGCCGAGCCGTTCACGCGCGATCGCCCGCTCCTCGGGCGTCGGCAACTCGTCCAGCAAGCGGTCGGGGTAGGGCTGGAGGTGGGCGTCGAGCGGGTCGGTCGGTCGGCGCTGCTCGAGCATGCGCAGGGCCACGTTGGTGGCGATGCGGTGCAACCACGCATTCAGCGGCGCTCGCGGTTGGTAGCTCGGCAGGCCGCGCCAGGCGCGCAGCAGCGTCTCCTGGAGGGCGTCGTCGGCGTCGTGGAGGTTGCCGAGCATCCGGTAGGTGTGCACATGCAGCGCGCGGCGGTGCGGGCTGGTCAGCTGGACGAAGGCGTGCTCGTCGCCGTCGCGGGCGGCGGCGAGCAGCCGCGTCAGGCCGACGGCGGTGTCGGCCACGGTCCGCCAAGTTCCGTCCAGGGCGACGGCGTGTGCGCGCCGACCAGCCCGCCGATCGCCAGGTACTGAAAGCCGTCCGGGCCGGGCAGGAGCCGGCGGCGCTGGGCGGGACCGACCCGCGCCATCGCGCCGGGCCGCAGGTCATAGGTCTCCTCGCCGGCGATCAGCGTCGCCGAGCCCGCGAGCGGGATGTAGACCTCCTCCTGCCCGGCCTCCTCGGTGCCGTCGTCGTGCGCGTGCTCGGGGTGACCGTCCCAGTTCGGCGGGAACTCGTAGACCTGCATGCCCCAGGCCGTGACGCCGAGCTCGGCGCGGGCGCGCCGCGCGACGCCGTGGTAGAGCGTCTCCATCTCGTCGATGCGCTTGAAGGTCACGTCGGCCATCTTCGTCCTTTCGGGTGGTGGTCGTGACGTTCAATCCGCGAACGCGCCGAAACTCATCGCCGCTTGCCCAACGTCGTCGCGTCGTGTATTTAATGGACCGGTTAATTAACCGAGACGTTAGATGCCGACCGACCAGCTCAGCCAGACCTTCGCCGCGCTCGCCGACCCCACGCGGCGCTCGATCCTCGCCCGCCTCGCCGAGGGCGAGGCCACCGTCAACGAGCTCGCCGAGCCGTTCACGATGAGCCTGCCCGCGATCTCGCGCCACCTGAAGGTGCTCGAACGCGCCGGCCTGATCGTCCGGAGCCGCGACGCGCAGTGGCGGCCGAGCCGCATGCAACCCGAACCGCTCGACGACGCGATGGCCTGGATGCAGGCGCGCAGACGCACCTGGGAGGGGCGGCTCGATCGGCTCGACGCGCACCTGCAACGCAAAGGAGAGCCCACATGATCGCCCCGCCCCAGACGCTCGAGATCCGCATCACGCGCGAGTTCGACGCCCCACCCGAAGACGTCTTCCGCGCCTGGACCGTCCCATCGGAGATCGCCGCGTGGTACGGGCCCGCGCAGTTCGACACCCCCGAGGACCGGATCCACGTCGACCTGCGCGTCGGCGGGCGCTACGAGCTGACGATGGTCCGCCGCGACACCGGCGAGGAGATGCCCACCGGCTACGAGATCCTCGAACTCGACCCGCCCACGCTGCTCGTGCTGCGCTCGGACCCGATGCCCGAGCTCGGCATGCCCGAGGCCGTGATCACCCGCGTCGAGCTGCACGACATCGGCGGCCGCACCCGCATGGAACTCATCGACGGGCTCTACCCCGAGGGCTTCGGTCACGCCGAGGCGGGCTGGAACTCGTCCTTCGACCGCCTCGCCGCGAAGCTGGAGGGGTGACACGAACGCGGTGTCGAGCACGACCCGCTCATCGCCGGAGGAACACCGGCTCGCCGCCGAGAACATCTAGGCGATCGCTTCCTGTCCGGCGCGCTCGAGCTCACCGCGACGTCCGGACGTCCTTCGCTCAGCCCGCGACAGCGGCGTGATCAGTGTCGCCGAGCCGAAGCGGGCACTGAACGCGCGGCACCAGATCACGACCGCACGGCCGCGGAGGCTCACGCCGGACGGGATCCGGTACTGCTGATTGCCGCGGTTGCCCTTGAGCGCACCGAGGTCGACGGCATCCGCCGCGCCGCCGTCGAGCGTCCGCGCCGAGGCGAGGCGTACGCGCAGATCCGGGCCCGGTGACGTCGAGAACGAGGTGAGCGTCACGAACGTGCGGCGGTCGGCGAGCCGGACGATCGTCGCGGTCCCACGCGTTGCGTGTTCGCCGGACGTGAAGCGACCGCGAGCGAGCCGGCGATTCTCGGGTCGCGGCGGGCGCGCGGGCGACGCGCCGGCCGCGGTCACGGGCGGGGAGACGGTGAAGACCCGCTCGTCGACCACACGATCGCGAAGGGTCGTCGAGGCCAGGAAGACGCCAAGACTCCCGGCCGTCAGGACATAGGTCACGAGCACCGGGACACGCAGCGGCCGGCTGCGAATGGCGATCAACAGGCACGCGCCGGCGGCGACGGCCATCCAGACCGTCGTCAACGCGATCGAGACGCGGAAGTCATCGGTGATGACACCTCCGGCGACCCAGACGCCGAGGACGACTCCCGCCGCGACGAGCGGGACGACCAGGAGCTGAAGGGGTGTCCGTCGGGGAGCGGTGCTGGTACCCATGCGTTGTCGTCTGCCGCGGCCCTGGACCGTTACGTGTAACGCGCGCCGTCCGTGACGGACTCTCGGGCACACCCCCCCACCGCCACCCGCCAGGAGCGACATGGCCGATCACACCACCACCACAGCCGCCGTACACCGCGGCGACACCGCTCGAGGAAGCCGGTTCGGGTCGCGTTCGGCGACCGAGGGCGGTGCGCCTGGGCGCGATGATCGCGTGTTGGCCGGCACGCGGGTCTTGGGCGCCGTGATCGTGCCGTTCCTGCTCGTCGCGTTCACCCTTCTGTACTTCTTCCCCGACGACACGCGCCATTGGTTCGCCTGGGACGTCCAGCCCACGATCACGCCGCTGATCATGGGCGCCGGCTACGTCGCGGGCGCGTACTTCTTCGTGCGCGTGGCCCGCGAAACGCGCTGGCATCGCGTCCACGTCGGCTTTCTCCCCGTCACCGCCTTCACGCTTTTCATGGCGATCGGGACGTTCAACCACCTCGATCGCTTCGCCACCGCCCACGTCGCCTTCTGGATCTGGGTAGGGCTCTATGTGGTCACGCCCGTGCTGGTCCCGCTGGCGTGGGTGCGCAACCGTGCGACGGACCCGCGCGTGCCGGAGCCCGGCGAGCCACCGCTGCCGCGCGCGGTGCGGCCGCTGTTGCTGATCGTGGGCGGAGCGCAGTCGCTGGTCGCGCTCGTGCTGCTGCTCTCGCCGAGCACGATGATCGAGCACTGGCCGTGGCTGCTGACGCCGCTGACGGCCCAGACCCTCGGCGGCTGGTTCGCGCTCCCGGGTGTCACGGCGTTGATGATGGGCCTCGACGGGCGCTGGAGCGCGATCCGCATCACGCTCGAGAGCCAGCTGATCGGCCTCGCGCTGATCCTGCTCGCGACGGCGCGCGCGTGGGAGGACGTGGACACGTCCAACGCGCTGGCATACGTGTTCGTGGCCGGCATCGCCGCGCTCTTCGTCCTGCTGGCCGCGCTCGAGGGCGCGATGCTGCTGCGCGAGCGTGCCCGCACAACGGCGGTGACACGGTGAGTCCGGTCGTCTGGGACGACGAGGTCGATGGCGTGCTCGCCGGCGATCTGACCGCGGCACTCGGCTACCGGACGCCCGCCGGCGGCGTCGTCGTGCAGGCGGTCGCGCCGATCGGGATGCGCGACCGCGACGCGGGCACGATCGGCTTCACGACGTCACTCGGGTTCAGCAAGAAGCTCGAGCGGATCGCGCGGGACCCGCGCGTCGCGATGGCCTTCCACGCCCGCGAACACGGCACGTGCCACAGCGACCTCTACGTCCTCGTCCAAGGCACCGCGCGTGTCATCGAGCAACCGACCGCTCAACAGCGCCAACGGGTCCGCGAGCTGTCCACCTTGCAACTCGGACCGCCGGCCGAGGGGCCGTTCTGGAACCGCTGGCTGCGCGAGTACTACCGCGCACGCGTGCCGGTCGAGATCACCGTCGAACGCATCGCGACCTGGCCCGACCTGCGCTGCGCCGGGGAACGCCGAGTGATCGGCGAGCCGTGGCCTGAGGCCGAACCGGCCTCGCAAAGCCCGCCCAAGAACGGCACCGGCCCACGCATCGACGCCACACGCGCCCGCCGCCGGCTGATCAAGACCGCGCACCATCTGGCCGGGTTCGCCGGCGCCGACGGCCGACCGGTCGTGGTCCCGGTGACCATCGGCGCCATGCACGACGGCCGACTCGAGCTCACCGGCCGCGCACTGCCGCCCGGCGCCCGCCGGGCCGGCCTGCTCGGGCACCGCTACCAACCGCGGCTGATCGGTCTCGAGACCCGCCAGTACACGGGCTGGTTGGACACGACGCTCTACGCGCCACACACCGAGACGGGCTACCGCGCGCCCGCGAACAAGACGCTCTTGCTCCTGCTCAACGGGCTGCTCGCCAAACGCGGCGTCCGGGCCGCTGCCCGGAGTTCCCGCGAATGACGCCTGCACTCCAGTCGTGCTCGGATCGCGTCAACGTCCATCAGGCGCCGGCTCCGTCCGCCGTGCGCAGGTCGAGGTCCAACCACACGCGGTCGCGCAGTGGGATCCCGTCCACGTCCTGCGGCGCATATCCGCTCGCTTCCGTGAACGCATCGCGTTCGATCCGGCGCATCCGGAAGCCGAGCCGCTGATAGAAGCGCAGGTTGCCGATGTCGGCCGAAGCGGTGGCAACAGCCAGCAGTGCGTGTCCTTCCGCGCGCGCGAGATCGATCGCGGCCCGCATCAACGAGCGCCCGATGCCGCGCCGCTCGTGCGACTCCAGCACGGCCATGTTCTTGACCTCGAGTGACGCCGCATCGCCGACCAGCTGGAGGTGTCCGACGATTCGACCGCGATCGAGGGCGACGAGGACGCGTCCCGCGTCGAGGTAGCGGTCGAGCTCGGCCGGCGAGTCGTCCGCGAGCTCGAACAGAGACCGCAGGCCCGCCCGAGAGCCGCGATGCATCTGGATGTCGATCCAGCCGCGAGCGGGACGCGCGACGTCCGCGAGCGGCTTGCGCATGATCACGTGATCGTGGCCGAAGGGGTAGTCGCGCAGCGTGCCGACGACCTCGAACCCGTGCCGGCGGTAGAAGTCAGGTGCTTGGAAGGAGTGCGTCTCCAACGCGAGCTGCAGGCACTCGCGATCACGCGCGAGCCGCTCGACGCCATCGAGCAGCCGCCCGCCGAGCCCGGACCCCCGCATGTCGTCACGCACCCACAGCGACTCGATCCAGCACGTGGCGCCCCAACTCCAGCCATGGAGGCCGCCGAGCAGCTCATCACCCTCTCCGAGCTCGGTGAGAAGCAGTTCGCGCGCATCCACGATTCCTGTCGCGTCCGCGTTGAAGCGGTCCAGCTCATCCATCAGCCGCTGAGCGATCGCTTGCTCGGACGGACGAAGCGCCACCACGGGCGGGGCGTCAGTCATGTGCGTCGTCGCCGGGTATGGGTGATCGGTGATGCCATTCGAGCCAAGTCCGCGCCGCGCCCAAGGCGTTACACGCGTCGGCTCCTGACCGGGTCAGACCAGCGCCGGGACGGGCGCGGCGGCAGGACGCGGGTCGGAGCTGCGTAGCGCGGCCGGACTGGCGCTCGTGTTGCTGTTTCCGGGAACGACTCTCGAGCTGATGCTCGGGGTCAGTCGTGGCGGTGTTCGTGGCGCGGACCGGCGCGGACCTGCATGCGTTCGCCGTGGGTGCCGTGGACGCTGAGGATCTCGACCGGTTGGTCGCCGGTGGGGCCGAACCAGTGCGGCATCCGGGTGTCGAACTCGGCGACCTCGCCGGCCTGCATGACGATGTCGTGCTCGCCGAGGATCAGCCGCATCTCCCCGGAGAGCACGTAGAGCCATTCGTAGCCCGCGTGCGTACGAAGCCGCCGTTCCTTCTCCGGCGGGATCACGACCTTCCAGACCGCCATCGAGCTCGACTGCCCCGTCAGCGGGTACACGAGCCGGCCGTTGCGGGTCTTGGCCTGCGAGCGGATCCGCGGGTCGCCGACGCGCGGCGCGCCGACGAGCTCGTCCAGCGGCAGGTGAAACGCCTCCGCCAGCGGGAGCAGCAGCTCCAGGCTGGGCTTGCGCTCGCCGTTCTCCAGCCGTGAGAGCGTGCTCTTGGAGATCCCCGTCTGCTCCGCCAGCGCGGTCAGCGTCAGCTCGCGGCGTTCGCGCAGCCGCCGCAGCCGGGGGCCGACCTCGGCCAGCACGTCCGGGCCCGCGTGCGCTTCCGCCACGAGGCCGACGCTACCGGCGTTTCCCGGAAACGGCAACGAACCCTTCTCAAAACGCCGGCCGCCGCGCAGGCTGAAGGGCATGAACACCGGAAGAGAACCTGAGCTCTACGAGGTCGCGATCATCGGCGGCGGCCCGGCGGGCCTGAGCGCGGCACTCGTGCTCGGGCGCGCCCGTCGCCGCGTGATCGTCATCGACGCCGCCAGGCCGCGCAACGCCCCGGCCGCGCACATGCAGGGCTTCCTGTCCCGCGACGGCACGCCCCCAAGTGAGCTCCTCGATCTCGGGCGGGCGGAGGTCCTGCACTACGGGGTCGAGGTCGTCACCGACCGCGTCGTCGATGCGCTCGGCGACTTCACGCTGCGCATGCTGAGCGGCCGGTTCGTCGAGGCTCGCCACGTGCTGCTGGCCACCGGCGCCGGGGACGTGCTGCCCACGGGGATCGAGGGCGCCCGGGAGCGCTGGGGCCGCGATTTCCTGCACTGCCCGTACTGCCACGGCTGGGAGGTCCGCGACCGGCCCGTCGGCGTGCTCGGCTCGGTCGAGCACGCGCACCTGCTGCGCCAGTGGACCGACGACGTGACCCTGTTCACCCACTCCACCGCTGTCACCGACGCCGAGCGCGCGACGCTTCACGCTCGCGGCATCGCGATCGTCGACGGCACCGTCGAGCGGCTGGTCGTCGAGGACGACCGGCTACGCGCCGTGCAGCTCGCCGGCGGGCGGATGGTCGAGCGCGCCGCCGTCTTCATGCGTCCGGCGCTGCGTGCGAACCTCGACAACCCGGCCGTGCTGCTCGGCTGTGAGCTGCGCGACGACGGGCTCGTGCACACCGGCGCGGACGGGCGCACCAGCGTCCCCGGCGTGTGGGCGGCGGGCAACGCCACCAACCCGCGCGCCCAGGTGATCACCGCCGCCGGCGAAGGCTCCGCCGCGGCGATCGCCATCAACACCGAGCTCGTCCGAGCCGACATCGACGCCTCCGCCCGCGCACTCCGCAGCGCAGCCTGACCTCCCCGACCCTGCGAAGAAAGACAGGCTCCCATGACCCCCGACACCGCCCCCGCGCGTCCCGCACCGCCGAGCCGCCACCAGCTCGCGCTGATGATCTGGCTGTGCGTGTTCCCCACCCTCACGCTGCTCAACGTGACCCTCAGCGACTGGCTGGCGCCGATGTCCACCGTCCTGCGCACGTTCGTGCTGGCCACGATCGCCGTGCCGATCGTCATCTACGGCCTCATGCCCCACCTCCACCGCGCCCGCGGGCGCCTGCTCGCGAGCCGGCGCTGACCCGAGCGACCAGAGGCAGAGCGATCCGCGCCCGCGACCGCCGACCCAGACGCACGCGGCGCCGCGCTCAGGCAGCTCCACCACGTCGCGATGCAACGCGGTAGGTCCGCCACGGTCAGACGCGGCTCGAACAACTCGATCATCGGCGGCCACCCGCCAGCAGGTGGGCGCTGGGCAGCGCGCGCAGGCGCAGCATCCCGGCGGCGCCGAGCAGTGGCCCGGCGGCGAGCGGAAGCAGCGCGAACCGCCACCCGGCCGCGTCGGCGAAGACCGGCACGAGCCGGATGCTCGCCACGGTCAGCGCGAACCCGAGCGCCAGTTGGAGCGTCAGCGCCGAGCCTGCGTACTCCGGCCGAGCGAGCTCGGTCACCGCCGCGGAGAACTGCGCCGAGTCGGCGATCACGGCCGCGCCCCAGACGACCAACACGACGACGAGCACAGCGGACGGGGCGTCGAAGGCGAGCGGGCTCGCGACGCAGCATGCGGCGCTGGCGAACATCGCCGCGCTGGTGGTGGCGGTCCGCCCGATCCGGTCTGCCAGCACGCCGCCGCCGACGCAACCCGCCAGCCCCGCCACTCCGATCGCCGCGAACGCGACGACGCCGGCCTCGACGCGGCCTGGCGCCATGTCTCGCGAAGCGGCGAAGAACATCGGCAGCCAAGCCCAGAGCGCGTACAACTCCCACATGTGACCGAGGTACGAGCCCGTCGTGAGGCGCAGCGGCCGCTCGCGGAGCGTCCGCCAGGCCGCGCCAAGGTCCAGCGGCGGCGCGGAATGCATCGTGCGCCCGGCGCGTACCGGCAGGATCGCCGGCACGGCGCCGAGCGCAAGCACGGACGTGGCTGCGATCGTCGCCTGCCATGGGATGTCCGCCAGGCCGCGGACGAGATGTGGCATCGAAGAGCCGAAGGTGAGCGCGCCGACGACAGTCCCCGCGGCGAGGCCGCGTCCGCGGTCGAAATGGGTGGCGACGAGCCGCACGCCGGGTGCGTAGACGCCCGCGATCGCCACGCCGACCAGAAACCGTGACGGGAGTGCCGGGGCCAGCCCTCCCGCTGCCAGCAGCTCGGCGTTGAACAGTGCGGCGGCCACCGCCGAGGCCGCCATCAGGTGCCGCGGCTCGAGCCGGTCGGGAAGGTTGAGCACCGCCGAGACGACGCTGCCGGTGATGAAGCCGGCCTGCACCGCGATCACCAGCCACGCCGCGCCCGCGTCGGTCAGCTGCCAGTCGCGGCTGAGCGCGGGAACGACCGCGGTGGCACTGAACCACGTCGAGTTGGCGAGCACGGCCGCGAGCGCCACGCGCAGCAGCGCGCGCCGCGCCACCAGAGCGGTCATCGCCAGACGCGGAGCAGCGCGTCGAAGTCCTCGGCGCACGGCGGGCAGGCCCGGAGGTGCGCGATGATCGCTGGGTCCGGCTCACGTCCTGCGAGCACGTCCTCCACGAACACGTGCAGCAGCTCCAGCGTGCGCTCGCAGCCTGCGTCGCGCGGGTCCACGGTCAGGAAGCGTTCAAGCGTCGTCATTCGTCATCCAGGTGTCCACCGGCGACGAGCTGCTCGCGCAGCTTGCGCCGGGCGTCGTACAGGGTCTTGTAGATCGCGTTGCGGCTCGAGCCGAGCTCCACGACCAGCGCATCGAGCGGGATGTCGTTGAGGATGCGCGCCACGAACACGCGCCGCTGGTGCTCGGTCAGGACATCGTCGACGGCGCGGCGCAGTGCGGCCAGCAGCTCGCGCGACTCGCTCTCGCGCGTCGGGTCGAGCCCGAAGCGATCCGGCAGCCGGTCCCAGTCCTCGGCGTCCATCGGCGTGTGCGGCCCGTGCCAGAAGTGGCGCCCGGACTTCTTGGCGACCTCGAACAGGACGAACTTGTACGCCCAGGTGAGGAACCGGCTCTCGCCGCGAAACTCCGGCAACCGCCGGCCGATCGACACGAGCGCATCCGCCGTCGCCTGATGCGCGAGGTCGTCGAGCTCAGGGCCGCCGATCCACGCGCGCCGCCCGAGCTCACGTCGCGCGAACCGCAGCAGCAGGCCGTGCAGCCGCGCATAGGCCGCGTCGCATTCGCGGGACGTGAGCGCGCGCGGCCAGTCGACGGACTCGGTCTCGACCAGCATGCTCAGGCAGCGGCGTGTTCGTGTTCGCGGACGTAGCGGATGAACCCGATCACGTCGTCAGGCACGAGGCGGCCGATCGCGTTGGTCGAGTAGACGCCGACGAGGACCTTGCCCTCCGGCCCGACCACGAAACCGGTCGACTCGACGTAGCCGGCGTCCGGGTTGACCACCGCACCCGTCGCCTGGGCGAGCGCGCGCGCATCGGCGCTGTGGCCGACCGGAAAGCTGAGGCCGTGCCTGTCGATGGTCGCCTGCGTGGTCGCCTCGTCGTCGATCGAGAGCGCGACCACATGCGCGCCGACCTCGGCGAGCTTGTCCTGCGCACGCTCGAACGCCCGCAACTGCGCGTTGCAGTACGGGCACCAGCTGCCGCGGTAGAACAACACGACGGTGTACTCACCAGGCACTGGCAGCCCGAGCGTGTCACCGCCCGGGCGAACGAGCGTCAACGGCGGAAAGGCGTCGCCAGGCGTGAGGAGGTTCGAAATTGTCATATGCGCTTGGTTCCAAGCGCTCGACGGATCTCACCTCTGGTCCCGTCAAATCGACAAGCGTTACTGGCTGCACCGCCTTGACGCGGCACGCACCGGTGACGGGTGCCGCATCGCGGGCGTCACCGGTCTCCTCACGACCTCGTTATCTTCAGCCGATCCGCAGCAAGGAGCCTGCGGACACCGGCGACGTGTTCCCGGCGATGTCGGTCGTCCGCGCTGTGAACGTGTGCGTCCCACTCGGGGCGCCGGTGAACTGTTTCGACCATGTGCCGTTGCCGGCGGCCACGGTTCCGCGGGACGATCCGTCCTCGAACACCTCCACGGTCGTGCCCGCCTCGGCGGTACCGGTGAGTGTGAACGTGGTCGGGGCGCTGCCGGTCGGTGCGATGATGACCGGTGCCGCGGGTGCGCGTGTGTCGATCTGGATGACCCGGACGGCGGAGCTCGGCGAGGTCCCTCCAAGGTTGCTCGCCTTGGCGGTGAACAGGTACGCGCCGTCGGCGGCCACCGTGACGGTCCGGGTCCAGGTGCCGGACGCGCTCGTGGTGGTCGTTCCGAGCGATGCCCCGTCGGCGAAGATCTCGACCGTCGCACCGAGCTGGGCCGTGCCCGACAGCGTGAGCGTCGCGCTGCGGCTCCAGCTATAGGACGCCGGCGCCGTGATCGCCGGCGCCGGCGGCGCCCACACCGGGCCCGGAGTGGGCGCCGGAGTCGGGGTGGGCGTTGCGGTGGGAGTCGGGGTCGGGGTCGGGGTCGGGGTTCGGGTCGGCGTCGCGGTCGGCGTCGGCGTCGGGGTGGGGGTCGGCGTCGGGGTGGGGGTCGGCGTCGGGGTGGGGGTCGGCGTCGGGGTGGGGGTCGCGGTCGGAGTCGGAGTCGCGGTGGGCGTCGGCGTCGGAGTGGGCGTCGGGCTCGGAGTCGGAGTGGGCGTCGGCGTGCCCGGCGCCTGATCGAACGGGAGGAGCAGTTGGGTCAGCGGACCGGGGACGGGCTGCACGGGCGTGTACGCGTCTGCTCTCGGTGCCGGCACGGCGAGGACCCACGGGCTGTCGATCACGCCTCGGAACGGTGAGCCGCCGTTGGCGGCGTCGCCGACCGAGAACGGGGTCGTGCCGTCACCGCGTGCGATGTAGGGGGCGTAATTGCCGTCGTAGTACAGGCGCCCGTCGACGCCGACGACGACCTGTTCGCTGTCGCGCACGCCGCCTTCCACCAGGTGGAACTCGCCCGGTGCGACGCTGCCGGCCGGCGAGGCCGCGGTCACCGTGCGCGGCTTGGTCCCGGCCCAGATCACCGAGTAGATGACCCGCCGCGCCGCGCCGTCGTAGACCAGGCGGGCGATCGAAGCGCCGTCACCCGGCGTGGCTCCCGTCTTCCACTGCCCGATGATCGTCTGCTCGGACGCGATGCTCGCGTCGGGCTTGACCCACGCGCCCATCCGGTGCTTGTACGGAATCGTGAACTGCGCGACGAGGAGCCTGCCGGTGCCGTTGAACGCGAACGCGCCACCGAAGACGCCCGTCGTCGCTTGCGGGAGCGTCCCAGTGACGGTCACGGCGCGGTCGTTGGGCGAGATGTCGTCGAGTGGGCCACTCGGGGTCGCGACGGGGGTCGGCGTCGGTGTCGGCGAGGGAACGGCGCCACCGGTGGTCACGACGACGGGCTGTGGCTCGGTCAGCGCCGAGGCGCCGGTCGCGTTGACGGTGCGCGCCGAGAGCTGGTGCCTGCCCTCGGTGAGGTTGTTGACGCTCAGCCGCCACCGGCCGTCGATGACCGACGCGCCGGCCGTGAAGAACGGCGCCGGGAAGCGTGGCCCCGACGCGCTGTCATAGACCTCGACCCTGGCGCCGCGTTCGGCGGTGCCCGTGAGCACCACCCACCCGGTCTGCGTGGTCGCCGGAGCCGAGAAAACAGGCGGCGCCGGCAACGGCCGCGCCGGAGCATTGACGGTGAAGGACCGTTTGCGCTGCGAGCCCCGGAAGGCGAAGTCGTCCACGCCTTGGACGCCGAACTGATAGCTGCCGGGCTCGAGTCCCGTGTACGTGATCGGCGAGGCACAGGGCTCGCCGCGCTCGCGGCCGAGGCTGAGACCGTCGCGGGTGAGTTCGCACTCGAAGTGGAACGGCTGCTCGCCCGGGCTCGGCTTGGACTCGAACGCGAACGTCGCCGTGCCGTTGGACGGGGCGCTGTGCGACGGACCGCTCGTGATCGTCGGAAATCCCCCGGGCCTGATCGTCGCCGGGATCGGCGCCGGTGTCGGCGTCGGTGTGGGGATCACCTGAGGCACACCTGGGGTCTGGATGTAGATGTCGGAGAGCGTCGTCCGCCCGGCCCACGCCGCGGTGACACGGGCGAACCATGTGCTCGTGAGCGCGGGCGCGGAGGCGGTGAACTGCACGCCGGCCTCGCCCGGCGGGATGAAGACGGACGCCGGGACGATCAGGTCCGGGTTGTCCGACGAGAGCGAGATCGTCGTCCCGTTCGGGTTGGGTGCATTGCCGATGCCGACGGACATCACGAGTGTCCCGCCGGGGTTGATCGAGCCCTGCGAGAGCGCGAACCAGGGCGGCAGGTGACTGAAGTCGAGACGCAGCCGCGAGGTCGGCGGACGGCCCACCTGCTGCGGCCCGATCTCAGCCAGCATCGCCACCGGCGACGGGTTCCAATAGCCCCATGACGTGCTGGTGTCGGTGTTGGCCAGGAAGATCGCCCGGCGAGTGCCCTCCGGGAAGTACAGCCCGTTGCCGTCGCCGTTCGTCGACACGTACGCGCCGTCCTCCCCGGTGTACCCGCCGGAGGTGTTGATGATCAGCCCGCCGCGCGGCGCGGGCTTGTTGATCACGAAGGTGAACGGTCGAAATGGGCCCGCGAGCACGAGCGCCGCGGGACCGGTGAACGAGTCCAGCGCCCACCCTTCCTCGTCGCGCGGTGGCATGAGGACGTCCTGCGGCGCGAGCAACGAGCCCCCGTTCACCGACGCCCTGAACGAGTACTCCGTCGTGCTTCGGAACGCCGCCGGGAGATAGACATCCTGGCTCACGCTCGTCGCACCGCCCGGGACCACGGCCTTGTACTCCGGTAGGTGCCTTCCGCCCCCCAACAGCACGTCGAAGGTGACCTCCGTGCCTCCCGGCGGTGCCGGCTCGGTGAGCCTCGCCGCCAGGCGCACCGGGTCGCCCGGAGACACCGACTCGGGCCTGGCCGTGACCTCGGCCAACTTGGCCTGCGCGAACGCGGATTCCGCAAACAGCAGCGACGACAACACGACCGACACGACCACAACGGCGCGACGCACGAATCCCCCCTGGCATCGGTTGCAGGACGCGAACTTCTACTGGCCGTCGGCGTGTGCCACGTCCTCGAGCGGGAAGCGTTCAGTCAATCGTAAGAAGTCAGGACGTCGGCGGTCGAAGCGGCCCCGGCGCGATCGGTCTCAGTACGCTCGGTGGCGGAGTGGGACCGGGGGAATGCCACTTCGGGGAACCATCGGTGACGAGTATCGTGGCGCCGAATGACGACGGTGAGGATCTGCATCGACGTGGCCGACCTCGACGAGGCCGCCGCGTTCTACTGCCAGGCGCTCCAGTGCACCGAGGTCGGGCGGACCTCGCGGACGGTGAAGCTGACCGCGGGTGGCAACGAGCTCTACCTGATCCTGCAGCCTGAGGGCTCGATGCCGTTTCTCGCGGCGACCGAGGGGCGTTCGTTCGCGAGACACTGGACGCCGGTACACCTCGATTTCTCCGTTGAGGACGTCGCGATGTCCACATCGGAGATCACCAGGCTCGGCGGAAGCGTCGAGGGCCAGGAGTCGGGCGACTGGGGCAGCCTGACGCGCTGCGCGGATCCCTTTGGCAACGGCTTCTGCCTGGTCACGACCTAGGAACCATCAGCGCGATGGGGCTCCAGGCCCTCGAAACCGAGGATGCCGCGCGCTGACCACCCGCTGCCGCGCCCCGAGCCGGCAACGATTCAGAGCATCTCGCCGCCCGCGACCGGTTCGCGGTGCGGGCGGCGATCCGTGGTCGCTACGGACGGGCGACAGCGCCGATCTCGACCTGCTTGATCGGCGGGTTGACGACCCACCCGGGGAGCTGGATCGGGGTGAGGGCCCCGCAGCGGACGCAGATGATCGGCTCGTTGGGGTCAGGCTGCGAGTAGGTGGCGGCCTGGGCAGCGGGAACGACGGCGACCAGGCTCGCCGTGGCGAGGGCGCCGGCGAGGATCCTGCGAAACGGGCGGGTCATACGAGCTCCTGATGTGAGTTGCACGGTCGCCGTTGCCGGCGCTTGTGCGACACAGAGCACAAAGGGCGCCCGGAAATACGTCCCCGACTGTGAGGGTCGACGCCCGCGGCTTCAGCGCTTGGGGCGCAGCCGTCAGCGGAGCCCCGCGGACGCGGGCCGGCCTCGCGTCGGCGCTCTCCCAGCCTGCGGTCACGTCACACTGAGGTCGGCGTTCCCGCGGGCGCGCACTTCGCGCACCCGCGGGCTCGTCGACGATCAGCTCACGGAGTCGTGGTCGACAGCGTGAACGTCAGGGTCTTGCTGTAGGTGCCGGTGCGCAGCGCGTCGTTGGCACCGATCGACTGCTTGAAGTTGATCGTGACCGCCTCGTTGGAGGTCGGCGCCGACCAGGCCTTCAGCGTCGTCGGGGCGGCGGAGCCGCCGACCGGCGCGAACGCCGAGCCGACCCCGGCCTGCAGCGTCTGCGGCAACGCGAACGTGCCGTTGACGAGCTTGCCGGTGTTGGTACCGGCGGGATCGGCGACCGACAGGGTCGCGTCACCGGCGGTCGAGACCACGGTGGCCGTGCTCGTGGCCGTGTAGTCCTTGGCCACGCCGGGTGTGAAGGCACCGAACTGCGCGGGCGCGCCTAGCGCGAGCGCCAGCGTGGCCGGCACACTGCCGCCGACGCCGCCCGACGCATCCGCGGTGAACTTCGGCGCGGGCGGCTCGGTCTCGTTGCCGCTCATCCAGTTCACGAGCTCGACGCCCTTGGACTGGAGCGCCAGCAGCGCCGTGCCACCGTCGGCGCAGCTGCAGTTGGCCACGTTCTTGGCCTGGGCGACGAACGTCTTCATGAACGTCGCCGCGGACGCGTCGTTGCCGGCGCGATGCGCAGCGTCGGCGCTCTCGAGCGCGGAGCTGAGCGCCGTGTTGCCGGCGGCCGTCACGTTGCCGCCGGCCGCCGCGGCCGACAGCATGTCCCGCGCCTCGTTGAAGGTGACGCAGTTGTCGTAGCGCTGGCCGGCCGTCCACTGGATGGCGTTGAGGATCATCGACTGGAACCACGACTCGCCGGCGTACACCCAGCTGTGGCCGAGCACCGTGGTGAAGGACCGGGCGCCCTCGAAGTTGCGGCACCAGGTCATCGGGTGCACGTCCGAGTTCATCAGCGGACCGGGGCTGTAGCCGATCTGGTTGATGACCGAGTCCTCGTTCTCGTACTGCAGGGGATGGACGATGCCCATGTCGACCGGGTTGCGGTTGGTGTTGTAGAGCTCGTCGACGCTGAAGAAGCGGTTGGGCACCCCCGCCATCGACGCGTGAGCCGGATCGGCGGTCACGTACTCGACGCTGCCGCCCGCGCCGGTGTCGACCAGGATGCCGCCGTTGGAGTTGCTGCCGTGGTTGGTGAAGCCGGCCCCGTTGAGGTCCATGTACCACGGCACGTTCTCCAGCGAGTCGGTCGCGCCGTGGATCGACACGAAGCCGCCGCCCTGACGGATGTACTGCTGCAGGTTGGCGAACTCCGTCCCGTTGACCGTCGACGTGCCGCTCAGGCCGACCGTCGAGTCGAAGATGATCGTCTTGTACTGCTTGAGCGTGTTGAGATCCAGGAACGGGCTGGTGGTCAGCGAGACGCCGGCCGGAGCGTTGCGCCCCGGGGTGGTGCCGATGGCCGGGTCCCAGATGTCGACGTCGAAGCCGTTCTGGGCGCCGAGCTGCTGGATCATCCACTCGAAGTCGACGATCGACTCGTGCCGGAAGCCGCCGGCGCGGCCCGTGATGAGGACCTTGTAGCCCGCACCGGGGATGTGCGCGGGGATCATCGGGTTGTAGAAGAAGCGGATCGCCTGCACGCCGGGCTCGGCCGCGCCGACGGTCACGCCGGTGCCCGAGGTGTCGACGGGAGTGCCCTGGAGCTGAGCGATCAGCGCCTTGCCGGCGGACGACAGCACCGCGTTGGTGCCGGCGGCCGTGACGAACGACTGCAGCGACGTGATCGCGCCCGCGGTGTCGCCACCGTCGGACTTCGTCTTGGCATCGGCCAGCAGGCCCTGCAGCTCGGTCTGCTTCGCGGCGGTGATGATCCCGCGCGGGTTGGAGATCGTGACGCCGGTCGCGTGCGCCTTCGTCAGCGGAGCGGTGAGAATGATGTTGTTGAGGTTCGTCGCCGTCCCGGACGCGTGGTCATACGCCAGCGGCGCGCTCAGGATCACGTTCGGCGCCGGCGCCGCGGGCAGCGGCGAGATGTGCTTGGCGACCGTGACGACCTCCTGCTTGGCGCCCGTGTCGAGCACGATCGGCTGTCCGACGACCGGGCCGTTGTTGCTCGGCGGCTGGGCTCCACCCGGCAGCACCTCCGACGAGTAGGACGCGATCCGGACCGCGGTCGCGCCCGCCGAGGCGGCCGCCGTGAGCGTCGTGTTCACGGTCGGCGGCGGGGAGAGCGCCTTGGCGACCGTCGCCGTCTCCTGGTTGGCGCCCGAGTCGATGACGATCGTCTGACCCGGCCGGAAGCCCCACGGGGTCGACAGGCGCACGCCCATCGCGCCGACGGCCAGCGCGCCGTTGCTCGTCGTGTTGAGCGCGTTGTTCGCGAGCTGGTCGATCACGGTCGACAGGTCGGCGAACGACGTCGTGACCGCGAACACGTTCGTGTACTTCGCGGTGTTGCCGCCGCTGTCCTGGAGCGACACCGTCGTGGTGTGCTTGCCCACGGTGAGCGTGTTCATCGCGATCGTCTTCGGGATGATCTGCGTGCCGTCGATCGACATCCGCCGCGGGGCGCCGCCGCCGGCGCCGTTGCTGACGGTGTCGGTCGGGTCGTTCAGGCGCGGATCGGCGAAGATCGGGGTCAGCGTCTGGGACTGGAGGATCTTCCCGTCCACGACCTGCGGCACGTACACGGCGATGCCGCTGAGGTGGCCCTTCGTCAGCGGGCTCGCCAGCGTGACGTTCGGCGCCGGGGCCGCCGGCGCGGGCGTGACGATGCTCGCGATCTTGACGGTCTCCGCGTTGGCGCCGCGGTCGAGCTGCAGCGTGTCACCGACGGCACGGCCGGTCGTGCTCGCCAGCCGGACGCCGGTGTCGGCGGCCACGGCGGCCGCGGCCAGCGTCGTCGGCGACGTGCCCCAGATCGCGATCGGGCCGTTGGTGTCGATCTGCGAGGTGATGGTGTTGTACGTGCTGGCCACCGCCGCGTTCGCGGCGTGCGCGCCGGCCAGCGGCGCCGCCAGCGTGACGTTCGGGGCGGGCGAGGCCGGCGCCGGCGTTGGAATCGACGCGATCGTCGCCTGCTCGGCACCCGCGCCGGAGTCGATCCAGATCGTCTCCCCCACCGTCCGGTTGGTCGTGCTCGTCAACCGCACCCCGGTCGCCCCTGCCGCCGCGGCCTGGTTCAACGTCGTCCCGTTGGCCGTTCCGCGCGAGAAGTTGCCGGAGCTGTCGACCGCGCGGTAGCGCACCGTCGTGTTGCCCTGCTGCGACAACGCCGCCGCCGCCGACGCCGCCGGACCCGCCGTCACCGACGCGTCGACATAGGTCGCGCCGCCGTCCAACGAATACTGCAACTTCGACACTGCCACGTCGTCAGTGGCAGACAAGTTCAGCGTCTGCGGCACCGAGATCCGCCAGTTGCTGTTGCCATCCGGGGACGCGGCGAACGCCGCGGTCCCCAGCACCGGCGCGACGGTGTCAGCCGCCATGGCTTGCGGTACGGCCACCAGACCCAGCGCCGTCCCGGCCACGACTGCGGACATCGCCGTCGGCCAGCGCCTACGGCTCAAACCCTTCATTGATCCCTCTCCTCGCTGCGACGATGGACCCGTCCACGCGCCTCGTGCGCGCTCGTCGCCGAGCGTACCTACCGCAAATTCCGCCCGTCAACCCCCTCGACGTTTGTTTGTTGCCTCAACCGCGAAATTCGATCTCAGACTCTCATATGCCTTTGAGTCGGTTTCTGAGTGTCACGTGAGAACCCTGCGTCGACCGATTCATTGCCTGAATCGCCGAATCGACGTGATCAGCTTGCTCTGAAACACTCAGAGATCGCTCGAGGTGGCATCGTTTGCGCCTCGCGAGCTCCGGCAGGAGCGGCAGCCGACGGCGGCGACGGGTCCAGCGCGTCGTGGCGTTCGCCTGCGATAGCCTTCGCTTTTGAAGGGCACTCCGCCGGGGTCTGGCTCTCAGGCAGCGGCGCCTGACTTTCGTGAGGTCGGCTATCTCAGCGACCCGGAAGGAGCGCCGACATGCCCTTCAGCCCCGCTTTCGATTCCGAGCCGCCGACCGTCGGGCGGTTCTCATTCAGCGGCCGGAATGGAGCACGCCTGCTCGGTGCCCCCGACGACCTCGAGCCGAACGACAGCCCGTACGAACCCGCGCGGGACCTGCACGCGCCACGACGTCCTCGAGGCCGGTCACATCGTCGTCGCCCCAGCGCCGGAGCACGGAAACCCGTGGCACGGCAAGGCAATGAAGGAGAAGCTCATGACTGCCGTTCAACACAGATCCGGCGAGATCGTCGTGACCGTCACGCCGACACAGGCGAGGCATATCGCCACCGCCATCCGGCTTGACCTCATGACCCACTGGGAGCCGGACTGGCTTACGCCTTTGGCCAACCGCGAAGAGTTCAACGCGGCGCGTTCGCTCCTCGACGAGTGCGCTGACGAGCTCGAGATGCTCCACTGGGGCGAGCCGGCCGGGGACGTCGAGTTGCTCTTCGCGCGTCAGCGGCTCAGCGAGCTCGCCCTCAACCTCCTCGAAGGCGGCCAGGAGTGCATCGCCGCTCGCAACGGCGCGATCGCCGAATCTCCCGAGATTCGTCGCCAGGGCGAGGACATGATCGCGACCGCGCAGGCGATCCACCGGGCGCTCGCCCGCGCGTGATGACGAGGCGACGAGTGCTTGCGACGCATCCCAACAGGTATCGGTCACGGCGTGGGAAGAGAGGACGCACGACGTCGAATGAAATGACTTCAGCCGACTCGATCCCGTCGAATCCGACGAGTTACGAGTACGTGGAGAGCACGGCCAGAATCGTGCCGCGGCGGGGTTCGCTCCTGAGCGTTGGCCGCGGAGCTCGGGGTTGTCGCAGGAATGGCTGCGTGAACGCGCCGTTCGAGAGACGCCCGCCGTCGACCGACACCAAGGCATCGCGGGCGGTGCTGATGACGTTCGCGGTCGAGCCGGCCTCGTAGGTGCGGTCGACACCCGGCAGGAATGCCCCAAACTTCGCCGGCCCGCCGCGGCGGAAGCGACCCCGCCGGCGATGGACGAGTTCGCCGCGCGTGGCTACCGCGGCACGTCACTCGACATGGTCGCCGGCAAGCTCGGCGTCACCCGCCAGGCCCTGCTGCACTACTTCCCCTCCAAGGTCAAGCTCCTGCTCGCGGTTCTCGAGCTCCGCGAGCAGCAGGACGCCGACCGCTTCCTCCGCCTTGCACGGCAACACGGCTGGTCGTTCGCCGAGCTCTTCCCGGCGGTCGTCCGCGAGTACACCGAACGCCCCGAACTGCCGCGCTCGCACACCGTCCTCGCCGCCGAAGCCATCGACCCCGAACCACAGGCGGCCGCGCTCCTGGCTCTCCTCGAAGGCCTCCAACTTCAGGCACTGCTCGAGCCCGGGCGATCGACGTCGAGCACGCCGTCGCAGCCATGGCAAGGATGCCGCGACCCGGCGACCGCTGACGGGGCGCGGACGGGCGCCGCGCCCCGCGGTCGGTCACGGATTGGTGGTTGCGAGCGTGTAGGTCACGGCCTTCGTGCAGATGCCGGAGCGGAGCGTCTCGGTCGCGCCGATCCCCGCCGGTCCCGGCCGCGCGGGCGGCCTTGATCTGCAGGGGCGACGTCAGCGCGGCGGTCCCGTTGACCAGGCGTCCCGGCGCGAGCGGTGAGGCATCGCCCGCTGTCAGCGCTGCATCGCCGGCGGTGGAGGTCACAGTGGCGGTCGAGGTGCTCGTCTGCGTGCCCGCCGCACGCGAAGACTCGATCTCGCTGACTACCGAAGACCGGATCGGTCCGAACTTGCGCCTCCACGCGAACGGAGCAGCGGCCGCGCCACGGCTTGGTGTTGGCCCTTGCCCCGGGGGGGTGGCGAGCAAAACCGTCCTCTGAGTTAGGTTTTCCTTGCCACCCCCCTGGGCCGCTCTCGGGGGTGCTGCTTATCTGAATCGGGCTGGGTGTCAAGGGGCAGTGGTGGTGAGTGGTTGTGTTCGCTGGCTGGCGGGTCGGCTCCGTGGATGCCCGGCCTTATCTGGGTCCGCGACCCGGCGGGGGTCGGTGACGTGATGGTCGATGGGTCAGTCCGGTTGGAGTGACTCCGGCCGCTCGGTCTTTGGTGGGCCGCCGTCCGTGGGCGGGAGCCGCAGCAGCTGCGGGAGCTGGCCGGAAGGGTGGTGGTCATCTGAGAAGGTGGGCGTGGCGAAGCGACCCTGAAGCCGTTGCGGTCAGGCCGTTGCGACTCGGTCCAGCGCGCTGGGGCCGAGTTCGCGTAGGACGTGGTAGGAGCGCCGTGCGAGCTTGCGGGCGATCGTCAGTGATGCGCGTGTGTGGCTGAGGCCGCGGGCCTTGAGTGCGAGGTAGTCGGCGTGGTCTGGGCTGCTGGGCCGGCAGGCTGCCAGCGCGGCTTCGTAGAGCGCCCAGCGCAGCTGTGGGGAGCCTTGCCGGGTCAGTTTGCCCGTGCGGGCGCGGCGGTCGGAGCGGTGCACGCCGATGTCGATCCCGGCGAGGCGGACCGCCTTGCGCGATGCTGAGAGCCGGGCGACGTCGCCGAGTTCGCAGAGCGTCACGAGCGAGGTCAACTCGCCCATCCCGTAGAGACCCATCAGGGCGCGACAGCCCGTCTGGCGGCGCGCGAGCTGGCGCAGGTCGCGCTCCAGCGGCGCGATCTGGGACTCGATGGCATCGATCATCGTCAGCGCCACCTCGATCCGCTCGCGCGCGTCGATCGGCAGGCGCAGCGCGGCCAGGAAGGCGCGGCCCTCATCGGTGCGCAGCTTCTCGGGTGTGCCGCTGACGCCGTGGTGATAGAGCGTCGCCTGGATGCGTTGCATCCACTGCGTGCGTTCGCCGATCAGCGTGTGCCGCAGCCGCGCCCGCGAGCGCCACTCACGCACGTGTTCGGGCGGGATCCACGCCTCCGGCAAGCGACCCTCAGCCAGCAGCTCCCGCAGCCAGCGGGCGTCCTCGCGATCGGTCTTGGCCCGGCGCTTGCGACCCCGCAACGCGCGCGTCTCTACCGGCTCGGCCAGATGCGCCACCGCGCCTGCCGCGGTCAGCGCGTCACACACGAACAGCCACCCGGTGCAGGCCTCCACCGCCACGTGCAATTCGCGACCGGAGAAGCGCTTCGCCCACACGGTCACCGCTGCCGGCGTGGCCGCGATCCGGCCACGCATCACCTCACCTGTGTCGGTCTCGAGCGCGTCGAACGTGATCTGCCTACGGTGCACATCAAACCCGGCTACGATCGCCATCAGGGCCTCCTCCGAGCTCCGGCAATTGCCAACTGCGCGAACCATCTCGCACC
>NZ_KE384069.1:299587-736579 GCF_000423665.1 Solirubrobacter soli DSM 22325 | reverse complement strand
TCGGTCTTGGCCCGGCGCTTGCGACCCCGCAACGCGCGCGTCTCTACCGGCTCGGCCAGATGCGCCACCGCGCCTGCCGCGGTCAGCGCGTCACACACGAACAGCCACCCGGTGCAGGCCTCCACCGCCACGTGCAATTCGCGACCGGAGAAGCGCTTCGCCCACACGGTCACCGCTGCCGGCGTGGCCGCGATCCGGCCACGCATCACCTCACCTGTGTCGGTCTCGAGCGCGTCGAACGTGATCTGCCTACGGTGCACATCAAACCCGGCTACGATCGCCATCAGGGCCTCCTCCGAGCTCCGGCAATTGCCAACTGCGCGAACCATCTCGCACCAAGCCGAAGGAGGCCCGGTTCACGCTGCCGCGCCGAACGGCACCCGGTTCATGCCATCTTTGCGCGATTGCCGGTCGTCAGGCGTGAACGTACGGCGCGTCGAAGTGGCTCCGTCAGACTCTGACGCCGCCCTCGTTCGTTTCGCGCTCGCGGCCGAGGACGCGAAGTCGCTCGACGCCGCCGCGGCCGGTGAGATCACTCCACCTCAGACTCGGGGAACCGCGGCGGGTTCGCCTAGGGTGGTCCCCGATGGCCGATCGTGACTGGAGTGCAGAGTTCCTTCGCCGACGCGATATCTACGACGCGTTCCGCGTCGCGCTCAGCGACCGGCTCGGCGCGTCGATCGACCGTGAGGCAATCGCGCTCTCGCAGATTGAGTCCCGGACTAAGACGGTCAAGAGCTTCATCGACAAGGTCACGAGCAAGGGCAAGTACGCCGATCCACTAACGGAGATGACCGACCTCGTCGGGCTGCGCGTGATCGTCTACTACCCGGACGACGTGCGCGCCGTCGGCACGCTGATCGAGCGCGAATTCGACATCGACTGGGCAAACTCGTCCCGACGCGGAGAGGACGACCCGCCCGACCGCTTCGGATACCGGTCCGATCACTACATCGTCCGCACAGCGGACGACGAACGGTTCGCCGGACTGAGCGCGGAGATCCAGGTGCGCACGGTCATGCAGCACGCCTGGGCGGCCGTCGACCATCGCATTCGGTACAAAGCCGACGACCTGCCGCGTGACCTGAGCCGCCGCCTGTTCCGCCTCAACGCGCTCCTCGAGATCGCGGACGAGCAGTTCGCGGGACTCCAGCACGCCAGCCTCGACCGCAGCGCCGCATATGCGGATGCGGTCGAGCACGGCGACCTCGGGGTGACCATCGACATCCTCTCGCTCCGCGCGCTGGTAAACCGTGAGGACATCGGCCCGCGCTGGGTCCAGCGGGCAGTGAACATCGGTTACAACCAGGTCGACCCGGGCGAAGACGGCGACGAGGGCCTTGAGCGCCTGCTGCGCGTGGTGCGAGGGCTCGGCGTCGCGCGGGTCGCTGATGTCGCGGCGCTTCTGCCCGACGACCCGGATGTCGGCGACACGGTGCTTCGCGACGTGCTCGCCAGCCTGAGCCTCCGACCTGGCCAAGCGCGCTTCTGGGCCTTGCCGGGCGACGTGCTCGCACTACTCATCCTCGGGCTCGTGGGCACGCCGGAGCTGATCGGGGAGTCGAACTTCCGGAGCGAGATCCAGCACGTGCTCCTGCAACGACTCGCGTCCGAGTAGCGCGCGAGGAGCGTGCCGCGGAGGCGCACGGCGGTTGCCGCGCCGCACATCTGGGCGCCGGGCTTCCCGGGCCCCCGCACTCGCGCGAGCCTCGCCGAACGGGACGCGATCGTCGGTATTGCTCCGTTCGATGACGCGATCGAATCATTGTCCCCCTCGCGCAACCGATCCGATCCGCACTGCTCCATCGCGCGACGAGCAAGCGTGCCGAGATCGTCGAGACTCGATACCCGGCGCGCGACGCCGCGCGGTTGCCGGCCACGCCGCGACACCAGCGTCTGCCTAAGCATCGGTTAGATCAACGCTCGGTTGGCGCCAGCGACTGATACGCCATCCGCCAGGCTTCCGCGCTGGCCTCGTTGGCCGCGGGCGTATGCCCGCTTGCCTGCTCGGTCGTCGGCGGGCGTGGACCGGGCGCATGGGGCGCCGGGCGCATGACGCTGGGTCGTGGGCCCGCCCGACCCCTGAGGCGCGGATCTCAGTCTCGTGGTGCAGAGCCAGAAGGGCGGCGTCGGCAAGACGTTGACCGTCGCCAACTTCGCGGCCCGACTCGCCGACCTCGACCTGTCCGTGTTGATGGCCGACTTCGACCCCCAGGCCGACCTTTCGCACAGCTGGGGCCTCGACGAGCAGGAAGCGCGGCCGCGGATCGAGGACGTGCTCGACGGACGCGTCCCGGACCCGCGCGAGGCAATCGAGCACATCCCGCTCGGAGAAGGGTCCGGAGGCCTCGGCCTCCTCCCCACCGCGTGCGAGCGACTCCGCCGTGAGACCGGCAGACTGCTGACCGGCGACGGCCAACAACTCGCACATGTCTTGGCTCCGGTCGGGGCCAACTTCGACGTGGCGCTGATCGACACGCCCGCAGGCGACACGGTGTTCGGCCGCCAGGCGCTCGTGGCCGCCGACACGGCGATCGTGCCGATGCTGCCCGGATATCACGAGCTCCGGGCGATGACGTGCTCACTCGATCTCCTCGACGGCTGGGCGCGAGACGCGCACACGCGGCTGGATCTGCTCGGCGTCCTGCTGCTCAACGCCGACGGCCGGTGGCGCTCGACGAAGGAGTACCGGCAGCACCTGTCGAGCGCCGACGACGGGGACGCGGTCCCGCTGTTCGAGACGGTGATCCCGCGTCATCAGCCGATCACCGATCACGCTCGCTACGGCCTGCCGACCGTGTGGCTGCGCCCGCAGACGACGGTCGCCAAGGCCTACGGGCGGCTGGCGCTCGAGGTCGTCACACGGCTTCGCGAACAGCACGGCCTCGAGACGGCGATCGCCCACGCGAGTTGCACCGCTGCGGGCGGGTCATGAGCCGACGTCCCGCACCGCGGGCGTTGCCGCTACGACGCGCGCCCTCCCCCACGTCACCGGCCCCCGGCCGCGATCCGTTCGGTGCGGCCCCCCGGCCGCTGGATTCAGCCTTGCGCGAGTTGGCCATCGAGGCGATCACCCCGAACCTACGACAACCCCGTAAACGCTTCGACGCCGATGCACTCACGGGCCTGGCGAACTCGCTGGCTGAGCGCGGCATGCTGCAACCGGTGCTCGTGCGCGAACTCGCGCCGGAACGGTTCGAGCTGATCGCCGGCGAACGCCGCTGGCGGGGCGCCCAGCTGGCGGGACTCCAGCGGATCCCGGCCTACGTCCGCGCCAGCACCGATGACGCCGAGGCGCTGGAGCTGGCGCTGATCGAGAATGCCGCCCGCTCGGACCTCACCCCCGTCGAGGAGGCCAGGACCTTGAGCACGCTGATCGATGACCTCGGACTGACCCAGGGCGTCCTTGCGCGCAGGATCGGACGCAGTCGTTCGGATATCGCCAACACGATGCGGCTCCTACGACTTCCCGACGATGTCGTCGACCTGATCGACAACGGTCAGCTGAGCAAGGGCCACGGCAAGGCCCTGCTCGCCTTGGACCACGACAGTCGCCGGAGCGAGCTGGCACGACTTGCCACGGCGAACGGCTGGTCGGTGCGCGAGCTTGAGCGCGCGGTCACCGCGGACGCGGCCGCATCGCGAGGATTGACTCTGACCCGTCGGCCACACGCCGACGTCGCGGAGTTCCAAGCCCGGGCGGCAGCGATCGACCGCTTCGCCGTCGCGATCAAGACCCACGTCGACGGATTCGTGGTCTCCGTGAAGGCGCCCACGCGCGTCGACGCCCATGGGATCCTCGACCGGCTCGCGGGCACGCTCGAGTGAGACAAGCTCGAATCGCGGCACCGTGTCGGGCGACCCGCGACAGCAACGACCAACAGCACGGTCGCCGAGACCCGCTGCTGCCTCCACCGCGTGGCGCGCGAACCGCCGCGATCACAGATCGGACAACGCATTGGCGCCGCCCGTTGACCGTGACGTCATTGCCCGAAGCGCCGGCACGCTCGTCGCGGAGCGCCCGTTCGGGACCCACTGGGCGAGTCGCTGCCGGGGCCGTTCTGCCGAGGAACAGGGTGCGGAGCGCCGTCGAGTCCATGGGTGTGGCATCGACGCTGTCAGCCGGGCGGCTGGCACACCGGTTTCGCCTCGCGCGCGCACTCGGGCACGCTGTGCAGGTCGTCGCGGACGTCATGCGTCCGGTGACTTGGGATACCCGGCGTGGGTCAGCAGCCAGATGGGAGAGGTCGCATCTTGCGCCGCGGCCATGCCGGTCACACGCGGAACAATGTTCGCGCGACTGCGACGCGGACTGCATCACGGCCTCCGGACGGATCACCGCGACGAACGCGGCGACGAGTCACGCGAGTCAGCGACGCCCCGCGGCGGATGCCTCAGTGCGGCGCTTGGTCGCCTGGACTCTCCGAGCGACGCTGCCCCCGGTCATCTCCGGTCCGCGGCCTGGCGGACGACGACGTCAGGACGACCCGAGCAGACGTCCGACCGTCACGAGGTGATAGCCACGCGCTCGTAGCCGGGGGATCAGGGCCGCCAGTGCCTGGCCGGTGGCGGGCGCGTTGGGTGATCCCATCATGTGCATGACGATGATCGAGCCTGGACGGACCTCGGAGAGCACGGTGCGCACGATCACCGCGGGATCGCGCTGGAACGCGTCGCCGGACGCGAGCCCGTCGACCGCCTGCTCGTGCTCGGCAGCGGTAACGCGCAGGGCTTCGGGCCCGTGGCAGAGTCCTGGAAACCGAAACCAGAGCGGCCGTTTCCCGGTCAGCCTGCGCAGGAGGTTCGCGGTGCGCTTGACCTCGGCGTTCTCGGCCGCGATCGTCAGCCCGCCCGGCAGCCCATAGCAGCCGTCCGCCCATGCGCGATGGTCCCAGGTGTGGTTGCCCAGCTCGAAGCCGTCACGGGCCAGCGCCCGAACCACTGTTGGATAGCGCCGGGCCCACATGCCGGTGAGGAAGAGCGTGGCGGGAGTGTGCGTCCGGCGGAGCGTCCTGATCAGTTGGTGGTCGATCTGCTCGGGCGCCAGGCCGGCCTTGATCAGACCGAGCATCTCGCGGGACATGTCGGCGTCGAACGTGATGGCGACACGTTTGTGAGCGGCGGGACCGTGTTGGACCGCGACCGCCCGCGCGACGGTGGCCCGTGCGCCGACCGTCACGCGATGATGGCGATGGTGTCGGTGCATCGCCATCGGCCGTGGCGTCGCCGCGGGCGCGGCGGGTGGCCGGTGGGTGCCTCCGCACCCGGCCACGAGGAGCACGAGGACGAGACTTCGTCGCATCGCGAGGCAGCGTACGGATGGAGGCAGCGCGCGCCAACCACGGCGACGAGGCTCGGGTGCCGAAGCGCTGGCGCGCCCATCCGGTGCACGATGGCCGGGGCACCGTCGAGCGAACGTCGTCGCGCTCACCTGCGTTGACGCAGGTTGAATCGAGCTCGCTCGCATGCACCGGCATCGGCGCTTCGGAGCGCTCAGTCGTCGCTGGCAGAGCAACGACCGTGGTCCGTGCGATCGTCGGAGGTGCGACTGGGCGGCGGGGACGAACACCGCCGCCGCTGGAGCGCCCGGTCGCGCGTCACGAGCGTCGCAACGACGCGAACGACGGCCATGGCGGTCCCGAACAGCACGGCTCGCACGACCGCTCCGCCGAGCGCAACGTCGAAACCGTCGAAGGCGGCCGTGATCAGCGCCCAGCCGACGCCGGCCAGCAAGCCGTAGACCGCGGCCTCCGTCAGGATCTGCCGCGTCGTCTGATCGCGTAGCTCAGCGTCGGCTGCCCGCCGCTCGGCCTCCGTGAGCTCGGCGAGCCCGAAGTAGACGCCGAGGCGGTGCAAGAAGCCGGGCACGGCACCTCGTCTACCCGTCCCATCGCTCACGCGACCCGCTGTTCGCCGGCGGGCGGACTTCACCACGGCCAACAAGCTGCTCGAACAGGCCGAGGCGCTCCGAGCGACCGTTCAGACCGCGTGCGACCGCACCCGCGGCTGAGACCCCCGCACGCGGACGGCGACCGACCGGCTGGCGTCGACGCCAGCGGCGCGATGATGCTGCGATGCAGCGTCTGCGCGTGATCTGGGAGCACGACAGTCCACAGGCCCCCGTGGTGCTGTGTATGGAGATCGGCGACGACGACCTCGAGCGGCGCACGGTCGAGGAGTACGCCGACGGACGACTCGACTCCGCGGACCGGCGCAAACCAGGCGCCCCGCAGCTTGCCCCAGTGATCCCGGGCACGCCGACGTCCGTAGGCCGGACGCGGACGCGGCGGCAACCGCCGATCTCGCAGCCGACGTCGGTCGCCGCGTCCGCGCCGAAATGGGCGCGATCGACGCCCTGTTCGAACACGACCCGCGAGCGGGCCCGCCCGGCGGAACTCGGCTGCCGCGCACGCGACGTCGCTTCACCGGCGAAGTCTTGCCTTGTCACGACGATGGGCCTCGCTGCGCGGGGGCGACTAGGTCCCCCAGATGACGCTGGCGTGCGCCGCGGCGGGCTGCGCAAGCGCGGCCAACGCGGTCACCGCGACAAGCGTCCGGACGGAGACTATCTTCAGCATGCTTCCTCCTGCGGGTCGTTGGTCATGCGCATCCCTGCGTTGAGCTCGCCGTCTCGGATCACCGGGTCCTCTCGCGCGCGATGAGGCAGCGACGCACAAGCGATGATCACCGCCCAGTCGTCATGGAGCTCGACGACGGAAGCGTGCTCGCGACCACGTCCCCATCGTGCACCGTGGTCGCGTGCGGCGCGATCGTCAACGCGGACGCAGCCGATCTGCATCGCGCAACCGCCTTCGCGTCCTCAGCACCCGCCGGAACAGGCGCCGGCGGCGCCCGCACTCGTGTTCACGGCGGACCAAACCTGAACTTCGCCATCAGCGGTGACGGGCGACGGTGATCGTGACCCGATACCCCGCGCGATGCCGCGTGCCGGGGCGTGGACTGAGCCCGACGACGCGACCGCTCCGAACATGGCTGCGAACCACGCGTCGGACCCGCCCGATGCCGCAGTGGTTCGCAACCAGCCGCCGCTTGATCTTCGCCAGCGTCGTCCCGGTGAAATTCGGGACGACGCACTCGACAGGTCGCGTGACCGTGTAGAGGACGCTAGAGCTGGCCGTGACAACGTCCGCCGAGTCACCCTTGCCCTGTGCGTCATCGGAGTCCGTTTCGAGCCACGCACAGAGAACGAACGCGCCCTCCGTCGGCGTCAGACTCACTGAGTACGAGAAGCCTCCGCTCGACACCGTGTTGCGGTTGTTGCTTAACGGTGTCCCGTGCCAGCCGACGTTCGGCGCTGACCTTCAGGTGTCGAGCACCACGGGGGTCACCGAGCTCTACAGCTCCAGCACCGCGTAGAGGAACGGGGTGGCTCCCGCGTTCGTGTACGGCGTGTCCGCCCCACTGAAGGTCACCGTCATCGGGATGCCGCGCACCGGCGTGGTACTCGGCACCGCAATGCTCAGGGTGTCAGCAGCCAGCGCGCTCGAGGCACTGGCGGCGAGAAGCGCGAGCGCGACCGCAACCGCTCCGGCGATCAAACGACGAATAGAGTGCACTCTGTGAACCTATATCAAACATTGATGTCCGCGCAAACGCAGTAGCCGGATGTTCGGGCGAGCGAGCGAGATGGCATCGCTACGCTCGTGATCGATGGGTAGAGCCCTCTGTACCGCGCTGCTCGCGTTGATCGCAGTGCCGTTCCTGACCCCGGTCGCGCGCGCCGACCCCCGGACGGCAAGCGCAGCTCCGCGCGACCCGGAGCCAGAGGCATCGTCGCCCAGTGGTCCGCTGTACCCCGCGCTCGGGTCCTGACGGTGAAGGATCGGAGCCACCGATCCGGGTGGCTGATCGTGATCCTCGCGGCCACGTGTCTCACCGCCATCACGGGGTGCGGCGAATCGGGCCAGCAGGCCGACCCGAGATCGGGTGACGGGCCGACGATCGAAGACACCGGTGGTTGGTCGCCGGACGATGAGGCGGCCGGCGTCGAGGTGCCGGACGCCTTCGACGGCTGAGACGGCGCCGACGCCGTCTCAGCCGTCGAAGGCGCCGGCCTGACCGCCACGCTGGTGGATGCCGACGACGACCCGGGCTTTGACAGTGCTCGCGACGCCACCGGCTGCGACGTCGAGAACCAGGACCCCACCGCCGGCGAGATGGTCGACGACACCGCCGAGGTCCAGATCACCGTCTCCTGCGCGCAGGTCGACTGGGAGAACCAGGAGGGCACCGCGTGGGAGGCGTTCAGCGACGCCTACACGACCGGGTTCGACGACGGCTGCCAGGCACTGTTCGACGAGTCGCCGAATGGATCGCTCTACGAGAACGACGACGAGTACTCGGCGGTCGATTGCCAGAACGAGAATCCCGGTGACGCATCGAACACGTCCGCACTTCCGGACGACGTCCCCGACGATCCGGACGCGGCCGGCAGGGAGGCCGGCGAACTCGATGGCTGCATCGCGCTGTTCGACAACCAGGCCGTCACCTCGCTCAACTACGGCCCGGACAGCTGGACCCGGGATGATTGCCCGATCGGGGCATCGGTCGTCGCGCCCGCCCCGACTCCGCGCCCCAAATCGCAGGGCCGCCGGTCCAAGCGTGCCGGCGAGCGGTGCTCCGGGCAGCAGACCGACGGCACGCGCATCTCGATCCGGGTCAGTGACGGCGAGGTGCGCTGCACCGGCGCCGAGGCCCTCTGGAACGAGTACTTGCGTCGCGCGCCGAACGAAGGGCTGGGCTCTGGCGCAGCGCTCGAGCTCGAGGGGTGGTCGTGCATCGCCGCGACGGCCGCCCAGGCACCGCGGTCCGGGAGCTGCAGCGCCAAGGACGGATCCGGCGCGTTCACCGTGTTCGCTCGCGCATAGCGCAGAAGCGAACGCCGGCCGGGGTCAATCGCGCGTCGATGCGGGGGCGCCACGAGGACTCGGGATCCATGTAGGTGCGACACGCGCGGACGCGGCGCGCGAACGCGGAGATGGGATCCATGCGAGCGTGTGCTTCGACATCGAGGGCCAAGCGACGTGCACGTAGAGAAGAGGGTCACGCCATGGTGCACGCGGCGGACGTCCGAGTTGACGCTCAGCTCGTCGGTCACGCGCCGAAGCCACAGCGTTGACTGAGGTCTCGTTGCGCGATTAGGTTGAGCTCACCTTGACCACAGGACCGCCCTATCTCGCGAGCGACCTGCGGGCCAGGTTCTCTCTGATGCTGCTGCTCGTGGCGGTCTTCGCTGTTGGGCAGGCGGCTGCCGGGCTGCTCGAGGAGTCAGTCTCGCTGCTGCCGGACACGCTGTCGGTCGCGCTCTCGATCCTCGCGGCGGCTCTCGTGTCGCGCCCCGCAATGGGCTCGCACACGTACGGCTGGGTGCGCGTCGAACGCGTCAGCCAGTTCATCGATGGATTCGTGACTCTCGAGATCGCGCTCGTCGTCGTCTGGCTGGCCGTCAGCCGGCTCATGAACCCCAGCGAGGTCGACGCGACGCTCGTGCTCGTGTTCGCGCTGGTGGGGGTGGCCCTCTACACGTTCGGTGCTCGGTGCATCCCCGAGCGCGCCACGGCGTTGTTCGCCGTGGAACTGCGTGAGCGGCTCGCGGGCGGCCGCGTCGACTTCCTGATCGTCGCCGTCTCGGCGATCGCGATCGCCGCAACCGGCTGGAACCGGCTCGACGCGATCGCAGCGCTCGTCGTGTCGACGCACGTCATGCGTGACGCGACCAAGGACCTCCGAAGTTCGTGGCGCGTCCTGATGGAGGCTGCGCCGGCCGATGTCGATGTCAACGCAGTCGGCGTCGCGCTCGTCGGCGTTGACGGCGTGCATGAGGTCCACGATCTGCACATCTGGGAGATCTCCGCGGGCTTTCCAGCATTATCGGCGCACATCCTGATCGGCACCGAGGACTCGATCGCCGAGACGATCGACCGCTGCACCAGCCTGCTCGTCGAGCGCTTCGGCATCGAGCACGTGACGCTCCAGGTCGAGGCTGAGGGTGGAGATCTCCTCGAGATCGACGTCGGCCGCTGAGCGGCCGCGTACGCCGGGAAACCCTGACAGCGATGATGTTCGGGGTCAGGTGGCTGCGAGGATGGCGAAGCCTCGAGCGCCGGCCGTCAGGCGCAGCCGGCCGGTCCCTCGCAGCAGCTCTCGACGACCTGGCCACATGCGCGGCATTGGACGTGCGAGCGAACCCAGAACAGGCTGTTGCGCGCCTGGCACCACGGGCACGGGTCGGTCTGCGCCGTCGCGAGAGTGTCGATCGCATCGGGGCGCAGACGGTCCATGGCTAGAGCGTGACGACCGGCCCGGACGCCGCGCTGCTCGGGGCTCCTCCAGCGGGGAAAGTCACGGCGTCCGCCACCCTCGTAGCCCACGACGACGCGGTGCGTGGATTCGAGGACCGGACGGTAGTCGTCGGCCGCTGCGCCGTGCGGCATCGCGCTCCAAGCCGGCGGTGGAGCGATCGGCGACGCAACCGCGAGATGGCTCGCACTTGCCCGTGGCGCAATAGTGTCCGCGCGGCTTGGCGTCCACGACCTTGGCAAATTTGAGATGGTCGAGGCCATGCGATGGTGCAGGCCATCGTCTCGCGGTCGCGGGTCTCCTTGAGACCATGCGGCTTCCGGGCCGAGCTGGACCTCACATAGCGCCCGAGCCGCCCGTCTGCTCAGCCGGCGGGCCGATGAAGATGAACAGTCCGACGATGCCGGCCACACTGCCCATCCAGGTGACCGCGAACAGCGTCCCGCGCGCGATCTCCGCGAGCCCATCCGCGCCGTCGACGAGTCCACCGGCGAGCGCGGCGAGTGTCCCGAGCGCCGCCAGGGCCACGGTCCCGCCGCGGGCCTGACGTCCGACGTAGTCAGCCAGGACCGCCCCCATTGCGGCGGCGATCACCGATAGTCCGCCCGCCTGCGACGCAGCCACGGCGCCCACCTCGTCGTTGCCCTTGACCGGCTCGCCCGTCGCGCCCTTGATGCGCTGCTCGACGACCAACGCGACGAGCACACCGATGCCCACCTGAGCGGCGGACGAGAAGAAGTCGCCGAGCGGCTCGCCCTCAAGGGCGAGCACGTAGGCGACGACCGCACCGGCGGCGGCCACCAGGCCGCACGTGAGAGGCACCACGGCACGGAGCGCCAGGCGCGCACCGGCGACCAGCGTGAACAGAAAGCTCGCGGCGAGGTTGACGAGCAGGCCGGTGAGGATCGGCATCGCGAGCGAGAGTTTCTAGACACACGACCTGCGACCTGCACGCTCGGGAGAGGGTCATGTCGTCGTGACCGTGCTGCTCGGCGTCCACGGCGCCCGGGGGCGCGGTGGCGTGCAGCTACAAACCGCTTGGCGCGATCGGCATGTTCGTCTCGCGCTGCGCGGCGACATGAGCGACATCGACGCGCGCAAGCTCTACAGGCGCATGTGGGTCCTAGGCTCGTTGGATGACCTTCCGCGCGATTGGGCCCGACGAGTTCGAGTGGATCACCCGACCCCACCAACCCGGCGAGCCGGCTCGGCATGTCGCCGAGCTGAGCGACACCATCGGCTCGTCGCACGTGCGCGGCAACGTCTGGCGCTACGAGCCCGGGGCGAAGGGCAAGCGGCATCGGCACCCGATCCAGGAAGAGACGTTCGTGGTGCTCGCGGGCGAGTTGTCGATCTATCTCGGCGAGCCGCCAGAGCGCGTCGACGTGCCGGCCGGCGGCGTCGTCAACGTGCCGGCCGGGACCCCGCTGCAGAGCGCCAACCACGGCGACGTCGATCTGGTCGTCTACGCCTACGGCTACCCGCCCGAGGACACGACGGCCGAGCTCCTGGGTCCCGCGGTCTGATCAGCGAACGCCGACGCCCCGCGAGGCGTGTCGGGCGGGACGGGCGAGGCGCCTGAGCTCGGCCGCCTGCGCCGCGGTGATCGCTCCGCGCGCACGGGCGGTCGCGATCGCCTGCCTGATCAGGTGCACGCCCAGGTGCCTCTCGATGCCGTCGCGGATCGTGCGCTCCGGGGGTGACGATCGGGATCCCGTCATAGCGAGTGATGTCGTGCTCATCGAGATCGCGGTGGTGTAGCCGGTACGCGGCCGGGATAGCGCGCGTGATGCGAAGGTCCTTGCGCATGCTGACGTGGATCTTGGGCGGGTTGACGTCGCACAGCTCGAGCAGGTCGAGCGCCGTATCGTGGCTCAGCACCCCGCCTCCGCGGCCAGAGCGCCGCTTCCATGTAGTTGTCTAGGCTGGTCGAGGCGACCGCCGGCACGCGGTAGAGCCCGTACGCGACCCGCTCCAGCGTTCCGCGTTTTGCCATGGTGCGCAGGCGGTCCGCGATCACTCCCACGGCGGCGGCGTTCTCGGCCGTCACATAGCCGTACTGGTCGACGGCCACGTCCATCAGCGCGTTGTACGCCTTCCCCGGCACCGTGCACAAGATAGGACAATTTGACCGATCTTGTGCAGCTTGCTGGTTCAGCGGTGACTGCACAAGATCGGTCATTTTGACCGATCTTGTGCGTTCGTCAGCACCGCGTGTTCACGCGCCGTGGAGCTCGTCGAGCTCGGCGACGTCGATCAGATCGCGCGGACGGCCGAGCGCAAGCTTCATCGCGCGGAAGTCGTCGCGCGAGCAGCTCACCGCCTCCGTGTCGCCAAGTGGGAGCGCGATCGCCCGCTCACGGAGGTCTGCGTACGGGATCGCGTGGATGACGTGCACGTCGCCCCACGGCGTTCGGATGCCGTGGTCCGGGCGCGCGGCGCCGAGCGTGGCGAGCGCGGCGAGGTTCTCCCTGCTCGGCTCGGGGACGAGGTCGATGTCCGCGCTCGCGCGCACGACGCCGTGCGCGGCGCCGGCAAGGCCGCCGACGAGCACGTAGCCGACCCCGGCGCGGTCGAGCGCAGTGATGAGTACCGCGGGATCGAACGCCGGCTGGACGTCGACGACACCTCCGGCATGGGCGAACTGCAGCGCCGCGCCGCTCACCTCGATCGCGAGCATGAGCCGTTCTGAGGACGTCATTGCCCGGTGGCGCGCGATCGCGTCCGTGTCGTTCCACGTCTCGCCCCGTCGCGACGCGGGGTCAGCCGGACTCGAAGCGTCGGAGGTAGGCGCTGTGTCGGTCTGCGGCATCGTCCTCACCGGGCTGCGGGAGGAGCTTCACGTAGCGGTTGACCATCTGGAGGTCGGCGTGGCCCATGAACTCCATGAGCTCCTTGATCGTGTAGCCCGCCGCCATCAGGAGCGAGGCGTACGTGTGGCGGCACTCGTGGAGCGTGATGCGGTTGAGGCCGGCGGCGGTCCATGCGGCTTCCACGCGGGCGGCGATCTTGCCCGACATCACCGAGCGGTCGACGACCTTGCCCGAGGTCGGGCGGCCCTGGCGCTCCCAGGCTGCAACAAGCACGACTCGAAGGTTGTCGGCGATCGGTGGGCGGCGCTAAGTTCCGGCGTCGCTCTTGGAGCGTCTGACGAGGAGGCAGGTCGCGATGTGGTCGCCGTCGAGGACGTCGTCCCATTCGAGGCGGTAGATCTCCGATCGGCGCAGGCCCGCGTAGAACGCGATCGCGTAGGGGAGACGGTCCTCCGGCTCCAACGCAGCGAGAAGCGCGGCCGCCTCCGGTGCCAAGGCGACCCGCAGCCGCGGCTTCTCGTCGTTCGGCGGGAGCTCGACCAACCGGAGCGGGTTCCGCGGGACCAGACGGCGCGACGGCGCCGAGGCCCAGGCGTAGATGCCCGACGCAACCGAGACGTGCTTCGCGATCGTCGAGCGCGACAGACCGTCGCGGGCCAACGAATCGATCCAGCGCTGCCAGTCGATCTCGCTGATCTCCTCGGCGATGCGAGGACCGAATTCGGGCAGGAGCCGATAGCGCCAGGAGCGGCGCATGCCCTCGATCGTCGTGTCCGAGTACGCCTTGCCGCGTCCGCGTCGCCGGCCGATGTGGCCGCGCTCGACGCCGTCGAGCCACTGCTCGCCAATCGCCTCGAAGGTCGGACCGACCTTCGCGAGCTCGGCGAGGTGGTCAGCGCCCTTGCCCATCGCGGCGAGCCACGCAAACACCTCGCTGCGGTGCTTAGTGGATTTCAGCCAGATCGCCTTGCGAGCAACTGGGTCCCAGGCCCGCCCTCGCCACGACGGGTTGCAGCTGCAGCGCCCCGCCGTGTTCGAGTACGCCGGGCACGACTTGGAATGGGCGACGTAGATCGCCGGTGTTCGGGTCTTGCGCCAGTTCGCCATGACCCCTCTAGCGCCAGCCCGCGGAAACTGGCCCCAGGGGACATGCGGGGGACAGAACTGTCAGAAACGGAAGGGTTTGCTGCGGTCTGCTGGGGCGAGACCGGGGGCCGGGATTCTTGGCGAAAGCCCTGCTAGAGCCAAGAAAAGGGCCAACTACGAGGATGCCGGAGGAGGGACTCGAACCCCCGACACGCGGATTATGATTGTCATTCACGTCGGCGCTTGGCCGCGCTGCAAGGCCTCTAGGGGACACCAAAGGGGACACTCGCGCGGCTCGCGGAGGTATCGACCGATCCGTAGCAGCCCTAATGGGCCGTTCGTCGAAGCTCTGCGGGAACCGTGAACCCGCGCGCGGCGTTGGCGTCTCCTCCGGACCAGGTCCAACACCGCGTGACGGTAACGCGAACTTGCTCCTGAGTGATATCGACCGTCTGCTCGCGTGTGTAACCGTTGGGCGGCACAGGGACTTCCTGATCGACGAAGCGACGCGCCGCGTCTAGATCGAACTCTTCGACAAGGACATCAATCCCGGAGTTGCCCTGAGACGGCCACTCTAAGAGTCGTGCCGCGCCGCGCACGTCGAGGAGGTAGAAGCGATCCTCTGGGACCCTGGCGAGATCGAGCGCCGGCACATCGTCAACCACTCCGGCAAATCTCCGACGGTGTGCCGCAGGGATGAGAGAGTGGGGCGGCGACTGGCCGCGACCGAGCGGAAGCCCTAGCCGTTCTTTGAGTCTCCAAGCGAGCGGCAAAAGAAGGAGCGAAGGGCGCTGTCCGCTGGATCTCATGTCCGCGATCGCGTCTTGAACGACACCGGCCAGGTCTGCGGTCTCAACTTCCTGAAGCGACGGCCGAAGATCGCTGAGCAGGCCAACCAGTTGAGGTACCTCGACGGAAACGTCCCGCGCGATGCCACGAGCCATAAACTCCGTGGCGTTCGGGGGTGCAGTGCCGAGAAACGGTGATTTTGAGAGCCAGTATTGCTGCTGGCTCGGCGTCTCATCCTGGGGCGGAGTAGACAGTCGAACCAGCGCACCCTGCTGAGAGAAGACATCGCGAAGGACCCGCTTACCCGCAATGGACGCTTGGAGGTGTTCCTGGAACGTAGTGACTCGTTTCGGATCGATCCGTGCTTGGCGAAGTTCGGCCTTTTCTCGGTCGGCGGCCTGTGCGCGAGCCTCTGCAAGGAGTGCTCTGAGCGTTGAGACCCCGGCGAGCCACGTCTCGCGAGCCGACTCGACAGAGCCGACGACGAGCCAGTCCCACAATTCCGGTGTGCGGCTGAGCTCATCCAGGATCTCCTCGATGTCGCGCGGTTCACGAACCATCCATCGTTCAGGTTCAAGCGGTGCCTGATCGGTCGTCCCCGCGATAGCCGATCCCAGCGTAAGCGTGGCGACGAGAAGCTTGGACTCTGTTGGAACGACGAAACCCGAGCGCCCAGATCCCCCTTCTATGAACCACGTGGTCCACCCTCCACTGTCTCGTTGATCGCGGTCAATCGCGCTTTTGTACGCGGCGAGAAGCTGCCCAAGGCTTTCAAACCGTGACAGCAACGTTCGCAAGGCGACCGCCCAGGCCGTCTCAGCACGATCGCGCGTCTGCTCCGTCGCCAAGCGATGAACGCACCACATTGCGAGTCCGAGGCGGTACACGTCACGCTGCCGGAAAAGTGGCGAAAGCGCCTGTTGCTGCGGCGTCTGGAATTGCGGATCGTCGTAGATCCACTGGTCCTGAAACATTGCAGCCCACTCACGCTCAGTTTCCGTGAACCGCTCGATGTCGCCGGCGTCCAAGGAAAGCTTCAGGATGAGGTTGACCTGGGCGAACAGTGCACGGATCAGTCGGGTGGCGCGTTCCAGAGCAGGACCTGAGACAGCAAGATCGTCCTCTAACGCGAGCTCCGCGCTGAGCCGCGCGTCTAGAAGATACGAATGGCTCCGGTCGCGGAGGAGATCGAGAGCGTCATTCATCGCGACATGCGAATCCATAGGCCGTACATCCGGGGATACAGCGTGAGCATCTCGTCGGCTATCACCGGGGCTCCGAGCGTCAGCGCCCGGTCCGCAACGTGCTGCGGCCAGTAGGTGATCGTGTCGACGAGTTCCGTCGAATCCATTTTGACCGCCTCGTGCAGCTCATCAAGCAGAAAATCACCGATTCGCTGCATCGGACCGAACCCGAGGAAGCCGGGCTTCGCGACTGCTCCTTCAAACGACAGGCCGAGTCGTGCCGCCTCAACGGGAAGGGCGAGAATCACAAGCTCGTAGTGATCCGCGACGGAACGCCAGTCGTCCGTTTGGCGGGCCTGCACGGCGGCCAACGCCTGACGATGCAGACGCGACAGCTGCGAGACAAGGTGCGTCTCTCGACTATCAGGGTCGCGCCGCGTGATGCGTACGCTGCGACGCAAGCGCCGCAGTTCGGAGGACGTGAGGCTGAGGGACGTTGACACAACTTGGTCGCGAACGGCCACCTTCTCCCCGAGACCTACGCGCAGATTGATCGCCAGTGTGTCACCACGCGTTCGCCGCCGAGCGATGATTCTCGCGAGGGTCCCAAGTCGGACGTCGCGGATCCTTCCGGCCCTTCGGGCCTCGATGATGTGCGGATCTGGCGGGTACAAGGCACGCGATTTGGGAAATCCATCGCGCAACCTCGCCATCACGACCTCAGCTGCTTGGCCTTCTAGTTGTTCCCTCATCGCGATGGAAACGGTCTCACGAAGACGCCGTGCGCGCATGCCAGAAAGATTTGTAGGGTCGAGCGTTGCGACGATGCGCGTGACGACCCAAGGAACGGCAATTAGCGTTGCTGCTGAGAGGATGATGGCCCACGCCGCCGACCATCCCCGAGGAGCATCCTGTCCGACTCCGAACAGTACGAGGCCGGTGACGAGGAGCGAAACGGCTCCTAGCCGCACGACTGCTTGGAGTCCCGTGTCTGCAGCGAACTCACGCAGGGTCCCGCCGTAGCGGTTGTGCGCGGTGTTCGTGTAAGCCTCGAAAGCGAACGCGACCATCGCGACCGAGACGCCCAGAGCCGCGGCTACGACCTGCCACAGCGTCTGGAGGTACTCCTGGCTGCTCTCATCCTGAGACAGCGGACCAACCGCGATGCACAGGGGTAGAAAGACTATGGCTATGGCCACCCCGTAGAGCAGTACTCGCGCCTGGCGAAGGTGCCGGCGCGTCTCGTGTGTCGGAGCGAATCGTTGCCGAACCGGAAGTCCTGCAGCAAGGAACCGGTTTGCCGCGCGCCGAAGCGACATCCGAACGACTGCGGGCGCGGGGTCGAGTGCCAGCATCCGAAACTCGAGGACGAGGAGCGCGACGGCGCAAACAATCATGCCAACGGTCGTCCACCCTTCAAGGCTCCTCACGTCGGCTAGAAGGTTGAAGCGCACCTGCCGAAGATTACGTAGAGAAGCGGCGATTGATCAGCAGACATGTTGCGAGCAACCGCCATCGCGCTCGTTCCGACCCCGGGTCAGAACATCAAGCCGCAAGCACGCACACCCCTGCACTTCGTGCGAGCCTGGGTTTTCGGCGTTGCGGTTTCGTCCGGTCGGGGCGGTTGACTTGGCGGCGCGGCGGGTTGACTCGACCCCTTGCATGTCGCCTATGGCTGACCTATCCCGGTTCTGTCGCCCGCCGCGCCCCAGGACGGTCGGCGTGACCTGATAGGAGCCTGGCTTTGGGCCTTGACGAAGTGCTGTCCGCCGGCGGTCCGCGTTCTGCGAGCACCGATCAGGAGGGATGGCGTGATCGTCATCGGCGTCGACGCGCACAAGCGCACCCACACGGCCGCGGCGGTGGAGGAGGTCTCGGCCCGCTCGCTGGGTGATGTGGCCGCAGAGGCCGACGAGCGCGGCTTTCGGCGGCTGCTGAGCTTCGCGGTCGACCACGGCGCCGAACGCGTGTGGGCGATCGAGGACTGCCGGCATGTCTCCGGTGGGCTGGAACGCTTCCTGCTGGCGGCGGGCGAAACCGTGTTGCGGGTGCCGCCGAGCTTGATGGCCAACGCGCGCAAGGGCGCCCGCACGCGCGGCAAGAGCGATCCGATTGACGCGTTGGCAGTGGCGCGCGCGGCGATCCGTGAGCCCGACCTGCCGCGAGCATTTCTCGCGGGCCCGGAGCGTGAGATCGCGTTGTTGGTCAACTACAGATCACGCCTGGTGAGCGAGCGCACGCGCCACAGCAAGCGACTGCGTTGGCTGCTGCACGACCTCGATCCCGATCTTGAACCGGCATCGCGGACACTGAGCAATCTCGGCACCGTTCGGTCGCTTGAGCGGCGCCTGGCTCGGCGCGAGCGCACAGCGGCGGTCCGGATCGCTCGGGATCTGCTGGCGCAGATCCGCGGCCTGACGACTCGCATCGACGATCTCCGAGCCGAGCTGGCGCTGCTGGTCCGCCGACACGCTCCAACGCTGCTGGAGTTGACCGGCTGCGGCACGTTGGTCGCCGCCCGCATCGTCGCCGAGGTCGCCAACGTGCACCGCTTCCGCACCGAAGCGCAGCTCGCGCTCTACGCCGGCGTCGCGCCGCTGGACGCGTCCTCAGGCCGCCAGCAACGCCATCGCCTCAACCGCACCGGCAATCGCCAGCTCAACCACGCGCTGCACATCATCGCGGTCACCCAGGCGCGCATCTACGCGCCCGCTCGCGAGTACCTCGCTCGCCGCCGCAGCCAAGGCAAGACCATCAAAGAGGCCCTACGCGCCTTCAAACGCCTCCTCATCCGCCGCGTGTACCAGCTCCTTCGCGTCGATACCGATCGCCCTGACATCAACATCAAGGCCACGATCAACGCTCCTTGCTTGACATAGATGGCATGTGCCGGGCCGCGGGTCTGTCCTGGCGGACGTGTAGGGACCTCCTCAGCTCAAGCGCGGACCGGGGTCCGTGCAGGCGTTTGAGACCGTGGAGCGTGAGGAGGCCCCGTGTGACGATCGTAATGGGACTCGACCAACACCGAGCGCAGATCACCGCGGACTGGCTGGACACCGCGTCGGGCGAGGTCTCGCGCGCGCGGATCGCTCCGGCCGACCGCGTGGGGGTGCGGCGGTTCGCAGGGCGCTTTCACGGCCAGCAGCTCGAGGTCGCGTTGGAGGCGACAACGGGGTGGCGGTTCGTTGTCGAAGAGCTCCAAGCGACTGGCGCACGCGTGCATCTCGCCGAGCCGGCGGAGACCGCGGCGCGACGTGGAACCAAGAAGCGCGCCAAGAGCGATCGCGCCGACGCGCGGCACCTGCGCGAGTTGCTGATGGTCGGCCGGCTACCGGAGTCGTGGATCCCGCCCGCGCACCTGCTCGATCTCCGCGCCCGGGTGCGGCTGCGGCACACGCTCGTCGACGTGCGCCGCGAGTGGCAGCAGCGCATGCAGGCGGTGCTCTATCACCATGGCGTCCCATCGCGCAGCTGGCTGATGACCGAAGCGTCGCGCGAGTGGCTGGCGCAGCTCGAGCTGCCGACGACGGCGCGCGAGCAGATCACGATCGCGCTCGCGATGATCGACGCGCACGACACCCAACTCGCCCCGCTTGACCGGGAGCTGCGCGAGTACGCGCGCCGCCAAGCTGGCTGTCGGGCGCTGATGCGCCACTATGGCATCGGGCCGCTGACGTCGATCACGATCCTCGCCGAGCTCGGCGACACGCGCCGCTTCTCGTCCTCGCGCGAGGCCGTTCGCTACGCCGGCCTGGACATCACCGTCCACCAATCCGACGCCCGCCGCGCCCCAGGCCACCTCTCCCGCCAGGGACCGCCGGCGCTGCGCTGGGCACTCTTCGAGGCCGCGCAATGCGCGCGCCGGACCAGCTCACCCGACCACGACTACTACCAGCAAGCGGCCGAGCGCCTCGGCGGCAACCGCGCCTGCCTGGCCGTCGCACGCAAGCTCCTCAAGCGCAGCTACCACACGCTACGCGAACTCGGCGAGGAGGCCCTGCAGCCCGCATGACCCCCGGTCCGCGCGCGCAGCCCGCACTTACGCCGATGCACCGCGGCCGGCTCCCGGCATGCTCCTGCCGCCACCCCCGGGTGGACGGCCTTCATAGACCGAGCGGCCGCACCGCGTCACGGAACACCCCATCACCCATCATGTCGCCGACCCGAAGCCACCCGGGATCGCGGACCGAGATAAGGCTGGGCGTCCGCGCGCACCCGACCCGCACCGCCAACCTCGCCCACGCGCCGCCGCCACGAACGGGTTGACGCTGAAGACGAGCACAGATAAGGAGGAACCGGGGTGCCATGGCGCGTTGCACACGTAGCTCTGACGCTCAGCCATTTCTCAACAAGGCCAGATGCTGGCGCAGTTGGATCTCGGTCCGGGTGGCTCGCTCGTCAGTCCGGAGACGGGAGATTTCGGCTTGTGTGCGATCCAGCCACGTGCCCCCGTACGCGCCGGCCGTATCCAAACGGCGAACCAGGCCGTACAGCGCCCACTGCAACAGGCGGAGCCGATCGCTTCGCACCGCGCGTGGCGAGAACAGATCCGTCGCAAGGCGCTCCATCCACGGAGCGAAGATCTCGTCGTAGTCGCGACAGAAAGAGGCATAGCCGCGCACCCCTGGCGAACCAGCAGACGGATCGTGAAGCATCAGCTCGCCGATGCCGCGCTGTTCATCGGCCCACAGCATCGCCCGCCCCTCATCCACCTTGTCCGTCGCGAGGGCCCATGCGATGTCACCGAGGAAGCCAGCGACCAGGCGCGTTTCTGCATCGCTCTCGAAACGCATCAGCTGGACTTGGAGTCGTAGGTACTCCCGCCAGCCGAGATAGATACCGATCCGGGACAGCGTGCTGAGCCGGGCGTCCTGGGCGCGATCGCCGCCGCCGACGTAGCCGAGGAACCCTCGGTTACGAATGTTGTCGATGCGATCGCCAAGGAGCCAAGCGGCATCGAGCAGCGGTCCGCGATATCGGTCTAGGACGACCGCGGCCTCAGATTGGCGATCCGCGTCCTTAAGCTCCCGGTCGCGCAGCGCCTTGCGATCGGTTACGGCGAGCTGGGTTCTCCAAGAGATCCCGGCACTCGCCAGGGCGACCGCCCCAGCGATGATCGCAACAGCGAGCCCGGTGTCCATCGTTTGACCCTAATCGGTACAGCCGTTGACTGCGAAGTCGATGATGGCACCGGGAGGCGGACGGCGTATCGCTAGTCAAGGAGAGCGCCAAGGCGCCACGTTCGCTCGAAATATTGCCCGCGGCGGTCTCTCGGCGGCTTGGCAAGTAGTGCTCTCTATCGGAAAGCTTGCGGCCGGGCAGGCCAAGTACTACCTCGACCAGGCAGAGGCGCGGGTCGACGTCGTGCAGAGTGTCGGGGGCGGCGTCGAGGACTACTACCTCGGCCCGCATGAGGCGCGTGGACGTTGGATCGGGTCGGCGGGACACGAACTCGGGCTTCGCGACAACGTCGGAGCTGACGCGCTACGGCGAGTGCTCGCCGGGTCGCACCCTGAGGACGGCCGTGAGTTGCGGAGCTCGTCGAGTCGTGCGAGCGTCGCCGGATTCGATCTCACGTTCTCGGCGCCGAAGAGCGTCAGCGTGCTTTTTGGGGTCGGCGACCCCAGTCTCAGTGAGCGCGTACGCACCGCCCATGACATCGCGGTGCTGCAAGCAGTCGGGTATCTGGACAGACACGCGGCGGCCGTACGACGCGGACATGGCGGTGTCATCGTCGAGGAGGCACCCGGGCTGATCGCTGCGGCGTTTCGCCACCGAACGTCACGGGCCGGCGATCCACAGCTGCATACGCACGTGCTTGTAGCGAACCTCGGCCGAGGACTCGATGGTCGGTGGTCGGCGCTTGATGGTCGGCGGCTGTACGGACACGCGCGGACGGCGAGCTTCGTCTACCAGGCTGCTCTCCGCGGTGAGCTAACACGAACGCTCGGCGTCGAGTGGAGCCCGGTGCGGAAGGGGATCGCCGAGGTCGTTGGTGTGCCGCGTGCGGTGATGAAGGCGTTCAGTCGGCGCCGGGCTGAGATTGATGCCGCGATGGAAGAGCGCGGAAAGACTGGGGCTCGTGCTGCGGAGGCCGCCGCATTGGCGACCCGGGCTGTCAAGTCGAAGGTCGACGCCGGCGAGCTCGTTGCCGAGTGGAGGGCGCGAGCCGCGGAGCTTGGGTTCGGTGAACGCGAGATCGCGCTGCTCGTCGCGCGTGTCCGTGGCGGTGATGTCGACGAGTCGCGCTGGGCGAAGGCGCTCGACGAGCTGGCGCGGTCGACTGGCATCACGAGTCGATCGGCGACGTTCTCGGGCGACGACGTCATCCAGGCGCTTTGCGAGGCATTGCCGGCCGGGAGTCGGGTAGAGGCCAGCGAGCTCGAGCACGCCGCGAAGTGCTTTCTGAAGACGCGGGCCGTGGCGATCGTGCCCGATGACGACATGCGCGACCCGCGTGAAGTGTTTCGGCGGCGCGATGGACGCGTGATGCCAATCGCAGTCGAGCGGATGCGCTACTCCACACCCGAGCAGCTCGCGCTCGAGCAGCGGTTCATCGATCGCGTGGCGTCCCGTCGCGGCGGTGACGTCGGCGTGGCCGACGATCGCGACGTCGAGCGGGCGATCGCGTCGAGGCCGACGTTGTCCGATGAACAGCGGCTGATGGTTGAGACTCTGTGCTTCGGCGGCGATGGTGTCGCCGTCGTCGCTGGGAAGGCCGGCGCGGGCAAGACGTTCGCGCTTGGGGCTGCGCGAGAGGCCTGGCAGGCCGCGGGTTATCCGGTCCTTGGCGTTGCGACAGCTCGGCGTGCCGCGAACGAGCTGCAGACCGGCGCGGGGATAGAGAGCACGAGCGTCGCGGCGTTGCTCGCCGATCTCCGTCGCGGAGGTGGGGCGGGTTTGCCTCGCCGATGCGTACTTGTCGTCGATGAGGCCGGGATGGTCCCGACTCGGGAGCTCGCGGAGCTCGTCGACCAGGTCGAACATGTTGAGGGCAAGGTCGTTTTGATCGGTGACCATCGGCAGCTGCCGGAAATCGGTGCCGGCGGTGCGTTCCGCGGGCTCGTGCAGCGAGGGCTAGCGATCGAGTTGACCGAGAACGTGCGGCAGGTCAACCGCTGGGAGCGAGTGGCACTGGATCACCTCCGGGAGGGTCGGGCCGACGAAGCTCTGGAGCTGTATGTCCAACATCAGCGCGTCGTCGTCGAGCCGACGGGCGATGACGCTCGTGGACGCCTCGTCTCGGATTGGCTCGCTATCGGTGACAGCGACCGAAGCGTGATGATCGCTCGTCTGCGGGCCGATGTCGCCGATCTGAACGAACGCGCGCGGGCAGAGCTTCGTGCCCGTGGCGCGGTCAATGTGCCCGAGGTCGAGCTGGCCGGCGGCTCGTTCGGGGTTGGGGACCGGGTTGTGGTGAAACGGAACGACTTGCGGCTCGGTGTCAGCAATGGGCAGCGTGGTCTCGTCGTCGAGGCCGATCCGGAAGTGGTCGCGCTCGTTGTGGAGGTCGACGGGCGTCGGGTGCGGCTCGACCGGGAGTTCCTAACGGGAACTACGAGGGACGGCGACCCGACGCTGCTGCACGGCTATGCCATCACCGGGCACGTCGCGCAGGGGCTCACGGTGGATCACTCGCTCGTGATGGCGAGTGGCGGGATCGGGAACGAGTGGGCGTACGTGGCGCTCAGCCGCGGACGCGAGTCGAATCGGCTCTACGTCGCCGAGCGCGAAGACGACGGACGTGCCGAGTTCGCGCCTATCGACCAGGCGAGTGCCGGTGCCATGGGGCGTCTCAGGCGCTCGCTGGAGGCGAGCCAAGCGCAGATATTGGCGATCGACTCCGGCACACCTGCCTCGCGCGAGGGCGAGCACGAACTCGCCGCGGCGACGCGTGAGCGGCGTGCGCTCGAGGAACGCGGCCGCCTCTGGCTGCCCGGGCGCCGTCGGCGCCTGGAGGCAGCTCGTTCGCGCGAGTCGGCGGCCGCGAGGGTGGTCGTGGACGCACGGCGGGCCCGTGCCGAGCAGGCGCACGGCGCGCGGCCGTTCGAGGTCGAGCGCGAAGACACGGTGAAGCGCTGCTACGAGGCCATGGCTGAGCGAGCGACGCAGCGAGTACTTGGACGACAACGTGAACGGGAGCTCTGATCACATGCCGAAGAAGATGCCGCAGCGACCCATCGAGCCGGTGCGCCGGTACGCATACACGCGCGAGGAATCGGCGCTCTCGATCGGCATGAGCCTGAGCCACTTCGAGCGGTTCGTGCAGGCCGAGATCAAGTTGATTCCGTCCGGGCAGCTGATCCTGGTTCCGCCGATCGAGCTCGAGCGGTGGGCACAGCGAAACGCGCGGTACCTCGTCGAGCCTGTTCGGCCTCGGCTGGTTGGGTGATCTCCCGAGCCGACTCGGCTATCGCCACCGACGAACCGCGAGAGAGGGTGACCCGTGCGTCACAGTACGAGTGTGGGTTCCACCGACATCGAGCCCGACCCCGAGATGCTCGCGCTCGCCGGGGATCAGGTCGAGCTGGACCCCGTGGACCGACTCAGATCGCTGCTCGACCACCGCGGGCCTGCCTGCCGACAAGCGTTGGAGACCATCGCTGATCTCCGGGTGAACTGCGTGCTTGTCGGACCGGTCGCGGCAGCATTGCGGGGTGGGCCCCAGCGACCCGGTAACGGCCGCGTCGACGTACTGGTCACGCCGGAGGACGCCGAAGCCGCGTTCAAGCGCCTTCTGGACTCCGGCGCATGGCCGGATGGCGTTGAGGCGTCTCCGAACGATCAACCGCGCCGCGAGCGCTGGCGGGTGGGCGATGGTGTTCTCACCCTCCGCGTCGCCGCAGAGGCCGACGCGCTGCGCGCTCGTGCGCGGCCTGTGCCGCTGGAAGGCGATGAATCCCGCGCGCTTCACGTGCCACTTGTCGAGGATCTCCTGGCGCTGGCTGAGCACTCGCCGTGGAGCGAGGATCGCGTGTACCTCTTGGGTCTGCGCGCGGTGCTCGCCAGCCATCGAGATTCGTCTCGCACCGCCCGGCAGACTTCAGCGTCGTCGATGCTTACCCACCTCGCGGAGCCCGAGCCGCCTAGGCTCGTTGTATGACCTTCCGCGCCATTCGGCCCGACGAGTTCGAGTGGATCACGCGCCCCCACCAACCCGGTGAGCCGGCCCGGCACGTCGCCGAGCTGAGCGACGCGATCGGCTCTTCGCACGTGCGCGGGAACGTCTGGCGCTACGAGCCTGGAGCGAAGGGCAAGCGGCATCGGCACCCGATCCAGGAGGAGACGTTCGTCGTGCTCGCCGGCGAGCTGTCGATCTACCTCGGCGAGCCGCCTGAGCGCGTGGACGTGCCGACCGGTGGGGTCGTGAACGTGCCGGCCGGGACGCCGCTGCAGAGCGCGAACCACGGCGATGTCGACCTCGTCGTCTACGCCTACGGCTATCCGCCGGAGGACGCGACGGCGGAGTTGCTCGACCCCGCGGTCTGATCCGCTCGTGTGGACGGCTCTAGGTTGATCCGTCGGCCGCGTCGATCGCGTCGATCAGCGCCTGGACGGCGGCGGCTGCGTCGTTGACGTTCGACGGTTCGAAGTCGAGGTCGGCGGCCAGTCCCGCGTATCGGTCGGGCCAGTCCTCGAAGATCGTCACCGTCGGCGGCCACGCGTGCTTCGCGCGGAGCGAGAAGATCTCGACGCATGCGTCTCGGACGCTCGCCATGTCGTCGATCCGGCCTTGGAGCATGAGCACGTCGACGAGATCGCGGACGCGGTCGTTCTGCCGGCCGGTGGCGAAGATCTGCGTGCACGCATGGAGCTTCTGGGCGATCTGGTAGCGGACCGCGACGCAGGCGACCTCCTCAGGCCCCGGCAACCCAAATGCGCCCAGCGGGATTCCCGGCACGTGGTCGAGTTCCTGGCCCGAGTCGCCCTCGGTCGGAGCCACCTCCAATATGACCGTCGCCCACCGGCGTCCGCGGTAGCTGAGCTTCAAGTCGAGTTGGATGGCGCCCGTGTTGCCGATCGGCTTGATCTCGGTGCGGCTGAGCGTGAAGTCGCCGTATGGCTCGGTGAGTGCCTCGTCCAGCCGCGCGACCATGTCCCCGCCGGGCTCACGGTAGGCGGCGTCGTAGTCCGTGGTCGCGCGGGCGTCGAGCCCGAAGCGCAACTCCATTGACACCCCGCCTTTGAGCGCGAAGACGGGGTCGTCCTCGTCGCGGATGCGGTCGAGCACGGCGGCGACGGTCATGAACGAGATCCAACGGCGCACGCGCTGCGGCGCGACGCCCGTCGCGTCGGCGTGCTCGCCCACCCAGCGCTGTAGTACGTGGACGTTGTGGGGCGGCTTGCCGCGGTCGGCGGGCACGTGTCGCTTCTACGCGGCCCGGTCGCCGAGGCGAGCGAGGCGCTTGAGCTCCGCCTCTTGGGCCTTCGTGATCGCTCCGCGTGCGCGGGCGGTCGTGATCGCCTGCCTGATGAGATGCGCGCCGAGGTGCCGCTCGATGCCGTCGCGGATCGCGCGCTCCGGGGTGACGATCGGGATCCCGTCGTAGCGAGTGATGTCGCGTTCGTCGAGATCGCGGTGGTGGAGCCGGTACGCGGCCGGGATGGCGCGCGTGATCCGTAGGTCCTTGCGCACGGTGACGTGAATCTTGGGCGGATTGACGTCGCAGAGTTCGAGCAGGTCGAGTGCCGTGTCGTGGCTCAGCACCCCGCCACCGCGAGGCCACAGAGTCGCTTCCATGTAGTTGTCGAGTCCGGTCGAGACGACCGCCGGCACGCGATAGAGCCCGTACGCGACCCGTTCCAGAGTTCCGCGCTCAGCCATCTTGCGCAGGCGGTCCGTGACCACGCCAACCGCAGCAGCATCGGCGGCCGTGACGAACCCGTACTGGTCCACGGCCACGTCCATCAGCGCGTTGTAGGCCTTGCCCGGCATGCTGCACAGAATAGGACATTTTGACCGATCTTGTGCGAGTGCCAGTCGCGGGTGCGCGAACACAAGATCGGTCATTTTGACCGATCTTCTGTGGTCGCATGTAGCTCGTCAAGCTCGGCGACGTCGATCAGGTCACGCGGACGGCCGCGAGAGACCTTCATCGAGCGGAAGTCAGTCAGCGAGCAGATCATGGCATCCGTGTCGCCGAATGAGACGACGAGAGCGTTCTCGCGGAGCTGGAGGAACGACAGATCGTCATGGACGTGGACGTCTCCCCATCGAGTTCGGATCATTTGATCCGCGCGGATGCCGAGAGACGAGAGAGCGGCGAGGGACGTGGGGCCCGGCTGCACGACGAGGTCGATGTCCGCGCTCGCTCGGACGACGCCGTGCGCGGCCCCAGCCAGGCCACCGATGATCACGTAACCGACGCCAGCCGAGTCGAGCGCTGCGAAGAGAGCGGCCGGCTCGAAGGTCGACGGCACGTCGACGACTCCGCCGGCGCGAGCGAACATCAGCGCGGCGCGGCTGACCTCGATCGCGAGCGTGAGCCGCTGCGAAGGGGTCATGGCTCGATGGGACGCGATCGCCTCTGTGTCGTTCCAGGTCTCGCCTCGTCGCGAGGGGAGGTCAGGCGGATTCGGAGCGTCGGAGGTAGTCATTCAGTCTGTCGGCTGCGTCGTCCTCGCCTGGCTGCGGGAGGAGCTTCACGTAGCGGTTGACCATCTGCAGGTCAGCGTGGCCCATGAACTCCATCAACTCCTTGATGGTGTAGCCCGCCGCCATCAGGAGCGAGGCGTAGGTGTGGCGGCACTCGTGGAGCGTGATCCGGTTCAAACCCGCGCGGTCCCAGGCCTTCTCGGCCTGCCTCGCGATCTTGCCCGACATGACCGAGCGGTCGACAACCTTCCCTTCATGTGGCTTGCCCTGGCGGTCCCACGCTTCGAGAAGGATGGTCCGGAGGTTGTCCGCGATCGGTGGGCGCCGGCCCGTGCCGGCCTCGCTTTTGGAGCGGCGGACGGTGATCCGCGTGGCGATGCGGTCGCCGTCGAGGACGTCGGGCCATTCGAGGCGGGAGATCTCGCCTCGGCGGAGGCCCGCGTAGAACGCGATCGCGTACGGGAGACGGTCGATTGGCTCGAGAGCGGCGAGGAGCGCCGCAGCCTCGGGCGCGAGCGCGACTCGGAGACGCAGCTTCTCGTCGTTGGGCGGGAGCTCGACGAGGCGCAATGGATTGCGCGGGACCAGGCGGCGGGACGGCGCGGCGGCCCACGCGTAGATGTCGGACGCCACTGAGATGTGCTTCGCGATCGTGGAGCGCGCGAGCCCGCGGCGGGCGAGGACGTCGATCCAGGCTTGCCAGTCGAGCTCGGTAATCTCCGAGGCGTATCGCGGGCCGAACTCCGGGAGGACGTGGTACTTCAACGACCGGCTCATCGCGAGGATCGTCGTCTCGGCGTACGGCTTGCCGCGACCACGCCGGCGACCGATCCGGCCTCGCTCTACGCCATCGAGCCATTGGTCGGCGAGCTCCAAGAAGAGTGGGCCTCGGGCGGCGACCTCACGGAGATGCTCGGCGCCGACCTTGGCGGTGGCGAGCCAGCTGAGGACCTCAGCTCGACTCTTGACGACCGGCTTCTGCCATTCGGGCTTGCCCGTGACCGGATGCCGGCGGCGGCCACGGTACGACGGGTTGCAGCGGCAGCGGCCCCGAGGTTCGGCGTTGGCGGGGCAGTCCGAGGCGTGCGACACGTACACGCTCGGGGTTCGGGTCTTGCGCCAGTTGGCCATGATCGGCTTAGCGCTCAGCCCGCAAAGTCGGCCCCTCTGGGGGACACGCCCAGGGGACACAGGGGACACAAACGAGGGGTTTCGCTGGGGTCCGTCGAGGTTGGAGCCGCGAACGAGAACCGCGAGAAAGTCCTGCAATAGAGCCGAAAACGGCGAGAAACGGTGATGCCGGAGGAGGGACTCGAACCCCCGACACGCGGATTATGATTCCGCTGCTCTAACCGACTGAGCTACTCCGGCGGGGAGGCGCGCAGTCTAGCGAGGCCGTGGACCCGGTAGCTTGCGGGGCGTGCCGATGGTGGTGTTGACCGGGGCGACGCGCGGGATTGGGCAGGCCGCGGCCGTTGCGCTCGCCGAGCGGGGGGCGGATCTGGCGTTGGTCGGACGCGACCCCGCCCGTGTGCAAGAGGTCGTCGACGAGGCCCGGCGCGCCGCAACAACCGAAGCCACGATCAACGGTCACACCGCCGACCTCGCGCAGATGGGCGAGGTGCGCAAGCTGGCGGACGAGCTGAAGGCCGAGTACCCGCGGATCGACGTGCTGGCCAACAACGCCGGAGCGAAGTTCGATTCCAAGCACCTCACCAACGACGGGTATGAGCAGACGTTCGCGCTCAACCACCTCGCGCCGTTCCTGCTCACCAACCTGTTGATCGAACGACTCGCGAGCGGCCGGGTGGTGACGACGTCCTCCGACGCCCACGGGCGAGCGGACCTGGACCTCGACGACCTCATGTTCGAGCACACGCGGTTCCGGCCGTGGAGGGCGTACGGGAACAGCAAGCTGTGCAACATCCTCTTCACCCGCGAGTTGCAGCGACGGCATCCGGAGCTCACGGCGAACTGCTTCCATCCCGGCGTCATCCGCACGGGGTTCGGGAAGAACGACGGGGCGCTGTCGCGGATCTCGATCACGATCGCGGGACCGTTCTTCGGCTCGCCGGAGAAGGGGGCGGCGCCGCTCGTGCACCTCGCGCTCGACCCGATCGATGCCAGAGGCCAGTACTTCGAGAAGCTCGAGCCGGCGAAGCCGAGCGCGCAAGCACAGGACGACGCGCTCGCGAGCGCGCTGTGGGAGCGATCCGTCGCACTGACGGAATGACGACCGAGCTGCTCTACCTCCAGGACGCGTATCTGCGCAGCTTCGAGGCGATCGTCGTCGCCGCAGACGACAACGCGATCGCGCTCGACAGGACCGCCTTCTACCCCGGCGGTGGCGGCCAGCCACCGGACCAGGGCGTCATCGGCGACGCCCGCGTCACCGACGTCTTCAAGGACCAAACCGGCCGCGTGTGGCATGTCGTGGACGCGCCGCCCCCTCCCCCACTCACCCGCATCACCGGGACGCTCGACTGGGAGCGCCGACACCTGCTGATGCGCACCCACATGGCGCTCCACCTGGTCAACGCGGTCGCGTGGATCGACTATCAGGCGCGGGTCACCGGGGCGCACATGGAACCGGGCAAAGGCCGCGTCGACCTCCAGCTCGCGTCGATGTCGCAAGCCTTGGGCGAGCACATCGAGCAGCGGGTCAACGAGTACGTCGAGCGCGACCTGCCGATCACGACCATCTTCCTTCCCCGCGCGGAGGCCGACGCGGACCCGGCGGTCTATCGGGGACGCGCGATCCCGCCCGAGGAAGACCCGGTCCGGACCGTCCGGATCCATGAACTCGACCGCCAGGCCTGCAGCGGCACCCACGTCGCGACGACCAAGGAGATCGGTCGCATCAAGGTCACGAAGACGAAGTCGAAGGGCCGCGCGAACAAGCGCATCGAGATCGCTCTCTCCGCTACCTGATCACTGGGGGGTTGTGTATCGAGAACGTCCGTGGCGGACGCTCGTGCTACGCACCCCCCTGGCCGACGGGCGGATCTAGCGTTCGTCGTCCTTGACGGCGTAGAGGGTGATCTCGGTGTCCTCACTGACGCACGTGCCGGCCTTGGGCCGCTGGCGCACCGTGGTCCACGACGTTGGGAACGTTGATGCAGCCGGACCCCCTGCTCTCCCCCACGTCCTCCGTGGGTGCTTCATCGCTCACGTCGGCGGCGCCTGCGTGGTCGTTGCGCGCGTCGTCGGCGGCGGCCTGCGCGTCCGCGGCCTTCTGCTCTGTCGCCCTTCAACTGTGTAGTGTCGCGCCATGCTCGCCGCCGCCTTCCTTGTCGCGCTCAGCCTCGCGAACGCGGGGCCTGCGACCAAGACGCTCACCAGTGCCGACAACGGCAAGACGATCACGATCGCCAAGAGCCAAGAGCTCCGCGTCGACCTCAAGGAATGTGGATCGTGCGGGTTCAGTTGGCGGACGACCGCCAAGCCGGATCCCAAGGTCCTGACGACGCGTCCGGCGATCACGAAGAACCCCGACTGCCCGACGCCGAAGCCAGGCGACCCGACGTGTGTGGGCGGCGGGTACACACGGGTCTTCCGCTACGCCGGCAAGGCCGACGGCCAGACCAAGCTCCGGCTCGAGTACTTCGGGCCTGGGAAGAAGAAGTCGTCCAAGACGTTCCGGGTCACGATCCGCGTGCGCTGACCGGGTGCGAGCACCCGGACGGAACACCGGCACGCACGGGTGACCGCCACCGCGCCGGGATTAGGCTCCAACGCATGAGCCAGCCCTCTGAGCAGTCCACGGGCATGGAACCGGCCGGGCGGTTCGGCGGCGGCGCGACGCCACAACAGCCCACCCCACCGCACAAGCGCCCGTACGGGTGGATCGCGGCGTGCCTGGTCATGCTCCTCGTCGCCGCGGGATTCGCGATCTGGGCGGTCGGGCTGAACTCCGACCTGAGCGACCAGAAGGACCAGACCGCGCAGGCGCAGCAGCAGGCGAAGGAAGCCAACGACGCCGCGAGCGACCTTTCCAACCAGCTCGACCAGATCACGCAGGACGTCAACAACGCCAGCGATCAGCTCCAACAGGCCGGGCAGGACGCCCAGAGCAACGCCCAGGCGGCGATCGACGGGTTGAAGGGCAAGCTCGCCTCGGCGAAGGATCAGGTGAAGCAGCGCCTCGAGAAGCTCAAGAACGCGGGGGCGCAGCCCACACCGGCACCATGACCCCTCCCGCATACGCTTCGGCGTGTGCGGGTGCTGATCACGGGGATGTCGGGCACGGGCAAGAGCACGCTGGTCGCGGAGCTGCGGCGGCGCGGCTACGCGGCGTATGACGCGGACGATCACGGGTTCAGCGAGCCTCGCGGGAACGGGCGCTGGGGGTGGCGGGCCGCGGCGGTCGCCGCCCTGCTCGAGACCGGACCGGAGCTGCTGTTCTTCGCCGGCTGCTCCGAGGAGCAGGCGACACTCCCGTTCGATTACCGGGTGCTGCTGACGACGCCGACCGACGCACTGGTCGCGCGGCTCGACACGCGCACGCAGAACACGTACGGGCGCACCGATCCGGAGCTCACGCAGGTCCTCGCGGACCTCGACGAGATCGAGCCGCTCCTGCGCCGCTCGGCGGACCTGGTCGTCGCGACGAGCGTGCCGGTTCAACGCGTCGCCGATCAGGTCCTCGAGGCGGTCGCGCGCATGGCGTGACGGATCGTCGCCGCCACCCGCTCCGGGTCGTCGATCATCGGCACATGCCCGCACCCGGGAAGCTCGACCCACGACGCCCTCGGGAGCCGCGAACGAGCAACCGCGCCGTTGGACGTCAACGGTGTGATCCGGTCCTCGCGTGACCACGCGAGCGTGATCGGGCAGGGCAGCGGGTCGAGCGGTTGCAGCTCGTCCGGCGTCGTCAACACATCCTCGGCGATCGTGCACGACAACAGATCGCGCCCGCCCTCGCGCGCCTCCGACGCGCTCAGCCGATCGCCGCGCACGGCGACATCGCGCAACGCGAGCCGCCGGACCGCCGCGAAGTGCATCAGCGGTAGCGACTGACCGAGCCGCGTCAACGTAATCAGCCGGCGGATGCGGGCGACGCCCACGGTCTGCCCTTCGGTCCCGGCGGTCCAACAGCCGGCGGGTGAGAACGCGCAGACCGACCGCGCCCGCCCGCGGCGGGCCAGCTCGATCGCCACCCACCCGCCCAGCGAGTTACCCACGATGTGCGCGCGCTCCACGCCGAGGTCGTCGAGCCTCGCCTCGACGTCGTCGACCACGTCGGACACCCGGACCGGAGCGCGAGCAGGAACTCGCCCGCCGCGGTGGCCGAGCAACGTCGGCGCCACGGTCGGGTACTCCAAGACGCGCCGCACGGGCGCCCAGACGCGCGCCGACATGCCGAGTCCGTGCAGCAGCACCAGCGGTTCGTTCTCGTTCATCACGCCTGGACGGAGCGGCTGCGGCGAACGTGACATGGCACCCGACATTTGGCCAGAGAACCCCAGCGATCAGAGGGGTTCGGATACGGTGAGCGTCCGTTGAAAGCCCCATGGACGCAGGGATGTTCGCTGATTCGAGTCGCGCCGGAAAAGCGTGTGACCGGGCGGACGCGAATCACCGCCATCGTCGTCGCGATGGCGTGTCTGTCTCCGGCGACCGCCGGTGCGCAGCAGCGGGTCGAGCCGGTCGCCGGACTGACCGATCCGCCGGACGCGGTCGTCGCGGGTCCCGACTCCGCGATGTGGGTGTCGGTCGAAGCGAATCCGGGTCGCATCCTCCGGATCACGCCGGCGGGTGAGGTGACCCAGCAGGGCGTCGGCGGGATCGGCGGGTTCCCGGTCAACCGGCACCCGTCGCACATCGTCAGCCACGGCGGCGCGCTCTGGTTCGTCACGTCGGGCGGACCGCAGTCGTTCGCGCGGCTCAACGTCTTCAGCCCGTTCGCGGGCTTCTCGCTCACGTACGGCCGGCCGACGGCGCTCGCGAGCGGGCCGGACGGGGCGCTGTGGATGACGGTGGACGCCGGACCACTCCAGCCGGACGCGATCACGCGCTTCACGCCCGACCCGCGCAACGAGATGACGCGCACCCTGCAGGGCCAGACCGAGCCGCGCCAGCTCACCGCGGGACCGGACGGCGCGCTGTGGTTCATGGAGGCGGACCGGCTCGGCCGCATCACCCCGTCGGGCATGTTGAGCTACCGCACGATCGGCGGCGCCGCGCTCACCGCGCTGGCGTCCGACTCGACGGACCTCTGGTACGCCCAGGGCAGCGCGGTCCGCCGGCTCGACGGTCCCACCACACACGAGATCGGGTCACCGACCTCGGCGCTCGCGGTCGGTCCCGACGGCGCGATGTGGGCGGGAATCCAGGGTGGCGTCGTGCGGATCGTCGCCGGAGAGGACCCGACGACCGTGCCGCTCGCCCCGGCCGCCCGCGCGATCGCGCTCGCCGCCGGCCCCGACGGGCGCTTGTGGGCGGCGCTGGATCGCGACCCGTACCTGGTCAAGATCACGGTCCCGCCCGCGGTCGGCGACATCGCGCAGGACGACGGCGCCGTCTCCGCCCGCATCAAGCCCAACGGCCTCACGACGACGGTCAAGGCCGAGCTGCGCCGCCCCGACGGCAGCTGGTTCGAGGTCGCACGCACGCAGATCGATGCCACCGCCACCATCCGGCTGCCGCTCCCCGATCTTGCTCCAGGGGAGCACGTCGCGCGGGTCACGGCGACCAACACCGCGGGGAGCACGTCCTCGCGCCCGCTGACGATCGTCGTGTCCGAGCCGGAGCCGACCGCGACCGCCACACCGGTCGCCACCGTGAGCCCCACGCCCACCCCGACCGTGACCCCCACGTCCACGCCCGGGCCCGTCGAGGGCAAGAGCGTCGAGGTCGCGGTCGTGAGCGGTGAGGTCAGCTACCGCGTCCCGCCGGAGACCACCTACACCGCGATCACAGGCTCCGTGACGCTCCCGCTCGGCGTCCTGCTCGACACCACCGACGGCAAGGTCCGTGTGGCATCGCAGGTGGACGGAAAGGCGCAGACCGCGACCTTCAACGGGGGCAAGTTCACGGTCGCCCAGACGTCCACCGGCATGACCGAGATGGCGCTCGCCGGCCCGCTGCAGTGCACCGCATCCGAACGGGCGACCACTTCGGCCAAGCCCAAAAAGAAGAAGAAGCGCTCGCTCTGGGGCAAGGACAGCGGCGGCTCCTTCCGCACCCGCGGCAACGGCAGCGTCGCGACGGTCCGCGGCACCGAGTGGCGGACCGAGGACACCTGCGCCGGCACCACGATCTACGTGCGTCAGGGCGCCGTGTCGGTGTGGCCTCGCCGCGGCGGGCGCTCGACGCTCCTTCACGCCGGTCAACGACTGTTCTCACCGCGTCCGTAGATGGTTCGGCTGGCCAAGGTCACCGCCGCGCTGGTCGCGCTGATCGTCCTCGTCGCCGCTTTGACGCCGGCGCTGAAGCGGGCGGAGCTGACGACGCTCGACGCGCGCTTCGGGATCCGCGGCACGCAACCCGTGTCCGGGGTGGCGGTCGTGGGGATCGACGAGCGCTCGTTCTCGGAGCTCGACGAGCAGTGGCCGTTCCCGCGCACGCTGCACGCGCGGATGGTCGACCGGCTGCGCCAGGCGGGCGTGCGCCGGATCGTCTACGACGTCCAGTTCACCGAGCCATCCGAGAACCAGGACGACGATCTCGCGCTCTACGACGCCGTCGACCGGGCCAAGGACGTGATCCTGGCGACCGGCGAGGTCGATGACAACGGCCACACCCGCGTCCTCGGCGGCGACGAGAACCTGGCCGACGCCGGCGCCCGGGCGGCGGCCAGCACGTTCCCGACGGACCCGGGCGGCTCGATCCGCCGCTATGCCCGCGAGGACACCCACCTCGCGACCATCGCGGCGCTCTTCGGCAAGCCGATGGAGCCCGACACCGCGCTGATCGACTTCCGCGGCCCGACCGGCACGATCCCGACATACTCCTTCGCGGACGTCCTGAACAAACGGGTCGACGACGCGAAGCTGCGCAACCAGATCGTCGTCGTGGGCGCGACGGCGCCGGCGCTGCAGGACGTCCACCCCACCTCCGCGCCCGGCGAGCGCCAGATGCCCGGGGCCGAGATCCAGGCGAACGCGATCTGGACCGCCCTGCACGGCAACCCGCTGAAGGAGATCCCCGACTGGGTGGCGTTCCTGATCGCCGTCACGCTCGGCCTCGTCGCGCCGCTCAGCGTCCAGGCGTTCGGCCCGGTCCGCGGCAGCGTCGTCGCCGTGCTGGCGGGCGCGGTGTACGCGGTCGGCGCGCAGCTCGCGTTCGACAGCGACGTCGTCGTGACGGTCGCGGTGCCACTCGTCACGCTCGCGTTCGCGCTCGCCACCTCGCTGCTCGCCCGAGCGGTGTCGGAACGCTCCGCCCGCGCGCGCGTCACCCGCTACAGCGCGGAGCTGGAAGCGGCGGTCCACGCCCGCACGAAGGACCTCGCCGAGACGCAGCTCGAAGTGGTGGTGCGGCTGGCGCGCGCCGCCGAGCTGCACGACGACGACACCGGCGAGCACATCGACCGCATGAGCCGCATGTGCGGCGAGGTCGCGCTCGAGCTCGGTCTCCCCTCCACCCGCGCCGAGATCATCCGCTACGCGGCGGTCCTGCACGACGTCGGCAAGATCGGCGTGCCCGATGACATCCTGCGCAAGCCCGGCAGCCTCACCGCGAACGAGATGAAGACCATGCGCCGGCACGTCGTCGAGGGCGCGCTGCTGCTCGAAGGCTCCCCGTCACCGGTGCTCCAGGTGGCCGAGACGATCGTCGACACCCACCACGAGCGCTGGGACGGCACCGGCTACCCGCACGGCCTGGCCGGCGAGCAGATCCCGCTCGAAGGCCGGATCGCGGCCGTGTGCGACGTCTTCGACGCCCTCACCCACGAGCGTCCCTACAAGCCGGCGTGGAGCGTCGAGCGCGCGTGCGCGGAGATCGAGCGGCTGCGCGGTACGCACTTCGACCCCGCGGTCGCCGACGCGCTGCTGACCGTCATCCGCCGCCGCACCGGCGCCGGCGCCGACGCGGTCCCCGCCTCGCGGTGATCCACGTGACACGACAGCACGCAATGAGCTGTCGTGACCCACGTAGACATCCCCCCGCGAAAGCAATGGAAGCAGGACCTCGCTCCCTATCTGCGCCCTGACCGCGCGCGCAGCCTCGGCCAGCTCGTCGGCGTGCTGGTGCCCTACCTCGGCGTCTGGGCCGTGGCCGCGCTGGTGCGACCGCGGGCCGGGCTCGCGATCGGCCTCGGCCTGGTCGCGACCGTGTTCCTGGTGCGGATGTACAGCTTCTTCCACGACCTGACCCACAACTCGATGTTCGCCTCGCGCGACGCCAACGCGCGGTGGGGACACGTCCTCGGCTTCATGCTGTTCACGCCCTACCGGTGGTGGCAGCGCCAGCACAGCCTCCACCACGCGAACACGGGCAACCTCGACCAGCGCGGGCCGGGCGAGATCTACACGATGACGCTGAGCGAGTACCGCCGGGCGTCGCGGCTCAAGCGGCTCGGCTACCGCCTGTACCGCAATCCGCTGCTGCTCCTGCTGGTCGGCCCGAGCCTCGTGTTCCTGTTCGAGCGCCGGTTCCCACAGCGTGGCATGACCCGCCCGATCCTCGGCAGCGTCATCGCCACGAACGTCGCGCTCGTCGCGTGGGTGGTCGGGCTCGGCACGCTCGCCGGGTGGCCGGCGTTCCTCCTCATCCAGGGCACGACGCTCGTCGCCGGCGGCGCGATCGCCGCCTGGATGCTCTACATCCAGCACCAATACGAGGACACCTACTTCCAGTCCGGCGGCGAGTGGCGGTTCGAGCTCGCGGCGCTGCGGGGCAGCTCGTTCCTGAAGCTGCCGCGCCCGCTCGCGTGGGCGGTCGGCAACGCCAACTACCACCACGTCCACCACCTCAGCGCGAAGATCCCCAACTACCGCCTGCGCGCCGCGCACGAGTCGCACCCGATGTTCGCCGTCACCCCGGTGGTCACGGTGCGCGCAGGGTTCGCCGCGCTTCGGCTCAAGCTCTGGGACGAGTCGAACGGGCGGCTCGTGCGCTTCCCGCGCCGCGCGCACACGGTGACCGCGCTGGCGGCTCCGCGCGCCGTGCCCCGCTAGGGCGCCGGACAGGTCGTGGCGGCGTCGAGTCCGCCGCTGTCGACGCGCTTCACCGCATCGCCGGGGAACGTGACGATCGCCCGAGGCGGCCCGATGTCCAATCCCGTGACTACGGCGATGTCCGGCGTCACCGCGATCTGCTTGCCGTTCAACGGCGCTTCGTAGCCGTCGACGCAGAGCCGGACGTCCTGAAACCGCAGAAGCGCGGCGCTCATCATCGTGTTCGGGACGGCGACGGCCGTGAAGACGACCCACACGAAGACGACGCGGACTCCGCGCGCGCCGCCTGCTGCACGCAGACGCTCCCAGCCGACGAGGAGCAGCAGGATGGTGAGCGGCAGCGCGACGGCCTGCCACAGCAAGCGCCACTCGAACCCGTTCGCGAACGCGGGGACCGCGATCAACACCACCGTCACCAGGCAACTGGCCGCGATCAGCCAGTTGCGGACGTCGGGGGTCTGTGACATCGGACGTCGATCCGGTCGAGCCGACGGCAGACCGAAGAGCTCGGCGATCAAGGCGACGACGATCCCCGCGAGCGCGGCGCTACCGAGGACTTCGAGGAAGCCGAGGGAGATGATGACCTCGCGCGGCACCGCTCCGATCACCGGGAACGCCTGCTCGGCCTCGTAGCCGGCGAAAGGAGTCGTAGCGCGATCACGATCCCACCGAGCACGTACCCGAGGGCGACGACGCCCGCGATCAGGCCGACCGCTTCGCCGGCGGTCTTGAGCATCCCCGCCGGCCGTTCCCTCTCGGCGGTCTTCAGGACGAACTGGGCAGCGACCTTCTCCGCCAGCGGCTCGAGCTGCTCCTTGAGCGCGGCCTCGATCGCCGCACCGTGATCGCTCACGGCGCGACTCTCTCACTCAGGTCACGCGCAACGCAACCGATTCCTGGACCTATGGGTCAGGCGTGAGCTCGGGGAGCGGGCCGGCGCTGAGCATCGCGGCCAGCAGGCGAGCCGACTCAGGGGCCGGGAGCTGCACACCCGCGGCGCCGTCGATCCCGTCCGGGTTGACGCGCCAGTTGACGTAGGGGAGCGCCGCGATCCGGTCGTCGACCGCGATCGCGAGGTGCTGGCTGGTCTCGAGCGGGTCGCCGCCCAGAGCCTGGTCGGCGCCGCGCTGGGCGAGCTTGCGGGTGATCACGCCGAACGTGCGCCGCCCCTCCGCGGTCAGTGACACGATGACGACGGGGTCGCCGGTCGTCGGGTCGGTGGCGACGTGGGCGCCCGCGACGTCCGCGTTCCCGATCGGCGGACGGCCGGCCAGCGCGAACCACTTCTCGCTGTCGGTCTCGGTGCGCACCGCGAGTCCAACCGAAGCCGACGCCGCCCGGGCGTGGGCCGCCGACGACGAGACGGGATCGGTCCCGCCGATCACGCTCGCCTCCCAGTCGTAGATCGCCAGCCGCCCCGGCTGGACCAGTGCGGGCAGCGCGTCGCGGGCCGTCGCCGGCACGACGACGTCGATGCGCCCGCCGGCCGGGATGACCTGGGCCGGACGGATGCCGGCGGCCTCGAGCCGCTCCCTGAGGATCACCGCCGCGTGATCGGCCTCCGCCGGCGAGACGAGATAGCCGAGCCGGACCGTCGTGCCGCTGTCCGCCGGCCGCTCGTCGCTCGCCGGGCCCGGCAGGAAGATCAGCAAGGCCGCGACCAGCGCGGCGATCGCGCCGACGGCGACCACCGGACGCAGCGCCACCGAGACGCGGCGGCGCGTCCGCCCGCGCGCACCCGCGCGGAGGAGCTCCGCCCGCAGGCGGGGGATGTAGTCGCTGCTCACAGGGTTCCTCCGACTCGGTTTCGCAGCAGGCGCAGGCCGCGGCTGACCCGCTTGCGCACGGTCGCCTCGGGGACCCGCTCGGCGCGCGCGATCTCCGCGTAGTCCCGGTCCTCGAGCACATGGGCGCGGACCGCCTCGCGCTGCTCGACCGGCAGCTCGTCGATGATCTGGGCCGCCACTTCGTCACCGAGCCAGCGGATCAGCTCGGCGTCCTCGGCGGCCACCGCGACCGGTTCCATCCCCAGGCGCGAGCGCATCCGGCCCTCGGCGCGCCCGCGGCGGCGGTAGTCGCTCAGCTTGTGGTGGGCGATCGTGAACAGCCACGCCGCCGCGCCCGCGCTCTGCGGTCGGTAGCGCTTGCGGGCGACCAGGGCCGCGGCGAACGTCTCCGCGGTCAGGTCCGCGGCGACCTCCGGGTTCCCGGTCCGCCGCTGGAAGAACGCCAGCAGCGAACGGACGTAGCGGTCGTAGAACCGCCCGAAATCCTCGAGGTCCCCCGACTGCAGGAGCGCTTCGTCGGTGTCGCGCATGTACTGACCACCATCGGATGAGAAGTCGCGATTGTGACCCATAAATGAAAGGTCAACTTGAAGACCTTCCGTGCCGATCACTCAGGGAGCACTTCGTCCCGTACCCCGCCTCACCCCAAGGACCCCATGCAGAAGCTCCGCAATCTGCGTCTGGCCGTCCGACTCGGTATTGCCTTCGGCGCCCTCGCGCTCGGGCTGCTGGTCGTCTCGGTCGTCGCCTTCAAGTCGACGGGCAACCTCGACACCAAGGTCCACGGCCTCGCCGTCGACGTCCCGCAGTACACCGCCACCGTGGACGGCATCGCCGCCCGCGCGCCGGAGGAGGGCCAGCTCGTGGCCCAGCACCTTTACGTCTATGACGGTGACCTGGCCAGCCAGGACAAGGTCGCCAAGCAGTTCGACGCCCTCACCGCGCAGGACCAGAAGGCGTTCGAAGGGATGATCGCCGTCCTGAGCCAGGCGACGGACCCGGAGACGGTGAAGGCCGCCGACGGCGTCAAGAAGCTGCGCGATGGATACATGGCGCTGGTCGGCCTGCAGAAGAAGGCGATCCAGGCCTCGCGCGAGGAGACCGTAAAGAACGTCGAGGAGCGCACCACCTCGCGCACGCTCTACACGGAGCAGATCCTCAAGCTCCAGCCGCAGATCGCCGCGGGCGTCGCCGCGAGCTCCAAGGGCGTCATCGCCTACGCGGGCGGCGAGGGCAAGAAGGCGTCAGACGCGATCGCCGCCACCAAGCGCTCGATCCTCATCGCCGCGCTGCTGAGCGTGCTCGTCGCGCTCGCGCTGGCCGTGATCGTCACCCGCTCGGTCACCCGGCCGGTGCACGCGCTCCAGAAGCGGCTCGAGTCGCTCAACAAGAAGGACCTCGAGTCGCTGTCCGCCGGCCTCGAGTCCTGCGCCGAGGGCGACCTGACGCAGACCGTGGCCACGACGACCACCCCGGTCGAGGTCACCGCGGACGACGAGCTCGGCCGCCTCAGCACCACCTTCAACGCGATGCTCTCCAACGCCGGCCGCTCCGTCGAGTCCTACAACGCGATGCGCACCAAGCTCGGCGAGACCATCGGCCACGTGTCGATCTCCGCCGGCACGGTGTCCGCCGCGTCGCAGCAGATGGCGCAGACGTCCGACGAGACGACCCGCGCGATCGAGGAGATCGCCTCCGCCGTCGGCGAGGTCGCCCGCGGCGCCGAGACGCAGGTCCGCGTCGTCGAGTCCGCCCGCTCGTCGGCCGCCGAGGCCGCCCGCGCGGCCAGCGTCTCGGCCCAGACCGCCGAGGAGACCGCCAAGGCCGCCGACGAGGCGCGCGCGGTCGCCGAGCACGGCGTCGAGGCCGCCAACTCGGCCTCCGACGCGATGCGCCAGGTCGCCGACGCCTCCCAGGAGGTCTCGAGCGCGATCCAGGAGCTGTCGGCCCGCTCCGAGAAGATCGGCGGCATCGTCGACACGATCACCGGCCTGGCCGAGCAGACCAACCTGCTCGCCCTCAACGCCGCCATCGAGGCCGCCCGCGCCGGCGAGCAGGGCAAGGGCTTCGCCGTCGTCGCCGAGGAAGTGCGCAAGCTGGCCGAGGGCTCCCAGGCCGCGGCCGCCGAGATCTCCACGCTGATCGAGGAGATCCAGCGCGAGACCGGCAAGGCCGTCTCGGTCGTCGCCGAGAGCGGCAAGCTCACCGACCGGGGCGTCAACACGGTCGCCGAGGCCCGCGACGCCTTCGAGCGCATCGGCGCCTCCGTCGAGCACATGTCCCAGCGCGTGGTCGAGATCGCCTCGTCCGTGCAGCAGATCTCGGCCGAGGCCGAGCAGATGCAGGGCGACATCGTCCAGGTCGCCGACGTCGCGCAGTCCTCCTCGGCCTCCGCCGAGCAGGTCTCCGCCTCGACCGAGCAGACGAGCGCGTCGGCGCAGGAGATCTCCTCCTCCGCCTCCGAGCTCGCCACCACGGCCGAGGACCTCGAGCGCCTCGTCCGCCAGTTCAAGATCACGGTCTAGACAGCACACGGGGCGGCCGTCGAGGCCGCCCCGTCACGCCCGCGAGAAGACGCGGGTGAGCTCGTTGCGCGACCCGATGTCGAGCTTGGAGAAGACCTTGTGCAGGTGGTACTCCACGGTCCGCGGGCTGATGAACAGCCGGGCGGCGATCTCGGGGTTGGAGAGTCCGTCGTGGGCGAGCCGAGCGATCTGCAGCTCCTGCGGCGTGAGCTCGTCCCGGCTCTCGACGGTGCGCTTGCGGGCGGTCGCTCCGGTCGCCCGCAGCTCGCGCTCAGCGCGGTCGGCGAACCCGGCCGCCCCCATCGTGGCGAACAGCTCGTGGGCGGCGCCGAGGTGCGCGCGGGCGTCCACCCGCCGGCGTTCGCGCCGCAGCCACTCGCCGTAGAGCAGGTGCGCGCGGGCCAGGAACGCCGTGGTCGGGCGGCGGTCGAGGCGCGCGACGGCCTCCTCGAACAGCGCCTCGTCCTCCTCCACGAGCGCGCGGGAGAGCGCCTCCATGCCGAGCCCGAAGTCGGCGCCGCCGGCGCGGGTGAGCTCCGACAACCGGGCGAGCGCCGGCTCGGCTGCTGCCGGCCGGCCGCAGCGCACGGCCGCCTCGACGAGCTCCGGCAGCGCCCAGCTGGCGATCCCGTACTCGCGCGGGGCCTCGACGGCGCGCTCGGCCTCGTGGAGCGCGTCCTCGTAGCGGCCGAGGCCGTTGTAGAGCGTCGCGCTCGCCCAGTGCACGAGCGTCGACCACTGCCCCTCGCCCACCTGCGCCGCCCGGCCCGTGTTGCTGTCGACACGGGCGCGCACCTCGGACTCGCGGCCCTGCCAGGCCGACACCGACACGCCCGGGTACGACGGCCGCGAGATGCCCATCGCCTTCTGGATCGCCTCCTCCTCCCCCACGAGCGACCACGCGGCGTTCAGCTCGCCCGCGAACAGGCGCACACCGGCGCGCATCGCCGACGCATGGCCGAGCAGGCTCGATGCCCCGGCGTCATGCGCCAGCCGCAGGAACTCCTCCGAGAGCGCGTCCCACAGCTCGGCGTCCCAGATGTTGTGCGCGGAGCGGCAGGCGAGCCACATCCAGCGCAGCCGCTCGTCGGTCGGCATCGTGGCGCTCCGGAAGGCGGTCAGCCCGCGCCGCAGCAGCGGCGCCCCCGCGGCCGGCCCGTCGGTGACCAGGAGCGCGGACCCCTTCAGCAGCAGGTCGGTCGCGCGGGCACCGTTGGCCGCCGGCGGCATCGCCTGCACCGCGCGGGCGACCTCCACCGGTCCGGCGTCGCCATCGGAGCGGCGGGCGTACCAGGCCGCATTGAGCGCATCCCGGTAGGTCTCGCGCGCGAGCCGGTCGTCCAGCGCCTCGAGCCGCCGCGCGGCGCTGAGCAGCAGCCGCGGAGGATCGGTGCCGCGGCTGACGGCGAACGCGATCTGGCCGCGCACGAGATCGACGCGGGCGTGCTGGAGCTCGTCGAGCGGCCCGGCCTGCGCCATCGCCAGCAGCGCGAGCGCGGCCTCGGGCGCGCCGGCCTGGTGCTTGAACTGCGCGGCGACGAGCGCGCGGCGGGCGCGCTGGGCCGGGTCGCGGGTGAGCTCGACCGCGCGCTCGAGGAATGCCGCGGCCGCGGCGAACCCGCCGCGCGCCTGCGCCCGCCCGGCGGAGCGCTCGAGCTCGGCGGCGACCTCCTCGTCCGGGCCGGTCGCCGCCTGCGCGCGGTGCCAGGCGCGACGGTCCGGGTCGAGGTCCGGGTCGGTGGCCTCCCCGAGCGCCCGGTGAGCGCGCTGGCGGTCCTCCTGCGACGCGGCCCGGTAGACCGCGGAGCGGACCAGCGGATGGCGGAACCGCACGTGGGCGCCGAAGCTGAGCAGCCCGGCGGCGTCGGCGGGCTCCGCGGCGCCGCGATCGAGGTCGAGGCGGGCCGCGGCGCGCAGGACCAGCGCCGGATCCCCGACCGGCTCGGCGGCGGCGATCAGCACCAGCCGCCGGGTCTCCTCGGGCAGCGCGTCGAGCCGCCGCACGAAGCTCTCCTCGATCCGGCCCGCCAGCGGCTCGGCGGACGGCATCGTGTAGCCGCCCGCGAGTTCCTCGACGCTCATCCCGCGCGGGAGCTCCAGCAGCGCCAGCGGGTTCCCGCGCGCCTCGGCGACGACCCGGTCGCGAACGCCGTCGTCGAGCGGACCGCGCAGTTGCGAGTCCAGCAACGCGCGGGCGTCGCGGTCCGGCAGACCACGGACGACCAGCGAAGGCAGGCCCTCGAGCTCGTCGTGCCCGTTGTCGTCGCGGACGGCGAAGACCATCGCGACCGACTCGGCGACGAGGCGGCGGGCGACGAACGCGAGCGTCTGCGCCGACACGCGATCGAGCCACTGCGCGTCGTCCACCAGGCACACGACAGGAACGCTTTCGGCCGCTTCCGACAACAGCCCGAGGACGCCGAGACCGACGAAGAAGCGATCCGGCGAGCCGCCCGCGCTCAGGCCGAACGCGGTCGCGATCGCGTCGCGCTGCGGCGCCGGCAGCCGCTCCCGGTGGGCGAGCAGCGGCCCGCAGAACTGGTGCAGGCCCGCGAACGCCAGCTCCATCTCGGACTCGACCCCGGACGCGCGCACGACGGTGAACCCCTTCGCCTGCCGGGCGACGTGGTCGAGCAGCACGGACTTGCCGACGCCGGCGTCGCCCCGGATCACCATCGCGCGGCTGCGCCCCTCGCGGACGTCGACGAGCAACTGGTCCAGCGCGGCGCATTCCTGACGCCGGCCCAGCAGCACTCCCTGCGCTCCACGCTTCGCCATGAATCGCGGGCGACGGTAGACAAATCACAGCCACGAGTCAATGTGCTTTACGTACAGATCGTGCTGTATAGCGGAGAACCAAGGCATTTCCGACGAGCACCCCGACCGAGATCGCGATGAACACGTCGAGGGCGTTGAAGAAGTGGTCCAGACCGGACTCGCGACCGGTGCCGACGAACTCGGCGATCCCGATCAGGCTGACCGCGCCCGGGACGAGGATCCAGAAGGCGGGCAGGAACGTGGCGAGCGCGGGCGGTCCGGTCGGGCGGGTCGCCACCCACGCGGCGACCGGGGTGACGATCAGCGCGCCGAAGAACCCGCCGAGGGTCTCCGAGACCAGCCGCCCGCCGAGTTGCTGGCCGGCGTAGGCCGAGAACAGCACCAGCAGCAGCCAGCCGAGCGCGCGTGGCGGGCCGGAGAAGTGCACGAAGCAGCCGACGCCGAAGACCACGACACCGAGCCACGGCGCCCAGTCGCCGAGCGTGTTCTTGGCCTCGTTGGTGATCGCTTCGTCGAGCGAGACCCCGGCGATGGTCGCGCCGGCGGCGATCCCGAACGTGAGCAGGACGAGCTGCATCGTTCCGGCCACGAGTCGGCTGGAGCCGCTGATCACCTCGCCGGCGGCGAGGTCGAGGGTCGCGGTCGTGAGCAGGCTGCCCGGCAGGAACGTGACCAGCGGCGGGATCAGGACGCGCATCGAGGCGTCGATCGTCCGGTCCGGCGCGAACCAGAAGGCCAGCGCGCTGACCAGCGTGGCGGCCGCGACCGGCAGCAGGACGCCGATCGTCTGCGTGTGGCGCGCGTAGAGCTTCAGCGCGCCGACGAACGCGCCGAAGACCGCCGCCATGCCGAGGGCCACCGGAGTGGGCTGCAGGATCAGCGCCAGGCCGACGGTCAGGACCGCGTGCCCCACGATCACGCCGGTAGCGCCGAACCGATGCCGCATCACGGCGATCTCGTCCAGCCGCCGCAAGCCGTCGTCGGGGTCGATCGCCCCCCGCTCCGCGAGCTTGGCGACGTCCTCGATCGCGCCCGCGCGATCGAGCCGCTGGATCGGGTCGCCGCTGGCGGCCCCGTGCGCGAGCACGGCGGCCCCATGCCGGCCCGCGGCCAGGACCATGTTCGGCATCACCGCGACCTGCGCGTCGCCCGCGTCGTAGGCCGCGGCGATGCGGTCCATTCGCCGCTGGTTGAGGGTGACCGACTCGCCCGCCTCGTTGAGCGCCGAGGCCAGTTCGACGATGAACTGGACCGCCGGCTCTGACCGCGTGACCGCCACCGCCAACACGCTGGCAAGGCCCTAAGTGGACCGAATCACCCCATATGGATGATGCGGCTCTCCCTGACCGCGCAACGGTTCGAGTCACCAGCGTCGAGGGAGGTCGTTTCGAAATGGCATCGATGGACGTGCCGGCGGGCAAGGCACCAGCCGCGGTCAAGCCGGCCAGAGTGGCGCTCGTCAAACCCACGTACATCACGTGGCTGACGCTGGCGTTCATGACGACGTCCTCGGTGGCGAGCCTGCGCAGCGCGCCGACGATGGCCGTCTACGGCTTGGCGTGCGTGTTCCTGTACATCGTGCCGGCGATCGTGTTCCTGCTCCCCCAGGCGCTGGTCGCCGCCGAGCTGGCGTCCGGGTGGAGCGGCGGGGTCTTCCGCTGGGTCAGCGAAGGCATGTCCGCCAGGTGGGGTCTGCTGGCCGTCTGGTGCCAGTTCGCGATGACGATCTTCTACTACCCGACGCTGCTGGCGTTCGTGGCCAGCACATTGGCGTACGTGTTCAATCCGGATCTCGCGACCAATGGGGTCTATACCGGCGTCGTCATCCTCGTGGTCTTCTGGGCGGGCGTGTTCGTGTCGGCCAGGGGCGGCACCGGCGGGATCGCCAAGCTCGCGTCCAGCGGGCTGCTGATCGGGACGCTGATCCCGGGCGCGATCCTCGTCATCCTCGGCATCGTCTACCTGCTGCAGGGCAACACGTCGGCCGCGCCGATGAACGCGAGCCACCTGTTCCCGGAGTGGACCGGTATCGCCAGCCTCGTGCTGATCGTCAACAACTTCCTCTCCTACTCGGGGATGGAGATGAACGCGGTCCACGTGAGCTCGCTGAAGAACCCGGGTCGCGAGTTCCCGAAGGCGATGTTCTTCGCCATCGGGCTCGTGCTGCTGATCTTCATCCTCCCCGCGCTGGCCATCAGCTGGGTGATCCCGGCGCAGGAGCTGAGCCTGACCGCCGGCGTGATGCAGGCCTTCAGCGCGTTCTTCGCGAACTTCAACCTCTCGTTCCTGGTGCCGATCGTCGCCATCGCGCTGATCTGCGCGTCGGCCGGCGGCATGCTCACGTGGCTCGCCGGGCCGTCCAAGGGCCTGCTGCTGATCGCCCGTCGCGAGGGCTACCTGCCGCCGTTCTTCCAGGCGATGAACGAGCACGAGATCCCCGTTCACATCCTCGTGGTGCAGGGCGCGATCACGACCGTGATCGCGCTGATGTACGCGCTCATTCCGGATGTCTCGAGCGCCTACTGGATCCTGAGCGTGATGACCACGCAGGTGTACCTGATCGTGTACCTGTTGATGTTCATCGCGGCGGTCAACCTGCGCCGCCGCCAGCCCGACGTCAAGCGCGGCTACAAGGCGCCGGCGCTCAGCTTCCTGTGCGTGGTCGGCTTCCTCGCCTCGGCGGCGGCGATCCTGATCGGCTTCGTCCCGCCGTCGCAGTTCGAGAACGGCAGCACCGGCGCGTACGTGGCGCTGATCCTCGGCGGCACCGTCCTGCTCGGGCTCCTCCCGCCCTGGTTGTTCCTGAAGTTCCGCAAGCCGAGCTGGCAGCAGGCGGACGCGGAGGTGAAGTCGTGACCGCGATCGAGCAGAACCCGCACGAGAAGGAGGAGGTCGAGCGCAACCTCTCGACGATGTACTGGATCATCGGCGTCGTCGTGGTGGTGCTGGCCATCATCGGCCTGTTCACCTACAACGGCGGGCCGGAGAACCGCCAGTCCGAGCGCCTCGCGCAGGACCTCACGCAGAAATACCAGCAGGCGGGGCTGACCGCGCCCGACCAGGATCTGATCGTCCGCGCGCTGGGTACGGATGGCGGCCCGGTCTGCGCCAACCCCCTCAACGCGCTGGGCAAGGCGCACCTCCTCGACCAGCTCTCCAACGGCGCCAACATCGGGCGCCGGCCGGTGATCGTCGACGCCCGGATCCTTCAGGGTGAGCTGCTGATCCTCCAGACGTACTGCCCCGACAAGGCGCAGCAGTACCAGGACAAGATCGACCAGCTCAAGACCGACAACGTGATCAAGACCTGATGCCTGGGCCCGACCGCCCCGCTGCCGGCGGGGTCCTCTTTGCCGCCTGCGTCTCCGCGCTGGTGGTGAACGCCAACACGTCGGCGGTGACGATCCTGCTGCCGTCGATCAGCGAGGACGTCGGCGCACCCGTCGCCCAGCTGCAATGGGCCGTGACCGGCTACTCGCTCGTCGGCGCCGCCGTGATCGTCACGTCCGGCGCCCTCGGCGACGTGCTGGGGCGCCGGAAGGTCTTCCTCGCGGGGCTCGCGCTCTTCATCGCCTCGTGCGTGTTGATCGCGCTGTCGACCGGCGCCGCGGGCGTCGTCGGCGGCCGCATGATCCAGGGCGCGTCCGGAGCCACGATCCTCGCCTGCGGCATGAGCCTGCTCTCGGTCGCCTCCTCGGGCAAAGGGCAATTGAAGGCGATCACCTTCTGGGGCGCGGCCTCCGCGGCGGGCGGTGCGCTCGGCCCGCTGCTCGGCGGCGTGCTGGTCGAGGCGACCGGCTGGCAGGGCCTGTTCTGGATCGACGCCGGGATCGCCGCGATCTGCGTCCCGATCACGCTCAGCCGCGTCGCGGAGTCGTCGGACCCGACGCGCTCGCGCTCGATCGACTACCTGGGCTCGGTGCTGATCGCGCTGGTGCTCGCACCCCTCGTGCTCGCGCTCAGCAAGGGCGTCGACTGGGGCTGGACCTCGGTGGCGACGCTCGGCTGCTTCGCCGTTTCGATCCTGGCCGCCTTCGCGTTCGTGCGGGTCGAGCAGCGGGCCAAGGCGCCGCTCGTCGACCTGCACCTGCTGCGCAACCAGGTGCTGGTCGGCGCGACGCTCGCGATCCTGATCGTGGCGGGGACGATCAACGGGCTGATGTACGTGCTCAGCCTGTACTTCCAGGACCCGGCGGCCCTGGACTTCAACGCGTTCCAGGCAGGCCTGGCGACGCTTCCCGCCGCGGCCGGCATGATCGCCATCACCCCGGCGATCGCCCCGCTGGCCACGAAGATCGGCGGTGCTCGCGCGGTCGCCCTCGGGTTCATCCTGTCCGCGGCCGGGTTCGCCTGGCTCGCGTTCGTGCAGTCCTCGTGGGCCTACGGCGCGTTCGTCCTCCCGCTGATCGCGCTGGCCGTCGGCCTCGGCATCGCCAACGGCCCGGCCTCGTCCGGCTCGACGGCGGCTGTGTCCGCCGATCAGGTCGGCCAGGCCTCCGGCATCTCGAACATGGCCCGCTACATCGGCGGCTCGGTCGCCGTGGCGGCGATCGCGATGATCTTCAACTCGGTCATCAACAGCCACGTGCAGGACGGCGAGTCCAAGGCGGACGCGCTGGCCGCGGGGCTCGGCGCCGCGTCGTTGACGATGGCGATCTGGTGCGCCTGTGGGATCGCGCTCGTCGTGCTGCTGCGACGGCTGCGTGCGCGCGACCACGGCCGCGCCGTCGACCGCGCCGCCGCGGCCGCGGCGAGCCTGCACACGATCCCGGTGCCGCCGCCTACGGCAACGTCCACGTCGACGTCCACGTCGGCCGTTCCCGCATGACGAAAAGGAGAACCTGTGCCCGTTGAGGAACTACGCGCCGCGGTCGGAGGCTTGATGGACCGCGCACGGGACGACCTGGCGGAGCTCGTCTCGTTCCAGTCGGTGGCCGACCCCAAGCAGTTCCCGCCGGAGGAATGCGAGAAGGCGGCGAACTGGGTGGCGGAGGCGTTCGCCGCCGAAGGCCTGCAGGACGTCGCCACGTCGGTCACCCCCGACGGGTCCAAGTGCGTCCACGGGTACGCGCCCGGGCCGGAGGGTTCGCCCACGGTGCTCCTGTACTGCCACTACGACGTGCAGCCGCCGCTGGGCGAGGACGCGTGGACCGTCCCGGTGTTCGAGCTGACCGAGCGCGACGGCCGCTGGTACGGGCGCGGCTCGGCGGACTGCAAGGGCAACATCGTCATGCACCTCACGGCGCTGCGGGCCTTGAAGCAGGCCAATGGCGGGTTCCCGTGCGGCATCAAGCTCATCTGCGAGGGCTCGGAGGAGCAGGGCACGGGCGGCCTGGAGGAGTTCGTGCCGGACAACGTCGAGCTGCTGCGCGCCGACACGATCCTCGTCGTCGACACCGGCAACTTCGCCGTCGGCGTGCCGACGCTGACCACGACCCTGCGCGGCATGACGAGCATCGACATCAAGCTCGAGGCGCTCGGCAGCCCGATGCACTCCGGCATGTTCGGCGGGCCCGCGCCCGACCCCGTCCTGGGGCTGATCCAGGTGCTGGCGACGCTGCATGACGAGCACGGCAACACGACGATCGACGGGCTCGCCAACGACGGGCGCTGGACGGGCGTGGAGTACACGGCCGAGCAGTTCCGCGCCGACGCCAACGTGCTCGACGGGGTCGAGCTGATGGGGGACGGCTCGGTGTCGGACATGCTCTGGTCGCGGCTGTCGGCGACCGTGCTCGGCATCGACGTCCCGCCGGTCATCGGCTCCTCCGCGGCGATCCAGTCCTCGGCCTCGGCGCGGGTGAGCCTGCGGATCCCGTCCGGCATCGGCGGCCTCCAGGCCCAGGACGCGCTCGTCGAGCACCTCCGCAGCCGGGTCCCGTGGGGGCTGCGCTGCACGATCGAGCGGGTCGCGGTCGGCGATCCGTTCATCGGCTCGCTCGACGGCCCGGGCTACACGTCGATGCGCGCGGCGATGCAGGAGGCGTACGGCCACGAGCAGACGACCGAGGGCCAGGGCGGCTCGATCCCGCTCTGCAACGTGCTCGCGGACGCCTACCCGGACGCCGAGATCATGCTGCTCGGCGTCGAGGAGCCGCGCTGCCTGATCCACGCTCCGAACGAGAGCGTCGACCCGTCCGAGATCGAGCTCCTCGCGTTGTCGGAGGCCCTGTTCCTCGAGAAGTACGGCGCGCGATGATCGAGTTCACCACCGCCGACTATGCGGAGCGGATGCGCCGCGCGGTCGCCGAGGCCGGGCGGGCGGGGCTGACCGGGGTGCTGATCACCCCCGGGCCGGACCTCGTCTACATGACGGCCTACCAGCCGACCGCGATCACCGAGCGCCTGACCGTGCTCGTCTGCCGGCAGGACGGCGACCCGCAGCTGCTCGTCCCGATCCTCGAACGCCCTGACGCCGAGGCCGCCGTGGGCGCGGCCGCGACGACGATCTCGGACTGGACCGACGGCACCGATCCCTACGACGCCGCCGCGCCGCTGCTCGACCCGAAGGGGAGCTACGCGATCTCGGACTCGGCGTGGGCGATGCACCTGCTCGGCCTGCAGGCACGGCTCCCGGAGTCCCGGTACGTCTCGATGACCGCCGAGCTCCCGATGCTGCGGGCGGTCAAGGGCGCGCACGAGATCGAGCGGCTCGCCGCCGCCGGGGCCGCCGCGGACGAGAGCTTCCACGACATCGTCAAGGTCCGGTTCGCCGGCCGGACCGAGAACGAGGTGGCGGCCGACCTCGCCGCGGCACTGCGCGCCCACGGGCACTCGCAGGTCGACTTCACCGTCGTCGGTTCGGGCCCGAACGGCGCCAACCCGCACCACGAGGCGGGCGAGCGGACGATCCAGGAGGGCGACATGGTCGTCCTGGACTTCGGCGGGCTCAAGGACGGCTACGGCTCCGACACCACCCGCACCGTCCACGTGGGCGAGCCCACGGAGGAGGAGCGCGAGGTGTTCGAGATCGTGCGACGCGCGCAGCAGGCGGGCTTCGAGGCGGTCCGGCCGGGCGTGCCGTGCGAGGACATCGACCGCGCCGCGCGCAAGGTGATCTCGGACGCCGGCTACGGCGATCGCTTCATCCACCGCGTCGGCCACGGGATCGGCATCACGACACACGAGCCCCCGTACATGGTCGAGGGCGAGGAGCGCCTGATCGAGCCCGGGATGTGCTTCTCGATCGAGCCCGGCATCTACCTCTCGGGCCGCTTCGGGGTGCGGATCGAGGACATCGTCGTCGCCACCGCGGACGGCGGACGGCGGCTCAACAACACCAGCCACGACATGCACATCGTCGCCTGAAGGAGACCGTGTTCGCGCTCGGCACGTCTCACGCCCGGGATGCTCGTCGCGGCGGCCGCCGTGCGGGTGTGAGTTCGAACACGTCAGCTTCACGCAGCAATCGTGGAATCGGGCCCCCGATCTGGACGTGACCCCCTGCTCGCTGGTACCGGATGGATCCATGAGCAACGCGACAGGGCCGGTGTTCCGGCTGATCTATCGAAGCCACAGCCGCATCGCCGAGGCCGATCGGACCGAACAGCTCGGCGCGATCTTCACCACGGCGCGCACGAACAATCGGCGGCTCGGCGTGACCGGGGCCCTCGTGATCACCGAAGACGCGTTCGCGCAAACGCTGGAGGGTGAGGAGGCGGCGGTCCGCGAACTGTACGAGTCGATCGCCCAGGACCCGCGTCATGAGGACGTCTCGGTTCTGGAGGAGGGCACCGTCGACGAGCGTACGTTCGGCCGCTGGGCCATGGCCCGCGTGTCCGAGGACGGCGGGCCCGACCTGCGTCTGGTGAGCAACGCCGCCAAGGGCCGCATCGTCGCGGTGTCGCCCGACGCGCACGTCACCAGCGAGCAGGAGGAGGTGCTTGCGTTCATGCGTGACTCGATCACGCACGAGACCCTCGGGCAGTAAGGACCGGAGGTCCGATCCGGCTTCGACCGGCGGTACAAGGGAGCGGCTCGGTTCCGGCGATAGCGTCGCGCCGCGAGGGTCTGGAGTCGGAACTGGAGGGTTCTTTGCACGCACGTACTCGGCGGCTGGCCGTCGCCGTGGCGGCGCTCGTCGCCGCCTCGTCGTCCCCTGCCTGGGGCTGGACGACGGTGACCAACACCAACGGCGACACCTGGAACGTCAACGACGCGCTCGTCCCGGGTGTCGACACGGGCTCGATCCACAACACGGGCACCAACTCGCTGCAGGGCTACGGCGGCATCCGCATGAAGGTGCCGGGCAGTCCGCGGCTGAACGGGATCCTGCTGCGCGGCTTCGGGCTGACGCCGGACAGCGCGACGGCGTTCTCGAGCAAGGCGGCGGTCGAGATCGGCGGCGTCGCCGTCAAGCGCTCGCTGCTGTTCAACACCAGCGAGTCGTGGGCTCGCTTCCTGGATTCGTTCACGAACACCACGTCCTCCCCCGTCACGATCGAGGTCGCCTTCGGCGGGCAGGTCGGCTACAACACCGGCACCAACCAGAGCGCGATCGCCGCGACCGCGTCCGGTGACGGCGCGTTGACGGCGGCGGACGGCTGGGCGTCGTTCTATTCGCCGAGTGCGGCCGCTGGGTCGGCGACGGTCAACGGCACGAGCGCGACCGTGGCGGGCGCGGTCGACCGCGTCGGCGACTTCCTGCGCGACCCGTTCACCGTGGCGCTGCCCGCGTCCGGAGACGAGGCCAACCATCCCGGGTTCGTGAACACGTTGACGATCCCGGCGGGCGAGACGCGGGCCTTGGTGCACTTCGTGGTCACCGGGCTGAGCGAGACGCGCGCGCCGGCGGGTGGAGGGGCGACGCCCGCGGCCGGCTCGCAGGTCGCCGCCGTGGGTGCGAAGGCGGCGGCGCTGGCCACCGCGCCGGTGCTGAGCGACCTCGCGGCGGGTGCGTCGTGTCGTGTCGTGAACTTCGCGGTGCCCGCGTGTGGCGGCGCTGCCGCGCCTTCGCTCGGTCCGGTCGTGCGCGATCGTTCGCTCGGCGCGACCACGAGCTCGCCGTATGACGTCGTGGGCAAGTCGGTCACGCAGCTGAAGGCCGACATGGCCTCGGGTGCGACGAGCGCGCAGCAGATCATGCGGGCATACCTGGACCGGATCGCCGCGTACGACGGCGGGCCGCTCGGCCTGCACTCGGTGATCACCGTGGCGCCGGACGCGATGGCGCAGGCCAAGGCCGCCGACGACGCCCGCGCCGCGGGCGACACGCGGCCGCTGCTCGGCATCCCGATCCTGGCCAAGGACATCTTCGACACCAAGGACATGCCGACCACGGGCGGCTCGCTGGTCTTCGCGGGCTACCAGCCCAAGAAGGACGCGTGGATCGTCGCCAAGCTGCGCGAGGCGGGCGCGATCATCATGGGCAAGGCCAACCTGGCCGAGTTCGCGACCGACGGGCACTTCTCACCGAGTGCCTCCGGGCAGGTCTGGAACGCGTTCGACCCGTCGAAGTCGTCGATCGGCTCGTCCGGCGGCTCCGCGGTCGCCGTGGCGTCGAGCTTCGCCGCTGCCGCTCTCGGCACGCAGACCGGCGACTCGCTGTGGGGACCGTCGAGCGCCGCGTCGCTGGTCTCGCTGCGCGGCACCGACGGCATGCAGTCGACCGACGGCGTGATGCCGCTGACCTACGTGCAGGACTACGCGGGGATCATCTCGCGCACGCTGCCGGACCTCGCGCTGCTGCTCAACGCGACCGCGATCGACGCGCCGGCCGACCCGCTCGACGACGTCGCCAACGGGCACCGGCCCACGGACTGGACGCCCGCGCTGAAGACCGACGCGCTGGCGGGGAAGGTCATCGGCGTGCCCGCGTCGGCGTTCAACGACCCGTTCGGGACGACCGGGACGAGCGATGCCATGCGCGCGCAGTTCGCCCACTTCGTCGAGGCGGGCGCGACCGTCAAGCCGATCACCGACCCGCCCAGCGGGCCGGCGTCGACCCCGGGCGACAAGGGCTTCGAGGGCTGGCGGCAGTGGGTCCTCGCCCACCCCGACAACCCGTACACCGACGTGCCGTCGATCATCCGCAGCCCGTTGCGGCTGCCGCAGTTCCGCAACACGTCGCCGTACACGGGCACCGGCGCGATGACGCCCGAGCAGGTCGCGGGCTTCCAGGCCGCGCGGGCGACGTACCGCGGTCAGCTCGCGGCGTGGATGGACGCGCAGGGCGTCGACGCGGTCGTGTTCCCCGGGCAGTTGAGCGACATCCACCTCAACGACTCGATCCAGCCGAGCTTCGGCCGCCGCGACCCGCAGGCCTCGGCCGCGGGCGTGCCGACGGTGATCTTCCCGGCGGGCGTCAACGACCACGGGCAGCCGATCAACCTGCAGCTGCAGGGCAAGGAGTTCGACGACCTCAAGCTGCTCGGGATGGCGTACGCGTTCGAGGCCAAGGCGTCCGGGCACGTGCAGCCGGCGGTCGCGCCGAAGCTGCCGTTCGCGACCTCGACCCCGGGGACGGTCGGCGGCTCGGTCCCGGCGACGCTGTCATTGACGCTGGGCGCTCCGGCCTCGTTCGGCGCGTTCACGCCGGGCGTTACGAAGGACTACACGGCGACGACGCCGGCGAACGTGGTGTCGACGGCGGGTGACGCGGCGCTCTCGGTGAGCGACCCGGGCCACCTGGTCAACGGCTCGTTCTCGCTGCCGTCGCCGCTCTCGGTGTCGTTCAGCACGTCGAGCTGGACCGCGCCGGTGTCCAACGACCCGGTGACGATCGCGTTCAAGCAGCACATCGATGCCGGCGACGCGCTGCGCACCGGCACCTACTCCAAGACGCTGACGTTCACGCTGTCGACGACGACGCCGTGACCGGTGGGGCGCCGTCCTGTTGCGGGACGGCGCCCGGCCCGCGCGGGGCCTCGTTCCAGCGGCCGTACGTGGGCGGCGGCGAGATCGGCGTGCGCCGCTTGAGCACGCAGGCCTTGGCGGGTGGCGCGTCGACGACCGGCGCGGGAGGCGCGAGCCGCCGCCGGGCGTTGAGGCGGCGCACCGCCATCGGCGCGAGCGCGCCGGCGAGCACCGCGACCAGGGCCATGAGCACGAGCCACGGGACTCCGCCGCCGTCCACCGCGGTCGGCGTCTGCGCCCGCGGCGCACCGGTGCGGGCGAGCCCCGCGACGGCGGTCTCGAGCTCGTGGTCGGCGGCGGTCAGCGCGGTCGGCGACGTGGACGGCGTCCGGGCGAGCTCGCGGTAGGCGGTCGCGGAGTCTTTGAGCGCCCGGGAGAGCGCGGGCGGCGCGAGCGTGCCGAGGTCGTCGAGCGCCGCGCGGTGCGCCGCGGCGAGCCGCGCTGCCGAGGCGGGCGTCCACGCCGCGCGTTCCTTCGTGCGGATCGCGTCCAGCCGCGCGAGCGCGGACGGCGCGCGCAGCCGCAGCGCGAGGTCCGGGGCGGGCTCGAGGACCGAGGCGCCCGGAACCGACACCGCGCGGACCGCGTCGGCGCAGCGGCACTCGACGACCAGCGCGCCGCTCGTGGTCGGAAGGACCCGCGCGGCGCCGTAGCGCCACGCGTCGTAGCCCCCGAGGCGCGCGCGTCCCGGCGCGCCGGTCCCGGGAACCCGCGGCACCGGTGACGCCGCGGCGGTACCGGTCGCCGTCGTGCCGAGCGCCGGCAACTCCATCGCGGGAATCAGCGTCACGAGCAGCCGCTCGTGGCCCTTGGCCAGCTTGTCCGGGCCGACCCGCTGCCATCCGCTCGCGACGGTCACGTCCGCGCCGCCGACGCGGAAGGTCGATCCGGCGTCGTGGTCGGCGACGGCGACGCGGCCCGCGACCGCACCGAGCCCGATCACGAGCAGCGCCGCGCCGATGAGCTTCACCGGGTCCCTCATCGGTCGGACTCGAAGTAGCCGGAGTCGTCGAAGCTCGGCGCGGGCTTCTTGCGCTGGCGCGTGGTCACCGGCGTCGAGCGCGTCGGCGGCGCCGCCGTCGCAACCGGCGGCGGGGCAGCGGTCGCCGTCGCCATCGCCGTGGACCGAGGCGGGGCGAGACGCGCCTCGGCGCGCTGGCGTGCGGCGGCATCGGCGCGACGCCGCGCCGCGACTCGCTCGCGCGCACCGGCGCGGCGCTCCGCGGCGGCGTGCGCCCGGCGCGCGTCCCGTTCCCGGGCGGCGGCTTCCCGGCTCGCCTGCGCCGCGCCATCGGCGCCCGCCACGGCCGGCAGGGGCGGGACCCGGTGCAGCGGGGTGACCGCTTCCGGCGTGGACCGCGCGATCTGATCCGACGGCGAGCCGGCGTCGCGTGAGCGCGAGGTCAGCGCGAACGCCGCCACGAACGTCGCGACCAGCGCCGCACCGACCGCCAGGAACCTCACGTGCACGGGATCGGTTTGGTCGCGCCGGGCGCCAAGCAGCGGTCAACGCGCTTGGGTGCGGTGGCGCGCCGGAACACGAACTGGGTGAACTTGCCGGTGTAGCCCGGCTTGGTCACCCGGATCGTGAGCCGTGTGCCCGCGCGCCAGCGTCGCTCGAACTTCCCGAGCCGGAGATGGCCCGTCGGCGAGCGGAAGTGACGGGTCGGGCAGTCCTTGCCTTTGCAGTCGACGTCGATCCGGACGTCGCGGGGTGCCCGCACGCTCAACAGCGTCACGCGTGTGCCCGTGGCGGTCACGTGACCCTTGATGCGAACGGTCGGGAACGGGTCGAACGCGAGCGGCACGAGTGTCGCGGGAGCGACCACGACCGGGGGCGCCGCGGTGGGCACGGGGGTCGGGGCGGGCTCCGGGACGGTCGTCGCCGTCGGCTCGGGTGTGGGGGTCTCCGTCGGCGTGGGCGTGGGCGTCGGGGTCGGGGTCGGGAGCGCGTCGAGGATGACCGTCGTGATCTTGGATTGCGCGGTGACCGAGCCCTGGGGGTTGGTGACCTTCACCCGCACGCGCAGGTATGCCCCGAGGTCCGTCGCCGCCACGACGTAGCTGGTCGTCGTCGCGCCATTGATCGCGGAGCACGACCCCGTCGGCTTCGTGCAGCGCAGCCACGCCCAGGCGGCGGTGGGCGCCGGGTCGCCGGTCCACTCCGCGCTCGCGGTCACCGTCTGGCCGACGTTGAGCGACCCCGAGATCGCCGGCGGCTTGGTGATGACCGGCTGGGCCTCCGCGCGCGCCGAAGCGGGCATCACCAGCAGCAGCCCCACCCCGATCACGACGGCGCCGACTCGCGTCGAACAAACGTCCATGACGGCCCGCATCTTTCCACTGTCGGAGGACCGGCGACTGACCGAACGTCGAGGTTGCGGGTGAGGAGGTTGGTCCTTTGGGGTGATTGCAGCGGTTTTGCGAAAGGAGGACGCTCGCGACGATGCAGCACCTGTTCGAAGCGACGTTGACCGAGTCAACACCGGAGAGACGCTTCCGCCGCACCGTCACGCTCGAGGACGCCATCGGCGTCGGGAGCGGACCCCAAACCGAGCGCACGGCGATGCTCGTGCGCGCGTTCGAGACCCAGAACGACGTGCTCGAGCGCTACTACGGCAGCTGGATCGCCGTCGCCGTCGCGCTCGTCACCGACCGTGGACGCGAGCGGCTGGAGATCTCGGCCGCGCCCGACGTCCGCCTCGAGCAGGACGTCGAGGAGCTGCTGTTCCGCGCGATCTCGCTCTACCGCCAGGTCGACCTGACCTTCGACGCCGGCCGTGACCGCGCGCTCTGCCTGCGCATGCTCTACGGCGTCATCTCGGGCCTGTTCAAGGAGCTCGACCGCAACGCCGCCAACCACGTCGAAGGCGAGGTCACGCGGATCGAGTACCTCACCGCCGCGCTCGACCGCGCCGAGGGCTACTTCCGCCGCGCCGCCCAGCGCCGCGCGCAGATGCGGTACCTCGGCGGCGTCATCGGCGGACTCACGGTGATCGCCGGCGTCGGCGCCCTGCTCTCGCTCGGGCTCGCCGCGCTCCCCGACCTCCGCGACGAGGCCGGCATGTACCTGACGAGCCTGATCGCCGGTGGCATGGGCGCCCTCCTGAGCGTGCTCTATGGCATGACCTCGGGCAACCTGCGCCTGCACACCCTCTTCGCCAACGCCGAGTCCGGCCGCGGCCCGCTCGTCGCCGCCGGCGCGCTGCGGCCACTGCTCGGCGCGCTCTCCGGAACCGTCGTCTACGTGCTGCTGCAGAGCGGCTTCATCCCGCTCCAGGTCCCGGACGGCGCCGCCGGCACCCACTTCTTCATCGCGATCGCGATCCTCGCGGGCTTCAGCGAGCGCTGGGCACGCGGTGTGCTCGCCGGCACCGAGGAGCGCGTCGCCGGCTCTCCTGAGTTGAAAATGAAGGGATCGACCGGCGGTCGGTAACCGGTTGGCCCATGCGTCCATTCCGGGCGGTGAACAGCGCGACATAGGGTCCGGAACCGCCGGTCCTCCCTGTTCACCTCGCCATAGGAGACGCACTTGCGTCGCTTCGTCGCCGCCTGCCTGGCCACCGCCGGGCTGCTGGCATGTACCTCGGCCGCCAAGGCCGACCCAGTCCTCGACCTCGAGAACCTGTCCGGCGCCCAGGCCGAGCAGCTGCTGCAGAGCGGCCAGGTCACCTCGGTGCAGCTCGTCCGCGCCTATCTCGCCCGCATCGCGGCGATCAACAAGGCCGGCCCGGGCCTGAACGCCGTCACGCAGATCAACCCCGAGGCGCTCCAGCAGGCCGCCGACTCGGACTACGCGCGGGCACACGGCAAGAACCTCGGCCCGGCGATGGGCTTGCCGATCCTGCTCAAGGACATCATCGATGCCACCCCGATGTACACGTCCGCGGGCGACTGGGCGCTCCGCAACTCGTTCCCACCCAACGACAGCGGCGTGGCCAAGGAGCTCAAGGCGCACGGGGTGATCGTCCTCGGCAAGCTCGGGCTCTCCGAGTGGGCCAACAGCTTCGGCAGCCAACCGTCGGGCTTCAGCAACCTGACGGGCCAGGTGCTCAACGCCAACGACGCCGCCCAGGGGCCGAGCGGGTCCTCGTCCGGCTCCGGCGCCGCGGGTGACGCGGGCCTGGCCGCCCTGACGATCGGCACGGAGACCAGCGGCTCGATCATCAGCCCGTCGACGTCGCAGTCACTCGTGGGGCTGCGCCCCACGGTCGGGCTGGTGCCCGGCTATGGCATCGCACCGATCGACGTGTCCCAGGACACGGCCGGACCGATGGTCCGCACGGTCGCCGACGCCGCGATCACGCTGCAGTCGATCGCCGAGGTCCCCGGCTCGAACCCGACCGCCAATCAGGAGTACCTGGACCTGATGGGGCCGAACTACTTCGGGCCGGACATCCCGAGGCCCGCCGCGGGCTGGACGCTGCCGGACTACTCGAGCGCCCTGGACCTGAACTACGTCAAGGGCAAGCGCATCGGCTACAACAACACCGAGTGCACGCCGCAGCCGACGTGCACGCCGACCGCGCAGCAGCAGGCCAACGCCGCCGCGGTCAAGGCGCTCCAGGACGCGGGCGCGATCCTGGTGCCCGACCCGACGACCACCGTCGCCACGCTCGCGCCGCTGCCGTCCGGCTGGGAGCAGCACGCGACGATCGACGAGTACTACAAGGGCCTCGGCCCCAACGCGCCCGTCAAGAACCTCGTCGACGAGGTCGCGGTGGACAACACCAACCCGCAGGAGGGCGCGAAGGACGGCAACTCCGCCCACGCCAGCGAGTCGCTGGCCGACGACACGACGATCACCAACCCGATGGCGCCGACGTCGCTCGGCCTGACCAACCAGACGCAGTTCCAGACCAACCTCGTCCTGCGCAAGGCCGCCTATCACTCGGCCGTCGACGCGATGATGAATTGCCCGGGCGCGGGCGTGACGACCAACTCGACGACCCCCGCGGGCGTCGCCAACGGCACCACGACCTGCCCGGACGGAACCGTCAACCCGGTGATCGCGATCATCGGCTCCGCTCCGAGCACTCCGCAGGCCGGCTACCCGGAGCTGGTCGTCCCGATGGGCTACACGACCACGCAGCGGCGCAACCTCGGCGTCGACGTCTTCGCCGGCCCGTACGGCGAGCGCGACCTGATCGGCGTCGGCTACGTGATCGAGCAGGCGACGAAGCTGCGTAAGCCGGTCGGCGAGGTCAACCCTGCGTCGTATCGCTGCGCGCGCACGCTTCCCGCCGAGCCCTACGCCGACCGCGGGCACTGCAACCCCGACTATCAGTCGGTGATGTCACTGCTCGGCGGGACGAAGACCATCCTCGGCTTCCCGCTGGAGACGACCTCGGCCCAGGCGCTGCAGGCCAAGCTGACCGCGGGGACGCTCACCTCGCAGCAGCTCGTGAAGGCCGAGCTCACGCGGATCGCGCTGGCGAACGCCAACGGCCCGGCGATCCAGGCCGTGCGTGCGATCAACCCGAGCATGCTGAGCGAGGCGGCCGCGAGCGACGCGCGCCGCGCGAGCGGGAGCGTCCGCGGCCCGCTGGAGGGCATCCCGGTGCTGGTCGACGACTCGATCGACGTCACCGGTCTCGCGACGAGCGCGGGCTCGATCGCGCTGCAGGACGCCAAGCCCGCCGCCGACGCGGCGCTCGTCGCCAAGCTCAAGGCCGCGGGCGCGGTGATCCTCGGCGACACCAACGTGACCGAGCTCGGCGGCGTGTTCGACACGAACATGCCGCAGGGGTACTCCTCGCTGGGCGGTCAGGTGCTCCTGCCGTCGGACACGAACAAGAACGTCGGCGGCTCGTCCGGCGGCTCCGCCGCGGCGGTCTCGGCGGGCTTCGCGCCGCTGGCCGTCGGCCTGGAGACGGGGACCGACGCCGCGCAGCTGATCGCCCCGGCCGGCAACGCGGGCGCGGTCGCGCTCAAGCCGACGGTCGGTCTGGTCAGCCACGACGGCGTCCTCCCGGTCGCCACGTCCCAGGACGCGCCCGGGCCGATCGGGCAGACCGTGTTCGACACGGCCGCCGCGCTCAGCGCTCTGACGGGCCACGATTACACGACCGGCCTGTCGGCCGGCGCGCTGGCCGGCAAGAAGATCGCCGTCATCGCCAACACCACCGCGCCGTACCCGGCGGCGGTGACGGCGCTGACCACGGCCGGCGCCACCACGACGACCGTGACGCCGGGCGCGGCGACCACCGCGCCGAGCATCGTCGGGTACGAGCTGCACCGCGACTTCAAGGGGCTGCAGTCGGTCATCGACTACGACACGGCACATCCGGTCGAGGGGTTGAAGTTCGGCCAGAGCGGCCTCACCGCGGCGGCCGGCGACGATGCCACCTACGCGAGCAACCTGGCCAAGGGCAAGGCCGACTCCAAGGCCGTGCTCGACGCGATCCTCGCGACGAGCTCGGCGATCCTCGTGCCGAGCGGCAACGCGCTGGTCGGCGTGGCCGATCGCGCCGGCTACCCGGTCCTGACCGTGCCCGCGGGCTACGGCGTGCGCGACAGCTCCACCGGCGGGGACCCGATCGGCGTCGTGCTGATCGGCGCAGCGGGCTCGGAGGCGGACCTGCTCGCCGACGCCTTCGCGTTCGAGCAGGCCACGAAGATCCGTGACGCCGGTCCGCCCTACATGGTCGGACCCGGCCAGTTCGGCCCGGTGAGCGGTGCGCCGAGCATGACCAACCAGAGCATGTGGCGGTGCGTCGAGGGCAGCGCCTTCTACCACCCGTACGCCTGCAACGCGGGTGACGTGGGGACGCCGTACGCCGCCGGCCCGAACGCGACGGCGGTCGAGGGCGACGTGGGCGGCACCGTCCCGGCCACGCTGTCGCTGACGCTCGGTGCGCCGGCCTCCTTCGGCGCCTTCACCCCGGGCGTGGCGAAGGACTACACGGCCTCGACGACCGCCACCGTCATCTCGTCGGCAGGTGACGCGGCGCTCACGGTCAGCGATCCCGGCCACCTGGCCAACGGGACGTTCACGCTCCCGTCGCCGCTCGTGGTCTCCTTCAGCAAGTCGACCTGGTCGGCGCCCGTGTCCAACGACGCCGTGACGATCGGCTTCAAGCAGCACATCGACGCGGGTGACGCGCTGCGGACCGGCAGCTACAGCCGGACGCTGACGTTCACGCTCTCCACCACCACACCCTGAGCCCCCACGGGGCGGTGACGCGGCCTTACCGCGGCGTTACCGCCCCGTAGCCGGGCCCGGCGATGCTTCCCAGCGTCAGGAACGACACGGTCGACGAAGGGAATCAACGATGGGCTTCAAGTTTGGAACGGTGGATGGGTTCAAGTACGGCTACAAGTGGGGGTACAAGTGGTGATGACGAGCAGCTGGAAGTCGAGCCCGAGCACTTGGCGCCTGGGCTTCAAGGTCTGACCGACGAACCCGCCGAGCCCCAGCCGCCGGCAGCGCCCAAGGCGCCCGCGAACAGCGGGCGCCTTCCGTGGTTCTGAACCCGGCGGCGGCCGGCCCCGGGAACGTCGCTTCAGCGCTGGCGCGGAGGACGCTTCGGTGCCGGTCCACGGGGGACCTCGGTCACCGTCGGGAATGTGAACTGGCGGGTCATCGTGAGATGACTTTCCCGCACCCGGACCGCTTCTGACATCCACCTCGGGGTGGAACTTCTCCACCCCGAGTCCGTCATGTGTAGAAACGGTGATCCGGGACGCGGGATGCTGCGGATAGGGCGTTCATGCTCAAGACCAACATCCGCCGCGCCGCCCTCGTCCTCCTGCTCGCCGCCGGCTCCGTCGGCGCCACCGCCGGCGCCGCGAGCGCCAGCGGGCCGACCGTCAAGGTCCAGCTGACGCCCAAGCAGACGAAGTCCGCCTGCGGGAACTTCGTCGGCACGATCATCTTCGGCGACGGCAGCGGTTCGATCGACTGCTCGACCGGCGTCGCGACGATCCCGAACGACCCGCTCGAGAACTGACCCGAGCGCGTTCGGGACGGGGGTGGTCAGGAAAAGCGTCCTCTGAGGACGCAAATCCTGACCACCCCCGACTCACGTCAGGTGGTAGCGGCCGTTGCGGTCGACCTTTGAGCAAGAGAAGCCGTACCGGCGGTAGTCGCGCTGGTAGCGCCGGGCGCAGTACTGGCCACGGGCGATGCACTTCGACTGACCGCCGATCCTGGCTTGCTTGCACGCGGCGTGAGCGATCGGATTGACGGACGCGCCGGCCACGGCAGCGCCGCCGCCGCACGCGACCACGAACGCCATCGTCACACCAACAGGCGACTCCGCATGGTGTTCCTCCTTCGCTGGACGAACACGAACCTAACTTTGTTCCGCGTGCGCGAACCTATGCGGAAGTCTTGACTCCGTTGAGGACGTAGGCCTGGATGGGCTGGGACTTGCCCTTGACCTGCATCAGCTCGAGCGCGGTCACGTCCGGTCCGTCCAGCGCCGCGTAGGTGGCGCTGCCGATCACGACGCCGCCCGGAGGCGCCTTGCCCTCGAGGCGCGCGCCGAGGTTGACGGTGTCGCCGAAGACGCCGTGGATGCGGTGGCCGCGGTCGCCGACCACGCCGGCCAGCACCGGGCCGGTGTTGACCGCGGCGCGGAAGCGCGGCCACTCGGGGTGGTCGGCGCGGAGCGCCTCCGCGCGACGCTGCAGCTCCAGCGCCGCGCGGGCGGCGCGGAGGGCGTGGTCGGGCTGGTCGCCGCGCTTGTTGAAGATCGCGAAGATCTGGTCGCCGACGAAGTCCTGGACCTCGCCGTTGAACTCACGGTCGATCATCGGGGCGAGCTCACCGAAGTAGGTGACGAGCATCGCGTGCACCTGCTCGGGCCCGCGCGCCTCGCTGAACGGGGTGAAGCCGCTCAGGTCGGCGAACAGGACGCTCACCTCGCGGCGGCCGGCGAGCGTCTCGTCGAGGTACAGGCCGCTGAAGCGCTCCTCGTACCACTCGGAGTTCGCGGCGGCGGCGATCGTGAAGAAGCTGATCGTCATCAGCACGTGCCATTCCCACCAGCTCAGCCGCCAGCTCGTGGGAAGCGACAGCACCGAGACGATCAGCGCCTCGGCGAGCAGGCCGAACGCGAACGCGACGGCGAACGCCAGCCCGGTGCGGCGGCGCGCCCACACGCGGAAGTAGGACCAGCTGGCGAAGCCGTACAACACGACGCCGACCGCGGCCAGCGCGCTCAGCGGCGCCTCGACCTGGTCGGGCGTGACCGGGTCGTGCAGCGGTGGGAGCCCGGCGACCGAGACGATCCCCCACAGGGCGAGCAGCGCGAGCACGCCGCCGAGCAGCCAGCGGCCGAGCTCGACGATCCGCAGCGACGCGGCCAGGCCGTACTCGACCGCCGACGCGGCCGCGAACGCGCCCGCCAGCACGAGCCCGACCGGCGTCGCGAGGACGAACGCCGCGCTGCCGCCGTCGACGACGACGTTCGGGGTCGCCAGCGCGTGCAGTCCGAGGAAGCCGGCGCTGACGAGGAACGCGAGCCCGATCAGCAGCAGCCGCGCGTCACGCCGCCTCCGCCCCGCCTCGCTGATCGCGATCGCCAGCCCCGCGTTGACGACCCCGGCGGCGAGCACGATCCAGAAGTGGACGGGATCGACCTCCCAGCGGGCGTCGAGCGTCGGCGCCGAGCGCAGCAGGATGACGAGCGCGAGCGGCAGCCCGAGCCCGATCGCCCATGGCGCCAGCCGCATCGTCACGGGCCGGTGATGCGGCGCGACCCGCCGCCGGGCGTGCGCACGTACACCTGCCACGCGTAGTAGGTGCGGAAGGCACGCTCGTCCGCGCGCATACGCGCCGCGAAGCGCTTGACCGCGCGGACGTAGTCGCTGGAGTGGTTGTAGGCGAACAACGCACGGTCGAGACTCTCCGATGCGCCGGAGCGGTGCAAGTAGTTGGCGGCGGCGAGGATCGCGTCGTGCGGGTCGTCGATGTCGCCGCCCATCCCGTACTCGCGCCAGGTCGCGGGGAGGAACTGCATCGGGCCGCGCGCACCCGCCTCGCTGGCGCTGCGCACGCGCCCGAACGCTGACTCGACGAAATTGACCGCGGCGAGCACCGACCAGTCGACGCCGAAGCGGCGCTGTCCCTCCTCGTAGGCGGCGCGGAGCGTGCTCGCGGGCGCGGCTTGCGCGACCCGGACCCTTGGCGGCTTGCCGCGCGGGATCGCATCGAGCGCGCGGCGGGCGAGGACCGTGTCGCGCGCCTCGCCGAGCACGTCGCGCGGGAGCGCTTTCAGCGTCGCGTCGCCGAGTGTGCGCCTCTCGGCCATCAGTCGCAGGACGCGCTGGTGGTGGAGCGCGAGCAGCGTGACATCGGGCGGGACCGCGCCGCTGCCGTCCCATGCCGCGGCCCGCAACGCACGCGTCGTGGCGGTGAACGCGTCAGCGAGGTCGCCGGGCGCGCGTGGCAGGCGCGCGTCGGGCGCGGGCGGCTCGGCGGCGCCCCGCGGCGCCGCGCCGAGGCCCGGCAGCGTCGCGGCGGAGCGCGCCGCCGCGGCGCCCCGCGGCGCCGCGCCGAGACCCGGCAGCGCCGCGGCGGCGCGCGCCGCCACGGCGCCCCGCGGCGCCTCTCCGGGGCCCGCCGGCGCGATCAGCGCCAGCAGCAGGGCGAGCAGGCCGATCACCTACACGAGTCTCTCGATCGCGCACCCGGGCCAGCCGGCCTCGAGCTCGGCGATGAGGTCGGCCAGCGCGGGCTCGGGTGAGGCGGGCGCGAGCGCGTCGAGGATGAACAGCGCGCGCGACGTCTCGTCCGTGAGCGCGGTCCGGCGGCCCTGACGCCAGTTCCAGCGCCGGCACGTGACGGCTTCGTCGTCGCGCCAGACGACCTCGCCGGGCTTCGGGGGCCCGTCCGGGCCGTCGAAGAGCTCGCTGCCGTCGGCGAGCACGAGGCGAGGCGTCCCCGCGATGCGGTCGGCGTCCTCGCCGCCGACCGGCACGAGATGCGTGACGCTGATCGCGTTGTAGATGTCGACGAGCCGGTTCACGCGCGGGAGCTCGCCGCCCTTGAGCACCCGCGAGGCCAGCGCCTCGGCCGAGCACGGGAAGCGCGACGGCTTCGCCCCGAAGGCGCTGAACGCGGCTCGCCACGCGGCGATGTGGGGATCGTCGGCAGCTTTGGCGAGTGCTCGGGCGCGCAGCGAGGCCTCGGCGGCGCGCAGCAGCTCGTCGCCATGGCCGTCCGGCGGCCCGTTCTGCACATTTGAAGCCACGACGACCGCGGCCGTGTAGTCGGGGAAGCGCTGTTGAACGGACGGATCGATCACGGCCAGGGTTCTATCGGGCGGCGATGTCAGCGTGCGGACACGGTCGATTTCGGTGCGTCGGGCTCTCATGCGGCGTCGTGAAGGACGTCTGAACCCCGATTGTTCACCGCGCGACCATCACTGAGCGCCGCACCCAGGCTCAAGGAGGACCCCCATGCAGTTGCCCGAGGTTCCGCTCCCCACCAAGGACTTCGCCGAACGCCACGCGCGCGAGCGGCTCCGTTCGATGGTCGTCGAGCACTACGTCGCGCCGCCGATGGTCGAGGAAGGACCCGCGCTCGCCGGCCCGATCCGCGCCGCCGCACCCGCGGTGCCCGTCCCCACGCCGGGCGCGCGCGTGTTCGTCTACAAGCAGGACCCGTCCGTGGCGGAGATCGCGGTGCGCAAGGCGTTCCTGCCCAAGCGGGTGTTCGCGGGTCCGCGCGACGCCCGGATCGCGATCGCCGGCCTGCCGGTCGTGACCCCGAACGTGTTCGGCGACCTGCTCGTCGACCCGACGACCTCGGCCGAGGCGTTCGACGCCGTGCACACGTTCGCGATCGTGCGCATGACGCTGACGATGTACGAGCGCGGGATGGGCGGCACGACGCTGCCGTGGCAGTGGAACAGCGGCGGCAACGCGGACCCGCTCACCGTCTTCCCACGGGCGGGTGTGACGCAGAACGCGTTCTACTCGCGCTCCGACAAGGCGCTGAAGTTCTTCTTCTTCAACGCGGGCACGCCTCCGGCGCAGGTGTTCACGTGCCGGTCGCTGGACATCGTCGCCCACGAGACCGGCCACGCGATCCTCGACGCGCTCAAGCCCGGCTGGCTGCTCGCCAACAATCCGCCGCAGACCGGCGGCCTGCACGAGTCCTTCGGCGACCTGACCGCGATCTTCCTCGCGCTCAACCAGCTCGACCAGTGCGAGGCGCTGATCGCCCAGACCAAGGCCGACCTGCACGCGAAGAACTTCCTCTCCGATCTCGCGGAGCAGTTCGGCCTCGCGCTCGGCCGGCCGAACGGGCTGCGCAACGCCGACAACAACCTCAAGCTCTCCGAGGTGGGGACGGAGGTCCATGCGATCTCGCAGGTGTTCACCGGCGGGATGTTCGACGTGCTCGCCGACCTGTTCGCGATGGAGCGCAAGCCGGACGTCCGCGACGACGCGGTGGTGCTGCACGACGTCGCCGCCTACCTCGCCTCGGTGTTGATCCGCGGGCTGCGCGCCGCGCCCAACACCGCCGCGACGTACGCGCACGTGGTCAACAAGATGCTCGGGATCGTCGTCGCCGACGGCAAGCCCGCGGGCTACCGGCAGGCGCTCGTCAACGCGTTCTCGTTCCGTGAGGTGGTCGCGCCGACCGCGCTTTCGATGAACGGCGGCGACGAGTCCGCCGAGCTGGAGGCCGCCTTCGCGGACGAGCCGGGCGCCACGCAGGACCGCTCGACCTGCTGCGGGACGATGCAGCTGCCCGAGTTCGTCGGCGACAATGACGAGTTGATGGCCGAGATCGACGCGCTCGCCAAGGGGCCGTTTGCCTAGGCTCACCCTCAGGCAGAGCGGCGGCTTCGCCGGCATCGAGCACGAGCCGGTCCGCTTGGAGGTGGACCGGCTCGACCCGACCGTGCGCGAGCTCCTCGCCACCCCGCCGCCCGAGGTGGCGGGCGCCGACCTGCCTCGCTACGAGCTGACGGTCGAGGACGGCGACGAGCGCCACACCGTCGCCTGGCATGACGACGGCTCGGAGGCGGTCGCGCCGTTGCGGGCGCTGGCGGACGAGGTCACGCGGCAAGCCGGCAGTTGAGGCACTCGACGAGGTGCGCCTCGGCGTGGGCGGGTGACACGCGCCCACGGCGGACCGGGCGGCAGCGCGGGGTCGGCTCCTCGGCCGCGACGACGTGGCGCAGCGCGGACCACGCCACGGTGTGCCGGCTCTCGTACTGCGAGAGGGTGAGGCCCAAGGTGCCGGCGATCTCACCGCGGGTCGCGCCACCCAGGTGGCGGCGGGCGAGCAGCGCGCGCTGCTCGGCGGGCAGGCGCCGCAGCGCGCGGTGGACGGTGGCGTGGGCGAGCTCGCGGTCGTGCGGGTCCTCAGGCGCCGGCGCAGGCCGGTCGAACGCCGCCTCGAGCGGGACCTGGCGGCGCCCGGGACCCTTGCGCGGGCGCCCGTCGCGGGCGCGGCGGAAGTCCTCCGCGCGGTTGATGACGACCCGCGCGAACCACGCTCGGCCGGCGTTCTCGGGAATGCGGTCGGCGACCGCGATCAGCGCTTCGGACACGACATCCTCGGCGTCCTGGATCGACAAGGTGCTGAACCGCGACGCCACGAGCTGCTCGTAGCGACGGCGGTCCTGGGCGAGCTGGACGAGATGCTGGGGAGGCATGCCCCCACGATCCGCGATCGCCCCCTCCCCGACCTCGGTGAGCCCCCTGATCCCGCACCCTGAACCTTGAAGACGGCCTGCTCCCTTTTAGGTGGCGAGGACGTCGGCGACGGCGCTGATCGGTGGGGCGAAGAAGTAGCCGCCGCCGGATGGGGTGACCCAGGGGCGGTCAGAGCCGATGAGGGGGTCGCGGCCGCCGAAGCGGGGGTGCAGGGCGGAGTTGGTCCAGCGGCGGGTGATGAACTCGAACTGGTCCTCGATCGTGGCGCCGTAGCCGAGGAACATCAGGCCGCGCTCGGCGGCGGGGTCGCCGCCGCCGATCAGGGGCGGGCCGAACGGGATGCCGCGGCGCAGGATCAGGCGGAGCAGGGTGTCGGCGGGGGTGCCCATGTCGGTGCCGGCGTCGCGTGGGTTGACCTTGCGGATGTGGGCGAAGTGCGGGCACGTTGCGCCGAGGACGTCGCCGCGCGCCGCCGGATAGGAGTCGCCGGCGTAGCCCGGGACCGGGCGCAGGACCGACGGGCGGGTGTCGTCCTCGAACAGGAAGTGGTTGTTGGCGAGCTCGTCGCCGGCCAACGCGGCGTCGTCGGCGCCGCGCGCGAGCGGCGCCCCGCTCGGCCAGCGCCCGACCAGCGTCGCCGCATACGCGATCGGGTCGCCGCCGCCCGCCTGATCGACCACGAAGCTCCAGAACGCCTCGACGTCCTGCCGCAGGCGCCGCACAACCAGGTAGGACCCGCGGCGCGCCCACGCTGGGAAGTTCGTAGCGCCCGCCGCCGGCGCGTAGACGTCCTGGGTGTCCTGGCGCGGCTCGCCGAGGAGGAACTGCCCCGGCCAGAGCAGCGGCTGGCCGGGCTTGGCGAACAGCCGGGCATGCGGGTCGCCCGCGGCGAGGAAGCGCGGGGTGATGAACTCGTCCTGGGCGCGACCTCGTATTCCCGGCTGCGAGATCCCGTCCTTGAAGCCGAAGTGCTCGTGGCCGCGCAGCCCGCCCGGCAGCGTGTCCCCGCGCTGCTCGAACACCACGCGAACGCCCTCCGGCCGCAGCGACGCCACCGCGTCGTCGAGATCGGCGACCTCGTCCGCACCCACGATCACGAGCACGTCCGCGACCGGCCACCCGCGCGCCACGCCGGGCGGATCGCCGAGATACGCCGACCGCGCCGCGAGCCCGTCCTTGAAGCTGCGCTCGCCGAACTTCGCCGCCTCCGCCCGCCCCGCCAGCGCCGCGATCCCCTCATACGAGAACGCGACGTTCACCCACACCGAGTTCAGCGGCGGTTCGCGCCTCCCCGTCTGCTGGCGCGCGCTCCGATGTGCCCGCTTGAACTCCAGCGCCTCGCCCATGGTCGTCAGCTTCGGCGCCAGCTGCGCCAACCAGCGCCGTGCCCGCGCGGCGTCGCGCAGCTTCAGGAACAGGAAGTGCTGGTGGTCCTTGTTGAAGCCCGGAATGACGTTGCCCTGGACGTCGCCCAGGAACGCCGCGTCGTACACCGGCTCGCCCGGCTCGCCCACGGCACCGACCGCGTTCGGCGCGATCCCGGCCGGCAGCACCGGCGACATCGCCGCCAGACGGGAGAGGACCGCCTCGACCTCCGGCCTCAAGCCCGCCGCCCCGCCACGCCGCCCGCCATCACGGTGATCTGCTCGGCGAGCTGCCCGCCGTAGCGGATCGGCCGCCCGCCGATCCGCACGTCGGACACCACGAAGCCCTCCGACGCCGGCACCGCGTACTCGAGCCGCAACGCGGCGCCGGGACGCCCCCGCACCACCCGCCAGTAGTCGCCCACTGGCCGTCCGTCGGGCCGCGTGAACCCGGTGTCGTCCCACTCGATCATGTAGAGCCCGAGCGGCTCGCGCACCGTCAAGGACAAGCCCTGCCGCTGGAGCACGCCGATGTCGAGCGAGAAACGCGCGTCGGCGGCCGTATAGAGCGGCGTCCCGTTGGCGAACCTCAGCGGCAGCGCGTCGTAGTTGTCGGTGACGCGCCCGCGGATCGGCGAGTCCTGCTCGGCGTTGATCAGCGGCGCGATCCCGTTGATCTTCATCACGTAGTGGACGATGCCGCGGCCGTGGTTCCAGACGTTGTCGCGCACGTAGCGCCCGCCGCTGAAGAGGTCCGCCATCTGCACCTGCGGCGAGACGAGCTCGCGGTAGCGCGCGAGCAGGACGGCCGGCTCGTTCTCGGCCAGCGCCTCCCAGTACTCGGGCGTCTCGGTGGTGAACGTGACCTTCGTGATCCGCCCGCGCGCGTCGCGCGTGACGTGCCACTCGAGGTACTCGTGCTGGGCGAGCCGGTCCTCGCCCGCCTTGAATGCGGCCTCGCGGTCGTCGCGGTGGTTGACGACCAGGTGCGGCCGCGGGAAGCCGGTCCACGCGTAGGTCGGCTCCCCCACCGGCTTCAGAGCGACCACGCTGGGATCGACGAACTCGCCGCCGTTGGCGGGCGTGCGGTCCTTGAGCAGCCGCGCGACCCGCCGGTGCCAGTTGTCGTAGAACGCGGAGCCGGGCGGCGCGTCGCGCAGTGAGCCCGGCGTGTCGAAGCGCGCCACCAGCGGCATGAGGCGCGCGACGGTATCACCGCGCCCGGCGGCTCCCTCCAGCGCAATATGAACGAACTGTTCGAGCCGGACGACGCGCCACGGCGCCCACGGCCGCACGCCACGGCCGACATCGAGTACGACGACGAGCTCGACGTCGACCCGGCGTTTCGCTACGTGATCAGGCCGGCTTCTGCAGCCAGCGCTGATTCGCCAGACCCGTGAACGGCGCGAGCCGCACGCCGGGCGCGATCGGCGAGGTGCCGACCTCCAGCGCGAGCCCGAGGCCGCGGTTGAAGACGAACCCGTCGCTGTCGGTGCGCCACTGCTGGTTGCGCGAACCCGTGCACGGATCGACGGTCACGAGCGACGGCGAGCGGCCGGTCAGGCAGCGCCCGAGCGACGCGAAGCTGACGAAGCCCGGGGCGACGCCGGTCTTCGCCCACACCTGGCCCTGCCCGCCGGCGAAGCGCATCTCGACCGCGCCGGAAGGGAGGGCGGTGAGCAGCTTGCCGGACGCGACGGGGTTGGCGATCCGGACGTTCGTGGTGGCGGCGTTCGCGGTGCTGGCGAAGACGAGCAGCGCGGTCGCCAGGGCGGTGATGAGGAGGGCTTTCATGCCCGAAAAGGACGCCCGCGCGGGTCGCGGCCGCGGGAGGAACCCCCTGCCACACCCCTGTTAGCGTCCTGGAGCGTGATCGATCCCGTCGTGTCAGAGATCCCCGAAGGCGCCGTCGTGGCCGACGTGCGCTCCTACCTGGACGGCCGTGTCGGGCGCGACGCCTACGACGCCGGCCACATCCCCGGCGCGGTGTTCGTCGACCTCGGAGAGGCGCTCGCCGCCCACCTCGACCCGGCCCTCGGCGGCCGCCACCCCCTTCCCACGCCCGAGCACTTCGCGGCGGCGATGGCCGAGGTCGGCATCGGCGACGAGGACACCGTCATCGCCTATGACGACGCCGGCGGCGTGATGGCCGCGCGGCTCGTCTGGATGCTCCGCGCCACCGGTCGTCAGGGCGCACTGCTCGACGGCGGGATCCAGGCCTGGGACGGCCCGTTGGAGACCGACACGCCGCAGCGCACGCGCGCGCGGTTCAGCGCGAGGCCGTGGCCCGAGGCCGCGCTGGCCTCGATCGACGAGGCCGCGGACACCGGCACCCACGTCGTCATCGACGCCCGCCAGCGCGACCGCTTCCACGGCGCCGCCGACGACCTCGACCCGCGCTTCGGCCACATCCCCGGCGCCCAGAGCCTCCCGTGCCGCGAGAACCTCGACGAAGCCGGGCGGTTCCTGCCGAAAGCGACGCTGCGCGAGAAGTTCGCCGAGGTCGGCATCACGGGCAGCGAGCCCGTCATCTCCTACTGCGGCTCCGGCGTCACCGCCTGCCACAACCTCATCGCGCTCGAGCACGCGGGCCTCGGCGGCGGCCGCCTGTTCCCCGGCTCGTGGTCGCTCTGGAGCCGCGACCCCGCCCGCCCGCTCGAAACCTAAAGGGGCCTGACCCCTTTAAGAATCGCGTCATCGCGTTCCGGGCGCTCGTCGACGAACTCGATCAGCGCCCGCACCGACTCGGGCAGCGTCGTCTCCGTGTGGGTCGCGGTGACGCCGTCGACCTCGACCTTGTAGAGCAGCTCGTCGGGGCGGCGGCCCCCGGCGTCGTCGGCGGGGGCGACCTCCGACGCCAGCTTGCGCAACCGCTCGCCCGCCTCGGGCGGCAGCGCGTCGGCCGCGAGCTGCGTGCGCGTCGCGACCCCCGCCACCCCGCCGCCGCGGACGATCGACACCCTCACGACGACAGGACCCCCACCTCGGTCCACGCCTCGGTCACCGCCTGCTCGACCTCGCCGCCGAAGAGCTCGCGTGCCACCTCGACCGTCGCCTGCGCGGCCTCGTCGAACACCGACTTCGGCTGCAGCTTGTCGGTCAGCGTGACGTACCAGACCCGCCCCGCCTTCTCCCACGCGTAGCCGCCGAGCTTGGTGGCCGCGAGGTAGAACGCGCGGTTCGGGATGCCGGAGTTGATGTGGACGCCGCCGTTGTCGTTGTTGGGGTCGTTGTCGTCGGGGAGATCGATGTACTGATCCATGTGGTCGGGCTGCTGATCGCCCTCCCACGCCGTGCCCGGCGACTTCATCGACCGCAGCGCCCGCCCCCACTTGGTCACCAGCGAGCCGGCGCCGATCAGCCACTTCGCCTCGTCGGAGTCGGCCACCTGGTGCGCCGCGTACTGCTTGACGAGCACGCCGAAGACGTCGGAGAAGCTCTCGTTGAGCGCGCCCGACTGCTTGCTGTACTCGAGGCCGGCCGTGTACTGCGTGACCCCGTGGGTGAGCTCGTGGCCGATCACGTCGAGCGCGTGCGTGAAGGCGCCGGGGTTGAACAACTGGCCGCCGCCGTCGCCGTAGACCATCTGCGCGCCGTCCCAGAACGCGTTCTCGTAGCGGGACCCGTAGTGGACCGAGGAGACGAGCTCGAGGCCGCGGCCGTCGATGCTGTTGCGCTCGTAGACGTCGCGGTAGAAGTCGTACGTCGTCCCCGCGCCGTCGTAGGCCTCGTTGACCGCGACGTCGTCCGACGGCGGATCGCCCTCCGCGCGGACCAGCTTGCCGGGCAGCTGGAGCCGCCCGCCGTGCTGTGCGTCGTAGACCGTTCGCTGGCTCGTGGTCGCGGTCGGCAGGAGATCGAAGCGCGCGACGTCCACGTCGAGCGTGCGCATGAAGGAGCCGACGAGCTGGCGCTTGGTGCGCAGCGCGGCCGAGGCGGCGATCGTCCGAAGCGCGGCGTCACGCTCCGCGGGCTCGCCTTGCTCGATGACGTACGCGAGGAGATCCGGCGGCGCGATGAAGCAGGACATGAGGCGACGCTACCGGACGCCGAGTTCTGTCGACGATACGTGAGAACTCCATGACTTCTTGATGAGAGTGCGATACCTTCTGCTCGGGTCTGCGCCGGTATTCCAAGCCAGCCAGTGGAGGAGAGGGGAACTTTGAAGGGTCTGGCCAAAGCCGGCGTCGCGTTCGCGGCTGCCGGTGCGTTGTTGACATGCTCCGGCGCCGCCCAGGCGCAGCGTCCCGCGTCCCTCGGCGAGGGCGCGCCGGTCGGGCAGAGCGGCATCCAGCTCTACAACTTCAGCGGCTACATCTCCAACGGCGGCGGGGACCCGAACCCACCCGCCCCGACCACGCAGGACGGCCGCGTCGAGCGCGTCTTCCAGTTCCTGCAGTCGCGGGGGATCAAGGACGTCGAGCTCTACAACTACAACTCGGCGCTGTTCCCGGGCACGAACCCCGCGACGGCGCTCAACGTCGCCGGCCTGCAGGCGCTGCGGGCGCTCGGAGACAAGTACGGCATCCGCTTCCCGGGCCGCCACGGCAACCTGACCGAGGCCAACTGGGAGAACCAGATCCTGGCGTCGAAGATCCTCGGTCAGGATCACGTGGGCGAGTCCGGCCTACCCGGCGGCAACGCCGCCTTCAGCACGTACGCGGCGACGCTCAACACCGCGCAGGTCCTGAACCGGCTCGGAAAGCGCTCGGTCGAGGCGGGGCTCGGGCCGGCCTACTTCCACAACCACCAGCCGGAGTGGGTGCCGCGCCACGTCGACAACGGCGTGCTGAAGTCCGCGTGGGAGATCGTGATGGAGCGCACCGACCCGCGCTGGGTCGTCGCCCAGATCGACATCGGCTGGGCGGTCTGCGGCGCCGCCGGCGAGCCCGGCAACCGGGCGCAGGGCGAGGCCGAGGTGCTGCGGCTGATGAACAAGTTCCCCGGCCGCGTCGTGTCCTTTCACGTAAAGGATCTTGTGAACGCGCGCACGTCGTGCGGCAACAACGACCAGCGTGAGCTCGGCCAGGGCGAGATCAACTTCGCCCCGATGTTCGCCGCCGCCAAGAACCGCGTGAAGTACTACTTCGCCGAGCGGGACCCGGTCGCGCTGGGCGGGCCGACGAACTTCAACCCGTTCACGAACACCGCCAACAGCGCGCTGGCGATGAAGGGCGCGCCCGTGGGCGTGCTGCAGGCGGCGCCGGTCCAGTTCCCGTCGGTGGCGGCGGGGACCGCGGCGGCGGCCAACCAGGTCCCGGTCCTCGTGACCAACGACGGTGACGCGCCGCTGACGATCACCGCGGTCGCGCTCGCGGCCAACGCCGACGACGGCGGGAACACCACCCGCGACGACTTCGCGATCGTCAGCCACAACTGCACGAGCGGCGCGCTCGCGGCCGGCGTCGCCGACGACCCGGCGACCACGGAGAACGAGGCCAAGCCGGCCGGCACGTGCACGGTCAACGTCGGCTTCAAGCCGACCCGCACCAACTACACGTCGGTCGCGCGGCTGCAGTTCACGTCGAGCTCGGACGACGCGATGGACCGCGTGCTGCTGGCCGGCACGAGCACCGGCGAGGCGATCTCGACGGTGGGCGGGAACGTCCCGAGCCTGCTCGCGCTCAGCCTCCCGTCGCAGCCGGGGAGCTTCGGCACGTTCCAGCCGACGGTGGCGAAGAGCTATGAGACCGCGGTCGCCGCGACGGTGACCTCGACCGCCGGCAACGCCGTCCTCTCGGCGACCGACACGAGCGCGACCGCCCCCGGCCACCTGGTCAACGGCACGTTCTCGCTGCCCGCGCCGCTGAACGTCCGCGCGGTCAACGCGACCAACCCCACGCAGGCGTTCGCTGCGCTGGCCGAGACGACCGGCACCGCGACGAACCTGCTGACGTACACCGGCCCGGTCAACCAGGACCCGGTGACGATCGGCTTCCGCCAGGCGATCGGCGCCACCGACGTCCTGCGCTCCGGCACATACGGCAAGGCGCTGACGTTCACCCTCTCCACCACCGCTCCGTAGGGGTACGTGCGCACCGGCCGGGACTCCGCTCCCGGTCGGTGCCACACCGGTGTTACACTGACCCGTATCCCGACGAAGCATCCCCGCCACGCGATCACCGAGACCCCGCCCGTCCGCGCGGCCTTGGATGAGCTGCGCGACGAGCTGGGAGGCGAACGGATCGAGTTCTCCGAGCTGCTGATCCTCGGCGCCCAGGAGAAGCTCGCCCGCGTGCGCGCCGAACGCGAGGGGATCGCCTCCCGCCGCGCCCGCCTCGCCGACCGCATCCGCCGCCGCGACCTCCCGCTCGACCCGGCCGCCGCCGAAGAGGTGCGCCGCCAGGGCTGGGCCCGTCCCGCGTGACGCTGCCCGCCGCCCCGCCTGGATCGGCCGCCGACACGGCGCCGCCCGCCGCAGCCGCGGCCCGCCGCGCCCACGCCGCGCCGCGATGACCGGTCCCCTCCTGCTCGACAACTCGGCCTGGGTGCGCCTCGCCGCGCCGGGCCTCCCCCACTCGCGCTCGAGCGAGCTCGCCGACGCCCTCGAGGCCGGCCAGATCGCGACCTGCCTGCCGTTCCTGCTCGAGGCCGGCTACTCCGCCCGCGACGCGCGCGACCACGACGCGCTCTTGGACGAGCTGCTCGCCCTCCCCCGCTTCGCGATCGACGACGCCGTCGAGCAGCGGGCGCTCGACGCGCAGCGCCAGCTCGCCCGCGTCGGCCACCATCGCCTCCCGCCGGTCGACCTGCTGGTCGCGGCGCTCGCCGACCGCCACGGGCTCGGCGTCCTGCACTACGACCACGACTACGACCTGATCGCCGAGCGCACGGACCTCACGTTCGAGAGCGTCTGGCTCGCGCCCCGCGGAACCCTCTAACGTCCGCCCGCCACCCGCAGGATCGCGCCGGTCGTGTAGGAGGCGTCGGCGCTGAGCAACCACGCGACCGCGCCGGCGATCTCGTCCGGCTCACCCGCGCGGCCCAGCGGCGTCTGCGCACCCACCCGCGCCGGTCGTTCCGGATCGAGGTGGATCTCGGTCCACACGGCGCCGGGGGCGACGGCGTTGACGCGGATGCCGTCCGGGCCGAGCTCCTTCGAGAGCCCGATCGTGATCGTGTCCACAGCGCCCTTGGACGCCGCGTAGTGCACGTACTCCCCGGGCCCGCCCAGCGTGGCCGCGCCGGACGAGATGTTCACGATCGACCCACCCGGGGCCATGACCTGCGCCGCGCGCCGGCAGCACAGCAGGACACCCGTCAGGTTCACGGCCCACAGACGCGCGAACTCGGCCGGGTCGACATCCACGAGCCTACCCACGGGACCGGTGATCCCCGCGTTGTTGACGAGGCCGGTGACGGCCCCGGCGGCATCGAACAGCGCGTCCACATCGGCGGCGTCGGCGACGTCGGCGCGCACCGCCTCGCAGCGCACGCCCGCCGCGCGCACGTCGCGCACGACCTCGGCCGCCCGCGCCTGGGCCGCCACATAGGAGAACACGACGTCGTGGCCTTCAGACGCAAGCCGGCGGCAGACCGCGGCTCCAATGCCGCGGCTGCCGCCGGTGACGATGGTCAGGGGGCGAGTCATCGCCCCCTGTTCTATCGCTTGAGCGTGATCGACTTCTTGAGCGTCTGCGGCGCCTTGCCGAAGACGTGCATCTCGACGCTGAGCGTGAGCTTCACGCTCTTCGGACCGCCCTTGCGGGCCAGCGCCTTCGCCAGCGAGGAGGACGGCTTGAGCGCCACCTTGATCGAGTGCGGGCCGTAGCACGTGGCATCCGCCGAGGCCAGCGTCGTCCGGCTCAGCTTCAGCCGCTTGGCCACCGCCGAGGTGACCGTCAGCTTGGCCGTGCCGTCCATCGCGCCGGTGCAGGTGACCGGCACAGCGAGACCCTTCTTGGCGAACGTCGCGCGGGTGATCTTCGAGGTGATCGTCCCGAACGTCGCCGTCGCGGTCGACTGGGCCATCGCCGGGATGATCGGGCTGACGACCTGCGGGACCAGCACGATCGGCGGCTGGTTGTTGTTGCCGTTGTCACCGTTGCCGGTGTCGCCGGGAGGCGTCACGGACCCGATCTCGAACGAGAACGTCTTCTTGGCCTCCTGATGGCCGGCCGCGTCGGTCGAGCGGGCCTCGATCGTGTGCGGGCCCCGGCCCGTGATCGTGAACGGCTTGGCCTCCACCACACCGCGGGCACCGGCCGAGAGGTCCTCGATCCGGATGTTGCGGTACTGGATGCGGTCGGCGCCGCCGTGGTTCTGCAGGCCGATGTAGCCCTGCGCGAACTGGCGCAGCGTCGTCGACGGGTCGCCCGAGCGGTCGGACTGCTTGCCGGGCGTGTTGTCGAACTCCTTGATCACGGTGCCGTTGCGGGCGATCGTGATGTGCTGGCCCTTGGCGGTGATGACGTAGTCCTCCCACTCGCCGCGCGGCTTGGCCGGGCCGATCTGGGTGATGTCGTTGTTGTCGAACGTGTAGATCGAGCCGGTCTTGCGCGTCTCGCCCGTGTTGCCGTCGTAGATCTGCAGCTCGTGGCCGCAGTAGATGGCCACCCAGGCGTTGTCGGTCGCGGCCGAGCCGACCTTGGCGCACTCGTCGGTCCGCGGGTTCTGCTCCGGGTTCGGGAAGCGGACGAACACGCCGCCGTTGGAGAACCCGTTCGTGCCCTGGCCCTCACGCCACTGGAGCGACAGCTTGTAGTCGCCGTAGGGCTTCGGGTACCAGAGCATGCCCAGACCGCCGACCGGGTCGAGGTAGCTGCCCGACGCGTCCGTCGCGAGGTTGAAGTTGCCCGCGCCGGCCTGCTTCCACTGCGCCATCGACGCGGCGGAGCCGTCGAAGATCTGCTCGGCCTTGGACTCGTAGACCTTCCACGGTCCGCCGTCGACGCGGTACTCGGTGAGCACCGAGCCGGAGCCCTTCTCACCGTCGTCGACGTCGAGGGTGACCGTCGCCTCGCCCTTGTCCTCGTCGATCTCGCCCGTGCCCGTGGTCTCCGGGGCATTGGCATCGACGCGGAACGCGACCGTCTTCGCCGTCTCGACGTTCTCCGCCTTGTCGGAGGCGAAGTACTCGATGACGTGCTCGCCCTCACCGTCGACGGTGAACGGGCCCTCGTAGGTCTGAGCGGCGCCGCCGTCGACCTTGTAGGTGATCTTGTCCACGCCCTCGCCGACGCCGTCGTTGGCCGTCAGCTCGACCTTGGGAGCGGTCGAGTACCAGCCCAGCTTGCCGTCCGGCGTGGCCTTGTCCAGCTTGGCCGTGGTCACCGGAGCGATCTTGTCCGAGCAGTCGACACGGAAGTAGTCGAAGCCGGCGTTGCGGGTGGTGGAGTTCTGCGTGTTGGAGACCTTCAGGCCGACCTTCAGGGTCGACGGGTCGCCGAGGTCGGTGATCGGCGACGAGATCTGCTGCCAGTTCTCGCCGTCGACGGAGCCCTCGGCGATGTAGGTGCCGGAGCCGTTGGAGCTCAGGCGCAGGTAGACGTCGGTCGGACGCGCCGAGATCGACGGCCCGGTCGAGATCTGCGAGGCGCCGTTGCGCGTCGCCACCCACTCGTACTGCTGGGTGGTGCCCTTGGAGATGTAGGTGATCTTCGCGAACGTGTTCGGGTTCTCGCGCTGCCAGAGGATGAACCCGGCCTGGTCGCCCGACGTGGTGAGCGTCGAGACGTCCAGCTTCGTCGTCGCCTGCCAGCTGCCGGCCGGGGCCGGCTGCAGGAGCACGTTCTGCGCCGTCGCGGTGGCGCCGATCATGTCGCCGTTGCGGACGGTGATCCTCAGGCGGCCGCTGTCGAAGACGCGGTAGTTGGCATCGCCGCGCAGGATCTGCCACTTCGGATCCAGGGTCGGTCCGGCGAACTCGTCATTGAGGTTCGTCGGGCAGTTCTCCGGGATCGCGATCTTGAACGTGACGGTCTTGGCCGTCTCGACGTTGCCGGTCTTGTCGACCGAGCGGTAGTCGACCGTGTAGTCGCCCGGCTGGCTGCGGGTGACCGGACCGGCGTAGATCTGGTACTCGCCGCCGTTGACGCGGTACTCGGTGATGTCCACGCCCGAGCCGCCGGCATTGTCGGCCGCGGTGAGCGTGATCGTGACCGGCCGCGTGTACGTGCCGCCGTTGCCCGGGGTCGCCGGGTTGAACGTCGCGGTCGTGGTCGGCGCGATCTCGTCGGCCGTCGCGAGGACGTCGACGTCGATCGTGTTGGCGTCGGTGCCGCCGTCGCCGTAGGTGACGGTCAGCTTGGCCGTGTAGCGCTTGGCCTCGGCGTACTTGTGCGTCGGGTTGGCATCGGTCGAGCTCTGCCCGTCACCGAAGTCCCACTTGTAGGACACGCCGCCGGAGCTGCCGACCGAGAAGCGGACGCTGAAGTCGCCGATCGGCACGGCGCGCGGCGCCGCGTTCGGGGTCGACGAGCCGCCGACGTAGTCGTAGCGGTAGATGCCCACGTTCGGACCCGCGCGGAAGAAGCCGTCGTAGGTCTGGACGTAGAGCGCGCCGTCGGTGCCGAACTTGGAGTCCATGTAGGACCCGTTCCACGCCAGCGTGTCGCGCAGCGAGTCGGCGTAGATCGGCTGGCCGCCGGTGGCCGCCGTGCTCTGGTCGAGCAGCAGGCCGTGCTTGATCGAGGCACCGCCGTTGTTGTGCAGGAACCAGCGACCGTCCCAATAGGCGGGCCAGCGCTTGGACTGGTCGGCCGCATCCGCGTCGTAGCGGTAGACCGGGCCGTCCATGATCGTCATGCCGTTGTCCTGCGCGTACGGGCACAGTTGGGTCGGCGTGGCGCTGTAGTCGGGCGCCGCGTTGGCGCCACGCGGGCGCGGGAAGCTCGGGCAGCCGTTGTTGGAGCCCGGGTTGCCGCGCGAGTACCAGACGTTGTTGCCGCGGACCTTGCCGGCGTCGGCGCCGGTGCCGGTCTGGTGCGGGAACACGACCAGGCCGGTGTTGTTCGGCGAGTCGTTGCGCAGGTTGTCGCAGTCGTACCAGCCCTCGGTGCCACCCGTCGCCGGGCCGCCCGGCACGTAGCCGGAGGGGCTGTCGGTGCGCAGGTTCGCGTCGACCGGACGGTCGCGGTAAGCCTGCTTGTTGCCCATGCAGTACGGCCAGCCATAGTTGCCGGCGCGCGTGATCTGCGCGGCGTTCTCGTACGTCGACGGACCCTGCGTGACGCTCGGGGCGCCGGCGTCCGGACCGACCCACGCCGTGTACGGGACGTCGGTCTTGGGGTCGATCGACAGGCGGCTCGGGTTACGCAGACCCATCGCGTAGATCTCGCGCTTGGTCTTGCCGCCGCCGCCCTCGGTGCCGTCGAACAGGTTCGGGCCGTTCGGGGCCGCGGCGTCCGGGATCGTGTACGTGGTGCCCTCGCCGACCGTGGGCTTCGCGCCGTCCGGGATCGTCGGATCCGGATGGAAGCGCAGCATCTTGCCGTTGTAGTCGTTGGTGTTGCCCGCGGTCCTTCGCGCGTCCTGGTAGGAGTAGTTCGCGGTACCGCAGTTGGCGCTGACCGGCACGCTGTTGTCGCCGATCGGGCACTTGGCGGACGGGTTGTTGCCCGAGTAGCCGTTGGAGCCCTGCGACGAGTTGGTGTCACCCGTCGTCACGTACAGGTTGCCCTTGGAGTCGAAGCCCATGCCGCCGCCGACGTGGCAGCAGGAGTAGATCTGGGCGTCGTACTCGAAGATCTTGACCTCGGAGTCGAGGTCGAGCTTCTTGGTGGTGCGGTTGATCGTGAAGCGCGAGATGCGCGGGCGCGACATCTTCGAGATCCGGCGCTCGACCGGGAGGCCCGCCGGCTTCGTGTTCGGGTTGAACGTCGGGAAGTACTGCAGGTAGATGTGACCCGTGGTGGCGAAGTCCGGCGCGGCGGCGATGCCGAGCAGGCCGTACTCCATCTTGTGGTCGGCGTCGGAGGTCTTCTCCCCGCCCTGGCCGCCGTCGCCGTAGACGGCGAGCTTGCCGGCCAGCGTCACGCCGCTGTTGATCGCGCCGGTGTCGGCCTTCGGGTCGTAGATGTGCACCGTGCCGCAGCCGATGCCGACGTTCGGGTTGTCGTGGGTCAGGATGCGGCCCAGCGACGGCAGGTTGACGAGCGCGCCGCGCTCGGCGTCGGTGCGGCAGTCGCCGCGGCCGATGTACATGACCCAGCCGTTGTTGGCGACCGTCAGGCCGTGCGACTCGCCGGCGGTCGTGAGACCGGTCGACTCGGCGCCGGCGCTCATGATCTGCTTGGCCTTGTAGTTGCTGTTGATCGTGGCCTTGCAGTTGCCGCGGGTCAGGCCCGAGGTCCACGCCAGCGCGCCGGCGAGGTGCTTCTTGAAGTCGGCCTCGCCGTAGGCCGCGGCCGTGCGGCCCATGCCGGTGTAGAAGGAGCGGCCGCCGCGGTAGTCGCGGCACCACGAGATCGGGGTGTCGTTGTCGGTCGTCCCGTCCTTGGTGGCATCGCCGGAAGGCGCGCCGACCGTGCGATAGCGCGCGACGACGTGCACGGTGCCGGTGACGCGGGCGGTCCACTGGTACCAGACGTCGGAGCGATCCCACAGGGCGGGGAGGTCGCGCGTGGCCGGATGGACGCGGTCACCGACGGCGACCGTCTTGGCAGTCGTGGCCGTCGGGCTGCCCGCGGTCGGGCGGGCGCCGATCAGGCCGTCGAAGAAGGAGCCGGACTCGCCCTGGGCGGCCGAGCCGATGCCGAGGAACCCGTTGCCCTGCTCGACGAAGCGCTGGACGGCGCTCTCCTGCTCGGCGTTGAGCAGGTCGCCCGCGGTGTTGAGGAACACCAGGGCGCGGTACTTGTCGAGGTTGGCCGGGTTCAGGTCCGTCGCCGCCGCGGCCTCGTCGACGCCGAAGCCGCCGGCTGTCCCGAGGTCCTTGATCGCGTTCACGCCGGCGGTGGTGGTGGCATCGGGCGGCCCGTGGAAGACGAGCACCTTGACGCTCTGAGCCTGCGCGGTGGCCGCGAAGGCGCACAGCAGTACCGCGCTCGCGAGCAGCGCTCGCAGCGTGTTCTTCATGTTCCTCCCCCTGGACTTCACGACTTCCCCTTCAACGTCACGGACTGCGTGTCTCGCACGACCCCATCCGCACCGTTCAGGCGCAGCGTGAGCGTCGCGGTGATCGAGCCCTTGGCCTTGGCCAGCGCGGCCTTGACCGTCGAGCTCGGCTTGAGCGTCAGCGTCGCCCGGCCCTCATCGCCGCAGCGCAGCGACCCCTTGGCGAGCGTGGTGCTCTTGAGCTTGAGCTTGCGCGCGACCGACTTGGAGACGGTCAGGCTCAGCGTCCCGCTGCGCACGGCCTGGCAGCTCACGTGCACCGCGAACTTGCCGCCGCGCAATGCGGCGACCGTCGAGAGCTTGGAGCTGACGTCCTCGAGCGAGGCATACGGCTTGGGCGCCGGCGCCGGCACCGCCTGCGGGACCACGATCGGTGCGGGCGTGGGCGTCGGCGTGGCGGCCGGGATGACCGGCGGCCGGATGACGAAGATCAGCGACTTGAAGTTCTCGACGTTGCCGGCGACGTCGATCGAGCGGAACTCGACCTTGTGGCCGCGGTTGCCCTCGACGTCGAAGGCGCCCGTCTCGTCGTAGTCCTCCCAGTCGCCGCCGTCGACCCGGTACTCGGTCCTGACCGCGCCGGAGCCGTCCGCGTCAGAGCGGGTGAACGCCACCCGCACCGCCGACGTGTACTCCTCGACCGGCTCCTCGCCGTTGATGCGGATCGCCGTCGACGGCGCCGTCGCGTCGACCTTCAGCGTCAACGACTTGGCGACCTCGGCGTTGCCGGCGACGTCACCCGAGCGGTACTGCAGCGTGTGCACGCCCGCGTCGGCGATCTCGACCGGCTCGTCATACGCCGTCCAGTCGCCGCCGTCGAGGCTGTACTCGGTGCCCTCCGCGGCGATCCCCGAGCCGGCACCGTCGACGGCGCTCAGGCGCACCGTGACGGCGCTGTCGTACCAGCCGTCGCCGCCGAGCGGCAGGCCGGGAACGACCTGCGTGCTCGTCGTCGGCGCCTGCGTGTCGACCTTCAGCGTCAGCGGCTTGTACGTCTCCGCGTTCCCGGCGCCGTCGATCGAGCGGTACTCGAGCGTGTGCGAGCCCTCGGTCGTGTAGTTGAACGCGCCCGTGTAGCTCTGCGGCGCGCCGCCGTCGATCCGGTACATGATCTGCTCGACGCCGGAGCCGCCCTGCTCGTCGACGCCGTTCAGCGTCACGCGGACCGCGCCCTTGTACCAGCCGTCGTTGCCGTTCGGCGCGGCGGGGTCGAGCGTGGCGGTCGTCGTCGGCGCCTTGTTGTCGTCCGGGAAGGCGACCTGGCCCGAGAGGTCGGGCGTCGTGTAGACCGGCCCGGTGGTCTCGAGCGTGAGCGCCATCAGGTAGGCCTGCGTGTTGGCGCCGGTCGTGCCGGTCGTGGCGTTGGGCAGCGTCACCCCGACGAGCGTCTTGGTCGGCTGCGGGTTGTCGATCGGGTAGTGGTAGATGCCACAGCCCGCGGTGTCACCCGTGCTGTTGGCGCGGTAGCGGCCGTTGAGCTTGCCGATCGCGTAATGCGCCGTCGCCGTGCCGTTGCCGCACCAGTCCGGGAACTGGATGTTCACGGTGGCGGTGGTGTTGTCCGAGTAGCGCAGCGTGAAGTTGCCGCCCGCGGGGCCGCCGTCGGAGGTCGTCCCGAAGAAGTGCAGCTTCGAGTAGGCCTTCTGGTCGCCCGCGCGCAGCGTGAACACCTGTCCGCGCATCGCCGCGAAGTTCGGCTTCGTGCCGGTCGTGTCGGGCATCCGCAGCGGGACGTCGTCGGCGGAGTCGCTCGGCGCCACGCCGACCGTGTTCGACGGCGGCATCTGCTCGGCCGGCAGCGAGTACGGGTTCGTGGGCGGGTAGATCTGCCCGTTCGCCCGCGTCGAGTTGGTCGTGATGCCGATCGTCGTGAAGATGTTCGTCGCGGCGGTTACCAGCGGCTGGATCCGCACGTTGCGGAACGACACCTCGTCGCTGGCGCCGTGGTTCTGGAGGCCGATGTAGCCGGCCGAGCGCGCCTGCGTCGTCGTGTTCGTGAACGTGTTCACGACCGTGCCGTTGAGCGTGATCGTGTAGACGCCTGACTCGTAGCGGATCTCGTAGTCGTTCCACTGACCCGCGGGCTTGGCGGCACGCGCCGTCTCGCGCTTGAAGTTGTAGATCGAGCCGGTCTTCTGGTCCTCGCCGTCACCGGCGACGCCCTCGCGGATCTGGATCTCGTGACCCTGGTTGATCGCGACGTTGGGGTCGGTGCCCGGGTTCGGGAAGCGGACGAAGATGCCGGAGTTGTCGGTGTCCTTGGACGACTTCCACTGCGTGCGCAGGACGAAGTTGTCGTAGGTCTTGGCGTTGAACCACAGCAGGCCCAGGCCGCCGCGGCTGACCAGGCGGCAGCCTTCGGTGCCACCGTCGTTGACGATGTCGAAGCCGCCGGGGCCGGCCTGCGTCGTCGCGGCCATGTCGACGCCGTTCCACAGGCGCTCGTAGCCGGACTCCGGCGCGCCGGGCGCGGTGCAGGGCTCGACCGGCGACGGGGCGACGCGGACGTAGTCGAACTTCGCCGTGACCGGGTTGACCGCGTCGCCGCGCAGCGCGACCGGGCCGAGGTAGCCGGCGCCCAGGTCGGAGATGTCACGCGACTTGCCGACGTCGGTCCAGGTCGTGCCGTTGGTCGAGTACTGCGCGTTGGCGGTGCCGCCGCTCGCGCGCATCCGCAGGTAGAAGCTCGTCAGGTTCTTGGGCACGTCGACCTTGAACGGCGCGTCGAGCTGGTAGCCGCCGTCCTTGACGCGGACGAACTCGATCTGGCTCGTCGCGTTCTTGTCGACCAGGACCGTCTTGATCCAGTTGTTCGAATCCTTGTAGAGGAGCAGGCCGGCCTGCTGGCCCTCGGCGTTGGTGGTCAGGTCGATCTTGCTCTCGACCTGCCAGTTGCCGGCCGGGACGGGCTGGCCGATCAGGTTCGGGGCGGTGCCGTCGATCTCGTCGGCGCCGGTGTCGATCTCGAGCGCGCCGTTCTGCACGCGGTAGCCGGTCGCGGCCTCGCGCACGATCTGCGACCAGCGGCACTTCTCGATCTCGGTGCCCGCGAACTCGTCGCTCTGGGCGTTGAGCGAGACGAACTCGAACGGGACCTCAGGTCCGTCCTGCGCGTTGTCCGCCGCGTAGAGGCCGAGCTTGACGCCCGAGCCGATCTTCGCCGGGCGGCCGATCGGCGACCACGTGATGCCATCGCCGGAGTACTCGCCGCGGATCGTCTGTCCGTCGGAGATGACACGGATGTACACGAGCGCCGGGAACGAGTCGTTCAGCGGCGGCGTCGTGTCGGTCCCGATCTCCAGCCGCGCGACCTTGTCGGCGGTGAAGATGTGTTCGAACCAGCGTCCCTGGGCACCCTTGTTGATGACCGTGAACTTGCTGAAGGTCGAGTCGTCCTTGTAGACGATCAGACCCGCCTGCTGACCCTCGCGGGTGAAGGCCTTCGAGTCGAGCTTAGTAGTCGCAGTCCACGCACCATTGGGTGTGTCCTGGAGAATCAGATTCTGCGCAGTGGCTCGATCGCCGTACATGTCGCCGGTCAGCGCGCGCAGCTTCAGCACCCCGTCCGCGACGCCGTAGCCGGCCGCGTTCGGCCGGACGATCGTCTTCCAGCGCGCCGTGTCGAGCGTCGTGCCGGTGAACTCGTCGACGCCGCACGACCCCACGTCCAACGCGCTCTCGCGCATGGGCGCACCCTGTGCCGTGCCCACCGCCATCGAGCACAGCAACAGCACCCCAACCACCAGCGACGTCCTCAAGGACCGCATCCGCCCTCCATTTCTCCCCCTGCGGCATTCTTCAACGACTTGGCGTAAGCTACCACTCATCTGGAAAAAAGGTCGAGTCTTTGGTTTGCTAGTTGTCCGAAGTACCTGATGGATCGGGAGCAGCAGGGGGAGATCGTGCAGGAGGAGAACATGGTTCAGCGAAGGGGCGGCGCGTTGCGTGCCGTAATGGGTCTGCTGGCCGTGGGCGCCGTGGTCGGTGGCGTGAGCGTCGCCGCGGCGGCGGAACCGCGTGCTGACGTCACGATCAAGGCCAGCGGCACCGCCTGGGACAAGCCCGCGGTGTCGGTCAATACGGGCGACACCGTGACCTGGGACGTCAACGGCGGCGACGGTCAGTTCCACAACGCCGTCGGCAAGGAAGGCCCTGACCCTGAATGGAACGAGAAAGTGATCATCCCGATCGCTTCCTCGGGTACCGGCTCCTACACGTTCACGCAGCCGGGGTCGTACAACTTCATCTGCCAGGTGCACGCGGCGATGACCGGTACGGTTACCGTCACCGGTAACCCGGTGACGCCGACGCCCACCGCGACGGCGACCGCCACCGCGACGGCCACGGCCACCGCGACGGCCACCGCGACCGCGACCGCGACGGCGACCGCCACGCCCACCGTGACGGCCACCCCCACCCCGGTCGGCGCCGACCGCACCACGCCGGCCCCGCTCGGCACCTCGCGCGCCGATGTCACTCCGCCGGTGATCTCCAAGCTCAAGCTCAAGGCCGTCGCGCATGGCGCGCGGGTCTCGTTCGCGCTGTCGGAGAACTCGACGGTCACGATCCGCTTCAAGCGCGGGTCCAAGGCCATCCGGACGCTCACGCTCTCCGCGCGCGCCGGCTCTCGCGCCTTCACCGTGCGCAGCTCCAAGCTCGTCCGGGCGCGCTACACGGTCCAGGTCGAAGCGCGTGACGCGCGCGGCAACAAGGCCACTGTCCAGAGCGCGAAAGTGCGGGTGACGCGATGAAGGGTGCTTTCCGTCCTCCGCACGACGCCTGGTCGCGGCGGGACTTCCTGCGCAACGGCTCGTACTCGATCGCGCTCGTCTGCACGTTCGGCACGACGTCGTCGCTCAAGGGTCCGAAGGTCGTCACCTCGGCGGCCCGGCGCGCGCAGACGCAGTCGCTGTTCACCCCGTTCCAGCGCGACCTGCCGATCGCTCCGGCGCTCGCTCCGGTCTCGACCAAGAACGGTGTCGATGTCTATGACGTCGACATCAAGGAGGGCCTGGCGGAGATCCTGACCGGGTTCGAGACCCCGATCTACGGCTACGAGGGGATCTACCCCGGGCCGACGATCTACGCGTCCAAGGACCGGCCGTCGATCGTCCGCCAGCACAACAACCTGTCGTTCGACAGCAACGTGCACCTCCACGGCGGTTATGTGCCGGCGGCCCACGACGGCCACCCCATGGACGTCATCAACCCGGGCCAGAGCTTCAACTACACGTACCCGAACAAGCAGGACGCGGCGTTCCTCTGGTACCACGACCACGCGCACGGCCGCACCGCGCGGACGCTCTACTACGGCCTGGTCGGCACGTACCTGCTCGCGGATGACCGCGAGGCGGAGCTCGGGCTGCCTTCGGGCGAGTACGACATCCCGCTGGTGATCGCCGACCACGCGTTCAACAAGGACGGCTCGTTCCGCTACGCGGAGAACGTCGACCTCGGCTTCCGCGGCGACACGATCCTGGTCAACGGGGCGATCTCGCCGCGCCTGGCCGTCCAGCGGCGGATCTACCGGCTGCGCTTCCTCAACGCGTCCAACGCTCGCTCGTACAACCTCAAGCTGGGCAACGGCCGCCAGATGTTGCAGGTCGCCTCCGACGGCGGCCTGCTCGAGTCGCCGGTCGCGCGCACGGACTTCCCGCTGCACCCGGCCGAGCGCATCGAGGTCCTGCTCGACTTCCGCAGCTTCAAGCCGGGCTCGGAGATCGTGCTCACCAACACCGCCGGCGAGTCGCCGGGCACGCGCGCGGTGATGCGCTTCGACGTCGTCGACGGCGGCGGCGTCGAGGAGTTCCGGCTCCCGCGCGGGCGCATGCGCACGCTCGAGAAGCTGCCCGAGCCCAACGCGACGCGGAAGTGGGATCTCTCGCTGCTCACCCAGGGCGGCGTGCAGTGGCAGATCGCCAACCGCGGCTTCGATCCCAACCGGATCGACGTGGCGCCGCGGCTCGGGACGACCGAGCTGTGGCAGTGGCACAACCCGTCCAACCGCGTGCACCCGATGCACCTGCACGGGATGCTCTACCGCGTCGTCGAGCGCTCCTCGGGCGTCATCCACCCCGGCGAGCGGGGCTGGAAGGACACCGTGGGCGTGTTGCCGGGCGAGACCGTCACGGTCAAGCCGTGGTTCATCCCGTACGAGGGCCGCTACGTGTTCCACTGCCACTCGCTCGAGCACGGCGACAAGGCGATGATGCTGCAGCTGGAGGTGTCCAAGTGAGGCTCTCGATCTGTGGCATCGCGGCGCTGGCGGCGTGCGGCGCCTTCGCCTCCCCCGCCCTGGCCGAGGACCAGGTCATCCACGGCACCGACGCGCTGGTGTGGGACAAGCCGAACGTGTCGATCGAGCCGGGCCAGAAGGTGACGTGGACGTTCGCGGGCACGGTGCAGGCGCACCACGTCGCGGCGAACGGGTCGACGCCGGCCGATGCCAACTGGACGGGCTTCTTCTCCCCGCTCGGCGTGCCGGCGCCCGACGCGTCGTACGTCTTCGAGAACGAGGGGACGTACAACTTCTACTGCTCGGTCCACAAGGACACGATGCTCGGGTCGGTCACGGTGTCAAAGACGCCCGTGGCGACCCCGACGCCGACGCCGGTCCCGCTCAGCCAGCAGGCGTTCACCAACGATGTCGCCGCGGATGTCCCGGTCGAGACGGCGGTGGCGACGGACACGACCAAGCCCACCCTGTCGGCGCTGTCGGCCAAGCGCGCGACCCGCGGCGCGAAGGTGCGCTTCAAGGTCTCCGAGGACGCCGTCACCGGCGTCGTGTTCTCGCGCGGGAAGAAGATCTTCAAGACCTACGCGGTGACGGGGAAGGGCACGCTCTCCCTCACGGCGCGCGGCCTGAAGGCGGGCAAGTACACGATCACGCTCGTCGCGGTCGACGTGGCGGGCAACGAGTCCAAGCCCCGCACGCTCCGCGTCACCGTTCGCTGAACCCGGGGGGTGACAAGCACGGCGGCCGCCGCGCGTCGCGGCCGCCGTCGCTCCCCGTACCATCGTTGCGCGGATGACGGTTCCCGACTCCCTTCTCGAGCGCGGGGCCGAGCTCGACGAGCTGACGGGGCTGCTGGCCGCGGCCCGGGCGGCGAACGGGTCGGTCGCGCTGCTCGAGGCGCCCGCCGGGCAGGGCAAGACCGCGCTGCTGCGGGTGTTGCGGGCGCAGGCGGCGGCGAGCGGGATGCGCGTGCTGGGCGCCACCGGTGCGCCGTTGGAGCGCGACTTCGCCTTCGGCGTCGTCCGCCAGTTGTTCGACGCTGAGCTGCACCGGGCGGACGCTTCGCGACGAGCCGCGCTGCTGGCGGGCGCGGCGGCGCTGGCCGAGCCGGTCTTCGGCGCTGCCGTGAGCTCCGGCGAGGACGCGAGCCACTCGACGTTGTACGGGCTCTACTGGCTGTGCGCGAACCTCGCGGCCGAGCAGCCGCTGCTGGCCGTGGTCGACGACGCGCACTGGGCCGACGCGCCGAGCCTGCGCTTCCTCGACGCGCTCGCGCGGCGGGTGGAGGATCTGCCGGTGCTGCTGGCGCTGGGGGCGCGACCGGCCGAGCCGGGGGCCGAGCAGGAGCTGCTCGACGGGCTCGCCGTGGCGCCGGCGACACGGCTGCTGCGGCCGGCGGCGCTGTCGGCGGACGGGGTCGGTGAGCTCGTGCGCTCGCGGATCGACGCCTCGCCCGAGTTCGTCGAGGCGTGCTTCGAGACGACGCGCGGGAATCCGCTCCTGCTGACCGAGCTGCTGCGCGCCGCGCCGTTCGCGGGCAGCGCGGAGGAGGCCGACGACGTGCGTACCACGGTGCCGGGAACGCTCGCGCGGACCGTGTCGGCCCGGATCCGGCGGCTCTCCCCGGGAGCGCTGTCGGTCGCGCGGGCCACCGCCGTGCTCGGCGACGCGACGAGCGTGCGCCGTGTGGGCGCGCTCTCCGGGCTGGGCACGGCCGCAGCCGCAGCCGAGCTCGAGGTCCTCGCCCGCGCCGACCTGATCGACGCCGCCGAGGGGCGCTTCATCCACCCGATGGTGCTCGAGATCGTCGACGCCGACCTCGGGGCGGAGCGACCGGGGCTGCACCGCCGCGCCGCCCGCCTGCTGGCCGAGGACGGCGCCCACGACGGCGTCGTGGCCGCCCACCTGCTCGCCGCCGAGCCCGAGCCGGACCCGTGGGCGGCGGGCGTGCTCGCCGCCGCCGGTCGCCGCGCGCTGGCCGAGGGCGCGCCGGACGTCGCCCTGCGGCTGTTGCAGCGGGCCTCGCCCACCGACCCCGGCATCCTCCTCTCGCTCGGGCTCGCGCAGTTCCGCACCGGCGTCGACCCCCTCCCCGCGCTCGACGAGGCCGCCGCCACCGGTTCGCCGGAGATCGCGGCCGAGGCCACCCGCCTGGCGGCGACCGCGCTGCTGCTGCGCGGCGAGCCGCGCGCCGCCGTGGCTCGCCTGCGCGCGACCTTGGAGAGCGCACCGCCCGAGCTCGCGGGTGAGCTCGAGGAGCAGCTCGTCGAGGCGTTCCTCTACTCCGACGAGGACGCGGAGGAGTCCGTCGCCCTGCTCGCCCGCATCGAGGCGACGGCCGGCAGCGCCGCCGACGCGTCCGCCGTGCGGCCCACGCTGCAGCTGCATCTCGCGCACGCGCGCGCTCTCGCGGGCGCGCGCAAGGAGGATGTCGTGCCGCTCACGCGGCGGGCGCTCGAGAACGCCGGGGTGATCGCGCGGCTCGGGGTCGAGCGGTTCGCCACGCTGTGGGGGATCGAGTCGCTGCTGGCGGTCGAGGCGGCGCCCGAGGCGCTGGCGGCGATCCGGGCGATGAGCGAGCTGACGAACCGGTCCGGGTCGCGGACCAGCGCCGGCGCGGCGGCGTGGCTGGAGGCGCGCTGGGAGCGGCGGTTCGGCAGCCTGCGCCGGTCGGAGGACCTCGCACGGCTCTCGCTCGAGCTCGGCGGCGACCAGCCGATCGCGATCACCGCCGCCTCCGGCACCTTGGCCGCGACCCTGCTCGACCGCGGCGACGTCGCGGGCGCGCGCGAGATCGTCGACGGGCTGCCCGACCAGGCGGCGGCGGGGGCGATCATCGGCCTGTACGCGATCACCGCCCGCGTCCTGCTGGCCGAGAAGCGCCCGCTCGAGGCGCTCGAGCAGCTCGACCTGCAGCTCGCGGTCGACACCGCGCGCAACTGGACGATCGGCATCCGCGAGGACGACCATCTGCTGCGGGTGCAAGTACTTGCGGCGTTAGGCCGTAGCGTCGAGGCGCGCGAGGCCGCCGACCGCGAGATCGCCGCCGCCCGCGCCCGCGGCGCCCGCGGCGCCGAGGCGATCGCCCACCTCGCCCGCGCGGCGCTGGAACTCGACCCGGTCCCCCGCTCCGGCCGCACCGCGCCGACGGCCGACCCGCTCCCCCACTCCGGCCGCGCCGCGCCGACGGCCGACCCGGTCCCCCGCTCCGGCCGCACCGCGCCGACGGCCGACCCGCTCCCGCACCTCGAGGCCGCCGTCGCCGCCGCCCGCGACGCCGCGCTCCCGCTCGTCCTCGCCACCGCGCTCGCCGACTACGGCGCCGCCCTGCGCCGCGCCGGCCGCCGCACCGACGCCCGCGAGCCGCTGCGCGAGGCCCGCGACCGCGCCCACCGCTGCGGCGCCACCGCGCTCGAGGCCCGCGTGCACGACGAGCTCGTCGTCGCCGGCGCCCGCCCGCAGCGGCTCGCGTTCAGCGGCGTCGACGCCCTCACCGCCTCCGAGCGCCGCGTCGCCGAACTCGCCGTCCGCGGCCTCCGCAACCGCGAGATCGCCGAAGCCCTCTTCGTCTCCCTCAAGACCGTCGAGGTCCACCTCGGCCGCACCTACACCAAGCTCGGCATCAAAGGCCGCTCCCAACTCCCCGAAGCGCTGGAAACATAAAGGGGTCAGGCCCCTTTATGTTGGGGTCGATGTTCGGGTGAATGCCTGATGCGGTCGCGGGTCGGCGGCGAGAGAGTCGGCGGCGATGACTCAGGAGAACGCGATCAGGCTCGTCGTGCCCGTGGCCGGGTGGGCGACGCAGGGGCAGTACGCGCTCGTGGAGGCGTGCGTGGAGGAAGGGATGGAGATCCCCGCCCATGTGGGGCACCGGGAGGACGTGGTGCTCTATGTGCTCGAGGGCGAGGTGGAGGTGGTCGCCGACCGCGAGCGGGTGACGCTCAAGAGCGGCGATGCGCGCGCGCTCGACCGCGGCGTGCCGCGTCGCATGCGGGCCCACGCGCGCTCGCGGTTGCTCGTCCTGCTCGCACCCGCCGGGTTGGAGGAACTGCTCACGATCGCCGCCGACCCGGCCACGGACCCGGATGACCGGGCGGCGCTGCTGGCCGTCGGCGGCGTGCAGGCGGTGCCGGCCACGTGGTGACGCGCCGCCCCACCCGCATCGTCCTCGTCGACGATCACGTCCTCGTCCGCAGCGGCATGCGGGCGCTGCTCGACGCCCAGCCCGACCTCGAGGTCACAGGTGAGGCGAGCGATGGCGCCGCGGGCGTCGAGCTCGCCCTCAACAGCCACCCGGACGTCGTCCTGATGGACCTCGCGATGCCGGTCCTGGATGGGATCGAAGCGACGAAACGGATCGTCGCGGCCGGGAGCCGAGCGCGCATCCTGGTCGTCACGTCCCACGACGACGACAGCCTCGTGCTGCGCGCGCTTCGCGCGGGCGCGACCGGTTTCTTCCTCAAAGACGCCGCCGCCGACCGCCTGGCGGAAGCCGTCCGCGCCGTCGCGAACGGCGACACGCTGCTCGCGCCGCCGATCGCCAAGCGCCTCGTCGAGTCGCAGCTCGGCGGCGTCCGCACCAACCTCCGCCCGCGCTTCTTCACGCTGACCGCGCGCGAGCAGGAGATCGTCCGCCGCCTCGCCCACGGCATGTCCAACGCCGCGCTCGCCGACGAGCTCGGCCTGAGCGAGGCCACCGTGAAGACCCACGTCACGCGGCTCCTGACCAAGCTGGGCGTCAGGAGCCGCGTCCAGGCCGTCGTGCTCGCCTACGAGAGCGGCTTCGTCCGGCCCGGCCACACCGGCGACATGGACCTCTAAGCGACGCCGGCGAGCTCGCGATCCTCCTTGGCGTCCAGTCCCTCCACCAAGTGGCCCTCCAACGACACGTTCGGGAGGATCCGGTCAAGCCAGTTCGGCAGCCACCACGCGCGGTCACCCAGCAGGGTGACCACCGCCGGGGCGATGACCATGCGGACGATCAGCACGTCGATCAGGACCGCGAGGCCCAGGCCGAGGCCGAACATCTTCGCGATCACGTCGGGCTGCGTCACGAACGCCAGGAAGACCGAGGCCATGATCAGGCCGGCGAACAGGATCACCTTGCCGATCCGCGACAGGCCGTGGATGACGCTCTCGCGCGGGCGGTCGCCCTCGTTGTAGGCCTCGTGGATGCGTGAGAGCAGGAAGACGTTGTAATCCATGCTCAAGCCGAACAGGATCGCGAACATCATCACCGGGATGAACGAGACGATCGGGATTCCGGACTCGACGCCGAGCAGGCTCGCGCCCACGCCCTCCTGGAAGACCGCCGTCACCACGCCGTAGGCGGCACCCACGCTCAAGAGGTTGAACACGGCCGACACGAGCGGGATCCAGAGCGAGCGGAACGCCATGATCAACAGCAGCACCGACAGGCCGATCACGACCGCGATGAACACCGGCAGGCGCGAGGCGACCTTGTCCGAGAAGTCCTCGAAACCGGCCGTGTTGCCGCCGACGTAGACCTTCAGCGGCGTGCCGGACACGGCCTTGGGGATGACGTTCTGGCGCAGGTCCGCGAGCAGGTCGCTCGTCGCCTGATCCTGCGGGGCGGTCTTCGGGATGGCGAAGATCGTCGCCATCTCGCCGTCCTGGCTGATCGCGGCGGGCGCGACCTGGGCCATGCCGGAGGCGCCGGCGACGGCCTTCTGCAGCGTGTCGAGCTGCGCTTGGTTGTCCGCCCCGCCCTTCGGGATGTCGACCGCGAGCAGGAACGGGCCGTTCGAACCCGGGCCGAACGCATCCGAGAGCCGGTCGTAGGCGACCCGCTGGAGCTTGCTCGCCGGCTGGTTGCCGTCGTCGGGCTGACCGAGCCGCAGCTGGGTGACCGGCGCCGCGAAGACCAGGAGGATGAGCACGCCGCCCGCGATCGACAGCCACGGGCGCGCGGTGACGATCTCGCCCCAGCGGGCGAACGCCGGCGACGGCAGCACGTGCTCGGGCTTCTTGGGCGTCAGCCAGCGGCCGAGCGCGCCGATCATGATCGGCAGGATCGTGATCGCCGACACGACGACCGCGCCGACCGCGATCGCCGCGGCGAGGCCGAGCTTGCCGATGAACGGGATGCCGATCACGAGCAGGCCGGCGATCGCGAGCATCACCACGAGGCCGGCGGCGACCACGGACGCGCCGGACGTCGCGGCCGACTTCGCCGACGCGTCGCGCCGGCTGTCCCCCGCCGCGACCTGCTCGCGGTAGCGCCCGATGATCAGCAGCGCGTAGTCGATGCCCGCGCCGAGCCCGAGCATCGACGCGATCACCGATGCGAACGCCGGCAGGTCCAGCGGTGCCGCGAGCGCGATCAGCAGGGTCTGCCCGATGGCCACGCCGATCAGCGCGCCGACGAGCGTGGCCACCATCGCCACCCACGAGCGGAACAGGAACGTCAGCAGGAAGATCGCGATGAAGACGCCGATCAGCTCGCCGACCGGGGCGTCCTGCTCGGAGCCGACGTCGATCAGCATGCCGCGGGCGGAGAAGTGCACGCCGTTGTTCTCCGCGAGCTCGCCGGCGGCGATCAGCGCCTCGCCATCGGGCTTCTTGATCGCGCTCGGATCGGTGCTGTAGCGGACGTCGACCGACGCGAGGCGGCCGTCGGGCGAGATCGTCCCGCCCTCGGCGAACGGGTCGCCGACGTCGACGACGCCCTTGAGCGTCTTGACCTTCGCCAACGCGGTCTGGACCGCTTCCTTCGGGCCGGGATCGGTGATCTTGCCCTGGTCGACGTTGAAGACGAGCGTGGAGTCGGCACCGGCGAACGCCGGGCTGTGGGCCTTGAAGAGATCGATCGCCTTCTGGGTCTCGGTGCCGGGCGCCGAGAAGTCGTCGGCGGCCTTGCCGCCCGCACCGGCGGCGATGCCGATCAGGACGATGACCAGGAACGCACCCACCGCGCTGATCTTCCAGCGGTGGGTCAAGGTGCGCGCGAGGCGCGCGAGAAGCTCAGACATCTGTTCTCCTGGGGAGCTCGGAGAGTGGGGAGGCGCCACAGAGTACTCATGAAGGCACTGATTGCGGCGTCCGGTGCCCGAGCAGCCAGACCACGGGCGCCGCGACGATCGCCGTCGCGCCGATCGCCAGCGCCGCCACACCGAGCACGTCGAGCGCGAACCCGCCGAGCAGCGCGAGCGACGCACCGAACAGCGCGGACAGCAGGTCGTTGAAGCCGACCAACCGCCCACGCTCGGACGGACTGGTGAGATCGACCATCTGCGCGGTCGCCGCCACGAAGCTCAGGTTCCACCCCACGCCGAGCCCGAACAGCAGCACCGCGGTGGCGAAGACGCTGTCGAAGAACATCAACCCGAACGTCGAGACGGCCATCACGCAGAGCCCTCCGCCGAGCGCAGGCCCGCGGCCGATCCGGTCGATCAGCGCGCCCACGAACAGCACCAGCGCGTACATCCCGAGCACGTGGGCGCCGATCACGGGGAAGATGTCCGCCTGCGCGTGATGGTGGTGCTCGACCACCACATAGCCGGACAGGTTCATCACCGACACCATCACGCCGAAGCTCGCCAGCGCCGCGAGCATCGCGGGCCGGACGCCGGGGCGGCGGAGGATCACCTTCAACGGCGCGGCGGGCAATGCCGGCCCGCTGTCCTCCGCGAGCAGCTCGGCGATCTGCTTCGGGTCCGGGCGCACGAACCAGACCAGCACGGCCGGGACGACGCTGATCCCCGCCGCGACCAGCCACGGGACGGTCAGCGTCCCCGCGTCGACCTCGCGGCCGGAGAACAGCGGCCCGAACACCGCGGGCCCGAGGATCGCCCCGAACACGCTGCCGAACAACACGTACGAGATCCCGCGCGCCCGCCGCTCGGCGGGGTACATGTCCCCCGCCGCGGTGCGGATCAGCAGCGCCGTGCCGTTGGCGGCGCCCGTCAGGGCGAAGCCGACGATCAGCAGCGGCGCCGACCCGAGGTTCGTCGCCAGCGCGGTCAGCGAGCAGCCGACCGCCGCGCTCAGGTACCCGGCGGAAACGACCGGCCGGCGCCCGATCCGGTCCATCAGCCGCCCGGCGGGCACGGCCGCGAGCCCGGACGCGACGAGGAAGATCGCCGGGCCGAGCCCGAGCAGTCCCTCCACCCCGGTCACCAGCACGAACGTGAGCGACGAGACCGCGGCCACGAGCTGGAGCACGCTCGAGTACACCGCCATCGCGATCGCGAGCAGCAGCGTGTTCCGGCGGACGGGAATCTCAGCAGCGACGAGGGTCACTGCCTGGCATCATGCAGGACCATGAGCGCGGAGCCCGATCCGGGGGCCTTCCGGCCACCTCGCTTCGACGTCACCGTCGAGGACGGCGCTGACGGCGTCGTGCTCAGCGTCTCCGGTGAGCTCGATCTCGTCTCCGAGCCGCAGCTCAACCAGGCGCTGGGGCGGCTGGAAGGCCGCGCGGCGGTGCTGGATCTCTCCGAGCTCGCGTTCATGGACTCGACCGGGCTGCGGACCTTGCTGGGCGCCGCTCGCGAGTACCCGAACGTCAAGCTCCGCGGGCCGCTGCAGCCGCCGGTTCAGCGCCTGCTCGAGCTGACCCAGACGTTGAGCATCCTGCCGTTCGAAGACGCCGCTTAGTCGGCGTCGTAGTCCTCGTCGAACGCGGCGACGCGATCGGCGACGACGAGGTTCACGCCCGCCGCACGGAACTCGGCGACGGTCGTCGAGTCCAGCCCGTCGTCGGTGATGATCAGGTCCAGCGACTGCGCCGAGCGCACCGTCAGCAGCGACGAGCGCTTGAACTTGCTCGAGTCGAGCAGGCCGACCTTCGTCTTCGCCGCCCCCGCGGCCGCGTTCAGCGTGTCCGCCAGCGCCGAGCGCGAGGTCGTCAACCCGTGCTCGAGCGTGATCCCGGCGGCGGAGATGAACGCCACCGAGATGTTCAGCTCGACCAGGAAGTCGACCGTCCAGCGCCCGGTGAGCACCCGCATGTGCTGGTTGAGCTCGCCCGGCGGCACGATCACGTGGATCGTGTCCGCCGTCAGCCCGAGCGCGATCGCCGGCGAGTTCGTCACCAGCGTCAGCTCGGTCGGCGGGCGCAGCTCGAGCGCCCGCGCCAGCGCCAGGCCCGTCGAGGACGCGTCGACGAAGATCGTCGAGCCGTCTTCGACCAGCTCGCGCGCCCGGACGGCGATCGAGTCCTTCTCGTTCGCCGCCTCGCGCACGCGGGCGTTCCACGCCGTCTCGATCTTCGGCCGCGTGTCGGGCAGCGATCGCGCCCCACCGCGCACCCGCTCCAGGAGCCCCTCGCCAGAGAGGAGCTCCAGGTCGCGGTGCACCGTGACCGGCGAGACGGCGTGCTCGGACGCGAGCTCCGCGAGCGACGCGCCGCCGTCTCGCTGGACACGCTCGAGGATCCGCGCCCGCCGCAGAACTGGGGGGAGCGGGGCGTCGATCACGACCTCGCGATCGCCGACTCCGAATCGGCGTCGAACAGGTGCACGCGGTCCATGTCGACCGCCGCCCGCACCTCCTCACCGATCTTGAAAGTGGCCGTGGGTGGGGCCTTGATGACGATTCGCTGGTCGCCGATCTCGACGTCGACGAGCGTGCGGTCGCCGAGCGGCTCGACGGCGTAGACCGTGCCGGCCAGCGCGGACGACTCCTCGCGCACGTCGAGCGAGAGGTCCTCCGAGCGCACACCGAAGAGCGCCGGGCGGTCGCCCTGAATCCCGAAACCGGGATTCGGGAGCGACCACCCTTGACCCTCGAGTCGCCCGTTCGCCTTGCACTTGAGGAGGTTCATGCGAGGCGAGCCGACGAATGTGGCCACCCAGCGGTTCGCCGGGTGGTCGTAGATCTCGGTCGGCGAGCCGACCTGCTGGATCGTCCCCTCCCGCAGCACCGCGACCTGGTCGGCCATCGACATGGCCTCGACCTGGTCGTTGGTGACGTACAGGAACGTCCGGCCCAGCGAACGGTGGATGCGGGTGAGCTCGGTGCGCATCTCGACCCGCAGCTTCAGGTCGAGGTTCGTCAGCGGCTCGTCCATCAGGAACGCGCGCGGGTCGCGCACGAGCGCGCGCCCGAGCGCCACGCGCTGCATCTGGCCGCCCGACATCTGCGCCGGATGGCGGTTGAGCAGCTCCTCGATGTGCAGCAGCTCGGCCACGCGCTTGACCTGCGCGTCGATGTCGGCCTTGGAGAGCTTGCGGGCACGCAGCGGCGAGGCGATGTTCTCGCCCGCCGTCTGCTTCGGGTACAGCGCGTAGGACTGGAACACCATCGCCAGGTCGCGCTCGGCGGGCGTCGCCCGCGTCGCGTCGATCCCGTGCAGGTGCACCGAGCCGGTGTCCGGCGACTCGAGGCCGGCGATCACCCGCAGCGTCGTGGTCTTGCCCGCGCCCGACGGGCCGAGGAGCACGAAGAACGCGCCCTCCGCGATGTCGAGCTCGAGGTGCTTGAGGGCCTCGACGTCGCCGAAGGACTTCGAGACGCCGCTCGCGACGATCGCTGAGGGGGTCATTTGCTGATCACCTGCTCGGACTGCGGGTCATAGGCGGGCGGGGGAGCGCCGACGTGGGTGACCGTCACGGCCTGCTCCTCGTCGAAGCGGGCGGTCGGCGGCATGCGCACGTTCAGAAGACCGGCCTCGGTCTCGACGACGTAGATCGTCTCGTCGCCCAGCGCCTCCTTGGAGACGACGCGGCCACGCGCGCCGTCGCCGTCGGCGGCGACGCTGAAGCGCTCGGGCCGCACGCCGGCGATGACCTTCTGGCCGCGCTGCAGCCCCTCGGGCGCGCCGATCTTCAGCCCGCCGGCCGCGGTCAGGTGCCCGTTGGTCACCTCGGCCTCGACCAGGTTCATCGGCGGCGAGCCGATGAAACGCGCCGCGAACAGCGTCGCCGGGCGCTCGTAGACCTCCATCGGGGCGCCGAGCTGCTCGAGCTTGCCCTTGTTGAGGATCGCGATCCGGTGACCCAGCGCCATCGCCTCGGTCTGATCGTGCGTGACGTAGATCATCGTCGTGTTCAAGCGCTGCTGGACGTGCTTGACCTCGGCGCGCATGTCGGCGCGCAGCTCGGCGTCGAGGTTGGTCAGCGGCTCGTCCATCAGGAACGCCTTCGGGTGGCGCACCATCGCGCGGCCCAGCGCGACGCGCTGCTGCTCGCCGCCGGAGAGCTTGCTCGGCTTGCGCTGCAGGTACGGCTCGAGCTGGAGCATCCGGGCGGCCTCGGCGACGCGCTCGTTGATCTCCGACTCGGGCGCCTTCGCGGCGCGCAGCGGGAACGCCATGTTGTCGCGCACGGTGAGGTGCGGATACAGCGCGTAGAACTGGAACACCATCGCGATGTCGCGCTGCGACGGGCGCAGGCCGGTGACGACCTCGTCGCCGATCGTGACGGTGCCCGCCGTCTCCTCCTCGAGGCCGGCGATGATCCGCAGCGTCGTCGTCTTGCCGCAGCCCGACGGGCCGAGCATGACGAACAGCTCGCCGTCGCGGATCTCGAGGTCGAGGCGCTCGACGGCGACGGTGCCGTCGGGGAACGTCTTGTTGAGCTGCTGGACGAGAACCTGGGCCATCAGCGACGCACCGCCCCGAGGGTCACGCCCGCGACGAGGTGCTTGCGCACGAGGAACGCGAAGAGCAGCACCGGGATCGCGAAGATCATCGCGCTCGCGGCCACCAGGCCCCAGTCGATCGTCGTGCCGCCGATCAGGCCCGCGATCGCCGCCGGGGCGGTCCGCGTGTCCGGGTCGGTGATCAGGAAGATCGAGAACACGAACTCGTTCCAGGAGAAGATCAGCGCGAACACGGCGGTGGCGGCGATGCCCGGGATCAGCAGCGGCATCGTCACCCGCCAGAAGGCCTCGAAGCGCGAGAAGCCGTCGAGCATCGCGGCCTCCTCGTACTCGGCCGGGACCTCGTCGATGAAGCCCTTCATCATCCAGATCGTGAACGGCAGGTTGAACGCCGCGTAGACGAGCGTCAGGCCGAGCCGCGTGTCCAGCAGGGACAGGTCGCGGAACATCAGGAAGACCGGGATGACCACGACGACCGGCGGCATGAAGCGCGTCGAGAGGATGAAGAACAACTGGTCCTTCTTGGCCTTGATCTGGAAGCGCGAGTACGCCCAGGCGGCCGGGACGCCGAGCACCGTCGCGATGACCGTCGAGGAGACGGCGACGATGATCGAGTTCTTGAAGCCCTTGAAGACCGGCGAGTCCGAGCTGAAGACGTCCTTGACGTGCTCCAGCGTCGGGGTCCAGCCGGTGATCAGCTTGGCCGGGACGGCGTAGATGTCCTTGGTCTCCTTCAGCGCCGTCTCGAGCATCCAGACGACCGGGAACAGCATCACGATCGCGAAGATCGCGAGCACCACGATCTCGAAGCCGTTGCTCAGCTTGCGCTTGCGGCGGATGGGCGGCGGGGCCGCGGTCTCGCCCGCGATCCCGGCGTCGGCGACGCCGGCGGGCTGGATGTGCGCGGCCATCTCTAGCGCTCCTGAAGCTTGTTGAGGTAGCGCAGGTAGAACTGCGCCGCGATCGTGACCACGATCACCATCAAGATGCCGTACGCGGAGGCGCGGCCGGTGTCGAAGCCGAAGAAGGCGACCTTGTAGACGTTGTAGGACAGCGTCTCGGTCGTGCCGCCCGGGCCGCCGCCCGTGAGGATGTAGACCAGGTCGAAGAGCCGGAAGGCCTCGATCGCGCGGAACATGATCGCGATCAGCAGCAGCGGCCAGACGAGCGGGAACGTGATCCGGCGGAACTTGAACCACTCCGAGGCGCGGTCGATCTCCGCCGCCTCATAGAGGTATTTGGGCACCGCCGTCAGCCCCGCGAGCGCGATCAGCATGATGAACGGCGTCCATTGCCAGGTGTCGACGATGACCAGTGAGAAGAGCGCCAATCGCTGCCTCGTCAGCCATTCGACCGAGCCGAAGCCGAGCGAGTTCAGGAACGAGTTCACGACGCCGAACTGCACGTCGAGCATGAACTTCCAGAACAGGCCGACGACGATCGGCGAGAGCATCATCGGGATCAGGAACATCGTCGTCAGCGCGCCGCGGCCCTTCGTGCGCCGCGAGATCAGGAACGCGATCGCGAACCCGAGCAGCGTCTGCAACAGGACGGCGCCGACGACGAAGATCAGCGTCGTGACCGCACGCTTCTGCGTGACGGGCGACGTCAGCACGTCGATGTAGTTGTCGAACCCGATGAAGCTCGCGGGAACGTCTCGGGTCACCGAATAGTCGGTGAACGACAGCCACACCAACCGGATCAGTGGCCAGATCGAGAGGAACACCAGCAGCGCGAGCGCCGGCGTGATGAAGAGGCCGGCGAGCCAGCGGTCGGTCAGGAAGGCGAAGCGCTTCGCCGCGGGCGGGGCTTCGAGCTTCTCGACCGGCGGGGGCGCCGTGGGTGGGGTTTGGAGCGTGTCGGCCATGAGTGGTTGTGTGGCGGGAGAGAGATCAGGCGGCCGGGCTCACCTGAGATGAGCCCGGCCGTCCTTGAATCGCTGCTTAGTGGCCGCTCTCGTCGAGAATGGCCTGCTCGTCGTTGGCGAGCTTGTCGAGGGCAGCGTCAGGCTTCTCCGTGCCGGAGATGGCCGCGTTGACCTCGGTCGAGTGAACGTTCAGGAGCTTCGCGTACTCGGGCAGGTTCCAGAAGTCCTTCAGACGCGGAACCGACTCCGTGAACACCTTGTTGTACGGCTGCGCCTCGAGGAACTCGGGCGAGTTGAGGACGTCGTTGCGGGCCGGAACGCCGCCGAGCTGCGCCCACTTCTTCTGGGCCTCGGGGGACTGGAACCACTTGATGAAGTTCAGAGCCTCGGCCTGATGGTCGGCCGGGATGTACTTCGAGACGTGCAGGCCCATGCCGCCGAGCGGCACCTTGTCGGTGACCTGCTTGGGCAGCGGGGCGAAGGCGAGCTTCTTGAGGATCTCGTCCTTGGTCTTGCCGAGCTTCGACGAGGCCGGGTCGAGGAGGCCGCCCATGGCGGCGATCCACTGGAAGCCGACGCAGATCTTGCCCTGCGAGATGCCGGCGTTGACCTCGTCGATGAACCAGTTGCTCGAGCCCTTGGGCGTGAGCGGAACCATCTGGTTGACGAGGACGTCCATCGCCTTGTGGCCGGCCGCGTTGTTGACGATGCCCGCGATCTTGCGGTCCTTCTGGTCCCACAGCTCGCCGCCGTAGAGCGCGTTCATGACGTTGTACGTCACGGCCGCGGCGTCGCCGGTGCCGGCCTGATGGAAGCCGAGGCCGCTCATGCCCGGATTCTCGTCCTGGCACTTCTTGGCCGCGGCGATCATGTCCTCCCACGTCGCCGGAGGCGTGTCGCCCATCAGATCCTTGCGCCAGATCATCGACCAGGTGTCACCGAGCAGCGGGAGCCCGTAGGTCTTGGCGTCCGGATTGGCCTCGCCCGTCGTGTTCTGCGGGTACTGGCCGTAGGCCGCCAGGAAGTACGGATCGTACTGCGACGTGTCGATGTTCTTCTTGACGAAGTCCGTCAGGTCGAGGATCGACCCGTTGGTGACCGCCTCGCCGATGTTCTGCGAGTCGAGGATCGGCATGTCGAAGTTCGTCTTACGAGCGGCGAACTGGGTGAAGATCGCGTCGTGCCACTGAGGGTTCGGGACGACGTTGACCTTGACCGTCACGTTCGGGCGGGTCTTCGTGTACTCCTTGCCCAGCTCCTCCAGCGCCTTGGCCGGCGGCCAATCGAACCAGAGGAACGTCAGCGTCATGGGCTTGTCGCTGAGCTTGGTCGTGGCGTCGGCGGATGCCTTCGTGGCGCCGCCTCCCCCACTGTCGCTACCACCGCAGGCGGCAACCGTGAACGCTGCCGCGGCAACGGCGACCGCTGCCGAGACTTGAAGTCTCCCCTTCATTACTCCTCCTCCAAGAGGGTTGGCCCTACTCCGATGACCGGCTGCACTACGAACCTTGCACGAGGCTTGCAAAAACCTACGCCCTCTTTGCATTCCTTGTCAACACCTTTGGCAATTTCTTGCATTGTCTATCAATCCCGCGCTACTGTCCGGCCATGGTCATCGCCACCGAGCGACGCCGGTTTCCCGTACTCGATCCGTCCGACGAATCCGTCATCGACGCGATCGAGTCCGCGACCCCGGACGACGGCATCGCCGCCGTGGACGCCGCTGCGGCGGCGGCCGAAGATTGGGCCGCGCGCGCGCCGCGCGAGCGCGCCGAGACATTGCGTCGCGCGTTCGACCTGATGGTCGAGCGCAACGACGAGATCGCACGCATCATCGTGCGCGAGATGGGCAAGCCGCTCGCCGAGGCGCGCGGTGAGGCGGCCTACGCGGCCGAGTTCCTGCGCTGGTTCTCCGAGGAGGCCGTGCGCGCCAACGGGGACTTCGCCACCGCACCCGGCGGTACGAACCGCATGCTCGTCTCGCACGCGCCGATCGGCATCTCGCTGTTGATCACGCCGTGGAACTTCCCGGCCGCGATGGCGACCCGCAAGATCGGGCCGGCGCTGGCCGCCGGCTGCACGGTGGTTCTGAAACCCGCCGAAGAAACCCCCCTCACGGCGATCGCGATCGGCGAGCTGCTCGAAGAGGCGGGGGTCCCGAAGGGGGTCGTCAACGTCGTCTGCACGGACGACCCGGCGCCCTTCGCGGAGGCGGTGCTCAGTGACCCGCGCGTGCGAAAGCTGTCCTTCACCGGCTCGACCGGGGTCGGGCGGCGCTTGCTCGAACTGTGTGCGCCGCAGGTCATCAGCGCCTCGCTGGAGCTAGGCGGCAACTCGCCGTTCCTGGTGCTGGGAGACGCTGACATCGAGATCGCGATCGCGGGTGCGATGGCGGCCAAGATGCGCAACGGCGGCGAGGCCTGCACGGCGGCCAACCGCTTCCTCGTGCACGAGTCGGTGGCAGAGGAGTTCACGGCCGGGCTGACCGCGGCGATGGCTCAGGTCCGCGTCGGCAACGGCTTCGAGGACGGCGCCCAGCTCGGGCCGCTGATCAACGCCGCGGCGCGCGACAAGGTCGAGCGCCTGGTGGCCGACGCGCTCGACCGCGGCGCCCGCGTGCGCTGCGGCGGCGAGCGGCTCGCCGGCCCCGGCTTCTTCTATCCGCCGACGGTCCTCGACCGCGTGCAGCCCGGCTCGGCGATCCTCGACGAGGAGGTCTTCGGCCCGGTCGCCCCGGTCATGACCTTCAGCGACGAGGACGAGGCGATCGCGCTCGCCAACGACACCGAGTACGGGTTGGTGGCCTTCGTCTTCAGCCGTGACCTGCGCCGCGCGATGGCGGTCGGCGAAGAGATCGAGACCGGCATGGTCGGTCTGAATCGTGGCGTCGTGTCAGACCCCGCGGCGCCGTTCGGGGGCACGAAGCAGTCCGGGATCGGCCGCGAGGGCGGCCATCACGGGCTGCTCGAGTTCCTCGAGCCGAAGTACTTCGCCTTCGATTAGCTGCAGATTCTTTCATCTCGACAAGGGGGAGGTTTCAGTGTCCACCCAACAGAAGGTGCTCGTGCTGGTCGGCGATGCCGCCGAAGAGCTCGACGCGATGTACCCGATCTACCGGATCCGCGAGGCCGGCTACATCGCCGACGTCGCTGCGCTCACGCGCCGCGAGGTCCAGCTCGTGATCCATGACTTCGACCCCAATTCGGACGCCTACACCGAGAAGAACGGCCGCAAGCTGCCGGTCGACCTGGCGTTCTCCGAGGTCGACCCGTCCGAGTACGTCGGCCTGGTGATCCCGGGCGGGCGCGCGCCGGAGTACATCCGCCTCGACGCCGACGTGCGCCGCATCACGGAGTACTTCTTCGAGCACGACCTCCCGGTCGGCACGATCTGCCACGGACCGCAGGTCCCGGCTGTCTATGGCCTGCTGCGCGGGCGCAAGACCGCCGCGTTCCCGCCGCTGTGGGGCGACATGGAGAACGCCGGCGCGATCCTCGTGGACGCGCCCGACGTGGTCGACGGCAACATGGTCTCGTGCCGTGGCTGGCCGGACATGCCCGAGTGGTCGCGCGCGTTCATGAACGTGCTCGAGCGCGCCGCCGTCCCGGCCTGAGCCTCCGCTGATGCTCGCCGAAGGCTCCGGGCCGCCCGTGCTGCTCCTGCACGGCTCCGGTCCGGGGACGACGGCCGCCGCCTGGACACCGCTGATCGCCGCGCTCGCACCGCGCTTTCGCGTGATCGCGCCAGACCTGCTCGGGTTCGGGGAGTCGCCCCGGCCGAGCGGGTCGTTGCGCGCCGCGTGGACGGCGCAGGCGCTGGAGCTGATGGACTCACTCGGCCACGAGACGTTCGCGGTCGTGGGCAACTCGGCGGGCGGGGCCATTGCGTTGTCACTGGCGCACGTGCGCCCGCGCGCGGTCACGCGCGTGGTGGCGGTCGGCTCGATGGGCTTCGGCATGCCGCTGCCCGACGGGCTCGACACGCTGTGGGCGGCGCCGTCCGCGGCTGCGGTCGCGGAGTTGATCACCTATTTGGCGCCGAGCGATGCGGTGGTCGCCGCGCGCTCCGCCGCGATGGCCGCCCAGCCCTGGTACCGCGAGCTGTTCCCCGCGCCGCGCCAGCGCTGGGTCGACGACCTGTCGCTGTCCGGGCCGGAGCTCGAGTCCATCACCGCCCCGGTGCTGCTCGTCCACGGCGCGCAGGACCGCATCGTGCCGCTGCGCGACAGCTTCCTCGGGCTCATCGAGGCGCTGCCGGACGCGCGCGGCCACGTCTTCGGCCGTTGCGGCCACGCTTCACCATTGGAACACACCGACGCATTCAACCGCTTGCTGACCACCTTCTTGGAGACCGACCGATGACCGACTTCGCCGTCCTACGCGCGCCCTCGCAGGTGCTGTTCGGGGCCGGGATGGCCGAGGCCGCCGGCCGGGTCGCTGCCGGCCACGGCCGCCGGGTCCTGGTCATCACCGACCCGGTGATCGCGCGGACGCCGGGCTTCGCCACGGTGCTGGACTCCCTGACCGACCTCGACGCCACGGTCTTCTCCGACGCGGTCGTCGATGTCCCCCGCGCGGCGGTCGACGCCGCGGTCGCGCTCGGGGAGTCGATCGAGCCCGACGTGATCGTGGCCGTCGGCGGCGGCTCGGTGATCGACCTCGCGAAGGTCACCGCGCTCCTGCTCGCCCACGGCGGGCCGCTCGAGAACTACTACGCCGTCCAGTCCGTGCCCGGGCCCGTCGTGCCGCTGATCGCGCTGCCGACCACCGCCGGCACCGGCTCGGAGGCGACGCCCGTCAGCGTCATCACCGACCCCGCGACCGAGATGAAGATCGGCGTCGCGAGCCCGTTCCTGATCCCGCGCCACGCGATCTGCGACCCGCTGCTGAGCGTCGGCGCTCCGCCCGTCGTGACCGCACACTCGGGCATCGACGCCCTGTCGCACGCGATCGAGGCCTACATGGCCGCGCGCGAGCAGCCGTCCGTGGACCTGGTGCTCGGCCGCCCGCAGATCGGAAAGAATCTGCTCTCCGACACCCTGGCCCTGGAGGCCGCGGGTCACATCTTCCGCAACCTCGCCCGCGCGGTCGCCGACGGGTCCGATCTCGAGGCCCGCACCGGGATGCTCTACGGCTCGCTGCTGGCGGGCATCGCGTTCGGCAACTCGGGCGTGAGCGCCGCGCACGCGCTGCAGTTCGCCGTCGGCGCGCTCACCCACACCTCCCACGGGCTCGGCACCGGGCTGCTCCTCCCCTACGTGATGGAGTTCAACCGCCCCGCACGCCCGGCCGAGATCGCCGAGCTCTCCGCGCTGATGGGCGGAGACGCCGTCGAGTGCGTCCACGCGCTCGGCCTGCAGATCGGCCTCCCCGGCTCGCTGGCCGAGATCGGCGTCGGCGAGGAGGACCTGCGCGGCATGGCGGAGGCGTCGGTCGGCATCAAGCGCCTGATCGACAACAACCCCCGCCCGCTGGACGTCGACGACCTCGAGGCGATCCTCGAGGCCGCGTGGCACGGTGACCCGGAGCGCCTCCGGGCCGTGGGGATGGCAACGGCCTAGCCGTTGGTGAGGTCGTTGACGGCGCGCTCCAAGTGCGCCGTCATACGGGCCTCGGCGGCGGCGACGTCGCCCGACTCGAGCACCGCGAGGACCTCGTGGTGCTCGACGCCGATCTCCGAGGGTGAGGCCCAGCTCGGACGCAGCTGGGCCACACAGAGGCGGATCTCGCCGCTGAGCGAGCCGTAGAGCCGCTCCAGGCGGGGCGAGCCTACGGCCGAGACAAGCGCCTGATGGAAGGCGCCGTCGGCCTGGACCACCTCGCTCCAGCCGGCGTCGTCGGGGAGGGCTTCCATGCCCGCAATTGCTTCGCGTGCCGGCGCGAGAGGCGCGCCGCGCTCGAGCACTGCGCGCACCACGAGGCACTCCAGAGGGATGCGCACTGAAAACAGATCGAGGATTTCATCACGAGTCAGAACCGGGATGTTCGCGCTTCGGTTGGGCTCGCGCACGAGGAGACCCTCGTGGCAGAGCTGTTGGATGGCCGCGCGGACCGTCGGGCGGGCGACGCCGAACTCCGCCGCCAGCTCGAGTTCCGGAAGGCGCACGCCCGCTTCGATCTTCCCGTCGAGGATGCGCGCTCGCAGCGAGACGACGACGGCCTCGGTGGTCGAGATCGGTCGGACGGCGAGCCCACTCATCAGGCCGCCAAGATAGTGGGCATTGCGGTCCGCGCCGCCACCAATGGGTGGAGAGCGAGGGCCGCGGCGAGACCTTCTGGCGCGACAGCACGCATACCGCGCCGCCGAGCCTCGGCGCGCCGCCACTCGGCGGCGCTGACATACAGGATCGAGTCCAGCGGCTCGTCGAGCTCGCGCGGGTCCGAGACCACGGCGTCGAACGCGCCGCCGAACAGGTAAAGGGCTCCGGGGTGCTCGGCCCGGGAAACGGCGACCACCCGTTTCCCGGACCGGACCGCAAGCGCGACGGCTTCGCGCGCGCCACGGAGGGGACGCGCCAGGGCGACCACGCGGGCGAGCGACTCCTCGCCGCTCTCTTCTCCGCGATATCCACGTTCACGGGCCAGCCGCTCGAATCCTCTCGCGAGCCCGTGCCCACCGGCCAGCGTCTCCACACGCCGGCGTAGGGCGGCGCCTCTGTCGAGCGGGCTCTCGCCGTTGCAGCGAGCCAGCTCGTACGCCACCGCTTCGATCGCGCCTGTCCAATCGAGCAGGGTGCCGCGGCAGGCGAACGCGACGACCTCGATCTCCTCCTCCATGCAACAGAACCTACATTGTCAGACAGTCGGACACAAGGGTTGTCAGACAGTCTTACAGTGCAGGCCCGCCAAGCCGCTCGCGCGCCTTTCGTGCATAGTTCCGCGCCGGTCGAGGAACTACAGGGGGGCAAATGGGACGGTTGGCGTTGGTCAGCGCCTGCCTGCTCACGCTGTTATGCGTCGCGGTCCCACGCGCGCTGGCGGCTGACGGCGGGCTGGTCGCGGCATATGGCTTCAACGAGGGGTTCGGCACCGCCGTCGCCGACGCTTCCGGCACCGGCAACGCCGGGACCGCCTCGGGCACGACGTGGACCACAGGCCGCAACGGCCAAGGCCTCTCGTTCGCCGGCAACGGCTACGTGACGATCGCGGACAGCGCCTCGCTGCGGCTGACGACCGGCATGACCCTCGAGGCCTGGGTGAACCCGAACACCCTCGGCACCGACGGCGGCTCGTGGCGGACCGTGCTGTTCAAGCAGACCAGCGGCAGCGCGATGGGCTACGCGCTCTACGCCAACAACGGCTCGGCGCGCCCGACCGGCCAGGTCAACATCGGCGGCGAGAAGAACGCCGCCGGCGCCGCACAACTTCCGCTGAACGTATGGACGCACCTCGCGACGACGTATGACGGGGCGAACCAGAAGCTCTACGTCAATGGCGTCGAGGTCTCCACCCGCGCGCAGACGGGGTCGCTCGCCGCGCCCACCGGCGCGCTGCGGATCGGCGGCAACGCCGTCTGGGGCGAGTATTTCCGCGGCGTCGTCGACGACGTCCGCGTCTACAACCGGGCGCTCAGCGCGGCCGAGGTGGGCGCTGACATGGCGACGCCGGTGGGCGCGACGACGCCGCCGCCGGACACCGCGGCGCCCACGGTCTCGATCACCTCCCCCGCCGCCGGCCCGGTCTCCGGCACCGTCACGCTGGCCGCGACCGCGAGCGACGACCGCGGCGTCGCCGGCGTCCAGTTCCGCGTCGACGGGGTCGACGCCGGCGCCGAGGACACGGTCGCCCCCTACGCCACCGACTGGGACAGCGCGACCGCTGCCGCGGGCCAACACACGATCACCGCGATCGCCCGCGACGCCGCCGGCAACCGCACGACGAGCGCGGCCGTCAGCGTGTCCGTGGCCAACGCCGGCCCGAAGTTCGTCAACGACAAGCTCATCCTCGGCCTCGACGAGCCGACCGCGATGAAGTTCACGCCCGACGGGCGGATGCTGATCGCCGAGCGCGACGGCACCGTCTGGGTCGCCCAGCCGGGCGCCACCCGCGTCGACCCCCAGCCGTTCCTGCAGCTTCCGAGCGTGTCCCACGACTACGAGCGCGGCCTGCTCGGGCTCGTGCTCGACCCCGGCTTCGCCACCAACGGGCAGTTCTACGTCTACTACACGCACGGCACGCAGATGCGCAACCGCGTGTCGCGCTTCACCGCGACCGGGAACAGCGCACCCGCGTCCTCGGAGACCGTGCTCTGGCAGAACCCCGTCGCGGCGGACGTCTACCACCAGGGCGGCGATCTCAACTTCGGCACCGACGGCACGCTGTACTTCTCCGTCGGCGACCACCTCGACGCCCCCAGCGCCCAGTCGCTGACGAGCGCGAACGGCAAGATCCTGCGGATCAACCGCGACGGCAGCGCCCCCTCCGACAACCCGTTCTACGACGGCTCGGGCCCGAATGTCGACGCGATCTGGGTGCGCGGCCTGCGCAACCCGTTCCGCTTCACGATCGATCCGCCCACCGGCCGGATGATCATCGCCGACGTCGGCCAGAACGACTGGGAGGAGCTCGACGTCGGCGTGCGCGGGGCCAACTACGGCTGGCCGACCTGCGAGGGCACGTGCTCGACCTCGGGGATGACCAACCCGGTCTACACGTACCGCCACGTCAGCCACGACGCGTCGGTCACGGGCGGCTTCGTGTACCGCGGCAGCCAGTTCGGGAGCGAGTATCAGGGCGACTACTTCTTCGCCGACTACGCGCAGAACTGGATCAAGCGGCTGACGTTCGACGCCAACGGCAACGTGGCCTCGGTGCGCAGCTTCGAGCCGCCGGACGGCAGCCTCGACGGCCCGTACGGCGACATCGTCGGGCTGACCCAGGGCCCCGAAGGCGCGCTCTACTACGTCGACGCCGGCCCGTTCGAGATCGCCGGCCAGGGCGCGATCCGGCGGATCCGCAACGTCAGCTCCAACCAGCCGCCCGTCGCGCGCGCCGCGCTCACCGCCGCCCGCGGCGCGGCGCCGTACCCGGTGGCGTTCACCAGCGACGGCTCCTACGACCCCGAGGGCCAGCCGCTGACCTACAGCTGGGACTTCGGCGACGGGACGACGTCCACCGAGCCCGACCCGGACCACACGTACACGGCGGCCGGGCGCTACACGGCGCGCCTGACCGTCTCGGACGGCACGCTGAGCGCGAGCTCTGACCCGCTGACGATCACCGTCGGCGCGCCGCCCACGGCCACGATCGCGTCGCCGTCGGACGGCCGCACCTTCAAGGCGGGCGACACGATCTCGTTCTCCGGGAGCGCGACCGACCCCGACGACGGCCCGCTGACCGGCTCCGCGCTGAGCTGGAAGATCGTCTTCCACCACGACGGGCACATCCACCCGTTCCTGGACGCCACCGGCGCTTCGGGCAGCTTCACGGTCCCGACCAGCGGCCACAGCTTCCAAGGCGACACGAACTTCGAGCTCGTCCTGACCGCGACGGACTCCGACGGCATCCAGACCTCCACCTCGGTCACGCTCGTGCCGCAGAAGGCGCGCGTGACCGTGTCGACGGCGCCGAGCGGGCTCGCCTGGACGCTGGACGGCATCGGTCAGACGGCCACGCTCGCCTACGACGAGCTGGTCGGCTTCCAGCGGACGGTCGACACCACCTCACCGCAGTACGTCGGGACGACCCGCTACTGGTTCGACGGCTGGTCGGACGGCGGGCTGCAATCGCACACCGTGACCGTCCCGGCGGGCGGCCTGACGCTGACGGGCAACTTCTCGGTCGCGAACACCGCGCCGGCCGGGCTCGTCGCCGCCTACGCGTTCGACGAAGGCAACGGCAGCACGCTGCGCGACGCGTCGGGCAAGGGGCACAACGGCGCGTTGAACGGCCCGGTGTGGTCCGGCTCCGGCCGCACCGGCGGCGCGCTGCAGTTCGACGGGGTCAACGACTTCGTGCGCATCGACGACCAGGCCGACCTCGACCTCACGACCGGGATGACGCTCGAAGCGTGGGTCAAGCCGAGCGCGCTCGGCTCGAGCTGGCGCACCGTGCTGTTCAAGGAGCAGCCGACGCACATGACGTACGCGATGTACGCCAACACGAGCGGCGGCCTCCCCACCGGGCAGGCGTACGTGGGCGCTCAGAAGGACGTGCGCGCGACCACGGCGATCGCGGCGAACGCCTGGACGCACCTCGCGACCACCTACGACGGCGCGACGCTGCGGCTCTACGTCAACGGCGTGCAGGTGAAGTCGCTGGCGGTCAGCGGGTCGATGACGGTCTCGACCGGGCCGCTGAAGCTCGGCGGGAACGCCATCTGGAGCGAGTGGTTCGCGGGCCTGATGGACGATGTCCGCATCTATAACCGCGCGCTGACCGCGACGGATATCCAAACGGACATGAACTCGCCCGTGGTTCTGCCATCGTGATGGGCATGTCCTCCTCGCAGCCGCGCAGCGTCAAGATCTCCGACAACGAGCGAGGCGGATGGTCCTCGGACCGGCCGCGCCGCGCCGGCGAGGCCGAGCGCCCGCCGCGCAAGCTGGACGTGAGCGTGCGCGGCCGCGTGCTCGCCCCCTCGGACCGCATGCGGTACAACCCGGGCAGCCTCGTCCTGATCGCGTGCGCGGACCCGCAGCTGCGCGCGCGGTTCGTCAAGCGGGTGATCGACGAGCAGAGCTCGATCCTCTCCGCCGACAAGGTCCGCGGGCTGCTGCGCGGGAAGGTCCCGGAGGCCGACCTCGAGGCCAAGACGGCGCAGCTGCTGGACGCGGCGATCACCAAGCGCCTGGCGGCCGGCGACTCGGTGACGGTCCCGCTGGAGACGATGGAGGCCGCCGAGCGTGAGCGGTTCGTCCGCCTCGCCGCCGTCCACCGGCGCCCGCGGCACCTCGTGCTGGTCGAGATCGCCAAGGACGGCGTGCCTGAGGAGGCCCGCGAGGCGCTGGGCGAGCTGCGCACCGCGCTCGACGCCGGCGAGCTCGGCCAGGAGGGCTTCATGACCTCGCTGCGGCTCGGTGGGCGCGTGATCGACGAGCTCAAGAAGATCGTCTTCTCCCCCCCGCCCTCCGACGACTGACGCTGCGTTGAGGCGTTTCCACGCCTCTCATATGTACTTCACCTAAATCCCACGTCACTCTCCTGGAAGAGGAGTTCCAGAGACGGAGGGTTCTGCATGAGGTTTAGGGGGATGGCCGCCGGTGCGCTCGCGCTCGCGGCGCTGGCCATGGGCGGAGGCGGCGTCGCGCAGGCGCAGACCGGCCCTGTGCTCGAGAACGGCAAGACGAAGGCCGTCTACGACTATCGAGCAGCGATCCGCGAGCGTGTCTTCATCCCGCAGCCGGGGATCGACGCGGACCGCAGCGGCGCCGACGACTGGATCACGATCGACATCATCCGGCCGAGCGAGGGCAGCTCGACCAACAAGATGCCGGCGATCATCGATCCCTCGCCGTACTACACGACCAGCTGCCGCGGCAACGAGACCCAGTGCATGGCCGATTGGGACAACGACGGCGTCAACGACCGCTGGCCGCTGTTCTACGACAACTACTTCCTGCCGCGCGGCTACGCCTACATCCTCGCTCAGATGAACGGCACGGCGTACACGCAGCACGGCTGCCCGATGCACGGCGGGCCGACCGACATCGCGGGCGAGAAGTCGGTCGTCGACTGGCTCAACGGCCGCGTCAAGGGCTACAAGTCCGCGTCGCTGACCGCGACCGAGGTTGTCGCCGACTGGCACAACGGCTCGAGCGCGATGATCGGCAAGTCCTACGACGGCACGCTGGCCAACGGCGTCGCCTCCACGGGCGTCGACGGGCTCAAGACGATCGTCCCCATCTCCGCGATCTCGGCTTGGTACAACTACTCGCGCACCGGCGGGGTTCGCCACAACACGAACTACCCCGGCGGCAGCCTCAACCCGGGCATCACCAATCGCACGCCGAACCGCCCGGGCGTCAACCTGCCGAACCGGCTGCCGATCTGCACGCCGATCAACAACGACATCAACAACGACGCCAACACCGACACCGGTGACGGTGACACGCACGGCGACATCAACACCTTCTGGCGCGACCGCGACTACAACAAGGACGTCAGCAAGGTCAAGGCCGCGGTCTTCGCGATCCACGGCTTCCAGGACGACAACGTCCGCATGGACCACATGGGCCTGTGGTGGGAGGGCCTGAAGGCGAACAACGTCCCGCGCAAGCTGTGGCTGCTGCGCACCGGTCACACCGACCCGTTCGAGCAGCGCCGGGCCGAGTGGGTCACCACCCTGCATCGCTGGTTCGACTACTGGCTCTACAACGTCCCGAACGGGATCATGAGCGAGCCGCAGGTCACGGTCGAGGACGAGAAGGACGTCTGGAAGGAGTACGCCAGCTGGCCGATCCCGAACACCCAGAACGTCGATCTCTACCTGCGCGCCTCGACCGACACCGTCGGCACGGTCGGCGCCTTCGCCGGCGGCGGCGTCGCCGACACGCAGGGCTTCACCGCCAACGGCGCGAGCGAGAACACGCTCACCAACCTGACGTCGCAGGTCGCCAACCAGGGCAACAAGCGCGTCTACATGACGGCGCCGCTGACCAAGGACGTGCGGCTCTCCGGCACCGCCCAGGCCGACCTCGCGGCCGCGCTGGGCGCCGACCAGTCGAACCTCAGCGTGATCATCGCCGACCAGAGCGACACGCCGTTCAACCAGGTCACGCGCTCGGGCGACGGCATCGTCACGGGCAACAACCGCACCTGCTGGGGCGCGACGGGCGCCGGCGGCCCGGAGTGCACGATCGGCGCCGCCTGCGAGGCGTCCGCGCAGGAGATCGACACCGCCTGCTACGCCGAGGTGACCAAGCCGGAGATCACGATCCCGTCCGACCAGACCGGCACCAACAACGACCAGATGATGTGGCGCGTCACGCGCGGCATCCGCGACTCGTCCAACCGCAGCTCGCTGTGGTTCCAGGACGCGACGACCGTCACTCCGGGCGTGGTCAACCGCTACCGGTTCCCGACGATGCCGACCGAGCACATCTTCAAGGCCGGTCACCGCATCGCGATCATCGTCGCGGGCACCAACACGAGCATGGCCTCGGCCACCGGCAACCAGAACGTGGCGGTCTCGCTCGACACCCGCACGACCAAGGTCACGCTGCCGGTCGTGGGCGGCTACGAGGCGCTGGCCGCGGCGGGCGCGTTCACCGACCCGACGGCGCCGGTCGGCGGCACCGTCCCGGCGACACTGTCGCTGACGCTCGGCGCTTCGGCCTCGTTCGGCGCGTTCACGCCGGGTCTGGCCAAGGAGTACACGGCGTCCACGACGGCGACCGTGATCTCCAGCGCCGCTGACGCGACGCTCACCGTCGCCGACCCGTCCAGCGTCGCCACCGGCCGCCTCGTCAACGGCACCTTCGCACTGCCGCAGCCGCTGCAGGGCCTCGGCGTCGTCAAGACCTGGAACGCCCCGACGTCCAACGAGGTCGTCCCGGTCACCTTCAAGCAGGCCATCGGCGCGAACGACGCGCTGCGCACCGGCGCCTACTCGAAGACGCTCACCTTCACGCTGAGCACCACGACCCCGTAAGCACGCCGTGGGGGCGCCGGACGTGTGTCCGGTGCCCCCACGCGTTTAGCCATCTGCACAGGTTTTCGACTCGCCGCCACGCTGATGAGCGCTTAATGTCTTCTCCATTGGCCACCTGTGGATGGTGGCTGGGGTCTGGATGGAGGGTCTATGAGGGTTAGAGGGGTCGCCGCGGGCGCTTTGGCGCTGGCGGCTTTGGCTCTAGGTGGCGGCGGCGTCGCGCAGGCGCAGTCCGGTCCCGTGTTGGAGAACGGCAAGACCAAGGCCGTCTACAACTACAAGAACGCGATCCGCGAGCGTGTGTACATTCCGCAACCGGGGATCGACCAGGACCGCAACGGGTCCGACGACTGGATCACCGCGGACATCATCCGGCCGAGCGAAGGCAGCTCGACCAACAAGATGCCGGCGATCATCGACCCGTCGCCCTACTACACGACGGTCTGCCGCGGCAACGAGTCCCAGTGCATGGCCGACTGGAACAACGACGGCGTCAACGACCGTTGGCCGCTGTTCCTGGACAACTACTTCGTGCCGCGCGGCTACGCGTACATCCTCGCGCAGATGAACGGCACGGGCTACACCACCAACGGCTGCCCGCTGCACGGCGGCCCGGGCGACATCGCCGGCGAGAAGTCCGTCATCGACTGGCTCAACGGCCGTGTGAAGGCATACAAGTCCGCGTCGCTGACCGCCGAGGAGGTCGTCGCGAGCTGGCACAACGGCTCGAGCGCGATGATCGGCAAGTCCTACGACGGCACGCTGTCCAACGGCGTCGCCTCGACAGGCGTCGACGGGCTGAAGACGATCGTGCCGGTCTCGGCGATCTCGTCCTGGTACCTGTACTCGCGCACCGGCGGCATCCGCAACAACACGAACTACCCGGCGGGCCTGAACGGCAACATCACGACCGCGGGCGGCACGAACAACCCGCCCGGCGTGAACCTGCCGGATCGTCGCCCGGTCTGCACGACGGTCAACAGCGACATCTCCAACGACGCGAACGTGGACACCGGAGACGGTGACGCGCACGGCGACATCAACAAGTTCTGGAACGATCGCGACTACGTCAAGGACGCGTCGAAGGTCAAGGCCGCCGTCTTCGCCACGCACGGCTTCCAGGACGACAACGTCCGCATGGACCACGAGTGGAACTGGCAGCAGGCCCTGAAGGCCAACGGCGTCAAGACCAAGCTCTGGCTGCTGCGCGCCGGTCACACCGACCCGTTCGAGTCGCGCCGGTCGGTCTGGGTCGACACCCTGAACCGCTGGTTCGACCACTACCTCTACGGCGTCAACAACGGCATCGAGAACGAGCCGGCCGTGACGATCGAGGACGAGAAGGACGTCTGGAAGGACTACGCGTCCTGGCCGATCCCGGGCACGGAGAACGTCGACGTGTTCCTCCGCGGCACGGCTGACGCCAGCGCGCCGGGCACGCTCGGCGGCTCGTCCGGCGGCGACGCCGACACGCAGACGTTCACCGGCACGGCGGGCTACCCGAGCGAGACCACGGTCATCAGCACGCCGACGGTCCTGAACGCCAACCGCCGCGTGTTCCTGTCCAAGGCGCTGACCAAGGACGTCCGGATCTCCGGCCAGACGTCTATCGACCTCGTCGCGTCGGTCCCGGGCACGCAGGAGAACTACGGCGCCGTGCTCGTCGACTACGGCGCGGGCACCCAGGTGACGCGCTCGGGCGAGGGCATCTCGAACACGACGACCCGCACCTGCTGGGGCGACACGAGCAACGACGCCCTGACCGGCACGCCGGGCCCGTCCTGCAACATCGGCGACACCTGCACCGCGTCGCCGCGTGAGACGGACACCGCGTGCTACCTCGAGGTCTCCAAGCCCACGCAGAACGTCACGCAGTGGCGCGTCACGCGCGGCACGCTGGACTCCTCGAACCGCAACTCGCTGTTCTACACCGACGCCACGCCGCTGACGCCCAACGAGAAGGTCCACCTGAAGTTCCCGACCTTCGCGACCGAGCACATCTTCAAGGCCGGTCACCAGATCGGCGTCGTGATCGTCGGCAACCTGTTCGGCGGCGGCGCTTCGGGCGGCACGCCCACGTCGGCCTCGCCGGCGCAGGCCATCACCATCGACACGAAGCTGTCGAAGGTCCTCCTGCCGGTCCAGGGCGGCTACGCCGCGCTGGCCGCCGCGGGCGGCACCGACGCCGAGACGGTCGCGCCGACGTTCGGCGCTGCGCCCGACGTCACCGCGCACACCGCCGACGCGAGCGGCACGGTCGTCAACTACACGCTGCCGACCGCGACCGACAACGAGGACCCGCACCCGACCGTGACGTGCACGCCGGCGTCCGGCAGCAAGTTCACGATCGGCTCCACGGTCGTCACCTGCACGGCCAAGGACGCCAACGGCAACACGTCGACGAAGTCGTTCAACGTGATCGTCGGCATCGACGCTCCCGTCGGCGGGTCCGTCCCGGCGACGCTGGCGCTGACGCTGGGCGCCCCGGTCCAGTTCGGCGCGTTCACCCCGGGCGTGGCGAAGGACTACACGGCCGGCACGACCGCGACCGTGCTCTCGACCGCGGGTGACGCGACGCTCAGCGTCGCCGACCCGAGCGCCACCAACACGGGCAAGCTCGTCAACGGCGCGTTCGCCCTGGCCTCGCCGCTGCAGGGCCTCGGCGTCATCAAGACGTGGGCCGCGCCGACCTCCAACGAGGTCGTCCCGATCACGTTCAAGCAGTCGATCGCGGCCAACGAGCCGCTGCGCACCGGCACGTACTCCAAGACGCTCACCTTCACGCTGAGCACCACCACGCCGTAGCGCTCTCATAACGTGCGAACCGGCCTCTCATGGCCGGTTCGCACGTTTAGTCTCATCCACGCCCAAACGTGGTCAAAAGGTGGTGAACCGGTCCTATCGTTGCGCGCGCAAGGCCGCCGCTGGTTGCGGTGGCTGGGTCTGCTGCAACACATGGAGGTTCACTTGAGGAATGGGGCAAGGGGGCTTGCTGCCGGCGCATTGACGCTGCTGGCCTTGACCCTCGGAGCCGGCGCCGCTCAGGCCGCCGACCCCGCCATCACGATTGGCGCGGACGGGAAGACCGCGCCGGTCTTCAGCTATCAGGACGCGAAGCGCGAGCGGGTGTGGATTCCGGTCGCGGGTGTCGACCAGGACGCCAACGGCGTCACCGATCGCGTCGCGATCGACATCATCCGCCCGAAGGAGTCGGGGCCGAACCTGAAGGTTCCGGCGATCATCGACGACTCGCCGTACTACACGTCGCTCGGGCGTGGCAACGAGACGCAGTACATCCACACGACCGCCGCGGGCGTGCTGGACAAGTTCCCGCTCTTCTACGACAACTACTTCGTCCCGCGCGGGTACGCGGTCATCCTCGCGCACTCGATCGGCACGGCGTTCTCGACCGGCTGCCCGCTGCACGGCGGCCCCGGCGACGTCGCCGGCTTCGCGGCCGTCATCGACTGGCTGATGGGCCGGATCGACGGCTTCACGTCGGCCGACGGCCAGACGGTCGTGCACAACGACTGGGACAACGGCAAGAACGCCATGATCGGCAAGTCCTACGACGGCACGTTCGCCAACGGCGTCGCGTCGACCGGCGTGGACGGCCTGACGACGATCGTCCCGATCTCGGCGATCTCGTCCTGGTACGACTACTCGCGCATGGGTGGCATCCGGGAGAACACCCACTACCCGCGCAGCCTCGACAACAGCATCACCGGCGTGGTCTCGCAGACCCTGCTGGGCGTGCTGCCGCCCGATCACCGGACGCCGTGCACGAACGTGTTCAACTACCTGAACACCGTCGACGGCGACGACACGGGTGACATCAACCCGTTCTGGGCCGACCGCAACTACCGCCTGAACGTCAACAAGGTCAAGGCCGCGGTCTTCGAGTCGCATGGCATCAACGACGACAACGTGCGTCCGGACCAGATGGCGGAATGGTGGGCGGGCCTCGCGGCCAACAACGTCCCGCGCAAGCTCTGGCTGTCGCAGGAAGGCCACGTCGATCCGTTCGACTATCGCCGCACCGAGTTCGTCGACACGCTGCAGCGTTGGTTCGACTACTGGCTGCAGGGCGTCCAGAACGGCATCATGAACGAGCCGCGCGTGGACATCGAGCAGCCGCAGGGCAACGTGTGGAAGACGTACGCCGACTGGCCCATCCCGGGCACGGTCAACACCGACGTCTACCTCAGCGGCCGCGCCGCGGGCCAGTCCGGCTCGCTCGGTCTGAGCTCCGGCGGCGGCACCGACAGCCTCGCGTTCACGGACAACTCGCTGTCGGAGACCAACGCGATCAACACGCCCAACGGCTCGCAGGCCAACCGGCTCGCGTTCCTCTCGCCCAAGCTCAAGAGCGACCTGCACATCTCCGGCACGCCGATCATCGATCTGCAGGCCTCGCTCTCGACCACGCAGTCCAACCTGGCGGCGCTGCTCGTCGACTACGGCCCCTCCTCGCGGGTGGGTCGCGGCGGCTCCGACGGCGTCACCACCGGGACGAACCGCACCTGCTGGGGCGACAGCAGCACCGACGCCGGCGGCAACGCGGTCGACAGCGCGTGCTACCTCGAGGTCACCAAGCCCGTCCAGAACGTCACCCAGTGGCGCGTCTCCAAGGGCATCCTGGACTCCTCGAACCGTGACTCGCTGACGGCGGGCGACGCCACGCCGGTGGTCCCGGGTCAGAAGTACGAGTTCAAGTTCCGCATCCTGCCGACGGACTACACGTTCCCGGCGGGCCACCAGATCGGCGTGATCCTGCTGGCCAACTACTCGATGGGCGTCGCCGGCACCACCAAGGCCGTCGTCACCGTCGACACCAAGGCCTCGAAGGTCTCGCTGCCGATCACGGGCGGCGCCGACGCCGCGACGGCATCCGGCGGCTTCGTCGCCGACACCACGGCTCCGGACCTGTCCGTCGCCGACGTCGCCGCGAACTCCACGGACGCCACCGGCACCACCGTGAGCTACACGGCGACCGCCACCGACACGCAGGACGCCGCCCCGACGGTCACCTGCGACAAGGCGAGCGGCTCGAAGTTCGTGGTCGGGACCACGAACGTGACCTGCACGGCGACCGACGCCAACGGCAACGCGACGACGAAGTCGTTCAACGTCACCGTCTCGTTCGTCAACCAGGCGGGCGGCGACGTCAACGGCTCCGTGCCCGCGACGCTGTCGCTGACCCTCGGCGCCCCGGCCTCCTTCGGCGCGTTCGCGCCGGGCGTGGCGAAGGACTACACGGCGTCGACCACCGCCAACGTGATCTCGTCCGCCGGCGACGCCGCACTGAGCGTGTCCGGCCCGGACCACCTCACCAACGGCGCGTTCTCGCTGCCGTCGGCCCTGGCCGTCTCGTTCTCGAAGTCGGCCTGGACCGCACCGGTCTCCAACGACCCGGTGACGATCGGCTTCACCCAGCACATCGGCCAGACCGACGCGCTGCGCACGGGCACGTACAGCACCACGCTGACGTTCACCCTCTCCACCACCACCCCGTAGATAAAGCCCACCTATGGTGCCTGGCACTTTAGGTGGGCTTAATCTCGCCCGGCGGATGTAGCGCCCTCTGCGGGGCGACGACGGTTCCTAAAGGCGCGATAAGGGGTCAGACACCTTAGGTGGGGTTTAGGTTTGCGGCGGGGGTTATCCACACCCCCGGTGGGCCTTTAGCCCCACCTGAGATTCGGGAGCCTGCCTCGTGGTTGCAGGCGGGTGGCGTGCGTAATTTGAGTGCATGCTCGCCGCCACGCCACTCCCCCGTCCGACGAGCGCACTCCGGCTCCCCTTCTCCCCCAGGGCCCGAGCGCAGATCGGGCTCTTTCTCTTCGCCTACCTCGTCTACAGCGCCGCGCGCTTCGTGACGATCGGTGACCTCCCCGACGCGCAGTCGCACGCGCGCTGGATCGTCAACCTCGAGCAGTCGACCGGCACCGGCGTCGAGGCGACGGTGCAGCACGCGTTCGACGGCACCTGGGTCATGTGGGTCCTGAACCGGCTGTACCTGATCGCCCAGCTCGGCGTCATCCCCGCCGCGCTGATCTTCCTCTACAAGCGGAACGCGGCGATCTACGCGACGCTGCGCAACACGATCCTGGCCACGTGGCTGATCTCGGTCCCGGTCTACGGCCTGTTCCCCGTCGCTCCCCCGCGGCTGGCCGACATCGGGATCGTCGACACGATCACCTCCAGCGGCACGGTCGCGATGGACTCGAACTTCTCGACCTCGTTCTACAACGAGCTCGCGGCGGTCCCGAGCCTGCACGTCGGCTTCGCGGTCGCCGTCGGCTTCGCGCTCTTCGCCGCGCTGCGCAACCCGGCGCTGAAGTTCCTCGCGCTGCTGTGGGGCCCGGTCATCGGCCTCGCGGTGGTCGCCACCGGCAACCACTTCGTGTTCGACATGGCGGCCGGCGTCGTCGCCAGCGCCGCGGGCTACGGCCTCGGCGCGGTGGCGGCGCGGATCCGCATCAAGCGGCCGAGCAACGCCGGGCTCGGGCCCGCCTTCGCCGAGGCCTGAACGCAGATCGCCAGAGCGAGCACGGTGCCGACCACGGTCAGCACCGTGCTGGTGCCGACGAAGAACGCGACGACGCTCTCGGTAGAGACGGCGCGGCCCGTGACGGGCTCGAAGGTCGCGGCGAGGATCGCGGCGCCGGCGCCCACGCTGGCGGGCGAGAACGGCACCAGGCGGCCGCTGCACTGGGCGAACACGACCAGCAGGACGGCGGCGGGCGTGGCGGGAAGGCTGAAGGCGGCGAGGAAGCAGGCGAGCGCGGCGAGCCGGCACAGCCGGCTGGCCAGCTGCCAGGGAAGCACGCGCCGCGAGTAGGCCTTCGGGCAGCGCAGCAACGCGCACCCGTGCGCGGCCTTGGTGATGAAGCCCTTGACGCGGGTGGAGCGGCGGGCGAGCAGGTAGACGCCGAACGCCGCCAGCAGCGCCGCGAGCGCATAGAGGCCGGTCGCGGCCGACGGCCCGAGGTCCGGGCCGACGCCGACCGCCAACCCGAGCGCGAGCAGCGCCGCGCCCAGCGCGGTCTCCCCCGCGCACTCCGCGACGAGCGTGCCGGTCAGCAGCGCGCGGCTGGTACCCGGGCTCGTGCGGGCGAGCAGCAGCACGCGGACCGCGTCGCCGCCGCGGGCGGACACGACCCCGCCGGCGCCCGCGCCCGCCACCCACGCGGCCACCGTGTCGCGCCGGCGCGGTTTGACGTCAGCGTCGCAGGCGGCCGTCACGACCGCGTGCCACCCACGCCCGCGGGCGACCTGGTTGAGCAGGTGAAGCGCCACGCCGAGGACCAGCCAGCCCGGCGACACGCCGCCGACGGCATCGACCAGCCCGTCGAAGGCACGCTCGAGGGCGGATGCCAACTCGGACATTCGCCGCATAGGCTACCCGGGCCACCTAACGGCGAGACGAAGCGATGGCGTCATCGGGCAGTTCATCGGCAGCGGGACCCGGATGCTCAAGCCTCGTCGGGACCCGCCGATTCACCGGGCGATGTCCCGCCTCCTCGTCGCGCTGTCCGGCGTTGTGCTCTTTCTCGCCGCCGCGGCGCCCGCTTCGGCGGATTCGTGGTTCACCAGCAACGGCGTGCCGATCAGCGCCGATGCGTCCGCGCTCGCCGTCGCGGACTTCGACGGCGACGGCGTCGACGACCTTGCGGTCGCCGACCGGGTCGGACGGCGGGTCGCCGTCATGCGCCCCGTCCGCATGCGCGGCTCCAACGACGATGCGTTCAGCGACATCGCGAGCTTCGCCGTAGGTGGCGGCCCGGCGCGGATCGCCGCGGGCGATCTGAACCACGACGGACGGCCGGACATCGTCGCACCGCGCTCGACAGGCACGAGCGTCGACGTCGGGCTCAACACCGGCAGCGGCTTCACGTCCGCGCCTGAGGTCGCCGCCGGCCCGCAGCCCTACGCTCCCGCGATCGGAGACTTCGACGGCGACGGCAAGGCCGACTTCGTCGTCTCCAACCCCGGCGCCGGCACCGTCTCGTTCCTGCGCGGGGACGGCGCGGGCGCTTTCGCCACCCCCGTCGCGACCGCGATGGCCGCCGTCGAAGTGACCGCCCGCGACGTCAACGGCGACGGCAACCTCGACGTGGTCACGAACCAGCCCGCCACCGACTCGGTCGGCGTCATGCTCGGCGACGGCACCGGCGCCTTCACCACCGCGTCCTATCCGACGGGTCCGCACCCGGGCAACATCGTCGCGGCCGACTTCGACGGCGACGCGAGCCCCGACATCGCGACGGCCACCGCCGGCGCCCCAGCCGCGGTGACGATCCTGCGCAACGACGGGGCGGGCGCCTTCGCGCAGACGCTGGCGACGGTGCCGGTCCCGGACGGCCCGGTCTCGGCCGCGACGGCGGACTTCGACGGTGACGGCGACGCCGACATCGCGCTGGGGCACTCCTCGTTCTACGCGACGATCCTGCTGGGAGACGGCGCGGGCCACTTCACCTCCATGGACGAGTACGTCGGGTACGGACCGCGGCACATGGTCGTGGCGGACCTCGACCACGACGGCCGCCCCGACCTCGTCACGACGCAGCACGAGACCGACGACGTCACGGTGCTGCTCAACCGCGCCGTCCCGTCCGCCTACGTCGACCCGCCCGCCACAGCAGAGCTCGCGCCCGGAACCGAGCGGGCGTTCACGGTGACCTCGACCGGCACCGCGGCGCTGCACGTGGGCGGCGTGAGCGTGTCCGGCGCGGGCTTCGCGATCGCCCACGAGACGTGCAGCCACCTGCTGCTCCTCGCCCCTTGCACGGTGAGCGTCGCGTTCGCCCCGGTGTTCGCGGGAGCGCATGCCGGCACGCTCTCCGTCCCGACCAACGGCGGGACCTACACCGTGTCGCTGTCCGGCACCGGCGCACCCACCGCGACGCCGACGCCAACCCCCACCCCGACTCCGACGCCCGCCCCTGGAAGCGAAGCCCCGCCAGACGCAGGCCCGCCGGCCGCCCCCACGCCCCCGCCCACGTCACCGGTCCCGCCGACGACCACATCCACGTGCGCGAGCCGGCGGGCGATGACGATCACGATCCCGCGCCGCCTGCGCGGCGCGACGGTGACGATCGCGATCAACGGCCGCTTCGTCAGGCAGCTGCGGCGCGCCGGCAGATCCGTCCGCGTGAGCCTGTCCGGCCAGGCCAAGGGCATCTACCACGTGGTGCTGTCGGCCAAGCCCGGGAACGACATCCGCACCTACCGGACGTGCGCACGCAGGAGATAGCGCTCGCAGTCGGAGGTGTGGGTGCTGTCCGTGGGCTCCAGGCCCGCGGCGCGAAGGTCGTCGAGCAGCTCGGCGTGGGTGAACGGCCAGACCGTGAGCACCTCGGTGACGGTGTCGACGGTGAGCTCGAGTCGGGTGGGCCGCCCAGGCGTCCACACGCGGGTGATGGTGGCGCGGCGCCCGTCGCGCTCGACGACCTCGGTCCCGCCCGGCTGCTCGAGCTCCCAGTTGCGGGACGTGACGAGGAGCGTTCCGCCGGGTTTGAGCGCACCCGCCATCGCGCGCAGCCCCACCCGCCGATCTCGCGCGTGGGCGAGCGAGTTGCCGACGCACAGCACGACGTCGAAGTCGCCGGACGGCGGCAGCTCATCCCACGAGCGGACCTCCGCCGCGACACCGAGCGCGCGGGTCCGGGCGACCATGTCGGGGCTGATGTCGGACGCGTGCGCGTCGTAGCCCACGTGCGCGAGCCCGGCCGCCAGCAGCCCGATCCCGCACGCACAGTCGAGCACCCGCGCCGGCGCCGGCGGTAGCCACGGCGCGAACGCCGCAACGTTCCCCTCGGGGGTGAGCAGCGCCGGCGGCGTCAGGAACTCGTAGAGGTCCGCCAGTGACGCGTACTCGCTCAGACGCGCTGCCAACCCTCCCGGGTCATCGTCACGAGGTACCGGCCCGGGGACTCGGGGATGTTGCGGTGCAGGAGGTCTGAGAGGTGCCGCGTGCCCGCGATGATCTCCATCCCGAGCGGCGAGAACGTCTCCTCGTTGAACACGCGCGGCGCCAGCAGCGGATTCGTCAGCGCCTGGGAGAAGGCGTCGACGCCGACCATCCGGCCGATCAGCGACGGCAGCACCGAGTTGGGCCGCGCGTCCTCGGCGAACAGGCCGGGGAAGAACTCGATCCGGTCGACGTGGCCGTAGAGGTCGCGCAGCGCCCGCTGCACCCGCTCATCGCCCGTGATCTGGTCGAAGTCGGTGACGCGCGGGAACGAGGCGAGCGCGCGGTAGTCGTTGTAGGGCGCGAGCTGCACGGCGCGGGCCTCGCGTATCGATGCCAGCTCGACGACGCGCAGAGCGGGGTCGGTGTTCATGACGCCGACGCGGTTCGCGCGGGTGTGGGAGGCGTCGTCGATCAGCGCCGCGACGCCCCGCTCGACGACCATCGCCGGGTTGAAGATCGTCTTCCACACGGGCTCGCCGTGCAGCATCGGCGGGATCAGGCCATGCCAGCGGTAGAGCAGGTTGAACTCGATCGCCATCCAGTTCGGGCGATACCAGCGCTCGTTCTTGAACGGCGCGGGGTCGGCCGCCAACCGGAAGTGGTAGGGCGTGATGTGGTTGATGTACTCCTCGATCACGATCTTGATCAGGAGCACGATCATGATCGTGCGGGCGGTCTGGAAGAGGCGCTCGTCGTCCCAGCCCGGGTAGGCGTCGGCGAGCGCGCCCGCGACCCGGTTGTGCTCGCGCAGGAAGAGCGTGTTCAGCAGCGTGAAGCCGACCTGCGAGTTCGTGGTGTCACTCCCCGCCGCGAACAGCGTGTCGAACCGGTCCGGCGGGATCTGGTCGGGGCGGACGACCTGGATCTCCGAGAACTCGGGCTTCTTGACGCCCGCGTCGTAGAGGTAGGGCGGGAACTCGGCGCCGCCGATCGTCTGCGACTTCAGCCGCCCGCCCTCGTGGGCGCGTAGCTGCTCGGTCCACGCCGGTGTCACGCCATACAGGGGCAGCAGGTCGATCTCGTGGCGGGAGTCGTTGCGGCGCGGGTCGCGCTCGACGTGCCGGTCCGAGCGCAGGAACCCGTCCGTGAACCACTGTGCGAAGTAGGCGAAGAGCACCGTCGACTTCGGGCACGGCGTGCCGTCGCCCGCGCGGGTGAAGAGGTCCGCCACGCGTTCGGGGTCGGGCAGGTCCCGAGCCGCCACCGCAGGGAGGTGGCGGCTCGAGAACGTCCGGTCCGTCAGCGAGGACCAGGATGTGTACGGAGCCAACGTGCTCAGCGGGTTCGGTCGCGTGGGCATCGTCAGCACGGCTGAGTTGATCAGCGCGTGGTTGGTGAAACGACGCAGCCGCGGGCGCGAGTGCAGGAACTCCCAGACCGGCTCGAAGTTGGTCAGCGCAGCGAACTGCAGCTCATTCTTCAGGCCGTCGCGCTCGCGGCTGCGGGTCACTTCTTGCGCACCTTGAAAGAGATCGTTCTCGCCGCGCCCTTGTTGCCGGCGGCGTCGATCGGGGTCACGACGGCGCGATAGTCACCGGCGGCGAGCTTCTTCTTGGGCAGGGTCACAGTCCCTGACCCTCCCACACCCAGCTTGTAGCTCGCAACCTTCGAGATTGCGGTGCACTTCTTCCCCTTCTTCGCGCCCGGCTTGCAGGTCTTGCCGGACTTGCGGCCCGCGCGGACGCGCTGGACCTCGACGCTGAGCGTGCCGCCCTCGCTCAGACCGACGTTGAGCTTGAGCTGCGCGCCCGGCTTCAGGCTGGCCGAGACGGCCTTGATCGAGCTGATCACCGGGGCGACCGTGTCCGGCTGCGGGGTCGGGACCGGCGTCGGCTGCGGGCTGGGCTGCGGGTCCGGCGTCACGGTCGGCTGCGGGGTCGGATCGGCCGGCGGCGGGGGCGGGTCGGTGACCACGGCGCTGAGCGGCGTCAGGACCTCCTTCGGAGCCGGCAGGTTGTTCGGGCCGTTGGAGTCGGCGTTGATGCGCGCGCGCAGGCGGTGCCCCTTGTCGGCGGCCTTGACCGCGTAGCTCGCGCTCTTGGCGCCCGAGATCGTGGCGCAGCTCGAGCCGTCGGCCTCGCAGGACTCCCACTGGCGGGTGAACGTCGTGCCCGGGTACTTCCAGGCGCCGACGCCGGCGACCAGCGTCCCGCCCACGTAGGCGTCGCCGGACATCGAGGTCGGGCCGGTCTGGACGGGGTCCGGGGCGAGCACGATGCTCGAACGCGCGCCGCACTCGCTGGTGGTCGAGCCCGGGTTGGCGCCCGAGGCGGTGCCGGTCGCGGTCGCGCAGACGCGGGAGTCGACGTCCTCGTCGGTCAGGACGTACGCGCCCGGCCCGACGGCGCCCGGGATCGGCTCGCAGTCGAGGACGTTGTTCTGATCGCAGCGGTACCAGCGGTAGCTGAACGTCGCAGCCGCCGGGATGAACGACGGCGGGTTGGCCGTGACCGGCTTGCCCGGCTGCGGCTGGCCGTTGACCGAGATCGACGGCGCCGGCGCCGACGTGGAGCCCGCGACCGTGCCCGCGGCCGGCTGGACCAGCGTGCCGGTGATGTCGGAGGCGACCTTGTCGAAGTCGAAGGTCGGGAAGTCGTTGGAGGCGGTGACGATGACGCGCATGCGATCGCCCTGCTCGTCACCCGTCAGGACGTACGTCTTGTCCGTGGCATCGGTGATGTCATGGCAGGTCCCGGCGGTCGTGCCGGTGCAGTACTGCCACTGGTAGGCGTACTCGATCGTCTCGGTGCCCTCCCAGTCGCCATCGGTGGCGGTCAGCGTCTTGCCGACCTGCAGGGTGCCGGTGACGGCCGGCTTGGTCTTGGGGATCGGCGCGACGAACGTGATGCCGTAGCCGCCGTTGTTCTGCGTGCCCGCGAGCAGCGTGCCCGGCGTGTTCTTGAAGTTCGCGAGCGCCCACACGATCGAGTTCGTCAGGACGCCCGGGGCGACCGGCTTCCACTTGATCGCGCCCGGCAGCGGGCTGTTGGAGGTCTCGCCGACGTAGACGCCCTTCTCGGTGCCGGCGTAGAGGCGGGTGAACTTGTCGCCCGAGAACTGGCGCAGCGCGCGGACCTGGCCGGCGGGCAGGTCGTAGCCCTGCTTGCCGACGAGCTTGGTCCACGTCAGGCCGAGGTTGTAGCTGCGGAAGACGCCGTCGGTGCCATACGCGTAGTAGATGTTCGGCCACTTGTCGTCGGCCATCACCCGCAGGACCGTGCCGGTGATGCCGTCGCTCTTGAGCGTCCAGGTCGAGCCGAAGTTGGTCGAGACGTAGACGCCGCTGCCGGTCGCGGCGTAGATGACGCCGTCGACGAACGACGCGAAGCTCCACACGGACTCCGACGTGGACATGCCGTTGCCCGGCGCGGGCGGGGTCCACGTGTTGCCACCGTCGTTCGAGCGGTACACGCCGCCGCTGGCGACGCCCGCGATCGTCGTGGCAGGACCGGAGAAGACGGCCTGGACGGCCTGGTTGAGCTTGGTCGGCTTCTTCGGGTCGATCTCGGGCCCCTGGGCGACCGGCTGCCAGTTGTCGCTGCCACCGATGGACTTGAACAGGCCGACCGACGTACCCGCGTAGATCGTCGTGCCGGACGCGTACACGGTGCGGACGTGGTTGGCACCGGGGTAGTTGGCCTTCAGGCCCTTGCTGATGTCCTCCCAGCCGGTCAGGCCGACGGCGGTCGAGCGCCACACGCCGTCGTTCTCGGTCGCGGCGTACAGCGTGGTCGGCTGCGCCAGGGAGAACGCGTACTCCCGCACCCAGTTGGCGCCGTTGGCGGAGTTCAGCCCGCCGAGGCCGATCCAGGGGTTGTGAATTCCGGCCTGGGCGGGGGCGGCGGATGTGGCTATCAGCAGCGGAACGGCGATGGCAAGGAGTCGGGTCAAACGCATGGTGGCGGCAAGCTACGGGTCGCTGAAGGGCTTTATTCGCGTGCCAACATGTGTCTCTACGGCGGATAACCGCCGTAATCGCTCCAAGGCGCCGCCAAGGTCTCGTAGGAACTCCAAAGGCGCACCCCCTGGCGCGGCCTTAGCTTCGCTCCCGCACCTTGTCGTAGGGAGAGAGAGCAATGGAGAACGCGCCCCTGAAGCGCAATGCGATCGGGTACGCGTCGAGCGTCGTCATCGGCGTCGCGTCGACCGCCCCTGGCTACAGCCTGGCCGCCGTGCTGGGCTTGATCGTCGCCGTAGCCGGCGTCGGCGTGCACGCCCCGGGCGTGCTGATCGTCTCCTTCGTGCCGATGCTGCTGGTCGCGCTCGGCTACAAGTACCTCAACAAGGCCGATCCTGACGCGGGTACCACGTTCGCGTGGGCGACGCGGGCGTTCGGGCCGCGGACCGGGTGGCTCGGCGGGTGGGCGATCATCGTCGCCGACCTGATCGTGATGGCCAACCTGGCCCAGATCGCCGGTCTGTACTCCTTCCTGCTGCTCGGCGTCAAGGCGCCGTCGACGCTGGCCGTGACCGCGGTCGGCGTGGTCTGGATCGCGATCATGACCGCCGTGTGCGTGATCGGCGTCGAGGTCAACGCGCGCACGCAGCGCTGGCTGCTGGCGGCGGAGATCGTCACGCTGGCCGCGTTCGCGGTCGTCGCGCTGGTGCGCGTCGGGCTCGGCGACGGCGCGGCCACACCGTCCGCGTCCTGGTTCAACCCGTTCGCCGTAGGCTCGGTCGGCGCGCTGACGTCCGGCCTGCTGGTGGCGATCTTCATCTACTGGGGCTGGGACTCGCTGGTGTGCGTCAACGAGGAGACCGAGGACTGCGAGACCGTGCCGGGCAAGGCCGCCGTGATGTCAGTGCTGATCCTGGTCGGGATCTATGTCATCGTCGCCACCGCGGCGATCGCGTTCGGTGGCGTCGACCGCCTCGCGGGTGACTCGTCCGGCGACGTGCTCGGCCTGCTCGCGGGCGACGTGTTCGGCAGCGCCGCGCTCGGCAAGGTGATGATCGTCGCCGTGCTCACGTCCGCCGCCGCCTCCACGCAGACGACGATCCTGCCGACCTCGCGGACCGCGCTGAGCATGGCCCGCGCCAAGGCCGCCCCCGCCGCGCTGGCCGCGGTGCACCCGCGCTACCTCACCCCGCACGTCGCGACCTGGATCATGGGCGGGCTCTCGATCGCCTGGTACGTCGGCCTGACCGTCGTCTCCACCAACATCCTGTTCGACTCGATCGCGGCGCTCGGCCTGATGATCGCCTTCTACTACGGGCTCACCGGCTTCGCCTGCGCGTGGTACTACCGGCGCGCGCTGACCCACTCGCTGAGTGGTCTGCTGCTGGCGGGTGTGGCGCCGTTCGTGGGCGGGGCGATCCTGGCGTTCGTCTTCATCCGCTCCTGCTTCGACCTCGGGCGGGCCGACGCCGGCTCGACGACCTACTTCGGCATCGGCTCGCCGCTGGTGATCGGGGTGGGCTTCCTGCTGCTGGGCGTCGTGCTGATGTTCATCTGGCGCCTGGCGGGGCATCGCGAGTTCTTCGCCCGCAAGCCGTCCGCCGCCGCGCCGGACGCCCTCGGCTCAGCTCGCGACCATCACGCTGTCGGAGCCCGCGAGGATCTCCCCGCCGTCGTTTGAGGCGTAGGCGAAGCAGGACAGGCGCGTGCCCGCGTCGCTCTTGGTCACCTTGTGGGTGGAACCGGTGCCGATCACCTCGAGCGGGCGATGGTGGCCGCGGTGCTTCCACACGTAGGTGAGCTTGGTGCCGGGCTCGCGCTCGGCGACCGAGCAGCGCAGTGACCTCTTCGAGCTCTTGATGGTCACATCGGTGTGCTCCGTCGGGCCCCAGGTCGGGGTCGGGTCGAGGATGAAGTCGCGGTAGCGGACCGTGTCGGCGAAGACCGACGGCGAGTGGTCCGCGCCGCACCGATCCCCGCCCCAGCTGGTGACGCCGAGCTGCACCGGTGCCTGGTCGGTGCCCACGACCAGCGCGCCGCCGCTGTCGCCGAAGCAGCCGGAGTTGAGCGGCTGCTTGCCGTCGACGTCGACCGCGCAGCGCATGCGAGCGGCGTTGAAGTGCTCACCGCTGCCCGGCGTGTTGGTCTTGTAGACCTTGGCGCAATCGGCGTCGGAGACCTGCCGCAGAGTGGCCTGGTGCAGGCCGCCCTTGAGCATGTCGGCCTCGCTGTGGCCGGTGCCCGGAGCGAAGATGTTGCCGAACCCGATGATGCGGGCGTTCTCGGACGAGTCGCCGAGTTGCACCGGCGCGACCCCGGTCACGGGCTGGTCGAGTTGGACGATCGCGACGTCGTCGAGGTAGTTGTCCCCGTTCTTGTGCCGGTAGCCGGGGTGCATCGCGACGTGTTCGATCGTGCGCGTCTGGCCGTTGACGACCGTCGGCGCCATGTCAGCGGGCGCGATCCCGCCCACGCAGTGCGCGGCGGTCAGCAGGCGGTCGGGTGCGACGAGTGTGCCGCCGCAGCCCGATACGGACGTGAACCACGGCACGTCCTGGTTGTCGAGCGGCTCGCCGCCGATGACCGCGCCGGCCGGTGCGGCCGCGGCGCAGGTCGCCACGACGGCGAGCGCGATACAGAGTCGGATGGTCATGCCATCGATGGTCGTGGCGGGCGACCGTCGCGTCAGTGAAGAGAACGCGCACCTAAGGGCTGGCGATTTGCGTCGCTGAGGGTGCGGCTAACCCGTGGGCGCCTGCAGCGCGAGCGTGAGCTCGGCGATCGTCGCCGGCCGGCGCAGGCTGCGGCCGAGCAGCTTCTCCACCCGCCCGAGGCGGTATCGCAGCGTGTTCGGGTGGACGTGCATCGCCTCGGCGGTCGCGTTGACGTCCATGTCACGAGCGAAGTACTCGACCAGCGCCTCCAGCAGCGGCGGGTTGGCCTTCAGCGGTGCCAGCAGCTCGTCGACGCGCGGCCGGATGTGCTCGGGCGGAACCTCGGCCAGCAGGAGCGTGGCGAGGTCGAAGTCCTCGTACGCGAGCTGCCCCTCGGTCACCCGCTCGACGGCGAGCAGCGCGTCCCGGTAGGAGCGCGGAACGTCGCCGATCGTGGTGACGGGACGCCCGATCCCGGCCCGCAGCCCTGTGAGCGCGACGACGCCCTGCACCAGCGCGATCGCAAGCTCGCCGCGGGCGGAGACGAGGTGCGGCACGCCGGCGTCGCCCGCCGCCCGCGCGATCGCGTCACCCGCGGCGCCGTCGCGCGGCACCGTCGCCACCACGACCCTCGCGGGCGCCGTGAAGTCCAGCCCGAAGGACGCCGCCCGCGCCGCCAGCGCGCGCGTGTCCCGGCTCCCCTCCAGCGCCTCGTCGAGCAATGCGCTCCGCACCGCCCGCTCCTGGTCGCGGGCCAGGTCCCCGAGGCGTTCGGTCGCGGCCAGCAACGGCACCGCGGCCTGCGCCGCGGGGCGCGCCAACCGAGCCGCGAGCATGCGGCCGCGGCTCGCGACCGCCAGCCAGCCGGTGTCGCCGATCGGCGCCGTGACGACGTGCCAGCCGTCGTGCTCGAACTCGCGCTCGTCGACGCGGGCGATCACGTCGTCGGGCAGCGTTCCGGAGGCGACGTCGACGCGGCCGTCGCAGATCACCGCGACGCCCGCGTCGAGCATGCGGGCCAGCCGCTCGACCATCACCTCGCGCGGGCGCGGCTCCTTCAGCGCGTCGACGAGGTGGCGCTGGATCGCGTTCAGGCGCTGGTAGGTGTGCAGGTCGCTCGACAGCAGCGAGCGGTTGATGAAGCCGACGATGTCACGGAACGCGGTGTCGAGCGGGACGGCGAGCACGGGGAAGGAGCGCTCGCGGGCCTCGTCGAGCAGCGCGGGCGGGACGCGCTTGAAGACGAGGTCGATGCCGATGCCGAGCGCGGCCATCCCGCCCTCGTCGAGCTCTCGGATCAGCGCCTTCTGGGCCGCGACGCTGCCCTTCAACCGCATACCGGCGGTGAGCATGACCCAGTGGCGTTCGAGGAAGCGGGTGGGCTCCTCGACGTCGATCGAGTGCGCGCCCGCAACCTCACGGTCGAGCGCGCCTGCTCCCCCGCTCAGCAGGGTGAGCCCGAGATCCTCCTGGGCGACGAGGTCACCGAGGACGAGCGCCGACGTGGCGGTCTGCACCCTCCGAGAGTCTGACGGTCAGCGCCCCGGGCGTAAAGGCGTGCAGCGCGTGGTCCCACGACACGCCGGGCCAGCGGTAGGTCACGGTGCTCGCGGCCGGCCGATAGACCGCCGTGTAGAGCGTGCCGAAGCCGCGGGCGAAGTTCGTCGCATAGAGCGGGGCGGCGAGGAAGTCCGGGTCGGCCAGCAGCGCGTCGCGGCGCTCGACGCTGTGCGTCTGCGCGGCGTGCTCGGGCCAGTCGACGTGCTCCTGGTGGTTGGTCGCGATGGGCGGCTGGACCGCGCGCGCGGGGCGGTCAGGGCCGACGAACACCGTTGCCGCGTGGGCGCGGTCGGCGAGCGTGAGGTTGTAAGGCGCGTGGATCGGCAGCCGCGCGAGCGTCGCGACCGCCTGCTCGACCGTGTCGCAGGTCTCCAGCAGGTAGCGGACGACGATCGTGATCCCGAAGCCGCGGCCGTGCGCGTTGCGCCCGCCGAACGCGAGCGCGACCGCCAGCCCCGCGTCGTTGATCCCGTCCAGCAGCCCCCACACGCAGTCGCTCATGCCGAGCACCGGGCGCGTGATCGTCGTGCGGGCGATCGTCCCCTCGATCCGCGCCGGGTCGTAGTCGTAGTTGCGGATCAGCTCGCCGCCGACCACGGCCTGCGAGCAGCCGGCCAGGAGCGGCGGCGGGTCGTAGAGCGAGAGCGCCCGCGCCTCCAGGTCCCCCATGCCCGCGCTCCACGTCTCCCAGAAGCCGGCGAGCTCGGGCATGTGGGCGCGCAGCGCGTGCCGGGCCTCGAGGTAGGACGGCCGCGCGGCGTCGCCGTCGCGCAGGTACCAGTCGTGCAGGGCGGGCCAGAGCCGCGCCCAGCGTGCCGCGAACTCGTCCTCGACTGCCGTGAAGGTGAGCGCCGCATCCATGCGGCTCCCAGGCTAATGGTTGCGGCCGTGGGTGCGGCGCACCCACGGCCGCGGCCACTTCAGGCCTTGAACGCCAGAGCGTCGTGGGGACGTTCGACGACCTTGGCCGGAGCGAGCGGGATGCCCTGGAACTGGTCGCGGATCGCGTCGATCCAGGCGCGGGCCTTGGGCGTGAGCTCGTTGTCGTCGGTCTGCATGCGCGAGCGGGCGACGAGCAGGCCGAGATCGGCGCCGGGGTAGCGGTACTCGCCCTCCCCCAGCACCTGCAGGTAGAAGGCCTCGGCCTCGTCGTGGATCGCGTGCCAGTCGTTGCCGCGCCCGCGGTAGGTGGCGGTGCCGTCGTCGTTGAGGCGCCAGATCCCCGTCTCCGGCGCGGCGGTCAGCAGCTCGACGTCCGCGCGGGTCTCCTTGATGATCAGCTGGCTCCACTCGTCGGCGGCGGCGGTGTGGCGCCAGCGCTCGTTGAGCTCGGCGACGTCGAGCTCGTAGTCGAGGTCGAGGTACTCGGCGAGGTGCAGGAGGACGAGCGGCATGTCGGCGTAGGCGCCGGCGCTGACGCTGGTCATCGAGGTCACGCCGCTCAGGCGCGGGTTGAGCTCGCCCAGGTAGAGCTCGCCCGTGTCGACGTCGAGCAGGTAGTCGACCTCGAAGAACCCGCGGTAGCCCTCGATCGCGAGGCGGTCTCCGAGTTGCTCGGTGAGCACGCGGGCGCGGTCGCGCTGCTCGGGCGTGAGCGCGTCCTCGTAGATGTCGTTGCCGCACCAGCCGCCGCGGTACGGGGTCAGCTCGGGGTAGCCGGTCAGATCGCGCATGACCGGGCCGACGACGGTGCCGTGGCGGGTGATCACGGCCTCCACCGCGGCGGCGCGGCAATTGATCCGCTTCATCACCTTCAGCTCCTCGTCGACGAGGTCCTCGGCGTACTCGTTCCAGTCACGCTCGCCCTTGATGAAGAACGTGGTCTTGCCGGAGTCGCCGTAGGGCGTCTGGACGACGAGGTCGTCGCCGAGGCCTTCGGCGAGCTCGAGCAGCTCTTCGTAGGACTGCGCGCGACCCAGTCGGTTCGGGACCGACGGCACGCCGGCCTCGTCGCCGAGCTGGGTGGTGACGATCTTGGAGTCCAGCCGGTGGCGCAGCTCCGCGCTCGGCAGGGCGATCTTCAGCCCGATCTCGTCGCACAGCTTCTCGGTCTCCTCGTCGAAGAAGACGAACAGCGCGAGGCCGCCGCGGACGTGGTCGAGCACCTCCTTGTGCGACAGGAGGTAGTTGTTGATGTCCTCGATCGAGGTGAACTCGCGGTACGGGCGCTCGCGCGGGACGAACACCTGCGGGTGCGCGCCGGCGAAGCTGTCGAAGTAGTTCACGTAGGAGAACCCACGCACCCAGCGGTCGATGCCGAGCAGGTTGAACGCTGTCGGCGAGATGAAGTAGATGGGCGTCCGGTTGGTCCGGAAGAAGCCCCGCAGGTCAGACGTACCGCGCAACATTGAGCAGCTCCTCGATGTGCTCTGCCGCCGCGAGGACAGCGCCGTCGGCGCCCCGCGGACCGGTGATCTGGATGGAGATGGGCAGCCCGTCGTCCCCGCGGCCCAGGGGAACCGCGCAGGCCGGGAGGCCCGCGAGGTTGGCGTCGAAAAGGAAGGCACCCCAATCGGGGACCGTGGGCGGGGCGGTGAGCGTGGCGTCGAAGGCCTCGCAACCGACCGTGGGCGTGAGCAGCAGGCCGGAGCGCTCGAACAGCTCCGCGTACGCGCGGTGGATGTGCTCGCGATGGATCTGCGCGCGGATGTACGTCTCCGCGCTCACCGCGTCCCCGGCCTGCAGGAACGCCCGCGCGTACGGCCCGAGCTCGGGATGCTCGAAGGCCTCCGCGTCCGCGTACCGCGCCTCGGCGGTCGCGATCGCCACCCACGTCTCCGCGCTGTTGGGCAGCCCGGCGGAGTCCTCCACCGCGCCCACCTCCGCACACACGCTCCGGAACGCCCGCCGCACGTCCTCCTCGACGGCCCCGAGCGAATCGCACATCGCAAATCTAGAGACGGCCTGCTCCTCTTTAGAAACGGCGACCGAGTGGCGGTCGTAGGGGTCCGGGCCGGCGAGGACGTCGAACATGAGGCGGGCGTCGCGCACGGAACGGGCCATCGGGCCGTAGGAGACGAGGGTCTTCCAGCCCTGGGAGGACGGTTCGCGGGGGACGGCGCCGAAGGTGGGCTTGAAGCCGACGATGCCGCAGAAGGCGGCTGGGATGCGGATGGAGCCACCGCCGTCGCCGCCGAGGGCCAGCGGGCCCGCCCCGGCGGCGACGGCGACCGCGGCTCCGCCCGATGACCCGCCGGGGGTCCTCGACGGGTCGTGCGGATTGAGGGTCCCGGGCGTGGTGCCCGCGTAACAGAACTCCGGTGTGGTGGTCTTGGCGTAGACGACCGCGCCCGCGGCCTCGAGCCGGCGCACCGCGCAGACGGTCTCGTCCGGCACGTACGGCGGGACCGCGCTCGACCCGTGGGTCGTCGGCACACCCGCCATGTAATGGGAGTCCTTGACGGTAAGGGGCACGCCGCACAGCGGTCCGCCTGTACCGGCGCCGAGATGGATGTCGGCGGTGACGGCCGCCGCATGCGCCTGCTCCTCGAGCCGCAGCGCGAACGGGTTCAGCGCGGAGATCGCGTCGGCGCGCTCGAGCACCGCCCGCAGAGCGTCGACCGCGGACAGCTCCCGCGCTCGCAGCGCGGCGGCCAACTCGACGGCACCCAGCTCCCAGATCTCCATGGCGGGTCAGACTGCCGACGCGCCGCCGCGCCCGGAATGGTGGGAAGTCCAAAGCCCGGCGAGCGCTTTGTCCGGAACACGGATGGTCCCATACGCGCACAAGGGGGAGACTGCCTGACATGACCGCATCGCAGATCCAGCCCGACACGCTGCTGGCCGACCGCGAGCGCTGGGTCGCGCGCGGCGTGTCCGCGCCCGCCATCGTCGCCGTCGCCGCCGAGGGCGCGCACGTCCAAGGCGCCGACGGCGTCAACTACCTCGACTTCGCCGGCGGCATCGGTTGCCAGAACCTGGGCCACAACCCCGAAGCGGTGGTCGAGGCGATCCACGCGCAGGTCGACGCCTATCTGCACCAGTGCTTCATGGTCGCCGCCTACGAGCCCTACGTCGACGTCTGCCGCAAGCTCGGCGAGCTCTCGCCGTGTCGCGGGACCGACCAGAAGTCGATCCTCTTCAACTCCGGCGCCGAGGCCGTCGAGAACGCCGTCAAGATCGCCCGCGCGAAGACCGGCCGCCCCGCGATCGTCAGCTTCGACCGCGGCTTCCACGGCCGCACGCTGATGACGATGACGCTGACCTCCAAGGTCAAGCCCTACAAGAAGGGCTTCGGCCCGTTCGCGCCCGAGGTCTACCGCGCGCCCGCCCCGTATCCCTACCGCGGGATCACCAGCGACGACAGCATCGCCGCGCTCGAGCAGCTCTTCCTCGCCCACGTCGACCCGGCGACCGTCGCCGCCGTGATCCTCGAGCCCGTCCAGGGCGAGGGCGGCTTCATCGAGATGCCCGCCGACTTCCCCGCCCGCCTGCGGGAGCTGTGCGACCGCCACGGGATCCTGTGGATCGACGACGAGGTCCAGTCCGGCGTCGGCCGCACGGGCCCGACCTGGGCGATCGAGCACTACGAGAACGCCCAGCCGGACCTCCTGGTGTCCGGCAAGTCGCTCGGCGGCGGCCTCCCCCTCGCCGCCGTCACCGGCCCGGCGGAGATCATGGACGCCGTCGACCCGGGCGGGCTCGGCGGGACCTTCGGCGGCAACCCGGTCTCCTGCGCCGCCGCGTCCGTCGTCCTCGACCAAATCCCGGCCATGCGCGCCCGCTCGGAGGAGCTCGGCACGAACCTGCGCGCGGCGCTGGAGGACATGGCGACCCGCGTCGACGCGATCGGCGAGGTCCGCGGCCTCGGGCCGATGCTGGCGCTCGAGATCGTCCGCGACCGCGAGACCAAGACGCCCGCGCCGGAGCTCGTCGGCGCCGCCGTGGCCAAGGCCCGCGGAGAGGGCCTGCTCCTGCTCGCCTGCGGCCTGTACGGCAACGTCATCCGCCTGCTCCCGCCGCTGACGATCACCGACGAGGAGCTCAACAAGGGCCTGAAGATCCTCGAGGCGGCGTTGGTGTGAGGATTCGCCCATGCACGCCCTCGATCCCCTCTCCGCGGACGAGTTCCGCCAGGCGGCCGCGGTCCTGCGGCGCGACCACGGCGTCAGCGAGCGCTGGCGCTTCGCGTCGATCGAGCTCAAGGAGCCGCAGAAAGGCGTAACCAGCGACGCCCGTGAGGCGATCGTGGTGTGTTGGAACCGCGACGGCGGCGCGGCCTATCGCGCGGTCGTGTCGCTCACGGGCGACACGACCACGTCGTGGGAGGAGTTGGCGGGCATCCAGCCCAACCTCACGCCCGACGAGTGGCATGAGTGCGACGAGGCGATGCGGGCGGAGCCGCGGCTGATCGAGGCGCTGGCCAAGCGTGGCATCACCGACATGTCGAACGTGCTGTTCGACGTCTGGGGCTACCGCGGCTTCCTCGTGCCCGAGCAGTACGCGGACCGGCGGGTCGGCTGGACGGACACGTGGTATCGAAGCGAGCCCGGGTCGAACCCATACGCGAACCCGGTCAACGGGCTGCACTGCGTCGTCGACCTCAACACGATGGAGCTGCTGGAGATCGAGGACACGTCCAGCGTCGACAAGCCCGCCGGCACGATGGGCGAGTACGTCCCGCGCTTCGTGCCGAACCTGAAGCAGCGCCAAGACCTGAAGGCCGTCGAGATCACCCAGCCCGAGGGCGTCTCGTTCACCCTCGACGGCCACGCGCTGCGCTGGCAGAACTGGTCGCTGCGGCTCGGGTTCAACCACCGCGAGGGGCTCGTCCTGCACACGCTGGCGTTCGGCGGGCGCAGCGTCGCCCACCGGATCTCGCTGGCCGAGATGGTCGTCCCGTACCGCGACCCGTCGCCGGACCACTTCCGCCGCACGGCGTATGACATCGGCGAGTGGGGCCTCGGCTTCATGACCCAGTCGCTCGAGCTCGGGTGCGACTGCCTCGGCGAGATCCGCTACGTCGACGCCGTCCTGCACGACACGGCGGCCGAGCCGTACGTCATCAAGAACGCCGTCTGCATCCACGAGGAGGACGACGGCGTGCTGTGGAAGCACGTCGACCACACCGAGGGCGCCGAGGTCCGCCGCGCCCGCAGGCTCGTGATCTCCGTCCACGTGACCGTCGCCAACTACGAGTACCTCGTCTACTGGCGGCTCTATCAGGACGGCTCGATCGAGTGCCACGTGCGGGCGACGGGCATCATGGTCGTCGGCCACCTGCCCGAGGGCGAGCCGGCCAAGCACGGCACGATGGTCGACCAGCGCACCTACGCGCCCTTCCACCAGCACTTTCTGATCGCCCGCCTGGACCTCGACGTCGACGGCCCGGACAACACCGTGCAGATGGTCGAGACGAGCGCCGCGGGCTACAGCGACGCGGACCCCTACGGGCTCGGTCTGAAGCAGACCGCCGAGACGCTGACGACCGAGGGCTTCCAGGACTACAAGTGGGAGACGCAGCGCGGGTGGAAGGTGACCAACCCGAGCTCGCTCAATCACGTCGGCACGCCGGTCGCGTACAAGCTCGTCCCCGGCGCGACGCTGCCACACATGCTCCCGGAGGACTCGCCCGTGCTGCGCACCGCCGAGGCGCTGCGCCACACGCTGTGGGTGACCCCGTATGACGCGGCGGAGCGCTGGCCGTGCGGTCCGTTCCCGAACCAGTCCGACACGGACGACGGGCTACCGACGTGGACCGCCGCCGGGCGCTCGATCGAGGACACCGACGTCGTGCTCTGGTACGTCTTCGGCATCCACCACATCACGCGCATGGAGGACTGGCCGATCATGCCCGTGGACACGGTGTCCTTCTGGCTCAAGCCGTTCGGCTTCTTCGACCGCAACCCGACGCTGGACGTCCCGCCGCAGCCTTCGCACTGCGAACACTGATGTTGCTGGAGCTGGCCGCGGCGATGTGCTTCGGGGCCGCCGCGCGCGACCCCGAAGTGCCGTGCTCGAACCCCACCCGGACCGTGACACCGTCGCTGACGGAAGCGCGGACGCTGCCGAACTCGCCGTGCCGGTCGATCGATCCCGGTCCGCCGGCGATCTGCCGCTTCGGAGCGAAGGCGGGCGAGACGATCGCGCTCGTCGGCGACAGCCACGCGGGTCACTGGCGGGCGGCGTTCGAGCACGTCGCGACGGCCAGGGGGTGGAGCGGCGTCTCGATCACCCGCTCGAGCTGTCCGCTGCAGAAGGCGCTGCGCGACCTGCGTGAGCCGCGCCGCACGCAGTGCGCGCGCTGGAAGGAGGACGTCTTCGCCTGGCTGGCCGCGAGGCCGGAGATCCGCACGGTGTTCGTCGCCGGCCTGTCCACCGGCTCCGGTGTGGTACCGCGCCGCGGCGAGACGCGCTTCGCCGCGTCGGTGCGGGGCTACGCAGAGGCATGGGCCGCCCTGGGCGACCGGCGCGTGATCGTCCTCCGCGACACGCCGCGCTTCCGTGGTGACACCGACACGTGCATCCGGCGGGCACTGCGGCGCGAGCGTGCACCCGGGCCCGCTTGCGCCGTGCCGCGCCGGTTCGGCCTGCCACGCGACCCCGCCGTCCGCGCCGCGCGAGACACCGGGCGCCAGGTGCTCGACCTCTCCCCCTTCTTCTGCGACCGCCGCTGCTACCCGGTCATCGGCGGCGCGCTCGTCGTGCGCGACGCCAACCACATGACCGGCACCTACTCGGCGACGCTCGGCCCGTACGTGCTGCGGGCGCTCACGGAGTCGTGACGGTCAGCGTGAAGGTGAGCGCCTTCGTGTAGGCGCCCGGGCGCAGGACCTCGTCCGCGGCGATCGACTGGCGGAACTCGACGGCGTTCGGGACCACGACCGGGGTGGTCAATGCCGTGAACGCGCCGTTCGTCGCGCGGACCGTGAGCGGCTGCGTCAACGCACCCGCGGGGCCGAGGAGGTAGCCGGCCTCCGCGCCCGTGTCGGCAACGGTCAGCGTTCCCCTGCCGGTCGTCGTCGCGGTCAGACCCGCCGTGTAGTCCCGCGCGACGCCCGGGATGAACGTGCCGAGGTCGACGCGCCGGGCGCTGAGCTCGAGCGCAAGCGATGCGGGCGTGACGCCCTGCAGCGTCGTGACGACGACCTCCTGCTCGGCGTGCGCGGTGACGCGGCCGTCGCTGACGGTCAGGCGCACCGTGTACACGCCCGCCACTTCATAGCGGTGCGGGAGGAGCGGCCTCGGCAGCGTGCCGCGCGCGACCTGGCCGTCGCCGAAGTCGAGCGTGTAGGTCAGCGGGTCGTCGTCGGGATCGGTGCCGCCGATCGTCGGTTGGGCGGCGAGCGGCGCGGGGCCGCTGGTGACATCGAAGGCCAGCGTCGCCGTGGGCGCGCCGTTGACGACCGTGAAGCGGAACTCGGCCGGCGTCGCGTCGATGTTGCCCGCCGCGTCCTCGGCGCGGGCGCGGAAGACGTGCTCGCCCGGCGTCAGCGCCTCGGCCCGGATGATCATCGCGCACGAGCCGTACTCACTGTCATCGAGCGCGCAGGCGACCGTCCCGTCGCTCGCGCGCACGGCAAACGTCAACAGTCCTGCGTGCACGGTCGCGGGCGGCGTCGCGTCGAGGAACGTGTCCGGCGCCGTCGTGTCGAGGGTGAAGCGCCGCACCGCCGGCGTCGCGTCGACGTTGCCGAGGTCGTCGGTGGCGGCGACGCTGAACGTGTGCTCGCCGTCCGCGCGCGGGTGAAGCGTGAGCGGGCTCGTGCACGGCACGATCGGCTCGCCGTCGAGCGTGCAGGTGAAGGTCGCGCCGGGCGGCGAGGAGGCGAACTCGACCACCGGAGTCGCGTTGCGGGTCACTCCCTCCGGGCCGCTGCTGATCCCGGTCTCCGGTGCCGTGGTGAAGAGCGTGAACGCCCACGTGGCGTCCGCCCCGACGTTCCCGGCGGCGTCGCGGGCGCGGACCGTGAACGTGTAGCGCGCGTCCTGCTCCAGCGCCGGGTAGGTGAACGGGGACGTGCAGGGCTCGAACGCCCCGGGCACCTCGAGCGCCTCGAGCTTGCACTCGAACGTCGCGCCCGCCTCGTCGGCGCCGAACGTGAACGTCGGCGTCGTGTTCTTCGTGCGGTTCGCCGGGCCGACCAGGCCGGTGATCGACGGCCCTGTGGTGTCGACCGTGAACGTCTGTGTCGCGGGCGTCGGGTCGACGTTCCCCGCGGGGTCCTTCGCCCGCACCGCGAAGGTGTGCGTCCCTTCCGTCCACATCACCACGTGCGGCGACGCGCACGCGGCGTACGCGCCGGTGTCGGCCTTGCACTCGAACGTCACGCCCGCCTCCGGCGACGAGAACCGGAACGGGTTCGGCCCGGAGTCGATCGTCGTGTCCGGCGGCGTCGTGTCGACGGTGAACGTGCGCGTGGCCGGCGAGGCGTCAGGCGTCCCCAGGCTGTCGGTCGCCCGCACCGAGAACGTGTAGTCGCCGTCCTCCAGCGACGCGTACGCGCGCGGCGACGTGCACGCCGCGTACGTGCCCGTCGCCGCGCCCGGCCCGTCGAGCTTGCACTCGAACGTCGATCCGGCCTCCGTCGAGGTGAACGCGAACGACGGCGACGCCCCGTTCGTGAGCCCCGTGGGCCCGCTCGTGATGCCCGTGTCCGGCGCCGTCGTCTCGACCGTGAACGACCGGGTCGCCGGCGTCGCATCGACATTGCCCACGGCATCCGTCGCCCGGACCGAGAACACGTACGTGCCGTCGGCCAGCGCGCTATAGGCCCGCGGCGAGGTGCAACTCGCGTACGTCCCGGTCGTCGAGCCCGGGCCGTCGAGCTTGCACTCGAACGTCGCACCCGCCTCCGACGCGAAGCCGAACGACGGGGACGCGTCACTCGTCGCACCCGCCGGCCCGCTCGTGATCTCCGTCTCCGGCGGCGTCGTGTCGACGGTGAACGCCCGCGTCTCCGGGGTGGCATCGACGTTGCCGGCCGCGTCACGTGCGCGGACGGAGAAGGTGTGCGCGCCGTCGGCGACCGTCGGCGCAAACGGCGACGTGCAGGTCGCGAAGTCGCCATCGTCGAGCTTGCACTCGAAGCTCCCCGGCTCATTGGAGCTGAACGCGAACGGCGGCCCGCCCGCGGCCAACGTCGTCTCCGGCGGCGTCGTGTCGACCGTGAAGGTCCTCGACGCGGGCGTCGGGTCGACGTTGCCCGCCGGGTCCTTCGCACGGACAAAGAAGGTGTGCGTGCCGTCGGCGAACGTCCGCGCGTCCGGCGACGTGCACGCCGCATACGCGCCGCCATCGACCTTGCACTCGAACGTCGCCGCGGGGTCGTCAGACGAGAACACGAACGGCGACGGGCCCGACTCGATCGTCGTGTCGGGCGGGGTCGTGTCGGCAGGCGTGAACGGTGTGCCGTAGACGGCGAACTCGGAGAGGTCCTTGAACTGGGCGCCCGCGCCCTGGGAGGAGAGCAGCGTCAGGCGGGCGTAGCGGACGCCGCTCGCGCCCGCGGAGGGCGCGACCAGGTTCAGCGTGCGGCGGTTCGCGCTGGTGAAGGTTCCGGTCGCGGCGACGGTCCAGGTCGTGCCGTTGGCCGAGGTCTCGACGCGGTAGCCGGCGGTGGCGGCATCGGCGCCGTCGCCGCAGGTCTCGGTGGGGTCGAGCCCGAACTGGGTGACATTGATCGTGTCCGGCAACTGGACGATCAGGTTCTTGTCAGAACCCGCGGTCGTCGACCAGCCGAGCACCTGGGACTGGTCGACGGCGGCGTTGGGGCCGCAGCCGTAGTCGGACCACTCGCGGCCGTTGGAGCCGGTGATCGTCGCGCCGCCCTTGCTCGCGGCCCAGTCGCGCTTGACGACGGCGTCGTAGGTCAAGGTCGCGCCCGCCCCGAGCGACAGCGCGGTGACCGGTCCCTCCCACCCGCTGCCACCGGCGGTGACCTTCAGATAGGAGCCGGCCGGCACGTCGGCGATCGTGTAGCGGCCGTCCGCGCCCGTCACCGCGCTCACGGTGCCGAGGCCGCCCGCAAGTCCGACGGTCACGCCCGCCACGCCCGCCCCGCCGATCGCGTTCGTCACCCGCCCGGTGATCGTCCCGACCGCCCCACCGGCCGCGGGCGGCAGGGCGAAGCTCTCGGCCGGCGCGGTGTCGTCGCCGTTCAACGCGGCGGCGTAGAAACCCATCCCCCGCCCCGCGAACACCGCCCACAGCGTCAAAGCGTCGGCGCCGCCGTACAGCGTCTGGTCGGCGAGGAAGATCGCGTTGCGCGCGTCCAGGAAGGACGGCTCGGGCGCCAGCAACGACATCCCCGTCGTCACCAGCGCCCGGGCCTTCGCGGGCCCCACCGCGGTGCGCAGGTCCCAGAGGGTCTGCGCCCAGATCTCGCCGTCGGCGTGGACCTCCGCGCCGCCGGCGATCCGCCCGAAGTCGCCGTACGTGAACCCGCCCGAGCCGAGAACCGGGCGCCCCGGGCAGGCGACCGGATCGGCGCCGACCGGCGGGCAGTCCAGGGGTGAGAAGCGCAGCTTCGACGAGGAGCCGGGCAGGTCGGTGTAGGCGCCCATCACGACCTCGCCCACCGCGCCCGTGTCCAATCCCGGGAACTGGTCGACGATGAAGTCCATCGCGTAGAAGTCGCTCCAGGCCTCCCCCATCGCCCCCGCCTGCGCGGAGTTGACCGCGCCGTAGCCGTCGGCGTCGTGGACGAGCCGGTTCGAGAGCCCGTGGGTGTACTCGTGGTAGACGATCGCGGCGTCGCTGCCGCTGGAGATGCGCCGGAACGGCGAGCTCCACAGGTACATCTGCATCCGCGGGTGCGAGCCGTTGGGCGGCGTGAACATGTTCGCGTTGTTGAGGTGGTTGCCGTCCGGGCCCGTGCTCGCGCCGTCCATCGTCTCCAGCAGCAGGTCGTCGGCGCCCTCGAACGCGCCCATCGAGCCGGTGAAGCCGAGCGACGCCAGGTGATCGTGGAAGCGGTTGGCGAAGTAGAAGGCCTGGACCGCGTCCTGCTGTCGATTCAAAGTCCGATCCGAGGCGGAGCTCCAGGCACACAGGTGCGCCGCGTCGCAGCCCGTCCCGCCGACCGCCTGCAGCGGGAAGTTGAACCCGCCGCCCACCCGCGTGACCTCCTCCGAGGCGGACGCGACATCGTTGTCGTCGAGGTCGCTGTACGCATGCACGTTCGAGCCGTCGAGGGTGGTGGCCGACGCGGCCAGCCAGGGTTCCAGATCGACGGTCCTCGCGGTCCCGCCGGCCCCGCTGCCCGGGAAGCGCTCCCAGACCGACGCGGGCGAGTCGCTGAACACCATGTTCACCCGCCGCAGCACCTTCCCGGTGCGTGCGTCGACCGTCGCGTCGTAGACCGCGTCGGCGTCGGCGCGGTACTGGACGCGCCACGCCAGGCGCCCGTCGAATGTGACGAGCGACGCCGACGTGTCCCGCCCGTACGACGTCGTGCGCCGCGCACCCCGGGGCGCGCCGAGACGCACCAGCGACCGGTGCGAGCCGACGTCGTCCTGGACGGCCCGGACCGCCTCGCCCGCGTCCACGGACGGCGTCGTCGTCGGCACCGTCAAGTCATGTGCGGGCGATCCGAGCACGTTCAGCACCCGCCCGTCGCGCCCTACGTTCACCCGCAACGCGTGGTCGGCCGCGGGGATCCCGTCGACCGTCTGGCGCCACTCGATCGACGTCACGCCGCCCGGCTGGGACTCGATGACGGGGGGACCGACGACGTCCCCGGCGCTCAGACCCAACGACGCGAGATTCGCGCGCACATACGACGAAGCGACCGACTCAGGCGAGCGCGCCGACGCACCGGTCAGCGTCCCGTCCAGGCGCGCGAGCACCCGCGGCGTACCCGTGCGCCGGTCCAGGTCGATCACGCCCTGGCGGCCGAGCCGCTTCTGCCACTCCGTGCGATCCGCCCGCTCCCTGGCCTGCGCGACCCCGGCCAAGGGGAAGGCCAGGAGGGCGAGCGCGACCCCTAGCGCGCACCTTCCTCCCATTCGAGCCACGAACTATCGACGCTGCGCCCCGGTGCCGCGATCAGCTATCCGTCCACGTGATCGGCTGAAGGTCATTGACGAAGCCCGGCTGCGCTTCGACACGCTCGATCCAGGCGTTGATCCGCGGATACTCGCTCAGGTCCGCGCCCGCCTCGTCGGCGCAGTGCACGTAGCCATACAACGCCATGTCGGCGACGCTGTAATCCCCCGCGATGAAGTCGGCGACGAGCCCGCGCTCGAGCGTCTCCATGCCGCGCCGCCCCTGGCGCAGCCGCTCGCCGAAGACCTCCGGGTGCTTCTTCACCCGCCCGACCGCGGCCATGAAGCGCGCGACCGCGATCCCCGGCTCGATCTGGTTCTGCTCGAAGAACAGCCACTGGTGCACGCGGAAGCGCGCCAGCCGGTCGTCCGGCAGGTACGGCGTCCCCTCGGCCAGATAGAGCAGGATCGCCGCCGACTCCGGCAGCAGCTCGCCCGAGTCGAGCTCGAGCACCGGGACGCGTCCGTCGGGGTTGCGCGCGAGGTGCTCGGGACGGCGGGTCTCGCCGGCGAACAGATCGACCGTGACGCGCTCATACGACAGCCCCAGGTGGGCGAGCAGGATGCGGACCTTCAGGCAGTTCGCGGAGACCGGGTGGTCGTAGAGGATCACAGCGTCCTCCTCAAGAACGCGACCGTCTCGGCGAACGCCAGGTCGGTGGCCTCGGGGTCGAACCGCGGACCGATGTCGCGCCCGAACGCGTGCTCGGCGTCGAACTCGAGCCAGCGGAACGCCGGCCCGCCGTCGAGCGCGGCTCGCACGGTCTCGCGCGCCGCGGACGGCGTGTGCGGATCGCGCGAACCGAAGATCAACAGCAGCTCGCCGGAGATGTCCGCGACGCGCTCCAGCGAGTCGGTCTTGTCCTTGCCGAGCTTGCCGTCGTGCAGGCCCGTCGGGTACCACAGCGCGCTGCCACGGACGCGGGGGTCGAACGCGGCACGGAACCCGAGATGCCCGCCCGTGCAGTGGCCGGCGGCGCCGACGCTGGGGCACACGGACGCCAGCCAGTCCAGCGCCGCGGCGATGTCCTCGTCGAACTCGGCGGTCGTGATCGCCTCCGCGTCCGCCTGCCCGCGCGCCTTGCCCGGGTCGTCGAATCCCAGCACCGTTCCCGCGGGCTCGACGCGGTGGTAGATCTCCGGGACCGCGACCAGGAAGCCGTAGCCGGCCAGCCGGACCGCCCAGCGCAGGCTGGACTCGGTCAGCTGGAAGATGTCGGTGTAGAAGACGATGCCGGGATAGGACCCGGGCGCCGTGGGCTTGGCCACGAAGGTGCGCATCGCCCGCTCGCCCACCGGCACGTCGACGTATTCGCGTGTGAGGACCACGGCGGGAATCCTGCCATGCTCCGCGACATGGCCTCCCCCGACCAGCCGCAGGCGCCGTATCTGAACGCCGTCGTCGCGTACGGGTTCCGCGGCTCCACCCGCTTCCACGTGCCCGGCCACAAGGCGGGCAACGGCGCCGACCTCGGTGTGCGCACAGCGATCGGCTGGCAGACGCTCAAGCTCGACATCCCGCAGGACATCCACGGCGTCGACCTGGGCGAGTCGCCGACGCCGTACGAGCGGGCGGAGCAGCTGGCGGCCGAGGCCTACGGCGCCGCCCGGTCGTGGTTCCTGACCAACGGCGCCACGCAGGGCAACCACGCGCTCTGCCTGGCGCTGGCGCCGCTGGGCGCGCCCGTCGTCGCGCAGCGCAACGCGCACGCGTCGGTGATCGACGGCCTCGTGCTGAGCGGCGGCCTCCCGACGTGGGTCGCGCCCGAGTACGAGCCCGAGCTCGGCATGGCCCACGGGGTCACCCCCGACTCGCTGCGCGCGGCGCTGGAGGCGACGCCGGGAGCGCGGGCCGCGTTCATCGTCTCCCCGACGTACTACGGCATGGCCGCCGACGTCGCCGGCTGCGCGGACGTGGCGCACTCGTTCGGCGTGCCGCTCGTCGTCGACCAGTCCTGGGGCCCGCACTTCGGCTTCCACTCCGAGCTCCCGCCCAACGCGCTCAGCGTCGGCGCGGACGCGATGCTCACCTCGGTGCACAAGATCGCGGGCTCGCTGACGCAGTCGGCGCTGCTGCACGTCGGCGACAGCGGACGGATCAACCCCGACGCGATCGCACGCACGCTGCGGCTGATGCGCTCGACCTCGCCGTCCTCGCTGCTGATGCTGTCGCTCGACGGCGCGCGCCGCCAGCTGGTCCTCCACGGGGAGGCGCTCTTGAGCGGCACCATCGCCGCGTCCCGCCGGACCGCCGAGGCGATCGACCAGATCCCCGGTTGCCGCGTCGTCGGCGACGAGGAGATCGGCCGGCCGGGCGTCGCCGCACGAGATCCCCTCCGGCTCGTGATCGACGTGCGCGGCACCGGCGCGACGGGCTACGAGATGGCCGCCGCGCTGCGCTCGAACTTCGACACCCAGGTCGAGCTCGCCACGCAGGCCACGATCGTGCTCGTCCTCGGCATCGACGAGATGCCGCGCGAGCTCGAGCGCTTCGTCCACGACCTGACGTCGATCGCCTCCCGCATGGAGCGGCCGGGCATCACCGAGGAGGTCACGCTCGCCACCGGCACGTTCGAGAACGAGGTCGTGATGCCGCCGCGCGACGCGTTCCTGGGCGAGTCGGACGTCGTCGCCGTCGACGACGCCGTCGGCCGCGTGAGCGCGGAGGCGATCGCCGGCTACCCGCCCGGCATCCCCGTGCTGCTGCCGGGCGAGCGGATCACCGACGAGGTGATCGAGTACCTGCGCTCCTTGAAGGCCGTGGGCGCCCGCCTGCACGGGGCGAGCGACCCGGACTTCAAGACGATCTGCGTACTCAGCGGTCCGTGACCAACCCCACCTCGCCGTCCTCCTTCCACAACCGCTCGAGGACGGTCGCGGGCATGCGGGTGAGGTGCGGGAACCCGCGGCCCCACGAGTTGAGCACGTCGACGTAGTCGAGGCCGCCGTAGCCGAGCGTGGTCAGCACGTCGTCGATCGAGCGCGCCCAGCGGTTGGCCTTGATGCCTTCGCCGACCGCCTCCGGGCTGGTCTTGCCGCCGTCGACGACGCAGTGGCCGCGCTTGCGCAGCACGTCCAGCCCGGCGCGCACCGAGGTGCCGTCGTAGTCCTCCCCGGGCCACTCGTCGATCTTCTTGGCCTCGTGGTAGAGCCAGAAGCCGTCATAGGTCTTGCGGTTGAGCTGTGACGTCAGGCGGCTGATCCCGAACCCGACGCAAGCCCCCTCTTCGCCTTGGTTGTAGAAGTCCCACCAGGCGTCGGGGTCGTTGGTCCCCTTCGGCTTCAGGCACACGCAGTGCCCGCCGCGGACCGTCGAGAGCTTGCCGTCTCGGGCGATCCAGTAGTGGCCTTGATCGTCCTTCACCGGCGCGTCGAACTCGACGTACCAGTTCACGCCGATCACGACCGGCGTGGGCTTGGCGGGCACCATGCTCGCCATCAGCGGGTACTTGTCGACGTGCGTCCAGTCGGTTGGTGGGCGGCGTCCAAGTGGTCCGGGCATGGCGGGACACTACGCCGTTCCGCACTGGCTGGGCAAGGGCCGGGCGGGCAGGCGAAGGGTCAGTCCTCGGGACGCTCGCCCGCGTCGGCCATGCGGACGATGCGCGGATCGAAGCGGGCGATGACGTCGACGAGGTCGGTCTGCTGGGCCATGACCTCCTCGATGTCCTTGTAGGCGAACGGGTTCTCGTCGATCCCCGCCGAGAGCAGCTTGACGCCGCGCTCCTTCAGAACGGGCGTGATCATCTTCCAGTTGAACTGCTGCGTGGCCGCGGTGCGGCTCATGCGGCGGCCGGCGCCGTGGGCGGCGGACTCGATGCTGTCTGGCGCGCCCTTGCCGCGCACGACGAAGCCGGGCGCGGCCATCGAGCCCGGGATCACGCCGAGCTCGCCCGCGGCCGCCGGCGTCGCGCCCTTGCGGTGCACGCCGACGGTGCGGCCGTCGCGCTCGTACTGCCAGAAGTAGTTGTGGTGGTTCTCGACGCCGGCGAGGACCTCGGCCTTCAGGCTGCCTGTCACGCGCTCGTGGATGACCGCGTGGTTGGCCGAGGCGTACTCCCCCATCAGCTGCATCAGCGCGAGGTACTCGCGGCCCGAGTCGTGGTCGAGGTCGAGCCACGACAGGTACGAGAGCTCCTTGGGCAGCTCCGGGCGCAGCTCGCGCGCAAGCTTGGAGTAGTGGCCGGCGATCTGCGCGCCCGCGCCGCGGCTGCCCGAGTGCGACAGCAGCGCCACGTAGCGCCCGGCCGGCAGCCCCAGGTCAGGCGACGGCAAGGTGAGCAGGCCCCACTCGACGAAGTGGTTGCCGCTCCCGCTCGACCCCAGCTGCTTCCACGCGCGGTCGCGGACGCGCTGCACCAACGGCGTCAACCGCCAGCGCTCGTCGTGGATCGCTTCATGGTCGGCGCGGCGCTTGAGCGAGCCGCCCGTCCCGAACGCGGTCTCCTTGAGCAGCGCGTCCTCGAGGTGGCGTCCGTCGTCGAGCGCCGAGGGGTCGATGTCGACGATCGAGAGCTTCATGCGGCAGGCGATGTCGACGCCGACGGCGTACGGGATCACGGTCCCCTCGGTCTCCAGCACGCCGCCGATCGGCAGCCCGTAGCCGCGGTGCGCGTCCGGCATCAGCGCGCCGCGCAGGGCGCTCGGGAGCCGCAGCGAGTTGCGCATCTGCTCGAGCGCGCCCGGGTCGACGTCGCCGCAGTAGCTGACCATCGGCGCCGGGGCGTCACGCTCGACGAACCGCTTCTCGGCCTCGGCCGCCGCCTCGATGAGCCGCTCCGCGACCTGCGCGAAGTGCGGGTCCGACATGTGCTCCGCCGGAGCGGCGGCCACGTCGGCCAACCGGGCGAGCGCCTCGTCGCGGCCGAGCTGCTTGACGGCGCGAGGCATGCAGCGCAGCGCCACACCCATCACCGGCCCGTCCTCGATGCCCGCGGCGCGGATGTCTCCACCCCGGATCTTCCCGTTGCTGCTCATCACCCTCACCGTAGGGCGTTCGGAGCGGGGTCGATCACCGCCCCGCGCACGCTCAGAGCCACGAAGCGCGTTTGAACCCTCGCCACAGCACCACGCCCGCGACGATCATCAGCAGCACCGCCGCCGGGTAGGAACCGACCCACTTCAGCTCCGGCATGTGCTCGAAGTTCATGCCGTAGAAGGAGGCGATGAACGTCGGGACGGTGATGATCGCCGCCCACGCGGAGATGCGCCGGACGACCTCGTTCTGCTCGGCGGAGACGACCGCCATGTTCGCCTGCAGGATCGTGCTCAGCAGGTCCCGCTGGGCGAGGATCTCCTCGTTGACGAGCTTCAGGTGGTCGTCGACGTCGCGGAAGTACTGGCGCAGCCCGTCGCTGATCGCCAGGACGCCGCCCTGGGTGATCGCGGCGGCGGGCCCGAGCAGCGGGTGCACGGCGCGGTAGAAGTCCGAGACCTCGCGGCGCAGCAGGTAGATCCGGTGGGTGGGCGCGTGGGTGCCGGCGAAGACCGTGTGCTCGACCTCCTCGATGTCGCTCTCGAGGCCCTCGACCACAGGCGCGTAGTCGTCGACGATCTTGTCCAGGATCGCCCACAGCACCGCGGCCGGCCCTTCCTCGAGCAGATGCGGCCGCGCCTCGAGCTTCAGGCGCGCCACGTGCAGGTCGGCGGCGACGCCCTGGCGGACGGTGATGATGAAGCCCGGCCCGACGAAGATCGAGACCTCGCCGAACTCGACCTCCTCGCGGTCGTCGACGTAGCGGGCGGTGCGCAGGACGACGAACGTGATGTCGCCCTCGTAGGCCTCGACCTTCGGCCGCAGGTGGAAGCTCTGCGCGTCCTCGACCGCGAGCTCATGCAGGCCGAAGATGTCCTGGACGCGCACGAGCTCCTCCTCGGAGGGCTCGACCATGCCCAGCCACACGAACCCCGGATCCTGCTTGCAGATCAGCGCCGCGTCCTCGGGGGCCATCTTGCCCTCGTGCTGACGGAAGCCGTCGCGGTAGTGGGCGCAGTCGACGATCATTCAGAGCGCGAAGTGTTCCAGCGCCTCATGAGGACTGTCGGCGACGTACGCCACCTTCGACAGCTCGGCAACGTCCAGCGCGCGCCGGAACGGCGCTTCGACCGGCGCGACGACCGCGATCCGCACGCACTTGTTGGCCAGCCCGAACAGCACCCGCAGCCCGGCGCTGGCCAGGAACGCCAGCTCGCTGAGGTCGACGATCACCGGCCCAGGAGCGAGCTCGAGCAGCGCCGGCTCGAGCGCGTCGGCGTTGGCGCCGTCGATCTCGCCGCGCAGGCGAGCGACCGGCACGGCGGCGCTGCGATCCACCTCGATGGCCGCCGGCTCGATCTCCGGCAGCGTGATGGGCGGCGCGCCGCCCGGCTTGTAGCGGGTGCTGACGGTCGTGCCGTCGGCGCCCTCGTCGACGTCGACGGCGTGCATCAGCGCCCGCACGATGTTCAGCCCGCGCCCGCGGAATCCCGGATCGGCGGGCGGTGGCCGCCAGCGCCCGCGATCGCGCACGACGAGCGTCAGCACGCCGCCCGGCTCGCGCGCGAGGGCGACCTCGACCGCCGCGTCGGTCACGTCCGGAGCGTACGCGTGCTCGACCGAGTTCGCGCACAGCTCGCCCGCCGCCAGCACGACGAGCTCGGCATCCCCGGGGTCGACGGCGGCACCCGCCAGCCACGTGCGCATGGCCTGCCGCACCACCGCGAGCTGGTCCGCGCGTGCCAGGAACCACAGGTGCAGCGGGGCGACCATCAGCGGCAAGGCCCGCGCCGCCAGCAGCGCGACGTCGTCGCGCCGGTGCCGGCCTTCCTCGAACAGCGCGTCCAGCACCGCCGAGCAGAGCGCCTCGGGGGTGAGCCTCGCGGCGGTGGAGGCCGCGACGGCCAGCCGGCCCATGCCGACGTCGAGTGCCTCGCCGCGGCGCTCGACGGCGCCGTCGGAGTAGAGGATCAGCGTCGAGCCCTCGGTCACGAGCGCCGTCGTGTCCTCGTACACCTGGCCGAGCGCGCGATCGAGCGGCACGCCGCGCGCGCCCTCGAGGAACCGGGTGTCGCCGTTCGGCGACACCAGCAGCGGCGGTGGATGCCCGGCGCAGCAGTAGCGGACCTCGTGCGCGCCGGGGTCGAGCACGGCGTAGGCGAGCGTCGCCCCGCGCGCGCCCGAGACGCCGTCCGCGTACCGCGAGAGCAGCTGCATCACCCGGGCGGGCGGGCGGGCTTCGAGCGCGTACGCCCGCAGCGCGCTGCGCAGCTGGCCCATCGCGGCGGCGGCCGCCGGGCCGTGGCCGACCACGTCGCCGACCGCGATCCCCAGCCGCCCGCCGGGCAGCTCGATCGCGTCGTAGAAGTCCCCGCCCGCGGCGGTGCCGTCGGCGGCCGGCAGGTAGCGGACGGCGAGTTCGAGCCCGTCCGCCCGCGGCAGCGACTCCGGCAGCAGCGCGTGCTGCAGCGTCGCCGCGAGGTCGTGCTCGGCCTGGTAGCGCCGCGCCCGCCCGAGCGCCTGCCCGCAGAGCCGCGTCAGCGCGACCAGGTAGTCGCGGTCGTCGGCGGTGAAGACGACGGGGAAGTCGAACACGAGGCCGATCGCGCCGAGCACGGCGCCGTCGTCGACCAGCGGCAGCAGCGCGGCGGACTGCGCCTGCGGGCGGACCTCGGCGAAGCGCGGGTAGCTGCCGAAGATCGCCTCCGGGCTCTCGAGCCAGATCGGGGTCGCGGTGCGAGCGGCCACGGAGAGCGGGAGCGCCGCGTCCAGCGGCAGCGACGCGAACCGCGCACGGGTCTCCGGCTCGTGCCCCGCCGCGTGCGCCAGCTCCAGCGAGCGCTCGGAGGCGTCCATCAGCGCGACCCACGCCGTGCTCGCCCCGAGCGCCTCCGCGCCCTGTGCCGCCGCGGTCGCGGCGACCTCGCTCGGCGTGAGCGCCCGCGCCAGCCCCGCGGTGACGGTCTGCAGGCGGTGCAGGCGGTCGTTGACCAGCTGCTGGCGGCGGTAGAGCCGCGCGCGCTCGAGCGCCAGCGCGCTCTGGCCGGCGAGCGCCTCGAGCAGCTCGAGCTCGGGATCGTCGAACGGTTCGGGGCGGCTGACGCCCAGCGCGCCCAGCACCTCGTCGCCCGCCAGCAACGGCACGCCGCACACCGCCTGGCTCGGCCGCGCCGAGATGTCGGGGAACGGATCGAACGAGGCGGCCGCAACGGTCCGGCGCTCGCGCGCGGCGGTCGCCGAGGGCGTGCGGGCGGCCAGAGGCAGCGACGTGCGGCCCTGCAGGAACCGTTCGGCGTCGCCCCACCGGCCGATCACGCGCAGGAGCCCGTCCTCGAGCGCGAACACCACGCCGCCCGACCCGTCCAGCGCGCGGGCGCCGTGCTCCGCGACGGCTTGTCCGACCTGCTCCGGCGTCGCGGCGCCGGAGATGGCGGCGGTGACATTCTGCAGCGCGGCGAGTGCCTGCAGCTGTGAAGCGGTATCAGACGGACCGGCCAATCGGCCAGAACATTACCCCCGCTTCAAAGCGGCGCTCGTGGCGTTCGCTGCCACATAACGATATGAGGCGCCCCTGAGCAACCGCGTGGTCCAGCTCCAGTAGCCGCGGGAGTCGGTGCGACGGGTCGCGACCACCCTCCACGTGGAGCTTCCCGCTAAGCGTCTCTCCACCTTGACAACATTCGTGTCGCGGCGCCGGACCTGTCCCCACAGGCGTCCGCGGGCGGCGTCCAGCACGAACGGCGTCGGGAACGATTTCAAGGCTGGCTTGGCACGGCCGTCCGCGTAGCGCAGGCCCGACTGCCAACCGGAGTAACCGGACGCGAGCGGCTCGTCACGCCATAGGTACTGGGTGAAGAGCTTCACGCGCGGGTCGCGCCAGGCCTGGTAGGCCGCGCGCTGCAGCCACGCGTTCTGCGTCGTCGCCGAGATCCCGGAGACACGGTCGGGCGGGTTGGTCTGGTAGCCGTACTCGTCGATGTAGAGGTCGAAGCGGCGGGTGCCGGCCTGGAGGCCTCCCCCGCGCTGGATCCTGTCCAGGGCGCTCTCCAACCGTCCGAGCGACGCGAGTGAGACGTCGTCGGGGTTCGGGAACGCCTTGTCGGGCGCGGTCAGGACGCCGTGCGGGTGGAAGGCGAAGCCGTCGCCCTTGGCGGGTCGGAAGCCCGCGCAGCGGCCGCTGCGGAGTGTCTTGAAGCGGGCGTCCACGCACCCGAGGGCGCGCAGGAACGCCATCGGCCGCAGCGTCGAGTTCTCGCTGTTCAACGTCGAGCCGCGTGAGGACATCGCGCCGATCAGGACCTGCGCGCCGGGGTCGGCGGCGTGGATCGCGGGGTACGCGGCGCGAACGAGCCCGCGGTAGAGGTGCGGCGAGATCGGTGTGCAGACGTGGTGCGAGCACGAGGCCTGCGGGCGCAGCCAGGAGCCGAGGTTCGGCTCGTTCCAGACCACGTAGCGGTCGACCCGGTCGCCGTACCGGGCCGCGACCGCGCCGGCGAAGTCGGCGAACAGCGCCGGGTCCGGGTCCCACCGGGGGTCGCCGCGCTCGGACCGGCGACTCGACCACAGCGGGCCAGGTCCGGTGATCGTCAGCAGCGGCTGCATGCCCGCCGCGACGACGCGGTCCACCGCATGGTCGAGCTGGTCCCACTCATACGGCGCTTGCGCCGACGGTCCACCGATCCGCGACCACAGCGCGTAGATGCGCACCTGCTGGATGCCGAGCTGCTGCCACTCCGCGATGGCGGCGTCGGCCTCGGGCCCGCCGGCGAGCAGGACGCGGTCGTCGGCGATCCCGACCTCCGGTCCGGCGGCCTGCGCGGGAGCGGCGAGGACGAGCACGAACAGGAGGGCGAGAAGTGGACGCATGTGCCAGTTGAACGCATGCGCCCACCCCTGAGTTTCGGTCAGCGCTTCAGAAGCACCTCCGCCGGGCTCGCCGCCGCCCGCAGCGGAGCGGCCGCACCGGCCGGGTCCACCGTCCACTCCGGATGCCCCGGCATCGGCGGCGTCTTGGTCGAGTACAGCCAGTTGTTCATGAAGGAGCGCAGGTCGCGATGGCCGATCACCGACGCCAGCGCGATGAAGTCCTGCGTGGTCAGCGAGCGGCGGCTCCCGAGTGTCACCCATGCGCGCTCGAGCAGGTTGAACGCGCGCTCGCCGATCACCTGGCGCAGGGCGAACAACGCGACCGCGCCGCTGTCGTAGATGTTCGGGCTGAACATCTTCGCGATGTCGTCGGCGCCGTACTTCGGCTGCGCGATCGGGCCGTAGAGCGCGCGCAACTGGTCACCGGCCTGGTAGGCGCCGTGGATGCGGTCCTCGAAGTTCGCTCCGAAGAACTCGTCGCCGTAGTTCCACTCGTACCAGGTGGCATGACCCTCGTTGAGCCACACGTCGCTCCAGCGCGCGGGCGCGACGTCGTCGCCGAACCACATGTGCGCCAGCTCGTGGACCATGATCGGTTCATAGATCGCGGCCGGGAACGGCGGCAGGAACAGGAAGTCCGGGTAGAGCGAGAGCGTCTGGGTCTCGAGCGCGAACGGGAACGTCGCGTCGGACGCGAACGTGCCGTAGGAGCGGAACGGGTAGCGGCCGACGCGGGCGATCATCCAGTCGAGGTGGTCGAGCTCGCGCGAGTAGGCGGGCTCGAGCGCGTCGAGCTCGGCGGTCGGCGCCAGGTCGCGGATGAAGATCCCGCGGTGGAAGCCGCGCACCTTCAGCGTGTGGTTCCCGAACGCGAGCTGGATCAGCTCGGTCGCCATCGGCTCGCGCTCCTCGTAGGTCCAGCGGGTGCGGCCGGCGCGGGTCGTCTTGGCCACGAGCTCGCCGTTGGCGGTGAAGTCCGAGCCCGCGGGGGTGTCGGCGCGGATCGTGAAGGAGGCCTTGTCGGACGGGTGGTCGTTGGACGGGAAGATGCGGTGCGCGCGGCTCGGCTGCGCCGCCGTGATCGAGCCTGAAGGGGTTGCGAACCAGGCGGTGCCCAACACGGTGTTGAGGTCCGCGTCCGGCGGGATGTCACGTGGCCCCGAGGTGTAGGCGACCTCGACCGTGAAGTCGCGATGGTCGGGCAGCGAGGACCTCGGCGTGACGACGAGCTCCTCGCCCGAGCGGGCGAACGCCGCCGTCCGCCCGTTGACGCTCACCCCCTGGACGGAATCGCCGTCGAAGTCGAGATCGAACCGCGAGAGCGCCTGTGTCGCGCGAGCCTCGATCGTCGCCCTGGCTGCGACGGATTGCACAGAGGCGGCGCTGGCGTACGTGAAGTCGAGCGTGTAATGCTCGACGTCGTACCCGCCGTTCCCCAGACCCGGGAAGAGGCGGTCGCCGACGCTCGGAGCCCCGGGCGTGGCGGGATCAGGATGCGCCGCGGCCAGCTCCGGGGCGCCCCAGCTCGCGAGTGCCGTGACCGCGACGGCCAGCACCCGTGAACGGGATGATATGTGCGACATACGCTGAAACTACGCCTGGGAGTAGGTCATGGCCACCACGAATGTCACGGAGCAGGAAGCAAGGCAGGTCGCGGAGGCCGCGCGCGAGCAGGATTGGACGCTGCCGAGTTTCGGCAAGGAGCTCTTCCTCGGCAACTTCCGCCTCGACCTGATCCATCCGCAGCCGCGGCTGGACGCCGAGGCCGTCGAGAAGGGCGAGCGCTTCCTCGCCACGTTGCGGCAGTTCCTCGAGACCGAGGTCGACCCGCTGAAGATCGAGCGCGACGCGAAGATCCCGGACGAGGTCGTCGCCGGGCTCAAGCGGATCGGCGCGATGGGCATGAAGGTCGCGCCGGAGTACGACGGGCTCGGGCTCTCGCAGGTCTACTACAACCGCGCGCTGACGATGATCGGCACGTGGCATGGCGCGCTCGGCGCGCTCGTGTCCGCGCACCAGTCGATCGGCGTCGCCGAGCCGCTGCGGATGTTCGGCACGGATGAGCAGAAGCGCGAGTGGCTCCCGCGCGTCGCCCGGACGGACATCTCCGCCTTCCTGCTGACCGAGCCGGACGTCGGCTCCGACCCCGCGCGCGTGGCGACGTCCGCGGAGCCGGTGGACGGCGGCTACGTGCTCAACGGGACCAAGCTGTGGGCGACGAACGGCGTGATCGCCGACATCGTCGTCGTGATGGCGCGGGTGCCGAAGTCCGAAGGCCACCGCGGCGGGATCAGCGCGTTCGTCCTGGAGTACAAGTCCGAGGGCGTCAGCGTCACCCACCGCAACCAGTTCATGGGCCTGCGGGGCATCGAGAACTCGGTGACCAAGCTCGAGAACGTCTTCGTGCCTGCGGGCAACCTGATCGGCAAGGAGGGCATGGGGCTCAAGATCGCCCTGTCGACCCTGAACACCGGGCGGCTGGCGCTGCCCGCGATCTGCGTCGGGCAGTCCAAGTGGGCGACGAAGATCGCGCGCGAGTGGTCCTCCGAGCGCGTCCAGTGGGGACGCCCGGTGGGCAAGCACGACGCCGTCGCGCAGAAGAACGCGTTCATCGCGGCCAGCGCCTTCGGCCTGGAGGCGATGCTCGACGTCGCCTCGCGCCTGGCCGACGAGAAGCGCAACGACGTCCGGATCGAGGCCGCGATCGCCAAGCTGTACGGCTCCGAGCTCGGCTGGAAGGTGCTCGACGAGCTCGTCCAGGTCCGCGGTGGCCGCGGCTACGAGACCGCCGAGTCGCTGAAGGCCCGCGGCGAGAAGCCGATCGGCGTCGAGCAGGCGCTGCGCGACATGCGCATCAACCGCATCTTCGAGGGCTCGACCGAGATCATGCACCTGCTGATCGCGCGCGAGGCCGTCGACCAGCACCTGCAGGTCGCGGGCGACATCCTCGAGGCCGACACGCCCTTGGGCGAGAAGGCCAAGAGCGCCGTCGCCGCCGGGGCCTTCTACGGCAAGTGGCTGCCGAAGCTGGCCGTGGGCGACGGCAACAAGCCGCATGCCTTCGACGAGTTCGGCCCGCTCGCCTCGCACCTGCGCTACGCCGAGCGCTCGTCGCGCAAGCTCGCCCGCTCGACGTTCTACGCGATGGGCCGCTGGCAGGCCAAGCTCGAGCAGCGCCAGTCGTTCCTCGGCAGGATCGTCGACATCGGCGCCGAGCTGTTCGCGATCTCCGCGGCGGTCGTCTACGCGGACACGATCGCCCAGGAGTCCCCGGAGCGAGCCGAGTCGGCCCGTGAGCTGGCGGACATGTTCTGCGCCCAGGCCCGCCGCCGCGCCGACGGCCTCTTCCACGACCTCTGGTCCAACGACGACGACCAGGGCTACAAGACCGCGATGAACCTGCTCGACGGCCGCTACACGTGGCTCGAGGAGGGTGTGTCAGACCCGAGCGAGTTCGGCGCTTAGGATCAGCGCGAGGCCCTTGGTGCCGAGCACGAGGTCCTCGACCGAGATGCGCTCGTCGGAGATGTGCGACAGCGCCGTGGTGCCGGGGCCGTAGATCACCGAGTTGGTGATCCCGGCCCCGTTGACCACGAAGCGCTGGTCGTCGCTGCCGGCGGAGATCAGGAGCTGAGGCGTCAGGCCGAGCTGTCGTACGGCGTTCAGCGCGGCCTGGACGACCGGCTCCTCGGGTGAGACCAGGACGGGCTCGGTCGAATAGAACTCGCGGTAGTCGTAGTGCTGGTCCTGGAGGGGCGCGAGCAGCTCTTGCCGCGCTTCGTCGAGGTCCTCACCGGGGACGAGCCGGCGGTTGAAGGTCACGGTGCAGCGGTCCGGGACGATGTTCGTCGCCGCGCCGCCGGCGATCGTGTCGAAGGAGAGCGTCGCGCGAGGCTCGTCCGGCGTCACGCCGTAGGTCGTGGTGCGCTCGTCGAGCTTCGGGCGCAGGTCGCGGTCGATCGCCGCCAGGTAACGCGCCATCGCCTCGATCGCGTTGACGCCCAGCCGCGGGCTCGACCCGTGCGCCTGCTTGCCGTGGATCGTGATCTCGCCCCAGATCGCGCCCTTGTGGCCGATGCCGACGCCGTGCGGGCCGAACGGCTCGGTGATGATCAGCGCGTCGGCCTTGACGAGGCCCTGCTCGACCAGCCAGCCCATGCCGGCGTTGCGCACGCCGACGGTCTCCTCGTCGGGGACCGCGCTCTGCACGATCGTCCCGCTGAACCCGGCGCGGCGCACCGCCTCGGCGGCGATCACCTGCGCCGCCAGGCCGCTCTTCATGTCGGCGGCGCCGCGGCCGTGGATCCAGCCGTCGATCAGCTCGCCGCCGAACGGGTCGCGGGTCCAGTCGTTGCCGACCGGGACGACGTCGTAGTGGCCGTTGAGGTGGACGGTCGGGCCACTGCCGCGGGTGAGTGTGCCGATCAGATTGGGGCGCGGGAGGCCCTCTCCCAGCGGGGCGAGCGTCGCGAGGTCCTCGTCCGGCACCGTGTGGACCTCGGTGGTGTAGCCGTAGCCGTCCAGCGTTGCGCGGAACGCCGTGACGAAGTCGTCGTACGCGTTCCCGGGCGGGTTGACCGTCGGGATCCGGATCAGCGCCTGGAGGAGCGCGATCAGCTCGTCCGTGAGCTCGTCGACGGCGTCGACGACGTTCATAGGCCGATGCACACGTTCTTGATCTGCGAGTAGGCGAGCAGCGCTTCGATGCCCTTGCCGCGCCCGATGCCGGAGCGCTTCATGCCGCCGAACGGCAGCTCGACGCCGCCGCCGACCCCGTAGCGGTTGACGAACACCTGGCCGGCCTTGATCCCGGCGGCGACGCGGTGCGCGCGGCTGAGGTCGCGCGTCCACACGCCCGCCACGAGCCCGTACGGCGTGGCGTTGGCCTGGGCGATCGCGTCGCGGTCGTCGTCGAACGCGCTCGCGGTGAGCACGGGACCGAAGACCTCCTCCTGGACGATCTCCATGTCCGGCGTGACGCTGGTGACCAGCGCGGGCGTGAGGAAGAGGCCGCCGCGATGCTCACCGCCGCGGACGTCGGCGCCTTGCTCGCGGGCGGCGTCGAGCAGGCTGAGCGCGCGGTTGAGCTGGCGCTCGGAGATCAGTGGGCCGAGGTCCTTGTCCTCGATGCCGGGGGCGATCGTGACCTTGTCGAGCGCGGCGGCGACGGCCGTCGTGACGGCGTCGAAGGCGCTTCGCTCGACCAGCAGCCGCGTCCCGGCGGAACAGCTCTGGCCCGCGTTCTGGATCAGGGCGTTCACGATCGCCGGGACGGCGTTCTCGAGGTCGGCATCGGCGAAGACGACGTTGGGCGACTTGCCGCCGAGCTCGAGCTCGATCGGGACGAGCCGCCGTGCGCAGGCCTCGGCGACCTTGGAGCCGGTGGCGGCGCTGCCGACGAACGTGACGTGGTCGACCCCGGGGTGGGAGACGAGCGCGGCGCCGGTCGCGCCGTCGCCGGTCGCGACCTGGATCAGCCCGCGCGGCACGCCCGCCTCCAGCGCGAACTCGGCGAAGCGCAGCGGCGTCACGGACGCCAGCTCGGACGGCTTGACGATCACCGCGTTCCCCGCCGCCAGGGCGGGCGCGGCGCAGCGGGCGGTGACCTGGAGCGGGTAGTTGAACGGGATGATCTGCGCGCACACGCCCCACGGCTCGCGCACCGTGTAGTCGAGGACGTCGGGGCCGAGGGGGATCTGGCGGCCTTCGAGGCGCTCGATCGAGCCCGCGTAGTAGTCGAGGTAGCGGGCGGTGGCGGCGATGTCGGCCTTGGACTGCTTGAGCGGCTTGCCGGTGTCGCGGGTCTCGAACTCGGCGAGCGTGCGCTCCTCGGCCTCGATCCGGCGGGCGAGCCGCGTCAATGCGCTCGCGCGGACGCTCGGCGTTCGCCAGTCATGCTCGACGTTCAGCGCGCGGTGGGCGTCCTCGACCATCTCGTGCAGCAGCTCGTCGCTCGTCTCGGGGAGCTGAGCGAACTCGTGCCCGGTCGAGGGATCGACCGCCATGAAGGAGCTCACAGGTCGCGCCCCGCGTCGACGTTGAAGACCGCGCCGGTGATCGCCCTGGCGTCGTCGGAGGCGAGGTAGGCGGCGGCGCCGGCGATGTCCTCGGGCTCGATCAGGCGCTTGAGCGGGAGCGCCTGGGCGGGGTCGGTGCCGAAGCCGAACCGGTCGAGCATCGGCGTGTTGGCGGGGCCGGGATTGATCACGTTGACGCGCACCTCGGGCGCGAGCTCGACGGCGAGGGCCTTCGCGAGCCCGACGACGCCGGCCTTGGACGCCACGTACGCCGCAAGGCCGGGGCGCGGGCGGTTGGCGATGATCGAGGCGGTGACGAGCAGCACGCCGCCCTTCAGTCGTGGCGCGACGACCTGGGCGGCGACGAACAGCGCCGTCAGGTTCACGTCCAGCGTCCGGTCCCACTCCTCGCGGGTGAGCTCGGCCAGCGGCCGGATGCGGGCGGGCACGCCGGCGTTGTTGAAGTAGACGTCGATGCGCTCGTGGGGCGCGACGAGCCGCTCCACGTCGGCCCGATCGGTCACGTCGGCGCGTGCAGGGGTGGCCTGCTCCAGCCCGGCGCACGTCTCGCGCGCCGCGTCCAGGTCGACGTCGGCGGCGATCACCGTCGCTCCGTCGCGCGCGAACCGGCGCGCGGTCGCGCGGCCGATCCCCGACCCCGCGCCCGTCACGATCGCGATCTTCCCCTCCAGCATCGCCCGGTAGCGTGCCACGGATGCGCACCGCCAGGGTCATCCACTGCGTCGACGCCCATGCCGAGGGCGAGCAGAGCCGCATCGTCGTGGGCGGCGTCCTCGACGTCCCGGGCACCACGATGCTGGAGAAGGCGCTGTGGCTCGAGCGCGAGGGCGACTGGCTCCGGCGGCTCTGCCTCTTCGAGCCGCGCGGGTCCGCGCCGCTGTCCGCCGACCTCGTGCTGCCCTCCGCGCACCCCGAGGCCGACGCCGGCTTCATCATCATGGAGTCCTCGTCCTACGAGGGGATGTCGGGGACGAACACGATCAACACGGCCGCGGTGCTGCTCGAGACGGGCATGGTCGAGCTGGTCGAGCCTGTGACGTCGATGGTGTTGGAGGCGCCCGCGGGGCTCGTGCGGGTGTCGGCGGAGGTGGCGGACGGGGTCGTCGGCCCGATCACGTTCGAGAACGTCCCGTCGTTCTGCACGGCTCTCGATGCCGTCGTCGAGGTGCCTGACGTGGAGACGCTGCGCGTGGACGTCTCCTACGGCGGCGCCTGGTGCGCGTTCGTGGACGCGGCCGCGCTCGGGTTCGACATCGTGCCGGATGAGGCCCGCGCGCTGGCGGAGCTGGGCGAGCGCATCCGCCCGCACGCCGCCGAGCAGCTCTCGATCGTCCACCCGCTCGAGCCCGCGTTGTCGTACCTGTCGTTCGTGGTCTTCGTCGCCCCGCCGCGGGTGGGTGGCGACGCCCGCCACGCGACCGTCGTCTCCCCCGGCCGCCTCGACCGCGCGCCCACGGGCACCGCGACGTCGGCGAGGCTCGCCGTGCTCGACCGGCGCGGGACGCTGGGCGAGCGCTACGTGGCCGAGAGCGTGATCGACACCCGCTTCACCGGCCGGATCGTGGGACGCACGCGGGTGGGCGACGTCGACGCGATCGTCCCGGCGATCACCGGCCGCGCCTGGATCACCGGCTTCCACCAGCTCGTCCTCGACCCCACCGACCCGTTGCAGGACGGCTTCAAGCTCCCGGACACATGGGGCCCGGGACCGCGAGACGTCACTTTGAACGTAAAAACCTAAAGGGGCCTGACCCCTTTATCTACTGGCGTGGCGCCGGGCGCGCTCACGTGCAGCACGAGTCGCGTCGCCGCGCGCAGCGCCCCGCTCCGCAGCCGCACCGTGATGGTCGTCGTGCCCGCGTTGTCGAGCTTGCGGGTCGTGACGGCCGCGAACCGCTTCGTTCCGGCGACCTTGACGGAGAGGCGGACGGTGGTCGGCGCGCTGACCGTGACCCGGACGCGCAGGCCGCGCTTGCGCAGGGTCGAACGGTGCGGCCTCGCCCGAGTCTTCACGTCGAGCGTCAACGGCGCGGGCGTGGTCGTCGTGGGCGCGCCGGGGCGGGCCGCGGCGGGGGTCGCGGGCGTCCAGTAGGGCTCCCAGGCGCCCGGGAGGGTCACGACCTGCTCGCGGATCGCGGCACAGTCGGTGAGGGCGCCGAGCGTGGCGACGTGGATGCCGTCGGGCTCGGCCCAGGCGAGGCGGGTGCCGTCGGGCGAGAACGTGGGACTGATGGACTCGACGTCGTCGGTCGCGGTGAGTCCGAGCTCGCAACGGAAGGTCGGCTCCGGGCCGGCGAACAGCCGCAGGACGACGCGCGTGGGCGTTCCGTCGTTGTCGGCGGCGTCGTCCTCGAGCACCGCGATGCGGCTCCCGTCGCGTGACGCGGCGGCATCGAAGCCGGTCGCCCATGTGGCGGCGCCGTCACTGAACCACGGCTCCTCGCTGTCGTCCGGGCCGAGGGCGTAGCGCGAGAACGTCGCGCCGGGATCCTGCGACGCGACGTCGCGGCTCAACAGCAGCGCGCCGCTGCCGATCCACGACGGGTCCACGAGGAACGCCTGCCCGTCCTCCTGGCCGGGGAAGTCGAGGCCGGTGGCCGTCGCGGGCGTCCAGAGTGTCGTCGGGTCGCCGTCGATCACCTGGTCGTAGGCGATCTTCGTGGCGTCGGGCGAGATGCGGACGTGGGTGGGTGTCTCGGCGGGCGCGTCGTCGGTGGCGAAGGTCGCGGCGGTGGGGATCGGCCCGCCGAGGGCGACGCCGTCGAGCGTCATCCGCCACAGGCGCCCGGTCTCGTCGGAGGCGACCAGCGTGCCGTCGTCGGCGGCCGACGGCCACTCGTACCGCCGCTCGCTCGGAGTGAGCTTCGTCTGGCCGCTCCCATCCGGGGACATCCGCCAGACGTCCGAGCCGCGCCGGAAGACGATCGTGTCCGCACGCGCCGCGGGCGCGGCGACGAGCAGCACGACGAGAACGACCAGACCTCGGAGCACGCGCGCAAGCTATCCGGCCACCGCGTGTTAGGGCGACCTAATAAATCCTGATACGTTTGGTCGGAAATGGATGGCTTCACCCACCTGGCGAGCGGTGGCTGCCCGCCCATCGCCGACCTGATGCTCGCTCTGGCGGCCGAGTTCCGCGACGTCGACGCCGACGCCGCCGACCAGCGCCTGGACGAGCTCGCCCTCCCCCTCTTCGGCCTCGCCGGAGGCGATCTCCGTGTCGCGGCCGCGCGACTGGCCAACGTCCTCGACACCGATCCGGGTTTCGACGCGGACCGCGCGAGCGTCGCCGGCCTGTGGTTCGACGCGGCGCTCGAGGCCCATGCGGGACACCCGCTGATGCTCGCGTCGGTCGTCGCCGAGGTCGGTCGCCGGGCCGGCCTCCCAGTCCACGTCCTCTCCGCCCCCACCGGCTGGTACGCGGGTCTCGCCGACGGCGAACGCCTCTGGCTCGTCGACGCGACGATGGACGGCACCACGGCCGACCCCTGGAGCCTGCGCCGCCACTGCACCCACGAGCTCGCCTTCGCCGCCCTCCTCGGCCTCTCCGAACGCTTCAGACGCGCCGGGGACAGACATGGTTCGGCAAAAGCCGCGCTGCTGCGCGCCAGACTGCCCCTAAAGACAACCTGAAGTGCCTGACACCTTAGGTTGGCTTTAGGTTTGCGACGCGGCGTTGGACGTCGGCGTTGACCGGTGTCGGGACGCCGTGGAGGCGGCCGAGCAGGACGATCTCACCGTTGAGGTAGTCGGTCTCGAGGCTCGCGCCGCGTTGCAGGCTCTGCCAGGTCGAGGAGAACGCGTGGCCGGCGCCGTGGACCTCGCGCGGCGGCGACATGTTTCCGAGCCGGTGGGTGTCGTCCTCCCAGTGCAGGCCGGCGGCGGCGAAGCAGGCGCGGGCCTCGTCCATCGCGAGCTCGTGCAGCTCCTCGGCCTCGTCGCCGTCGCCGACGACCACCTGGATGCTGTTGATCAGGTTGCCGAGCAGCTTGCCGCGCTTGAGCCGCATGATGTCGTCCGAGACGTGGACGTCGCAGCCGGCGTCGGTGAAGACGCGGGCCAACTCGGCCGTGAGGTCGTCCGTACCCGCCGGAAAGCGTCCGACGGCGAGCGTGCCGATCACCGGCGCGCAGTAGATCTGCACGACGCCCGGCTCGAGGTGCTGCGCCGGCAGCCACACGAAGACGCCGTAGACGCGATCGAAGCGGCGCAGGGCCTCGGCCTCGTTCGCGACGCCGTTCTGCGCGCACACGATCGTCACGTCGCGCCCCGCCAGCGAGTCCAGCGCCGCAGCGGTGTCCTGCGACTTGACCGCCAGGATCACCACGTCGCCGTCGCGCACGTCCTCGACCGAGCCGACCGGCACGTGCAGGACCTCGTCCGCGTCCGGCGTCTGCAGCGTCAGCCCGGCCGAGCGCAGCACGTCCGCCGACGCCCCGCGCGCGAGCATCAGCACGTCGTGGCCCGCCCGGTGCAGGCCGCCGCCGAGCGCCCCGCCGATCGCGCCCGCCCCAAGGACGACGAACCTCACAACGCCACCTCGCGCTGCTCGCGGGCGGACAGGTACGCGGCGTCGACGACCCGCGCGAGCGCCGCCGCGGCGCTTCCGTCATGCCCCGCCCACTCGCCCGAGCGGACGACCGCGACGAAGTCCGCGACGACCTCCGCGTGCGCACCGCCGACGTCGGCCCGGAACGACTGCGCCGTTGCCCGCCCGTCGATGTCCCCGAACAGCTTCAAGGAGCCGACCGGCACGTAGTCGTCGACGGACCACTCGGCGCCGCCCTCGGTGCCGTACACGGTCGCGCCGAACTGGTCTCCGTCCGCGCGGTGCATCGCCCACGACGCCTCGAGCAGCAACGTCCCGCCGTCGTCGAGCCGCATGAAGACCGTCGCGAGATCCTCGACGTCGAAGTCGCCGCCGGCGCCCGACTTCGAGGACTCAGGAGACCCGCCGAAGCCGTTCGTGCCGAGCAGGTCGTAGGTCGACGCCGACACGGACTTGACCGACGGGTTGCCGAGCAGGAAGAGCGCGTAGTCGAGCACGTGCACGCCGATGTCCACGAGCGGCCCGCCGCCCGCGAGCGAGGACTGCGTGAACCAGGAGCCGAGCGTCGGGATCCCGGTGCGCCGCAGCCACCACGCCTTCGTGTAGTAGGGCCGCCCGAGCCGCCCTTCCTCGATCAGCGAGCGCAGCTTCTTGACGTCCCCGCGGCGGCGATGGTTGAACGCGACCTGCAGGACCCTGCCGGCATCCCGCGCGGCCGCCACCATCGTCGCGGCCTGCGCGCCGTCCAGCGCGATCGGCTTCTCCGACAGGACGTGGATGCCGCGCTGGAGGGCGGCGATCGCGATCGGGGCGTGCAGGAACGTCGGCACCGCGACGCTGATCGCCTCCAGCCCGTCGACTTCGAGCAGGTCCTCCCAGCGCGCCACGGAGTGCGGCACGGAGAACTCCGCCGCGAGCTCCTCGCGGGTCTCCTCCTCCAGGCCGGCGATGCCGATCAGCGAGACGCCCTCCATCGCCGCATACGCCTTGATGTGCTGCTGGCCGGCCCAGCCGACCCCGACGACGCCGACCTTCACTTCCACCATCCCACCGCCGACTCCGGCGAGCCGGCGGGTGCCGAGCGCAGCCGCGGCGCCGCCCACAGGACGCCGTTCGCGAGCACCCGCCGCACGTCCGGGTGGTGGTAGACGGGGTACTCCTGGTCGCCCGGGCTGAAGTAGAAGATCCGCCCCGCGCCCCGCACCCACGTGCACCCGCCGCGGAACACTTCACCCCCGGCGAACGACGAGATGAAGATCAGCTCGTCCGGCCGCGGGATCGCGAACGGCTCGCCGTACATCTCCTGCGCCTCGATCTCGATCGGGTTCGGCACGCCCGCCGCGATCGGGTGCGACGGCTCGACCGTCCACACCAGTTCGCGCTCACCGTCGTTGCGCCAGCGCAGGTCGCACGGCGTCCCGAGCAACGCGCGGAAGATCTTCGAGTAGTGGCCGGAGTGCAGCACCAGCAGCCCCATGCCGCCCAGCACCGCCTGCTGCACGCGCGCCACGACCTCGTCGGCCACCTGCTCGTGCGCCTTGTGCCCCCACCACGTCAACACGTCCGTCGCGTCGAGGACGTCTTGAGTCAGACCATGCTCCGGCTGCTCGAGCGTCGCGGTTCGAACCTCGACCCGCCCGCCGAGTGACTCGGTGAGCCCCGCCGCGATCGCGCTGTGCATCCCGTCCGGGTAAATCGCCTGCACAGCGGGCTCTTCGCGCTCGTGGAGATTCTCACCCCACACGGTCACGCGCACTGTTCGTTCACTCACCTCTGAACCAGTAGCAGGCCGGGAAACCGCACGCACCACCGCGTGCAGACCCCACTGCATCAAACGGAGACCGTTGCGACTCTCATAGACATGTACTCGCACCACCACGTCGCGTTGAGCCACATGGAGGGCGAGAAGCGCTTCGGCCAGGCCGTGAGCCGGCGCCGGCGCGCCTCGCTGGTCCGCATCCTGATGCGCCGCTGCGCGGAGTGCGCGCAGTTGCTCGTCCACGACGACCCGGTCGCGACCCGCTCCGGCGGCGGCAAGGTGCGCGAGATCCCGCTCGAGGCCATCACCGGCACGCTCGAGCCGGGCCGCGCCCGCGAGTTCGACTCGGAGTTCCGGCCGACCTCGAGGATGCGGAACCGCTGGCTGCGCGTCTGGGTCGCCGAGCACACGGGACCCGGCCTCGGCCCGATCGAGGTCGTCCAGGTCGGCGACGAGTACGCGATCCGCGACGGGCACCACCGAGTCTCGGTGGCCCGTGCCCGCGGCGCGGTGACGATCGACGCGATCGTGGCGTAGCAAACGTCACAAAGTGCGCGATACTCCTCTCACGCCAGAGGAGAGATTCGCGTGCACGTTCCCAACGTCGACGTGAACGACGACAAGGCGTGGTCGGTCGCGGTCCGGGCCGGCCTCGCCGCCAAAGCCCACCGCACCACCGGCCATGCCGCCGAGATGGCGTTCTTCGCCGTCCTGACGCTCGTGCCCTCGACGGTCGCGGTCGGCTCCGCGCTCGGGTTGAGCGAAGGGGTGATCGGCTCCGGCACGGTGGCCAAGGCCGAGAACGCCTCGGTCGAGGCCGTGCGCACGCTGATGGGGCCGGAGCTGGCCGACAAGGTGATCGCGCCGTTCGTGCACGCGCAACTCGCGCAGCCGCGCGGCGGCGTCGCGGCGATCGGCCTGCTGGTCGCCTGGTGGCTCTCCAGCCACCTGTTCATGTCGACCGCGCACGCGCTCGACCACGTCTACCACGTCGAGCACGGGCGCACGACCGTGATCCAGCGCTTCATCGCGCTCGCGTTCGCCCTGATCTCCGTCGGCCTCGTGGCGGCCAGCGTCGAGCTGATGGTCACCGGACCGCTCGGCGATCCCGACGGCGGCCTCGCCCGCCGGATCGGCCTCAGCGACGAGTACGCGTTCGCCTGGTCGCTCCTGCGCTGGCCGCTCCTGCTGCTGATGGTCGTCGCGTTCCTGGTCTTCCTCTACCGCTACAGCCCGAACGTCAAGCACTGCGCCCGCGAGTGCCTGCCGGGTGCGATCGTCGGCGCGGCGCTGTGGATCATCGCCGCCGCGGCGTTCCGGCTGACCGCCGGGATGCGCGACTCGCTCGGCGTCGCCAGCGGGGACGCGAACGTCGAGCTGATCGGCCAGGCCGTCAACGCCGTCGTGGCGACGGTGATCTGGGCCTACCTAGCCAGCATCGCGATCCTGCTCGGCGGCGAGTTCAACGTCGCCTGGCGTGAGCGTGCTGCCCGCCAGCAGCACGTCCGCGACGAGCTCGGGATCGTCCCAGGTGGGCATGTGCCCGCACCCGCGGAGGCGAAATTCGTGCGCGACGGCGGGAACGGAGCGGGGCCGGCCGACGAGCCGGTCGTGCTCGGGCCACGCGAGCGTGAGCGGGACGTCGATCTCGGCTAGCCGCGGGAAGTGGCCGGCGCGCATCGCCGCGTTGGCGGCGTCGAAGCCGGGCGCGTTCGCGTAAGCGCGCACGAGCTGCAGCGCCGCCGCGTACGGCACCCGCTCGGGGCGCGCGATCGTGCCGCCGAGCGCGAGCCGGCGGCCGCGCTCGCTCCGAAGGAGCGTCGGCAGCGCCGGCCGCAGGGCGCGGGCGAGCTGCCGCGCGGCGGCGCGTTTGGGCTGCAGCGGCCGCTCCCACATCCCCGCCGGTGCGATTGCGGTGACGCTGCGTGCGTGGCCGGCGAGCGCGAGCTCGAGCGCCACCCACCCGCCGAGCGAGTTCCCGGCCACGTGCGGGCGGTCGAGGCCGAGGCCTTCGTGGACGGCGCGGGCGAGGTCGGCCGGGGCCGACGGCTCGATGGGCGCGGACTCGCCGAACCCCGGCATGTCGACGGCGTAGACCTCCCGCTCGGCGCTCAGGCGCTCGATCACCGGATCCCACATGTGCCGGTCGGTGCCGAGCGCGTGCAGCAGCACGAGCGGCTCGCCGCTGCCGGTGCGCGTATAGGCGATCACGAGCCCCGCGGGCGGCGCACGGGCATGGCGGGTGTGCCGTGTCTCATCGCTCGGCGGCGAGGATGGCAGCCGTCAGCGCGGCGGAGCCGCCCGCGACGATCGCGGTCTTGGCCGGCGCGCCGTCCGGGATGCCCCGCCGCCCCGCGAACGTCGCCGCGATGTCATTGAGATCGCCCGCGATGCTGGCCAGCAGCCACGGCGCGAGCGGCTTCCCGCGCACGGCGGCGGCGATCGCCAGGCCATGCACGGCGATCTCACGGCCGCCGATCCCGCGCAGGGCGACCTTGGCCGGATCGCCGATCGGGCCTAGCCACGAACGGGTGACCTTCTCGGGTGCGAGGACCAGCGCCGCGCCGTAGGCGACGCGGAGCCCGAGCACCGCCACGGCCGCGGGCCTCATGCCCCGACCCCCGAGACGGCCGACGGCGCCACAGACGCTTCGGCGGTGGCCAGGCGCCCGCGCCAGCGCGGCTTGGCGAGCACGATCTGCACGCTGCCGATGCGGCGTTCGGTGAAGCCCGCCTCGCAGAAGCTGAGGTAGAGCGTCCAGAGCCGTTGGAAGCGCTCGTCGTAGCCGAGCTGGGCGAGTTTGGGAGCGTGCGCCTCGACGTTCGCCCGCCAGCGCCGCAGCGTCTCCGCGTAGTGCGGGGTGATGTCCTCGAGGTCGACCATCCGCAGATCAGAATGACGCGCGACGCTGCGCGCGATCACCTCGACCGACGGCAGGCACCCGTTCGGGAAGATCAGCGAGTTCATGAACGAGCGCTGCGCCTTCTCCACGTCGTAGAGGCGGTCGTCGATCGTGATCGCCTGCAGCGCCATCACGCCGTCGGGGCGCAGTCGCGCGGCGCAGCGGTCGAAGAACGTCCCGAAGTCCTTCCAGCCGACGGCCTCGATCATCTCGATCGAGACGAGCTTGTCGTACACGCCGGTGAGCTCGCGGTAGTCGTCGAGCAGGACCGTGACCTGGCCTTCGAGGCCCGCGGCGCGCACGCGCTCGAGCGCCAGCTCGCGCTGCTCGCGCGAGAGCGTGGTGGTCGTCACCCGGCACCCGCGGGTCCGCGCCGCGTGCACGGCGAAGCCACCCCACCCGGTGCCGATCTCGAGCACGTGGTCGGACGGCTGCAGGTCGAGCTTGTCGCAGATCCGGTCGAGCTTCGCGCGCGACGCTTCCTCCAGCGGCTGGTCGCGGCGGGCGAAGATCGCCGACGAGTACATCATCGTCTCGTCGAGCATCAGCTCGAAGAGGTCGTTGCCGAGGTCGTAGTGGGCGGCGATGTCGTCGCGCGAACGGTGCGGGGTGTTGCGGCGCAGGAACGCGCGGGCGCGCTGCCACGGCTCGCGCACGGGCGTGAGCCGGCGGCGCAGCGCGTCGATGCCCCCGAGGTTGCGGGCGGCGACCTCGATCACTGCGGTCACGTCGGGCGAGTCCCACCAGCCGTCGACGTAGGACTCCGCGAGGCCCTTCCCGCCCTTGCGCAGCGCCGCCCACGTGCGCGGGTCGCGCACGACCACGGTCGCCTGCGGCGGGCCGGCGCCGTACGTGCGGCGGATGCCGTCCTCGACGACGGTCAACTGGCCGTCCTCGATGCGCTCGAGCAGGGCGGTCGCAAGGGCGTGGGCGAACGGCTTCACGAGGCCTCCGGATGCGGGAAGTACGGCGCGCCCTTGAGCTTGAGCGCGACCGCGTGGGCGTAGATCAGGGTCAGAGTGCGGATCGAGGCGCCGACGAGGAGGCGGCGGCTGTACGGCCGCCGCCTCAAGTTGAGCGTGGCGTCGAAGGCGAGCTCCCCCGCGCGGCGGCTCTCGATGTGCACCGAGAGGGTCTCGCCCGGGACCGTCGCCCGGACCGCGTACTCGTGGTCCATCGCCATGAAGGGGGACACGTGCAGCGCCTTCTCGGGGTGGCCTTGGCCGTGGGGAAGGACGTACGCGTGCCGCTCGCCCCAGGGCGTGTTGGTCACCTCGGCGACGACGTGGGTGAGCTCGCCTGCGTCGTCGAAGCAGTAGTAGAAGGACACCGGGTTGAAGCCGACGCCGAGCGAGCGCGGCATCGCCAGGTGCGTGACCGAGGCGATCGGCGCGTCGACGCCGAAGCGCTCCGGCAGGGCGTCGAGGTCGACGTAGGCGAAGGCGATCCGGTGGCGGAACTCGTGTTTTGCGACGGCGAAACGCCGGTGCCGGATCGTCCCGGCGTACATCGTCCTCACAGGCGCCCTCCGAAGCGCTCGGCCACGCGCTCCGCGCTGACGACGCCGTCCTCGTGGAAGCCCCAGTGCCAGTACGCGCCCGCGTAGTGCGTCCGGTTTCGCCCGCTGATCTCGTTATGGCGGGCCTGCGCGCGGGCGCCGGCGGGCGTGAACACGGGGTGCGCGTAGGAGATCGTGCGCAGGATCTTGGCCGGATCGATCGCTTCTGACCGGTTGAGCGTCACGCAGAACTCGCGGTCGGCGGTGAGCGCCTGCAGGCGGTTCATGTGGTACGTGACCGTTGTCACCGGCTTTGGCTCGTGCAGGAGGTGGTAGTTCCAGCTCGCCCACGCGCGGCGGCGGCGAGGCAGCAGCGAGCGGTCGGTGTGCAGGACCGCCTCGTTGGGCTGATACGGGATCGCGGAGAGGATCTCGTGCTCGCGGTCGGTCGCGTCCGTGAGCATCCGCAGCGCCTGGTCGGAGTGGGTGGCGAGGACGACCTCGTCGAAGCGCTCGGGCGCCTGCCCTTGGGGCGTGACGGTCACGCCGTCCTCGTCGCGGGCGATCGCCGCGATCGGCGAGTTGACGCGCAGCCGCTCGGCGAACGGTCGCGTGACCGCGTCGACGTAGGTGCGCGAGCCGCCCACGACCGTCCGCCACTGCGGGCGCTCGGCGAACCCGAGCATCCCGTGGTTGGCGAAGAACTCGACGAGGAAGCGCGCCGGGAACGTCCACATCTGGCGCGGATCCGCCGACCACACCGCGGACGCCTGCGGCACGATCAGCCGGTCGATGAACGCCCGCGAGTACCCGCCGCGGTCGAGCCAGTGGCCGAGCGACGGGTCCTCCTCCCCGCGCGCCAGAAGCCGCCGCGCGTTGGCGTTGAAGCGCACGAGGTCCGCGATCATGCGGTGAAACCACGGCGTGATCAGGTGCGAACGCTTGGCGAACAGCCCGTTCGGCGACGCGCCGTTGTACTCGAAGTCGCCGCCGTCGGAGACCCCGAAGCTCATGTCCGACGGCTGCGAGGGGACGTCGAGCGCCGTCAGCAGCCGTTCGAAGCTCGGGTAGTTGCGGTCGTTGAAGACGATGAAGCCCGTGTCCACGTGGTGCGTGGCGTGTTCGGTGTCCACCCGCACCGTGTTGGCGTGCCCGCCAGGCCGCGGCCCGGCCTCGAAAACGGTGATCTCATGCCGCGGGTGCAGCAGATGAGCAGTGGCGAGGCCGGAGATGCCGGCGCCGACGATCGCGATCCTCACGCCCTCTTCTTCGGGTACCGCCCCGTCTTCGGATCACTCGTAAGCTGACTCCGATGCGGCAGCTCACCAGCCTCGACGCGCAGTTCCTCAATGTCGAGTCGGCCCGGATCTACGGGCACGTGGCGTTCTTGGGGATCTACGACCCGTCGACCGCGCCGGGCGGGAAGCTCGGCGAGGCGGAGGTCAAGCAACTGCTCGAGGAGCGGCTGCACCTCCTGCCGCCGCTGCGGTGGCGGCTGGTGCAGGTTCCGCTGGGGCTGGACCTGCCGTACTGGGTCGACGATCCGGACTTCGACCTCGAGTTCCACATCCGCGAGACCGCGCTGCCTGAGCCGGGTGACGACAAGCAGCTCGCCGAGACCGTGCAGCGGGTGTTCGGGCGGCCGCTCGACCGTCGCCGGCCGCTCTGGGAGCTGTACGTGATCCACGGGCTCTCGGGCGGGCGGGTCGCGCTTCTGACCAAGATCCACCACTCCGCGGTCGACGGGATCTCGGGCAACGAGATCATGGCCGTGCTGCTGGACCCGGAGCCGACCGGGCGCGTCCTCGACCCGCCGCCGGCGAATCCTCGGCCGGCGGCCCCGCTGCCGCGGGACCGCGAGATGCTCGCGCGCGGCCTGCGGGGCATTCCCCGCCAGCCGTTGCGGGCGCTGCGCTCGCTCCCGACCACGATCGCGGGGTTCACCGACCTCCCGGGCGCCAACGCGCTGCCGGGCGTGCCGACGCTCTCGCATGTCTACTCGCGGGTGCGGCGGACGCTCGGGTCCGACGAGAGCGCGGGTGTGCTCGAGGTGACCAAGGCGCGCCCGCCGAAGACGCCGTTCAACGGCCCGGTGTCGGCGCACCGGCGGTTCGCGTTCGGCTCGCTGTCGCTGGATTCCGTCCGCCAGGTCCGGCGCGAGTTCGGCACCACCGTCAACGACGTCGTGGTGACGCTGTGCGCGGGCGCGGTTCGCGACTGGCTGATGGAGCGCGACGCGCTGCCGGAGGACCCGCTGGTGGCGATGATCCCGATGTCGGTCCGCCGCCGCGACGAGCGCGGCGCCTGGGGCAACCGGATCTCGATGATGATCGTGCCGATCCCGACCAACGAGCCGGACCCGGCCACCCGCCTGCGCCGCACCCACGAGTACCTGCGCAGCGCGAAGGAGCGCCACTCCGCGCTGCCCGCCTCGCTCCTGACCGACGCGACCGCGTTCATCCCGCCCACCGTCGCCTCCTTGGCCGCGCGCAACACGGTCGACATCCTCAGCCGCACCCGCCCGCCGCTGAACCTCGTGATCTCCAACGTCCCCGGCCCGCGGTCCTCGCTCTACTGCGCGGGCGCCGAGCTGCTGTCCAACTTCCCCGTCAGCGTGATCGTCGACGGCGTCGGCCTGAACATCACGGTGGTGTCGTACAAGGACCGCGTCGACTTCGGGATCGTCGGCGACCGCGAGCAGATCGACGACGCCTGGCAGTTCCTCGAAGGCGCCGCCCACGCCCTCACGGAGCTCGAGGCGATCCACCCGCGAACCTAAACCCCACCTAAAGGGTCAGACCCCTTAGGTGGGCTTTACCTTAAACGTCGGTTAAAAGGGAGCAGGCCGGCTTTATGATCTGACGTTTTCTGATGACCAAACGGTTGGTAGACTCGCGCGGCATGAGCTCCACCGTCTACGCCCCGCCCGCCCCGCGGGCGGTTCTTGCCGATGCGATTCCCGGTGCGCGCGTCCGCGACGCGGCCTTGATCCTCTGTGGTGCGCTGCTGACCGTCCTCGGCGCGCAGATCTCGATCGCGGTCCCGCCGTCGCCGGTGCCGATCACCGGGCAGACGCTGGCCGTCGTGCTCGCCGGTGGAGCGCTGGGCGCGCGCCGCGGGGCGGCCTCGCAGGCGCTCTACCTCGTGCTCGGGCTGTTCCTGCCGGTCTATAGCGACGGCGCACAGGGCGTCGACGTGATCTGGGGCGCGACCGGCGGCTACATCGTCGGGTTCATCCTCGCGGCGTACATCGTCGGCGCGCTGGCAGAACGCGGCGCCGACCGCCGCCCGGTGATGGCGTTCCTGGCGTTCGCCGGCGGGCAGCTGGCGATCTTCGCGATCGGGGTGCCGTGGCTGAAGGTCGCGACCGGCATGAGCTGGGGCGACGCGATCCACTACGGCTTCACGATCTTCATCGTGGGCGGCATCGTGAAGGCGATCCTCGCCGGCGCGCTGGCGCCGGGTCTCTGGCGACTGGTCAAATGACCGAGCTCGCGCCGGGCACCTTCGTGCTGACCGAGGACAAGCGTCGCCGGTTCGCCGGCGCCGTGCTCGGCGATCCCGACGCGGACCCGTCCGTGGACGCCCTGTGGATCTTCACGTCCGGGCTGCACGGGATGGGGATGGACCTCACGGAGGTCTTCGCCTCGGTCGGGTGCAGCATGGTCGACGACGGGCCGATGCTCGGCGGGATCGAGTTCGAGCTCACGCGGCCGATCGAGGTCGGCCGCACGTACATCGCCACCGGCGCGATCCTCGGCGTCGAGCGCAAGACGGGCCGCAGGACCGGCGCGTTCGACCTGATGCGGATGCGGGTCGCGCTCTCCGACGACGCGGGCGAGGCCGCCGCGGCGACGACCACCTACATCCTCCCGGTGCGATGAAGCCGTTCGTCGTCGAGTCCGTCAGCGCCGGGCGCATGGCCGACCTGGCCGAGGTGCTCGAGGACCCGAACCGATCCACCTCGACCGCGAGCTCGTCAGGCGGCTCGGAATGGGCGAGCGCGAGGTCAATCAGGGCCCGGCGAACTGCAGCTACGTCGTCAACCTGCTGCGCGCCGAGTTCCCGGACGCGACGATCACCACGCTCAGCTTCCGCCTGCTGGGCAACGTCTTCGCGGAGGATCGAGCGGTGGCGGGTGGCGAGGTGCTCTCGGAGAGCGCCGAAGCGATCGAGTGCCGCGTCTGGCTCGACGTCGAAGGCCGCGGGCGGGTCGTCGAAGGCACGGCAGTGATTCGACCAAACATTCGGTAGACTAAATCGCATGTCCGCGTCGGTCCACCACGTCGGCCTGCAGGTCTCCGACCTCGACCGGGCGGGCGCGTTCTACGCCGCGGCGCTCGGCGCGCGCTGGATGGTCATGCCCCTGGCGTTCGAGGGTCCAGGGGCGGTCCAGGCGATGGGCCACGAGGGCGTGAAGCTGCGGCTCGCGATGCTCGCGGTGGGCGACGCGATGCTCGAGCTCTTCGAATTCACCGGGGACGAAGTGCCGGACTGGGCGAGGCGGGCGCGTGACGCCCGCCTCCCCCACCTCGCCGTCCTGGTCGAGGACACCGACGCGACGCTGACGCGCGTCGAGGCCGCGGGCGGCAAACGCATCTGGCCCGAGGTCGACCGCTTCGGACGCGCGCGGGTGATCTACGTGCAGGACCCGGACGGCAACGTCGTCGAGCTGCTGGACAAGCCGCCCGCCGACATCGCCGCCGCGCTCCTGCGCTGGTTCCCCGAGGCGACGCCGTAGATGGCCGGGCCGCCGCCCCCGGACTGGGAGGTCGACCCGGCGAGCGCCGGCGCGCGCGAGATCCTGCCGGGCCTGTGGCGGCTGCGGATCCCGCTCGCCTGGGAGCAGATCAGCCACGTCAACGCGTACGTGGTCGAGGGCGGCGAGCTGACGCTGGTCGACTGCGGCACCGCCGGCCATCCGACCTGCGCCGAGGCGCTCGAGGTGGCGATGCGGGCGACCGGCCACTCGCTCGACGAGGTCGGCCGGCTGCTCTTCACCCACGTGCACTCCGACCACATGGGCCTCGCCCAGCTGGTGGTCGAACGCAGCGGCGCCGAGGTGTGGTCGCACCCGAACGACGCCCACTTCTACGAGGCGGTCAATGAGACCGACCGGATCATCGCCGCCCGCGAGCGCCGCGCTCGTCAGGAGGGCGTGCCGGAGGAGCGGCTCGAGGTCTACCGGACCGCGGACGAGGAGCTCGAGGGCGCGCTCGGCCCGGTCACGCGCACGCACGACCTGACCGACGGCGTGACCGTCAGCGGGTTCACGGTCCTCGAGACCCCCGGTCACTCGCCGAGCCACGTGTGCCTGATCCGCGACGACGTCGCGATCGTCGGCGACCTCATCTGCCCCGCGTTCGTCCCGTGGCTCGATTACGGCTACACGCCCGACCCGCTGGCCGAGACGTTCGCCTCGCTGGAGGCGCTCGACGCGATCGACGCGCGGCTCGCGCTCCCCGGCCACGGCCGCCCGATCACCGAGGTCGGCGCGACGATCGAGCTGACCCGCGAGGGCTTCGCCCAGCGCCTCGACGCGACCCGCAAGGCGGTCGAGCAAGGTCCCGCCGGCGCGTACGAGATCACCACGCGGATCTGGGGCGAGGAGGCCGACCTGCCGGCCACCGGCCACATGACCGAGATGCTCTCGTACCTGCGCTTCCTGCGTGGGTCCGGCCACGTCACCCGCGTGACCGAGGACGACGGCACGTACCGCTACCGCAACGGAGGATCGACATGGGCGTGACCGGCTTCTTCCACGCCGGCGTGACGGTCAAGGACATGGACGTCGCGCTCGGCTTCTACCGCGACGGACTCGGCCTCGAGGTCGCGTTCCTGGGCGAGAGCGCGATCCAGTACGCCCGCCGGATCTGGAACCAGGACCCGTCGCGCGTGCGGGTCGCGTTCCTGAAGGTGCCCGGGACCGAGAGCTTCGTCGAGCTGTTCGAGTTCCAGGGCCTGGAGCGCCACGGCGCGAGCGCGCGGCCGTCGGACTACGGCGCGGGGCACATGTGCCTGTTCGTCGAGGACCTCGACGGCCTGCACGCCCGCATGCTCGACAAGGGCTTCACGAGCCGCGCGGGCGAGGTCGTGACGATCGAGGACGGCCCGCACGCGGGCTCGAAGGTCGCCTACCTGATCGACCCCGACGGCTACCACGTCGAGTGCTACCAGAAGGCGCCGAACGCGCCCGACATCGTCACGACGCTTCAGGCCGCGTCAACCTAAAGCGGGCCAGGCCGTCTTTAAGTTTGGTCGAAACTCAGCGGCAGTTCGCGCATCGACCTTGAGGCCACGCTCGGGTTCCACTCCGGGGTGAACGCCGGGTCGGCGAGGCGGAGGTTCGGGAGCCGTTCGAAGAGCCGCGCGACCGCGACCCGCAGCTCGATCCGCGCCAGCATCGCGCCGATGCAGGTGTGGACGCCCTTGCCGAACGCGATGTGCGGATTCGGCATGCGGGTGATGTCGTACTCGTTCGGGCGGTCGAACTTCGCGGGGTCGCGGTTGGCCGACCCGATCACCAGGAAGACCCGCTGTCCGGCCCTTATCGGAGTGCCGCGCAGCTCGGTGTCGCGCACGACCCAGCGCTGGAGGACCTTGATCGCGCCCTCGGTGCGCAGGCCTTCCTCGACCGACTTGCCGGCCATCTTGGGGTCGGCCTTGAGCAGCGCGAGCTGGTCCGGGTGGGTCAGCAGCTGGTACACGGTGGCGGCGATCGTGTTCATCGTCGTCTCGTGCCCGGCGAAGATCATCAGGGCGCACATGCCCTTCATCTCGTCGTCGGTGAGGTGGTCGCCCGAGCCGTCGCCGCGCAGGATGCTCGAGATCATGTCCTCGCCCGACGGGTCCGCCTTCGCGCGTTCGAGCAGACCCTCGAAGTAGGCGAGCATCTCCTCGAGCCCGCGGGTCGCCCGCGCGTGGCGGTCTCCGCGCGCCTCGCCGCCCGCGCCGAAGGCGACCTGCGAGAGGTCCTCCGACCACGCCTTGATCTTCTCCGCGTCCGAGACCGGCGCGCCGATCAGCTCGCAGATGATCGTCGCCGGCAGCGGGAAGGAGAAGTTCGCGATCAGGTCTTCCTGGCCGGAGGCCACGTAGTCGTCGATGTAGCGGTCGACGAGCTCGCGGATCCGCCCCTCCATCGCGACGAACTTCTTCGGGTGGAAGGCGACCGTGGCCAGACGCCGCAGCCGCGTGTGGACCGGCGGGTCCGAGACGACCATCCAGTCGGCCATCATCTCGAACACCGGCCCGACCGCCGCCCGCTTCTCCGGCGTCATCTTCTCCAGCAGCGGGCGGACGCGGTTCGAGGACAGCGCGGGATCGGCGAACGCGGCGACGTTGTCGTCATAGCGGGTGACGAGCCACGCGCGGTGGGCCTCGGAGTAGTGGACCGGGTCGTGCTCGCGCAGGGCCGCGAAGTACGGGTACGGGTCGCGGGTGATCTCCGGCCCGAGGAGGTCGTCGGTCAAGGTGATCATTGCGGCGCGGGCATCCTCTCGGGCGGCGCGGCGGCGACGCCGTCGGCCAGCAGCTCCTCGATCTCCTCCTCGGCATACCCGGCGGCGGCGAGCCGCTCGCGGGTCGCCTCGCCCAGCGCGGGAGCGGGCGTGCGCACCGACCCGGGCCGCTCGCGCAGCTTGATCGGCAGGCCGACCTGCTTGAGCGGGCCGAGCTCCGGGTGGTCGAGCTCGACGACCATCCCGCGGTGGTTGAGCTGCGGGTCCGCGCTCGCCTCGCCGAGGTCGTTGACGGGCCCGACGCACGTGTCGCGCCCGGCCAGCAGCGCCAGCCACGCGTCGCGGGAGCGGCCGGCGAACAGCTTCTCCCAGAGATCGTTCGCGGTCGGGTCGTACTGGGTCGCGACCAGGTCGGGACGGCCGAGCGCCGCGCACAGCTCGGCGAAGAACGGCGGCTCGAGCGCGCCGACCGACAGGCGCTTGCCGTCGGCGCAGGCGTAGGCGCGGTAGCAGGGGTAGTCGCCGTTGAGCAGGTCCGACGGCGCGCCGGCGGCGAACTGCGCGCCGAGGTGGATCGAGTGCAGCGCGAACGCGGCGTCGGTGATCGAGATGTCGACGTGGTCGCCCTCCCCCGTCCGCTGCGCGCGGACGAGCGCGGCCAGCAGCCCGGCGACCGCCATCAGCGAGCCGGACAGGTCGCCGATCTGGACGCGCGGCGGCGCGCCGTTGAGCACCCCCGCGCGGCCGAGGTAGTTGATGTCGTGCCCGGCCTCACGCTCGAGCGGCCCGCCCGCGCCGTAGCCGGACAGCGAGCAGAACACGATCCGTGTGTTGGTCGCCTTCAGCGCGTCGTAACCGACGCCGAGCCGGTCGGCGACGCCCGGCCGGAAGCCCTCGATGACGACATCCGCGTCGCGCGCGAGCCGGTGGACGACCTCCACCCCACGCGGGTCGCGCAGGTTGAGCGCGATCGAGCGCTTGTTGCGGTCCGCGACCCAGCTGAACGCCGACGAGTCGCCCAAGCGCGGGTCGTAGGCCCGCATCGGGTCGCCGATGCCGGGCTGCTCGACCTTGAGCACGTCGGCGCCGAGGTCCGCGAGCAACGCGGTCGCGAACGCGCCGGGGAGGAGCCGCGTGAGGTCGATGACCTTGATGCCTTCGAGCGGCCCGGTCACAGCGCGAGCCCCGCGTCGGCACCGGCATTGATCGCGCTGACGAAGTCCGACGGTCGCGATGCGTCGCCGAGCACCACCACCTCGACGTCGTGGAGCTCGTCGGCGAGCTGGTTGCCGACCGGGCGCCAGCCGATCGCCAGCGCGACGTGATCGGCTCCGACGGCGTGCTGGACGCCGTCGGGGTCCTCGTAGAGCACGTGGTCGTGCTCGATCATCACCACCTTCGCGCCCGTGACGATCTCCACCCCCTGCTTCTTCAATGCGCGGATCAGGTGACGGCGCGTGATCGCCTCGATCCCGAACCCGACGCCCTTGCGCATCTCGAGGATCGTCACCGGCACGCCGAGGGCGGCGAGGTGCTCGGCGGTCTCGCACCCCGTGGCGCTCCCGCCGACGACGACGACGCGCTCGCCCTCGGCCGGCCGCAGCTCGTCGCGCAGGAAGCGCTGGGCGTCGTCGACGAGCGCCGATCCGATCCCCGGGATCGGCGGGATCAGCGGCTCGGCGCCGGTCGCGACCAGGACCGCGTCCGGGCGCTCCGTGGCGACGACGTCCGCGGTGACATCCGCGTTCAGGTGGATCTCGACGCCCACCTCCGCCAGCCGGCGAGCTTGGAAGTCGCGGAAGCGCAGCACCTCGCGCTTGCTCGGCGCCAGACCGGCGACCTGAAGCTTGCCGCCGAGGCGGTCGTCGCGCTCCCAGATCGAGACCGCGTGGCCGCGGAGCCGGGCGATCCGAGCCGCCTCCATCCCCGCCGGCCCGCTGCCGACGACCATCACGCGGCGCGGCGTCTCGGCCGGCGGCACCGCCCACGTGAGCTCCCGCCCCGCCTCGGGGTTGACCGCGCAGCGGGCGATCTCGCCGCGGCCGACGAGGTCCACGCACGCGTTGCAGGCGATGCACGGCCGCAGCTCGTTCAAGCGCGCCGCTTCGACCTTGCGCGGCCAGTCCGGCTCGGCGATCAGCGTGCGGCCGAGGAGGATGAGGTCGGCGTCGCCGGACGCGATCACGTCGGCGGCGAGGTCGGGGTCGTCGAGGCGCCCGACCGCGATCACCGGCACGTCGACGGCCGCCTTGACCGCGGCCGCGTAGTGGCGCATGTGGCCGCGGGGGACGAACATCGGCGCGAGCGTCACGTGCAACGTGTGCCACGTGCCGGCGGAGACGCTGATCGCGATCGCACCCGCCTCCTGGAGCCAGTGCGACACCTGCACGCACTCGTCGAGCGTGAAGCCGCCCGGCACGGCGTCCTCGCCGTTGATGCGCCAGACGAGCGGCGCGCCGGTGGCGACGATCGCCCGCGCGACCTCGAGGCTGAAGCGGGCGCGGTTCGCCGGCGAGCCGCCGTAGTCGTCGCGGCGCTGGTTGTCGAGCGGCGAGAGGAAGGTCGACGGCAGGTACCCGTGGGCGCCGTGGACCTCCACGAACTCGAAACCGGCCTCGAGCGCGAGGTCCGCCGCACGCGCGTAGTCGTCGACGATCACCGCGATCTCGGCCGCGCTGAGCTCGTGCGGGACCGGCGCGTGCGAGTTCAGCGGGACCGGCGAGGGCGCGACCGCCGGGCCGGCGACGACCTGGCGACCCGGGTGCATCAGCTGGACGCCGACCGTGACGTCGTAGCTCTTGAGCGCGGCGACGAGCTTCTTCAGGCCCGGCAGGTACTCGGGCCCGCTGATCTTCGGCTCCGGGCCGACGGTCTCCTGCGAGACGAGACAGCCCTCGACGGTGATCGTCCCGACGCCGCCGCGGGCGCGGCGGACGTAGTAGGCGATCGCCTCGTCGGTGATGTGCCCGCCGTTGTCCAGGCACGTCCCCATCGGCGCCATCACGAGCCGGTTGCGGAGCCGCAGCGGGCCGAGCGCGACCGGCTCGAACAGCGTCCGGACCTCAGTGACCGGCACGGTTCCACCGCTCGCGGTCGGAGACCTCGGCATGGTGCAGCGTGTGCGCGACGACGCCGCCGTCGACCAGCAGGTCGCAGCCGGTGACGTAGCTCGCGTCGGCGGACGTGAGGAACGCGACCGCGCCCGCGATGTCGGCGGCGACGCCCGCCCGCTTCATCGCCGCCTGGTCGGCGTAGGCGCCGGCGTGGATCGTCGCCGCGGCCTGCCCGATCGAGGTGTCGACGACGAGTCCGGGCGAGATCGAGATGATCCGCGCGCCCTTCGCGCCCCAGGCGGCGGCGCGGCGGCGGCACTCGAGCATCACCCCGCGCTTGGAGATCGAGTACGTGCGCAGGACGTCGGCGCCGTCGAGCTGGTCGTAGAGGTCGGGCGCGAGCGGGTCGGCGAGGACGTCGTCGTATTCGGCCGCGAACGCGCGATGACCGGCGAGCGACGCGATGCAGACCGCGACACTTCCCTGCGTGGCGAGATCGAGGAACGCGTCGAGCACGCGCGCGGTGCCGGCGAGGTTGACGTCGAGCACCCGCCGCGGGTCGTGCGGGCCGGGCGGCGCGAGCCCCGCGGTGTGGACGAGCGCGCCGAGCGGCCCGAGCACCGCGGCCCGCGCGGCGAGGGCCGCGACCGAAGCCGGGTCGGAGACGTCGCAGAGCGCGGTGTGGACGACCGCGCCGCGGGCCGGCGCGTCGTCGCGGGCGGGCGCGTCGCCGCGGGCGGGCGCGTCGCCGCCGCGGGCGGGCGCGTCGTCGCCGCCCCCCGTCGCGCCGTGGCCGCGCAGCGCGGCGGCGGCCGCTTCGAGCCGGGCCGCGTCGACGTCGGCGAGCAGCACGGGGCCGCGGTCCGCGAGGCGGCGGGCACACGCCGACGCGATCCCTCCAGCCCCTCCGGTGATGACCGAGACGCGCTCCATGACGGCAGCATATCCAAACAGTCGGTTGGTTGGTAGTCTCTCGTTATGCGCGTGACTCTTGGGGCTCCGGGACGGATCATGCCGCCGGCCGCAAAGGCGATCGAGTTCGCCCAGCGGGCGGAGGCGGACGGTTTCGACGCGATCTGGTGGCCGTGTCACCTGATGGGGTGGATCCCGGACTCGGTGTGGACCGAGGACATGACGGAGCTGGCGAAGTACCAGGAGAACCCGCATGTGCACTTCGACCCGCTGATGATGATGGGCGCGGCGGGCGCGGCGACCTCGACGATCAAGGTCGGCGTATGCGTGACGGACACCATCCGCCGGCACCCGGCGATGCTCGCGCAGGCAGCGCTGACCGCCGACCACCTCTCCCGGGGCCGAGCGATCCTCGGCCTCGGGTCGGGCGAGCGGATGAACATCGAACCGTACGGACTCTCCTTCGACAAGCCGGTCGGCGTGCTCGAGGAGGCGATCAAGGTCATGCGCCTGCTGTGGAGCACGACCAAGCCGGTCGACTTCCACGGCAAGTTCTTCGACCTCGAGAACGCGGTGCTGGGCCTCGAGCCCTACGAGGGCGTCCCGCCGCAGGTGTGGGTCGCCGCGCACGGGCCGCGGATGCTCAAGATCACCGGCCGTCTGGCTGACGGCTGGCTGCCCACGAACATCAAGCCCGACGCCTACGCGACCAAGCTGGCCGCGATCCGGGAGGCGGCCGAGACCGCTGGGCGCGACCCCGACGCGATCACGCCGTCGATGCTCGCCTACGTCATCTGCGCCCCCGACGAGGAGACGCTCGAACGACTCTGCGACGAGCCGATGACCCGCATGCTCTTCGCCGCCGTCGACCTGCCCGCGGAGACCTACGCGCGCCACGGCTCCACCTCGCCCTTCGAGGGCGGTACGGGCTTCCACAGCTTCATGCCGACGACCGTCACCCGCGAGGAGGCGTTGCGGATCGTCTCCCACATCCCCGGCGGCATCGTGCGCGAGCACACGCTCGCGGGCACGCCGGAGATGATCGCCGAGCAGATCCGCGCCTACCAGCAGGCGGGGCTGCGCGACGTCGTGCTCTGGAACATCACGCCGTTCGCCGACGCGAACCTCTCCGTCTACTCGTTCAAGGCGATGCGCGAGGTCCGGCAGCTGCTCGAAACGGCGCATGTCTGAGCTCGCCGGGCGGGTCGCGCTCGTCACCGGCGCCAGCCGCGGGATCGGGCGTGGGATCGCCCTCGAGCTGGCGGGCGCGGGCGCGAGCGTGATCGTCAACTACCGCCGCGATGAGGAGGCCGCGCAGGACGTGGTCGCCCAAGCCGGCAACGGCGCGATCGCGATCCAGGCGTCGATGTCCGAGCCGGCCGACGTCGACCGCCTCGCCGATGAGGCGCTCGCCCACTTCGGCGCCGTCGACCTCCTCGTCGCCAACGCCGGGATCGCCTCCCGCGGCCTGCCGGTCGCCGACACCGACCCCGCCGAGGTCACCAAGGTGATGGCGACGCACACGTTCGCCACGCACCGGCTCGTCCAGCGCCTGCTGCCCGGGATGCGCGCCGCCGAGCGCGCCGACGTCATCGCGATCTCCAGCTCCGAGCTGAACAAGATGAAGGCCAACGGCGCGCCGTACAACATGGCCAAGGCGGCGCTCGAGGCGCTCGCGCTCTCGCTGGCCAACGAGGAGGTGGCCAACGGCGTGCGCGTCAACATCGTCGCGCCGGGCCTGGTCGTCACCGACATGGGCGCGAAGCTGGTCAAGGCCAAGCTCGGCCTCGACGACATGTCCGCGCTCGATGCCACGCAGCCGCTCGGGCGCCTGGTGCAGCCGGCGGACGTGGCGAGGGTCGTGCGGTTCCTGTGCGGCGCCGCGATGGTCACCGGCCAGCGGATCGTCGTCGACGGCGGCGTCGACGCCTCACCCACCGGATGATCGACGACGCGTTCGCCCAGTTGCTCGGCCTGCGCTGGGAGTCGGCCGACGACCTGCGGTTGACGATCCGCCCCGAGCACATCAACGCCGTCGGGCTGCTGCTCGGGCCGGTCGTGTTCGCGCTCGCCGACTACGGCATGACCTCGGTGCTGCTGCCGCAACTGCAGCCCGACGAGATGTGCGCGACGACGAACGTCGCGATCAACTTCATCGACTCGGCGGCGGCCGGCGAGGTCGTCTGCCGGTCGCGGCTGGAGCGCCGGACGCGCCGGACCGCGGCGACCGCGTGCGAGATCCGCCACGAGGGCCGCCTGCTGGCGACCGCGATCGGCTCCTTCGTGATCAGACCCGCGCGGACGGCACCTTCGCCGCCTGCGTGATCCCCGCGTCGCGCAACTCGCCCGCGATCCACTCGCGCAACACGAACTTCTGGATCTTCGTCCCCGACATCGGCCACTCGGAGACGAAGCGCACGTAGCGCGGCACCTTGAAGGTCGCGATCGCCCCGAGGCAGTGATCGATCAGCTCCTGCTCGGTCGCGCTCGCCCCCGGCCGGAGCTCGACGAACGCGGCCGGCACCTCGTGGTAGCGGGCGTCGGGCGCGGCCACGACCTGCACGGTGAACACCGCCGGGTGCCGCGAGAGCAGCCCTTCGATCTCCGCCGCGGCGACGTTCTCGCCGCCCACCTTGAGCATGTCCTTGATGCGGCCGTCGTAGCTCAGGCGCCCCTGCTCGTCCAGCCGGCCGAGGTCGCCGGAATGGAAGTAGCCGTCGGCGTCGATCGCGGCCGCGGTCGCCGCCGGGTCCTCGTGGTAGCCCGCGAACAGTGACCAGCCGCGGTAGGTGATCTCGCCCTGCACGCCAGGCGGCACCGGCGCGCCGGTCTCAGGGTCGACGATCCGCGCTTCGACGCCCTCGAACGGGCGCCCGGCGGTGCCGATCCGCTCCTGGAGCGTGTCGCCGGGATGACTGAGCGCGATCACGCCGCCGCCCTCGGTCGCGCCGTACGGCGAGATCTGGACCGTGTCCGGCGTGCGGGGCGCGAAGGTCCGCGTCACCTCGGGGTCGCCGTTGACATTGACCAGCCGGAGCCCCGACAGGTCGGCAGCGGCGAAGTCGGGGTGGTCGAGCATCGCCTGCCAGATCAGCGTGAACGCCGGGAACGCGACCGTGCAGCGCTCCTCACGGAGGAGCCGCAGCGCCGCACCCGGCTCGAAGTGCTCCATGCCGATCATCGCCGCCCCCACCGCGAGGCAGCCGTTGAACGGCAGGATCGTGGCCAGGTGGAAGAGCGGCAGCGGGTTGAACTGGCGGTCGCCGGCGACCATCGGGAACCGGTCCTCGCCGAAGACGCGACCGGTGCGCACGAGCCCTTCGTGGGTCAACCGGCAGCCCTTCGGGTGCGCGGTCGTGCCCGACGTGTACATCAGCATCGCGACGTCGGCGACGGCGACCCTTCGCTGACGCGCGAGCACGTTCGGCACGTCGCCCGCCCCGACGAGGAACGCGTCCCACGAGGGCTCGCCGTGAACGACCGCCGGGAGGTCGTCGGACGCCTTGCGCGCCTCGGCGTGCAGCGTGCCCGCGGCGGTGATCAGGAGCTTCATGCCCGAGTGGCCGAAGACGTGCTCGAGCTCCGTCGCGCGGAAGCGGTTGTTGATCGGCACGGGGATCGCGCCGAGGCGCGACGTGCCGTAGATCGCCACCAGCGTGTCGAGGAGGTTCCCCATCAGGACGCCGACACGGTCGCCGTGGACGATGCCGCGCGCCTGCAACGCGGCGGCGAACGTCAGCGTCCGCTCGGCGAAGCCCGCGAACGTCGCGCGGTCGTCGCCGTACACGAGCGCTTCGAGGTCCGGCCAGCGTTCCGCGGCCTGGTCGACATGGTCGGGCAGCGTCCAGCACGCGCTGAGCGGCAGTCTCCCCATGGCGCGCAGTGAACCAGATCGCGGCTTGTCTTTCAACCAAACGTACGTTAGGTTTTCGGCATGCGAACGGTTGCAGTGGTCGGATCAGGCGCCGCGGGTCTCAGCGCCGCGCTGGCCGCCCGCCTGGGTGGTGCCGAGGTGACGGTGTACGAGCGCGCGGAGAAGCTCGGCGGCACGACCGCGCTGTCCGGTGGCAACGGCTGGTTCCCCGCCAACCGCTTCCTCGAGGACGACACGCCCGAGCTCGCACTGAAGTACCTGCGGGCGATCTCGCTCGGCGATGCCAACGACGCGCTGCTCGAGGTGTTCGTGCAGCAGGCGCGGGTCGCGGTCGACTTCCTCTCCGAGCACACGCCGATCGAATGGCAGCCGATCCCGTACGCCGACTACCACGCCCACCTCGAGGGCGGGCGCGAGGAGGGCGGGCGCACGCTGGAGCCGCAGCCGCTCCTCCCCACGCCCCGGGTCGCCGACCTGCTGCGCGACGCGCCCAACGTGTCCGCGCCGATCACCTACGCCGAGCTCGCCGGGGGTGACATCGACCGCGACGCCCTGCGCGCCCGCATCGAGCAGGGCATCGTGACGATGGGCCGCGGGCTGCTCGCCGGCCTGCTCGAGGCCTGCCTGGAGGCCGGCGTGACGATCCGGACCGGCGTGCGGGTCAGGACGCGGCCCGACGCCGACGCCGTCATCCTCGCCACCGGCGGCTTCGAGCGCGACCCCGAGCTCTCGAAGGCCTTCCTGCGTGGACCGCTGCTCGCGCCGGTGGGCGCGCCGACCGCCGAGGGTGACGGGCTGCGGATGGCGATGGCCGCGGGCGCGGCCTTGGGGAACATGAGCGAGGCCTGGTGGTGCCCCGCGTACATGCTCCCGGGCGAGACGATCGACGGGACGCCGATGGCGCGCCTGATCCTCACCGAGCGCGCACGCCCCGGCTCGCTGATCGTCGACGGGACCGGCAGGCGCTTCATCGACGAGGCCCAGAACTACAGCGACTTCGGGCGCACGATGCTCAACTTCGAGGCGACGACGTTCTCGTTCCCGCACATCCCCGCGTGGCTGGTCTTCGACGGCGCGTACCGCTCGCGCTACCGGCTCGGCCCGCTCGGCCGCCGCGATCCCGACCCGTCGTGGCTCGCGCGCGGCGAGACGCCCGCCGAGCTGGCGGCGGAGATCGGCGTGCCCGCCGACGCGCTCGAGGCCACGATCGCCCGCTTCAATGACGGCGCCGAGCGCGGCGAGGACCCGGACTTCGGCCGCGGCTCGTTTCCCTATGACCGCTTCATCGGCGAGCTCGGCCCGTTGAACGGCGGCCCCTACTTCGCCCTCGAGCTGCTGCCGGGCGCCTTGTCGACCAAGGGCGGGCCGAGGACCGACGCCGACGGGCGGGTGCACGCGGCCGACGGCACCGGGCCGATCCCCGGGCTGTACGCCGCGGGCAATGTCGCCGCCTCGCTGTTCGGATTCGCGTATCCCGGCGCCGGCGGGACGCTCGGCCCGATCCTCACGTTCGGCTTGCGCGCGGGGGCCGCGGCGGCCGCCGACCACTGAACGGACGTCCAGCAGTAACCACGGGCGGCCCTGGATAGGGTCGCCCGCATGGTTCGATCCTGGTCACTCCCCCTGTCGGTCGCGGTCGCCCTCGCGTCTCCCGGCGTCGCGTCCGCGGCGACGACCACCGTGAGCTTCACGACACCCGGCGTCACCTCGTTCGCCGTGCCCGCCGGCGTCACGAGCATCGATGTGACAGCGATCGGCGCCAAGGGCGGCAGCGACCTCTTCAGCTGCACCGGCGTCGGCGGTCGCGGCGCATCGGTCAGCTCGACGATCACGGTCGTGCCGGGCGAGCATCTCCTGATCGGCGTCGGAGGCGTCGGCGGGCCGGGATCGTGCGGCCAGCCCAGCGGCGGCGCCGGAGGCATCGGCGGCGGCGGAGCCGGAGGCACCGGCGTGATGGCCGTCGGCGCCGCGCCCGGGGCCGGCGGAGGCGGGGCCTCGACCGTCGGGCGACCCACGCTGTCACCCGGCTTCCCGGGGCTGCTGGTCGTCGCCGGTGGCGGCGGCGGAGCGGGCGGGCTGCTCAGCTCCAACGGGGGCGACGCCGGCGCGCCCGGCCAGACGGTCGCCGCCGTCGGCGGCGGCGCCGGCACGGCCACCGCCGGCGGAACCGGCGGCGCACCGAACGGCGGCTGCGCCGGATCGACGGCCGGCACGGGCGGCTCAGCCGGCATCGGCGGCAACGGCGGCACAGGGCAGGGCCCCACGAATGGCAACGGGGGCGGCGGCGGTGGCGGCGGCTCCTTCGGCGGCGGCGGTGGCGGCGGCTCCTGCGCCGGCAGCAGCGGCGCCGGCGGCGGTGGCGGCTCGAGCTTCGTCGCCCAGGGCGCGCTCGTCGCGACGCCCACCGCCGCCGCGGCGAGCGTCGCGCTCACCTACGCGGTCCCGACGGTCGCGCTGAGCACGCAGGCGATCGACTTCGCCGGCGTCCAGACGCTGGGGCAGGGCAGCGCCGAGCAGGTGCTGAAGATCACCAACACCGGCACGGCGCCGCTGCTCGTCGACGGCAGCTCGCTGGCGGGCGACGGCCGCGCGGACTATCTCGTCAGCGACCGCTGCCAGGCGCCCGTCGCCCCGGCCGCGAGCTGCGAGTTCGGCGTGCGGTTCCTCCCCGTCGCGGGCGGCCCGAGCCGGGCGACGCTGCAGGTGCACGCGAACGCCGCGACGACTCCGGTGACGTTGAGCGGCACGGGCGGCTCGCTGCCGCAGAGCGTGCAGGGCCCGCCAGGTCCCGCCGGTCCGACGGGGGCGACCGGCGCGACCGGAGCGACGGGGGCGACCGGCGCCCAGGGCGCCCCGGGCGCGGTGCAGGTCGTGACGTGCAAGGCGGTCAAGGGCGCGAAGAACCGCCAGAAGTGCACGACCAAGACCGTCACCGGCACCTTGAGGTACGTCGCGACGGGCACCGCCCGCCTCACCCACGGCAGCGTGCTGTACGCGACCGGCTCGATCACCACGCGCAAGCAACTCGTGCTCACGCCGCGGCGTGCGCTCGTCCGCGGCGCCTACACGCTGACGCTTCGCGAGGGAGCGAAGGTGCGGCGCCTGCGGATCACCCTCTGACGGGGCTCAGGCGGGCGTGGACCACACCGGCGTCACCGTGAGGGCGTCGATGCGCCACCCCGCCGCCGTCCGCACGAAGGCGAGCGCGTAGCGGGACCCGACCCGGCGTTCCGGCCCGAGCGCGATCAGCGACTCGGCGCTGACGTCCGCGCGGTCGCCGTCGAGGTCGACGACGACGTTGCTGAACAGATGCTGGGTCACCTCGTCGTGGTTGCGACGGGCCTGCGCGACGACCGCCTCGCGCCCTTCCGCGGTCCCTCCCGGCGTGGTGGCGCGGACGTCGGCGGTCAGCACCTCGTCGGCATGGTCCCAGCGCTTGTCGTCGAGCCAGCGGCCGAGGCCGGCGAGCACATCGGTGATCTCGTTGCGGTCGTACAGGGCTGCGAGCGTCATGGCGTTCTCCTTATTCGTTGGTGTATCCAACGTTGGTGTGACCAACGTATCATGAGAACGTTGGGATGTCCAACGGCTACGCTTGACCGCGTGGACCACCGCGCGCCGGAACGACTGCGCACGCTGCCGAGCTGGCTGCTGGGCCAGGCGTCGCACGCCGCCGACAGGCTCGTCGCCGACGCGCTCGCCGGCCACGGCCTCAAGCGCCACCACTACCGCGTGCTCATCGCCCTCGCCGAGGACGGTGAGGCGACGCAGGCCGACCTCGGCCGCCGGCTCTGGCTCGACCGCAGCGACCTCCACGGCCTGCTGGCCGAATTGGACGCGGACGGCTTGACGACGCGGGTGCGCGACGAGCGCGACCGGCGCCGCAACCTCGTAGCGCTGACAGCACACGGAAAGCGCGTCCTGGCCAGAGCCGACGGCGACGTGCAGAACGCGCAGTCGGCGTTCCTCGCCCCGCTGCCAGATGCGGAGCAGCGCGCGTTCCTCGCGACGCTCACGCGGCTGGTCGACCGGCACGCGGGACCCGAAGGGTCACGCGCCGGCCGGCCACCGTCCCGGTGATGCGCGTCGAGGAGATCGTCAGCCGGGCGGACGGCACCCCGCGCCCGCGCAACCGCAGCCGCGCGCGGCCGGAGCGAACGTCATAGGTGCCGTCGGCGACGGCGTCGGTCACGACGCGCGCGGCGTCGAACCGGACCGCGTCGCCGGCGAGCACGTAGGCCCCGCCGCGCAGTGCGCCGACGGTCCCGAAGAGCGGCAGCGCTTCGGCCATCGAGCGGGCGTCGGCGATCGTGGCGAGCGCCACGGCGACCGCTCGGCCCTCCGGGCCCCGGCCGGCCGCGGGCAGCTCCGCCGCGCGACTCGCCGGGCGAGAACTCACGACCGGCGGGCGGCCGGCGCGACGGCAGCGATCCGGATCGGTCCGCAGATGCTCGACGAAGTCGACCGCCATCGCCGCCCCGCAGGGCGTCTTGTCAGGCGTGTGGCCGGCGTTGGCGATGACGGCGAACGTCGCGTGCGCGAACTGCGCCGCGGCCCCACGACCCTGCTCGATCGGCGTGTTCGTGTCGAGGTCGCCGGACTGCACGAGGACCGGGACGTCCGGGAAGGACAGCCCCTGCAGCGGTGACCCCGCTGTGGCGTCCGCCGGCCAGCCCAGGCACGCGTCCCCCGCCCAGATCCCGGACTGCGACCACGCGGAAGCGGAGAACGGCCCGAACGCGCCCGGGTCGATCGCCGCGAGCGCACGGTCGTAGTCGGCGCGGCGCTTCGCGGGCGGATCGGCGAGGTCGAACGGCATCGGGTAGTCGTGGCACGTGGTCGCGGCGAGCTCGCCGAAGCTGACGGTCGCGGGGTCCAGCGTGACGATCGCGCCTTGGAACAGGCGTGCCATCGCCGCCAGGCGCTTCAGCGGCGCGTAGTCGTGGTCCAGCGCGGCGCTGACGGCGGCGGGCAGCAGGCCGTAGACCGCCGGGCCGAGCCGGGCGTACGTGACCATCGCCAATTCGGCCTCTCCGAGGCTGAGGCGGACGGGCCCGCCGGAGGTCGGAGCGGTGAACCGCACCGGGTGGCGTCGCAGGCGCCGAGCGAGCCGGCCGATGTCGGCGATCACGCGCCGGCCATCGCAGGAACGCGTGCGGGTGCAGACGGTGTCGATGGCCTGCTGCGCGCCCCGGGCCAGATCGCGCCCCCACGGGTCGAAGGCGATCGGGTAGGCCCCGCTGAGGACGATCGAGCGGACGTGCTCGGGGTGGCGGGCGGCGTAGACGGGCATCAGGAAGGTGCCGTAGGACTCGCCCCAGAGGTCGAGCTTGTCGATGCCGAGCGCGGCCCGAACGGCATCGAAGTCGTCGGCCGTGGCGGCCGCGCCGTAGAGGCCGGCACGAGGCCCGAGGTCGGCGCCGCAGGCCGTCACGACGTCCGCCAATCCGGCCGTGAGCGGGTTCACGCCGGCGAGCGACGGGCACGCGAGGGCCCCGGACTCGCCGGTTCCCCGCGGGTCGATCAGCAGCAGGTCGCGGCGCTTGCGCAGCGGTGCGAGCAGCTGCTCGTATGCGCCGGCCTCGGCGAGCGCGCCGCTGCCGGGCCCGCCGGGGTTCGGGACGATCGTGCCGAGCGCCGGACGGCTCGTGTCGGTCCGCGGCACGAGCGCGTAGGCGATGTCGACGGTGCCCGCGGATGGGTTGGCACGGTCGAGTGGCACGGTCAGCTTGCCGCAGCGCGCGCCGTCCGGACACGGAGTGTCGGCGCGGGCGGTGGCTGTGGCGAACGCGAGGCCGCCGAGGAGGGCCGCGCATGCGGCGGCCGCCCGTCTGGCTGGGAAGCAGGACATGGGGATGACTTTCGTTTCGGGGAGGAGTCAGACGAGGTCGCGGCGCTGCAGCCGCCAGGCGGCCGCCGCGAACGCCAGGCCCGCCCAGCCGATCAGGACCGCGGCGGCGAGACCCGGCGCCAGCAGTCCGCCCGCGGCGGCGTCGGGGCCGCCGAGGATGCCGCCGGGTGCGCCGGCCAGAGGACCGAAGCGGCCCACGTCCGGGGCGACCTGGGCGATCGCCGGCTCGAGCATCGCGGCCAGCGCGACCAGCCCGACCACGGTGACGATCTGGTTGCGCACGAGGGCGCCGACGCAGACGCCGAGCGGGCCGAGAACGGCGGCGACGGCCAGGTTGCGCCAGAGCACGTCGGCGAGGCCGCCGGCGCCGAGGGTCGCGTCGCCGCGCGCGTCGAGGATCGCCGTGCCGACGGCCATGGTCGCCACGGTCACCAGCAGCGTCAGCACGACGCCGGCCAACCCGTAGGCGAGGGCCTTGGCGATGAGCAGACGGAGCCGGTTCGGCGCCGCGAGCACGCTGCCGGTGATCGTGCGATGGCGCCACTCGCCGGTCATGCCGATCGCTCCGAGCAGGACGATGATGTAGGTGATCGAGTCGTTGGTGAACAGCGCTTCGGGGTCGGTCTCCTTGCCGAGGATCGTCCCGAGCGCGACGAGGATCAGCGAGAGCGCGGCCGCGGTACCGACGACCGCGGCGAACGTGCGGGTGGTGCGGAGCTTGAGCAGCTCGGCCTTCAGCAGGGCGATCATGCCGCAGCTCCCGTCAGCGCGAGGAACGCGTCTTCCAGGGACCGCCTGAGCGGTGCGAGACCGAGGACCGGCACCCGCTCGAAGACGGCGACCTCGCCGACCTCGGCCGGGGTCGCCCCGAGCACGTGCAGCACGTCACCGTCGCGCTCGACGCGGTGGCCGCGACGTGCGAGCGCGCCCGCCAGCCGCCCCGGGTCCTGCGCGCGGACCTCGGTCGCCGGCCCGTCGTCGCCGCCCAGCACCTTCTCGAGGGTCCCCTGGGCGCGAAGGCGCCCGCGGGCGACGACCACGACGTCGTCGACGGATTGCGCGACCTCGGCGAGGACGTGGCTGGAGATCAGCACCGCCCGCCCGCCTGCCGCCTGCTCGCGCAGCAGGCCGCGGAGCCAGCTGATCCCGGGCGGGTCGAGACCGTTCGTCGGCTCGTCGAGGATCAGGACCTTCGGGTCACCGAGCAGCGCGGCGGCGATGGCCAGGCGCTGGCGCATGCCCATCGAGTAGCCCTTCACCCGCCGGTCCGCCGCGTGGTCGAGCTCGACCGCCGACAGCACCTCGTCGACGCGGCGCGGCGGAAGCTGGCCGGTGGCGGCGAGGACCCGGAGGTGATCGCGGCCGCTGCGCCCCGGGTGGAAGGAGGCGTCCTCCAGCACCGCGCCGACGCTGGCCGCGGGCCGCTCGAGCTGGTCATAGCGCCGGCCGCCGAACGTGGCCGTCCCCGCGGTCGGCCGGACGAGGCCGAGCAGCGCGCGCAGCGTGGTGCTCTTGCCGGCACCGTTGGGACCGAGGAAGCCGGTCACACGACCGGCCTCGATGTCGAAGGAGAGCGCTTCGACGGCAGCGACGCCGCGGAAGCGCTTGGTGAGTTCACGAATCTCTACTGGAGCCATGCCCTGAGTCTCCGGCCGCGACGCCGTCCTGTCATCGCCGACACGACACGTCACTGGTCTGCCGTAGGGCCGATCTTCGTCGCCCCCGCCTCAGCCGGACGACGGAGGCGCCCGCTACCGGCCCGGGGTGACGAGGCCGCTCTCGTAGGCCAGCACGACGGCCTGGACGCGGTCGCGCAGGCCGAGCTTGGCGAGCAGGCTCGACAGGTGCGTCTTGATCGTGCCCTCGCTCACGAACAGCTCGGCGGCCAGCTCCGCGTTGCTCTTCCCCCGCGCCAGCAGGATCAGCACCTCGCGCTCGCGCTGCGTCAGCGACTCGACCCGGGCACGCACCTCGGGCTCCACGGGTCGGCGACCGAACTCCTCGATGATGCGGCGCGTGACCGACGGTGCCAACAGCGCGTCGCCGGCGGCCACCACGCGCACCGCCTCGACCAACTGCTCGGGCGGCGCGTTCTTGAGCAGGAAGCCGCTGGCGCCCGCGTGGAGCGCCTCGAAGACGTACTCGTCGCGCTCGAACGTGGTGAGGATGACCACGCGGGTGGCCAGCCCTGGCGTCTCGACGATCTCGCGGGTCGCCTGCAAGCCGTCGCCACCGGGCATCTGGATGTCCATCAGCACGACGTCGGGACGCAGGCGGCGCGTCGACGCCACGGCCTGCTCGCCGGTCGCCGCATCGCCGACGACGACGATCTCGGGGTCGGACTCGAGGATCATCCTGAACCCCACGCGGACGAGCGACTGGTCGTCCGCCAGCAGCACCGTGGTGCTCATCGCGCGCCTCCCGGGATGGGAAGCCTGGCCTTGACGACGAAGCCGCCGCCGGACGCGGGCCCGACGGTGAGCTGCCCACCGTGCAGCGCGGCGCGCTCGCGCATGCCGATCAGCCCCAGGCCCGTCGATGCGGGTGACGCTTCGGCCTTCGGGCGGCCGTCGTCGACGATCTCGACCTCCACCGCATCCGGCCAGTAGCGCACATGGACGTCGGCGCGCGAGGCGACCGAGTGCTTGACGGTGTTCGTCAACGCCTCCTGCACGATCCGGTACGCCGAGACGTCGACGGTCGGTGGCAGCGACCGCTCCTCGCCCTGGATCGTGACGTCCACGAGCAGGCGCGAATCGCGCATGCTCGCCGCCAGCCGTTCGAGCTCACCGAGGCCGGGCCGCGGAGCGACGTCGTCACGGTCGCCGGCCTGGCGCAGGAACCCGAGCAGGTTGTGCAGTTCCGCCACGGCCTGCCGGCTCGAGGTCTCGATGGCCGACAGCGCGCCCTTCGCCTTGTCGGGATCGCGATCGATGACGAGCCGCGCGGCGCCGGCCTGAACGCCCATCATGCTGACGTGGTGCGCGACGACGTCGTGCAGCTCGCGGGCGATCCGTACCCGCTCCTCGAACACCGCGCGCTCGGCCTCCGTCGCCCGCAGCTCGGCCGCCTCGGCCTGGGTCGCGCCCGCACGCAGGGCGAAGCCACCGAGCCAGGCGATCGCGAACAGCGCGGGGACGAAGATGAAGTCGCCGGCGACGTGGTCCGGGTCGTTGTAGACGATGATCGCGGCCGCGCCGGCCACGACCGCCAGCCCGATCCGGCCCTGACGCACGTCGGCGGCGTTGCCGAGCAGGAACGACGCGGCCATCGCCGCGGCGAAGATGGCGAAGTTGTCGACGGTCAGCGCCCCGTCGACGAACGAGACCGCGGCCGCGAGCACCCAGGCGGCGACCGGAGCGGCGAACGGGAAGCGCCGGCGGCCGAGCAGGACCAGCACGATGCTCGCGAGCGCGGGCGCGGCGAACCACAGCGAGGTGGCAGGGGCCGGCGCCTGCTCGTGCCACCTGGCGGCCTCGAGCGCGGCCTCGATCGCGCCGATCACGACCAGCAGGTCGAAGGCATGCCCGCGCACGAGCGGCCACAAGCGGCTCACGTGTCGAACGTACTCCACTGCCCCGCGACGCGCCTCCGCCGAACGACAGATGACGCCTCCGTCGCAAGGACGATGCCCGACGACTCCGCGTCGCGCTCCGACGGCAACGGACCAAATCCTAGGGTGCACGTCTCGGGTCCACCTAGATGTCCCCAGGGCGCGGGACGGCGAACGTTTCGCCGTACCGATGACAATTCCAGGCCCAGTCCACCAGATCCGCCTCGAGCTCCGCTTCGACGGCGCCGCTCCCACCGGGCAGATCCGTTTGGAGGCGAGCGACGAGCCGCGCGCGTTCTCCGGATGGGTCGGGCTGGTGCGCGCCGTCGAGGAGCTCGTCACCGAGACCCCCGAACCCGTCAGGAGCGCCACATGATCGCGACCTTGGCCGCCGTCTTCGCCGCCTTCGGCGCGCCCGCGGCTCCCCCGGTCTGCCTGCCCGCCACCGTGCACACGACCCCGGGCGTGCCGATCCAGTTGCAGACCAACTGCGACCAGCCCGGTACGGCCACGATCACGACGGCGCCGACCGCGGGCACGCTCCCGGGCCTGCCGGGCACGTACACGCCGGCCCCGGCGTTCAACGGCGTCGACCACCTCCGCTACACCGTGACCAACGGGGGCGCCGAGACCTCGCAGGAGACGACGATCAACATCGTCGTCAACAGCCTGCCGAGCTGCGCCGACGGCACGGCTACGACGGAGGTGAACACGCCGGTCAAGCTGGGGTTCCCGTGCACCGACCCCGACGGTGGCTCGGTGCTGGTCAAGGCCGAGGACGGAGTGCACGGCGTCGTGGACCCGCACGTCGGGACGCAGCTGACGTACACGCCGGACCCGGGCTACGTGGGCACGGACGAGATCAAGTTCGTCGGGATGGATGGTGCGTTCGTGACCGCCGAGCGGACGCTGACGATCACCGTCACTCCCGCCGCGACAGCGACCGCGACACCGACGCCCACGGCAACGCCCACCCCTTCGGCGACAGCCGCCCCGACGCCGCCTGCCGCCGCGGACACGACGGCGCCCAAACTGACCGTCAAGGCCGGCAAGGCGAGCATCCGCAGGGGCGTCGCGCTCACCCTCACGTCGGACGAGCCGGGCACGGCGAAGCTCACGCTGACGACCCGCAAGAACACGTCGACCGCGAGCGCGAAGCTCAAGAACGGCGCCACGAAGCTGACGCTGAAGCTCTCCGCGAAGGCGCGGAAGGCGCTCAAGAAGCCCGTGAAGGCAAAGCTGACCGTCGTCGCCACCGACGCGGCCGGGAACCGGACCACGAAGACGCTCTCCGTGAAGTTGAAGCGGTGAGGATGCCGGCGAAGACGAGCGCGATGCCGGCGACCTGCCGGACGCCGAGCGCCTCGCCCGCCAGCACGGTGCCGAGCAGGACGCCGGTGACCGGGTTCAGGAGGCCGACAAGGCCGACCGTCCCGGCGTCGAGGTGGCGCAGGCCGGCGAACCAGCACGCGAAGGCGAGCGCGGTGGCGACGAGGGAGACGTAGGCGAAGCCGAGCGAAGCAGTGGCATCGACGGGTGGCGGACCGCCCTCGAACGCGACTGCCGCCACGGCCAGCAGCGCGCCTCCCGCGACGAGCTGCCACGCGGTGAGCGTCAGGACGTCGACGTCCCCACCCCAGCGCTTGGCCAGCAGGTACCCCACCGAGGACATGGTCATCGCCGCCACCGACGCGAGCACGCCGAGCGGGTCGATCGCGCCCGCGCCGCCCGCGAGCATCGTCACGACGCCGGCGATGCCGACCGCGGCGCCGAGGATCGCCGGGCCCCGCGGGCGCTCGGCGACGATCAGCCACGCGAACAGCATCAGCCCGAGCGGCGACGTGGCCATGATCATCGAGGCAACGCTGGTCGGCAGCAGCTGCGCGGCGACGTAGATCAGCGCGAAGAACGCGCCGACGTTGAGCGCGCCGAGCAGCGCGCTGCGCCACCACCACGCGCCACGAGGAAGCCGCGGCCGCAGCGCGAGCAGGAGCAGGCCCGCCGGGAGCGCGCGGATCAGCGCGCCGTAGAGCGGGAAGTCGGCCGGAAGGGCGTGCCGCGTGACCCAGTAGTTCGACCCCCAGGCGATCGGGGCGATCGCGGTGATCAGCGGCCAGCGCCAACTAGCTTCCATGGAAGGTAATATAGCTTCCATGGAAGAGATCGTCGATCGCGTCGCCGAGATCCAGGCGGCGTGGGCGCGCGAGCGTCCCGACCTCGACGTCCGCCCGCAGGGCGTGATCGGTCGCCTGCACCGGCTCGCCGCCCACCTGACGGCGGAGCTCGAGATCGTCTACCGGCGCCACGGGCTCTCCGAGGGCGAGTTCGACGTGCTCGCGGCGCTGCGGCGGGCAGGCGAGCCCTTCGAGCGCGCGCCCGGCGAGCTCGCGCGGCACACGATGGTCACCACCGGCGCGATCAGCAAGCGCCTCGACCGCCTCGAGCGCGACGGCCTCGTGGCCCGCCGCGCCGACGACCAGGACGGCCGCGGCCGGGTCGTCGGCCTGACCGCCGCCGGCCGCCGCGTCATCGACGACGCGTTCACCGAACACATGGCGAACGAGCACCGCCTCCTCGAGGTGCTCGCCCCCGACGACGCCGAGGCGCTCGAGGCGATCCTCGCGCGCTGGCTCGGGCGTATCGTCGGGTCATGACCAGGATCGGCGTGATCGGTGGCGGCAACATCGGCAGGACCGTCGGGGCGGCGTGGGAGCGCGCCGGGCACGACGTGCGCTACAGCTCACGCTCGCCGGAGCCGCCGGCGACCCTCTCGGTCGCCGACACGATCGCCCACGCCGAGGCCGTCCTGCTCTCCACCCCCGGCGATGCCGTCCCCGGCCTGCTCGCCGAATACGGCGCCGCGCTCGACGGGCGGCTCGTGATCGACGCGACCAACGACACCGGCGGGGGCCGCCTGAGCCACCCGGACGCCTACGCGCACGCGCCGGGCGCGCGGTTCGTTCGGGCGTTCAACTCGCTGGGATACGAGTTGTTCGCCGAGCCGGCGATCGGCGGGGCGGTCGCGGACCTCTTCTGGTGTGGCCCGGAGGACGCCGAGCCGCTGCTGGCCGACGTCGGCCTGCGGCCGGTGCGCGTCGGTGACATCGACGCGATCGACGTCGTCGACGGCGTCGGCCGGCTGTGGCTCACGCTGGTGTTCCGGCAGGGCCACCCGCGCCGGCTCGCGTTCAGGATGCTGACCGAGGAGTAACCAAGAGGTTGCATCTCACGTGCCCTTGTGTAACCCTTGGGTAACACATGCACACACCTCAGATCGTCTCATCCCAGGAGTGGGAAGCGGCGCGCCAGGCGCTGCTGGTCAACGAGAAGCGGCACACGCGGGCGCGCGACGCCCTGGCCGCCGAGCGCCGCCGCATGCCGTGGCTGGCCGTCGAGAAGGACTACGCCTTCATCGGCCCGGAAGGCCGGACCGACCTGGCCGGGCTGTTCGCCGGCCGGCGGCAGCTGATCGTCTACCGCGCGTTCTTCGAGCCCGGCGTCATGGGCTGGCCGGAGCACGCGTGCGTCGGCTGCTCGAACGTCGCCGACCAGGTCGCCCACCCGGCGCACCTCAACGCCCGCGACACGACGCTCGTGTTCGTCTCGCGGGCGCCGCAGGAGGAGATCGCACGCTTGAAGGCGCGGATGGGCTGGGAGCACATCCCGTGGTTCACGCTCACCGACGACTTCGACGCGGACTTCGGCGTCGACGAGTGGCATGGCACGAACGCGTTCATCGGCGACGGCGACCGCGTGTTCCGCACCTACTTCGTCGAGAAGCGCGGCGACGAGGCGATGGGCAGTACCTGGAGCTACCTCGACATCACCGCGCTCGGCCGCCAGGAGACGTGGGAGGACTCGCCCGAGGGCTACCCGCAGACGCCGACGTACGAGTGGCAGAACTGGCACGACGCCTACGACGACAACGGGCCGTCGGACGAGTGGCGCGAGCAGATCGGGCGCGGGACGGCGGTCAGCTAGGGACTTCGAGCCCGCCGCTGAGCTCGAGCACCTGGCCGGTCATGAAGTCCGAGTCCGGTGAAGCGAGGAAGGCGACGGTCGCGGCGACGTCCTCGGGCGTGCCGGCGCGGCCGAGTGGGATCTGCGCCTCGACGCGCGCGATCAGCTCCGCCGGCTTGGCGCCGGTCATCGCGGTCCCGGCGATCAGGCCCGGCGCGACCGCGTTGACGTTGACGCGGCGGGGAGCCCATTCGCGGGCGAGCGAGCGCGTGAAGCCGATCAGGCCCGCCTTGGCCGCCGCGTAGTTGGCGGTGCCGGGCGCGCCGTGCAGGGCGACATTGGACGCCATGTTGACGACCTTGCGATGGTGCTCGGCGGGCTCGCGCAGCAGCGGGGCGGCGGCGCGTGACATCGCGAACGCGCCGTAGAGCCCGACGTCGTGGACGGCCCGCCAGTCGTCGTCGCTCATTCGGTGCAGCGGCGCGTCGCGGACGACGCCGGCGTTGTTTATGAGGATGTCGAGGCGGTCGCCGACGGCGGCGACGATCGCCTCGGCGTCCTCGACCACGCTGCCGCGGACGAACCGCGCCGCACCCTCGACGTCCGCCTCGACGAGGTCGGTGGCGATCACGATCGCGCCCTCGGCGGCGAGCCGGGCGACGATCGCGCGGCCGATGCCACCCGCGGCGCCGGTCACCAGTGCGACGCGACCTACCATCGGCACGCCTCCGGGATCGCGGGGTGGTCGGGTGCCGGGTAGCGCGCGTGGATCGGCGCGACGACCTCCTCGCCGAAGCGCAGGATCTGCTCGCGCGCGGCCTCCATCGACGGGCCGGTGGTCAGCCGGCAGCAGAAGACCACGTAGTCGACGCCCAGCTCCTCATGCAGCTCGACCAGCCGCTCGATGCAGGTCTCGGCGTCGCCCATCACCAGGTGCGGCGCGACGCTGCGCACGGTGATGTCCGCGTCGGTGGCCATCCCGGGGTGCCGCGCGAGGTTGCCGGTCTTCCGGTAGAAGCGCGCGATCCGGACGAAGTGCTCGCCAAACACGTCGGCGGCCTCCTCGAACGTGTCCGCCACCCAGCCGTCGCGCATCAAGACGACGAACGGCCGCTTGCCCAGGTCGGCCGCCCGCTCTCGATACGCCCCGGCGGCCTCGTCCCACGCGTCGCGCGTCATCGGCATCGGGTCGCACGTCCAGGCCGCGCCGTATTCGGCCGACCGCCTGATCGCGGCCGGGGACGCGTTGCCGCCGCCCCAGATCGGCCAGCCACCCGGTTGGTACGGCGGCGGCGCGAGCCGGCCGCGCGTGTGACCCCAGAACTCGCCCTCGAGCTCGACGTGCTCCACTGCGAGCGCCGATCGCCAGATCCGCAGCGTCTCCTGCAAGCGTCCGAGCAGCCGCTCCTGCGGCACGCCGAACTGGTCCCAGAACGCGGGCAGGAAGCCGCGTGACACGGTCGTCACCAGCCGCCCGCCGGACAGGTTGTCGATCACCGAGAACTGCTCGGCGGCCTTCATCGGGTGCACGAGCGTGCCGACGAACGTGAACGAGCCGAGCATCACCCGCGAGGTCTCGCGCGCGAGGATCGTCAGCAGCTGCTCCGGCCCGGGCCACGCGCACTCAGGGCGCCCGTGGCGATCGGGGACCTGCACCGAGTGAAAGCCCGCCCGCTCCGCGAGCAGGCCTTCCTCGACGATGTCCTCCAGCGAGCCGCCGCCGAGGACGTTGGTGTCGATCAGGTAGCCGACCCGCACGTTCGCTCGATGACCACGCGCCGCCGCACGGAGAGACCGGAGGTGAGCTCTCCGGCGGCGACGCTGAGCTGCTGTTGCAGCACGATGAAGTCGGCGATCGCGGTGCGCGACCCGATCCGCTCGTTGGCCGCCGCGACCTCGTCGGAGATCAGGTCGTGGATCTCGGGCCGCGCGACGAGCGAGCCGTAGGTGGAGAAGTGGATCTCGCGCTCGGCGGCCCAGCGGGCGGCCTCGTCCTGGTCGACCTCTACGATCGCCGTCAGCGCGTCGCCCTTGAGCGGCGCGACCACCGAGCGGCGGATGAACGCGCTGTCGCACAGCGCCGCCTCGAGCCCGGCGACGATGACCTCCTCGCCGCCGGAGCGCACGACGTCGTCGCGGCGCCCGCGCACCCGGATGCGGCCGTCGCCGGCGTCCTCCGCGAGGTCGCCGGTCTGATGCCACTCCACCGCCGGGTTGCGGACCGCGAGCCCGCCGTCGGGCTCGATCCGCCACTCGACGCCCGGCAGCGCGCGACCGACCGTCCCGGCATCGTCGAGCGAGTCCTGCGCGAAGACGGGTCCCGCGGTCTCCGCCTGCCCGTACGTCTCCAGCACCGGCAGGCCGAGCGACCAGAAGAACCGCGCGTCGCGGGCCGCGACCGGGCCACCGGTGACGACGATGCGGCGGAGACGATGCACGCCGAGCTTGCCGGCGACGAAGCGGCCGACGAGCAGATACGCCGGCCCGCGCCCGCGCCTTGCGCCGTCGACGCTCCGCGCGCGATCGTTCTTGTCGAGCCGCGCGCCGAGCTTGCCCATCGCGCGCTCGTACGCACGCCTTCGCATACGGCTGGCCTCGTTCGCCCGCCGATCGGACGCCTTGCGCAGCAACTCCAGCGCGCGCGGCGAGGCGCACAGCACGGTCGGCTGGACCTCGGCGAGGTCGTCGAGGAACGTCGCCGGCGACTCCGGGATCGAGACCTGCGCGCCCGCGCTGAGCGGCGCGTAGAGATCGACCACCCGGGCGGCGGGAAGCGCGAGCGAGAGCGCGCACAACCCGCGATCGGCCGACGTCAACCCGAGCCAGGTCGCGACGTTGCCCGCCACCTCGGCGACCGTCGCCGCATCGTGCGTCACCGGCCGCGGGTCACCGCCGGTGCCGGCGCTGAAGAACACGACCGCGCCCGCGCCTGGCGTCGCCGCGCCGCCCGCGCCGGACCCGCCCGGTGCCGCCGCGCCCTCGCGCGCCGGCGCCGCGCCGCCCTCGTGCGGCCCCACTTCGCCCGCCCCCTCCGGGAGCGCTTTCAGCCGCGCGTCGTCGTAACGGGCGAGACCGGTGCGGTTCAGGACGAGCACCGACGTCACCGCCGGGAGCGCGTCGCCCGCGTCCAACACGGTGTCGACGTGTTCCTGGTCGCCGCAGACGACGACCGCGGCGCCTGAGTGCGCGAGCACGCGCACGACGGCGTCCTGCGGGGTCTGCGGGGCGAGGGCCACGGAGGTCGCGCCCAGCCACTGGATGGCCAGGTCGGCGACGACCCACTCGGGCGAGTTCTCGGCGACGAGCGCGACGGGGTCGCCCGGCGCCACGCCCAGCGCGCGCAGCCCGCCCGCGAACGCCTCGACGCGCGCCCGCAGCTCGCCGTACGTGACGGTCTTCCACAGCCCGTGCCGCTTGGAGCGCAGCGCCACCGACGAGTCATCGGCCGCGGTCAACCACCTCATCGCGCCTCCTCCAGGGCTTCGGCGGGAGCGGAGTCGGCGCCCAGGTACGCGGTGATGACCGCCTCGTTGCGGCGGACCTCGGCGGGCGTGCCGTCGCCGATCTTGCGGCCGAAGTCGAGCACCACGACGTGCTCGGCCAGGTCCATGACCACGCCCATGTCGTGCTCGATCAGCACGACGGTGTTGTCCAGGGCGTCACGCGAGGCGAGGATGAAGGCGGACATGTCCTCCTTCTCGTCGACGGTCATGCCGGCCATCGGCTCGTCGAGGAAGAGGATCGACGGGTCCTGGGCCAGCGCGCGGCCGAGCTCGACCCGCTTCTGGAAGCCGTACGAGAGGTCGGTGACGCCGTGGTGGCGCAGATGGGAGATCTCGAGCAGCTCGAGGATCTCCTCGACGCGCTCGCGCTGGCGGATCTCGTCGCGCACGACGTGCGGCAGCCGCAGCATGCCGGCGACCATGCCGCCACGCCCGTGCCGGTAGCGCCCGGTCATCATGTTCTCGAGCACGGTCAGGCCCTTGAACAGCGCGGGCGTCTGGAACGTGCGCGCCATGCCACGTCGCGCCCGCTTGTGCTGCGGCAGCCCGGTGATGTCCTCGCCGCCCAGGACCACGCGCCCCGAGGTCGGCTTGTAGATCCCGCTGATGCAGTTGAACAGCGACGTCTTGCCGGCGCCGTTGGGGCCGATCAGCGCCGTCAGCGACCCGGGCGCGACCGAGAAGGAGACGTCGTCGAGCGCGGTGACGCCGCCGAAGCGGATCGTGAGGCGGTCGATCTCCAGCGCGGGCGTGGTCATGTCAGCCACCTCCGCCGGCGGCGGTAGCGCTTGGCGGCCGCGAACGAGCGCTCGGCCTCGCCGATCTCGCCGCCCAGGTAGAGCTCCTGCACCTGCGGGTCCGCCCGCAACTGGTCGGCGGGCCCTTCGAGCACGATCCGGCCCGTGTCGAGGATGTACGCGTAGTCACAGAACTCCAGCGCGAGCCGCGCGTTCTGTTCGACCACGAGCATCGCGGTCCCGTACTGCGCGCGCACGTCGCGCAGGCGCTCGAAGATCGCGCGGGTGATGATCGGCGCCAGCCCGAGCGAGACCTCGTCGAGCAACAGCAGCCGCGGGTTGGCCATCAGGCCGCGGCCGATCGCCACCATCTGCTGCTCGCCGCCCGACAGCCAGCCGGCCTGGTCGCCCCGGCGCGAGGCGATCGACGGGAACAGCTCGAACACGCGGTCGATGTCCTCGGGCGAGTAGCCGCCCTTGCGCGCGGTGGCCCCGATGCGCAGGTTCTCCTCGACCGTCAGCTCGGCGAACACCATGCGCCCCTCGGGCACCTGCGCGACGCCTTGGCCGACGATCTTGTTCGCCCGCAGCTTGGAGATGTCATCGCCCGCGAGCTCGACCGAGCCCTGCAGCAGGCGGCCGGAGTGCAACCGCAGCAGCCCGGAGATCGCGCGGATCGTCGTCGTCTTGCCCGCGCCGTTGGGCCCCAGCAGCGCGACCGCCGCGCCCTCCGGCACCTCCAGGGTGATCCCGCGCAGAGCCGGCGCGGACGGGCCGTAGGCGACCTCGAGCCCTGACACTCGAAGGACCGCGTCCGGGCGCTCGTCGACGTCGGCCTCCGCCATCACGAGCTGTACGGCCACTTGACGACCCCCCGCTTGACGTCCAGCCAGAACTCGTTCAACCCGCCCGGCTTGAAGATCATGATCAGGATCACGCACAGGCCGAGCAGCAACGCCACGGTCTGGCCCTGGTAGTCGTTGAGCAGCGAGCCGATCACCGGCGCGCCCGGGTCGACGGACTGCGCGAGGGTCTGCAGCACCTGCGGCAGCAGGATCCACACGATCGCGCCCAGGACGGACCCGGTCAGCGAGCCCATGCCGCCGATGATGATGATCGCGAAGTAGTTGATGACGAACTCCAGCGAGTACGCCTCATACGTCGTGTTCCCGAGGTAGTAGACGTAGAGTGCACCGACCGCGCTGGTGATGAACGATGTCACCGCGAAGGACTTGATGCGCTGGCGCCCGACGGCCACGCCGAGCGCGCCCGCCGCGACGTCGTGGTCGCGGATCGCCACCAGCGAGCGTCCCTCGCGCATCTGCAGCAGGTTCCGGCTCGTCAGCAGCGTCAGGATCGCCGCGACCAGCAGCAGGAAGTACCACTTGGTCTCGGAGTCGAACGTGATGCCGAACAGCGACGGCGAGTCGTACGAGATGCCCGAGAACCCGAAGTTGCGGTTCTGGTACTCCCGGAAGACGTAGAGCGCGATGAAGTGCAGCGCGAACGTCGATAGCAGCAGGTACAGGCCACGGACGCGCAGGCTCGGCAGCCCGCAGAACGCGCCGACCCCGGCCCCGACGACGCCGGCGGCGAGGATCACCAGCGGGAACGGCACGCTGTGCTGCACGTCGAGCACGGCGGCGACGATCGCGCCGACCGAGAAGAACGCCGCGTGACCGAGCGACAGCAGCCCCGTATAGCCGACCAGCAGGTTCAGGGCGATCGCCGCCATGACCGCGATCAGCATGTAGTTGACCTGCGGCAGGCCGACGCCGAGCAGCTGCGTGTTGGTCAGCCCGTAGCCGAGGAACGCCTGGTTCTCGAGCACGGACGGGAGATAGGCCGCCAAGGCGAGGCCGAGCACGAGCCAGACGATCCGCCCGCGCGAGGAGAGCAGCCGCATCTCCTGCTTGTAGCTGGTGCGCATGCGGGCCATGTCACACGCGCTCCACCGTCGGGTGACCGAAGAGGCCGTACGGCCGCGTCAGCAGCACCAGCATCAGGAGCCCGTACACCACGACGTTGGCCGCCGAGCCGGAGATGTACCCCGTCGCCAGCTGCTGCGTGACGCCGATGATCAGCCCGCCGACGACCGCCCCCGGGATGCTCGTCAGCCCGCCGATCACCGCCGCGGGGAACGCGAGCAGGCCGAGCGACGAGAGCTGTGGCGAGACCACCTGCAGGTTGCCCATCAGCACGCCGCCCAGCGCGGCGATCGCGGTCCCGATCCCGAACGCCACCAGGAACACGCGGTTGGCGTCGATGCCACTCAGCACCGAGGCCTCGACGCTCTCAGCCGTGGCCCGCATCTGCAGGCCGAGCTTGGAGCGCTTGAAGAACAGCGCGAACGCCGCCACGCACAGCAGCGTGATCCCCATGACGATCAGGTCGAGCGTCGAGATCCGCACGCCGAGGAAGGCGAACGAGTCGTTCGGGATCGTGTGCGGGAGCGTGCGCTCCTGCGTGCCGTAGACGATCTGCATCACCGAGCGGATCACCAGCGACAGCGCGATCGTGACCATCACGACCGTCAGCAGCGGGCGCCCGATCATCGAGCGGAAGACGACCGCCTGCAGCAGGACGCCGATCACGGCACCGGCGGCGAGCACGGCGAGGATCGCGGGGATCATCGGCAGGTGCAGCGTGGCGACCATCGTGAACAGCAGATAGCCGCCCACCATCAGCAGGTCGCCCTGGGCGAAGTTGAACACGTCCGTGGACTTGAAGATCAACACGAAGCCCAGGGCGACGAGCCCGTAGACCGAGCCGATCGCGAGGCCGCCGATGACGAATTGGAAGAACTCGGCCATGGCTCGGTCTATTCACTCAGTGGCTTGAGTACTCGTTGGTGATGGCGCCGTCGTAGTCGGCGAAGTCGCCGACCGCCTCGAACTTCTTGGTGTCGTAGTTGAACTTGTACGGGCGCGTGCCGGAGAGGCCGGCGTGATCGGTGTCACCGTAGGTGATCGGCTCCGAGATGCCACCCGTGTCGAGGTTCTTGATGCCGTCCAGCGCCTTGATGAACGTCTCGCGGTTGAGGTCGCCGCCGGCCTTCTTGAGGGCGTCGACGACGGTCATGCCGGAGAGGTAGCCGATCACGAAGGACGAGTTGCCCGCCTCGTCGGTGTAGCCGTACTTGGTCGCGTCGGCGACGAGCTGCTTGGTCCCCGGCACGTCGACGTCGGCGGGCGTCGTGGGCGCGGTGTACTGGTAGAGGTCGCCGTACTCCTTCGGCATCGCCTGATAGACGGGCGGGCCGCCGGCGGCGAACGTCGAGATCAGCGGGATCTTGGCGTTGAGCTTCTGCATCGCCTTCAGCAGCGCGACGGCCTGCGTGGGCGCCGAGTGCACCAGGATCCAATCCGGCTTGGCCGAGACGATCTTCTGCGCCTGGGCATCGGCGGAGGTCGCCGTGACGTCCATCTCCTGGTCGGCGACGATCTGGCCGCCGGCCTTCTTGACGCGGTCGGTGATCAGCTGCCCGACCTCGATGCCAGAGGAGGCGGTGAGGCGGAAGATCGCGACCTTCGGCTGCGCCTTGCCCGTCCGCTTCTGCATGTAGTCCATGATCACGTCGGCCTGATCCGAGTACGGCGGCACGATGTAGAAGATCGACTTGTGCAGCGGCACCAGGCCGCCCTTGACGGTCGACTGCGGGCCGACGAGCGGCATGTTGTCCTTCTCGATCGACTTCAGCGCCGCCTCCTGGATGGAGGAGCCGTTGATGCCGGAGATGCCGAGCACCGGGGTCTGGCTGACGAGCTTCTTGTACGCGGCGATGCCCGTCGGCACCTCGCCCTTGTCGTCCTCGTCGAGGATCTCGATCTTGCGGCCGTTGATGCCGCCGGCGTCGTTGGCCTTGTTGATCTGCGTGAGGAACCCGTGCGCCCACGGGGTCTGCGAGACGGTCTGCGGCCCGGTCTGGTCGTAGATCATCCCGTACTTGATCGCGTCCTTGGTGACGCCCTCGCGCGGCGTCGCGGTGTTGCTACCGGACTTCGCGGACGATCCGCCGCCTGAGTCCGATCCGCTGTCGGAGCCGCAGGCGGCCACGCCGATCGAGAGGGCCGCGACGGTCAAAGCAATCCCGTAGCGGGGTGCAAAGCGCATGGTGAAGCTCTCCTCCTCGTAGAGAACCGGGTCTCTCCCCCGGTATCTCGAAGTCTATACCGAACAAACGGTTGGAATCAAGCAACCGTTTGGTTTGGCAAACGTCAAACTAGGCGGACCAGCGCCTGCCCCTCGGTGACCGCGTCACCCGTGGCGCAGAGCACTTCCGCGACCGTGCCGTCGACCTCGGACTCGACTGGCATCTCCATCTTCATCGACTCCAGGACGGCGACCACGTCGCCCTCCTCGATCGTGTCGCCGACGGCGACCTCGACCGTCCAGACCGTCCCCGTGATGTGCGCGTCGACGGTCGCCATCTACGCGGTCCCGCGCACGCTGACGCGCGGCCGGGTGCCCCAGGCGAAGTCGATCCCCTCGGCGATCACCTGCCGCGTCTCGCGCGGGTCGATGACGTCGTCGAGGATGATGTTCGCCGCCGCCTCCCAGGGTTGGGACTCGGCCGCCCACTCGGCCTCCATCTCGGCCGCGAGCGCGTTGCGCGCCTCGATGCCGTGCTCGGCCTCGACCGCCTCCAGGCGCCGGCGGAAGACCGTCCGCACGCCCACGTCGGGCGCCATGAAGCCCATCTCGGCACTCGGCCAGGCGACCAACAGATCGGGGTTGACCGGGCGCCCGCCCATCGCGATGTGGCCGCCGCCGTACGCCTTGCGCACGATCACCGCGATCTTCGGCACGGTCGTCTGCGCGAGCATCGACGCGAGCTTCTCGTAGCAGGCGAGGATGCCGCCCCGCTCGGCCTCGGTGCCGATCATCAGGCCCGGCACGTCCTGCAGGAAGACGAGCGGCAGGTTGAAGGTGTCACAGAGCTCCACGAACCGCAGCTCCTTGGTGAGCGCGGGGACGTCGAGCACGCCGGCGCGCTGCATCGGCTGGCTGGCGACGACGCCGACGGCCTGGCCCTCGATCCGCGCCAGGGCCGTGATCAGGCTGCGGCCGAAGCGGTCGCCCCACATGAACAGCGAGTCCTCGTCGACGATCGCCTGCAGGACCTTGCGCATGTCGTAGCCGCGGCGCGGATTGCTCGGGACGAGCGTGGTCAGCTCCTCCGCGTCGCGCTTGGGCCCGGCGGGCGGTGCCACCGGCGCCGGCAGGTCGGCCGCGTCGGGCATGTAGGTGAGGAAGCGCTTGATCGTGTCGATCGCCTCCTCCTCCCCGTCGACGACGACATGCGCGGAGCCGGACGTCTCGTGCGCGACCTTCGGGCCGCCGAGCTCGTCGTTGGAGACGTCCTCGCCGATCGCGCCCTTGATCACGGGCGGGCCGGAGAGCGCGAGCGACGCGTCGCGCTTCATCACCACGAGGTTCGCGATCGCGGCGTGCAGCGCGGCGTCGCCGAAGCTGGGGCCGACCACCGCGGTCATCCGCGGCGTGGCGGGCGAGCCGGCGGGCGACTGCAGGAACGAGGTGAAGTCGAAGGGGACGCTCGAGAAGCGCCAGCCGAGCAGGTCGGGGATGCGGCCGCCGTCGTTGTCGCTGAGGAAGATCAGCGGCAGGCCCTTGCGGCCTGCCCACTCGGCCACACGGCCCTGCTTGCGCATGTTGACGGGCGCGGTCGTGCCGGCGAGCACGGTGGCATCGATCGCCACGACGCACACCTTGCGGCCGCCGATCCGGCCGAACCCGGTGACGATCGCGTCGCCCGGCGAAGGGGCCTCGCGGCGGATCTCGGGCAGCGCGAGCAGGCCGATCTCACGCCAGGAGCCCTCGTCGACCAGCAGCGCGATCCGCTCGCGCGCGGTCAGGCGGCCGCTGGCGTGGTGACGCGCGATGCGCTCCTCGCCACCCATCGCGAGCGCCTCGGCGCGACGACGCTCGAGCTCCGCCACGGGGTTGACGACGACCGTGTCCGTTTCCTCGTTCATCTCGCTCGCCAGCCTATCATGAAATCAACCGGTCGTTTGGTTGTTTACAAGTTCCGCGATCAGCCGCTCGCGCAGCGGGCCCTTCTGGATCTTCGTGGCCGACATCGGCCACTCGCTGACGAAGCGCACGTGGCGCGGGACCTTGAAGCGCGCGATCCGCTCGCCGCAGAAGCCGATCAGGTCGGCTTCGCTCGCCTGTCGGCCGGCGCGCAGCTCCACGAAGACCGCGGGGACCTCCTCCAGGCGCGGATCGGGGATGCCGACGGCCTGGACGAGCTTGACGGCGGGGTGCGTCGAGAGCAGCGACTCGATCTCGGCCGCCGCGACGTTCTCGCCGCCGACCTTGAGCATGTCCTTCAGGCGGCCGTGGAAGATCAGGCGTCCGGCGTCATCGAGCTCGCCGCGGTCGCCCGTGCGGTACCAGCCGTCCTCGTCGAACGCGTTCGCGGTCTTGTCCGGATCGTTGTGGTACCCGTCGAAGAGCCCGAAGCCGCGGACGAGGATCTCGCCGTCGTCGCCGATCCGGACCTCTGAGCCCGGCAGCGGGACGCCCGTGGTGGTCACGCGCGAGTCGAGGTCGTCGTCGAGCTGGGAGTACGTGATCGCCCCGCCGCCCTCGGTCGAGCCGTAGAGCGTGAGCTGGACGGTCCGCGGGAACGCGGCCTGCATGGCGCGCAGCAGGTCCGGCGGGCCGACGTTGAGCATCACGCGGGCGCGGCTCAGGTCGGCTTGCCCGAACGCGGGCTGGTCGATCAGCCCTTGGGTGATCGGCGGGTAGGCGGGATACAGGTGTGTGGCCTGCTCGGCCAGCGCGAGGGCTCGCGCCGGCTGGAAGTAGGTGTCGCTCAGGAACGCCGCGCGCGCGGATGCGCACGCCAGGAGCGGGCCGATCGCGCCGAGGTGGAACAGCGGGCACGGCGCCCACATGCGGTCGCCCTCCCCCAGCCGCAGGATCTGGGCGACCGTCGACCAGTTGCGCACGATCGCCTCGTGGGTGAGGCGGCAGCCGCGCGGGAGCGAGGTTGTGCCGCTCGTGTAGAGCAGCAGCGCGGTGTCGCGCACGCGGGCGCCGGAGCGGCGGAACTCGAGCTCCTCGTCCGGGGCCCGGCGCGCGAGGAAGTCGACCTCGGCGATGGTGCCCTCGCGGCGCGCGTCGCCGAGCGCCACGACGTGCGGCGGGTCGGCCATGCCGGGAAGCGCCTCCCGGAGCAGGGCGAGCAGGTCGACGTAGTCGTCGATCCGGTCGCTCGTGAGGATCGCCTTCACGCCGGCGTCGGAGACCACGAACGGCAGCTCCACGGCGCGGTAGCGGGTGTTGATCGGGACGATCACGGCTCCCGCGAGCGCGATGGCGTACAGCGACGCGATCGTGTCCGGGCTGTTCGCCATCAGCACGCCGACGCGGTCACCGGGCTCGACCTCGAGGCCGATCAGCGCACCGGCCAGCTCGCGGGCGCGCTGTTCGAGCTGCGCGTAGGTCAGCCGCTCCTGGGGGAAGACCACCGCGTCGGCCTCCGGCGTCGCGGCGGCGGCCTTCAGCAGCAGGTCGCCGACCGTGACCGCCTCACTCCACGGGCGGACGTCGGTTCGCAGCGTGCGCATGCGCACAAGCATAGACAGTTGACCAACCGATTGTTAGGTTTCCGTCGCATGAGACTCGAGTGGGCCGAGGCCGCCACGATCGGCGACCTCCTGCTGCGAACGGCGGCGTCCGCGCCGGAGCGGGACGCGCTCATCTTCCCAGACCTGCGGCTGTCGTACGGCGAGTTGGCGGCCGGCGCGCGGCGGATCGCGCGGGCGCTGATCGGGGCCGGCGTACAGCCCGGCGACCGCGTCGCCTACTACATGGCCAACAGCCCCGAGACCGTGGCCGCGTTCTATGGGATCTCGCTCGCGGGCGGGGTGATCGTTCCCATCAACACCCGCTACCGGTCGAGCGAGCTGCCGTTCGTGCTCGACAACGCGGGCGTGTCGGTGGTGCTGACTTCAGATCGGATCGGCGACTACGTCGACCTGCGCGGGTTGCTCGAGGAGGCGCGGGTCGACCAGGCCATCTACGAGTTCGGGTCAGGCGAGGCAGAGTTCTACGCGCTCGCCGAGGGTGTGTCGGAGGCGGAGTTGGACGCGCGGCGGATCGCGGTCCGGATCGGCTCGACCGCGCTGCTGTTGTACACGAGCGGGACGACGGCGCAGCCGCGCGCGGCGCGCCTCAGCCACGAGTCGCTCGTGCGCAACTGGACGGCGTTCGGGAACGTCTTCCGGATGGAGCCCGGGGAGAACGTGTGGGCGCCCGGGCCGATGTTCCACCTGGGCGCGATCGGCCCGATCGTGATGGCGGCGTCGATGGGCGGCGCGCTGCTCACCGACGTCTACTACGAGCCGGCGCGGGCGCTGGCGATGCTCGGCCGCGAGCAGCCCGCGGTGCTCTTCCCCGCCTACCCGCCGATCACGATGGGGCTGCTGACGCAGCCGTCGTTCGCCTCGACGGACCTCGGCCGCTGCCGCGTGATCCTCAACGTCGGGCCCGAGCAGCTCCTGCGCCAGATCCAGGGCGCGTTCCCGCAGGCGACGCTCGTGTCGATCTACGCGCTGACCGAGGCCGGCGGCGCGGTCACCTTGACCTCGCTCGACGATCCGTTGGACACCCGGGTGACCACGTGCGGGCTGCCGCTGGCGGGCACCGAGGTGCGGATCTCGGCCGAGCAGGAGATCCTCGTGCGCGGGATCTCGGTCTGCGACGGCTACCACGACGACCCGGTCAAGAACGCCGAGGCGTTCGACGCCGACGGCTGGCTGCATACGGGCGACCGCGGGGCGCTGGACGACGACGGCCGCGTGACGTTCCTCGGCCGGCTGAAGGAGATGATGAAGGTGGGCGGCGAGAACGTGGCCGAGGTCGAGGTCGAGTCGCACATCTCGACCCATCCGGCGGTGAAGCTCGTCCAGGTCGTCGGTGTGCCTGACGCGCGGCTGGACGAGGTGCCGGCCGCCTATGTCGAGCTGCGGCCCGGCTTCGAGGCGAGCGAGGACGACATCATCGCCCACTGCCGCGGGCGGATCGCCTCGTTCAAGGTGCCGCGGTACGTGCGCTTCGTCAGCGAGTGGCCGATGTCGGCGTCGAAGATCCAGAAGGGCGTGCTGCGCGAGCGCGCCGCGACGGAGCTCGTCCGTGCCTAGGGCGGCGCTGGTCACGGGCGGGGCGCAGGGGATCGGAGAGGCGATCGCGCGGCGTCTGGCCGCCGACGGCGTCCGCGTCTGCGTCGCCGACCTCGACGGGGAGCTCGCCGCGGCGGTCGCTGACTCGATCGGCGGCATCGCGGCGACGGTCGACGTCCGTCGCGTGGACGACCTCCAGGCGGCTGCGTCCGCCGCCGTGGACGCCTTCGGCGGGCTGTCGATCCTGGTCAACAACGCCGGGATGACCCGCAACACGATGCTGCACAAGCTCACCGACGAGGACTGGCAGCTGATCCAGGACGTCAACCTGGGCGGCGCGGTCAACGGCCTGCGCGCGGTCTCCCCCTGGTTCCGGGAGCTCGGCGGCGACCGGCGGGTGGTCAACATCGCCTCGATCGCCGGCGTGCACGGCAGCGTCGGCGCGATCGCCTACAGCGCGGCCAAGGCGGGCGTCGTCGGCCTCACGCGGACCGCGGCGAAGGAGTGGGCGCGGTTCGGCGTCACCGTCAACGCCGTCGCGCCGGGGATCATCGCCACCCGCATGACCGACGCGTTCCGCGACGACGTCGTGCCGCGCATCCCGCTCGGTCGGGCGGGCACGCCGGAGGACGTCGCGGAGGCCGTGGCGTTCTTCTGCTCGCCGCGCGCGGGTTACATCACGGGCCAGGTGCTCGAGGTCGCCGGCGGCGTCACCGACGTCATGCGCTAGCGCGGCTGCCAGTCGGCGGAGATGACGTTCCGCAGCGGCAGGGTCGTGACCGCTCCACCGGTGGGCGGGCCGATCTCGATCCGTCCGTCCGCTGACACCGACCCGAGCAACCGGCCGTCCGGCGACCAGAATGGCGCGCTGCCCTGGCGGACGTCCTGCACCGCACCACTGGCCACGTCGATCACACGGACCATCGACGCCGGACCGGCGACCGCGAGCTTGGTGCCGTCGGGCGACCAGTCGAGCGTTCCCACGTCACACGGTGGTGCGTCGCAGACCAGCAGCACCCGCTCTGGTCCGCCACGGCTCGGGATGACCACCAACCGCCGCGCGGGAGACCACACGGCGACGGCGATCCAGCCCCCGACGGGCGCCGCGCGCGCGAATCCGCTGAACATTCCGCTCGCCGGCGTGACCACCCGCTGATGCCGGCCATGGCGGTCGGCGACGACCACGTCGGCGCTTCCGGCCTCGACCGGGACGTGTTGGACCCAGAGCAGTCGGCCTGCAGGCGTCCATGACGGCGCCTCCGGACCTTGGAACATCCTCGGCGAGGAGGTGCGGACGCGCTTCGACGTTCCGCTTCGGACGTTCAGGACGCGGAGCACCCCCGGGCCGGATGGTGCACCCTCGTTGCCGTTGCAGCCCTCGCGAACGCACGGGAGGCCGAGCACCACCCGATTGCCGTCGGCCGACCAGTGCGCCGACGTCACCCCCGCGGCCACCTGCCGCACGCGCATGCCGTCCTGGGAGACGAGCAGCACACGGCCGTCACCGACCACGGCGGCGAGCCGTCCGTTGCGACCCGTGAACGCTGCGTCCGAGGCGCCGGTCGTCGCGACCAGCATCGCCACCGCGGCGAGCGCGATCTTCGCCGTGCCACGCACGGCCTGACTCTACTCCCGCAGGAGCGCGTCGGCGGTCGCGGCGTCAGGGATGCCGTCGACCGGCAGGCCCTCGGAGGCCTGGAAGCGAGCGACGGCGTCCATCGTCGCGCGGTCGTAGCGGCCGGTGAGCGCGTCGGCGGGTAGGAAGCCGAGGGCGGCCAGCCGTTCCTGGGCCTCGCGGGCCTGCAGCGCGGGCGTGCCGTGGGCGGCGGCGGCGCCGGGCGAGAAGGCCGAGTCGACGATGGCGCCGAGCGTCGCCAGGAACTGGCGGCGCGGGCGCGTCGGACCGCGGTGGAGCGGGGCGGGCCGAGCGGTGAAGGGGTGGGAGCTGAGATGAGGCATCGCGGGTCATCTCAAGTGTGGCCTCGGTTATGTCAAGAAACCATCAGGACTTCCCCCGAGCGCGCCTCCGGGATTCCCCCGAGATCAGTCAGCCTGGAGCAGGTCGTACTCGATGATCGGCTGCCAGTAGGACGACGGATGCCCGTACGCGGCAGGATCGCTCGCGATGAGCTCGGCCTCCAGTGCGGCGATGGGCACGTCCCGCCCGTACGCCGCAAGCGACCGCCGGTACTGGTCGACCGACGAATTGACCACCCACTCCCTGTCCTCGAGCCGGGCCACGACCGCGCCGTCCTCCAGCACGAGGATGTCGGCCTCGAGGTCGCGCCCGATCCGCGTCGCCGTTCCCGCCCCGTAGGGCACGACCTCGGGTTCGCAAGCAAAGAACTCCACCCCGACAACTTAAACGGGGTCAGACCCTCTTTAGGTTGTGCAGGCCTTGATCGTCTTGGTGGCCTTGAGCGGGGAGCCGGTCTTGAAGGTCACGGTGGCTTGGAGGCGGAAGCGCTTGGGGAGCTTGCGCAGCGTGACCTTGCCGGCGATCTTCGGGCTCTTGCGCAGGGCGGCGCGCTTGCCGTTGACGCGCAGCTCGATGCGGGTGACGGCCTGGCCGCTCTTGAAGGTGACCGCGAGCGTGCGCTTGCGTGCGCAGGCGCCGAACTTGACGAAGTCGGCGAGTTTCGGGCGCGCGGCGGGGGTCGGGGTGGGTGAGGGTGTGGGCGTCGGCAGGGCGGGGACCGGCGTCGGCGTCGGGTCGGGCGGCGGAGGTGGCGGTGGCTGGGGCGAGCAGTCGGGCCCGGTGCCGGTCGCGACCGCGTGGCTGGCCCTCTGCGCGCCATCCCACGCCGAGTAGGCGATGACCAGGTACTTGCCGCCGCCCGCGGCGGGATCGCGGTAGTAGCGCGGACCGGCGGCGGCCGGCGACATCCGCGACGTCTCGTTCGGCCAGGGCGCGCCGATGCCGGTCGTCGTCGCCCCCCACACCTCGTGGCCGGCGGGCATGATCCGGGTCGCGGCCACCACGATGTTCCCGTCGGCGTCGGCGGCGACGGTCGCGGTGGTGAACTGGTTCCCGCCCGCGGCGTAGGGCTTCGGCGACTCCCAGGCCCCGTTGAAGCGGGCGACGTAGAGGTCGTCGCCGACGCGCCAGGCCGCCACCGCGCCGCTCGGATGGCGGGCGAGATCGAGGGTCCCGGGCGCCCCGGGGGCATCGTCCTGGACGAGCTGCGTCGCGCCCCACACCCCGCCCGAGCGGACGGTCGCCTCGACGTCGAAGCCCTCGTGGTCGAGGACGATCAGCCGGCCGGCGCCGTCGTACTCGACCGCATCGGGCCCGTCCGTCTTGCTGAACGCCGGACCCGCCGGGTGCGGAACCGGTTCGCTGGCGCCCGGCCAGGGCTGGCCCGGCGGGCGGATGTACGCCCCGAGCGGATCGTCCGCGCCGAGGTTCTTCTGGCCGACCACCGCGACCTCACCCGCACCGCTCACGGCCAGAACGCCGGTGTACAGACCCGTCAGCTGCTTCGCGTTCTCCCAGGCGCCGCCGACCGGCCGATAACTGGCGAAGACGTCGCGCTTGCTCCCGGACACCCAGGTGACCGCCGCGGCGCCCGCGTCGGAGATGTCGACGTCGAACTCGCTGATGTCGCCGGTCGCGATCGGCTCCGGCGCGCTCCAGTCGCCGCCGTTCGCGCGGTACGACGCGAACAGGTGGTGCTTGACACTCGACTGCTCGTCCGTCCAGACCAGCACCGCCGCGCCGCCGGACGCCACCGCGAGATCGTGCGCGTGCGTCAGGTACTGGGGCGAGCCCGCCACGTGGGACTGCGTCCAGCTCGACCCGCACCGCCGCATGACCATCGCCTGCTCGTCGGAGCCGACGTCGAGCTTCGCTCCGACGAACGCGTTGCCGGCGGCGTCGACCCCGACCTGCTCGCCGTAATAGCGGAACTCCGCGATCCCGTGCCCCGTCTCGACCGGCTCCGGCGGACCGAAGGCGACGGCGGCGAGTGCGGCAGCGAGCAGAAGTCTCATGGCGCGCTCACGATCCTCCGCGATCGCGGTCGCCGGCGTCAAGTCCAGGTCGGGTCTCGTCCGGGTATCCCCGACCAATGGCCCGGATCGGTTGGATCGGCCTCGGCGCGATGGGAGCGCCGATGGCGGAGTGCGCGTCGCGCGCCGGCAACGAGGTGGTCGCGTTCGACGCCGACCCGTCGCGCACCCAGGTGGGCAGCGCGAGCGAAGCGGCAGCCGACGCCGACCTGCTCGTCGTCATGGTCGCGACGCCGGAGCAGCTGGACAGCGTCCTCGAGGAGGTCGCGCTCGGCGCTTCGACCACGGTGGTGATCATGTCCACGGTCGGCCCGGCGCCGCTGCGCGCGTGGGCCGAGAAGCTCGACAACGACATCGTCGACGCGCCGGTCTCGGGCGGCGTCGCGCGGGCGGCGGACGGCGATCTGCTGATCATGGCGGGGGGAGCCGAGCGTGCGGTGGCCAAGGCCCGGCCGCTGCTGGACGCTCTCGCCCGCAGCGCACCGCACGTCGGACCGGAACCCGGCGACGGACAGAAGGTCAAGCTCGTCAATCAGCTGCTGTGCGGCGTCCACATCGCCGCCGCGGCGGAGGGCCTGGCGTTCGCGGAGTCGCTCGGCCTCGACGCCCGCGCGACGTGGGAGATCCTGCGCGAGGGCGCGGCCGCGTCCTTCATGCTCGACGACCGCGGCGAGCGGATGGTCGCCGGCGCCTTCGACGAGGCCAAGAGCGCGCTCGACATCTTCGTCAAGGACATGGGCCTCGTGACCGCGGCGGCCGGCGACAAGGCGCCGATGGCCGCGGCGGCCGAGCAGCTCTACCTGGCCGGCCGCCAAGCGGGGCTCGGCCGCAAGGACGATTCATCGCTGATCGAGGTCCTGCGGGATAGGCTCGGGGCATGAGCCATGTGGAGCGGATCGATCGCGGGTGGATCTACGTCGACGGCAACCGCGCCGACGACGGCAGCTTCACGCTCGGTTCGGGCGGCGTGCTGCGCTTCAGCCCGTTCGACGCGATCCGCGACCGTCAGGCGGCGCAGATCCCGTGGAGCGCGATCCTCAAGGCGTCGGTGCAGCGCCTGGCGTTCTGGCGCCGCTGATCACCTCGCGCCCGAAGCGCTCGATCGCCGCCAGGGTCGCCTCGTGCGACGGGCCGGTCGGCTGGCGCAGGCGGATCGCGATGTGGTCGGCGCCGGTGCGCGCGACCCAGTCGGCGACGGTCGCCCGGATCTCCTCGCCGTCGCCGACGAGGAACCGGTCCGGGGCGACGCGCTCGAACGTGAAGTCCTCGCGCGAGCGGATCTCGTCGACCCACGGCTCGAACTCGCGCAGGTAGGTCCCGACGTTGAAGTAGAGACGGTGGACCTTCATGGCGTGCGGCGCCCACTCGTCGAGGTCGCCGATCCAGGCCTCGCGGAAGAGGGCGACGTGGCCGCGCGGCGAGGAGTCGTGCGGCGTGGCCGCGCCGGGAAGCGCCGCGCGGTACCGCGCGGCGAGGCGGGCGGCGGCGTCGATGCCGCGTTGCGGGTCGCAGACCCAGCCGTCGGCGCGCTCCGCGGCGCGGCGCAGGCCGCGCGGGCCGTGGGCGCCGATCCAGATCGTCGGGCGGCGGCCGCCCGCCGTGACCTGGCCGCGGCGGCCGTGGACCTCGAACGGCTCGCCGCTGAACGCCGCGTCGAGCACGTCCAGGACCTCGTCGAAGAGCGCTTGGCGCCGCGAACGATCACGCCCGAAGAGCTCGAAGTCGACGTGCGCGGACCCGAGACCGAGGATCAGCCGGCCGCCCGTGGCGTGGTCGAGCATCAGCGCGTCCTCGGCGAGCCGCACCGGGTCGTACAACGGCGCGGCCGCGACCAGGGTGCCCAGCCGGATCGTCGAGGTGCGGGCGCCCAGCCACCCCAACAGCAGCAGCGGCGACACCAACGCGCCGCCGTGCGCCTGGTGGAACTCGGGCAGGTACACGGCCTCGAAGCCGGCGGCCTCGGCCGCGAGCACCTCCTCCCCCAGCTCGCCGATCAACGAGCCCAGCGACACCCCGCGAGCCTGGATCGGCAGGACGAGGCCGAACGAGCTCACGTCGCGGAGTCGTAGGCCGTGAACCCACGGCCGGTCTTGCGCCCGAGGTGCCCGCCGTTGACCAGCACGCGCAGGTTCTGCGGCGCGAGGAACCGCTCTCCATACGAGCCCCGCATCGCGTCGGCGACGTGGAGCGCGGTGTCCAGGCCGGAGAAGTCCATCGTGTCCAGCGGCCCCATCGCGTGCCCGAACCCGAGCCGGCAGGCGGTGTTGACGTCCTCGACCGACGCGATCCCCTCTTCGACGATCCGCATCGCCTCCAACCCGAGGGCGATGATCAGCCGCGAGGTGATGAACCCGGGCGTGTCCTTGTCGCACACCACGGTCTGCTTGCCGTAGCGCGCCGCCAACTCCACGGTGGAGGCGAGCGTCTCGTCGGAGGTCTCGACCCCGCGGATGATCTCGATCAGCTGCATGACCGGCGGCGGGTTGAACCAGTGCGACCCGATCACCCGGTCCGGCCGCTTGGTCGCCGCCGCCAGCAGCGAGATCGAGAACTGCGACGTGTTGGAGGCGATGATCACGTCGTCGCGCAGCGCCTCGTCCAACGACGCCAGCACGCGCCGCTTGACGTCGAGGTCCTCGACCACGGTCTCGATCGCGTGATCGGCAGCAGCGTCGATCTCCGTCGAGAACGACAGCCGCGCCAACACCGCGTCAGCCGCTTCGGAGGACAGCCGCTCGACCTTGACCGACCGTCCCAGCGACTTGGAGATCCGCGCCTGCGCCCGCTCCAGCGCCTCCGAGGAGATGTCGACCAGGGTCACGTCGAACCCCGCCGTGGCGACGACCTGGGCGATGCCGTTGCCCATGATCCCGCCACCCACCACGACCACTCGCTGCATGCGATCTCCTAGAGGCCGAGCGAGCGGCCGACGATCTCTTTCATGATCTCCGTCGTGCCGCCGTAGATGCGCTGCACGCGGGCGTCGCGCCACATGCGCGCGATCTCGTACTCCTCCATGTAGCCGTAGCCGCCGTGCATCTGCAGGCCGAGGTCGATGACCTTGAACTGCAGCTCGGTCGTCCAGTACTTGGCGCCCGCCGCGTCCTCCGGGGTCAGCTCGCCGGCGACCTGCAACGCCAGGCAGCGATCGACGTACACGCGGGCGATCTGCACCGCGGTCGCGGCCTCGGCCAACGAGAAGCGGTTGGCCTGGAAGGACCCGACCGGCTTGCCGAACGCGTTGCGGCCCTTGACGTACTCCAACGTGATCTCCAGAGCGCGCTCAGCGGACGCCACCGCCGTCACGGCGATCGAGAGCCGCTCCTGCGGCAGGTTGCGCATCAGCAGCGACAGCCCGCGCCCGACCTCGCCGATCACGTCCTCCGGCGGCACGACGACGTCGTCGAAGAACAGCTCCGCCGTGTCCTGTCCCTTGCGGCCGACCTTGTCGAGCTTGCGCCCGCGGGTGAACCCCTCCGCGTCAGAGGGAACCGCCAGCAGCGACATCCCCTCGCCCGTCCGCGCGGCGACGATCACCAGATCCGCCTGGATGCCCGAGGACACGAAGGTCTTCGAGCCGCTCAACCGATACGCGGAGCCGTCCCACTTCGCGGTCGAGGCGATCGCGCGCAGGTCCGACCCCGTCCCCGGCTCGGTCATCGCGATCGCCGGGACGATGTCGCCCGTCGTCACCCCCGGAAGCCACCGCGCCCGCTGCGGCTCGTCGGTGAGGTCCTGCAGGTACGGCACGACGATGTCGTTGACGAGCGCGAAGTTGTCCGTGACCGCGCCGGTGTAGGCGACCTCCTCGTCGATGATCGCGTTGAAGCGGAAGTCGTGCAGACCGAGCCCGCCGTGCTCCTCCGGGGCGGAGAAGCCGACGAAGCCCTGGGCGGCGGCCTTGCGCCAGAACGCGCGGTCGATGACCCCGTCCGCCTCCCATTCCTCGGTCTTGGGCACGGCCTCCTTGGTCAGGAAGCCGCGGACCGACTCGCGGAAGTCCTCGTGCTCGGGCTCGAAGATCGTCCGTCGCATGTCAGACGCGCTGGATCAGCGTGCCCGTGCCCAGGCCGCCGCCACAGCACATCGTCACGAGACCCACTTCCTTGTCTGAGTCCTCGAGCTCGTGCAGCAGCGTCGTCAACAGCCGCGCGCCGGTCGAGCCGAGCGGGTGCCCGAGCGCCATCGCGCCCCCGCGCGGGTTCACGCGGTCCATGTCCGGGTCGTACTCGCGCCGCCAGGCGGCCACGACGGGCGCGAACGCTTCGTTGATCTCGACGTAGTCGATGTCGTCGATGCTCATCGAGTTGCGCTGCAGGAGCTTGCGCGTCGCCGGGATCGGACCCTCGAGCATCTTCACCGGGTCACAGCCGACGCTGGTCGTGTCGACGATCCGTGCCCGCGGCGTCAGCCCCAGCGCGTCGGCCTTCGCCCGCGACATCAGCAGCACCGCGGCCGCGCCGTCGGAGATCTGCGACGAGTTGCCGGCCGTGATCCGCCCGTCGGGCTTGAACGCGGGCTTGAGCTGCGAGAGCGCCTCGAGGTTCGTGTCCGGCCGGATGCCCTGGTCCGTCGCCACGGCGTGCCCGTCGATCTGCACCGGCACGATCTCGCGCTCGAACCAGCCCTGCTCGGTCGCGCGTGCCGCCTTGCGGTGCGACTCGACCGCGAGCTCGTCGAGCTCGGAGCGCGGGATCTCGTACTCCTCGGCGATCAGCTCGGCACCGATCCCCTGACCCTGGACGTTGTGGTGGTCCCAGAACTTCTGGGTCCAGGGCGAGCCGAACTCCTGCTGCGCCTTCGCGCCCGCCGCGAACGAGATGTGGCCCATGTGCTCGACGCCCGAGCCGATCACGACGTCGTGGATGCCCGACGCGATCAGCGCCGCGCCGACGCTGACCGCCTGCTGGCCCGAGCCGCACTGCAGGTCGATCGTCGACGCCGACGCCTCGATCGGCAGCCCTTCCTGCAGCCACGCGTTGCGGGCGATGTTCATCGTCTGCTCGCCGAACTGCTGCACGCAGCCCGCGATCACGTACTCGACCTCGGCGGCGTCGAGACCGGTGCGCGACAGCAGCTCCGTGTAGGTCAGCCCGAGCAGGTCGGCCGGATGCAGGTCCTTGTAGTAGCCCTTTTCGGCGTGTCCGCGCCCGATCGGGGTGCGCACCGCGTCGATGATCACGACTTCGTTCATGTCGATTCTCTCTCGCTAGAAGGATCGGGGAAGGCCGAGGCTCTCGCCGACGTAGTTGCGCGCCATCTCGTTCGAGATCGGGCCGATCTCGAGCAGCCGGACGTCGCGCCAGTAGCGCTGCATGTCGTATTCCATGGCGTAGCCGTTGCCGCCGAGGATCTGGATGCCGGCGTCGGCGCCCGCGACCGCGTACTGGGACGTCAGCGCCTTCGCCGTCGTCGCCTCGACGCCGCACGGCCGGCCTTCGCGCTCCAGCCACGCCGCGCGGTAGGTGTGCAGGCGGCAGGTCTCCAGGTTCATCGCGATGTCGGCGATCTTGTGCTGGATCGCTTGCATCTGCGCGATCGGCTTGCCGAACGCGGTGCGCTGATTCGCGTACGCGATCGCGTCCTCGAGCACGCCCGCGAGGATCCCGGTGCACATCGCGGCGACCATGATCCGCTCGCTGTTGAGCGACGCCATGACGTACTTCCAGCCCTGGTCGACCTCGCCCAGCACGTCCTCGTCGGCCACGAAGACGTCGCGCAGGCTGATCTGGCAGGAGCCGAGCGCGCGCATGCCGAGCTTCGGGATCGGCTTGGCGTCGAAGCCCTCCGTGCCCTTGCGGACCATCAGCATCGTCAGCCCGCGCGAAGGCTTGTCGTGGTCGGAGGTGCGGGCGAGCACGATCACGCGATCGGCGACGTGCGAGAGCGTCGACCAGATCTTGGTCCCATTGATCAGCCAGCCGCCGTCGGTGCGGGTCGCGCGGGTCTTCATCGCGCGCAGGACATCGGTGCCGCCGTCGGGCTCGGTCATCGCGAACGCGAACTGCAGCTTGCCCTCCGCCAGACGCGGCAACAGCTCGGCCTGCTGCTGCGGCGAGCCGTGCAGGACGATCGCCTTGCCGCCCGACCAGACGTTGATGCCCCACAGCCAGGCGAGCCCCGCGAGCGAGCGCGAGAGCTCCTCCATCACGATCACCTGGTCGATCAGGTCGCCGCCCTCGCCGCCAAGCTCCTCCGGGATGCCGATCCCGTTGAGCCCCGCCTTGGCGATCCGCTCGGCCAACTCGGTGGGGTACTCCTCGCGCCCCTCGAGCTCGCGCGAGAACGCCTTCGGCAACCGCTTCTCGACGAAGTCGTGCACGGTCTTGCGCAGCATGCGCTGCTCCGGGGTGAAGTCGAAGGACAGCCCCGGGGGCGCGTCGATCGCCGTCATGCGTGCACCCCCAACTCAGCCAGCAACCGCTCCTTCAAGGCGAACCGCTGGATCTTCGTGGTCGACATCGGCCACTCGGCGCCGTCGATGAACCGGATCAGCCGCGGCACCTTGAAAGAGGCGATCTTCCCCCGGCAGTGCGCGATCAGCACCTCCGGCGTGACCTCGACGCCCGGCAGCAGCTCGACGAACGCCGCCGGCACCTCGACGAGCCGCTCGTCGGGGATCCCGACCACCTGCGCGAGCTTGACCGCCGGATGGGTGCACAGCTGCGCCTCGACCTCCTGCGGCGCGACGTTCTCGCCGCCGACCTTGAGCGTCTCCTTGACGCGGCCGAGGAAGAGCACGGCACCGTGCTCGTCCATGACGCCGAGGTCCTGCATCGTCACCCAGCCGCCTTCGAGCATCGACTCGGCGTTCTTGCGCGGCGACTTGTAGTACTCGGTCAGCGTGTTCCAGCCGCGGAAGAGGATCGTGCCCGGCGTGCCGGGCGGCACGTCCTGTCCGTCCTCCCCCACGACCTTCAGCTCGAGCCCGGGCTGGCAGCGCCCGCACGTGTTCAGGCGCGTCTCGAGCGGGTCGTCGCGGCGGACGAGCGTCACCGGCCCGCCTTCGGTCCCGCCGTAGGTCGTCAGCTGGATAGCGTGCGGGATCCGATCCTGGAACTTGGCCAGGACCTCCGGCGGCGCGACGTTGAGGAACGTGCGGATGCGGCTGAGGTCGGCGGCGGCGAAGTCCGGGTGGCTGATCAGGTCCTCCATCACCGGCTGGTAGGCGGGATAGAACTCGGTCGCCTGCTCGGTCTCCATCGCCCGCAACGCGCGGCCGGCGTCCCAGCTGTAGTCGCTGATGAAGGTCGCGCCGACGCCCAGCACCCACGTCAGGCAGCCGAGCGCGGTCACGTGGTAGAGCGGCAGCGCCGTCCAGTGCCGGTCCTCGCGCGTCGTCTCCCACACGCGCCCGGTCGTCGTCCAGATCCGGACGTTGGCCTCGTGCGAGAGGATCGCGCCGCGCGGCGCGCTGGTCGTGCCGGACGTGTAGAGGATCAGTGCGGGGTCGCGCACGCGCTGGCCCTCGACGCGGGTGATCAGCGCGCGCTCGTCGACCTGCTCGCCGAGCAGGTCGAACTCGCGCCGCGAGATCATCCCCTCGGGCTCGCGCTCGCCCATCATCACCGTGTGGCGCAGTGCCGGCGGCATGCCCGCCTCCTCGATCAGCGCCGTGAAGTCGACGTGCGCGTCGGCGTGATCGTGGGTGAGCAGGACGACCATGTCGGCGTCCTCGACGATCGTGCGCAGCTCGGTCGTGCGGTAGCGGGCGTTGATCGGGACGACCACGGCGCCGGCGAGCGAGATCCCGAAGTAGGTCGCGACCAGGTCCGGGTGATTGGTCATCAGGAAGCCGACGTGCTCGCCCGGCTGGACGCCGAGCGCGAGCAGCGACTTCGCGATCCCCCACGCGCGGTCGGTCAGCTCGCGGTAGGTCCAGCGCGAGTCCGGGAAGACGAGCGCCTCATGGTCCGGGTCACGCTTCGCGCTGCGCAGCAGCAGGTGGCCGAGCGGCATGACGTCCTCGGCCAGGACGAGGTCGGTGGGAACCCTCACGAGTGGACCTCCGCAGCGCGCGAGTGCGAGCCCCCCGGGCGAGTACTCGCAGCGACGCGAGCCGCCAGGCGAGCGTCGCCGAGTTCGGCGGCGAGCCGGTCGCGCAGCGCGAACCGCTGGATCTTCGTGGCCGACATCGGCCACTCGTCGCCCTCGATGAACCGGATCAGCCGCGGGACCTTGAAGCTCGCGATCCGGCCGCGGCAGTGCTCGATCAGCTCCTCGGCGGTGACGTCCACCCCGGGTTGGAGCTCGACGAACGCCGCCGGCACCTCGACCAGCCGCTCGTCCGCCATCCCGACGACCTGCGCGAGCTTGACCGCGGGGTGCGTGCACAGGTGCGACTCGACCTCCTGCGGCGCGACGTTCTCGCCGCCGACCTTCAGCGTCTCCTTGGCGCGGCCCAGGAACAGCACCTGGTCCTTGGCGTCGACGACGCCGAGATCGGACATCGTCACCCACCCGTCGCCCGGCATCGACTCCGCGGTCTTCTCGGGCGACTTGTAGTAGCGCTCGAGCGTGTTGTAGCCGCGGAACTGGATGATCCCCGGCTCGCCTGGCGCGAGCACGCGGCCGTCCTCGCCGACGACGCGCAGCTCGAGGCCCGGATGCGGATGGCCGGACGTGTTCATGCGGTCCTCGTAGGCGTCGTCGAGGCGGGTGACCGTCACGGGCCCGCCCTCGGTCCCGCCGTACATCGTCAGCTCGATCGCCTGCGGGATCCGCTCCTGGAACTTGCGCAGCACCTCGGGCGGGCAGGTGTTGAGGATCACCCGGAGCGCGCTCAGGTCGGTCGAGGCGAAGTCCGGGTGGCCGATGAAGTCCTCCATGATCGGCTGGTAGGCCGGGAAGAACTGGGTTGCGCGCTCGTCCGCCATGGCCTTCAGCGCCCGGCCGGCATCCCAGGCGTAGTCGCTGATGAACGTCGCGCCGTGGCCGATCGTCCACGTCATCGAGCCCATCGCGGCGACGTGGAAGAGCGGCAGCGGGTTGTACTGCTTGTCCCGCGGCGTCGTCGCGAAGATCCGCCCGCTCGACATCCACACGCGCACGAACGCTTCGTGGGTGAGGATCGCGCCGCGCGGGGCGCTGGTCGTGCCAGACGTGTACAGGATGATCGCGGGGTCGCGGACGCGCTGACCCTCGACCCGGAGCCGGGTCGCCTCGTCGTCGGCGAGCGCGTCGAACTCGCGTCGCGAGATGAAGCCGTCGGGCTCGCGCGCGCCCATCATCACGACGTGGCGCAGGCGTGGCGGCCGTCGCTCGGCGAACGCCTCGTCGATCAGCGCGGTGAAGTCGACGTGGGCGTCGGCCGCGTCGTGGGTGAGCAGCGCGACCATGTCCGCGTCCTCGACGATCGAGCCCAGCTCGGCCGTGCGGTAGCGGGCGTTGACGGGGACGACGGTCGCCCCGGACAGGGAGATCCCGAAGATCGACGCGAGGATGTCCGGGTGGTTGGTCATCAGGATCCCGACGTGCTCGTCGGGCTGCACGCCGAGCGCGACGAGCGAGGAGGCGACCGACCACGCGCGCTCCGCCAGCTCGCCGTACGTCAGGCGCGTGTCCGGGAAGACGAGCGCCTCGTGATCCGGGTCGCGGCGGGCTGAGCGCAGCAGCAGATGCCCGAGCGGCATCACGTCCTGGGCGATTTGGATGCTGTCGATCGGCGCGGTCGCCATGGGTGGTTCTCTCTCCTCCGGGTCAGAACTCGGGCGCCCGCCGCTCCTTGAACGCGGCGATCCCCTCGGCGAATTCCTCGCCGACCTGCAGCAGCGCGATCGACTCGGCGACCTGCGACTGCGTCTCCCATGCGCCTTTGCCGAGGATGCCCTTGCCGACCGAGGTCGCGAGCGGCGACCGCAGCGCGATGATCCCCGCCAGGCGCTCGGCCTCGGCCAGATGCTCGCCCTCGCCGACGACGATGTTGACCAGCCCCGCGAGCCGGGCCTCCTCGGCGCTCAGCGGCAGGCCCGTGAGCACCATGTACTTCATCCAGTGCAGGTTCACGTGCGCCAGCCCGCGCACCATGCCCGGCCCGGGTACGAGGCCGACGCCCGCCTCCGGCGTACCGAAGCGCGCCGTCTCGTCGGCGACGACGATGTCGCACACCATCGTCAACTCGCACCCGCCGCCGAGGGCATGGCCATGCACCGCAGCGATCACCGGCTTGGGGAGCTCATCCCAGGCCCGGAAGCCGTTCAGCGCCTCGCGCATGTACGCGCGGCGCGCGGCGACGCCCTCCGGGATGTTGCCGAAGTCCTCGATGTCCCCGCCGACGCTGAAGCACTTCCCCGCGCCGTGGATGACGACGACCCTCACGCTCTCGTCGGCCTCGAGCTCGGCGGCCGTCGCGCGCAGCTCGTTGTAGAAGCTGCGCGGCATCGCGTTCAGCTTCTCCGGCCGGTCGAGCTTCAGCCAGGCGACGCCGTCGCGGATCTCCGAGGTGATCATGACCAGAGCGCCGCGCCGGCGCCGATCGAGACGAACAGGCCGCGGGTCGCTCCGGCGAGGTCCCAGCCGTCCCCGTGCGGGAAGTCGGCGGTGCCGGTCAGCGTGCCGGTGGCGACGACGGCGGCGAGGCCGTCGAGCTCGGACAGATCCGCATCGCCGTGGACGAGCAGCACGTCTCCGGGCTTCGGGTCCTCGGTGGTCGCGCGTGCGGCGAGCGGGCCGGCCGGGGCGCGTTTCCAGATCCCGCTCAGCTCGACGGCATCGCCCCTGCGCACCTCGCGCAGGGCGGCGCGGGTCCGCGCGCTGCCGTCGGTCTGCGCCTCGGCGTCGGTGAGGCGGGCGCGGACGAGGTGCGAGTCGTACCAGGTGACGAGCTTGGTGATCTTGCCGTCGGGGTCGAGGTCGAAGACGTCGACGGCCTCGAAGGTCAACGGGGCGCCGGTGGCGAGCTCGCCGGTGAAGTCGATCTCGACCGTGGCGGTCGCGCCGTCGATCATCGTGCGCGTCGGCCGGTCGTGGTGGACCGGGTAGCGGGCCAGGACCATGTCGAAGTAGGCGGCGATCTGCGCCGGCCCGGTGCGGGGCTTGACCCCGGGCGCGACGAGCACGCCCTCCGGGGCGAACAGCGCGGCGACATCGGCGTAGCGTTCGCTGTTGATGCCGGCGAAGTAGGCATCGAGGACAGCCCTCATGGGTTCAAACTTACCAGCCAACCGGTTGGTTGGCAAAATAGGATTCATGGACACATTCGAGATCGCGCGGCGCGGCGACGGCACGGCGCTCGTGACCATCAACCGGCCGGACAAGCTCAACGCGATGAACCACGCGTTCTTCCGTGAGCTGCCGGAGGTGATGCGGGAGCTCGACGAGGACCCGGACGTGCGCGCGATGGTCCTCACCGGCGCGGGCAAGGCGTTCTCGGCGGGCGGCGACATCACCGACTTCCATGCGCTGAACGGCATGCTCGACTACCGCCGCCAGGTCAAGATGGCGCTCGAGGGGTTCCTGGCGATCGAGCGGGCGGAGACCGTCGCGATCGCCGCGGTCAACGGGCTCGCGTTCGGCGGCGGGACGGAGATCACCCTGGCGTGCGACATCGCCTTCGCGTCCGAGCGGGCGCGGTTCGCGTTCAAGGAGATCACGCTCGGGCTGATGCCGGGCTACGGGCTCGTGCGCGGGCCGGAGGTGATGGGGCGCGCGTGGACCCACTGGCTGGCGCTCTCGGGTGACGAGGTCGACGCGGCCAAGGCGCTGGAGATCGGGCTGGTTCAGCATGTCTCGCCGGCCGACACCTTGCTCGAGGACGCGCTGGCGCTGGCGGCACGGATCGCCGCGCACCCGCCCATGGGCCTGCGGATCGCCAAGCGCTTCATCAACCGGGCCGCGCCGTCGGCGATCGCCGAGTCGATCGAGGCGACCGCGTTCCTGCAGGCCGACCCCGACACCCGCGCCCGCGTCAAGGCGTTCGTGGACCGGCGCTGACCGCGCGCGGGTCGAAGACGTGCACGCCCGGGCGGTCGGCGCCGCCCTCGGCGAGCTTGTGCTTCTGGATCTTCGCGCTCGAGCTCTTCGGCAGCTCCTCGTGCAGTTCGATGTACATCGGGACCATGAAGCGCGGCAGCCGCTCGGCCAGCCACGCGTGGTAGGCGGGAACGTCGAAGTCTTCGGTCGTGGGCGCGACGTCGAGCTTGACCTCGTGCTCGCCGAACTCCCCCGGCACGCCGACGGCCGCCGCCTCGGCGACCTCGGGGTGTCCCATGGCGATCGACTCCAGCTCGGCGGCGGAGATGTTCTCCCCGCGGCGCCGGATCCGGTCCTGCAGGCGCCCCGCGAAGTGCACGTGGCCTTCCTCGTCCACGAATCCGACGTCGCCGGTGTGGAACATGAAGTTGCGGAACGCCTCGACGGTCGCCTCGGGCTCCTTGAAGTAGCCGCGGGCCATCGCGTCGGTCATCCGCGGGCGGTAGACGAGTTGGCCGAGCTGGCCGGGCGGGAGGAGCCGGTCGAGCTCGTCGACGGCGCCGTACTCCATCCACGCGACCGCGTGGCCGACGGTGTCGTACCCGACGTCCGGGATCATCTCGCTCTGCATCGGGTGCGGGTAGACCTCGGTCATCCCGTAGCCCTGCCAGAGGATCCGGACCTTGAAGCGGCGCTCGAACTCCTTGCCGTCGGGCGGGAACGGGAGGCAGAACAGCTTCTCGAGCTTGTGCTCGGGCGGCTCGGCCGGGTTCTTCATCAGGATCGCGGCGAGCGGGCCGAGCAGGATCGCGAACGTCGCGCCGCAGTCGGCGATCTCCTGCCAGAACGTCGTCGCGGAGAACTTCGGGCGCAGGACGGCCGTGCAGCCGGCGTGCAGCGCGGAGTTGGAGACGATGTGCAGCGCGGCGACGTGGAAGAGCGGCAGCGGCGTCGTGAGGACGTCGTCGGGCGTGTGGTCCTGGCCGTCGGTGACGAGCGCGCTGTAGAGGTAGAGGAAGTGGTGCGGGTAGACGACGCCCTTGGCGTTGCCCGTGGTGCCGCTGGTGAACTGGATCAGCGCCATCTGGCTGCTGTCGGGGAGACGCTCGGCGTCCTGTTCGGAGCGACCCTGGAGCCAGTCGTCCCAGCGCACCACACGTGCGCCATGCAGCGAAGGCGGCGCGTCACCTTCGCCGGCGACGACGAGCAACTCGACGGCGCCGAGGGAGTCCAGCGCCTCCAACTGCGGGATGAGGTCGGCGCGGGCGACGAGCGCGCGGACCTCGGACTTGACGATCACCCGCTCGAGCAGCACGCCGCGGGCGTCGGCGTTGAGCGGCACGGCGACGCCGCCGGCCGTCTGGGCGCCATAGAACGCCGGGAAGAACTCGACCTGGTTGCGCAGGAACAGACCGACGTGCGCGCCGCGCCCGACGTCGGCCTCGACCGCGTGGGCGACCCGGTTGACGATTCGCTGGGCGGCGCCGAACGTCAGCGGCTCAGCGTCGTCGAAGACCAGCCACGGCTTGTCGGGGCGCTCCTGCGCCTGCGCCCGCAGGACGTGCAGCATCGTGCGCTCCGGCTGCTCGAAGCGAGCGCCGAAGCGACCGAGGTCCGGACCCTTTCCTCGAAGCAGCTCTCCCATGCCCCGGATCATACGCCACCAATCAACTGTTTGGTAGGCTCGCGGCGTGCGGCTCCCGGCTCGCCTCCGTCTTTCACCTGACCAGCGGCGGCGGCTCGCCGGGACCGGGCCGGCCGACCTGGCGCTCGTGAATGGTCGCGTGCTGAACGTCTTCACACGCCGGCTCGTGCCGGCGGACGTGGGGATCGCCGGCGGGCGGATCGCGTGGGTGGGCGAGGGCGAGGCGCTGGCGTCCTACGACCTCGGCGGGGCGATCATCGTCCCCGGTCTGATCGACCCGCACGCGCACGGCGACATCACCTGCACGCCGATCCAGTTCGCCCACGAGGCGGTGCGCCACGGGACGACGACCGTCGTGCTGGACGCCTATCTACTCGCCGCGTTCCTCGACGACGACGCGCTGGCGCGGGTGATGGACGCGCTCGAGGCGCTGCCGATGAAGGTCCTCTGGGGGCTGCGGCCGACGCGCGACAGCGGGGGCGCGTCCGACGACTCGCGGCTGCCGCTTTCACGGTTGCGACGGTTGCTAGAGCGGCCGGGCGTGGCGAGCACGGGCGAGACGACCGCGTGGCGGGCGTTGCTCGAAGGCACGGACCCGCGGGTGGCGACGTTCGTCAGCGAGGCCGCGGACCTGGGTCTCGGCGTCGACGGTCACCTCCCGGGCGCGTCACCGCGGACGCTCGCCCGCGTCGCCGCCCTGGGCGTCACCTCCGACCACGAGGCGATCGACGGCGACGAGCTCGCGGCGCGGGTCGAGGCGGGGATCTGGGCGATGGTCCGCCACTCCTCGCTGCGCGCCGACGGGCCCGAGCTCGGCCGCGCGATCGTCGCACGCGGCCTCCCGGTCGACCGGCTGATGCTGACCGCCGACGGCGCCACGCCGCAGACGCTGGTGGGCGGCCACGTCGACACCGTCGTCCGCAAGGTGATCGAAGGCGGCGTCCCGCCGGTCGACGCGGTGCGGATGGCGACGCTGCACGCGGCCACCTACCTCGGCCTGGACGCGCATGTTGGCTCGATCGCGCCGGGCCGCTGCGCGGATCTGCTGGTGGTGGACTCGCTCGAGGCGTTCGCGCCGACGCGCGTGATGTGCGACGGCGCCTGGGTCGGCGAGTCGCGCGAGGACCCGATCGACTGGGCCGCGATGACGGTCCCGTTCGCCGAGGCGCCGCTCGACGCCGAGACGCTCGTCCGAGTCTGCGAGGGCGCGCCACCGCTGCGCATGGGCGGCGTGATCGCGCGCCTCGAAGGCGGCGCGGCCGGCGCTGCCGGGGCCGGCGGCGCGGCCGGCGCGAGCGGCGTGGCCGGCGCGAGCGGCGCGGCCGGCGCGAGCGGCGCTGGCGACGCAGCCGGGGCGAGCCGCGCGGGCGGCGCGAGCGGCGCGGGCGGCGCGAGCGGCGCGGGCGACGCGGCCGGCGCGGGCCGCGCGGGCGACGCGGCCGGCGCGAGCGGCGTCGCGCCGACCTACGTCGCCCTCGTCGCGCGCGACGGCACGCGCCTCACCGGCACGACCACGCGCGACCTCGACGTGCGGGCCGTCGCCACGTCCGTCACCGCGACGATGGACGTGCTGCTCATCGGACGCGACCCCGAGGCGCTCGCCGTGGCCTACCGGCGGGTCGTCGCGCTCGGTGGCGGGCTCGTCTGCCCGGGCGCGGAGGTCGCCCTGCCGACCTTCGGGCACCTCTCGCCGCGGCCGGTGCCTGAGCTCGCCCACGCGCTCGACGACTTCGAGCGCGTGGCCGGTCTTCCCGCCATGCCGCCGCCCTTTACGTACAGATCGATGTTCCTGACCCTGCCCGCGCTGCCCGGCATCTGCCTGACGCCCGATGGGCTGCTGGACGTGCGGGCGCAACGGCGACTCACGGAGGCCGTGCATGTTTGAGAAGGTCCTGGTCGCCAATCGCGGCGAGATCGCGATCCGGGTGCTGCGCACGCTGGACGAGCTGGGGATCGCGGGCGTCGCCGTCTACTCCGAGGCCGACGCGGACGCGCTGCACGTCCGCCGCGCGTCAGAGGCGCACCTGCTCGGCCCCGCGCCCGCGGCCGAGAGCTACCTGCGCGGCGACCGGATCATCGAGATCGCGCTGGAGAGCGGCGCGGAGGCGATCCACCCCGGCTACGGCTTCCTCGCCGAGTCCGCGACCTTCGCGCAGGCCTGCGCGGACGCCGGCCTGGTCTTCGTCGGGCCGCCGGCGTCGGCGATCGAGGCGATGGGGTCCAAGACCCGCGCCCGGGAGCTGATGCGCACCGCCGGCGTGCCCATCGTCCCTGGGACGACGGAGCCCGTCCCGACGCTCGAAGCCGCCGAACGAGCGGCGCTCGAGATCGGCTACCCGATCGCGGTCAAGGCCGCGGGCGGCGGGGGCGGCAAGGGCTTTCGCGTCGCACAGTCGCCGGAGCAGCTCGAGAAGGCGTTCACGGGCGCGGCGGGCGAGGGCGAGCGGTTCTTCGGCGACGCCACCGTCTACCTCGAGCGCTACCTGCCGGACCCGCGCCACGTCGAGGTCCAGATCCTCGCCGACGGCGAGAACAACGTCATCCATCTCGGCGAGCGCGACTGCTCGATCCAGCGCCGCCACCAGAAGCTGATCGAGGAATCGCCCGCGCCCGCCGTCGACCCCGAGCTGCGCGAGCGGATCGGCACCATCGCCACCGACGCCGCGCGGGCGGTCGGCTACCGCGGCGCCGGCACGATCGAAGGCCTCCTCTCCGACAGCGGCGAGTACTTCTTCCTCGAGATGAACACCCGCGTGCAGGTCGAGCACTGCGTCACGGAGGCGGTCACGGGGATCGACATCGTGCGCGAGCAGATCCGCGTCGCCGCCGGCCTTCCGCTCTCGGTCGCGCAACACGAGGTCGTCCTGCGCGGCCACGCGATCGAGTGCCGCATCAACGCCGAGAACGCGGCCAAGAACTTCGCGCCCGGCCCGGGCACGATCGGCGCGTACCGCGAGCCGGGCGGCCCGTTCGTGCGCGTCGACTCCGGCGTGGAGGCCGGCACCGTCGTCTCCCCCTACTACGACCCGATGCTGGCCAAGCTGATCGTCTGGGACGTCGACCGCGCGTCGGCGACGGCACGGATGCTGCGCGCCCTCGACGAGTACGAGATCGAGGGCCTGGCGACCCTGCTGCCGTTCCACCGCACGCTGTTGCGCACGGAGCAGTGGGCGGCGGGATCGACGTGCCGCGAGCTGATCGGCGACCGCGCCTGGCTGAAGGCGATCGGCGCCGCGCTAGTCGTCTGAGCCGTTCTGCCAGGTGCCGTCGACGGCCTTGTATGGCCGCGCGACCTCGACCAGCGTCCCGTGGGTGCTCTCGGGCATGACCCAGGTCCACTTCTGCCAGGGCATGCTGGGGTCCTGGTTCTCCTCGGGCAGCGTCTTCAAGCCCTCCTCGGCCAGGCGGCGGGCGACCGCGCCCGGGTCGTCGGTGGTGAAGCAGAGGTGGTGCACGTGCTCGCCGCGCTTCTCCAGCCGGCGCCCCAACGGCGTGTCCGGCGCGGGCTGCATCAGCTGGATCTCGGCGCCGTGGTCGGAGACGAACGTCGCCCAGCGCATCTGGTCGTCGCCGCCCTCGAAGTCGTCGTAGCGGACGATCCGCTTCTCCAGCTGGCCCGGGTCGAGGGCGCGGAGGATCTTGGTCCAGTCGTCGATCGCCTGATCGAGGTCCTTGACCAGCAGGCAGACGTGGGCGAAGGGTCCGGAAGGCATCTCAGGTCTCTCCTCGGTCGGGGGGAAGGATCAGCGTGGCGGTGCCGTCGACGACACGCGTGCCGCCGTCGACGTCGAGCCAGATGGAGCAGGTCGCCCGGCCGTCCTGGACGGACTCCACGCGGCCGGCGGCGATCACGCGGTCGCGGGCGAGGACGTTGGCGAGGAAGCGGACGTCGACGCGGAGCACCTGCGCGCCGGGCAGCGCCTCGCGCAGCATGTCGAGCACCCACGCCAGGTTCGCCGGGCCCTGGTTGACGGGACGCGGCCCTTCGAGGTGGATCGGGTTCGGGTCGTCGAGCACGACCGCGAGCGTCTTCATCCGCTCGGCACTGACGGACTCGATGACCAGCGGGCCGAGGTTCATGCGTCCCGCCTCGGCAGGATGAAGGTGTTCGTGGTCGAGGCGACCTCGGCACCGTTCGGCGCGACCAGCCGCTCGCGGAACGTCAGCACGTCGAACGTGCCGGCCTTGCGGCCGTGCTTGCGCTCGAGGCCGACGACCTCGCCGGTCACCGTGTACGAGACGTCGAGCTCCAGCGGAGCCGAGAACGCCAGCTCGACCGACCCCAGCATCGGCCCTTCGTTCACGTCGAAGTCGGCCAGCGCGCACAGCTCGGCGACGCTGATCCCGATCCCGCGCTGGGTCGCGATGTACGCCCAGATCGGATGCGGCTCCGGCCACGCACCGGTGCCGAGCGCCGCGACGAGCTGCTCCTGGTCGGCGGCCGTGATCGTGAACGACCCGGCGGGAAGAGTGGTCACGCCGAGAAATCTACCAAGCGTTTGTTAGTCACGCCAACGTGTATCAATCACGGATGGACAGATGGATGCCCGGAAGGGCGGCGCTGCGGGCCGCGGACCCGCGCATGGCGGCGCTGGTGGACGCCCGCCCGGAGCTCGATCCCGACGCGTTCTTCGATGGCTGGTCGTCGTCGGATCTGTGGAGCGCGCTCGTGACCCAGGTCATCGGCCAGCAGATCTCGCTCGCGGCCGCGGGCGCGATCCGCGGCCGGCTCGAGGCGCTGCACGACGGCCTCCTCCCCACTCCGGCACAACTGCTGACGCTGGACGACGACACGCTGCGCGCGGTCGGACTCTCGCGCGCCAAGATCGTCTACCTGCGCGACCTCGCCGCCCGCCTCGCCGACGGCCGCCTCGACCTCGAGCGGCTGCGGGCGCTCGACGACGACGCCGCCCGCGCCGAGCTCACGCAGATCAAAGGCGTGGGCCGGTTCACGGCCGACGGCGTGCTGCTGCTGACGCTCCGCAGGCAGGACGTCTGGCCCGCCGCGGACCTGGCGTTGCGCCGCGCGGTGGGCAAGGTCTGGGCGCTCGTCCCCCCGCCGACGCTGCGCGAGACGGACGCGCTCGGCGAGCAGTTCCGCCCGTGGCGCACGCTCGCCGCGATCTACCTGCTGACTACGTGAGCGCGAAGCCGCCCTTGACACCGCGGCTGACGAACGCCGTGCAGGTGTCGGCGATGCTCTCGGGCGTGTCCTTGGAGCCCGCGTGGAACCAGCGGTACGGCCAGATGACGGTGGCGAACACGCAGTTGGCGAGCATCCCGGAATCGACCGACGCGTCGGCCAGGCCGGCCTCCTGCGCGTCGCGGATCAGGTCGCGCATGAAGCGGTCGTGACGCTTGCGCCACGCGACCACGGCCCGCCGGCGCTCCTCGCTCAACCGGTCGAGCTCGTGGTAGTAGATCGAGATCCGGATCAGGTCGTTGAGGTTGTGCACGACGATCCGGCGCACGTAGAGCTCGATCCGCTCCAGCGGGCTCAGGCCCTCCACCGCGAGCACGTCCTCGAGGATCGCCTCGACCTCCTTGTGGACCTCCTCGAAGATCCGGAAGAGCAGGTCTTCCTTGGTCTTGATGTAGTGGTAGAGGCTGCCCTTGAGGATCCCGAGCTCGTCGGCGATGTCCTGCACGGTGGCGGCGGAGTAGCCGCGCTCGTAGAACACCTTCGCCGCGGCGGCGACGACTTCCTCGTCGCGCTTGCGGCGCGCGCGTGACGCCGCGGGTGCGGCGCGTCGAGCTGTCTTGTCAGTTGTCCGAGTCACGGGCGCTCGTCCTCGCCATGCGCCCGCTGCGGCGCAAATTTTCTACCGGTCGATTGGTAGATTAGCGTTGCCGATCACGCCGCGCAATGCGAACGCGGCGCACGTGGACGCCACCTTCTCGCGGCCGTCGCGTCCCTTGCGGAACCAGCGGTAGGTCCAGATGATCGTGGCGAAGATGCAGCGCGCGGCGATCTTGGGGTCCAGCCCGGGGTCGGCGAGGCCCGCGGCCTGCGCCTCTCCGATCAGCCCGATCACCCAGGTCTCGTGCTCGCGCCGGCGGCCGACGATCGCCTTCCGGCGCTCCTCGGTCAACCGCTCGAGGTCGTGGTAGTAGACCGAGACCCGCAGCAGGTTGTCGATGTTGTACTCGACCTGCTTGCGGATGTAGATCTCCAGCCGCTCGATCGGGTTCAGTCCCTCGAGCGCCGCGACCTCCTCGAGGATCAGATAGATCTCGTCGTGGGTCTCCTGCAGCAGGCGGAAGAGCAGGTCTTCCTTGGTGTCGATGTAGTGGTAGAGGCTCCCCTTGAGGATCCCCAACTCATCGGCGACGTCCTGCACCGAGGCGTCCGAGTACCCGCGCTCGTAGAACACCCGCGCCGCCGCATCCAACACCTCGCGATCGCGCTTTTTCGGCGCCTTCGCCGGCGCTGCGGCGGCTTTGCTGGTTCGCGGCATGGTCGTCGGAGTCTAGACGAGGTGCAGGTCGACTCTCATCGTTCGATTCCTACCAAGCGTTTGGCCGATTTCACGGCTTGATCGGCAGCACGTCCCAGATCGTGGTGTCGGCGGTGTCGGCGTACATCGTCAGCTTCGCGTCGGGGCCGATCGCAACCACGTCGATCTCGCCGTCCGGCCGCATCGGACTTCCCGGAGTCCCGCGTGACGAGCACCGGCCCGCGATGCCGGCCCGCGTTCTTCCCGGTCACCGGCGACTCCGTCCAACCGGCCGCGGGGCCGGCCTGGCTCCGCACCAGCACGGAACCGGTGAACCCGGTCGTCGCGATCCGCAGTTCGCCACCGGGGAGCAGCGCGGCGGACGGGGCGTAGCCCGCGTTGCCGGCCCCGGCGAGGATCGTGCCCATCCACGTACGCGTGCCGGCGGTGTTCGAGTAGGTGCTCAGCGAACCGTCGGGGGCGATCGCGACGACGACGGTCTCGCCGTCGGGGCGCTGCACGACCGCCGGGGTGGCGGCGCCCGTCCAGGTCGGCGGGATCGGGGCCGGCGGCGGGAAGTCGCCGAGGATGTAGAGCGTCGGCTGCGGCCCGTCGGCGGGCAGCGTGCGCGATGTGACCTTGTTCCAGGCGTACAGGTCGGCCTCGGTGATGAACACCTTGTCGCCCACGACGCGCTCGACGTAGGCGATGTGGCCCGTCGGGTTGCGCTTGGCCGGCGCCCACCAGGCGACCGCGCCCGGCCTCGGGGCCGTTCAAGCGGTTCGCGACGTAGGCGGTGCTGTAGCCCGAGGACCGCGGTGATCCCCAGGACGCCCGAGAGAAGGGCGACCGAACACGCGATTCTGTGAACCATTCTGATTTGCCTAACCGGACCGGACCCCGAAGGTTGCGGGCAGGTGAGATTTCGCTAAGCAACTCATTAACTCGCGCCCACCAACTCATCCATAACGGGTAATTGGAACAGAATTCACAAAACAGCGTCGATTTGACGGCAATCGTCGATTGACTTACGTCAATTCGTGACATACGTTGCGGCGCATGAAATCTCCGCGCCTCGGGTTCGCCGGCGCGGCGAGTGTCCTCGCGCTTGCGCTGACGCCGTTGGTCGGCGTCGGCAGCGCTTCAGCCGTCGATTACTCGCTGCCGTCCTTGTGGCAGGCCTACCAGAACGACTTCACCATCGGCACGTTCGGCAACTGGAACAGCCAGCAAGCGCTGTACCACTACCGCTCCAACGCCCTGCCGAACGCGCTCAAGCTCGACAGCCAGATCGGCACGAGCGCCACCAACAGCCTCTCGCGGCAGCAGTACGTCGCGAAGGTCGCCCAGATCAACGCCGACACGACGCTGACCGATCAGCAGAAGGCGGACGCGATCGAGGTCGCCAACGAGCAGATCGTCCTGCAGCCGACGACGGGCAACGGCCAGGCCGAGCAGGTCCTGCAGCAGATCGAGGCCTACAACGCGGCCAACCACCTGACGGATGCGACCAAGAAGGTCGTCCGCGGGCACGTGTTCGCGTGGCACGGCGGCCAGCAGCCGAACTGGTTCTTCTGCAACGGCTTCACCTATGACGCCGCCAACCCGGACTGGGCGAGCCCCGCGACGATGCTCAAGCGGCTCGACAACTACATCCACGCGATGACGGACAAGTACGCCAAGTACTCCGACATCATCGTGTCCTGGGACGTCGTCAACGAGGCCGTGGACGACTACAGCGGCCAGATCCGCAACGCGGACACCCCGCAGGTCAGCCAGTGGGGCCGGATCTTCCGCCGCCCCGACCTCGACGGCAACCCCGACGCGCGGCTGGCCGCCGAGTCCGCGTGGGTCCGGCAGGCGTTCGAGTCCGCGCGCAAGTGGGAGAACGCGGACGGCGTGCACTGGAAGCTCTACTACAACGACTACCAGGACTCCGACAAGCCGTACGAGCCGAAGATGAGCCAGACCATCAAGATGCTCAAGCCGATCCACGACGCCGGCAACATCGACGGCTACGGCATGCAGGGCCGTCTGGCGTACGCGTATCCGTCGATCGCGCAACTGAAGGCGCAGATCCAGGCCGGCCTCACCGTCGCCGACGAGATCTCGATCTCCGAGGCCGACACGCGCTCAGACTTCGAGCCCAACCCCGACTACGACCCGACCCAGCCCTCGCGCCCGGTGACCGCCGCCGACGGCAACGACCCGGCGCATCAGTGGCCGACCTACGGCTCGTGCTCGTGGGCGAACCGCTCCGCGGCCAACGGCAACACGTTCGACGTCTGCAACTCCCCCGTCCGCCGGATCCCCGCCTGGGGAACAGGCCGCAACGACGCGCTGGCCAACAGCCCGGACATCATGAAGAAGCAGGCGGACTTCGAGGCCGACTGGATGGACCTCTTGATCTCCTACAAGGACAAGGTCAAGTACTTCGACATGGACGGCACGTCGGACTCGAGCACGTTCAACAGCACCGACGGCGCCCACCTGTGGTCGGGGCTGACGGGCAACCCGGAGAAGTACTCGTTCTTCGCCTTCCTCGGCGCTCCGGCGCGCGAGGCGATGCGCAACGAGATCGCGCGCGTGGACACGCTGGTGCCGCAGACCTACGCGGCCGACGCGTGGCAGAAGGTGCTCGCCGCCCGCGACGCCGCGCAGGCGCTCGTCGACGTGCGCATCTACTCGATCGACGACGTCAACGCCGTCAAGAACGCCACCGGCGCGCTGCATGACGCGATCGGCGACTACCAGGCCACGACCGCGGACGGCGGCGTCGGCGGCTCCGTCGGAGCAACGCTCGCGCTGACCCTCGGCGCGCCGGCGAGCTTCGGCGCCTTCACGCCGGGCATCGACCACGACTACACGGCGTCCACCACCGCCAACGTGGTGTCCACCGCCGGCGACGCCACGCTCAGCGTCTCCGATCCGGGCACGCTCACCAATGGCGCGTTCTCGCTCGCGAGCCCGCTCCAGGTCGCGTTCTCGAAGTCCACCTGGACCGCTCCGGTCTCCAACGACCCGGTGAACATCTCGTTCAAGCAGCACATCGGCGCCAACGAGGCCCTGCGAACGGGCAACTACTCGAAGACGCTGACCTTCACCCTCTCGACCACCACCCCATGAGAACCCGCCGCTGCGGAGGGTTAGGCTTGCGAGCGTGGAGCTCCGTCCGCAGCGGCCAAGATCGGCATCCGTCGGCGGGGCGCCGGCGCCGGCCGCGCGGGCGCCGGACATGCTCCGGCGCCGCACGGCCTTGAACACCGACTCGAGCCTGCTGCGGCACCCGATCACCCCGGCGATGCTGACCCAGCAGCAGGCCCGGCTGCGGCGCGTCGACTCGCTGCCGGCAGCGCCGGGGATCACCGTCCAGCGCGGCCTTGACGACGCAGGCGCATACACGGACCTCGTGGCCGACACGCGCGCGTCGATCAGCCGGCTGCGCCAACGGCCCGCGGGCCAGGCGCTGCTCGCCGGCATCCAACAGCGCGCGGGGGTGCTCCCGCCCGACGCACGAGCGGACAACACCCCCGCCGAGCACGCCCGCGCGGCCGCGGCGGTCAACATCTCCTCGGCGCGCGGCGCGGGTCACGCGCAGAGCCCACGACTGCGCGGCGGTGATGTCCGGTCCGTCCGTCCCGCGTACCGCTATGACGGTCAGGCCGGCGCGGGGACGGGAAGCGTCGTCCGCTACAACGAGAACGAGCCCCGCGCGGCCAGGTTCATCGGCCTCGGGCACGAACTCATCCACGCCCATCGCGCCGCCCACGGCCTCGGCGTGAGCCCGGTCGCGGTCAGTCCACAGGGCGACGACCCGATCCTCCATCCGCCGACCGCGCCGATCGTCTCGCAGGTGCTCGAACACCGAGCACAGATGCGCGAGGAGTTCGAGACCGTCGGGCTGACGCCGACGCCCCCGGCGCTGTGGCAGCAGCGACTCCCCACAGCTCCGCCGACCGAGAACGCGCTGCGCGGCGAGCACGGTTTGCCGCTGCGGACGTCGTACTCCGGCGCCGTTCCCGGCGCCGACGATCAGATGGTCCGCAACGTCGACGAGGGGACGGACCGCAACTTCCGCTGGCCCTGGAACCCGTCGCCGGTCCAGCGGCTCCTGAACCACATCGGGGCCTAAGCGTCAGCCCAGGAGAGCACTCGCAGCGCGCGCAGCGTGATCCACCGCGAGGGCTCGCCTGGCCCGTCGTCGAGCTCGAACCAGACCCGGCCCGGCACGCGCCAATCCAAGGCCCAGGTCCCGTCGGGACGGCGTTTGGACCGCAGATGCGTAAGGGCCTCGGCCAGCCGCGGATCGGGCGGACCGCCCACGGCGCGGAAGTAGTCCAGTCCGCGCAGGACGTCGTAGCGCCAGCGGTTCGGGTGCAGGAAGGCGAGGAAGCGCTCGTCGGCGGGCTCGCCCGTGCTCAGCCGGCGGAACAGGTGGCGCTCGAGCAGGTACTCCTCGCCCGCCCGCCGCGCCTGCAGCGACGCGTCGGTCCCGCCGGTCGCGCGCTCGAACTCGAGCAGGCCTTCGAGCACGTTGATCGTGCTGTCGAAGGAGGAGCGGACTGAGCCGAACTCGCGCCGGCAGTTCCAGCCCCCGTCGGGCTGACGCTCGCCTACCAGCCGCTCGACGATCGGGCTGACATCGACCCCGAAGTAGGCGCCGTCGGCGACCGTGCGGCCGTTGATGCACTCCTCGACCTCGCCTTCCCAGTAGGGCTGGCCGTCGTGGTCCCAGCGCGAGTTCGCGCCGACCAGCTCGACGGTCCGGCGGGCGCGGTCGGTCGCCGGGTCCAGGCCGAACTCGCGCAGCTGCGCGAGCGCGTACGCCGTCGCCGTCCACGGCTGGCCCTCGCGCTCCCAGTCGCTCGGCGTGAAGCCGCGGGGGACGAACGAGCCGCCCGCCCACTGGCCGTCGTCGTCCTGCAAACCGAGCAGCCGGGCGCCCCAGCCCTCGGTCTCGACCTTGGCCCGCTCGGCGCGCCACTCCGCGCCCAGCAGGTCGCGCATGACCTGCCAGCGGATCGCGGGGTCGGAGTCGAGCAGCCAGGCGACTACGCCTTGATCTGCAGCTCCTCGATGATCTGCTCGCGCAGGCGGAACTTCTGGACCTTGGTCGCTGACATCGGCCACTCGTCGACGAAGCGTACGTGGCGCGGCACCTTGAAGCGGGCGATCGCGCCCTGGCAGTAGCCGATCAGCTCCTCCTCGCTCGCCTCGGCGCCTTCCCGCAGCTCGACGAACGCCACCGGCACCTCGTCCAGCCGCTCGTCCGGGATGCCGACCGCCTGCGCGATCAGCACCGCGGGGTGGGTCATCAGGTGCGCCTCGATCTCGGCCGGCGACAGGTTCTCGCCCCCGACGCGGATGATGTCCTTGATCCGGCCGTGGTAGCGAGCGGCGCCGTCGGCGGTGAGCGAGCCGAGGTCGCCGGTGCGCATCCAGCCGCCCTCGAGGAACGTCGCCGCGGTCTTCTCGGCGTCCTTGTAGTAGCCGTCGAAGAGGATCGGGCCGCGCAGCTGGATCTCGCCGCGCTCGTCCGGACCGAGCGGCGCGTCGGTCAGCGGGTCGGCGATCCGCAGCTCCAATCCGGCGATCGGCGGACCGACCGTCTCGCTGCGCAGCTCCAGCGACGCGTCGATGTCGGTGTAGGTCGCGCAGCCGCAGCTCTCGGTCATGCCGAAGGTCGTCACGACCGTGCAGCCCGGCAGCTGCTCCTGCAGCGAGCGCAGCGTCGTCGGGGCGCCGACGACGAGCGCGCTGGACGCGACCAGCTCGACCTCCGCGTACCGCGGATGCGTGAGGACGCCGAGGAGGATGTTCGCGTAGGCGGGATAGAGCGCGGTCGGCTTCTCACGGATCAGCAGCTCGACGGCGCTGTCGGGCTCGAAGAACGGCGCCGTGACGATCGTCATGCCGTGGGTGACGCAGGCCACGCTGACGCCCATCGCGGCGATGTGGAACATCGGGCACGGGTTCCACATGCGGTCGTCGGGCCCGAGCCGCATCGCGTGCGAGACGGCGCCGCCCCAGACCCGCACGATCGACTCGTGGGAGATGATCGCGCCGCGCGGCTCGGCGGTCGTGCCGGAGGTGTAGAGGATCATCGCCGGGTCGGCGACGCTGACGCCGTGGCGGCGGGTGTGCACCGCGGCCTCCCCCACGTCCTCCCCGCGCGCGTCGAAGTCCGCGTCACCCTTGCCCAGGACGACGGTGTGGCGCAGCAGCGGCGCTCCCCCGCGCGCGTCGATGCTGTCGCGCAGGAGGTCGTGATAGTTGACGTAGGCGTCGTTGGCGTCGTTGGTGATCACGCACGCGAGGTCCGCGTTCTCGACGATGAAACCGAGCTCGCGGGTGCGGAAGCGGGCGTTGATCGGGACGATCGTGCAGCCCGCCAGCGAGACGCCGAAGTAGGTGGCGAGGATGTCGAAGCCGTTGGGCATCAACACGCCCACATGCTCGCCAGGCTCGACACCGAGGCCGATCAGGTTGCGGGCGATCCGCAGCGCGCGGTCCGCGAGCTCGCCGTAGGTGTGCGAGCGATCGGGCAGCGCCACCGCGACGTGATCCGGGCGCGCGTCAGCGGAGCGCAGCAGTGCGTCGCCCATCGTGATCGCCTCGGTCCAGGGCTTCAGTAGCGCCATCCGAATCCCTCCAGTCGCCGTCCCAGGTAGTCCTCCACCGCCGTGAGCCCGGCGCGCGCGGCGCGGTCGACGCCGATCCCGCGGCTGCGGAAGGTCTCAGAGGCGAAGTACAGCCCGTCGACGTTCGGCGCGCGCCAGTGCGGGCGGAACATGCCGACGAGTCCGGGCTTCTGGATGACGCCGAACGACGGGTCGTGCACGAGGTGCCGGCGCCGCCAGTAGGCGTTCTTCAGCCCCGGGAACATCGTCTTCATGTCGGCTTCGAAGCGCTCGAACATCGTCTTCAGGTACGCGGCGTCGCGTGCCTTGGCCCCATCGATGATGGCGCCGGAGACCATCAGGTTGACGCCGTCGGGCGCGGTCGTGGGGTCCATCGCCGACTGGTTGAACGCGAAGCCGGACAGGCGGGAGGTCGGTGCGTGCAGCCAGGTCGAGATCTCGCGCGGGTTCAGCGCGAAGGTCTCCTCGCGGGTCGCCATGTAGAGCCCGACCCACGAGATCCGCAGGGCGTCGCGGGCCACGAAGCGGATCTGGTCGACGTACCAGTCCGGCAGTGCGCTCTCCGGCACGACCCGCAGCACATTCCAGACCGGCAGCGTCGAGATCACGCAGTCGGCCTCGAGCACCTCGCCCTCGAGGTACTCGTTGGGCATCACCTTGTCGCGGCCGAGCACGACCCCCTGCACGACGCCGTCCTCGATCAGCACGGTCTCGACGGGCACCCCGAGCATCACTTCGCCGCCATGCTCGCCCACGGCGTCATGCAGGTCCTGAAAGAGCCCGTCCCAGCCCTGTTCAGGCCAGAACGAGTACCCGGCGACGCGCGCCTCGGAGTAGTGCATCTTGCGGACGTACAGGTTGTCGGAGGCGCTGTGGTCGTACCAGTTGTCGGTCATGCACTCGAGCACCGAGAGGAACTCCCAGAGGTCGATCACGCCCTGGTCGGACGTGTGCCGGCGCATCCACTCGCGCAGCGGCCGGTCGTCCCAGCGGTCGAGCTCCTCGTATGGCGTGTCCATCAGCGCCTTGATGACCTTCTTGAGCTCTGACTTGTCGCCGCTGTAGCGGTCGCGGATCGAGCCCCAGACGTTCTTCTCGTGATCCCACACCGGCATGTCGGACGAGACCGCGCCGTGCCCGAGCCGCTTGCCGACGTGCTCGAAGACCTTCGTGATCCCGGAGCCCGAGTCCTCGAGCAGATGGCCGCCGAGGTTGAGCTTGAAGCCCTCTTCGGGCACCGCCATGCCGCGCCCGCCGAGGTGGCGCGAGGCCTCGACGACCTTGACCGAGCGGCCTTCTTTGGCGAGCAGCGCACCCGCCGTCAGACCGGCCGCCCCGGCGCCGATCACCACGACGTCGACTTTCGCCATTCTCTCCTCGCCCTTTCTACCAACCGCTTGATTGGTTCCCGCAACTATGACAGATTGGCCGACATGAAATACGACGTGATCGTGGTCGGCGCCGGGACCGCCGGATTGGTCGCCGGTTCGCTGCTCGCGAAGCAGGGCAAGCGCGTCGCGATCGTCGAGAAGCACCGATACCTGGGCGGGCGCGCGATGGAGCATCGCTTCCGCGGCCACCAGATCGGGCTGGGCTCGCACCTGGTCGAGGATCCGGGCGACAGCCTGACCCGCGCCTGCGAGTACATCGGGGTCGACCTGGTCCACTCCGAGCGCAGCGACTCGATGCCGTTCTGGGACAAGACGGGCTGGAAGCCGATCCAGGAGTACTACGGCGGCGAGGCCAAGAAGGGGCTCAAGCGCTGCATCGAGGCGCTGACCGAGACGAGCTTCGCCGAGCTCGACACGCTCGATCACCTGTCGCTGCGCGAGTGGATGGCGCGCCATTCGAGCGACGAGGGCGTCTACCAGGTGTGGGAGGCGATCTCGGTGCTCGAGCAGATCACCTTCAACTGGTGGGAGCACTCGGCGTCGGAGAACCTGTTCGCGCGCAAGCTGCACTACGAGCGCAAGCGCACCGCCGGCTACTCGTTCTGGCCGATGGGCGGGTGGGAGTCGCTGTGGAAGCGGGTGGCCGCCGCCTTCGAGGCGCTCGGCGGGACGCTCCACATGCCCGAGAAGGTCGAGCGGGTGATCGTGCGCGACGGGGCGGTTCGCGGCGTGGAACTTCGCGGTTGGGACGAGCCGCTGGAGGCCGACGAGGTCGTCGTCAACGCGCCGGTGTGGGACATCCCCGCACTGTTCGACGACGGCGCGCTGCCGTGGGACTGGCTGCAGCGGGTGAAGCTGCTGGCCAACAACAAGAACAAGGCGTGCTGGATCGGCTACTGGATCGCCGCCGAGGAGCCGGTGATCGCCTCGAGCGAGCTGGAGATGGCGTCGTTCTTCGCCACGCCCCGGACCGGCCTGCCCGGGTTCACCTTGAACTTCACCGGCTACGACCCCGGGGTGTCGCCCAAGGGCGAGTACCTGACCTGCTTCGGCGCGGCGTTCGACGCCACACGACGCTACGGCGACAAGGCGTGGCTCGACCAGCAGTTCCACGACCTCTGGCTCGACATCGAGGACATGCTGCCCGCCGCGCGCGGCGCGCTGTGGAAGAAGCCGCACCTCGTCACGACCTACGGCGTGATCTGCAAGCCGGGCATGGTCGGCGCGACGCGGCCGGACGCGATGGTGCGCGGCGTCGACGGGCTGTGGCTGACGGGTGACACGACCCGTGCGCGTGGCATCGGCGTCGACAAGGCGGCGCGCTCCGGGCTGACGACCGCCGAGGCGGTCCTCGGCCGGCGCCTGGACTTCTTCTCCGACAGCGTGCGGTACTGACCCGTGCGCCGGGCGCGCGTGGTTCTGGATGCTCTACATGGTCCTCGGCGGGACGCTCGCGCCGTACCTGCTCTGGTCGGCGAGCCTCAAGCGCCTGGACGTGTCGCGCACCGCGTCGTTCATGTACCTGGTGCCGGTCTTCGCGACCACGTGGTCGGTGCTCCTGCTCGGCACGGCACTGACCAGCGTGACCGTCGTGGGCGGCGCGGTCGTGCTCGGCGGCGTGGTCCTTACGCAGCGCGCGTGAAACGTTCCAACAACCGGCCAACCTTTCGACAAACGCGTGGGTCTAGACCTCCGACCATCACGTCACGAAAGGACCACCGCCCCATGCGTACCGCTCGCCTCCTGCTCGCCGCCACCCTTGCTGCGTCCGCGCTGAGCGCGGCTCCGGCGATCGCCGCGACCCCGTCGCTCAGCCCGCTCTCGACCGTCCCGACGACGGCGCCCATCAACACCTCGCAGGGGATCATCATGCGCGACGGCGGCGTCTGCGACCCGATCCGCCACATGGGCTGTTAGCGCCCGACCAGCTTCTCCCACAGCCGCCGGTGGCGGATCCGCACGTCGCCGAAGAACGTCCCGCCCGTGAGCACGATCCGCGGCGCTCCCGCAACCGGGGGCGCCGCCTCGTGGCGGAGCCGGCCGATCGGGGTCTTGGTCTGGATCTCGACCTCGACGCCCTCCGGCACCAGCAGGTCGACGTTCCCGAACAGCGTCCAGGCGTGGATCCGGGTCTCGTTGGCCGAGATCTGCGCCTGGCGCAGGTCGAGCTTGATCGTCCCGAAGAACGTCCGGAAGTGGTTCTCGGCTGGGATCAACCAGCTGCCGGAGCGCTTGATGTCGCCGAGCGCCCGCACGTCCGGGGCCTGCGCCTGCACGGGTGCGAGCGACCGGGCGGGCAGGTCCCGCGTGAGCGCGTCGAGCTCGGAACGCATCACCGCGCCCGCCGCCGTCTCGACGCGGTCCGACAGCTCCTCGAGCGTCAACCGCCCCTCGGCCGCGGCCTCGCGGAGGCGGTCGACGGTGGCGTCGCGCTCGGCGTCGGATGCGCGGATCTCCATCACGCTGGACTCTATGCCTTCGCCTTGAGCCATACTGATCGCCGCTTTGGGAGGGAGACGGGCAAAATGGGTCGTGATCGCGCTGTGGCTGGTGGCCGCGGTCGTCGCGTTCCCGTTCCAGTCCAAGCTGCAGGCGCTGGCGTCCGACGAGAGCGACGCGTTCCAGGACAGCAAGGCGGAGTCGGTCAAGGTCAACGACACGATCGAGCGGGCGTTCGCCGGCGGCGGCGAGACGACGGCGCTCGTGCTGTACACGAAGAACGGCCAGCTGCAGCCCGAGGACTTCGACCAGGTCACCCGTGACGGGGCGGCGCTGTGCGAGAAGGGCCGGATCCCCGACGTCGTGCGGGTGATCACGCGGCAGAACCTCTCGTGCGGCGAGCTCCCGCAGATCACCTACCAGCCGTCGAGCACGATCAAGCCGTTCTCGGATGACCAGACGAGCCAGATCTCGACGATCTGGACGTCCGACGACGCGACCGAGACGGTGGTCCGCGACGTCGCCGCCATCCGCGCCGCGATCAAGCCGCCGCCGGGGGTGAAGGCGTACGTCACCGGCGAGGCCGCGTTCGCGGCCGATCAGTCCAAGGCCCTGGAGGGGATCGACCAGACGCTGCTGATCGTCACGTTGGCGCTGGTCCTGTTCCTGCTGCTGGCGATCTACCGCAACCCGTTCATCGCCGTCGTCCCGCTGATCGTGGTCGGCATCGCCTACGTGGTCGCCGCGGGCGTGGTCTACGCGGGCGCGAAGGCGGGGCTCTACCGGCCGACCGGCCAGGCCACGGCGATCCTGATCGTGCTGATGTTCGGCGCGGGCACCGACTACTGCCTGCTGCTGCTGGCCCGCTACCGCGAGGAGCTCGCGGCCGGGTCGCCCGACCCGATGGGCACGGCGGTGCGGCGCACGATGCCGACGATCGTCTCGGCGGGCGGGATCGTGGCCGGCGTGATGCTGGTGCTCACGGTCGCCGACTACAACGCGACGCGCTGGATGGGCCCGGTGCTGGCGATCGGCATCGCCGTGACCGTCCTCGCCGGGATCACGTTGCTCCCCGCGATCCTGTCTGTGCTGCCCAAGACCGCGTTCCGCGCGGGCAAGAGCTCCGGGATGTGGCCGCGCATCGGCGCGCTCGTCCGCGAGCGGCCCGGGATGCTGATCGCCGCGGTGCTGGCCGTGCTCGTCGCGGGCGCGCTCGGCAACCTCAAGGACCGCGAGCCGCTGGACTTCGCCGAGCAGTTCCGCAGCCAGCCGGAGTCGGTCGCCGGCCTGCGGGTGATGCAGGCGAAGTTCCCGCCCGGCCAGTCAGGGCCGGTCGACATCGTGATCGACCAGGGCGTGCTCTCGACGAAGCTGCCGCAGCTGGGGTCCGACGTCGCCTACAGCGTGGACCTCGTCGGGTACTCGAAGGACGCCAAGCGGGCGCTCGTGCGGGTCACGCTCGACGGGGACCCCTTCACCGAGCGGGCCACCGAGGCGGTCACGAAGCTGCGCGAGAACGCGAAGGCGATCTCACCCACGGCGATGGTCGGCGGCGCGACCGCGGAGGTGATGGACGCCGAGGCCGCGCTGCGCCGCGACGCGCGGCTCATCGTCCCGCTCGCGCTCATCCTCGTCTTCGTGATCATCGCCGCGCTGCTGCGGAGCCTGATCGCCCCGATCTACGTGATCCTCACGGTCGTCCTCAGCTACGCGTTCGCGCTCGGCGTCTCGAGCATCGTCTTCGGCAAGTCCGACCCCGCCGAGCCGTTGTTCACGTTCCTGTTCCTGGTCGCGCTCGGGGTCGACTACAACGTCTTCCTGCTCACCCGTATCAAGGAGGCGAGACGCAACCTCTCCCACGAGGATGCGGTGATCAAGGGCCTCGAGCTGACCGGCGGTGTCATCACCAGCGCCGGCCTGATCCTCGCCGGCACGTTCTGCACGCTGCTGGCGACCGAGCTCCAGAGCCTCTACCAGGTCGGGTTCACCGTGGCGCTCGGCCTGCTCGTGGACACCTTCCTGATCCGGATCTTCCTCGTGCCGTCGATCGCGCTCCGGCTCGGGCCGAAGGCGCTCTAGCCCGGCAGCGCCTCCTCGAGCAGCTCGGTGAGCTCGCGCAGGGCGAGCCGGTCCTCGTGGCCGGAGGTCTTGATCGCGTCCTCGAACATCGTCACGTCCTTCGGGCAGGCGACGACGAAGTAGTCGAGCTCGCCGAGGCCGGCGGCCTCGCGGATCCGGTTCTCCGACGGGCGCTCGGCGCCGAGCTCGTCCTTGATCCAGATGCGGCCGCCGCCGGCGCCGCAGCAGAAGGAGTTGTCGCGGTTGCGCGGCATCTCGACGAGCGTGCACCCGAGCCGCTCCAGGATGCGGCGAGGCGCCTCGTACTCGTCGTTGTGGCGGCCGAGATAGCACGGATCGTGGTAGGTCACGCGGTAGCGCAGCCGCCCGCCGACGTCGAGCCTTCCGGCCTCGATCAGCTCGAGCAGGAACGTCGTGTGGTGTGACACGGGCCAGCTGCCGCCGAGGTCGGGGTACTCGTTGCGCAGCGTGTTGAGCGAGTGCGGGTCCGAGGTGACGATGCGGTTGAACTCGGCGCCGGAGAGCGTGCCGATGTTCTCTTCCGCCAGTGCCTCCCAGAGCCCTTCCTCCCCCACCCGGCGCACGTCGTTGCCGGCGGTGCGCTCGCCGTCGTAGAGGATCCCGAAGTCCACGCCGGCCGCGCGGTACAGCCGCGCGAGCGACCGCGACACCGCCTGGGAGCGCGGGTCGAAGGACGCATAGTCGCCGACGAACCAGAGCACGTCGACGGGCTGCCTGCGCGCGTCCGGGACCTCGAAGTCCAGCTCGCTGGTCCACTTGCCGCGACGGCGCTTGTTCTCCCCGAACGAGTTGCCGGACTTCTGCACCACCCGGAGCGTCGACTGCAGCTCCGCGGGCAGCTCGCCCTCCTCGACCGCGCGTCGGCGCAGCTGGTTGATGATCGGCGCCTGCTCGATGCCGACCGGGCAGACCTCCACACACGCGTTGCACTGCATGCACGACCAGATCGTCTCGGGGGCGATCGGCGAAGGACCACCACCGGAGCGGAGGACGTCGCGCAGGTCGAGCACGACGTCGCGTGGTGACAGCGGCTTGCCGGTGGCCAGCGCCGGGCACGCCTCGTGGCACTTGCCACAGCGGGTGCAGGCGTCGATCTGCAGCAGGTGGACCGGCAGGAAGTCCTCGAGCGTCGCGTACCCGGCGGGCTGGTCCGCGGGCGCCGGCCGCAGGCGCTTCCCCGCCTTGGGGTCGCGCGCAGCGAGTGAGAGGAACCCTTGGAGCATGTGCGTGGCCTTCGTGTACGGGATCGCCGCCACGAGCGTGAGCGCCACCAGCCCGTGCGCCCACCACAGGCCCATCCGCAGCGCGTCGAGGTCGCCGATGCCCGTGAACGCGCGGCTCACGAGCCAGCCCGCGGGGCTGTAGTCGAGGTCCTGTGGGTCGTCCATCGCGATCCGCACGCCCTCGAGCACGAAGCCCGTGACCAACAGGTACAGCAGCCCGGTCACCAGCGCCCAGTCCCCCCAGCGGTACGTCAGCTTCGCCGGCCTCGCCAGCGCCCGGCGGACCATCATGTAGAGCACGCCCGCGAGCAGCACGATCCCCATCACGTCGAGGATCAGCGAGTACCAGCGGTAGAAGTCGCCCTTGAAGAAGCGCCAGCCGAAGAAGCGCTCGGTCACATCGGTGTTGATCGCCAGCACGACCGTGCCGATGAACAGCGTCGCGAAGCCGTAGAACATCGCGGCGTGGGCGATGCCGGCCTTCGTGTCGCGCCGGCGGATCGTGCGGTGGCTGAGGACGGTCTTCAGCGCCTCCCGGTAGCGCAGCGGCCGCGGCAGGTCCTTGTAGTGGCGCAGCGGCGCGTACAGCCCGTAGGCGAACACGCCGACCGATGCCACCGCGAGGACGTACCAGAGGGCCTCGAGCCAGCCCGGGAAGTGCCAGAAGACCTCGCGGGTCACTCGAAGTGCGGCGGCAGCGCCCGTGCCACGTCGTAGAGGTCGGCGACGGCGCCGTAGTGGGCGACCTGGAAGATCGGCGCCTCCGGATCGGTGTTGACGGCGATGATCGTGTCCGCCTTGCGCATCCCGGCGAGGTGCTGGATCGCGCCCGAGATGCCGAGCGCGAGATAGACCTTGGGCTTGACCGTCTTCCCCGACTGGCCGACCTGCCGCGCCGCCGGGACGAACCCGGCGTCGACCAGCGGCCGCGAGACCGCCAGCGTCGCGCTGATCCTCTCCGCGATCTCCTCGAACTCCGCCACGCCGTCGGCGTCCTCGACGCCGCGCCCGATCGAGAGCAGGAAGCCCGACGTCGTGATGTCCACGTCGCCCGCCTCGGCCTCGACGTAGCCGAGGTGCTCGACGACCGCGACCGACTCGTCGACCGCGAGTTCCTCGACCGTGGCGGTGCCGGTGGCGGTCGTGCCCTCGAACGCACCCGGGCGGACCATCAGCAGCGCGGGCCCGTCGAACTCGAGCGTCGCCACGAGCCGGTCGCCGTAGGCGCCACGCGTGACCGGGTTCACGCCGGTGACATCGGACGCGAACCCCAGGCCCAGCTCGGCCGCGACCGCGGGCGCGTAGCCCATCGCGTCGACGCTGTGCGGCGCGAGGATCACGTCGGGCGCGAAGCGCTCGATCGCGGCCTTGGCCGCCGCGGCGGCGACGTGCGGCTCGTAGTGCTCGCGCCGCCCCACCAGCACCGTGTCGGCGCCGCTGAGCGCCTCGGTCGGCGCGTCTCCGACGAGCAGGACGTCGACGGGCCCGCCGATCGTCGCCGCCGCCGTCAGCAGCTCGAGGCTGACGTCGCGCAGCTCGCCGCGCCGCGCCTCGGCGATCACCAGGACCCCACTCACCACGGCACCCACGAGATGCCCGAAACCTTCGCTTGGTCCCTCGGCGACCCTGTCATCGGGCTCCTCATCTACGCCACCTTGCTCTTGATGATCGATGCGATCCGCGCCGCGATGTCGTCGGCGCCGCCTTCGAGCATGTCGGCCCCTTCGCCCTTCGCCGGCGGCGCCAGTGACACCAGCCGCGCGCCCGGCTCGATCGCGTCGACCTCGCGCACGTCCATCGGCTTCGCGCTCGCCTGGCGGATGCCGCGCAACGTCGCGTAGCGCGGCTCGTTGATGCCGGTCTGCACGGTCAGCAGCGCCGGAAGGGGCACCCGCAACCGCTCGATCAACCCGCCCTCGAGCTCGCGCTCGACCGTCGCGGCGCCGTCGGCGACCTCGATCTTCTTGACCACGGCGACGCGGGGAAGCTGGAGCAGACCCGCCAGCGCCACACCCGTCGCGCCGTTGACGGCGTCCGAGGACTGCACGCCGCACAGCACCAGGTCCGGCGCCTCCTCGCGCACGACCGGCGCGAGCAGCCGCGCGATCGCGAGCGGGTCGAGCACCTCGTCGGTGCGCAGGTGCACGGCGCGGTCGGCCCCCATCGCCAGCACCGTCAACAGGCCGTCGCGCGCCTCGTCGTTGCCGACGGTGACGGCGATGACCTCACCGTCGCCGCGCAGCTCGAGCGCGGCCTCCATCGCGAACGTGTCCCACTCGTTGAGGTCCCACTCCAGCGCGTCCTCGTCGACCGCGAGCCCGTCGAGCTCGAAGTCCTCGTCCGGGGTCGCCACCTGCTTGACCGCCACCACGATCTTCATCAGAACGACCTCGGGAGGCCGAGGTTCTCGGCGATCGCGTTGCGGGCCATCTCGTTGGTGATCGGGCCGATCTTCCACAGCCGCGCGTCGCGCCAGTAGCGCTGCATGTCGGTGTCGGCCGAGTAGCCCATGCCGCCCAGGATCGAGATCCCCAGGTCGGCGGCTTTGACCGCGTATTCAGAGGCCACCACCTTGGCCATGCTCGCCTCCAGATGGCAGGGCTTGTCCTGGTTGAGCAGGTTCGCCGCGCGGTAGACCATCAGCTCGGCCTGGTCGCGCATCATCGCGATCTCCGCGACGTAGTTCTGGATCGTCTGGAACTCGCCGATCTTCTTGCCGAAGGCGGAGCGCTGCTTGACGTAGTCGAGCGCGTCCTCGAGCACCCCGTCGAGGATCCCGCAGCAGAACGCGCCGACCATCATCCGCTCGTTGTTGAGCGTCGGCAGCAGCATGTACCACGCCTGGCCGGGCTCGCCGAGGACGTCCGCGTCCGGCACGAAGACGTCGCGCAGGTTGACCTGGCAGGAGCCGATCGCGCGCATGCCGAGCTTTCCGAGCTCGGTGATGTTCACGCCCGCGGCCTTCGTGTCCAGCAGGAACAGCGTGACGCCCTGGTGGCGCTTGACCACGGAGTCGTCCGTGCGCGCCAGCAGCAGGATGTAGTCCGCGACGTGGGCGCTCGAGCACCAGATCTTCGTGCCGTTGATCCTCCACCCGCCGTCGACCTTGTCGGCGCGGGTCTTCATCGCGCCGAGCACGTCGGTGCCGCCGTCGGGCTCCGTGAAGCCGATCGAGAAGCGCAGCTTGCCCTCGGCGATCCGCGGCAGGATGCGCTCCTTCTGCTCGCCTGAGCCGTACAGGCCGACCGACTTCGACCCGGCGAACGACGTGATCCCCCAGACCCAGCTGAGGCCGCCGAGCGAGCGGCACAGCTCGCGGGCCAGGACCATCTGGGTCATGACGTCGCCGCCCTCGCCGCCGTACTCCTCGGGGACGCTCAGCCCGTGGTAGCCGGCCTTCGTGAACTTGTCCCACAACTCGAACGGATACTCATGCTCCTTGCGCTCGAGCTCCCGCGCGTAGTCCTTGGGTGTCTCCTTGTCCACCCACTTGCGGACCTGTCGCCGGAACAGGCGCAGCTCCTCGCTCAGCTCGAAGTCCATCGCTCTCCTAGAACAAACACTCGTTTGATTTTTCCATCGTAGCGGATGGCGTCAAGTGCGTTGCAGGAAGAACGCCCGCAGCTCGGCCGCGACGGCGGCCGGCTGCTCGGCGGCGGCGAAGTGGCCGCCGCGCTCCATCACGGTCCAGCGCTTGAGGTTCATCCGCTCCTCGGCGACGGCACGCGGGAGCAGGATCAGCTCCTTGGGAAACACCGCGACGCCGGTCGGCGCCTCGATGCGCGCGAGACCCCAGCGGCGGTTGAAGTGCTCGTGGTAGATGCGCAGCGAGCTGCCGATCGCCCCGGTCAGCCAGTAGAGCGAGGCGGTCGTGCAGAGGAAGTCGCGGTCGAAGACCTCGATGCCACCGTCGCTCCACGCCGCCCGGCGCTCCCACAGCCAGGCCGCGGTGCCGACCGGCGAGTCCACGAGCGCATAGGCGAGCGTCTGCGGGTCGATGCTGTGCACCGTCGAGTGGCTGCGCGTGATCCGGCTGGCCTCCTTGAGCCGCGCCGGCATCCATGCCTCGTCCGGCGCGAACTCCATGGTGCGCAGCTCGCGCATGTCGATGCCGGGGAAGACCGGCATCGTCAGGAACACGCCGGTCAGGTGGTCGGCGTGGTGGGCGCCGAGCTCGGCGGTGACGATCGCGCCCCAGTCGCCCCCGGCGGCGGCGAACCGCTCGTGGCCGAGCCGGTGCATCAGCTCGACCCACAGCTCCGCGACCCGCTCCGGGTGCACGCCCGTGGTCCGCAGCGGCGTGGAGAAGGCGTAGCCGGGCAATGACGGCACGATCAGCTCGAACTCGCCGCGCAGCTCGTCGATCACCTGCGCGTAGTCCCAGTACGTCCACGGCCAGCCGTGGGTCAGCAGCAGCGGCGGACCGTCGCCGGGGACGTGGACGAAGTGGATCGGGATGCCGTCGATCTCGGTGACGAACTGCGGGTCCGCGTTGATCGCCTCGGGCCAGTCCCAGCGCGACCAATGCTCGACCATCCCCCGCAGCCACTCGCGCTCGACGCCGTAGGTCCAGTCCGCGTTGCCGAAGTCGTCCGCCCAGCGGGTCGTCCGGAGCCGCGCGCGCAGCGGCTCGAGGTCGATGTCAACCCGGAACGGGCGCACCGAGCTCCGCCGCGATCGCTTCGCGCAGGACGAACTTCTGGATCTTCGTGCCTGACATCGGCCACTCGTCGACGAACCGCACGTGCCGCGGGACCTTGTAGCTCGCGATCTGGCCCTGGCAGTAGGCGACGATCTCGTCCTCCGTCGCGGTGGCATTGCGCTTGAGCTGGACGAACGCGGCGACGACCTCGCCGTACTTGGCATCCGGCGCCGCCACGACCTGGGCGATGCTCACCGCCGGGTGGCCGACGAGATGGCCCTCGACCTCGAGCGCGGAGACGTTCTCGCCGCCGACCTTGAGCATGTCCTTCAGGCGGCCCGCGTAGGTCAGGCGCCCGGCGTCGTCGAGCTTCGCGAGGTCCTGCGAGTGGAAGTAGCCCTCGGCGTCGAACGCGGCGGCGGTCAGCTCGGGATCCTTGTAATAGCCCTCGAACAGCGCGTAGCCCTTGAAGCACAGCTCGCCGACGGTGTTCGGCTCCAGGCGCTCGCCGGTCTCCGGGTGGGCGATCTTGACCTGCATCCCCTCGAGCGGGCGGCCGAGCGTGTTCATGCGCGCGTCGTACCCGTCGTCGGGGCGGGTGAGCGTGAGATTGCTCGAGCACTCGGTGGCGCCATAGGAGGAGACCTGCGCGGCGTAGGGCATCCGCGCCTCGAGCTGCATCAGCCGCTCCGGCACGCAGATCGACTGGATGATCCGGATCGCGCTGAGGTCGTGGCGGTCGAACGCGTCGTGGTCGAGCACCTGCAGCCAGATCGTCTCGAACGCCGGGTAGATCACGGTCGCGCGCTCTTCCTCGAGCATCCGCAGCGCGGTCGTGGGCTCGAAGTGACCGGCGTGGACGAACTTCGCGCCGACGCTGAACGTGCCGAGCATCGGCACGATGCCGCCGATGTGGAAGAGCGGCAGCGGGTCCCAGAAGGTGTCCTGGTCGGTGAGGTCGAAGCGGGCGCGGGCGACGTTGGCGCCGTGGCGGACGAGCGCTTCGTGGGTGAGCAGGCAGCCCTTCGGCCGCGCGCTCGTCCCGCTCGTGTACATGAGCATCGCCACGTCGCGTATCCGCACCTGCACGCCGCGCGCTCCGAGGTCCTGCCCGCCCGCCTCGAACTGCTCGCGGGCGAGCAGGCCCGGGCGCTCCGCGTCGAGGTCGACGATCTGCCGCAAGGCGGGCGCGCCGGCGAGGCGCAGCGCGCGGGCGTCCTGCTCGGGCAGCTCGGGGAAGACCTGGGTGAGCAGCTCGGGGTAGTCGGTCCCGTCGGGCGCCGCCGCGGTGATCAGCACCCGCGCGTCGGAGTGGCCGATGACGTGGCTGAGCTCGGACACCTTGAAGCGCGCGTTGACCGGGACGACGACGGCGCCGAGCTTCGCCGCGCCGAACAGCGCGAGCACGAACTCGACCCGGTTGGCGAGCAGGATGCCGACTTTGTCGCCGGCCTCGACGCCGAGTCCGAGCAGCGCGCGGGCGAACGCGTCGCTGCGCTCGGCGAGCTGCGCGTAGGTGAGGCGGGCGTCCGGGAACACGAGCGCCTCGCGCTCCGGCGTCGCCGCGGCCTGGCGGTCGACGAGGTGGCCCAGCGTGGTGGCTTCGATGTAGTTCACGACCATCCGGTTGGTTGGTTTGGCTGCAGACTGCCACGCCACGTGACCGCGCGCAACCGCGACTAGGATCCCCGCCCGTGCCGCCCGCCCGCGACGCCATCCTCGAAGCCGCGCTGGCGGTCTTCCGCGAGAACGGCTACGAGCGCACCTCCGTGCGCGCGATCGCCGAGCGCGCCGACGTCTCGATCTCCAGCCTCTATGCCCACATCAAGGGCAAGCAGGAGCTCTTCCTCGAACTCGTCGCGCCGGTCTTCGAGCACGCCCGCGCCGACATGGCCGAGATCGTCGCGTCCGACGCCCCCGCGCGCGAGAAGCTCCGCCGCGCGATCGTCCGCGGCACGAGCGCCTTCGACGAGAACTACGAGGAGCTCGTGATCTACCTGCGCGACTTCTTCCCGATCCTCCAGCGCGCCGACCCCGAAGCCCGACGCGAGTACGAGCAGTCGTGGATCGCGCTGATCGAGCAGGGCATCGCCGAAGGCGTGCTGCGCGACGACGTGGACCCCAAGATGGCCGCCTACGGCATCCTCGGGATGATCAACTGGATGCACCAGTGGTACCGGCCCGGCGGGCGCTTCACCGCGGCCGAGATCGGCGAGCAGTACGCGACGTCCTGGATCGACGGCCTGTCGGCCTGATCGGCCCGAAGCTCAGATCGATCCGCTCTCGAGGCCGCCCTTCCAGTGGCCGTCGTCGATGTCCTCCCCCGCGGGGACGCTGTTCACCTGCAGCCAGCACCCGGTGGTGCCGTGTTCGGTCTTGACGGCGTCGGTGACCTTGGTCAGCGCCGTGGGACCGTCGAGCAGCCCCAGAGCGACGACCCGGAAGTCGCCGACCGCGGCCCACATGCTTCTCAGCGCCCCCTCGTGCTCGATCGCGGCCTTGAGCGTCTGTGCCACGGCCGGCTCCTCGCCCTCAGCGGCAGCGCAGAGAAATAGATACGAAGGCATGCTCTCCCCTTTCGAGTCAGCTCTTGACGAGACCGAGCTGGCGTCCGATGCGCGCGGCCATGACGCGATTGCGTGCGTCCAGCTTGCCCAGGATTCTCGACACGTGCACACCGACGGTCCGTTCGCTGATGAACAGGCGCTCGGCGATCTGCCGGTTCGTCATCCCCTCGGCGAGCAGCTCGAGCACCTCGTGTTCTCGGGGGGAGAGTCCGCCCGCGATGGTGCCGGGCGTCTGAATCGGCTCCGGGACGCTGAGCGGGATGCGGGCGGCGCGCGCCAGCGCGTCGATCTCATTCCGCAACGGCGTGGCCCCGAGGGCGGCGGACACGACCGACGCGCGTCGCAGCGGCTCGGCGGCGTCATGACGCGACCCACCGTCGGAGAGGATCGCCTCGGCCTGCCGCCAACGGGCGTAGGCGGCAGGGTAGAGATGTTCGACGCCCTCCCAGGCCGCCGCGGCCGCCGCCCACGCCTGGCTCGCGGGTCCGCCGACGAGCCGGAGGTGCTCGGCACGGGCGGCGGTGACGTGCGCGACGGTGATGGGCGGGGCCGGCTCCGCCAGGGCCTGCAGGTCCGCGAGGAGAGCGTCCGCCGATTCGCGGGACGGGGGTCCGACGTCGGCCTCGGCCCGCAGGCCGAGGAGGTAGAGCGCCGGCGTGTAGAGCGGCTCGGCCTGGTCGCCGATCAGCGCCAGCCCACGGCGGACCTCGGCTCCAGCCTCCAGCGGACGCTGCTGCCACAGCGCCAGCTCCGCCGCCGCGGCATAGACGCCTGGGAGGAACTCGGCAGCGATCCCACCCTCGCACGCGGCGCGAGCGAGGTCGAGGTGATCGGTCGCACGATCCACGTCCCCGCGGGCGACGGCGAGTTGTGCCGCGACGGCATGGTGCATCACCTCGGCGACCAGCTTGACGGGGCGACGGGCGCACTCGCGCAGCCGCGCGTCGGCCTCGTCCCAGCGCCCCAACCGGAACAGGTCCTCAGCAGCGTTGACGCGCATGAACACGCCAAACGATCCGTCCAGCCCGAGCCGGGACGAGCGCTCCGCGCCGGCGTCCATCACAGTCAGGGCATCCCCGAAACGGCCGCGCAGGCGCAGGACCTCGGCGAGGTACAGCTCCGTGCGCGCGAGGTCGTCCGGCCGGCCGGCGATCGCGGACACGCGCTTGGCTTCGCGCAGTTGGCGCTCTCCCTCGTCGAGCGCGCCGAGGAAGGCGAGCGTGATGCCGAGCGTCATCCGCGCCCGGACCTCTTCCGCCTCCGTATCCGCCTCCAGCGCGAGGCGCAAGGCCTCATCGGCGCGCGCACGGGCCTCGTCCCAGCGAAGCAGATGGGTCAGCGTCCTGGCTTCGGCGCCGAGCAGGCGTGAGCGTGCGGCACCAGCGTTTGGGAGAAGCGTCAATGCCCGCCGGTACGAGTCCAGTGCAGCTTCATCGTCCATGAACTGCGAATCGCCGAGGCGCTCGTAGAGCGCGGCGGCGCGGTCGGGCTGGCCGCGCGGGTCGACCGCCTCGAGCCCGTTCCGGCACAGAGCCGCGGCGCGATCGTAGTCGCCGGTGAGCCTGGCGGCCTCGGCGGCTTCCATCAGCACGTCGATCCGGTCGAGCATTCCCAGACCTGGCTCGTCCCACAGCTCGAGGGCTCGCTCGAAGTGGTCGAGCGCCTGCGTGAAGGCGAACACACGCTTGGCCGAACGCCCGGCGTCGATCGAGGCCGCCAGCGCGCGAGGCACGTCGCCCGCCGCATGCCAGTGATAGGCGAGCTCGGAGGCATCGGCCCCCGCGCCCTCGAGCGCGCGTCCCACGGCGTCGTGGAGGACGCGGCGTTCGCCGGGTAGGAGCTCCGCGTAGACCGCCTCCCTCAGGAGTGCGTGCCGCAGGTCGTAGCCGTCGGCGACGGTCACCACGTTGGCCGCGAGCGCTTCGCGGATCGCCGCCTGCGCCTCCCCTTCCGAGATCCCGGCGGCGGCGAGCCGCCCGCCGGGGAGGGGCCGCCCGGCGACGGCGAGTAGCTGGACGATCCGCAGCGCGGAAGCAGAGAGCGTGTCGACGCGGGCGAGCAACGCGTCGGCGATGGTGACCGGCAAGGCGCCGCCACGATCCTCGGCCGCGAGCAACTCCTCCACGAAGAACGGGTTGCCCTCGGCCCGCCGATGGATCGTGTCGAGCATCGCCAACGGCGCCGGCCGGCCGAGGATGTCCTCGAGTTGGCGTTCCACGTCGCGGCGCCCGAGCGGGGCGAGCTCGAGTCGGCGCACACCGTCGCGCCGCGCCAGCTCCGTGAGCGTGGCACGGAGGGGATGCGAGCGGTCGACGTCCTCGCGCCGGTAACTCACCACAGTCGCGATCCGCTCGTCGTGGAGGCTGCGCACCAGGAAGGCGAGCAGGTCACGGGTCGCCGCATCGGACCAGTGGAGATCCTCCAAGACGATCAGTGTCAACCGCGCGGTCGTCAGGAGCCGGACCACGGCCAACAGCTGCTCGAAGAGACGAGACCGCGAAGTCGCGCTCGGGGCCGGCGGCTCATCACCCGGCCGGGCGAGCTCGGGAGCGAGCCGGGCGAGCTCGACGCGGACCGGTTCAGGAGCCTCTTCGAGCAGCTCGGCCGCGGGTCCGCGCAGCGCCATGCGCAGGACCGCGACGATCGGCGCGAACGGCAGCTCGCTCTCGCCCAACGGTACGCATTCCCCGCGCAGCGCGAGAAATCCGCGATTGTCGGCCCTGCGTCCGAGCTCGCGCAGCAGCCGCGTCTTGCCGACGCCCGCGTCACCGGTGACCAGGGTCAGGGAAGGCCTGCCGCGCTCGGCGGCCGCGAGCGCTTCGTCGAGGAGCGCGAGCTCGTCCTCCCGGCCCACGATCGACGAACTCGAGATCCGGCGCGTCACCGATCCATCTTCGCGTCTCCCGCTGCCCGCCGGGTTTGCGAGCATCGCGCGATGGGACGCGCAGGTCTGGCGGAAGATCTCCTTGGAGCGGTCGCACCCCTCAGCGAGTTCAAGCTCGGACGGCGCGAGCTCTCGGCGAAGGAGATGGCGACGATCGCCGAGCAGGCCGAGATCCTCCTACGGGAGTGCTACGTGCACCTTCCGCTCAAGCGGGCGGTGCACGGCGTGGATCCCGAGTTCGAGCTGCGACAGCTGCTCGGACGCGTGCGCTCCAACCGGCTGGCCGAGCCGGAGTTCCACGACGCGATGACGGCGATCTTCAACTCCCTGCGCGACCTCCACACGATGTACGTCCTCCCGCGGCCGTACCGGCGGCAGATCGCCTTCCTGCCGTGGATGATCGAGGAGTACTTCCGCGCTGATGGCCGGCGCGCCTTCGTGGTTTCCAAGGTCTACGAGCCGCTTGCCCGTGACCTGCGGGCCGGTACGACCGTGACCCACTGGAACGGCGTGCCGATCGAGCGTGCCGTGCGCCTGCTCGCGGCCAAGCGGGCGGGCAGCAACGAGTGGGCGGAGTGGGCGCGCGGCGTCGACGGCTTGACGTTCCGGTGGATGGGCAAGAGCGGTCGACCCGACGAGGACGAGGTCACGCTCACGTGCTCAAGCCGCGGCCGCGTGCGCCGGATCACGTCCCCGTGGTACGTAGCGCATCGGCCGGAGGACGGTCCGACGAGCGACATGGCCCCTGAGGCGGCGCTCGGCCTCGGGCTCGATGAGGAAGCCGAATGGATCCGGCAGGTCAAGCGGGTGCTCTACGCCACCGAGGCAGCGCCGGACCCGCTCGTGAGCCCCGCGTTCTCCGACGTGCTGCGCTCCGCCGCCATGCCCGGAGACCCGGGATCCGGGTACCTGCGCATCTTCAGCTTCAACGTGGATGACCCGACCGCGTTCGTGGACGAGGTCAGCCGCGTCGTCGCCAGGTTGCCGCGTGGCGGTTTGATCCTCGACGTGCGCGGCAACGGGGGCGGCAGCATCGTCGCCGCCGAGCGGCTCCTGCAACTGTTCACCGGCCGCACGATCGAGCCCGAGCCGTTGCGGTTCCGCAACACGGGGATGATGGCGCGGGTCGCCGACAACCTCCCGTTCGCGCCGGAGCTCTTCGACGCGATGACGTGGCAGGAGGCGGCCGGGATCCAGTACTCACCCGCGACTTACCTCGCGGACCGGTCGGTCTACAACGACGTCAAGCGGGTCTATCGAGGTCCGATCGTCCTGCTGGTCGACGCGCTCGCCTACAGCGCGACGGACATCTTCGCCGCGGGGTTCGAGGATCACGACATCGGGTTCATCGTCGGCACGGCCCCGGCCACGGGCGCCGGCGGCGCCAACGTCTGGGGGTACGAGACCCTGCGGGCATTCCTTCAGGACGGCGGCCGGCCGAGTTTCACGGCGCTTCCTCTGGAAGCCTCGTTCACCGTGGCGGTGCGTCAGACGTCGCGCGTCGGGGCACATCTGGGGAATCCGCTCGAGCACCTCGGCGTCTTCGCGAACTCGCACGCCCTCACGCGGCGGGACGTGCTGCACGGCAACGCGGACCTGCTCGAGACCGCCGTGCTCATGCTCGAAGCGCAGAGGCAGATGTCGGACGACAAGGTGGACGAGCGCGACGTCGCGACCTATACGGACCAGTTCCTCCGTCACGCGGCCACCAGCCCTCGGCCCGTGATCGGCTATCGCATCCTCGACTGGCTCGGCAGCGGGCATGCGGAGCGCTCCGCTGGTTTCCTCGACTACCTGTCAGCGGTCGGCCCGGAGGCGGTCGACGCCTTCGCGGGCGATCGCGAGGACGATCTCGGCAAGATCGTCGACCTCGCGCAACCGAGCTTCACGGGACAAAGCCCTCAACTCGATGGCGGGCTCCGTTGGCTCGGATACGTCGTGCGCTCCGCGGCGCGGCATGAGCGAACTCCGCTTCTGGAACACGCCGTCGGCGTGCTGTTCGACCTCGCGCCGAGGCGCCGGCGCCTCGGGGAACGGATGGAGACGCGCGGCTGGCTGCTCCGGCTCAGCGGCGATGCAGCCCGCACCGTCGCCGGCGCGCTCGCGAGCCGGCCGCGCACGGTCCGCTGGTACCTCTCGGAGGGCTGGCAACCGCCCGACACGCTCGATCCCGCGTTGCGCGCCGTGCTCTAGACAGCGTCGTGGTGCAGCGCGAGCGCGGCGAGGACACGCCGGTTGTTGGCGCGGCCTTCCGGGATGCGCAGCTTGGCCAGGACCCGGCTCACGTGCTTCTCGACGGCGTGCTCGGAGACGTCGAGCTCCTTCGCGACGCCCAGGTTCGACCGTCCGGCCGCGACCTGGGCCAGGACGTCACGTTCCCTCTCGGTGAGCTCACCGAGAGGGTCGGGCGCGTGGCCGAGCAGCACCGCTACGACCGGCGGGTCGAGCATTGTCCCGCCGGCCGCGACACAGCGGATCGCCCCCGTGAAGTGCTCCACGTCGGCGACATGCCCCTCGAGGAGGTAGCCGATCCCGGCGGTGCCGCGGGAGGCGAGCTCGGTCGCGGTCTCGACGTCCAGTCGGTTCGCGATGAGCAGGACTCGGACGTCGGGGAGGTGGCGGCGAAGGCCGGCACCGCAGGCGGGGTCCGCGATGACGACGTCGGGCCGGTGCGTCGCGGCTGCCGCCGCAAGCTCGGCGGCGGCTCCGGCGACAGCGAGCAGGTCGAAGTCCGCACGGAGCAGCAGCCGTCGCAGGCCCTCGCGGTACAGCGCCTGGGAATGGCCCAGGACGATTCGGATGGCACCGGGCGTCGGCCGGTGCGCGCAAGCACTGGTCATCGGGTCCTCTCTGAGGTGATCGCGGCGAGCTCGGCGACGGGACGGTGTGGGGTGGTGCGGCCCCGCCGTTCGAGCAGTGCGATGAAGGTACGCCCGCGGTCGCGGGCCCACATCGAGAGAACGACGTATTCGCGTGTGCCGGCCCTACGTATTCGCAGGGCCGGCACGCGGTCAGCGCGGTACGTAGCCGAAAACGGGCGCGGCTTTGAGGGTCGGCATTCCCTCCAGCTGCGGGTTCTGGACGAGCCCGGTCGCGTGGATGCCGGCCGTCGCCATCTGGTGGGCGGCGGCGTACGTGATCGCCTGGCCTGCGTCCCACGCGGCGAGGACCGCGCGCGCGAAGTGGTACGTCATCGCCCCGTGGTAGCCCTCGGTGAACTTCGCGTCCCAGCTGACCTGCCCGGCCTCGCAGCCGGCGAGCAGGAGATGTTCGGCGGGCGAGCCCGCGACGCCGCCGAACCGCGCCACGTGGCCTCGCGGCGCGACGGCGCCCCGGGTCGCCTGCGGGGGATCCCACAGGCGCGGGATCGCGTGGAGCGGCGGGGCCTCGCGTGCCAGCGTCCCGCTGTGGCAGGAGTCCGACCCGACGAACACCCGAGTACCGGAGCGGGCGCGGGCGAGCACGGCCGCGAGCCGGTCGTCCGATAGCGGCCGTCCCACGTCGTTGTCGTAGGTGCAGATGGCCTCGTCGAGCACGTCGGCGTCCTCGTCACCATCCAGGTCCGGGACCTGGAAGCCGTGCGAGGCGTTCCAGACCACCAGCTCGTCACCGGCGCGAAGGCGCTCAACGTGCTCCCCGATGGTCTCGAGGATCGCGCTGTAGGTCGCCGCCGAGTCATGCAACTGCTGCACGCTGAAGCCGGCGCGGACGAGCAGCTCGCCGATCAGCAGTGCGTCATCGACGCACCCGCGCAGCGGGGGCACGTCGCTTTCGGGCGCGTAGTGGTTCAGACCGATGCAGACGGCCGTCTTCTCGGGCACGGGGTTCTCCTTGCGAGGTTGGTCGGCGGGCCGCTGAGCGGCCCGCCGAGGTCGGATCGGGTCAGAGCAGCCGCAGAATCCGGAGAGCCTCGTCGACCGCGTTCACGGTCTGCCCGATCTCCTGGATGATCTGCAGGATGCGGACCTTCGGAGCGTGGGTGTGGAGGATCTCGATCCGAGTGGTGCGCTGGGCCACATCGGCCGGAACGGCCTGGACCCAGTGGTCGGTGCGGTCGGAGCGCTTGAACGGGATCCGGAAGCCGTCGACGCCGAACTGGACGACGTCCGAGCAGTGCAGGATCTCGCCGTTGGCGCCGGCCAAGAGCACGCACACGCCGCCGGTGAAGCCGATCCACGGCTGGGTCGTCCATGTGCGGGTGTCGCCGTCGAGACGCCCGGCCTCTTGGGACAGGCGGACGGTCGAGCTCATGTAGCGGCGCGGCATGTCGCTGTGGACCTCGTCCTGGCGCGAGGCCTCGATCAGGCCGCGGGCCTCGAACTCGGGGCCGACCGGGATCGAGTCGAGCTCGCCCGCGTCGACGTTGAGCACCGGCACCGCGCCGGAGCCTTCGCGCGGAGCGGCGTTGATCTCGTTGAGCAGGGTCTCGTCCTGGATGAGCTGGCGCTCGCCGGCGACCACGAGGTAGGTCTCGTCGCCGGAGCGCAGCAGGACGCCGTCCGGATAGGTGGCGGACATGGGAGGGGTTCCTTTCGTGAGGGAGTGGCGGCTCAGGCGATGTGCCCGAAGCCGTCGACCTGGTTGAGATGACGCTTGCGGCGCATGACCTGGCCGCCGTTGGAGTCGTTGCCGACCGAGGTGTTGCCCTCGATGCAGGTGAACGTGCCGTCGGCGAGGAACGACTCGACGATCCCGATGTGGTCCGGCACGCCGCCGTCCCAGTTGAAGATCGCGATGTCGCCCGGGACCGGAGCGCTCCGGCCCTTCCAGCGACCGGTGGCGCGCAGCCACGCCGAGACCGTCGGCACGTACGCGCAGCCGAGCCGGTTCACCCCGGCGCCCTTGAACCCTTTGCAGAGGGTGACGCCGGCACCTTCGTGGAAGCAGTAGGAGACGAAGATCGCGCACCACGGCACGCCGTCGCTGCCGTACCAGCGACCGAAGGACGTCCGGTTGGAGCCCGCCGGCTGCTCACGCGTGCCGAGGTGCTTGCGCGCCTCGATCAGCGCCCGCTTGCCGGTCCGGCTCGCCGCCAGCCGGTCGCTCCGCGGCGAGTCGAGGTCGCCGGCGAGCGCCGCCCGGGTGGCCGGCTCGAGGACGCCGGCGCCGTCGAGATCGTGGTCGCGCTGGAACTCCTGGACCGCATATGCCGTGGCGACGCCATAGCGTCCGTCGAGCGGTCCGGGTGAGTAGCCGAGCGTGGCCAGCCGCTCCTGCACGGCGAGCACGTCCGTGCCGGAGATGAGCGGGCTGACGACCAAGAGGTCGCGTTGCCCGCTGAGCGCCTCGTCGGCAATCGCCGCCGAGACGTCGAGCGTTTGGATCGGGGACATGAGTCCTCCAATAGGGGGAACGGGGAGGAGTCGGGCGGCGTTTCGTTCGGCCTGTCCGACTGAGATCAGTCTCCCGTCCGCGACCTCTGCAGAACACCCGGGCAGCGCTAGTTCTCGTGGCCGCTGGCTCCCCGGGCGGGGTACGGCCGGCGGCGCTCAGGCGGCCGTGTGGAACACGACCTTGCCGAACAGCTCGCCGTCCACCATTCGGCGGATGCCCTCGCCGGCATCGGCGAGCGCGAACGTCGAGTCGACGACCGGCTCGATGCCCGAGCTCGCACAGAGCTGCGCGAGGCGGCGCAGCTCGTCGCGAGTGCCCATCGCCACGCCCTGGATGCGGATCTGATTGAGGAAGACGCGCGCGAGCTCGGGATCGACCGCGGTCCCGCTCGTCGCGCCGACGGTGACCAGCAGCCCGCCTGGCTTGAGCGCGCGCAGCGAGTGCTTGAACGTCGCCTGCCCGACGCTGTCCATCACGGCGTCGACGCGCTCGGGCAGGCGCTCGCCGTCGGCGAACGCGGCGTCGGCGCCGAGCGTCTCGACCGCCTTGGCGCGCTTGGCCTCGCTGCGGCTCGTCACCCACACCCGCAGCCCGCCCGCCTTGCCCAGCGCCACGAGCGCGGTGGAGAGCCCGCCGCCCGCGCCCTGGACGAGGATCGTCGACCCCGCGGGCAGATCGCCGCGACCGAACAGCATCCGGTACGCCGTCAGCCACGCGGTGCCGAGGCACGCCGCGGCGTCCCAACCGAGCTCGGGCGGCTTGGCCACCAGGTTGCGCCGCGGCACCGCGATCCGCTGGGCGAACGTCCCGTCGATGCCGTCGGAGAGCATCCGCCGCCGCGGGTCCAGCGTCTCGTCTCCCCCACCCGCGTCCGGGTCGGCGATCAGCGGGTAGACGATCACCTCGTTGCCGTCGGCGTCGACCCCCGCCCCGTCGGACCCGAGCACGCACGGCAACCAGCCGTCCTGCACGCCCACGCCGCGCATGTTCCACACGTCGTGGTGGTTGAGCGACGCCGCCCGGAGGTCGACCGTCGTCCAGCCGTCAGGGGCCGCCGGCGCCTCGCGCTCGGCGACCTCCACCGCGCTCAGCGGGTCGGTCGCGGACGTCCGGACGAGCGAGAGTGCGAGCATGCCCCGCAGGCTACTCGATCAAACGATCGGTTGGTCAAGGAGACCACTCGAACAGGTTCGCGAACAGGTCGGCCTGCTCGATCGCGTCGTCGAGCGCGTTGTGGGTGTGCGCGCGCGTCGAGAGCAGGTGCGCCGGCATCGCCCGCTTGGCCGCCTTGCCGATCCGCACGCGCGCCTTGGTCATGTAGAGCGACTTCATGTCGAACACGCCGCTGAAGCCGAACGGGTTCTCCGGGGCGAACCGGGCGAGGTAGATCGACACCCAGGTCCAGTCGAACGCCGCGGGGTAGGCGACGAACACGGGCCGTCCGTCGCCGGCGGCCTCGCGCACCCAGGCGGCGAAGCGCGTCATGCCGTCAGCCGGGGTCTCCCCCTCGCGCGCCAGCCGCTCGCGGTCGAGGCCGGCGACCGCCGCCGCCTGCACGTCGAACTCGTCGCCGACCGGCTGCAGCTCGGCGTAGAACGTCGTCGCGGTCGGGTCGAGCCGGGTGAAGGTCGTCCCGTCGAACGTGCCGGCGACCGCCGCGCCGAGCGACGACAGCGAGTGGACGAGCGGGATCGGGCCGTCGGCCTCGACGTCGACCGAGATGTAGACGTCTACGCCGGCCACGGCAGCGACGGATCGTTGTAGCCGCCGCGGTGCGGAAGCTGGTCCTCGTAGTCGCAGACGGCGACCGCGGCCCAACCGCGCGCCCACAGCGCCTCGAGCAGGCCGCCGACGGTCGTCAGCGGGGGCTCGTCCCGCTCCGGAAGGACCTCGACCGCGTACTGGAAGTGCAGGAAGCCGCCGGGGAAGGTGCGGCGGGCGTCCGGGGAGTAGTCGTCGTGCTCGTCCACCGGGAAGTCGAAGCCGGGCGCCTGCACCCCGTAGTCGTCGACGGTCCCGCCGACCGCGGCGGCGACCGCCGCACGGAGCTCATCCGTGCTCGCGGGTCCGTCCACGTGAATCCGGCACCAGCCATCGTCCATTACGGCATGGAAATGTAGGGACCGACGTCGAGCGGGCTCCCGGAGCGGATCACGGAGAGATCGACCTTGGGCAGGTTGAACTCCCGGGCGATGGCCTGCGCCAGGCCGCTCAGGCCGAGCTCGCCGCGGGCGATCTTGCCGTAGTGGATCGAGTACCAGGCCGTGCGCTCGGTCGCGTTCTTGGTCGCCGCCTTGAGCGCGTCCTCGGCGATGTCAGGGCCGAGCGCCCGCAGCTCCTTGATCCGCTCGGGCGTGATCTTCATGCGCTGACTGAGGATCTCGTCGAAGCGGCCCTCGTCCACCAGGATCGCCAGGTCCAGGTCGCTCTTCTCGCCCGGGATGCCGGCGGCGCGGCTGCCCTGGGCGCGGATGTCGGAGCCGTACTGCGCGGCCTGCGCGCGGACCCGCTGGCCGACCTGCGCCCACTCCTCCTCGAGCAGGCCGGCCGGGACGCCCCTGGCCCGCGCGTCGGCGATCGCCTGCTCGAGCTTGGTCGGGTCGGGCTCGCGATCGAGGTACTTGGCGAGTGAGCCGGGCCGTTCGACGGTGTTCATCAGCCGCTCGCGCTGGGCGGCGTCGGGCACGCGCTCCCAGATCTTGTTGAGCGCGGCCTCGAGCTCGTCGGGCGAGCCGTGCTGGCTCAGCCAGCGCGCCAGCCGCTCCTTCGAACCGGCCTTGGCGAGCAGTCGGTTGAGCTGCTCGGCGTCGGGCACGAGGCTGCGCAGCCGGTTGGAGAGCGCGTCGTCGCCCAGCAGCTCCTCGGCGGGGTTCGTGCCGGTGGGCTTGCCCTTGGTGAGCGCCTCTTCGGCCTTCCCGAGGTCGCCGCCGGCGTCCTTGATGGCTTGCTCGAGCTTGGCGCCGTCGTTGCCGGCGGCGGCGAGCATGCGCTCGAGCGTCTTGACGTCGTTGCCGGTGGCGGTGAGGAGGCGCTCGAGGCGGGCGGCGTCGCCGCCGCACGCTTTCAACAGCTCCTCGGCCGCGCCGGCGTCCTTGCCCAGGCGCGTGAGCAGCGCGCCGAGCTTGCCGCCGTCGTTGTCCATGAGCACGAGCAGGCGCTCGAGCCGGCCGGGATCGTTGCCGGCCTTGGTGAGGAGCTGCTCGAGCGCCTCGCCGTCCTTGCCGAGGATGCCGAGCAGGCGCTCCAGCTGGGCCTCGTCGCTGATGATCGCGCGCAGGCGGGCGAGCCGGGCGGCGTCGGCGGTGGCCTCGCCCGCGGCGCCGAGCCCGAGCAGCCGGCCGAGCCAGCCCGCGATCTTGGCGCCGAAGACGAGCGAGACGATGTCGAACGCGACCTCGCCGACGAGCTTGCCGCGTTCGTAGTCCGACAGCTGGTCGTTGGTGAACGCGATGTACAGCTTGATCGCGACCATGACCGCGACGATCACGATCGCGATCACCAGCAGGATCGTCCCGATCGAGGCCAGGAACTCGGCCACGGCGACGATCGCGCCGAGCACCGCGATCACGCCCGCGAGGCCGCCGACGAGCGCGCCGATGATGAGCGCGATCACGATCACCGCGAGCACCACGAGCACGACGACGGCCAGGATCTTGATCATGTCCCAGGCGGCGCCGAGGAAGCCGACGATCATCCCGCCGACGAAGTTCGCGGCGCGCGAGAGCCAGCTCTCGTCCTCGATGTCCTTGGCCTTGGCGTCGATCTGCCCGCCGAGGTCGTCGACCATCTTCTGCTGCGCGGCGAGGCCGTCGTCCACCTTCTTGGTGACCTGCGCGGTGGCGTCCGCGAGCTGCTTGGCCCAGCCGTGGTCGGAGTCGGTGACGACCTTGGCCAGCTGCTCCTCGACGCCGGTCTGGATCTTCGAGAACTCGTCGCCCGCGTCGGCGGACTCCTTCTTCATGCCCGGCAGCGCGCCGTCGACGGCCTGCTTGCTGCGGGTCGCGAAGTCGGCCGCCGCCTTGTTGCTCGGGTCCGACGCCTTCTGCCCCGCCTGCTTGATCGCGTCCGTGGCCTTGGTGGAGGCGTCGGTCATGCCCTTCGTGGCGGTGTCGGTGAGGCGCTTGAGCTCGGTGTCGAAGCCGGCGACGGCGGCGTCGAGGTCGGCCTCCGTGCTGCTCAGGTCCGCGGTCGCCATGCCCTGCAGGCCCTCCACGTGGGCCGCCGCCTCGTCGAGCTGCTGGGTCGTCTGCTGGACGCCCTGGTCGATCTTCTCCTCGGCCGTCTTGCGGGTCTGCTCGATGGAGTTCGCGGCGCTGTTGCCGAGCTCGACGATCGCCTTGGCCTGATCCTGCTGGCCGCGGAGCTGCGCGAGCAGGTCGTCCTTGTCCTTCGTGATCCCCTGCAGCGTCGTCTTCGCGGCGTCGTCGATCTTCTGGACCGCTGAGGCGCGCCGCTTCTCGATGCGATCCTTGGCCGCCTTGAGGTCGGCGGTCGCCATCTGGTTGGCGGCGTCGTCGCCTTCCTTGGTGAACTTGTCGGCGAGCTTGCCCATGTCCGACCGGACCGTGCTCGCGACCTCCTGGCCCGCCTTGGTGATCTCATCGGCGGTGCCACTCGCCAGCTCGTGCGCCGCGCGCGCCTTCTCGCCGCCGCGATTGGTGGGCTGCAGCGCCGCCGCCTTGGTCTGTCCGACCTGGATCGCCGCGACCGCCTTCAGCCGCGCTCCGCCGAGCGCGCGATTGGCCTGGTCCTCGCCGACCTTGCGCGCCGCGGTCGCGTGCCGGTTGGCCGCCGCCTTGACCTCGGTCTGCCGCGAGCGCACCGCCTCGTCGAGCGCCTGCAGAGCGTCCTGCGCGCCCTTGTTGACCGCGCCGGTCTCCTGCGAGCGGGTGGTCTCGAGCCGCGACTCCGCGTCCGTCGCCGCGGCCTCGACCGACTTGATCGAATCGCCGGTCTCCCGGTTGATGCGATCGGCCTCGTTGCTCGCGGCGGACTTCACGCTCTGCGACTCGCGGTTCGCGGCCTCCTGCAACTGCGCCTTGGCCTGGTCGCCCGCGGCGACAACATGAGCGCGCTGCTCCTTGATGTGCGCCAACAGTTGCGCGGGCGCGGCGATGTCCGCACCCGGACCCCCGCCGGAGGAGTCCGCCGCGGGCCCGCCTCCGATCGGCCCTGCGGCGTTCGCCACCGATGCGCTCGCCGACCGAGCACCGCCACCGCCCGGAGCCGCGAACGCCGCCCCGTTCGCGGCGCCGCCACCGCCGGGAGCCGCGACCGCCGCCCCGTTGGCGGTGCCGCCACCGGGAGCCGCGACCGCCTTGCCGGCCGGACCCGCCGGCCCCCCGCCACCGCCGGCCGACGCGGCCGCGGACTGGCCGCCCGGACCCGCGGGCGCACCGCCGCCGCCCGCCGAAGACGCCGCCGCTCCGCCGGCCGGAGCTGCCACCGCGCCGCCGCCGGCCGGAGCCGCCACCGCGCCGCCGCCGGCCGGAGCCGCCACCGATGGGGCGGCCGAGGCCGCGGGGGCCGCACCGCCGCTCGCTGGAGCCGCTACCGCCTCGCCGGCCGGAGCCGCGGGCGCCGCCGCGCCACCGCTCGCCGGGGCCGCCACCGCCTCGCCGCCGGGAGCGGCCACCGATGGGCCGGCCGGCGCCGCCACGGGCTCGCCGACGGGCGACGCAGGGGCCGCACCGCCGCTCGCTGGAGCCGCCACCGCCTCGCCGGCCGGAGCCGCAGGCGCCGCCGCGCCGCCGCTCGCCGGGGCCGCCACTGCCTCGCCGCCGGGAGCGGCCACCGATGGGCCGGCCGGCGCCGCCACGGGCTCGCCGACGGGCGACGCAGGGGCCGCACCGCCGCTCGCTGGAGCCGCCACCGCCTCGCCGGCCGGAGCCGCAGGCGCCGCCGCGCCGCCGCTCGCCGGGGCCGCCACTGCCTCGCCGCCGGGAGCGGCCACCGATGGGCCGGCCGGCGCCGCCACGGGCTCGCCGACGGGCGCCGCAGGGGCCGCGCCGCCGCTCGCCGGGGCCGCCACCGACTCGCCGGCCGGACCCGCAGCCGCCCCGCCGCTCGCCGGGGGCGCCACCGTCCCTGTCCCGCCGGCGGGGGCGCCCGCGGATGCGGCGTTGCGGCGTTCGTCTTCGATCAGCCGGGCGACGGCCTGGTTTCCGAGCGTGCGCTGGAGGGCGAGGAGCCGGCCGGGGCTCAGCGAGCGGGGATCGACGCGCTGGGGGAGCGGCGACTCGCTGGTCGCCGGCTCCGGTGGAGCGGATTCCGGGGCTTTGGCGAGGAGCTCGCGCTCAGAATCCACAGGGCAGATCACACCCGATCCGCATGGGTTCGCGCAAGCTCCTCGCGGCGTTCAGTGTCCGTTGTTGAGCGCCGTCCAGACGCGCAGCGGTGACATCGGGAGCTCCTGCAGACGGGCGCCGGTGGCGGCGGCGATCGCGTTGGCGATCGCGCCCGGGACGCCGCAGACCGGCGGCTCGCCGATGCCCTTGGCGCCGAACGGGCCGTCCGGGGCCGGGACCTCGACGATCAGGGTCTCGATCGGCGGGACCTGGTCGGTGGAGGGGAGCGCGTACTCGGCGAAGGAGCCGCCCTTGAGCTGGCCGTTCTCGTCGTGGTTGAGCTCCTCGAGCAGCGCCCAGCCGATGCCCTGGGCGGTGCCGCCGTGCATCTGGCCCTCGACCAGCGCCGGGTTCAGCGCCTTGCCGACGTCCTGGGCGATCACGTGGGCGAGCACGGTCACGGCACCGGTCTCGCGGTCCACGCGGACGTGCGAGAGGTGCGCCGCTGCGCCGGGCGCGCGGCTGACCTGGGCGGAGCCGCCGTAGCCCTCGATCGGCTCGTGCGGGCTGCCGAACGTGTACGTCTTGGCCGCCAGGTCGGCGACCGCGATGCCACGGGCCGGAGAGCCCAGCGGGCGGACCTCGCCGTCGACGAGCTCGAGGTCCGACGGGTCGATCTCGAGCTCGGAGGCGGCGACGTTGAGCAGCCGCTCGCGCGCCGCGGCGGCCGCGCGCTCGATCGCGACGCCGTACGTGTAGGTGATCTTCGACCCACCCGCGACGCCGCCGTACGGCGTGCTCGAGGTGTCGCCGGTGACCACGCGCACGTCGTCCTCGGCGAGGCCGAAGGTCTCGGCGGCGATCGCGATGAACGCGTTCTCGATGCCGCTCATGTCGGCGGCGGCCGAGACGACGGTGAGCTTGCCGTCGGAGTCGAGCTTGCAGATCGCCGCGGCGGGCTCGAGACCGCCGGGCCAGAAGCCCAGCGCGAGCCCGACGCCCTCGTCCTCCGGCAGCGCGTCGCGCCCCTGCCACAGCGGGTGCTCCTGCACGCGCTCGAGGCACTCGGCGGCGCCGAAGACCTTGATCTCCTGCCCGTCGAGCCCGCGGTCACCGGCGCGCAGGACGTTCTGCAGGCGGAGCCCGACCGGGTCGAGACCGAGCTCGGCGGCGGCGCGGTCCAGCAGCGTCTCCACCGCGAACGCGGCGGGCGGGGCGCCCGGCGCGCGGTAGGCGCCGGCGCTGACGCGGTTGGTGCCCACGCCGATCGCGGTGAGATCGTGCGCCGCCCACCGGTACGGCCCGGCGGAGAGCATCATCGAGATCGTCTCGACGCCCATCTCCCCCAGCGCGCCGCGGTCGCCCACGATGCGGCCGCGGATCGCGGTCAGCTCGCCGTCGCGGGTGACGCCCAGCTCGAGGTCGATCAGCTGCCCCGGCGCCGGGTTGCCGGCGGCGAAGTCCTCCCCGCGCCGGAAGACGAGCCGGACCGGGCGGCCGAGCGCCAGCGCCGCGGCGGCGGCGAGCGGCTCGGAGATCATCAGCTTGCCGCCGAACGCGCCGCCGAGCGGCGCGGCCTGCACGCGCACCTTGTCCGCCGGCAGGCCGAGCAGGTCGCAGAGCCCTTGGCGGGCCATGAACGCGCCCTGCGTGCTCGAGTGCACGACGAGCGTGCCGTCCGGGTCGACCCAGGCCAGCGTCGACTGCGGCTCGATGTAGGACTGGTGGATCCAGTTGGTGCGGAAGCGCCCCGAGACGACCGCGTCGGCGCGCGCGAGGCCCGCGTCGACGTCGCCGTTGTCGATCCGCATCCGGACCGCGACGTTGACCGGCAGCTCCTCGCCGCTCTCCTCGCCGCCGCCCGCGCCGTGCGCGCCCGCGCCGCCGTCGCCACCGCCCGCGACCGCGGTCACGCGCGCCGGGTCGGCGTCCTCGGCCATCGCCGCCTCGAGGTCGAGGACCGCGGGCAGCGGCTCCTCCTCGACCCAGACGGCCGCCGCGCCGTCCTCCGCCGCGGCGTCGGACTCCGCGATCACGAGCGCGACCGGCTGGCCCGACCAGACGACTTCCTCGCGCGCCAGCGGCTCGGCCACGCGGCCCGAGCCGCCCTTCAGCGGCAGGTCCTTGGCCGTCAACACGGCGACGACGCCGGGAATCTCGAGCGCCGCGCTGCCGTCCACGCCGATCAACTTCGCGTGCGCCTCGGCCGCCAGCACCGGGCGCGCGTGGAGCAGCCCGACGACCGGCATGTCACCCACGTAGCGGGTCCGACCGAGGACTTTCGCTTCACCGTCGCGCCTGCGGCGCGCGGTACCAATCACGCAATAACCCCCATGGGGCTAAAGCTTACCGGAGGACTCCTCCGGTTCGCTGAACGTGCACACCCACGGCGTCTCCTCGACCGGCGCCGGCAGGAGCAGCAGCTCCTCGGTCGGCAGCTCCTCGGGCATGCCCGCGACGAGTTCGGCGGCGCGCATCAGGTCGACCGCGGCGGAGCGCACCGGTGCGGCGACCTCCGCCAACGCGAGCCCGCCGGTCGCGGCGAGCGCGGTCGCGTCGACCGCTGCGGACGAGGCGAGAACCCGCGCCTCCTCCGCCCGCTCGGGCTCGTCGTAGGCCGCCGCCAGCGCCCACACGGAGCCGGCGAGCGAGTTGACCGCGTCGCGTAGCTCGCCCGGGTTCTCCCCCGCGCGGATCGCGCGCAGCGAATGGCGGGCGAGGACGCGCGTGTTGCGCACCGCGAGGTCGACCTGCTCGAGCGAGCGGTCATAGCGATCGATCGGCTCGCGGTCGCCGAAGCGGGTCGGCGCGGTGCGGACGGTCTCGCGGCTCGTCGCCAGCGCGTCGTCGAACTCGCGCAGCAGGGAGTCGATCGACCGCGCCTGCTCGAGCGCCTGCTCGGCGCGGCCGGCATCGCCCTCGTCCAGGGCCGACGCGGTGCGCTCCAGCGCCCGGCCGAGACGCCCGAACACGGCCTGCGCGGCGCGGCTGACGGGCAGGATCGGGTCGGGCGAGAAGAGCAGCGCGACGGCCAGCGCGACGACGCCGCCGATCATCGCCTCGAGGATCCGGTTGGGCGAGAACGCCCCGCCGCTCGAGGTCATCACGAGCAGCATCGCCGACACCGCGGCCTCGGAGATCACGAGCTCGGAGCCGTTGAGCAGCACCGCGACCGACATCGCCAGCACGACCATGACCGCGAGCTGCGGCGCGCCCGTCCCGATGACGTGGATGATCGCGTCCGCGACCGCGAGGCCGCACACGACGCCCGCGACGAGCTGGGTCGCGCGCTGGCGATGGGCGCCGTGGGTGGCGCCGATGGAGACCACGGTCGCGATGCAGGCGAAGAGCGGCTGCGGGTCCGGCAGCAGCAGGACGCAGAGGTACCACGCCACGAGCGCGGCGACCGCCGTCTGCAGGATCGCGGGCAGCCGCGTGGAGAGCCGGCGGCGGGCGATCGTGATGTGCGCGACGGCAGTCATACGTCTGATCTGCTTCGGCGAACTGTCACGCTGCCTTGAGTGCCGATCTTCGACGCGCACTTCCACGTCATCGATCCGCGGTTCCCGCTGGTCCCCAACCAGGGCTTCCTCCCCGAGCCGTTCACCGTCGGCGACTACCGCGAGCGGGTCGCCGGGCTCGACGTGACCGGGGGCGCCGTCGTCAGCGGCTCGTTCCAGGCCTACGACCAGACGTATCTCGTCGACGCGCTCCAGCAGCTCGGGCCCGGGTTCGTCGGTGTCGCCAACGTCCCGTCGGACATCGCCGACGCGGAGGTGGTCGCGCTCGCCGAGGCCGGCGTGCGCGCGTACCGGGTCAACCTCTTCCGCGGCGGGGACCTCGAGCAGGTCGCGCTGGCACCGCGGTTCCACGACCTTGTGGGCTGGCACCTGGAGGTCTACCTCGACGCCCGCGACCTCCCGGCTGTGCGGTCAGCGCTCTCCATCGCGCCACGGCTCGTGATCGACCACGTCGGGATGTCGCAGGCGGGCCTGCCGGCGCTCCTGGACCTCGTAAAGGACGGTGCGTACGTCAAGGCCAGCGGTTTCGGGCGGATCGACGTCGACCCGTATTCGGCGCTGAAGGCGGTCGCCGCGCTGAATCCGGAGGCGGTGGTGTTCGGATCGGACCTGCCCGGAACCCGCGCGCGGCGCCCGTTCCTCGACGAGGATCTCGACCTCGTGGCCGAGGCGGCGGGCGAGCGGGCGCTGTACGAGAACGGGGTCGCGCTCTACCGCTGAGCGACGACGCGGACGTCGACGTCCGGCAGCTCGCGCAGGATCTTCAGCAGCAGCGGCTCCCCGAACCGGCGTCGCGGCGGCGGCCCGAGGAGGATGTACGTGGTCCCCTTCTCGCGGGCGACGCGGGTGAGGATCTCGAGCTCGTCGCCGTCCTCGACCAGCAGGTGGGCGCCGAGCATCGCGGTGAGCCGCCGAAGGGACTCGAGCCGTTGGCGCTGCACGGCGCCGGCCTGGTTGGAGACGACGAGCACGTCGAGCTCGCCGCCCAGGCGCTGGGCGGACCGCCACGCGCGGCGGACCACCCGCTCGTCGCGCTCGTCCAGCGAGACGAACGCCAGCAGCCGCTCGGCGATCGGCGGCTCGTCGACCCGCCGGTCCTCGACGGTCTCCGCGAGCTGGCGCAAGGCGACCTCGCGCAGCGACCGCAGGTTCTCCACCCGGAAGAAGCCGTTCAGCGCGGGCGCGATCCGCGCCTGCGGGTACACCTTGCCGGCCTGCAGGCGGGCGATCAGGTCCTCCGGTGGGAGGTCGACCAGCACGATCTCGTCGGCCTTGCCCAGCTCCTCGTCCGGGACGGTCTCGCGCACCTTGACCCCGGTCAGCTCGGCGACCTGGTCGTTGAGCGACTCGAGGTGCTGGACGTTGACGGTGGAGAAGACGTCGATGCCGGCGGCGAGGACGTCCTGGATGTCCTCGTAGCGCTTGGGATGCTCGAGGCCGGGCGCGTTGGTGTGGGCGAGCTCGTCGATCAGACACAGCTCGGGTCGTCGCGCGAGGATGCCGGGGAGATCCATCTCCTCCAGCCGGACGCCGCGGTAGGCGACGCGCCGCCGCGGCACCTGCTCGAGCCCGGTCGTCTGCGCGATCGTGGCTTCGCGCCCGTGGGTCTCGACCAGGCCGATCACGACGTCCCGCCCCGCCTCGGCCTCCGCCTGCGCCTCGGCCAGCATCCGGTAGGTCTTGCCGACGCCGGCGGCCATCCCCAGGAAGATGCGGTAGCGGCCGGGCATCGTAGGCTCCTCAGCGTATGCGTGTCCTGGTGGTCGATGACGAGCCGCAGATCCTGCGGGCCCTGAAGATCATCCTGCGCGACGCCGGCTTCGAGGTGCTGCAGGCGGCGAGCGTCGAGGAGGCGCTGGACGCCGCCGCGCTGCGCCCGCCCGACGCCGCGATCGTCGACCTCGTGCTGCCCGACGGCGACGGTATCGAGGTCACGCGGTCGCTGCGCGAGTGGTCGAAGATGCCGATCCTCGTCCTCAGCGCGGTCGGCGAGGAGGACGAGAAGGTGCGCGCGCTGGAGGCGGGCGCGGATGACTACGTGACCAAGCCGTTCGGCCCGCGCGAGCTGGTGGCGCGGCTCCAGGCGGCGCTGCGGCGCGCCGATCCGGGCGTGTCGGAGCCCGTGCTGCGCGCCGAGAACCTCGAGCTCGACCTCGCCGCCCACGTCGTGCGGGTGGACGGCGAGGAGGTCCACCTCACCCCCATCGAGTTCAAGCTGCTGCGCGCGCTGGCGGTCAACCGCGGCCGGCTGATGACCCACCGCGCGCTGCTCGTCGACGTCTGGGGCCCGGAGTACGCGGAGGACGTGCAGGTCCTGCGCGTCCACCTCGCCAACCTGCGCCGCAAGCTCGGCGCCCCGGCGTACATCCGGACCGACCCGGGCGTCGGCTACCGCTTCGCCGCCTGAAGCTCCACTCGGACCCTCGGTGCCACCTCGGTGCCGAGAAGCTCGATCGCCCGCATGACGTCCTTGTGCGGCAGTGTGCCGACGCTCATCTGGAGAAGGAACCGGTCGTGCTTGAAGATCTCGTGCTGGAACAGGATCTTCTCGACGATCTGGTCCGGGCTGCCGACGAAGTTCGCTCCGCGCAGCTCGTGTGAGGCGAGGTACTGCTCGCGGGTCAGCGGTGGCCACCCGCGCTCGCGGCCGATCCGGTCCATCATCGCCTTGAACGCCGGGAAGCTGACGCGGACGGCCTCCTGGCTCGTCTCGGCGATGAACCCGTGCGAGTTGATGGACAGCGGCCGGTAGTCGTGCCCGCCCTCGACCGTCGCCCGGCGATGCAGTTCCGCGAACGGCGCGAAGCGCTCCGGGTAGCCGCCGATGATCGCCAGCGCCATCGGCAGCCCGAGCATCCCGGCGCGCGCCGCCGACTCCGGGTTGCCGCCGACCGCGATCCAGACCGGCAGCGGGTCCTGCTCCGGGCGCGGGAACACGCCCATGTCCGTCCGCTGCCGGACCTCCAGCAGCTTCAGCAGCTTGGTCGCGAAGAGCTTGTCGTAGTCGTCGAGGTCGTAGCCGAACAGCCCGAAGCTCTCGATGAAGCTCCCCCGGCCGGCCATGATCTCCGCCCGCCCCCCGCTGATCAGGTCGACGGTCGCGAAGTCCTGGAACACGCGGACCGGATCGTCGCTCGAGATGACGCTGACCGCGCTGGTGAGGCGGATGCGCTTGGTGGTCCGCGCCGCCGCGGCGAGCACGATCGCGGGCGCCGAGACGACGAAGTCCGGCCGGTGGTGCTCCCCCACGCCGAAGACGTCGAGCCCGACCTCGTCGGCCAGCTCGATCTCCTCCAGCAGGTCCCGCATGCGTTGGCCGGCGGAGCCCGAGGTGAGCTCGCCGAACGTGTAGATGCCGATCTCCATCGGCGGCGGGTTCTACCAGCCGACCGCGGGCTTCGCCGGCGGCTTGGGCCGCGGCGTGACCGTGGGCAGCGTGAACTGATGGTCCGTGGGTGTGGGGGTCGTGGAGGCCACGAGACCATGTTCCGCGGCGATCCGGCGGAACCTGCATCGGGGTGCGCAAATCGGAACCGCGGGATGGGTGCGGCCCGCATTTCGGCCGTGGGCGGCGCCTGGGACCTTCCTCGGCAATGAAAACGCTCCTGCTCGCCCTCGTCGCCACGCTCGCGCTGACCGCGCCCGCGTCGGCGTCGCTGAAGACCGATGTCAACCGCCTCGTGGACAGTGGTGTCCCGGGCACGATCGTGCTCTCGCGCGACAGCGCCCACACCACGCGGCTGGCCGTCGGCGTCGGCGACCTCAAGACACACGCCAGGCTCGAGGCCAGTGACCGCTTCCGTGTCGGCAGCGTCACGAAGGCCTTCACGGCGACGATCGTGCTGCAACTCGCGGGCGAGCAGCGGCTCGGGCTCGACGACACGGTCGAGCAGCACCTCCCGGGCGTGGTGCCGAACGGGTCGCAGATCACGATCCGCCAGCTGCTGAACATGACGAGCGGGCTCGCGGACTACCTCGGCGACGACGACACCGTCGCCAACAGCGCGGGAACCGACCGGCGCTTCACGCCGCAGGAGCTGGTGGGCTTCGCGACCGCCCACCCCGTCCACTCCGCCCCCGGCGCCGAGTGGCGCTACTGCAACACGTGCTACGTGCTGCTCGGGATGATCGCCGAGCGCGTCGACGGCCGCCCGATCGCGACCCAGATGCGCGAACGGATCTTCACCCCCGCCCACCTGCGCCACACGACGTTCGAGAGCGGGTCGCGGATCGCCGGCCGCCACGCCCACGGCTACGAGAACGGCCCGGCCGACGTCACCGCGCTCAACCAGACCTGGTCCTGGACGGCCGGGGCGATCGTCTCGACCGTCGACGACGTCGCCCGCTTCTACCGCGCGCTGCTCGGCGGCAAGCTGCTCGCGCCCGCACAGAAGCGCGAGCTCCTGACGCCGCCGGCGGCGCTCCAGCTCCCCTTCGGCCCCGGCGTCATGACCGGCTACACGACCGGCGTCTTCCGCATGCAGCTGCCCTGCGGCGAGGTCTGGGGCCACGACGGCGGGACGCCCGGCTACCGCACCTTCACGCTGCACAGCGCCGACGCGCGCAAGCAAGTGGTCGTGATGACGAACCTCGGTGAGGACTCGCTCACCCCACGGCAGGCGTCGGCCTACTACCGCGTGGTCAGGACCGCCTACTGCGGCTGAGGCTCGAGCGGCAGCTCGACCACGAACGACGTCGCCTGATCCGGGAGCGACTCGACCCAGACCTTGCCGCCGTTGGCCTCGACGAACCCGCGGACGATCGCCAGCCCGAGCCCGGACCCGCGGTGCCCGGTGGCGCTCGTCCCGGAGCGGTAGAAGGGCTCGAAGATCCGCTCGCGCTGCGCCTGCGGGATGCCGGGGCCGCGGTCGACGACCCGCAGCAGGATCCGTCCGCCGACGTCCCGCGCCCGCACCGACACCGGATGGCCGCCCGAGTGGCGGTGGGCGTTCTCGAGCAGGTTCGCGAACGCCCGCTGCAGCTGGGCGGCGTCGGCACGCACCGGGGGGAGGTCGGCGTCGATCGCCACCTTGAACGTGTCGGGCGCGAGGCCGAGCTCGTCGATCGCGGCCCGCACGACCTCCTCGACCGAGCACCACGAGGGGTGCGGGTCGGCGGCGTCGGCCTCCAGCCGCGACAGGTCGAGCAGGTCGTCGATCAGCCGCGACAGCCGCCGCGCCTCCTCCGACACCGAGGTGGCGAGCTCGTCGCGTTCCTCGCCGCTCAGCGACGGCGAGTGGAGCGCCTCAGCGCTGGTGAGGATCGCGGTCAGCGGCGAGCGCAGGTCGTGCGAGACCGACCGCAGCAGCGCGGTCTTGATGACGTCGCTGCGGCGCAGCGCCGCCGTCTCGACCACCTCGGCCTGGAGCGCGTCGCGTTCGAGCGCCGCGGCGAGCAGCGCCTCGAGCGCCGGCGCGATCCGCACCTGCACGCGCCGCAGCACCGGCTCCGGCGCGCCCGCTGGCAGCACGAGCGTGCCGATCTGGCGCGTCCCCTCACGCAGCGCGAAGACGACGCTGCGCTCGCCCGCGTCGACCGCGGCGAGCTCGATCGCCGCGCTCGACAGGCCCAGCGCCTGCGCGAGCCGCGCGCCGACGCTCGGCAGCGTCTCGTCCAACCGCCCGCCGCGCAGCAGCAGCCGGGCCATCTCGGCGGAGAGGTCGGCCTCCTGGCGGCGCTCGTCGGCCTCCAGCGCCCGCTTGCGCGCGAGCTCCGCCAGCGAGCTCGCACCCACCGAGGCGACGAAGAACACCACGAGCGCGACCCAGTTCTCCCCCGAGGCGATCGTGAACCGCCCGGTCGGCGGGATGTGGAAGAAGTTGAACGCCAGCGCGCTCGCGACCGCGGTGGCCAACGCCAGCCAGACGCCCCACACGGTCGCGACGCCCAGCACGACCAGCAGGTAGACGACGCCCAGCGACAGGACCGGGGCGACGTCCTTGAGCGCGAAGACGAGCAGGGTCGTCAGCGCGACGCCGACCGCGGCCGCCGCGATCCCGACGACCAGTGGCGGACGGCGTTGCAGCACGCGGGGAGACTAGCCCCAGACCTCCTCGGCCACCTCGACGACCAACCGCAGCTTCGCCGCCTGCTGCTCGATCGACAGCGCGTTCCCCTCGACCGTCGAGGAGAAGCCGCACTGCGGCGAGAGACAGAGCTGGTCGATGTCGACGTACTGCGACGCCTCCTCGAGCCGGCGCTTGAGGAAGCTCTTCGTCTCGAGCTCGCCGGTCTTGGTCGTCACGAGGCCGAGCACGACGACCTTGCCCTTGGGGACGAAGCGCAGCGGCTCGAAGCCCCCGGAGCGGGCGTCGTCCCACTCCATGAAGAAGCCGTCGACGGCGAGCTCGTTGAACAGCGCCTCGGCGACGAAGTCGTAGCCGCCCTCGGCGACCCAGGAGGAGCGGAAGTTGCCGCGGCACATGTGGGTGGTGATCGCCATGCCGTCGGGGCGGCGCGACAAGGCCTCGTTGATGTGGCGGATGTAGCCCTCGTGGAGGTGCTCGGCGTCGTCGCCCTTGGCGGCCATCTCGGCGCGCTGGTTGGGGTCGTTCAGATAGGCGAGGCTGGTGTCGTCGAACTGCAGATACGTGCAGCCGAGCGAACCCATCGCGACGACCTGATCGGCGTAGGCGGTGGTCACGTCGCTCCAGAACGCGTCCATGTCCGAATAGGCCGACCGCTCGATCGCGGCGCGCCCCCCGCGGTAGTGGACCATGCTCGGGCTCGGGACCGTCAGCTTGGGCGTGACGCCGTCGGCGGTCAGCCCCTTCAGGTACTCGAAGTCGCGGGCGAAGATCGGGTGATCGAGGTGGATCTTCTCGTCGATCAGCATCGCCGCGGGCGTGAACTCGATGTCGCCGTTGGCGTTGTGGAACTTGACGCTGAGGTTGCCGGGCGACTTCGAGATCCCGCCGAGCTGGTAGATGAAGTCCATGTGCCAGGACGCGCGCCGGAACTCGCCGTCGGTCGCCGAACGCAGCCCGGCGTCGCGCTGGAGCTGCACGACGTCGCGGATCGCCTCGTCCTCGATCTCGCGCAGGGCGTCGGCGTCGATCCGGCCCTCGGCGAACTCGGCCCGGGCGGCAAGGAGCGCCTGTGGGCGGAGAAGGCTGCCGACGTGGTCGGCTCGGAAGGGCGGAGTCGTACGATCGGACATGTCCGGCACGCTACCCGCTGAGTCCTGAATTTGTCCGTCGTCGCCCACGTGACCTTCGAGGTCGCGCCGCTGCAGTTGGCACCGGCCGTGACGGTGGGCGTCATGTACCACCTGCGCTCGCGCACGCTGCGCCGCCGTGGCACGCCGGTGCCGGGCTGGCGCCAGTGGTGCTGGTACGGCGGCCTCGCGTTGATGGTCGCGACGCTGGTCTCACCGATCGCGCACCTGAGCGAGGAGCTCTTCTTCGCGCACATGATCGAGCACCTGCTGCTGGCCGACCTCGGCGCGCTGCTCTTGGTGCTCGGCCTGACCGGCCCGGTCCTCCAGCCCGTGCTGGGCGCACCCGGCCTGCACTGGCTGCGGTTCCTCGCGCACCCGGTCATCGCGCTCGGCCTCTGGACCGCGAACTTCTACATCTGGCATCTCCCGGTGCTCTACCAGGGCGCCGTCGAGCACAGCGCGGTGCACGCGCTCCAGCACCTGCTGTTCGTCGCGTTCGGGATCGGGATGTGGATGGCGCTGCTCGGCCCGCTTCCCAAGCCCGCGTGGTTCGGCAACGCGGCGAAGATCGGCTACATCGTCGCCGTCCGCCTGATCCAGAGCGTGCTCGCCAACGCGCTGCTGTGGTCGTCAGGCGTCCTCTATCCCCGCTACGCGGCGGGCGAGGCGTACTGGGGCATCACGCCCGCCAACGACCAGAGCGCCGCGGGCGCGATCATGATGGTCGAGGGCTCGATCGTCACGATCCTGCTGTTCTGCTGGCTGTTCCTGCGCGCGGCCCAGCAGAGCGACGAGAAGCAGGCGCTGGTCGAGCTGGCGGCGGCGCGCGGCGTCGAGCTGAGCGAGGAGCGCGCCGCCCGGGCGGTGTCGGCCGGCCGGGGCGACGCGCTGCGCGAGCGGATCCTCTCGGAGGGGCCGCCCTAAGCGGCCGGAACGGTCGTGGTCAATGTGTGCGTCCGCGACGACTTCGCCCGGCCGGCCCGCGACGCCTTCGCCTTGTCGGGACCGCCACACGGACCGTCCTCGGCCGGCTTCTCCCCCGGCGCGGCCAGCCCGCACGCGTTCAGCGCGGTCTTGCCGGCGTCGGTCTCGAACTGCTGCAGGACCCACGGCTTGAGGTCGTTCACGTTCGCCGGTGGCTGCAGGCCCTTGGCGCGCAGGCACGCGACGAGCTCCTCGGGCGAGGCGTTGTCGGCCTTGTCGCCCTGGCGCGGGTTCGGATCGCAGGCCTTGAAGGCATCCTGCATCCCGGCGGCGTCCTGGTGGTCGCCGATCCACTGCTTGATCGCGACGCCCTCGAGGTCGGCCGGGATCGCCACCCCGTGCGCGCGCATGCAGGTCGCGAACGTGGCCAGCTCGTCCGACGGCGATCCGCTGTCCGCGACGGCGGGGATCGTGATGGCCGCCGCGACGGCGGTGGCGGCGACGATGGTGAGGAATCGCTTCATGCCGACGAGTCCACCGTGCGCCGTTGACCAGCCGAGAGACCAAAGATGAACATCCGTGGAAAACGCGTCCGGTGAGTACGCAAGAGCGCGAGACTGACGGCGTGTCCACCGTGCTGCTGGTCGAGGACGACCCGGAGATCGTCGCGCTGCTCGGCGACTTCCTCGCCGTCGAGGACTTCGGCGTCGTCTCGGCGCCCGACGCGGGCGGGGCGATCGACGCGCTCGGCACCCATCCGATCGCCTGCGTGCTGCTCGACGTGATGCTCCCGGACGGCTCGGGCTTCGACGTCTGCAGAAAGATCCGCGAGCACTCCGACGTCCCCGTGCTCTTCCTCAGCGCACGCGGCGAGGACGAGGACAAGCTGCGCGGGCTCGCGCTCGGCGCCGACGACTACATCGTCAAGTCCGCGACGCCCGCCGAGGTCGTCGCGCGGGTGAAGGCCGTCCTGCGCCGGGCGACGCCATCCCGGCGACGCGTCTATGGGCGCTTCGCGATCGACCGGGAAGCGCATGAGGTGACCGCCGACGGCCGCCCGGTGCCGCTCACGGCACGCGAGTTCGAGCTGCTGATGCTGTTCGTCGAGCACCCGCGCCAGGTGCTCTCCCGCGAGCAGATCTACGAGCGGGTGTGGGGCTCGTGGGGCGACCGGTCGGCCGTCCCGGTCTATGTCCGGCGGCTGCGCGAGAAGCTCGCGCCCGAGCTCATCACCACGGTGTGGGGCGTCGGCTACCGCTTCGATCCGCCATGAGGTCGCTGCGGACGTGGCTCGCGGTCGGGCTCGCGGCGGCGATCGTCATCCCGGCCGCCGCGGGTCTGGGCGCGTGGGTGCTCGCGGGCGACTGGCAGAGCGGGCGCCAGAACGACCGGCTGCAGCAGGCGGTCGACGCGATGACCAGCGTCAGCCTCAAGGACTGGGAGACCGTGAGCCAGAAGCTCACGCGGATCGGCGTCGAGGCCGAGGTGACCGACGTCAAGCCGGTCGGGGCGAGCCTCGACGAACTCAAAGCCTTCAAGCAGGCCGGGCAGCCGCTCGCCACCCCCGGCCTCTTGGCGTTGCAGCAGAGCCCGGAGTTCAAGACCAAGATCGCCAAGGCCTACCGGATGTACAACGTCTCAGGCGCAGGGATCGACGGCACGGTGTTCGTCCCGCGTGAAAGCGCCGCGGTGGCCTGGGCGGTCGCGCTGCTCGCGGCCGGCATCGCGCTGGCGCTGGTGCTCGTCCTCGCGGTCAGCCTGCTCCAACGCTGGGTGCTGCGCCCGCTCGCGCAGCTCGCCGACGGCGCCGAGCGGATCGCCGGCGGGGAGCTGGCGATCGCTCCGGTCTCCACGCGCGCCCGCGAGGTCGCGCAGGTGGGCGAGGCGATGGGCGGGATGGCGGCGGCGCTCGAGACCGCGCTCGGCACCACCACCGCGGCCGAGCAGGAGCGGCGCTTCCTGCTGACCGCGATCGCCCACGACCTCCGCACGCCGCTGTTCACGCTGCGCGGGTCGCTGGAGGCGATCGAGCGCGGGATCGGCGACGAGCAATCGCTGACCCGCGCGCAGGACAAGGCCGCCCACCTCGACCGCCTCGTCGGCGACCTGTTCGCGTTCTCGCGCGCGGAGTACCGCTTCGAGGCGCACTCGATCGAGCCCGTCGACCTGGCCGCGATCGCCCGCCGCGCGGCCGAGACCGTCGACCCCGGCTCGCTCCGACTCGACGTCTTCACCAACGGCCCGGTGCGGCTGGAGGGCGACCCGGTCGCGCTGCAGCGGGTGCTGACGAACCTGCTCGACAACGCGCTCCGCCACGCGCACACGCGCGTCGAGCTCCGCGTCGACGGCCCGCGCGTGGACGTCACCGACGACGGCCCGGGCTTCGCGCAGGAGGACCTCCCCCACGTGTTCGAGCCGCTGTACCGCGGCGACAAGGCGCGCGGCGGTGGCGGCGCGGGCCTCGGCCTGGCGATCGCCCGCCGCCTCGCCCGCGCCCACGGCGGCGACGTCGACGCGGCCAACGCACCCGAGGGCGGCGCCCGCGTGACGGTTCAGTTCCAGGCGAGCTGAGCGCGCGTCGACCAGTAGGCCGCGCTGTCCTCCGGCTCGCCCAGATCCGCGGCTGCGGCCTCGCGGGCGCGCAGATTCGACCGCAGCACCTCGACCGACGCGGCGCCGCTGAGCACGACCGTCGCCCACGGCTGCGCCAGCGCGGCCGCGAGCGCCTGCGCGTCGCGGTCGGCGAGCCGGCCGTTGGCGAGCGCCTCCTTGACGTACACGCGCAGGCCCGCGGCGTGCGCGCGCGCCAGAGCACCCTCTGCCGAGCGCTCGTACAGGTTCCACGTGGCCTGGACCGCGTCGAACAACCCGGTCGTCAGCGCGACGTCGATCGTCTCCGCCTGCGACACACCGGACACCGACACGCCCAGCGGCAGATCCGTCTCCTGCATCGCCCTCAGCACGTCGTCGTCGCGCAGCACGCCGCTCTCCGGCGTCGCCGAGTGGATCTGGTAGAGCTGCAGCCACTCGCCGAGGTTCTCGCGCGTCTCGTTGAGCTGGCGGCGGAACGTCTCGACGTCGTGGTGCTTGACCTCGGGCGGGTCGTGCGCGATCTCCCAGCCCGCCGTGTACACGTAGCCCCACTTGGAGGAGACGTGCACGCCCGCCGGGTTGTGGGCGCGCAACCACTCGCCGAGGAACTCCTCGCCGCGCCCGTAGGAGCGGGCGACGTCGAAGTCCCGCACACCCGCCTCGTAGGCGTGGTCGAGCACCTCGAACGTGCGTGCGCGCAACGCGTCGACCGAGCGGTCGTCGCCGAGCTCGGCGCCGTGGCCGACGTTCAGATAGCCGGGACGCCCCAGCGCCGCCAGCCCGAGTCCCAGTCGCGCTCCCATTGACCGCAAGCTATCGAGTCGCAGCGCGTTGGGAGTTCCCATGCGGACCATGCTCGCCCTCGCCGCCGCGGCCCTGCTCGTCCCCGCCACGGCCCACGCCGACGCGCCGCCGCCCGGCGCGAACTGGACCCAGGCCACGATCAAGGAGGCCGACGGCACCAAGCTGCACGCCGACGTCCTGCGCCCGGCCCAGCTGCCCGCGGACGCGAAGACGCCCGTGATCCTCTCGATCGGCCCGTACTTCAATCACAGCGGTCAGACCGGCCCGGCGGGCCCGATCGAGGACACGCCCTACACGCCCACCGGCGAGGCGGGTCCGTCCGCGCGCTTCTACGACTTCATCAACGGCGCGCGGCTGATGGAACGCGGCTACACGTGGGTGCAGGTCGACCTGCGCGGGTTCGGCGGCTCGTCCGGCTGCCTGGACTGGGGCGGTCCCGGCGAGCAGGCCGACGTCAAGGCCGCGGTCGAGTGGGCGGCGCGGCAGCCGTGGTCGACCGGCAAGGTCGGCATGTACGGCAAGTCCTACGACGGCGTCACCGGGCTGGTCGGCATCGCGCAGCAGCCGGACGGGCTCGCGGCGGTCGTCTCGCAGGAGCCCGTGTACGACTTCTACCGCTACCTGTACACGAACCGCGTCCGCTTCACGAACAGCCTGCTGACGCCGGCGCTCTACGACGCGATCGCGGCCACGCCGGGGACGACCGGCGACACGCTCGCCTACAACGCGCAGAGCCTGAACTCCCCCACCTGCCTGGCGCTGAACTGGCTGGGGCAGCAGTCCGAGGACCACGGCAGCGCGTTCTGGCGCGCCCGCGACCTGATCTCCGCCACGCGCGGGAAGGCGACGCCGCTGTTCCTCACCCAGGGGTTCATCGAGAACAACACCAAGCCGGATGGCACCTGGGACCTCTACAACGGCCTGACCGGGCCCAAGCGCGCGTGGTTCGGCATGTGGGACCACGTGCGCGGCAACGACACCGACGCGGACGGCCGGCTGCTGATGGGCCGCGCGGGCTGGTTCGACGAGGTGATGCGCTTCTTCGACGCCCACGTCAAGGGCGAGACCGTCGCGAGTGACCCGCCCAACGCCGTCCAGACCAGTGACGGGACGTGGCGCAGCGAGGCGAGCTGGCCGCCGGCGGACTCGACCCCGCTCAGCACTGCCTTGAACGGCGGCACCTACACCGACGACGCCCAGAACAACGGGACCGGCGGCGGCGCCGGCACCGGCATCTGGACCGTCTCGCCGCCGCTCGCCCAGGACGCGCACTTCGCCGGCGTCCCGAAGCTCACCGTCGACGTGGCCAAGGCTGCCGCACGCGCCAACCTCGTCGTCGACGTCTACGACATCGACGGTGCCGGCAGCGCGACGCTGATCTCCCGCGGCGCGACGCTGCTCGACGGCAACGAGCTCGCGACGATCGACCTGTACGGCGATGACTGGGAGCTCGGCGCGGGCCATCGCGTCGGGGTGCTGCTGACGAGCTCCAACGCGGAGTGGTGGGCGCACGTGCCGACGCTGCAGGACGTGACCGTTCGCAGCGCGCGGATCACGCTCCCGTGGCTGCGCTGCACGCGCACGTCGGACCTCGAGGGGGGCCCGAGCGTGAAGCTCTCCTCCTACCGCTCCGAGGCGCCGTTCACCGTGCCCGCCGCGACGCTCGCCGCGGCCGAGCGGGACGACTTCGGGGTCCAACCGACCGGAGCGTGCTGAAAGCAGCGCCATACTGGATACGTGCCTTCTCCCGACGACCTCCTGGCCGACGCTCCCATCGCAGCCGCGGTCACCGCCCTTGCCGAGCGCAATCGGCACCACCTCGACCAGATGACGGAGGCGGAGCGCAACGACGCCCTGTCGCACTGGCATGACCTGGCGGTGACGGTGCTCTCCGCCGCCGGTGCCGCGCTCGGCGGCGAGGAGGACGGCGACGCCAACGGCAACGGACCCGGTCGCGCGATCATCGTGCTCGAGGACGCCGGCGGCGACGAGGTGACGGTGCACGCGAGCTTCTTCCCGCAGCTCGAGGACCTCGGCGGCGAGGTCCTCGTCACCCCCGCCCAGGCCGCCGCGCTGGAGCTGCTCGACGCCATCTCCGGGGAAGACGACGAGGAGTAACCGAGGCAACGCAGCCCCTCCGCCCCACCCCGATCATCCGACCTCGGCTCGAGTAACAAATCGGGTTTGCGCAGGACCATAAGGCATGTTCCTGTTTGGTTCGAAGACCCGCATGACCGCCCCCGAGAACGCGCTTCCCGGGCGGCCTGACTCCATCGCCGTCCCCGAGCGCCACTTCGTCCTCGGCACCCCGCTGAAGCCCCCGTTCCCGGAGGGCCTGCAGACCGCCGTCGTCGGCATGGGCTGCTTCTGGGGCGCCGAGCGCGTGTTCTGGCAGCTCGAAGGCGTCTACTCGACCGCCGTCGGCTACGCCGGCGGCTACACGCCGAACCCGAGCTACGAGGAGGTCTGTTCCGGCAAGACCGGGCACACCGAGGCCGTGCTCGTGGTGTTCGACCCGGAGAAGATCACCTACGAGGAGATCCTCAAGGCCTTCTGGGAGAACCACGACCCGACCCAGGGCATGCGCCAGGGCAACGACGTGGGCACCCAGTACCGCTCGGCCGTCTACACGACCAGCCCCGAGCAGGTCGCCGCGGTCGAGGCCACCAAGGCCGCGTTCGGCGAGCGCCTGAAGGAGAAGGGCTACGGCGAGATCTCGACCGAGGTCGCGCCCCTGGGCGAGTTCTACTACGCCGAGGACTACCACCAGCAGTACCTCGCGAAGGTGCCGAACGGCTATTGCGGCCTCGGCGGCACCGGCGTGAGCTGCCCGATCGGGCTACAGACGAGCAACTAGCCACTCGTGGATCTCGCCGAGGTGCACCTCCGTCAGCGTGAGGTGCCCGTCGGTCGGCGAGATGTGCGCGTCCGCGCCGGTCAGGTGGCTCGCGAGCCACCGCCCGTGCGCGGGCGGGACCATCAGGTCCTGCTCACCCTGCCAGACCTGCACCGGCACCGTGATCGCCGCCGGGTCGAACCCCCACGGCTTGACGAACGCGAGATCGTCGTCGAGCCAGCCGTCGACGCCGTCGGCGAGGCCGCGCGCCGTCGAGGCGATCAGGTGCTCCGCGAGGCCCGCGGTGATCACGGCGACGTCCGGCGGGCTCAGCAGCGTCTTCATCGACGCGAGCAGCGCCTCGGTGGTCCCTTCGAGCATCGCGGGCCGCCACGCCTCGAGCAGCGGCCGCAGCACCGCCTCGCCCGACATCGCGGCGCTGAACTCCTGGACGTTCTCCTCCCCCATGCCCGCGAGGAAGTCGAGGTCGCCCGCGTCCGCGGGCGCCGCGCCGGCGACCGTCGCCGCGGCCGCCACCCGGTCGCCGAGCAGCGCGGCGGTGGCCAGCGCGTGCGGGCCGCCGCCGGAGCCGCCCCAGGTGACGAAGCGGCCGATCCGCAGCGCGTCGGCGATCGCCTCCATGTCCCGCGCGACGTCGGCGACGCTGCGGCCGGGGTCGCGCGTCGAGCGCCCGTAACCCGCGCGGTCGTAGCTGATCAGCCGCAGCCCGCGCTCGCTGGCCGCTTCGTTCCACCCCGGGCGCAGCTTGGCTGAACCGGGCGTCCCATGGTGGACCACCACCGGCGCCCCGTCGGGGGCGCCGGCATCGATGACGGCGAGCGTGCGCCCGCCAGGGCCTTCGACCGTGACCTCGCGCATGGCGAGGCAGGTTACGGCGCGGTGGTGGACACCGTGAAGGTCAGCGTCGAGGTGTAGGCGCCGGTGCGCAGCGGCTCATCGGCGCCGATCGACTGGCGGAAGCTCAGCGGCACCGCCTCGGCGACGACCGGGGCGGTCCACGCCTTCAGCGCGACCGTCCCGGGGGTGCGCTGCACGTCGAGCTCGATCATGTCCGCGCCGTGCGCGAGCGCGAGGGCGACCGTCGTCGAGATGAGCCTCATCGGCGCGCCATCCCGGTCTCACACCGACCGAATCCGGAGGCGGATTCACGGGATCGTCACTAGGCTTTGACGATGGCTGAGGCGTTCGCCCACGTCGGCGAGATCGACATCTGTTACGAGACCTTCGGCGACTCGCGGGACCCCGCGATGCTGCTGATCATGGGCCTCGGCACGCAGATGGTCGCCTACCACGACGACTTCTGCGCGCAGCTGGCCGGGAACGGGTTCTTCGTGATCCGTCACGACAACCGCGACATCGGCCGCTCCACCCACCTCGACGGCGCGCCGGTCCCGAGCCTGGTCCAGTTGGCCAAGCGCGACCGCGCCTGCGCCTACACCCTGACCGACATGGCGGCCGACAGCGTCGGTGTGCTCGACGCGCTGGGCATCGAGAAGGCGCACATCGTCGGCACCTCGATGGGCGGGATGATCGCCCAGACGGTCGCGATCCGGCACCCCGAGCGCACCCTCAGCCTCGTATCGATCATGTCCAACACCGGCGGGTTCTGGAACGGCCAGCCGGCGCTGGCGATGTACGCCGTGCTGCTCAAGCCGTCCCCGCGCGAGCGCGAGCGCTTCATCGACCACGCGGTCGAGATGTTCACGAAGATCGGCGGCTCCGGCTATGGCCCTGACGTCGAGGACCTGCGCGAGATCGCCACGCTCAGCTACGACCGCGGCCACGACGCGCAGGGCTCGCAGCGCCAGCTGGCGGCGATCGTCGCCGACCGCGACCGCTCGGCGGACCTGCGCAAGCTGACGATCCCCGCCACCGCGATCCACGGCGCGGAGGACAAGCTCGTGCGCCCGAGCGGCGGGCGCGCCACCGCGCGGGCGATCCCCGGCGCCCGCCTCGTCGAGATCAAGGGCATGGGCCACGGCCTGCCGCGCGGCGCGTGGCCGCTGATCATCGACGCGATCGCCGCCAACGCCGCCCGGGCCACGCCGGCGCCCGCGCACGCTTGACGTACGAGGACGCAGTCGCCCTCGTCGGCTCGGAGCGCTACGCGGCCGCGTGCGACGCGGCCCGGCGCAACGTGTGGCCCAAGGAACTGGAGATGGTCCCGCACGATCTGCAGGAGTCTGGGACGACCACGACGCCCCGCTCGGCGAGCGGCTCGAGCTGGCGCTGCGGATCCTCCGCGAGATGCCCTGCTACGCGGGCACGATGCCGTTCAAGTGGCACGTCGACGACCTCGCCCCGGCCGATCGCGAGCGGCTGTACGAGGGGTACGCGGACGCGCTCGACGGCGACGACGAGCGCCTCGCCGAGACCGTCTCGTACTCCCTCTGGGTCGACTTCTTCGAGGACCAGACGACGGTCACCGACGCGTGGGAAGCGCTGATCGCGGGCGCGCCCGACCGCCGCATCGAGCGCCTCTTGAGCATCTCCGGCCCCGTGCCGTGGGCGCTCAAGGCGCCCTGGTTCGCCTGGCTCGGCAAGCGCTGGCGGCCGCAGATCGCCGCCGCGATCCGGTCCGCGCGGGCCGAGTACTACGGCCAGGTGGACGAGGCCGACGCGGCGCGGTTCCTCTAGGTGAGGACCAGGATCAGGACGATGATGATCAGGATCAGGATCACGCCGCCCGTGATCGCCGAGCCCTTCCACTGGCGCGCCCAGTAGCCGGGGTCGGCCTGGTCGCGGGTGTGGCGGCCCTCGGGCGGCGTGCCGGTCCAGTCGTCGTCGTCGCTCACAGCTCGCCGATCAGCTCGACCATCTCGATGTCCCGGTGCAGGAGGTGCTGCAGGTAGATGCCGGAGACGCCGGCGGCCTCGAGCTCGGCCAGCCGCTCCCGCGCCTCGTGCAGCGTGCCGATCACGGCGGTCGTCGCGTCCGGATCCGAGCCCGTCTGCTCGCGGAACGCCGCCAGCCGGCGCGCGAAGTCGGGCTGGTCTTCGCCGATCACGCACGTCGTCATCACCGTGAACGGAATCGGCTCGCGGCTGGCCTTCTCGCAGGCCGCGTCGATCGCTCCCTTGCGCTCGGCGACCTGCTCGAGCGTCGGCATCACGGTGTTGTACTCGTCGGCATAGCGGGCGGCGAGGCGCGCCGCGCGCGGGCCGGCCGCGCCGCCCATGATCAGCGGGAGGTGCCCCAGCGGCTGAGGCCGCGCCTGCAGGTCGTTCAGTTCGTAATACCTCCCTTTGAAGCTGAAGGGACCCGGAGCGAAGTGGCCGTCATGGATGATCTCGAGCTGCTCCTCGAGGACGTCCATGCGCTCCTTCATCGACAGGAACGGGAAGCCGTAGGCGGTGTGCTCCACCTCCGACCAACCGGTGCCGAGCCCGAGCGAGATCCGCCCGCCGCTCACGTGGTCGGCGGTCACCGCGAGCTTGGCCAGCACCGACGGGTGGCGGAAGCTCGACGGCGAGACCATGGTCCCGAACCGCAGCTTCGTCGTCCGGGCGGCCAGCGCGTTGATCGTCCCCCAGGCGTCGAGCGAGCCGTGCTCGTTCGCCCCGAAGACGGACACGAAGTGGTCCGAACGGAAGAGCGCTTCGATCCCCGAGCGCTCGCAGGCTTCGGCCAGCGCGACCCAGTCCTCCCAGGTCACGTCCTCCTGGCCCTCGATCATCAGAGCGGTCCTCACGAACGGGAGTCATACCCTCTTCGCGCCGTGTCGCGCCCGCTCGTCTGGACTCTCTATGCCGCCTGCGTCCTCGTCTGGTCGAGCACATGGGTCGTGATCGCCGTCGGCCTGGAGGACATCGCCCCGTTCTTCGGCGCCGGGATCCGCTTCTCGCTCGCCGGCGTCGGCCTGCTCGTGGTCGCCGCCGCGACGGGCCGCTCGCTGCGCACCGACGTCGTCCTCTCGACGACCGTCGGCCTGCTCCCGTTCGCCACCACCTACGGACTGATCTATTGGGCCGAGCAGTACGTGACCTCCGGGCTGACGTCGGTCCTGTTCGGCGTCCTGCCGCTCTACGTCGCGCTGATCGCGGCCGCCACGCTGCCCGAGGAGCCGCTGCGTCCACGGCTGCTGGTGGGCGTCGGGATCGCGCTCGGCGGCCTCGTCGTCGCGTTCAGCGAGTCGCTGGACCTGGGCGAGGGCGAGCACACCGCGCTGGCGACCCTGGCGGTGATCCTCTGCCCGATCGCCTCCGCGATCGGCAACGTCGCGATCAAGAAGCGCGGCGCGGCGACCGACCCGCTGGTGATGAACGGGTGGGCGATGGTGATCGGCGGTCTCGTCCTGCTGGCCGTCAGCGCCGGCACCGAGGACTGGGGCGCGACGGTCTGGTCGCCGCAGTCGATCGGCTCGATCGTCTACCTCGCCGCGCTCGGCACCGGGTTCACGTTCGTCACGCTGACCGTGCTGCTGCGCGAGCTGCCCGCGGTCACGGTCTCGTTCATCTCGATGATCATCCCGTTCGGCGCGCTGGCGCTCGGCGCGCTGGTGCGCGACGAACAGGTGACCGCGCTGGCCGTCGGCGGCGCGCTGCTCGTGGTCGCGGGGATCGCGGTGGCCCAGTTCCCGATCAGGCGTAAGGTGCCGAGCTGATGCCTTCGATAGTCGTCCTCGGCGCCCGCAACCTCGGCGGCGCGATCCTCGGTCACCACCTCAACAACGGCTGGCGCGGGGCGGCGATCGCCCGCTCGCCGGAGACGCTCGAGACCGTCCGCGGCGCGGGCGGGCTTCCGCTTTCGGCCGACGCGTCCGACCCCGAGGAGCTGCGCGGCGCGCTCGAGCAGGCCAAGCGCGAGCTGGGCCGCATCGATGTGATCGTCAACGCCGTCTCCGCCGCGCGCCCGACCCGGGAAGGCCCGTTCGGCGGGGGCTCGCTCAAGGAAGCCGAGCTCGAGGACTTCCGCGGCTGGACCGGGGCGGTCGCCGAGCAGGCCTTCGTCTTCCTGTCAGAGGGCGTGCGCGCCGGCGCGGGCACGCTGATCCAGGTGACCGGCGGAAGCGCGCGGCGGGCGATGGCCGGGCGCGGCCTGTGGGCCGCCGGCGCGGCCGCGACGCGGGCGCTCGTCCACGCCGCGGCCCAAGAACTGCGCGCCGACGGCATCCACGTCGCGCTGCTGATCGTCGACGCCACGATCGACTCGCCCAAGACCGCGGCCTTCATCGCCGGAAGGCCCGAGAACGAATCAGCTGACCAAGCCGAGATCGCGCGCGCCGTGGAATACCTTGCTGGTCAGAGCCCGCGGGCGTTCACGCACGAACTGGTGGTGACACCGGCGGGGGATCGCTGGCTGCCATGAGCGCGATCGGGATGTCCGACACCATCTCGAACGCCTCGTCGACCGCCGAAAGGGCGAACAGCCGCTGAATCGCTGCCGGGCCGCGTACCAGCAGCAGCCGGTGCCCGGCCTTGCGTGCCCGACGGCGGGCGGCCAGAAGACGGGCGAGCCCGCACGAGTCCAGGAAGCTGAGCTCGCGCAGGTCGAGGACGACGCAGGTCGGCCGCGCCTCCTCGACACGGCGCAACTCCTCGTCGAACGTGTACGCGTGAGCGAGGTCCAGCTCGCCGCGCAGCGCGATCCGCACCGCGCCCGCATCGAGCTCCTCGATGATGAGGCCGAAGCCCTGCACTGTTCCCGTTCCTCTCTCCTTGGAGGATGTCTCGGAAATGACACATCCCCCGAAACGCGCAGCTCAAACCCGTCGGCTACCGTTCGGCCGATGGCGAAGCGCTACGTCCACACCTGCGTGCGTGTGATCGACGAGGAGAAGTCCGTCGCGTTCTACGAGGCGCTCGGCTACGAGCGTCGCGGGAAGCTGCAGTTCGAGACGGCGTACAACGTCTACATGGGCCTGCCGGGCGACACCGACACGCTCGAGCTGACGGTCAACATGGGCCGCACCGAGCCGTACGACCTCGGCGACGGCTACAACCACATCGCGCTCACCGTCGACGACCTCGACGCGCTCCTGGCCGAGCTGTCGAAGATCGGCGTCGAGCCCGAGAAGCCGCCGTTCGCTCCGGGCGGACGTCCTGAGGTCGGGCGGATCTGCTTCGTCCAGGACCCGGACGGCTACCGGATCGAGCTGATCGACGGCGGCGAGTTCAAGACGCCTCAGGACGCCTGAAGACCTACACGCTCACGAACGCCGCCGGCGAGCGGTACCAGAGCACCGAGAAGGGCCTGCTCGGCGGCCACTCGCGCACGCGCGTGTACGGGCGCATGGACTGCCCGGTCGCGCTGAGCCTGCTGCGGCGCGGCTTCAAGCCGCGCCACCGCGTGTTCTTCAAGGACGAGTCGGTGGCGATCGCGGCGGGCTACCGGCCCTGCGGCGCGTGCCTGCGCGAGAAGTACGCGGAATGGAAGCGCACGGGTCAGTCGGTGCGCCCCACCATCATGTGAGGCCGTGCCGACCGCCGCCGCAGTCCGCCGCCGCCGCGCGGCCGTGTTCGCCGCCGCCGGCGCCGCGTTCGCCATGGGCGTGACGTTCGGCGCGGCGGGCGGGCACGAGGAGCCCCAGGTGGTCACGGAGGCGGCGCAGATCCCGGGGGACGCCACCACGGCGCCCACCGCGTCCCCCACCCCCGGCGCCGATCCGGTCGGGAAGCTCTCGCTCGAACAGCAGGTCGGGCGGCTCGTGGTGCTGCGTTTCAACGGCACCACCGTTCCGAGCTACGTGCGCAAGGTGCTGCACAACGGCTGGGCGTCGGGCGCGATCCTGTTCAAGGACAACGTCTCGTCGCCGGAACAGCTCGCGAAGTTGACGGCGGCGCTGCGCAAGTCGGGCAAGGCGGGTGGCGCGACGCCGATCGTCTGCACCGACCAGGAAGGTGGGGTCATACGCAACGTGAGTTGGGCCCCACCCACCCCGCCGCAGAGCGCGCAGGTCCCGGGGCGCGACGCCAAGGCGGCCGCGATCGCCCTGCGCAAGGCGGGCATCAACGTCTCGCTCGCGCCCGTTGCCGACGTCCCCTCGGTCGACGACGCCGCGATGGGCGGACGCGAGTTCTCGCGCGATCCGGCCCGCGTGGCGACCGCGACACGCGCCGCGATCGGCGGGTGGCTCGCCGGCGGGGTCAAGCCGACGGTCAAGCACTTCCCGGGGTTGGGCGGCGCGACGGTCAACACCGACCAGGGCTCGGCGACGATCCGCGGTGGCGCGCCCACGGAGGCCGACCTCGGGCCGTTCAAGGCCGCGATCGCCGCCAAGGTGCCGATCGTCATGAGCTCGCACGCGGTCTACCCGCGACTGGATCCGCGCCACATTGCGTCGCAGTCGCCCACGATCCTCAAAACCCTCCTGCGCGACCAGTTGCAGTTCGGCGGCGTGGTCATGACCGACAGCGCCGAGGCCGCGGCCGTGCGCGCTACAGGGCCGACCGAGGAGGTCGCCGTCCGCTCGATCCGCGCGGGCAACGACATCGTGCTCACGACCGGTCAGGGATCGTGGATCCGGGCCTACCGGGCGCTGCTCAAAGAGGCGCGCTCATCGAAGTCGTTCCGGGCTCTGGTAATGGCGTCGGCATCACGTGTTCTGGCGCTCCAACGCACCCTCGGCTAGGACATCCGTCCTCTCCTAAGAGGCGTTTAAACAAGGACATCCGGGCCAAAACCTTGCGCGTACACTCAGCGATATGAGGGAAGAGCCCCCGCGTCTGCAGCGGCGCGTCAATGACCAGGCAATCTCGCTTGCGCGCGAATGGCGCATGCTCGGCCGGGTCGCGACGACCGTAGCGCTGCTCACGTCGCCAGCGCTGTTCTTCCTCTTCTACAGCACGTACGACTGGGCGTGGTACTGGGCGCTGCTCGGCGCGTTCGCCGGCGTCGTGATCTTCCGCGGCGGCGTCGACGTGATCGCCCACAAGCTGATCCCGTCGCCCGCGCTGTACGGCGCCGAGGCGGCGCTGAAGGAGCAGGACGTCGTCTCGCGGCGCCGGCTCTGGTACTGGCGCCACAAGTTCAAGGTGTGGTTCTGGGTCGGACTGGTCCTGATCATCGTCACCTACTTCGTCTCGCGGTCCAACCACGAGTCGATGATCGACGCGATCGGCACGATCGTGACCTCGGCGCCCAAGGCGGTCGTGACGGCGATCCAGCTCGGCGGGACGCTCGTCATCTTCATGCTCTTCAACTTCCTGATCCTGTTCGGCCCGCTCGTGATCATGGGCATCTTCCAGATCAAGACGTACGAGCCGGGCGACGCGGACTGGGGCGTCAAGCTCGACGACGTCCGCGGCCAGGTCGAGGCCAAGGAGGAGATCACCCGCGTGGTCTCGCTCTGGCAGTCGGGTGAGGAGTTCGAGAAGGCGGGCGGCAAGCGTGAGCGCGGCGTGCTGTTCATGGGGCCGCCCGGCACCGGCAAGACGATGCTCTCCAAGGCCATCGCGACGTCCTTCAACTGCCCGTTCGTCACGATCCCCGGCTCGGGCTTCGCGCAGACGTTCATCGGCATGGACGCGGTGATCGTGCGCTTCCTCGCCCGCAAGGCCAAGAAGATGGCCGCCAAGTGGGGCGGCCAGTGCATCGTCTTCATCGACGAGATCGACGCCGTCGGCCTGCGCCGCTCCTCGCTGGGGACGGGCTTCCAGCCGCTCGAGACCGGCACGCTGCACGACACGAACTTCTTCGGCTCGATGGGCGCGCTGACCTCGACCGGCGACCTGGTGCTCGAGACCAAGGCCTGGCGCGACAAGCTGTTCACCGCCCGCGCCGAACCGCCGCGCCAGCACTACCCGCGGATCTACGAGAAGCTCAACAACGCGCTCGCGAACATCATGCCGGGCGGCATGATGGGCATGGGCGGCGGGCTGGCGCTCAACCAGCTGCTCGTCGTCATGGACGGCATCGACGATCCGCCGTTCATGAAGCGCGTTTTCACGCGCAAGTTCAACACCTTCCTGGACGCGATGTACATCGTTCCGCAGCGTGTCCTGGGTCGCAAGATCCGCCTGCCGAAGCCGAAGCCGCGCAAGGAAGAGGTCTACTTCATCGGCGCGTGCAACGTGCCGCTGGAGGCGCTGGACCCGGCGCTCACCCGCCCGGGCCGGATGGGCCGCCACATCTACTTCCGCACGCCCACGTGGGAGGACCGGCGCGACATCTTCGACCTGTACCTGCACAAGGTCGACCACGAGGACGACCTCGACACGCCGCGGGCGCGTGACGAGCTGGCCCGCATCACGAGCGGCTACTCGCCCGCGATGATCGACCAGGCGTGCTCGCTGGCGCTCACGTACGCGCACTCCAACGGCCGCGTCGCCTTCAGCCGCATCGACCTGCTCGAGGCGATGACCACGGTCGAGTCCGGCGTCGCCATCGGCCAGCCCTACCCGAAGCACGAGGAGCGCGCGACCGCGATCCACGAGGCCGGGCACGCGGTCTGCAGCCACGTCTACATGGAGAACCTGCTCTCCACCCGCCTCTCGATCCGCAAGCGCGGCCGCAGCGGCGGCCACCACCAGGCGATGGCGATCGAGGACCGCTTCGGCTCCTGGCGCTCCGAGGAGTTCGGCGAGCTGATGTGGGTGCTCGGCGCGATGTCGGCCGAGATCGTCTTCTACGGCCAGAACACCAACGGCGTCGGCGGCGACCTCGGCATGGCGACCAACCAGGCCGCCTACATGGTCGGCGCGTCCGGCATGGCGCCGACGCCGATCGACCTCTCCGACCGGATCGCCGACCCGGACGCGTGCAAGAAGGCCGAGAAAGAGGTCATGGAGCGCTTCGAGGCGCTCGGCACCAAGATCCTCAGCCGCGCATCGATGGGCGAAGGCACCTTCGCGGGGGTCGCGCTCGGCGATCCCGGCAAGCGCAGGCTCGCCGCCGGCCTGCTCGGCCAGGCGTTCGTGATCGCCTATGAGACGATCAAGCTCAACAAAGATGCCACCGAGCGCATCGCCGAGCGCCTGATCGCCGAGGGCGAGATGTACGGCGACGACGTCACCAACCTGCTCGACGAGCAGCGTCTGCAAAAGCCCGAAATCGACGTCCTGGATGACTCCGCATGGCCCGTGATCTGATCCCGCCTCCCTCGCCGGCCGGCCGTCCGCAGTCGCCGGACGGAACGCCGAACCTCGTCGAGCTGCCGCCGGAGCCCACGCCGCTGAGCGTCCAGGAGCCGGCGGAGAAGTCGCCGCCGCCCGGACCGTCGCAGTTCCGCAACCGCTTCGGCTTCCTGCTCGGCGCGCTCGCGGGCGTCTTCATCGCGGTGGCGCTCGTCGTGGTGATCCTGATCGCCGACGGCGGCGGCACGCGCTCGAGCCAGGAGGGCCTGGCGGCGAACTGGTCGCGCTGGCAGCCGTCGGACACCACGCTCGAGGGCGGCGCCGCGGAGATCGCGCAGAAGGTCGGCGCCGAGTACACACACCCGGACGGCAAGCAGCTCGTCCAGGTCAAGGGGACGCCGATCCCGTCGACGGTCCCGATCACGCTGCGGCCGTCCAGCGGCCCGATCGTCGACATCGAAGGCAACACCGTCCTCTACACGCTCAACGGGCTCGGGGAGAACAACTCGATCCTGGGTGGCAAGCCGTCCGAGTCGCGCCTGCGGGTCATCCATCGCGAGGCGCTCGAGCTCGCGCTGTACACCTTCCGCTACCTGCCCGACGCCGAGTCGGTGATCGCGGTGCTGCCGCCGCCCCCGCCCACCACGCAGGACGCCACCGCGGCCGCGCTCGCCGCCGCGACCGGCTCCTCGTCCTCCTCGTCGACGCCGATCAACGCGGTGTTCTACCGGCCGGGCGACCTGAAGCCGCAGCTGCAGGTCCCGCTGGGCCAGACGCTCGGGGCCAAGGCGCCGAACACCGACTCGTTCTCCGGCGCCGAGTCGGACACGGTCGAGACGCTCACGAACTCGAACGTGTTCAAGATCAGCGAAGGCTCCTCGGGCATCCTGCTCGACCGCTGACCCATCATCCGACCTCCAGGCAGCGTCCCTCAAGGGTTGTGTTGGGGATGCGCGCACCAGCGCGTCATCTCGAACACCCGCGGGTCGGTCTTCTCGATGTGCGAGCGCGGGCTCGCGGGTGAGCCCGGGTACGCCAAGTATCCGCGGCTTCCCGTCGCGCGGTGCGACGGGTTCGAGCCTAGATCCGGCGGTGGCCCAGCTTCGCCAGCTCCTCGTGATGGCGGGTCACGCGAAGCTTGACCGGGTCATCGTCGGGGCGGGCGTGGACGATGCCCCACATGGCGTCGGCGACCTGCTCGGCGGTCTCGGGCGTGGCGCGACGGCGCATCTCGTCGACCAGCGCGAGCTCCAGGCGCTCGATCTTCTGTTCGGCCGTGCCCTCGCCCAGCGAGGGGAACGGGACGCCGCGCAGCTGCTCGTCCCAGGCCCCTTTGACCATGGCGAAACGGTTGCGGAGAACGATCGGGTCGGTCATGCGAGGCGCGAGTGTACCCCGGTCCTAGGTCTAAAAGCGGAGCCGGGCCGGGACGCCCGCCGTCTAACGTGTTAGTTGCTTGCACACCTTTGGTCGACTGCTCGGTTTCCTACGCCCCTACAAGCGGGGTGTCTTCTGGTCGCTGCTCCTCGCGGCGCTGGCGATGGTCTGCACCGTCGCCATCCCGTGGCTGACCGGGCGGGCGGTCGATCAGATCTCCAACCACGACACCGCCGGCCTGCGGACGCTGGCGATCGGGGTCGTCGGTGTCGCGCTGGTGAGACTGGGGCTCTCGGTCATGCGCCGCCTGATCGCGGGCCAGGTGTCGCTGGCGATCGAGTTCGACCTGCGGACGCTGCTCTACGAGCACCTGCAGAAGCTCGAGCTCGGGTTCTTCGCGGACCAGCAGACCGGCCAGCTGATGTCGCGGGCGACCGTCGACCTCTCTTCTGTGCGCTTCTTCCTCGGCTACGGGCTCGTGTTCATCCTCCAGTCCGGGCTGACGATCCTGCTCGCGGCGGTCGCGATGTTCTTCCTCTCCCCGGGGCTCGCCGCCCTCGCGTTGATCCCGGTGCCGTTCGTCGTCCTGGTGGCGACGATCTACGGCCACCGCTCCCGCCCCGCGCTGCAGGAGGTCCAGCAGCGCATCGGCGAGGTCACCGCGGAGGTCGAGGAGAACATCTCCGGCGTGCGCGTGGTCAAGGCCTTCGCCGCCGAGCCGCGCCAGCTCGACCGCTTCCGCTTCAAAGTCGGGCGCGTGTTCGACCAGGCGATGCGCGCCACGCGCCTCCAGGCCTTCTTCAACCCGTTCCTCGCGTTCCTGCCGAACCTCGGGCTGGCCGTGATCCTGCTCGTCGGCGGGCACCAGGTGATCAACGGGTCGCTGACGCTCGGTGACTTCACCGCGTTCTACACGTACCTGCTGATGCTGATCGGGCCGATGCGGATGTTCGGCGTCGCGCTCGGGATGGCCCAGCGCGCGACCGCATCGGGCGCCCGCCTGCTCGAGATCCTCGACCGCGAGCCGCGGATCATGTCCGGCACGTCGCCGCTGCCGGCCGGGCGCGGGCGCGTCGAGCTGCGCGACGTCACCTTCGGCTACGGCGACGGGCCGCATTCCCTGCATCACATCGACCTGACGGTGGAGGCGGGGTCGACGGTGGCGCTCGTGGGCGCGACCGGCTCGGGCAAATCGACCCTCGTCCAGCTGCTTCCGCGCCTCTTCGACCCCCGCTCCGGCGAGGTGCTCATCGACGGCGCCGACGTCCGCGACGTCGACATCGTCGACCTGCGCGGCGCGATCGCCGTCGTCGACGACGACCCGTTCCTGTTCTCGGACACCGTCGCGGGCAACATCGCGTACGCCCGGCCGGATGCGTCCCGCGAGGAGATCGAGCTCGCGGCGCGGCGCGCGCAAGCCGCCGGGTTCATCGACGAGCTGCCCGACGGATACGAGACCCGCGTCGGCGAGCGCGGCCTGACCCTGAGCGGCGGGCAGCGCCAGCGGATCGCGATCGCCCGCGCGTTCCTCGCCGACCCGCGCGTGCTGATCCTCGACGACGCCACGTCGTCCGTGGACGCGACGACCGAGCGCGAGATCAAGACCGCGCTGCGCGAGGTCATGGAGGGCCGGACCACCTTCGTGATCGCCCACCGGCTCTCGACGATCGCGCTCGCCGACGACATCGTCGTGCTCGAGCAGGGCCGCATCGTCGCCCGCGGCACCCACGACGAGCTGCTCGAGGAGTCCGACCTGTACGCCGAGATCGCGACCAAGGGGTTGCCGGACCAGGTCTTCCTCAACCGCGATCCGATCGAGAAGGTGGCGGGCCTGTGAGCCCGCGCGACGACAAGCGGGCGCGGCGAGACGCGGCGGCGCGCGGCGACACCGCGGCGCCGCTCTCGCGGCGCGACGACCTCGTCCGGCGCTGGCGCGCCACGTCGGGGCGCGGGCGCAAGGTGCGGGGGCTCGCGGTGCTGCTGCGGCCGTATCGCGCCCGCGTCGCGGTGATGTTCGTCGCGCTGCTCTTCGCCACCGCGGCCGCGCTGGCGCCGCCGCCGTTGGCCAAGCTGGCGATCGACAACGGCATCGTGCCCGGCGACATGGCCGCGCTGGCGTGGATCGTCGTCGCGTTCCTCGGCACCGCGGTCGTGTACTGGGGCGCGACGTACGTGCAGACGTACATGACCGGCTGGGTGGGGCAGCGGGCGCTGCAGGACCTGCGGATCCAGCTGTTCGCGCACCTGCAGACGATGTCGGTCGGGTTCTACTCGCGCCGGCGGGCGGGTGTGCTGATCTCGCGGCTCTCCAACGACGTCGAGGCGCTCGACACGCTCGTCAGCGACGGCATCGTGACGCTCTTCGGCTCGTCGCTGACGCTGATCGGCACCGCGGTGATCCTCTTCACCCTCGACGCCCGCTTGGCCCTGATCACCTACACGGTGTTCCCGATCCTCGGGATCGCGTCGTTCGTGTTCCGGATCGTCAGCGCCGACGCCTACCGCGCGACGCGCGAGAAGGTCGCCGCGATCACCGCCTACCTGCAGGAGACCCTGTCGGGCATCCGGGTCGTGCGCTCGTTCGCGCAGGAGCCGCGCCACCTCGAGCAGTTCAAGGCGCTCAACGAGGAGAACCGCCAGGCGAACATGAAGACCGTTCACCTGAACGCGGCGTACTTCCCCGGCGTCGAGCTGCTGTCGGCGATCGCCAGCGCGGGCATCCTGCTCTACGGCGGCATCCAGGCGATCAACGGCGAGATCACGATCGGTGTCCTCGTCGCCTTCCTCGCCGCGTTGAACAACTTCTTCGACCCGATCCAGCAGCTCTCGCAGCTCTACACGACCTACCAGTCGGGCATGGCGGCGCTGGACAAGATCTTCGAGCTGCTCGACGAGGAGCCGGAGCTCGTCGACGCGCCTGGCGCGATCGACCTGCCGCGGCTGCGCGGCGAGATCGTGCTCGACGGCGTGACCTTCGCCTACGGCGAGGGCGCGCCCGCGCTGGACGACGTGACCTTGCACGTCCCGCCGGGCCAGACGGTCGCGCTCGTCGGCACGACCGGCGCCGGCAAGTCGACGCTGGCCAAGCTCGTCGCCCGCTTCTACGACCCCACCGCCGGCGCGGTCCGTGTCGACGGCCACGACCTGCGCGAGGTCACCGCCCACTCCCTGCGCTCGCAGATGGGCATCGTCCCCCAGGAGGCGTTCCTGTTCAGCGGCACGATCGGCGAGAACATCGCGTTCGGCCGGCCGGAGGCCAGTGACGACGAGGTCCGCGCCGCGGCGCACGCCGTCGGCGCCGACGAGTTCATCGGCCGGCTCGAGCAGGGCTACGACACCCCCGTCGGCGAGCGCGGCATCCAGCTCTCGGCCGGCCAGCGCCAGCTCGTCGCCTTCGCCCGCGCGCTGGTCGCCGACCCCCGCATCCTCGTGCTCGACGAGGCGACCTCCAACGTCGACGTCCACACCGAGTCCAGGATCGAGGCCGGCCTGCGCCGTCTGCTCGCCGGTCGCACCGCGATCGTCATCGCCCACCGCCTCTCCACGATCGAACGCGCCGGCCAGATCGTCGTCCTCGAACACGGTCGCATCGTCGAGCAGGGCTCCCACGACGAGCTCCTGGCATTGCGCGGCGCCTACTGGCGCCTCCACGAGGACTGGCGCGAACAAGCCGCCGCATAGCGGGCTACTGTTCGTCGCGTGGACTGGCAGCCCAGTTCCTCCGCCGCGATCGACCGCTATCGCTACCGCGCGGACGCGCTGGAGATCGTCTTCGCCGACAGCCACGAGTACTACACGTTCCCCTGCTCGGAGATGCTCTACGAGGAGTTCCTCGTCGCCCCGTCCAAAGGGCGCTTCGTGAACGGCGTCCTCAAGCCGCATGCCGAGTCCCTCGGCTGGACACCCACGCCGAAACCGCTCTGAACCTAAAGGGGTCAGGCCCCTTTAGGTTCAGAGGCGCGGGTCGACCGGCTCCGATTCGAGGGCCAGGACGGCGAACACACACTCGTGCACCCGATACAACGGCTCACGACGAACGAAGCGTTCGAGCGCCTCGACGCCCAGCGCGAACTCCCGCGCTGCCAGCGACCGCTTGCGGCCGAGGCCGCGGGAGCGCAGGCGTGGGAGCTGGGTGGGCGCGTCGTACTCGGGGCCGTAGATGATCCGCAGGTAGTCGTGGCCGCGGACCTTGATGCCGGGCTGGACGAGGCCGCGGCGGCCGCGGACCGTGAAGTCCCACGGTTTGACGACCATGCCCTCGCCACCGTCCGCCGTCAAAGCCGTCCACCACTCGATCGCGTCGGCCTCCGACGACGGCTCGGTGAGTGAGACCACGCGGCGGTCGGTCCGGCGGACCCACGATGGGTCGGCGTCGACCAGCGCGTCGCAGAGCTCGAGGTGCCAGCCGTGGTCGCGCCCGACGAACACGCCGGACTCGGCCGCCAACACATGGAACGGGGCGACGCGCAGGTCGGCGACGTCCGCGACCGGCCAGACGTAGCGCGAATAGGCGTCGCGATACCGCAACACACGCGAGAGGCGATCGCGCGACTCGGAGAGCAGCTCGCCCACGTCCAGGCCCCGCGCGGCTGCCGCCTCGAGAGCCGTGACGGACGCCGACAGACCCGCCGAGCCCGCGGCACCCACCGGCGCGTACTGGCGGTCGATGAGCTCCTGCGCCTTGGCCGACCACGGGAGGATCTCGCAGTCCAACACGACCCACTCCGACTGCAGGGTCTCGAACAGGCCGGCGCGCTCGCAGGCCAACCGCAACCGATCGAGGACCGACTCGCCGTCGTCGAAGAACGCGCGGCCGGTGCGCGTGTAGATCGCGCCCGCGCCGGAAGCCTGCCCGAACCGCGAAGGGTCCCGGGAGACCACGGCGATCGCCCGCGAGCCCATGTGCTTCTCCTCGCACACGACCCGCGCGATCCCCTCGGCGCGGAACTCCGCGAACGCCTCCGCCGGGTGCTCGAGCAGCTCAGGGAGCGAGGACGTCGCCGTCGGCGCCATCGTCGGCGGCAGGTAGACCAACCAGCGCGGGTCGATCGCGAACCGCGACATCACCTCGAGCGCCCCCGCGGCGTTCTCCTCGCGCACCGTCACCGAGCGCATCAGCCGCGTCTGCACGATCCGCTTGCCGGCGACGTCATCCACGTCGAGTTGGTGCTCCGGACGCGACTCGACCGCACGGAACGGCCGCGCCGGCGCGTAGTACTCACGCGCCGCGGGCACGGAGACCAGCTCACGCTCCGGCCAGCGCAGCGCGGTCAACGCGCCGCCGAAGACGCAGCCGGTGTCGATGTTGATCGTGTCGTTGACCCACTCGGGGGTCTCCACGGGCGTGTGCCCGTAGACGACGACGGCCGAGCCGCGGTAGTCGGACGCCCACGCGCCACGGACCGGCAGGCCGAACTCGTCGGTCTCCCCCGTGGTCTCGCCGTACAGCGCGAACTCGCGCACCCGCCGCGAGCCGCGGCCCTGGTAGCGCTCGGGCATCCCCGCGTGCGCGACGCACAGCCGCCCGCCGTCCAGCACCGCGTGCGACACGAGCCCATGCAGGTACTCGCGCACGGCGTCGACGAACTCCGGCGGTTCGCCGCCGAGCTGCTCCAACGACTCGGCCAGGCCGTGCGTGATCTGCACGTCTCGCCCCGAGAGCTTGCGCACGAGCTTGGCGTCGTGGTTGCCCGGGACGACGATGGCGTCGTCGAGTCCCATCACGAGCCGCAGCACGTCGACGACGCCCGGCCCACGATCCACGAGGTCGCCGACGAACACCAACCGGCGCCCCTGCGGGTGCACTCCGTCCACGTAGCCGAGCGAGGCCAACAGCGAGACCAGCTCGTCGAAGCAGCCGTGGACGTCGCCGATGATGTCGAACGGGCCGGTCTCGGCCCGCCGGTCCGTCCACATCGGCGCCCGCGCGATCGTCACCTCGTCGTCCGGCCGCACGATCGACACCCGCCGGAACCCCTCGCGCTGGAGGAACTTCAACGAGCGTTTCAGATCACGCCGCTGGCGGTGGATGACGTGCGAGCCGAAGTCGCGGTCCGGCCGCGAGGCGTTGCGCTTCGCGCACACGTCGTCCGGCGTGTCGAGCACGATCGCCACCGCGAACAGGTCGTGCTCGCGCGCGACCCGGAGCAACGCCGCCCGCGACTCCTTCTGGACGTTGGTGGCGTCGACGACCGTCAGCTTGCCGCGTCGCAGCCGGCGCGCGGCGATCTCGTGCAGCACCGCGAACGCGTCGTCGGTCGCGCTCTGGTCGTTGGGGTCGTCGGAGACCAGCGCCCGGCAGAAGTCCGACGACACCACCTCGGAGGCGAGGAAGTGCGTGGCCGCGAACGTCGACTTCCCCGACCCCGTGGCGCCGATCAGCACGACCAGGCAGGGCTCCGGCAGCTCGATCCTCATCGTGAGAACACCGCCATCTGCGTCGGCGCGCCCACGGCAGCGTCCTCCGGCCCGACCGGCAGGAACCGAACCTCGTAGCCGTGCGTCTCAGCGACCGAGGCCGCCCAGGCGGCGAACTGCGCCCGCGTGAACTCGAACCGGTGGTCCGGGTGCCGGAAGGTCCCCGCCGGCAGCGTCTCCCACATCCGGTTGTACTCGGCGTTCGGCGTCGTCACGACCACGCACGACGGCTGCGCCGACCCGAAGACGTTCGCCTCGAGCGCCGCGAGCCGCGGCGGGTCGAGGTGCTCGATGACCTCGACCAGGGCGGCCGCGTCGTACCCGCGCAGCCGCTTGTCGCGATACGTCAGCGGGCTCTGCAGCAGGGTCACGTCACCGCGCACGCGGCGCGCGGCGATCTCCAGCGCCCGCGGCGAGACGTCGACGCCCGTGACGACCTCGTAGCCGTCGCGCACGAGCCGCTCCAGCAGCGCGCCCGGCCCGCACCCGAGATCGAGGACGCGACGAGCGCCGGAGGCCTTCAGCGCCGCCTGCACGGCCCCGAGCCGGTGGTCGCGCAGCGAGACGCGCTCCTCGAGCGACTCCTCGCGCGGCGAGACGAACTCCGCGAACAGCCGTCGCTCGTGCTTCAGATAGCGGCGAGCGATCAGCTCGCGCTCCGGGTGCGTGTCGAGCCACCCCTCGCCGCGCCGGCGCAGCTTCTCCACCTCGGCGTCGTCGACCCAATAGTGCTTCTCGTCGTCGAGCACCGGCAGCAGCACGTACAGATGGGTGAGCAACGCCGAAAGTCGGACCGTCGCGGTCAACTCCAACGCGACGTAGCGGCCGAACCCCGAGACCGAGACCGCGTAGCCGAGCGGCTCGAACAGCCGCCGCACCAGCTCTTCGGAGCCGCGCACGGCGGGAACGGACGCGACGAACGGCCACGGCTCGTGGTCGGGCGCCTGCATCGCGGTCTTGAACACGGTCACGATCGCCACCGACAGGAAGGAGGACGCCACGTACGGCCGGTCGTTGACGTACTCGGCCAGGGCGAAGGAGGACGCCCCGCGCCGCACGAGCCCGACCGGGTCGACCTCCATCAGCAGCGCGCACGAGCAGCGTTCCTCCGACGCCTCCGGATAGAAGACGTGCGCGGCCCCGAACGGCAACGAGAACCGCTGCACGCGCTCCGGGTGCTTGTGCAGGAGGAAGCCGAGGTCGGTCGCCGGCCGGTGGGTGGTGGTGAGGGTGAGCAGCACCGCCGCGCCACCCTAGCGCTGGAGCCGCTACGCGGTTCGAGTCCGCAAAGTGATCCAGAGCGCCTCCGCATAGGCCACGACGGCGCCGGAGTCGTCGAACAGCGCCGACGCCCCGCGATGCTTGCGGCCCTCGGAGGAGATCTTCCACGCGCTGATCACGTACTCGCGGCCGACGTCGACCGGCGCGGGCACGAGCGCCGTCATCGACGCCAGGACGCTCGCCGACCCATGCGGCATGCACGCGAAGCCGGACGGGCAGTCGAGCGCCGCCCAGACGAACGCCGGGTCGGGCGACGTGGGCGTCCAGGTGCAGGCGAGCCCGCCGTCGTGCGGCCCCGGGAAGACCCGCAGGCCGTCCGGGCGCTCCGGTCCGCAGACGTAACAGGTGGGAAACGCGTGCTCTTCGAAGCCCTGGAAGTGCGACGAGGCGTCGCGGGCCTCCTCGACCGACGGCGGCGTGGGCAGCGAGACGGTGGGCGTGCCGTCGCGGCCCTCGGCCACGACCGCGTCGCCGTTCAACAGCCGCACGATGCCCGGAACGGTGCGTTGCAGGGTCAGCGGCACGCCGAGCGGCGGCGGCAGAAAGAGGCTCACCTGCGCGCTCGTCCCGATCTCACTCGCGACGAGCCCGCAGACGTAGCCACCGTTGCCGGTCCCCGGCGGACCGTTGAAACGCTCCGCGATGGTGACCGAACCGGTCAAAGCTGCCGGGCAGGGACTCGAACCCCAACTACCAGAGCCAGAATCTGGCGTGCTGCCAATTACACCACCCGGCAACGGGTCGGCGCTGCAGTATAGGACGACGTCAGCGGACTGCCCCGTCCGATGTCCTTCCACACGGGTATTCTCAGCGCTACATTGCAGGTCGGCCCAGTGGGGATGCCCGCTCCCTTCGAACGACGAGGGTTCGCTCGTAATGCCAGACGCCGGTAACGGCTCCGTACAGCTTCTCGAAGCAGACCCCGAGCTCGCCCGCGGGCTCGATCCGCGACGTGTTCGCGAGGTCAGTCAACGTCTCTTCGCCCGCGCGATCGACGTGCCGCGCGGCCCGTGGTCGCCCGCACGCGCGCTTGCCGGAGGGACGAATCCGATCGGACTGCTCGTCCTCGACGGCCTTCTCGTCAGAGAGGCCATCGTCGGCGACCACCCGTGCGCCGAGCTGCTCGGCCCGGGCGACCTCCTCAGAGCCTGGGAGGATCGGGACGCCGAGGTCCTGCTGCCCCGCACCGTCGAGTGGAGCGCGCTCTCCACCGTGCGGCTCGCTGTGATCGATCAGGCGCTCGCGGTGCGAGCCGCGCAGTGGCCTGAGATCTTCGCGTCGCTCGTCGAGCGCGCGGCCCGTCGTGCCGAACGGCTGGTCGTGATGCAAGCGATCGCCCATTTGACCCGCGTGGATGACAGGCTTCTTGCACTCCTGTGGTGTCTGGCGGAGCGCTGGGGGCGGGTCTCGTCCAACGGCGTGGTCGTCTCACTACGGCTCCCGCACCGCACGCTCGCCGGCATGGTCGGCGCGCGTCGCCCCTCGGTCACCACCGCGCTCGGTCAGCTGATCGCGCGTGGCGAGGTCGAGCGCCGTCCCGACGGCGGCTGGCTCCTGCTCGGCGAACCGCCTGAGCCGCGCCAGCGCCCGGTTGAAGACCGCTCAAGCATCGCGTTCGAGCGGCACACAGCGTAGTAACGGCAGACATCCCCACCGCCCCACCCCGATCATCCGACCTTCACGAGCTGTTGTCTGATCCGGGGTGCGGCGGAGGGCCGCCCGTCCCGGGGAAGGGACGGACGGCCTGCCGCTCGCGCCGCCAATGCCCACTGGGCCCAGGGCGGAGGGGTGCCCTTGTTCGCAGGCGGAGCGGGGGGTAACCGCTCCGGCGGCGGCGAGATCTCTCTTAGTGGCGAATGGTACGGGAACGGAGCCTTAGCCGCTATCCGCGACCGTTCTCACCGACGAATTTCGCGGTGATGTCGTCCTCGATTCCCGGATCGAGGACCACGAGAACCTCATCTCCGGCCTCGACGACGGTGTCGGCCTTGGGCACGAACCCGGAGCCGCCGCGCAGCACGGAGATCACCAGGGCGCCGTCCGGCAGCCCCATCTGCGCGATCGCCTGCCCCGCCGCGGGGGCGTCGTCGGACACGACCAGCTCGATGATCTCGAGCCGCTCCTCCGGCAGGTCGAGCAGGTGGACGAGGCCGTAGCGCGGCACCTCGTGCTCGATCAGGCGCAGGATCAGATCCGTGGCGCTGACCGCCGGCTGGATGCCGAGCAGCTTGAAGTGGTCCAGGTTCCGCGGGTTGTTGACGCGAGCGATGATCCGCTCGCAGAGGTACTTCTCCTTGGCGACCTGGCAGATCAGGAGGTTGTCCTCGTCGTCGCCGGTGACCGCGACCACGAGGTCCGCGCGCTGGATGCCGGCGCGCTCGAGCACCCACAGCTCGGTCGCGTCACCGTACTGGACGGCGTGCTCGAGCTCCTGCTCGACGGTCAGGTAGCGGCGCCGGTCCTGCTCGATGCAGGTGACCTCATGCCCCTTCTCGAGGAGCTCGCGCGCGAGGTTCCAGCCGACCTTGCCCGCGCCGGCGATGATGACGTAGAGCCCTGAGTCCATTATTCGCTGAACGCCGCCTGTTGAAGCTGCTCGATCGCGATCTGCGTCGGGCAGATCGTCTGCAGGCCCTGCTCGGAGTACCACGCCGCGCGGCGTGGGTCGAGCACGCGGGCGATCACCCGGTCGACCTCGAACCGGCGCTGCGCGATCTGCGCGACGACCAGGTTCGTGTTGTCGCCGTTGGTGGAGGCGATGAAGACGTCGGCCTCCTCGACCCCGGCCTCGATCAGCGCGTCGACCTCCAGCGCCGTCCCGATCGTGAAGCGGCCGCCCGCTTCCTCCCAGGAGCGCCCGAGCTCGACGTCCAACCGCTCGTGCGAGAGCGGGTCCTCGTCGAGGACCGACACGATGTGACCATTGCCCAACGCTGAAGTGGCAAGCGCCGCTCCGACGCGCCCCGCCCCGACCACGAGTACGAACACGTGCGAGAGCCTAGCGAGAGCCGTTGGAATCGGACACGCCGACGGAATGGCCGAGCGGAAGCGGCGCGTCCGCGGGCACCGGCCCGGTCGGGTCCAGCACGCGGGTGGAGGGCGGCGCGGTCAGGATCACGCGGCAATGTGCCTTGTTGACCACGTAGCGGGTCGTCTCCCCCACGCTGGTGTCGTGCAGCCCCGGCTTGCCGCCCAGCCGCAGGCCGCCGCCGACGCGGGTCGGTTCCTCCGCGGCCAGCACGATCGCCTCGACGCCGCGGCGCTTGGCCTCACGCACGATCGCCTGCCCGGCCTTGCGGGCGCGCACGACCGCCGTGGCGACCTCGACCCCCTGGTACTCCTCCCCCACCGCCTTGGCGCGGTTCAACGCGGCCCGGGCACGCTTGAGCTCGGAGTCGGGCACGCGCGTGTCGAGCGGGAGCGACATCGGCACCTCGAAGATCCACAGCGCCTCGATGACCGCGCCGCCCTCGCCCTCGTCCTCGTTCTCCTCCATCGCCAGCCGGCCCGCGGTCTGCATGATGTCGTCGTCGAGCGGGGTGCCGAGGACCGGGACGAGCATCGAGCCGAACTCGGCCTCGGCGGCGCGCCGCGTCAGCGCCGCCTCCGGCACCGTCACGCGCTTCAGGACGGACTTGCCCTGCGACAGCCGGTAGCCGAGGTAGAGCGAGACGCCCGCGAGCATCCAGATCACGCCGACCCAGCGCGCGCTGCCGTGCTCGACGAGCAACGCGACGAAGGCGATGACCGACATCACGACGCACAGCGCCGCCGGGACCGGCAGCGACCCGCCGCGGAACGGCACGTTGAGCGGCATCCGGTACGGACGGTCGCGGGTCGGCTCCTTGTAGCGCAGCCGCACGACCGAGGCGCCCACGATGGTGAAGGCGATCGTCGCCCCGAACGCGCAGATCGCGGCGAGGAACTCGAGGTCGGCTGGGATCAGCAGGCCGATCGCGCAAACGGCGCCGAACCCGATGATCCCGACCGGCGTCGCCCGCGACCGCGAGAGCGACCCCATCTTCGACGGGATCTGTCGGTTGACCGCGAGCGCGTAGCCGAGCCGTGAGAGGCCGAGCATGGCCGCCTGGGAGGCGCTGACGAGGATCAGCAGCGCCGAGATCGCCACGAGGTACTTCGCGGGCTCGCGCAGCCACGCCTGATCGAACGCGTCGGCGACGCCGATCAGCGGCGCCTCGACCCACTTCCCGTCGGTCGGGGGCAGCGCGGCGCTCGCGACGAGCGCGATACCCAGGTACGGCACCATCGCCGCGACGAGCCGGACGCCGATCAGGCGGCGCAGGCCGGCGCGGCCGATCGCGACCTGGCCGGCGAGGCCCGAGGAGGCGTCGATGCCGCTGAAGGCCACCAGGACCAGCGGGAACGCGAAGATCATGTCCTCCAGCGACGGCGCGCCGGCGATCGACGTCGGGTCGGTCAGCACCTCGGGCTGGAAGATCAGCGCCATGCCGAACGCGACCAGCAGCAGCTGCAGGATCAGGTCGCCGAGCACGATGAACGCCGCGCGCTCGAAGTGCAGCGCGCCGGCCCCGCGGATCGCCATCAGCGCGACGTAGAGGACGATCGCGCTCGCGGTCAGGAACTCGACGAGCCCGTCGTTGAAGCCGTCCCAGAACAGGCCGAGGTAGTCGGTCGAGGCGAACGCGCAGAGCGCGACGAGGATCAGGTAGTCGAGGCAGATCGCCCACCCGGCGATGAAGCTGACGAGCTCGTTGAACGCGTAGCGGGCGATCACGGTCGCCCCGCCGCGCTCCTGGTGCAGCGAGGCGCCCTCGACGTAGGACGGCACGATCACGGCGAACAGGACGCCGCCGGCCAGGAAGACCGCCCAGGTCAGGCCGAGCGCCCGCTCCGCGACCAGGCCGGTCGAGAAGTAGATCGAGGCGGCGATGAAGCCCTGGACGATCCCGAACAGCGCGGGCGAGCCCAGCTGCCGCTTGAGCTGCGATTTCATGCTCGCCTCTCGAGGTAGAGCCGGCCCGCGCCGGCGGCGATGAAGAGCGCCCCGAGCACGACGCCGATGACGGTGCCGAGGATCGCCATCCGCACGATCAGCGCGACGCCGACGATCACCATCAGGACCGGGAGCAGCGTGCCTCTCATACGAAGCTCGCCCGGTCGAGAGCGCGCGCCTTCGCCTTCTCCGGCGCGGGCGAGGACTCGATGATCACGCGGCACGGGCGCTCGGCGAGCACGGTCTCGAGCGTCTTGCCGAACAGCGACGCGCCGTTGACCCGCTGCGGGAGCGGCATCACGATCGCCGCCGCGCGCATGTCGGTCGCCTCCTCGATGATCCGGCGCCCGGCCTGGCCGCGGCGCACGCGCTCGACGTGCCCGGAGACGCGCGCGCCGGCCATCACCCGCGCCTGCTCGATCAGCGACTGCGCGGCGGCCTCGGCGTCCGGCATCGGCGCGTCGATCGGCAGCGCGCTCGGCACGGTCACCATCGCGATCACGTGGATCCCCCGCCGGCGGCGCGCCGCGAGCTTGGCCGCAGTCGCCAGCACCGCCTCGTCGAACTCCTCCATCGGCACGAGCACGGAGTCGTATTCGGCCTCGTGGTCGACGACCGGCTGCGGGATCGCGACCTTGTGCGTCGACGTCAGGTCCAGCCCCTGGCGGCGGCGGAACAGCAGGTAGACGACCATGCCGACGACCAGCCAGCCAACGCCGAACGCGGCGACGGTCGGGTTGAGCACGACGATCACCACGAACGCGATCGCGGTGAAGAAGCCGCCCGCGAGCGCGAACAACGGCCAGTCCACCCCGCGCCACTCCTTGTTGCCCGGGCCCTTGTACGGGCGCGGGAAGTCCGGCTTGGTCATCCGCAGCCGGATCACCGCGAGATGGGCCATCGTGAAGCTCAACAGCGCGCCGAAGGAGTACACGCTGCCGAGGAACTTCGCCTGGCCGGGCAACGTGACGAGGATCGCGAAGCCGCTGAAGACGATGATCCCGATCCACGGCGTGCGGTACTTCGGGTGCAGCCGCCTGAGCGCGTCGGGCAGCTGGCGGTGGATGCCCATCGAGTACACGAGGCGGCTGATGCCGATCAGGCCGGCGTTCGTGGCCAGGAACAGGATCGTCGCCGCCAGCAGGCCGACGTACAGCTCGATCGGCTGCTGCAGGGCGCCGAGGTCCATCGCGCGCACCACGCCCAGCACCGGGTCGCCCGCCGAGCCGCCCTGCTCCTCGGGCAGGCCGAGCAGCGTCACGTACTGGCCGTCGACGTATTTGACGGGCAACGCGCTCAGCGCGACCGCGGGCAGGGTGAAGTAGATCGCGAAGACGGCGAGGCGGACGCGGGCGATCGCCTTCGGGATCGTCGTCGCCTCGTCCTTGGCCTCCTCGGACATGTTCGAGACCGTCTCGATGCCCGTGTAGGCGAGCATGCCGATCGGGATCGCGAGCACGAAGTTCGTCCACGTCGGCGCGACGCCCCAGTGGACGTTGTCGATCAGGATCTGCGGGTTGAAGACCAGGAAGAACCCGAGCAGGACGAGCAGCACCTGCGTCAGGAAGTCCACGACCGCCAGCAGCACGTTGACGCCCGTCGACTCCTTGACGCCGACGATGTTGATCACGCCGAGGATCGCGATCGTGATGCACGTGAAGATGACGTCGCCAGGCGAGTGCTTGAGCTGGTCCCAGAACAGGCCGCCGAGGTAGTGCGGGACGAAGAACGCGCTCGTCGCGATCGTCGCCACGTAGGTGAGCATCTGCGCCCACGCCGCGAAGAACGACCAGAACTCGTTGAAGGCGCGACGCGCGAAGGAGCTCGAGCCGCCCGCCTCCGGGTACATCGTCGTGGCCTCGGCGTAGCTCGCCGCCGTGCACAGGAAGAAGAAGCCGGTGATGATGAAGACCAGCGGCGTCAGGCCCAGCGCGTAGCTCGCCACGAGGCCGAGCGCGTAATAGATCGAGGAGCCGACGTTGCCGTAGGCGGTCGAGAAGAGGGCGTTGACCCCCAGGACCCGTTCTAGTCCTTCCAGCCGGCGTCGTGCCATGTGCTGGGCGCGATTCTAGGACGCCGCGTCATGATGGGGCGGTGACCGATGACGCCAAGGCTGCTCTGCTCGTGATCGACGTGCAGAAGGGGTTCGACGACCTGGAGTACTGGGGTCCGCGCAACAACCCGGACTGCGAGGCCAACATCGCCGCGCTGCTGGCGCGCTGGCGGGAGACCGACCGGCCGGTCGTGTTCGTGCGCCATGACTCCGACGAGGACCAGTCGCCGCTGCGGCCGGACAATCCCGGGAACGCGTTCAAGGACGTGGTCACGGGCGAGCCGGACGTGCTGATCTCCAAGCACACGAACTCGTGCTTCTACGGCGACCCGGATCTGCACGAATGGTTGCAGGCGCGCAGGATCACGAAGCTCGTGCTGTGCGGGATCACCACGAACCACTGCTGCGAGACCACGGCGCGGATGGGCGGGAACCTCGGCTACGACGTCAGGTTCGTCATCGACGCGACGCACACGTTCGACCGCGGCGACCTCACCGCGGACCAGATCTTCCACACCACCGCGGTGAACCTCGACGGCGAGTTCGCCACGGTCGTCGCCACCGCCGAGGTCCTCAAAGACGCCTGACCTCCGGCGTCTCAGCTACTTCGTCGCGGTCGCGCGGGAACGCAACTTCACGCGCGCCGCGGCCACGCTGCACGTGGCCCAACCCGCGCTGAGCCGCCAGATCCGGCTGCTCGAGAACGAGCTCGGGACACCGCTGCTGCACCGCACCACCCATGACGTCGAGCTGACCGAGGCGGGCGAGTTGCTGCTCGAACGGGCGCCGGCGCTGCTCGCCGCCGCCGACGAGCTCTGGCGCGACGTCCAGCGCCTCGCGAGCGGGGAACGCGGGAGGCTCACGCTCGCGTACGGATCGAGCGCCGCCTACGAGACCGCGCCGCGGCTCCTCGCCGAGCTCGCCAAGCGCCTCCCGGACCTCGACGTGCGCACGGAGGTGCTCCCCGTGGCGGAGATCGTCGGCCGCATCGAGAACGGCACGCTCGACGCCGGGATCGTCCGCTGCGCGGCCGATGGCATCCTGCTGCGCCGTGAGCCGCAGGGCGTCCTGCTGGCCCGCGACCATCCGCTGGCCACCCGCGTCGAGGTGCGGCTGGACGACATCGCGGACCCCGTGCTCGTGCACCCGCGCTCGCAGAACCCTGGCCACTACGACGCGCTTCTCGCGCTGTTCCCCACGCCGCCGCGTCTGGTCGAGCGCACCGTCGCGGTGGACCTGAGGTTCACGCCGGTGGCGGCGGGTGAGGCGGTCGCGATCGTCGGCGAGTCGGCCTCGGCGCCCGGTCTCATCTGGCGTCCTATCGGAACGACGCTCGACGTCCACCTCCTCGCCCGCCCGCTGAACCGCACGCCGGCGACCCAGCGCTTCATCGACGCGGCAGGCGAGATCGCCAGAGACCTCGGCTGGCTCTGAAGTCAGACCGAACCGGTCTTTCCGCCCCGCGACGACCCGCCGTACGGTCGAGGGCATGACCAACCGCGAGACGATCGAACGCTACGTCGAGGCCCTCCAGCGCGGCGACGACATCGCCGGATTCTTCGCCGCACACGCGACCTGGACGCTCGCCGGCCGGCTCCCGCTCTCCGGGACCTGGGAGGGCCGGGACGCGATCATGAACGACTTCTTCGGGCGCGCCCGGAGCCTGCTCGATGAGCCGCGCGTCGAGGTGACCAGCCTGACCGCTGAGGGCGACCGCGTCGCCCTGGAATGGACCTCGCGGGCCCGCCTCACCGACGGCGAGCCCTATGAGAACCGCTGCGCGGCCCTGTTCACGCTCGCGGACGGCCGGATCACGACCGTCCGCGAATACATGGACACGGACTACGCGCTGACGGCCTTTACGCGATCAGCGGGATGATCAGCAGGGCGACGATGTTCGCCACCTTGATCATCGGGTTGATGGCCGGGCCGGCGGTGTCCTTGAACGGGTCGCCGACGGTGTCGCCGGTGACCGACGCGGCGTGGGCCTCAGAGCCCTTGCCGCCGTGGGCGCCGTCCTCGATGAGCTTCTTCGCGTTGTCCCACGCGCCGCCGCCGGACGTCATCAGCACGGCGAAGAACAGACCGACGACGATGACGCCGATCAGCAGGCCGCCGAGCATGGTGTCGCTCAGGATGCCGACGACCAGCGTGATCACGATCGGGATCAGCGACGGGATGATCATCTCGCGCTGGGCGGCCTTGGTGACGATGTCGACGCACTGGCCGTACTCGGGCTGCTCGGTGCCGTCCATGATCCCCGGGTGCTCGCGGAACTGGCGGCGGACCTCCTCCACGACCGCGCCACCGGCGCGGCCGACGGCGGACATCGACAGCGACGCGAACAGGCAGACCATCATGCCGCCGATCAGCAGGCCCATGAGGACGTGCGGGTCGTCGAGCAGGAACGCGACCGGCTTGCCGAGCTCCGCCTGCAGCTCGATCTTGAACGCGGCGAAGAGCACGAGGGCGGCGAGTGCGGCCGAGCCGATCGCGTAGCCCTTGGTGACGGCCTTGGTGGTGTTGCCGACGGCGTCGAGCGGGTCCGTGACGTTGCGGACCTCCTCGGGCATGTTCGCCATCTCGGCGATGCCGCCGGCGTTGTCGGTGATCGGGCCGAACGCGTCGAGCGCGACGATCAGGCCGCAGAGCGAGAGCTGCGCCATCACGGCGACGGCGATGCCGTAGATGCCGGCGAGCTCATCCGCGCCCCAGATCGCGAGCACGATCACGATCGCCGGGGCGGCCGTGGCCTGCAGGCCCATCGCGAGGCCCTGGATGATGTTGGTCGCGTGGCCGGTCTCGGAGGCGCGGGCCGTCGACTTCACCGGCGCGAAGCGCGTCGACGTGTAGTAGTCGGTGATGACGAACAGCGCGCCGGTGACCGCGAGGCCGATCAGCGAGCAGAAGTAGATGTCGGTCCAGGCCGGGGCGTCCGCGCCGGGCAGGTCGTCCATCATCCAGTTGGTCACCGGGATGAAGAGGATCGCGGCGATGATGCCGGCGAGGATCACGCCCTGGTAGAGCGCGCGCTCGACGTTGGAGCCCTTGACGGCGAAGGTGCCGATGATCGACGCGATGATCGCGACGGCGCCGACGACCAGCGGGAAGAGCACGACCGCGATGTCGTTCGGGAACGTCAGGACGCCGAGGAGCATCACGGCGACCGCGGTCACGGCGTAGGTCTCGAAGAGGTCGGCCGCCATGCCGGCGCAGTCGCCGACGTTGTCGCCCACGTTGTCGGCGATCACGGCCGGGTTGCGGGGATCGTCCTCCGGGATGCCGGCTTCGATCTTGCCCACGATGTCGGCGCCGACGTCGGCGCCCTTGGTGAAGATGCCGCCGCCCAGACGGGCGAAGACGGAGATCAGCGAACCGCCGAAGCCGAGGCCGATGAGCGCGTCCACGGCCTCCTTGGTCTCGACGTCGAAGATCCAGGTGAGGATCCCGTAGTAGCCGGCGACGCCCAGCAGGGCGAGACCCACCACGAGCAGGCCGGTGACGGCGCCGCCGCGGAAGGCGACGTCGAGCGCCGGGCCGATGCCGCCACGGGCCGCCTCGGCGACGCGGGCGTTGGCGCGCACCGACACGTTCATGCCGATGAAGCCGGCGGCCGCGGAGGCCAGGCCGCCGATCGCGAACCCGATCGCGACCTCGATGTTCTGGAGCGGGATCAGCGCGATGAACAGGACGACGCCGACGATGCCGATCGTCGTGTACTGGCGCCGCAGGTACGCCTGCGCGCCCTCCTGCACGGCCGCGGACAGACGCTGCATGGTCTCGTTGCCCGGCGACAGCGCCAGCAACGATCGCGTCGTCACCACGCCGTACGCCACGGCGAGCAACGCGCAGACGACGGCGAGCAATGCGCCGTGGTCGGACAGGAAACTGGACAAGAAGACCTCTCTGGACTCTGACAACGCGAAACGACGGCCAAGGGCGGCCGTCGTCGGAGGGGCGGGAGTCTACCGCGCGTCTACTGACCGGGGACCCAAAGGCGTCCGGACGATTGCGCCGGACCCGGTCCTTCGGGCTTTTCCTGCTCTGGCGCGGCCGCCGGCGGCGTTGCGCCGGAAAGGCGGACATAGGCCATCTGGAGCTGCGAGAGCGCGGCCTTGACCTGTCCGAGGTCCTGTCCGTGGCGCGGCTCGAGCAGCGGGATGAGCGCTCGGGCGCCCTCGATCGCCTGCTTGGTCTGCTCAAGGTCGGCCTTCGGACCGTCCTCGCCCGGAGGCGTGGCCAGACCGGCCTTGCGGGCGCCCAGGTTGATGAGCGTCACGAGCGTCTGCAGGAGGACATCGTCGACCTGGAGGCGCTCCATCTCGGCCTCGATCTGCCGGATCTCCTCTTCGGTGAACTCTCGCTGAGGCGGCTGGGTCATTGAACCTTCTCCGTATACGTCGCGCGCGTCTCCTCGACGCACTGCTTGAAGACCTCGTAGGGAGTGTGACCGGCGTCGATCATCCGGCGCTGACGCTGGGCGCCGTTGAGCTCGGGGAGCGCGATGTCCGCGCCGGTCCAGGCGCGCAGCCGGTCGAGCGCTTCGGCCGCGGGGAACTCCTCGATCTTCGGCCCTTCGAGGTCGAGCAGCTTGCCGTCCTGCCCGTAGCGCAGCGCGCGCCACATGTTCTCCTCGATCACGTGGCCGGGAAGGTCGCGGGGCGTCTCACCCGCGTCCACCTCGCGCAACGCCTGGGCGACGCACGCCACGATCAGCTCGACCAGCCCGTCGGCCTCGGTCCCGGTCGTCTGCGCGTCGCAGATCCGGACCTCGATCGTCCCGAACGAGTGGTGCGCGCGCACCGACCACCACAGCTGGGTGAACTCCACGATCGAGTTCGTATCCAGGAGCAGTTGCACGTAGTCCTGCCAGTTCTGCCAGCTCCCGTAGACGTCCGGGATGCCGCAGCGGGGGAAGGACTTCGTGAACGTCTGCGTGCGGGCCGAGTGCAGGCCGGAGTCCTGGCCGTCGACGTAGGGCGAGTTCGCGCTGATCGCGAGCAGCGTCGGCAGCACGGGGCGCAGCCGGTCGCAGACCTTGATCGCGCGGTCGCCGCCCTGGATGCCGACGTGCACCTGCAGCGCGAACGTGTTGTTGCGCCGCGCGACGTACTGCAGGCCGTCCTGGACCCGGCGGTAGTGCTCGGTGTCGATGATGTGCTGATTGCGGTAGTCCGACAGCGGGTGGGTGCCGGTCGAGGCCAGCGCGACGCCGTGCTTGTCGGCCAGCGCGAAGAGGCGCCGGCGCGCCTCGCGCTGGAGCTTGAGCGCGTGCTGGACGTCCTCCCCGCGCCCGGAGCGGATCTCGATCTCGGAGGAGATCAGCTCGCCCGCGATCGCGTCGCGCAGGACGTCGTCGGAGAGCCCGTCCGCCTTCATGTCCTCGAACTTCGGGATGAGCTCGAGCGACTGCGGATCGACGAGGCCCCACTCCTCCTCGATTCCGACCGTCAGGTCCTGGGAGGTCTCGAAGACCTCGCGGGCAGCGTCCAGATCCATGGGCCTCAGGTCAGGTAGAAGTAGAGCGCGTACAGCAGGTCCACCGCCGGGCTGGACGTGTGGACCGTGACCTCAGGCGGCACCTGCAGCAGCGCTTCGGAGTAATTGAAGATGATCTTCACGCCGGCGTCGACCAGCTTGTCGGCGAGCGCCTGGGCGGCGGCGGTCGGGACCGCGAGCACACCCACGACGATGTCCTCCTCCTCGACGATCGTCTTCAGGTCGTCCGGATGCCGGACCGAGGCGGGGCCGACCTTCTCCCCCAGCTTTGCCGGGTCGGGGTCGAAGATCGCGACCACGCGGAAGCCGTGGTCGGCGAAGATGTCGCTGGACGCGATCGCCTTGCCCAGGTGACCGGCGCCGAACAGCGCGATGTTGTGCTGCCCGCTGGTGCGCAGGATCTTGCGGATCTGGCTGACGAGGCTGTCGACGTTGTAGCCGACCCCGCGCTTGCCGAACTTGCCGAAGCCGCTCAGATCCCGCCGGATCTGTGTCGAGTTGACGTGCGTGTACTCCGACAGCTCCTGCGAGGAGATCGTCTCCTTACCCATCTTGCGGGCTTGGGTGAGGACCTGGAGGTAGCGCGAGAGGCGGGCGGCCACGCCGAGCGAAAGGCGGTCGGAAAGCGGACCCAGCCCGCCATCGCCCTGCTGGCTGCCGCCGCCGGTCTTGGTGGCGACGTCGCCGAAACTCATCTGCCCTCACGATAGAGAATGCGCCGGATCAGGGCCTCCTCGTCGATGGTGTAGTCGAACAACTCCTCGCCGTCGATCGCGACGACGGGGATCCGAGTCAGATAGCGGGCGTGTAGGACGTCATCGCCTTCGATGTCGATCTCCTCGACATCGAAGGGCGTGTTCGCCCGCAGCCGGTCGAGGACCGCGCGCGCCTCCTCGCAGAGGTGGCAGCCGGGTCGCGAGTACAGCGTGACCGTCGTCACCGGCGGATCAGGTCGCTCTTCTGGACGGTCGGATCGGTTTGCCGCGGCGCCCACGCCCGCACCCGGAACGCGTAGTCGCGGGCGGGGAGTTGCGCGCGGGGGATCGCGTACGCGTACTCGGCGGGCATGAGGTCGTGGGCGCCGCCCTTGACCGTCAGGGTGCGGAGGATCCTGTCGTCGGCGTCGACCAGGTCCAGGACCAGCTTCTCCGCGACCTGGATCTCGGTCTGCTCGCCGCGCTTGAACGAGCCGAGCGTGAACCGCACCCGACGCCCGCCGGTGACCTTGAGCGCGCCGACGGTCACCGGGTCGACCTCGTCAGGGCGCACCAGCCAGGGGACCGAGGCCGTGATCGCGTTGCCTTGGTGGACCTCCAGCCGCCCGAAGACCGTGCCGGGCTCGGTGAGGCGGACGTTGACCGTCGTCGGGGTGCCGGCGACAAGCGAGGCCGTCGGCGGCTGCACGGTCGCCTTGGCCGTCTTGAACGTCACCTGGCCGCTCACCGTGGTGGCGAGGTTGACCTCGACCGGGTCGAGCGGGCCCGAGACGGCGCTCGGCGGATCGGCGGTGATCGGGCCGAAGTCGCTCGACGCCTCCCCCGCGCCGGTGCGGTCCGGCGGGAGATCCTGTGGCTTGCCGGCGGCGATCAGCTGCTCGCGCAGCTGGGCGGGTGTGAGGTCGGGCCGCTTGTCGACGAGCTCGGCCGCCTTGACCGCGACCTTGGCCGCGGCGACGGCGGTGCCGCCGACGACGACGGTCTTGCCGTCGGTGCCGACGCTCAGCGCGCTGCCCTTGGCCGCGAGATCGGGCTTCGGAAGGCCGCCCGCGGTCGGGCCCTGCGAGGTGTTCGGGGAGATCCGGGGCTGTTGCGGCGCGTCGGATGTGGGCCCGCGCTCGGTGTCGCCGAACGCGATGCTCGTGTCCGGCTTCGCTTCGAGGAGCTGCTTCGCCGGCTCGCCGGTGACGCCGATCACCGGCGCCGCGGCGCGGCCGGCGCTGAGCGCGGGCAGCGGCGTGTCCTGCGGTCTGGCGATCACGACGGCCTTGGCGCCGACGGCCGCCGCGGCCGCCGCTTGCGCGGCGGGGTTCGCGCCGGCCTCGACGATCACGACCTTGCCGCGGATGCGGGTGAGGGACTCGCCGAGCGCCGCCGTGTCGGTCGCGCTGACGGGGCCGGCGGTCTGACCGTTCGGCGGCGGGTCGCCAGCGAGCACGGCGGCGTCCGCGATGTGCTCGCCGTCGAGGGTGAGCTTCGTGCGGGGCTGCGGCTCGTCCCCGCTCAGCGCGCCGACGGCGAGGCTGTCGCGGGCCGAGGCGGGCGAGCCGATGGTCCCGCTTCCCGGCGCCGCCGCGCCTTCGTTGCCCGTGGGGGCGACGATCAGCGTGCCGAGGCCTTCGGCGCCCTTGACCGCCTCGGCCTCGGGAGAGGTGGTGAAACCGGCGTAGGGCGAGTTGACGCCGACGAGGACGATCGGGACGTGGTCTGAGGTGTCGCCGTCGCCGTTGGGGTCGACGGCGTGCTCGATCCCGGCCAGCAGCTCGTCGGTGGTCGATTGCGCCTCGACCTGGCCGCCGACCGCGCGGTAGGAGGCGATCCGGATCGGCAGCACGCGTTGCCCGAGCGCCGCGACGACGCCCGCGAGCGCTGTCCCCGAGGTCTCCGTGCGGCCGTTGAGGCTGCCGGGCTTGGGGTCGCGGTCGCGGTCGACGGCGTCGTAGCCGGGGTCCGCGTGCTCGTTCAGCTGCTTGGCGTCGACGCCGGTGTCGAGGACGGCGATCGGCGGTGTGCGCTCGAGGCCGGCGGGCTTGACCGGGCTCGCGCCGGGCACGCTCACCGGCTCGCTCGAGGCGGGAAAGAGACGCCGGACCGAGCGCACCTGCGAGCCCGGATAGGACAGCTGCGGGATGTCACTCGTCTTCACGGTCGCGGCGAACCCGTTCCACACCCGGTAGAAGGAGACGACGTCGCCGAGCCGCACGCCGCGTGCCTCCAACGCCCCGCGGAGCGCGATCTGCTCGCGCTTGAGCGACTTGATCTCCCGGATCTGCGCGTCCGCCCCCATCGCCCGCGCGTTCGCGAGCTCCCCGAGCGGCGGCCGCTGCAACTGGATCAGGACCCGCTGCTCGGTCTCCGCGACGAGGATCGGACTGCGCCCGTCGTAGGGAACGGGGTCCGCGAGGCTCCCCGGCGGCGGCTGCACACCGGGAATCGGCCCGGCGCCGCCGGTCGTGAAGACCACCACCAGGAGCGCGACGACGGCGACGACCACGAGCCCGGCCGCGCCCTTGGCCCACGTTGGGAGGCGCCGCCAGAGGCCCGGCCGCGCGGCCCCATCGCCCGGCGCGGTGGCCTCGCCACCCGCCGGCGACGCGTCGCCCGCCGGAGGTGCACCGCCCGCCGGCGCCTCACCGCCCGGCGCCGCGTCCGCGCTCGGCCGCGCCTCGCCGCCCGCGTCCGCGGCGCCGGCCGCCGCCGCTTCCTCGCCCGCCCGCGTCTCGCCCTCGCCCGCGCGCGGGTCGCGCGGCGCGGCCTCGCCGCCCTCGTCCTCCGCGGACACGTCAGGCGGCGCGGCGGGTCGCGTACGCGTCGAGCGCGAGGTAGTCCGGGAAGGGCTGCGGCTCGACCCAGCGGGCGGCGGAGGCGATCATCGCGGCGTTGTCGGTGCAGAGCGCGTGCGGTGGGACGTGGACCGGGACGCCGATCGCTTGCGCGCGTTCGCGCAGCAGGCGGTTGGCGGCGACGCCGCCGCCGATCGCCAGGCGCGGCTCGTCCTCGGCCTCCAGCGCGCGGGTCGTCCGCGCGATCAGCGCCTCGACGATCGCGTGCTCGTACGATGCCGCCAGGTCGGCGGCGCGCCGCGAGGTCTCCTCCGGTCCGAGGTCGCGGACCTTGTAGAGCAGTGCGGTCTTCAAGCCCGCGAACGAGAAGTCCAGCCCCGCGACGCGAGCGCCGGTGGGAAACGCGAACGCCTTCGGGTCTCCCTCCAGCGCGAGCTTCGACAGCGCCGGCCCGCCTGGATACCCGAGGCCGAGCAGCCGCGCGCCCTTGTCGAACGCCTCGCCGGCCGCGTCGTCGAGCGTCTGCCCGAGGACCTCATAGCCCGCGTGGTCAGTTACACGTGTCAACAACGTATGGCCACCGCTGGCCAAGAGGCAGATGAACGGTGGTTCGAAGCCGCCTTCGAGGAAGTTCGCCGCCACGTGGCCCTGCAGGTGATCGACGGCGGCCAGCGGGAGCCGTCTCGACGCGGCCAGGCCCTTCGCCGTCGCGACCCCGATCAGCAGCGCGCCCACGAGCCCGGGGCCTTGGGTCACGGCGATCAGCTCCGCGTCGTCCAGCGACGCGCCCGCCTCGTTCAACGCCAGGTCCACGATCGCATTGACGTTCTCGAGGTGATGACGTGACGCCCATTCCGGCACGACACCGCCGAAGCGCCCGTGCACGGCCTGCGAGCTGACCACGTTGGAACGGATCTCGCCCGCACGCGTGATGACGGCGGCGCACGTGTCGTCGCAGGAGGTCTCGATCGCGAGGATCATGTGCCTGGAACGTCGTCGAGGGTGCCGCGGAGCGTTCCTGGGGTGCGCCACATGATCAGCGCGTCCTCCCCGTTGTCGGCGTAGTAGCGCCGCCGGACGCCCGCGCTGCGGAAGCCGAAGCTCTCATACAAAGTGATCGCGCCCGCGTTGGAGCGCCGGACCTCGAGGGTCAGCTGCGCGTCGTCGTGGACCCGCTCCAGCACCCGGTTCAGGAGCGCCGTGGCGATCCCCTTCCGGCGCTTGGTCGGGTCCACGGCGACGTTCATGACGTGCCAGACCGTGTCGTAGCGCGAGCAGATCAGATAGCCCGCGAGCTCACCGTCGACCACCGCCGCGAGGCAGATCCCCGACGGCTTGGACAGCTCGAGCACGAACATCGCCAGCGACCACGCGCTCGTGAAGGCGCGTCGCTCGATCGCGACGACGTCGGGCAGGTCCGCGTACGTGAGGCGACGGACTTCTATGGCGGCGGCGGGCGGGGCGGTCACTGAGCGGGGGGTCTCGGGGGGCGGCAGCCCCCCGGTCGATCTTAGGGCGGCGTGGCGTCCGGCTCGCGGCGGTAGTCCGGGAGCAGGGCGTCACGGTCGACGGGCTCCCTCGCCCGCCCCAGCCGGCAGACCATCAGCGCGCTGACGCGGTGGGCGCGGGAACCGTCGCTCGGTACCGCCACTCCGGCATGCTCGAGCTCCGCTCGAAAGCGTATCGCCCCGTCCCCGATGGCCAGCATCGGGCTGCGCCCCCACTCGCGGCGCGCGGCCAGGCGCTCGGCGAGCTCCGCCGGCGCGATCGCCATCGCCTCCATCGTCTCGCGGTGATGGCGATAGCTGGCGGCGAAGACCTCCCCGCGGCGGGCGTCGATCATCGCCAGCACCGGGCCGTGCAGGTCGGGATGCCCCGGGAGGTCCAGCTCCTTCGCGCTGACGAGCTCGATCCCCCGCGCGAGCGCCTCCAGGCTGGAGACGCCGACGACGGGGAGATCGTGGCCCTGCGAGAGCGCGCGGGCGGTCGAGATCCCGAGCCGCAGGCCGGTGAACCCGCCCGGGCCGGTGCCGACGCAGATGCGCGCGACGTCGTCCCAGGACACTTCGGCCTGCGCCAGCGCCTGCTCGAGCAGCGACTGCAGCATCTCGGCGTGGCGAGGACGTTCCTCGCGCGCCGGATCGTCGCGCCGCTCGACCTCACGCCCGCCCGGGACCAGCACCGCGACGGAGGTGGCGGAGGTGGCCGTGTCGATGCCGACGATGACGCCGCGATTCATTCGATGCTGATCCTCCGGTCGTCCCCGCCTGCGTGCGCGAGATGGACCCGCGCCGCCACGCGAGCCGCCGGGAAGGCGTCGAGAGCGTTTTCGGGCCACTCCACGAACGCGATCGTGTCCTCGCGGAAGAACTCGTCGAGCAGCCCCGGATCCTCACTTCCCATTCCGGCGAGCCTATACAGGTCGAGGTGCGCGAGGGGACCCGTAAGCCCTGTGTGCAGGTGACCAACCACGAAAGTGGGCGAAGTGATGGGACCGGTCACGCCCAGACTTCGGAGCGCGCCGCGCACGAACGTCGTCTTTCCCGCCCCCAGATCGCCGGAGACCAGCACGACGTCGCCGGGCTTCAGACGGGCGGCGAGCTCCGCCCCGGCGGCTTCGGTGGCTTCAGGACCGCTCGTCAGCACGAAGCCGGGCACGAAGCGTGAGGCCGGCGCCCAACAGCAGCGCGCCGCCGGCGGCGGGCAGCCAGTCCTCGAGCCCCGTGTACGGCAGGCTCGGACCCGGGGGTGCGGGCGTCGCGGCGGGGCCGGGCTGGCTCGGAGCGGGTGTTGCGGCCGCCTGCGCGGGCGCGGGCGTGGCCGTGGCGGCGGGAGCGCGCGGGGTCGGCGTCGGCGTCGCTGCCTCCTGGTCGGACCCGAACGGATCCGAGTACTGATCGTCGCCCGCGCCTTGCGCTGCGGCGGAGGAGGGAACAAGGGCGAGGGCGGCTACGCCTGCGACAAGGCCTCGCCGCAGTCGCGGTCCGAGCGGCATCAGCGGGGCAGTGTAGACCGCGGGCTCGGCTAGGGTCCCAGCGGCAATGCGGCACATCCTGCTGTTGACCGACCGCGACTGGACCCACCCGCAAGGCGGCGGGACCGGCGCGAACCTGTTCGGGCAGGTCGCGTTCTGGCTCGACTGGGGCTATCGCGTGACGGTCGTGGCGGGCACGTACGAGGGCGCCGAGCCGGTCTCGCGTCCCGCTCCAGGCCTCGAGCTGCACCACATGGGCTCGCGCGTGACGGTCTTCCCTCGCGCCGCGTGGGCGGTGCGGCGTGGGCTCGCGCACGATGCCGACGTCGTCCTCGAGGTCGTCAACGGGATCACGTTCCTGACGCCGCTGTGGTGCCGCAAGCCGCGGGTGACGCTCGTGCACCACATCCACCGCGACCACTACGTGACCGAGCTCGGCCGCAAGGGCGCCGTCGCGGCGGTGCTGGCCGAGACGCTCCCGCTCAAGCTCCTGTACGGCGGCGCGCCGTTCCTGACGATCTCCGAGTCCGCCAAGAGCGACATCACCGCGCTCGGGGTCGCACCGGAAGACGTCCACGTGGGTTATCTCGGTGTGGTCCCGTTCCCGCCCGTGTCCGTCTCGCGGTCCTCGACCCCGCGGCTCCTGTATCTGGGCCGCCTGAAGCGCTACAAGCGCATCGAGCTGCTGCTCGACGTGCTCGAGGGGATTCCCGGCGCGGTCCTGGACATCGCGGGCGAGGGCGACCACCGGCCCGCGCTGGAGGCGGAGATCGAAGCGCGCGGGCTGTCTGATCGGGTCGTGCTGCACGGGCACGTGAGCGAGGCCCGCAAGGCCGAGCTGTATACGCAGGCGTGGGTGAACCTCACCGCTTCCTCGGCCGAGGGCTGGTGCCTGACCGTGATGGAGGCCGCCACGTGCGGGACCCCGAGCGCGGCGATCCGGATCGGCGGCCTGCCCGAGTCGATCGTCGACGGGTCGACCGGGCTCCTCGCCGACGACGGGCCCGGGCTGACCGCAGCCGTGCAGCGGCTCGTGGCCGATGACGATCTGCGCTCGCGCATGGGAGAGGCGGCGCGGTCGCGTGCGGCCTCGTTCACCTGGGAGCGCACGGCGCGGGAGTCCGCGGACCTCTTGACCGAGGCGTCGGCGCGCACCCCCGTGCGCGTGCGCGAGGTGCTCGGCCGGTCGGAGACCTTGAAGGCCGCGGGCATGGCCTCGGCGACGATGGCCAACAATGCGCTCGCACTCGTCTTCACGGTGCTGTTCGCCCGGCTCCTGGGCGCGACCGACTACGGCTCGCTCGCCGCGCTGGTCTCGACGTTCGTGATCCTGTCCGTGCCGGGCTCGGCCGTGCAGGTCGCGGTGGCGCGCGAGATCGCTCTGGGCCGGCTCGGCGAGGGTCCACGCCTCGCGGCGACCCTGGCGACCTGGCGAAAACGGCTGTTGCTCGTGGGTGTGGCGGTGACGGCGTGCGCCGTGCTGCTGCGCGAGCCGATCGCGGATCTGATCTCGGTGCCCGAGCAGTGGGCCGCGGCCGCGGCGGCGCCCACGGCCGTGCTGTGGCTGCTCCTGTCGCTCGAACGCGGCGCGCTGCAGGGCGCGCACACGTACAAGCCCGTGGCGTGGTCGATCGTGCTCGAGGCTGCGGGGCGGCTCGCGTTCGGGCTGCTGCTCGTCGGAGTCGGCATGGGCGTGACCGGCGCGTACTTCGGGACGCCCCTGTCGCTCGCGGCCACCGCGTTCGGTCTGTGGTGGATCTCGCGCGCGCGGCTCGGTACGCCCGCCCCGGGCGCGGCCGCCCGCCGGTTGCGGGACCTCGTCGGCGGCGCCTGGCCCGCCGTCGTCGGGCTGTTCCTGGTCGCACTGCTGCAGAACGTCGACGTGATCCTGGTCAAGCGCCAGATCGGCGGCGACGCCGCGGGCGCGTACGCGGCGGCCGCCGTCGCCGCCAAGGCGGTCGTGTGGGTGGCGATCGGCATCGGCCTGTACCTGCTGCCGGAAGCGACGCGCGCGGCACGCCACGGGCAGGACCCGCGGCCGGTGCTGGCGCGTGCGCTGGGCGTCGTGGCCGCCGTCGCCGTCCCGATGCTGATCGTCTACGGGCTCTTCCCGTCGACCGTGCTGCGGCTGGCGTTCGGCTCGGAGGCCGTGGTCGCGTCGGATGCGCTGTTCGTGCTCGGGTGCGCGATGACGCTGCTCGCGGTGGGGTATCTGGGCGTCCAGTACATGCTCGCTCTGGGACGGGTCGCCTTCCTGCCGGCGCTGGCGGTCGTCGCGGTGGCGGAGCTCGCGCTGTTGAGCACGATCGGCTCGAAGTCGCTGGTCGTGTTCGCCGCCTGCGTGTTGGCGCTGCAGGCCGCGGCGGCGCTGTCGGTGCTGGCGATCGGGCTCAAGCCGGGCCGCCGGCCGGTCCCCGCGCCTTGATCGAGGGGTGGCTCACGGACGCGCAGGCGGCGCGCCTGCGGTCCGCCGCCGCGCGGTCGTCCGGCACGGCCGTGGAGATCGGGTCGTTTCGCGGGAAGTCGACGGTGGTGCTCGCGTCCGAGACGCCCGTGACCGCCATCGACCCGCACGCCGGGTCCGACCGCGGGCCGCAGGAGATCGCCGCCGACGCCGCGCGGGGCGACGCCGACTTCGACGCGTTCCACGCGAACCTCCGCGCCGCGGGCGTCGAGGATCGCGTGCGGCACGTGCGCAAGTTCTCCGCGGACGCGCTGGAGGATGTGGTCGGCCCGATCTCGTTGCTGTACGTCGACGGGGCGCACCGCTTCGGCCCTGCGCGCGCGGACCTCGTGCAGTGGGGCGGGCGGGTCGTGCCGGGCGGGACGATGCTCGTCCATGACGCGTTCTCCTCGATCGGCGTGACGCTCGCCCTGTTCGCCGTGTGCCTGTCGGGCGAGTGGCGCTACGTCGGGCGGACCGGCAGCTTGGCCGAGTACCGGCGCGAGCCCGCGCGCCACCAGCTCATGGCGCACGTGCGCGAGCTGCCGTGGTTCGCGCGCAACGTGGCGATCAAGGTGCTGGTCGTGGCGGGGCGTCGTCGGTGGGCGGAGCGGCTCGGCCTCGCGCCGGACGCCCCGTGGCCCTACTGAGCGCGAGCACGAACAGCGCGATCCCCGCCACCGTCACCCAGTGGACCGCGATCCGGTCGATCGCGTACTCCGGGTTGTAGCCGCCCCGATCCTCGGGCCGGATGATCAGCGTGAGGACGGGAACGGCGACCGCCAGCACCGCCCCGCCGGCGAGCGCGAGCTGCTCCGCGGTGACGCCGCGATACAGGACGAAGAACGTGCCGAGCGCGAACAGCGGGACGGCCCGCGCCGCGAACACGAACCCCAACCCGAGCCCCACGACCACGGACACCAGCGCCGCCCTGCGCACCGACATTCCGGGTGAGCCGGTTTCGTCTGGCGTGCCCTGACGAAACCGGCTCACCTCGTTCGGTCGCGCCGCCGCGCCGTCGCCGGCCCGCGTCACTCGGCGCCGCCCGGCCAGGAGCACCACGAGCAGGAACGCCGCCACCAGCGCGGACACCCCGTAGCCCACGGTCACCAGCCGGTTCGGCGCGAACGTGATCGTCACGTTCCGGCACGTCGCAGGGACGCGCCAGGCGGTGCCGAACGCGTCGCCCACCTCGGGCTCGCCGAGGTCGTGGCCGTCGCAGCTCGCGCGGCGGCCACGCGTGAAGCTCTCCGCGAGGACGAGCCGGGCCGGACCGGCCAGGGCGAGGCGGACGTCCTTGCGGCCGCCGCGGGTCGCGGTTCCGGCGGACACGACCCGGCCGGGCGCGGCCGCCGGTGTGGCGGTTCCCGAGCGCAACCGCAGCACGTACGGCGTGAACGTCCCGGCCCGCGCGGACAGCCGTGTCTCCCCCGCCGGCAGATCGACCGCGCCGCAGCCCGTGGCCCGCAGCGGGCGGCCCGCGTCGAGGTCCTCGACGCTGCCCTCCACCCGCAAGCCGACCCTCCGGCCACCGATCGTGACCGTGAGCTCGCAGCCGTGGGGCAACGTCCCGGCGCGCGGCACGCTGACGGTCGGGCCGCCGTGGATCTCGGCGATCCCGACCGCGCGACGCTGCCGCTGTTGTCCTGGTGTCCCCGGCGGGAACGCGGAGCGGAGGATCTCGAGCCGGACGCGGCCGGAGACCGGCGCCGGCAGCCGCACGGCGCCGTCGGCGACGTCGACCGTCGCCTCGCCCACCCGCACCCGCGTCGGCCGCCGGACGCCCGGCACAGCGTCGAGCCTGAACTCGCTCGCCGGCTTCGACTGCTCCCACTCGATCCACACGCTCCGGCCGTCCTGCCAGGACCCGATCCACGGGCGGGGCGTGCCGTCGAACGCGCTCGAGGCGCGGAACTCCGGGCGGCCCTGGAACCGCGCGGAGGACTCGAACCGCTCGTCCAAGCCGACCAGCGCGTCGATCGCGGAGTCGGGCGCGTCGGGCGCGACGGTCGCCCAGCCGTCGAGCCTCCAGGTGCGCGCGGTCGGGGGCGAGAAGACCCGCTCGAGCCCGCGTTCGCCGTCGGCGCGGTCGCGCACGAGGGCGCTGCTCGACGCGCCGTGCCAGGGATCCCTGCGGAACGGGTCGTCGCCCGTGGTGCGCTGGAAGACGTAGCTGAGCGGGATGTCCGTACCGCGCAGCGCGCGTTCGGCGATGACCGGCGGGCGCAGCGCCTCGGTCGCGTGGATGCCCGGGATGCGCAGCTCGCGGATGCCGGCCGTGATGGTCGGGCCGGGGTCCTGCTCGACCACGATCCGGACACTCAAGGCGCCGACGTCGTGGAGATCGACGCGCAGTCGGTTCTCCCCCTCGCGCACCGCGTATCGCCGGCCCGCGATCTCCACCGCCGTGACCCGCACCCGCGAGTCGTCGTAGGGCTCGAGGTCGACGTACGGGACGTCGCGGGGGTGATCGAAGGTGACCGTGAGGACGTGGCGGTCGGGCGTCAGTGCGCGGTCCGCCTGCCAGTGCGTGGCGGGGTCGCCGTCGAGCGCCGCGAACGGCCGGTTCTCCGGGAACTGCGGATAGCCGGGGGAGGACGGCGCGCTGACGCCTCTGATCCCGCCGCCGTAGACGGCGACGGTCTGCGCGTCGGGGCCGATGCCGAACGGGTCGAGCACGGCGGCGTCGACGGACGGCTCCTCGTCCGCCGCGAGCACCCGGCCTGCGTTCTGGACCAGCCGGGACGGGACGAGCACGCGGCGACGATTCGAGTCGGTGATCACGACCTGGCCGGCTCCGCGGAGCTGCTGCGCGGTGAGGTCCGCGGCGTAGGCGACGTCCTGCAGCGGGGTGTCGGCGTTGGCGAGCCCTTCGGCCGAGCCGTCGATGACCGTCGAAGGCTCGGGAGCCTCGACCCGGACCAGGCCGGGAGCGGTGGGTCGTTCCCAGGCGCGGACCTCGGGAAGGTCGACGGGGTCGCCGAGCGTGCCCGCGGCGCGCGGCCGCGGTTCGTCGGCACCATACGTCTTTGTCGGCGCGCCGAGCTGCGTGAGGACGTCCGCGGCCTCCGCGGGCGGGGTCGCGCCGCTGCGGGTCCGGTCCTCGTCGGCGCCCTGCAGGACGGTGCGGGCGCCGAGCAGGTCGAGCAGCGGGTCGAGTTGCCCCGGCAGCGCCCGCCGCTGCTGGACGAGCGCGTCGACGGTCCACAGCAGGTCCGTCGCCCGCAGGTCGGCGTACCCGACCGCGTTGCGGGTCGCGACCGGCTCGTCGGTCAGGACCGGGAGGATCGGGTCGATCGTGCCGCCCCAGTCGTAGTAGGCGTAGAGCTGGCCGGGCAGGACGACGGCGCGTCCGCCGCCGTCGGCGTCGAGCTGCGCCACGGCGTCGCGCCAGGCCGCGGGGATCTCCTTCCACAGGAGCTGGTCGTCGACGCCCCGGCCGCGGATCAGCGGCCAACTCGCGACGAGGGGCAGGACGAGCGCCGCGGCGAGCAGCGCGCGCCTCGGGATGCGTTGCGCCGCTAGGCCGCCGAGGACGGCGACGCCCATCACCACCAGCGGTCCTGCCTTGTACGTCGTGCGCAGGAACTGCACCGGAACGAAGTGGTTGTACGTGAAGTTCGACGCCTTGCGCAGCGGCGTCCCCTCCGGGAAACCGGCCGCCATGATCAGCAGCCCTGTCAGCACGAGCAAGAGGGCGAACGGCGCGTACGGGTGCTTGCGCGTCCATGCGAAGCCGGTCAGCGCGAGCGCCGGGACGAGCAGCCCGGCGATGACGACCGGCAGCGAGAACAGCATCACCCCGCCGTCGCCGAAGTACGGCCGCAGCGTCCCGCCGTACCCCACGCCCAGGTACGAGATCCAGTAGCCCATCAGCCGCAGCGACTCCGGCAGGCTCGTCGTGCTCCAGATCGTCCCCGGCTGCTCGGTGAAGCGCAGGAAGTCCACCCCGAATCGGGACTGGACGAGCAGCGGCACCACCCACCACGCCGAGACCAGCGCGGTGAGCAGCGCCGTGCGCCACGCGAACCTCACGATCGCGTTCGTGGTCGTCGCGCCGATCCAGCGCTCGTAGAGGGCCAACAGCAGCGGTCCGACGAGCATCCACGCCGTCACCGCCGCGTTCACCCCGCCGCCTGACGCGGTCACGATCAGCGCGAACGCGGCCGCCCACCAGGTCGGGTTGGCTCTGATCCCGCGCTTGACCGCGACGAGGAGCCACGGCAGCGCCGCGTACCCGAGCAGCGTGACCGTCGTGCGGGCGCTGAACACGACCACGTACGGGTTGAGCAGGATGAGGAAGCCCGCAGTCGCGTGCGCGATGCCGCGCGGCCGGCCGGTGAGCTCGTCCATCAGGCGCACGGCCCCCCACGCGGCGAGCGCGAGGATCGCCCCGAGCCACAGCCGCTGCGTCAACCACGCGCTCACCCCGAGCCCGTGCAGCGCGGCGAAGAACGGCCCCATCGGGAACAGGTAGCCCCCGTACTGCCCGCCCTGCACGTGCCCGAGGTCCCCGGTCGACGACCACGCGCTCGCCACGTCCGCCAAGAACCCCGCGGGATCGACGTGCAGGTCGATCTTCGTGTCCGACGACGCCCACCCGGGCCGCTGCGCGAGCGCGATGACGAACGCGAGCACGCCCAGCGCCGCGGGCAGTGCTCGATCTCTGGCGCGCGACGGCAAGGCGGCGAGGATACGGCCGAGCGGCGCCCAGCACCTCAGGTGTCGGCTGCGTTGCGGATTCCGAGACGAAACCGACTCTCCTCGCGCTCGGCGGCGTCGGTCCGCCCACCCGGCCGGGTACGGTGGCGGACTTCATGCGCCGGTTCGACCTCGTTCTCGCGGCGCCGGTGCTGCTCGGCCCGGCCGTCCTCGCGTTCGCCAAGGGCGGGTACTTCGACGTCCCGCGGCTGGTGGCGGGGGTCGTCGCGTGCGCGCTCGTGGTCGTCGTCGCCGTGCGTGACGAACGGCCGGTCCCGCGGTCGGCATGGCTCGCGGCCGGCGGGCTCGCCGCGTTGACCGCCTGGACGGGCCTGTCGATCCTCTGGGCCCCGATCGCCGGCGGCGCGTCGGACGACTTCCAGCGCCTGCTGCTCTACCTGTTCGCGTTCATCGCCGCCGTGGCGGTCTTGCAGCCGCCCGAGGTGCGCCGGCTCGTCGAGCCGGTCCTGCTCGCGGGAATCGTCGCCGCCGCGCTCTACGGCCTGTCCGAGCGGCTGCTTCCGGGCGTCTTCTCGCTCGACGCGCTCCCGTCCGCCGACGACCGCCTCGCCTGGCCGCTGACGTACTGGAACGCGATGGGCGCACTGACGGGCATGGGCCTCGTGCTCGCCGCGTGGGTCCCGTCCCGCGCCGCACTCGCCACCTCACCGATCCTCGGCCTCGCGTGCTACCTGACGTTCTCGCGCGGTGCGCTCGGCGCGACGGCCGCCGGCCTCGCCGTGCTGGTGGCCCTCACGCCGACGGTCGGGCAACTCCGCCGCGCGGCGGTCGCGGGAGGCGCGGCGATCCTCGCCGCCCTCGCGACCATCCCGCTCTCAGCCGTCGAGGCGCCGGGCGGGAGCGCGACGCAGGGCGCGGTGATGATCGCCGCGCTGGCGGTGCTGGCCGCGGCGGCGTGGTGGCTCGCGCCGCCTGCCACCCCGGGACCGTCGCGCGACGCCGCGCCCACTGGTCCCGCCCCCTCGCCGGGCGAGGCCGCGCCCACACCTCCCGCCCCCTCGCCGGCCGACGCCGCGCCCACACCTCCCGCCCCCTCGCCGGCCGACGCCGCGCCCACGCCTCGCGCCCCCTCGCCGGCCGACGCCGCGCCCACGCCTCCCGCCCCCTCGCCGGCCGACGCCGCGCCCACGCCTCGCGCCCCCTCGCCGGCCGACGCCGCGCCCACGCCTCGCGCCCCCTCGCCGGCCGACGCCGCGCCCACGCCTCCCGCCCCCTCGCCGGCCGACGCCGCTCCCCTTCTCCCCCCACTGCGCCGGGCGGCGGTCGGCGCGCTCGTGCTCGCGCTCGCCGTGACCGGGATCGCGGTCACGCGGGTCGAACGGACCGGGTCGGGGCCGGCGCAGGGGGCCGATCCGTCGCGGCTCGTGTCGGCGCAGTCCAATCGGTACGAGTACTGGCGGGTCGCCGTGAACGAGTTCGCGGACTCGCCGCTGCAGGGCGGCGGGTCGGGGTCGTTCCGGACGGTGTGGCTGCGCGAGCGGACGATCGACGAGACCGTTCGCGACGCCCACTCGCTCTACATCGAGACCGCCGCCGAGCTCGGGCTCGTGGGACTGCTCGCGCTCGTCGCGTTCATCGCCGGGATCGTGTCGATGGCGCGGCGGTCACCGGAGGCGGCCGGGGCTATCGGGGCGCTGGCGGTGTTCGCGATTCACGCAGGGCTGGACTGGGACTGGGAGATGCCGGCGCTGACGCTCGTGGCGCTGACACTCGCCGCGCGGCTCGCCACGCCGGACGCTCGACCAGACGCCAGCTGAGCGCGGCGCACAGCACCGACCCGGCGAGGGCGAACGCGGTCCAGAGGACGTATGGGTGGACGTAGCGCTCCCACGCGATCAGCCCCCACCGCGAGAGCAGCGCGAGCACGAGCAGGTGGTAGAGGTAGAGGCCGTAGGAGATCTCGCCGAGCCACACCAGCGGCCGCCACCGCAGGGCGGGCGCGCCCGCCACGCCCGCGGCCAGCACGCAGAGCGCGATCGCCGCGTACGAGCCGTGACGGATCAGCCACTGTGAGTGCGAATACGCGTCGAGTCGCTCGTTCCAGAGCGAGATACACGAGATGACGTAGAGCGTGGTCGCGGCGAGCGCCCACGCCCACGGCTTGGAGAACCGCACGCCGCGTGCCTCGAGCAGCGCCACCCCCATGCCGAGCGCGAACCAGTCCAGGAACGCCGGCAGCGCGATCAGCGCCGGCTCGAGCGGACCCACAGGCCCGTCGAAAGTGCTGAGAATCAGCACTTTGTACGCAATGCTCGCGCAAAAAAGAGCCACCAACGGCCACAACGCGCGCGATTTGACGAGCACCAGCGCCCACAGCGGAAGGAACGCGTAGAACAGCACCTCGACGCACAGCGTCCACGCCTGGCCGAGCCCCTCACCCGCCGTCGACTTCCCGTAGACCTGCGCAAACCCGTAGAAGAGCGGGAGATCCCGCCACACCTCGTGCAGCGGCAGCACGATCGCCGCGACCGTCAGCGCGACCCAATACGCCGGCACGATCCGCGCGAATCTGCGTATCGCATACGCACCGACGCGTATCCGCCCGCGCAGGAACACCCCGTAGAGCAGGTAGCCGGACAGCAGGAAGAAGACCGCGACGCCGACGTCGAGCCGCCCCACCCACGGCCGCGCCCACGCGTCCTCCCCCGACCCCCGTGCCCAGAACCCGACGGCGTGAAAGACGAGCACGAGCAGCGCCGCGATCGCGCGCACGCCGTCGAGCTCGCGCCGTCGCCCGGCCTCCACGCCGCCGCCGGCCGCGCCGCGGGCGGCGTCTTCGCCGGCCGCGCCCACCGCACCGCCGCCGCCCATCGCGCCCGCCGCACCGCCGCCGCCCATCGCGCCCGCCGCACCGCCGCCGCCCATCGCGCCCGCCGCGCCGCCGGCCTCCACGCCCGCCCCGCCCCGCGCGGCGCCGCCCCGCCGCGTCACTCCTCGCGCTCCTCGACCGGCCGCCACAGGAGCAGGACGACGAGCAGCGCGGCGAACGCCGCGAGCGAGACGATCCAGCCGATCCGCCAGCTCAGCGGCCGGTAGGTGAACTCGACGATGTGGGTGCCCGCGGGGACCCGGACGCCGCGGTAGAGGTAGTCGACGCGATCGACCTTCAGCTCCTCCCCGCCCATGACCGCGTGCCAGCCCGGCGCCCAGGAGTCGGTGACCACGAGGATGCCCGGGCGGGTGGTGCGGATCTCGACGACCTGGCGGTCGTTCGCCGTGTGCAGGATCTGCGCGGGGCCGGCGAGGCCTGGGCTCCCCTCCGACCGGCCGGATTCGACCAGGGCGGCCGAGCCCGCGTCGAACGCCTCGGACGTGACCTCGCGGTAGGCATCGTCGACACGCCGCTGCGCGCCCACGACGAACGCTCGCGGCAGCGCGGCGTCGTTGGCGTAGATCCGCGCATCCGGGCGGTCGTACACGAGCCGCAGGCCCTCGACGTCCAGCTTCGGCTCCGTGGGCGACTGCAGGACCCGGCTGACGCCCAGGAACGACAGGATCCGCAGCCGCTCCTCGTCGAGCTTCGGCAGCGTGAGCGGGATGAACGCCGGCAGCGGACCCACCTGAGACGGGAACTCCGGGGAGAGTTTCGCCCTCCAGAGCTTGTCGAAGCGCTCCTCGACCGGCAGGTCGTAGCCGCGGGCCTCAGGGATCTTGTAGTCCATCGGGATCGCGTTCTGCGCCAGATCCCCGACGGTCACGAAGCGCTCCGGAGCGGCGCGCTGCAACTCGCGGATCGCTCCCGTCGCGGGCTGGACGGCGACCGCGCGATCGATCGCCGGGTTGTAGCCGACGCCGACCCACGCGAGGTCGGCGGCGACGAGCACCAGCGCGCCGATCGCCAACGCACGCCCACGCAGGAACGCCAGCACGGCGACCGACACCCCCGCGACCACGACCCACTGGAGCGTCGCGGCGCCGCGCACGATCCCGCCCACCGTCGGATCGGCGAGCCCCGGCGCGCGATCGAACCCGAAGACGACCGCCAGCGAATCTCCGACGAGGTCCCACGACGAGCGGCTACGCACGACCGTGTAGAGGACCGGTGCGACCGCTACGGCGCCCGCGATCGCCAACACGCGTCGATTCACGCCGCGACGCACGAGATCGTCCAGCCCCCACCCCGCCAACAGCGCCAGACACAGCAGATACAGCACCGCAAGGCGCGTGTTGTGGCCGCTGGAGAACACGGGCAGGCGCGAAACGACCCAGAACACCGGCGGAATCCCCAGGACGACGCACATGGAGACGGCGCCGACGACGGCCGTCGCCACGCGTTCGCGCGTCGGAGTGCGGAGGGCGACGATCGCCAGCATCAGCGGCAGCGCGCCGCCGTAGAACGCGCGTGCCAGTAGGAAGAAGTCGATCGGCGTCTGGGTCGGCTTGCCCCAGTAGAACGGGACCATCACGCCGAGGGCGAACTTCAGCGGCGTCTTGATCCCCTTCGCCTCGCCGGCGCGCTGCGAGAGATCCGCGGAGCGCAGGACCAGCTCGGCGACCGGGAACAACACCAGCGCCGCGAGCGCCGCGCCCCACACCAGGCCACCCAGGACGCCGAGCGCGGCGCGCCGCCACGACGGGCTCCCCCGCAGCCGCAGCGCGCACCAGACGAGCACCGCCACGATCAGGTGGAAGCTCGACTCCGGATGCCCGCACAGGAACTGCAACCCGATGACCAGGGCGAGCAGCGCCGTTCGCCGCGGGTCGGGTCGCCGCAGCACGCCCTCGGCCGCCAGCAGCGCCCACGGCACGAACGCCCAGACGCTCGCGTGCGGATACGAGATCCACGTGACCATCCACAGCGAGAAGCCGTAGACCACGCCCGCGACGCCCGCTCCCGGCCAGCGCATCGACAGCGCCCGCGCCAACAGGAACATCCCGAACGCCGCCACCCACAGCTTCAGCGCCGCGATCAGCGCCAACGCCCGCCACTCGTCCATCACGTACGCGATCCAGTTGAAGGGCGAGAAGATCGCGGACTGCGCATCGGCGTGGAGCGGGCGCCCCGTCGTGATCCACGGGTTCCAGAGCGGGATGTCCGGCAGGTTGCGCTTGACCTCGCGCAGGAACGGCTGCATCTGCTGCGGGGCGTCGCCGAGCTCCGGATTCGCCGCGCGCTCGAGCCCCGCCGGCTTCGACGCCGCCCACGGCGCCTGGAACCAGAGCATGTCCGAGTTCGAGAGCACCTTGCCCGGCACGAGCGCGGGCGAGACGAACAGCAGCGCCAGCGCCAGGAACGCCAGGCACGCGCGGAAGTTCGTCATCGACGCCACGCCAATCCGAGCAACGCGAGCGCCGTCACGAGCGACACGATCCACCCCACCCGCCAGCTCGCGGGCGCGTACTTGAACTCGACCGTGTGGGCGCCCGCGCCGATGACGACGCCGCGCAGCAGCTGATCCGTGCGTACGACCGGCGCCTCGCGGCCGTCGACCGACGCCTTCCACCCCGGGAACCAGGTGTCGGCGAGCACGAGCAGGGCGCGATCGTCCGCGTTCGCCCGGATGACGACGCGCTCGTCCTCGTCGCGCACGATCCGCGCGCTGCCGGTCCCGCGCACGCCCAGCGGCGCCGAGACCGCCGCGGTCCGGCGGGGATCGAAGCCCGGCGCGGTCACGGTCGCGAGTTGATCGCCGACGGCCTCCTCGCCGACCACGAACGCCCGCGGCGCGGCGTCCGGATTCGCGTAGACACGCGCATCCTGGCCCGAATAGACCTCGGGGAGCGGCAGCGGGCGATCGCTCATCACCCGGGACACTGCCAGCAAACCCAGCGCACGCAAGGCAGTGGGCGACGCGTTCGCGATCGTGCTCGGCAAGGTGAACCCGAGCGGGTCGGGCTTCGTGACCGCGCGCCGCCACAGGTCGTCGTAGCGCTTGTCGGTCGGGTAGTCGTAGCCGCGTGCGTCGCGCAGCCCGTAGCGCATCCCCACGTTCGCCGTGAGCGGGGTGATCCCGGCGTTCGAGCCGCCGACCGCGACGAAGCGCTCGTCGCCGATCGCCGCCATCGCCCCGGTGCGCGGCGTGACCGCGTGCGATACGGGGATCGCCGGGTTCTGCCCCATCCCCGCCCGCGCCAGGTCGAGCGCGGTCACCGCGATCACGGCCGGCACGAGCCAGCGCGGTCTTTGCCACAGAAGTGCAACGCCGAGTGCGGCAAATGGGATCCAGATGAGCACTGAAGCGAGCGGAAGGACGTCGATATCGCGTGGTGTGGCGAAGCCCCACGCGACCTTCAGCGCCTCATACGCGGGATACGCACCGGCGCGTATGAGCCCGGCGACGACCGGCAGCACCGCCACCGCGACGACGAGCGCGCGCAAACGCGGCGCGGTCGTGTCGAGCCCCCACCCCGCCAGCAGCGCGATGCAGAGCAGGGTGACGATCGCCAGCCGCGTGTTGTGCGCCTGCGCGAACCCGGGCACGTGGTTGGCCACGAAGAAGAACGGCTGGACGCCGAGGACGACCGCCAGCGCGACCGCGCCCGCGACCGCGATCCATACGCGCTCGCGCGTCGGACGCAGCAGCGCGACCCCCGCCAGCATCAGCGGCAACGCCCCGGCATAGAAGGCGCGGGTGACGATGAAGGGCTGCGACTCGAGCTGCGTCGGCCGCCCCCAGTAGTCCGGCAGCGCCAGCGCGAGCCCGAACCGCAGCGGCGTATGCGCGTGCTCCCGCCCGGCGCGATTCGCCAGATCGGACGAGTGCGCGAGCCGCTCGATGAACGGAACCAGCACGATCGCCGCCAGCGCCGTCCCCGCCGCGACGCCGCCGAGGAACCAGAGCACCCGCCGCGGTCCGCGCAGCAGCGCGAACAGGAACGCCGCGGCGAGCACATGGAAGCTCGTCTCGGGATGCCCGCCGAAGTACTGGAGCGCGACGACGAGCGCCAGCGCGGCGACGTTGCGGCGCGTCGGCCCGCGCACCACGTGGTCGGTGCACAGGAGCACCCACGGCAGCCACGCCCACACGCTCGACAGCGGCCACGCGAGCCACACGACATGAAAGAGCCCGAACCCGGCGACGACGCCTGCCAGCAGCGCGCCGCCGACCGATTGCCCCAGCCGCCGCGCCAGCAGGAACGTCCCGAACGCCGGCACCCACAGCTTCAGCGCCCCGATCAGTCCCAGCGACCACCAGAACGGCAGCAGGTACGCCGGCCACGAGAACGGCGAGAAGATCGCCGACTGCATGTTGGCGTTGAACGGCCGCCCGCCTTCGATGTACGGGTTCCAGAGCGGGATGTCGGGCAGCCGCTCGCGGGTGTAGGCGAGAAACGGCTGGAACTGCGCGACCGCGTCGGCCATCTCCCAGTTCGCCCCGAGGTCGCGCACGCCGTCCGGGCGGTCCGCGGTCCAGGGCGTGATCGACCACAGCACGTCGGTTGACGCGAGCGTCCGGCCGGGGACGAGCGAGGGTGCGACGAACAGCAGTGCGAGCACCGCGTAGAGCGCCGCGGCGGCAAGCGACGGCCGCCGGCGAAGCGTGGCGGTGGCTGACACGGGCCGCGGAGCATACGATCCGGTCCGGTGGACGTCTCAGTTGTCGTGCCCGTGCTCAACGAGCAGGAGGGCCTGAAGGAGCTGCATCGGCGCATCGGCGCCGCGCTACGCGATACGACGTATGAGGTCGTATATGTCGACGACGGCTCTACGGACGACTCCGTATCGATCATCGAGCGCCTCGGCGAGGAGACCGGCACCGCCGTGCTGGTCAAACTCTCGCGCAATTTCGGCATGGAAGTGGCGATGTCGGCCGGAATCGACCACGCCCGTGGCGATTACGTCGCACTCGTCCACGCGGACCTCCAGGATCCGCCGGAACTGCTGCCGGACATGTTGCGCATCGCGCGCGACGGCGCAGACGTCGTCTACGCCCGGCGGATCGGCCGCGACGAGCCGTGGCACAAGCGCCTGCTCGCGACCGCGTTCTACAAGCTGATGGAACGGCTCGCCCGCGTCCCCTACCAGGGCCAGGCGGGCGACTTCCGGTTGATGTCGCGCCGCGTCGTCGACGTCGTGCGCACAATGCCGGAGCGCCGCCGCTTCCTGCGCGGCATGGTCGCGTGGGTCGGGTTCGAGCAGGTGCCGGTCGAGTACCGGCGCGCGGGTCGCTTGAACGGCCGTGGCGCCTCATATCGCTCGCTCTTCCGGCTCGCCGCCGAGGCGATGGCGGCGTTCAGCGACGTCCCCCTGGCGGTCGCCTCCATCATCGGCATGGGCACGGCGGCGATCGCCGGCGCTGCCGCGTTCGTGCTGCTGTTGTGCACGATCTTCGGCTGGGTCACGGCGAGCCTCGGCGTCTGGACGCTGATCACGCTGCTGTTCCTCGGGGGTGTCCAGCTGATCTCGGTCGGCATCCTCGGCCGCTATCTGGCCCGCGTGCACGAGCAGACGCTGCGGCGGCCGCTGTACCTGGTCGACCGGGTCGTCGAGCCGGCGCGCGAGCCCGTCGAGCGTTAGCGGACCGGCGGCGCGAGGCGGCGCGCGGTCGCCGCGGCCTGCGCGGCGAGCCGCGGGTCGGTGCGCTTGGCCGCCGAGGCGAGCAGGCCCCATGCCTCGATGTTCTCCGGCTCCGCGGTCGTGACCCGCTGGATCGCGGCGACCGCGCCGCGGTAGTCGCCCGCCCGGCCGAGGATCACGCCCTCGAACAGGTCGGCGCGGCGGTCGGGGTTCAGCCAGCGGTCGGCGGACAGCAGCGCCGCGCTGTCCCCGCGCCCGTTCTCGAACGCGATCTTCGTCAAGTCGTTCTCCGCGCGCGCGGCGCGGGTCTGCGTGACGAGCCAGGCGCCGGCGAGCAGCGCCGCGACGATCAGGACGATGCGCACGCCGCGCATTATCGCGGCACCAGCACGACGTAGTCGCCGTAGCGCGCGGCCTCGCGGTACGTGGCGTCGATGTACTGGTCGAGCGCTCGCGAGCCGCTCGGCCGCCCGCGGCGGTTGGGCTCCGGCTTGGCCGACTCCGGCGCGACCCAGCGCACGATCACCCTCGGCCGCGTCGCCTGCAGCCTGCGGACGATCGCGGCCTGCTCGTCCGGCTTGGCCTGCAGCAGCACGTCGCGACGCAACACGTTGGGACGGCCAACGAGGTAGTACAGGAGCGGGTTGGAGAACGAGACGAGGTCCGACCGCAGCGGCGCGACGTAGATCGGGTCGCCGGGCGCAACGCGGCGCCGCACGTCGGCGATCAGGCGTGGGAGCGACTCCGCCTCGCGCGGCGGCACGGACACGCCGCGGAACGCCTCGAGGTCCGGCGACCGCAGCAGCGCGGAGGCGCGGTTGGCGACGCCCACCGCGAGCAGCAGCGCGAGCATCGCGACGCCGACCGCGCGCGGCCTCGCGAAGGGAGCGGCCGCCGCGGCGACGATCAGCAGTCCCTGCGCGTGCTCGAGGTCCGCGCGGCTGGCGAAGTAGACCACCGCCCCGGCGCCGAGGACAGCGAGCCCCACCGCGCGCTTGGCCGCCAGCGCGATGGTGGCCACGGCCGCGAACGGCAACAGCCACGTGACGAAGTCCTTGACGTCGCCGCCCTGGAACCCGAACGGCAGCCGCCACCACTCGCCGTCGCGGGTCGCCTGCACGACGAGCGCGTCCCACACGCGGTGCGGGCCGGCGACACCGAGGAACGGCGCGTAGAGAACGAGGAGGACGAGCTCGGCGACGGCGAGCGTGATGGCGGCGCTCCGGGAGGCCGCGCGTCGCGATGCGAGCCCGCCCGGGCGCGACACCCACGCGCCGCGCCGCGCTCGGTCGCTCCTCCCGTCGACGAAGAGCGTCGCCGCCGCGGCCAGGGCCGCGATCGCGCCCACATCGGGGCGCCAGAAGGCCGCGGCGGCCGCCAACGCGCCCGCCCAACCAGGACGGCCGCGCGTGGCGGCGAGCAGGGCGCCGAGGGCGAAGACCAGCGCGGGCGCCGTGGGGTTCGCGCTGGTCGGCTGGGCAGCGGTGACGGCGGCCGCGGCCCAGGCGGGCAGCGCCCAGCGTTCCTGCCGGTCGCGGACGAGCAGGAAGACGAGCAGTGCGGCCGTGGCGTCGGCGATCACCCGCAGGAGGCGCCACCACAGCAGCGACGGGCCGAAGAGCTTGCCGAGCGCCATCACCACGAGCGGCTCGCCGGGGCCGTAGGACCAGCCGAAGTCGCGCCACGGCCATTGGCCGTCGGCCATGCGGGTCGCCGCCTGCATCAAGATGCCCTCGTCGAGTGGGCCCAGGAAGCGGCGTGCGGTGAAGCCGGAGATCGCCGCGGCCGCGAGCCAGAGGACGAGCGGGAGGCTCAGCCGCGAGGCGCGCGACGTCTCGGCCGGCGCGGTCGAGATCACGCCGCCGCGCCTGCCCGCAGGTAGCCACGCAGCTCGGCGAGCAGACCGCTCTCCAGCCGGTGCGTGGCCAAGGCGAGGCCGCCGAGCCAGAGCGCGAGCTCCCCCAACGCCTGCGCGAGGCTCCGCTCCCCGCCCCAGAGCGCGAAGCGCACCGCGAGCACAGGCGCCGACGCCAGCAGCACGGGCACCGCGGCGCGCAGCGCGAGCGCCCAGAGCCGGACGCCGGGCAGGAGGCGGCGGACGTACACGTGGCGCACGGCGAGCACGCACGCGGTGCAGCCGACGCGGCCCGCGACGAAGCCCCACGACCCGCCGAGCAGCGCGCCCGGCACGGCGAACACGGCGAACGAGATGCCGAAGACGGCGGACTCGACCGCCTGCGGCCACGACTCACCCCGGGCCCGGTAGAACGCGAACCAGCTGTAGCCGACCTGCTGCAGCGCCACCGCGATCGCCATCCCGCCGAGCAGGACGATCGCGCCGCGCCAGTCGTCGCCGAGGACGAACACGATCAGGTCCGCCCCGAACAGCGCGAGCCCCGCGCCGAAGGGGAACGCCCACATCAGCGTCAGGCGGTTGGCCTTGGCGAACAGCTCCTCGAGCACCTCGCCGCGCTCGCGGACGCGGACGATCGCGGGGTAGATCGTGGTGGCGAGGATCTGGTCGGCGCGGTCGGCGTAGCGGGTCAGGGTCGCGGCGAGCGTGATCCAACCCGCGGCCGCCAGGCCGTCGTCGAGCCCGAACACGGCGATCTGCGCCTGCGCGACCAGCAGCCCGACCGCGGCGGTGACGAACACGGGCCAGCTGAACCGCAGGTAGCGACGGGCGGCCTCGCGGTCCACGCGCAGCCGGAAGCGGTACGGCGAAGCCCGCCAGGCGGCGGCGATCGCCGCCATGTTCCCGCAGAACGGCCCGATCACGAGCGCCCACACCTCGACCCCGGCGAGCAGGAGCGGGACGGTGACGATCACGGTCCCGAGCGGCACGATCACCTGCAGCGTCCGCAGCCGCACGTACTCCATGCGCTTGAAGAAGACCCACTGCGGCGCCTGGAGCGCGAACGCCACCGGCAGGTAGGTCACCGCCAGCGTGAGGCCGAGCAGCCGGTCGTCGTCATACGCCGCCGCGAGCACCGGGGCGAGCGCCGCGACCGCGAGCGCCCCCGCGAGCCCGAGCGCGAGCTCGACCGTCAGCGCCCGCTGGAACTCGGCCTCCTCGTCGTCGGCTTCCGTCTGGACGAAGGCCTCGTCGATCCCCACCCGCCGCAGCGCGACGATCGTCATCGCCGTCGTGGTCACGATCCCGTACAGACCGATCAGCCCCGGCCCCAGCAGCGCCGTCGCGAGCAGGTTCTGCCCGAGGACCAGCAGCTCCGCCCCGGACAGGAACGCCGCGTTGACCGCGCCGCCGCGCGCGGTCCTGACGCGCAGGCCGGGAGTGCCGCGGGGAGCCATGGGCCGCGATGCTAGTCCGGGCCGGAGACGACGACGCCGGGGCGGGCCGCGCGGAGGCCGGCGCGGCGCGGGGCGGCGCGGGGCGGCGCGGGGCCGCGCGGGGCGGCGCGGGGCGTGTGGCCGAGGCGGGCGCGGTGCGGGCGGGCGCGACGCCGCCGGACGGGCGCGACGCCGCCGGACGGGCGCGACGCCGCCGGACGGGCGCGACGCCGCCGGACGGGCGCGGCGCGGCCGGGCGGGCGCGGCGCGGCCCGGGCGGGCGCCGTGCGGCCGGGCGGGCACCGTGCGACCCGGGCGGACGCGGCGCGGCCCGGGCGGACGGCGCGGCCGGGCGGGCGGCGCGGCCGGGCGGGCGGCGCGGCCGGGCGGGCGGCGCGGCCGGGCAGGCGGCGCGGCCGGGCGGGCGGCGTGGCTACGGCGCGTGCGCGCACCCCTCGCGCGAGTTCAAACACGCGGAAAACGGCAGAAAACCGCACAAACACGAGTTTCATGCGCGGGTGGGGTCTGACCGCGTTTCTTCTCGGCGATCGCCATCCTGAGCGCCGATGGCCGGCCCGGACCTGTTGTTCGTCTCGTATTCCGGACTGCTCGGGGGCGCTGAGCGGGTGTTGCTCGACGCGGTGACGCGAATCGAGCGGCCGCTCGTCGTCGCGTGTCCGGACGGGCCGCTCGCGGACGCGCTGCGAGAGGCGGGCATCGCGCATGCGGGCGTCGCCGAGCGGCCGCTCAAGGTCGGTCTTGCGCACATGGCCGGCGTGGCCGCATTGGCGAGGGACATCCGCCGGCTGAAGCCCGAGTTCGTGGTCGCGTGGGGTGCGCGAGCGGTGCTCGCGGCGCGGTTGGAGAGCCGGCCGTGGCTCGCCGTGCACCACGATCTGCTGCCCGGCCGGGCGATCCGCGCGGTGGTGAAGGCGGCGTCGAAGGACGCGAACGGGGTCGCGGCAGCCTCGCAGGCGATCGCGAGACAGATCGGGAAGCGCGTCACCGTCCTGCATCCGGGCGTCGACCTGGACCGCTTCACCCCGCGACCGCGTCCGGACGGGCCGCCGAAGGTGCTCGTGCTCGGCGCGCTGGTCGCGTGGAAGCGTCCCGAGCTCGCGCTGGAGATCGCGAAGCGACTTCCGGAGGCCCACGTGACGATCGCCGGGACGACCCTGCCCGGCGACGATGGTGGGCTGGAGCGGAGACTGAGGGCCGAAGCCGGCCCGAACGTGACGATCGCCGGCCCGATCGACGACGTCCCGCAGGCGCTCGCCGAGCACCACGTGCTGCTGCACTGCGCTGACGAGGAGCCCTACGGGATGGTGCTGGTCGAGGCGCTCGCGGCCGGCCGCCCGGTCGTCGCGCCGAACGCCGGCGGCCCGAGGGAGATCCTGGCCGAGGGCCTGTACCCGCCCGGCGACGCGGCCGCGGCAGCCGACGGGATCGAGCGCGCGCTTGCCGACCCGCAGGCGGGCGCGCGGGCCCGCCGCCGCGCGGAGGAGCACTTCGACGTGCGCACCTCGACCCGCAGGCTCGAGGAGGCGATATGCCGGGCTATGCCGTCGTCGTAGTCCTGCACCGCAGCCGTGCGCACCTCGAGCGGCTGCTGCCGACGATCGCGCCCGACCAGCTGATCGTCGTCGACACCGGGCCCGACGACGGCGGGGCGCAAATCGCCCAACGGCACGGCGCGCGGGTGATCGAGCGGCGCGACAACCCCGGGTTCGGCGCAGCCAACAACGAGGCGCTCACGCACGTCACGCAGCCCGTCACCGTCCTGCTCAACCCCGACATCATCGGCTCGCCACACGCCCTCGCCCAACGAGCGCAGCAGCCCGGGCTGCACGCCCCTCGCCTCAACAACGAGGACGGAACCATGCAGCGGAGCGTCCATGCACTGCCGGGCACATGGGGTGCGTTCGTGCCGGCGATCTCGCCGCGAGCGCCCGCGCGGGCGACACCGCACACCGCGACGACGCCGCGCACGGTCGGCTGGGCGATCGCCGCGGCGCTGGCGGCACCCACGCAGACGCTCAGGCACCTCGGCCCCTTCGACCCGAGCATTCACCTGTTCGCCGAGGACATGGACCTCTGCCTCAGGGCGCGGGCACAAGGGATCAAGACGATCTTCCACCCCGACATCGAGCTCACCCACACGGGCCGGCACAGCCTCCAGACCGAGCCGTTCGAGCTGCTGGCGCGGCAGCGGCGAGACGTGATCGGCAACCAGCTCGGAACCGGTGCGAGACGACGCGACGACGCGGCCCAGCTGCTCACGTTCGCGACCAGGACACTGGCGAAAGCCCCCCACAACGACCGAGAGCGCGCCCAATTGGGCGCGCTCTCGAAGGTGTTGCTATCCGGCTGAGGCCTAGGCGGCTTCGCGCAGAGCGATGAGCTCCGGGCGCTGCGAGAGGCGCTTCAGGGCGCGCTCCTCGATCTGGCGCGCCCGCTCGGTGCTGACACCGAGCTTGCGACCAGCCTGCGACAGGGTCTGCGGCTCGCGGTCGCCGGCGCCGAAACGCATCTCGATCACGTCACGCTCGGGCTCGGGGAGCTCGGCGATGGCGGTGAGAAGGGTCTCGGACTTCAGCGCCTCGTGGACTTCCTCGTCCACGGCGGGCGTCTCGATCGCCAGCAGGTCGCCGAAGGCGGTGTCGCCGTCGTCGCCCACGGGCTTGTCGAGGCTGACCACAGCGCGGTCGGCCTTGCGGATCTCGATGACGTCCTCCAGCGGCAGGTCGGCAGCCGAGGCGATCTCCTCGTCGGAAGGCTCGTGGCCGAGCTTCGTCGTGAGCTCGCGCTCGATGCGCCCGACCTTGCGGGAGCGCTGCGCAACATGCACGGGAAGGCGGATGGTGCGGCTCGTGTTCTCCAGCCCGCGCTGGATCGCCTGACGGATCCAGAGGGTCGCGTACGTGGAGAAGCGGAAGCCCTTGCGCCAGTCGAACTTCTCGACCGCGCGGATCAGCCCCAGCATCCCCTCCTGGATCAGGTCGCCGAGGGCGAGGCCCTGGCCCTGATAGCGGCGCGCGTTCGCGACCACCAGGCGGAGGTTGGAGTTGATCATTCGTTCCTTGGCTGCCAGGTCCCCACGCTCGATCCGCTTGGCGAGTTCGATCTCCTCACTCGGCTTGAGCAGGGGGTACCGGCCAGCCTCACGCAGGAGCAGCTGGAGCGAGTCGAGAGTCGGGTCGACCTCGTGCTCGGTCTCGGTGCGGCGGCGTGGGGTGTCGGTGATAGTGCTCGTTTTGGGGTCCTTCGCTCGAAGTCTCAAGTCCTACTGATCCAGTAGGTATTATAGGCATAACTCGTTGATCTTGCAACCACCCCGCCGAGGGCCCTGACGATTTCGCCGGTACCCGGCGGCGGTCCTGCAAGGTTGGACACCCGTATCGATTCACCGGATGTCCCCCAGAGAGACCTCAGGCCGCCGCTAAGCTTGTGACCCAAGCGACGAACTGAGCGCGCGCAGGCGTGGCCCGCGCACAACAGACAACCCGAATCATGTCACGGGGTTACGGAAATTGTTCCCGTGACGCGCGAGATTTAACGAAGCTTCATGGATTCGGCGCCCCTGCGTGACGTTCTGCGCGGTAATAGACCGCCCAACGGACGCTCTGTAGCGCGAGGCGAACGCCCGCTGGCCGCCGCAACGATGGCGCGTAGCTGCTCTTGGAAGGGTTCGACTCCGAAGCGTCTCGCGTCGCTGACGCAATCGCTTGCGCGGATTGCCTCGATGTCGAAGGCCCGCACCGCCGAAGCGAGCGACTCCGGATCGTCCGCGTCGTCGTAGAACCACCCCGTCCGGCCGGCGGTCACGGTCTCGAGCACGCCGCCCGCGCGCAGCCCGATCACCGGCCGGCCGGACGCGAGCGACTCGACCGCCGCGATCCCGAACTCCTCCTCGGCGGTGACGATCAATGCGCGCGAAGAACGCAGCAGGTCGGCGACATCGCTGTCGGACAGCCGGCCGGTCAGACGGACCGTCGGCCCCGCGAGCCGCCGCAACGAACGCCACTCCGGCCCATCCCCCACGACCACCAGCGGCAGCCCGAGCGCGTTGAACGCCCGGATCGCGACATCGATCCGCTTGTGCGCCATCAGCTCCGCCAGCACCAGGTAGTGCGCGCCGACCGGGCCTATAGAGAACCGCGAGAGCTCCACCGGGGGATGCAGGATCGTCGACTCGCGCCCGAAGTAGCGCCGGATCCGCGCCTGGGTGACCGCCGAGTTGGCGATGTAGGCATCGACTCGCTGCGCCGCGATCCAGTCCCACTGGCGCCAGCGCGACAGCAGCGCCCGCAGCGGCGGGCGGGTCACGAAGTTGCGCGCCGCGAGCGTCGCCTCGCGCTCGCTCCACGCGTAGCGGAACGGGTTGTGGCAGTAACAGACGTGCGTCGCGCCCGGATCGACGAGCACACCGTGCGCCCAGGCCGACGAGGAGGAGATGACGACGTCGTAGCCGCGCAGGTCCAGCGACTCGATCGCGTGCGGGTACATCGGCAGCAGCGGGCGGAACGTCCGCGACGTCGGTCGCAGCTTCTGCAGGAAGGACGCCTGCGGATCGCGCGCCGCGAACCGCCCCTCGGTGCCGACCGGGTCATAGACCGCGGTGAACACGTCGGCGTCGGGATACGCGTCGCAGATCGCCGCAAAGACGCGCTCTGCCCCTCGCAGATCGAGCAGAAAATCGTGGATCAACGCAACGCGGGGCATCGGCGCGGCATCCTACGTACCAATGCACCGCCTTGTGCTGATCGCGCTGGTCTGCGCCCTCGTCCTGCCCACGACGGCCGATGCCGCGCGCCGTGAGGTGCCCCGCGGCTGGCTCGGCGTCGTCGTCGACGGCCCGATGACCGACCCCTCGTTCGCCCAGGCCCCCAGCGAGTGGGATCTGCTGGCCGGCAGCGGCGCGGAGTCGGTGCGCGCGGCCGTGTACTGGTACCAGGTGCAACCTACGGGTCCCGGGGATCTGAACTTCACGGCGACCGACCAGATCTTCCTGATGGCCGCACAGCGTGGTCTCGACGTGCTACCGGTTGTGCAAGGTACGCCCCTTTGGGCGGCCAAAAACCCCTATGACCCAGGGTCTCCGCCGCGCGACAATGAAGACTTCGCCCGTTTCCTGAACGCGCTGGTCTCGCGATATGGACCGAATGGGTCGTTATGGGTCACTCATCCCGAGGTCACTCCCCAACCTGTGCGCTCGTGGCAGATCTGGAACGAGCCGAACCTGACGCGCTATTGGAACGTCGCGCCTTGGGCGCCGTCCTACGTCGCGATGCTCAAGCGCGCGCACAAGGCGCTCAAAGCCGCCGACCCGGGCTCGCAGACGGTCCTCGCGGGCTTGCCCAACGAGAGCTGGAAGGCGCTGGCCGCCATGTACGACGCGGGCGCGCGGCGCTCGTTCGACGTCGTCACGCTGCATCCCTATACGGGCCAGCCGAAGAACGTCGTCCGGATCGTCAAGATCGTCCGTCGCCTGATGGAGCGCCGCAAGGACGGCAAGCTGCCGATCTGGGTCACCGAGCTCTCGTGGCCCGCCGCGCAGGGCAAGACCGTCCAGCACCACGACTTCGAGACGACCGACCAGGGCCAGGCGTCGCGGCTCGACAAAGGGCTGCCGATGCTCGCCGACGAGCGCAAGTCGCTGCGCATCGGGCGGGTGTACTGGTACACGTGGCTCTCCCACGAGGGAATCACCGACAGCGCCTTCGACTTCTCGGGCCTGCGGCGCCTGCGTGGCGATTCCCTCGTCAGCGCGCCATCGCTCGGCACGTTCACGCGTTTGGCACGTCGCTTGCAGGGCTGCGCGAAGCAGTCAGGCGACGCACGACGCTGCCGCTGACACGAATACGCTGCAGCCCTCGTGCGGGGGCGAGACGGGTATCGCGCTGTCTTAGCGGAACGAACGCTCCGGCGACTGCTCGCGGCGTCGCTCGCGGGGCGCGTGGGGTTCTTGATGCTCCCGCTCGGGCTGATCTTCCTCGCCGGCTCGGCGGGGAAGGCGGGAGCGCTGATCGCGGCGTTCTCGGTCGCCAGCGCGCTGGCGCCCGCACGCGGGCGGATCGTGGACCGCATCGGCCCGAAGGCGCTGACCGTCTTCGCGCTCGCGTGCGCGGGCGCGTCGTGGGCGCTCGTGGTGGCGAGCGCTGCCAGGGCTCCGGCGGCGGTCCTCGCGGCGCTGAGCGGGCTCGTCGGGCTCCTCGCCCCGCCGCTGGGCCCGTTCACCCGCGCCGCCTACGGTCGCTCGCTCCACGGGCGCGGGGATCTGCTGCAGCGGACGTTCGCGCTGGACTCGGCGGGCGAGGAGGCGGCGGTGATCTTCGCCCCGCTGCTCGTGGCGCTGTGCGCCGGGCTGCTCTCCCCCGAGGCCGGGCTCGCGATCGCGGCGGCGGTGCTGCTGGTGGGCACGGTCGCCGCGGCGACGTGGGTGCCCGACCATGTGGCGACGGAGTCCGGGGCCGCGGGCCGGGTCGCGCTGCCGGCGGCGCTCTGGCTGCTCTACGTCGCGCTCGCCCTGACGGCCGCGGCGCTGGGCGCGATCGACATCTCGCTGCCGGCGGCGACCCGCGCGCTCGGCCACTTCAGCGCGGCGGGCGTGCTGCTCGCGGGCATGGCGGTCGCGACCGTCGCGGGCAGCCTGCTCGCCGGCCGGCGCGCGTGGCGCGGACCGCCCGCCCGGCGGGTCGTGGTGCTGATGGCGCTGCTGGCGGGCGGCGTGGCGCTGACGGCGACCGCCACCGGCTCGCTCGCGCTGCTCGCCGCGTCGCTGCTCGTGCCGGGCGCGCTGCTGGGCGCGCTGTTCGCCACCGCCTACCTGCTGGCGAACCAGCTCACGCCGGCGGGGTCGGGGACGCGGACGTTCGCATGGCTGGTGACGGCCAACAACGGCGGTCTCGCCTTCGGAGCGGCGGTCGCCGGGGCGCTGTCGGAGGAGTCCGGGGCCGCGGCCGGGCTGTGGTTCGGCGCCGCCTGCGCCCTCGGCGGGGTGGTCCCGGCCGCTGTGGCGGCCGTGTTGTCCGCACGCGTACTCAGGCGCGGACCAGTCACGGGACTCCGTTGAGTACCTTGCGCCAAGACGTTTTACCGAGCATCAGGGGATCGCGACAGAGGGGGGTGTCATGAGCCACTGGAAGGTGTGAGCGCCATGTGTCGCGCCGCAGACAACTCTGCGCTGAACTCATCCATCGGCATGGGCGTCCCGCCTCTGCTGTGTATACGCTTGCTCACGAACCGTGTCGAAGCTCTGTTCACGACGTAGCTACGCCCTGGCGATCCATGGGTTCGCCCTGGCTGCGCTCGTGCCCGCCCTGGTCTGGCTGGCACCGTCCTCGGACTGGAGCCGCCCTGGGCTGCTGCTCGTGCTGATCGCACTGGCCGTGATCGCGGACTTCAATGAAGTTCCTTTGCCCGGTGGAGCGAGGTTCGATGCCGGTTTGCCGCTGGCGCTGATCACGCTTGCCGTGCTCGGCCCGGTCCCGGCGCTGCTGGTGGACGTCGTGCCGATCGCGGTCGCGGGGATCGTGCGCGGCGAGAAGATCCTCCGCGCGGGCAACATGGCGAACGTCGCCGGCTACGGCTGGGAGGCCGTCGCCGCCTCCTCGCTGCTCGCCGCCGCAGGCGTCGCTGGTCTCGACGCTGACGCGCTGCCCTGGCTCGTGCTCGCCGGGGTGGTCATGTGCTTCGTGAACTTCTCGATCGGCCCGGGCCTGTTCCTCCCGCTGCACCACGGCCTGCCGGTCGCGCAGCTGCCGCGGATGTTCTTCGACACGATGCCGACGGCGATGGTGATGGTCTTCCTGGCCGCGTTCACCGTGCTGCTGGTCGGCCCGATCGGCGTCGCCGCCCTCGCCGTGTTCGCAGTGATCGCGGTACTCCCGCAGTCGCTGCTGACCTATGCCGCGCGCACGCGGCCGGTCGCTCGCCTCGACCCGCTGACCGCGACGCGCCGCTACTCGCACGCGCTCGCGCTGCACCTCGGGCTGGACCGGAGCGAGCGGCGCCATCTCGCGCGGGTCGCGCAGCTCGCGTTCGAGCGCCGCGCGGACGCCGGCGACCCGATCGCCTACGCCCGCCAGACGATCCGCGATCCCTCCCGCGCGTCGTGGGAGGCCGGGCACGTGGGCGAGTGGTGGAACGGCGGCGGCGGTCCCGCGGGCCTGCGTGGGCCGGTCACGCCCGTCACGTCGCGGATCGTCGCGGTGGCGGACACATGGAGCGCCCTGACCGCCAAGGGCGGCCCGGCGCTCTCGCACGCCGAGGCGCTGATCGAGCTCGAGAACGCCGCCGGCACGCGGTTCGACCCGCGCGTAGTACAGGCGGCGCACGCCGTCGTGGCGGAGGAGCGGGTGTCGGAGACCGAGCCGGCTCCGGAGCCCCGCCTGCACACGCTGCACCTTCCCGCGCCGCTGCGGCGCGTGATGGCTACCTCCTGACGATCGCGTCGACCTCGCGGGCGGTCCGCTCCCACGTGAACTCGCGGGCGCGCCGCAGGCCCGCGGTACGGAGCCGTTCTCGCTGCGCCGAGTCGCCCAGGACGTCCAGGAGCGCTTCGCGGAGCGCTCCCGGGTCGGGCTCCGAGAGCCGCGCGGCGCCGCCCGCGGTGTCCGGGAGCGCGGTCGTGTTCGCGGCGATGACCGGGGTGCCGCTCGCCATCGCCTCGAGCACCGGCAGGCCGAACCCTTCGTAGAGCGACGGGAGCACGAACGCCTCGGCGCCCGCGTAGAGGCCCGGGAGCTCCTGCTCGGTGACGTGGCCGAGGAGCGTCAGGCCGTCGAGGCCGGATTCGGCGGTGAACTGCGGGCGGTGACCGCCGGCGATGACGAGGTCGATCCCGTCGCGGCGCAGCGCGTGAGCCGCCGGCACGAGCGCGCGCAGGTTCTTGCGCGCCGTGTGCGAGGCGACGCACAGCACATACGGGCGCGCCCGCTGCGTCGCGGCCTCCGGCGTGAACCGCGGGTCGACCCCGCCGTACACCACCTCGGCCTCGACGTTCAACAATTCCTTGAGCTCGTTCCGCGAGAACGGCGACACCGTGATCACGGTCCTGGCACGGCGAGCGATCAACGGGAGCAGCCGGCGCTGCCAGGCCGCGTAGAGGCCGCTGTACCAGCCGGGATGACGCAGCGGCGCGGCGTCGTGGAGGATGACGACCGCGTTGCGGGCGGCGACGGGCGCCAGGTTCGCGGGGCACAGCAGCGCGTCCGCCCGCGCGCTGCGGACCGGCAGCACGAACTGCTCCCAGGCGTGACCGGCACGGTGCGAGAGCGCCGGCGGCGGCGCGAGCGTCCGGTAGGGCAGCCGCGCGCACAGCTCCCGCGCCCAGCGCTCCACCCCGCCCAGCTCCGGCCGCACGGCCGCCCGTCCGTCGATCACGGCCCTGGTCATGGCGCGCGAGGGTATCCGCTGCTTTGATTTCTCCTTCACGCCATGAAGCGCCCCGTCCTCCGTCGCCGCCCGGACGAAGCCGTCCGCCCCTCTGACATGGTTCCGCCCGACCCGCCGCCCGGCGCGCGGATCGCTCTTCGCGTCCTCACCCGCGACGATCGCCAGGAGTTCCTGGCGTTGGCGCGCGAGAGCCGCCGCCTGCACCGTCCCTGGACCTACCCGCCCGAGCGGGCGGACCAGTTCGACGAGCTCTACGGCCGGTCGCGCCGCGAGGACTTCCTCTGTCTGCTCGCGATCCACATCGAGACTGGCGCGATCGCGGGCATCTTCACGATCTCCCAGATCGTCCGCGGCGCGTTCCAGTCCGCGTACCTGGGCTACTACGCCCACGAGCGCTTCGCGGGCCAGGGGCTGATGCGCGAGGCGCTCGACCAGGTGCTCGACCACGCCTTCGGCGCCCTCGGCCTGCACCGCATCGAGGCCAACATCCAGCCCGGAAACGCCCCCTCGATCGCGCTCGCCCGGGGCGCGGGGTTCCGCCTCGAGGGCTTCTCCCCGCGCTACCTGCTGATCGGCGGCCAGTGGCGCGACCACGAGCGCTACGCGATCACGGTCGACGAGCACGCCGCGGCCCGCGCCGCGCAGAGCGAAGCGGCTTAGGCGGCCAGGGCCTGCTCGAGGTCGGCCCAGAGATCCTCGACGTCCTCGCAGCCCACGCTCATGCGGATCAGGCCGTCCGGGATGTGCTCCTGGCCCGGGTGGACGCTGCGGCGCTCCATCGTCGTCTCGACGCCGCCGAGGCTCGTCGCGTTCCAGATGACCTTGATCGCCGCGCAGGTGCGGTCGACGGTCTCGGCGTCGGCGAGCTCGAAGCTGACGACCGCGCCGAACCCCGGGTAGCGGACGCGCTGGACGGCCGGGTGGTCCTCGAGCCGCTGCACGAGCTCGATCGCCGTCGCGACCGCGGTCTTCAGGCGCACGGGCAGCGTGCGGACGCCGCGGGTGGCGAGGAAGGCCTCGAGCACGCCCGGCGTCGCGCCGTAGAGCTTGCGTGCGGTGATCAGGAGCTCGCGCTGCGCCTCGTCCTTGGCGACGGCGGCGCCCATCAGCAGGTCGGAGTGCCCGCCGAGGAACTTCGTCGCCGCGTGGATGACGACGTCGGCGCCGAGCCTCAGCGGCTGCTGCAGGAGCGGCGTGGCGAACGTGTTGTCCACGACCACCCGCGTGCCGTCGCGGCGCGGAGCGGCGCAGATCGCCTCCACGTCGGCGACGTCGAGCAGCGGGTTCGTCGGCGACTCGAGCCAGACCATGTCGGCCTCGAGCAGCTTCGCCTTCCACGTGTCGGTGTCGGGCGCGGGGACCCGCTCGACCTTCCACTGATGGTCGCGGGCGCCCGCCTCGGCGATGCCCGCGACGCCCTGGTAGCAGTCGTCGGGGATCACGAGGTGCGCGCCGGTCGGCAACTGCGAGAGGACCGCGTTGCACGCCGCCATGCCGGAGGAGAACGACACGGCGTGGCCGCCCTCGAGGCCGCCGAGGACGTCCTCGAAGGCCTCCCAGGTGTCGGTCGCCTCCGTGCGGCTGTAGAGGCGCTCCGTTCCCAGCACGAAGTTCGATGCGGGAACGAGCGGAGTGTTCAAGGGTGCGCCGGGCACGCGGTCCGGCCGGCCACCCACGATGGCCCAGGTCTCTGGCTTCATGGAGGGCTAGAACCTAGAACAGACCGAGCTGCTCGACGTCCGGATCGTCCGGCGGGACGAGCACCAGCTCGGGCTCGGGCTCAGGCGCTTCGATGATGGGCGGCTCGGGCTCCGGCTGCTCGGGCGCGGGCTTGGCGAGCAGCTCCGGGATGCGCTGGAAGTCGCCGCGCAGCGTCGCCAGCATCGCCGGCGTGTAGAGCGCGGCGGCGGGATGGAAGAGCGGGTACAGCCGCACGACCCGTGGGCCGACGAGGCGCAGCTCGTCACGCCCGTGCAGACGCGTGATCCCGGTCATGTCCTCGCGCAGCAGCTTGGTCGCGAAGTTCCCGAGCGTGCAGACGACCTTCGGCTCGATCAGCTCGAGCTGGCGGAACAGGTAGTCCTGGCAGGAGTCGATCTCCTGCGGCAGCGGGTCGCGATTTCCCGGCGGGCGGCACTTCAGGACGTTCGCGACGAACACGTCCTTGCGCGTCAGGCCGATCTCGGAGAGCAGCTGGTCGAGCAGCCGCCCCGCCTGGCCGACGAACGGCAGGCCCTGGCGGTCCTCGTTCGCTCCCGGCGCCTCGCCCACGAACATCAGGTCGGCGTCGGCGTTGCCCGAGCCGAAGACGACCGTGTTGCGCGTGCTCGCGAGCTGCGGGCAGCGCTGGCAGCCGCGCGCCTGCTCCCAGACGGCCTTGAGCTCCTCGCGCCGTTCCGAAGCGCTGGACATGTGGTCAAACTACCGCCGGTGACGGCGGATCCTTCCCCTGTTCTCGCAATCTGCGGGATACGATGATCGGCGAGCCGGTATCTCGATGCGAGAACTGGACCCGAAGAGCCCCCACACCCTGCCTGCCTGCACCGTCGTCGGCGCTGGGCGTCTCGGCACGGTGCTCGCCGCGGCGCTCTCGGACGGCCCTGCGCTCAAGCGCGGCGAGCCGATCCCCGCGACCGCGGAGGTCGTGCTGCTCACGGTCCCGGACGGCGCGATCGCCGAGGCCGCCCGCAACGTCCCCGCCGGCCCGCTGGTCGGGCACTGCAGCGGCGCCACCGGCCTCGACGTGTTCGAGCGCGAAGGGTTCTCCCTGCACCCGCTGATGTCCGTCCCGACCGGGAGCACGCCCGACGTGCTGCGCGGCGCGGGCGCGGCGGTCGACGGGACCACGGAGCGCGCGCTGAACACGGCCAACGCCCTCGCCGGGCACCTGGGCATGATCGCCACCCACGTCGCGGCCGAGGACCGCGCCGCCTACCACGCGGCGGGCGCGATCGCCTCGAACTTCCTCGTCGCCCTCGAGGCCTGTGCGGAACGGCTGGCCGCCACGGCGGGCATCAGCCGAAGGCAGCTCGCCCCGCTGGTGCTCGCGACCGCCCACCAATGGGCCGAGCTGGGGCCGGAGGCGGCGCTGACGGGCCCGATCGCCCGTGGCGACGAGGGCACGATCGAGCGCCATCGCGCCGCGATCACCGAGCGGACCCCGGAGCTCCTCCCGGTCTGGACCGAGTTGGTCGAGGTCACCCGCGCCGTGGCGGGTAGAAGGACCTGGGTATGAGGACGATCCGCACCGTCGCAGAGATGCGCGCCTGGCTCGGCAACGTGCGCGCCGAGGGACGCTCCGTCGGCCTCGTGCCGACGATGGGCGCCTTCCACGCCGGTCATCACTCGCTGATGCGCGCGGCGCGCGAGGAGCAGGACTCGGTCGTCGTCTCGCTGTTCGTCAACCCGGCGCAGTTCAACGACACCCACGATCTCGCCGCCTACCCGCGCACCGAGGCCAACGATGCCGCCGAGGCGGCTGACCTGGGCGTCGACGTCCTCTTCGCCCCACCCGTGAGCGAGATCTACCCCGATGGCTTCGCCACGACCGTGCAGGTGAACGGGCTGAGCGAGGTCTATGAAGGCGCCGAGCGAGGGCCTGGGCACTTCGCCGGGGTCTGCACGGTGGTCAACAAGCTGCTCAACATCGTCGGGCCGGACGTCGCCTACTTCGGCCAGAAGGACGCGCAGCAGGTCGCCGTGGTCAAGCGGATGGTGCGCGATCTCGACATGCCGGCGCGCATCGAGGTCCTCCCCACCGTCCGCGAGCCGGACGGCCTGGCGCTCTCGAGCCGCAACGTCCGCCTCTCGCCCGAAGATCGCGCCCGGGCACTCGGGCTGTCGAAGGCGTTGAACGCCGCGGCGGCCGTCGTGGCCGCAGGCGAACGCGACACCGACGCGATCCGGGACGCCGCCCTCGCCGAGGTCGGCGACCTTCAGCCCGAATACCTCGCGATCGTCGACCCCCTCACCTTCGCCCCTCTGCGCACGGTCTCCGCCCGCACGCTGGTCGCGATCGCCGCGCAGGTCGGGCCCGTCCGCCTGATCGACAACATCGTCCTCGAACCCGTCCCGGTGGCGACCGGCTGAGCCGGCGTCAACCATCCAAAGGAGCGAGATGTCCAGCCCCCCGAAGGATCAGCAGCGCAAGCGCGTGACCCTCACCAAGCTCGCGGAGATGCGGGCCTTGGGCGAGCCGATCGTGATGATCACCGCCTACGACCACCCGAGCGCGCTCGTCGTCGAGCAGGCGGGCGTCGACGTCGTCCTCGTGGGCGACAGCGCCGCCAACAACGTGCTCGGCTACCCGGACACCGTGCCGGTGACGGTCGAGGAACTGCTGATGCTCACCCGCGCCGTACGGCGCGGCCTGAAGGCGCCGATGCTCGTCGGTGACCTCCCGTTCGGCTCCTATGAGGCGAGCGACTCGCAGGCGATCGAGACGGCGCACCGCTTCGTCAAGGAGGCCGGGTGCGACGCCGTCAAGCTCGAGGGCGGCGGGGCGTCAGCGGACCGCGCGCGGGCGATCGTGCGGGCGGGCGTGCCGGTCATGGGTCACATCGGGTTGACGCCGCAGACCGCGACGATGCTCGGCGGCTACCGCGCGCAGGGCCGCACCGCGGCGCGCGCGAAGCAGGTCTTCGACGACGCGCTGGCACTGCAGGAGGCGGGCTGCTTCAGCATCGTCTTCGAGGCGATCCCCGCCGCGGTCACCGACGTGATGATGCCTCACCTCGAGATCCCGATCATCGGGATCGGCGCCGGGCCGAGCACGGACGGACAGGTGCTCGTCCTGCACGACCTGCTCGCGATCCACGACGACTTCCAGCCGAAGTTCGCGAAGCGCTTCGCGGCGGTCAAGGAAGAGATGCTGCGCGGCGTCGAGGCCTACGCCGAGGAGGTCCGCACGCGCAAGTTCCCGGCGCCCGAGCACACCTACGGAATCGCGCCTGAGGAACTGGAGCGCTTCGTGGGGAGCGTCGCGGCGGTGGAGCAGCACGCCAGGCGATAACAACTTCTTCACATACACTGGCGCGCGATGAGTCGGCTCTCGCATCTCTTCGCGCCCAAGGAACGGGAATTCTTCGACCTCTTCGAGGAGGCGGGGAACAACGCCGTCCGCGCGGCCGGGCTGCTCGAGCACATGCTCGAGCACTGGCCCGACCACGGTGAGGCATTGCGCGATGTGGTCGTCTGCGAGCAAGAGGGCGACCGCATCACGCACGACATCATCCAGCGGCTCAATCAGACGTTCGTCACGCCGTTCGACCGCGAGGACATCATCGCCTTCGCCTCCGCGGTGGACGACATCGTCGACTTCATCGAGGAGATCGCCGACTTCCTCGGGTTGTTCCAGATCGAGGCGCCGACGGATCAGTCGCAGCGGATGGCGCACGTCCTCCATGACGCCGTCAAGAAGGTCAACAGCGCGATCCCGGCGCTGCGCCGTCTGGAGGACATCCGCGCGATCCAGGTCGAGGTCAACCGGCTCGAGAGCGAGGGCGACCGCATCCTGCGCGAGGCCGTCGCGTCGCTGTTCAACCACGGGATCGACCCGATGATGGTGATCCGCTGGAAGGACATCTACGAGCGTCTCGAGGACGCCATCGACGCCACCGAGGCGGCGATGAACACGGTGTCGGACATCATCATCAAGAACCGCTAGTGCATTCCGACCTCGTTCTCCTGATCGTCGTCGGGACCGCCCTCGCGTTCGACTTCACCAACGGATTCCACGACACCGCCAACGCGATCGCGACGGCGGTGTCCACGCGCGCGCTCTCCCCCCGCTTCGCCGTGGCGATGTCGGCGAGCCTGAACTTCGTCGGCGCGTTCCTGTCGCTCGCCGTCGCGGCCACGATCGCCAAGGGGATCGTCGATTCGACCTCGGTGACGCTCTTGACGGTCTTCGCCGGCCTGATCGGCGCGATCGCCTGGAACCTGACCACGTGGTGGTTCGGGCTGCCGTCATCGTCCTCGCACGCGCTGATCGGCGGGATGGTGGGTGCGACGCTCGCCTCCGCGGGCGCCTCGGCGGTGAACTGGAACGGGCTCGTGGAGAAGGTCGCGATCCCCGCTCTGGTCGCTCCCGTGCTGGCGCTGGTCGCCGCCGGCGCGGCGATCCTGATCGCCTACCGGATCGTCGGCCGCCAGTCGCCGGGGGTCGTCTCGCGCGGATTCCGGCTCGGGCAGTTGGCGACCACCGCGCTGTTCTCGCTGTCGCACGGCACCAACGACGCGCAGAAGACGATGGGGATCATCTTCCTGGCGCTCGTGACCAACGGGAACATGAGCCCCGACGCGGACATCCCGACCTGGGTCGTCGTCTCGTCGGCGTCCGCGATCGCGCTCGGGACGTATGTGGGCGGGTGGCGGATCGTGCGCACGATGGGCTCGAAGATCATCAAGATGGATTCGGCGCAGGGGTTCGCGGCGCAGGGAGCGGGTGCGGCGGTGGTCCTCTCGGCGTCGCACGTCGGGTTCCCGCTGTCGACGACGCAGGTGATGAGCGGCGCGATCATGGGCGCGGGCGCGGCGAAGCGGCTCTCGGCGGTGCGCTGGGGCGTGGCCGGGAACATCGTGGTGGCGTGGGTGCTGACGCTGCCCTGCTCGGCCGCTGTGGGCGCCCTGACGTACGCGATCGTGCGGATGTTCGGCGAAGGCTCTGCCGGGCCGATCGTGGTCGCCGCGCTGTTGCTGGTCGGGCTGGGCGCGTTCGCGGCGTGGCGGATGCGCCATGCCCCCGAGCCGGTGACCGCATGATCGGCGACATCCTCGAGGTGATCGCCGTGTCGCTCGTCGCGGGCGTGGGGATCACCGCGTCGTACTCGTTCGTGGTGCTGGGCGCGAGCCGCTCGGCGCAGGCGCGGCGCTCAGGCGCCTCCGGGGCGTGCGTGGCCTACGGCGCGCTGTCGGCGTTCTTCCTGCTGGTGTTCGCGGCCGCCGTGGTGCTGGCCCTGAAGATCATGCTGACGAAGGCCTGATCGCCTTGATCACGCGGGCGGGTGCGCCCGCCGCGATGCTGAACGGCGGGATGTCGGTGGTGACGACGCTGTTGGCGCCGATCACGCAGCGCTCGCCGATCGTCACGCCGCTCGTGACGACGACGTTCGCGCCGCACCAGACGTTGTCGCCGATCCGGGTCGGGCCCTTCGTCGTGAAGCCCTGCCAGGTGATCGGCTGCGTGAGGTCGTCGAAGCGGTGGTTGGCGTCCGTGACGAAGGAGCCGTTGGCGAACATGCAGTGCTCGCCGATCTCCACGAGGTCCATCGCGGCGACCTGAACGCCCAGATTCAGGAAGGTGCCGCCGCCGATGCGAATCCTTCCTGGCGCGGCGGCGGTCAGCCACACATTGGGCTCGAGCAGCACGTGTTCGCCGAGTTCCAATCTTCCCTCGGCGAACATCTCGAGGACGTTGCCGTGGAGCGGCCAGCGCGCGAAAGCACGGCGCCGAGCGAATTCGTAGTGGATCCGGGCCCGGTTGTGCGGGAGCGAATTGCGCTCATACCAGCGCCATTTCTGCGCCCAGAGCTTGAGGTCGTCGCGAAGGGAAGATTCCATGCACGTTCACGTAACCGCGCGCGCAGCGCTAGCAATCGCGCCGCGGTCGGGGCAGCCTGCGGGTCAGTCAGACACTTCGCTGGGAGGCTACGTGTTTCGTCGTACTCCGCTACTCGCAGTTTCATTCGCCATGCTGTTGGTCGCTCCTGCAAGCGCCGCCGTGCCGCACGTCGTGCAGCCAGGCGAGACGCTGTGGTCGATCGCGTCCGCCAACAACCTCACCACCCGCACCGTCGCCGCGTTCAACGGCCTTTCCGAGAGCTCGCAGGTCGTGCTCGGCAGCACCATCCAGGTCCCGAGCACCGTCGAGGGCTACGCCGCGCTCCAGAAGGCCGGCCTCGTCACCTCCGCATCGGCCGCCGCGCCCGCCACCTCTGCCGCGCCGGCCGCCGCTCCTGCTTCGTCCGCCCCAGCCCCGATGGGCGGCTACACGGTCCGCGTGGGCGACACGCTGTCGGGCCTCGCCGCGGGTGCGCGCGTGTCCGTGGGCGCGATCGCCGCCATGAACGGCCTCGATCCCGCCGGCCTGCTCATCGCCGGCACCGTGATCAAGCTGCCGACCGGCGCGCCCGCCCCCGCGCGCGCCTCGCAGCCCGCACCGACCGCGACCGTCGTCCCGGTCGCGGCGCCTGAGCCCACCGCGTCACGCGTCGGCGCGTCCGACGTCCAGTCCGTCGCCGCCGCCCACGGCGTCTCCCCCTCGTTGGCGACCGCGATCGCCTGGCAGGAGAGCGGCTTCAACAACGCGATGGTCTCCTCGGCCAACGCCCGCGGCGTCATGCAGGTCATGCCCGGCACGTGGGACTACGTGCAGAAGAACCTCGCCGGCCGCCAGCTCAACCCGTACTCGGCCACCGACAACGTGACCGCCGGCGTCCTGTACCTGAAGTCGCTGCTCAACCAGACTGGCGGGAACGAGTCGCAGGCGATCGCCGCCTATTACCAGGGCCTCGGCGCGTTGCGCTCGCGCGGCGTGTTCGAAGACACCGCCAAGTACGTCGCGAACGTCCAGGCGCTGCGCGGCCGCTTCGGCGGATAGTTGCGCCTCCGATTGGTCCGCGGCGGGATGATCTCGTCGCGGACCAATCGCTGCTACGCTCGGTGTCATGGCGATAGTTGAGCGGACACCGGATCTCGCGTTCCTCTTCTCGTCCGCCGCGCACTCGCTCCAGACGGAGCTGACCGCCCGGCTCGAGCACCTCGGACTCTCCCCTCGCGAGCAGTGCGTGCTGATCAAGGCGCTCGAAGCCGATCGCACGCAGATCCAGCTCGCCGAGCTCTGCCAGCTCGACAAGACGACGATGGTCGTCACGGTCGACAAGCTCGAGAAGCGCGGGCTCGTCGAGCGGCGCCCCGCCCCGAACGACCGGCGCGCGCGGATCATCGCCGTGACCGACGCCGGGCGCGAGCTCGCGAACGACGGCGACGATCTCGTCCAGGGCATCTTCGCCGACGTCCTCGCCTCGTTGCCCGAGGCCGAGCGCGACGTCTTCGCCTCGGCGCTCCGGCGCCTCGTCGACGAGCGGCTCGCCCACCCGCCGCAGTGCGTGCAGCCCGTGAGGCGCCCGCGGGCAACCTAAAGGGGCCTGACCCCTTTAGGTTGAAAGTAGATCGTCTAGTTCTAGATCATCTGCTACGGTCCCTCGTATGACCGTTTCAACTCGCGACTCGCGCTGGCTGGCCCTCGTCGTCCTGTGCGCGGGGATGCTGATGGTGATCCTCGACCAGACGATCGTGAACGTGGCCCTGCCGACGATCCAGTCGGACCTCGGCTTCTCCGCGTCAGGTCTGGCGTGGGTCATCAACGCCTACCTGATCGCCTTCGGCGGTCTGCTGCTGCTCGCCGGCCGGCTCGGCGACCTGATCGGCCGCCGCACGATCTTCCTCGCCGGCCTCGCCGTCTTCACCCTCGCTTCTCTGCTGTGCGGGCTCTCCGGCTCGCCCGAGATGCTGATCGCCGCGCGGTTCATCCAGGGCGTCGGCGGCGCGCTGAGCTCCGCCGTGATCCTCGGCATGATCGTGACGATGTTCCCCGAGCCGGGCGAGCAGGGCCGCGCGATCGGCGTCTTCTCGTTCGTCGCCTCGGCGGGCGCGTCGATCGGTCTGCTCGCGGGCGGCGTCCTGACGCAGGCCCTCACGTGGCACTGGATCTTCTTCGTCAACGTGCCGATCGGCGTGCTGGCGTTCGTGCTCGGCGCGCGCTGGATCGCTCCGGAGCGGGGTCTCGGCCTGCGCGCCGGCGCCGACGTCCCGGGCGCCGTGTTGGTGACGGGCGCGCTGATGCTCGGCGTCTACACGATCGTCGACGCACGCTCGCTGGTTCTGGCGGTCGTCGCCGTCGCGCTGCTGGCCGCGTTCGTCTGGCGCCAGGCGACCGCCGCCCGCCCGCTGCTCCCGCTCCGCGTCCTGCGCTCCCGCAACGTCGCGGGCGCGAACCTGGTGCAGATGCTGATGATCGCGGGGATGCTCGGCGTGTTCTTCCTCGCCGTGCTGTACCTGCAGCGGGTGCTCGGCTACGACGCCGTCCGCACCGGCGCCGCCTTCCTGCCGATCTCGCTGTCGATCGGCGTGCTGTCGCTGGGCTTCTCGGCGCGGCTGAACGCACGCTTCGGGGCGCGCAACGTGCTGATCCCCGCGCTCGCCTCGATCGTGGCGGGCCTGTTCCTGCTCTCGCGCGTGCCGGTCGACGGCCAGTACGTCACCGATCTGCTGCCGGCGATGGTGCTGCTCGGCATCGGCGGCGGCCTGACCTTCCCGGCGCTGATGACGCTGGCGATGTCCTCCGCCGCACCCGAGGACTCCGGCCTCGCGTCGGGCCTCGTGAACACGACCCAGCAGGTCGGCGGCGCGCTCGGCCTGGCGATCCTCGCCACCGTCGCCGAGAACCGCACCGGCTCCGCGACCAGCGCCGCCGCCCTCGTCGACGGCTACGGCGTCGCGTTCGAGGTCGCCTCCGCGCTCGTGCTGGCCGCGCTGGTGCTCGCCGTGGTCATCCTGCGCCCGAGCCGCCGGACCGCCGTCGCCGCCGAACCCGCCGTCGCGACGAACTGACCGCGGCGCGGCGTGGCGCCGCGCCGGGTCAGGCCGCCGCGGCGACCTTGCGGGGCGCGCGTTTGCGGGCCGGCGGCTTTGGCTTGGCCGAGGGCTTCGTGAGGTCCTTCATGTAGCGGCCCGTGTAGGACGCTTCGACCTTCGCGATGTCCTCGGGGGTGCCGGCGGCCATGAGGGTGCCGCCCTCCTCGCCGCCTTCCGGGCCCATGTCGATGATGCGGTCCGCGGTCTTGATCACGTCGAGGTTGTGCTCGATGACGACGACGGAGTTGCCCTGGTCGACCAGGCGCTGGAGGACCTCCAGCAGCTTCTGGATGTCGGCGAAGTGCAGGCCCGTGGTGGGCTCGTCGAGGATGTAGAGGGTGCGGCCGGTCGCGACCTTCGCGAGCTCGCTCGCCAGCTTGATGCGCTGCGCCTCGCCGCCCGACAGCGTCGTCGCCGGCTGGCCGAGCCGCATGTAGTTCAGGCCGACGTCCTGCAGGGTCTGGAGGCGGCGGGCGATCTTCGGGACGTGGGCGAAGAACTCGAGCGCCTCCTCGACGGGCATGTCGAGGACGTCGGCGATCGTCTTGCCCTTGAACCGGATGTCCAGCGTTTCCTTGTTGTACCGCTTGCCGTGGCACTGCTCGCACGGGACGTAGATGTCCGGCAGGAAGTGCATCTCGATCTTGATCTGGCCGTCGCCGCGGCAGACCTCGCAGCGACCGCCCTTGACGTTGAACGAGAACCGGCCCGGCTTGTACCCGCGCGCCCGCGCCTCCTGCGTCTTGGAGTACAGGTCGCGGATGATGTCGAAGAGCCCGATGTACGTCGCCGGGTTCGACCGCGGCGTGCGGCCGATCGGCGACTGGTCGACCGAGATGATCTTGTCCAGGTGCTCGAGGCCCTTGAGGCGCTTGTGCGCGCCCGGCCGCATCCGCGAGCGGTGCAGCTTGTTCGCGACGGCCTTGTAGAGGATCTCGTTGACCAGGGTCGACTTGCCCGAGCCCGACACGCCCGTCACCGCGCAGAACACGCCGAGCGGGATCTTGACGTCGACGTTCTTGAGGTTGTGCTGCGACGCCCCGATGATCTCGACGTACGCCGAGGGCTTGCGCCGCACCGCGGGCGGCTCGATCCGCCGCGTTCCCGCCAGGAACTGCCCGGTCAGCGACTGCTCGACGGCCATGATCTCCTCCGCCGTGCCCCGCGCGACGACATGCCCGCCGTGCTCACCGGCGCCGGGACCCATGTCGACCACGTAGTCGGCGGCGCGCATCGTGTCCTCGTCGTGCTCGACGACCAACACCGTGTTGCCGAGGTCGCGCAGCCGCTCCAGCGTCTTGATCAGCCGCTCGTTGTCGCGATGGTGCAGGCCGATCGACGGCTCGTCGAGGATGTAGAGCACGCCCACCAGCGACGACCCGATCTGCGTCGCCAGCCGGATCCGCTGCGCCTCGCCGCCGCTCAACGTCGCCGACGCCCGCTCCATCGACAGGTACCCGACGCCCACGTTGTCCAGGAACCGCAGGCGCTCGTCGATCTCGCGCAGGATCAGCCGCGCGATCGCGCGGTCCTGGTTGGAGAGCTCGAGCCCGTCCATCCACTCGATCGCCCGCTTGGCGCTCAACGCCGTGAACTCGTGGATCGGGATGCCGCCCACCTTGACCGCCCGCGACTCCGGCCGCAGGCGCGCGCCGTTGCACTCCGGGCACGGCCGCATCGACATGTACTCCTCGATCTTCTCCCGCGACCAGTCGGAGTCGGTCTCCTTGTAGCGGCGCTCGAGGTTCGGGACGATGCCCTCGAAGGTCGTCATGTACGACCGCTTGCGACCCATCCGGTTGCGGTACGTCACGTACAGCTTGTCGCCGTTGGTGCCGTACAGGAAGAGGTTCTGGACCTCGGCCGGGAGGTCCTCCCACGCCGAGTCGACGTCGACCTCGTAGCGCTCGGCGATCGCCTGCGCGATCTGCTCGTAGTAGCCCGTCGCCCCTGAGGACCACGGCAAGATCGCGCCTTCGTTGATCGAGAGCGACGGGTCCGGCACCACGAGCTCGGGGTCGATCTCCATCATCGAGCCCAGCCCGGTGCAGCGCGGGCAGGCGCCATGCGGCGCGTTGAACGAGAACGAGCGCGGCTCGAGCTCGGGCATGGAGATCCCGCAATGCAGGCAGGCGAAGCGCTCGGAGTACGTGAAGATCTCCGGCTCACCGTCGCGAGGAACGGTCTCCACCTCGAGGATGCCGTCGGCCAGCGCGACCGCGGTCTCCACGGAATCCGCCAGGCGCTTGCGCAGCTCCGGCCGCATCACCAGACGGTCCACGACCACCGAGATGTCGTGCTTGTAGCGCTTGTCGAGGACGATCTCCTCCTCGAGCTGGCGCAGCTCGCCGTCCACCTTGACGCGCGTGAAGCCCTCGCCGCGCAGCTCGGCCAGCTGCTTGCCGTACTCGCCCTTGCGGCCGCGCACGATCGGCGCCATGACCATGAACCGCGTGCCTTCCTCCAGGCCCATGATCTGGTCGATGATCTGCTCCGCCGACTGCGCCGCGATCGGCCGCCCGCAGTTGAAGCAGTGCGGCTTGCCGATCCGCGCCCACAGCAGACGCAGGTAGTCGTAGATCTCCGTGACCGTGCCGACCGTCGACCGCGGGTTGCGCGACGTCGTCTTCTGATCGATCGAGATCGCCGGCGACAGACCCTCGATGGAGTCCACATCCGGCTTGTCCATCTGCCCCAGGAATTGGCGCGCGTACGCGCTCAGCGACTCGACGTAGCGGCGCTGACCCTCGGCGTAGATCGTGTCGAACGCGAGCGAGGACTTGCCGGAGCCGGACAGCCCGGTGATGACGACGAGCGAGTCACGCGGCAGCTCGACGGTGACGTCCTTGAGGTTGTGCTCCCGGGCGCCCGAGACGACGATGGAGTTCTGACGAGAGGACATAAGTCTGCCTCTCAGTCTATGACCAGCGCGGACGGAACAGTCGAACGCGTGTTCGTGCGTCCGAAGACGCACGCCCGGTCCCCGCGGCGAAACCCGCAGGGACCGGGAATTGCGTCAGCGAGCTACGGCGTGGTCGCCGACAGCGTGAACGTGATCCGCTTGCTGTAGTGACCCGCGACCAGCTTGTCGGTGGCAGCGACAGGCTGCTTGAACTCGACCGTCACGGGGTCGTTGGCCAGCGGCCCGGTCCAGGACTTCAGGACAGTGGGCGTGCCGCCGATCGGCGCGAACGCCCCACCGGCGGCGGCCTGCAGCGGCTGCGGGAGCGCCGTGGTGCCGTTGACCAGGCGGCCCGGAGCGTTCGTGCTCTGATCCACCGCGCTCAACGCCGTGGTGGGCGAGCTGGACGTCACCTTCGCCGCCAGCGACGCGGTGTAGTCCTTCGCGACGCCCGGGACCAGCGGGCCGACGGTCGCCGCCCCGGTGAACTCGAGCGACATCACCAGCGGCACGTCCGCGTTGACGTCGGCGTCCTCGGAGTCACCCGCCCCCGGCGCCTGGATCGAGAACGCCACCGACTTGGTGGCCTCGGTGTTGCCGGCCTTGTCCTTGGAGCGGTACTCGACCACGTGCGAACCGACCGCGGACACGCCGACGGTCGTCACGAACGGGCTCGCCGAGCTCGTGTTGTCCTTGCGGACCCACTCGCCGGTCGCCCCGCCCGTGTTGACGCGGTACTCGGTGTAGTCCACGCCCGAGCCCGGGGTCGAGCCGCCACCCGCGGTGACGGTGACCTTGCCGACCATGCCCTCCCAGCCGTCCGTGCCCTTGTGCGAGTGGATCTTGCACATGAACGTGTACGTCCCGGCCGCGTCGACGACCGAGGTCACCGGCGGGCCGCCCGGGATGACGATGTTGCCCGTGTCGTTGTTGCTCAGGCGCGTGCCGTCGCTGGTCGCCGACTCGCCGGGCTTGATGATCCACACGTCGTGGACCGTGCCCGCCGTCGCCGTCGGGAAGTTCCAGCGCACGGTGTCGCCGACCGTCGCGGTCAGCGCGTTCGGCTCCCAGTGGTCGGCGAACGCGTTGGCGTCGACCGTCTTCGGCGCGCCCCCGCCCCCGCCGGCCTGCGCCGGATCGGTGGCCGACAGCTGGACGCTGACCGGACCGTTGTAGGTCCCGCCCGCACCCGGCGAGGCCGGGGTGAGCGCGCTGGTCGTCACCGGCGCGACGGTGTCCGCGGTGCCGATGGTGAAGTCGACCTTCTTGGTCGCCTCCACGTTGCCCGCCACGTCCGTCGAGCGGTACTCGACCGTGTGCGCGCCGTTGCCCGTCACCTTCACCGGGCCCTGGACCGAGCCGGCGTCGAGCGAGAGCACGCGGACGTTCTTGTAGTCGATGACGTCGGCATCCGAGTGGTTCTGGAGGCCGATGTAGCCGCGCGTGAACTGGCGATCCGTCGTCGACGGGTCACCGGACCGGGAGGACGTCTTGCCCGGCGTGTTCTGGAAGGTCTGCAGGACCTCCCCGTTGCGGCTGATCGTGTAGGTCTGACCGACGACCTTGATCTCGTAATCCACCCAGGTACCGCGCGGCTGGACCTTCGCCTGCGTGGCGTTGAGCGGCGAGAAGTTGTAGATCGAGCCCGTCTTCTGCGCGTCGGACTGGTAGTCGTTGATCTGGATCTCGTGACCGCAGTAGATCGCGACCCAGGCCTGATCGGTCTGGGCCGAACCGACCTGGCACGGGAACCGGTTCGCGGCGGTCCGCGTCACGGCCTCGGCCGGGTTCGGGAAGCGCACGAACGCGCCACCGTTCCCGTTCGTACCCGTGGCCGAGTCACGCCACTGGAACTTCATCACGAAGTCGCCGTAGTCCTTGACCGGATACCACGGCATCCCCAGCCCGCCGGACGGGCGGAAGAAGCCGCCGTCAGCGGCGTTCCAGGTGAGCTTGCCCGGACCGGCCTGCGCCCACTTGGCGAGATCGGCCTCCGTGTTGAGGATCGTCTCCTCCTCCACGTACGGCTTCCAGTCGCCGCCGTCGACGCGGATCTCGGTCGCCTTCACGCCCGAGGTCGCGTCCGTCGCGTCGAGGTCGACCGCGACGTCGCCGGTGTAGGTCGCCTTCGGATCGGAGCCGTTGAGCTTGGCCGAGGTCGCCGGGCCCGTCTTGTCGATCTTGAACGTCACCGTCCGCGTCGACTCGACGTTGCCCTTCTTGTCCGTCGAGCGGTACTCGATCGTGGTCGTCCCGGCCGTGCTGACCGTGAACGGGGCCGTGTAGGCCGTCCAGGTCGAGGCGCCGGCGGTGCGGTACTCGGTCTTGTCGACCCCCGAGCCGCCGTTGTTGTCGGTCGCGTTGAGCGTGACCTTGACGTCGCCCTTGTACCAGCCGGAGTCACCGTTGGGCGTCGTCGGGTCGAGCACGTTCGTCGTGCTCGGCGCCGTCGTGTCACCGCCGGTGCCGCCGCAGTCCGCCGTCTCGAGCGTGAACGACTCGAGCTCGACGTTCTTGTTCGCCGAGTTGCCGTCGCGCTTGCCGAACACGCCGATGCGATAGCCGCCCGGCTGGTTGAGGTACTGCGTCGTCGAGATCGGCGCGCCGAACGTCGTGAACGTGACCCCGTCCGTCGACGTCGCCGTGTTCAGGGTCTTGGCCACGTCGTCGTAGGCGAGCCGAACCCAGATGTAGTCCCCGGAGGTGCTGAGCGCACCGGAGTTCGGGTACGGCACGGTCGCCGGGGGCAGCGTGATCGCCGACCCGTTGGCGGTCAGCACCCGCTCCGCCCACTTGCCCGGCTGGTTGCCGGAGGTGTTCGGATCGGTGTCGTTCTTGTACTGCACCGTCGCCTTGACGAAGTAGTTCGGGCTGAAGCTGTTGATCAGCCCGAGCCCGAGCGCCTCGCCATCCGCGGTCAGACCCGAGTGCACGACCTTCGCGGTCGCGGTCCACGAGCCCGTCGCGGGGGCCTGCTGCAGCAGCAGCTGGGCGTTGCCCGTCGCCGCGTACAGGTCGGCCTGGCGGAGCGGGACGACCAGGCGGCCGTTGGCCACCGTCGGGTTCGCGCCCGTGATCGGGTTCACCAGCGACCACTTCGGGTCGATCGTGGAGCCGGTGAACTCGTCCGTCTGCGGGCACGAGCCGTCGCCGCCGCAGTCGTCGCCCGGGATCTGCGGATCCGAGGACGAGACCACGTTGAACGCGTCGAACTGCGCGATGTCGTCGGTGCCGCCCGCGTCGTGCTTGGTGAACACGCCGACCCGCAGACCGCCCGGCTGGGACAGGTACTGCGTGACCGAGATCGGCGCGCCGAACGAGTTGAACGTCGTGCCGTTGGTCGAGGACCAGGTCGTGATCGTCTTGGCCGCGTCGTCGTAGACGAAGCGCACCCAGATGAACTCACCGCTCGTGTTGAGCGCCCCGGAGTTGGGCCACGGGACCGTGGCCGGCGGGATGACGACCGACGCGTTGTTGGCCGTCAGCACGCGCTCCGTCCACTTGCCCGGCTGGTTGCCGGCCGTGTTCGGATCGGTGTCGGTCTTGTACTGGACCGTCGTCTTGAGCAGGTAGTTCGGGTTGAGCGTGTTGATCAGCGCCAGGCCGGCCGCCCGGCCGTCGGCGTTGATCGTCGCGTGGGCGACCTTGGCGGTCGCGACCCACGAGCCACTCGGCACGGCCTGCATCAGCGCCTGCGCGTTGCCCGTGTTCGTGTACAGGTCGCCCTGCACCATCGGCATCGTCAGACGCCCGCTGCCCACGGTCGGCGGGTTGCCGGCGAGCGGGTTGACGATCTGCCACTTCGGGTCCAGGGCCGAGCCGTTGAACTGATCCGACTGCGCCGAGCAGCCGCCGTTGCCACCGCCCGGGAGGTCGATGGCGAACGTGACCGTCCCGATCGGCGACTCGACGTTGCCCGCCTTGTCGCGGGAGCGGAACTCGACCGTGTGGTAGCCCTCGTCGCCGACCGTGAACTCGGTCACGAACGGGGAGGCGTTGGCCGTGTTGTCCTTGCGCGTCCAGGACCCGCCGTCGATCCGGTACTCCGTCCACTCGACGCCGGCGCCGCCGGTGCCGTCGTTGGCCCGCAGGCCGACCTTCACGGCGGCCGTGTAGGTGGCGGCCGGCGTGGCGTCGTTGAGCTGGACCGTCGTGGTCGGGGCGGCCGTGTCGTCGGAGACCGGGACGCTCAACGTCTGCGTCGCGCGCTCACCGTCGGCATAGACCACCGTCAGCTTCGCCGTGTAGGCGCCGGGCGCGGCGTAGGCGTGCAGCGGGTTGGTCCCCGCGGCCGTCTCACCGTCCCCGAAGTCCCACTCGTAGGCGACGCCGCCTGAGGCGCCGGCCGAGAACTGGACCGTCCGCGCCGTGGCCGTCGAGGTCCACTGCAGGTCCGGGCCGGGAGTGTCCGGGCCGCCGGTGTACTTGAAGCGGTACAGGCCGGCGCCCGAGCCGGTCGTGAAGAAGCCCTCGTAGACCTGCACGTAGAGGGCGCCGTCCGGACCGAACTTGGAGTCCATGTAGTTCGCGCCCCAGGGGAGCGAACCGCGGAAGGAGTCCGCGTAGATCGGCTGGGAGCCGTCCTGGTCGGACGCCGGATCGAGCAGCAGCGCGTGCTTGGCGCTGTTGTTGCCGAAGTCGTTCAGGAACCAGCGGCCGTCCCAGTACTTCGGCCAGCGCGCGGAGTTGTCCGCGCCCTCCTTGTACCGGTAGACCGGGCCCGTGAACACCGTCGCGCCGGAGGCGGTCAGGTACGGACACAGCTGCGTCGGCGACGTCGAGCCGTAGTTGGGAGCGTTGTTGGCGCCCTGCTCGCGCGGGAACTGCGGGCAGCCGTTGCTGTTGTTCGGGTTGCCGCGGCTGTACCAGACGTTGTTGGAATGCGCCGTGCCCGCGTCCTTGCCGGTGCCCGTGACGTGCGGCAGCGTGACCAGACCGGTGTTGTTGGTCGAGTCGTTGACGAGGTTGTTGCAGTCATACCAACCGTTCGTGGGCGCGCTCGCCGGACCGCCGGTCACATAGCCGGTGGTGTTGGTCGTGCGCAGCGAGCCGTCCGCGATGCGATCGCGGTAGGCCTGCTTGTTGCCCATGCAGTACGGCCAGCCATAGTTGCCGGCCGTCGGCAGCTGCGTGGCGGTCTCATACGTCGACGGACCCTGCGTCGCCGACGGCGAGCCGGCATCCGGGCCCACCCACGCGGCATACGGCACGTCGGTGACCGGATCGATCGTCATCCGCGACGGATTGCGCAGACCCATCGCGTAGATCTCGGGCTTGGCCTTGCCGCCGCCGCCCTCGGTGCCGTCGAACAGGTTCGGACCGTTCGGCGAGCTCGCGGTCGGCAGCGTGTAGGTGGTGCCCACGCCGACCGCCGGCTTCGACCCGTCCGCCAGGTTGTCGATCGGGTTGAAGCGCAGCATCTTGCCGTTGTAATCGTTGGTGTTGCCGGCGGTTCTGCGCGCGTCGTTGAACGCGACGTTGTTGGCTCCGCAGTGCGTGTTGGTCGCCTGCGTCGGGTCGCCCGTCGGGCAGCGCTGCGGCTGGTAGTTGCCCGAGTAGCCGTTGGTCGACTGCGACGAGTTGTCGTCGCCGACCGTCACATAGAGGTTGCCCTCGGAGTCGAAGGCCATGCCGCCGCCCTGATGGCAGCAGCTCCAGATCTGCAGGTCGTAGTTGAAGATCGTGACCTCGGAGTCGAGGTCGATCTTCTTGGTGTTGAGATTGACCGTGAAGCGTGAGATGCGCGCCTGGGCCATCTTCGTGATCCGGCGCTGGTCGCCGTCGGCCATGCCGGGATGCACCGGGTTGTCCGGGTTGAACGTCGGGACGTACTGCAGGTAGATGTGCCCCGTCGTGGCGAAGTCCGGCGCCGCGGCGACGCCGAGCAGGCCCGTCTCGATCTTGCCGTTGACCTCGTTTCCGCCGCCGCGATCGCCGTAGACGGGCAGCACCGCCGCCTGCGTCACCCCGGAGTTGACGGTGCCGTTGACGGCCTTCGGATCGAGGATGTGGATCGTGCCGCAGCCGACGCCGACGTTGCGGTTGGCGAAGTCCAGGATCTGCGCCTGCGACGCGAGCCCGACCATCTTCCCCCGCTCGGCGTTCGTGCGGCAGTCGGCACGGCCGATGTAGATCGCCCAGCCGTTGTTGGCCAGCGACACGCCGTGCGACTCACCGCTGGCGGTCAGGTCACCGGACGCGGCGCTGACGAGGCGTTCGGTCGAGTAGTTGGACATGATCGTGGCCTTGCAGCCGCCGCGAACGAGGCCGCCGGCCCACTGGATCGCGCCCAGCAGGTGCTTCTTGAGGTCGGCCTGGCCGTAGCCGGCCGCGGTGCGGCCCATCCCGGTGTAGAAGGAACGGCCGCCCTGGTAGTCGCGGCACCAGGAGATCGGCCAGTCGGTGCCGCCCGTCGTGGTGCCGTCACCGGCCGCCGCGCCGACGGCGCGGTGGCGGGCGAGCGTGTGGACCGTGCCCGTGGGGCGGGTGGTCCAGCGGTAGTAGATGTCGTTGCGCGTCCACTCGAGCGGCAGGCCCTTGGTGGCGGGATGGACGCGGTCGCCGAACACGACGACCTGGTCGGAGGCGGTGGTCGGGCTCGCCGCGTCCGGGCGGGCGCCGATCAGGCCGGTGATGAAGCTGTTGCTCGGTTCGGCCTCGGCCGCCGAGCCGATGCCGACGAACCCGCCGCCGCCCTGGATGTAGCCCTGCAGGGCGGTCTCCTGCGCCGCGTTCAGGCGGTCGCCCGCGTTGTTGAGGAACACGACGGCGCGATAGTTCGCGAGGTTGGCCGCGGTGAAGACGGATGCGTCGGAGCCGGTGTCGACCGCGAAGTCGTTGGCGGTGCCGAGGTCCTTGATCGCGTTGACGCCGGCGTCGATCGTCGCGTCCGACGGACCGCTGAACACGAGCACCTTCGGCGGCGTCTGAGTGCCGGTGAGCAGGACCCGCTCGACGGCGTCGTCGCTGTTGGAGTCGATGACGAGCCGGGCCACGGACGTGTAGTTGGTGCGGGTCGGCTTGAAGCCGACGTTGATCGTGCAGCTCGCGTTGGGGGCGAGCGACTTGCCGCGGCAGTTCTCGCTCACGACGGCGAAGTCCGCGGCCGTGGCGGCCCCGCCGTCCGCGGCGTCGGCCTCGATCTGGATCGCGTTGGCGCCGCCTGCGATCACGAGCGGCGCGTCGCCGTCATTCGTGATCTTGACCGGCTGCTGGTTCGCCGACGCGGGCGTGCCCTTCGGCACCGAGGAGAACAGCTGCGGGAAGGCCTTCAGCGACGGAGCCGGGTCGGCCTTCATCGCCGCCGCGCCCTCGGCGGCGTTCGTGAACGGGTTGAAGTTCGTCGCCCCGCCGAGCCCGACGGGGTCGCGCTCGCCGAAGTAGTACTTCGTCTTGCCCTTGGCGGACGTGAAGAGCGGGGCGAAGTTGATGACGCCCTTGCCGATCGTGCGCTGATCGCCGTCGCCGCAGTCGGGCTTGATGCCGCCCGCGGCCATGTCCTTGACGTGGAACGAGATGACCCGGCGACCGAACTTCTGGATCATCTGGTTCACGTAGGTCGCGCCGACCGCCGGATCCGACGGCGTCGCGTGACCCGAGGCACCGCACACGGCCCAGCCGATGTCGATCTGCCCCACGACGTAGCGCGGGTCCGTGTTGTCCATCACGATCTCCCACGCGCTCTTGAGCTGGCCGTTGGAGTCGTTGAAGCGGGTGGAGAACTCGCTGTTGTGGTTGTGGAAGTACGCGGGGCCGACGCCGGCCTCGACCGAGCGCTTGCCGAGCTTGTTCAGCTGGGCCGCGGTCGCCAGCGTCTGTGAGAGGTTGCCGAGGCTGCCGGCACCACCGGTGCCGCCCTCGCCGACCATCTCCTGACCGAGGATCTTCGCGGCCGCGATCTCCCCGTCCCAGGTGCTCTCGCTGAGGCTGCCGTGACGGGCGGGGAAGCGGAGGCCGTACTTGTCGCCGAGCGCGCGCAGGTCCAGCAGGCCCTGCCGGTTGCCCTGCGGGCTCGAGCCGCTCGGGAACGGGTTGCCCGGATAGCCGTAGAGCTCGACGTTCTTGATGCCCTGCGCCTGCAGGAACGCGAACAGCCGCTCCAGGCGGGCGTTGACGTTGTTGGCCGGCAGCGTCGGTACGCAGTACGGCGTCGGCGGCGTCGGTGACGCCGGACAGAGGATCTCTCCGGTTCCTCCGCTCAGGTAATCCCTGAAGTTGTAGAGCTGAACGCCGCTCTGGCCTACGGGCGCACCTTCGCCCAGGTTCGCCGGGCGCTGTGCCTGCGCAGCGCCCGCGGTCGCGAGTAGCGCGCCCGCCGACAGCGCAGCGGCGATCGCCACACGCACCCTCCGGTCTCCCCGCATGTGTTCCTCTCCTCGTGTAACCGACTTATGTCAGCCAGCACGACGAAAGTCTACGGCAAACGTCGGGTGAATGAGTGCTTCGTGTAGCCCGCCTTCACAGAAGTGCGCGAGCTATCGGTGGAACGGTCCTATGACTTACGAGCGAGGAACTCGTACGGGCGCAGAAAGCAGCCCGGCGTCCAGCAACTTCGTCTCGAGATACGACAGAAAGGGCTCCACCTGGAGCTCCTCCCCCGTGACGCGCTGGAGCAGCTCGCGCGACGTGAACTTGCGGCCGTGGCGGTGGATGTTCTCGCGCAGCCACTCGCGGAGCGGGGCGAAGTCGCCGGCGGCGATGGTCGCGTCGATGTCCGGGAGGTCGGTCTCAAGGGCGCGCCACAGCTGGGCCGCCATCAGGTTCCCGATCGTGTAGGTCGGGAAGTAGCCGATCATCCCCGTGCCCCAGTGGATGTCCTGCAGGACGCCCTCCTTGAGGGTCGACGTCTCGAGGCCGAGGAGCCGGTGGGTCGCCTCGTTCCACGCGTCGGGCAGGTCCTTGACGGCCAGCCGCCCTTCGATCAGCGCGAGCTCGAGCTCGAACCGCAGCGCGATGTGGAGGTTGTACGTCGTCTCGTCCGCCTCGATCCGCACCAGGGAGAGCCGGACCTGGTTGACGTTGCGGTACAGCTCGGGGACCTCGATGGCGTTGAACGGGCCGGCGAGATGCTTGCGCAGCAGCGGGAGCGCGTACTCGCAGAAGGGCTGGGAGCGACCGACGAGGTTCTCCCAGAGGCGCGACTGCGACTCGTGGACGCCGAGACCGGTCGCCTCGTTGAGCGTCGTCCGGTAGTGCGCGGGGTCCATCTGCGCCTCGTAGAGGCCGTGGCCGAACTCGTGCAGGCAGCTGTAGAGCGCCATCGCGAGGTCGTCCTCCTCCCAGCGGGTGGTGAGGCGGACGTCGGTGTGGGCCATGCTGCGCGCGAACGGGTGGACGGAGGGGTCCAGCCGCCAGTGCTCGGAGTCGAACCCGACGGCGGCGAGCAGCTCCGTCGCCAGCGCCTTCTGGTCGTTCTGCGCGAAGTGGCCCGGGAAGACCCTCCCGTCCTCCCCCGCCGCCGCGGCGGCCGAGACCAGCGGGACGAGTTCCTGCTGGATCGTGCTGAAGAGGGTTTGCAGTTCCGCGGTGGTGAGGCTCGGCTCGTAGTCGTCGAGCAGGACGTCGTACGGGTGGGCGAAGCCCGCGTTGTCGAAGCAGGCGATGTAGGAGTGGCTGAGCTCGAGGACCTTCTCGAGCGCCGGCTGGAAGAGCGCGAAGTCGCCCTTCTCGCGGGCGGCCATCCAGGCCTGCTGCGCGTGCGCGTTGGCGGTCGCGATCTCGGCCGCGAGGTCCGTTGAGACGTTGACCGCCTTGCGGTGGTCGCGCCGGAGGTTGCGGATCAGCGCGGCGTCGTCGGACTCGGGGTCCGCCTCGGCCTCGTACGGCTCCAGGGCGTCGAGGAGCTTGCCCAGCCGTGGGTCGGTGATCCGGTCGTGGACGATCCGCTCGAGCGCCTCGAACTGGTCCGCCCGCGCGTCGGCGCCGCCCGGGGGCATCATCGTGTTCTGATCCCACAGGAGCAGGCCGCCGATCCCGGACAGGTCGGCGATCTCACCCGCGCGCCTGCGGAGCTCCTCGAGCTCCTTCATCCGCCGGCCCGCGCATAGACGTCGTCGAGGAGCGCCTCGAGATCGGGGAGGTCGAAGTGCTCGGCGAGGTACGCGCGCGTGTCCTTGCGTGGACTGCCGGCGAGGGCCATGTTGAGGGCGATGAGGCGCGCGCCCGCGTCTTCGGGCTCGGGCTGCGGCTCCTCGGGAAACAGCGTGTCGGCCGCCGGGACGGGCCAGTCGGGCGCGTCGGGCGCGGAGAGGGGCGGCGAGTCGTGGAGAGACGCGTCGCCGGCGGGCGCGGGCGGGTCGTCGGCCGGCGGCGGCGAGTCGCCGGCGGGCGCGGCGGGAGTGTCGGCCGCAGGCGTGGCGCGCGCCGGCGCGACGTCGGCGGGCGGCGGCGCGACGTCGGCGGGCGGTGGCGCGACGTCGGCGGGCGGTGGCGCGACGTCGGCGGGCGGCGGCGCGACGTCGGCGGGCGCGGCCGGCGTGTCGGCGGCGGGTGCGGGCGTCGCGGGAGTGTCGGCGGCGGTGGGGAGCGAGGTGGCCTGCTCCTGGAGGTCGTTGAGGCCGGCGACGAGGCGCTCGCCCGACTCGCGCAGCGCGCCGACGAGGCGGTTGAGCTCGGCCTCGAGCGCGTTGAGCTTTGCGAGCATGCCGTCGGCGGCGTCCTGCACGCGGGTGACGTGGCCGGAGGCCTCGGCGCCGGCGGCGGCACGCATGTCGGCGGCGCCGCGTTCGGCCGCCTCGAGGATCAGGCGGACCTGTTCGGACGTGCTCGCGGCGAGGGACGGGGCGGGCGCCTGGACGTGCGCCTCGAACTCGTCGGCGACGCGGCGGAGGTGCTCGTCCACCGCCGCCGGGTCGTAGCCGCGGCGGCCGGTGGGGAAGTCGCGGCGTTCGATGCGGTCCCGGTCCACGATCGCTCAGGATAGGGAGCGTCGGCGCTCACGGAAGCTGGGCGGAGCCGTCGGGGGAGCGGACGATGAGACCGTCGCGCTCCAGGCCCACGAGAGCGCGCTCCAGACGCGCGCCCGAGACCGGCGGCTCAGACCCCTCCAAGAGCGCCGCGAGCACGCGCCCGCGCGCCCAGCGGTCGGTGTCCTCGAAGCGGACGGACGCCCGCCGGCGCGGCGCATCCGGCAGCGGCCCGTGGCACCCGGCCGCGACGGGACAGTCAGAGCACACGGGCGTCCGCGGGCGGCAGACCGTCGCGCCGAGCTCCATCATCGCCTGGTTGAACTCCGCCGCCCGCCCGGCCGGCAGCAGCGAAGCGGCGCGCGCCGCCGACTCGCGATCAGAATGCACCACCCCGTCGCGGCGCGAGAGCACGCGCCGCACGTTGGTGTCCACCGCGGCGACCTGTACGTCCCACGCGAACGACGACACCGCCGCGGCCGTGTACGGCCCGACGCCCGGCAGCGTCGTCAGATCCGGAGGCCAGCCCGACTCGGCAACGACCCCCGCCGCCCGCTGCAAGGCGAGCGCGCGGCGGTTGTAGCCGAGCCCACTCCACAGCGCGAGCACGTCGCGGACCGGGGCGCAGGCCAACGCATCCACGTCCGGGAACCGCGAGAGCCAGCGCTCGTAGTACGGCACGACCCGCAGCGCCTGGGTCTGCTGGAGCATCACCTCCGACACGAGCAGCGCGTAGGGATCGCGCGTGAACCGCCACGGCAGCGGCCGCCGCACGCCCGCGTACCAATCGAGAAGCGCCCCCACGTCCATGTCAGAGACGGTACATCGGCGACGGTTGTCGTTTGCGTTCGTTTGTGGTCGTTTTGTACGCTCCAAGCGTTTAGTTCACGCAGGGAGGAGAGAAATTGTTCTCACGCGCACTCGTCGGCGCGGCGCTGGTCGCTGCGCTCGTCGTGCCGTCCACGGCCGCGGCCGCTCCGCTGACCGTCACCGGTCTCACCGCGGACCGTGAAACCAACCCCCTGGGCCTGGGAGACGCGCGGCCCTCGTTCGCCTGGACGCTCCACGGCGACGGCCGCGGCCGCGAGCAGTCCGCCTACCAGGTCGTGGTCTCCAAGGACGGGAGTGACATCTGGGACAGCGGCGAGGTGCACTCGACCGCCTCGGCGAACGTGCCCTACGGCGGGCCCGCACTGGACTCCGGCACCGCGTACACGTGGAAGGTCCGCGCGTGGGACGAGACGGGCCAGCCTTCCGCCTATAGCGCGCCCGCGACCGTCGAGACCGGCCTGCTGCAGCGCGCGGACTGGACCGCGAAGTGGATCGCCGCACCCGCCGACACGCTGAACTTCAGCGGCGACAAGTGGATCTGGTACACGAACGACGACGCCGTCAACAACATGCCGGCGCTGACGCGCTACCTGCGCTCCACCTTCACCCTCGCGAACGCGCCGCAGGACGCCCGCCTGCTGTTCACGGTCGACGACGAAGCCGCGATCTTCGTCAATGGCACCCAGGTGATCGACACCAAGGCCACCCGCGACGCCGACGAGAACGCCTGGCAGAAGGCGATCCAGCTCGATGTCACGAGCCTGCTCAAGCCGGGCGCGAACACGATCGCGGTCCAGGTCAAGAACCGCCTCAATCAGAACGGCGCGCAGACGCCGGGCGGCTTCATCGCCCGCCTGAAGACCGACAGCGCGACCTTCGACACGAACAACTCCTGGAAGACGAGCACCACCGGACCCGCCGGCTGGGAGCAGCCCGCGTTCGATGACAACGCGTGGACGCCCGCGCGCGAGCTCGCCACGTACGGCAGCGGCCCGTGGGGCTCGAACGTTTCCCTCCCGCCCCAGCCCAGCCCGTACCTGCGCAAGGACTTCAGCGCCGCGAAGCAGATCGCGAGTGCCCGCCTGTACGTCTCCGCGCTCGGCATGTACGAGGTCCACATCAACGGCACCAAGGTCGGCGACGCCGTCCTGGCACCGGGCTGGACGGAGTACTCCAAGCGCGTGCCGTCACAGACCTACGACGTCACGAGCCTGGTCAAGCAGGGCGACAACGCGATCGGCGCGATCCTCGGCGACGGCTGGTACAGCACCCGCCTGCAGGGCGGGAAGAAGTGGGGCACGAACCCCGCGCTGCTCGCGCAACTGAAGATCACGTACGCGGACGGCACCTCCACCCGCATCGCCACCGACGGCACGTGGCAGGTCGGCCGCGGCGGCCTGCAGACCACCGGCATCTACGACGGCGAGACCTACGACGCCCGCGCGGACAAGCCCGGCTGGGACCAGCCGGGGTTCAATGCGCAATGGCCCAGCGCCGTCGAGCGCAACGAGACGATGGCGGTCGAGCCCAGCCAGGCGCCGCCGATCCGCGTGATCGACACGCTCCAGCTCAAGGCCGTCACCCACCCGAACGCCGGCACGACGATCTATGACCTCGGCCAGAACTTCGCCGGCTGGGCGAAGATCACGACCCACGGCGCCGCCGGGACGAAGCTCCGGCTGCGCTTCGGCGAGCTCCTCAACGGCGACGGCACGCTCTACACGACCAACCTCCGCTCCGCGCAGCAGACCGACACCTACACGCTCCGAGGAAGCGGCACCGAGACCTACGAACCGCGCTTCACCTACCACGGCTTCCGCTACGTGGAGGTGACCGGCGGGACCGTCGACAGCCTCGAGGGCCGCGTCGTCAGCTCCGACTTGCCGGACTACGGCACGTTCACGTCCTCCAACGCCCTGGTCAACAGCATCCAGTCCGCGATCCGCTGGGGCCAGCACTCGAACTTCCTCGGCGTCCCGAGCGATGCCAGCCAGCGCGACGAGCGCCTCGGCTGGACGGGTGACATCCAGGCGTTCGCCTCGACCGGAGCGTTCAACGAGGACGCCTCGAACTACCTCGGGCAATGGCTGCAGACGCTCCGCGACTCCCAGAACACCAACGGCGCCTTCCCGGACGTCGCCCCCGTCACCTGCTGCGGCGAGGGCACGGCGGGCTGGGGCGATGCCGGCACCGTGCTGCCGTGGGCGCTCTACCGCCGCTACGGCGACCCGCGCATCCTGACCGCCAACTACGACGCGATGACGAAGTGGATCGCGTACCTGAAGGCCAACAGCTCCAACCTCATCCGCCCCAACCAGGGCTACGGCGACTGGCTGGCGCCGGACGGCTCGACGCCGCTGGACTTCATCGGCACCGCGTTCTTCGCCTACAGCACCGACATCGTCCGCCAGACCGCGCAAGCGCTCGGCAAGGACGAGGACGCCGCCACGTATGCATCGCTCTACAGCCAGATCAAGAGCGCGTTCGTGAACCGCTGGGTGCGTGCCGACGGCACCGTCGGCTCCGGCAGCCAGACCAGCTACGTGCTCGCGCTCAAGTTCGGCCTCGTCCCGGACAACCTCGAGCAGCAGGCCTTCGACCGCCTGGCGCTCGATGTCAGCGGCCGCGGGAACCACCTGAGCACCGGCTTCCTCGGCACCCCGTTCCTGCTCAATGTCCTGCAGGACGGAGGCCGCGGCGACCTCGCCTACAAGATCCTCACCCAGGACTCCTACCCGAGCTGGGGCTACATGCTCAGCCGTGGCGGGACGACGATCTGGGAGCGCTGGGACGGCATCCGCCCGGACGGCTCGCTCCAGGACGCCGGGATGAACTCGTTCAACCACTACGGGCTCGGCTCGATCGGCGACTGGCTCTACGACGACGTCGGCGGCCTCGCTCCCAAGGACCCGGGCTACAAGACGCAGTTGGTCGACCCCGCCGTCGGGGAATTGAGGAGCGCCGGAAGCGCCGTCAAGACCAGCTACGGCGAGGCGAAGACGAGCTGGAGCCGTGACGCCGCCGGCCGCCTGAGCATCGACGTCGACCTGCCGGTCAACACGCGCGCCGAGGTCCACGTCCCGCTCGCCGACGGACAGCAGGCACTCGAGTCCGGCAAGCCCGCCAACACCCAGCCCGGCGTGACCTACAAGGGCACGACGAACGGCGACGCGGTCTACGAGGTCGGCAGCGGCTCGTATCGCTTCCTGGCGGCGACGGTCGATGCCACGAGCGTGGACACGCCGGTCAGCGGCAACGTCCCGGCGACGCTCGCGCTGAGCCTGAACCCGGCGAGCTTCGGCGCCTTCACCCCCGGGCTCGCCAAGGACTACGCGGCAACGCTCACCGGCGTCGTCACGAGTACCGCCGGCGATGCCACACTCACGGTCCACGACCCGAGCGCCACCGCCACGGGTCGCCTCGTCAACGGCAGCTTCGCCCTCGCGCAGCCGCTGCAGATCGAGGGCAAGCCGGTGAGCGGCGCGAGCAACCCGACCCCGCTCAAGAGCTGGGCCGCCCCGATCAGCAACGACCCGCTGACGCTCGCCGCCACGCAGAGCATCGGTGCCAACGAGGCGCTACGCACCGGCAGCTACGCCAAGACGCTCACCTTCACACTGAGCACTACGGCGCCGTAGAACGGATCTCCGCCTTGGCCACGAAGTGCGTGGCCAAGGCGTCCCGTTCCGTGAATGAGAGCACGTGGATCCACGCCTGGAGCCCGATCGAGCCGAAGATCCCCATCAGCTCGATCGGGGCCGGGCCCGCGGGATCGCGGTAGCCGTCCCAGGTCTGCTCGTTCGCGCGCCACTCGGCGTCCTCGACGAACGCCTTCGGGTAGAGCCCGAGCGTCTCCTCGCGTGGCGTGAAGTCCAGGCGGAAGAGGCCCGGGGCGTACAGGATCGCCGCCCGCGCGCCGAACTCGACCAGCCGCGACGCGGTGATCAGCAGCCCACCGCCCGGCAGCTCGCACGCCAGCTGGCCCAGCGCCGCGCCCTCGACGGCCGCGCGGTCCGGGTTCAGCAGCTCAAGCGCAGTGCGATCCACTCGTCCTCCGTCCCGAGCGCGTTCGCCGCCTCGAAGCCGGCCGCGTGGTAGCCCGCGAGCACCGCCTCGACCTCCTCGGCGACGATCCCGGACACGATCACGTGCCGGACCTCGCCCGTGATCGACTCCGCCACGCGCGCGTGCACCGGAGGCGGTGCGTTGACGAGCAGCAGCGGGGCGAGCGGGACCGCGTCCTGAGCCAGATCGGCCACCCAGCAGTCCACCGCGACGCCGTTGCGCGCGACGTTCTCGCGCGCGACGTCGATCGCCACGGGCACCCGGTCCACCCCCACGACCGGCCCCCAGCCGAGCTTCGCCGCCGCGATCGCCAGCGTCCCGACGCCACAGCCGAGATCGGCCGCGCCGCCGCACGCGTCCAGCTCCAGCAGCAGCGCGACGCACATCTGCGTCGTCGGATGCGAGCCTGAGCCGAACGCGCTGCCGCGCCGCTCGACCACGACGTCGATGACACCCTCCGGCGGCGAGGGGTCCCACGGCGAGCGGATCGAGACGCGCCCACCCACGATCACCCCGCCGGAGCCGAGCCGCGCACGCCGCGCACGCCAGTCGGCCGGCACCTCCTCGACGGTCCACCCCGTGAGCGCCACCCCGCACGCCGCCTCCATCACCGACCGCTCCAGAGGGACGCCGGTGAAGATCGACAGCACGAAGCCATCCTCGTGGACACCTGCGGGCAAGAGCGGCAGGAGCTTGTCGAGGAGCGCCTCCTTCTCGACGTCGTCGGCGACCCGGAAGGAGGTCAGGAACACCCGCGAAAGACTATTCGGCGGCGGGCGCGGTCGCCGAGTCCAGCTCGCGGCGCAGGTCGCGGATCTCGTCGCGGAGCTTCGCCGCGTACTCGAAGCGCAGCTCCTCGGCGGCGGCCAGCATCTCCTCCTCGAGCTCGCGCATCGTCTGCTCGATCTCGTTGGGGGTCATGTCGACCTTCTTCTCGCGCCGGCGCCGGCCCTTGGTGGGGACCTTGGAGTCCGACTGCAGGAACTCCGTGATGTCGGAGATGCCCTTGACGATCGTCTCCGGCGTGATGCCGTGCTTCTCGTTGTAGGCGATCTGGATCGCGCGGCGGCGGTCGGTCTCGGAGATCGCCTTGCGCATCGCGTCGGTCTCCTTGTCGGCGTACATCAGCACCTTGCCGCCGACGTTGCGCGCCGCGCGCCCGATCGTCTGGATCAGCGACGTCTCGCCGCGGAGGAAGCCCTCCTTGTCGGCATCCAGGATCGCGACCAGCGACACCTCGGGGATGTCCAGGCCCTCGCGCAGCAGGTTCACGCCGACCAGCACGTCGTACTCGCCGAGCCGCAGCTGGCGGATGATCTGGATCCGCTCCAGCGTGTCGATCTCCGAGTGCAGGTAGCGCACCCGGAAGCCCATCTCGAGCAGGTAGTCCGTCAGGTCCTCGGACATCTTCTTGGTCAACGTGGTGACGAGCACGCGCTCGCCCCGGTCCACCACCGTCCGGACCTCGGACATCAGGTCGTCGATCTGGTTCTTGGTCTCGCGGACGTCGATCTCCGGGTCCACGATGCCGGTGGGACGCACGATCTGCTCGACGAGCGTCTGCGAGTGCTCCTTCTCGTACAGGCCGGGCGTGGCCGACACGAACACCATCTGCGGCGTGATCGAGAGCCATTCGTCGAACGTCTGCGGGCGGTTGTCCATCGCGCTCGGCAGGCGGAAGCCGTACTCGACCAGCGTCTTCTTGCGCGAACGGTCGCCCTCGTACATGCCGCCGACCTGCGGGACGGTCTGGTGCGACTCGTCGATGAAGCAGACGAAGTCCTTCGGGAAGTAGTCGAGCAGGCAGTACGGGCGCGAGCCCGGCTCACGGCCGTCGAGGATGCGCGAGTAGTTCTCGATGCCCGAGCAGAACCCGACCTCCTTGAGCATCTCCATGTCGTACTGCGTGCGCTGGCGCAGGCGGTGCGCCTCGAGCAGCTTGCCCTCGGCCTCGAGCTCGGCGGTGCGCTCGTTGAGCTCCTGGCCGATCTCCAGCACGGCGCGCTCCATCGTGCCTTCCTTGACGTTGTAGTGCGTCGCCGGCCAGATCGCGACGTGCTCCAGGTCGTCGCGGATGATCTCGCCCGTGAGCGGGTCGAAGTGCTGCAGGCGCTCGACCTCGTCGCCGAACAGCAGGACCCGGAACGCCGTCTCCTCGTAGGCCGGGAAGACCTCCAGCGTCTCCCCGCGCACGCGGAACGTGCCGCGCCCGAGCGCCGTGTCGTTGCGGTTGTACTGCAGCGACACGAGCTTGCGCAGCAGCTCGTCGCGGTCGATGTCGGTGTTCTTGACGATGACCTGGCAGTTCGCGTTGTAGGTCTCCGGCGAGCCGAGGCCGAAGATGCACGAGACCGAGGCGACGATGATCACGTCCCGGCGCGCGAACAGCGACGCCGTCGCGGCGTGGCGCAGCCGGTCGATCTCCTGGTTGATCGCCGAGTCCTTCTCGATGTAGAGGTCCCTGGACGGGACGTAGGCCTCGGGCTGGTAGTAGTCGTAGTAGCTGACGAAGTACTCGACCGAGTTGTGCGGGAAGTACGTCCGGAACTCGTTGCAGAGCTGCGCCGCCAGCGTCTTGTTGTGGGCCATGATCAGCGCCGGGCGCTGCACGGCCTCGATCGTCGCCGCCATGGTCATCGTCTTGCCGGTGCCCGTCGCGCCCAGCAGCGTCAGGCCGGTGTCGCCGCGCTCGATGCCGCGCGCCAGCGTCGCGATCGCGTTCGGCTGATCGGCGGTCGGCGAGTAGACGGCGTCAAGCTTGAATGGCGGCATAGAGCAGAAACGATAGAGGGCTTAGCGGTCGGGTTCTGTCCTCAATCGACCGTCCCAGTGGTGTTCGAGCGCCCAGCGAGCACCGATCGTCCATGCCTGTACCCGATTCGCGAGCGGGATCGGCGCCAAGGGCTCGACGGCGTAGAGCTCCGGGGCGCGACCGAGCGCGTCCAGCGCGGCCGGCACGCCGGCCCGCACCCGCTCGGCCTCATCTACCCGCTCGTGCGCGCGAAGCCCGCCCCAGCCGATCCAGGAGTCGAACGGCCACACCGCGCCGCGGTGATAGCTCGAGGCACCGAAGTTCGGATCGGTGGCGGCGAGCGTCCGCAGCCCGTGGTCGGTGAGGATGTCCGGCTCGCACAGCCGCTCCGCGCACGCGGCCGCGACCGAGGGCTCGAGCGCGTCCGCCCACAGCAGCCAGCCGAGCTGCGAGCCCGCGCCCGGCACGACCACGTCCCCCGCCTCCAGTGCCATCACCGAAGGACCGAACCGTTCGGAGAGCAACCCCCGCAGCACGTCCGCCCGTCGCCCCCAGGCCGGATCGACGACCGCGGAGGCGCGAAGCGCGGCGTAGACGACCGCCTGGGTGTCGGCGTCGGCCAGCGGCGGCGACGGGTTCGTGCCGTCGGCCCGCACGTAGCCGCCGCCGTCCGCGTCCCCGGCCGCGTCGATCGTGTCCCGCCAGCCCTGCTGCACCAGCGCCGCCGTGGGAACGTGCCGGACGAGTCCGCCGCCGGCGTCCAGCGCCCCGGCGAGCCACTCCAGAGCGGGAGCATTCGTCTCACCGAGCGCCGCAGCCACGAGGATGAACCACGCGGTCGCGTCGGCCGTCCCGTAGTAGGCGAAGGGACCCTCGGAAGGCCATCCGGCAGCCACGAACGACTCCGGCGGCGCGTCGCGGAACTCGTGCCCGATCTTGCCGGGCTCCTCGCCCGTTTCGCTGTCGAACCGTGTTCCTTGACGTACGGCGAGAGCTTTGAGGGTTGCCCGGGCGATGTCCGGACGCGCCGGCAGGAGCTGCAACGACGTGATCAGCGAGTCGCGGCCGAACAGGGCGTGGAAGCGGCCGGGGTCGCCCGGCTCGACCGGCGGCGCCGACGCGTAGGGCCACCCCTCGGCCGAGAGGACGGCCTCGATCACGTGGTCCGGCGCTCGACCACGGTCAGCGTCTGACGGGTCTCGACCGGCGCGCGAGCGCCGCCCTCGATCGCCGCGAGCAGCAGATCGGCCGCGAGCGCGCCACCCTCCCGCAACGGCTGACGGATCGTCGTCAGCCCGACGATCTCCGCCAGGTCGACGTCGTCGAACCCGATCACGGCCAACTCCTCGGGGACCCGCATGCCCATCCGCTCGGCGGCCTTCAACACACCGATCGCCTGTAGATCGGACGGCGCGAAGATCGCCGTCGGCGGCTCGGGCAGCGACAACAGCTCCTCGGCCATCGCCTCGGCGTGCACGCGGCCGTGCGGCCCGACACGCTCCAGCCGGTGGTCCGGCGGCACCCCGGCGCGGAGCAGCGCACCCCGGAATCCGCGCCGGCGATCCTCGCTCGACGTGAAGCCGTACGCGTTCGTGGGATGGTCTCCGACGAACCCGATCCGGCTGTGCCCGCGAGCGAGCAGGTGCTCGGCCGCGAGCTCGCCCCCGCGGAGGTTGTCGATCACGACGCGCGAGAGCTTCGGATGCGCCGCGTCGACCAGCACCGTCGGCAGCTCGTCGCGGGCCAGCGCCGCGACCTCCGCGTCCGAGACCGACAGCGAGATGATCAGCAGGCCGGCGACGCGGTCGCGCGCCACGAGATGCTCGAGCGGGCGCTGCTCCGGCGCCTCGACGTCGAACAGCATCAGGTCGTACTCGCGCCGCTCGCCGCGGCCGAGGCGCTCCACCACGCCGCGCAGGCGCTCGATCACCGACGGCGCGGTGAAGAAGGGCACGACGACGCCGATCGCCATCGCCCGGCCGATCGAGAGGTTGCGCGCGGTCGAGTTGAGCCGGTAGCCGAGCTCGTCGACGGCGGCCTGAACCCGCTCGCGCGTCGGCTCGAGCACCAGCGGGCTGTCGTTGAGCACCCGCGACACGGTCGCGGCACTCACGCCCGCATGTCGGGCAACGTCCCGGATCGTCGGTCCGCGCATGCGGTCAACAAGCCTAATCCGGTTGACCAGCGCACGCGCACGAAAGGCTTGACATTCTCCATAGAACCGTGTTGCAATCGTGATGTAACCGGTTTCATCGCGCGGTCGAGTTCGAGGAGGCTCGTGGGACGCGAACCCGCCACTCTCACGTGGCACACCGCTTCACCAGCCCGACTTGCGGGTACCGCGAGTTCGCGGATCAGTAACGCGGACGGGTGTGACATGCTTGTTGCAGAAGTCACACAACGGCAGGACATACTCGGCTCGCTTGAGGGGCCGGGCGCCGCGATGTGGTGTCGCTCATGCGTCCCGGAACCTCGTCGGATCAGACGTCAGGGGGAGATCCGGACGTCGTGAGGAGAGGAGCAGAATGAGGCGTAGGGGCATCGGCGTGGGAGCCGCTTCTCTAGCGGCGACCTGCGCCATAGTCGCGGCTGGGTGCGGAGGGTCGAGTGGCGGCCCCGTCACCCTCAACCTGCTCGGCCCCCTGGATCCCGGGGGGACGAACACGAAGGCCGCTAAGGAGTGCAGCGACCAGTCGAACGGCGCGTACGTCATCAAGCAGACGCCCGTCGCCAACTCCGCCGATGCGTCGCGTGAGTTGATCGTCCGCCGCCTCGCGGCCGGCGACAAGAACATCGACATCGTCAACATGGACACGATCTGGACTCCCGAGTTCGCGGAGGCCGGATGGCTGCGCCAGTTGACGGGGTCTGAGGAGCAGGACGCGCTCCAGGACGTCCTGGACGGCCCGAAGGCGTCCGTGCAGTGGAAGAACAAGACGTACGCGGTGCCGCTGAACACCAACGTGCAGCTGCTCTGGTACCGCAAGGACCTCGTCCCCACCCCGCCCGAGACGTGGGACGAGATGATCGCGATGGCGAAGAAGCTTCCGGCGGGCCAGGGCAACATCCTCGAGCAGGGCCAGAAGTACGAAGGCTACGTCGTGTGGTTCAACAACCTCGTGGCCTCGGCCGGCGGAACGATCGTGAACGCCGAGGGACGTCCGACGCTGGGTGCGCCCGCGGTGAAGGCCGCGCAGATCATTCATGACGTCGCGACCTCCGGCCGGTCCGATCCGTCGCTGTCGACCGCGCAGGAGGATCCGTCCCGCCTGGCCTTCGAGGCCGGCCACGGCGCCTTCCTGTTGAACTGGCCGTACGTGTACGCTGCGGCGCGCACCGACGCCGAGTCCAATCCCGAGACCAAGAAGGTCTTCGAGAACATGGGCTACGCGCGTTGGCCGGGCGTCAACAAGGGCGAGCCGAGCCGCGTCTCGATCGGCGGTGCCAACCTCGGCATCCCGAAGACCGGCAAGAACCCGGCGCTCGCGACCAAGGCCGCGCTGTGCATGACCAGCGCCAAGTGGCAGGCCCAGGAGGCCATCAACGAGGGTCTCCCGCCGGTCACGAACGCGACGTATGACGATCCCGCGGTCCGCAAGGTGTACCCGTTCGCCGACCTGCTCCGCGAGCAGCTCAAGGACTCGGTGGTCCGCCCCGCGACGCCGTCGTACTCGGACGTGACGCTGGCGATCCAGTCCTCGCTGCACCCGCCGGCGAGCATCAACCCGCAGAAGTCGATCAACACGTTGCGTGACCGGCTGAACATCCTCGCCGACGGAGGGATGTACTGATGGCCGTCGCCGCTACGCAGGCCACGACGCCTGCCGCGCCCGCCGCGCACAGCGGCCTCACCGACCGCGCCAAGCAGGAGCGCAAGCTCGCCTGGATGCTGTGCGCGCCGGCCGTGGCCGTGATGCTGCTCGTCGCGGGCTTCCCGATCCTCTACGCGTTCTGGCTCTCGCTGCGCCGCGCAGACCTGCGCTTCCCGGACGCCGGTGAGTTCGTCGGGCTCTCCAACTACTCGACCGTGCTCACCTCGAGCACCTGGTGGACCGACGTCGGCAACACGCTGTTCATCACCGTGATCTCGGTCGCGCTCGAGGTCGTGCTCGGCATGCTGATCGCGCAGGCGATGTATCGCGCGATCTTCGCCCGCACGGCGATCCGCGCCTCCGTCCTGGTGCCCTACGGCGCCGTCACGGTGGTCGCCGCGTTCGCCTGGCGGCTCGCGTTCGACCCGGCGACGGGCTTCGCGGTCGCGCTGTTCAACCTCGACCCGCCGCCGTTGACCACACGGGGTGGCTCGTTCTTCGTGATCATCTTCGCGGAGGTCTGGAAGACCACGCCCTTCATAGCCCTGCTCTTGTTGGGAGGTCTGGCCCTTGTGCCGGACGACCTCTACAAGGCGGCCAAGATGGACGGCGCGAGCTCCTGGCAGCGGTTCACCAAGATCACGCTGCCGCTGATCAAGCCGGTGCTGATGGTCGCGATCCTGTTCCGCACGCTCGACGCGTTCCGGATCTACGACGCCGCCTTCATCATCACCCGCGGCGCGAACAACACCGAGACGGTGTCGATCCTGGGCTACAACCAGCTCGTCAACCGCCTCAACCTCGGCCTCGGCTCAACGGTCGCGATCCTCATCTTCTTCTGCGTGATGCTGATCGCGTTCATCTTCTTCCGCTTCCTGGGCGCGAGCCCTGAACGGAGGTAACGGATCATGGAAACCTCTGGCAAGCAGAAGGGCCTCTGGGCGATCGGGACCGTCGTGGTCCTCGCCTACGCGCTGATCCCGGTGCTCTGGATCGTGTCGCTGTCGCTGAAGGACCCGACGACGATCGGCGATCAGAAGTTCTTCCCGACCAAGTGGACGACCGACAACTACAGCGCCGTCTTCCAGGGCGGCCTGGGCTTCAACCACGCGCTCGTCAACTCGATCGGCATCGCGATGATCACGACCGTCGTCGCGCTCACGTTCGCGTCGATGGCGGCCTACGCCATCACCCGCCTGCAGTTCCCGGGCAAGACGGCGATCCTCGCCGGCGCGCTCGCGATCTCGATGTTCCCCGCGATCTCGATCGTGGGCGGCCTGTTCAACGTCTGGCGCAACATCGGCCTGTATGACACGTGGCTGGGCCTGATCCTGCCGTACCTGTCGTTCTCGCTGCCGCTGTCGATCTACATCCTGTCCGCGTTCTTCCGCGAGATCCCGTGGGACCTCGAGAAGGCGGCGCAGATGGACGGCGCGTCGGGTGCGCAGGCGTTCCGGCGGGTGATCCTGCCGCTGGCGATGCCGGGCGTGTTCACCGCGGGCATCCTCGTGTTCATCTCGGCGTGGAACGACTTCCTGTTCGCCAACGTGCTGACGGCGACCGACGCGTCCCGTACGGCACCGGTCGCGCTGTCGTTCTTCCGCGGCGCGTCGCAGTTCACCGATCCGAGCGGGGCCATCGCGGCAGGCGCGGTGGTCGTGACGATCCCGATCCTCATCATGGTGCTGATCTTCCAGCGCCGCATCGTCTCCGGCCTCACGTCAGGCGCGGTCAAGGGGTAGATATGGCAGACATCGTTCTGGACGGCGTCTACAAGACGTACTCCGACGGCTACACGGCCGTCAAGGACCTCAACCTGGAGATCGCCGACGGCGAGTTCATGATCCTCGTCGGCCCGTCGGGCTGCGGGAAGTCGACCGCGCTGAACATGATCGCCGGCCTCGAGGACATCACCGCCGGCGAGCTGCGGATCGGCGGCGAGGTCGTCAACAAGAAGGCCCCTCGCGACCGCGACATCGCGATGGTCTTCCAGAGCTACGCGCTGTACCCGCACATGACCGTGCGAGACAACATCGCGTTCGCGCTGAAGCTGGCGAAGACGCCGAAGGAGGAGATCGACCGCAAGGTCAACGACGCGGCCGAGATCCTCGACCTGCAGAACCACCTCGAGCGCAAACCGGCGAACCTGTCCGGCGGCCAGCGCCAGCGCGTCGCGATGGGCCGCGCGATCGTGCGCTCGCCGAAGGCGTTCCTGATGGACGAGCCGCTGTCGAACCTCGACGCGAAGCTGCGCGTGCAGATGCGCGCGGAGGTGGCGCGGATCCAGCACCGCCTGGACGTCACCACGGTCTACGTGACCCACGATCAGACCGAGGCCATGACGCTGGGCGACCGCGTCGCGATCATGCTCAGCGGCGAGCTCCAGCAGGTCGCGTCGCCGATGGAGCTCTACAACAACCCGAGGAACCTGTTCGTGGCCGGCTTCATCGGCTCACCGGGCATGAACTTCCTCCCGGCGACGATCGACGGCGACTCGGCGAAGCTGCCGATGGTCTCGGTGCAGCTGCCGCAGGAGATCCGCGAGCGGATCGGGCGCGTGGAGCCGGGCAAGAAGCTGATCGCCGGCATCCGGCCCGAGGACTTCGAGGACGCGACGCGCGTGCCGGCCGAGACTCGCGCTCGCGGGACGACGTTCCAGGCGAAGTTCGACCTCGTCGAGGCGATGGGCGCGGAGTTCTACGTCCACTTCGGCGTCAAGGCCGACCAGATGACGGGCAGCTCGCACATGGACGCGCTGATGGAGGACCAGGGCGGCATCTCCGAGAGCGGTGACGAGGGCGAGGCCGTCGTCGTCGCCCGCCTCGACGCGGAGAGCCGCGCCAAGACCGGCGAGCAGACCGAGGTCTGGATCGACTCGACGAAGCTGCACTTCTTCGACGCCGACTCCGGCCGGGCGCTCTCGGCCAAGTAAGCCCCAACCCGAGCGCCCCGCACCGGGCGGGGCGCTCGAACTTCCTCTTCGCTATATGAACCGTTCTGCGCGGTCGGCGCGACAGGACGGATGTGAGGAAGACGAAGACCCCCACGGCCGCGCATGACGAAGCGCTGTTGGCCGCGATCGCCGAGGGCGATCGCGCCGCGCTTCGCGCGCTCTACGAGCGACACGCGCCCTGGCTGACGCTGCGGCTGACACGCCGCTGCGGTGACCCCGACATCGTCGACGAGGCCGTCCAGGACACCTTCGTCGCCGTGTGGCGCTCGGCGCGCCGCTACGACGGCCACGGCGAGGTCGGCGCCTGGATCTGGGGCATCGGCGTCCGTCGCCTGATCGACCTGATCCGCCGCCGGCCGGCGCGCGAGTTCGTGTCCTTCGAGCGGCCCGCCGACGAGCCGTCGGCCGAGGAGCAGGTCCTGCTCGACGTCCAGCACGGCGACCTCGGCCGCGCGCTGGATCGGCTTTCCCCCGAGCTGCGCGCGGTCGTGCAGGCGACGGTGCTCGACGGCTTGACGACGCGCGAGGCGGGACGCCTGCTCGGCATCCCGGCCGGGACGGTCAAGACGCGCATGCTGCGTGCGCGCATCCAATTGCGAGAGGAGCTGGCGATATGAGCTGGCATGTCGAGCCGGCGTTGCTGGCGGCCTACGCGCGCGGGGACGTCGACACCGCCGACGCCTACTCGGTCGAGGCGCACGTCGTCGGCTGCGAGAGCTGTCAGGCGACGGTCGGGACGCTCGTGTCGCCGCTTCGCCTCGATGCCGCGTGGAACGAGATCGTCGACCGCCTCGACGCGCCGCGGCCGCGACTGGCCGAGACGTTGTTGGAGCGCCTCGGGGTCCGGGCGGACGTCGCGCGGCTGATCGCGGTGACGCCGGCGTTCACGCTCTCGTGGTTCGGGGCGGTGGCGATCGCGCTGGCGGTCGCCGTGGTCGGCTCCTACCAGGGCGAACGCGGGCTGGTGGTGTTCCTGTGCGTGGCCGCGTTGGCGCCGGTGGCGGGGGTCGCGGCGACCTTCGCGCGCGGGATCGACCCGACGCACGAGTTGAGCCTGGCCGCGCCGACGTCGAGCGTGCGGGTGCTGCTCCTGCGCACCGTGGCCGTGGTGACGACGACGGTCGTCGTGACAGCCGTCGCCGCACTGGCCTTGCCGGGCCTGGCCTGGACGGCGTCCGCGTGGCTGGTGCCCTCGCTCGCCCTGACGCTGTCCAGCCTCGCGCTGGCGACGTACGTGTCGCATCTGACGGCGTTCGGGACAGTCGCGGGCCTGTGGGTGGCCGGGACGATCGCCGGTGCCGCCCGTCCGGGCGACGCGCTGGCGGTCTTCGACGGTGGCTCGCAACTGGCGTTCGCGGCGCTGCTGGCGGTGGCGACGGTGGTGTTGGTGCGGCGCGGCTCGCGCCTGGACGGATGGAGCGCGTGATGGTCACGGCGAGACAGATCACCAAGCGGCTCGGGTCCACCCACGCGCTGCGCGGCGTGGACCTGCGACTCGACGCCGGCATCACGGGGCTGTTGGGCCCGAACGGCGCGGGCAAGACGACGATGCTGCGCGTGCTGGCGACGGTGCTGGCGCCCGACACGGGGACGCTGCGGCTGCTCGATCTCGACCCGGGGCGGGCGGACGAGCGCGCCGAGATCCGCCGCCGGCTCGGCTACATGCCGCAGGAGCCGGGCTTCCATCCGCGCTTCACGGCGTTCGAGTTCCTCGACTACGTCGCGATCCTGAAGGAGCACGTGGACCGGCGGCCGCGGCACGACGAGGTCCGGCGGGTCCTGGCGCTCGTCGGGCTGGAGTCGGTGGCGCAGCGGCGCACGCGCGCGTTGTCGGGCGGGATGCGGCGGCGGCTCGCGCTCGCCCAGGCCCTGCTCGGGGACCCGGAGCTGCTCGTGTTGGACGAGCCGACCGCGGGGCTCGATCCCGAGCAGCGGCTGCGGTTCCGCGAGCTGATCTCGGAGTTGGGCGGCTCGCGCACGATCGTGGTGTCGACGCATCAGACCGAGGACGTGGCCGCGTTGTGCCCGCATGTCGTCGTGCTGGCCGAAGGCGCGGTGCTGGCAAGCGGCTCGCCGGCGGAACTGGTGGACCCGGCCCGCGGGCGCGTGTGGGTGGGCGCGGAGCGCTCGCCGGGCGCCGTGGTGGCGTGGCGCACGGCCGACGGGCGGCTGCGTCAGGTCGGCCGGCCGCCGGCGGGCGCCTCGCTGGTCGAGCCGACGCTCGAGGACGCGTATCTGCTGCTGCTCGAGGAGGGGGACGCGTGGCGCGCCGCAGCCTGATCGCGCTGGCCGGCGTCGAGGCGCGACGGCTGGCGCTGCACCCGCTGGTGCTGGCCGGCGTCGTGCTGAGCGTGCTCGCGATCGCCGCGGGCGCGCAGCGTGACGGCAGGCGCAGAGCTTCCTGCTGATGGGCGTCGCGGTGCTGCCGCTGGCGCTCGGCACGCTCGTGGCCGCGAACCTGGCGGCGCTGCGCAGCACGCGTGCGGGTGCCGATGAGCTGCTCGACACGCTCCCCCAGGACGTGCGGGTCCGCACCGGCGCGCAGCTTCTGGCCTTGTTCGCGGTCGTGCCGCTCGCAGTGGGGTTGGTCGCGCTCGCCTACCTGCTGTTCGAGGCGAGCGACGGGCTGATCGTCAGCCAGCACGGCACGCGGCGGGTGCCGGCGTTCGTCGAGCTGGCCCAGGGGCCGCTGCTGGTGCTGGCGCTGGGCGCGTTCGGCGTGCTGCTCGGGCGGGTGCTCCCGTTCGCGCAGCTGGCGGCGCTGCTGGTCGTCGTGATCGTGTTCGCCGAGGTGCCGTTGGCGGCATGGGCGCCCGAGACGTCACTGCGCTGGGCGGTCCCGCTCGTCAACGACATCGTCGCGGTGCCGAACACCTGGGTCCCCTGCGAGCCGGGCAGCGGGTACCTGTGCGGCGAGATCGCGCGGTTCGACACGGCCGCGATGGCGTGGCACCTCCTCGCCCTGGCCGTGGTCGCGCTGACGGCCGCGGGTGCGGCACTCGCGCGAGGCCGGGCCGCGCGGGCCGGCCTGGCGGCGACCGCGCTGGCCGTCGTCGCGACGACCACGTTGGTGGCGGCGTGAGCGCGCCCGCGCGGCCAACCGGTGGCGACGTCCAGGTGCGGTTCGTCGAGGCGCCCGGCGCGGGGCCGCGGCGGCTCGTCGTGCTCGGCGCGCTCGTGCGGGCGGTGCCGCGTGGGCCGGTGGCGGCGTTGGCCGGATCTGCGGTCGCGGGCGTCGGCGTGGTGTCGGCGCTGTGGTCGGCTCCCGCCGAGTCGCTGGCACTCCAGGCGGCGACGATCCCCTTGGCCGGCGTCGCCGTCACGTTGCTGCAGGAACCGGCGCTCGACGCGCTGCCGACGACGCTCGCCCGGCGCCGAGTGCTGCTGCTGGGAGCGGCGCTCGTGCCGCTGGCGGCGCTCTGGCTGGCTCTGCTCGCGCTCACGGCGACCGCCTGGGTCGACGCGCGCGTCCTGACGTTGCAGCTGGCGGCCGTGACCTCGCTGGCACTCGGGTTGGCCGCGCGCGGCGGCGATCCGGTCGCCGTCGTGGCCGGGGTCGCGCTGGCGTTCGCCGCCGCGCGCGGCCTGCTCGGCCCGCCGCTCCTTCGCACAGATGTCTCCGCCGGCTGGTGGCTCGCCGCCACCGCCGCCGGGCTGCTCGCGCTCGCCGCGTTCAGCCGCGACCGCCTCTAGACCCTCCGACCCGGAGCTCCACATGTACACGAAGACCCTCGCGGTCGGCTTGATGCTGGCCGCACTGACCGCCGCGGCGCCGGCCGGCGCCGCCGAGACGATCCGCTATCGCGTCACCGGCGACATCGCCGGCACGTGGGCCGAGACGGTCCGCGCCGACCTCGACCCCGACGACGCCGACCACGACGGCACCGAGAACGTCGCCGCGCGCGACTCCTCCGTGCGCTTCGCGCTGCGCGCCGCGATGCCGGACGTGTCGTTGCGCGACGGCCGCGTCGCGGCACCCGTCGAGCAGGTCGCGCAGACGACGTTGACACAGGAGGTCGAGAGCACGTACACCGACTTCTACGGAACCTCGGGCCGCTGCGCCCCGCAGCGCGCGGACGCGTCCGGCGGCGGCACGATCGCCTCGCTCGGCTCCGGACTGGTGCTCCGGCCGTCGAGCGACGCGGTCCTGACGATGGAGTGCTCGGACCCGTACACGCGCTGGAGCATCGCCGTCGACCTGCTGCAGGTCGCCGGGCTGCGGGAGGTGCCACCGCTCGGGCAGGCGCCGGTCGACATCGCGTTCGCGGTCCCTCCGGGACGGTTCGGCGACCGCCGGATCTCCGTCCCCGTCAGCGCCTCGCCCGCGCAGCGGGCCTTCGAGCGTTGTCCGCGCGAGGACCCCGGCCACACCGTCGCCTGCCCGTTCGGGTGGGAGGGAACGGTGACGCTCGAGCGCCTCACGCCGGAGGTCACCGGCGCCCGCCTGACCGCTGACGGCAAGACCGCGGAGGCCACGGTCTGGTGCCCGGCCGCATGCTCGGCGACCGTGCGCGCGGGCGGCGCGGCCCGGAGCTACGCGGTGAAGGGCGGGGCGGCGCGGCGGGTGACGTTGCGGCTGCGAAAGCCGGCCCGGCGGGTGCGGCTGGTCGTGGCGGTGGGCGACGAGCGCGCGGCGTTCACGCTCCGGGCGCCGCGGCGCGGCGGCGCGCGAGCGCAGGCCGCGGCGGCGCCCGCCCGCGCAGCGGCGCCCGCCGCCGGCGGCTCGCTCGTCTACGCCAAGGGCGGGGACGTGTACCTCGCGGCGCCCGACGGGTCCGGCGAGGCGCGCGTCACCGCCGACGGCGGGTACGCGTGGCCGAGTCAGGCCGACGACGGCACGATCCTGGCCGTTCGCCAGACGCAGGAGAACGGCCGCACGCCACGCCGGCTGCATCGCTTCGGGCGCGACGGGTCGAGGATCGGCGCGCCGATCGAGACCGTGCGCGTCGACAACTCGTACTACATCGGGCCGCTCGCGCCCAAGATCTCGCCGGACGGCACGATGGTCGCCTACCAGTACTTCTACACCGGCCCGTTGAGCGACCGGACCCGGCCGGTCGTGGCGTTCTCCGGCCTGGACACCGGCTCCGAGCCCGGCGTGTTCGCCGACTCGCTCGGCAGCTATCTCACGCCTTCGTGGACCGCGGACGGCCGCGTGCTCGTCTTCTTCGCCGCGCAGCGGACGAGCCAGGTCGGGATCCACACGCCGCGCGGCAGCTACAGCGACTGGTTCGGCGACCCCGCGGTCGAGACGCTGCTCACGGATGGCGAGCTCACCCAGGCCGGCGACCGGCTCGTGGCCGTCGGCGAGCACAACGACCTGCGGTTCTACGCGGCAGGGCCGGAGCCCGTGCTGCAGTGCGTCATGACCGGCTTCAACGGCGACGTGAGCGACCCGACCTGGTCTCCGGCCGGCGACGCCCTGGCCTGGGAGGAGGCCGACGGCATCCACGTCGCGCACCTCCCCGATCTCACGGGGTGCGCCGCCGCGGCGCGCCCGCTCGTCGTCGCGGGCGGCAGCGACCCCGACTGGGGCCCCGCGGCGCCGCCCGCCGCCGCGCCGCCCGGTCCGGGCGCGCCGCCCACGGGCGAGCAGCCGGCGAGTGGCTCGTTCGGGCTGCGTCTGTCCCGCGTGGCGGGGAGCGTGCGGGCGTCGAGCGTGGCGCGTCGCGGGCTGCGCGTCGGCGCCGAGTGCACGGCGCGCTGCTCGCTGACGGCCACCCTCACGGTCGACGCGGCCACCGCGCGCCGGCTCGGGCTCGGGCGCACGGCGACGCGCATCGCCGGCGGGCGGCACGCCGCGGTCGACGCGACGACGACGGTGACCCTCCGGCTGACCAAGGCCGCCGCGCGGCGGGTGGCGCGGCTGCCGCGCGCCCGGACGACGCTGACGGTGACGGCGACGACCGCGTCCGGGCAGCGCGCGACGGCCACGCGCCGTGTGCGCTTCACCCGCTAGGACAGCCGCAAGACGATCGCCTCGCTCGGGCCCAGCTCGGGCGAGGCGCTCTTGCGTGCCGGGTCGCTCGAGAGGACGAGCTCGCCGCGGGGGTCCAGCGGTTTCGGCTCCGCCGTGAAGTTCACCGCGACGAACAGCTCGCCCCCGCGCGTCCACGCCAGCACGCCCTCGCCGGCGTCGACCGGCGCCTGGTCGCCGAGGACGAGCGCGGGCGTCTCGTCGCGCAGGCGGGCGAGCGCTCGGGTGAGGCTCAGCGTCGAATCCGGGTCCTCGCCCTGCGCCTGGGCGCTGAGCTCGTCGGCGTCGTCCACGAACGGCAGCCAGGGCGAGCCCGTGGTGAAGCCGTGCCCGTCGCCGCGCGTCCAGGGGATCGGCGCGCGTTCGGGGTCGCGGCCGTCGACGTCGACGACGCGGTCGGGCGGGATCCGCGCGTCGGGCAGCCCGAGCTCCTCCCCCTGGTAGATGAACGGGGTGCCGCGCAGCGTGTAGAGCATCACGAGGATCGCGCGGGCGCGCTGGGCGCCGAGGCCGTCGTGGTCGAAGCGGGTGCGCGGTCGGGACTTGTCGTGGTTGGCGAGGAACCACGCCGGCCAGGCCGTCTCCTCCGCCAGCCGCTCGAAGTCCTGAATGCAGTCGCCGTAGGCCTCCGCGCCCCAGTCCTGGTCGATGAAGACGAAGTTGTGCGCCATATGCAGTTGGTCGCCGGACTCGAGGTACCCGACGACGCGGTGGAGGTTCTGCAGCGCCACCTCCCCCACGATCATCCGGTCGTCGAACTCGTCGACGACGGCGCGGATGCCGCGCAGGAAGCCGTGGATCGACTCCCAGTCCTCGTCGTGGCGCTTCGGCGCCCCTGTCTGGTCACGCAGGAGCGGGTCCTTGGCGATCTTGGCGATCGCGTCCAGACGCAGGCCGTCGACGCCGCGGGCGAACCAGAAGCGGATCGTGTCGTGCATCGCGGCCACGACCTCCGGGTTCTCCCAGTTCAGATCGGGCTGCTCCGGCATGAAGCTGTGCAGGTAGTACTGGCCGGTGGTCTCGTCGAGCGTCCACGCGGGGCCGCACGCCTTGAAGACCGACTCCCAGTCGTTGGGGGCGTCGCGCCACGTGTACCAGTCGCGCTTGGCGTTCTCCCGGCTCGAGCGCGACTCGACGAACCAGGGGTGCTGATCCGAGCTGTGGTTCGGGACCCAGTCGAGGATCAGCCGGATGTCCCGCGCGTGCGCCTCCGCCACCAACTCGTCGAGATCCTGGAGGGTGCCGAAGACCGGGTCGACGTCGCAGTAGTCGGCGACGTCGTAGCCGAAGTCGGCCATCGGCGAGGTGAAGATCGGGCTCAGCCAGATCGCTGCCACCCGCAGCGACGCGAGGTGGTCCAACCGCGCGGTGATCCCCGCGAGATCGCCCACCCCGTCGCCGTCGGAGTCCGCGAAGGACCGTGGATAGATCTGGTAGATGGCACCCCGCTGCCACCAGGCCGGCTCAGACATGGCCGGGATTGTCACGTAATGTGGAGGCGATGCGCGTGGCCGCCCTCGGCACCTCCGTCCTGTTCTTCGCCGCCGCCGCGTTCCTCGTGTTCGCGGGCGACTCGATGGCGCTGAAGGCGACCGCGTTCGCGGTCTTCGGGGTCGCGTGCGTGATCGCGGTGTCGCTGGTGTTCCTGGCGATCGGGCAGTCGGAGGACAGGGAGCGCGAGGCGTCGCAGCCCAAGCCTCCCCCACCGCCGGACCCGCATGCGGGCGAGGCCGCGCGTCGCTCGCGCCCCCGCCCGCCGCGGCGGCCTACCTGAGCGCCGGCAGCACGTCCTCGGCGTCGACGCGCGTGATCTCGTAGTCGACCACGACTTCCGGCGTCTTGCCGGGCACGCCGCCGGTCATCTTCTGGATGACGCCGGTCTTCGCGTCGACGGTCAGCGTCTCGGCGTAGCCGTCGGGGAACTCGGTGTTGCGGATGTCGAGCGTCGCGCCGTGGTCGGTCACCTTGACGCCGCCGATCGTGCTGATCAGCTGCATCACCCCGGCCCGCACCTCGATGTTCCCCGCGCCCGCGATCAGCGCGTCCATGCTGCCGATCCAGACGCGGTTGTTGTCGATGATGCTCTTGGGCGCGGGCGTCGGCGTCGGGCCGGTCAGCTTCGCCGCGAGCTTCTTGCGCCGTGCCGCCTGCTCGGCGGCCTGGTCGACGCCGGTCCCCGGGGCGGGCTCGCCCTTCGGTCCGAACGTCGCGTCGATCATCTTGCGCCGCGCCTGGGCGACCGGAACGCCGATCGCGGCCTTCGCCGCCTCGCGCTCGAGCTTCGGCACGCCCTCACCGATGTCGTCCTTGGCCGCCTTGAGCTCGGCCATCGTCATCCCGTAGAAGTACCGGCCGTCGTCGAGGTAGAGGTCGGCGCCGGTGAAGTCCTTCGACCCGTCCGGGAAGTGGTGCGAGCGCTGGACGAGCGTCGCGTCCCCGGTCGGCGCGGGCTGCTGCTGGATGCGCCGGGCGAACTTCACCAACGCGGCCTCGGCCGGCGCCGGGCCGCCGACGATCCGGCCGATCCGCGGCGAGGCGCCGTCGTCCCCGGACGGCAGCGCTCCGGCGCCGACGACGATCGCGATCCCGAACACCACGACCGCGAGCGCATAGAGGGGCGCCTTGCGAGGCCCGCGGCGGCCGCGCCGCTTCTCGCGGGCCGGCCCGGCCGCGGCGGTCACCCGCGAGCGGGCCGGCCCCGCCGCGGCGGTGACCCGCGAGCGGGCCGGCCCCGCCGGCGAAGCCTCGTCAGCATCCGTCGCGCCGCCGGCCCGCGCGTCGCCTTCGCCCGCGACCCAGGCCCGCGCGCTGTCGCGCGTCTCGCCCGCGGCGTAGGCGAGCAGCGCGGCTCGCGCCCACGCCGTCGTCTCTTCATCCGGCGCAGGGACCTCAGGCCGGGCGTCATTGAGCCAGTCGAGCTCGTTCATCGTGGCGGTTCCTGTTCAAGGTGGGCGCGCAGGCGGGTGCGGGCGCGGTGGATGCGGGATCGGACCGTGCCGACCGGGATGCCGGTGGCGTGCGCGATCTCGGTGTAGGTCAGGTCGGCCCAGGCGTGCAGGAGCAGGGCATCGCGGTCGATGCCCGGAACCTCGCGCAGGGCGGCTGCGAGCGCGGGGCCGAGCGCGCGGGCCTCGACGCGGCCGAGCGCGTCGTCGGTGAAGTCGGCGTCGGAGGCGTCCGGCCACCCACCGCTCCGTCCCGCCTCGCGGAAGTGGCGCCGCAACTGGTTGGTGGCGATGCCGTAGAGCCACGGCCGGGCGTCGTCGTAGCGGGGGTCGAAGCGGGCCCGCTCGTCGAAGGCGATCCGGAAGGTCTCGGCGGCGAGGTCCTCCCCCGCCGGGCCGGCACGGCTCACGCACCAGCGATGGATCGCCGGCCAGTGGCGGTCGAACACGGCGGCGAACGCCGACGGGTCCGTCAGCGAGGCCGTGATCCACGCAGCATCTGTGGACAGTTGTTGGTCAAGCACTGGCACTGATTGCCAGCACGACCACAACCGGTTCGCGGAGGCGCTAGAGAATCAAGCAGGAAGTCGTCGCGTGTGCGAACAACTTGCCGCCGTCCTCGGCGTATAGACGACCCTCGGCGGTCGCCAGCTTGCGCCCCGCGTGGACGACGTGGCTGTCGGCCAGGACCCGCCCGGAGTCCGCGCTCAGCGCCCGCACGTAGCGGACCTGCAGGTCCGAGGTCGTGTAGCGCTGCCCCGCGGCCAGCGTCGTGTGGATCGCGCAGCCCAGCGACGAGTCGAGCAGCGTCGCCGCCACCCCGCCATGGACGGACCCGATCGGGTTGTACATCCACTCCGCGGGCGTGAACGCGAAGATCACTCGCCCTTCCTCGACGTGCGAGATCTCGAAGTCGAGCAGTTCGGCGATCGGCGGCGGCGGGAGCTCGCCCGCCGCGATCTTGCGGATCGCCTCGAGGCCGGGCAGCGAGGCCGCGGCCGTGGCGGTCTCGAGCGGGTCCGACCAGGTGAAGGTGCGGACCCGCTCGACTTCCGTGCTGGGTTGCGTCACGCAACCCAGCGTACTACGGCGCCGTCGTCGACAGCGTCAGCGTGAGCGCCTTGCTGTAGGCGCCCGTGCGCAGCGGCTCCTGGACGGCGATCGACTGCTTGAAGCGGATCGTCAGCGGGTCCTTGGAGACCGGGCCGCTGTAGCTGTGCAGCGCCAGCGGCGTGCCGCTGACCGGGCCGAACGCCCCACTCACGGCCGCCTGGATCGGCGACGCGAGCGCGAACGCGCCGTTGACGAGCTTGCCCGGCGCGGTCGTCGCGGTGTCGGCGATCGAGAGCGTGGCGTCGCCCGCCGTGCTCGTGACCGTCGCCGCGACGCCCGCCTCGTAGTCCTTCGCGACGCCCGGCGTGAACGCGCCGAGCGACGGAGCGGCCGCCAGGTCGAGCGAGAGCGTGCCCGCCACCGAGCCGCCGACACCCGCCGGCTGCACGTTGGCGAGGTCGTCCGTGACGATCTTCGCCTGGCCGTCCGGCTTGTCGATCGTGAACTGGTCGTGCAGGCGGCCCGTCGCGGTCTTGGCCTTGTAGGTCAGGCGGCTGCCGTCGACCGAGATCACCTGGTAGAGCTGCGTGTTGGTCAACTGGCGCACGACGCGGGCGCCGTTCTCGACCCAGTTGGAGTCATCGGCGCCGTACATCTTCGGGCCGGAGACCGAGACGACGTACATCGTGCCGTTGCCGCCCTGCGTCGTCGTGCCCTGGATCACGTTGCCGCGCCCGTAGGAGTGGTCGTGGCCCTGGAGCACGAGGTCGACGCCGTACTTCTCGAGGATCGGCAGCCAGCGGTTGCGCTGCTCGGGGTTGTTGCGCGCCGGCTCGTTGGAGAACATCGGGTGGTGGAACGTGACGACGGTCCACTTGTTCGGGTTGTTCTTGAGCAGGTCCTCGAGCCACGCGGTCTGGACGTCGAGGAACTGCGCGCGCTGCGCCGATGCCACAGCCGCCGTGTTGGAGTTCATCGAGATGAACCGGACGCCTTGGAAGTCCGTGTAGAACGCGGTGCCCTTGAGCGCGTCGTAGACCGCGCCGGTGCCCTGCGGGCCGTTCTCCGGCCACGCGAACGCGCGATTCCACTGCGGCGAGAGCGCCGAGCCCGAGTACTCGTGATTGCCGGTGGTGCCGAAGGACGGGACCATGCCGTTGACCCAGCGGCCGGCGTTGAACCACTCGCCCCACTGCGAGTCCGACGTGGAGGAGTCGATCAGGTCGCCCGCGTGCACGAACAGCTTCGTGTCCGGAGCGTCCTTGAACGACTGGCGCACGACGCGTGACCAGTGCTCCTGGATGTCGTTCTGCGCGTCGCCGTAGTAGACGAACGAGAACGGCTCCGCGTTGGCCGACGCCGTCTGGAACTCGTACCACTCGCTCCAGTTGGTTCCATCGCCGAGGCGGTAGAGGTACTTCGTCTTCGGCGCCAGGCCCGTGAAGCGAACCGTGTGGTAGACGGAGTCGTACCCGAGGTTCGTCGTGTGGCTGACGTTGCGCGTCGCGAGCACCGTGCTCGACGCGTTCTTGAACGAGGGACCCTCGCCCGAGAGGGCGATCTGGGCCTGGGCCGTCTTGACCGTCGCATCCGTGCGCCACGTGACCGACTGCGAGGCCGCGGGGTCGCCCTCATAGGTCAAGACGACGCGGTCAGCGAGCGTCGACGGCTTGTGCTTGTCCGCCTGCGGGTACGCCGGCGTCGGTTCGTTCTGGCTCTGGGCGACATTCCACGCGCCGGCGAACATCGCCGTCGTGAGGGCGCCGACCAGCATCGCACGGTGCGCCGCGGGCGTGCGGCGCCACCTTGCTGCGTTCAACGTTGGAACTCCTTGATGAGAGTTTTAGATGACCGCCGCGAGTATTTGATGAGAGAGACATGAGCCCGTTACCGGCTTGTGACGTCACGAGCTGTTAACAGCGGTCAAGCCCGCACGGTCACCGCCGACCACAGAGGGAATGCCGCACCTTCTGAACACCTCGTTGAAATCCCGGATGCTGTTCCTGCTGGCCCCGATCGTCGTGCTCGCGATGGGCGGGCTGGCTCTGCTCGCCGTTCGCAGCGCCACGGACCAGGCCCGCAAGGGCGCGTACGAGCAGCTTGCGCAGGCGTCCGCTGCCTACGCGAACGACTACGACGCGCAGGTCGCCCACAAGATGGCTGCCGCGCGCACGCTGGCGTCGGTGCTCGAGACGACCCCCGGCTCTTCACGCGACGACGTGCTGGCGACGCTGCGCCAGATCGGCGAGGGCGACCCGTCCCTGCTCTCGTTCGGCGCGACGTTCGCTCGCGATGCGTTCGACGGGGCCGACGCCCGCTTTCGCGGCGCGAAGGAGCTGAGCTCGATGAAGGACGGCCGCTTCACCCCGTATTTCACCCGCGACGACAAGGGCGTGCTGTCCTTCTCGCCGCTGGTCGCCGACCCAGAGCACGACGCCTACTACGACGGGCCGAAGCGGGCCGGCAAGCCGATCGTGGTCGAGCCGTACGTCTACGACGGCACGATCTGGACCAGCTACGCGATCCCGATGTACCACGCCGGCCGCTTCCTCGGCTCCGCCACCGTCGACTCCACGCTCAACCAGCAGAACGCGGTCGTGGCCAAGCGCAAGGTCCTCGACAGCGGCTACTCGATGCTCGTCTCCAACGCCGGCATCGTCGTCGCCGGGCCGGACAAGAAGATCCTCGGCACCAAGACCCTGCAGGACCTGGCGAAGAAGCACGACGACCGCGGCCTGAGCACGATCGCCGCCGCCGTCCGCGCCGGCCGCAGCGCCCACGTCGAGACCACCGACCCGTTCACCGGCCGTCAGGTCCTGATCAGCACGGCGCCCGTCGCCACCGGCAAGTGGGCCTACCTGACGGTCGCCCCCATGTCCGAGGTACTGGCCGATGCCAACGCGCTGCGCACCAAGCTCCTGCTCGTCGCGCTGCTTATGCTGGCGCTGACCGTCGCCGCGATCGTCCTGATCGCCCAGCGCATCTCCAAGCCGGTGCGCGACGTCGCCGCCGCGGCCGACCGCCTCGCGCTCGGCGACACCGACATCGCGCTCGACGTGCGCTCCAAGGACGAGGTCGGCCGGATGGCGGCGTCGTTCGAGGCGATCGTCGCCTACCAGCGCGACCTCGCCGACACTGCCGAGCGCGTCGCCGCCGGCGACCTGACCGTCGAGGTGACGCCCAAGTCCGACGCCGACGTGCTCGGCCACAGCTTCGCGCGCCTGGTGCAGGAGCTGCGCTCGATCCTCGGCGACGTCACGGGAACCGCCGGCACGCTGAGCGCCGCCTCGCAGCAGATGGCCGCGACCTCCGATGACACCGGGCGCGCCGTCGGCGAGATCGCCGCCGCGATCACCGAGGTCGCCACCGGCGCCGAGCGCCAGGTGCGCCAGGTCGACGCGATCCGGTCGGCCGCGGAGCACACCGCGGCCGCCGCGACCGCCAGCGCGGAGCGGGCGCGCGAGGCGTCCGAGGCCGTCGGCCACGCACGCTTGGCCGCCGCCGGCGGCGCCGACACCGCCGCCGCCGCGACCGAAGCGATGGAGGCCGTGGAGCACTCCTCCGCGACCGTCACCACCGCGATCGGCGACCTGGCCGCCAAGAGCGACGAGATCGACACGATCGTCAAGACGATCTCGGACATCGCGGAGCAGACGAACCTCCTGGCGCTCAACGCCGCGATCGAGGCGGCGCGTGCCGGCGAGCAGGGCAAGGGCTTCGCGGTCGTCGCCGACGAGGTCCGCAAGCTCGCCGAAGGCTCGCAGACCGCCGCCGGCGACATCACGGAGCTGGTGCGCCAGATCCAGGCCGGGACCCGCTCAGCGGTCGACGCCGTCGAGCAGGCCCGCGAACGGTCGCGGGAAGGCTCGGAGCGCGTCGTCGACACGCGCCGCGCGTTCGACGACATCGTCGGCACGGTCGACGCGCTCGACGCCCGCGTGGTCGAGATCCGCGACGCGGCCGTCGGCATCGCCTCCGACGCCGAGCGCATGCAGGAGCAGATCGTGGACGTCGCCTCGGTCAGCGAGCAGTCGTCGGCCAACGCCGAGGAGGTCTCAGCCTCGACGCAGCAGAGCTCCGCCTCGGCGCAGGAGATCGCGGCCTCCGCGCAGGCGCTGAGCCGCACGGCTGAGGAGCTCGACGCGCTCGTCCGCCGCTTCACGCTCGCATGAGCATCGGATGAGGACGTAACGACTCGTTCACTTCATAGGCGAGGCCAGCTGGTTCAGTGGCCGCGCCATGAAGCGACTGGTCATCCTCCTCTTCCTCCTGCTCGCCGCGCCCGCGCAGGCCCATGTCACAAAGCCCGGCTTCGCCGAGGTGCGCCAGCACGGGACCCATGTCAACTACGTGCTGGGCCTGGAGACCGAGGAGCTGGTGGCGGTCGCCGGCGAGAGCAAGGCGGAGATCGAGGCGTACATGACCGGCGCCGTGCGGCTCACGGTCGACGGCGAGTCGTGCACGTCGAGCATGCGCAGCGCCGAGCCGCTGCCACATCGCGAGGCGCCCTACACGCGCGTGTGGCTGGACATGGAGTGCCCGAAGGCGCAGGGGCAGTTCCGCGTCGACTACGACCTGCCGATGGAGAACGTCGTCGACTACAAGCTCGGCGGCTCGGAGGGCACGTTCCTGTTCGACCCCGACCACACGACGATGACCGCGGACAGCCCGGGCTTCCCGCGCTTCGTCGAGAAGGGCGTGGAGCACATCGTGTTCGGCTGGGACCACGTGCTGTTCCTGGTGATCCTGCTCCTCGGGGCGCGCTCGCTGCGCCAGGTCGCCGAGCTGGCGACGGCCTTCACCGTCGCGCACAGCGTCACGCTGGGGCTGGCGATCCTCGGCATCGTCGACGTGCCTGGCGCGATCGTCGAGCCGCTGATCGCGGCCTCGATCGTCTACGTCGCGGTCGAGAACGTGCTCGGCGTCGAGTCCAGACGGCGGCTGCTCGTGGTCTTCGGATTCGGGCTGCTCCACGGCCTCGGGTTCGCGGGCGCGGTGACGTTCCCCAACGGCACGCCGATCGTCAGCGCGCTGATCGGTTTCAACCTGGGCATCGAGCTCGGGCAGGCGATGATCATCGCCGTCGTCTTCCCGCTGCTGCTGGCGGTGCGGCGCTTCGAGTGGTCCGGCTTCGCCCACGCCGCCGCGGGGTCGGCCGCGGCGGCTATGGGTCTGTTCTGGCTGTCGCAGCGCGTACTGGGCGGCTGAGCGTCCGCGCCTCCACGGGCGTCAGCGGCAACGTCTTGGCGAGCACCAGGCCGAGCCACGGCAACGCGACGATCGTCCACATCACCGTCTCCAGGCTCGTGGCGTCGGCGAGGACGCCGAGCAGCGCCGCGGCGATGCCGCCCATGCCGATCGCCAGCCCGAGCGTGATGCCCGACGCGATCCCGAGCCGGCTCGGCAGGTACTCCTGCCCCATCACGACCGAGACGCTGAACGACATCACGGTCACGAACCCGATCGCGGACAGCAGCACGCCGGCCGCGGCCTCGCTCGGCGCGAGGATGAACCCGAGCAGCAGCGGCACCTGCGCCACGATCGAGCCGACGAGCACGCGCCGACGCCCGATCCGATCGACGAGCTGGCCGCCGACCAGCGTCCCCAAGGCGCCGCACACCAGCATCGCCGCGAGGAACGCGTTCGCGCTCGCCTCCGAGATGCCGTACTCGTGGATGAACCAGATCGGCGCGAAGGACTGCAACCCGAAGTAGATCGCCGAGCGGACCGAGATCACCGCCGTCAGCATCCCGAAGGCGCCGACGTCGTCCTCGCTGCGGTCGCCGCTCTTGATCCGGGCCGCGCTCTCCGCGGCGGCCTCCGCGGTGCGCGCCTTGAGCTTGGGCAGTTCCAGCGCCAACGCGATGGCGATCGCCAGCGGCAGCACCGCCACCAGCAGCGTCCCGGACAGCCCGAAGGCCAGCACCGCGGGGGTGATGAGGATCGGCCCGAGCGCGAAGCCCGCGTTGCCGCCGACGCTGAAGAAGCTCATCCCCGTCCCGCGGCGGGAGCCGCTCGCGTAGTTTGCGTAGCGCGCGCCCTCCGGGTGGAACGCGGCGACGCCGAGGCCGCCGACGCCGACCGACAACGCCGTGAGCGCGAAGCTCGGCGCCACGCCCGCGAGCCCGACCCCGATGGCCGCCAGCGCGACGCCCACCGGCATCAGCCACGCCATCGACAACCGGTCGCTCAACGCGCCGAACGCGGGCTGGATGACCGACGAGCCGACGGTCACGAACAGCAGAAGGGCGCCGACCGCGCTGTAGGAATATCCGCGTTCCGAGATCAGGAACGGGATCAGCGCGGGCACGGCGCCCTGGCAGAGATCCGCGACCGCGTGGCCTGACGCGAGAAACGCCAGGCCACGTCGGTCGAGGTCCTTCATCCGCTACATGGTGGCACTCAGAAAGAGAGCGTCAGCTTCGACGTCTTCTCACCGACGCGCGCCGTCACGGCCAGCTTCTTCTTCTTGGCGAGCTTCGCGGTGCCCGGGGCGAGCTTGATCTTGACGGTCTTGCTCTGACCCGCCGCGACGTTGAACGAGGCGCGGCCGAGCTCGAGCTTGGCGCGCAGCGCGCCGACCTTGATCGTCTTGGCCGAGAAGAGCGCGATCGAGCCCGCGCAGCCCGCGGTGCCGGCCGGGCACGAGACCTTGATCTGAGCGACGCCCTTGCTGACCTTGGCGGTCTTGGGCAGCGTGAGCGCGCCGGCGGCCGGGGCCGGAAGGGGCTGCGGAGCGGCCGCACGGTCGACGTTCTCGACGTCCGCCCCGACGGCGTCGCCGGCGTCGACGGTCGCCGAGTCGGTGCCCGGTCCGCCCGTGACCAGGTCGGCCTGCGCGTCGCGGACGTTGATGGCGTCGTTGCCGTCGCCGCCGTCGATGCGGTCGCTGCCCGCGGCGCCCTGGATGATGTCGTTCCCGGCTCCGGCGTTGACGTCGAGCCAGATCCCGACGTCCGGCGCGGTCGTCAGCGTGTCGTTGCCGCCGAACGTGTTGAGGAGCATGACCTCGCTCGTGCCGATGCTGAGGCTGAACGGGGCGTTGACGCGGTCGTAGCGGACGCGGCCGTTCTCCATCTTGAGGGTCGAGACGTCGTCGGCGTTGCCGAGGTCGTTCTCGACGATGTCGGTGCCAGCGTCGCCGTTCATGATGTCATTGCCATCGCCGTTGGTCCACACCATCGTGTCCTCGCCGCCGCCGGCGTTGATGGTGTCATCGCCGCGGTCGCCGACGATGCGGTCCGGGCCGTCGCCGGTGGAGATGGTGTCATTGCCGGGGCCGGAGTCGATGCTCATCGCGATCGGCACGCCCGGGCCGGTCGCGACCGTGTCGTTGCCCGAGAAGGACTGCAGCGAGAGCTTCTCCATCGTGTTGGTGGAGAAGACCTTGAAGCCACCCGCGCCCGACGTGCGCTCGAAGCGCGTCGTCGTGCCCTCCTGGGTGATCGTGTTGCCGTCGTCGGCCGTGCCCGCCTCGAGGATCTGCGTCTCGTCGACGCCGGCGTCGCCCTCGTTGATGTCATCGCCGTCGCCGTTGTTCCAGATGATGACGTCGTTGCCGGCGCCGCCGTGGATCGTCTCCGGGTCGGTGGCGACCGTGTTCTTGCCGGCGGTGATGCGGTCGTTGCCGTTGCCGCCGTCGATCGTGTCCGTGCGGGCGGAGCCGACGATCGTGTCATCACCGTCGCCGCCGTTGACGACCGGCGAGCCGGCGAAGTTCGGGGCCGAGATGTTGATGTTGTCGTTGCCGCCGCCGGCGTTGACGACGAGGCTGACCGTGCCGTCGTTCGGGATGCCGGCCGTACCCGGGGCGGTGATGTTGGCGCCGGCGACGCCGATGGTGATGTTGTCGCCCGCGTCGTCGGAGGTCACGGTCAGCGTGTTGTTGGCGAACGTGGACGTCACCGCGGCGCTGGCGGTGCCGGGAAGAGCGAACGCCGCGACCCCGGCGGCGATCGCGAACGGAGTCACGAGTCGGATCTTCGGCTTCATGCCACCGAAGACGCCCGGCCGGAGCGCGCTATTCCCCCGCCAGCACCCCCCATCGCCCCCTGCGCAGGTCCTCGAGGTGCGTGCTGACGTCGGTTCCCGCGGTGATGGCCGAGCGTACCGGCGCCACCTCGGCCTGGAAGCCCAGCAGGATCGCGCCGATGATCCGGCCGTCCGAGATCACCAGCTTGCGGTACTTCGTGCCCGACTCGTCCTCGAGCGCGATCACGACGTCGTCGGGCGATGTCGGCTCGAACGTCCCGATCGATGTCAGCTCGATGCCGACGACCTTGAGGATCGTCACCGGGACGATCCCGGCGTAGGTCTTCTCGCCGCCCGCGACGGTGTCGGCGGCGACCTCCGCCATCGCCACGGCCGTCGGCCACAGCCCTGGGAGCTGACCGGCGTACTCCGCGACGTCGCCCGCGGCGAGGATCTGCGGGTCGTCGGTGCGCATGCGCTCGTCGACCAGCACGCCGCGTTTGATCGCGAGCCCGGCTTCGCGCGCCAGGTCCACGTTGGGCCGGATCCCCGCGGCGACGAGCAGGATGTGCGCCTCCAGACGCCTGCCGTCGCTCAGGTTCACCGCCCGCAGGCGACCGTTGGCCTCGACGGACTCCGTCTCGGCCTCCATCTGGAACGACAGCCCGAGCCCTTCGAGGTAGTCGCGCAGGATCCTCGCCGCGCGTGCGTCGAGCTGGCGCTTGAGCAGGCGGTTGGAGCGCTCGAGCACGACGGTCCGCAGCCCGATCTTGTGCAGCGCGTAGGCGGCCTCGAGGCCGAGCAGGCCGCCGCCCGCGATCGCCGCCACCCGCGTCGCCGGGCGCTGGGCGAACGCGCGCAGCCCGATCGCGTCCTCGGCCGAGCGCAGGACGCCCGTCCCCGGTACGCCGAAGCCCTCGATCGACGGCACGTGGCTGCTCGAACCGGTGGCGAGGATCACGCGGTCGTACGGGAGCGTCTCCCCCGTGCCCAGCGCGACGGTGTGCGCGTCGCGGTCGATCACGAGCGCGCGGGTGTTCAGCCACGCGGTGATGTTTCGGTCCTCGTACCACGAGTCCGGGTTCAGGTAGAGCCCCTGCATCGCGCTGCGGCCGTAGACCAGGCGCGAGATGCCCATGCGGTTGTAGAGGTGATGCGGCTCGTCGGCGATCAGGTCGATCTCGACCTCTGGGTGGCGCCGGCGCAGCTGCTCGGCGGCGGTGACACCGGCGATGCCGTTCCCGATGACCACCACCTTGGTCAGGCTCTTGTCGTACTTGACGTCGACGCGGGAGAGCGCCGGTGCCTCGGCCTTGTCCGGCGTCAGCGAGACCTCGACCGGGCCGGACACGCGCACGCAGCACGCCATCCGCGTGTTGGGCGCGTAACCGAGCCGGTTCAGCGTCGCCAGCTCGTCGTCCGTGACCCGCGACGTGCACTCCAGGCCGGAGCGGATCGCGACCGGGTCGGCGCCGCAGACGCCCATCCGGCAGCCGGCCTCGATCGTCATCCCCGCGGCCTCGGCGACCTCGAGCAGGGTCTGCCCGGGCTTGGGCGCGACGCGCTTGTTGTCCGGGACGAAGGTGACCTCGGGCGCGTTGGCCGCGCGGCGGGCGATCGTGCGGACCCCGACGCCCTCGATCGTCCCGGCGGGCGGGGCGACCGGCCCGCTCGCGCGCTCCAGGAACGGCTTCTCCATCCGCAGCGTGCGGACGAACCAGGTCCCGGCGAGCGCGATCGCGCAGCCGCGCGCGAGCCAGGTGAGCGGCTCGGGCAGGATCTCGCTCGCGTACCAGTAGAAGAGGCTGAACGCGACCGCGCCGTACAGAGACGTGAGGCGATGCGCGGAGGTCTTCCAGAAGGTCACGAGCGTCGCGAAGGACGCGATGCTGATCGCGACCGCCACCGCCATCCAGCCGACGTTCGGCGTCGCGAAGAACCCGACGATCAGCCCCGGGAACGCGCCGACGAAGTACTTGCGGTAGCCGCTCCAGTAGCTGTCGCCCTCGTGCAGGTCGGCGAGGTAGGCGGCGCGGGGGTTGAAGTCGTAGCAGTTCTTGACGCAGCCGACGCACGGCTGGCAGTGCGCGTTGGCGACCATCAGCAGCGGCGTCTGCCCGTAGATGCGCTGCACCGGCAGCAGCGGGCAGACGGTCGAGCACCAGCCGCTCTTGCCCTTCAGGAGCATCCCGCCGGTGAATGCGCCCGCCATCGCCCCGAGCAGCAGCAGGGCGCTCAACGGCCCGTTGTTGGAGAGGCCGAGCTTGCGCGCGACCACGAAGCCGATGAACAGGCTGAAGGCGATCACGTAGCCGTACTCCTTCAGCCAGCCCGGCGCGGTCTTCGCCCGCGTGATGCCGAGCGCCCGCGGCGTCTGATTGGACGCCGCCAGCGGGCACAGGTTGCGCCACACGCCGGGCGCGACGAGGAACAGCAGCGGCAGCAGCGGGATGACGACCTTCCACATCACCACGAGGCCGGTGTCGGGCACGAAGATCAGCAGCGCCGCCACGACGAGCGCGACGACGATGCTCCCGAACCGGATCAGCTGCCACCAGCGCAGCGGCAGCCGCGACGGGATCTGCGTCGCGTTCGGGAAGCTCAGCCCGTCCATCCGGGCGTGTGGTCGTCACCCGCCCGCAGGCGGGCGGACAGGATGCGCCCCAGGTCGAGCAGGATGTGGCGGGCGAGGGCGGGATTGCGCGCCGACAGCGCTTCGAACGATTCGTAGCTGAGCCGCATCACCTCGCCGTCGCTCATCGCCTCCACACTGACCGCGCGCGGCCCGCCGTCGAGGAACGCGCCCTCGCCGAGCGTCGTGATCGGGTGGATCACGCCGCTCGGCGCCCGCAGCCAGCCGTCAACCAAGAGGTACAGCGCGCGGTCGCGCTCCCCGGCCCGCAGCACGGAGTCCCCGGGCCGGAACAGCAACGTCTCGGCGTGGTCGAGCAGCATCGCCCAGTCCTCCTCGCCGCGATCGTTGAGGAAGCCGGGCAGACCGTGCTCGGGCTCGGGCTCCTCCGTGGGGTAGTCGAAGAAGCCCGGCATCCGCCGATCTTATGCGGGCACGGCGGGCGCGAGCGGCATTTCTCCGCTCATGCCCGTAAGTACGTCCCATCGGCCCTGCCTGAGGGTGGGAAGCACGTGAGTGACATCGAAGCCGCGGGTGATCGCGGTGCGGACGGCCGCGACCTCCTTGGAGAACCCAAGGAGGATCGCGCCCACGATGCGGCCGTCCGCCACCACGAGCTTGCGGTAACGCCCGGAGGCGTCTTCGAGGGCGATCTCCTCCTCGTGCGATCCGGCCGCCTCGAAGCGGCCGATCGACGTGAGTTCGATGCCCACGACTTTGAGGATCGTCACGGGGACGACCGGGTCATAGAGCTTTGAGCCACCGACGGCGACGTCCGCCGCCACCTCGGCCTGCGCGACCGACACCGGCCACAGGCCGGGGACCTGCCCCTCGAACTCGGCGACGTCGCCGGCCGCGAGGATGTGCGGGTCGCCGGTCTGCATCCGGGCGTTGACGAGCACGCCGCGATTGGTCGCCAGCCCGGCGGCCCGGGCGAGCTCTGCGTTGGGCTGGATGCCCGCGGCGACGAGCAGGATCTCGGTGTCCAGGCGGCGGCCGTCGACGAGCTCGAGCGAGTCCAGCCGGCCCTGGCCGAACACCGCCCTGGTCTCGGCGCTGGTGATGATCTCCAGCCCGAGGCCCTCCAGGTAGCGCTGGAGCAGCTCCGCGGCCCGCGCGTCGAGCTGGCGCTTGAGCAGGCGGTCGGAGCGCTCGAGCACGGTCGCCCGCACGCCGAGCTGGTGCAGGGCGTAGGCGGCCTCGAGGCCGAGCAGGCCGCCGCCCGCGACCGTGGCCCGCTTGGCCGCGTGGCGCTGGGCGAAGGTGCGCACGCGGATCGCGTCGTCGGCCTTGCGCAGGACGCCGGTGCCGGCGAGGCCGTAGCCCTCGATCGGCGGGACGAACGCGCGCGAGCCCATCGCCAGGATCAGCTTGTCGTACGGGAGCTTCTCCCCCGTTCCCAGGTGCACCTGGCGGTTGGCGCGGTCGATCTGGAGTGCGCGGGTGTTGAGCCAGACCTCGATCTCACGCTCGCCGTACCACGCGTCCGGGTTCAGGTAGAGCCCCTGCATCGCGGACTTGCCGTAGACGAGGCGGGCGATGCCCATGCGGTTGTAGAGGTGGTGCGGCTCCTCGGCGATCAGGTCGATCTGGGTCACCGGGTGGCGGCGGCGGATGTGGTCCACCGCGGTCACGCCCGCGATGCCGTTGCCGATCACGACGACGTTGGCGACGCTCTTGTCGTAACTGAACCCGGCGACCTTGCTGATGCTCGGGGTCGCGGCCTTGTCGGGCTTGAGCGCGACGCTGACCGGTCCTTGCACGCGGGCGCAGCAGGCCATGCGGGTGTTCGGCGCGTAGCCGAGCCGCTCGAGCGTCGCCCGCTCGTCGTCGGAGATCCCGCTCAGGCAGTCCATGCCGTCCTTGACCGCCACCGGGTCGGCGCCGCAGATGCCCATCCGGCAGCCGGACTCGATCGTCAGCCCGTTGGACTCGGCGATCTCCAGCAGGCTCAGGCCCTCCTTGGCGAGCACGGTCTTGTCGTCGTCGACGAAGTGGACCTCGGGCGCGCCGGACTTCAGCGCGCGATTGTTGGCGATCGAGCGGCTGGCGGCGTTGTTGACCGCGACGACCGGTGCCGCGGCCTGGGCCAGGAACGGCTTCTCCTTGCGCCACGTGCGCACCAGCCAGACCGCGGCGAGCGCGAGCGCGACGGCGCGGATGCCCCAGGTCGCCGGCTCGTAGGACGCGGCGCCCTCGAAGTAGAAGATGGAGAACGCGATCGCCCCGAACGTGGAGGTGATCGTGTGGGTGGAGACCTTGACGAAGGTGATCGCGAGGGCGAACAGCGCGGTGCTGACCGCCATGTAGAGCAGCATCCCCGGGATGTCGCCCTCGGCGGTCTCGAAGAAGCCGAGGATCAGGCCTGGGAACGCGCCGACGAAGAACTTGCGGTAGCCGCTCCAGTAGCCGTCGGCGTCGTTCAGGTCGGCCAGGTAGGCGGCGCGCGGATTGAAGTCGTAGCAGGACTTGGCGCAGCCGACGCAGGGCTGGCAGTGGTTGTTGCCGACCAGCGCGAACGGCGTCTGGCCGTAGATGCGCTGCACCGGCAGGAGCGGGCAGACGGTCGAGCACCAGCCGCTCTTGCCCTTGAGGACCATGCCGCCCGCGAAGGCGCCGGCCATCGCGCCGAGCAGCAGCAGCGCGGTCAGCGGACCGGAGTCGTCGAGGCCGACCTTGCGCAGCATCACGAAGCCGATGAACCCGCCGACGGCGATCACGTAGCCGTACTCCTTCAGCCAGGCGGGCGGGTTCAGGCCCTTGGTGATGCCGAGCAGCCGCGGCGTCTGGTTGGAGGTCGCGAGCGGGCAGATGTTGCGCCAGACGCCGGGCGCGACCATGAAGAGCACCGGCAGCGTCGGGATCACGGCCTTCCAGAAGACCTGCAGGCCGGTGTCCGGGACCGCGATCAGCAGTCCCGCGATGATCAGGGCGCCGATCCACACGACCGCGCGGATCGCCCGCCACGCCGTCAGGCTCAGGCGCGAGGGGATCTGCGTGTAGTTGGGAAAGGTGATCGCGGCCATCAGCCCGTCCACCCCGCGATCTGGTCCGAGGCGTTGCGGAACCGGGCGGCGAGGATCGCGCTCACGTCGGAGAGCACCGCGCGGCCGAGGTCCGGCCTTCTCGCCGAAAGCGCGAGGAACGCCTCGTGGCCGAGGCGCAGCACCTCGGCGTCGCTCGTGGCGGTGACCGTCACCGCGCGCGGGCGGCCGTCGAGGAACGCGACCTCGCCGAACGTGCTCACGGGGGCGACCGGCCCGCTCGGCGCCTGCAGGCGGCCGTCGACCAGCAGGTAGAGCGCGCGGTCGCGCTCCCCCGCGGTCAGCACCGCCTGGCCGGCGCGGAACAGCCGCGTCTCGGTGTGCTCGAGCAACAGGTTCCAGTCCTCGTCGTTGCGGTCCTCGAGGAACCCGGGCGGGTCCTCGCTCGCCACCAGCGCGTCGCCGGGGTATTGGAAGAAGCCGGTCGTGTCCATCGTCAGAAGCCGATCCGGGTGATCGTGTGGTCGCCGTGGTTGGCCACCCAGACGGCGCCGGCGCCGCTCGCGATGCCCAGCGGCTTCTGTCCGACCGCGATCTGTGAGCCGACGACGCGGCCGGTGTTCGGGTCCAGGCGGGTGACGGTGTTGTCGCCGTTGTTGGTCACCCACACGAAGCCGTTGCCGAAGGCCAGCTGGCGCGGGTTCTTGCCCACCTTGGTGGTGCCGACGACCTGCCCGGTCTTGCGGTCCAGGCGGGTGACGGTGTCGTCGCCGGAGTTCGCCACCCAGGCGAAGTTCTCGGTCTCGATCACGCCACGCGGGTCCTTGCCGACCGCGATCGGGGTACCGACGACCTCGGCCGTGGACGGGTCGATGCGGGTGACGGTGTCGTCGCCGTTGTTGGCGACCCACACGGAGCGGCGGCCGACGAAGATGCCCGAGGGCTTGGAGCCGACGCCGATCGGGCTGCCGACCACCGACGGGGTCGCGCGGTCGATCCGGTTGACCGTGTCGTCGTTGACGTTGGCCACCCAGACGAGCTGCTTGCCGAGGCTGATCGCCTCCGGCCGGTCGCCGACCGGGACCTTGGCCGTGGGGACGATCTCGCCCGCGGCCTGGAAGCGGCGCACCGAGTCCGTGCCCGCTCCTGCGAGCCAGACGACGCCCTTGCCGGCCACGACGCCGTCGGGACGGGCGCCGGCGTCGATCGGGTCGCCGATGACCTTGTCGGTCCCGGGGTCGATGACCGAGAGCGTCCCGGCCTCCTGGTTGGCCACGAACACGCGGCCGCCGCTGACCGCGACGCCGTCCGGGCCCTTGCCCACCTTGATCGTCGCGACCGCCTTCGGCTGGCCGGTCGGGGCCGCGGTGGCCTCGGGCGGCGGCGTGGTCGCCGCGGCCGTCGCGGTCGCGGTCGGGGTCGCGATGGCCTTCGCGACGGGCGTGTCGTCGCCCCCGCCGATCACACCGGTCGCCGCCAGCCCGGCCGCGGCGAGGCCGGCGACGAGCACCGCCGGCAGCGCGATGCCGATCGCGACCTTCGTCTTGCGCGACACCTCCGCGTTCCCGGTCGCCGGAGAGGGGTCAGACCCCTTAACAATCCGATTTCGCGCTGAGCGGGGCTTTTTGCCCTTCGACTTTGTTGAGGGGTCTGACCCCCCGGTGAGCGCGGCTTGGGCGGCGCGGCCGAGTTCCCCGGCCGTCTGGTAGCGGTCGTCGGGCTCCTTGGCCATCGCCTTGGCGATGACGCCGTCGAAGGCCGTCAGGCCGTCGAGGCGGGCCTCGGAGACGAGCGGGGGCGGCTCGGAGACGTGCGCGTACATCTTCGCCACGTCCGCGGGCTTGTCGTACGGGATCCGCTTGGTGAGCGTCTGGTAGAGCACGCAGCCGAGCGAGTAGACGTCGGTGCGGGCGTCCATCGCCTCGCCGCGGATCTGCTCGGGAGCGGCGTAGTCGACGCTTCCCACGAACAGGCCGGTCTTGGTCAGCGCGTCCTGGGAGGCGTGCTTGGTCAGGCCGAAGTCGGTGAGGTAGACGTGCTCCTCGGCACCGATCAGGACGTTGGCGGGCTTGACGTCGCGGTGCACGAGGCCGCGCTGGTGGGCCGCGTCGAGCGCGGACGCGACCTGGGCGATGATCCGCACGGCACGGTCGGGGTCCAGCTCCGGCTCGCGGGCGAGCAGGTTGGCCAGGTCGAGGCCCTCGACGTAGCGCATGGCGATGAAGAGGTGCTCCTCGGCCTCGCCGGCCTCATAGACCGGGATCACGTTGGGGTGATCGATGGAGGCCGCGGTCTCCCATTCGCGCTTGAACCGCTCCCGGAAGGAGCGGTCGCCCGCGAAGTTGGCGGCGATCAGCTTGAGCGCCACAGGGCGCCCGAGGGCGACCTGGGTCGCTCTATAGACAATGCCCATGCCGCCACGGCCGGCTTCCGCCTCGATGCGGTAACCGGCGAAGGTGGAGCCGGGCGCGAATGTGGGGGCTGAGGTGTTGATACCCCCCACGACGCACCCGCCGGTGGGCTTATTCCGCGGCCGAGGTCCGTGCCCAGGTCGGATGATCGGGGTGCGGCGGCGGGGATGTCCCCCTGGTGCTACTTCAAGCCGAGCTCGGCCGCGTAATGCTTGCGGTAACCGGCGCGCGCGTTGAGGACCCGGTGCACGTAGTCGCGGGTCTCCTTGAAGGGGATGTGGCTGGCGACCCGGAACTTCTCGCCCTTGGCCGCGGCGATCGCCCGCCACTGGTCGACCTTGCCCTCGCCCGCGTTGTAGGCCGCGAGCGTCAGGATCGTGTTGCCCTTGTACTTGTTGAGCAGGTAGCGCAGGTACCAGGTGCCGTAGCTGATGTTGATCTGCGGCGTCGCCAGGTCGGCGCGGGTGAAGCGCGTGCCGCCGGACTTGCGGGCGATGTAATCGGCGGTCTCGGGCATCAGCTGCATCAGGCCCTTGGCGCCGGCGTGCGACGTCTGGTCGCGGAAGCGCGACTCCGTGTAGATGACGCCCGCGATCAGCGACGCGTCGACGTCCTTCTGGGCCGCCTGCTGGCGGATGATGTCCTCATGGCGCAGCGGGAGCTGGAAGGTCTCCTTGAAGGCGTGGTCGGCCGGGCGGACGAGGCTCAGCACCGCGACGATCACGAGCGCGAGACCCGCGCCCAGCGCGAGACGCCGGCGCAGGACCTGCATGCGGCGCGCACGGGACTTGCCCCGAGAACGGGCCGCGGTCCGGCGTGCGGTTGCCCCAGGAGCGCTCATGACCTTCAAGAAGACAGCTTCGCAAGAACCCCCGACAGCTCCTGCTCCAATTCGCGCAAAGTGCCGGAGTTCTCTACAGCGTACGTGGCACGTGCCGCTTTCTCCGCTTGCGGCAGCTGGCGCGCGGTGCGCTCGTCGAGCGCGGCATGACCACGCGCCCCGGCGCGCTCGGCGCGGATCGCCTCCGGCGCCACGATCGCGATCGTGGCGTCGTACATCCCGTCCAGGCCGGCCTCGAACAGCAGCGGGGTCTCGACCACCAGCGCCCGCGGCGTCTTGGCACCTTCGCGCTCGCGCCACTCGGCCACCCGCGCCCCCACGCGCGGCCAGAGCAGCTGCTCGAGGAAGTGGCGCTCGTCGTCATCGACGAACGCGCTGCGGGCGATCGCGGCGCGATCGACGACACCGCCGGGCGCGACCTGCTCGCCCCAGCGCTCGACCACGGCGGCGATCACGTCAGGATCGGCGTAGAGCTCGTGGACGACCTTGTCGGTGGAGATCACCGACGCCCCGAGGCGCTCCAGTGCCGCAAGCGCCTCGGACTTCCCTGCGCCGATGCCGCCCGTCAGGCCGACGAACGGCGGCGCAGTCACTCTTCTTCGGCGGCGGGAGCCTCGTCCTCGGCCGCGGGAGCCTCGGGCTCGGAGGCGGCTTCCGCCTCCAGGGCCTCCTCGACGGCCTCCGGGACCTCGGCGGCCTCGACCGGCGTGTCCTCGACCGTGATCGACGTCGGCTCGCCCTCGAAGTCCGGGTCCACGGACTCGTAGACCGGCTCGGCGGCGTCCGCTGCGGGCGATTCGCCCTCGACGGCGGCCGGCGCCTCGGCGAAGACGTCCTCGGACAGGCCGAGCTCCGGCATGTCCTCGAGGTCGCCGGCGTCGCCGGTCAGGCCCTCGGTGCGGCGCGGGAGGACCTGGCCCTCGACCCGCTTGATCGACAGCGAGAGCCGGCGGCGCTCGGAGTCGATCTCGAGGATCTTGACCTTGACCTCGTCGCCCGGCTGGACGATCTCGCGCGGGTTCTCGACGTGCTGCTGGGCGAGCTCGGAGATGTGCACGAGCCCTTCCACGCCCTCGAGGATCTCGACGAACGCGCCGAACGCCACGACCTTGGTCACCGCGCCCTCGAGCTCGTCACCCACGTGGTAGGTGTCGACGACCCGCTGCCACGGATCCTCCTGGGTCTGCTTGAGACCGAGGGAGATGCGCTGGCGGTCGCGGTCGATGTCCAGGACCTTGACCTCGACGGTCTGGCCGATCGACAGGACCTCGCTCGGGTGGTTGACGTGCGACCACGAGAGCTCGGAGATGTGGATCAGGCCGTCGATGCCATCAAGGTCCACGAACGCGCCGAAGTCGACGATGTTCGAGATCTGGCCCTCGATGATGAGGCCCGGCTGCAGGCGCTCCAGGATCGCCTGACGCTGCTCCTTGCGCTCCTCCTCGAGGACCGCGCGGCGCGACAGGACGACGTTGTTGCGCGACCGATTAAGCTCTATAACTTTGGTCTGGATTGTCTGACCAAGGTACTCGTCCAGGTTCGGCACCCGGCGGATGTCGACGAGCGAGGCGGGCAGGAAGCCGCGCACGCCCAGGTCGACGATCAGGCCGCCCTTGACGACCTCGATGACCGCGCCGTTGACGGGCTCGCCGGACTCGGCGGCACCCTCGATCTTGCGCCATGCGCGCTCGAAGCGGGCGCGCTTCTTGGACAGGATCAGGCGACCGTCCTGATCCTCCTTGGTGAGGACGAGAGCGTCGACCTCCTCGCCGAGCTCCACCTCCTCATTCGGATCCACCGACTTGCGGATCGAGAGCTCGTTGTTGGGGATGACCCCTTCGCTCTTGTATCCGATGTCGACCAGGACTTCGTCCTTGTCGATCCGTACAACCTTGCCCGTGACGACGTCGCCCTCCTCGAAGGGGACGATGGTGGCGTCGTAGTTCGGGACGATCTGGCCGTCGATTTCCAGGAGCATCCCGTCCGAGCCCTCGACGACGCGGGCTTCAGGGATGGCAGGGGGAGTGAGCGTGGCTTCCATTAGCAGCCGGATACTGTAGCGAGAATGCCTGTACGAGCCACGAAGCGCGGGGCCGCCCGCGTACCCTTTCCGACCGGCGCCGACGCGGATGTCCTGATCTGCGGCGCCTCGTTCGCCGGTCTGACGGTCGCGCGCGAGCTGCGCTCGACCGGCGCTCGCGTGCTCGTCCTGGATCGCTACGAGATCGGCGAGCGGCAGACGTCGGCCTGCGCGGCCCCCACGGAATGGCTCCGGAACATGGGTCTGGAGGCCTCGATCCGGCAGACGTTCGACTCGCTGCTCGTCCACACGCCGCAGGTGGAGCGCGCCCGCTGGCCGCTCCCCTTTACGTTCTCGACCTTTGATTACCGCCAGCTGTGCGATCTGCTCTGGGAGCAAGCGGGCGATGCGGAGTTCGAGACGGCGAAGGTCATTGACCGGACGGGCCTGGAGGTGCGTACGGATCGCGGCACCGTCACCGCCCCGCTGATCGTCGATGCACTCGGCTGGCGGCGGGTGCTCGGGCCAGGAGACAACTTCCAGCCCCCCGACGGGCCGCTGTCGCGCGGGCTGGAGGTCCACCCCGCCGGAGTCGGCTCCGACCTGGAGCTGTGGATCGACCCGCGCTACGTCGACGCCGGCTACGGCTGGTCGTTCCCCGCGCGCGACGAGCTGCGGATCGGCGTCGGCTCGTTCGACCCGCACGACCCCGTCAAGCAGCCGACGCTGCGGCTCGTCGAGGACGTCCAGCAGGAGCCGGACGGCTACCAGGGCAACTGGATCCCGCACCGCATCCGCCCCGCGGTCGAGGACGGCGTGTTCTTCGCGGGCGACAGCGCGGGCCACTGCCTGCCACTGACGGCCGAGGGCATCCGCACGGCGTTCTACTTCGGGATCGCCCTGGGGCGCGAGCTGCGCGCCGTCGTCGAGGGTCGCCAGGATCGCGCCGCCGCGCTGAAGCGCTACGGCGCCTTCAGCGGCTCGCACCGCTGGAAGTACGAGGCGATCTACGCCGCGCAGCAGTCGATCAGGCACCTCCACGGCCGCCCGCTCGACACGCTCACGCGGATCTTCGCGCGGCGCAAGATCTCCACCTGGGCGTTCCAGCACTACCTGGAGATCGCGCCGCCGCAGTACGCCGTGCCCGCGCCCCCGGTCCCCCTGTCTCGCCCTGCGGGCTCGCCACCGCTCGACCTCGAGTCGAGCGAGGCTGCCGCGTAGCGGCTTGCGCCTCGCTCGCGGACCGCGAGCGCGCAGGCGGCGTGAGGACTACTCGAACTCGGAGAGGTAGCGCTCGAACGTGCGCAGGTGGTTCTCCTCGTCGCGGAGGATCTCGATCACCATGTCCTGCGTGCCCCAGTCGACGCCGTCGCAGGCCTCGATGATCCGGGTGTAGTGCTCGATCGCGCCGGCCTCGGCCTCGATCACGCCCTTGATCACGGTCGCGACGTCGGTCGGGTCCTCGAGCGGCTGCAGGTAGCTCTGCTCGGCGGTGAAGTCCATCGAGCCGGGCGGGGTGCCGTAGAGGTCCTTGATGCGGTTCGCGAAGGCCTTGGCGTGGCCGAGCTCCTCGGTCACGTCGGCGGCGAGCGCCTCGGCGATCTCCTCGGCACGGATCCCGTCGAGGTGGGCGGACTGGGCGAGATAGGACATCACGGTCTCCATCTCCATCCAGTACGCGCGTGTCAGGAGCGCGACGATCTCCTCACGCTTGGCGCTGTTCTGGTCCGCGAGAATGCCCGCGGAAGCGTGTCGTGTGGTCGGCATGTGCCACGACGCTACCCCGTTCGGCGGCGCACCAACGGGCAAAGCGGCCTTCTGGCGTGTCCAACCACGCGTAGAAGTCGCGTTCGAACCGGAGCCAGCGACGAGCGCGGAAACCGGCCAGTGGAAAGTCCATCGGTTCTTCGGTGGCCCTCATTAGGTGGGCCTAATTTATCACGACCGCTGCGGTAGGGATTACCGAGCCGCTACATGGTCCAACCCGGCCTCGATCGCCTTGGCGACGAGGTCGATGTGCTCCTGCTCGCAGATCAACGGCGGGGAGACGGCAACGCCGCCCAGGAGCGGGCGGACCAGGACGCCGGCCTTGCGCGCGCCCGCGGCCAGCGTCGCGACGGCGCTCGGCTCCTTGACGCCGACCGCGGCCAGGAAGCCGATCCCGCCGCGGACCTCGCTTGCCGCCTCATGGTCGGCGAGCGGCTTCAGCGCCTCGTAGAGCGGCGTCTCGAGGTCCTGCCCGCGGCGGATGATGTCCTCGCTCTCGTAGATGTCGAGCGTCGCGTTGGCGGCCGCGCAGACCGACGGGTGGCCCGCGTAGGTCGCGCCGTGGCGGAACATCGGGCCGCCGGGCGCCTCGAAGTACGGCGCCGAGATCTCCTCGTCGACCACGACCCCGCCGAGCGGCAGGTAGCCGCTGGTCACGCCCTTGGCGAAGGTGATCATCGCCGGCTTGACGTCGGGCCAGCGCTCGACGCCGAACCACGTGCCGAGGCGGCCGAAGCCGCAGATCACGGCGTCGATGACGAACAGGATCCCGTGCTCGGCGCAGAGGTCGGCCGCGCCCTGGATGTAGCCGTCGGCGGGCGGGAAGACGCCGCCGGCGCCGATCACCGGCTCGCAGAAGAACGCGGCGACCTTGTCCGGGCCGACGCGGCGGATCTCCTCCTCCAGCGCGGGCAGCGAGTCGTGCGGCACGCTGGAGATCTGCGGGACCAGCGGACCCCAGTTGGTCACGTTGGCCTCGATGCCGCCGAGCGAGGTCCCGAAGCCGTGCGTGCCGTGGTAGCCCTGCGTGCGGCTGATCAGGTGCACGCGCTCGGGCTGGCCCTGGTTGACGAAGTGGCGCCGCGCGAGCTTGGCGGCGACCTCGATCGAGTCGCCTCCGCCGGACGTCAGGAAGACCTTGGCGTTGGGGAACGGCGCGTGGCCGGCCAGCCGCTCACAAAGGGTGATGGCCTGGCGGTTGGAGACGTCGGCGAACGTGTGGTACGCCTCGATCCGCTTCATCTGGGCGGCGACCGCGTCCGCGATCTCGGTCCGGCCGTGGCCGAGGTTGGCGTACCAGAGCGAAGCGGTGCCGTCGAGGTAGCGGGTGCCCGCCTCGTCGAAGACCCACGGACCCTCGCCGCGGTCGATGATGAACTCGTCGCGCGAGACCGCGCCCATGTCGGCGAAGGGATGCCAGAAGGCCATGGCGCGTCAACCTAGCGCGGAGCGGACCGCCGCGCCCGCCTCGCGCACGGCCGCGCGGGAGATCGCCTTGGTCTGCCAGCGCCAGAAGCCGTGGATCGCGCCCTCGACACGGTTGACGGTCACCGGCACGCCCGCTTCCCGCAGGGCGTGGGCGTACGCCTCGCCCTCGTCGCGCAGGACGTCGTGGCTCGCCGTGAGGATGTACGCGGGCGGGAGTCCCCCGAGGTCCGTCGCGCGCAGTGGGGACGCATCGGGGTCGAGGCCGTCGGCGCCGTCGAGATAGAGGTTCCAGAAGCGCCGCATCGCGGCCGCCGTCAGCCCGTAGCGCTCATCCAGCTCGCGGTAGCTCGGCGTGTTCAGGCCCGCGTCCGTGACTGGGTAGATCAGCAGTTGGAGCTTCAGGCGCGCTTTGAGGCGGCGCGCGACGACCGCGGCGAGGTTGCCGCCGGCGCTGTCGCCGGCGACGACGTCGGCGTCGACCGCGCGCGTGGCGTTGATCGCGTCTTCCAGCGCCGCGGGGAACGGGTGCTCGGGCGCGAGCCGGTAGTCGATGTTCACGACCCGCGCGCGGCTCTCGTTCGCCAGGGCCCGGCAGACGGCGTCGACGGACTCGAGGTTGCCCAGGACCCAGCCGCCGCCGTGCAGGTAGGCGAGCGTGCCGCGGGCTTGGTCGGGCGTGTAGACGCGGACCTTCACCCCCGCCACCTCGTCGTCGGCGACGTGCGCGACCGCGGGCCCCTCCCCCGCGAGGTGCTCGGTCTCGGACAGGTGCGCCGCGCGCGCCTGCTCCACCGGCACCTCGTGGGCGGGCGGGCCGTCGAGCGCCGCCCAGCCGTCGAGGACCGCTTGGAGCTCGGCGTCCAGGCTCAACGCTTGACGATGCGAATCAGGATCAGCAGCGCGACGACGCCGGCGGCGATCGGCGCGAGACGCTTGAGGACCGCGTCGCGGCTCGCCTCGCCGAGATCGAGCACGTCGTCGGTCGGGCGCGGCTTCGGCGGCTCCGTGGTCGGGGTGCCCGAGGACGCGGACGGCGGCTCCGTGGCGGCGGCCGACGAGACGCCGGACGACGCGCCCGGCGTGGTCGCCGTGCTCTCGGCGGGCGCCGGCGCGTCGCCGGTCGCAGCCGCCGCCGGGGCCTCGACGGTGGCCGAGGCCTCGCCGGGCGTCTCGCCGGTCTCGGCCGCGGGCGGGGCCGCGTCCGTCGTCTCCACGTCCGGGCTTTCCTGCATCTGCGCGGCGAGGCAGTCGGCGAAGCGGGTCATCAGCTTGGCCGAGACGTCCTGCATCACACCGCGGCCGAACTGGGCGGCCGGGCCGGTCACGCGCATGTCGGTGACGACGGTGATCTTCGTCCCGTCGGCGACTTCCTCCATCGTCGAGGTGATCGTCGCCGCCGCGGTGCCCTGGCCGCGCGCGTCCTTCGCCTGCGCGCGCATGGCCACCGTGTGATTGGCCTCGTCGGCCTCCTGGATCCTGACCGTGCCCTTGTAGGCGGCGGTGATCGGGCCGATCTTGATCTTCATCTGGCCCTTGTACTCGCCCTCCTCGCCCCGGTCGGGCTCGACCGTGGCTCCGGGCAGGCAGGGCGCGACGCGGGGGACGTCGAGGAGGATGGCCCACGCCTGGTCGATCGACGCGGGGACGGTGAACTCGTTCTCCAACTTCATCTCGCGGTCCTCCTCGGTTTCAGGTGCGTGAGGTTAGTCGGCCACGATCAGCCACGTCCCCGCGGCCACCAACGCGACGCCCGCGAGCTTCGCGAGCGTGATCGGGGACTTGTCTACCCCGAGCCAGCCGAAGTGATCGATCGCGAGCGCCGCCGCGAACTGGCCGGCCAGCGTGACGACGCTCAGGCCGGTGACGCCGAGCGCGCGGACCGTCCAGACGATGGAGCCCACGTAGAGCGCACCGACGATCCCGCCGCCGATCAGGACGTGCAGCGGCGGCTTGCCGATGTCCTTCAAGCCCGCGAGCTCACCGGCGATCACCGTGAGGCCCAGCAGGCAGAGGAAGCTCGTGCCGAGCGCGATCGTCGTCGCCGGCAGGCCGCCCACGTAGCGCCCGAGCTGCGAGTTCAGGGGCGCCTGAGCGGCGACCGCGGCGCCGATCGCGAGCGCGGCGACGACAGCTGTGTCGCGCGTCACTTGGCCTTGAGCCAGTTCTCGCCGACGCCGGCGTCGACCACCAGCGGCGGGTCGATGTCGGCCGCGCCGACCATCTCGCGGATCACGATCTCCTCCGCCTGGAGCATCTCCTCCGGCGGGCCCTCGAACAGCAGCTCGTCGTGGATCTGGAGGATCGTTCTGGTTTTGAGCCCGGCCTCGGCCAGCGCGTTGTGGCAGTTGACCATCGCGATCTTGATGATGTCCGCCGCGGTGCCCTGGATCGGCGTGTTGACGGCGAGCCTGCGGCCGAAGCTGCGCATCTGCCAGTCGCGGGCGCGGATCTCGGGGATCTGGCGGCGACGGCCGAAGAGCGTGCTCACGTAACCGTGCTGCTCGGCCTGCTCGACCGCGTCCTTCATGTACTGCGCGACCGCCGGGAAGCGCTCCAGGTACCGGTCGATGAACGCCTGCGCCTCGTCCTGCGGGATCTGCAGGCGGTCGGCGAGGCCGAACGCGGAGAGGCCGTAGACGATGCCGTAGTTGACCATCTTGGCCTTGGAGCGCATGCCGACGTCGAGCTCCTCCGGCGGCAGCTCGAAGACGAACGAGGCGGTCTCGGTGTGCACGTCCTCGCCGCGGGCGAAGATGTCCTTGAGCACCTGCTCGTTCGCGATGTGCGCGAGGACCCGCAGCTCGACCTGGCTGTAGTCGGCGCTGAGCAGGACATTGCCGGGCTCGGGGATGAAGCAGGCGCGGATCTCGCGACCGGTCTCGGTGCGGATCGGGATGTTCTGCAGGTTCGGGTTGATGCTGGACAGGCGCCCGGTCGCGGCGGTGGTCTGCTCGAACGTCGTGTGCAGGCGGCCGTCGTCGCCGAGCCAGTTCGGCAGCGCGTCGAGGTAGGTCTGGGCGAGCTTGGACAACTCGCGGTAGCGCTCGATCGTGGGGATGATCGGGTGCTCGTCGCGGATCGCCTGCAGCACGCGGGCGTCGGTGCTGTAGCCGGTCTTGCCGCGGCGCTTGCGCGACAGCTTGAGCTTCTCGAACAGGATCTGCCCGAGCTGCTGCGGCGAGCCGATCACGAACTCCTCGCCCGCCAGCTCCCAGACCTGCTTCTCGAGATCGATGACCTCGGCCTTGATCCGGGTCGCGACCTTCTCCAGCGCGGCGGTGTCGAGCTTGATGCCCGCCTTCTCGGTCTCGCGCAGCACGTGGACGAGCGGGAGCTCGACCGTGTTCATCAGCTCGGTCAGCCCGCGTTCCTCGATCTGCGGCCGCTGCTGCTTCGCCAGCTCGTGGATGAGCACGGCGTAGGTGGCGAGCTCATCGCCCGCGTCCGCGCCGATCCCGCGGTCCTCGGCGAGCTCGTCGAGCGGGTAGCCGCGGCGGGCCGGGTCGAGCAGGTAGCCGGCGACCGCGGTGTCGAAGACGAGGTTGGCCGGGACGTCGCCGAGCTGCTTGGCGTCGTGGGTGACCACCGGGCGGTCGCCCACGGCCTGGATCACCAGGCTCGGGTCGTCCGTCTCCCCCGCGAGCGCGATGTTGCCGCCCGCGTACGCCGCGAAGCGCCAGACCGGCTCGCGCGGGATCAGCTCGCCCTCGGGGACCTCCGGCGCCTGCAGGGTGATGACGAGCTCGTCGCCCTTCATGCGCGTGATGTCGGTCGGGTGGCGGGCGAGCCCGGTCTTGACCTGGATCCGGTCGACGTCCTCGGGGCGCGGGATCGACTCGAGGTCGGCGGCCTCGAGGGCCTCCTCGAGTCTTCTCAGCGGGTCGCGGAGCTCCCAGTCGCGGAAGACCGTGCGCAGGTTCGAGCGGTCCGGGACGCGCGTGAACTCGACCTCGAGGTCGATGTCGACCGGGACGTCGCGGACCATCGTCGCCAGCTGCTTGGACATGCGCGCGTTGTCGGCGTGCTCGGTCAGGTTCTGCTTGCGCTTGGCGCCCGTGATGTTGTCGATGTTCGAGAGCACGCCCTCGAGGTCGCCGAACTTCTGCAGCAGGTCCGCGGCGGTCTTGTCGCCGATGCCGGGGACGCCCGGGATGTTGTCCGAGGAGTCGCCCTTGAGGCCGATGAAGTCCGGGACGAGCTCGGGCGGGATGCCGTAGCGCTCGATCACCGCCTCGCGGTCGTAGACCTTCGTGTCGGTCACGCCCCTGGACGTCGACATGATCCGCACGCCGTCGTCCACGAGCTGGTAGGCGTCGCGGTCGCCGGTGACGACCATCACGGGCACGCCGCGCTCCTTGGCCTGCTCGGTGAGGGCGGCGATCACGTCGTCGGCCTCGAAGCCCTCGACGGAGATGTTGCTGTAGCCGAAGGCCTCCACGAGCGGGCGCAGGTGCGGCCACTGGAGCTTGAGCAGGTCCGGGCGGGTGGAGCGCTGGGCCTTGTAGTCGGGGCTGATCTCCTTGCGCCCCGACATCCCCGCATCCCACACGACGACCGTGGGCACCTGCCCGTAGTCCGTGAGGATCTTCACGAGCATGGACGCAAATCCGAAGATCGCGTTCGTGGGGCGTCCGTCGGAGGTCGAGATCGACTCCGGGAGCGCGAAAAACGCGCGATATGCGAGCGAGTTCCCGTCGATCAGGAACAGCTCGCGGGGGGAGTCTCCGTTGCCGGGCGGCATGGTGTGAACGTTAGTAGTCGTCAGGCGGGGAACGAGTGCCGAGTCAGGCGTTTGTGACCGCTATGCTGGCGACGCGGCTTCCCGGTGCTTTGCCGCGCCCGGACGCCCCGCCCTCGCGCGCCCTTCCAACTTCCTGCGATTCGCGGCGCGCCAAGCCAGCAGCCAGAGGTCCAACACCATGACCGAGACGCCCTCTCCCGAGGATAAGAACGAGACCGCCACGACGCCAGAACCGGAAGCCCCGGTGGCGGCCTCCGAAGGGAACGGCGATTCGGCCCCGCCCGTGAGCGTGGAGGACGCGACCGCCGAGGCCGCGGTCGCCGCCGACGCTCCGGCGCTGGACGACGCCGTGGCGCCCGAGGCCGAGACCGTGGAGACGCCCGCCGTCGCCGCCGAGGAGACGAGCGAGCCGGTCGCCTCCGAGGCCCCCGCCCCGGCCGCGTCGGACGAGGCGCCCACCGAGGCCGCGACGAGCGAGCCGGCCGCCGAGGCCGACACGATCGAGACCCCGGCCGTCGAGGCTCCTGCCGCTGAGGCTCCTGCCGCCGAGGCTCCGGCTGCCGAGGCCGCTGCGGCCGAAGCCGCGCCCACCGCCGAGGCCGCGCCCGCCGCTGACGCTCCGGCCGCTGAGGCCGAAGCCGCGCCGGCCGCCGAGGCGCCCGCTGCTGACGCTCCGGCTGCTGAGGCCGCACCGGCCGAGGCCGCGCCCGCTGCCGAGGCGCCCGC
>NZ_KE384069.1:0-299274 GCF_000423665.1 Solirubrobacter soli DSM 22325 | reverse complement strand
CCGCCGCCGACGCTCCGGCCGAGGCCGCGCCCGCCGCCGAGGCGCCCGCCGCTGACGCTCCGGCCGAGGCCGCGCCCACCGCCGAGGCCGCGCCCACCGCTGACGCGGCCGCCGCCGCTTCCTCCGCGCCCGCGCAGGGCGAGGGGTCGGGGCAGCAGCAGGGGCAGCGTGGCGACCGCCCGCCGCGGCGTGACGGGCAGGGGCGGCCTGAGCGCCCGCGTCGCCGTCGCCTGACCGCCGCCGAGCGGCATCGGCGCACGTTCTTCGCGAAGCTGACGGAGCTGCGCAAGGCCGAGCAGGCCGCGCTCGAGGCTGGGCAGGAGGACGCCGGGCTCGAGGGCGAGGACGCTCCGGTCGAGACGGATGCCGAGGGGCAGCCGGTCGCCGAGGGTGGCGAGGCTCAGCCGCAGCAGCAGCAGCAGCCCCAGCAGCCGCAGGCTCCGGCGACGTCGCCGACCCGCTCCGCCCGCGCGCAGGCGCGGCTGGCCGCGGCGATCGAGCGCGTCGGCGGCCCCGAGGCCGTGCTCGAGGCGCTGCAGCCCAAGCGCCGCGACGACGGCGAGACGATGAAGTGGTCCTCGGTCTGCGCCGAGCAGGCCCAGGGCGTCAAGCCCGGCGACCCGACGTTCACCGCGTGGGTGCGGCTCGCCGCCACCCCGGTGCGTGACGTCAAGGCGATCGTGAACCCGCGCCCCGCCTACGACGACCGCCGTGGCGGTCGCGGCCGCGGACGCGGCGGCCCCGGTGGCCCCGGCCGCGGTGGCCAGGGCGGCGGCGGCTACGGCGGCGGCCGCGGTGGCGGCGGTCGCGGTGGCCGTGACCGCTACGACCGCGGCGGCGGTGGCGCCGGCCGCGGCGACGTCGAGCAGCACGGCCGCGACGGCTCGTTCCGCTCGAGCATCCGCATCATCGGCCTCGAGCAGCTCGAAAACGCCGCGCGCGACAACGAGAAGGCGCAGGAGGAGCAGGCCGGCAACGGCAACGGCTCCGCCGAGCCCGCCCGCCAGGAGTCCTAGGGAGAACGCCCCGCGAGGGGCGCCCCCGACACGCGAGCGTCGACTTTCTCGGCCACAGGTCGAGAAACTCGACGCTCGCGGTCGTTCTGGGGGGGAACCGTCGGTCCGGGGCGGCACGCCGTGCCGCGGCGCGGCGCGGCGAGACGGCTCGGCGAGCGCCCGGCGCAGCGGCGGAGCGGCGAGCGCGCGGCGCGGCGTGGCGGCGGCTCGGCGAGCGCGCAGGGGCGGAGCGGCGAGCGCGCGGCGGCGCGGCGAGCGCGTGGCGCGGCGTGGCGAGCGCGCGGCGCGGCGTGGCGGCGGCTCGGCGAGCGCGCGGCGCGGCGTGGCGGCGGCTCGGCGAAGCGCGCGGGGGCGGAGCGGCGAGCGCGCGGCGGCGCGGCGCGGCGAGCGCGCGGCGGCGCGGCGAGCGCGCGGCGCGGCGTGGCGGCGGCGCGGCGAGCGCCTCGCGGCGCGGCGGCAGCGTGGCGCGCGGCACGCCGGGCCGCGGCGAACATAAGGGGTCAGACCCTTTAGGTGGGTGGGCCGATGGTGGCGGCCTCCGGGCCGAAGCGGTTGACGTAGCCCGGGTGCACGGCCGCCCAGACCTGCATCGGTTCGACCGACTCGCCGGCGAGCGAGGCCTCGAGGGCGTCGAGGCAGGCGTGCCAGCCCGCGGCGTCGCGGGCCGCTTTGCCGATCTCGGAGAAGCGGTTGATGAGGGTCAGGACACAGCCGGAGGCCGCGGGTACGAGCTCCAGGCGCAGGGTTTCGTCGTCCTCCCACGCGAGCTCCATCGCGGAGCGCGGGGTGAACTCGAGCATCGAGCCCTCGAACGGCGAGGCCTCGCCCTCCCGGAAGACGAAACGCAAGGGAGCTCCCGTGGCGCGCTCGCCCACGACGTCGAACGGGAACCAGGCGGCAAGCCCCGCGGGCGTCGTCACCGCCTCCCAGACCTTCTCCAGCGGGTGGGACAGCTCGCGCACGAATCGAAGCTCGTACCGGCCGTCCGTCTCGAACAGTTGACCGTCTTTCATAACCAACAGGTTATATGCTCGGCGGGTGACGTGGCAAGAACCACGCCGGGATGAGTGCGAGGGCGGTCAGCCCGACGGCCACCCAGAAGGTCGCTCCGAACGCGGCGGCCAGGGGCTCGGCCGCCCGCGCCGCGCCACCGCGCAGCGCCTCCAACGAACCGGTCGCGCCTGGGATCTCGGCGACGATCCGTCGCTGCAGCACGACCGTCAAGACTGCCGTTCCGAACGAACCTCCAATCGTACGGATGATGTTTATCGTCGACGTCGCGCGGGGGACGGCGGCCCGTTCGAGCGTCTGGTAGGCGGCGGCCATCGCGGGCATCATCGTCATGCCGAGCCCGATGCCCCGCACCCACAGCGCGAAGCCCAGGAGCGCGTACGGCGTGGTCGCGGTCAGCTGCGTGTAGACGGCGGTCCCCAGGCAGGCGACGACCACCCCGAACGGCACCACCCGCCCCGCGCCCATACGATCGGTCAGCCGCCCGGCGATCGGCATCGCCAGCGCCGCTCCCACGCCCTGCGGCGCGAGCAGCAACCCCGCCGACAGCGCGCTCTCTCCCCGCACGACCTGGTAGTAGAGCGGGAGGATCAGCATCGCGCCGAACAGCGACACGCCGAAGATGAACACGGTCCCCGACGCGGCTGCGAACGCGCGATCGCGGAACAGCGCGAGGTCGATCAGCGCGTCGTTGCGCATCGCGTGCAGCCCGAACCCCACGATCAGCCCCGCGCCGCCCACGAGCCCGACGATCGCGCCCACGGACAACCCGCCGTGCGTCCCGACCTGCGAGAGCGCGTAGATCAGCAGCGCGAGCCCCGGCGACAACAACAGCAGCCCGCGGAGGTCGAGTGGACGCGCGCCGTCGCTTCGTCCCGCCGCCGGCAGGATCCGCGAGGCCATCGCCAACGCGACCACCCCGATCGGCACGTTGACGAAGAAGATCCACCGCCAGGAGGCGTTGTCGATGATCAGGCCGCCGATCACCGGCCCGAGGATCGGCCCGAGCAGCGTCGGCACGCCGATCACGCTCATCACCCGCCCCATCCGTTGCGGCCCGGCCGCCTGGGCGAGGATCGCCTGCCCGATCGGAAGGATCATCCCGCCGCCGAACCCCTGCAGCACGCGGAAGAGCACCAGCGAAGCCGTGCTCCAGGCGAACCCGCAGAGCGTCGACCCGCAGAGGAACAGCGTGACCGAGAGCATCCACATGCGCTTGCCGCCGAAGCGCTCCATCGCCCAGCCGGTCAGCGGGATCACCGTCGCCAGCGCGAGCAGGTAGCCCGTCGAGACCCACTGGATCGACGACAGCGACGCGCCCAGATCGCGCCCGAGCGTCTCGATCGCGACGTTGACGATGGTCGTGTCGAGGATCGACATGATCGTCCCCAGCACCACGACGGACGCGAGCCGCCAGAGGTTGCGATCCATGCGCCGCCACGCTACCGCCTCGCGTGAGATCCTCCGGTGCATGCCCACCGTCTCGGCGCAGTATTCGATCGTCCTCCGCGTGGAGATCGACCACCGGCCCGGCATGCTCGGCCTGGTCGCGACCGCCATCGGCGAAGCCGGCGGGAGCATCGGATCCGTAGACCTGGTGGCGATCGAGGGCGGCCACACGTTGCGCGACATCACGATCGAGACCGCAGGCGAGGAGCACGCGGCGAAGATCGGCGAGGCCGTGAACCAGGTCGACGGCGCCAAGCTGATCGAGATCACCGACCGCACGTTCCAGATGCACGTGGGCGGCAAGATCGAGCAGCGCAACAAGCTCCCCGTCCGCACCCGCGACGATCTGAGCATGGCCTACACGCCCGGCGTGGCGCGCGTCTGCACCGCGATCGCGCGCGACAAGGACAAGGCCTTCCAGTACACGATCAAGCGCAACACGGTCGCTGTGGTCTCCGACGGAAGCGCCGTCCTCGGTCTCGGCGACATCGGCCCCGAGGCCGCGATGCCGGTGATGGAGGGCAAGGCGGTCCTGTTCAAGGAGTTCGGCGGCGTCGACGCCTTCCCGATCTGCCTGGATACCAAGGACCCCGAGCAGATCATCCAGACCGTCATCAACATCGCGCCGACGTTCGGCGGGATCAACCTCGAGGACATCAGCGCGCCGCGCTGCTTCGAGATCGAGGAGCGGCTCAAGCAGGTCCTCCCCATCCCGGTCTTCCACGACGACCAGCACGGCACCGCGGTCGTCACCCTCGCCGCGCTGATGAACGCCGCGAAGCTGACCGGCAAGGAACTGAAGGACCTCAAGGTGCTGATCGTCGGCCTCGGCGCGGCCGGGATCGCCGTCGCGCAGATCTTCGTCCGCGCCGGCATCACGAACATCATCGGCTGCGACCGCAAGGGCGCCGTCCACACCGGCCGCGCCGACTATCAGGACGGCAGCATGCCGCCGCTCAAGCGCTGGTTCGCCGAGGCGACCAACCCGGAGAAGCTGTCCGGCGGCCCCGGCGACGTGATCGACGGCGCCGACCTGTTCATCGGCCTCTCCGGCGCCCGCGTGATGGAGCCGGACGCCCTGGCCCGCATGAACCGCGACGCGATGGTGTTCGCCATGGCCAACCCGAACCCCGAGATCTCGCCCGAGGAAGCCCGCCCCTACGCGCGCGTGATCGCCACCGGCCGCAGCGACTACCCGAACCAGATCAACAACGTCCTCTGCTTCCCGGGCATCTTCCGAGGCGCTTTGGACGTCCGCGCCCGCGACATCACCGAGGAGATGAAGATGGCCGCCGCGCGTGGGATCGCCAGCATCGTCAAGGACGAGGAGCTGCGCGAGGACTACGTGATCCCGAGCGTGTTCAACCGCGACGTGTGCGACGCCGTCGCCGCCGCGGTCGCCGACCAGGCCAAGGCGCAGGGGAACGCCAACGCCAGCGGTTCGGAGATCGGCTACTCACCCGGCGAGACGGAGGAGTTCAGAGCCGTCAAGCCCTGAGCGCCGTACCCACGGCATGCGCATCACGATCACAGGAGCCAGCGGGCTGATCGGCTCGAAACTCACCGCCGCGCTGACCCAGCGGGGCGATGAGGTGACCAAGGTGTCGCTGCGCCATGGCGCGCCCGACCCCGCCGACCTCGCCGGCCGCGACGCGATCGTCCACCTCGCGGGCGAGAACGTCGCCCAGCGGTGGAACGACAAGACCCGCAGCGCGATCCGGGAGTCGCGCGAGCGCGGCACGCACCAGCTCGTCGAGGCGATCGCGAGCGCCGACCCACGGCCGCGGGCGCTGATCTCGAGCAGCGCCGTCGGCTACTACGGCCCGCACGGCGACGAGCGCCTCGACGAGAGCACGCCGCCCGGGCACGACTTCCTCGCCGAGGTGTGCGTCGCGTGGGAGCGCGAGGCCGACCAGGCGGCCGAACTCGGCCTGCGCGTGGTCAAGATCCGGACCGGCGTCGTGCTCGACCCCGACGGCGGCGCGCTGTCGAAGATGCTGCTGCCGTTCAAGCTCGGCGGCGGCGGGCCCGTCGCGGGTGGCAAGCAGTACATGCCCTGGATCCACGTCGACGACGTCGTCGGCATGTACCTGCGGGCGATCGACGACCCCGCGTGGACGGGCGCCTTCAACGCCACCGCGCCCGAGCCGGTGACCAACAAGACGTTCAGCAAGGCGCTCGGCCGCGCGCTGCACCGCCCGGCGGTCGCCCCGATCCCGGGCGCGGCGATCCGCCTGCTGTACGGCGACATGGCCGAGATCGTCACCAAGGGCCAGCGGGTGGTGCCGAAACGGGCGCTCGAACTCGGTTACACGTATCAGCACGCCGACCTCGACGAGGCGCTCGAGGCGGCAGTCGGCTAGGACGCACCAAAGCGTAAGACCGCAAACGACATCCGCACGCGCGACCAGCCATTATGGGGAGACAGCCATGGGCGATCTCCCTCCGGACCTCGACCGCCTGGGCCTTGCGTTGACACACGCCACCGAGCGTGCGGTCACGCGACGCCACAGGTTCAACGCACGCCGCCGCAAGCTCGTGGGCTGCGCGCTGGCCGCGTTCTGCGTGTTCGCGTCGATGACGCCCACGCATCTGGGACCCGCCGATCAACCGGACTTCTTCGCCCTGGCGATCGACTCTGCCGGCGCCGCGGTGCGCTGCGACATGCCCCGCGGGCAGCGCTTCCACTACACGGACGCCTGCGAGCAGAGACGTCCGCAGCCGCAGGCCGCGCGCTGAAAAAGCCGCGCGGCCTACAGGCCACCGCCTTAAGGCCGGATGCTCGGGGTGGGGCGGTGGGGCTGCCTTGCCTTCAGTGTTCTTCTAGCTTCTGACTGCGTCCTTGCCGGAGCCGAAGGCTCCGACGATCTTCCACTTCGACTCCGGCTTCGCCGGCCACACGAGCCAGACGATGATGGCGATCGCCGACAGGCACAAGCCCGTCGCGATCCCCGGCTTCTCGCCGTAGCCCTTCCGATTGGAGAGGTAGCTCGCGATGATGCACGACGCGAGCCACAGGTAGGTGAGCCACAGCGCGGTGGCCCCCATGAGTGCGAAGAGACCGGTCATGTTCCCAGGTACGCCTTCTGGACTTCGGGGTTGGTCCGGAGTGCATCTGAGGAGTCCGACAGGCTCACCTTGCCGGTCTCCAGCACGTACGCCCGCTGCGAGACGTCGAGCGCGAAGTTCGCGTTCTGCTCGACCAGCAGGATCGTCATGCCTTCCTTGTTGATCGTCTCGATCGTCTCGTAGATGCGCTCGGTGAGCACCGGCGAGATACCCATCGAGGGCTCGTCGAGGAGCAGGACCTTCGGCTTGCCCATCAGGGCGCGGCCGATGGCGAGCATCTGCTGCTCGCCGCCGGACATCGTGCCCGCCTTCTGCGACTGGCGCTCGTCCAGGCGCGGGAAGAGCTCGAAGATCCGCTGGAGATCCGCGTCGATCCCCTGCGAGTCACGGCGCAGGTAGGCGCCGAGCTCGAGGTTCTCGCGCACCGTCATGCGCTGGAAGCACTTGCGGCCCTCGGGGGACTGGCAGATGCCCATCCCCACGATCTCCTGCGGCGGGAGCAACGAGATCTCTTCGCCCGCGAGCTTGATCGAGCCCGTGCGCGGAGGCGTGAGCCCAGAGATCGAGCGCAGCGTCGTGGACTTCCCGGCCCCGTTGGAGCCGATCAGCGTCACGCACTCGCCCTCTTCCACGGTCAGCGAGACGCCCTTGAGCGCCTGGATGTTCCCGTAGTAGGTCTGGATGTTGTCGACTTCGAGGTACGCCATCAGTCCGTTGACCTCGCTCCCGTCTCCGTGGCCGACTTGCCGAGGTAGGCCTCGACGACGCGCGGGTCGGCCCGCACCTCCGCCGGAAGTCCTTCGGCGATCTTCTCCCCGTGGTCGAGCACGGTGACGCGCTCGGAGACGCGCATGATCACCTTCATGTCGTGCTCGATGAGCAGGATCGTCATCCCCCGCTCGTCGCGCAGCTGGTGCATGAAGTCCGTCAGCGCGGCCGACTCCTGCGGGTTCATGCCGGCGGTCGGCTCGTCCAGCAGCAGGACCTTCGGGTCCGAGGCCAGGGCGCGGGCGATCTCCACCCGGCGCTGGTCGCCGTAGGACAGGTTGATCGCGAGGTGGTCGTGCCAGCGCGGCGCGATGCCCACGTACTCGAGCTCCGCGTGCGCCTTCTCGCGCACTTCCTTCTCCTCGCGCCGCGTGCGTGGCGTCCGGATGATCGACCCGAACAGGCCCGACTTCATCCGCGAGTGCTCGCCGATCAGGACGTTCTCCATCGCCGTCATGGTCGAGAACAGGCGGATGTTCTGGAACGTCCGCGCCATCCCGGCCTTCATGACGATGTCCGGCCGGGCGCCGGTGATGCGCTTGCCGTCGAACTCGATCGAGCCGAAGGTCGGCTTGTAGAACCCGGTCAGGATGTTGAAGAACGTCGTCTTGCCGGCGCCGTTGGGGCCGATGATCGAGACGATCGACTTCTCCGGCAGGTTGAACGTGACGTCGTTGACCGCCGTCAGACCGCCGAACTGCTTGGTGATGTTCTTCGCGTCCAGGACGGCGGCCCCGGTGGGGAGCCCGCCCTGCGGCTTCGGTGTGTCGACTGCGCTCATGCCCGTGCCGTGTAGAGGGTTTCGTCCGAGGTCTCGACGTCCTCGGCCAGCTCCATCTTGTGCCGCCGGTCGGGCAGCAGGCCCTGGGGCCGGAGGATCATCATCATCACGAGCAGGAAGCCGTAGATCGCGAAGGTGATCTGCGTGGCGTCGAAGTCCAGCCCGACCTTGCCCGGCCACGAGTTGATCACGTCCGGGATGAGCCAGGTGTTGATGAACGACAGCACCACGGCACCGAGGACCACGCCCCAGATCGACCCGAGGCCGCCGAGGATGATCATCGCCAGCACCAGGATCGAGAAGTAGAACTGGAACTGGTCGGCGTTCACCGTGTTCAGGAAGGAGCCGAGGAACGCGCCCGCGATGCCGCCCATGGCGGCGCCGGTGGCGTAGGCCAACAGCTTGGTCTTGACCGCCGGGACGCCCATGGCGACCGCGGCGACCTCGTCCTCGCGCAGTGCCACCCACGCGCGGCCGAGCCGCGAGTCGCGCAGGCGGAAGTTCACGAACAGCACGAAGCCCACCAGGACCAGGGCGAACCAGTACCAGGGTCTGAGGTCCAGCAGCCCGAATGGCTCGATGAACGGCAGGTCGATCTTGTCCACCGGCGAGATGCCCTGGCGGCCGGCCGTCAGCGGCTGGCCCCTGATGACGATGTCGTCGCCGTTGACGGCGATGCGGCCGATGATCTCGCCGAAGGCGAGCGTCACGATGGCGATGTAGTCACCGCGCAGGCGCAGCGTCGGTAGACCGATGATCATGCCCGCGATCGAGGTCGTGATGACCGCCAGCACGAGGATGATCAAGAAGTTGACGTGGATGCCTGGCACCTTCGACGCGAAGCCCGAGACGAGGATGTGGATGCCCTTGCCGTCGCCGACCTTCGAGAAGAAGCCCGAGCCGAAGTAGCCCGCGGTGTAGGCGCCGATGGCGAAGAACGCCACGTAGCCGAGGTCGAGCAGGCCGGCGAAGCCGACCACGATGTTCAGGCCGAGCGCCATCACGATGTACGCCAGCGCCTGGGTGCACGTCTGGATGAACGTGTCGCCCGACTCGAAGAAGAACGGCAGGAAGGCCGCCGCGATCAGCAGGATCGGGACGAGCGCCTTCTCGAACCACGGTGGGATCGTCGGTGACGGCAGCTTGCCGCCCTTGACGGTTCCGCCCGGGGTCTTGGGAGTTTCGGTTGTGGTGCTCATCCTGCGTCCCTCGTCTGCTCGCCGAGCAGGCCCGACGGCTTGAAGACCATGATCAGGACCAGATAGCCGAACACGACGGCCGGCGTCCAGGCCGAACCGATGCGGTTGTCGGAGATCTGCTGGATGCAGCCGATGATCAGACCACCGAGCACGGCGCCCCGCAGGTTGCCGATACCGCCCATGACGGCGGCGGTGAAGGCGATCAGGCCGCCCGTGAAGCCCTGGAAGTACCAGATCGTCGTCTGATACAGGGCGTAGATGAGACCGGCGGCGCCGGCCAGCATGCCGCCCAGCAGGAACGTCAACGAGATCGTCGTGTCGACGTTGATGCCCATCAGGCGCGCGGCCTCAGGGTCCTGCGCCGTGGCGCGCATCGCCTTGCCCAGGCGGGACTTGCCGATGAAGGTCGTCATCACGATCAACAGCGGCACCGTGACGCCGATCGAGAGCACGTCCGCGTTCTCGATCGTGACGCCGAAGATGGTGACGATGGTGTGCTGCGCGTTGATCAGGTCGGGGATGCCGACCTGCGAGCCGCCCTTCCAGAGCAGGCCCACGTTCTGCAGGATGAAGGAGAACCCGACGGCGGTGATCAGCGGCGCCAGCTTCGGCGCGTTGCGCAGCGGTTTGTACGCCACGCGTTCGATCATCGCGTTCAGCGTGCCGGAGCCGATCATCGCGACGATCAGCGTCAGCAGGAGGCCGATGAACAGCACGCCCGCGTTCATGTTCTCGTGCAGGCCGATGGTCATGAAGAACGCGGCGCTGATGAACGAGCCGATCATGAAGATCTCGCCGTGGGCGAAGTTGATCAGCTCGACGATGCCGTAGACGAGCGTGTAGCCGATCGCCACCAGCGCCCAGATGGCGCCGTTGGAGATCCCGGCCGTGAGGTTCTCGCCTAGGCGGACCAGGTTCCCGTCATCGGCGAGATCCTGGATCGCGTAAACGATCGGCAGCGCTAGCAGGATGAGCGTCAGCCCATAGGTGCCGATGAGGGCCCGGATCCGCTGCGAAGCGGGCGGGCCGGCGGGAATGCTGGCAGCTTCCATATGTGTGTGTCCCTACGTCCGAAAAGGCGACCGGCCGGGAGCGGGGCTTTTCCACCACTCCCGGCCGAGCATACGCCTGTTGGCGGACTGTGTTTAGCCGGCCTGAGCCTTGACGGTCTTGTCGAACACGAGGTTGCCGTCCTTCACCGAATAGATGCCGTAGTCGGTGAGGGTCGTGTCGCCGTTCTCGTCGATCGAGTACGTGCCGAGCACGGACTGACGGTCCTTGGTCGCGAAGAGGGCCTTGATGATGTCGGCCTTCTCACCGGTCTTGGAACGCTCGATCGCGTCGAGGGCGAGACGCATGGCCTCGTAGCCGTAGATCGCGTACGGATCCGGGTTGTCCTCGCCGTACTTCTCCGAGTAGGCCTTGAAGAACTCCTGGCCGTCGGGCGGGTAGGACTCGGGGTTCAGCGTGGCGACGGAGACCTTGACGCGCGCCTGCACGTCGGCGGGGATGCCGCCTTCCTTCGGGTCGACGAAGCCGGACTCGGCGACGCCGTCCGGGCCGTAGAGCTTGGCCTGCGGCAGGGCGGCCGCGAAGTCCTTGTACAGCTGGACCGCGTTGTTGGCCGTGATGCCCGCGTAGACGAAGCAGTCAGCGCCGGCCGCCTTGGCCTTCTGGGCCAGCGAGCGGTAGTTGGCCGCGTTCTTGTCGATCGCCTCGTTGGAGACGAGCGCGAGGCCCTGGGCCTTGGCGGCGAGCTCGATGTTCGCTGCGAGGCCGGCGCCGTAGACCTCCTTGTCGTTGGTCAGCTGGACCTTGGTGCAGCCGTCCTCCTTCATGACCGTGGCCAGAGCGGCGCCCTGGATCGTGTCCTTCGGGACGATGCGGGTGTAGTTGCGCGTGCCGGCCGGGTAGTACTTGTCCGGCTCGCCCGGGTTGGAGCCCGGCTGGTTGGTCGTCAGACCGACGGCCGTGTTGGCCGGCGAGATCATCGGGACGCCGGCCTCGTTCAGGATCGGGATCGAGACCGCGGCCGCGCCCGAGTTGAACGTGCCGAGGTAGACGGCCGTGGACTTGTCCTGCGCCGCCTTACGAGCGTTCGCGGACTCCTGCTCGGGCGTCCAGTTGCCGGCCTGAGCCGTGGAGTCGTCGAGCGGCTCGTACTTGATGGTGTGCGGGCCGGCCTTGTTGCCGGCCTGCTCGAGCGCCAGCTTGGCGCCGTTGACGACGGCAGTCGTCTGAACGCGGGAGGCGCCCTGCAGCGGCACGGACGAGTAGATGGTCAGCTGCTTGCCGGCGGCCTCGCCGCCGCTGCTGCTGCCGCTCGACCCGCTGTCGCTGCTGTTGTCGTCCCCGCCGCAGGCGGTTACGCCAAGCGCAAGCGCCGCCAGCAGGCCGGCCGAAGCCGCCAGGTACTTAGAGTGCAAAGAACCCCTCCTCATGAGGCTCGTATTCGGGCGGCGATTCTACGCACGCCCGGTTCAGGCGTGCAACAGCCTAGACCGCTCGCCAGCGGATGTCCGACCCGAAAGGGCGGCCATCGACGACACTTAACACAGGGGCGAGGGCAGGCTTAACGACGCCCGCCGGGCAGGTACGGCCGCATGATGTGGAACGTGGCCGCGAGCAGCACGATCAACATTCCGATCAGGAACGCGTCGAACGACTTGATGAGGCTGGTGCCCCAGAGCACGACCCAGATGACCAGGCCGACGATAAGCGATAGGAAGATGCCCATGCCGGGCGAAGGCTAGCGGACGAGGGCGTCCGCCAGGTCCGCGACCACGGATGCCGCTGCGTAGGCGGGATCCGCGCCCTGTTCGCCCGCTTCGGCGACGGCCCGGACGAGCCTCGAGCCGACGATCACGCCGTCCGCTCCGGCGTCCGCGGCGGCCGCCGCCTGGGCCCCGTCGGAGATGCCGAACCCGAGGGCGACGGGCACCGGTGAGTGCGCCTTGACCCGTGCCAACAGGGCCGGGATGTCGGTGGTGTTCGCGGTCCGCTCGCCGGTCGTTCCGGTCACCGAAACCGTGTAGACAAATCCACGCGCTTTCTCCCCGATGAGGTTTAGGCGAGCGTCCGTAGTGGTCGGTGCGACGAGCGGCACGAGCGCGATCCCGTGGGCGTCGCAGGCCGCCAGCACCTCGGCCGACTCCTCGAGCGGGAGGTCCGGGACGATCAACCCGCTGATGCCCCGCTCCGCCAACTCCGCGGCGAACCGTTCCGGCCCGCGGGCGTAGAGCGGGTTGGCGTAACACATGAGCACGACCGGGAGCAGCTCCGCGATCCGCTGGCCGGCCTCGAGCACCTGGTGCAGGGTCGCGCCCGCCTTCAGGGCCTGCGTGGCCGCGGCGTGGATCACGGGGCCGTCGGCGAGCGGGTCGCTGAACGGCACGCCCAGCTCGACGAGGTCGGCGCCGGACTCCGCGTAGGCGGTCGCGACGCGCACCGAGGTCTCGATGTCGGGGAAGCCGCCCATCAGGTACGGCATCAGCGCCGCACGCCCGCGCGCGCCGGCGAACGCGGCGGCGATGCGCGCCGCGCCGGTCTCGCCGCGCGCGGCGGCGCCCACGGCGCCGCCCGGCGTGTCGCCGTGGGCCGTCACGCGAGCCCCAGGTGGTCGAGCGCTTCCGCGAGGTCCTTGTCGCCGCGGCCGGACAGGCAGATCAGGTCGACCGTCTCGGCGCTCGCCTCGGCCGCGCCCGGGCCGAGCGCCCAAGCGACCGCGTGCGCGGACTCCAGCGCGGGGATGATCCCCTCGAGCTCGGCGAGTCGCCGGAACGCGTCCAGCGCCTGCTCGTCGGTGATGCCGACGTAGCGCGCGCGGCCGGTGTCGCGCAGGTAGGCGTGCTCGGGGCCGGTGCCGGGGTAGTCCAGGCCGGCGCTGATCGAGTGCGCCTCGAGGATCTGGCCGTCCTCGTCCTGCATGATCGCGCTGTAGGCGCCGTGCAGGACGCCGCCGCGACCGCCGACGGTCAGCGGCGCGCCGTGGCGGCCGGACTCGATCCCCTCCCCCGCCGCTTCGACGCCGACGATCTCGACCGGGTCCTCGAGGAAGGGCACGAACGTGCCGATCGCGTTCGAGCCGCCGCCCACGCAGGCGATCACCCGCGACGGCAGCGCGCCGGTCTTCTCCAGGATCTGCGCGCGCGCCTCGTCGCCGATGATCCGCTGCAGGTCGCGCACGAGCGCGGGGAACGGGGCCGGGCCGACGCAGGAGCCGATCGCGTAGTGGGTGGTGGCCACGTTGGAGACCCAGTCGCGGATCGCGGCGCTGACCGCTTCCTTCAAGGTGCGCGCGCCCGCGTCGACCGGCATCACCGTCGTGCCGAGCAGCCCCATGCGCTGGACGTTGGGCGCCTGGCGGCGCATGTCCTCGGTGCCCATGTACACGTAACAGTCCAGGCCGAGCAGCGCGCAGGCGGTGGCGATCGCGACGCCGTGCGATCCGGCGCCGGTCTCGGCGATGATCCGGTGCTTGCCCATGCGCTTGGCCAGCAGCGCCTGGCCGAGCGCGTTGTTGATCTTGTGCGCGCCGGTGTGGTTGAGGTCCTCGCGCTTGAGGTAGACCGGGTGCCCGACGCTCTCGGACACGCGCGCGGCCAGGTACAGCGGCGACGGGCGACCGACGTAATCGTTCAGGAGCGCACTCAGCTCTGCCTGATAACTCGGATCGTCGCGGGCGGCGAGCCACGCGGCCTCCAGCTCGACCAGCGCGGGGACGAGCGTCTCAGGGACGTATTGGCCGCCGTAGGGCCCGAAGCGGTGCTCGATCGCGGTCATGACTGGACGTGCGCGTTCTCGATCGCGGCGAAGAACGCCTCGAGCTTCGCCGGGTCCTTGACGCCGGGCGAGGCCTCCACGCCGGACGCGACGTCGACGGCGTACGGGCGCACCGCGTCGATCCCGCCGGCCACGTTGTCGGCCGTCAGCCCGCCGGAGAGGATCACCGGGATCTTGTTGCGGCGGTTGCGCACGAGGCCCCAGTCCCACGTCGCCCCGGTTCCGCCGTACATCCCGTCCTTGGCCGTGTCGAGCAGGTGGTAGTCGGTGTGGAAGCGCTCGAGGTCGCGCAGGTCGGCCGCGTGGCCGATCCGCACCGCCTTGATCACCTTCGCCCCCGTCCGCTGCGCGACCGCAGAACAGAACGACGGCCCCTCGTCGCCGTGCAGCTGCACGTGCGTGAGCCCGAGGATGTCGACGCGATCGGCGATCTCGTCCAGCGGCTGGTTGACGAACACGCCGACGGTCTCGACCTTGCGCCGGACCTGTCGCGCGATGCCCGCCGCCACGCCGGGGTCGACGAAGCGCTTGGACGGCTCCCAGAGGATGAACCCGATCGCCCACGCGCCGTGGCCGATCGCCAGCTCGGCGTCCTCGAGCCGGGTGATGCCGCAGACCTTGACCTTGGTCACGTGAGTTCCACGCCGCCGGTGAGCTCGCGCACCACGGCCTCGATGTCCTTGGCGCGCATCAGCGTCTCCCCGATCAGGACCGCGTCGACGCCCACGCGCTCGAGCTCGTCGAGTTGCTCGCGCGTCGAGAACCCGGACTCCGAGACCACCGTCTTGCCCGCGGGGACGTCGGCCAGCAGCTCGTAGGTGCGCTCGATGTCGACGGTGAAGTCCGACAGGTCGCGGTTGTTGATCCCGAGCACGTCGGCCTCGACCTCCAGCGCTCGCTCAAGCTCCTTCTCGTCGTGGACCTCGACCAGCGCGTCGAGGTCGAGCGCCGTCGCCTCGTTGAGCAGCTTGCCGAGGTGCTTGTCGTCGAGCGCGGCGACGATCAGCAGGATCGCGTCGGCGCCCGCGGCGACCGCCTCGTAGAGCTGGTACTTGTCGACGATGAAGTCCTTGCGCAGGATCGGAAGACCCGCGGCGGCCCGCGCCTCGCGCAGATCGTCCAGCGAGCCGCCGAAGTGGAACGGCTCGGTCAGGATCGACAGCGCCGCCGCGCCGCCCTTCTCGTAGGCCTTCACGACCTCGCCGACCTTGGAGCCCTTGCGGATCTTGCCCGCCGAAGGCGAGCGTCGCTTGTGCTCGGCGATCAGGGAGATCCCGGGGCGGGTGAGGGCCTCCGAGAACGGCCTGGCGCCCTCCGCCCGCCGCTCGATCGCCTTCTCGAGGTCCTTGAGCGGAACGTCCTTACGCCGGCGTTTCACCTCGTCGCGCGTGTCGTCGACAATGCGGTCGAGCACGCTCATACGGGCGCCAGCTCCTTCGTCAGTGATACGAGTGCGTCCAGCGCGGCGGCCGCGCGGCCGTCATCCACAGCCGCTTCGGCGGCGCGCACGCCGGCTTCGAGGGACTCCACGGTCCCAGAGACATAGATGGCCGCGCCGGCGTTGAGCACCGCGACGTCACGGGCCGGACCGCGTTCGCCGGCGAAGATCCGGCGCGTGGTCTCGGCGTTGACGTCCGGCGTCCCGCCGGTCAGCGCGGCCGGCTCGGCGCGCGCCAGCCCGACGTCCTCGGGTGCGACCTCGTAGGAGCGGACGGCTTCACCGTCGACCTCGACGACGCGGGTTGTGCCCGACGTGCTCATCTCGTCCAGACCGTCGGCCGAGGACACTACCAGCGCCTTGCGCGCGCCCAGCCGGACGAGCGCACCCGCGATCGTGTCCAAGAAGCTCGGGTCCGAGACGCCGATCACCTGGCGGGTCGCGCCCGCCGGGTTGGTCAGCGGGCCGAGGAAGTTGAAGATCGTGCGGACCGCGAGCTCCTTGCGGACCGGTACCACGAACCGCGTGGCACCGTGGTGGGCGGGCGCGAACATGAACCCGAACCCCACCTCCTGGATACAGCGCGAGACGGCGTCCGGCTTGAGGTCGATGCGCACGCCGAGCGCCTCGAGCACGTCCGCGGACCCGCTCAGGCCCGTGGCGGAGCGGTTGCCGTGCTTGGCCACCGCGCACCCGTGCCCGGCCGCGATCAGCGCCGCGGTCGTGGACACGTTGAACGTCGGCCGCCCGCCGCCGGTGCCGGCGGTGTCGATCAGCTCGTCGGTGCGGTCTGAGGCGACCGGGGTGGCGAACGAGCGCATCGTGGTCGCGAGGCCGACAAGCTCGTCGACCGTCTCGCCCTTGGTGCGCAGCGCGACCAGGACGCCCGCGGTCTCGATCTCGGACGCGTTGCCGGCCATGATCTCGGCCAGCACCTCCGCGGTCTGCTCGGACGACAGGTCACGGCGCGACATCAGCGCGTCGATCGCCTTGGTGATGACGGGGTTAGGCAAGGAAGTTCCGCAGCAGTTGCTTGCCGTCGGGCGTGAGGACCGACTCGGGATGGAACTGCACGCCGATCGCGGGGAGCGTCTTGTGTCGCATCGCCATCAGCACGCCGCCGCCGTGGGCGGTCGCCTCCAGCTCGTCCGGGAGATCGTCGTGCACGACGAGCGAGTGATAGCGCGCGACGGGCAACGGGTCCGGCAGGCCTTCGAAGATGCCCTTGCCGTCGTGGGTGATCTCGGTGGTCTTGCCGTGCACGGGCTTGTGGCGGATGACCTTGCCGCCGAACGCCTGGCCCATCGACTGGTGGCCGAGGCACACGCCGAGCGTCTTGACCCCCGCCTCGGGGAACCGGCGCATGACCTCGACGGAGATCCCCGCCTCGTTGGGCGTGCACGGGCCCGGCGAGACCACCACGCGGTCATACCCGCGCGTCAGCAGCTCGTCCACGGTGGTCACGTCGTTGCGCACGACTTCCAGGTCCGCCCCCAGCTCGCCGAGGTACTGGACGAGGTTGTAGGTGAACGAGTCGTAGTTGTCGACCATCAGGACTTTCATGGCCATGCCGCCTGTTTGACCGCCAGCTCGATCGCCTTCACCACGCCCGCCGCCTTCGCGCGCGACTCCTCGTACTCGTAGTCCGGCTTGGCGTCGGCCACCGTGCCGCCGCCGGCCTGGATGTGGGCGGTGCCGTCCTTGATCACGACGGTGCGGATGCAGATGCAGGTGTCGAGCTCGCCACCGTAGGACAGCCAGCCGACGGCGCCGCCGTACGCGCCGCGCTTGACCGGCTCGAGCTCGTCGATGATCTCCATCGCGCGGATCTTCGGGGCGCCGCTCAGCGTGCCCGCGGGCAGGACGCTGCGCAGCGCGTCGATCGCGGTCACCTCCGGCTTCAGCGTGCCGGCGACCTGGGAGACGATGTGGATCACGTGCGAGTACGTCTCGACCTCCATGAGGCGCTCGACGTGGACGCTGCCGTTCTCGCACACGCGGCCGAGGTCGTTGCGCCCGAGGTCGACGAGCATCACGTGCTCGGCGCGCTCCTTCTCGTCGGCGAGCAGCTCGGCGGCGATCGCCGCGTCGTCCTCGCCGCGCGGGCGGGTGCCGGCGATCGGGCGGGTGCTGACGTAGCGGCCGCTCACCGTCAGCAGCGGCTCGGGCGAGGCGCCGACGATCTGGAAGTCCTCGAAGTCGAGGAAGTACATGTACGGCGACGGGTTCACCGCGCGCAGGCCGCGGTAGATGCTCAAGGGCTCGACCGTGGTGGGCGCGCTCCAGCGCTGGCTCGGCACCACCTGGTAGGCGTCGCCCGCGTGGATGTACTCGATGATCCGGCTGACGTTCGCCTCGAACGCCTCGCGCGACATGTTCGACTCGAACTCCGGCGCGGGGCGGGCGGCGTGCGTCTCGAGCGCGGGCAGCGGGCCGGCGAGGCGGGTGCGGACCTGGCGGATCGCCTCGACCGCGCGGGCGTGGGCGGCGTCGACGTCGGTGTCCTCGTCGAGGTACGCGTTGGCCAGGATCGTGACGGTGTGCTTGAGGTGGTCGAAGGCCACGATCACGTCGGTCAGCATCAGCGCCATGTCCGGCAGCCCGAGCATGTCGGGGTTGGGCTCGGGCAGGCGCTCGACCGCGCGGACGCAGTCGAAGCCGAAGAAGCCGACGGCGCCGCCCGCGAACGGCGGCAGGCCGTCGATCTCCGCCTGCCGCAGCTCGGAGACCGCCTCGCCCGCGATCGTGTACGGGTCTCCCCCGTCCGCGAGGCTCCAGCGGATCACCCGCTTCGGCCGCCAGCCGATGAAGCTGTAGCGGCCGACCTGCTGGCCCTGCTCGGCGGACTCCAGAAGGAACGCCGGCCCGTCGCCGCGCAGCTTCAGGAACGCGGAGACCGGGGTCTCGCAGTCCTCGATGAAGCTGTGGGTGACCGGGATGAGGTTGTGGTCGCCGGTGAGGGCGCGCGCCTCCTCGAGGCTCGGCGTCACCTCCAGGTGCTCAGCGACGGCGGTCAATGAGGACCTCCTGCGCGTCCTTGAGGCTGAGGCCGCGGCTCTTGAGCAGCACGGCCAGGTGATAGAGGACGTCGGCGGCCTCGTTGGCCACCCGCTCGTCGGACTCCTCGCGCGCGGCGCGGGCGACCTCCTCGGCCTCCTCCTGGACCTTCTCGCCGATGAGCGGCGGGTCGGCGAGGAGCGTGCCGGTGTAGCCGGACGGCTCGGCGATCCGCTCGTCGATCGTGCGCTCCAGGCCTGGGAGCGCCTCGTGGGGCTGCGGTTGCATGTCGCCCGTGAAGAAGCACGTGCGCTCGCCCGTGTGGCAGGCAGGGCCGGCGGGCTCGACCAGCGCGAGCACCGCGTCGTTGTCGCAGTCGAAGCGCAGCGCCTTGACCGCCTGCGTGTTCCCGGAGGTCGCGCCCTTGTGCCACAGCTCATTGCGCGAGCGGCTGAACAGGTGCAGCTCGCCGGTCTCGCGTGTGCGGCTCAGCGCTTCCTCATTCATGTAGGCGAGCGTGAGGACCTCTCCCGACCGCCAATCCTGGATCACGCACGGCACGAGGCCGCGCTCATCGAATTTGGGACTGGGGGGCTCCATGGACGGAGCCGGGGAGTTTAGGAGTTCGCCTCCGCCCAGGGGGAACGACGACCGAGCGGGGCGGCCCGACCGACCAGCGGGCGCCGGTTCCAGTCGCGCTCGGAGTCCTTGTTGACCCGGTACACGGCCCACATGAAGTAGATCGACGCGGGGACCCCGACGTTGTCGAAGAACACGCCCGCAGGGTTCGAACCGGTCAGGAGGCCGGCGATCAGGTGCGAGAGCGCGCAGGTCCCGAAGACCCCGGCCATCGCCGTGCCCGACAGCGACCAGCCGTCCAGGAGCGGGCGGCGGGCGAGCTGCGTGCGGGCGGTGAAGTAGCCGACGAGGCCGTAGTTGACGAACAGGACGATGTTCGGCGTCAGCGCGCGCAGGTCGACGTGCATCTGGGCGGCGTGGTGAACGGCCTCGTACGACGTCGCCCCCGCGGCACCGACCATCACCCACGGGATCACCGGGAACAGGTGGCTGTTGCGGACGAGGCGGTCGCCGCGACCGCCGAACGCCGCCTCCAGGCGCAGCGAGATGAACACCACCGCGGGGACGGCGCCGAGTGCCAGCGCGGCCGTCATCGGACCGTGGGCGGGCTCGCCTCCGATCAGGTGGCGGTAGGCGTGCACGAGGTGGTGCGGCCCGCAGGTGAACGCCATCACGGCGAACGAGAGGCCGAAGTGCGAGAAGCCGCGGTCGCGGCGGTGCTTGATCAGCTCGACGACCGTGATCACGCCGAGCGCCGTGTACGCGATGCCCGTGGCGAGCGAGAGGATTCCGGCGATCATGCCCGGGCCTCCTTGGCGACGCCGAGCTGGTGCATCATCTCCATCACCAGGCTGCGCTCGCCACGGAAGCCCGTGCGGCGCGGGTGCGCGCCGGTGCCGAGCTCAGCCTGCTCCGGGATCGTGCCGGCGGGCACGGCGGGCGACCACAGCCAGCCCTGGGCGACCGCGCAGCCCAACGCCTGCAGCTGGTGCGCCTGCAGCGGCGTCTCGACGCCTTCGGCGATCACGTGCAGGCCGAGGGCGTGGGCGAGGCTGAGGATCGCGGCGACGACCGCGGAGTCCTCCGCGTCGGTGCCGAGGCCGTCGACGAACGAGCGGTCGACCTTGAGCACCTCGACCGGCAGCGCTTTCAGGCGCGCCAGCGAGGAGTGGCCGGTGCCGAAGTCGTCGATGCCGACGTAGATCCCGAGGTCCTTGAGCGTCTTCAGGCAATCCAGCGAGGCGGTGCCGGCGCCCATCAGCGCGGACTCGGTGAGCTCCAGGCACAGGGTGTCCGGCGCGAGGTCCGCGGTCGCGAGCGCGGAGGCGACGACGCTCGGGAAGTCCGGGTCCTCGAGCTGACGGGTCGAGACGTTGACGGTGACGGTCAGCGGGGTCAGGCCCTGCGCGTGCCAGGCGGCGAGGTCGCGCGTCGCGCGCCCGAGCACCCACGCGCCGAGCGGGCCGATCAGCCCCGTCTCCTCCGCCACCGGGATGAACTCCACCGGGCTCGCCTCGCTCCAGCGGACGAGCGCCTCGACGCCCACCATGCGACCGGTGGCCACGTCCACCTGCGGCTGATAGTGCACCTCGAGCTCGTGTTGCTCGAGCGCGACCCGCAGGCGCTGCTCGATCTCGATCCGCCGCAGCAGCCGGGCGCGGGTCTCGTCGCTGAAGAGCTCGACGCGGTCCTTGCCTGCGCCCTTGGCCTGGTACATCGCCGAGTCGGCGTCACGCAGCAGGGCGTCCGGGTCGGCCTCGCCGGGCGCGGCGACGCGACAGCCGATGCTCACGCGCACGTGGCGGCGCTGGCCGGCGACGTCGAACGGCGCGCTGAGCGCGGCGCGGATGCGGCCGGCGGTCATGGTCGCCTGCGAGGCGTCCTCGAGCCCGGTGCACAGGACGGTGAACTCGTCGCCGCCGAGGCGGGCGACGAGGTCGCTTTCGCGGACGGCGGTCCGCAGTCGCTGGGCGACCTGGATCAGCAGCCGATCGCCGGCCTCGTGGCCGAAGCCGTCGTTGACGACCTTGAAGTCGTCGAGGTCGAGGAACAGCACCGCGACCGCGGTCTGTTCCGCGGCAGCGCTGCGCAGTGCCGCGAGGAACGCGGCTCGATCAGGCAGGCCGGTGAGGGCGTCGTGTCCCGGAACGGCATGGAAGACGAGCGCTGACAAGACTCCCCGAGTGATCGGCATCGGCTGCCGTCATCTGAACGGGGTAGACGATCGTCCGGGAGTTAGTACGTGGGAGGCGCGACGTTGAGGTACCAGTCGAATGCTCGCCGGCATGCGCGTTCGCGGCCCATGACGCGCAGCAGGGCGGTCAGGAGCCGCGGCGGGAGGCGTGGGACCGTGCGCTGCAGCGCCAGCGCGTAGGCGAAGGCGGGTGCGTGTCGGGCCGAGAAGGCGCCGTAGTCGCTCAGGGCTTGGTCCTTCGGCTTTCCCTCCAGCACGTCGCGGATCTCGCGGCCGGCGGCGATGCCGAAATAGAACGCGGTGCGGATGCCCTCGCCCGAGAGCGGGAAGCAGTGTCCGGCGCTGTCGCCGGCGAAGAACACGCCGTCCTCGGCCGCGGGGCGCAGCTTGTGCGGGAACCAGTTGCCCTGGTAGCGGACGGCGTCGCGGTTCAGCCGGTTGGCGATGTCCTTGGTCGGCTCCTTCACGTGGTCGCGCGGCTGGTAGGAGCCGACGCCGACGCGCTGCTCGCCGTCCGCGGGCACCGACCAGGCGTAGCCATGGCGGATCAGGCTGCGGTCGATCCACACGTCGAGGTCTTCCGCACCGCCGTGCGGGTGGACCTCGAGGCCGCGTGAGATCGCCGCCTCGGGCGGCTGGACGTTGGCGCCAGGGCCGAGCACGCGCCGCCATCCCAGCGCGTCGACGATCAGCGGGCTGTTGAGGCTCCCGCGGTCGGTGATGACGGTGTCGCCGTCGCGAGCCTGCACCTTCGCGATCTCGAAGCGGGCGTCGGTCTGCTCGTAGAGGGCGTGGCAGAGCTGCCTGTAGTCGAAGCTCGACCAGCTCCAGGGGAGCCGGAAGCGCGTCGAGCCGTGCGGCGTGTGAAACGTCATGCACGGGATCTCCTGGCGGATCGCGCGCTCCACGCCCATCCGGTGCAGCCACGGGGTCGGGGCCGCGCACGCGCTCGTCGCGCGCTCGCCGATCTCGTAGCGGTCGATCAGCAGCACGTCCGCCCCGCTCCCGGCCAGCTCGCGCGCCACGGCCAGCCCGGCGAAGCTCGCGCCGCAGATGAGGACGTCGGCGCGCTGCGAGATGTCGGTGCGCGCCGCCCCGCGCAACGTCGCGCGCTTCAACGGAGCGCCTCGGCGGCCGCGCCCGGGATGTGCCACACGCGCACGCCCGTCTTCGCGCCCAGCACGTCGAAGTTCGTCGCCTCGACCCGGTCCAGCATGCGCGAGTACAGGGCCGCCGCGAAGCGCACGCCGGGACGCACCGAGGTGGGCGCCGCGGCGATCGCCGGGCGGGCGCCGGCGAACAGGGCGCGTGCGCGCTCGACCTCGTGGGCGACCAGCGCGCGCACCGCCGGGCTCGCGGTGTCCGCGCTCAGGTCCTTCTCGCTCACGCCGAAGCGCTCCCGGTCCTCGGCGGGCAGGTAGACACGGTCCAGGCGCCGGTCCTCGCGGACGTCGCGGATGAAGTTCGCCAGCTGGAACGCGTGGCCGAGGCGGCCGAGGTCGGCGGTGTGGCGGGCGGGGACGCCGAGCAGCGCGGCCATGATCCGCCCGACCGAGCCGGCCGAGCCGTCCATGTACGCCACGAGCTCCTCCCACGAGGCGATCCGCACGGGCGCGCAGTCGATGCGCATCGAGGACATGTATGGGCGCAGCTCGCCGAGCGGGAGCCGGTGGCGGGCGGCGGCGTCGGTCAGCGCCCGCACGATCGGCTGGCAGGACGCGTCCCCCGCTTCCAGCTCCGCCTCCCACGCGTCCAACGCGGCGCGGCGGCCGTCGGGCGTGGCGGGTCGGCGCGGCCCGTCGACGATCTGGTCGGCGGTCCGGACGTAGCCGTACAACGCGTGTGTGGCGGGACGGAGCTCGGCGGGAAGGCGGCGCGTGGCGAAGTAGTACGTGGGATCGTGGCGGCGTTGCATCCGCCGCGACGTCTCGTACCCCTCACGCAGCGCCGGGTCCATGAAGCGCATTCTGTCCTAGGGTGACCGTGATGGACGCACTCCTGCGCGACCGCTCCGTTCTGTATGTGACCGGCAAGGGTGGCGTCGGCAAGACGACGGTGGCCGCGGCGCTCGGGTTGGCGGCGGCGCGGACCGGCCGCCGGACGATCGTCTGCGAGGTCGCCGAGCAGGACCGGATGTCGCGCGCGTTCGCCCGCCACGGCGTGCGCGCCGAGCAGGAGGTCGAGCTGGCGAAGGACCTGTGGGCGATCACGATCGACCCGCAGAAGGCGCTCGAGGAGTGGCTGGGCAAGCAACTCGGAGGCGGGCCTGCGGGCCGGATCCTCGGGCACTCGCACGCGTTCCAGTACTTCGTCGCCGCCGCACCTGGCGCGAAGGAGCTGATCACGATCGCGAAGGTGTGGGAGCTCGCGCAGGTCCAGCGCTGGGACCGCCACAACCGCGCGTACGACCTCGTGGTCGTCGATGCGCCGGCGTCCGGCCACGGGATCGGGATGCTGACCACGCCGCGCACGTTCGGCGAGATCGCGCGGGTCGGGCCGATCCGCCGGCAGGCGACCAAGGTGTCAGAAATGCTCACGGACCCGGCGCGTACGGGGTATGTCGCGGTCGCGCTGCCGGAGGAGATGCCCGTCAACGAGACGATCGAGCTCGAGCGGCGGCTGCGCGACGCGGTCGGGCTCGGGTTCGACGCGGTCGTGATGAACGCGATGTGGCCGGAGCGCTTCTCGTCGCACGACGTCACCAAGCTGCGCGCGGTCGCTCGCGACGGACATGACCCGTCATCGCTCGGGGCGGTGCACGCGGCGCTGGCGTCGCATGAGCGGGTGAAGGCGCAGCGCGTGCACATGCGGCGGCTCAAGGAGGCCACCGAGGCGCCGATCACGCCGCTGCCGTTCGTCTTCGAGTCCGACCTCGAGCTCGCCCACTACGAGCGCTTGGCCGCGGAGCTGGTGTGAGCGCCCAACCCGCGCGTCGTCTGTCCGAGACCGCGGTCGGGGTCTGGCGGCTGCAGCTGCTGATCGGCTGGCTCGGGCTGACGATCGCCGGGATCGTCGTGGCGGCGCAGGTCGACGTGCTCGGCCCGCTGTGGTGGATCGTGCCGCTCGTCGGGGGCGCGATCGTCACGTGGGGGATCCCCAAGCTGCGCTACGCGCGCTGGCGCTGGGACATCAACGACGAGGGGATCGACATCCAGCACGGCACGCTGGCGCTCGTGCGCACGCTCGTGCCGTGGATCCGGGTCCAGCACGTCGACACGCAGCGCGGGCTCTTCGAGCAGGCGTTCGGGCTCTCGACCGTCGTCGTCCACACGGCGGCCGGCAGCCACACGATCCCGATGCTCCCGGCCGCCGAGGCGGACGAGCTGCGCGCGCGGATCGCCGGGTTGGCGCGTACCGAGGAGGAGGAAGAGGAGGCCGTTGAGCCCGCCGACGCCTGAGGAGCGGAGCCTGCACCCGTCGGCGATCGTGATCTTCTCGACCGACGCGTTCAAGAACCTGGCGGTCCCGCTGCTCGTCCTGCTCGGGGTGACGCTGTTCGGTGGCTCGCTGGACGTCGACGCGCTCCGGCGGGCGGCGATCTACGGCATCGCGGGCCTGATCTACGCAGCCGTGGTGGGCTCGATCCGCTACCGGTCGACCAGCTACTTCATCGGGCCGGAGGCGATCCACTACGTCAGCGGAATGCTGTCGAAGAAGGTCACCGACATCCGGCTGGACCGGATCCAGGCGATCGACGTCCACCAGGGCGTGCTGCAGCGGGCGTTCGGGGTGTTCTCGGTCGACGTCCAGACGGGGGCGGGCAAGAAGGGCGGGGAGATCTCGTTGCCGGCGCTGACGCCGGGCGCGGTCGAAGAGCTGCGCGCCGCGCGGCCCGGCGTGACGCCGCGGGTCGACGCGCCACCGGGCCCGTCCCGGCGCCTGGAGGGTCGCGACCTCGCGTTCGCGGCGCTCACCGCGGGGCAGCTGGGGATCGTCGTCCCCGTCCTGGCGGCCGCCTTCCAGGTCGTGCAGCAGCTCTTCGACGAGCGGCAGGGCGAGGAGGCGGTGCGGGCGCTGCCGCACTCGACGATGGTGATCGTGCTCGCGATCGCCGGTCTGATCGTGCTGGCGTGGATGCTCTCGATCGCGGGCGCGGTCCTCGCGTTCGGGGGCTTCACGGTGACCCGCGACGGCGACCGGCTGCGGATCCGGCGCGGAGTGGTCCAGCGCAGCGAGGCGACCGTGCCGGTGGGGCGGGTGCGGGCGGTGCGGGTGGTCGAAGGGATCTTCCGGCGCCCGTTCGGCCTCGCCGCGCTGACCGTCGAGGTCACGGGCTACGCCGACGAGGCCGCCGCCGCGCGGACGCTGTTCCCGCTCGTGCGCGTGCGCGACGTGCGGGCGTTCCTCGAGGAGTTCCTGCCCGAGCTGGCCGACGACCCGCACGGCCTGACCCCTCCCCCGCGGCGCGCCGCACGCCGCTACCTGATGCTGCCGCTGCTGGCGGGCGTGGTCGTGACGGTCGCCGCGTGGTTCTTGGTCGGGCCTCCCGCGCTGGTCGCTCTGGTGCTCGCGGGCGCGTACGCCCACGCCCGCTGGCGCGCCGCGGCCTGGCGGCTCGCGGACGGCCGGCTGGCGGTCCGCTCGATGCGCCTCGCCCGCACCACGATCCTCGCTCCCGCCCGCTACCGCGAGTCCCACACCCTCGCCCAGAACCTCTTCCAACGCCGCGCCGACCTCGCCGACCTCGAGGTCGCCTTCGGCAAGCAGACCACCGCCCGCATCCGCCACCTCGAAGCCGCCGACGCCCGCGCGGCCTGGACCGCGCTGTAGATAAACCCCACATAAGGGGTCTGACCCTTTATGTGGGCTTTAGAAGTCGCGGCGCGACGGGGTGCGGTTGGCGCGGACGGTGTAGCGGGCGCCGATCGTGGAGTTGGCGCGGGTGATGCGGACCTCGAAGCGGGCGCCGACCTTGGGCTTGGCCTTGCCGAGGGGCTTGGGGATGCGCAGCTTGTGCGCGTCCTTGGCGATCGTGCGGGGCTTGAGGGACTTCGGGCAGCCCTTGCCGGAGCACTTGAGGGTGAGCGTGGAGCCGGCGCGGGCGTTGCGGACGATGACCTCGTCGAAGAGCGTGTAGGTCTTCGCGTAGCGATAGGTCACGAGGATCACGGAGTCCAGCGACGGCGTCGCGGTCGGGGTGGGCGTGATGGCCGGCGCGACCGTGGCGATCGGGGTCGGCTGCGGCGTGGCGGTCGCGGTCGCGGTGGCGGTCGCCGTAGCGGTGGCCGTGGCGGTCGGCGTCGCGGTCACGGTCACCGTCGGGGTGGCGGTGGGCGTCGGCTCGACCTTGGGCTCGTCGGCGCCCGAGCAGTCCTCGTCGATGCCGTTGCCCGGGATGTCGTGCGCGCCCGGGTGGATGGCCGCGTTGGCGTCGTTGCAGTCGACGTTGGCCGGCGATCCGTCGCCGTCGGCGTCCGCGTAGGTGACCGTCTCGCAGGCGATGACGATGTCCTGCGGGTCGGCGGCGACCGCGTCGTTGCCGTCGCCGCAGTCGATCGTGTCCGCGGCGCCGTCGCGGGCGGCGATCGTGTCGTCGCCGCCCTCGCCGAAGATCGAGTCCGAGCCGCCCTTGCCGTCGAGCTTGTCGCCCCCACCGCCGCCGCGCAGGACGTTCGCCGCCGCGCTGCCGGTGAGTTCGTCCGCGAACGTTCCACCGGTGGCGTTCTCGACGTCGGAGCGCACGTTGGCGACGTTCGAGCCCGGGATGCCGTCGTTGGCGAAGTCGTCGAGCGAGACCGTCCACGCGCCGCCCGCGACCAGGAACGTGTCCGTGCCGGCGCCGCCGTTGACGACGTCCGCCCCCGCCCCGCCGCGGATCGTGTCATTGCCGTCGCCGCCGTTGAAGACGTCGGCCATCGACCCGCTCGCCTCGAGGTAGTCGTCGTCGGCCCCGCCGTTGAGGTTCGCGACCGTGTTGTCCATCGCGACCAGCGTGTCGTTGCCCGCGTCGCCGTTGATCGTCCCGCCGTGCCCGGGCGTGATCTTCGTGACCTTGTCGTTGCCGTCGCCGAGCGAGAAGTTGATCGTCCCGCTGATGTCGCACCGGACCTGCGCGTTGGTCTGCAGCTGCGAGCAGAACGAGCCGGCGACGACCGGCGCCGCCGCGGCGTTGTCGCGCGTCACCCGCCAGTCGCCGTTCGCGATCTCGACGAGCACCTGGTTGGCCTCCCCGGCGAGCGGGGTGACGCTCAGCGTCGTGCCGGGGACGGAGTAGGTCGCCGCGCCGGCGGGCGCGGCGATCGCGAAGAGCGCGAAGGCGGAGAGGGCGAGGGAGCGGCGGAGCATGGTCGCGCCATCGTCGCCCGCCCCGCCCCCGGCGAAATCAGGGAAACCCCTAGGCCACCAACATAAAGGGGTCAGGCCCCTTTAGGTGATGCCGAGCCGGTCCAGCAGGGCGTCGTCGGCGCGCCACGAGCGGCGCACGCGCACGGACAGGTCCAGGTGGACGTGTTCGGCGAGCTCGCGCTCGATCTCCTTGCGGGCGGCGGTGCCGATCGCCTTGATCATGCGGCCGTGGTGGCCGATCAGGATGCCCTTCTGGGACTCGGTCTCCACCCACATCGTCGCGCGGACGACGGTGTGGGTCTCGGTCTGCTCGATCTCCTCGATCTGGACCTCGACGGCGTGCGGGACCTCCTGGCGGGTGCGCAGCAGGACCTGCTCGCGCACCAGCTCGGCCAGCATCACGTCCTCGGGCTGGTCGGAGACGTCCTCGGGCGGGAAGTAGAACGGGCCCTCGGGCAGCAGGCCGCTCAGATAGTCCAGCAGCGGCGGGACGCCCTTCCCCGTGCGTGCGGAGATCGGGAAGACCTCGGCCTCCGGGAGGCCCAGCTCGGACGCGACCGACAGCGCCTTCACGGTCCGGGCGTGGTTGAGGCGGTCGACCTTGTTGACCGCGATCACGATCGGGATGCGGGCGCTCGTGAGCGCCTCCGCGATGAAGCGGTCGCCGGCGCCGCCCACGCCCTGGTCGCCGTTGACCACGAACAGCGCGGCGTCGGCTTCGGAGAGCTCCTGCTCCACCCGCTTCTGCATGCGCGACGTCAGCGCGTCGCGCGGCCGCTGCACGCCCGGCAGGTCCGTGAGCACGAGCTGGAACGCGTCCGGCACCGTGATCACCCCGCGGATCGCCCGCCGGGTCGTCTGCGGCTTGTCGGAGACGATCGCGACCTTGTGCCCGACCATGGCGTTGACCAACGTCGACTTGCCGACGTTCGGCCGGCCCGCGAGCGCGACGAACCCGCTCCGCGTCATCGCAGCCACCCCATGATCTCGGCCTGCAAAGCGAGCATCTCGCCCTCGTCGACCTCGTGATCCATCCCGGTCAGATGCAGTACGCCGTGCACGACCGCCTCGACCAGATCCGACGTGTACTCGGGGCATATGAAGACGTCCCCCAATTCGCGCTCGCCGAGAGGATCCACCTCATCCTCGTCAACCGGAAAAGAGAGCACGTCGGTCGGACCGATCTTTCCCCGCCACACCTCGTTGAGCTCCGCGATGCGCTCCGCGTTGACGAACTCGATCGCGACATGGCCTTCCTCGATCCCGGCGGAGGCGGCCGCGTAGCCGACCGCCTCTTCGACGCGCTCCCGAGAGAGCGCGCCGCCGATCACTTCGATATCGAGCAACCTAGTGACCGTTTCCGAAATCACGACGGGTTCTGGCGGGCCCCGCCCGCCTCTGCCGGGCCCCGGCAGGCAGACACGTACCACCAGTATGCGACCGCCTGCCGGTCACCGGCAGAGACGACCGGGGATCTGGCCAGCGATCCGCCGTGATTTCGATCACGATCACTCTTAGGCCGTTCTGCGGCGGTGATCCGCCTGGGCCGGGCGCAGGTTGCTCGCCTGCCCGGCGTCATGCTGGTCATACGCTTCCACGATCCGCTGGACGAGCTTGTGACGCACGACGTCGTCGCCGCCGAAGCGCACGAACTCGACCCCTTCGATGTCCTTGAGGATGTCGCCGACCACGAGCAGGCCGGACTTCTGGTCGCGCGGGAGGTCGACCTGGGTGATGTCGCCCGTCACGACCATCCTGGAGCCGAACCCGAGCCGGGTCAGGAACATCTTCATCTGCTCGGGCGTGGTGTTCTGGGCCTCGTCGAGGATCACGAACGAGTCGTTCAAAGTGCGCCCGCGCATGAACGCCAGCGGCGCGACCTCGATCACGCCCTTCTCCAGGTGCGTGGCCACGCGCTCGGGGTCCATCATGTCGTTCAGCGCGTCGAACAGCGGCCGCAGGTACGGGTCGACCTTCGCCATCAGGTCGCCCGGCAGGAAGCCCAGCCGCTCGCCCGCCTCGACCGCCGGCCGCGTCAGGATGATCCGGTTGACCTCGCGCCGCGACAACGCGGCGGTCGCCATCGCCATCGCCAGGAACGTCTTGCCGGTACCGGCCGGGCCGATGCCGAACGTCACCGTCGAGCGGCGGATCGCGTCCACGTAGCGCTTCTGGTTGACCGACTTCGGGGCGACCCGCAGGTTGCGGTGGCGCCACACGACGTCCTCGAGCACCTGCGACGGCGACTCCGCGGACTCGAGCACCCGCGCGACCGACTCGATCGTCGCCGGGCCGATGTCATGCCCGCGCTCGACGAGCGCCGAGAGCTCGCGGATCACCGTCGCGCCGGCCTGCACGGCCTCCGCGTCGCCATCGAGGGTGACGATGTTGCCTCTCAAGAAGACTTCGCAATCCAGATGCTCCTCGAGCGTGCGCAACGCCGCGTCGCGCGACCCGGCGAGCTCCGCCGCCACCTCGTTGGATACCTCCAGCTGCCTTCTTGCCATCTAGTTGAGCGCTTCCTTCACCTTGGTCGAGACCCGCTTCCCGTCGGCGCGACCGCCGGCGGCCTCCATCACCTGCTTGATCACCCGGCCCATGTCGCGTGGCGAGGACGCCCCCGTCTCCGCCACCGCGGCCGCCACCAGCCCGTCGAGTTCCTCGTCGGACAGCTCGGCCGGCAGGTACTCCTCGATCGTCGCCGCCTCATAGGCCTCGGCGGCGGCCTGCTCGGCACGCCCGCCCGCCCGGAAGGCCTCCTCGGCCTCGCGGCGCTTCTTGCGTTCGCGCCGCAGGACCGCCAGCTCGTCGCCGGAGCCCTCCTTCGCGTCCTTCTGCAACTCGGAGAGCACCAGCCGCAACGCCGCGACACGTTCGCGCTCCCCCGCCTTCATGGCGGCGGTCACGTCCGCTCTGATGCGTTCGGCGATCTGCAACTACATCCAGTGTACGGCGGCCACCGGCGCACCCACTGGACTTATGGAGGAATTCGAACCCTGTCAGCGACGGCGGCGGGCGATGCCGGCGAAGACGCCGAGCAGGATGCCGCCCACCCCGGCGACGGCCGCCACGGCCGCTGGAGGTCCGGCCGACGCCTCGGCGCGCTTGGCGGGCGTCGCGGTAGCGGTCGGCGTGGGTGTCGGCGTCGGTGTCGGCGTCGCGTTCGGCGCGGCCTCACCCACCACCTCCGCGCGGAACGTGAGCGGGATCTCCGCGCGCACCGGATCGGTCGTCCCCGCCCCCACGACCGCGTGCAGCGCGAGGTAGTAGACGCCGGCGCCACGCCAGGCCCCGCTCGCGCTGTCGTCCTGCTCGGCCGAGACGTCGTCGCTGGAGACCGAGAGCGTCTCGTTGGGCCCGGTGCCGTCGAACCCGATGGCGTCGTCGCGGTTGGCGAACACGTCGGTCTCGGTCCGCGTCGGCGTGTGGATGTTGCCCGCCAGCCAGATCACGCCCATCGAACGCACGGACTCGGGCGGGATGTCCGGGAGCGTGACGGTCACGTCCAGGCGCTGCCCGGCAGCCAAGCGGAAGCCGTAGTAGAGGTACTCGGTGGGCAGGATCGTGTCGCGGTAGGTGCCGGGCTCGAGCACGGGCGCGCTGTTGAACGACCCGCCGCCGACGACGGGCGTCCCCGTGTCCTGCGCGCGCGCGGCGGGCGCGAGCCACGCCGACAGGACGAGCGCGAGTGCGAGCGCACGCCTCATGCCGCCGCCTTGCGCGTGAGCACGGAGGCCGCGGCGAAGCCCACGACGAGCCCGCCCACCAGCACGCCGATCACGACCAGCCAGTTGCCGAGCGCGCTGTCGTCGTCCGCCGCCTCCGGCGCGGGCGAAGCCTTCGGACGCGCGGTGGCCGTCGGCGTCGCCAGCGCTCCCGGCGCGCGCACCATCCCGACGCTCGCGCCCGGTTTGAGCAGCTGCACCGCGATCTCGACCGGCACGTCGACCCCGAGTCCCGCGTTGGTGCCGTGCTCGAGGTTGACCGTGAAGAAGTACTTCCCCGGCGGGTCCTGCTGGGTCATGCGCACGCTGTGCGTGACCGTCGTTCCCGCCTGGGTGTCCTGCAGCGCGCCGCGGATGATCCCGGACTCGAGCGGGTTCGCGTGATCCGCGCCCGGCTTGAGCAGGCCGAGCACGAAGCCGCCGGCGCCGGAGGACCCCTGCGGCGGGATCGCGGTGGCCGACACGACGAGCCGCCGCCCCGCGGGCACGTCGACCGAGAACCAGCGATCGCCCTCGGTCGCGGGCAGCGCGTCGAGGAACAGGCCCTCGCCGAGCGCCGCGGCCTGCTCACGTGAAGGGCCACCGGCGACCTTGGTCCCGGTCGGCTCATAGGACCGGTAGGCGCGCGAGAGCAGCGCGGCGAGCTCGTCGCCGAGCTTGTCCGCGTCGCCCACGTCGACGTAGGAGCCACCGCCCGCGTCGGCGATGCATCGCAGCTGCTGGCGCACACGGTCGTTGACCTGGAAGCCCACGACCGAGATCGACATCTCGACGCCCCGCCGCGCGACCTCCTCGGCCGCCTTGCACGGGTCGGGCGGCGCGCAGTTGTCTCCGCCGTCGGTGACCAGGACGACGCTGCGCCGGCCCTCGGCGCTGCCGAGATCGTCGGGGACGGCCAGCAGCGAGCTGCCGATCGGCGTCCGGCCCTTTCCCTGGAGCGCGTTGACGGTCGAGCGCAGCGCGTCCTTGTCGAGCGGGCCGACCGGCACCGTCAGCTCGGTGTCCTTGCACCCCTCGGCGCGCGAGACCTCGCTGACCTTGGAGCCGTAGACGCGCAGGCCGAGCGGAGCGCCCTCCGGCAGCCGGTCGACGAGGGCATCGACGGCCTTCTTGGCCGCGTCCAGCCGCGTCCCGCCGTTGCCCGCGTCCTCGTTCATCGACTTCGACGCGTCGAGCACGATCAGCGCGCGGTTGCGGGTGTCCGAGGTCTGGGCGCGAGCCACGCCCGCACCGAGCAGCCAGGCCGCCAGGACAACCACTGCGAGGCGACCGAGCACGCCTGCAGGCTACTTGCCGCCGGAGATGTCGCGCACCAGCTCGGAGAGCTTGTCCCCGATCTCCTGCCCGGGACCGGTCGCGACGAGCGTGGCGATGATCGCCGCCACGACGAGCAGCACGCCCAGGTACTCGGCCCCGGTCTGAGCCGTGTGGGCAGCCGCCCAGGAGCGCACTCTGAACCAGAGCTCGAGGATGTGCCGGGGCACGCGACCAAGCTATGTGCGCGCGGCGCGGCGCACCAGGGCCGCGGGACTCATTCGGGCCTGGGCCAAAGGTCCCAAGCGCGCGTAGGACCCCCGTGGTCAGCGGGGGTCCTACGGTGCTGCTGGAGGAGAGCCGGTGGGTTACGGCTTCGTGGGCGGCGTCGTGCCGGCCTTCGGGTCGGTGCCCGTGCTGATGTTGTTGACCAGCCCGCTGATGCCGTCGGCGATCGTCTGCGGCACCTTCAGCAGCACGATCGCGGCGATGATCATCGCGACCAGGAACAGGACGCCCATGTACTCGGCGGCCGTCTGGCCGGTCGGGTCCTTGGCACGCTCGGCGAGGACGCGGCCGGCGCGGCGGACACCAAAGTACATGGTGATCGTGGCCTCGCGGCCGGCGTCCCGTGTGGAGGTGATGATGTTGGACATGTGGGTTGGCCCCCTGGCAAATCGGTTGACGAACGCTGGGGTCAATCTACGTTCGGCCAAGGGGTCCGACGAGAGGCCCGGGACTCAACTTCGACCCGGGCCAGAGGTCCCAATCTCGCGTGGGACCCCCGGGACTTTCAGCGGTCGCGAACGCCGAGCCACAAGGCGATCGCCTCGGCTCGGGAGTGGACGCCGATCTTCTCGTAGATCCGCGACAGGTGGTTCTTCACCGTCTTGTTGGTGATGAACAGCTCCTCGGCGATCGCGGCGTTGGACATGCCGCGCGCGAGCAGATTCAGGACCTCTCGTTCGCGCGAGGTGAGCGAGCCCATCCCGAGCTCCTCGGACTCGTTCTCGGTCCCGGGCGCGCGTCGCAGGGCCTCGAAGACCGCGGGCGTGACCGCGGGCGAGAGCACCATCTCCCCCGCCGCGACCGCCTTGATCCGGGCCTCCAGGTCGTCGGGCTCGAAGCGGCCGTGGACGAGATAGCCGGCGGCGCCGTTGCGGATCGCCCCGGTGACGAGCTGCTCGTCCTCGGAGTAGGAGAGCATCAGGACCTTGGCCTTCTCCGACAGCGGGCCGGCCGCGGCGACGCCGTCCATCACCGGCATCCGCACGTCCAGGCACACGACGTCGGGGCTGACCTCGCGGGCGATCTCGATCGCCTGCTTGCCGTCCCCGGCCTCGCCGACGACCTCGATGCCCTGGGCATCGGCCAGCAACGAGGCGATGCCCCGCCGCACGATTGCGTTGTCGTCCACGAGTAGTACGCGGATCACTGCCAAGTGAACCCCTCCACAGCGCCTTCGGGCACCGTAGCGGAAGTCCCGGCGGCGGGCGGCGGCTCAGGCCCTTCGGGCTGACGGGGCGGCGCGCCCGCGGGCACCCAGACCGAGATCACCGTGCCGTCGTCGGGCTCGGACTCGACGCTCAGATCGCCGCCCGCGAGCTTGGCCCGCTCGCGCATCCCGCGCAGCCCGAACGAGCCGCCGGGGAGCTCGTCGAGGTCGTCCGGGACCTCGAAGCCGACGCCGTCGTCGGCGATCGTCAGCACCACCCGCGCGCCCAGTCGCCGCAGGTGCACGTCGACCCGCGACGCGTGCGCGTAGCGCTCGACGTTGGCCAGCGCCTCTTTCAAGATCCACCGCAGCTCGCGCAGGGCCAGCGACGGCAGCGGGCCGACGTCGTCGAGCGACCCGCCCACGCGGGTCCCGGTGCGCTCACCCCACCGCGCCGCCTCGGAGCGGATCGCGGTCGGGAGCGGCAGCTCGGCGTCGTCACGGCCGCGGAGCCCGCTGAGCAGCTCGCGTGCCTCCTGCGCCGCCGTGCGCGCGTCGTCGGCCAGCTTGCGGGCGTCCTCGACCGCGCCGGGCGGGTCGACCTGGATGCGGCGCGAGAGCGCCAGCGCCGCGAAGCCGATGCCGTGGACGGTCTTGGCCAGCGAGTCGTGCATGTCGCGCGCGAGCCGCTCGCGCTCGGCCTGGGCGGCCATCGTGCGCTCCTGCTCGGCCAGCGTCGCCTCGGCCTCCGCCTGGCGGTCCAGCAGCCGCCGGGCGCCCGCGCCCGCCACGGCCACGATCGGGTACAGCGACGGCAGCACGACGATCGTGCGGAAGTCGACCGCGGTGCCGTCGATCGGGGCGCGGATGTGGACCGCGTACGCGTACCCGACGATCAGCATCACCGAGAACAGGCCAGCGCCCGGGTAGCCGTACACGAGCCCGCCCAGCAGCGCGGTGCCGAGCGTGAAGAAGAAGAACGGGCTGTCGACCCCCGTGAGGACGAGGATCAGCGCGGCCAGCACGAGCTCGCCCGCGAGGTAGGACGGGTGGCGGACGAGGGCCGGCCCCACCCGGTCCCAGCGCACGACCGGCACGATCGACGCGACACTCGCGACGAGCAGCGCGGCGACGACCAGCCCGCGATGCTCCTCACCGCCGAGCGAGACCAGCGTGATCAGCAGGATGCCCGCGCGGACGTTGAGGATCAGCCGGCAGGCGTTCGCGAGCCAGCCACCGGCGCCGTCGGCGCCGCGTCCCTCCAACCGCGTGGGGCTACCCACCAAAGAGGTTGACCCCCTGGCCGCTGACCGAGAAGTAGATGGAGAGCAGGATCAGGATCATCGAACCCGGGACGATCAGGGTCGTCACCAGAAGGCTGACACGCGGGCTGGCCCGCTGCGCCTCCCGCCGGGCGTTCTGCGCCGCCATCCGGCGCATGTCGTCGGCGATGTCGTGCAGGGCCTCCGACAGCGGCACGCCGAGCTCCTCGGCCTGCAACTGGGCGGAGACGAACGACTTCAGGCTGTCGGAGTCGTTGCGTTCGCGCAGCGCCAGGAACGCGTCGCGCCGGTCGACGCCCAGCTCGATCTGCCGCAGCGCCGTCAGCATCTCCTCGCCCACCGGGCCGCCGAGCGCCTCGGCGACGCGGCGCAGCGCGTACCGGTAGCCGAGCCCGGCGCGCACGCTGACGGCGAGGATGTCGAGGAAGTCCGGGAGCGTGCGCTCGATCGCCTCCTGGCGCAGCCGGCCCGTGCGCGAGAGCCAGATGTCGGGCGAGAACCAGCCGAAGATCCCGCCGAACACGATGAAGACCGGACCCGCGCCGAGCAGGAGCATGAACCCGCCCGCGCCGCCGCCGAGCAGGATCGCGAGCGCCGCCTTGCGGCCGATGAACTGCTGGACGGTCATCCCGGCCGGCCGGCCCGCGATGTCGAGCTTGTGCTCGAGCGACGACCGCCGCGAGGCGCGCAGGCTCGGCGCAAGGCGCGGCCCGAGCCGCCCCGCCAGGCCCTCCACGAGCCGTGTGAGCATCCCGCTGCGCTCCGGCGTCTCGACCGTCCCGCCGATCCGGCCGCCGAGCCGCTCGACCGGGCCCGCGTCGCGCAGCATCGGGATCGCCGCCAGGGCGAGCGCGGCGAAGACGACCACGAGCGCGCCGAAGAGCACCGGCATCAGACGTCGATCCTCGTCGTCCGGCGGATCAGCGTGAACGCGACCGTCCACAGCACTGCCGTCACCGCCAGCCCCGCGATGCCGATCGCCGAGCTCGTCATCGCCTTCGTCACGCCCGGCGACATCACGTTCAAGAGCAGGATCGTGCCGCCGCCGATCGCGGCGACGACGTAGGACGTGAAGACCACGCCCGAGAGCAGCGTCGTGACCTCGCGGCGCAGGTCCTTGCGCGCCTCGAGCGTCGCCGCCAACTCGCCGAGCGCGCGCACGGTGTCGCCGCCCGCGCGCTGCTGGATCACGATCGTCGTCAGCAGCACCGACACCTCACGCGAGGGCAGCCGCTGCCGCAGCCCTTCGAGCGCGTTCTCGATCGACTGCCCGAGCCGCAGCTCCTCGACGACCCGCTTGAGCTCCGCCGCGCCCGGATCGGCGAGCTCGCGGGACGCCATCGCCACCGCCTGCGGCATCGAGAGCCCGGCCTGGGCGCCGTTGGCCAGCATCCGGCCGATCTCCGGGAGCTGCTCGATGAACGCCTCGCTGCGGCGCGCGCGGCGCCGGCCGATCAGCGCGCGCGTGACCAGGATCGTGCCGCCCACGGCGACCACGAACGCCAGCCAGCCCGCGAACAGCAGCAGCAGGACGGCCCAGCTGACGAGCGCCGCGCCGGTGACGAGCCCGATCAGCTCGACCGGGCTGAGCGCCACGCCCGCCCCGGCGAGCCAGGCGGCGAGCCGCCGCCCCGTGGCCGTACGGCGGAAGCGGACGTCGAGCGTGCGGATCAGGCTGCGCCCCGTCCCCTCGCCCATCCCCGCCTGGCCGCGCGCGGCGAGCTCGGCGCTGCGGCTCGTCCCGGCCAACAGCTGCCACAGGCCGACCAATCCGACGGCCCCGGAGGCCGCCAGCACCACGAGTGCCCAGCCGGCGGAGCTCATCGGGCACCCTCGCCGCAATGGGACGCCTGAAACCCGCGGTCGGGCCCTCTGTGACCGCTGGCCAGGCTCAATCCCCCGCCGATCGTTCGATCGCGACCGCGTCGCCCGCCTCGGCGAACGCGCGCGGGACCTCCACCCCGGCCAGCATCAGCCGCCGCAGGATCGGAGCCGGGAGCTGCCGGTGCGCATGGCGCCCGCGCACCCGCCGGTCGGCGCCGACGGGGTCGGTGAGGAACTCCAGGACGGACGCCAGCCGGAACGTCTCACGCCGGTTGGAGGCAACCACCGCCACCTCGCTCACGCGGCGGCCGCCGTCGGCGAAGCGGTCGACCTGCACGATCACGTCGATCGCCGAGTTGATCTGGTCGCGCAGCGCCTCGAACGGGATGTTGAGCTCGCTCATCGAGGCCAAGGTCGCCAGGCGGTGGATGGCGTCGTCGCAGGAGTTGGAGTGCAGCGTCACGAGCGAGCCCTCGTGGCCGGTGTTGAGCGCCTGCAGCATGTCGACGGTCTCGGGCCCGCGGACCTCGCCGACGATGATCCGGTCCGGCCGCATCCGGAGCGAGTTGCGGACGAGGTCGCGGATCGTGATCTCGCCCTTGCCCTCGACGTTGGCCGGGCGCGCCTCGAGCGTGACGACGTGCGGCTGCTGGAGGCGCAGCTCGGCGTTGTCCTCGACGGTGATGATGCGCTCGCCGTCGGGCACCGCCGCCGAGAGCGCGTTGAGCATCGTGGTCTTGCCCGCGCCGGTGCCGCCGGAGATGACGATGTTCAGCCGCGCGCGCACGAACGCCCGCAGCAGGTCGGCGCTCTGGCCGTCCAGCGAGCCGATCTCGACCAGCTCGTCGAGCGTGAACAGCCGCGGGAAGCGGCGGATCGTCATCGTCGGCCCGCGCAGCGCGAGCGGCGGGATGATCACGTTGACGCGCTCGCCGGTAGGCAGGCGCGCGTCGACCATCGGGCTGGACTCGTCGACGCGCCGGTTGACGGTCGACACGATCCGGTCGATCGTCTGGAACAGCTGCGCCTCGTCGGAGAACGCGATGTCGGCGCGCTCGATCCGGCCGTTGCGCTCGACGTAGATCTCGTCGGTGCCGTTGACCATGATCTCGGTCACGGTGTCGTCGGCCAGCAGCGGCTCGAGGACGCCGAGCCCGACGGCCTCGTCGACGACCCGGCGGATCAGCCGCGAGCGCTCGGCGGTCGAGAGCACCGGGCCCTCGCGCGAGACCATGCGCCCGACCACCCGCTCCAGCCGCGCGCGACGCTGCTCGTCGGAGAGGACCGCGATCTCCGAGAGGTCGATCTCCTCCAGCAGCCGCCGGCGGTAGTACCCGACGCCGTCGGCAGAGCCGTCCTCCCCGCGCGCCCGGTCGGCGACGATGCGATCGCGCAGGCCCATGTCAGCTCGGGAGGGTCGCGCTGCGCTCGACGCGCAGACGGTCGTCGCCCAGCCCGGGGAACACGATCGGGACGCGGACGCTCACGGTGGCGGTGTCCCCCGAGACGACGACCTTCATGCCCTTGCGCAGGCTGGCCGAGACGGCCCAGTGGGCGGCCTTGTCGGCGTTGCCGTCGCGCGCCTCGACCCGGCTGGCGGTGCGAGCGGCGTTCGCGGCCTGGTCGACCGCCCACGCCGCGAGCAGCAGCTGCCAGACGGCGAGGCCGACCAGCAGCAGCCACCACATCATCCCGAGCAGCTCGGTCGAGGCCTGGCCCCGTTGCTCTGTGAGCAGGCGGCGCAGCATCAGTTCCAGTTCCCGCCCTCGCCGCGATCGTTGGAGTGCGGCGTCGTCTCCTGGCGGTCGGTCAGGGCCCCGTCCTCGAGCACGGTGTCGGCGGTCGAGCCGACCGTCAGCGGCGTGTGTACGCCGGGGATGATCAGCGGGACCCGCAGGCGGACGGAGACCGTCACGTCGCCGCGCAGGCGGATGTCGGCGCGCTTGCGCCACGCCTTCGGGATGTCCTCGCGGGCGACCCGGCGATAGGCGGGCTCGTCGCCGCTCTTGCGGCGCTCCTGCCAGCGCTCGTCGGCTCGCTGGCCGGTGGAGATCACCGCGAGCTGGCGCGCGCCCTCGCGGGCGGCGTGGCCGGCGGCGATGTAGGTGTAGCCGGTCAGCGCCATCTGCCAGAGCCCGAGGATCACGGCGATCAGCACCGGGAACAGGCCCATCACCTCGGCGGTGGACTGGCCGCGCTCGCCGCCCAGCCGGGCGAGGAGGCTGCGCGACTCGTGCTCGCGGCCCTCGTCGGCCTGCGGGACGATGCCCAGCTCGGTCGCGAGGCTCTCGAACGCGCCACGCAGCTTGTTGTCCTCCATGCGGCTCGGCGAGCCGGTGTTGACGGCGGCCTCGAGCGCGTTGAAGTCGGCGGGGATCGTGGTCGCGGCCATCGTCTCGCCGACCACTTTGCGGGCGAGGTCGGGTTGGATCTCGCGCCGCCGGCTGGTCCGGTTGAGCACGATCCGGACGTCCTCGTCCTCGCGCACGCCGAGGCGCTTCCAGAGCTCGCGCATCCGGCGCACGCCGCGCAGCGCGACGACGTCCGGCGTCGTGACGACCAGGACCTGGCCGGCGAGCTCGGCGGCGATCGCGGTCGCCTCGGTGGCCACGGCGCCGATGTCGACGACCGTCAGCGCGTGGCGCGCCTTGACGGCCGAGAGCACGTTGCGGGCGACGGTCGCGTCGACGTCCTCGGCCTTCTCGCCCTCCTCGGGCGCCAGCAGCAGCCGGAAGCCGTCCTTGTGCGTATAGAGCGTCTCCTGCAGGTGGCGGACGGAGATCTCGTTGGAGACGACCACGAGGTCGACGACGCTGCGCCGGTGCGGGGTGTCCAGGAGCGAGCGGAAGTCGCCCTTCTGGAGGTCGAAGTCGACCAGGCAGACGGGCCGGCCGGGCGCCATCCGCGCGGCCGCCATGCCGAGGTGCAGCGCGACCGTGGTCGTCCCCACCCCACCCTTCGCGCCGGCGACGACGACGAGCTGGCCGCCGAGCGAGGCCCCGGCGGACTCCTCGCCCGTGACGCGGTCGCGCATCGTCCGCGACCACTGCGCGGCGGAGCGCACGCTGGACTCGAAGGACTCCAGTGCGAGCGGCAGCGCGACGACGTCGCGCATCCCGGCCTGCATGGCGGCGCGCAGCAGGCCCGGCGAGTCCTCGACGGCGAGCAGGATCAGGCCGACCTCGGGGTACTGCGCGGCGAGGTCGCGGGCGAGGTCGAGCACGGGGACGGCGCCGAGCGCGTCGTGCAGGAGCACGACATCGACGTCGAGCCGGCGCAGCGCGCGGTGCAGCTCGTCGGGCTCGATGACGATGTCGGCGACCTCGAACTCCGCCTCGCGGGCCTGCGCGGCGGCGCGGCGCGCGGTCTCGTCGTCGGCGACGGCGATCAGCAGGCGGGCGCTCATCGGAGCGTCTCCCCCGCCTCGGGACGCCCGAAATCGAGAGCATGGTGCCGCGACACCCGCTGGCCGGGCTCGTCGTCGGCGACGGCGATCAGCAGGCGGGCGCTCATCGGAGCGTCTCCCCCGCCTCGGGACGCCCGAAATCGAGAGCATGGTGCCGCGACACCCGCCGGCCGGGCTCGTCGTCGGCGACGGCGATCAGCAGGCGGGCGCTCATCCCGTCACGCCCTCGTCGCCCTTCTTGGGGTCCTCGCCGTCGAAGATCGTCTCGCCCAGGGTGCGCTCGGGACGGTCGCCGGGGCGCAGCAGCGCGAGCCGGACGTCGGCGGCGAACACCTGCGCGTGGGCGACGCGCAGCTCCTGCTTCTTGGACAGCGCGAACGTGACCGGCACGACGCTGCCCGGGTTCTGCTGGGCGTCCTGGGCGGTGGTCGCGGGCTTCTCGCGCGGCGACCCGACGGCGATCACCTTCGCGCCCGGGACGATCACGACCGAGCGGGCGGGCCGGGCCGCCACGCCCTTGTCCGGGTCCGCCTCGGTCGCCGCGTAGGAGGCGATCACGTCGACCTGGCGGCCGGGCTCGATCTTGCCCGCGACGCCGGTGGCGGCGTCGACCAGGATCGCGACCTCGCGCTCGCCCTCGCTGATCTCGGGCGGCGTGACGAGCATGCCCTCCTGCAGGATCGACTTCGGCTCGAGGTCGGCGGCGGCGACGACGCCGACCAGTCGCGTGCGGTCGCGCAGCGCGGCGGCGGGCGCCCAGCGCTCCGGGATCGCCTTCTCGGTGACCATGTCGTCGGTGATGGCCTCGTTGGCCTTCGCGGGCCGGGTCAACTCGAGCACGACGACCTTGTCGCCCACCTGGGTCTCGACCTCCGAGACGTAGTTCACGATCAACGCGAACACGCCGAGGAGCCCGGCCACCGCAAGTGCGAGCAACAGCACCGCACGTCGCTGTCGAGGATTCATCCGCCTCCCTGCCGATCAATACGAATGAAGGTCGCGTCTGACCTCCGCCGGAAACCATAGGCGCTGCCGGTGGTCCGCGAGAAGGTCCCAAGGCAAAGTTGAGCCCAGGTCCCGGCCTGAAGATGGGTCCTGGGACCTACGAGAGCGGGCCGCGACCGGAATACATTCCCGCACCGTGGATCTTCGCCGCCAGGATGGCCAGATCGTTCCGCTGCTGATGGTCGTGATGCTGTCGCTGCTGGCCTTCGGCGTGCTGTTCTTCCAGGTCGGGCGGGCGGCGATCTTCTCCACCGAGGCGCAGACGGCGGCCGACGCCGCGGCGCTCGGCGCGGTCGAGGACATCAAGGCGCAGCTGACCGCGCAGGTCGCCATGTACGGCATCTCCGACCTCGCGCGGCTCGATCCCACGCGGATCCGCGCCGCCGCCGATCGCTACGCGGCCAAGAACGGCGGGCGCGTGATCAAGTTCGAGCGCCGCGGCGTGGACGTGAAGGTGGTGACGCAGACGCTCCAGTCGCTCGGCAAGGACGCGGAGCGGCTCGACCAGGAGGACGCGCGCGGAACGGCGCGCGCCCGGGCGCGGATCGACGTGTTCGCGATCGCGCAGCCTGTGGGCGGCGGCGGGAACATCGGCTCCTCGGGCGGCGGTGGGATCAAGCGGATCTCCTCCGGGGATTGGAAGGACCTCGGGGACGAGATCTCCTCCCCGCCGACGTGCGGGCATGACGCCGGCTCCAACGACCTGGTGACGCTCGGCAAGCTGCTCCAGGCGCACGGGTTCGCGGTCGCCGAGAACGCCGAGATGGGCTCCAACCCGGCCGACGGCGTCCACGCCGCCGAGGGCTTTCACTACAAGTGCCGGCGCTCGGGCGCGCTCGACGTCAACGCCGACAACGGGCCGGGCACCGAGAAGCAGATCATCGACGGGATCGTCGGCGAGGTGCAGAAGCTCGGGTTCCGCACGATCTGGCAGGCGGCGGGGCACTTCGACCACATCCACATCGATGTCGCCAACTCCGGCCCGATCGGGCTCGGCGGCGGCGCCGGCGGGGCGGTCGGCGCGCTCGAGGAGACAGGGCTCGACGTCAAGCTGATCGACTGGAATGCCTCGTATGAGCCGTTCACGGGCGGGTTCGGCGGGTATGGCACCGGGATCTCCTACGGCGCCAACCCCGATCCGCGCGTGGCGGCGACGCTGTGCGCCGTGCTCGACGACACCGACGCGTCGCCGAAGATCCGCCTGGCGACGTTCGAGACCGCGATCGTCGAGTCCGGCGTGCGCAACCTGCCCTACGGCGACCGGGACTCCGTGGGCGTCTTCCAGCAGCGCACCTCGACGGGCTGGGGTCGCGGGTACTCGGTGATGGACCCCGAGGGCGCCGCGCGGGAGTTCATCCGGCGGGCGAAGATCAACAACGCTCAGCATCCGGAGTACACGGCCGGGCAGCTCTCGCAGTCCGTCCAGATCTCGGGCTTCGGCGAGCGCTACGACCAGGTGACCGTGCAGGCGCGGGTAATGCTCCACCAGTACTGCGGGGATGCCGTATGAGGTGGGTGCTCGTGGTGTGCGTCCTCGCGCTGGCGGGGTGCGGGGTGCTCGACGACGAGGGGCCGGCGACGCGCAAGCCGCTGGACCCGGCGGTGTACGGGCCTTCTCGGCCGGTCGTGGCGCAGCCTGCCGTGCCGGTGCCTGTTCTGCGTGCGCCGGGGCGCGCGGTCGCCCGGGCGCTCGACGGTGGGGCTGTGGGCGTCGTCGATCCGTTCGGCGTCGTGGCGATCGAGCCGGAGACGCTCGACACGGCCTCCGACGTCACGCTGATCGATCTGCACTGGACGTCCTGGGGCGCTTCGGGCGCCGAGGGCGCGGGGACGCTGCGGATGCCCGACTGTCAGCCCACATGCGCGACAGGCGGCGTGGACCAGCGGCCGGTGCGGATCTCGCTCTCGGGTGTGAAGGTCTGCGACGGACGCCGGTACTTCGACCACGGCGAGGTCTCTGTCGACGCCGGGAACCGGCCCGCGACCTACTTGCGGGCGCCGTGCTGAGGGTTCGTGGGGCGACGACGCGGGCGGGCGCGGTGGCCGCACAGCGGGCACGGCGAGCGCGCGATCAGCTCGCTGCACCAGCGGCACGACCACGCGTCGACGGTCTGCAGCAGCTCCTGCGCGAGCCCGGCCGGGTCGGCGGGGACCACGACCGCCTCGACCACCTTGCCGGTCCCCCAGTACTCCTGGCCCTGGGGCGTCGCCTCGACGCGCAGGACCGGGAGGTTGCCGAGCGCTTGGTTGACCGGGCCGGTCAGCCACTGCTCGTCGCCGTTGCGGTTGCTGATCGCGAGGCGGCTGGGCCGGACGACGCGTGGCAGCGGCACCGACGGCTGGCCGGACTGCAGCTTGTACACCGCGGGCTCGGGATGGCTCGACACGCCGAAGGCGCTTCCGGGCGTGAGGCTCGAGACGTGCTGGCCGATGGTCGGCGCCGGGTGCTTGAGGCCGGTGACGCTGCCGAGCCACGTGATCTGGTGCAGCTGCTCGGAGAGCCCGGGGAGCGCGCTGGCGAGCAGGCCGGCGGACGGCAGGCGCGGGCCGAGGCTGGACGCGAGGCTCGCGAGGGCGGTCGCGGCGAGTGGCGGCAGGCTGGTGTTGTGGATCGCCACGCGGCCGGTGTCCAGCAGCGCGCGCGCCATCTCGAGCCGCTGCAGCGCCTCGGGGGCGAACCAGTCCGGGACGATCGCGATCACCGCGCCGCCGGCCTTGATGCCCGAGCTCAATGCTTCGATCAGCAGGCCGACCTGCTCGGCGGTGGGCGGCTCCGGCACCGCGTCGATGCGCGCTTCCGCGCCAACCAATCGTTCGGGTTTGAGCCCGAAAGCGACGATCACCGGCGTCAGTTGGGGCGGCGGCGCGTCCAGGTGGCTCGGGGTGGACAGATAGTTGGCGGAATGCTCTTCCTCCCGAGCGGGCACATGGCCACAATAGAGCCAGGGATACGGACGGGAGCTACTCGGATGCCGGCTCAGCTGGCACTATGTAGGAAGACGAAATGGAAGTCGTAGTTCTGCTTGTCGCCATCGTCGGGGTTGCGCTGATCGCGATTCCGCGGCTCCAGCGCCGGAGGGCTGGGGCTCGCCGGATCAAGCGTGTCTCGTCGCCGATCGTCGCCGCGGCCGCCGTTCCCGCTTCCTCCGCGGCGGCGTGGGCGCCGCCCGCGTCGTCTGATGAAGATGTGTGGGAGGACGACCTGGGCTGGGAGGGCGTGTCGTCGCCGTCATCCTCGTCTGAGGCTGCTCCGGGCGCCCGTGAGGCGTGGGAGGAGTGGCGCTCGTCCGCGCTTTCCGGCATGGATGCTGCTGCTGCTTCTTCGTCGGAGCCCGACGTGCGCGAGCTGCCGAGCGTCGAGCGCTGGCGCGAGCGCGAGGACGAGTGGGTCGACGAGGACGACGACGGTCTCGGGTGGGAAGGCGAGCGTGCGCCGTCCGCCGAGCCAGCGGGTTTCGTGGACGGCGACAGCTCCGCTTCGGATGACTGGTCGTTCGGCGGCCATGATTGGTCGCGCGGGAACCCGCCGTCCGTCGGCGCGGATTCCGCGCCCGCCTTCGCGTCGGCATCCGCGGCTGCGGCAGCGGCTGCGGCAGCGGCCGGCGAGGTCACCGCGGTCTCGGACTCGGACCCCGAGCTCGGCCGCGCGACCGCGCCCGTCGACGACAGCGAGGAGTGGGGCTCGCCGATCACGCGCACGTGGGGCGCCGCGCCTTCCGGCCGGTCCGCGGCCGCGTCGGCCACGCCTGGTCTTTCTAAGGCCGCCCCGCGCCCGGGCGGACGGCGTGTGCATCCCGTCCTGCTCGTGGCGCTGTACGCCGCGATCGGCATCGGGCTCGTCGTGCTCGTCAGCACGGTGCTGCTCGGCGGGTCGTCGTCGTCGGAGACGCCTTCGAAGCCGGCAGCGACGCCGCAGCCGGTGCGTTCGACCGCGACGCCTGCGCCGACCGTCGCGGCCACGGTCGCGGCGACCGCGACCGCCACGCCGACGCCTGACCCGGCCATCGCCGCGGCCGCCCGTTCGGACTTCCTGCGCGAGCGGGCGACGGCCGACCGTCGTCACAAGGCAGCGCTGACCGCCGCGGTCGCCGCCGAGAAGCGGGCGATCAAGAAGGCCAAGGCGCGCGCCGCGGCTCGCAAGCGAGAGCAGGCCGCGTCGCGTACGACCACGCCCGGCCCGACCGCGACCTACACGCCGCCGGCGGCCAACACCTACACGCCGCCGAGCAGCTCCGGTTCTTCCCAGTCCAAGCCGCGCCCTGCCTGCGAGTTCTGCATCGGCTGATCAGCAGCCCTGCCCGCGTCTCGACGGCCTGCCCGGCCGAGACCTCCCGGGTGGGCTGCGGGTCGCGGAGGCGCACTCCCGCGCCGCCCGCATGAAGGGCCTGGCGAAGCTCGACGACATGCCCTCGACCACCGCGCTGCACATCCCCCGGTGCCGCTCGGTGCACACCTTCACGATGCGCTTCCCACTCGACCTGATCTGGCTGGACAAGGCGGGCCACGTCGTTCGCGTCGACCCGAACGTCCCGCCCCGGCGGTTGAAGAACTGCCTCCGGGCCCGCTCGGTGATCGAGACCCGCGCCGGCACGTCCGACCGCTTCCTCGCCGCGGGCCTCGCGTCGCCTGGGTAGCCCGCGTCCCCACGGGGCCCTCGCGCCGCCTCGCCGGCCCCGCTTAGGCCCGGGCCCACGCGGCATTTGGGCCTTCCGCCTCATGCCGCGGCGGGTGCGCCGGACTACCGTCACGCCATGGTCAGGTTGGCGCTCGTGGTGGCGGTCCTCGCGGTCGGGTTCGTCGTCGTCAAGCAGCGGGCTGACACGGCCGTCACCGCGAATGGCGCCGTCGTGGCCCCGGCGGTCGACACGAGGGCCGTTCCGAAGCAGTTCCAGACGCTGCTCGCCGCCCGCCCCGACCCTGCGCAGCTCTTGACCCAACGCGGCGCGCTTCCCGGGCTCGGCTCGATCCGGTCGATCGCGAGCAAACTCGGCGGCGGGGACTCGGGGAACGCGAAGTCCGCGGCGGTGCGCCCGTTCGCCGACGTCGGCTCGCGCGCGGAGCTCCGCGCGGTCCGGCGCGACATCCGCCGCGACTTCGCGGCGCTGAACCGGCTCTCGTCCGCCGAGGGCGGCGCCTCCCCCGCCGAGGTCTCGAAGACCCTCGCCGAGGTCTACTCCGCCCCCGTCCTCGCCGCCCTCGGCGCCGACGGCGTGCGCGACTTCGCGGAACGCTACGCCGGCCGCACCGAGGTCGCCCAGAAGGTCAACGTCCTCGACTTCGACGGCATCTTCGTCTCCGGCCGCCACGCCCTCGCCCAGGTCGTCTACCGCCTGTCGATGCGCGCCCCTTCCGGCCGCTACGTCGCCCGCGCCCCAGCCACCTGGACCGTGACCCTCGCCCACGAGGACGGCCGCTGGCGCTTCGTCCGCGGCCTAGAAACCTAAACCCCACCTAAGGGGTCAGGCTCCTTTATCTAAACGGTCGGCTCGCGAACTGAGGTTTGACCCGGATCTGGCGGTACACCGAGTGTAACTTTCTGCTAGCCGAGGGCGACGGCGGCGACGCCAACCATCACGAGGACGGCGCCGAGGAGGCGGGCGGGTGGGACCTTCTCGTGGCCCGCGATCGCCGCGAAGGCCGCGGCCATGACGACGCTGGTCTCGCGCAGTGCGGCGACCGGGGCGGCCTCGGCGCGCTCGAGGGCGGCGAGGACGAGGAGGTAGGCCGTGACCATGCCGACGCCGGCGGCGGCGGCGCGCCAGTCGGCGGCGGCCTTGAGGGTGGCGGTGCCCTGGCGGGCGGCGATCGTCGCCGCGTACGGGATCGCCGAGCCGAGCAGGATCAGCTCGAAGTACGGGAGCGTCGCCGCGTGGCGGACGCCGTGGTCGTCGACGAGCGTGTAGCCCGCGATGCACGCGCCGACCGCGAGCGCGAGCAGCAGCGAGGCGAGGTCGCCCGCGTCGCGTCCGATCCCGCGCACGAGCAGCACGCCCGCGGTCACCGCGAGCACGCCGACGGCCGCCGCGGCGGAGACGTCCGACCCGAGGGCGATCACGCTGATCAGCAGGACGAGCACGGGCGCCGAGCCGCGCGCGATCGGATAGGCGAACGAGAGCTCCGCCCGCGTGTAGACCGCGGCGAGCAGCGCGAAATACGCCAGCTCGAGCACCGCGGAGGCGGCGATGTACGGCCAGGCCTCGCTGTCGACGCGCCAGGTGAGCGCCGCGGGGATCGCGAACACCGCCGCCCCGACCAGCAGCGCGACCGCGGTCGTGGCGTGGGTGTCGCGCGCGTCGGCGACCAGCGCGTTCCACCCAGCATGCAACGCCGCCGCGCCGAGCACGATTGCCAGCGCCGCGAGCGTCAGGGCCGCGCCCTTCGTCGGCGCCGTGCCGCCGACACGGCGCGCTGACTGTTCGCGAGTGTCGAGTTCGTCGAGCTGTGCGCGAGAACGTCGACACTCGCGCGGGAAGTGGCCGCGAGGCGCACGGGCGGCGCGGCGCTCGCGCGCCGAGTGGGACGGACCGCGGCGTGTTTCGCTGGCCGGGCGCACGCGGGCCGCGCGGCGCTCGCGCGCCGGGTGGGACGGACCGCGGCGTGGCGCGCCGGCCGGGCGCACGCGGGCCGCGCGGCGCTCGCGCGCCGGGTGGGACGGACCGCGGCGTGGCGCGCCGGCCGGGCGCACGCGGGCCGCGCGGCGCTCGCGCGCCTCGGCGCCCCGCGGCCCCGGGTCATCCCACGAGCTCGGCGAAGCGGGCGGCGGTGATGTTCCCGCCCGACAGCGTCACGCCGACGCGGAGGCCGGCGGCGTCGACCTTGCCGGCCAGCAGCGCGGCGAACGCGGACGCGCCGCTCGGTTCGGTCACGGTCTTGGTGCGCTCGAAGAGCAGGCGCATCGCGTCGACGATCTGCTCATCGGTGACGGTGACGACCTCGTCCACCAGCTGTTGGATGACCGGGAACGTGAGCTCGCCGGGGAGCGGGAGCTGCTGGCCGTCGGCGATCGTGCGCGGAACCTCGATCCGGACACGCTCACCCGCTGCCATCGAGCGGGCGAAGTCGTCGCCCTGCTCCGGTTCGACGCCCACGACGCGGGTGTGCGGCGAGAGCGCGTTCATCGTGATCGCGCAGCCCGCGAGCAGACCGCCGCCACCGAGGCAGACGAGCAGCAGGTCGAGCGGGCCCGCGTCCTCGAGCAGCTCGAGCGCCGCGGTGCCCTGGCCCGCCATCACACGCTCATCGTCATACGGATGGACCGGGACGAGCCCGCGCTCTTGGACCAGAGCCGCCAGCAGCTCCTCGCGGTCCTGCTCGTAGCGGTTGAACCTCACGATCTCGGCGCCGTAGCCGGCGGTGGCCGCGAGCTTCCCCGAGGGCGCGTCGTCGGGCATCAGGATCACCGCCGGCACCTCGTGGAGCCGCGCGGCCAGCGCGAGCGCACCCGCGTGGTTGCCGGAGGACACCGTGGCGACCCCCCGCGCACGCTCGGACGGCGAGAGCGAGGCGACCGCGTTGTACGCACCGCGGAACTTGAACGCGCCCGCGCGCTGGAGGTTCTCGGCCTTGAGCAGGACGCGGGCCGCGCCGGTCGCCTCGTCGAGGTGGCGGCCGGTCAGCACCGGCGTGCGGTGGGCGACCCCGTCGAGCCGCCGAGCCGCCGCCTGGACGTCGTCGAACGTGATCACGGCCGCGAGTGTATGAGCTCGATCGCGGACCAGTTGTCGCCCGTGCGACGGCGGGTCTCGACCAGTCCGTGGCGGGCGAACGCGGGGACGACCTCGTCCGGCTCGTCACGCTCCAGGCCCGAGATGATCAGGCGGTCGGGGACGGTCGTGAGGTTCGCGGCGACGTCGAGCAGCAGCGGGCGGACGAGGTTCGCGAGGACGGTGGGTGCCGGCGGGCCGCCTTGGCGGACGTCGCAGCGGGTGACCTCGAGCGTGACGCCGTTGGCCGCGGCGCCGTCGAGCGTGGCGGCGACGGACTCGGGCTCGACGTCGCACGCGAGCACCGGCGCCCAGCCGAGCTTCGCCGCGGCGATGGCGAGGATGCCGCTCCCGCAGCCCCAGTCCGCGAGCGCGCCGGACGGCTCCAGCGACGCCAGCAGCTCGAGCGTCAGGCGGGTCGTGGCGTGCGAGCCCGTGCCGAACGCCTGGCCGGGGTCGATGACGACGTCGAGCGCACCGTCGCGGACAGGCTCCCACGGCGGGCGGATGCGCAGCGGACCGACATCCAACGACCTGTGGAAGGACCGCCAGTCCTCGCCCCAGTCGTCGGGCAGCTCGGTGGTCGAGACCTCGATCAGCCGCCCGCCGACCGCCGCGCGCACGTCACCGACGTCCGGCAGCTCGCCGGCCGCCCCGTAGAGCACGTACTCGATCGCTTCGCCGGCCTGTCGCTCCTCGAACCCGCCCGGCATGACCGCGGCGAGCTCGGCGACGACGAGCCCGGCGTCCTCGCGGTTGACGCGGATCGTGAGCTGGATCATCGCTCGAGCACCAGGGCGGCCCAGCCGTCGAGCGTGCGCCGGTCGCGCTCGGTGAAGCCGAGCGGGCCCCACGCGGCGACGACCTCGTCGGCGGCCGTGGCGAGGAAGCCGGACGCGATGAGGCGCGTGGGGCCGGGCGACACGGCCGCGGTGGGCGACGCGGCGGCGGGCGACGCCGCGGCGACGGGCGACGCGGAGGCGCCGGGGGCCGCGGGCGGCGCGGCGGCGGGCGGCGCGGAGGCGCCGGGGGCCGCGGACGACGCGGAGGCGCCGGGGGCCGCGGGCGGCGCGGCGACGCGCGGCGCGGCGGCGCCGGGGACCGCGGGCGGAGAGGCGGTGGCGCGCAGTGACGCGGCGGTGGCGACGAGGAGTGGGAGTGTCAGGTTGGCGGTGATCGTCGGCGCCCACGGGGGCGACGTCGTCACGTCGGCGGCGGTCACGTCGACGTCGACGGCGTTGCGGGCCGCGTTGCGGCGGGCGGTGTGGGCGGCGGCCGGGTCGAGCTCGACGGCGCACACCGGCGCGAAGCCCAGGCGGGCGGCCGCGATCGCGAGGACGCCGCTCCCACAGCCCCAGTCGGCCACAGCGGAGGGCGGTGACTCGCGCAGCAACTCGAGGCAGAGGCGGGTGGTCGGGTGCGACGCGGCGCCGAAGGACGGGCCCGGGTCGATCACGAGGTCGTCGAGCGCGCCGTCCAGCCAGGGTGGGCGGACGGTGAAGCCGCCGGCGACCACCGGGGTCAGATGCGATTGCCAGGCCGAGGCCCAGCCTGATGACACCTCGGAGCGGACCACGTCGACGAGGGTGTCGCCGGCCAGCGCGCGCAGGGCCTCGTCGGTCGGCAGCGTGTCGCCGTAGACCGCGAACTCGACGAGGTCGTCGAGCTCGACCTCCTCCGCCCCGCCGGCGAGCACGGGCTCGAGCCGCGCGAAGGCGAGCTCGGCATCCTCCGCGCGGACCCGGATGCCGAGGCGGTTCAACCTGCCAGCGCCCGCTTGAGCTTGGCGATCATGCCCTCGTCCTCGCGCAGGTTGTCCATCGTCAGGGACTCGTTGAACTGCTGCAGGAGGTCCTTCTGCTTGCGGGTGAGCCGACGCGGGATGACGACGTTGATGACGACGCGCAGGTCGCCCGTGCGGCCGCGTCCCAGCGGCGGCATGCCGCGGCCGTTCATCACGATCGTCTCGCCGGGCTGGGTGCCGGCGGGGATGTCGAGCGGCACGTCGCCGTCCAAGGTCGGGACGTCGATCTTGGTTCCCAGAGCCGCCAACGGTGCGGCGACGTCGACGACGGTGACGAGGTCCTCGCGGTCGCGGATGAAGCGCTCGTCCTCCTTGACCCGCACGACGACGTAGAGATCGCCCGCAGGGCCGCCGCGCTCGCCCGCGTGGCCGCGGCCGGTGACCCGCAGGCGCTGGCCGTCCTCGATCCCCGCCGGCACGTCGACCTTGACGTGGCGCTGGGTCGCGACCATCCCGCGGCCGTCGCACGTGTGGCAGGGCGTCTCGGCGATCCGGCCGTCGCCACCGCACTTGTCGCACAGCGCGGTGCGGACCATCTGGCCGAAGCGGGTGCGCTGGACGGCCTGGATCTGGCCGGCGCCGCGGCACTTGTCGCAGGTGACGATCGGGGTGCCCGGCTCGGCGCCGTTGCCGTGGCAGGTCTCGCAGAGCGTGGTCGCGTCGTAGGTGACCTCGACCGAGGTGCCGCGGGCGGCCTCACCCAGCGAGATCGCCACGGCCAGCGCGACGTCCCCGCCCTGCACCGCGCCGCCGCGCCCCCGCGAGCCGCCGAACGCGGTGTCGAACCCGCCGCCGGCGCCGAAGAAGGCGCTGAACAGATCCGAGATCGACCCGAAGCCCTCGAAGTTGGGCGAGAACCCGCCGGACTTCAACCCGTCGTGCCCGTAGGCGTCGTAGGTCTGGCGCCGCTGGGCGTCCGACAACACCTCGTAGGCCTCGGCGGCCTCCTTGAACTTGTCCTCGGCGTCGGGATCGTGCGCGTTGACGTCCGGGTGCAGCTCCCGCGCCAGGCGCCGGAACGACTTCTTGATCGTCGCCTCGTCGGCATCCCGCGGGACGCCCAATACCTCGTAGTAATCCCGCGGCACTAGTAGAGCTCCTCGATAAAGCGCGACAGCTCGAACGCGGCCTCACGGACCGACCGGATCGCGCGTGCATAGTCCATCCGCGTCGGCCCGATCACCGACACGGTTCCAAGATTGCGCTGCGGCAAGCCGTAGTTGGCGGCCACCAGCGACAACGATTGCAGGGCCGGCTGCGGGTTCTCGACCCCGATGCGCACGTAGGAGCTGCGGGAGTCGAGCGCGGCGGAGAGCACGCCGAGCATCGACACCCGCCGCTCGAGCATCTCCATCAGCGCGTTGAGCTGCGAGAGGTCCTGGATCCGGTACTCCGACACCAGCCGGTGCGCGCCGTCGACGTAGAGCGTGTCCTCGGCGGTCTCCACCAGCTCGGTGAAGACGGGCGCCAGGTCTTCGATGAACGACCGTTCCCGCGCACCCAGCGACGGGTCCGCGAGCTTTGAGTGCAGCATCCGGGCGCCCAGCCCCATACCCACGAGCCGCTCGTTCAGATACGAGCCCGCCCAATCGGTCAAACCGCTGTCCAGCGGTGAATCGAACGTAAAGACTTTCTTGGAGACGCCGCCGGTGGACGTGATGACGACCACCATCAGCACCTGCGGCTGGAGCAGCAGGACCTCGATGTGGCGGATCGTCGTCGTCCCGATCGGCGGCGCCGAGACGATCGCCAGCAGGTTCGTGACCTGGGAGAGCGTCTCGGTGGTCACCCGCATCGCTTCGTCGACCTCGCGGCGCACCAGCGAGAGCCGGAGCTCCCCCGAGCGCGGCTCCGGCAGCAGGCGGTCGACGTAGTAGCGGTAGCCGGCGTCCGTCGGCACCCGCCCCGCCGACGTGTGCGGGTGCGCGAGCAGCCCGCGCTCCTCGAGCACGGCGAGCTCGTTGCGGATCGTCGACGGCCCCGCGGTGACCTCAGGGTCGGCCGCGAGCGTCTTCGAGCCGACCGGCTGACCGGTCTGGGCGAAACCGTCGACGACCTTTCCGAGCAGAAGGGCCTGTCGCGGTGTCAGCACGACTCAGAGTTTAAGAACTGCCCGACCGCGGCGGACGAGCTTGTTGCCGTCCTGAACCGCTTCGGTGTCGAATTCCCCGTCACCGCGCGGTTTGGACGTGATCGTGATGTCCTTCTCCGGCACGCCGAGACCGCGGAACTGTACGGAGAGCGACTTCAGCGCCAGCGGATCGCCCGCCGCCTCGCCGTGGACGCGGGCGACCTGCGCCATCGTCCACAGCCCGTGGAGGATCTTGCCCGGCAGCTCGACCGAGCGCGCGAACTCGTCGTCGAGATGGATCGGATTGAAGTCGCCCGAAGCGCCCGCGTAGCGGTACGTGACGTACCGGTCGGGTGTGACGGTCACCTCACGAAGTTCGTCCATGTCCCCTCGCAGACGAGTTCGCCGCGCTGGTTGGTCGAGCGCGAGCTGAACGTGTAGACGGTGATGTCGGCGCGCTTGGCCTCGGAGACGAACGCGGCCTCGGTCGTGATCTCGTCGCCGGCGACCACGGGCTCGCCCCAGGTGAACTCCTGGGCGCCATGCACCAACCGCGTGAAGTCGATGCCGACCTCCGGGTCGAGCACCGCCGGCCCCATCGCCCGCCACTTGTAGACCGCGGCGAACATCGGGGGCGCGACGACGTCGGCGTACCCCGCGGCCCGCGCGGCCTCGACGTCGTGGCAGATCGGCGCGAACTCGCCGATCGCGTTCGCGTACTCCCGGATCTTCTCGCGGCCGACCAGGTACCTATCGATCATCGCCGAGCTCCAGCACCGCCAGGAACGCCTCCTGAGGGACCTCGATCCGACCCACCTGCTTCATCCGCCGCTTGCCCTCCTTCTGCTTCTCGAGCAGCTTGCGCTTACGGGAGATATCGCCGCCGTAGCACTTGGCGGTGACGTCCTTGCGGAAGGCCTTGACGGTCTCGCGGGCGATGATCTTGGCGCCGATCGCGGCCTGGATCGGCACGTCGTACTGCTGGCGCGGGATCCGCTTGCGCAGCCGCTCGGTCATCTGTTTGCCCTGCTCGTACGCCTTGTCGCGGTGGACGACCATCGACAGCGCGTCGACCGCGTCGCCGCCGAGCAGGACGTCGAGCTTGACCAGGTTCGACGGGCGCAGGCCGATCGGCTCGTAGTCCAGCGACGCGTACCCCTTGGTGCGGGTCTTGAGCTGGTCGAAGAAGTCGAGCACGATCTCCGCCAGCGGCAGGTCGTACGTCAGCTGGACGCGCTCGGAGGACAGGTAGTGCATCCCCGAGTGGTTGCCGCGACGCTCCTGGCAGAGCTCCATGATCTGCCCGATGTACTCCTTCGGCGTCAGGATCGACGCCCGGATGTAAGGCTCGCGGACCTCGGCGATGCGCGCCGGGTCGGGCATGTCGGTCGGGTTGTGGACCGGGATCACGTTGCCGTCTGTGAGCGTGATCTCGAACTCCACCGACGGCATCGTCGCCATCAGCTCGAGGTCGTACTCGCGTTCCAGGCGCTCGCGGACGATGTCCATGTGCAGCAGCCCGAGGAACCCGCAGCGGAAGCCGAAACCCAGGGCGTCGCTCGTCTCCGGCTCCCAGCTCAGCGCCGCGTCGTTCAAAGTGAGCTTCTCGAGCGCGTCGCGCAGCTCCGGGTAGTCGTCGTTGTTCATCGGGAACAGGCCGCAGAACACCATCGGCTTGACGTCCCGGTAGCCCGGCAGCGGTTCGCTCGCCGGCCGCGACTTGACCGTCAGCGTGTCACCGACCGCCAGCGCCGCGACGTCCTTGATCCCGGTGATCAGGTAGCCCACCTCGCCCGGCCCGAGCTGCTTGGCCGGCAGCTGGGCGGGGGTGAAGAAGCCGATGTCGTCGATCTCGGCCTGCGTCCCGGTCGCCATACCGACGACCGACTCGCCCTTCTTGAAGGTGCCGTCGACGACACGGATGTAGGCGATCACGCCGCGGTACTGGTCGTACTCGGAGTCGAAGATCAGCGCGCGGGGCGGCGCGTCCGGGTCGCCAGAGGGCGGCGGGACGCGCTGGACGATCTGCTCGAGCACGTCGTTGACGCCCTCGCCCGTCTTGGCCGAGATCCGCCGGATCGCGGCCGGATCCTCGCCGATCAGCTCGGCGATCTCCTCCCCCACCCGCTCGGGCTCGGCGCCCGGCAGGTCGACCTTGTTCATGGTCGGGATCAGCTCGAGGCCGGCGTCGATCGCGAGGTAGGTGTTGGCGACCGTCTGGGCCTCCACGCCCTGGGACGCGTCGACGACCAGCAGCGCGCCCTCGCACGCGGCGAGCGACCGCGAGACCTCGTACGTGAAGTCCACGTGCCCGGGCGTGTCGATCAGGTGCAGCTGGTAGGTCTCACCGTCCTGCGCGGTGTAGAAGACGCGCACGGCCTGCGCCTTGATCGTGATCCCGCGCTCGCGCTCGAGGTCCATGGAATCGAGCAGCTGGGCGCGCATCGACCGCGGGTCGACGGTGTGCGTGAGCTCCAGGATGCGATCGGCCAGCGTCGACTTCCCGTGGTCGATGTGGGCGATGATGGAGAAGTTGCGGATGTGTGCCTGGTCGGCCAAAGCACTCTTAGGTTACGAGCCCTGCCTCGTCGCGGAGCAAAGCTCGCGAACTCATCACCGCTTCGCTCGCTTGAGTCTTCCAGCGAAAAGGTCAAGGATCTGCTTCGCCTCGGGAATCCGCATCCCCAGGACCGCCGCCGCGTAGACCGCCGCTCCGGCCGCCAGCGCCGTCCCGACGCTCAGGATCTGCGCTCCGAGCGAGCGCCCGAGGGCGCTGTCGATCGCCCACCACACGCCGTAAGTGACGCCGCCCAACAGCGCCGCGGCGAGGAGCATCTGGGCGATCGCCCGCAGCGTGCGCGCCGTCTCGAAGCCGTCCAGCGCCTTGCGCAGGTACCACCACTCGGCGATCACCAGCACGGCGTTGGAGACGACGGTGCCGAGCACGATGCCCGCGATCCCGAACGGCCCGTGCAGGGCGAACGAGACGATCGCGTTGACCACGAGCGAGCCCAACGCCAGCGTGGTCGGGACCCACGGGCGCTGCAGGCTGAAGAACGACCGCGTGAGCATCAGCAGGAAGCCGCTGAACGGGAGGCTGAAGCTGAACCAGAACAGCGCCTCGGCGGTCAGCTTGGTCGACTCGGCGTCGAACTCGCCGCGCTGGAAGACGAGCCGGACCATCGGCTCCGCGAGCACGAGCATCGCCGCGGCGGACGGGATGAGCAGCAGCGCGATCTGGCGCAGCCCCACGCCGATCGTCGCCTGCATCCCGCGGTAGTCCTTGCGCGTGGCCAGCCGGGCGAGCTGCGGGAAGAGCACGGTCGCGACCGCGACGCTGAACATGCCCTGCGGGAGCATGTAGATCCGGAACGCCGTCTCGATCGCCCGCGGGACGGCCTCGGAGACCATGAACCCGATCGTGCTGTTGATCAGCAGGTCGATGTTGATCAGCCCAAGGCCGACCGAGACCGGGATCATCAGGATCAGGACCCGCTTGACCCGCTCGTCGCCGCGCTTGGGCAGCCTGATGCGGAAGACCGGGAACCCGATCCGGCGCAGCGCCGGAAGCATCATCAGCAGCTGCACCAGCGTGCCCGCCACGACCCCGATCGCGTAGGCGTAGAGCTTGTCGTCGCCCTCGAACAGCGGCGCGAGCCCGACGAGCCCCGCGATGATCACGATGTTCCAGACCAGCGGGGCGATCGCGGGGATCGTGAAGTGGTCGTGGACGTTGAGCACCCCGACCGCCAGGCCGGTGAGGCCGAGCAGGATCACGATCGGGAACAGGACCTGGCTCAGGCCCACCGCGAGGTCGTCGAGCGCCGGCGTGAACTCGTCACCCGTGAACAGCGGGATGATCGCCGGCGCGAGCAGGATGAAGACGAGCGTGATGATCGTCAAAACGACGAGCAGCAGCCCGGCCAGCGCCGACGCCAGCAGGTAGGCCTCGCGCTTCTTCTTCTGTTCCAGCAGCTCGCTGAAGACGGGCACGAACGCGCTCGAGAGCGCGGCATCGGCGACCAGCGCGCGGATCAGGTTCGGGATCTGGAACGCCAGCGTGAACGCGGACGCGGCGCCGCTCGTACCGAAATACGATGCGGCGACCACCTCGCGGATCAGACCGGCCACGCGCGACAGGCCCGTTCCGAGCGAGAAGATCAGGGTGTTGACCGCCGTGCGGCGGCGAGGTGCGGCGTCCTGTGTGGCCAAACGGCGCGCTATAGTACGCCGCCGTCGCGGACTGACCGCGATCTCTTCACCATGGCCAACATCAAGTCACAGATCAAGCGGAACAACCGCTCGCAGCGCGAGCGCTTCGAGAACCGCCACTACACGTCGCAGATCAAGACGTACTTCCGGCGCCTCGAGACCGCCGTGACCGCAGGCGATGACGAGCAGATCACGTCCGAACACCGCAAGCTCGTGTCGCTGATCGACAAGGCCGTCAAGCGCGGCGCCCTGCACGCCAACACCGGCGCGCGCAAGAAGTCCCGCGCGGAGCGCATCCGCCGCGGCGTCCCGGTCGCTTAGCAAGCCCCACTTCCAAGGCCGGCGTCTCGCGACGCCGGCCTTTTTTGTTGCCTAGATCGGGTCGGGAAGAATGTCGGTGGTGGGGTCCTGCGCCGAGAGCGGCTGAATGCCCTTGGCGATCTTCTCGTCGGCGCGGATCACGTGCATCACGGCGTTGATCAGCGCCAGGTGCGTGAACGCCTGCGGGAAGTTGCCGAGGTGGCGGCCGCTGCGCGGGTCGATCTCCTCGGCGTACAGGTGCAGCGACGAGGCGTAGCCGAGCAGCTTCTGGCAGAGGTCGCGGGCGAGTGAGTGCTCGCCGATCTCGCTCAGTGCGCTGACGAGCCAGAACGAACAGATCGTGAACGTCCCCTCCTCGCCCTGGAGGCCGTCGTCGGTCTCCTCGACCTTGTAGCGCAGCACCAGCCCGTCGACCGTCAGGTTGTCGGCGATCGCGAGCACCGTCTTGCGGACGCGCTCGTCGTTGGCGGGAAGGAACCGGGTGAGCGGGATCAGCAGCGCGCTCGCGTCCAGCGACTCGGTCTCGTAGTGCTGGGTGAAGACGCCGTTCTTGCAGCCGTGCTCGATGATGTCGGCCTTGATCTCGTCCGCGTGCGCCTGCCAGCGCTCGGCGTGCTCGCGCGCCTCGCGGAGCCGCGCCAGGCGGGCGCCGCGGTCGCAGGCGACCCAGCACATGACCTTCGAGGACACGAAGTGCTTGTCCTCGCCCCGGACCTCCCAGATGCCGCGGTCGGGCAGCTTCCAGTTCTCGATCGCGGCCTCGACCAGGCGCTCGATCAGCGGCCAGCGGCGCTCCGGCAGGTGGTCGCGGGACTTGGCGTGCAGGAAGATCGAGTCCAGCATCGTGCCCCACACGTCGTGCTGGCGCTGGTTGTAGGCGCCGTTGCCGATGCGGACGGGGCGGGCGTTGTCGTAGCCGGAGAGGTGGTCGAGCGTGTCCTCGATCAGCTCCCGCTCACCCTGGATGCCGTACATCACCTGGAGGTCGTCGGACTGCGCGACCTCCTGCATGAAGTAGAAGTAGTCATTGGCCTCCCACTCGAAGCCGAGCGAGTGCAGGCCCCAGAGCATGAAGGTCGAGTCGCGGACCCAGGAGTACCGGTAGTCCCAGTTGCGCTCGCCGCCCGGGGTCTCCGGCAGCGAGGTCGTGGCGGCCGCGATCATGGCGCCGGTCGGCGAGTAGGTCAGGCCCTTCAGCGTGAGCGCGGAGCGCTGCAGGTACTGGCGCCACGGGTGGTCCGGGAACGTGCCGTGGGCGAGCCACTGGTGCCAGTAGTCGGCGGTCCTGACCAGGCGGTCGTAGGCCTGCTCGTAGGTCTTCGGGCCGGGATGCTCGGAGAAGGCGAGCGCGACGAACGCCGTGTCGCCGTCGTGCAGCGTCGTCAGCGCGCGCACACGGGAGCCCTCGAAGCCCACGCGCAGGTCGGTCGTCAGCGTCAGCTTGGTCGGCCAGCCGTCCGCCGTCGCGACCGCCTCGCCGTAGCCGTCGCCGACGTACTCCCAGTGCGCGTAGCGGCGGCCGTAGTCGAAGATCGGGTCGCACTCGAGCTGGACCTCGACGCTGCCGTTGACGCAGCGCACGGTGCGCAGGAGGACGTGGTCGGCGTCGTAGTCCGTGGGCGCGCGGCGGTGGGTCGTCGAACGCTCCTCGGTGTCGTGCCAGGGGCCGACGAGCAGGACGTCGCGGACGATCACCCACCCGCGGTCGGTGCCCCACGAGGTCTCGAGGATCATCGTGCCGGGCAGGTAGCGGCGGGCGGCGGGGACCATCGTGTCCGCGGGGCCGAGCCTGAACGTGCCTGCGTCGCGGTCCAGGAGCGCGCCGAACACGCTCGGGCCGTCATAACGCGGCAGGCACATCCATTCGATGGCGCCGCTCGGAGCGACGAGCGCGCACGTCTCGCAGTCCGACAGGAAGCCGTAGTCCGCGATCGGCGGGAACGGCGAGACGAGCGGAGGATCGGGGTTCTCGAGCGACATGGAGGCGGGATCCTCTCAAAACCGCCGCTAACGGGTCGCTATCAGTACCGCCCGAACCGCCTCGGTGTCCTCGCTGAGCTCGCCGCCGCGGGTCTCGACCTCGAGGTCGGCGATCGCCGCCACCGCGCGCCTGAGTGCCTCCGCGTCACGTTTCTCGATCGCCGCGATCGTCCGATCGGCCGCCCACGGCGCGCCCTTGAGCAGTTTCTTGGCCTGGGCCTTCGATTGACCGGCGGCCAGAGCATCGGCGACCATCGCGGCCTCGCGCAGCTTGCCGGCCATCCGGTAGGTGAGGCCGGTGATGCGCTCGCCTTGTTGGCGCAATTCGAGCAGCGTCGCGAGCGCGGTCTTGCGGTCGCCGTCGACCAGCGCGTCGGCCAGTGTCCACACCTTGCGCTCGGCGGACGTCGCGCACGACTCCTCGATGTCGTCGGCGGTGATCGACGCGCCCTTGCCGTGCTCGAGCGCGAGCTTCTCCAGCTCGCGGGTGAGGCGCTGCTGGCGGTCACCCACCTGGGCGATCAGCGCGCGGGCGGCGTTGCGGTCGAGCTTGAGGCCCTCGGTCTTGGCGTGGTCGATCACCCACGCCGGCAGCTCCTTGCCCTTGACGTTCATCTCGGCCGCGACCTTGCCGCCCGCCTTCGTCACCGCGTCGTGGAGCTTGTTGGGCGCCTTGTACCGGCCCTCCTCGCGGGCGAAGAACGCCACGGTCAGCGTCTCGGGGTCGGCGCTCTTGAGGGCGCTCGCGACCGGCTCGACCTCGGACTCCTTCCAGCGCTCGACGCCGTCGGCGATCACGAACCGGCGGCCCATCGCGAACGTCATCGCGCTCAGCGCGCCAGCGATGGCGTCGGGCGTGCACTGATCGCCCTCGTAGACCTCCACCCCGGCCGTTCCGGCTTCGGACTCGGCCTTGGCGCGCAGGCTCGCGCGGCGCTCCGCGATGCGGCCGTGGTCGTCGCCGTGGATCAGGTACGCGGGATGGAAGGGCACGACGATTGAGGCTATCGGGCGACCCAGCGGTACCGGTGCTCCGGCCGCCCGCTGCCGCCGTAGCGGAGCTCGAGCTCGGCCTGGTCGCTCGAGACCAGGTGCTCGAGGTAGCGGCGGGCGGTGACGCGGCTCAGGCCGGCGCGATCGGCGACCTCGACGGCGCTCTGCGTCTCTCCCTCCTTCAGCGCCCGCGCCACCAGGTCCAGCGTCTCCTTGCTCAGGCCCTTGGGAAGCGGCGTGGCACCGGGGGTGCGGAGCTCTGAGAGCATCGCGTCGATCTCCTGCTGCTCGGCGTCGCCGCTGCGCTGCGTGAGCGCGCGGTAGGCCGCGTAGCGCTCGAGCTTGTCGCGGAAGGTCGCGAACGTGAACGGCTTGACGAGGTACTGGGCGACGCCGAGGCCGACCGCGCCCCTGACCGTGTCGACGTCGCGGGCGGCGGTGACCGCGATCACGTCCACGAGGTTGTTGGCGGCTCTGAGCCTTCGGCAGACCTCGAGGCCGCTCAGGTCCGGGAGGTAGATGTCGAGCAGCACGAGGTCGGGCTGGTCCTCAAGGACGCGCCTGAGTGCCTCGGTCCCGCGGTTGGCGACGCCGGTGACGACGAACCCCTCCACCTGCTCCGTGTAGCTCTTATGGATGTCGGCGACGCGGGCGTCGTCGTCGACGATGAGGGTCCGGACGGTCATGCGAGAGCCGGTTGGTCGGCGTGCGGCAGCGTCACGGTGAACACGGCGCCGTTGTCGTTGCGCGCGGTGACCGTGCCGTCCAGCGCGGTCACGGCGCGTCTGACCAGCGTCAGGCCGAGGCCTCTCCCCACCGGTCCGGCCGGCTTCGTGGTCACGCCGGCGGCGAAGATGTCGGCGTCGTCCGGAAAGCCCGGGCCGTCGTCGCGGACCTCGATCGTCGCGTTCTCGCCGTCGTCGACGAGGGTGACGGTGACGTGACCCTCGCGGTCAGGGCCGAGCGCCTCCAGGGCGTTGTCGACGAGGTTGCCGACGATCGTGGTCAGCTCGGTGGGCGGGAACCCGGCGCACAGGCGCGCCCCGGGCTCGACGGTGAGCGTGACGCCGCGCTCGCGGGCGGTCGCGGTCTTGCCGAGCAGGAGCGCGACCAGCACCGGCTCCTCGATCCCCTCCCCCAAGCGGCCGAGCAGGTCCTGGGCGTTGGCGGCCTCGCTGCCCGCCAGCTCGATCGCCTCCTCGCTACGCCCGAGCTCGACGAGGCCGGCGATCACGTGCAGCCGGTTGGCGGCCTCGTGGGTCTGGGCGCGCAGGGCGTCGGCGAGCGCCTTGGTGGCGCCGAGCTCGCGCGCGAGCGTCTCGACCTCGGTGCGGTCCCTGAGCGTCATCACGGTGCCCACCCGGCGGCCGTCGCGCTCGACGGCGCGGGAGGATGCGAGCAGGACGCGGTCGCCGGCGATGATCGGCACGTCGTCCTTGAGTTCCCCGGGCGGCGGGATCTCATCCCCCAGCAGGCGTCTCGCGTGGTCGTTGACGAGCGCGGGGCGGCCGAGCTCGTCGAAGACGACGACCCCCTCGCGCAGCGCGTGCAGGGTCGCGTCGTGGTGGGCGTAGAGGGTCGTGATCTCCTGTGGCTCCAGGCCGAGCGTCTGGCGTTTGACGCGCCTGGCGAGCAGCAGGCTGAGCAGGCAGCCGATCGCGAGGATGATCGCCGCGAGGCCCAGCAGGCCGGGCAGGAGCGCGGCGACCTCCTGGCCGATCGCGTCGGTGAGGACGCCGACGGCGACGAGGGCGACGACGCGGCCGTTCTCCTCGACCGGCACGACGGCGCGCACGGACTTGCCCAGGGTCCCCTTGGTCGTCTCGGTGATCGTGTGGCCCTGCGCCGCCGGCTCGTAGGTGCCGACGAAGTGGCGGCCGATCAGCTTCGGGTTCGGGTGGGTGTAGCGGGTGCCGTCGGGGCGCATGATCGTGATGAAGTCGACGTGCGCGACCTTGCGCACGCGCTCGGCGAGCGGCTGCAGTGTCGCCGTCGGGTCGCTGCTCTGGAGCGCCCGCGGCAGATCGGGCAGCGCGGCGACGGTGCGGGCCACCGTGAGGCTGCGGTCGCGCGCGGCGGTCTCGGTGCGCTCGCGAGCGACGAGGACCGTGATCAGCGCGCCCGCGGCGACCGTGACGGCGACCACTGTCAGCTGCAGGATCAGCAGGCGCCCGGCGAGGCTTTTCACCCGCATGCGCCGCATGTTCTCACGCGACCAGAACGACGTCTTCGACCAATACGACCACAACCGAGACAGGGCGTCTCGGCGCTCCTAGCGTCGCGACTGTTCGCGGAAGAGGCCGCGGGCAGGAGAGAGGAGACCCTTCCATGAAGCGGCAGCTGTGGTTCTGGGTGCTCGTGGCGATCGCCGCGGGCATCGTGTTCGGCCTGGTCGCCCCGGGTCCGGCGACCGATTCCAAATGGCTCGCGGACGCCTTCCTGCAACTCATCAAGACCGTCACGGCGCCGGTGATCTTCGTCACGGTCGTGATCGGCATCGCCTCGCTGGGCGACATGGCCCGCGCGGGTGGACTCGCGCTGCGGGCGCTCGGCTACTTCCTGTGCGCGACCGTCGTCGCGCTGGCGATCGGCCTGATCGCGGGCAACCTGATCCAGCCCGGCGCGGGCTTCAACGGCGCCGCGACAGCGTCCGGCACCGAGGCGGCGAAGGAGAAGATCGCCGAGGCCGCCGGCTCGGGGACCGGATTCACCGGGTTCATCACCGACGACCTGCTGCCGACCTCGTTCCTGCAGCCGTTCGTCGAGAACGAGATCCTGCGCGTGCTGGTGATCGCGATCTTCGTCGCTGCCGGCGTCTCCGTGCTGGCGAAGCGCCAGCGCGAGCAGGTGCTGGCGGTCTTCGAAGTCGTCTCCAAGATCTTGTTCGCGATCATCCGCATGATCATGTGGGCCGCGCCGCTGGGCGCCTTCGGCGGCATGGCGTACACGGTCGCGCAGTTCGGCGGCGGCGCGCTGTCGAACCTGGCGTTGCTGATGGTCACCTTCTGGGGCACCTGCGCGGTGTTCGTGTTCGGCGTGCTCGGGCTGGTCGCCCGCTGGAGCGGGTTCAACATCTTCAAGTTCGTGCGGCTCTTGAAGGACGAGCTGCTGATCATCGTCGGCACCTCCTCGTCGGAGACCGTGCTGCCGCGGCTGCTGGCCAAGCTGCAGAAGGCCGGCGCGTCGAAGCAGACCGTGGGCGTCGTGCTGCCGACGGGCTACTCGTTCAACCTCGACGGCACGTGCATCTACCTCACGCTCGGCGCGCTGTTCATCACGCAGGCGGCGGGGCAGTCGATGTCGATCGGCGAGCAGATCGCGCTGTGCGCGCTGATGGTCCTGACGTCCAAGGGCGCCGCCGGCATCACCGGCGCCGGGCTCGTGACGTTGACCGCGTCGCTGCAGGCGTTCGGCGGGACGTTCTTCTCGCCCGAGTCGATCGCCGTGGGCATCGCCCTGGTGGTCGGCATCGACCGGATCATGAGCGAGGGCCGCGCGCTGACGAACTGCATCGGCAACGGCGTGGCGACGATGGTCATCGCCAAGTGGCAGGGCGAGCGTGACGACGAGCGGTTCGCCGCCGTGTTGGACGACCCGTCGCTGGCCGATCCGGACGTGCTCGACGAGGAGCCGCCCGCCGCGCCGGAGAGCGGGCGCTTCGACCGTGAGCCGGTTCCGGCGCTGGCCTGAGCGACCGCTCCGCGCCCGCCCGGGTCGGGCGGGCGCGGCTTCGGGGCGCCGCTCATCGCGGCGCCCGTCTCGCTCTACGGCGTGGTCGTCGAGAGCGTGAACGTCAGCGTCTTCGAGTAGGTCCCGGTGCGGAGACCCTCGGTGGCGTTGACGTGCTGCTTGAAGTTCAGCGCGACGCTGGTCGCGCTGATCGGGGTGTTCCAGGTCAGCAGCGACAGCGGGCCGTTATCGGTCCGCAGCGGCGCGAACGTCCCGCTGTTGGCCGCGATCTGCAGCGGGTCGGTCAGCGCGTAGGTGCCGTTGGTGAGCCGGCCGGTCGCGGTCGAGCTCGCGTCGAGGACGCTCAGCGCCGCGTCGCCGCCGGTCGACGTGACCTGCGCGGTCGTGGCCGCGCTGTAGTCCTGCGTCACGCCCGGGATGAAGTTCCCGAACGTGGCCGGCGGACCGAGCGTCAGCGCCAGCGTCGCCTGCACGTTGCCCGACACGTCGCCCGTCGTGCTCGTGCTCGCGCCCTCGGCGAGCTTGAACGTCGCCAGCGGCGGGTCGTGGTCCGAGAGACCCGTGCCGTTACTCGGGATCCGCTCGTAGACGTCGTTATCGAGGTGGATGTAGCGGACGTCGGTCAGGCGCGTCTTCATCCCCGCGGTGACGAGGATGTGGTCGAGCGTCTGCAGGTGGCCGTTGAACTTGTAGGAGTAGGCCTGGCCGGCGGGGACGTCGTTCCAGAGGTTGGCCAGGACGTTGCCCTGGGTCAGCGTCGCCAGCGGCGTGGAGAACTCGAAGTCGTTGAGGTCACCCGCCACGAGGACGTTCTTGCCGTCCTGCTGCAACTGCGCGGCGGCGTCGCGGACGTAGGCCGCCTCGTCGATGCGGCACTGCGTCTGATGCGACTGCGACGCGAAGTGATTGCTCAGCGCCGTGAAGGACAGGTCGCCCTTCTTGAGGTCCAGCGCATACGGCGCGCGGTCGAACAGCTTGCCCGGGAAGAGGTCGCACACGCCCGCGTTCGCCCACGGGCCGTTGACCGTGTTGCCGATCAGGCGCCCGTTGGTGGCGGTCGTGCCGTCCTTGACCAGGAAGCCGGTCGCGATCCCGCGGCCGTCGTTGTTGGTCGTGATGTACGGCGTGTAGTTGCCGAGCGCCTGCGCCAGGCCCGTCAGAGCGTTGGCGCCGTCGGCGAACACGGCGACCTCCTGCACGGCGACCACGTCGGGCGCCGCCAGGCGGTCCTTGATCGCCTTCACGATCGCGTTCGTCTTCTCGTCGTACTCGGCCTGCGTGATGACGTGGCCGTCGTTCTCCTTCCCGACCGGGAAGAAGTTCTCGACGTTGAAGCTCGCCACGCGCAGCGAGTTGGCGGGCTGCGCCGGGGCCGTGGGCGGCGCGGCGGCGTTGATCGGGCCGCGCTCGATGCTGACGGCGGGGCCGCCGATCTGCGGCATGATCTTGTAGTAGCTGAAGCTGTAGCTGAACGGCCCGACGACGTTGCGGGCGATGTCGAAGAGGTCGAGATCGACCTGCGTCGTGCTCGTCCACGGCAGGCGCGGATCGGCCGGGTTGCCGGCGCCGCCGTCAGGCGCGATGCCGAGCTCGGCGGGCTTGTCGTGCCACGGCGTGTCGTTCGCGGCGGGGTCGTTCTTGCGGAACAGCCGCTGGGCCGTCGTGCCCGGCTCGAGGAACACGTCGTGGAACTTCGTGGTGCCGCCGCCGGTGGCGATGCCCTCCGGCAGTTGCACCCGCATGCCCTGAAGGCTGCGGTAGTAGGCGCGATCCAGGCCCTGCGTCTCGGACCTCGCGCGGTCCAGGACGACAGGCGCCGGCAGCGCGTTGCCGGTCGAGTTGATCGTCGCGACGCTCGCCAGGTCGACCTCCTGCGCCGCGGGGCTGCTCGTGTTGCCGACGCCCGGCGGCACGATGCCGACCTGGCCGAACTTGGTCTCGACGCGGCCGGTGATGGTGATGTCCGAGCCGATCACGCCGGCCGGGTTGAGCGCGTTGCGGCGGATTCCCGAGACGAACAGCGCGTTCGACGTCGTGGCATTCGCGTCGCGGGTCGCCTCCTGGATCCAGATGCCCGAGTCGGCCTTATAGATCGCGTCGAACGTCGAGCCGTAGAGGTCGTCGATGCCGGTGACGATGCCGCGCACCTTGACCGTCGTGCCATTGCACGCGGCGTTGGGGCCGAGCGTCTGGATGCTCGTGATCGCCACGAAGCCGTTCGCGTCCGCCTGGCACGGCACCGGACCGACCGGGCCGGAGCACGTCGTGCCGCACTTGGTCGGCGTCGGCAGCAGCGGGCCGTTGAAGTCCGCCACGTTGTCGTCGGTGTCCTGCGTGCCGCCGTTCTTGCGGGCGAACCCGCCGTTGCCGCTCGACGGCTGCGCGATGCCGAGGCCCTCGCGCCAGCCGGTGGGCGCGCTCGTCGAGCCGAAGGCGTCCCGGACCGCGCCGCTGGCGTCGCGGATCTGCGCGCCGCCGGTGTTGGCGATGCCCGTGCCGTAGAGCACGTCGGCCTGCGCGGTGAAGGTGCCCGCGGAGTTGGCGAACACGTACGTCTGGCCGGCGGGCAGCGTCGTGTTGGCGGGCACGTTCGCGCGGGCGCTCGATGTGCCGGCGCTGTTGACGCCCCAGAGCGCCCAGCCGCTGATGTCGATCGTCGCCGCGGTGGTGTTGCGGATCTCGACCACTTCGTCGTTGCCACCACCCGTGCCGCCGAAGGCCACCTGCGACATCACCACTCCGGTCGCCGCGTGCGCGGCCGGTGCCACGACCAACGCTCCGACTGCCAGTACGACGGCGGCCACGGCCGCTCGAACGCGCAATTTCACGGTTCAGGAGTCCTTTCCGCGAGGGAATCCGACTGAAAGACGGCCGCAAAACTATCGTCGCGGCGGACTGAGGCGTGACAGTTCCGTGACCGCCGCGTAAACGAGGGGCGTCGTGCGTTCCCGGCGTGTCCGCTTGCGGACGTCATCGCTGGACGGTGATCCGATCGTGGTCGACCCGCAGGCGGACCGTGCCGTCCTGGTCGGTACGGATCACGGTGGGAACGTGTTGCAGGGCCTTGAGCGTGGTCGGCGCGGGGTGCCCGTAGCGGTTGTGGCGGCCGACCTCGATCGCCGCGACGCGGGGCTTGATGCGCTCGAGGAGCTGTGGCAGCCCGGGGTCGGCGCTGCCGTGGTGGGCGACCTTGAGGACGTCGACCGGTTGGAGGTTCAGCGGGTTCGTGACGTTGCTCTCCGCGTCGGCGGTGAGCAGCAGCGAGAACTGGCCGTGGGTGAGGCGGGCGACGATCGCGTGGTCGTTCGGGTTGCCTTCGTGTTCGTCGTCGCGTGTCGGCCAGAGGATCTGGAACCGGAGGTCGCCGACGTCGATCCGCTGGCCCGCTCTCGGTGGGATTGTTGGTGTGGTTCTGAGCGCGCGTTGAACGGGCGATTCCCAGCCGGCGCCGCCGTCGACGATCATGCGCGGCTTGTAATTGGTGATCACCTGCGGCGCCGCGCCTTCGTGGTCGGCCTCGGCGTGGGTGAGGAAGAGCGCGTCGAGGCGCTTCACACGCGCCTCGCGAAGCCGTTTGAGGATCGGGCCGTCCGGTGGGCCGGTGTCGACCAGCACGGCGGTCGCGCCGAGCTGGATCAGGGTGGCGTCGCCCTGGCCGACGTCGAGAAAGGAGACGACGAGCTCGCCGGGGCGTGGTGCCGCTTGTGCTCCGTGCAGGGTCGCGGCGACGACGATCGCTCCCGCGGTGGCGGCGGCGGCGGCCGCGGCCACGGCGAGGCGGCGGGCGCGGCGGCCTGGCGCGGCGCCGCGCGTGTTCGCGCCGGCCGGCCAGGTCGTCCCCCGGGCTCGTGCGCGGCGGACCATGCGGGTGGCCGTGGCCGTCGCGGCGAGCAGGGCCGCCGTCGCGACGGCGATCGCCGCGGGTGAGGCGTGGAGTTCGATCGTCGAGATCGGCGTCGCGGCGGTGTGGTGCGCGACCTGCTGGAGGTAGACCAGCAGCGGCGCCGTCAGGGTCGTGAACGGGAGGGCGAGTGCGGGCGCGAGCTGCGCGGCGGCGGCGGCGAGGACGCCGAGCCACATGACCGGGGCGATCGCGGGCGCGGCGAGGAGGTTCGCGGGCAGCGAGGCGAGCGAGAGCTGCTGGAAGTGGAGCGCCATCAGCGGGGCGGTTCCGGCGGTCGCGGCGACCGTGATCGCCGTCGCCTCGGCGAGCGGGTCCGGCATGCGTCGCGCGAGGGTCCGCTTGAGCGGCGTGGCGCCGAGGAGCAGGGCGATCACGGCCGCGAACGAGAGCTGCCACCCGGGCTCGCCCGCCGTTCGCGGGTTGAGGGTGAGCGTGGCTGCGGCCGCGAGCAGCAATGCGTACCAGCGCTGCGCCGGGCGGCCCGCGAGCGCGGCGACCAGACCCGCGACGCCCATCACGCCCGCCCGCTGGATCGAGGGGCCGCCTCCCGCGAGTGGGACATACAGGGCGACCACCGCGGTCGCGAGCAACAGTCTCGCGCGGAGCGGGACGCCGAAGAGCGCGCACGCCGCCAGCACGAGCACGATCAGCAGCACGACGTTCTGGCCGCTGACCGCGAGGATGTGGGCGAGGCCCGAGTTCTGGAAGTCGTCGCGGACGTCGTCGGCGAGGCGCTCGTCCTCGCCGAGGACCATTCCGCGCAGCAGCGCGGCCTCGGGCGGGGCGAGACCTTGCGCGAGCCCATGTTCCGCGCGGCGCCGGACTGTGTCGAGCGTGCCCGCGATCCCGCCCCTGCGCGTGCCGGTCTTGTCGACCTGGGTCGCCGCGATGGCCGCGTGGGCGTTGCGCCGGCGCTGGTAGGCGTCGGCGAAACCGAGCGGTGCGACGGTGCCGCGCACGGCCACGATGTCCCCCACCTCGGGCCACGGCCGCATCGTCCGTTGGAACCGGAGCACGGCCTGCTCCTTCGCGCCGACGCCGTCGAGGAGACGTACGCGAGCCACGGTCGGCCCGACCTTCCTTTCGCGCACGGGCTCGAGGACGACGGCGCGGCCGTCGATCGCGTGTCCGGTCGAGGTCTCGAGGACGCCGGCGTCCAGCGCGTCGAGGCGTGCGTGGGTGAAGCACGCGCCCGCCACGAGGGCGACGAGAGTGAGGGCGAGGAGGAGCGGCGAGGCGTGTGCGCGGCGGGCCGCGACGCCGGGTGGGTGCGGGGCGCCGGGCGGCTGCGGGGCGGCGGGCGGGCGTGTGGCGCCGGGTGGGTGCGCGGCGCCGACGAACGGCGCGGCGGCGACATGGTGCGACGCGTTCTCGGCGCCCGGGCCGTGGCGGCCCGGCGCTGTGTCCGGGCGGACCGGGCTCGCGAGGAGGACCGTCGCGAGGGCGGCCGCCGCGAGGACGGCCGCGTCGCCGATCGTGGCCGTGAGGAGACCCGCGACGACCGCGGCGAGGATGACGTGGCGCGGGTGGGCGCGAAGGGCGGCGACGGCGCGCCGCACGCTCCGGGCCGTCGAGGCACGCGGTGGGCGCTCGTCGTCGCGGTGCGGGCCGGGCGGCGCCGGCGGCGCCGTGGGGCGCGGGTCGGGCGGCGTTGGTGGGTGGGGGTGGCCAGGAAAACCGTCCTCTGGGGACGGAAATCCTGGCCACCCTCCCCTGCCGCGCGGCATGGTCAGACCCGGACGTGGTCGCGGAGGGCGGCGAGGCGCTTTTCGCCGATGCCGGAGATCTGGTCGAGCTCGTCGACGGACCCGAAGCCGCCGTGCTCGGCTCGGTAGTCGAGGATCTTCTGGGCGGTGGCGGGGCCGACGCCGTCGAGGGTGTCGAGTTGCTCGAGGGTGGCGGTGTTGAGGTTGATCGGCTGGTCGGGGGCGGTCTTGGCCGGGGACGCGGTGGTGGTCGCGACGCGCGTCCTCGATGCCCGGACCGGGACGAGGATCTGGCGGCCGTCCTCGAGCTTGGCGGCGCGGTTGAGTTGGCTCAGGTCGGCGCGGCGGGTCGGGCCGCCGGCTCGGCGCAGGGCATCCTCGACCCGCTGCGAGGACGAGAGGTGGTAGACGCCTGGCTTCTTGACCGCGCCTGCGACGTCGACGGTGACGTTCCCGCCGCCGTCATCGGCGTCGTCGCGGACCGAGATCGTGGCGATCGGCGGTGGGGTGGCGCTCGCCGAGGGTCGCGAACGGGCCAGATACCAGGCCGAAAGGAGCGCCAGGAGGACTGCAGCGGCGACCCAGGCGGCCGCCCTGCGGGGATCGAGGTTGAGCATGGGATCGAACATAGGTTCGATCGTGTTACGTGTCTGTCGCGGGGTGTGCCAAAAGGCGCGCGGAAGTGCGACAAGTTTGCGGAGGCGCGGTCGCGCGGGGCCGCGCGGAGCGGCGGCGCGCCGCGAAGGCGTGCCGCGCGGAGCGGCGGCGCGACGCGAAGCGGGGTCGCGCGGAGCGGCGACGCGACGCGAAGCAGGGCCGCGCGAGGCGGCGGCGCGACGCGAAGCGGGGCCGCGCGGAGCGGCGGCGCGACGCGAAGCGGGGCCGCGCGCAGCGGCGGCGCGACGCGAAGCGGGGCCGCGCGCAGCGGCAGCGCGACGCGAAGCGGGGCCGCGCGCAGCGGCGACGCGACGCGAAACGGGGCCGCGCGCAGCGGCAGCGCGACGCGAAGCGGGGCCGCGCGGAGCGGCAGCGCGACGCGAAGCGGGGTCGCGCTGGAGGGCGCGTCGCGTGGCTAGGCGACCGCGGGCGGGTTGCCCCGCCCGGCGCGGTCAGCGGACGACGAAGTTGACGAGCTTCGACGGGACGACGACGACCTTGACGACTTGCTTGCCGTCGATGTGGGCGACGACGTTGGGGCGTTCGCGGGCGAGGGACTCGAGCTCTTCGCGGGAGGAGGAGGCCGGGGCCTGGACGCGGTCGCGGACCTTGCCGTTGACCTGGACGACGATCTCGACGACGTCGCGCTCGAGCAGGGAGAGGTCGGCGTCGGGCCACTCGGTCTCCCACACGCGCTCGCCGGTCAACGCCTCGAAGACCTCGGCGCCGGTGTGCGGGGCGAACGGGAAGATCAGGGAGGCGGCGGTGGCCGTGGCGAAGTGCAGGGTCGCGGGGCGGACGGCGTCGCGGCGGCGGTAGGCCTCGTTGACGAGCTCCATGACGGCGGCGATCGCGGTGTTGAACGCGAAGCGGCCGGCCATGTCGTTGGTGACCTTGTCGATCGCCCAGTGGGCCTTGCGCATCAGCTCGAGGTCGTCGCCCTCGGGCGGCTCCAGCGGGCCGAGCAGCGGCTGCCGGCCGGTCGTCTCGGCGACGTCCATGCCCAGGCGCCACAGGCGGGCCAGGAAACGGTGGACGCCTTCGACGCCCTCGTCGCTCCAGTCGGCGTCCTGGTCGGGCGGGCCGATGAAGAGGATGTAGGAGCGGGCGGTGTCCGCGCCGTAGCGCTCGACGTACTGCACCGGGCTGATCATGTTGCCCTTGGACTTGGACATCTTCGCCCCGTCGCGGGTGATCATGCCCTGGGTGAAGAGCGCCTTGAAGGGCTCCTGGTGGTCGAGCAGTTCGAGGTCCGCCAGCGCCTTCACGAAGAAGCGGGCGTACATCAGGTGCAGGATCGCGTGCTCGACGCCGCCGATGTACTGGTCGGCCGGCGCCCACAGCTCGAGCACCTTCGGGTCCCACGCGGCGTCGTCGTTGTTGGCGTCGGCGTAGCGCAGGAAGTACCACGAGGAGTCGACGAACGTGTCCATCGTGTCGGTCTCGCGGCGGGCGGGAGCTCCGCAGATCGGGCAGGTCGTGTTGACCCAGTCCTCGGCGGCGGCCAGGGGCGAGCGGCCCTGCGGCGCGTACTCCTCGACGTCCGGCAGCAGCACCGGCAGGTCGGACTCCGGAACGGGCACGATGCCGTGCTCGTCGCAGTAGACGATCGGGATCGGCGCGCCCCAATAGCGCTGGCGCGAGAGCAGCCAGTCGCGCAGGCGGTAGTTGATCGAGCGGTGGCCCTTGCCCTCGCGGTCGAGCCAGTCGACGATCTCCTCCAGCGCCGCCCGGTTGTTCTTGCCGTCGAACTGGGGCGAGGAATTGACCAGTGGGCCGTCGCCGCTGTACGGGAGCTCCTCGCCGCCCTCGACCACGCGGCGGATCGGCAGGCCGAACTGCGTCGCGAAGTCGAAGTCGCGCTCGTCGTGGCCGGGCACCGCCATGATGGCGCCGGTGCCGTACTCCATGAGGACGTAGTCGGCGACGTACATCGGGATCGCTTCGCCGTTGACCGGGTTGATCACGGTCCGGCCGAGCGGGACGCCGGTCTTCGTGCGCTCGGTGTCGGCGCGGTCCTCGCGGTTCTCGCTCAGGACGCCGTTGACGTAGTCGCGGACGGCCGCCTCGTGCTCGGTTCCGGCGGCCAGGCGCAGCACGTCGGGGTGCTCGGGCGCCATCACAAAGAACGTCGCGCCGAACAGCGTGTCCGGGCGGGTGGTGAAGACGGAGTAGTCGACGCCGGTCTCGGGCGAGGAGAACGTGACCTCGGCGCCCTCGGAGCGACCGATCCAGTTCTTCTGCATCGTCTTGACGTGGTGCGGCCAGTCGATCGTCTCGAGGTCGTCGAGCAGGCGGTCCGCGTAGTCGGTGATGCGGAAGAACCACTGCTCGAGCTGGCGCAGCTCGACCAGCGTGCCGCAGCGCTCGCAATGGCCGTCGATGACCTGCTCGTTGGCCAGCACCGTGGCGTCCTTGGGACACCAGTTGACCGCGGCCTCCTTGCGGTAGGCCAGCCCGCGCTCGAAGAGCTTGAGGAAGATCCACTGCGTCCAGCGGTAGTAGCGGGGCTCGTGGGTGCCGAACTCGCGCGACCAGTCGATCGAGATGCCCCAGGAGCGGAACTGGCGCTGGAAGGACTCGATCGACTCCTCGGTGGCGATCCGCGGGTGCTTGCCGGTCTTGATCGCGTTGTTCTCGGCGGGCAGGCCGAACGCGTCGTAGCCCATCGGGTGCAGCACACGCATGCCGTTGCGGCGGCGGAAGTGGGCGACCGCGTCACCCACCGAGTAGTTCTTGAGGTGCCCCATGTGGGGCTCGCCGGATGGGTACGGGAGCATCTCGAGCACATAGGAGCGCGGCGTCCCGTCATCCTCGTTCGGAACTTCCCAGGTGCGCTCGCTCTCCCAGATCGCCTGCCACTTGCGTTCGATCTCGTGAGGCTCGTAACGATGCTCGGCCATTGGGCGCGGAGGTTAGCGTCCGGCGCGGGCCCAGCCTTCCGAGCGAGGCGCTAGACTGGCGTTTCCCAGGGGCTATAGCTCAGCTGGGAGAGCGCGTGACTGGCAGTCACGAGGTCGCCGGTTCGAGCCCGGCTAGCTCCACTTCACGAAAGGGTCGCCTCAGGGCGGCCCTTTCGCGTTTCTCGGACGGGTCAGGTCAGAAGGCGCCCTGTGGGGACGCCGAGCGACCGCACCCGTACGGGTGCGCGGCGAGAGGTGGCGCGCGGGGCGGCCCCGCGCGGACGGGCGCGACGAGACGCGGTGCGGCGGGCGGCGCGCTACTCGATGATGCGCTTCGGGGCTTCGCCCCAGAGCTGCTCGAGGCGGTAGAACTCGCGCGCCTCGGGGGTGAAGATGTGGACGATCACGTCGAGGTAGTCCATGAGGATCCAGCGGGACTCGGAGACGCCTTCCACGCGGCGGGGCAGGAGGCCGTGCTCGCGCTTCATGTTCTCGTGGATGCGGTCGTGGACGGCCTTGACCTGGCGGTCGGTGCCGCCGGTGGCGATCACGAAGTAGTCGGTGTAGCCGAGGACGCCGCGGAGGTCGAGCTCGACGATCTCCTGGGCCTTGACGTCCGAGGCGTAGCCGGCGACGAGGTCGGCGAGGCGGGCCGGTTCGAGTTCGGGTGCGGCGCTCATCGGTACAGCCCTTCGGAGACGATGTATTCGGCGACGGCGTCCGGCACGAAGTAGCGCAGTGGCTGGCCGGCGGCGGCGCGGCGGCGGATCAGGGATGAGGAGATGTCGAGGCGGGGCATGTCGAAGAAGCGGATGCGGTGGGCGCCGGCGAGCCCGGAGATGTGTTCCGTGATGTCGGCGCGGCCGACGCCCTCGCGCTCGGCGACGCCGAGCGTCGCGAGCGACAGGACGGCCTCCGGCTCATGCCAGGTCGACAGGCTGTAGGCCATGTCGCCTCCCATGATGAACGTCAGCTCGTCCTCTGGACTGGACTCATGCAGCCGTTTGAGGGTATCGACCGTGAAGGACCGACCCGGCGTGTCGGCCTCCAACCGAGAGACCTCGAACCGTGGATCGTCGGCCACGGCCAACTCGCAGAGCGCCACGCGGTGCTCGACGCCCGGGTCCTGCTCGACCTCCTTGTGCGGGGGCGAGTGGACGGGCATGAACACGACACGGTCCAACCCCAGCTGCGCGTGCGCCTCCTGGGCGCACACGAGGTGACCGAGGTGCGGAGGGTTGAACGTGCCTCCGAGGAGGCCGACCTTCATCCTCGGACTTGGCCCTCGCCGTCGACCAGGTAGCGGGTCGAGCAGAGCTCGCGCAGGCCGATCGGGCCGCGGGCGTGGAGCTTCTGGGTGGAATTGCCGATCTCGGCGCCCATCCCGAACTCGCCGCCGTCCGTGAACCGCGTCGAGGCGTTGACGTAGATGCAGGCCGAGTCGATCCCGAGCTGGAAGGCCCGGGCGGCGTCGCGGTCGCGGGTGACGATCGCCTCGGAATGGCCCGTGCCGTAGCGGTTGATGTGGTCGATCGCCTCGTCCACCGAGTCGACGACCCGCACGGCCAGGATCAAGGCGAGGAACTCCTCCGCCCAGTCGGACTCGGAGGCCGGCGCGACCGACGCGAGCGCGGCGACGCGCTCGTCGCCGCGCAACTCGACGCCACGCGAGCGCAGCTCCTCCAAGGCACCCGGGAGGAACGCTGACGCCACCGACGAGTGCACCAACAGCGTCTCCGCCGCGTTGCACACGCCCGGGCGCTGGACCTTCGCGTTGACGATGATCCGCGTCGCCATCTCCAGGTCGGCCGACGCATCCACGTAGACGTGGCAGTTGCCCGCCGCCGCGTAGATCACGGGGACACGGGCGACGGCGCTGATCGCCTTCTTCAGCCCCTCTCCCCCGCGCGGGATGATCAAGTCGACGACGCCTTCGAGCTGCGCGAGCTCGGTGAGCGCTTCGCGCCCGCCGCCGACGAGCGTCAGCGCGCCCTCGGGCAGACCGGCCGCCGAGGCCGCCTCGCCCGCGATCCGCGCCAGCACCTCGTTCGAATGCACCGCCGAGGAAGAGCCGCGCAGGAGCACCGCGTTGCCCGACTTCAGGCACAGCGCGGCGGCGTCGATCGTCACGTTCGGCCGCGCCTCGTAGACCACGGCGATCACGCCGAGCGGGACTCGAACCTTGCGGAAGTCGAGCCCGTTGGCCAGGCGCCCGCCGGACACGACCTCACCCACCGGGTCGGGCAGCGCCGCGATCGCGCGCGTGCCGTCGGCGATCCCGCGAACCCTCGCCTCATCCAGCGTCAGGCGGTCCATCAGCGCGGACGACAGGCCCGATTGACGACCCGCCGAAAGATCCAGGGCGTTCGCCGCCAGGATCTCCGGCAGCCGCGCCTCCAGCGCGTCCGCGATCGCGAGCAGCGCCGCGTCCTTGGTCGCCGGGTCGACCGCCGCCAGCCGCCGCGCGGCGGCCTTCGCGGCGAGCGCGAGATCGGTGACCGAGGGCGTGGAAGCGACGGTGGCGGCCATGCGGGAAGTCTAGGCTGCCCACCGAGCATGACGACGATCCTCCGTGCCCGCATCGCCCACACGCCGCGCGATCCGTTCAAGACCACCGACGCCCTCGAGGCGTTCGACGACGGCGCGATCGCGTACGAGAACGGGACGATCACGGACGTCGGCGACTTCCAGCACGTCAAAGCGCGAAACCCCGACGCCCGCGTCGAGGACCGCAGCGGCTGCATCGCGCTCCCCGGCTTCGTCGACACCCACGTCCACTTCCCGCAGATCCCCGTGATCGGCGCGATGGGCCTCCAGCTGCTCGACTGGCTCGACCAGCGGACCCTCCCCGAGGAGGCGCGGATGGCGGACGCGAGCTACGCGCAGACCGCCGCCGCGCGGTTCGTGCGGCTGCTCGCGGCCAACGGCACGACCTCGGCGCTCGTATTCGGCTCGCACTTCCCGGAGGCGCAGAACGCGCTGTTCGAGGCGGCGGACCGGCGCGGGCTGCGGATCGCCTCCGGTCTCGTGGTCTCGGACCGCAACCTGCGCCCCGACCTCGAGGTCGACGCCGAGACGGCGTACGCCAACAGCCGGACGCTGATGGACCGCTGGCACAACCGCGGCCGCCTCCGCTACGCCGTAACGCCCCGGTTCAGCGTCTCCTGCACCGATGCCATGCTCGACGCCTGCCACGAGCTGCTCGGCGACGGCGTCCTCTTCACGAGCCACGTCAACGAGTCGCTCGGCGAGATCGACTTCGTCCGCCGCCTGTTCCCGCAGGCCCGCGACTATCTGGCCACGTACGAGCGAGCGGGCCTGCTCACCGACCACTCGGTCCTCGCCCACAATGTGCACGTCTCGGACAGCGAGCTCAGGCGACTGGCGGGCACGAACACCGCGATCGCCCACTGCCCGTCGTCCAACGCCTTCCTCGCCTCCGGCATCTTCCCGATGGCCCGGCACGTCGCGGCCGGCGTGCGCTTCGGGATGGGGACCGACGTCGGTGCCGGCACCGGCCTGAGCATGCTCAAGGAGGGCCTGGTCGCCTACCACGTCCAGATGGTCCGCGACCAAGGTCACATGCTCGGCCCGGAGCACCTCCTCTATCTCGCCACGAAGGCAGGAGCTGAGGCACTGAACCTCGGCGACACGACCGGCGACTTCACGCCGGGAAAGCAACTGGACACGACGCTGCTCAAAGCCCCGGAGGACTCCACGCTGGAGGCCGTGCTGGAAGCCGCCCCCGACTGGACCGCGACGCTCGGCGCGCTGTTCACGCTGGCGCGCGAGGAATGTGTGCTCGAGACGAGAGTGGCCGGCGAGGCGGTCTACACCAGGACGAAGTAGTCCCGGTGGACGGCCTCGTCCACCGCTCGAGGCAGCACAGAGCGCAGCTCCCCCGTCTTGAGCCCCATCACCCGCCGCAACTCGCCCGCGGAGTAGTTGGAGATCCCCTTGCCGACGGCCTCGCCGTCGACGCACACGTCGACCGCGTCGCCCGCCTCGAACGCGCCCTCGACGCCCACGATCCCGACCGGCAGCAGCGACGTCCCGCCGTCGCGCAGCGCCCGCGCCGCGCCCGCGTCGATCGCCACGACGCCCTGCGACGGCTTCGCGTAGCGCAGCCAGAGCTTGAAGGACGGCTGGCGCACCGGGTGCGGCGCGAACCGCGTCCCCACCGGCTCGCCCGCCCACGCGCGCCCCAACAGCCCCGGCTCGAACCCCGACCCGATCACCGTGGGAATCCCCGCCGCGGTCGCCATCTCCGCCGCGGCGACCTTCGAGCGCATCCCGCCCGAGCCCAACGGCGAGGTGGCGCTCCCGATCGAGAGCGCCTCGAGTTCAGAGGGATCCGAGATCACCGACACCAGGCGAGCCGATGGATCCACCCGGGGATCCGCCGTCAGCAGCCCCGGCGTCGAGGTCAACAACAAGAGCAGCGAGGCATCCACCAGCACCGCGACCTGGGCCGCCAGGAAGTCGTTGTCGCCGAAGGAGATCTCGTCGGTGGTGGTCGTGTCGTTCTCGTTGATGACCGGCACGATCCGCCACTCGACCAGCTTGCGCAGCGTCCGGCGCGCGTTCAGATAGTGCGTCCGCGCGCTCATGTCGAAGAACGTCAGCAGCACCTGCGCGGACTGGATGCCGCGCTCCCGCAGGTACTCGTCGTAGGTGCGATAGAGCCGCCCCTGGCCCACCGCGGACGCCGCCTGCAGTTCCTCGACCACCCGCGGACGGCCCGCCAACCCCAGCATGTGGATGCCGCGCGCGATCGCCCCCGACGTGACGACGACCACGTCAACCCCGGAAGCGTGCAGCGCCGCGACCTCCTCGCAGATCCGCGCGACCACCGACAGCCGCAGCGCGCCGGAGTCCTCGGCGACGATCGACGATCCGAGCTTTACGACGGCGACGGGCAACTTAGTGGCCGCTCCCGGGAATACGCTCGATTCCGGCGGGCCCCGCTCGCCTCTGCCGGGCCCCGGCGGGCGCCCACGTACCACCAGTATGCAAGCGCCCACCAGGACCCGGCAGAGACGACCGGTGATCTGGCCGGCGATCGACCGTATTCACGGTCGCGACCACTAGTACGGGTCCAGCTCGAAGACGATGCCGCCGATCTCGACGTCGTCGCCCGCCTCGAACCCTGCCCGCTCGAGGGCGCCGATCACGCCCATCCGCCGCAGCCGCGACTCGACGAGCGCCTGCGCCTCCTCGTTGTCGAGGTCCCAGCGCGCGATCAGCCGCTCGACCGAGTCGCCGTAGACGATCCACGTGCCGTCCGGCCCGCGGGTGATGTCGAACGCCTGCGACTTCGCCGGGCGGAAGACCGCGAACTCGGCGACCTCGTCCTCGCCCGAGCCCTCGGGCTCCGGCCCGGCCACGGGCACCCGCTGCAGCAGCTCGCCCCGCAGCTCGTCCAAGCCCAAACGGGTCGCGCTGGAGGTGACGATCACCGGGAACGCGACGCGCCCGCGCCACTCGGCAGCGGCGACCGCAGCCACCTCCGGCGTCACGAGATCGGCCTTGCTCAAGGCCAGCAGCCGCGGCAATCCGGCAAGCCGCGGGTCGTGCTCGGCCAGCTCGCGCTCGATCACCTCGAAGTTGTGCTCCGGGTCCGAGCCGTCCAGCGGCGCCAGATCCAAGACGTGCACGAGCAGCCGCGTCCGCTCGACGTGGGCAAGGAAGTCGTGGCCGAGCCCCGCGCCGTCGGACGCGCCCTCGATCAGCCCCGGGATGTCGGCCAGCACCAGCTGGCGGTCGTCGGCGTCGATCGTCCCCAGCACCGGGGTCAGCGTCGTGAACGGGTACGAGGCGATCTTCGGCTGCGCCCGCGTCATCACCGACAACAGCGAGGACTTCCCCGCGTTCGGCAACCCCACGAGCCCCACGTCGGCCAGCAGCTTCAGATGCAGCTCGACGGGACCCTCCTCGCCGGGCAGCCCACGCTCGGCCAGCCGCGGCGCCTGCCGCGTCGCGGTGGCGAACGTCTTGTTCCCGCGCCCGCCGGGCCCGCCCGCGGCGATCGTGACCTCCTGGCCGGGACGCACCAGGTCGTACGTGCGGCCGTCCCAGCGCTCGACCGTCGTCCCCGGGGGGACCGCGATCACGAGCCGGTCGCCGTCGGCGCCCGACATCAGCTTGCCCATGCCGTGCCCGCCGCGCCCCGCCTTGAACTGGCCGCGGCGGCGGAAGGACTGCAGGTCGCGCAGCGAGTCGTCGCAGCGCAACGTGACATCCCCGCCGCGGCCGCCGTCGCCGCCGTCGGGCCCGCCCTTGGGCACGCGGGACTCGCGCCGGAACGACATCGAGCCGTCGCCGCCGCGTCCGGCCTGGACTTCTATGCGCGCTCGATCCGCCAGCATCGTCGATCCGTAACGATAGGAGCATGGATCGTGTGTTCCTGATCGCCGGCGCCTCATCGGGGATCGGCGCCGCCACCGCCCGGCAGGCGGCCGAGGCCGGCTACAAGCTCGTTCTCGGCGCTCGCTCGGCCGACAAGCTGCAAGAACTCGCCGCCGAGCTCGGCGGGATCGCCGTCCCGTGTGACGTGACCGACTACGCCCAGGTGGAGGCGATGGTCGAGCGCGCGCGCACCGAGTTCGGCCGGATCGACGTCGTGCTGGCCAACGCCGGCGTCGGCCACCCGCGCGGGTTCGAGTCCGGTGACGTCGAGGCCGCCAAGCAGATGGTGCTGATCAACGTCTTCGGGATCTACGCGACGATCCGTGCCACCGCGGCCGCGCTGCGCGCCACGAAGGGACATCTCGTCATCACCGGCAGCGTCGCCGGCCGGCGAGCGCTCCAGGGCAGCCTCTACAGCGCCACCAAGTTCGCCGTCAACGGGATGGCCGAGGCCGCCCGCCTGGACTTCAACGGCACCGGCGTGCGAACGACGCTGATCTCCCCCGGGATGGTCGAGACCCCCGGGTTCAGCCACTCGATCGAGGACACGCTGAAGGCCGAGGACATCGCCCGCGCCGTCCTGTTCGCGGTCACTCAGCCACCGCATATGGACGTCAACGAGATCCTCGTCCGGCCGACCGCGCAGGACTCGTAAACATCATCCCTTTGGGCGATGGCACGCCCCCGCTAGCCGCATAGCGTCCGCTTCGTGCTCAATGAGGTGTTCGCGGCGGCGTGGACCGTCTGTGGCGACGAGGAGACAGCGGCCGAGGTGACGCGCCGCGTGCTCGTCGCGGGCGGCGACGCGGTGCTCGGGGCGCGGCTGGCCGCGACACGTGTGGCGCAGTACGCCGGGATGGCGCCCGACGACCGCGACGCGGTCGTGCTGGCGCGCGCGCTCGGCTACAAGACCGACGAGATCGCGAGCGTGCTCGACACGACGCCGGCGGACGTCAGGGCGCGGATCGGCCGCGGGCTGCGAACGCTGCTGCCTCCGCGCGATTGCGTAGGCGCAGCTTCTCCAGCACATGACGCACGTGGGTCTTGACCGTCGCCTCGCTCACGACCAACCGCTCGGCGATCTCACGGTTGCGGAGCCCGCGCCCGATCAGCTCGAGCACCTCGCGCTCGCGCACCGAGAGCTCGTCGACCGGCGCCTCGGCCGAGGCCATCACCCGGTCGGCGCCCAGCACCGCAGCCACCAGCTCCCCCGGCGGGATGTCCTTGAGCAGATACCCCGACGCCCCCACGCGCAGCGCCGCCCGGACGTCCAACGCGTCCTCTGAGACGGTGAGCATGAGCACGCGCACCGACGGGACCTGCGCGCGGATCGCCGCGCACGCCTCCACCCCGCCGATGTCCGGCATCCCCACGTCCAGCAGCGCGACGTCGGGCTTCAGCCGCGCGGCCAGCTCGACCGCCTCGCGACCGCCCGAGGCAAGGCCGACCACGTCGATCCGCGGATCGGCGGCCAGCAGCGCCGCGGTGCCCTCGCGCATCAACCGGTGGTCGTCGGCGATGATCACCTTCACTGGGCGTAGTATCGCGCCGTGATCGCTCCGGAGGTCCTCAATGGCCTGGCCGCGGTCTCCCGCGTCTCGCGCGCACTGGTGGGAACCGACGAGCTGCCCGTCCTCGCGGCCGCCGCGCTGGAGGAGATGTGCGAGGCGCTGCACCTGCACGATGCCGCGCTCTACCTCCCCGACGCCGACGGCCACCCCGTCCTGCGCCGCTACACCGGCACGTGTGCCCAGGAGCTCTCCTTCGACGAGGAGGCGTGGCGGCTCGCGGTCGCCGGCGGCGCGCCGATCGTCCTGCGCGAGGCCGCCTCCTGGCTCGTCGAGAACCCGTTCGCGCCGCCCGCCACCAACTGGGTGATCCTGCCGCTCGTCACCGGCGAACGGGAGATGGTGGGCGTCGTCATCGCGTCCGCCACCGAGCCGATCCGGATCGACCCGCTGAGCGGGACCGTGCTGACCCTGCTCGGGATGCAGCTCTCCGCGGGGATCACGACCGCCCAGTTGCGGCGGGAGCTGCTGCACGCCGCGATGGAGCGCGAGCGCCGCCAGCTCGCCGCCGAGGTCCACGACGGGCTCGCCCAATACCTCGCGTGCGCGCGGCGCGAGTTGGCGCTGCCCGAGCCGGACCGCGCCCGCCTGACCGAGGCCGTCGACGCCGCCCACCGGCTCGTCCGCGCCCGCCTGCAGGAGCTCTCCGACGACGCGCCCGCCGACCTGCGCGAGGCGATCGACAAGGCGGCGCGCCGTTCGCAGTGCGCCGTCCGGGTGAGCGGACGCGGCGAAGCGGGACCCGAGGCGGTCACGCTCGCGGCCCGCGTCGTCTCCGAGGCCGTCGCCAACACGGACGCGCACGCGCGCGCGAGCGCCGTGGAGATCACCTACGCCGCCGACGACGAGCGCCTCGAGCTGACCGTCGCCGACAACGGCGACGGGTTCGATCCCGACGCCGCCCCAGGGGTCGAGGACGGCCACCTCGGCCTGACCGTGATGCGCGAGCGCGCACGCGGCCACGGCGGCGAATGCACGATCACCTCGACACCAGGTAAGGGAACCCTCGTCACCCTATGGATTCCGCTCTAGAAAGCGCTTTTCCGGGCGGCACATGCCCGCACGTCGCGATGCTGCTGTCGACCGCCGAGGAAGTGGCGCCGACCCTGGCGTCCTTCTACGCGCTCGGCGCCAAGCGCAACGGTTGGCTGTTCCATCGGTCGCTCGAAGGCCGGTCCGGCGCCGACCGCGCGAGCCTGACCGAGGCCGGGCTGGACGTCGCCGCGCTCGAGGCCGAGGGGCGGATGGTCTTCCGGGAGATCGACCTCTCGATCACGGTCGAGGACTACGTGCACGCGTGGGAGCCGGAGCTGGAGGCCGCGCTGGCCCGCGGGTTCGACGCCGCGTGGTGGGCACGCTTCCCGATCGGCCCGGACGCGGCGATCATCGACCGCTCCGTCGAGTACGACCGCGCGTGGGACGACCACTTCCACGACCGCCCGTGCGTGTCGCTCTGCCTCTACATCGTCGGCGACCTCGAGCGCGACCACCGGATGGCCCAGATCGCGCTCACGCACGACACCGTGCTCACATGACGCGCGGGCAGTGCGGGTACCCGCGGGCGTAGTTGCCCTCGAAGCCCGGGAACGGCTTGCTGTCGGCCATCGCCAGCAGCGTGCCGAGCTTGTCGCCGTCCTCGTGCGTCCGCAGCTCGAAGCGCGCGTAGTAGTTCGCGCGCGGCCGCTCCGGGACCTCGAGGAACGCGGCCTGGACGAAGGAGTCCGTCGGCGAGGTGAGCTTCAGCGGCGGCAGCGGCGCCTCGCCTTCATACGCGGCCATCCGGCGGTGCGTCGCGTTGGAGTACAGCGTCGTGTAGAGGTCGACCGCGCGGTGCTTGAGGCCCTCGACGGTGATATCGGCGTAGACCATGTATCCGCGCACCGCGAGCTTGCGCTCCTTCGCGCACAGGAACTCCTCGTGGGTCTTGTACTTGGCCAGGATCAGCCCGTCGATCGTGCGCTCGATCTCGGGAGGCGCGGTCGTCCGCGCGAGATAGGTTCCGAGCGAGACCTGCGGCTCGGCGGACAGCGGCTGGATCGCCGCGCGCAGGCGCTCGTTCGGGTCCGGCTTGCGGGTCGGATCGACGCTGTAGAGGAGCTGGAAGGCATTGCCCGCGAGCGCGACGACGGCGACGATCGCCGCGAAGCCGAGCTTCGTGAAGCGCACGCCGCGGCGTTCGTCACCCTCCACAGCGGCCCTTGCGCACGACCAGCGTGCCCGTGGTCGTCGCGGTGCGCCCGTCGCCGAGCCGCTTGACCGTCAGCCGAACGGCGTAGCGCGCCGGCTTGAACCTGACGACGCCCACACGGAACTGGTTCCTCGGAGCGTAGATCCGAGCCTTGTAGGGCGTGCGCCCGATCGTCAGCGTCCCGTCGCCGTCGTCGGAGGCGACGTACGCCAGGAGCAGCGTGCAGCCCGAGCGGGTGGGCTTGATCGCGCTCAGATAGACGCGGTAGCCGGCCGCCTTTACGTTCGGCGCCGTCTTCGCGGTCCCCGGGCCGGTCAGCGGCAACTGCACGCCGGCCACGACCCGGCTGATCCCGCCCGCGGGGCGTGCGAGGACCACCCCGGACACGTCGGCGACGAGCAGGACGTCGTCGGCGCTGACCGCGACGCCGGCGGCCGCCGTGCCGTCGAGCACCGTCGTCACGTTCCCGGAAGCGTCGACGCGGAGGACCTGCTGGCTGTCCACGTCCGCGACCACGAACCCGCCGCCGGGCGTGACCGCGACGTCGACCGGCGTGCCCAGCGGCCGCCTGACCGCGGGACCCGGGTCGCCGGCGACGCCTCCGACGCCGGTCCCCGCGACGGTGGTCAGCGTGCCGAAGGCGACCCGGGCGACGCGGTGGTTGCCCGTGTCGGCCACGAGGAACCCGCCGGCCGGCAGCGCGGCGACCGCGGTCGGCTGGCTGAGCCGCGCGCTGTCCTCCAACCCGCCCCCGGCGACCGTCGCGATCGTCCCGTCGGCGGCGACGCGGCGCACGCGGTTGTTGCCCTGGTCGGCGATCACCACGGAGCCGTCCGCGAGGACCGCGACACCGCTGGGCTTGGCGAGCAGCGCGGCCGTTGCCGGCCCGCCGTCGCCGCTGAACCCGCGCTCCCCCGTGCCGGCGATGACCCGCGCTGCGCCCGCGGCGTCGACGCGCCAGACGCGGTCGGCGCCCGCGTCGGCGATCAGGTACCCGCCCAGCGGGTCGACCGCGAGCCCGGTCGGCCGCACGAGCGCGATGTCGAGCGCCGATCCCGCGGTGGCCGTCCCGCCGCCCGCCACGCTCGTGATCACCCCGGCCGCGTCGACCAACCGCACGCGGCCTTGCCCGGCGTCCGCGACCAGGAACGCGCCGCCGGCGAGCCACGCCACGTCGCTGGGGGCCGAGAGCGGGGCCTGGGTCGCCGGCCCGCCGTCGCCCGGCACGCCCGAACCCGCGGCGGCCGCCGGCCAGACCAGGCCCGCGGTCACCAAGGCGACAAGCAGTACGCGCACGACACCCGGAGCGTTCTCCGAGTGCTGACCTGCGTCAATGCCACGGGCGGCGCTCGGCCGTCCGGACCGATCTACGAGAAAGCCGTTATGTCAGCGCGCGGACCGCAACCAGGCTGATGAACTCGTACGCGATGTTGGCCGCCAGCAGCGCCGTCGTCTGAGCGTTGGTGTCGTAGGCCGGCGCGACCTCCACGAGGTCGAACCCGCCGAACTCGACGCCGCGCAGCGCGCGGATGAACGCGATCGCCTCGTGCGGGAGCAGGCCGCAGACCTCGGGCGTGCCGGTCGCCGGCGCGAACGCGGGGTCGATGCTGTCGATGTCGAACGAGAGGAACGCCGGCCCGTCGCCGATCCGCTCGCGGACCCGCGCCGAGTACTCGGCGGGCGACCAGGTGCGCAGCTCGTCGCAGGGCACGATCTGAAAGCCCCACTCGCGCGGCTCGTCGAGGTCCGACGCCGCGTAGAGGGAGCCGCGCATCCCCGCCAGCAGCGAGCGGTGCGGGTCGATCAGGCCCTCCTCCAGCGCCCGCTTGAACGGCGTGCCGTGGAAGTAGCGCTCGCCGTAGTACTGCTCCCACGTGTCGGCGTGGGCGTCGAGCAGGACGACGCCGACGGGGCCGTGGACCGCGGCCTGGGCACGCAGCTCGCCGAGCACGATCGAGTGGTCGCCGCCGAGCGTGAGCGGGACGGCGCCGGCGCGGATGACGGGCTCGAGCTGGGCGGCGATCTGCGCCGTCGTGCGCTCCGCGTTGCCCGGCGTGGTCTCGAGGTCGCCGAGGTCGGCGATCGAGACCGCCTCGAAGACGTTGACGTCCAGCGCGGGGTTGTACGGGCGCAACAGCAGCGAGGCGTCGCGGATGCCGGCCGGCCCGAAGCGCGCGCCGGGGCGCATCGACGTCGCGGTGTCGAACGGGACGCCGATGACGGCGACGTCCGCGTCCTCGGCGGAGGTGACGTGCGGCGCCCGCGCGAAGGTGCGGATGCCCGTGTAGCGCGGAGCGACGCCCGCGTCGGGGGGTGAGAGTCTCAATTGACCTCGTTTCGGGGGTCGGGAAGGCCGGGCGCGAGGATCCAGAGGATCCGCGCGGCGCCCGCCGTGCGCCAGGTGTGCGGCACGGCGGCGCCGAACGTCAGGGCGTCGCCGGGACCGAGCGCGAACGTCTCGTCCTCCACGACGACCTCGATCTCGCCCTCGAGCACGAAGCAGACCTCGCACTCCGAGGGCATCGCGTACAGCGCCTCGCCGCCGGAGCCGCCGCCGTTGGCGATGACGGTCTCGAGCACGGTGACATGGCGCTCGGTCTCGGGGGTGATCAGCGTGTCGCGCACCGCCGCGGCCTTGGGCAGGTCCATCGACGGGCGGTCCGAGAGGCGGATCAGCGTCGTGCGCGGGACCGCGAACAGGTCGGCCATCGGCAGCCCGATGGCGTCGCAGATCGCGACGAGGTTGGCGACCGAGGGCGACGATGCGTCGCGCTCGACCTTGGACAGGAAGCCCTTGGAGAGCCCCGTCCGGGCTTCGACGTCCCCGAGCGAGAGCCGTCCGGCCTCTCTCGCATGACGGAGACGAGCGCCTATGCGCACCGGCGCCACCCTCGGGATGCCCGAAACCCGCGCTTGGTCCCGCGGTGGCCTGCCATCGGGCTCATGCGCATAGGACCGTCCGCAGGCCGACGGCGTCGCGCAGGTCGTCCAGCGCCGGGACCGCCTCGTCGAGCGGACGCCGGCGCCCGACGAGCTTGTCGAGCGGGAGGCGGCCGGCGAGGAAGAGGTCGGCGAGGCGCGGGAAGTCGACGGCGGGCACGCAGGAACCGTAGTTGCAGCCGATGAGCCGCTTGCCCTGGTCGGCGAGGTCGAACGGGTCGATCGCGATCCGCACGCCTTCGGCCGGCATGCCGACGATCACGCCCTGGCCGCCCCGCGCCAGCAGGCCGGGGAGGGCTTCGAGCGTCTCCGCGCGGCCGATCGCCTCGAACGCGTGGTCGAACTCGCCCGCGCCGCGATCGACGGCCGCGGTCGCGCCGAGCGCCAGCGCCTGCTCGCGCCGCTCCGGGCTCAGGTCGACCGCGACGATCTCGCGCGCGCCCGCCAACGCGAGCCCGAGCACGATCGCCTGGCCGACCCCGCCGCAGCCCACGACGACCGCCGTCTCCCCCGCCTCGACCCGCGCCGTGTTGAGCACCGCGCCGACGCCCGTGGCGACGCTGCAGCCGATCAGCGCCGCGACCTCCGGCGGGACGCGCGGGTCGATCGCCACCACCGCCGACTCCGGCACGACCGTCGCCTCGGCGAACGTGCCGAGGCCCAGGTAGGCGTGGACGCCCGCGACAGCGCTCGGATGCTCGAGCGCCCGCGTCCCGGTGCACAGCCAGGCGCGTCCCGCCGCGCACGCCCGGCAGCGGCGGCAGGGCGCGAACCACGACAGGACCACGTGGTCGCCGACGGCGACGTCGCGCACCTGCGGGCCGGTGGCCTCGACCACGCCCGCGCCCTCATGCCCGAGCACGAGCGGGAACGGGACCGTCCAGTCGCCGTTGAACGCGTGCAGGTCGGAGTGGCAGACGCCGCTCGCGGTCAGCCGCACCCGGACCTGGTCGCCGACCGGCTCCGGGAGCTCCAGCTCGGCACCCGCGAGAGCGCCGAGCCCTTGAAGAACCTGCGCCCTCACGACACCGCGACCAGCTCGCGCTCGGAGATCGCCTCCGCGCGCCTCTCGCTCTCGACGTCCAGCGAGCGCGTGAGCGCCCAGTAGACGCCGCCGGAGACGATCAGGCCGACGATCCAGGCGATGTCGACGTCGTTGAGCGCCTTGGCCATGAAGCCGGTGTAGGACCAGCCGCCGAGGTCGGGGAGCACCATGAACGGGATCTCGATCAGGAAGCCGACGCCATAGGCGATCAGGCCGCGCCGCCCCCACGCGCCGTAGATCCCGTCGACCTTGAACAGGTCGGCGATCGCGTAGTGGCCGCGGCGCACGAAGAAGAAGTCGACGAGGTTCGTCGCCGTCCACGGCACGAGCAGGTAGAGCATCAGCGTCAGCGAGGTGAAGACGGTCGAGACGGCGCTCGCGCTGATCGACTTCGCGATCACGAACCAGACGATCGCGAGGCCGATGATCGTGATCACGCGCAGGCGGCGGGTCGGGTTGATCGTGTGGACGGAGTCGACCGCGGTCAGCACCGTCAGCGCGCCGCCGTAGGCGTTCATGCCCATCGTCGCCGCCAGCGCGGCGGCGCTGAAGAACGCGGCGAGGTCGCCGAGGCCGTCGATCACGTTGTTGCCGGCGGTCATCAGGCCGACGAGACCGTCGCTCGCGCCCAGGGACACGGCGAGCCAGGCGCCGAGGGCGATCAGCCAGATCGCGGACCCGCTCGCCCCGAAGAACACGGACGCGATGATCGAGCGGTTCGGCGTGTCCTTCGGGAGGTAGCGCGAGTAGTCGCTCACATAAGGCGCGTACGTGATGTTGTAGGCCGCGGCCGCGGAGAACTGGGCCATGAACGCGGCGAACACGAACCCGCCCTCGTCGGGCTTCCCGCCACCGCCCTTGCCGAAGATGATCCCCAGCGTCACGAGGGTCATCAGCGGGAACGAGATGTAGAGCAGGATCCGGAAGATCTTGTGCACCCAGTCGTGGCCGTAGATCGCCAGCAGCGCGGCGCCGACGGTGCAGACGATCGCGACGAGGTTCGCGTCCCAGCCGAAGGCGCCGTTGAGGCCCTCGCCCAGCAACACCTGGTCGGCGACGTTGAACGCCAGGTACGTGAACGCGGTCGCGAACAGCGGGACGATCACGCCGCGATAGCCGAACTGCGCCCGCGACTGGATCATCTGCGGCAGCCCGAGCGTCGGGCCCTGCGCCGCGTGGAAGGCCATGAAGACCGTCCCGGTCAGGATGCCGAGGACGCCGGCGAGGATCGACCACTCCAGCGACAGCCCGAGCGCCGGCCCGATGAAGCCGATCGGGATCGAGAAGTACTGGAAGTTGCCGAGGAACCAGAGCGGAGCTTGGTGCCAGATACGTCCGTGCCGTTCGGTCTCAGGGACCCAGTCGATCGATCGAGCCTCAATGGCCATGCGTGATCTCTCCTATGCACCGTGTACGGTGCATAGGAGTACACGATCGTTTCCTCTACGTCAACCAGCTCGTGACTTTTTGCGCTTGGGCATGATGTCCGTGATCGTGCCCTCGGCGGCCTCGGCGGAGAAGCCGATGGTCTCGCTCAGCGTCGGGTGCGGGTGGATCGTCAGCGCGACGTCCTCCGCGTCCAGCCCGGCCTCGATCGCCAGGACGGCCTCGGCCAGCAGCTCGCCCGCGTTGACGCCGACGATGCCCGCGCCGAGGATCCGATGCGTCTCGGGCTCGACGATCAGCTTCGTCAGGCCGTCGCTGCGGCCCATGCTGAGCGCGCGGCCGGACGCCGCCCACGGGAACGCCGCGATCTCGTACGGGATCTCTTCGGCCTTGGCCTGGGTCTCGGTGACGCCGGTCCACGCGACCTCGGGGTCGGTGTAGGCGACGCTCGGGATCGAGCGCACGTCCCAGGAGACGTTCTCGCCCGAGATCACCTCGGCCGCGAGCGAGCCCTCGTGGGTCGCCTTGTGGGCGAGCATCGGCTCGCCGCGGACGTCGCCGATCGAGTAGATGTGCGGCACGTTGGTCCGCATCTGCAGGTCGGACTCGATGAAGCCGCGGTCGGTGACGTTCACGCCCGCCTTCTCGGCGCCGATGACCTTGCCGTTCGGCTTGCGGCCGACGGCGACGAGAATCCGGTCGAACTCCTCGGTGTGGTCGCCGAACTTGACCGTCAGGCTCGACTCGTGCGCCTCGACGGACTCGACGCCGGTCTTGAGGTGGATCGCGGAGTAGCGGCCCTTGACCCGCTTCTCGAGGACGCGGATGAGGTCCTTGTCGGCGCCCGGGATCAGCTGGTCGAGCAGCTCGACGACGGTGACGTTGGAACCCAGCGCGTCGTAGACCGTCGCCATCTCGAGGCCGATGATGCCGCCGCCGATCACCAGCAGCCGCTCCGGGATGCCGTCGACCTCGAGCGCGCCCGTGGAGTCGATGATCCGGTCGTCCTCGGGGAGGAACGGAAGCGTCGCGGCCTCGGAGCCGGCGGCGATGATGCAGTGCTCGAAGGCGACGACCGTGTCGCCGACCTGGATCGTGTTCGGGCCCGTGAACTCGCCCGTGCCGCGCACGACCTGGACCTTGCGCTGCTTGGCGAGGTTCTCGAGGCCGCCGGTCAGGCGGCCGACGACGCCGTTCTTGAACTCGCGGACCTTGTCGACGTCGATCTTCGGCGCCTCGAAGGTGATGCCCGCCTCGCCCAGCTCCGCCGCCTCGGTCATGACCTTGGCGACGTGCAGCAGCGCCTTGGACGGGATGCAGCCGACGTTCAGGCAGACCCCGCCGAGCTGCTCGCCGCGGTCGACCAGGGCGACGCTCAGGCCGAGGTCGGCGGCGCGGAACGCCGCCGTATAACCGCCGGGACCGCCGCCGAGGACGGCGACCTGGACGGTGACGTCCGCGTCCGGCGTGGGCTGCGCGGGCTCGGCGGGAGCCGCCGGCTCGGCCGGCTTGGCGCCGTTCTCGGACCCGGTCGTCTCGAGCGTGAGCAGGACCGAGCCCTCGGCGACCTTGTCGCCGACCGCGACGGTGATGTCGGTGACCTTGCCGGCCTCGGGCGACGGGACCTCCATCGTCGCCTTGTCGGACTCGAGCACGACCAGGGGATCCTCGACCGCGACCTCGTCGCCGACGGCCACGAGGACCTCGATGACGGGTACGGCGTCGAAATCCCCGATGTCCGGGACCTTGACCTCCATCAGAGCAGCACCCTTCGCAGATCGGACAGCTGGTTCACCAGGTGCGCGACGAAGCGGGCGGCGAGCGCGCCGTCGATCACGCGGTGGTCGTAGGAGAGCGAGAGCGGGACCATCAGGCGCGGCACGAACTCGCTGCCGTTCCAGACGGGCTTCATCGCGCTGCGCGTGACGCCGAGGATCGCGACCTCGGGGGCGTTGACGATCGGCGTGAAGCTCGTGCCGCCGATCCCGCCGAGCGACGAGATCGTGAACGTGGCGCCCGCCATCTCGGCCGGGCCCAGCTTGCCCTCGCGCGCCTTCTTGGAGAGCGTCGTCAGGTCCTGCGCGATCTCGATGATGCCCTTCTTGTCCGCGTCCTTGATCACGGGGACGACGAGGCCGTTGGGCGTGTCGGCCGCGAAGCCGATGTTGTAGTAGCGCTTGAGGACGAGGTCGTCGCCGTCGAGCGAGCTGTTGACCGTCGGGAACGCCTTCAGGCTGGCCACGACCGCCTTGGCCAGCAGCGCGACCATCGTCACCTTGGCCTCGGACTGCTCCGCGTTCGTGCGCTTGCGGAACGCCTCCAGCTCGGTGATGTCCGCCTCGTCGTTGTGGGTGACGTGCGGGATCATCACCCAGTTGCGGGCGAGGTTCGGGCCGCTGATCTTCTGGATGCGGGTGAGCGGCTGGCGCTCGACCTCGCCGTAGCGCTCGAAGTTGAGCTTCGGCCACGGGGCGAGGTTGAGGCCGGCGACCTCCGTCGCGCCGGACGGCGCGGCCGCGGGCGCTTGTTCGCGCGGCTGCGGCTTCTGCACGTCCTCCTTGGTGATCCGGCCCTTGCGGCCGGTTCCGCGGACGGTGCTCAGGTCGACGCCGAGCTCGCGCGCCAGGCGGCGCACGCCGGGCGAGGCGTAGGCGGGCTCCTTGCCGGTGCCGGCCTGCGGTGACGCGGGCGTGTGGGCGGGCGGCTCAGGCTCGGGCGCGGCCTCGGCCTCCGCCTCGACGGCGGCCTCGACGTCCTTGGTCGCCGCGGCAGCCTGATCCTCGCCGACGACGCCTTCAGGCGCGGTCACCGCGCCGTTGCCGCCGCTGACCTCGAGCTGCACGATCGGCGTGCCCTCTTTGACCTTGTCGCCGACGGAGACCTCGATCGAGGCGACCTTGCCCGCGCTGGGCGAAGGGACCTCCATCGTCGCCTTGTCGGACTCGAGGACGACCAGCGGGTCCTCCGCGGCCACTTCGTCCCCCACGGAGACGAGCACCTCGATCACGGGTACGTCGTCGAAGTCCCCGATGTCCGGGACCAGGACCTGTTCGGTGCCAGCCACCGTCGCCTCCCTCACACCCGCCACGGCGCGGGCCGCTCGGGGTCGATGCCGTAGGACTCGATCGCCTTCTTCGGAGCGTCGGCGGCGACCTCACCGGTCTTCGCCAGCTCCGTCAACGCCGCCAGCACCACGTGGTGGCGATCCACCTCGAAGAACGAGCGCAGCGTCTTGCGGTAGTCGGAGCGGCCGAAGCCGTCCGTGCCCAGCACGCGGTACGGAGCGTCGATCCAGGGGCGGATCTGGTCCGCGTAGGAGCGCATGTAGTCGGTCGAGGCGATCACCGGCCCGGGACGGCCGCCGAGCTGCTGCTCGATCCAGGTCGTCTTGGCCTCCTCGCCCGGGTGGAACGTGTTCCAGCGGTCGACTTCCATGCCCTCACGGCGCAGCTCGGTGAAGCTCGGGACGCTCCAGACGTCGGACTCGATGCCGAAGTCCTCGCGCAGCAGGTCCGCCCCGGCGATCACCTCGCGCAGGATCGTGCCCGAGCCGAGCAGCTGCACCTTGGCGTTCTCGGCGCCGCGCAACAGGTACAGGCCGCGCAGGATCCCTTCCTCGACCCCCTCCGGCATCACCGGGTGCTGATAGTTCTCGTTCATCAGCGTGAGGTAGTAGAAGACGTCCTCCTGCTCGGTGATCATCCGGCGCAGGCCCTCGTGGATGATCACCGCGAGCTCGAAGTTGTACGTCGGGTCGTAGCTGACGCAGTTGGGGATCGTCGCGCTCATCAGGTGCGAATGACCGTCCTCGTGCTGCAGGCCCTCGCCGTTGAGCGTCGTCCGGCCGGCGGTGCCGCCGAGCATGAACCCGCGCGTGCGGCTGTCGCCGGCGGCCCACGCGAGGTCGCCGACCCGCTGGAAGCCGAACATCGAGTAGTAGATGTAGAACGGGATCGTCGCCACGCCGTGGTTGGAGTAGCTCGTGCCCGCGGCGATCCACGAGGACATGGCGCCGGCCTCGTTGATGCCCTCCTGGAGCACCTGGCCGTGCTTGTCCTCGCGGTAGAACATCAGCTGGTCGCGGTCCTCAGGCGTGTACAGCTGGCCGAGCTGGCTGAAGATGCCGAGCTGGCGGAACATGCCCTCCATGCCGAAGGTGCGCGACTCGTCGGGCACGATCGGGACGACGTGCTTGCCGAGCTGCTTGTCGCGCAGGATCGTGGAGAGGATCCGCACGAAGCTCATCGTGGTCGAGATCTCACGGTCGCCCGTGCCCTCGAGCTGGCTCTTGAAGGCGTCGAGCTCCGGGGTGGGCAGGCTTTGGGCCTTGCGGCGGCGGGCGGGGAGCGAGCCGCCCAGCGCGGCGCGGCGCTCGCGGATGAACTCCGCCTCCGGCGAGTGCTCCGGCGGCTTGTAGAAGGAGAGGTTCTTGACCTGGTCGTCGGTCAGCTCGAGCTCGAAGCGGTCGCGGAACGCGAGCAGCGCCTGCTCGTTCATCTTCTTCTGCTGGTGGGTGATGTTCTGGCCCTCGCCGGCCTCACCCATGCCGTAGCCCTTGATCGTCTTGGCGAGGATCACCGTCGGCTGGCCGTGGTGCTCGGAGGCCGCCTTGTAGGCCGTGTAGACCTTGCGCTGGTCCAGACCGCCGCGGTTGAGCGCCCAGATCTGGTCGTCGGTCATGTCGGCGACCATCGCCCGCAGCTCCGGCTTGGTCCCGAAGAAGTGCTCGCGCACGTAGGCGCCGTTGCGGGACTTGTAGGTCTGGTAGTCGCCGTCGAGCGCCTCGTTCATGCGCGCGAGCAGGTGACCCTCGTGATCGGCCGCGAGCAGTGGATCCCAGCGGGTGCCCCAGATCACCTTGATGACGTTCCACCCGTTGCCGCGGAAGTTCGTCTCGAGCTCCTGGATGATCTTGCCGTTGCCGCGGACCGGGCCGTCGAGGCGCTGCAGGTTGCAGTTGATGACGAAGATCAGGTTGTCGAGGTGCTCGCGGCCGGCCATGGAGATCGCGCCCAGCGACTCGGGCTCGTCCATCTCGCCGTCGCCCATGAAGGCCCAGACCTTGCGGCCCGCGGTCTCGGCGAGGCTGCGGCCCTGCAGGTACTTCATGAAGCGGGCCTGGTAGATCGCCATCAGCGGGCCGAGGCCCATGGAGACCGTGGGGAACTGCCAGAAGTCCGGCATCAGCCACGGGTGCGGGTACGAGCTCAGGCCGGTCTTGAACGCCTCGGTGCGGAAGTTGCGCATCTGCTCCTCGGGGATGCGCCCCTCGAGGAATGCCCGCGCGTACACGCCGGGGCTTGAATGGCCCTGCATGAAGACGAGGTCGCCGCCGTGCTTGTCGCTCGGCGCGTGCCAGAAGTGGTTGAAGCCCGTCTCGTAGAGGACGGCCGCCGACTGGTAGGAGGCGATGTGGCCGCCGAGCTCGGACGAGGTCTTGTTGGCGTTGAGGATCGTCGCGATCGCGTTCCAGCGCACGATGCTGCGTACTCGCCGCTCGAGCGCCTCGTCCACGGGATGAGCGGGCTCGTCCTGGGGCGGGATCGTGTTCAGGTACGGCGTCGTGCCCGCGGGCGCCGGAGCCGCCCCGGTCAGCTGCGCATGCCCGACGACGCGCTCCAGGAGGAACTGCGCCCGCTGCGGGCCGTCACTCGCGACGACGGCGTCGAGCGCTTCCAGCCATTCGCGTGTCTCCTGGGGATCTACCTCGACCTGCGATGCCATGTCCAGCTCCTGATCTCCTCGGTGCGGCCATTGTGGCTCATCAACCCTACCGGGCGTTCTGGAAAACCCGTTCCATGATACGAAATGGAATCGTACGGCATCATCCCGGCATGCTCGGCGTCAATCAGTACGGCAAGGCTGAGACCCATCTTGTCCGCGTGGTGCGCGACGGCGACGTGCACGAGCTGCGCGATCTGCTCGTCTCGGTCGCGCTTTCCGGCGATCTGGACGCGGTCCACCTGGCCGGCGACAACAGCGCGGTGCTGGCGACGGACACGCAGAAGAACACGGTGTACGCGTTCGCGAAGGAACACGGCGTGGGGACGCCGGAGGAGTTCGCGCTGCTGCTTGGACGGCACTTCCTGGGCGGTGCGATCAACCGGGCGCGGGTGCAGGTGGTCGAGGTCGGGTGGGCGCGGCTCGGGGACCACGCGTTCGTGCAGTCCGCGCGCGAGCAGCGGATCGCGGTGGCGATCTGCACGCCCGGCGCCGAGTGGTTCGTGTCCGGGTTGTCGGATCTCGTGGTCTTGAAGACGACCGACTCGGAGTTCCACGGGTTCCCGCGCGATCGCTACACGACCCTGGTCGAGACCTCCGATCGCGTGCTCGCCACGGCCGTGTCGGCGCGCTGGCGCCATGACGGGTCGGCGTCGTTCGACGACGCGCGGCACGCGTTGGTCGACACGTTCGCCGCACACCACTCGCTCTCGTTGCAGCAGACGCTCTACGCGATGGGGTCGGCGGTGCTGGCGGCGTGCGACGCCGTGTCGGAGGTGCGGTTGTCGATGCCCAACAAGCACCACTTCGTGGTCGATCTCTCGCCGTTCGGGCTGACGAACGACAACGAGGTCTTCCACGCCGACGACCGCCCGTACGGGCTGATCGAGGGCGCCGTGCTGCGCGACGACGCCCCCGATCCGGGGCCCTGCTGGGACCCCTACCCCTTGATGTAGCGGTCGAAGAACCGGTTCAGCAGGGCGTTCTGGCGCCGGACGGCGGCCACCGGGTCGCCGGTTCCGACGTCGCTCTCGACCGGATCGAGACCGAGCTGCGGGACGAGCCAGACGTTGTCGGCGAAGCTGTGGTGCGCGCCCTCGGGGAAGTACGCGATCGGCGACGGGCCGCGCGTGCGGTGGCGGAACTCGTCGATCGTCCCGTAGAACTCGACCGGCAGGTTGCCCTGCATGAAGCCGAACGGCCGGTCCAGCCCGCGCTGGACCGCGGGGCCGTAGAGGGCGCCGTCCATGTCGACGCCGGCGCGGATGCGGCGGTCGGCGAGCATCGCGTCGGCGGCGGTCGCGCCGCCGTTGGAGTGGCCGAACGCGCCGATCCGGTCCAGGGCGAGGCGGCCGATCCCGCGCAGCGAGCCGAGCCGCGAGAGCACGAAGCGCATGTCACGCGAGCGGATCGCGATCGTCTCGGCCGAGGCCTGGTCGATCACCGCGGGAACGAGGACGCCGTCGCCGGTGTCGAGGTGGGTCGTGTCGCCCGGGTGGTCCATCCCGACGACGACGTAGCCGTGGCTCGCGAGGTCGGCGGCGTGGGCGCTCTGCAGTGCCGTGGTCTCGCCCTTGCCCGGCGACAGCAGCAGCACCGCGTGGGCGCCGGCGGCGGGCGGGGCGCCCTCGGTGGCGGCGGCGCCGAGCCCGTCGAGCGTGCCGTGCGGGGCCTGGGCCTCGTCCTCCCACGCCGCCTGCTCGACCGCGGTCAGCGTTCTCGCGGGTTGCGCGGCCGGGGCGGCGGCCGGATACCAGATGCGCAGCGGGACGCGGCGCGAGCCGGTGTCGCCCGCGAGCGGCTCGACGCGGAAGTGGTCGGTGAGCGTCGTGTGAGTGAAGCCGACGGGGGCAGAGCCGGTCGGGACCGGTGGCGTGACGGACGCCTCGGCGGCGGAGGCGAGGAGTACCGGGGCGGCGAGCGCGGCGGCGAGGAGGAGCGATTTCATGGTCCTCGCAGCGTCGTGGTCGGCGCCGCGCCCGGCGAGGGAGACACCCCGCCGGGCGTGGTTCCGGAAACGGAACTACCAGCCGCCGCTGGTGTTCGGGGCCGGTCGGCCGATGCCGAGCCAGTTCGCCACGGTCTCGAACGCCGAGTTCGGGATCGCGATCGTGACCGTCTGCGTCGTCGCCAGGCCGACCTGCATCCCGTAGCTCATGCCCTCGGTCTTGTAGCCCGTGACGGAGAGGTCCTGATTGATCTTCCCCGTGTACGACGCCACCGTCTGGTTGATGCCGGGGTTGACCGGCATGTTCAGGTTGGCCTTGCCGGTGATGGCGGTCTGGTCGACGCTGAGCTCGCCGCTGACGAACCCGAGCCCGCCCTTCACGCTCATGCCAGGAGTCGTCTGGTGCGCCGCGTTGGCCTGGCCGACGGAGCCGAAGAATCCGGTCCCCTCGGCCGGACCGACCGTGATCGACGTGTACTCGTCGTCGTGGGCGACAGCGACCGTGCCCCCGAGCCCCCACGTGGCCGTGACGCTCGCCTGCCACCCGCTGGGCGTGGCGTCCGGCGCGGTGGGCGCCGGCTGCTGCGCCACCGGCTCGGGCTGCGCGACGTCGTCCTGCGTGAAGCCGGTGGCGTCGCCCATCGGCGTCGTCGCGGGCAGCGAGCCGGGATCGGCCGGCGTCGTGTCCGTCGTCGTGGGCGCCTGCGCGACGTCGTCCTGCGTGAAACCGGTCGCGTCGCCCATCGCGGTCGTCGCGGGCATCGACGTGTCGGCGGCCGGCGCGGGCGCGACGTCGGGCACCGAGTCGCCCGAATCGGGGTCGAGCCCGCCCGTCTGCGGCTCGGCCGGCGTGGTCTCGTCCTGCGTGAAGCCGGTCGAGTCGCCCAGCGCGGTCGTCGCGGGCATCGACGTGTCCGCGTCCGGTGCGGGCGCGACGTCGGGCACCGAGTCCCGCGAGTCCGGGTCGAGCCCGCCCGTCTGCGGCTCGGCCGGCTCGGCCGGCGTGGTCTCGTCCTGCGTGAAGCCCGTCGCGTCGCCCATCGCGGTCGTCGCGGGCATCGACGTGTCCGCGGCCGGCGCGGGCGCGACGTCGGGCACCGAGTCCCGCGAATCGGGGTCGAGCCCGCCCGTCTGCGGCTCGGCCGGCGCGGTCTCGTCCTGCGTGAAGCCGGTCGCGTCGCCCATCGCGGTCGTCGCGGGCATCGACGTGTCCGCGTCCGCCGGGGGTGCCACGTCGGGCACCGAGTCGCGCGAGTCCGGGTCGAGCCCGCCGGTCTGGGTCTCGCTCGCGGCGGGCGCCGCGTCCGCCGCGTCGCTCGGCGACGAGATGCCGCCGCCCGAGGAGTCGGACGAGCCGATCGAGCTGTCCGTCGAGCTGCCGTACCCGGATGTCTCGCCTGAGGTCGCCGACGCGGCGTGGTCGCTGCCGATGCCGCCGCCATCCGACGAGGACGTGCTCGGGCCCGCCGCGTCCGCGGCGTCGCTGGGCGACGAGATGCCGCCGTCGGACGAGCCGATCGAGCTGCTCGTCGAGCTGCCGTAGCCCGAGGTCTCGCCCGAGTAGCCGCCGTCGCCGGTGGCGCCGGCGTCACTCCCGATGCCGCCGCCGCCCGTGTCCGACGAGCTCGCGGACGGCGCGCCGCCGTCCCAGCCGCCCGGCTCGGCGAGGCTCACCGCCGGGGTCGCCGTGGATGCGGCGAGTGCCGCGCTGACGATCGCCGCCACCGAGCGGCGTCGCCAGGCCTGCAGCCGCAGATCGCGCACACGAGCGTCGAGCTCGTCGCGCGTCGGGCCGCGCTGAATGGACTTCATACAACCTCCCGTCTCGGGCCGCTGCACCCCTGCACGCGGCGCCTCACACCATTGAGTGCCCGCTCAGCCGTGCGTGTAACGGCCGAGCGGGCACTTTTCACGAGCCGGTTACTCGTACTGCAGCGCCTTCAACACATCGAGCTTCGCGGCCCGGCGAGCCGGGACGACGGCGGCGCCGATGCCCGCGATGACGGCGATCGTCGTGAAGCCGAACAGCGTGGTGACCGGGACCGCGATCGGCATGTGCCACTTCGCCATCACCAGCGAGGCGAGCGCGGTGCCGAGCCCGAGGCCCAGCGCGGCGCCGATCAGCGCGGTGATGATGCTCTCGTGCTGGATCATGCGCCGCGTCTGGCGGCGGGTCATGCCGATCGTGCGCAGCATGCCGATCTCCCGGGTGCGCTCGAAGACCGAGAGCACGAGGGTGTTGACCATCCCGAACAGGCTGACGATCACCGAGAAGCCGAGCAGCACGTAGAGCATGGCCAGCATCTGCGCCATTCCCTTGCCCGAGTCCTTGGCGTAGGCGCCACCCGCGTGGAACGTGGCGTCGCCGAAGCCGGCGGCCTTCGCCTCGATCGCCTTGCCGGCCCCGCGGTCGGCGTCGATGAACGTGAGCGCGTTCTTCGGCGCGTCGCCGGACACGGCGTCGAAGCCCTTCCGGCTCATGCTGATGTCGCTCAGCAGCTGGGTCTTCGGCTTGTGCAGGCCGCGGACGACGAGCGTGCGCTTCGTCCCCGACGGCATCGTGATGGTGAACGTGCGGCCGATCGCGAGCCGGTGCTCGGAGGCGTACTCGCTGGTGACGATCGCGCCGTCGGTCCCGAGCTCGGCCAGCGAGCCCTCGGAGCCCTTGACCCAGCGGAAGTCGAAGAAGTGGGCGATCGTGGCCGGGTCGACGCCGGTGATCTTGCGCTCCTTGCCGTCGACGAGGACGGTGGCCGAACGGACCTGCGAGGCCTGCTTGACGCCGGCGACGTGGGCGAGGTCGTCGCCACCCGCGGCACGGAAGGGCATGCCGTCCTTGCCGTCGATGACGTAGGCCGCGTGGACCTCGTCCTCGATGGCGGACGTGTTCGCCTTCGAGAGGCTGGAGCCGAGCACCGCGACGACCGTGACGAGCGTGAGCCCGATCATCAGCGCCGCGGCCGTGGACGCGGTGCGCCCGGGGTTGCGGACGGCGTTGGCCCCGGCCAGCTCACCCGCGACGCCGCCGGCGGCACGCGCCGGCAGGCCGACGAAGCGCGCCAGCGGCCCGACCAAGTGCGGAGCGAGCAGCGCCATCCCGGCGAACGCGCCGAACACCCCGCCGACGAGCAGCGCGACGAGCAACGGCGTGCTGAGCCCGCCCGCGAACATGCCGGCCAGCAACGCGGCCACCGAGGCGGCGACGACGCCGAGGCCGGTCTTGAACGAGTGCGCGGCGAAGCGCGAAGGCGGCAGGGTCGCCCCTTCGCGGACCGCGGCGATCGGCGGGACGCGGGTCGCGCGGCGCGCCGGCAGGATGCTGGCGATCAGCGTGACGAGCGTGCCGACGACGATCGAGACGATGATCGTGCGCGGGGCGATGACGGTGGACGCGGCGGGCAGGTCGACGCCCATGGCGCTGAACAGCGCGACGATGCCCTTGGCGAGGCCGATGCCCGCCAACAGCCCGAGCACGGAGGCGAGCAGGCCGATCACGGCGCCCTCGAGCACGACGGTGCGCATGACCTGCTTGCGCGAGCCGCCGAGCGTGCGCAGCGTGGCGAACTCCCGCGTCCGCTGGGCGACCGTGATCGAGAGCGTGTTGAAGATCACGAATGCGCCGACGAGCAGCGAGATCCCGCCGAAGCCGAGCAGGAAGTACTTCAGGATCGACATCGAGCTGTTGAGCTCGGCGGCGTCGTCGGCGGCCTGCTTGGCGCTGTCCTTGACCTGCAGTCCGCTGGTGACGAGCGGCTGGACCGCGCGGACGAGCTCGGTGGACGACACGCCCTTCTTGGCCGAGATCGAGATCTGGTCGAAGCCGCCTTCGCGGTGGAGCAGCGTCTGCGCCGTCTTGAGGTCCCACGCGGCGATGCTGGCGAAGCCGAGCGAGTCGACGTCGCCGTAGGAGACGGTCCCGGTCAGCGTGAACGCGTGCTTGGTGCCGGCGGTCGAGATCTTGACCGGCTGGCCGAGCTTGAAGTGCTGCTTGGAGAAGGTGCCGGCGTCGATGGCGACCTGTCCCGACCCGGTGGGCCACTTGCCGGACTTGAGCTTGAGCGGGCTGAACTGGCCGTGCGTGGCGTCGTAGCTGCCGCCGACGCTCTCGCGAGCAACGGGCTTTCCGTCGCTCCCGAGGATGTCGGCCGCGTTGGCCTCGTCGGGCGAGACGGCGCCCCCGGCCGCTTGGACCTGGGGCAGCGCCTGGACCTCGGCCAGCAGGCCGGCCGGGATGGGCGCGGTGCCGGACGTCGCGCCCTTGACGACCTCCTTGGTCGAGATGACGGCGTCGGTCTTGTCGTAGGTGGCGGTGAAGAGTCCGTCGAAGGACTTCTGCATCGTGTCGGTGAGGATGTAGGTGCCGCTGACCATCGAGATGCCGATGACGATGGCCAGCGCTGTGAGGACGGCGCGGACCTTGCGGCCCGCGAGGCCCTTGAGGGCGACGGCGATCATCCCGACACCTCCTCGAGCGTCGCCAGGATCTCGTGGGCGGAGGACGGGCCGAGGTCGCGGACGATGTCGCCGGGCGGTGCTTGAGGCGCGCGGTCAGGCCGACGCTCTCGACCACCTGGTCGAGCCACGCCTGATCCGGCTCGACCCCCCGCGAGCTTGAGCGACAGCACGACGTTCTCGGCCGCCGTAGCATCGGGGGCAGGTTGAAGAACTGGAAGCTGAAGCCGATGGGGACGGAGCGCCCCGGCTAGGGAGTCTGCTGGCGTCGCGGGGTGCCTAAAGCGCCACGCGCCTAGGGCGCATCCGGTCTCAGGAACGCCAGCACGGCGAGGATCCGGCGGTTGTCGTCGGCGTCGGCGGGGAGCCCGAGCTTCTCGAAGATCGCCGTGACGTGCTTGCGGACGGCGCGCTCGGTCACGCCCAGCCGCTCGCCGGCGCCCTTGTTGGACCGCCCCTCGGCGACCAGCTCGAGCACTTCGCGCTCGCGCGCCGACAGCGTCGCCAGCCGCCCGCCGTCGAGCGGCGCCGCCAGCAGCTGGTCGACGACCTGCGGGTCGAGCGCGCAGCCACCGGCCGCGACGTGGCGGAGCGTCCGCCCGAACTCGTCGAAGTCGGTGACGCGGTCCTTGAGCAGGTAGCCGAGCCGTTCGGGGCGCTCGGCGAGGAGCCGCAGCGCCGTGCCCGCTTCGACGGTCTGCGAGAGGATCACGATGCCGATCGAGGGATGCGCGGCGCGGATCGCGTGTCCCGCCTGGAGGCCTTCGTCGGTGTGCGTCGGCGGCATGCGGACGTCGACGATCGCGACTTCCGGCCGCCGCTCGTCCACGACCTGCAGAAGCGCTTGCGCGTCGCCGGCCTCCCCCACGACCTCGATCCCGGCGCGACGCACGAGGGCGGCGATGCCCTCGCGCATCAGCAGGTTGTCGTCGGCGATCACGACCCGCATGGCAGCTCCGCCCCGATGACCGTTCCGGCGCCCGGCGGGCTGGTCACGCGCAGGTGGCCGCCGAAGGCCTCGACGCGGTCGCGCAGCCCGTGCAGCCCGGAGCCGGGCGACGGCGCGGCGCCGCCGATGCCGTCGTCGGCGACCTCGATCGCGACGCCGCCGTCGATGCGGATCACGTGGACCGAAGCGGTCCGCGCCTGCGCGTACTTGGCCACGTTCGCCAATCCCTCGCACGCCACGAAATACAGGGCGAGCTCGATGTCGCGCGGCAGGTCGAGCTCGTCGCACGACACCGCGGTCGGCACGGCGGAGCGCGTGGCCAGCGACATCAGGGCCGCGTCGAGCCCATGCTCGAGCACCGCGGGGTGGATGCCGCGGGCCAGCGCCCGCAGCTCCTCCAGCGAGCTGGCGAGCTCGCCGCTCGCGGACACGACCCGCGCCTCGGCCGCCGCGGGGTCGCGGCGGATGTCGGCCTGGATCATCCGGAGCTGCATCGCCACGGCGACCAGCCGCTGCTGCGCGCCGTCGTGCAGGTCGCGCTCGAGCCGGCGCCGCTCGGCGTCGCCCGCGGCCACGAGCCGTTGCTGTGTCGCGCGCGAGTGATCGCGTTCGAGCGCCAGCGACGCGGCGGCCGCCAGGACCTCGACGAGCCCCGGGTCCTCGTCGAGCGCGCTGTCATAGACGAGCGCACCGCCTTCCAGCGGCGCGACCGCGCGGCCCGGTGCGACCGCCGGGGGTTCGCCGTGCACCAGCACGAGGCTCGGATCCCCCGCCGCGCGCGCCAGGCGGGCCTGCAGCTCGTCGCCGCGCAGCGTCCGGATCTCGCCGAACAGGTCGGCGACGCCGCCGCGCGCCAGGCGCGAGCGCAGGAGGCCGGCGAGGAACGCGGCGGGGATCAGCAGGAGCGACAGGACCGCCAACCACGCGAGCGCCTTCGCGTCCGCCGAGTTGGCGACGGCGAAGCACAGCAGGCACGCGATCCCGGCGACGCTCGGCGCCATCGCGCGCCGCCTCGGCGGCGACGCCTGTTTGAAGCGCACGCCGATGACCACCGCGGTGCCGAGGGCCGCGATCACCGTGCACAGGTAGAAGAGCGCCTCGAACACGCGGGCGAGGTCCGCGTCGGCGTGCACGAGCAGCACGTTGCCCTCGCGCACGAGGAACAGGTGCCGCAGCACCTCGGCGACCGTCTGCAGGACGATCACGCCGAGCACGACGCGCTCCGGCGTGCCGTCGATCCGCCCGCCACTCAGGAACGTCAGCAGCAGCGCGATGATCGGGATCGCCCACGCGTCCTCGAGCAGGTCGCCGACCAGTCGCAGCGTGGGGTTCTCGATCTGCGAGAACACCGGCTCGACGAGCAGCCCGAACCCCGTCGCGACCATCAGCGGACCGACGTGGCTGTCCGGGCGTCGCCGCCAGCCGATCAGCCCGCACGCCGCGAACACGCCGCCGGAGAGGCGGAACACCGCGCGGTAGCCCGGAACCTGCTCGTCGGCGAACACGATCGACGCCAGCGCGATCAGCTCCGCGGCGACGACCGCTCCCCAGATCGCTCCCCAGAACGCCGGGCGTCGCGCCGGCGCGGCGAAGCGATGCACCACGGCGATGGCCGACATCGCCCGACACTACTGCGCTCAGGCCACCCCCGCCGCGATCAGCTGCTCCCAGATCACGCCCTGGTCGACCACTTCGACCTCGAGCTTCTCCGCCTTGGTGATCTTGGCCGCGCCCACGTCGGCGCCGGTGATCAGCATGTCGGTGCTGGCGCTGACCGAGGACGCGGTGGTCGCGCCCGCCCGCTCGCACAGCCGCTGGAACGCGGGACGCGGGACCTTCTCGCCCGAGCGGGGATCGCTGATCGAGCCGGTGATGACGACGGTCTTGCCGGCCAGGGGCGCGTCGGAGGCGACCACGGGCGGGAGGTCCTCCTCGCGCACGTCCAACGACACGCCGCGCTCGCGCAGACGCTCCAGCTCGGGCCGCAGCCGGGTCAGGTGCTCGGTCAGCGAGGCGGCGACCTTCGGGCCGATGTCCTCGACCGCGACGAGCTTCTCCTCGCCCGCGTCGGCGACCTCCTCGAGCGAGCCGAACCCCGAGCGGCACAACCGCGCGGCCGTGCCCTCGGAGGCCATCGGGATCGCCAGGCCGATCAGCGCGCGGCGCAGGCCGACATCGCGCGACGCGTCGATCGACTCGACCATCCGCTCCGCGCTGACCTCGCCGATCCGCTCGAACTCGAGCAGCCGCTCCTTCGTCAGGCCGTAGAAGTCGGATGGGCGCTCCAGATCGCCCGCCTCGGCGAGGCGTTCGATCCACACCGGCCCGACCGCCTCGATGTCCGCCGCCGCGCGCGAGGCCCAGTGGATCAGCCGCCGCACCGTCTGCGCGGGGCAGGCCACGTTCGTGCAGAAGAGCTCGCGCGAGTTGCCCTGCTCGGTCAGCGGCTGCCCGCAGGACGGGCACTCCGACGGCGGGACGATCTCGCGCTCGGCGCCCGTCCGCTTGGCCTCGTCGAGGACGCCCGCGACGAACGGGATCACGTCGCCCGCCCGGCGCACGAGCACGGTGTCGCCGATCTTGATCCCCCGCGCGCGGATCACCTCCTGGTTGGCGAGCGTCGCGCGGGTGACGGTGGTCCCGCCCACGAACACGGGCTCGAGCTGCGCGACCGGCGCGATCTTGCCCGTCTTGCCGACGTCCCAGAGGACGTCGGCGAGCACGGTCGTCTTCTCCTCGGCGGCGAACTTGAAGGCCAGAGCTCCGCGCGGCGAGTTCGAGCGGGTGCCCGCGGCCGCGAACGCGTCCCGGCTCGCGAGCCGCAGAACCGCGCCGTCGAGGTCGTAGTCGAGCTCGTTGCGCTCGGCCTCGATCTTGTCGATCACCTCCATGGCGGCCGCGGCGTCGTCGCAGTGCCGCATGTCCGCGGCGGCGAACCCGAGCGTCTTCAGGCCGTCCTCGAGATCGGTCGGAGCGCCCTCGGAGGCGTCGAGGTCGAAGGCGAAGAACTGCAGGTTGCGCCCCGCCACCGCCGCCGGGTCCTTCGCCCGCACCGTCCCCGCGGCGGCGTTGCGCGGGTTGATCAGCGGCTTGTCGGGATGCGCCTCGTTGTACGCGGCGAACGTCGAGCGCAGCATCACCGCCTCGCCGCGCACCTCGACCCGACCGCCGGCGTCGATCGACGGCGGCACCCCGTCCGCCAGCGCCCGCACGAGGACGGTCACGTCGTCCCCGGTCGTCCCGTCGCCGCGCGTGATCGCCCGCGCGAGGCGGCCGTCCTCATAGACGAGCGCGAGCGAGAGGCCGTCGAGCTTGGGCATCACGACCACCGGCTGGCCGGGAAAGCGATCGAAGAACGCCTCGACCTGCTCCGGCTTGGTCGCCTTCTCCAGCGAGAGCATCGGCCGCGAGTGGCGGATCGGCGCGTGCAACACCGACGGCGCGCCCACCTGCTCGAGCGGATTCGGGTCCGGCGCGAGGTCTGGATTGGACTCGATCAGCCCGCGCAGCTCGTCCTCGATCGCGTCGTACTCGGCGTCCGCCACCGAGGGTGACCCGCGGTAGTACGAGTCGCGCAACGCCGTGATCTGGTCGGCGAGGTCCTGGATCCGTTCCTGGACACTCATCGGGCCACCTCCGGGATGCCCGAAACCTGCGGTTGGTCCTGCGGAAGACGCTTATCGGGCTCGCTCACCCACGGCAGGCTACGCGGGACGGCTGACGCCACGCGAACAGCTGCGGCACCGCCGAGACGACGCGCCGGCCGTGGTCGAAGTCGCGATCGCGCGACGGAGCATTGGCGCGATGGGTGTCCGCGGCGAGCGCGATCGCTCCGCAGCGGTCCGCGGCCAGCGCCTGGTGGTCCCCGAGCAGGTCACCCGTGGGCGAGTGCGGCGCGCCGATCGCCGGGTCCCAGGAGTCGTGCGAGAGCCGTTGCCGGTCCCACGTGACGCCGCCGTCGTCCGAGGACGCGAGCCACTCGTCGGCGAAGGTGCCGGACGGGTCCAGACGGCGGTCGAGGAACGACACATGGACGTCGCGTCCGGCGGCGACCACGCTGGGCTGGAACTGATCGGCGCCGCCGGGATCAGCACCCACGTCGACCGGCGCCTGCCAGCTTCCGTCGCCGAAGCGCACGAGCTCCACGTCGGCCTGACCCTCGACCTCGGCGGCGTACGCGAGATAGAGCGCGTCGCGCCCCGCGGCGAGCGAGAGCAACCCGACGTTGCGGAACCCGTCGCCGGGGAAGTGCTGCGGCAGCGGCGCGAAGCGAGCGACCCGGACGGGCGCGGCGGAGCCGCGGGCGACCCACGCCTCGTCGAGCCCGGAGCCGTTCAGCGTGCCCGCGAGCGTGTCCACCCACGCGACGCTGAACTCGCCGTGCCGCCCGGCGACGGCGACGCCGCCGACGTACGGCCCGTACGGGACGCCCGGTGTCGTCGCGTTGGACACCGCGGCGGCGTCATCCCACGTGCGACCGCGATCGTGCGAGCGCCGGCACAGCACGCTCTGGCGGCCGAACGACCCGAGGTCGGTCGTCCGCACCCAGCACGCGAGGACCTCCCGCCGGGTGGCCGCGAGCACGGGCCGGTCGTCGACGCTGTTCGCGGGCGGCGCGGAGAGCGCGACGGGCGACTCCCACGTGCGGTCGCGCAGGACGTCGAAGAACCCGGGGCGCGACCAGCGCCGCAGGACGACCGCGCCGGCCTCGTTCGTGGCCAACAGCACGTCGTCGCCCGAGAACGCCACGGACGGGTTCGCCCCGGACGGAGCGACCGTCCCGAGCCGCAGCCAGCGTTCGCCGCGGTCGAACGACACGGCCGTCGCGATCCCACTGGCGTACGCCTCCGGGTCGGGGAAGACCCGGTAGGCGGCGACGGCCACGCGATCCTGCACATCCACGGCGGGCTGCGACGCCGCGCCGCCGTCGGCGTCGCTGACGACCGACTCCTGACGACCGCGCGGCCGGTCGACATCGGGGATCGCGGCGGCCCGCGGTGCCAGCGTCGCGCGCCCGGTGAAGCCCGGGCTGCCGGTGGAGAAGGAGACCGCGGCGGCCAGGTAGTCGCCGCTCGCGGCCGGGATGTGCACGCTCTCGGCGGGACCGGCGCCCGCCGACACGCCCACGAGCGGGCCCGCCAGCCCGAAGCCGTCGCTGCGGTAGACGTAGAGATCGACGTCCGGCGTGGCGGCATCGACCGCCCCTGTCTCGAGCGACAGCGTGCCCGCGCCGTCGACATGCACCAGCGTCGTGTCGCACACGTCCGCCACCGAGCTGCCGCACGGGGTCAACGTCGCGGGATCGAAGATCGCCGACGTGAGGGCGGTCCGCCCCAGCCAGCTCGCCTCGCCGGCCACGCCGACGGTCAACTCGCGGTCGGCGCCGAAGGCGGACGGCGCGAAGGTGATGACGGCCAGCGCGGACGTGCAGACGCCCGCGGCAAGCCGCCGGACCCGGCCCCAAGGGACCAGTGCCGGTGACGCTGGCATGACGCGGTCCTTTCTCGTGAGACGGCCGGTCGGCGACCGTCGCGTGACCACGGTAACCCCGCTCCAAGCCGCCCCGCAAGGGCCGCTCACAAAGATCAGGGGCGACCCCTGATGCGCGAACGTGTCGATGCGGTGAACACTCCGCTGCATGCCTGGCTCCCTCACCCGCCGGCAGCTGCTGATCCGCACCGGCGGCGCGTCCGTGGCGCTCGTCTGCCTCGGCGCGCTCCCCACCGGCGCCGTCGCCGACCCGGCCGCGCTGACCCCGGCCCGCGCCGCCGCGTACGCCGCGCTGCTGGACGCCATCAATGCGACGCCGGCCTACGAGCTCGCCGATCGCTCCCTCCGGGTCGAGCGCTTCGCCCAGATCTATGCCGACGCGGACGCGAACTTCCGCGCCTACGCCGACACGGCGCTCGACGACTTCGAGGCACACGGCTTCAGCGCCGCGGCACTCGACCTGGCCGGGCTGCCGTACCTCGAGGACAACGACTCGCACACCTTCGCCTTCACGGTCTGAGCCATGAGCACCTACCTGCGCAAGTGCATCGACATCGCCCCGACGGCGATCAGCACCCCCGACCTCAACCCGGCGAACGACTACGCCAAGCTCGTGCTCACGCCCTGGTGGCCCGCGCTGCGCGCGACGACCAGCCACATCCGATTCTGGGCCGACTGGTCGTGGTTCCAGGACGGGCCCGACTTCGAGCCGGGCGGGACGCCGCGCTCGGCGCTGTCGCTCGCGGCGCTCGACGCGCACGTGAAGGCGGCGACGCGCGACGGCCTCGAGGTGATCTTGGTCGTCTATCGCTATCCGCAGTGGGCCAACGACACCCAGGGCATCGTGTTCAACGGCCAGCAGGACAGCGACCTCCAGCCCTGGGACCGGGTCTCCCGCGTGGCCAACTACATCGGTTGGATCGAGGGACGGCTCGCGCGGCCGACCTACAAGGACCTCCGGTATCGCCTGCCGCCGGCCGGGCACGGGCCGTCCAGCCCATGGGCGAAGTGGATGGACTGGCTGTGGGACCGCTACGTCGGACACGCCGACCGCTACGGCCGCGTGGCGGCGTTCGAGGTGACCAACGAGCCGAACCTGCAGGTGTGGCCGCAACGGAGCCAGGTCGACACGACCGACCTCGTCGCCCGCTGGGGCGTCGAGGGGACGCACGTCACGTCGGTCGCGGCGACGGCGGAGATGATGGCCACGCTGGACGCGATCGCGCGCCGGTACGAACGCGGCGCGCTGTGCCTGGGCCCTTCGACGTCCGACAGCGACATCTTCGACGTCCCGCGGAGCACGACGATGTCGCACCGGACCCCCTACACGCCCGCGACGGACACGTTCTGCGAGGCGCTGCTGACCGCGCTCGACGAGCGCGGGTTCACCGGCGGCGACCATTGGATCTGGTCGTTCCACAACTACGCCGACATCGAGCGCGATCAACATCACATCGCCTATCTGCGGCGACTGCTGGTCGAACGGGGCTGGGCAGGACGGCAGTTGGACGGCGGACCTGAGCTGTGGGCCACCGAGGGCGGTTGCCGACCGGCACAGCTCAACGCCACGGCGGGCCGGATCCGGTTGGGGCTTGGGCGCCCGTTGACCGTCGCCGAGCAGCTCGACTATCAGGCGGTGGTCCTGACCGAGGCGCTATCGCGCCACCACCGCGACAAGGGCGACGGACTCGGCGTCGGGCTGATGACGCAGTACACGACCTACGCCGATGGCTTCAACAGCGGCGTGCTCGACGGCAACGGCGTGCCGCGACCGGCGCTCGCCGCGTGGTCCGAGATGCCCGAGTACGTGGCGTCACCCGTGCAGCGGGCCGCCTGGCGGCCGCAGCTCTAGCCCGCCTGCAGTGCGCTCGCGAGGTCGCGGCGCGACCGGATGCCGAGCTTGGCGTAGACGTGGCTGAGCTCGGTCTCCACCGTCTTGACGGTGACGACGAGCGAGCGGGCGATCTCTCGGTTGGCGAGACCCCGGGCGGCCAACCCGGCGACGCGCAGCTCGGCCGGTGTCAGGGCGTCGCGGCCGGACTGGGCGAGCCGGCGCGGGCGGGCGCCGCTCGCCGCCAGCTCCTCGCGTGCGCGCCGGGCGAGCGCCGCGGCACCGCACCGGACCGCGAGGTCCAGGGCCTCGCGCAGCGGCTCGCGCGCCTCGCGGCGGGCGCGTTCGCGGCGCAGGCTCGCGCCGAGGTCGCAGAGCGCGTGGGCGTATTCGAGACGCGCCTCGCCGGCGGCGAGGACGGCGACGGCCGCCCGGCAGCGCCCGATGCGCTCGGGCGCGTCGCCGACCACCGCGAGCACGCGCAGCGCGCGACCGAGCGCGCGCGGCGCGCCGAAGCGCGCGGCGAGTGCCTGTTCCTCGGCGGCGAGGGACTCCGCATCCGGTGCCTCGGCGAGTGCCGCCGCCGAGCGCCACGGGATCAGCGCCGGGCCGTCGATCGCGTCGCGCCGGAGTGCCTGCCCCACGGCCAGGAAGTCCGCGAGCGCGCCGGGCGCGTCATGGCGGGCGAGCCGCAGCCGCCCGCGGGCGTAGCGCAGCTCCGGCGTGCCCGCGGCGTCGCACAGCCCCTCGGCTTCGTCGAGCCGGTCGAGCTCGAGCAGCGCGAGCGCCAGCACCGCGCGGACTCCGAACGCGACCGTCGTGTGCTGTCCGGCGCCGAGCGCCGACCTGGCGTGGACCACGCTCGCCTCCAGATCGCCGCATCGCAGCGCGACCATGGCGTGCCCGGCCTCGGACCGCGCCAGCCCGGGCACCGACCCGAGCCTGCGCGCGTGCGCCCGCGCGCGATCGAGATGCACGCGGGCCAGCGCGAGCTCATCCGACCAAGCCAGCGCGGCGCAGGCGGAGAAGTACGCCGGCGACTCCGGGTCGAGCCCGTCGCCGTCCAGCGCCCGCGTGGCGAGCGCGACGGCGGTCCGCGCGCTCGACGCGCCGCAGGCCGCTTCCGCCGCCCGACAGGCGACGAGAGCGCGGGCGGGGCGTGCGGTCGGCGTGGCCGCGGGGGCGCCTTCGGTGAGACGCGCCGCCACGGCGCGGCCGGCGCCAGGGATCAGCCGCGCACCCGCGTGCAGCTCGGTGGGGTCGGCGTCGCAGAGCTCGAGTGCCTCGTCGGCGCGCCCGTGGGTCACCAGCGCCCGCGCGAGCGCGCTCGTCGTCGCGGTCTGCGGCGCGCCGCACTCGAGCGCCGCCTCGAGCCGCGCGATCTCACGCGCGTCGGCGAGCCGGCGTTCGGCCTCGGCGAGCGAGATCAGGACCTCGCCGCCGTCCGGTACGCCCTCACGCGCGGCGCGCCGCAGGAGCACTGCCGCCTCGCGCGGCTCGCCCTGGGCGAGCGCTCGGCGAGCGGCGGCCGTGAGCGTCTCGACGACCCACGCGTCGGCGGCGGGCTCGCTGCGCAGGAGATGCCGGATCGCGCTCGCCGGACGGGCCGCCGCGCGGGCCGCGCGGGCGTGCCAGAGCCCGCGGCGGGCGTTCGGGACACCCTCGTAGACCGCGCGGGCGACCAGTGGGGGCTCGATCGCGAGCCGGTCCCCGCGGGCGAGCAGGCCGGCCCCGCGCAGCCGGTCGGCGGCCGCCGCGGCGTCATCCGACGCCAGCCCGGCCAGCGTCGCGGCGGCGTGCAGCGTCGCGGACCCGTCGAGCAGCGCGATCGCTTCGGCGAGTAGGCGGGAGTTGCGAGGGAGCCGCGCCAGCCGGCGCTCGACGAAGTCCACGACGCCGGGCGGGACCGCCTCCCGGCGCCGCCGTCGCGCAGCCGCGGCGAACTCGCTCACCAGCAACGCGCGGCCGCCGCTCGCGACGTGGCACGCCCGTGCCTGCGAGCCGTCGACGGCGTTCCCCAGCTCGACGTGCAACAGCGCGGCGACCGCCCGCTCGCTGAGCGGCCGCAGCGCGAGGACCACGGCGTCCTCCAGCAGTGCCGTCTCCCCCGCGAGCACGAAGGCGACGCCGACATGCTCGAGTCGCCGCGCCGCGAAGGCGATCCACTCGAGCGAGGCGCTGTCGCCGTCCTCGAGATCGTCGACGCCGACGAGGACCGGCGCTCGCCGGGCCAGCTCGCGGTTGAGCTCCAGCAGCGTCTGGTAGCGGTCCCCGGGCCCGGACTGCCGCTCGAACAGACGCCGGGCGAGCGCGAACGGATAGCCGCGCTCCCCCAGCTCCCCCCGAGCCGCGACCACGGAAAGGCCGTGGTCGCGCGCCCGCGCGCAGGCCTGCTCGATCAGCTCCGTCCGGCCGCTGCCGGGCGGACCGGTGATCTGCAGCCGGCGCGACCGGCCGGCGCGCGCCATGCGCAGCGCCTTGTCGATCGCGGCAAGCTCGGTGGAGCGTTCCAGAAGCAGATCGGCCATCTCGACGTCCTCAACATGACAACGATCTGAGTCAGGGAAGGTTGCTCGATCAGGAGCTCACTCACGCTCGGCGAAGCTGTAGACCATCTTGAAGGTGGTGGGCGGCTTGGAGCCGCGGTACATGCCGCTGAAGTGCTCGCCGCCGGTGGCCGTGAAGGCCACGCGCTCCAGCGAGAAGACCTCCTTGCCGTTGTAGGTCTTCTTGACCACGTCGGCGGGGGTGATCGTCATCGCCGTGATGTTCGCCACCGACTCCCCGTCGAGCGCGAAGTCGAGCGTGAACTTCGGCTCAGTCCACACGCGGTCGTCGCGCAGGAGCTCGCTCCAGCGGGTGAAGGAGCCGGTGGCGCCCGCGCGCTGCGAGATCCGCGCGCGCTTCCAATCCCAGCCGGACACCGGCAACTCGATCGGCTTGCCCTGGCCGATCGCCGCGACCACCGCCTCGGGGTCGAACGCCACCTGCCCGCCCATCTCGCCCGCGGCGACCGGGATCCGGCTCGTCACGAGGTCGTAGGGGTCGAACTTCAGGTCGCCCGTCTTCTGCGCGTTGTCGATCAGCTTCTTGGCCGGATCGCTGTCCTGCGAGGAGGTGGTCTGTTCGAGCTTGCCCTTCTCGTCGATGCCGGCCAGTGGAGCGGCGACCGCGGCGAGCAGCTGCCGCTTGGCCTCGTCCTTGACCTTCGAGTACTCGGGCCGCGGGCCGCTGTTGAGGCCGCGCTTGAAGACGTCGCCGAACAGCGCGTAGCGCAAGGTGCTCTCGAGCGCCGCGACGTAGCCCGCGCGATCCTCGCCCGGGCGCGGCGGCTCGGCGTCCACCATCTTCGTCAGCGCGATGTAGCCCTCTGCACGCTGGCGGTCGCAGAACTGCGAGTTGGCGGTGTCCAGCGCGCTCGAGATCGCCGTGATCCTTCCGGACACGTCGCCGGTCCCGGTGGACGGCAGGCCGCCCGAGAACTGGGCCAGCATCGCGCCGAACACGCCGATGCCCGCCGCGACGTTCGCCTCCTGCTTGACGGTCAGGGCGATCTTCAGGAAGCGCGCCTCCTGGAGCAGGCCGAGCGCCGGGACGAACGACGAGAGCGCCCAGATCAGGTTCCCGGCCAGGGCGAGCGAGAAGGTCCGCACGGCCGACGGCGAGTCCAGGGCGCCGGTCGCGAGCTGCGCGACCCCGGCCGTGAAACCGGCGCTGCGGGCGCTCTCGATCCGGCCGATGTCCTCGGTAACGCGCGCCATCACGTCGGCGATGGTGACCTGGTCGGCGCCGGCGTTGGCGCCCTTGGCGGCCACCTCGTTGGCGGCAGCGATCGCCTCGTGCTCCGCCGCGATCTGCTCCTTGCTGTCCTTCTCCGTCCACGGGCGGCCGTCGGTCTGGCGGCGCTGGTTGAGGTCGCCCAGCCGCTCGCCCGCGGCCTGCGCTCGGCTGGTCGCCGTCGGGGTGCCGAACGGCATCACCGGGTCGAGCCCGAGTTTCTTGTTGACCCGGTTGACGGCGTCCCAGAGGGCTTTGGCGCCGTCGAGCTTGGCGTCGGAGCGCAGCACGCCGTTGACGAGCTTGCCGAGCGGGAGCAACTCGTCCAGCACGTCGCGGTGCCCGTCCATGCCGAGCGAGGCGGCGTCGTCGAGGGCCTGGTCGGCGGCGCCGAGGTGGGTGACGGCCTCCGCGGCGCCCGGCAGCGCCGTGACCTCGACGCCGCGCTTGCGGTCGGCGGCGAGCTTGAGCTGGCCGCTCTCGATCGCGTCGCGCGCGGCGGCGAGGCCGAGCGTCACGGCGCGCGTCTGACCGGTGTTGCCGATGTCCTGCGGCGCCTGGGGCTTGGCGACCGCCGCGGGCCGCTTGTACCCCTGTTTGGCGAGCGCGCCGGCGAGCGCGTCGGCCTTCTTGTCGATCAGCCCGTGGCCTGAGAGCTTGCGTTCCTGCATCGAGGCCACGAGATCGGCGAGCGCGATGAAGAGGTCGTCGGCGCCCTTGAACGGCGGCTTGGCGTCGCCCACGAGCGCCAGCGCCTCGTCCAGCCGCGGGTACAGCTGGTTCCGGTAGTCGTCGACCTTCTTCCGCGCGTCCTTGTTGTCCTTCGCCGCGCGGATGTAGTGCGCCGCGTCGGACGCGTCGAGGGCGGCGCCGCGGAGCGTCAGCTCGAGCAGCTCGCCGCCATCTTTGAAGCGCAGCAGCTGCGCGACCGCCTGGTTGCCGGCGCTGCGCTGGAGCGAGATCACGTTCGCGACCGCGTGCGGCACCGGAGCCACGACCGGGCTGAGCACCGGTTCCTGCTCGCCCAACTCCTGCTGCGTCCGTGCGATCCCCGCCATCGCCGCGACCGTACGGCGGCCGGGCGGGGACTACATACGCCACCTGGCCGATATCCGTTCAGCCCGGCGGGAGCCGCCCGGCCGCCTCGGAGGCGAGCTGCGAGCGGTTGCGCACGCCGACCTTGGCGTAGACGTGCGAGAGGTGCGTCTTCACCGTGGCGCGGGCGATGAACAGGCGCTCGGCGATCTGCGGGTTGGTCAGCCCGGCCGCCGCGTGGCGGACGACCGCGATCTCGGTCGGCGTCAGGCTCTCCCAGCCGTGCCCGGGCCGTTTGCGGGCGCCGCGGGCGCGCTGCACCCACGCGACGACCTCGGCGACGGTGAGCTGCGCGCCCTCGGCCCGCGCGGCGTCGGAGCCCGTGACGAGCTCCGCGCGCTGCGCCGGCCAGGCGACGACCTCGAGCTCGCTCCGGGCCCGTTCGGCTGCGCCGGCCAGACGCCCCGCCGTCACGTCGTCGGTGGCGATCGCGGCCAGTGCCTCGAGCGCGCCGGGGAGCTCGAGCTTCAGGCCGCCGGCGTCGATCGCCGCCAGCGCGGCATGCAGGGTCTGCTCGGAACGCGTGGCGCGGCCGAGCGTCAGCTGGGCCTTCGCCGCCAGCCACGGATTGCGCAGCGCCCGCGCCGCCGCGAGCGCGCGAGCCGCTTCCTCCTCGCACCGCTCACCGGACAGGCGCAGCACCTCGGCCAGCTCGGCGCGCGCCCACGCGAGCGCGTGCGCGGCGCCGAACGCCTCGATCGTGACGAGCGTCCGCAGGCGGGTCCGCGCGGCGCCGAGGTCGCCGGACGCGGCCTCGGCCAGCGCCACCAGCACCTCGAGCCACGGCAGCGCGAAGCTGCCGCCGTGCAGGAGCGTGCGCGCGTGGATCGCGCGCAGCTGGTCCAGCGCGGTGCGCGAGCGACCGGCGGCGACGTCGAGCAGCGCGAGATAGGCGCGGGCGGCGCGATCGGCGGTCGGCTCCCCGATGTCCGCCGCCGCGGCGATCGCCCGCCGCAGCAGCGCCGCCGATTCGGCGTGCTCGCCGAGCGGGTAGCCGACCGCGCCCTGCTCGAACCAGAACCACGCGAGGGTCTCGCGGTCGCCGAGGCGTTCGAGCCGCTCCCCGAGCGCGTCAAGGTCTTCGCGGCAGGCGCCGGCGTCCTGCCGGAACCAGGCGACGCCGCGCAGCAGCGCCTCGGTCCGGGCGACCTCGTACTCGTCACCGCAGTCGCGGCAGCGCTCCAGCAGATCGACCGCGCCGAGTGGGTCCGTGAAGAAGCGGTGGTTCGCGAGCACCAGGAGCGTGTTCGCGATCGTGCGGCCGTCGCCGGTGCGCCTCGCCCGCGCCGCCGCGTCCATGGCGAGCGCGTTCGCGCGGGTGAAGTCGCCACCGCTGCCGACGATCCACGCCCAGGCCGCCAGGGCGCGCGCGTGCGGTTCGGGCGCGGGCTCCGTCGCGGCGAGCGCGCGCCCGTAGGCGTCGTCGGCCTCGCGGAAGCGTGCCCGTGCGCGGTACCAGAAGTCCAGCGCGAGGCACAGGCGCAGCGCCTTCTCGGGCTCGGTCACGAGCGCGTGCTCGAACGCGGCCGACAGGTTCGAGGCCTCCGGGTCGAGCGCAGCGAAGACCTCCGGCTGTCGCGGCGTCAAGGTCTCCGCGCGCAGGCGTTCGGCCAGCGCGAGGAACGCGTCGCGGTGCCGGCCGCGGACGGTCGCCTCCTCACCGGAGGCGACGAGGCGCTCGAGCGCGTACTGGCGTACCACCTCGAGCAGCCGGTAGCGCCCGCCCGCCTCGACCTGGACCAGCGAGTGCTCGGCGAGCGTCTCGACGGCGTCGAGGTCGCCTCCGCAGACCTCGTGGACGCGGTCGAGCGACGCACCGCCGGAGAACACCGCCAGCCGCGTGAGCAGGACCTGCGCCGGCGGATCGAGCAGGCCGTAGCTCCAGTCCAGCGACGCGCGCAGGCTGCGGTGGCGCAGATCGCCCTCGCGGTGGCGGGCGGTGAGGAGCTGCACGGCGTCCTCCAGGCCGCGGGCGATCGCGTCGCCGTCGAGCGCCACCACCCGGGCGGCGGCCAGCTCGAGCGCGAGCGGCACGCCCTCGAGCCGGCGGCAGATCTCGCGCGCCGGGCCGCTCCAGGTGCGGTCGACGAGCCGCGCGCGGTCGGCGAAGAGCCGCTCCGCGTCGGCGGGCGACAGCGGCGGCACCGCCCAGCGGGTCTCGCCTTCGACGCCCAGCGGGATGCGGCTGGTCGCGAGGACGCGCAGGCGCGGGCAGGTCTGCAGCAGCGTCTCCAGCATCCGCGCGACTTCGGCCGCCACGTGCTCGCAGTTGTCGAGCACGAGCAGCGCGCGCTTGTCCCACAGCAGGCCGGCGGCGGCATCGAGCTCGCGCAGGCCGGGCAGCGGCCGCACACCGAGCGCCCGCACGAGCGCGGACTCGACGGCCCCGCCGACGGACACGAGATCGAGCCACCACACGGCCTCCCCGACTCCGCCCGCGACCTCGATCGCCAGCCGCGTCTTGCCGACGCCGCCGGGACCGACCAGCGTCAGCAGGCGCGTGCCGGCAAGCCGGCGGCGGACGTCGGCGGCGTCACGGCCCCGGCCGATCAGCGTGGTCAGCGGGACCGGCAACTGCGGGGCGGCGGCGAGCGCCACCAGTGCGGTGCGCGGGGCGTGGGTGGCCAAAGGCCGATGGTCCCACGCCCCTTCGCACCATTGGGATTACTTAGCGTCGCCGATTACTTGCGGCGGATCTCGTACACGGTGCCCTGGGTGTTGGACACGACGTAGAGGGTCCCGTCCGGGCTCTCCTTGAGGTCCGGCGTGACGCCGAAGTTCTCGCCGAAGAGCAGTGACTCGGACTCGGTGATCTCGTACTTGCCGACGTTGTCGGCGACGCGGTCCTTCAGGCGCTTGTCGGCCGAGACGTCGACCTTCTTGCGGTTGTTCTCGATCGCCAGGCGGAAGAGGTTGCCGCCGCGCAGGGAGCCGCGGGCGGAGCCGACGAACAGGTCGCCCTTGTATTCCTTGCCGAGCTCCTTGGTGGAGAGGAAGTCGATGCCGCCCGGGGCGACCTCGTACTTCCAGGCCAGCTCCGGATCCGAGAACTCGGAGCCGGGGAGCTTGAAGAGGCGGTTGTACGCCTCCCAGGGAGTGTCGGCGATCAGGCTCGGGTCCCAGCGGACCTGCTGGAGTCCGAAGTAGCCGTTGGGGGCGTTGGGGTCAGGCGGGACCGGCGTGCGGGTGGTCTCGATCGCCTTGAACTGCGCGACGCGCTCGAGCGGGCCCATGACCTGGGTCCAGCCGGAGTTGAAGCCCGGCTCGGTGCGATTGATCTCGCTGAACGAGTCGTCGCCGTTCTCCTGCTCCCAGAGGTCGCCGCTGAACGGGTCGAACGCCATGCCGAAGCCGTTGCGCAGGCCGTAGGCGTAGATCTTCTTCAGGTTCGCGCCCACCTGGCCGCCGCGCTCGGCACCGACCCTCCAGAACGGGTTGTCGCGCGGCGTCGTGCCGTCCGGGTTCAGGCGCAGGATCACGCCCGTCAAGTGGTCGTTGGTGATGTCCGGACCGCCGAACTGGTCGTCCGGGATGCCCTCGCCGAACGGCCCGTCGAAGATGTTCTGCAGCTGGCCGCGGCGACCGGTGTCGCCGACCTGCAGGTAGATCTTCCCGTCCGGGCCGGTCCGCAGGACGCCGCCGTTGTGGTTGCCGCGGAACACCGGCGTGTTCGGCGTCGCCGGGTTGCGGTTGGTCGCGTCGTCCTGGAACGCGCGGCCGCGGTGGATCGTCTTCTCGAACGTCAGCGTGGCGCCGTCCCAGTGATAGCGGTCGAGGCGGTTGCCGAGCAGCGGGACGGTGTCGCCCGCGGTGCTGTCGGCGCCGGTGGTGCTCTCGCTCCAGTACAGGAAGAGCGTCCCGGTGCGCTTGAAGTCCTGGTCGAGCGTGATGCCCAGCAGGCCGCGCTCGGAGTTCGAGTTGACCGCCAGGTCGAGGATCACCTCAGGCGTGCCGCCATTGCGGACGCGCTTGATCTGCCCCGTGGACTTCTCCAGGACCCAGAACTCGTGGTCCTTGATGAACTGCATCTGCACGGGCTGCGTCAACCCCGTCGTGACGGCCCGCACCTCGAGCTTCGGGTCGATCACCGTCGGCGTCACCTGCGCCGCCGCGGTGCCCCCCATGGTCAATGCCCCGGCGAATGCCGCGGCGACCCCAACCACTGCTCTCATTCCAGCCTCCCGATAGGTTCACAGACCCCCCATCTGCAACCTACGCACGGCCCCGCCCGCTGGTTCGATGCAACACTGGCGCGCATGTTGGAGCGCCGCACGAAGATCGTCGCCACCCTGGGGCCCGCCACCGACGCCGACGGCGTCCTCGACCGGCTCGTGGCCGCCGGTCTCGACTGCGCGCGGCTGAACTGCTCGCACGGCTCGCACGAGGACCTGCGGCGGCGCGCCGCCGAGGTGCGCGCGGCGGCCGCGGCGGCCGGCCGCCCGATCGGCCTGCTGTTCGACCTGCAGGGCCCGAAGCTGCGCCTGAACGCGGCGACCGAGCCGCGGATCGTGCAGGTCGGGGACGAGGTGGTCTTCGGCCCGGCGGGCGTGCAGGTCGACTTCGACAAGTTCACGGCGCTGGTGACCGAGCGCTCGGAGATCGTGATCGGCGACGGCGTCCCGCGCTTCGCGGTGATCCGCGAGGACGGCCCGAACGTCGTCACCACCTGCGTCTCCCCCGGCCCGCTGGCGCCGCGCAAGGGCATCAATGTCACCTACGCGCGGCCGGAGCTGCCCGCGATCACCGAGAAGGACGTCGCCGACCTCGGCCTCGCCGCCGAGCTGGGCGCCGACTTCGTCGCGCTCTCCTTCGTCCGCTCGGCGGGCGACATCGAGCAGCTCCGCGCCCTCGCGCTCGAGCTGGGCAGCGCGGCCAAGCTGATCGCCAAGATCGAGAAGATCGAGGCGTACGAGGCGCTCGACGACATCATCGAGGTCACCGACGGGCTGATGGTCGCGCGCGGCGACTACGGCGTCGAGGCGGGCGTCGCGCGGGTGCCGCTGATGCAGAAGGACACGATCCGGCGCGCCACCCAGGCGGGCAAGTTCGTGATCACCGCGACGCAGATGCTCGAGTCGATGATCCAGGCGTCCGAGCCGACCCGCGCCGAGGCCACCGACGTCGCCAACGCGGTGATCGACGGGTCCAGCGCGGTGATGCTGAGCGCTGAGACCAGCGTCGGCACCTACCCGGTCGAGGCGGTGCGGGCGATGGCGGAGATCGCACTGGCCGCGGAGGAGGCGCCCACGATCCACGGCCGCGCCCGCAAGACCGACCTGCGCACGGTCGGCGAGGCGATCATGCGCGCCGCGGTCGACCTGGCCGAGCAGCTGGACGCGGCGGCGCTGATCGTCCCGTCCTCGACCGGCGGTGCCGCCCGGGCGTGCGCGAAGTACCGCAAGCGCCGCCCGATCATCGCCCTCGCCCACCAGCCGGGCGTCGCCAACCAGCTGACGCTCGAGTGGGGCGTCTACCCGACCGACATGCCGACCGCCGAGACCGTCGACGAGATGATCGAGCGCGCGCTGGAGATCGCCCGCGACTACGCCGGCCTCGAGCAGGGCGCGCGGGTCGTGATCACGTCGGGTCGCCGCACCGGCACGCCCGGGGCGACGAACCTCGTGATGGTGCGGGAGATCCCCTAGCTCAGCTTGATCGTGCGGGTCGTCGTCCGGCCTGCCTGCGTGACCTTGAGCGTGACCTTCTTGCCCTTGCGGGCGAGCTTGCGCCCGGCCTTGGTCAGCTTGAGCTTGACCGTCACCTTGCCGGCGGCCTTCGCGGTCGCCGAGCCGGTGCCGACCTGGGTCTTGCCCGCGGTGGCGACGACCGTGACCTTGCCCGGCGCGCCGACCGTGATCTGCAGACCGGTGGTCAGCGCCTTGGCGGCGACCTTGGCCGGCAGCTTGGGCTGCGTCTCGGTCGCGGGGTTCGAGATGCCCGCGGTCGACGGGGCGTTGTTCGTCGTCGGGTTGGTGGTGGTCGGCGTCGGGGTGGGCGTGGGCGTGGGCGTGGGCGCGGGCGGCGCGGGCGGCAGGAACGGCGTGATCGCACCGCCGCTGATCGACGCGCTGGTGGCGCCCGCGGCGATCGCCACGGCCGGCGAGCTGAGCGCGCACGGGTCGTCGCCCGTCGTCGGCGTGCCGGCGACCTTCAGGCCCTGGTCGTCGCTCCACGCGACGAAGCGGCCGTCCTGGGAGAGCGAGACGTCCTTGGCGATGCCGCTCGCCGGCAGGTAGCAGTCGACGCCGCCCGCGAGGGCGCCACCCACGCCGGCGATCGACAGCAGCCCGATCTTGCCGATCGTCTGGGTTCCCCCGTTCCACTGCTCGACCTCGAACGCGGCGAGCTTGCCCGTCGCGGCGACGTCGGTGCGGCGCAGCTCGAGGCCGGTGCCGGAGACGTCCAGCCACGGATCGAAGTCCTTCCCGTAAGTGGTGGCGGCCGCCTGCTGGACATTGATGATGGACCCGGACCTGGCGATCACCTGCGAGCCGAACAGCGTCGGCTCCTCGTAGCTCGAGATCGGGATCGGCGCGAGCGAGCTGTTGCTGACCGGGCGGACGTACGTGCCGCGGCCGAAGGTGTACGGGCAGCAGCTGCTGTTCGAGAAGCCGTAGACCATGTGCTTGCCGTCGGCGGTCACGTCGAAGCCGAGCGGGTAGACCGGCAGCTGCCAGCCGCCGGGGTAGTTGAGCGGCCCTTCGACCGTCGAGGTCCCGTCGGCCTCCCACACTTTGAACCACGAGAAGCTCGCGATCCTCCCCGGCTTGTTGCGGGCGGCGACGATCCGGCCGCCGTCGGAGGCGGCGACCGCGAGCCAGTTCTCGGTCTCACCGCTCGTGTTGACCACCGGCGCGGCGAGGCGGACCTTCTGCGACCCGTCCAGCGAGGACAGCCAGACCTCTCCGTTCTGGATGTAGGCGACGGACGAGGCGTTCGCGGCCGCGGGCAACGCGAGCACGAGGGAGAGCACGATGAGAGCGAGCCGCATGAAGCGCATTAGATCTCACGTCCGGCCCACGGTGAGCCGCCCAAAGGGACAGGGTGCATAGGCTGTCGGCCGTGCCGTCGTCGTTCGAGCAAGCCGCGCGTCGCGTCCTCGCCCGCGCGGACGAGCTGGCCACCTACACCGAGGAGCCCGGCCGCATCACGCGTCCGGTGGCGACGCGGGCGATGGCGCTCGCGCGGGCGCGGGTGCGCGAGTGGATGCAGCTGGCAGGGCTGGAGACCCGCGTGGACGCCGTCGGCAACCTCGCCGGGCGCCGCGAAGGGCCGGGCGGGCTGCTCGCGCTCGGCTCGCACCTGGACACGGTGGCCGACGCGGGCCGCTATGACGGGATGCTCGGCATCCTCGTCGGGATCGAGGTCGCAGAAAGGGCAGAGCGCAAGCTCGACGTCGTCGCGTTCGCCGACGAGGACGGGCTGCGCTTCAACTCGCGCTACCTGGGCAGCCGTGCCTTCATCGGGGAGCTCTCCGACGCCGATCTCGCGCTCCGCGACGCGCAGGGCCTGACGCTGCGCGAGGCGATCGGCGACGAGCTCGGCGTGCCGCTGTATGACCCCGCGACCCGGGCCTACTTCGAGGTGCACATCGAGCAGGGTCCGGTGCTGGAGGCCGAAGGGCTGGCGCTCGGGGTCGTGACCGCGATCGCGGGTCAGAGCCACGCCCAGCTCGCGTTCACGGGACGTGCCGGCCACGCGGGGACGACGCCGATGCACCTGCGCCGCGACGCGCTCGCCGCGGCCGCGGAGTTCGTCCTCGCCGTCGAGCAGACCGGGCTCGACGAGGACGGCCTGGTCGCCACCGTCGGGCAGCTGGACGTGCCGCGGGGCGCGAGCAACGTGATCCCGGGCCAGGTGGATCTGTCGCTGGACGTGCGCCACCAGGACGACGCTGTCCGCGCGGCCGCTCTCGCCCGGTTGCGGACGGCCGGCGAGGAGATCGCCCGGCTGCGCGCCGTCTCGATGGCGTGGAGCGACATGAGCGAGCCGTCGACGCCGTGCACGCCGGCCCTGGTCGACGGGGTCGCCGGCGCGGTGCGCGAGACCGGCGTGCGCGTGCGGCGGCTGCCGAGCGGCGCCGGGCACGACACCGTCACGATGGCGCGGGTGACCGACACCGCGATGCTGTTCGTGCGCTGCGCGGGCGGCATCAGCCACCATCCCGACGAGTCGGTGACCGTGGAGGACGTATCGCTCGCGATCGAGGCGGCGACGAGGTTCGTGTGTTCGACCTGATCGTGCGCCAGGGGATCGTCGACGGCCGAGCGGTGGACATCGGCGTCACCGACGGGATGATCGAGGCGGTCGCGTCCGAGCTGTCGGGCGCGCGACACGAGCTCTACGCCGGCGGGCACTGGGTGCTGCCGGGCGGCCTGGACCCGCACGTGCACTTCAACGAGCCGGGCCGGACGCACTGGGAAGGCTTCGCGACGGGCAGCGCCGCGCTGGCAGCGGGTGGGTACACGGCGTTCTTCGACATGCCGCTGAACTCGTCGCCGCCGGTCGTCGACGGCGCGGCGTTCGACGCCAAGCTCGAGGCCGCGCGGGCGTCCTCGTGCGTCGACTTCGGGCTCTGGGGCGGGCTCGTGCCCGGGCGACTGGACCGGCTCGAGGAGCTGGCCGCGCGGGGCGTGATCGGCTTGAAGGCGTTCATGTCGAACTCGGGGATCGAGGAGTTCGAGCGCGTCGACGACGTGACCCTGTACGAGGGGATGGCGATCGCCGCGCGGCTGGGCCTGATCGTCGCCGTGCACGCGGAGAACGACGCGCTGACGGCGCGTTCGTTCGGTCCCGGCGCTCGCGATTGGTTCGCCTCACGGCCGGTCGTCGCCGAGCTGGAGGCGATCTCGCGCGCGCTGCTGTTCGCCTCCGAGACCGGGTGCGCGCTGCACGTCGTGCACGTGTCGAGCGGGCGCGGCGCGGCGTTGATCGCCGCGGCGCGGGAGGCGGGGGTCGACGTGACCTGCGAGACCTGCCCGCACTACCTGTTCCTCACGCCGGAGGACGTCGAGGCGCTCGGCGCCGTCGCCAAGTGCGCGCCGCCGGTGCGCGACGCGACGGAGCAGATCGAGCTGTGGCGGCGGCTGCGCGCGGGCGAGGTCGAGATGGTGGTCTCGGACCACTCGCCGTCGGAGCCGGCGTTGAAGGAGGGCGCGTTCGGGGACGCGTGGGGCGGGATCGCGTCGTGCCAGAGCACGCGCGAGCTGCTCCTGCTGGGCGAGCTCGACCCGGACTTCGTGGGTGTGTTGACGGCGACCGCGCCGGCCGAGCGGTTCGGGATCCCCCGCAAGGGGCGGATCGCGCCCGGCTACGACGCCGACCTCGCGCTGATCGACCCGCACGCACCGCACACGTTGCGCGCGGAGGACCTCCGTTACCGCCACCAGGTCTCCCCCTACGTGGGCCGGACGTTCCGGGCGCGCGTCACGCACACGCTGCTGCGCGGAGCGATTCCGGCAGCCGGCGCGGGCCGCCTGCTGAGACCTACGATGCCGTGATGCTGACCGTCACCGCCGGGCCCTTCTCGTTCAAGGGCGAGCTGGAGACCGAGAAGGCGCCCAAGACCGTCGCCGCCTTCGAGAGACTGCTGCCGTTTCACTCGAAGATCATCCACGTGCGCTGGAGCGGAGAGTCGGCGTGGATCCCGCTCGGCGACCTCGACATCGGCCTCGACGGCAAGCCCGAGAACGCCACCTCGCACCCGGCGCCGGGCCAGGTGCTCTGGTACCCCGGCGGGCTGAGCGAGACCGAGATCCTCTTCCCGTACGGCGGGACCCTGTTCGCGTCGATCGTCGGCCAACTCGCCGGCAACCACTTCCTCACGATCGTCGAAGGCGTCGACCAGTTGCGGCCGCTCGGCGAGCACGTCCTGTGGAACGGCGCGCTCGACATCGTCTTCGATCGATCCGCATAGCGGAATACTTGTTCTAATCTGCGGGATATGCCGCAGCCTCGCGTCCAGTCGCTCGAACGAGCGCTCGACCTGCTCGAGGCGTTGGCGGGCGCGGACGACCTCGGCGTGTCGGAGATCGCCGCGCGGACCGGGCTCGTGCCGAGCACGGCGCACCGGCTGCTCGGGACGCTCGTCGCGCGCGGGTACGCGTCGCAGAACCCGACCACCGGGCGCTACCTGCTCGGCTACAAGCTGCTCGAGCTGACGTCCGGCGTGCAGGATCGGCTCGGGCGCCTGCGCACCGCGGCGCGGCCGCACCTGGAGGCGATCCAGGAGGAGACGGGCGAGACGACCAACCTGGTCGTGCTCGAGGGTCGCGACGTCGTCTACATCGAGTCCGTGTCGGGGACGCGCAGCGTGCGGCTGCACACCGAGGTCGGCCGCTCGATCCCGGCACACACGTCAGGCGCGGGCAAGGCGTTGTTGGCGTGGCGCGACCCGTCCGACGTGGTCACCCTGCTCGACGGCGCCCCGCTGGCGCCCTCGACGCCGCGGACGCTGACGACCCTCGACGCGCTGCAGGAGGACCTGGCCAAGATCCGTCGCCGCGGCTACTCGACCGACAACGAGGAGCACGAGCTGGGCGTCGCCTGCGTCGCGACCCCGGTCCTCGACCGCGCCGGCCGCGCGATCGCGGCGATCAGCGTCTCCGGCCCGATCTCCCGCATCCTCAACGCCGAGACCCCCGACCTCGCCGGGCTGCTGAGAGAGCACGCCGAGGTCGTCAGCTCGAGCCTCGGCTGAGCTCGGCGGCGATCGGCACGACCGCGCGCCTCGAGCAGACGAGGGGTGTGATGCTCTACTCCCGCATAGCGAAACACCAGCATCACACCCCCACCAACGCGCCAATTGGCCGTGCGAGGTTGGCACGTGCGGGTGCGGCAAAGCGTGCGGGCGGGCGCGGCGATCGGCCGCGGCGAGCGGGCGGACGAGTCGCGCGGGCGGGCACGGCGACCGGCACGGCGCGGCGAAGCGGGTGGGCGCGACATGCGGAGCGGCAAAGCGTGCGGGCGGGCGCGGCGATCGGCCGCGGCGAGCGGGCGGGCGAATCGCGCGGGCGGCGCCCTGGGCGGCCGCGGCACGACGAAGGGGCGCTCGCGCCCCGCGCGGCGTCAGTTCAGGCCTCGGCTGAGCTCGGCGGCGATCAACGCGAGCGCGCGTTCGAAGGCCGCCGGCGTGACGCGGCCGTAGTCGAGCAGGAGGCCGTCGTCGCCGACAGGGGCCCAGCAGTGCTCCGCGAGGACGTCGACGTGGACGCCGCGGGCGCGCAGACATGCGGCGACGTCGGCGGCCGGGCGCTCGCCGCGGACGAGCACGTGCAGGCCGCCGTCGATCCCGTGAACGGTCACGCCGTCCAGCCCGCCGAGCGCGGCCCGCAGGAGCGCGCGCTTGTGGGTCGCCAGCGCACGGACGCGGCGCAGGTGGCGGGCGAGCTCGCCGGAGCGGATCAGCTGCGCCACCGCGTGCTGGGCGGGCAGCGACGGGTGGGCGTCCAGCGCGCGCTTCAACGCGGCGACGCGCTCGGCCAGCGCGGGCGTCGCGACGATGTAGCCGACCCGCAGCGACGGCGTGATCAGCCGCGAGAACGTGCCGACGAGGCAGACGGTGCCGGACGTGTCGGCCGCGGTCAGCGGCGCGGCGACCGCGCCGTCGAAGCGGAACTCGCCGTCGTAGTCGTTCTCGATCACGAGCGCGCCGCGCCGCTGCGCCCACGCGAGCAGGGCGGCACGGCGGTCGGGCGAGAGCTCGGCGCCGGTCGGGAACTGGTGGGAAGGGGTGACGTGGACGACCAGCGGGTCGGCTTCGGCGAGCGCGGCGACGTCCGCGCCGTGCTCGTCGACCGCCAGCGGGTGCAAGCGGATGCCGTGCACCGCGGCCAGACGGGTGACGCCGCGGTAGCCGGGGTTCTCCGCGGCGAGGCCGTCACCCGGCGACATCGTGGCGCGCAGGAGCAGCGCGAGCGCGTCGCTGGCGCCGCTCGTGACGACGACGTCGCCCGCCAGGCACGCGACGCCGCGGGTCACGCGGACGTGCTCCGCGATCGCCTCGCGTACGGGGCGCGGGCCCTGCGGGTCGCCGTAGGTGGGCGCGATCGTCGCGGTCGCGTGGCGCCAGGCGCGCCGCCACGCGTCGCTCGCCAGCGGCGCCAGCGTTCCCGCCCGCAGCCGCAGGTCGATCCCGTCGATGTGCGCCTCGTGTCCGTTGGACGGGTGGCGGGCGCGCAGCCAGTCGACGTCTTCGCGCACCCGCGGGCGGCCGCGGGCCCGGGCCTCGGCGGGCGCGGCGACGAACGTGCCCGAGCCGTGGCGGGCCGACACCAGGTGCTCGCGCGCCAGCTGCGCGTAGCAGTCCGCGACCGCGTTCCGTGACAGGCCGAGCGCGCCCGCCAGCGCGCGGGCGGACGGCAACTTGGCGCCGTCGGCCAAGCGCCCGTCCACGATCGCCTCGCGCAGACGGACGGTGAGGTCCGCCGGACCGGCGAAGTCGAGCGCGACCCCGGCGGCCCGCAAGGCGTTCAGCGGCGCGCTCGCGCGGTCCAGTCCGGAAAGTGGCTGGCGATTTTCACCGGCGAGTGGCTCTGGCGTCACGGAGCGCGCGCAAGTGTACTTACGCACATGCCGGATCTCAGGGTCTCGATCGTCGCGGACGATCTGACCGGCGCCTGCGACGCCGCCGTGGGCTTCACGCAAGCGGGCTTCACCGCCGACGTGGTGCTGGCGGGCGGCGAGCCCACCGCCGGGGTCGACGTCCTCGCGATCGACGTGCGGACGCGCCACCTGCCCGCCGCCGAGGCGGCACGGCGGACCGGCGAGTGGATCGGCGCCCTGCGCGGCACGCCGCTTCTGATCAAGAAGTTCGACTCGACGTTGCGCGGGAACGTCCGCGCCGAGCTGCACGCCGCGCTCGCGGCCAGTGGGCGCCGGGCCGCGCTCGTCGCGCCCGCCTTCCCGCTCTACGGCCGCACCACCGTCGGCGGGGTGCAGCGGCTCGAGGGCATCCCGGTCCACGAGGGGTTCGCCGGTGCCGACCCGGTCTCCCCCGCCCGGACCTCGGACCTGCTCGACCTGCTCGGCGCGACGCTGTTGCCCCGCGACGCGCTGGGCGACGCGGCGCGGCTGCTCGAGCGCGGCGGCTTCGTGGTCGCCGACGCCGAGACCGACGACGACCTCGACCTGCTCGTCCGCACCGCGCCGCAGGACGTCCTGTGGGCGGGCTCGACCGGCCTCACCCAGGCGTTCGGCCGCGTGCTGCGCGGGCCGCGACGCCGCTCGCGACGCCCGTCGGCCCGCCGCGTGGTCGTCGCCGTCGGCAGCCTCAACCCGCGCACCCGCCACCAGCTCACGCGCCTGCGCGAGCACGGCGACCCGCGGGTGACGATCGTCGCGTCGCCCGAGCACGGCGCCCAGGACCCGCTCGCGGTCGCCGAGGAGCTCGGCACGGCCGTGCTGGCCGCGGTCCGCGCCGGCGCCGACGCCGTCGTCCTGACCGGGGGCGACACGGCCGCCGCCGCGCTGAACGCGCTCGAGACCACCGGCTTCGCCGTCCTCGGCGAGGTCGAGCCGGGCATCCCGGTCGGCCTGCTGCGCGGCGGCCACGCGATCCCGGCGGTCACCAAGGCCGGCGGCTTCGGCTCCGACGACGCGCTCACGGCGAGCGTGGCCGCTCTTCTCGGAGCGGCCGCGTGATGCGCCCCCGGATCGCCGTGACGATGGGCGATCCGGCCGGGGTCGGGCCCGAGATCGTCGCCAAGCTGTTCGCCGGAGGGGTCGACGACGCGTTCGTGATCGGCGACGAGCGTACGCTGCGCGCCGCCGGCCTCGCGCGCGAGGTCGGAGTGGCTCAGGTCGGCGACCCCCTCGACGGCATCGTGCCCGGGCGCCTCGACGCCCGCGCGGGAGCGGCCGCGTACGCCTACCTCACGCACGCGATCGGCCTCGCGCAGGCCGGCGAGATCGACGCGATCGTCACCGCGCCGATCAACAAGGAGTCGCTGTCGCTGGCGGGCGCGGCGCACCTCGACCACACGACCGCGCTGGCCGACCTCACGGGCACGCCGGACGCCGTGATGATGCTCGCCGACGGTGACTTCCGGGTCGCGCTCGTGACCGTGCACGTCTCGCTGCGCAGCGCGCTGGACCTGATCACCACCGAGCGGATCCTGCGCACGGTGGTCACCGTCGACCGCGAGCTGAGGCGGTTCGCGCTCGACGCGCCCCGCATCGCGGTCGCCGGCCTGAACCCGCACGCGGGCGAGGGCGGGCTGTTCGGGGACGAGGAGACCACGACGGTCGCGCCCGCCGTCGCCGCCGCACGTGAGCTCGGTATCGACGCCCACGGCCCGTTCCCGCCGGACACGATCTTCTGGCGCGCCCACCAAGGCGAGTTCGACGTGGTGATCGCGCTCTACCACGACCAGGGCCTGATCCCGCTCAAGATGGTCGGCTTCGAGAAGGGCGTGAACGTCACGCTCGGGCTGCCGTTCATCCGCACGAGCGTCGATCACGGCACGGCGTTCGACCTCGCCGGAAAGGGCACCGCGTCAGCGGCCAGCCTCGGCGCCGCCTACGAGCTGGCGCGCGCGTACGCGGCGCGCGCACGGAGGACCACTTGACGCGCTTCGTGTTCATGCTCACCCACGGCGACGCGACCGTGGCGGGCGCGGCGGAGGTCTGCCGCGAGCTCGCGCCGCTGGACATCCCCGTCGTCGGCTTCAAGGACGTCGGGCTGCCCCCGCAGCGACTCAAAGAGCTCGTCGCGATCCTGCGCGAGCAGGACCGCGAGATCGCGCTGGAGGTCGTCAACCCCGACCCGCGCGCCGAGCTTGAAGCGATCGAGCTCGGCGTCGAGCTGGGCGTCGACCTGCTCCTCGGCGGCACGCAGTTGCAGGCCGCGCTCGAGGTGATCGGCGACGCCGAGATCCGCTACTGCCCGTTCCCGGGCACGATCGTCGGCCACCCGAGCGTGCTCGAAGGGACCCACGACGAGATCGTCGCCCACGCGCTCGAGCTGGCCGCCAACGACCGCGTGTGGGGCCTGGACCTGCTCGCCTACCGCTTCGCGGGCGACGCCGACGCGCTGATGCGCGAGACGGTGGCGGCCGTGGGCAAGCCGGTGATCGTCGCCGGCAGCGTCGCCGACACCGAGCGGATCGCGAAGATCGTCGCCGCCGGTGCCTGGGGCTTCACGGTCGGCAGCGCCGCCTTCGACGGCCTGTTCGTACCCGGCGCCCCGCTGCTTGACCAGTTGCACGCAGTGATCGAAGCCACCGCAGCGACCCCGAAGGAGGTTTGACCGTGTCCGCCGACCACAACCTCGAGCGCTACGGCTACCAGCAGCAGCTGGGCCGCAGCCTGTCGAGCTTCACCTCGTTCGCCGTCGGGTTCTCGTTCATCTCGATCACGTCCGGCATCTTCGCGTCGTACGGGTTCGCGCTGAACAACTCCGGCCCGCGCGGCATCTGGCTCTGGATCCTCGCCGGGATCGGCCAGATCCTCGTCGCGCTCATCTTCATGCAGTTCGCCGCGCGGATCCCGATCGCGGGCTACTCCTACCAGTGGGCGTCGCGGCTGCTCAATCCACGCGTCGGCTGGGGGTTCGGGTGGCTCAGCTACGCGTTCCTGGCCGTCGTGGTGGTGGCCGTCGACTACGGCTTCGCCACGCAGGCGTTCATGCCGCTGTTCGGGATCGCCCCGAGCGTCGGCAACGCGCAGCTGGTCACCGTCTGCACGCTGGCCGCGCAGGCGCTGCTGATCGTCGTCTCGACCCGCGCGACCGCGCTGATCAACGGCTCCGCCGTGGGCGCCGAGATCATCGGCATGCTCGGCCTCACGGTCGTCCTGCTGGTCGCCGCGCTGGTGACCGGCGACGGCAGTGTCTCGAACCTCACCTCGACCGGCACGATCGACGGCGGCGCGGGCTACTGGGCCTACAACGGCCCGTTCTTCCTCGCCACGCTGGTCGGCGCGTACACGATCGTCGGCTTCGAGTCCGCCGCCAACCTCGCCGAGGAGACCGAGGAGCCGACCAAGGTCGTCCCGATGGCGATGCTGCGCGCCGTGACGGTCTCGGTCGTCGTCGGGCTCGTGTTCCTGATCGCGCTGACGATCGCGATGACCGACGTCAAAGCCACCACCGGGTCACCCGCGCCGGTCAGCTTCATCATGGAGGACCAGCTCGGCTCGACGATCAAGGACCTGTTCCTGGTCGTCGTCAACGTCGCGATCTTCGCCAACGGCCTGATCATCATGATGTCCGGCTCGCGGCTGGTGTTCGCGATGTCGCGCGACAGGCGCTTCCCGGGCTTCCAGCTGTTCGGCCGCGTGACCCACAGCACGTCGACTCCCGCCTGGGCGGTCGCGCTGATCATGGTCGGCGGCGTCATCTTCACCCTCGTGTTCAGCACCGACGCGCTGTTCAAGCTCTTCACGGCCGGCTCGATCCTGCCCGCGCTGATCTACCTCGCGACGGTGCTGATGTACCTCAAGGTGCGGCCGAAGCTGAAGCTGATCCCGGCGACGTTCTCGCTCGGGCGCTGGGAGCCGTTCGTCGTGGCCGGGGCGCTGCTGTGGCTGATCTTCGAGCTCACCGTGCTGCTGTTCCCGAGCCAGTTCTGGGACGCGGTGAAGCTCGTGATCGTGCTGGTCGCGATCGGCGGCGTGACGTTCCTCGGCTTCCGGATCTTCTCGCCGGACGCGCTCGACGACATGCCGGAGTCCGCGCTGGGCGAGGTCGAGGCGCCAGAGCCGGTCCACGCATGACAGACGTCATCGTCGTCGGGTCAGGGCCGGCGGGCTGCGCGCTTGCCGGCTCGCTGGCCGCCTCCGGGGCCGCCGTGACGCTGCTCGAGGCCGGGCCGGACCTCGGCCCGCGGGACTCCGGTCGCTGGGACGCCGACCTGCTCGACGCGGCGGCGCTGAGCGCCAGCTACGACTGGGGCTATGTCAGCGAGGACGGGCGGGTGCCGTTCGAGCGCGCCCGCGTGCTCGGCGGGTGCTCCTCGCACAACGGCTGCGCGGCGATCTGGGGCGCTCGCACGGACTACGACGGCTGGGGCATCCCGGGTTGGGCGACGAGCGACCTCCTCCCCCACTTCGAAGCCGTCATGCGAGCGTTCCGCGTCACCACGCCCGACGACATCACGCCGTTCCAGGCCGAGTGCATCGCCGCGGCGAACGCCGTAGGGATCGCCTCCACCGACGACCTCAACGATCTCGACGAACACGAGGCGATCGGGATCTCTCCCGTGAACATCGTCGACGGAGTCCGCTACAACGCCGCGTTCGCGTTCCTGGACCGCTCGAAGCTGACCGTGATCGGCGACGCGGAGGTGGAGCGGGTCCTGTTCGACGGCCACCGTGCCGTGGGGGTCACGGCCGCCGGCCGCGAGTACCGCGCCGACCACGTGGTGCTCGCGGCCGGCACATACGAGTCGCCCGCGATCCTGCTGCGCTCCGGCGTGGGACCGCACGGCCGCGTGCTCGACCTGCCCGTCGGCGAGAACCTGCACGACCACCCCGCGTATGTCATCGGCTTCGCCGGCACCCCGGAGCTGGAGCGCGCGCACGCAGAACGGACCGCGTGGACGCCCGAGGAGCAGTCGATCGCGAAGCTGCGCAGCTCGCACTGCACCGAGGCGTTCGACCTGCACCTCTACCCGATCGGCGGGCCGCATCCGAAGGACCCGTCCGCGTGGCGCTGGGAGCTGCCGGTGGCGTGCATGACCCCGCGCTCACGCGGGACGGTCACGCTCAGGGCCGACGGCACACCGCGGATCGACCACGCGTACCTCAAAGAGGCCCACGATCTGGACGTGCTCGTCGACGGCGTGCGGATCGTGCGCGAGATCGCGGCGCGGATGCCGAGGCTCGGTCCCGAGTTGGGGGCCCACGATGACCTGCGCGGGGCGATCCGGCGCGAGGTCGTGCACTACTACCACCCGGTCGGCACCTGCGCGCTCGGGACCGTCACAAACGAGAACGGCGCCGTGATCGGCGCCGAAGGTCTCTACGTTGCGGACTGCAGCATCATCCCGACCATCCCGCGGGCGAACACGAACGTGCCCGCCGCGGTCGTGGGCCTCCGCATCGCGGAGGCGCTCATCGAGGTCGGATGATCGGGGTGGGGCGGAGGGGCTGCCCTGCCTCGTTTACTCGGCGGCGGCCGGTAGAACCGAGATCACTCGGCCCTTGCGGCCTTCCTTGAAGTCCACGATGCCCGGGGACGCCGCGTAGATCGTGTCGTCCTTGCCGATGCCGACGCCGTTGCCCGGCTTGAACTTGGTGCCGCGCTGGCGCACGATGATCTCGCCGCCGGTCACGGTCTGCCCGGCGAAGACCTTCACGCCGAGGCGCTTGGCGTTGGAGTCGCGGCCGTTGCGGGAGGAGCCGAGGCCCTTCTTATGTGCCATGAGTCTTCGCCCTAGCCCTTGATGGAAGTGATCTTGATCCGCGTCAGTTCCTGACGGTGACCCGTCCGGCGCTTGTAGCCGCGCTTGGGCTTGAACTTGAAGACACGGAGCTTGGGGCCGCGCACGTGCTCGACGATCTCCGCCTTGACGGCCGCGGACGAGAGCTTGTCCCCCTCGAAGACGGCATCGCCGTCGCCGGCCAGCAGCAACGGCTGGAGATCCACGGTCGCGCCGACGTCGTCGGGCAGACGCTCGATGAGGAGGGTCTGGCCCTCGGTGACGGAATACTGCTTTCCGCCGGTCTTGATGACTGCGTAGGACATGTTCGAAAGAGAGGCCTAGTCGGAAATCTCAGCGTCGGCCTGAGCCTTCGCGCGCGAACGGCGCCGTCCACCTCTACGGCCACGGCGCCGGGGGCGAGAGGATAGCGCGTCGTCGCCGTCTTCCTCCTCGTCGTCTCCCTCGAGGTCCTCTTCGACCGCTTCGGGCTCGGGCTCAGGGGCGGGCTTGGCGCGCCGCTTGCGGGCGGGCTTGGGCGCCGGCGTCTCCTCCTCGACGGCGGCCTCAGCGGCCTCGACCGGCGCCTCGGCGGCCGCGGGGCGCTTGCGCGCGCGGCCCTTCGGCTTCGGCGTGGGCTCGGCCTCGGCCTCGGGCGTCTCATCCTCGACCGCGGCGGGGCGCTTGCGGACGCGGCCCTTGGGCTTGGGCGCCGGCTCGTCCTCCTCGACGACGACGGGCGCGGCGGCCACGACCTCGGCGGCATCCGGGTCTTCGGAGCGCCGCCGGCGGCGCGGGCGCTTGCGCGGCGAGCCGTCGGCCTCCTCGACGACGCCCGGCGCGGTGCTGGCCGCCAGGGGCGTCTCGTCGGCCAGCGTCTCGGTGGCCTCGCGGCGCCTGGCGGCGGTCTTCTTGGCCGCGGTCCGGCGGGCGCCGGCGCGCGCCTTCTCGCGCGCGGCGGCCCGTTCCTTCGCCGCCTCCTCGGCCGCGTCGGCGTCTGCGCCGACCAGCACCGCGCGGGCGATCGTGCGGCCCGCCTCCTCGATCCGGACGAGCTTCTTCTCGCCCACGAAGGCGATGCCGTTGACGACGTCGATCAGGTAGCCGTCGACCTTGGCCACCGCGTCGTCGTCGTTGTACATGTGCGGCTCGACGAGGGTCACGTGGACCTCCTCGCCCGCGCGGAACGGGACCGCGTGCTCTTCGATCTCGGTCCGCGTGCCCTCCATCGTCACCGCGAAGTGGTCCAGCGGCAGGCCGTCGGAGCCTTCGAAGTGGAAGAACTTGCCCGTCTCTTCCTCGAGCGCGTGCAGCTCGCGCGCGCCGTCGGCGATGAACCAGGCCGTGACCTTCGGGTTGATCCGCAGCAGGTAGGCCTCGGGGGCGCGGTCGCCCTCCTCGCGCACCATGTGGCGCAGGTGGCGCGCGAACTCGATCGCGATCGTCTCCTCGGACTTGACCACGCCCTCGCCCGAGCACACCGGGCACGGCTTGGTCATGATCTCGCGCACGCCGTCGGTGACGTTCTGGCGCGTCATCTCGACCAGGCCGAGCGGCGAGATCTCGACCACGAACGTCTTCGTTCGGTCCTCGTCGAGCGCCTTGCGCAGCACCTTGAGCACCGCGTCGCGGTTGCGCGAGCGGGCCATGTCGATGAAGTCGATGACGATGATGCCGCCGATGTCGCGCAGGCGCAGCTGGCGCACGGCCTCCTCGGCGGCCTCGAGGTTCGTCTTGGTGATCGTGTCCTCGAGGCGGGCGGACTTGCCCTTGCCGGTGAAGGAGCCCGTGTTGACGTCGATGACCGTCAGCGCCTCGGCGTAGTCGATCACCAGGTAGCCGCCCGACGGCAGGTCCACCCGCCGCTCGAGCATGCCGTTGATCACCGGGTCGACGCCGTAGGCCTCGAACAGCGGGTCCTCGCCCTCGTAGAGCTCGACGCGGTCGACGAGCTCGGGCGCGGTGCGGGTGAAGAACGACACGAGCCGGTGGTACTGGCCCTCGTCGTCGACGATCGCCCGCTCGAAGTGCTCGGAGAAGATGTCGCGTACGACGCGGACCGAGAGATCCGCCTCCTGGAAGACGAGCGCGGGCGCGGTGGTCTCGCGCACACGCTTCTCGAGGACCTCGTTGAGCTTGAACAGGTACTGCAGCTCGCGCTCGAAATCCGCACGCGTGGCGCCGTGGGCTGCCGTACGGATGATCGCGCCGCCGCCGCCCAGATCGAGCTGCTTGGCCTCCTTGCGGAGCCGGTCACGCTCCTTGTCCTCCAGGCGCCGCGAGACGCCGACGCCCTCGCCGGTGGGCGCGTAGACCATGTAGCGGCCGGCGATCGTGAGCTCCATGCTCAGGCGCGCGCCCTTGGTCTTCAACGGATCCTTGACGACCTGGACGACGATCTCCTGCCCTGGCTTGAGCAGGTCGGTGATGCGGGGCCCGTTGCCGCGGCCGCGCTTGGCCTGCTCGACGCCCGGCAGCACGATCTCGTCGACGTGCAGGAAGCCGTTCTTGTCGAGCCCGATGTCGACGAAGGCGGCCTCGAGGCCGGCGAGCACGTTGTCGACTCGGCCCTTGTAGATGTTGCCGACGATCGAGCGTCCGCCGCGGCGCTCGAAGTAGATCTCCGCTACGCGGTAGCCGGCGGGGACTTCGTTGCGCCGGCCGCGGCCACGTGAGCGCGGGCGGGATTTGGACGGGGCGGCCGGATCACCGGACGCCTCCAGCATGGCGACGCGCGTCTCTCCGCGGTCCACCGTGACGAGAACTTGTTTTCTCAAAGGACAACCTCATTGGAATACGTTCCCCCTGCCCTTGCGGTCCGCCGTGTCGCGCGCATGCGCGTTGATGGAGTGCAATAGGCCGAGGGCGATGAAAGTGGTGAGCATCGACGAGCCGCCGAAACTCAGCAGTGGGGCCGTCACGCCTGTGATGGGCATGATCCCCACATTCATCCCGATGCTCACGAAAAGCTGGAACAGCAGCATCACGGCGATGCCGCCGGCGATCAGCGCTCCGAAGAGGTTCTTCGCGATCGTCAGGATGTGAAGCGCGCGCCAGATCAACAGCGCGTACAGCGATAGGACCAGCGCGCAGCCGGCGAATCCGTAGGTCTCGCCGACCACCGCATAGACGAAGTCCGTCTGGTGTTCGGGCAGGAAGTCCAGGCCGGTCTGCGTGGCGTTCTCGACGCCCCGGCCCGTCTTCTCCCCCGCCCCGATCGCGATCTTCGCCTGCTGTTGCTGATAGCCGGCGTCGCTCGGGTCCGCGGACGGATGCAAAAAGGCGGTGAGTCGCGACACCTGGTACGGCTTGAGGACCTCCACGCCGAGCTTCGGCGCGGCCACGAGCACGAACGTCAGGCTCACCGCAAACAGCGTGAACAGCGCGACGAAGTGGCGCCACGGCGCCCCCGCCACGAAGAGGATCGCAACGATGCCGAACACGTACACCGAGGCCGACCCGAGGTCGGGCTCGGCCATGACGAGCATCGTCGGGGCCAGGCCGAGCAGCATGATGCGGGCCGTGGTCTGGCGCCCCATCTCGCGCATCCGCTCGACGAGGAACCCTGAGAGCGATACGACGAGCAGCACCTTGCCGATCTCCGAGGGCTGCAGATTGAAGCCCGGCAGGGGGATCCACGATTTGGCGCCGCGCGTCGCAGCGGCCAGCGCGAGCACGCCGACCAGCGAGATGTTCAGCACCGCGTAGATCGGATACCGCAACTCGCGCAGCCGCGAGTAGTCCAACCGCGAGACGCCGTACATCAGGATCAGGCCGATGACGGCGTAGATCCCCTGGCGCTTGACGAAGTAGGTCGGATCGGTCGCGATGTCGTCCTTGGTCGCGCCCTTGAGCACGATCAGCGAACACGCGACCAGGCCGAGCGAGGCCAGGAGCAGGAGCGGGTCCAGGCGCAGGCGCCATTCCCGCGGAACCAGCGGGGGCGGCGGCTCGGAGGCCGGTTGGATCTTGGACGTGGCGCTCAATTGCTCTGGTCCGAGCCGGCTTTGAACTCGGTGTCCTTCACATCGAACCACTGCGAGAGGATCAGGCGCGCCGCGGGTGCCGCAGTTTCCGCACCGAATCCTCCGCGTTCGACGGTCACGACGACCACGATCGGCTTGTCGCCGTCCTTGACGAAGCACGCATACCAGGACTGATCCGGGTTCGGCGGGCGCTCGACGGTGCCGGTCTTGCCGTAGATCTTGTACTCCTTCGGCCAGCCCTTGAAGACGTCGGCGGAGGTGCCGTTCTCCTCGGTGGCGGCGCGATGGAGGCCGTCGAGGACGACGGCGCGATCGGCCGGGTCGATCTTGATCTTGCGCTTGGGCTTGGCCGAGAGCTCCTGGATCGGCACGCCGTTGCCGTCCTCGATCGCCTGGCCGAGGTGCGGCCGGACGATCGTCCCGCCGTTGGCGAGCGCGGAGTAGGCGACCGCGACCTGCAGCGGCGTCGCCTGCAGGTCACCCTGGCCGACGGCCAGGTTCACGTTGTCGCCCGTGGTCCAGCTGCGCTCGACCCCGCCGCACTTGTACAGCGCGTCGACGGTCTGGTACTGGAGGTGGTTCTTGTCGGCGCACGCCTTGTACTTGGCGAACGCCGTGTTGCGCCATTGGCTGTCCGGCACCAGGCCGGCGGCCTCGCCGCCGGTGTCGATGCCGGTGGTGTGGCCGAAGCCGAGCTTGGACGCCCAGCGCTGGATCGCCCGGTTCTTGCTGTTGGCCTGCTCGCCGAGGCGATAGAAGAAGACGTCCGAGGAGACCTTCAGGGCGTCGGACATGTCGATCGAGCCGAAGCTCGCGCCCTTGGCGTTCTGGTACTTCTGCGGGCCGAGCTCGTAGTGGCCGTCGTCGACGACCTTGGTCGTGCGGCCGATCAGGCCCGCGTCGAGCGCGGCCAGCGCGGTGATCGGCTTGAACGTCGAGCCGATCGGATAGGCGGAGTCGGTCGCGCGGTTCAGCAGCGGCTCGCCCGTCGCCTTGGAGGTCAGCGAGTCCCAGATCTTCTCGGTGAACGGGCGCGCGAACACCGTCGCGTCGAAGCCGGGCTTGGAGCCCATCGCGAGGATCGAGCCGTCGCGCGGGTCCATCGCCACGTACGCGCCGGCGCGGGCGCCGAAGTGCGAGGCCTGGATCGCGCGCTCGAGCGCGTCGTCGCCGGCCTTCTGCAGGTTGTAGTCGAGCGTCAGCTTCAGCCGCTGGCCCTGCTTGGGCTCGCGCACGGACGAGAGCTTCTGGTCGTCGCGGCGCCCGAGCGCGTCGACGACGACGCGCTGGTAGCCGTCGGTGCCGCGCAGGTACTTGTCGTAGCGCTTCTCGAGCCCGCTCTGGCCGATCCGCGTGCCCTGGGCGACGCCCGCGTACTCCTTCTGCTTGAGCTGCTCGGGCCCGATCTCGAACACGCGCCCGAAGATCTGCGACGCGAGCTCCTTCTCCGGATAGCGGCGCAGGTAGCGCTCCTCGACGACGACGCCCTTGAACTCCTCCGCGTACTCGCGCATGTAGTTGAACTGCGCGCGCGGCACGTCGGTGCGGATCGTGACGTTGGAGTACGGCGCGTCGGCGATGCCGCGGATCACGCGCTTGTGGATCGTCGCCGGCGAGATCTGCAGCACGTGCCCCATGCGCTTGTAGAGCGCGATCAGGTCGGTCTCGGTCGGCCGCACGGTCGGCACGGGGACGGGGCGGGCGGTCTTGGCCTGCTTCTTGAGCGAGGCCAGCTCGCGCTTCTCGGACTTGGAGTCCTTCTTGCCGTCGTCCTTGAGCTGGCGCCGGAAGGCGTCGTAGCTGTCCTGTGCCTTGAGGCGGTCGGTCTCGGCCGCGACGAGGTTCTTGCGGTAGGAGTCGGCGTCCTCGCGCACGCTGTCCGGGAGCTGGCTCGGGACCATCTGGACGACCGCCGCCGCCTTGGTGCGGACGAGCTTGACGTTGTTGCGGTCGACGATGTCGCCGCGCGGCGCCTCGATGCGGACCTTGCGGACGCGGTTGTCGCGCGCCTGGGTGACCGCTTCCTGCCCCGTCAGCACCTGCAGGTACCAGAGGCGGAAGAAGACGATCCCGAACAGCACGAACGCGATGCCGCCGAGCACGGCGACACGCCACGCCAGCTGGGGCGTGATCGGGCGGACGCGTTCTTCGACTCGTTGTGGCACTGGCTAGGCGCGGGAGATCGGGCTCAGCCCGCCGGTCGTGTAGGCCCGGCGCCGGCGACGGCGCGGGTCCTCGGGCAGGAAGGGCAGCAGCGCTCGGCGCATGATCGCGTACACGGGCAGCGCAAGCAGCGTATTGAGCACGACGGTCAGCAGGATCTCGCGCAACAGCAGCAGCGAGACGGGCGCCTGGACGCCGAGCAGGAACTGCAGCAGCGTGAAGCCGATCGCGGAGATGAACGTCGCCGCGGCGCCGACCGCGACCGGGGCGAGCCCGTGGGCGGGGTCGCGCAGCTCACGGACCCGGCCGGTGCCGTAGCCGACGGCGGTGAACACGAGCGAGCTGACGCCGAGCGTCTGGTAGAGCGAGACGTCGATGAACAGGCCCAGGCAGAAGCCGAACACGGCGCCGGTCATCGAGCCGGCGATGAACCCGCACGCGGCGACCATCAGCGGCGTCAGGTCCGCCGGAACGCCGAAGATCGTCACCTGCGAGACGACGCTGAGCTGGATCAGGCCGCCGATCAGGCCGAGCAGGGCCAGGCGGATGACGGATGCGCTGGTGATCGTCACTTCGCGTCCAGGTCGGCGTGCGGTTCGGTCAGCACCTGAACCTTGTCCACGCGCTTGAGGTCGGCGGCGGGCTTGATGTGGATGCGGCGGTCGAGCTCGCCGTCGCCGATCTCGATCCGGTCCACGCTGCCGATCGGGATCGACGGCGGGTAGCGCGACTCGAGCCGGCTGGAGATCGTCCCCGCGGTATAGACGAGCTCGCCCTTCTTCACCTTGGTCGCGTTGTCGACGAACTTGAACAGCAGGTCGCCGGGCGCGCCGACGGCGGGCACGACGCTGCCGGGCTCCTGCGAGACGCTCGTGATGCCGCCGGTGGCGAACTCCGGGTCGGTGATCAGCGTCACGACCGCGCCCCCGCCCCAGGCGGTCTCGACCTTGCCGACGAGGCCGGCGCCGTTGATGACCGGGTCGCCTTCCTTGATGCCGTCGCTGGTGCCCTTGTTGATCTGCAGGCTCTGGTACCAGCTCGACGGCGAATGCAGGTAGACACGGGCGTCGACGGGGCCGTAGCGGTTCATCCCGCCCGTCGTGTCGATCGTGTTGATCGCCCCCTGCTGCTGCGCCTCGCGGAGCGCGTTGCGGGTCGCGGCCAGCTCGTTGCGGTAGGCGTCGCGCTGCGCGATCGCCTTGTCGCGCTGACCCTTGGCGTCGATCGTGTCCCCGAACCAGCCGAACAGGTCGCGGAACGGCTTGAGCACGCGGCTCGCGCCCTCCTGGATCGGGCTCAAGGCGCCGAGCGCTCCGCGCTGCGCGGAATGGAGGCTGCCGTTCTGGCCTTCCCCGAAATAGGCGGTGAGGAGGATCAGCGAGGCCGCGACGAGCACGACCAGCACTGCGCGACGGCGTCTAACCGCTCTGTCGTGCATGCGTCCAAGCTAGCGACGTGGGCGTCGGTTGCGGTTGTTGGAGCGGTTGGACTTATGGATCGCCTCGAACTCCTCGAGGCTTCGTCCGCTCCCCACCGCGACGCACGTCAACGGAGACTCGGCGCGGTGCGCCGGCATCTGGGTCTCTTCGCGGAGACGCTCGTCCAAGCCTTGCAGCAGGCTGCCGCCGCCGGCCAGCATGATCCCGCGGTCCATGATGTCGGACGCGAGCTCAGGGGGCGTGCGGTCGAGTGTCTCCTTGATCGAGTCGATGATCTGCACGAGCGGCTCTTCGAGCGCCGCGCGCACCTCCTCGGAGGTGAGGACCACCGTCTTCGGCAACCCGGAGACGAGGTCGCGGCCGCGGATCTCAGCCTGGACCTCCTCCTCGAGCGGGTATGCCGAGCCGATCTCGAGCTTGACTTCCTCGGCCGTCTGCTGGCCGATCAGGAGCTTGTACTCCTTCTTGACGTAATTGATGATCGACTCGTCGAGCTCGTCGCCACCGACGCGGATGCTCTGGCTGACGACGATGCCGCCGAGGGAGATCACGGCGACCTCCGACGTGCCGCCGCCGATGTCGACCACCATGTTGCCGGTGGGCTCGCCGACCGGCAGGCCGGCGCCGATCGCGGCCGCCATCGGCTCCTCGATCAGGTAGGCCTGGCGCGCGCCCGCGCTCAGACAGGCCTCTTCCACCGCGCGCTTCTCGACCCCGGTGACCCCGGACGGGACGCAGACCACGACCCGCGGGTGCGCCCAGCGGTTCTGGTGCACCTTCTGGATGAAGTGGCGCAGCATCTCCTCGGTCACGTCGAAGTCGGCGATCACGCCGTCCTTCAGCGGCCGGATGGCGCTGATCGTCCCGGGGGTGCGGCCGAGCATGCGCTTGGCCTCGATGCCGACCGCGTGGACCTCGCCGGTGCGGCTGTCGATCGCGACGACGCTCGGCTCCGAGAGCACGATGCCGCGGCCACGCACATAGACGAGCGTGTTCGCGGTCCCAAGATCGACCGCCATATCACGCCCGCCGAAGCCGGTGAGGTACGAGAAGAAGCCCATGCGTTATCGGACCGGACCGCCTTCAGGTTTGAGGGGCCGAGTCGCAGCGAAAGTCTACCGAAGCCCCGTTGGACCGAAATCGCTGCAAAGGGACCGTCATAGCTCGCGCTCGACATCGTCGATCCATTGGCGATGGGCGTCGATGATCCGCTGCGCAAGCCTTGCGTTGAGCCGAAGTGCGGTCGCCCGGCGAGGGAGACCGGCCGCCCGTTCCTCGGCGTCCACGCGCTCGCGTTCGAGCACGTCGAGGTCTTCGCGCAGTGCATTAAGGCTCTTGAGCAATTCCCCCCGATCGGCGTACTCCGAGCCCAAGACGCGCACCACCGCCTCGTTCTGGATGCGCGGGAAGCGGGTCGGCGTGGCCAGCCAGGCCTTCAGCGCCGCGCGGCCGGCGTCGGTGAGCGTGTAGTGCGTGCGGGCGTGGGTGCGGCCGGGCTGCTTGGTCGCCTCGAGGTAGCCGGCGGCCGCGAGGCGCTTGGGCTCGGCGTAGAACTGGCTCTCGGGCGCCTGCCAGTACACGCGGCCCTGGCGCATCATCGTCACCAGGTCGTGCGGGCCGGCGCCGCCCTCCCCCACGAGGGTCAGCACGACATACGAGAAGGGCGTGAGTTTTGACATAGCTCCGTTTCAGAGGTATAAAGCTCCGTATCAGAGTTTACCTTCCTCCCCAGGAGCGCTTCTGAAATGGAACAGATCTGGTTCATCGCGAACTTGGCCGAGGTGCTGGAGGATCGCGAGGACTTCTCGCTCATCCGCATGCACCACCCCGCCGGCGACATGCCGCCCCTGCACGTCCACGAGCTCGAGGACGAGGGCTTCTACGTGTTGAGCGGCTCGCTCACGCTGTGGGTGGGCGACGAGCCGCCGGTGCGGCTCGTCCCCGGCGAGTACGCGCTCGCGCCGCACGGAGTCCCGCACACGTACCGCGCCGGCGATGACGGCGCCGTCGCGCTCGTCACCTCGCTCCCGGGCGAGTTCGCGGCCTTCGTGCGCGAGGTCGGCTCCCCGGCCCTGCGCCCCGAGCTGCCCGTGTTGGATGGCCCGCCCGACGCCGAGCGCCTCGGCCGCATCGCCGCCGCCCACGGCATCACGTTGCTTGGCCCGCCCGGCATGCTGCCGTCGGAGCTCGTCGCTACCGCGTAGGCAGCAGCTCGGGCACGAGGTCGATCAGGCGCTGGAGCGGCAGGCCGACGACGTTGAGGTAGTCGCCCTCGATCCCCGCGACGAGGACGGCGCCGGCGCCTTGGATGGCGTAGCCGCCCGCTCGGCCCTCCCACTCGCCCGTGGCGACGTACCAGTCGAGCAACTCGGGGCCCGCCTCGCGGAAGTGGACCTGGGTGATCTCGGAGGTCACGTGGGCGAGGGCGCCGTCACGGACGACGGCGATCGCGCCGACGACCTCGTGGGTGCGACCGGCCAGGCGCGCGACGTACTCGCGCGCCTGGTCCGCGTCGGCCGGCTTGCCGAGGATGTCCCCGTCGACGGCGACGAGCGTGTCCGCGCCGAGCACGAGCCGCCGCGCGCCGTCGCGTGCGGCCTCACCGGCGACCGCGAGCGCCTTGCGGCGCGCGTTCTCCTCGGCCACGGCGACCGGGTCGCCGTGCTCGACCTCGTCGACGCCCGAGACGACGACCTCGAACGGGATGCCGACCTGGGCAAGGATCGCCCGCCTTTGTGGCGAGCTGCTCGCAAGGACGAGTGCCAAGGTCGGATGATCGGGGTGGGGCGGCGGGGCTGCTTGCCTTGCTATCCCAGCTCGGGGAAGAACAGCCCGGCCTCGCGGATGCCCGACTCGGGCGAGTCGGAGCCGTGGACCATGTTGGTGCCGACGGCGATGGCGAAGTCGCCGCGGATCGAGCCGGTCGTCGCCTCGAGCGGGTTGGTCGCGCCGATCACCTGGCGGGCGGCCTTGATCGCGTCCTCGCCCTCGAAGACGAGCGCGATGATCGGGCCGGAGGTGATGAAGGAGACGAGCTCGCCGAAGAACGGGCGCTCGACGTGCTCGGCGTAGTGCTGCTTGGCCAGGTCCTCGCTCACCGTCATGTGCTTGGCGGCGATGATCTTCAAGCCCTTGCGCTCGAAGCGCGCGATGATCTCACCCGACAGGCCGCGCGCGAACGCGTCCGGCTTGACCAGGATCAGTGTCTTTTCCATGGCGAGCAGTGTGTCAGCGTCGTCTGCGGCGCGACGTCTCGCCCGTGGCGGCCGGCTCGACCTCGGCCTCGGCGAGCTCGGACGGCTTGGCCGCTTCGGCGGCGACCGTCGACTGATCCGTCGTCTGGCGCCGGCGGCGACGCGTGCTCGACGGGGTGGGTGCGCTCGTCTCGGCCTCGCAGAACGGGCAGATGCGCCACGCGGGGTCGATCGGCTTCGAGCACGAGTAGCAGCGCTCCTTGAGCTTGCGCATGCAGCTCGGGCAGCGCAAGTAGTCCGACTGGACCTCGTAGTCGCAGTGCGGGCACAGCGAGTAGTCCAGGCTCGCGAGGCGCGCCTCGGCGGCGGTCATCTCGAGCTCGCGCAGGCGCACGTCGTCGAGGTACTCGGGCGGGCGGACGATCAGATAGACGATCGTCCCGACGAAGGGGAAGAAGGACGCGAGCGTGGCGCAGACGACCAGCAGCGGGTCATCGATGCGGCGACGCGCGTCGGCGAAGGTCCAGAAGATCAGCGCCAGGTAGAGCACGCCGAGGACCAGCAGGGCAACGCTGACGCCGGTGTTCAGCGCGTTGTTCTTGATCCCGAAGATCGCAAGCGTGTCCATGTGTGATGTCAAAGCCTAGTAGGCGGGGCGGCGAAGGCCTTTACAGGAACGCCCGTCCAAACGCATATCCGATGCCGAAAAAGACAAGGATGACGAGAGCTACCACAAACGCGACGAGAGCAATCATCGCGAAGACGCTTGGGCCCCGTTCGTTCACAGAGCGCTCGCCCTTCGTTGGCCGGGTGCACTGAGCAATTCGGCAACCAGGTAGATGGATCCTGTCGCGAGGACCGTTCCGTTCTCACCTGCAAGTTCGCGTGCGCGCGCCACGGCACGCCGCGGGTCGGGCTCGATCTCGGATTCGACGGTCCCGACCTTGCTCGCGAGGTCGGCCAACGTGGAGGGCGGCAGCGCGCGCGGGTTCGGCGCGCGGGTGAAGACGGCGGCGCTCAGGCGCGGCAGCAGCGCGCGCAGCATCGCGGCCGCGTCCTTGTCATCCAGGATGGACAGCACCGCGACGGTGCCCTCGGGGACGGAGCCGGCGAGCGCGGCGATCCCGGGCGCGTTGTGCGCGCCGTCGTAGATCGTCAGCGGGTTGCGACCGACGACCTGCAGGCGCCCGGGAACGCTGATGCGGGCGGCGACCTCGGCGACGCGGGCCGGGTCGAGCGGCGCGCCGAGCAGCGCGGACGCGGCCGCGGAGGCGACCGCGAAGTTGCCGCGCTGGTAGCCGGGCAGCGCGTCGGCGGCGGACGGCGGCGCAACCGCGCGCGGTGACGCGGCGGCCTGCGGCGGCGCGGTGGCCGGCCGCGCGGTGGCGCCGGCCGGGGCCGGGCGGACGATCTTCGCGCCGGTCGCCGCCGCCAGCTCGGCCACCTCGGGGTCGTCGTCGCCGAGCACGAGCGTGGCGCCTTCGCGCACGACCGCGAGCTTCTCGCCCGCGATGTCGCGGATCGTCGGCCCGAGCCAGCGGGTGTGCTCCAACCCCACGTTCGTCAGGACGACCACTTCGGCGCCGAGGACGTTGGTCGCGTCCCAGCGCCCGCCCAGGCCCGCTTCGACGACCGCGACCTCGACCTCGCGCCGGGCGAGCTCGGAGAACGCGGCGGCGGTCAGCAGCTCGAACTGGGTGACCGGCTCGTCGGAGGTGCGGTTGACCTTCGCGGCGGCCGCGGCGGTGCGCTGGATCGCGGCGGCGAAGTCGCGCCCCGAGATGTCGGAGTCGCCGACGCGGATCCGCTCCGCGTAGGAGGTCAGGTGCGGCGAGAGGTAGGACCCGGTCCGCACGCCGTGCGCCTCGAGCAGCGCCGCGGTGAAGCGGACCGTCGAGGACTTGCCGTTGGTGCCGACGACGTGCACCGCGCGGAAGCGCTCCTGCGGCGAGCCGAGCACGGTGAGCAGCCGGCGCATGCGCTCCAGGCCGAAGCGCATGCCGAACAGTTCAAGGGAGAGGAGGTGCTCCTCAGCGCGGGCGAGGTCCCACGTAGTCACGAAAGCTCTTCGAGCTCCTTCTGCAGCTTGGCGAGCTTGTCGCGCTCGCCTTGGACGACCTGCTCGGGCGCCTTGGAGACGAAGCCCTGGTTGGACAGCTTCTTCTCGATCCGGGCGATGTCGGCCTTGATGCGCTCGACGCGCTCGGCCGCGCGCTTGCGCTCGGCCTCCATGTCGACCGCGTCGGACGGCATCACGGCCACGACGCCGCCGGGGACGCCGACGGTCGCCACCGGCTCGTCGCCGTTGGCGGAGAACTCGAAGCGCGCGAGCCGCGCGACGTGCTCGATGACCCGCTCGTAGCCGGGCGCGTCGAGCCGGGCCGGCACGCGTGCGCCGGGCGCGGCGCGGACGCCGTCGCGCCACGTGCGCAGCGCGTTCGTGGCCTCGATCGCCCGCGCGACCTCCGCCTCGACCTCGAGATCGCGCAGCGTCTCATCGGGCTCGGGCCAGCGGTGGCCCATCAGCAGGTCGCCGGCGCCCGGCATCAGCGACCAGATCTCCTCGGTCACGAACGGGATCACCGGGTGCGCCATCTCGAGCGTCTCGGCCAGCACGAACAGGGCGAACTCGGCCGTCGCGGCGTTGTCGTCCTCGTACAGGCGCGGCTTGAGCATCTCGAGGTACCAGTCGCACAGCTCGCCGTAGATGAAGCGGTACAGCACGCGGCTCGCGCGGTGGAACTCGAACGCGGCGATCGCGTCCGAGAACTCCCGCTCGGCGGCCTGCAGGCGCGAGAGGATCCACGTGTCCTCGACGGTCTTCGGCGCCGGCGCCTCAGCCGGCACGGTGACGCCCTCCGGCACGCGCAGCAGCACGAGCCGCGACGCGTTGAAGAGCTTGTTGGCCAGCTGCCGGCCCTCGGCGATCGTGCCCTCGTTGAAGCGCACGTCCTGCGTGGAGGACATCGCGAGCAGGCCGTAGCGGACGGCGTCGGCGCCGTAGGCCGGGAAGTCGCCGCCCTCGGTGAACACGGGCGGGCGCGGGCCGCCGTCGATCAGCATCAGCGGGTCGATCCCGGTGCCGAGCGACTTCGACATCCGGCGGCCGTCAGGCGCCTGGATGACGGAGTGCACGTAGACGTCGTCGAACGGGATGTCCCCGGCGAACTCCAGGCCCAGGAAGACCATGCGGGCGACCCAGAGGAAGAGGATGTCGCGCGCGGTGAGGAGGACGTCCGTGGGATAGAACGCCTTCAGCTCGTCGGTCTGGTCCGGCCAGCCGAGCGTGGCGAAGGGCCAGAGCCCGCTGCTGAACCACGTGTCGAGCACATCGGGATCGCGCTCCCAGCCGGGGCCTTCGGGCGGGTCGATGCCCACGTACGTCTCTTCGCCGCGGTAGTACACGGGGATCTGATGCCCCCACCACAGCTGGCGGGAGATGCACCACGGGCGGATGTTGTTGAGCCACTCGAGGTAGCGGCGGCGCTGGCCCTCGGGGTGGATGCGCACGCGGCCGTCCTCGACCGCGGCGATCGCCGGCCCCGCCAGCTCGTCCATCTTCATGAACCACTGCAGCGAGATCAGCGGCTCGATCCGCTCGCCCGAGCGCTGCGAGTACGGCACCTCGTGCGTGTAGGGCTCGGTGCGGTTGATCCGGCCCTCCTCACGCAGCGCGGCCACGACGGCCTCGCGCGCCTCGAGCGCGGTCATCCCCTCGAACCGGCCGGCGTCGGCCGTCATGCGGCCGTCCTCACCGATCACCGTCAGCTCGTCGAGGCGGTGCTTGCGGCCGATCTCGAAGTCGTTCGGGTCATGCCCCGGTGTGATCTTCAGCGCGCCGGTGCCGAACTCGGGCTTGACGTACTCGTCGGCGATGATCTGCAGGCGGCGCCCGACGATCGGCAGGATCGCGGTCTCCCCCACCAGCCGCGTATAGCGGTCGTCGTCGGGGTGCACGGCGATCGCGGTGTCACCGAGCATCGTCTCCGGGCGGACCGTCGCGACCGTGACCGACCCGTGGCCGGACGCCAGCGGGTAGTCGACGTAGTAGAGCGTGTCGGTCGTCTCGCGGTCCTCGACCTCGAGATCCGAGATCGCCGAGCGGCTGCCCGGGTCCCAGTTGACCATGTAGTTGTCGCGGTAGATCAGGCCCTTCTCGTACAACGCCACGAAGACCTTCAGCACCGCGCGGACGTACCGGTCGTCGAGCGTGAAGCGCTCGTCCTCGTAGTCGCAGCTCGCGCCGAGGCGCTGGTACTGGTCGATGATCGTGTTGCCGTACTGCTCGCGCCAGCGCCACACCCGCTCGATGAACGCCTCGCGCCCGATCTCCTCGCGGCTCGTGCCTTCGCTCTTGAGCAGCCGCTCGACCTGCGTCTGCGTGGCGATGCCCGCGTGGTCGGTGCCCAGGATCCACTTCGTGCGCTTCCCGCGCATGCGGGCGAAGCGGATCAGCGTGTCCTGGATCGATCCATTGAGCGCATGGCCCATGTGCAGCGCGCCGGTGACGTTCGGCGGCGGGATCGCGATCGAGTAGTTGTCGGCCGCGGTGCCCGCGGGTTCCGGGTGGAAGCGCCCGGACTCCAGCCAGCGCGCGAACACGCGCGCTTCGCTCTCGTCCGGGTCATAGCGTGTGCGGTCCTCGAGGCCCATCGGGCGGTGAGTCTAGGACGAGACGACGACCGGCACCCCGGGGGCTAGCACCCGGGCCAGCCGCCGGACCGCGGCGTTGTCGATGCGGATGCAGCCGTGCGAGCGCGCGGAGCCGAGTGGATCGGCGAGACTCGAACCCCCGCGCCCGTGGATCGCGAGCCGTCCCGGCCCGCCGCCATAGTCGTCCAGGACGTCGCTGTGCCCGGTCAGGTGCAGGGCGAACGGGCCGAGGAAGCCGGCCGCGTCGGGTTGGCGCGCCGTCTCGTAGATCGCGAAGCGTCCCTTTGGCGTGGGCGTCGCGGGGGCGCCGATGACGGCCTTGAGGCGTGCGCGTGTCTTGCCGTCGCGCAGGAGCGTGACGGTGCGTTCGGAGAGGTGGACCTCGACGCGCCAGCGGGTTCTGACGAGCCGCACGCGGTCGGCCTTGACCCACCGCGACGCGCCGTTCGGGCGGGTGGGGAGCAGCACGCGCAGCCAGCCGTCGTCGCGTGCCTCGAGGACGAGCAGCCCGACCGGCCCGCCGGTCCAGCGGCCGAGCGGCTCGAGCATGTGCGGCGTGCCCGTGGCGCGGGGTGAGTCCCACGCGGGGGTCCGCGCGACGAGCCGCGCGATCCACGCGCTCGCGCGGGTGGGCGCGGCGGCGACACGCGGCGCGGGCGCGCGCCGCATCGCCGGGTGAGCCGAAATGGTCTGGCCAGGCCAGACGCAGTCGGCGCACCCGGTGCTCGCCGTCGCCGGCGGCGCCGAGGCGAGGGGCGCGAGCACCGTGAGGAGGAGAGCTACGGCGCTCGCGCGCACCTCTATCCCGTCACTCCGCCGCCGGATGCCTGTGCGGGGAGGACGCGGATGCTGGCTGCGTTGTGCCGGGTGCCGCCGTCGCGGCTCGTCACCGCCGCGACGTTCGTGATCACCCCTCTCGCGGTGCGCGCGATCCGCATCGTCACGAAGCCCTCGCGCTGGCCGCTGAAGACGGGGACGACGGCGCACGGGCGGCCGCGGCGATAGACGATCGGCACCGTCGCGCGGACGAACGTCAGCTCCTTCGGGAGCACGTCGCAGACGACCACATCGTGCGCCGGGTCGGTGCCGAGGTTGGTGATGCGGATGCGGAAGCGGACGGTCGAGCCGGCGCGTCGCGTCACGCGCTCGACGGCCCGGCCGGCCGGGGTCATCACCTTCTTGCACACGCGCACGTCGGCGTCCGGGCCCACGACCGTGCCCGGCGTGTCCCCCGGATCCAGCGGCTGACTCGGCTGACGCTCGTCCGGGGTCGGCGTGGGCGAGACGATCGGCGCCACCGTCGGCAGCGGCGTGCGGGTCGGCACGGGCGTCGGCGACGGCGACACGGTCGGGTTCGGCGTTGGCGTGGGCGGAGCGGCGGTCGGCGTGGAGGTCGGCGTCGGCGTCGGGTCCGGCGGCACCGGCGGGCACGGCGTCGGGTCCGGCAGGCACAGGTCCGGCGGGTGCGTGTGGGTCTCACCGGTGTTGCCGGAGATCTGCCCCACCGCGAGCGAGCCGTTGACGTTGCCGCCACTGATCGTCACGGTCGCGCCCGGCGCCAGCACGCTGCCCTGCCAGGACATGTACGGCGGGAGCGAGATCGTGTCTGCGCCCGGGAAGTTCCACAACGTGCCGCGCCGTAGCTCCTCGAGCCCCGGCCGCGTCTCGGGATCGTTGAGCTGCACGAACTGCCCGCTGGCCGCGTCGAAGTAGCGGATCTCGTACATGCCGGCGTTGGCATAGCTGTTGCCGAGGACGTTGACCAACGTCGTCGAGCCCACCGGGACCTTGATGTAGATCGAGTTCGCCTGAGCGAGGACCTGGGTCGTGAGCGTGAAGACGTTGAGTTTCGGGTCGGTGCCGGTGAACTGCAGCCCCGGAGACCCGTCGGTGTGCGCGCCCACGGTGCCGTTCGCCGTCACCTCGGTCGCCCAGAAGTTCGAGCGGACCGCGAGCCCGTCGAACAACGCGCCGACGTCGAACGGCAACGCGGCCTGCGCGAAGTAGGTGGTGTCCTGCGGCCCGCTGAGCGTCCGGCCGTAGGTCGCGCGCCCGTTGTTGAGCCCGCTGTTGACGAAGTCGAGGTCGCGGCCCACCGCGAGGTCGAGGCGCGTCCGGTCGGTCGGCAGGCGCGTCCCGACTCCGAAGCTGGAGACCGACATGTCGCGCCCGACGACCGCGCGTCCCTCGTTCTCCGCCGCGGTCCAGACGACGTCGCCCTTGACGACCATGTCCCACTGCGGCACGTCGCCGAGCGGGAGGTCCATGCATTCGACCTCGTCGGTGTCGTCCTGCGCCGCGACCTCGCGCGGCGCGCTGATCGCCACCACTACCGCCAACAATGCAGCCGCCAACGCCCACCACCGCATGCCGCGCACGTTCGCGCACGGCGGGATGACCCCGGTTCACCCGCGCGGGGTGAGGCGCGCGGCGCGCAACTGCCGGCGCGCCAACAGTGCGCCGGCGAGCGCCGTGGCCGCGTACAGGCCGATCGCGAGCAGGCCGCGGGTCGAGAGCGGCGCGCTGAGCGCGCCGCCGAGCGCCACGTAGGCGACCGTCTTGGGAAGGGCGCCGATCGCGACCGCGGCCGCGAACGCGCGCACCGGCATCGCGGTCAGGCCGGCGGCGTAGTTGAGGACGCCGGCCGGCGTCCCGGGGAGCAGCCGAGCGGTAAGGACGGCGCTGAAGCCGCGCTCGGCGATCCAGCCTCGCCAGTACGTCGCGCGCGGACCGAGCAGCCGGCCGACCGGCGCCGCGCCGGCACCGCGGGCGAGCAGGAAGGCAAGCGTCGCGCCAAGGGTGGCGGCGGCGAGCGTCAGCGCGATCCCGCCGAACACGCCGAAGACGACACCGGCGGCGGTGGCGACGACGTTTCCGGGGAAGAGCACGCACGTCGACACGGCCCCGAAGAGCAGGAACAACACCGGCGCGGACGGACCGGCGGCCCGCGCCCACGCGGCGATCTCCGCGGGTGTCGGAACGCCCACGGTCACCGCCAGCGCCGTCACCAGCACCGCCAGCGCGAGCACGGCGGCGCCCACGCGAACGAGCGCACGGCGACGGGTCGGATCGGCGAGCATCACCGACAAAGAACCCGCACCTGCGTGCGGGTTACCTCGTCAGGCTGATTTCGCGGCCGGCGACGCGGCCTCTTCGGGCGCCTCGGTGACCAGCGTCGGCTTCACGCCGCGCTCGACGGTCTCCTTGGTCACCACGCACTTCTTGACGTCCCGCCGCGACGGCAGCTCGAACTGCACCTCGAGCAGGATCTCCTCGATGATCGAGCGCAGGCCGCGGGCGCCGGTCTCGCGCTCGAGCGCGCGGTCGGCGACGGCCTTCAACGCGTCGGCGCTGAACACGAGCTCGATCGAGTCGAACGCGAAGAAGCGCTGGAACTGCTTGACGATCGCGTTGCGCGGCTCGGTGAGGATCGTGATCAGGTCCTCGCGCGACAGCTGATGCACGGCCGAGGAGACCGGCAGGCGCCCGATGAACTCCGGGATCAGCCCGTACTGCATCAGGTCCTCGGGCAGGCAGCGCTCGAACAGCTCGCCCAGGTCGCGCTCGGCCTTGGACTCGATGTTGGCGCCGAAGCCCACACCCTTGTGGCCGATCCGGCGCTCGATGACCTTGTCGAGGTTGGCGAACGCCCCGCCGCAGATGAACAGGATGTTCGTCGTGTCGATCGTCAGGAACTCCTGGTGCGGGTGCTTGCGCCCGCCCTGCGGGGGCACCGACGCGGTCGTCCCCTCCAGGATCTTCAGGAGCGCCTGCTGGACGCCCTCGCCCGACACGTCGCGCGTGATCGACGGGTTGTCGGCCTTGCGGGCGATCTTGTCGACCTCGTCGATGTAGATGATCCCGGTCTCGGCCTTCTTGACGTCGTAGTCCGCGGCCTGGATCAGCTTCAGGAGGATGTTCTCGACGTCCTCGCCGACGTAACCGGCCTCGGTGAGCGCGGTCGCGTCGGCGATCGCGAACGGGACGTTCAAGATCCTCGCCAGGGTCTGGGCGAGCAGCGTCTTGCCGCAGCCGGTCGGCCCGAGCAGCAGGATGTTGGACTTCTGCAGCTCGATGTCCGAGTCGTCGGACTGCATCATCTGCACGCGCTTGTAGTGGTTGTAGACCGCTACGGAGAGCGTGCGCTTCGCCTGCTCCTGACCCACGACGTACTCGTTGAGGACGCCGTAGATCTCCTTCGGCTTCGGCAGGTTGTCGATGTCGAAGGTCGGCGGAGCGGTGAGTTCCTCATCGATGATCTCGTTGCAGAGGTCGATGCACTCGTCGCAGATGTACACGCCCGGGCCGGCGATCAGCTTCTTGACCTGCCGCTGCGACTTCCCGCAGAAGGAACAGAGGAGTTGCTCGTTGGAATCCGTCGGGCGTGCCATGACCAGCTCAGTGCTCGTGGATCACCCGATCGATGATGCCGTACTCCTTGGCTTCATCGGACGACATGAAGTAGTCCCGTTCGGTATCTGACCGGACCTTCTCGACGTCTTTCCCGCTGTGGTGGGCGATGATCTCGTCGAGCTTGCGGCGCAGATCGATGACCTCACGGGCATGGATCTCGATGTCCGTGGCCTGACCCTGGAATCCCGAGGACACCTGGTGGATCAGGATCTTCGCGTTGGGCAGCGCCATCCGCTTGCCCTTCGCGCCGCCGGCCAGGAGCAGCGCCCCCATCGACATGGCGATGCCGACGCAGATCGTCTGCACGTCCGGCTTGATGAAGTTCATCGTGTCGTAGATCGCCAGGCCCGCGTACACCGACCCGCCGGGCGAGTTGATGTACAGCGAGATGTCCTTGTCCGGATCCTCGGACTCCAGGTGCAGGAGCTGGGCGACGATCAGGTTCGCGATCTGATCATCCACGGGCGTGCCGAGGAAGATGATGCGCTCGTTCAAGAGGCGGCTGTAGATGTCGAACGCACGCTCCCCACGGGAGGTCTGCTCGACAACCATCGGTACGAGTGGGCTCACGGTCCTCGCTTCGTTTCGCTTCGAACGCTCGAATCCTTCAGATGGCTGACGGCCCGCGCCGCACCACTCGGGCGAAGACTAGCAACGGGTCGGGCCCGTCAGACCCGGGTCGTTCGACCAGGTTGTTAATTGATGGTGAGTCAGGATTCCGGCTGCTCGGAGAGCGGAACCGGCTTCGCCGACTCCGTGAGCAGATCCAGGGCCTTGCGCTGCGACAGGTCGTCCTTGAGGCTGTCGAGGCGTCCGTTGGAGCGCAGGCGCTCCAGCAGCTTCTTCGGCGACGTCTTGTCGCCCGGGGGTGAGGCTTCGGCGACCGCCTCGAGCATCTCCTCCTCGCTCGGCTCGAGCGACTCGGCCTCGGCCACGGCGGCCAGCACGGCCTCGCGCTTGAGGGCCTGCTCGGCGTCCGGCTTGGCGGTCTCGATCGTCTCCTCCTCGGAGCGACCGGAGATGCGCAGGTAGGTCTCGCGATCGATGCCCTGGTGCGAGAGCTGGTGGAGCATCGAGTCCCACAGCTCGCGCGCCCGCGCCTCGATCAGCGCGTCCGGCACGTCGATCGTGGCGGCCTCGACCGCGGCGTCCAGCGCCGCCTCGCGGAACTCGCCCTCGATCCGGTTCGCCTCGGACTCGGCCATCCGGGAACGGATGTCCTCGCGCAGCTCGTCGAGCGTGTCGAAGCCGGCCTCCTCGGCCAGCTCGTCATTGAGCTCGGGCAGTTGCTTGGCCTTGACCTCGCGCACGGTGACGGCGAACTCCGCCACCTCGCCCGCGAGCTCCTCGGAGCCGTAGTCGTCGGGGAACGTCACGGTGACCGTGAGGTCCTCCCCGGCGACCGTGCCTTCGAGCTGGGCCTCGAACCCGGGGACGAGCCGGCCGGAGCCGAGCTCGATCATCTGGTCGCGACCCTCGCCGCCCGCGAACGGCACGCCGTCGCGGGTGCCCTTGAAGTCCATGACGACGAAGTCGCCGCGCTGCGCCTGGCGCTCGACCGGCTCGAGCTTGGCGGCACGCTCGCGCAGGCGGTCGACCTCTTCGGCCACCGCCTCGTCGGAGACGTCCGCCTCGCGCTTGCCGACCTCGAGGCCCTTGTAGTCGCCGAGCGTCGCCTTCGGGCGCACGCCGATCTCGATCGAGAACTTCAGCGGCTCGCCCTCCTTGGGCAGCTCGCTCATGTCGATCTCGGGCTCGCCGACCGGGACGACGTGCGCGTCGTCGATCGCGGCGCGGTACCAGCTGCCGAGCGACTCGCGGACAGCCTCGTCCAGCACCGCCTCGCGGCCGACGCGCTTGATGACGACGGGGGGCGGCGCCTTACCGGCGCGGAAGCCCGGGACGCGGATGTTGCGCGCCAGCTGCCTCGCGGCCTGGGTCATGCGGCGCTCGACTTCGCCGGAGCCGACCTCGGCCTCCACGCGTACGCGTGATTCGGGGAGCTCGGTGGTGGTGGTGCTGATGTCGTTTGCCATGAGAGCGGCGGAGAACGATACAAAGGCGCGCACATGCTGGAGCGTTTCGCCGCCTGGTTCGTCACCGGGCCCCTCGGTCACCTCGCCTCCGGGATCGCCGATTGGGCGGTCCTGATCTCGGGCGCGTTGATGAGAAAGATGAAAGCCCGGCGGTAAGGATCCCCTCTGCGGATCCGACGAACCGGGACACATATGTCGCGGTTCGCCAGCCTTCCCCTCGCCGTCCGTCTGGCCGCCGCCTTCGGGCTGCAGCTCGTCGCGCTCGCCCTCGTCACGCTGCTGGCCTTCGAGGCCTTCGGCTCCTTCAAGCAGGAGGTCCGTGGGCTCGCCTCGCGCGACGTCCGCGCCGTCTCGCTCGCAGGCCAGATCGGCCAGCAGGTGCAGGCGACCGGCCGGCTCGCGACCGAGCACATCTACGTCTACGACGGCGACGTGGGCGAGCAGGACCGGATCGCGGCCGAGATCAACCGCACCGCCGCCGTCGCCCAGCGCGAGACCGATGAGCTCTCCACGCTCGTCGACGCGCACGCCTTCACCACAGAGGAGCACGCCTGGCACCAGCGGCTCGACGCCGCCATCGCGCGGTCGCGCGCCGGGGACCGGTCCGGAGCGCGCGACATCTACACCCGCGAGGTCTCGCCGGAGATGGAGCAGCTGTTCACGACGATGAGCACGCTGCAGACCGCGATCGAGCATAAGACCCAGGCGACCGCCGAGCGCGTCGAGGACGACGAGTCCGCCCGTTCGCGGCTGCTGACGATCGTCTTCGCGCTGTCGGCGCTGATCGCCTGCGCGTTCGCCTTCGTCATCACCCGCAGCGTCGTCGTGCCCGTGCGCGGGCTGATGAGCCGCCTGCGCAGCCTCGACGAGCAGGACCTCTCGGCGCTCACCGACGGCCTCGAGGCCGCCGCGCGCGGCGACTTCACGCACACCGCCGAGCTGCGGACGACCGCGATCGACGTCCGTGCCACCGACGAGCTCGGGCGGCTCGCGCAGACGTTCAACGCGATGCGCTCCAAGGCCGAGCGCGGCGTCGGCGCCTACACGGAGATGTGCGACCAGATGGGTGTGCTGATCGGCGAGGTCTCGCGCAGCGCGGGGAGCGTCTCGGCGGGCTCGCAGCAGGTCGCGGCCTCCTCCGAGGAGGCGGGTCGCGCGGTCGGGGAGATCGCCAACGCCGTCACCGACGTCGCCCACGGCGCCGAGCGCCAGGTGCGCATGGTGGAGTCCACCCGCACCGCGGTGCTCGAGGCCAACACCGCCGCGGCCGCGAGCGCCTCCGCCGCGGTCGAGACCGCCGCCGCCGCCGACGACGCACGCATCGTCGCCCGCGAGGGCGTGACCGCCGCGGCCGCCGCGACGGAGGCGATCCGCGAGGTCGCGGCCGCATCGGCGGAGGTCGGCGCCGCGATCGAGGACCTCAACGCCCGCTCGGAGCGCATCGGCGGGATCGTCACCACGATCACCGGGCTCGCGGAACAGACCAACCTGCTCGCCTTGAACGCCGCCATCGAGGCCGCGCGGGCCGGAGAGCAGGGCAAGGGCTTCGCCGTCGTCGCCGAGGAGGTGCGCAAGCTGGCCGAGGAGTCCGGCCGCGCGGCCTCGGAGATCTCCGCCCTGATCGGCGAGATGCAGGCGCAGACCGCGCGGGTCGTCGGCGTCGTCGCCGAGGGCTCGGCGCGCACGACCGAGGGCGTCGCCACGGTCGAGCAGACCCGCGACGCGTTCGTGCGCATCGACGGCGCGGTCGAGGGCGTGGGCGCGCGGATCGCCGAGATCGCCGCCGCGGTCGAGCAGATCGCCGCCGGCTCCGCGCGGGCCGAGGGCGACGTCGCCGAGGTCGCGGCGGTCGCCGAGGAGTCCTCGGCGTCGGCCGAGCAGGTCTCCGCCTCGATCCAGGAGACCTCCGCCTCGACGCAGGAGATCGCCGCGTCGGTCGCCGACCTCGCGCGCACCGCCGAAGCACTGGACGCGCTCGTGCGGCGCTTCCGCGTTCGTCTCTGAACGCGCCAACTTGATCCCCCTGACGGGGTATTTCGTTGAGCGCGGTCGGACGAATGTCGATGTACCGGCAATGACCATGTCCATCCGTACGAAGCTCTTCGCCGGCTTTGGCGCAGTGCTCGCCCTCCTCGTGATCTCGTCGCTCCTCGCCGTCTCGGGGATGACGAAGATCGACGAGCGAAGCAGGACGCTCGCCTTCACCGACGCGCCATCGCTCGGGCTGCTGGGCGAGGTCGCCCAGGCGACGGAGCAGTTCCGTGCGGCCCAGCTCGGGTTCGCCCTCTCCAACACCAAGGCGCTGCTCGACGCGCGCGCCGAGACGCTCACGAACGCGAGCGACGCGATCGACCGCGCGCTGAAGGAGTACCCGCGCTACATCAGCGACCCAGCCGACAAGGCCCAGTACGACAAGTTCCAGGCGACCTGGAAGAAGTACACGGACGCGACCGCGCAGGTCCCCGACCTGGCGCGTGCCGGCAACCTCGCCGAGGCCGCCTCCGTCGCCAACGGCGCGAAGGACCTGATGGGCGACGTGCGCGACGAGATGGCCAACTGGCGCAAGCTCAACCAATCGATCACGCACGCCGACGCGACCGCGGCCACCGACCAGTTCAAGAGCTCGCGTCTGTTCAGCTTCCTGCTGGCGCTGGCGGCGCTGGTGCTCGGCGGCGGGATCGCGTTCTGGATCTCGCGCGACCTCTCGCGCCGCGCCCAGCAGATGCGGGCGGCGGCCGACGGGATCGCCGTCGGTGACGTCGATCAGGACGTCACCGTGCGCGGCACGGACGAGCTCGCCGAGACCGGCCGGGCGTTCGGCCGCATGACCGAGTACCTGCGCGAGATGGCCGACGCCGCCGAGCGCATGGCCGGCGGCGACTTCACCGTCGAGGTGCGGCCGCGCGGCGATCGCGACCTCCTCGGCAACGGCCTGCAGCGGCTCGCGACCGACGTCCGCACGATGGTCGCCGACGTCTCGACCGGCGCCGGAACCGTCAGCGCCGCTTCGGAGCAGATGGCGTCGACCTCCAACGAGGCGGGTCGCGCGGTCGGCGAGATCGCGTCGGCCGTCAGCGACGTCGCCCAGGGCGCCGAGCGCCAGGTGCGCATGGTCGAGTCCACCCGCGAGGCGATCCAGGAGGCCGCTCGCGCCGCGGGCGTCTCCGCCGACGACGCGCGCGAGACCGCGGCCGCGGCCGAGCACACGCGCGGCATCGCCCGCGACGGCGTCGCCGCCGCCGGGCGCGCCGCCGAGGCGATCCGCACGCTCTCCGAGTCCGCCGCGTCCGTCGACGTCGGCATCCAGGCGCTGTCGGAGAAGTCCGACCGCATCGGCGGCATCGTCGACACGATCACGGGCATCGCCGAGCAGACCAACCTCCTGGCGCTCAACGCCGCGATCGAGGCCGCCCGCGCCGGCGAGCAGGGCAAGGGCTTCGCCGTCGTCGCCGAGGAGGTCCGCAAGCTCGCCGAGGACTCCCAGAGCGCGGCGGGCCAGATCGCGTCGCTGATCGGCGAGATGCAGGCCGAGACCGGCGAGGTCGTTAAGTCGGTCCAGCGCTCAGCGCGCGAGACCGAGGAGAGCGTCGAGAGCGTCGCGCTGACGCGCGAGGCGTTCGAGTCGATCGGTCAGGCCGTCGAGGACATGCACTCGCGGGTCGAGCAGATCGCGTTCTCGGTCCAGCAGATCTCGGACGGGACCGGCCGGGCGGAGCAGGACATCGCCGAGGTCGCAGCCGTCGCCGAGGAGTCCTCCGCCTCCGCCGAGCAGGTGTCCGCGTCGACCCAGGAGACCTCCGCCTCGACGCAGGAGATCGCCGCCAGCGCCGGGGATCTGGCGCAGACCGCCGAGCAGCTCGACGCGCTCGTGCGGCGCTTCAAGGTCACTGTCGGCTGAGCCTCGAGGTCGGATGATCGGGGTGGGGCGGAGGGCTGCCCTGCCTCTATCTCTTCAGTAGCCAGGGCTCGGCCGGCAACGGTGTCGCCGAGCCCGGGCGCAGCGCGTCCAGCAGCAGCCCGAGATAGCGCGGCCAGTGGTCGTCCATCGGGCTGCCGTCCATCGCCGGGCGGGTGGTCGCCCCGACCATGCGCAGCATCAGCTGCACGTCCTCGGCGACGAGGTCGGCGCGGACGACGTTCGCGTCCTGCGCGCGCCGCAGGACGCGGGCCGTCGTGGCCATCACGCGCCGGCGTTGCTCGTCGGTCAGCGCGCTCGCGCCGAGGCGCGCGGCGACGACGTCGTAGAAGCCCTGGTTGGAGGCCTGCAGCCGGGCCGTCGAGGACAGGTAGCCCTCGAACGCCCTCCACGGGTCCGGTTCGGACTCGGCCGCGCCGACGATCCGGTCGATCTCATCGAGGATGTCCTCGAAGATGGCGCGTACCAGCGCTTCCTTGGTCGGGAAGCGGCGGTACAGCGTGCCCTTGCCGACCCCCGCGCGCCGCGCGATCTCCTCCACGCCGACGTCGAGACCCGCCTCGGCGAACGCCGTACGCGCGGCGTCCAGGACGCGCGCTCGGTTGCGAGCGGCGTCGGCCCGCAGGGGGCGGACGTTGACCTCCTCCATCGCAGCGATCCTATATCCGGTCAAGCAACCGTGCGAGGTTCTCTCTCATGATCACGGAGCCGTCCGAACCGGTCCGTAGCGTGCGGCGGCCGTATGGCGGTTCTGGCCCAGACGGACGATCGACCCTGGCTCGATGAGCTCAACCCCGAGCAGCGGGAAGCGGCGACGCACAGCGGCGGTCCGCTGCTGATCCTGGCCGGGGCCGGGACCGGGAAGACGACGACGCTGTGCGCCCGCGTGGCGTGGCTGGTGGAGTCCGGCGTCCCGTCCGAGCGGGTCCTGTTGCTGACCTTCACCCGGCGCGCGGCGAGAGAGATGTTGCAGCGGGCGCGCGGATTGGTGCCCGCTTCGTCGCGTGTGCTGGGTGGGACGTTCCACTCGGTGGCGCATCGGCTGGTGCGCCGGCACGCGGCCGCGTTGGGTCTGCCGGGCGGGTTCGGCGTGCTCGACGCGGGCGACGCCGCGGACGTGCTCGACCTGCTGCGCGAGGAGCACGGCCACGCGCGTTCGAAGACGCGCTTCCCGAAGAAGGGCACGCTGCTCGACGTGTATTCGCGGACGGTCAACGCGCAGCAGCCGTTGTCGGGCGTGATCGAGGAGCACTTCCCGTGGGTGTCCGAGCACCGCGAGGCGATCTCGGACCTCTTCCGCGCGTACACGGCGCGCAAGCGCGAGCTCGGCGTCTGCGACCTCGACGACCTGCTCCTGTTCTGGCGGGCGCTGGCGGCCGACGACGTGATCGGACCGCGGCTGGCCTCGGCGTTCGACCACGTGCTGATCGACGAGTACCAGGACGTCAACGGGCTGCAGGTCGACCTCGCGCGCTCGCTGGGCTCGCACGGGCCGACGGTGACCGCGGTCGGCGACGACTTCCAGGCCATCTACGGCTTCCGCTCCGCCTCGGCGGCGCACATCCTCGACTTCCCGGAGCACTTCCCCGGCACCCGCGTGGTGACGCTGGAGCGCAACTACCGCTCCACCCAGCCGCTGCTGGACGCCGCCAACGCCCTCGCCGCGCAGGCGACCCGGGCGTTCCCGAAGCAACTGCGCGCGGTGCGCGAGGGCGGTGTCCGCCCGCGGGTCGTGTGGGTCCGCGACGAGGCGGCCCAGGCCGAGGAGGTCTGCGACCGCATCCTCGAGGCGCGCGAGCAGGGCATGGAGCTGCGGGCGCAGGCGGTGCTGGCGCGTACCTCGCACGACTCCGACATGCTCGAGCTCGAGCTGACCCGCCGCCGCGTCCCGTTCCACAAGTACGGCGGCCTGCGGTATCTGGAAGCCGCCCACGTCAAGGACTTCGTGGCGACGCTGCGCCTGGTCGACAACACCGCCGACGACGTCGCGTGGTTCCGCGTGCTGCAGCTCGTCGAGGGCGTCGGCCCGGCGACCGCGCGCAAGCTGATGGCGGCGATGTCGGGGGACGACGTGGGTGCGGCGATCGCGGGGCCGGCGCGGGATGGCGCGGCGACGCCCGACGGCGCGGAGACGCCCGACAGCGCGGCGGCGCCCGGCACCGCGGCGGCGCCCGGCACCGCGGCGGCGCCCGAAGGCGAGGCGCGGCAGGCGCGGCTCGCCCTCTCCGCTCGGGACGAGGTCGGCGAGGGGCGGCTCGCCGCGATCCCCGACCGGCTCGCGGCATGGTCGTGGGCGCGGGAGCTGCTGGCGCCGCGGGTGCGCGAGCACGCCGACGCGTTGATCGCCGCGCTTCGCGACGCGCGCGAGGAGCAGCGGCCCGGGCCGCGCGCCGAGCGGCTGCGGGACGCGCTGGCGCCGCTGATCCGGCTGCGCTACCCGGACGGAGCGATCCGCGTCCAGGACCTCGACCAGCTCGTCAGCGCGGCGCACCAGGCGACCGATCCGCGCCACTTCGTCGCCGAGCTGGTGCTCGACCCGCCGAGCTCGAGCGCCGACATCGCCCAGCCGCCGCACCTGGACGAGGACTACCTGACGCTCTCGACGATCCACTCCGCCAAGGGCCTCGAGTGGGACAGCGTGCACGTGCTGGCGGTCTACGACGGCAACTTCCCCGCTTGCATGTCCGCGGGCACCAGCGAGCAGATCGACGAGGAGCGCCGGCTGCTCTACGTGGGCATGACCCGCGCGCGCCGCCAGCTCACGCTCTACGTGCCCGTCCGCTACCACCACCGCCCGCAGGGCCGCGACGACGCCCACGGCTACGGGAAGGCGAGCCGCTTCCTCACGCCCGAGGTGCTCGCGGCGTGCGACGTCACACGCCTCCCGGACGACCCGCTGAACCCTTACGGCGCGCCGGTGACGACGACACGCCGCCTGAACGTCACCCCGGACGCCCTGTTCGACTAAGCGAGCGCGGCGACCGCGGTGCGGACGCGCGTGGTCAGCTCGCGCGACTCGCGGGCGGCGCTGCCGTCGTCGCGGTCCTCGCGGTCGCCGAGCGCCGAGAAGACGTGCAGCTCGCCGCCCGCCGCCTCGACCTGCTTGGAGATCTCCTCGAAGAGGACCCGCACCTGCTCGGTGTCCGGGACGCGGGCGGCTTCGATGCGGCCGTTGACCTCGAGCGCGCGGATCACGTCGAGGTGCTGCTCGACGGCGCGGGAGACGCGCGAGAGGCGGTCGAGGTTGGCGTCGACGGCGGCGATCGAGGAGCACACGCTCTCGGAGGCCTCGGCGATCGCCTCGGCCAGCAGCCGCAACTGCGGGGCGGCCTCGGCGGTCGACATGCTGTCGTCGAGCAGCTCGTCGGCGAACGCGGTCATCATCTCGGCCTGGATCTTCGCCGCCGCGGCGCGGAAGGTCGTCTCGGCGAGCAGCTCGACGGCCTGCTCGAGCTCGGTGCCGAGCGTGACGATCTCCGGCGCGGCGGCGTCGGAGCGGGTGCGCAGCAGGCCGGCGACCGCGCCGAGCGCCGCGCCGCCGTCACCCAGGCGCGACGCGGAGAGGATCGCGTTCAACGAGAACAGCCGGATCGACTCCGAGAGCTCCCGCACGAACCCGGACCGCTTCTTGAGCGACTCCGACAGCTCGCCGTGTCCCGTCAGCCTGCGCCCGAGGCCGTGCAGCATCTCGACGGTCTCGACCGAGGCGTCGACGACGCCGCGCAGGCCGGCCTCGGCGTCGGTGAGGTCGCGCGAGCGGGACACGCCGGTCAGCGCCTGCTCGCGCGCGGCGACCTCCGCGGCGAACGCGGCGCGCATGAAACTCTCGTAGTCCTCGAACCCGGCGGCGGAAAGGCGCTCCGCGACACGGGCGGTGCCGGCCTCGATCGACGCCTTGCGCTCGCGCGGGTCGCCGCCCTCGGCGCCCAACTCGACCTCGCGGACGTCGGCGTAGATCTCGCGCGCGACGTCGAACAGCGGGCTCGTGGGCTTCAGCCGCACGGACAAGTAGCCGTCGGGCACCGGGATCGCGATCGCCATGACCCAGTAGTAGGCGCCGTCCTTGGCCAGGTTCTTCACGTAGGCGGCGACGGGTCTCCCCGCCTCGAGGAACTGCCAGAACAGGCGGAACACCGAGCGCGGCATGTCCGGATGACGGATCACGTTGTGCGCCTTGCCGATCAGCTCGTCGCGCTCGTAACCGCTGACCCGCACGAAGACGTGGTTGGTCATGCGGATGTGGCCCTTGCGGTCCGTGGTGGACACAAAGAGCTCGTCGATGCTGAAGGGACGTTCGGTCACACCACGGTCTTCGGCGAGGACGAATGGGGTCTGGACCGTAGTTTCTCCCGATCTTCGCTAAACTCGATGAAGCCGATCGGGATAGATACATGTAAATCCTGATCGGATTCCTTGTGAATTGCGCGTTCGCGGGGTACCGTCGTACGGACCCCATGAGCAAGATCGAACGCATCAAGGCGGCAACGGACGGGCTCGACGTTCTCCCTGAGCTTCTTCGCGCCGCGCGCGAGGGGTGGGAGACGCTGGACCCCGACCACGTCGGCCTCCTCAAGTGGTACGGCCTCTACGCGCACAACACCGGCGACGGGCATTTCATGATGCGCGTCAAGGTCATCCAGGGAAAGCTGAGCGCGGCCCAGGCGGAGACGATGGCCGGCATCGCCGAGGACTTCGGCCGCGGCGTGATCGACTGCACGACGCGCCAGTGCTTCCAGATCCACTGGATCACGCTCGACAACATCCCCGAGATCTTCCGGCGCCTGGAGGAGGTCGGCCTGACCACCTCCGGCGCGTGCGGCGACATCACGCGCAACGTGGTCGGCTGCACCGTCTCCGGGCTCGCGCATGACGAGATCGTCGACGGCTACGCCACGTCCGAGGCGATCCACGAGTACTTCCTCGACAACAAGCTCTACTCGAACCTTCCGCGCAAGTACAAGGTCAGCGTCACGGGCTGCGCGGAGGACTGCGCGCGCGGGCTGATCAACGACATCGCGCTGAGCGCCGCCATCCACCCGGACGGCACGAAGGGCTTCAACCTGCGCGTCGGCGGCGGGCTCTCCACGCAGCCCCGCTTCGCCCGCTGGGTCGACATCTTCGTCTCCCCCGAGGAGGCGCCGGAGGTCGTGGCCGCCGTCACGGGCATCTTCCGCGACTCCGACGAGAACCGGAAGGCGCGCGGCAAGGCGCGCCTGAAGTTCCTCGTCGACCGCCTCGGCGGCGACGGCCTGCGCGCCGAGATCGTCGAGCGCGTCGGTCGCGACCTGCGCCACGGCGTGCCGAAGGCCCCGGGCCTGTCGGGCGAGGACCACATCGGCGTCCTCCCCCAGGCCGACGGCGTGCACTCGACCGTCGGCGTCGTGGTCCCGGTCGGCCGCCTGAAGGCGAGCCAGCTCAAGGAACTCGTCGAGCTCTCGCGCAAGCACGGCGCCCGCGAGGACGACGCACTGCGCCTCACCCACCAGCAGAACGTCGTGCTGCCGTGGATCCCGGACGAGAACATCGACGCGCTCCTCGCCGAGCCGCTGATCGGCCACCTCACCCCCACGCCGACGCTCTTCCAGCGCGGCCTGCAGACCTGCACCGGCAAGGAGTTCTGCGGCCTCGCGAAGGTGCACACCAAGTCGCGCGCGGTCGAGATCGCCGCGTTCCTGGACGAGCACGTGCGCCCGAACGGCCACGGTGACGACTTCCGGCTGCACTTCGCCGGCTGCTCGAGCTCCTGCGCGCAGCACCAGATCGCCGACGTGGGCATCGAGGGCGTGCTCAAGAAGGTCGACGGCGAGTTCGTCGAGGCGATGGACATCCGCATCGGCGGCCGCCTGGGCGAGAACCCGAAGTTCGGCGACGTCGTCATCAAGAAGGTCCCGAACTGGGACCTCAACGAGACGCTCCTGAAGATCTTCAACCTCTACGAGGTCAACCACGACGACGGCGAGACGTTCCGCGACTTCGCGGGCCGCACCGAGCCGGAGTGGTGGACGAACGAGCTCGCGCCCGTAGAAGAGCCCGTCGTATGACGATCACGGAGGTGCTGGCGCAGGCGGTGGAGCGCCACCACCCGCGGCTCGTGATGCTGTGCTCCTTCCAGAAGGAGGAGTCGGTCCTGGTCGACGAGCTCGTCCGGATCGCGCCCGATGCACGGATCGTCACGATCGACACCGGCGTCCTGTTCCCCGAGACGCTCGCCACCTGGCGGGCGTTCGAGGAGCGCTTCGGGGTCGACGTCGAGATCGAGGACGCGACCGGCGACTGGACCGGTCCGGCGCACTGCTGCGGCGAGCGCAAGGTCGCCGCGCTCGAGCGCGCGCTGAGCGGCGTCGACGCGTGGATCACCGGCATCCGCCGCGAGCAGGGCCCGACGCGCGCGAACGCCCAGCCGGTCGAGTGGGACGACAAGCGCGGGATCTGGAAGTTCAACCCGCTCGTCGAGTGGACCGAGAAGGACCTCTGGAAGCGGATCGTCGACCGCGACCTGCCGTACAACCCGCTGCACGACCAGGGCTATTCGTCGATCGGCTGCGCGCCCTGCACGCAGCCCGGCGAAGGCCGCGAAGGTCGCTGGGCGGGTCTGTCCAAGACAGAGTGCGGACTGCACGTCTGAGCTGATGGATCCCTGGCTGATCCTCTTCGGCTTCGGCGTGGGCATCCTCGTCGGGACGACGGGCATGGGCGGCGGCAGCCTGATGACGCCGCTCCTGATCCTCGTCTTCGGCATCAAGCCGGTGGTCGCCGTCGGGACCGATCTCGCCTACGCCGCGATCACCAAGACCGCGGGTGGCTTCCTGCACTTCCGCAAGGGCACCGTGCAGACGAACCTCGCCTGGTGGCTCGCGGTCGGTTCCTGCCCGGGCGCCGTTCTCGGCGTGATCCTGCTCGAGCGCCTGGGGCTCGACGACATCCTGCTGCCGCTGATCGCCGGCGCGCTGCTGCTGACCGGCGCCCTCGTGCTCTTCCGGGCGCTGATGAAGCAGGGCGCCGACGAGCGCGACACGGTGGTCCTCGACACGCGCCACAAGGTCGCCGCGGTCGTCCTCGGCGCGTCGGTCGGCTTCGTGCTCGGGCTGACGAGCGCCGGCTCGGGGACCCTGATCGCGATCGGCCTGATCCTCGGCTTCCGGCTCGCGCCCCGCCGGGTCGTCGGCACCGACGTCTTCCACGCCGCGATCCTGCTCTGGGTCGCCGCGATCGCGCACCTCTTCTCCGGCAACGTCGACCTGATGCTGACGGCGACGATCCTGATCGGGTCGCTGCCGGGCGTGTGGCTCGGTACCCACTTCGCGACGAAGCTGCCCGAGCGCGGCCTGCGTCCGGCACTGGGCGTCGTGCTGCTCTCCGCCGGCCTCGCGCTGCTCACCAAGGCGGGCGTGGACATCCCCGCCGCCGTCATCGTCGCCGTGCCGCTCGTGCTCGGCGCGTTCGCGTACTACGTCCTCAAGGACCGGCCCGTACAAACTCCGCTTATCGCAAGGACCGACCCGTGACAGCCATAACGCAACCTGCGCTCTCGCACCTGCGCGCGCTCGAGGCCGAGGCCATCCACGTGATGCGCGAGGTCGCGGCCGAGCGCGAGAAGCCCGCCCTGCTGTTCAGCGGCGGCAAGGACTCGATCGTCCTGGTGCGCCTGGCCCAGAAGGCCTTCGCGCCGGGCAAGGTCCCGTTCCCGCTGCTGCACATCGACACGGGGCACAACTTCCCCGAGGTCATCGAGTTCCGCGACCGGCTGGTCGCGGAGAACGACCTCGAGCTGCTCGTCGGCTCGGTGCAGGCGTCGATCGACGCGGGCCGCGTGCGCGAGGAGACCGGGCCGCGGGCGTCGCGCAACCGGCTCCAGACGGTCACGCTGCTGGACGCGATCGAGGCCTACGAGCTCGACGCGTGCTTCGGCGGCGCCCGCCGCGACGAGGAGCGCGCCCGCGCCAAGGAGCGGGTGCTGAGCTTCCGCGACGACTTCGGGACGTGGGACCCGCGCCGCCAGCGGCCGGAGCTGTGGGACCTCTACAACGCGCGCGTACGCCGCGGCGAGAACATCCGCGCGTTCCCGATCTCGAACTGGACCGAGCTCGACGTGTGGCAGTACATCGCGTCCGAGGAGCTCGAGCTGCCGTCGATCTACATGGCCCACGAGCGCGAGGTCTTCGCCCGCGACGGGATGCTCTACGCGACGGGGCCGTACATCACGCTGATGGAGGGCGAGGAGCCGTTCACCGCGTCCGTGCGCTATCGCACGGTCGGCGACATGAGCTGCACGGGCGCGGTGCGCTCCACGGCGACGAACCTCCAGGACGTGGTGGCCGAGATCGCCGCGACGAACATCACCGAGCGCGGCGAGACCCGCGCCGACGACCGGGCTTCCGAGGCAGCGATGGAAGACCGCAAGAAGGAGGGCTACTTCTAGCCATGGACCTCCTTCGTCTCGCCACCGCCGGGTCGGTCGACGACGGCAAGTCGACCCTGATCGGCCGCCTGCTGTACGACGCCAAGGCCGTGCTGGCCGACCAGCTCGCCCACGTCGAGGAGCGCTCGGTCGACGGGCTCGACCTCGCCCTGCTGACCGACGGCCTGCGCGCCGAGCGCGAGCAGGGCATCACGATCGACGTCGCCTACCGCTCGTTCGCGACGCCGCGCCGGCGCTTCATCCTCGCCGACTGCCCCGGCCACGCGCAGTACACGCGCAACATGGTCACGGGCGCGTCGACGGCCGACCTCGCGCTGCTGCTGGTCGACGCCCGCGCCGGGCTGACCGAGCAGTCGCGCCGGCACGCCACGATCGCCGCGCTGCTGCGGATCCGCCACGTGATCGTCGCGGTCAACAAGATGGACCTGGTCGACTACGCCGAGGAGCGCTTCGACGAGGTCGTGCGCGAGGTCATGGAGCTCGGCTGCGCCGTCGGGCTGCGCGACGTCGAGTTCATCCCGATCAGCGCGCTGAAGGGCGACAACGTCGTCGAGAAGTCCGAGGCGATGGACTGGTACGCGGGCCCGCCGCTGCTCGAGCGCCTGGAGACGATCCCCGTCGAGCCGCCGGCCGTGCACGGCGCGCGGCTGCCGGTCCAGCTGGTGCTGCGCGGGGACGGCGGCGCGCGCTGGGCCGCGGGCCGGCTCGCGGCGGGGTCGCTGAAGGCGGGCGACGAGGTCGTCGTGCTGCCGAGCGGAGCGCGGTCGCGGGTGGCCGAGGTGCGCGACGCCGACGGGACGGCCGAGCAGGTCGACACCGGGTTGAGCGTGTCGGTGCGGTTGGAGGACGAGGTCGACCTCGCGCGCGGCGAGCTGATCGCCGCCGCCGAGGACGCGCCCGCCCCCACCCGAGAGCTCACCGCGACGATCTGCTGGCTCGGCGACCGCCCCGCCCGTGAGCGCGACCGCTTCCTGCTCAAGCACGGCACCCGCACGGTCCCGGCGCGGATCGACGGCATCTCCGGGCGGATCGAGTTCGAGTCGCTGGCCTGGCCGGCGGCCGACGAGCTGCGGCTCAACGACATCGCCCACGTCTCGCTGCGGCTGGGCGGCGAGATCGCGGCCGACGCCTACGAGCAGTGCCACGCCACGGGCGCGTTCATCCTGATCGACGAGGCGACGAACGACACGGTCGCCGCGGGGATGGTCACAACCGCTCGATGACGTAGTGCAGCGTCAGAAAGCGCTGCCCGGCGAGCGAGAAGCTGTGCTCGGTCTTCAGCTCGCCGTCGTCGACGTGCACGTGGATCCGCTCCTGGAACGCCAGCAGCTTGAGGACGGTGAGCTTGCCGTCCTCGACCGCGCTCAGATAGTGGCCGGGGAACGGCAGGTCCGACTTCGAGGTCAACAGCAGGCCGTCGGAGTCGACGTTGTGCGGCTGCAGCGTCGCGGTGAAGTTCGAGCTCGGGATCGGGAACCCGACGCTGACGTAGCCGCGGCCGGCGTGGCGGAAGCTCGTGTAGATGCCGACGTAGATCGGCTTGCCGGAGTCCGCGTAGGTGCGGACCCACCCGCGGATGTCGATGTTGTCGCCGTCGAAGGAGACGGTGTCGATCGTCGAGATCATCCCGCGCTGGGCCTCCTCGATGTTCGACGGGATCGTCGCCTGGCCGAGCGGCTCGGCGACCGTCGCCTTGAAGAGCGTGTACGCCGGCTTCATCCAGGTGCGCCACTCGGGCACGATGCTCAGCTTGAAGCGGCTCGTGTGCTCGTAGAACTCGCGGATCAGCGGGTGAACCCGGTCTGCTTGGAACGTCGGCCCGTTGAGCGAGTCCAGCGTCGCGAGGATGCCGACGTCCGGCGGGTTGCGGGCGAACGTGCCGCCTTGAAGGTCCGCCAGCTGCTCGACGTAGTCGGCGCCGACGTACTTCGTCCGCGCCTCGAAGGGCACGACGTAGAGCAGCTCCTCGGCCGGGACCGCCTCGGCCATGATCCGCACGAGCGGGCGCTTCCGGTAGGCGTAGGCGGCGATCAGGCGGTAGACGAGCGCGGTGAGCGCGCCGGCGAGCGCGGGCTGGTCGACGAGGAGCCCGATCACGACCCCGGTGGCGATGCCGAGCGCGAGCTTCGCCGGGCGCACGCCGAGCGCGCCGACGATCGCGCCGCAGACGATCGCGGTCGGCAGCGGCCCCAGGACGAGCCCGAGCAGCGCGCCGATCAGCGCCATCAGCAGCGCGCTGTGGAGGATGCGGCCCCACAGTGCCCCTGGCTTGGCGATGGCGGTGGCGGGCGCGACCACCACGAGCCCGATCACCGCGCCCGGCCAGCCGGCCAGCACGGCGCCGGCGCCGGCGCCCAGCGCGCCGCCCCAGATCGCCGCGTCACGGGTGTGGTGCTCGTTCGCCACGCGCCATATCGTACGGCGTACGTCGCACTCGGCGGCTTGGCCAAATAGGATTACTGCCGGGCGACCTCCCCTCCAAGCCGTCCACATCCCCTCCATGACGCGACTCGATGTACCGAGCCCCTCGCCGGCGACGGCGACCGATGGCCTTGCCCATGACACCGAGCTCCTCTCAGCCTCGCTGATCGAGGTGCTCGAGGAGCAGATGGGCCGCGTCTTCGCGTCCCGCCTGCAGTGGCTGTTCAAGACCGCCGCATCCGTGCGCGACGGCGACCAGGCAGCCGCCGAGCGGCTCGTCTCGTATCTGTCCGGCGTACCTGACGAGTCGGTCGAGCCGATCATCCGCGCCTGCTCGCTCGAGCTGCAGCTGGCGAACATCGCCGAGGAGCGCGAGCGGGTGCGCCGCCGCCGTCAGTACGACGCCACCGGCGAGGTCCAGCGCGAGTCGCTGGCCGAGACCGCCGAGATCCTGCGCGCCAACGACATCGACATCGCGCCGTTGGCCGCGCAGCTGCAGATCGAGCACGTGCTGACCGCCCATCCCACCGAGGCGACGCGGCGCTCCGTACTCGACCACCAGTGGGACGTCGCCGCGCTGCTGGACCGCCTCGACGACCCGCGGATCGGCCACTCGCGCCGCCGCGCGCTGCTCGACGAGCTGCGCGAGGTCCTCACGCTCTGGTGGCAGACCGACGAGCTGCGCCGCATCCGCCCGCGGGTGGAGGACGAGGTCCGCCGCAACCTGTTCTTCTTCGAGGCGGTCCTGTTCGACGCGATCCCGGCGGTGCTGGGCGAGATCGAGCACGCGCTCGCCGTCCGGCTCGTCCAGCCGGTGCTGTCGTATGGCTCCTGGACGGGTGGCGACATGGACGGCCACCCCGAGGTGGGCGCCGACACGCTCGCGACCGCGCTCTCGCTGCACCGCACCACCGCGCTGCGCCTGTTCCGCGTGCGGGTGGACCGGCTGGCGCGCATGTTCAGCCACTCGTCGCTGCGGATCCCGGTCTCCGAGGAGCTGCTGCAGTCGCTCGAGCACGACGCGGAGGAGCTGCCGAGCGCCGCCGGCCTGCGCCGCCCCCACCGCGAGTGGGAGCCGCTTCGGACCAAGCTCGCGTTCGTCCACCACCGGCTCGGCAACACGCTCACGCCGCGCGGGCGCGAGCCCGGCTACGCCGACGCGCAGGCGATGCGCCGCGACCTCGAGCTCGTGCTCGCGCACCTGAACTCGCGCCATGTCGCGATGGGTCACATCCGCCGCCTGCTGTGGCAGATCGACGTCTTCGGCTTCCACCTCGCGGGCATCGACATCCGCCAGGGCGCGGGCGTGGTCCGCGAGGCGACGGCCGCGATCCTCCCGGGCTTCGGCGACGCCGACGAGCCGCGCCGCCAGGAGCTGCTGACCGAGGCGCTCGCGTCCGGCCGCCGCGGGATCGAGCGCGACCCGGGCGGCGAGGCGGGCGAGCTGCTGCGCGTGCTCGACACGGTCGCTCTGAGCGCCGACGCCTACGGCCCGCAGGCTGTTCCGGCGTTCGTGATCTCGATGACCGAGAAGCCGTCCGACGTCCTCGCGGCCGCCTGGCTCGCGCAGCGCGCGGGCGCGTCCTCTCTGCGGCTGGTGCCGCTGTTCGAGACCCGCGCGGCGCTCGAGCAGGCGCCCGCGACGATGGCCGAGCTGTACGCCTGCGAGCCCTACGTCGCCCACCTGCGCACGCAGGCCAACCGCCAGACCGTGATGGTCGGCTACAGCGACTCCGGCAAGGACACGGGCTACATCGGGTCGACGTGGGCGCTGCACAACGCGCAGGAGCAGCTCGCGGCGCAGGCCGCCGACAACGACATCCAGCTCGAGCTCTTCCACGGCCGCGGCGGGTCGCCGTCGCGCGGTGGCGGGCGCACCTACCGCGCCATCCTCGCCCAGCCCGAGGGCACCGTGAACGGGCGCATCCGGATCACCGAGCAGGGCGAGACCGTGTCCGCCCGCTACGCCGACGCGGAGCTCGCCGAGCGGTCCTTGGAGCAGACGATCAGCGCGGTCCTGCTGGCGTCCGCGCTCCCGAACCCGCCGGTGCAGGACGAGTGGCGGGCGGAGATGGAGCGGCTGTCGGAGCGTTCGCGCGAGCGCTACCGCGGGCTCGTCTATGACGACCCGGAGTTCCTGCGCTTCTTCGGCCAGGTCGCGCCGATCGCCGAGCTCTCGCAGCTGAACATCGGCTCGCGGCCGCCGTCGCGCAAGGGCGTCGCGGGCGTCGAGTCGCTGCGCGCGATCCCGTGGGTGTTCGCCTGGACGCAGAACCGGCTGCTGCTGCCGTCCTGGTACGGCGCGGGCGCGGCGCTGGCGGCCGGCGGCCTGTCGCTGCATCGGGAGATGTGGCGCGACTGGCCGTTCTTCCGCGGCCTGATCGGCACGCTGGAGATGGCGCTCTTCAAGTCCGACCTCGGTGTCGCCGAGCGCTATCTCGGCCTGGTCGACGCCGACATCGCGGAGCGCTTCTGGACGGACCTGGTGGAGGAGTACGAGAGCGTCGTCGAGCGCGTGCTGCTGATCACCGGGCAGGACCGGCTGTTGGACGAGACGCCGGCGCTGCAGCGGCGGCTCGAGCACCGCAACCCGTGGATCGACCCGCTCTCGCACCTGCAGGTCGAGCTCCTGCGCCGCGTGCGTTCCGGCCGCGAGGAGGCCCGCTCGCCGCTACTCGCGACGATCACCGGCATCGCCGCCGGCATGCGCAACACCGGCTAACGCTTCCTCCTCCGTGGCGTAGAGCTGCTGCTCGCCCGCGAGCTCCAGCACGCGCCGCGTCGGAGTCCCCTCGCCGACGACGACGGCGAGGGGCAGCCCGCGGGCGCGTAACCGCTCCAGCAGGTGGACCCCGGCGGCATCGATGAACTCGAGGCCGCCGAGGTCGATCACGACGCCGGTCGCCTCGCCGAGGTCCGAGACGATCGCCGCCTCGAGCTCACGCGCGTTCGAGAGATCGATCTCTCCGGTGATCGCGACGACCACCACGTGGCGGTGCCGCCACACGAACACGCTGGCGATGTCGCTCACCGCGCTCTGGCGCCTTCGGAGGGCACGCCGTCGGCGTCGACCACGCTCGTCCACACGTCGTAGTCCCGGCCGTCGGTGTCGAGCGCGAGGTCGCCGGTGCGCGAGTCGAGCGCGATCGCGCGGGTGATGGCGGGCTCGTCCGATCCCTTCGGCCGGATGGCGACGGCCAGCGCGGTCGCGTTCGCGGGCGCGTCGTAGTGGACGACGACGCCGGCCGCGGTGCGCTTGACGGTCGCGCGAGGCGGCGGGGGCGCCGCGGGTGCGGCCTTGGGCGCGGCGGTCTTGAGGAGCGACGGGTCCAGCCAATGCGGGCGCACGCCGGGGCTGACGGGGCTGGACGAGTCGAAGGGCAGGATGCCGGTCTTCGTGTCGCCCCAGAAGCCGGGCCAGTTCGCCCAGGGGGTGTCGTCCTCGAGGACGATCAGCGCTGGGGCGATCTGCGGGCCCTTGCCGTCGGCCTGGTCGAACCAGTTGCCCGTCCAGTGCGAGCCCGTGGAGAAGTAGTTCGCGTGCGAGCCGCGCGCGACGTAGACGATCGGCGTGGTGCCGCTGAACGGCCGGCTCTCGGCCAGCTTGTGCTGCGAATAGACGGCCTGGACCGGCTTCTCGTTCGCGCCGAGGCGCAGCTGGACGAGCTCCCAGTCCCCCTCGTGGTTGCCGCCGGAGAGCGGGCCGAGGAGCTGGTAGTCGTTGTAGTAGTAGAAGAGCCAGTACTGCAGCCACAGGCGGCCCTGCGGGTCGCGGCGGGCGTGGGCGTGGACCCGGTCGCGGTACTGCGGCTGCTGGTGGAGCTTGGCCGCGTTCTTCGCGTAGTCGCGCGTCGTGTCGCCGATCGTGTCGGTCGCCGTCGCGGGGTACGCGGAGAGGAACGCGAGGCTGAGCTGCGGCGGTTTGGCGACGACGGTGCCGGTGGCGCGCTTGAGCACGTTCGTGCGCGAGTCGGTCCAGATCGCGGCCGAGTCCGCGAAGTAGACCTCGTGGGAGTCATAGACGAGGCGCGGCTTGTACCGTTCGAGCAGGACGCGTGGGTCGGTCATGCGCGTTCATGAACCTACCTGACCCGACGCATGCGCCCGCCCCTGAGCGGGCAAGTCCACTCTATGGCTCAGCTTCCCTCTCAGTCCCAATTCGGGGACTACGGCGAATGGCCTGGTCGCGACGTCCTCGACTCTGGCGGGGAGCGGCTGGGTGGTGTTCGCGAGATCTACCTCGACCGCGAGACCGGGCGCCCCGAATGGGTGCTCGTGGACGTGACCGGCGACGACGCCCGTTTCGTCCCCCTCGCCGATGCCTCCGTGGAGTCGTCGCGGATTCGCGTCGCACACACGGCGGAGGCGATCCGCAGCGCGCCGGGCATCGGCTCCGAGCCGCGGATCGACCAGTCCGAAGAGCGCCGGCTCTACGACCATTACGGGCTCGGGTACTCCGACTCCGACAGCGGCTCAGGGCTCCCGGCCGAGCACGAGCCACCGGCGACCGGCCCGACCCCTGGGGCGTGGGGCTCAGAGCAGGAGCCGACGCCGGCCGACCCGTGGGCGAAGGCCGAGGAGCCGGAGCCCGAGGACCCGTGGAAGACCTACGAGGGCCCGTCCGTCCAGTCCTCGTGGAGCGCGGCCGCCCAGGAGGAGCCGACGAACATGGCTCCGCCGCCGGCCGAGCCGCCGTCGGCCGAGGAGCTCGACGCGGCCGACATCCCGGAGCCGCCTGCGGCCTCCGAGGACTTCGCGGCCACGGCGACGCCGGAGCCGGAGCCCGTCGTCGCGGAGCCCGAGCCCGAGCCCGAGCCCGTCGTCGCGGAGCCCGAGCCGGAGCCCGTCCTCGCGGCGCCCGAGCCGGAGCCGGCGCCCGCCGTGCCCGAGCCCGAGCCGCCGCGCATCCACGCCGCCCCTCCCCCGCCGACCGAGGAGCCGTCGGGCGGGCCGCTCGACGTGCTGGGCGAGCGCAAGAACCTCGCGATCGGTGTCGCGGTCGCCGTCGTGCTGCTGTTCCTGATCCGCAAGCTGCGCTGACCATTCGTTAATCCACGGCCCTCACACTGAGGGCCGTGAACCTCATCTTCCCCTCAGACTCGGTCATCGTCGTCGCCGGCGTGCCTGGGGCGGGGAAGACGACGCTGCTGCGCCGCGCGGTCGATCGTTCGGTCGCGCGGGTGGTGGACACGGACGACCGCGTGCGCCGCGGGCCGCTGCTCTATCCCGGCCACTACGCGCGCATCGCGGCGGCGGTCCTCGGCCGTCGGCCGGTCGTCATCCACTCGCGCGGGACGCTGCCGCTGACGCGGCGGACGATCGCCCTGCTCGCCCGGTTGCGCGGGCGCCCGGCGCATCTGGTGCTGCTGCACGCCGACCGCGCGTCGGCCGAGGCGGGTCAGCGGCGGCGCGGCCGGACGGTCTCCGAGGAGGAGATGGACCGGCAGGTCGCGCGCTGGCATGCGTTGATGGCGGGACCGGTGCTCGAGGGCTGGACCTCGGTGCGGGTGCTCGATCGCGCGTCGGCCGGGGACGTCGACGCGTTCGAGTTCGTCCCGGTCGCGCGGCCGGTGCTTCAGGCCGCGTAGACGGCGAGCGCTTCCCGGACCCAGTCCGGGATCTCGGTCTTCTGCCACGTCTCGGCGTCGACGAAGACCTGCCGCAGCCAGCCCTCGACCAGCAACTCGTCGTCGCGGAGGATCTCGATCTCGAGCGTCAGGCTCGTCGTGCCGAACTTGGCGACCCGGGCGTGGAGGGCGATCAGATCGTCGAAGCGGGCGGGTGAGCGGAAGCGGATGTTGGCCTCGCCGACGACGACGTCGAGGCCGCGCACGACCATCGCCTCCCAGCTGCCGATGCTCGACGCTCGCCACAGCTCGGTGACCGTGTGGTCGAAGTAGGCGAGGTAATTGGGGTTGAAGACGATCCCCTGCGGGTCGCACTCGCCGTAGCGGACGCGGAGCTCGTGGACGAAGTCTCCCATTGCGTCCGCACAGTAGGGTGTTGCGCCGTGTGGGGCCGCACCGCGACGGAGCTCGCCGCGGGCCTGCGGGCCCGGGAGTTCTCAGCGCGCGAGGTGATGGAGTCGCACCTGGCCCGGATCGATTCCGTCAACCCGCGCGTGAACGCCATCGTCACGCTCGTCGAGCCCGAGGTCGCGCTGCGCATGGCCGATGAGGCCGACGCTTCGCCGCCCCGGGGTCTGCTGCATGGGTTGCCGCTCGCCGTCAAGGACCTCGAGGACACGGCGGGGATGCGCACGACGTACGGGTCGCCGTTGTTCGCCTCGCACGTGCCGGTGGCCGACTCGCTGCTGGTCGAGCGGCTCCGGGCGGCCGGCGCGCTGGTGATCGGCAAGACCAACACGCCCGAGTTCGGCGCGGGCTCGCAGACGTTCAACGCGGTGTTCGGGGCGACCCGCAACCCGTGGGATCTGTCGCGGACGCCCGGCGGGTCCTCCGGCGGCGCCGCGGCGGCGGTGGCGTCGGGGATGGTGCCGGTCGCCGACGGGTCGGATCTCGGCGCCTCGGTGCGCAATCCGGCCGCGATGTGCAACCTCGTCGGGCTGCGACCCTCGCCGGGCCGGATTCCCGACCACGGGCCGGGCGATCCCTGGAACCCGTTCCCCGTGCTGGGGACGATCGGCCGCACGGTGGATGACGTCGCGCTCCTGTACTCGGCGCTCGCGGGGCCTGACCCGCGCGATCCGCTGTCGTTCCTCGGGTCGATGGAGTCCGTGGAGCACACGGGGCGGATCGCCTGGAGCCGCACGGTGGGTGGGTTGCCAGTCGATCCGGCCGTGAGCGCGGTGCTGGAGGCCCGCCGGGAGACCTTGGAAGCGCTGGGCTATGAGGTCGTGGACGCCGAGCCGTCGTTCGAGGGCGCGGACGAGTGCTTCGAGGTGCTGCGCGGCGTGACGTTCGCGGGCGCCTTCAAAGAGCTCGTCCACAAGGTCAAGCCGACCCTCGCCGGCAACATCCGGTTCGGGCTCGGGCTGACCCCGGAGCGGATCGCGCGGGCGCTCTCGCTGCGCGGAGAGCTCTACACGCGGATGCGCGAGTTCCTGCAGGGGTTTGACGCTCTGGCGGCGCCCGTGACGCAGGTCCCCGCGTTCAGCGTGGAGGTCGAGTTCCCCGAGGAGATCGCCGGCGTGCCGATGGAGACGTACCTGTCGTGGTTCCGCTCGTGCTCGCGGATCACGGTCACGGCGCACCCGGCGGTGGCTGTTCCGGCCGGCTTCACCGAGGAGGGCCTGCCGGTGGGGCTGCAGCTCGTCGGGCGGGCGCGGCACGAGGCCGGGCTGCTCGACCTCGCCCGGGCGTTCTGCGGCGCGACCGGGCTGACGGAGCGGGTGCCGGAGCTCTAGCTTGCCCTGGCCGTCGACGCCACCCACGGCGGCGCATCGGGCGGCGTACGCCGACGCTGAGCCGCTGCCGTTCTGGATGGCGGTTCCGTCGTCGTCGTCGCCCGCTCTGCATGGGGTCGTCGATGCCGATCTGTGCATCGTGGGCGGCGGGTTCACGGGGCTGTGGGCGGCTTTGTATGCGAAGTCGTTGGACCCGGGGCGCGACGTGGTGCTCTTGGATGCCGAGACGGCCGGCTTCGGCGCGTCCGGCCGCAACGGCGGGTTCTGCGTCGCCTCCTTGACGCACGGGATCTCCAACGGCCTGGCGCGTTTTGAGGGCGAGATGGAGGTGCTGGAGCGGCTCGGGCTGTCGAACTTCGAGGGCATCGTGGAGGACCTCGCCCGGTACGGGATCGACTGCGACTTCGAGGCCACAGGCGAGCTCCTCGCGCTGACCGACGCCTACCAGGAGCCGTGGGTCGCCGAGGAACGTGAGTCGTTGGAGCGCTTCGGCCACCGCGTCACCGTGCTCGACGGCGCGGCGATGCGCGCCGAGGTGAAGTCGCCGACGTACGTCGGTGGCGTGTGGGACCACACCGGCGCGGGCGTGCTGGACCCGGGCAAGCTCGCCCGCGGCCTCCGAGACGCGGCGCTGGCCGCGGGCGTGCGCGTGTTCGAGCACTCGGCGGTGCACACGCTCCGCGAGGCGCCGCCCGCTCGCCCCACCGGCGCGGCCTCGCCGCCCGCCGCCGCGCGCCCCGCCGGCGCCGTCGAGGTCCTCACCGCTTCCGGCCGCGTCCGCGCCGCGCGGGTCCTGCTCGCCACGAGCGCCTATCCCCCGCTCCTGCGCTCGGTCGCCCACTACGTCGTCCCGGTCTACGACTACGTGCTGGTCACGGAGCCCTTGAGCGCGGCGCAGCTGGCGTCTGTCGGCTGGGCGAACCGCCAGGGGATCGGCGACGGCGGCAACCAGTTCCACTACTACCGCCTCACCGCCGACAACCGGATCCTGTACGGCGGGTGGGACGCCGTCTACCGCTTCCGCGGCCCTGTCGGCCCGCGCTGGGACGAGCACGACCCGACGTTCGCCACGCTCTCGCAGCACTTCTTCCACACGTTCCCGCAGCTCGAGGGCGTGCGCTTCACCCACCGCTGGGGCGGCGCGATCGACACGTCCTCGCGGTTCTCGGTCTTCTTCGGCACCGCGTTCGGCGGCCGCGTCGCGTACGCGACGGGCTATACGGGGCTCGGTGTCGGCGCGTCCCGCTTCGGCGGACGGACCGCCCTGGACCTCCTCGACGGCCGCGACACCGAGGCCACGCGACTGAAGTACGTCCGCTCCAAGCCGATCCCCTTCCCGCCCGAACCCCTGCGCTGGGCGGTCGTCCAGTACACCCGCAGCCGCCTCGCCGCCGCCGACCGCAACGACGGCCGCCGCGGCCCCTGGCTCCGCCTCCTCGACGCCCTCGGTCTCGGTTTCGACTCATAAAGGGGCCTGACCCCTTTATGTTCTCGCCGTGCTGTTCGAGCGCGATGAGGAACTCGCGACGCTCGGCTCGCTCGTCGACGCCGCGGGGGTCGGCCGCGGCGGTCTGGTGCTGGTGGAAGGCCCGGCGGGGATCGGGAAGACGCGGTTGCTGGCGGCCGTGCGGGAGATCGCGGTGGAGCGCGACGCGCTCGCGCTCACCGCGAGCGGCGCGGAGCTGGAGCGCGCGACTTCCCGTTCGGTGCGGTGCGGCAGCTGCTCGACCCGCTGGTGCGCGCCGACCGAGGCGCCCTGTTCCGTGGCGGGGCGGTGCACGCGCGGCCGCTCTTCGGCGACGCGCTCCCGAGCGCCGACGCCGACTACGCGACCCTCTACGGCCTCTACTGGCTGCTGGTCGAGCTGACCGAGCGCCGGCCCGCGCTGATCGTCATCGACGACATCCACTGGGCGGATGCACCGTCGCTGCGGTTCCTCGCGTTCCTCGCCCGCCGCCTCGACGGGATCCGCCTCTTAGTCACCGGCGCGCTCCGTCCCGCCGAGCCCGGCACGGACCGCAGCCTGCTGTCCGAGTTCACCCTCGGCGCCGAGGTGGTCCGCCCCGCGCCGCTCAGGCGCTGCTGGCCGAGGCCGCGCGCCAGGGCGTCGCACCCACCGAGGCGGGGAAGGAGCGCGTCCGCGACCTCGGCCCCGAGGGCCTCTCGCACCGGCTCCTGCGACGGCTCGAGGCGCTCGGCCCCGGCGCGCCCGAGCTCGCCCGCGCGCTCGCGATCCTCGGCGACGGCGCGCCCCTGCACCTCGCCGGCCGCCTCGCGGGCCTCGACGCCTGGGATGTCGCTCCCGCCGCCGCCGCGCTGCAGGGCGCGCAGCTGATCGACGGCACGACGTTCACCCATCCCGTCGTCCGCACCTCGATCCACCCCGACATCCCCGCCGTCCTGCGGGCCGAGCAGCACGGGCGCGCCGCCCGCCTGCTGGCCGAGGACGGCGCCGACCCCGACCGTGTCGCCGCTCAGCTGCTGCTCGCCGCGCCCGAGCCGTGGGCGGTCGAGCAACTGCGCGGCGCGGCGCGGACGGCACTCGCCCGCGGCGCGCCCGAGAACGCCGCCGCGTACCTGCGGCACAGCCTCCAGAGCGGGCTCGATCGCGCGACGCTGCTGCGCGAGCTGGCGGCGGCGGAGGCGATGCTGCAGGACCCGGCCGCGATCGCGCACCTGCAGGAGGCCCAGCGCCTGACGGACGACCCGCGCCGCGGCGCGGAGATCGCCGGCGACTTGGTCGAGCTGCTCGTCTTCGCGGGCCAATGGGACGCGGCGGTCGCGGTGATCGACGCGGCCCGAACACAGGTCGCGGCGGGCGACCCGCTCGAACTGCGGCTCGACATGACACTCACCGCCGCCGGCCGCACGCTCCACCTCCGCAGGGGCGCGAACCGCGTCGCGGTCCCACTCCCGAAGCGCCCGACCACCGGCGTCCTGCGCATCCCACTCAAACTGGGCGACACCCGCTCGGAACTCCTCGTGACCCGAACCTAAAGCCAACATTAATTGCCTGACCCCTTAGATTCGCTTTAGTTGCGACCTCGGCCTGGCGCCGTGTTCGAACCTAACGGCGGGATAAAGGGTCAGGCACCTTAGGTGGGGTTAAGGTTGGCGTTGGGGTGAGAGGTGGTGGGCTAGGGCGAGCGTAGCGGCGTCCAGCGAGCTTGGCTCGAGCGGGCCGAATGACGTGATCACCGCGGCCTCGACCGCGTTGACGGTCACGCCTGGGACCTCTTCGTCGATCGCGCCGGCGGTGGTCGCGTCCCAGGGGAAGTCGAGGGCGGCGTAGACGTCATCGAGGACGGCGCGGATGCCGGGGCCGTCGCCGACGACGATCGACGCGCCGAGGAGGGCGGCGCCGCGGACGAGGCGCTGGGCGGTGCCGATCAGCTTCACCCGCCCGCGCGCGTTGACGCTGTAGGCGCCCGGGCAGTACTCGCCCGGGACCTCGCCCACGCGGGCGTCGACGCCGAGGGTCCGCAGCGCGCCCGCGAGCCGCTCGCCCTCCTCCGCGAAGCGCGTGTGGGTGCCGACGACGGGGTCCTCCAGCGCCCACACCACGTCGATCGCCAGCGACGACGCGTGGTAAGCCGCCGCATGCCCGCCCGGGAGGCGCAGGACCGGCTCAAAACCATGTGCGCGGGCCGCGTCCACCGCGGCGGCGTAGCCGGGACGCAGCGCGTCGAGCTTGCCGAACGCGACCGCCGGCGCCGGCCGGTAGACGCGCAGCGTCGACCCCAGCTCCCCTGCCGCGACGCGATTGAGCAGCGCGTGCGAGACCGCGAGCTCGAGGGCGGCCGAACCGGCGGCCCCGGAGCGCACCAGCTGCATCGCCAAGAGACTCTACGAGCCGCCCGCGCCCGCGCCCGCGACCCGTGCCATCTATGCCGCGCGGAGGAGGTTGAAGCGCATGACCACCTCGGTGCCGCCGGTCTCCGGCGTGCGGACGTCGGCGGAGTCGGCCACCTGGGCGATCAGCCCGAGCCCGAGGCCGAGGCCCGGAGAGTCCACCCGCGGAGCGAGCCCGCTCCCCTCGTCGAGGACGTAGAGGCAGAGGTGATCGTCGAAGGCCTCGGCTTTGACGGTGACCAACCCGGGTACCGACCGGTCGCGATAAGCATGCAGGACGACGTTCGTGGTCGCTTCGGTGATCGCGAGCGCGATATCGCTGAGGACGGCGCGATCCTCCACGTGCTTCTGCGCCCAGTCGACGACTGTGCGGCGGGCCTGCATGGGGGTTTCGCGCGCAGCCGTGAAGGACCACGCGGCTTGGGGCACCCTGCGCCGCTACCCGCTTTGTCCGTCCTCAAACATCTTCCCGTGGGCGCATGGGCCGGACCGCGATCGCGACGACGGCGATCGCCGTCGGATCTCCGCCCGGCGGGCCGATCTCCACGTCCCACAACCACTCGAGCTCGCCCCGCGCGCGACAGCGGGCGACCGCTTCAAGGACGCCGTCAGAACAGTCGCCCACGACATAGGTGGAGTTGCTCAACCCGGACGGGAAGAAGCCGGCCGGGACGACCTCGACCGCGGTGCCGGTGGACGCGATCGACTCCGCCATCGCCGCGTACACGCCGCTGCGCACCGTCCCGTCGACGCCGAGGTGATCGGACCGCACCGCCACCCGCCCCGTCGTCGGGCTCGTGTACTCCAGCCCGTACCGGGCGTCGAAGCTGTCCTCGAACGGGACGACGAACCGGTCTTCGAGGCTCACGAAAGGAAGTCGACGATCGCCTGCACGGTCTCGTCCGGCGCCTCGAGGTGCGGCGCGTGGCGGGCGTCGAGCACCGTCCTCTGTACCGGGCCCGACACCCCGCGCTCGATCGCCTCGATCTGCGCCAGCGTCCCGTACTGGTCGTGCTCGCCCTGGATGAGCAGCGTGCGGGCGTACACGCTCCCGAGCACGTCCTCGATGTTCCACCCCCGGAACTCGGGTGCGAGCCAGATGTCGTTCCAGAGCCGGAACGTGCGCTCGGGATCGCGGTGGTAGCGGGCCATCCGCTCCCGCAGGTCCGAGGCGGCGAACGTCTCGCGCGCCTCTTCGATGCTCGCCACCGTGACGTCCTCGACGAACACGTGCGGAGCCAGCAGGACCAACGCCGACACCGGATGCTGCGACGCGTGGATGAGCGCGATCGACCCGCCGTCGCTATGGCCGACGAGTACGGGCCTCTCGATCCCCGCGTTGGAGAGGAGCCCCGGGAGGACGTCGAGCGCCTCCTCGTGCATGAACTCCGGCGTGCGGTCCTCGTCGGGAAGGTCGGACTGCCCGTGACCGGCGCGGGAGTAGACCAGCGCGCGCCGGCCGGTGGCGCGCGCCAACCGATCCGGGAAGTCCCGCCAGAGCGCGGCCGAGCCGAGGCCTTCGTGCAGGAACACGAGCGCGGGCTCGGTCCCGGGTCGCTCGTGCACCTCGAGGTTCATGCCACTGCCGCCTGTCGGCGGACGGCGCGCAGGCGGCTCCGGAGGCCGTTCATCACCCGCTCCGCGTACTCGGGCGCCCACAGCGCCGCGGCGCGCGAGCCCTCGGCGAGGATCGCCGCCTCGTCGTAGTCGAGGTCCGCCAGGCAGCGGGCGCCGAAGCCGACGTGCCAGCGCTCATCGCGCAGCACCAGCTCGACGCCCTGCCGCAGGCCGGGCAGCGGAACACCATCCAGCAGGTCGAGCAACAGCAATTGACCCGCCGTGAACACCACGCCCTCCAGCACCATGTGGTAGAGCCCGACCGCCTCTCCCGGCGCACCCGCGACGACCTCCGGCAGACGCACCTCGAAGAGCTCGACGAACGCGGGCGACACGTGCGCACGCGGGTCCGAGAGACCCACGGCGGCCGCGTAGCGGGCGAAGAACCGCGCGTGACGCTCCTCGTCGCGCTGCTGCGCGGCGAAGCACGCCGCGGCGGGCCCGTCGGCGAAGACCGCGAGATGCTCCGCCACCCCCGCCTCGCCCACGCAGAAGCCGGCGACGAGCTCGGTCAGCCGCGCGCCGGCGACCCGCGGCCACGCCCGCGCGTCGGCGCGCAGCGAGATCTCCCGCTCGTCCCACTGGACGGAGGCGGCGATGTCCAGGAAGTGCTCGTAGCTCGCGAACACGGGCCGCGACCGTAGCATCGGGGGCATGTTGCGCACCGAGACCGAGGACGGCGTCCTCACCGTCACCCTCGCGCGCCCCGAGCGGCGCAACGCGATCGACGGCGAGCTGGCGGCCGCGCTGCGAGCCGCCTTCGAAGCAGCGGCCGACGATCCCGCCGTGCGCGCGCTGATCCTGACCGGCGAGGGCAAGGCGTTCAGCGCCGGCGGCGACCTGAGCCGCTTCGACCGCGACTGGGACCCGCGCGAGTTCCGCCACGACAGCCATCGCCTGACGTCGCTGATCACGCTGCTCGAGCGGCTGGAGAAGCCGACCGTCGCCGCGATCAACGGGCCGGTCACCGGCGCGGGCACGCAGCTCGCGCTCGTCTGCGACGTCCGCCTCGCGGCGGAGTCCGCCCGCTTCATCTACCGCGAGGGCCGCCTCGGGATCATCCCCAGCCACGGCGGTGTCACCCGCCTCGTGAAGCTGATCGGTCAGGCCCGCGCGCGCGACGTCCTGCTCGGCGGCGAGGAGCTGAGCGCCGCCGAGGCGCATGCGGTCGGCCTGGTCACCGCGGTCGTGCCCGACGAGGAGCTGCTCGCGAACGCCCGCGAGCGCGTGACGCTGATGCTCAAGCGCTCCCCCCAAGCCTACGCGGCGGCCAAGCGTCTCCTGTGGCTCGCGGGCAACGTGGACCTGGAGAGCGGCATGGTCGCCGAGGGCCTCGCGCAGTCGCTGCTGATCGGAACCGACGAGCACAAGAAGGCGGTGCGGGAGCGATGATCATCGAGCTCGACGGCAAGACCCCGCAGGTCGCGGACGACGCGTTCATCGCCCCCACCGCGGTCCTGATCGGCGACGTGACCGTGCACCCGGGCGCGAGCATCTGGTTCGGCGCCGTCCTGCGCGGCGACAACAGCTCGATCGTCATCGGGAAGGGCTCCAACGTCCAGGACAACTGCGTCATCCACTGCGCCGACGACCTCCCCACGCTCGTGGGCGAGAACGTCACCGTCGGCCACATGGCGATGCTCGAGGGCTGCGTGATCGGCGACGGCGCGCTCGTCGGCATGGGCGCGATCGTCCTCCAGCGCGCCACCGTCGGCGCCAACTCCCTGATCGCCGCCGGCGCCGTCGTCGGCGAGGGCACGCAGATCCCGGACGGCGTGCTCGCCGCCGGCGTCCCCGCGAAGGTCAAGAAGGAGCTCGCGGGCAGCTCGCAGCGCTGGGTCGAGACCGCCGCCCGCGAGTACCAGTCCAAGCGCCTGCGCTACATGCGGTGAGGACGCTCGGCGTCGACGTCGCCTCGCAGGACGCCGGCACCGCGGTCTGCCTGACGCGGTGGCACGCCGGCCGGTGCACGATCGAGCACCTGCGGGTCGGGGTCGGCGACGACGAGATCGTGCGCCTCGCCGCCGACGCGGACGCGACCGGCATCGACGCGCCGTTCGGCTGGCCGACGACGTTCGTAGACGCGATCCGTCGCTGGGCCGAAGGCGAGGCGTGGCCGGCGCCCCTGGGCGACGAGACCCGCCGGCCGCTCCGGCTGCGCGCGACCGACCTGTGGATTCACGAGCAGACCGGCAAGTGGCCCCTGTCGGTGTCCGCCGACAGCATCGCGATGTGTGCGATGCGCGCCGTGACGATCCTGAGCCGGCTGGGCAGTGTGGACCGCGTCGACGGCCCGCACTTCGAGGTCTACCCCGGCGCGGCGCTGAGGCGCTGGAAGCTCGACAGCACCGGCTACAAGCGCGACCGGTCCGCGCGTGAGCGGCTGGTCGAGGCCCTCGCGCCGGGACTGCTCGTGCTCGACGACGAGCAGCGGGTCGAGCTCGCCCGCACCGACCACGCGCTCGATGCGCTGGTCTGCGCGCTGATCGCGCGCGCGGCCGCGACCGGCAGAACGCGACGGCCGCCCGCCGCGATGCGCGCCGTCGCCGCACGCGAGGGCTGGATTCACCTGCCGGACGAGGACGCACTGGGCGGGTTGCCGGCCCGCTAGGCCTTCGTGCCGAGCACCAACCGCACCGGCGCCGGCCAGGTTCGCGGCACCTCACGCGTCTCGGCGAAGCCGGCGGCGTCCAGCAGCGCGCAGGCCTCCGCCTCGCTGACCAGCGCGCCGCCGTAACGGGTCGTGCGCAGCGCGATGAGCCGCTGCGACAGCGGATCGGGCGGGCCGTCGAAGAGCCCGTAGATCGCGATGCCGCCGGACTTCAAGGCGGCAGCCGTCCGCTCGAGGGCGGCCGGGATGGCTGCGGGCGAGATGAACGGGGTCGCCAGCCACACCACGTCGAAGGCCGCCTCGTCGGTCATCTCCTCGACGCGCAGCTCGCGCAACTCGACGCGGTCTTCGAACCCGCGCACGGTCTCGCGGGCGTGCTGGAGCGCGAACGGCCACGGCTCCAGGCCGACGACCCGCACGCCCGGCCACTGGCGGCAGACCGCGACCGACAGCGCCGCGACACCCGCCCCCACGTCGAGGAACACCGCATCGGGACGCGACAAGGCCGCATCGAGCTCGGGAACGCACGCGAACGCTCCCGCGACGGACGCCGACCCGCGCCCGAGCGGCACGACGACGCCCGCGTCCTCGTTCGCCCAGCCGGGCGGGCGCTCGGGGTGGTCGACGAGATCAACGGCCTGGCGCAGGAACGCGCGGGCGAACGAGCCGATCATCGTCCGCTCGGCCGGGGTGAGCGCGGCGGGGTCGATCCCCAGCTCCTCCACGACGCCGTCGAGCGCGGCCGCGATCGCGGGATCGAGCTCGACGTCGTCCCGCAGCCGCGCGCCCAGCGCAGCCAGCGCCTCGGTCTGCGCCACCAGCCGCGTCAAGGTCGCCATGGCCTCCGGGAACGCCATGGCGGGGAACCTACGCCAGTGGAAACTCCGCGCGCAAGGTCGTCCCCGCACCGACCGGGCTCGTCACGCTCAGCCGCCCGCGCAGCGCCTCGACCCGATCCTGCAGCCCCACGAGCCCCGAGCCGCCGCCCGCGACCGCGCCGCCGCGCCCATCGTCGGCCACGACCAGGACCAACGAGCCGTCCACAACGCTCACCGACACGGTCACCACCGAGGCGGAAGCGTGCTTGGCGGCGTTCGTCAGCGCCTCGGAGGCGACGTAGTAGACGGCGATCTCCAGCTCGGGCGCGAACCGCTCGTCGACGACCGAGTACTCGACCGGGACGGACGCCCGAGTCGCGAGCGCGCCGATCGCCGCCTCCAGGCCACGCGACAACGCCGCCGGGTGCAGTCCCCGCGCCAATTCCCGCAGCTCCTCGTGCGCCTTGCCGAGCTCCTCGAGGATCGCGTCGACGGCCGCGACGTCATCCACCCGCGGGCGCAGCATCCGCAACGCCAGCCGCGCGCTCACGAGCCGTTGCTGCGCCCCGTCGTGCAGGTTGCGCTCCAGACGCCGCCGCTCCTCGTCGGCGGTCCGCACCAAGCGGGCGCGCGACTCGAGCAGCCGCTCCCGCGCGTCCGCGCCCGCGACCGCGATCGAGACGATCTCGGTGAACGCCGCCAGCGCCTCCTCGGTGTCCACCGGCAGCGTCTCGGAGTGGAACGCGGACACGATCAGCGCTCCCCAGACCGCGCCCTCGACCGTCACCGGCGCCGCCGCGCTCGCCCGCAGCCCGCTCGGCCGCAGCAGCGCGCCCATCGCACCGACGGCCACCGCGTAGTCGTCGAACCGCGCCGGCAGGCCCGTCTCGCGCACCAGCGTCAAGGCGCCGCCGCCGTCCAGAGCGAAGCTCATCCCGGGCGGCAAGGCCTCGCGCGCGAGCTCCCCCCAGCGCCCGACCAGCGCCGCGCCGTCAGCCCCGAACCGCACGACCCCGCCCGCACCCACGCCGCACACCCGCGCGGCCTGCTCGGAGATCGCGTCGAAGACCTCCTCCGGGGCGACGCCACGCGCCACCAGGACGGCCACCTCACGCAGCGCTCGCTCGACGTTCACGCCCCCGAGTGATAGCGGCCGATGAATCCGGGCCGGGTAAACCGTCCTAGAAACCATGACCCACGTTCTCGTTCCCGGCGCCGGTGGGGAAGCCTGGTACTGGCACCTCGTCGCGCCGCTGCTCGACGACGCGATCGCCGTCGAGCTCCCTACCGGCGACCCCGACGCCGGCCTGCAGGACTACGCCGACGCGATCACCGCCGCGGCCGGCGACCGCGAAAAGGTCACGCTGGTCGCGCAGTCGATGGGCGCGTTCTCCGCGCCGATGGCCGACCTCGACATCAAGAACATCATCCTCGTCGCCCCGATGATCCCCGCGCCCGGTGAGACCCCCGGCGAGTGGTGGACCACCTCGGGCCTGCCGGATGCGGGCGCGCCGCCGTTCGACGAGTGGGAGACGTTCTTCCACGATGTCCCCGAGACCATCTGCCGACAGGCCCGCGAGCGGGGCGAGCCCAGGCAGGAGGACAAGCCGTTCGGTGACCGGTGGCCGCTCGACAAGTGGCCGGACGTCCCGATCCGCGTGATCGCCGGCCTGCACGACCGCCTGTTCCCGTACCCGTTCATCCAGCGGCTCGCGCGCGAGCGGCTCGGCGTCGAGGCCGAGCCGATCGCCACCGGCCACATGCCCGCGCTCGTGCGGCCCGAGGAGCTCGCTCGTACTCTCTAAGGCTCCAATGCGGCTCATCGATGTCCTCCCGAGCGAGCCGGATGCCGATGCCGTCTATGAGGCGTTCACCGAGTGGGCGGAGTCGCAGGGCCTGAGCCTCTACCCGCACCAGGAAGAGGCCGCGATCGAGCTGTTCAGCGGCAACAACGTGATCCTGGCCACGCCGACCGGCTCCGGCAAGTCCACCGTCGCGGTCGCGGCGCACTTCGCCGCGCTCGCCGACGACCGCGTCACGTTCTACACGGCGCCGATCAAGGCGCTCGTGAGCGAGAAGTTCTTCCAGCTGTGCGCGATCTTCGGCGCCGACCGGGTCGGGATGCTCACGGGCGACGCGTCGGTGAACCCGCGGGCGATGATCATCGCCTGCACGGCCGAGGTCCTGGCCAACATCGCGCTGCGCGAGGGCGCGGACGCGGACATCGGCCAGGTCGTGATGGACGAGTTCCACTTCTACGCGGAGCCGCAGCGCGGGTGGGCGTGGCAGGTCCCGATCCTCTCCCTGCCCCAGGCCCAGTTCCTGCTGATGAGCGGCACGCTCGGCGACGTCAAGGCGCTGCGCGAGGACCTCACCCGCCGCACCGGCCGCGAGACCGCGCTGGTCGACGACGCCGAGCGCCCCGTGCCGCTGCACTTCAACTGGTCGCTCGCCCCGCTGCACGAGCTGCTGGAGGAGCTCGTGCGCGTCGACCAGGTCCCGGCCTACGTGGTGCACTTCACCCAGGCGTCGGCGTTGGAGACCGCGCAGTCGCTGCTGTCCGCCAAGCTGTGCACCCGCGAGGAGCGCGAGGCGATCGCGGAGACGATCGGCGCGTTCCGCTTCAGCGCAGGCTTCGGGAAGACGCTGTCCAAGCTCGTGCGCAGTGGCATCGGCGTCCACCACGCCGGGATGCTGCCGCGCTACCGGCGGCTCGTCGAGCAGCTCGCGCAGACCGGCCGGCTGAAGGTGATCTGCGGCACCGACACGCTCGGCGTCGGCATCAACGTCCCGATCCGCACGGTCGTCTTCACCGGCCTGGCCAAGTTCGACGGCACCAACCACCGGCTCCTGAAGTCGCGCGAGTTCCACCAGATCGCCGGCCGCGCCGGCCGCGCCGGGTTCGACACCGCCGGCTACGTCGTCGTGCAGGCGCCCGAGCACACGATCGAGAACGCGCGCCGCGTGGCCAAGGCGGCGGGCGACGAGAAGAAGCTCAAGCGGGTGCAGAAGGTCAAGGCCGCCGAGGGCGTCGTCAGCTGGACCGAGGACACCTATGAGCGGCTGCGCACCGCGATGCCGGAGCCGATGCAGTCGCGGATGCGGGTCAACCACGCGATGCTGCTCAACGTCATCAACCAGGCCCGCGACCCCGCGGTCGCGATCCGCGAGCTGATGGAGGACAACCACGAGGACGAGCGCGGGCGCACCCGCCTCTCCACGCAGGCCGCGTCGCTGCAGGAGGAGCTGCTGACCTCCGGCGTGCTCGAGTGGCTCGAAGAGCCCGACGAGTACGGCCGCACGCTGCAGCTCGCGCCGGCGTTGCAGGACGACTTCGCGCTCAACCAGCCGCTGGCGTCGTTCGCGCAGCAGGCCTTCGAGTTGATCGACCCCGAGTCCGAGACCTTCGCGCTCGACGTGCTGTCGGTCGTGGAGTCGATCCTCGACGACCCGTTCCCGGTCCTGATGGCGCAGACCAAGAAGGAGAAGGACGCGGCGATCCAGCAGATGAAAGCGGATGGCATCGAGTACGAGGAGCGGATGAAGCTGCTCGAGGAGATCACGTACCCGAAGCCGCTCGACGAGCCGCTGCGCACGGCGTTGGCGCTGTACCGCGAGACCCACCCGTGGGTGCTGGACTCGGACCTCTCCCCCAAGTCCGTCGTGCGCGACATGTACGAGTGGGGGCGCACGTTCACCGAGTTCATCGCCTACTACGGCATCGCCCGCGCCGAAGGTCTCGTCCTGCGCTACCTGAGCGACACCTACCGGGCGCTGCGCCAGACCGTGCCGGACCGCGTGAAGACCGAGGAGCTCGATGACATCGAGGAGTGGCTCGGTGAGACCGTCCGCCAGATCGACTCCTCCCTCCTGGACGAGTGGGAGGCGTTGACGGACCCCGAGTCCGTCGCCCGTGCCGCGGAGGCTGCCGCCGCGGGCGAGCCGATCGCCCCGCCACGACCGATCACGGCCAACGAGCGCGCGTTCCGCGTGATGATCCGCAACGCGATGTTCCAGCGCGTGCAGCTCGCGGCGCGCGACCGCTACTACGACCTCGCCGCGCTCGAGAGCGATCTGCCCGGCAAGGCCGTGATGAACGCGCACGCCTGGGAGGAGGCGCTGGGCGCGTACTGGGACGAGTACGAGAACCTCGGCGACGGGCCGGAGGCGCGGGCGCCGGGGCTGCTGCTGATCGAGCCGGGGAACGCCCGCGAGTGGACAGTGCGGCAGATCATCGACGATCCTGAGGGCAACCACGACTGGTCGATCGTCGCCACGGTCGACCTCGACGCCTCCGACGCCGCCGGCGAGCCCGTGATCCGCACCCGATCCTTCTCGCACACATGACGCGCCCACCGGCCGGCATGCCACCGCCGCGCACCGCGGAGCTCGACGGCGAGCGCATCGAGCTCACGCCCTGGGCCGAAGCGGTCGCCGAGCGCTACTTCGCCGAGTTCCCGGAGGACCTCGAGCGCTACGGCGACGCGGCGATGCCGTGGGAGATCCACGACACGCTGCACACGCTCAACTGGGCCGTGCTCGACCTGCGTGGGTTCGCCAGCCTCCAGAAGAACATGCTCTGGCTCGCGGGCGTGCTGGTGGCGCGGGACTTCCCGCTCGAGCATCTCGCCCGCAACATCGAGCTCTGCGCCGAGGTCGTGGAGCACGAACGGCTGGCGGCGACGCTGCTCGCCGCGGCCGACGCGGTGCGCAACAGCTAGAGCAACCCGAGCTCGCGCCCGCGCTCGACGGCTTCGGCCCGGCTCGACACGCCGAGCTTGCGGAACAGCGTGCGCGAGTGACTCTTGACGGTGTTCAGCGAGACGAACAGCTCGTTGCCGATCTCGCGCTGCGACAGCTCGGTCGCAAGGAGCCGCAGGACGGTCAGCTCGCGTTCGCTCAGCTCCTCGTCGAGCCGGTCGCGCGGGGCGCCCGGAGCGAGCTGGAGCGCGCGTTCGAGCGCCGCCAGGCGGTCCGCGAGCGCAGCGGGGTCGGGGCAGGCGTCGACGACGGCGCGCGCCTCGCGGGCCAACGCGCGGGCGCCGCTGACATCGCGCCGCCGCCGGCGCATCGTGGCCTGGGCGAGCAGAGCGTGGGCGTGGTCGAGCGGCCACGCGGCGCGAGCCGCGAGCACCGCGGCACGCTCGTAGAGGCGGTCGGCCTCGTCGAGGTCGCCGCGGGTCTCGGCGAGCATCCCCGCGGCGGTGTGGGCCAGCGACGCGGTGGGAGCCTCCGCGAACCCGAACTCGTCGATCAGCTGTTCCGCCTCGGTGACCAGCCGGGTGCCCGTGTCCGTGTCGCCGGCATCGAGCCGCGCCGCGGCGAGCAGGCCGAGCGTCGTGAGCAGCATCTGCGGCTGGGGAGCCTGCTGCAGGGCGAAGTGGGTGGGCTCGAGCGCCGCGACGGCAGCGTCGCGGTCGCCCGCGAAGTACCGGGCGGCGCCGAGCATCATGCCCGCGAGGAACCGCGCCGCGGGCGCTTCCTCCTCCGCGGCGATGGCGGCCATCGCCTCCGTGCGGCCGACGTTCCCGCGCATGTAGGCCAGCGACGCGCGGGTGAGGGCGACCTTGCCGGAGAGCGTGCCGAGCATGTCCGGGGCGGCGCCGCGGAGCGGGTTGCGCTCCGCGGCCTCGAGCAGCGGCTCGACGGCCTCGAAGCGGCCTGTGAGCATCGACGTCCAGCCCAGAGCGATGCACAGCCGGGCATCCGCGACGATCACGTCCTGGTCGAGCGCCTTCAGCCAACGGTCGACCACCCGCGGGTCGCCCTGAGCGACCTGCTGCCAGTGCGCGGCGATCATGTCACTCGCGCTGTCGGTCTCGTCCGCGGCGATCGCGTGGGTGATCGCCTCGTCGATGTTCCCCGCCCGCCAGTGCCAGGCCGACGCTCGGGCGTGCAGATCGCGCAGCAGCGCCCGGTCGCGCTGGGCGAGCTCGTGGTGGAGCAGCTCCCGCAGCAGGTGGTGGTAGCGATACCAGTGCCCGCGATCGTCGAGCGCGACCAGGAACAGGTTCGAGCGATGCGCCTCGGTGAGGCAGTGACGCCGCGTCGTCGTCGCCCGTGACCGCGGCGCACAGCGGCGCGCACATCCGCTCGAGGATCGACGTGTGCAGGAGGAAGTCGCGCAGCCGCGGCGTGACGCTCTCGAGCACCTCGCGCAGGTAGTCCGCGATCTGCCGGTCCCCGCCGGTACGGATGAAGGCGGCGCGATCCTCGACGCCGCGCAGTGACAGCGCGGCGAGCTGCAGCCCCGCCGGCCACCCCTCGGTGCGCGCGTGCAGCAGCTCGACGTCGCCGGGCTCGAGGCCCAGCGCGAGCGAGCCGTTGAGCAGCGCCTCGGCCTCCGGCGCGTCGAACTGCAGGTCGGCCGCGCGGATCTCGGTCAGCTCGCCGGCGGCGCGCAGCCGCGCCAGCGGCAGCGGCGGGTCGACGCGGGTGGCGAGCGCGATCTGCAGCGTGCGGGGCGCGTGCTGCAGCAGGTACGCGACCGACGTGTGCACGAGCTCGTCGCGCAGCTCGTGGTAGTCGTCGAGGACGAGCACGACCGGCTCAGGCAGCTCCGCGAGCTCGTTGATCAGTCGCGGAAGCACGATCGCGTTCAGGGCGGGACCGGCGTTCGGCAGCGCGGCCAGCACACCGCCGCCGAACCCGGGCACGACCGTCCGCAGCGCCGCCACCACGTAGCTCCAGAACCGCACGGGGTCGTCGTCGGCCGGATCGAGCGAGACCCACGCGAACGGCCGGTGGTCCTGCTCCGCGTGCCGCCACTGCGCGAGCAGCACCGTCTTCCCCCAGCCCGCGGGCGCCGAGACCAGCACGAGCCGGCCGCTGACGCCCGACGCGAGCCGGACGACGAGCATGTCGCGCGGCACGAACCCCGTGTTCACGGTCGGCGCATGCAACTTCGTCGCGACGATCTCCACACCCGGCCCCATCGCCGCTCCCGCGCTCATCGGCGCTTCCTATGCGACGGCGGGCGCGGAGTCAAGGAAAGTTCAGGGTGTGCTCCCGATTGCGCGCGTGGCGGACGGGCGCGACGATCGGAGGCGATGACCGGTATCGCGTTCACCCCCTTCGAGACCCGCGTCGACACGATCCTGCGGCTCGCCCGCCAGGCCGATGCGCTCGGCCTCGACAGCGTCGGTGTCGCGGAGGCGTGGACGCACGACGCGACGATCCTCGTCGCGGAGCTGGCGGCGCAGACGTCGCGGGTCGAGCTGGGCACGGGCGTGCTCTCCGTCTGGGGCCGGACACCCGCGAGCATCGCCCTCGCCGCGGCGGGCCTGCAGCGGGCGTCCGCCGGGCGCTTCTCGCTCGGCCTCGGCGCGGGCAGCCCGCCGCTGACCGAAGGGTTGCACGGGGTGCGCTGGGAGCGTCCGGTCGCGCACGTGCGCGAGACGCTGACCGCCGTGCGGGCGCTGCTCGCCGACGAGCGTCTGCCGAACCCGGCTCCGGGCGCGCGGCCGCTGCGGCTCGGAGCCTTGCCCGACGTGCCCGTTCCGATCGCGCTGGCGGCCCTGGCCGACGAGTCGGTCCGGGTGGCCGGGGAGCTGGCCGACGCGTGGGCGCCGTTCCTGTGGGCTCGCTCGCGGCTGAGCGAGGGGCGCGCGCTGCTGGACGAAGGCGAGGCGCGTGCCGAGGTCCCGCGCCCCACGCGGATGACGGTCGCCCTGCCGGTCGCGCTCGGCCCCGACCTCGAGCATGCCCGCCGCCTGGCGGCGTGGTGGCTGACGACGTACACCACCCGCATGGGCCCGATCTATCCGCGGCTGCTCGGCCGGTTCTCCGACGCGGCGACGGTCGCGGCGCTCCAGGGCGCGGGCGAGGAGCTGCCGCCCGCGGCCGAGGAGCTGGCGCGCGAGGTCACGCTGTTCGGCACCTACGACGAGTTGCCCGAGCAGCTCGCGGCGTGGGCGGCGGCCGGGGCCGACAGCGTGCAGCTGGTGCTGCCTCCGGGCCGCCCGGAGGAGGAGCTGGCCGCGCTCGTCGGCCTCGCGACGACAGCGGAGCGCGTGCCGAGCCGGACCTGAGCGGGCTCAGCGAGCGAGGCGCAGGACCAGCGGCAGTGAGATCGTGCGCGGCGACCCGCCCGCCGGAGTGAAGGTCAGCATCACCGCGGTCGCGAGGCGGCCGCTCCGGCGCAGGGTCCGCAGCGCCGTCCGATCGGGATTGACCGTGACGCGCACGGTGCCCGCAGCCTTCGGCGCGGCGCCGGCACGCGGAGACGCAGCACGGCGTCGCCCGTCTTGGGCCGCACCCGCGATGCCAGGAAGGCGTGGAGTGCGTCGGTGCCCGGGCGCACGCCGGACCACGAGATCGCGCTCGTTCCGGCGCCGGTCGTGGTGACCGTCCCCGACTGCGGGTTGGCGCCGGCGATCGCGTAACGCACGAGGCGGCCCGACAGCGCGTCGCCGTGGTCGCGGGCCGGCACGTCGACGGTGACGGCGGAGCCGGCGGCGGGCGAGCCGGCCGGCGCGGTCAGCGTCAGCGCGTCGAACGCGCCGATCTCGATCCCCACGGCGTAGTTCTGCGTCGCGCCCGCGGGGAAGAAGACGAAGCCCGCCGACCCCAGGAGCTCCTGCCAGGCCGCCCGTCCGGCGGCCACCCCGCCGCGGTCGCTGTACCTTCGAGCCGACCGGCTCAGGGAACGTCCACATCCTTCACGGCGGACCCGTGTAGGGTCATCCCGTGAAGCGACATGTCCTGATCATCGGCGCCGGATTCGGCGGCCTCGAACTCGCGACGCGCCTCTCGGAGACGCTGCAGGACGACGTTCGCGTCACGCTGCTCGACCGCAACGACGCGTTCGTGTTCGGGTACTCCAAGCTCGATGTGATGCTCGGCCGGGAGACCGCCGACAGCGTGCGCCTGCCCTACAGCGCGTTCGTCAAGCCCGGGGTCGAGTTCCGCCAGGAGACGGTGACCGCGATCGATCCCGCCGCCCGGCATGTGACCACCGACGCGGGCACCTACGAGGCCGACTTCCTCGTGGTGGCGATGGGCGCCGACTACGACATGGCCGCGACGCCCGGCCTCGAGGAGGGCGGGTTCGAGTACTACACCGTCGCCGGCGCGGAGCGGCTGCGCGACGCGCTCCCCGGCTTCGACGGCGGCAGGGTCGTCGTCTCGGTGCTGGGACAGCCCTTCAAGTGCCCGCCGGCCCCGTTCGAGGGCGCGTTCCTGCTGCACGAGTACTTCGCGCAGCGCGGCATCCGCGACTCCGTGGAACTGATCTCGGCGTTCCCGATGCAGCGCCCGGTCCCGGTGACCGGCGAGGTGTCACAGATGTTCCGCGAAGGGCTCGCCGCGCGTGGCATCGAGGAGCGCTCGCAGACCCTCGTCACGAGCATCGACCCGGCCACGCGCACCGCGCAGCTCGCGGACGGCGAAACGCTCTCCTACGATCTCTTCGTCGGCATCCCGAAGCACCGCGCGCCCGACCCGCTCGCGGCCGCGGGCCTGGCCGTCAACGGCTGGGTGCCGGTCGACCAGACCAATCTCAGGACCCAGTTCCCGCAGGTCTACGCGATCGGCGACGTATGCACCGGCCCGCGCACCGTCCCGAAGGCCGGGATCTTCGCCGAGTCGGCCGCGCTGGTCGTCGCCGATGACATCGCCGCGACGATCGCCGGCGGCGACGCCCCTGACCCGTACGGCGGGTCGGGCATCTGCTACGCGGAGTTCGGCGAGGGCCTCGTCAGCAAGGTCGAGGTCGACTTTCTCAGCGGCCCGGCGGCGGTGGCCCAACGCAACGACCCGTCGGGCGCGTACGCCGCCGAGAAGGTGCAGTTCGGCGCGACCCGCCGGGCGCGCTGGTTCGGGCTCTAGGGGTTCGTGGTGGAGAGCGTGAGGGTCAGCGTCTTGGCGTAGGTGCCGGTGCGCAGCGGCTCGTTGGCCGCGATCGACTGCTTGAACGTGATCGGCACGACCTCGTTGGACGTCGGCGCGGTCCACGCCTTGACGGCGCCGAGGCCCTGCAGCGGCGTGGTCAGGGCGAACGTTCCGTTGACCAGCTTGCCGGTGGCGGTGGCGCTCGGGTCGGCGACGCTCAAGGTCGCGTCGCCGGCGGTGCTCGTGACCGTGGCCGTGGTCGACGCGGTGTAGTCGGCCGCGACGCCCGGGACGAAGGCGCCGAACGACGCGGGTGCGCCGAGCGTCAAGGAGAGCGTCGGAGCGACCGTTCCACCGGCGGTGCTCTTCGCGGTGGCGATGGGAGCCAGCGGAGCCGGGCACGGCGTCGTCTTGCCCGTGCGGTACTCGACGTTCTCGCAGGAGAACGGCTGGGCGGCGTCCCCGTCCACGTGCAGGCGCAGCCACAGGCGCGGGATGTTCGTCGAGCCCTGGACGACGAAGCGGGTGACATTGGCCGGCATGCCCGCGGGGCGGTCGACGAGGAACAGGTGCGAGTCGCCCTCCATCAGCAGCACGGGCTTGCCGAACCGCGTCGCGCGCTCGGCGATCTTCGCCTGGATCGGCGCGAACGCGCTCTGGCCGCCCATGTTGGCCTGCAGCCCGATCGCCACGGCGGCGGAGCCGTCGCGCTCGGCGGCGTCGAACGCCGCGTCGATCCAGGCGAGCGTCGCGGCCTCGCGCGTCGTGTACTCCTGGACGCGCAGCGCCCGCTCCTCGGCCGTCTCGGGCTTGCGCACACCGTCGACGACGCGGTCGCCGTACCACGTCGCCTGGTTGTCGTCGGAGCCGACGACGTGGACCGTCGCGAACGTCACCCGCGACTGCGTCCAGCGGACGTTCTCCGGGAACGCGTCGGACTGGTAGGCGACGGTCTCCGTGCCCGCGCCGAGGGTGCGCCCGTGCACCGGGAAGAAGGTGCGGCGGATGGCGTCGAGCCGTTCCGTCGGGAGGTAGCCGCCGTTGTTGGCCCGGTGGCAGTCCGTCCACTCGTTGTCGCCGGGCGTGTAGATGAAGGAGTCGGCGAAGCGCTGGAAGTCGGCGAGGCGGGCCGCGAAGTAGGAGTCGTCACAGCGCGAGCTGCCGTCCTTGATGTCGCCGAGGTGGACGACGCGCCCGACCGCCGGGTCCGCGTTGATCTCCGCGATGTCAGTCGGGAAGCCGGCGATCTGCTCGGCGCCGTAGGGGACGTCGCCGATGACCGCGAGCGTGGTCTGGGCGTGCGCCGGCGCGGCCACGGCCAGCGAGGCGGCGGCAAGGATGGGGATGAGGAGTCGCATCGGGCGCCACTCAAGCGCCCGACGCCTCTCAGGATGTGTCCAGGCGGTTAGCCGAGGCCGACATCCACCGGGATCGGCGTGCCGTCGTCGATCACGGTGACGCTGCCGCCGTCGCAGACCGTCAGCGAAGGCGACTTGGCGGCGGCCGTGAACAACCCTGCGGCGTTGGACGGCAGCTTGCCGATGTCGACCGTGTAGCGCGCCGCCGGGCTGTTCACGGGTGTGTCGAGCGCGACGAGACCGCCGCCGAGCCAGTGCGGGCTGGCCTGATTGCAGACTCCAGGAGCGGCGGACGCGGAGGGTGCGCCGACGCCGATCGCGAGGGCGGTGGCAGCGACGGCGAGCCCGCCGCGACGAAGCGATGTCATCATGGACGATGCTTCGCCATTGCGGACCATCGCCACGACCGCGGCGACGCGCCCCTGGACGATTGTCAGAGTTCTGTCAACGGCGTTTGACGTCAGTCGGGAACGCGGGCGAGTTCCTCCCGGTCGACGGGCTCGCGTGAGGCGATCAGCTCGCGGGCCCGCTCGAGGTCGTCGGAGCGGTCGACGCTCAGCGCCGCCGCGAGGCGGTCTCCGTCGAGATACCACACCGTGAACTTGCCCTCGTCCACCGAGCCGCGGACGATCTCCTCGGTCCAGCCGTACGCGGGGCCGACGTACTCCATCCAGGTCCAGTCGCTCAGGTCCGAGAAGAAGTACGGGATGACCTCGTGCGGCTGCGGCTTGCCGAGCATGCCCAACGCGGCGGTCTTGCCCTGCTGCTCGGCGACGTCCCAGTGCTCGATGCGGACGTGAGCGCCGTGGATCGGGCTGTCGTACTCGGCGATGTCACCCGCGGCGAAGACGTCGGGGGCGCTCGCGGCGAGCGTCGCGTCGGTCTTGACGCCGCCGCGCTCGCCGATCTCCAAGCCGGCCTTCGAGGCCAGCATCACGTCCGGGGTCACGCCGACGCCGACGATCACCGCGTCCGCGGCGTACCGGTTGCCCGCCTTGGTGACGACGGCCTGGATGCGGCCCTCGCCCTCGAAGCGCTCGACGTCCTCGCCGCCGTGGATCTCGACGCCGTGGTCGGTCAGCACCTTCTGGAAGTAGCCGCCGGCGGTCTTGCCGAACGTGCGCTCGAGGGTGATGTCCTCCTGCATGACCAGCGCGCACTTGCGCCCGAGGGCGGTCAGCGTGGCGGCGACCTCGGTGGCGATGTAGGAGCCGCCGACGAGGACGACGTGCTCGGCGTTCTCGGTGTCGGAACGGATGCTGTCGGCGTTGCCGAGCGCGCGCAGGTAGTGGATGCCGTCGAGCTCCGCGCCGTCGATCCGCAGGCGGCGGACGTTCGCGCCCGTCGCCAGCAGCAGCTTGCCGTACTTGATGACGTCCTTGTTGGCGAGCGCCACCGTGTGCGCATCGGTGTCGAGCTTCATCGCGCTCGTGCGGGTGAGCAGCTCGACGTCGTTCTCCGCGAACCAGTTCTCGCCGCCGAGGAACGTCTCGGCCTTCGCCTTCTCGCCGCCGAGGTAGCCCTTGGAGACCGCGGTGCGGTCATACGGCGGGTCGGGGTCGCGGCTGACGACCGTGATGGACCCCTCGGCACCCTCCTCGCGGAGGGTGCGGGCGGCGGAGAACCCGGCGTCGCCGCCGCCGATGATCAGGAAGTCGACTTCTCGCTCAGACACCTTTGAACTCCGCCTTTCGCTTCTCGGCGAACGCGCTCAGACCCTCCTTCGCGTCCTCGGTGGCGAACAGTTTCTCGATTCCGTCGCGTTCGCGGGCGAGCGCGTCGGCGATCGGAAGCTCCAGGCCCTCGTAGGTGGTCAGCTTGATCTCGCCGATCGCCGCCGTGGCGCCGTTCGCCAGACCGGTCGCATACTCGAGCGTCTTCTCGGCGATGACGTCCGCCGCCCACAAACGGTTCAACACGCCGAGATTGTGGGCTTCCCCCGGGCTGATCGCGCGGCCCGTGACCATCAGGTCCAACGCCTTGGGCGCGCCGATCAGCCGCGACAGCCGCTGCGTGCCGCCGTTGCCCGGCAGCAGCCCCAGCGTCACCTCCGGCACGCCGAGCTTGTAGGAGCCGCGGGCGCCGAAGCGCAGGTCGCACGCGAGCGTGATCTCCAGCCCGCCCCCGAGCGCGTGGCCCTCGATCTGGGCGATGAAGACCTTCGGCACCTTGGCGATCGCCGCGAGCGCCTCGTGCCCGCGGCTGATCATCTTCATGTTGCCGGCGGTGTCATTGGCCAGGAAGGCCTTGATGTCCGCGCCGGCGCAGAAGAACTTCTTCGAGGCGGAGCGGACGATCACGACCTTCACGGTGTCGTCGGCGGCCGCCGCGTCGACCGCGGCGCCCATCTCCTCCATGAAGTCGAAGTCGTAGGAGTTCGCGGGCGGCTTGTCGAGGGTGATGAAACCGACCGCGCCGTCCGCGGAGAACGTGACCGCCATGGTTATTCGAGCCCTCCCACGACGACCGCCGTGTCCTCGAGGTAGTAATCCAGGCCTTCGGCGCCGTGCTCCTTGCCGTAGCCCGACTGCTTGACGCCGCCGAACGGCAGCTCGTCGTAGCCGTAGTGGAACTGGTTGACCCACTTCATCCCCGCCTCGACCTCGTTGGCGACGCGGTGGATGATCCGCACGTCGTTGGTCCAGACGGACGCGCCGAGGCCGTACTCGGAGTCGTTGGCGCGCTCGATCGCCTCATCGAGGCTCGAGACCCGCCAGACCGGCAGCAGCGGGCCGAAGGTCTCCTCGCGGGCGACGCGCGAGTCCTGCGCCGGGTTGGCGACGATCGTCGGCTTGACGAAGTAGCCCTTGCCGTCGACGTCGTCGCCGCCGAGCAGCAGCTCGCCGCCGGTATCGAGCGCGTCCTGGAGCTGCTCGCGGATCTCGGTCCGGCCCTCGGCGGTGTGCAGCGGGCCGACGCGGATCGCCGGCTTCTCGGCCTTCTCCCAGCCGAGGCCGGGCTCGTACTTGGAGACCGTGCGGGTGAGCTGCTCGAGCAGCTCGTCGTAGACCTCGTCGAAGACGTAGATCCGCTTGCCGCCGAGGCACATCTGACCGCAGTTCCAGAAGCGGCCGATCGCGATGCCTCGCGCGGCGGCCTTGACGTTGGCGTCGGGGGCGACGATCACGGGGTCCGAGCCGCCGAGCTCCATCGTCATGCGCTTCAGCTTCGGGGCGGCGAGGCCCATGATGTGGCGGCCGACCGCGGTCGAGCCCGTGAAGGCGACGCGGCGGACGAGGTCGTGGGTGACGAGCGCGTCGCCGACCTCGGAGCCGCGACCCGTGATGACGTTGACGACGCCGGGCGGGAACTCGGCCTCGAGCAGCAGGTCGGCGATCTTGAGCGTGGTCAGCGGGGTGGTCGCCGCGGGCTTGACGACGATCGTGTTGCCCGCCATCAGCGCCGGCGCGAGCTTCGTTCCCAGCAGCGTCAGCGGGAAGTTGTTCGGGACGATCGCGGCGACGACGCCCATCGGGCGCTTGATCACCATGCCGTAGGCCTTGGACAGCGCGCTCGGCAGCTCGTGGTAGGAGCCCTTGACCTTGGTCGCGAGGTCCGCGTAGTAGTTGAGGCCGTGGATCAGGTGGTGGATCTCGCCGCCCGCCTCGGTCACCGGCTTGCCCTGCTCGTGGACCAGTGACATCGTCAGGTCCTTGCGGTCGCGCTCGATCAGCGCGATCGCCTTGCGCAGCAGGTTCGCCCGGTCCTCGGCGTCGGTCTTCTGCCAGTCCTTGAACGCCTTGTGCGCGGCCTGGACCGCCGCGTCGACGTCCTTCGCTCCGCCGCGCGGGACGCTCTCGATGACCTCCTCGGTCGCGGGATCGACGACGTCGATGCCCTCGCCCGCCGACCCTTCGGTCTTCTCTCCCGCTATCAGCATTGATGCCATGTTCTGTTCCTCCGGGTTTCTAAAGCCCACCTAAGGGGTCAGACCCTTTAGGTGGGCTTTAGGTTTCAAGGGGCGAGGGAGCGGCCGCCGCAGGCGACCACGACCTGACCCGTCACGTACGCCATCGCCGGCGAGGCCAGCGCGGCGATCGTCTCCGCGATCTCCTCCGGCTCGCCCATGCGGCCGAGCGGGATGCTCGCGATCATCTTGTCCAGCACCTTCTCGGGCATCGCCTTGGTCATCTCGGATGCGGTGAGCGACGGGGCGATGGCGTTGACGCGGACCCTCGGCGCGAGCTGGAGGGCCAGCGCGCGGGTCATGCCGACCAGCCCGCCCTTGGAGGCGCTGTAGTTGAACTGGCCGAAGTTGCCGAGATAGGCGCGGCTGGCGAGGCTGACGACACTCGCACCTTCGGCGAAGCGCGGGATGGCGGCGGTCGTGAGCTGATAGGCCGCGCCGAGGTTGACGCGGATGACCGCGAGGAACTGCTCCTCGGTCATCTTCACGATCCGGGCGTCCTTGGTGATGCCGGCGTTGTTGACGAGCACGCCGATCTCGCCGTCGACGGCGTCGAGGATGCGTGCGCGGTCCTCGGGCTTGGTGACGTCGGCGACGACGCCGTCGACGCTCGGGTCGAGGTCGACGCGCAGCACGTCGTGGTCGCGTTCGAGGCGATCCGCGACGGCCGCGCCGATGCCGCGGGCGGCGCCGGTGACGATCGCGACGCTCATACCTGGATCTTGCCCACGTGCGCCGCGTGCACACGGACGAGTTCGCCGGCGACGCCGCGGCCCTGTTCGAGCAGCGCGATCCAGTGCTGGAGGTCCTCCGGATCGGCATCCGTGCCGACCGCGACCGCGTTGGCCTTGTGGCCCTCGGCGGCGAGCGTGCGCATGCCGCTCAGCAGGGCGTTGGCCAGGATCGCCCCCGGCGCGCCGGCCTGGCCGAGCAGGTCGGCCTGGGAGAGCACGAACACGATCGGCTCCTCGCCCCGCGCCGCCTCCTGGGCGCGCTGGAACGCGGCGGTGAGCGCCGTCTCGACCTCGGCCCAGTCCTGGACGGGTGGCGCGGTGAAGATCACGCCTCCTCCCGCAGCTTGTAGCGCTGGATCTTGCCCGTCGGCGTCTTCGGGAGCTCGTCGACGAACGCGATGAAGTGCGGGAACTCGTACCGGCGCAGGCGCGTCTTGCACCACTCCTGCAGCTCGAGCACGAGCGACTCATCGCCGGACTCGCCGCGCACGATCACGAACGCCTTCACGCGGGTCGTGTAGTCCGCGTCGACACCCACCGCGGCCGCCTCCAGCACCCGCGGGTGCTCGACGAGCGCGTTCTCGATCTCGATCGGGCTCGCCCACAGGCCGCCGATCTTGATCATGTCGTCGGCGCGGCCCTCGTAGACGTAGTCGCCGTCGGCGTCCTCGCGATAGCGGTCGCCGGTGAAGAACAGGTCGCCCTTGATCGCCGCCTTGGTCTTTTCGTGCTGATGCCAGTAGTAGGCCAGCGCGGAGTCACCGCGCACGTACAGATTGCCGACCTCGCCCTGCGGCACCGGCTGGCCGAGCTCGTCGAGCAGGACCAGCTCGTAGCCGGGCACGGGCTTCCCGCTCGTCCCCGGCTTGACGGCGCCGGGGCGGTTGGAGCAGTAGATGTGCAGCATCTCGGTCGACCCGATGCCGTCGACGATGTCGAGGTCGAACGCGGCCTTCCAGCGGCGGTAGACCTCGGGGGCGAGCGGCTCGGCCGCCGAGACGCAGAAGCGGACGCTGCTCAGGTCGTAGTCGGCGGCGTCCGGCAGGTTGACCATCGCGCCATAGAGCGTGGGGACGCTGAAGAACAGGCTCGGCTGGTTCGCCTGCGCGGTCTCCAGCAGGCCGCGCGGGTCCGGCTTGCCCATCCGCAGCACCGTCGTCGCGCCCACCCAGTACGGGAACGTCAGGTTGTTGCCCAGCCCGTACGCGTGGTAGAGCTTGGTCGAGCTGAACGTGACGTCCTGCTGCGAGATCTCCAGGATCTCCTTGGCGAACGTCTCGCAGGTGTACGGGATGTCGTGGTGCAGGTGCACGACGCCCTTGGGGAAGCCGGTGCTGCCGCCGCTGAACAGCCAGAAGGCCATGTCGTCGGGGTGGACGTCGGCGGGGTCGGTGAGCCCCTCGTGCTTGCGCAGGTGCTCCTCGAACGCGGTGCGCGACATCGCGCCCGCCGGGAGCCGCTCGAGCAGGTGGTCCTCGGCGACGATCAGCTTCGCGTAGCTGTCGCGGGCGTAGTGGGCGAAGTTCTCGGTCGTGTCGAGGAAGCTGACCGGCGCCGGTACCGCGCCGATGCGCATCGCCCCCAGGAACAGCGTGGGGAACGTGGGCGTGTCGTCGAGGACCATCAGCACGCGGTCCTCGCGGCCGATGCCGAGCTCGTTCAGGAACGTGCCGGCCGCGCAGATCCGGCCGTGCAGCTGCGCGTACGTGATCTCCTCACCCGCGCAGCGGATCGCCACCTTCTCGCCGTGGCCGGCCTCGAGCCGCCGGTCGACGAGCGTCCCGGAGTTCATCATCGCGGCGAGACCGTATCAATTCGTGACGGACCCTCTAGGACAGTCCGGGTCTTCACTTCGAGCACTCCTCTCGGGGTCAGCCGGACCTCAGGCAGGAAGTCGCCGGAGGCGAACAACAGGGAGTACAGCGGATCGTGGAACGGGTGGCGGGCCGCGTGCATGTGCTCGGCGAGCTCGCGCTCGACCGCGAGCGCGTCTTTGAAGCTCCCGCGCTTGATCAGGCCGTCGATCTCCAGCGGCGCCGACCAGCCGCCGTCGAAGGCGAAGCCGCCGCCCATGTCGGCGACCTTGCGGGCGGCGCGCAGCATCGCGTCGGGGTCGGTGCCGAGCACGAGCAACTCGAGGCTCGTGGTCGCGGTGGTCGCGAAGCCGGGTGTGTCGAGGAAGTTGTCGACGACGCCGCGGGTCTGCCAGCTGCCGTCGCGGCCGACCAGCACGGCCTGGAGGTCCGAGGGCGTCACCTCGCGATCCACACGGCGGTTGATCACGGCGCTCTCGTAGCGGGCGACGGGCTGCACGCCGGTGAGCGGCGTGATCGCGGGCGGCGGCGTCAGCTTCGGGCCGGCGGGCCAGTCCAGGTCGGGGGTCGTCGCGGTGAGCTCGCCTTCGCGGGCGACGATCTCGCCGTCGACGAGCACCAACTCGGGGCGCCAGGCGTCCTTCTCGCTGAGCACGTTGAGCGTGGCGCGGCGGCCGGGCGCGACGCCGCCGAGCTCCTCGTCGAGGCCGAGGAACGTCGCCGGGTCGATCGTCGCCATCTGCAGCGCCCGCATCGGATCGAGGCCGAGGCCGCTGGCGATCCGCAGGCAGCCGCCGATCAGGCCGTTCTCGGCATAGAAGCTCGGCACGGCGCCGTCCGTGGTGAACATGAGACGGCGCGCTTGATCGACCACGGGCAGCAGCTCCCGCAGCATCGGCTCGAGGTCCGGCCGCAGCGAGGACTGGCGCAGCATCGTCCACATGCCGAGCCGCAGGCGCTGGAACGCCTCCTCGCCGGTGATCGCCTCATGGTCGGCGGAGATCCCCTTGGCGCTCAACGCGTTCAGGCGCCGCGGCGACGCGCCGGCGTTGTGACCCTCGACCCGCTTGCGCACGGCCTTGGCGGCGGCGATGCCACGGTCGAACACGCCGCGGGTGACGCCGAACCAGTTCGTGATCTCGCCGGACGCGACGACCTCCGGCCAGTCGAGCATCCGCGACACCGTGCCGGGGTCGAACGCGTCCTGCTCGAGCGCCGTCTGGGCCGCGATCCGCGCCACCCACTTGACGTGGGCGGGCGCGGCGTTCATCTGGTCGACGATCGCTCGCAGCCCGTCGACCCCGTGCGAGAGGAAGAAGAAGAGGTTGTCGTAGACGAGCGTCGTCGTGCCGTCGGGGATCGCGACCTCGAGCAGGGAGCTCGGCCCGTACAGGCACCACGGGTGGGCGTGCGGCTCGATGTAGCCGGGGACGACGACCTTGCCGCGAACGTCGATGGTGTCGGCGTCGGGCGCATCCGGCCCGACGTACACGATCCGGCCTTGGTCGATCACCACGTCGGCGTCGACGTACGTCCCGGTGTAGACGTCGGCGACCGTGCCGCCGCGCAGGACTACCAAGCGCCCGGCGCGTACTCGGCGCGCAGGTCGCCGTACGCGACCGGCTCGGCGCAATGGCTGCACACCAGCTGCGGGTCCGCCTCCTCCCCGCAGGCCTTGTGGAACAGCCGGACCGGCGGGTCGTCGACCTTGTAGCGGTCGCCCCACTCCATCAGCGACAACAGGACCGGGTACAGGTCCAGCCCCTTGCGCGTGAGCTTGTACTCGAAGCGCTCGGGTTTCTCGCTGTAGCGGACGCGATCGAAGATCCCCTCGTCGACCAGCCGGTTGAGCCGGTCGGAGAGCAGCGTGCGCCCGATGTCGAGCTTGGTCTGGAAGCGGTCGTACCGGCTCGTCCCGGCGAACGCCTCGCGTAGGACCAGCATCGTCCAGCGGTCTCCGAGCACGGACCACGTCCGCGCGACCGAGCAGTACACCTCATCCAAGGCCCGGTGCTTCATGGCGGCCGAGGATACCCCGGCCGCCATGCCGGGTCAGGCGGTGACGCGGAACCGGCGGACCAGCGCCTCGAGCTGGTCGGCCGTCTCGGCGAGCCCCGCCGCCGAGGCGGCGATCTCGTGCGCCGAGGCACTCGTCTGCTGCGTGGAGGCCGAGACCTCCTCCGTCGACGCGGATGACTGCTCGGCCACTGCGGCGACGTCGGCGACGCCCGCTTCCATCCGCTCGGTCGCCTCGGAGATCTCCTCGACGGCGGCGGCGATCGCCGAGACCCGGGCGTGCATGTCCTGCACGTCGGTGCCGATGCGCTCGAGCGCCTCGCGCGTGTGCTCGACGGTGGCCACGCCGTCCTGCGTGCGCCGGGCGCCCGCTTCGACGACCTCGACGACGCGCACGGTGTCCTGCTGGATCTCCTCGATCAGCGAGGAGATCGACGCGGCCGACGTCTGCGACTCCTCGGCGAGCTTGCGCACCTCCTCGGCGACGACGGCGAAGCCCTTGCCCTGCTCGCCGGCGCGGGCGGCCTCGATCGCGGCGTTGAGCGCCAGCAGGTTGGTCTGCTGCGCGAGGCCGGTGATCGCCTCGACGATCGTGCCGATCCGCTCCGAGCGCTCGGCCAGGTCGCGGATCGCCACAGTGACCTCTTCGGAGTTGCGCGCGACCTCGTCCATCGTGCCCGAGGCGACGCGCGCCGCCTCGGCGCCCTCGTCGGCGACGGCGCGGGCGCGCTCGGCGGCGTCAGCGGTCTCACGGGCGGAGACGGCGCTCTCGGAGGCCATCCGCGCCGCGTGCTGCGCGGCCTCGCGAACGGACTCGACCATGCGCACCTGGCGCTCGGTGCCCTGCGCGACGTCGCCGACGGCGGACGCGATCTCGTTCACGGCGCGGCCCGTCTCATCCGACGTGCCCGCCATCTCCTCCGAGGCGGTCGAGACGGTGGTCGCGGTGTTCGCGACCTCGCCGATCATCTGGCCCAGCCGGGCGCGCATGGCGTCATAGCCGGCGACGCTGCGGCGCGACTTCTCGATCATCTCGTTGAAGACCATGGAGAGCTCGCCGAGCTCGTCCCGGCCTTCGACCTCGACCGGTTCGGTCACGGCCTGCACGCGGTGCGTGAAGTCGCCTTCGGCGGCGGCATCGAGACCGCCCGCGAGGCTCTCGAGGTCCGCGTCGTTGAGGCTGTGCAGGCGCGCGCGCAGGCGGTGCACGGGACGCGTGACCGAGCGGGTCACGAACACCACGGCCGCGGCGGCGAGGAGCGTCAGCGCGATCGCGAGCACGATCAGCACGGTGCGGGCGCCGGTGTACGTGCTCTTGGCGTCCTCGACGTGCGCGGCCCGCGCCTTCTCGGCGAACGCGATCCACTTGTCGAGGTCGCCGATCAGCGCGACGAGCGGGCCGACCTCGCGCTTGAGCACGGCGTACGCGCCGGCGTGGTCGCCCTTGCGGCTGAGCGCCAGGAAGGGCGCGCTCGCCTTCTTGTAGGCCTCCCAGTTGGCCTTGGCACTGGCCGCGAGCTTGCGGTCGTGCTCATCGACGTAGAGGCCCTCGTACTGCTTGAAGGCCTTCTGCATGATCGCGTCGTGCTCGGCCATCTGCGACTCCTGGTCGGCGCGGCCGGCGGCGTCGGTCTGGTGGGCGTGCGCGAGCTGATCGGCGCGGTAGGCGACCATGGCGAACTGGATCGAGCCGAGCGCCTTGACGGCCGGCATGTCCTTGTGGCCGAGCCGTTGCGCCGTGTCGTACTCGCTACCGAGCGAGCGCACGCCGACGACGGCGAGGATCAAGAGGCCCGCCACGACGGCGCCGAAGACGACGCCGAGACGCATGGAGAGCCGGAGGTTTCTGAAGAGGTTCACAGGTGTGGTTTCTGGTAGGGAAAGACGGCTAATACGTATGATCGACCGCCCCTGTGGACCCGTTGAGGTCGGTTTACGACCTTTTAGGGAGCGGGCGTGACGGTGCGGCCGGCGAGGTCGAGCAGCGCCCACCGGACCACGCGCTCGGCGCCGTCGCCGCTCGGCGGGAGGTTGAACATCGAGACCCGGACGCGGCGGAGGTTCGCCAGTCCCGGGTCGGCGCCGGCGATCAGCTGCGCCGCGCGGGTGAGGCCGCGGGTGAGGCCGGCCGGGATGTCGGGGACCTGGAGCACGCCGAGGTGGATCGCCCACTGTGCCTCCTCCCCGCCCGCGCCGCGCATCACGTCCAGCAGCTGGGTGACGAAGGTCGCGACGTCGAGCTCGCCGGCGCCGCGCGAGGTGAAGTCGGCGCGGTCGAGTTGGTTGACGACCCAGGAGATGATCGCGGCGTCGCTGCGCAGCGCGTCGTAGTCGAGTCCGGGGCCGTTCTCGCGTGGCCTGTCGTTCGCGTCGAGGTGGTAGAGCACGCCGACGGAGAACGGCGTCCAGTTGAGGTCGACGGGCGCGTTCGGCGGGGTGACCCGCAGCGAGCCGTCGTTCGGCTGGTCGCTGTGGGGCGTGACCGCGGCCGAGGTCGACGCCGTGATCGAGAAGCCGGTCGTGACGTGCAACTCGACCTGGGCGGAGGCGCCCGCGGACGGCCGGCCGTCGCTCCCCCGCTGCACCTGCGGGTTGATCGACAGCTCCGCGATGTCGCGCCCGTTGCGGCGCAGATGCACGTTCATCGCCGCGATCGCGGCCTGGACGACCGGCTGCGGCAGGTTGCCCGGCGTGACCTGGATGCTCACGTTGGGCTCGTGCAGGAAGTCGACCGTGCTCGCGTCTCCCGACTGCGGCAGGTTGAAGTTGCGCAGGACGAGGGTCAGCGTCACCGTGCTCTGGTCGGCGGCGAGGTCGATCGCGGGGTGCACGCCGTCGTCGTCCCCAGGCTGGACGCCGCGGGTGGGGTCGGGTGGGGCGATGACCTTCGAGCGCCCCGGCACGGCACCCGGTGCGGGAGCCGCCGTGTTGGTCACGGGCACGTCCGCGGCGGCGGTGGTGCCGGGGGCGCGCGCGAGAAGCGCACGGCCGGGACCGGCGACGGCGGGCCGAGCGACGTCGCGCGCCAGCCGCGCCTGCGCGGCCACTGCGCGGTTGCCCGCGGCGGCCTGGAGGCCGAGCACGGCTGTCGCGAGGTCCCGGTCGGCGAGGGTGCCACGGGCGGCCGTGAGGCCGCGCACGCCGGCCGCGGCGACGGCGAACGCCTCGCCCGCGTGGGCCGGCGGGGCCGCGGCCGTTGGGTCCGGGAGCGCCTCGCTCCGCTGCCCGCTGACGTCGCGGGATGCCATGGCGCGAGCGTCCCAGGTCGTTGGCACATGAGCAATCCCAGTAGCGTCTTCGCGGTGGAAGACGTCCTGCGACGCCGTTCTGTCGGCGCGCCCGCCGCCCGTTCGACGCTGCTCACGATCCTCGGCGAGTTCCTGCTGCCGCGGCCGGACGGGGCCTGGCAGGAGGCGCTGATCGCCGCGCTGAACCGGCTCGGGTTCACGCCGAGCGCGGCGCGCCAGGCGGTGGTGCGATCGACGCGCGAGGGGTGGCTCGAGGGCCAGCGGGTGGGGCGCCGGTCGCGGATGCGGCTGACGGCGTCATCGGCGACGCTGCTGCGCGACGGAGCGCGGCGGATCTACGGGTTCGGCGGGCCGGTGAGCTGGGACGGGCGCTGGCTGTTGCTCGTGCTGCGGGTGCCCGAGCAGCGGCGCGAGCTGCGCCATCAGCTGACGACGCAGCTCGCGTGGGCGGGCTTCGGGTCGCTCGGCAACGGGCTGTGGATCACGCCGCACGTCGACCGGGAGTCGCTCGTCACCGCCTCCGAGCCCGCGCAGCTGCTCACGTTCCGGGCCGAACTGGGTGCGTTCGGCGGCACCGAGAAGGTGATCGGCGAGGCCTGGGACCTGCCGGCGCTGCGCGACCACTACGAGACGTTCGTCGAGGACTTCGCGTCCGCCCGGCCGCGGTCGGCGGAGGAGACGTTCGCGACCCAGATCGCGATCGTCCACGCGTGGCGGCGCTTCCCGTTCATCGACCCCGACCTGCCGGATGATCTGCTTCCGCGCGACTGGCCGCGGCGGAGCGCGTACGAGCTCTTCCGCGAGCGACACGAGCGCTGGGCACCGCAGGCCCAGCAGCACTTCGACGAGCTGACGTCATGAGCCGCAAGCGCATCTACGTCGCCTACTTCGGCGGCACGATCGGCATGATGCCGACGGAGTCCGGCTACGCGCCGGTGAAGGGCCACCTGGGCACGCAGATCCGGCAGACGCCGGAGCTCAACGGGCGCGACGTGCCCGAGCTCTTCGTGAGCGAGCACGAGCCGCTGCTGGACTCCGCCAACGCCCGCCCCGCCGACTGGCTGCGGATCGCGCGCGACATCGTCGAGCACCGCCACAGCTACGACGGGTTCGTCGTGCTGCACGGCACCGACACGATGGCCTACACGGCGTCCGCGCTCGCGTTCCTGCTGCGCCGGCTCGGCAAGCCGGTGGTGGTCACCGGGTCGCAGATCCCGCTCGGCGTGCTGCGTTCCGACGGCCGCCAGAACCTGCTCACGAGCGTGCTGGTCGCGGCGCGCGAGGACGTGCGCGAGGTCGTCCTCGTGTTCGGTTCGGCGATCCTCGCCGGCGCCCGCGCGGTCAAGACCAGCGCCAGTGGCTTCGAGGCCTTCACGAGCCCGAACGCGGCGCCGCTCGGCGCGGCGGGGGTGCTGATCAACATCGAGGAGACGCGCCTGCGCGGCGGCATCCGCGGCGCGGTCGCGCTCCCGCTCTCCCTCGACGCCAACGTCGCGCTGCTGCGCCTGTACCCCGGCATGCCCGCCGCGCTTCTGCGCGCCGCGATGGCCGAACCGATCAAGGGCCTGGTGATCGAGGCCTACGGCGCGGGAACGTTCGCCGACGCCGACCCGTACCTCTACGCCGCCCTCGCCGAAGGCGCCCGCCGCGACATCGTCATCGCGGTCGTCAGCCAATGCGCCGACGGCCGCGTCGACCTCGGCGCTTACGCCACCTCCGGCCCACTCGTGCGGGCGGGTGCGGTCGGCGGTCTGGACATGACCACCGAAGCCGCCTACGCGAAACTCGTCGTCCTCCTCTCCGAAGGCCGCGACCCAGACGAGGTCCGCGACATGTTCCCGAAGGACCTCGCGGGAGAGTTAACGCCCAGCTAAATTGCCTGACCCCTTATCTCCGCTTTAGGTTCAAACACGGCGCAGCGCCGTGCGCGCACCTAAAGGCCACCTAAAGGGTCAGGCACCTAAGGTGGGGTTTAGGAGGTTGTCGAGGTCGAGGGTGCCGCCCGCGAAGGTGATGTGGCCGTTGGCGTCGAGGGGCCAGTCGGAGAAGGGGCGGTCCCAGTAGAGCTCGACGTCGTTGCCGTCGGGGTCGGAGACGTAGATGGCTTCGTGGGTGCCGTGGTCGGCGAGTTGGCGGAGGGGCCAGTCGACGGCTTGGAGGCGGCGGACGGCGTCGGCGAGGTCGGCGCGGGTGGGGTAGACGATCGCGACGTGGTGCAGGCCGGTGACGCCGTCGGGTTGCGGGGCGCCGCCCGCGGACTTCCAGGTGTTGAAGCCGAGGTGATGGTGGTAGCCGCCGGCGGACAGGAACAGGACGTCGCCCGTCGTGCCCCAGCCGGGGACGTCGCGTCCCTCGGCGAGGACGTCGAACCCGAGGACGTCGACGTAGAAGCCGCGCACGCGGTCGATGTCGGCGGTGCGGAGGTGGACGTGCCCGATCCTGGTTCCGGCGGCGATCGGCCGCTCCGCGCGGGCGATCGGTGCCACAGCTTCGTCGCTCATACCGACATACTGCCGCGATGCGCCGCTACGAGCTCCTGGACCGAGCGCTCTCCCACCATCTGCTCCCGGATCCCGTCCTGCTGCTCGGCTCGCGCGCCGCGACCCGGAGGCGGCTGAAGGACGAGCGCGAGGGCGGCGTCGAGGCGCAGGAGGACCGGCTGCGCAGCCTCGTCTGGCACATGTCGCACGGGCCGATCCTCGAGGTGCCCGAGCAGGCGAGCGTGCTCCACCAGGAGCTCCCCTTCGACTTCTACGAAAACTTCCTCGGCCCGCGCCACAAATACAGCTGCGGGCTCTGGCGCACACCCACGACCACGCTCGAACAAGCCGAGGAGGCGATGCTCGCGCTCACCTGCGAGCGCGCGCAGATCGAGGACGGGATGGACATCCTCGACCTCGGCTGCGGCTGGGGCTCGCTCTCCCTGTGGCTCGGCGAGCGCTACCCCAACGCCCGCGTGACCGGCATCACCAGCTCGCCGGCACAACGGGAGCACGTCGAGCAGCAGGCCGAGCACCGCGGGATCACGAACGTCGAGATCGTCACCTCCGACGCGAACACCTACGACCCCGGTCGACAGGTCGACCGCGTCGTCTCGATCGAGATGTTCGAGCACATGCGCAACTGGAAGGAGCTGCTGCGACGCATCTCCACCCGCCTGCACCCCGGCACCGGCCGCGCGTTCGTGCAGGTGTTCAGCCACCGCAGCCTCGCCTACCGCTTCGAAGGGACCTGGGCCGCCGAGCGCTTCTTCAGCGGCGGCACGATGCCGAGCCACGACCTGATGCTGCGCTTCCAGGAGCACCTGACGGTGCAGGACCGCTGGGCGGTGTCCGGCACCCACTACGCGCGGACCCTGCGGGCGTGGCTGGAGCGCCTGGACGCCAATTCCACGCAGGCGCTGGCGGTGCTCGAGCGCCATTCCGGCCGCCGCGAGGCGCGACGCCAGCTCGCCGCCTGGCGTCTGTTCATGATCTCAACAGCCGAGATCTGGGATCACAACGGCGGCGACGAGTGGCTGGTCTCGCAATACCTGCTGACACCGCGTCACAGCGAGCGTGTCTAATTACCTGTTCTGGACACGCCGAGTCGGCTCATAATCGTGTCCATGCGCTCCCGCCTCCTCCTGGCCGTCACGGCCATCTGCGCGCTCGCCTTTGCCGCGACGGCGTTCGCCAACACGATCATCGGCTCCAACGCCGCAGAGACGCTGACGGGCACCGCCGGCCCGGACACGATCAACGGCCTCGGCGGCCGTGACCTGGTCCGGGGCCTCGACGGCGACGACATCCTGCAGGGCGACACCGGCCCGGACGAGATCGACGGCGGCAACGGCAACGACCAGGAGGACGGCGGGTCCGGCGACGACAACCTCGAGGGCGGCGACGGTAACGACAAGCTGAGCGGCGGGTTCGGCCACGACACGCTGTCCGGCGGGGGCGGCGACGACCAGATCAACGGCGACGAGGCGCCCGACCGCCTGCTCGGCGGCGACGGCAACGACATCATCTTCGGCGGCAGCGGCGCGGACACGATCTTCGGCGGCAACGGCAACGACGAGATCCACTCCGACACCGGCCCGGACACGATCGACGCCGGCCCCGGCGACGACCAGATCCACCTCAACTCGGACCCGCCGAGCGCGATCCGCTCGATCGACTGCGGCGACGGCGACGACACCGTCTACAACAGCCCCGCGCCCAAGGGCCGCACGAACCGCAAGCTCCTCGACGCGCAGCCGAACTGCGAGCACGTCATCGACCTCGCGGCCGAGCGCGACCCCACCCGCGGCATCTCGTGGCAGGGCAACGGCGCCAAGCACGGCAGCGCCCGCAACGACCGCCTCAACGGCCAGCACGGCTCCAACAAGCTCTACGGCGGTGACGGCGACGACGTCCTGTGGGGCGACGCCGCCCACGACTCAGGCGGCGCCCGCGCCCTCAAGCAGAAGGACCTCCTCTACGGCGAGGGCGGCGACGACACGATCTACGCCGGCCGCGGCATCAACGTCGCCTACGGCGGCGAAGGCAACGACTACCTGCAGGGCAACGGCGGCTCGAGCCAGCTCTTCGGCGGCAACGGCAACGACACCATCCGCCTCGCCGGCAAGCGCACCCGCATCGACGCCGGCCCGGGCGACGACCTGATCACCGCGATCACGGCCAGCGGCAGCGGGACCGTCAAGTGCGGCCCCGGCTTCGACACCGTGAACGTCTCGCGGTTCAAGGGCAACGCCAAGCGCGTCAAGGTCGCCAAGGACTGCGAGAAGAAGATCAAGGGGTGAGGAACGCGCCGGCCCGGCGCCAGCCGAGCCAGGACGGCGCCATCGCCGCGAGCCGCGCCGTGACGGCGCACAGCCACCAGATCGGCGCGGACGCCAGCGGGAGGCAGACGCGCGGGTGGCCGTCGACGATCAGGCCGGCCATCAGCAACAGCACCAGCGCCGCGATGACCGCACCCGCGCCCGCCACGAGCATGCGCGGGACCTGGTGGCGCGGCGCCTCGCCCACGAGCCGGTCGACGCGCTCAGGCGCGATCTCCTCGCCGTCGAACGCCAGCAGCGCCGACGCCAGCGGCGCCGCGCCGCGCGAGCGCACGACCGCCGCGTCGGCGGCCAGCTCCGCCAGCGCCTGCTCGCGCCGCGGCAGCGCGCCGAGCGAGTAGGCGTCGCCGATCGCCCGCGCGACCAGGATCCGCAGCGGGTCGCGGCGAGCGGCGTGATGCGCCTCGTGGGCGACGACCGCGGCCAGCTCCGCCTCCCCAAGCCGCTCCAGCGCGCCCGTGGACACGTACACCCGCGGCCGCAGCAGCCCGCCGCAGAAGGCCATCGGCCGCTCGGCCGGCACGACCAGCACGCGCCGCCCCGCGATCACCCGCATCTCCGAGATCGGCATCCGCGTGGCGATGCGGCGGTGCGCCGACGCGCCGCGCCAGATCGAGCAGAACGCCCGCCCGACCGCGTAGAGGTCGAACAGCGCAAGCGAGATCAACAGCACGCCCTGGGTATGGATCTCCCCGTGGAGCAGCGCCTGCAGCGCCGCGACCAGCACGTCGCCGTGGAAGCGGACGGCGTCGAGCGCGAAGATCAGCGCCAACAGGAACGCGGTGACGCCGAAGGCGGCGACCGCGAACTCAGCGCGCCGCAGCTCAGTCACCGGCGGCCAGCCGGCGGAGCTTCTCCAACCGCTCCGGGTCGAGCCCGCCGAGCTGGCGCGCGAAGTGGGCGAGCGCGAGGTCGCCGTAGTCCTCGACCAGCGCCGCGACCTCGGACTCGGCGCGCCGCTGCAAGTAGTCGTCCCGCGACAACGCGGGCGCGTACACGTCGAGCCGGCCTGCGCGGCGCCGGACGAGCAGCCCCTTCGCGTCGAGCCGCGTCATCACCGTCAGCAGCGTCGTGTACGCACGGACCTTGTCACCGCGCGCGTTCAGCGCCTCCTGGACATCCCGGACCGTCGCCTCGGAGCGCGCCCAGAGCTCCTCCATGACTTCTGATTCCAGTGCATGAAGTGGGGGAAGGGTGCCATCTAGACTCATCAGAGATCCTTGAGTGAAGCGCAGACGCCTAGCAAAAAGTACGAGAGACCGGCGCGGGCCCGCCGCCGCCCAGCGCCTCGCCGCGCTCGTCCGCCACTCGCCGGACGCGATCATCGCGACCGACCGGCGCGGTCGCATCACCGCGTGGAACCCTGGTGCCGAACGACTTTACGGGTGGACCGCCCAGGACGCAATCGGCGGCCCGGTCGAACGTCTGGTTCCGCCTGAGCGCGAGGGTGAGGCCGCGGCGCTGCGCCGACGGGTGTTCAGCGGGAGTGCGATCGAGGCGCTCGAGACCGAACGGCTGCGCCGCGACGGCACGATCGTGCTCGTGTCGGTCGCGATGGCGGCGCTGCGCGACCCGCGCGGACAGGTCATCGGCATCACCGAGATCGCCCGCGACGTCACCGACCGCGCACGCAACGAGGCGATGCGGGCGCGCCACGCGGCGCTCGTCGAGCACAGCGCCGACGCCATCGTGGCCGTCGACGTCGAGGGACGCATCACCGCCTGGAACCACGCTGCCACGGCACTGTTCGGATACACGGAGCGCGAGGCGCTGGGCCAGGACGCCGCCCGCCTCGTCCCCAGCCCCGAGGGCGAGGAGGGCTCCGCCGGCGTGATGGAAGGCGCGGTCGTGCGGCGCGAGTCGACGCGGCGGCGCCGCGACGGCTCCGAGATCCAGATCGCGAGCACGCTGTCACCGATCCGCGACGCGGCGGGCGGCCTGACCGGCGTCGTGGCCGTCTCGCGCGACGTCACATACGCGCGCCGGGCCGAGGAGGCGCTGCGCGCCGCGCAGGCGCGCTTCCAAGCGGCCTTCGAGCACGCGCCGATCGGCATGGCGCTCATCACCATGGATGACCCGATCGTGGTGCAGGCGAACGCGGCGCTGGCCCAGATGTTCGGCCACAAGGACCTCGCCGGCAAGCCCGTCCGCAGCCTCATGCACCCCGACGACCGCGAGACCGCGCAGCGCGACCTCGACGCTCTGCACGCCGGAGCGGCGGGGATGATCGCCGGCGAATACCGCTACCTGCACCGAGAAGGCCACGTCGTCCATGCTGAAGTGCGCGCGAGCCCGGTCGGCGACGGCGACGCGCGATACCTGATCGTCCAGTACGTCGACATCTCGGACCGCAAGCGCTTCGAAGGCCAGCTGCGACGGCTCGCGGACACGGACGCGCTCACCGGCCTCTACAACCGCCGCCGCTTCGGCGACGAGCTCGAGTGGATCGTCGGCTACGCCCAGCGCTACGGCCACCCCGCCGTCCTGCTCTCGATCGACGTCGATCACTTCCAGTACGTCAACGACAGCTACGGCCACGCGACCGGCGACGAGCTGCTCGGCACGGTCACGGCGCTGCTGCGCTCGCGGCTGCGCGACACCGACATCGTCGGCCGCCTCGGCGGCGACGAGTTCGGCGTGATCCTGCCGCAGACCGCGCTCGAGGACGCGGAGTCGATCGCCCAGGCGCTGATCGAGGCGGCGCGGGAGCAGGTTCACGTCGTCCGCGACTCGCGCCGGGTCCGCGCGACGCTCTCGATGGGGATCCGAGCGATCGAGCCCGAGGACCAGCTCACGCCCGCCGAACAGCTCGCCGAGGCCGAGATCGCCCGCAACGAGGCCAAGGAGCGCGGGCGCGACCGCTTCGCCGTGTCCGGCCGCGACGTCCACGGCTCCGCCCGCTCGCACGCCCTCACGTGGGTCGAACGGCTGCGCGAGGCGCTCGAGAGCGACGGCTTCGTGCTCTACGAGCAGCCGATCCTCGACCTCGCCGCGGGGCGGGTGGACCGCTCCGAGCTGCTGATCCGCCTGCTCGACGCCGACGGCGAGATCGTCCTCCCCGGCGCCTTCCTGGGCGCCGCCGAGCGCTACGGCCTGATCAAGGCGATCGACCGCTGGGTGATCGGGCGCGCGATCCGCCTGCTCGCCGACCGGCACGCGTCCGGCCACGAGCGGCTCGGCCTCGACGTCAACCTCTCGGGCGAGTCGATCACCGACCCGACGGTCATGGACTTCATCGCCGCCGAGGTCCGCAACGCCCCGATCGACCCGACCTGCCTGATCTTCGAGGTCACCGAGACCGCCGCGATCGCCAACGTCGAACGGGCGCGCAGCCTGGCGCGCGGGCTCGCCGACCTGGGCTGCCAGTTCGCGCTCGACGACTTCGGCTCGGGCTTCGGCTCCTTCTACTACCTCAAGCACCTGCCGTTCGACGTCGTCAAGATCGACGGGGACTTCATCAAGGAGCTGCCCACGACCCGCTCGGACCAGCTGACCGTGCAGGCCATCGTCCAGATCGCGAAGGGCCTCGGAAAGACGACGACCGCCGAGTTCGTCGGAGACGAAGCGACGGTCGCGATGCTGCGCGAGCTCGGTGTCGACTACGCGCAGGGGTTCCACGTCGGCCGCCCGGAACCGGTCCAGGCGGCCGCGCGAGGAAAGAGCTAGAGGCGGAAGGTGCGCTTGACGGTGTAGCGCTTGCCGCCCTGCGTCACGGACCACTCGCCCGTGTAGTTGCCCGACTTCATGCCACGCAGCGAGCCGCCCTTGAGGTAGACGACCTGGCCGGGGACGACGCTGACCTGCGGGATCGTGGCGTTGCGGGCCGTCGGACCGGTGATCTTCACCGTGCCGCCGACCGGGTCCAGCGTGTTGCCGATGTTGCGGACGGCGAGGATCAGCGACTTGTTGTTGCCGGTGCCGACGACGTCGGTGGCGCCGACGCGCAGGTTCGGGCGCTTGCGCGACGGGTTCAGCCGCAGGCGGCCGATGACCTCGTACTGCGGGATGATCCCGTTCGTCGCCTTCTTCTTCTTTTGCTTGGCGAAGACCTGGATCCCGCCGTACAGCGAGCCGGACGCGGTCATGCGCTTCATGTTGAGCTTGACCGAGCGCGTGCCGGGCTTGAGGTCGAACGACGCCGGGCTGCCGACGACGTACGGCGAGAGGTTCGCCCGCTTGTTGAGGGCGACCGCGGCGGTGTTGCGGTCCTGGCTCCACGGGCGGACGGTGATCGTGACCCGCAGCGTGTCCTTGGTGGTGTTCTTGACCGTGAACGAGCCGACCGAGCCGCGCTTGGCGGTGGCCTCCACGGTGGCCGGCGAGATCGAGACGCCGCCCTGCTGGGCAGCCTGTGCCCGCGGCGCCGAGTCGTCCGCCTGAGCAGCGATCACCCCGCCCGTCGCGGAACCCACGACGGCAAGGCTGAGAGCGCCGGCGACGAGCCGACTCCTAGCGCGCTTCACTTCGGGATCTCCTTGGTCTTTCGTTCGGTAGTGCGTGAGGCGCCGTGGACTACGGCGTCTCGGTGGAAAGCGTGACGAGCACCAGCTTGCGGTACGTCCCCGTGGCCTTGCCGGTGACCTTCTGACGCAGCTTGACCGTCGACTTGGACTTGGTCATCGCGTCGTTCCAGCGGTGCAGCAGCGGGTCGACGGACGAGTCGAGGGGCTGGAAGGCATCGGTGCCGACGGTCGCCTCCAGCGGCGACGGAAGGCTCTTGCTGCCGACCGAGAGGTGGCCCATCTTCGAGCCCGACGCGACGTCGCCGTCGGCGATCGACAGCAGCGTCGTGCCATCGGTGGCGGTGGCCAGCGCATCGAAGGACATCTCGTAGGACTTCGCCTTCGAGAAGGCCGCGAAGCCCTTGGCGGGCTGCACGATGCCCAGTTCGAGGAAGCTTCCGACGACGCCACCGACGTTGGTGCCGCCACTGACCGGATCCGGCGTCTGCGCCAACGCGCCGCTCGGCGCGATCAGCGCGGCGGCCGCCGTGGCGGCGAGGATCGTTCGCAGCTTCATTGCTTCCCTTCCAGGATCTTCAAGTTGACCACCGACTCACACCAACACGGCGCAGCCGGAATCGGAGCGTAGCCGCCTCCACAAAGATTCGGACGCAACTCGAGATTTCTCATTTGACCTTGAACGTCTTGCTCACCGACAGCGCCTTCTTGCCGCGCTGGTTGAGCGACACCGTGGCGGTGTAGGAGCCCTTGGCGAGGTTCTTGCCGGCCGGCAGGTTGACCGTCTTGCCGGGCAGGATCTTGACCGCCTGGATCGTCAGGTTGTCGGTCTTGGTGGCGCCCTTGACCTTGACCGAGCCGGAGACGGCGTCGACCGTGTTGCCGCCGTTCTTGATCGGGATCACCGCGGTCTTGCCGGAGGCCTTCACCTTGCCCGCCGTGATCAGGTACTTCGGCGCGGCGGGGTTGATGCGGATCGCGCCCACGAGCCGGTAGCCGAGCACGACGCCCTTGCGCTGCGCGGCGTCGGTCGGCACGCCGACGACCTCCATCGCCCCGTACAGGTACCCGGCGGAGGGAGCCGAGGTCAGGTTCGCCGTGACGACCGTCTCGGCACCGGGCTGGAGCGTGAACTTCGTCTGGCTGACGCTGACGCCGGGGAGCGTCGCGCGCCGGTTGGGCGACACCTTGCCGGTGACCGCCTGCACCCACGGGCGAGGCGTGACGGTCACCTCGAGCGGCGCCGTCGAACGGTTCGCGACCGTCATCGACGCCAGCTGGCCGGGCTGCGCATTGTGCTCGATCACGGCGGGCATGACCGACAGCCCGCCGTCCTTGGTCTGGGCGGCGGACCCGCCGGCCGCCGCCCCCTGCACGGCCGCCGCGCCTGCGGCGCCGAGCGCCGTGAGCACGGCGCCGAGCGCCACGTACCGCTTCATGATGCCTTCTCCCTGCCTGTCCGAGCGCTTAGCGCTTCGTGGACTTCTTCTTCTTTTCGGTCTTGATCTTGATCGAGACCTGCGACCGCTGGCCGTCCGCGTTGCGGAACCGGAAGATCAGCGTACGCGAGCCGACCGGATACTTCAGCGAGATCTTGAAGCGGCCCTTGTCCGCGATCTTCGGGCCGGTCTTGCTCGTCGTCTTCTTGCCGATCTTGTTCAGCAGCTCGATCTTGGTGCGCTTCGGCGCCGAGATGCGGCGGCCGTTGACGACGCAGGTCAGGCGACCCTCGAAGCGGTAGCGCTTGCCGTACTGCAGCACCGCGACGGACTTCGAGACACGCAGCGGCTTCTGGCCGAGTGACACCGACAGGCGCGGCGAGCGGCAGCTCGACGACTGGTTGCCGGGCGTCCCGTTCTGGTTCGGGTTGACGTTCGGGTTCTGATCCGGGGCGACGATCGAGCTCGAGCCGATGCTCAGCGTCTGCGTCGGGGAGCCGAGGACCGGGTGCCAGACCTCGAACGCCTCCCAGACCGAGTCGCCGCTCTTGAGCAGGTCCTGGCCGTTGCCGGCGGCGTCCCAGATGACGACGCGGCGGTAGTAGGTGCCCTCGGGGAGGGCGGAGGTGTCGAACGTGAGGACGGGAGCCTGCGAGCCCGAGAGGCAGCGCGAGTTGTCCAGCGGCAGGTCGAGCGTGCCGTCACCGGGCGTGAGGTCGTTGCAGTTGCCGATCGCGGTGCTCTGCGTCGCGACGACGTTGGCGTCGGAGGCCGAGGTGGAGATCGTCGCGTCGGCGCGGTTGAAGCCGACGCCCTCCTCGATCGAGCTGGCGGTCAGGCTCGAGGACTGGTTGACCGGGCTGTTGCGGCCGACGCTGCCGTAGGGCGTGCGCGAGTCGTCGACCAGGACGGCGACCTTGACGACGTCGACCGAGACCGGACCGCCACAGGCGGCCGCCTGGTCACACGTCAAGCTGAAGGTGAGGGTTCCGGAGCCGTTCTTGGTGAAGTCCGACGCGAGCGTCGGAGCGGTGTCCAGCGGCTGGTCGACGAGGAAGCCCGCGCCGTCCATCGCGACCGTGTAGCGGGCGCCGGCGGAGATGCCGTGCACGGCGTGGGTGATGATCACGCGGCTGGCGGTGACGCCGGAGGGGAGCTGGATCGAGAGGCTCGCACGCGAGCGGCCGGCCGGGTTGGCACCGTTGAGGCGCAGGACCGCGCCGGTGTTCTCGTCGCCGGCGCAGTTGGCGGTGGCGTCGGCGTCGAGGTTCCCGCCGGTCGTCATCGTCGTGCCGATCGGTGTGCCGTTAGGACCATGACAGGCCCAGACCCAGGCCTGCTTGGCCGAGGCGGCGCCCGCGGACAGCGCGAACATCGCTGCCGTCAGAACCGCTACCCCAAGCTTGTGTTTGAGACCGAATGAGGGCATCGCTGCCACTCTCCCTCCTGCAAAAACCTGCGTGGACCCGTAATTGACCGTGCGGAGCATCGTAGGACGCACCTCTCCCCGTGAGGCGACATCACACCCCGAGTGCGGGCGACGGTACCTCTCTATGAGAGGCCTCGTCAAGCCGCAATTCGTCCAGATGACTCCACACGTCCTTTAGGCCAGGAGCGCGACTAGACTGGCTCTGAGGTCTCTGAAACGCCCGGCCGGCAGATACTGCCCGCGCGCGCGTGAGGCGAGCCGCTTCCCCAGCGCGACCGCGTCGGGGTCGTCGTCGGTGCCGAGGACGTCGACCCTGTCCAAGCCGCTCAGCGCGGTCACAGGATCGTCACCGGCCGTTGCCCGGCAGTCGGAGAGCACGATCGCCAGCCGTTCCGCGGCCGGCTCGCGCGCCAGCTCCTTGGCGGCCGTCCGCAGCGCCAGCGCCAGGTCGGTGCGCCCCTTTCCACGCAACGAGAGCAGGTCGTCCACCAACGCCGACGGCGGCCGCCGCTCGCCCTGGCGCTGGAGAACGAGCGCGTCCGCGGCGAACGCGATCACGCTCGTGCTCGCGTCGGTTCGCTCGGCGCCGTTGAGCACGACCGCCGCGGTCGCCATCGCGGCGAGCCCGACCGCGTGGCCGCGCATCGAGCCGCTGTGGTCGACGAGCAGGCACAGCGCGCGCCGCGGCGCCGTCCATTGGCGGGCGATCAGCTGGTCGGCCCGCTTCGGCCGTCCACCCGCAACCTCAAGGGTCAGGTCGAGGTCGAGGTCGCCCTCCCCCGCCGCCCGCGCCGGCGTGAGCCGCCGGTACCCGCGGGTCGTGCTCGAGCCGAGCCGGCCGGCGCGGACGAACAGCCGCGCGGCGAGCCGCCGGGCCTGTGCGCGCAGCTGCGGATCGGTCGCGGCGCCGAGGTCGGCGAGCAGCGCGACGGCGGCGTCGGGGTCGGTGCGCAGGAGGTCGTGGAACGCCTGCTCGTCGAGCCGGCCGACCGCGGGCGAGACCCGCTCGAGGTGGCCGTGCGCACCCTGGAGCTGGTCGCGGCGGAGCGTGCGCCGGCCGCGCTCCTTGACGATCTCCCGCGCGGCCGCGCCGCTCAGTGACCGGCCCGCTCCGCCCCCGGGAGCAGGCCCGCGGCTTTTCCCGGTGGCTCGGGCTCGGGCTTGGGGATCAGCCCTTCGATCAGCTCGAGGACGATCGCCTCGGGGGTCGTGTCCGAGCCCTCCTCGAGCCGCAGCCGCCCGGACAGCGCGGCGATCGCCGCGTCGGCGAACGTCGCGTTCCCCGGCGCCGGCTCAGCCTCCCCCCGCAGGCCGCTGAGCTCGCGCCCGAGCCGGACGAGGTCGATCGCTCCGCGGACCGACGCGCCCATGCGCACCTGGGCGTGCGCACGGGTGGCGCGGGTGAGCGTCACCGCCGGTCGCACGAGCGAGCTCGCGCCGGCGATCCGCTCGACGATCGCGCGCTCGCCCACCTCGTCCTGGTAGCCGATGGCGATCCGGCACATGCGGTCCGAGATCGCCTGGCTCACACGCGCGGTGCCGACCGCGTCGAACGGGTTCATCGCGGCGATCAGGCGGAAGCTCGCTCGGGCGGGGACGCGGCCGAGGCGCGGCACGTGGATCTCCCCCTCGGCCAGCGCGCCGACGAGCACGTTGAGGGTCTCCTCCGGGACGCGGTTGAGCTCCTCGATGTAGAGCAGGCGGCCCTCGCGTAGCGCGCTGATCAGCGGCCCGTCGACGAACGTGTCCGGCGTGTAGCCCGCCTCGAGGACGAGCGCGGGGTCGTGGTGGCCGACCAGCCGTCCGGGCGTCAGCTCGGCGTTGCCCTCGACGAACTCGACGCCGAGGCCCGCCCCGTCCGCCACGGCGCGCAGCAGCGTCGACTTCCCCGTTCCCGGCGGGCCTTCGAGGACGACATGACAGCCGGAGGTGAGCGTCGCGGCCAGCACCTCCGCCTCGCGGCGCAGGCCGACGATGCGAGCGTCGACCTGCGCGAGCAGTGAGGCGCTAGTGCTCGTGGACGACCACGCCTCGGATGTTCTTGCCGTCGAGCATGTCCTGGAAGCCCTGGCCGATGTCGTCGAGTGGGTAGCGCTGGGTGACGAGCTCGTCGAGCTTGAGCTTGCCGGCCTGGTAGAGGCCGATCAGGTTGCGGATGTCGTGCATCGGGTTGCCCGAGCCGAACAGCGTGCCCTTCACGGTCTTCTCGTAGAGCGTCATGACCGCGCCGGACAGCTGGACCGTCAGCTTGTTCGGGTCCGCGAGGCCGGTGATGACCGCGGTGCCGCCCTTGCGGATCGCGGTCACCGCGTTGCCGACGACCTCCTCGTTGACGATGTCGACCGTGATGATCGCCTTGTCGGCGCCGACGCCGCGGGTGAGGTCCTGGCTGAGCGCGTACGCCTCCTCGGCGCTGGCGACGGTGTGGGTGGCGCCGAGGTCCTCGGCCATCTCGCGCTTGTTGGCGAGCGGGTCGACGGCGATCACGTTGGCGGCGCCCGCGTGGGTCGCGCCCTGGACGGCGTTGGAGCCGATCCCGCCGATGCCGTAGATGATCACGGTCTCGCCCGGGACCACGTCGGCGGCGTAGACGGCGCTGCACCACCCGGTCGGGACGCCGCAGCCGACGAGCACGACGGTCTCGAGCGGGAGGTCCTTGTCGACGGAGACGCAGCTGGTCTCGGAGATCACGCTGTACTGGCTGAAGCTGCCGAGCATGCACATCGCGCCCACGTCCTGGCCTTCACCGTGGAAGCGGAAGGTGCCGTCGGGCAGGCAGCCGTCGAGGATCGTCGCGCCGAGGTCGCAGATGTTCGAGTGACCGGTCGCGCAGAAGCGGCAGTGGCCGCACACGGGCAGGAAGGACGTGACGACGTGGTCGCCCTCCTTCACGCGCGAGACGCCCGGACCGATCTTCTCGATGATCCCCGCGCCCTCATGCCCGCCGACGATCGGGAACCGCGGCACGATGTCGCCGTGGCGCAGATGCTCGTCGGAGTGGCACAGTCCGGCGGCGACCCAGCGGATCAGCACCTCCCCCTGCTTGGGCTCGTCGAGGTCGAGCTCGGCGATCTCCCAATCGCGGCCTTCTCCCCACAGCATGGCTGCCCTGGTCTTCACGAACTCCTCCTTCGTGTGACGCCGACGCCGCGATCGTACCCCTGATGTCGTATCCGGTGCGTTGCACCGGCGCGCAGCCGCTCAGTGGTTGGCGGCGGAAGCCTTCGCGAGGCCCGCGTAGGTCGGCAGGCGCCGGCCGTCGCGGTCCAGGATCGCGGAGTGCCAGATCTCGTCGTCGGGCGGATCGACGAGCTGGTACTGGAGGAGTTGCTTGACGCGCGGGTTGTGGCGGGCGACCTTGAAGGCCTCCTGGAGCCAGGCCGCGCGGACCTTGGGCTTCTGCGCTCGGGCGCCGACGGTCAGGTAGCCGAACTCCGTCAGGTACACGCCCATCTTCGCGCCGGACGGGGTCCGCAGCGCCTTGCGCTTGGCGAGCTTGTCGAGCGCTGAGGTCAGGCGCGAGAGGCCGCCGATCGGCACGTCGTCGGGCTTGCCGGCGGCGATCGTCGGGGCGGCGGTGAACTGGTACGGGTGGATCGCGAAGCCGTCGGCCTTCAGGCCGACGCAGTGCTTGGCGGCCTTGTAGTCGGCCTTCGAGCAGGTGACGTCGCGCAGGAACTTCAGCGGCGCGATCGCGCGCCCGCCGCCGGTCGGGGCGAGCTCGCCGATCAGCACCTTGGCCTTGGGGTCGGCGGCCTTGGCGGCCTTGTAGCCCGCCGCGTAGAGCAGGCGGTACTGGCTCGCCGCGCTCCTGCCGGGCGCCAGCCAGGTGTTCCAGTTCGGCTCGTTCCAGATCGCGTAGCGGTCGACGCGGCCCTCGAAGTGGGAGACGACGGTCTGGACGAACGCGCCGTACTTGGCGGCGTCGGGCCTGTAGTTGCCCATCCGGTGGTCGCCGGTCGCCCAGGCGGGGGCGGGACCCGCGATCGTCAGCTGCAGCTTGATGCCGCGCGCCTGCGCCGCCTGCTGCAGCGCGTCGATGCGGCTGAAGTCGTAGGTGACGGTGTCCGGCGTGGTGCGGTCGTGGGCGTCGCCGACGATCAGGCGCGCCCACAGCACGTTCACGCGGATCCGCGTCGCTCCGAGCTCGACGGCGTGGTCGAGGGCGTTGTCGCGATCCATCCAGCGCTGGTCGACGAACACGGCGTCGTCCTGGAGCGCGAGCTCCATCCCGGCGGCCGCGTGGGCGCGTGCCGGAAGGACGAGCAGGAGTGCGAGCAGGCTTACGCCGGCGACGAGGGAGCGGAGCATCTGTGCTTGTGATCGGCCATCCGTGTGCGGGACTGAACCCCGCGGGCAGGTTAAGGTTTCGCGGCGTGCTGAGTGTTTATGCCGCGCATATGAACGCGGAAAGTCCGCTGTCCGGATTGGTGGTCGGCGAGCTCGACCCGGCGCCCGTCCCCGAAGGCTGGGTGACGGTCCAAGTGCGCGCCGCCTCGCTGAACCATCACGACCTGTGGTCCTTGCGCGGGGTCGGCCTGTCCGCCGACCGGCTGCCGATGGTGCTCGGCTGCGACGCGGCGGGGATCGACCCCGACGGCAACGAGGTCGTCGTGCACTCAGTGGTGAGCGATGACGCCTGGCGGGGGGATGAGACGCTCGACCCGAAGCGCTCGATCCTCTCGGAGCGGTTCCCCGGGACGTTCGCCGAGCGGGTCGCGGTGCCGCGGCGCAACCTCGTGCCCAAGCCGCCGGAGCTCTCCTTCGCCGAGGCGGCCTGCTTGCCGACCGCGTGGCTCACCGCCTACCGGATGCTCTTCACCCGCGCGGGCGTCGTGCCGGGCATGACGTTGCTGGTGCAGGGCGCGGGCGGCGGGGTCGCGACGGCGCTGATCGTCCTGGCGCGGGCGGCGGGCTTGCGGGTGTGGGCGACCTCGCGGTCCGAGGAGAAGCGCTCGCGCGCGGTGTCGCTGGGCGCCGACGCCGCGTTCGAGCCGGGCGCCCGGCTGCCGGAGCGCGTCGACGTCGTCGCCGAGACCGTGGGTGCCGCGACGTGGGACCACTCGCTGAAGTCCTTGAAGCCCGGCGGGACGTTGGTGATCTCGGGCGCGACCTCGGGCGGCGACCCGCCCGCGGGGCTGAACCGCGTGTTCTTCCTGCAGCTCTCCGTGATCGGCTCGACGATGGGGACGCGCGACGAGCTCGACCGCCTGGTGCGACTGTGCGTCGAGCGCGACGTGCGGCCGGTGATCGAGTCCGAGGTGCCGCTGGCGGACGCGCGCTCCGCCTTCGAGGCCCTCGCCGCCGGCGAGGTCTTCGGCAAGCTGGTCCTGACGGGCTGAGCGCGGGCCGGCGACGCGACCTTCCCAGGTTGCTCGCGCCGCCGGGCCCGACGGGTGGATCACCGGTGGTCAGTCGGTGACCTGTTCATAGTGTCAACAATTGGGTCCGGTCTGCAAGTGTGAACCTGGTCAGGCGCCCCTGACGATCAGCACGCTGACTTGACAGGCGGATTTGTAGACGTTGGTGACGACGGTCGACTGCAGCAGCGGGGCGAAGCGGTAGCTCTTGCCGGCGACGAGCGCGAGCTCGACCGTCGGCGCGGTGCTGGCCGGGCCGCCGTCCATGTCGTCGAACTGCTGCGTGCCGATCGCGACGGCGCCGGGGCTCCCGTCGATCGACACGGCCACGCTCGCGCCCATCACGCCGCCCGCGGGCGCGCCGAGCGGCCAGATCGAGGTGGGTGCGGTCACGATCGCCCGCTCCCCCGGGCCCGCGGAGTAGGCCGGGGTCTTGCAGTTGAGCAGCAGTTGCGGGCCGAGCGCGAAGCTGGTGGAGACATTGGCCGCGTCGATGTGGCGGGTGGCGACGACGCCGCTCGCCCCGGGCTCACCGTCCGCGCCCGCGGATCCCTGGGGACCCTGCGGGCCGGCCGGTCCTTGCTCGCCTGGAGCGCCCGCCGGCCCGACGAGCTGGGATCGGGCCTGCTTGTCGAGGTCGGCGAGCTTGAGGCTCCCGTCCTTGACCGCGGGCGACTGGACGGCGCCGGCCTTCAGCTCGCGCGCGCCGACGCTCTTGGCGGAGAGCTTGGTCACGGCGTAGCCCGTGCCGGTGGTGGACAGCGCGAGCGCGGCGAGCGAGACGCCGAGGGCGACGCGGGAGGAGGTCATGGGGAGCATGCCGCCACTCTCGTGAGCGGCGCGCCCCGTGTCAGCGGAGTCCGACCCGGGGCTTAACCCTGGGGCATGAGCTCGTAGTGCGCGTCGGCCGGCCCCGGCCCGTTGGTCGGGGCCAGGTCCTGCGGGCAGGCGGACAGCACGACGAGCACGTCGAGCTCGGCGCGCAGCACGACCCACGAGCCGGGGGTGGAGACCGGCGGGGCGATCGCGATCGTGCCGTCACGCGCCGGCGGCGCGTTCTCGAACAGGTTCAGCGGGCTGGGCGTGCACGGCACGGACACCTCGACGGACGCGAGCGCCGCGTGCAGGTTGTCCGCGCAGTTGTCATGGTCGGGCGCGCCCAGCAGCTCGTAGCGGGAGCGGTCGCAGGCGGCGAGCAGGGTGTCGTGCACGCCGCCGGAGGTGTCCTCGGTCAGCGTCAGCACCGGCCGCCGCTGGTTGGTCACGAACGTGTCGCCGAGCGCTGGGTTGACGCGGCCCATGTGCAGCCGGGAGTGCTCCATCGACATCCACTCGCCCGCGTCGACGAACGCCCACGCGTCGATGACCTGCTGGCCGTGGGTGTTGATCACGCGCAGGGCGTCGCCGCGGGCCACGCGCACCGCGACCGCGCGCCGGGCGGGTATGAGTTCTTGAGCCATGGCGCTCACATCCTCGCCGACCCGGTACCGGCTCGCCGTCCTGGCGGTGCTGGTCGTCGTCGCGGTCCTGATCGCCTGGGCGGGCGCGCCCGGGGCGATCGCGCTCGTGTTCGCCGCGCTGTTCGCGTTCAGCGTCCGCGACCGCCTGCTGCACCGCGTCGTCGTCCTCGCCAGGGAGGGCGAGCAGCTCACCGGCACGGCGCTGCGCGGCGGCGAGCCACTGTGGGTGAGTGAGACGACGTTCGCGCTCGAGCCCGACCGCCAGGGAAGCTGGCTGATCGTGCTGCGGGCGCCCGGCCGGAGCGTTCGCATCAGCCCTGGCGGGCTGGGCGTCACGAAAACCTCCGCTGAGCAGGCATTGCTCGCGATGGGTCTGACGCGCCAGGATCACCCGCGTACCTGAACGCCCGGCCAGGGGGACGCAACGGTCCGGAAGCTAGTCCTACGCGCCGATGTCTTTCGGTCCGCGGGTCCTCAGCTCCCTCGTCGTCGCCGCCATCGCGCTTGCGGCGGCCCCACACGCGGCACACGCCGCCGGCAAGCCGACGCGAATAGCGGTCAGCGTCAAAGGCCTCCCGCCGGGCATCAAGGGGAGCGTGAAGGTCCGCGGCCCGAAGTACGCGAAGACGCTCACCGGCTCCACCACGCTGCGGGTCCCCCGCGCGGGCACGTACACGTTCACGGTCCGCCAGGTGACGATCCGCAGCGGCCGCAAGAAGGTCAAGGACGGCAGCGTGGCACTGCCCGCGGTCAAGACGGTCAAGGTCAAGGCGAAGAAGGGCAAGACCGCGAAGGCCGCCCTGCGCTACGGCACGATCATCAACGCCAACGTCAAGGGCCTGAACTTCGCCAAGGCCACGTTCACGGGCGACCCGACGGCTCCGAAGACGCTCACGCTCCCCGCGAGCACGAAGGTCACCAAGGGCGCGATCCTCACCGGCAAGCCGACGAAGAACCTCCCGGCGGGCGTGTTCCATCGCGTCACCAAGGTCACCCGCAAGGGCGGCAAGCTGATCGTCGCGATCACCCCCGCCCACCTGCAGGAGGCCTTCCCGCAGCTCGACATCGACACCCACCTCTCCTTCGAGCCGGGCAAGACCACGGTCACGACGGCGCGGACGTCGGCGTTCGACCCGCTGACCGCGAGCCTCGGGACGCCCTACTTCCGCTGCACCGCCTCGCTCGGCGACTCCCACGTCACGACCTACCAGAGCCTCGGCCTGGACGGGAAGGTCGAGATCCACATCCCGACGACGTGGGGCATCCCGACCGGCCTGCCGTACGGCGAGCTGGCGCTGACGCTGTCCGGCAAGGCCGGCATCGACGTGCTGCTGCGCAAGAACACCGGCTGCACCGCGCAGATCCAGGCGCCCGCGATCCCCGGCTCGATCCCGGTCGGCCCGGTGCTGGTGCCGACCTACGTGCAGTTCGGCCTGTTCGCGACCGCCTCGATCGGCTCGGACATCCGCCAGAACGCCGAGGCCGGCTTCTCGCTGACCGCGGGCATGGCGTTCAAGGGCACGAGCGTGACCAATACGTCGAAGGCCTCGGCCTACGCGAACGCCTCGGCCAGCGGCTCCGGCAAGTTCGCCGTCGGGCCGAGCATCCGCCTCGCGGTCGGCGCCGCCGGCGTGGCCGACGTCCACTTCGACGCCAAGCCCGCGCTCGCGTTCAGCGTCGCGCTCGATGCCAGCTGCTCGATCGACATCGAGGGCGGCTCGCAGGTCGGCGTCTCCTTCGGGCCGTTCCAGATCAACCAGCCGTTGCCCGCCCTGAAGATCAACCTCTACCGCTGCCCGCCCGGCGGCAATCCCCCGCCGCCGGCGAGCACGCCCACTCCCGTGCCCCAACCGGTCACGCGCCCCCAGCTCGAGATCACGCACACCGGCCCGCTCGGCGCCTTCGCCGGACAGACCTTCGCGTACGCGATCCGCGTCAAGAACACCGGTGACGGGACCGCCCGCAACGCCGAGGTCGTCGACACGCTGCCCAACGCGGGCTCGCTGGTCGACTCCGACCCGAGCGGCGCGCCCGCCGACGCCGGCCCGAACGACCGCTACGTCATCGGCGTCGGCGACCTCGGCCCCGGCGAGGAGAAGACGGTCACCGTGCGCTGGAAGGCCCCGGACGACGACACCTCGCTCACCAACCACGCGTTCGCGCGCGCCGACAACGCGGACGCCACCGACAGCGAGAACGCGAGCGTCCCGATCGGCACCTCGACCAACTGCAACCCGTGCGGCGCCGAGGCCGCCGGCACCGGCCTGCGCAACCGCGACCACGGCTCGATCAAGATCACGACCGTCCCGGCCGGCGCGACCGTCGGCCGCGCGGTGCTCATGTGGGGCATCCTCTACCAGGGCGAGCAGCCCTCGAACGAGATCACGTTCCAGGGCCACAAGGTCAAGGCGGACATCGCGTCCAACGTCTCCGGCACGCTCTGCTGGGACGATGACAACACGGTCGGCTACGCCGCCGACGTGACGCAGTACGTCACCGGCTCCGGCAACGGCACCTACGAGGTCACCGACCCCGTGCGCGGCGAGACCCGGGTCGACGGCGAGCCCCACGGCACGCTCCCCTACACGGACGGCGCGACGCTGGTCGTCTTCTACGTCGGCGGCGGCGCGCAGAACCAGGTCCTGAGCGACTTCTCCTACGACACCAACACCGACGACGACGCGGCCATCACACGGTCGTTCTCCGGCATCAACAGCATCGGCGGCGCCGCGAGCCTGATCCTCGCCGGCCCGGACGGCCAGAGCGCGGGCGAGGTCTTCACGCTCACCGGCGCGGACACGATGGACCTGATCGACACGTTCGACGGCTCAGACCCGCAGGACGGCCCGCCGTTCGAGATCGGGACCCTGTGGGACACGGACCGCTTCGACGTCTCGCGCATCCTCCCCGCCGGTCAGACGACGCTCGCGGTCGAACACCACCAGGGCAGCGACTGCATCGGGGTCGGCGCCGCGGTGCTCCAGGTCTCTCAGCGGCTTTAGAACGGACCCGCGGGGCGCGAGGAGGCATGATCTCTCAGCGTGTCCTCCCCAAGCGCCCCGCGGAGCGTCCGTGTCTCCACGCTCGAGCTGTTCTTCGACCTCGTCTTCGTCTTCACGATCACGCAGCTGACCGACGTCCTGGCCGAGGGCCACGACCTCGAGGCGCTGACGCGGGTGGTCGTGATGCTGCTGCTGATCTGGTGGATGTACGACGGCTACGCGTGGCTGACGAACGCGATCCCGACCAGCAGCGGGCGCTTCCGGCTGTTGCTGCTCGGCGGGATGGGCGGCTTCCTGATGATCGCGCTGGCGACGCCGCACGCGTACGAACAGGACGGGCTGCTCTTCGGCCTCGGCTACCTGGTCGTGACCGCGTTGCACGGCGGGATGTTCGCCCGCGGCGTGACGGCGGAGGAGCTCGCGGCGATCCTCAAGATCGCGCCGTTCAACCTGCTCGGCGCGGGCCTCGTCGTCGCCGGCGGGGCGCTCGGCGGTGACGCGCAGACGATCCTGTGGGCCGTCGCCGCGGTCCTGCTCTGGCTGACCCCGCGCTTCACCAGCGTCGAGGGCTTCGTCGTCGGCGTCGCGCACTTCGTCGAGCGCCACGGCCTGGTGGTGATCATCGCGCTCGGCGAGTCGATCGTCGTGCTCGGCGTCGGCGCCGAAGGCCTCGAGCTCGACGCGAGCATCATCCTGTTCGCCTGGCTCGCGCTGGCCCTCGTCGCCGGTCTGTGGTGGGTCTACTTCAGCGACGAGAACGCGGTCGAGGAGGCGTTCGGGGAGGCACCGGCCGAGCGCCGCGCGCCGCTCGCTCTGCAGGCCTTCGGCTACTGGCACTACGGCCTGCTGCTCGCGGTGATCACGGTCGCGGCGGGCCTGAAGAAGGCAATCGGACATCCCTACGACGCGCTCGACGACTGGGTCGCGGTCGCATTGGCGGTCGGCACCGCGCTCTACATCGTCTGTGACACGGGCTTCCGCCACACGCTCGGCCTGCCGCGCAACAGCGGGCGGCTGATCGCCGCCGCGGTCGCGCTGGCGACGGTCCCGCTCGGCACCGCGCTCGCCGGCATCGCCCAGGTCGCCGCGCTCGCGCTGATCCTCGTGGTGGCGGTCAGGGGGCGGGCGGGGGATTCCCCCGTCTGACGGCGCCGGACGGGGCGTCTTCGTCGTTCATGAACCTCACACGTAAGCGCTCGATCGTCGCGCTCGCCATCGGCTTCACCACGATCCCGGCGGTCGCGCTCGCCGCGACCGACGCCGTCCCCGGCGACCCGCTCAAGCTCGGTCAGTCGCAGCGGATCGACAAGGCGTCGACGGTCCTGGAGGGCACGAACCAGCTCAACGACGGCGTCCTGTCGCTGCGCAAGAGCGGCAGCGGCATCGGCCCGGTCCTCAAGGTCGTCAACGGCGGCGCGGGCGCTGGCCGCCGCGGCATCGACCTCACCGTCCCGGCCGGCCAGCCGCCGATCGCGGTCAACGCCGACGCAGGCAAGGCCTCCAACCTCAACGCCGACAAGCTCGACGGCAAGTCCGAGGAGGACTTCCTGCCGAGCCGCCTCTACGGCGTCGCCACCGGCCTGGTCAGCGGGCCGGGCGGCGGGAAGACCGTGCTGGTCAGCGGCGTGAGCCTTGGCTGTGACGACGGCGACGTCGCGCTCAGCGCGGGCGGGAACGCCGTCGACGCCGAGGACCATCTGAACGGCATCGTCCCGTTCCGCTCGAGCTACCAGATCGAGTTCACGGACAACGGCGGCGCGAGCCGCTTCAGCGCGAACATGATCTGCGCCGACGTCTCCAAGCCGTTCCGTTAAGGTCGGATGATCGGGGTGGGGCGGAGGGGCTGCCCTGCCTTGATTCTCAACCTCCGGCAGCGACGACGTCGTAGCCGTCGGCCTTCAGCACCTCGATGACCACGTTGCGGTGGTCGCCCTGCAGCTCGATCACGCCGTCCTTGACCGAGCCGCCGACGCCGCAGCGCTTCTTCAGGCGTCCGGCGAGCTCCTTCAGGCCGTCGTCGGCGAGCGGCACGTCGTAGATGGTCGTGACCGCCTTGCCGCGGCGCCCGCTCGTCTCGCGTTTGACCTTCACGCGTCCGCCCGCGGCCTTGCGCGCCGTCAGCGCGGGGTCGCGGGCCTTGCGCAGGTCGCCGTCGGAGGACGAGTACACCATGCGGTCGTCGCGGGCCATGTGAACGAGCCTACCCCGCGCCGTTGAGCGGGAGCACCGCGCGGATCGTCGTCCCCTCCCCCACGGGCGAGACGACCGTCAGCGTGCCGTCGCTGGCCCCGATGCGGTCGGCAAGGCCGGAGAGCCCCGAGCCCTTGCCGACCTCGGCGCCGCCGATACCGTCGTCGAGCACCTCGACGATCAGGTCCGAGCCCACGCACGACACCCGCACGACCGCGTGCGTGGCCTGCGCGTACTTGGCGACGTTCGTGAGCGCCTCGGCGACGGTGAAGTACGCCGCGGCCTCGACCGCGGCCGGGAAGCGCTCCTCCGGCGGCTCGACGACCTCCACCGGGAACGGCGAGCGGGTCGCCAGCGCGCCGATCGCCGCCACCAGACCGCGCTCGGTCAACACCGAGGGGTGGATGCCGCGGGCGAGCTCGCGCAGCTCGTTCGACGCCTCCTTGAGCTCGGTCCCCATCCGCTCGAGGAACTCCCCGACCTGCGACGGGTCCTTGGCCAGCCGGCGCTTGGCCACCTGGACGTCGAGCACGAGCGAGACCAGCCGCTGCTGCGCGCCGTCGTGCAGGTCGCGCTCGATCTTGCGCCGCGCGGCGTCCGCGGCCTCGAGGATGCGCTGGCGCGACGCCCGCAGCTCCGCGGTGCGCGCCGCCTCGACCTTGTGGGCGAGCAAGGCCGCCTCGGCCGCCCGGCGCTCGGTGATGTCGAACAGCGCGCCGTCCAGCCACAGCCTTCCACCGGGACCAGGCACCGGCTGGCCGCGGTCGAGCACCCAGCGGACCTCGCCGTCGGCGCGCACGATCCGGTACTCGAGCACGAACGGCTCGTTCGCCTCGGTCGAGTGCGAGACCGTCTCGAGCACGACGTCGACGTCGTCGGGGTGGACGATCGAGAGGATCGTGCGCCGCTGCGAGGCGAGGAAGTTCTGCGGCGGGTAGCCCGAGATGCGCTCGATCTCGTCGCTGATCGCCTCCAGGATGAAGTCCGCGTGCCAGGCGGAGCGGTAGATCGCGCCCGGGACGTTCTCCATCAGCGTGCGCAGCAGGCGGTCGTTGGAGCGCTGCTCGGCGGCGCGCAGGCCCGCGCGGGTGCGCGCGATCAGCTCGGCGCGGGTGAACGGGCGGTGCAGATAGTCGTCGGCGCCCGCGTTGAGCACCGAGTCGGCCATCCGGCCCTTGGCGGCGACCGTGATCGCCAGCAGCCACGCGTCGCCCAGCCGCGGGTCGTCGCGCAGCGCCCGGCAGACGGCGGGCGCGTCGAGGCCGGCGGCGTCGCGGTCGACGATCACGAGGTCGACCGGCTCCTCCTCCAGCGCGGGGCCGGCGGCGGCGGCGCGGCGTACGGCACGGGGCGCGTGACCGGCGGCACGCAGCCAGGATTGGATCTCCGGCTCAGCGGCGCCCACGACGAGGACGCCCGCCATCCGTTTCCTTACCGGTTCACGTGGCACTCCCCGGCATTAAATCCCCTGCCGGGATCAGCCGCCGAAGTCGGTGGCGTAGGTCGCGCCGCCGCCGCCGGTCGGCGCGCCGTTGGCGACCCCGATGCCGATCATCTTGAACTGGCGGGCGAGGATGTTCTGACGGTGCCCGGCGCTGTGCATCCACGCCTTGACCATCTCGCGCGGGGTGGCCAGCGAGCCCTCGCCGTAGCCGATGTTCTCGCCCACCGTCCACGAGCGGCGCGACTTGGTCCAGCCGGTGCGCTTGATGCGGGTGACGAAGGAGGCGCCGGACTTGGAGGTGTGGTCGAAGTAGTGCTTGGCGACCATGTCGCCGGCGTGACCGCGGGCGGCGCGGCTCAGGCGGGTGTCGTGACGGAGGCGGCGGAGGCCGCGGATCGTGCGCTCGTGGTTGAGCAGGCAGAGCGTCGTGTGCGCGGTCTTGGCCTGGCCGAGCGTGGCCGGGCTGCTGTCGGCGCCGGAGCATCCCTTCGCGTTCGCGGCGGCCGGGGCACCGGCTGCGGCGGCGAGGGCGAGCAGGGACGAGACAGCGAGACGCTGCGCATTGCGGCGCATGAAGGAGACCTCCGACGGACGGGACGGATTCAGTCGCTCCCCAGGACCAATGGGAATACCTGCGACCTAGGAGATCCGTCGGCGTCCGTTGAAAGTCCCTTTAGCCCCCTCCCCCGGTCGGGGGAGGACACTTGTCAAGTGCTCACACTCCGCGAGGTGCTGTTAGTGCTCCCGGACGGGCCCGTGTACGTGCCGCCGCCCGCCGATCCCGAGGTGCTGCCCGAGCCGGAACGGCTCTCCGCGCCCGCGGTGTGGCCCGAGGCCGTGGCGGGCGTCGCGATGGGGACGCTGATCGCCGCCCACGTCAAAGGGCTGTCCGCCACCCGCGGGCTGACGTGGCGGATCGCTCCGGACCTCGCGATCGCGGCGTTCGAGCGCAGCGCGCGGCACCGCTCCGCCCGCGTTCGCGGTCTGACCCCCGGGACCGCGCCGACGCCGCGGTCCTCTCGGACGGTCGCGGCGCTCATGCTCGGCCTCGGCCTGCTCGCCGCGCGGCGCCTCGGGCCGCCGAGCTGGGAATACTGGCTCGCGGGCCGGCTCGTCCGCGAGATCGACGAGCGCCGCTCGTGGCGGCGCGCGTTCAGGTGACGGCGATCTCGCCGCCGAGCTTGAACGGCGGCGTCAGCTCGACGTCGTCGCCGGACCAGAACTTGCCCGGGTCGTACCACGTCATCGGCCGGTCGTCGCCCAGCAGGCCCATGTGCTGCAGGGTCGCGGCCACGAGCTCGGCGCAGTAGATCGTCTCGCGCGACACCTCGCGCCGGCGCAGCCGGCCCGTCGCCCACCCGGCGGCGAGCCTCGGCGTCGTCGGGAACGGCTTGCCGTTGTACTTGTCGATCGTCTCGATCAGCCGATTCTCCTGCTCGCGCGTGACCGAGCCGCCTTCCAGGTGTCGCACCCACGCCCGCTGACCGTACTTCTCGTCCCACGTACGCACCGCGTCCTCGAGCTTGTGCAGCTGCACGCCGCGGTGGCGCTCGCCGGTCCACGCGTCCGGGAGCGACTTGCCGAGCTCGGCGTGCCACAGCAGCGGCGGCATGTCGTCGAGCGCGATCGCCATCCCGACGTGGTTGACGGGGCTGTTGGTCACGGTCTGGATGGCGCGATCGGCGAGCGAGCGCCCGCGGAACAGCCAGATGTCGCCGGTCGAGGTCGTGGCGACAGCTTCTTCAAAGGGCAGCGACGAGGCGTTCACGGCCGGTAAGGTACGCGAACCATGAAGGCGCGATGGAAGCTCCTCGGTCTCGCCGGCGCCGCCGGCGTCGCCGCGACGGGCGCGGTGGTCGCCCGCAACCGCCGCCCGCAGTCGGACTACTCGCCCGACGAGCTGCGTGAGCGCCTGCGTTCGCGCCTGGAAGAGGTGCAGGCCGGCAACGAGAACGCCGCGCCGGTCGTGCCCCCGAAGGACTGAGCGTCGAACCCGGCTCCGACCGCCGGTCCAATGCGCGCCGGGCCTCCCCCGAATTGACTCCCGTATGAGGGTCAAATGAGACGAGGGGGACCGAATGAGACTGGCACGTCTCGCGGCGCTGACGTGCGCCGTGGGCGCGATCTGCGCGACGCCGGCACACGCGGCTGAGCCGATCCTGGACCTGGAGACGCTCGACGGCCCGACGGCCGAGGCCATGATGGCCAACGGGACGCTGACATCGGTCCAGCTGACGCGGGCGTACATCGCGCGGATCGCGGCCCTGAACAAGCGCGGGCCGGGGCTCAACGCGGTCACGCAGCTCAACCGGGAGGCGTTGAAGGACGCGGCGCGGCTCGACGCCGAGCGCAAGGCGGGCAAGCTGCGCGGGCCGGCCCACGGGCTCCCGGTCCTGCTCAAGGACCTGATCGACGTCAAGGGCATGTACACGTCGGCCGGCAACTACTCGCTGCGCAACTCGTTCCCGGAGACCGACTCGGGCGTGGCCAAGAAGCTGCGCGAGAGCGGCGTCGTGATCCTCGGCAAGCTCGGCCTGTCCGAGTACGCGAACTCCTTCGGCAACCAGCCGTCGGGCTTCAGCAACCTCACGGGCCAGGTGATCCACGGCCTCGACGCCGACCAGAACCCGTCCGGCTCCTCCTCGGGCTCGGGCACGGCGGGCGCCGCGGCGCTGTCGATGCTGACCGTCGGCACCGAGACGTCCGGGTCGATCATCTCCCCCTCCAGCGCCCAGTCGCTCGTCGGCCTGCGACCGACGGTCGGGCTCGTGGCGGGCTATGGCATCGCGCCGATCCGCGCGTCGCAGGACACCGCCGGCCCGATGGACCGGACCGTCGCCAACGCCGCGATGACACTGCAGTCGATCGCCGGGCCGGACCCGATCAACGACGCCTACTACCGCGAGTACTGGGGCGCGCTGAACCCGGCCTCGGTGGTGCCGCCCGCGCCGCCCACGGTGCCGAACTACATGAGCGCGCTCGACGTCAACTTCGTGCGCGGGAAGCGGATCGGCTACAACGGCTCGACGCCGCAGATCCTCGAGGCCAAGGCGGCGCTGGAGGCGGCGGGCGCGATCCTCGTCGAGCGGCCCGTGATCGACCCGGGCGCGATGCCCGCGCTGGCCGGCGGCGGCGAGCAGCACATGGCGATCGACCTCTACTACAAGCGGCTCGGCGCGAGCGCGCCGATCAAGTCGCTGGCCGACGAGGTCGCCGACAACACCGCCAACGAGCACGAGGCGCTCAAGTTCGGCAACTCGAGCCACGCGAACGCCCTGGCGGTGCCGTGGGGGCCGGGCACCGAGTACACGACGCTGTTCAACACCAACCTGCCGATCCGCAAGCAGATCGCCTGGTCGGGCATCGACCGGATGATGAACAACGACACGCCCGCTGACACCAGCGACGACTTCATCGCGATCCTCGGCAGCGTCAACAACGGCCCGCTCGCCGGCTACCCGCAGGTCACCGTCCCGATGGGCTACAACGACACCCAGCGACGCACGGTCAACGTCAACTTCCACGCCAACGCGTACAAGGAGCGCGACCTGCTCGGCGTCGCGTATGTGCTCGAGCAGGCGACCAAGAAGCGCAAGACGGCGTCGTCGCTGAACCCCAGCATGTACCGCTGCGCGAAGACGATCCCGGCGCCGCCGTTCGCTTCGCGCGGAGGCTGCAACCCCGACTACGAGGCGGCGATGAAGCTCGTCGGCGGGCCGGCGCCGACGCTGCCCTTCTCGCTGGAGACCGAGTCCGTCGCGTCGCTGAAGGCCCGTATCGCCGCCGGGACGTTGACATCGGAGACGCTGACGAAGGCCTACCTGGCGCGGATCGCGCTGGCCAACGCTGAGGGTCCCTCGATCCAGGCCGTGCGGTCGCTCAACCCCAACGCGGTGGCCGAGGCGCGTGCCGCGGACGCGGCGACCGGGCCGCGCGGCCCGCTGCACGGCATCCCCGTGCTCGTGGACGACTTCGTCGACGTGGCCGGGCTGCCGACGACCGGCGGGTCGATCGCGCTGCAGAAGTCGCTGCCGGGCGCGGACGCCGCGCTGATCGCCCGGTTGAAGGCGGCGGGCGCGATCGTGCTCGGCAAGACCAACGTGTCCGAGCTCGGCGGGCTCTTCGACGCAAACATGCCGGAGGGCTACTCGTCGCTCGGCGGGCAGGTGCTGCTCCCGTCGGATACGGACAAGACGCCCGCGGGCTCGGCGGCGGGCGCCGCCGCGGCGACCGCGGCGGGCTTCGCGGCGCTCGCGGTGGGGTTGGAGACCTCGACCGACACGGCGCAGATCGTCGCCCCGGCGGGCGCGGCGGGTGTGGTCGCGCTGAAGCCGAGCGTCGGCGCGGTGCCGACCACCGGCGTGCTGCCGGTCGCGGCCTCGCAGGACGCGGTCGGCCCGATCACCGCACAGTCGCCGACGCGGCGAGCGCGCTGGAGGTGCTGACGGGCAGGTCGTACCCGCTGTCGGCGACCGCGCTCGCGGGCAAGAAGGTCGCGGTGACGAGCTCCACCGCGGCGCCCTACCCGGCCGCGATCACCGCGATCGCCGGCCTCGGTGCCACGCCTGTGACCAAGACCATCGGGACGCCGAGCCCGAACCCGCCGAGCATCGTGGCCAGCGAGTTCAAGCGCGACCTCAACGGGTTCCTCGCGCCGCGCTCGATGTCACTGCAGGCGATCATCGACTACAACGCCGCCAACCCCGTCGAGGGGCTGAAGTACCAGCAGGGCCAGCTGATCGCCGCCAATGCGCCAGACCTGAGTACCTACGAAGCGGACAAGGCAGCGGGCAAGGCGGGCGCGGCGGCGCTGATCGACGGATTGTTGAGCGATGCCGACGTGATCATGGTCCCGTCGGGCGACGCCCTCGTGGGCGTCGCCGATCGCGCCGGCTATCCGGTGCTCACGGTGCCCGCGGGCTACGGCACGGCGGGCGCGGGCCGCAACCCGATCGGCGTAACCTTCGTCGGCACCGCCGGCGGCGAGGCCGCGCTGCTCGCGGCGGGCTACGCCTTCGAGCAGGCGACGAACGTCCGGCTCGCGCCGAGCTGGACGAACCCGAGCATGTGGCGCTGCGTAGCCGGGTCGACGTTCTTCTCCCCGCACCACTGCCACCCGGGCGACCTGCTCGGCGACGTGCCGAACGGGCCGACCGAGACGCCGGTGCTCGGCGACGTCGGTGGCACGGTGCCGGCGACGCTGTCGCTCACGCTCGGGGCGGCGCCGAGCTTCGGCGCCTTCACGCCGGGCGTGGCGAAGACGTACACCGCGTCCTCGACGGCGACCGTGATCAGCACCGCCGGCGACGCCGCACTGAGCGTCGGCGACCCGTCATCCGTCGCGCCGGGCAAGCTCGTCAACGGCACGTTCTCGCTCCCGGCCGCGTTGAAGGCGAGCGCGTCGAGTCCGCTCGGCACCTCGGCGGGCGTGGCCACCGTCAGCGGTGCGCCCAGCACCCTGTTGACCTACACCGGTCCGGTCAGCAACGACGGCGTGGCACTGACGTTCCTGCAGGACATCGGCGCGAGCGACCCGCTGCGCACCGGTACCTACGCCAAGACCCTGACCTACACGCTGTCGACGACGACGCCGTGAGACCGCACGGGAAGACGTCGCGCGCTCGCGACGTCTTCCCGTGAAATGCCTACGAACACCTGGAGCGCTCGCGGCCATCTCGAGAGCCTCGGCGTCGACCACGCGACCCTCACGCACAAGGACGCCGTGACCTTCAGCTACTCGCTGCACGGCTGGCAGCTGTCGCCCGCTACCCCCGCGGGCGCGCCGCCGATCGCCGCCCGCGTGTGGCTGTTCGCGGCGTTGAACACCCGCGGCGGCTACCGGGCGCCGGAGTCCCCCGGCCATCCTGCTGACCTCGAGGACGGGGGCGCACCCGTCGACTCAGTGGTGCTGATGGCGTTGATCCAACGTCACTTCCTGCGCGAGCCCGCCGCCGGGTGGGAGGACGGCGCGCTCGCCGCGGCGCTCGGGCTGGACCACGAGGACTTCGCCCGCGCCCAGCGCGTGCTCGACCAGTTGCTGACGCTCCCGGCGCGCAACCCGCGTCCCGCTCCGCTCGGACCCCACTGGTGGGAGAGATGAGAGCATTTCTCATCGCGAGCTGAACCGGTTCGCGGGCGCTGCGTAGATCTCCCCATGTCAATTTCGCACCGCCGAGTCGGTCTACTCGGCCTTCTCGCAGTACTTGCGGCGATGATCGCGGCCGTCACGGTCGCCACCACCTCCGACGCCGCCTCAAAGGCGACGACGGTCACGCTGAATGAGTTCAAGATCTCCGCCTCGCCCAAGAGCGTCTCCGCGGGCAAGGTCACGTTCACCGCAAAGAACACGGGCGACATGCAGCACGAGCTCGTGATCATCAAGACCTCCACGAGCGCCTCCAAGCTCAAGGTCTCCAAGAACCGCGCGTCCCAGAAGGGCTCGGTCGGCGAGATCGAGGACATCGGGGGCGGCAAGAGCAAGAAGCAGACGTTCAACCTGAAGAAGGGCCACTACGTGCTCATCTGCAACATCCCGGGCCACTACAAGGGCGGGATGCACGCTGACTTCACCGTGAAGTGAGTTCGGCACTACCCGGCGCCGATCGGGCGGGTGACCGCCCGCCCGGCCGGCGCCGGCGGAGCGAAGGTGCTCGGTCGCGCCCAGGGGACAGTGGTGTCGACCTGCGTAAGCGCGCACGGATGGCCGACCTGTTCCTGATGCGGCAGATCATGGTCGACACCCGGCACGATCGCCGAATTCCGGCTTCACGGCTCCCACCCTGTCTTGGAAGACTGATGGCTCCGCCACGCACGCGCGCCTGCGTGGAACGGCCCGCTGCCCGTCGGACCGGAGCGGTTTCACCGCGTCCGCGTCGCGACGGTGAGCAGGCACTGACGTGATCGCCGGGCCGGTCGACACCGCGCTCCTCGTGGGGACCTGCTGGTCACCGCGGGCGCGGGATGTGGCAACGAGCCTCGGCGTCGAGGCCCTTCGCGACGATCGGCCGGCGGTCTACGGCTTCGACAGGAGCGAGAACCGCAGCTGCAGCGCCGGGTCGAACGTCTCCTGAACGCCCTCGACGCCCGTCCGGACCGCGGCGATCTGCTTGCGCTCCCAGAGCGGGAGCAGCGGGACGTCGCGGGCGAGCGCGTCCTGGAGCCGGCCGAAGAGCGCGGCGCGCTCGGCGGGCTTGGTCGACGCGTGCTGGCGGTCGAGCAACCCGTTCACCGCGGCGTTCTCGTAGCCGTTGCCCATGAAGCCTCCGTCGCGCAGGAACGGCGAGAGGAAGTTGTCGCCGTCGGCGTAGTCGGGGAACCACCCGAGGCCGTACGCGGGGTACTCGTGCTGGTCGAAGGCGGCTTCCTTGTACGCCTCCCACTCCTGCGAACCGACCTTCACCGTGAAGAGCCCGCTCGACTCGAGCTGACGGCGGATCTCGGCTGTGCCGGCCGCTTCCTCCGGCCCGTACTGGGCGGGCGTGTACCAGGCCTCGAGCGCGACCGGCGTCGTGATCCCGGCGGCCGCGAGGGTCGCCTGCGCGTTCGCGACGTTCGGCGCTCCGTACGTCGTCTGGAACGCCGGTTTGGCTCCATAGAGCGCCGCGGGCAGCAGCGAATAGAGCGGCGTCACCGTGTCGGCGTAGACCGTGCTCGCGAGCGCGGCGCGATCGATCGCCTGCGCGATCGCCTGACGCACGGCGACCGGCACCCGCCTGACATCGAAGACGAGGTAGTGGATCTCGGCGCCGGGGCCCTCGAGCACCCGGACGCCCGCGGCCGCCTCGGTGCGCAGCTGGGCGATCTCGGCCGCCGAGAAGCCACGCCAGGCGACGTCGATGTCACCCTGCTCGACGGCCTGCTTGAGCCCGCTGCCACTCGAGTAGTAGTTCACGAGGATGTTCGCGGTCTTCGGCTTGCGCCCCGTGTAGCGCGTGTTGCGCGAGAGCGCGGCCTGCTGGTCCGCCGTGTACTTGTCGAGCTCGTACGGCCCGGAGCCGACCGCCTTGCGGTCGGCGAGGAGGCGGCGCGCCGGGAACACCCGCCTCGGCACGATCGCCGTCGCGGTGTGCGTGAGGATGAACGGCCACGTGCCGTCCGCGCGGCGCAGGTGCATCGTCACCGTCTTCGCCCCGGTCGCGTCGACCCGCGCGAGGTTGGAGAGCAGCGACGAAGGTCCCAAGGGATCGGCGATCCTGCGCACCCGGTCGAACGAGAACTTCACGTCGGCCGCGGTCAGCCGGTCGCCGTTGGCGAACTTCAGCCCGCCGCGCAGCGTGCACACGTAGGTCTTCGCGTTCTTGAACGCGCAGCGCTTGGCCGCGTCCGGCTCGGGCTGGTTGCCGCCGGCCGGGATCGCCAGCAGGTTCTGGTAGAGGTTGCCGATCAGCTGCTGCGAGCCGAGGTCGTAGGAACCTGCGGGATCGAGCGACACCACGCGATCGGTCGTCCCGACGATGATCGTGTGCGCGGCGGCCTGCGCACCCGCCGGGACGCTGAGGAGCGCGACGAGTGCGAGACTCGCGAGTGTTCCGAACTTCCTCATCGGTGGCGCGAGTCTACTGCTCGCCCTCACGGACCCCCGAAAGCTCAGGGTGGATGAGCGCGAAGTTCAGGGCTGACACCCTGTGTGGGTCGCGCCTACGCTGGCGGGATGATGCGCTCGAGACTCGTCCTGGCGGCGTTGGTGACCGTGGTCGCGGCGGCCCCCGCTCAGGCGGTGTCAGGCGGGGCGACGATGCCGATCGCACAGGCTCCGTATGTCTCCTGGCTCGGTGGGCGGTGCACCGGCACGCTGATCTCCCCCACGCGCATCCTGACCGCGGCGCACTGCATCGACGGCGCCGACATCGCGGACGCGCAGGTCCTGGTCGGCGTCGACGGCAACGCGCAGACGAGTGGCAGGGGCAAGCTCGCCGTGGCCGTCCGCGGGTACACCGTGCACCCCAAGTTCAAGGAGTCGTTCCCCTTCGCGCACAAGCGCCCGCAGGACGCGATCGCCGTCAACGACGTCGGCATGATCCTGTTGAAGAAGCCGATCCGGACGATCGCGCCGGTGCGCGTCGCCGGTGCCGGCGACGCCGCGCTCGAGGCGCCCGGCACCGCCGCGACGATCCTCGGCTACGGCGACACCGCTCCGGACGGCCCGACGGGCCCGGGGCCGAAGGCCCCGCTGCAGCAGGGCGCGCTGAGCGTGCTCGGCGAGAGCGACTGCGCGAAGGCGTACCCGAAGGCGATCGAGGCCACGATGCTCTGCACCGCCGACGGCGTCAGCATGGCGCCGCCGTTCGTCATGGCGTGCCCGGGCGACAGCGGCGGGCCGGTGATCGTGCAGACCCCGACCGGTCCGGTGCAGGTCGGGGTCACCAGCTGGGGGGCGGAGGTGATGGAGGTCGGCTGCGGCCAGCAGCGGCTGCCGGACGTCGCGATGCGGGTCTCGTCCTACGCCGCGTTCATCAACCAGGCAAACCCGGTCATCGAGCCGTACACCACCGGGGGCTTCCGTCACACGCGCATCGTCGGCCGGGCGCGGATCGGGAGCACTGTCACGTGCACGGCGCCCAAGCTCGGCGGCGCCCCGGCCAAGCTGTCCTACGAGTGGTCCGTCGGAACCAACACCGGCGGCTTCCTGGAGCTCCGCCACGAGCACGGGGCGAAGTTGAAGATCACCAAGGCGATCTACGCCAAGGGCCGCCCCACCTCGCACCGCATCCTGTTCTGCATCGCGACCGCGCGCAACGCGGGCGGCAGCCTCAACGCCGGGCTGACCTCCACGGAGATGAAGAAGAGCTGAGTGTCATCGGCGTCTGACGTCATGCGTCGACGGCGCGCGGCGACCTTCACGATCGGTCGCGTCCAGGCCGAAACAGACGGGGATGCCACGACGAATCGCCATGACGGCCGGCGCGGTCACGATCCGGGTCGTCGACCAGAAGGTCCAGCTCGCGGGGACGACGGTCCCCGTGCCGGACGCGACGATCACGTTCTCGCCGACCGCGACCGTCGCGACCACGAGCTTGGACCCTGCCGGCGGCGCGTGGAACACGACGGTCCCGAAGGGTCTCGGCGGCAACACCTTCCTCTCCGGCGCGGGGCTCGGCGTCGCCGCGGGGCTGCCCGGCGGCCTGAACCCCGTCACCTGGAGCGGAAGGTTCCTCACGGACACCCCGGGCGTGAACGTGAGCTGGCAATGGGCGGCGGCGGTCTACACCGCGTTCGGCACGGACTTCGACCTGCTCGGCGTCAAGCCCACCGATGACCCGAAGGCGAGCGTGTACCGCAACTCCGACCACGCCGGGACCCCGGAGGCCTTCAAGGCATTCGTCACCGGCGGAGCCCGCGGCGGCGGCGGATCGAACTTCACGGGCAGCTACAGCGCGACGGGCTCCGTCACGCCGTGTCTGGTGGCACCGCCCGACCCGGGCGAGGAACCGTCCGCCGGCTGATCGAGGTCACGCGGACCCGCGATAGCGGTCCGCCACCTCTTCGATGTAGCCGGTGAAGAGCGTCGCGAGGTCGGCGTCGTCGAACACGAGGACGTTCTCGGCGTTGCGGGTGGCGTTGAGCGAGAAGTTGAAGCTGCCGGTGATGACGGTGTGGTCGGCGACGATCAGCTTGTCGTGCATGAAGTTGTGCGCGTTCTGCGGGGAGTAGGGCAGCGACGGCTTGGCGACCAGCGGCCTGGTCGTCGCGTCCAGCAGCGCGACCTTGGCCGTCTGGCCGGTGCGTCGCCAGTTGGCGCGCACGTTCTCGGTCTCGCCGCGGTCGTAGGTGCCGCCGACGTCGAGGCCGGCGTCGATCTGGGCCTTGATCGCGGCGAGGATGGTCTGCGAGGAGGTCACCATCGAGGCGATCCGCAGCTGCTCGGTCGTACCGGCGACGATCTCGGCGATCAGGGCCTCGATCGCATGGCCCTCGCCGGGGGCGAACGCGTACCGGACGGCCCGGTCGGCGACGACGGCGGTGCCGATGTCGCCGGCGCCGCTGCCGGCGATCCGCCCGCTCGTCCAGAGCTCGTCGAAGTCGCGCGTGTAGGCGGCCGCGAGCTCGGGGCAGTGGCTGATCACGAGGATGTTGTTCTCCTGCAGCGCCCACGCGTCGACGGTGAAGTTCGTCGACCCGGTCCAGATCGCCGCCCCGTCGGCGGCGCTGTCGCGGACCATGTACTTCTGGTGCATGATCTGGTTGCCGGGGTCGATCGCCTCCTCGCTGATCGCCTTCGCCTCGACCTGCTGGTGCAGGCCGGCGCTGTCGCGCAGGAAGTGATCGGTGCCGACCGGCGCCGGGTCGCCGCCGGCCGTCCGGAACTGCTTGAGGATCGGGCCGTCGGAGGCCTCCAACGACTTGTCGTACGCGATCCGCACCGTCACCCCGCGCGCGGCGGCGCCGTTGATCGCGTCCACGATCGTCTGGCGGACGCGGTCGATCTCCAGCCGGAAGTCATAGATGCAGATGTCGAGGCTCGTCCGGGCAGCGGACACGAAGTGCGCGAACGCGTCTGCGACGTGCTGGGCCTGCCCGGCGATCCGGTCCTGGTGCGGCTGCTCGACGAGCGGCTTGGCGACGACCTGGACGCCGCACTGCGTGAGCAGGTAGGGCTTGATCGGGCCGAGGGCCCGCGGGCTGGTGAAGGCCACGACGCTCGCTCCTGTGCTCGGTGTCGTTGCACCGACGCTAACGCCGGGAGATGAGGCGCGCAAGACTGTGCGTGTGACTTCTCCGCAGACGCTCAGTGAAGCCGACCGGCGGATCGTCGCGCTCTGGGCCGCGGACTGCGCGGAGCGGGTGGTCGGCCTGTTCGAGGTCGAGGCCCCGGCGGATACCCGCGCCCGGGAGGCGATCGCCCGCACGCGGGCCTTCGCTCGCGGCGAGGTCGACGTCGCGGACGAGATCCGCCGCCGGTTCGCCAATCGTGTCACGGCGGGCGAACCGCTCGCTCCCGCGGCGGTGGCCGCCGCGCGTGCGGCCGGGCAGGCCGCGGCAGTGGTGCATATGGGCGCGCACGCCCTCGGAGCCGCCGCATACGCCGCCAAGGCGACCGGTCTCGCCGCGCCCGAACAGCCGGACGCCGTCGGTGAGGAGATCCGCTGGCAGTTGGGTCACATGTCCGCGGAGGTCAGGGCCGCGTTGCGGCAGCTCCCGCCCGTCGGCGAGGACCGGTCCGGCCCGCTTGGGCCGGGGCTGCTGGCATCGGGGGTCCTCGGCACGATCGTCCGCGACCTGCAATCCGGTCTGACGGCGTAGCGTGCGTCTCGCGCTCCTGCTCGCCGTCCTGATCGCCGCCACCGGCGGCGCCTTCCTCCTCGGGCGTGCGACGGCGAACGCCGATCACACCGCGCGTCCCACGCCCGGCACGTACGACGCCGGCTACCTCGCGGGCCGCGAGGACGCCTTCTCCGGCTACGACGGCGGGTGGGTCCTCGGTGACGCGTACATCGTCACGTTGCAACGCGGCGGTCCGGGCATCACGTATCGCTTCGCACGGCGCTGGCCGCTCCTGCCCGGACACGAGTACCGGACGTGCGACCAGGACATCATCTGCAGCCGGCCCGCCCACTGAGGTGTTGGGCCCCGCCGGAGCGGGGCCCAACGGTCATCACCTCACGGGGATGTTCACCGAGTCGGTGTAGATGTTCTCGTCGTTGGCCTGGGCCGCGTTGGGGGCCGACGCCGTGCAGACGCTGGGCGGCTGTGTGACGTTGCCGGCCGAGTCGCGGCAGACGAAGAGGTCCGGGTCGCGGGTGTCCATCCACGCCGGATGCGCGGAGTCGTCGGCGCTAAGGCCGCTGTAGTCGCCGAAGAACAGGCCTCCGAACTCGGACGGCGGCGCCATCGAGGCGGTCGTGACCCGCGTCGTGCCGAAGTTGGAGCCGTCGCGGGTGCCGGAGACGCTGAGGTCCGAGAACCCGGTCTGCTCATCGTTGCCGTAGGCGCGGTCGTAGTACGAGACCGCGAGTCGACCACGGTTGTCGAACGCCGCCCACTGCCAGTACTGGTCGGCGCGCTCGTCGCCATCGCGCACGGACGGCAGGGTCCGCACGTCAGCCGAGGAGCCGGTGAACGACCTCCCGGCGTTCGTGGAGCGACTGATCAGGATGTCGTTGCTGCACGCGCCCGCCGTCTTGACGCCGGTGTAGAGCGGCTGGAACGTGTCCGGGTTGTAGCCCTGCGGCACGCACGGCGTCCGCTGGCGCTCGTTGGAGTGCCGGTTGATGTAGGAGCCGAAGGTCACGTCGATCTCGCTCGGATCGCGTGGGTTGACGGCCGCCGACGGGTAGTTGGTCGCGCGGAAGAACGAGTTCGCCGTCTCGCCCTTCTCCGGCACGCACGCGACGCCGGGGTCCTGGCCCTGGTAGGTGACGCAGTCGGGCAGGTCGTAGTAGTCGGAGACCTTGACGGGGGCCGAGAAGCTGTTGCCGCCGTCGGTCGATCTGGCGAGCAGGACCTGGGCACGGTTGTCGATGCCGACCGCCGGCGCGGCCTGCCGATCGGCGCCGCCACCCTCGTCGTCACCCTCCCCCGGGCGCACGCCGGTCAGGTTGTAGTTGTCCCAGACCACGTACAGCGCGCCGTCGGGCCCGGTGAACGGCTGCGAGAACTGGTTGGTGTTGCACGTGCCCTGCGGGGTCGCCGCTCCCTGCGTGTTCGAGCACAGCGCGCTGGTCGTGCTGACCAGCTTCGGCGTGCTGAAGCTCTCGCCGTAGTCGCGGGAATAGGCCTCGTAGATGTACGAGGTGCCGTCGGCGGCGAACAGCGTCCACGTCACGTACACGCGGTCCTGGAACGGGCTCCCGCGCTGGTCGTCGACGGTCATGTACTGCTTGTCCAGGAGCGCGTCACCGGCACCCGCGACGTCATTGAGCTCGGCCACCGGGCGGGCCGGGAAGTTCCACGACGCGCCGCCGCTGCCGGTCGAGCGGAAGACGTAGAACGCGCTCGACTGGTCCGGGTTGTTGGAGACGGCCGTGCCCCGCATGAACATCTGACAGGACAGGTAGGCGTTGCCCTTCGTGTCCCAGGCGACCGAGGTGTCCCCGCCGGCCTGCCAGTACTGACGCGCGGCACCGCCGAAGCTCGCCCCGCGCGTGAACCCCATCGGGGGCGTCGAGTCCTGCCAGCTGCGCCCTCCGTCGGCGCTGTAGGACGTGTAGCAGTTGCCGTCCCCACGGCGATAGTCGTTGAACGACGACACCATCCGTCGCGCGTCACCCGGGTCCTGGGCGATCCCGGTCTCGTTCTGCGCCTGCCCGCGACCCTGCAGATCGGGATCCGTGAGGTTCAGGCAGTTCTGGTTGACCCGCACGTTGGACCCGCGATTGACCGGGCACCCCGTCAACAGGCTGCGTTGCTGCGCTTGCCCGGGCTGCAGCGAGCGGGCGTTTGGCGCCAGGCCGGCGCGCTGGTCGAGCGCCGCCCGGGCGAACCCGGACACGAGCCGCTGCTGCATCGGCGTCAACGCGTTCAGACCCGACGCCTGCGCATCGGACGTGCTCCGGCCGGTGCCGAGACCGGCGACCGGTGCAGCCGCGGCAGCGACCGCCAAGAGGGAGACCGGTAGTAGGAAACGCCGCATGCACTCCTCCTCCGTTCGACTGCACCACGCTACGCCTCGGCGGCTTCGATCCAGATGAGAACGCCCGAACGATCCGGATTCAGAACAGGCTTCGAAGTCGGCGTCGCTGATCCAGGGACGATCGTGCGGACTCGGTCTACCGGGCGAGCAGGCCGTTGAGCGGGCGTTCGATCACGCCGCGCCGAATCGGCACGCACGCGGGCGGGAAGTCCTGCCGGAACCGCACCGGCGCGCGGTCGAGGAACTCCTCCAGCCGCTCCGCGGCGCCGCCGGCGACGTCGTGGAGCACGAGCAGGGTCCACTCGCGCGTGGCGCACTCGCGCAGCGCCCGCTCGACCCACAGCGTGTCCTTCCAGTCGCCGGGGACGGCGTTCCAGAGCACGCACGTGTAGTCGCCGTCGACGAGCGTGTCGACGGCGTCCGAGCTGAGCAGCCCGCGCTCGAGCTCGCCGCCCGCCCCGGACGGCCGGAACAGCCGGTCGGGATGTGACAGCGCGCCGATCGCCTCCTGCGTGGCGAGGATCTCGCAGCGCGCGTCGTCCGCGGACCCCAGCGGCCGCGGATGCGTGAGCGTGTGGTTGCCGATCCAGTGCCCCTCGGCGGCGGCGCGTTCGGCCAGCTCACGATGCGCGCGCAGTTGCTCGCCGACGACGAAGAACGTCGTCTTCAGCTCGCGCGCGCGCAAGATGTCCAGGACCCGGGGCGTCGCCTCCGGGTCCGGACCGTTGTCGAAGGTGAGGGTGACGTCAGGCGACGCTCGCAGGCTCCGCGACGGGCGCCGGCGGCGCCTTCTTCTTGGAACGCGGCCGCGGATTGACGAGCGGCGTCAACTCGGACTCGAGCTTGGCGCGAAGCGGCTCCACTCGAGGCGAGAGGCAGAGACGGTCTCCGAGGTCTTCGAGCTTCTCGTCGAGTTGAAATCCAGGCCCCGTCGTGCAGATCTCCATCCGCCCTCCGGGTGACATCGTGTAGCAGCTGTCGAAGAAGTAGTGATCGAAGATCTTCGTCCACGGGCGCAGTCCCTCATTGGCCTCGTCGCGGGCGCGCTGGGTCTCCTCGCCGTCGCCGGCGTCATAGGCGATGTGATGCCACACGCCGACGCGGCCGTCGTTGGACGGGCGGCCGGTGGGCTCGGAGAAGTACCAGCGACCGGAGCGCTCGCCGTCGAGCACGAGCCGGTTGCCGTCCACGCGGAACCCGAGGTGGGCGCCGAACGGGGCCTGCTCCTCGATCGTCGTGTAGGAGCGCGCGCCCTCGAGACCGAGGATGCGGTGCTCGGCGGGGATGTCGTCGGCGTCGGCGACCAGCGGCTTGTCGGTGGAGTCCGAGACCATCAGCTCGACCTCATGGCCCTCCGGGTCCCAGAAGACCAGCGACTGGGGCGAGGTCGGATCGAGGCGCAGCAGCTCGGAGTGGTGCTGGTTGGCGATCAGCCGGTCCATCCAATACTCGAGCGAGGCGTAGGAGCCGACGCGCAAGACCATCCGGTGGATGTCCCCGTCGCCGGGGACGCCCTGCGGCGCCTCCTTGAACTCGAGGAAGGTGACGACCGAGCTCGGGTTGCCCTCCTCGTCGCCGAAGTAGGTGTGGTAGCGGAACGTCGTCTCGAAGTTGAGCGTGTTCTTGACGAACCGCATGCCCATGACGCGACACCAGAAGTCCACGTTGGTCACCACGTCGCGGGTGACGCCGGTGAAGTGGTGCGGTCCCTTGAGCGGTTGCTTCATACGCGTCTCCTCCTCGAGTCTGCCCGCAAAATTTGCACAATCGATATTACGCGTCAATACTGACCGCCGGATGACGCTCATGGCGCCCCGCACGATCGCCGGCCAGGTCGCCGAACGCCTCAAGGCCGAGATTCTCGCCGGTGAGCGGCCCGCGGGCACAAAACTGCGCCAGGTGGAGATCGCGCAGGCCTACGGCGTGTCGACCACGCCGGTCCGCGAGGCGCTGGCGATCCTGCAGCGCGAGGGGCTCGTCCAGCACAGCGCGCAGCGCGGCGCGGTGGTCTTCCTGCCCAGCGTCGAGGACCTGCGCCACCACTACGAGATCCGCGCGGCGCTGGAGTCCCTGGCCGCGGCCAAGGCCGCCGAGCGCTTCGAGACCGAGTGGGCGACGCCGCTGGAAGCGATGCTGGACGAGATGCGCACCGCGCCGCCCGCCCCGCGCTACATCCAGCTCAACCAGACCTTCCACACGACGCTCTACGAGCACTCGGGCCGCCCGCAGCTGGTGACGATGATCGCCGCGCTGCGCGACGCCTCCAGCGCCTACCTGCACATCTACCGGGCGCAGTCGGACTTCCCCGTCGCCCGGCTCGACGCCGAGCACCGCGAGATCCTGCAAGCGTGCGTGGCGCGCGACCCGCAGCGCGCCGCCGCGGCCACCCGCACCCACCTCGAGAACACCGTCGAGCACGTCGCGTCCAAGCTATGAAGCGCTCCACCGAACGCATCCTCACCACCCACGTCGGCAGCCTCCCCCGCCCCGACGACCTGATCCGCACCATGTTCGCCAAGCAGGAGGGTGTGCCGATCGACCACGCCGCCCTCGAAGTCCGCACCCGCTCGGCGGTCGCGGAGACCGTGGGCAAGCAGCTGGCCGCCGGGGTCGACGTCGTCTCCGACGGCGAGATGAGCAAGCCGTCCTACGTCACCTACGTGATCGACCGGCTCGACGGCTTCGGCGGCGAGAGCCACCCCGTGGAGACCTACTCCGACCTCGACGACTTCCCGGTCCTGCACCGCAAGGTGTTCGGCGACCCCGGCCGCTCGCGGCGCCGGCTCCCGGCCTGCGACGGGCCGATCACGGTCCGCGACCCGGAGGCGGCGAACATCGACGTCGAGCACCTGAAGGCCGCGCTGCCGGAGGGCCAGGAGGCGTTCCTGAACGCCGCGTCGCCGGGTGTCATCGCGCTCTTCTTCCGCAACGACCACTACGCGACGCGCGAGGAGTACGTCCACGCCATCGCGGAGGCGATGCGGGTCGAGTACGAGGCCGTGACCAACGCCGGGATCATCGTCCAGATCGACTGCCCGGACCTGGCGATGGGCCGCCACATCCAGTTCGCCGGCGCCTCACTCGAGGAGTTCCGGCGCGAGGCGGCGCTGAACATCGAGGCGCTCAACCACGCCACCCGCAACATCGACCCGGACATGCTCAAGATGCACGTCTGCTGGGGCAACTACGAGGGCCCGCACCACTGTGACGTCCCGTTCAGGGACATCGTCGACCTCGTCTTCACCGCCCGCCCGAGCGCGATCGCCTTCGAGGCCGCCAACCCGCGTCACGCGCACGAGTGGGAGATCTTCGAGGACGTCAAGCTGCCCGACGGGAAGGTGCTGATCCCGGGCGTGCTCGAGTCCAAGGCCAACTTCATCGAGCACCCGGAGCTGATCGCGCAGCGGATCCGCCGCTACGCCGACCTCGTCGGAGCGGAGAACGTGATGGCCGGGTCAGACTGCGGCTACGGCACCTGGGTGGGCCAGGCCGCGGTCGATCCCGACGTGGTGTGGGCGAAGCTCGCCGCGCTCACAGAGGGCGCGGCGATCGCCTCACGCAAGCTCTTCTGAGACCGCCTTCGCGCCCTCGACCAACGACTGGAGCTTCCCGAACGCGGACTCGCGCGTCAGGTACTTCATGCCGCAGTCGGGGGCCGCGACGAGGTTCGTCGTGTAGGGCAGCGCGCGCCGGAGCCGGTTCGCCACCGTCTCGCCGCTCTCCACGTCCTCGGTGTCGAGCGCGATGACGCCGAGGATGATCGTCTTGCCGTTCAGCGCCGCCAGCACCTCGAGGTCGAGCTCGGCCTGCGCGGACTCGATCGAGATCTGGTCGACCGGCGCGTCGGCGAGCTCCTCCAGGAACCGGTACGCGCGCTTGTGGCCCGGGACGAACAGCGGGTAGCCGAAGCAGATGTGCAGCGCGGTCGTGCCCTTGAGGCCGTCGAGCGCGCGGTGCAGCGTGTCGATGCCATAGTCGCGGGCGGCGTCGGCGCGCGACTCCATCCACGGCTCGTCGAGCTGGACGATGTCGATGCCGGCCGCGTGCAGGTCCTCGATCTCGGCGCGGACCACGTCGGCGAACGCGTAGGCCACGTCGCGCTCGGACGCGTAGTGGTCGTTCTGCGCCTGCTGGGCCATCGTGAACGGGCCCGGGATCGTGACCTTGGTCAGGCGGTCCGTGTTCGCGCGCAGGAACTCCGCGTCGCGGGCGAGGATCGGGCGCGGGCGCTCGATGTTGCCGACGATCCGCGGCACCGGGAAGGGGTTGCCGTTGCGGTCCAGGGTCTCCCCCGGGTTGTCGACGTCGACGCCGTCGAGCGCCATCACGACCCGGTTGGAGTAGCTCTCGCGGCGCTGCTCGCCGTCGGTGATGACGTCCAGGCCGGCGCGCTCCTGGTCGCGGATCGCCATCAGCGTGGCGGCGTCCTGGGCCTCCTCGAGGTGCTGTTCCTCGACGCGCCAGAAGTCCGCGGCGCGAATCCGCGGGGGCTGACGCCCCCGCAGCTTCTCGCGATCAAGTAGCCATTGCGGCTGGGGATAGGACCCCACGAGGCTCGTCAGCATCGTGGGGACCTTAGAACTACGGCTGTGTGGTGCTAAGCGTGAACGTGAGCGTCTTGGAGTAGTTGCCGGTGCGCAGCGCGTCCGTCGGCTTGATGAGCTGCTTGAACGTCACCGTGACGTTCTCGTTGCTCGTCGGGCCGGTCCAGCTGGACTTGCTGAAGGACACCTGCAGCGGCTCCGGCAGCGCGAACGTGCCATTCATCAGGTGGCCGGGGTCGCTCACGCTCAGCGCCGCGTCGCCGGCGGTCGAGGTGATCGTCGCCGTCGCGTCCGCCGTGTAGGTCTTCTCGACGCCCGGGGCGAACTGGCCGAAGCTCGCGTTGGAGCCGATCGTCAGCGCCAGCGTCGCCGGGACCGTGCCGGCGACCGGGACGTTCGGGACCGTCGTGCTCTGGAAGAACGTCGTCGGCGTCAGCGTCGGCTTGACCGTGCCGAACAGCCACTGCTGGAAGTACGTGTCGAGCTTGCTCAGGTTGGCCTGCACGAAGCCGGCCTTCTCGGCCGCGATCTGCTTGGTCATCGCGATGAACGCGGCCGTGTCGGCGTTGCCGTGGCGATAGGTGGTCTGCCAGGACTTCAGCAGCGCCTGGAACGCCGGCTCGCCGAGGATCTGACGCAGGCCCTCGATCATCGTCGCCGGACGGTTGTAGACCGGGAAGTTCGTGAACAGCTCAGCCGCGTTGGGCAGGTTGGCCGGCGGGATCGTCCAGTTGTTCGAGGTGCGGTTGTAGTTCGTCAGGAACTGCGCCTCGGGCGTCGCGGCGTTGTTGAACTTGCTGCCCCAGTTCCACGAGAACCAGGTCGCGAAGCCCTCGTTGAGCCAGATGTCCGTCCACTGCTTGAGCGAGACGCTGTTGCCGTACCACTGGTGCGCGATCTCATGCGACAGCGTGCCGAGGCTGATCGAGGCCGACGGGAAGTGGATCTTGGTCTGGACCTCGAGCACGTACCCGAGGCTGGACGGCAGGCGGTCGGCGACCGCGCCGATCGAGTCGAACGGGTGGGCGACGCCGTTGTACTCGGCCTCGAACGCGACGATCTGATCCTCACGCCCCGCGGCGGTGTTCAGCGCCGTCTTCTGCGCGGTGGTGAACGTGCTCTCCCAGGCGTTGTAGAGCCCGAGCGCGTTGCCGCTCGCCCCCTTGGCGGTGGCGCCCGTGCCGATCGTGAAGTCGAAGACGCCGACCGTGGCCGTCGTCAGGTACGTCGCCGTGGGGTAGCCGTCGTGCCAGTTCCAGGTGCGCGTGCCATCCGCGTTGAGCGCCGGCGGGTTCGGCCCCACGAGCTCGCCGTTGCCGAGCGCCGTGTGCGTCGCCGGGACGGTGATGTGGAAGTCGTACGTCGCCTTGTCGGCGGGGTGGTTGTTGTTCGGGAACCAGGTCATCGCGCCCATCGGCTCGTTGACCACGAACGACCCGTCGGAGGTGCGGATCCAGCCCTCGAAGGACTCGTCCGGGTCCTCCATCGCGGTGGGCGTGCCGGCGTACTCGACCACGACGTGGAAGACGCGGTTGGTGTTGATGCCCGCGGCGGGGGTGACGATCAGCTTGTTGCGGTACCGGTCGGCGCCGGCCGGGTCGCCGTTCTCGCGCGTGAACGTCGCGGCGACGCCGTCGATCGTGACCCCGGTGACGTTCAGCCCACGGAAGTCGAGCGCGAACTCCGACAGGTTCTGCGTCGCCCGCAGCGTGATGTCGGCCTTCGTCCCGGCGTTGAAGGTGTTCGCCACCGGGTCGTAGTTGAGCGTCAGGTCGTAGTTCAGGGCGTCGTAGCCCGTGTTGCCGAGGTACGCCAGCTCAGGCAGCCTGTCGCCGAGCGAGCGTCCGCCTGGCGTGTATGTCTGCGCACTCGCCGACGCGGTGAGCGCCAGGCTGGCGAGAATGCCACCGATGGCGGCCCAGGACCGACCTCGCATCCAAACCCCTCTTCCTCATTGGCGCGCGGCGATCCGTACCGTCGCGCCTTTTGAGCGCCGAACCTACCGTGAGCGGTGAACGAGAGCAAGATTGGTCGTTGATGAGACTCCTCAACGACCCTGATACGTCTCGAGTATCACTGCTCCCGAAACTCGATATTGGACCAATCACTTAGCTCGGCGTACATTCTCTCTCGACGACTTGGTGGCTCCCCACCTCGCAGCGGTGCCGGTACATATCTCTCCTCCCCGGTGCCGAGGCGACGTCAATTGCGTGCTGGCCCCCGCCGACCTCTCTCTCCTTCGGCGGGGGCCGCCGCGCGTGCCTTCTCCAGGAAGGACGTGAGCACCGGCGAGTCGTCGGTCGCCCGCCAGGCCATCGCCAGCTTGACCGCGGGCGCGTCGCCTTCCAGCGGCCGGTAGGTCACCCCGTGGCGCACGAGCGCCCGCACCGACTCCGGCACCAGCGAGATGCCCACGCCCGCCGCGACGAGCCCGATCACGGTCTGCATCTCCGAGGCTTCCTGCACGATCCGTTCCTCACCGCCGAGTTGGGCGATCGAGGTCGCCAGCGCCGCCCTGAGGCCGGGTGAGCCGGCGGGCGTGAGCAGGACCAGCGACTCGCCCGTGAGGTCGGTGAGCGGGACGATCGAGCGTTGCGCGAGCGGGTGCACGTCCGGCATCGCCACGACGACCTGCTCCTCGAGCACGGTCTCGAAGCTCAGCCCGGGCCAGCGGCCGGGGGTGCGCAGGAAGCCGACGTCGAGGCGCCCGTCGTCGAGCTGGCGCAGCTGCTCGGTCGTCCCGAGCTCATGCAGGCGCAGCGCGATGTCCGGCGCGGTCTCGCGGAACGCGCGCAGCAGCTCCGGGACGAAGCTGTACATCGCGCTGCCCACGAAGCCGACCGCGAGGCGACCGACCTCGCCGCGTTGCACGCGTCTGGCCTGGCGGGACGCGTCCTCGACCGCGTCGAGGATCTCGCGCGCCCGCACGAGGAACGCCGCGCCGGCCGCGGTGAGCTCGACCTTGCGCTGGTTGCGGATCAGCAGCTGCGCGCCCACCTCCTCCTCGAGCTGGCGGATCTGCTGGCTCAGCGGCGGCTGCGACATGTGCAGCCGCTCCGCCGCGCGGCGGAAGTGCAGCTCCTCGGCGACGGCGATGAAGTAGCGCAGGTGTCTGAGCTCCATTGGGAGTCATCATGGTGGCGACATGGATGAGTTCCACGCGCGCGACGGCATGATCCGGCTCGGCCAGCTGCTCAAGGCGGCGGGCCTGGTCGACACGGGCGGTGAGGCCAAGCTGGTCCTCGCCGACGAGCAGGTGACGGTCAACGGCGAGGTCGAGATCCGCCGCGGCCGGCAGCTGCACGCGGGCGATGTGGTCGTGCTGGGCGAGGAGTCCGTCAGGCTCGTCTGACGACCGCGGCCGTCTGGGTCGCCATCTCGAGCTCCTCGTTGGTCGGGATCAACAGCACCGTCACCGGGGAGTCGTCGGGCGAGATCACCGTCTCGCCCTTCTGGTTGCGGGCGGGGTCGATGGCGATGCCGAGGCGCTCGAGGCCTTGCAGGGCGCGCGCCCGGACCACGGCGTCGTTCTCGCCCACGCCGGCGGTGAACGCGATCGCGTCCGCGCCGCCGAGGGCCGCGAGATAGGCGCCGACGTACTTGCGGATGCGGTAGCAGTAGACGTCCAGGGCCAGCTCGGCGGCCTGGTCGCCGGCGTTCACCCGCCGCTGGACCTCGCGCATGTCGTTGTCGCCGGCGAGGGCGAGCATGCCGGAGCGGGAGTTCAGGACCGCGTCGATCTCGTCGGTCGACAGGTTGCGGGTCCTTCGCACGTGCAGGACGAGCGCCGGGTCGACGTCCCCCGAGCGCGTGCCCATGACCAGGCCCTCGAGGGGAGTCAGGCCCATCGAGGTGTCGATGCTGCGCCCGGCGGACACCGCGCTCGCGGACGCTCCGTTGCCGAGGTGCAGGACGATGACGTTCGCGTCCGGGTTGCCGATGAGGCGGGCCGCCTCGCGGGAGACGTACGCGTGCGAGGTGCCGTGGAAGCCGTAGCGGCGGACGTTCCACGAGCGCGGGACGGCGTAGGTGAAGGCGCGCGGCGGGAGCGTCGCGTGGAAGGCGGTGTCGAAGACCGCGACGTGCGGCACGTCCGGGAAGGCGCGCCGGGCGATCTCGATGCCGTCGGCGTTCGCCGGGTTGTGCAGCGGGGCCAGCACCGAGAGGTCGCGGATCGCGGCGACGACCGCGTCGTTGATCAGTACCGGCGCGCTGAAGCGCTCGCCGCCGTGGACGACGCGGTGCGCGACCGCCTCGACGGCATCGACGGGTGCCTGTTGCAGGACGCCGTTGAGCGCCGCGGCGTGGTCGGTGACCTTCTGCACGGTGCCGGACCCGAGCGTCTCGCCCGAGTCGACGTCGATCACCGACCACTTCAGCGACGACGAGCCGCAGTTGACGACGAAGACGCTCACTGGCCGGCTTGGATCGCGGTGATCGCGACGGTGTTGACGATGTCGTGCACGGTGGCGCCGCGCGAGAGGTCGTTGACCGGCTTGTTCAGCCCCTGCAGCACCGGCCCGATCGCGATCGCGTTGGCCGACCGCTGCACGGCCTTGTACGTGTTGTTGCCCGTGTTGAGGTCGGGGAAGATGAACACTGTCGCGCGACCGGCGACAGCGGATTGCGGCAGCTTGGTGCGGGCGACGCCCGCGTCGACCGCCGCGTCGTACTGGATCGGCCCCTCGACCGACAGTTCCGGCTCCCGCTCGCGCACCAGCTCGGTCGCCTCGCGCACCCGCTCGACCTCCGCGCCCGCGCCCGACGATCCCGTCGAGTAGGAGAGCATCGCCACGCGCGGCTCGATGCCGAACTGCAACGCGGTCTGCGCCGACGAGATCGCGATGTCGGCGAGCTGCGCCGCGTCCGGGTTCGGGTTGACCGCGCAGTCGCCGTAGACGAGCACACGGTCGGCGAGGCACATCAGGAACACGCTCGACACGATCGAGACGCCGGGCGCCGTCTTGACCAGCTCGAAGCTCGGCCGGATCGTCTCGGCGGTCGTGTGGGTGGCGCCGGAGACCATCCCGTCGACCAGTCCGAGCGCGACCATCATCGTCCCGAAGTAGGAGACGTCGCTGACCACGTCGCGTGCCTGGTCCACCGTGACGCCCTTGTGGGCGCGCCGCTGCGCGTACTCGACCGCGAAGCGCTCCAGCAGCTCGGGCTCGGCCGGGTCGACGATGTGCGCCCCGTAGAGGTCGAGCCCCAGCCGCGACGCCGCGCCGCGGACCTCGGGTTCAGGGCCGAGCAGCGTGAGCTCGACGACGCGCCGGCGCAGCAGGATGTCCGCCGCCCGCAGCACCCGCTCGTCGGTCCCCTCCGGGAGCACGATGTGCCTGTGTGCCGCCCGTGCGCGGTCGAGCAGCGTGTACTCGAACATCAGCGGGGTCACCGCGTTCGAGCGCGCGACGTCGATCCGGTCGAGCAACTCGTCGCCGTCGACGTGGGTCTCGAACAATGCGAGCGCCTTGGTGATCTTGCGCGGCGCGTCGCGCGTGATCGCGCCCTCGCGCGCGCTCGCGAGCGAGACCGTCTCGTAGGTGTCGTGCTCGGTCAGGATCACCGGCACGATGCCGCCGAAGCTCCCGAGCGCGTTGAGCATCAGCTCGGGCGGCCTCAGCCCGCCGGTCAGCACGACACCCGCGGGCGAGGGGAGCTGCGTCGACGCGTGCGCGAACATCGCCGCCAGCAGCACCTCCGCGCGGTCGCCGGGCGTGATCAGCACCGCTCCGTCGGTGATCCGCTCCATCAGGTTCGGCAGCGTCATCGCCGCGACCGTCAGGTGCAGTGCCTCGCGCCCCAGCAGCTCCGGGTCGCCCGCGATCACCTCGCCGTGGCACGCGGCCGCGACCTGCCCGACGGTCGGCGCCATCAGCAGGTCGACCTCGGGGAGCGCGTAGACCGGCGGGTCGGCGGTGGGTGCCGCGATCGCGTCGACCTCGAAGCCCCGCACGCGGTTCGCCACGACGCCGATCACATCCGGCCCCCAGCGCCGCCAGGTCGTCAGGCCGACCGAGATCGCGGTCTCGATCTCCTCCGGCGTGCGCTCGTGCCCGGTCACGACGAGCAGCGCGGGAAGCCCGAGGTTCAGCGCCACCCGCGCGTTGAACGCGAGCTCTGACGCCGTCCCCGCGAAGTCGGTGCCGACGACGAGCACCCCGTCGCACTGCGCGGCGAGCGCCCGATAGCGGGCGACGATCTCCTCCAGCGCCCCCGCCTCGTCCGCCCGCACCTCGTCATACCCGACGCCGCATGACGCCTCGTACGGCACCCCGGCCGCCCCGAGCGGCCGCAACAACTCGATCAGCGGATCGTGCTCGGGATCGGCGACCACCGGCCGGAACACCCCGAGCCGCTCCACGCGGCGTGTGAGGAGTTGCTGCACACCGAGCGCGACCGCGGACTTGCCCGTCGCGGGCTCGCACCCCGCCACGTAGACGCCGGGAGTCATGGCGGGCAGCGTTTCAGATCTAACTTCAGGGCGACGTCCCGATTGTCGGGGGTGCCCGGCCGTCGCACCCTCGCAGGATGCGCCACCTCCTCCCCGCTTTCGCGCTGCTGCTGGTCCTCGCGAGTCCTGCCGCCGCGGAGCCGCGCTGGTTCGCCGCCGATCCTCCGTTCGGGGTCGCGGACGCTCTGCAGGCCGATGCGAGCGCCGCGATGGCGCAGGACGGAACCGTGATCGTCGCGCGGTTCGCTCCCGACGGGGCGTTGGAGGTGCGGGAGCGGCCGCCGGGTGGGGCGTACGGGCCGGTGATCGACCTGCCGCGGGTGTCCGTGGCTCCGCCCGCGGACTCGCATCTGCGGGTGCTCACGGGGCCTGACGGGACCGCCGCGTTGGTGTTCGACGTCGGCAACGTGCGGTACGCCTCGGTGCGGGCGCCGGGGCAGGCGTGGACCAGCCCGGCGGAGGCCGCGCCGGCGGGCGGCGACGCGGCGCTCGGACCGGACGGGCGGCTGTGGCTCGTCTCCCGCGCGCCCGATCGCGACGACGCGCTCGCGGTCTACCGGCTCGGGAGCCGGGACAGCGTTCCGCTGCTCGACCCAGGCGCGCGGGAGACGTCGCCGGCGATCACCGTGCCCGAGGCCGACCGCGCCCACGTCACGTTCCTCGAGCGAGGGAGCACGCCCGGCGCTCCGGGCGATCCGTGCACGCTGCTGAGCAAGATCCGCGAGGTCGACGTCTCCTCGCGCGGGGTCGTCGGGCCGGTCTGGTCGGTCGCGCTCGCCCAGGGCGAGGGCGAGGTCGCCGAGGGCGCGTGCGCGGTCGAGACGGGCGACGTGCTCGCCGTCCCGATCCAGCTGGCCACCGACGCCGACGGCGCGGACACGATCACCTACACGCGCGCGTCGTTCACGACCGGGACGATCTCCTCGCTCGCCCGCCACCGCAAGCGCGGTGTCGCGTGGCCGTCGGTCCTGCTCCCCGCCGAGGAGGTGACCGGTCCGGGCGCCGTGGTGGAGCGACTGCTCGGCGGACCGGGCGCGCCGGTGGCGGCGATCCGCGCCGGCACCCTCTGGTCGTACGCCACCCGCCGTGACGACGGCACCTGGACGACGCCGCGGCCGCTGTTGGGCGACGAGGGTGCGCGGTTCTTCCAAGCCGCCCGCGCGGGCACGGGCGAGGCGGTGTTCGCGTGGCTCCAGCGCGAGGGGCAGGTGAAGCTGATCGGCCGCGTGCTCGGCGCCGACGGCACCCTGAGCGCCCCGGCGACGCTCGCCCCGGCGACGTTCGACGACAACCTGTTGGCCGTCGGCGCCGACCGTGAAGGCAACGCGGTCGCGCTCGCCGCCCAGGAGGACTACGGCGGGTACGTGCTGCGGGCCTTCGGCTACGACGCGGCCGGGCCGCGGGTGACGTCGTTGACGCTGCCCCAGCACCCCGTCGCGGGCGGGTTCGACCTCTACTCCGTCACCGGCCTCGACGTCTGGTCCGGCCCGGCGAAGGACGCGACGTGGGCGTTCGGCGACGGGCCGCTCGAGAGCGGGCTGACGCGCCCGCACGCCTTCGCGACCGCCGGCTTGAAGGTGATCGGCGTGCTGCTCAGTGACGACTTCGGCAACCAGTCGACCGCGGGGCGGGTGCTTGAGGTCGCCGACGCGCCGCCGCCTCCGGGTCCGGTCGTGGTCCCGGCGCCGACGACCCCGCCTCCGCACGACGCGCGCGCCCCGCGGCTGCTGAGCTTCGCGGTGATCCGCGGCACGCTCCGGCTGACCACGGACGAGGCCGGCCGCGTGCGCGTCGTGCTGACCAAGCAGGCCCGCGGCGTGCGCCGTGGCAAGCGCTGCGTCGCCCCGGGCCGCGCACGCGGGAAGAGCTGTACGCGCACGCTGGACCGCCGCGTCGTCGAGCAGGCGATCGGCGCCGGCGAGCAGCGCGTCCGGCTCCCCCGCCTGAGCGCCGGCACGTGGCGCATGCGCCTGGTCGTCACGGACACGGCGGGCAACGCCGCCCGCGAGCGCACGCTGCAGATCAGACGCTGACGTCCCGGCTCGAGGCGGCCGCGCCGTGGGCGGCGATGAACCACGTCTCGGCCATGCGCACGAGTCGCTGGGCGGTCTTGCCCTCGTCCTCCGTGCGCACCCAGTAGGACCAGCCGTAGGCCTCGGCCAGCCGCTCGACCGCGAAGCCGCGGAAGCCGTCGCTCTGCAGCGCGGTGCGGCCGGTCGGGGAGTCACAGAGCACCTTGAGGAGCTCGTGGCGGAGGGCGGCGACCGAGAGGGCGCCGTCGAGGTCGGCGTGCGGGTCGCGATCGTCGCTGACCGGGTCCTCGCGGTGCTCGAGCTGGTAGTCGGCCTCGGCCGCGTCGAGCTCGAGCGGGTGGCCGAGCGCGGCGGCCCACCCGTCGATCGCGAGCGCGCGCATCACGACCTCGGCGAACGCCTTCAACGGCAACGGCAGCGGCGCGATCGCGACCGGGTGGGAGAGCAGCGCGTAGCCGTCGGCGATCTGGATCAGCAGCTCGGCGGCACCGGCGGCAACGGCGTCGTCGCCGTCCAGCCAGGGCGTCGCGAACGCGTAGAGGTCGAGCGCGCGACCCGCGAAGCCCGCGTCGACGGCGCCCGCGGCGAAGGTCGCCCAGCACTCGCCGTGGTGCTCGGCGGCGAGCCGCGCCGCGAGCTCCTCCTCGGTCGAGCGCACGCGCACGGGCCCGGAGGCGGGCGGCGGTTCGACGTCTCCGAGGAGCTCGATCAGCTCCTGACGGGCGATGCGTTCGACGAGATCGAGGACGGTCACGCGCGGCAGAGTACAGCGCTCCCGGCGCGGTCCACCGCCTCCGGCGAGGGTCGACGTCAGGGAGCCTGCATGCGCGCGTTGAACGGGAACTTGCGCAGCGTTTTGCGCACCGGGCCGTCGCGGGTCACGTAGCGCAGCGTCCGCGGCCCGCCGGTGTCGGTCCACATGAACACGTTGGCCGTGTACGCCGCCTGCGCGTAGCCCTTCGAGACCGAGACGTCCGTGATCGCGTCGTTGTGGACCACGACCACGACGCGCCCCGCGCTGCCGGGCATCGCGATCGCCATCGGGGCCTGGTTGGCGATCCCGATCGGCTGGCAGCCGGACGCCGACCGGTCCTTGATCCGCATCACGACGCAGATCGTCGTCCGCCGCGGCACCAGCCACACCTTGACCGAGTTGGCGCGCAGCGCCAGGCGTGATCCGGGCAGCCCCGGCAGCTCGTCGCGGCCGTCCGACGGCGCCCGCAGGATCGCGAACATGTCGGCCGGAGGCGCCGCCGCGCCCGCGTAGCTCGTGCCCTTCGCGCTCCCGTCGGCCGCCGTCCAGTTCGCCCGCACGACCGGCGAGGGCAGGTCGACGACGACGCCGTTGTCCACCACCGGGAGCGTCTTCTCGTCACCGTCGGCCAGGATCAGCGAGACCTTGCGCACGCCGTCGGAGAACGCGAACGCCACGCCGCCGTCGAAGTCCTGCTTGAGGAAGCCGTCCAGCGCGGACGTGACCGGCCCGCACGGAGCGCGCCCGGTACCGCGCCCCTTCAAGACCAGGCACACCTCGCCCTGCATCCGGCGCAGGAACGCGCCGCCGGCGGACCCGATCGCGCGGCTCTCCGCGCCGCCGTCCGCGGGCGTGGCCGGCCGGCGGAACACGTGATAGTTCGCCTCGACCGACCCGGGCGTGACGGCCGGGACCTCGACGTCCGAGGGCGACCGCGGGATCGCGACGAACGCGACGACCGCCGCCGCGGCGAGCACGGCGACCCGCGCTCCGCCCACCACGCGCCGCCGTCGCCGGCGCCGCACGGCCGCGTCGACGAGCAACGTCTCCAACTGCGGCAGATCGCTCATGCCTGGTCCTCCACGTGACGACGCAACGCACCCAGCCCACGCGAGACGCGCTTGCGCACGACCGCCTCCGACGTCCGCAGCTCGCGCGCGATCTCCTCGTACGAGCGCTCCTCGACCACCCGGGCCTGGACCGCCTCCGCCTGGTCGTCCGGGAGGTACGAGAGCGCGTTCTCGAGCAATTGGCCGGCATGGATGCGCTCGAGCGCGTCGAGGGTGTCGTCGGCCAGGACCAGGGGCGGCATCCCGAGGCGCGCACGCGCCCGCGACTCCACCCGCCGGCGCTCGAAGCTGCGCCCCAGCACATTGCGCGCGATCCCGAACAGCCACGCCACCGCCGGCGCCTCGCCCGCCCGGAAGCGCCCGCACGACAGCAGCGCCGCCGCGAAGCACTCCGCCGACAGGTCGGCCGCCAGCTCCACGTCGCCGACGCGCCGGTAGAAGTAGCGGAACACCGCCCGCTCGTGGCGCGCGTAGAACTCGCCGAACGCCCGCGGATCGCGGCGCGTGGCGGCCAGGAGCTGTTCGTCTGAGCGGTTCACCTTCCCTTCCCTACGGCGAGGTGAGGATCCTGTGACCGGCTAGCCTGCCTGCGCGTGGCCGCCGACATCACGCTCTTCACCGATCCTGCCTGCCCGTTCGCGTTCTCGGCCGAACCGAACCGCCAGCGGCTGCGCTGGTACTACGGCGATCAGCTGCGGTGGCGGCTGAACATGATCGTGCTGACGCTCGAGCCCGGCGAGGACGCCAAGCTCGCCGAGGGCGCGCCCGGCCTGCAGCGCAAGTACGGGATGCCGATCGACCCCAACCCGTACGAGCGCACCTTCTCGTCGCAGCCCGCCTGCCGCGCCGTCGTCGCCGCCCGCCTCAACGCCCCCGGCGCCGAGGCACCGTTACTGCGCCGACTGCGCGTCCGGGCGATGCAGCGCGGCCTTCTCGACGACCCGGCGCTGATCCACGGCGCGGCGACCGACGTCGGTCTCGACCCCGCCGACCTCGAGAACTGGATGCGCATGCCGGCGGTGGAGGACGCCCTGCGCGCGGACATCGAGGCCGCCCGCTCCCCCAGCCCGGCCGCCCGCCGGCTGGACCACAAGCTGGGCGGTCCGGAGCACGAGCGCCGCTACACGGCGCCGAGCTACGAGATCACGGCCGACGGTCGCACGTTCTCGATCCCCGGCTACAACCCGATCGAGGTCTACGAGACCGCGCTGGCCAACCTCGGCCTCGCCCGCCGGGCCAAGCCCGAGTCGGTCGAGCAGGTGCTCGCGTGGGCGCCGGAGCCGCTGGCCACGGTCGAGGTCATCGCGATCATGCAGGCCGATCCGGCGAAGACCCGCGCCGCCCTCGCCCGCGCCGGCACGCCGATCCCGGCCGGCGCCGACTTCTACTGGACCGCCTAGTCACGCTTGCAGCCCCTCGCGGCACTGAGGGGCGATGCTGCACTCGAGCTTGAAGCGGGCGCGGAGCGAACCCGCCGCGGCGTCGTCGCGCGCGGGTCGGTCCAGAAGCTCGGGATCGCGATCCCGCAGGTGTAGCCGGACGACTGCCGAGAGCGAGGGCGCGACGATCGAGGACTGGCGCAAGACGTTCGCCGACCGCAAGGTGGTCCTCCTCGGGCCCGCTTCGGTGCACGGGCGGCCTTGGGACGAGCGCGGGCGCTTCCCGATCATGGGCGTGACGGCGCGCTCGGTGGTGCGGGTCGAGGCGACCTTCGACGACAGTCCGCCGGCCGTGGCCGAGGGCGTCCGCCACGGCTACGTGATCTGGGTGCAGGCGCGGGATCGTCGGCTACGACGCCGCCGGGAAGGTCATCGGGCGCGTCGACGCGAGCCGGATCGACCTCAGCAAGGTCTGCTTCGCCGAGCGCGGCTGCCCGCCGGCGCGCTGGACGTACGCCCCCTCGGACAGGTAGCGTCGCCGCCCGTGCCGGCGGTCCGCATCATCCCGTTCTCCCCCGGGCGGCGCCCGACCGACGAGGCGCGCCATCCCGGCATGGGCTCCAGCGACGCCGTCGCGTTCCGCGACGGCGCGTACTACCTCCTGATCGCGGTCACCGACGGCGCCGGGTGCGACCTCGTCGTCGGCGGTCGCACCGTCACGCCGACCGTGTTCGCCGAGGACGGCAGCCTGCGTGAGACCTCCCTCGGCGACGGCACGTATGTGATCGCGCTCGACGACCTCCCTGGCGAGTACTCGTTCGCGACGCTGTTCTCGCAGCAGTTGGCGGTCGAGGTCCGCGTCGGCGAGACGAGCGCCGAGGCGACGCTCGAGGTCTACGACGTCGAGCAGATGGGCTCGCTCTATGAGCGGATCGTCGAGCGCGTCGTCAAGCCCGACACCGAACGCCAGGCGCCTGGCCTTTCGCACGCCTACCACCCGTGGTTCCCGGTGCTCTTGATCGGCGCGCACAAGGCCGAGCTCTACACCCGTGCGCTGGTCGGCGACATCGTCCACAAGCGGCGCAACCTCGCCGATCCCGGCTGGCTGGTGCGCGTCGGCCTGTATCTCGAGTTCCTCACGGCGCTCGGGATCGTCGAGGCCGTCAAGGACGACATCGGCGACATCCTCAGCGCGGACGAGCGCGCCGCGTTCGAGACCGCGCCGGAGTTCGCGCCGATCCGCGCGCGGCTCGACGTCGAAGGCTGGCGCGGCGTCTGGGGCCTGCGGGCCATCACCACCCGCGGCCTCCCCCGCTCCGGCCCGGTCTCGGCGATGAACCTGATCGCCAAGCGGCGCGCGACGCTGCAGTTCCTGCACGTCCATCACCGGGACCTCCAGCACGCGATCGAGCTCGCCGGACCGAACCTCGACCACGCCCAGGAGACGTGGCACCGCGTCTTCCGCGACGCCGAGCGCGCCGTGCTGCGGCAGACGCCGGACGCGTTCCCGGAGCTCGCCGACCTGCCGGCCGAGGTCCGCAAGTTCGTGCTCTGGCACCGCCAGGGTCAACTCGGATTGACGCGCGCGCTGCGCGTTCCCGGGCCGCTCGGCAAGCTGCTCGGCGACCAGGACGGCCTGTTCGGCTCGGCGTGCAACCAGTACCGGGACTCGATGAACCAGGTCGCCGACCGGGCCCGGGAACTGGGGCTGATGGACCACACGGGCGACGAGTGCGTCCCGCGCGCGGTGAGCCTGTTCGAGGCGCACCTCAACCAGCCGTCGCGGGTGGCGCTGCTGCAGCAGCGCGACGGCTACGACTCCGACCGCATCGAGGTCGGCGCCGAGCTGCCCGCGGGCTACGCGCCGCCGCTGAACGTCCTCGCCGACCTGCTCGGCGCGACCGCGCCGTTCTCGATCCTCGCCGAGGACGAGATCGACCGGCTCGCCCACAGCGCCCGCCCGCAGCTCTACGGGCCGCTCGAACGGATCATCGTGCAGGGCCAGGACGGGGACTCGCTGTTCGCTGTCGTCGACGGCTCGGTCGAGGTGCTGCTGCGCCGCTCCGACGGCACCGACGTGGGGCTGGGCATGCGCCGCGACTGCGTGATCGGCGAGATGTCGCTGCTCACCGGCGAGCCGCGCTCGGCCACCGTGCGGGCGCTCGACGGCGCGCTCGTCTACGAGGTCGGCAGGCGCCAGCTGCAGCCGCTGCTCAACGCGCGCCCCGAGCTCGTCGACGCGCTCCAGGAGGCGATGGCCGCACGGCTGGCGGCGCAGCAGTCGCAGCTCGCGCGCTACGAAGGCTGGACGGGCGCGTTCCGGCGAAGATTTGCGAAGAGCGCCAGCGCGTAGACGCCCGCGGGGTGGGCGCGGAAGCGCTCGATGTCCTCGCGCACCGGGCCGGGCAACTGGTCCGGCTGCGGCAGCGTCACGCCGTACTCCGGCGGGAGCACGACCGCGGCGGCCAGGCAGGCGAACGTCAGGTCGGCGGCCGTGAAGCGGTCGCCGGTCAGGTACGGGCGGCCGTCGGCGAGCCGCGCGGCGATGGCGTCGAACTCGGCGAGCACTTTCGCGCGATCGTCGTCGAGGCTGCGGAGCTGGAGGTGGCGGCGCGCCCAGCGGTTGGCGAGCGCGTAGAGGCTCCGCAGCGCCTTGTCCTCCCATGCCGGAACCCCCTGGTCGTTGTAGGGGAGCATCAGCTCGGGGCGCGGCAGCATGTGCGCGTAGATCAGGCGGCGGCCGTCCGGGCCGAGGCCGTCGTCGAGGTGGCGCGAGAGCGTCTCGACCTCGGGGTCGCCCGTGGCCAGGCGATGGTGCGGCTCCAGGTGCAGATCGGCGTAGCGCACGATCCACTCCGAGCCGGCGAACGTGCCGTGCCCGGTGACCAGGACCGGCGTCGTGCCGTTTCCACCCGCGCGGCGGGAGGCGAGCATGTGCACGCCCTGGACGTGGCGTTCCTCGGTGTAGGCGAGCCCGGCGCGCTCGAGCGCCCAGCGTGCCTTCTCGCAGTAGTGGCTGATCGGGAGGGTGACGAGGCGCCTCAGCGCGTCGTCACCGACACGTAGGCGATCTGCTCCTCGGGGCCGAAGACCAGATCCATGATGAGCTTGATCACGCAGGGCATGGACAGGATGATCGGCTGCGGCGTCGGGATCTTGCATCGCTCTCAGGGGTGAAGGATTCCACCCGTTGATTTTCCTCGACGGGTCCGGAGATACTCGCCCGTATGCCACGAATGGCCCTGATCGGAACGGCGTTCTTGACCCTCTGGCTCGCCGCGCCGGCGCAGGCCGTGACGCGCATCTGGCGTCCCGGGTTCAGCGGCAACTGGAGTGACCCGAACAACTGGTTCAACGGAGCGGTGGCAGGCCCCGGCGACGTCGCCAACCTCGGCCCGACCGACGATGGCCACAAGGTGACGCTCGATGTCCCGATCACGGTCCAGGCGGTGCAGAACGGATCGGCGCTCGACATCAAGAAGTCGCTGACGATCACCGGGCATCCGACCGAGGTCACCTCGTTCACCAGCGCGGTCGCCAGCGACGGCGCCGTCGTCACGTTCGCCGGGCCCGGCGCCTACCAGGGCGGCCTGACGCTCACGGGCGGCACGTCGCTGGTGATCTCCGGAGCGGGCGTGAAGTGGACCGGCGCCGTGCTCGGCGCGGGCACCACCACGATCACGCCGACCGGCGACGTCACGGTCGACAACAGCGTGCTCAACATCTCCACGAAGTTCCAGAACAGCGGCAAGCTGCGGACCGACGTGCTGACCGAGATCGCGCCGGCGCCCGACTCCCCCGCGAGCACCGGCAGCTTCGAGATCGGGGCCACCGGGACGCTCTCGTTGCGGCCCGGCACCGGCTCGACGTTCGACTTCGCCGCGGGCTCCGCGGTCACCGGACCGGGGCGCTTCGAGATGTCGCCGCAGCTCAACAGCGTGGGCAAGGCCCGCGTGCTGTCCGGGGCGACCTTCACGCCGGGCATGCTCGCGCTGTACCTCGCCGCGCGACTCGAGCTCGGGGCCGACGCCACCGTCGGCGCGATCGAGCTGCACGACATCCGCGGCACCGGCGGGCGCTACGGCGCGGGCGAGCTGCGCGCGATCGGCCCGGCCGACTCCTACCTGCTCGGCACCCACCTCGGCGGCGGGCGGACGCGCATCGACGGCCCGCTGCAGATCGACGCGACGTCGAGCCACCTCGACGGCGGAGCCGTGCTGGACACGCGGGGCGCGACGGCGTTCAAGGGCGGCGGCATCGACCTCGACGCGGGTAGCTGGGAGAACAGCGGCACGATCACGGTCACCGGAGGCGAGCTCTCTGGTCCGGGCGTGCTGGACAACTCGGGCGCGATCGTCAAGAACACCGGCACGACCTTCTTCGGCACCGGCTCCTTGAAGAACTCGGGGACGATCACGATCAACGCCGGGACGTTCGGCGGCGGTGGCCCGGCCTACGGCACGCTGACGCAGTCCGCCGGGCTGACGAACGTGTTCTCGGGCGCGACGTTGAACAAGAACGTCGTGCTCGACGGCGGCACGTTGAAGGGCCGCGGGACCGTGCGCGACGTGACCAACAACGGCGGGACGATCGAGCCGGGCGCCTCGCCCGGGACCCTGAACGTGGCGGGCGCGTTCACGCAGTTCGGAGGCGGCCTGCTGCGGATGGAGCTGGAAGGCGCCGGCGCCGACCAGCACGACCTGCTGGCCGTGACCGGCGCGGCGAGCCTCGGCGGGACGCTCGAGTTGCTCGGCTCCTATGTGCCGACCGCGGGCGACCAATTGCCGATCGTGACCGCGGGCACGCTCGGCGGCGCGTTCTCGAGCGTCACCGGGGCCGCCGCGAGCCGCTTCCGGCTCGGCGTCGTGGGTGGCGGGCTGGCGCTGTGCCCGGCCGCGGCCGCGACGTGCGGGAGCCCCACGCCGACGCCGACCGCCACGCCGACGGCCACGGCCACCGCGACGGCGACGTCGTCACCCACCGCCACCGCCACGCCGACGGCCACCGCGACCGCGACGGCGTCACCCACCGCCACCGCCGACCCGACCGCCACCGCCGACCCGTCGCCGACGCCGACCGCCGTCCCGCAGCCCACCGCCTCGCCCTCGCCCACGCCGACCGCGACCCCCACGTCGACGCTCACCGCCGCCGACCTCGTCGCGCTCCCCGCCAACACACGGTGCGTGTCGCGCCGGACGCTCACGCTGCGGCTCCGCCACCCCGCGAGCGTCAAGATCGCCAAGGCGACCGTCTCGATCAACGGCAGGAAGGCCAAGCCGTTCACGGGCACGATCACCCTGCGCGGTCTGCCGAAGGGGCGCTACACGGTGAAGGTGGCCGTCAAGCTCGCCGACGGCCGCACCTTCACCGTCACGCGGCGCTACCGGACGTGCGCGCCGAGGAGCCGCTCGCTCAGCTCCCAGAGCCGGTCCGCGTTGTCGCGGTCGAGCGCGTAGGGAGCGACGCCGCCCGCGTCGTAGCGGTCGACGACCGGCGCCTCGTTGCAGTCGACGTAGTAGCGGCCGCCGATGCCCTCGAGCTCCGGCCGCGCGGCGAGGACGGTCGACGTCGCGGCGCCCTGCTCGGGGGTCTTGAGCACGAGCCCGCTCTTGAGCGCCTGCTCGATCAGCTCGGGCCCGGTGTGCCGCTGCAGGTTGGTCGCGATCCCGCCGGGGTGCAGCGCGTTGGCGTAGATGCCGTCGCGCTCCCAGCGGGCGGTCGCGCCGACCGCGAACAGGACGTTGGCGGTCTTCGCCTGACCGTACGCGCCAAACGGCGTGTAGTCGCGGAAGGCGAAGTTGAGGTCGTCGAAGATCACAGGCGAGCGCAGGTGCGCGCTCGAGCTGACCGAGACGATCCGCGCGCCCTCGGCCGCCAGCGCGCCGTGCAGGCCGGTGGCGAGCGCGAAGTGACCGACGTGGTTGGTGGCGAACTGCATCTCCAGGCCGTCGCCGTTCAGCGTCAGCTCCTGGATCGCCATCACGCCCGCGTTGTTGACGAGCAGGTGCAGCGGGCCGTCCCAGCCACGAGCGAACGCCTCGACGGACTCGAGATTGGCGAGGTCGAGGTAGCTGACGCCGGTGGCGCCGGTCTCGGTCGCGACGCGCTCGCCGGCCGTGACGTCGCGGGCGGCGATCGTCACGTCCGCGCCGGCCTTGGCCAGCGCGCGGACGGTCTCGATGCCGATGCCCGACGCGCCGCCGGTGACGATCGCCCGCTTGCCCGAGAGGTCGACGCCTTCGACGACCTCCAGCGCGGTGGTGTCGAACCCGTACTTCACGCCTTCACCCCTCCCTGCGCGGCGACCGCGAGGTGGTCCCACTGCTCCCACTCGGCGATCCGCTTCGCGTACTCGTCCTTGATCATGTTCAGCGTGCCGGTGCCGAGGAAGAGCCGCAACGGCGGCTCGTCGGCGTCGACGAGCTCGAGGACCACCGGGCCGGTCGCCTCGGGGTCGCCCGGGTCGAACAACTCGTTGTCGCCGTCGTTGGCGCGCGCCGCCCGATAGTCGCGGACGGCCTGGTACTCAGGGATCGGGTCGGCGACGACCGCCGAGGGACCGCGCCAGTCGGTCGAGAAACCGGCGGGCTCGATGATCGTGACCTTGATCCCGAAGCCCGCGACCTCGCCTGCCAGCGACTGCGTGAAGCCCTCGAGCGCCCACTTGGACGCGTGGTAGAGCCCGATGCCCGGGAAGGCGTTGACGCCGCCGATGCTCGACACCTGGATGATGTGGCCCGAGCGCTGCTCGCGCAGGATCGGGAGCGCCGCCTTGGTCACCCACAGGGCGCCGAACACGTTCGTCTCGATCTGCGCCCGCGCCTGCTCCTCGGTGACCTCCTCGATCGTCCCGAACAAGCCGTAGCCGGCGTTGTTGACGACGACGTCGAGACGGCCGAAGTGCTCATGGGCCTGCTTGACGGCCGCGTCGATCGCGGCCTTGTCGGTCACGTCCAGCGCGAGCGGAAGAACCAGGTCGCCGTAGGTCTCGACGAGCGGGGTCAGCGTGGCGGCGTTGCGCGCCGTCGCGACCACCCGATCGCCGCGCTCGAGCGCGGCCTCGGCCCAGACACGGCCAAATCCCTTCGAAGTGCCGGTGATGAACCAGACTTTCGACATTCATGCCTCCTAGAATCAAGCGGAGGATTGCTCCGGTTCGCTCAATGTAGCACCAACCGGAGGGACCCTCCGTTTACATCTCGATGACTCGTCCTGAGACCACGAAGCGCGCCGACGCCCGCCGCAACCGCGAGAAGCTCCTCAACGCGGCCGGTGAGCTGTTCGCGACCGTCGGCACCGAGGTCTCCCTGGACGCCGTCGCAAAGGGCGCCGGGGTCGGGATCGGCACGCTGTATCGCCACTTCCCCACCCGCGACGCGCTCGTCGAGGCCGCCTACCGCGCGGAGGTCGAGCACCTGTGCGAGGCGGCGGAGGCACTGCTGAAGGCCCACCCGCCCGACGTCGCGCTGGAGCGCTGGATGGAGCGCTTCGTCGCCTACGCGGAGACCAAGAAGGGGATGCGCGGCGCGCTGACCCAGATCGTCGCGGGCGGCTCGGACGTCTACGCCGAGACCCGGGTGCAGATCCTCTCCGCCCTCGGGGAGCTGTTGGCGGCCGGCGTCGAGGCCGGCGTCCTGCGGTCCGACGTGACCGCGGACGACATCTGGCGCGCCATGGGGCCGGTCTGGTCCACCGATGACCGGGACCAGATCGCCACGCTGTTGAAGCTGTTGATGGACGGCTTGCGGCACACTGCCGCATAGATGTCCGACGCCCCGACGACCGCCTCGGCGATGAAGGCGGTCCTCACCGACGCCCGCTTCTCCGATCCCGACTGGATCTTCGAGCGCAAGCTCGACGGCATCCGCTGCATCGCGATCCGCGACGACGGCGCGGTCAAGCTCCTCTCGCGCAACGACCTGTCGCTCAACGGCCGCTACCCCCACGTCGTCGAGGACCTCCAGTCGCAGCCGTGCACCCGCTTCGCGATCGACGGAGAGGTCGTCGCGTTTGAGGGGACGCGGACCTCGTTCCAGGGCCTCGGGCACAAGGACGCGTCGATCTTCTACTACGTCTTCGACATCCTCTGGCTCGACGGCGAGGACGTCCGCGACCGCCCGCTGCGCGAGCGGAAAGTCCTTCTAAAGGATTCTCTGAACTTCAAGAACCACGTCCGGTACACGGAGCACCGGAATGAAGAAGGCGAGGCGATGTTCGCCGAGGCGTGCGCCAAGGGCTGGGAGGGCGTGATCGCCAAGCGAGCCGATTCGGTGTACACGTCCAAGCGCTCCAAGGACTGGCTCAAGTTCAAGTGCGAGCAGGGCCAGGAGCTCGTCATCGCCGGCTTCACCGCGCCGCGCGGGTCGCGCGAGGAGTTCGGCGCGCTGCTCGTCGGCCACTACGCCGACGGCGAGCTCCGCTACGCGGGCAAGGTCGGCACGGGCTTCGATCGCGAGACCCTCAAGGACCTCGGCGCCCGCATGCGCGCCCTGGTCCGCGAGACCACCCCGTTCGCCGACTCCCCGAACTACCGCGACGCCACCTGGATCGAGCCCGAGCTCGTCGGCGAGTTCGGCTTCTCGGAGTGGACGACCGCCGGCCGCCTGCGCCACCCGAAGTTCCTGGGAATGCGCGACGACAAGGCCGCGGCGGACGTGGTGCGCGAAGCGCCCCGTTAAACGCGGAAGCCCGCTCGGGAGCGGGCTTCGGCCATCAGAAGATCAGGCGGGTTATGGTCGGGGGACGTCGTAAAACGAGGTCTCAGCCCTCGGGTTGCCGTCGCTGTCTGACACCCCTTGTATCGGCCGCCGCGGTCAGGTGTTGACGTCGAGATTGAATGAACGTCCGGCGCCGGACAACTCGACGGATAGGCCGTTTTGGCGGACGAGACTCGCAACGTCTTCGGGGGTCTCAGGCGTCTCGCCCGACGCGAGCAGGAGCCGCGCGACGTCGCCCCGCGTCGCCTTGACCATGTGGCTGATCGTCTTGCCGTCCACGAACGCGCGGACGCCGATCACGGTCGCGTTCTTCGGCTTGAAGGCCGCGATGTAGGACCCCGAGCGCATGTCGACGATCAGCCCGGAGTCGGGTAGGGCCTTACGCAGCGGATCGCGCCAGAGTGCCGGCAGCGACGGGATGCGGGGCAGCGTCGCGCCCATCGACAGCCGGTAGGCGGGGATGCGGTCCGACGGGCGGACGAAGCCCCACAGCGCCGACGCGATCAGCACGCGGTCGGTCTCGGCGAACGAGCCCAGCCCGAGGTGCTCGTAGAGCACGCCGGTGTAGACCTCGTGCGCGGGCGCGGCCGGGGCGTCGCGGAGCGTGAGGTTGCGCCGCGCCTCCTCCTCCAGGCCGGGTCCGATGTCGAGGTACTTCAGCGCCCGCGGGAAGGTGAGCCGCGAGAGCACGTCGAGGAGCCGCTCGCGGGTCTTGTTCAGCCCCGGGAACGGCAGCGAGCTCACATCCACCGGCGCGCCCTCCGAAGGCGCGGTCTTCCCTTCGGAGGGCGGCAGGAGGACGATCAATCCGTGCGGACCTCGGTCCCGTCCTGCGACCAGCGGGTGTGGTAGGAGCCTTCCTTGTCCACGCGCCGGTAGGTGTGGGCGCCGAAGAAGTCGCGCTGGCCCTGGATCAGGTTCGCGGGGCCGCGCTCGCGCCGGTAGCCGTCGTAGTACCCCAGCGACGAGGAGAACGCCGGGACGGCGACGCCCTGCTCGACCGCGGCGACGATCACCTTGCGCCACGCGTCCTGCGCGTCGGCGACGGCGTCGCGGAAATACGGCGCCATCAGCAGGTTCACGAGGTCGGGGTGCTCGCCGTAGGACTCGGTGATGCGGTTCAGGAAGCGGGCGCGGATGATGCAGCCGCCGCGCCAGATCTTCGCCAGCTCGCCCATCTGCAGGTCCCAGTCGTACGTGCGCGCGGCCGCGGCCATCTGCTCGAAACCCTGCGCGTACGCGACGACCTTCGAGGCGTACAAGGCCTTGCGGATGTCCTCGACGAGCGACTCGCTGAGCCCGCCCGGCTTCGGGCCCGCCAAGACGCCCGCGGCCTCGCGGCGCTGGTCGCGCAACGCGGAGAGCGAGCGGGCGAAGACCGCCTCGGTGATGCCGGTCAGCGGCACGCCGAGTTCCAGCGCGTCCTGCGCGGTCCAGCGCCCGGTGCCCTTCTGCTCGGCCTGATCCACGATCACGTCCACGAGCGGCTTGCCCGTCGACGCGTCGGTCTTGCCGAGCACGGTCGCGGTGATCTCGATCAGGAAGGACTCCAGATCGCCCGCGTTCCAGTCGTCGAAGATGCCCTTGATCGTCGGCACGTCGAGACCGATGCCGTGGCGCAGGAGGTCGTAGGCCTCCGCGATCAGCTGCATGTCGGCGTACTCGATGCCGTTGTGGACCATCTTCACGTAGTGGCCCGCGCCGTCGGCGCCGATGTAGGCGCAGCACGGCTCGCCGTCGACCTGCGCGGCGATCGTGGTGAAAACTTCCTCGACCTCGCTGTAGGCGGTGTGCGGACCGCCGGGCATGATCGACGGGCCGTTCAAGGCCCCTTCCTCGCCACCGGAGACGCCGGTGCCGATGAAGCGCAGCCCCTGCGCGGTCAGCTCGGCCTCGCGGCGACGGGTGTCGACGTAGTGCGAGTTGCCGGCGTCGATGATGATGTCGTCCTTGTCGAGCAGCGGCACGAGTTCGGCGATCACGCCGTCCACGGGCTTGCCCGCCTTGACCATCACGATGATGCGCCGCGGGCGCTCGAGCGCCGCGACGAACTCCTCCATCGACTCCGAACCGGTGAAGCTGCCCTCGGACGAGAATTCGTCCAGGAAGTCGCGGGTCTTGGACGCCGTGCGGTTGTGCACGGCGATGGGCACGCCGCGACGTGCGATGTTGCGTGCCAGGTTCGCCCCCATCACGGCGAGCCCGGTGACCCCGATCTGGCTCATAGCGACCTGACCCTAACGAAATGGAACTTCCCGGGGCCGAGCGGGCTACACCGGTCATGACCTCGCTGGACTTCGACGCCGTGTTCGACCGCCACTACGCGGCGGTGCACGCGTTCGCGCAGCGGCGCGTGGGGTTCGAACTGGCCGAGGAGGTGGCGGCGGAGACCTTCGCCCGCGCCTTCGCCCAGCGGCGGCGCTACGACGGCCGCCCCGATCCCGTCCCGTGGCTGCTCGGCATCGCCACGAACGTGATGCGGCGCCACTGGCGCTCGGAACGCCGGCGCCTGGACGCCTACGCCCGCGTCGCCGCGCAGCACGTCGCCCACGTCGACGCGGCCGAGGCCGAGCAGGCGATCCGCGCCGTCGCCCGCCTCCCCCGCCGGCAACGAGAAGTCGTGCTCCTGCACGTCTGGGCGGACCTCAGCTACGAGCAGATCGCCCGCGCGCTCGACATTCCCGTCGGCACCGTCCGCAGCCGCCTCAACCGCGCCCGCGGCGCGCTCGGCGCCGACCCCACCCTCCTGGAGCCCACCCGTGCCTGATCTCGATCTCCTGCGCGAGCTCGCCCCGCCGGTCGAGCCCCCACCCCACCGCACGTTCACGCCGCGGCGCCGGCGCCGCCCGGTGCTGCTGTTGTCGCCGGTCGTCGCCGCCGGCGTCATCGCCCTCGCGCTCGTGCTGACGCAACGCGGCCCCACGTTCGCCGAAGCCGCGATCCGCGCCGCGCAGGCCTCGCCTCGGCTGCTGGTCGACGGCTGGAAGGTGACCCGCGTCGACGAGTGGGACGCCGGCACGGGCGAGATGACGTTCAGCGGCGACGGGCGCACGCTCGAGGTCAGCTGGGCACCGGACAACCAGGATCGCAAGGACCTCGAGGGCGTCGCGAGCGTCACCGTCGACGGCACGCGCGCCTTCGTCGGCCGCTACCCCGGGACCCACGACTACACCGCGCTGTGGCACGACGTCCGCGCCCGCGGGACGGCGTCGTCGCCGGGCGAGTTCCTCGACACCCTCGGACGCATCCACCAGGTGAGCGCGCAGGAGTGGCTCGAGGCGCTGCCGGCCAACGCGGTCCAGCCAAAGGCGCAGGCGGCCACGATCGACGACATGCTGCGCGGCATCCCGCTCCCGCCCGGCTTCAAGGCGCCGGCGCCGAGCGGCGACACCCGCGACCGCTACCAGCTCGGCGCGAAGGTCGCCGGCGCGGTCGTCTGCGGCTGGATCGAGCAGTGGCTGAACGGGGACAAGGCCACGGCGGCGCGGGCTCTCGCGGGCTCGCGCGACTGGCCGCTGCTGCGCTCGATGGACGTCGAGGGCGACTACCCCGAGGTCGTGTGGCAGTACGCCGACGTGATCAACGGCAAGGGCGACGTCCCCGGCGGCAAGCTCGGCCTCACCGTGGACGGGACCTACAAGGAAGCGTTCGGGTGCTGATCTCGCCGCCATCTCTGTCACGCTCTACGGGAACGTGGCCCGCCCCGACTACTACGGCAACCCAGCGGGACTCACCGACGAGGCGGACGTCGTGCGCGCGATCTACGACGCGTTCGCGCGGCGGGACGTCGAGGGCATGCTCGACTACCTGAGCCCGGACTGCGAGCTCGACCTCGCCGGGACGTCACGGCTCGCGGGCCGCGCCGGGGCCTACCGCGGCCACGACGGCGCCCGCGAGTACTTCCGCGACGTCGAGCGCGTGTGGGAGGAGCTCGTCCTGCACACCGAGGACATCCGCGTCATCCCGGGCTCGGTGATCGTGATCGGGCACGTCACCGGCAAGCGCCAGGGGCTGGACGTCAAGCGCTCCTCGGTGTGGACGTGGCGCGTCAAAGACGGACGCGCCACGTCCGTGAAGGTCGCCGACCTCGGCGACCTCGCGCAGACCTAGCACCGGAATTCGTCAACCGGCTCCCTAGCGCGTCCGCGCGCTCCAGAACACCGTCGGGTTGCCCGTGACCGAGTAGCCCTTCATGCGCAGCTTCCAGGCGCCCGGATAGAGGCCGGTGCGGACGCTCGCGCGCTCGAACACGCTGACGCCGGACCAGCTGGAGGCGCGCACCGTGCCGTCCGGGGCGATCAGCTCGAGGTCGATGTCGTTGTGGCCCACCGTGCCCTCCGGCCACCACAGGGCGCCCTCGAACAGGGTCTTGCCCGCGACGACGGAGATCGGGATGTCGACGCGCGCGGCGTTGGCGACCGTCGTCTTGCCCCACCAGGCGTTGCCGCCGGTGCCGAGCTGGAACGCGCCGGCGCCGGTGTTGTTGTTGAACGGGAACGTCGTCTGGCCGCCGAGGATCATGTGGCTGTAGACGTGGCCCGCGTCGATCGAGCCGACGCCGCCGCGCATCCAGTTGCGCAGCAGCGCCGCGGCGCCGCCGGCGACGGGGGTCGCGGCGCTGGTGCCGGTGAAGACGCCCACGGCGGTGTCGGAGGCCGAGCTGCCGGTCTCGATGTTCGTCGGGAAGACGAGGTCAGGCTTGTAGCGGCCGTCGTCGGACGGGCCGCGGCCGGAATAGCCCATCAGCGCGTCGGTCTGCAGGTCGGCGGCGCCGATGCCGATCGCCTTGTGGGCGTTGCCCGGGGAGCGGACCGTGCCGGCGCCCGGGCCGAAGTTGCCGTTGGCGGCGATCACGACCGAGCCGGCGTTGAAGGCGTTGTCGGCGGCGGTCGAGGAAGCGCTCGCCTCACCCGCGTTGAGCTGGATCTCGGCGACGATCACCTTGTCCAGCCAGAGGACGGCCTGCTGGAAGCCGGCGACCGTGTGCGCCGAGCCGACGAGGCAGTCGTTGCCGTAGATGTCCCACGAGTCGACGGAGATCGCCGAGACGCCGCGGTAGGCGTTGCCGAGCCGCGCGTTGCCGGTGATCTCGGCGGCCGAGCTCGTGCCGTGACCGCACTGGTCGGTCGGGTCGCCGTCGCCGGTCACGTCGGAGGCGATCGCGATGTGGTCGGGCGAGTTGAAGAGCACGTGGCTCGTGCGCACGCCGGTGTCGAGCAGGCCGATCCAGCCCGCCGTCTGGCCGAGGTTGAAGTACGGGTCCGAGAAGATCTGCGCCCGGGCGTCGTCCATGTCGTTGTTCGGGTTGGCGTCGGCGGGCGGCTTGGCGGCGCCGTCGGCCAGCTCGATGTAGGCGACCTCGTCGGAGTCGGCGAGCTTGCGGACGGACTCCAGCGGCAGGCTGACGTGGGCGCCCTGGACGAGCCAGAAGGTGTCGAGCAGCTTGCCGCCCAGCTGCTCGAGCTGCGCGCTCTGGCGCTTGTAGAGCCCGGCGCGCTCGCTCTGGAGCCCGGCGACGATGCTCTGCGCCTGCTTGAGCAGCTCCTGGTTGCGTGGGCTCGAACGATCCTCGTCGAGCACCGGCATCGGGAACTCGGGCACGGTGATCGGGTCGCGGTAGTTGACGACGACCTCGACGGGCTTGTGCGGGTCGCCGACCGCGATCAGGTCCAGCAGGTCCTGCTGGATCTTGCCCTGCGGCGGCAGCGTGTCCTCCTTGAGCGACTTCTGCTTGATCTCGGCGCGCCCGAAGGCCTCCTTGCCGAGTTGCGTCTGCCCGGAGCGGACGATCTTGCCGTCCTCGAACTCCGCGCTGTAGATCACGTTCTCAGGGTCGGCGGCGTAGGTCGCCGCGGGCACGGCGAGGCAGGTCGCGGCAAGTCCGATCGCCGCGGCCCACTTGAGCGGTGTGCGTTGCACGTGAATCCCTTCGGTTGAGCCTCACAATCCGCTCATCCAGAGCACCGGATCCCGCGCCTGATACATCTTGGATGCGTGGCCGACATCGAGACCCGCGAAGACGTCGAGCGCCTCGTGCGCGCCTTCTACGGGCGCGCGCTGACGGACCCGGTGATCGGCTTCATCTTCACCGACGTCGCGCACCTGGACCTCGAGGCGCACGTCCCGGAGATCTCGTCCTTCTGGGAGACGATCCTGCTCGGCGCCCAGTCCTACCGCGGCGGCGCGTTCCGCCCGCACGCGGAGCTGCATATGAAGGTGCGGCTGCGCTCAGGTCACTTCGAGCGCTGGCTCGTGCTGTGGCGGGCGACGGTCGACGAGCTGTTCGCGGGTGAGCGGGCGGAGCTGGCCAAGGCGCACGCGCTGCGGGTCGCGCGGGCGTTCCACGGGCGCCTGGAGGCAATGACCGCCGAGCCGTTCTCCGGGTCGCTCAGCGTGACTCAGCACGGGCCGGCTCGAGGCTGACCCGCTTCCCTGGGCGGGGAACGAGCCGACTCGCCAGCAGCGCGAGGACGCCCGCGCCGCTCGAGAACGCGAACGCCGTCGTGTAGGCGCCTTCGGTCGGCAGGCCAAGCTCCTCGATCTCGGTCGCGGCCAGGATCGCCGTGGCCGCGGCGGCGCCGAACGAGCCGCCGACGGTCCGCATCACGGTGTTGATCCCGGTGGCGATGCCGACCTCCGACTGCGCGACGGCGTCGACGATCAGGTTCGCCATCGCCGCGAACGCGAACGTGATGCCCGCACCGAGCAGGATGCCGCCGACGATCAGCTCGACGGGATGGTCGTGGGCGAACGTGTTGATCAGGAACGAGGCGGTGATCATGACCGCGCCGAGGCTCAGCAGCGCCCTGAAGCCGACCCGCCGCGCCAGCTTGGTCGCGGGCGGGCCGGCCAGCAGCTGCGCGAGTGCGGTCGGCATCAGCAGCAGCCCGGCCTCGGTCACCGTGAAGCCGAAGCCGTAGCCCGTGACCTCCGGCGCCTGCGCGAACTGGGGCATGATCAAGAAGCTCGAGAACATCGCCGCGCCGACCATGAAGCCGGTCAGGTTCGTGGCGGCGACGCTGCGGCGCCTGAGCACGTCGAGGTCGATCAGCGGCTGGTCGACGCGACCTTCGACGACGACGAAGACGCCGATCAGCACGAGCCCGCCGCCGATCGCCGCGACGTTCGCCGGCGAGCCCCAGCCCCACTCGGAGCCCTGCGAGACGCCGAGCAGGATCCCCGCCAGCGCGCCGGACAGCACGACCGCGCCGATCCAGTCGACCTTCGCGTGCGGGACCGGTGGCGACGGCGGGATCAGCCGGTGGGCGGCGAAGGCGGCCGGCAGCGCGATCAGGTTGATCCAGAACAGCCACTGCAGGTCGACGTTGTCGACGATCACGCCCGACAGCGGCAGGCCGATCCCGCCGCCGATGCCGAAGATCGCGCTGATCATCGCCAGCCCGCCGGCGATCTGGTCGGGCGGGAACGTGTCGCGGACGATCCCGAACGCGAGCGGGAACACGCCGCCCGCGACACCCTGCAGCAGGCGGCCGGCGATCACGACGCCGATCGAGCCCGCCAGCGCGTTGATCACCGCGCCCGCGCTGAAGAGCACCAGCACCGCCGTCAGCACGCGGCCCTTGCCGTAGAGGTCGCCGAGCTTGCCGACGATCGGCGTCGCGATCGAGGCGCTGACGAGGAACCCGGTCAGCACCCACGAGACCGTGGACGGGCTCGCGTCGAACTCCCGCGCCAGCGACGGCAGCGCGGGAACGACGAGGGTCTGCGAGAGCGAGAACGCGACGCACGCCAGCGCCAGCGTCAGCAGCACGGGGGTCGGGCGCTGTTCGGCCACCCGCGGAGCTTACGCTCGCCAGGCGCGTTCGAGCTGGTCGAACAGGGCGCCGATCTCCTCGTCCATCGTGCGCCGGAACACCGCCAGCAGCGCCTCGCCCGCGAGCGGGCGCACCTCCTGGATCGCGTCGGCGAGCTCGTCCCAACGCTGTTCGGAGGCGAACGGCCCGAAGACGTCTTCCATGAAGAGGTCGATGAAACCACGCGAGAGCGTGCGCGAGTGCTGCTCGACGCTCGCGATCAGCGCGAGCGCGTGGCGGAGTGTCACGCCGCGCTTGACGACCTGCTCGGCGGCCGCCAGCAGCGCCGGGCTCTTGATCTCGAAGCTCCCGTCGCCGAGCGCTTTGAGGACGCCGAGCTGCTCGGCCTGGCGCAGCAGGCCGCGCGGGTCCTCCCCGCCGAAGTCCAGGCGCTGCGCGAGCTCGATCCCGGTCAGGTACTCGGGCGTCTCCGGCGGCTCGTCGGCGGCGCGCCGCAGCGCCAGCAGACGCGCGTCGGGGTCATCGAGCAGACGCTTGATCCCAGCGAGCTTGAGCCCCTCGGATTGGAGCTTCTGGATCAGCTGCAGCCGCTCGACGTGCTCGGGGCCGTAGTACCCGGTCCGTCCGCGGACCTCGGGCGGAGGCAGCAGGCCGCGCGCATGGTGCGAGCGCACGTTGCGCACCGTCATCCCGGTCTCGCGCGCGAGTTCGTCGATCGTGAGCACGTTTGAACCGTACCGCCTCTGGGTGTTACGTCACACAACGTGACATCAAACGACGATACATTCGCCGGCATGTTCGCTCTGCTCGCCGCGAAGCCCGCGGGTGGCGCCGCGCTGGACCAGGTCGCGATCGCATCGGGGGCGGCACTCGTCGTGACCGCCGTGCTGCTGTGGCTCGGCCTCGGGCACCGATCCGGTCGCGTGGGTGTGCTGGGCCGGCTGGGACGCTTCAGCCGGCGCGTCTCCGGCCTCCCCGACTGGGCAGCGATCCCGGCCGGCATCATCGTCGTCTCGCTGATCACCGCGCTGTTCGGGATGCTCTGGGACATCTCGCTGCACATCGCGCAGGGGCGCGACAACGGCCCGCTCGCCAACCCGGCGCACTACTTCATCCTCGGCGGACTCTTCGGCGTGTTCTCGAGCGGGTTCCTGTCGATGTGCCTGCCGCTGGAGAAGCCGTCGCGGGTGGCGGTGAAGCTCGCCGACGGCTGGTACGCGCCGCTCGGCGGCGTGCTGATCGCGGCCGCCGGCGCCTTCTCGCTGGTCGGCTTCCCCTTGGACGACGTCTGGCATCGCCTGTTCGGGCAGGACGTGACCCTCTGGGGGCCGACGCATCTGATGCTGATCGGCGGCGCGGCGATGACCCTGGTCGGCCTCGCCGTGCTCTTCGTGGAGGCCGCGCCGCGCCGCGAGCTCGCGTGGGCGCGGACGATGCGCCGCGTGTCGCTGCCAGGCGCGCTGCTGCTGGGACTCTCGACGTTCCAGGCGGAGTTCGACTTCGGCGTCCCCCAGTTCCGGATGGTCTTCGGGCCGATCCTGACCATGCTCGCGGCGGGCGTCGCGCTCGTCGCCACCCGCGTGTGGCTGGGGCGCGGGGCCGCGTTGGGCGCGGCGGCGTTCTTCCTGGCGATGCGCGCGCTGATGGCGCTGCTCGTCGGCCCGGTGCTCGGCGAGCCGACGCCGCACTTCCCGCTCTACATCGTGTCGGCGCTCGTCGTCGAGCTGATCGCGTTGCGGGTGAAGCGGCCGCTGCCGTTCGCACTGGCGTCCGGCGTCGGGATCGGGACGTTCGGCCTCGCGGCCGAGTGGGGCTGGACGCACGTGTGGATGCCGCTCCCGTGGCCCGCCGCGCTGGCTCCCGAGGGCGTGCTCGCCGGGTTCGCGACGGCGCTGGCGGCGTCGTGCGTCGGCGCGTGGCTCGGCGCGCGGCTCAGCCAGGACCGCACCCCGTCGCTGCGACCCGCCGCGGCGGCCGGCGCGGCCGCGCTGTTCGCCCTCGTCGCGTTCGGGCTCGTCTCGACCGGCAGCCAGGGCGTCCGCGCAGTGGTGACGCTCGAGCCGCGCGCGGGCGAGGCCGCGGCCGCGGCCGACGGTGCACCCGCGACGGCGGTCGCCACCGTGCGGTTGGACCCGCCGACGGGCGCCGACGACGCCAACTGGCTCACCGCCACGGCCTGGCAGGGCGGCGGCCTCGTCGTCGATCGGCTCCAGCGCGTGCGCGAGGGCGTCTACCGCTCGACCCAGCCGCTCCCGCTGACCGGCGACTGGAAGACGATGATCCGGCTCCATCGCGGCCGCGCGCTGACCGCGCTGCCGGTCCACCTCCCCGCCGACTCGGCGATCCCGGTCGCGGGCGTCCCCGCGCGGGCGACGATGGACCGTCCGTTCGGCCCCGAACAGAAGCTCCTGCAACGCGAGCGCAAGTCCGCTGCGGGCTGGCTCTGGGGCGCGGCGTACGCGACGGTCATGGCGATCGCGCTGGCGTTCCTGGTCGCGCTCGCCTGGGGCGTGCACCGCGTGTCGCTGCCGTCGGGGCGCGAGCCGCTCCGGTTCGAACGCGCGCCTAGCGCGGCGGGCCGCCCAGCCCCAGCACATCGATGAGCAGCCCGCAGGCGACGACGGTCACCATGATCGCGAAGGCGCGCCGGAGGACCTGCTGTGGGAGGCGTTCGCCGACCGTCGTGCCGATCAGCGCGCCGATGCCGGTCGCACCCGCGAGCTCGGCGGTGATCTCGAGGTTCGGGCGCGAGCCGGCGAGCAGATGGCTGGCCAGCGCGGCGACGCCGGTGAGCGTGATGATCACGAGCGAGGTCGCGACCGCGCGGCGGAACGGCGCGCCGAGCCAGAGGGTCAGCACCGGCACGATCACGAACCCGCCGCCGACGCCGAAGAAGCCGGTGAGGACACCCACGCCGAGCCCGGCGATCACGACCCGCCGGATCGGCGCGTCCGGGCAGCCGCTGTCCGCCTCGTCGTCCTCGCCCGTGCGGCGCCAGGTGGCGAACGCCGCGATCAGCATCACGGGCACGAAGGCGAGGACGAGCGCGGGTCCGCCGACGTTGCGGCTCGCGAACGTGCCGAGCAGCGAGCCCGCCGCGGCGGGGATCGCGAAGCGGAACGCGAGGCGCCAGCAGACGCGGCCGTGGCGGGCGAGCGAGCCGGCCCCGATCGCCGCGGCGAGCGAGACCACGACCAGCGAGGTGGTCGACGCGGGGCCGACCGGCTGGTCGAGCACGTAGATCAGCACCGGCAGCGCGAGGATCGCTCCTCCCCCGCCGACGGCGCCGACGACGACGCCGATCGCGAGCCCGAGCAGGATCGCGATCGGAGTCACGGAGCGATGCTACGGCGTCAAACCGACCGAGGCGCCGTCGATCGCGAACACGATCCGGTCGCCCGCCTTCTCCGTCAGCGAGTAGACGCGGTTGCTCGTTCCGGCGTAGTGCAGGTCCTCCGCGCCGTCCGGCCAGTTCCAGTGCGATGCCGCCTGGTCGGGATTGCCGGCGACGAGCTCGCCGATGCCACCGCCGCCCGGCTTGTAGCTGGAGGAGATCAGCAGGCGGCCCTTGTGCATCAGCCCGCCCTGGACGTTGGACGCCGGCATCTTCCAGGCGCCGTTGGCCTGCAGGCCGGGGAGCCCGCTGCCGGCGTCCAGCGGCCAGCGCACGATCCGGCGGTTGGCCTTCTTGTCGGCGTACTTGCCGGTGATCAACGCGGGTGACGAGCGGTCGGTCTCGACGAACGAGAACGTCAGCCCGGCGCCCTTGGCCTGCTTGTAGAAGCCGACCTGCGGCAGCACGAACGGCGCGTTGAGGTCCGCGGTCGGCGGCAGCTTCTTCGCGCCGAGGATGTAGTTCATGTCGAAGACGCGCACGCCGACGCGGGTCTCGGCCACGAACAGCCAGTGCTGGTACCAGGCGATGCCGCCCGCGTGGGTCTTGATCGGCTTGACCGTGCGACCGCTCGGGATCACGAGCGTCGCGCTGTTGTAGGTCGACCCGCCGCCGTTGAGGCTGTCGGCGTTGACGAAGCTGACCCGCGCCGGGCTCGACGGGATGTCCTGGTACCAGCTGACGAGCAGCGACCGGTGGCCGCCGACGATCCCGTCGTCCTGGGCGGCGGCGCTGCCGGTGATCCCCTGCGGGATCCACTTGCCGGTGTTGTCCTTGTCGGACCACTTGAAGGCCGAGACGGCGCCGGGACCGACCTGGCCGAGCGACGGCGAGCCCGCCGCCGACTGGGTCGTCTGGCGCGGGTGCTCGAGGACGAACTTCAGGTCGCGGCGCGGGAACGTCTTCGCGAGGTTGTCCAGGCGCGCATATGCGCCGGCGTCGAGGCCGTGCCTGGTCCACGTCAGCCCGTTCGTGGGCACCGTCTTGAACGAGTCCGCCTGTGCCGTGGCGGGGGTGAGGCTCGCGCATACGAGCGCGGTGAGACCGATCTTCCGGATCATTCGAGACGCACTACCCGCGGAGCGGGCAGCGCACCCGCACCCGGTGTGACGGCGCCGAGGACGCTCGCGTGGCGCGCGCCGGTCGCCTGCTCGATGGTCCCGGCGACGCCGTGGTGGGTGAGGAAGCCGAGCAGCGCGAACGCGTACGCCTCCTTGGCCTGCGCGGGGAGGCCGAGCGCGTCGCTCGTGGTCAGGGCGATCGGGTCGAGCTCGCGTCGCAGCGCCGCCATCAGTGTCGGGTTGCGGACGCCGCCGCCGGACGCGATCACCTCGGTGACCCCGTGGCGGCGGGCCGCGTCGGCCACCGTGCGGGCGGTCAGCGCGGTGAGGGTCGCGAGCGTGTCCTCCGCGCCGCCGCGATAGCGGACATAGTGCGCGTGGAAGTGCTCCTTGCCGGTCGTCTTCGGCGCGGGGCGGGCGTAGTAGGGGTCTTCGAGGAGCTCGTCGAGCAGCGTCTGGTCCACGGTGCCCGCGGCGGCGAGCGTTCCGTCGGCGTCGTAGGCGCGGCCGGTGAAGTGGCGTGCGGCGGCGTCGAGCAGCGCGTTCGCGGGTCCGACGTCGAACGCGATCGGCGGGACGGTGAGGTTCGCGATCCCGCCCAGGTTGAGCGCGGCCGGGCGGCCCGGGCGACCGTGCAGGATCAGCGCGTCGAGCAACGAGACCAGCGGCGCGCCCTGCCCGCCCGCCGCGATGTCGCGCGCCCGCAGGTCCGCGACCACCGGCAGCCCGGTCCGCTCGGCGATCCACGCGGGCTGCCCGAGCTGCAGCGTCCCGTCGTGCGCGGCATGGAAGACGGTCTGGCCGTGCGAGACGACGAGATCGCCGCCGTGCTGCGCGACCGCCCGTTCCGCCAGGTCCGCGAACGCCTGCCCGATCCGCGTGTCCAGCCGGCACACCGCCTCCAGCGTGGTGCTCGCGGGCGGCAGCGCGGCCTCGATCTCGTCGCGGAGGTCGTCGGGGTAGGGCGCCGAGAGCTCGCCGACGCAGCGCAGCGTCACGACGTCGCCGTCGAGCTCCAGGTCCGCGACGGCCGCGTCGATCCCGTCGCACGACGTCCCGGACATCAACCCGACCACCAACATAAAGGGGCCTGACCCCTTTAGGTTTCCATCAGCGCGCGGCGCAGGTGCCCGTCGGCGGCGGCCAGGCGCTCGCGGGCGGCATCCGGCGTCGTGCCCGTGCGCAGCATCGCGATCGCGACCTTCGCGTCGTCGTCAGCCTCCGCCAGCGCGGCCGCCGCGGTGGCGTGGGTGACGCCCGCGACCTGCTCGACGATCCGCGTCGCCCGGTCGCGCAGCTTCGCGTTGGTCACGCGGACGTCGACCATCAGGTTCCCGTACGTCTTGCCGAGCCGCACCATCGTCAGCGTCGAGAGCATGTTGAGCACGAGCTTCTGCGCGGTGCCGGCCTTCAGACGCGTGGACCCGGCGATGAACTCAGGGCCGACGAGCACCTCGATCGCGAGGTCGGCGGCGGCGCTGAGGTCCGAGCCCTCGTTGCACGCGAGGCCGACCGTCAGCGCCCCCGATGCGCGCGCCCGCTCGATCGCGCCGAGCACGTAGGGCGTGCGGCCGCTCGCGCTGATCCCGACGACCGCGTCGTCGGCGCCGACGCCGAGCAGCGCGATCGCCTGCGCACCCGAGTCCGGGTGGTCCTCCGCGCTCTCGCTCGCCGTGCTGACCGCGACCTGCCCGCCCGCGATCACCCCCACGACGCGATCGGTATTGAAGGTCGGGCCGCACTCGGACGCGTCGAGGACGCCGACCCGTCCCGCCGTGCCCGCGCCGACGTAGATCAGCCGGCCGCCGGCCTCGAGCCGCTCGACGATCGCGTCCACCGCGGCGGCGATCGCCGGCCCGGCCTCCCCCACCGCGGCCGGAACGATCGCGTCGTCGGCGTTCATCAGCCGCACGAGCTCGCCGGTCGGCAGACGATCGATCTCCGCGCGCTCCGCGCGCGCCCCCTCTGTGGACAGGTGGCCAAGTCGCGTCATGAGGCTCCGGTCTCGTGGATCAGGTCAAGGAAGTGGGGCGGGCGCTCGAGCAGGCGAGCGGCACCGTCGAGCGCGTCGCCCAGCGGCTCGCGCACCTCGCCGAGCTCGGCGCGGAACGGGTCGAGCAACAGGTCGCCCACGTCGAAGAGGCCGCCGGCGTAGGTGACGGGCCCGTCGACCCCGGCGCGCCGCGCGGCCGCCCGCGCAGTCTCCGCGAGCTCCCGCCCCGCCGCCTCCCAGATGCCGCGCGCGATCGCGTCGCCGTCGCGCGCCGCATCCGCGACGTCGCGCGCGAAGGACGCGATGACCGCCACGGGGTCGGCCGAGTCGTAGACGGCGGTGATGATCGCGCCGGCCGACGCTGCGGGGCGGCGGGTCGCGGCGTCGTCCCGGGCGGGCGCGGCATCGCGGCGAGGCGCGGCGTCGCCACCGGCGGGCGCGGCGTCGAGGCGGGGCGTGGCGTCGCCACCGGCGGGCGCGGCGCCGCGGCGGGGCGTAGCGTCGCCACCGGCGGGCGCGGCGTCGAGGCGTGGCGTGGCGTCGCCACCGGCGAGCTCGGCGCCGCGGCGAGGCGCGGCGTCGCCACCGGCGGGCGCGGCGTCGCGGGGCGGCACCTCGCCGAACCGGGCGACCGCCCGGGCCAGCAGGTCCGGGGAGCCGCCGCGGCGGCCGTCGTGGGCGCGCAGGGCGGCGGCGAGGCCGGCGCGGCCGATCCAGTAGCCGCCGCCGTCGTCGCCGAGGCGCGTGCCCCACCCGTCGGCGCGCGCGGCCCGCTCGTCGGCCGCGAGCGCGATCGCCCCGGTGCCGGCCACGACGACCACGCCCGGCGAGCCCCCGAGCGCACCGAGGTGGGCGGTGACGGCGTCGTTGGTGACGATCGCGGACGGGACGCGCAACGCGGCCGCGGCGGCGTCCGCGTCGCCGCGGAACCCGGTCAGGCCGGCGGCGACGACGTCGATGCCACGCCAGTCGTCGTCCGCGAGCAGCGCCCGCAGGGCGTCGTAGTCGCGCCCTTGGCGCGGTAGCCCCGCGGCAGTGGCCGTCGCGACCGTTCGGCCGTGGTCGACCACCGCGGCGCGGCACCCGCTCTGCCCTCCGTCGATCAGCAGCGCGCGCATCATCCTCCAAGTGGTTCATACCACTGTTGGGCCGAATACGGAGGCACATCCGTAGTTCCCACGGTTTAAGAAGCCTTCGGATGCGACGACGATCATGGGCGAGTGCACCTGCGCGCCCTGCTCACCCGCCTGCCGCTGACGCTTCGCGCGTTGGTGTTGATCCCGCTGCTCGCGGTGGGGATCGACCAGATGCGGGTGTCGTTCGTCTGCGGACCTGACGTGCGCAGCTGCCTGGAGACCGCCGGGAACGGACGGTTCGGGCTCGCGGCGGTGGCGATCCTCGCGATCTACACCTCGGCGATCGCCGCTCTCGTCGCGCGGGTGGCGCAGCGACGTCGTGCGCCCGCCTACCTGTGGGCGGTCGCGACCGCGGGTGTGTATGCCGTGTGCGGCGGCCAGGCGATCCTTGCCGAGCTGTTCGGCGGCGGCGCGCTGCTCGGCGGCGGCTGGCTGCAGCTCGCCGCGTTCGGCGTCGCGGCCGGAGCGGTCATCGCGCTCGCGCTGCACGCCGTGCCCGCCGCCCGCGAGCTGATCCACAAACTCGCACCGAAGCTCCAGGGCATCCTCGAGTTCACCGTCGTCGGCACCCAGCCGCCGGCGACCCCGCAGCTCCTTCGCTTCACCCGCCCCACGCGGGATCGGGCGCCTCCTGCGCCGGCGTAGTTCGCCAGGCACCGCAGAAGACACCCGAAACCGTAAGGAGCAAACCCAATGTCGAAGTCCAAGCGCGAGCTGCGCGAGCAGCGCCGCCAGGCCGAACGGGCCGCCGTCGCCGCCGAGTCCCGTCGCCGCCGCATCCGCAACCTGCTCGGCGCCGCCGGCCTGGCGGTCGTCCTGGTCGTCGCCGGCATCGCGATCTCCGCCAACGGCGGCGCGAAGGCCAAGCCCGTCGCCCACAGCAGCGCGGCCAAGCTGGTCGCGGGCATCCCCGAGAAGGACGGCGTCCTCGGCAACCCGAACGCGCCGATCACCGTCACCGAGTACCTCGACCCGCAGTGCCCGATCTGCGCCGAGGCCTCCAAGGCCAACCTCCCCGACCTGATCAACAAGTACGTCCGCACCGGCAAGGTCAAGCTGCAGGCGCGCACGCTGAGCTTCATCGGCCCGGACTCGATCACCGCCGCCAAGTGGGCGCACGGTGCTGAGCAGCAGGGCAAGCTGTGGGCGTTCCTGGAGACCCTCTACGCGTCCCAGGGCCAGGAGAACTCCGGCTACGTGACCGATGACTTCCTCACCGGCGTCGCCAAGGCCGCCGGCGTCGACCCCGACAAGGCCAAGGCGTTCGCCGACGGCGCCTCCGCCCAGGCCGCGCTCGACCAGGCCGACGGCGACGCGCAGGCGCTGAAGGTCGACTCCACCCCGACGTTCACCGTCACCAAGAAGGGCGAGAAGGAGACCGTCGCCGCGGTCGGCCTCGACAACCTGACCGCGAACCTCGACAAGGCGCTGTCGTGAAGCTCCGCGCCGCCGCCATCGTCGTCGCGGTGATCGGGCTCGGGATCGCGACCTACCTGACGATCGTCCACTACGCGGGCGGCTCGCCCGTGTGCGCCATCGCCCACGGCTGCGAGACCGTGCAGAAGTCCGACTACTCCAAGCTCGCCGGCGTTCCGGTCGCGCTGCTCGGGATGCTCGGCTACGTCGGCATCCTCGCCGCGCTGATCAAGGACGGAGAGCGCGAACGCAGCATCGCCGCGTTCCTCTCGATCCTCGGCTTCGGCTTCAGCGCGTGGCTGACCTACACGGAGATCGCGCTGATCGACGCCATCTGCATCTGGTGCGTCGGCTCGGCGATCTGCATGACGATCCTGGCGGCGCTGAACGTGTCGCGCGTGCTCACGGTGCCCGCGCCGGAGCTCGCTCGCGTGCGCTGATGACGATCGCGGTCCCGGCGAGCAGCAACGCCATCGCCGGGACCGTCTCGATCGGCGGCGACTGACCGATCGTCAGCGCCGCGATCAACGTCGCGCCCGGCACGGTGAACAGCACGGCGAGCGAGACGATCGTGGGGCTGATCGAGCGCAGCACGAAGTTCATCAGCGAGTGCCCGAGCAGCTGTCCGAGCACCGTCAACGCGGCGATCCGGGCCCAGTCGGCCGCGGAGAACCCGGTCACGGCGGCTCCGCTCACCAGGCACACGACCAGCAGCAGGACGCCGCAGACGCCGTAGCAGAGGCTCGTGTAGTTGACGGTGGAGAGATCCCTCCGGGCGAACCCGCCCGTGACGATGTACGCGCCGCCGAACACCCCGCCGGCCAGCGCGAGCACGTCGCCGAGCAGCGCTCGCGAGTCCAGCGACGCGTCGACGCCGGTGACCATCAGCACCCCGGCGAGGCAGATCGCGGTGCCGAACCACGCCCGCCGCGGCTGGCGCTCGCCGAGCAGCCGCCCGAACACGCCGGCGAACACCGCCTGCGAGCAGACGAGCGCGCTCGACGACGCGACGCTCGTGTACTTCAGGCTCGGCAGGAACGTCCCGAAGTGCGCCGCCAGCAGGCACCCGGCGAACACCGAGAGACCCAACCCGCGCCGCGTGATCGCCTCGCGCCGCACGAGCGCGAACGGCCCGAGCACGAGCGCCGCCGCCCCCGTGCGCCAGAACGCCAGCGCGAGCGCGGGCGCGGTCGCCGCGGCCACCAGCGGCGCCGAGCACGACACGCAGACGACCGCGAACGCGAGCAGCGCGTAGTCCCCCCTGTCATCCACGCCCACCAACCTAAAGGGGTCAGGCCCCTTTAGGTTCCGGGTAGCCTGGTGCGGGATGACATTCGCGGTGGCGCCCGGTGACTGGGTGCGAAACACAGTCTCCGCGGGCGGCTACCCGGCGCTCGGCGGGTTGATCCTGGCGGAGAACCTCTTCCCGCCGATCCCGTCGGAGCTGATCCTCCCGCTGGCGGGCTACTACGTCGGCCAGGGCGAGATGGCGTTCGTCCTCGCCGTGCTGGCGGCGACGTTCGGCAGCCTGGCCGGCGCGCTGATCCTCTACGCGATCGCGCGCTTCGGCGGCCGCTCGCTCGTCCTGCGCTTCGGCAAGGTGCTGCGGATCAAGGAGTCCGACCTCGACAAGGCCGATCATTGGTTCGACCGCCACGGGGCGCCGATCGTGCTCTTCGGCCGGCTCGTCCCCGGCGCACGCAGCCTCGTGAGCATCCCCGCCGGGCTGAGCGAGATGCCCGTGCTCAAGTTCACCGCGCTGACCGTGCTCGGTTCGACCGCCTGGAACTGCGCGCTGATCGGCGCCGGGTGGGCGCTGGGCGAGCACTACGAGAAGGTCGGCGGGATCGTCGGCCCGATCGGGACCGCGGTCGTCGGCCTCTGCGTGCTCGCCGTGATCGCCCTGATCCTGCGCGCCTACACGCGCAGGCGCGCTTAGTCGAAGAGCTCGTCGAGGAAGCTCTTCTTCTTCTTGCGCTTGTGGCTCTTATGTGAGCTGAAGTCCTTGAGCAGGCGCTCGGCGGTGTGCTTGTCGAAGTCGAAGCCGTAGGACTCGTGGTGGTGCGAGGTCTTCTGGCCGCCGTGGCCGGTCATCTCGCGGAAGAACTCCTCGTCGTCGTCGTGGTGGGAGGCGACGACCTGGCGCTCGCGCTGGAGGATCGTGTCGAGCTCGCCGCGGTCGAGCCACACGCCGCGGCAGTTCCGGCACGCGTCGATGTGCACGCCGCTGCGCTCGAGCTGGACGAGCTGGCCCCCGCAGCTGGGGCATGGTCCGTTTGCGGGCATGCGGGTTAATCTGCCATGAGGAAGCGCAGATGGACGTTGTGGTCGCGATCCACCACGTACATGAACGGCCCGGACGGCATCTTCGCCAGCCCTTCGACCGAACGCTCGCCCGGGAACGCGTTCTTCACACCCACCTCGACGACGCCCCCGCCGCGGTGGTCGGGCACCTCGAGCTCCCAGTGCTCACAGTGCGCCTGCCCCGCCGACGCGTGATCGAAGACCAGCGCGCTGTCCTTCCCGAGCGCGTCCAACGAGCCGACGATCGCGTGCACGTGGCCATCGGGGGTGCGATGCAGCGCGCGCACGCCCACCGGGTCCTCGCGCGTGCCGGCATCCGTGAGCACCCAGACGGCGCCGAGGTCCGGCACGGAGTCCGGGTCGGCGAAGAACGCCTCGAGGTTGCGCAACTCCACGAGCAGCGGGTGGCCGGACGCCGTGACCGGGCAGCGCAGCCCGAGCAGCAGCGTCCCATCCTCCAGGAAGCAGCACCCCTCGATGTTGAGCGGCTGGTCGTCGGTCTGCACCCGCGCCGCCCATGCCTTGCCCTTCTTGGTGCCGCGCTCGATCGTGCGCAGCACCAGCCGCTCGCGCGCCCGCGGGCCGAGCTCGCGCAAGGCGACGCCGGACTCGCGCAACCGGTCGTTGACCGCCCGGTGCAGCCCGAAGCGGTTGCGGGCGATCTCGACCGGCGGCTTCTCACCCGCCACCGCACCCGCCAGGTCCGCGGTGCGCACCCGCGCGATCCACGCCCGCCGCGCCTCCAGCGGCCCGTCCTTGGAGCCGAAGTGCGAGCCGAGCACGTACAGGTGCCCGCCCCAGAAGTCGCACGCCTCGGAGTCCTCGGTCCGACCCGCATGGTCGGTCGGGGTCAGCGAGAGGCGGACGGCTTCCCACCCGCCGGTGACATCGCCGCCGCGATGCCCCAGCACCGCGATCGACTCCTCGATCACGCCCTCGTCGAGCACGGTCACGAACGATTGGTCGTAGCGTTCCAGTCCGCCCGGGATGACGGCGAGGTCGGACGCCTCGTTCGGGTGCAGGTCGAGATCGACGTTCATCTCAGAATCCTCCCATGCCGCTCATCGCCCATGAAGACTGCGTCCTGGTGGTCATCGACGCCCAACCCGGGTTCTTCGGCCCTGAGCCGGAAGGCGCCGTGCAGGCGCTCGACCGTGCCGCGTGGCTCGTGACGCTCGCCCAACGCCTCGACGTCCCCGTCGTCGTCACCGAGGAGGAGCCGGAGGACAACGGGCCGACCGACCCGCGTCTGGCCGTGACGCCTGCGTTCATCAAGCCCACCTTCGGGCTCGCCGGCACGCCGGAGATCCTCGCGGCGGTCAGCCGGCCGACCGCGGTGCTCGTGGGCTTCGAGACCGACGTCTGCGTCTACCAGTCCGCGGTCGGACTTATGGAGAAGGGCAAAACGGTGGTCGTGGTGGAGGACGCGACGTTCTCCTCCGGCGAGATGCACGCCCGCGGCCTGGACCGCCTGCGCGACGCGGGGGCGCGGCTGACGCACGCCAAGGCGCTCGGCTACGAGTGGGTGCGGACGGTCGAGGGCGCCGCGGTCCTGCCGCGGCCCGCGCCGTTCCGACTGTGACGGCGCTGTTGCCTGCATTTACAGCCGCCGCCGAACCTGACACGCTGCCGAGCAAGCGACCAAGGGGAGTTGCGAATGCCACTCAGGCGTGCAGGTGCGGAGTTCGTGGGGACGTTCGTCCTCGTTCTAGGTGGTGTCGGCGCGGCGGTGATCGCCGGCGACAAGATCGGCAATCTCGGCGTCGCGTTCGCGTTCGGCCTATCGCTGCTGGCGATGGCCTACGCGGTCGGGCCGATCTCCGGCTGTCACATCAACCCGGCGGTGACGCTCGGGCTGCTCGTCACCAAACGGATCGAGATTAGCGAGGCCGTCCGCTATTGGATCGCCCAGGTCCTCGGCGGGATCGTCGCGGCCGGCGTGCTGCTGATCATCGCCAAGTCGAAGTCCGGCGGCTACGACGCGGGCGCGATGGGGCTCGGCGCCAACGGCTACGGCGACCATTCGCCGGGCGGCTACGCGTTGGGGGGCGCGTTCCTGGCCGAGGTACTGCTCACCGCGTTCCTGATCTTCACCGTGCTGTCGGCGACCGACAAGATCGCGAACGTCGCCTTCGCGGGGATCCCGATCGGCCTCGTCCTGACGCTGATCCACCTCGTCGGCATCCCGATCACGAACCTGTCGGTCAACCCGGCGCGCTCGATCGGCCCGGCCCTGTTCGTGGGCGGGTGGGCGATCTCGCAGCTGTGGATGTTCATCGTCGCGCCGCTGATCGGCGCGCTGGTGGGCGCCGGAGTCCACATGGCGCTGTTCCAGGGCGCGACGCCGGTCCCGGCCGAGGAATCCGCGGTCGAGTCCGAGAGCAAGCGCTTTACGGCCGCTGTCTAGAGCGCTCGCGGTGCTCTGAAGCCGCGCGGTCGAAGTCCTCCCTCCAGCCACCCGGGCTGACGCCCAACTCCTCCAGCGTCAGCTCGGGCGGCAGCCCGTAGGTCTCGAACAGCCTGAAGAGCTGCCGGCCGTCGACGTCGTCGAGCTTGCGCAGCTCGCGCAGGCCGCGGTTGAGCGTGCGTCCGAAGCGCCGCTCCTCGGCCTCGAGCACGTCGGACTTCGTGAGCTCGTGCAGGAACGGGCCCTCGATGCCGAGCTTGCGCCCCTGGCGGATCGCGCGCCGGACGAGCCGGCGCAGGACGTAGCCGCGGCCGGTGTTGGACGGTGTGACGCCGTCCTGGACGAGCAAGAGCGAGGCGCGGACGTGATCGGTGACGATCCGCTCCGCGCGGGTGTCGGGCGTGGTGCTCAGCTGCCGCACGACCTCCAAGGTCGGCTTGAACAGGTCGGTCTCGTAGACCGTCTCCACGCCCTGCAGCAGCGCGAGGATCCGCTCCAGCCCGAGGCCGACGTCGACGTTGTGCTGCGGCAGGCCGCGCCGCGTGCCGTCGAGGTCCTGATCGTGGACGATGAAGACGTTGTTGCCGATCTCCAGCCAGCGGCCGTCGTCGCGGATGTAGAAGATCTCGGAGTCCGGGCCACAGGGTCCGTGCGGGCCGGGCGGTCCCCACCAGTTGTCCTCGTCGCCGAGCACGCGGACGCGGTTGTCGGGGACGCCCAGCTGGCGCCACACAGCGCGCGCGTAGGGATCGCTCTCGTGGACGGTCACGCCGAGCCGCTCGAACGGGAGGCCGATCTCCAGGAGCCACTCGAGCGTCCAGCTGAGCGACTCGTGCTTGTAGTAGTCGCCCAGCGACCAGTTGCCGAGCATCTCGAAGCAGGTCAGGTGGCGGTCGTCGCCGACCTCGTCGATGTCGACCGTGCGCAGACAGCGCTGGACGTTGACGAGCCGCCGCCCGGAGGGGTGCGGGGTGCCGTCGAAGTACGGGATCAGCGGCTGCATCCCGGCGCTCGTGAACAGCACGGTGTCGTCCCCGATCAGCGTCGAGCCGGGGATCTCGGTGTGGCCGCGGGAGGTGTAGAAGTCGACGTAGGAACGCCGGAGGTCACTGCTGAGCATGGGTCCGCCTTGGGTTGCGGGTGTGCGAGGGCTGTGGAGAGCCGCAGGCGTGCGGGCCTGCGGCTACAGCGCTCGCGCGACGACGGCATCCATGCGGCTGCGGATGTCGGTCGTCGTGCTCATGCCTCAAAGACTAGCTTGAAAAATCGCGGATCCGTCACCGCCGACGCGGCCGGGCTGCGACCAGTAGACGCTCGACGCCGACTGCGGCGCGATGCTCAGCGTCGGCTGACGGTCATTCGGGATGTCGGCCTCCTCGAGCTTCTCGGTCGCGATCCGCCACCGGCGGTAGCGGTGCAGCGGGCCGGTGTCCGTCTCGTGCGCCCACCACACGCGGCCGGCGAAGACGAACGCGTTGACGACCCGCTCGCCGCGGCCTTGGTCGGTGGTGAACTCGAGCAGTCGGTGGCCGCCGGTGGTCGTGTCGAGGCGCACTTCGGTGCGGGCGTCGCCGTCGACGCCCCAGGTGAGCGCGAGGCGGACGCCGGCGAGGTCGAGCGACGTCGGCCCCGGCAGGCCGGTCTCGCCGCGCATGCCGCCGGGCTGGCGCTCGTTCGGGCCTTCCGGCCCGCGGACGTAGACATACGGGTTGCGGTCGTACACGCGGGCGAAGGCGATCCTGCCGCGCCAGATGCTCGGGAGGAACTCGGAGTCGGCGGCGGTGCTGACGCCGGCCACGCGGGTCTCCTTCGTCGCGCCGAGGGCGAGGCGGTAGACATCGCACCCGCGGGCGGTCGCCCAGATCGGGAGCTGATCGAGCTTGGGCTCGGTGGCGCAGCGCGAGTAGACGACGGTGGGCGTGCCGTCGGCGCCGGGGCCGATGTCAGCGTCGAAGGGGACGCTGCGCGGCGCCGCGGCGAGCTGCGTCGTCACCTGCCCGGCGGGGCTCGCGTGGGCTTCGTACAGGCGGTAGCTCGAGCCGTCGAACTGGCTCCAGACCACGTGGCCGGCGTAAGCCGACACCGTCGTGGGCCTCTCGACCGTCGCCACGGTGTAGTCCGCCCGCGCCGCCGCCGGGAACAGCAGCAGGACGGCGACGGCGACGACAACACGCATGGTGCGCGTGTTAACCGCTCACGCCGACGAACGGAGCGCCAAAGGCGCGGCCGGCTTGATCACCTGGAGGCGCAGCATCGTCGTCAGCCGCGCGGCTCCCGCGCGTTTGAGCTTGAGCAGCAGACGCTGGAGGTCCGCGGGCGTGGCGACGGCGACCTGCAGGAGGACGTCGTCCTCCCCCGCGACGCTGTCCGCGCGCAGGACGGCGGGCATCGCCGCGACCTCGCGGGCGAAGCGGGCGTCGGCCTCCGGCTGGTGCTCGGCGAGCGTGGCCAGGATGAACGCCTCGATCGGCAGCCCGACCTCCTCCGGCACCAGCACGGCCCGCACCGCCTCGATCACGCCCTCGAGTCGCAGACGCGCGACCCGGCGCGAGGTGGCCGCGGGCGAGAGGCCCGCGATCCGGGCGAGCTCGATGTTCGGAATGTCCCCGCGCTCCTGGAGCTCGGCGAGAATCGCGCAATCAATCTCGTCCAGGACCGCCATCCGCTGGCAATCATTGCGCATCGGGTGCGTCGGCTTCGAAGGATCGCCTAGCTTCGCCGGTCATGGAGCTTGCGACACACGACGGCCTCTACGCCGCCACGCCCGACTACGTCCACGCGCTCGAGGTGCGCGGCGCGACCCGGTCCTTGTTCGTCTCGGGGACGATGGGCCTCGATCTGCACGGTGACGCCCCGGCATCGCTCGACGAGCAGCTCGCGCTGATCTGGGACAACCTGCGAGCGATCCTCGCGTCAGCGGGGATGACGGTCGACAACGTCGTGCGGGTGACGAGCTACCTGCGCGACGCCGCGTACGCGGAGCGCAACGCGGCGTGTCGCACCGCCGCGCTGGGCGGGCGTCTCGTACCCACCACGGCGATCGTCGTCGAGACGCTCGACCCGGCGTGGCTGGTCGAGCTCGAGGTCATCGCGCTCGCGTGACGATCGTCAGCCGCATCGCGTGGCGGACGGTGAAGCCGAGACGGTCGTAGAGCCGCTTCGCCCCGTTCTCGGTCTTGACGTGCAGCATCGGGCTCCGGCCGGCGGCGAAGGCGTCCTGGAGGAGCGGTGTCATCAGCGCGCGGGCATAGCCACGGCCCGTGAAATCCGGGTGGGTGCAGACGGCGCTGATCTCGGTCGCGCCGGACGGGCGCATCCGCTCGCCCGCCATCGCCGCCAGGCGGCCGTCGACACGGATGCCGAGATAGCGGCCGAGCTCGAGCGTGCGCGTCCCGAACGGCCCCGGCTGCGTGAGCTCGGCGAGATCCAGCATCTCCGGCACGTCCTCGACGCCGAGCTCGAGCAGCGGCGGCCCGGCGGGTGCGGGCGCCGGCGGGCGGTCGCAGACCATCTGGTCGATCAACCGGCCGCGGGCGAGCTCCCACCCGTCGGGGACGACGACATCCGCCGCCGTGACCAACGCGACCGTCTCGCCGGGCTCGACCAGCGCCTCGAGGTCGGCAAACCCCGCCGCCGACGCCTCGCGCAGACCGGCAAAGCGCGCGACCTCGCCGGGATAGCGCTTGGCGAGGCCGTGGCTGACGGCGAAGTGTGCGTGGTCGGTGTCGAGAGCGGAGTAGACCGGATTGTCCAGGGGGAGCACGTCCACGACGATACGTCATGACAGAGTCTAAGTCAATTAGACCATGTCGATAGTCTGTTGCCCATGCTTGCGGGCGATCGCTTCGGCCTCGACCACGCCCCCGGCGGCCTCGTCCTCGCCCAGGACCTCGTCAACACGTCGCTGATCGACCCGGCGATGGGCGTGCCCGACCTCCTCGCGACGGTCGAAGAGGCGCAGCGGTGGCTGGACGCCGCGCTGGCGGCGTGGGCGCGCGCGGCGCCCTGCGGCGCGGCGGCGCCCGGCGGCGCAGCGGCGCCCGGCGGCGCAGCGGCGCCCGGCGGCGCGGCGGCGCCCGGCGGCGCGGCGGCGCCCGGCGGCGCGGCGGCGCCCGGCGGCGCGGCGGCGCCCGGCGGCGCAGCGGCGCCCGGCGGCGCAGCGGCGCGCGGCGACGCGGCGACGCCCCGCGGCCCGCGCGCGGCGCCCGCCGGCGGGGCGGCGCCCGTCGTCACGCTCGCCGCGGCCGAC
>NZ_AUIK01000001.1:500421-923940 GCF_000423665.1 Solirubrobacter soli DSM 22325 | reverse complement strand
GAATGGTCGGTCCGACCGATGTGGTGCAGCCGCCAGTGGCTCGGGCCGGCCGCGCTCGCGATGCGGCCCTCTGGGCCGTGAGCAGCGTGGGTGGCGCGAGGCGCTGCGGATGTGCCGCAGCGGGCGCACCGGAATTCTTCAGCGGGCTCTTAGGCGCCCTGGCTGAGCGCGGTCCACAGGGCCTCGTCGAACGCCTCGGGGAGGAGTGCGACGAGGTCACGGACCCAGCGCTCGTACTTGCTGCGCCAGAGCGCCTCGGCCTCGGCGGCGTCGCGGCGCACGATCGCGGCGTGCAGCGCCTCGTCCTCGGCGAGGAAGCGCTCGAGCTTGTCGTCGTAGCCGATGTGCAGTGCGGTCAGGAAGGCGCGGACCTGCCAGGTCAGGCGGTCCCACTCGCGGGTCGCGCGGGGGAGGCCGGAGGCGGCGATGATCGTCGACTGGTAGGCGAGGTCGGCGTCGGCGGCGCGGCGCGCGTCGTGGGCGGCGGTCGCGGCTCGCAGCCGGTCGAGCGCGTGCTCGAGGTCCGCCTCGGGGACGCGGTCCTCGAGCATCGACTTGTGCAGGGCGAGCGAGCCGAGCGAGGCGCGCAGGGCGTAGACCTCGAGGACGTCGAGTGCCTTGACCAGAGGCACGATCGCGCCGCGGTTGGGGATCAGCTCGATCAGGCCGTCGCGTTCGAGCAGGCGCAGCGCCTCGCGGATCGGGCCGCGCGAGATGCCGAGTTGCTCGGCCAGCGGGATCTCCTTCAGGCGGACGCCGGGCTCGAGCCGGCCGTCGAGGATCGCGGCGCGCAGCGCGTCGACGGCGACGTCGACGTTGGAGGGCGCGGGGCCGCGGTGGCCGAGCGCGATCACACGATGTTGCGCTCGGGGCGCAGGTCGGCGCGCGCGAAGCGCTCGACGCTCAGCGGCGCGATGTCGGCGAACGTCGGGCGTTGCAGGACGAGGTCGCGCAGCAGCTCGCCGGTCGCCGGGCCCTGGAGGAAGCCGTGGCCGGAGAAGCCGGTGGCGTAGAGGAAGCGGCTCACGCCGTCGGCCTCGCCGATGATCGCGTTGTGGTCCGGGCTCATGTCGTAGAGGCCGGCCCAGCCGCCGCGGATGCCGGTGTTCGCGATCCGGGGCGCGCGGCGTTGCGCGATGTCCAGCAGCGCGGGGATCCAGTCGTCCGTGGTCTCGGTCGAGAAGTTGCCGAGCTGCTCGTTGGGGTCGCTCATCCCCATCAGCAGGCCCGGGCCCTCGCCGTGGTAGTAGAAGGAGGTCTCGAAGTCGATCGTCAGCGGGAGGTCGCGGGGCAGATCCTCCATCGGCTCGGTGAAGAGCACCTGGCGGCGGAGCGGGGTGACCGGGAGGTCGATACCGACAAGCTCGCCGCACGCGCGCGACCAGGCGCCGGCCGCGCAGATCACCGTGTCGGTCTTGACCACGTGGTCCTTCGTGTGCACCGCCTCGACGCGGCCGCCGTCGACGTCGATCGCCGTGACCTCGCGGCCTGTGGCCAGATGCGCACCGAGCTCGCGGGCGCCGAAGGCGTAGCCCATCACGACCGCCTCGGGGGTCGCGTGACCGTCCTGCGGCGAGTAGCTGGCGGCGATGATGCCGTCGACCTCCAGGAGCGGGCTCAGCTCCTTCGCCTCCTGCGGCGTGACCATGCGCGTCTCGAGGCCGAGCTCGTTCTGCAGCGCGGTGCTCGCGGTGAAGTCCTCGACCTGCTCCTCGGTGCTGAAGAGGAACAGGTAGCCGACCGCGTGCAGGCCGATGTCCCAGCCCGGGCGGTCGTTGAACGCCTTGAAGGCCGCGGCGCTGCGGCGCGCGATCTCGATGTTCAGCGGGTCGCTGAACTGCGTCCTGAAGCCGCCCGCGGCCTTCGAGGTCGAGCCGCTGCCGAGCTGGTCGCGCTCGAGCAGGACGACCTTCGCCCCCGCCTCTGCCAGGTGGAAGGCGGCGCTGGTGCCGACGACCCCGCCGCCGACGATGACGACGTCGGCGCTGTCCGGGACGGGTGTGTTGCGGGCGGCCATTCGAGCAGGTTGCCAACTCGATTGCAGATTGTCAACAATATGCACTATGGACCGTTCGACGATCGCCATCCACGCCGGGCGCGGGCCGCGGGTCGCGGGCGCGCCGCTGAACGCGCCGCTCGTGCTCGCCTCGAGCTTTCACGGGGGCGACTACGCCCGCGAGGAGGGGTCGCCGACCTGGGAGGCGTTCGAGGACGCGATCGGCGCCCTGGAGGGCGGTGCCGCGGTCGCGTTCTCGTCGGGAACAGCGGGGGCGGCGGCGATCATCGAGACGCTGCCGGCGAAGGCGCGGGTCGTCGCCCCGGTCGCCGGCTACGCCTGGACGCGCTCGCTGCTGGCGACGCGGGCGGCGGTGGGGCGGATCTCGCTGGTCACGGTCGACACGACGGACACCGGCGCGACGTTGCGCGCCGCGGAAGGCGCGGACCTCTTGTGGCTGGAGTCGCCGTCGAATCCGCTGCTGGAGGTCGCGGAGTTGGACGTCCTGTGCGCGGCGGGCGTGCCGGTCGCCGTCGATTCGACGTTCGCGTCGCCGCTGCTGCAGCGGCCGCTGGAGCTGGGCGCGACGTTCTCGATGCACAGCGCGACCAAGTTCATCGGCGGGCACTCCGACCTGCTGATGGGGGTCATCAGCACGCGCGATCCGGCGGCTCTGCGGCACGCGCGGGCGCAGGTGGGTGCGACGCCGGGCGCGCTGGAGGCGTTCCTCGCGCTGCGCGGGCTCCGGACGTTGCCGCTGCGGCTCGAGGCCTCGTCGCGCACCGCGGCGACGCTGGCCGAGCGCTTGTCAGCCCATCGGGCGGTGCGGGCGGTTCACTACCCCGGGCTGGAATGGCGCGAGCGGGCTTCGCGCTTCATGGACGCCTTCGGGGCGATGCTGTCGTTCGAGGTCGCCGATCCGGCGGCGGTGTGCGCGCGGGTGCGGGTGTTCACGCACGCGAAGTCGCTCGGCGGGGTCGAGTCGCTGATCGACGTGCGCGGCCCGTCGCTGTTGCGCCTCAGCGTCGGGTGCGAGCACGTCGAGGACCTCTGGCGGGATCTCGACGAGGCGCTTCAGATCTCCGGCTGATAGTCGCCGAAGACCTCGCGCAGCGCGCCGCAGACCTCGCCGACCGAGGCGTGGTCCTTGAGCGCCTGGCGGATCGGCGGCAGCAGGTTGTCGCTGCCCTCCGCCGCGGCGCGCAGTTCCTGCAGACGCTTGGCGGTCACGTCGTTGTCCCGGTTCTCCTTGAACGCCTTGAGTCGCTTCAGCTGCTGGCGCTCGGACTCGGGGTCGACGCTGAGGATCTCCTCGACCTCGGCTGCGTCCTCCACGTAGCGATTGACGCCCACGACGATGTCCTGCTCGGTGCGGTAGCGCTCGTGGTAGCCGAAGGCCGACTCCTCGATCTCGTTCTTGATGAACGCGATCGCGTCGACCGAGCCGCCCAGCTCGTCGACCTTCTCGATCAGCGCCCAGGCGCGCTTCTCGATCTCCGCGGTGAGCGACTCGACGTAGTAGGAGCCGGCGAACGGGTCCACGGTGTCGGTGGCCCCTGACTCGTGGGCGATCACCTGCTGGGTGCGCAGCGCGAGCTTGGCGGCGCGCTCCGACGGCAGCGCGAGCGCCTCGTCGAACCCGTTCGTGTGAAGGCTCTGCGTCCCGCCGCAGACGGCCGCGAACCCCTGAAGGGCCACTCTGACGACGTTGTTCATCGGCTGCTGGGCCGTGAGCGTCACCCCGCCCGTCTGCGTGTGGAAGCGCAGCATCAGGCTCTTCGGGTCCTTCGCACCGAAGCGGTCGGCCATCGCGTGCGCCCACATGTTTCGTGCGGCGCGGAACTTCGCGACCTCCTGGAACACGTTGTTGTGGCCGTTGAAGAAGAACGCGAGGCGGGGGGCGAAGTCGTCGACCGCGAGGCCCGCGTCGATCGCCGCCTGCACATAGGCCATGCCGCTCGCGAGCGTGAACGCGACCTCCTGGACCGCCGAGGCGCCCTTCTCGCGGAAGTGGTAGCCGGAGATCGAGACCGTGTTCCACTTCGGGATGTTCGCCTTGCAGTAGGCGAACAGGTCCGTCGTCAGCCGCATCGAGGGCTCGGGCGGGTAGATGAAGTTCCCGCGGGCGATGTACTCCTTGAGGATGTCGTTCTGGACCGTCCCGCGGAGTTTCTGCGACTCGACGCCCTGCTCCTCCGCGACCAGTTCGTAGAGCAGCAGTAGGACCGCCGCGGGCGCGTTGATCGTCATCGAGGTCGAGACCTCGTCGAGCGGGATCCCGTCGAAGGCGGTGCGCATGTCCTCGAGCGTGTCGATCGCCACGCCCGTGCGCCCGACCTCGCCGAGGCTGCGCGGATCGTCCGAGTCCAGGCCGAGCTGCGTCGGCAGGTCGAAGGCCATGCTCAGGCCCGTCGAGCCGTTCTTGAGCAGGTACTTGTAGCGCTCGTTGGACTCCTTCGCCGACGCGTAGCCCGCGTACTGGCGCATCGTCCACGTGCGCTTGCGGTACATGTCCGCGTGCACGCCGCGCGTGTACGGGAACTCCCCCGGGTTGCCGAGGTCCAGGTCCTCGGGCAGGTCCGCGCTCGTGTACAGCGTCTTGACCTCGATGCCCGAGTCCGTGAACCGGCGCGGATCGTCGGGACCCACGACCGGCGCGACCGAATCCGCGTCCTTGTCCTCGATGGCCATGGCTCTGAGATTACGCTGTGGCCGTGGCTCGTGTCCGGGATCTGCCGCCGGTCGACACGCTGGCGGCGCAGGTCGACGCGCCGCGCGCGTTGGCGCTCGCCGCCGCGCGGGCGGTGCTGGCCGAGCGGCGGGCGGAGCTGCTCGGGGGTGGGTCCGGGGAGGCCGACCTGGGCGCGCGGGCGCGGGCGTGGGTGGCGGATGCGAAGCGGTGCTCGCTGCGGCGGGTGCTGAACGCGACCGGCGTGATCGTCCACACGAACCTCGGTCGCGCGCCGCTCGCGGATGCCGCGCGAGAGGCGGTCGCGCGGGTCGCGGAGGGGTACTCGACGCTCGAGTCCGACGTCGCGGCGGGCACGCGGGGCTCGCGCCATGCGCACATCGAGCCGCTGCTGTGCTCGCTGACCGGCGCGGAGGCCGGTCTGGCGGTCAACAACGGCGCGGGAGCGGCGCTGCTGGCGGTCGCGGCGTTGGCGGGGCCGGGTCGTTCGGTCGTCGTCTCACGAGGCCAGCTGGTCGAGATCGGCGGCGGGTTCCGCGTCCCGGACGTGATCGCCCAGGCGGGCGCGCGGCTGGTCGAGGTCGGGACCACGAACCGCACGCGGCTCGCCGACTACGAGCGCGCGCTCGACGAGCACACGGCCGCGATCCTGCGCGTCCACCAGTCCAACTTCCGCCAGCTGGGCTTCGTCGAGGACGTGCCGGTCGAGGCGCTGTGCGAGCTCGGTGTCCCGGTGATCGACGACGTCGGCTCGGGAGCGCTGGGGCCGCTCGACGCGCCCGTGGGCGGCGGCGAGGATTCCGCGGCGCGCGGCGAGCTCGCGGCCGAGCCCTCCGTGCGGCGCTCGGTCGCGGCCGGCGCCGCCCTCGTCGTCTTCTCCGGCGACAAGCTCCTCGGCGGGCCGCAGGCGGGCGTCATCGTCGGCCGCGCGGAGGCGGTCGAAGCGGCGAAGCGGCATCCGCTGGCGCGGGCGTTGCGGATCGACAAGCTCTCGCTCGCGGCGCTCGAGGCGACGCTGCGGCTGCATCGCGACGACCCGGCGCAGATCCCCGTGCTCGCGATGCTCCGCGCGCCCCGCTCCGTGCTCGAAGCGCGCGCCCGGCGACTCGCCGAGGCCGTGGGGGGCGAGGTCGTCGAGAGCGTCGCCCGGATCGGCGGCGGCGCGCTCCCGCTGCTCGAGCTTCCCGGCCCGGTCGTCGCGCTGCCGGAGTCACTCGCCGCGCCGCTGCGCGCCGGCGACCCGCCCGTGCTTGGCCGCCTCGAACACGGCAGGCTCCTCCTCGACCCGCGCACGCTCGCCGACGACGAGCTCCCACTCGTCATCGCCGCGGTTAAACGGGGTCTGACCCCGTTCAGATAAACGGGGTCAGACCCGTTCAGGGGGCGAGGTCATCGAGGGATGTGTCTGTCATCGCTCGTTTCCGTTCTTGGCCCGTTGGGTCGTTTGCTATTGGCGCGCCATCGCGACGCGCAGGCGCTCCTCAGGCATGATCAGGTGGTCGGCGTCTTCTGCGTCCTCGCCGAGATCGACCTGCACCCAGTTGACCGTGCCGGTGAAGACGCTGCTCTCGCCCTCGTAGTCGTCGCTGACCGGGGACGCGGAGTCCTGTCCGACGTCAGCGGTCTCATCCGCGGAGAAGATCAGTGGCACAGTGGCCTCGACGCGACCTTCACCGGTCTTGTCACCGTCGACGTAGAGCGTGACGGTGCCGCCCTTGGCCAGGCCGCCGCCGTCGTAGGCGAACTCCATCCGCACCTGATGCGTTCCGGACGCGATCGCGGCGTCGGCTCCGATCTTGAAACGCTGCAGGCCGAGCAGGTTGTAGCAATAGATCGGGCGGCCATCTTTCACGTAGAGGCTCCAGCCGGCGAACGCGCCGCCTTGGGCCAGGATCACGCCCTCGGCGCCCGTCTCGGGCACGACGACCTCCGCGGTGACCGCGTGAGACTTGTTCTTGGTGTTGAGGATGCTGTTCTCGCTGAGGCGTCCCATGCCACCGAAGAGCAGCTGCGACTTTCCCTTCACGAGCTCCGGGCGGCCGACGAGGTCGGCGTTGAAGCGCTCGACGCGACGGTCGTCGAGCGGGAGCACGTTGTACTTGCGCGCCTCCTCGAGCCAGAGCTGTTGCAGTTCGGCCAGCTTTTCCGGCATCTCGGCGGCGAGGTCGTGCGCCTGGCTCCAGTCCGTCGTCGTGTCGTAGAGCTCCCAGACGTCGTCCGAGAACGGCGGCAAAGCTCCCGCCACCACCCATGGCACGCTGTGGTTGGTGACCGCGGTCCAGCCCTGGTGGTAGATGCCGCGGTTGCAGAACATCTCGAAGTACTGCGTCTCGTGGCGGTCATTCTCGGTCGCCCCGTCGAACGAGTAGGCCATGCTCACGCCCTCGATCGGCCGCTGGGCGACCCCGTTGACGGTCGTCGGTTGGGGGAGCCCGGCCGCTTCGAGCACGGTGGGGGCGACGTCGATGACGTGGTGGAACTGCGAGCGGATCTCGCCGCGCGCGGCGATCCCGCGCGGCCAGTGGACGATCGTGCCGTTGCGCGTTCCGCCCCAGTGTGAGGCGACCTGCTTCGTCCACTGATATGGCGTGTCCATCGCGTGCGCCCAGCCGACCGCGAAGTGGTTGTAGGCCTTCGGTGTGCCGAAGTCGTCGATGTGCGCCGCCATGAACTCGGGCGTCTCGAGGGCCGCGGCGCCGTTGAAGATGAACGTCTCGTTGAAGGTGCCGTTGATCCCGCCTTCAGCGCTGGCCCCGTTGTCGCCGATGATGTAGTAGACGAGCGTGTCCTCGAGCACGCCGAGGTCGTCGAGCGCATCGACGAGCCGACCGACGTGGTAGTCGGTGTGCTCCAGGAAGCCGGCGTAGACCTCCATCTGGCGGGCGAGAATCGGCTTCAGTTCATCCGGCATGTCATCCCAAGCCGGAATCTCGTCGTGGCGGGCCGTCAGCTTGGTCTCGGCGGGCACGACTCCGAGCTCCTTCTGCCGGGTCAGGATCTCTTCGCGCAGCGCATCCCACCCCTGGTCAAAGCGCCCCTTGTACCTGTCCGACCACTCCGTCGGAACGTGATGCGGAGCGTGCGTCGCGCCCGGCGCGAAGTACATGAAAAACGGCTTGTCGGGCATCAGCGACTTCTGCTGGCGCGTCCACTTGATCGCCTTGTCGGTCATGTCCACGGTGAAGTGGTAGCCCTGCTCCGGCGTCGTCGCGGGCTCGACCGGCGTCGTGCCCTCATAGACAGCCGGGTAGTACTGGTTCGTCTCTCCGCCGATGAACCCGTAGAAGTACTCGAAGCCTCCGCCGCCGGTCGGCCACGCGTCGAACGGGCCCATCGGGCTCGTCTGCCAGACCGGCACCTCGTGGCACTTGCCGAACTGGGCCGTCGAATAGCCGTTCAGCAGCAGCGTCTGCGCCAACGGGGCGCAGGTATTGGGGCGAACCGAGTTGTACCCGGGCGCCGAGGTGGCCAATTCCGTGATGACCCCCATTCCCACCGAATGGTGGTTGCGCCCCGACAGCAAGGCCGCCCGCGTCGGCGCGCACAGCGCCGTCGTGTGGAAGCGGCTGTACCTAAGGCCGTTGCGTGCCAGCCGCTCAGCCGTCGGCGTCGAGCACGGTCCGCCGAACGCGCTCGAGGCGGCGAAGCCGACATCGTCGAGCAAGACGACGAGCACGTTGGGCGCCCCCGCCGGTGGCCGAAGCGGCTCGATCGCCGGGAACGACGCGTCCGGGTCCTTCGCGTCGAACGGGAGAGCTCCTTCGAACGGCCTGTCGGGGATCGGCAACACGCCGCGATGCAGTCCATCGGACCCAGCCTGGCTCACGATGTTCCTTTCGACCGGTTGTTCCTCCCACCACCCTCTCCGCTCGATCACCCGCGGTCATCACCCGATAAGGGTTATGGCGCGAACTCGACGAGGCGCCCGCCCGCGCCCCTGGCGCGGGGCGGGCACTCGGATGGGGTTCAGCCGATCATCTCCCGCGCCGCGCCGCCGGGCCTGAACATCGGCAGGCAGTTCGCCTCGGGCGCGATCCGGACGTGCAGGAGCGCCGGACCCGGCTCGGCGAGCGTCTCGGCCAGCGCGTCATCGACGTCTTCGCCGTCGCCGATCGAGCGCGCGGCCCACCCGAAGGCGCGGGCGAGCAGCTCCCAGTCGGGCGACGCGCCGAGGTCGACCGCCGTCCGCCGCCCGCCCCAGAACAGGTCCTGCTGCTGGCGCACCATGCCCAGCGAGGCGTTGTCGAGCAGCAGCACCTTGACCGGCAGCCGCTCCTCGACCGCGGTCGCGAGCTCCTGGACGTTCATCAGGAACGAGCCCTCGCCGGAGACGCAGACGACGGTGCTGTCGGGCGACGCGGCCTGGGCGCCGAGCGCGGCCGGGAGGCCGAAGCCCATGGTCCCGAGCCCGCCGCTCGTGATCCAGCGCCGCGGCGTCTCGAAGCCCAGCCGGCCCGCGGCCCACATCTGGTGCTGGCCGACGTCGGTGGTCACGATCGCGTCGCCGAGGCTCGCCGCCAGGCGGTCGAGCGCGAACTCGGGCGCCACGCAGCCGGGTTCGGCCGGCTCCGGCTCGCGCAGCGGGTGCGCCGCCTGCCAGCCGCGGATCCGGCGCCACCACTCGGCCAGCCGCGTGGGGTCGGCGTCCAGCTTCCCGTAGCACTCGATCAGCGCGGACAGCGAGAGCTTCGCGTCGCCCACGACCGGCACGTGCGCGGTGACGATCTTGCCGATCTCCGACGGGTCGACGTCGATGTGCACGATCTTCGCGTCACGCGCGAACTCGTCGATCGCGCCGGTCACACGGTCGTCGAAGCGGGCGCCGATGGCGACGATCAGGTCCGCCTCGTCCATCGCCCAGTTGGCGACCCTGGTCCCGTGCATGCCCAGCATGCCCAGCCACTGCGGGTGGCTCGCGGGGATCGTCCCGAGCGCCATCAACGTGGTGGTCACGGGCGCGCCGGTCAGCGCCGCGAGCTCACGCAGCTCGTCGGACGCGTCGGCGTTGGTGACGCCGCCGCCGGCGTAGAGCACGGGCCGTCTCGCGTTGGCGATCGCCTCCGCCGCGCGGCGGATCTGGCGGCCGTTCGGCCGCTCCCGCGGGCGGTAGCCGGGCAGGTAGGGCGGGTGCGTCGTGTCCCGGGCAGGCGCATTGGCGATGTCCACCGGCACGTCGATGAGCACCGGTCCCGGGCGTCCGGAGGTCGCGATGCGCAGCGCGTCGACGACCGCCTGGGCGACCTCGTCCGCGCTCTCGACCGCGATCGAGTGCTTGACGAGCGGCTGCGTGATGCCCATCACGTCCGCCTCCTGGAAGGCGTTCGTGCCGCGCAGCGTGGTCTTCACCTGGCCGGTGATGAACAGCGTGGGCGTCGAGTCCATCGCGGCGTCGGCGATCGCGGTGACGAGGTTCGTCGCTCCGGGGCCGGACGTGCCGATGGCGACGCCGATGCGCCCGGTCGCTCTCGCGTACCCCTCGGCGGCATGTCCGGCGGCGGCCTCGTGGCGCATCAGCACGTGGCGGATGGTGCTGTCGTGCAGGGCGTCGTAGATCGGCAGGCACGCCCCGCCGGGGATGCCGAAGACGGTGTCGATTCCCGCGCGCTCGAGCGCGCGGATCAGGGCGTCGGCGCCGCGCATGTGCGCTTGGGATGAGTCGTGAGGGTGGTGGAGACGGGAATGAGTACGACGAGGCAAAGGGCCATGAGGGAACTCCTTGGAGAATTGGGCGCCGGGGGCGCGGACTAACGGACGGCGAGGTGCACGCCGGGGGATACTCGTAAGGCGTGCAGGCCGGTCACGAGCTCAATGATGCCACACCGCTGACCGTCGGGACGGCGGGCCACATCGATCACGGCAAGACCGCGCTCGTCCTCGCCCTGACCGGTCACGACACCGACCGGCTGCCGGAGGAGAAGGCGCGCGGGATCTCGATCGCGCTGGGCTACGCGCCGCTGTCGCTCGGGCAGCGTCGGCTGAGCGTGGTCGACGTGCCCGGCCACGAGCGCTTCGTGCGCACGATGGTCGCGGGCGCGACGGGGATCGACCTGTACCTGATGGTCGTCGCGGCCGACGACGGCGTGATGCCGCAGACGCGTGAGCACGCGGCGGTGCTGGCGGCTCTGGGCGTGTCGGTCGGCGTCGTGGCGATCACCAAGGCCGATCTGGCCGACCCGGCGCGGGCGGCGTCCGAGGCGGCCGAGCTGCTGCCGGGCGCTGAGCTCGTGCCGGTCTCGACGCGCACGGGCGCGGGGCTCGACGAGTTGCGGGCCGCCTTGTCGCGCGCGGCGTCGCGCGTGGTGAGCCGAGCGGGTGACGGGCCGTTGCGCCTGCACGTCGACCGCGTCTTCAGCATCCACGGCGCCGGCACCGTGGTGACCGGCACGCTCTGGTCCGGCGTGGCCGAGCGCGGCGCGACCGTGACGGTCCTGCCGGCGGGCAGGACCGCGCGGGTGCGGAGCGTGGAGGTCCACGACGAACCGGTCGAACGCGCGCAAGCAGGCCAGCGGGTCGCGCTGAACCTGGTGCTCGCACGGGACGAGGTGGCGCGCGGCGACGTGGTCGTCGGCGCGCCGCCGCGCGGCGGCGCGGGCGCGGCGGGTGCGGGCGGCGCGGCGGGCGCCGCGGGCGCGGCGGGCGCGGCGGGTGCGGCGGGCGCGGCGGGTGCGGGCGGCGCGGCGGGCGCCGCGGAGAGCGGCGGCGCACCACTCCGCGCGACGTTCCGGGTCGACGTCGCGCTCTCGTGGGCCACGCCGGACGCGCGGCCCGAGGGCGGCGCGCGCGTCGGCGTCCATCACGGCACGCGCGAGACCGCCGCGCGGCTCGTCGAGCTCGGCGGGCGGTTCTGCCAGCTGCGGCTGGAGGAGCCGATCGTTCCCGCCGCGGGCGACCGCCTCGTGATCCGCAGCCTCGCGCCGCCGGACACGCTCGGCGGCGGCGTCGTCCTCGACCCGCAGCCGAAGCGCCACGGGCCGAGCCGCGACCTCCTCGCCCGCCTCGCCCGGATGGAACGCGGCGAGGCGGAGCCCGAGTCCATCCCCGCGCCGGCGCCGAAAGCGCCTGAGCGAGCGCCGCTCTCCGACGCCGCGCTCGCGCTCGAGCAGCGCTATCGCGAGGCGGGCACGGAGCCGCCGCTCGACGACGCGCCCGCCCTGCTGGCCGAGCTGCGCGAGCATGACCGGCTCACCCGGCTCGGCCCCGCGATGCACGTCCACCCCGACGCGCTCGACGAGGTCCACGACCTCGTCGTCGAGATCATCGAACGCGACGGCCAGATCACGCTCGCCCAGCTGCGCGACGTGCTGCGGACCTCACGCAAGTACGCGCAGGCCTACCTCGAGCACTTCGACGCCGCGAAGCTCACGCTGCGCCGGAGCGAGGCCCACGTGCTGCGTAGGCAGCGTCCCAGAACCTGACCTCGTGCTCGCAGGAGGCGGTGAACGCCGCCGACATGCGGTCGAAGTCGCCTGAGACCTCGTCCACGATCCCGCGCGCCCAGTCGGCGAGCGACGCGAACTCGGGCGACGCGTACATGTCGATCCACTCGCGGTAGCGATCCGACGTCGCCTTCAAGGACGCGCCGATCTCCGCATACGTCCACATGCACGGCAGCACCGCGGCCGTGAGCTCGGCGTAGTCGCCGAGCGCAGCGACCCGCAGCAGGAAGTCGCAGTACGCCGCGGTCGCCGGCTCGACCGTCACGGCGTGCAGGTCGTCCACGCCCCAGCGGGCCGCGAACGCGCGGTGCAGCTCCATCTCGGTCTCCAACACCGACGACGCGAGCCCCGCGAACTTGCGCATGTCCGCCAGCCGCGGTGCCCGCGCGGCGCCCAACGAGAGCAGCCGTCCGTAGTCGACGAGGAAGAGGTAGTCCTGGCGGATGTAGAACCGGAACGCGGCCTCGTCCAACGACCCGTCGCCCAACTCGCGGACGAACGGATGCGACACCGCCGCGTCCCACACACCCGAGGACGCGGCGCGAAGCTGATCGGACCTCAACCGCCGGCGGGCCGCGGCGCGGTGGGGTCGGTCCCCTCGCCGCCGGACTGCTCGCGGGCCATGTAGTTCTCGACCTCCATGACGTCGTTGCGCGAGCGCTCGACGACCTTCAGGAGATCGGACATGGTCGCGACCTCTTCGACCTGCTCCTTGATGAACCACTGCATGAACTGCTCGGACGTGTAGTCGCCCTCGGAACGGGCGACGCCGGCCAGCGCGTTGATCTGCGCCGACACCCGCTTCTCCTGGTCGAGCGCGAGCGCCACGGGTGCGACGACGTCCTCGAAGGCCACCTGCGGCGCCGCGACACCGGGGATGACGACCTCCTCGTCGGCGTCGATCAGGTACTGGACCATCATCATCGCGTGGTCGCGCTCCTCGAGCGCCTGCGCGTAGAAGAAGCGGGCGAGCTGCGGGAGCGTTTCGGCGTCGTAGTACACGGCGCACGCCACGTACTGCTGGTGCGCGGCGTACTCGTGAGCGATCTGCTCGTTAAGCAAAGAGACAAAGGCTTCGGCGGCCATGGCGGGTGATGCTATCTGTAGCCAGGATTAGGGTGGCCAAAGTCATCAAGCCCAAGAAGCGCTGCTGTAAGAGCAGGCCACGCTGCAAGAAGTGTCCCGTGGTGTGCAAGCGGCTGGTCAACGCCGGACTCGCCGAAAAGCGCTCAAACGGGACGTTCGTGCTGCACGTGGACGTGACGAAGAAGGCCCTGAAAGCGGCCCGTCACTAGCCGTCTGGCTATCCTGCCGCCCACATGGCCACCTGCCTAGTCACCGGTGGCAGCGGCTTTCTCGGCTCACATCTGTGTGATGCGCTGCTGTCCCGCGGTCACCGGGTGATCTGCGTCGACAACTTCGAGACCGGGTCGCTCGCCAACATCCAGCACCTTCGCGGCGGGAACTTCGTCTTCCTGCACAAGGACGTCACGGTCCCGTTCTTCGTCGAGGAGCCGGTGGACTTCGTCTACCACTTCGCGAGCCCGGCGAGCCCGATCGACTACCTGCGGCTGCCGCTGCACACGCTCAAGGTCGGCTCCTATGGCACCCACCACGCGCTGGGTCTGGCGAAGCTGCACCGCGCGCGGTTCCTGACGGCGTCGACGAGCGAGGTCTACGGCGACCCGCAGGTCCATCCGCAGCCGGAGTCATATTGGGGCCATGTGAACCCGATCGGGCCGCGCGGCGTCTATGACGAGGCCAAGCGGTACGCGGAGGCGCTGACGATGGCCTACCACCGCCAGCAGGGCGTGGACACCGCGATCGTGCGGATCTTCAACACGTACGGGCCGAGGATGCGACCGCACGACGGGCGCGCGATCCCGACGTTCCTGCGCCAGGCCCTCCAGGACCGCCCGATCACCGTGTTCGGCACGGGCGATCAGACGCGCTCGTTCTGTTACGTCGACGACCTGATCGACGGGATCATCCGGCTCGCCGAGTCCGGCATCCATCAGCCGGTCAACATCGGCAACCCGAACGAGTTCACGCTGCTGGAGCTGGCCAAGGCCGTGCTCGAGGTCACCGGCTCGCGCTCGGAGATCGTGTTCGAGGCGCTGCCGACCGACGATCCCCAAGTCCGCCAGCCGGACATCTCACTCGCCCGCGAGCTGCTCGGCTGGGAACCGACCGTGGAGCTGCGTGACGGCCTCCGGCGCACGCTGGACGCCGCCGGTACCGCCGCGCTCACCGGTCGCTAGGCGAGCTGAAACCACGAAACCGCGAGACATCCTCACCCGCCGCCCGTTGAGGCCAACGAAGCCAGTGGCAGACGCACCCACACAGATCCCCGAGGCGCCCCGGACGCCGTCGAACGCCCCTGCGCGCGACACGCTCGTCCTGCCGCCCGTGGACGTGCGTCGCAAGCGGCCGCCGGCGCTCTCGTTCCTGCTGCGGATGGAGACGCTGCGCAAGGCATCGCGGGTGATCTCGCTGCTGGCGCTGGACTTCGCCGGCCTGCTGGCCGCGCTGGTCGTGGCGCTGATGGTCAAGTCGGTGATCCGCGACGGCGCGTGGGCGTGGGGCGACAACCTCCACGAGGCGCGCCGGACGATCGCCTTCGCCTACCTGGTGACGGTCCTGCTGTTCGCCCGCTCCGGCCTGTACGCCGAGCGCGCGCAGCGTCCGGGCCTCGCGCGGATCGTGTCCTCGCTATTCCAGGTCACGGTCGTCTCGCTGATCTTCGCCCTGGTCAACGACCAGCAGTACTCGAGCTACTACATCTTCTACGGCACGTTCGTGTTCGCCGTGATCATCATCGGCTCGGTGCGCTGGGCGTACGAGGGCGTGACGGGCGCCATGCTGCGCGCCGCGGGCTACCGCCGGCGCGCCGTGCTGGTCGGCTCCGGGCGTCACATCGAGGACGTCGCGCACGCGCTCACGGACGAGGTGCACGCGCCGGTCGAGATGGTCGGCTTCATCTCGCTCACGCCGCGGCCGGACAACGGGCTGCGGTCGCTGGGGCGGATCGAAGACGTCGCGCGGGTGCTCGACGTCTACCGCATCCAGGAAGTGATCATCGCCGACCCGGACTTCCCGCAGGAGCGCGCGGTGGAGCTCGTGGACACCTGCCACCAGCGCGGCGTCACGGTGCGGATCGCGCCCTCGACGATGGAGATCCTCGTCCAGCGCGCGGAGTTCGTGCCGGGCGCGTCGGTCCCGCTGTTCGAGCTGCGCCCGCCGGTCTTCGACGGCATCGACTTCTTCGTCAAGCGCTCGTTCGACATCGTCGTCTCGGCCTTCCTGCTGCTGGTCCTCGCACCGCTGCTGGCCACGATCGCGCTGGCCGTGCGGCTTTCCTCGCGCGGGCCGATCATCTACCGCTCGTTCCGGCCCGGGATCGGCGGCGAGCCGTTCGCCTGCCTGAAGTTCCGCACGATGTTCACCGACGCCGACGAGCGCCAGCAGGAGCTCGAGAAGTTCAACGAGGTCTCCGGCGCGCTGTTCAAGATCCGCCTGGACCCGCGCGTGACCCGCGTCGGCCGCGTGCTGCGCCGCTACTCGCTGGACGAGCTGCCGCAGCTGATCAACGTGCTGCGCGGGCAGATGTCGCTCGTCGGGCCGCGGCCGCTGCCCCAGCGCGACTTCGACATGCTCGACGACTGGCACAAGAAGCGCTACCTCGTGCTGCCGGGCGTCACCGGCCTGTGGCAGATCTCGGGCCGCTCGGAGCTGGACTTCGACGACCTCGTCCGGCTCGACTTCCTCTACCTCGAGCGCTGGTCGGTCGGCCTGGATCTCGCGATCCTGCTCAAGACCATTCCCGCGGTCTTTTCACGCCGCGGCGCCTTCTAGGAGCCGCTCCGTGGCCGCGTCCAGCGCGGCCTCCAGATAGCGCGGGCTGCCCGTGCTCATCAGCAGCGCGACGCCGCCCTGCACGGCGGCGAGGATGATCCCCGCCGTCTCGTCCGGGTCAGGCGTGTCCGGCCGGAACGCGCGCACGCCGGCGGTGAGCAGCGCCTCCCAGCGGTCCATGAGATCGCGCACGATCGCCCGGGCCTCCGGGCTCGACTTGCCGAGCTCGGATGTGAGCGCGGCCAGCGGGCAGTGCTCGCCCTGGAGCGTGTAGCGCTCGATCACGAGCGCCTGCCACGCGCGCCAGGACTCCGCGGTGGAGAGATCGTCGAGCGGTGGGCGCTGGTCGTCGAGCACGCGGTCGGCCTCGTGCTGGGCGACCGCGGCCAGCAGCTCCGTCCGCCCGCCCGGGAAGTAGTGGAAGAGCTGGCTCTTGCTGGTCGCGGTCGCGGCGCGGATGTCGTCCATGGCGACCGCGGCGATCCCGCGCTCGCGGATCAGCGTCGCGGCGCCGTCGACGATGCGGGCGCGAGTCGCCGCGCCGCGCGCGGTCAGCTCGCGCTCCATGGCTACAGCGTACGAGTCGAAGCCGCGCCTCCGTCCACGTAGAGCGTCTCGCCGTGCAGGTAGGACGCGTTGTCGGACGCCAGGAACACGGCGGCGCTCGCGATCTCCTCCGGCCGCGCGAGCCGCCCGGCCGGGAACCGCTTCGTCGCCTCGCCGAGGAAGTCACCGTGGCCGGCGTTGCCCTCGGTCATCGTGATCCCGGGGGCGACCGCGTTGACGCGCACGCCGGACGGGCCGAGCTCGGCCGCCCAGCTGCGGGTGAGCTGGTCGAGCGTGGCCTTGCTGGCGGCGTAGAGCGCGCCCGTGGGCACGCCGACGGTGGCGATCCACGAGCTGACGTTGACGATCACGCCCTCGCCGCGCTCGACCATCGCGCCCGCGATCGCCTGCGTGAGGAAGACGGGGGCGCGGACGTTGACCGCGATCACCGCGTCGAAGGTCGCCTCGTCGAGCGAGAGCGTCTGCGTCGGGGGGTACACGCCCGCGTTGTTGACGAGGATGTCGACGCGGCCGAGCACGCCCGTCGCCGCGTTCGCCAGCGCGGTGACGGCCTCGATCGACGCGCCGAGGTCGGCGGCGACGAAGTCGGCTCTGCCGCCGCTCGCGCGGATGCCCTCGACGACCTCCGCGCCACGCGCGGCGTCGCGCCCGGACACGGCGACGTGGGCGCCCGCGGCGGCGTAGGCCTCGGCGATCGCGCGGCCGATGCCGCTCGTCGCCCCGGTGATCAGTGCTGTACGACCATGAAGAGATTGGACCATGCGGTCCAGTGTAGTGGACCGCTCAGTCCAGAGTCTCGCCGTCATCCGGGATCCGCACGTTCGGCAGGTGCAACGCCCGCAGGTCCGCCCGCGTCTGCGTGCTGTGCGAGACCGTCTCGAAGTGCACGGCGACGATCGTCGCGTCGGGGACCTCCGCGGAGAGCGCCGCGACGTCGTCGTTGTCCATCACGATCGGCCCGCCCTCGTTGAACTGGGCCGCGGACGCGTTGACCACGATGTAGTCCGGGTCGTACTCGGCGACCGCCGCCCGCACCTCGTCGCAGAGGATCGTGTCGCCGGCGATGTAGACCGTCGGCTCGCCGGGCGCGGCCAGCACGAAGCCCGACACCGGCGCCATCGCCGCGCCGATCTCCCCGACCCCGTGCTGGCCGTCGGTGCGCGCGATCAGGATGTCCGAGAGCTTCGCGTCCCCGTGCACGGGCCGGACGTCCGTGAACCCGTCGGCATGCAGCCGCTCGGCGTCCTGCGGCTGGGAGAACAGCGGCAGATGGCGCGGCAGCAGCTCCCGCGCGGTGTCGTCGAAGTGGTCGCGGTGCAGGTGGGTGACGAGCAGCGCGTCGATGCCCTCGACGACCTGCTCGGCCGGCACCGGGAGATCGCCGAGCGGGCTGCGGCGCGGGTTCGGCGTGTTCGGGACGGCCTCGCGCGCGCCCGCGGGATCGAGCTGCGGGTCGACGAGCAGCGTGTGTCCGCCGTAGACGAGGCGGAGCGTGGCGGAGCGGATCAGTGTGAGTTGCACCTGCACAGGATCGCCACAAGATCCGCCGCGCGTTCCCATAGACCGGTGACACACTCGGTGCCGTGCAAGGGCCGCTGATCTGCGTCATCGAGGACGAGGAGGTCATCGCCAACGCCGTCGCCGCCCGGCTGCGGGCCGAGGGGTTCGACGTGCGGTTGGCGCATGACGGGCACACCGGGGTCGCGTTGTGCGATCAGGTGCGGCCGGACCTCGTGGTGCTCGACCTGATGCTCCCCGGGCTGGACGGGCTCGAGGTGTGCCGGCGGGTGCAGCGCGACCGGCCCGTGCCGGTGCTGATGCTGACGGCGCGGGGCGAGGAGTCCGATCTGCTGGTCGGGCTGGCGGTGGGCGCGGACGACTACATGACCAAGCCGTTCTCGCCGCGTGAGCTGGTGGCGCGCATCCGGGCGCTGCTGAGGCGGGTGGAGCGGCGGCCGGCGCCGCCTGGGGACGCGGTGGTGCTCGGCGCGCTCGAGATCGATCCGGCCGCGCGGCTGGTCAAGGTCGCCGGCGACACCGTGCACCTCACGCCGACCGAGTTCGACCTGCTGGCGCTGCTCGCGGCGCGGCCGGGGGTCGTGTTCTCGCGCGACCAGTTGCTCGCCGAGGTGTGGGGCTGGCGCGACGGGTCCGGCCAGCGGACCGTCGACTCCCACGTGCGCGGGTTGCGGCGAAAGCTGGGCTCGGACCTCGTCCGCACCGTGCACGGGGTCGGCTACGCGCTGGAGGCGGGCCGATGAGGCCCCTCGATCGGCTGCAGTCGATCAAGGTCAAGCTCGGCGTCGTGATCGTGTCCACGGTCGCGGGCACGGTGATCGTGCTGGCGATCGGGTTCCGGCTCGGCTGGTCGCTGGAGCTGCGCACGCTGGTGGCGGCGGTGATCGCGCTGGCGATCGTGCAGATCCTGGCGCGGGGGATGACGTCGCCGCTGCGTGAGATGGCGGCGGCCGCATCGGCGATGGCGCGCGGCGACTACGGGCGCCGGGTGACCGCGACCTCGCGCGACGAGGTCGGCGACCTCGCGCGGGCATTCAACGCGATGGCGGCGGAGCTCGCCGACGTCGACCGCATGCGCCGCGACCTCGTCGCCAACGTCTCGCACGAGCTGCGCACGCCGCTCGGCGCGTTGCAGGCGCTGCTGGAGAACCTGGTCGACGGCGTCGAGCCGCCCGACCCGGCGGCGCTGAGGACCGCCCTGTTCCAGACCGAGCGGCTCGGCCGGCTCGTTCAGCAGCTGCTAGACCTGTCCAAGCTCGAGAGCGGGGCGCTGGCGCTCAAGCCGGCACCGTTCCCGATCCGCCCGCTGCTCGAGCAGGCGACCCGCGAGTGCGAGCTCGGCGAGAACTTCCACGCCCACCCGGTGTGGCTGCGCGTCACCGTCCAGCCCGGCGACCTGCGGGCGGTCGGCGACGCCGAGCGCATGCACCAGGTGATCTCGAACCTGCTGGAGAACGCGGTCCGCCACTCGCCCGCCGACGGCCGCGTGTGGCTGAGCGCCCACGCCGCCACGGCCGGCGTGACCACGATCGAGGTCGCCGACGAAGGGCCGGGCATCCCGCTCGGTGAGGCGGAGCGGGTCTTCGAGCGCTTCCATCGCGTCGACGCGGCGCGTGCCGCGCGGGACGGAGGCACCGGCCTCGGTCTTGCCATCGCGCGCTGGATCGTCGACGCCCACGGCGGCACGATCGCCGTCCGCGACCGGGAGCCGCACGGCTGCCGCGTCGTCGTGGAACTTCCCCGCTAGGGGTCCGCCGACAAATACCGGTGCGCCCGCTGCGGCACATCCGCAGCGCGTCGCACCACCCACGCTGCTCACGTGGCAGAGCCACGCATCGCGAGCGCGGGCGGCGCGACGCACTGGCGGCTGCACCACATCGGTCGGACCGAACATTTCTCGACGAACCCAAGGAGGGTCACATGGGACAGATAAAGGGGCCTGACCCCTTTAGGTTGGCGCGCGCCGAGACGCCCGTCTGGGCCGCGCGAGGGATCCTGGCGGTCGGTGTGCTGGCGGCCGCGACGGTCGTCGGGCAGCCGCTCGGGATCGGTGTCGTCATCGCGCTGCTCGCGCTCGGCGCGATCGCCGGTCTCGTCGCGGTGCCGGCGGCGATCCCGCACGTCGACCTGCGGGTCGCCGAGCCGCGCGAGCCGGATCGCTGGACGCGCGCGTGGTGGGTGCTGGCGGCGGGCCTCACGCTCGTGCCGTTCCTGCGCGCGGCGAGCTGGGTCGTGATCCCGTCGCTGTTCATGGCGGCCGCGCTCGCCTCGTTGGCGGTCTCCGGCGGCGTGCGCTGGGGGCAGCTCGCCGCGGGCCTGAACCTGCTGTGGCTGCGGCTCCCCGTCGGCTCGATGATCGCGGGCTGGTCCGCGGCGCGCGGCGTCTCGTTCCGCGCGGCGGGGCCGGCCGCGCGGGGCGCGATCCTCGCGACCGCGCTGCTGGCCGTGTTCGTCCCGCTGCTGATGAGCGCCGACGCCGCGTTCGCGCAGCTGGTCGAGGACGTGGTGCCGAGCGACCTCAGCGTCGAGCAGCCGGTCGTGCGCCTCGGCGTGCTCGCGCTGTTCGTCGCCCTCGGCGGCGGGCTGCTGCACGCGCGGTTGTGGCCGGTGCACGTCGCCGCGCGACCTGCGCGCCATGCGCTCGGCGCGGTCGAGGCGCGAATCGCCCTCGGCACGCTGACGGCCCTGTTCGCCCTGTTCATCGCCGTCCAGGCCTCGACGCTGTTCGGCGGCCAGCGCCACGTGCTCGACACCGCCGGGCTGACCTACGCCGAGTACGCGCGCTCCGGGTTCGCGCAGCTGCTCGCGGTCGCCGCGCTCACGTTCGCCGTGCTCGGCGCGGCGCGCCGCTGGGCCCCCGGCGAGCGGCTCCTGCCCGCGGCGCTGTGCGTCCTCACGCTGGTCGTGTGCGTCTCGGCGCTGCGGCGGCTCGGGCTCTACGAGGAGACCTACGGCTTCACGCGCCTGCGGTTCTGCGCCCACGCCGCGCTGCTGTACTTCGCCGCGCTGTTCGCGCTGATGCTGGTCACGCGCTCACCGCGGGCCCTCGTGGCGTTGACGGCGAGCACCGTGCTCGCGTTCGCGCTCGCCGACCCGGACCGCCGGATCGCGACCCACAACCTCGACCGCTACGAGCGCACCGGCCGGATCGACGTCGGCTACCTGATGACGCTCGGCCCCGACGCGACGCCCGCGCTGGCCGGCGTCGTGCCGCCACCGTGCCTGGCCGAGGACGGCCCGGCGGGCTTCAACCTCGCGCGGGCCGCCGCGCGACGAACGAGTACTGACCGCAGAACAGGAGCTTCAACGCGTTGCGATCCTCAGCGTCCCACCCGGTGACCCGCGCGACCCCGTCGACGAACGTGTTGAACGGCGAGCGCCGCGCCCAGTAGCGGTCGAAGAAGTGCGGGCCGCGCAGCGCCCGGCGGACGAACAGCGTCGGCCCGTCGATGCCGGGCATGATCGTCTCCAGCTCCAGGCCGGAGGTCTGCAGCAGCCGCAGCAGGCCGTACGGCGTGAGGTTCATCGTCGAGCGGCCGTGGTAGGGCTCGAGGTGCGAGGTGGAGCCGACGAAGAGCCCGTCGGGCTTGAGCACGCGGGCGACGTCGGCGATCAGCTCGTGCGGGCGCTCGACGTGCTCGAGGACCTGCTTGGAGAAGACGATGTCGACGCTCGCGTCCTCGAACGGGAGCGCGATGCCGTCGAAGATCCGCAGCTCGACGTCCGAGCGGGTCTCGTACTCGCTGTCGCCCACCTCGACGCCGATCCAGCGCACGCCCGGGTCGGCCGCCCGGAACGCGTCCACGGAGTCCCCGCGCCCGCAGCCGAGGTCGACGACGGTCGCGCCTGGGCGCGCGGCGAGCAGGGCCGGGATGAAGTCCTCAGCGAGCGCCTGCGCCGACGAGCGCGTCGGGAGCGCCGGTCGCAGCAGGGTGCGGAGATCGGCACCCGGCAGGCGGCGATCGGACATGCGGCTTCAATGGTACGAATGCGGTCGTTCTACGAGGCGTTCTGGGAGGACGGGCCCGACGGGCCTCCGTGGGAGTGGGAGGCCCGCAAGGCGCTGCTGCTGGACGAGGTCCGGCCCGGGGACCGCGTGCTCGACCTCGGCGCGGGGACCGGCGCGTTCCTGAGCGTGCTCGACGACGCGGTCGGGGTCGAGATCGCGCAGGCGGCCGTGGAGCGGGCGACGGGCGACGTGCGGCTGCTCGAGCCCGACGGCACGCTCCCGTTCGGGCACGGCGAGTTCGACCTCGTCTGGTGCAGCGAGGTGCTCGAGCACGTCCCGGACGTGCTGGGGCTGCTGCAGGAGACGCGGCGGGTGCTCAAGCGCGACGGCCGCCTGCTCGCCACCGTCCCGTACCACGGGCGCTTGCAGGCCGCCGCGATCGCGCTCACGCGCTTCGAGGCGCACTTCGACCCGCTCGGCCAGCACGTCCGCTTCTTCACCCGCCGCTCGTTGGCCGCGACGCTCGACGCCGCGGGCTTCGAGGTGACGTGGATCCGCCCCGTGCTGCGGCGCCGCTCGCTAGCCGTGCTGGCCGTTCGCGGCTAGCAGCCGCGACGAGATCACGATGTCGGTCGTGCTCTGCGGGGAGCGCGGATCGAGGTAGTACGCGATCTGGTAGGAGCTCAGCGCGCCCTTGAAGTCGCGCTGGTCGAGCTGGAAACGTCCGAGCTGGCGCCAGGTCTCCGGGTTGGCGGGCTCGAGGTCGATCGCCTGATTGAGCGCCTGCTTGGCCTGCGGGTCGCGGCCCGCGGCCTGTTCGATCGCGGCGAGGTCGAACAGCGGGTCGGTCGAGAGCGGGTTGCGGTCGTGGGCGATCCGGGCGATCGACGCCGCCGCCACGATCTGGCCCTTGTCCAGCCGGATGAGGGACTCGGTCTGGGCGTGGTCCGCACGGATCGGCTGGACGGCGCTCCACGCCGCGACCAGCCCGAGCAGCGTGACGATCGCGGCGGCGACCACGAGCGTCTCGCGCGGGACCGCGCGGCGCGGCTCCTCCATCCCGTGCAGGCGCTCGCGCAGCGTGGCGCGCGACGCGACCCAGCCCGCGGCGATCAGCGCCGGCAGCGCGTTGCCGGGGACGAACCAGGTCCAGTCGATCGCCGAATGCAGGCCGAAGACGATCACGACGGTGGCGAGCGTCGCGAGGCCGACGCGCTCGGCGTTCCACGGCGAACCGCGGTCGCGGCGGCGGACGCCGACGGTGCGGGCGGCGCAGGTCAGCCACGCGCCGGCGGCGAGCAGCGAGACCGCCAGGCCGACCCACCCGAGATCCGAGAGCGTCTGGACGACGTAGCCGTGGGCGTGCTGGACCTGGCGGGCGTCGAGGCGGTAGCGCAGCCGCAGCGTCCCGTAGGACCCCGCGCCGGTGCCGAGCCACGGCGCCTGGGCGTGCACCTTCATCGCCTCCCGCCAATAACGGGCGCGGCCGGACGAGGTGGCGGTCAGGCGCTCCGGCGAGTTGGTGGGGCCGGAGATCGCCGGGTCGGTCGCCTGGTGCCAGGCCTTGCTGACCTGCCCGGAGATCCCACCCGGGGCGTTGGCGAGCATCAGGATCGCGATCGCCGGGACGACCGCCAGCGCGCCGACGAGGACGCGGGTGGCGCGGGCGCGGGCCTTCGGGCCGGGCGGTTTGACGGCGCTGATGAACCCGACCGCGAGGCCCGCGACCGACAGCGCCACGAGCAGCAGCAGGAGCAGTGCGCCGAAGCCCTGGCCGGCGTCGGTCCGCAGCGCCATCCGCGCGTTGTCGCCGGTGATGCCGTCCTGGGCGAACGCCCACGCCACCAGCGGGACCGTGGCGACGAGGACGCCGCCGATCAGCACCGCGGCGCGGAGTCGCAGAGGGACGACGATCAGCCAGATCGCGGTGCCGATCGCCACCGCGAGCAGCGCGCCGCGCGAGACGGCGAGCATCAGCGACATGACGAGCAGGCCGAGGCCGGGCCAGGCGAGCGCGTTCAGCGCGGCGTGGCCTGAGCGACGCACCCCGAGCCACAGCAGCGCGGGGACGCCGAGCGCGGCGGCCAGGCCGACGCTGTTCCAGTAGTCGAACGGCGGCCGCAGGCGGGCGTAGGTCTCGTCGGTGGCGAACGCGGCGGGGAAGACCTTCGTCAGCACCGACCAGGCGGCGAGCGCGACGGCGCTGATCGCGATGCCGGCGAGCAGCGCGGTCCAGCTCTGCGGGCGCAGCCGCCCGAGGGCGAGGCCGCCGGCGAAGATCGCGAAGTACGACAGGGTGCGGTTGGTCTCCAGCCACGAGTCGTTGGGCATCAGCGACCAGGTGACCGACAGCGCGGTGAAGACGGCGAGCAGCCCGAACGCGGCGAGCGCGTAGACACCGCGCAGCTTCTTCGGGGTGCGCTCGGGGCGCGGCAGGATCAGCGCGGCGACGCACAGCGCCGCGCCGATCAGCATGAAGGCGACCTCGGTGTACGTCGTGCGCTCGAGCTGCGAGCCGCCGCGCGCGGCGAACGCGCACGCGACGATCGCGGCGGCGACCGCGAAGCCGAGGATCGTCCCGCCGCCGCCCGGGATGGGCAGCTCGACACGGGGGATCGTGATCCCCCGCCGCGGTGGGACGTAGAGCCTACGTGCTCGGGTGCCCAGGGAGGTCACGGCGACGCCGGATCACGGGCAGGAGCGCGGCCACGAGCGTGGCGGCGATCAGCACCAGCACGGCGATCATGGTCGTGGGCAGGCCGTTGCGCCCGACCGACGCGGCCAACCGCTCCTGGTCGGGGGAGCGGGCGACGAGCTCGGCCTTGATCTGCTTCTCGCCCAAGGCCTGCGCGGCACCGACGGCCTGCGCGTCCTGCGGCGAGCTGGGGGCGGCGAGGACCGCGGCGTCCTGCTGGTCCTGGGTGCTCGTGTCCTTGCTCGGGGTGCTTGAGCCGCCGGCGCCGTTGTCGCCGCCACTGGTCGAGCCGCCGGCGCCGCCGCTGTCGCCGGAGGTGGCTGGGGTCGGCGTGGGGGTCTTGGACGCCGCCACGGCCTTGGTGATCGCGCGGCTCAGCACGTCGCGGCAGTCGGAGTACTCGTCGGCGTCGGTCGGCAGCTCCGCGCGGGCCTTGCGCAGATCGGCGACGCTGTAGTCGCCCTGCAGCTGACCGTCGTCCGCGCAGTCGCGCTGGATCTCGATCGGAGGCGTGGCCCGGGCCACGGGAGCGAACAGCAATGCCGCGAGCAGGGCCAGAAAGATGGTCCGTCGCATCGGCGAATTCACGCTAGCAGCCCTTTCGTGAGCGCTTGGGACATACCTTCCGCCCAGGACTGGGGCGTGTACGCGGCCACGGCTTCGCGTGCGGCGTCGCCGAGCCGGCGCCGCAGCGCGGGATCGCGCTTGAGCCGGTCGATGGCGTTTCGGAGCGCATGTGCATCTCCTGCAGGGACGATCAGACCCGTGCGTTCGTGGCGCACGAGCCCGCCCGCGGCGGCTCCGACTGCGTCTGTGGCGATCACGGGAGTTCCTTGGTGGAAGGCTTCGTTGACGACGAGGCCCCACGGCTCGAGGAAGTCGCGCGTGGGAACCGACGGTACGACCACAACGTCGCTGCCCGCGTAGAGGTTGCGCATTTCGGTGGGCGTGCGGTTCGTGGCGACGACGATGTCGCGGGCGTCGGCGGCTTGCTGGAGGACGTCGAAGCCCTTCTCGGGGACCGGGCGGCCGGCGAACAGGAGCTGGAAGTCGCTGTGTCGCTCGGGGGTGCCGGGTTGGGTCCAGAAGGCGGTGTCGACGCTCTGGGGCGCTTCGAAGATCTCGCCCTTGGGGTGCTTCGTGCGCACGTAAGCGCTGACGTGCGGGCCGTACGTGGCGATCGCGTCCGCGTTTCTGTAGATGTGGCGGAGCGGGAGGTAGGACGCGGCGTGGAGCGGCGTGCGGGGGTGGCGCCAGATCGTCGCCCACAGGGCGAACGGGACCTTGCCGGCGCGTGCCCCGGCGTAGGCGGCGGGGAGCGCGACCTTGCCCGAGAGGCCCGCGATCACCGCGCGGTAACGGCCCGAGGCGGCGAGGCGGGCGACGGTGCGCTCGGGCGGGAAGATCGCGGGAAACGGGAACTGCTGCTGCCGGGTTCCGCCGCCACCGTGGCGCACGTGGCCGCCGATCAGCGCGAAGACGACGTTCTCGCGCTCGTGCAGCGCCTGGAACGCGGGGACGCGGAACGGCGGCGCGTGGTTGGTGACGAAGAGGACGGGCCGCGTGTCAGCGCGCGACGACGCCGCCCGCGCGTACGCGGCATCGTTGGCGGCTCGGGAGGGCCCGGGCTTCACCGCAGCGCGTCCTCGTAGGCGCGCACCGTCTCCCGTCCACACCGTTCCCAGGTGAAGTGCTGTTCCACGTTCGCGCGGGCGGCGGCGCCGAGTTCCTTGCGGTAGGTCGCGTCGTCGAGCAGCTCACGCAGCTCGTTCGCGAGCGACTCGGGGTCGCCAGGCGCGACGAGCCGCATCCCGCCGCCGCAGCTCGCGATCTCCTCCGGGCCGGGCTCCCCCCGCGAGCCGATCGCCGGGATCCCGCCCGCCATGGCCTCGATGTAGGCGACGCCGAACGCCTCGTCGATGCTCGGCAGCACGAAGATCCCGCCCCAGCGGGCGACGGCCAGCGCCTCTTGCGGCGGGAGCGCGCCGCGGAACGCGACCCGGTCGGAGAGCTCGAGGTCGTCTGCGAGGTGCTCGAGCGCCGCGCGCTCGGGACCGTCGCCGACGATCACGTAGTGCAGCTCTGGGTGCTGGTCGCGGAGCAGCCAGAGGGCGCGGAGCACGTCGCCGTGTCGTTTGCGGGCGATCAGGTTGCCGACGGTCACGAGCGTCGTCGCGTCGGTGTGCGAGGGCGGCGGGACGTCGGTGCCGAGGTGGACCACCCGCACGTCCCGCGCGCCCAGCTCACGGCTGCGCTCGGCGATCGCCGTCGAGTTGGCCAGCGTCAGCCGCGCGGCTTTGAACGCCTCGGTGACGGCCGCTGTGCCACCGCGATACCCCGGCACCGCGAGGACGTCGCCGCCGTGGACGCTGATCACGAGCGGCTTGTCGATCCCGGCCCGCCGCACGGCGTCGCCGGCGGGTGCGGCGTAGTGGGCGTGGACGAGGTCGAACCGCTTGCGCCGCAGGGCCAGCGCCAGCGTCGGCGCGGCCCACGCGCCCCACGAGCCGTACGACCGCGGCCGCGGAGGCGCGACGAACGGCACGTAGGTCACGGCGATCCCGTCGAGCGTCGTCTTCAGCGGCTGCGTGAAGGGCGCGGCGAGCGCCTTTGGGTCGCGCGCCCGCAGCGCCGCCTTGGACGGCACCGGCCGGTGCAGGACGAGCACCTCGACCTCCGCCCCCGCGTCGCGTGCGGCCACCGCCTGCCGATGCGCCCACACCCCGAGCGCCGGGTCCGCCGCCCGCGGGTAGTACTCGGCGACGACGAGGACGCGCATCAGGGCCCGGCGAGGGGTCGGCGGGCGACCGGCGGCGTGGGCGCGGCGGGGCGCGTCACGCGGGCAGCCCCCGGTACTCCGCGAGCGTCTCGGCGGCCTCGTCACGGGTCACGTACGCGCGGCCGTCGAGGAAGGCCTCGGCCTCGGCGATCGCCGCGTCGCGCGGGTAGGAGGCGGCGACGGGGCGCAGATGGCGGACGGGCGTGACGTCGACGACGCCGATCGGCCAGCCGCGCTCGGAGGCGAGCGCGCTCCAGGCGCCGTCGAGGCCCCAGCCCATCCGCAGGTCCGGGAACGGGAGGAGCTCGGCGGCGGCGCGGGCGGAGAGCGCGGTGACAGGGCCGATCTCGACGAACCGCGTGCGGCGGGCGAGCACGCCCGGGCGCCGCCGCGTGACGTCCCACGCGGCGTGCGAGGCGAACGCGTGGGCGGGCTGCGCGAGCTCGAGCCCGAACGCCTCCGCCGCGGCGATGAAGCGGTCGAGGAAGCCGCGCGGGAGGACGACGTCGTCGTCGACGATCAGCAGCCAGTCGGCGCCCGCGGGCGGCGTGGCGAGCAGGGCGGCGTTCACGTTCGTCCACTTACCCGCTCCGGGGGCCGGCGGGACGAGGTGCAGGTCGACGTCGTGGCGCGAGCGGGCGAGCTCGCGCCGCAGCCGCGCGACCGTGCGCAGCTGCTCCGGCCGCGCCACCCCGACGACGTGCACCCGCCGGACGGGCCCACGACGGGCGGCCCGCGCCAACGCGACCCGTCCACGCAGCCCGGACGCCCGCGCCCACAGGTCCTTCGCCGCCCCGACGAGCGCGGTCCGCCGCCCGAGCGTCCCCGAACGACCCGAGAGATAGTCCGGATCGGTCGCGCTCGGCGGCGCGGGCGCGGGATCGAGCGTCTCGACGACGCGCCCCCACGTCGCCGCGGTCAACGTGACCCCGACGCCGCACCGTCGCCGCGCGATGTGCCACAGACAGCCGGCAAGGGTCCGCAGCTCGGCGCCGAGCGTGGGCGGCGCAAGGGGCGCCGCGGCGCCGGGCGGCGAGGCGGCGGCGCGCGCCTTGTGGACGTCGTAGCGGCGCGACGCGCGGCCGCGAAAGTACTGGGCGCGGGCGAGCGAGCGGAGCCGCGCGTCGGCGCCGGTGCGGCGGTGGTCGACGCCCGCGGCGGCGACGTAGCCGACGCGGCCGCCCGCGGCGCGCAGGCGGCGCTGCCAGTCCTCCTCGTCGCCGGCGCCGCCGAGGACCTCGTCGAACGGGCCGACGCGCTCGATCGCGGCACGGCGCAGGGCCATGTTCGCGCCCCACACGAACTCGGCGTCGCGATCCTCGGTGCCGAGGTCGAGGGCGGTGACCGGGAGTGGCTCACGTCCGCACGCGCGCAGCTTCGAGCCCTCCAGGCGCGGGCGGATCGGGCCGCCGAGCGCCTCGAACTCGCGCGAGGCGCCGAGCAGCGCGTCCAGCCAGCCCGGCCACACCTCGACGTCGTCGTCGAGGAAGCACAGCAGCTCGCCGTCCGCCGCCGCGACCGCGGCGTTGCGGGCGACGTTGATGCCCCGCTTGCGGCCCAGTGCGAAGTACCGCGCGCCATAGCGCTCGGCGAGTTGCGCGGTCGCCGGATCGGAGGCGTCGTCCTCCACGATCACGATCTCGGCGCCGCGCGCCGCCGCCTGCGGCGCGACCGAGGCGAGCGCGACCGCCAGGTACTCGCGCCGGTCGCGGGTCGGGAAGAGGATCGAGGCGGGCGGGGCTTCCATGCGCGCGGTCAGGGTATTCGGCGGTCGATCTCGTCCAGCACGCGCTCGTCCTCGAACTTGCGCGCGAAGTCGGCGCCCGAGGCGAGCACCTCGCCGACGTCCGCGAGCCCGAAGACCCGCGGCGAGGGCGACGACGGCGGGTCGAACACCGCGTAGCGGCGGTGGTCGTTCGCGAGCCGCAGCCCCGAGTTCGCGAGCACCGTGTGCACGAACGCCTCGGTCGGGATGATCGTGTGCAGGAAGTGGTCGACGACCTCCTCGGGCGCGGCGAGGACCGTGTCGACCGCCCGCCGCGACAAGGAGAACCAGTCCGACCCGTGGAACACGGGCAGCGGCGGCCGCGCGGGCAGCCCGACGTACGTCCCGGAAGGCAACGTCCGCACCTGCACCAACGGATCGAGGCGAAACCTAAAGGGGTCAGGCCCCTTTAACTTGCGCCAGCGGTAGGCGTAGCGGCGGGCGAACTCGTCGACGGCGCCGCGGCGCAGCACGCGCGGCGGCACCGGACGGAACCGGATGAACGCGTCGACGTCGGTGGCGAGCAGCGAGACCTCGATCTCCGGCACCGGGCGGACGGGGTAGTCCTGGCCCGAGAGCAGCACGAGCCAGTCCCACTCGTAGGAGCGCAGCCAGTCCAAGCAGCGCAGGATCGCGGCCAGCTGGGACCCGTGGCCCCACTCGATCGGCCGGGGCGGGATCAGCAGCGCGTCGACGTCGCCGAGCGTGGAGCGGCGGTCGTCGTGGTGCACGGCGACGACGCCGCCCTGCAGCCGGGCCACAAGGCGCCGCACCAGCTCGGGGTGCGTGTAGGACATCACCAGGTAGGCGATCACTGGCCGTCTAGCCTTGCAGCCCGTGATCGCGCTGCTGCACCACCGCTACCGCCACGCGGGCGGCGAGGAGCGGGCGGTGGAGGATCTGCGCTGGCTGATCACGACCCATCTCGGCGAGGACGTCACGACGCTCGAGCGCGAGTCGGACCAGGTCGGCGCACGCCAGGCGGCGCGCGGGCTGCTGACCGGCGGCACCAGGCCGCAGGACGTGGCCGAGGCGGTCAAGAGGACGGGGGCCCGCGTCGTCCACGCCCACAACGTCCACCCGACGTTCGGCGCCAATGCGCTGCAAGCGGCACGACAGGCGGGCGCACGCACCGTGCTGCACCTGCACAACTACCGCCTCGTCTGCGCCGTCGGCACCTGCTTCACCGGCGGCCAGGACTGCACCCGCTGCCACGGCCGCAACACGCTGCCCGGCGTGCTCCACAACTGTCGTGGCTCGCGCGCCGAGGCGCTCGTCTACGCCGCCGGCCTCGCCCGCCAACAACGCCGGCTGATCGACGCCGCCGACGCGATCGTCGTCCCTTCCGCGTTCGCCCGCCAACGGCTGCTCGACCTCGGGGCGCCCGTGGACCGCGCCGAGGTGCTCGGCTCGGTGCAGCGGACCTTCGCCACCCACTCGGACGCGCACACCGGCGAATACGTCCTCGCCGCCGGCCGCCTGACGCCCGAGAAGGGCTTCGCCGACGTCGTCGAGGCCTGCAACCGCGCGGATCTCCCGCTCGTGGTCGCGGGCGAAGGGCCGGAACGCGCGGCGCTCGAAGCCGCGGCGCACACGGCGCGGTTCGTCGGCCACGTGACCGCCGATCGCCTCGCGGAGCTGCGCAAGCGCGCCGCCGTGGCGGTGATCCCCAGCCGCTACGCCGAGATCCTCCCGCTCGCCGCGCTGGAGGCGATGGCCGCCGCGCTGCCCACCGTCGCGGCGGCCTCGGGCGGGCTCGAGGAGGCGGTGCCGGAGGAGGGCCTGTACCCGCCAGGCGACGTCGCCGCGCTGCAGGCGGTGCTGACCGCGCGATATCGCGACCGCGACGCGGGAGAGCGCGCGTTGCGGGCCGCCCGCGCGCGCAGCGCCCCCGAAGTGATCGCGAACCGACTCCAAGCCCTCTACGGTCCGAAACTTCGGACCCGCGGCTAGGTTGACACCACCATGGTCCGTCGCGCCCTAACGCTTTCGCTCGCCCTCGTCGCCGTGTCCGCGACGTCCGCACACGCCGCCGTCACCACCAAGAAGGCCATCTGGGGCCCGGTGGAGATCGACGCGCAATCGCAGTTCCCGGTCTACAAGGAACTGGGCGCCGGCATCTACCAGACGACGCTCGACTGGAGCCAGGTCGCCGACCTCGAGCCGCTGGACGCCAAGGACGTCGAGGACCCGTCCTACGAGTGGCCGGACGAGATCGACACCGCGGTCGCGGAGGCCAAGAGCGCCGGCCTGCAGGTCGCGCTCACCGTCACCGGCACCCCGAAGTGGTCCAAGAAGACCGGCGACTTCGCCACGTTCGTCCAGGTGGCCGCCAAGCGCTACAAGACCGTGCACCTCTGGAGCATCTGGGACGGTCCATACAAGGGCGGCGGCTCGAAGTACGCGCAGATGCTCGACGGCGCCTACGCCAAGCTCAAGGCGGCGTCCAAGCTCAACAAGGTGGTCGGCGGGCAGTCGACCAACGCGAACGTCGCGAGCTGGGTGTCCAAGCTCAAGCTGCCCAACGGCAAGGCGCCGCGGATGGACTTCTACGGCCACGACATCTCCGGCTCCAAGCCGCCGACCAAGAAGAGCCTGGAGGCGCTGGAGAAGCGCGTCGGCGACCACAAACTCTTCCTCAGCCCGGTCCACCTGACGCTCAGCCCGACCAAGCAGGCGGCCTGGATCAAGGCCGCGCTGAAGGTCACCAAGGCCGACAAGAACGTCTACACGTTCGGCTACAAGGGCCTGATCGACGACTCCAACGTCCCGAGCACCTACAAGGGCCTGCTCGACGCCGACGGGACCAAGAAAGCCGCGTTCGCGGCCTTCAAGAACGGCTGACGTACGCGCTCAGGGTTGCAGCATCACCGCTCCGCCGGTGATGCTGTGCCTTGATGGACGATGAACCTGACGAACGTTCACTGCTAGGCGTTGTCGGAGCGGTCGTCCAAGTCCTAGCCGGGCTCGGGGCGTTCGTCGGCTTGCTCGTCGTCATCGGCGGTATCCGGATGCAGAATCGGATCGCCGCGGCAGAGCTTCCGAACCCGGTCCGCACGGCGGCGTTGCTCCCTCGCGAACAGCTCGTCGCGGAGGGGATCAGCGCGATTGGAGTGACAGTGATCGTCGCGATCGGCGTCGGAGTCGGAGTCGCGGCCACGGTAAGCCCGGCGTACAGCCGATACCCCCCGTACCGCGCAGTGCCGGTGCTGTTCCTCGGGCTTGCCGCGGGCGCTGTGTCGTTCGTGATCGTTGACCAGGTCACGTCAGAGACCCCTACCGCATTCCGCTGGCTCTTGGTCGTCGGTCTCGTTGGGCTGCTGGTTGGGCTGGTCGCCGTCGCCGTGGTCCGTCGTTGGCCCCACCGCACGGCCGTCGTCGCCGGCGTGACGGTGCTCGTGTGGGGATCTAGCTACGTTCTCATCACTGATCGGGAGGCGGGGAATCCCCGGTTCGAGCCGCTCCAGTACGTCCGCAAGAACGGCACGGGAGCTCAAGGTCTTCTTCTGGCGTATTCGTCTTCCGAGCTGGTGATGATCTGTGTCGACGATGATCAGCGTGGAGGACGGCCATGGCGAAGCCTGCTGAGCGTTCCGCGCGGCGACATCGAACAGGTGACGTTCCAGCCTGCGGTCCACATCGACGACTACGAGGCGGCACGCAAGCGTGCAGCCTCTGGAGGTCAGCACGCGGTCCGGGACTGTGACTTGCGGCGACGAGCGGATACCAAGCCTCCAACTACCCCGCCCGTGACACCGACCGCCACACCCACGCCGACGCCGACAGGAACTGCGACTGGAACGGCGACGCCACCGCGAACACCGACGGCGACGCCACCGACGGCGACGCCGACCAATGTTCGTGGTCGGCCCGACACGACCGGCCCGCGGCTCCCGGACGGCCAGGTGCAGCGGGTCCGCGAGGACCGGGAGCGGCGGTTCCTCTATCCGATCGGCTCGTTTGACGAGGACGTCACTGGCGTCGTGGCCTTCAGCGTGACGAGTCCGCAGGCGCGGGCGCGGATCTCGACGGTCCCGTTTCGTGCCGGCCGTAAAGGGAGTGCGGCGGTGCGGCCTGGCCTCTCGCCGTTCGTCCACAACGCCCTCCAACGAAGACGGTCGCTGACGCTGCGCGTGACGATCGTTGCGCGAGACGCATTTGGCAACGCTACGACTCGGCACACGAGCGTGATATTGCTGGCCCGCCGGGCAGCGCGGCCGTGAATCGCCGGCAGTGTTCTAGAGCTGCAGCGCGCCCGTTCCCAGTGAACGGGTGACGCCACGCAGGTCGAGCGTGCGCTGCGCGCGCTCGACCACGTCGCGGTGATCCACGCCCGGATGCGCGGTGACGATCAGCGCCAGGTCCACGCCGTCGGCGGCGGCCGGCAGCTCGACACTGCTCAGCCCGAGCTCCGGCAGCTCCGGGACGAACGGATCGTGGTAGCTGACGTCGGCGCCACGCTCGCGCAGCAGCCGGATGATCTTCAGCGCCGGCGACTCGCGGATGTCGCCCACGCCCGCCTTGTAGGACACGCCGATGACCAGGATGCGCGACCCGCGCACCGGCTTGGACACGTCGTTCAGCGCCCGCTCCGCCTTCTCCAGGCAGAAGTACGGCATCTGCTGGTTGACCTTGCCGGCGAGCTCGATGAACTCGGTCGAGAGGTCGTACTCGCGCGCCTTCCACGTCAGGTAGAAGGGGTCGACCGGCAGGCAGTGCCCGCCCATGCCCGGCCCGGGCTGGAAGGGCATGAAGCCGTACGGCTTGGTCGAGGCGGCCTCGACGACCTCCCAGATGTCGATCCCCATGCGGTCGGCGAGCATTGCCATCTCGTTGACCAGCGCGATGTTCACCGAGCGGAAGATGTTCTCGAGCAGCTTCGAGAGCTCGGCCACCTCGGGCGTCGAGACCGGGACGACGGAGTCGCAGACCCGCGCGTACACGCCCACGGCGGCCTCGGTGCAGGAGGCGGTGAGCCCGCCGACGACCTTCGGCGTCGTGCGCAGCGTGTAGTCGGTGCGGCCCGGGTCCACGCGCTCGGGCGAGAACGCCAGCGCGAAGTCCTCGCCGGCCCGCAGGCCGGACTCCTCGAGCAGCGGCACCAGGTGCTCGCGCGTCGTGCCGGGGAACGTCGTCGACTCGAGCACCACGGTCTGCCCGCGCCGGATCACGCCCGCCAGCGAGCGCGCCGACGACAGCAGCGGGCCGAGGTCCGGCTCGCGGTTGCGGGTCAGCGGCGTGGGAACGCAGACGAGGATCGCGTCGGCCTCGTGCAGCTCGACGTAGCGCGTCGTGAACGTGCAGCGCTCCAGGGCCGCGCCGAGTCGCGCGTCGGGGATGTCCTCGATGTGCGAGCGACCCTCGCGCAGCGCGGCGATCTTGCCCGGGTCGACATCGAGGCCGATCACGTCGCACCCCGCCTCCGCGAAGGCGACCGACAGTGGGAGGCCGACGTACCCCAGCCCGACGATGCCGATCTTCATGGCCCTACTTCGATAGCAGTTCGAGGTCGGAGCGGACCATCAGGCGGATCAGCTCCTCGAAGCTCGTCTTGGGCTCCCAGCCGAGCTCGCGCTTGGCCTTCGACGGGTCGCCGACCAGCAGGTCGACCTCGGCGGGGCGCAGGAACTGCGGGTCGAGCTCGACGTGCGGCTCCCAGTCGAGACCGGCCTCGTCGAACGCGATCTCGACGCAGCGGCGGACCGTGTTGGTCTCGCCCGTCGCGATCACGAAGTCGTCGGGCTTGTCGTGCTGCAGCATCAGCCACATCGCCTCGACGTAGTCCTTCGCATAGCCCCAGTCGCGGCGCGCGTCGAGGTTGCCGAGCCCGAGCTTGGTCTTCTTCCCGTGCTTGATCGCCGCGGCGTGCCACGTGATCTTGCGCGTCACGAACTCGAGGCCACGACGCTCGGACTCGTGATTGAACAGGATGCCGGACGCCGCGAAGAGGTCGTAGGACTCGCGGTAGTTGACCGTGATGTGATGGCCGTAGACCTTCGCCACGCCGTAGGGCGAGCGCGGGTAGAACGGCGTCGTCTCGGTCTGCGGCGTCTCGAGCACCTTGCCGAACATCTCCGAGCTCGACGCCTGGTAGAAGCGCGCCTCCGGGCACGCCTCGCGCACCGCCTCGAGCATCCGCGTCACGCCCACGCCGGTGAACTCCGCGGTCAGCGTCGGCTGGATCCACGACACCGCGACGAACGACATCGCCGCCAGGTTGTAGACCTCGTCCGGCTTGGCGGCGCGCAGCGCGTCGACGAGCGAGCGCTGGTCGAGCAGATCGGCCTGGTGCAGCGTGATGCGTTCGCGCAGGTGCTCGATCCGGTCGAACTTCTCGGTCGACGCGCGACGGACCATGCCGTGGACGTTGTAGCCCTTCTCCAGCAGCAGCTCCGCCAGATAGGACCCGTCCTGACCGGTGATGCCGGTGATAAACGCGCTCGGCATCAGGCCGTCGCCTCCTCTCGTTCCCTCAGCCACGCCACGGTGGCCGCAATCCCTTCCTCCACGCCGATCTTCGCCTTCCAGCCGAGCAGCTGCTCGGCCTTCTCGACGGACGGCCAGCGGCGCACGACGTCGACCTCGAAGCTCGGCAGGTGCTCGAACACGAGCTCGTCGGGGTCGTTGCCGCTCAGCCGCCAGCAGATGCGGGCGATCTCGGCGACCGTCAGCTCGTCGCTCGCGGAGATGTTGAAGTCCTGGTTCAGCGCCGCCGCCGAGCCCGTCGCGACCACGATCCCGTCGGCGATGTCGTCGACGTGCGTCAGCGTGCGCGTGTGCTCGCCCGTCCCGAAGATCGGCAGCGGCTTCAGCTGCCGCAGCGACTTGCGGATCAGGTCAGGCACCGCATGCGCGATCCCCGGCTCGTTCTCGGGCATCTCGCCCGGCCCGTAGGCATTGAACGGGCGGCAGATCGTGTACGGCAGGCCGTGCTCGGCGTGCGCGGCGCGGCAGTACACCTCGCCGGTCAGCTTCGAGAAGCCGTACGCCGAGGTCGGCACCGGGCACTCCGGCAGGTAGTCCTCGCGCGTCGGGTACTGCGTCGCGTTCTCGAACACCATCGAGGACGAGACGTACGTGAAGCGCTCGACGTCCTCGTCCAGCGCCGCGCGGAAGACCCCGTTGTAGAGCGCGTTGTTGACCTCGGTCAGCGTGTGCGGGAGCTTGTGGAAGTTCGCGATCCCGCCGACGATCGCGGCGAGGTGGATGACATGCGTGCACCCGCGCATCGCCTTGCGCGCCTCGTCGAGCGTGCGCAGGTCGCCGCGGTGCACTTCGCAGCCTTCGCGCATCCAGTCCGGCGCCTCGCGCTGGTCGGAGACGCGGACCTCGAAGTCAGGGTCGCGCAGCAGGCGCCGGACGACGGCGGCGCCGATCGTCCCGGCGCCGCCAGTGACAAGAACACGGCTCATGCAGGTACCACCCCACCACTCGGACGCCGGCGGAACCCCGGGGGCAGCCGCCCATCCGTGGAGAGCCAGGAACCGGCCAGGATCAAGAGCAACCCGGCGACCGCGCCCGCGCCGGGGCGCTCGCCGAGGATCGCGACGCCGAGGGCGACCGCGACGACCGGGTTCACGTACGTGATGACGAGCGCGCGGCTCGGGCCGGCCTCGCGGATCAGCACGCTGAAGACGACGAAGGCCAGCGCCGTGCAGACGAGGCCGAGGAAGACCAGCGAGAACGCGGCCTCGGGCGTCGGCGTCTCGCTCGGCAGCGACACGGCCGCCGGGAGCGCGAGCAGCGCCGCCGCGATCGCGAGCGAGCCGCCCATCGTGGCCCGCGCATCGAGGTGGGCCAGCTTGCGCTTGAGCACCATCGGCCCGATCGCGTAGCCGACCGCCGCGAGCACGATCAACCCGGTGCCGATCAGCTCGTCGGTCTTGCCGGCGACGTCGATGCCGACCAGCGCGACCACGCCCGCGAGGCCCACGAACAGGCCCACGAGCCGGATCCCGGTCGCGCGCTCGGACGCATCGAAGCGGATCGCGATCACCGCGACCAGCAGCGGCACGCAGGCGATCAGGATCGCCGCCAGGGAGGACGACACCCGCTGCTCGCCCGCCGCGATCAGCGGGAACGGCAGCGCGATCTCCGCCACCGCGTACGCGGCGACCCACTGCCAGTGCCCGCGCAGCGAGGACAGGGCGTCCGCCCGCCAGGCCAGCGCGAGCAGCACGACTGCGGCCAGCAGCACCCGGGCGAACGACAGGAACGCCGGCGAGATGCCGTCGTCGACCGCGACCTTGATGAAGAGGTACGGCATCCCCCAGATGACCGACATCGCGGCGAACGCCGCCCACGCGCGACGCGTCATGCGCGGAGCGCCGCCACCTCGGCGACGTACGCGAACACCTGGGACGTGCCCAGCGCGTTCCAGGGGTCGACCACGAGGCAGTCGCGGCCGGCCAGCTCGGCGATCGTGCGCAGCGACTCGGGCGTCGAGTACTCGCTGTGGTTGGTCGCCACGATCACGACGTCGGCACCGGTCACGGCCTCCTCGAAGCTCGACGTCGGCGTCGCCACGACCGGGTCGTGCACCGTCACGTCGGCGAGCTCACGGTCGAGCAGCCGGATCAGCTTGTGCGAGAGCGAGTCGCGCTCGTCGTCGGTGTCGGACTTGAAGGCCAGGCCGAGCACGGCGACGCGGCGCTCGCGCAGCGACCCGCCGAGCCGGCGCTTGACGCCGTCGACGAGGAACAGCGGCACGGTCTCGTGCACGCGCGAGACGGCCAGCAGCATGCCCGGCGCGCTCGACCGCTCCTCCGAGAACGCGAAGTCCTTGCGCAGGCACGTCCCGGCGGTGAAGCCCGGCGCCTTCATGCCGCCGCGCGGGTAGTCGCGGTTGATCAGCTCGATGACGTCGAAGACGTTCGCGCCGTAGCGCTCGCAGTCCATCATCAGCAGGTTCGGCAGCGCGAACGTCGCGTAGCGCAGGATGTTGGTCCAGATCTTCGCCAGCTCGGCCTGCACCGGCGTCGTCTGGACGATCGGGGCGCCGAGCGGCTCGAAGAGCTTCGCCGCGCGCTCGCCGCTCGCCTCGCCGATGCCGCCGATGATGCACGGCAGCGTCGAGATCTCCTCCATGAAGCGGTCGGCGGCGATCCGCTCAGGCACGTGCGCGACGTAGAGGTCCTCGCCGACGCGGAACCCGCGGTGCTTCTCGAGGTAGCCGGCGACGAACTCGGTCGTTCCGGGGGCGACGGTGGAGCGCAGCACGATCAGCTGCTCGGGGCGCACCAGCGGGAGCAGGTCGTCGAGCACCGCGCGGATCGCGCCGATGTCGATCTCGATGTGCGACATCGCCGGCGTGCCGAGTGTGAGCACGATCGCGTCGGCCTGCGCGGCGTCGGCGGCGCGCGGCGAGAGATCGAGGTCGACGCGGGCGAGCAGCTCGTCGGTGCCCGGCTCCTTGAACGGCATCCGGCGCTCGCGGAGCGTGTCGAGGCGCTTGGTGTCGTTGTCGACACCGAGGACCGACAAGCCCGCGTCGGCGAAGCTCAGGGCCAGGGGCAGGCCGATGCGGCCGAGTCCGATGACACAGACGTCGTAGGAGGGCATAGGGAGGCTAGGAGGCTAGCGGCAGACCTTGTAGCGCCTGGAAACGACCTTGCGAGAGGTCTTGCCACGCGCGGTGCGCTTGTAGTACACGCGGGCGTAGACACGGCCCGTGGCGCCGGCCCGCTCGTTGATCGGGATGTGCACCTGGAAGGGTGCCTTGTGGTCCACGCGCACCGCCCGCCCCTTGCCCTTGGTGAAGAACACGATCTTCGTCACCCGCGGCTTGCTCTTGCCCTTCGGCTTCTTGACCGAGACGCTGACGCGCAGCTTGCCGCCCACGGGCGTGCAGCCCACGCCCGCGAGGAGGTTGATGCGCCCGTCGGGCAGCGGCGCGCTGGCCGGCGGCGGGGGCGGAGGCGGTGGCGGCAGCGCGATCGCGCCGAGGTCGTTCCACGCGGTCCACGTGCCCGAGACCCACTCCTTGTAGAGCAGGTGGTCGCTCCCGCGGCGGGCGAACAGGTACTCGCGGTTGCCGGCGTCCGAGCCGGCGGCCGGGGAGCTCGAGATCGCACCCGCGTCGAGCAGGAACCACTCCGACCAGCCGGACGGGCCCCAGCTGCGCTGGTAGGTCGCGTCGCCGCTTCCGCGCACGTACACGTTGATCACGTTCTCCGAACGCGAGATCGAGGTCGGGGCGCCGAAGATCCCGCCGCCGAGCGTGCCCCAGTCGATCCACGCCGAGCCGTTCCACGACTTCTGGTACATCGCTCCGTCGGTCCCGCGCGCCCAGATGTTCAAGAGCTCGGGCGCCTGCGAGTTGACCGAGGGCGCGCTCGTCAGGTTCCCCCCGATCGGCGCGAAGCCCGACCAGCCGCGGCCGGGGACGAACGACTGCTGCCACATCTGGCTGTCGCCGCCGCGCGCGACGAGGTCGAGGTAGCCGTTGCCGCGGCGGACTGTGGCCCCCGGCGCCGACGTCGTGTAGCCGCCGAGCGAGTTCCACGCCCGCCAGGTGCTGTCCGTGTTCATCGACGTCTGCCAGACCGCGCCGTCCGCGCCGCGGGCGAACACCTGGATCGTCCCGTCGAACGCGACCGCGGCGGGGCCGGAGGTCGTGTTGCCGCCGATCGACTCCCAGCTGCTCCAGCCGCCGTCGATGCGATGCCGCGCGTAGATCTCGCCGTTGGCGGCACGCACGAACACGTACGCCTCACCCGGCCCACGCGACGCGGTCGCGGGGTTGTCGTCGAACACGTCAGCGCGCGCCGCCCCGGCTCCGGCCGTGCCGAACAGCAGGGCGACCGCGAACAGCAGGCATGCGGTCCGTCGCATCTCCTTCCGAAAGTAGCGCGCCCCGCGTCAGCGTGCGCCGCGTCCGCGCACGTATTGGCGCGCGAACCCCAGCACGAACCGCGGGTTGTACGTCAGGTACCGGCGCCACAGGCGGCGTGGCTCCTGGCGCAGCCGGTAGAGCCATTCGAGGCCGAAACGCTGCATCACCGGCGGAGCCTGGGGGATGATCCCGGCGTGGAAGTCGAACGCGGCGCCGACGCCGATCAGGACCGGGACGTCCAACCGGTCGCGCATCCGCGCCATCCACTTCTCCTGCTTGGGCACGCCGATGCCGACCCACACGACGTCCGCGCCTGAGCGCTTGATCTCGAGCGAGACCGCCTCGTCCTCGGCGTCGGTCAGCTCGCGGAACGGCGGCGCGTAGCCGCCGACGATCTTCAGGCCCGGGTGGCGCAGGCGCAGCATCCGTGTCAGCTCGACGAGCGCGCCCTGGTTGCGGCCGCCGTAGAGGAAGAAGCGCTGGCCGGTCCTGGCCGCCCGTGCGCAGGCGCGGTCCATCAGCTCCGGCCCGTACACGCGGTCGTCGAGCGGGTGCCCGAGCGCCCGCAGCGCCCACACGAGCGGCTGGCCGTCCGGGACGGTGAAGTCGGCGCCCTGGACCGCGGCGCTGAGCGCCGGATCCTCCTGGCAGGCCATCACGGTGTGCACGGCGGCCACGCACACGTAGCCGCGGTGCTCGGCGGCCACCGCCGCGTCGATCCAGTCGAGCGTCGCCTCGTAGTCCGTGATCGCGAGCGGGACGCCGAGCACGGGCTCGGTCGACACCGCGGGCGGCGGGGCGACGGGGGTGATCAGTTGGCTGGTGCCGGCCTTCATCGACTCTCTCAACGGGTGCGCATGCGAAAAGTCGCGGTATCGAATTTCGCTAGCGTGCCGCCGTCATGAAAGCAGTCATCCTCGCCGGAGGGCTTGGATCCCGCATCAGTGAGGAGACCGAGACCCGCCCGAAGCCGATGATCCAGATCGGCGGACGGCCGATCCTCTGGCACATCATGAAGATCTATTCCGCGCACGGGATCGATGAGTTCGTGGTCTGCCTCGGGTACCGCGGCTACGTGATCAAGGAGTTCTTCGCGAACTACTTCCTGCATTCCTGCGACGTGACGTTCGACCTCGCGTCGAACTCGGTCGAGGTGCACCGGCAGACCGCGGAGCCGTGGAAGGTCACGCTCGTGGACACCGGCGAGGCGGCGATGACCGGCGCGCGCCTGCGCCGCGTCCTGGACTACGTCGGCGACGAGGACTTCTGCTTCACCTACGGCGACGGCGTGGCCGACGTGGACGTCTCCAAGCTGGTCGCGTTCCATCGTGAGAAGGGGACGGTCGCGACCGTGACCGCGGTGCAGCCGCCCGGGCGCTTCGGCGCGATCGAGTCCGAGGGCGAGCGGGTCACGGGCTTCGCCGAGAAGCCCCACGGCGACGGCGGGTGGATCAACGGCGGCTTCTTCGTGCTCTCGCCGAAGGTGCGCGACTACCTCACCGACGACGACCAGCTCGTGTGGGAGCGCGAGCCGCTCGAGGGCCTCGCCCGCGACGGCGAGCTCTCGCTGTACCGCCACGACGGCTTCTGGCAGCCGATGGACACCCGCCGCGAGCTGCTGCAGCTGCAGGCCATGTGGGACTCGGGCAAGCCGCCGTGGCGCGTGTGGACGTAGATCCCGGCTTCTGGCGCGGCAAGCGCGTCCTGCTGACCGGCCACACGGGCTTCAAGGGCGCGTGGCTGTCGCTGTGGCTGGCGTCGATGGGCGCCGAGGTCACCGGCTATTCCGACGAGGTGCCGACCGAGCCGTCGCTGTTCGAGCTCGCGCGGGTGGGTGAGGACGTCCGCGACGTCCGCGGCGACGTGCGCGACTTCGAGACGCTGCAAGGTGCCGCCGCCGGCGCCGAGATCGTCCTGCACCTCGCCGCGCAGCCGATCGTCCGCCGCTCGTTCGACGAGCCGCGCGAGACCTACGAGGTCAACGTCATGGGCACCGTCAACGTGCTCGAGGCGGCGCGCGCGGCGGGCAGCCGCGCTGTCGTCAACGTCACCTCCGACAAGTGCTACGAGAACCGCGAGTGGGAGTGGGCGTACCGCGAGGACGAGCCGATGGGCGGCCACGACCCGTACTCGAGCTCCAAGGGCGCGGCGGAGCTGGTGACGAGCGCGTACCGGCGCTCGTACGGACTGCGGCTCGCGTCCGCGCGGGCGGGGAACGTGATCGGCGGCGGCGACTGGGGCGCGGACCGGCTGATCCCCGACGTGATGCGCGCGGCCGTCGCCGGCGAGCCGGTCGAGATCCGCAACCCGGGCGCGACGCGGCCGTGGCAGCACGTGCTCAACCCGCTCAGCGGCTACCTCGTGCTGGCGCAGGCGCTGTGGGAGGACGAGAGCGCCGCGACGGCCTGGAACTTCGGGCCCGCCGACGGCGAGGCGCGGCCGGTGAGCTGGATCGTCGAGCGCCTCGACGCCCTCTGGCCCGGCGGCCTGAGCTGGAACCACGACACCGGCGAGCACCCGCACGAGGCGCGCTATCTGAAGGTCGACTCCAGCCGTGCGCGGGCGCGGCTCGGCTGGACGCCGCGCTGGGACCTGGAACGCACGCTCGCGGCCGTCGTCGAGTGGTACTCGGCGCTGCGTGACGGTGACGACATGCGCGTCACCACGCTGGCGCAGTTGCAGGCCTTCAATACCCTGGCCGCCCGATGACCACGTTGACCTGCCGCTTCTGCGCGGCTCCCGTCGAGCACACGTTCGCAGACCTCGGCATGTCCCCGCTGGCCAACTCCTACGTGCCGGCGGACCACGCCAACGCGATGGAGCGGTTCTACCCGCTGCACACCTACGTCTGCTCGCAGTGCTTCCTCGTGCAGCTCGGCGAGTTCGAGTCGCCCGAGCACATCTTCGGCGACTACCTGTACTTCTCGTCGTACTCGTCGTCGTGGCTGGAGCACTCGCGGCGCTACGTCGAGGCGATGACCGAGCGCTGGCAGCTCGACGGCGACAGCCGCGTGATCGAGCTGGCGTCCAACGACGGCTACCTGTTGCAGTACTTCGTCCAGGCCGGCATCCCGGTGCTCGGGATCGAGCCGGCGGCGAACGTCGCGGTCGCGGCCGAGGAGAAGGGCGTCAACACGCTGGTGCGCTTCTTCGGCGTCGAGACCGCCCGCGAGGTGCTCGCCGACGGCGGCGGGGCGGACCTGCTGCTCGGCAACAACGTGCTCGCCCACGTCCCGGACCTCAACGACTTCGTCGGCGGCATGAAGGTGCTGCTCAAGCCCGGCGGCGTGATCACGATGGAGTTCCCGCACCTGATGCGCCTGGTGGACGAGAACCAGTGGGACACGATCTACCACGAGCACTTCTCGTACTTCTCGTTCTCGACGGTCAGCAAGGTCTTCGCCGCTCACGGGCTGCGGCTGTTCGACGTCGAGGAGCTGCCGACGCACGGCGGCTCGCTGCGCATCTACGGCTGCCACGACGACGATGCCGCCAAGACGCGGACCGACCGGGCCGCGGATCTCCTCGCCCGCGAGCAGGACGCGGGCTACCTCGACCTGCAGACCTACCTCGACTACGGCAAGCGCGTGGTCGAGGACAAGCGGCAGATCCTGTCGATGTTGATCGAGCTCAAGCGTGCGGGCAAGACGATCGTCGGCTACGGCGCGCCCGCCAAGGGCAACACGCTGCTCAACTACTGCGGCATCGGCCCGGACTTCGTCGACTACACGGCCGACCTGAACCCGCACAAGCAGGGGAACCTGCTGCCCGGGACGCACATCCCGATCCGCTCACCCGACGCGATCGCCGAGACGCGCCCGGACCTCGTCTTCATCCTCCCGTGGAACCTGAAGGACGAGATCATGGGCCAGCTGGCGTCGATTCGCGACTGGGGCGGCCGGTTCGTGGTGCGGACGCCGGAGCTGCGGGTCCTGCCGTAGGTCCGTAGCCCGGGACGCGGTGCGCGGACCCCGGGCGCGACAGCAGCGGCCAGAGGTGGTCGGCCTCGGCGCTCGGCTCGCCGGGGTGCTCGAGCGCGTAGGCGAGCGCCAGCTCGGCGTCGCCGAACTCCACGACCGTGGGCGGGGCGCTGCGCAGCCGTGCGACGAGCGCCTCGACGTGGCGGCCGTAGTAGCCCGCGGCCGACGCGGCGAGAGCGAGCGTGTAGCGCGCCCGCATCCGCGGCGTCCAGCCGTGCTCGCGCAGCACGCCCTCCATCCGCTCGCGCAGCGCGGGGTCCTGCAGCAGCGCGACGTCGCGGGCGTTGGCGCCGAGGTAGAAGTGGCGCGGCGGTGCGGGCAGCTTGCGCGACACGCGCTCGCCGCGCACGTACTCGTACTCGTTGAAGCCGGCGTTGGTCACCGTCAGCAGCTCGGGCACCGGCGTGTACTGGTTGATCTTCAGGTCGCGCAGCTCGCGCATGAAGTCGGCGTTGTCGGGGCTGACGATCCCGCGCATCTGGCTGTAGCCGTTGCTGCGGCCCATCGCGCGCTGGACGACCAGGACCTTGTCCAGGTGCAGGATCGAGTCGACGCGGTCCAGGCAGCGGTAGCCGAAGCAGTGGTCGGGCGCGATCGAGTCGAAGACGTTCCCGTAGGCCTGCGTGATGTCGTCGAGCACGGTGCGCGGGGTGATGCCGTTGAGCATCCGCGGCAGCGCGACGTGCGACATGCCGCGCGCGGAGATCCGCAGCATGTGGGCGGCGTCGACGCGCAGCAGCCGGCCCGTCCAGCGCCGCTCCACCACCCGCACCGGCGTCTCCTCGTCGTTGATCAGCACGTCGTCGCCGAAGGTCAGCACGGTGGCGGGGTGGCGCTCGGCGATCGCCAGCGCCTCGGCCACCGCGCCCGGCCGCAGCGCGCGGCGATCGCTCAGGTAGAGCACGTGGGTCGTCGCCGGGTCCTCGAGCGCGCGGTCCAGCGCCCACTGCCAATGCGGCGTCATCGGCAGGCCTTCCGGCGGGCGCAGGTAGCGCACGCGCTCGTCGGCGAGCGCCTCGCAGGCCGCGCGCAGGCGCTCGAGCTGCTCCGGGTCGGTCGAGTTGTCGGAGACGACCACGCGCACCCGCGGGTCGTCGAGCGCGGAGCGCACCGCGGCGGGCGCGATGTCGGCGCGGTTGCGGGTGGGGACGACGACGGCGAGCTGCATCAGCTCTGCTCCCCGACGCCCCAGCGGCGGCGCGCGGACGCCAGCGCCCGCGGCATCCAGCGCATCCCGGGGCGGGCGCCGAGGTTCGCGATCGCCGGCCCGAAGAGGCTGAACGCCAGGCCGCGGAACGAGAACGTGATCCACGCGCAGTCGAACGCCAGGCGCACCCGCCGCGCGAGCGGCAGCTTCCGGTACGCGGGATGGCCCCAGGCGATGTCGCTGAAGACGTTGACGAAGATCACCAGCTGCGGGAACCGGGCCTGGATCGCCGGCTTGCCGAGCGTGCGCAGCAGCTTCGGCCAGTCCTCGCTGGTCCCGCCGCGGGCGCGGTGCACGGCGACCGCGCGCGTCGCGCGCAGCTTGCCCTCGAACACGAGCGTGGCGGCGAAGACGCCGTCGTTGTAGAGCTCGTTGCGCATCGGCGCCGAGGCGGCCAGCGCGGCGCCTCGCCAGAGCCCGTAGAACGTCTCCCCCTTGGGCTCGACGCGGTAGTAGTCGCGGACCCGCTGCGCGGGGTCCTCGTCGAGCATCTCGGGCGGGTCCGCGAGCTCGTCGTGATAGCTCCCGTCGGCCGAGTAGTAACTGGAGCGGCCGACCACGACGGCGGTGTCGGGGTGCGCGAGCAGCACGTCCAGGCACGCCTCGACGTACCCCGGGTCGATCCAGTCGTCGTCGCCAAGCACCATCACGTACTCGTCGCGCAGCTCCGCGAAGAGGAAGTTGAAGTTCTCGGTCGAGCCGCGGTTGGCCGCGTGGCGCACATAGCGGACGCGAGGATCACGGGCCGCGACCTCGCGGCAGAGCTCCTCGGTGCCGTCGGTCGAGGCGTTGTCGGAGATGATCAGCTCGAGGTCGGTGTGCGTCTGGGCCAGCACCGACTCGATGGCGCGCGCGAGCCGGTCGCGGCGGTTGTACGTGGGCAGGCCGATATGCACCCGCGGACGCGGCGACTCCATGCGCTGCATCGTATTAGGGGCCCCTCTCTAACCTTCGGGCGTGTGCGCTTTCGCGACACATCGGTCGACGGCGTCCTGATCGTCGAGCTCGAGCGGATCGAGGACGAGCGCGGCTCGTTCGCCCGCACGTTCGACATCGCGCAGTTCGCCGAGCGCGGTCTCGACGTGCGCGTCGACCAGTGCAGCACCTCGTTCAACGCGCGCGCCGGGACCCTTCGCGGAATGCACTATCAGGCCGCGCCGCACGGCGAGGTCAAGCTCGTGCGCTGCACCCGCGGGGCGATCTTCGACGCGGTCGTCGACCTGCGGCCGGACTCGCCGTCGCACCTGCGCTGGTTCGGCACCGAGTTGAGCGCGGAGAACGGCCTCGCGCTGTACATCCCGGAGGGCTGCGCGCACGGCTTCCTGACGCTGGCCGATGCCAGCGAGGTCCTGTACCAGATCGCCACGCCGTACGTGCCCGACGCGGCGCGAGGCGTACGCTGGGACGATCGCGCGTTCGGGATCCAGTGGCCGGCGCCACCACGGATCATGTCCCAGCGCGACGCCGAGTACCCAGACTTCGCAGCGTGAGTCGCGTCCTGCTCACCGGGGCCACGGGCTTCCTCGGCCGCCACGTGGCCGGCCGGCTCCTCGCCGCCGGCCACGAGGTGCACGCCGTGACCACGGGCGAGCCGCGCGACGACGCGCTCGTCTGGCACCGGGCCGACCTGCTCGCCGCCACCGATGTGGTCCCGACGGTGCGCCCCGAGGTGCTGGTCCACCTCGCCTGGTACGTCGAGCACGGCAAGTTCTGGAGCGCGCCGGAGAACGTCCGGTGGGTCGAGGCGTCGCTGGCGCTGCTGCGCGCGTTCGCGGCGGCGGGCGGGCAGCGCGCCGTGCTCGCCGGCACCTGCGCCGAGTACGACTGGACCGATCTCGGCGACCGCTGCGAGGAACTGGCCACGCCGCTGCGGCCGGCGACGCTCTACGGCGCGGCCAAGCACGGCCTGCACACGGTCGCGGCGGGGTTCGCGGAGCAGGCGGGGTTCGAGCTCGCCTGGGGCCGGATCTTCTTCATCTACGGGGCGGGTGAGCCCGCCGGGCGGCTGGTGCCGGGCGTCGGGCGCGCGCTGCTCGCCGGCGAGCAGGTGCCGACGACCCGCGGCGACCAGGTCCGCGACTTCCTGCACGTCTCCGACGCGGCCGCCGCGTTCGCCGCGCTCGCGTCGGGCCACGTCACCGGGCCGGTGAACATCGGGTCCGGCGAGCCCGTCGCGGTGCGCGAGGTGGTCGAGCGCCTGGCGGCGATCGCCGGCGCCCCGGAGCTGCCGCGGTTCGGCGCGCTGCCGGAGCGCCCGGGCGACCCGCCGCGGCTCGTGGCCGACGCGCGCCGGCTGCGCGAGGAGGTCGGGGTCGTCCCGCTCGTCGGGCTCGACGAAGGCCTTGCCCGCTCGCTCGAGGCGCTGCGGTGACGATGGCGACCGAGGAAGACCCCCCGGACCTGCTCGACACGCCGTCGGCCGGTCCCGCGGCGATCCGCGGCGGCGTCATCCGCATCGCGGGGTTCGGCGCCGGCATCGTCATCACGACGTTGTCGGCGGCGCTGCTGTTCCGGCACCTCGGCGTCGAGGACGGCGGGCGCTACGTGACCGTCGTCGCGCTGGTCTCGATCGTCGCGGGCCTGACCGACGCGGGGCTGACCGGTGTCGCGTTGCGCGAGCTCGTCGACCGCGACCCGTCCGAGCACGACTCGCTGCTGCGCAACATGATCGGGATGCGGCTCTTCCTCGGCGTGATCGGCCTCACCGGGGCGGTCGCGTTCGCCGCGATCGCGGGCTACGGCTCGGCGATGGTCTTCGGCACGGTGCTGGCCGGGATCGGCGCGATCACCCAGACGTTCCAGAGCACGCTGTCGGTGCGCCTGCTGGTCGATCTGCGGCTCGGCTGGGTGACCGTGCTCGAGTTCGTGCGCCAGCTCGCCTCGGTGATCGGGATCGCCCTGCTGGTGGCGCTCGGCGCGAGCCTCGTGTGGTTCTTCGGGGTACTGATCCCGGCCTCGCTGGTGGCCGTCCTGGCGACGGTCTGGCTGGTCCGCGGGAAGATGCCGATGCGGCCGCGGTTCGCGTTCGGCGAGTGGCGCGAGCTGATGCGCGACATCGTCCCGTTCGCCGCGATCGTGCTGATCACGCTGGTCTACTTCCGGGTCGCGCTGATCGTGCTCTCGCTGGTCTCGGACCCCGACCAGGTCGGCTACTTCGGCGCGTCCTTCCGCGTCACCGAGGTCCTGATCAGCGTCCCCCAGCTCGCGGTCGCGGGCGCCTTCCCCATCTTCGTCCGCGCGGCCCGCGACGACCGCGACCGGCTCTCCTACGGGATCGGGCGCATGTTCCACGCGATGACCGTCGCGGGCGCCGCGCTGGCTCTCGGGCTGGTGCTCGGGGCGAGCTTCATCATCGAGGTCGTGGCCGGGGCGGAGTTCGCGCCCGCCGCGGACGTGATGCGCATCCAGGGCGTGACCCTGTTCGTGGTGTTCCTCAGCGTGACCGTCAACTACGCGTTGCTGAGCCTGCGCGCGCACCGGCCGATCCTGCTGATCTGGGGCGGAGCGCTGCTGCTGAACGGGATCGGCTCGGGCATCCTCGGCACGACCCACGGCGCGGAGGGCGTCGCGGTGGCGACGATGACGGCCGACATCCTCGCGCTGGTCGCGAGTTGCTGGGTGCTGGCGCGGCGCGGACTCCCGGTGGGGCAGTGGCTGCGGATGATGCCGCGCACGCTGGTGGCCCTGGCGCCGGCGCTCGCGGTCTGGTTCGTCCCGATCCCATCGCTGGCCAAGGCGCTGCTCGGCGTGGGCGTCTACCTGCTCGTGCTGGTGCTCGTGCGCGGTGTCCCCGAGGAGGTCTACATCGAGGCGCGACGGCTGCGCGGATCGGCCACATGACCCGGCCGCTGCGCGTCGGGCTCAACCTGGTCTACCTCGTCGACGGCGCAGGCGGGGCGGGGACGTATGCGCGCGAGCTGATCCCGGCGCTGCTCGAGGCCGAGCCCGGCCTGCGGCTCACGGGTTTCGTCGGCCGGGTCGTGCCGCCGGAGGTGCGCGCCGCGGACTGGGCGGGCGAGGTCGAGTGGGTCACGTTCCCGGTCGACTACGACTCGCCGAAGCCGTGGAACCCGCTCCTCACCGGGGCCGCGCAGTGGGCGGCGCAGCCGTGGTCGGCGGCGCGGCGGCACCTCGACGTCATCCACGGGCTGGCGAACATCGTGCCGCTCGTCTCCCCGCGGGTCGCCCGCGTCGTGACGCTGCACGACCTGATCTGGCTGCACTTCCCGCAGACGATGAGCGCCCGCGCCACGTTCATGATGAAGGCGACCGCGCTGCCGAGCGCGCGGGTGGCGGACCGCGTGATCGCGATCTCGGAGGCGGCCAAGCGCGACATGGTCGCGACGATCGGGCTGCCCGAGGCCAAGATCGACGTGGTGCCGCACGGCGTGCCGGAGGGCGGCGTGACCGAGCCGGAGCCGGAGGCGCGGCTGCGGTCCGAGCTCGGGTTGGGTCATGCGCGGGTCGTGCTGTGCGTGGCGCAGAAGCGCGAGCACAAGAACCTGCCGCGGCTGATCCGCGCGGTCGCCGGGCTGGCCGACGACGTCCAGCTCGTGCTCGTCGGGTCGGCGACGCCGCACGAGGCCGAGCTGCGCGCGCTCGCGCAGGAGCTCGGTGTGGCGGACCGGGTGCGCTTTCCGGGCTGGCTCACCGACGCGCAGCTCGAAGGGCTCTACCGGCTCGCGGCGGTGTTCGCGCTGCCGTCGCTGCAGGAGGGCTTCGGCCTGCCGCTGCTGGAGGCGATGCGCCGCGGGGTGCCCGTGGCGTGCTCGAACGTCTCCTCGCTGCCGGAGGTCGTCGGGTCGGCCGCCGTGCAGTTCGACCCGTTGGACGTCGACGCGATCCGCGGCGCGCTGGAGCGCGTCCTCACCGACCCGGTCCTGGCCGCGCAGCTCGTCGAGGCGGGGTACGAGCGCTGCCGCGCGTTCACCTGGGAGGCGACCGCGGCGGCGACGCTCGAGAGCTACCGGCGCGCCGTCAGCGCGCGCTCGTAGGCCGCGTAGGTCCCGCGCGCCGACGCCTCCCACGAGAACGCCTGCGCCTGGACGCGGCCGCGCTCGGCGGCGTCCGGATCGGCCATCGCGGCCTGCACCGCGGCGGCGGCCCCGGCCGGGTCGTCGGGATCGAAGCGCCGCGCCACGTCGCCGCCCACCTCGCGGAGCACGGGGATGTCCGAGCACGCGGCGGGGACGCCGCGCTGCATCGCCTCCAGCAGCGGGAGGCCGAAGCCTTCGGCGCGGGTCGGGAAGGCGAAGCAGGACGCCACCCGCCAGAGGCCTTCGAGGTCGGCGTCGTCGAGGTAGCCGGTCGTGACGACCCGCTCGGCGACGCCGAGCGCACGCGCCCGCTCGCCCAGCTCCTCGGCGCCCAGCTCCGGGCGCCCCGCGAGCACGAGCACCACGTCGGCGGGCAGCGACGGGAGCGCCTCGACCAGCACCCCCTGGTTCTTGTGCGGGCGGATCGCGCCCACGGTGAGCACCACGCGCTGCCCGTCGAGGCCGAGCTTGGCGCGGATGTCCGCGGCGGGCGTGGGCACCGTGTCCGGCAGCCGCCCGGCGCCGTGGTGGACGACGGTGAAGCGCGCCGGGTCCAGGTGCAGCTCCTCGCACGCTTCGTCGCGGGCGGCGGCCGACCCGGAGATCAGCGCCGACGCGGTGCGCGCGGCGCCGGTCACGATCGCCTTCATCGCCAGCGTGGTCGTGAGGCCGAACGTGCGGATGCGGAAGAACGTGACGTCGTGCAGCGTCACCACGGCGGGCACCGACGGCAGCACGGGGCCGATCGAGGCGAGCGAGTGCAGGACGTCGAAGCGCCGCCGGCGCGCGACCGTGCCGAGCAGGAGTTGCTCGGCGGCGAGGCGCCGTCCGCGCTCTCCCTCGTCGCACGGGAGGTGCACGATCCGCGCGAAGTCGGTCCAGCCGTCGGCGCGCAGCGAGCGGGCGCCGCGGCGGGTCGTGACGACGGTCAATTGCAGTGAAGGGAACTCGGTCGCGATCGCCGGGACGAGCCCGCGCAGGTACGTCTCGGGGCCGCCCGAGACCCCTGGATCGAGGAACAGCGCGTTGAAGCCGACATGGCGCAGTGGCACCGCAGCATCGTAGGCTCAACGCCCCATGGGGTATTTCGAGTGGCACGAGCAGCCCGGGTACTGGCGCGACGTCACGCGGCATTTCGGGCGCGACACGAAGCTGCTCGACGTCGGCTGCGGAAGCGCGTGGCTGGCGGCGCACTTCACCGACTACACGGGGATCGACGGCTCGCCCGCCGCGGTCGAGGCGGCGGCCGCCGCGGGCCGGCGCGTGCTGCTGGCCGACGTCGACGAGCCGCTCCCGTTCGAGGACGACGCGTTCGAGGGGGCGATCCTCAAGGACCTGCTCGAGCACGTGCGCGACCCCGTCGCGGTCGTCCGCGAGGTCCAGCGGGTGCTGGTCCCCGGCGGGCGGGTGTTCGCGTCCTCCCCGGACGCGCAGCGGTGGGTGTGGGACGACTACACGCACCGCCGTCCGTTCACCCGCAAGGCGTTCCGGCTGCTGTTCGCCGACCAGGGCTGGGACGTCGAGCACGTCGGGTACGAGTCGGTCTTCCCCGGCACCTCGATCGTCTCGGCGCGCACCAAGGACAACCGCCGCCCGTTCCCGTTCACCGCCCTCGCGTGGCTGCCTGTCTGGCGCCGGAACGTGTGGCTGACGGCCCGCGTGCCGAACGCGTAGCCCCGTGCACGTCGCACTCAACCTCGTCTACCTCGTACCCGGGGAGATCGGCGGCATGGAGGTCTACGCCCGCGAGCTGATCCCGCGGCTGGCGGCGAGGCCGGGGCTGCGGCTGACGGCGTTCGTGTCGCGGGCGGCCGCCGGGCAGCACCTCGGCGTCGACACGGTCGTGCTCGGGCTCGACGCCCGCAACCGCGTCGACTGGGTGCGCGGCGACCAGCTCGCGGTGCCGCGGGCCTCCGCCGCCCACGGCTGCGACCTGATCCACTCGCTGGCGAGCACCGCGCCGCTGGTCAGCGGGCCGCGGCGCGTCACGACGATCCACGACCTCAACTACCTGGTCGTGCCCGACGCGCACTTCGGCGTGCGGGCGCTGGGCATGCGCGCGCTGGTGCCGGCCGCGGCGCGCCGCTCGCACCGGATCATCGTCGACGCTGCCTCGACCCGCCGCGACCTCGCGCAGCATCTGGGCACGCCGGAGGCCAAGGTCGACGTCGTGCCGCTCGGCGTGACGCCGCGGCCGCCGGTGGCGCCGACGCCGGCCGCCGAATTGCGCGCGCGGCTGGAGCTGGGCGACGGTCCGGTGCTGCTGACCGTCAGCGCCAAGCGGCCGCACAAGAACCTGCTGCGGCTGCTGGAGGCGGTCGCGCTGCTCGAGGACCGCCCGGTGGTGGTCATGCCCGGCTACGCGACGCCGCACGAGGCGGAGCTGCGCTCGCGAGCGGCCTCGCTCGGACTGCGGGCGGTGTTCCCGGCGTGGGTGTCGGCCGAGGATCTCGAGGGCTTGTACGCCCTCGCGTCGGCGTTTGTGTTCCCCTCGCTGGCCGAGGGCTTCGGGCTGCCGGTGCTCGAGGCGATGGCGCGCGGCGTGCCGGTCGCGTGCAGCGACGCGACGTCGCTCCCCGAGGTGGCGGGTGACGCGGCGCTCCTGTTCGACCCGCATGACCCGCGGGCGATCGCCGACGCCCTGCGGCGGATTCCCGCCGAGGCCGCGCGGCTGCGCGAGGCCGGCCTGGCGCGCGTGGCCGAGTTCACGTGGGAGCGGACCGCGGAGCTGACCGCGGCCAGCTACGAGCGAACGCTCGCGTAGCTCTCCGCGACCGTGTCGAGCGAGCCGGCGAGTGACAGCCGGCTCGCGTTGCGGCCGTACCAGTCGGCGGTCGAGGCGCGCAGCTCCGGCCCTGCGGATCTGACGCGCTCGATCGCCTCTGGGAGATCCTCGACAGCGTCCGCGACGAAGCCGTTGACGCCCTCTTCGATCAGCTCGGTGGCCGCGTTGTCGGGGTCACGGACGAGCACCGACGGCGTGCCGAGCGAGGCGGCCTCGACCACGACCAGCCCGTAGCCCTCGCGACGCGACGGGAGCACGAGGCACAGCGCCCGCGCGAGCTCCTGCTCGACCCGCGCGGTCTCCACGAAGCCCGGCGCCTCGACGCGGTCGCCGACGTCCAGGCGCGCGATCTCGGCCTTGACCTCCTCGTAGTCCGGGCCGTCGCCGAGGATCAGGCCGTGGAGGTCCGGCACCTGCGCGACGGCGCGCACGACGGCGGGTGCGCGCTTCTCGGGGATGTGGCGGCCGGCGAAGACGACGACGTCGGTGGCCGGGACCGGAGCGGGTGGCGTCTCGGGCCCGGAGAACATCCCGCGCAGGACGGTCACCTCGCCGCGCAGGCCGTCCTCGCGCAGGCGGCGGGCGGTCAGCTCGGCGAAGCAGAACGCGTGCTGGCGGACGCGCAGGCAGAGGTTCTGCACGGCGCGGCCGACCTTGCCGCCGATGCCGCCGAGGTACTCGCTCCAGTACTCGCGGCTCCACAGCTCGAACCAGTCGACGACGATCCGGTAGCGGTGCAGCGGGCGCAATGCGGCCGCCGCGAGCAGCGAGAAGTACGGGAACGACGAGGTGTGCACGACGTCGTAGCGACGGCCGTGGCGGAGCAGGTGCCAGAGCACGCCGAGGCCGAAGACCAGCGGCGGCTGGATCCGGCGGTTGCCGTTCGCGCCGTACAGCGCCATCCGCGGCCCGACGGCGATCACGCGCACGCCGGGGACCTCGCCGCGTTCACCCTTCGGCCACTGGCGCAGCGTCAGGTACGTGACGTCGTGACCGTCCGCGGCGAGCCGCTGCGCGACGTTGCGGTACCAGCGCTCCCCGCCGCCGACGGTGTAGGGGAACAGGCAGTCGTAGACGATGCAGATGCGCACGGGCGGGCGGGTAGGGTGGCACACCGCCTGCAGGAGCCCGCCGCGGCGTTGGCTACCCTGGCTCGCGGCTTTCTGCGCGACTTAATGCTTTGTCGCCCGTTAGCCGATCATCGGGACAGACGCGTCCCGGCCTTGCCATGAGCACACTTCAGCCTTCACCTCCCTCGCTCGAACCCCTCGATCACCAGGACGACGAGGAGCTCATCGTCTCGGTCGTGATCCCGTGCCTCAACGAAGAGGCGAACATCGAGCGCTGTGTCACCACCGCCCTGGCCGTGATGTCCGAGTTCGGCATCCCCGGCGAGGTCGTCGTCGCCGACAACGCCTCCGAGGACCGCAGCGCGGAGCTCGCGGCGGCGGCCGGCGCGCGCGTCATCCACGAGCCGCGCCGCGGCTACGGCAGCGCCTACCTGGCCGGCTTCGCCGCCGCCCGCGGGCGCTACATCGTCATGGGCGACGCGGACCTGACGTACGACTTCCGCGAGATCCCGAAGTTCGTCAAGCATCTCGACGGCGGCGCCGAGCTGGTGATGGGCGACCGCATGGACCAGATCCATCCGGGCGCGATGCCGTGGCTGCACCGCTACGTCGGCAACCCGGTGCTCACGGGCATCCTGAACGTCTTCTTCCGCACCGGCGTCAGCGACGCGCACTGCGGCATGCGCGCCCTGCGGCGTGACGTGCTGCCGCGCCTGGACCTGCGCACGACCGGCATGGAGTTCGCCTCCGAGATGGTCATCCGCGCCTCCAAGGAGAAGCTGCGGATCGAGGAGTTCCCGATCGAGTACCACCCGCGCGGCGGCGAGAGCAAGCTCTCGAGCTTCCGCGACGGCTGGCGCCACCTGCGCTTCCTGCTCGTCCACAGCCCGACGTACCTGTTCATGCTGCCGGGCGCGATCATGCTCTTCCTGGGCACGCTCGTCTCGCTCGTCGCGCTGCTGCAGATCGACGTCTTCGGCCGCGAGTGGGACCTGCACACGATGGTCGCGGGCGCGCTGCTGATGATCGTCGGCGTCCAGATCGTCGCCCTCGGCCTGTGCGCACACGCCTACGGCACCTACTTCATGAACGAGAAGGACCCCTGGTTCGATCGCATGCGGGCGCGGTTCAGGCTCGAGCACGGGCTCGTCCTGGGCGGCCTCGTCGCGTTCCTCGGGTTCGTCGTCATGGGCGCGATCGTGATCATCTGGGTCCAGCGCGGCTTCGGGCAGCTGTCCGAGGAGCGCCTGGCCGTGCTCGCCGCATCGCTCGTCATCGTCGGCCTGCAGATCTTCTTCACCTCGTTCCTGCTCTCGATCCTGGGTCTGCGACGCAGCAAGTAGCGTCCGATCACGCCGGGGCGAACGGATTCTGGCCGGCCCCGCCCGCCCCTACCGCGCCCCGTCCGGCGCACACGTACGCCCCGGTATGCGCACGCCCACCGGGCGAGCGAAGCGGTGGCGAAGGCGAAGCCTTCAGACAGGGGCAGGGGCGACCGGTGATCTGGCCAGCGATCCGCCCGACCCGACGTGACCGAACGCGTTAGCGTCGCGATCCCGGTTCGCAACGGGGGCGCGCGGCTGGGCGAGGTGCTCGCCGCGGTGCGCGCCCAGACGGTTCCGTGTGAGCTGGTGATCGCCGACAGTGCGTCGGTGGACGGGTCGGCGGATCTCGCCCGGTCCTTCGACGCCGAGGTGTTCGGCGTCGAGCGCTTCTCGCACAGCGGGACGCGCAACGAGCTGATGTCGCGCACGTCCGGCGACGTCGTCGCGTTCCTCACCCAGGACGCGCTGCCCGCATCTCCCGGCTGGCTGCAGGCGCTGTTGGACGGGTTCTCGTCGGACGACGTCGCGCTCGTCTACGGGCCGGCACAGGCGGGCCCCGGCGCTCCGGTGGCGATCGCGCGCGAGCTCTCCTCGTGGTTTCCGGCTGCGACGCGAGTCGACCGAACGCGAACGCCGTCAGGCCCGGGTCTGGAGACGTTCTTCACGTCGTCCAACGGCGCCGTGCGCCGCTCCGCGTGGCGCTCCGTCCCGTTCCCGGACGTTCAGTACGCCGAGGACCAGGCGCTCGCGAGCGCGATGCTCCGCGCCGGCTACGCCAAGGTCTTCGAGCCCGGCGCGGCGGTCATCCACTGGCACGACTACGGCCCGTTGGAGCAGTTCAGGCGGGCGTTCGACGAGTGGCGCGCCCTGCACGACGTCCACGGCTGGGTGCAGCCGCTCGCCCCCCTGACGCTGCAGCGCGAGGTGCGCGACGACATCGGCGCGATGGACCCGGTCACCGCGCGCGAGGTCATCCGCTCGCTCCGCCACCACACGGTGCGCGCCGTCGGCGGGGCACTCGGCTCCCGCGCCGACCGTTTGCCGGCGCGCGTGCGCGAGTGGTGCTCGTTGGAGGAGCGGGCCTAGAGCGATCGCGTGTAAGTGGCCAACTTCTGCGAGCCCCGACGGGTCCTTTGCTGCGACACCGTTCATCAACAGAAGGGCCTTGAATGTTTACCCAGACGTTGGGTACTCGCGCCGGTCGCAGGTTGCGCACGAATGCGCTCGCCGCGGCGGGCGTCGTTTCCACCGCGGCGGTCCTTGCCGTCGCTCCAGCAGCGGCCCTCGCGGCCTGGACCGCGCCCGCCGATCTCTCGGCCGGCGGGCAGAACGCTCGATCGGCATCCCTCGCAGTCGACGACGCCGGTGACGCCGTCTTCGCCTGGCGCCGATCCGACGGAACCAACGACCGCATACAAGCGCAGACCCGAAGCGCCGCGGGTGTGTTCGGGCTGGTCAGGACCCTGTCCGTGGGCGGGCAGTCCGCGTTCGGCAATCAGGTGGCGATCGACGGAGCCGGCAACGCGGTCGTCACTTGGCTGCGCAACGACGGCACCTACGACATCGCGCAGGCGCGCAGACTGTCCGCGGCCGGCGTGCTCGGTCCCATCCTCAACCTCGCGCCGACGGGGCAGGACGCGGTCGATCCGCACGTCGCGGTCGACTTCGCCGGCAATGCCGTCTTCACATGGCGTCGCTGGGACGGCGCCAACGACCGCGTCTATGCGCGCACGCTGTCGGCGGCGGGCGCCGTCGGACCGATCATAACGCTGTCGGCCGGCGGCCAGGACGCGATCCAGCCCCGGGTCGCCATGGACGCCAACGGCGACGCCGCGTTCATCTGGACCCGCGGCGTCCTCGGTTCGCGCCGGGTCCAGGCCCGTTCACTGTCGCCCGCCGGCGTGCTGAGCGCGGTCCGCACGCTGTCGCTCGTCGGCCAGGAGGCCTACCCCGGCGACGTGGCCGTCGACCCGGCCGGCAATGCCACGTTCGCCTGGTACGCGTTCAACGGGACCGAATACGAGATCCAGACGCGCGCGGTGTCGGCCGCCGGCGTGCTGAGCATCGTCCAGACGATCTCCGACCCGGGTGAGTTCGCCTACCAACCCGAGGTGGGAGTCGATGCGGCCGGCAACGCCGTCTTCGCCTGGTACCGCAGCGACGGGAGCAACTGGCGCGTGCAGACGCGCACCCTGTCGGCCGCCGGCGTTCCCGGCCTGGTGAGCACGCTGTCGGACGCCGGGGAGGACGCCGTCTTCCCCCACATCGCGGTCAACGCAGCGGGCGATGCCGTGGTGGGCTGGCAGCGCTCCGACGGCACGAACACGCGCGCGGAGGCGGCTACCGTGTCCGCCGCGGGCGCCATCAGCGCGCCGACGCAGCTCTCGGCCGCGGGCCAGAACGCGCTGTCGCCGCCGGTTGGCATCGACGGCGCCGGCAACACGATCGCCGACTGGCAGCGCTTCGACGGCACGAACGACCGGATCCAGTTCGCGACCGGTCCGTGAGCGAGCCTGCCCCGGGCCGGGTGACGGCGCTGCAAGCGCCCCGCCCGGCCCGGGCGCGAGGTCGATCTTGTGCGTGCGCTGAGTCGCGGGAGCCGCTAGAGCTGCTCGGCGATGTTCGGCGCGCGCTTGGAGAAGACGCGGTAGCCGAGCACGATCACTCCGATGAAGATCGCGATCGTGCCGAGGATCCACCAGCCCGCGATCGCGGTCGCGCTCGGGTGGCTGGGGGCGATGAGCGCGTGGCGGGCCTGCTGGACGATCGCCGCGAACGGGCTCAGCATCATCACCTTGGCGAGCACCGGGGCCCGGTCGACGACGATGTCGATCGGATAGAAGATCGGGGTGCCGTAGAAGAGGATCTGCAGCGCGACCTCCCAGATCGGCTTGATGTCGCGGTAGCGGACGAACAGGGACGAGAGCAGCATCCCGAGACCGGTGGTGAACAGCGCGAGGGCGCCGATCAGGAGCGGCACCTCGAGCCAGCTCAAGCGGATGCTCCCGCCGGCCAGCAGGAGGAAGACGACGACCGCGATCAGGTTCAGCGCGACGTTCATCAGCGCCGTCAGGACCGTCGAGAGCGGCACGGCCAGGCGCGGGAAGTCGACCTTGCGGATCAACGCCTCGCGGTCGACCAGCGAGCTCAGCGCGCCGCCGGTCGCCTCGCTGAAGAACGTGAACATCACGATGCCGAGCAGCAGGGCGACCGGGTAGAGCTCGACGTCGGAGCCCAGCCGCACGATCTGGGTGAAGACCGTGTAGAGGACGCCGAAGAGCATCAGCGGCCGGATCAGCTGCCAGAGGTAGCCGAGCGCGGAGCCGAAGAACCGCAGCTTGAAGTCGCTGACCGCCATCGTCCGCGCCAGGTGCCAGAGGCGGCGCGGGTCGTTGCCCAGCGCGGAGGGGCCCTTGATCGGCGTGCCGAGGACGCTGGTGTCGACGAGGCTCATGACGGCACCTCCTCGCGCGAGGCGGGCGAGACGGCGACCTCGTACGGAAGGTCGACGACCGCGTCGGTGCGGGTGTGGCCGTTGACCAGCAGCGACAGCATCCGCTCGCGCCGGTCGACCCAGTTGATGCCGCCGCCCTGCTTCGCCACGGCGGGCGTCGCGTGGTAACGGCCGGGCGTGAGCAGGTTGTGGAAGCGGACGCGGTACTCGATCTCGGTGCCCTCGGCGAAGCGCCCGATCTCGGGGTTCGACCAGAGGTTGGACGCGGCGAGGATGGTCTCGCGGCGGTCGTTCTGCAGCACGACGCCGAACAGCGGGTCGTCCATGTCGGCGTGGAAGTGCACGCGGGCGGCGAACGTCGCCTGGCCGCCGGTCGGCAGGTTGCCGACGCGGGCGCCGGCCTCGTCCTCGAACCACGCGTCGACGATCTCGGCGGTGCCGTCGCCGATCCGCTCGGTCGAGCCGAGCTTGTCGGCCTCGGCGTCCTTGCGGGCCGCTTCGGAGAAGTTGAGCTCCAGGTAGCGGTTGCCGACGTCGTCGGGGTCGCCGGTCTCGACGACGCGGCCTCTTTCCAGCAGCATCGCCCGGTCGCAGAAGCGGTGCACGGCGCCCATGTCGTGGGTGACGAGCAGGATCGTCTTGCCCGCCTCGCGGATGCGCACGAACTCGTCGAAGCACTTCTGCTGGAAGGCGGCGTCGCCGACCGCGAGCACCTCGTCGATCAGCAGGATCTCGGCGTCGACCTGGATCATCACCGCGAACGCGAGCCGCACGAGCATGCCGCTCGAGTAGTTCTTGAGCTTGAGGTCGGTGAACTGGCCGAGCTCGGCGAACTCGATCACGGTGTCCACGCGATGGCGGGCCTGGCGCGGGCTCAGGCCGAGCATCGTCGCGTTGATGATGATGTTGTCGCGCGCCGGGAGGTCCATGGAGAAGCCGACGCCGAGCTCGATGAAGGCCGACAGGCGCCCGTCGAGGTAGATGTCGCCGCGGTCGGCCGCGTAGATGCCGGCGAGGCACTTGAGCAGCGTGGACTTGCCCGAGCCGTTGCGCCCGACGATCCCGAAGAACTCGCCTCTGGCGACGTCGACGTTGACGTCGCGCAACGCGTGCAGGGTGTCCGTCCGGCTGCGGCGCAGCGGGTGCAGGGCGCGCTCCTTGAGCGTCTGCACGCGCTCGGTGGGCAGCTCGAACGTCTTCGACACCCCGCGGATCGCGACGGCTGGGCGGTCTGGGGTCACAGGTGCAGGGTATTAACGCCCGAAGACGCGAAGGTCTTGGAGAAGGTCGCGGGCGATCCGCGGCCAGACCCGCGACGCGCGATGCTCCTCGGCCTTCAACCGGCCGCGGACCCGGACGCGCTCGTAGGCATCCGGCCGCCAGCGCAGCTGGATCAGGTAGGTGAGTAGATGGTCGCGGCTGTCGATCTCGAGGAAGTCGATGCCGGGCTCGAGGCCGCAGTTCGGCGACAGGCGCTCGCTCAGCAGGAGCTGGCCGGCGGCCAGGTGCAGGAGGGTCTGCGACGGGAACCCCTGCTCGCCTTCGGCGTGCAGGGCGATGCCGACGTCGGCGTGCTCGAGCGCGGCCGACAGCGCGTCGCCGGTGAGGCCGTGCGTGTAGTGGACGACGTCGTGGTCGTGCTTGGCGGGGGTGACGATCCACTCGCGACGCGGTGTCGCCTTCGCCAGGAAGAGCGCCTTCGGCGGGCGTGCGGAAGGCGAGGGGTCGTGGTAGAGGCGGTCGTCGACCGGAAGTGGGCGTGAGCGCCAGGCGCCGGCGGCGAGGTGCGGGCCGGGGGTGCGCAGGACGCGGTCGAAGCCCTCGGGCGCGGGGTCCCGTGGGCCGACGATCGCGAGCGTGGCGCCGCCGGTGTCGGGCACGCGGGCGGGATCGAGCGCGATCGTGACGTCCGCGTCGACCGACGCGCCGTCGCGGGCATCGACGAAGACGGGTTCCACGCCGTCCGCCGGAGCGTGCAGCGCGTGGGCGCCGAACGTCGCCGCCGGGCCGACGAAGGCGACGCGCAGGGGCACGGGGCTACGATAGCCCGGCTCGTGCGCGTGGCCTTCCTGACCCAGGATCTCCAGCTGTCCGGGGGCGTCGGCGTGATCGTGCACCACGCCGTCCAGCTCTCGCACCACGGCTTCGACGTCGACCTCGTCCTCACCCGCGCCGCCGAACGGCCCGAGTGGACCCACCACGGGCTCGACCGCGTGCGCGTCCTCGAGCTGGAGGAAGCGCGGGACGTCGCGTACGACATCGCGCTCGCCACCTGGTGGGAGACGACGTCGCACCTCTTCGACCTGCGCGCCGAACGGCACGCGTGGTTCATCCAGTCGCTGGAGGACCGCTTCTACCCGCCCGCCTCGCCGCAGCGCACGGCGGCCGGGCTCGCCCAGGGCCTGCCGGTGCGCTTCATCACCGAGGCGTCGTGGATCGCCCGCACGCTCGAGGCGCTGCACCCTGGCGAGCGGGTGCACGTGGTCCGCAACGGGCTCGCCAAGGACGTCTTCGCGCCCGTGGACGCCGTTCCCGAGGCGGGCGAGGCGTTGCGGATCATCATCGAGGGCAGCGCCAACGTCGCGTTCAAGGGCGTTCACGAGGCGGTCGCGGCGTGTGGCGCGATGACCTCGCCGCGGCACGTCACGATCGTCGCCGGCGACGGCTCGGGCGTCGGCCTTCCCGTCGACCGCGCGGTCGGGCCGGTCAGCCAGGCCCAGCTCGCGGAGCTGTATGCGGAGTCCGACGTGCTTTTGAAGCTCTCGCGCGTCGAGGGCATGTTCGGCCCGCCGCTCGAGGCCTTCCACAAGGGCGCGACCTGCGTCGTCACCCCGGTCACCGGCCACGACGAGTACATCGTCCACGGCGAGAACGGCCTCGTGGTCGACTGGGACGACCCGGCAGGCACCACACGCGCGCTCGAGCTGCTCGCCCGCGACCGTGCGCTGCTGCGCCGGCTGCGCGAGAACGCCTTGGAGACCGCCCGCGCGTGGCCGGGGTGGGAGGAGCAGGGCTCGGAGATGGCGCGGGTGCTGCGCCTGGTCCTGGAGGAGCCGCCACCGGACGCGGCGCGCTTCGGCCTACGCCTGGCCCGCGACTTCGGCGGCGCCCTGTCCGACGGCGAGCGCGTGGCGTCCGACCTGGCCGCCGCGCGTCAGATCGCGGCGCAGGTCCGAGCGTCGCGTGCGTACCGCACCGCGGTGCGTGGGCGGACGACGATCGAGAACGTCGTCCGCGCGCCAGGGCGCTGGCAGAAGAAGCGCCGCGGCGAAGACGTCTGAGGTTTCGGGCGTGGCATCGGTGGGCGGTTGCGTCGTTGTGTTCCCGTGCCGGTATTCGGGGAACGGCCTAGCACTGAGGGAGGGGGTCGCTGCTGCGCCTCGGCCGGGTCGGTCGTGCCGCCGTCCGCCGCTGCGCCCGGCCGCGGTGGCTCGCCGCGCCGTGCAGGGAGACCGTCAAGTTACGGTCCACGGAGACCATGCGAGATCGATCGTGATCACTTTCGCCGGTGGTGGCGCCTCTCGACCGAAACCGCACTGTCCGAGCTGGCGCGTTCGTAGGGGTGTTCGACGTTTCGCCCCCGTACAGGGGCGAAACGTTCGCCACCCCCCGCGAAGTGCAGATGGACGTTCCTCATGCCGCTCACGGCAGCCGAGAGCGGATAGGGGTGTCCGGTACCACGATCTGTAACGACCGTGCCGATAGACGAGCAGGACAAAGGCGAGAGGACCCGCTGGCTCTGTGCCCCCGCCCCCTCACCGCAAGCCGTTCCCCGAATACCGGCACGGCAGCACAACACGCGACCGCCCACCGATGCCACGCCCCCTACGAGCGCGCGGTCCCGAACACCCGCAGGTCGTTCAGGAAGTCGTCCACCAACCGCGGGTAGACGTGCGATGCGCGGAACGCTTCGGCCTTGCGACGGCCACGGTGCCGCACCCGCAGATACGCCGCCGGGAACCGCACGGCGGCATGGAGGATCGCGGTGAGCTGGTCCGGGTCGGCGGCCTCGAGGTAGTCGATGTCGGGCTCGAGCCCGTGGGTCGGCGACAACGTCTCCGAGACGACCAGCTGGCCCGCCGCGAGGTGCAGGCACACGCGGTTCTCGAAGGACGGGTACGGCTCGTTGTGGAGGTTGACGGCGATCTCGTGCTGGGCGACGAGGTTCGCGAGTTCCTCGGGGCCGATGCCGTGGGCGGCGTGCACCACGTCCAGCTCGTTCTTGGCGCGCGCCAGGAAGCGCTCGCGGTGGTCGGTGGAACGGCCGACGAAGAGGATCGACGGGCGGCCCCCGCCCACGCGCACCGGGCCGAACAACGAGTCGGCCACGGGCAGGGGAACCGAGCGCCAGACCGGCATGAACGCCGACGCTGTCGGGGCGATCAGCGGGTCGAAGACGACGAGCCGGTCGACGTTGCCGGTGTCCATCGCCGCCAGCGCGGCGCGGCGGCGCTTCAGGTCTGGATGCGCGCGGTTGCCGCGGGTCCGGGGGACCGGCTCGGTCAGGAAGCCCAGGACGGCGGCGCGCAACCCGTGGAAGATCCCCGGCGGCAGCACCTCCGGGCGGAACACGACGACCACGTGTGGGGCGAACGAACGGACGTGCGCGAGCATCGCCTCGGCGTCGGCTCCCGCGCGGTATTCGAAGAAGCGCGTCCGCACCCGCGCGGACTGCTCGTCGAGCGCGCAGGCCTCGAAGTAGGTGGCCTGGCCGACGAACGCGAGCCGCAGCGCGGCGCCGATCCGCGGGGTCGGATAGGGGCCGCGTCCCCAGCCCACGATCGGACCCGCCGACATCGGCGTACGCATGCTCGCGGGCGCCGTCGGCAAGGATCTCCGCACGGGGGGTGAGTGTACGCTGGCCGCCATGCAATGGCAGGAGCGCATCACCGGCGAGACGCCGCCGTCGATCCGGATCGAGCACCAGCTGCGCTACGAGACGGCCGCTCCGCTGGTCCGCTCCGCGCCGGTCTGGCTCGACCTCGGGTGCGGCGCCGGCGTGGCCGCCGCGGCGGCGCTGCGCGGCGAGGGGGCGGCGCGCGCCGTGCTCGTCGACGCCTCCGAGGATGCGCTGCACGAAGCCGCCCGCGACGTCCCCGCCGGCGCGACCGTCGAGGTGGTCGCCGATCTGGCCTCCGAGGACGGCCTGAACGAGGTGCGGCGTGCATTGGGCGACGCCCGCGACGGCGTCGCGACGTGCTTCGAGGTGATCGAGCACCTCGAGCGCTACACGGGGGTCGTCGAGCTGCTCGTCGAGCTGGCGACCCAGCGCGACTTCACCGTCGTCGCCAGCGTCCCCAACGATGCGTTCTGGCCGATCGAGTCCCCCTGGCACACCACGATGTGGGGCGAGGGAGCGTTCGAGGAGCTGCGCCGGCTGCTGCCCGCCGACCACGTCGTCGCCAAGCAGGTGCCGATGCAGGGATCGTCGATCGTGCCGGAGGGGACGTCGGCGCTCGAGGCGCCCGCCTTCGCGCCGCTGCCGGACGCGGTCCCCTCGCACTACCTCGTCGCGTTCGGCGCCCGGGCGGGCGAGATCCTGCCGCGCAGCGCGGTCGCCCAGACCGACCTCGCCGAGCAGCGCCGCTGGGAGCGCCAGCGCGAGGCCAACCTCGCGTTCTACGAGGACCGCATCCAGTGGGCGCAGCGCGAGTTCGGGGAGTGGCGCGGCTACATGAACGAGCTCGAGACCAAGCTCGGGAAGACGCCGACCACCGCGCCGCTCGACTTTCCGTGAGGGTCGCGTTCGTCGTCAACGACCTGCAGCTCTCGGGCGGGGTCGGCGTCGTCATCGAGCACGCGCGCCAGCTCGTGGGCAAGCACGGCTTCGACGTCGAGCTCGTGCTCGCGCGCGAGCAGGCCGAGCCGGAGTGGGGCTTCCCCGGCCTGGCCGAGGTCGCGGTGCACGGGATGGAGCGGGCGCGGGCGCTGCGCTACGACGTCGTCGTCGCGACGTGGTGGGAGACGCTCGGCGCGGCGCTCGAGCTGCAGGCGGGGCGCCACGCGTACTTCGTCCAGTCGCTCGAGGACCGCTTCTACATGCCGCACGAGGCGCCGCGGCTCGCCGCCGCGCTGACGTACGACCTGCCGCTGGAGGTCATCACCGAAGCACGGTGGATCGCTGAAGCGTTGGAGTCGCTGATGCCCGAGCGCCGCTGCCTGCTCGTCCGCAACGGGATCGACAAGGACGTCTTCACCCCGGTCGCCGCGCCGGCCGTGCGCGGCGGCGGCGAGCCGCTGCGGATCCTGATCGAGGGCAACCCGGGCGTGTGGTTCAAGGGCGTCGGCGAGGCGCTCGAGGCGGTCCAGCAGATGCGCGCGCCGAGGATCGTCACGACGATCACGCCGGACGCGCGCAAGCTGCCCGGCGCCGACATCGCGCTCGGACCGGTGTCCCAGCGCGAGCTCGCCGTCGTCTACGAGGAGCACGACGTCGTCCTCAAGCTCTCGCGGGTCGAGGGGATGTTCGGGCCGCCGCTCGAGGGCTTCCATCGCGGCGCGACGTGCGTGATCACCGCCGTGACCGGCCACGAGGAGTACGTCGAGCACGGCGAGAACGGGCTGGTCGTCGATTGGGACGACCCGCGCGGAACCGCCCGCGCGCTCGACCTGCTCGCCACCGACAACGCGCTGTTGCACCGCCTGCGCTGGGGCGCGCTGGCGACCGCCCGCGGCTGGCCGTCGTGGTCGCAGCAGGGCACCGTGATGGCCGCCGCGCTACGCGAGATCGCCCGCCGCGAGCCGCTCGCCGGCCGCCCGTTCGACGCGCGGCTGCTGGCCGAGCTGCGCGGCGGCATCGAGCGCCACGCGCTGGTCGCGGCCGAACGCGACCGCCTGCGCTACCGCGCCGCCCCGATCATGGCCGTCGACCGCGCGCTGCAACGCCCGGGCGCGCGCTGGCTGTCCCGCCCGGCGAAACGCGCGTGGGGCGCCGCCCGCCGCGCGGTGCGGAGATGACGCGCCTCAAACGCCTCGCCCAGAGCGCAGTCGCACAGCGCGCGTTGCGCAGCTCGCCCGCGCGGCGGCTGACCACGCAGCTCGTCGCGGCGCAGAAGACGCCGGAGGATCTCGTCACGCCGTTCGCCGACATCGCCGCGCTCGAGCGCGACGGCGTCGTCCCGCTCGTCGCCGCGCGCGGGGACCGGCGGGTCGCGTTCATCGTCCCCGGGTTCCGGCGCGGGAGCGGCGGGCACACGACGATCTCCAACCTCGTGCGCGGGCTCGAGGCGCGCGGCCATCCGTGCGAGCTGTGGATCCACGACCCGCAGCAGACCTCCGGCGGCGCCGCCGCGTTCAAGGCGTTCTTCGGACCGTTCGACGCGCCCGTCCAGGACGACCTGAGCGCCTGGAGCGGAGCCGGTGTCGCGGTCGCGACCGGCTGGCAGACGGTGGCGCCCGTCCTGCGGCTGAAGGGCTGCGAGGCGCGTGCCCACCTCGTGCAGGACGACGAGCCCGAGTTCTACCCGGCGTCCGCGGAGCGGCTGTGGGCCGAGCAGGCGTTCCGGCTGCCTGCCATCACGGCCGGGACATGGCTGGCCGAGCGGATGCGTGCGCGCGGGCTGATCGCCACGCCGTTCGACCTCGGCATCGACCACTCGACCTACCGCCCGCAGCCGGACGTCCCCCGCGCGGACCGCGTCCTCTTCTACGCCCGCGCCGCGACGGCGCGCCGCGCGGTCCCGCTCGGGTTGCTGGCGCTGAACGAGCTGCACGCCCGCCGCCCGCAGACGGAGATCGCGCTGTACGGCGACGCGGCGCCGTTGGAGACGCCGTTCACGCAGCTCGGCATCCTCGACCCGCCGGAGGTCGCCCGCGCGTACGCCGGAGCGAGCGCGGGGCTCGTCCTCTCGCTCACCAACCACTCGCTGGTCGCGCAGGAGATGGTCGCCTGCGGGCTGCCCGCGGTCGAGCTCAGGACGCCGAGCACCGAGGCCGCGTTCGGCGACTCGCCGATCGAGCTGGCCGACCCGACGCCGCGCGCGCTCGCGAGCGCCCTCGAACGACTGCTGGACGAACGCGGCGCCCGCGCGCAGGCCGGCCACGCGTGGGCGGCGACGAGAACGTGGGAAGCGGCCGCCGCGGCGGTCGAGGCGGGCCTCGAGGCCGCGCGCCCATGAGCGACGCCGACGCCACGCCGCCCCGCGCCGGGACGGGGCCGGCCCGCGAGCCGCGGGGCGGCGAGGCGCGGCCGGGCGGCGAGCCGCGGGGCGGCGAGGCGCGGCCGGGCGCCGGGACGCGGCTGGGCGGCGAGGCGCGGCCCCGCGCGGCCACGCGCGCGCCGCTCGTCGCGCTCCTCCTCGTCGCGACGGTCCAGTTCCTCGCCTGGATGCTGGTGCTGCCCGCGCTGCAGGCGCCGGACGAGTCGGTGCACTTCGCGTACACGCAGCGGCTGGTCGAGACGCACGAGCGGCCGCCGCTCGAGGGCGACGGCGATCCGTTCTCGCCCGAACTCGAGGCGGTGGGGCTCGACGCCGGCCTGCGCCCGCTGGTCGGGAACCTCAGCGCGCGCCCGTACTGGACCGGGCTCGACGAGCGGCTGTGGCACGCCCACGACCGCACGCTCGGGCCGGACGCGCGCGACGCGAAGACCGGCCCGAACACGGCCTCGCGCAACCCGCCCGGCTCGTACCTGTACGCCGGGGTCGCCTACGAGCTCGCGTCCTGGGGCGACTTCTTCGACCGGCTGTTCGCGATGCGACTGGCGAACCTGCCGCTCTACCTGCTGACGATCGCGCTGACCTGGCGGCTCGCCGGCCAGATCTTCGGCGACGACACCTGGGCGCGCACGATCGCGGCCGGCGCCGTCGCCGTCCAGCCGCAGTTCGCGTTCGTCGTCGCGGGCGTCTCGCCCGACCCGCTGCTCACCGCGATCTGGGCGCTGTTCCTGACGCTCGCGGTGCGGGTGGTGAGCCGCGGGCTGACGCCGCTCACCGCCGGCGGGCTGGCGGCGCTCGCCGCGGCCGCGGTCCTCACCCACCCGCGCGGCGCCCCGCTCGCGCTGCTGGCGCTGCTGGCGGCGGGGCTCGGGCTACGGCACCGCTTCAGCACGAAGGTGCTCGTCGGCGGGGCCGCGGTCGCGGCGGCGGGCGTGCTCCTCGCGCTCGTCGCGGGCCTCGGCGTCCTGGACTCGACCAGCGGCGCGGGCTTCGACGTGCGCCAGTTCGTGTCCTACGTGTGGCAGTTCTACCTGCCCAAGCTGCCGTTCATGACCCAGGCGATCGGCCCCGACTACGGCGCCCAGCAGGCGTTCGTGGACACGTTCTACGGCGTCTTCGCGTCGCTTGAGGTGCGCTGGCCGGAAACGGTCTACCGGCTGCTCGCGGTGGCGACGCTCGCCGGGCTGGCCGCGCTCGCGGTGACCCTCTTCCGCGCCCGCGCGGCGATCCGCGCGCGCTGGGACGTCGCGCTGATGCTCGGGGCCGCGCCGGTCGTGCTGATCGCCTCGCTGCACTTCGCCGCGTATCGCAGCCTGCAGATCGAAGCCGGCGACCCGATCATCGTCGGCCGCTACCTGTTCGTGCTGCTGCCGCTGTTCGGGCTCGCGATCGCGGCGATCGTGCGGGCGCTGCCGCGCCGCGCCTCGCTGGCGACCGGCACCACGCTCCTGCTGACCGGCGCGCTGCTCGGGATCAGCGGCCTCGGCATGACCCTGGTGCGGTTCTATGTCTAGGCGGCCGATCACCGTCGCGGCCGCCGTCGTGTGCCTCGTCGCGGCGGCGTTCTTCGTGCCGTTCCTGCTGCGCGACCACGACCTCGTGGCCTCGACACCCTCGCCGCGGCCGCTGTTCAACGTGACCCCGCTCGCGCTGCCCGCGAACCAGCCGCTGTGCATCTCGCGCGTCACGATCCCGCCGGACGCGCGCCAGGTGCGCTTCACGGCGATCACCGGCGGCGCGCCCGGACCGGAGCTGGCGGTGACGCTCGCGGCGCCGGGCTACAGCGCGCGCGCCACCGTGCCCGCCGGCTACGCGGACGCGACGACGGTGGCACCGCGGATCACCCCGCCGCCCGACGCGCGGCTCGGCACGGTCTGCATCGCCCGTCGCGGCAACACCCCAGTCTCGCTGACGGCGACCGCCGAGACCCGCACCCAGTCGCGTCCGGAGGGCCGGATCGACGGCGCGCCGGTGGACGCCGACGCGTACCTCGCGTTCTACGAAGGCGCGACCGGCACGCCGCTCGCCCACCTCGGCGACATCGTCGACCGCGCGAGCGCGTTCCGCCCGGGAATCGTGGGACCGTGGCTGCTGTGGCCGCTGCTCGCGCTCGCGGTGCTGGGCGTTCCGGCCGGCGTCGTCTGGGCCTTGCGCCGAGCCGCAGCCTGAAGGAGTCCGCTAGGGCCGTTGGTAGGCTGATCCGGCGTCGCTGCGCCCGGCTGCGCGCAACTTTCCCCGCTCGGAAACGTGTCTGTGGGGAACGGAACCTCAGCGTGACCCGAGTCAGAAACGAACACCTCGTAGTCATCCCGGCCTTCAACGAGGCCGCGACCGTCGCCTCCGTCGTGTGCGCGGTGCGCACCAAGGCGCCGTGGTGCGACGTGATCGTGGTCAACGACGGCTCGAGGGACGCGACCACGGCCGAGGCCCGCTCGGCGGGCGCGGACGTGCTGGAGATGCCGTTCAACCTCGGCATCGGCGGCGCGGTGCAGGCCGGTTTCGTGTTCGCCAAGGAGAACGGCTACCGCTGGATGATCCAGGTCGACGGCGACGGCCAGCACGAGCCGGCGGAGATCGCCACGCTGCAGGCCGTGATGGCCGAGGATCCGACGGTCGACGTGGTCTGCGGGTCGCGCTTCCTGGAGCCGGGTCAGTACCTCCCGCCGATCTCGCGCCGCACCGGCATCCACGTCTTCGCGTTCCTGCTCTCGCGGATCGTGCGGCAGACGATCACGGACCCGACGTCAGGCTTCCGGCTCTACAACCGGCGCGCGATCGAGCTGTTCTCGGCTGACTACCCGCACGACTATCCCGAGGTCGAGGCGGTGCTGATGCTCCACAACCACCGGTTGCGGATGCTCGAGGTCCCGGTGCGGATGTTCAACCGCGGCGGCGGCCAGTCGTCGATCAGCTCGGGCAAGTCGGCGTACTACATGATCAAGGTCCTGCTCGCGCTGTTCGTCGGGCTGCTGCGCCGGCGCGCGGTGCCGGGGCCGACGGACGCCGCGCACGTCCCCGCGGAGCACGCGATCTGATGGACTCGAGCCGCATCCAGATCCTGATCATCTGCGTCGCCGCGATGCTGCTGGTCGGCGTGATCGACCTCGTCCGCCGGCGCCGCCTGCTCGAGCGCTACGCGATGTTGTGGCTGCTGTCGAGCCTGGTCCTGCTGGCGTTGGCGGTCTGGCGCGGCGCGCTGGACAAGATCGCCGAGTCGGTCGGCGTCGCGTATCCGCCGAACGCGCTGTTCATCGTGGCCTTCGGGTTCGTGCTGTGGATGCTGCTGCACTTCTCGATCGCGGTGTCGCGCCTGAGCGATCAGACGAAGATCCTGGCCCAGCGCATCGCGATGCTCGAAGAGCGGATGCGCCGGCAAGAGGTCGAAGCGAATGGGAATGACGCGGACGACGAGCCTGAAGAGGCGTTCGCGCAGCTCGGATCGCGCGGTTTTCGCCGGTCTGGGAAGCGCTAGCCGAGGGATGCTCCGGCGGATCCCGCGCCCGTTGGCGCTGTTGCTCGGCGTCGCGGCGCTGCTGAGCGTCGCCTGGGCGTTCACGCTGGCGCCGTTCCAGGGGCCGGACGAGCCCGCGCACTTCAACTACTCGCAGCACCTGGCCGAGACCGGGCACCGGCCGTCGGTCACGACGGGCTATCACCCGGACTCGACCCAGGTCGCCAACGCCCTCTACTACTTCAACCTCAACCAGCTCGCGGGCGTCTCCGACGCCCGCCCCGCGTGGTCGAAGGTGGAGGAACGTCACTTCCAGCAGACGCTGGACGCGCTCGGGCCGGCCGCGGCGAAGGACGGCACCGGCGCGAACCCCCTGGCCAAGAACCCGCCCCTGTACTACGCGTTCGAGGTCGTGCCGTACAAGATCGGCTCGCTGTTCTCGTTCTGGGACCGGTTGACGCTGATGCGGCTGTCGAGCGGCGTGCTGTTCCTGCTGACCGTGGCGTTCACGTGGCTGGCCGCGAGCGAGCTCTTCCGCGCGACGTGGCCGCGGGTGCTCGCGACGGCGAGCGTCGCGCTGCTGCCGCAGATGACGATGATGAGCGGCACGGTCAACGCCGACAACCTGCTGATCGCGCTCTGGAGCGCGTTCACGTTCACCGCGCTGCGGCTGGTCAACCGCGGCCCGAGCGCGCGCCGCATCCTCGTCGCGTGCGCACTCGCCGTCGCCTCGGCGCTGACGCACGGGCGCGGCATCGCGATGCTCCCCGCCCTGGCGCTCGTGCTGGTGATCGTGGCGCTGCGCTGGCGGCCGTCGATCGCGAAAGCGGGCCGCATGCTCGCGCCGGGTGTCGCGCTGCTGGCCGTCGCGGCCGCGGCGTATCGCTTCCTGCTCACGCCGGACACGGGCGCCTACGGCGGCGAGGTCACGATCAGCCACGGCGGCGCGATGAGCCTGAAGGGCTTCATCTCCAACACGTGGCAGTTCTACTTCCCGCGGCTGCCGTTCATGGGCCCGCGCATCGGCCCGTCCTACGGGTACCACCAGATGTTCATCGAGGGCTTCTTCGGGCGTTTCGCGAGCCTCGAGGTCGGCTATCCGGCGAAGGTCTACGCGCTGATCCAGGGCGTGGCCGCCATCGGCCTCGCCGGCCTGGCGGCGTTCCTCGTGGGCCGCTGGACCGCGGTGCGCGCCCGCTGGGCCCAACTGGCCGTGCTCGCGGCGATCGCGGTGTCGATGCTCGGGCTGCTGCACCTGGCGTCCTATCGCGCGCTCGCGACCGGCCCGGACCCGCTGATCACCGGCCGCTACCTGCTGCCGCTCGTGAGCGTGTTCGGGCTCGCCGTCGCCTTCGTCGTGAGCTCGCTGCGCCCGCGCTGGAGCGCGCTCGCCGGCGCGCTCGTGCTGGGCGGCCTGCTCGCGCTGAACCTGTCCGGCCTGATGCTCACCTTCACGCGCTTCTATGCGTAAGGGCCCGCTGATCGTCTTCGTCGCGGTGCTGGTCATCGCGGCACTGCCCGTCATCGGGTACCTGACCAAGCCGCGCGAGGTGATCGCGTCGACGCCCGCCGCATACACCGGCGCGCAGATGCCGGTCCCGCTGCAGAGCGGGTGGAAGGCGTGCGTCGACCAGATCCTGTTCGCCGACAACGGCCGCGTCGCGCGCTTCGGCGCGATCGCGGGCGACGGCGGCGCGCCGCCGCTCGAGATCACCGTGACGGGCGACGGGAAGAGCGGCTACCGCACGAGCGCCAAGGTCGCCGGCGGCTGGACCGCGACACGCGCGATCGACGTCCCGCTCAAGCCGCCGCCCACCGACACGATGGGGACCTTCTGCGTGCGCAACGCGGGCTCGCAGACGGTCGCGCTGGTCGGCAACGAGAACGGCCGCGCGGCGGCGCGACCCACGCTGAAGGTCAACGATCAGGTGTTCGCCGGGGAGCTGCCGCTGCGGATCCTCGAGTCCGGACAGCACAGCATCGTCTCGCGCCTCGGTGAGGTGACCACGCACGCCTCGACGCTCAAGCCCTTCGGCGCCTGGTGGCTGTGGGTGCTGGCGATCGCTCTCGTGACGTTCGTGCCGGTCGCGCTGTGGCGCGCGATCGGGTCGGCGCTGGTCGCCGACGACGCGCAGCTGGGCGCGGCGCGCTCCGGTCCGGAGTACGCGTGGGACTCCGAGCGGTGGCGCACGCGCTTCGCCGCGATCCCGGGCTGGGCGTGGCTGATCGCGATCGGCACGGTGGTGACGCTGTGGCTGGCCCACTGGAGCCTGGGGACGCACGTCTTCCAGAACGACGAGAACCAGTACGTCTTCCTCGCCCGCTGGGTGCAGGACGGCTTCCCCGGGCGGCTGTTCGACTTCGCGCTGTTCGGGCGCGGCCTGCAACGCCTCGAGGTGTGGCTGCTGGCGATCCCGACCGCCCTGTTCGACTCGCCCACCTCGCTCAATGCCGGCCGGGTCCTGAACACGATCGCCTACGTCTCGACCGCGATCCCGGTGTACCTGATCGGGCGCGCGCAGGGGCTCTCGAAGCCCTGGGCGCTGCTGCCCGCGACGGTCGCGATCCTCGTCCCGTGGGCCGTCGTCACGACCGGCTTCCTGACCGAGAACGTCGCCTACCCCGCCTGCATGTGGGCGTTGTGGAGCATCGTCGAGGCCGCCGCCAAGCCGAGCCCGTTGCGGGACGTCCGCGCGCTCGCGCTGCTGGTCGTCGCGGCCGCGGCGCGCAGCGGGTTGATCCTGCTGCTGCCCGTGTTGCCGGTCGTGCTCGCGGCGACCGGGCTGCGGACCGGCACCGGCCCATTGTCCGCGCGGGTGAAGCAGGTGCTGCGCGACCACATCGTGGTGTGGGCGGTGATCGTGTTCGGGCTGCTGCTGCTGGTCAGCGGCGTCGGCGGACTGAAGACGCGGCTCGCGGGCGGCTACCAGACCCAGCTGGGCTTCGACCTCGTCGAGGAGCTCGAGAAGTTCGGCGGCTACCTCTCGCGCGTCGTCATCGGGACCGGGTTCTTCCCGGCGGTCATCGGGCTGCCGTGGGTGGCGGTGCAGATCGTGCGCTCGCGCGATCCGCGCCGTTTCGCGTTCGCGCTGCTCGTGCCCGTGGCGTCGCTGGCGCTCCTGTACTCGCTCAACACCGCCGGGCCCGACGAGCGCTACGTCATCTACTTCGCCCCGCTCGTCCTGCTGCCCGCGACGCTGGCGCTCGCGCGCCGCGAGGTCTCGGCGCTGGGCGTGGCGATCGCCTCCGTGCTGCTGGCGCTGCTCGTGCTGCGGGTGTCGTGGAACCCCGACCAGGGACCGTTCGGCTTCTTCGTCTCGCCCGTCGAGATGTTCTATACGAACGCGATCGGGCTCAACGTGCGCTCGGTGATCGGCGACCACGGGATCGCGCCGCTGACGCTCGTCGGGCTCAGCCTGTTGGTCGCGGGGCTCGCGCTCGCCGCCGCGATCCGCTGGGCGCCCACGCGGATCGCCGGTGCCCCCGTCGCAGTGCTCGTCGCGATCGTCGCGTTCAGCGTGCCGCTGCAGGCGCAGTACGCGCTCGGCAAGTACGTCGACGGCGCCGGGAGCCGCTCCGGGCCGAGCACGCGCGAACGCGCCTTCGTGGACACGAACGTGCCCGCCGGGGCGACGGTCGGCGAGTTCTTCGAGGGCGCCGGCAACGCCCCGGGCTTCGGGCCGCTCTGGCAGGAGGTGCAGTTCTACAACCAGCGCATCGACCGCGTGTACGCGCTCGGCCCGCCCGGCAACGCGGTCCTGCCCAACATCAAGATGGTCGGCGAGGTCGGCTTCGACGAGCGCACCGGCAAGATCACCAGCAACGTGCCGCTGCCGGACTACCTCGTGATCCCGACCCCGGTCGGCACCGCGCGGGTGCGCGGCGACATCGTGGCCGCGCCGCCGTACATCGCGATCGCGCTGATCAAGGTCGCCAAGCCGGCCACGATGGCCTGGAGCGCGAAGGGCATCGACGCCAACGGCGCGTTCACCGAGGGCGACGGGGCGACCGTCCGCTTCTACGGCACCGGCCTGCGCCCCGGCGCCCAGTGCGCGGCGATCTCGCTGATCGGACCGACGACCGGGCCGGCGACCTGGAACGTCAAGGTCAAGGGCTCGAAGCCCGTGACGGGCTCGGTGAGCGCCGACCAGACGCGGGGCTTCTTCGTCGGCCTGCCGCGGTTGGCCGAACGCGGTGCCATCGACGTGCGGATCTCAGGCGCCGGGATCCGGGTGGCCGGGATCGGCGTCGGTCCACGCTGCTAGACCAAGGGAGAACATGAACTACACGATCGACACGACCAAGGCGGTCATCGCCATCGAGAACGACGGCGGCGTCACGGACGTGCCGCTGTATTCGACCGAGGGCTTCGAGCTGCTGTCGGACCTCTGGCTGAAGGTCGGCTGGAACCAGAAGCACAGCTACACGTTCACGTGGATGGGCATCCCCGTGATCCAGGAGCCCGAGGACCTCGTCCGCATGCAGGAGATCATCCACACCCTGCAGCCGGATGTGATCGTGGAGACGGGTGTCGCGCACGGCGGCTCGCTCATCTTCTATGCGTCGCTGCTCAAGGCCCTGGGCAAGGGCCGCGTGATCGGCATCGACATCGACATCCGCGCGCACAACCGCGCGGCGATCGAGGCGCACCCGCTGTTCGACCGGATCACGCTCTACGAGGGAAGCTCGGTCGATGACGGGCTCGTCGCGCAGGTGCGCGAGGACGTCGGCGACGCCGAGACCGTGCTGGTCATCCTCGACTCCAACCACACGCGCGAGCACGTGACCGAGGAGCTCGAGAAGTACGCCCCGCTGGTCTCCGTCGGCTCCTACCTGGTCGCGTTCGACGGCATCATGGCCGCCGTGGCCGACACGCCCCGCGGCACGCCGTCGTGGGACGAGGACAACCCGATCACCGCGGTCGAGGACTTCGCCGCCAAGCATCCCGAGTTCGTGATCGAGCAGCCGAGCTGGCGGTTCAACGAGTCCGACCTCGGCCGCAACATCACGTACGCGCCGAGCGGGTTCCTGCGCCGCGTCGCATAGCGTCGGCGTAGACCTCGGCGTGCCGCGCGGCGGCACGCGCCCACGTGAAGCCCCGCGCGCGCTCGAGCCCCGCCTCGCGCAGCTCGTCGCGCAACGGCTCGTCGCCGGTCACGCGGGTGATCGCCGCGGCGATCGCGGTCACGTCGCGCGCGTCGAAGCTCAGCGCCGCGCCCCCGCACGCCTCGGCGACGGCGCCCGCGTCGGAGGCGGCGACCGGGCAGCCGCAGGCCATGGCCTCCAGCGGCGGCTGCCCGAAGCCCTCGTACAGGCTCGGGAACACGACGGCCGCCGCACGCCGGTAGAGCGGCGCGAGCGCGGCGGCCGGGACGTACCCGAGGTGACGGACGCGTTCGCCGACACCGAGCCTCCGCGCGCTCTCCAGCAACGCGTCGAGGCGTCCGTAGGTCGCGCCGGTCAGCACCAGCGCCGGCGCGGACGGGGCCTGCGCCAGCGCCGCCAACAGCCGCTCGTGGTTCTTGTGCGGCCACAGGTTCGCGGGATAGAGCACGAAGGGCTCGGCGGGCAGCGGGAGCCCCTGCAGCGGCCCGTCGTCGCCGGCGGGCGTGAAGCGCTCGTGGTCGATGCCGTGCGGGACGGCGGCGATGCGCTCCACGGGGATGCCGAGGCGTTCGCCGATCCGGCTGCGCGCGTGCTCGGAGACCGTGACCACGCGGGCGGCGCGCCGCGCCGCGCGGTCGTACGCCACGCGCCGGTACGCGCGCTCGGCCGCCGAGAACGTGTCGGGGACGTCGAGGTGGCGCACGTCGTGGAGCGTCACGACCGCGGGGGCGGTGCTGCGCGGGATCGGCACCGTCAGCGGGAAGTGCACCGCGTCGGCTCCGTCCACGACGACGCGCGCCGCCGTGGGCGGGAACGCGAGCCCGCGAGCGAGCCCGACCGCCCGCCCCGCCGCCCCGTGGCCGAGCGCGAACGCGATCGGCCGCACGTCGACCACGTCGCCGGCGTCCAGCGTGCGCGCCGCCTGCTCGCCCGCGAGCACCGTGACCCGTTCGGGTCCACCACCGGCCGCGAACGCCGCGAGAAGGCCCCGGACGTACGTCTCAGACCCGCCCATGTGGCCGGGATCGAGCGTCAAGAGGCTGAGCGCGACATGCAAGCGAAGCAGGCTAGCTAGCCTCGTAGCCGTGCCGGAGCTCCCGACCCTCACCATCATCACGCCCTGCCTGAACGCCGTCGCGACGTTGCCGGCGACGCTCGAGAGCGTGCGGGCCCAGGGCTATCCGGGGCTCGAGCACATCGTCGTCGACGGGGGTTCGACGGACGGCACGGTCGAGCTGCTGCGCGGGGCCGAGGGCATCCGCTGGATCTCGGAGTCCGACCGGGGGCTCAGCCACGCGCTGAACAAGGGCATCGCGATGGCGACCGGCGAGGTGATCGGCGAGCTCAACGCCGACGACGTGTACGAGCCGGGCGCGCTGACCGCGGTCGGCACGGCGCTGGCCGAGCACCCGGACGCGATGTGGCTGACCGGGTACTGCCGGATCATCGACGGCACCGGGCAGGAGATCCGCAAGCCGATCACGGCGTACAAGAACTGGCTGCTGGACCGGTACTCGCTCGACCTGTACCTGACGCACAACTTCATCAGCGCGCCCGCGACGTTCTTCCGGCGCGAGACGCTGGCGGAGTCGGGCGGCTTCGACGAGCGCTACCGGATCTCGGTCGACTACGACATCCAGCTCCGGATCGCCCGCAAGCACGAGCCGCTGATCCTGCGCCGCTACCTGTCGTCGTTCCGGATGGTCGACGGCACGCTCTCGATGTCCGGGTTCCGCACGCAGTTCCGGGAGCACGCCGAGCAGGCGCGCCGGCACGGCGACGGCCACCGCGCGGCGGTCCTCGCCAACCAGGTCCTGAGCGCGGGGATCGTCTCCAGCTACGAGGTCATGCGGCGGCTGCGGCGTACGCCGCCACCGTCAGCTCCGCACAGCGCGCCCAGCTGAACCGCGCGGCCTGCTCGAGCCCGGCTTCGCGCCACGGCGCCGGATCGGCCAGGATCCGTTCGACGGCGGCGGCCATCCCGGAATCGTCGTCGGGCTCGACGACGAGCGCGGCGTCGCCCGTGACCTCGGGCAGGCTGCCGGCCGCCGTGCACACCACGGGGGTCCCGCAGGCCATCGCCTCCAGCGGCGGGAAGCCGAAGCCCTCGGCGCGCGACGGGTACAACAGGCAGGCCGCGCCGCGGTAGAGCGCCAGCAGCTCGTCGTCGTCGACGCGGCCGAGCAGGTCGATCCGGGCCGCCGCGGGCGAGCCGTGCACGCGGGCGAGCAGCTCCTCGTCGCGCCAACCACGCGCGCCGACGACGACCAGGCGATGCCCGCCGTCGAGCCGTTCGAACGCCCGCAGCGCGGCCTCGAGGTTCTTGCGCGGCTGCAGCGTGCCGACCGCCAGCAGGTACGGGGCGCGGTCCGGTCCCGGCCCGGGCGAGAAGCGCGGATCGATGCCATAAGGCGTCACGACCAGGCGCTCCGGGTCGAGCCCGCGGACGTTGGCCAGCACCCGCTCGCGCGTGTGTTGCGACGGCACCAGCACGCGGGTCGCGGCACGGGCGGCGGGGGCGAGGACGAGCCGGGCGTGGAGCGCGTGCGCGCGGGTCAGCCACTCCGGGTGGTCCCACACGATCCCGTCGTTGATCGTCAGCACGACCGGGACCTGGACCCGCCGTGGCGGCGCCAGCGGCATCGGGCAGGCGAGCACGTCCGCGCGCACCGTCTGCGCCCGGCGCGGCAGGCCGAACGGGTACCACGCGAGCTCGCGGATCAGCCCGCGGCCGTAGCGGCCTCCGGGCCCCGAGGGCTGAGCGAGCCCGACGACGGTGGCGAGCGGCTCCAGCGCGTCGCGCAGGCAGCGCGCCGCGCGGGCCGAGCCGGTCGCGTCCAACTCGAGCCCGGTCTCGTCGTAGGCGACGCGCAACCTAGTGGCCGCGCTCGGGACCACGGTCGATCGCTGGCCAGATCACCGGTCGCTCCTGCCGGGCCACGGTCGGCGCTCGCATACTGGTGGTACGTGTGTGCCGGCCGGGGGCCGGCAGGGGCGGGCGGGGCCCGCCAGAACCGAGCGTGGTTCCGGGCGCGGCCACTACGCGGGGACGGGCTCGCGGACCGCGGCGTCGAGCGAGCCGGCCAGCGCGAGCGCGTTGGCGTCGGAGTCGTCGACCAACACCGGCTTGCCCGGATAGCACGCGCGCATCGCGGCGTGCAGGAAGCGCTGCGTCCGTTCGTGGTCGGGCGTGAAGCGCAGCAGCGCGGGCACGGCGGTGCGGATCTCGGCGAACGAGTCGACGTCCACGGTCACGCCGTAGCCCGAGTAGAACGGCTGGCCGAGCGTCAACACGGGCTTGTCATACAGCAGCGCCTCGAGGCCGACGGTCGACGAGATCACGGCGATCGCGTCGGCGCCCTTGATCAGGTCGTGCGACGACGTGTGCGGCGCGACCAGCCGCGCGTTCGGGATCCGGGCCACGCGCCGCAGCAGCGAGAGCTTGTTGCGGCCGATCGACATGGGGTGCTCCTTGAGCACCAGCTCGTACCCGTGCGGGAGCGCGTCGGCGACCTGCTCGATGATCGACGCCTGGTCGTAGCAGTGCGGGATCACGCGCTTGATCTTGTAGTCGTCGACCACGTGCAGCGGGAAGTAGACGTACGGCCGGTCGCCGAGCGGCGCATAGAGCCGGCGCGCGGCGACCGCGCGGGAGCGCTCGCGCAGCACGTTCGTGACGAAGCGGTGCGGCTGCAGGTAGTCGTTGTCGGCGTCCGCGGTCGCCGAGACCGCGACGTGGCGGCCGAAGTCGCGCAGCTTGGCGGGCGTGATCGTGGCCGCGCGGTACTCGCGGATCGGCTTGTCGGCCGCCGTGAAGCGCGCGGTGAACGCGTCGACCTCCGCCCGCTCGGCGTCGCTGAGCGCGCGCAGCTCGTCGGCGCCGACGATCGGCGCGTGCATCGTGTTGCGGTACAGGCGAAGCGGGTTCGCGAAGATGGTGTAGAAGAGGAACAGGACCTGCACTCCGCGGGCGAGCGCGATCTCGTGCGTCGCGGTGCGCATCGTCTCCGAGCCCACCTCGGGCACGACCACGTCGGGTCCCAGCTCGTCGAAGATCGCCTCCAGCGCGAGGAAATGGCGCACCGTGCGCTCGACGCAGTACGCGTCGGACTTGCCGTTGCACGGCCAGTCGGTCTTCCACACGTCACGGAGCGTCGGCAGTCCGTAGCGCTCCACGATCCGCCGCCCCTCGCCCTCAGGGTCGGCGATCGGGCCGAGCGCCGCCATCCGGTCGGTCAGGCACTCCGCCTTCACGCCGGTACGGCGCAGCGCCTCGGCCCCACGGCGGGAGTACACGACGTGGGCGACGTCGTGCCCGCGACGCGTGAGCTCAGCGCCCACGCGGCCGTAGAAGTCCGACTCGCGGAACTGGAGGGTCGTGAACAGGAAGCGCATCAGCGTGGGGCGTCGACCGCCAGCGGCTCGCCGATCGTCTCCCAGTCGAGCCGCGGTTGCAGGACGCCGCCCAGCGGCCACTCGTAGTCGCCGCGCGCGGTGTCGGCACGCTCGCTCTGGTAGACGCGGAACCCGAGCGCCTGATGGCGGACGATCGTGCTCTCGGTCCCCTGGTAGTGCACCCAGGCGCTCGCCTTGACCGTGTAGTCGACGTCGGCGAGCAGATGGCCCGGGACGCGGGCGCGGATCGTCACGTTGCCGGGCTCGGCGATCTCCTCGACCGTCGGCTGCACGACCCGGAAGACGATCGCCCCGCGCACGTGGAAGACCAGCACCACGCGCAGCCCGACCCCCGGGCGGCGGACCGCGAAGCGCACGTTGACGTAGAAGTCCTGGTCGACGCTGACGGCGCCGATCTGCGCGCCGGTGGGGCCGGCGAGCGTGGCGTCGAGCAACTCGGCCGCCTCGTGGACGTGTGCGCCGCTGTCGAGCGACTTCGCTCCCGTCGCCTTCCAGGCGGAGGACTCGTAGGCCTCGGTGACCTCGTCCGAGTCGCCGTCCTGCACGACCCGCCCGCTCTGGATCCACAGCGCGCGCGAGCACAGGCGCCGGATCGCGTCCATGTCGTGGGAGACGAACAGCACGGTCAGGCCGCGCTTGCCCTCTTCCTCGACGCGCCGCAGGCAACGCTCCTGGAACGCGATGTCGCCGACCGCGAGCACCTCGTCGGCCAGCAGGACGTCCGGCTCCATGTTGATCGCCACCGAGAACGCCAGCCGCAGGTACATGCCGCTCGAGTACTTGCCGACCGGCAGGTCGATGTGGTCCTCGAGCTCGGCGAAGGCGACGATCTCATCCATCCGCCGGCGCACGTCGGCGCGTGGAATCCCATTCAAGGCCGCGTTGAGATAGATGTTCTCGCGGCCCGTCGCCTCGGCCTGGAACGCCGATCCGAGCTCGAGCAGCGACACGACGCGCCCGCGGACGACCGCCCGCCCCGAGGTCGGCGGCGTGACCCGCGCGAGGATCTTCAGCAGGGTCGACTTGCCGGCGCCGTTGGGCCCGACGATCCCGAGCAGCTCCCCTGCCTCGAGCTTGAACGACACGTTCTCGAGCGCCCAGACCTCCTTGACGAAGGCGGACTGGCGCCGGTGCAGCCACGGCAGCAGGGGCGGCAGCGTGCCGCCGCCGCCCTTGCGCACGCGGTAGCGCTTGGCGAGCTCGGAGGCGTCGATCGCGGTGCTCACTTGCGCACCAACACCGCCTGCTCGGTCAGCATCGGCCAGCACGCGAACTCGGCGTGCTCGGCGAGGAACTCGTCGACCGCCTGGATGATGCCGGGGCAGCTCGGGGCGCCGAAGTCGTCGACGACGATCGCGCCGCCGGGCACGAGCCGCTCGACGAAGTAGCGCAGGCACTCGAGCGTCGGCAGGTAGAGGTCGACATCGAGATGCACGAGCGCGAACTGCTGGTCGGGCAGCTCGCGCAGGCTCGCGGTCGCCTCGCCCGCGATGACCTGGACCTTCTCGAAGCCGGACAGGTACTCGCGCACGTCCTCGAAGGTGGTCTCGGAGAAGTTGCCGACGTACTGCTCGGGCTCGATCTCGGACGTGATCTTGTGCTCGGGATGGCCCTCGAAGGTGTCGAACACGAACAGCGGCACCTCCTCGCCGAGCCGCTCGGCGGCGGCAGAGGCGAGGAAATAGGCGGTGCCGCCGCGGAAGGTTCCGACCTCGGCCATCGCCACGCCGGGGCGTGCCGAGTTGGAGACCGCGTTGTACAGCGTGTACAGGCGCGGGACCGAGAGCATCGTCCGCTCCGACTCCACGACCGGCCGCACCAGTTCGGTGAAGCGCGGGTCCTCGACCTTGACGCGGGCGCCCTCCTGGCGCACGATCGCGCGCCGGCTGTCGGCGATCGACTCCTCGATCTGCGCGACCCGGTTCATCCCGGCCATCAGCGTCTTCTTCACCGTGCCCAGCTCGGTGGTCAGCTCCGTCAGCTGCGCCTCGACCACCGTCGGCGCGCGCGAGTACGCGACATCCTCACTCGGGGTGGGGGGCGGGGCGACGGTGAGCGGCGCCGGATCGGCCTCAGGCCTCGCGGGGCGCCGGAGCGGGAAACGCATAGCTTCGAGGGTACTGGCGACGATTTCCGCCGCCGGGGCGATGAAGTGCCGGTGCACCCATTTCCGGAGATGCTTGCGCTGGAGCGCGAACGGCAGCCGGCGCCGGCGCCGCGTACGCCGGTACTGGAACATCAGCACCGTCCGCGCGTACTGCGCGCTCCAGTAGGCGCCCTCACGCCGCGAGCGCCCGCCGCCGCGGATCAGGTACGCGTGCGTGAAGACGCCGATGTGCTGCAGCCACCACGGCAAGTTGATGTAGCTCGGCGGTTCGGAGAACAACGTGACCCGCTGGCGGGCGATCGTCGCCTGCCCGAGCTGACGGCGCAGCCAGAGGATCTCGGGGACCTCGACGAACCCGCCTTCGATCGACGCCTCCGCCAGCAACAGCCGGTCAGGCAGCAGGACGTCGCGGAACACGCCCGCGCGGCGGATCGCGTCGGTGCGGAAGAGGCCGTAGATCTTGTTGCCGGCGGCCATCGCCGCGAACGTGTGCTTGAGGCGATCGAGCGGGTCGCGCATATGCGCGCTGGAGTACCGCCGATGGTGCGTGAGGTGCTCGCCGTCGGGACCGACGCGGACGCTGTACGGGTAGGCCAGCACGCAGTCCGGATGCGCCTCCAGCGCGGCGATCATCTCCTCCAGCCAGCGGGGCTCCCAGACGTCGTGGTCGCTGCCCCAGGCGAAGTAGTCGGCCTGCGGGAAGCGGGTCATCGCCTCCTCGTAGCAGCGGCGCCAGTTGCCGACGAGCCCGAGCCGGCGCTCGTTGCGCACGTAGACGACGCGCGGGTCGCGGGCGGCGGCGCGCTCGGCGGCTTCGCCCGTCCCGTCGGACGAGCCGTCGTCCACGAGGACCAGCGCGAGGCGCCGCTCGGTCTGGGACAGCAAGGAGCCGATGGCGCGCTCGAAGAACGCGCCGCCGTTGTACAGCGGGACGCCGATGACGGCGACCGGACCCTCGCTCAACCGTGCGCCTCGGCGTCGTGGCGGGCCAGCCGGGCCTTGGTCGTGCGCTTGACCGCCCGGCCGACGTGCACGACCTTCATGGCCTCGTAGCGCAGCCGCAGCCAGCACGCCGCCGGCCACATGACCGCCTGCAGAGGGAGGTTCCAGACCGGCGGGACGAGGCGCTTGGTGCGTCCGCGCGCGGCGAGCTTCTCGATCGCGTCGGTGACCAGCGGGGTCGCGTCCTGGTCGAGACCGTGCGGGCGCACGAACGAGCCGAGGAAGCTCTCGATCGCCACCTGCATGCGCTCGGGCTCGGCGAGCACGTCGGCGAGTTGCCCCGTGTGCTCCTGCAGCGTCTGCGCCGACCGCGCGAAGCCGCCGTTCTCGAGCAGCAGGTAGCGGAAGTGCAACGTGCCGTCCTGGGTCTCGGCGAAGTGCTCGTCGCGGACGGTGAGCACGGGCGTACGCGCGATCGCGGCCTCGATCATCGCGCTCGTGTTCACGCCGACCACGACGTCGGCGTGGTACAGCGAGTCGTAGTAGTCGGCGCGATCGTCCTCGTTGACCGGGTTCGCCCCGTTGCGCGGCCAGACGGCGAAGCCGTCGACGTCGCCGAAGTCCGCCTCGGCCCAGTGGGCTGAGTTGTACGGGTGCGGGCGCATGAGCACGGCCAGGTCGCGCACGTGCGGGTCCTCCGAGGCGCGCAGCGTCTCGATCCAGCGCCGGACGAACTGCAGCTCGGCATCGGGCTCGGAGATCGACGCCGTCGACCCCGTGAACAGCACGAACGGCTTGTCGCCGGGCAGGCCGACGCGCTCGGCGAACGCCGCGCGGTCGCGCGAGGGCGTGCGCGCGAACCACTTGTCGAAGTTCTGCGCGCCGGTGACGACCACGCGCTCGGGCGGGATCCGGTGGTAGCGCTGCGCTTCCTCGAGCTGGCGCTCGTTCCAGACGAGCAGCCGCTGCGGATCGGCGCGGATGACGCCCTTGGTCGTCAGGTGGTCCCAGCTCGCGACGCCCATCATCGTGCGGATCCCCAACACGCCGGCGCTCTTGATCAGATCGGTCTGCCCGAATGTCGTCAGCAGCGGCGTGCAGATCACGAGGTCGGGCTGGAGCGCCTGCAGGAAGCCCTCGAAGCGCTGGCTGGAGGGAATCGCGCGCTCGAACGCCAGCAGCACGCGGTGCGCCGCGCGGACCTGCCAGACGGGCAGCGAATCCAGGCGCGTGAGCCAGCTCATCGAAGGCGGCACGAACCGCTCCCAGCGGCGGCGCAGGTACTGCGCCTGCTCGTACTCCGGGAGCAGGTAGCGCACATAGTCGAGCGTGCCGCGCAGGTTGGCGGCGAAGTGCTCCCACATGTCGGCCCGGCGCGGCAGCGTGCCGAGATTGATGACGCCGTCCACGCCCTCCAGCGCCTCGAGCCCCTCGGCCTGCTTGTGCGGGGTGTCGAAGACGATCAGGACTTCATGACCGCGTTCGGTGAGCTGCTTGACGGTCGAGTCGTAATACCGGAGATAGCCGGGATATTGCATGGCGAAGAGGACGCGCACGGCGCGAGATGGTAGAAGCAGCCCCGCTAGCCTCTGCCTGCGATGGCAAGCGGCCTCAGCACGTCCCCGACGGGGGCGCATGACGAAGTGCACGTGATCGAGCCGCGCCGCGCCGGGGTCGGTGAGCGCCTCCGCGAGCTCGTCCGCTACCGCGGCCTGATGGGCTTCTTCGGCGACCGCGCGATCGACAAGCTCGCCGCCCGCACCGTGCTCGGCCGGGTCTGGCTGCTCCTGCGCCCGCTGATGGACGTCGCGTCGCGCGCGCTCGTGTTCGGCGCGCTGCTCAATGCGCCGTCGGACGGCATCCCGTACCCCGTCTTCTTCCTCGCCGGCACCGCCGCCTGGAAGCTGTTCGACAGCGGCTTGATCTGGTGCACCCGCAGCCTGGAGATCAACCGCCGGCTGTTGACGAAGATCTACCTCCCGCGCCTCCTGATCCCGATCGCGAGCTTCGCTCCCGCGTTGTGGGAGCTGAGCGTCTACCTCGTGCTGCTCGTACTCGCGCTCGTGGGGTACGCGATCTTCAGCGACCCCATCCACATCGAGCTGAGCGCGCAGCTGCTGGCCGCGGTCGCCGCGCTGGGCCTGTCCGCCGCGCTCGCGCTCACGTTCGGGATCTGGACGTCGATCCTCGGAGCGAACGCGCGCGACATCCGTTATGGCCTCACATACGGCCTCGGCTTCTGGATGTTCATCACGCCCGTCATCTATCCGCTCAGCGCGATTCCCGAGACCTGGCGCCCGCTGGCGACGGTGAACCCGATGACACCGGTCGTCGAGCTGTTCCGCTGGGGGCTCTTCGACGCGGGGATCGTGAGCGCCTGGGGCCTCGCGTGGGTGGGTGTGTTGATCGTCGGCGTCGGGGCCTCCGGCCTCTGGTACTTCGGCCGCGCCGAGGCCGTCGCGGTCGACTCGCTCTGAGCCCGGGGTCGCCATGAACGTGCTGTTCGTCATGCACTATCCCGGCTACCTGCGGTACTACGACGGCGTCGTCCGCGAGCTCGCCGCGCGCGGCCATCACGTCACGCTTCGCTTCGACGAGCCGGGCAAGCAGGCCGAGGGCCTGCGCGCGCTCGACGACCGGCCCGCCGGGGTCACGATCGCGGGCGCCCTCGGCGGCCGGCGCGACTTCTGGGAGCCCGTGGCGACCGAGTTGCGCCGGACCACGGACTACGTGCGCTATCTGCACCCGCGCTTCGCGCAGGCGGACTATCTCCGGCGGCGGCTCGAGCACCTGCTGGCCGGCGTGGCGCGCGGGCTCACGCGGCTCCCGACGCAGCCCGCGCGGCGCGTCGAACGCGCGCTGAAGGCGCTGCTGGCGCTCGAGCACGCGATCCCCTCCAGCCGCCGCATGGAGCGCGTCGTCGCCGAGGCGCGCCCCGACGTGGTCGTCGTGACGCCGCTGGTGACCGACGCGTCGCGCCAGACCGACGTCGTCAAGGCCGCCCACGCGCTCGGCATCCCGGCCGTGCTCGCCGTCGGCAGCTGGGATCACCTGACGACCAAGGGGATGATCCGCGAGCGCGTGGACCGCGTGCTCGTGTGGAACGAGCTGCAGCGCGACGAGGCGACCGAGCTGCACTTCATCGCTCCCGAGACGATCGAGGTGACGGGCGCGCAGCCGTTCGACCGCTGGTTCGCGCGCCGCCCGAGCGGGACGCGGGAGGCGTTCGCCGCGCGCGTCGGGCTGCCCGCCGAGAAGCCGTTCGTGCTCTTCGTCGGCTCGACGGCGTCGATCTCCGCCCCGGCGGCCGAGGTCGACTTCGTTCGCCGCTGGATCGCCGCGCTGCGCCGGTCGGGCCTGGACGACGTCGGCGTCCTCGTGCGCCCGCACCCGTACAACGTCAGCGCGTGGCGCGACGCGGACCTCTCCGACCTCGACGCGGTCGCCGTCTACCCGCGCGCGGGCGCGAACCCGGTCGACGAGGACGACCGCGCGGACTACTACGACTCGCTCTACCACGCCGAGGCCGTGGTCGGGATCAACACGAGCGCGATGGTCGAGGCCGCGATCGTCGGGCGGCCCGTGCTGACGATCGAGTCGGAGGACTTCACCGCCACCCAGAGCGGGACGGTGCACTTCGGCTACCTGACGCGCAACGGCGGCGGGCCGGTCGCGGTCGCGCATGATCTGCAGGAGCACGCGGCCATGCTCGGCGCGACGTTGGCCGACGGCGAGGCGGCCCGCGCGGCAGGCCGCGCGTTCCTCGGCTCCTTCGTGCGCCCGCACGGGCTCGAGCGGCCCGCGACACCGCTCGTCGCCGACGCGATCGAGCGCGCGGCGTCCGCGGTTCCGGCCCCGCCGCCCGGTCCGAGGGCACGCGCGGCGGCGCCGCTGATCTGGCTCTCGGTCGCGCTGTTGACCGCGACGAGCCCGACTCGTCTGCGAGGACTTGCCAAACGACTCCTGCCACCATGGGGCGGCTGATGACTGCGATCGATGACTTGCCGGCCGAGCTCGAGCGCCTGAGCGCGAGCCGTGAATTCCGTGCCTACCAACGCGCTCGCGAGGAGGTGCTGCGCTTCCGCGCGCTCGATCGCGAACGCCGCGGCGGGACCGCCGCGCCGAGCGACTACTGGGAAGAGGAGCTCGCGGGCTTCGAGTACCTGTTCGACGCCTCCCCGCTGCTGATCAAGCGCCTGCGCCATCACAGCTACCACGTCACGGGTCTGAAGGTCTACGAGTACCGCACGCACCAGGACAACCGGCGCGCGCAGCTAAAGGCCAAGCTCGACGCGTTGATCGAGGTGGCGGGCGGCCGCGAGCTGCTCGTGCCCGAGCCGGAGGTGCTCGGCGGCTTCGGGCACGAGATCGACGGCCAGCTCTACAACCTCGACACGCTCAAGTACTTCGAGGTGATGATCGCCCTCGAGAAGGGCGCGGTGCTCGACGAGCTCCGCAAGACGGACGAGCGCAAGACGGTGTGGGAGATCGGGACGGGCTGGGGCGGCCTGGCGTACGTCTTCAAGACGCTGTTCCCGGACGTCAAGTACGTCCTCACCGACCTGCCGGAGCTGTTCCTGTTCTCGGCCACGTACCTGGCCAGCGCGTTCCCGGACGCGAAGCTGCACTTCTTCGACCCCGACCACCCGGACGGCCCGCTCGGCCCGCCCGACGCGGACTTCGTCTTCGTCCCGAACACGTTCCTGGACCAGACGCGCCCGCCGAGGCTCGACCTGGCGATGAACACCGTCTCCTTCCAGGAGATGACCGCCGACCAGGTCGCGGGCTACGTCCGCCACGCGCACGAGCTGGGCGCGCCGTACCTCTACAGCCTCAACCGCGACCGCTCGCCGTACAACCCGCAGATGACCAGCGTGCGCGACCTGATCTCGCCGTACTACTGGCCGCAGGAGACGACGGTCCTGCCCGGCATCCAGTACACGCAGATGCTCCCGAAGCTCCCCGCGGGCGGCGTGCGCGCGCTGCTGGCCCAGGCCGCGAGCCGCACGCTCGGCAAGCCGGGCAAGGAGGAGTTCGGGTACCGGCACGTCGTCGGCTGGCGGCGCGTGGACAAGTGACGCCGCTCGTCGTCGTCGGCCTCCCGACGTACAACCAGGCCGCCCACCTCCCGGAGGCGCTCGAGACCCTGCTCGGCCAGCGCCTGCAGGACTTCGCGATCGTCGTCTGCGACGACCGCTCCACCGACGAGACGGTCGAGGTCGCGCGCGGGTACGCCGAGCGCGACCCCCGCATCCGCGTGGAGGTCAACGAGCGCCGGCTCGGGCTCGTGGGCAACTGGATGCGGACGCTGGAGCTCGCGCGCCGGCGCTTCCCGGACGCCCGCTACTTCCTGCCCGCCTCCGATCACGACGCCTGGCACCCGCGCTTCCTCTCCGAGCTCGTGGACGCGCTCGAAGGCGACCCCGGCGCCGTGCTGGCCTACCCGCGCAACGTCCGCGTCGGCGATGGCGGCGAGGTGCTTCGCCTCGAGTGGCCTGACCGCGAGTACACCGCGCCACTGCCCTCCACGCGCGTGAGCGACGCCAGCCGCACGATGGTGGCCGGCGACATGGTCTACGGGCTGATCCGGCTGGACGCGCTGGACGGCATGCGGTTCCGGCGCGTGCTGCTGCCGGACCGGCTGCTGATCGCCGAGCTGGCGATGAAGGGCTCGCTCGTGCAGGTCCCGCGGACGCTCTGGCGGCGCCGCTACGAGCACGTCGTGACCGCCGACCGCCAGCGCGACGCGATCTTCCCCGACGGCGCGCCGCGCTGGTCGCGGCTGCCGTGGGTCTTCCCGCACCTGACGCTGCTCGCCGCCGACGCGGCGCTCGGGCGCGGCGCGCTGAAGGGCCGCCCGGCGGGTGAGCGCGCGCGCCTGTGGACCGTCTACGCGGGCCGCACGGGCGCGATCCTCGCCCGTGGGCAGGCCAACTTCCTCGTCAACCGCGTCATGCACCACGGGGCCCGCAGCGTGGCGGCGGCGCCGCGACCCGTGCGGGTCGCGGTCGACGTCACCTACGCGGGGCTCAAGCGATCACGGCAGCTCGTGTCACGGTCAACGTGATCGGGACCTCGAGCTTGATACGGGTCACGGTCTGGAAGCGGTCTTCCTCCCAGGCCAGGATCCGGTCGTCCGTGCGGTAGGGGTACAGCAGCGGGTTGTTGTCGAACGTCGACCCGTCCGGCTGCGGCAGGGCGGGTTGACGGCGGTTGATGTTCACGAAGAGCGCGCCGGGGCGGGCGGTGCGGTAGAAGATGTCGAGGTACCCGTCGCGGGCCTTCTGATCCATCTCCATGAACGAGTTGTAGTTGTGGACGAGGTCGAAGGAGCGCTCGGTCAGGATCTCGTGCGCGAGGCCGTCCGAGATGAAGGTCCACGTGCCCGGCTCGGGGGCGCTCTCGAAGCGCAGCTGCGGCTCGTCGAGCTGCCGCCAGACGGTGAACGCCGAGTGGACGAGCATCTGCGGGAGGTCGACGATCGTGTACGAGTTCACGCGCCCCATGTGCGTGAGGAAGATGCCGAGGTTGCCCGCGCCGGCGCCGACCTCGAGCACGTCGAGCGCCTTGTCGCCGTGCGTCTCCTTCGCCCAGGCGTCGACCTGACGGGCGTAGTACCAGTGGCGCGCCGTCGACATCGTCGAGCGCACCTGCAGCGGCGCGATGAACTCCAGGTAGTCGTCGAGCAGCCCCTGCAGCTGCAGGAACCCGAGCGCGCGCATGTGCTCGTAGGTCGCCTTGTCGATGCCCATGCGGGTCGGGTCCAGCTGCTTGGCGATCGAGCGCGAGCGCTTGAGGGCGTCCCACGCCGCGACGTAGGCCGGGTCCTCAGCTGGGGCGCTGACCGTCTCGGGCAGGTCCTCGAAGCCGTAGCCGCGGGTCACGCGCTCGGTCAGGGCCGCGATGTCCTCGTCGGAGCCGGCGTCGTACGCGACGTGGTCCTCGAGCTGCTTCTGCCAGAAGACGCTCGGGCGCGACCGCGCCTTGGCCTCCTCCAGTTGCGCGAGGAAGCTGCGCAATGCGGGATCCAACGGGGCGGCAGGCGACGACCCGCCCTTCATCAGTGAGCGGAGGCGGTCTCTCATCGCGGCGGAAGGCTAGCGCGGTCCGGATCGATCAGGCGTTCGAAGTCGGCCGGATCGGGAAGCTCGGGCAGCGCCCGCCACGGATCGCACGCTTCCAGCTCTTCGAGGTCGTAGCCAGGGCCGGTGGCCACGGCGAGCGTGCGCGCGCCAATCGCCTTTCCGCAGGAGATGTCGTGGGGCGTGTCGCCGATCACGACCATCCGGTCGCCGTCCGGGTTGCCGGCCAGCTCGGCGGCGCGGCGGGCGATCGAGGGGCGGTCCGAGCCGTACTCGCTGAAGGCGCCGCCGGCGCTGAAGTAGTCCCAGAGGCCGTAGTGGCGCAGCTTGGCCTCGGCGCCGCCGGCGATGTTGCCCGTGAGCAGCATGTTGACGACGTCGTCGCGGCCTGAGAGCGCGTCGAGGATCTCGACGACGTTCGGGTAGACCCAGCCCTGGCGCCACGGCAGCCGGTCGGGCAGCAGGCGCGCGTACGCGTCCAGCAGCGCGCCGACCGTCGCCTCGTCGGCCCGGTCACGGCTCTCGGCCAGCACGCGGGCGATCTCGGCGTCGGTCAGCCCGGCGGTCCGCATCGTCGTCAGGTCGATCCGCTCGCCGAGGACCTCCTCGGTGGCCTCCTCGAGCGCGAAGACGCCGGCCCGCGCGGTGTTGAGCAGCGTGCCGTCGATGTCCCAGAACAGATACGTGGTCACCGCAGGCGCTCCCGCAGGGAGTGGGTGTCGAGGCCGTGGGCGCGGAGCACCTCGTCGTTGGTGCCGCCCGCGGGTACGCGGTCGATGCCGAACACCTCGACCGCGTGACCGGGCAGCGCGGCGCGCACCGCGTCGCCCTGGCCGCCGCTGAGCACGTGGTTGTCGAGCACGACGACCCGCCGGCCGCCCGCGATCTCCGCCAGCCACGCGCCGTCGACGTCGCGCAGCCACGGCAGCGCGACCAGTGCAACCTCGGACACGTTGTACGCCTGCGAGACGAGCACCGGGCCGGTGGTCACCAGCACGACGTCGCCGTCGGCGCGCAGCACGGTGCCCCGGCCGCGTTGCAGCGGCGCGGCCTCGGGCGGCTCGAAGCCCAGCTCCCACGGCACGCTGACGAACCGAAGGTAGACGGGGCCGGTGGCCTCGTCGACCGCGTACTCGACGCAGCGCGCCGCCTCGGACATGGAGAACGGCTCCAGGCACGTCATCCCGGGGACGCTGCCCATCAGCGCGATGTCGCGGACCGACTGGTGCGAGTGACCCGGCCCGCCGGGGACGATCCCGGCGAGGAAGCCGCCGTAGATGACCTTCGTGCCCTCGGACGCGTTGTTGTAGATCTGCTCGTTGGCCCGCGGCGTCAGGAAGCACGCGAAGGAGTGGACGACCGGGAGCTTGCCGCCCAGCGCCAGCGCGCCGGCCTGGGAGACCATGTCCATCTCGGCGATGCCGCACTCGACGAAGCGGCCGGGATGCGCGCCGCGGAACGGGATCAGGCCGCAGTCGAGGTAGAGGTCGGCGTCGAGCGCCACGATGTCCTCGCGGCGGTCCGCGGCGCTCTTGAGCGCGCTGCCGTACGCGTCGACCAGCTTCTGCGGCGTCTGCGGGGCGACCCGGCGCGGGGCTTCGCCGGCCTCGAGCTCGGGGTCGCGACCGAGCGTGTCGGCGAGCTTGCCCACCAACTCGGCGATCGCGATGCCGTAGAGCTCCTCCGACGGCGCGCCCGAGTGGTACGCGTAGAGCGCGGTGCCGGACTTCTCCAGCGCGTGCGGCGTGAAGATCTCCGCGCCCGCGCCCTTGACCGTGTCGGCGATCAGCAGCTTCGGGCGGAGGTCTTCCAGCAGCTCGGTGAGCGTGCTCGACAGCGCCGCCATGTCGTTGCCGTCGCAGCGTGCGACGGCCCAGCCGAACGCGCGCCCCTTGGCCTCGAGGTCACCGAGGTCGTTGACGTGCTCGACCCACGTGTCGGACTGGATCTTGTTGTGGTCGACGATCACCGTGATCTCGCCGAAGTCCTCGTTGGCGGCCTGGCTGAGCGACTCCCAGAACTGGCCCTCCTGCAGCTCGCCGTCGCCGGTGATGACGAAGACGCGCCGACGGCCGCCGTCGAGGCGGGCGGCGCGGGCGAAGCCCTTGGCCTTGGAGACACCCATGCCGAGGCTTCCCGTGTTGGTGAAGACCTGAGGCGTGGCGTGGATGTCCGGGTGCCCGGGCAGGCCGTCGCCCTTGCGCAGCTTGTGCAGCAGCTCGAAGTCGAGCTTGCCGACGGACGCCAGCGCGGCGTAGACGGCGGGTGCGTCGTGGCCCTTGGAGGAGAAGCAGACGTCGTCGCCGGTCAGCACCTCGAGGTGCAGCCAAGCGAGGATGTCGGCGACGCTGAACGACGTGCCGATGTGCCCGGAGCCGGCCTCCATGATGCTCGAGAGCGCGTTGATCCGGTTGGCGTCGGCGAGCGCGGCCGCGCGGGTGACCGGGTCCCGCGTCTCGCGGATGCGGGCGAGCTCGGCCGGCGGGACGTAGGTCAGCGCGATCGGCGCGTTGGCGGCGAAGGTGGCGGCTTCCATCAGATCCTTGGGAGGAGGTCGGGGTGCTCCGCGGCCAGGACGCGGGCGGCGTCGAGCTCGTCGGGATAGTCGATCGAGAGGCCCTCGTAGCCCTCGGTCAGGAACGGGACGACGGTGCTTCCGGCGATCTCGCCGTCGGCCACGATCCGCGTGTAGGCGATCTCCAGCGACGAGTCCTGGACGTAGACCTCCGGCAGCGACGCCGTCTGGCGCGAGTGCGTCGGCACCTCGCCGTCGGTCTGGGCCATGAACGGGACCATCACGTCGCCGGTGATCCGCCACATCTTCCCGGGGTGCTCGCGGACCTTGCGGACGGCGCGGATCGAGTCCGCGCCCTCGACGGCGTGCAGCTGGTCCCAGGCGCGCCGGATCGTCGCGGCGGTGCGAAACGGGCTCGTCGGGCGCAGGATCGAGAACAGCGCCTCGTCGCGGCCCTCGAGCGCGTGCTGGACCCAGAGGATGTCCGGCGAGGTCGAGCCGGCGATCGCCGTCGGGCGCAGGCCGGGCACGGTCGCGCCGTAGCGCTCGGCGACCTCCGCGATCTCCCCGCTGTCGGTCGACACGATCACGTCGGTGAACAGGCCGGACTCGCGGGCCGCCGCGATCGAGTAGGCGATCAGCGGATGGCCGGCGAGGTCGGCGATGTTCTTGCCAGGGACGCGCTTGGAGCCCGCCCGCGCCGGGACGAGGGCGACGGCGTTAGACAAGGGACGGGTCGTGGTTGACGTAGATCGTCTTGAGGTCGGAGTAGACGTCGATCGCCTCGGTGCCCGCCTCGCGCCAGCCCGTGCCCGAGTCACCGAGGCCGCCGAACGGCATGTGCGGCTCGGACCCGTAGGTCGGGCCGTTGACGGAAGCGACGCCGCTCGCGATCCGGGTCAGGAACTCCTGCCCGCGGTGCACTGAAGCGGTCCAGATCGCAGCGGTCAGGCCGTAGGGCGTGTCGTTGGCCAGCTCGACGGCCTCGTCGAAGCTCCAGACGCGGTGCAGCGTCGTGATCGGGCCGAAGAGCTCGTTGTCGATGCGGCCTTCGATCAGCGTCGGCGCCATGTAGTAGCCCTCGTCGCCGATGCGCTCGCCGCCCGCGAGGATCGTGGCGCCGTTCTCCTTGGCCTCGCGGACCTTGGCCAGCATGTTGTCGAGCTGGCGCTGGTTGATGACCGGGCCGAAGTCGTGGTCGTCGGTGGGGCCGACCTTCTGCGCCTGCGTGCGCTCGAGGAGCTTCGCCTTGAAGTCGTCGTAGACGGCGTCGAAGACGATGATCCGGCTGCCCGCGGCGCAGCGCTGGCCCGCGTTCGAGTAGGCGCTCAGAGCGGCCGCGGTGGCGGCGGCGTCGAGGTCGGCGTCGTCGCAGACCACGAACGGGTTCTTGCCGCCGAGCTCGAGGCAGACCTTCGCTAGCCGCTCGCCGGCGACCCGCGCGATCATCCGCCCGACGGCGGTCGAGCCGGTGAAGGAGACGATCGCCACCCGCGGGTCCTCGACGATCGGCTGCCCGGCCTCCGGGCCGAGGCCCTGGACGATGTTCAGCACGCCCGCGGGCAGGCCCGCCTCGGCGGCGAGCCGCGCGAACGCCAGCGCGGTCTCGGGCGTGTCCTCGCTCGCCTTCAGGACCGCCGCGTTGCCGCACACGAGCGCGGGGAAGACCTTCCACGCGACGTTCGCGATCGGCGTGTTGGCGGCGATGATCAGGCCCGCGACACCGAGCGGCTGGCGCACGATCATCGCCTGGCGGTTCGGGACGGCGCTCGTGGTCGTCTTGCCGTATAGACGGCGGCCCTCGCCGGCCACGAAGTAGCCCATCTCGATCGCGCCGCCGACCTCGCCGAGCGCGTCCTTGGGGGACTTGCCGGTCTCGGCGGCGACGATCTCCGCGAGCTCTTGCGCGTCGCGCTCGAGCAGCTGGGCGATCCGGCGCAGGATCGCGCCGCGCTGCGCGGGGGTCTCGCGCGCCCATGCGGGTTGGGCCTGTTGCGCGGCGGTGATCGCGGCGTCGACGTCGGCCTTGCCGGAGCGCGCGACGTGGGTGAGCACCTCGCCCGTCGCGGGCGCGTACTTGGGGATCGTCTCGCCGGATGCGGCCGGACGCTCCTCGCCGCCGATGACGTTGCCGATGGTGCGGACGGCCGTGGGGGCGCTCATACGGTGAATCCTCCGTCGACTTGCAGGTGCTGCCCGGTCACATACCGGGAGGCCTCGGAGGCCAGGAAGACGAGCGGGCCGCCGAGGTCGGCCTCCTGCGCCATCCGCCCGAGCGGGACGCGCGCGGTGTACTTGGCCAGGAACTCGGCGTCCTGGCCGCCCTCGACGCCGCCGGGCGAGATCGCGTTCACGCGCACGCCGTGCGGGCCCCAGAGGCGGGCGAAGTAGCGCGTCAGGTTCAGTACGGCGGCCTTCGACGCGCCGTAGGCGGCGGGCTTCAGAAAACCCGGGATGTGGTCGTAGAACGCCGGCTCGGGGGCGATGCTCGCGTACAACGAGCCGATGTTCACGATCGAGCCCCGGCCGGCCGCGACCATCGCGGGGCCGAAGACCTGGATCGCGTTGAACGTGCCGGCCAGGTTGACGTCCACGGTCTTCGTGAACGCCTCCAAGGGGACGTCCTCGATCGCGTAGCCGGTTCCGCCCGCGCCCGGCGGCTGGTCGATCCCCGCGTTGTTGACGAGGATCGTCGGCGCGCCGTGGTCGGCGGTGATCTGCTCGCGCGCGGCGTCCATGCCGGCGCGGTCGGTCACGTCGGCCGCGTAGACGTTCTCGCCGGCGTTGAGGTCGACGCCGACGACCGTCGCGCCCGCGTCCCGGAGCGCCTTGGCCCAGACGGGACCGAGGCGCCCCGAAAGGCCCGTGACGACGGCGACCTGACCGGTGAGGTCAGTCACCGTGCGTGGTGGAACCGACCTGCTCGTCGGCCGGCTCGAGCACCTCGAAGGTCAGCGCGCCGTCCTCCATCACCGGGTGGGTGAGCGTGCGGCCGAGGACGCGGTCGAGCTCGTAGGGCGGCAGGCCGTCGCCGGGCGACTTGAACGCGATGTCGGCCTCGGTCAGCGTGTGGCCGGCGGGCAGCGGGCGCGCGGCGACGAGCTTCTTGGCCATCTTGATGATCGGCTCGGTCTCCGACGGGTACATCGACTTGTTGCCGTCGCCGAGCGCCACACGCGTGCGCTTGAGGTCGCGGACGAGCTTGCGCAGGCCCTGCGGCTCGAGGCTGAAGCGATGGTCGGTGCCCTTCAGCGCGCGGTTGAGCGTGAAGTGCTTCTCGACGATGCGCCCGCCCAGGACGTACGCGGCGACCGCCATCGCGATGCCGTTGTCGTGGCTGGACAGGCCGACGACCGCGTCCGGGAACAGGTCGCGGTAGGTGGAGATGACGCGCAGGTCGAGCTCCTCCCACGCGGCCGGGTAGCCCGCCGTGCACTGCAGCAGCGCGACCTCCGGGTTGATCTCGGCGACCGTGCTGTAGCCGCGCTTGACGTCTTCCAGCGTGGCGCCGCCGGTCGACAGGATCATCGGCTTGCCGATCTTGGCCACGTGCTTGAGCAGCGGCGTGTTGATCAGGTCCGCAGAAGCGATCTTGTACAGCGGCATGTCGAGCTCGGCGAGGAAGTCCGCGCTCGGGATGTCGAAGGCCGTCGAGAAGAACGTGACGCCGATCTCCTTGGAGTGCGCGATCAGGTCCTCGTACTCCGCCTTGCCGAACTCGAGGTACTCGCGGTGCTCGCCGTACGTCGCGCCGTACGAGTTCTCGTTCTCGTAGGGCTTGTTGTAGCCCTCCCTGGTGTACAGCGAGCGGTTGTCGCGCTTCTGCAGCTTGACCGCGTGCGCCCCCGCCGCCTTCGCCTCGGCGAACAGCTCATGCGCCGAATCGAGCGAGCCACCATGGTTGTGGCCGATCTCGGCGATCACGTAGCAGTCGCTCGTGTCGGAGATCTCGAAGTCGTTCAGTCGCAGCGCGCGCGGGTTATCAAACTGGTCAGGCACGGGTGGCAGGTCCTTCCTGATCGCGGGTCGTGGAGGTTTCCTCGTTAAGACGGACGGCTCCCGCGAAAGGCGCGCGTCAGGGCCGGAAGTCTAGAAGGGGGGTCGGTTGCTGACACAATGGCGGTCGATGCAGGTGTCTCCCGCCCGCTATCGCCAGATCGCCTACGCGGCGCTCGGCGTGTGCACATTGATCGTCTTCACCGGCGCCGCGGTGCGTCTCACGGGCTCCGGGCTCGGCTGCCCGGAATGGCCGCGCTGCGAGGGCACGCGGCTGACGCCGGAGCTGCACACGCACGGCATCATCGAATTCTCCAACCGCGTGATGACGTCCGTGGTTGCGATCCCGTGTCTCGCCGCGGCGATCTTCGCGTGGTTCCGCCGCCCGGTGCGGCGCGACCTGTGCTGGATCGCGCTGCTGCTGCCGCTCGGCGTGCTCGGTCAGGCCGTCATGGGCGGCCTGACGGTGATCTACGGCTTGGACCCGGGCTGGGTTATCGGCCACTTCCTGCTGTCGATGCTGCTGCTCGTCGCGTGCGTCGCCTTGGCCTGGCGGGCGACGTTCGAACCGGGAGAACGACCCCGCACGACGGATCGCTTGAGTGTCTGGAGCGTGCGCTTCCTGCTGCTGCCGGGGTTCCTGACGCTGTCGCTGGGGACGATCGCCACCGCCGCCGGCCCGCACGCGGGCGGGGAGGGGACCGGCGACATCGTGCCGCGGCTCGACTGGCGCGGGGCGGAGACGCTCGACTGGGCGATCCACCAGCACGGCGCGCTGGCGACGTTCCTCGGCCTGGCGAGTGTCGGCGTCTGGTTCCTCGTGCGCGCCCGCAAGATGAACGCCGCCACGCAGAACGCCGTCACCGCGGTCTGCGTCCTGCTCGCCTGCCAGGGCCTCGTCGGCCTGGTGCAGTACTCGATGGAGTTGCCCGCCGAGATCGTCTGGTTCCACGTCGTGCTCAGCGCACTGACCTGGATCGCGCTGCTCGTCGCCACCGCGGCCGCCGGCCGGATCGGCGCTCCGGTGGGACCGCCCGCGCCGACGCTCGAGCCTGAGCGCGAGCTCGCGCAGAGCCGGTGAGAGCGCTCGTCACCGGCGGGGCGGGCTTCATCGGCTCGCACCTCGTCGACGTGCTGCTCGACGCGGGCGACGAGGTCACCGTCGTCGACCACCTGCGCACCGAGGAGAACCTGTCCGCGGCCAAGGCCCGCGGCGTGTCGTTGGTGCGCGGCGACGTGACCGACGTCGCCACGATGCTCTCGGTCTTCGGGGCCGCGCGTCCCGAGGTCGTCTACCACCTCGCGGCCCAGATCGACGTCCGTCGCTCGGTCAGCGACCCCTCGATGGACGCCCACCAGAACGTCGGCGGCACCGCGGCCGTGCTGGAGGCCGCGCGCGACGCGGGCGCGCGGCGCGTGATCCTCGCGTCGACCGCGGGCGTCTACGGCGACCCGCCGTCCTTGCCCATCGCCGAGGACACCGAGGTCGCGCCTCTGTCGCCGTACGGCGCCTCGAAGGCCGCCGCCGAGTCGTATCTCGCGCTCTTCAGCCGGCTGCACGGCATCTCGACCTTGGCGCTGCGCATGTCGAACGTCTACGGCCCGCGCCAGAACCCCCACGGCGAGGCGGGCGTGATCGCCATCTTCTGCGCCGCCGCCGCCGACGGCCGCGAGGTGACGTTCTTCGGCGACGGCACCCAGACCCGCGATTTCGTCTACGTCGAGGACGTCGTCGCCGGCTTCTCCGCCGCCGGCCGCTCCTCCGAGGAGGGCGCGATCAACCTCTCGACCGGCGTCGAGACGAGCCTCCTCGACCTCGCGCGCACATTGGACCTGTCCACCGTCACCGGCCCGGCGCGGCTGGGAGAGATCGCCCGTTCGAGCCTCGACCCGGCCGCGGCCCGCTCGCGGCTGGGGTGGACGGCGTCAACGCCGCTGGCCGAGGGGTTGCGGCGCACGTTGGCCTGGATGACCGCTTAGCGCCGCGGCATCGGTGGGCGCCGTGGCGTTGCGCTGCCGTGCCGGTATTCGGGGAACGGCCGAGCACTGAGGGAGGGGGACGCTGCTGCGCCCCGGCCTGATCGGTCGTGCCGCCGTTCGCCGTGGCGCCTGGCCGTGCTGACTCGCCGCGCCCTGCAGGGAGACCGTCAAGTTACGGTCCACGGAGACCGTGCGAGATCGGTTGTGGTCGCTTTCGTCGGTGGTGGCGCTTCTCGACCGAAACCGCACTGTTCGAGTTGGCGCGTTCGTGGGGGTGTTCGACGTTCCGCCCCCGTACAGGGGCGAAACGTAACCCACCCCCCGCGGAGTGCAGATGGACGTTCCTCACGACCCCGCCACGAGAGCGGGAGCCGATAGACGCGCAGGACGAAGGCTCGAGGACCCGCTGGCTCTCTGCCCCCTCCCCCCTCACCGCAAGCCGTTTCCCGAATACCGGCACGGCCACACAACGCCACAACCGCCCACCGATGCCACGGCCAAGCTACGAAGCGTCCACCTCACGCAGCAGTCCCGTATGCACGTCGTACACGAACCCCCGCACCGACGACTTGTTCGGGATGAACGGACTCGCCTTGATGCGTCCGATCGACGAGCGCACGTCGTCGTCGAGGTCCGTGAAGGACTCCGGGGACCAAGGCGGTTTGATGCCCGTGTCCTTTTGGAGGTCGGCGCGGAAGGAGTCGTCCGTGAAGGTGAGCATGCCGCAGTCGGTGTGGTGGATCAGGACGATCTCTTCCGTGCCGAGCAGTCGCTGCGAGATCGCCAGAGACCGGATCTCGTCGTCGGTCACGACGCCGCCGGCGTTGCGGATCACGTGGGCGTCGCCCAGCGCCAGGCCGAGGAGGCCGTGCACGTCGAGGCGGGCGTCCATGCAGGCGACCACCGCGACCTTCTTGGCCGGGGGAAGGGGGAGGTCGCCCTTGTCGAAGTTCTCGGCGTAGGCCGCGTTATTGGCCAGCAGGTCGTCGGTGACGCTCATGGCCCGGCAAAATACCCGAAATGTGGTCGGGTTACGATGAAGGACCGGTGACCCTAGACTCCGCGAGCACATGCCCGAGCTGATCGAGTCGCCCTCGCGCGTCGAGGCCGCGGGGACCAAGCCGAAGCTGATCGACGAATACGCCGGTCGCGTCAACAATGGGGAAGAGCGCCTGAGCTTGGCGCACATGCGGTCGCCGGCGGGGTGGGTGGAGCCCGGCCAGCGCCCCGACTTCGACGAGTACACGCTCGTGATCGGCGGTGCGCTGCACGTCGAGCACGAGGGCGGGACCCTGGTCGTCAACACCGGCCAGGCCGTGCTCGCCAAAGCGGGCGAATGGGTCCGCTACTCCACGCCCGAGGGCGCCGAGTACGTCGCCGTCTGCCTGCCCGCCTTCTCCCCCGACACCGTCCACCGCGACGACTCGTGAAACCCGGGTCCATCGGCGTCGTGGTGCATCCGCGGCGCGACAGCCGCGCGATGATCGAATGCGTCGTCCGCTGGGCCGATGGTCACGGCAAGCAGGTGCGGGGGCTCGAGGAGGCCCGCGACTTGATGCCGCCGGAGGTCGTGCTCGTGCCCGAGGAGGAGTTGGCGGTCGGCGCCGGGCTGCTGATGGGACTCGGAGGCGACGGGACGATCCTGCGCGCGCTCAAGCTCGCGACCGAGTACGGCGTGCCGGTCCTGGGCGTCAACCTCGGGCGTCTCGCCTTCCTGGCCGAGGTCAACCTCGACGAGCTGCCGGACGCGCTGGACCGGATCGACCGCGAGGAGCACTGGGTCGAGGAGCGCGCGGTGATGACGGTCACCGGCACGTGCTTCCCGACCGCCTTCAACGCCTTCAACGACTCCGCCCTCTCGCGCGTCCCGGGTCACGGTCCCGCGGCGCTGGCGGTCGAGGTCGAGGACGAGGTGTTCGCCCGCTACACGGCGGACGCGCTCGTGATCGCCACGCCGACCGGCTCGACCGCCTACTCGTTCGCCGCGGGCGGGCCGATCGTGTCCCCCCGCCACCGCGGCCTCCTGGTCACGCCGGTGGCGCCGCACGCGGCCTTCGACCGCGCGGTCTTCCTGCACCCCTCCGAGAGCCTGCGCGTCCACGTCCTCGACCGCTCCGCCCCGTTGCTGCTGGAGGCGGACGGCCAGCGCGTGGCCGAGCTCAACGCCGGCGACTGCATCCAGTTCGCGATGAGCGACACCCCCGCGCGCATCCTGCGCCTGTTCCCCCAGGGCTTCTACGAGCGCGCGCGGCGCAAGCTGCAGCTGACCGACTCGTCCGAGCTGGCTCCGCAGTAGTGAATCGTCGCGGCCGCGAGCGACGCGGCCGCCCGGCCCCCGCGCCGGTCGAGGTCCGCACCCTCCACGCCATGGCGGAGGTGGTCGCCGACCCGAACCGGCCCTCGTCCCGGACGCTGCTGCTCGACGGCCGCGAGGCCGGCCAGGTCGACATCAACGACCCGAAGCTCCTCACGTTCGCCTACATGCGCCGGATCGCCGACCTGATCGACGCGTTCCGCCCATCCGACAGCGGCATCGACGTCCTCCACGTCGGTGGCGGCGCGTGCGCCCTCCCGCGCTACATCGAGGCGACCCGACCGGCCTCGCGCCAACTCGTCTTCGAGCTCGATCCCGGCGTCGTCGCGCTCGCCCGCGAGCACATGGGCTTCAGAGCGACGCCACGCATGCGCATCAAAGTCGGGGACGCCGCCGACCTGCTCCCCGCGCGGCCCGACAAGTCCGCGGACCTCGTGATCGGCGACGCGTTCGACGGCCCGCACGTCCCGGCGCGGGTCTCCGGCCCACAGTTCCTCGCCCACATCAGGCGCGTCCTGCGCCCGCAAGGCGTCTACGCCCTCAACGTGATCGACATCCCGCCGCTGGACGAGGTCCACGGCCACTCGGCGCTGATCGAGGAGGTCTTCGAGCACGTGCTGTGGGTCGCCCCGCCCGGCGTGCTCCGCGGCCGCGCGCCCGGCAACTGCGTCCTCTTCGCCTCCGCCGTGCCGCTGCCGGTCGCCGCGCTCGACCGGGCGGCGCGCAACGCCGTGCCGCGCGAGCAGGTGCAGACGGCTCGGTAGCGTGTCCGTCATCGGCGCGCGGCAGAAACGGCTGGCCCTCGCGGCCGCGATCATGGGGTCCTTCGTGGCGGGCCTCGACGCGACCGCGGTCAACGTCGCGCTCCCGGCGATCCGCGAGGACCTCGGCGGCGGGCTCGCCGGCCAGCAGTGGGTGTCGAACGCCTACCTGCTGACGCTCGGCTCGCTGATCCTCGTCGCGGGCTCGCTCGGCGACCTGTACGGGGAACGGCGGGTGTTCTCGATCGGCGTCGGCGGCTTCGGCGTCGTCTCGATGCTCTGCGCCCTGGCGCCGACGATCGAGGTGCTGATCGTCGGGCGCGCGCTGCAGGGCGTGTTCGGCGCGCTGCTGACGCCGAGCGCGCTCGCGGTGATCATCTCCACCTTCGGCCCCGACGAGCGCGGCGGCGCGATCGGCTCGTGGACCGCCTGGTCGGGCATCGCGATGGTGATCGGCCCGCTCGCGGGCGGCTGGCTCGTCGACACCGCCTCCTGGCGCTGGATCTTCGCGATCAACGTCCCGTTCGTGCTGATCACGCTGACGCTGGTGATGATCGCGGTGCCGAAGTCGCCCGGCCGCCGAGACGTGCGCCTGGACTGGCTGGGCGCCCTGCTGACCGTGCTCGGCCTCGCGGGTCCGGTGCTCGCGCTGATCCGCCAGCCGACCGTCGGCTGGAGCTCGCCCGAGGTCTGGCTCGTCGGACTGACCGGGATCGCGCTGCTGGTCGCGTTCGTGTTCCACGAGCGGCGCACCCCGCAGCCGATGCTGCCGCTGGAGCTCTTCAAGCGCCGCAACTTCGCCTTCGGCAACCTGCAGACGTTCGCGATGTACGGCGGCCTGGGGACGATGTTCTTCTTCCTCACCCTCTTCCTGCAGCAGGTCGCGGGCTACGAGGCGCTGCAGGCCGGGCTCGCGACCCTCCCGACCACGGTCGTGTCGTTCCTGCTGGCCAAGCGCGCCGGCCGCCTCGCGGATCGCTATGGCCCGCGCCTGTTCATGGGCTGCGGGCCGCTCGTCGCCGCCGTCGGGATCGCGCTCATGCTGCGGATGGACCAGGACGTCGACTACTGGACCGAGCTCTTCCCCGCGCTGCTGATCTTCTCGTTCGGCCTGGTCGCCACGGTCGCGCCGTTGACCGCGACCGTGCTCGCCGATGCCGACGAGAACAACGCCGGCATCGCCTCCGGCGTCAACAACGCGATTGCGCGGGTGGCGAGCCTGCTGTGCGTCGCGGGCATCGGCGCGGTGGTCAGCGCGGTCTACGTCAACGGCATGGGCGGAGCCGCGGGCGAGACGCTTGAGGTGATCCCCGGCATGCCGCAATCGATCACCGCCTCGGTGGACGCCTTCCACGTCGGCATCGGCATCTGCGCCACGCTCGTCGCCCTCGGCGGCGTGCTCGGCCTGGTCGGCATCCGCAACCCGCGCCGCGAGGTCCGCTGCGAGGACTGCGCCGCGGGCGCCTATTCCGTCCAGGCCCCACACTCCCCAATAGGGCGGGAACCCCAGGCGGCGGCCCGCTAGGTTCGAGGCATGGCCGACGTCACGGAAGCACTACAGGCCGCCGGCTTCGTCGAGACGGCGTTCCACTGCCCGTCCTGCGGGCTGGGCGGGACCTCCCTGTCACGCCCGTCCTCGCTGCTCGACCGCACCTGCCTGGACTGCGGCGAGCCCGTCGTCACGACGGTCTTCGAGCGCTTCGCGCGCTGAACCTAAAGGGGTCAGGCCCCTTTAGGTTCACCAGATCTCGATGCGCTCCTCCGGGGCGCGCATGATCGGCGCGTCGTCGGGCAGCCCGAAGGCGTCTCGGAAGGCGGTGAGGTTGGAGACCGGGCCGAGCACCCGCAGCTCGCGCGGGCTGTGGGGGTCGATGCCCGCGAGCGTGCGCTGGAGCTCCGGGCTGATGTTCGCCCGCCACAGCGTCGCGTTGGCGAGGAAGAAGCGCTGCGCGGGTGTGAGGCCGTCGATCGCCGGCGCCCCGTCGGCGACGCGGGCGTGGGCGCGCTGCGCCAGGGCGAGGCCGCCGAGGTCGGCGATGTTCTCGCCCAAGGTCAGGCGGCCGTTGATGTGGACGTCCTCGAGGATCGCGTAAGCGTCGAACTGGGCGACCAACTGGTCGGCGAGCGCCGTGAAGCGCTCCGCGTCCTCGGGCGTCCACCACTCGCGCAGGGCGCCGTCGGCGTCGAAGCGCCGGCCCTGATCGTCGAAGCCGTGCGTGATCTCGTGCGCGACGACCATGCCGATCCCGCCGAAGTTGACCGCGTCGTCGGCCTCGGCGTCGAACAGCGGCGGCTGCAGGATGCCCGCCGGGAAGACGATCTCGTTGAGCGTCGGGTGGTAGTAGGCGTTGACGATGTGGGCGGGCATCTCCCACTCGCCGCGGTCGACCGGCTCGGGCAGCTTGGCCAGCTGGCGCTCGAGCTCGAACCGCGCGGCGGCGAGGCGGTTGGCGGCGTAGGTGTCGCGGTGCTGCTCGAGCGCGGACCAGTCGCGCCACTCGTCCGGGTAGCCGATCTTCACCCGCAGCGCGTCGAGCTTGATCTCGGCCTTGGCGCGGGTCTCCGCGCTCATCCACTCGCGGGTGCGGATCGAGCTCCGCATCTCCTCGAGGATCGCCGCGACCATCCGCTCCGCCCGTTCCTTGGCCTCAGGCGAGAACGCGGTCGTGACGTAGCGCTCGGCCAGCGCCTCGCCGAGGTCTGAGCCGATCGCGTCGATCACCCGCTTGGCGCGCTCGTGCTGCTCCTGCTGCCCGCGGATCCGACGCCCGTAGAACGCGAAGTCCTCGTCGTCGAAGCGCTTCGGCAGCGCGTCGGCCGCGGCCTTGACGACGTGGAAGGCGAAGTAGGCGCGGCGCGTCGAGGGCGGCGTGTCGTCGAGCACGGCCTGCAGGCCCTCGATCAGCTTCGGGTTCTCGACGTTGACGGAAGCGGCCGCCTGCGCGCCGAGCCGGTCGAGGTAGTCGCCGAGCAACGCGACGATCGCCGCGCGCTCGAAGCGGTTGTGGGTGCGGTCGGTGTCGCGCCGTTCCTCCGCGCGCCAGTGCAGCTCGGCGAGCCGCGTCTCGAACGCGAGGACCGCGGCGCCGTCGCCCGCGACGCCCGCGTTGCGCAGCTGCGCGTCGATGTGCTCGACGTACGCGCCGCGCAGCTCCGCGGCCGACTCGTCGAAATAGGACTCGCGATCCGGCAGCCCGAGCCCGGCCTGCGACAGCCACAGCAGGTTGCGGTCCGTGTCGTCGTGGTCGGCGGTGACGCCCCACCCGAACAGCACGAAGATCCCCGCCCGGTGCAGCGCCGCCACGTCCTCCCGCTCGGCCGCCGCCAGCAGCTCCGTGATCGCCCCCGTCCCGGCGGCCTCGATCGCCTCCAGGTCCATCCCGGCGGCGTACGCGTCCCCTAGCAGGTCCCCGGGTGTCTCGGCGGCCCGCTCGAGCAGCTCCCGCAGCGCGACCTCGTTGCGCCGGCTGACCTCCTCGAACGACCCCCACGCGCCGTATCCGGCGGGGATCGGGTTCCCGTCCAGCCAGCCGCCGTTGGCGAAGCGGTAGAAGTCGACGCCGGGGTCGGCGGAGAGGTCTCGGTCGGACGCGGGGAGGGCCATCCGCCAAGGCTAGATCAGGCCCTCGAAGAACCGTGTGATCTCCATCGGGTCGACCGGCTCCACGAGCGACGCGTTCAATGACCGCGCGTCCGGCCAGGCGCCGAGCATCCGCCGGCCCGCGGCGAGCGAGTCGTACTCGGTGCGACGCAGCTCCGGCTCGCCGTCGGCCACCCAGAGCCAGCGCGCGGCGCCGTCGCCCTCGTACGGCATGCCGACGCTGCCGGCGTTCAGGAACCGGATCGCGCCCACCATCACGTCGTGCTGCTGGTGCGTGTGGCCCGCGACGACGGTCTGCGCGGTGACGCCCGACAGCACCGTCGCGTAGCGCTCGGGCGAGGAGATCCGGGTGACCATCTCGTCGTCCGCGCGCGGCGTCGCATGGCAGTAGAGGACGCCGTCGATCTCGACCGTGAGCGGGAGCTCGCCGAGCGGGCGGGCGGCCTCGGCACCGATCTGGTCGAGCGTGAGCTTGGCCGTGAAGCGCGCGGGGTCGTCCGGTGAGGGCTCGGGACCGTCGATCGCCTCGGCGACCTCGCGCTCGCCGTTGCCGCGGATCCAGCGGGCACCGGCGAGACGCTCCAGCGTGGCGGCGGCGAACGGGCCGGGGACGACGTCGCCACCGACCAGCACCACGTCGGGGCTCGCCGCCCGCGGGTCGGCGAGGACCGCTTCGAGCGCGTCGATGTTGCCGTGGATGTCGTACAGGGCGAGGACGTTCATGACGCAACCATACAGTTGCGCGTCCGGCTCACGGGTGATCCTGTGCGGATGCGATCCGTGTACCTGATCGGCGGCGGCCGCGGCGAGGATGCCGTGCGCGCCTCCCACGCTCCGTTCGTCCACGCCGTGGGAGAGCGGGCGATCGTCGCGATCGTGCTCGACGAAGGCGACGACACCGACGTCGACCGCTGGACGGGCGCGCTGACCGCGTCAGGTGCGAACGAGGTGCGTGCGGTGGTGGTCTCCAAGGACCGGCCGCCGACCGCCGCCGACGTCGAGGGCGCGGGCGGCGTGTTCGTCGCAGGCGGCTGGACGCCCGGCTATCAGGAGGCGCTCGTGGGCGGCGACTGGCTCCCGCCCGACGTCGTCTACGGCGGCTTCTCGGCCGGTGCGGCGATCGCGGGCGAGTGGGCGATCGTCGGCGGCTGGCGCCACGGCGGCCGCGACGTCTGCGCGGAGGAGGCGGGCGAGGATCTCGAGCCGCTCACGGTGCGTCCCGGCCTCGGCCTGGTGCCGTTCGCGGTCGACGTCCACGCGACCCAGTGGGGGACGGTCACGCGGCTCATCCACGCCGTTCGCGCCGGGCTCGCGCCCGAGGGCTGGGCGGTCGACGAGGGCACCGTGCTCGTCTACGACGGCGACCGCGTCGCCCGCGTCGAGGGCCTCGGCTCCGGCTATCGCGTCACCGGTGCCGACCTGCGCCTCGAGGTGGCGGTCGGAGCCTGACGGCCATTGTCCGGCTGCCCGGATACGCGCCCGGCGCGGATGGGCAGACAATGGAATCGATGGTTTCCGTGCTGATCGTTGACGACGACGAGGGCTTCCGGCGGCTCGCCGTGCGCGTGCTGGCCGCGGCCGGGTTCGACGTCGTCGGCGAAGCCGGGACCTGCGCGGGTGCGATGTCCACGGCGCGGACCTGCAGGCCCGCGACCGCGCTCGTCGACGTCAACCTCCCCGACGGCGACGGGATCGGCCTCTCGCGCATGCTCGCCGCCCTCCCGTGGGCGCCGCGAGTCGTCCTCACCTCAGGCGACGCCGACGCGGGCCGTGCCGCCCGCATCGCCCGCGCGGGAGCGATCGGCTTCCTGACGAAGGACGAGCTCGCCGACGGGCGCCTGGTCGAGCTACTGGAGGGGAATCTCGACGCGTAGCGTCGTGCCCCCGCCCGGCGGGCTGGAGACGTGCAGCCGCCCGCCGACCGCTTCCAGCCGGTCCTCGAGCCCGAGCAGCCCGGAGCCGCCGGTGAACGCCCCGCCGACGCCGTCGTCGGCGACCTCGGCGACGAGCACCTCGCCTTCGGTGCGCACGCTCACCCGCGCCTCCTTCGCCTCGGCGTGCTTGGCGACGTTCGTCAGCGCCTCGGCGATCACGAAGTAGACGGTCGCCTCGAGCTCCGCCGGGAAGCGCTGGTCGGCGATGTCGCAGTCGACCGGCAACGGCATCCGGGCCACGAGCGCGTCCACGCCCGCGCTCAGGCCGCCGTGGGTGAGGACCGACGGCATGATCCCGTGGGCGAGCTCGCGCAGCTCGTTGGTCGCCTGCTGGGCGTTGTCGAGCGCCTCGCCCAACATCGCCTTGGCCTGCACGGGGTCGGAGTCGACCGCGCGCGAGGCGAGCTTGAGCGTCACGACGGTGTGCATGAGCCGCTGCTGCGCGCCGTCGTGGAGGTCGCGGACGACTTGGCGGCGCTCGCGGTCGGCGGCGGCGAGGACCCGGCTGCGCGACGCGTCGACCTCCTGCAGGCGCACGCGCCGCTGCTCGGACTCGACCGCGCGCCGGCGCCCGTAATGGGCGATCAGCGCGACGGCGACCGCGGTCACCATCACGTTGCCGATCGCGACCAGGTCGCCGGCGGACTTGCCCGCGAGCAGGTCGCCGGTCGGGTCGGTGTGGAAGTAGTCGAGCGCGAGCGCGCTCAGCACGGCGGTCACCAACCCCATCCAGAGCCCGCGGGTGGTGGCGACGATCAGCACGCCGAGGACGTACAGGACGCCGCTGGAGACGCCCGGATCGATGTCGGAGATCGGGTACAGGACCAGCGTCACCGCGGCGACGACGAGCACCGCGAACGCCAGGCTCACCAGCGGGCCGTCACGGTTCGTCATCCGGGGCATTATCGTGCTGCCCCATCAGCGACGACCGGACAGCCCTGCGCGTGGTGATCGGCGAGGACGACGTGCTCATGCGCGAAGGGATCTCGCGGCTGCTCGGCGACGAGGGCGTCGAGGTCGTCGCGCGCGCCGGCGACGCCGACGACTTCGTCCGCAAGGTCCGCGCCCACAAGCCGGACGTCGCGATCGTCGACGTGCAGATGCCTCCGCACGGGGAGGACGACGGGCTGCGCGCGGCGGTCCAGCTGCGCGAGGAGCGGCCGGACCTCGGCGTGCTCGTGCTCTCCGGCCACTGCAACGAGTCCTACGCCAACGCGCTGATCGGCGACGATCCGTCGGGCGTCGGCTACCTGCTCAAGGAGCGCGTCGGCGACGTCGACGCGTTCGTGGACGCGATCCGCCGCGTCGCCGGTCGCGGGACCGCGCTCGACCCCGAGGTGGTCAAGCTGATGCTCGGGCGCGGCAAGCACCGCGGCCCGATCGCCGACCTCACCCCGCGCGAGCTCGACGTGCTCGCCGCGATGGCCGAGGGCCTGTCCAACGTCGGCATCGCCGAGCAGCTCGTCGTCACCGAGAACGCGGTCGAGAAGCACGTCGGGCGCATCTTCCGCAAGCTGAACCTGACCGACACGACGCCGACCGAGCACCGCCGCGTCCTCGCCGTGCTCGAGTACCTGCGCTCACCCCGCTAGACCCGCGATCCCCGAGTCGATCCGCCAGTCCGTCGGCGGCGCGTGGAACTCCGCCAGCGCCTCCGGTGAAGCGGGGAGCAGGACGAACGAGCGGCCGCCGGCGTGCACGACCCGCGCGCTGCCGTCCGCGGTGACCCGGTAGGTGAGGCGGGCCAGCCCGCGGTCGGAAATGACGCCGTCCAGCCGCGCGGACGCGAACAGGCTGGCGCAATCCTGGCCGGGCTCGAAGCTCTTGCGGGCGCGTGGCGTGAGGTAGCCGCAGGCGTCCACCGGGTCGTGGTCGACGACCGCGTCGGTGAGGAACGACCGCACGGTGCCCTGAGGCGTCGACAGCGGGCCCCGCTGGTCGGCGTGCGCGACGACGGCGACAGCGAACGCCAGCGCGACCGCGACCCCGGCGCCGGCGAGCCAGGTGATCGATCTCGAGAAGGACATGGACGTAGCGTCCCGCCCGCCCGCGGCGCCGGACACCACCACCGGCCGGACAGCTCACGTCCGGCCAGCCGTACTCCGGAGTCCGGTGGGCGGGCATGGCGGCGACCCACGCCGGACGGAAGCCTGTGGGGCATGGCCGCACATACCCACATCGAGACGCTCACCCTCGAACCCGCCGCGCAGGCGTTCGCCGACGCCAACGCGAAGCCGCCGTTCCTCACCGACCTCGGCCCGGAGAACGGGCGCAAGGTGCTCGACCAGGTCCAGTCCGAGCCCAACGTCACGCGCCCCGACGTCGACGTCGAGGACTTCACGATCCCCGGCGGCCCGCACGGCGAGGTGGCGATCCACCTGCTCAAGCCGAAGGGCGCGACCGGCCCGCTGCCGGTGATCCTCTACCTGCACGGCGCCGGCTGGGTGTTCGGCGACCCCAAGACCCACGACCGGTTGGTGCGTGAGCTCGTCGCGGGCACGGGCGCCGCGGTCGTCTTCCCGCACTACGTCCGCTCGCCCGAGGCCAAGTACCCGCAGGCCAACCAGGAGGCGTACACGGCCGCGCGGTGGATCGTCTCCGACGGCGCGTCCAAAGGGCTCGACGGCGAACGCGTGGTCGTCGCCGGCGACTCCTGCGGCGGCAACATGGCGATCGCGGTGACGCTCATGGCCAAGGCGCAGGGCGGGCCGGCGTTCCGCGGCCAGGCGCTCTTCTACCCCGTCACCGACGCGAACTTCGACACCGGCTCCTACGAGCGCTTCGCCGAGGGCTTCCACCTGCGCCGGGACATGATGCAGTGGTTCTGGGACCAGTACACGACCGACCCGGACGAGCGGGCGGAGATCACCGCGTCGCCGCGGCGGGCGACGCCGGACCAGCTGCGCGACCTGCCGCCGGCGCTCGTGATCACCGGCGAAGCCGACGTCCTGCGCGACGAGGGCGAGGCCTACGCGGAGCTGCTGCGGGAGGCGGGCAACGAGGTCGAGGCGACGCGCTACGCCGCCATCATCCACGACTTCATGATGCTCGACGCCACGCGCGACACGAAGGCCGCCAAGGCCGCCACCGCGCAGGCGATCCGCTTCATCAACGAACGCCTCGCCTGACGGTTTGCCGCCAGCGACGCGGAGGGTGACCGTATCGAGTAGACCCGGCTGATCGCGGAAGCTTTCCGCCATGGACATCGACGCCCTGGAAACCAGCTTCGACCTCGTGGCGCCCAAGGGCGACGAGCTGATGGACATCTTCTACTCGAACCTGTTCGCGGTCGCTCCGTCGGTCAAGCCGCTGTTCGAGGGCACCGACATGCGCAAGCAGCACGCGATGCTGCTGTCGGCGCTCGTGCTGCTGCGCAAGTCGCTGCGCGACCTCGACTCGGTCGTCCCCACCCTCAAGCGCCTCGGCGCGCGCCACGTCGGGTATGGCGCGCGCCCCGAGCACTACCCGGTGGTCGGCAACGTGCTCATCGGTGCGATGGCGCACGTCGCGGGCCCGGACTGGGAGCCGCGCTACGCCAAGGCCTGGACCGAGGCCTTCGGGGTGGTCGCCGGCGCGATGCTGGAAGGCGCCGCCGAAGCCGACCTGGCGCTGGCCGCCTGACGAGACCTGAAGCGCCGACTGGTCCCGGCGCTCGGCGCCGGGGCCGGTGCGCGCGTTCATCCCGCGCGCACCGGTCGCGTGGCGTAATGTCGCTCGCAGCACCCATGCTCGCTCCTCCTCCGCTCAGCGCTTCACGCCTGCTGCGCGTCGAGCACGCGGTCGCCGAGGCCCTGCTCGACACGGCCTCGGCCGACGACGCTTTCCCGCGCCTGCTCGCCGCGGTCGGCGAAGGCCTCGGCTGGCACTACGGCGGCATCTGGCTGCCGGTCGCCAGCGGCGCGCTGCACTGCGTCGCCACCTGGTCCGCGGGCGGCAAGCCGCTCGAGCGGTTCGCCGCCGCTTCGCGCACGCTCGTGCTCGGCCCGGGTGAAGGGCTGCCCGGGCGCGTGCAGGCCCGCGGGCGGCCGGCGTGGATCGCCGACGTCGGCTCCGACCCCAACTTCCCGCGCGGGCAGGACGCGCGGACCGCCGGCCTGCATTCCGCGTTCGCGATCCCGCTCGCGCACTCCGGCGGCGCGATGGAGTTCCTCACGGTCGAGACGCACGAGCCGGACGAGGACCTGATGGCGACGCTCGCGAGCCTCGGCCGCCTCGCCGGCCAGTTCGTCGAGCAGCGCCGCACCGAGGCCGCGGTGCGCGAGTCCGAGGCGCGCAAGCGGGCGATGCTCGACGCGGCGCTGGACGCTGTGATCACGATCGACGCGGGCGGCCGGATCGTCGAGGTCAACGCCGCGGTCGAGGACCTCTTCGGCCACCCGCCGCAGTCGCTGATCGGGCGCGAGCTGGCGTCCGCGCTGGTGCCGGACGCGATGCGCGCCGCGCATCGCCGCGGGCTGGCGCAGCCGTCCGGCGGGCTGATCGGCCGCCGGATCGAGATCACCGCGCTGCACGCCGACGGCCGCGAGATCCCGGTCGAGCTGACGATCACCCGCATCGACGTCCCCGGCCCGCCGATGTACACCGGCTACGTCCGCGACATCACCGACCGCCTCCAGCGCGAGCGGGAGCTGCGCGAGTCGCGCGCCCGCATCGTCGCCGCGGCCGACGCGGCCCGCCGCCGCCTCGAGCGCGACCTCCACGACGGCGCGCAGAACCGCCTGCTGGCGATTGCCCTCGACCTGAAGCTGCTCCAGAACACGCTCTCCGGGCCGGAGGCGGAGCAGATCGCCGCCGTCCGCGAGGAGCTCGCCCTCGCCACCGACGAGCTGCGCGAGCTCGCGCGCGGCATCCACCCGGCGGTGCTGACCCAGCTCGGCCTGGTGGCCGCGCTGCGGACGCTCGCGCGCCGGACACCGCTCCCCGTCGGCCTGGAGTACGAGTGCGAGGACCGCTGCCCGGCGCCGGTCGAGGCCGCCGCGTACTTCCTCGTCGCGGAGGCGCTGACCAACGTGGTCCGCTCCGCCGAGGCCACCCGCGCCGACGTCCACGTGGGGCGCGAGGGGGCGAGCTTGACCGTGACCATCACCGACGACGGGCGCGGCGGCGCCGATCCGGCCGCCGGGTCCGGCCTGCGCGGGATGCAGGACCGGCTCGTCGCGCTCGACGGGTCGCTCACCATCGACAGCCCCGTGGGCGGTGGCACCCGCGTGACCGGAGTGATCCCGTGCGGGTCGTGATCGGCGAGGACTCGCTGCTGCTGCGCGAGGGCATCGCCCGCGTGCTCGAGGCGGCGGGGATGGAGGTCGTCGGCCTCGCCGGCGACTTCGACGAGCTGATCGCCGCGGCCACGGCGACCCGCCCCGACGTCGCCGTCGTCGACATCCGCATGCCTCCCACCCAGACCGACGAGGGGCTGCGCGCGGCCCGGCACATCCGCCGCGACCTTCCCGACACCGCGGTCCTCGTCCTCTCGCAGTACCTCGACGAGGACTACGTCTTCGCCCTGCTCGGCGACGGGGCGGAGAAGCTCGGCTACCTGCTCAAGGACCGCATCACCGACGGCGACGCGTTCGTCGACGCGGTCCGCCGCGTCGCCGCCGGCGACGCCGCGCTCGATCCCGAGGTCGTCGCCCACCTGCTCGGCCGCTCGACCGGCGGCGGCCCGCTCGAGGAGCTGACCGAGCGCGAACGCCGGGTGCTGTCCCAGATGGCCGAAGGCCGCTCCAACACGGCGATCGCCCAGCGGATGTTCCTCTCCGACCGCGCCGTCGAACGCCACGTGACCGCGATCTTCTCCAAGCTCGGGTTGACCGCCACGCCCGAGACGCACCGCCGTGTGCTGGCGGTGCTCACCTACCTGCGCGCGTAGCCGCGAACTCGATCAGCTCGCGCGCCAGCGCGTCCGTGCGCTCGCCGGGGCACACGATCGAGGCCCAGGACTGGGTCGCGTAGACCGGGTGCGGGAGCAGCACGTCGAACGCCGCGTAGTCGAGGCTGTCCGGGACGCTCGAGGGCGGGTAGCCGAGCTCGGCCTCGAAGCGCTCGCGGCCGAGCGAGACGTTGAAACGGAATACGCCCGGACGGTTGAGATTCGAGGCTTCGTCGGCGGACATCAGCCGCACATCACGAAGCGCCGCGAGACGGTCTTCGTGTGCAGCTTCTTCGAGCCGGTGCGGCGGAAGTACACGCGGGCGTAGACGCGGCCCTTCTGGCCGGCGGGGCGATGCAGGCGCAGACGGACCGTGTAGGGCCTGTGGCGATCGGTGCGGCGCGGGCCGTTGTGGACGTAGAAGAGGATCTTCGAGACCCGCGGCGCGGCCTTCCCGGCGCGCTTGCGGACCTTCACGCTGACCCGCAGCAGGCCGCCCGGTGGCGTGCAGCGGATGCCCGCGTTGAGGGCGACGTTGCCGTCCGGCAGCGGCGCCGCGGGTGCGGGCGGCGGTGGCGGAGGAGCCGGCGGGGGCGGCGGCGGTGGCGAAGACGGCGCGAGCGTGATGTGGGCGAGCGAGTTCCAGCCGCTCCCGATCTTGGTGCCGTTGTCGACCCACCCGCTCGCGCCGGTGCCGCGGTACAGATACAGCGAGCCGTCCGTCGTCCGCGCGAGCGCGTCGGCCTTGCCGTCGCCGTTGAAGTCGCCGCCCGTGGCGAGCGCGGTGAACCCCGCCCAGCCGCTCCCGACCGGCTCGCCCTTGCCGGTCTCCCACCCGCCGGCGCCGTTGCCGCGATAGAGGTAGAGGGTCCCGTCGGTGGCGACCGCGAACACGTCCGGCTTGCCGTCGCCGGAGAAGTCGCCCGCGGGCAGCACGGCCTGGAACGGCCCCCAGCCGCTGCCGATGGGCTCGGCCTTCCCGGTGACCCACCCGCCGTCCCCGTCGCCGCGGTAGAGCAGCAGCGCGCCGTCGGCGTTGCGGGCGAGCACGTCCGGATGACCGTCGCCGGTGAAGTCTCCGGGCGAGAACACCGCGGTGAACGGGCCCCACCCCGAACCGACCACCTGTGGCGTCCCGGCCCACCCGCCGGCTCCGTCGCCGCGGTACATCAGCAGCCGCCCGTCCTTGTCGCGCGCGAGCAGGTCGGGCTTGCCGTCGCCGGAGAAGTCGCCGGGCGCCATCAGCGCGGTCATCGCGCTCCACCCGCCGCCGAGGCTCTCGCCCTTGCCGGTCAGCCACCCGCCGGCGCCGTTGCCGCGATAGAGCAGCAGGCTTCCGTCGGGATGGACGGTCAATACGTCCCCGGGTCCGTCTCCACTCCAGTCCGCCCGCGCCACGCCGGGCACGGCGAACAGGATCAAAACCAACAGCACAGCGATCCGCACGAGCGGCGGACCATACATGTCTCGCCCACACGGCCACCCCGGAACGCCCGAAACCGCACGGTCGGTCCCGCGCAGCCGGTTGCCGGGCTCGGTTAGACGGTGACGACCGCCAGTAGCTCCTCGGTTGGTGCTTCAAGTGACTCGGAGGAGAGGAGATCCGCCGCGCGCCGAAGGTCGACCGCGGTGGAGCGGATCTGGGCCGCGACCTCCCCGCCGCCCGCCTCGCCCGCCAAGGCGCCGGCGCGCAGCGCGTGGCCGCGGACGGCGTCGGCGCGCTCCGGTTGGTCGTACGCGCTCGCCAGCGACCAGACGGCCAGGCCGAGCTCGTGGACGGCGTCCGGGAGCGCGGGGTCGATCGCGTCGCCCGAGCGGGCCAACCGCACCGCGTGGCGGGCGAGCACGCGGGTGTCGCGGACCGCGAAGTCGACCTGCGCGAAGGAGGCCCCGTAGCGCTCGAGCTCGGCCAGGGAGGCGCGGCGGCGGGGCGAGATCCGGGCGGTCTCGCGGCCGATCCGCAGCGCTTCGTCGAACTCGTCGACCAAGGGGTCGAGGGCGCGTGCCGCGGCGAGCGCCTCGCCGGCCTCGCCGGCGTCGCCCTCGGTCAGCGCCGCCTGGACCCGCTCCAACGCCGCGCCGAGCCCGCTGAACACGGCCTGGGCCGCGCGGCCGACGTGCAGCGCGGGGTCCGGCGGGAACACCAACGAGGTCACGACCAGGGCGACCCCGCCGCCGATCAGGCCTTCCAGCACCCGGTTGAGCGTGAACGAGACGTCGCTCGTGTTCGGGTCCAGCGACACCAGCAGGATCGCGGAGACCGCGGACTCGGCGACGAGCAGCTCCCCACCGCGCAGCAGCACGGCGGCGCTCATCGCCAGCACGACCATCAGCCCGATCTGCAGCGACCCGGTCCCGATCAACGCCACGAGGACGGACGCGACCGTGATCCCGAGCACCACGCCCGCGATCAGCTGCAGCGCCTTCGACCCCCGCTGCCCATACGACGCCCCGAGGCAGATCACCGCGGCGATCGACGCGAACGACGGCCGCCCGTCCGGCAACAGCGCAACGGCCGCGAGCCAGGCGGCGGTCGCGGCCAGAGCGGTCTGCAGGATCGGCCAAAGGCTTCCGCGCAAGCGGTTCATGCCACTTGGTTTAGCGATCAACCACATTGCGAGGCGTTAAACGCGGACGAGGCCGGCGCGACATACCCGAGCGCGCCGGCCTCGTGGCCGCTTCCTCCCAACGGTGGCGGGCTACCAGCCGCCGCCGAAGTCTGGGACCTGCGGCTGCTGCTCCTGCTGCTGCAGCTGCGCGGACTCGGTGGTGTCCGGCCGCTGGCCGAGCTTGACCGAGATGGACTTCTTGGATCCGTTGCGGGTGACGTCGACCTGGACCTGGTCGCCGACCTTGTGGGCGTCGACGAGCGCGGACAGGGAGGTCGAGTCCTCGACGGACTTGCCGCCGATCGAGGTGATGACGTCGCCGGTCTGCAGGCCCGCGCTGGCCGCGGGGCCGTCGGCCGTGACCTGCGCGACCTGGGCGCCGGTGCCGGAGACGTCCTGCGTCTGGACGCCGAGGTAGGCGTGCGAGACCTTGCCGGTGGCGCGCAGCTGCGAGATCACGCTCTTGACCGTGTTGGACGGGATCGCGAAGCCGATGCCGACGTTGCCGGCCTGGCCGCCGTCGGAGGTGTTGCTGGTCGACTCGATCTGCGAGTTGACGCCGATCACCTGGCCCTGCGCGTTGAACAGCGGGCCGCCGGAGTTGCCGGGGTTGATCGCGGCGTCGGTCTGCAGGACGTCGTCGATGGAGAAGCCGTTGGGCGAGGAGATCTGGCGCTGGAGCGCGGAGATGACGCCGGTGGTGAGCGTGCGGTCGAGGCCGAACGGGTTGCCGATCGCGTAGGCGGGGTCGCCGACCTGGACGGTACTGGAGTCGCCCAGCGCCAGCGGCTTGAGGTTCGAGGCGTCGACCTTCAGCAGCGCGAGGTCGGTCGAGGCGTCCTGGCCGACGAGCTTGGCCGAGAGCGTCTTGCCGTCACCGATCTTGGCCTTGATCTGGCCGTTGGCGCCCTCGACGACGTGGGCGTTGGTGACGATGTAGCCGTCATCGGAGATGACGAAGCCCGAGCCGGTGCCGACCTGGGTCGTGATGTAGGCGATGGAGTCCTTGGCGTTGGCGTAGACGTCGTGCGGGCTTTCAACCGTCCCCGAGGTCGGGTTGGAGACGGTGCGGGTGGTCGTGATGGTCCGGACGGTGGTAGCGGAGTCGTCGTGAAGCGCGGAGGTAGCGACGGCGCCGGCACCGCCGCCGATCGCCGCGGCGACGGCGATGGGGAGGAGCGGCTTGGCAATCTTCATGAACCAGAGGATCGACGCGGTCGCTGAGCGCCACCTACGGCGCTGATAATCCCTTGATGGCTTATGAGTAAGAACCTCATATATGCCTTTGGTCCAGTACTACGCCGCCGCCTCGTTGGACGGCTACATCGCTGAAGAAGACGGCGGTTTGCAGTGGCTTTTCGACGCCGCGGACAACCCCCTGGAGGGCGGCGACGACAACTACAACGCGTTCTACGCCCAGGTGGGGGCGTTGGCGATCGGCGCGAGCACCTACGAGATCATGCTCACGCACGCGTGGGAGTACGAGGGCGTCCCGGCGTGGGTCTTCACCCACCGCGACCTCCCGACCCCCGACGGCGCGGACGTCCGCTTCGTCCAGGGCGCCGTCGCCGAGCACATCGCCGACATGCGGGAAGCCGCCGGCGATCGCAACGTGTGGGTGGTGGGCGGCGGCGAGCTCGCCAGCCAGTTCGCGGAGGCGGGCGAGCTCGACGAGCTGATCGTGTCCTACGTCCCGGCCGTGCTCGGGCAGGGCATCCCGCTGTTCGCGCGTTCGGTGCCCGAGGTGCAGCTGGTCTCGTCCGAGCGGCTCCCGCAGGACATGGTCCAGAGCACCTACGTGCTCAAACGCCCTTCGACGTGACCGTGCACGGCGAAGCGGTCCTCCGCCTCGCCGAACGTCACCGTCCCCGGCAGCAGGATCGGCTTCTTGAAGCGCACCTCGGCGGTGAAGGCGTCCGGAAGCCGTAGCGCGGCCAGGCAGCGCGCCTTCGTCCACATCCCGTGGGCGATGGCGCGCGGGAAGCCGAACGGCTTCGCCGCCCACGCGTGCAGGTGGATCGGGTTGTGGTCGCCGGAGACCGCGGCGTAGCGGCGGCCGAGATCGTCCGCGAGCCGCCATTGCGCCAGCACAGGCACGTCCTCGAACGCCCACTCGTCGCGCACCGACTCGTCCCCCTCGCCCCGCTTGAGGTTCGTCGACGCGCTCTCCCACACCAGCTCGTCATCCACACGCGCGTGCGTGAGGAAGTCGAACACGCGCCCGCGGCGGTGCGGCCGCAGCTCGGAGATCCGCACGCTCAGCGCGAGCTCCTCGCCGAGCAGCAGCGGCCGGTGCTGGGTGATCCGGTTGGCGATGTGCACGACGCCGACCGCGCTGAACGGCGCCCGCGCCAGCAGCTCCATCTGCGCGCCGAACGCCAGCACGTGCGGGTAGGTGGGCGGGAGCTCGTCGCGCAGCGTGAAGCCGCACAGGTGCGCGTACTTGGCCAGCGCGTCGCGATCGACCGTCACGGTGCGCTTCAGCGTCTCCTCCGGCATCGAGGAGCCGAACGGAAGCGCGGCTTTCAGCGTCGTCAGCATCCGAGCAGCGACTGTCCGCAGACCCGGATCACGTTGCGGTCGAGGCCCGAGCCGGCCAGGAACGCGACCGTCTCGGCGACGTCGACCGGCAGCCCGCCCTGGCGCAGCGAGTTCATCCGCCGCCCCGCCTCGCGGATCGCGATCGGGATCGCCGCCGTCATCTGCGTCTCGATGAACCCCGGCGCGACCGCGTTGATCGTGATCCCGCGCTCGAGCTCCAGATCGCTCACCAGGTCGAGCAGCCCCGCCTTGGACGTCGCGTAGTTCGTCTGGCCGGCATTGCCCGCGATCGCGCTCAGCGAGGACACGCACACGATCCGCCCGTCGTCGTTCAGGCGCAGCGCTTCGGTGATCCGCTCAGGCGCCAGGAGATTGACCTCCATCAGCGACTGCCAACGCTCCTCGGGCATCTTCGCCAGCGTGCGGTCCTTCGTCACGCCCGCGTTGTGCACCAGGATGTCGAGACCGCCGGCGAACCGGTCGGCGAGCTGCTCCGGCGCCTCGGGCGCCGTGATGTCGAGCTCGATGTCGGCCTCGCGCAGGTCGAGCCTGACCACCGACGCGCCCTCCCGTTCCAGGACCTCGGCGATCGCCGCGCCGATCCCGCGCGACGCGCCCGTGACCAAGGCGGTTCGGCCCGACAGTGCGACGGCGCTGCCGGACCCGACGCGGAACACCTGCCCGGACACGTACGCCGACCGCGGTGAGAGCAGGAAGCGCAGCGTCGGCCCGATGTCCCCACCGGGCTCGACCTGCACGAGGTTGACCGTCGCGCCGCGCCCGATCTCCTTGCCGAGCGAGCGCGTGAAGCCCTCCAGCGCGCGCCGCCCGCCGCCGAGCACGATCACCCGCCCGGACGGCTCGACCCGCCGCACCGTGGGGTGGAAGAAGCGCTGCAGCTCCACCAACTCCGTCGACGATGTGATCCCGGTCGCGTCGAACACGAGCGCCTTGAACGTGCGATCGGCCGGCGCCTGGGGGTTGAACACGGCGGCGTCGAGGCCCGCGGCGGCGGCCGAGGTGCGCACGGGATCGTCGAGCGCCGTGGCGCTGTCGGCGCCGATCTCCTTCAAGACGCGAGCGGCCGCCTCGGCGAGCCGCCCGGCCCCGCCGAGCAGCACGCGCCCGCTGAACTCGCCCCCACGCTGGAGCGTGACCGGCTGCGGCAGCCCGATCCGCTTGGCGACCGTCCCGGCCACCGGCAGCTTCACCAACTGCGAATACCGATCGCTCATGCCGCCTCCAAGATCGCCACGACACCCTGACCGCCCGCGGCGCAGATCGAGATGACGCCGCGGCCGGAGCCCCGCTCGTTCAGCGCCTTCGCCAGCGACGCCACGATCCGCCCACCGGTCGCGGCGAACGGATGTCCCGCCGCCAGCGATCCGCCATTGACGTTCAAACGTGTCCGGTCGATCTCGCCGACCGCTGCGTCGCGCCCGAGCTTCTCGCGCGCGAACACCGGGTCCCGCCACGCCGCCAGCGTCGCCAGCACCTGCGACGCGAAGGCCTCGTGGATCTCGTACAGGTCGAAGTCGCCGAGCCCCATCGAGTTCCGGTCCAGCAGCACGGGCATCGCGTACGCGGGCGCCATCAAGAGCCCCTCGCCGCGGTGCACGTGATCCACCGCCGCGGTCTGCGCGTCGACGAAATACGCCAACACCGGCAGCCCGCGGGCAGCCGCCCACTCCTCCGACGCCAGCAGGACGGTCGACGCGCCGTCGGTCAGCGGCGTCGAGTTGCCCGCGGTCATCGTGTCCCCGAACACCGGCTTGAGCTTCGCCAGCTTCTCGACCGTCGAGTCCGGTCGGAGGTTCTCGTCGCGCTCCAGGCCGAGATACGGCGTGATCAGGTCGGCGTAGAAGCCGCGGTCGTAGGCGGCGGCCATCGCGACGTGCGACGCCGCCGCGAGCTCGTCCTGCTCGGAGCGCGCGATTCCCCACTCGGCCGCGGTCTTCGCGGCGTGCTCGCCCATCGAGAGCCCGGTCCGCGGCTCGGCGTTGCGCGGGATCACGGGCACGATCTGGCCGGGTCGCAGCCGCGTGAGCTGCTTCGCCCGCCCGGGCAGCGACTTCGCCCGGTTGATGTCGAGCAGGATGTGCCGCAGATCCTCGTTGACCGCGATCGGCGCGTCCGACGCCGTGTCGACCCCACCCGCGATCCCCACGTCGATCTGGCCGAGCGCGATCTTGTTCGCCACCGTGATCACCGTCTCCAGGCCGGTCCCGCAGGCCTGCTGGACGTCGTAGGCGGGCGTCTCAGGGGCGAGCTTGGAGCCGAGCACGGCCTCGCGGGTGAGGTCGCGGTCGCGGGCGTGCTTCAAGACCGCACCCGCCACGACCTCGCCGAGCCGCTCGCCCTCGAGCGAGAAGCGCTCGACCAGGCCGTCGAGCGTCGCGGTCAGCATGTCCTGGTCGGACGCGTGCGCGTAGGTCCCGTTGGACCGCGCGAAGGGGATTCGGTTGCCGCCGACGATGGCGACGCGTCTCGTGTTCATCGACTCCTCAATCCAGGTTCGATCGTGCGAATCAAGAGTTCCGCCGTGCGCTCGGCGGTCATGTCCTCGGCGGTCAGCCACCAGCGGCCCAGCGCCTCGGCGGCGCCGAATATCGCCACCGCCAGCGGCTCCACCGCGCGGCTCTCCGAGTGGATCGCCGCCGTCACGAGCCCCTCCATGCGAGCGCGGTAGGCGCGCACCCGCGTGGCGATCTCGCCACCCGCGGGCAGCGTCTCGTCGTGCAGCAGCCGCCAGGACTCGACGTCCGTGTCCAGGAACGCGAAGAAGGCGTGGATGCCGGCGCGCAGCGCGCCAGGGGCGTCGGACGCGGCCGCGACGGCCGAGACGACGGACTCGAGCAGCGCCTCCGCGGCCGGCTCCATGCAGGCCAGGAAGAGCTGCTCCTTGTTGCCGTAGTAGTTGTAGAGCAGCGGTTTCGTCACCCCGACGGCTGCCGCGACCTCGTCCATCGTCACGTCGGCGTACCCGCGCGCGGCGAACAGCGCCCCCGCAGTCTCGAGCATCTGCCGCTCGCGCTCGGCGCGCGGCAGCCGCGCTGTCATCGAGCCTCCGCCTCGCGATGCCCGAAACCGCACGCATGATGCCGACGTCCCCCGGTTGCCGGGCTCCTCATGCGGGGACGCTCTCCGCCACGACGCGCGCGTCGCCGAGCACCGCCTCCGGCACCCCGAACGCGTCGACCAGCGCGCGCACGTCCGGCCGCAGCTCGGCGCAGAGCTGGTTGACGGCCTTGATGATCGCCTTCGAGCGGCTGCCGGAGATCCGGCCGTGCTCGAGGTAGTAGGCGCGCTCGGCCTCGATCGTGTGCAGCGCATAGAGGTTGCGCAGCGGCGCGACGGCCTCGTCGGTCGGGAACGCCTCGAGGATCACGAGGTCGATCCACGAGCGCGCGGCCTCGAGCACGTGGTCCTGGCTGTCGACGAGCACCGAGAACGGGTCGCGCTTCGCGTCGATCCCGCGCTTCAGCCGCCGCGCGGCGCTCTCCAGCAGGTGCTCGTGACGCCAGCGGAACAGGTCGAGCTGGGTCTCGCGCGAGAGCAGGTCGCCGCCGTCGGTGAGCTTGCGCAGCGGTGTGCGCTCCGCCAGCAGCCCCAGCGCCTGCCCGGCGACGAACTGCGCCAGCCCGAGCGGATCGAGGTCCGAGACCTGGTCCTTGCAATCGGTCAACAGGTTCTTGGCGGTGAGCTGGAGCAGGACGGTGTTGTCGCCCTCGAACGTCGTGAACACATCGGTGTCGGCCTTCAGGGCCGCGAACCGGCTCGACCGCAGGTAGCCCGACCCGCCGCACGCCTCGCGGCAGCTCTGAATCGTCTCGGACGCGTGCCAGGTCGAGATGGCCTTCTGCGCCGCCGCGAACGTCTCCAGCTGGCGCCGCGCGGGCTCGTCGTCGCCCGCGAACGCCTCGTCGAGCTCGTTCACCAGCCGCTGCTGCGCGAACGCCAGCGCGTAGGTCTTGGCGATCGCCGGGAGCAGCCGCCGCTGGTGGGTGCGGTAGTCCATCAGCAGCGCCTCGGGCTCGCCGGGCGGACCGAACTGGCGCCGCTCGAGCGCCCGCCGGACGGCGATCGTGAGCGCGACCTTCGACGCGCTGATGCCGGCGCCGGACACGCTCACGCGGCCCTGGATCAGCGTGCCGAGCATCGTGAAGAAGCGCTTGGTCGGGTTCTCGATCGGGCTCGAATAGGTCCCGTCGGGCGCCACCGACGCGTAGCGGTCGAGCAGGTTCTCGCGCGGGACGCGCACGTGGTCGAACCAGATCCGCCCGTTGTCGACGCCGTTGAGGCCGAGCTTGGCGCCGCAGTCCTCGAGTCGCACGCCGGGGAGCGCGTCGCCGGCATCGTCGCGGATCGGGACGAGCAGCGCGTGCACGCCCTGCACCTCGCCGCCGGTGATCAGCTGCGCGAAGACGACCGCCATGCGCCCGTCGCGGGCGGCGTTGCCGATGTAGTCCTTGCGGGCGTCGTCGTCAGGGGTGTGGATGACGAACTCGCCGTCCTCGAAGGTCGCGGTCGTCCGCAGCGCGTGCACGTTGGAGCCGTGGCCGGTCTCGGTCATCGCGAAGCAGCCCGGCAGCGCGAGCGTCGCCACGTCGCGCAGATAGCGCTCGTGGTGCCGCTCGGTTCCGAGGTGGAGGATCGCTCCGCCGAAGAGGCCGAACTGCACGCCGCACTTGACCAACAGCGACAGGTCGCCCATCGCCAGCGCCTCGAACGCGGTCACGCTCTTGCCCGGCGCGCCCTCGCCCCCGTATTCGACGGGGTAGCCGATCCCGGTGTCGCCTTCGGACGCGAGCTCCCGCGCCCACGCGAGCACGCGCTCGCGGTGCTCCTCGATGCCGAGGTCGTCGATCGGTTCGTTGCCGGGTTCCGACAGCCACCAGCGGACCCGGTCGCGGGTCTCCGGATAGCGACCGTCGAGCAGTGCCCGGAGCGTCTCAGTCGTGCCCATACGACCAAGTTACCCGGATATAAATTCAAGCAAGCGGACGTGTGATCGTTCGCACGCTCAAGTTCGGCCGACGGTTGCCGATAAGCCAAGTGATGCGTTCACTGGTCATGACCGCGCTCGTCGTGTTCTTTGCCGTTCCCGCCTCGGCGCAGGCCGCCGAAGGCGACATCATCGTCCAACGCGTCCCGGGGCTCGATCACACGGAGCGCGCCGAGTTGCGCGCCGACGCCCGCGTCGAGCTCGTCAAGCCGCTCCCCGTCGAGGACACCGAGCTCGTCAGCGCCCACAACACCGCCAAGGCGCTCGCGGATCTGCGCGCCGACGACGACGTCGTCTACGCCGAGCCCGACCGTCGCGTGCGCCTGACCCGCGCCATGGACGATCCCGGCTTCGGCACGCTGTGGGCGCTCGAGAACACGGGCCAGATGATCGGCGGACAGCTCGGCACCGCCGGCGACGACATCGACGCCGTCGCCGCGTGGGACCAGAGCGAGGGCACGGGCGTCACCGTCGCGGTCGTCGACACCGGCATCAACTCGACCCACGTCGACCTCGACGGTCAGATCGCGACCAACACCGCCGAGGCCAACGGGCTCCCCGGCGTCGACGACGACGGCAACCACCTCGTCGACGACGTCCACGGCTGGGACTTCGTCTCCAGCGACGCGACTCCCCAGGACGGTCAAGGTCACGGCACCCACGTGTCCGGGACGATCGCCGCCGAGGGGGAGAACAGCCTCGGCGTCGTCGGCGTCGCACCGCTGGCCAAGATCCTGCCGCTGCGCGTGCTCGACAACTCCGGCTCCGGCTGGTCGAGCGACATCGCCGAGGCGTTCGCCTACGCCGGCGACCAGGGCGTGCGCATCGTCAACGCGTCGCTCGGCGGCGGGTTCTCGCAGGCCATCGAGGACGCGGTCGCCTCGCATCCGAACACGCTCTACGTCGTCGCCGCGGGCAACGACGGCGCGGACTCCGACACCGACCCCGACGCCTACCCGTGCGCCCTGCCGGAGAGCAACCTGATCTGCGTCGGCGCCAGCGACAACCGCGACCAGGTCGCCGGCTTCTCGAACTACGGTCCCGCGACGGTCGACCTCTTCGCTCCCGGAGTGCGGATCTACTCGACGCTCTCCAACGGCTCCTACGGCTTCAAGGACGGCACGTCGATGGCGTCGCCGCACGTCGCCGGCGCCGCCGCGCTCGCGCTGTCGGCCCGACCGGACGCCACGACGGCGTTCCTGCGTTATGCGCTGCTGCACTCGGTCGACGTCCAGCCGGGCTGGGAGACGTGGTCGGTCAGCGGCGGGCGCCTGAACGCGAACGCGGCGGTCACGACGATCCAGGGCAGCGCGCCGCCGACCGAGACGCCGACGCCCGAACCGCCGGTCGAGACGCCCACGCCCGAGCCCCCGGCTCCGCCGCCCCCGCCGGTCGCACCGACCCCGACGCCGGCTCCGGTCACGCCCGCGGCGCTCACGCTGACCAACCTCAAGCTCACCGGCTCGCTCGGCAGCAAGCTCCGGGTCGGGTTCCGGCTCTCGCGCAGCGCGTGGGTGAAGTACACGGTCAAGGCCGCGGGCGCCAAGACCGTCGCCAGCTGGAAGCTGCTCGGCCAGGCCGGCGACAACACGGTGCTGCTGCGGCGCAGGCTCCCCACCGGGAAGCGGCTCAAGAGCGGCTCCTACACGCTGACCGTCACCGTCAGCCCGACCGCCGCGGCCTCGAAGGTCATCCGGGTTCACTAAGTTCCCATCGAAAAGTTAGGTATGCCACAATTCGTGGCGTGCCAGAGCTAACTCGACGTCGTTTGATCGCCGGCGGTGTCCCCCTGCTCGGCGCCGCCGCCCTCGTTCGCGCCGGCTCCGCGGGCGGGCATTCAATGCAGGGCCACCAGGGACACGCGGGCCACGACGCAAGCCACGCCAACTTCCGCGGCGGCGTCGCGGTCGACCACGCCGCCAACGGCTTCGATCCGCACGAGATCGTCCGCGACTTCGACTGGGGCAAGACCTCGCGCGTGAACGGGCGGGTCGTGCGCGAGTGGGAGCTGATCGCGGTCGACAAGGAGATCGAGGTCATGCCGGGCGTGAAGTTCGCCGCCTGGACCTACAACGGGCGCATTCCGGGGCCGACCCTGCGGGCGCGGGAGGGCGAGCGGCTGCGGATCCGCTTCGCCAACGGCTCACAGCACCCGCACACCATCCACTTCCACGGCATCCACCCGGCCGAACAGGACGGCGTGCCGGGGCTCGGCGCGGGCCAGATCGAGCCGGGCGGCTCGACGGTCTACGAGTTCGACGCGCTCCCGGCCGGGCTGCACCTCTACCACTGCCACGTGCGGCCGCTGGCCGAGCACATCGCCAAGGGGCTCTACGGCGCGTTCATCATCGATCCGGCCGAGCCGCGCGAGGAGGCGGACGAGCTCGTGATGGTCATGAACGGGTTCGACACGAACTTCGACCGTGCGAACGAGGTCTACGCGGCCAACTCGATCGGGTTCGCCTACATGGACCGTCCGATCCAGGCGCGGTTGAACGAGCTCGTGCGGGTCTACATCGTCAACGTGCTCGAGTACGACCTGATCAACTCGTTCCACCTGCACGGGAACCTGTTCGACTACTACCCGACGGGCACGTCGAAGACCCCGTCGGAGCTGACCGACACGGTGATGCTCTGCCAGGGCCAGCGCGGGATCGCGGAGTGGCGCTTCCCGCACCCGGGCAAGTACATGTTCCACGCGCACCAGTCCGAGTTCACCGAGCTCGGCTGGCAGGGCTTCTTCGAGGTCTCGTGATGACGACCGCCGTGCGTCTTCCCGTGTGGGTGCTGGGGCTCGTGCCGCTGCTGTTGATCGTCGCCGGCATCGGGCTGTTCGCGGCGCTCGACGCGCCCGGGTTGGGCGATCGTCGCGGGCCGCCGGCGGAGGAGCTGGCGGTCGAGCGGACCGTTCTGAAGCCGGGCGAGATCGCGCTGACGCTGCGCAACGACGGGGCCGACGCGGTCTCGGTCGCGCAGGTCGTCGTCAATGACGGCTTCGCGCAGTTCACCGGCGCCGAGGACCCGATCGGGCGGCTCGAGACGGCCACGGTGCACGTCGTCCAGCCGTGGGTCGAGGGCGAGGCGTACGAGGTGGCGCTGGTCACGTCGAGCGGCGGGACGATCGTGCACGAGATCCCCGTCGCGGTCGAGACGCCGTCGGCGGACGCCGGCTTCTTCGGGCTGATGGCGCTGCTCGGCGTCTACGTGGGCGTGATCCCGATCGCCCTGGGCATGCTGTGGCTGCCGTGGCTGCGGCGGGTCCCGCCCGAGTGGTTGCGGGCGTTGATGGCGCTGACCGTGGGGCTGTTGGCATTTCTCGCCGTCGATGCGACTTTGGAAGGCCTGGAGCTGGCGGGCGAGGGCTCGCAGGCGTTCGGCGGCGCGGCGCTGGTGTTCGTGGGCGCGGGGGTCGCGTACCTGCTGCTGGCGGGCGTGTCGTCGTGGCTGGGTCGCCGAGCGGGGGCGGGATCCGCCGTGCTCGTGGCGTTCGGCATCGGGCTGCACAACCTCGGCGAGGGCGTCGCGATCGGCGCGGCGTACTCCGCGGGCGCATTGGCGCTGGGCGCGTTCCTGGTGATCGGGTTCGCGATCCACAACACGACCGAGGGGCTGGCGATCGTGGCGCCGCTCGCGCGCGAGAAGGCATCGGCGGGGAAGCTCGCGGTGCTGGGCCTGCTCGCGGGCGGTCCGGCGGTGCTCGGCGCCTGGATCGGCGCGGGCGCCTACAACGCCTCGATGGCCGCGTTCCTGTTCGGGTTCGGGGCGGGCGCGATCGTGCAGGTGATCGTCACGCTCTGGCCGTCATTGCGCGATGGGGAGGGACGCGCACTGCATCCGGCGTCCGTGACGGGCATCCTTGGGGGCATGGCGCTGATGTTCGCGACCGGCCTCCTGGTGGCCGCCTGATGGCGGCGGCCGAGCGGGAGCGCCCGTCGGAAGCGATCGAGGACTACGCGAAGGCGATCTACTCCCTGGCCCGCCAGGGAGACGGAACCGTGGCCACCAACGCGCTGGCCGAGCGGCTGGGCGTGACCCCGGCCTCCGTCAGCGCGATGGTCAAGAAGCTCGACGAGCGCGGCCTCGTGCGGCACGTCCGCTACAAGGGCGTCGCCCTGACGCCCGCCGGCGAGCGGGTGGCGCTGGAGGTCATGCGCCACCACCGGCTGCTCGAGACCTACCTGGCCGAGCACCTCGGCGTCCCGTGGGACCGCGTGCACGAGGAGGCCGAAGCGCTCGAGCACGTCTTGAGCGAATACCTCGAGGCGCGGATCGCGGCCAAGCTCGGCCACCCGACCCACGACCCGCACGGCGACCCGATCCCGACGGCCGACCTCGAGATCCTCGAGGAGGACTCGTGCCGGCTCTCGGATCTCGAGGCGGGCGACCGCGGGCGCTTCGTGCGGGTGAGCGACTCGGATCCCGCGATGCTCCGTTACCTCGCCGAGCGCGGGGTCGCGCTGGGCGACGACCTCGAGGTGCTCGAGCGCCAGCCGTTCGACGGCCCCCTCACGGTCCGCTTCGGCGATCAGCTGCACGTGCTCGGCGGGACCTTGGCGCGCGCGATGCGCGTCGAACGTGGCGCGTAGACACTGTCGATCGCGCGCGGGTCGTTCGTCCCCTGGATGATCCCGAGTGACGGAGGTGTGGCGATGAAGGTGCTGTTGACGCTGTACGGCGAGGAGAAGGTCGACCTGGCGTCCTCGCCGGAGGAGATCCAGGCGACGTTCGACGGCTGGGCGGCCTTCGGTGAGGCCGCGGGCGCGGCCGGGGTGCTGATCGCCTGCGAAGGGCTCGAAGGCGCCCACGCGGCGACGACGATCCGCGTCGACGGGGCCGGGCGCCACGTCACCGACGGCCCGTTCATGGAGACCAAGGAACAGCTCGGCGGGTTCATCGTCCTCGAGGTGAAGGACCTCGACGAGGCGCTCGAGTGGGCCGCCCGCACGCCGTGGAACGGCGAGGGTCACGTGACGGAGATCCGCCCGGTGATGGACTACGACCGCTACGCGGAGCGCGCCGCGTCCTGAGCTCCGGCGACGCAGTCGAGCGCGCGTTCCGCGAGCACTTCGGCCGCGCGGTCGCGGCGCTGATCCGCGCGCTCGGCGACTGGAACCTCGCCGAGGAGGCGGTGCAGGAGGCGTTCGCGACCGCGGTCACGGTGTGGCCCCGCGAGGGCGAGCCGCGCGACCCGGCGGCCTGGATCGTCGCCGTCGCCCGCCGCCGCGCGATCGACCGTCTCCGGCGCGAGCGGCGGTTCCGCGCGCTGGCGACCGACCTCACTCCCCCAGAACAGGACGAGGCCGTGATCCCGAGCATCGCCGACGAGCGCCTGCGTCTCATCTTCACGTGTTGCCATCCCGCGCTGGCCCCAGAGGCGCAGGTCGCCCTCACGCTGCGGCTGCTCGGTGGGCTGTCGACCGCGGAGGTCGCGCACGCGTTCCTCGTGCCCGAGCCGACGATGGCGCAGCGGCTCACACGCGCCAAGGCGAAGATCAGAGATGCGCGGATCCCGTTCGTCGTGCCGGCCGAGGCGGCGCTCCCGCAGCGCCTGGAGGCCGTGCTGGACGTCATCTATCTCGTGTTCAACGAGGGGTATGCCGCGAGCGCGGGTGACACGCTGATCCGGCGTTCGCTCTGCGCCGAAGGGCTGCGGCTGGCGGCGGTGGTCGAGTCGCTGATGCCGGAATCTGCCGAGGCGCTGGGGCTGTACGCGCTGCTGCTCGCGCACGAGGCGCGGCAGGCGGCGCGGGTCGACGCCCGCGGCGACCTCGTCCTGCTCGCCGACCAGGACCGCTCGCTCTGGGACCGCGCGCTGATCGGCCGCGCGACGTCGCTGACCGCTCGGGCGCTGCGGCGCGGCCCGCCGGGGCGCTACGTGCTGCAGGCGGCGATCGCGGTCGAGCATGTCAACGCACGGCACGCGGACGACACGCGCTGGGGCAACGTCGCCGCGCTCTACTCGCACCTGGCCGCGCTCACGCCGGACCCGGTGGTCGAGCTCAACCGGGCCGTGGCGATCGCGATGGCGGGCGACCTCACCGCCGGATTGGCGCGGATCGAGACGCTCGCGCCCGCGCTCGAGCGCTACCGGTACTTCCACGCCGCCCGCGCCGACCTGCTGCGCCGCGCAGGCGACACCGACCGCGCCGCGGCCGCCTACGAGCGGGCGCTCGAACTCACCGGCGGCGGCCCCGAGCGGGCGTTCCTCGAGCGGCGTTTGCGGTCCGTGCGCTGACTCGCGCTTGACAAAATACCCTAGGGGGGTATCTTTCGGACTGTGGCCGATACCCCTAGGCCGTATACTGTCTCCGACGTGAAGGACGCTCCCATGACTTTGATCTACCGCGTTGACGGCATGAGCTGCGAGCACTGCGTGGTGGCGGTGACCGGTGAGGTCGGCGATGTCGCCGGCGTCGCGGCGGTCGACGTCGACCTGGCCTCGAAGCTCGTGACCGTGTCCGGCGCCGCCATCGACGACGCCGCGGTGGTCGCGGCGATCGACGAGGCCGGCTACGACGCGGTGCCGGCGTGATCGCGAAGCTCGCAGGGTTCGCGCTGGTGCTCGCCGTGGTGTTCGGCGTGGCCGCGGTCGCCGGCAAGGCGGTCGGTCCGGATCGCGAGGGGGCGACGACCCCGAAGGAACCCCACGGGGGTATGGGCGACGAGCACGGCGCGATGGCCGACCCGGTTCGCGGCCTCGCCGTCGCCGAGGACGGCATGCGCCTGGAGCTGGCGGCGACGTCGCTCCCGCGCGGCGAGGCCGCTGCGCTGCGGTTCCGGATCGCCGGGGCGAAGGCGGGCGACTTCGAGGTCACGCACGAAAAGCGGATGCACCTGATCGTCGTGCGCCGTGACGGGCGCGGTTTCCAGCACCTGCACCCGGTGATGGAGGCCGACGGCACGTGGAGCGCGCCGATCACGCTGGCCGACGCCGGCGCGTATCGCGTCTTCGCCGACTTCCAGCGCGGCGGAACACCGCACACGCTGGCGGCGGACCTGACCGTCGACGGCGACGCCGACTACCTCCCGTTCCCGCAGCCCGCCACGGTCGCCGAGACCGACGGGTACACCGTGACCATGACCCCGCACGGCGGCGAGCTGGGCTTCGCGATCACGCGCGCCGGCAAGCCGGTCGAGACCGAGCCGTATCTCGGCGCGGGCGGCCACCTGGTCGCGCTGCGCGAGGGCGATCTCGCGTTCCTGCACGTGCACCCCACCGAGGGTCATGGCGTCGAGTTCGAGACCGACCTCGACAAGGAGTCGCGCTACCACCTGTACCTGCAGTTCAAGCACGACGGCCGTGTCCACACGGCGGAGTTCACGCGATGAGCGCGCAGATCGAGCTACCGATCACCGGCATGACGTGCGCCTCGTGCGCGAACCGGATCGAGCGCAAGCTGAACAAGCTCGAGGGCGTGCAGGCGAGCGTCAACTACGCGACCGAGAAGGCGACCGTCGACTATGACCCGGCGGCGGTCGACCCGTCCGCGCTCGTCGGCGCGGTCGAGGCCGCGGGCTACCACGCGACGCTGCCCGCGGCGCGCGAGGAGCAGCCGGCGGCGCCTGACGAGACCGCCGCGCTGCGCTTCCGCCTGATCCTCTCGGCGGTGCTGTCGGTGCCCGTGCTGCTGGTGTCGATGATCGGCGCGCTGCAGTTCGACAACTGGCAGTGGCTGGCGCTCACGGCGACCACGCCCGTGGTCCTGTGGGGCGCGTTCCCGTTCCACCGCGCCGCGTGGGCGAACCTCAAGCACGGCACGGCGACGATGGACACGCTGATCAGCCTCGGCACCCTCTCCGCCTGGCTGTGGTCGCTCTACGCGCTCGTGCTGGGTGACGCCGGCATGCCCGGCATGCGCATGAGCTTCGACCTGATCCCCTCGCAGGGCGAGGGCTCGGACGAGATCTACCTGGAGACGGCCGCGATCGTCACCACGTTCATCCTCGCGGGCCGCTACTTCGAGGCCCGCGCGAAGCGCAGCGCCGGCGCCGCGCTGAAGGCGCTGCTGGAGCTCGGCGCCAAGGAGGTCACGCTCGTCGACGGCCGCACGATCGCGATCGAGACCCTGCAGGTCGGCGACGAGTTCCTCGTCCGCCCCGGCGAGAAGGTCGCGACCGACGGCGTCGTCGTCGAGGGCCGCTCGGCCGTCGACATGTCGCTGCTGACGGGCGAGTCCGTTCCGGTCGAGGTCGGCCCCGGCTCTGACGTCGCGGGCGCGACCGTCAACGCCGGCGGCCGGCTGATCGTCCGCGCGACCAAGGTCGGCGCCGACACCGCGCTCGCCCAGATCGCCCGCCTCGTGACCGCCGCGCAGACCGGAAAGGCGCCCGTCCAGCGGCTCGCCGACCGCGTCTCGGGCGTCTTCGTCCCGGTCGTGATCGCTTTGAGCGTCGCGACGCTCGGCTTCTGGCTCGGCACCGGCGAGAGCGCGGCGTTCGCGTTCACCGCCGCCGTCGCCGTCCTGATCATCGCCTGCCCGTGTGCGCTCGGCCTGGCGACGCCCGTCGCCCTGATGGTCGGCACCGGCCGCGGCGCCCAGCTCGGCCTGCTGATCAAGGGGCCGGAGGTGCTCGAGTCCACCCGCAAGGTCGACACCATCGTCCTCGACAAGACCGGCACCGTGACGAGCGGGAAGATGTCGCTCGTCGAGGTCATCGGCGACGACGACGCGTTGCGCCTCGTGGGCTCGCTCGAGCACTTCTCCGAGCACCCGATCGCCCGCGCGATCGCGTCCGCGACCGAGACCTACGCGTCCGTCGACGACTTCACGAATCGCGAGGGGCTCGGGGTCGAGGGCGTCGTCGAAGGCCGCCACGTGCTGGCCGGGCGCCCCGCGCTGTTCGACTCGATCCCGCCGGCGTTGGACGCCGCCCGCCGAACGGCCGAGGCCCGCGGCCACACCGCGGTCGTCGGCGGCTGGGACGGCGAGGCCCGCGCGGTCTTCGTCGTCGCCGACACGGTCAAGCCCTCCTCGCGCGAGGCGATCGCCCGCCTCAAGGCACTCGGCTTGAAGCCGATCCTCCTCACCGGCGACAACGCGACGACCGCACGCACCGTGGCTTCCGAGGTCGGCATCGACGAGGTGATCGCCGAGGTCCTGCCGTCCGAGAAGGCCGACGTGATTCGCCGCCTGCAGGCCGAGGGCCGCGTCGTGGCGATGGTGGGCGACGGCGTCAACGACGCCCCCGCGCTCGCCCAGGCCGACCTCGGCCTGGCGATCGGGACCGGCACCGACGTCGCGATCGAGGCCTCCGACCTGACGCTCGTCTCGGGCGACCTCAACGCCGCCGCCGACGCGATCCGCCTCTCGCGCGCCACCCTGCGCACGATCAAGCAGAACCTCGGCTGGGCCTTCGGGTACAACGTCGCGGCGCTGCCACTGGCCGCGGCCGGGCTCCTCAACCCCGTGATCGCGGGCCTCGCGATGGCGCTCTCGAGCCTCAGCGTGGTGTTCAACGCACTGCGCCTGCGTCGCTTCAGTACCTGATCAAAAGTGTAGTAGCGAAGCTCTTTCGATCAGAATAGCTTCCCTGATCATATGAGGCGAGCAGGCACGGCTTCGGCCTTGGTGGCGCTCACGATGTGTTCTCCGGCGGTCGCTTCGGCTTCCACCGTCGAGATCGACGGCGGCCTGACCTTCCGCGCCGCTCCGGGGGAGGTCAACGCCGTCCAGATGGAGTACCAGTTCATCAACGGCATGGGCGTGAAGCGGTGGTTCGACTACCAGTCGCCGCTGACGGCCGGCCAGGGGTGCAGCGGCCTCGGGCCGGTCGTCTGCCCGACCGGGAACTCGACCGTCTACCTCGGCGATCGCGATGACGTCGCGATCGTCGACTCGGTCAGCGGCGGCGACAACACCGTCTACGGCGAGGCCGGCGACGACGACTTCGTCGCGGGCGGGCCGACGGTCGCGTTCGGCTACGGCGGCGCGGGCGACGACACGATCATCATGGCGGTCGGCGGCGGCGCGTACGGCGACGGCGGGGGAGGCGACGACCGCATCTTCACGGCCGAGGCCGAACAGGACGAGCACCACGGTGGATCGGGCAACGACCTGATCGTCGGCGGCGGCTACGGCTCGATCCTCGACGGCGGGACCGGCGACGACGAGATCGTGCTCCGCGGGGCGAAGGTCGGAACGGTCACCGGCGGCGACGGCAGCGACGTGCTGATCGCGAAGGCCGCGACCGGCCGGCCCGGCGTGACGGTCGACGGCGGCGGTGGCGGCGACGTGATCGCCGACGAGCAGGATCCGATCGTCGTCGACGCGGGTCCCGGCAACGACCAGGTCGACGTCTTCGGCGGCGGCGACCCGGACACCGTCACGTGCGGCGCCGGCAACGACACCGTCTGGGCCGACGCGAACGACGTCGTCGCCGCCGACTGCGAGTCCGTCCAGGCGAGCGATCCGACCCTGGCGCGCGTGCAGAACGCGCTCGCGGACGCGGCCGCGCTGATGGCCCATCGCCCGAACCCGCGTGCCGGCCTCGCCGGAGCGCTGGGCACCGACCAGGTCGGTCCCGGCATGAGCACGCTCGATCCCGGCCTCCCGGAGGCCTACCGCGCGATCGCCAGCACGGGCAGGACCGTGAGCAAGGTGAGCGTCCGCACCGGCGCCGCGACGACCGCCACGCGGCTCGTCGTCGGCATCTACGCCGATGCCAACGGCCACCCTGGGCAGTTGCTGACCACGGCGGAGCGGCTCGCGCCGTTGCGCGGCGATTGGAACGACGTCGCCGTCCCGTCCGTCGCCCTCGCGGCGGGTCTGCCGTACTGGATCGGCGTCATGGGCACGGGCGGCTCGCTGCAGATCGCCAACCACGACGGCGGAACCGGCTACCAGCCGAGTGAGACCGGGCGCTTCCGGCCCGGGAACGACCCGGACGAGCTCCCGCCGGCGTGGCGCACGCTGACGCGCTATCCGCGGGACGGGGCGCTGTCCGCGTTCGCCGATTGAGCGATCGATGCGAAGAGGGTCGTGACGGTGCGGAAGCCGAGGCGTTCGTAGACGCCGAAGCCGTCAGGGCTCGCTTGGAGCGTCGCGGTGCGCGCCCCATCGGCGCGCGCCTCGGCGATCGCCGCGCCCACGACCCACGCGGCGAGGCCGCGCCGCCGGTATGCGGGCTCGGTGGCGACGTACTGCACGCTCACGTCGTCGTCGAGCAGCAGCGCCAGGGTGACGCACGCCCACTCGCCGTCGATCCGGACGCCGTGGGTGCGCACGCGCGGGTCGTCGATCGCGGCGATCAGCGGGGCGAGCCGGTCGATCTGACCGTACGCGCGGTCGTTGACGGCGCCGGCGACGTCGAGCGGCGGCGTGTCGATGGGGCCTTCGCGCGGCGGCTCCCAGCCGTCGAGGTCGAGCGCCATGCACGGCATCGCGATCTCGCCGGAGCCGTCCGTGCTCCAGACGCAGTGCGGCGCGTCGGCGAGGTCGGCGCCGGGGCGCGCGACCGCCGCGTCGATCCAGTGGTTGTCCCGTGCCCACGGCACGTGCGCGCCGACGAGACCCGGCGCGCGGATCTCGCTCGCTCCGCCGACGCCGGTCCGCCCGAGACACGCGAGCGTCTCCGCGAATCCGTCGATCGAGCGCCGCGCGTCCTCCGTCACGCCCCCAGCGTAGGCGCTCGCCACATCCGGCCAACCTCACCGGACGGGAGCGGGTCTAGGGGGTCATGTTCGAATCCACGCCCGCCCCCCGCCGCAACGTCGCGGACCGCACGGCGGCGCCACCCGCGCCGCAACCGCAGCTCCCCCGCGGTCTGCATGCGGGCGCGGTGCTGGCGCTCCAGCGCAGCGCCGGCAACCGCGCCGTGACGGGGATGCTGGCGCGCACCGCCGTCCCGGACACGGAGCCGGTCTTCGACCCGTCCAAGCCGACCGTCCTCGAGCTCCAGGAGATCGCGGACAAGTGGATCGGCCAGTACTGGGGAGCGGCCCACCAAGGGCTCGACGACTTCGACTTCGCCATGCGCGACGGCATGACCGACTACGCGCCGCTCCTGACCGCGCTGGCGGGCAACCTCCTGTGGGCGGCCGCCTGCTTCGCCACGGGGCCGACGGCGTTCGTCGTCAGCCTCGCCGGGATCGGCATCGGCATGGGCGCCCCGTACACATCCGGCAAGGTCGACGCCGGCGTGTTCCGGCGCGTCATGAGCGACACGATCGACGGCATCACCAACCATCTCAAGCAGCAGATCGTCCGGGTCGCCACCGACTCGTGGCACGAGGCCGAAGGCGGGAGCGACGTCGGCGCGCGGCTGCTGATGATGCGCCGGCTCCTGGATCCGGCGTACATCGATCCCGGCTCCCGCGACTCGATCCCGACCGTCAACCAGCCCGCGATCGCGCATCAGGTGGCGAAGTCGCTGCTGCTGCAGGCGAACGCGTACACGGCGGGGCTGCAGCACCCCTTCGGCGGCGGCCGGTTCGTCTACGAGTACGAGCTCGCCGACTACACGAGCCCGACCGGTGGCATCTATGGCGACGTGCTCAAACCGGTGGCGGACTGGAAGATCACGCCGGCCGGCACCGGCGCCTACATCCCGCAGGGCGCGGCCGCCGCCTTGGCCGAGTTGAAGAAGGATCCGATGGTGTCGGCGGCGACGAGCGGCTGGACGAAGACGATCGTCCTCAGAGACGAGCGGTCCTCGGGCACCGCGTTCTCGATCCACTTCGGCGCCGACAACACGTTCACCGCCGTCAGCCGGACCGGCCCGTTCCTTCATCTGGACCCTGGCGAGCGTGAGGCCCAGGAGGTCGTCCAACGCGTCTGGGGTGGCCCGCCTCCCGACATCGCGAGCGCTCAGCTCACGCTCCTGGACAGCATCCCCTTGCCGTTGCACGAGTTCGGCCGGTGACGCCTCAGCCGGCTCGCGTCGCCTCGTAGGTGACGATGACGGGGACGTAGAAGACGAGATCGGCCGCGAGCTTGGCCACCACGACGCCGATGACCGGCCCCAGCGAGGCGACCGCGAGCGCCATGCAGGCCGGGCGGACGAGCGCGGCGTCGAGCAGCTCCGCCGGGCCGAACTCGACGACGAGCCCGCGGGCGGCGGCGACCACCCCGCGCGCCCTCGCCTCGCGGACGAGCAGCAGTCCGTAGTACGCGACGTTGTCGCCGATCGCGGCAGCGTACGCCGCCGCCGCGGCGGTGGTCCAAAGGGCGTCGCCGAGCGCGAAGCCGGCGAACGCGCCGACGATCGCGAGGAGCTCCGCCGGCCCGTACCGGCACAGCCACCGGCGTTTCATGCGACCTCGCGCAGGTACCCGCCCGCCGCGTCGATCGCGGCCTCGATCACGTCGAGGCCGAAGGTCAGCTCGTCGAGGGAGATCGTCAGCGGCGGCATGATCTTCAGCACCGCGTCGTCCCGGCCGGCGGTCTCGATCACGAGCCCCGCGGCGAACGCGCGCTCGGCGACCTCACGGGCCAGGCCCGGCACGCCGAGGTGCAGTCCCTGCAGCAACCCGCGGCCGCGGACCTCGGCCCGGATCCCCGGTCGCAGCAGCGCGATCTCCCACAGCCGCTCGGTCACGAGGTCGCCCTTGATCCGCACCTGCTGCTGGAGCTCGGACGTCCGCCAATACTGCTCGAGCGCCGCGGTCGCGGTGACGAACGCGAGGTTGTTCCCGCGGAACGTGCCGTTGTGCTCGCCCGGCGCCCAGACGTCGAGCTCGGGGCGCAGGAGCGTGAGCGCCATCGGCAGCCCGAGGCCGCTGATCGCCTTCGAGAGGCAGACGATGTCGGGCGTGATCCCGGCCTCCTCGAAGCTGAAGAACGAGCCGCAGCGGCCGCACCCGGCCTGGATGTCGTCGACGATCAGCAGGACGCCGTGCTCTCGCGCGAGCCGCTCGAGGCCGCGGAGCCACTTGGTCGAGGCGACGTTGACGCCGCCCTCGCCCTGCACGGTCTCGACGATGAACGCCGCGGGCGTGTCGAGCCCGCTGTGGTCGTCGGCCAGGGAGCGCGCGAGCACGTCCAGCGTGTCCACGCCCGCCCCGAGGTAGCCGTCGAAGGGCATGATCGTCGCGTCGGGAAGGTCGACGCCGGCCGCGGCCCGCGCACGCCGGTTGCCGCTCACCGCCAGCGCGCCGAGCGACATCCCGTGAAAGCCGCTGGTGAACGCGACCACCCGCCGGCGCCCGGTCACCTTGCGCGCGAGCTTGAGCGCGGCCTCGACCGCGTTGGCGCCCCCCGGGCCGGGGAACTGGACCTTGTACTCGAGGCCGCGCGGACGCAGGATCACCGCCTCGAAGGTCTCGAGGAAGTCGCGCTTGGCGGCCGTGGCCATGTCGAGGCCGTGGGTGATGCCGTCCTCGGCCAGGTACTCGATCAGCTGCCGCTTCAGCCGCGGCTCGTTATGGCCGTAGTTGAGGACACCGGCACCGGCGAGGAAGTCGACGTAGGACCGGCCGTTCTCGTCGATCAGCCGGCTGCCGCGCGCGGCGGCGAACACGCGCGGGAAGTGCCGGCTGTAGCTGCGGACTTCGGACTCGAGGCGCTCAAAGGTCTTCACGCCGCCGATCGTCTTGCGAATCGTTCATGCCGACCGTGTAATCCGACATAGAACGAGCACGTCATTCGACACGGTCTTACGGGATGTCGCGCGGCGCCGCGCGGCGCGCGAACCGCCAGCCCGCGGGCGTCCGGCGCAGCTGGTCCTCGTAGTGGCCGACCATCGCCAGGTTTGGCTCGTCGCTCTCGCGCGTCACGTACACCCACGTGCTGCGCGCCGTCGCGCGGTCACCGTCCACCTCGATCTCGACGTTGGTGACGAGGTGGCGGTCGTCGCCGGCGTTGACGGTCAGCGCGCCGGTCGCCTGGAGGTCGGCGAGCATCGTGAGGATCTGGGACCGACCGCGAACCGTGAACCCGTCGGTGACGAACTCGCCGTCCTCGCCGAACAGATCCGCGTACGCGTCGAAGTCCTTCTCGTCCAGCGCGCGGCGGTACTCCATCAGCAGGTCGCGGATCGCCTCGCGGTCCTCGAGCGCCTGCAGGCGCGCCTCCACGTTCATGCGTGTCCCCACACGTCCGTGGCGACCTGCACCACCAACTCGAGCTTCGCGCGCTGCGCCTCATAGGTGATCGCGTTGCCCTCGCTGTTGGACCCGAAGCCGCACTGGGTCGAGAGCGCCAGTCGCTCCAGCGGCATGTACTGCGACGCCTCCTCGATCCGCTGCTTGAGCTCGTCCGCGCTCTCCATGTCCGAGCGCTTGGTGGTCACGAGCCCGAGCACGACGGTCTGGTCCTCGCGGGCGTGGCGCAGGGGGGAGAAGCCGCCGGAGCGCTCGTCGTCGTACTCCAGCAGCAGGCGGTCGGCGGCGGTGTGCGGGAAGATCGCGGCGGCGAACTCGTCGTAGGGCTCGGTGCCGGTGTAGTGGCTGCGGTCGTTGCCGCGGCAGATGTGCAGCGACTTCGTCACGCCCTCGATGCCGTCGAAGACGGCGTTGTCGGTCTCGACAAGATGGCGGAGCGTGGCGTTGCGGTCGGTCACGTCCTTGACGAGCTTCTGGATGTAGGCGTAGTGGGGCGCGTCGAGCTGGATGTGGTCGACGCCGGCCGCGACGAGCGCCTTCGCGTCCTCGTTGAGCAACTCCATCAGGTGCTCGCGGTACTCCTCGCGGTCCTTGTAGGCCTTGTCCGAGACGCCGTCGGTGAAGTAGTTGACCAGCAGCGACGGCGGCGGCATCGTGACCTTGACGAGCTTCTTGGTCCGTGGGCGCAGGAACTCGACCTCGTAGTCGGCGAGCGTGCCGCGCCGGCTCAGCCGGGCGACGGGCGTCGGCGTGCGCAGCTCGTGCTGGACGCCTTCCTCGTCGCGGTGGTGGCGGACGAAGCCCAGCGGATCGATGCCGTCGAGCAGGACCTCGACGGTCGAGAAGAAGAACCGGCGGCGGTACTCGCCGTCGGTGACGACGGGCAGGCCGACGTCCTCCTGGAGACGGATCGCCTCCTCGATGGCCCGGTCCTCGACCTCCCGCAGCGCGTCCTGGTCCAGACCGTCGTGGCGGGCGTCCAGCAGGTAGGTCGGGCGCAGCAGGCTGCCGAGATTGTCAGCGCGGACGGTCATCCTTGTTCTCCTCGTCGCTTTTCACATCGGAAAACGTATATGATCTTGTATCGGTGATGCCACCACCTGCCACGAAGATCATCGCCGTGCACCTCAACTACCGCAGCCGCGCGGCGCAGCGCGGCCGCACCCCGACGGTGCCGTCCTACTTCCTCAAGCCGCCGTCGTCGCTCGCCGCCGACGGCGACGTCGTCGTACGCCCCCGCGGGACCGAGCTGCTCGCGTTCGAGGGCGAGGTCGCGGTCGTGATCGGAACGCGGGCGCGCCAGGTCACGCCGGCGGAGGGCGCCGGCCACATCGGCTGGATCGCGCCCGCCAACGACATCGGCCTCTACGACCTGCGCTGGGCCGACCGCGGCTCGAACCTGATGGCCAAGGGGCACGACGGCTTCACGCCGCTCGGCGCGCCGATCGAAGTCGACGGGTTCGACCTGCGCGCGCTGACGCTCCGCACGCGGGTCAACGGCGAGGTCGTGCAGGAAGACTCGACCGCGAACCTGCTCTTCGACTTCGGCCTGCTGGTCGCCGACCTCTCGCGCTTCGTGACGCTCGAGCCGGGCGACGTGATCCTCACCGGCACGCCCGCGGGCTCGCGACCGGTGGAGCCGGGGGACGAGATCGAGGTGGAGCTCGAAGGCGTCGGCCGCGTCCGCAATCGCGTCGTGGAGTCCGAGGCGCCGCTCGCGGGCCACGGCGCGCAGCCCAAGGTCTCCGCCGCGGTGCGCGGCGAGGCGTGGGGGACCGGCGCGCCGCGCCCGTACACGCTGTCCGACGCGGCGCGCAGCGCGCTGCGCGAGGTCTCCACGGCGACGCTCACGACCCAGCTGCGCTCCCGCGGCATCGCCAACACGTTCATGGCGGGCCTGCGGCCCACCCGCCCGGACCTGCGGCTGCTCGGCTATGCGTACACGTTGCGCTACGTGCCGCTGCGGGAGGACTTCCGCGACGCCGACAAGGCCGAGCTGAACGCCCAGAAGCGGGCCGTCGAGTCGATCGGACCCGACGAGGTGCTCGTGATCGACGCGCGCGGCGAGCGGGGCGCGGGGACGATCGGCGACATCCTCGCCGCGCGGGCGCTCGCCCGCGGCGCCACGGGGATCGTCACCGACGGCGGCCTGCGCGACAGCCCGGCGCTCTGCGCGCTCGACATCCCGACGTACTACCAGGCGCCGCACGCCGCGGTGCTCGGCCTGCTCCACCACCCGCTCGAGACCAACGTGCCGATCGGCTGCGGCGGCACGCTCGTGGTGCCGGGGGACGTGATCGTCGGCGACGCCGAGGGCGTGCTCGTGCTCCCGGCGGCGCTCGCCGAGGAGGTTGCGCGCGACGCGCTCGAGCAGGAGCACCGTGAGGCGTGGGCGCTCGAGCGCGTGCAGGCCGGCGAGTCGATCCGCGGGATCTACCCCTTGTCGGAGGCGCGCCGCCCCGACTACCAGCACTGGCGCGAGGAGAACCGATGAGATTCGCCGCAGACCCGACGTCGATCCGCGGGGCGATCACGCCGCTCGTCACGCCCTTCGCCGCCGACGGGTCGCTCGACCTCGACAGCATCGCGCCGCTGATCGACTGGCAACTCGAGCAGGGCACGCACGGGATCTCCGTCGGCGGCTCCACCGGCGAGCCGACCTCGATGACCGTCGAGGAGCGGATCGCGGTGATGCGCACCGCAGCGGCCGCCATCGACGACCGCGTCCCGTTCCTCCCCGGCACCGGCAGCGCCCTGATGAGCGAGACGCTCGAACTGACCGCCGAGGCCCAGCGCCTCGGCGCGGCCGGCGCCCTGGTCGTCACGCCGTACTACGGCCGCGCCCAGCAACAGGGCCTGTTCGACTGGTACGCGCGCGTCGCCAACGAGTTCCCCGACTTCCCGCTGCTCGTCTACAACGTGCCGATCCGCGCCGCGGTCGACATCACGCCCGCCACCGTCGGCCGGCTGCGCCGCGCGTTCGACAACATCGTCGGCATCAAGGAGACCACCCGCGACTTCGAGCACGTCTCCTACGTGTTGGACGAGTGCGGCCGCGACTTCATCGCGCTGTCCGGAATCGAACTGCTCTGCTACCCGATGCTCGTGTTGGGCGGCCGCGGCCACCTCTCCTGCGTCGGCAACTTCGCCCCGCGGATCGTCGCCGACCTCTACGACGCGTTCGTCGCGGGTGACCACTCACGGGCCCAGGACCTGCACTACGCCCTGCACCCGCTCGTCGAGGCGGCGTTCATGGAGACGAACCCGGTCCCGGCGAAGTGGGTGATGGAGCGGCTCGGCCGCCTGCCGTCGGCATTCGCCCGTGAGCCGCTCGCGGCGCTCAGCGAGGCGTCGCAGACGCGGGTGAGCGCGTTGTTGGAGGGCGTGGCATCGGTGGGCGCTGTGGCGTTGCCGCCCGTGCCGGTATTCGGGAAGGGCAGCCGGTGAGGGGGGAGGGGGTTGAGAGCCAGCGGGTGCTCGAGCCTTCGTCCTGCGCGTCTATCGGCTCCCGCTCTCGCGGCGGGGTCTAAGGGAGACCGACAGTTACAGATCGTGGTACTGGACACCCCTGTCCGCTCTCGGCTGCCGTGTTCGGCGTGAGGAACGTCCATCTGCACTCCGCGGGGGGTGGCGAACGTTTCGCCCCTGTACGGGGGCGGAACGTCGAACACCCCCACGAACGCGCCAGCTCGAACAGTGCGGTTTCGGTCGAGAAGCGCCACCACCGGAGAAAGTGATCACGATCGATCTCGCATGGTCTCCGTGGACCGTGACTTGACGGTCTCCCTGCACGGCGCGGCGAGTCAGCACGGCCGGGCGCAGCGGCGGACGGCGGCACGACCGGCCGGGCCGGGCGCCGAAGCGTCCCCCTCCCTCAGTGCTTGCCTTCCCAGCGCGCGACCAGCAAGACGCACGAGCCACGCCGGCTCCAACACGAGCCCGCACAGAAAGTCAGGCGTGTTCGCGCTGCCAGGCGCGGAACGACTCGACCGTGTGGAGCTTGTGCTGGCGGGCCGCGGCCTCGATCTCGGTCGACGGGGCGCCGCTCGACAGTAGGTCGATCAGGCCGCGGTGCTCGCTGACGGACTCGGCGCCGCGGTACGGGATCTGGATGAAGACCGTGCGGCGGATCGCGTCGAGGCGGCGGGCGACGTCGTGGAGCATGGCGACCAGGGCGGCGTTGGGGCAGCGCTGGTAGATAAGGCCGTGGAACTCCTGGTTGAGGCGGCCGAAGCTGAGCGAGTCCATCTGCTCCATCGCCAGGATCATGCGGTCGTTGACCGCGGTGAGCTGCTCGATGTCGGCGGCGCTGAGCTCCGGGGCGGCGAGGGCGGTGGCGTAGCCCTCGAGAATCGCCAGGACGGTCATCTCCTCGTCGAAGACGCCCGGTTCGGCGGGTGCGACCTGGGCGCCGGCGTTGGGGCGGTAGATGACCAGCCCTTCGGCCTCGAGGCGGCGGATCGCTTCGCGCACGGGGAGGGCGGAGACCTCGAACTCCTCGGCCAGCGCGTCGATCACGACGCGGTAGCCGGGACCGTACGCGCCGCTGAGGATCCGTTCGCGGACCTCGCGGTAGACGCGCTCTTGCTTGGTGAGGTTCTTGGGCTTTGGTGTAGGGGCCATGTCTAAGCCGGGGGCCTACGCTACCGCGACCAGGTGACGTGCAGGCGAGTATGCCCACGGAAGACCCAACCGCGGATCTCCGGCGGATTATCGAGATCCGGCGCCAGCTCGTCGAGTCGTCCGAACAGCGCCGGCAGCGCCGCGCCGCCGATCTGGTGGCGGGCCATCCAGACGCCGAGGCAGAAATGATGCCCGACGCCGAACGCGACCGTGCGCTGTTTGGGCCGCCGCACGTCGAAGTGGTCGGCGTCCGCCCAGTGGCGCTCGTCACGGTTGGCTGACGCGACGAGCAGACCGAGTCGCGCGCCCGGCTCCAACATCGTGTCCGCGAGCCGCACGGGCTTGGCAACTTGGCGCGGAAACATCGCCAGCGGCGACATCCAGCGCAGCGCCTCCTCGGTGACGGTCGGCCACGCACCGGGATCCGCCGACACCAGCGCGCGGGCCTCCGGGTGGGTGAGCAACGCCCAGATCGCGAAGCCGAGCCCGTCGCGGGGCTCGTTCAGGCCACCGCCGATCATCAGTTTCGTGTTCGCGACGATCTCGTCGCGGGTCAGCGGCCGGCCGTCGCCGTCCGCGTGCACCATCGCGCTGATCACGGAGTGGTCGGGAACGGCGCGGACGCGCTCGATCGCCGCGTCGGTGGCGGCGTCGACCTGGCTCGCGGCGATCTCGCCGACCGCCCACACGTCCGGATCGTCGGCGTAGTTGGCGGTGGCGTCCATCAGCGCCTGCGACCAGAACTGCAGGTCGCGATCCGACGCGTCCGTGAAGCCGAGTACGCGACCGAGGCAGCGGGCCGCGAACGGCCCGCAGAACGCGGTCATCAGGTCGGCCGCGCCGCGCCTCTCGAAGCCGTCGATCAGCTCATCCGCGATGCGGCGGAACTCCGGCAGCCAGTTGCCCTCGATCGCCTGCGGGCTGAGCGCCGTCTGCGCCGCCCGGCGGAGCCGCCGGTGCGCGGCGCCGTCCGAGCGCAGCATCGTGCGCCCCATCACCCGCGTCTGCAGCGACGCCTCCTCCATCGCGGTGAAGGCGTCCGAGTCGCGCTCGACGGCGTCGAGGTCGTCCCAGCGGGTGACCAGCCAGCGGCCGGCGGCCTCGACCCAGACCACGCCCTCGTCACGCAGCCGGCGGTAGATCGGGTACGGGTTCTGCTCGAGCGCCTCCAGCGAGATCTCGCCCTCGTCGGAGGGCCCGGAGCCGTGCCGTGAGCCGACCAACGCACTCAATGCACGGCCTCCCCGACGTACCACGGCTTGTGCGCCTCGGAGTGATCGGCGCCCGGTGGGAGCGAGGCGATCGCCTTGGCCCAGCGCTCGTTGACGAGCTCCAGCGCCGGGGCCTCGATCCCCGCGCTGCGGGCGATGTCGGCGGCGATCGCGACGTCCTTGGCCAGCAGCTGCGCCATGAAGCCCGTCGCGTAGCGGCCGGTGACGACGTGCTCGGCGTACACGTGCTCGGTGCTGAAGCTGCGTCCCGTCGACGTGTTGACGACCGAGATCAGCGTCTCCGGGTCCAGCCCGTACGCCTGCCCGATCGCCAAGGCCTCGGCGGTCGCCGCGTACGCGGCGGCCGCGAGGTAGTTGTTCAAGGCCTTCAGCGCATGCCCCGCACCGAGCGGGCCGACCCGGAAGATGCGGTCGCCGAGCGCTTCCAGCACGGGCAGCGCGCGGGCGACCGCATCTTCGTCGTCGGACCCCACCATGATCGAGAGCGTCCCCGTCTGCGCCCGCGGCACGCCGCCGGAGACCGGCGCATCGATGAGCGCGACGGGGAGCTCGGCGCCCAGCGCACGGGTCGCCGTCGGGTTGGAGGAGCTCATGTCGACGACGACCGCGGACGGCTCGAGCGCCGCCCCCAGCCCCCAGCCGATCAGGGCGTCGCGGACGATCGCGTCGTTGGGGAGCATCGTGACCACGACGTCGCACGCGCCGAACGCGGCCGGGGAGCCGGCGTCGCCGCCGAACTCCGCGGCGCGCGCGGGGTCCGTGTCGCGGACGACCAGCTCGAAGCCGGCCGCCACGAGGTTGCGGGCCATCGGCTGGCCCATGTTGCCGAGGCCGACCAAGCCGACGACGGTCACAGCGCGCCCAGTTCCTGCAGCACGGCCTCCGCGTTGCGGAACGCGTCGACCGCCGAGGGGATCCCGCAGTAGATCGCGGAGTGCAGGAGCACCTCGCGGATCTGCTCCACGGTCACGCCGTTGGCGAGCGCGCCCTGCACGTGCACGCGGATCTCGTGCGAGCGCCCGAGCGCGATCAGCATCCCGATCGTCAGCATGCTGCGGATGTCGTGGCTGAGCTCCTGCTCGCGCCCCCACGTCTCGCCGAAGCAGTAGACGGTCACCAGGTCCTCGAGCGGACGCGTGAACGGCGTCGAGCCCTCGACCTTCTGGCGCGCCCCCGCGGGGCCCCACATCTTCTCGCGGATCTCGATCCCGCGTTCGAACAGTTGCTCGTTCATAGCGTCAACGTCACCGTCTTCTCTTCCGTGTTCGCTTCGATCCCGGCCCAGCCCAGCTCGCGCCCGACGCCGCTGGTCCGCATGCCGCCCCACGGCGTCCGCGGGTCCGGCGGCGCGCCGCCGTTGATCCAGACGCTGCCGGCACGCACGCTCGCGGCCACCTTGTGCGCCTGCGAGATGTCGCGCGTCCACACGTAGGCGGCGAGGCCGTAGCGCGTGTCGTTGGCCTGCGCGATCGCGTCCTCGACGTCGTCGAACGCCCGCACCAAGCCGACGGGGCCGAAGATCTCGTCGCGCGCGATCGAGATGTCGGCGTCGCCGCCGGCGAAGATCGTCGGCTGGACGAAGTACCCGGGCCGCTGCGGCCGCCCGCCGCCGGCGACGAGCTCGGCACCCTGCTCGCGCCCCTGCGCGATGTACCCGGTGACGCGGTCCAGCTGGCGCGCGTTGATCAGCGCGCCCATCGTCGTGCCCGGGTCGAACGGGTCGCCGAGCGACACCGCGCGCGCCGCCTCCGCGAGGCCGGCGACGACGTCGTCGTAGCGCTCGCGAGCGACCAGGATCCGCGTGCCGGCGGCGCACACCTCGCCCTGGTTGGCCCAGAGCCCGATCGCGACGCCCGGGACCACCGCGGCCGGGTCGACGTCGCCGAGGATGATCTGCGGCGACTTGCCGCCCAGCTCGAGCGTCACGCGCTTGAACTCGCGCGCCGCCTGGATGCCCACCTCGCGACCCACCTCGGGGCTGCCGGTGAACGAGACCTTGTCGACGCCCGGGTGGGCGACGAGCGCCTCGCCCGTCGAGGACCCGAGGCCCGGGATGACGTTGACGACGCCGGCCGGGAACCCGACCTCCTCGATCAGGCGCGCCAGATGCAGCGTGCTCAGCGGCGCGTCCTCGGCCGGCTTGAGCACGACCGTGTTGCCGGCCGCGAGCGCGGGCGCGAGCTTCCACGCGGCGATCAGCGTCGGCGCGTTCCAGGCCGTGATCGCGCCGACGACGCCGACGGGCTCGCGGATCGTGTACGCCTGACGCGGCTGGCCGAAGAACGGCTGCGGCGTGATCCAGCGACCCTCGATCTTGTCGGCCCAGCCCGCGAAATGGCGGAAGACGTCGACGACGTTCGGGAGGTCGACGAGCCGCGGCTCGAACGCCGGGCGGCCGACGTCGAAGCCCTCGATCGTGGCGAGCAGCTCGATGTCGCGCTCGATCAGGTCGGCGAGCCGGAACAGCAGCAGCCCGCGGTCGGCCGGCGTCGTGGCGCCCCACGCGCCGGTGGCGGCGCGCACGGCGGCGTCGACGTCCGCGTCGCTCGCGGCGGCGACGGTGGCCAGATGCTGCTCGTAGGCGGGAGCGACGACGTCGAACGTCGCACCGTCGGAGGCGTCGCGCCACTCGCCGCCGATGAACAACTGGGTCGGCACCTCGGGGACGGCGTTGCCGCCGATCTCCTGCGCCGTCATCACGCTGCTCATGCGTTCTCCTCAACGACCGTGGTTTTCGTATCAGAAAACATATCTGATCCTGCAAGCCGGGTCGCGGTGCGCCACGCCAGCGCCTGCACCGTGAGCGTCGGGTTCACGCTGCCGGTCGAGCAGAACGTCGAGGCCCCGAGCACGCCGAGGTTCGGCATCCCGTGCACGAACCCCCAGCGATCGACGACCGAGGTCGCGGGATCGTCGCCCATCGTCGTGCCGCCGTAGCAGTGGCGCGCGTCGACGAGCAACCCGTCCGGCGCCCAGGTCAGATCGGCGCCCGCCTCGCGCAGCCACTCCTCCAAGCGGGCGAGCATGAAGGCGTAGCCCTGCCGCTCGTGCTCGCCGAGCCGGTGCGTGACCCGCACGACGGGGACGCCGTGGGGATCGCGCCGCCGCGGATCGAGGTCGAGCCGGTTGTGCTCGTAGGGGAGGGTCGCGAGCTGGGCGTTAACGGTCCCGACCGACTGCGCGTTGGCCCGCAGCCACTCCTTCCAGGCCGCGCCCCAGCGCGGCACCGACGGCGGGTGCAGGCCGGACGCCGCGATCGGCTTGAACTCGTGCGACGCCGTCAGCATCGCGGCGTCGAAGTCGCGCACGCACGTCGCCTGCGACCAGAGGCCGTTGAAGAGGTTCAAACGCCGGCCCGGGAACCGGCCGTGCACGAACGGCGTCGCGTGCGCCATGTAGCCCGCGCCGACCTGGTCGCCGCCGAGCCCGGACAGCAGCAGCAGGCGAGCGTTCTCGTAGACGAAGGCGCCGAGGAGGACCGCGGCGGCGGGCTGGAAGAGCGTCCGCCCGTCCTGCACGTAGGTGACGCCGGTGGCGCGGCCGCGACGCGCCTCGATCCGCACGACCCGCGCGCCGGTGCGGACGTGCAGCCGCCCGCTCGCCTCCGCCCGCGGGATCACGGTCGCGTCGGTCGAGCCCTTGGCCATCACGTGGCAGCCGTTGCAGGTGCAGAAGCCGCAGTACGTGCAGCGCGCGGCGTCGATCGCCGCCGGCGCGGGGTGCGGATGCCAGCCGAGCCGCGTCGCGGCGTCGCTCATCAGCTCGGTCCAGCCGGTGCGGCGCAGGTCGCTCGTGACGCCGATCGCGCGCTCGGTCAGCGCGTAGTAGGGCTCGAGCTCGGCGTAGCCGATCGGCCAGTCGCGGAAGTCGTAGGAGTCCAGCCGCGCGCTCAGCCCCGGGTAGTGCAGCGTCGAGCCGCCGACGCCGTTGGCCATCAGCATCGGGTGCGGTGACTCGCCGGCCGGCTCGTCCTCCCGATATCTGAACGTCGGCAGCTCGCCGCGCGCCTTCGGCTCGGCCAGCCACTCGCGCACGTCGTTGCGGATCTCGTCGAACGTCATCTCCGCGGCGCTGCGCCGCGGGCCGGCCTCGAGCGCGACGACCTCGGCGCCCGCCGCGGTCAGCACGTCGGCCGCGATCCCGCCCGCCCCGCCCAGCCCGACGAGCACGACGTCGGTCACACGAGCTCCTGCTCGGCGGCGGTCCAGACGGGCCGCGGGCCGGGGTAGCCGAGCAGCGCCCAGCCGGCGCGGCCGATGTTCCCGCCGTACGACGGATCGCCGAACATGCCCTGGCGGGCGTGGGCGAGCAGCGGCTCGAAGAGGTCCGGCCGCTCGCGCTCGAGCGCCAGCAGCAGCGCGTCCTGGTCGGCCGCCTCCTCGAACCCCGCGAGCGCCTCCAGCGCACCGGCGAACGCGTCGCGGTGCGCCTGCATGTAGATGTCGACGCCCGCCTCGCGCGCGCCCGGGATCAAGCGTTCGGCGATCGCCGCGATCACGAATAGAACTCGGGCGCCCGCTTGAACTCGTCCCACAGGCCCGGGTCGTGACCGGTGACGACGATCGCGTCGCGCCGCCACGCCAGCCGCTTGAGCCGGCTCAGCGAGCGCGCGGTGTCGGCCGCCGAGAACATGAACCCGGGCAGCGCGCCGTTGTCCCAGTGGTCGCGCGCGTTGGCGGCGTCGCCGCACAGGAGGTACGTGTCGCCGCTGGGCAGGTTGACCTCGAAGGACATGTGGCCCGCCGAGTGGCCCGGCGAACGCCAGCCGATCAGCGTGCCGTCGCCGTAGACGTCGTAGCCGTCCTCGGCGTCCTCGAGGATCGCCCACGGGACGCCGGGCTTGGCGTAGTCGGCGAGCACGTAGCTGATGCGCGTGAGCGGGTCGGGCGCGTGCGCGTGGTCGTACTCGGCGCGCGTCACGAGCACCTCGGCGTTCGGCAGCCGGTCGATCACCGCGACGCCCCCGGTGTGATCCAGGTGCAGGTGCGTCTGGACGACCCAGCGGATGCTCGCCGGGTCGATCCCCACGCGCTCAAGCGACGGCAGCAACGCCTGGTCGGGGCGCATCACCGGCGTCGACATCTCCGTGATCGGGCCCCAGTGCTTGGCGGCGTCGACGGCGACCTCCGGCGGGTTGCCGCCGTCGATGACGGCGTTCCCGCGCGGGTGGGTGAGCAGGAAGAACGGCGTCGGCGTGGTGATCATCTCGCCGTCGCCGCCCTTGCCGAACGTGAAGTTGCGCAGCGGCAGGTGGGTGATGCCGCCGTCGAACATGTACAGCCGGATGTCGCTCATCACGACCCCGGCAGCGGCGGCGGACCGACCTTCGTGCGCACCACGTGGACGGTGGTCGAGGTCATCAGGAACAGCGAGTGCATGTCCTCACCGCCCCACGCGAGGCTCCCGCACACCTCCGGCGTCGCCACGGTGCCGAGGTGCTCGCCCTCTGGGGTGAGCACCCAGACGCCGCCCGGACCGGTGACCCAGACGTTCCCGTGCTCATCGCACTCCATCCCGTCGACGTTGCCGTCGCGCGGGATGCCGGACCCGATGTTCTCGGCGAACAGGCGCCCGTTGCTCAGCGACCCGTCGGGCGCGACGTCGAACACCTTGACGTAGCGCTGCGAGGAGTCGTTGACGTAGAGCAGCGTCTCGTCCGGGGAGAACGTGATCCCGTTGGGCTGGTCGAACTCGTCCTGGGCGACCACCAGGTGCAGCTCACCGTCGGGGGCGATCCGGTAGACGCCGCGGAAGCCCAGCAGCTTCGTGCGCTCGAGCCCGATCCAGTCGTTCCAGCGCCCGTAGTCGGGGTCCGTGAAGTAGATGCTGCCGTCCGAACGCGTGACGAGGTCGTTCGGGCTGTTGAGGTAGACGCCGTTGTAGTGGTAGGCGATCACCTCGCGCCGGCCGTTCTCGAACCGCGCCACGCAACTCGACAGGCCCTCGCAGGCGACGATCCGGCCTTCCGTGTCGAGCGCCAGCCCACTGGCCTTGAACATCGGCTGGAGCGAGACCTCCATCCCGCGCTCCTCGGTCCAGCGCCAGCGCACGTCGCTGGGGATGTCGACGAACTCCAGGCAGTTGCGTGAGGCGACCCAGACCGGGCCCTCGGTGAACTGGTAGCCCTCGCCGAGCTTGCGCAGCTCAGCCCCCGGCTCGATCAGATCCGCGAGCTCCATCTAGACCCCCTCCGTGCGCATCGTGGCGCCGCTGACCCCGACCGCCGTGTCGGACATCGGCGGCGGCCCCGGCTTGAACTGCAGCGGCGTCTCCTCACGCCGGGCGAACAGCCAGCGCCCGTCGCGCCGCACCAGCGAGTCGCGGTAGCGCGCGACGATCGCGTTCTCGAAGTTCTGCGGGATCCACACCACGTCCGTGTACGCCGTGGCGCTCTCGCCGTCGGGCGCGAGCTCGATCAGCGGCGGCGAGTTCATGTGCTTGCCGCCGTAGTCGTCGGGCAGGCACGTCGTGAGGAACTCGAGCATCGCGTCGCGGCCCTCGAACGCCTGCTGACCGACGACGGCGAACGCCGCGTCCTCGGTCCAGAGCGTGCCGAATCGATCCCAGTCCTTGTCGTCGAAGCTGATCGCGTAGGTGGCGATCAGCGCGCGGATCTGCTCCAGCGAGAGCAGCCGGTCGACGTCGTTCATGGATCGATCCGGTCGCTGACCGGCGAGCAGTCCCAGCTCTGGAACGTGATCTCGCGGAACCACTCCGGGAGTTGGATCTGGCCGAGGCCGATGCGGCGGTCGAGGTCGTCGCGCCAGGTGTGCTGCTCGCCCTCGTACTCGTAGAGCGCGAGGTGGGTGAGCGGCGTGTCGTCCCCGCGCGCCGGGGTCACGGCGAAGCGGCGTGCGCTGATGAAGCCCGGCGACTGGATGTTCTCGCGCGCGTGGATGTCGTACCAGCGCTGGTACTCCTCCTCGGAGACGCGGTCCGGCGGCCTGCTGAACACCAGGTAGAGGTTGCGCGTTCCCATAAAGGAGATCCTATAGCATTTGATACACGATGCCACTTGACGATCCGACGAAAGCACTGCTGGACGAGCTCGCCGGCGGCGACGAGGAGCTCACGGTCGAGGGAATGCGGGCGTTCGGGATCGAGATGGCGCGCCGCTGGGGCGAGGGTCCCGACATGGCGCGCGTGGTGCGACATGGCGCCACGATCGAGCTCGTCCCGCACGGCGAGTCGCGCGCACTGATCGTCTTCTTCCATGGCGGCGGCTGGGTGGCCGGCGCGCCTGGCGAGATCGAGACGCTCGGCCAGGTCCTCGCCGATCGTGCGCGCTGCACCGTCGTGCTCCCCGGCTACCGGCTCGCACCCGAGCACCCGTTCCCGGCAGCGGTCGAAGACGCGGTGGCGGCGGTCCGATGGGCGGCCGAGCGCGCCGCCGGGCTGCCGTTGATCGTCGCCGGCGACAGCGCGGGTGGGAACCTGGCCGCCGTCGTCGCACAGCGGACGGACGGGCCCGCCATCGCGCTCCAGGTCCTGATCGAGCCCGTGACCGACACCGACACGGAGACCGCGTCGTACCTGGACCCGGAGAACCAGTTGGTCGTGACCCGCGAGCTCATGCAGTGGTTCCTGGGGCACTATGCGCCGGACCCGACGCTCGCGCCGCTGCGGGCGCCGAACCTCGCCGGCGCGCCCCCCGCGGTCGTGCTCACCGCCGAGCACGACGTGCTGCGCGACGAGGGCGAGGCCTATGTCGCGCGCCTGCGCGAGGCCGGGGTCGACGTCTCGCACAAGCGCTTCGAGGGCCAGATGCATGGCTTCTTCGGGATGATCGGCGTGCTGCCCGGGAGCGCCGCCGGGCTCGAGTACGTCGTCGACGCGATCGACCGCTACTGCGCGGTGTAGCCGCCGTCCACGACGAGGGTCGAGCCGGTCGCGAACGTCGACCGCTCGCTGGCCAGGAAGAGCACCGCGTCGGCGATCTCATCCGGCCGCGCGAGTCGCCCGTTGGGGTGGCCGTGGCGTACGGGCGCGTCGGCGAACGGGTCGTCCTTGAAGTGGTCGAGCGACGCGTTCATCGGTGTGGCCACGGTCCCCGGCGAGACGGCGTTGACGCGGATGCCCGAGGTCGCGTACTCGAGCGCGGCGGTGCGGGTCATCCCGATCACGCCGTGCTTGGCCGTCGTGTACGGGCTCGCACCGGGCGCGCCGACCAGGCCGGCGGCCGACGAGGTGTTGACGATCACGCCACCGCGTCGCGCGTACATGTGGCGCAGCTGCGCCCGCATGCACAGCCAGACGCCCTTGAGGTTGACCCCGATCACGCGGTCCCAGTGGTCCTCCGGGGTCTCGTGGAACCAGTTGAAGGGCTCGATCACGCCCGCGTTGTTGAACGCGACGTCGATCTGCCCGTGCTCGACGGCGACCTCGTCGTGGGCGTCGTCGACCTCGCCGCTGTCACTGACGTCGATGACGTGCGTGGTCGCGCGCCCGCCCGCGGCGCTGATCTCCTCGCGCGCGGAGCGCAGGCCGCCGGCGTCGCGATCGACGAGCGCGAGCGCCGCGCCCTCGCGCGCGAAGGCGATCGCCGTCGCGCGGCCGATCCCGGACGCCGCGCCGGTGACCAGGACGACCTTCCCCTCAAGCCCGAGGTCCACGGCGCTCTCCCAGTGGCAGCAGGTTCCAGGATGCGAACCGGACGCCGTCCCACCAGCCCGGCAGCGGCAACTCGCCCTCGTCGTCGTCCTTCATGTCGCCGTAGGAGTCCGCCGAGCCCATCCCGGCGCGTTCGAGCTCGGCGACCGCCTCGCGCGGGTCGCCGTCGATCTCGTAGACGCAGATGAACCGGTGCGGGAGCACGTCCCCGCCGACCACCGGCTCGAGCTGGAAGCGCTGCGCCGACCGGAACCCCTTGACCGACAGGATCTCGTCCAGGTGCGCGTCGTACCAGTGATTGAAGTCCGCGTCCGAGACTCCAGACGGCGGCTGTGCGACGACAATGTGCAGTCCGTCCATAAGTGAAATCCTATACGATCTTGCCGCATGTGGAATGGGCGGGTCGGGGTGTGGAGTCGCGAGCTGCGGTTCAGCCGCGATCGGGGGGACGCGCGCGACGCGGCGGCCGAGCTCGAGGAGCTCGGCTACGGCGCGCTGTGGATCCCGGACGTCGGCGGCGACGTGTTCGGGGCGTGCCAGGAGCTGCTCGCCGCGACGCGTTCGATCCGGCTGCTCACCGGCATCCTCAACATCTGGATGCACGACGCGCGCGCGGTCGCGGCGGGTTCCGCGAGGCTGGGCGAGCGCTTCACCCTCGGGCTCGGCGCGAGCCACGACGCGGTCGTCGGCGAGCGCTACGCAAGGCCGCTGTCGGCGATGCGCGCGTACCTCGACGAGCTGGACGCCCTGGGCGCCCACACCCGCCTGCTGGCCGCGCTCGGGCCGAAGATGCTCGAACTCTCACGCGATCGCGCCGCCGGCGCGCACCCGTACCTCGTGACGGTCGAGCACACGCGGACGGCGCGCGAGATCCTCGGTCCCGGCCGCGTGCTGGGCGTCGAGCAGGGGGTCGTGCTGGCGAGCGACCGCGGTCCGGCCCGCGCGCACGTGGCCGCGTACCTCGAGTTGCCCAACTACGTCGCCAACCTGCGTCGCCTCGGGTTCGGCGACGCGGACTTCGCCGACGGCGGCAGCGACGCGCTCGTCGACGCGCTCGTCGCCTGGGGCGACGAGGAGGCGATCGCCGCGCGGGTGCGGGCGCAGCTCGACGCGGGCGCGGACCACGTCTGCATCCAGGTGATCGACGCGGTCGACGACATGCCGCCGCGCGAAGCCTGGCGCCGGCTCGCTCCGGCAGTGATCGTATAGGTTTTCCGATTACGATGATCAAGCTCACCGTCCTGTACGGCCACCCGACGGACCCCGCGCACTTCGAGAAGCACTTCGACGAGGTGCATGTCCCGCTCGTCGAGAAGATGCCGAACCTGCGCCGCTTCGAGAAGGCGCTCGTCGTCGCCACGCCCGACGGCAGCCCGCCCCCGTATTACCGCGTCGTCGAGCTCTACTTCGACAGCGAACAGGAGCTGCAGGCGTCGATGGCGACGCCCGAGGGTCAGGCGCCGGGCGAGGACGTGCCGAACTACGCGACCGGTGGCGCGACCGTGCTCATCGCCGTGGTTGACTGAATCGATCAGAAAAGATATATGATCTGGCCGACATGGAGATCGGTCAACGGAACGCAGTGGATCAGCAGGCGGTCGAGCGGGAGCGGATGCCGCTTCAGCGCCACCTGATCGACGGGCGCTTCACCGAGAGTCTCGACGGGACGACGTTCATCGCGCTGGACCCGACCACCAATCGGCCGCTGGCCGAGGTCGCCGATGGCAAGAGCGCCGACGTCGATGCCGCGGTCTGCGCTGCCCGCCGCGCCTTCGACGAGGGGATCTGGCCGCGCCTGAGCGTCGCCGAGCGGGCGAAGACGCTGCGCCGGATCGCCACCACGCTGCGCGACCACGCGCAGGAGCTCATCGAGCTCGAGGTACGCGACATCGGCATGCCGATCGCGCAGATGCACGGCCTCGCCGCCCGCTCGGCCGAGAACTTCGACTACTACGCCGGCGTCATCACCGAGCTGCACGGCCGCTCGTTCCAGGTCGGCGACCAGTTCCTCAACTACACGATCCACAAGCCCGTCGGCGTCGCCGGGCTGATCATGCCCTGGAACGCGCCGCTGATGCTGTCGACGTGGCGGATCGCGCCCGCGCTCGCCGCGGGCAACACGGTCGTCCTCAAGCCGGCCGAGTGGTCGCCGCTGACCGCCACCCGCCTCGCCGAGCTGCTCGGCGAGGCCGGCCTGCCCGACGGCGTGTTCAACATGGTCCACGGCTTCGGCGAGACGGCGGGCGCGCCGCTGTCGAGTCACCCGGGCGTCAACCTCATCTGCTTCACCGGCGAGTCGACCACCGGCGCCACGATCATGGCCGCCGGCGCCCCGACGCTGAAGCGCTCGAGCATCGAGCTCGGCGGCAAGTCGCCGGTCGTGGTGTTCGCCGATGCCGACCCCGAGTTGGCCGTCGATGCCGCCGTGGCCCAGATCTTCACGATGAACGGCCAGCGCTGCACGGCCGGCTCGCGCCTGCTGGTCGAGCGGCCCCTCTATGACGACGTCGTCGGCGCGATCGCCGAGCGCGCGCGGAACATCCGCGTGGGCGACCCGTTCGACCCGCGCACCGAGCTCGGGCCGCTGATCCACCCCGAGCACTACGAGCGCGTGCTCGCCTACATCGCGTCCGCCCGCGAGGAGGGCGCGACGGTGCTGGCCGGCGGCGACCGCCCCGAGCACCTGCCGGACGGCAACTACCTCAAGGCCACGGTCATCGGCGACGTCACCGAGACGATGCGCGTCTTCCGCGAGGAGATCTTCGGCCCCGTGCTCGTCGCCACGCCGTTCGACGGCGAGGACGAGGCGATCCGGCTGGCCAACGCCACCCAGTACGGCCTCGCCGCCTACGTCTGGACCAACGACATCCGGCGCGCGCACCGGGTCGCGCACGCGATCGACACCGGGATGTGCTGGATCAACTCACAGAACGTCCGCGATCTGCGCACGCCCTTCGGCGGCGTGAAAGCCTCGGGCATCGGGCGCGAGGGCGGCGACTACGCGTTCGAGTTCTACTGCGACGTCGAGATCGTCCACGTGGCGCTCGGCAGCCACCCCATCCCCAGGCTCGGCCTCGCCGGGCCCGATCAGGAGGACTGACGGGTCGTGTCCCTCACCATCACCGAGTTGCTCGAGGCGCGATCCGGCCCCTTGCCGTTCGACATCCTGCGGGCGGCCTACGTCGAGTTGCACGTCTCGGACCTCGAGGCCTCGCGGCGCTTCTACGTCGACCTGCTCGGCCTCGTGGTGAGCGCCGAGACCGACGACGCGCTCTACCTGCGCGGGTGGGAGGAGCGGCTGCACCACTCGATCGTGCTGCGCCAGGCCGACGAGGCCGCCGCGGCCCGCCTCGGCTTCCGTATGCGCGAGGACGCCGATCTCGACGCGCTCGCGCGAGCCCTCGAGGATCTGGGTTCCACGGTCTGGTGGGTGGACGGCGCGCTGCCGCAGATGGGTCGCGCGCTGCGCGCGCAGGACCCGTTCGGCTTCCCGCTCGAGTTCTTCCACGAGATCGGCCAGGTCGACTCCCAGCTGCAGCGCTTCGACCTGCAGCGCGGCGCGCCGATCATGCGGATCGACCACTTCAACCTCCACAGCCCCGCGATGGAGGAGACGTTCGCGTTCTGGCAGCAGCTCGGCTTCCGCTGCTCGGAGTACATCTCCACCGACGGCGACCCCGCCGACGAGCGACTGGCCGGCGCGTGGCTGTACCGCAAGCCCGGCGTGCACGACGTGGCGCTGACGCTCGGCCGTGGGCCGCGCCTGCACCACGTCGGCGTGTGGGTGGCCGAACCCGGCGGGGTGCTGCGCACCTGCGACCAGCTGGCCGCCGCGGGCGCCGCCTCGGCGATCGAGCGCGGGCCCGGCCGCCACGGTGTCTCCAACGCCTTCTTCGTCTACCTGCGCGACCCGGACGGCCACCGCATCGAGCTCTACGCGTGTGACTACTACACGGGCGATCCCGACCACCGGCCGCTGCGCTGGTCGGTCGCGGACCCGCGCTGCCGCTCGTTCTGGGGCGCCGTCGCGCCGGACAGCTGGTACGAGGAATCGACCGAGCTCCTGGGTGCCGACGGCCGGCTCGTCCCGACGATGGCCGCGAGCCTCGACGAGCGGCAGGCGCGCACCCAGGTCATGGCGTGAGAATCTTTCACCCAAAACATATATGATCTGGCAAAATGATCTTGCGGCTTTCTAGCCGCCCCGGATCAGAGGGAGCGAGGAGGGCAGTGAACACCGCACGAACAGAGCGGTTGAGCGGCGGCCCGGCCGTGACCGAGGCAACGCTCCTCCGCGTCAGCAACGTCGCGAAGGCGTTCGGTGCGACCCAGGCGGTGCGCGACGCGTCGTTCGAGCTGCGCGCGGGCGAGGTGCTCGCGCTGGTCGGCGAGAACGGCTGCGGCAAGTCGACGATGGTCAAGATCCTGAGCGGCGTCCACCTGCCCGACGCGGGCGAGATCGCGCTCGACGGCGAGGTCATCGCGCCGATGTCGACGCCGCAGCAGGCCCAGCGGCGCGGCATCGTCACCGTCTTCCAGGAGGTGCTCGTCGCGGAGTCGTGCTCCGTGCTCGACAACGTCTGGCTCGGCATCGACGACACCTGGCGTACTCGCGTGTCGGCGCGCGAGAAGCGCGCCCGCGCCCGTGAGGTGCTCGGTGAGCTGCTCGGCCGCGACGTCGACCTCGGCATGGCCGCCGAGGAGCTCTCGCTGTCGGACCGCCAGGCCTGCGGCATCGTCCGCGCGCTCCTGCGCGACCCGAAGATCCTGATCCTCGACGAGGCGACCTCCGCGCTGGACGTCGCCACGCGCGACCGCCTGTTCGCCATGGTCGGCGCGCTCTCGCGCCAGGGCGTCGGCGTGATCTTCATCACCCACCGGATGGACGAGATCGAGAAGATCGGCGACCGCATCACCGTGATGCGCTCGGGCTCCACGGTGGGCGACCTGGACCGCGGGCACTGGACCCACCAGCAGCTCGTGCGCCTGATGACCGGCGCGGACGCGCTCGGCAGCGAGGAGCAGGAGCGGTTGGCGCCCGTCGCCAAGCGCCGCGGCGACGTCGTGCTGAGCGTCCGGGGACTCCAGCTGCGCCCGGACGGGCAGCCGATCGACCTCGAGGTCCACGCTGGCGAGCTGATCGGCCTGGCGGGCCTGGAAGGCCACGGCGGCAACACGTTCCTCGAGGCGCTGCGCGGCGGCGTGGTGACCGAGGGCGAGGTCGTCCGCCACCTCGACGGCCGCGAGGCCGTCATCGGCTCGCCCGCCGACGCGGCCGACCACGACATCGCCTACGTCCCCCGCGAGCGCCGCCTGGACGCCGTGTTCAGCTGGATGTCGATCCGCGAGAACTTCGCGCTGCCGACGCTCGGCCGCGACGCGCGCTTCGGCCTCGTGCGGACGCGCTCGTCGCGCCGGCGCCTCGCCTCGTACGTCAACCGGCTCGGCATCGTGCTCGGCTCCCCCGAGCACTCGATCACGACCCTATCGGGCGGCAACCAGCAGAAGGTGATCATCGCGCGCTGGCTGGCGTATGGGCCGCGCGTCCTGCTGCTCAACGACCCCACCCGCGGGATCGACATCGGCGCCAAGAACGACCTGTACGCGCTGTTCGGCGCGCTCGCCGCGGAAGGGCTCGCGGTGGTGATGCTGTCGACCGAGCTTGACGAGCACGTCGAGTTGATGGATCGCGTCCTGGTCTTCCGCGAGCACGAGCTGTTCAAGGAGTTCGACCGCGCGCAGGTCACGCGCGAGCGGCTCGTCTCCGCGTTCTTCGGCGAGCAGGACGAGGCCTGAGGTGGCGAACGTGAAGATGGAGCCCGCGCTGGAAACCGGGTCCGCGGTCGCGGCCGAGCCGGCCGCAGCGCGCACGACCAAGCAGCGGCTGACCCACCTCGCCCAGCACAACAGCTACGGCTTCGCCGCGCTGCTGATGGTCGTCGTGCTCGTCGCGACGCTGATCAAGGACAGCGGCAACTTCGGCGTCTCCGACCAGCTCGCGATCGCCGCGCCGATGATCCTCGCGGCGATGGCGAGCGCGCCGTCGATCATCGGCCGCGGCTTCGACCTCTCGATCTCGCCGCTGCTGGTCTTCTGCGGCGCCGTGTATGTCGTGTGGCTGGCGCCGCACGGCCTCGGGGGTGCCATCGCGGTGCCGATCGTCCTCGGCGTCGGCGCGCTCGCGGGCCTGATCACCGGCCTGATCATCACGCTGCTGCGGATCCAGGCGGTCGTGGTGACGCTCGGCATGTACTTCGCCCTGCAGGGCGTGAACCTGCTCATCGCCCCGAACCCGACGTCCTTGGGCGAAGGTGACCGGTGGATCTACCACCTGGCGGGCAAGGTCGGGCCGATCCCGGGCGCCGTCTTCACGATCGGTGTCCCGCTCCTGATCTGGTACGGGCTCAAGCGCGTTCCCTTCCGCGGGCTCCTCTACGCGGTCGGCTCCAATGACGCGACCGCGTTCTCCAGTGGCGTCAATGTCACCGCGGTCCGCGTCGGGAGCTACGCCCTCGGCGGCCTGTTCGCCGGCTTCGGCGGGCTCGCGCTCACGGCGCTCGTGCGGTCGACGAACGCCTCGACCTCGACGCAGTACGCGCTGATCGCGATCGCGGCGGTCGTCCTCGGCGGCACGTCGCTGGCGGGCGGTCGCGGCGGCCTGATCGGCGTCGCGTTCGGCGCCTTCACGATCTACCTCTTCCAGAACCTGCTCTCGAGCTTCGAGATCAACCCCGCGTGGCTGCAGATCGTCTACGGCGCGATCCTGATCGTCGCCGTCGTCATCCAGGGTGCGCTGGTTCCCGAGACGGGGATCGGCGGCCTGAAGGCGAAACGGATGCCGGTGCTCCACCGCCGCAACCGCGGCCGGACGGGGCTGGAGCTGTCGACGATGGAGATCGGTCCCGTCGGGAGCGGCGAGACGGCGGTCGCCGCCGAGCGCGCCGGCCTGTGGGCGACGCTCGTCCGCATCCAGCAGCGGTTCCCGCTGATCCAGCTCGTGGCGCTCGCGGTGGTGTTCGCGGTCGGCGTGATCACCCTGCCGGGTCTCGGCTCGTGGGTGAGCATCCGCTCGATCCTCGTGCTCGCCGCGCTCGTCGGGCTCGCCTCCTGCGGCCAGACGCTGCTGATCCTGATGGGCGGCTTCGACCTCTCGGTCTCCGGGTTCATCGTCGCGGGCGGCCTGACGGTCACGGCGCTGAACCTGAAGTACGGCATCAACTTCGCCACGGCGCTCGCGCTCGCGCTCGCGACGGCCACGGTCCTCGGCGGCTTCGCGGGTTACATCTGCCACCGCTTCCGGATCAACCCGCTCGTCGTGACCCTGGCGATGGGGTCGTTGGTCATCGGCCTCGTCAAGGTGCAGATCGGCGAGCAGGCCAACGGCTATCCGACCGAGTGGATGCAGCAGCTCGCGATGCCGGTGACCAAGACGTTCGGCATCGGCATCCCGCCCGCCGTCTCGATCTGGGTCGTGGTGATCGTGCTGTTCGCGATCTTCCTGCACCGCACGCGGCTGGGCCGCAACCTGTTCGCGACCGGGGCGAATCCGCGCGCGGCGGACTACGCCCTGATCAACACGCGCCGCGTCTGGATGGCGGCGTTCGCGTTCAGCGCCGTCACCTCGACGCTCGTCGGCATCCTGATCGGCGGCTTCGCCGGCCAGGTCGTCGACACCGGCGGTGACGCGTACCTGTTCCAGAGCGTCGTCGCGGTCATCGTCGGCGGGACCATCTTCGGTGGCCCCGGCGACTACACGCGCACCGCGATCGGCGCGGTCTTCATCACCGTGCTCATCACCGTCCTCGTCGGGCACGGCGCCAGCAAGGCGGTCGAATTCATCGTCTACGGCGGAATCATCCTCGTCGCCGTCGCCATCTATGGCCGCGAGCGGAGGCTTCGCGACCGCGTCTGAGCGGTCGCGTTGGAGGACGGCAACCATCAATGGGGGAGAGGAGTGCAGTGAGCGAGAATGCGCAGAAGCGCTGGCGCGTGGCGTTGGTGAGCCTCGTGGCCGCGGCCGCACTGACGGTGGCCGCCTGTGGGAGCGACAGCGGCAGCGATGGTGACAAGGCCACCTCCTCGGGGAGCCAGAAGCAGTCCCTGAAGGAGATCAACGTCAAGCCCACCGGGCCCGCCGCGGTCAAGGTCGGCACGAACTGTGGTGACACCGTTCCGGTCGGGCCCAAGAACAAGGAGGGCGAGGCCTTCCAGTCGATGTCCCCGCGCCTGCAGGGCATCTACGGCAGCTATCCGGAAGAGGTCGTCATCAGCCCGTGGGCCACCAAGGAGATCACGGCCAAGCCCCCGTGGAAGATCGGCTACATCACGATCGGCATCTCCAACCAGTACCAGAACAACGTCCTCAAGCAGCTCAAGGAGGAGTTCGCGGCGGCCAAGGCGAAGGGCCTGGTCGAGGGCGACCTGGTCACCAACATCCCGCCGACCCTCGCGCAATCGACGCCGGAGAGCCAGATCTCGGCGATGAAGCAGATGGCCCGTCAGGGCGTCGACGCGATCATCGTCAACCCCGCGGACTCGGTCGCCGAGTCGGCCACGATGGAACAGCTCGGTGAGCAGGGCGTGCCGATCATCCTCGCCGACGTCCCGCCCGCCCCGGGCTCGAAGTACCAGACGTCGACGTGGACCCAGAACCAGGTCGAGGCCGACGCCGGCACGCTGGGCATCATCAAGAAGGGCAACATCCTGATCGTCCGCGGCATCGCCGGCAATCAGAACGACAAGGTCCTCTACAACCAGAAGGTCCAGGACCTCAAGAACTGCCCGGACATCAAGGTCGCCTCGGTGCTGTACGGCAACTGGGACAACGGCACCGTCAAGCAGGTCGTGTCGCAGTACCTGGCGGCGCACCCGCAGCCGATCGACGGCGTCCTGCAGGACGGCGGCATGTTCGCCGGCGTCGTCCAGGCGTTCGAGTCGCGCGGCATCAAGGTCCCGCCGGTCGGCGTCGAGCAGTGCTACGCGGGCGATCTGTCGTGGTGGCTGAAGAACATGGACCACTACGAGACGGTCGGCGGCTGCATCAACGGCCTCCAGGGCGGCTACGTGTACTTCAACGCGGCGCTGCGGATCCTGGCCAACAAGAAGCCGAAATACAACCTGCTGTCGATGCCCGCCGTGGCCATCGACAACACGAACCTGAAGGCCTACGCCCAGCCGGGTCTCCCGCTCACGTCCGACCTCGAGCTCCCGGGCCCGAAGACCGCGTGGTGCGACGACAAGTGCCTGGACGAGTACTTCCACGAGCCGGGTCCGGCGGAGGCGAAGTAGCCGTGTCGGCCGAGCTCGACGACCTCCGCGCGCGGGTGCGCGTCCTCGAGGACCGGGAGGAGATCCGCCAGCTCCTCCAGGAGTACCGGCGAACACTGGACGCCCGCGACATGCGGGCGTACTCCGCCTTGTTCGCCGCCGAGGGCTCATGGAGCGGGAAGTCGGGCTCGGCCACAGGGCCGGACGGGATCCACGACATGCTCGTCGCGGTGCTGCCGGACAACCCGCCGGCACCGGGGTCCACGCTGTGGCACTGGATCGGCGATCCGACGATCGTGGTCGACGGCGACCGTGCCACGGCGAGCAGCCTGTGGATGCACGTGCGTCGCGGCGACGACGACCGCCCACTGCTCCCGACGTTGGGCGGCTACGAGGACGAGCTGATCCGGGAGGACGGGCGCTGGCGCTTCCTGCGCCGGACGGTCAGCCCGTTGGTGCCCGCCGTATGACCGCGGCGGTGACGGTCGCGTTCAGCGACGAACAGATCGAACGCGCCGTCGCCCACGCCGAGCCGATGGTGCTCCGCGGCCTCCTCTACCAGCTCACGGGCGACGAGGAGGCCGCGGCGACGCGGGTCACGGTCGATCCCGCGGGCTTCCAGACGTTCATGATGGTGGCGTCGGAGGAGGACGCGGCGCTGCTGCGGGCGAAGGCCGCCGCGTTGCTGCGGCGGATTCGCGACTCGGGTCCCGTGGACATCGGGCCGGAGGAACGGCTGCGACGGAGCATCCCGCTGGTGTTGGGAGAGGAGCTCTCCGACGCCGAGTACGAGTACTGCCGCGAGGAACTCGGGCTCGATCCGTGGGCTCGTGCGCTCGCTTGGACCCCGCCGGCCGAGCTCGGCTTCTCGGTCACGGTCATCGGCGCCGGGTTCGGTGGGCTCGACGCGGCGGTGATGCTCAAGCGCGCCGGCATCCCGTACACCGTGATCGAGAAGGACTCGGGCGTCGGCGGTACGTGGTGGGAGACGCGCTATCCCGGCGCGCGGGTGGACACGCCGAGTCGCGCCTACACCCACATCTTCGGCGCGCAGTTCCCCTATTCGAGCCCGTTCTGCGGGGCCGCGGAGAACCGGCGCTACTTCGATTGGGTCGCCGACGAGTTCGGGGTGCGCGAGGACATCCAGTTCGACACCGAGGTCCTCGCCCTCACCTGGGACGAGACGGCGGCGGAGTGGGAGATCGAGGTCGACGGCCCAGGCGGGCGCCGGACGCTGCGCTCCAACGCGGTCATCACCGCGGTGGGCTTCCTCAACCGCCCGCGGGTCCCGTCGATCGAGGGCATGGACTCCTTTGGAGGCCGGTCGTGGCACACGTCGCGCTGGCCCGACGACGCCGACGTCGCGGGCAAGCGCGTGGCGGTCGTCGGCACGGGCTGCACCGGCTACCAGCTGATCCCTGAGCTCGCGCTCGTGACCGAGCACGTGGTGGCGTTCCAGCGCACCGCGCAGTGGCTGTTCGGCGTCAAGGGCTACCTCTCGCCGTTCGAGGAGGAGGTCCCGTGGCTGGACCGCCACCTCCCGTACTACACGAACTTCATGCGGCTGCGCATGTTCGGCACCGGCAAGGCCTTCATGCGCATGACGGAGGTCGACCCGGGCTTCGACGACCCGTACGCGGTCAGCGCGCGCAACAAGGTGGTGCGCGAGGCGTCTTTGTCGTTCCTGCACAGCAAGGTCGCCGACCCGGAGCTGCGGGAGAAGATGACCCCGCCGCACCCGCCGTGGTCGGCGCGCGCCGTGGTGGTCGACACCGACTACAACGTGCTCGACGCGATCCAACGCGATGACGTGACGCTGGTGACGAGCGGCATCCGGAGGATCACGCCCACCGGGATCGAGGACGGCGACGGCGTCCATCACGAGGTCGACGCGATCGTCTACGCGACCGGGTTCCACGCCTCCGAGTACCTGTATCCGATGCAGGTCACCGGCGTCGGCGGCATCACGCTCGACCGGCTGTGGGAGGTCGGCGGCGCCCGCGCGCACCGGTTCTGCATGTACCCCGGCTTCCCGAACCTGTGGTCGGTCTATGGGCCGAACACCAACGGCGTCCTCGGGCCCGCGACGTTCCACGACTTCGTCGTCCGCTACGCGATCGAGTGCATGCACCGGCTGATCGAGGGCGGCGCGCGGGCGATCGAGCCGCGGCGCGAGGCCTACGACCGCTTCAACGAGGACGTCGACGCCCGCAACGCGCGCAAGGTCTGGAGCGACCCGCGGGCGCACAACTACTACTGGACCGAGCACGGGCGCTCAGCCGTCATGTGCCCGTTCAACAGTCCCGAGATCTTCCATCTTCTGCGCCACCCGGCGTTCGACGAGCTCGAGGTTCGATGATGCGACGGCAGTTCGTGAACGACCCGCACGACTACGTGCGGGAGGCACTGGCGGGCTTCGAGCGCGCCAACGCGGGTCTGGTGCGGTGGGACCGCGCGGGCGACTTCGTGGCCCGCGCGCAGCCGGCCGCGGCGGGGAAGGTCGGCCTGCTCTCCGGCGGCGGGTCCGGGCACGAGCCACTGCACAGCGGCTACGTGGGCGTCGGGATGCTCGACGCGTCGGTCCCGGGCGCGATCTTCTCCAGCCCGACGGCGGCGCAGTTCGAGGCGGCGACGCGCGCGATCGACGGCGGCGCCGGCGTCCTGCACATCCTCAAGAACTACACCGGTGACAAGCTCAACGCGGGGCTCGCGGCCGAGCTCGCCGCCGAGGACGGCATCGCGGTCGAGCAGGTGGTCGTCGACGACGACCTCGCCACCGACTTCGAGGACGACCGCGCCCCCGGCCGCCGCGGCACCGCGGCCGTGATCGCCGTCGAGAAGATCTGCGGCGCCGCGGCGGAACGCGGGGCCTCGCTGGCGGACCTGGCGGCCCTGGGCCGGCGGGTCGCCGACGGGTCGCGGTCGCTCGCCGTCGCGCTCTCCGCCTGCGCGCACCCCGGCGAGTCGCGGGCGTCGTTCGAGCTCGGCGACGACGAGGTCGAGTTCGGGGTCGGCATCCACGGCGAGCGCGGCATCGAACGGCGTCCGTTCGCGTCGGCCGACGAGCTGGCGGGTCAGCTCGTCGAGCCCCTCGCCGACGCTCTTGGGTTGGCCGACGGCGAGTCGGTCCTGGTGATCGTCAACGGCCTCGGTGCGACCCACGGGCTGGAACTGCAGGTGGTTTTCGCCGAAGTGGCGCGGCGGCTCGACGCGCGCGGTGTGGTGACCGCGCGAGCGCTCGTGGGCAGCTACCTGACCGCGCTGGACATGGCCGGCTGCAGCGTCACGCTCGTCCGGATGGACGCCGAGACGCTCGCGCTCTGGGACGCGCCGGTCCGCACGCCCGCGCTGACATGGTGAACGCGCGGGAGTGGGTCGAGCGCTTCCTCGACGCCGCCGAGGCGGAGGCGGACGCGCTCGGCGAGCTCGACCGCCTCGCCGGCGACGGCGACTTCGGCGCCAGCGTCCGGACAGCGGTGCGCAGCACCCGCCGCGGCCTTGGCGACGCCCCGCCGTTCGCGGCGCTGTCGACCGCGTACCTCGGCACCGGCGGCACGAGCGGCCCGTTGTACGGGATGTTCTTCCGCGCCCTGGCCAAGGCAGCCGGTGACGCTTCGGAGCTCGACCTGGCGACGCTGGCGGACGGCGTCGGCGCCGGCGTAGCCTCCGTCCGCCGGCTCGGCGGCGCGCAGGTGGGCGAACGGACGATGGTCGACGCCCTCCAGCCCGCGGCGGACGCCCTGGCGGCGGGCGAGGGTCTGGACGCCGCCGCCCGCGCCGCCCGCGCGGGCGCCGACGCGACGGCCGACCTGGTCGCGCGGCGCGGCCGCGCGACCTACGTCGGTGACGCGGCCGCCGGCGTCGTCGACCCCGGAGCCGCGCTCGTGGCGCTGTTCTTCGAAGCCGCGGCGGGCTAGAGCCGCCGCTCGATCGCGGTCCGCGCGCGGCGCAGCGGCTCGTCCGTGCGCATGACGACGTACTGCGCGTTGGCGAGGAGCAGCGCCGACTCGATCTCGAACGCGAGCTGGGCCGGCTCCTCTTCAGCGCCGATGGTGCCGTCGGCCTGCGCCTCGCGGATCGCGTCCTCGAGGCGGGCGATCCAGTCGCCGAGGAACGCCACGAGCGCGTCGCGGACCGGGCCCGGCTGCATGTCGACCTCGGCGAGGGCGGAGGCGAAGAAGCAGCCGCCGGGGAACGTGTCGGCCTCGACATAGGCGAGGTACCCGGCGGTCAAGGCTCGCAGCCGTTCGCCCCCGGTCGTGGCGGAGGCGGCGGGCTCGACGACCCGGGCCGTGAAGATCTCGCGCGCGGCCTCGAACGTCGCGAGCTGGAGCTCCTCCTTGGAGCCGAAGTGGGCGAACAGGCCGCCCTTGCTCATCCCGACGGCGTCCGCGAGGCGCGCGATCGAGAGGCCGCCGAGCCCTTCGACGGTGGCGAGCCTCGCCGCCTGCTCGAGGATCAGCGCGCGGGTGCGTTCGCCGTCGCTGCGGCGGCGACGCCCGTCTCGGATGCCCTCGGTGGAGGCCAATGTGCTTGACAAGTTATCACGAACGGTCGTACGATCTAACACCCAAAACGAACGGTCGTAATAACTAGGCCGATCGGAACGCTCCCCAAGCGAAGGAGAAGCACTTGACCGTGCTGTCCAACCACGCCTACGTGCGTGCCCTGCGCGATCGTGTCGCGGGAACCGTCCTCTCACCCCAGGACGACGGGTATGACGCCGCGCGCGCCGTCTACAACGGCCTCGTCGACCGGCGCCCCGCGCTGATCGTCCGGGCGCGCAGCAGCCGGGACGTCGTCGAGGCGCTCCGGCTCGCCCGCGACGCCGGCCTGGAGGTCTCCGTCCGCGGCGGCGGGCACAACGTCGCCGGCCGCGCCGTGTCCGACGGTGGGCTGATGATCAGCCTCGCCGACATGCGCGCCGTGAAGGTCGATGCCGGCGCGCGGACGGCGACCGTCCAGGGCGGCGCGACGTGGGCCGACGTCAACGCCGCCACGCAACCGCACGGGCTCGCGGTGACCGGCGGCGTCGTCTCGACCACCGGCGTCGCCGGCCTGACGCTCGGAGGCGGGCTCGGCTGGCTGATGGCCAAGCACGGGCTCGCGGCGGACAACCTGGAGTCCGTCGAGCTCGTCACCGCCGCTGGCGAGGTTCTGCAGGTCGGCGCGGACACGCATCCCGACCTGTTCTGGGCGTTGCGCGGAGGCGGCGGGAACTTCGGCGTCGCGACCGCGCTCACGTATCGCCTGCATCGCGTGGGAACGGTCACCGGCGGCCTGATCGCCCACCCGCTGGACGCCGCGCCGGAGCTGCTGCGTTTCTACCGCGACGCCGTCGCCGGCGCGCCCGACGACCTGACCGTGTTCGCGGGGCTGATCCACGCCCCCGACGGCGCCAAGCTCGCCGCGCTCGTCGTGTTCCACACCGGCGACCCGGAGACCGCCAAGCGCGAGCTCGAGCCGTTCACCGGCTTCGGCTCGCCGGCGATGGTCCAGGTCGGTGAGCTGCCCTACGAGACGATGAACACGCTCCTGGACGCCGGCTACCCGGATGGCTCGCTCAACTATTGGCGCGCCAGCTTCACCCGCGGGCTTCCCGACGCGCTGATCGACGCGGCGGTGGAGCACTTCAAGCGCGCCCCGTCTCCGATGAGCGCGATCCTGCTCGAGCACTTCCACGGCGCCGTCACCCGCATCGGCGCCACGGACACCGCCGTCCCGCACCGCGAGCCCGGCTGGAACCTGTTCCTCCCGACCGTGTGGACCGACCCGGACACGACGGACGCGAACATCCGCTGGACCCGCGACACCCACGCGGCGCTCGCGCCGCACCTTGCCGACCGCCGCTGGCTCAACTACCTCGCCGACGACGAGGCGGGCGACGCGATCCGCGCCGCCTACGGCCCCAACTACGAGCGCCTCCGGCAGGTCAAGCGCCGGTACGACCCCGCCAACGTGTTCCACGGCAACCACAACATCACGCCGTAGATTGCGGGTGTGAGCATCGAGCTCGAGCGCGGAGACATCACGACGGCGCAGGCGGACGCGATCGTCTGCGGCGCCGGCGGCGCGCTCGAGCAGGCGCTCCGGCGCGCCGGCGGGCCGCGCCTCGAGCAGGCGATGGCGCTGATCAAGCGGCCGGGCGTCACCCACGCCGGCGACTTGCACGCCCGCTTCGTCATCCACACTGTCGTCCCCACGCTCGAGGAGCGGCTGGGCGCGACCTACCAGGCGGTGTTCGGCCAGGCGGCGGCACTGGGCGTGTCGAGCATCGCGCTTCCCGCCCTCGGCGCCGCGTTCCACCCGTACCGCGTGGCGAAGGTCGCGTTCGACGCGGCCGTCGAGTCACGGATCCCCGACATCCGCTTCTGGCTGCACGACGACGACACGTTCCACTCGTTCGACCAGGCGCGGCTGTTCCGCACCCCGCCGCTACGGGCCGCCCGACGCACGGATTGGAAGACCGAGCCCGACCCTCCGCTGCGGCCGCTCGCCTTCGAGACGCACCTCGACGCCCCCGCCGCCGCGACCCTCGCGCTCGGCACCGTCCCGGAGGAGATGGAGAACAAGTGGTTCGTCTTCCAGGAGGGCGACACCGTGAACCTGTACCGCTCCTGGACCGGCATCCTCGTCTTCCGCCTCACCGTGACCGACGGTCGCCTGCACGACGTCCAGTTCAACGAGAGCCAGTTCAAGGGCACCGACGAGCAGGCCGCCGAGAGCCTGGGCCACCTCGTCAGCTGGCTCGCCGGCCGCGGCGATCAGAGAGCGTCGCCGGCGTCGTAGGCCGCGGCGAGCACGGACGCGCGGTCCGCGCGAGCGCCCGCCGCCTCCTCGGCCTCCCAGGCCGCCGCCCCGAGCCGCGCGCGTGCCGGCGCGAGGAAGCGGGCTTCGAGGCGCTCGGCGATCAGCGGGTCATGCCAATCGGCCGATGAGACGCGGGCCGCACCCAGAAGCCGCGCAGCGAGCCGGTCGCGCCCGGCGCACGCGGCGAGCACCGCGAAGCCGCTGAGCGGTTCGAAGATCGTGAAGTCGTAGCCGTGCCGGTCGGCGATCCGGAGTTGCCGGGTGAACGCCTGCGCCGCGCGGGGGAGGTCGCCGACGAAGAGCGCGGCCAGGCCGGCGTTCCCTTCCGCGAGCGTGACCAGGAACGGGTCGGCGGGTTCCGAGGCGACGTCCAACGCCTCGGCGCAGAGCCGCGCGGCGGTCGCCGGGTCGTCGTGGAAGAGGGCGGTGTAGGCAAGGCTCGCCAGCAGCCGCCCGAGCTTGCGCTCGTGGCCGGCGGCCCGATGGGCGTCCAGCGCGACGCCGCCGAGCGCGAGGGCCTCGTCGAGGGTCGGCGCCATCATCGCCCGGATCTCGATCGCGTTCAGTCGCGTCTGCGCGTCGGTCGCGAGCCGCTCGGCCTCTCCGGCAAGATCGTAGGCCTCGGTCACGCGGTGGCGCCGGAGCCTCAGGAACGCGAGCGCGCACAGGCCGGCGGCGCGATCGGACGGGCCGCCGATCGCCAGGCTCTCGTTCACGGCCGCCTCGGCCTGTCCGATGTCGCCGACGCTGGCGATCTGCTCCGAGTAGGCGTTCAGCGCCCGCGTCCGGACGGACACCGGGACGTCGTCGCCCTCGAGCGCGAGGGCGGCCTGGAGCCAGCGCGCGGCGTCGGTGCGCAGCTCGCGTGCCCGCCAGTACGGGTGCAGCGCGGTGGCGAGCCGCAGCGCGACCTCCGTGTCGCGGTTCTCGATCGCCCAACTCAGCGCTCCGCGGAAGTTGTCCACCTCGACGTCGTGTCGCGCGAGCAGCCCCGACGCGCCGGTGCGGTCGATCTCGCCCGCGGCCTGCTCGGCGACGCCGAGGAAGTACGCGCAGTGGCGCGCGCGGACGGCGCCTCCGTCGACCAGCCGCGCGAGCGCGAACTCCCGGATCGTCTCGAGCAGGGTGAGCCGGCCGTCCCGCGCGACGACCAGGTTCTTGGCGACGAGCGCGTCGAGCACCTCGAGCGCGGCTCCGCTCACGGTCTCGGCCGCCTCGAGCGTGCACCCGCCGGCGAAGACGGCGAGCGCGGTCACCGCGGATCGCTCCCGGGCGGAGGCGAGATCGAAGCTCCACGCGATCGTCGTCGCCAGCGTGCGCTGGCGTTCGGGGGCGTCGCGGGCGCCGGGTCCGAGGACGTCGAGGCCCTCCCGCAGGCGCGCGGCGAGGCCGCCGACGGACAGCGCGCCGATCCGGCCGGCGGCCAGCTCGATCGCGAGCGGCAGGCCGTCGAGCCGCCGGCAGATCTCGTCCGCCGCTCCGGCGTCCGTCACGACCTGATCACGCGCCTCGACGAGCGTCGTGAACTGCTCCACCGCGGCGTGCAGCGTCAGCGGCTCGAGCCGGAAGATCCGCTCCGAACGCACCCGCAGCGGTTCGCGGCTGGTCACGAGCACCGTCACCCGCGGGCACGACTCGATCAGGTGCGCGACCAGTGGCGCCGCGTCGAGCAGGTGCTCGAAGTTGTCGAGCACGAGCAGCAGCTCGCGGCGTTCGAGCTCGCGGACCAGCGCGGCTCCGGCGTCCTCCCCCGGGATCAGCGCGATCGCGAGCTGCCGGACGATCGCGGACGCGACCTCCGCACCGTCGCTGGTGCCGGCGAGCGACACGAGATCCGCGCCGTCCGGATGCGTCGCGGCGCCGGCGCGAGCGGCCTCGACGGCCAGCCGGGTCTTGCCGACTCCGCCCGGCCCGACGACCGTGACGAGCGAGTGCCGCGCCAACAGCGAGCCGAGCCGTTCGAGATCCGTGTCGCGGCCCACCGTGGGCGTCGGCGGCCGCGGGACGCGCGCCTTCCCCGGCTCGGCCGGGGCGCCGGCCTCGTCGGCGAGGACGCGCCGCTCGAGCTCGCGCAACTCGGCGCTCGGCTCGATGCCGAGCGTCTCGACGAGCGTCCGGCGCGCGTCGCGATAGACGGCCAGCGCGTCGGCGTGGCGTCCGCTGCGCGACAGCGCGAGCATCAGCTGGCGGTAGCCGGTCTCGCGCAGCGGCTCGTCGGCGACGCGCCGGCGCAGCTCGGGCACGAGCTCGCGATGCCGCCCCGCGGCCAGGTCGGCCTCCGCGCACGCCTCGACGGCCGCGAGCCGGAGCTCTTCGAGCCGCGCGATCTCCGGCTGGGCGAAACCCTCACCGGCGAAGTCCGCAAGCGCCGGTCCGCGCCACAGCGCCAGCGCCTCGCGCAGCTGCGTCGCCGCGACGCCCGCGCGGCCCGTCCGCAGCGTCTCCGCACCCGCGCGGTACAGCCGCTCGAAGCGGATCGCGTCGATCGCGTCCGGCGCCACGCGCAGGACGTAGCCCGCGTCGGTCGTGACCAGCACCCCCGGGTCGGCCAGCGCCGCCCGCAGCCGCGAGACGTACACCTGGATCGTCTTGGCCGCCGCGGCCGAGGCGTCCTCGCCCCAGAGCCCGATCGCGAGCTGCTCCCCGCTGACGGGCTCGCCGGCGTGCAGGACGAGCAGCGCCAGCACGGCACGCTGCCGCGCTCCGGTGACGGTCAGCGCGTGGCCGTCCCGGCGAACCTCGAGTGTGCCCAGGACCAGGAACTCCAAGCGCTACCCGAGGTCGAGCTTCCAGTCGTTGCATGGCGACCAGACACCCTTCGGGAACTCGAAGTCGACCTCGCCCAGCAGTGTGAAGCCGCACTTGCGGCAGATCGCGTTGGAGGGGCCGTTCCCCGGCACCGGGAACGCGTGGACGACGCGGGGGCCGTCGCTCGCCCGCGCGGACTCAAGCGCGAGCCGTGTCCCTTCGGTCGCCACACCTTGCCCCTGGAACCCCGGCAGAACCGACCAGCCGATCTCGTAGATGGTCTCGCCCTGCCACTCGTGCTCCCAGTAACCGACCCACCCGGCCGGCACGCCGTCGACGACGATCTTGAAGGCGGTCGGGGTGGCGACGTAGCGGGCGTGGCGCTCGACGATCTTGTCGGGGTCCTCGGGGCCGCCGAGGTACTCCGTCATCGCGGGGTCGCCGAGCAACGCCTGCACGAGTGGCAGGTCGTCCTCGGTCCAGGGATCCAGGCGAACGGTCATCGCCGCGTATTGTCCGCCTCATGTCCGACATCACCGGCGTCGACTTCGTCGCACTGCAGGTTTCTGACCACGCCCGCGCCGCCAAGTTCTATGGCGAGACGCTGGGGCTGCCGTTCGTGAAGACGTGGGGGAAGATGCCCGCGTCCGAGTATCAGGCGGGGAACCTCACGTTGGCCGTGATGCAGTCCGACGCCTTCGGGCTGGAGTTCCGTCCGAGCAGCTCGATGGTGGCGCTGGCGGTCGACGACGTCGAGGCCAAGCGCTCCGAGCTCGAGGGGCACGGCATCGAGTTCCGCGGCGGGATCCTCGACTCGGGCGTGTGCCATCAGGCGTTCTTCCAGGACCCCGACGGCAACCTCCTGGCACTGCACCACCGCTACGCGCCCAAGGACGAGCCGCCGCCGAATCACTGACGGCGCGCCGACACGATCCAGAAGAGCTCGGCCTCGACCGCGCCGAGGTTGCGCCAGCCGGCGACGCACTCCGAGTCGGCGATCAGCACCTCGCCGTGGCGGACGGCGGGGCTCTGGCCCGCCACCTGCACCTGGACGAGCCCGCTGCCGACCGCGACGACGCCGATGCCGGGCGGGGAGGCGACGGGCGTCCCGGACTCGCGCGGGCCGAGGTGGACGAGGTCGATCCAGAGATCGTCGCCGTGCAGCAGCGAGACCGTGTGCTCGAAGCCGGCCTGCGGGTCGTCCGTCCTGCGGCCGATCCGGTAGGCGCCCGGCTCCTTGCCGCGCAGGAGGTCGTCGATCGTCACGTCCAGGGCGGCGCTGAGCCGGACGAGCGTCGCGAGCGAGAGGCCGCGCTCCGCCCGCTCGACCTGGGAGATCGCGCTGGCCGAGACGCCCGCGAGGTCGCCGAGGTCGTGCTGGCTGAGATGCCGCGTGCGGCGCACGGCGCGCAGCGCGGCCGCCATCCGCCCGACGATCTCCGCGGGCGCGACGATCGGCCGCCCGCTCTCCTGATGCCAGTGCAGCACCGTGCCGAGCACGCTGTCGTCGCGGCCCTCGGCCTTGGCGACGCGGATCGAGCGGTCGTCGACGTCGAGCACGCACTGGGTGACGGCGTGGACGGCGTCCTGCACCGCCGCGGGGGTGGCGGGGCTCATCGACCAGTAGGCGATCGCGCCGAGCTCGAGCAGCATCGGGCAGCAGCGGGTGAAGAAGTCGCGTGTGCGGTTCGCGCCCCACGCGTGGACCATCGCGTCCATCGAGTCGAACAGGATCAGCCGGTGCCCGCGCGGCTGGCTGAGGCGGAACACCTCGCGCAGGAGGTCCGCGGGCTGCGCGAAGGCGCCACGCGAGCCGGCGTCGACGACCACCATTCCGGGCACGTCGCGGTAGCTCGCGGTGCCGGCGATCGACACCGACGTCTTTGACTCGAACACGTCGCCCAGGCGGGTGATCGCGCGGTAGAACAGCTCCGGCGAGGCGCCGTCGAGATGCCAGACGACATTGTCGCCCCAGAACAGGCCGCCGAGCGCCGCATCGAGCGCGTCGAGGCCAGTACTCACGTGGAGATCGGACGTAGTGCCGTCAAGCATGGCTACTCCCGCAAGCCCGGTGCATCGGACACGGTGGAATCTACTGGCCGCGGGTGTGAAAGCAGTGCTGTCGATGCTTTGACCGCAGTCGGACCACGCCATTGAATCCGGCGCGACGACCACCCGAACGAGGAGGCGGCGTGTCGGTCAACGGAACCATGCAGGCCTGGGGCGAGCGTGCCGACGGCAATCCGCTCCTGGCCTTTATCGACTCCTGCCTGCGCGGGGTCGGGCAGGTCTGCTTCATGAACAACCCCGTCACGGGGCTGGCGATCATCGTGGCGATGTTCGTCGCCCAGGCGTGGCTCGGCTTCGCCGGCGTGCTCGGGCTCGTCGCGTCGACGGCGACCGCGGCCGCGATCGGGATGGACCGCGGCGCGATCCGCGCCGGGTTGTTCGGCTTCAACGGCGTGCTCGTCGGCGCGGGCCTCTCGCTCTTCCTGCAGCCGACCTGGGACGAGATGGTGATCGTCTGGATCGTCGTGATCGCGGCGTTCTCCACGATCCTGCACGCCGCGCTGGCGCGGGTGTTCATCGGCTCCTTCACGGTCCCGCCCTTCACGCTGGCGTTCAACTTCATGACGCTGCTGTTCCTGGTCGGCGCCCTCGGCTACGCCAACGGCCGGGTCGGCGGCCTGGTCGCGCCGGCCGACGCGCAGGTCACCGCCGGCTCGGTGTCCAACACGCTGCGCTCCGCCGCCCAGGCGGGCTCCGCGAACAACATCGAGGGCGTCTTCAACGCGGTCTTCCGCGGCATCGGCCAGCTGTTCTTCGCCAACAGCGTGTGGTCGGGAATCATCATGGTGGCGGGCATCGCCGTGTGCTCGCGGATCGCCGCGGTCTTCGCCGTCGTGGGCTCGGCGGTGGGCATGTGCACCGGGCTCGCGCTCGGCGCCAGCGGCGTCGCGATCTACAACGGGCTGTGGGGCTTCAACTCCTTCGACGCCTGCCTGGCGATCGGCGGCGTGTTCTTCGTCCTGTCGGTCCGCTCGGGCATCCTCGCGGTCGGCTGCGCCGTGCTCGCCGCGTTGCTCTTCGGCGCGATCGGCACCCTCTTCATCCCCTGGGGCCTCCCCGCCCTCACGCTGCCCTTCTGCTTCGCGACGCTGACCTTCGTGCTGCTCAAGGGCGCGTCGGAGAAGCTCGTGGCGGTCGAGGTCGCCGACATCACGACGCCTGAGGAGCACCTCGCCCGCACGCGTGCCCCGCGACCGGCTTCAACCGGGACCGCTCCCGTCCCTGCGTAGACCAATCGAAGTGGAGGAGTTGGCTCATGCCGAAGAATCTGTTCCCGCTCGATAACACCAAGAAGTTCACCGACCAGAAGCACGTCGGGCACAACCGCTGGCACCCGGACGTGCCGGCCGTGGTCAGCGTCCGGCCGGGTGACGTCTTCCGCGCCGACTGCCGCGAGTGGTTCGACGGCGCGATCAAGAACGACGACTCCGCCGAGGACGTCCGCAACGCGCCGCTGGCCGGCGTGCACGTGCTGACCGGGCCGTTCCACGTCGAAGGCGCGGAGCCGGGGGACCTGCTCGTCGTCGACATCCTCGAGATCGACGCGTGCGACCAGGAGGACGAGGGCCCGTTCTCCGGCATGGGGTGGGGCTACACGGGCGTGTTCGCCAAGTCCAACGGCGGCGGCTTCCTGACCGAGCGCTTCCCGGACGCGTACAAGGTGATCTGGGACTTCACCGGCGACGTCGCCACGTCGCGGCACATCCCCGAGTGCTCCTACGTGGGCATCCACCACCCGGGCCTGATGGGCACCGCGCCGTCGGCGGAGCTGCTGGCGAAGTGGACCAAGCGCGAGACGGACCTGATCAAGACCGACCCGGACCGCGTGCCGCCGCTGGCGCTCCCGCCGCTGCCGGACTCGGCGATCATCGGCCGCCTGGAAGGCGCCGAGTACGACCGGATCGCCGGCGAGGCGGCCCGCACCGCGCCGCCGCGCGAGAACGGCGGCAACCAGGACATCAAGAACTTCACGGCGGGGACGCGGGTCTTCTACCCCGTGTTCGTGCCCGGCGCGAAGCTCTCCTTCGGCGACCTGCACTTCTCGCAGGGCGACGGCGAGATCACGTTCTGCGGCGCGATCGAGATGGGCGGGTTCATGGACCTGCACGTCGACGTCATCAAGGGCGGCATGGCGACGTACGGGATCTACGAGAACGCGATCTTCATGCCGGGCCTGCGCGACCCGCAGTACTCGGAGTGGATCGCGTTCTCCGGCGTCTCCGTCGACCTCGCGGGCAAGCAGCACTACCTGAACTCGCAGCTCTCCTACGAGCGCGCGTGCCACCACGCGATCGACTACCTGATGCAGTTCGGCTACTCCGACATCCAGGCCTACATGATCCTGGGCTCGGCGCCGATCGAAGGCCGGTTCTCCGGCGTCGTCGACATCCCGAACTCGTGCGCGACGGTCTACATCCCGCGGCGCATCTTCGACTTCGACGTCGCGCCCGGCCCCGGCAAGCCGCACCAGGTCAAGCAGGGGATGGCCGTTCCGCGGTCGGCCAACTGATGGCGATCTACGAGTACCGGTGCGAGCGCGACGGGGCGTTCGACGTGATGCGGCCGATCGGCACCGCACCCGCGTCGGTCGAGTGCCCCGAGTGCGCGGGCGAGGCCGTCCGGGTGTTCTCGAACCCGATGGTCTCGTTCGCGCCGCGCGAGCTCGTCGCCGCGCTCGACCACGAGCAGAAGACGAGGTACGAGCCGGACCTTGTGACGTCGCTGCCGGCGAAGGGCAACCGCAAGCCCACGCCGATGGCGACGCTCACCCCGCAGCTGGCGAAGCTGCCACGCCCGTAGTTAAAGGGGTCAGGCCCCTTTATGTTCAGACGATAGGAGGAATCCAGCCGGGCGGGCGCTTGCCCGTCGAGACATAGCGATACGCCTGGATGTCGTCGAACTCGGGGCTGTCGGGCTCGTAGGCCATCATCGCGGCGTCGACGCCGCCATGCTTGGCCACGAGCGCGGCGCCCCGTTTCGCGTTCGGCGCCTCCAGGCGTGGTGGGAGCTCGGTGGTTGGCGGGGGGAGGCGCTCGAGCGGCGTCGCGACCGGCAACCGCTCGTCTGGAAACGGCATCCGGCCGGTGCGCATCGCCTCGAAGTGCTCGGTGCGCGTGTGCTCGTCGAAGCGCTCGGATGCCTTGGTGCGCAGCTGTGACAGTCGCGGGCCGATGTCCTGCGAGATGTCGTTGAGCAACGCGGTCGCGTCGATCCAGTCGTCACCTGTCATCCGCTCGGTCGCGGACTGCAGGCTCACGATCGTCTCCGTCAGATGGTCGCGCGCGCGTCCGAGATTGCGGAAGTGGTGCTCCTGGAACTCCATAACGGTGGGATACCCCACCTGGGCATTTATGTGACGCGCTGCGGATTTGTATACACGTTCGTATAGCCCTTGCGGGCAAATCCGGCCAGGGTCAGGCCGCGATCGGCGGCCAGCTCGATCGCCAACGAGGTGGGCGCGCCGACGCCGACGAGGATCGGCGCGCCCGCGACGACCGCCTTCTGCACGAGCTCGAACGAGAGCCGGCCGGAGACGCACAGGACGAGGTCGTGGAGCGGCAGCAGGCCGTCGCGCAGCGCGCGGCCGATCACCTTGTCCATCGCGTTGTGGCGCCCGACGTCCTCGCGCACCAGCAGCAGCTCGCCGGCGGTGGTGAAGAGCCCGGTGGCGTGCAGGCCGCCGGTCCGGGCGAAGCCCGGCTGTCGCAGGCGCTCGGGCAGGTCGGCCAGCAGCGCGCGGTCGATCGCCGGGCCCTCCGGCAGTCGCGGAGCGTGGACCGCGACCTCCTCCAGCGCACCCTTGCCGCACACGCCGCACGACGACGTCGTATAGAACGAGCGTGCGCTGGGATCGCGCGCCAGCGGGCCTTCGACCTCGATCGTGTTGTTGGCGAAGTCGTCCGTCAGCCCGGCGGCGTGGACCCGCGTGATCAGGGCTTCGCCGTAGAGGAAGCCCAGCGCCAGCTCCTCGTCGTGGCCGGGGGTCCGCATCGTCACGGCCAGCGGCGCGCCGTCGACGCGGATCTCCAGCGGCTCCTCGATCGCGACCTCGTCGCTGATGCCGTCGTACTCGACGGTCCGGCTCAGCTCACGCACTCGCCAGCGCGGGCATCATCGTCGCCTCCTCGCCGATCGGCCGCACGTCGACCGCGATCACCTTGTACTCGGGGCACGAGGTGTTGACGTCGCGCGAGTTGCCGATCAGCAGGTTCGTGCGGGTCTCCGGGAAGTGGAACGTCGTGAAGACGTGTCCGGGCTCGATGCGGTCCGTGACCTGCGCCTCGATCTCCGTGCGGCCCTGGCGGCTGCGGATCGAGATCGTGTCGCCGTCGGAGATCCACAGCCGCTCGGCGTCGTCCGGGTGGATCTCGAGATAGTCGCGGTCGTTGAGCTCGAGGTTGCCCGTGCGGCGGGTCATCGTGCCCGCGTTGTAGTGCTGCAGGCGGCGGCCGGTGACGAGGATCAGCGGGAACTCGTCGTCGGCGGCGTCGCCGGGCGCCTTGTATGGCAGCGCGGCGAAGTGCGCCTTCCCGCCGGGAAGCTCGAACTCGGTCTCGTAGAGGATCGGCGCGTCGGTGCCGTCGGGGGCGACCGGCCACTGCAGGCCCTTGCGGCCGAGCCGCTCGTACGTGATGCCGCTCCAGTGCGGGGTGAGCCGCGCGACCTCGTCCATCGCGTCCTCGGGCTTGTCCCACCCGAAGTCATAGCCCAGCGACTTGGCGACCAGGTCGATGATCTCGAAGTCGGTCTTGGCGCCGCCGGGCGGGGTGATCGCGGGGGCGACGAGCTGCACGCGCCGCTCGGCGTTGGTGAACGTCCCCTCCTTCTCGAGGAACGAGCTCGCGGGCAGGATCACGTCCGCGTATTTGGTCGTCTCGGTCTCGAAGATGTCCTGGCAGACCATGAACTCGAGGTTCTCCAGGGCGGCGACGACGTGCGCGGTGTTCGGATCGGTCTGGGCGACGTCCTCGCCGAAGATGTACATCGCCTTCAGGTCGCCGGCGACCGCGGCGTCGAACATCTGCGGGATCGAGTAGCCCTTCTCGCGCGGGACCTTCACGCCCCAGGCGTCCTCGAAGAGCTTCGCGGTGTCCTCGTCGCCCACGGACCGGTAGGCCGTGTAGGTGTCGGGCAGCGCGCCCATGTCGGACGAGCCCTGGACGTTGTTCTGCCCGCGCAGCGGCAGCAGCGCGGCGCCGAGGCGGCCGACGTTGCCCGTCATCAGCGCGATGTTGCAGATCAGCTGGACGACCTCGGAGCCGTACTTGTGCTCGGTCACGCCGAGGCCCCACGAGAAGCACGCGTTCCCGGCCTCGCCGTAGATGTGGGCGGCCTTGACGATGTCGTCGGCCGGGATGCCCGTGATCTCCTCGACCGCCTCGGGGGTGTACTGCGGGAGGAGCTCCAGCAGCGCGTCGTAGCCGAGCGTGCGTCGCTCGATGAAGTCCGGGTCGGTGAACCCGTCGCGGAGGATGACGTGGGCGATGCCGAGCATCACCGCGGCGTTCGTGCCGGGGCGCGGGCTCAGGTGAAGGACGCCGTAGTCGGAGAGCTCGATGCGACGCGGGTCGATCGTCACCAGCTTCATCCCGCGCAGCGTCGCCTGCTTGATCCGCGCGCCGACGACGGGGTGACCCTCGGTCGGGTTGGCGCCGATCAGGATGCAGGCGTCGGCGTGGTCGAAGTCTTTGAAGGAGCCCGTCGCGCCCGACAGGCCGAACGACTTGCGCAGCGCGAACGACGTCGGCGAGTGGCAGACGCGGCTGCAGTTGTCGATGTTGTTGGTGCCGATCGCGGCGCGCATCAGGCGCTGCATCGCGTAGCAGTCCTCGTTGGTGGCGCGGCTCGAGGCCAGGCCGGCGATCGCATCGGGGCCGTGGGCGCGCTTGATCCGCGTCAGCTCGGTGGAGATGCGGTGCAGCGCCTCCTCCCAGGTGGCGATCCGGAAGGTCCCGTTCTCCTTGATCAGCGGCGTCGTCAGGCGGTCGCGGCGGCGCGAGAACTGGTGCGCGAAGCGACCTTTCAGGCAGGTGTGACCCTCGTTGGCGGGTCCGTCGAGGGCGGGGCTGATCGCGGCCACCTTGCCGTCGCGCGCGTGTGCCTCGAGTCGGCAGCCGACGCCGCAGTAGCCGCAGGTTGTCGTGACGGTGGCATCGAACATGGCTACCTCGCCAGGTTTAGCAGGGAGATCTCGGTGATGGCGTCCGTCGGGCACGTGTCGGCGCAGGCGCCGCACGAGACGCAGGCAGACGCTTTGAAGCCTTGATCGAGGCCCGCGGCGATGTTCGCGTGATACCCGCGGCCGACCGCGGTCAGCGCGAACGTCCCCTGGACCTCGTCGCACGCGCGCACGCAGCGCCCGCACGAGATGCACAGCTCGTGCTGCAGCGCCAGGTACGGGTGGCGCTCGTCGTGCTTGTACTCGTGCTGCGGCCCCGGCCAGCGGGTGTCCTCGACCTCGAGCATCCGGATGACCTGGCCGAGCTCGGTGTGCTCGGCGGGCGCCTGCGGGAGCTCGGACAGGACGAGCTCGACGACCGCGGTGGCGACGCGGCGGGCCGTCGGATCCTGTGTGTCGACCTTCATGCCCTCGCGCGCGAGGGTCGTGCACGAGGCGACCGGCCCGGGCGCGCCCTCGACGCCGACCAGGCACACCCGGCAGGCGCCGAACGGGGCCTGGCGCTCGTCGAAGCAGAGGGTCGGAATGGGCGTGTGCGCGGCCTGCAGGATCGTCGTCCCGGGCGGGACGGTGACCTCCTCGCCGTCGATCGTGAGCGTGATCACGTCAGCCCCAGCTCCTCGGGGTAGTGGGCGATCAGGCTGCGGATCGGGGCGGGCATGCCGCCGCCGTGGGCGCACAGGCTGCCGAGCTCGAGCGTCTCCAGCAGCTGCTCGAGCTTCGCGCGGTCGACCGGTGCGTGGTCCTGGAACATCGCGTGCGCGCGCTGGAGGCCGATCCGGCACGGGAAGCACTTCCCGCAGCTCTCGGCGGCGCCGAAGTGCAGCAGGTGCTTGGCCACCGCGTGCATGTCGGTGCCCTCCTCGAAGGCGACGATCCCGCCGTGGCCGACCATGCACCCTTCGGCCTTGAGGGCGTCGAAGTCGAAGACCGTGTCGAGCTTGTGGCCGGGCAGGATGCCGGCGAGCGGGCCGCCGATCTGCAGGGCCTTGATCGCCTTTCCGGACGCCATGCCGCCGGCGACGTCCTCGCACAACTCGCGGAGCGTCATCCCGAACGGGACCTCGTAGGCGCCGGGCTTGGCGAAGCGCTCGTTGAAGCAGACGATCTTGCTGCCGGGGGTCGCGTGGGCGGGGCTGAGCGCCTTGTAGGCCTCCGCCCCGTGTTTGGCGATGAAGGCCATGTTGGCCAGGGTCTCGACGTTGTTGACCACGGTGGGGAGGCCGTGGACGCCGCGCTCGGCGGGGAACGGCGGGCGTGCCGAGACGGTGCCTCGCAAGCCCTGGAGGCACGCGAGCAGCGCGGTCTCCTCCCCCACGACGTAGGAACCGGCGCCCTCGATCACGGTGATGTCGAAGTGGTCGGCGAAGTGGTGTCTCGATTCCTCGATCGCCCTGTCCAGCGCGGGCTTGGAGCGCGGGTACTCGGAGCGGACGAGGATGAAGCCGTGGCGCGCCCCGACGGCGTAGCCCGCGAGCGCGAGGCCCTCGAGCAGCAGGTGCGGGTTGTCCTCCATCAGCAGCTTGTCGATGTAGGAGCCGGGGTCGCCCTCGTCGCCGTTGGCGACGATCACCTTGTCCGGGTTCGGGGATCGCGCCGCGAACTCCCACTTGACGCCGGCGGGGAAGCCGGCGCCGCCACGGCCCTTCACGTCGGCGGCCTTGACCTTTTGGAGGAGCTCCTCGGGCGTGCCCTGGAGGGCGTTCGCGTAGCCGGACCAGTCGCCGGGGCGGGTGAGGACGGGCTCTGGCAGCAGGCTGGCGAATACGGGCTCCGGCGCCGGCTGTGTCCGGTTGGCGAGCAGCCGCTCGATCGCGCCCGGTCCGGCGTCGATCGTGTCGCCGTCGCGGACCGCGGGGCTCGCGTGGCAGTAGCCCAGGCAGACCGTCTCCGCCAGGCTGAGCGACTTGTCGTCGGCCCGTTGACCCAGCTTCAGGCCGAGGGCGGCTTCGACGGTCTCCACGTGGGCGTCGCCGGTGGCGGCGAAGCAGGCCGTGCCGGTGCACACGCGCACGTGGCGCTCCCCGCGCGGGACGAGCAGGTCGTCGTAGAAGGTCGACACGCCGTGCACCGCCGCTTCGGGCAGCCCCGAGCGCTCCGCGGCGACCCGGCGGTCGTCGTCGGTGATCTCCCCCCGTCGATCCATCGCCTCTTTGAGCACCTCGAGCGCGGTGGGCGCCCCCTGCTCGTGATGGCGCCGGACCAGTTCCACCAAATTACGCGACACAGCGGGGCATCGTCGCGACATGAGCCGCAATTGTCCAACTGGCACCACCAATGTTCTGATAGACGCGATCTATCGTGTTCGTCCGCCAACTCGACTACCTGACAGCCCTGGACCGCGACCGCCACTTCGGCCGCGCCGCCGTGGTCTGCCACGCCGTCGAACGCACGCCGGCGACTGCCGGCGATCGCTGCCGTGATCGTCGGCTCCATCGCCGTGACGGCGCGCGAGGCCGGCGTCGCCTCGGGCGAGGTCGTCTTCGGCTGCGCGCTGGCCGTGCTCGGGCTCGGGGGTGCTCCCGGTCGTCGTCGCCTACGCGTTCGGGTTCGCGACGCAGCACGCGCGTGGCCTGATTCGTAGGCACGATCCCGCTTGCGTTCTACACAGGGGTGGGCTGGATCATCGTGGCCGGGCTCGTCGCGTGCCCGCCCGGCGCGTACGAGTGCCCGATCTAGAAGCGCAACGCGAACGCGAGCAGCTGGACGCCCGGGAGCGGTGACCAGTCCCGCTGCGGGTCGCGGGTGAAGCCGACCTTCTCGTAGATCCGGTGCGCGGCGCGCATCGCCGGCTGGCTCGAGCAGACGATGCCCTTACGGCCGTCCTGGGCGGTGGCGTCGACGATGTGCCGCAGCAGCGCGGTCCCGACCCCTCGCCCCTGCGCGGCGGGGGAGACCGCGAGCATGCGGAACTCCGTCTCGTCGGGTTTCGCGATCTCGCCCAGCGGCCCGCCGTCGGGCACGAACGTGATCGTCCCGAGCAGCTGCTCGTCGACCGCGACCAGCAACTCGGCGCTCGCCGCCCGCGACGCCGCGTCACGCAAGGTGTTGACGTAGTCGCCCGCGTGGTCGAGGAACGGCTCGTACGCGGCGACGCACAGGTCGCCGACGGCGGCGAACTCGTCGGGTGTCGCGGGGCGGATCGTCAGGGCCACGGCCGCGGGCAGGCTAGCGCGCCGCCGGCGTCGGCACGGGCGGCGTCGCGCGCCCGCCGCGCCTCACCGTGCGCCCGCGCGCCTCACCGCGCGCCCGCCGCGCCTCACCGAGCGCCCGCCGCGCCTCACCGCGCGCCCGCCGCGCCTCACCGAGCGCCCGCCGCGCCTCACCGCGCGCCCGCCGCGCCTCACCGCGCGCCCGCCGCGCCTCACCGCGACGCCGCCTCCTCGTAGCGCCGGCGCATCCCTTCGCCCGCCGCCTCGCCGGCCGTGAACGCCACGTCGAGCTCGTCGACCGGGCGGCCCGTGCGGCGGTCGACGACCACGGGGTCGATCTCCTCGCCCGTCGCCTTGTCGATCGCGATCAGCTTGCGCGCGTGGCCGGTCACGTGGTCCTCGCTCCACGCGTAGAGGGCGAGGATCACCGGGCGGAAGGCGGCGCCCGCCTCGGTGAGGACGTACTCGTCGCGCGGCGGATGTTCGGAGTAGCGGCGCTTGGTCAGCAGGCCTGCGTCGAGCATCGCCTTCAGCCGGCGGGCGAGCATCGAGGGCGAGATCCCGAGGTTGCGCTGCAGGTCGTCGAAGCGGGTGAAGCCGTCGAAGACGTCGCGCAGGATCAGGATCGTCCACCACTCGCCGACCGACTCCAGACCGAGCGCGATCGGGCATTCGGCGTCGGCGAAGCTCGTTCGCCTCATGCGACCGGGACCGGCGAGACGTCGAAGTCCGCACCCACGAACCGCTCGCGCACCTCGGCGGCGACGCCGTGCGGCACGCCGAGCGCGGGGGCGCTGACGGCGTCGAGCCGAGCGGCCTGCTCGCGCGTCAGCGTCACGTCGAGCGCCGCGAGGTAGTCGTCGAGCTGCTCGACGGTGCGCGGCCCGATGATCGAGACCAGCGACGTCGCCGAGCGCGCGTCGCGATCGCGCAGCCACGCCATCGCGACCTGCGCGGGCGGAACGTCGAGCTCTGCGGCGATCGCGAGCACCTCGTCCACGGTTCGCGTCTTCTGCTCGGAATCCTCGGTGTGGATGAGCCGGTTCCAGTCGGTCAGCCGTCCCGCGTCGCTGGATCGGTACTTGCCGGTCAGCAACCCGCCGCCGAGCGGCGACCACAGCGCGACGCCCAGCCCGAGCGCCTCCGCCATCGGGATCAGCTCGCGGTCGGCGCTGCGTTCCACCAGGCTGAACTCCACCTGGATGCCGGCGACCGGCGAGGACCCGCGCAACTCGGCGATCGTCTGCGCCCGCGCGACCCGCCACGCGGGGAAGTTCGACAGCCCCGCGTGGAGGATCTTCCCGCTCGAGACGAGGTCGTCGAGCCCGCGCAGCACCTCCTCGATCGGCGTCACGCCGTCCTGGTGGTGCACCCAGTAGAGGTCGATGCGGTCGGTCTTGAGCCGTTCGAGGCTGCCCTCGACCGCGCGCACCATGCCGCGACGGTCGTTGCCCACCGAGTACTTCGTGGCGACGACGAACTGATCGCGGTCGGCCGCCAGGAAGTCCCCGAGCAGCGTCTCGGACTCGCCGAACTGGTAGGTCTCGGCGGTGTCGATCAGCGTGCCGCCCGCCTCGGCGAAACGGTCGAACATCCGCCGCGCCTCGGCGGGCTCGGCGCCGACGCCCCAGCTCGTCCCGAAGTTCCCCGCCCCGAGCGCGTACTCGGAGACCCGCAGGCCCGTCAGCCGCCCGAACGTCCGGTATCGCATCGTCGCTCCCATCATCGAAGTGACTTCCATAATAGTAGTCGGATCGAAATATCCAAAGGCGCGCCGACGCTGACTAGCGTCGGCGGATGCTCGGACTCCTGCTCGGATGGCTCGCCGCGGCGCTAACCGCGCTCGTGCCGGTGCTGTGCGGGCGCTGGGCGCGCCGCGCGGGGGCGGACTGGATGAGCCTTCCGCTGGCCGTCCTCCTGATGCTCGCGTCCGCGTTCGCGCTGCTGGTCGCGCTGGAGGTGGCCGGCGACGAGACCGACCGCACCGCGCGCTACCCGGGCGTCGCGGAGGGCATCGTCACGTTCGTCGTCTGCGCGGTCCCCGTCGTCGCGTTCTACTCGCTCGGCTACCGCGTCCGCCGCGACCGCGTCCTCGGCTCGCTCTGGCTGGCCGCGTCGATCCCGTTCACGGGCTACGCGGCGCTCGCCGGCATCGCGTTGATCAACGACGTGATCTGCAGCCCGAGCTGCGGGCTCTCCTGACGCCGGTAGGGAGGGTTGCGACCGTGGTCGGGTTCGCCCTCCTGCTGTGGCCTGTCCCCGCGGTATGGACGCTCCTCGCCTGCCTGGCCGGGCGCGAGGCGCGCGGGGAGGACGCCGGCCGGCTGAGCCTTGGGCTGAAGGCGATGCTCGGCGCTGTCGCGGCCGTCAGCCTGCTGTTCGGCCTCAGCCTCGATGCCGACCCCGTGTCGCGCCTCGTCCTCTTCGCCGCCGTCCTCGTGACCGCGACCCTCCCGACGCTGGCCTTCTACGCCCTCGGATACCGCGTGCGCGGCGCGCGGACACGGGCGCACTGTGGCTCGCGGCCACGCTGCCACTGACCGCCTACGCCGGGATCGTGGTCGTCGCCCTCCTCGAGTTCACGTTCTGCGCTGGGTGGGGCTGCGCCGGCGGCTCGCTCGACTAGCTCGCGACCGGTCATCGCCACTGCCCCCGACTCGCCCGTGGTCCGCCGGCCCGCTCGTGATCGCACAGGGCGCGGCTCGTGAGACGACCAACGCCGGGTGACCCCGGTCCGGTTACTCGCTCCGGTTCGGTGTCTACGATCCTTGACACGATGTCAAGGATCGTAGACACTCGCGCCTGTGGCTCTCGACCCGGAACCCGTTGTTGGAAACCTGGTTCGCAGCGAACGCCGGGCGGCCGAGATGACGCAGCGGGAGCTGGCGGAACGGGTCGGCGTGAGCCGGCAGACGATCGTGTCGATCGAGACCAGCGACTATGCGCCGTCGGTCTTCCTCGCGTTGCGGATCGCTGCTGTCCTGGGCACGACGGTCGAGCGCCTCTTCGATCCACAGTCCCGACCGGAGCCGTCATGAGGAGCATCCGCCGCAATGCCACGATCGACGAGCGCGAGCGCCAGGTCCGCGATCACGCGGGCGCGGTCTCGTTCCGGGTGCTGGCGGCCGTGCTCGTTGCGTGGTGCGCGTTCGCGGGCGTCCGCAACGGTTGGGATGCCAGCGTGCGCGCCGAGGATGTGATCACGATCGTCGCGCTGGCCCTGATCGCCAACGCGACGCTGATGGCTCGTCGTCACGCGACGCTGCTCGACGTCCACGGCGCGCGTGCGATTCGCCTCGGCGTGCTCGGCGGGGCCGTGGCGATCCTGGTCGCGTTGCTCGTCGTCCCGCTCGTGTGGGGCGTCGCCGCGGCCGACCTGGTCCCGGCGGCGATCGCGGCCCTTGCGGTATTCGCGGTCTGCCTCGGGGCGCTGGAGGTGCGCCGCAGACGGCGCCTCTCGCACGACGACTAGAAGGAGTACGCAATGCATATGCGCGATGGCGCGCGCCGGACGGCGCGGCGTCTCGACCTGCCGCGGCCGGGCACGGACGCGCCGCATCCGATCCTCGCGCTTCAACGCTCCGCCGGCAACGCCGCCGTGACGCGCTGGCTCGCCCGTGAAGACGAGCCGCCTGACGTCGCCGCGCGCGAAGGCTCGGGCGAGCTCCCGCCCGATCCCGGGCTGCCGTTCCCGCAGTCCGAGCCGGTGGTGGAGGTGCCGGTTGACAGTGACGCGTCCACACTGGCGAGGGAGGTCGACCCGGCGAGCGCGTCGATCGGTGCTGCCTCGCTGGCCGTCAGCCTCCGCCAGGCCGACCTGGGCGCGCTCAGCATGCAGCACGTCCAGTTCCGGATGGTCGGCGCGACCCAGCGGGCGACCGTCACCGAGCGCGAGTACGCGATCCTGCTCGTCGACTCGACCAAGAGCCTCGGCACGGCGTGGGCGTGGTTCTCGCTGTTCCTGCGCTTCGACGGAATCAACGTGCTCAGCGGCTACACGCGCCTGCTCAACAGCAGTGGCTACGCGGGCGGGCCCTTCGGCAGTGACGCAGCGGTGACGTTCAGTGCGGTCGAGGCCAGTGGACCGGTCGATCCGCTCAAGCGGGTGTACATCACCTGCGACGGGACGAACAACCCGAACGGGCCGGGCTTCCAGAAGTTCTTCGCGCGCTTCACCGCGTCCGGCGACGGCTCACTCACCGTCGACTCCTGCCAGGTCACCGTCGGTGACGGCGTCACGCGAACCAAGCCGAATGCCTACTCCGGCTGGCGGTAGCGCGGCGCGGGGCCGCCGTGTAGGCGGCGGCCCCGTGTGCGTGGCTTAGACCGACAGGAAGCAGAGCCCGGCGGTGCCGGGTTGCGGCTTGTACTGCTTGGCCATCCGCGTCAGGAACGCGCGGTGGGTGGCCGACGCGGGCGGCGCGACGACCTCGCGCTTGGCGGTCTTCGCTCCCGTCGTCAGCTTGAGGATGTCGATGCCGCGGACGTGGTCGGCGGTGTAGACGTAGCCGTTGTGCAGGTAGGAGGCCCAGACGAGGGTGTCGTCGGGCCGCCAGTACGCGACCTGGCGCGGCTTCGCCGGGTTCGAGATGTCCAGGAACCGCGTGCCCTCGCCGTACCAGGCGTAGGTGACGAGGCTGCCGTCGACGTCGAAGTAATGCGCCGAGCAGAAGTCTGCCGCGGGCGGGATCGGGCCTGTGCGTGAGCCTTCCTGCTGGTACGGGTTCCAGGTCCCGACGACCTGCAGGCGGAAGGGCTTCTGCGGCGTCGAGGCCCAGGCCTCGCCGTTGTAGCTGCCCTTCAACGTGGCGATGCTGAACATGCCCTGCTTGCTGCACGCCTCGTTGGCCGGACCGAAGTCCTCCTCGGTGGCCAGGAGGAGCTCGCCGCGCTTGTAACGGTCGTCGCCGCGCGGGGCGTTCTTGCCGATCGGGCGCCACGCGTTGTGCTCGAACCCGCCGGTGTCGTCGTTGACCACCTCCTTCGGCAGGCCCCCGCCGGCGTACGGGATCGGATCGAGCGGCGTCGCGTTGCGGTTCACGCGCTTGACCGGGTCGAAGTGGCGGCCGTCGGTCCAGTAGCCGCGCGTGCCGCCGTCGCCGGAGACCCACGCGACGCCCGCGTCGTCGACCTGGACGTCATGCGAGTAGGCGGTGACGCCGTCGCGGCGGAACAGATCCACCGGCTGCGCGGGGTACGCCTTCGGGCGGCGCGGATCGCTCAGATCGGTGGCGATGATCGGACGCCCGAACGTCCAGTTCAGCGGCGGCTGCTTCTGCTTGGCGGTCGACGCCGGGCCGCCGGTCCACAGCCAGCGGCAGCGGTTGATGCACGTCGTCGTGTGCCCCGTCGGAAGCTCTTGGAACGACAGCAGGCGGAGGGCCTCGGGGTCACTGGCGTCGATGACGTAGACGCCGGCGATGTTGGTCGCGGTCGTCGAATCGCCCGGGTCGGTCCCGGTCGTGCCGTTGTAGGAGCGCGGATCGCGCGAGATCAGGACCAGCTTGCGCTCCTGATCGACGTCCATGTCCTCGTTCTGCCAGAACGTCGAGTGCGGGTCGCCGTCCTTGGCCGGGTCGGGCGTGTAGTCCACGTCCGGGTCGCCCGGCAGCTTCAGCCGCTCCGACGAGATCTCGTCCAGCAACTGCGGCTTGGCCGGGTCGTCCAGCGAGTACGACTTCAGGCCGAACCGCCCGGTCACGACCATGACGTCGCGCGTCTTGCTGCCGTGACCGTACTCCAGGAAGTTGATCGCCGTGGCCCACTTGCCCTCGGGGATCGTCTTGACGAGCTGCACGTTCTTGCCTTGACCCATGGCAGGCGCAGCGAACACGAGCGCGACCCCTAGCGCTCCCAGTACAGACCCTCTCACTCTCACGGAGCCTCCCTCCGAAAAGTGGTTACCGAGTGGCGTCCGAACCTACTCCGATTGCGCTCACGATGCGCTCAGGGACCGATCGTCGGCATCCCGAACTGGGGGAAGAGGTCCGTGGAGGACCAGGTGGTCGCTCGTGCGGCGGTGAGGACTGCCGGGAAGTCCGGGTACCACCAGCCGCCGTTCGTGCCGCCCACCTCCGAACGGTTCCAGCACGTGACGATCGAGAAGTCGTCGGTCTGCACGCGCACGCAGTTCTGGCTGCTCTCGTACAGCAGCCCGCCCTTTTGCCCGTAGTACGCGTGCGTCCCCGAGTTCAGGATGATCGAGTTGTCGAACCCGTGGCCGCCGTTGTTCGCGGCGAGCGTGAACAGGTTCGTGATCGACGCCGGCTTGAGGACTGGGTTGTGGTTCCTGACGGCGAGCATCGCCAGCAGACGGGCGATGGCAACGACGCTCGCGGACAGTCCGCCGCCACCGTCGTCGCGCTCGTAGTTGTACCCGCCACCGGAGCCCGTCGGCCGAAGCCGGCGGTCGGGCTCTACGAGGCTCGGTCCGGTGGTGAGGAACGTCGGGTGGTACCGCGCCTCGTCCGCGGCCTGGCTCTCCGCGCGCGTGCGTGATGTACGCAGCCCGGTGATCGAGAGTGGCTTCAACAGGACCTCGTGGAGCGCGGAGTGCAGGTTCGGCTTCCCGGTCACGGCCATCACGACATGACCGAGGAGGAAATAGCCCCAGTTGTTGTAGGCGGGCGGTTGCGGTGGCGGACTGGCCGGCAGCGTGGTCATGTAGCGGTCGGTCGACTTGCCGCTTACGGGCAGGGTCGTTCCCAGCGCAGCCGCGACCTGCGGCTCGACGCCGTAGGGATTCGACGGCAACCCGCTTCTGTGCTCCAGCAGGTGCTGGATCGTGACCTTGCCGAACGTCGCCGCCGGCGGTGGGGTGCCGTTCGGCTGCGTGAGCTTGAGGACGCTCTGGACCTTCGTCGACAGCTTCAGCCGGCCGTCCTGGATCAGCTTGTGGATGGCGAGCGCGATGACGGTCTTGGAGACGCTCGCCTGCCGGAAGAACGTCGTCGGCAGGACGGCGGGATAGTCCGCCTCGGCGCAGGCGTACCCACGCGCGTACACCAGCCGGTTGCGGAAGACGATCGCGAGCGCGGCCCCGCGGGCACGCTCCTGCTGCATGTGCGTCTGCAGGATCCCGTCGATCGTCGCGTTGGCCACAGGCCCCGTCGGCGCGCGCCAGCTCAGCGGCAGTGGCTGGTCCTGTTTGGCGAAAGCGACCGCGAACCGCGCGCCCGCACCCACGCCGCCCGCCTGCACCGACACCGGCCAGAAGCCCTGCGGGACCAGCCGGTCGAACTCCTGCTGATAGCCGGCGCTGGTCAGCTCGTGCCGGAAGACGCAGTCGCCGATCCGGTCGTCCCGGAAGATCGACGCGTAGCGCCCGTCCGGCGCCACCGCCACGTGCACCGGGCGGGTGGACGCGGGCACGAGCGCGTTGAACCGCTGCTGATGATCGCCGGCGCCGTCGTCCAGCCCGTCCATCGTCCAGCAGATACCGGTGGGGTTGTCGACCCAGATCGCGGCGTAGTTGTGGTTCGGCGCGGTGCCGTAGATCGCGACGGTGGTCGGCATCCATCCGTTCGCGCGCGCCTGAGCGATCCAGTGCTCGATCGCCCCGGGGTTCGAGGCGTCCCCGCGGGTGAGGCGGTGCCGGGTGAGCGGCACCGGCCCCGGGCGCTGCTCGAACGTCCCCGCGAACACCGGATCGGTCGCCGGGCCCGTCGCCGCGAGCAGCACGGGGACGAACCCGTTGGCGACCGCGTTGTCGAACGCCGCCTGGTAGCCGGCCGCGTTGACGCCGTGCACGGCCGACCAGTCAGGGCCCGCGCGCTTCACCCACACCGCGGCGTATCGCTCGTCCCCGCGTGCCCCGTACACGCTGAGGCTCGTCATGCGATAGCCCTGCGGATAGAGGCTGTTGAACTGCGCCTGATGATCAGCGCTGGTGCGATCGTGGTAGGCGACGAAGTCCATGCGCAAGGTTACCTGATCGAAAAGAGATAAGCAACCGAACTGAGATGCCCGAACGAAGAAGGGCCGCCTCGTGGCGGCCCTTCGGAAGGATCATGGCAGGCGGGAATACCCCGCCTTCAATCTCAGCCGCAGCCGGTGTTGTTGCCGCAGCTCGAGCACGTGTAGCAGGAGCCGGTGCGCTGCATCATGCCGCCGCAGTTGTTGCAGGCCGGGCCGAGGTCGAGGCCGATCATGCGGGCCGGGACGACGGGCGGGGTCTGCGTGAGCTGCGTCGTGGGCGCCACGGGCGCGGGCGCGAGCGCCTTGGGCGTGCCGTTGCCGTTGGCCGGGCGCGACGAGCCGCCGGAGGCGGCGGCGTTGGCGTCCTCGCCGATCTTCTTCGCGCGGACCTCGGGGGTGAGGATGCCGAGCTCCTCCTGGACGTCGGAGTCCAGGAAGCGGGAGGCGAGCCAGCGCATGATGTAGTCCGGCATCGACTTCGCGAACGGGATCTCCGGGTTGGTGGTGATCCCCTCCGGCTCGAAGCGCATGTAGGCGAACTTGCGCACCAGGGTCTCCAGCGGCACCCCGTACTGGAGCGAGATGGAGATCGCGGTGGCGAACGAGTTCATCATGCCGCGGAGGGTCGAGCCCTCCTTGCCGATGTCGGTCAGGAAGATCTCGCCGACCGAGCCGTCCTCGTACATGCCGGCGGTGATGTAGCCCTCGTGGCCGCCGAGCGAGAACTTGTGGGTGATCGACTTGCGCTCGCGCGGCATGCGCTTGCGCAGCGGCTCGTCCTCGCGGGCCTTGAACTTCGCCACGGCGGTCTCGGCCGCGACCTTGACCAGCTCGTCGACCTCGGCCTGCGTGAAGATCTCCTCACCCGCGGCCAGCGCGTCGGAGGCCTTGGTCGGCAGGGTCTCGGTCTTCTGGGCGTCCGTGCGCAGCGCCTGCGCCGTCTTGGAGCCGTCGCGGTAGATCGCCAGTGCCTTCACGCCGAGCCGCCAGGCCTGGATGTAGGCCTCGGCGATGTCGTCCACGGTGGACGTCTGCGGCATGTTGACCGTCTTGGAGATCGCGCCCGAGAGGAACGGCTGGACGGCGCCCATCATCTTGATGTGGCCGGCCGGGGAGATCGGGCGCTGGCCGACGGCGACGTCGAACACCGGCAGGTGCTCGGGCCGCAGGCCGGGGGCGTCGACGATCGTGCCGTGCTCGGCGACGTAGGCCTCGATCTGCTCGATCTCGGTCTCGCCGTAGCCCAGCGTGCGCAGCGCCATCGGCACCGTGCGGTTGGCGATGATCATCGTCCCGCCGCCGACGAGCTCCTTGTACTTGACCAGCGAGAAGTCCGGCTCGATGCCGGTCGTGTCGCAGTCCATCAGGAAGGAGATCGTGCCCGTGGGCGCGAGGACCGACGCCTGCGCGTTGCGGTAGCCGTAGAGCTCGCCGAGCGCGACGGCCTCGTTCCAGGTCTCGCGCGCGGCCGCCAGCAGCGGCTCGTCCACGACGGCGTGCTCCGGCACGGCGTACGCGGCGTCGCGGTGCATGCGCATGACGTTGTTGTGCGCCTCGCGGTTCTCGGCGTAGCGCTCGTACGGACCGATCGCCGCGGCGATCTTCGCCGACTGCGCGTACGCGCGGCCGGTCATCAGCGCCGTGATCGCCGCCGCCGCGCCGCGACCCTCGTCGGAGTCGTACGCGAAGCCGTTGGCCATCAGGTACGCGCCGAGGTTGGCGTAGCCGATCCCGAGCTGGCGGAACGCGCGCGCGTTCTTGCCGATCTCCTCCGTCGGGTAGCTCGACGGCGACACGATGATCTCCTGCGCGAGCAGGATGATGTCGACCGTGTGCTGGAAGGACTCGACGTCGAACGTCCCGTCCGGCCGGCGGAACTTCATCAGGTTCAGCGACGCCAGGTTGCACGCGGAGTCATCGACGTGCATGTACTCCGAGCACGGGTTGGACGCGTTGATGCGGCCCGAGTTCGGCGACGTGTGCCACTGGTTGATCGTCGTGTCGTACTGGACGCCCGGATCGGCGCAGCGCCACGCGGCCTCGGCGATCTCGCGCATCAGCTCGCGGGCCTTGACCGGCTCGCCCACCGGCTTGCCGGTCGTGCGCGCGATCAGGTTCCAGTCCGCGTCGTCCTCGACCGCGTGCATGAACTCGTCCGAGACGCGGACGGAGTTGTTCGCGTTCTGGTACTGGATCGAGTGGAAGCCGTCGCCGTCGATCGACATGTCGAACCCGGCGTCACGCAGCGCGGCGGCCTTGTCCTCTTCCTTGGCCTTGCACCAGATGAACTCGCGGATGTCCGGGTGGTCGACGTCGAGCACGACCATCTTGGCCGCGCGGCGCGTCTTGCCGCCGGACTTGATCGTGCCCGCCCACGAGTCCGCCCCGCGCATGAACGAGACTGGTCCAGACGCGGTGCCGCCCTTGGCCAGCGGCTCCATCGACCCGCGGATGTTGGACAGGTTGATGCCCGACCCTGAACCACCACGGAAGATGCGGCCCTCGCGCGTGTTCCAGTCGAGGATCGAGTCCATCGTGTCCTCGACGGAGAGGATGAAGCAGGCCGAGCACTGCGGGGACTCCTCGAAGCCCACGTTGAACCACACGGGCGAGTTGAACGCCGCGATCTGGTTGAGCAGGATGTGCGTCAGCTCGGCCTCGAAGGTGTCGCCGTCCTCCTCGGAGGCGAAGTAGCCGCGCTCACGACCCCAGTCGGCGATCGTGCCGGCGACGCGCGAGACCATCTGCTTGACCGAGCGCTCGCGCGTGGGCGAGTTGAGCTGGCCGCGGAAGTACTTCTGGGCGACGATGTTCGTCGCGTTCTGCGACCAGGACTTCGGGAACTCCACGTCGTCCTGGTGGAACTTGCCGACGGCGGCTGTCCGCAGCTCCCATTCGACGGCGTCGAAGGGATGAACGCCAGGACGCGTGAACAGGCGCCGCACGGTCAGGGCCTCGGCCGGCCGTGACGTGGTCTCAAGTGTTGGATGCGGCGTGGTCTGCTCCATAACTCTGCGTTCTCCCTTCAGCGTGCCGACTCCCGGCACGGACCTCAAATCCGGACCGGGAAGATTGCACCCCGCGTCGGACAGAACTTCACCCGGCGAGAGCTTGCGGGGGCGACGGGCGCACTGTGCTAAAGCGCCTGCAAAACCGGGATTCCGTGTCCCTCCATTGTATCGCCGCGAAGGTCCGAAATAGCGGGCTAGCCGTACCTTCGCGGCGTCTTTTCGAACACCCCGGAAACAGCGAGGACTTCGTCAGCCGGAGAGGCCCGGGGCGAGCACCTCGCGCAGCGAACGTGGCGCGTGGCCGGTCAGATCCGCGACCGCCGTGGACACGACCGCCGCATACCCCCGGCGGGTGGCCTCGCCGAACGACGCGAAAGCGCGCGCCGCGGCCTCGGGCAGGTGCGCGGACATCGCCTGCACCCACGCGTCGTCGTCGAGGTTCTGGACGCTGACCGGCTTCCCGGAGAGCTCGCTGTAGAGGGCGGCGAGGCCGTCGGCGCTGATCGGCTCGGTGCCGGTGATGTCGTAGGCCTTGTCGTCGTGCTCGTCGCCGACGAGCACGGCCGCGGCGGCCTCGGCGCAGTCCTGGCGCGACACGTTGACCGCCAGGCCGTCACCCACGTTGGTGACCAGCGTCCCGCTCGCGATCGCCCCCGGGGCGGACGCGAGGTACATCTCGGTGTAGATCGCGTTGCGCAGGAACGTCCAGTGGGCTCCTGAGGCGATCAGCGCGAGCTCGGTCTCGCGGTGGTCGGGCACCACGAACGCCGGATTGTTGTGCGACGGGTTGGGGATCGACGTGTAGGCGATCCGCTGCACGCCGGCCGCCACCGCGGCCGCGATCGCCGCCTTGTGGCCGGCGACGCGCTCGCCGACGGCGTCCGTGGAGATCAGCAGCAGCCGGTCGATCCCGCTGAAGTCGAGCGTCTCCGGGGCGCTGAAGTCGCCCGCCCGCACTTCGGCGCCGTTGCCGTCGAGCTTGCTCGGATCGCGCGTGATCAGCACGACGTCCGAGGCGTCCACGCGAGCCAGCAGCGCCTCGGTCGTGAGGCGGCCCAGGGTGCCGGACGCGCCGGTGATGGCGTACTTCATGCCAGTCCTCCGTCAATTCGTAAGCAGAGCGATTACGAATAGAACCGTATCAGCATCGGTTACGATTTGCTGGATGCCGGCGCCGACCAACACGCAGTTCTCGCTCGCGGTGCACGTGCTGACCCTGCTGGGAAGCGAGTCGCCCGAGCTGGTGAGCTCCGAGTTCCTGGCCGGCAGCGCGGGGACGAGCCCTGAACACGTCCGCCGCGTGCTCGCGCCGCTGAGGCGTGCCGGGATGGTGCGCTCCAAGCCGGGCCCGAGCGGCGGGTGGCAGCTCGACGGTGCCGCCTGCGAGACCACCCTGGGCGCGGTCTGGCGGGCGGTCCACGGCGACGAAGGCGTCCTCGGCGTTCACGCCGCCGCCCCTGAATGCACCGTCGGCCAGCGGATCCAGTCAGAGCTCGAGGAGATCGAGCGGCGCGCGGTCGAGGCGCTCGTAGCCGAGCTCGATCAGGTGACGCTGGGGCAGCTGGTCGAAGAGACCAGCGGCGTGACCCTCAGCGGCCGAATCTGAGCCAGTCGCTGAAGTCCGCCCACGTGCCCTTGGCGCGGTAGGCGGCTTCGCTGAACGCGTGGCGGGTGCGCGGGGAGCGGCCGGACAGCGCGACGAACGTCAGCGCCAGCGCTCCGAGCAGCGCGATCGCCACGAGGATCCCCGGGATCAGCAACCCGCTCGCGCTCGAGCGGGTGACCACGGCGGGCGTCGGTGACGGCGCGGGGGTGATCGCGGCCTCGGGCGGCGTCGGGGTCGGCGTCGGGACCGGCGTGGTCGACTCTGTGGGCGGCAGCGCGCCCGCGTCGGGGGTCGGGCTCGACCCGCCCTCGTCGGTCGGCGGAGGCAGCGCGCCGGCGTCCGGCGTCGAGCTCTCCTGCGGCGGCGGGAGCGTCCCGTCGTCGGGTGAGGCGGTCTCCGTCGCCTCGGCGGTGGCGGTCGCCGTCGCCGTCGCCGTCGCCGTCGCGGTCGCGTCATCGCACTTGCCCTTGTCGTGCTTCTGGATCCCGGCCTTCACGGCCTCGCGGAAGTCCGGGAAGTCGCGGTCCACGGACGCCGGGATGCTGTCGAGCGTCTGCTGGAGCACGTCGCGGGTGTGGTCGCAGACCTCGATCACGCCGCCGTCGCGGTAGTCGGAGTAGACCGCCTTGACCTCCTTGGACGCGTCATCCGGCGGATAGGCCCCCGTCCCATCGTCCTGGGCGGTGGTCGCCGTGGGGGTGGGGGACTGCGCGAACGACGCAGTGCAGGTGACGGTCAGGAGCGCCAGCGCGGCCATCAAGGCCGTGATCGGGCGCTTACGCATGAATCTCCACTGTACCGTCGGTGCTCATGGATCAACCGGTGATGTCGTTTGCGTCCAAAGCCGCGTTCACCGCCTGGCTGGCGGAGAACCACGACTCCTCGGACGGGATCTGGATCAAGATCGCCAAGAAGGGAGCGGGGGTCGAGAGCGTCGTCGTGACCGAGACGCTCGACGTGGCGCTTTGTTTCGGTTGGATCGACGGACAGCGCAAACCGCTCGACGAGCGATACTTCCTGCAGAAGTACACGCCGCGGCGGGCGCGCTCGAAGTGGTCCAAGCGCAACGTGGGGCTGGTTGAGAAGCTGATCGAGGCGGGCGAGATGCAAGCGCCCGGCCACGCGGAGATCGAGCGCGCGAAGGCCGACGGCCGCTGGGACGCCGCCTACGACTCGCCCGCGAACATGCAGGTGCCGCCGGACCTGCAGGCCGAGCTCGACGCGCGGCCCGCCGCCGCGGAGTTCTTCGCGACGCTCAACTCGACCAACCGGTACTCGATCCTCTACCGCCTGCACGACGCCAAGCGGCCGGAGACGCGGGCGCGCCGGCTCGAGCAGTTCGTCGCGATGCTCGAGCGCGGCGAGACGCTTTACTAGCCCGCATGCGCCTCCTCGTGACCGGCGGAGCCGGCTACATCGGCTCGATCGTCGCCCAGCGGCTGATCGCCCGCGGCGACGACGTCACCGTGCTCGACTCCCTCTACCGCGGCCACCGCGAGGCCGTGCCGGCCGGCGCCGCGTTCATCGAGGCCGACCTGCTCGACGCCGACGCGGCGACGCGCGCATTGCAGGGCGGCTTCGACGGCGTCGTGCACTTCGCGGCGCTCTCGCTGGTGGGCGAGTCCGTCGAGCACCCGGAGCGCTACTGGCGCGGCAACGTCGTGGGGGCGCTGAACCTGCTCGACGCGATGCGCTCCGCCGGCGTGCGCCGCCTCGTGTTCTCCTCGACGGCCGCGACGTACGGCGAGCCGCCGGTCGAGCTGATCACCGAGGACACGCCGAACGCGCCCGTCAACGCCTACGGCAACTCGAAGCTGACGATCGACCGGATGCTCGCCGACGAGGCCCGCGCGCACGGGCTGGCGGCGGTCTCGCTGCGCTACTTCAACGTCGCGGGCGCGAGCGGGCCTCTCGGGGAGGACCACACGCCGGAGACGCACCTGATCCCGCTGGTGCTGCAGGCCGCGGCCGGCAAGCGCCCGAGCGTCGCGATCTTCGGCACCGACTACCCGACACCCGACGGGACCGCGGTGCGCGACTACGTCCACGTCGAGGACCTGGCGACGGCGCACCTGCTCGCGCTCGATCGCGCCGTGGTCGGTCGCCACGACATCTTCAACCTCGGCTCGGAGACCGGGAACTCGGTGCGCGAGGTGATCGAGGCCGCGCGGCGCGTCACCGGCCGCGACATCGTCGCCGTCGAGGAGGCGCGCCGACCCGGAGATCCGCCCCGGCTCGTCGCCTCGAACGCCCGCGCCCGGGCGGAGCTCGGCTGGGCCCCGGAGCGCTCGCTCGACGACATGGTCCGCGACGCCTGGGCCTGGCACCAGGCGCACCCGGACGGCTACTGAGTCTCGAGCAGCTCCAGCAGCGACTCGGCGTGCTTTGAGACGAAGGACGCGCCGATCCCCTTGATCTGCAACAGCTCCCGCTCCGTGCGGGGCTTGCGCCGCACGACCTCGCGCAGCGTCGCGTCGGTCGCCACCGTGTAGGCGGGCTTGCCCTCGGCGCGCTCGCGGCGCCAGGCCTTCAGCGGCGCCAGCTCGTCGTCGGAGACGGGCGGGCCGTCCTCGACCGGGGCGAGCTTCTTCGGCTTGGCGGAGATCGGCGGGAGCCAGGTGGGCGGGTCGTGGACGTCGCAGCAGCGGCCGATCGGCCGGCCGGGCTCGTCGTCGCCGAAGTGATCGAGCAGCTGGCGGCGCCGGCAGCGGTCGCCCGTCGCGGCGTAGTGCTCGATGCTGCGGTAGGACTGCCAGCGGCGGTCGGTCGCGGCGCGGCAGAGCTGGGAGACGCGTGCGCGGTCCAGGCGGCCGGTCGGCTTGACCTGCACGCGGCCGCCCTGGCCCGGCGCGAGCTCGACCGCACCCGCCCGCTCGGCCACCGCGAGCAGGATCCGGTCCTTGTCGTCGCCGGCCTCGAGCTCTGCCTGTCCGCGGATGCGGTTCACGAGGCCCGCGACCTGCTCAGGGGTCACCTCGGCCTCGCGGATGAAACGGACGAGCCGCCCGAGGTCGCTCCGTGATGCCAGGAGCACGGCCTTGGCGGGCGCGCCGTCGCGGCCCGCTCGGCCCGCCTCCTGGTAGTAGGCCTCGAGCGAGGACGGGAGCGCGACATGCCAGACCGAGCGCACGTCCGCCTTGTCGACGCCCATGCCGAACGCGTTCGTGGCGACGACGACGTCCGCCTGGCCGGACATGAACAGCTCCTGCGCGCGGTTGCGCTGGTCGGCGGGCATGCCGGCGTGATAGGCGGCGGTGCTCAGCCCTTCCTGCTGCAGCATCAGCGCCGTCTCCTCGGTCGACTTGCGGGTGCCGCAGTAGACGACCGCGGGACGGTTCTCGTTCTGCTGGAGCCCGGCGATCAGCGTCGCGCGCTTGCGGGCGACGCTGCCCTCGCCGTCGAACGGCAGCACGTCGAAGGAGAGGTTCGGGCGGTCGAAGCCGGACCGGACGCGCTCGGGGTCCCGGAGCCCGAGGCGGGCGACGATCTCCTCCGCGACCTTCGGCGTCGCGGTCGCGGTGCAGGCCATCGTGGGCGGGTGGCCGAGCTCTCCGATGATGCTCGCGAGGCGCAGGTAGTCGGGGCGGAAGTCATGGCCCCACTCGGACACGCAGTGCGCCTCGTCGACCACGAACAGCGCGATCCGCCGCTGGCTGATCGCGTTGCGGAACGCCGTGCTGGCGAAGCGCTCGGGGGCGGCGAAGACGACGGTCGCCCGCGCGGCGCGGATGTCGTTGAGCGCCTGCGCGTTGTCCTCCCCGGAGGCGAGCATCACCGCCGGATGGCCGAGGTCGGTCAGCCGCGCGACCTGGTCGCGCATCAGGGCGATCAGCGGCGACACGACGACCGTCAGGTCCTCGCTCGCGAGCGCGGGCAGCTGGTAACAGAGGCTCTTCCCGCCGCCGGTCGGCATGACCACCAGCGCGTCCCGCCCGTCGAGCGCGGCCTGCACGGCCTCCTTCTGCCCGGGGCGGAACGAGTCCAGGCCGAGGAGGGAGAGCAGCGACTCGGGCGTGGCGTCCGAGCGCCGCGCGGGCGCGGCGGCGCGGGGCGGCGCGGGCGGTGCGGCGCCGAAGGCGAGCTGGCCCTGGTCGGCCGAGGCGGCACGCCCGGCGGGCGTCTGCGCGGGGAGGTCCCGCCGCCACGCGGGCGGGTCGTCGCCGCCCGGGGCGGCCGGCGGGCCATCGCCGCGCCGCGCCGCGGCCTCGCCGGTGGGCGGTCCGCCCGGGGCGGCCGGCGGGCCATCGCCGCGCCGCGCGACCGGCGCCTCCCGCTCGACGCCCGCGGCCGTCGGCGGCCCATCGCCGCGCCGCGCGACCGGCGCCTCCGGCTCGACGCCCGCGGCCTCCGGCGACCACTCGTCCTCGACCGGCGGCGCGTCCTGCTCGAGCGACGCCCAGTAGCCGTCAGGGTCGTCCTTCGGGGCGGCCTTGACGCGGTCGGCGGCGAGCTTCGCCAGCGGTGTGAGCGCGGCGCGTTCCTCCGGCGCGAGCTCGGGCCAGCGGCCGCGCAGCTCGTCGAGCAGCGGCGCGCCCGCGGCGGGGTTGGCGAAGACGGCGGCGAGGAGGTCGAGGGCGCGCTTCACGAGAGGGCTTTCAGCGCGGCGGCGAGGACGGTGGCGGGGGGTTGGGTGGCGTCGAGGACGATGAAGCGATCGGGTTCGGCGGCCGCGAGGGCGTCGTAGGTCTGAGCCACGCGGGCGAAGAACTCGCCCCCCGCGAGCTCGAGCCTGCCCGCCGGCCGGTCCGTGATGCGGGCGAGCCCGCGCTTCGGGTCGATGCGCAGCAGGATCGTGCGGTCGGGCAGCAGGCCGCCGGTGCCGAACAGGTTCAGCGCGCGCACCGCGTCGACCCCGAGCTCGCGCCCGCCGCCCTGGTAGGCGAGCGAGGAGTCGATGTAGCGGTCGATCAGCACGATCTCGCCCGCCTCGAGCAGCGGCCGCACCTTCTCGGCGACCATCTGCGCCCGCGCGGCGGCGAACAGCAGCGCCTCGGTGCGGTGGTCGATCTGCAGGTCCGGGTCGGCCGAGAGCGCGCGGATGCGCTCGGAGAGCGTCACGCCGCCCGGGTCGCGCAGCGCGGTCGCGCCCAGTTCGCGCGCGAGCGCCTCGACGAGCGTCGACTTTCCGGCGCCGTCGGAGCCCTCGACCGTGATCAGCATCGACGCTGAGTCTGACAACCGGCGCGGCGCCTAGGATCAATCACCCGTGCTCGCGACGCTCGAACACCACCCACACGCCAAGGCCGTGCTCGGCGCGGCGCTCAAGGACGCGCCCGCCCACGCGTACCTGCTCCACGGGCCTGCAGGCTCCGGGAAGCGGGCGGCCGCCCGGGCCTTCGCCGGCGAGCTCCTCGCGCGCGGTGCGAAGGACCCGCAGAACGTCCGCACCCGCGCGGAGCACGGCAGCCACCCCGACCTGACGTGGGTGACCCCGAGCGGCGCGCACGAGATGCTGCGCAGGGACGTCGACGAGGCGGTCGTGGCCGCCGCCGCGCACACGCCGTTCGAGGCGACCCACCGGATCTTCGTCCTCGAGCGCGCGGACGTCATGAACGACGAGGCGGCCAACGCGCTGCTCAAGACGCTCGAGGAGCCGCCCGCGTACGTGGTGCTGCTCCTGCTCACGGACCGCCTGACGCAGGTGCTGCCGACGATCGCCAGCCGCTGCCAGGCGGTGCGGTTCGACCCGCCCGGGCCCGGCCAGCTGGCGCAGAAGCTGCAGTCGCGGGGAGTGCCGCCCGAGACCGCGGAGGCGGCCGCGCGGCTGAGCCTCGGCGACGCGAACAAGGCGCTCGCGCTCGCGCTGGGCGACGGACCCGCGCTCCGGGCCGCCGCGGAACGCCTCGCCCGCGCGCCGCTCCAAGGCACGACCGGGACCGAGCGCCCCTGGCGCACCGTGCTCGAACGCGCGCGCCTCCAAGGCCAGAAGGCCAAAGAGGAGATCGAGGTCGCGCTGGTGGAGGAGCTCCAGTACCTGCCCAAGAAGGAGCACAAGCGGCGCGAGACGGAGTTCACCGAGCGCGCACGCCGAGCCGACCGGCGCGCCGCCACGCAGGCGCTCGACCACGCGCTCCAGCTCACCGGCCTCTGGTACCGCGATCTCACCTGCCTCGCGGCGGGAGTGCCCGAGCTGGCCTTCCACGCCGACCGGCAAGACGCCCTCCAAGAGGACGCCGGCCGCGACGAGAAGGCGCTCCGCAAGGCCATCGAGCTGGTCGACGACACCCGCGCCCGCCTGATCCTCAACGTCAGCGAGGAGCTGGCGTGCGAGGCCCTCGCGTACCGCCTCGAAGAGACCCTCGCATAGCTGTCACGCCCGTGTGAGCGGCGTGCGAGTGGCGTGCGAGCGCCACCGCCGATGCTGCTGCCATGGACTACGCCATCGAAGCCCGGAGCCTGCGCAAGCGCTTCGGCGACACGCAGGCGCTCGACGGGGTCGACCTCGCCGTCCGCACGGGCACCGTGCACGGCGTCCTCGGCCCCAACGGCGCCGGCAAGACCACCGCGGTGCGCATCCTCGCCACCCTGCTCAAGGCCGACGAAGGCTCCGCGATCGTCGCGGGCCATGACGTCGCGCAAGAGCCCGCCCGGGTGCGCGAGAACATCGGCCTCACCGGCCAGTACGCCGCCGTCGACGAGCTGCTCACCGGCCGCCAGAACCTCGAGCTGATCGGCGCGCTGCTCGACCTCAAGAAGAAGGAGAGCAAGGCGCGCGCCCAGGAGCTGCTCGCCTGGTTCGACCTCTCCGACGCCGCCGACCGCCCCGCCCGCACCTACTCCGGCGGCATGCGCCGCCGCCTCGACCTCGCGGCGAGCCTGGTCGGCCGCCCCGGCATCGTCTTCCTCGACGAGCCCACGACCGGGCTGGACCCCGCCAAGCGCGAGGACATGTGGGGCGTCGTGCGCAACCTCGTCGCCGACGGCTCGACCGTCCTGCTGACCACGCAGTACCTCGAGGAGGCCGACGCGCTGGCCGACGAGATCACCGTCATCGACCACGGCCGCGTGATCGCCAACGACACGCCGGACGGCCTGAAGCGCATCGTCGGCGGCCAGACCCTCTCGGTCCGCCCTGTCGACCCCGCCCGCCTCGAAGAGGTCGAGCTGATCGTCGCCGAGCTGAGCGGCGCGCGGCCGGACCATCCCGCCCGCGGCACCGTCAGCGTCCCGGTCGCCGGTGACGCCGTGCTCGCCGAGGCCGTCTACCGGCTGACCGACGCCGGCATCGCCGTCACCGAGCTCTCCCTGCACCTGCCCAGCCTCGACGAGGTGTTCTTCGCGCTCACGCGCAAGCCCCAGGAGGTCCCCGCATGATCCGCCTCGCCCGCCATTCGGCCGCGTTGGCCAAACGCAACCTGATCGGCGTCTACCGCAACCCGGAGGCGCTGCTGGACGTGACGCTCCAGCCGATCATCTTCATCCTGCTGTTCACCTACGTGTTCGGCGGCGCCATCTCCGGCGGCTCCCAGCACGAGTACCTGCAGTTCCTGCTCCCCGGCATCATCGCCCAGACGATCGCCTTCGGCGGCGTCGCCATCGGAGTGAACCTCAACTCCGACATCGAGAAGGGCGTCTTCGACCGCTTCAAATCGCTCCCGATCGCGCGCTCGGCGCCATTGGTCGGCGCCGTGCTCGGCGACATCGTCCGCTACGTGCTGCTGATCACGATCACGCTCGGCTTCGGCTACATCATCGGCTTCCGCGCCGAGACCGACGTCTTCCAGGTCCTCGCCGCCTGCGCCCTCGCCATCGGCTTCGCGCTGTGCCTGTGCTGGGTCTCGGTCTTCATCGGCATGCTGGCCCGCACGCCCGGCTCCGTCCAGGGCATCCTCTTCCTCGCGCTGTTCCCGCTGACGTTCGGCGCCAGCACGTTCGTCCCGACCGACACGCTGCCGGACTGGCTGCAGACCTTCACCGACATCAACCCGATGACGCACCTGGTCGACAGCCTGCGCGGGCTGCTGCTCGGCGGCGTCGAGGCCTCAGACGTCCTCTGGACCGTCGGCTGGATGGGCGCGCTCGTCGCGGTCTTCGTCCCGCTGGCCCTCCGCGCCTACAACCGGCGCGCATGATGCGAGGCGGGCGATGGCGGCGTCGCGGGTCATCCCGCGGCCCCGCTCGTAGGCCGCCTCATGACCGGCGATCGCCTCGTACAGCCACGCGAGCTCGGGGTTGGACCGGTCTTCCGCCCCGCGCAGCACGACGCAGGCGCCGAGCTGCTCGGCGGCGTCCTCGACGCGCCCGAGCTTCAAGGACAGCTCCACCGACGTGGAGCCCACGATGGCGACGATCGGCATATCGGTCGTCGCCACCGCCAGTTCGATGGCCCGGTCGATGACCTGCGCGGCGGCGTCGAGGTCGCCGTCCTCGAGCGCGATGCGGGCGATCATCGCCTGCGTGAAGGCGCGGGCGTGCTCCTGGTCGGGGCGGGCGTCGGGGAGCCCGCTGACCCGCTCGCGCAGACCGTCGACGATCTCGCGGGCGCGGTCGGTGTTCCCGGCCAGCAGCTCGATGCGGGCGAGCGTCGCGCGCACGATCACGGCCTCCTCGCGACGCAGGTCGGCCTCGGCCACGACATGCTCGACGTGCTCGCGGGCCGCCTCGAAGTTGCCGCGGCGGATGTTCACCTCCGCCAGTCGCAACCAGAGCAGCGAGGCGGTGTCCTGGCTGGCGAGCGTGTCCAGCAGCTCGGTCGCCTCGTCGAGCACGGTCTCGGCGCCGTCGAGGTCGTCGGCGATCATCAGGCAGCTCGAGAGCGAGGAGAGCGTCATGCCGAGCGCCCAGTTGTCCCCGATCTCGCGGAACTGGACCATCGACTGCTCGAGGTCGGCGCGCATGTGCTCCTGGTCGCCGCTGTTCTCGGCCACGTGCGCGCGGATCAACATCGCCGCCGCGCGCGTCCACCGGTCCGGATGCTCCAGCGTCTCGGCCAGGCGGGCCTGGGCGATGTCGTCGTCACCTGAGAACAGCGCGAGGATCACGCGGGCCAGAGCGAGCAGCGGGCGTCCATCGCTCTCGCGTTCGACCCGCTCGGCCAGCGGTTTGAGCTGCTCGCCGGCCTCGCGGCCGCCGGTCGCGGCCTCGATCATCGCCAGGATGCCTTCGCCGATCAGCAGGTCGACCGGGTCGGCGTCGCCGGGCACCTCGACCGCGAAGCGCACCCAGGTCTGGGCCTCGTCCTGCGCGCCGGTGAGCATCCAGAACCACAGCAGCGCGACGACCAGCCGCAGCGCGGTCCGGCGATCGCCGGACTCGCCGAGCCAGCGCAGCGCGGCGATCACGTCGTCGTGCTCGATCTTCAGCCGCTGGAACGCCTCGTGCTGGTCGCTCGTGCGCAGCTTCGGCTCGGCGTCGACCGCGACCTGCGCGAAGTAGCGCGCGTGCGCGGTGCGCGTGGACTCGAGCTCGCCCGCGTCGTCGAGCTTCTCGAGCCCGTACTCGCGGATCGTCTCGAGCATCCGGTAGCGGTCGCCGACCACCTGCAGCAGGGACTTGTCGACCAGGCTTGCGAGGCCGTCGAGCACATGCGGGTCACCGGTGACCGCCGCCGCCGACTCCTCGGTCGCGCCCGCGTTGAACACCGCGAGCTGGCGGGCGAGCTCGCGCTCGTGCTCCTCCAGCAGGCCCCAGCTCCAGTCGACCACGGCGCGCAGCGTGCGGTGGCGCGGGAGCGCGGCGCGGCTCCCGCCGGTGAGCAGCCGGAAGCGATCGTCGATGCGGGCGGCGAGCTGTTCGATCGGCATGGTGCGCAGGCGCGCCGCGGCGAGCTCGATCGCCAGCGGCAGCCCGTCGAGGCGGCGGCAGATCTCGGCGACGAGGTCGTCGTCGAGCTCGGCACCGGGTGAGGCGGCCTGAGCGCGGTCCTTGAACAGCCGGATCGCGTCGTCGCCGAGCGGCGGGATCGGGATCAGGTTCTCGCCCGCGATCGCCAACGGCTCGCGGCTGGTGGCCACGATCCGCAGGTCGGGGCAGCCGGCCAGCAGCTGGTCGGCGAGCTCCGCGGCGCCACCGATCAGGTGCTCGCAGTTGTCGAGGAAGAGGATCGTCTCACGCGCCTCGAGCGTGTCGAGCAGGCGCTCGAGGCCGTCGCGCACGGGCATGTCGCGGCGCTCGAGCACGGCGGCTTCGCGCAGCCCGAGGGCGGCCAGCGTGGCGGGGACGATCTCGACCTCGGCCGTGACCGGCGCGAGCTCGACCATCCAGACGCCGTCGTGGACCTTCTCCACCCACGGCTGCAGCGCCTCGCCCGCGAGGCGGGTCTTGCCCGCGCCGCCGGGACCGACCAGCGTGACGAGCCGGGAGCTCTCCAGAAGGTCGCCGATCCGCGCGATCTCGTTGTCGCGGCCGACGAAGCTCGTGACCGGCGCCCGCAAATTGCTGCGCTTGCCGCGCGGCTTGGGCGTGTCGCCCTTGAGGACCTTGAGATGCGCCTCTTGGAGCTCAGGGCTGGGAAGCGCGCCGAGCTCCTCGTCGAGGCGGGTGCGGATGCGCTCGTAGGCGGCGAGCGCGTCGGCCTGGCGGCCGGCGGCGTAGAGGGCGGAGATGAGCCGCGCGCCGATCCGCTCGTGCAGCGGGTGCTCGGCCAGCGCCGCCTCCAGCTCCTGCACGAGCTTGGCGCCGTGGCCGAGGGCGAGCTCGGCCTCGGCGCGGTCGGCGAGCGCGTTCAGGCGCTGGTCCTCGAGGTGGGCGGCCGCGGCCTGCAGCGGTTGCGAGTTCAGGTCGGCGAGCGCGCGGCCGCGCCACAACCTGAGAGCCTCGTCGAGGGTGTCGGCGGCGCGCTGCGGGTCGCCGTTGCGCAGGGCGCTGGCGCCTTCGGCGGCGAGCTGCTCGAAGCGGTGCGCGTCGACCCCGTCGGCGGTGAGGGTGTAGCCGCCGGGGGCGGGGGCGATCGCGTCGGCGTCGCCGAGCGCACGGCGGGCGCGGGAGACCAGCGATTGCAGCGCGTGCTGCTGGTCGGAAGGGAGCTCGTCGTCCCAGACGGCGTCGACCAGGGCGCCGGTGCTGACGGGCTTGCCGCCGGCCAGCGCGAGCCGTGCGAGGAGCGCCCGCAGACGGCCGCCGGCGATCTCGACCGCGGCCCCGTCGCGCTCGATCTGGAGCGCACCGAGGATGCCGATGCGCACCATGGCACTCATTCAAGCGCACTGAAGATGAGAGCGGATCAGCCGATCCAATCGGTCATGCGTATGCACGACTTCCGGCGCGCCGGCCACACGCCGTCTCTGGTCGCGGCTCTCCTCCATTTCGACATCTCGTTCGCGATCTGGGTGATCCTGGGCGCGCTGGGCGCATACATCGCCGACGACCTCGGGCTGTCGGCGTCGCAGAAGGGCGTGCTGGTGGCCGTTCCGCTGCTCTCGGCGGCGGTCTGCCGGATCGCGTTCGGCGTGCTGGCGGACCGGTTCGGCCCGCGCCGGGTCGGCACGATCTCGATGCTGATCGCGATCGCGCCGCTGCTCTGGGGCTGGCTGGGGGCGACGACGCCGGGCCAGCTGCTGGGCGTGGGCGTGCTGCTCGGCGTCGCGGGCGCGTCGTTCGCGATCTCGCTGCCGCTGGCGAGCCGCTGGTACCCCGCGCGCTACCAGGGGCTGGCGATGGGGATCGCCGGCGCCGGCAACTCGGGCACGGTCGCGAGCGCGCTGATCGCGCCGCGGGTGGCCGAGCACATCGGCTGGCACGCGACGATGGGGCTGGCGATCATCCCGGCCTCCCTGGTCCTGATCGCGTTCCGCGTGCTGGCGAAGGAGCCGCCCGCGCCGGCGCAGCGGCTCACGCTCGGTCTGTTCGGCTCGATGCTCCGGGAGGGCGACACCTGGCGCCTGTGCGGCCTGTACGCGGTCACGTTCGGCGCGTTCGTCGGCTTCTCGAGCTTCCTCCCGATCTTCTTCCACGACCAGTACGGGCTCTCGAAGGTCGACGCGGCGTCCCTGGCAGCGGTCGGCGGCGCGGCGGGCTCGCTGGTGCGGCCGTTCGGCGGGCATCTCGCGGATCGCTTCGGCGGGACGCGCGTGCTGACCTTCGTCTACGGGCTGGCGGCGCCGCTGCTCCTGCTCCTCTCCTCGCTGCCGCCGCTCGGCTGGGCCGCGGTCGGGTTCCCGGTCGTGATGGCGACTCTGGGGTTGGGCAACGGCGCGACGTTCCAGCTGGTGGGGCTGCGCTTCCAGGCGCGGATCGGCGTGGTGACCGGTCTGGTCGGCGCCGCCGGCGGGCTCGGCGGCTTCCTGCTGCCGATCGCGCTGGGCGGGCTGCACGACTCGATGGGCGGGTACGGCGCGGGGCTCTCCCTCGTCGCCCTGGTCGCGCTGGCCGCGTTCATCGGGGTGGGCGTCCTGCGTCCGATGTGGCGCCGTGGCTGGGCACGATTGGCGGACGCCCCGGTCTGATGACCGTCAGGACCGGGTGCCCGTACTGCGGCGTCGGCTGTGGGCTCGTCGCCGAGGTGCGTGGCGGGCGTCTGCATGCCGTTCGGGGCGATGAGGACCATCCGGTCAACCGTGGGCTGACCTGCCGCAAGCCGCTGGCGCTGCCCGCGGCCTCTCGCGCCGCCGATCGCGCGGTGCGGCCGCTGGTGCGCGACGCGCTGGACGAGCGGTTCGTCGACGCGTCGTGGGATGACGCGCTGGACGTCGTGGCCTCGCGCCTGCTGGCGATCCGCGCCGAGCACGGGCCGGGCTCGATCGCCTTCTACATCTCCGGGCAACTGCTGACCGAGGACTACTACGCGGTCAACAAGCTCGCCAAGGGGTGGTTGGGCACCAACAACGTCGACTCGAACTCGCGGCTGTGCATGTCTTCGGCCGTGGCGGCGTACGACGCGGTGCTGGGAGCGGACGGGCCGCCGCCGGCGTATGCCGACCTGGAGCAGACGTCCTGCATCCTGCTGCTGGGTTCGAACGCCTCGGCCTGCCATCCGATCCTCTGGGGGCGGATCGTCGCGGCGCAGGAGCGGGGCGCGACGCTGATCGTGGTCGACCCGCGACGGACGGATGCGGCCGCCGCCGCCGACCTCCACCTGCAGATCGCGCCGGGAACGGATCTCGCGCTGCTGAACGCGCTTCTCGCCGGCCACGAGTTGGCGGGGGAGTGGACCGCGGAGTCGGCCGCGGCGGCGTGCGGGGTGGCCGCGGAGGACATCGCCGCGGCGGCTGCCGTCTTCGCCGCCGGCCCGTCGATGGCGCTGTGGTCGATGGGCGCCAACCAGTCGATCGAGGGCGTCGCGATCAACCGCGCGCTGCTGAACCTGTGCGTGGTGACTCAGAACATCGGGCGCCCGGGCGCCGGGCCGCTGTCGCTGACCGGGCAGCCGAACGCGATGGGCGGGCGCGAGACGGGCGGGCTGGCACACCTGCTGCCGGGCTACCGCAAAGTCGTGCGCGAGGATCACCGGGCCGAGGTGGAGGCGGCGTGGGGACTGCCGGCCGGGTCGATCTCCGAGAAGCCGGGCCTGCCCGCGACCGACCTGTTCGAGGCGCTGGAGGACGGCCGCGTGAAGGCGGTCTGGATCTGCGCGACCAACCCGGCGGTCTCGATGCCCGACGCCGCGCGCGCTCGGGAGGCACTGGGCCGGGCGGAGCTCGTCGTGGTGCAGGACGCCTACCACCCGACCGAGACCTCTTCGCTCGCCCACGTCGTGCTGCCTGCGGCGCAGTGGCCGGAGAAGGCCGGGACGATGGTCAACTCCGAGCGGCGGATCACGCTGATGCGGGCGGCGATCGCGCCGCCGGGCAAGGCGCGCGCCGACTGGGAGATCTTCGCGGCGGCGGCTCGCCGCATGGGCTTCTCCGGCTTCGACTGGGCTTCGGCCGCCGAGGTGTACGACGAGTTCGCCGCGCTGACCGCGGGGCGGCCGTGCGACCAGTCGGGCGTCTCGCACGACCGGCTCGACATCGAGGGGACCATCCAGTGGCCGTGCCGGTCCGCGGATGACCCGGGTACGGCGCGGCTGTACACGGACGGTCGCTACTGGACGGCCTCCGGGCGCCCGGCGTTGTCGCCCGCGTCGCCGGTGGGTGTGGCCGATCCGCCTGACGCCGATCACCCGCTCGTGCTGACGACGGGCCGGATCGCGTCGCAGTGGCACACGATGACCCGCACCGCGAAGTCGCCCGAGTTGGTCGCCGCCGAGCCCGAGCCGTTCATCGAGCTCCATCCGGACGACGCCCGGCGGGCGTGGGTCGGCGAGGGTGAGATCGTGCGCGTCGTCTCGCGGCGGGGTTCGGTGAAGCTGCGCGCCCGCTTCGTCGACTCCCTGCGCCCCGGGGTCGCGTTCGCGCCGTTCCACTGGGGCGCGCTGCACGCGCCGACCGGCGCGGGCGGCGTCAACGACCTCACCCACCGCGAGACCGACCCCGTGTCTCGCCAGCCGGGCCTGAAGGCGATCGCGATCCGCGTCGAGCCCGTCGTCGCGCGCCGCCACGGCGTCGCGCGCGGTGCCGCGCCCGGCTCGGCGGCCTCGCCGCGCACCGCCGCGCGCCCGCGGCGCGTCCTCATCGTCGGTGGCGGCCCCGCCGGCGTCGCGACCGCCGAGACCCTGCTCGAGCACGGCGACTTCGCGATCACGATCGCGTCCGACGAGTCCGGGCTGCCCTACGACCGCGTCGGCCTGACCGACCATCTCGCGGGCGTGCGCGAGGCGGCGGACCTGCCGCTGCACGACAAGCGCTGGTATCGCGAGCGCGGGATCACGCTCTGCGGCGCGATCCTCGACGCCCGCGACGGCGTCGCGCGGACGGCGCGCGGCGAGGTGCCGTACGACGCGCTCGTGCTCGCGACCGGCTCGAAGCCGTTCATCCCGCCGATCGAGGGGATCGAGCGGGCGATCGCGTTCCGCACCCGCCACGACGTGCGCACGATCCGCGGGCGCACCCACGGCGCGCGTCGCGCGGTGGTGATCGGCGGCGGGCTGCTCGGCCTGGAGGCCGCGCGGGCGGTGGCCAACCGCGGGATCGCGGTGACCGTCGTCCACCTCGCCGGGCAGCTGATGGAGCGCCAGCTCGACGCGACCGCCGGCCGCATGCTCGAGCGCGCGCTCGCGACGCAGGGCATCGACGTCGCGTGCGACGCGATGACCACCGCGATCCATGACGACCGCGTCGAGCTCAGCACGGGCGCGACGATCGCCGCCGACCTGGTGATCGTCGCCGCCGGCGTGCAGCCTGAAACGACGCTCGCGCGCACCATGGGGGTGCAGATCGACCGCGGCATCCTCGTCGACGACTCGCTGCGCACGAACGTCCCCGGCGTCTGGGCCGTGGGCGAGTGCGCCGAGCACCGCGGCGTGCTCGTCGGCCTCGTCGCTCCCGCGCTGGCGATGGCGCGCGCCGCCGCGGCGGACATCGCCGGCACCCCCGCCGCGTACCTCCCCGCCCGCGCGGCCACGCGGCTGAAGGTCGCCGGCATCGACCTGTTCTGCAGCGGCGAGCTCGACGGCGACGACGAGGTGATCGCGCTCGACACGCGCGCCGGCCACTACCGGCGCGAGGTCTACCGCGCGGGCGAGCTCGTCGGCACGATCGTGCTCGGCGACGCGCCCGCGTTCGCGACCGAGGGCGACGCGGACCCGCTCGTCTGCGTCTGCAACGGCGTGCGGCGCAGCCAGATCCAGGCGTGCCGCGACTTCGACGACGTCAAGCGCACGACCCGTGCCGCCACCGGCTGCGGCGGGTGCGCGCCGCAGGTCAAGGCGCTACTGGCCGAGGCTGCCGAGGTCGGGTTCCAGGCCGTACAGGCTGAACCCACGGAAACGATTGAAGTGCTCGTGCGCCGGCCCGTGGAAGTCCGTCGAGCCGGTCGTCAGTAGGCCGAGCGCGCGGGCGGCGTTGTAGAGCGCGATCGTCTGCTCCTCGGTGAAGGAGACGTAGAACGCCTCGACGCCGTCGAGGCCGTCGCGCGCGAAGGCGCGCAGCGTGTCGCCGGGGTCGGAGAGGTCCCAGAACGGGTGCGCCCAGACGGCCAGGCCGCCGGCGGCGTGGATGACGTCGATCGCGTCGTGCACCGTCGGCCGCGTGCGGCGCACGTAGCCGGGCGCGCCCGGGACCAGGTAGGCGGGGAAGAGCGCGTTCTTGCCGTCGATGCCTTCGTCGCGCAGACGCTCGGCGTTGGCCGGGTGGGAGAGGATCGCGTCGGCGATGTGCGGGCGCCCGGGGGCGGCGTGGGCGCGGATCGCGGTGTCGTCGAGCGCGAAGCCGAGCTCCCTGAGGCGGTCGGCCATCGCGAAGATGCGGCGGACGCGGTCGGCGCGGAAGTCCTCCAGCGCGTCGAGCAGCGTGCTGTCGGTGTGGTCGAGGTCGTAGCCGAGGATGTGCAGGTCCTCATAGGCGTCGTGCACGGACGACAGCTCGACCGCCGGGATCAGGTCGATGTTCTTAACACGCGCCGCGATGAGTGCTTCCGGGACCCCGTCGACCGTGTCGTGGTCGGTCAGCGCGAACAGCGTCACACCGGCGTTCGCGGCCCGTTCGACCACCTCGGCGGGCGGCAGCGTCCCGTCCGAATGCGTGGAGTGCGCCTGCAGGTCGAACGTCGGGGCGGTTTGCTCGGTGGGCATCGACGGGAAGGCTGACAGCAACCCCAGCGAAGGAGGTTTCCGATGACCACCGGCGCAATCATCGCCATCGTCGTCGTCGCGTTGATCGTGATCGCTCTTCTCGCGTTCATGGTTCCGCGAATGCGTGCCAAGGCCGAGATGCAGAAGCGTGAGCGAGAGCTCAACACCCGCCGCGAACGCGCGGCCGAGGAACAGCGTGCCGAGGCTTCTGCCCGTGAGGCGCGAGCGTCCGAGGCCGAACAGAGGGCACGGATCGCCGCCAAGGAGGCGGAGGCCGAGCGAGCTCAGGCGGAGCTGCACCAGGAGCGTGCGGGCCTGCACGAGCGCGGCATGGCCGACGACGAGCTGATCGACGAGTCAGAGCGCGATCGCTTCGCCGACGTGGCGGGTCGCCACGATCGCGACGGCGACGGTGTCGACGACCGTCACGAGCGCAACGGCGCCGGCACGCTCGACGATGCCCCCAACGAGCGCCCCGCCCGGTTCGACCGCGAGGACGTGCCCACCCGTCGCGACGAGCCGACGCGCTACTAGACCGGTAGGTGCGAGGGCGCTGTTGACTCCAGCAGCGCCCGCGCTCCCTCAGCCGTGAGCGTGGGAGCGATCTGCGGGCCCTGCGCGAACTCGCAACCGAGCACCTTGAGATAGTCGAGCTGCTCGCGCTTCTCCACGCCTTCGGCGATCACCTCGAGCCCGAGGTTGTGCGCCAGTCCCACCACCGCGCGCACGATCTCGAACGCGCCCGCGTCGTGGCCGATCCCGGCGACGAGCGCGGGCGAGATCTTGATCGCGTCGCCCGGGAAGCGGTGCAGCAGCCGCAGCGGCGACGCGCCCGTCCCGAAGTGGTCGATGTGCGTGCGCACGCCGACCTGCGCGAGCGTCTGCTCGAGCACCTGGCGCGTCGCCTCATCCGCCCGCCCGCGGGTCAGATCCGCCTCCGACACCTCGAGCCTCAGCGCGCGGGCGTCGAGCCCGGTCTCGGCGAGCGTCCGCCGCAGGTGCGGGATGAAGTCGGGCTCCGCCAGCGACCGCCCGCTGACATTGACGCCCACGGTGAGGCCCGCCCCGCGCGGCAGCTCGCGCCAGCCCGCGAGCTGCGCACACGCGGTCCTCATCACCTGACGCGCGAGCGGGACGGCCAGCCCCGTCTCCTCCGCCATCGCCAAGACCTCCGCCGGCTCGCCATGCGGCCAGCGCCCGAGCGCCTCGAAGCCGACGATGCGGCCGGTCGCGGCCTGCACGATCGGCTGGTAGCCGACCTCGAGCGAGCCGTTCTCGATGGCGCTGCGAAGCTCGTGCTCGAGATTGAGCCGGCGCATCACCTGCTCGTGCATCTCGGCGTCGAAGACCGCGTGGCGGCCCTTCCCGTCCGCCTTGGCGCGGTACATCGCGACGTCGGCGTCGCGCATCACCTGCTCGGGGTGGCTGCGCGCCGTCGCGAGCGCGATGCCGATGGAGGCGCCGATGAAGACCTCGCGCCCGTCGAGCAGGAACGGCGCCTGCAGGGAGTGCAGGACGCGCTCGGCGATGATCGTCGCCTCGCGGGCCTCGTTGACGTCGTCCAGCAGGATCGTGAACTCGTCGCCGGAGAGGCGGGCGACGGTGTCGTTGGGCCGCAGGGCGGCCTCGAGGCGTTTGGCGACCGACATGAGGAGCTGATCGCCGACGGCGTGCCCCATCGAGTCGTTGACGATCTTGAAGCGGTCGAGGTCGAGGAACAGCACCGCGGCGCAGGTGTCCGGGTGTCTTCTGAGCGCCCGGCGGATCGACTGGTCGACGCGATCGATGAAGAGCGTGCGGTTGGGGAGGCCGGTGAGCGTGTCGTGGAGCGCGTCGTGCTGCAGGCGGCGTTCCGCCTCGCGGCGTTCGGTGACGTCGGTGAGCGAGCCGACGATCCGGGTGGCCTTCTTGTCGGCGTCTCGCACCGCCGTGGCGCGGGCGAGCATGTATCGGTACTCGCCGTCCCGGTGTTGGAGGCGATGCTCGAACTCGAAGTTCTCGATGGAGTTGTCGCCGCGCGCGTAGGCGTCGAGCGCGTGGGTGAGCGGGGCGCGATCGTCCCTGTGGGCGCGGCCGAGCCACTCCCCGCGGGTCGACTGCACCTCGTGCTCCTTGTAGCCGAGCATGCTCTTCCAGCGCGGCGAGTAGAAGACGGTGTCGCGGGTCAGGTCCCAGTCCCAGATGCCGTCATTGGAGCCGCGTTGGGCGAGGGCATAGCGCTCCTCCGACTCGGCGAGTCTCTGGAGGGTTCTCTGGTGGGTGATCGCGTAGCGGATCGCGTGCTCGAGCCGGTCCGAGGACAGACCGGGGACGAGCAGGAAGTCCGCGATGCCGGCGTCGACGGCCTTCTGGTCGGCCTGCTTGTCGGCGGTGTGCGTCAGCACGATCACCGGCGTCTGCCTGGCGGCCTGGACGAGCTGCGCCGCCAGGTCGAGACCGTCCGTGCCCGGCGGGTCGATCTCGCGGTCCACGAGGATCACGTCGTAGTGGGTCCGCGTCGCCGCCTGCTTCGCCGCGTCCAGCGTCGTGACGTGCTCGACCTCCTCGGCCCGCAGCAGTGCGCGGACGGGGGCGTGGCGGGCGTTGTCGGCGGAGACGGCGAGGACGCGCATCAGGCGCTGTCCTGGTCCTGCGGGAGTTCGGCGGTCTCCAGCCAGTAGGCGGTGAAGACCTTCATGAGGCGCACGAGCGCCAGGAACGTGACCGGCTTGACGATGTACGTGTTCGCGCCGGCCTCGTACGCGGCGTCGACCTTTGCCGCGTCGTCGTCCGCGCCGAGCGCGACGACCGGGATCCGCCTCGTCTTGGGGTTGCTCTTGAGCGCCTTGATCAACTCGGTGCCTGCCGGCGTGCCCGGCAGATCCGCGTCGACGACGATCAGGCTCGGCGCCGGTGTCACCGCACCCTTCGTGGCGCCCACCCGCTCGAGATACGCGAGCACTTCCGTCCCATCCGCGACCGTCCGCATGTCGGTCGCGTTCCGGCCTTCGAGGAGCGCATCCCGCGCCATCGACCGGTAGTCCTCGCTCGCATCCGCGAACAAGACCGTCGGCAACATCGGCACCCGCGATCGCTGGAAGCGATCGCTCACACGCGCCCCCCTCGATCCCGGGGGCGGAGGACCATCCGTGGCCACCGCATCAAACACTCTGCTCCTCGTACTTCGGACATGGGGCGCCGAGCCCCTTCGTCAACGGTTGTTGCAGCGACGATAGGGACGCACGATCAGCGCAACAACGGAGGTATCCGAACTTCGGCGGATGTACGAGTTTTCGGCGCTGTGCTCGCGGGTGGGACGGTTCTAGCCCGTTGGGGAGTTGCTGCAGAAGTCCTTCGCGCTCGCGGGGGCCGCACAAGTCGTGCGTGGACGCCATTTCGCTTGCATCGCTTGTTCGAACTCGTTGGCCGCGCGCTGCTGCGCCTCGCCCGCCAGGAGTTCCCACGCCTGGGCCTTCTGCTGGTCGATCGGCAGGGGCCTCGCAGGCCGGATGCTGGTCACCTCAAAGACAGTTCGCCTGAACCGGAGGACCGTGTGGACCGGCGCCCGGTCGATGTTCACGTCGCCGACATCGTGCGTCACGACCGTCCTATAGCGCCGCGCCGCCGCTCGCCACGTCAGGCCGCGCTGGATGGCCGCTTTGATGCGTCTCGCCTCTTGGGTGCTGCGTGCTTCGATCGCCCGGACGCGTCGTTGCTCGGGCGCGAGCTTCGGGTGTTGTGTGACGTAGTCGTCGATCTGTTGCTGCGTGACGGACTGCGCCGCCTGTTGCAGGATCGGCGCTTTGAGCGCGGCATCCAGCAGGCTGACCTTGGCCTCGTAGCGGCGGTCCTTGGCGTTGAGCCCGTCGTGCGGGGGCGCGATCGCTTCGGTTACGTCCTGGTCGCTGACGCTGATCTGTCGCTCGGCCGCCTCGCCCTCCGTCCACGCGGCGCCGATCAGGGCTCCGATCCCGCCGGCATGCGTCCACCGGAAGACGTCGCCATCCCCGATTTCCTTGCTGAACCCAGGCGCCGCAACGGTCGCCACCACCGCGAACTTCGCGACTCGTCGCAACACGCCGAGAATGTAGCCCGATCCTTCGCTACCCTGCGCCCTGCGCCGACGTAGCTCAGCTGGTAGAGCACTTCACTCGTAATGAAGGGGTCACCGGTTCGAGTCCGGTCGTCGGCTCTTCGGCGCACGGCGCTCTAGGGCGCGGTTTCCGAGGTCTCCAGCGGTGGTCCAACGCCCCGCCGGAGGCCTCGACGCACCGCGTGGAAGGCCACGCGTCCCGCGGGTCTGCCCGTCACGCCTGCCCGCGCTCGGCGCCACCACCGGCCTCGAGGGCCTGCAGGCGCAGTTCGTGGTCGGCCACCTGCGCTTGCAGGCTCCGCTCGAGCTCCGAGCCGATCTCCACGTCGAGGTCTCCTTGAGCGCCTTGGGCACGCAGCCCCAGCCGAACCCGGATGTAGTCGGACAAGTTGACCTTCTCGCGCGCGGCGCGGGCGACGAGCTCGCGGCGCTCGGCGTCGTCGACTCTGAAGGTGATGGTCGCACCGGCCATATCGGCCCTCTCGATCGGGAACCGACGACGGTAGCGCGTGTGGTCGCAACGGCCGTTGCTTTCAAGTGGGTCAGTGGGCGATCGCGACCATGAGCTTGCCGAGGTTCTCCCCCGCGAAGAGGCGCACCAGCGCGTCCGGGAAGGCGCGCACGCCGCCCTCGATCACCTGCTCGCGCGAGATCAGGCGGCCGTCGCGCAGCCAGCCGGCGAGGTCGGTGAGGGCCTCCGGGTAGCGGTCGGCGTAGTCGGGGGTGATGAAGCCGGTCATCGACGATCGCGTGCGGAGCAGCTCCAGGTAGTTGGACGGGCCTCGCTGCTGCTCGGCGTTGTACTGCGAAAGGCCGCCGCTGAGGACGACCCGAGCGCCGCGGCCCAGGTGCGTCAGAACGGCGTCGAGGATCTCGCCGCCGACGTTGTCGAAGAAGACGTCGACGCCGTCGGGCGCGAGGTCGTCGAGCTCGGCGGTGACGTCCTGGCGCTTGTAGTCGATCGCGGCGTCGAAGCCGAGCTCGTCGGTGAGCCAGCGGGTCTTCTCGGGCCCGCCGGCGATGCCGATCACGCGGGCGCCTTTGATCCGGGCGAGTTGGCCGGCGACGCTTCCGACCCCGCCTGCCGCGCCCGAGATCACGACGGTGTCGCCGGGGCTCGGGCGACCGATGTCGAGCAAGCCGAAATAGGCGGTGAGGCCCGGGATGCCGAGTGCGCCGAGGTAGGCGGTGAGCGGGGCGAGCAGCGGCTCGAGCTTCGTCACTCCCGCGCCGTCGGAGCGTGCGAGCTCCTGGACGCCGAAGCCGCCGTACACGTGGTCTCCCACCGCGTAGCCGGGATGCTCGGAGGCGATGACGCGCCCGACCGCACCGGCCTCCATCACATCTCCGATGGCGACCGGTGCGGAATAGAACGGGCTGGCGTCGATCCAGCGGCGCATCGCGGGATCGATCGAGAGGTAGTCGACTGCGACGACGAACTCGCCCGGCCCGGCTCCTGGCGCCGGCTCGGTGGTCAGCTCCCAATCGGAGGGCTTCGGCAGGCCGACGGGGCGTGCGGCGAGGCGGATCTGCTGGTTGGACGACGACATGGTCTACAACCTCACACCATCGAGGAGCGGGCCCGCCAGTATCTGTTCGAAGAGCACACGCCGGAGCAGCTCGGAGCGTGGGCGAAGCGGCTGCGCTGGTTCCGGTTCTGCCGCGCGTTCGGTGGGCACGCGGGGGATGGGGACACGCTCAGGCTTCACTTGCGGATCCACTCCGTCGAGGACGCGCTCGGGATCGTGGCGGCAGTCGGTGCCGAGCCGCGCGAGAACCCGCACAACCCCGACATGCCGCGCAGTGAGGTCGCGCCCGGGATCGAGCAGCCCGGGTGGTCGACGATCGGGGACACCACGCTCTTCATCTGGATCAACCCGGAGTCGCTCGAGTTCTCGGTGCAGGACGCCGACGACATCTGGTCGGTGACGGAGGCGGCGGTCGAGGCGACCACACGAATCGAACCGCGCTTCATCCCGTTCACGGAGCGGATGATCGATCCGCCCGTGAACACGTGGCACTGCATCGCTCCCGCGACGCATCCCGAGCTCTTCGAGTAGCTCCCCCTGGAGGTCCCCCGCCTCCCCCTCGCCGAGGAATGGCTCCCGGAACGCCGCGTCCTTGCAGGCATCAACGATCCCTCAAGGAGCAACCAAGTGATCTCTCTCCGTTCCACTCTCGTCGGTCTCGGCACGATGCTGGCGATCGCGGTCCCGATGGCCTCGCAGGCCGATGCGGCGACGACGACGGTCCGCCTGCACGCCTCGACGGCGACCGGCGAGTCCCTCACCGGTCCGGTCAGCGCGTTCGGCACGAGCGTGAGCCTCGCGCCGACCAACGTGAACGCTTCGCGTCAGAAGTGGATCAAGACGGACGTCGGCGGCGGGTTCGCCACGTACAAGCTCGCCAGCACGGTCGGGCTCAGCAACCAGATGTGCCTGTCCGCCTCGGTCGGCAACACGCGGCCGTTCCTGGCGATCTGCAACGCGTCGTCGAAGAACCAGCAGTGGACCCGCGGGTTCACCAACGACGGGCGGTTCGACAATCGGGCGACGCTGACGTCGCTCACCCGCCAGTCCAACGGGACCGTGGAGCTGCGGTTCCGCGGCGGTGGGCAGGTCGGTCAGAACTGGCACGAGCACGCCGCCTGATGCGCACCGACCGCACCGGTGAGGCCCACGCGGCTCGCCGGTGCGGTTAGGCTCGCCCGCACGACATGAGTGAAGGGCGCCAGATCTGCACTTATTGCCGGACCGAGTTGGACGCCGACGCGGCGGTGTGCGACGCGTGCGGGATGCCCGCCTCGGTGCTGACGTCGCCGGCGTTGAAACCGCCGCCAGAGCCGCCCCCGATCCCGGAGCCGAACGCGCTGACCGGACCGGCGTTGCGGCCGGCGCCGGAGCCGCCCGCGGTCACGGCGCCGACACTCCGCCCGCCGCCGGAGCCGCCTCCGCCGGACCCGAACGCCGGGCCGTCGGTGGGGAGTGGGAACCCGCTGATGTCGGGCCGGCTGCCCGCCGTGCCGGCGGGACCGGGGATCGCCGCGGGAGACCCGCTCGCCGGCATGGGCTCGGGAGATCCGCTCGCCGCCGCGCCGCCGCCCGTCGTTCCGTCGCCCGCGGCCGCCGCGCCGCCCGTGGTGCCCTCGCCGCACCCGCCCGCCGACGCCGCGCCGCCGCCGGCACCGGAGCCCGCGCCCGAGCCCGCCGCGCCCGAGCCGCCCGCGCCCGCGGAGCCGCCCCACGAAGCCCACCCCTCCGACGAGACGCCGCCCGGCTACGTCACCGCGGCCTCGCTCTGGAAGATCTCCTCACCGCGCCCCGACTGGGACACCGGCGAGAAGCCCGCCGACATCGCGCAGCCCGACGCGACGCCCCGCGAGGCCGCGGCCGCCGCGCAACGAGCCCCGGAAGCCGACCGCCCACCCGGCTATGCCGAGACGCGCCATGGCTTCCCCGCGCTCGCCCCGCAGGAGACGACACAGCCGAAGAAGCGCGCCGCCGAACCGGTCAACCCCAACCGCTCGCGGATCGACGGCAAGACGGCGGGGATCGTCGCCGCGATCGTGCTGCTCGCGGCGATCGTGACCACCGCGGTCGTCGTGCTCACCGGCGGCGACGAGCCCAAGCAGGTCGCCGCGCCGGTGGACACCCCCGTCGCGACCACGCCCGAGCCGACGCCGAAGAAGACCCCGAAGCCGAAGGCCACGGCCGCCCCGATCGAGGCCCAGGTCAAGACGCTCGACGAGCTCGTGCGGTTCTCGGCCAAAGGTCGCAAGTCGGCGGTGAGCGGGGACATGAAGGCCGCGATCGCCAACCGCTCCAAGCTCCTGAAGGACATCCGCGCGCTTGACAAACAGGCGGACGACAAGCAGCTCAAGGCCGCGCTCGTGGCCTTCGACGCCGCGATCACCGAGTCCCTGCGCCAGAACCGCGAATGCGCCTCCAAGTGCTCGGACGCGGACCTGCAGAAGGTCGGCAAGCTCAAGACCGCCGCGCTGGCCAAGATCAACCCGATCCTGAAGGAGCACGGCGGCCGCACCTACAAGCGGGAAGAGATCTAGAAGACCGGCGGAGGCGGCCCGAGCCGCGGCGTGCTGAAGCGCGCGTACGGTGCCTCGTCCGCCGACGCGACGCCCGCGCCATGACGGATCGCCGCCGGCTCGACCGGATAGCGCGCGCTCCCGCGCTCCTTGCGCGCGCCGACGGCCAGCACCAACGCGGGCTCGGGACCGCCGACGATCGTGTGCGGCATCCGCGGGGGACAGTGCACGAGATCCCACGCGCGCAAAGGACGCTCGACGCCCTCCACGATCAGCAGGGCGCGTCCCCGCAGCACCAGGAAGTCCTCCTGCCCTGCCTCGTGGTGGTACATCGCCATCGGCTGCCCCGGCTCGAGCCAATACAAAGCGACGCCGAGGTCGTCGAAGTGCGCCTCGCCCTCGCCCCCGAACTTGCACACGGCGCGCATCTCGTTGTGCAGCCACGGCGCGTCGGCCGCGTTGACCACGAACCAACCCGCGGTGACCGGCACGCCCGCTTCGACCCGCGCTTCCGCCATGAAGCGGGTACGTACCCAATCGACGCGTGATCTAACCTGGGATTGTCTCGGGATCGGGGCGTGATACTCTCGGTTCATGGCTGTTGCCGACCACGCTCGTCCCGATCTCGTCGCCCACGCCCACGCGACGCGCGCCGACTTCGAGGACGTGGCGACCGAACTCAGGGAACTGCTCGGCGCGAAGCTCGTCGCCTACCTCGGTGGCGTGAACGAGACCCGCGCCGTCAACCAGTGGGCGGAGGGCGAGCGCACGCCGAGCGACGAGGTGCAGCAGCGGCTCCGGTTCGCGCTCAGGGTCGCGCTGCCGATCGCCAACGCCGACTCGCCGAAGATCGCGCAGGCCTGGTTCCAGGGGCTGAACCCGCAGCTCGACGACCGCTCGCCCGCGCGGCTGCTCAGGGAGGGCGCGCTGGACGAGGTCGGGCCGGCGATCGTCGCCGCCGAGCGCGCGTTCCTGATCGGGGGGTGAAGCCCGAGCTGCAGGTGGTGCGGCCGGACGGGCCGCTCCACCGGGTCGGCCGCGCGCCGGACGCGTGGGCGCTCGCGCCGTGGACCTACGCCGGGCCGGACAACACGTTCGGCAACCGCTACGACGACCCCGAGGGCGAGTACCGCGTGCTCTACGCGGCGGGCCAGCGGCGCGGCGCGTTCCTCGAGACGCTCGCGCGGTTCAGGGCCGACCTCCAGTTGATCGCCGAGCTGGCGACCATCGACGACGACCCCGAGCACCCGACGATCGCGGCGGCGACGGTGCCGCGAGAGTGGCTCGAGACCCGCTGCGTCGGCGCGGCCGAAGCTGCGAGCCTCGACTTCGTCGACATCTCCCACTCGCGCTCGCTCGCCCACCTGAGGCACGCGCTGGCGCACCGGCTCATCCACTACGGCCTCGACGACCTCGACGCCGGCGACATCCGCAAGCGCACGCCCCGCGCGCTCACGCAGGAGGTCTCCCGCTACGTCTTCGAGCGCCCCGAGGCGTTCGCGGGCATCCGCTACCTGAGCCGGCTCGGCGACGAGCTCGCCAACTGGGGGATCTTCGAGGGCTCCGAGCTCGACGCGATCCTCGAGGACAACGAGGCGATCGAGCCCGACGACCCCGACTTCGTCTCCGCGCTGGAGACGCTCAACCTCACGCTGGACTGAGGGCGGCGCGCGGGTCCGACCAGTGGTGCGCGACGCGCGGCAGCAGCGTGCCGACCGCGAACCCCGCGGCCGTGACCACCAGGCCGGCCGCGGCGTCGAACACGAAGTGGTTGCCCGTCGCGATCACCGCCAGCGTCACCAGCGGCCCCCACAAGAGCGCGAGCGCCTTCGCCCACCGCTGCGGCAGCGCGAAGGCCAGCGCGATCGAGATCGCGAACGCGAACCCGACGTGCAGCGAGGGCACCGCGGCGAACGCGTTGTAGAAGATCGTCGAATGGCCTGAGAGCGAGACGAGCTGGTCGCTCACGGTGTCGACCATCCCGATGCCCGCCAGCCTCGGAGGCGCGACCGGCCACAGGCCGTGGATCGGCACCGCGATCATCCAGGTCGCCAGCACGGTCGCCCGCAACTTCACGTAGACCGGCCGCGCCCACCGGTACAGCGCGAACAGCGTCCCCGGCAGGACCACCAGCTGGGCCGCCATGTAGACGTTGCTCAGCAGCCAGCTGACGAACGGGCCGTCGAGCGCCCGCTGGACCGAGCCCTCGACCGAGACGTGCGTCGAGTGCTCGAACCCCACGATCCACATCGCGTGCTCTCGCGCGGCGTCCGGGTCGCCCGCGAACACCCACCGCGCGCCGATGTACAGCAGGTACGCGGCGAGGAAGAAGAGCAGTTCTGGGTGGAGTCGGCGAAGCATGATCAAGCGATTGATTTACCTTTGCACATGCAAGCAAAGTCTTCAAGCATTTGCTTCAATACACGTGTGGACAGCGTCACAGACCGACGCAAGGACGCCGGCGCGCGCACCAAGCAGCGGCTGATGGACGCGACGCTCACCCTGCTCGCCGAGCGCGGCGAGGACGCGGTCACGCTGCGCGACATCACGACCAAGGCCGACACCAACGTGGCCAGCGTCAGCTACCACTTCGGCTCGCTCTCGGCGCTGTGCTGCGCGACCGCCAAGTCGGCGATCACCCGCCTGCTCGAGGAGCAGCTCGCGCGGCTTCAGGCGCTCGACGCCGACGCGACCGTCGAGGACGTCGCGAGGGCGATCGCACGGCCGATCATCGCCGCGCTGAGCGACCCGACCAGCCCGGACCGTGCGCTGCTGCGGATCTTCGACCGCACGCTGAGCGCCCCGGAGGGTGAGCTGCGCGATTGGATCAAAGCCTCGCTCGCGCGCGTCGACGCCGAGCTGATGTCACGCCTCGGACAGGCGCTTCCGGGCGTCTCCGAGGCGGAACTGCGCTTCCGCTGGGACTGTGTCGCGGGCATCCTGCGCGGGCTCGTGGCCGGCACCGCGCGCACGGATCTCGACGGCTGCTGCCCGGATGACCTCGAGCGGATGCTGATCCCGGTCCTCGCCGGCGCCCTCGCGGCCAAGCCCGTGTAGAGAACTCCACGCGCCGCGCTTGGACGCAGGCGGCCCGCGGGTGCAGAGTCCCGGAGCGGAGGAGGACACAACGTTCCGGGGGGAGCATCAATGAGGGGCATCCTGCTGGCCGTTCTGGTGAGCCTTGCGCTGCCGGCGGCCGCGCACGCACAGACGATCGTCGACGGCAAGACCGCTCCGGTCTTCGACTACGACCAGGCGATCCGCGAGCGGGTGTACATCCCGAACGGGCAGGACTCCGACATGGACGGGGTCGAGGACCGCACGGCGATCGAGATCATGCGCCCGAAGACGAACGATCCGGTGCCGGTGATCGTCGCGCCGAGCCCGTACTACACGGCCGACTGCGGCCAGTTCGTGGGCGAGTGCATCGGCGACCTCGACGGCGACGGGATCAACGATCGCTGGCCGCTCTGGTACGACAACTACTTCGTCCCGCGCGGGTACGCGGTGATCCTCGCCGAGATGGACGGCACCGCGAACTCGACCGGCTGCGCCGTGAACGGCGGGCCGAGCGACGTGCTGTCGATCAAGGCCGTGGTCGACTGGCTCCAGGGCCGCATCCCCGGCTACAAGGCCGTGACCGGCACGGCCGACCCGGTCGTCGCGACCTGGGACAACGGCAAGTCGGCGATGATCGGCCGCTCCTACAACGGCACGCTGCCCAACGGCGTCGCCGCGACGGGCGTCCAGGGGCTGACGACGATCGTCCCGATCAGCGCGATCTCCTCCTGGTACGACTACTCGCGGATGGGCGGTGTGATCGGCTCAACGCACTATCCGGCGTTCCTCTCCAACTACGTCACCGACGCCAACCGGCGGGCCTACTGCGCGCCGATCCGCGACCTGCTGAGCGCCAACGACGCCGACGCGGACGGCACGATGAACGCGTTCTGGGACGTCCGCAACTATCGGCCTGACGTGAACAAGGTCAAGGCGTCGGTGTTCGTCACCCACTGCCTGCAGGACGACAACGTCAAGCCGAACCAGTTCTCCGAGTGGTGGGCGGGCCTGGCGCAGAACAACGTCCCACGCAAGCTGTGGATCTGCCGCGAGGGTCACATCGACCCGTTCATGACCCGCCGGGCGGAGTGGATGAACCAGCTGCACAAGTGGTTCGACTACTGGCTCTACGGCGTCCAGAACGGGATCATGTCCGAGCCGCGCGTCGACATCGAGGACACGAAGGACAACTGGTCCACGCACGCGGATTGGCCGCTGCCCGGCTCCGCCGACGTCGACGTCTACCTGCAGGGCGACACGCAGACCACGCCGGGCTTCCTCGGCGCTCGCGCGGGCGGCAACGCCGACACGCTGCGCTGGACCGACCTCTCCAACCAGAGTGAGGCGACCGCGCTCAACATCGCCGCGGGCACGACGCAGAACAACCGCCGCGTCTTCCTCTCGCCGACGCTGAAGACCGACCTGCGCGTCTCCGGCACCCCGCAGCTCGACCTGCGCGCGTCGCTGGACAAGCCGCAGTCGAACCTCTCGGCGATGCTGGTCGACTACGGCCCGAGCACACAGATCACGCGCACGGCCGACGGCATCTCCACGCCGGCGGACGCGCCGAGCGACTGCTGGGGCTCCTCCTCGACCCGCGTCGGCCCGGACGGCAAGGTGATGGACTACGACGCCTGTTACCAGCAGCCGATCAAGCCGACCGTCACGATCACCGCCACGCAGGGCTGGCGGATCTCGCGCGGGATCCTGGACTCGTCGAACCGCGACTCGCTGCGTGCGGACGTGCCGGCGGTCGTGGGGACCGAGTACCGGTTCAAGTTCCCGATCCTGCCGGTGGACTACACGATCCCGGCCGGGCACCGGATCGGCGTCGTGCTGATGGCGAACTTCTCCAACCTCGAGCGCAACGGGACCACTGGCACCACGATCACGCTGAACGCGCGGGCGTCGAAGATCACGATCCCGGTCGTGGGCGGGATGCGGGCGCTGGAAGAGGCGGGCGCGCTGTCGGATGCGGCGTCGACGCATGTCGACGCGCCGGTGAGCGGCACCGTGCCCGCGACGCTGTCGCTGACGCTCGGCGCTTCGCCCTCGTTCGGCGCGTTCACCCCCGGGGTCGCGAAGGACTACGCGGCGTCGACGACCGCGAATGTGATCTCGAGCGCCGGCGACGCGGCCTTGAGCGTCTCCGATCCCGGCCATCTGATGAACGGGGCGTACGCGCTGCCGTCGCCGCTGGAGGTGACGTTCTCGCGGGCCGCGTGGACGGCGCCGGTGTCCAACGACGTCGTCACGGTCGGCTTCAAGCAGCACGTGGGCGCGACCGATGCGCTGCGGACCGGCACCTACGCGAAGACGCTGACGTTCACGCTGTCGACGACCTCGCCGTGACGTGCTGACGCGCCGGGCCTTCGTGCTCGGCGTGGCGGCGCCGACGCTTGCGGCTTTGAGCGGCGCCACCCCGGTTCGGGGGGCGCCGCGGCGGCCGACCGACCCGCCGGACGTGGTGATCGAGGACAACGACCTCGTGCTCGTGGTGCGCAGTGACGCGGTGACCTGCGACCGGCGTATGGGGTGTCGCGCGACCCTGTAGAAGTACTGCGGTGCAACGGACCGCGTTCTGTGCCGCCCACGGCGTCGCCCACGAGCTCGAGTTCAAGCAACGCGCACGTGATCAAGGGCGGATCACGTTCCACATGCACGTCGGCCTGACCGACTGGCCGGCGACAGCGCAAGCCGTCCGCCTCGTGCACGGCGAGCTCGCGGAACAGGGCCACACGATCGAGCGCTTCGGCCTGTGCCTCGACCGCGCGATGGGGCTGCCGGCAGCCGAACGAGCCGACGCGCGGCGCGAGACCGGCCCACGGCTCGAGCCCGACGACTGGGCGGAGGTCGCGAGGCTCCCCGTCCAGCCGCACCTCGGCGATCACATGATCGGCACGCCGGCGGGGGAGGAGAACGCGCGCGCCGCGCTCGACGCGGGCATCACGTCGATCGGCAACCTCGGCCAGTTCTTCGCCTTCGAGCCGCCGGGCGGCTACGACGACGCCGAGCTCACCCACGCGACCACCCGCGCCCTACGCCGCATGGCACAGACGCCCGGCGCTCTCGTGCACTCCTACCTCGACGACGGCCCCGCCGTCCAGTTCTCCCACTACGGCGGCTACGCGGGCTGGGCGGCGCTCGAGCTCTATGTGGTGCAAGGCCTCCTCGGCGCCCGGCTCGCCCACTCCTACGGCGGCCTGATCCCCGATCCCGACGACCGCGCGATCGTCCACTTCGCGCTCGACGACCTCCGCGACCGCGACTCGATCGGCACGATGGTCTACGGCAACACCGTCGACTACACGGCCGACCACGCAGCCAACGAGCGGGTGCTGCGGGAGTACCTGACGGTCGACATCGGCGCCCAGCTCCACCGCCCCACCGGCCATGCGATCAACCCGGTCCCACTCACCGAGGCCGAGCGAATCCCATCGGCGCAGGAGATCCTCGAGGTCCAGCTGATCGCTCGCGAGGTGGAGCGCGAAGCGCGCCGCCCGTCGACTCACTGGGCGCCGCTGGAGGCGAAAGGCGCGCAGCTCGCGCAGGACGCGCGCGCGTTCCGCGACCGGACGCTCGCACGGCTGGAAGCGGACGGCGTCGACGTCAAAGACCCCGAGCAGGTCCTGCTCGCCCTCAGGCGCATCCAGCCCGCCGGCCTCGACACCGGCGACGGCCGCCCGACCTGGAAGGCGGGCGTGGTCGCGCGACAAGCGGCGCGGATCGCCGACAACACGCCCCGCCTCGACGGCACCCGCGTCCTGCTCGCCGTCCTCGAGGTCCACGACGTCATCCGCGACGCGCTCGCCAAGGCGCTCACCCAGCAGGGCGCGGACGTGATCGTGCTCGCGAGCGGCGTCACGCCCGCCCAGGTCGCGGCGGCGGCGACCCAGGAGGACGTCGACGCCGTCGTCGTCGGCTCCTACAACGGCGGCGCGCTCACCCTCGGGCGAGAGCTGCGCGCCGGCTACGACGGCCTGACGATCTTCGGCGGCGTCCTCAACGAGGACACGGGCGGAGCGCTCCCGATCGACGCCCGCCCAGGCCTGCGCGAGCTCGGAATAACGATCGCCGACGACGCCGCGGACGTCGGCCGGCTGATCGCCTCACGCTGACGGCACCTCGAGCCGCAACGCGCTCAGCGCCCGCTGGACCGCGTACTGGACCTCGCGCGGCTCGACCCGCAGCACGCGGGCGATGTCGCGCTCCGGCGTCCCGTCGAGCAGCATCGCCAGCAGCGGCATGTCGTCCTCGCCCAGGCGCGACTCGGCGTCCGCCAGAACGGCCCGCGACGGCGGCTCCAACAGCCGCTCCCCCTTGTTCACCAGCCGGATCGCCTCGAACAGATCGCGCGCCGGGACGCCCTTGTCCAGCAGCCCGTCGGCCTTCGCCAAAGCCGCCGGCAACGACAACGCCGGTCCCGCATACGCGCTGAAGACGATCACCCGCGGCGCCGGGATCCGCTGCTTGATCCGGTAGCAGAGCTGCAGGCCGTCGCTCTTGGGCAGGTGGTAGTCGAGCAGCACCACGTCGGGCTCGGTGCGGTTCAGCAGCGGCCACACGCGCTCCTCATCGCCGTCGCACTCACCCGCGAACACCATGCCGGGCTCGGCGTCGAGGACGGTGTGCAGGCCCGCGCGCAGCGCGGGATGGTCGTCGATGACGACGATGCGGATCATGTCGGGACTCCGTTCTGGTCGAGAGGGACGTCGAGGTCGATCGCCGTGCCGCGCCCGTCTTCGGCCGCCGAGAAGCGCAGCGTGGCGCCCATCGTCGCGGCGCGGCTCTCCATCGCGAACAGGCCGTTCGCGCCGGGGCGGCGCTCGTCGGGCAGCCCGCGGCCGTCGTCGGCGATGCGCAGGCGCAGGTGGGTGCGGTCGGCGTCGATGCGCACCGCGATCACGCGCGCGTCGGCGTGGCGCAGCGCGTTGGTGATCGCCTCGGAGCCGATCCGGTACACGTGGGCGCCGATCAAGGGCGGGAGCGCGGGCGCGCGGCCGCTCACGGTGATCGACGGGACGCCGTCCGGCGCGAGCTCCGCCGCACGCTCGCGCAGCGCATCGTCCAAGCGCCGGCCTTCGAGCGGCGAGCGCAGCTCGGCCAGGCTCGAGTCCATGTCCGACGCCGCCGACTCCAGCTCGACCGTGGCGCGGGCGACGATCCGCTCCAGCGGCTCACCCACGCGCCCGGACAGCGAGGACACGAGCAGATGCGCGGCGTGCAGCCGCTGCTTGGCGGAGTCGTGCAGCTCCCAGGCGATCCGCCGGCGCTCGGCCTCGATCGCCAGCCGTTCGCGCTGCGAGCGCTCCTCCGAGAGCCGGCGCAGCGTGTCGCACACGTACGCCAGCCCGCCGACGAGCAGCGTCGGGAGCGAGAGGTGGATCGCCAGCGTCTCGGTGGAGGTGACCTGGAGATGGCCCGGCGCGGGGCCGCCCCAGATCGCGACGAACAGGAACGCGATCGGCGCGCCGAGCGCGAGCCAGGCCGCGTGGCGCAGCGGCAGGTAGGCGGCGGGCAACGCCAGCGCGACCAGCCACAGCAGGTAGTAGGGGCTGCGCCAGTCGCCGGAGTCGACGACGAGCGCGAGCGTCGCCGCGACGTCGACCGCCCACACCACCGGCGAGCGGCGCAGCTTCGGCGAGACCGCCAGCGCGGCGGTGCTGAGCGGGCCGTAGAGCAGCAGGATCGCGTCGGCGCGGGCGATCCCGCCCCACAGCATCAGCGCGAGCGCGATCGCCCAGGCGGTGAGGCGCGCCGCGGTGTAGAGCGCCAGCCAGCGCACCGTGTACGGCGGGCCGAGGCGGTCGCGGAGCGCTTGGACGAGACCCATGACTCCACCGTGCCACGGGCACCCGCCGTCCTTACATAGGCGCTACTCCCCATGAGCGAGCGCTGACCGCGCCGCCCCGAGCACCTCCTCGGAGATCGGGTCGCCCGCGGTGGCGCGGGAGATCACGAGCGCGCCGACCATCGTCGAGTAGCGCGCGAGCGCCTCCTCGCGCTCGACGCCCGAGAGCGAGGCGAACGTGTCGATGTAGCGCCTGACCCCCTCCGCGAACGCCGCCCGCTCGTCCTCACCGGCGCGGCCGACCTCGGACCCCAGCGCGCCGATCGTGCAGCCGTGGCCGGGGTCGTCGCGGTGCTCCGGGGAGAGGTAGAAGTCGATCAGCCCCTGCTCGCTCTGGGCCGCAAGCCAGTCGGTCTGGTCGGCCATCGCCTTCTCCAGCGCCAGCCGGACGAGCTCGTCCTTGGAGGCGAAGTGGCGGTAGAAGCCGCCGTGGGTGAGGCCGGCCTCGGCCATCAACGCGCCGACGTTGACGCCGTCGACGCCGCGCTCGCGCAGGAGCGTGGCCGCGCCGTCGATCACCTGCTGCCGGTGCTTCTCGGTGTCTTTTCGTGAAGATCGTGCCATATAGCTGTCATTCATCATCTTATCGTGCTATAGATGACGCATGACATCTAAAGCTCTGATCACGGGCGCCTCCTCAGGGCTCGGCGCCGTCTATGCCAACCGTCTCGCGCACCGCGGCTACGACCTGGTCCTCGTCGCCCGCAGCGAGGACAAGCTGCGCGAGCTCGCCGCGACCCTGCCCACGCAGGTCGAGGTGCTCGTCGCCGACCTGACGGTGCCGGCGGACGTGACCCGCGTCGCCGATCGGCTCGCCGACATCGACCTGTTCGTCAACAACGCCGGGATGAGTTACGCCAGCCCGGTCGCGGACGCCGACCCGGACGAGCTCCAGCGGGTCATCGACCTCAACGTGTCCGCGTTCACCCGCCTCGCTCAGGCCTATGCGGCACGTCGGACCGGGACGCTGGTCAACATCGCGTCCGTCGTCCCGATCCTGCACCTCCCGGGCATGGCCACGTACACGGCCAGCAAGGCCTACACGCTGACCTTCACCCAGGTGCTGGCCGCCGAGCAGCCCGACATGCGCATCCAGGCCGTGATGCCGGGCGCCGTCGGGACCGAGCTCTGGGACAAGTCAGGCCTCCCGCTCGAGCACCTCGACCCCGAGATCGTGATGCCGATCGACGACGCGGTCGACGCGGCGCTCGCCGGCCTGGACGCCGGCGAGCTGATCACGATCCTGTCGCTGCCGGACCGCGCGGACTGGGACGCGTTCGAGGCCGCGCGGCTCGCGCTGGTGCCGAACATGTCCCGGCGCGAGCCGGCGGAGCGCTATCGGGTCACCGCCCAGCGCTGAACTGCTCCACTCCGATCACGGGGCGCACGGCGCGCTCGAGATCGCGGTCGGCGAAGGCCTTACGCAGTACGTCGTCGCCGAGCGCGTTCCCGAGCGCGGCCATGATCATCCCCTGGTCGAGCGACAGGTAGGCGCCGGAGACCCGCTTGGTCTGGACGTTCACGCTGTCGCGGAAGCCCCACTTCGTGTAGAGGCCGGGGAAGTCCCGCGCGAGCTTGCGCAGGTTGTCCTGCGCCTCGCGCGGGGCGTAGCGCATCGCGAGGAACGAGGCGTGCGGGGTGACGACGCCGTTGGTGTAGGCGGACTGCGGGGGATCGGGCACCGCCGGACGGCCGGGGCAGTCACCGAACCCGTGATCGATCAGCGTCTTGTCCTCGTTGGACGCGCCGCCGTTCGGGTCCGAGCCGATCCCGTCGACGCCGTAGACGTCATAGCCGCCCTCCGGCTTGTTCGACGGCGAGAAGCCCCAGTAGCCGTAGCCGGCCTCCTTGAGGCCGTGGTAGATCTGCGCCTGGACGGTGAGCGGGTGGTTGATGCCCCACGAGCGCTGAGCCCACTTCTCCTCCGGGACGAACAGGGCGGGCATCAGCGCCTCGAACATGCTGCCGCTCCACGACGGCACGACCCGCATGCCGGCGTACGGCAGACCCGCCTCGAAGACGTCGACGCCGAAGTAGTTGCGGGTGACGCCGCCGACCGGCTTGGTCTCGGTCCACGACCAGTCGCAGGTGTCCGGGAACGTGCGGTGCCGGCTGAAGTAGGACTTCTGCGGCAGCTGCCCGCGCTCGACGCCGAGGTAGTCGACGATCCGCGACTCGCTGACGACGGTGTCGTAGCAGCAGGGCGCGTCGAGCGGCTCGGGCTGGTAGTGGAACAGGACGGCGTTGCGGTCGGGCACGTAGTAGAAGCCCCAGTCCATGGCGTCGAACAGCGTGCCCGCGCGTTTGCGCAGCTGCGGGACGCTGTTCTCGACGATCCGAAGCCCGACGGCGAGCCAGCCGTTGTCCACCGACGACAGCCACGGGTGGAAGTTCGGGTTGTCGGGGAAGCTGAGGAGCTTCGCGCCGGTGTGGTGGTCGTACCAGTTGAAGTACTGGCCGGTGTTGCCGTAGCGCTCCATGTGCTCGAGCGAGGTGATCGTCTTGCTCAGCCGCGCGACGAGCTCCTGCTTGCGGATGATCCCCAGCCGCTCGGCCGCGACCGCGCTCCACATGTACGCGCCGATGTTCGTCGTCGACGTCTGGACGCTGGTCGTGCCGTCGGCGTTGAGCACGTCGGCCGGCAGGCCCGACTGATCGTCGGTCATCGCGGCCATCGACGCCCACGTCGTCTCGGCGTATTGACGGAGATCTCCTCCGTTGGCCGATGCGTTCGCCACCGGCATGAACACGAGCAGCGCAAGCACTGCCGCGAGGGTCCTGGACTTCATGAGCGCCTCCCAACGCGTGGACTTCCCGCAGGGTCCGTACCCCGTGGTTTGCACGACCGAACATGTGGGGATCGACCGGCTGTCTGAGTCGTTGGGAGGAAGTGCCATGTCTCGCAGGGGTCGTGTCCCCATCGCCGTGGGAGCGGCGATGGCGTTGTGCGCGCTCGGAGTCGCGGGCGCCGGAGCTGCGTCACGCACGGGTGACGAGCAGGCGCTGGCAGGCCAGCGCCCAGGGGGTGATCGCGGCATCGAGCAGAAGGTCGACCGGCTGCTGCGGCAGATGACCCTCGATGAGAAGCTGCAGCAGCTCACGCTGCTCTCGGATGGGCAGATGAAGGCGAACCCGGACGAGGCGAAGAAGCCGATCGGCGGGGTGTTCAGTGAGACGGACCCGGCGCTGATCGACAAGTACCAGCACATGGCCGTCGAGCAGTCGCGGCTGCACATCCCGATCCTGTTCGCGTTCGACACGATCCACGGGTTCCGGACGATCTTCCCGACGCCGCTGGCGACGGCCTCTTCGTTTGACCCGGATGTCGCCTTCGCCGACCACAAGATCGGCGCGTTCGAGTCCGCGGCGGTCGGCATCAAGCAGATCTACTCGCCGATGGTCGACGTCTCGCACGAGCCCCGCTGGGGCCGGATCGTCGAGGCCGCGGGCGAGGACCCGTACCTGAACTCGGTGATGGCCGCGTCGCGGGTCAAGGGCGCGCAGGGCGGCGACTACTCGGCGCCGGACAAGACGGTGACGAGCGTGAAGCACTTCGTCGCCTACGGGCAGCCGGAGAGCGGCCGCGACTACAACACGACCGACATGTCCGAGGCGCGGCTGCGCAACGTCTATCTGCCGCCGTTCAAGGCCGCGGTCGACGCGGGTGCGGACACGGTCATGTGCTCGTTCAACTCCTTGAACGGCCGTCCCGGCTGTTCGAACCCGTTCACCGAAACCGACGTGCTCAAGGGCGAATGGGGCTTCGACGGGTTCATCGAGAGCGACTACACCGCGGTCGCCGAGACCCGCGCCTGCCCGCCGGTGAACCCGAACGACGGGCCGTGCGGGCACGGCGTCGCCGAGGACGGGCCCGATGCCGCGGCGCAGGCGCTGAACGCCGGTACCGACTCCGAGATGGTCTCGACCAACTACCGCGACTTCGGCGCGCAGCTGGTCGCGCAGCGGCGGGTGTCGATGCAGCGCATCGATGACGCCGTGCGCCGGATCCTGCGGATCAAGTTCCGCGCGGGGCTCTTCGATCACCCGTACGTGAACGTCGCCGACGCGCAGAAGAAGCAACTGCTGCCGGCCAACCGCGCGGCGGCGCGCGTGGCCGCGGGCAAGTCGGTCGTCCTGCTCAAGAACAACGGGCCGGTGCTGCCGATCTCGCCGTCGAAGTCGACCGCGCTGATCGGGCCGCTGGGCGACGACGCGCACGACATGCTCGGCCCGTGGTGGGGGCGTGGCGACGACAACGATGCCGTCTCGCTGCTCGCTGGAATGAAGAAGCAGAACCCGAACACGACCTACACGCCGGGCTGCACGATGAGCCACAACGACCTCGACGATCCGGCGGGCGAGTGCTCGACGGTCGACGTCGCCGCCGTGAAGGCCGCCGCCATGGCCGCCGACCAGGTGATCATCGCGGTCGGCGAGACGCGCGAGATGGGCGGCGAGGCCGAGTCGCGCTCGAACCTCGACCTGCCCGGCAAGCAGCAGGACATCATCGACGCGGTCGCCTCGACCGGGAAGCCGTTCGCGGTCGTGCTGTTCAACTCGCGTCCGCTCACTTTGAGCAAGGTCGACGCGGCCTCGCCCGCGATCCTCGAGGCGTGGTTCGGTGGCGTCGAGGCGGGCAACGGCGTCGCCGACGTGCTGTTCGGCAAGGTCAACCCCGGCGGCAAGCTGCCGGTCTCCTTCCCGCGCAACGTCGGGCAGATCCCGATCTACTACAACCACGAGCCGACCGGCCGCCCGTGTGACGCGACGTCCAAGTACAACTCGCGCCACCGCGACATCGGCTCCTGCGCGCCGTTCTACGAGTTCGGCTACGGGCTCTCGTACACGACCTTCAAGGTCGACAACCTGCGGCTCTCTTCGCCGGTGATGTCGTCGCGCGGCTCGATCTCCGCGTCGGTCGACGTGACCAACACGGGCGCGGTCGCGGGTGACGACGTCGCGCAGCTCTACATCCACGATCCGGTTGCGTCTCTGTCGCAGCCGGTGCGGCGCCTGCGCGGCTTCCAGCGCGTGACGCTGGCGCCGGGCGCGAAGACCACGGTGACCTGGAAGCTGGACGCCTCCGACGTGGGCTTCTGGGACAACAAGGGCAAGTACCGCGTCGAGCCCGGTGCGATCGAGGTCTACGCGGGCGACTCGTCGTCGCAGAGCGACAACAAGCAGGTCTTCACGGTTCGCTGAACCCTGGACGATGGTCCTGTAGACGCGGAACTCTACCTATATAGAGTTCCGCGTCATGGCCCGTCGCCCCTCACCGCAGACCGTCGCTGTGCTCGCCGCGCTCGCGCGCGATCCGGCGGCACCGCGCTACGGCTACGAGCTCGGCAAGGAGGTCGGGCTCGAGGCCGGCACGCTGTATCCGATCCTGATGCGGCTCACCGAACGCGGGCTGCTCGAGGCGGGATGGGAGAGCGACCCGCCCGCCGGGCGGCCACCGCGGCACCTCTACCGGATCACCGGCGCGGGTGAGCGAGCCGCGGCCGAGATCGGCGTTCCCGCCCACGGCGCGAGCTTGAGGCCGGCATGACCGCGCTCGTGATCCGGATGCTCGCGCGTGGCGATTGGGGACAGGCGATGCTCGCCGAGCTCGCGGCGATCGACGACCCGCGCGCCCGCCGGCGGTTCGCGCTCGGGTGCATCCGGGCGCTGTTCACCCGGTCCGCGGCCTGGCTGCGGGTCGCGACGCTCGCCCTCGTCCTCGCCGTGCCCACCCTGATGTTCAGCGGTCCGGGCCACGGCGCGGACCCCGAGGGGCTCGTCATCGTCGGCGCCGTCACCCTGACGTGCCTGCTCGCCGCCGCGTACGCCGACCCGTCGGTGAGCGCGCTCGCCGCCGGGCTGATCTGGTGGGGCGCGCTGCTGCTCTCCGCCACCGTGCGCGAGCACCCGCAGTGGGCGTTGATCGTGATCGGCCTGGCCGCGGTCGCCGCGCGCCGGCGCGCGCTCAGCACGGCGTTCGTGACGTGCCTGGCGGTCTTCGTCGTGTCGGTCGGGACCTACGCCGCGCTGCCGCGGCTCGCGCCGAACGTCGTTCCCGCCAACGTGACGGACCCTGTGGCCGAGAACCAGATCGAGTCGACCGATCCCTACGTCGGCGAGTTGCTCCTCGCCGGGCTTTTCGGGATCGTGGTCGTCGGTGCCGTCCGAGCCCGACCTGTGGCGCTGTGAGACCTGCGGCCAGACGTTCGTCAGCCGCAACATGCCGCACTCGTGCGCGGTCGTCGACCTCGATTCGCACTTCGAGGCCGCGCCCGGGATGCGGGCCGTCTTCGACGCCTACCTGAGCGCGGCCGAGCTGAACGGGCCGGTGACGGTCAACGCGACCAAGTCGCGGATCACGTTCCAGACGCGGATGCGATTCGCGGCGGTGGAGCGGCCGCGCCGAACGCACCTCAACGTCCACTTCGTGCTGCTGCGCGCGGTGGAGAGCGAGCGGCTGCGGGTGGAGTTCATCCCTCCGCGTCACTACGTCCACCGGCTCGTCCTGCGAGCGCCTGAGGACGTCGACCCGGAGGTCCGCTCCTGGCTCGCCGAGGCCTACGCCGTCGGCGATCAGAAGCAGCTACCAGGCTGAGCCGGCGGAGGCGCGCGGACGCTCGACCTCGCGCACCACGGGGGTGGTGAACGCGTGCGAGGCGGGGCGACGGGGGCTGTTGGCGATGAGCGTCATTGCAAGATGAATATTCGCAATCGAAGCCCTTTCGGATCAGTGGGCTGGCAGGCGTCTAAAGGTGGGGTGATCGCCGTGCGGTGGGGGGCTGGCCGCACCCTTCTGCACGACCGCTTGCAGGTTTGTGGCCCGGCAGGAACTAGGGTCGAGGCCTCGAAATGCGGATCGGTCGTCTCCTGCTGCCGTTGGCGGCACTCATCCTGGCGCTCGCGGCGCCCGCCAACGCGCAGGACGGCCTGCGGAGCGCGGCGTCGCGGCTGAAGGCCGCGGTCAAGGCCGAGGAGTCGCGGATCGCCGCGACGCGTGAAGGGCTCGCGGACGCCGAGCGCCGGCTGGCCGTGCTCGACGAGCGGGCGCGCAAGCGGCGCACGCAGCTCGACGACACGCAGAAGAAGCTCGTCGCCACCCGCGTGCGGCTGACGCGACTGGAGAAGAAGCAGGCAGAGGCGGAGAAGACGCTCGCCGAGAACCTGCGCCACAACTACATGGACGGCGAGCCGACGTTCGCCACCGTCGTGCTCAACGCCGACGGGTTCACCGACCTCGTCGAGCGCTTCGAGTTCCTGCGCAGGATCGCGCGCCGCAACGCCTCCGTGCTGGGCGACACGCGCGACGCGCGGATCAAGGTCAAGGGCATGACGAAGGACCTCACCGAGCTGCGGACGACCTACTCGAAGCTCGCGCGGGAGGCCGACGACGACCGCAACCAGGCGGACGCGATCCGCACCGCGCTCCTCAACCGCGAGCAGGACCAGCTGCGCAAGCGCAACGCCAGCGCGTCGAAGCTCGCGTCGGTCCAGGGTCGGATCGCGGCGATCGAGCGCCGGCAGCGCGCGGCCGCCCGGCGCGCGGCGATGGCCGCCTCGGCCACGAGCGCGGCGCCCGGCATGAGCGGCAACACGGGCGGTGGCGGCGGTGGCGGCGGAGACGTGGTCGCGCGCGTGGTCGCCGCCGCCAACCAGATCGCCACCACGCCCTACGTGTGGGGCGGCGGCCACGGCGGCGCGAGCGGCGGCTACGACTGCTCCGGCTCGATCTCCTACGCGCTCGCGGCCGGCGGCCTCCTCAACGGCTCACTCGACTCCACCGGCTTCATGAGCTGGGGCGAGCCCGGCCCGGGACGCCGGATCACGGTCTACGCCAACGCCGGCCACGCGTTCATGGTCGTCGACGGCCGCCGCTACGACACCAGCGCGCTCTCCGGCGGCGGCACCCGCTGGACGAGCCAGATGCGCAGCACCGCGGGCTTCGTCGCCCGCCACCCCCCGGGTCTCTGAGTTGCGGCGGTGACGCCAAGCCGCGAGACTGCGGGGATGTTGGTCCGGGGTGTCGAGGACATCCAGGTCGTGCAAGAGCAGGCGGCCCTGCTCCGAATCGCCATGCTCGTGGCCAGGGACGAGCCGCTGGACTCGCTGTTCGGCGCCGTCTCGGCCGAGGTCTCGCAGTTGCTGCACGTCGACGCGGGCGCTGTCATGCGCTTCATCGGCGGCGAACGGGCCGTGATCGTGGGCGTCCACCGCAACGGCGGGACCCACAGCCTGCCCGTCAACGCCGAGCTCGACTTCGAGCGCGACACCACGGCGATCGGGCGTGCGCAGGCGACGCTCCTGCCGGCGCGGATGGTCTACACCGCGAGCTCGAAGGGCGACGTCCCGGCGACGCTCAAGAAGGCCGGGCTGCAGGTGACCGTCGCGGCGCCGGTGCTGCGCCACGGCAGCGCGTGGGGCGTGCTCGTGGCGTCCGGGGCGGACGAGGAGGCGCTGCCGCCCGGGTGCGAGCGGCGGCTCGTCGGGCTTTGCGGCCTGCTCGCCCAGGCGCTCGCCAATGCCGAAGCGCGCGCCGAGCTGGCCGCCTCCCGGGCGCGGTTGGTCGAGGCCGGCGACGAGGCCCGCCGGCGCCTCGAGCGCGCGCTCCACGAGGGCGCGCACCAGCACGTCGTCGCCCTCGCCCTGAAGCTGCGCGTCGCCTGCGGGCGCGCGATCCCGGGCTCCCCGGAGGAGGCGCTGCTGGCCGAGGTGCTGGCCGACGCGATGGAGGCGAGCGCGGCGATGGGAGAGCTGGCGCGGGGGCTGCATCCCGCGGTGCTGTCCGAGCGCGGCCTCGCGGCCGCGCTGCAGGTGCTGGTGGCGCGGGCGCCGATGGCCGTGCAGCTGCGGGAGCTTCCCGGGCGGCGCTTCGAGGCGATGCTCGAGACGACGGCCTACCTGGTCGTGGCGGAGGCGATCGCCAACGCGGGCGCGTACGCCCACGCCACCGAGACCGAGCTTCGTGTGGCCGACGGCGGCGACCAGCTGACGATCGAGTTCCGCGACAACGGCATCGGCGGCGCCGCGGTCAAGCCCGGCGGCGGCCTCGAGACCCTGGCCGACCGTGCCGCGGCGGTCGGCGGCGCGTTCTCGGTCGACTCGCCCCGCGGCGGTGGCACTGCCGTCCGGCTCGTGATCCCGGTTGAACGCTGACGGCTGGCGGTACTCGTTCCGCGACCGGATCCGCTACGGCGATCTGGACACGAACGCGCACCTGAACAACGTCGCCGTCCACCAGTTCTTCGAGAGCGCCCGCGTCGCCTACATGCGCGGGCTCTTCCCCGCGATCGACCCGATGGGGCGCGCCGGCGGCTTCGGGATGATCTTCGCCGAGACCCACGTGCGCTTCGCGTCGCCGGGCTTCTACGAGGAAGACCTGCGGGTCGACGTGCGCCCCGAGGAGCTGCGCCGCTCGAGCGTGAGGATCGCGTTCCGGATGGTCTGCGAGGGTGACGGGCGGCTCGTCGCCGAAGGCTGGGGGACGCTCGTCGGCTACGACTACGCGAGCGGCCGCGCGGCGCCCTTCCCGGAGCCGATCGCCGAACGTCTTCGAGAGGAGCTCTGATGGAGGTCGAACGCAAGTACCGGCTCAGCGCGCGCCCCGACGGGCTCGACGCGCACGAGTCCAATCGTCTCGAGCAGGGCTACCTCGCGCTCGACCCCGCCGGCGCCGAGGTCCGCGTCCGCCGCAAGGGCGCCAAGCACACGCTGACGGTCAAGACCGGCAAGGGCCTCGCGCGCGGCGAGGAGGAGGTCGCGCTCGACGCGGCCGACTTCGACCGCCTGTGGCCGCTGACCGAGGGCCGGAGGGTGGTCAAGACGCGCTACCTCGTCCCGCTTGACGGGGGCCTCACCGCCGAGGTCGACGTCTACGAGGGTGCGCTCGAAGGGTTGCTGACCGCCGAGGTCGAGTTCGCCGACGAGGCCGCCGCCCACGCCTTCACCGCCCCTGAGTGGATGGGCGAAGACGTGACCGGCGACGCCCGCTACGCGAACCAGACGCTGGCCGTGAGCGGCCGGCCGTGACGCTGCGCCTCGTCAACCCCGGCACGCTCGCCACACCGCAGACCTACACGCACGTCGTCGTCGCGAGCCCCGGCACGCTGGTCTTCATCGCCGGCCAGGTCGCCGAGGACGCGCACGGGAACCTGGTGGGTCCCGGCGACCTCGGCGTCCAGGCGCACAAGGCGTTCGAGAACGTCGGCCACGCCCTCGCGGCGGCCGGTGCGCGGCCGGAGGACGTCGCCAAGCTCACGATCTATGTGCCCGGGATGCGCCCGGAGTACATCCCGGTGATCGAGGCCGCCCGCCAGGCGACGTTCGGCGCTCACAAGCCCGCCGACGCGCTGATCGGCGTTCAGACGCTGGCCGAGGCGGGCCGGCTCATCGAGGTCGAGGCGATCGCCGTCGTCAGCGCACCTGCTCCGTCGGACGGATGAGGATCTCGTTGACCGCCATGTGGCGGGGACGCGTGACGATGTAGACGACGGCGTCGGCGATGTCGCCGGCCTCGAGGATCTTGTAGGTGTTGGGGTTGAGGTTGTTGCGGACCTCCGGGCGCACGTGCATGACCAGCTCGGACTCGGTCGCGCCCGGCTCGACCAGCGACGAGCGCACGTGACGCGCCGTGACCTCCTGGCGCAGGGCCTCGGCGAAGACGCCGACCCCGTGCTTGGTCAGCTGGTAGATCCCGCCGCCCTGGCCGACCCGGCGCCCGGCGACCGAGCTGATGTTGACCAGGTCGGCGACGTTGCGCGGCCCTGCCTGCGCCCACTGCAACAGGTGCGGGAGCGCCGCGTGGGCGACGTAGAGCAGGCCCTTGAGGTTGAGGTCGATCATCCGGTCCCACTCCTCGACCGGCGCGTCGACGAGGTCGCCGAGCAGCATCACGCCCGCGTTGTTGACGACGGTGTCGAGCCGTCCGAGCTCGCCCACCGTGCTCTCCACGGCGGCGATCGCCTGCGAACGATCCGTCACGTCGGCCTCGATCGCCAGGCCGCCGAGTTCGGCGGCGAGCGCGTCCAACCGGTCCTTGCGGCGCGCGACGAGCGCCACCTTCGCGCCCTGGGCCGTCAGGGCGCGCGCGGTGGCCTCGCCGATGCCGCTGCTCGCGCCCGTGACGAGCGCGACCGTTCCTTCCAGTGTCATGCCCGGATTGTTAGCGCCTTCTTCGCGGTCAACCCGCCCTGCTTCGCGGTGACGGTGACCTTGCCGCGCAGCTTGAGCTTGAACGTGACCTTCCCCGCGGCCTTGGCCGTCTTGGACACCTTCGCCACCGTGCGCGCCTTGCGCTTGGCGGTGACGGTGACCTTGCCGGGACCCGGCACGGTGACGGTGACCTTGCCGGAGCGGGACACGGAGAGGGTCAGCTTGCGCGTCGCGGGCGGCTGAGCGTCGGCCGGGGTGGGCGTGGCCGTCTCGAACGCGGACGCGGGCGGAACGTCGGCGACGCCCCAGTCCGGGTGCTTGGCGCCGGGGAAGACGAGCGTGCCGGGAGCGCCCGGCGCGCAGCCGTCCGGGATCGCCGCCACGAAGACGCCCTCGGCGGTGCTGTAGGCCATCGCCTTGCTGCTCGGGGCGAGCGTGGTGCTCTCGAACTTGCCCGGCAGCTCGTAGCACTGCTGGGCGACCGGCACGTTCTCGTGGTTGGTGAACGGCGTGTGGTCCCAGTCGGGGGCGCCGAAGGGCGACATGGTCGTGCGGTAGACGCGCAGCTTCTCGTCGTAGAAGCCGGCGATGCCGACGACGGTCTGCTGGTCGCGCGAGAGCTCGACGTCCTTGACGCCGAGGCCCTGGTTGGGGTCATAGAACCAGGGGTCGATACCAGGCGTCCCGACCGTCGAGAACACCGCGTCGTCGTTGAGGTTCGCGCCCGCCGACGAACGCAGCAGGATGTCGTTGGACACCCAGTGCGGGGCGACCCAGCCGGTCAGCAGCCCGTACGCGTCGACGCCGGTGAACGCGGTCGAGTTCGTGATCCCGACGCCCTGGCTCTGCGTGTAGGCGTAGCAGGGCGGGACGGTCAGCTCGTTGCACCCGGGCGCCGCGTCGTAGGTGTCGTTGAAGTACTCGAAGGCGATCTTCGAGCCGTCGGGCGAGATCTCAGGGTCGAACGGACCGTGGAACTGCGTGACGGGACCGCCGACCGGCGAGCCGTCCGAGACGTAGGTCGAGAACTCGGCCAGCACCTGGCCGGTGCGCGAGAGCTTCTGGATCTTCTCGCCGCCGACGAGCGCGGCCATCGTGCCGTCGTCGGCTTGGGAGACGTAGTAGTAGCCGCCGGTGTGGGTGACCTGCTGCTTGCGGGCGCCGTCGGGCGTCGCGAGCCAGATGTCGTTGTTCTGGATGTACGCGATCGAGTCAGCCGCCGCGGGCGCTGCGCCTACGAGGCTGAGCGCGACCGCGACGAGGGTGAGACGTGGGAGCATGGCGCGGAACTCTCATCTTCCGGCCTTGCCCGCCCCTTGCCGCGAGCTTGCCGCGGGGAACGCCCCCGCGCTGGCGGATCTCCGCCAGCGCGAATCGGGCGTTATCCCTACGACGTGGTTGCGGCGGATGGGGTACCGCTCGGGGGAGCCTGGCCTCCGTTGGGCGGCCCGCCCTGCGGCATCACCTTCTCCAGCGCCGCCTTGACCTTCGACTCGCTCAGGCCGAGCTCCTTCGCGAGATTGGCGGCCATGTCACCGGGACTACCGCCGGAGGGCCGCTGCCCCTGCTCGCCCGGCTGCGGCATGAACTTCTGCATGGCAGCTTGCAGCTTGGCGGTGGACACGCCGAGCTCGGTGGCGAGCGCGCTGAAGTCCATCCCGCCGCCTTGCGGTGGCTGCCCGTTCTGCTGCTGTTGCGTGGTGCCGTTGGTCGTCGCGGCGTCCGAGCCGCAGCCGGCGACGGCGCCGCCGGTGAGCGCCGCGGCGCTCGCGAAGACCGCGATGCGTCTAAACGCTCGCTTGTTCATGTCGTGCTCCTTGGATGGTGAAGTGCGTGCCGTCGTCGAGCACGACGACACCGCCGTGCTCGAGCCAGTCCGCGGCACGGTCGGGTCCGCTCAGGACCGCGGCCTTGGCCCGCCACTCCGCCTCGACGGCGGTCGGGGCGAGCGCGGTGGCCTGGACGACGCCGGTGAAGGCCGGGCGTCCGGTCGCGGGGTCGAGCAGGTGGTGTGCCGGGCGTCCGTCGGGGCCGAGCCAGCTGCGCCGGCCGATCCCGCTCGTCGCCACGGCCGTCCGCTCGAGCTCGAAGACCTCCAGCGGAGCGCCGCCGAACGGGTCGGCGACCTCCAGCCGCCGAGGCGCGCCGCTGAAGCGCAGGTCGCCGCCGCAGTCGACGGCGAACTCGTCCCCGAGGCGCTCGGCGATCAGGTCGGCGAACAGCCCCTTGGCCAGCCCGCCGCTGTCGAAGCGCACGCCGCGCGGGCGGCGGATCTCCCAGCCGTCGACGAGGATCTCGTCCCAGCGGGCATCCGGGTTCGGCGCGGCGGGGCGGCGGCGCGGGGCGAGCCCGAGCGCCAGCTCGAGCGGCAGCGGCGCGCCGAGGTCGCCCAGATAGCCGGCGGCCTCGATCTCGCCCACCAGCGTCCCGTCGACGAGCCCGCCGGTGGCCTCGGCGGCCTCGCGCACGGTCTCGACCAGGCGGGTCATCGTCGTGCTGACGGGGACGACGTCGCGCGGGTCGGCGTTGAGGCGGCTGAGCTCGGAGGTCGCGATGAAGCGGCTGAAGCGCATGTGCCAGTTCTCCAGGCAGCGCCGCGCCTCCTCCTCGGCCTCGGTGGTCGTGGCCCAGACGCCGCAGCGTGATCCGAAGCAGGTGAATCTCATGCGGGAACGGGGGTGGTCGGGGTGAAGCGGCGCACGAGCAGCGCGCCGGCGGGGACGACGAACAGGCCGGCGGCGAGCAGGAACCAGGCGGTGCCCGCGTCGGTGCCCATCATCAGGGCGTGGGCGATGCCGAGCACCCAGGCGAGCGCGGTGAAGCGGTGCAGGACGCGCCACCGCTGGATGCCGATCCGGGCTCGCACGTAGTAGGAGAGACCGAGGATCACGAACGCCCAGCCGGCGACGATCCCCACGCTCATCCACAGTCGCTCATAGCCGGAGACGAACGGGATCGTGAGGTCGGCCAAGCTCGGTCTGAGATACGAGTCGCCGAGCAGCGAGAGCGCATGAACCGCGAGCGCGACCATCGTCGCCAGCGAGAGCGACTCGTGGACGATCCGCCAGTCCTTTCCGCGCCGGCTGAGGCCGACCGCGACCGCCAGGCTCGAGACCAGGAGGGCGATGATGCCCGCGGCGCGGCTCGTGATCCAGAACGCGTGCTCGCTCACGGGGCCACCCCCGGGACGCCCGAAACCCGACGGTTGGTCCCTCGTTGCGGGAAGCCGGGCTCGTTCATGACTGGCTCGTGCTCATCGTCGAGCCGTCGTCCTGCGACGAGGAGCTCTGCTGCGAAGAGGTGTCGGTCGAAGCGGTAGAGGAGCTGGTGTCCGTCGAGGTGGTGGTGTCGGTGGAGGTTGCGGTCGTGCCGGTCGAGGCGACCGTCGTGGTCTCGGCGCCCATCGAGCCGTCGAAGGCGACGACGCCCCAGGCGAGGACGAACGCGGCGAGGACGGAGGCGACGATGCGCTTGCGGAGGTTCGAGATCCGGCGGGCGCGGGCGGCGAGTTTCTCCTGGGCGAGTGCGGAGGGCATGCCATGAGAATCGGGTCGGTCGCCGAGAGCCGCCTGCGAGAACCCTGAGAGGATCCTGGGCGATGAACTCGACCGTGATCTTCGACCTGGACGGCGTGCTCGTGGACTCGCGCGCGGTCTTCCTGTCCTGCGTGAACTACGCCTTCTCCAAGCTCGGCCTGCCCACCCGCCCGGATGAGGAGCTGCTGCCGTACATCGGCCCGCCGTTCGCCTATGGCTTCGGGGAGCTGCTCGGCGTCGCCCACGACGCGCCGATCGTCGACGCCTGCATCGACGGCTACCGCGAGCGCTACAGGACTGCCTCGCTGACCGAGACGACGGTCTCGCCCGGCATCCCGGAGGCGCTGGCGGCGCTCGACGGCCACCGGCTCGCGGTCGCGACCTCCAAGCCGCTCGCGCTCACCGAGCCGCTGCTGGAGGCGATGGGCCTGCGCGACCACTTCTCCGTCGTCGCCGGGCCGGACCTGGCCGCCCGCGCCGAGGGCAAGACCGAGACGCTCGGCCGCGCGCTCCATGAGCTGGGGCCGACCCGCGCCGTGATGGTCGGCGACCGCTCCTTCGACGTCCTCGCCGCCCAGGCTCACGGCATCCCGGCGATCGGCGTCACGTGGGGGATCGGGACGCCGCACGAGCTGCGCGAGGCCGGCGCCGACCGGATCATTCATGAGCCGGAGGAGCTTCTCGCGACCGCAAACGTCCTGCTCGGCGAATAGGGTCCCGGGTCGTGCTCGCCAACTTCAGCCTTTACAACATCTCGCTCTGGCTGCACATCTCAAGCGCCGTCGTCGGCCTCGGAGCGACGTTCGCGCTCTCGGTGGCCTTCCCGCTCGCGATGCGCCTGGACGTCCGCTACATGCCGTTCATCCACCGGATGAACATCGAGGTGCTGCGCAAGCTCGCATCGCCTGCGCTGCTGCTGCTGATCATCACCGGCATCTACCAGGGAGTCGACGCCGACCTGATGAGCAAGCCGTGGCTGGGGATCACCTTCGTGATCGCGATCGTCCTCGGCGGCCTGCAGGGCGCGTACTTCATCCCGACCGACCGCAAACTGGCGGCGATGGCCGAGAAGGAGCTCGCGGACGGCGCGACGACGCTCTCGGAGGACTATCAGAGGCAGGCGCAGCGCGAAGGCGCGATGGGCGCCCTGTCGGGCTTCCTGATCGTCTTGGCCGTCTTCTTGATGGTCGTGAAGCCGGGCGGCTAGAGCCGCGACACGGGTTCGCGAGACGCGAGGGCGGTGAGCTCGGCGGCCGGCATCGGGCGGCCCATCAGGAAGCCCTGGCCGAAGTCGCAGCCGCTCGAGGCGAGCAGGCGGTAGGCCTCCTCGGTCTCGATGCCCTCGCCCACGGCGCGCAGGCCGAGGTTGTGGGCGAGGTCGACGATCGTCTCGACGATCGTGGCCGCCTCGCGATCCTCGTCCATGCCGAGGATGAAGGACTTGTCGATCTTGAGCTCCTGGACCGGCAGCTCGCGCAGGTAGGCGAGCGACGAGGAGCCGGTGCCGAAGTCGTCGAGCGAGAGCGAGATGCCGAGCTCGCCGAGCCGGTTCATGATCTCGATCACGCGCACCGGGTCGGCGGCGACGATCGTCTCGGTGATCTCGAGCTGGAGCATGCCCGGGTCGACGTCCCACTTGGCCAGCAGCTCGTGGACGTCCGTGGGGAGGCCGAGGTCGAGCAGGTTCGGCGCGCCGAGATTGACGGCGACGGGGAGGTCGAGCCCTTCGTCGCGCCACGCGGCGCACTGGGCGAGGGCGTCGTCCAGCACGCGCAGGGTCAGCGGGCGCATCAGGCCGGTCTGCTCGGCCAGCGGCAGGAACGCGCCCGGGCCGAGCAGGCCGAACTGCGGGTGGTCCCAGCGCACGAGCGCCTCGGCGCCGGCGACCCGGCCGGTCTCCAGGTTGAACTTGGGCTGGTAGTGCACGACGACCTGGCCGGACTCGATCGCGTCGGGCAGCTCGCCGATCAGCGCCAGGCGGGCGCGCGAGTGGCCGTCGCGCGAGGCGCTGTAGACCTCGGCGCCGACGCCGCGCGCCTTGGCGGAGTACATGGCGATGTCGGCGCGCTGCATCAGCGTCTCGACGTCACGGCCGTGCTCGGGGAACATCGCGATGCCGACGCTCGCGCGGACGAGCAGGGTCAGGCCCTGGAAGCGGAAGGGCTCCTCGATGGCGCGGGCGAGCCGCGCGGCGATGTCCTCGGCGTCCTCGACGGTCGTGCCGGGCTTGAGCAGCACCGCGAACTCGTCGCCGCCGACGCGGGCCACCAGCTCGGCGTCGGGGACGCCGGCCTCCAGCCGCGGGCCGATCTCGCGCAGGAGCCGGTCGCCCGCCTGATGGCCGAGCGTGTCGTTGAGCTCCTTGAAGTGGTCGAGGTCGATCAGCATCAGCCCGAGCTTGGTCTTGGCGGCGCGGGCGGCGGCGGTGGTCTCCTCGAGGCGGGCGAACAGGCGGCGGCGGTTGGCGAGGCCCGTCAGCGGGTCGTGCATCGCGTCGTGCTCGCGCTGGGCGGCGAGCGAGCGCAGCTCCGACTCCAGTTCGCGGCGGTCCGTCGCGTCGCGCATGTTGAGCACGTAGCCGTCGACCGCGGTGTCGTGCAGGCGGTTGGCGGCGACGACGTCGAAGTCGCGGAAGCCGCCCTCGCCGTGGGCGAGGCGCAGCGTCAGGTTGCGAGCGTGATCGGGCTTGCCGGCGGCCTCGGCGAAGTAGCCGTCGAGCGCGGCGCGGTCATCCGGATGGATCAGCTCTCCGAACGGGCTGCCGACGAGCGCGTCGGGGTCCTGGGCGAGCACGCCTCGGATCGAGGCCGCCTGCCAGCGGATGCGCAGGTCGGCGCCGACGATCGTGACGACGTCGGTGGAGTTCTGGACGATCGAGGTGAGGCGGCGCTGGATCGTCTCCGTGGCGCGCAGCGCGACCGACAGGGACTGGCAGAGGATCGGGGCTAGCGCGAGGCCCATCGCGCGGGTGACGTCGCCGTCGAACTGCAGCTGCCCGCGGCCGATGTGGCCGCCGAACAGCGCCGCGAGGTAGAACGCGTAGCGAACCGCGGCCAACAGCGGCCCGCCGTAGAGGCTGCGGAAGGCGAGGCCGAGCACCGGGAGCAGCGGGTCGCCCGGGGTCACGCGCAGGATCAGGAAGATCGCCGCCGCCTCCAGCGGCTCCAGCGCCACCGAGAACGATCCGCGCTTGTAGCCGCGGATCCAGTAGATCCCGAGCGCCAGCGAGAGCAGCACGCCCGTGAACTTCTCGGGGATCGACGGCGAGGTGAACGCCGACATGAAGGCGACGCTGACCGTCCCGACCTCGGCGAGGACGAGCAACAGCATCCGGAAACGCGCAAAGAGCGTTGGCGGCAGCTTGAGTGACCGAAGGTGGAGCACCTTGTCCAGTGATTTCGGACGGAACGGCGTCGTCTTGAGGCTGACCGGACAAAACGCACACTTGAGTCCAACGCACCATTTGCCGAAGGGACCCCTGAACCTCAACCCTCGGGGGAACTACGTGCCGACTGCTGAAGAGCGCCTGGCGATTCTGGATGAAGTGATGACGACCGGAGCGAGCAAGGGTCTCCTCCACATCGACATCGACGATCACGCCCTCGACGGGCGCACCGTGTTGCTCGGCGGCGAGCCGCACATCAACTTCGGGTCCTGCAGCTACCTCGGTCTGGAGCTGGATCCGCGCATGAAGGCCGCGGTCATCGACGCCGTCAACCGCTACGGGACGCAGTTCTCGTCCTCGCGGTCCTACCTGCAGTCACCCCAGTACAACGAGCTCGAGCCGCTCCTGGACGAGATGTTCGGCGGCCATGTGCTGGTGACGCCGACGACGTCGCTCGGCCACCTGGCGACGCTGCCGGTGCTGGTCGAGTCCCGCGACGCCGTGCTGCTGGACCACCAGGTCCACGCCAGCGTCCAGATGGCGGCCAACCAGCTGCGCGTGAAGGGCGCGACGGTCGAGCTGATCCGCCACAACAACATCGAGCGCCTGGAAGCGATGATCCAGCGCCTCGCGCCGACCCACCAGCACATCTGGTACATGGCCGACGGCGTCTACTCGATGTTCGCCGACCTGGCGCCGTTCGCCGAGCTGGTCGAGCTGCTGGACCGCTACCCGCAGCTGCACATGTACATCGACGACTCGCACGGCGTGGGCTGGGCGGGCAAGCACGGCCGCGGGCCGGCGCTGGACGCGATGGGCATGCACCCGCGGCTGGTCGCCGCGTGCTCGCTGAACAAGTCGTTCGCGTGCGCGGGCGGGGCGATCGTGTTCCCGAACGCCGAGTTCAAGCGCAAGGTGCGCACGACCGGCGGCCCGATGATCTTCTCCGGCCCGGTCCAGCCGCCGCTGCTCGGCGCCGCGATCCAGTCCGCCAAGATCCATCTGTCCGACGAGCTGCCGGTCATGCAGGCCGCGCTGCGCGAGCGGATCGAGCTCTTCACCGACCTCGCCGACGAGTTCTGCATCCCGCTGGCCTCGCGCGACGTCACGCCGATCCGCTACATCCCGCTCGGGCTGCCGACGCTCACCCACGACGTCCTCCAGCGGCTCGTCGACGACGGCCACTACACGAACTTCGGCACGTTCCCCGCGGTGCCGATGAAGCACACGGGCGTGCGCGTGACGCTCACCTTGCACCACACGCTCGACGACGTGCGCGCGCTCGTGGAGTCGCTCGCGAAGCACGTCCCGGCCGCGCTCGCGCAGGCCGACGAGGCGGCGCGCCGGCGCCACATCAAGATCGTGGGCGAGGGCAAGCCCGCGCTGACGCTCGAGCATCACCGCTCAGCCGACGCGCTCGACGCCGCCGAGTGGGACCACCTGCTGGGCGAGCGCGGCACGTTCACGGTCGACGGCCTGAAGTACCTCGAGACCGCGTTCGCGGTGGGTCGCGGCGTGCGGCCCGAGGACGAGTGGGACTTCCACTACTACCTCGTCCGCGACGCCGAGGGCGTCCCCGTGCTGGCGGCCTACTTCACGGCCGCGCTGTGGAAGGACGACATGATGTCCTCCGCCGAGGTCTCCGAGCTGGTCGAGCGGCGGCGCGTGGAGGATCCGTACTACCTGACGTCGCGCACGTTCGCGATGGGCTCGCTGCTGACCGAGGGCGACCACCTCTACCTGGACCGCAACAAGGACTGGAAGGGCGCGCTCGACCTCCTGATGGCGGCCGTGTCCGAGCACGCGAAGGCCGAGGGCGCGGGGACGATCGTGTTCCGCGACCTGCACTCCGCCGACCTCGAGCTCGCCGACGCGGTCAAGGAGCGCGGTTATGTCCGCACGTCGCTGCCGGACTCGCTGGTCTACGAGCCGGTCGCGGGCGGTGACGAGGAGTGGCTGGCGACGTTGACGTCCAAGGCGCGCGTGCACCAGCGCAAGTCGGTGCTGCCGTTCGACGACGCGTACGACGTCGAGTGGCTGCGGGCCGGCGGGCGGTCGGTGAGCGATGCCGAGCTCGACCATCTCTATGGCCTCTACCTGGCGGTCCAGCAGCGTGGGCGCGACCTGAACTCGTTCCCGCTGCCGAAGACGTTCCTGCGCGACATGCTCGCGCACGCCTCGTGGGAGCTGATGACGCTGACGCTGCGCGAGACCGGACAGGTCGTCGCCTTCGGCGCCCACTTCCTCGGCGCGCGCCACTACGCGCCGATGGTCGTCGGGCTCGACTACGCGGTCGTCCGGACGCACGGCGCGTACCGGCAGGCGATGCGCCGCGCGATCCTGCGGGCGCGCGAGCTCGGCTCCCGCCGCGTCCTGCTCGGCATGGGCGCCACGTTCGAGAAGACGCGCTTCGGCGCGCACGTGCAGGAGCGCGTCGCCTTCGCCCAGGCGGCCGACCACTACTCCTCCGAGGTCCTCGCCGCCCTGGCGGCGGACACGCACGGGGCGTGATTAGCTGCATCGTGTGATCCACGAGGGCCAACCGGTTGTGCGGCGCGGGCCGTCCGTGGAGGATGCCCGCGCCGTCTGCGTCCTGCTGCACGGCCGGGGCCGCAGCCCCGACGACGTGCTCCTGCTCGCCGAGCGCCTCGGCGACGACGAGGTCAGCTTCATCGCCCCCGCGGCGGCGGACAACAGCTGGTGGCCGGGCTCGTTCCTGGCGCCGTTCGCCGAGAACGAGCCGTGGCTGAGCTCGGCGATCGGCGCGGTCGACTCGCTGCTGCACTCGTTGGAGGTGCCGCTTTCGAAGGTGGTTCTCGGCGGGTTCTCACAGGGCGCCTGCCTGGCGTCGGAGTACGCGCTGCGCCACCCGGGTCGGTACGGCGGCCTGCTGATCTACACCGGCGGGTTCTGCGGGCCGCGCGGCACCGTCCCGCCGCAGCACGGTTCCTTCGAGGGGACTCCGGTCTATATGGGCACGTCCGACCCGGACGGCTGGGTGCCGGCCTGGCGGGTGCAGGAGACCTCCTCGATGCTCTCGACGCTCGGGGCGGTCGTCGAGGTCGACGTCTTCGAGGGCATGGACCACCTCGTCAATGACGCGGAGATCGAGAAGGGGCGGGCGCTTCTGGCGTCAGCAGGTACGTGACCAGCAGGCCGAGGTCGTTCGGGGCGATCCGCCGCTCGAAGTCGTGCGGCATGAGGTCGCCGTAGTTGGGTGCGAGCACCGCGCTCGGGTCGACGATCGACTGCAGCACGTAGCGCGCGTCCTTGCCCTGGAGCGAGAGCCCGAGGTCGGGCCCGAGGCCGCCGCGGGCGTTGGCGGGCTTGAAGGTGTGGCAGCTGCCGCAGCCCTGCTCGGCGAAGACCTGGGCGCCGCGGTTTACCTGTGACGGCGCGGCGGGCTGCGCCGCGTGGCCTCCGCCGGCGAAGGCGGCGATCGTCATCGCCGCCCCCGCACAGGCGAGGCCGCCGGCCGCGAGGATGGTGGCTCTCACGCCGCCTGCGGGTGCCGGCCGAGGCGGGGCCGGAGCAGCAGCGCCGCCGCGGCGAGCAGCAGCGCGATGCCGGGCACCAGCCACAGCAGATTGGGTCCGTCGTCGCTCGCCGCCGCGGTCGCTTCGCCGATCTGCACCGGCGGGTAGGTGTGCGGCATCTGGCTGATGAAGCCGTCGTCGATCTCGTAGCTCCACCGGCCCGCCGTCGGGAAGACGACGTCCGCGCGGTAGGTGCCGGCCTTGCCGGTCGGCTTGGCCGCGAAGTCCTTGCTCGTCGCCCCGTTGCGGATCGTGACGACGGGCTGCAGGTCGTTCAGCGGCGTGCGGCCGTGTTGCAGCACGGTGAGGTCCACGACCCAGTGCTTGTCGGTGGGCGTCGAGCTCAGCGACACGGTCGCCCACCCACCCGCCCGCGCGGCGGGGGCGAACAGCAACAACAGACAGACGGCGAGCAGCAGGCGGCGCACGGCGCGCTCCTTTCGGTGGAGTGCGGCTGTTACACCGCCCCACTCGTGGAGGTTCCGTGCAACTCGGGCCTAAAGGTGCCCGGCACGTTTAGGTTGGGCGCCGATGCGGACTTTGGTCGCCGGCGCGGTTGCTGCGCCCTGGGTGGTGTGGGCGGTGGTGCGGACGTTCGGGGTCGAGCTGCCGTATCCGTTCGTCGCGGTGCTGGCGTTCACGCCGTATGCCGCGCTGTCGTCGTGGCTGCCGGTGGCGGTGGGGCTCGTGGCGCGGCGGTGGGTCGTGGCGGGGGTGGCGGGCGTGGCGATGCTGGCGTTCGCCTTCGCGCTCGTCCCGCGGGCGGTCGGCGGGCCGGACCGGGACGCGGCGGGGCCTCGGCTGGTGGTGATGACGTCGAACGTGTACCTGGGGCGTGGGGACCCGCGGGCGCTGCTGCGGATCGCGCGCGAGCACGACGTGGACGTGCTCTCGCTGCAGGAGCTTCGGCCCGAGCAGATGACCAAGCTCGATCGCGTGGGGGCGAAGACGGCGTTCCCGCAGCGCGCGGTCGAGCCGGGCCAGGGCGCGTCGGGGACCGGCGTGCTGTCGCGGCTGCCCGTGCTCGCGAGGGACACCGCCCCGGACGTGACCGGCCACGCCGAGCCCGAGGTCCTGCTCGATGTGCGCGGCGCGCCGCCGGTCCGGCTGAAGGCGGTCCACCCGGCGCCGCCCGTCAGCTCGTTCGCCGCGCCGCGCTGGTCGGACGCGCTCGCCGCGCTCCCAGGCTCGGACGGCCGCGGCGACGTGCGCATCCTCGCGGGCGACTTCAACGCGACGCTCGACCACGTCGAGCTCCGCCGCCTGCTCGCCCGCGGCTACACCGACGCCGCCGACGCGGCCGGCAAGGGCTGGATCTGGACCTGGCCCGCGCTCCCGCGCCGCGCGCTGCCCATCACCATCGACCACATCCTCGTGGACAAGCGGGTCGAGGTCGAGCGGGTGACCGTGGTGCGCATCCCGGGAAGCGACCACCGGGCGATCATCGCGACGCTCCGGCTACCGAAGGGGTAGCGGAGTCCCGGCCAGGTTGTCCAGGCCTGGCCGGGAAGGTCCGCCACCGAAAGCCGGGCTCCGAGGGAGGAGAGTCCAGAAGCCCGGTGTGCAGCACCCTTTCTCCTCTAAAGAGTCTGGAGATGGGCGGCCCGGTCTCCAACGGACCGAGTGTCGAAAGAGGACCGACCCCTGGTCGACCGCGGGGTTAAGCGGCCGCGGCGAGGCGCGGCCGCGGGGGTGAGAACTCGCCCGCCAGGCAGCGGACGAGGCCCGGGATGCCGTCCCGCTCGGAGGCGATCGCCCGCTGGCGGACGGCGCCGGGATCGCCGGCCAGGTGGGCGAGCAGCTTCAGCTCGCGCTCGCACCCGAGCGCGCGAGCGTGCGGCCAGCAGGCGTCGACCAACGAGGCCAGCCGACCCGCCGCCGGCACGCTGCGGTCGCGGTGCGGGTCCAGCAGCTGCGCGCGGATGCCGTCGCGGGCGGCGAGGAAGCGGTTCTCGTCGAGCACCTCGGGCGCGTGGGTGAGCTCGGGCTCGGCCATGCCCTGCAGCGCCTCGATCCTGACGAGGCACTGGACGAGCGCGACGAGCGCGGCGGTGTCGCGGATGCGGGTCTGCGCGTCCATCACCCGCACCTCGAGCGTGCCGAGCTTGGGCTGGAGCCGGACGTCCCACCAGATGAACGTGGGCTCGGGGATCGCGCCGCAGCGGAGCAGCACGTCGACCGCTTCCGCGTAGGAGGCGTAGTCGGGGAACTCGCGCGGGATGCCGGTGCGCGGGAACGCCTGGAAGACGGGCGTGCGGGCGGACGCCAGACCGCTGTCGCGCCCGCGGGTGAAGGGCGAGTTGGCGGCGAGCGCGAGCAGGACCGGGATGTGGGCGCGCATGCCGTTGAAGGCGCGCACCGCGAGCTCGGCGTCCGGCACGGCGACGTGCACGTGCAGCGCGAACGTCGGCTCGCGCCGCGCGAGCTCACGCAGCGACGAGTGCAGGTACTGGTAGCGGGCGCCGGGGGAGACCTGGACGTCCTCGGCGCGGACGAGCGGGTGGGTCCCGGCGACCGCGGCGCGCAGCCCGAGCCCGTGGACGGTCTCCGCAAGGCCGGCGCGCAGCATGCGCAGCTGCGCCGTGGCGTCGGCGACGGTGCGGTGCGGGTCGGTGGCGAGCTCGAGCGCGAGCCCGTGCGTCTCGCCGCGCGTGTGCTTGACCAGCCACTCCGGCAGCGCCTGCAGCACGTCCTCGGAGCGCCAGGCCGGCGAGCCGTCCGGCTCGAGCAGCATCACCTCCTCCTCGACGCCCACCGTCCAGGGCTCGAGGTCCGGGTCGACGTTCCAAGCAGCCCATTCCGGCAGTGTCATGCACGCCAGCGTGCCCAGCGTTCACGCCCCTGTGTCCCTCCGCGCGGTCCAGCCTTTTGCGGGTCTTATCGCCCTGGGGTCGAGCGCAGGACTAGCGGTCGAAACGGCTTGTACTCGCGGTACCGACAAGGGTCCGCTCATCGACCGTACATTCGGCCCCATGGCACGTGGACGTCCACCACAGATCATCGCCTACGGCGGCGGCGGATTCAGCATGGAGCCGGGCAATCCGCTGCTCGACGACTACGTGCTGTCGCTGGCCCGGCGGAAGAAGCCGCGGGTCTGCTTCTTCCCCACCGCCTCGGGCGATGCAGACCACTACGTCGTGCGCTTCTACCGGCACTTCTCGAGCGAGATCTGCGATCCGTCGCACATCTCGCTGTTCCGCCGCGACCGCGGCCCGGGCAAGGTGCGCGAGCACCTGCTCAAGCAGGACATCGTGTACGTCGGCGGCGGCTCGATCCTGTCGCTGCTCGGCGTCTGGCGCGCGCACGGGATCGACGAGGATCTGCGCGCGGCGTGGCAAGCGGGTGTCATCCTTGTCGGCGTGTCCGCTGGGTCACTCTGCTGGTTCGCGTCAGGTCTGACGGCCTATCACCACGACGCCAAGCCCTACGACGGGCTGGGCTTCCTCCCGCACTCCAACGCGGTGCACTACGAGGAAGAGGACAACCGGCGGCCGGCGTATCACTCCGCGCTGCTGGACGGCTCGCTGCCCGCCGGGTACGCGGCCTCCGACGGCGCGGCGCTCCACTTCGTCGGCGAGGACCTCAATCGCGTCGTGCTCTCGCGCCCCGAGGCGCGTGCGTACCGGGTCGAGGCGGTCGGCGACGAGGTCGTGGAGCTCCCACTGGAGGCCACCTACCTCGGTGAACGGCCGAAGATCACGCTTGCCGCGGCCTGAACCGACGATCTTCGCCATGGGCGGGGGCGGCTTCACGATGGAGCCGGAGAACCCCGCCCTCGACGACTTCATCCTCGGCCTGGCCGAGGGCAGCGCGATGCCGAAGATCTGCCTGCTGCCGACCGCCTCGGGCGACGGCGAGGCGCAGATCCGCCAGTTCCACGCGACGTTCGGCTCGCGCGCGTGCGAGCCGATGCACATCTCCTTGTTCCGCCTCGGCTCGCGCCCGATCCCTCTGCGCGAGACGCTCCTGGCCCAGGACATCATCTACGTGGGCGGCGGGTCGATGCTCGGCCTCCTCGCGGTGTGGCGCGCTCTCGGCCTGGACGTGATCCTGCGCGAGGCGTGGGAGTCCGGCGTTGTCCTGGCGGGCCTGTCGGCGGGCGCGATGTGCTGGTTCGAGTGGGGCATCACCAAGTCCCTCGGCCACCCCGCGCCCTCGCCGGGCCTGGGCTTCCTGCCGGGCTCGATGTCGGTGCACATGGACGGCGAGCCCACCCGCCTGCCGATCTGCCGCACGCTCATCGCCGACGGCACGATGCCGCCCGGCTACGCGGCCGACGACGGCGTCGCGCTCCTGTTCACCGGCGCCACGTTGACCGACGTCGTCAGCTCGCGCCCGAACCGCCGCGCCCTGCGGCTCGGTCCGGACGGCGAGGAGGAGCTGGAACCGCGCCTGCTCGAGATCGCCGACCGCTACGGCCCGACGGCCGAGATCGCCGAGTTCCGCCGTGTCCGCGCGCTCAGGCCGGCCAGTCGATCTGCTTCGACGGGTGGAAGCCGACGCCAAGGTCGCGCAGGAGCGGGCCGTGCGCCGCGAGGCGAGCACGGAAGTCCTCCCAGTCGCGCGTAGCTGACCAGCCCACCTCGGCGGTCGCCAGCAGGCGGGGGAAGACCATGGAGTCGACGTCGTCGCGCGATTCGGTGGTCTCCGTCCAGAGGGCGGCCTCGACGCCGAGCACCGTGGCCTCCGGGATGACGTCGTCGGGGTTCCACTCGTAGCAGTCGCGCACGTCGACGTTCCCCGCCCACTTCAGGCCGAGCTCGGTCGAGTCGTCGTACTTCTGGTCGAGGTAGGTGTGGGGCGCGGGGGACATGATCAACGGAAGGCCCTGGGCGGCGCCGGCCCGGGCGGGCTCGGGATTCGACCAGTGCTGGACGATCGTGCCCTCGGGGAGCTTGGCCACGCCGGCCTCCTCCCACACGATCGGTGTCCTGCCGTGGCGCAGCACGACGCTCGCGGCGTCCCACATGAACTTCACGTAGGCCTCGTGGTCCATGCCCTCGACCTCGTCGCCGCCGAGGTGGATGTAGTCCCCCGGCGTCAACGCCACCAGCTCCGCGACGACGTCGTCGAGGAAGCGGATCGCGATCTCCGACGCCACGTCGAGCGACAGGCCCGGCGAGGACCAGGTCGTGTAGGGCTCCGGCCGCGCTCCGCCGCCCAACTCGGGATAGGCGACGAGCGCCGCGTTGACGTGGCCCGGGACGTCGATCTCCGGGACCACGGTGATCTGGTGGGAGGCCGCGTGGGCGACGATCCGGGCGTACTCCTCATGCGTGTACGACCCGCCGGCGCCCCCGCCCACCTGCGTCGCGGCGCCCGACACCGTCAGTTCCGGCCACTTCGTGATCGGGATGCGCCAGCCCTGGTCGTCGGTCAGGTGCAGGTGCAGGACGTTGAGCTTGTAGAGCGCGGCGAGGTCGATCAGCCGCACCACGTCCTCGACACCGAAGAAGTGGCGCGAGACGTCGAGCATGAAGCCGCGCCAGCCGTAGCGCGGCGCGTCCTCGATCAAACACGGCGCGACGGCCGGGCCGAGCTGCTTCAGCGTGGCGAGGCCGCGGGCGCGGCCTGCGTCGTCGGCCGCGGCCAATTGCACGCCGTCTTCGCCCACGGAGAGCTGGTAGCTCTCGGCCGGGCCGTCGAAGTCGACGACGACGGGGTCGCCGACCTTGACGGGCGACCCCGGCCGCTCCTCATAAGCGGCCGGGGCCGGAATGAGCGGAGGAATCAGGTTGCCGCCTGGGCGTTGTGGCGCCCCCGGACCACCTTCGTGGCCACGACGGCGGCGGTGCCGGCGCCGACCACGACCGCGGCGCCCTTGGCCGTCTTGCCGGCGCCCTTGACCGCTTTGGACACGGCCTTGAGCTTCAGGTAGTCGACGGCGAGGTCAGCGAGCTGATCCTTGCGGGACTTCTGCTTTCTGAGTCGCATAGGAACAAGCTACCCCTTTCAGAGCGCCGCTAGAACCTTCGGCGCGACCTGCTTCTTGCGGCTCATCACGCCCGGCAGCGGGATGACGCCGTCATGCGCTTCGGTCCCGAACGCGACCTCCAACGGTCCCGCGTCGCCGGACACGTAGAGGTCGGTGTCCTTGGCCAGGATGTCGGTCACCATCAGCGCGTAGAGCCCGTACCCGCGCTTCTCGCGCGCCTCGTCCATCGCGTCCTGCAGCTCCTGGCGGCGATCGTCGAGCCCCTGGCCGACGGTCTCCACCTGCGCGATCGCGATCGTCGCGCCGCTCGACACCTCGTACTCCTTCGCGTCACGGGCGACGATCGCCTCGGCCGGCACACCCGCGAGGTCCGACGTGGCGGTGAACATCTCCCGCCCCAGCGCCATCGGGTCCAGCGCCAGCACCCGCTGCAGGTACTCGACCACGGCCCAGTCGCGCTCGGTGGTCGTCGGCGAGTTGAGGATGACGGTGTCCGACATGATCGCGCAGGTCAGCAGGATCGCCGTCGAGCGGCTCGGCTCCAGGCCGTTCTGACGGAAGCGCTCGACCACGAGCGTCGCGGTCGAGCCGACGGGGTCGAACGTCGCCCGCACCGGCACCGTCGTCTCGATCGAGCCGATGTGGTGGTGGTCGAGGATCTCGACGATCTCGGCCTGCTCGACCCCGATCACGCTCTGCGCCTGCTCGGCGTGATCGACCAGCAGGACCCGGCGCGGGCGCGGTGAGAGCAGGTCGGTGCGGGTCACGAGGCCGATCGGCCGGCGCGACGAGTCGACCGCGACCGCGGCCCGGTAGTGCACCTCCTTGACCTCGTCCGCGACGTCGGACAGCAGGTCGTCCGGCCGGACCGTCAGCGGGTCCGGGTCGATCAGCGACCGGCACGGCGCGCACAGCGTGACCATGCGGGCGGTCACGTAGGAGTCCAGCGGCGAGGTCACGACCGGCACGTCGCGCTCGGCGGCCAGCGCCAGCGTGTCCGCGCTGGGCTCGGTGCCGTTGGTGACGACCAGCAGGCCGACGCCGAGCTCGATCGCGGCGCGTTGGGCGTCCTCGCGGTTGCCGACCACGGCGACGTCCCCAGGGCCGATCTCGCTCGGCAGCGAGCCGATGTCCATCGCCATGCACCAGATCTGGCCGGTGACCTCGGCGGTGTCCGAGCCGTTGACCAGCTTCCCTTCGACGACGCGGGCGACCGCGCCCACCGACGCCGGCGCGTCGAGCTCGGACGGCTCGCGCGACTCGCGGATGTAGCGCCGCGCCAGCGCGCGCTCGGTCAGCACCCCCGCCAGGGCGCCGTCGCCGTCGGTGATCGGCACGAGGTCCATGTCGTGGTGCGACATCAGCAGGCCGACCTCACGCACCGGCTCTGAGGCCGTCGCCTGCGGGAAGTCCTCGCGCATGACGTCCTGCACGCGCAGCATCACGTGCGGGAGGAACTCCGGCTCGCGGGCGCCGGAGCGCTCGAGCACCCACCGCGTCTGGGTGTTGACGTCGCCGAGGCGGACCGGGACGTAGCGGTTGCGCGGATCGAGGCGCCCCATCAGCTCGGCATAGCCGACGGCGGAGGCGATCGAGTCCGTGTCCGGGTTGCGGTGACCCGTGACGTAGATGATGGGCAGGGCGTCGATGCCCGGAAATGTACTTGGAACTCCGAGCGGCCCGGCCGACCGTGGCCGGGCCGCGGGAGAAGGTGACGCCCTTCAGGAGGGGGGTCCTAAGCGGGCGTCTGTTCCGGTCCTCGTGGGTCCATACGCACGAGCGCGCCGACTGGTTCAGATGCATTGCCCAACTTCCCGGACTCGGCTATACAGCGGAGATGGCCTCGCTCGAGCCCGGCACGATCGTGGCCGGCTACCGCATCGAGTCGCTCGTCGGGCGGGGCGGGATGGGTGTCGTCTACCGGGCGCGCCAGCTCGCGCTCGAGCGGGTCGTGGCGCTGAAAGTGATCGCGCCGGAGCTGCTGGACGACGAGGACGTCCGCAAGCGCTTCCTGGCCGAGGCGCGGGCCGCCGCCAGCGTCGACCACCCGAACGTGATCCCGGTCCACGAGGCCGGCTCCGAGGACGGGCTGGCCTACATCGCGATGCGTTTCGTGGCCGGCAGCGACCTGCGCTCACTGGTCCGCGCGGGCGGGGCGCTGGACCCGGTCGAGGCGGCGGACTTCGTCGCCCAGGCGGGTGCCGCGCTCGACGCCATCCACCGCGCCGGGTTCGTCCATCGCGACGTCAAGCCCGCGAACCTGCTTGTCGACCCCGGCGGCCACGTCTACCTGACCGACTTCGGCCTCGCCAAGCAGATCCTGACCCGGACGAGCGGGACGAAGACCGGGGCCGGGTGGGTGGGCACGCTCGACTACGTCGCGCCCGAGCAGATCCGCGGCGGCCGCATCGACGCCCGCGCCGACGTGTACGCGCTCGGCGGCGTGCTGCACTTCGCGCTCACCGGGCGCGTCCCGTTCGTGCGCGAGGGGGACGAGGCGAAGCTGTGGGCGCAGCTCTCCGCCCCGCCGCCGGTCCCGTCGAGCGTGCGTCGCGGCCTCTACGCCGAGTTCGACGCGGTGGTCGGGCGGGCGATGGCGAAGGAGCCGGACCAGCGCTACCCGTCCGCCGGCGACCTCGGCCGCGCCGCGCGCGCGGCCGCTCGCGGCACGGTGCCGACCGAGCCGGAGCGCCTCGTCGCCCGTGGCGCCGCCGCGCCAGGTTCCACGCCCACCGAGGAGGGCCTCGCCGCCGAGGCCTCGACCCGCACCGCGCCCGCCAAGGTGGCGAGGCCCGAGCGGAGGCGACCTGGGGCCGGCGTCTGGATCGGCGGTGCGCTGGTGGCCGCGCTCGTGGCGGTGCTCGTGGTCCTGCTCACGCGCGGGGACGCGCCACGCGGCGTCGCGGCCACCACCCCGACCGCCACCGCGACCGCGACGCCCTCGCCCTCACCCACCGCCACGCCATCGGCCAGCCCCGTGGCCAAGCACGTCAAGCGCTTCAAGGACATCTCGGACCGCCCGGCGGGCGTCGTGCGGTCCGGCAGCGACCTGTTCATCGCCAGCACGCGGATGCCATGGATCACCCGCATCGAATCGGCCACCGGCGACGAGCGGACGTTCCACCCGAAGGTGGGCTCCGGCGTGACCGCGATCGCGGAGCACGACGGCAGCGTGTGGGTCGCGTCCGGCGACGAGCGCGAGGTCTCTCGGCTCGACGGCCGGACGGGCAAGGTCCGCCAGAGCTGGAAGGTCCCCGGGTACCCGCTCCGCCTGGCGGTCGATTCGAGCGGGGTGTGGGTCGCGCTGCAGCTCGGCGACGGTCCGGGCCGGATCCTCCGCTACGACCACGACGGGAACCTCCAGCAGACGATCGCGGTCAACGACGGCGTGAGCGGCCTGGCGGCGGGCGACGGCTGGATCTGGGTGATCAAGAAGGCGACCCGGAGGCTCGCGCGGCTCGCCCCCGGCTCGTCGACGCTCCAGGACTGGACGGGCCTCGGGTCCGACACGACGACGATGCGCTACGCCGACGGCGCGCTGTGGATCACGCTCGCGGGCGACGACGCGATCGCCCGGGTCGGCACCGACGGCCGGAGCCTGCGCACCACCGCCGCCGGCCGCTCGCCGGCGCAGTCGGTCCTCGCCGGCGGCCGGCTCTACGTGGCGAGCCGCAACGACAACACCGTGATCGTGTACGACCCCGACACGCTCGAACCGATCGGTGAGCCGATCCACGTCGGCTTCAACCCGTATGGGCTCGCGGACGACGGCAAGTCGGTGTGGGTCACCGGGATGGGCGACAACTCGCTCACTCGGATCGACTATCGCTGAGCGCGGCGAGCGCCGCCCGCTTCGCGTTCTGCGGCAGGTGCTCGAGCCCGAAGCGCTCGTAGAGGACCGACAGCGTGCCCTTGACGGTGTCGATCGAGATCCCGAGCTCCGCGGCGATCTCGCGATTGGAGGGCGGCGCGGAGCCGTCGCCGCGGTGCAGCGCCTCGAGCAGCCGGCGCTGGGCGGGCGTGACGCGCGGCAGCTCGCGGTCCGCGCCCGCCGGGCGTGTGGGCGTGGTCGCGGCGGTGGGTGCCTGTTCGCCGACCGTCAGCGTGCTCGCGCCGACCCGCAGGACGTCCCCCGGGATCAGCCTCCGGCGTCCGTGCACGCGCCGGCCGTTGACGTAGGTCCCGTTGTGCGAGAGCCCGTCGTCGCACACCACCCACGCGTCGCCCATCCGCAGCAGCTCGGCGTGCACGCGCGAGACCTGGTCGTCCCACGGCAGGGCGACGTCACAGCTCGAGCGGCGCCCGATCGTCACCCGCGAGAGCGCGCTCGGGAGGGCGTAGAGCTGCCGGAGGCCGTCGGGATCGCGATAGGCGAGGAACATCTGCCGCCATCGTCGCGTCGCGCCCCGCACGAAACCTGCCACCAAGGTGTGAACGGGGTGACACCATTGCCGCCGTGACGGTGGCGGTGGTGCTGGCGGTGGTCCTGGTCGTGGTGGGTGTGGCCGCGTTCATCCGCCTGCGCGCCGTCGAGGCCGAGCGCGACGCCGCCGAGGCCGAACGCTCCCGGCTCGCGGCCGAGGTCGAGGCGCAACGCGAGCGGCTGGCCGAGCTGCGCGGGCAGGTCGACGAGCTGATCCCCTATCGCGACGCGGTCGACGCCGCCGAGGACTGGCTGTGGGCGGTCGACGAGGACGGGCGATTGCGGTTCTCCAGCCCCGCCGGGGCGGCGCTGCTCGGCCGGGACGAGCTGATCGGGCTGACCCTGGCCGAGCTCACGCACCCGGACGATCAGGCGCTCGGGTGGTCCGGCGTGCTGCGGCGCCGGCACGCGGACTCCAGCTACCGGACGGTCGACTCGCGCTCGGTGCGGTCCGGGCGCGGGTGGCAGGGGATCGACCGCGACCTGACCGCGGTCCCGCCGGCGAAGGCGATACCCGGCGTGGCGGTCGTGCGCTCGCCGGTCGTCGACGGCCGCCGCGAGGTCGTCGCCTACGAGCTGATCGGCGCGGGCAACGTGCTGGCGGGGTTCTCGCCGGCGGGGTTGCTCGAGCTCGGCGCGGGGCGGCCGGTATGGGTGGCGCTCGAGGGCGAACCGCCGCCGGAGCTCGACCGCGCGCGGATGGTGCTCGAGCTGACGCCCGAGGCCTCCGTCGAGCGGGCGAGCGCGTTGCAGGCGCAGGGGTTCGCGCTCGCGCTGGACGACTTCGACGGCGCGGCCGCGCTGCTGGCCCACTGCGGGATCGTCAAGGTCGGCGTCGCCGGGCGCGACGACGACGAGCTGCGCGCGCTGCTCGCCGGGCCGGCCGAGCTGGGGCTCGAGCTGGTCGCGACCGGCGTGGCCACCGCCGACGAGTTCACCCGCTGCCGGCTGCTCGGCTTCTCGCACTTCCAGGGCGAGTTCTTCGCCCGCCCGAGTGGTGAGCGGGGCGGCGTGGGCGCCGTGGCCTCGCTGCAGGCGCTGGGCGAGCTGACGAGCACCGCGAACGTCTCCTTCGAGCAGCTCGAGCGGATCATCGGCGCCGACATCGGCCTCTCGGTCGGGCTGCTGCGCCACGTCAACTCCGCGTTCTTCGCGCTCCCGCGCAAGATCGACACCGTGCGCGAGGCGCTGACCCTGCTCGGCGCGCGCGCCGTGCGCCGCTGGGCGACCGTCGTCGCGCTGTCCTCCGTGCCCGAGGCGCCGGACCAGGTCGTCGCGCTGGCGCTGCTGCGCGGGCGGATGTGCGAGCTGCTCGGGCGCGGCGCGACCGAGGAGGAGCGCGACCGGCTCTTTACGGTTGGATTGTTCTCGGTCGCGGATGCGCTCCTGGACGCCAGCATGGAGCAGGTGCTCGAAACGCTTCCGTTCTCCGACGAGATCGCCGGCGCGCTGCTGCGCCTGGAAGGCCCGATGGGGCGCACCCTCGGGACCGTGCTGCGCTACGAGCAGGGCCACTTCCCGGAGGGCGCGGATCCGACCGAGCTGGCGGAGGCGTACCTTGCTGCGCTCAAGTGGGCCGACGACGCGGGCAGGTGGGTTTCTTGAATCGCATGCCCTTGCGGTTCAAGCTCACGCTCGCGTTCACGGGCGTGATGGCGGTGCTCCTGACCGGGGCGGGCATCGCGCTCAGCGTGCTCGTCGCCAACAACCTCGACAACACGATCGACGACGGGCTCGAGGCGCGGGCGGGTGACGCCGCCGCGGTCGTCGCCGCTCGCAACGGCGGCGGATCGGCGCTGGACTCCACGGGCGAGTCCTTCGCCCAGGTGCTCGACGCGGAAGGGACCGTCATCGACACCACGACCGGCGCCGGCGCCGCCTCGCTGCTCGATCACGCGTCGGTGATGCAGGTGCGCCACGGCGACGACGTGATCGTCGAACGGCGGACCGGGGACGGCGCGTCCGTGCGCCTGCTCGCGAGGCCCGTGCGTGCGGACAGGACGCAGGAGATCGTCGTCGTGGGCGAGCCGCTGGCGCAGCGCGAGCGGGCGCTCGGGGCGCTGCACGCGCTGCTGGCGATCGGCGGCCCGATCGCGCTGCTGATCGCCTCCGTGGTCGGCTACGTCCTGGCTGCCGCGGCGCTGCGGCCGGTCGAGCGCATGCGCCGCCACGCCGCCGCCGTCACCGCGGCGGGGACGAGCGAGCGGCTTCCGGTCCCGCCGACCAACGATGAGATCGGGCGGCTCGGGCGCACGCTGAACGAGATGCTCGCGCGGCTCGAGGTGGCGTTCAAACGCGAGCGGGCGTTCGTGAGCGATGCCTCGCATGAGCTGCGGACGCCGCTGGCGATCCTGCGCACGGAGCTCGAGCTCGCCCTGCGCGGCACGCACACCAAGGAGGAGCTCGAGGACGCGCTGCGCTCAGCCGCCGAGGAGGCCGAGCGGCTCTCGTCGCTCGCCGAGGACCTGCTGGTGATCGCGCGCTCGGACCAGGGGCGGCTGCCGGTGCATCCGGAGCCGCTCGTGGCGGGTGAGGTGCTGCAGCGCGTCGCGGGGCGCTTCCAGACGCGGGCGAAGGTCGAGCGGCGCCCGATCACCGCCGATCCCTCCGAGGGCGTGTCGCTCAACGCCGACCCCGCGCGAATCGAGCAGGCGCTGGCCAACCTGGTCGACAACGCGCTCACGTACGGCCACGGGAACGTGGTGCTCAGCGCGCGCCGGGAGAACGGCTGCGTCGAGCTGCACGTCTTCGATGAGGGACCCGGCTTCCCGCCGGACTTCCTGCCGCGCGCGTTCGAGCGCTTCACTCGCGCCGACGAGGCGCGAACGCGTGGCGGCACCGGTCTCGGGCTCGCGATCGCGGCCGCCGTCGCGGGTGCGCATGGCGGCTCCGCGCACGCGAAGAACATCGAGGGCGGCGCGGACGTGTGGATCGCGTTGCCTTCATAAGATCGCGCTCATGAGAACCCTCTCATAATTCTCATCTTCAACTCATGGGGTTAGCGCATGATGCTTTCACCCCTACTCTGAGGAACCGTTCATGCGCGTGCTGGTGGTCGAGGACGAGATCAAGATGGCGAGCCTGATCCGCAGGGGTCTGCGCTCGGAAGGTTTGGCCGCCGACGTGGCCATCAAGGGCGAGGACGCTCTGTGGATGGCCGGTTCGACGGGTTATGACGCGATCGTGCTCGACGTGATGCTCCCGGGCATCGACGGCTTCGAGACGTGCCGTCGTCTGCGCGAAGAGGGCATCTGGTCGCCGGTGATCATGCTCACCGCGCGCGACACCGTGGAGGACCGCGTCGCCGGCCTCGACGGCGGCGCCGACGACTACCTGGCCAAGCCCTTCTCGTTCGCCGAGCTGCTGGCGCGCCTGCGCGCCCTTGCCCGTCGCGGCCCGGTGGAGCGCCCGGCGGTGCTCGAGGTCGGCACGCTCAAGCTCGACCCGGCCGGCCGTCGCGTCTGGCGCGGCGACACCGAGGTCAGCCTGTCGGCCAAGGAGTTCCAGCTGCTGGAGACGTTCATGCGTCACCCGGGCGAGGTGCTCTCGCGCTACCAGCTGCTCGAGCACGCGTGGGACTACGACTACGAGAACCGCTCGAACATCGTCGACGTCTACGTCCGCTACCTGCGCGACAAGATCGATCGCCCGTTCGGCGTCAACCAGCTTGAGACGGTCCGCGGGGCCGGCTACCGACTTCGGGACTAAGAGTCCCGGTCGCACCCGCGCCCCAGGGTCTGGGGGCGCGGGAACCACTTGCAGTACCCCGGTGTATAGGGGGCGGTGGCTCGAGAGTTGACCGAGGGCGAGTTGCTCGCCCTCGCCCGCCGCGGTGACGGCGACGCGTACGCGTCGCTGGTCCGCGCGCACTCGGACATCGCCTTCCGCACCGCCATGCTGATCACCCAGGACGCCGCCGAGGCCGAAGAGGCCGCCCAGGACGCGTTCGTGAAAGCGTGGCGCGCGCTCGGCCGCTTCCGCGAAGGCGAGCCGTGGCGCCCCTGGCTGCTGACGATCGTGGCCAACGAGGCGCGCAACCGGCGCCGCTCCGCCGGCCGCCGGCAGGCGCTCGTGCTGCGTTTGACGCCGCAGACCGAGACCGGCTCGGCCGAAGCGACCGTGCTCGCCACCGAGGCGCGCACCGCGCTGCTGAGCTCGCTCGCCCGCCTGCGCGAGGACGACCGGCTCGTGCTCGGCTGCCGCTATCTGCTCGAGCTCTCCGAGGCCGAGACCGCCGCCGCCCTCGGCGTCAAGCCCGGCACGGTGAAGTCGCGCACCTCGCGCGCCCTCGAACGCCTGCGCGGGGAGGTGACGGCATGAGCGACCTCGAGGCCGCGTTGCGCGAGCTGGACGTCGACTGGCCGGCGACCCCCGACCTGGCGGCGGCAGTGATGACGCGGATCGCGGCGGACCCGCGCCGCGCGGCGGCGGGCGGCGAGGCCGCGCGGGGCGCCGGCGAGGCGCTGGGCGGCGAGGCCGCGCGGGGCGGCGAGGCCGTGGGCGGCGACGCCGCGCGGGGCGGCGGGGCGGCGGCCGGCGAGGCCGCGCGGGGCGGCGAGGCGGCGGGCGGCGAGGCCGCGCGCGGCGCCGCGCCCGCCCGGCGCCGGCGGCGCCTGCCCACGCCCAGCACGTGGCGCGCCCGCCTCGCGTACGTCTTCGCCGCGGCCCTGGTGGCCGTCGGCGGCACCCTTGCCGCGTCGCCCGCGGCGCGGTCGACCGTGCTCGAATGGCTCGGGTTGAAGTCCGTGAAGATCGAGCGCGTGGAGCCCAAGATCGGCGCGCGGCTTGACCTCGGGCCCGCGATCGCGCTCCCCGCGGGGACCCGCACGCCGGGCGTGCTCGGCAAACCGGAGGCCTACGACACATCGCTTCCCGACGGGACCCACGTCGTCTCGCTGGTCTATCCCGGGCCGATCCTCGTGCAGGTCTTCAAGGCCCGCGTGTCGCCGTTCATCCAGAAGACCGTCGGCATGGGCGCGACGGTCGAGCGCGTCAAGGACGGCTACTGGATCAAGGGCGCGCACGGGTTCGCCTACGAATCGCCCAGCGGCGGCACGTTCGAGGAGCAGCGCGTCTCCGACACGGTCCTGCTGCTCGAGCGCAACGGTGACCTGATCCGCGTCGAGGGGAACATCCCCAAGGCGCGTGCGCTCGAGATCGCGAACTCGATGAGTTAAAGGGGTCAGGCCCCTTTAGGTTCCGGCGCCGGGGTCGCTGGGTGCGGAGCGACCAAAAGGGCCAGACCCCTGGCGCTAGTTCAGAGAGGGGTCTGGTGGCATGGTGGCGAGGAGCGCGTAGCGGTGGCCCTTGCGGCGCAACACGGACGCCCACAGCTCGGTCGGGTCGAGCGTGAAGATCTCCTCGCGGGTGGGCGGCTCGATGATCCACGCCTCCTCCGCCAGTTCGTCCTCGAGCTGACCCGGGCCCCAGCCGGCGTGGCCGGCGAAGACCCGGGCGCGGCGGATCGCGCCGCCGAGGCGCTCGGGGTCGTCGGCGTCGGCGCCGATGAAGCCGAGGTCGTCCTCGACCAGCGCGCCCGCGAGCTCCGGGCGGTCGAACTCGGCCAACACGATCACGGCGGTCTCGGCGACCGGGCCGCCCACGTAGACGGGCGCCTCGTCGCCGGCCAGCCACGAGAGGTCCGGCACGGCCTCGCCGACCGTCGAGGCGGCGGGGCGGTTCAGGACCAGGCCCATCGCGCCCTCGTCGGTGTGCTCGGCGATCAGGACGACCGTGCGGATGAAGTTGGGGTCCCGCAGAACCGGCGATGCGAGGATGAGCTTGCCGCGCAGCGACTCGGCCATCCCTGCATTGTGCCTAGACGCGTACGCGCGTGGCCTTCTTCCTCTTGGCGGCCTTCTTCTTCTTGGCCGCGGCCTTCTTCTTCTTGGACGCGTTCGCCTGGATCTTCTTGCCCTTCTTGGACGTCTGGCTCGCGGCGCGGTTGAGGCCCGTGGCGCCGATCGCGGCGCTCGGGGCGGAGGCCGCGCTCGCGCTGCCGTCCTCGTTGGAGGCGACCACGGTGACGCGCAGGCGGCGGCCGAGGTCGTCGGTCGTGGCGATGTAGGTCGCGGCCGTGGCGCCGTCGATGTCCTCCCAGCCGTTGGGCACCAGGCGCTGCCACTGGTAGGCGTACGCCGTGGGCGCGTTCGTCCAGGCGCCGACGCGGACCGTCAGCGTCTGGCCGCGGCGCGCGTTGCCGGCGACCGACGGGGCGGACGTCGCGGCGGGCGGCTCAGGCACCCATAGCGTCCCGCCGCCGCAGGCCGGGGCGATCTCGCCGCACGGCGCCAGGAAGGCCGAGTCGTAGGTGTTCCAGTGCGTCGCCAGGTAGGAGCCGGCGGCCGGCGCGGGGTTGAAGTAGTCGTCGCGGCCGCAGTCGTAGCTCTGCGGGATCGCGCCCGGCAGGCCGGAGCAGTCCTGCTGCATCGGATGCGAGGCGCCCGCGTCCTCGACGTAACACATGACGTCGGCGCCCTGCCAGCAGTGGCCGTACTGCGGCGAGCTGCCGCCGAGCGGCTGCGTCGAGTGCGGCGCGCCCCACTGGACGGCGCCGAGATTGTGCGTCATCTCGTGCAGGAAGCCCTCCGGCCACCAGCCCCAGCGGGCGGCGCCGGGCGCGTTCGCGCCGTCGCGGCTGAAGAGGATCGAGGTCAGCCCGCCGCGGTTGTGGATGTTCACGGAGCCGGGCCGCTCGCCGGTCGAGCCCATGACGGTCTCGCCGAGGCCGTACTCCTGCGCCGAGCCGGACAGGCCGTCGGCGAGGATGATCGCGTTGCGCGGGCCGCCCGCGGCGCCGAGCGCGCGGTTGACGGCGCCGGCGATCGCGGAGAAGTTGTCGGCGTAGGCCGAGCGGGCGCCCGGCAGCTGAACGCTCTGGATGTCCACGTACTGCGGCCCGCACGCGGTGCCCATGTCGAAGCGCAGCGCCTTCGTGCCGCCATCCTGGGCCGACAGGAAGCGCTGGACGATCGCCACGTTGGCCTGCAGCGCGTCCTTCCACTGGTTGAAGCGGTCGGGACGGTCGGCGGCGTAGGCGTAGACGAGCTTGAACTGGGCCTTGGCGGCCGGCGTGACCGGCGCCTGGTCGCCGCCGGTCTCGTCACCGCACCAGGTGGTGGGGAGTCCGTCGGAGCCGTCGCCGGCGGCCGCCTGCGCGGTCGTGACGACGTCGGCGAGGTTGACGTCCTGGAGCTGGGTGCGCGTGTCGCGGTGCGTCAGGAGGTTCGGGTCCTTGTGCGGGACGGCGAACGTCGGCAGCGCCAACATGGCGAGCGCGAAGGCAGCAGCTCCAAGAGGCCGGAGGCGGATCATCACGCCCCCTGTGATCGACGGGGCGCTGAAGCTCTTAAGCCGCTCTTGTCAGGTCACGACCAGGCGAGATGCCCCAGCGGCCGGCGAGCGCCGTCAGCTCCGGGGTGATCGGCCAGCGGTCGGGCAACGCCTCGCCCTCGAAGTCCGGGGCGGCGCCCTTGAGGAGCATCGAGCCGCGGTTGTCGCCGATCGCGCGGATCTCCGCTACCTCCTCCGCGCTCAGCACGCTCGGCCCGCGGACCGCGGCCAGCTCCGCCCGCTTGTCCTCGATCGACTTGTCGCTCCCCGGCTCGGAGATCAGCGTCGGCGCCACGCACTCGACCGGCCCGTGGGCAAGGTTCCAGTGGCAGGCGAGCTGCAGCATCGTCAGGCCATGGCGTTCGGCGATCGGGCGCATCGCGTCGAGCTTCGCGCGCCCCGCCTCGACCCAGCCGGCCGGCCGGAACCCGCGATGGTCATAGCGAGGGAACTCGTGTCCCGGCAGGACGTCGTCGTGAAACAGCCCGCCGTAGTCGACGACGCGGGTGATCAGCTTCACGCCGTGGCGCTCGGCCGCGGGCAGCACCAGCTCGCCGGGCCACGGCTCGAGCGGGTTGAGGATCACCATCGCCCAGTCGATCCGGTCGCCGAAGCGCTCCAGGCAGTCGATCACGTCCAGCGTGAAGCCGTTCGCGGGACCGGGGGCGACACCGAGCATCCGCGTGAGGCCGGCCTCCTTGACCGAGGAGAACGCGTCCCACACCGCTTCGCTCGTGTAACCCGTGCGGTCCGGGTTGTGTAGGAGCAATAGATCAAACGAATCGACCCCGCATCGCTCCAGAGAACGTTCCGTCGCCATCCGCACGTAGTCCGCGTAGTCCTCAGGGCCGCGCAGGCGGGGATCCGTGAATCGAGGGAAGCCCTTGGCACCCTCACGCTCGCCCCTGTAGAAATCGTGTCCGATGGCGCCCACGATGGCGAAATCCGAGCGGGGGAGGCCGGCGAGCGCGCGACCAAGCAGTTGGTCGGCGGCCCCGGCGCCGTAAGTGTCCGCTGTGACAACTGTCGCGATACCCTCGTCCGGGCGCAGCAGCGCCGCGAGACGGTCGTCGTCGACCGGCTCTCCGAAGTGCATGAAGCGACCGCCGCTCCATGTCCCGATAGCGGCAGTTGTCAGCTCAGGCCAACCTTGCACTCCAAAGTGTTCACTCAGGGCCCCCACGAGATGCCCGATGATACGAGGGTGACGCACTCGCGCGTGGGGTTGGCGTGCGCGGTCGCGCTCCTGTGCGTGATCGGCTGCTCCGTGCCCGCGGCGGCGAATGCGGCCGAGGTGATCGTCCGCCGCGACCCCGGCCTGAGCGCCAACCAGCGGGCGGAGATCCGTGCCGACGCGGGCGTTCGGCACGACCGGACGCTCGACCTCGCCGACACCGAGGTCGTGACCGTTCCCGACGCCGAGCAGGCCCACGCCGTCGCGACGCTCAACGCCGATCCCGACGTGCGCTACGCGGTCCCCAACGTGCAACTGCGCGTCGCCTCCGACGACGACAAGCAGTCGATGCAGTGGTGGCTCGACAACGATCCGTCCAAGCTCGCCAAGATCGTGCTCGACCTCAATCCGATCCCGGACTCCGACATCGACGCCGTCGAGGCGTGGGACATCATGGAGGGCCAGGGCGTGACCGTCGGCGTGGCCGACCAGTCGGTCTACGCCGCGCACCCCGACCTCGCCGGCAACGTCGAGCCCGGCGAGGACTTCGTCACGGAGGGCTGCTCGGCCGGCGACCCGGTCGGATTCGCCGATCACGGCACCCAGGTCGCGGGGATCGTCGCCGCGTTGCGCGACAACGGCGGCATCGCCGGTGTCGCCCCGCTCGCCCACGTCAAGCCGCTGCGCGTGGCCGACAACTGCGGCGTCGCGAAGCTCTCCGCGGTCATCGACGCCTTCACCGCGGCCGGCCGCCAGCAGATCCCGGTCGTCACGGCCTCGTTCGGCACCGAGCCGGGCGTGCCCGACCCGGCGCTCAACCAGACGTTCGTGGACCTGTTCGACTCCTACCCGAACACGCTGTTCGTGGTCGCCGCCGGCAACGAGGGCGCCGACGTCGACCAGGAGCCGGTCTACCCGTGCTCGACCAAGCGCCCGGGCGCCGATCCCGACATCGCGAACCTGCTCTGCGTCGGCATGACCGACGTCAAGGACGACCCGGCCTGCTGGGGCAACGTGGGTCAGACGAGCGTGGACCTGTTCGCGCCCGGCGTCGCGATCTACTCGACGGTGCGTGGGTCCAACCCGTGGCTCAACGGCACGGGCACCTCGATGGCCGTGCCGATGGTGGCCGGCGCGGCCGCGATCGTGCTGTCGACGGACTCCCGGCTCGGGCCCGCGCAGATCGCCCAGAAGCTGCGCGACACCGTCGACTACAAGACGCCGCTGGAAGGGATCTCCGTGGCCGGGGGCCGTCTGAACGTGGCCCGCGCCGCCGACGCGCCCGGCCGCCTCGGGAGCGGCGGCGGGGAGTCCAAGACGTGGGTGTCGTGTGACCGCGACCACGACCACGTCCGCGACGACCGCGGGCAGGATCTGTGCCCCGACCAGCCCGGCACCATCGCGATGCGCGGCTGCCCCGACACCGACGGTGACGGGATCGCCGACTCCAGCGACAACTGCGCGACCGTCGCCAACGCCGACCAGGCCGACACCGACGGGGACCGCGTCGGCAACGCCTGCGACGCGAACCCGAGGGGGGACGATGCCGACGGCGACGGCATCCCATCGATGGACGATCGCTGCCCGACCGAGTTCGGCGCGCCGCCGGACGGCTGCCCGATCGTCGTCAAGCCGCCGGACACCCCTGAACCGACGCCCACGCCGACCGCGACGCCGACCGTCGTCCCCGACGCGGTGATCGTGTCGCTCTCGGCCAAGATCTCCAAGTGCCCGAAGGGCAAGCAGTGCAAGAAGACGGCCAAGGTCACCGTGAAGTTGTCGCGCCAGGGCAAGGTCGCGCTCAAGGTCGAGCGCCAGGAGCGCAAGAAGGGCCGTCTGGTGTGGAAGCGGATCAAGTCGCAGTCGCTGACCGCGAACGCGCGCGGCAAGACGGTGACCGTGCGCGGCAAGAGCGCGAAGACGACCTCGACGTACCGCGTGACGGCGACGTTCGCCGGCAAGGTCAAGGCCGTCAGCTTCAAGGTGTGACCCGGCTCGGGGTGCTCGCCTTCGGTGACTCGATCACCAACGGCGGCGGCGAGCTCCAGTGGGGCGTGGCGCTGCAGTCATGGGCGCTCTGGGTGGCGCGCGGGCTCGGGCTGCCGTTCACGACGTACGCCGTCGACGGGGCGCGGGCGGCCGACGTGCGCGGCGAGCAGGTGCCCGCGTTCCTGGCGCGGGCCGCGGACCCGGACGGCCGCTACGACCTCGGCTGCCTCTACGTGGGCGTCAACGACGTTCGCCGGCCGGATTGGGACCCGGCCGCGTTCGCGGCCGACCACGCGGCGATCCTCGACGTGCTCGCGGAGCGCTGCGACCGGCTGCTGCTGGTCACGCTCCCGCTCGACCTCGGCCGCCCGCGCGCGGCGGGCGCGGCCGCGGCGAACGCGGTGATCGAGGCCGCGGCGCGTGAGCGCGGCGCGCTGCTGTTGGACCTGCGCGACTTCGGCGCCCGCAACCTCGTGATGGTCGACCACGTGCATCCGACGGCGTTCGGGCAGGTGTGGATCGCCGAGCGGGCGCTGTCCGTGCTGGCCGCCGACGGGATGCGCGTGCGCGTCGCGCCGTCGACGCTGATCCGGCCGGCGATCGGGACCCGCAAGCAGCGCCTGCAAGGCGACTGGACCTACGTCTACCGCACGCTCAAGGAGCAGGGTCGGGTTCTTCGTGGTGCCGTGGGTCAGGCGCGCCGAGCTGCTGCAGCCGCAGCGGCACGAAGCGATAGCTGAGGAACATCCAGAGGCCGAAGAGCGGCCACCCGATCGCCACCGAGGCCGCCGCGAGCCAGCCGACGCGACCCGTGACGATCAGCACGCCGTAGAGCGCCGCCCGGAAGCCGAACAGCAACGCCCAGCCCAGCGTCAGCTCGGTCATCGCCCGCTTGACCGCCGGGAGCTCCCGCCAGCTCGCGTCGGCGCGGAACAGCGCCATCACCAGAAAGCCCGTGATCGGCTGGCGGATCACCGCGGAGCCCGCGAAGGCGATCGCGTATCCGGCCTGGATCAGCGCGCGCGGGACGAAGTACGTCTCCGCCTTGCCGGTCTTCCACGCGATCACGGCCGAGATCACGGTCACGAACAGGCCGCCGAGGACGTTGACGACCGTCTTCTTGCGCACGAGGCGCTCGATCGCCATCACGACGCCGAGCGCGATCGCCACGATCGCGGCGGTCTGCAGGCCCCAGATCGCGTAGACGACGACGAACGCGATCGGCCCCGTCCCGGTGTCCACCATCGCGCGCTTGTCGCGCAGGATGTCGACCGGGCTCGGCGGGTGCTCGGGCGGGGTCGTCACCCGGGCTTCCGGGCCGCGAGCATCAGGTTGTAGAAGATCCGCGGGGGCAGGCGCGGCTCGAGCAGCGCGCGGTCCACGCGCTGGAGCGCGATGTAGCCGTGATAGGCGTACTTGATCCAGCCCATCGGCACGTCCTTGGGCTCGGCGGTCGCCTCGAGCGTGCGGTTGAACCACCCGAACCAGTTCGCCAGCAGCTCCTCGCCGCGCACCTGGACGTCCACGAACCCCGCTGCGCGCGTGTGCGTCTCCAGATCGGAGGGGACGAACGCGTGCACGTCCACGACGGCCTCCAGCGCGTGCTCCTGCTCGTCCGAGGCGCCGTGGTGGGTGGGCGCGGGGCGGGCCTTGACCGCCTTGCGCCAGAGCGGCGCGACCTTGATCGCCGCGCGCTTCGGGTAGGCCGCGATGCGGTCGCCCGACCGGCTCGGCTCACCCGCGAAGAACAGCGTCCCGCCCGGCTTGAGCACCCGCATGAACTCGGCGAAGCAGGCGTCGAGGTCCGGCAGGTGGTGCAGCACGGCGTGGCCGAGGACGAGGTCGAAGCTCTCGTCGTCGAACGGGAGCTGCGAGGCGTCGCAGGCCGCGGTCTCGACGTTCAGGCCGAGCTGCTGCGCGTTGTGCTCGAGCGCCTGCAGCATCCCTGGCGAGATGTCCGTGCAGGTCGCCTCGCCGATCACGCCGGTCTGCAGGAGATTGAGGCTGAAGTAGCCGGTCCCGGAGCCGATCTCCAGCGAGCGCTCGAACGGTCCGGGCTTGGGCCCGAGCAGCTTGGCGATCTTGCCGAGCACCTGCTGGTGGCCGATCTCGCCGAACGAGATGCCCCATTTGGCGTCGTAGCTGTCGGCCGCCACGTCGTGGTAGCGACGGTTGACGTCGAGGATCTCGTGCTCGGTGGGCGGAGCGACCATTTGGCGCACATGAGCGTAGCCGCGTCAGGGCGTGGCTGACGCGGCGATCCAGCGCAGGATGCGGCCCAGCTCCTCCGGCGGGGCGCCGCGGGTGACGAAGCCGACCGTGGAGCTGCCCGCGAACGGCGTGAACACGAGGCCCGGTGGGTCGCTGGTCGTGAGCGGGCGGTCGACCAGGCCGGCGTCGACGATCCCGCGGGCGGCGTCGGCGAGCCCCATCTCCGTGCCGCCGCTGACGAGCTGGAAGTCCGTCGCGTGCGGGCGGTTGCGCAGCACCTCGGCGACCTCGGCGCCCGCTGTGCTCGAGCCGCTGAGCGCGATCACGTCCGGCGCGGGCGATGCGCCGCCGACGGGCGCGGTCGCCGACGCGATCCGGCCGCCGTTGGGGCCGAGGCCTTCGGCCAGCAGCGTGCGGCCCTTGAAGTTGCGCAGGATCAGCGTCTGCGGCGTGCGGGTGCCATTGAGGACGGAGACGACCTTGCCGTCGAGCCGCACGCGGATGAACCGGACGTTCTCGCTCTTGGCCAGCTGCGCGCGGATCACCCTGCCGCGCCGGCTCGACCCGAGGATCCGGACCTCCGGCCTGGCGCCGATGCCCGCCCGCCCGGCCAGGTCGGCGGCCGCCATCGCGGCCTGGACGGAGCCGAGCGCGTCGACGTAGCCGGGCTTGCCGGGCGTGGGCGGCTTCACCGCGTGCTCGAGCAACTCGCCGCGCAGCTCCTGCGCGGACAGGTTGGGCGCCACCGAGGCCATCAGCGCGGCGACCCCGGCGACGTGCGGCGCGGCCATCGAAGTGCCCGAGCGCGACTCGTAGCCGCCGTCGTTGGCGGTCGAGACGACGCCGTCGCCGGGAGCGGCGACGGGCACGGTGAGCGGGCCGAAGTTCGAGAACTGCGTGATCGCCTCGCCGCCGTCGGCGGGCGCCGTCGCGGCCACGCCGACCAGGTTGTCGGCGGGGATCGACACGGGGAACAGCGGGCGGCGGTCGATGTTGGCGCCCATGTTCCCGGCGGAGCAGACGATCAGGACGTTGGCCGCGGAGGCCGCCTTGACCGCCGCCCGGATGCGCGGGTCGTCGGCCGTGGTCTCGAGGCTGATGTTGATGATCCGCGCGCCGTTGGCGGCGGCGTAGCGGATGCCCTCGGCGAGCGCCTTCGTCGTCCCGGAGCCGCGCTCGTCGAGCACGCGGACGACCATCAGCTTCGCGTTGTAGGCGACGCCCACCACGCCTTTCCCGTTGCGCGCGGCCGCGATCGTCCCCGACACGTGCGTGCCGTGCCCCTGGGCGTCGTTGAGCGAGTGCTCACCGGTGAGGTCGACGCCGTGGACGTCGTCGACGTAGCCGTTGCCGTCGTCGTCGCGGTGGTTGCCCGGGATCTCCGCCGGGTTCGTCCACAGGTTCCCGCGCAGGTCGGGGTGGCTGAGCCGGACCCCGGAGTCGAGCACGGCGACCACCACGCCCTTGCCCTGCGAGAGCTGCCACGCGCCGGGAAGGTCGAGCACCGTCTGGGGCGAGGCCGCCCACTGCTCCTCGGCCGGCTGCGGGTCGGCGCGGGCCGGCGAGACGAACAGCATGAACGTCGCGAGCACCGCCAGGATGCGGCCCATTCAGGCGACGCTAAACCGGACGATGTTGCCCGCATCAAACCGCGGAACGGACGATCACGCTGACGCGCCGCGCGGCGCAATCAGGGAATGTCCGCGCGCGGACATGCAACACTCGTTGACGTGACCGAGCTCGACCGCGTGCGCGAGCTGTGCCTCGCGCTCCCGGAGGTGACCGAGCGCCCCAGCCACGGGTCCCCCGCCTGGTTCGTCCGCGGCAAGAAGACGTTCGTGATGTACCTCGACGACCACCACGGCGACGGCCGCCTCGCGATCTGGTGCGCCGCGCCGGCGGGGATGCAGGAGGCGCTCGTGGCGGGCGAGCCCGGTCACTACTTCCGCCCGCCCTACGTGGGCCACCGCGGCTGGCTCGGCGTCCACCTGAACCGCGGCCTGGACTGGAACGAGATCGCGGGGGCGATCGAGGACGCGTACGCCGAGGTCGCGCCGAAGACGCTCGTCGCGCAAGCACGCGCCGCCCGCGAGTAGTAGGGCCGCTCTTGTTGGAGCGGGCGCCGTGGTTCGAGTTACGGTCCACGGAGACCATGCGAGATCGGTTGCGATCACGTTCGTCGGCCACGGCGCTTCTCGATCGAAAGCGCACTGTTCGAGTTGGCGCGTTGGTGGGGGTGGGCGACGTGAGGGTCCTGTGCGGACCTCGATGTCGCCCACCCCCTCGGAGTGCCGATGGACGTTCCTCAGGCCGATCACGGCAGCCAGGAGCGGAATACCACGATCTGTAACTGTCGGTCTCCCTTGGACCCGGCCGCGAGCGACGAGGCGAGCATCGCGCGGTCGGCGGAGGGAGAGAGGGATGGTGCGCCGCGACCGCTCCCTCCCTCAGTGCTTGCCTTTCCGGCGCACGGAACCGTCGCACGCACCACGGCGCTGGCCCCCTAAGCGCGGCCCGCCTCCTCGGACGCCGCGCGCAGCCGCGCGGCGACATCGGCGGACGGCAGCGCGTCGAGCTTCCAGCCCCACGCGCCCACCGAGCCCGGCTGGTTCATCCGGCCTTCCTTGCCCAGGTTCAGGGCGTCCTGGATCTGGATCATCGCGATCACCGCGGGGGAGCGGAAGACGAGCCGGATCAGCGCCCAGTTGGGGTCGTCGGCGATGCCGTGGCGGGCGAGGCAGGCGTCCACGAGCGCGTGCTGGGCGGGGGTGATCGACTCGTACCAGCCGCGGATCGTGTCGCTGTCGTGGGTGCCCGTGTAGACGACCTGGTCGCGTGTGTTGTTCTCCGGGACGTGCACGGTGTGCTCCTCGCCCGGCGTGAAGCCGAACTGCAGCACGCTCATCCCCGGCAGGCCGAGCGATTCACGCAGGCGTGTGACCGGCGGCGTGATCACACCGAGGTCCTCGGCGATCAGCGGCAGCTCGCCGAGGGCATCGCGGGCGGCGTCGAACGGCGCGCGTCCCGGCCCGCGCTTCCACGCCCCCTCGAGCGCGTACTCGGCGTCGGCCGGCACCGCCCAATAGGCGACGAACGCCCGGAAGTGGTCGATCCGCGCGAGGTCGAAGAGCTCGAAGACCCGCTTGAAGCGCGCGATCCACCACGCGTAGCCCTGGCGGCGCAGCTCGCGCCAGTCATACAGCGGGTTGCCCCACAGCTGACCCTTGTCGGTGAAGGCGTCCGGCGGCACGCCCGCGACGGCGCCGGGCTTGAACAGCGCCGGGTGCGCGAGCTGGTCCGCGGAGCCGGGGGCGACGTAGATCGGGATGTCGCCGATCAGCTTCACCCCGCGCTCGTTCGCGTACGTCCGCAGCGCGGTCCACTCGCGGTCGAAGCGCACCTGGTCGTCGATCGCGTCCTCGCCCGCGAACGCGAGCCAGTCCTCGATCCACTCGCTCGCGCGGTCGCGGAACGCGATCCGTTCAGCCGCCGTGACCGGCGCGCCCGGCTCGCCGAGCAGCTTCGGCGAGGCCGCGAACGCGGACGCCGACTTGTAGGGGGAGTCGTGCTCGTCGGGCGGGCCGAGCGGGAGCATCTGCCACCAGGTCTGGCCGGCTGAGGCCAGCCAGTCGACCCACGCATAGGCGTCCGGACCGAGCCGTCCGGAGGGCAGCGACGTGGGGTGCAGTTGGACCCCGGATGTACGAGAGAGGTTCATGTGATCGACTTGTCGGATACTCCACGCCGAGATGCCCGCACCGAAGCGCAGCGAACCTCCGCGCCGGATCAGGATCGCAAAGCCGGCGCCAGTCCTCGACAACGGGCGCTATGCCGTCAAGCGCACCGTCGGCGACACCGTCGCCGTCTCCGCCGACATCTTCCGGGATGGACACGAGAAACTCCGCGCGGTGGTGAAGTACCGCGCGCCGGGCGGCACGCGCTGGCTCGAGAACGAGCTGCACACGGTCGACGCCCACATCAACGGCGTGCGCTGGGCGGGTGACTTCCACGTCGAGACCACCGGCCGGTGGGAGTTCACCTTCGAGGCGTGGACGGACCGCTGGGCCACCTACCACGACGAGTTGCGGCGCAAGGTCGAGGCCGATCTCGGGGAGGACCTGAGCGGCGAGATCTCGGAAGGGCTGGTCCTGCTCAAGCGGGCGGTCGACGCCGACGAGCACGGCTCGATCCGCCACGCGATCGACGTGCTCGACTCCAACGCCCCGATGCACGAGAAGTTCGACGTCGCGCTCGGGCCGGAGCTCTTCGACGCCATGGAGCGGGTGTATCCGCGTGAGGGCGCGACGACGCTCGACCCGCCGATCCCGCTCGAGGTGGACCGCGTCAAGGCCCGCTTCAGCGCCTGGTATGAGCTCTTCCCGCGCTCGTGGGGCGGCTTCAAGGCGGTCGAGGCGCGCGTCCCCGAGATCGCCGACCTCGGCTTCGACGTCCTCTACCTGCTGCCGTTCCACCCGATCGGGCGCAAGAACCGCAAGGGCCGCAACAACACCCTGACCGCCGGCCCGGACGATCCCGGCTCCCCGTACGCGATCGGCGCGGCCGAGGGCGGGCACCTGGACGTGCACCCGGAGCTCGGCACCCAGCAGGACGTGCGCGACCTGTGCGCGACCGCCCACGCCCACGGGATGGACGTCGCGCTCGACATCGCCCTCAACGCGTCCGCCGACCACCCGTGGCTGACCGAGCACCCGGAGTGGTTCCAGCAGCGCCCTGACGGGACGCTCAAGTACGCCGAGAACCCGCCCAAGCGCTACCAGGACATCTACAACTTCAACTGGGACACCGAGGACTGGGAGTCGCTCTGGCAGGCGTGGCTGGAGGTCTTCCTGCACTGGACCGACGCCGGGATCAAGTTCTACCGGGTCGACAACCCGCACACGAAGCCGTTCCCGTTCTGGGAGTTCATCATCCGCGAGGTGCACAAGGTCGACCGCGACGTGGTCTTCCTGGCCGAGGCGTTCACCCGCCGCGCGGTGATGCGCGAGCTGGCCAAGCTCGGCTTCACGCAGTCCTACACGTACTTCACGTGGAAGAACTCGCGCCACGAGATGATCGAGTACTTCGACGAGCTCGCCTGGGGCGAGGAGCGCGAGTACTTCCGGCCGAACTTCTTCCCCGTCACGCCGGACATCCTCCATGCGTATCTGCAGCACGGCGGGCCGCCGGCGTTCGTCTCCCGGCTCGTGCTGGCGACGACGCTGAGCCCGTCGTACGGCATCTACAGCGGGTTCGAGAACTTCGAGAACGTCCCGGTGCGCGAGGGCTCGGAGGAGTACATGAACTCCGAGAAGTACGAGGTCCGCCAGCGTGACCTCAACGGCCCGCTGCTGCCGATGATCCGGCGGCTGAACCAGATCCGCCACGAGAACCCGGCGCTGCAGCACCTCTCGGACGTGTTCTGGCTCGAGGCGGCCAACGACCAGATCCTCGCCTACGCGAAGATGATGCCGGGGAACACGATCATCTGCGCGGTCAACCTGGACCCGCACAACGCCCAGGTGGGCAGCGTCACGATCCCGGCCGCGCTCGGCACCGCGCCGGTGTTCGTGGTCGAGGACCAGATGACCGGGGCGCACTACGACTGGCGGATCGGCGCAAACTACGTGCGGTTGGATCCGCATGGCGAGCAGACCCACATCCTGAAGGTGCTCTAGTGGCGGCAGGCACGCGCAACGACCCGGGCCATTGGTTCGAGGCCCAGCCCCTCTGGTTCAAGACCGCGGTCTTCTACGAGATCCACACCCGCGCGTTCTTCGACGCCAACGGGGACGGCTCCGGCGACTTCCGCGGCCTGACCGAGAAGCTCGACTACCTGCAGTGGCTGGGCGTGGACTGCATCTGGCTGCTGCCGTTCTTCAAGTCCCCGCTGCGCGACGGCGGCTACGACATCGCGGACTTCTTCCAGATCCAGCCCGACTACGGGACCGTCGACGACGTCCGCGACTTCATCGAGGCCGCACACCAGCGCGGCATCCGCGTGATCGCCGACCTCGTCATGAACCACACGTCGAGCGATCACCCGTGGTTCCAGGAGGCCCGCTCCTCGCCGGAGAGCCCCAAGCGCGACTGGTACGTCTGGTCCGACACGCCGGACCGCTACACCGAGGCCCGGATCATCTTCACCGACACCGAGACCTCCAACTGGACCTGGGACGACCAGGCGGGCGCGTACTTCTGGCACCGCTTCTTCTCGCACCAGCCGGACCTCAACTTCGACAACCCCGAGGTCCAGGAGGCGATGCTCGAGGTCCTGCGCTTCTGGCTGGACCTCGGGATGGATGGCTTCCGGCTCGACGCCGTCCCGTACCTCTACGAGCGCGACGGGACCAACGGCGAGAACCTGCCGGAGACCCACGCGTATCTCAAGCGGGTGCGGGCGGAGATCGAGGCCAACTACCCGGACCGCGTGCTGCTGGCCGAGGCCAACCAGTGGCCGGCGGACGTCGTCGAGTACTTCGGCGACGGCGACGAGTGCCACATGGCGTTCCACTTCCCGGTGATGCCGCGCATGTTCATGGCGGTGCGCCGCGAGGAGGCCAACCCGATCTACGAGATCCTCGCCCAGACCCCCGACATCCCGGACAACTGCCAGTGGGGCCTGTTCCTGCGCAACCACGACGAGCTGACGCTCGAGATGGTCACCGACGAGGAGCGGGACTACATGTACGCCGAGTACGCCAAGGACCCGCGGATGAAGATCAACGTGGGCATCCGCCGGCGACTCGCGCCGCTGCTGGACGCGGGGCGCGACGAGATCGAGCTGCTGCACGCGATCCTCTTCAGCCTGCCCGGCTCGCCGGTCCTGTACTACGGCGACGAGATCATGATGGGCGACAACGTCTACCTCGGCGACCGCGACGGCGTGCGGACGCCGATGCAGTGGACGTCGGATCGCAACGGCGGGTTCTCGCGCGCCGACTTCGCCCAGCTCTACGCGCCACCGCTGATGGACCCGGTCTACGGCTTCCAGGCGGTCAACGTCGAGGCGCAGATGCGCACGCCCTACTCGCTGCTGCGCTGGCTGCGGCGGTTCATCTCGCTGCGCAAGGAGCACCCGGTCTTCGGCCTCGGCACGTATGAGCCGCAGAAGCCGTCCAACAGCCGGATCTTCGCCCACATCCGCACGTACGAGGGCGACGTGATGCTCTGCGTGCACAACCTCGCGCGCTCCGCGCAGGCCGTCGAGCTGGACCTCTCCGCGTACAAGGGCTACTCGCCCGTCGAGATCTTCGGGCGCTCGCGCTTCCCGCGCATCGGCGAGCTGCCGTACCTGCTCACGCTCGCACCGCGGGGTTTCTATTGGTTCCAGCTCGTGAAGGACGAGCCTGAATGATCGACCTCTCAACCCTCGACGAGCAGGCCCTCAACGACTGGATCGTCGCGCAGCGCTGGTTCGCGTCCAAGACGCGCGAGGTCTCACAGATCGAGATCGTCGACAGCGTGACCCTGCGCGAGGAGTCCCCGATGCTCCTGCTGTGCCTGGTCGAGGCGCGCTTCCCCACCGGCACGCACGAGACGTACCAGGTGCCGTTGGGGCTGCGTCCGGCCGAGGAGGGCTGGGACGAGCGGGTGATCGCCGAGGCCGACGGCTGGACCGTCTACGACGCCCTCGCCGACCCCGCCGCCGGGCGCGAGCTGCTGCACCGGATGCGCTCCAACAGCGAGTTCCAGGTCGGCCAGGACGAGTTCATCTTCCGCTGGGCGCCGAACGCGACCGCGGACACCGCCCCCGCCGCCCCCGTGGACGTGCGGCCCGTCGGCGTCGAGCAGTCCAACTCCTCGATCGTCTTCGGCGACGAGCTGATCCTGAAGGCGTTCCGCAAGATCGAGCCTGGCGTGAACCCGGAGCTCGAGCTGCTGCGCTTCCTTTCCGCGCATGGGTTCCCGCACATCGCCTCGCTGGCCGGGTGGTACGAGGTCGAGGGGCGCCTGATCGACGCCACGCTGGGCATCCTGCAGGAGTTCCTGCTCGGCTTCCGCGACGGGTGGGAGCTGGCGCTGGACGAGCTCGTCTCTGACCCCGAGGGGCTGCTCGACAAGCTCGCGGCGCTCGGCACGGTGATCGGCGAGCTGCACTCGGCGCTGGGCTCGGACAACTCCGACCCGGCGTTCTCGCCGGACGAGCCGTCGATGGAGGCGCTGGCGATCCTGACCGCCGACGTCGACGAGCAGATCGAGCGCGTCTTCCTCGACCTGCCGGAGACCGAGGCCTGCGCGCCGATCCGCGGCCGCGGCCAGGACGTGCGCGAGAAGCTCGCCGCCCTGTCGCACGTCAACGCGGGCGGCAAGGTCATCCGCACCCACGGCGACCTGCACCTCGGCCAGACGATGCTCGGCGACCGCGGCTGGGTGGTCCTCGACTTCGAGGGCGAGCCGGCGCGGCCGCTGCCGGAGCGGCGGCTGAAGCGCTCGCCGCTGCGCGACGTGGCCGGGATGCTGCGCTCGTTCTCCTACGTCACCGCGGGGGCGAAGCTGCTGCGCGGCATGGACGCACCGGATGGTTGGGAGGAACGCGCCCGCGAACGGTTCCTCGAGAAGTACTACGAAGCCGTGGACGGCTCGCTGCTCCCACCCGGCCAGCAGGCCACGGACCAGCTCTTAGCGGTGTTCGAGACCGAGAAGGCCGTGTACGAACTGCGCTACGAGCTCAACAACCGCCCCGACTGGGTGCCGATCCCCGTCGCGGGCATCGTCCGGCTGCTCGACGCGGACTAGGGGACTCCCTGATTTGAGACGTGGCGGTCCGGACGTACCGTCCGCCGCTATGAAGAAGGGATTCCTCGCGCTGGCCGTCTCGGCCGCTGTACTCGCCGCCCCCGCGGTCGCGAGCGCCGACTCGATCGTGTTTGTGAAGGACTACAACGTGTGGCTGGTGAGCCCGGACGGCTCCAAGCTCACGCAGGTGACCACGGACGGGTCGTATGAGCATCCGTACCTGTCGCCGTCGCAGGCGGACGATGGGACGATCGCCGTCTCCAAGGGCACGAAGATCGTGCGGCTGCGCCAGAACGGCGAGGTCATCAACGAGCTCGACCCGGCGCCGCTGATGGACTCGATCTCGCACCCGCTCGACGGAGTCCCTGTCGACGTCGCCATCTCGCCGGACGGGACAAAGATCGGGTACACGTTCGTCTCGTACTCGTGCCCGATCGGCGCGAGCTGCGGCGCGCGCTATGCCACGGGCTACACGGCGGCGGACCACCTGACCCCGCCGGAGCAGCTGTCGGGCAACCTCTTCACCCGCAATCCGTCGTGGGTGGGCAACACGCGGACGCTCTCGTCGGCCGGCTACCTGCACCAGGTCAACACGCACGACCTCGGGCCCGGCACCACCGACGTGCACTGGTTCGACGACCAGGACCTCGTGGGGCAGGCGAACAGCACGGACCTCGACGACGCCGAGCTCAACCGCCAGGGCGACATGCTCGCGGTCCTGCGCGGCTACGGCGCCGACACGCGGCTGCTCACGCTGAAGGTCGGCGCGGCGCCCCCGGCCGTCCCGACGATGATGTGCCTGACGAGCAAGGACGAGAAGTTCGGCGGCCCGTCGTGGGCGCCGGACGGCCGGCGGCTCGTGGTCGCCGACAGCTTCGGCCTGGAGATCGCGGGCGAGCATCCCGCGAGCGACGCGGACTGCGACAAGTGGGCGTGGAAGGAGTTCATCGCGGGTGGCTCGGAGCCCGACTGGGGCCCGGCCGACGTGAACCCGCAGCCGCGCGTCACGCCGACGCCCACTCCGACGCCGTCGCCGACGCCGACCCCGCCGCCCGCCGTCAAGCCGGCGCTGAGCGTCAACGGCGCCAAGCTCAAGGCCGCGCTCAAGAGCGGGCTCGTCGTGAAGGTCACGGGCGTGCCGGGCACGGTCAAGGTCACCGCGAGCATCTCGAAGTCCGTCGCGCGCAAGGCCAAGCTGGGCAAGAAGGCGATGACCGTCGCCTCCGGGAGCGCCAAGGCCGGCGCCGACGTGCGGCTGAAGTTCACGAAGCAGGCGGCGAAGCGGCTGGCCAAGCTGCGCAGCGTCACGTTGACGGTCAACGGCGGGGGCGTGTCGCGGACGGTGACGTTGAAAGCGTAGACTCGCCCGAAATTGGGCTTGCAAGTCCGCCGGACAGGGAAGGCATCGACCAGACATGAGTGACGCCGACCAACTGATCGCCCGCCAGCACGCAAACCCGCACGCCTACCTCGGGGCACATCCGGACAACGGGTCTGTGGTCATCCGCACGTTCCGCCCGGCGGCGGCGAAGGTCGAGCTCGTCGGCCCGGACGGAACCCACGAGACGCTCGAGCAGGTCCACCCGGGCGGCGTGTTCGAGGGTCACGTCAAGGGCGTGAAGCTGCCCTACGCGTACCAGCTCGAGGTCGACTACGGCGAGTCCGGCACGATCACGATCGACGACCCGTACCGCTTCCTGCCCACGATCGGCGAGCTCGACGTCCACCTGCTGGGCGAGGGGCGCCACGAGGAGTTGTGGGAGCGCCTGGGCGCCCACGTCCGCGAGGTCGACGGCGTCGTGGGCACGGCGTTCGCCGTCTGGGCACCGTCCGCGCGGGCGGTGTCCGTGGTCGGGGACTTCAACTACTGGGACGGGCGCATCCACCCGATGCGCTCGCTCGGCTCGTCCGGCATCTGGGAGCTGTTCCTGCCCGGTGTGGGCGAGGGCGCCCGGTACAAGTACGAGATCCTCGCCCAGGACGGCGAGATCCGCCTCAAGGCCGACCCGGTCGCGTTCGAGACCGAGCTCCCGCCCAAGACGGCGTCGGTCGTCAGCGCGGCCAAGCATGAGTGGGGCGACGCGGAATGGCTCGCCGAGCGGGCCAAATCGACGGCGCTGGACGGGCCGATGTCGATCTACGAGGTCCATCTCGGCTCCTGGCGGCTGAACCCGCTCGAGGGCAACCGCGCGCTCACCTACCTGGAGCTGGCGGACGAGCTGAGCGCCTACGCCAAGGACATGGGCTTCACCCACATCGAGCTGCTGCCGGTGATGGCGCACCCGTTCACGGGCTCGTGGGGCTACCAGGTGACGGGCTACTTCGCGCCGACGCCGCGGTTCGGCTCGGCCGACGACTTCCGCGAGTTCGTCGACCGCGTGCACCAGAACGGGATCGGCGTGATCCTCGACTGGGTTCCGGCGCACTTCCCGCGCGACGACTTCGCGCTGGCGCGCTTCGACGGCACCGCCCTGTACGAGCACGCGGACCCGCGCCGCGGCGCCCACCCGGACTGGGGGACGCTCGTCTTCAACTACGGGCGCCACGAGGTCCGCAACTTCCTGGTCTCCAACGCCCTGTTCTGGCTGCAGGAGTTCCACGCCGACGGCATCCGCGTCGACGCGGTCGCCTCGATGCTCTACCTCGACTACTCGCGCAACGAGGGCGAGTGGGTCCCGAACCAGTACGGCGGGAACGAGGATCTGGACGCGGTCGGGTTCCTGAAGGAGTTCAACGAGGTCATCCACGCCCGCGAGCCGGGCGTGATCTCGGCGGCCGAGGAGTCGACGGCCTGGCCGGGCGTCTCACGGCCCACGTACCTGGGCGGGCTCGGGTTCGGCTTCAAGTGGAACATGGGCTGGATGCACGACACGCTCGCGTACTTCGAGCACGATCCGATCTACCGGCGCTACCACCACCACGAGCTGACCTTCTCGCTGGTCTACGCGTTCACGGAGAACTTCATCCTGCCGCTCTCGCACGACGAGGTCGTGCACGGCAAGGGGTCGCTCTTGACCAAGATGCCGGGCGACCGCTGGCAGAAGCTCGCGAACCTGCGGGCGCTGTACGCCTACATGTGGGCGCACCCGGGCAAGAAGCTGCTCTTCATGGGCCAGGAGTTCGGCCAGGAGGCCGAGTGGAGCGAGAACCGCTCGCTGGACTGGCACCTGCTGGAGAACCCCGAGCACGCCGGCATCCAGTCGCTCGTGCGGGACCTGAACCGCGCCTACAAGGCCGAGCCGGCGCTGTGGGAGATGGACTTCGACGGCACCGGGTTCTGGTGGACCGAGGCCAACGCGGCCGACGACAACGTGGTCGCCTTCGCGCGCCGGACGCGCGACGCTGAGCGGGTGGCGCTGTTCGTCGGCAACTTCTCGCCCGCGGTGCGGACCAACTACCGGATCGGGCTCCCGCGCGGCGGGCGCTGGCGCGAGGCCGTCAACAGCGACGCGGCCTACTACGGCGGGTCCGGCGTGGGGAACATGGGCGGCTTCGAGGCCGAGGCGGTCGGCTGGCACGGCCAGTACTACTCCGCAGAGGTGACGCTCCCGCCGCTCGCGGCGCTGTGGCTGGTGCCTGAAGAAACCGACTGATCGGTCGATTCAGAGGAGGTGGAGTCGGAACGCCACCTCATGGGACCGGTTTCAGGCTGGCTCTGGCTGGCCGGAGCCGTCGTGGCCGTCGCCGGGCGGCTGCTGCCCGACGCCCCTTCGGACCACGACGCGTGGTTCTGGGGCCTCGTCGCGCTGACCGTCGTCTACTCCGTCGCCTGCGTCACGCGGACGATCCCGTGGGAGCGCGCGTCGATCGGCCGGCACGCGATCGCGGTCGTCCTCTTGCAGCCCCTGGTCTGCGCGGCGCTCTGGCTGACCGGCGGCGCGGACGCCTACATGGGCCCGATGCTCGTGCTGCCGATGCTCTACGTGGCCTACTTCTTCCCGCCGCACTACGCGTGGCCGCTCGCGGTGATGGAGATCGCCACCTACGCCTCGCCGCTCGTCACCTCACCGGGAGGAGCCCAGCACCTGCTCGTCGGGCGCACGATGGCCTACGCGGTCGCCTACGCCGGCCTCGTGGCCACGATCCAGTTCCTCAAGCGCCGCCTGGTCAACGCCGAGCGTCACCAGCACCGCATGGCCCGCGTCGACCCGCTGACCGGCCTGGCGAACCGCCGCGCCTTCGACGAGGCGCTCACGCATGCGCTGTCCACCGGCGAGCGCTTCACCCTCCTGCTCGCCGACGTCGACCACTTCAAGCAGATCAACGACCGCTTCGGCCACACCACCGGCGACCGCGTCCTGCGCGAGCTGGCGGCCCACACCTCCGCCGCCGTCCGCAGCGGCGACTGCCTCGCCCGCATCGGCGGCGACGAGCTCGCCCTGGTCGCCCCGGGCGCCGGCGCCGACGCCGCGAACCGCCTCGTGGGCGCGCTGCGCGACGCCGCCCTGAAGGTCGACGCGGGCGACGGCCCGCTCTCCCTCACCGTCTCCTACGCCGTCGCCCCGCAGGACGGCACCGACCGCTTCACCCTCATGCGCAGCCTCGACCGCGAGCTCCACGCTTTGAAGGACGCCCGCGCCGCGTGACGCCGCGGCATCGGTGGGCGCCGTGCCGTTTTGGGGCCGTACCGGTATTCGGGGAAAGGCAGCCAATGAGGGAGGGGGAGCGCTGCTGCGCCCCGGCCTGGTCGGTCGTGCCGCCGTCCGCCGCTGCGCCTGGCCGTGCTGACTCGCCGCGCCGTGCAGGGAGACCGTCAAGTTACGGTCCACGGAGACCGTGCGAGATCGATCGTGGTCACTTTCGCCGGTGGCGGCGCTTCTCGACCGAAACCGCACTGGTCGAGCTGGCGCGTTCGTGGGGGTGTTCTACGTTTCGCCCCCGTACAGGGACGAAACGTAGGCCACCCCCCTCGGAGTGCAGATGGACGTTCCTCAGGCCGAGCCCCGCCCACAGATGCCACGGCACCCGACGACTACCGCGCCGGCACCGTGATCGTCCGCGACGTCCCCGGCACGTTCGCCCCACCATTGCGCGCCAACACGACCACGCGGTAGTTCACCGCGCGCGAGCGACGCGAGATCGCCGAGATCCGGTAGCGGGAGCGGGTGACGTCCAACGCGGAGATCTTCCCCGACTTGACGAACCCCCACTTGCCACTCGCGGTCTGGCGCTGCAGGGAGACGCGGCCGTTGGGGACGGCGGGCCAGATCGCGCCCTCCAGGCGGACGCGCTTGCGCTTCAGGCGCTTGGACTTCAGGCCCACCTTGGCCGCGACGGAGGCGGTGGTGACCGGGCTGGTGACCGGCACGGCGGTGCGGGTCACGACGCGCAGGTGGGTGGTGACGACCAGGGCGCCGACGGTGAAGTTGAACGCGCCGCTCGCGTTGGCGTTCGTGCGAGCGATCTCGACGTACCCCGCGCTGTAGGGCCAGTCCTGCTTCTCCAACGCGACGGGCAGCGAGCCGGCGCCCGAGACGGAGCCGGTGATCGTCAGGCCGGTGCCCCAGATCGGGCGGATCGTCGACGGGGTGATCGCCACGGCGGTCGGGGCCTTCGAGGTCGTGAAGGTGCTGTTCGACGAGCGGGTGATGCCGGCGGCGCTCGTGGCGACGACGCGGAAGTTGTACCGGGTGCCTGGCTTGAGGCCGCCGATCGGCGCGGCCACGGCCACGTTCGCGCTCCCGGCGCCGATCGCCTGCTCGGGCGTCGAGGCGCCGTAGGAGGTGGATGTGCCGTATTCGAAGTGCACGGAGGTCGCCAGCGACTTCGGGTTCACGCTGGCGGTCAGGGTCGCGCCGCCCGCGTTCACCGCGGTCGCCCGGCGCGACGGGATCGTCGGCGCCGAGGCGGGTGCGCTCGTCTTGAAGGTCTTGTCGGCGCCGCGGGCGACGTCGGTGGCGTTGGTCGCGACCAGCCGGTAGTGGTAGGTCGTGTTGTTCGTGAGGCCCGGGAGCGTCGCCTTGGCGGCGACGTCAGCGGAGCCGGAGCCGGCGTCGACGGCGGGCGTGGTCAGCCCGTAGGACGACGACGTGCCGTACTCGAACTGGTACGTGGTGGCCTCGCCGCCCGGGTTCACCGTGCCCGTGACGGCCGCGGAGCCGGTGGTGATCGACTCGGCGCCGCCGGTGGTGGCGGTTGGCGCCGCCAGAGCGGCGGTGAGAAGGAGAGCGGCGATGTGCATGACAGCGTGAGAACACGTGACGCGCCAAGATGATGCGCAATGCCGAAGCCGGTGATCATCGACTGCGACCCGGGCCACGACGACGCGATGGCTCTCATGCTGGCAGTCGCGAGCCCAGAACTCGACCTCGTGGCGGTCACGACCGTCGCGGGCAACCAGACCCTCGACCGCGTCACGGCGAACGCGATCCGGGTCCTGGACGTCGTCGACGCCCAGCACATCCCCGTCGCCGCGGGCGCGGATCGGGGCCTGATCCACACCGCGAACTCCGCCAGCGACGTCCACGGCGAGACCGGGCTCGACGGCCCGGACCTGCCGCCTCCGTCACGCGAGCCGGAGCCGATCCACGCCGTCGAGCTGATGGCGCAAAAGCTCAGAGAGCAACGCCTGACGCTGATCCCGATCGGCCCGCTGACGAACATCGCGCTGCTGCTCGCCACCCACCCGGAGCTGAGCCCCCAGATCGAGCGGATCGTGATCATGGGCGGCGCGATCGGCCTCGGCAACGTCACCCCGAGCGCCGAGTTCAACGTCTGGGCCGACCCGGACGCCGCCTACCGCGTCTTCACGAGCGGCCTCGACATCACGATGGTCGGCCTCGACGTCACCCACCGGGCGATGCTCTCGGCGCAACGCGCCGACGCGCTCAGGGACAAGGGCCGCGCCGGCGCCGTCGTCGCCGACCTGCACGGGTTCTACCGCCAGTTCCACGAGCGGGTCTACGGCCACAGCGACACGCCGGTGCACGACGCGCTCGCGGTCGCCCACGTCATCCAGCCCGACGTGATCACGACGCAGCCCTTCCCCGTGGAGATCGACGTGACCCACGGCCCCGGGCGCGGCCGGACGGTGGTCGATCAGCTCCGCCGCACCGAGAAGCCGGACAACGCGCTCGTCGCCACCGACGTGGACGCCGACGCCTTCATCGACCTGCTGACCGAGCGCATCGCCTCCCTCGCGTGAGCGAGCCCGGCAACCGAATGCGAGGGACCAACCGTCCGGTTTCGGGCGTTCCGGGGTGGCGCCGTGGGTGAGTTCCCGTTCCAGCGCCGGCTGGGCGCGTTCCCGCTGCGCAACGGCCGCACGGAGTTCCGGGTCTGGGCGCCGAACCCGGACACCATCCGCCTGCGCGTCAACGGCACCGACCACGCGCTCGAAGACACGGGCTTCGGGATCTTCGAGGCCACGGTCGACGCGGGCGAGGGGGACGACTACACCTACGTCCTCGACGGGGTCGAGCTGCCGGACCCGTGCTCGCGCTGGCAGCCGCAGGGCCTGAGAGGACCATCCCGGATCGTGGATACGAGCGCCTTCGAGTGGACCGACGGCGAGTTCCGCGCGCCGAACCTCCCCGACAGCGTCATCTACGAGCTGCACGTCGGCACGTTCTCGCCCGAGGGGACCTTCGAGGGCGCGATCCCGTACCTCCGACAGCTCGCCGACCTCGGCGTGACGACGATCGAGCTGATGCCCGTCGCCGAGTTCCCCGGCGCGCGCGGCTGGGGCTACGACGGCGTCTACCAGAGCGCGACCCAGTCCTCCTACGGCGGGCCGCACGGCCTCAAGCAGCTCGTCGACGCCGCCCACGCGCTGAACCTCGCCGTGCTGCTCGACGTCGTCCACAACCACGTCGGCGCCTCCGGGACCAAGGCGCTGCTCGCCTACGGCCCCTACTTCACCGACAAGCACCACACGCCCTGGGGCGCCGGGTTGAACGTCGACGACGAGCAGTGCGACGCCGTGCGCGAGTGGGTGTGCCAGTCGGCCGAGGGCTGGGTGCGCGACTTTCACCTGGACGGCCTACGGCTGGACGCGATCCACGCGATCGTCGACTCGAGCCCCGAGCACCTGGTGGCCGAGATCGCCCGCCGCGTGCACGAGACGCGGCCGGGGGCGCTGGTCATCGCGGAGTCGGGGTTGAACGACCCGCGCGTCATGCGCGTGCCGGAGCTCGGCGGCCACGGCTGCGACGCCGCCTGGGCGGACGACTTCCATCACGCGCTGCGGACGCTCCTGACCGGCGACACCGACGGCTGGTACGCCGAGTTCGACTCGCTGCAGCTGCTGGGCAAGGCCTACCACCGCCCGCACGTCCACGACGGCACCTACTCGAACTTCCGCAAGCGCCGGTTCGGCGCCCGCGCGGATGACGTGCCGGCCGAGCGCTTCGTCGTCTTCTCCGCCGACCACGACCAGATCGGCAATCGCGCGCTGGGCGACCGGCTGCCGGTCGAGGCCCGCCCGCTCGCGGCCTTCTGCACGCTCCTGTCACCCTTCACGCCCATGCTGTTCCAGGGCGAGGAATACGGAGAGCGCGCGCCGTTTCAGTTCTTCTCCGATCACATCGACCCGGAGATCGCCGACGCGACCCGCGAGGGCCGCCGGCGCGAGTTCGCCTCCTTCGCCGAGTTCAGCGGCGCGGAGGTGCCCGATCCCCAGGACGAGGAGACCTTCCTGCGCTCCAAGCTCACCCGCACCGGCGAGCCCGACGGCATGCTCGAGCTGCACGCCGAGCTGATCCGCACCCGCCGCGAACTGCTGCCCCCGGGGGATGTGGACGCGGTCGACTTCGACGAGAAGCAGGGCTGGCTGGCCGTGCGCCGCGGCGAGTACACGCTGCTGGCCAACTTCGGCCGCACGCCGGTCCACGTGCCGCGCGAGCGCACCGAGGAGGTCGTCCTGGCCACCCACGAGCCGACGCTCGAGCCCGGCTTCGTCGTCCTGCCCGCGCTGGCCGGGGCGCTGGTGCGCTGATGGAGGTCTGGCCCGGCGCCCCCTTCCCGCTCGGCGCGACCTGGGACGGGGAGGGCACCAACTTCTCGATCTTCTCCGAGCACGCCACCAAGGTCGAGCTGTGCCTGTTCGACGGCTCCGACGACGACGAGACGTGCATCGAGATGACCGAGCGCACGTCGCTGAACTGGCACTGCTACCTGCCCGGGGTGCACGCCGGCCAGCGCTACGGCTTCCGCGTCCACGGCCCGTACAACCCGCAGACCGGTCACCGGTTCAACCCCGCCAAGCTGCTGCTGGACCCGTACGCGAAGTCGATCGACGGCCCGATCCTGTTCGAGGAGGCCAACGTCCACCCGTACATCCCGGTGGGCGGCGAGGACGACGACCTGACGCCGGACGACTCCGACGACGCCGCCGCGATCCCGAAGTGCGTCGTGATCGACCCGCGCTTCGACTGGCAGGACGACCGCCCGCCGAACACGCCGCTCGCCGACAGCGTCATCTACGAGACCCATGTCAAGGGCTTCACGATGCAGCACCCCGACGTGCGCGAGGACCTGCGCGGCACGTACGCGGGGCTGGCGAGCGACGCGGCCGTCGGCTATCTGAAGGAGCTCGGCGTCACCGCGATCGAGCTGCTGCCGGTCCACCACATCGCCGACGAGGCGTTCCTCGCCGACCGCGGGCTGACCAACTACTGGGGCTACAGCACGATCGGCTTCCTCGCCCCGCACTCGCCCTACGCCGCCACCGGCAAGGCCGGCCAGGAGGTGCGCGAGTTCAAGGGCATGGTCAAGGCGCTGCACAAGGCGGGGATCGAGGTGATCCTCGACGTGGTCTACAACCACACCGCCGAGGGCAACCACCTCGGGCCGATGCTCTCCTTCCGCGGCGTCGACAACCAGTCCTACTACCGCCTCGTCCCGGACGACCCGCGCCACTACATGGACTACACGGGCACGGGCAACACGCTCAACGTCATGCACCCGAGCGTCCTGCGGCTGATCATGGACTCGCTGCGCTACTGGGTGATCGACTGCCACGTCGACGGGTTCCGCTTCGACCTCGCTTCGGCCCTGGCCCGAGAGCTGTATGACGTCGACCGCCTGAGCGCGTTCTTCGACGTCATCCACCAGGACCCGATCCTGTCCCAGGTGAAGCTGATCGCGGAGCCGTGGGACGTCGGCCCGGGCGGCTACCAGGTCGGCAACTTCCCCGTGCTGTGGTCGGAGTGGAACGGCATCTACCGCGACACGATGCGCGACTTCTGGCGCGGTGAGGCCCACGTGGGCGAGTTCGCCCAGCGCCTGGCGGGCTCGAGCGACCTCTACCAGGACGACGGGCGCCACCCGTTCGCCTCGATCAACTTCATCACCGCCCACGACGGCTTCACCCTGCGCGACCTCGTCTCGTACAACTCCAAGCACAACGAGGCCAACAAGGAGGACAACCGCGACGGGACCGACGACAACCGGTCCTGGAACTGCGGCGAGGAAGGCCCGAGCGACGACCCAGAGATCGAGAAGCTGCGCTGCCGCCAGCAGCGGAACTTCCTGGCCACGCTGCTGCTCTCCCAGGGCACGCCGATGCTCCTGGGCGGCGACGAGTTCGGCCGCACCCAGGGCGGCAACAACAACGGCTGGTGCCAGGACTCCGAGGTCTCCTGGTTCGACTGGACGCTGCTGGAGGCCAACCAGGACCTCTTCCAGTTCAGCCGCAAGCTGATCGCCCTGCGCCGCGCGCACGCGGTCTTCCGGCGCCGCCAGTTCCTCTTCGGCCGCGAGGTCGAGGGCTCAGGCCTCCCCGACGCGGCGTGGTTCAGCATGGACGGCGAGCGGATGCGCGACGAGGACTGGGGCGGCTCGCCCCCGGTCGTCGGCGTCTTCCTCAACGGCGAGGAGATCGCCTCCCCTGACTCGCGCGGGCGCCAGGTGCTCGACGAGTCGTTCCTGCTGCTGTTCAACGGCCACCACGAGGACCACGAGTTCACGCTGCCGGAGGCGGCGTTCGGCGAACATTGGACGCTGGTGTTCAACACAGCCGAAGATGACGCCGAGGAGGTCGACATCGCCGCCGGCGAGACGGTCGACCTGGTCCACCACTCGCTGGTGCTGCTGCGCCGCGTCTCGGAATGACCGACTTCCGGGCGACGTACCGGCTGCAGCTCGGTCCCGGGTTCGGCTTCGCCGAGGCGGCCGCGCTCGTCCCGTACCTGGCCCGGCTGGGCGTGTCGCACGTCTACCTCCCGCCGTCCTTTCAGGCGCGCGAGGGGTCCACGCACGGCTACGACGTCGTCGACCCGTCGTCGATCTCCCGCGAGCTCGGCGGTCAGGAGGCCTTCGACGCGCTGGTGGCGGCCGTGCGCGAGGCCGGTATGGGGATCGTGCTCGACATCGTCCCCAACCACATGGCGACCGACCCCGCCAACCGCTTCTGGGCGGACCGCGCGCTGCGGACCAAGTTCTTCGACATCGACGAGGTCACGGGGCGGCATCGCCGGTTCTTCGACGTCGACGAGTTGGCCGCGCTGCGCCAGGAGGATCCGGAGGTCTTCGCAGCGACGCATTCGCTCGCGCTGCGGCTGGTGAGCGAGGGCGTCGTCGACGGGCTGCGGATCGACCACCCCGACGGTCTCGCCGACCCGGCGGGCTACCTCGCACGGCTGCGCGACGGCGGCGTCGAGCACGTGTGGGTGGAGAAGATCCTCGACCCCGGCGAGCCGCTGCGCGACTGGCCGGTCGAGGGAACGGTCGGCTACGAGTTCCTCAACGACGTCTGCGCGCTGTTCGTCGACCCCTCCGGCGAGGCGCCGCTGACCGATCTGTGGGTCGAGATCTCGGGCGACGACCGGCGCTTCGGCGACTGGGCGTTCGAGGCCAAGCTCGAGCAGGCGCGGACGACGTTCGCGCCCGAGGTCGAGCGGCTGCTCCGCGACGCCCCGTCGCGGGTGACCGGCCTGGAGCGCGCGCTGGCGTCGTTCCCGGTCTACCGCACCTACGTCGAGCCGTGGACGGGCCGCGTCGAGGCCGAGGACCGTCGCGCGATCGAGGAGGCCGGGCTCTCGACGTCGATGGCCCGGGTGCTCGAGCTCGAGACGCCCGGCTGGGACGCGTTCGTCACCCGCTTCCAGCAGACGACGCCGCCGGTGATGGCCAAGGGCGTCGAGGACACGGCGTTCTACCGCTATGCGCGGCTGCTCGCTTTGAACGACGTGGGCGGGAACCCGTCCCGCTTCTCGATGAGCGTGGACGCCTTCCACGCCGCCAACGCCGCGCGACCGCCGAAGAACCTGCTCGTCACCCAGACCCACGACACCAAGCGCTCGGGTGACGTCCGCGCCCGGATCGGCGCGCTGGCGGGGATGGCGGACGAGTTCGCGGCGCACACCAGGACGTGGCTGAACGCCTGCCGCTCGCTGACCGCCGGCGGCGCGCCGACGCCCGCCGAGCAGCACTTCATCTTCCAGACGCTGCTCGGTGTCTGGCCGATCTCACCCGAGCGGCTCGAGCAGTACCTGATGAAGGCGATGCGCGAGGCCAAGCAGCACACGACGTGGATCGCCGTGAACGAGGCGCACGAGGAAGCCGTCCAGCGCTTCGCCCGCGCCCTGCTCACCCACCGCGACTTCCTGCGCGACTTCCTGCCGTTCCAGGAGCGCGTCGCCGAGGCCGGCGACCGCGCGGCGCTCGGCCAGCTCCTGCTCAAGCTGACCGTCCCGGGCGTGCCGGACATCTACCAGGGCGACGAGCTGCTGCGCCTCTCGCTCGTCGACCCGGACAACCGGCGCGAGGTCGACTGGGACGAGCGCCGGGCGGCGCTGGAGGACCCGCCGCCGAAGCTGGACCTGATCCTGCGCGCTCTGGGCCTGCGGGCCGAGCGTCCGGAGGTCTTCGCCGGCTCGTACGCGCCGTTGGCGGCGGGGCCGGACGCGATCGCGTTCGTGCGCGGCGAGGCGGTCGTGGCGGGGGTGCTGCTGCGCGGCGAGCCGGTCGCGCTGACGTTGCCGCCGGGCGACTGGCGCGACGTGCTGGGCGAGCGCACCGTCTCCGGCACGCTCACCCTCGACGGGCTCGCCCTACTGTCGCGTCTCTAGCCGCGCTCCTAGACTCAGTTGCGATGGATCGGAGTGCAGCCGAACGTCTTGTGAGGAAGGATCTCGACGCGACGACCGGCCTCGGGAAGCCGATCTCCAGCCGCGCCCGCATGGCGCAGCGGACCGTCGAGGCCTACCTCAAAGCGGGCGTTCGCCCGCGCTGGATGGAGCGGATCTCCGAGATCGACAACTCGATCGCCCACCAGAAGCGGCGGCTCGCCCGCTCGCACCGCGTGTTGCGGGAGGAGTGCGGGGATGACCACGCGCTGTTCGCCGAGCGGTGGCGGGCGTTCGCCGAGCGCTGCCGGTTCGACGAGCTCAATGTCCTGATCGAGCAGCACAACGAGTGGTACCCGATCGAGCGCGACCTGCCGATGGACCTGCGCACCCGCGACTACGTGCTGATCAACGGCCGCTCGTACCGGCGGCAGCCGCTCAGCCCTCAGTGGGTGCTGGAGCAGTTCCCGGCCGAGTAGCGAGTTTCGTCCGGTCGCGGCCGGCGACCTTGGCCTCGTAGAGTGCCGCGTCGGCGCGGGCGAGCAGCTCGGCGGGTGACTCGCCGCCGTCCCAGAACGCGACGCCGGCGGAGCACGTCTGCCCCTCGGTGACCGCGGCGCGGAGGCGGTCGACGAGCGCGACCGCGTCGGCCTCCGTGCAGCCGGGCGCGATCAGCGCGAACTCCTCCCCGCCGTAGCGGGCGAGGCTGTCGGTCGCGCGCAGGCAGCCCTGCCAGGCGGCGGCGACCTCCGTCAGCAGCCGGTCGCCCTCCGGGTGGCCGTGGGTGTCGTTGTAGTTCTTGAAGTGGTCGAGGTCGAACATCGCGAGCGCGACGCTGTTCCCCTCGCGCTCTGAGCGCTTGAGCTCGCGCAGGAGCTGCTCGTCGAAGGCGCGGCGGTTGCCGATCCCGGTCAGCGCGTCCACCCGCGTGAGCTTCTCGAGCTCGGACATCGTCGTCGTGCGCTCGATCGCCACCGCCGCCTCGCTCGAGAGCAGCTCCAGCAGCTGCAGCTCACGCTCGGGCCGCACCCCGGGCTCGGCCTTCCACAGCACCGACAGCACGCCCATGATCCGGTCGCCGACGCCCAGCGGCTGCATCGCCGCCGCGCCGAAGCCCTGCACGCCGATCCCGTTGCCGCGGGTGCGGTACTCGCGCTGGCCGCGGTCGAAGGCCGCGCGGGTACCGGCGCCGTGACCGGGCGGGAGCTCGGTACCGGCGATGCCGAGGCCGACGTCCACCGCCGCCAGCAGGTTGCCGCTCGGCAGCGCCGTCCACAGCGCCGCGGCGTCGGCGGCGACCAGGTCGCACGCGGCGGCGCACAGCTCGGACTCGAGCTCGGCGGAGTCCGACACCCGCGCGAGCCGGCTGGTGAGGTCGCCGAGCCGCCGCAGCGTCGCGGTCTCCTCCGCGCGTTCGCGCTCGCGGCGGGCGAGCTCGACGTGGGCGGTGATCGCCGAGGCGAGCACGCGCAACGTCTCCAGCTCGTCGGCGGTCGGGGGCTCACGCGCCTGTTCGCCGGCGACGCACAGGGTGCCGATCCGCTGCCCGCCCGCGGTCACGGGCGTCCCGGCGTAGAACCCGAGGCCCATGGCGTTGTCGGCGAAGCGCGGATCCTGACTGGTGTCGGGCACGACGAAAGGGCCGTCGTCGGCGGCGATCGCGTGCGCGCAGAACGAGTCCGCGCGCGGCGCCTGGTCGCCGTTGGCCATGCCGAAGCCGGACTTCGTCCACTGCCGGTCCGAGTCGACCAGGTTGAACGCGGCGATCGGCGAGCCCAGCAGGCGTGCGGTCAGCGTGACCAGCTCGTCGAACGCCGGATCCGGCGGGGACTCGAGCAGCCCGGTGCTGCCCAGGGCGGCGAGGCGCTGGGGCTCGGTGGCTGCGACAGGGGCTAGATCCATGGACCCGTCACGTCATCGTAGGGACCAGCGCATGCGGTGGTCCGGCTCGCGCTCCTCGTTGTCGGCGCCGTTCGTGCTGTGCGCGATCGCGAAGCCGTGCGCCGAGTAGAACGCGATCGCGCCATGGTTGCGCTGGAAGACCCACAGTTCCAGCTGCTCGCTCTGCGTTTTCGCGTGCGCCAGGAGAGCGGATCCGTGGCCCTTGCGGTGGTGGTCCGGGTGGACGTAGAGGTGGTCGACGACGTCGCCGTCGAGCGCCAGGAATCCGACCACCGCGCCCTCCTCCTCGACGACGGTCACGCCGCCGCCGGCCACGATCCTCGCGAAAAAGGCGTGATCCTCGGCGTCGGTGTGCAGCTTGGGCAGGAACGCGAGCGAGTGGTCGCGGGCCGCCTGGAAGGTCCGCGTGACGCTCGGGGCGTCCGCGGGCTGCGCGGGTCGCAGCGGCATGGCGCTAGGGTGCCAGACCGTGCGTATTCTGACGTTGTCGTGGGAGTATCCGCCGATCGTCGAGGGCGGCCTCGCGCGGCACGTGCGCAAGTTGTCGGAGCAGTTGGTGCGCGACGGGCACGAGGTGCACGTCGTGACCCGCGGCGGCGGGCGGCTGGCGGAGGTCGAGGATCGGCACGGCGTCATCGTGCACCGCCTCCGCGAGCCGGAGTTCCCGAAGGACGACCTCGACGCGTTCATCGCGTGGGTCGACCGCATGAACGAGGACATGCTGGCCGCCGGAGCCGAGCTCGGCGGCGGCTTCGACGTCGTCCACTCGCACGACTGGCTCGTCGCCGCCGCGGGGCGGTCGCTGGCGCGCCGGCGGCGGGTCCCGTGGCTCGTGACCGTGCACGCGACCGAGTACGGCCGCCACCAGGGGTGGGTGCACAAGCACCCGCAGTCGCACATCCACGGCGTCGAGCGCCGGATGGTCCGCGCCGCCGACCACGTGATCACCTGCTCCGAGTTCATGCGCGAGCAGGTCGCGGACGTCTTCGGCGTCGCGCGTTCGAAGATCACCGCGATCCCGAACGGCATCGACCCGTCCGACCTGCAGCCCGTCGCCGACCTCCCGCGCCTGCGGGCGAAGTTCGCCGCGCCCGACGAGAAGCTCGTGCTGCTCGTCGGCCGGCTCGTCTACGAGAAGGGCTTCCACCTCGCGCTGGACGCTCTGCCAGGGCTGATCCGGCGGGTGGGGAAGGTGCGCTTCCTGATCGCGGGCTCGGGCACCGCCGAAGCCGAGCTGAAAGAGCAGGCGGCGCGGCTGGGGTTGATGGAGCACGGGACGTTCATCGGCTGGACCGGCGACGACGTCCTGCACTCGCTCTACCGCATCGCCGACCTCTGCCTCGTCCCGTCGATCTACGAGCCGTTCGGGCTGGTCGCGCTCGAGGCGATGGCCTCGGGCTGCCCGACGATCGTCGCCGACACCGGCGGCCTGCGCGAGGTCGTCCCGCGCGGCCGGCGCGTCGGCCTGCGTTTTCGCGCGTCGAGCGTGCGGTCGTTGGAGCGCATGGCGCTCCAGTTGCTGACCGACGAGGAGCTGCGCGACCGGTTGGTCGCCGAGGCGTCCGAGCACGTCCTGCGCTTCGACTGGGCCGAGGTCGCCCGCGACACCACCGCCGTCTACGACACGCTCGTCACGGCCCGTCCGCGCGGCGCCGCGCGGACCTAACCGGGCGGGGCCGCGCCGCGCCGCCGCGCGCCGCGGGCGGTTTCGGTGGCGCCGGGAGCACCGCGTAGGCCGGGACCGCTTCGCGCGCGGCCACCCTCGCGCCCGGGCCCAGCGACGCGTGCGGGCCCAGCACGGCGCCCTCACCCACGCGGATCGGCGCGGTGCGCAGCGGCTGCGCGCGGACGGGGCGTTCGACGTCGTCGTAGGTCGGCGCGCTGTCGTCGAGCGCGGCCCAGTCGCCGACCGCCACGCGCGCGCCGATCTCGACGGACTCGTGGGCGATTATCACGGCGCGCTCGCCGATCGAGGCGCCCGAGCCGACCCGCACGAGGCCCGCCACCGCGTCGATCCGCGCGTCCGGGCCGAGCCGCACACCCGCGCCGAGCACGACCCGCGCGCCCGGCGCGACATGCACGCGCGCGCCACGCGCGACACGCACCGACGGCGCCGCCCGCAGGCGCCCGCGCGAGCGCGCCCGCATCCACACGACCTTCACCATTTCAAACACGACGCGCTAGGGTGTAACCGATCGAACGCTTCAGCACCGCATTCCGGCGCATCGGCGAGACGACGCATATCGAGGTCCATGGCGAGCTTGACTGCTCGACCGTCCCCACGCTCGAGGGCAGCATGGACAGCGTGCTCCATGACGGCCACGGGCCCGTCGTGTTGGATCTCTCCGAACTGCGCTTCATGGACGTCTCGGGCCTGCGCCTTGCCGTGCGGCTGGCGGGTCGGGCGCAGTTGCACGGCGTCGACCTCTCCCTCACGGAGGGTCCCGCGCCCGTCGAGCGCCTCTTCGAGCTGACGGGCATGCGCCGCTACGTCCCGCGGACCGCGCGCCGGTACGAGCGCAGGAACTCGTCCCAGCCGTGACGCTGGGCGAACCGTAGGTCCTTGTAGTAGGGGGAGATCTCGTCGGTCGGGGCCGGCAGGTAAGCGGTCACGCCGCCGCAGTGCTCGACGCTCTCGCCGAGGTTGGCGTTCGCGACCACGAAGTCGCCGCCGGGCTTGAGCGCGTCCATCACCTTCTTCGCGGCGTTCTTGACCGCCGGTTCGAACGGCTGCGCGCGCACCTGCTCGCACAGCGTCTTGAGGTCGATCAGGTCGCCGTCGAAGCGGGTCGAGCGCGTGTGCGCGCGCAGGAGCCGCGTGGCATCGACGTCGTCGTCCTTGATCGTCCGCCGCAGCGCCATCGTGAACGCGTCGACGATGTCCGCGAAGGGCTCGATGCCCGCGCTGTGGATCGCGCACATCGTCACGGGCCAGGAGCCCTCGTCGTGCTTGTAGGACTCGATGTAGCGCTTGACGACGATCCGCCCGAGGCCGGCGCCGTCGATCGACGGGTTCGAGCGCAGGTCGGCGAGGATCTTGTCGTAGGGCCAGCCGTCGCCGGGCTCGAGCTCCTCCGAGCTGACGACCGCGCGGACGTCCTTCTCGGCCTGGTAGGCGACCTCGAGGCAGCTCATCAGGCACGCGTCCATGCCGAGCAGGTCGACCGGGCGCCCGAGGATCTCGTGCGCCTTCTTGAGCACGCTGCCGAGCTCGATCGTGTCGAGCGAGTGGCCGGTGCCGTCGTCGGAGGCGATCGCGCGCAGCCGCGCGTTCGGCTGCGTGAGCGCGGTCTCGATCGTCGGCCGGAAGAGGCTGCGGCCGATCTGTGAGCCGGCGCGGGCGTCGAGCTCGCGCGGCGTCACGCCCGCGGCCTTGACCTGCTTGTAGAGCTCGTCGAAGTCGAGCGGGTCCCAGCCCGAGCCGTGGTTCCAGATGACCAGCGCGTAGCGGTCCGCGGGCGCCTTGGCCTGCGACCAGCGGATGAAGTCCACGAGCGTCTGCGGCGAGCCGGAGTCCACGTCGCGACCGAGGTTCTCGCGCTCCTCGTTCTTGCCGTCCTTGCCGATCACGATGCGGTGCGAGGCCTGCTGCTCGAGCCGTTTCACGAAGGCGGTGATCTTCACCTCGTCGCCTGAGCCGACCTTGCGCATCTCCGCCAGGTCCTTGCCCGCGAACTCCGTGAGGTTGTTGTAGCCCGCCACGTACACCATGACGGTCCATTTCGCGCTCATGCCCGGACCCTACAAGTCGTGGAGATCACTCCACGTTCTGCTTGACATCTCATGAGTGTGAGATGAGCATTCGGCCACCACAGGAACGGAGGGGTTTCTATGAGGGCACGTGCTGTATTGGCGTCGGCTGGAATGGCCGTCGCCTCGCTCGGTGTGGCTGCGGGGGCCTCGGCGGCACCCCCGGCTCCGCTCGACCCGCAGAACTGGTCGTTCCAGGACAACCTGACCTGGGCCGACTACAAGAAGCTGCCCGGGCCGGACTACTCGGATCCGAGCATCCAGCCGACGGTCAAGAAGTGGAAGATCGCGCTGATCCTCGTCGACTACGACGATCGCGAGTTCACGATCTCGCAGCCCGCGGGCGGCACGGTCTTCGGCACGCCGACGGCGCTGGCCAACAGCGTCCCGCGCGCGCAGGTCCCGCAGTTCTACGCGGACTTCCTCAACAAGCCGCAGCCGCTGAACAACTTCCAGACGATGAACCGCTACTGGATGGAGGACTCCTTCGGCAAGTACGGCGTCGAGGTCGTCCCGTTCGGCCCGTACCGGATGCCGCTGAAGAGCTACCAGTACCACATCGCCAACTTCCAGAACACGACGGCGGACTGCCCGAGCCCGGGCAACGCGACGCCCAACCCGACGCCGTGCAACCAGAACTTCTTCAACGCCGCGCGCAACGCCTGGCTGGCCGACATCGACGCCCCGGGCAACCCGTATGAGGCCGCGCAGTTCGACAACATGTTCTGGACCTCCGCGGGCCAGGACGAGTCGGGCGCGTGGCAGGAGTTCGGCGAGATGCGCTTCACCGGTCCCGAGGCCGTGACCGACCCGTTCGGCCCCAAGCACATCAACCCGCTGCACGCGCGCGGGAACTGGGCGACGACGCGCTACATCCCGTGGACCTCGTGGGCCGCGGCCGCCAACGTCTGGCCGAGCGCATCGGGCAACAGCTCGACCGAGGCCGAGAGCGCCGGCATGGCCGTGTACGCGCACGAGCTCTCGCACAACCTCGGCATCCCGGACAACTACAACAACCCGTTCTCGGCGCCGTTCCAGCGGACCGCGAGCGGCATGTGGGACATGATGAGCCGCGGCTCCTTCAATGGGCCCGGCGGCCAGCACACGCGCTTCATGATCCCGCCCACGCAGGGCTCGGCGCTCGGCGCGCAGCACAACATGCGCAACAAGCGCTTCCTGAACTTCATCACCGACGGGGACCTGCTGCGGCTGAACCGCAACGGCCTGGCACAGTCCGGCCTCGCGGTGGCCGAGGTCAAGGCGCGTGAGGTCCAGCCCAACGGCGCGCTCGCGGGCGTGCGGATCAACCTCGACGGCGAGGGCGACCTCAACAAGGTCTGCCTGACGTCGCAGGCCGGCATCGACCCGACCTGCGAGGGCCCGTGGCGCTCGTCGCCGACGGCGGCGATCCAGGGCCGCTTCAACGACTACACGATGGAGGTCGTGCAGCAGATCGGCTCGGACTCGTTCTCACCCGGTCACGGCGTGCTGATCGGCAAGTCCAAGACGGGCAGCTCGACCTGCGGCTCCTACAGCTGCTTCGTCTGGTACATCGACTCCAACCCGCAGGACATCGACCAGGTCGACTTCGTACGCGCCGACGGCACGCCGATCAAGGCCACGAGCGGCGACGAGCGCCAGCTCAACGACGGCTCGTTCAACGTCGGCGTCAACTCGGGCGGCGAGTACGAGTACGTCGCGACCGACAACAAGCTGCACTTCTACATCCTCGACAAGCGCACCGACGCCGACGGCATCCTGCACTACAAGGTGGGCGTCCGCTCGACGGCGGGCGCGGGCCCGCAGACGCGCGGCGTGTCGGTCGGGGCAGCGAGCCGTGGCACGGCCGAGGGCTACTCCACCTGCACCTTCCCGGTGAAGAACACCGGGGCCGCGGCGGCGACCGACCCGACGCTGCACCCGCAGGACGCGAACGCCTACCTGACCAGCGACATCTACCGCCTCACGGCCTCCGCGAACGGGACCGGCTGGACGGCGCACCTCAAGAACGCGCTGGCGGCGGTGAAGTTCGGCGAGACCGTCGACGTGCCGGTGTACATCGAGAAGGCCGCGGGCGCGGCCGCCTCGGGCTCGGTCACGCTCAACGCGACGTCGGAGAGCGATCCGTCGAAGTCGATGTCGGTCTCCTGCTCGTTCGGCGCCGGGGACACCGTGGGCGGGACCGTCCCGGCCACGCTCGCGCTGACGATGGGCGCACCGGCGTCGTTCGGGGCCTTCACGCCCGGTCTGCAGAAGGACTACTTCGCCTCGACGACGGCGACCGTGGTCTCCTCCGCGGGTGACGCGACGCTGAGCGTCGCCGATCCGTCCACCAACGCTCCGGGCCGCCTCGTGAACGGCACGTTCTCGCTGCCGGAGGCGCTGCAGGCGGCGGGCTCGACGTCGGGCACCTACGCGCCGCTGCCCACGACGCTGAAGACCTACGGGGGGCCGGCGTCCAACGACGTGGTCAACGTGAGCTTCAAGCAGCCGGTGAAGGCGAGCGACCCGCTGCGAACGGGCACGTACAGCAAGACGCTGACGTTCACCCTTTCAACCACAACTCCGTAAATCGACCCCGGGCGGGGCGACGATTGTTCAATCGCCCCGCCTGTGGATTTCACTCCACGCTCGTTGACTTCTCATGTGCAGAACATGAGCATGCGGAGTCCACAGACGGAGGGGTCTTTCTATGAGGGCACGCGCAGTACTCGCGGCCGCCGGGATGGCGGTCGCTTCGTTTGGAGTGGTCGGTTCGGCGCTGGCGGCGCCGCCCGCACCGCTCGACCCGCAGAACTGGTCGTTCCAGGACAACCTGACCTGGGCCGACTACAAGAAGCTTCCCGGGCCGGACTACTCGGATCCGAGCATCCAGCCGACGGTCAAGAAGTGGAAGGTCGCGCTCGTGATGGCGGACTTCACGGACCGTGAGTTCATCGTCACCCAGCCCGCGGGCTCGACAATCTGGGGCACGCCGACCACGGCCGCGCACAGCATCCCGCGCGCCCAGGTCCCGCAGTTCTACGCCGACTTCCTCAACAAGCCGTCGGCGCTGAACAACTTCCAGACCATGAACCGGTACTGGATGGAGGACTCGTTCGGGCGCTACGGCGTCGAGCTGACGCCGATCGGCCCGTACAAGCTGCCGTACCGCGCCTACCAGTACTTCATCTCGGGCTACGCCGGGACGTCGGACAACCGCTACTGCCCGACGCCGGTGGAGACGCCGTGCAACCGCAACATCCGCACCGACCTGCGCGCCGCGTGGGACGCGGATCCCAACGCGCCGAAGTACGCCGAGTTCGACAACGTCTTCTACACCGTCGCCGGCGAGGACCAGAGCTCGACGTGGCAGGAGTTCGGCGAGATGAAGTTCCTCTCGCAGGACACCGTGTCCGACGCGTTCGGCCCCAAGGCCTACGACCCGACCAAGACCGCGAACTGGGCTCCGACCCGGTACGTGCCGTGGTCCTCGTGGGCGGTCGCGACCAACATCTGGCCCAACGCCTCGAGCAACAACTCGACCGAGGCCGAGAGCTCCGGCATGGCCGTCTACGCCCATGAGCTCAGCCACAACCTGAGCATCCCGGACAACTACAACAACCCGTTCGCGGCGCAGCAGCAGCGCACCGCGTCGGGCATGTGGGACATGATGAGCCGCGGCTCGTTCAACGGCCCGGGCGGTCAGCACACCCGCTTCCAGATCCCGCCGACCCAGGGCGGCGCCCTCGGCGCGCAGCACAACCTGCGCAACAAGCGCTTCCTGAACTTCATCTCCGACGGCGACATCCTGCGCCTGAACCGCGGCGGCCTGGCCCAGTCCGGCATCGCCGTGGCCGAGGTCAAGGCGCGCGAGGTCGCGCCGGGCGGCGATCTCGCCGGCGTGCGCGTGCTGCTCGACGGCGGCGACAAGAACCCGCCGTGCCGCTACCACACGAACCCGACGTGCGAGGGCCCGTGGTACACGACGGCCACCGGCTCGGCCGTCACCGCGGGCTTCAACGACTACACGATGGAGGTCGTCCAGCAGGTCGGCTCGGACTCCTACGCCCCGGGCCACGGCGTCCTCATCGGCAAGTCGAAGAACAGCAACTCCTCGTGCGGGTCGTTCTCCTGCTTCGTCTGGTACATCGACTCCAACCCGCAGGACATCAACCAGGTCGACTACCTCAAGGCGGACGGCACGCCCGTCAAGGCCACGGTGGGCGACGAGCGCCAGACCAACGACGGCTCGTTCAACGTCGGCCTGAACTCGGGCTCGACGTACGAGTTCAAGGCGGAGTCGAACCGCCTGCACTTCTACATCATCAACAAGCGCACCGATGCCGACGGCATGCTGCGTTACACGGTCGCGGTCCGCTCCCTCGACGGCGCCGGCCCGCAGACCCGCGGCGTGTCGCTGGCGTCGCCGACGCTCGGCAACGCCGAGGGCTACTCGACCTGCACGTTCAACCTGAAGAACACGGGCGTCGCGGCGGCGACCAACCCGACCCTGCACCCGCAGGACGCCAACGCCTACCTCGGCTCGGACGTCTACCGCCTGTCGGCGACGGCGACCGGCACGGGCTACGCGGCGCACCTGAAGAACGCGCTGGCGACGGCGAAGTTCGGCGAGTCGGTCTCGGTCCCGGTCTACATCGAGAAGGGCACGGGCGCCGGCACGATCACGCTCAACGCGGTCTCCGAGAGCGATCCGTCCAAGACGGCCTCGGCCGTCTGCACGCTGGCCGACTCGTCGGTCGGCGGCGCGGTCCCGGCGACGCTGGCGCTGACGCTGGGCGCTCCGGCCTCGTTCGGCGCGTTCACGCCGGGCCTGGGCAAGGACTACTTCGCCTCCACGACGGCGAACGTGGTCTCCACCGCCGGTGACGCGACCCTGACGGTCGCCGATCCGTCCGCCACGGCTCCGGGCAAGCTCGTCAACGGCACGTTCTCGCTGCCGGAGGCGCTGCAGGCGGCCGGCTCGACGTCGGGTACCTACTCGACGCTGCCGGCGACGCTGAAGACGTACGGCGGCCCGGTCTCCAACGACCAGGTCAACGTCTCGTTCAAGCAGACGGTCAAGTCCTCTGACGCGCTCCGCACGGGCACGTACTCGAAGACGCTGACCTTCACGCTGTCGACGACGACACCTTAAGCGGGGGGTTCCGGGGGGCGGCAGCCCCCCGGTGCCAATCTGGGTTCCGGGGGGGCGGCAGCCCCCCGGTGCCAATCTGGGTTCCGGGGGGGCGGCAGCCCCCCGGTGCCAATCTCTGCGGGGGCGCCTCGGCGCCCCCGCGCAGTTCTCAGGCCGCGACGAGCGCGGGCGGGATCCAGAGCGCGTCGTGACCGAACGCCAGGCGCGTGGCCGCCTCGCCGTCGATCGCCGCGATCAGCGAGTCCTCGGCCTTATTGAGGTCGGGCGCGTACTTGTCCTGGGTCATGATCAGCGCGACCTCGGCGGTCGTCAGACCGTCGGGGAAGGCCTTCAGGACCTCGGCGGCGTCCTCGGCGGGCGGGCGGCGGGTCAGCGACTGGTCGAGGTTGGCGATCAGGACGTCGTAGGCCTCGAAGGACTGGAAGCCGCCGGCCTCGAGCGTCACGCCCTGACGGTTCGTGAAGCGGATGCTCGGCGCCGTGTAGCGGACGCGGCCGTCGGTGTTCGCGTGCTTGTCCTGGAACTCCGTCGGCGAGTTGGCCGCGGTGCGGGCCAGGTCCTTGTCCTCCGCGAACAGCGCCTCGGTCTCGGGGTCGTGGGCCGCCGCGACGATCTGCTCGGCGTCGATGCCGGGGACCCAGCTGATCGCCTCGAGCAGCTGCGCGTCCTCCTCGAGGAAGAGCGTCGTGGTGAACTGCGCGAGCTGCAGCGCACGGAAGACGGCGTACTCGCGGTCGGGGGCGAGCCGGCGGGTGGCGACGACCACGCGGCACATCGGCCACGTGCCGTGAACGCGCTCACGCGGCTCGGTCGCGAACGGCATCCCGCGCTCGCGGAAGCTGCGGTACCCGCGCGCCTGGCCGGCGGGCGTATAGCCGCGCGACTCGTAGACGGCGCCGGTCTCGGTCAGACCGATCATGACGTTGCGCCATTCGAGCTGGTCGCCGTAGCGCCACTTCAGGGCCGCGATCGCTGGAGATGCCGACCACGCCCAGGGGCAGCCGGGGTCGGAGAAATGCGTGACTTGGAGAGAGGACACGATCATTGACGGTACAACAACGCGAAAAGGTCGCTCTGAGCGGGCTTTTTCCGGGCAGCGGGTCCGTCTTGCCCGGCTCGTAGCCTCTCGGGTCCCGTGACGTACGAGATCGATGCTCCTCCCCGCCCCTCGGCGGGCCGCTCCCTGCCGTCCTGGCCCACCGGCCGTCCCCTGCGTGCGTGGCAGCAGGCCGCGGCCGCCAAGGTCTTCGACCACGACGGCGAGTCCTTCCTCGCCTCGGCGACCCCCGCCGCCGGCAAGACCACCTTCGGGCTGCACGTGGCCCACCGCATGCTCTCCGAGGGCCGCGTCTCGCGCGTGGCCGTGGTCGCGCCGACCACCCACATCTGCCGCCAGTGGGCGCTGGACGCCGCCCGCTACGGCATCTTGCTGGAGCCGAACCGGCCGAACTCGGCGGGTCCCGAGCCGCGGGACCGGATGGGCGTCTCGGTGACGTACGCGACCGTCGCCGCCGGCCCGGAGGTCCACAGGCGGCGCTGCGCGGAGCGGCCGACGCTGCTGATCGCCGACGAGCCGCACCACATGGGCGAGGACGCGACGTGGGGCCTGAAGACGATCTCGGCGTTCTCGCGGGCGCGGTTCCGGTTGCTGTTGAGCGGCACGCCGTTCCGGTCCGACAACTCGCCGATCCCGTGGGTGATGTACGACGAAGAGGGCGTCTCGGCCGCGGACTACGACTACGGCTACACGCAGGCGCTGATCGACGGCGTCTGCCGGCCGGTGACGTTCCACACCTACGGCGGGGACATGGAGTGGGTCAGCGACGGGCGGGTCCGGCGGGCGGACTTCGACGTCGTGCTGCCCGCGCCCGAGGCGGCGCGGCGGCTGCGGACCGCGCTGGACCCGGAGGGCGACTGGATCACCCATGTGCTGCGCGACGCCGACGAGGAGCTGCGTCGCATTCGCGCGGGTGACCACCCTGAGGCGGGCGGCCTGGTCGTCGCGATCGACAAGGAGCACGCCGACAAGCTCGCCGACCGGCTGGCGCGGATCACGGGCGATCGTCCCGACGTCGTCCATTCGGATGCCGCCGACGCCTCGGCGCGGATCGCCGCGTTCTCGGCCGGGTCGGCGCCGTGGCTCGTCTCGGTGCTGATGGTCTCGGAAGGCGTCGACGTTCCCCGGTTGCGCGTGGGCGTGTACGCGACGACCTCGCGCACGGAGCTCTTCTTCCGCCAGGTGATCGGGCGCTTCATCCGCCGCACGCCCGCGCCCAAGTCGCAGATGGCGCACGTCTTCCTCCCGTCGGACCCGCGGCTGAAGAAGCTCGCGGTCGAGATCGAGGAGGAGCGCAACCACGCGCTGGTCTTCGAGCCCAAGGGCGAGCCGGTCGCCGAGCGCGGCGAGCGCGGCGAGGCCGGCGAGGCGTTCCGCGCGTTGTGGTCCTCCGCCCGCCGCGACGAGGACGTGCTGCAGACGACCCAACCGGGCGACGCGTTGCAGTTGTTCGCCGAGCCGGCGCCGCCGACGGCGTCCCCCGCGCTGGCCGCGTTCACGACGACTCCGGCGGCCGCGGTCCCGGCGGCGTTGGAGCCCGAGACCGCGTTCGAGAAGCGCGAGCGCCTGCGCGCCGAGCGCAGCGCGCTGGTGGGCGTGATCGCCCGCAAGACGGGCGAGGAGCACCGCGTCATCAACGGCCGCGTGAACCGCGAGGTCGGCGCCGCGTCCGTGAACAAGTCCACCGACGACCAGCTCGAGCGCGCGAACCGGCTGCTCGAGAAGGAGGTCACGCGCCTCAACGGCCGCTGACCGGCGCGGCGGCGGCGCAGCCCGCGCGGCCGCGCCTCTTCACGCCGGCCCGGCCGGGTAGCCTCGCGGCAATGGACGAGTTGCCCTCGTGGCCTACGGGGACGGTCGCGGTGTTGTCGACCGGGGCGGGCGAGCCGCATGCGATCCCTGTATCGACCGCGGTCCGGCGGGGGCCGCGGGAACTCGTCCTCGCGCTGGCGTTACGCCGCGAGTCGTTGGCCCGCCTGCGTGACGACCCACGCTGTGCGGTCACGGTGCTGGCGGCGGGGAACCTCGCGTTCACCGCGGTCGGGCGCGCCGTCGTCGAGGAGGAGGCCGAGCGCATCGCGGTCGTGCGGGTGGACGTCGAGCGCATCAACGACCACACCCAGCCGACGTTCGTGGTCGACGACGGCGTCCGCTGGCGCTGGACCGACGAGGACGCCGAGCGCGGCGACGCCGAGGTCCGCGCCCGGCTCACGAGGTGAGCCGGATTCGTCAGGCCAGGCCAGACCAAGCCGACACACCTCGTGTCGGCGCGGCGGTGTTCGACTTCGGCGAGACGTTGCTGAGCGAGGAGCGTGCGTGGGGCGTGTGGGCCGACTGGCTCGGCGTCACGCGGCAGGAACTGTTCGCCGCGATCGGCGCGACCGTCGAGGGCCGCCTGCCGCACCGCCACGCGCTCGAGCTCTGCCGTCCGGGCTTCGACCTCGCCCGCGCGTTCAAGGAGCGCGAGGCCGCCGGCATCCCGCGCCACGAGGAGCTCTACGACGTCTACCCCGACGCCCCGGCTGCCCTGGCACGCCTGCGCGAGGCGGGCGTGCGCGTGGGCTTCGCGGGCAACCAGCCCGCGGGCGCCGAGGCCTCACTGGCCGAACTGATCGCGGACGGCGACCTGGTCGCCACCTCGGCGGACTGGGGCGTCTCGAAGCCCGACCCGGCGTTCTTCACGCGCATCGCCGCCGAACTGGCACTGCCGCCGACCGAGATCGCGTACATCGGCGACCGCGTCGACTTCGACATCCTCCCGGCCGCCGCCGCGGGCATGTTCACCGTCCACCTCCGCCGCGGCCCCTGGGGCGTCATCCAAGCCGCCTGGCCCGAAGCGACGACGGCCGACGCCACCGCCGCCAACCTCGACGAGGCGGTCACGGCGATTCTTAAAGGGGCCTGACCCCTTTAGGTTCGGCGGGGCGGGGCGGGGCGCGCGGTGGCTGCTCCCGCCGCCGACACGGCGGGAGCAGTCACGCGAGTTGGTGGAGCTAGGAGGCCGGCGTCGCCGGAGCGGACTCGGCCGGTGCCTCGGCGGGTGCGGACTCGGCGGGCGCCGGATCGGGGGCGGGCGCCTCGGCGGCGGGGGCGGGAGCGGGAGCGCTCTCGGCGGGAGCGGGGGCCGGAGCGGGTGCTTCCGCGGCCGGAGCCGGGGCCGGGGCGGACTCGGCGGGTGCCGGTGCCGGGGCGGGCGCCTCGGCGGCCGGTGCCGGAGCGGGTGCTTCCGCGGCCGGAGCCGGGGCCGGGGCGGACTCGGCGGGGGCAGGTGCCTCGGCGGCGGGCGCCTCGGCGGCCGGGGCGGGAGCGGGGGCGCTCTCGGCAGGTGCCGGGGCCTCGGCGGCCGGGGCGGGCGCGGGCGCCGACTCCGCGGGGGCAGGTGCCTCGGCGGCGGGCGCCGGAGCGGACTCCGCCGGGGCGGGCGCGGACTCGGCCGGGGCCGGAGCGGGGGCGCTCTCGGCCGGGGCGGCTGCGGGCGCTGATGCTTCGGCCGGGGCGGCTGCGGGGGCGGAGGTGTCCGTCGGGGCCGCGGCCGGGGTTGACGTGTCGGACGGGGCTGCGGCCGGCGCCGACGTGTCCGTGGGGGCGGCGGCGGGCGCCGAGGTGTCGGTCGGGGCCGCGGCGGGCGCTGACCCGTCGGCCGGGGTCGTCGCCGCCTGCGCCGTCGTCGGGGCGGTTGCGGCCGTAGCGGTCGTGGTCGCCTGCGCCGTCGCCGGGGACGTGGCGGTCGTCGCCGGGGCGGAGGCGAGGGCCGCGGTGGCCTTCGCGGTCGAGGTCGTCGCCTTGACGTTGGTGGACGTCGCGGTCGTCGAGGTCTTGCCCGGGATGGTCTTGGAGCCCTCGAGGTAGGGGGCCGGGTTGGTGGCCTTGCCGTTCTCGCGGACCTCGAAATGGAGGTGCGGGCCGGTGCAGGAGCCGGTGCAGCCGACCTTGCCGATCACCTGGCCGACGTGGACGTAGGCGCCCTTGGTGGTGTCGATCTCCGACAGGTGGGCGTAGCACGTGGAGACGCCGTTCTCGTGCTGGATGCACACGAGATTCCCGTAGCCGGAGTTGTCGGCGCCGGCGGTCGTCACGACACCGCACTGGGCGGCGCGGACGGCGGTGCCGGTGGGGGCGGCGATGTCCTGGCCGGCGTGGGTGTGGCCGGTGCGCGCCTCGCCGAACGTGCCCGTGACGGTGCCCGAGACCGGGGTGGCGATCTTGCCCGCCCCACACCCGCCGGCGGCGGGCGCGGGAGTGCTCGGCGTCGAGGCGGGGGTCGTCGGCACGCTCTTGGGCGTGGTCGTCGCCGCGCGGTTGGTGGCGGCGTCGGTCGACGTGGAGCCGGGGGAGGGCGCCGTCGTCGTCGGCGTCGAGACCGAGCGCTTGGACGAGGAGTCGGGCTTCGAGGTGCCCGACGAGGGCGTGGACGTCGACGGCGCGGGCCCGTCCTGGCCGGCCGGCGCGGCGGTCCCGCCGCCGCGGTTGTAGACGGTCATGACCGTCTTGCCCGACCCGCCCACGTAGGTGACGTTGGACTTGAACAACGCCTGCCAGGTCCGAGCGTCCACACGCCCCGTCACGGGAATCCCGTAGCGCTTCTGGAAGTCGGAGACCGCGGCTTGGGTGATCGGGCCGAAGATGCCGTCGTCGTCCACACCGACCTGGCGCTGGACGGCGGCGACGGCCGCGCCCGTGTCGCCGAACGCGACCAGAGAACCCGAAGGCATCGAGATCGCCGACGACGAGGACACCGGCTGCACGGCGGGAGCACCCCCGCCATTCGACGCCGACGCCAGCGCGGCGAACGGCGACGCGGCCGGACCGACGGCCATCGACGCGCTGACGGCGACCGCGGCACCCTTGCGCCGCGCCGCCCCCTTGCGCGCCGCCTCGGTGATCTCACGCCGGTGCTGTGACCGGCGCAGCGAACGCTCCCAGAGCTCGAAATCGCTCAGGTCGCGGTTATACGGTGCTTCGTTCTGGAAAGACCAGACCTGAGCAGACAATCTCATAACTCCTTCGGCCTCACGCCTACGGGGTTAGCTGTCGGGCTCGCGCTGGCCTGCGCTACGCCACCAAGACGGCGGCGATTCGCCCCATCGGCCTGACCTTGGCCGTTTGGGTCCCCCGTTCCGCTCACCCGGAGGCGAGCAGACTCGGCTGTGCTCTTTTCTGGCGGTGGAGAGTACACGACGCCAGAGCGGACTTCTGTAAACCTGCCGGGAACCCTGCCCCGGCAGGGAAAGTTCACTCTGCGGGAATCGTGACGTTGCGCCCGGACGACTTCGCCGCCGCCAGAGCGTCCTGCGCACGGAGCATCAGCAGCTCCGCGGGCTCCTCGCCGTTCCAGCGGGCGACGCCCGCGGAAGCGGTCTGACCGCGCGGTGTCGCCGCACGGACGCGGTCGAGGACCTCGACGGCCTCGCCCAGCCCGCAGGACGGAAGGATCAACGCGAACTCGACCCCGTCCATCCGGGCGACCGAATCGACGTCACGCAGCTCGTTGCGCCAGGCGGCGGCGGTCTCCTTGACCAGCCGGTCGCCCTCGGCCTCGCCGCGGAGCATGTTGAACGCGCTCATGTGGTCGAGGTCCAGCCAGGCGATCGACAGCGGCGTGTCACCACGGCGGGCGCGCGCGATCTCGCGCGGCAGCTCCTCCTCGAACACCCGCTTCGTCACCAGACCGGTCAGCTGGTCGGTGAGTGCCAGAGCGTCCACCCGCGCCCGCAGCTGCGCGTGCTCGATCGCGATCGCGGCCTGCGCCGCGACCAGCCGCAACACACCCGCGGACGCCTCGGGCAGCGCGTCCAGCGGCCGCTGCCAGACGACGATCAGGACGCCGCAGACCTCGCCGTCGCGCAGGATCGGCTCAAACACGGCGGAGCGAGCGGAGGTCGCTTCGACCAGCGGAGCGGCCAAAGCCGGGTGGTTGCGCGCGTCGGCGACGAAGTACGCCTCCTTGGCAGTGAACGCCTTGCCCGAGCCCGGACCGTCGCCGCGCGGCTGGATCGTCACCGGCTGCACCGTGACGCCGGCCATCGCGGTCGAGGAGAAGTCGCGGCCCTTGGGCTCCAGGAGGAACGCCACCGGGGCGTCCATGACCTCGCAGGCGGCCTCGCAGATCGACTGGCGGGCGTCGTCGCCCGCGGCGAGCGCCTTGGCGACCCGGCCGATCGCTCCCATTCCCTTGGCCTGATCTCGAAGCATGTCGTTGAACCTGCGCAAATCTCGTGCGTTGGACTCTCTCTCGAGCTCGGACGCGAGGACGCGCGCGAGCATGACGAACAGCTGCTCGTCGGCGGGTGTGAAGTGGTTGCGCGAACGGGAGAGCGCGGCGAGCGAGCCCACCCGCGTCCCGTCCGACAGCTCCAGCGGCACACCCAGATAGGAGCGCGCGCTGACCCGCTGCTGCATCGCCAGCCGCCCGTAGACCTCGTGGCGGCTGATGTCCGCGCACAGGCGCGGCCCGCGACCTTCCGCCATGTGCGAGCAGAACGCGTCCCCGAGCGGCAGCGCCTGGTTGGAGCGGAGGCTGAAGTCGCCGCCACCGCGGACATCGACGATGCGGTGGATGAACTGCCCACGGTCGAGGTGGGCCATGTAGACGGCGCACCCGGGCTTATGGCGCTCGAGCAGATCGAGCACGGAGCGGGTCGCGTCGGCGAACGACCGATACGTCGCCGTGGTCGCGGCCGCGGCCGCCTGGATCGCGCTGACGTCCATCGCCCACCATCATCGACAAAACGGCGGCAGTTCTAAAGCCGGTCATCTGTCGAGTCTCGATAGGGTCGCAGCCCCATGAAGCTCGCGACATTCATCGCCCCCGGAGAAACCGCCGCACAGGCCGGAGAAGTGCGCGGCGACGAGATCGTCGCCTTCGCCACCGGCACCGTTCTCGAGCGCCTGCGATCCGGCGATCGCACCCCCGCCGACGGCCAGGTCCACGCCCTGACCGACGTCCAGCTCCTGGAGCCGGTCCCGCGCCCGCCCGCGATCTTCTGCATCGGCCGCAACTACGCCGCCCACATCGCCGAGCTCGGCTCCGAGCGCCCGACCAAGCCGCTGGTCTTCCTCAAGCTGCCGCTCTCGAGCACGCGCCCGTCCGGCCCGGTCAAGACCCCGAAGGCGAGCCAGGCGCTCGACTACGAGGTCGAGCTCGTCGTCGTGATGGGCCCGGACAACGCGATCGCCGGCTACGCCGTCGCCAACGACGTCTCCGCCCGCGACCTCCAGCGCTCCGAGGCCCAGTGGTCGCGCGCCAAGGGCTTCGACACGTCCTGCCCGTGGGGCCCGTGGATCACCACGGCGGACGAGATCGATCCCGCCGACCTCAGGCTCACCACCCACGTCAACGGCGAACCCCGCCAGGACGGGAGGACGAGCGACCTGATCTTCAAGCCGCAGGAGCTCGTCGACTTCATCACCGAGGCCTGCACCCTCGAGCCCGGCGCGATCATCCTGACGGGGACCCCGTCCGGCGTCGGCGAGGCCTTCAAGCCGCCGAAGTACCTGCAGCCGGGCGACAGCGTGCGAGTGGAGGTCGAGGGCCTTGGGGCCCTCGAGCACTCAGTGCGTTGAGATCACCCGGTCGATCAGGCCGTACGTGGCGGCCTCGTCGGCCTTGAAGAACCGGTCGCGCTCCATGTCGCGGTGGACCTGCTCCTCGGTCTGACCCGTGTGCTTGGCGTAGATCTGGTCGATGCGCTTGCGCGTCTTGATGATCTCGTTGGCGTGGATCTCGATGTCCGTCGACTGGCCCTCGAAGCCGGCCGACGGCTGGTGGATGAGGATGCGCGAGTTCGGCAGCGCGAAGCGCTTGCCCTTCGCGCCGCCCGCCAGCAGCAGCGAGCCCATCGACATCGCGATCCCGACGCACATCGTCGCCACGTCGGGCTTGATGAAGTTCATCGTGTCGTAGATCGCCAGGCCCGCGTAGATCGACCCGCCAGGCGAGTTGATGTAGATCGAGATGTCCTTGTCGGGATCCTGTGACTCGAGGTGCAGCAGCTGCGCGACGACCAGGTTCGCGACCTGATCGTCGACGGCGGAGCCGAGGAAGATGATCCGCTCGTTCAGCAGCCGCGAGAAGATGTCGAATTCGCGCTCGCCACGGGCGGTGCGCTCGATGACCATGGGGACAAGAGGCATTGCTGCCCCACTCTACGACTTCAGGTCGCGAGAGAGCGCGGCGGGCGCTTGCGCAGCCGCCCGAGCAGCTTCTCGATCCGGCGCGACAGCTTGCGCTTGTCGAGCCGCAGCGTCGCCGCCACCTCGGCGGGCTCCGTGCGGTCCATCAGCATGGCCAGGAGCGCGAGGTCCTCGGGCTCGACCTGATGGGCGGCCGCGTCGAGCTGCTTGCGGTCCAGCGGCGGAAGGGCGCTGGCGCCGCGCGCGACCAGGCGGATCGCCTCGAAGAGCTCCTCCGCCGGCGCGGCCTTGTCGACCAGTCCGTCGGCGCCGGCGACGCGCGCGGTGACGGAAAGGGTCGGGTCTGCGCCCGAGCTGTAGAGCACGACCCTGGGGGCGGGGTCGAGCGCACGCAGGCGGCGGCACGTCCCGAGGCCGTCGCCGTCGTTCAGCTGGGGATCGAGGAGGACGACGTCCGGGCGCTGACGCGACACCAGCTCGAGGCCGTCATGGGCACCAACGGCGGCACCCACCGGGACCAGGCCCGGCTCGGCGCGCAACAGCATGGCGAGACCGGCGCGAACCGCCGGCTGAGGGTCGATGACCACGACTCGCGTCATGGTTCACACCCTTCTCGACACCCCTGAACCTGGACTAAAGAGCGGGTGAAAGGTCGATGCGAAGCTTGGTGATCCGGAGGTCCTCGACGGCCTCGATCTTCAGCTTCACGCCGTCGATCTCGGCCACGTCGCCGGGCTCCGGGCGGCGGCCGAGCGCGTCGAACGCGAGGCCCGCCAGCGTCCGCGGCCCGCGCTGGGGCAACGCGGTTCCGACGGCCTCATTGAAGTCGTCGATGGTCATCGATCCGGAAACCTCGACCGAACCCTCGGCGACCCAGTTGAGCTCGTTGTTGGGCAGGTCGTACTCGCTCTCGATCTCGCCGACCAGCTCCTCCAGCACGTCGTGGAGCGTCACGATGCCCGCGGCACCGCCGTACTCGTCGACGACGATCGCCATCACCTGGCGCGCCTCGCGCAGCTCACGCAACAGCGCGCCGAGGTCCTTGGTCGTGGGGACGACCATCGCCTCGTGCGCCAGCTCCCCGACGGGCCGCTCGGGCTCGGCGATCAGGTCGCGGACGTGCACGATCCCGCCCAGGTGGTCGAGCGACTCCTTGCCGACCGGGTAGCGCGAGTGCGAGTGCTCGACCACGACCGCGTGGGCCTCGCGGCCCGTCAAAGACGCCTCCAGCCAGACGACATCCGGCGACGGGACCATCACGTCGCGCACCTCGCGCGTGGCGAAGTCGAAGACGTTGTGCAGGAGCTCCTCCTGGGCGCGCGGGATCACGCCGGAGCCTTCGGCCTCGTCGACGAGGTCGCGCAGCTCCTCAGGGGTGCGCACGGACTCGCCGGCCATCACCTCGGTGACGCCGAACGGCCGCAACAGGACGCCCGCCGAGCCCTGCAGGACCCACACCACGGGGCGCAGCACCTTCGCCAGCAGCTCGACCGGGCGGCTGACGATCGCCGCCAGCGTCTCGGCGCGGTCCAGCGTCAGCGCCTTCGGCACGAGCTCGCCGAAGACCACGCTCAGGTACGTCACGACCGCGAACGCGATGATGAAGGACGCCCAGTGGGGCAGCCAGTCGCCGAGCAGATCGCGGACGACCGGCTCGCCCACCGCACCCGTGAGGATGCCGATTCCCGTGATCCCGACCTGCACCGTGGAGATCACCCGCACCGGGTCCTCCATCAGCCGCAGCGCGGACTGCGCGCCCTTCCCGCCCCGTGCGCGCAGCGCACCCCGGCGGGCGGTGACGATCGAGTACTCCCCGATGACGAAGAACGCGTTGCCCCCGATCAGGGCCAGCAACGCGAGGATGCGTAAGAGATCTTCCAAGGCGGAGGCTTACGAGGCTAGCTAGATTCTTCCTTGGGTGTTCGAGCTCAACCTGCCGAACGTCCTGACGCTCCTGCGCATCCTGCTCGTCCCCGTCCTGGTGGCGGCGCTCGTGCAGGAGGGCGGCGGCGGGGACAAGCTGGCCGCCGCGATCTTCGTGGTGGCGTCGGCGACGGACGCCCTCGACGGGTGGATCGCGCGGCGCCAGAAGAGCGTGTCGACGTTCGGCAAGCTGATGGACCCGCTGGCCGACAAGCTGCTGGTCACGGCGGCGCTCGTGAGCCTCGTGAGCCTGGACCGGCTCTCCGCGTGGGTGGCGATGGTGATCATCGCCCGCGAGTTCGCGGTCACCGGCCTGCGCCAGCTGGCGATGGAGCACGGCGAGGTGATCCCCGCGAACGCCTGGGGCAAGCTCAAGACGGTCTTCCAGGTGGCGATGGTGCTCGTCCTGATCCTGGTCGAGGACTCGCCGCCGTGGGTCGACGCGCTCGTCTGGGCCACGGTCATCATCACCGTGATCAGCGGCGCGGACTACTTCTTCGGCTTCCGCAACCTCATCCGCGCGCGCCAGGCACGCCACGCTCGAAGTTGACCTCGGTCTCCTTGTAGGGGACGCCCTCCACGAGCAGCGGACCGGCGTCGACCAGCGGCTTCAGCACGACATGGCGGAAGAACGTGTCCAGCCAGGCGGAGTGGAAGTAGTCGGGGATCAGCCGGTACGGGCGGCCGGTTCGAGGGTGGAAATGCTCGACGACCAGCGGTTCTCCGAGCGCGAGGTGCGATGCGGTCCACTGCGTCCACACGCGCGCGAAGCGCTCGCGCAACGCCGGCTCGGATGTGCGCTCCGCCACCGCCCCGAGCGCGTGCAGCACCCACGAGGTCGCGTAGTTCCAGACCGGGCCGTTCCAGCAGCACGGGTAGGAGTAGCCGCGGAACGCGTTGTCGGGCGAGAACTCCGGGCAGTCGGGAGCGGTCGAGTACAGGCCCTTGGGCGCGCTCCAGGCGTCGATCGCCCGTGCCAGGGCGCTTCGCTCCTGCGGCCCAAAGTCGGCGTACAGGAACGGCAGCGCGGCCTCGAAGTTGAGGACGCTCTTGATCGGCCCGTGCTCGCCGACGCTGCGGAAGTAGCCGTTGTGCAGATGCGTGCGCGCCAACTCGGTGCGCAGGTCCGGGCCGCCGAGCGCCTTGACCATCGCCCAGTGCCAGACGTTGGTGTCCACGCGCGAGACCCGCGTCAGCCGGTCCGCCTGCGGGCTGTCGGGTGCGCCCGCACGGGGGAGCGCGGGCGGCTCGATGAACATCTCCGAGCGAGTGTGGTCCCAGCCGGCCTCGGCGAAGAAGTCCGGCGCGTACTCGGTCCCGTTCACCCACGAGCCGATCGTGGTCGGGAACGAGTGCATGTTCCCGCCGGCCAGACGCGCGCTGCGGCCGGTGCCGAGGACGTACTCGAGCGCGGCGTCGCGCGCCGCGCCCAGCTGCAGCGGGTGGTGCTCGGCGAACTCGATCGCGGGGGTGAGCGGGTCGGCCGCGTAGGAGCGCAGCGCGCCGGCGTTCGCCGTCCACGCGTTCAACGTGTCCTGGACGCCGCGCGGCGAGCGCATCCACCGCGCCTCCCGTAGCTGCAGCGGAAATGACAGCCCGATCGGCGCGGTGAACCAGTTCGAGACCGGTCCCTCGAAGAACAGCTCGCCCGGCATCGGGTGGTCCTTGAACCACAGGAACGGCCGGCGCAGGTTGCGATAGACGACGAACCAGCGGTAGCGATAGACCTCGGCCAGCTCCTTCGAGCCCGTGTGCAGCCGCGGCGCGTGACGGGCCAGCCACGCCTCGAACGGGCGGGCGTCGAGGTCGCCGATCGGCTCGCCGTCGCCCAGCACGACGCGGAACCGCACCGTCCCGGGCGCCTTGACCGGGGCGATCGGCGTCGAGCGCACCGGGATGTCGACACGCAGGTCCGCGTAGACGCTGACCGTCGTAACGCGCGCGCGTATATGTCTTGGAACGGATGGTCGGACTTCCACGCGTCCCTCGCCGAGGAAGTGCCAGTCCGCGCACAGCACCGCGCCGCGCACGCCCTTGCGCTCGGCGACGCGCAGCGAGTCCGTGAGGCCGTAGACCGTTTCGGTGAGGTCAGGCGACCAGGTGTGCGAGAGCACCCGCGGCTCGACCGCGACGCCGTCGACCACGAAGGTCACCGGCACCGGGTCGACCACGTCGGTCTCGTGGCCGAGATGCAGGCGGCCGACGAACCCGGGGCGCGGCGGCGCCCACGGGTCGTCCGTTCGCCATGTCGCCGTCTCCAGCGACAGGTCGGTGCCGACGAGTTCGGTTCGGATCCACCGATGAGCCGTGGATGCCTCGGCGTCGTAGGCCCCGTCCATGGTCGACCGGCCGGGCACCCTCAGGACGAGCCCTTCGGGTTCCGGACGGTCGGCCAGGGGCGGTGCATACGGCGGTGAGGCGCCGCGGGGATCGGTGGATCCGGACCTAGTTCGCGCCGTCGAGCCACTCACGCAGCGACAGGTGGCTCGGGGACTGCTCCCCGGTGGCGATCTCGGCGCGGATCTCGCCCAGCAGCCCGAAGCGCTCGGCCTGCACGTTGTGCTGGTGGATGGTCTCCAGGTTCTCCTGGCGGGCGGAGACGAAGTGCTGGTCGGTGAGGAAGTCGAGCCGCTCGGTGACGCCGCGCACCATCTCGCGCACGCAGTCCTCGACGAACCGCGGGCGCCGGTGCGCCTTCTCGACCACGGCGGCCTCGTCGGAGCGCTTCATCAGCTCGTAGATCTCCGAGGACATGGAGTCCTCGGCGATCTGCACCAGCCACTCGGCGTCGATGTCGGTGTCGCAGGTCTCCGGGCAGCCGATGTGCAGCGTGGCCAGGCCGCGCTGGTTGTGCGTCGCGACGGGGACCGCGTCGAAGATCCGCTCGATCTCGTCGTCGGTGAAGCCCTCGGCGCGTAGACGCTCGTGCGAGTTCGCCTGGATGATGGTCTGCGCGCAGGGGCAGGCGGTCAGGCCCTGGACGCGGACGCCGATCAGCCGGCGCGTTCCCGCTTCCGAGGCCACCGCCGCGCCGAGCAGCGAGTAGATCTCCTGGGTCTCGATGCCGCTGACCGGCGCCGGCTTGTGCTCCGGGTACCGCGCCTCGATGTGCACCTCGGCGCGGCGCGCTCCCTGGCGATCGCGCACCTTCTCGGCGATGTGCTGCGCCAGTGTTTCCGCGCGGAACGCGCTCTCGCCGAGCACGACTTCGCCGATCGCGTCGTTCACCACTTCCTCGAAGCGGCTCATGTGCGCGCCCTTCTGGTGCGGGCCGAGATCGACGAAGCAGTCCAGCCGGGCTGAGAACAGCTGCTCCGCGCCGTTTGCCTGAATCCGGATGACCTTCTCGACGTTGGTCACACCCACGCGCGAGAGGCTCAGGGAGAGCGTCGGAACCCGGCTCTGGACGTCCTCCAAAGACAGAGTCATGACACCCAGCGTAGTCGGGCACGGCGAAATGGACGAATGGACCAAGGTTTCGCCAAGGACAGACCACGTATCCCGTGCTACAAAGCCGGGACGGCGCACAAGAAGTTCCCTGAAGCACCTCAGGGCAAACCACAAAGTTGCGCCGGCGGCAGATGTCGCGAACAGACGGATAGGCACGGAAGGGGCGGCCCCGGGGGCGGGGCAACGCCTGAGTTACGTCCCGAAGGATTGAGCGGTTGGCGACCAAGACGGATGCTTTGCTGGCGGATGAAGCCGCGATCACGGAGATCGACGAACTTCGACCGCTCATCGCCGAGGGCCAGGAACGGGGGATCCTGACCGTCGAGCAGATCGCTGCCTCATTGGAAGAGGTGGAGGTCACCAAGGAGCAGATCACGGAGCTGCACACGTATCTGCTCGACCAAGGGATCGAGATCGTCACGGCCGATGGCAAGCCCGTGACGGCTTCGGAGCCTCAGGCACGCTCGGAGAAGGACACTCCGGACGCGCGCAAGCCCGAGATCGATCTGACGGTCGAGCCCAGCCTTGACTCGCTGCGGCTCTACCTGCGCTCGATCGGCAAGGTACAGCTGCTCACGGCCGACCGTGAGGTCGAGCTGGCCCGTCGCATCGAGCGTGGCGACCTCGTCGCCAAGCAGGAGATGGTGGAGGCCAACCTGCGCCTCGTCGTCTCGATCGCGAAGGGCTACCTGGGCCGCGGCCTGTCGTTCCTGGACCTGATCCAGGAGGGCTCGCTGGGCCTCATCCGCGCGGTCGAGAAGTTCGACTATCGCCGCGGGTACAAGTTCTCGACCTATGCCACGTGGTGGATTCGCCAGGCCGTCACCCGCGCGATCGCGGACAAGGGCCGGACGATCCGGATCCCGGTACACATGGTCGAGAAGCTGAACAAGGTTGTCCACGTGGAGCGTCAGCTCGTGCAGCAGCTCGGCCGTGAGCCGTTGCCCGAGGAGATCGCGACCGAGCTGGAGTGCTCGGTGCGCGAGGTACGCGACATCCTGCGCATGGCCCAGCAGCCGGTCTCCCTCGAGAAGCCGATCGGCGAGGAAGAGGAATCCGAGCTGGGCGACTTCGTCGAGGACGAGGCGGCCGAGTCACCCTTCGAGGTGGCGTCGGAGAACCTGCGCAAGGAGAACGTGCGGCGGGCGCTGGACGCGCTTCCGCAGCGTGAGCGCGAAGTCATCGAGATGCGCTTCGGCCTGACCGGCGCGCGTCCCTACACGCTGGAAGAGGTCGGGCGGGCGTTCAACGTCACGCGCGAGCGCATCCGGCAGATCGAAAACCACACGCTGAAGAAGCTGGAGTCGCTCCCAGAGGCCCAGCGCCTCCGCGACGCCACGTAACTGAGGTCGGATGATCGGGGTGGGGCGGTGTCGCTGCCCCGCCTCATCCAATTCGCGCGCGGACCTCTTCCCAGAGGTCCGCGTACGCGCGCGCCGCGCGTGACTTGGGCGCGAAGTCCACGATCGCCGCGCGGTGCGAGCCCATCCGCTCGACCTCGGCGCTGGTCGGGATGATCGTGTCGAGGACGTCGTGCTGGGTCGACAGCTCGTCCATCAGCTCGCGGTGCAGCTTCTTGCGCCGGTCGGCCATCGAGAAGAACCCGAGGACCTGCGGGCCCTTGCGGTCCAGGATGCTCTGGAGCTGCTCGAGCGTGCGGCTGGACAGCGTCGCCGGGATGATCGGCACGAGCAGCGCGTCGGCGGCGTCGAAGACCGACTCGCTCACGAGCGAGATGCTCGGCGGGCAGTCCAGGAAGGTGTACTCGTACTCGTCGGCCAGCGGCTCGAGCACGCGGGCGAGCCGGCGCTCGGGGCGCTTGGCGTCGCCGAGCGCGAGGTCCATGTGGCGGTAGGAGAAGTCCGCCGGCAGCAGGTCCAGACCCTCGGTGTCGGTGCCCTTGATCAGCGCGTCGACGTCTGACTTGCCGCTCACGAGCTTGTCGCCGCCGCCCTTGATCTTCGGGCGCACGCGGAACAGGAACGTGCTCGCGCCCTGCGGGTCGAGGTCCCACAGGAGCGTCGTCGCGCCGCCGTGGGCGGCGAGCGTCGCGAGGTTGACCGCCGCGGACGTCTTGCCGACGCCGCCCTTGATGTTGTAGGTCGCCAGGACGCGGTGGCTCACCGCGCCACCCCCGGAATCCCCGAAACCTGCGCTTGGTGTGTCGTGCCGCTGGTCGGGGTCCTCATTTGGCGAAGTGCTCCTTGACGATCGCGCGCTGCTCGTCCGAGGCGAAGACCGCGAAGCGGTCGGCGAACTCCAGGCGCGCCAGGGCTTCGTCCTTGATGAAGCGGTCCACCAGCACGCCCATCGCCATCAGGGTCATCGGGTTCGAGACCTCCGGCGCGAGCTCGCGCAGCTTGTTGGCCTGCACCTCGTGGTCCTGGAAGCGGCCGAGCTGGTCCTGCAGGCCCTTGAGTGACTTCACGAACGGCTTGCCGACCTCGACCGGGTAGAGGCTGGCGAAGAACTCGAGCAGGTAGCGCAGCTCCTTGCCCACCTTGCGCAGCTCGTGCAGATCCTCGGCGGGCGATTCGTCGTCGATCGCCGTGCCCATCTTGACCATCTGCTTGTAGACGGAGGTGATGCGGTGCGACGCGAGGGCCTTGACGGTCTGCTTGGAGGCATAGGTGGCGTGGGTGAACTCGCCCCACTCCTTCAGGGCGGCTTGCGTGCGCTCGGCCTTCAGCGCGCGTCGTGTCTGCGTCAGCGCTTTGGCCCGCTTGGTCTCAAGCAGCGTCTTCAGCGGGTCCAGATCCGGCTGCATCTGGGCCGGCAGCGACGCCTTCAGCGCGGGGAAGTCCAGCAGGTACACGTCGAGGTCGCGCAGATCCGACGTGATCGCCTGGATGCGCTTGAACTCCTCGCGGTGGTGCTGGAGCCGCTCGGGGTAGATCGCCTTGAACTGCCGCTGGAGCGAGCGTGTGCGGCGCACGGCGACGCGCAGGTCGTGCAGGAACTCCGAGTCGACGTCCTCCAGCGTGCCGGGGAAGTTCTCGTCGATCACCTCGAGCAACCGGGCGAAGACGGTGGCCGCCGCCTCGCTCGCGGGCTCCTCGGGGTCGAGGTGCAGGTTCAGCTTGGCGCTCGTGCCGTCCGCCGGCTTGCCGGTGGCGGCGACGGCCTCGTCGACGAGCGGGACGGTGGCTTCGGGGAGGCTCAGTCCGTCCCTTAGGAGCGCGTCGACCTGCTCGAGGTCCTTGTCGTAGCCGCGCACCGCGGTCGCGCGCACCCGCCCGCGAAGCCCTTCGTGGGTGGCGACGTTGAGCCGGACGACGGTCTTCTGGTCGGCGTTGAGGACGCCGAGCGTGATCTCGCGGGTGCGGACCTTGGCCACCGGCGTCAGCGCGCGCATCTCGATCACGTCCGCGAGCCGGGAGTTGAGGCCGTCCGCGAGGTCGTGGTCGAACAGGCGGTGCTCGGCGCGCGCGGGCGCGGGGCTGGTCGCCAGCGTCTCACCGGTCTCGCGATCGGTCAGCGTCAACCGCCCGCCGATGTGGTGCAGCGTCACCCCCGCCGCGTGCAGGCGCCCGTCGAACGTGTCATAGAACGTGCTCGTCCCGGCGCGGATGCGCCCGGACGTCACCTCGACGTGCTCCTTGATCAGCGTGCGCGCATCGTTGAGGTCCGCGCCCTCGGGTAACAGGTGGGTAACAACCGCCATGACCGCGGCGAGTCTGGCACACGGCGCAAGTTGTTAACGCGTTGTTTTCAGCGTCACTTCCGGCCAGCCGATCGCGCCGTTGTCCTCGCGCATGGTCAGGCGGACCTTCGTGGGTTTCGTCAGCTGGCCCACGCGGACGCGGATGCGGCCGTCCGTCCCGGGCCGCATGTCGTAGTTGCCGGCACCGAGCACGCGGCCCGTCCGCTTCACCTCGATCAGGACCGAGCCGCGGCAGATCGCGTCCTTGCCGCAATGCACGAGGATCGCGGCGGTGCCGTGCTTCACAGGCGCCCACCGGCGGTTGCGCAGCCACGGGCCCCACCGGTTCGAGTCGACGCTGACGGTGGTCCCGCTCGGCCCGAAGTACACCTCGGTCTCGTTCGCGCGCACCGCGAGAAAGCCGCCGAAGACGAGGAGGAAGCCCACCGCGAAACCGATCCACCACTTCACGATTTTGAAGTGTAAAGGCGGTCGGCATGATGTGCGCGTGAACGAACGGATAGTCCTCCAGGGCGGCGGCGGGGAGCCGGTCGACTTCGTCCGGACCGTGCTGTCGCACGGGGTCGCGCACCTGCCGCCGAACGTGGTCGCCGACGACGGGTCGTCGCTGGAGACCGTGCTGTCCGCCGGCGGGCGGGTGTGGGACGTGCGGGTCGTGCCCGACGGGCCGGGCGCGGCGCGCCTCGAGGTGGCGGACGGCGCGCCCGTGGGCGAGCTCGCGGCGATCGTCCGGCACATGCTGCGCCTGGACGAGGACATGAGCGCGTTCTATGTCGTCGCCGCGGCCGATCCCGACCTCGCGTGGGTGGCGCTCGGCGCCGGGCGGATGCTGCGCAGCCCGACCGTGTTCGAGGACCTGGTCAAGACGATCTGCACGACCAACTGCACCTGGTCGGCGACCGTGCGGATGGTCACGGCGCTGGTGCGGGAGCTGGGGGTCGGCGGGGCGTTCCCGACCCCGGCGGCGATGGCGGTCGCGGGCGACGACTTCTACGTGGGCGCGGCGAAGACGGGGTACCGCGGGCCGTACCTGCGGTCGATCGCCGCCGACGCGGCCGAAGGGCGGCTCGATCTCGAGGCGCTCGCCGACCCGGAGCTGTCCGATGCCGAGGTGACCGAGCAGCTGCTGGCGTTGCCGGGCGTCGGCCCGTACGCGTGCGCGCACATGATGATGCTGCTCGGGCGCTACCGGCAACTGATCCTCGACTCGTGGACGCGGCCGACGTACCGGCGTCTGACGGGGCGGTCTCGGATCACCGACGTCGGCATCCAGAAGGCGTTCCGGCGCTACCGCGAGTACGCCGGGCTGGCGTTCTGGCTGAAGTTGACGCAGGACTGGGTGTAGGGAACGGCGGGGGTCCCGGGGCGGGAATCGGGCTCGCGGTAGGCGGGTCGTTGTTCGTGTGCACGAACACATCCGCCTCCAGGAGCGGCCGAGAATCAGCCCACCGGTCGCGCTGAGCCTGCAGCAGACCGCGGGCAACGCCGCGGTCGCCCGGATGCTGGCGCGTGAGGCCGCTCCGGCACCCGACCGCGCGAAGCTCACGGCGATCGAGGGCACCCTCGGCCAGATCGCGCAGCGCGCCCAGGGGCGCTCGGACCGGATCGGGGCGGCCTCCGACAGCTGCATCCAGAGCCTGCGGCAGTCCAAGGACCACCTGAAGGCGCAGAACACCAACTATCGCGTCGCCCACACCCAGTTCCTCTCGGTGCTCACCCGCGCGGACAAGTCCTACAAGGACGACAAGGACCTCGAGGACTCGGTGCAGGGCATCCTGGTCGCGGCCGCGCTGGGCGCGATCGCGCCCGAGGCGATCGCACTGGCGGGGGCGGAGAAGCTGGCGGCGAAGCTATGGTGGTCGACCAACGCGACGCTCGAGAAGCTGGGTCTGGCGGCCGGCAAGGCGATCGTGCGCGACAAGCAGCTCGCCGAGGCCGGCTCGCGCGTGATGGGCGCTGCCGGAGCCGGCGCAGGCGAGAAGCTCGAGCAGATCGGCGGCAAGGGCGCCGACTGGGCCAAGGACGGCACCAACGTCGGCGTCGGCGGGGACAAGCCGAGCGAGACCGCGGCGGGTGCCGGGCCGCCCGACAAGTTCGCCGAGGCCTTCGGCCACCTCGACCGGATGCTCGACATGCTGCCGCAGTTCGGCAAGTCGGCGAGGTCGCAGGGCGCGATGGCGATGGCGTCGCAGGAGCTCGCCAAGGAGGCGTTGCGGCTGTCCGGCGGTGGGAAGGCGCGATTCACCGTCGAGGAGGTCGAGGAGAAGGCGGCGGGACTCGAGGCCGAGGACGCGTCCGCGACCGCCGCGGCCGAGGCGATCGCGGTCGAGCAACAGATCGACGCCATGGCGCTGGCGATCATGCGCAAGGCGGTGCGCGAGCCGCGCGAGATCGAGCGGGACCTGTGGCGGGCGTGGATGGCGAGCCTGAAGGACCCGCGGGTCCTGTCCAACAGCGAGATCAAGGAGTACCTCGGGCCGAAGGGCTTCGGTCTCGTCGACCTCGGCGAGTACTTCACGTATCCGTGGGAGACGCGCGACGCGGCCGAGCGTGCGCAGAAGGAGTGGGCGGAGGAGACCACGGGCGCACGGCCCACGGCGCCGGTCCCCGGCGGGTCGGCGCCGGCGCCTGGCCCGCCGCCCGCTCAGTAGCGCTTGGTGTGCAGCGGCGCGCGGCCGCGCATGCCCGCCGGCTCCAGGACGCCGAGCGCGCGCAGGCAGTGGGCGGCCTTTTGGGCGAGCGGGAGCGGGACCCGCATCGCCTTCGCGAGCTCCTTCGTCGTGAACGGCTCGTCGAGCTCCGGGATCAGCGCCGCGGCGTCCTTGGGCGTCTTGAGCTCGATGCGCTGCAGGACCTCCGTGAGCCGGCGCTCGCCAGGGTCGCGCAGGTAGCGCCGCCCGCGCACCGGCTCCGGCTTGCGGACGTGGTCCTCGCGGCACAGCAGGATCTCGATCGTCAGGTTCGGGTGCGAGAGCAGCGTGGGGAAGGAGACCAGGCCCTCGAAGATCATCGCCGCGGTCGGCTTCTTCGGCGAGGGGCGCTCCGAGAGGACGAGGCCGTCCTCGTCGACGCGCACGATCCGTCGCAGGGCCGGGATCGGGTGGACGATCCGCATGCGGTGGGCGTCCAGCAGCGCGTCGAGCTTCGCCCGCAGCGGCGAGAAGCCCCCGGTCTGGACCTCCACCAGCTCGCCGTCGGAGCGGACGAGGTCGATCACGTAGCCGTCGACCTTGACCTCGAACGCGTCGCCCGGCGCCGCGAGCAGCGCTTTGAGCTCGCGGTGGAGCGGGCCTTCGCGGAGAACGCCGATCACGACCAGGAGATTCTGGCTCAAGTTCGCGTGTCCTGGTCCGACGAACCGGTACGACCCCAACCCGAGGAGCGGTCTGATGAGGACGTTCGGCGCCGCGTTCGCGGCCGTGCTGACAACGCTGGGCATCGTCACCGCGCCGGCGTTCGCCGGTCTGCCGTCGACGACCGTGGGCACGGCCGACCTCACGACCGCGACCAACACCCTGGCCACGGGGCCCGCGATCTTTGCCCGCGTGAAGAACGAGGACGGCACGAGCGGGGGCATGCCATTCGCCGGCAGGATCATCTCGTTCAAGCTCCGGATGGCGTCGTGCCCCAGCACCTGCCACGCCCGTCTGCTGGCGCTGCGCCCGACGACCCCGCACGCGTACGACGTGATCGCGGCGTCGCCGCCCGCGGTGGTGAGCGCCGGGCTCAACACCGTCGTCACCAGCCTCGGCCTGCAGGCCGGTGACGTACTCGGACTCGAGCTCGACGACGGCGTCGTGGACGCGGACAGCAACTGGTCGCAGGTCGAATACGACCTCGACGTCGCGACCGGTGGAGGGGCGTCCAGCGTCACGCTCCCGTACGGGTTCGGCGGCGTCTCGCTGATGTTCAACGCGCAGCTCGTGGTTCCGGTAGCCACGACACTGGCTCTCGAGGCCCCGGCGTCGGCGACCGCGGGCGACCCGATCACCTATCGGTTCCGGGTCGACCGCGCGACGGGAAGCGACCGGTCGGTGATCGGCGGGACGGTCTCCCTCAGCGACGACGGCGTGCCGGTCGCGGCGTGCCAGTCGGTCCCGGTGACTCAGGGCGAGGCGACCTGCACGGCCACGGTCGGCACGAGCCTGGGCGGCCACTCGCTCTCGGCGGACTACTCCGGGGACGGCGGCCTCGATCCCTCGACCGCCTTGGCGTCCACCGTGGTCAAGGACGCGACGACGACGACGGCGGCCGCGGCCGGCGACGGACCGTTCGATCCGCGCGGAGCGATCGTCTATCGCGCCGTCGTCACGCCCGCGCTCGGCGGGCGGATCACGTCCGACGCGGGCGCGCGATCCGCGCGCGATCCCGGCACGGTCGCCTTCAGCGTCGACGGTGCGGCGGTCGCCGCCTGCGCGGCGCGTCCGGTCGACGACGGGGTCGCGACCTGCGCCACCACGGCCCCGGTGTCCGGTGCCGCCCACGTCGTCGGCGCGACCTACTCCGGCGGGGCGCACCATCTCGGGTCCGCCGGCGAGGGCCGCTTCGCCCTCAAGACGCCCGGCGCCGCGCTGCCGGCGACGGCCACCGCCGGCCGCGTCGCGGTCGGTGGGTCCGGGACCGTCCGGGTGACGCTGACCAGCGCCGGCAGCGTGGCCCTGCGGGTCACGTCCGTCACGATCGGCGGCGGCGCCTTCGCCATCGCGGCCGACCGCTGCTCCGGCGCGGCGGTCGCGCCCGGAGCGACCTGCGTCGTCGACGTCGCGTTCAAGCCGGTCGCGGCGGGTGCGCAGACGGCCACGTTGACGTTCGCCGACGACGCGCCCGGCGCGCCCCACGCGGTCACCCTGACCGGCACCGGGACGGCGCGCCCCGTGGGAGCCGGGTTCGCGCCCGGGCACTCGACGACCCTGTCCGTCGCCGGTGGGTCGGTGACGATTCCGCTCCGCTGCCCGCCCGCGCAGCCGTGCGCGGTCGCGGGCACCCTGGCCGGCGCGGGTGCGGCGCCGGCCGCCCGCGCCGCGCGGGCCACGAGCGCGACGATCGCCCGGTTCTCGCGGACCACGATCGGCGCCGGGAAGGTCAAGCGGGTCAAGCTGCGGCTCGATCCGGCTTTCGTGCGCCAGGCGGGCAGGCGCGGAGTGCGGCGGATCGGCGTGACGCTGACGGTCGACACGAGGCTGGCCGGCGGCGAGCGCGTCGCGACCCGGCGTCGGGTCACGCTCGTGTTCCCCGCCGTGCGCGGGCCGCGCTTCACCGGCTGACCCGCCGCCGAGATTCTCTGACACGACGGGCGCGTCCTGCCGTCTAATGCACGTGAGCGATGCGTGAGATCGTCGGACGCGAGACGGAGCTGGAGCGGGTCAGGACCCGGTTCACCCGCCGTGCGCTCGTGCTGGCCGGCGAGCCGGGCATCGGCAAGACGACTCTGTGGGAGGCGGGGATCGAGGCCGCCCGTGCGTCGGGCCTGCGGGTCCTGATCGCCCGTCCCAGCGGCGCCGAGGCCCAGCTCTCCTTCGCTGGGCTGATCGACCTGTGCTCCGAGATCGAGTTGGACGGCCTGCCGGAGCCGCAGCGCGACGCGCTCGAGGTCGCGCTGCTGCGCCGCTCCCCGGTCGAGGAGGAGCCGCCGCAGCCGCACGCGATCGGCCTCGGCCTGCGCAACGCGCTCGCCGCGTGCGCCCCCGTGCTCGTCGCGATCGACGACCTCCAGTGGCTTGACGCCGCATCGGCCGACGCGCTCGCCTTCGCCGCCCGGCGGCTCGACGCCGAAGCGGTCGGCTTCCTGTGCGCCCGCCGCCCGGGCCCGCAATCGGCCGTCGAGCGCGCGCTCGAGCGCCGGTCGCTGGAACGCCTCGCGGTCGGCCCGCTGAGCCCCAGCGCGATCCGGTTGCTGTTGGGCGGGATGCCGCCCGACCTCGCCCGCCGGATCGCCGACGCCACCCTCGGCAATCCGCTCTTCGCGCTGGAGGTGGCCCGCGCGCTGCCGGCGAGCGGCGCCGAGCTGCCGGTCCCGGCCGCGGTCGAAGACCTCCTCGGCACCCGCGTCGCCGCCCTCGGCCCTGAGCAGCGGCGCCTGCTGCTCGCCGTGGCCCTCAGCGCCGACCTGCACCTCGACGAGCTCGTGACGATCGCGACCGGCGCGACCGTCGACGCCGCCCTCGCCGCGGGCGTCCTCGAGGTCGACGGCGACCGCGTGCGCGCGTCGCACCCACTCCTCGCCGCGGCGGCACGCACCGCAGCGCTGCCGCAGGAGCGCCGCGACCTGCACGCCGCGCTCGCCCACGCGGTTCGCGAACCTGAGCAGCGCGCGCTCCACTTCGCGCTCGCCACGCCGCACCCGGACGCAGAGCTCGCCTCGCGCCTGTCGACCGCCGCCGCCCGCGCGGCCGCCCGAGGCGCCCGCCCCGAGGCCGTCGCGCTCGCCGAGCAGGCCCTGCGTCTGACGCCGCCCGCCCCAGCCGACCTGCTCCCGCGCGCGAACGCCGCCGTCTCGTCGCCGGCCGGCGCCCCGCGCGCCACGCCCTCGCCGGTCGGCGCCGTGGTCGCCCACCTGCCGCGCGGCGACGCGCGGGCCGAGCGGCTCGTCGCCCTCGCGTCCTACCTCGAGGTCCTCGGGGAGCGGCAGCGGCTGGCCGAGCTGCTGCTGCCGGAGGTCGAGGCGCTGCCGGCCGGGCCGTTGCGGGTCCGGGCGTGGCTGCTGCTCGCGGACTCCGGCATTCACACGCGCGAGGAGAACGCCGCGCGGGTGGACCGGGCGCTCACCGAGGCCGGCGACGACCCGGCGTTGCGCAAGCGGGTGCTCGCGTTTCGCGCGTTGTCGACGGCGGCCGAGGGGGTCGAGCGGATCCGCGACGCCGAGGCGTGGGCGCTCGAAGCGCTCCCCGAGCTCGACGCGATCAAGGCGCTCGGCTGGGCGCGGGCACTGCGCGGGCGCGACCTCGACGACGTCTGCGCGCTGTTCCGCGAGCACGCGCGGCCGGGCGAGCAGCTCGTCGACGCGCCCGAGCCGCTCGCCGCGCTCCAGCGCTCGTGGCGCGGCGAGATCGAGATGGCGCGCGCCGAGACGAGCCGCTTCCTCGCGCTCGCGGTCGAGCGGGGTGAGGAGGTCTCCTACGCGTGGCTGCGGTTGAACCTGACCGAGCTCGAGCTGCGCGCCGGCGAGTGGGACGCCGCGGCCCGCCTGCTCGACGAGTGGGCGGACACCGACGACGGCCAGCTCCTCATCACGCCGACCTACAAGCGCTGTCGCGCGCTGCTCGCCGCCGGGCGGGGCGATCCGGAGGGCGCACGCGTGTGGGGTGAGCCCGCGCTCGCCGAATCCGAGGCGCGGGACTACCGCTGGCAGGTGCTCGAGTCCTCCCGCGCGCTCGGCGCCGCGGCGCTGCTCGCCGGCGACCTTGAAGGCGCGGCGGAGCGGCTGCGGACGGTGTGGGCGTACTGCGAGCGCGAGGGCGTCGACGACCCGGGCGCGTTCCCGGTCGCCCCGGACCTCGTCGAGGCGCTCGTCGAGCTGGGCGAGCTCGACGAGGCGCGCGCGCTGACGCGCCGGCTCAAAGGTCACCCGTGGGCCGAGCTCACCGCCCGGCGCTGCGCGGCCCTGATCGACGGGGGCGATCTCGCGGAGATCGCCGACGGCTATGAGCGGCTCGGGCTTCGCTTCGACGCCGCCCGCTGCCTGCTCGCCCACGGCCGCACGCAGCGGCGGCGGCGACGTTGGAAGGTCGCGCGCGACGCGCTGCAAGCGGCCGCGGAGCGCTTCGACGCCCTCGGCTCCCCCGGCTGGGCGGACCTTGCGCGCGGCGAGCTCGCGCGGGTCGGCGGGCGCAAGCCGCGGGCCGAGGGCGAGCTGACAGAGACCGAGGCGCAGGTCGCGGAGCTCGCGGCGCGCGGACACACGAACAAGGAGATCGCGCACGCGCTGTTCGTCACCGTGCACACGGTCGAGGCGCATCTCTCCAGCGCGTACGCGAAGCTCGGCGTGCGATCTCGCGCGCAGCTGGCTCTAAAGATTGGGGATCCGGGGAATTTCGCGGAGACGTGAGCGGCCGTACGGTCACTCGGTGTCCACCTCCCCAGCACGTCTCCTGGCCGCCATCGCCGATCGGACCGGCGCGACGGGCGTCATCGCCGGGCCGCCCGGGTCCGGCAAGTCCGCATTGCTCGACAACCTCGAGCGCCGCGCCCGCGCCGCCGGCTGGATCACCCGCCGCGCCTCGCATGTCGCGAGCGAGCGCCATGTCCCCTACACCGCGATCCGCGCGCTGTTCGACGAGCCCCTCTCCCCGGAGCGCTCGATCGCCGAGACCGGGCTCGCGCTCTCCTGGCACTGCGCCTCGATCGCCCGCCACGCGCCGATCGCCCTGTTGGTCGACGACGCCCAGTGGGCGGACCGCGCGTCGCTGAAGGTGCTCGCCCAGCTCGCCCGCCGCGCGAGCGATCTTCCGTTGCTCGTGGTGCTCGCCACGCGCCCCCATGCCGGTGACGCGACCCCGGACGTCGCGTCGATCTTCGGCGGCGAGCGGATCCGGCTCGAGCGTCGCGGCACACGCGACGAGGCCGCCACCGCCTGGCACGGCCTCCAGACGGGCACGCTGAGCGCCGACGTCTGCGCCGCCCTCGCGCGGAGTGCCCTGCTCCAGAACCCCCACTCGCTCGAAGCCCTCCACACGCTGATCCTCACCGACCGCGTGTCCGAGGCGAACGCGTCGATCGCGCGCCTCGGGACCGGCGACCCGGCCGTCTCACTGCTCGCGGCCGAGTTGGCGCTCCGCGTCGGTCGTCGCGCCGACGCGGAGCGCGAAGCCCGCCGCGCGGGCGCGGACGGGCTCGACGTGCTCGTCGCGGCGCTGATCGGCCGGGGCGCGTGCGGCGAGGCGCGCGAGGCCCTGCTCACGCGCGAGGCGCCGGCGGGGCTGCTGCTCGCCGAGGGCGACTTCGACGCCGCCGTGACCGCCGCGCGTGAGGAGGGCTGGCGCTGCATCGCGCAGGGCCGGACGAACCCGGCCGCCGCCGGGTGGCGGACGACGCTCGCGCTCTCGCTCGCGCACGCGGGACACCTGGAGGACGCGGCCGCGGTGGCCGACGATGAGATCGCCCTCGCGCGGGCGTTCGGCGCGCCGACGGCGCTCGCCCGCGCCCTGCACGCCCGCTGCGTCGCCGAGCCGGACCTCGAGGCGCGCGCCGCGCTCGCCGAGGCCGTCCTGGCGACCCCGACACCCGCGACGCTGTTGCACGCGAGCGCCCGGATCGAGCTCGGCATCGCCCACCTGCGGCTGGGACACCGCGCGGAGGCGAGGGAAGCACTGGCGGCGGCCGCCGCCGTCGCCGACGCGGCGGGCGCGCGGCCGATGGCCGAACGCGCCCGCCGCGCCCTCGCCGCCTGCGCCGCCCCGCCGCGCGGCGACGCTCCCGGCCGGCCCGCCACGCCGGCGCGCGGCGACGCGCCCGCCGCACCCGACGGCGCTCGCCTCGCCGCGCGCGGTATGTCCGACCGGCCGGCGGCATGAGCCGGCGCACAGCCGCGATCGTGGCCGCGTGCGCGGGAGGGTTCCTCGCGTTCCTGGACACGACGATCGTCAACACCGCGTTCCCCGGGATCGCGGCGTCGTTCCCCGACGCGACCCCGCGCCGGCTCTCGTGGGTGCTCGACGCGTACTTCATCGTCATCGCCGCGCTCCTGCTCCCGGCGGGTGGGATCGCGGATCGGTTCGGCCGCAAGCGGGTCTTCCTCGCGGGCGTGGCGCTGTTCGTCGTCGCCTCGGTCGTGTGCGCCGCCGCGCCCGGCTGGCAGGTGCTGGTCGCCGCGCGAGCCCTTCAAGGCGCGGGAGCGGCGGTGACCATGGCCGTGTCCCTGGCGCTGATCCTGCCCGAGTTTCCCCTGGCCCGGCGGGCGAGTGCGGTCGCGCTGTGGGGCGCCTCGGCCGCGCTCGCCGCCGCGTCCGGCCCACCACTCGGCGGCCTGCTCGTCGAGCTCGACTGGCGCTGGGTGTTCGCGGTCAACGTCCCGCTCGGCGCGGCCGTCATCGCGCTCGGCCACGCCGCGCTCGAGGAGAGCAGGGACCCGAACGCGCAAGGCCTGCCCGACCTCCTCGGCGCGGCGCTCATGATCACCGGCCTCGGCGCGCTCGCGCTGGCGATCCTCGAAGGCGAGGCGTGGGGGTGGACGAGTTCCAACGTGCTCGTCGGCCTCGCCGTCGCCGCGCTCACGCTGCTCGCCGCCGCCCGCCGCTGCCTCACCCACCCGCGCCCGCTGGTCGACCCGGAGCTCCTCAAGACCGAGGGCTTCGCGAAGGCGACCCTCGGCATCTTCCTGCTCGGGATGGCGTTCTTCTCGACCATCCTGGCCAACGTCCTCTTCCTCACGGGCGTCTGGCACTACGGCCTGCTGAAGGCCGGCTTGGCGGTCGTCCCCGGCGCGATCGCGACCACGATCGCCGCGATCCCCGCCGGCAGGATCGCCGACCGCCACGGGCACCGGGCGGTGATCGTCCCCGGCTGCCTGCTCTATGTCGCGGGCATGGCGATCGTCAGAACAGCCGGCGACACCCCCGACTTCCTGACCACTTGGCTGCCCGCGATGGCGCTCAACGGCGCCGGCCTCGGCATGGCGTTCCCGGCGCTGGCGGCCGCGGCGCTGGCGCACGTCCCCACCGAGCGTTTCGGCCAGGCGAGCGCGGTGTCCAGCGCCGCGCGGCAGTTCGGCGGCGTCTTCGGCACGGCGGTCCTGTTCGCCATCGGCGCGCCCACGACGCTCGCGGCGGCCGACGACGTCTACCTCGTCAGCACGCTCTGGGCCCTCGGCGCGGCGGTCGTCGCGCTCACGCTCGTTCCCACCCCCATGCGGCGACCCCACGCCGCACGTACCTAGGAGACCCATTGCTCCCCAGAGTCCTGACCGCGATCGCCGTCGCGGCGGCGATCGCACCCGCGAGCGCGAGCGCGGCGATCACGCGCAGCAGCGTGCTCACGCCCGCCGACCCGCTCTACCGCGTCTACACGCCGTCCAACAAGGAGGTCGAGAACGTCGACGTCGGCGGCAGCACCGACGGCGCGCCCGGCGACGCCGTCGACCTGCTCTGCGACGAGACCGAGCTCAAGCGCAACGTGGCGGTCGACAAGGACGGCCGCTTCGCCACCACGATCCCGATCACGGCGTTCGGCACGCGCGAGTGCACGCTCCGCGCGTTCCCGATCAAGCTCCGCCCGAAGGATGTCGCCGCGTTCACCGGCCCACGCGTCGGGATCACCCGCTTCGGACCGGAGTACCGACTCGTCCCGGTGAGCGGCGGCAAGCAGGTCGCCGTGCTCGACTACTCGGTCGAGACCGGCCCGGCGACCGTGCACGGCGCCGGCGCGAAGGCGATCAAGAACGACGTCTGGTACGCCGCCTCGGCGATCAAGGCGATCGCCGTCGACGGAGCGATCTCCTACACCGCGGCCGACGTCCCGCTGATCGACCAGGACGGTCGCCCGCTGGCGCCGGTCGGCTATGAGGGCGTCGAGGCGAAGGTCCGGCTCGACCCGCACACGAACGACGTGACGGTCACCGAGACCGAGAAGATCGTCACCTGCCAGGACAAGTGCCTCGGGGTCACCGACACCGGCGTGCGACTCGTGCGCACGATCGCGTTCACCGAGCACCATGCGGTCGCCGACGTGCGCGACCAGTGGGTGAGCAGCGACGGCCGCCCACACCGCATCCGGATCACCCACCTGCACGGCGCCACCAAGACGCTGTGGCGCTTCCCCGGCTCCCCTGCGTTCCTGCCGTACAAGCCGGGCCAGCGCGTCGCGGTCACCGGCCCCGGCACGATCCTCGCGAACGCCGGCTCGATCACCTACGACCCCGCGCCCGGCGAGTTCGGCTTCGCCGACGCCGACCTGCTCGAGGACACGCTCGAGGTGCGCAACCCGACGACCACCACGCGCACGTTCACGACCGGCGACGTCACGATCGCCGATCGTCGAGCGGCGCCCACGGTCACCATCGACGGGCCGAAGAACGGGACGATCCTCACCACGCCGTCGGTGACCGTGTTCGGCCACGCTTCGGACAATCTCGGCGTCGCCGGCCTCGCCGTCAACGGCAGAGCCACCCGTCTCGCGGAGGACGGCAGCTTCAGCACCACGTTCGACCTGCCGCTCGGCAATAGCAGGATCACGGTCACGGCGACCGACGCGGCGGGCCAGGCCACCAGCGCCACGACCGACGTGACGGTCGTCGAGACGCTCAAGCAGCCGCAGCCGGGAATCCGCTGCACGGTCCCCGCGGTCAAGCGCGGCGCCACGCTGAGCTCCGTAAAGCGCAAGCTGCGCAACGCGAACTGCGACGCGCGGGTGGTCAAGCGTCGCTCGGGCGTGAAGCGGGGGCGCGTGATCGGCCTCGCGACGAAGGCGGGCACGGTCCGCAAGCCCGGCACCCGCATCGGCGTGAAGGTGAGCCGCGGAAGGCGCTGAAACGCTCAAGTTCTCGCGGACCGCTCCGACGAATCGAGGGCAACCCCGATCCCGAGGAGTGGTCCGATGAGGAAGTTCGGCGCCGTGCTGGCGGCCGCGATGGCAATGCTGTGCATGACGTCGACCGCGTCCGCGGGCATCCCCCCGACGAACGTCGGCCCGCCCGATCTGACGGTCAATGCCCCCGGCACGGTCCTCGTGGGGATGACCTGGCTCAACCTCACGTCGGACGGGAGCACCAGCTACTCCGTGCCGTTCGACGGCCGCCTCACTTCGTTCAAGGCGCGGATGAACTCCTGCCCCGGCAGTTGCCACCTCCGCCTGCTCGTGCTGCGCGAGTCGGTCGCCCCGAGCTACCAGGTGATCGCCGCCTCGCAGCCGATGTCCGGCGTCGCCGGCGTCAACACGTTCACCACGAGCCTCGACGTCCTCCAGGGCGACCAGCTCGCGCTCGAGTGGGACAACGGAAGCGTGAAGGCCGCGATGCCGGCGGGCGCAACGAACTCGTACTGGGAAGGGGCCGTCGGCGCCTCGCCCACGGTGACCTTCGACGACAGCGTTCCCGGTTTCACCCTGCTCTACAACGCGCAGCTCATCGTTCCGGTGTCGACGACGGTCGCCGTCGACGCGCCGAGCTCCCCGGTCCTCGGCGGGCAGACGACCTACAACGTGCACGTCGACCGCGCCACCGGCAGCGACCGCTCGGTGATCGGCGGGACGGTCTCGCTCAGCGACGGCGGCACGCCGATCGCGGCCTGCCAGTCGGTGCCGGTGACCGCCGGCGAGGCCTCCTGCTCCGCGGCCGTGACCGGCAACCCGGGCAACCGCACGATCACGGCGACCTACTCGGGCGACTCGCCGTTCGAGAGCAGCACCTCCGGCCCGACGCACGTCAACGTCAAGGCGGTCACGGCCACGACCGCGGCGGTCGCGGGCTCGCTCGAGCCGGGCGCGGGGATCACCTATACCGCCACGGTCACGCCGCCGCCGAGCACGGGCTACATCTCCGCGCTGGCGCAGGCCAACAAGGGCACGGTCGCCTTCAGCGTCGACGGCACGGCGATCGCCGACTGCGCCACGCGCGCGGTCAACGCCACGACGGGCGAGGCGACCTGCACCACGACCGCGCCGGCCACCGGCGCCGACCACACCGTCAAGGCGGTGTACAGCGGCGGCACCTTCTACACCGGGTCCCAGGGCGAGGCCGCGTTCACGCTCAAGCAGACCGGCGTGTCGGTTCCGGCCACGGCCGACGCGGGCAGCGTCACGGTCGGGAGCACGGGGAGCACGCGGGTCACCCTGACCAGCACCGGGACCCTCGCGGTGCGCGTGGCCGCCGCCAGGGTGAGTGACGGCGACTTCTCCGTGGCCGCCGACACCTGCTCCGGCACGGCCGTCGCGGCCGGCGCGACCTGCACGGTCGACGTGGCGTTCAAGCCGTCGGCGCCCGGTTCGCGCACCGCGACGCTGACGTTCTCGGACAGCGTGGCCGAGCATGCCGTCGCGCTGACCGGCGTCGGCACGCCGGCACCCACGCCGCCGGCGCCCCCGACCGGCGCGGTCTTCGCGCCCGGGCGCTCGACGTCCCTCTCCACGACCTCGCACGGCGAACTGAGCGTCCCCGTGCGCTGCCCCGACGCCCAGGCGTGCTCGGTCGACGGCACCGTCACCGTGACGACGGGGACCGCCGCCCGCGCGGCGGCGGCCGGGACCGCGACCGTGGCCCGCTTCGCTCGCGTCCACATCGCCGGCGGCAAGGTCAAGAAGCTCAAGCTCCGCCTCGACCCGGGGTTCGTTCGCAAAGCGCGCAAACAGGGCATCCGCCGCGTCCGCGCGACGCTGACGATCAATACGACGCTGGGCAGCGGCGCGAAGGTCACGACCACCCAGCGCATCACGATCGTGCTGCCGAAGGCGCAGAGGAAGCAGGCCAAGCCTCGCTTCACCGGCCTCTAGCCACCGCCTGACGCACGACGCGAACGGCCGCCCTCGGGCGGCCGTTCGTGCTTAACGCTTGACGTTCTGCCATGCTCCGTGCATACTCCCGCCCACGGTTTCCAAAACCGTTTTCGGAACATGGAGGAGAGAGTCACAATCAAGGAGCTGGCGCGAGCCAGCGGCGTGTCCGTCGGCACCGTCTCGCGTGCGCTGAACGGCTACACGGACGTGCGTCCCGAGACGCGCGAGCGGATCATGCGTCTCGCTCGCGAGCTCGACTATACGCCCGCCGCGGCCGCCCGCTCCCTCGTCACCCAGCGCACCCACGTCATCGGCGTGTTCATGGAGACGGGGGAGGGGCATCCGGACCTCCAACATCCGTTCTTCCACGAGGTGCTCGGTGGGCTCAAGCAGCGCGTCGGCAGCCACGGCTTCGACCTGCTCCTGTTCGCCTCCGAGCGGCCCGGCAACGGCTACGGCCCGCACTCCTACCTCAAGCGCGCGCGGCACCACTCGGTCGACGGCTGCGCGCTGATCGGCCTCGAGCCCGACGACCCGGAGGTGCGCCGGCTCGCCCGCGCCGACCTCCCGCTCGTCGCGATCGACATGGAGCTCGAGGGACCCAAGGTCGAGGTCGTCATGTCCGACAACGAGGGCGGCGCGGTCGCGGCCGTGCGCCATCTGCACGAGCTCGGGCACCGCAGGATCGCCACGGTCACGGGAATGCTCGACAGCCGCCCGGGCGCCGATCGCCTGCGCGGGTACCGGCACGCGGTCCAGGAGCTCGGCCTCGCGTACCGCGACGACTACGTCGCGTACGGAGACTTCTACGCCGAGAGCGGCAGGGCCGCCGCCGAGCGCCTGCTCGCGCTGCCCGAACCGCCGACGGCGATCTTCGCCGCGTCGGACCTGATGGCGATCGGCGCGATCCGCGCCGTCGCCCAGATCGGCTTGCGCGTCCCTGAGGACTTGTCCGTCGTCGGCTTCGACGACATCCAGCTCGCACCACACGTCAACCCCCCGCTCACCACGATGCGCCAGGACAAGCTCGGCTTGGGCTTCGCCGCCGCGGACGCGCTGGTCGCGCGCGTCGGCGGCGATGGCGATCGCCCCCCGCTGCGAACGCTCGAAGTCGAGCTCGTTGTCCGCGGCTCCACCGCCCCGCTCCCGTAGGAGGTCTCGCCCCGCCCCAGAGACACCCGCCGTTTCTTTTCGCTCGTCACCAAAAACGTTTTTGTAATCCTTGTTACCTGTTCTGAGGAGGAGTTCACGTGCCCAAGAGGCTCGCGCTGGTCGCTGCCGTGACCGCGCTCGTTCTGGCCCCCGCCACCCTCGTCGCCTGCGGCGGCGATGACGGCGGCAGCAGTTCATCGACGAAGAAGGCCGCGTCCGGCGGAGAGCCGGCGCTCGACAAGACCGCGACGCTGACGCTCTGGACGATGCCCAACTCGCCCAAGCCGAAGGAGGACCTGCAGAAGATGGTCGAGCCCTTCACGGCCAAGACGGGCGTGAAGGTCGACGTGCAGGAGGTCGGCTGGGACGTCCAGTTCGACCGCATCCGCAACGCCGCCGTCTCCGGCGAAGGCCCGGACATCACGCAGGCCGGCACCACGCAGGTCCCGTTCTTCGCCGCGCTTGGCGGGTTCAGCGACCTCAGTGACCGCGTCGAGGACATCGGCGGCAAGGGCGCCTACGCGCCCGGCATCTGGAACACGACGCAGGTCGAGGGCCAGAACGGCACGTGGGCGATTCCATGGTTCACCGAGGCCCGCTCGATCTACTACCGCAAGGACGTGCTCGAGAAGGCCGGCGTCGACCCGGCGACGGCGTTCAAGGACCTCGACTCGTTCAAGGCGACGCTGCAGGCGATCAAGGACAAGGTCCCGGGGATCGAGCCGTTCGGCGCGCCCGGCAAGAAGGCGTACGACCTCGTCCACCAGGTCATGCCGTTCGTGTGGGACAACGGCGGCGCCGAGCTCTCCCCCGACGCCAAGACGTCGACGATCAACACGGCCGAGGCGCAGCAGGGCGTCGAGTTCATGGCCGGCCTGATCCAGGCCGGGCTGTTCGACAAGAGCCAGCTCGAGCGCGACGGCACGCAGGTCGAGAACCAGTTCAAGGGCGGCCGCCTGGCCGTCTGGATCGGCGGCCCGTGGGTGCTCGGCTCGATCGACCGCCCGGAGGACGACACCTGGTCCAAGGAGGCCCGCGCCAACGTCGGCGTCGCCCCGATGCCGACCGGTCCCGGCGGCAAGGCGTTCACGTTCGTGGGCGGCTCGGACCTGATGGTCCTCAAGTCCTCCAAGCATCAGAACGAGGCCTGGGCGCTCCTGAAGTTCCTCTCCCAGGATCAGACGCAGAAGGACTACGCGAAGTTGCTCGGCATGTTCCCGGCGCGGCTGGAGCCCCAGCAGCAGGTCGGCGACTCGAGCCCCAACCACAAGGCGTTCTTCGAGGCCATCCAGAGCGGGCGCACGTACGCGCCGATCCCGCAGTGGGGCCAGATCGAGAACGCGTACAAGACGCGCTTCGGGAACATCCTCGACAGCGCGGCCGGCGTCGGAGCGGGCTATAGCGAGGCGACCGTGAAGTCGCAGCTCGACGCCGCGGCGAAGGAGGCCGACGGGCTCCTGGCTCAGTCGGCGGGGTAGTGGCTCAGACAACCATCCAGCCGCCCCCCGAGGCAGGTCCCGCGCGGGATGAACTCCCCGCCCGCGCGGGGCGGCCTCGCCGCTCGGCCGAACGCTCCCGCACGCGGTTCGCCTACTGGCTGATCGCGCCCGCCGTCGCGTTCATGGTGCTCGTGCACCTGATCCCGACCGCGGCCGGTGTCCTCCTCTCTTTCAAGCGGCTCAACACCTTCACCTTCAGCCGGCTCTGGGACGCCCCCTGGGCCGGGCTCGAGAACTACCGCGGCATCCTCTTCGACAGCGCCAACCCGCTGCACTCGGGGTTCCTGGGCGCCGTGCAGAACACGGCGGTGTACACGTTCTGGACGGTCGCGCTGACGCTCGGCGGCGGGCTCGCCGTGGCGCTGCTGCTCAACCGCGAGATGCGCGGGATGCGGCTGGTGCGCACGCTGATGCTCGCGCCGTGGATCGTCCCCAGCTTCGTCGTCGCCGTGCTCTGGCAGTTCATGTGGCAGTCCGACGTCGGCATCGTCAACAAGGTCCTCGTCGACTACACGCACGTGCTGTCCGACCGGCCGGTCTGGCTGCTGGGCCACAACTCGATGTGGGCGATCATCATCCCGAGCGTCTGGCGCGGCCTGCCGTTCGCGATGATCTTCTTCCTCGCCGGCCTGCAGGCGATCCCGTCCGAGCTGCACGAGGCCGCGGCGATCGACGGCGCCGGCCCGCTGCGCCGCTTCCGCGACATCACGCTGCCGCTGCTGCGCCCGCTGATCGCCGTCCAGTTGCTGTTCGGCGTCATCTACGCCGCGTACCAGTTCGCGATCCCGTACATCATGCTCGGCTCCAACCCGGGCCCGGACGCCGACCTGATGATGACCCTCATCTACCGGCAGTCCTTCTCGAACAACCTCTTCGGCTTCGGCGCCGCCGCGTCCACCCTGCTGATGCTCGCCATGGGCGTGTGGGTGCTGATCTGGTACCGGGCCTTCAAACGCGATCTGGAGCCGGCATGAGCTCTCGTTGGATGAACCGAGGGCTCGATGCCCTGACATGGCTGGTGCTGGCGGTGATGCTGGCGCCGATCGGGTGGCTCGTCGCCTCGTCGCTGCAGACCGACGGCCAGCTCTCGACCGGTGCGTACGACCTGCTGCACCCCACGTTCACGGCGTTCAGCCGGATGTGGCAGTCGGTCGACTTCGAGCGCTACCTGATCAACTCGCTGATCATCTGCACGTCCGCGGCGCTGCTGGCGACCTGCTTCGCCTCACTGGCCGGCTACGCGCTCGCGCGGCATCGCTTCCGGGGGAGCAACGCGCTGTCGCTCGGCGTCGTCGGCACGCAGCTGATCCCCGGCTCGCTGTTCCTGCTGCCCGTCTTCATGGGCTTCATCTGGCTCAAGCAGAACACCCCGATCCATCTGTTCGACACCCACCTCGGGATGATCCTCGTCTACACGGCGTTCTTCACGCCCGTGGCGATCTACTTCATGCGCTACTTCTTCGCCGCGATCCCGAAGGACCTCGAGGACGCGGCGATGGTCGACGGCTGCACGCGGCTGACGGCGCTGCTGCGGATCGTGCTCCCGGCGGCCGCGCCGGGCCTCGTCGCGACGTTCGTCTACGCGTTCCTGTTCGCGTGGGACGAGCTGCTGTTCGTGGCCGCGCTGACGCAGCAGAACGCCGAGACGATCCCGGTCGGCATCCGCAACTTCATCGGCAACTACCAGGAAAGGACGGCCCAGCTGATGGCGGCCGGCGTGGTCTCGACCCTCCCCGTGCTCATCGCCTTCTTCGCGACCCAGCGTTGGCTCGTGAAGGGCATCACGGCAGGGGCGGTGAAGGGATGACCGCCACCGCTCCGCTTCCCGCCTCGGTGGGGCTGCCGACCGGCTTCCGGTTCGGCGCCGCCACCGCGGCGTACCAGATCGAGGGCGCCGTGCGCGAGGACGGGCGCGGCGAGTCGATCTGGGACGTGTTCTCGCACCGCATGGGCGGCGACACGGGCGACATCGCCTGCGACCACTACCACCGGTGGTCCGACGACCTCGACCTGCTGGTCTCGCTGGGGCTTGAGTCGTACCGCTTCTCGATCGCCTGGCCGCGTGTGCAGCCTTCCGGTCGCGGCGCCTTGAACCCGCGCGGCGTGGCCTGGTACCGGCGCCTGATCGAGGGCTGTCTGGAGCGCGGCATCGAGCCGGTCGCGACGCTCTACCACTGGGACCTGCCGCAGGCGCGGCAGGAGGCCGGCGGGTGGGCGGTGCGCGACACCGCGCTGCGCTTCGCCGAGTACGCCGCGCTGATGGCGGACTCGCTGGGCGACGTCGTGGAGGGCTGGATCACCCACAACGAGCCGTGGGTGGTGGCGATCCTCGGCCACGCCGTCGGGCGCAAGGCCCCGGGCATCCGCGACTGGCCGACGGCGCTGGCCGCCGCGCATCATCTGCTGCTCTCGCACGGGCTCGCCGTCGATGCGCTGCGCGCCTCGGTGTCGACCCCGGTCGGCATCACGCTGAACCTGAACCCGATGCGGGGTGACGACAGCGAAGTCGTCGCGCGGATGGACGCCCACCAGAACCGCTGGTTCCTCGACCCCGTGCTGCGCGGGACGTACCCGGTGGAGCTGCTCGAGCACTACGAGCGGACGTTCGGCACGCTCGCGGCGCTGAACCCCGAGGACATGGACGTCATCTCGCGCCCGATCGAATTCCTCGGCGTCAACTACTACAACCCGACCTACGTGCGGTCGGCGGCCGAGTCGCCATTGCACGCGGTGGCGGTGACCCCGCGGGGGCCGACGACCGCGATGGGCTGGCCCGTGGACGCCGGTGGTCTGTACGACCTGCTGATGCGGCTGCGGCACGACTACGGCGACCTCGAGATCTGGATCACGGAGAACGGGGCGGCGTTCGACGACGAGCGCCTCGTCGACGGGGTCGTCGAGGACCCGTCGCGCGTGGCCTATCTCTCCACCCACCTGGAGGCGCTGCGCCGGGCGGTCGTGGACGGCGTGCACGTCGCCCGCTACCACGCCTGGTCCCTGCTCGACAACTTCGAGTGGGAACATGGGTACGACAAGCGCTTCGGGATCGTACGCGTCGACTACGACACCCAGGAGCGGATCCCGAAGCGCAGCGCGCTCTGGTACCGGGATCACATCGCGAGCGTTCGGAGGGCCGTGTAAATGGCATCGATCGCCTTTGAGGACGTCTCCAAGGTCTTCCCGGACGGGACCAAGGCCGTGGACGGGCTGAACCTGGAGATCGAGGACGGCGAGTTCACGATCCTCGTCGGGCCCTCGGGGTCCGGGAAATCGACCGCGCTGCGGATGGTCGCCGGGCTGGAGGACGCGTCCTCCGGCTCGATCCAGATCGGTGAGCGGGTGGTCAACGACGTCGCTCCGCGCGACCGTGACATCGCGATGGTCTTCCAGTCCTACGCGCTCTACCCGCACATGAGCGTCGAGTCGAACATGGGCTTCGCGCTGCGGATGCAGAAGCAGGAGAAGTCCTCGATCGCGTCGCGGGTCGCGCGCGCCGGCTCCCGGTTGGGGATCGGCGAGCTGATGGAGCGGCGCCCGCGCGCTTTGAGCGGCGGTCAGCGGCAGCGTGTGGCGCTCGGGCGCGCGATCGTGCGCTCGCCGCAGGCGTTCCTGATGGACGAGCCGCTGTCGAACCTGGACGCGAAGCTGCGGGTCGAGATGCGCTCCTACATCGCGCGGCTGCACCAGGAGCTGGGCACGACGACCTTGTATGTCACCCACGACCAGACCGAGGCGATGACGATGGGCGATCGCGTCGCGGTCATGCGCGACGGGCGGCTGGAGCAGGTCGACACGCCGCAGCGGCTGTACGAGCAGCCGGAGAACATGTTCGTCGCGGGCTTCATCGGGTCCCCGGCGATGAACCTGCTGCGGGCGCGCGCTGACGACTCCGGTGTCTGGCTCGGCGACCAGCGGCTCGCCGTGCGGACGAAGTTCCGTGGCGACGTCGTCCTGGGCGTACGGCCTGAGGCCTTGTCACCCGCGGACGGCGAGGGCGAGGACGTGTTGAGCATGCCCGTCGTGTTGAGCGAGATGCTCGGCTCGGACGTCCTGCTGCACCTGGATGCGCCGACGTCGTCGGCGTTGACCGCGGACATGCTCGACGCGGAGGAACTGGTGGACGACTCCTGCCGGTTCATCGCGCGGGTGCCGCCGTCGTTCCGGCCGGCGCCGGGCAGCGTGGTCCGGTTGCGCGTGGACCTGTCGCGCGTGCACCTGTTCGACCCCTCGACCGAGGGCGTGATCCTCCGCTAGAGCGGCGGGTTCGCGTTGCTGATCAGCTCGGCGGCCCGTTGTGCGAACCACTGACCCGCGGGCGGGCCTGAACGGCATTCGCCGTCGGACTCGCCCGGGGTCTTGATCCACAGATATGCGTCGAGGTTTCGCGTGTTGGTGGTGGTCGTCGGCCGCTCGCCGAGGCCGCGGCCCGGCGGGTTGCACCAGTCCTGCTCGCCGGCGAACGGACCCTGGCCGTTGCGGCTCGTGTCGAGCACGAAGTGGTACGGGCCGATGTGCTTGGCGTACGCGATCAGCTCGGTGTTCGTGCGGTAGTTGGAGACGTTGAGGGCGATGCCGTCGGCCTTGGCGATGGCCGCGTTTCGCAGTCGTGTCCGCATCGTCTTGGCGGGCTGCCAGTTCGAGTGGCCGGCGTCGATGTACACCCCGGTGTGTTGGAGTCGGCTCAGGCGGGTGACCGCGTACTCGACCAGGCTGGTCTTGACGCAGCCGGAGGCGAGCGCGTCGGGCTCGACGATCACCACCGCGGTTCTCGTGCTGATGCCTTTGGCGAGTCTTCTCACCCAGCTGCGGTAGGCGGCCCCGTCCTTCGCTCCTCCCGCGGAGTACGACCCGCAGTCGCGGCCGGGGATGTCGTAGGCGACGATCACCGGGACCTGGCCGTTGGCGGCTCGGGTCACGCGGCGGGCGTCGCCGTACGGGTCGCCGCCGGTCAGCCACGTCGCGCTCGCGTACGTCGCGAGCCGGCGTGCGTCGGCGCTGTCGACGTGCGCCGTGCTGCTGTCCGGGTCGACCCACAGCGTCGCTTGCGGCGTCAGCACGCGCTCGGCCTGGGCCGCGGGCGCGGCGACGGCCAGCAGGATCAGCGCAAGCAGCAGCCTCATCGCGCCGTCAAGGCGTCGCACGCCTCTTTGGTCGCGACCACCGACACGGCTTGGCCCGGCAGCAGCTCGATGTCGTCGCGGGGGAACCACTTGCCGTCGATCGCCAGCACGCGCAGCTCGTTGCCGGCGTGCAGGTCACGGACGCGCGCGCCCGCGTGAGGCCAGCGGTGCGGGATGCGCGTCTCGAGGACCCGCAGCGGGACGTTGGAGAGGCTGAGCGGCTGGGCGGGCGTGCGGCCGAGCAGCGCCGCGCTGAAACTCGGTGCCGCCAGCGCGGAGACAGAGCGGGTGATGTCGAGCTCGATCCCGCGGTCCAGCCGCTCCGCCAAGCGCGGGTCGAAGATCCGCATCACCAGGCGGACCTTCGGGTTGTGCTTGCGCGCGGAGAGCGCGCATTCGAGGTTGACCAGGTCGTCGCTCGTGAGCGCCATCACCGCGCGCGCCTGATCCACGTGCACGTGCTGCAACGTGCCCGGCGAGCGGCCGTCGGCGAACACCACCGGGATCTCGAGGCGCCGCGCGATCTCGATCCCCACCGCCTCCGGGTTGCGTTCCACCCCCACGCACGGCACGCCCAGCGCGTGCAGTCCCTCGATCACCCGCGCGCCCGCCTTGCCCAGGCCGCAGACGATCACGTGGTCCTTGCGCGGTCGTGGGAAGCGCCCGAGTGCGCGGTCGATGCGACTGCTGACCAGCTGGTCCGTGACGAACGCGAGCACGGACGCGAGCAGCACCGCCGAGACCGCCATCAGGCCGATGTCGAAGAGCTTGAGCCAGTCGGGCGCCGTGAGCAGGTTCACGTCCCCATAGCCCACCGTCGCCATCGTCGTCGCGGTGAAGTACATCGAGTCGATCACGTCGAGGTGCTGGCTGATCGCGAACACGGACGTCCCGATCGAGAACACCACGACGATCGTCGCGAGCAGCAGATACGCCCGGCGCGGAATGGTGGTCATCGCCGCGCGCGCCCGCTCGGTGGTCGACGGCCGCTTGGCCCGCTGCGGCGCCCGCTGCGCGACGCTCGCCGGCAGCGCCCCGCGCGCCCCCTTGACCACCTGCGCCCGGTCCACCAGCCCCAGCACATGGTGCGGGAGCTGATCGCGCGCCGGCAGCACGTCCAGCGGGTGCTCGACGTCGCACAACGCGACCACCAGCCCAGGATCGTCCTTGTCGACCTCGCTCACCTCGAGGATCCGCCCCGAGATCGTCACCCGCTGCCCCTCGTTCCCGGACAGCGCGGCCTGGATCAGCGCCGGCGCCGACACCTCGATCTCCGACAGCACCGTCCCCCGCGGCTGCAGGATCTGCTCCACGCCCTCGGCGAGGTCGGTCGCGAACAGCCGGACGACGATCGGCACATCCGGCACGTCATCGGCCACCTGCAGCGCAGCACTCAGGTTCGCCAGGTCGTCCTCGCCCAGGATCCCCACGCTCCGCGCCTGCCCGATCCCCGCCTCCTCCCACGTCGCCGGAGCCGTGACGTCCCCGATCACGACGCGGGCGCTCGCCGCGATCGCCGCCTTCGCCGCCCGCACGTGCTTGGACGAGCAGATCGATACCGTCGGCACCCCCTGCCCGGCCAATTCCTCCCGCACACGAACGGGCACTCCATCGTCCCCGGCAATGAGCACTGGCCCCTCCACGTGGACGCGATCCTATTCGGCGCTAAACTGGCCGCCGCCCGGTGGGATTCCCGAGCGGTCAAAGGGGACGGGCTGTAAACCCGTTGGCTCAGCCTTCGCAGGTTCGAATCCTGCTCCCACCATCACCTCCGTCAGCCGGCCGCTGGCGGACAAAATGCGCAAGAGCAGGCATTTTACGCTCTCGCCGCGCCGCCTGGAGCGTGCCGCGGTCGTCGGCTGTCCCGTGAAGAGTTCCGCCCACGGCACCACGCCCGGCTCATCCAAGTCGGTATTCAGCGGCAAGCGCTCACGGGCGTGGTCAGCGACGACGCAAGCGCCACGATTCCACGTCCCGCTGCAACACCGGGTGGGGACATGGCGGTCGAGGTGCATGCCGAGCTTGGCCGCGACCCGTTGAGACCGGGCGTTGTCTGGGCGGATGACGGATAAGGGAGCGCACGTGAGCGTTAGTCCCTCTACAATCCGCCGCCTTCCGGCTCCCGGCAACTTCACACATGGCTTCCTACTTCATCACGATCCCCATCACGCTCACCGACGAGCAACGCGAGGTCGTCGAAGCCGCCGGGTGGCGGGTCTCGGCCGATCTGAAAGCCGACGTGATGGCGGCGGCGGTGCCGACGACGACCATCGAGGTCGAGAGCGACTCACCCGAGCAGGCGGTCGAAGCGGTCGCGCAGGCGTTCGGCGTCGACCCTGAAGAAGCTCGGGTCGAAGAGCGCTAGCCCGGCGCGCTCGCGTGGGAGGGCGCCTCGCGGGTCTCGTGGCGCACCTGCTCCACGCCCGCCCCGAACCGCAGCACGCGCCCGCCGAAGGCGATGGCGCAGACCGTGAACCAGGCCCAGCCGAGCGCCAGGCCGGCGATGACATCGCTGAGCCAGTGCATCGCGAGCAGCACGCGCGTCGCGGCGACCGTGACCGCAAGGCCGGCCGCGACGCCGGCCACGAGCGCGCGCGTGCGCGGGGTGCGATTCCGGCTGAGGATGAGCGCGGTGGCCGCCAGGAAGGCCGCCGACCATGAGGAGTGGCCGCTCGGGAACGACGGGCCGAGCGTCTCGGCGACTGGGTTCAACGCCGGTCGCGCGCGGTCCGCGAACTCCTTGACGGTCGTGGTGAGCACCCCGGTACCCACCATCACGACGAGCATGAACGGCGCGACCCAGCGGTTGCGCGTGCGAAGCGTCGCGGCAAGGGCGACCAGTGCGGCGAGGACGCCCATCGAGACCGGCTGGCCGACGAACGTGATCGCGTTCAGCACGTGATCGCTGAACGGGGAGGCGTGTCGCTGTCCCCAGTCGGCGACGCTGCGATCGAGCCGGACGAGGCCGCTGTCGGAGCGCACCAGGAACGCGAGCACCGCGAGCAGCACCCCTCCGCCCAGGACGATCGCGAGCCCGACGACGAGCGCGAACCCGGTCACGCGCTGCGGCTCGGCGCGCTGGGTCGCGGCGCGCAGCCCTGGGCGCTCGGCGATGGCGGCGCCGACCTCTTCGGTCGCCTCCCGCCCGGTGTGCCGGCGGGAGATCTCGAGGCTGAGGCGCGCGACAAGGGCGCCGACGAGGACTGCGATCAGGAGAAGTGCGAGGAGAGGCATGTGATGGGAGTGGGTCAGGCGGCTTACGGGTATCGCCGCGCCGACCATCAGGTACCCGCTGGAGCGGAAGGGGGAAAAGTCAATGGCTGTTGCAGAACCGAAATCAGGGCGCAGCAGGGGTCAAAATGACGGTATTCCGGCGTTGTCGGCCCGGCCGGGAGGCCCGGCAGAGCGCTTTGCCGGACGCGTGGGACGTCAACATCCGGTGACGGTGTTCTTCGTCGCGCTGCTCAGCGGGTTCGCGCTGCTGGCGGCGTTCGCGATCCTGCTCGGCCTCTTCGTCACGGACGTGCTCGTCCCGATCCACGCCATCGGCTCGGCGGACGAGGGATTCATCGAGTCCCTGGCCCGCGACCGCACGTCGACGCTCACGGACGCGTCCGCGGTCGGGACGGCGGTCGGCGGCGCGCCGGTGCTGCCGATCCTCGTCGGCGTGATCGCCCTCGTCTTCGCGGTGATGCGCCGGTGGCTGATCGCCGGCTTCGCGGCGTTCGTGCTGATGGTCGAGTCCGCGACTTACCGCGTCTCGTCGCTCGTCGTCCCGCGTGAGCGCCCGTCGGTGCACCGGCTGGAGGACCTGCCGGCCGACGCGAGCTACCCGTCAGGCCACACCGCGGCGTCGGTCGCCGTGTATCTCGGCCTCACGCTCCTGCTTACTTCGAAGATCGCCGATCGTCGGTTGAAGATCGGTGCGTGGGTGGTGGCCGTGCTGCTGCCCGTCATCGTGGCGTCGTCGCGCATGTATCGAGGGATGCATCATCCGCTCGACGTGGCGAGCGGCCTCCTCATCGGGCTCGGCGCGATCACGGTGCTCCTGTTCGCCTGCCGCGCCGCGGCCTGCGCGCACCGGGCCCCGGCCAAGGCACGCACGCCCGCGCGGGCGAGTCAGGCGCGGACCGCGTGATGCGCGTCGCCGTCGTCGCGCACGCGGGGAAGAGCTTTGGGGGCGGGCTTCCGGAACTGCGCCGCGTCCTGGAGTCGGAGGGGATCGATTCGCCCCTGTGGTACGAGGTCCCGAAGGCCAAGAAGGCCCCGGCGCAGGTCGAGCGCGCGCTCGAGGAAGGCGCCGAGCTCGTGTTCGCGTGGGGCGGGGACGGGATGGTGCGCCGCTGCGTCGGCGTCATGGCCGGAGGCGACGCCGAGCTCGGCGTCCTCCCCGCCGGAACCTCCAACCTGTTCGCCACCAACCTGGGGATCCCGAAGGACATTCAGCGCGCGGTGGCGATCGGGCTGCGCGGCACGACCCGGAAGCTCGACGTCGGCCGCTTCAAGGGCGAGCGCTTCGCCGTCATGGCGGGCGCCGGCTTCGACGCGGACATGATCCGCGACGCCGACAACCTTAAGGACCGGGTCGGTCGTGCCGCGTACGTCTGGAGCGGGACTCGCAACCTCGCCTCGGAGGAGTTCGGCGCGCGCATCGAGGTCGACGGGGCCGAGTGGTACGACGGGCAGGCGACCTGCATCCTGGTCGGCAATCTCGGCTCGCTGTTCGGCGGCGTCGAGGTCTTCCCCGACGCGGAGCCGGATGACGGGCACCTCGAGCTCGGCGTCGTCCAGGGCGGCGGCCTCGTGCGCTGGATGCGGATCCTCGCCCGGACGGCCGTCGGCGACCCGTCCAACTCGCCGTTCGTGCGCGTGACGCGAGCACACAAGATCAAGGCCAAGCTGGACCGCCCGGTGCTGTACGAGCTCGACGGCGGGGAACGCAGTGAGATCAAGTCTTTCAAGGTCCGCGTCGAGCCCCGCGCCCTGCGCGTGCGGGTTCCGCGAGAGGGTCAGGAGGCAAGCTGATGGCCAGTGAACCGGCCGCGCGAGCGGTTCGTGCACCCGTCAACGAGGCACGTTCGCAGGGCGCGAGCATCGCAAGGACGCCGCAGTTCAAGTGGTTCGCGCGCGCCGGGCTCGCGGCGCGCGGCGCGGTCTACGTCGTGATCGGCGTGCTGGCGATCAAGCTCGCGCTCGGCGACGGCGGCAAGGCGACCAACCAACAGGGCGCGCTGCAGACGATCGCCAAGCAGCCGTTCGGCACCGCGTTGCTGGTCATGGTCGCCATCGGTCTGGCGGGCTACGCGTCCTGGCGGCTGATGCGAGCGGCGCTCGGTCAGGGGCCCCAGGGCTCCGAAGACGCCAAGGAGCGCATCGACGGGCTCGTGAGCGGGATCGGCTACGCCGCCCTCTGCCTGACGGCGATCAAGATCCTTGCCGGCTCGGGCGCCGGCAGCAGCGGGTCGCAGCAGGCCGGCAAGACGACCGGCGGCGTGCTCGGCTGGCCCGGCGGGACCTGGCTGGTGGCCATCACCGGCGTGATCATCATCGGCGTCGGGCTCGAGCAGGGCTACAAGGCCCTCAAGAAGAAGTTCCTCGAGGACTCCGACACCAGTTCGATGAGCCACCGCGTCCGCCAGGCCTACACCGCCCTCGGCGTCGGCGGCTATCTCGCACGCATGGTCGTCTTCGCGCTGATCGGCTACTTCCTGATCAAGGCTGCGCTCGACTTCGATCCCGACAAGGCGGTCGCCCTCGACGGCGCCCTCGCCCGCCTCGGTCATGCCGCGTACGGGCCGACCCTCCTGGGCGTCGTCGCTGCCGGGCTCGTGTGCTTCGGCGCCTACTCGATCGCCGATGCGCGGTTCCGGAAGGTCTGACCCGAGCTCCGGCGTCTGACGACGTGTCCGGCCGCTCACCCTCCTGCGGTCGAGCGGCCGGGTGAGCGCCCGCACCCGATTGACAAGGTGAGAATGGCCTGAAAGGGTTTCGTGTTCGTTTGGGGCTCGCGATCCGGGGGGGATCAGGCTGATGCGGAGCACGTCTGTTGCCGTGACAGTTGGCATGTCACTGCTCGTGTCCATGGGGGGAGCGGCCGGCGCGTCCGCGGCGGGCATCGGCGAGGAGCGCTTCCAGCCGAGTGTCACGTACGACCTATCGGTGACCGACGCCGAGCGCGACGCGATCCACGCGGAGGTCGAGGCGTTGGCCGGACGCGTCGGCAGCGCGCGGGCGGGGGACGGCACCTACGACCCGCTCACGCTGGTCGGGGCGATGCTGGACGGGTCGAGCTATGACTCGATCTCCCGAGGCGGCACGGCGGCGACGGCGTACCCGTTCCCGGTCAGCAACACCGCGGCCAACCAGAACGAGTACGACCGCAAAGTCGCCAAGCTCGCGTGGGTGGTCAAGCTGGCCCGAGACCTGGGTTTCCCGGTGGTCGTCCAACGCCAACCCGACAAGTACGTCTACGCCGAGATCGGTGACCCGGAGGCGCCGGAGATGGTCATGGCGTTGAGCCACCTGGACTCGCCGACGGCCTCCGTCACGGCGGCCCAACTGGCGCGCTGGCGGGACCCCTTCGGCAACCTCGGGACTCCTGGTGCCTACCACTCGCCGTACATCAAGGAGGGCTGGATCTACGGGGCCGGCATGCAGGACGACAGCGGCCCGACGTTGGCGACGCTGCTCGCGGCCAAGGCGATGCTCGAGGCGGGGTTGCCCATGGACCGGCGCGTCCGCATCGTCATGGGCATCTACGAAGACGGTGGTCCGGGCACGCCCTCGACGGCGAACACCGCGAGCTTCCAGTCGATCCCGTACAACTCGAACCCGAGCTTCTACGACAACTGGGCCTACAAGAACCTCAACCGCGAGGAGACCCCGGTCGCGGCCTACACGTCGGACTCGCGGTTCCCGGTCATCGTCGGCAACTCCGGCGCGGTGACCCCGTCGGTGTCAATGGACTTGTCCGCGGACAGCGCCAAGGCCTTCCGGCTGACGGATGCCAGAGCCGGCGTGACGCTGCGCCAAGGCGACCCGACGCTCAAGGACATCGCCTACGGCAGCACCACGCAGATCGCGTCGCGCGCCAGCTTCACCCTCGACGTGGCGGGGGCCGGCGCCGCCGAGCGCGACCGATTCGTGTCGGCGATCACCGCCGCCGCGACCGCGAAGGGATGGCTCCCGGCTGCTCCCGGCACCACGCCCAAGGTGCAGACCTCGATCACCGGCGACTCGCTCGCGCTCGAGATCAACACCGATGTGGCGATGGAGATGCCAACCCCGCAGTACGGCAAGAACGCCGTGGTGTGGGGGATGTTCCTCCTGTCGAAGGGACTCGGCGCCTTGGGCGCCGACATGCAGTTCAAGAAAGCGGCCGACGGCATCGCCGACCTGTTCTTCCGCGACGGTGTCGAAGGGGAGGCCTACATCGGCAAGTACATGGGGATTCCGCCGAGCCTGTTGCGCAACCCGAGCAACGGCACGCCGAACCTGACCTTCGCCCTCATGGGTGGCATCAATTCGGAGACCCCGGCCAGCTTCTACACGGCCGCCTCCGGCAGCCTCAGCATCCCGATGTACGTGCGCAGCATGCACGTCACCGCGGCTGACTCCGCCGAGGCGACGGCGGCCGTCACGGCCGCCTTCCAGGCGAAGGGGTTCACCATCGGCGCCCTCGGCTCGCCCGTCGGCGCGGGGCTGTACGTCACGCACGACAACCCGCTGACGGCGCTTCAGTTCGGGAGCTACCAGGCCTCCATCAACCGCAGCCCGGGGGAGTTCGCGAGTCCGTATTCGCTCAGCGACGTGGCCTATCCGCAGGGCACGACGGGCGGCACCCTCGCCACCAGCTTCCGCAACAAGATGACCGCCTTCGGCGCCGTCATCCCGGGGAACGAGCGTTGGTGGCACACGGCCAACGAGCGGATGAAGGTCGACTCGGCCGTGCAGATGACGAAGCTGATGGCCGACGGCATGCTGGAGATGGCCCGCTACTCCGGGCCTGCCGGCGCCAAGTTCATGTGGGCGAACATCCCAGGGCTCAACGCCGACCGGGCGGACCTCGACCTGCTCGACGTCACGATCGGAACCTTCAAGGACGCGTCGGGCGCCGTGGGCAAGAGCCAGTTGGGCTCGCACGCCCTGCTCGGCGCCACCTCGTTCAACATCCCGATGTGGAACGGCCGCGGCAACACGAGCCCGACTGCGGCGGGTTACGCACTGGGGCACGCCGCCGGAGGACCCTACTTGCCTCTCAACGACCCCGAGTACCTGAACACCGCGTACGTCGCACCGATGCGTCTGGAGTTCAAGGTGGAGCGCCCGGCCTACATGCGGGACGCGGATTGGGCGAAGTTCGTGTCCCGCGGCTACGCCGACTTCAAGTTCAACATCCTCGTCGGCGACACGGTCGTGCCGCTGGCCGTTCCCGCGGGGCAGAGTGCGGACAAGTACTTCTCCTCGCGCATCTCGGCCACCAACCCCGACGCCCTCTACCTGTCGGTCAACCTCGCGATCACCGATGCGCCGTACGCCGGGGTGCAGCCCGTCCTCGCGGACTCCAAGACAGACCTGTACACGGTCAATCCGACGTACCTGGCCTCGAACCCGGATCCGTTCCCCGGGCGCGGGGCGATCAAGCAACGGGGCTTCTTCCTGTTCGGTGACGGGACGAAGAACGCGGAGTTCTCCTCCCCCGACGCGGTCTACGTGACCGCCGCCAACTGGATCAGCGACGAGAAGCCGTCGACGGTCGGGGGCACCGTTCCGGCGACGCTCGCGCTCAGCCTGGGCGCGCCCGCCTCGCTCGGCCCGTTCACCCCGGGCCTGGCCAAGGACTACGTCGCCACCACCACGGCGACTGTGACATCGACCGCCGGCGACGCGACCCTGACGGTCACCGACCCGAGCGCGACGGCCACCGGTCACCTGGTCAACGGCGCGTTCTCGCTCCCGCAGCCGCTACAGGGCCTCGGCGTCGTCAAGACGTGGAGTGCGCCAACGTCCAACGAGGCCGTGAACGTGTCGTTCAAGCAGACCATCGGCGAGCGGGACGCACTTCGCACCGGCACCTACGCGAAGACGCTGACCTTCACGCTCTCCACCACCAACCCGTGAGCGATCCGTGGAGGGCCGGCGGCGCCGGCCCTCCACGTCCCTACGGTCCTAGAGCTGTGCGAACAGCGGCTTGACCTTGTAGGTCACCTTCAGCTGCCGCATCAGCGGGGACATCCACTCGTTCTGGTCGTGCTCGTCGCCGAGCAGGCGAGCGCCTCGGATCACCAGCGTGAAGCGATCCTTGGTCGTGATGTAGACGATCCGCTTGCGCAGCTTCTTCGGGAGCCGCGCCTTGTTGACCGCCGTGCGCAGCGCGCGGGCGTCGTGGCGGTAGACCACGATGCGGATGTCGTTGTCGGTGCTGTTCTTGGCCGCGACCGGCCGGTTCGCCACGGCGGGCAGCGCCGCCTTCGCGAGCGGCGCGGCGACCGGGGCAACGGCCTCCTCGTGCTCGGTCCGCGCCTCGGCGCGGGCCTCGGCCGTCGGCTGCGCGGCCTGCGGTGCGCCGGCCGGGTCCGCCGGGATCGTCGCCCCGAGCGGGTAGATCAGCGCGTTGAGCGCCTGACGCTCGACCGACTCGTGCCAGGCCCGGAAGAACGGGTCCGACGCGAACAGGAAGGCGCGACCGGCGCCGAACGGCTGGTCGACGACCGCGGGACGGCCGTCGAGCTTGCCCGCGCCGATCGAGTTCACCTGGTAGCCGTAGGACTTGCCGCCGTCCTTGTAGCGGACGGGCGCAGACGCCGCGGGGATCGAGCCGCCGTTGCCGGTCAGCGTGGTCGGGTTGTAGACCGCGTTGCCCGACGCGTCGCGGTAGATGAACCCGCCCTTGTCGAAGCCCCACGCGACCGGGTTGGTCGTGTCGAACGTGCCGTCGTACGTCGAGCCGGGGGTCGTGATCGACGGGCTCAGCGTCTGGGTGTTGAGCGCCGTCAGCCCGATGTTGCGGGCGCTCGTCGTGCCGCCCGTGTAGTAGCTGAGGAAGCGCCCGCCGTTGTTGACGAACTGCTGGATGATCGGCGCGATCGCGTTGGTCGCGGCCACCGAGTACTGCTGGGGGATGATGATCGCGTTGAAGCCGTTCTCGGGCTTCGTCAGCTCCCCGTTGGTGATCTGCGTCGTCGTCAGGCCGACGAGCTGCTCGCGTGGGATGCGGTCCTTCTGCTCGAGCGTGAAACGCGCCCAGCAGTAGTCCGAGGCCGACGTGCAGTGGGTGCCGTACTCGGGGTTGGCGACGGTGTTCGCGCTGCCCGTCCACATCGCGATCTTCGGCTTCGCGATCGCCTTGCGCGGGGCGACGAACCGCGGCAGGCCGTAGACCGGCGTGTCGCGGGCGAGCGCCTTCGGCGCCAGGTTGGCGAGCGAGATCGTCGCGCCGTCGACGAGACCGGCGCCCGAGTCGTAGTGGCGGCCGCCGAAGTCGAACGGCTCGGTGGCGCGGTAGACCGTCGCCCCCGCGTTCGCCAGGTCGATCGCCAGGCCGATGCCCTGCATCGAGTCCGTGTTGAACGCGTACACCGGGCTCGCCGTGGCCGGCACCTCGGGCTGGGCCGGATCGCTGATCTTGGTCATCGCCGTGCCCGACGGCAGGTTCTTGGTCACGAAGCCGTTGCCCGCCATGCCGCGCATGAGCGAGTAGGACCAGGTCACCACGTCATAGAAGTACGGGAACGGGATGAACGGGTCCTCACCGAGGATCGCCTGGATCCAGTGCTTCTGCGGCTGCGCCATCGGGATGAACAGCGTCCCGGCCGGCAGCGTGTCGGTCTTGGAGCCCGCGGGCCCGAACTCGTGGACGCCGTCGGTCACCGTGACGGGCTGGTCGAGCCGGTAGACGTTGACCTCGGAGCTGATCAGGTCGCGCATCAGCTTCGCGGTGTCACCCGAGTGCAGACCCGGCTTGTAGTAGTAGCCGCAGACGTTGCCCGAGGGCTGCTGCGTGATCTCGGTGTGCAGCGGGCTGACGAGCTTGTTCGGCTGCAGCTCGCAGCGAGAGCCCTGGTCGACCGCCTCCTGCCACTGCTTGACCCAGGCCGTGAGCAGGTTGACCTTGTCGCGCGACGTCACGTTGATCGTCGTGTCGATCGCGAGGTAGTGGTTGTAGATCTGCTTGCCGTAGGCGTCGCCCGTGGGCTGCTCGAACGTCATGCCGGCCGAGCCCATCAGCAGCGCCGGGACCGTGTCGCCGTACTCCGGCGTGAAGAGGTCGTACGTGTTGTAGTTGCGGTAGGCGATGGACTGGTCGTTCATCGCCTGCTGGATCGCCGGCCCGATCCGGTACTGGATGAAGTCCAGGGCGAACTGGGAGATCTCGTGGTGGACGGGATCCTCGTTGGGCGGGAAGAAGTAGCTGCCCGTGTTCTGGTGGGCGTCGATGAAGAACAGGCCCGGGTACTTGTTGATCTCCGGCATGAAGTTCCGGTTCTCGGGCTGGTTGCGCGTGCCGAAGTCGCGGTTGGGGTCAAAGCCCCACGCCGTGTAGCGGCTCGTCGCGTCGCGCCCGTCCGGGTTGCGTGCCGGGTCCAGGAACAACGTCAGGTTGTTCAGGCGCTGCAGGTTCGCGCAGTCCGTGCGCGCCGCCAGCTCGTAGAGCTGCCGGCTGATCGCCTCGCCCGCGGCCGGCTCGGAGCCGTGCGGAGTGGCCGTGACCCACGCGAACGCCGGACGGGTGCGCACGGCCGCGAGGCCCGCGCTCGCCGGCACCTCGCCGCTGACCACGCCGCTCCAGAACGCGCCGTCGTTGCGACCCGCGTCGAGGTTGGCGATGTTGTCGGGCGTGCCGATGGCGTAGTACTTCAGGCGCCGGCCGAGGACGGTCGCGCCGATGTCCTTCTCGACGATGCGGACGCGGTTCGTCTGCGCGGCGTCGGCCATGACCGCCTGCGCGTACGTGTACAGGTCGGCCGTCAGGTGGCGCTGGCCGGATCCGGTCGCGTTGGTGCCGGCGATCGGACTGTTCGGGAACACCTGGCTCCACGTCCGGATCGCCGGGTCGAACGTGACGTCCTGCGGGCAGCCGGGGGGATCGACGTCCGCGCTGGCGGTCGCTGTCATCGACAGCGAGGCGACAGAGAGCGCCAGCCCGAGGCCGACGCCCAGCTTGCGGCGAATGGTGTGTTTGCTCATCACGGCGTCGTCGTCGAGAGGGTGTACGTGAGCGTCTTGCTGTACTGGCCCGTGCGCAGTGCGTCGGACGCGCCGATCTGCTGCTGATACTGCAGCGTCACGCCGTCATTGGAGATCGGGCCCGGGTAGGTCAGCAGCGTCAGCGGGCTGCCCGAGATCGCCGCGAACTGCGTGTTCGCGTTGGCGGGGTTCGTGGCCCGCGCGCGCATCGCCTGCGGAAGCGAGAAGCTCCCGTTGACGAGGCGGCCGGGGGCCAGCGTGCTGGGATCGAGCACCGTCAGCGTCGCGTCGCCGGCGGTCGACAGCACGTTCGCGGTCGTGCTCGCGTTGTAGGTGGCGGCCACGCCCGGGACGAAGGACCCGAACGAGGGCGGCGCGCCGAGCGTCAGCGACAGCGTCGGGCTGACCTGACCGCCGACCGTGCTGGTGTAGCACTTGATGCCCACGCTGACGGAGGCCGACGTGGTCTGCCCCAGCGAGTCCTCGACGATCGCCGTGAACGTCCGCGGGGCGTCGCAGGGGGCGTCCGCGGGGACGGTGTACATCAGCTTGTACGGCGGCGCCTGCGTCTCGGCGAGCTGGACGGCGCCCAAGAAGAACGTGACGCGCCGGACGCCGAAGTCGTCACCGGCGTTGGCGGTCAGCGCGATCGTCTCGCCGCGGTAGGCCTGCGCGCGGTCGGAGACGAGCGACAGCGTCGGCGCGGCGTCGTCGACGGGCCGTGGCGCGTCGAAGACGACGAACTGACCCGACTCGGGGTCGGCCTGCGCGCCGTTGCGATACGGGAAGAAGTCGACGGTGCTCGACGTGGTGCCCGCGCCGTCCGGGATGCCGGCGCCGTTGACCGGGTTCTCCGGGAACGCCGGGTTCGACGCCGGCGAGATCACCGGGCCGGCGTTCGGCAGCGTGGAGCCGGTCGAGCGCAGGCCCCACCAGTTGTTCTCCGCCACGAACGGCGTCGCGGTGTTCGGCGTCGTGCCGTCCAGTTGGACGTTGATCGCGCCGTACGCGTTGTCGAGGATGTTGTTGCGCGAAGCGGTCGACGCGGCGGCGCCGACGAGGCGGACGCCCGCGCCGAGCGGGAGATTGGCGTTGTTGGTGGCCGCGCCGCGCGTCGGAGCGCCGGCACCGTGCACCAGGTTCTGGCTGATGGTGTTGCCCGTCAGAGCGACGCTCGCGCCCGCGGTCGCCCGCACGCCATCCTGGCCGAACAGCGGCCCGGTCGTCGTCAGGTTGTTGCCGGGCGAGCCGGTGGACGAGCAGTTGCCGTCGGTCGTGAAGTTGGTGCAGACCAGGCGGCCGACGATCGAGTTGTTCGCCAGCACGCCGCGGTTGACGATGCCCGACGCGGTGTAGGGCGCCAGGTCGTTGGTCGCGCCGTCGATCAGGACGCCGACGCGGTTGTAGCGCTCCACGCGGGTCTGGCTGACCGTCAGCGTCCGCGTCGTCGCGCCCTGCGGGTTGCTCGTGTTCGCCGTGACCTGAGCGATGCCATAGCCGAACTGCGGCCCGCGGTAGCCGCCGGGCTTGCCGGAGTCAGCGGCGAGCTCGGACGTGGTGACGTTCGTGACGCGGCTGCGATAGATCGTGCCCTGCGCGTCGAGGTACACGACGCCGGCCTCGACGACCGCGCCCGCGCCGTCGACGGTCACGCCGGAGATGTCGACCGTGATCGGCAGCGCAGCGCCGCCGCGCACGGAGACGATGTCCCCGACGCCGTTGCGGATGTCCTGGCTGGCCTCGGCGATCTGGCCCGCGCCGCTCACCTTCGGGCGGATCGACACGAGATCGGCGCCGGCGCCCTTGAGCGTCACGCTCTTGGAGATCGTCAGCGCGTTGCTCGCGACGGCTCCGGTGCCTTCGCGATACGTCCCGGGGCAGATCGCGATCGTGTCGCCGGGTGCTGCGGCGTCGATCGCGGCCTGCACGCTGGTGAACTGCGCGGCCGGGCAGTCACCACGGTCGTCATCGACCGTCAATTGGGCGGCGTGCGCCGCAGGCGCCACGCCAAACACCCCTAGCACCGCCAGTGTGGCGGTGCATGCTCTCCTGCTCTTCACCTCGGGACCCTCTCCCTTCGACCCTCACTTCGAACGAGGGCGCAAAACTCTCATGAATGGAGTGGGCGCGCTAGTCCAGGATCCGTGGACATTTCTCAGCGCAGCGGGCGGCCGACTCACAGTCGCGCTCGTCGTGGCGTCCGGCCTCGGCCTCGATACTGTCCCGCTCAATGCTCAGGCGAATCACTCGCTGTCGATCGATCTGGGCGACTTCGACTGCGTCCGCGAGGTGTCGGTCCAACGGCCGCGCGTGCGGGCGGACCTGCTCTGCCAGATCAAATGAGCCGAGGTTGGCCGAGCGCCTGATTTCGTGAACGAACGATGGCGTTCAGCCACATGGACGCGAGCGCGGTCGTCCTGCCTGACGGGGACGCGCTGGTCGTCGGCGGCCTCCACTGGACCGGATCGGGGTTCGAGCAGCAGCACGTCGAGCGGTTCGACGTCGCGAGCGGGACCTGGTCCGCCGGGGCGATCACCGGCACGCCGCGGATGTACTCCGCCATCGCCAAGCTCAGCGACGGGCGGGTGTTGTCCGCGGGCGGATACGGGATCTACGACGAGTACACGTCGGCTGACCTGTACGACCCGCGGACCGACACGTGGACGCCGGTCGCGCCGATGCACGTGGTGCGCACCATGGCCCTGGCCGCCGGGCTCCCGGACGGCCGCGTGTTGGTCGCCGGCGGGCACTCGCGTGCGACGAAGCCGCAGGCGATCGATCCCGCCGCCGGCACGTACGAGATCTACGATCCGAGAACGGACACATGGACCGAGCCCGCGCCGCTGAGCCGGCGCCGCGCCGGCTACGCGCAGCTCGTCACGCTGAGTGACGGACGGATCGTGCTCACCGGCGGCTACAACGGACCGTCGTACGAGGAGCCGTACGGCGCCGACGTCGGCACGGCCGACGTCTATGACCCGGAGACCGGCACGTGGACGGAGACCGGGCGCGCGGCGCGGGCCGCTCCGAGCACGTCGCGGTCGCGCTGCCGGACGACTCGGTGCTCGTCGCGGACGGGGTCTCGGAAGAACGCGTGAGCGAGCGGCTCGTCGTGCCCCGGCCGACCCCGACGCCCACACCGTCCGCGACGGCGACGCCCGACCCGGCGAGCCCGACGCCGCACGTCGACCCCGCGCCGCGGCTCGACCCGCTCCCGCCTCGCCCGAGATCGACGCTCTCGGCGCCGTCGCGGCTGAAAGCCGTCCACGGCGTCGTCACCGTCAAGGTGCGCTGCGAAGGCCCGGGCATCTGCGCCGAGCGGCTCACCCTGCGCGTCCGGGGCGGCCGCACCCTCGCCCGCGCCGACGTGAGCGTCAAGCCTGGCGCCACGAGCACCGTCCGTCTCAAGCTCTCCATGGCTGACCGGCGCCGCTTCGCCAAGCGCACCGCGAAGGTCGTGCTGACGATCGGGACGACGACCCGCGACGCCACGCTGCGCGGCTGAGACGCGTCAATTCACGGCTTGTAGGTCTGCACCGCGCCGGGCAGCCGGCTCCAGTCCGCGTACCAGGCGTCGAAGAGCGCGAGCTGGTCCCTGACATAGCCCGCCTGGCTCGGCGTGAGCTCGTCGGTCTCGTTGAAGTGCAGCGTGTACTCGGTCTCGCCGCGCAGCGTGAGCATGTACTTGAAGTACAGGACGAGGTCGGGGCCGACGTCGAAGGACGAGAGGACGCCCATCGCCTGCTCGAGCTCGAGCGCGCGCTGACGGGCCTCCGCCTCGCCCCGGGCCGCGGCGACGCAGAGGTTGGTGAGGTGCAGGACCTCTCGCGGCAGGACGTTGCCGATGCCGGTGATCGCGCCGACCGCGCCGCAGTTGACGTAACCGTGGAACACGGCGGTGTCGACGCCGATGGCGAGCAGGACGTCGTCGTCGCCGGCGCTGGTGATGTTCTCGGCGGCGTAGCGGAGGTCCTCGTCGCCGCCGAACTCCTTGAAGCCGACGAGGTTGGGGTGCTGCGCGCGCAGCGCGAAGAAGAGGTCGGCGCGCGTCGCGAAGCCGTAATAGGGGCTGTTGTAGATGACGGCTTCCAGCTCGGGCGCCGCAGAGAGGATCGCGCTGAAATGCGCCTTCTGCGCGGACAGGACCGAGCCGCGTGACAGGACGCGCGGGATCACCATCAGGCCCTTGGCGCCGACCTGCTGGGCGTGCGTGGCGAGGGCGACGGCGGAGCGGGTGTTGACCGCGCCGGTGCCGACGATGACCGGGATGCCGGCACCCACGAGCCGCTCGACGCCTTCCATGCGCTCCGCGTCGGTCAGCAACGGCCAGTCGCCCATCGAGCCGGCATAGATCATCGCGGTCATGCCGTGGTCCATCAGCTGCTGGGCCTTGCGCACGAGCGCGTCGAAGTCCGGGGTGCGGTCGTCCTTGCAGGGCGTCATGAGCGCCGGGAGGGTGCCGTTGAAAATCGATGCGGTCATTTGCCGATCAGCTTGCCGCGCACCCCGCGATCCGGCCAGCGACAGATGCCGCGTCTTGGGGCGACACGTGTCGACCGACTCCTGACGCGCCAACTCTGCAACCGGCCAACGCCGCCCTCCGACGCCGGGTCTCAGCTCCCTGACCCCATCACGCAGTTGCCCCTGGAGGGCCAGCATGTCAAGCAGGAAGCTCGCAGTGACCGTGGCCGTGTTGACGCTCGGCATCGCCGGCACGGCGTCGGCGGCCGGCCCGGCCGATGACGGCGTGCCGTTGCAGACGGCCGCCGACACCTACCGCGCGGCGTACCCGCAGATGACCGCGGCGCAGGCCTCGACCGCCGCGAACCAGGCGGTCGACCGCAAGGCGCTCATCGACTCCCTCATCGAGGAGGACGGCACGTACTACGGCGGCGCCTGGTACGACCCGCCGGCCAACACACTGCACCTCGCGCTCACGAGCGCGGACGCGGTCGCCGACGCGAACGCCCGCGCCGGCGCGGTGAAGATCGAGACGCAGCTGGTGGCGCGCAGCTTCGATCAGCTCCAGCGCCAGGCCGACGGCATTCGTGACGGCGCCGGGCCGCTGAGCACCGCGGCGAAGGGTCAGGTGGGGCTGGACGTCAAGACCAATCGTGTCGTGGTCGCGGTGCCGGCGGACCAGCTTGCGGGCCTGCAGAACGCCGCCAAGACCGCGGGCGTGACGCTGACGGCGGACCCGCACCTGGAGGTCGTCGACGACGCCTGCGCGGCTCGCAACAGCTGCACCGGCTCGCTCGCGGCCGGCGCGATGATCGCCGGCGGCGGCTTCGGATGCTCGATCGGCTACACGGCGCAGGACCCGTTCACGCTCGGGCGCTTCGTGTACACCGCGGGCCACTGCTCGAATGGCATCGGCGTCAACTGGAGCACGGGCGGGACGCAGATCGGCCCGATGCTCGGCGCGCTCAACTCGGGTGACATCGACGTGGGCGTCATCCAGGTCACGAACGCGACCTACGCCGGCCAGGCGGGCGGACGGCTCTACAACACCGACGACGTCGACGCGGTGGCGCCGACCCTGTCCTCGATGACGATCGGCGACGTCGTCTGCAACGCCGCCAACTACCAGGACCCGAGCGGCCCGCGCTACTGCGGCCTGCTCGGCTCCACGAGCGACGCGGCGGTCCGCGGCATGGCCCGCGTCGACAACGAGGACGCGTGCCACGGCGACAGCGGCGGCACGTGGTACGAGCTCGTCGGCAACACCCGCACCGGCTACGGCATCCACAGCCGCAGCAGCACCGGGTGCCACGGAGACGCCGGCGGCACGCGCTCCTGGTTCACCGCGCTCCCGGTCGCCAAGTCCGGGTTCGTCCCCGGCTACGACGTGGAGACGCGCTGACGTCTCGGCGGGCCGCTCAGCGCGCTCCGGTGACACCCACCGGATCGCTGGAGAGCCGCTGCGCGAACCAGACCGGGATGATCGACAGGATCAGCACGATCGTGGCGACGACGTTGACCACCGGCAGGTTCCGCGGCCGCGAGAGGTTGTCGAGGATCCACAGCGGGAGGGTCCGGGCGTCGCCCGCGGTGAACGTCGTGACGATCACCTCGTCGAACGACAACGCGAACGCGAGCAGCCCGCCGGCGATCAGCGCCGAGCGCATCTGCGGGTAGGTCACCTCGCGGAACGCCCGCCGGGGTGTGGCGCCGAGGTCGGCGGCGGCGTCCTCCAAGGACGCCGCCGTCCGCCGCAGGCGGGCGACGACGTTGTTGAAGACCATGACCACGCAGAACGTGGCATGGGCGACGACGATCGTCCACAGCGCCAGGTCGACGTGCAAGACCTGCGTGAACGTCGCATTGAGCGCCATGCCGGTGACGATGCCCGGGAGCGCGATCGGCAGGATGATCAGGAACGAGATCGCGGAGCGGCCGAAGAACTCGAAGCGCGCGAGCGCGTACGACGCGAGCGTCCCCAGCACGAGGGCGATCGCGGTCGCGGCGAGCCCGACCTGGACCGAGGTCCACAGGGCGTCGCGGGCCCCGTGGTTCTGCAGCCCTTTGTCGAACCACGACAGCGTCAGCCCGTCCGGCGGCCAGCGCTGGACGCGGGTCGTGTTGAACGCGTAGATCGCGATCACGATCAGCGGCGCGTACAGGAACGCGAGCGTGATCGCGGAGAAGATCCGCAGCAGCCAGCGCAGCGGCTTCGAGACCGGCATCGCTACAGCGCCTCGAACGCCCCGGCGCGGCGGACCAGGAGCAGGTAGACGATCATGATCAGCACCGGGACGGTGGCGAACGCCGCGGCCAGCGGCAGGTTGTTCGCGATGCCCACGTTCGCGTAGACGACGTTGCCGATGAACTGCGTCGATGACACGAGCTGCGGCGTGATGTAGTCGCCGAGGCTGAGCGAGAAGGTGAAGATCGACCCGGCTGCGATCGCCGGCACGGTCACGGGCAGCACGACCGCGCGGAAGGTGCGCCAGGGCCGCGCGCCGAGGTCACCGGAGGCGTCGAGCAGCGAGTTCGGGATCCGCTCGAGCCCCGCGTAGATCGGCAGGATCATGTACGGCAGCCACAGGTACGAGAGCACGATCCAGACGCGGATGTAGCCCGACTGCGGGACCGACAGGCCGATCGGATCCAGCGCCCAATTCAAGATGCCGTCGTTGGCGAACATCGTGCGCCAGGCGTAGACCTTCACCAGGTAGCTCGCCCACAGCGGCATCAGCACCGCGACCGCGAGCGCCGCCCGCCGCGCGGGCGAGGCGACGCGCGCCATGTAGAACGCGATCGGGAACGCCAGGACGATGTCGGTGATCGTCACCAGCGCCGCGATCGACACCGTCCGCAGGACGATCCGGCGATAGACGGGCTCCTCGATGATCGTGCGGAAGTTGTCGAGTGAGAACCCGCGTACGACGAGGCCGCTGAAGTCGTCGAGCGTCCAGAACGCGGCGACGAGCAGCACCGCGAGCGAGCCGAGGTAGACGATGACCAGCCACCCCAGCGGTGCCGCCAGCAGGGCGCCGACGCGCAACCAGCGCCGACGCCACAGCAGGCCGGACACTAGCCCTTGATCTCCGTCCAGGCTTGGACCCACTGGCTGTAGTCGACGCAGGTGTTGCCCCGGTCGTCGCGGCAGTTGCGGGTCGGCGTCGCCCAGAACTTGACCTTGTCGTAGTAGCCCGGGTCGTTCACGTGGTAGGTCTCGCAGAACGACTTGTCCGACGTGAGGTCGCACGCCTTCGGGTTGGCCGGCGCCTCGCCGAACCACTCCGCGACCTGCGCCTGCACCTCGGGCGACTCGATCCAGTTCATCCACTCGACCATGCAGTTCGGGTGCTTGGCCTTCGAGGAGAGCATCCACGTGTCCGACCAACCGGTCGCGCCCTCGTCGGGCAGGATCGCCTTGATCGGCACCTTGTCGGCCTCGAGCAGGTTCGCGATCACCTGCCACGTCGTGCCCAGGACCGAGTCGCCCTGCGTGAACGCGGCCTGCTCCTTCGTGTAGTCCGACCAGTACTGGCCGATCAGCGCGCGCTGCTGCTTGAGCAGCGCGACCGACGCGTCGAACTGCTTCTGGTCGAGCTCGTACGGGTTGGTGATCTTCAGCTCGGGCTTCGCGGTCGACAGGTACAACGCGGCGTCGGCGATGTAGATCGGGTCGTCGTAGGCGGTCAGCTTGCCCTTGTACGCGCTGGTGGGATCGAAGACCGCGCCCCAGGTCGTCGGCGCGGGCTTGACGGTGTCGGTCCGCCACATCAGCAGGTTGGCGCCGTACCCGTGGGGAGCGCCGTACATCTTCCCGTCGACCGAGTTGTAGGACTGGTTCTTGACCTGGTCCGACAGCGAGTCCCAGTTGGTGAGGATCTTGGTGTCGATCGGGACGACGTCACCGCCCGCGATCAGCTTGACCGACGCGTTGCCCGAGGCCGACACGCCGTCGTAGCGGCCGGTGCGCATCAAGGTGACCATCTCGTCCGACGTCCCCGCCGTCTTGACGGACGTCTTGCAGCCGGTCTTCTGCTCGAACGGGGTGACCCAGTCGACCTTCGGGTCGGTCGAGCCGTCCTCTGCGTAGCCCGCCCACGCCACGAGGCTCAACGAGCCCTCGCCCGCCCCGACGTCCGACTTGGTCGGGATGTCGGGCACCTTGAAGCCGGCGGCGCTCGGTTTGCTCGACCCACCGCCGGAGCTGCCGCTGCCATCGTCGCCGCCGCCGCAGGCGACAACACAGCAGGACGCCAGACACCCGAGCATCGTCCAGACCGCTGCGCGATTCATGCGTCCTCCTCGTGTGGCGTTGCATCAGCGATGGCGACGGTCTGCTGCTCGCGCCATCCGACCCGGACCCGCCGCCCGCGAAGCTGACGGGCTTCGTCGTGGGAGGTCTCGAGGTTCTGTTGCGTGACGATCAGGCTGCCGCCGAGCTCGAGCGCGATCTCGTAGCGGGTCGCCGCGCCCGTGTAGCTGGTGTCCTGCACGGTTCCGGCCTCGACGACGAGCCCGTCGTCCGCCTCGTCGGCGCTCAGCAGGCGGATCTTCTCCGGGCGCACCGTGAACCGGCGCCCTCCGCGCTCGAGCACGTTCGACACGCCGACGAAGCCGGCGACGAACACGTTCGCCGGCCGCTCGTAGACCTCCGCCGGGGTCCCGACCTGCTCGATCCGGCCCTGGTCGAAGACCGCGAGCCGGTCGCTCATCGAGAGGGCCTCGTCCTGATCGTGGGTGACGTAGACGAAGGTGATGCCCACCTCGCGCTGGATGCGCTTGAGCTCGCGCTGCATGTCCACGCGCAGCTTGAGGTCGAGCGCGCCGAGGGGCTCGTCCAGCAGCAGCACGCGCGGGCGGTTGACGATCGCGCGGGCGAGCGCGACCCGCTGCCGCTGCCCTCCGGACAGGTTCGCGGGCTTGCGTGATCCCACGTCGGGGAGGCGCACCAGCTCGAGCGCCTCCTGCGCCCGCGCGCGGCGCTCGGCCTTCGCGAGCTTGCGCACCTTGAGCCCGTAGGCGACGTTGTCCAGCACCGTCATGTGCGGGAACAGCGCGTAGTCCTGGAAGACCGTGTTGACGTCGCGCTCGTACGGCGGCCGCATCGCGACGTCTGACCCGCTCAGCTCCACCCGCCCGGCGTCCGGCCGCTCGAACCCGGCGATCAGCCGCAGCGTCGTCGTCTTGCCCGACCCCGACGGGCCGAGCATCGTGAAGAACTCTCCGGCCTGCACGTCGAGCGAGATCCGGTCGACCGCCGTGAACGACCCGAAGCGCTTCTCGAGGTGCACGAGCCTGATGTCCGGTGTGTCAGACAACGAACTGATCCTTTCACGGCGCGCATACGCCTATCTGGAAGGTTCGACGCGGGCCTGTCGCCTTCCTGGCGCCCAACGTGCAACGCTGAGGGCATGAAGGCACTTGCGCGGTGGTGCTTCCGTCACAAGTTCGTCGTGCTCGCCATCTGGGTCGTGGCGCTGTTCACGCTCGGCGGCCTCAGCGCCAGCGCGGGCTCCGGATATACCGATTCCTTCTCGCTGCCGGGCACCGAGTCCACGACGGCGCTGAACCTCCTCACCGACAACTTCAACACCGAGTCGACCGATACGAACCAGGTGGTGTTCGCCGCGAGCGATGTCACCGACCCGGCCGTCAAGGCGCGGATCGAGAAGACGCTCGACACGATCGCCAAGGGCCCGCACGTCGAGCGCGTCGACAGCCCGTTCGCCGAGGGTGCCGCCGCGCGGCAGATCGCCAAGGACAAGACGGTCGCGTTCGCCAACGTGCACATGGACGGCGAGCAGCCGATCGCGGACGTGCCGAAGGAGGCGTACGACAAGCTGATCGCCACCGCCGAGGCGGCGCGCGGCGACGGCCTCCAGGTCGAGCTCGGCGGCTCAGGGATCCAGCAGGCCACGCAGCAGCCGGGCGGCGGCCCGAGCGAGTTCATCGGCTTCATCGCCGCCGCCATCGTCCTGGCGATCGCGTTCGGCTCGTTCTGGGCGACGGTGCTGCCGCTGTTCACGGCGGTGCTCGCCCTGGGGTGCGGACTCACGCTGACCGGACTGCTCGCGCACGCGATCGACATCGCGACGTTCGCGCCGACGCTGGCCACGCTGATCGGGCTCGGCGTGGGGATCGACTACGCGTTGTTCGTCGTCACGCGCCACCGCAACGCGATCATCGCCGGCCGCGACCCCGAGGCGGCGTGCATCCGCGCGCTCAACACCTCCGGGCGGGCGGTGCTGTTCGCGGGTGCGACGGTGATCGTCGCGCTGCTCGGGCTGTTCGTGCTCGGCGTGAGCTTCCTCAACGGCGTGGCGGTCGCGGCGGCGATCGTCGTGCTGGTCACGATGACGGCCGCGGTGACGTTGATCCCCGCCCTGCTGGGGATGTTCGGCATGCGCGTGCTGTCGCGCAAGGAACGCAGGCGGATCGAGGCCGAAGGGCCGCGCGACCCCAAGCTCGACGGGTTCTGGCCGCGCTGGGCGAAGATCGTGCAGGACCATCGGTGGCCGCTCGCGATCGCCGCCCTCGTCGTGATGCTCGCGCTCGCCGTGCCGGCGCTCGCGCTGCGGCTGGGCTCCTCCGACGCCGGCCAGGACCCGGCGTCCTCGACCACCCGCAAGGCGTACGACCTGCTCGCAAAGGGCTTCGGCGCAGGCTTCAACGGCACGTTCCAGATCGTCGCCCAGACGCCGAACGGCAAGGCCGACCTGCCGAAGGTGCAGAAGCTCGCCGACGCCCTGAGCTCAACGGACGGCCTCGCGGCGGTGAGCCCACCGGTGCAGTCGCCCAACGGCAAGATCGCCCTGATCGAGGCGCGCCCCTCCACGGCGCCGCAGGACGAGGCGACCAGCAAGCTGATCGACACGCTGCGCAACGACGTCGTGCCGAAGTCCTCCGGCGGGCTGCCGGTCTATGTCGGCGGCATCACGGCGATCTTCGACGACTTCGCCGGCGTGCTGACCGACAAGCTGCCGCTGTTCATCTTCGTGATCGTGCTGCTCGGCTGCCTGCTGCTGATGATCGCGTTCCGGAGCATCCTGATCCCGTTGACCGCGGCCGCGATGAACCTGCTCGCGGCCGGGGCGGCGTTCGGCGTCGTCACGCTGGTCTTCCAGGACGGCTTCCTCGCCGGGCCCCTGGGGGTCGGCACCGGGCCGATCGAGGCGTTCCTACCGGTGATGATGCTGGCGATCCTCTTCGGGCTCTCGATGGACTACCAGGTCTTCCTGGTCAGCCGCATGCATGAGGAGTGGGCGATCACCCACGACAACGGGCATTCGGTCCGGATCGGCCAGGCCGCGACCGGGCGGGTGATCACCGCGGCGGCGACGATCATGATCCTCGTCTTCAGCTCGTTCCTGCTCGCCGGGCAGCGGGTGATCGCGGAGTTCGGCATCGGCCTCGCGAGCGCGGTCCTGCTCGACGCGTTCGTCCTGCGCACCGTGCTCGTACCCGCGGTCATGCACCTGATCGGCGACCGCAACTGGTGGCTGCCGCGCGGGCTGGATCGCGTGCTCCCGCGCGTCGCGGTCGAGGGCACGGAGGCCTAGCGCAGCTCCTTGCGGGACGTGATGTCGAGCTTGGTGAAGACCTTGCGCAGGTGCCACTCGACGGTGCGCGGGCTGATGAACAGCCGCGCGCCGATCTCGGGGTTGGAGAGGCCGTCGCCGGCCAGCCGCGCGATCTGCACCTCCTGCGGCGTGAGCGCGTCGCGCGCGTCACTGGTGCGGCGGCGCGCGCTCGCTCCCGTGGCCTGCAGCTCGCGCACGGCGCGGTCCGCGAAGCCGCTCACGCCCATCGCCGTCAACTGGTCGGCGGCGCGGCTGAGCTGTTCGCGCGCGTCAACGGGGCGCCCTTCGCGGCGCAGCCACTCGCCGTAGAGCAGGCGGGCGCGCGCCTGGACCGCCGCCGTCCGGGCAGGCGAGAGCCGTTCGATCGCCTCCTGGTAGAGCACCTCGCTCGCGCTCAGCTGCGCGCGGGCGAGCGCCTCGACGCCGAGGCCCCAGTCCGCGCCGCTGGCGCTCGTGATCGACGTCAGGCGCGTGAGCGCCGGCTCGGCGACGTCGGGCCGCCCGCACCGCACCGCCGCCTCGATCAGCTCGGGGAGCGCCCAGCCGGCGATCGAGTACTCGACCGGCGAGACGATCGCGAGCTGCGCCTCGCGCATCGCGTCCTCGTAGCGGCCAAGGCCGTTGTAGAGCAGCGCGCTCGCCCAGTGCACGAGGGTCAGCCACTGACCTTCGCCGACCTGCTCGGCCCGGGCGGCGTTCGCCTCGACCCGCGCCCGGACCTCCGCCTCGCGCCCTTGCCACGCCGCGACGAACACGCCCGGGTATGACGGCCGGTCGGTCCCCGTCGCCTCATACAGCGCCTCCTCCTCGGCCAGGAGCGAGGCGGCCGCGTTCAGGTCGCCCGCGAGCGTCTTCGCTCCGGCGCGCAATGCCAGGGCCTGCGGGAGGACGCTCGACGCTCCGGCTTCCCGCGCCAGCGCGAGGAACTCGGCCGAGACCGCGTCCCAGTGCCCGGCGTCCCACAGGTCGTGGGCGCTGCGGGTCGCGATGAACATCCAGCGCAGCCGCTCGTCGGCAGGCATCCTCGCGGCGCGGAACGCCTCCAGCCCCCGGCGCAGGAGCGGCGCCGCGACCGTGGGGCCATCGGTGACCAGCAGCGCCGCGCCATGGAGAAGGGCGTCGGTGGGACGGTCGCCGGGCTCCGGGACGGCGCGGGCGACGGCGAGCGGGCCGGTGCCGTCGCCGAACCGTCCCGCGTACCACGCGGCGCTGAGCGCGTCCCGGTAGGTCTCGCGCGCGAGCGGCTCGTCCAGCGCCCACAACCGGCGCGCGGCGCTCAACAGCAGTGGCGGAGCGTCCGTCCCGCGGCTGATCGTGAACGCGATCTGCCCGCGCACCAGGTCGACCTGCGCACGCTGGAGTTCGTCGAGCGGCCCGGTCTGCGCCACGACCAAGAGCGTCAGCGCCGCTTCCGGCGCGCCGGCCAGGTGCTTGAGCCGCGCCGCGGCCAGGGCACGCCGCGTGCGACGCGACGGCTCCTCCGACAGGTCCGCGGCCCGCTCCAGGAACGCCGCGGCGGCGGCGTAGCCTCCGCGTGCTCGCGCCCGCCCGGCGGACCGCTCGAGCTCACCCGCGACCTCCTCATCCGGGCCTGCCGCGGCCTGGGCGCGATGCCACGCGCGGCGGTCGGGATCGGCCTCGGGGTCGGTCGCCTCGCCGAGGGCGCGATGCACACGGCGGCGGTCCGGCAACGAAGCGCTCCGGTACGCCGCGGAGCGCACGAGCGGGTGGCGGAAGCGCACGTGCGGGCCGAACGTCAGCAGCCCGGCCGCGTCGGCTGGGGACGCGTCAGCGCGTCCGAGGCCGAGGCTGGCGGCCGCGCGCAGGATCAGCAGCGGGTCGCCGACCGGCTCGGCGGCGGCGATCAGCACGAACTGCTGGGTCTCCTCCGGCAGCGGCTCGAGTTGGCGGACGAAGCTCTCCTCGATCCGCCCGGCCAACGGGACGGTGTAGCCGCCCGCGAGATCGTCGACGCCCAGGTGGTGCGGCAGCTCGAGCAGCGCGAGCGGGTTGCCGCGCGCCTCGGCGACGACGCGGTCGCGGACGCGCTCGTCGAGCGGGCCGTGCAGCTGGGAGTCCAGCAGCGCCCGCGCGTTGGGCTCGTCCAGACCGCCCACAGCGAGGTCGGGAACGCCACCGAGCTCGTCCTCGCTGTCGTTGCGGACGGCGAAGACCATCGCCACCGACTCGGCGCCCAGGCGACGGGCGACGAACGCGAGCGTCTGCGCGGACACGCGGTCCAGCCACTGCGCGTCGTCGATCAGGCAGACGATCGGGGTGTCGGCCGCCTCCGAGAAGAGCCCGAGGACCGCGAGGCCGACGAAGAAGCGGTCGGGCGAGCCGCCGGCGCTGAGGCCGAACGCGCGCTCGAGCGCGTCGCGCTGCGGTGCCGGCAGCGCGGCCGCGTGCTCGAGCACGGGCGCGCAGAACTGGTGCAGGCCGGCGAACGCCAGCTCCATCTCGGACTCGGCGCCGGCCGCGCGGATCACACGACAGCCGGTGGCGTGCTCTGCGACGTGATCGAGCAGGACCGACTTGCCGACGCCCGCGTCGCCGCGGATCACGAGCGCGCGGCTGCGTCCCGCCCGCACATCGGCCAGGACCTGGTCAAGCGCAGCGCATTCCCGGCGCCGCCCCAACAACCGCTGCGCTCGCCGCATCCGCGGCGACGCTATTGAACGAGCGCCGGGCCGTCAATCGCCGCCCGGGCCTCGATGCGCGCGATGCGCTGCGTGATCGGCGGGTGGTCGGCGAGCAGGCGGGCGAGGCGGCCGGCCGGCTCCCGGTCCGGTGTCGTCCGGTAGAGGTCCAGGAGCGCGGGCCCGTAGCCCCACTCGACGGCCGCGGCGTCCGTGATGAACTCCGAGATGCGGGCCGCGCGCTGCGTGAGCAGCTTGCCGACGTAGTAGACCCACATCACAGCCAGCTGCCAGACGACGAGGGCGACGGTTACCAGCCAGACGACCGGGCGCACCCGGAGCCGGGCGCCGATCCGGCGCAGCGCGAGGTAGACGCGTGCGAGGACCTCTCCCGGGATCGCGAGCCACCAGACGACGGTCGTGGCGAGTGGGTGCAGGCCGCGGTGGTGCCCGAGCTCGTGTGCGAGCAGCGCCTCGAGCTCGGCGTCCTCGCGGCGCAGGGCACCCTCGGTGACGAACAGGAGCCGAACGGCGCCGGCGGCCGCGTTCAGCTCGGTCGTGCGATGGATGAGCGGGACCAGGTTCGCCGTGTTCAATGCCGCGCGTCGCCCGACGGCGTCGAGCAGCCCGCGGAGCCGGTCCTCCTCCTCGGCGGTGGGCGCGCGCGACGGCGCGAACACCCCGGCGACGCGCCGTTCGATCGGCCGGACGTACAGCAGCGCCGCGCCGCCGAACGTGACGACGACCGCCGCCGCCGCGAACGTCCAGGCGCTGTCGAAGAGCAGCCCGATCAGTGAGATCGGCGCGTCCACGCGCAACGCGCCGAAGGCGATGAATGCGACCAGCGGCGGCAGCAGCGCAAGCAGCGTCCGGTCTGGCTTGCGGCGCATCGCGGGAAGGCTACGCGAACGCACAGCGGCCTCGACGACACCGGCCGCACCTGGGCGCAGGACATCGCCGCGCGGAGCACGACCGTCGAGGAGCAGACGCACCTGATCAACTCGATGGACTTCATCGGCACGGGCGCCGGCACCGCCCCGAACTGGTACGTCCGCCACGGCACGCCTCGCCTGGAACCGGCCGCACGCCGGCAACTACGACGTGCCCGAGGCGATGGCCTGGATCGCCAAGGTGGTCGGCGCGGCCGGTGACCCGCTGGCCAACACGGCACAGGGAAGCGTCGGCGGCACCCTCCCCGCGACGCTCTCGCTCGGCTTCGGCCCTGGGCCCGTTCATCCCCGGCGTCGCCAAGGACTCCGAGGGCAGCGTCGCCGCCACGATCACGGGCTCCGCCGGCGACGCGACCCTCAGCGTCGCGGACCGTCGACGACCGCGCCGGGCAGGCTGGTCAACGGGACGTTCGCGCTCGCGCAACCGCTCCAGGCCGCGGTTGGCGGAGAGCCGCCACGAACAGGTCGGCCTGTCGCCTGGCGGCAGGCCGGCGCCGCCGGGATGCTCGCTCGATGTTCTCGAAGCGGCTCGTGGTGCTCCTGTCGGCGGTTCTCGTGTTCCCCTCCACGGCGCTTGCGGCGCAGGCGGGACAGGGACTCACCGGGCCCGTGTACCGGGCCGATCCGCACGAGGCGAACTGGCTGACCGTGGCCAACCTGAACACCGGCCACTACCTGTTCCATGACTTCAGCGCCGGTGTGACCCCCGGGTTGGGGTGCACGGGGGCGTTCGCCGGGACGGGTGCGGACTGCTCGCAGGCCGATCCCGGAGAGGCGCTGATCTTCCTCGACGACCGCGACGACAACTTCACGTCCTACCTCGACGGGCGGGTCGGCGCGCACGTGGACGGCGGCACCGGCAACGACCACCTGACCGGCGGGTTCGCGGATGACCAGCTGTCGGGCGGTGCCGGCAACGACATCGCCGACGGCGGCCTCGGCAACGACGTCCTCGACGACGCGTACACCGGGCTGCTCGGCACCGAGCCGGGCAGCGGAGACGACACGCAGATCGGCGGGCAGGGCAACGACACGATCGTCGCCGGCCCGGGCGCGGACACGATCGACGGCGGCCCGGGGAGCGACACCGTCGACTACACCTCCTCGAAGGCGCCGCTGACGGTCACCGTGGACGCCGGCATGCACGACGACGGCGCGCCCGGGGAGGACGACACGGTCACGAACGTCGAGCGCGTGCTCGGCGGCACTGGGGCGGACACGATCGCCGGCGGCGGCGTCCTGGTCGGCGGCGCGGGCGATGACGCGCTGCGCGGCGGGGTCGGCAACGACACGCTCCTCGGCGACGACGAGGCGGGCAGCGCGGGCAGCGCCAACGACACCCTCGACGGCGGCGCGGGCAGCGACATGCTGCGCGGCGGCGACGGCGTCGACACCGCCACGTACGCCACCCAGGAGAACCCGGTGACCGTCACGCTCGACGACCGCCCCGACGACGGTACCGCCGGCGAGAAGGACAACGTGCGCTCCGACGTCGAGAACGTGATCGGCGGCACGAAGGACGACACGCTGATCGGCTCGGCCACGGCCAACGTCCTCACCGGCGGTCCCGGCAACGACCACCTCGCGGGTGCGGGCGGTTCGGACACCCTCGACGGCGGTGGCGGCGACGACACGATCGACGCGGCCGACGGCAACGCGGACGCGGTCCTCTGCGGCGACGGCGACGACACCGTGCACGCCGACGCGACCGACGCGGTCGCCGGCGACTGCGAGCACGTCGACCGGCCGGCGGTCGCGATGGCCGCCGCCCCCGTCGACCTGAAGGCTCAAGCCGCTCCGCCCGCGGTCCTGCTCGCGGGTGGAACGCTCAAGGTGGACAAGCACCGCCGCGTCAAGGTCACGCTCGGATGCTCCGCGGCGTGCGCCGGCCGCGTCACGCTCCGCGCCGGCGGGGCGCTCGCAGCCGCCTCCTTCCGGGTGCCTGGCGCGAGCATCCGCACGCTCACCCTGACCCTCTCGAAGTCCGCCGCCAGGCGCGTTCGCCGCGGTCACCGGCTGACGGCGACGCTGGCCGCCGTCGCCGCCACCACCAGCACCGTCGCGGTGACCTTGACCGCCTGATGTCACCGCCGCCGGGTGGAGCGCATGTCGGGTGGGTATGACCCTCCTCGATATGTCTGAAGCCAGGCGTCAAGCCGCATCCGCGCTGGCCGCCGCCTCCGGCCTGGTCGCGGGCGCGACGCTGGTTCGGCGAGCGCGCAAGGAGCTCGGCGAGTCGGCGCGCCTCGTGGAGGAGCTCCGGGCCGAAGCGGACCGCCTGAAGGAGGCGCTGCGCAAACGCGAAGCGGAGCTCGTCCACCGGCGCGAGCTGATCGAGCGCCTGCAGCGGGGCCGGCGGGCCGAGCGTTCGTGGAACGCCGAGCTCCGCACGCAGCTGCAGCGCGCACACGAGTCCCACGTCGTGGTCGACGAGTCCGCGGACGCGCGCGATCTGATCCTGCGCGCCGCGATCGAGCTGGTCGAAGCCCAGAAGGGCCTGCTGCTCTCGCGCGCCGACGAGGACGCCGACGGGAACCTCGACCTCGTGTGCGCGCACGGGTTCGAGCGTGACGCGGAGCGCAGCGCCGTCGTGCAGCGCTTCGCGCGCGAGGTGCTCGACCGCGATCAGATCGTGCGCGAGGACACGCCCGGCGCCGCGGGAGACGAGATCGACAACCTCGTCGCGATCCCGCTGTACCTGCGCGGGCGCTTCCACGGCGTGATCGTGTGCGCCAACCGACCCGGGGGATTCGAGGACGTCGACGACGACCTCCTCCTGGCCCTCGGCGACCATGCGGGCACCGCGCTGCAGACGGAGCGCCTCGAGCGGGATCTGCACGGCGTCCACCGCGGCGCGGTGCGGATGCTGATCGGCGTCCTGGATGCCCTGGACCCAGTTCTTCGACGCGAGGCGGGCGAGGCGACGCTCATCGCCCGCGCGGTCGCGCGGCGTCTGGACCTCGACGCGCATGATCTCGAGCTGATCGCAACCGCGACGGTGCTGCGCGACATCGGCAACGTCGTCGTCCCCGACCGGATCCTGAACACCCCCGGACCGTTGTCGGCGGACGAGCGCACGCTGGTGGAGATGCACCCCCGCGTCGGCGCCGGCCTCCTCGACGAGCTCCCCGCGCTGCACGACGTCGCCACGGCCGTCCGCTACCACCACGAGCGTCTCGACGGAACCGGCTATCCGACCGGTCTCGGCGGGGACGCGATCCCGCTTGCCGCCCGCGTGGTCGCGGTTGTCGACGCCTATAGCGCCATGACCCATGAGCGCCCGCACCGGCCCGCGCGCTGGCCGGTGGACGCGGTCGCCGAGTTGGTGAACGGCGCGGGAACGCGCTTCGACGCCCGCGTGGTCCGCGCGCTGGCCGACGTCGTCGGATCGTCGAAGGCGCCCTCTCCCGACATCGCCGGCGCCGTCGCGTCGGCGATCGACACCGCCGGCCTGCCGCCGCTGCGCGAGCTCACCGGCACCGACCCGCTCACGCTCCTTCCCGGTCATCGCCTGTTCCACGAGGCCGCGGCCCGGGCGGTCACCGGCGGTGAGGCGACCGTCGCGATCGTGCAACTCGACGACCTCGACTCCATCAACTGCGACGAGGGGTACGCCGAAGGCGACCACGCACTGCTGATCGCGGCCCGCGCGACGCAGCTCGCTGCCGCCCGCGTCGGCGGGACGGTCTATCGCGACAGCGGCCGTCGCCTCAGCATCCTCATCCCCGGCGCGAACGGCGACATCGCGGCCGAGCTGCACACCGAGTTCGCCATCGGGCCGCGGGTCACCATCGGCGTGGCCGTGCAACGACCGGACGACACCGGCGAGACGTTGATCGCGCGCGCCCGCTCCGCCATCACCGCGATGCCCTGAATGAGGATTACCCGATCGGGGGGTCGGGGCAGGGTCGTGGCACCAGTGAGGTGAAGGGAGGAGTTACATGCACCGATCCGGATCGGTCCTGCTCGCCGCGGGTGCCGCGGTGGCAGCAATGGCGGTGCCCGCGGCCGGCGCGCATCAGGCGTCGCAACAGGCGGCGGCACTGCCCTACGAGAACGCCGGCTTGCCCGTGCAGCGCAGGGTCGACGACCTGCTGTCGCGGATGACGCCGGCGGAGAAGATCGGCCAGATGACGCAGGCCGAGCGGTCGAGCGTCGACGCGGACACGTCGAAGATCACGACGGACGCGCTCGGGAGCGTGCTCTCCGGCGGCGGCTCGGTGCCGACGCCGAACACGCCGACGGCGTGGGCCGACATGGTCGATCGCTACCAACGGGCCGCGCTCGCGACGCGGCTGCACATCCCGCTGATCTACGGCGTCGACACCGTCCACGGCCACGGGAACCTGAACGGCGCGACGGTGTTCCCGCACAACATCGGTCTCGGAGCGACGCGCGATCCGGCGCTCGTGCGCGACGTCGAGCACGTGGCCGCCGAGGAGACACGGGCGAGCGGGCCGCAGTGGGCGTTCGCGCCCTGCATCTGCGTGGCGCGCGACGACCGCTGGGGCCGGACCTATGAGTCCTTCGGCGAGGACCCGAGCCTCGTCATCCAGATGGAGACCGCGATCGAAGGCTTCCAAGGCCCGCCCGGCCACCTGTCCGACCCCGACCGGGTGCTGGCCACGGCGAAGCACTTCGCCGGCGACGGCCTGACCACGTACGGCACCGGCTCCAACTCGCAGACGACCGGCAACTACCCGATCGATCAAGGCGTCGACCAGGTCGACCACGCGACGTTCGACCGGCTGGCGCTGCAGCAGTACGTCCCCGCGGTGCAGCGCTATGACGTCGGCTCGGTGATGCCGTCGTACTCGGACGTCGACTGGACCGAGGACGGCCTCGGCAACCCGATCAACATGCACGGCAATCGCGACCTGATCACGGGCTGGCTCAAGCAGAAGGTCGGCTTCGACGGCTTCGTGATCTCCGACTACAACGGCATCGACCACATCGACCCGACGACGTCGACGTTCGCCCAGAAGGTCCAGACGGGCGTCAACGCGGGCATCGACATGTTCATGCAGCCCTCGAACTTCGAGCAGTTCGAGACGACGCTGAACGGTCTGGTCACGTCGGGTCAGGTCCCGATGGCCCGCATCGACGACGCGGTGCGCCGGATCCTGACCAAGAAGTTCGAGCTCGGACTCTTCGAGCACCCGTTCACGGACCGCCGCAACATCGGGCAGGTCGGCTCGCCCGCGCACCGTGCGCTGGCGCGCCGCGCGGTGGCGGAGTCCCAGGTGCTGCTCAAGAACGACAAGCACGTGCTTCCGCTCCGCGGCAACCACGACGTCTACGTCGCCGGCTCCAACGCGAACGTCATCGGCAACCAGGCCGGTGGCTGGACGCTGACCTGGCAGGGCGGTTCGACCAACGTCATCCCCGGCACGACGATCCTCGACGGCATTCGTCAAGAGGCCCGCGGGAACGTCACGTTCAGCGTGGACGGCTCCGCCCCGATCTCGCGCAAGGCGTTCGGCGTGGTCGTCGTCGGCGAGACGCCGTACGCCGAGGGCTTCGGCGACGTCTTCGGCCCGCAGTGGGCGTACGACCCGGGTGACAACGGCCAGCCGCGGCCGGTGAAGGACATGCAGCTCTCGGCGGCCGACAAGGCCGCGGTCGACAAGGTCTGCGCGGCCGCGAAGCGCTGCGTGATCGTCGTCGTCTCCGGTCGTCCGCTGATCCTCGACCCGGCGCAGCGCAATGCGGCGGACGCGATCGTCGCGGCGTGGCTGCCCGGCAGCGAAGGCGAAGGCGTGGCCGACACGCTGTTCGGCGCGCGACCGTACACCGGGAAGCTGCCGGTGACCTGGCCGAAGACGCTCGCTCAGGAGCCGATCAACATCGGCGACCGCCACTACGACCCGCTGTATCCGTTCGGGTACGGCCTGAGGACCGGTTTTTAGCCGTTGACGCCGTCTGAGGACCCGTGGGAGCCTTCCCGCGGGTCCTCATGGCGAGCCTCGTCCGAGTCGATGCCGTGCCGCGCCGAGACGCCGCTCGTCGGCGTGAGGAGGTGCCGCCGCCGCACGTTCTCGCCGGGCTCGGCAACCAGGCGGCCGGGCGGATGCTGGCCGCGCGCCGGCGGACGCTGCAGCGGGTGATCGACGCGACCACCTGCGACACGCTCGACGACTTCCAGACGCTGCTGGGACCGGACGAACTGCCCGAGATCGGGACGCAGATCCAGGGGCTGTACGGCCTGGTGGCGACCTATCTGGCCACGCAGGGAACGGACGCGGCCGCCGAGCGCGACCTCCTGACGCGGATCAGCGCCGACGCCGAGCGCGTCGAGGGGATCGCGCTGGACATGCGCGAGGACCGTGCGGACAAGTCGGGGACGAGCCCACTCGCGGTCGTACGACGGTTCGCGGAGGGACTCAAGCGGGACGCGGTCCGGGCGATCGCGGCGCTCGGGGTGGCGCCGAACACGCAGGGGCAGCGCTACCAGAATGTCACCGAACCGACAACGGTGGGCGCGCTGACGGGCGGGACGATGAAGCACTTGCTGATCACGCCGCGGCCGGGCACGTCGGAGGCCGAGGGCGGCGGGCAGCAGTACCCGGAGAACGTCGCGCAGGATCGCGAGATGGTCCTCTCGCTGCCGCCGAAGGCGAACCAGCAGGCGCCGTTCAAGGGCATCAACATGAACGGGACCAAGCCGCCGGTGCTCGAGGTGCTGGCGGTCGGCGGCGGTCACGGGGGCGTGAAGGCGCTGTTCGACCAGGAGCAGATCGGCAGCTTCAGCGCGAAGTACTGGAAGGACGAGGTGGTCGACCCCCTCATCGCCTGCGGTGTCAAGGCGAAGCTGATCGTGCTCGACGCGTGCCTGACGGCGTCGATGTTCGACATCTTCGCGCCGCTGCTGGACGCGAAGGGCCGGATCATCGGGAGCATGTACTCGATCAACGGCCGCATCCTCACGCCGGAGGTCTGGCAGGAGATCTTCGACGCCGAGGACCGCGGCGAGGACGTCACGCCGATCGTCGAGCGCAGCGGCCGGGAGGTGGCGGGGAAGTCCGCGCTCGAGGCGGCGAACACGATGGCGAGCTCGATGCGCTCGATGCGCCCGGAACAGCTCGTCGACCTCCTGCAGCGCGAGCCCGGGCTCACGCCGATCGTGTCCAAGCTCCGCTACCTGTCGAAGATCGCGGACATGGTCGGGGGCTACCTGCGGGCCAAGAACGCCGCGCGCAAGCTGGAGTGCGTGGAGGAGCTGCGCGGAGTCGAGAACGCCACGCCCACGCCCCACACCGACGAGACCATGCTGGCCTCGATGGTCGCGGATCTGCTCGAGCCCGACGACCCAGACCTGCGCGACAACGCGGTCGGGCTCGTCCGCAACGCCCTCCAGACCGCGACCAACTCCAAGGCCACCGACTTCGGCGACCTGCGGCGGGCGCTGTTCGAGCAGACGCGGAGCGACCTGGCCGGCTCGCCCTTCGCCGCGGTCCCGGCCCAGAGCGCCGTCTTCGACCTCGAGAGCAAGACGATCCGGTTCGACCAGACCTTCCACGACAAGACCGCCCGCCGGAACGTCGAGCTGAGCACCGCCGTCCAGTCCCGCGGCGAGATGGCCGGCATCGACCGCGAGCTCAAGCAGATGGCGACCTCTGGGCTCGCGCAGCTCGTGCCGGTCCCGCGCGACCAGATCTTCGATCACTGACGGTTTGTCGAGTTAGACAACAATTTCACATGTGACTCTCATCGGGTCCGATCGCAAGCGTTGACAGCGGGTCGCGACGGTGTTTGTATTGCCGCGCAATTAACTGCCGGGGAGCCGCACGCCGCGGTTCGGGTCTGAGGGGGAGTCAATGAAGACGAGAGGGTTGGGCCTGGCTCTATTGAGCCTGGCTCTCGCTGCGCCGGGAACGGCGTCAGCGAATCTGCGGCCGAAAGCCGCGGCGCCGGCGAAGGTCCTCGTGGTGACCAGCGCACAGGACGCGGTCACGACGGCGGGCATCGCCGCCATCAATCAGGCGGCGAGCAGTGGCGACTTCACGGTCGACGCGCCGGCGCCGGCCGACGTCGGGGCGAAGTTCACGCCGGGCGGCCTGGACGCCTACCGCGCCGTCGTGTTCCTCGACACGGGTCTCGCCAGCCCGCTGACCGATGCACAGCGCGCGGTCTACGAGACGTACTTCAAGAAGGGCGGCGGCTTCGTCGGCATCGGGTCGGCGATCGAGACCGACCCGAACTGGACGTTCCTGAGCAACGCGCTCGGCACCCGCGCCTCGGGGCGCACGACGGTGCAGACCGGCACCGTCAAGGTCTTCGACCGCGTCCATGACGCGACCAAGGGCCTGCCCGAGTACTGGGACCGCACCGACGCTTTCTACAACTACACGGTCAACGTCCGCGGGGCGTCGCACATCCTCTCGACGGTCGTCGAGGACCCGTTCGAGCCGCAGCCCAACGGCAACACGCTGAAGGGCATCACCGGCGGCACGATGGGCGCCAACCACCCGGTCTCCTTCTGCAAGGACTACCTGGGCGGCCGCTCCTTCTACACGACGCTGGGCAACACGGCCGAGAGCTTCGACGCCGACCTGGTCAAGCACCTGCGCGGCGCGATCAATTGGGCCGCCGGCCAGAGCGATCCGGTCTACAGCGACTGCGGCGCGACGGTGCGCGCGAACTACCAGGAGACCAAGGTCTCCGCGCCGCCGAACCTCGACGAGCCGATCGGCTTCGACCAGTTCCCCGACGGCCGCCTGCTCCAGACGGCGCGCCAGGGCCAGGTGCACCTGCACAACCCGGCGACCGGGCAGGAGCAGATCATCGCGAACTTCGCCGATCCGAGCCTGCCGACGACGATGCGGATCTACACCAACCAGGAGGACGGCCTCTACGGCGGCGCCGTCGACAACAACTTCGACTCCGACCACTGGGTCTACCTCTACTACTCGCCGCAGACCGTCCAGAACGTCAAGCTCTCGACAGGACAGGTCGTCACGCAGACCACGCCGAACACGAACGCGCCGAACTCGGCCGCCTCGCTCACGGCGTGGGATCCGTACGTCGGCTACTTCCAGCTCAGCCGCTTCAAGTTCATCGACGACGCCCCGGGCGCGCCGGCGCACCTGGACCTGAGCTCCGAGCAGCAGATCCTGCGCGTCTCGAACAACCGCCAGGAGTGCTGCCACGTCGCCGGCGACATGGACTTCGACAAGGACAACAACCTGTGGATCACCACGGGTGACGACACGCCGGCGGCGGGCATCGACGCCAACGGCTACGGCCCGTTCGAGGACCAGTTGCTCGACGAGCAGCAGACCGTGCGCGCGACCAACGCGACGGGCGGCACGTTCACGCTGACCTTCAACGGCCAGACGACCGCGCCGATCGCCTACAACGCCACCGCGGCCGTCATCGACGCGGCGCTCGAGGCGCTCCCGAACGTCGGCGCCAACAACATCCAGACCAGCGGCGGCCCGGTCAACACGGCCAACGTCAACGTGTTCTTCCGCCGCACGCTCCAGCAGTCCAACCAGAACCAGATCAGCGGGAACGGCTCGGGCCTGACGGGCACCACGCCGACCCTGACCACGGCGACCACCCAGGAGGGCGGCTGGTTCCAGCGGCCGACGGGTGACGACCGCCGCTCGACGCTGAACACGAACGACCTGCGCGGCAAGCTGCTGCGCATCCACGTCAAGGACACCATGACGTCGGCCGACTTCAACAAGGCCGACACGGGCGATGGATCCGGCGCCTACACCGTCCCGGCGGGCAACCTGAAGGACTACTCGAAGGCCAACTACCCGGTCGTCGCCAACCAGCCCGGATTCGACACGAAGTTCCGTCCCGAGATCTACGCGATGGGCTTCCGCAACCCGTTCCGCCTGCAGGTCGACGAGAACGGCGTGGCCTACGTGACCGACTACTCGCCGGACGCACAGACCCCGGCGCGCAGCCGCGGGCCGTCAGGCGTCGGGCGCATGGAGATCGTCCGCCACCCGAGCAACTTCGGCTACCCGATCTGCTACCGCAAGGACCTCGGCTACTACCGCTGGAACTTCCGCGAGTTCGCGCCGGGCACGACCACGCTCGGCACGCCGCTGGACAACCCGCCGCAGCCGATCGACTGCGGTAACCCGGACGCGCTGCTCAACGACTCGCGCTGGGTGCGCGACGGCGGCCCGGCCTTCGAGCCCGGCCTGTCGCTGACCCCGCCCGAGCAGAACCCGGACATCTGGTACTCGTACCGCGACAACAACACGTCCCAGCCGCTGGGCACGCCCTGCTTCGGCTACTACGCGACCACCCCGGGCGCGATCGCCCCGGGCTCGACCACCGAGTGCCCGCGCCTGTTCCCGGAGCTGTACACGGGCGGCGTCGGCCCGCACGGTGCCGTCAAGTACCACTTCGACGCGAGCAACACGTCGACGCGCAAGTTCCCGGCCTACTACGACAACTCGATCTTCCTGGGCGAGTACACGCAGGACACGCTCCGTGAGATCAAGCTCGACTCCCAGAACCGCATCTTCAAGATCAACTCGCTCCTGGACTGCGGTCAGGCGAACATCGCCAACCCGGTGTTCGACATGGAGTGCGACAACCCGATGGACATCCAGTTCGGCAAGGACGGCGCGCTGTACCTGCTGACCTACGGGGACTCCTTCTACTCGGCCAACCCGGACGCGGGCCTGTACCGGTTCGACTACGTCAAGGGCAAGCGGGCGCCGAAGGCCGTGCTGTCCACCGACAAGACCGACGGCGCGCTGCCGCTGGCCGTGCAGTTCACGGGCTCGAACTCCAGCGACGCCGACCCGGGCGACTCGATCCGGTTCGAGTGGGACTTCGGTGACGGCTCGGCGATCTCCACCGAGGCCAACCCGAGCCACACCTACACCAAGGCCGGCCGCTACAACGCGATCCTCACGGTCTATGACTCCTCTGGTCAGAAGACCGCGATCTCGACCACCATCACGGCCGGCAACACCACGCCGACCGTCCAGGTGATCGCCCCGATCGCCGGCGGCCTGTGGAGCTTCGGCGACACGATCCAGTACAAGGTCGTGGTCACCGATCCGGAAGAGCCGTCGATCGACTGCAAGGACGTCCAGGTGACGTTCGTGCTCGGCCACGACTCGCACGGCCACGCCGAGCAGACCGGCAACGGCTGCACGGGCTTCCTGAACACGATCGCCTCAGACGTCACGCACGGCGGCAACGTGTTCGGCGTGATCGCCGCGCAGTACACCGACAAGGGCGGCTCGGGCGGCCAGGCGCCGTCGCTGACCGGCTCGGGCCAGACGATCGTCCGCCAGAAGCATCAGGAGGTGGAGTTCGTCGTCAACCAGTCGGGCACGAGCACGGCCACCAACACCGACACCACCGGCCAGAACGGCGCCGTTCACCGCAGCGGCATCGGCCAGGGCGACTGGCTCCAGCTCAACGGGCCGATCAACCTGTTCCAGACGGACACGATCGCGTTCCGCTACGCCGACGGCGGCACGGGTCGCACCGCCGGCTCCCCGCTCGCCGCGATCGACCTGCGGCAGGACTCGATCACCGGCCCGGTCATCGCCACGGCGGCGTTGACCTCGACCGGCGGCACCGGTGTGTGGGCGACCACCACGGTTCCGCTCACCGGTGTCGCGAGCGGCGCGCACGAGCTGTTCCTGACGTTCCGCACCGTCACCGGCGGCGCCACCGGAGCCAACCTGCTCAACCTGAACTGGGCGGAGTTCGGCGGCAACGGCGTGACGGTCCAGTCGACGTCGGCGAACGGCGACACGGGCGCTTCGGTTCCCGCGACGCTGTCGTTGTCGCTCGGCACGCCGGCCACGTTCGGCGCGTTCACGCCGGGCGTCGCCAAGACGTACACCGCGGCGACGACCGCCAACGTGATCTCCACCGCGGGTGACGCGACGCTGTCCGTCGCCGACCCGAGCCCGGTGGCGACGGGCCACCTCGTCAACGGGACGTTCTCGCTCCCGGCCGCCGTTCAGGCGAAGGCGAGCAGCCCGCTCGGCACCGGCGCCGCGGCGTTGGCCGACGTGGGCGGCGCGGCCGCCCCGACCACGCTGTTGACCTACGCCAACCCGGTCGCCAACGACCAGGTCTCGGTCGTCTTCTCGCAGGCGATCGGCGCCACCGACGCGCTCCGCACGGGCACGTACGGCAAGACGCTGACGTTCACGCTGTCGACGACGACTCCGTAAGCCCGGTGGGCGTCGCGGCGATCAGGGTGATCGCCGCGGCGCCCGCTCAGGCGCCGCAGGGACTGGCTGTCCCGTTGCCGTTGCGGCAGTAGGTCGCCTTGCGAGCCTTCGTGGTGAGGATGTCGGCCGCGTCGGTGTACTTGATCGTGAACTGCGTCTTCTGACCGACCTTCGGTTCCGGGAACGTCTTGGAGAACAGGCTCGGGTCAGGGACCTCCGCGGAGGTGATGGTCGCGGTGATCACGGGCCGCTTCTTGGTGCCGCGCGGGTTGGAGAGCTTGTAGCGGACGGTGTACACGTGCGTGCAGCAGCCGTCGTCGACGCTTTCCCTCGCGGTGCCGTTGCTGAAGATCTTCAGCTGCCGCGTGTGACCGGTCCACTGGCCGGTGAACGTCTTCAGCGTCACCTTCGCCGGCACGTCAGGCTGGGCCGTCGCTGTCGTCGTCGCGATGCTCGCCAACGCCGTGATCAGCACGGCCGCCAGGACTCGTTTCACGCTCATCCTCCGTTTCGCATGGGATTCAGCAGGCCGCTTGCGCGGGCACGGCTTGCATGTTCGCGTGCTCGACCAGCCAATGCGCGATCGACGTCAGCGCGCGGGTGCCGCTCTCGTGGGACCCGTCGGACGGGCGGCTCGCGATCGCCACCGCAAGCGGCTTTCCGGCCACGTCGATGATCCCCATCTGCCGGTTCAGGTAGCCGCCGCCCTGCCCGGGCTGTGAGCCCGGACCCCAGCCGCCTTTGAGTTGCGCGGGGACACCCGCGGAGCCGAGTCCCCACTTCTGCGCGGGGATGACCTGGCCCATGAGGTTGAGCACCGCCTGGCCGGACGCCGAGCACGGCATCGCCGCGGTGAAGCGTGCCTGGTCGGCCAGCGTCCAGACGGTCTGGCCGAACGGGGTTAAGCCGGAGCGCAGGGTCCGCGCCTGGACCTGTGTGCTCTGGTCGCCGCCGCGGCGGAGCTCGTCGTCCGCTGCGGCCGCCGCCTGATCGGCGGAGCCCAGCGAGTCCCAGAGCCTCGTGGCGGCACCGTTGTCGGAGGCGGTGATGGCCGCGGCCAGGTTCTGCTGCTGCGCGCCTTGGCCGCCGGCGTCGACGACCGCCATCGCGACCGGCACCTTCGACGTCGACCACGCGATCACCGAGTTGAGCGAGCCGACGCGCTCGACGCGACGACCGGTGCCGACCCCGGAGACGGCGAGACCTTGCTCGCCGCCGAGCTGCTGCGCGAGCCGGTTGAAGCTCGCGCGGTCCGCGTCCGACAGGATCGCGTTCGAGCGCGACTTGCGCCGAGCGGGCTCGTCCTCCTGCTCGGGCGTGGCCGTCGGGAGCGCGTTCCGGTCCTCGTCCTGGCCTGCCTCTGGGAGGCTCGTGTCGGGGGCCTTCTCGTCCTCGAGCTGCGGCGGGGCGACGGCGTGCGCGACGACGGCTTCGTCCTGCGGTTGTTCCGCCGCGTCGGCGCCACCACACCCGGCGAGCGCCGCGGCGGCCAGCAGGCCGACCGCGGCGCGCCGCGAGATCAGAACGTCACCGAGGCGTTGTTGCCGCCGGAGCATGTGACGCCGCTGCCGGACGGTCGGCAGTTCATCGTGTAGGTCGTGTCGGTCACCGGGCTGTACACGCGCACCGACGCGGTGGAGCCGGGTGCGTCGTAGTACGCGTCGCGGACATTGAGCGCGAACGCGCACGACGTGTTCGGGCCGGCGAACACACCGCCGCCGCACGAGGTCCCGCTCGGTGTGCCCGAGCTCGCGCCCGAGGACGACCCGGAGCCGCGGCTCTCGCCTTCACGCTTGGCCTTTGCGCGCTTGGCCGCCGCACGTCGGTTCAACGTCCGCGACGTCGTGCGCGCCCAGGAGGTCAGCCGGTCCGCGCCGCTGACCGTCTCCTGCTCGCCGGCGATCGTCGGCCCGGCCGCGTGCAGCGCGCTGACGAGGTTCGACGAGAGCGTCTGCAGCTGGCTGGCGCCCGCGACGGTCGGGTGATTGAGCACCGACGCGACCGCGGCCATGTACGCGACCTCGCGATCGATCACCTGCTGCGCGGCGCCCGCGATCGCCTGCTGACCGTCGGGGACGGTCAGGGCGTTGAGCGCTCCGCTCGCGGCCGTGGTCGCCTGCTGCGCCTGCCGGACCGCGAGCCGCGCCGAGTCGGGCTTTGTGCCCTTCAACGCCACCAGGCGCGATGACACCTGCTCGTTGGCGCCGAGCACCGGCCCGAAGGCCTTCGCGACCTGCTGCTTGTACACCGTGGCGGTCGACGCGCCCTGCCTGATCGCCTGTTGGGACTTGGGGTTGTCGTCAGAGCCGGCGGAGAAGATCAGCACGACCGCGATCACGGCGACCGCGACCAGCGCGAACGCGGCGATCGCGATCGGCAGCCACCGGCGGTTCGCGTGCTGTCGCGGCGGCGTCGGCGGCGGCTCCGGCGGGCGGCTGAATCGCGGCGTCTCGACCGGGTCTTCCAGCACCTCGGTCGGAGCCTCGGCGTCGGGCTCGGACAGCGTGCCGCGCCCGTTGAGCTCGGACACAGGAGCTTCGGGTTCTGTCCCGCCGGCGAGCGCCGCGGCGGCCATCGCCGGCGTGATCGCCTGATGGACGCCGCTCGGCGTCCCGCAGCCGGTACAGAACTTGTTGCCAGCGGGGATCCCGGTCCCACACTGTCCGCAGAAACTCGCCGTCTCCATGCCCCTCGCGCTCCCTGTTTACCTTCTTTGGAAGGTCGAGAATGGTACAGCTGATCAACGAATGTCAACTAAACGCTTGTCCAGGAGTGGTCGATGACCGGAGATGAGCACGCACGGCGGGCGGCGGCGTTCGGGGTGCAGGCCCGCGCGTATGCGCGTGGGCGACCCGGGTATCCCGCGGAGGCGCTTCGGTGGTGCCTGCCAGCGGGGGCGCGGCGTGTGCTGGACCTCGGGGCCGGCACCGGGAAGCTCACGGAAGGGCTGCTCGAACTCGGGGTGGAGGTCGTTGCCGTCGAGCCTTCGGCTGAAATGCGGGCGCTGGTGCCACGTGCGGCGCAGGCGGTCGCGGGGGCCGCGGAGGCGATCCCGCTACGCGACGGGAGCGTCGACGCCGTGCTGGTCGGGCAGGCGTTTCACTGGTTCGAGCGCGACGCGGCGCTCGATGAGATCGCGCGAGTGCTGCGGCCCGGCGGCGGGGTCGGGTTGCTGTGGAACCGGATTCGCGCGCAAGAGGGGTGGGTCGCGGAGATCGCGGCGCTGATGCACGAGGCCAGCCATGTCACTGACCTGGACGCTCCGTGGAGTGGGCGCGAAGACCTGAACGACCCCGAGTGGCGGGTGTTCGTCCACACGCAACACACGGATGCCGAGCGCCTGGTCGACAACGTCGCCTCGCGCAGCCTCGTGATCCTGCAGACGCCGGAGGAGCGCGAGCGCGTGCTCGAGCGGGTCGGTCAGATCGCTCCGGAGGGACGCTTCGAGATCCCGCTCGAGTGCGGCGTGTGGCGCGCTGCGCGGACGGCCTAGAAGGAGCGCGCGAGTCGGTAGCCGCACTGCGCACTCGCCGGCGGTAGGCGGAGCGGCACGCTGCGCTTGCCCGCCCGGAACCCGCGCACGCCCACGTCCGGGAGGAACGCGAACCACGCGTCCTCCCCCGGCAGCGACACACGGCGGGTCCGCAGCTTGCGGCCACCGTCGAGCAGCACGGTCGGGGTCGCCAGCTCGTCCGGGAAGCGGCCGTAGATCAGCGCGACGCGGGTGTCGCACGGAACCACGACCGCGCCGTGGTAGGGCAGGAACGGGCCGTCGATGGGCGTTCCCGGGTTGCGGATCGTGCAGAAGCCGGGGCCGAAGGCGGCGCTGACGCACGCGGGGGAGCCGGCGACCTGCAGACGGACGCCTGCGCGCTGAGCGAGCACGCGCCGGCCGACGGGGTGCGGGACGCGGTCGGCTCCGGTGCCGATGACCGCGCCGGCGGCGTTGCGGACGACCACCCGGACGACGTCTCGGCGAACGCCGACGTCCGCGCTGAACAGGCGCACGTCCCAGCGGCCCGTGTAGCGAGTCGTCCGCACCGTGATCGATGCGCCACGGTCGCGCACCAGGGTGACCCGTGCGGCGTCGCGGCTCAGCACGCCGGCGACCACGCTCCCGCGCCGGAGCAGCGACGGCGAGTCGGAGTCCACGGGCGGCGATGGGCAGTCGCTCGGCACCAACGCGGCCTCGAGCGTCGCGCACAGCGTGTCGCCCTGCTCGCCCACGAGCAGCGGCCCGACGGCGACACCGGTGGGCGCCGTCACGGGCACGAAAGGCCCGTCGAAGCGATCGTCGCCGGCGTCAGGGCCCGGACACGGTTGACCGCCCGGCGCCGTGCCGACGTCCACAGCGGCGACCACCTGGCCGGTCGCGTCGAGGGCGGCGGCCGCGCGCACCGCCTCGCCACGCGGCGCGAGCGCGCCGATCGCGCGCGATCCGCCGAACGCCGCCGGGAGCTCGATCGTCGCCACTGTCACCTCCGCGCCGCTCCCGAGCGTGAGTCGCACCCCCGCGACGCCCGACGGGACGACGCCGCCGACGAGGCTCTGTCCTGCGCAGGCGTCGAGGATGGACAGCGCGTTGTCGCAGACCGAGCCGCCTCCCGAGGAGTTGGCGAGATCGACGCACGCGACCATCCGGACGCGGTCGAGCTGCTCGGGTGTCGGGTCGATCCTGGGCTCGACGTAGGCCTCGACGCCCTCCTCGCGGTCGCCGAAGACCTGCACGGGAGGGATGTCGGAGTCGTCGGGGCTCCGCAGCCCGTCGACGATCCCGAGCAGCGCACCGTCCGCGCCGTAGAAGCGCACCCACGCCGTCTTGCGGTCGTCGAGCAGGATGAAGCGGGCCGCGAAGGCGCGGTGCGCGGAGGTCGTCAAGCGTCTGCGGTGCCCGGCGCCGTCGTCGGTCTCCGCCACGACGACCGATCCCGGAACGGCGACGGCGAACACGTCCCCGCCGAGCTCGGCGGACACCCGCAGCGGGCGGAACGGGGACCGCGGGACCGACCCACACTGCGAACCCTGGTAATGCCGCGAGCGCCGCAATGTCAGGCACAGCTCACCATGCGACTTGGCCGCCTCGAGCGTCAGCGTCCCGAGGCGCGCGACCGTCGCCGCCTGCGCCGGAGCGCAGCAGATCAGAACCAGTACGGCGACGAGGAGTGCACGGGCGGCCATGCACCATTCATAGACGACGACTCAGGTCACACGCACCGTGGCCCGATCCGTACTGACGCGCCCGTCGGCGGTCCGCAGGCTGATGGTGAGCCGATAGCTCCCCCGCGGCGTGTTGCCGGTCGCCCAGCGGATGCCCCAGCGGCCCGCGGCCACCGACCGGGAGACACGCTTGACGACCTTGCCGCCCTTGCGCTGGACGGTCAGCTCCGCCGTGCCCGCGTCGGTGCCCAGCGACACGACACGGACGGTGTGGCCGCGACGGACCGAGCTGGGGTGCGAGAGCACGGCGAGGACGAGCTTCGCCGGCGCGGCGGCTGCCGCTGCGACCGGTCGAGCCGCCGCGGGCTGAACCGGCGGCTGCTGCACATCGGCGGGCGGAGTCACGAAGCGCCCGCCGGGCCCGAACACCGGCGACGGCGTGCCGGCGTAAGCGAACGGGAGGTACTCGTAGATCGTCGCCGGCGCGAGCCCGTGCAACTCCACCACCGCGAGCAGCGGGTTCGTGGGCGCGAACGAGGTCCACAGCGGCGGACCCCCGACCGCGGCGGTGCGGACACCGAGGTCGTAATGCAGGCCGAACGTGTCGACGGACAGCAACAGCGCGGCCGCGGTGGCGGCGGGGTAGGAGGTGGCATCGTCGCTCCAGTCGGGCGTGAGGCGGGTGACGCGAATCCGCTCGCAGCACCCGCGCCCGCCGGGCGGAGCGGGAGTCTTGCCGTCGTCATTGCTGAAGGCCGCCCAGGGCAGGCCGCCGACCTCCGCGAGCACCGGGCCTTGGCCGAACGCCGAGCCGTGCACGCCGATGATCGGCCCTCCTGAGGCGACCCAGGCGCCGTCGACCAGGCGGGCGGCGCGGCCCTCGTTCTGCCCGCGCCACGCGACCCAGAGCACCCCGCCGACGTCGGCGATGCTCGGGTCCGAGCCACCGGCACCCGGGGGCGAGCCGCCGCCGAGCAGCTGCCAGCCGGTGCCGGCGGCGTCGAGGCCGTAGACCGACGTGCCGCTGGGCGAACCGAACGCGACCACCGGCCGCCCGCCGACGACCGCGAAGTTCGGCACGGAAAGGCCGCCCGCCGATAGCGCCCGCTCCGCCACGACGCCGCCGACCTGAGTCCACGCCGAGCCGTCGACGCGGGCCACGCGGATCTGCAGCGCGAGCCCGTCACCGGTCACCACGGATTGGATGTACGCCACCCAGGGGACGCCGTCGACGAGGGCGAGGTCCGGCCGGGCCGAGTCGGTCGGCAGCGCGGAGGCTGAGCCGCCGCCGACGGTCTTCCACTCGTCCCCGCTCCACCGCATCACCCACACGCGCCCCGGCTCGGAGTCAGGCACGAACAGCGAGCCGGTCCCGCGATCGAACTCGTCGAAGGCGACATAGCGCTCCCCACCGCTCGCGGCGATCGACGGGTTGTCGGCGATCGACGGCCCGAGCCGCTCGTGGTTGATCGGGCGATTGGCGTCGCCGACGCGCGTCCACTGGGCCCCGACGCCCGTCGGCCGGGCGACGCGGATCTGCTTGTCCGTCGGCCCGTTGAAGTTCTCCGCCCACGCGACCCATGGCTCGCCGCCGCCACCGTCGGTGAGGTCGGGGTTGTCGGAGTTCGCCGTCGCCAGCCGGCTGATCGCGTGCTCGCCGAGCTCGTCGAGGTGCTCCCACTTCGTGCCCTCGGAGTCGAGCGCGGCGACGTGGATCATGCTGGCGTTGCCGGCCCCCGCGGCAGTCGCGTCCTCGGACCAGGCGATCGTGGCCCGCCCGCCGACCTCGGCGAGCGACGGCGCGGCGCCGTTGTGGTCGCCGACGTTGATCGGCGCGGCGAGGTCGACCGGCTCCAACCACCGCCCCCACGCGGGTGCGGCCGGTGCGAGGCACGCGACCACGGCCGCGGCCGCCGCGATCTGCCTCAGCATGCGACCGGCGTGGTCGCGCCGGCGGGCAGGCACTTGGTGGTGACCAGCGGCGCCTTGAGCTTGCGCACCTTGAGCGTCTTGACGATCCCCTTGAAGTCCGGGTTGGTCACCCGCACCTCGATCGTGGCGCCGACCGGCAGCTTGCGCTTCTTGTACGTCGGCAGCGGGACGCTGCCGACGCGGTTGCGCAACGTGACCTTCGCCGGGCACCCCCGGCCCTTGCACGTGGCGACGACGGTCGATCCCGCCGGCACCTGCTTGACCGTCAGCGACGCGAACGTCGTGCGCTTGGCGCCGGCGTTCGCCGACCAGCTGAGCGTGACGGGCGGGAGCGGCTGCTTCGGGTCGATCCCGTCGCAGTTCTCGTCGATCTTGTCGTCGGGGATCTCCGCGGCGCCGGGGTGGACGTTGGCGGCGGCGTCGTTGCAGTCCAGCGGCGGCGAGTAGCCGTCGTGGTCGGCGTCCTTGACCTCCACCGGGCGGACCGTCGGCTCGGGTGTGGGTATGGGTGCCGGGGAAACCGCGATCTCCTTGGTCACCGTCCCCACCGCCCCCTCGTCGTCGATCGCGTGGAAGCTGGCGTTGGACGTCGTGGTGTAGCTCCACTGCGTCGTGGCGACGTCGGACTCGATGAAGTTGCCGTCGCCGTTGAAGTCCCACGCGATCGAGGCGACCTTGCCGTCCGGATCGGTCGCCGTGGCGTTGAAGTCGATCGGCAGGCCGGCGACCGCCGGGCCGGACGTGAAGTCCACGATCGGCGGCCGGTTCTCGTACCAGAACGCTCCGTCGAGGGAGGTGATCAGCCCGCCTGACGCCAGATGCGTGTACGAGTCATAGAACGTGTCGGCCGGGACCAGCGCGTTGTTCGTGTTCTGGATGCGCGCCTTGGCCTTCATGTTGACCCGGAAGTTGCGCAGCGCGGGCGTGATCTGCACGACGCCGCCGAGCGCCGTCCCCGCGATCCCCGCCGCGGCCTGGGTCACCAGCGGCACCTTCGCGTTGGCGAGGTTCGTGAACTGCAGCTCGAGCTGCGTGGCCACGCTCACGGTCGTGAACGTGCCGCCGCACGGGATCAGGCACGCTCCCGGCATCGTCGTCGTCCCGATCCACACGAGCAGCCCCTGCGTCAGATCGGACTTCGTGGCGTCGAAGGTCAGGAGCTCGTCCTGCGAGCTGATCGCGCCGTCCATGGCCGCGCCCGGACGCTTGCCGGCGCGGTTGTCCAGGCCCCAGTAGAGGCGGACGAACCGCTCGGTGTCGAATGGAGCGGGCGTCGCCGTCCCGGTCGGGCAGATGGTCGCGCTCGTCGGCGTCCCACCCCCGAAGGTCCACGTGACACCGGCCGCCTCCCCCAGCGTTCCGAGCGTGCCCGCGGCGGGCGGCGTCATCACGCACACGTTCCCTCCGTGGCCGCTGTTCGCCCCTCCGGGCATGGGATACAGCGGGCCGGTCAGCCCCGCGGCCGATGCCGGCGCCGGGGCGGCGCAGGCCAACACGAAGAGCGCTCCGAGCGACCGGAGAACGACGTGGCGCATGGTCAACCCTCCTACGAGCCGGAGACCCAAGCCTTGAGCCGAGTAGACCGTGACCGCTCAGACCAAGTCAAGCGCTATACGCACCCGCAGGTTCGCTCTCAGAAGCAGGGAACTATGCGGTCACGGGCGCATCAATGGAGATACCTCGAACGAGGAAGCGCGTCAGAGCCAGAGGACGTCGAGGTCACCTCGCTCGGCGTGCCCTTCACCGGCTTGGCCGTGTACGTGAACGTGTGCGTGCGTGGGCGATGGTGCGGATGGCTGATCGTCAGCACGACGACGTCACGGCCGCGTGACGCCCCATGCACGACGAGGGCCGCGTTCGGCGGGTTCTCCGCGAAGCCCCGGTCGCGCCGGTGCTCGATGAACGCCGTCATCGCTCCTGCTGAATCGGCAGCGCCGGTCGGCGCTCGAGCCTCAGACAGCGGCCGCCGCGATGACGCCGAGGGCGTCGAGGAGCCGCGGGTCGTCGGCGTCGAGCGGGCGGGCGAAGTAGTAGCCCTGGCCGCGGTCGCACTCAAGAGCACGCAGGCGGTCGAGCTGCTCGATCGTCTCGATGCCCTCGGCGACGACCGACAGCCCGCGCAGGCGGGCGATCTCGACGATCAGGCGCACGAAGGCCTCGTCATCGTCGCTCGACGCCATGCCGTCGATGAACTCCTTGGCGATCTTCAGGCTGTAGAGGGGCAGGGACCGCATGTAGCTCAGCGACGAGTAGCCCGTGCCGAAGTCGTCGAGGGCGAGCCGGAGGCCGAGGGCGCGCAGGCCGTCGAGGGTCGCGCTGCCGGCGACGGCGTCGCGGACCAGCAGGGTCTCGGTGATCTCGAGGGTCAGGCGCTCGGCGGGCAGGCCGGTCTCGAGCAGCGTCGTGCGGACGTTGTCGATCAGGTCGGGGTCCTCGAGCTCGCGGGCGGAGAGGTTGACCTGGACGACGACCGGGGCGCCGCCGGCGGCGGTCCAGGCCACGCCCTGCTCGCACGCGCGACGGAGGACGTAGCGACCGAGCGGCACGATCAGCGACGTCTCCTCGGCGAGCGGGATGAACTCGACCGGCGGGATCCGCCCATGCTCGGGGTGCTGCCAGCGCACGAGGGCTTCGACGGCGGCGATCTCGCCGCTGGGCAGGTCGATGATCGGCTGGTATTGGACGATCAGCTGCCCGTCCTCGATCGCCTGCTTGAGCTGGTCGCGCAGGGAGTGGCGGCGCAGGACCGCCTCGCGCATGCCCGGGGTGAAGACCGCCAGCCGCCCCTTGCCCGCCGCCTTGGCCTCGTACATGGCGACCTCGGCGTCGCGCAGGAGCTCGGCGGCGTTCGCCGGCCCGCTCGCCACACCGACGCTGACGCTCGTCGGCAGCAGTCGCCCACCGACCGCGACCGGCGTCTCGAACGCGGCCAGGATGCGCTCCGCCGCCTCGACCGCGGTGTCCTCCCCACCGCGGACGAGCACCGCGAACCCGTCACCGCCGAGCCGGGCGACCAGGTCCTCCGCGCGCGCGGCGCGCGCGATGCGGGTGGCGGCGGCGGTCAGCAGCTGATCGCCGGTCGCGTGGCCGAGCGTGTCGTTGACGCCCTTGAAGTCGTCGAGGTCGATGGAGAGCACGGCGCCGTCGCCGGCGAGCGCCTCCTGCAGGAAGAGCGCGCGGTTGGCGAGCCCGGTGAGCGGGTCGTGGAAGGCCTGGTGGTGGAGCTGGTGCTGGAGGTCGCGGAGCTCGATCACGGACTGCTCGAGGCGGTCGAACTGGAGCGCCGCGCTGGCGTTGGTGGCGAGCGTCTCGAAGAGCGCCAGGTCGTCGGCGTCGAAACCGCGCGAGAGGCCGACGCGGTTGGCCAGCAGGATCGTGCCGATCACGTGCTCCTTGCCGCGCAGGACGGCGGCCATCGCGTTGCGGACGGGCCGCTCGCCCACCAGCACGCGAAGCGGCTCCGGCAACGCCTCCCCGAACGCCACGGGCCCGTCGGCGACCAGGTCGCGCAACGCGCGCGCCGCGTCCGCGTCCACCGGCTCCTGGCGCGCGCGGTCGGAGCCCGAGTCGAGCCGCGTCCGCAGCGGCGGGGTGTCGTCCTGTCCGAAGAAGATGACCTCGGCGCGCTCGGAGCGGAACGCCTCGCGGGCGCGCTCGAGCAGGCCTTCGACGGCGACGGCGACCTCGGGCGACTCCGTCAGCCCGCGATTGGCCTGGTAGAGGAATTCGACCTGTCGATGACGCTCGTGCTCGCGCACGTAGGCGCGGTAGCCGCCGAACGCGATCAGCACCGGGACGAGCAGGACCGGCAGGCCCTCCGGGCTCGTGTTGGCCACCATCCCGGCGATCAGCGCGAAGCTGACGTTCGCGCCGGTCACGAACAGGTCCGTGCCGAACATCTCCCGGAAGTCCTGCAACGACGGGCGGCCGTCGGCGAGCGTCAGCACCGACGCCAGCAGCAGGATCGTCATGACCTCGCCGGCGAGCATCGCGAGCATCGTCGCGACCCAGACGCGCGGGCCGAACTCCGGGTCCGCGCCGCCCACGACGTGGATGACGATCGCGGCGAGGATCACCGTGAACAGGAACTGCGCGGTGTTGAAGGTGAGCTTGATCAGCGGTTGGCGGCGGCCGATCATCGCCGCGGCCGTGCCGAGCAGGAGCGCGGCGATCGCCTCGTGGCCGGGCGCGAACAGCAGCGCGAAGACGATCGGGATCTCGGTCAGCGAGAACGAGAACCGGGTCGACTGGAACTTGAGGTTGACCGGCCAGCGCTCGCTGACCGCGATCGCCGCCGCGAGCGCCCACCAGGGAATGTGCGGCGTGGCGATCGCCTCGAAGCCGGCGACGTGCACCGCCATCGCGATCGCCGGAAGGGCGATCGCCAGGTTCAGCCACCAGACACGGTGCACGCGACGCATACCCCCGTGGATCGGCTCGCGACGACCCGCCTTGAGCCCACTTATCGTGTGCGCACGATGATCTACGTGGCCGCCGTGCTGGTCACCGTGACGCTGGTCGTCATGGCGGCCGGTTGGGTCGATCCGATCGTGGCGCTGCTCGCCGCGCTCGTCCTGGCGGGGATTCTCGGCCTGGCCGAGCCCAGCGAGCTGGCGGCGGGGCTCAGCAACGCCGGCGTGATCACGGTGGCGGCGATGCTGGTGATCGCGAAGGGGGTGGTGCAGACCGGCGTCGTCTCGCGCGCGACCTGGGCGCTGCTGGCCTCGACCCGGACCGCGCGGCAGGTCGTTCGGCGGCTGTCGCTGCCGATCGGGGTCGCCTCGGCGCTGATCAACACGACCCCGCTGGTGGCGATGTTGATCCCGGCGACCCGGCAGCTCGAGCAGACGCGGGAGATCCCGGCGCGATCGGTGCTCCTCCCACTCGCGCACGTCACCACGCTCGCGGGGTCGGTGACGTTGATCGGCACGAGCTCGAACCTCGTGATCGCGGGCATCGCCGGACAGCGCGACGTCGAGATGAGCATGCTGTCGTTCGCGGCGGTCGCGCTGCCGGTCGCGCTCGTTGGCTGGCTCGTCATCTACCTCGCCGGACCGAGCAGCCTGCGCGGCGAGCGCGACACCTCGACCCCGACCAAGGAGTGGCGGGTCGAGATCGAGATCACTTCACCCGCGCGCGCGGAGAACCGCCGCGCGGCCGACCTCGGGATCCTCCAGACGCAGGAGTTCGACCTCGTGGGCATCCAGCGCTGGGGCGAGCACCTCGCCCCGGACGCGCTGATCGAGGCCGGCGACGTGCTCGTGTTCGCCGCGACCGAGGAGGGCATCGACGCGATCTGGCGGACGCCGCTGTTCGGGATGGCGGCGCACCGGCTGTTCGCCGTCAGCGTCGGCACGGGGGAGTACGGCTCGCTCCACGACCTCGAGCGCGACGGCTCGCTGCGGATCATCGCCGCGCGCAGCCCCAAGCCCCTGCACGAGTCCGAGCTGATCCCGGGCGCCACGTGCTTCATCGCCGCCGACAGCGCCGACGCCGTCGAGCGCAACCCCGCCATCGCGCTCCTGCACGGCGGCGGGAGCCGCGCGCCGCAGCCGCGGAAGACCGGCGTCGCGCTCGCGGTGCTGCTCGCGGTGATCGTCGCCGCGTCGTTCGGCCTGACCCCGGCGGAGGTCGCCGCCACCGGCGGCGCCGTGCTGATGGTGATCACGGGGGTCCTGACGCCGGGCGCGGCGGCGCGGGCGCTGGAGCCGAAGGTCCTGGGTGTGCTCGCCGGGTCGATCGGGCTCGGCGCGATCGTGGTCGAATCAGGCCTCGCGGGCGAGATCGCGGACGCGATCTCCTCACTCTCCGGCGGGCCTTTCGCGCTGGTCGTCGTCCTGGCGGTCACGACCACCGTGATGACCAACCTCGTCACCAACGCGGCCACGGCCTCGATCGTGACCCCGGTCGCGATCGCCGTCGCGCGGGACATGCACGTCGACCCGGTGACGATCCTCGCCCTGGTCGGCACCTGCGTCTCGTTCACGCTGCTGAACCCGTTCAGCCACCAGTCCAACCTGATGGTCATGCAGCCGGGCGGTTACACCGGCGCGGTCTTCGCCCGCTTCGGGGCGCCCGTGCTCGCGGTGTGCCTGATCACCGTGTGCGGGGTGACCTATCTCCTGATCTGACGTCCTCCTCCCGTTCCAGGAGGCGGGAGATCAGGTCGAGGATCCGCGGGCCGCGGGAGCGGTCCTTCATAGCGCCCAGTTGGCGGACGTCGCGGAGCTCTCCCTCCAGGGCGTCGCGCAAGACCGCGCGCTCGGTCGCCGACAAGAGCGGCAACAGCTGGCTGGCGACGTCGAGCGCCTGATACTGCTCGAACGCCGTGCGAGACCTGGCGATGATCCAGGAGACGCCCTCGATCTGCCCAGGGTCGGCGCGGACGCGGAGCACGGCCAAGGCCACGATCGCCTCGCCTTGCCCGCCGCGCAGCATCTGCGCGATGTCGAGGCCTTCACCGAGGCCGTGCCGAGCCAGCTGGCGGAGTTCGCCCACGAGCGCGTTCATCCGCGCGGTGCGCGGGCCGCTGGGGGGCTCGGTCGCACGCAGCTCCTCGTACGCGTCCCCGTAGATGCGGGCTCCGTGCCGGCTGAGGCGGGCCGTGATGGCTTCGAACGAGCCTTCCGCGACGCTATCGAGAAGATCGGCTTCGAGGTCCGAGAGGTCGCCGCGTAGCCGGTCGGCCACTCCGTCGACACGACTCAGCTCCGCGCAGGCGGCGACGCCGGCCACGACGTCGTCGACAATTGACGCCGGCCCTACGTGCGTGACCTTGGCCAGCAGGAAGTCCGGGTCCGAGAGGACCTCTGTCACGTTCCTCGCCCGTGTTTCCCGTACCTCCCGGTCCGGCGTGATGGCGATGACCGCGAACAGATGCTGGAGCAGATGCGCGACGGCGTACGGCGTCCGGCTCGAGCTCCACGCCGTCTCGGCGTCCTCGAGCAGGTAGTCGATGATCGCCTCGTGGGACTCGTCCGCGTAGATCCCGAAGGACGGGTCGTCGAGCAGGAACTCGCGGAACGAGTCGTGGAAGAACTGCACGCCGCGCTTGGAGTCGACGACCAGGAACTGCGCCCATCGCTCGAGCGTGGCGTCGATCCGCGAGATCGGCTTGCGGACGATGGCCGCCAGCTCCTTCGGGCGCAGCGGCGCCCGCGCGACGGTCAGCACCCCGATCAACGCGGTGTCGTCGTGCGTTGACCCGAACAACCCGGTCAGCTCACGCCGGTAGAACGCGATCAGGTCGCTCGGCGTGTCCGTGATGAGGTGACCCTCCGCCACGCCGTCGAGCAAGAGGCGCGCGTAGAGGAAGTTGCCCCCGGAGCGGTGCACGATGTCGTCGATGAGGTCGCCGGCGCTGAGGGCGCCGGCGCGGCGCTCCACATAGTGGTGCAGGTCGGCGCTGGCGAACGGCTCGGCGCTGAGGTCGATGCGCCGGCCGGGCAGCGCACGCAACACGCGCAGGTCCGGCCGCGACGTGATGAGCCAGCGGATTCCGGGACCGATCGGCCTGACCTCGACACGCGCGAGGAGATCGAGCAGCGACTTGTCGCCGGTCAAGCCGGTCGCGGACTCCAGACCGTCGACGACGATCAGCAGCGGCTGCTGGAGGTGGACCAGCTGCAGCGGCTTCCAGATGAGCTCGTGGAACGCGACCTCGGCCGGGATGTCGCCGATCGCGATGTCGACGACCCGCACGTCTCCCGTGCTCGTGGCGCTGATCTGCTCGCTGGCGACCACGCGGATGTCGGGACCCTGCTGGTAGCGGATCGCTTGTGCGTAGGTGGGGTCGGCCGCGCCCAGCGCGCCGGCGAGTCGCTGCACGAACTGGCGCGCGTCGAGGCTGCCGAGGTCGTCGGGTCCGCAGCTGTGGAAGTAGGCGAGGCGGGCGTCGAGGCGCTCGCCGGTGCGCGCCTCATCGGCGATCCAGCGCGCAAGCGTCGTCTTGCCGGACCCCGGCTCGCCCGTCACCAGGAGCACGGGGTCCGCCGTCGTCGCCAACCAGCCGGCGACCTGATCGAGCGCCCAGTCGCGCGGGACGAACCCCTCGACCGTGGCGGCGCCCTCCCGCGAAAGTCCGCTATCTGCCTGGTGGAACTGCCGGGAGATCCGGCTCGTGCTGGGCGCGAGCGCGACGAGCGTCGCGGCGAGGCGGCCATAGGCGGCGGACATGTCCGCGGCGACCGCGCGGTCGGGCTCGAGGACCGACAGTGACTCCCGGAACGCATACGCCGGGACGTACGGGATCTTCAGGTCGATGAACAGCGAGTTCTCGAAGGTCAACCCGCGGGTGACGTGAGGCTCGAGGCGAGTCGCGAACTGGCGGGCGAACTCGTCCAGCAGCTCGCTCTCGCTGTTGTCGATCCGGCACGGCACCGCGACCACGTCGAGCGGCCGCCCGCGCCGCCCTTCGCTGACCAGTCCGGGGGCCCGAAGACTCTCGGCGATCAGCACGCATCCGTCGAGGTTCTGGCGGTTCGGCGCGACGCACATGACCACGGCGTCGGCGAGGTGGAACGTGCAGACGCCGCTAAGCTCGGTGACTCCTGTTCGGCTGTCGATCAGCACGACGTCGACGCTGCTGAGCGCCTCGTTCCTGAACCAGTCGAAGAAGACCTCGCCGTCCCAGCGCAGGTAGAACTCGTTCCAGTCGAAGCGCTGGACCCGCTCCGCGTACGTGGCGTACGCGCCGCTCGCCCGGCGGCCGGACGGCAGCAGCTGCAGGCTGCCGCTGCGGGGAAGCGTGAGCGGGACGATGAACTCCTTCAGCGGCTCCACCGGGAACGGCGGTTGGCCGGGTTCGGCGGGCGGCGGTTCTCCGATCCGCGGCAGTGAGCGCAGTTCCTTGTATGAGTGGAGCAGGTCGACGATCCCGCGACGCTCCTGCACCTCCTCCGGCGTGACGAGGTAGTCCTTCCCGTCGAAGAACCGCTCGAGCCCGGGCGCCTCGAGGTCCATGTCGACCATCAGCACGTGCAGCCCACGCCTGACCAGGAGCTCTGCGACGTTGGCGAGCGCCATCGAGCGGCCGACGCCGCCCTTGAACGAGTAGAACGTGTAGATCACTGCCGGCCGACCCGCATGTGGCGGACGATTCCGCTCCGCACGTCGAGGTCGACGGACATCGTCCTGATCCGGCTCCGCAACCACTGCTCGAACTGGTTGCTGTCAGCGGTCTCCGAGCACGTCCCGTAGTCCTCGTCCGGGTCGGCTTGCCGGCGCGCGTACTCGAGGTCGGCGAGGCGCATGGCCGGCACGTAGACCGATAGCTCGCGGCCGGCGACGAACGCCGCCGGCACCGGCGCGATCGCCACGACCGCGGTCGTCGGGTACGCGTCCAGCAAAGACCGGTGGAAGCGCGCCTGCACCTGGGGGTGGCGCATCGACAGGCTGTCGATGATCACGAGGCACTGTCGCCGCAGCCGCCGCAGTCGCAGCCGGTCATCGACGACCGACCGGATGTCGAGGATGTCCGGCTCGATCGCGGGCGCGTAGCGCTCAATCGTGTTGACGACCTCGAACGTGGCCCGGACCAGCTCATCCACGGTCGGCCCGGCGGCGGCGAACGGGCGCCAGTCCGTCGCGGCGTCGCCGTAGCGGTCCAGCCAGTCGTCGAGGCCTTCGTCGACCAGCAGTTGCTGGAACTGGTCGAAGTGCTCGCGCAGCTGGTCGGGGAGGCTGTCGAACGCGCTCCCGGCGACGAGGGCCTCGGCCTCGCCGCGATCCATCGCCACGACGACCACGGGTGCGACGACCGGCTGCGGCTCGTCCGGCGCTTTCGGGACGGTGTTGAAGACCGCGTTGCCGATGTTGATCTGCTGTTCGGTCGAGAAGTTCCCGAAGTCGAACGTGACCGGGGCCTGGCCGGGCGGCGCCAGCCGCGACTCCAGCTGGACGAGAAGGACGTTCATCGCGTCGACGTCGTACGCGCGGGCGCTCATGGCGCGCTGCAAGAGCTCGACGTTTGGGCGCATCGTGTCGTCGACGGTGCCGGCGAGCTCGGCGAGCCGCTCCGCGATCTGCTCCCAATCGAGGGCCATGCCCGGCGCCTACAGCGCGAGTCCAGCCCACGCGGCGATCGCCGCGACCGCCTTGCCGACAGCGAGCGCACTGCCCGCCACGCCCTTGAGGGCATCGAGCCGTCCTTGCGCTCGGCCGAGCTTCTCCTTCAACTCGTCGCGATTGGCCTGGGGGTCGTGCGCGAGCTGCTCGGCTTCGGCGAGGTCCTGCCGGATCGCGGCCTTCTCGGCGTCCCCGATCTCGCTCTCCTTGTCGAGCTCCGCCTGGGCCGCGTGGATCGCCTGCACCACCTCGGCGGGCGAGCTGCCGGAATGCAAGGTCAGATCGCCGGCGACGTTGAACTGATCTCGTCCGACGGAGAAGTTGCTGAAGTTGAAGTTCGCCATCACGCACCGCCTGGGTCGATCGTCCCTGTCAGCCGACCCTAATTGCTCACGAACCCGCGTGCACGGATTGTCAGCGCGTGAGTTCCAGCTCCAAGTTGTGGTACGCGGTCGAATACTCCGCCCACGCCTCCGGGATGTCCCTGTGCACCGCGTCCGCGTACGCGCTCTTGACGATCTCCGCCGGAGGCTTCGAGGTCGAGATGCCCTCGTAAAAGCCGTACGGGGTCTTCTCGTGCTCCACGAGGAACTCGAAATGCTCGATGAAGTGGCTGTACCAGCTGACCCGTGCGTCCGCCGGGCTGGCCTGGCGGAGGTACTCGAGAATCGCGTTGACGTACTTCTCGAACGCGTTCAGTTCGCGTTCCTTGACGTAGCCGCCGCGCTTCTTGACGTCAGCGAGCGCGGCCGCGAACCCCCTGATGTCCGCGCGCTGCGTGACGAAGACGAGGCGCCGCGTCTTAAGCAGCTCGATCGTCCGCTGCCAATCGTCGCCAGACTGCAGGAGACCCAACAACTCCGTGAACGTCTCCGTGTAGTCGCGGTGGATCGCCTGCATCGCCGCATGTGCCGGGGCGATCTCGTTGTTCAGGAACTCCTTGCGCCGCTCGCGCCGGCGGTCGGCCGGCTCCTGCACGATCGCGATGAGCTCGCGGACGAGCCGGGTGAACTGGCTGAACACATCGAGGTTCAGTTCCATGGTGAGGCGATCCTATGCCAGATCCGCGCGCCCGCATGCGCGCGCGATCCCGCGGGATGTCAGGCCGCCGCGCGCAGGTGCGGGCGGTTCGACTGCTGCGCGTACTCGCGCGCGACCTGGAGGAACGCCTTGCCCGCCGCGCTCTGGCGGCGGTCGGCGCGCCAGACGAGCGCGACCGGCCACGTGAGCGGCTCCGGCGCCATCGGGCGCAGCTCGATCGGAGGCCCGGCCTCCTCGGCGGTCGAGCGCGGGATCACCGCGACGCCCAGGCCCTTGCTCGCCAGCGCCCGGACGGCGGCCATCTCGGTGCAGACGAAGGCGTTGCGCGGCTCGACGCCCGCCTCGGCCATCTTGCGTTCGAGCCGGCGGCGCATCGCCGAGTTCTCGCGGTAGGAGATCAGATCCTCCGACGCGAGCTGCTCGAAGCTGACGCTGTCGGAGGCGGCCAGCGGGTGTCCGACCGGCAGCGCGACCACGAGCTCGTCGGTCCAGATCATCGTCGCGCCGAACTCGCGGTCGAGCGAATCGGGGTCCAGGGCGATGAACGCGCAGTCGAGGTCGTCGGCGCGCAGGGCGTCGAGGGTGTCGTCCTGCGTCCCCTCGACCATGTGGATCGCGACGCCCGGGTACGCGCCGCGGAACTCCGCGAGGACGTCGAAGAGGTCGAACCGCCCGGTGGGGTACATACCGCCGATACGGAGCTGGCCGGTCAAGAGGCCGGTCAGCTCCTCGAGCTCACCGTGCAGTGCGTCGACCTCGGCCAGCACGCGCTCGGCGTGGGCGAGGATGACCCGGCCGGCGTGCGTCGGCTCCACCCGGCGGCTGGTGCGCCGGAAGATCTCGACGTCCAACTCGTCCTCGAGCCGCCGGATCTGCTGCGAGACCGCGGACTGCGTGAGGAAGAGCTCGTCCCCCGCCTTGGTGAGGGAGCGGTGCCGGGCGACGGCGACGATCGTGCGCAGGTGTCGGAGCTCCATCGAACGATGGTCGCAGCGGAGCATTCAGAAGTCGAACACGCGCTACTGCTGGCAGGCATGACACCGGCTGATGATTGAAACGTCCTGATCTGTGCAGAAGTCCACGGAACTCACGTGGAGATATGCGAACGCTCACGGTTTTGCGACGAGAACGCGTGAGCCCTGTAACTCATTTGCGCCGCTGGCTGTGCCTAAGTTGTCGAAAGTAATGTTCCTGACTCTTCAGCTTTCACCCTTTGACACGCCAAAGATTGTTGACATCCGCACGTAAGTGGCTATAGCCTCGAGCGACGGGAAGCGATCAATCGCCGATCGCTGGGTCTAACAACAGAGGAGAGGCATGAGGGGGAGAACCCTGGGCTTGGCTGCATTGAGCCTTGCTCTGGCATTGCCGGCGACCGCTTCGGCACGGCCGAAGGCCGCCGCTGCGGACCCATACAAGGTGCTGGTCGTCACCAGCACCTCTGACGCGTTGAGCACGGCAGGGATCAACGCGATCACGCAGGCCGTCGGGAGCGCCGGTGTCGTCACCGCGCCCGCGCCCGCTGACGTCGGCGGGCAGTTCACGCCCGCCAATCTGGATTCCTACCGCGCAGTCGTCTTTCTCAACACGGGCATGGCGTCGCCGCTCACCGACGCCCAGCGCACGAATTTCGAGAACTACTACAAGAAGGGCGGCGGCTTCGTCGGCATCGGCTCCGCGGTCGAGACCGATCCGGCCTGGTCGTTCCTGACCAACGCGCTCGGCACCCGCTCGTCGGGCCAGACGACCGAGCAGACCGCGACCGTGAAGGTCTTCGACCGCGTCCATGACGCGACGAAGACCCTGCCGGAGTATTGGGACCGCACGGAGCGGTTCTACAACTTCTCGACCAACGTGCGTGGCGCCTCGCACGTCCTCGCGTCGGTCGTCGAGCAGCCGTTCGAGGCCCAGCCGCAGGGCAACACGCTCAAGGGCATCAACAACGGCACGATGGGCGCCAATCACCCGATCTCGTTCTGCAAGGACTACCAGGGCGGGCGCTCGTTCTACACCGGCCTCGGCACCACGGCGGCCGCGTTCGACGCCGACCTGCAGAAGCACCTGAAGGGCGCGATCGCGTGGGCCGCGGGCCAGAGCGATCCGAACTACTCCGACTGCGGCGCGACCGTGCTGGCGAACTACCAACAGGTCAAGGTCACGCAGCAGCCGAACATCAACGAGCCGATCGGCTTCGATCAGCTCCCGGACGGACGCATCATCCAGACCGACCGTCGCGGCGGCGTGCGCCTGCACGACCCCAAGACGGGGACGACGACGACGATCGCCGACCTCGGCGCTGCCTCGCTGCCGGACACGCTGCGCGTGTACACGAACTCCGAGGACGGCCTCTATGGCCCGGCCATCGATCCGAACTTCGCGACCGACAAGTGGGTGTACCTCTACTACGCCCCGACGAAGGTCACGAACGTCAAGCTCTCGACGGGCCAGGTCGTCGACCAGGTGACGCCGAACACGGCGGTGCCGAACTTCGCGTCGTCGCCGACGGCGTGGGATCCGTACGTGGGCTACTTCCAGCTCTCGCGCTTCAAGTTCGTCGAGGACGCCAGCGGTCCGCACCTGGACCTCACCACCGAGCAGCAGATCCTGCGGGTCAACAACAACCGCCAGGAGTGCTGCCACGTCGCTGGCGACATCGACTTCGACAAGGCCGGAAACCTGTGGATGGTCACGGGCGACGACACCCCGGCCGGCGGCATCCACGCCAACGGCTTCGGCCCGTTCGAGGACCAGCTGACCGATGAGCAGCAGACCGTTCGCACCACCGGCGCGACCGGTGGCACGTTCACGCTGACGTGGAACGGCCAGACCACGGCTCCGCTGCCCTACAACGCGACGACGGCGCAGGTCGACACCGCCCTCGAGGCGCTGTCGAACATCGGCGCCAACAACATCCAGACGAGCGCGACGCCGGCGACCGCCGATGCGAGCACGGGCGTCATCAACGTGTTCTTCCGCCGCGCGCTGAAGGGCAAGGACCAGCCGCTGATCACCGCCAACGGCTCCGGCCTGACGGGCACGGGGGCGGCGGCGACCGCCGCGATGGCCACCGCGGCCAACGGTGCGCTGGGCACCCAGCCGCTCGACGGTGGCATGTACCAGCGCCCGACCGGTGACGATCGTCGCTCGACGACCAACACCAACGACCTCCGCGGCAAGGTCTTGCGCATCAAGGTCAAGGACACCGTGACGCCGGCCGACTTCAACAAGGCCGACACGGGCTCCGGCAGCGGCGCCTACACGATCCCGGCCGGCAACCTCAAGGAGTACACGGCCTCGCACTACCCGGCCGTGGCCGCGCAAGCGGACTTCAACGCGAAGTTCCGTCCTGAGATCTACGGCATGGGCTTCCGCAACCCGTTCCGCATCCAGGTGGACGAGAACGACGTCGCGTACGTCACCGACTACTCGCCGGACTCCAACACGCCGCAGCGCGGTCGCGGTCCGTCGGGCGTCGGCCGTGTGGAGATCGTCCGCAAGCCGTCCAACTACGGCTATCCGCTCTGCTACTCGAGCAAGCTCGGGTACAACAAGTGGGAGTTCCTCGAGTTCGCTCCGGGCACGACCACGGTCGGCATCCCGTCGACGAACCCGCCGTCGAACGACTGCGGTCGCACCGATGCGCTCCCGAACGAGTCTCGCTGGGTGAAGGACGGCGGCCCGGGCTTCGAGGCCGGTCTCGGCCTGACCCCGCCGGTCAGCGATCCGGACATCTGGTACTCCTACCGCGACAACCTCGCGACGGGCGCCCTCGGCACCCCGTGCGCCGGCTACTACGACCCCACTCCGGGGCCGATCGCGCCGGGCTCGACGACCGAGTGCGCACGTCTGTTCCCCGAGCTGTTCACGGGTGGCGTGGCTCCGCACGGCGCCGCGAAGTACCACTACGACCCGGCGAACCCGAACACCAAGAAGTTCCCGCCGTACTACGACAACTCGGTGATCTTCGGCGAGTTCGGCCAGGACACCATGCGCGAGGTCAAGCTCGACGCGCAGAACCGCGTGTTCAAGATCAACGGCTTCCTGGACTGCGGCCAGGCGCTGGTGAGCACGCCGTTCCAGTTCGAGTGCGACAACCCGATGGACATGCAGTGGGGCGCCGACGGCGACTTCTACCTGCTGACCTACGGCGACGGGTTCTTCAACATCAACCCGGACGCCGGCATGTACAAGTGGGAGTACGTCAAGGGCCAGCGTGCCCCGAAGGCCTCCCTCGTCACGGACAAGACCGACGGCGCGGTGCCGCTGACGGTCAACTTCAAGGGCTCCGGCTCCTCCGATCCGGACCCGGGCGACTCGATCAAGTTCTCCTGGGACTTCGGCGACGGCTCGCCGATCTCCGAGGAGGCCGACCCGACGCACGTCTACACGAAGGCCGGCCGCTACACGGCCATCCTGAAGGTGACGGACTCCTCGGGCCAGAGCTCGTCGCTGTCGACGATCATCACCGTCGGCAACACCAGCCCGACCGTGACGGTCACGGCGCCGATCGACGGCGGCCTGTTCTCCTTCGGCGACCTGATCCAGTACAAGGTCACGGTCACCGATCCCGAGGACGGGACGATCAACTGCGGCGACATCACGACGACGTTCGTGCTCGGCCATGACACGCACGGCCACGCCGAGCAGAGCGCGACCGGCTGCACGGGCTTCCTGCAGACGCTCGCCGAGGACGTCTCGCACGGCGGCAACGTGTTCGGCGTCATCAGCGCGACGTACACCGACAAGGGCGGCCCGGGTGGCGTCCCGTCGCTGACCACCACGTCGCAGGTCCAGATCCGCCAGAAGCACCAGGAGGTCGAGAACGTCGTCACGCAGTCCGGCACGACGACGGCCAGCGGCACCGAGGGCACCACGCCGATCGTGTGGCGCAACAGCATCGCCGCGACCGACTGGCTGCAGCTCAACGGCCCGTACAACCTGTTCGGGATCAACACGATCGCGTTCCGCTACGCGGACGGCGCGGCCGGCCGCACGGCGGGCACGCCGCTGGCGGGGATCGACGTCCGCCAGGACTCGATCACCGGCCCGGTCATCGCGACCGTGGACCTGGCCTCGACGGGCGGCGTCGGCACCTGGGCCACGGCCACCGTGCCGATCGCCTCGACCGGCAAGCACGAGCTGTTCCTCACGTTCCGTGGGATCACGGGTGGCGCCACCGGCGGCAGCCTGATCAACCTCAACTGGGCGGAGTTCGGCGGCAACGGCGTCACGGTCCAGCACACCGACGTGCCCGGCACGGTCGGCGGCAGTGTCCCCGCGACGCTCTCGCTGACGCTCGGCGCGCCGGCGTCCTTCGGGGCGTTCACGCCCGGTGTGGCCAAGGAGTACACGGCCTCCACCACCGCGACCGTGATCTCCTCGGCCGGTGACGCGACCCTCTCGGTCGCCGACCCGAGCACGAACGCTCCGGGCCATCTGGTCAACGGCACCTTCTCCCTGCCGCAGCCGCTGCAGGGTCTGGGCGTCGTCAAGACCTGGTCCGCCCCGACGTCGAACGAGTCCGTCCCGGTCACGTTCAAGCAGGCGATCGGAGCCAACGACGCGCTGCGCACCGGCGCCTACAGCAAGACCCTGACGTTCACGCTGTCGACCACGACTCCGTAAGCGTCGCTTCGGGCCGCGGCGGCCTCGGCCGCCGCGGCCCGCGGTTTCTCATCAACGAAGGAGAGCGAATGAAGGGAATCTCCCGGCGCGCGAGCGCCGTGGTCGCTGCGGTGGGGCTCGCCGCGCTGGCGGCGGCTCCGGCCGCGAACGCCCAGCGTCCGGCGTCGGCCGGCGACGGCACGCCGACCGGTCAGGGCAGCGTCCAGATGTTCAACTACGGTGGCTTCATCGGCTCCGGCTCCGGTGTCACCGGCGGTTCCACCGGCGGCACCAAGACGGCCGCCCAGCTCGGCATCACCATCGCCAACGCGGCCGATGGTTCCAGCTGCGCCACCGCGACCTCGCAGGAGTGCCGTAATAGCCGCCTCGACGGCCTGCTCCAGTTCCTCGCGGCGAAGGGCATCACCAACATCGAGCTGTTCGGTTGGTCCGGGTTCCCGGCCAACGGCGACACGGCGGGCCTGAACACCCTCCGCGCGCTGATGGACAAGAGCAACATCCACTGCGCCGGCTGGCACGGCGACATGACCGAGTCGGCCTGGCAGGCCCGCATCGCCGCGGCCAAGATCCTCGGCTGCGACTCGATGGGCTCGGGCGGCTTCCCGAACCCGGGCATCGGCTCCTACGACAACACGCTGCGCACGATCGAGGCGCTCAACCGTCTCGGCAAGCAGGCGATCGAGGGCGGCGTCGGCCCGACGTACTTCCACAACCACCAGGGCGAGTTCCGTAGCCGCTACGTCGACAACGGCGTCCGCAAGACGGCGTGGCAGATCGTGGTCGACCGCATGGACACGCGGTACGCGTTCGCCGAGATCGACGCCGGCTGGTCGTCCGACGCGTACGACGACCCGACGGGCACGATCACGGCCGGGCTGATCAACGCGAACCCGACCAAGGTCAAGATGCTCCACATCAAGGACGTCCGCAACGTCGCCCCGGCGACGCCGCCCGCGTCCGGCGATCCGCTCGACGGCACGAGCAACGCCTCCCCCGTCGCGTTCGGCACCGGCGAGATCGACTACCGGCCGATCTTCACCGCCGCCAAGGACCGCGTCGAGTACTACCACCAGGAGCAGGACGGCGGCTCGCTCAACGACGCCGACGTCTCGCTGACGAACCTGAAGGGCATCAACACCAACGTCAAGGGCACCGTCCTCGGCTACCCGACGACGTTCCCGACCGTCGCCGCCGGCACCGCCGCGTCGGCGAACGCGGTCGGCATCAAGATCCAGAACACGGGTGACGCGCCGCTGACGATCACCGCGGTCGGCCTGGCCACCGCCCGCGAGGGCGAGCGCAACGCCGACTTCTCGATCCTGTCGAACACGTGCGTCGGCACCCCGGTGGCCGCCGTCGTCCCGCCGTCGGCCGGTAACCCGGGCGGCACCCGCAGCTCCTGCATCGTCAACGTCGGCTTCAAGCCGACGGCGAGCAACACCACGTCCACCGCTCGCCTGCAGATCACGTCCAGCGCGGACAACGGGACCGAGCAGATCCTGCTGGTCGGCAAGAGCACCGGTGACGCCCTCGGCGGCATCGGCGGCGACGTCCCGTCGGCGCTGGCGCTGACGCTCGGCGGCACCGCGAGCTTCGGCTCGTTCACGCCGGCGTTCGCCAAGAACTACGACACCGCCACCTCGGCGAGCGTCGTCAGCACCGCCGGCGACGCCACACTGAGCGTGGCCGACAACAACAGCACCGCTCCGGGCCACCTGGTCAACGGCACCTTCGCTCTGCCGGCGGCGCTGCAGATCGCCGCGACCAACGCGGCCAACCCGACCGTGACGTACAAGGCGCTGCCGGGCACGACGGCGCTCCCGACGTCGCTGCTCACCTACGCCGGCCCGACGGCCGGCGCCGACACCGTGACCCTGAACTTCCGTCAGGCGATCGGCGCCACCGACACCCTGCGTGCCGGTAGCTACAGCAAGACGCTCACGTTCACGCTGAGCACCACCACTCCGTAGTTCGTACCCTCGGGAGCGCCGGCTCTGAGCCGGCGCTCCCGGTGAGTCTCAACGATGCGCAAGCTGCTTCTCCTCATCCCACTGCTCGCCATGGCGGGCTGCGGGCACGACGCCCGCCCTTCCTCCTCGGCCGCCGCGAAGGCGACCGCCACGCCGACGGCGGACCCGCTGGCCGCGTACTCCGAGGGCGTCCGCAAGTACTACGTCGGCGCACAGCTCGACGCTGCCGATGACCCCAACGCCGACGCCGAGGTGAAGTACTTCCAGCCGCCGATGCCGGCCGAGACGACCGCCGGCGACGCGATCACGCTGACCGGCTCGAACATCGGCGTGCGCCTGCGGGTCACCGTCAGCGGCGTTCGCACGGTACGCGCGGGCGGCAAGCCCTACACCGCGGTCGACGTGCGGCTGAAGAACGACGGGATCACCGTCTACCAGGGCGTCCTGCAGAACGTCGTCCTGACCCGTGCGGACGGGAAGACCAGCGGCGTCGCGAAGGCGAGCGCAGCGTGCTCGAACGGGTTCGACGGCGACTTCTACCTCGACGTGGGCCGCAGCCGGCGCGGCTGCCTGCTGTTCCTCGCCGACGGCGACCCCACGCGCTTGCAACTGGCGCTCGAGACCGTCCCGGCCGAGGCCGGAGGAATCTGGGATCTCACCCGCGGGTAGCACCCGGGGGATGGAGCTCGAAGAGCGCTATCAGTCCTGGGTGGACGAGGTGGTCTTTCGCGGTGCGGTCTGGATCATCGGCGAAGGCGACCGGAACACGGTCATCGAGGATCCGAACGAGGATCGTGACCTGAACGTGTTGTTCAGCTCCCGCGCGGACGCCGAGCGTCACCGCGAGCGCGGCAGGGTGTTCCCGCCGATCGCGGTCGCCGACCTGCCGGAGCTGCTGGACTTTGTCGCCGGCCGCGGCGAAGGGGTCGCGCTCTGGCACGGCGATCGCTGGATCGTCGCCGACCCGGCGCCGCTCGCCGCTGAGCTGCGCGAGCGCGCGGGTTAGCGCGGGTCCGGCGCGGCCTCGATCTCGCCCCGGTCCACCGCTGCGACCAAGCGCTCGTAGTCGCGCTCGTTCTGGTCGGCATAGGTCTCGGCGAAGCGGGCGAGGGCGCGGTCGAGCCGGTCGCTCGTGCCGATGTAGGCGGCGATCGCGGCGCGGTCGCCGGAACGGGCGTGCGCGCGGGCGAGCGTCCAGCCGCACACGCGGCCGTAGTCGGCGAAGGTGGTCGCCGAGAGGCGGGCGAGCTCGACCGAGCCCTTGGCGTCCCAGAGCTGGCGGACGTAATACGCGCGGCGGCGGCCGTCGATGCCCACGGACGGGGGCAGCCAGCCGAGCAGCACGTCGGAGGCCGCCTGCATCAGCCGCTGGCCCTCGACGACTCGCTGGCCGCTGGTCGCGTAGCCGCTGGGGCGCAGGTAGGGCTCGAGCACGGACGGGCCCGCCTCCTTGACCTGCAGGAACAGCGGGTCGGTGGTGTCGTTGCCGATGAGCAGCACGATCCAGGCGTCGGTGCCGACGCTGCCGACGCCGACGACCTTGCGCGCGTAGTCGATCGGGCGGAACCGGTCGATCAGGTGGCGGCGGTCGTCCGGCAGCGAGGCGCGGTAGGCCTCGAACAACGGCTGCGGGCCCTGGCCGCGGCGGCGCGCCGGATCGATCTCGTCATAGGGGACGATCAACGGCGGGTCGCTCTTGATCCGCAGCGCGCCGTCGACCTCGTGGGTGAGCTTCGCCAGTGCGCGCAGGCTGTCCTTGTGCCGGACCTTGTCGAGCGTACGGTCCAGACGCTTGCGGTTGACGTCCTTGGCGTCGGCGGCCCAGCTCTTGAGGGTCGGCTCGATCTCGAGCCGGGCGTACCAGAGGTCGAGCGTGCGCATCGTGGCGAAGTCGGCCATCGCCCGCCGGTAGCTGCCGGTGGTCGCGTCCAGCGCGGTGCGCCGCGCGGAGCGGTCGAAGCCGAGGTCGCGTCCTGCGATCGCGACGCTCGCCGCCAACCGCTTGAGGTCCCACTCCCACGGCCCGGGAAGGGTCTCGTCGAAGTCGTTGACGTCGAACACCAGGGTGCGATCGGGCGCGGCGAAGCCGCCGAAGTTCGAGAGGTGCGCGTCGCCGCACAACTGGACGTGGACGCCGCTGACGGGCGTCGGCGCCAGGTCGGCCGCCATGATCGCGGCGCCGCCGCGGAAGAACGCGAACGGGGACGCGAGCATGCGTCCGTAGCGCAGCGGTACGAGCTCCGGGAGCCGGTCGCGCGCCTGCGCGCGCAGCACGTCGACCGGATCGCCTCGATCCGGCGCGGGCGTCCACTCCGCGTGCGCGCTGCGCGGAACGGCCCGGCGCGTCCGCTCCTCGACGACGGCCATGCGACGAACGCTACTCCGCACGCCGCGTGCATGGGCGGAGGTCATCTGGCGGACCCGCGCCCTCAACGGCGCCGGTCGGCCCGCCGATGCCCTTCACGAGTTCGTAAAAAGCGGAATGTCAGAATGCGAACACGCCGCCTCAAGCTGTGCGGTGGGGCGGTCGATGGGGTCGCAGATTCGTCCACTTCGGGGGCCCCATGATCAACTCGGTTTCAAGTCGTCCGGGGCTTCCCGGGCACGTTCAGTCCAGACCATCGCGCACGCCGGTCCAAGACAACGCGTCATTCGACGAGGCGGCCGCGCGGACCGCGAAGGCCAGACGGGCGAAGGTCGCCGACGACGACGACGCGGTGCAGGCGGGCATCCAGCTGTCGCGTGCCTACGAGCTCGCGTCCAAGCGCCAGCCGTTCAGCAAGTCGGTGCCGCGCGACCTGCTGTGGGCCTTGACGGGTCCCGGCGGCGCGGCTGAAGACGGCGCCTGACGAACACGCGCCGATCACATCCCGGTGGCGTTCACGCGGTCGACGACGACGCCGAAGTGGCTGCGCGGGGTGTCGGCGCGTGCCGGCACCCCGCGCGGTAGCGTCCGCTCTCATGCGGAGGGTCGCGTCCGTCGTGTTCGCGCTGTTGGTCCTCGCCGCGCCCGCGTCGGCGGCCGAGACGCGCTACTCGCTGGCGGGCGGGTGCTTCACCGCGAGCGGGGTGCCGGGAGCGGAGGCGGTGCGGATGCAGGCGACCGCGCTCGGGCGCTACCTGCTGTACCGGCCGGACGGGAGGTTCGTGTCCTCGGCCGGCGTCGTCTCGTCGCCGAGTCCGGCGGCGGACTGGAAGGTCGAGGAGACCGGCGACACGTTCACGTTGACGCCGGGCGCCGGGGCGCCGATCACCGGCGTGCGGTTCGCTCCGGCGGCCGGCTGCGCGACGTTCCCCGAGGCCGACCTGAACGCGACCGGCACGCCGGCGAAGGGCGCGTTGCCGTACGGCCGCGTCGGGGGACTGGTCGACGGCCACATGCACTGGATGACGTTCGAGTACTTCGGCGGCAACTTCCACTGCGGGCGGCCGTGGTCGCCGTACGGCATCCCGTCGGCGCTGCCCGACTGCTCCTCGATCGAGGGCCCGGCCGGCGTCGGCGCGGTCTTCCAGAACTTCCTCAACTACGGCAACCCGGCGCAGCCGCACGACACCCGCGGCTACCCGGACCTGACGTCGTGGAGCGCGACGAACCTGACGTACGAGGGGACGTACTGGCGCTGGATCGAGCGGGCGTGGCTCGCGGGGTTGCGGCTGATGGTCATGAGCGTCAACGAGAACCGCGTGCTGTGCTCGCTGCAGCCGGTCAAGAAGACCTCGTGCGACGAGATGGACACCGTGCGCCGCGGGCTCGACGACATCCGCCAGCTGCAGGACTACGTCGACGCGCAGGCGGGCGGTCCGGGCAAGGGCTTCTTCCAGATCGTCACCGACCCGTACGAGGCGCGGCGCGTGATCAACGCGGGGAAGATGGCGGTGGTGCTGGAGATCGAGGTCTCCGAGCCGTTCGGGTGCCGCAACATCAAGACGCCGACGTGCGACCAGGCGCAGGTCGACCGTGAGCTCGACGACCTCTACAAGCGCGGCGTCCGCTCGGCGCTGCTGCTGAACAAGTTCGACAACCCGCTGACCGGCGTGCGCTTCGACTCGGGCTCGACCGGCGTGCTGATCAACGGCGCGAACCTGCTCTCGGCGGGCTCGTTCTGGAGCGCCAAGACGTGCACCGGGCCGCTGCACGACAACCCGATCACGGGCGCGCTCGACCCTGGGCTCGTCGGGCTGCTGGCGACGATCGGGATCACCAACCCGGTGCTGCCGCTGTATCCGCCGCCGCCGCACTGCAACACGCGCGGCCTGACCGACCTCGGCGCCCACGTCGTGAACCGGATGATGGACAAGCACATGATCGTCAACCCCGACCACATGAGCCAGGCGGGTGTCGATGCCACTTTGAAGCTGCTCGAGGCGCGTCGGTACTCGGGCGTGATCTCGCCGCACGGCTGGATGGACCCGGGTAACTGGCCGCGGATCTTCAAGCTCGGCGGGCTCGCGTGGCCGGGGCACTCGAAGGCCGACGAGTACGTCGCCGAGTGGAAGGCGCTGCGGCCGAAGTCCACGCCGTACGACTTCGGCTGGGGCTACGGCGCCGACCTCGGCGGACTGTCGGATCAGCCCGCTGCGCGGGCGGGGTTGACGTACCCGTTCAAGAGCATCGACGGCAGCGTGACCTTCAACCGCCAGAAGACCGGCAACCGCACCTTCGACTACACCACCGAGGGCGTCGCCACGTATGGGCAGTACGCCGACTGGTTCGCCGACCTGCGCGACGTCGGCGGCCCGCAGCTGGCTCAGGATCTCTGGGAGGGCGCGGAGGCGTACCTGGAGATGTGGGAGCGGGCCGACGGCGTGCCGGCGCCGGGGTGCGGGCGGCGGTCTCTCGTCGCTCGCGGCCTCAGCGGCGCTCGCCTGGGCGCGGATTGGACCGCGGTCCTGCGCTCGGCGGGTCAACCGGCCGTGCGCGCCGGTGACAGCTGGAGCTGGTGCGCGGCGGGCGGCGGCGCCGACACCGCCGTGTTGTCGGCCGCGGGCCGCGTGCAGCTGGTCGCGACCAACGCGCGCGGCCGGTCGGCGGGCGGCGTGAAGGTCGGCGCGCGGATGAGCGACGGGCTGCAGGTCAAGCGCCACAGCGGCTACGCGTGGGTCTACGCGGTGCGCGGCGGCCGCGTGCGCGAGGTCGCGGTCACGTCGCGCGCGTTCTCGTTCCACCGCACGGCCTTGCGCGCCGCGATGACCAAGGCGCGCACCGCGAAGGCCGCGCCCACGCGCGCGTTCGCCGCTCGCGCCCAGGCGTCGAGCTACGCCGGGCGGCCGCTGGCCGGCGCCGGCAACCCGCGCCTGGACGACGCGCTCGCGCTGTTCTGCTCGCTCACCTGACGCCGCGTGAACCTAAAGGGGTCAGGCCCCTTTAAGTTCGCGGAGGTTCTCCGCCATCCGGGCGAGGGTCTCGATCGTCGTGGTGTACTGCTCCGGGGTCACGCCGTCGGCGATCGCGGTGCGCAGCTCCTTGACCTTCTCGAGCAGCGCGGTGCGCGCGGCGTCGCCCTCAGGGGAGAGCGAGAGGCGGTCGTCGGGGCCGCGGAGCGCCCAGCCGCGGGTGATCAGGCCGTCCAGGACGGCGTCCGGCTCGGCGGCCTCGACGCCCCAGAACGGGCGCAGCTTCTCGACGACCTCGTCGCGCGGCGCCGGGGCGGGCTCGAGCGCGTTGAGCAGTTGCCAGTCGCGCCGGGTCACGTCCTCGTCCGCGAGCGCGCGGTCGAGCGTGCCCTCGATCAGCCGGTCGAGTTCCTTGAGCCAGTAGCCGATGGGCTTGCGGTCCATGGGGTTCACTGTATGGGGCGATGATCCGCTCGTACCTCGACGAGCTGACCCGGCGGCTGCGCGCGCTGATGGGCGACCGCCTGGTGGCGGTCTGGCAGGTCGGCTCCGGCGCGCTCGGGGACTTCGACCAGCTGCGCAGCGACATCGACGTGCAGGCGCTGACGGCGGAGCCGGTCGGGCGCGGCGAGCTGGAGACGCTCGCGGCGCTGTTGACCGAGGTGCCGTGCCCGGTGCGCGGGCTCGAGTTCGTGCTCTACGCCGAGCCGCCGCGCTTCGCGCTCAACCTCAATACCGGGCCAGGGATGACGCACCACGAGGGCTACGACCCGAACGCCGAGGAGCGCTTCTGGTTCGTGCTCGACTGCGCGATCGCGCGCACGAACGCGGTTCCGTTGTTCGGCCCGCACCCGCGCGAGGTCCTGCCCGAGCAGCCCCGCGGCGAGCTGTTGGCCGCGCACCGGGAGTCGCTCGCGTGGTGGCGCGAGCACGACGCCGCGCAGGCGATCCTGGCGGCCTGCCGCGCGTGGGCGTGGATGAGCGAGGGCCGGTTCCTCTCCAAGGGCGAGGCCGCGTCGTGGGCGAGCACGCGGCTGGACGACGCGACACCGGTGGCGAAGGCGCTCGCGCACCGGGTCGACGCGGCGGCGCCCGATCCGACGCGCGACGACGTCGCCGCCGTCGTCGATCACGTGCTGGGTGTGATCCCCGCCCCCTAGGGGCTCTATCGGGGCGGCGGGTGCGGGCGGAGCATGCGCCCCATGTTTCCCACACACCACACCGTCTTCGTCACCACCCAGACGCGCGTTCGCCTTGATGACGCCGCTCGCGAGCGGCGCATCCGGGCCGCGAGAAAAGTTCAGGGTGGTCCCCGGATTTTCAGGGGGCAGACGCACTCGTAGGGTCCTGCCCAGCCGTGGCCGCGACGTATGAGCTCACTGAGTCCCCGCCCGTCGCGACACCCGTCACGGCCCCGTCGCGGTCGGAAGCGCTGCCCCTGCTTCCGACCGCGGCGGTTCTTTCTCTCCAGCGCAGCGCCGGCAACCAGGCCGTCACGGCCAAGCTCGCGCGGGCCGACGCTTCGCCCAAGCTGCGCACCGCGCTGGACTCCAAGCTCGTCGTGACGCCCGCCGCGGGTGGCTACTCCGCGGCCCTGCAGTTCGGGGAGGAGTCGGTGCCGATCGTCTCCTACACACCCAAGGGCGACACCCCGATCAACCGCCTGCCGGTCTACCTCGAGGACGTCGTCAGCGGCGCCGAGGCCGTCGTCAACGTCCGCTACGACCCGGCCGCCGCGGACGTCAAGGCCGCATTCGCCGCGCGCGAGGTCGACGGGGTGCGGATCACGGTCCGCATGCAGCCGCAGACCGCCGAGGAGCTGACGGTCAAGAGCACCGAGGCCGCCAAGCAGACCGGCGCCAACAGCGCGAACGTCCACGGCGCCGAGAACGTGCAGGCGCACGAAGGCTCCAGCGCGACCGACAAGATCATGGGCTCGATCGCCTCCGCCGAAGGGGGCTTCGCGTCCGTCGAGGGCACGGACGCCGGCGTGCTCACGTGGGGACAAGGCCAGTGGACCGTCACCGCGGGCGAGTTGCAGAAGGTGCTCGCGTTCATCAAGGAGCGCCGGCGCGACCTCTTCGACAAGTACTGGGGCAGCGCCGACCTCGACGTCGACGGCAAGGACTTCGTCCACGACGGCAAGCGCTGGACGTCGGCCAAGGCCGACATGATGAAGCTCTTCCGCCCCAACGCGGAGACGATCACGGCGTGGGCGAACCGCTTCGGCCAGGCGGGGATGGACCCGCAGATCCAGCGACTGCAGCGCGAGTACCTGCGCGGTGAGGTGCAGGCGACGCTCGACAAGAACATCGGCGGGCGCACCCCGGAGTCGATCCTCGACACACGCGGGCAGGCGTACTTCTACTCGATGGACAAGAACCTGCCGGCGGGGGCGCGGGCGAACTTCGCCGAGGCGTGCAAACAGGCCGGGATCGGCAAGGAAGGCGAGGTCTCGGCCGAGCAGAAGGTGAAGGCCTCCGAGGCGATCGGCGAGCTCTTCAAGAACAGCTCCGTGGTCGCGTTCGACAACGCCAAGCACCACGTGATCGCGTTCTGGGGCGAAGGTGGGCGCAAGCGGGCGCTGGATCAGGCGGACGCGGCGATCGAGGCGGGCGGCGACGCCACCTGGAAGGTCGAGCGCTGGAAGAAGCATCGCGACGCGATGGAGGCGCGGGTCAGCCGGTACGAGAAGACCAAGGGCGACATCGAGAAGGCGCTCGCGCGCACGGACGTGGAGCCGGACGTGCCGGCGGGGGCGTTCTCCGAGTCCGCTGCCGGGCCCGCCGCGGCATCCTCCGGGCCCGGGTTGATGGAGGCGGCCTCCGAGAGCATCGGCCACCTGATCGAGGACGCGACGACCATGCTCGCGCTCGCCGCGACCGGAACGGGCTTGAAGGAGCTGCGGATCGGCGGATCCGTGGGACGTGGCGGCAAGAACCTCGCGACCGACGTCGCGGCCGTGGCCGTCCGGATGCTCGGGGTCGGGTTCGCGCCGGGCTCGAGCCTCTCCTCGCTCGGCGACGCGATCGCCCGCTACCAGACGGAGGTCGTCGGGATGCGCCGCGCCGACGGGCGCATCGACCCGGGCGGCCGCACGATCGGCGCGCTGCGTTCGGGCGCGCAGGCCCCGGCCGGCGCGGGTGCGCACGACGGCGGCGTCGGGTCAGCACCCGCCACGCTACCCGCGCCGGTCGCTCCCGCGGCGCCGCCCGTCCACGCGGGCCCGGCGGGGCACGCCGACGCCGCATATAACACGCCCAGCCACGCCGGCCCGGCTGCCACGAACGGTGCCGGCGCCCACGCCGGGCCCGCCGCCGCCAACGGCGCCGCAACACACGACACGGCCGCGCCCGTTCCCGCAGCCGCGCCGCCGACCGCCGCGGCGCCGCCCACCGCCGCGCCGCCGGTCCCGCGCGGCCCGCGTCCCGCCCTCGCCGACACCGAGCTCGACGCGCTCGTCGCCGCGTCCCACTCGCCCGCCGCCGAGGCCGCCGCCGCTCAGCTCGCCGGGCTCGAGGCCGCGTTCAAGACGCTCCACCGCGACGACCACAACCAGGAGACCGGCCAGGGGCGGGATGACCTCGTGGCGGGCTTCGCCTCGTTGCGGACGAAGGTCGCGGCGCTCGACGCCGCCCTGCACGCGCCCTTCTACCGCGCGATCAACGCGATCTCGCCGTACTACTACCAGGGCGACAACATCATCCTCGAGTTCGACAAGTACGACAAAGAGACCGGCAAGTTCCTCAAGCACATCTACAACACGTGCAACATCACGTCGTTGTCGATGACGCTGGAGGCGCTCGGCAAGTCGCCCGCCGACTACAAGTACAACCACCTGATCCCGGCGGTCGCCGGCGTCCACGACAAGGACGTCAAGAACCGGGCGCGGGACAAGGTCGGCACCGAGCTGACCGGCCTGCGCCTCCCGGACTACGTCGCGATGGCCGCCGTCATCTGGCAGATGGGCTACAAGGCCGGCGACAAGCAGGCGATCCTCGATGCCTCCAACGCGGCGTTCGCCGCCGTCCCTTCGACGGGGGCGATCAAGAAGCTCGCGAAGGACTTCGGGGTCAATGCGACCGAGGGCGCGCTCACCCTGGACGCCTCCGGCCGCGCCGATGCCACCTCCGGCAACCTCTCCAGCTACGGCAAGGACCACTGGAAGGCCGCCGACACGCAGGCGATCGCCGAGACCAAGGACGGCACCGCCGACGCGCGCACGCGCAACGCGGGCAAGCTCTCCGACCGCCAGATCGAGCGCGACGTCCCGCTCGAGCGCTACAAGCAGGCGGCGCTCGCCCAGGTCCGCCCGCAACTGGACGCGGGCAAGCAGGTCGTCGTCGGCCAGTACAACCACTTCGTGCGCCTGCAGGCCCTCAGCGACGAGTTCGTCACCAAGGACGACCCGGGCCGCTATACCGGAGCCAATGAGAAGGCCACGTGGGAAGAGGCCCGGGCCATGGGGCTCTTCACGAATTGGGTGATCATCGGATAGCTCGCGTCCCGGCCGACGGCCCGCTGCTGCGGACCGGCGGCGACGCGATCGAGCTGATGTACGCCGACGAGCGCGCCGACTGGATCGCGCTCCCCGTCGCCCGCCTGGATCCGGCGTTCTTCGACCTGCGCTCGGGCGTCGCCGGCGAGCTCGCGCAGAAGTTCGTCAACTACGGCCGCCGGCTCGCGATCGTCGGCGACATCTCCGAGTGGGTCGCGGAGAGCACCGCGCTGCGCGACTTCGTGCGCGAATGCAACCGCGGCCGCTCGCTGTGGTTCGTCGCCGACGACGCCGAGCTCGCCGCCCGCCTGAACACCTAGATACATCGAAAGATGGACGACGCGGGCGGGGCGCGTTGGGAGACTCGCGCCCGGTGCCGCTCGCTCTTCCGATTCGCGCCGTCGCGGCGGCACTGGCGTGCCTGGCGCTGGCGGAGCTCGTGCTGTTGCCGCGCACCTCGCCGATCGCGGCGCATGTCGCCGTGCACGTGGTCGTCCTCGGCACGCTGCTGCTGTTGCCGCGCCGCCCGCTCGCGGTGCTCGCGCTGCTGCTGCTCGAGATCTTCCTCGTGAAGGAGCTGCGCCTGAACGGCATGGTCAGCGTGTCGCTCGCGCTGATGACGCCGTTCGCCGCGTTCGCCGCCGCCGCGCTGGCCCGCCCGGACGCCATCCTCGCCCTGCTCGCCGCCCACGTCGCCTGGCGCGCGACGCTCCCCAGCGGCGACGTCGCGACGATCGTCGTCACCTCCGCCCTGCTCGCCGCCGCGGTGCTCGCGGGCGCGCTGCTGCGGCACCGTCACCGCCGCCTCGCCGCGCTGCACGGCGAACGCGACCGCCTCCGCGCGGCCCTCGCCGACGACCCCGGCGAAGCCGCGACCGCCGAACAGCTGCGCATGTGGCGCGAGGTCGAGCAGCGGATCGCCCCGGTCGTCGAAGCGCTCCCCGCGCTGGTCGAACAGGCCACGACCCGCGACCGCCTCCTGGCCCTCCGCGACGAGGCCTCGCAAGCGCTGCGCACGATGCAGGCGACCGTCCGGATGCTCGGCGCGGAGCCGCCCGAGTGGGAGGGCGCGGAGCGGCGCGGGTGGGAGGGCGCGGAGCGGCGCGGGTGGGAGGGCGCGGAGCGGCGCGGGTG
>NZ_AUIK01000001.1:0-500411 GCF_000423665.1 Solirubrobacter soli DSM 22325 | reverse complement strand
GTGGGAGGGCGCGGAGCGGCGCGGGTGGGAGGGCGCGGAGCGGCGCGGGTGGGAGGGCGCGGAGCGGCGCGGGTGCGGTGGCGGGCCGTGCCGGCGCCGCGGGGAGACGCGCGCGCGGGGCGGCACCGCGTCGCGCGGGTGGCGCACCGGGCCGGTTCGCGTCTCGCCGCTCGCGGCCGCTTGCGCCGTCCTCGTCGCCGGCGCCGTCGTCGAGACGATCGTGCGCGGCGAGGCCGCGGTCGCGTTGCTGCCCGCGCTCATCCTCCCGCTCGCGCCGCTGCTCGTCCCGCGGGCGCCGGTCGCCGCCTCGTTCGGCCTCGCCGCCGGGCTGACGGCGGCATCCGCCACAGAGCTCGTCGGCACCGTCGAGGTCACGTTCGACCTCGTCCTCCTGCTCGCGATGGTCGTCGCCGGCGCGCTTGCCGGACCGCGCCGAGCGGTCATGTCGTTCGTGCTCCTGCAGGCCGGCGCGGCGGCCGCGCTCGGGACCGACCCCGCGATGCCGTGGCCTGCGGTCAGCTACCTCTCGCAGGCGCTGTTGCTCACCGGTGGGTGGAGCGTCGGTGCGCTGCTGCGCGGCGTCGCGGTCGAACAGCAGCGCGTCGCCGAGGACCTCGACGCGACCACGAGCGAACTCGACGCGCTCGTCCGTCAGGCGGTGCAGCGTGAGCGGGTGCGGCTCGCGCACGAGCTGCACGACCTCGTCGGCCACGCGCTGACGGCGGTCGCGATCCACGCCGCGGCCGGGCTCACGCAGCTCCGGCAGCGGCGCCCGCTCGAGCGGGCGCCGCTGCGCGCGGCGGCGCGGCAGGGCGTGGTCGAGCTCCAGCGGCTCGCGGCGGTCGTCCGGCCGGCGGGCGACCTCGCCGCGGACCTGGAGCGGATCGTCGCCGCCACCGGGCAGACGGTCGCGCTCGAGCTGCCCGACCGCATCGAGCTCGACGACGACCTCCGCCACACCGTCGTCTCGATCACGGCCGAGGCCCTGACCAACGCCGCCAAGCACGCCGCCGGAGCCCCGGTCCGCGTCAGCCTCACCCACACCCGCCATGAGATCGCGCTCGAAGTGGTCGACGAGGGCGGCCGGCCCGCGAACCTGCCGAGCGGCGGGAACGGGATCGCCTCGATGGCGCGCCGCGTGCGCGCGATGGGCGGAACGTTCGCGAGCGGACCTCGGCCCGGCGGGGGGTGGGCGGTCAGCGCGGTGCTGCCGAGCGCGGGCGATACCATCGCCCGCCGTGGCTGACGCGTTCGCGCACATTCGTCAATGGGGGGACCCCGTGCTGCGCGAGACCGCGCGGCCCGTGGAGACGTTCGACGCCGCCTTCGAACAGCAGGTCGCCGAGCTCGACTCGCTGATGAAGGGCGCCGACGGCGCGGGCCTCGCCGCCACCCAGGTCGGCTCGCTGCGCCGGGTGTTCGTCTATCGCCTGCCCGACGACGAGGACGACGCGCCCGCCCGCGTGGTCGTCAACCCCACGATCGAGTCCTCCAGCGACGAGACCGAGACGATGCTCGAAGGCTGCCTGTCGCTCGGCAAGGCGCGGGTCAACGTCCAGGTCGAGCGCCCGCACGCGGTCGTCATGACCGGCCAGGACGCGAAGGGTCGCCCGCTGCGGATCGAGGCCGAAGGCGGCCACGCGCGGGTGCTCCAGCACGAGCTCGACCACCTCGACGGCGTGCTGATGCTCGACCGCACGACCGCGGAGCAACGTCGCGCGGCCGTGCGGGCGCTGAACGCCGGCGTGCCGTACCGGCCCGCTACCCCTGAGCCTTCGCCGCAGCCAGAATGAAGTCCGCGGTCGTCTTCGGCTGCGAGATCATCACGACGTGGCTGGCGCCCTTGACGGTGATCGTCTTGCGGGGGCTGATGCGCTTGGCCATCGCCTTCTCGGTGTCGGCGCCGATCGCCTTGTCCGCGCCGGCGATCATGTAGTAGCTCGGAATCGTCTTCCACGCGGGCGGGCCGGACGGCTCGCCGAGCGCGACGAGCGAAGCGGGCCGCTGCGCGAGCGCCATGTTGCGCGCGAGCTTCTTCGAGAGGTCGGCGGCGAAGATCTCGTGGAACACGTCGAGCTTGATCGTCCCCTCCTGGCCGGTGCTGCCGTCCGGGTTCGGGAAGTTCTTGATGTCCAGCGTGGCCGGGCCGATCTGGCCCTGCTTGCCGAGCTGGCTCAACGTCAGGACCGTGTCACCTTGATCGGGCGCGTAGGCGGCGATGTAGACGAGGGCCTTCACGTTCGCGTTGCCGGTCGCCGCGTTGGTGATCACGACGCCGCCGTAGGAATGGCCGACGAGCACGATCGGGCCGCTGATCTGACTCAGGAAGCTCCGCAGGTAGGCGGCGTCCGCGGTCACGCCGCGCAGCGGGTTGGCGGGGCTGACGACCTTGTAGCCCTTGTCCTCGAGGCGCTCCTGGACGCCGTACCAGCCGGACGCGTCGGCGAAGGCGCCGTGCACGAGCACGATGGTCGGCTTGGCGGCCGCGTGGGCGGCGGCGGGCAAAACGGCGAACGCGAAGCATGCGGTCACCAGGACCGCGAGTCGGCGAAGGGTTCTCATACCGCGTGACGCTATGGACCGCGCCCCACGCGACGCCTACGTCATTCGACTGTCTTTAGTGCGGTGAGCAGCGAGTCGTCGACCGTGATGCCGAGCCCGGGACCGCTCGGGGCGCGCCCGCGCCCGTTCGCGCTGCGTGGCTGGTGGCCCGCGACGTGCTCCAGCGTCCAGTCGTTCATGAAGCTCGCCATCAGCAGTTGCGCGGGCGGCGTGCTGGCAGCGAGGTGGGCGACCGCGGCTGAGGTCACATCCCCGCCCCAGCTGTCCTCGACGGTCAACCGCAGGCCGAGCCGCACCGCCAGGTCGCGGAGGAGCTTGCCCTTGGTGAGCCCGCCCACGCGGCCGATCTTCAGGTTGATGCCCTCGATCGCCGGCCGCGCCCGCAGCAGCGTGTCGACGTCGACGATCACCTCGTCGAGGATCATCGGCAACGTGGTGCGCTCGCGCACGACCAGGCACTCGTCCAGCGTCGGGCAGGGCTGCTCGAACAGCACGCGGTCCAGCCCCTCCAGGGCGCGGGCCGCGATCACCGCGTCCTGCAGTCGCCAGCCGCCGTTGGCGTCGGCGATGATCGTCTCGCCGACGTCGGTGGCGTCGAGCACCGCCCGCACCCGGTCCGCGTCCTCGCGCGGATCCGCGCCGAGTTTGAGCTGGAAGCGGCGCACGCCCTGGGCGCGGTGCGCGACCACCTGCTCGACCATCGACGCGACCGTCCCGAGCCCGATCGCGACATAGAGCGGGAAGTCCTCGCTCGTCGCGCCCCCGAGCAGCGTGCTCACGGGCAGGTTCGCGGCCTGGCCGCAGAGGTCCCAGCAGGCGATGTCGATCGCCGCCTTGGCGTAGTCGTGCCCGGCCAACGCGCCGTCCATCGCCGCCCACACGGCGTTCAGATTGCGCGGGTCGACCCCGATCAGCGCGGGCGCGACCTCCTCGATCGCCGCCCGCGCGCCCGCCGCGTGCGCGGGGAGGTAGGTCGAGCCGAGCGGGCAGGTCTCGCCGTAGCCGGCGCGCCCGTCGGTGGTCTCGAGCTTGACGATCGTGCTCTGCAGCGCGCTGATCACGCGCCCGCCGGACATCGCGTACTCGCCGCCGACGTAGCGGGCCTCGTAGCCCAGGATGTGCAGTCGAGCGATCCTCATGTGCCGCGCCACAGTATCTTCGCCCCTGTGCTCGCGGCGTCCGACCTCCTCGAGGCCCGCCAGATGCAGGCGCTGTCACTGACGGTGCACATCCCGATCGTCTGCTTCGGGATCGCGTTCCCGGCGATGATGCTCTTCGTCGAGGGCCTGTACCTGCGCACCGGCGAGGCGACCTACAAGGCGCTGGCCAAGCGCTGGTCGAAGGTCGCCGTGACGCTGTTCGCGGTCGGCGTCGTCACCGGCACGATCCTCAGCTTCGAGTTCGGCCTGCTGTGGCCGGAGTTCATGGCGCGCTACGGCGAGGTGTTCGGGATCGGCTTCGCCCTCGAGGGCATCTCGTTCTTCGTCGAGGCGATCTTCATCGCGATCTACGTCTACGGCTGGGACCGGCTGCCCAAGCGCACCCACTTCCTGACCGGCATCCCGGTCGTGCTCTCGGGCTTCGCCGGCTCCTTCAACGTGATCGCGGTCAACGGCTGGATGAACGACCCGACCGGGTTCGACCAGGGCCCGAACGGCGAGGTGCTCAACCCGGACCCGTGGGCGGCGCTGCTGAACTCGAACATGTGGCACGAGCTGATCCACATGTACCTCGCCGGGTACCTCGTGTGCGGCTTCATCGTCGCGGGCGTCTACGCCCGCGCGTGGCTGAAGGGCAAGCGCGACCTCTACGTGCGCACGGCGCTCGTCGTGACGCTCGCGTTCGCCTCCCTGGCCGCGCCGGTCCAGGTCATCGTGGGCGATTGGGCGGGGCGCGAGGTGGCCGAGCGCCAGCCGATCAAGCTCGCCGCGATGGAAGGGCTCTACGAGACGACGACGGGCGCGCCGTTCACGTTCGGCGGCTTCTACGACGCCGATCGCAACGAGGTCCGCTTCGGCATCCAGGTGCCGAAGTTGCTCTCGCTGCTCGCCACCCACGACCCGAACTCCACGATCCAGGGCCTGAACACCGTGCCTCCGGAGGACCGCCCGCCGGTCAACATCGTCCGCTACGCGTTCCAGACGATGGTGGGGCTCGGCAGCGCGCTCGCGCTGCTCGGCGTCGTGTTCATCTGGGTCTGGTGGCGCAAGCGCCGGCTGCCGGAGTCGGTGTGGTTCTACCGCGCGGTGATGGTGTCCGGGCCGGCGGCGTTCGTCGCGCTGATCGCGGGGTGGATCACGACCGAGGTCGGCCGCCAGCCGTGGATCGTCTACCAGGTGATGCGCACCGAGGAGGCGGTCACGAACGCCAACGGCCTCGAGGTCGGGTACGCCGTGCTGATCGCGGTCTACATCGGCGTCGGCGCCGCGGTCGTGTGGCTGCTGCGCCGCCTCGCGAGCAAGCCGCCCGAGACCGAGGTGCGGCGTGGCTGAGATCTGCGCCGCGTTCATCGTGCTCGGCATCTCCGCCTACGCGGTGCTGGGCTCGGCCGACTTCGGCGCCGGCTTCTGGGACCTGACCGCGGGAAGCGCACGCGGCGGCGGGCGGCTGCGCGGCATGATCCAGCGCTCGATGGCGCCGGTGTGGGAGGCCAACCACGTCTGGCTGATCTTCGTGCTGGTGATCTGCTGGACCGCGTTCCCGACCGCGTTCGGCTCGATCTTCTCGACCCTCTACATCCCGCTCTTCCTGGCCGCGATCGGGATCATCTTCCGCGGCACCGCGTTCGCCTTGCGCGGCCAGGCGGCGACGATCAACGAGGCGCGCCTGCTCGGGGCCCTGTTCGCGACCGCGTCCGTGCTGATCCCGTTCTGCTTCGGCGCGGTGCTGGGCGGGATCGCGTCCGGGCGGGTGGGGATCGGCAACGCGACGGGCGACCCGTGGAGCAGTTGGCTGAACCCGACGTCCGCGTTGATCGGCGTCATCGCCGTCCTCACCGGCGCATACCTGGCCGCGGTCTACCTCGCGGGCGACTCGGTGCGCGCCGAGCAGCCCGACCTCGCGCGAGCCTTCCGCGCGCGGGCGCTGCTCGCGGGCGGGCTGTCCGGCGCGGTCGCGATCGGCGGGCTGCTGGTGCTGCGCAGCGACGCCCGGTCGCTGTTCGACGGGCTGACCTCGGGCGCCGGGCTGGCGATGGTGATCGTCTCCGCCCTCGCGGGTGCGGCGACCCTGTGGCTCGTGTGGAGCGAGCGCTACGGCCTCGCGCGCGTCTCCTCCGCGCTCGCCGTCGTGGCGATCGTGGTCGGCTGGGCGCTCGCCCAGAACCCGTACCTGCTGCCGCCTGATCTCAAGCTCGACGAAGCCGCTGCCGCCGACGCCACGCTGACGGCGGTCGTCCTCGTCGTCGCGCTCGGCATGCTCATCCTCGGCCCGTCGCTCTGGTACCTCTACCGCCTCGTCCTGCGCGGCCAGCTCGACCAGACCTACGAGCCGCTCGATCAGCGCTTCCACACATGAGCCGCCTCGTCGCCTTCGCGCTCGGCTGCTTCGTGCTCGGCATCGTGCTGATGGTCGGCTTCGAGCTGACCTGGATCGGCATCCCGCTGCTGTTCGCCTTCATCATCGCGGGCGTGTTCGCGATCGCCGACCCCGCGTTCCTGCACCCCGACGACCGCGACTGACGCGGGGGCAGGCAATCGCGCGGGCCGCTCTCCCGCCTGTGCAGGCTCGCGCATTCGTGCGATCGCATCCTTGGCTTCCGACAGGAAGGCGCGATAGCGGACCTTGCCGCGGTCGAGCGCCGCTCGGCCGTCCGTGCCGGAGCCGTCGCCGCGCATCATCGCCGCCCACGCGTCAGACGCGCTGACCAGCTCGGTCATGGCCTCATGCGCTCGCGCGGCGGCCTCAGGCGGGAGCCGCGGACGAAGCTCATCCAGCGTCGTCCTGGCCTCGGCGGTGTCCCGCTGGGCCTTGTCGGCGAGAGCCGGCTCCGGCTCGTCCACGTGTTCCAAACGTCCGATCGCGCGGCCGATCGCCGCGGCGACCTGGTTCGCAGCCTCATCCGCGTCGTCCGCCGGCGTGCTGCCGGCGATCTTCGTCGCCCGTGCTTGAAGGCGTTCGAGGAAGGGTGAGTTGAGCCGGTTGTCGGTCATCGCGTCGAGGAGGCGCTCGGTCGCGCGCCGTTCGAGCTTCACGGAGTCGAGCACCAGCCCGTAGCCGAGGGCGAGCGTGACGAGCACGACCAGCGGCCACCACGGGGGCCCGATCCGCACGGCCAGGACCGCGCCGGCGAACAGGATCGGCGGCACGATCCCGCGCCGGAACTCGGCCTCGGACTGGAGGCGATCGATCAGCGAGAAGAAGGCGTCGTCGCGTCCGAGCAGCCGCGTGGACGCGATGGTGTCGAGCTCACGCTGCACCGCGGCGGCGATCCTCCGTTCCAGGGCCCAGTCGTACTCGAGCGGTTGCGCCGTGCCTGGACCGCCGACGTTCTCCCGCGGCGGATGACTCGGGCCCTGGGGAACACCGCTCTGGTTCAGAAACTTCGGCACGTCGATCCCTGACATCGACAGCGTGCGCTGCAGCTCCGTGCGGTTGAGTCGAGCGAGCTCGTCGAGCGCTCGACGGCCGTGGACGCTGATCGGATCCAGGCGCCGGATTCGGCGTCGAGCGTGCAGTCCGGTGGCCAGCGATCCGAACAGGCTCGTCGACAGGGCACCGACGACGTAGGCGACGAACGAGATGAAGACGCCGAGCCCGATCAGCGACAGTGCGTCCGTCAGGTGATAGATCGAGGCGAGCACCCCGGACGCGGCGTCCCGATCGGGGACGACCGGCTCGAGCGCGACCCAGGACGCGACCAGCCAGATGTAGCCGGCGGCGACCGGCACCCGGAGGTCGCGCAGACCTGGGAGGAGGCTGAGCACGTGCCCGGCTTCATTCGCTGGCGTCGTGGGCGACGGCACCGTTGGCCCCGCGCGCGCCCTGAAGGGGCTCGACCTGCTCGAACTTGACCGGCTTCAGGCGCGGCGGCAGCCCGTCGGCGTGGGGGTCCGGATAGGCGAGATCGAGCGAGTCGTTGAAGGTGAACTCCTTGCCGGACACGTCGCGGGTGAGGACCTTGACGCCGTTGACCTCGAGCGTCACGGACTGCGGCCGCCACACCCTGCCGCGGTCGGCGATGTCCGGCCCGTCGGCGAACGGGTCGTCGCTCGCGACGATCCGGCAGCTCTGGATCTCCTCCAGCCGCAGCCGGCCCATCGTGTCGATCGTGAAGGTGTCCTTTGCTCCCGGCTCGAACTGCGGATACAGCTTGCGGACGATCGCCCGCGCCGGACCGAGGAACGTGGACGGGACGGCGGTCCGCCCATAGGGGAAGTTGAGCAGGTAGTCGCGGCGCTCGAGCGTCCCGTTGGAGGCCTTGACCGCCACGAGCAGCCACATGTCGGCCGAGAATGCCTCGTCGGAGTCCTCGCGCGTGACGACACGGACCGCCAGCGAGTCGACGAAGTGGTGGCCGACGAACGCGTGGAGGGACCCTTCGCCGCGCATCTTGTAGCGCGCCAGCTCGGTTCCCAGCGTGACGGTCCCCGGCAGCGGCGGCGTCGCTCCCGGGCGCTCGTCGCGCGTGATCATCGGCGTCACCTTCAGGTGGCGCTTCAGGCGATGGATCGCGTGCTTCGCGTAGGAATCCGCGCCGGCGTCGTTCGGGTGGCTCATCGACGCGATCAGCGCTCGCCCGATGCGGAGTATCTCCTCGTGCAGGGCGTCGCGCATGCGCACGAGCGTGTCCACGCCGCGGTCGTCGGCGTAGGCCGCCAGCGCGGCTCGCAGGCGCGCCGGTCCGTCGATCGCGTCCCGCAGATCGCGTGCGTCGTCGGTGTCCGGGAACCCCTGCGGGCCGGTCGCGAGCGAGCGCTTGTAGAGCGCCTGCATCGCGCCGAACTGGAGCAGCCGCGGGCAATGGCGTTCGCGCATCGCCCGTCCCGCGTCGGTGGTCGGGGCGGTGTAGTCCTCGTGCAGCCAGGGCTTGTCGCCGAACACGGAGTTCGGGGACCCGAACCCCGACGGGACGTACAGCAGGCCGTGATGGCGCAGCGCCGGATCCAGGTTGGCCTCGGTCACCGCGCGCCGCGTCCAGTACTGCCAGCGTCCCTGCATCCACATGGACCGGGCCTGCGCCTGCCGGATCGCCGCGTTGACGTCTTCGAATCCGAAGACGTCGTTCATCCACCAGGCGAAATCGTCATCGAACTGGTGCTTGAACGCCGCGCGGATCTTGCTCACGTGGGACCCGTACGACAACGGTGCGAAGAAGCCGAAGTAGAGGATCACGGCGTTCGGGCACTTGTCGCGGACCCGGGTGAGCAGCTTCAGCACCTTGTCGTGCGCCGCATCCCGGATGACCTCGTCCCAGCGCTCGATGAACTCGCCGCTGGCGATCGACGGGTTGATGATCTCCTCGAGGGGGATGTCGTTGATTCCGCCGTCGACGAGCGCGACATGGATCGTCTCGCCGAGGGCGTCCGCCATGAGCCTCACCTGCCCGCGGACGGTCGGGAACGACCCCGGAATCTCGCCGTAGAGCCCGGTCGCCGGTTGGTCGCTGGTGGAGTCCAGGAACGCCTGTCGTGCGGGGGCGTCGGCGAACAACTTCGGGAAGGTGTCGGCGAAGTCGGGGCGCTGTTCGCCGCTCGCCTCGATCTTCGCGCCCGACCGCGAGGCGTCGAACGCGAGCTTCGAATGCGTCTTGCCCAGTATCTCCGGCATCGCCTCGACGATCTGGGCGACGAAGCGGTTGTCACGGGCCAGGCCCTGTCCCCACATCAAAGAGTCACCGAACGCGGCGACCCTTGCCTCGTGTTGGGGCCGATGGTCGCGAACGTCGACGACACCGGCGCGAGTGGAACCTCGCGGTCCTGTGGGCATCCGGGCCTCCTCAAAAGTTGGTTGGCACCCGGAAGGGACTTCGACCCTACAGGAGCGAATGATGAGAGGCCGAACATTTTGCGTTCACTTCGGTATCACGCTCACGGCCATTCCCCTCTCACGGGCATGGACATCGACAAGGTCGAGCTCAAGTTCACGGCCGTCCCGGCGGACAAGGGGCGCGTCGTCGCCTTCCTCAGCGACTTCCCGATGAAGCAGCGGAAGGTCTACTTCTACGACGACGAGGACCTGTCGCTGTTCGAGCGGCATGTGATCCTGCGCGGTCGCATCACCGACGGCGAGGGCGACACCACCGTCAAGCTGCGCCCGGTCGAGCCGGACGTCGCCGGAGCCGCCAAGGACGTCAACGACGACGTCCGGATCGAGCTCGACGTCGTCGGGGACGACGAGACGCTCTCGGCGAAGCTCGACCACGACGACGTCGACACCGGCGCGATCAAGCAGGGCGAGTGGGACGGGTTGTTCACGGACGAGCAGAAGGCGCTCGCGGGCGACATCGACGGCATCAAGCCGCTAGGCCCGATCGCGGCCCGCGTCTGGGAGATCGAGGACCTTCCGGGATTCCCTTACAAGCTCGCCGCCGAGGAGTGGTCGGTGCACGATCTGCACTTCGTCGAGCTCTCGATCAAGGTCAAGCCCGGCGACGTGAAGGACGCGAAGCCGGTGTTCAAGGCCTTCCTGACCGGGCTGGTCAAGGACGTCGCCGGCGACCCGTCGCGCAAGACCGAGCAGGTGCTGCGCAAGCTCGTGTGAGTCGCGGAGCCGTGGCACGCGGCGCCGAGCGCCACGTTTGATCTGCCACGGCTCGCCCACGTCCTCGGAACCTCCAAGAACGGCGCCCGCAACCGTAGCCGCGGCTCCGGTCGTTCTCACCCGCGGGTGTCCGAGAGGAAACCGTGACACGCACGGTCTTGCCGGAAACTCCGTCCGCGGTTTTCCGTGGGCGGAACGCAGGTGTGAACCAGAACACCTAGGACGCGTTGTTGGCATGGGGCGCGTGGCGGACGCTTGCGACACGATGCCGGACGCCCTCATCCAGACCGTCTTCGCGGGCTACCGCATCGACAGCCGTGTCGGCCGCGGCGGCATGGGCGTGGTGTACCGGGCGACCGATCTCACGCTGGACCGGGCGGTCGCGCTGAAGGTCCTGACCGAGGACCTCGCGGGTGACGAGGGCTTCCGGCGGCGGTTCGTGACCGAGTCCAAGCTCGCCGCGTCGCTCGACCACCCGAACGTCGTGCCGATCCACGCGGCGGGCGAGCACGACGGCGTGCTCTACATCGCGATGCGGCTCGTTCCCGGCGCCGACCTGCGCGAGACGCTGCGGCGGGAAGGGCGGCTCGAGCCCGCGTACGCGGCGCGGGTCGTCGCCCAGGTGGCGTCCGCCCTGGACGCCGCGCACACGCACGGCCTCGTCCACCGCGACGTCAAGCCGGCCAACGTCCTGGTCACCCCCGAGGGCCACGCGTACCTGACGGACTTCGGGCTGACCAAGCAACTCTCGAGCGACCCCGAGGCGACCCGCACCGGGATGGTGTTGGGGACGCTCGACTACATCGCGCCCGAGCAGATCCGGGGCGAGGCGATCGGGCCGTACACCGACGTCTACTCGCTCGGCTGCATGCTCTGCCATCTGCTGACCGGCGAGGTGCCGTTCACTGTGCCGACCGAGGAGGGGAAGCTGTGGGCGCACTTCTCCGAGCGGCCGCCGAAGCCGAGCGGGCGGACGCCCGGCCTCGGCACCCGCTTCGACGCGATCGTCGCGCGGGCGATGAGCAAGCGCCCGGCCGACCGCTACGCCAGCGCGGGTGAACTGGGCGACGCCGTCCTGATGGCGGTCGCCGCGCCCGCGGCGAAGGCGCCGCGCGTCCGCCGCGACGCGCTCGTCAGCGCGCTCACCGACCCGTTCAACGTCGTGCTGCTGTGCGCGTTGCTGGTCGCCGGGGCGCTGCTCGGGACGGTCCGGCTCATGGTCGGACTCGCGCTCGCCGTCTACGCCGCCGCCGTGTGGCGCACCTACCAGGACTTCTAAGGAGGAACCTCGATGCGAGGACGCATGCTCATCATCGGCCTGGCGCTCGCGGCGGTCGCGATCGCGTTCGTGGCCTCTGCCGGAGGCGATCCGAAGCCGCCGGCGCGGACCTCGTCCGCCCCCACGCCCCCGACCGCCAGCCCGCCCCCGGGCGCCCTGAAGCTCACGCTGGCCTACTCGCCCGAGAAGGAGGCGCTGCTCGCGCCGCTGATCAAGCGCTTCAACGCCGAGGGACACAAGAGCGCCGGGCGCGTCGTGTACATCGAGCCGCAGATCGTCGCGTCCGGCGATGCCGAGACGCGGATCTCGCAGGGCAAGCTCCGCCCGGTGCTGTGGTCGCCCGCCTCGTCCTTCTGGGGCCGGTTGCTCAACTACGAGGCCGACCGGCGGCTGGTCGCCGACGACAACCCCTCGATCGTGCGCACGCCGCTCGTGATCGCGATGTTCAAGCAGCTCGCGGACGCCTACGGCTACCCCAAGCGCCCGCTCGGCTACAAGGAGCTCGACAAGCTCGCGACCGGCGGCTGGGCCGCGGTCGGCAAGCCGCAGTTCGGGTCCTTCAAGTACGTGCACACCAACCCGGACTTCTCGACCGCCGGACTCTCCGCCGTCGCCGCCTCCTACTACGCCGCGGTCGGCAAGCGGGAGGGGCTGACCGAGGCCGACGTCACCCGCGGGCGCCCGCAGGTGCAGCGGCTCGAGCACTCGATCGTCCACTACGGCGACACCACGCTCTTCATCGCCGACGAGATGCGCCGGCGCGGGCTCGGCTACGCCTCGGCGGCGGCGATGGAGGAGACGACGATGATCGACTTCAACCGTCACGCGGGCGATGGCGACCACCTCGTCGCGATCTACCCCGAGGAGGGCACGTTCTTCTCCGACAACCCGCTGATGACCCTCGAGGGCGACTGGGTGACCCCCGAGCAGGCGAGCGCGGGCAAGGTGTTCACTGCGTTCCTGGCGAAGGCGATCACGCCTGAGGTCGCGGGCGCGCAGGGCTTCCGCCCCGCCGATCCCGACGTCGCTCCCGCCGGGCTGGTGACGGCCGCCAACGGCGTCGACCCGAAGCAGCCGGCGCGCGTGTTGCGCCTGCCGGAGCCGAAGGTGCTGGCCAAGATCAAGGCGACCTGGCGCGAGGACCGCAAGCCCGCCAACGTGATGATGGTCTTCGACAACTCGGGCTCGATGGGCGAGGAGGACAAGCTCGAGCAGGCCAAGGCCGGGCTGAAGGGCTTCTTCCGCCAGGCCGCGCCGCAGGACCGCATCGGCCTGATCAAGTTCTCGCAGGACATCGTGCCGCTGATTCCGATCGCGCCGATGTCGGCGAACCGGGCGAAGCTGCTCGCCGCCACGGACACGATCCTCCCGGAGGACGACACGCGCCTGCGCGACGCGACGCTCGCCGGCATCAACGCCGTCTCCGCCCACCTCGACCGCGACGCGATCAACGCGGTGGTCCTGCTGACCGACGGCGAGGACACCTCGTCCAACCACACCGCCTCCGACGTCCTGCAGGCGCTCGACCGCCAGCGCGAGAAGGAGAGCGGGCAGATCCGCGTCTTCACGATCGCCTACGGCACGGACCCCAACGCCGAGGAACTGGCGGAGTACGCGAAGGCCAGCGGCGGCAAGAGCTACACGGGCGGGGCCGACGACATCGGCTCGATCTACCGGTCGATCAGCTCCTTCTTCTAGCGATGACCCGCAAGGAGCTCAGCCTCGTCCTCGCGGTCAACGCGGTCACCAAGCCCGTCAACGTGCTCGCGCCCGCCATCGTCCTCGTCGCCGCGCTCGCGCTCGGCGTGCTCTGGCTCGCGCCGGTCGCCGTCGTGTGCTGGCTCGCGCTCGTGACCGTCACGTTCTTCGACGAGCGCGAGGCGCGCGAGGCCGGCTCGCGGGCGCGATCCGCCGCCCGCCGGGAGCCGCCGCCGGTCCCGCGCACGACCACCCGCTTCGCGCCGGAGATCGCCGCTCGCGTGCGCGCCGCGAGCGCCGCCCGCGCAGCGATCACGGCCGAGGCGTCCGACGACGTCAACCGCGAGGTCGCGGGCCTCGTGCTCGCCCTGCAGGGCCACGCCGAGCGCGCGCAGCGCATCCACGCCTTTCTGGCCGAACAGCCGGCCGCGGACGCGGACGCGCTCGACCGTCTGCGGCAGCGCCTGGCCGCGATGCTCACCGAGATGGACGAGGTCGTGACGACGCTGCAGACCGTCCGCGCGGAGCTCCTCGCCGTCGACGGTCTCGGGCAGACCGAGCTCGCGGCACAGGTGAGCGAGTTGCGCGCGCGGGTCCAGGTCATCTTCGAGAACTGATCGGGTTGTGACCGGTGGAGCGCGCAGATAACCTTGCGCGATCTGCGCCCGTAATCCACGGAAGGTTCCCGAATGTCTCGCACGGTGATGGCGTCGCTGCTCGTGGTCGTGATGCTGCTGGCCACTGCCGCTTCCGCGCGCGCCGCGGACACGCTGACGGTGACCTTCGGAGCCGATCCGACCGAGGAGGTGCCGATCCCGATCACCGCGACGTGGACATCGTCCGATCCCGACCCCCGCGTGATCGTGACCATCAAGCCCGATGGGCCGTTGGGCTGCGGGTCCGCGTACAACGTCGACGACCCGAACAGCTCCGACGTGATCTACACCAGCGGGTCGGCAAGCGGGAGCACGACGCAGACGCACACGATCTACGACCCGGGCACATCGATCGTGTGCGGCTACCTCCAGAACAGCTCCAGCGACGCGTCACCACTCGCAGTGACCGGCGCGGTCAGGCTCACCGTCCGCTCCGCGCGGGCGACCGTCTCGATCCAGGTCCCGCCGCGTGTCGACGCTGGACAGGCGTTCGCGCTCAACGCGCCGGTGAACACCGAGCTGAGCCGCAGGCTGATCATCACGCTCAAGCCCGCCGGCGGCCGTGGCTGCGAGGCGACTTACGCGCTCGACGACCCGAACTCCACCGACGTCCTCTACACGACCGTGCAGGGCACCCAGACCGGGACCGACACGATCACCGCGCCGACGACGAACGGCACCTACCTGCTCTGCGCCTACGTCGTCGAGTCGGGAAGCGATCCCGCGCCCGAGGCGACGTCGTCCGCGACGTTCCTCGTCGGTCCCGACCCGTGCGTGACCGCCCGCGCCAAGCTCACCGCCGCGAACAAGGCGGTCACCACGGCCGAGAAGGCGGTCGCGCGCTATCGGAAGTCCTACAAGGCCTACGAGCGGAAGGCCCGGCGTGCGCACGGCGCCAAGCGCGCCTCCTACAAGCGGCTGGCCAAGCGCGACAAGAGCCGCTACAAGAGCGCGGTCCGCACGCGCTCGAAGAAGCGGGCGGCGCTCTCGACCGCGCAGGCGGGGGTCACCGCCGCCTGCGGCGCCTAGGCCTTCAGCTCCGGGAAGTCGGCCTCCGACCACCCGCCGCTTACGTCCTGCTCCTCGCGGGCGCGCAGCTCGACGCGGCGGATCTTGCCGCTGATCGTCTTGGGCAGCTCATAGAACTCGATGCGGCGGACCCGCTTGTAGGGCGCGAGCTGCTCACGGGCGTGCTTGAGGATCGAGAGCGCGGTCTCCCTGGTCGGTTCGTGTCCCTGCGCCAGCACCACGTACGCCTTCGGGACGGCGAGGCGCAGCGGGTCGGGGGAGGGGACGACGGCGGCCTCGGCGACCGCCGGGTGCTCGATCAGCACCGACTCGAGCTCGAACGGCGAGATCCGGTAGTCGGAGGCCTTGAAGACGTCGTCGGTGCGGCCGACGTAGGTGATGTAGCCGTCCGCGTCGCGCGAGGCGACGTCGCCCGTGTGGTAGTAGCCGCCGCGCATCGCGTCCGACGTGCGCTCGTCGTCGTCGCGGTAGCCCACCATCAGGCCGAGCGGGCGGTTGTCCAGCGGTAGGCAGATCTCGCCCTCCTCGGCGGCCTCGCCGGTGACCGGGTCGATCAGCGCGACGGTGTAGCCGGGCATCGGGCGGCCCATCGAACCCGGCTTGATCGGCTGGCCGGGCGGGTTGCCGATCTGCAGCGTCGTCTCGGTCTGGCCGAACCCGTCGCGAAGGGTAAGGCCCCACGCCTTCTGCACCTGCTCGATGACCTCAGGGTTGAGCGGCTCGCCGGCGCCGACGACCTCTCTGAGCTGCGTTCGGACGGACGTCAGGTCGGCCTGGATCAGCATCCGCCAGACGGTGGGCGGGGCGCAGAACGTCGTGACGTTGTGGGTGGCGATGACGTTCAGCAGCGCACTCGCGTCGAAGCGCTCGTAGTTGAAGATCGCGACCGTCGCCTCGGCCAGCCAGGGGGCGAAGAAGTTCGACCAGGCGTGCTTCGCCCAACCGGGCGAGCTCAGGTTGAGGTGCACGTCGCCGGGCTTGAGCCCGATCCAGTACAGGGTCGAGAGATGGCCGACCGGATACGAGGCGTGGGTGTGCTCGACGAGCTTCGGGCGCGCGGTCGTGCCGGAGGTGAAATACAGCAGGAGCGTGTCCGTGGCGTGGGTGGGGCCGTCGGGCGTGAACTCCGCCTGTGCCTGGTGCGACTGCGCGTAGTCGAGCCAGCCGTCGGGGGCGTTCTCGCCGACCGCGATCCGCGTGTAGTCGCCCGCGACGCCGTCGAACTTGGACGCGTCGGCGGCGCGGACGATCACGTGCTTGGCGTTGCCGCGGTCGATCCGGTCGCGCAGGTCGGCCTCGGCCAGCAGCGTCGTCGCGGGGATCACGACCGCGCCGAGCTTCATCGCCGCGAGCATCGTCTCCCACAGCTCGACCTGGTTGCCGAGCATCAGCACGATCCGCTCGCCGCGTCGCACGCCCTGCGCGCGCAGCCAGTTCGCGAGCTGGTCGCTGCGCGTGACCAGCTCGTCGAACGTGAGCTGCTTCGAGCTGCCATCGGCCTCGACCACCAGCAGACCGGTCGCGTCGTTGCCACGCGCGAAGCCGTCGAACCAGTCCAGCGCCCAGTTGAACTCGTCCAGCACCGGCCACGCGAACTGCGCGCACGCGGCCTCCCAGTCCTCGCGCTTGGAGAGCAGTCCGTCCCGCAGAGCCCTGATCGCGTCCATGCGGGCGGACATTACGCCCTAGTTCGCGCTGATCGCGAGCGCGCAGCCGAAGATCACGAGCCCGCCGCCCGCGATCACGTCGGCGATCCGGATCGCTTTCGCTCCGACCGCCCGCCGCGCGGTGGCCGTGCCCGCCGCGAGCAGCGTGACCCAGCAGAGGCTGCCGGCGCCGACGCCGGCGACCAGGAGCGCGGGTGTGCCGTTCGCGCTCGCGCCGCTGGCGGCGGCGAAGATCGCCGCCCACGAGGCGATCGTCGCCGGGTTCGACGCCGTCGCGGCGACGGCCGTGGCGAACGCGCGTCGCGGCGACCGGACGACCTCCCGCGTCTCCGCGTCGGGCCGCACCCGGAACGCGTCGCGCAGCGTGCGTATGCCGAGCACCAGCAGGACCGCCGCGCCGAGCAGGGTGAACGTCGTCCGCAACGCGTCGATGGCCAGCAGTGAAGCGGCGCCCGCCGCGCCCAGTGCCGCGTACAGCGCGTCGACGAGCGCGATCCCGCCGCCGATCGCCAACCCCACGGCCAACCCGCTGCGCAACGTGGAGCGGACCAGGAACAGCGACATGGGGCCGAGCTGCAGGGCGACGAGGAACCCGAGCCCGAAACCGATCGTGAGAGCGTGCATGTCCAGGGGATATCGGCGACACTTCACGCCCCGCAAGCCGCCCTTGGAGAAGACCGCGAGAACCGTGGCGCTGGACCCGATCGACAGTGAGATCCTCAGGCTCCTCCGTGAGGACGGCCGCCTCTCGTGGCGCGATCTCGGCGCCGCGGTCGGCCTCAGCGCCAACGCCGCCGCCGACCGCGTCCGCCGACTGCGGCAGGCCGGCGTGATCACCGGCTTCGTCGCGCTGATCGACCCCGCGGCGGGTGGGCGGCACCTCGAGGCGCTGGTGGGCGTCACGCTGCGCCGCGGCGTCGACTCCGACGCGTTCGCGGTCGCCGTGTCGCGCCTGGAGCCGGTGATCGAGGTGTTGCACCTGAGCGGCGCGCCCGACTACCAGCTGCGCGTCGCCTGCCGCGACACCGCCGAGCTCGACGCCTTCCTGCGCACCCTGCGCAACCGCGTCGGCGCGGTCGACACCGAGACCACGATCATCCTCCGTTCCGGTCCTCCTCAGTGAAGGCGTAACGTGTCGGCCGCATGGAGTACCCGGTGCGCGTCAACAAGACGACCAAGCCGGATCCGCGGGCTCCGATCCTGATCTCGGCCAACGACAAGGTGCGGATCGAGCTGATGCCCGATCCGCCGAGGCCGAGCTTGCTGGAGCGGGTCTTGATGCACGGTGAGCCCGTCACCGACCAGCAGTTGGACGCGCACATGGAGGCCTACCGCAACGCGCGCTTCTACCACGCGACGAGCCGGACGAGCGTCCCGTCGATCCTCGCCCAAGGGCTCGACCCGGCCAAGCGCGGCAGCTCGGAGGGGGCCGAGGCGATCGCGAACCCGAAGGGCGTCGCAGCGGCCAAGAACGACCCGGCCGTCTTCCTCGGCGGCGACATCACGACGACGCGCTACTACAACCGGAAGCTCAAGCAACCCCCGGACGCGCCGCACCTGCGCGCGTTCCTGACCCCGGCGCAGGCGTTGCAGACTCGAGAGGACACCGGCGACGCGACCAATCTCGCGTTCCGGAGCGACGACCTCGTCCCGCCGCAATCGCTCAGCTTCGGACGCCACGGCGACCAGTCCGAGTCCAAGCTGCGGTCGATCTTCGGGATCGTCCGCCAGCACTACCCGGGTGGCGGAGAAGGCGTCACGACCGACGAGGTGATGCGTCGCCACGCGGTGGCGATCCAGCGCGGCCTCACGACTCATTCGACCAAGCAGTACGCCAAGCCGATCTATCAGGACCTCCGCACGTACCGGTTCGAGGACGAGGGCTACGTCTCAGATTGAGGGTGCCTCAACTGCCGTTTCGTGATCCTGACTTCGGCGGCTTCGCCTGGCTGACGAAGATCAACTTGTCGGGGCCGAGCGTCATCTGCTTGGAGCCCTTGGCGACCACGTAGGCGAGGGAGCCGTCCGCCTGGCGCTCGATGGCGATCGCGTCCCAGTCGTTCTCGTCATCGGGCTCCTCCGCCGCGCGGTTGACGACCTTGCGGGACGGCGACAGAGCGACGAGGGAGGGTTCGAACTGCGCCGGCGGGCGCTTGTAGAGCGCCTCGGCGTTGCTGAGCATCGCGATCGCGACCCTGCTGCGCGCATCGATGGTCGCCGCCGCGGCGGCGGCGCGCCCACGGACATCGCTCGCGATCAGGTAGCCGATCGCGAGCACGACCGCGGCGGTCACGATCGCGATGCCGGTCACGAGGTTGGCGTGGATGGGACCGTTGGCGTTCCAGAAGGCCGTCACCCAAACCCACGCCGCACCGACGGAGGCGCTCAAACCGGCCGCCCACCACTTCGCAGCGGCGGTCGCCCCGGCCTCGATCAGCGCGACGCTCTGCGGGGGCCCGCCCCAGACGGAGCCGAAGTCGTCGGCGTTGTCCGCCGCATCGTCGGCGCCTTTGTCGCCTCCCAGGAGGCTGAGCCCGTGAAGGAGATCCCTCGTGGGCTTCAAGACGTCCTGTGCGTCGGAGACCGCCTTGCTCGGGAGTGCCACCTCGGGCGCACCGTTATTGGAACCCGTGGTCGTTTGCGTCGCTGCGGCCATCAGACACTCCTCTGCGGACGAGTGCGCGCCTTCTTGCGCGCAGAGGGAACATAGATCGTTCTCGCGCTGTGCCGCAATCGATCGTCCACGGCCGCCACGCTGACCAGACACGGGCAGCTCTCAAAGCCGCACCGCGAGGATCGGTGGTGCCAGCTGCCCGACAGGGGGTGCGCAGGAAAACCGTCCTCAGGGTCAAGTTTTCCTTGCCACCCCCCTATAAGCGGATCACGTTCCACTTCTGGTCGACTGGACGAGTATCCAGTGCCGCCCGCTGCGCGCCGCGATAGGGTCACTAGTGAAGGTTTCGGTATTGGCATGGAGGGAGCACTGTGAGCGAGGGCGATCGACGAGGGCGGTGGGCGGCCAGGCTGGCGAGCGGCCTGGTGCTATTGGCGATCGTGAGCGGGTGCGCCGCCGGGGAGAACGCTCCCCCGGCCACGCCGGACACGGGGGCCGTGCTGGATGCGTCGGCGATGAACGGGGAGGTCGCCCTCGACGGCGCCAAGGAGCGTCGACGCCAGGCCGCCGAACTCCTCCGAAAGGCGAAGCGCGAGCTCAAGCGCGGGCACGACAAGAATGCCCGGCGTCTCGCGACGCGTTCACGGCAACTGCGCAAGACGCAGGCCGCCCGGACCGTCATCGCGCGCGCGAACGCGGCGATCGCCAAGGCCGACGCCGCGGCGCGCGAGCGCAAGCGGATCGCCCGCGACGCGAAGACGTGCACCGCCGCGGAGAAGGCTGCCGTCCGCGATGGTGCGGCGACGCCGCCGGGGTGCGACGCGTACAACGCCGAGCAGGAAGCCCAGAGCGAGCCGAACTGCGATCCCAACTACGAAGGCGCCTGCCTGAAGCCCGACTCGTCCGACTACGACTGCCGGGGCGGGAGTGGGGACGGGCCGGACTACACCGGACCGGTCAGGTCGGTCGGCAGCGACCCATACGACCTCGATCGCGACGGCGACGGGTACGCCTGCGAGTCGTCATAGCGTCAGAGCACGCGCGGCGTTCCCGAAGTCGAGTAGACGTCCTTGCGGGCGAGCCGCCCGTCCGCGCTGAGCGGGAAGACGTCGACGCCGTCCCACTCGAGCCGGCGGCCGTCGTCCGGATGTGTCGCGCGGGCGGTCCACTCGCTCACGGCGAAGTCCTCCCCGCAACGCAACGAACGGCGCTCGAAGCGCAGCGTCGGCCAGCGGGCGAAGATCGCGCCGATGTGGGCGCGGACGGCGGCCCCGCCGGCGACCCGCTCGCCGGCGGTGTGGTTGTGGAAGACGATCGCGTCGTCGTGCATCGACGCGATCGCGTCCAGGTCCTGGGCGTTCCACGCGGCGTCGTAGCGGTCGATCAGCGCCGCGATCTCGCTACGACCAGAACTCATCGACCGTCTCGGTCGGAGGTTCGGCGAGCCGCGGCGAGAAGATCAGCACCTGCGCCTCGTCGGCCGTGTCGTTGTGGATCGAGCGGTATGCGTCACCCGCGATGCGGACCGCGGTCTGCGGACCCGCTTCGAAGATGTCGTCGTCGACCTTGAACGTGACCGTGCCGGCGATCACGAAGTAGACCTCCTCCTGGCCGGGGTGGCGATGCCCGTAGCTGCCGCGGCCGCCGGTTCCCGGCAGCATCCGGCGCCAGCTGAAGGAGACCTGCTCGGCCCCGAGCGCGGTCGTGTACCACCGCTGCTCCCCGTAGCCCGGGTAGTCCGCCATGAAGTCGAGCGCGTCCTCGCGGCCCGCGACGGTGTAGGCACTGGTCATAGGCGTCCTTTGCGTCGTTCTCACCCGAGATCCTACGGCCCGGCGAGCGGGTGGCGCTCGCTGCGCGGCGTGCGGATGGTGAGCTCCTGCACGTCGGGATGCAGGAAGCCGGGGTCGCGCCAGACCAGCAGCCCGTACGGCGTGCCGGCGTCGGGGTCGGGAGCGCGGGCCTCGATCCGCGAACGCGGCACCCGCCGCTCGCGGAAGCGCTCGACGCGATGGCTGCTCCCGTCCGCGCACGTGGTCCGCACCACCAGGTCGCGGTCCGTCATAGAGGGCGAGAAGAACGCGAGGAACGACCCGTCCGGCCCCAAGGGGGGCCAACGCCCGCCCACCTCGACGCGCCGGACCGGCGGCCCCCAGACGACCGTCACGGTGGGCCGCGGCGCGTACGCGCGCGCCCGACCGTCACGGTGGGCCGCGGCGCGTACGCGCTCGCATCGCCCGGCCGCCCTGCGCCGTTCGCGCGGTGAAGGTGCGCACGGCCCAGTCAAGACCCCCGCGGGGTCCGGCAGGCGGCGGACGATGCGCGCCGTCGAGGAGTCCGGCACCAGCCAGGACGACGTCCGTGCCGGCGCGCAACCTCGTCGTACGGCAGCTCGTCCACCACCCGCAGGCGCAGCGCCGCCTGCTGGTCGCCGGAGATCTGCTCCAGCCCGGCGCGGACCCGCGCCCGGAGGTCCGGCAGCCCGGCCTCGTGTTCGATCCGCTCGTAGTCGTCAGGCGCCAGCACGGGGGACTGCATCCCCAGCCGCTGCAGGGCGCGCCGCTCGACCTTCCCGCGCCGGAAGAACCGCGCGAGCTTCAGCAGGCACGTCGGTCGGGCACTTCGGGACACACCCTGAAGTGCCACGACCGACGTTCATGTGACGGCTACTGGTAGAGGACCGCGGCGATCTTCGGATCGTCGATGTTGGTCTTGTCGTACCAGTAGAAGCCGGTGTCGATGACCTTCGGGACGGACTCGCCCTTGATCGCCTTCATGGCGGAGGAGACGAGCTCCTTGCCCATGCCGACCGGGTTCTGGGTGATGGCGCCGGCCATGACCCCGCTGTTGATCGCGTCGATCTGGGCCTTGCCGGAGTCGAAGCCGATGATCGTCAGGCCCTTCTTTCCGCTCTCCTCGACGCCCTTGACGATGCCGATGGCGGAGCCCTCGTTGGCGCCGTAGAAGCCCTTCAGGTCCGGATTGGAGGAGATGATCGACTTCGCGATGTCGGCGGACTTGGCCTGGTCGCCGCCGCCGTACTGCACCGGGAGCACCTCGATGCCGGGGGCGTTGGCCTTCATCCACTCGATGAAGCCGTCGCGGCGGTCGATGCCGGTCTTGGACGTCTGGTCGTGGACGACCATGCCGACCTTGCCCTTGCCGCCGAGCAGGTCGGACATGTGCTTGGCGGCCTCGGCGGCGGCGGCCTTGTTGTCGGTCGCGGCGGTCGTCACCGGCACGTCTGACTCCACGCCGGAGTCGAACGCGATCACGGGGATGTTCTGCGACTTGGCCTGGTCCATCAGCGGCGCGGACGCCTTGGAGTCCAGCGCGGCGAAGCCGATCGCGGCGGGCTTCTTCTGGATCGCGTTGGTGAGCATCGTGACCTGCTGCTCGATGTCCTGCTCGGTCGGCGGGCCTTCGAAGGTGATGCGGGCGCCCTCGGCCTTGGCCTCCTCCTCGGCGCCCTGCTTGACGGCCTGCCAGAACTGGTGCTGGAAGCCCTTGCTCACGATCGCGATGTAGGGCTGCTCGCCGCCACCACCGCTGGCGGCCGTGTTCGAGGTGCCACCGCCGGAATCGTTGCTGTCAGACCCACAGGCAGCGACCGCCAACGCGAGGCCCGCGCCGACGACCGCGACCCACTTGCGACCCATCATCACTCTCTCTCCTTTGTGTTCATACCGTGGTGCGCTTGCGCGCCATGTCGGCGTAGACGGCGACGAGGATCACGACGCCGAGGATCACGTTCTGCCACTCCTGCGGGATCGACATGATCTGCAGCCCGTTGTTGAGGACCGAGATGATCAGGGCGCCGATGATCGTGCCGACGATCGAGCCCTTTCCACCGCTCAACGACGTCCCGCCGATCACGACGGCGGCGATCGCCTGCAGCTCGTAGCCGAGCCCCGTGGCCGGCTGGGCGGACGCCAGGCGGGCCGAGATCATCACGCCGGCCAGCCCGGTGAAGAGACCGGCGAGCGTGTAGATGATGATCTTCCACCGCCGCACCGGGATGCCCGACAGTGCGGTCGCCTCCTCGTTGGAGCCGATCGAGTACGTGTACCGGCCGAGGATCGTCCGGTTCAGGATCACCGCGGCGACGATCGCCGCCACGGCGAGCACGAGCACGGCGTTGGGGAAGTCGACGCCGAACAGGTGGCCGGTCGAGATCGCCGTGTAACCGGGCGCGTCGGTGAAGTAGATCGGCGTCGAGTGCGAGATGACGAGCGCGAGCCCTTGGGCCGCGAGCATCATCGCCAGGGTCGCGATGAACGGCGGGATGCCGAGCACCGAGACGTTGAATCCGTTCACGAGGCCGATGAGGCCGCCGAAGAGAATCGTGCCGATGACGCCGACCACGATCGGCACTCCGGTGTTGACGATCAGCACGCCCGAGATGACCGCGCACAAGGTCATGCCGGTGCCGATCGAGAGATCGATGCCGCTCGTGATGATCACGAACGTCGTCCCGAGCGCGAGCAGGCCGATGACGACCGTCGAGAACAGGATCGCCGTGACGTTCGCGTAGTTCAGGAAGCTCGAACTGGCGATCGAGAAGAACAGGAAGATCGCGATCAGGCTCGCGAAGGCCAGGAACTGCTGCAGCCGATTGCGCACGGTGCTGCCGACGGCCTCGACCGCGGCCGGCGCCGTGTCCTCGCGCTGGGGCGTCGACACGCTCATGCCACCTCCTCCAGCGTCCGCAGGGTCGCATAGTGCATGACCTGCTCCTGGGTCGCGTCGGAAGCGTCGAGCGTGCCGGTGACGCGGCCTTCGCACATGACGACGATCCGGTGCGACATGCGCAGGATCTCGGGCAGCTCCGACGAGATCATGATGATCGACTTGCCGCCTTCGGCGAGCTCGTTCAGGAGCCGGTAGATCTCCTCCTTGGCACCCACGTCGATGCCGCGGGTGGGCTCGTCGAAGATCAGGACGTCGCAGTCCTTGACCAGCCATTTGGCGATGACCACCTTCTGCTGGTTGCCGCCGGAGAGGTACTTGGCCTCCTGGGCCACCGACGGCGTCTTGATCCGCAGCTTGTCCACGTACTCGCGCGACGTCGCGCGCATCGCCTTGTCGCGCATGAAGCCCCAGCGCACGAAGCGCTCGCCGAGCGCGCTGAGCCCGATGTTCGCGTTGACGTCCTGCTCGAGCAGCAGGCCGAAGCGCTTGCGGTCCTCCGACAGGTAGCCGATCCGGTGCTTGGCCGCGTCCGCCGGGTTGGTGATGTGCAGCTGGCGCCCGCGCAGCCATACGCTGCCGGCCGACGTCTTGTCGGCGCCCACGATCGCGCGCGCGACCTCGGTCCGCCCGGCCCCCATCAACCCCGCGAAGCCGAGGATCTCTCCGCGCCGCAGCTCGAAGCTCACGTCCTGGAGCAGATCCTTGGTCGAGAGCCCGTTGACCTCGAGCACGACCTCGCGGTCGTCGCGGACCCCCTCGGGCTTCGCCGTGGTCGAGAGCTCGCGCCCGACCATCATCGAGATGACCTCCTTCATCGTCGTCTCGGCGATGTCGCGCGTGCCGACGTAGCGGCCGTCGCGGATCACCGTCACGCGGTCGGCGATCCGCCGCAGCTCGTCCATGCGGTGCGAGATGTAGATCACGCCCGTGTCGGGCGTCACGAACCGGCGGATCAGGCCGTGCAGGACCTCGACCTCGGCGTCGTTGAGCGCCGCGGTCGGCTCGTCCATGATCAGCAGCTTCGCGTCGTAGGAGAGCGCCTTGCCGATCTCGACCATCTGCTGCTTGGCGACGGTGAGATCGCCCACGAGGTCCTTCGGCCGCAGCGGCAGGTGCAGCCGCTCGATCAGCTCCTGCGCGCGGGCGTTCAGGCGCCGCTCCGACGTGAAGAACCCGCCCGGCTCGCGACCGATGAAGATGTTCTGCGCGACCGTCAGGTCGGGCATCAGGTTGAACTCCTGATGGATGATGCTGATGCCGAGCTCGAGCGCGTGCTTGGGCGACGTCGGCTCGTACTGGCCGCCGTTGAACGAGAACTCGCCCGCGTCGGCGTCGTAGATGCCGGACAGGAGCTTCATCAGCGTCGACTTGCCGGCCCCGTTCTCGCCCACCACGGCCAGCACCTCGCCGGCGCGCACGTCGAGGTGCATGTCCTCGAGCGCCTTGACGCCGGGGAAGCTCTTGCTCACCCCGTGCACTTCCAACAACAGACGTTCCATCGGCTCTCTCCCCCCGCTCACGTTTCAGGTCCCGGTCACAATGGCGCCTGCGCCGGGATGGGGGCGTCCGGGCGCAGCAGGCCCTCGCTGACGAGCTCGGTCCAGGCCTGGTCCGGGACCGGCTCGTCGAGCAGCGCGGCGTTGCGCTCGACGTGGGCGGCGGAGCGCGCGCCGAGGCACAGCGCCGACACCGCGGGATGCGCGAGCGCGAACTGCGCGGCCGCGACGGGCAGCGTCGTGCCGTGGCGCTCGAGCACGTCGGCGATCCGGTGCACGCGCGCGAGCAGCTCAGGCGGCGCCGGCTCGTAGTTGTAGGTCGTGCCTTCGCGCGGGCGCTCGTTCGCCAACAGGCCGGAGTTGAACACGCCCGCGGCCACGACCGACACGCCGCGCCGCTCGCACTCCGGCAGCAGGTCGTCGAGCGCGCCCTGCTCGAGCAGCGTGTAGCGGCCGGCGAGCATCAGCACGTCGAGATCGGTCTCGCGGACGAACCGGGCCAGCATCTCGGACTGGTTCATCCCGGCGCCGTAGCTCGTGATGACGCCCTGCGAGCGCAGCTCGTCGAGCGCCGGGAACGCGCCGTCGAGCGCCTCGCGCTCGTGGTCGTCGGGGTCGTGGACGAAGACGATGTCGACGCGGTCGACGCCCAAGCGCTCCAGGCTGGACTCCAACGAGCGCAGAACGCCGTCGCGGCTGTAGTCGCGCACGCGGTGATGCGTCGGCGGGACGGCGTAGCCCTCCGACGGCCCCGGACCCGGCACGAGCAGCCGGCCGACCTTGGTGGAGAGGGTGAATCCGTCGCGTCCGGCGAGGCCCTCGCCGAGCCGCCGCTCCGCGAGCCCGAGCCCGTAGTGCGGGGCGGTGTCGAAGTAGCGGATGCCCGCGTCCCACGCCGCGGCCAGCGCACCCCGCCACTCCTGCTCGCTCACCTCGCGGCCGAGGTTGCCGATCGGAGCGCTGCCGAAGCCGAGCGTCATCGCCGCACCCGCAGTCCCTGCATCCCGCCGTCGACCGCGAGCACGGCGCCCGTGGTCGAGCCCGCGCCCGGTCCGGCGAGGTAACAGATGGCGGCGGCGACCTCCTCGGCCGCGACCAGCCGCCCGTGTGGCTGGCGCGCCTCGAGCGCCGCGCGCTCGGCGGCGGGATCGTCCGCCGCGTCGAGCAGCCGCCGCACCCACGGCGTGTCCGCCGTGCCCGGGTTCACGCAGTTCACGCGGATCCCGGCGTCGAGGTGATCGGCCGCCATCGCGAGCGTGAGCGCCTGGACCGCGCCCTTGGACGCGCTGTAGAGCGCGCGGTCCGGAAGCCCCGCGGTGGCGGCGATCGAGCCGGTGTTGACGATCGCGGCATGGGGGGAGCGCGCCAGCCAGGGCAGCACCGCCCGGCTGACGCGCGCCATGCCGACGACGTTGACATCGAGCACCCGATGCCACTCGGCGTCGTCGTTGTCGGCCACGTTCCCGCGCGCGCCGATCCCCGCGTTGTTGACCAGGACGTCGATGCCGTCCAACTGCTCGGCGGCGGCCGCGACCGCCGGCCGGACGGAGGCATCATCGGAGACGTCGCACTCGATTCCGATGAGCGGCGGCTCGACGGCCGACGGGTCGAGGTCGAGACAGACGACGCGCGCACCCTGCGCCGCCATGTGCCGCGCGGTCGTCAGGCCGATCCCGGAGCCGCCGCCGGTGACGATCACCCGTAGGCCGTTCACCGCGCCACCTCCGGGATGCCCGAAACCGGACCGTCGGTCCGCCGAGCCGCTGGCCGGGCTCGATCACGCATGGGTCGGCTGCGGCGCCCACACCGCGCCGTCGGGGAAGAGGTACTCGGCCAGCGCGTCCCGCTTCAGCTCGGAGGAGAACCCCGGCCGCAGCGGGGCGCGATAGCGGCCCTGCTCGATCACGACCGGGTCGACGAAGTGCTCGTGCAGGTGGTCGACGTACTCGATCACGCGGCCGTCGGCGTTCCCGGAGACCGCGAGGTAGTCGAACATCGACAGGTGCTGCACCAGCTCGCACAGGCCGACGCCGCCGGCGTGCGGGCAGACCGGCAGCCCGAACTTCGCCGCGAGCAGCAGGATCGCGATGTTCTCGTTGACGCCCGCCACCCGCGCCGCGTCGATCTGCACGATGTCGATCGCCTCGGCCTGCATCAGCTGCTTGAACACGACGCGGTTCTGCACGTGCTCGCCCGTGGCGACGCGGATCGGTGCGACCCCGCGCCGGATCGTGGCGTGGCCGAGGATGTCGTCCGGGCTCGTCGGCTCCTCGATCCAGTACGGGTCGAACGGCGCGAGCGCGCGAACCCAGCGCACGGCGACGTCGACGTCCCAGCGCTGGTTGGCGTCGACCGCGATCCGGATGTCCGGCCCGCACGCCTCGCGCGCGATCCGCAGCCGGCGGACGTCGTCGGACAGGTTGGCGCCGACCTTGAGCTTGATCTGCCCGTAGCCGGCGGCGACGGCCTCGCGGCAGAGGCGGGTGAGCTTCGCGTCGGAGTACCCGAGCCAGCCGGGCGTCGTCGTGTACGCCGCGTAGCCCGTCGCGAGCAGCCGGTCCTCGCGCTCCTCCCGCCCCTGCTGCGCGCCGCGCAGGATGGTGAGCGCCTCCTCGGGCGTGAGCGCGTCGGTCAGGTAGCGGAAGTCGACGAGCTCCACCAGCTGCTCGGGCGAAAGGTCGGACAACAGCTTCCACAGCGGCTTGTTCGCGCGCTTGGCCGCGAGGTCCCAGAGCGCGTTGACGACCGCGGACACGGCCATGTGCATGACGCCCTTCTCGGGGCCCAGCCAGCGCAGCTGCGAGTCATGCGTGAGCCGGCGGTAGACGGAGCCGAGCGAAGCCAGCGTCTCCTCGAGCGGGAGATCGACGATGAACGGCTCCAGCGCGCGGATCGCGGCCACCTGCACGTCGTTCCCGCGCCCGATCGTGAACGCGAACCCATGGCCTTCGAGCCCGTCCCGCGCGTCCGTGCGGATCACCACGTAGGCAGCGGAATAGTCGGGGTCCGGGTTCATGGCATCCGACCCGTCCAGGTGCAACGAGGTGGGGAAGCGGACGTCGTATGTGTCGAGTGCCGTGATCACAGACATAGGATGTTTGGACAGCTAATCATCGGATGTCTCGGTCGTCAAGTCCGATAGGATTCGGCCGAGATCGGATGTTTCGCGTCGACGCACACCATCACTTGTGGGATCTCTCGGTGCGCGACCAGCCGTGGATCTCCGACGATCGCATCCGTCGGACCTTCACGGCTGCCGATCTCGAAGCGGTCGCGCCCGTCGACGCGACCGTGGTCGTCCAGACCGTCGCCGTCGCGGAGGAGACGCCGGAGCTGCTCGCCATCGAGCACCCGCTGATCGCGGGGGTCGTCGGGTGGGTGGATCTCACGGCCGCCGATGTGGGTGATCGACTGGCCGCGCTGCGGCACGGCCGCCTCGTGGGCATCCGGCACCTGGTCCAAGGCGAGCCCGACCCGCGCTGGCTCTGCCGGCCCGACGTGCGCGCCGGCCTCGCCGCGGTAGCGCGCGAAGGGCTCGTCTACGACCTGCTGACGATCCCGGAGCAGTTGCCGGCGGCGATCGAGACCGGGCGCGCGCTGCCCGAGCTGCGGTTCGTCCTCGACCACCTCTCCAAGCCGCCGATCGCGAGCGGGGAGCTGGAGCCGTGGGCCACGCAGATCCGCGAGCTGGCCGCCCACGAGAACGTCGCCTGCAAGCTGTCGGGCATGGTCACCGAGGCCGACTGGGCCGCGTGGACCGTCGACGACCTGCGTCCGTACGCGGAGATCGTGCTCGACGCGTTCGGTCCCGACCGGGTGATGTTCGGCTCCGACTGGCCGGTCTGCCTGCTCGCCGCGTCCTACGAGCAGGTGGTCGACGCCGCCGAGGCGCTCACCGCTGGCTTGAGCGCGGCCGAGCGAGAGCAGGTCTTCGGCGGCACCGCCCGGCGGATCTATACGCTCCCGTGACGCGAATGAGCGTCACCGAGCGAGCCATCGAGGACATCAAGGCGATGATCATCCGCGGCGAGCTCGCGGCGGGTGAGCGGCTGCCGAAGGAGGCCGACCTCGCCACCCGCCTCGGCCTCTCGCGCAACTCGCTGCGTGAGGCGGTCCGCGCGCTCACCCTCGCCCGCATCCTCGAGGCGCGCCAGGGCGACGGGACCTACGTCACGAGCCTCGAGCCGAGCATGCTCCTCGAGCCGCTGACGTTCATGGCCGAGTTCCACCAGGACCGCACGTTGTTGCAGGTGCTCGAGGTCCGCCGGATCCTCGAGGCCGCGACGGCCGCGCTCGCCGCCCAGTACATCACCGACGCCGAGCTCGCCGAGTTGCGCCGCGTGGTCGAGGAGATGGACGCGTGCGACACGGTCGAGGCGTTCGTCGCCAACGACCTCGAGTTCCACCGCCTGATCGGCGTCGCGTCGCGCAACCCGGTCCTCGCCTCCGTGCTCCAGAGCTTCTCCACGCCGATGAGCCGCGCCCGCGTCTGGCGCGGCGTCACCCAGGCCAACGCGATCGACCAGACCAAGGCCCAGCACGCCGCGCTCTACGAGGCGCTCGCCCACCATCGCCCGGACATCGCCCGCGCGGTCGCGACCGCTCACGTAGCTGGTGTCGAGTCCTGGCTCGAGAGCACGCTCAATGACTGAAACCTTCGAACATTTGTAGTACACCCGGTCAAAAAGGGGCGCGCAAAAGCGTTTCACCTGGTCATACTGTTGGACATCTGTCTAAGTTGTCAGGCAGATGACAATTGGAGCTACCTGAGAGCTGCCTGAACCTGTATTCGTTGCGCGAGTAGTCGAATACGTGTCCGGGTCGGACCCCGGAGGAGAGGGAGAGTTGATGGGAAGGTCCTCAAGGGCCTGGGCGAGCTTCGCCCTGGCCATTTTGGCGTGCCTGTGTTGGAGTGGCGCGGCACGCGCGCAGACGCCGACGGCGTCCGATTTCCAGAAGGTCACGCTGGATGACAACACGCAGAATCCGATGGAGCTCGACATCGCGAACGACGGGCGTGTCTTCTACATCGAGCGCGACGGCCGCCTGCAGATCTGGAAGCCGAACACGCAACAGACGGTGACCGCCGGCACGATCCCGGTCACGCGCAGCCAGGAGAACGGGCTCCTCGGTCTGCAGCTCGCGCCGGACTTCGACACGAGCAAGTGGGTGTATCTCTTCTACTCCCAGCTCCCGGACAGCACCGGGACGCAGGTCGTGTCGCGCTTCAAGGTCAACGGCGACACGCTGGACCTGACCTCCGAGGAGAAGATCCTCACGTTCCAGCACCAGACCGCGGAGTGCTGCCACTCGTCGGGCTCGCTGTACTTCGGCCCCGACGGCAGCCTCTACATCTCGACGGGCGACAACACGAACCCGTTCGACTCCAGCGGCTTCAACCCGATCGACGAGCGCTCGGGCCGCGCCTACTGGGACGCGCAGCGCACCGCGGGCAACACGAATGATCTCAACGGCAAGATCCTCAAGGTCAAGCCGATGACGACGATCACGGGCACGCCGGGCGTCGGCACGACCTACACGATCCCGGCCGGAAACCTCTTCGCCGAGGGCACCGCGAAGACGCGTCCCGAGATCTACGGCATGGGCTTCCGCAACCCGTTCCGCTTCACCGTCGACCCCGAGACCGGCTGGGTCCTCGGCGCCGACTACGGCCCGGACGCGAGCACGACCAACGCCAACCGCGGCCCGCAGGGCTCGGTCGAGTACAACGTGCTCACGAAGTCGGGCAACTACGGCTGGCCGTACTGCATCCGCGACAACACGCCATACAACGACTACGACTTCGCGACCTCGACGTCAGGCGCGAAGTTCGACTGCGCGAACCTCAAGAACGAGTCGCCCAACAACACGGGCCTGACCAATCTGCCGCCTGCGATCGGCGCGACGGCGTGGATGGGCTACAGCGAGACGGACTCGCGCGTGCCGGGGCTCGGCACGGGCGGCGCCCCGATGGGCGGTCCGCGCTACCACTACGACCCGAACCTCGTCTCGGCGCGCAAGTTCCCGTCGTTCTACGACGACAAGTGGTTCATCGCCGAATGGAACAACGGCTGGATCAAGACCGCTGACCTGGGCTCGGGCGGCGCGATGACCGCCGTGCAGAACTTCGCGCTCGGCACGGGCTACAAGCGGCCGATGGACCTCGACTTCGGTCCTGACGGCGCGCTGTATGTCATCGAGTGGGGCTCGGGCTTCAACGGCGACAACGCCGACTCGGGCGTCTACCGCATCGACTACATCTCCGGCCAGAAGGCCCCGATCGCACAGGCGAAGGCCACCCCGAGCACCGGCCTCGCGCCGCTGGCCGTCAGCTTCTCGAGCGCCGGCTCCAGCGACCCGGAGGGCACCACGCTCACCTACGCGTGGGAGTTCGGCGACGGCGGCACCAGCACCCTGGCCAACCCGTCGCACACGTACACGGCGAATGGGGCCTACACGGCCAAGCTGACCGTCACCGACGGCGCCGGCCTGACCGCCGTGGCCAACGTGCCGATCACCGTCGGCAACCGCCCGCCGGTGATCACGATCGAGTTCCCGAAGGACGGCCAGGTCGCCTCCTTCACCGACAAGGTCAACTACAAGATCTCGGTCACCGACCCCGAGGACGGGACCACGGGCGCCGGGATCAGCTGTGACGACGTCAAGGTCGATGTGGCCCTCGGCCACGACGAGCACTCGCACACGCTCTCCTCGAGCACGGGCTGCACCGGCACCCTCAGCACGGGTCTGACCTCCGGCCACGGCGCCGAGGCCAACACCTTCACGGTGCTCGGCGTGTCCTACACCGACAAGGGCTCGGGCGGCGCTCCGGCCCTGACCGGCCGCGCGCAGGCGATCCTGCAGCCCAAGACCAAGCAGGCGGAGTTCTTCGCCTCGACCGGTCGCGTGGCTGACGGCGGCACCAACGGTGACGCCGGCGTGACCAAGGAGACCACCACCGACACCGCGGGCGGCGGCCAGAACATCGGCTTCATCGAGGACGGCGACTACGTCTCCTTCAAGCCGTACAACCTCGAGAACACCACGGCCATGCGGTTCCGCGTCGCGAGTGCGGGTGCGGGCGGCACGATCGAGGTGCGCCTCGATTCGCCGACCGGCACGCTCGTGGGCACGACCGCGAACATCACGCCGACCGGCGACTGGCAGGTGTACAAGGACGTCCAGCTCGACATCGCCACCCCGCCGACCGGCACGCATGAGCTGTTCCTAGTGTTCCGCAACCGCGGCAGCACACAGAACCTGTTCAACGTCAACTGGTTCGAGGTCGTCGGCAAGGGCGCGGCGGTCACCGCCTCCCCCGAGGCGACGATCTCCGCCACGCCGACCAGCGGCGCGGCGCCGCTGACGGTCGCCTTCGATACGACGGCCACCGACTCCGACGGCGGGACGCTGGCGTACGCCTGGGACTTCGGCGTCCCCGGCACCACCACCGACGTCTCGACCGCCAAGTCGCCCTCCTACACCTACACGGCGCAGGGCGTCTACACGGCCACGCTGACCGTCACCGACGGCCAGGGCGGCTCGACGACGAAGACGATCAACGTCACCGTCGCGGCGTCCTCCTCGTGCGTGAAGACCGTCCGTGACGACTTCGACGGCACCGACCTCGGCAGCGACTGGAGCGTCGTCCGGCGCGACCAGACGCTGGTCGTCAACAATGGCACGGTGACGATGCCGGCGCAGGCCGGCGACGTCTACCAGACCTCCAACAACGCCAAGAACCTCGTCCTGCGCACCGCGCCGACGGGTCCGTTCACGATCACCACGAAGCTCAACTTCAAGGGTGCCGTCCAGTACCAGCAGGCCGGACTGCTCGTCTACGGCGACGACGACAACTACACGAAGTTCGATCGCGTGGCGACGAACACCTCGGGTAACGCCGTCGTCGAGAAGTTCGAGTTCATCAACGAGGTCGCGGGCACGCCCCGCAACGCCTCTGCGGATGCCTCGGGCAACCTGCCCCAGGCGACGTTCCCGAACGACTTCTACATGCGTGTGAAGTCCGACGGCACCAACATCACCGGCGAGTACTCGATCGACGGGACCACGTGGACCGCGGTCGGCCGTTCGGCGGCCCTGCCGGCGAACGCCAAGATCGGCATCTTCGCCCTCTCGAACGCCGCGGCGACGAACGTCGACGCCAAGTTCGACTGGGTGACCGTCGAGTCCCCGCTGCCGCCCAGCGCGCATCCGGGTGACGAGTTCCCCGGCACGTCGCTGGACAAGACGCGCTGGAACTCGATCGTGCGTGAAGACGCGACGAAGTACTCCGTCGCCGGCGGCAACCTGACCGTCACGACGGTCCTGGGTGACATCAACACCACCAGCGATCCGGCCGGCACCCGCAACTTCATGTTGCAGTCCGCCGATCGCGCGCCGACCGACTACGTCCTCGAGACCAAGGTCTCCGGCACGTTCACCGGCGGCTACAGCCAGGGCGGCTTGATCATCTACACCGACGACGACAACTACGTCAAGCTCGACGCGATCTCCGACCAGAACCAGACGCGGATCAACCGGATCGAGCTGCGCTCCGAGCAGGCTGGGGCGACCCAGAACCCGCAGCCGCAGGCCAGCGGTACCACGGCCATCCCCACCGGGACGGCGAACTTCTGGCTGCGTCTGACGAAGACTGGGACGACGTACAAGGGCGAGTACTCGCTCGACGGGACCACCTGGGTCTCGACGTTCGCGACCGTCGCCAACACGCAGACCGCCCCGAAGTTCGGGCTGTTCACGATCAGTGGGCAGGCCGCGGGCGTGGACAAGACCGTGGTCTTCGACTACTTCAAGTTCAACGGTTCCACGGGCTGCGGCACCACCAGCAACGCCTCGCCGGTGATCTCCTCCGCGACCGCGACGCCGTCGGCCGGCTTCGCGCCGCTGGCGGTCAACCTCGCGGCGGCGGCGACCGACGCCGACAACGATGCGCTCACCTACTCGTGGGACTTCGACTCAAACGGCACGGCGGACGCGACCGGCGCCACGGCGTCGACCACGTTCACCACGGCCGGCGCCAAGACCGTGAAGCTGACGGTCAGCGACGGCAAGGGCGGCACCGCCACGCGTGACGTCCCTGTCACGGTGCTGGCCGCCGACGACACGTCCAAGCGGTTCCGGGCGCTGGTCTTCTCCAAGACCGCCGCGTTCCGGCACGACTCGATCCCGGCGGGCATCGCCGCGGTCCAGGCACTGGGCAACCAGTACTCGTTCCAGGTGGACGCCACCGAGGATGGGTCGCTGTTCCGCGACGACGTGCTCTCGCACTACGACGTCGTGATCTGGATGTCGACCACCGGTGACGTGCTCACCGACACGCAGCAGGCGGCGTTCGAGCGGTTCATCAAGGCGGGCGGCGGCTACGCCGGCGTCCACTCCTCGACCGACACCGAGTACACGTGGCCGTGGTACGGCCAGTTGGTGGGCGCGTACTTCCGCAACCACCCGGCCGGGACCCCGACCGCGACGGTCGTCCGCGAGGACAAGACCGACCCCTCGACCGTGGGTCTCCAAGACCGCTGGCAGCGCACCGACGAGTGGTACAACTTCCAGTCGCCGGTCAACCCCGTGGTCAACGGCGGCGGCGTGGACTACAGCCCGCGGGCGACCTCGGGCACGCACGTGCTGCTGACGATGGACGAGTCCACCTACGCGGAGGACGACGGCAGCGACGGCACTGACGACGATCACCCGATCTCGTGGTGCCGCAAGTTCGACGGCGGTCGCATGTGGTACACGGGCATGGGCCACACGCAGGCTTCGTTCAGCGAGGCCGACTTCCTCAAGCACATGCTCGCCGGCATCGAGATCGCCGCCGGTGTCCAGACGTCCAACGCCTGTGGCATCGCGGCCGTCAACCACGACCCGACGGTGAGCGCGCAGCGCACCCCGTCCGGCGACGTCACCGTCGGTGATCCGATCGCGTTCAGCGCGACCGGCGCCGACTCCGACAACGACGCGCTCACGTACGCGTGGGACTTCGGCGACGGCGGCACCGCGACCACCGCGGGCGCCATGCACACCTACACCGCGGCCGGGACGTTCACGGCCAAGGTGACCGTCTCCGACGGCAAGGGCGGAACGGCGAGCGCCACGCTCACCGTGGTCGTCAAGCCCGAGAACGAGGTCTCGACGCCGGTCAACATCGGCGGCTCGGTCCCCGGCGTCCTGGCGCTGAACATCAGCGGCAGCGGCAACCTCGGGACGTTCCAGCCGGGGGTCTCGAAGGACTACACGGCCAGCTTGGCGGCGACCGCCACCTCGACGGCCTCGTCCTCGTCGTTGACCGTGCGCGATCCCAGCGCCACCGCCACGGGCCATCTGGTCAACGGCACGGCGTCGCTGCGTTCGGCCCTCCAGGTGCGGGCGACGGACGCCGCCAACCCCAACACGGCGTTCGCGCCGCTGAGCGAGTCCGGCGCGCGGGTGAACCTGCTCGCGTTCCCGGCACCGGTCAGCGAGCGTGCGCTGACGATCGGCTTCAAGCAGTCGATCGCCGCCGACGAGCCGCTGAACGCCGGCGGCTACGGCAAGACGCTGGTGTTCACGCTCTCGGCGACCACGCCGTAGGCACCTAGCGCAGGCTGCCGATCGACAACGAGCCGTCGCCTTCGGGCGGCGGCTCGCGTGTCGGTGGGTCATCCAGGAAGTCCGCCGTGGGGACGAAGAAGAGCGTGCCGGTGAGCGCGGTCGAGAAGTCCAGCAGGCGGTCGGTGGTTCCGGGCGGGTTGCCGACGAACATGTGCTCGAGCATCAGCTCGATCACGTCCGGGGTGCGCGCGTACCCGATGAAGTAGGTGCCGAACTCGCCCGCGCCGACGCGGCCGAACGGCATGTTGAAGCGGACGATCTGCCGCTCCTCGCCGTCGTCGTCGACGATCGTGTTCAGCGCGACATGCGAGTTCGCCGCCTTCTCCGCGAGCTCGACGTCGTTGAGCTTGGTGCGCCCGACCGCCTGCTCCTGCGCCTCGACCGGGAGCGCGTTCCACGTCTTGAGGTCGTGCACGTACTTCTGCACGATCACGTAGCTGCCGCCGGCGAACGCGGCGTCCTCGTCGCCGATCAGCACCGCGTCGTCCGCGCCGGACCCCTCCGGGTTCTCGGTGCCGTCGACGAACCCGAGCAGGTCGCGATCGTCGAAGGAGCGGAAACCGTGCACCTCGTCGACCACGCGGGCTGCGCCGTCGAGGCGCTCGCACAACAGCTGTGCGAGCTCGAAGCAGAGGTCGAGCCGGCGGGCGCGGATGTGGAACAGCAGGTCGCCCGGGGTGGCGGGAGCGTGATGCGCGCCGCTGAACGCCTTGAACGGATGCAGCCCCGCCGGCTTCGCCACGCCGAACAGCCGACTCCAGAGCTCCGCGCCGATGCCGGTGACGCACGTCAGCCCGGCTTCCGGCGCCCGGAACCCGACGGAGCGCTTGAGCCCGGCGACGTCGGGCAGCAGGTCGAGCACGGCGTCCTCGCGGTCGACGACCAGCACGAGGAAGATCGCGGCCTCGGTGATCGGGGTCAGGATCGCCTGCGGTTCACCCATCGCGGCGAGACTCTACGCGCTCTAGGCGGGAACCCTGGGGTTTGCCAGCAGCTCGTCGAGGTCGCGGCGGCTCTTCGCGCCGAGCTTGCGGTAGGCGTTGCGGAGGTGCAGCTCGACCGTCTTGGGCGTGACGAACAGCGCTTCGGCGATCGCGCGGTTGGTCTGGCCGGCGGCCGCCCGCTCGGCGACGCGGCGCTCCGACGGGGTGAGCGCCTCGGGGCCGCGGAGCGCGGTGGTGCGCGGCCGGCCGCCGGCGGCGTAGAGCTCGCTACGCACGCGGGCGGCGAGGGCGTCCGCGCCACGCGGCTCGGCGAGTTCCAGCGCCCGCCGCAGCGGGTCGCGGGCGTCGGACGGCCGGCGGGCGGCTCGCAGCGCGCCGCCGAGCGCCGCCAGCGCCTTCGCGTGCTCGAGCCGCGCCGGGGAACGCTCCGCGACCTCCACCGCCTCCTGCAACCGCTCCGGGCTCTGCTCGATCGTTCCGAGCACGCGCAGCGCCCGCGCCACGATCGACGGCGCGCCCCACTCACGGGCCGCGCCGAGCTCCTCCTCCGCCAGGTTCAGCGCTTCCTCGCGTCGGCCGAGCTGCTGCAGCGCGACGGCCTGGTGGGCGCGGAACGGCGTGTCGATCGGGCGCAGGTGGGCGAACCGCTGCGCGGCTTCGCCGGCGACGGTCAGCGCCTCCTCGTGGCGCTCCTCGGCGAGCAGCTGCTCGACGTGCGCGCCGTGCCAGTAACGGTCCCCGTGCGAGACGTCGCCTCGCGGCGCCACCGTCTCGAGCTCGCGCCGAGCGCCGGCCAGGTCGCCACGCTCGCGCCGGATGCCGGCCAGCCAGGCGGCGACCTCGAGCCGTCCTTCGTCCCCGAGGTTCCAGAGCGTTCGGGCCTCCGTCGCGTCGCGGAACGAGGCCTCGGCGTCGCCGAGCTCGCCGTGTCGCAGGAGCGTGTACCCGCCGTAGGTGCTCGCGGCCGCCTGGTACGCGATCGATCCGCGGGCGTGCGCGGCGGCGAGCAGCGCCTCCCACCCGTCGAGCGCCTCCTCGCGATCGGCCATGACGAGCACCAGGATCGCGGCGACCGAGAGGACGAGGTTGTCGCCCCGGATCAGCTCCCAGCCGTCCAGCGCGGCGAGCGCCAGCGGGGCGCACTCGGCGGCCGAGCCGCCGCCGTACGCCCACTGGTGCGCGGCGATCGCCGCGAGCAGCTTTGCGCCCCGTCCGGGAGCGAGCGGCAGGCGGCGGTGGCGGGCGAACCGTTCCGGCGCGACCGGCTCGCTCCCCCCGAGCAGCGGCGCCGTCAGCTCGAGTGCCTCGAACGCCGCGAGCAGCAGCTCGGCTTCGGGCGGGAGCTCGGCGGCCGCGCTGCGGGCGAGCGCGACCGCGTCGTCCGCGCGGCGGCTCATCGCGAGGCCGCGGGCGAGTTGGAGCGTGGGCAGGCCGCGGGCGAGCGGGTCGTCGATCAGGGCAATCGCATCGCGCAGGTGCTCGTTCGCGCGGGCGAGATCGTGCCCCTTCTCGGCGCCCGCGAGGGCGAGCAGGACCTGCGCGCGCAGCTCCTCAGGCGGCGGTTCGGCGAGCGCGCGGTCGAGGTAGGCCGAGGCGCTCGCGGCCGCCCCGGCGCGCTGCGCCGCGCGTGCGGCCTCGGCAAGGGCCTCGACCACCCACGGCTCCCCCCGCGCGGGGGCGTGCACGAGTTGCGTCGCGAGCGAGCCGGGGGAGGCCGCGCGGGCGCGCAGCAGCTGCGCGGCCCGCTCGTGGGCGAGTGCGCGCTCGTGCACCGGGATGTCCTCGTAGACCGCGGCGCGGATGAGCGGGTGCACGAACGCCAACGCGGACTCGTCGGCGAACACCTCGGCCCTGACCAACTCCCCGGCCGCCGCGGCCGCCGAGGCGTCGTCGAGGCCCGCGAGCGCGGCGACGAGCGGCAGCGCCGCAGCGTCACCGAGCACCGCCGTCGCGCGCGCCACCGCCGCCGCGCCGGCGCTCAGCCGGGCGATCCGTACGAGCACCGCGCGCGAGACGGCGCGCGGTGCGAGCGTGTCGACGGCCGCGACGTGCGCGGCGTCGGGCGGGATGCCTTCGGCGCGCAGCGCCTTCGCGAGCTCGACCAGCAACAGCGGGTTCCCGCGGGTCGCCGCGTGGCACGCGCGCGTGAAGGTCGCGTCGGCCCCCTCATCCAGCAGTGCGGCGCTCGCGCGCTCGCTCAACGGCTGCGGGTGCAGCGTGACGGCGAGCGGGTCATGGGCGATCTCACCGATCAGATGGGCGTGCGCGTGACGCTCGAACGGGCGGACGCCGCACACGACGGTCACGCGCAACCCGTCGAGACGGCGCACGAGGTAACAGAGCCACCGCAACGACGGCTCGTCGCACCACTGGAGATCGTCAACGAGGAGCAGCAGCGGCGCCTCCTCGGCGAGTTCGACGGTCAGCCGGTAGAGCGCGTGCAGGATCGCGAACGAGACGTCCTCGCGGCCGACCCCGCCCGCGGGCCCGTCGAAGACCTCGCGCGCCGCCGCCGCGCCGCCTTCCAGCGGTGCGTCCGCCCTCTCAAAGAGCTGGCGGACGACCCCGAACGCCAGCCCCTGTTCGAGCTCGCCGCCGCGCGCGGTGAGAACCCGCACGCCCGCCTCGCGTCGCACCTCGGCGAGCAGCCGCGTCTTGCCGATCCCCGCGGGCCCTTCGATCACGAGCAGTCCCGACGCCCCCTTCGCCGCCGCGGCGACGAGCGTGCGCAGCACTGAGAGCTCGTCGTCGCGCTCCAGGAGCATCTGAGGATCCTACGGGGACTATGCCGCGGCTCGCTCGGGCGGCTCGCTCTCCGAGAGCGTCTGCTCGAACCAGGACTCGACCGCGCCGATGTGGGCGATCGCCAGCCCGCTTGCGAGGTCAGGGCGGTGGTGGCGGAGCGCGTCGTAGATCGCGCGGTGGTCGGTCTTGGTCTGGTCGATCGCGCCCGCCTGCGTGATCCCCCTCCAGACGCGCGCGCGTGACGTGCGCGAGGAGAAGCTCTCGATCAGCGACGCCAGGACGGGGTTGCGGGACGCGAGTGCGATCGTCCTGTGGAACGCCAGATCGTTCTCGACGAAGGCCTCCACGGTCCCGCAGGCGTCCATACCTCCGACCAGTTCGTCGAGAACCTCGAGTTCGTGGTCGGTGATCAACTGGGCCGCGAGGGCGGTCGCGGCGGCCTCGAGGATGCGTCGCACCTGAAAGACGTGCAGGAGTGATCCGTCCTGGTGGAAGTCGGCCACGAAGGTCATCGTTTCGAGCAGAACCGATGGTTCGAGCGATGTCACATAGGTGCCGTCGCCCTGCCTCGTTTCGAGGATGCGAATCAGCGTGAGCGCCCGTACAGCCTCGCGGAGCGAGTTGCGGGACAGGCCGAGCTGCTCGGCCAGGTCGGCTTCCTTCGGCAGGCGGGCACCTGGCCCGAGCTCCCCGTCGATGATCATCGCCTTGATCTTGTTGATCGCTTCTTGCGTAACGCTCAAGCTGAACTCCTCCGATCTCTGCGCAACATACCGGCGTTAACACCCGTCCGAAAACGAATTCGGAAGGAAACATCGGGTGAATCGCTTGACTTCATGAAAACTTGCCGCAATAGTTGCGCGGCCGGTCAAACGGTTCAAACGAGGAGATACTGATGTCGGGGGAGAGGAGCCATCGCCGCGTAGCGGCGTGGCTGATCGCTGCGCTGACGGCGTTGATCGCCGCTGCGCCGGCCGCAGAGGCGGCGCCGTCCACCGCGTGGATCGGCAACCAGTTCCAGGTCGACGTGCCGAACGTCGTCAAGCGGGCGAACATCGTGGTCGGGTCGCCGCCGACGCAGGCGTCGCAGCTGATGCCGGTCGGCAACGGCCAGATGGGCGCCGCGGTGTGGGCCGCGAACGGCTTCACGGCGCAGATCAACCGCACGGACACGTGGCCGACGCGCCGCAGCCCGGGCCAGGTGACGATCCCCGGCCTGCAGGCGCTGACGAGCGCGAGCGACTACTCGGCGTCCGTCGACCTCTACGACGCGATCTACCGCCAGCAGGGCGGTGGCATGACCGCGACCACGTACGTGCGCGCCGACAAGGACGAGCTCGTCATCGATGTCACGGGCGCGGACCCGAACAGCACGCAGACCGCGCGTATCAGCCTCCAGAACGGCCGCAACCCCACGGCCGGCGCGAACGGTGGCATCGCGCGCCTCGCCGAGACCTGGGTCGACACCGGCAGCGCCACGGGCGGCACCGGCAAGACCTTCGGCAGCCTCGCCGCGGTGACCGCCGGCGGCCAGAACGTCACGGCGACGGTCGTCGACGCCCGCACCGCCGAGGTCTCCTTCAAGCCCAACGCGGACGGCACGTTCCGCGTGATCGTCGCCAGCCCCACGTGGGCCGGCGGTGACGCGCAGGCGACGGCCGCGACCCTGATCGGCACCGACGCGACCGCGACCACGACCGCCCTGCGCGCCGCTCATCTGCAGTGGTGGCACGACTACTGGAACAAGGTCGGGCTGATGAAGCTCACGTCGTCCGACGGCACCGCGGACTACATGGAGAACCTCCGCACGCTGTTCCTCTACATCGAGGGCGCGTCCGAGCGCGGCACCTTCCCGACGAGCCAGGCGGGCACCAACCCGCTGTTCAACTTCTCCCGCGACTCGCAGTCCTGGGGCGGCGGCCACTACTGGTTCTGGAACCTGCGCATGCAGCTGGCGGCCAACCTCGGCGCCGGCAACGCGGACTTCAACCAGCCGCGCTTCCGCCTCTACCGCGACAACCTCGACAGCATCCGCAGCTGGACGTCGCTGCGGATGGGCCTGCGCCCCGGCGTCTGCGTGCCGGAGACGATGCGCTTCGACGGCACCGGCTGGTACACGGGCACCGACGAGGGCAACCCGAGCTGCCTCGAGGGCGGCGAGCCGTCCTGGAACAAGCGCAACCTGACGACGGGCGCCGAGGTCGGCCTGAACATCTGGCGCCAGTACCTCGCCACCGACGACCGGACGTTCCTCGAGCGCAACTACCCGCTGATGGCCGACGCGGCGCGCTTCCTGCTCGCCTATGCGAAGGAGGGCGCCGACGGCAAGCTGCACACGTCGCCCTCGAACGCCCACGAGACGCAGTGGGACGCGACCGACCCGATCACCGACATCGCGGCGATGAAGTCGCTGTTCCCGGTCGTCATCGAGGCGGCGCAGCTGCTCGGACAGGACGCGACCCTGGTGACGCAGCTGCAGGCGGCGATCCCGAAGCTGCTCGACTTCCCCCGCACCACCCGCAACAACCAGACCGTCTTCGGCTTCAGCTCGACGCCGAACCTCGCGTTCAACAACGTCGAGAACCTCGACCTCGAGCCGCTGTTCCCCTACAACCTGATCTCCGATCAGACGCCGGCGGACTTCGAGCTCTCGAAGGTCACCTACGCCAACCGGCGCTACGTCAACGCCAACGACTGGACGTACGACCCGGTCCACGCCGCGCGCCTGGGCAACGGGGTCGAGGTGGCGCAGCGCCTGCGCGCCTCCGTCAACAGCTACCAGCTCTACAGCAACGGGCTCTCCAACCTCGGCGCGGGCAACCTGACCAACGTCTACGACGAGCAGGTCGGGATCGTCGCGCTTGCGCTCAACGAGGCGCTCGCGCAGGACTTCGACGGCCTGCTGCGGATCGCCCCCGCCGTCCCGCCCGGCTGGAACGCCGAAGGGACCGTGTCGTTGCAGCACCGCAGCAAGGTGCACGTCCAGGTCCAGGACGGCGTCATCACGACCGCGGCCGTCGTCAACGGCCCCACGGCGCGTGACATCCGGGTCAAGAACCCGTGGCCGGGCAGCGACGCCCAGGTGGTCAAGGGCGATGACGGCACGACCGTCGTCGTCGCGACCACCAACGCCGCGACGTTCACGATCCCGGCCGCCGCGAACGGCATGTACCTGATCCAGAAGCCGTCCGCGCCCACGAGCGCGCAGCCGAAGGCCCAGTTGACCGGCGTCGCCAACACGGCCGTCCGCCACCTCGCCCAGAGCAACGTCAAGATCGGCATCGACCCGGCCGGCTACGAGCCGCCGACGCCGTGCCCGATCCCGAGCCAGTCGCCGCTGTTCGCGTGGGACGCGACCTCCGGCAACACGATCACCGACAAGTCGAGCTTCATGCGCGACGCGGTCTTCGGCGGCGGCGCTGCCGCGTACCTCGCGACCGGCCCGACCGGCACCAGCGCCGACATCTCCGGTCCGCGCTACCTGCGCACGCCGGCCACGACGCTTGGCTTCCTCAGAGAAGCGACCTGGGCGGCCGACGTGAAGATCAACGCCGGCACCACCTATCGCCGGATCTGGGACTGGAAGACCGCCAGCGGCGGCGATGACGTCGGCTTCCTGATCGACCTCACGCCCACCGGCCAGGTTCGCATGATCACGTCCGGCCGCGGCATCACGACCAACGCGGTCCCGCCCACCGGCCGCTTCATCAACCTGGTGATCACCGCCGGGCGAGACGGCAACGTCGACGTCTACGTCGACGGCACGCGGATCGGCGGCAGCACGCTGCCGGACCTCGGCATCAACGGCTGCGCGCCGGCCGAGATCCGCTTCGGCGCCGACCAGGGCGGGGGCCAGCGCATCAGCGCCGAGCTCGACCGCACCGCGATGTTCCCGAAGGTGCTCAGCGCGACCGACCGCGCGCGCTGGCAGGAGCTGGCGTTCACGGAGGGCGTCTCGCAGCAGGTGCCGATCGGCGGCACGGTGCCGCGCGTGCTCTCGCTCAGCCTCTCGAGCGCCAACGCCAACCTCGGCACCTTCGCGCCCGGGGTGACGAAGGACTACACGGCGTCGCTGACTGCCACGGTCACCACGTCCACCCCTGACGCGGCGTTGAGCGTGTCCGACCCGAGCACGACCGCCCCCGGTCACCTGACGCAGGGCAGCTACGTGATGCCGCAGGCGCTTCAGGTGCAGGCGCAAGGCGGAGCGTTCGCGACCCTGCCGGCAACGCTGCTGACCTACAGCGGCCCCAAGTCGCTCGACACGGTGTCGATCGGCTTCAAGCAACACGTCGATGCCACTGACGGCCTGCACACGGGCGCGTACGGCAAGACGCTCACGTTCTCGCTCACCACCACGACGCCGTAAGGAGATCACGATGCGATCGCTCCTGGCCGCTCTCGCGGCGGCCTTGGCGTGTCTGATCTGGAGCTCGACCGCGGCGGCGCAGACGCCGGCCGCGGGCGACTTCCAGAAGGTCACGCTGGATGACAACACGCAGAATCCGATGGAGCTGGACGTCGCCCCGGATGGGCGTGTCTTCTACATCGAGCGCGACGGGCGCCTGATGATCTTCAAGCCCGACACCCGCCAGACCGTGACCGCCGGCACCGTACCGGTCACGCGCAGCCAGGAGAACGGCCTGCTCGGCCTGCAGCTGGCTCCGGACTTCGCGTTCAGCAAGTGGGTGTACCTCTTCTACTCGCTGCTGCCGGACAACACGAACACGCAGGTGATCGCGCGCTTCAAGGTCAACGGCGACACGCTCGACCTCAGCTCGGAGCAGCGGATCCTGACCTTCCAGCACCAGCGTGGGCAGTGCTGCCACTCCTCGGGCTCGCTGTACTTCGGCCCGGACGGCAGCCTGTTCATCTCGACCGGTGACAACACCAATCCGTTCGACTCGGGCGGCTACAACCCGATCGACGAGACCACCGGCCGCTCCGCGTGGGACGCGCAGCGCACCTCCGCCAACACCAACGACCTCAACGGCAAGATCCTGCGGATCAAGCCGATGGAGATCCCGCTCGGCTCTCCCGGACCGGGGACGACGTACACGATCCCGACGGGCAACCTCTTCGACGAGGCCGCGGACGCCACCAACAAGACCCGGCCGGAGATCTACGGCATGGGCTTCCGCAACCCGTTCCGCTTCACGGTCGACCAGACCACCGGGTGGGTGCTGAGCGCCGACTACGGCCCCGACGCCGGGACGACGAACGCCAACCGCGGCCCGCAGGGCTCGGTCGAGTACAACGTCCTCCCGAGCGCGGGCAACTATGGGTGGCCGTACTGCATCCGCGAGAACACCGCGTACAACGACTACGACTTCGCCACCCAGACCTCGGGCGCGAAGTTCGACTGCAACAACCCGGTCAACACCTCGCCGAACAACACCGGCCTGACCAACCTCCCGCCCGCCCGCCCGGCGACCGCCTGGATGGGCTTCAGCGACACCGACGCCCGCTTCCGCCCGGACCTGGGCACCGGCGGCGCGCCGATGGGCGGCCCGCGCTACCACTTCGACCCGACGCTGGACAGCGATCGCAAGTTCCCGGCGTACTACGACAACAAGTGGTTCATCGCCGAGTGGAACAACGGCTGGATCAAGAACGCCGACCTCGATGCCAACGGCGCCATGACGAAGGTCAGCGCCTTCGCGCTCGGCACCGGCTACAAGCGGCCGATGGACCTCGACTTCGGTCCTGACGGCGCCCTCTACGTCATCGAGTGGGGCTCCGGCTTCGGCGGCGACAACGCAGACTCGGGCGTCTACCGGATCGACTACGTCGCCGGCGACAAGGCCCCGATCGCCAACGCCGAGGCGTCGGTCACTTCAGGGCTCGCCCCGCTGGCGGTCAACTTCACGTCGACCGGCTCGAGCGACCCCGAGGGTGGCCCGATCACCTACGCGTGGGACTTCAACGGCGACGGCACGGTCGACTCGACCGCGGCCAACCCGTCCTACACGTACACGTCCAACGGCGCCTACACGGCCAAGCTGACCGTCAAGGACCAGACCGGGCTGACCGCCGTCGAGAACATCCTGATCTCGGTCGGCAACCGCGCCCCGACGGTCACGATCGACACGCCGCTCAACGGCAAGCTCGCATCCTTCACGGACAAGATCCCGTACAAGGTCACCGTCACCGATCCGGAGGACGGCACGACCGGCGCGGGCATCAACTGCTCGGGCATCACGGTCAAGATCTCGCTCGGCCACGACGAGCATGCGCACGACCTGGCGTCCGCGACGGGGTGCGAGGGGACCTTGAACAGCGGCCTGGCCGCGGGCCACGGTCCGGAGGCCAACACGTTCACCGTCATCTCCGTGGCCTACACCGACAAGGGCGGCCCGGGCGGCATCGTCCCGCTCACCGGGCGCGCCGAGGCGATCCTGCAGCCCAAGCAGAAGCAGGCGGAGTTCTTCGCCTCCACCGGCCGCACCGCGGACGGCACGACCGGCGGGACCGCGGGCGTGCAGACGGAGACGACGAGTGACACCGAGGGCGGCGGGCTGAACATCGGCTTCATCGAGGACGGCGACTACACGTCCTACAAGCCGTTCAACCTGACCGACATCACCGAGGCGCGCTTCCGTGTCGCCTCCGCCGGCCCGGGCGGCACGATCGAGCTGCGCTACGACTCGCCGACCGGTCCGCTGCTGGGCAAGACGGCGATGATCACGCCCACCGGCAACTGGCAGACGTACAAGAACGTCTCGCTGCCTTTGACCGGGGTGCCGGCGGGCACGCACGAGCTGTTCATGATCACCCGCAACCCGGGCCAGACGGCCTCGCTGCTGAACATCAACTGGGTCGACTTCGTCGGCAGGGGCGCCGCGCAGACGGCCGCGCCTGACGTGACGGCTTCCGCTGCGCCGCTGACCGGCGCCGCGCCGCTCCCGGTGGTGTTCACCTCGACCGCCACCGATCCGGACGGCGGGACCTTGAGCTACGCGTGGGACTTCGGCGTCCCCGGCACGACGACGGACACGTCGACGCAGCCCTCGCCGACCTACACGTACGCCAACCAGGGCAACTACACGGCCACGCTGACCGTCACCGACGGCCAAGGCGGCACCACCACGAAGACGTTCGCGATCAAGGTGAGCGCGCCCGCGGGCTGCGGCACCAACTACCGCGACGACTTCGACGGCACCGACCTCGGCACCGGCTGGGAGGTCGTACGCCGCGACCAGGGCCTCGTCGTCTCGGGCGGGACGCTGAAGATCCCGACCGCGACCGGCGACGTCTACGGCGGCGACAACAACGCCAAGAACATCGTCCTGCGGACGGCTCCGTCCGGCCCGTTCACGATCACGGCGAAGGTCAAGCACGCCGGCAACCGCCAGTACCACCAGGCGGGCCTGATCGTCTACGGCGACGACGACAACTACACGAAGTTCGATCGCCTGGCCGACAACCAGCCGACCAGCGCCGTCACCGAGCACTTCGAGTTCATCAACGAGGTCGCCGGCACGCCGCGCAACACGTCGGCGGACTCGGGCGGGGCGCTGGGTGCCAGCTACCCGCAGGACTTCTTCATGAAGATCGAGTCCGACGGCACCCAGATCCGCGGCTACCAGTCGACGGACGGCACGACGTGGACGCTCGTCGGCCAGCCCGCCAACCTGCCGGCCGGCAACGTCCGCGTGGGCATATTCGCCCTCGGCAACGCGGCGGCGAACACCGTCACGTCCGAGTTCGACTGGTTCACGCTCACCACCCCGGGCTCCGGCTCCGGCGGCCCCGGTGACGAGTTCACCGGCACGTCGCTGGACAAGACCCGCTGGAACGCGATCCAGCGCGAGGACACCTCGCTCTACAAGGTCGAGAACGGCGGGCTGACCGCCACCATGGTCCAGGCCGACGTCGCGGGCGGGAACAAGAACTACTTCCTGCAGACGGCCGACCACACCTCCCCGGACTACGTGCTCGAGACCAAGCTCTCGGCGTGGACGTTCGTGGGCCAGTTCCGCCAGGCGGGCATCCTGATCTGGCAGGACGACAACAACTACGTCAAGTTCAACGCGATCTCCGACGGGACCAACACCCGGATCAACCGGATCGAGAACCGCTCGAAGGTCGCCGGAACCGTGACGAGCCCGCAGCCCAACCTCGACGTGCCCACGGGCGTGACCGGGATCTGGCTGCGGATGACCAAGTCCGGCACGACCTACACCGCCGAGGCGTCCTTCAACGGCACGACCTGGCAGGCCGTCGGCACCGGCATCACCAACCCGACCGCGGACATGAAGTTCGGCCTCTACACGGCCGGCGTCGACGGCGCGGGCGGGACCGCGACCTTCGACTACTTCAAGGTCAACGGCGCGACCGGCTGCAGCGGCCCGACGAACACCAACCCGGTGATCACGTCGGCGACCGCGACGCCGACCGCGGGCTTCGCCCCGCTGCAGGTGGCGCTGAGCGCCGCGGCCACGGACGCCAACGGCGATGCGCTCACGTACTCGTGGGACTACGACGGCAACGGGACCGCGGACGCGACCGGGGCGACCGCCTCGACGACGTACACCACCGCCGGCAACCGCACGATCAAGCTGACCGTGTCGGACGGCAAGGGCGGGACCGCCACGCGCGACATCCCGGTGCAGGTGCTGGCCGCGGATGACTCGACGAAGAAGCTGCGCGCGCTCGTCTTCTCCAAGACGGCGGGCTTCCGGCACGACTCGATCCCGGCGGGCGTCGCCGCGATCCAGACGCTGGGCACGCAGAAGAACTGGCAGGTCGATGCCACCGAGGACGCGTCGCTGTTCACCGACGCGGTCCTCTCGCACTACAAGGTCGTGATCTTCGTCTCCACGACCGGTGACACGCTCAACGACACCCAGCAGGCGGCGTTCGAGCGCTTCATCCGCGCCGGCAACGGCTACGTGGGCATCCACGCGGCCGCCGACGGCGAGTACGACTGGCGCTGGTACGGCAACCTGGTGGGCGCGTATTTCCGCAACCACCCGGACGGGACGCCCACCGCGACGGTCGTCGCGGAGGACACGACGGACCCGTCGACGGCCGGTCTCCCGGCCCGCTGGAGCCGCGTGGACGAGTGGTACAACTACAAGGCGCCGAGCAACGCGAACGGCGACGACTACAGCCCGCGCAACACCCCGGGCGTGCACGTCCTGCTGAAGATGGACGAGTCGACGTACGCGGAGAACGACGGGTCGGACGGCGTCGACGACGACCACCCGATCTCGTGGTGCCAGCGCTACGACGGCGGTCGCTCGTTCTACACCGGCCTCGGCCACACGCAGGCCTCGTTCCAGGAGGCCGGCATCCTGTCCCACATCGGGGCGGGCATCGAGATCGCGGCAGGGGTGCTGCCGTCGGCGGCGTGCGGTGTGGCGCCGCCGTCGGGCGGCGGAACCGACGTTTCAGTCAACGTCGGTGGCAACGTGCCCGGCGTGCTCGCGCTGACGATCGGCACGGCACCCAGCCTCGGCACGTTCATGCCGGGGGTCACGAAGGACTACACGGGCTCCGTGGCCGCGACGGTGACGTCGAGCGCCACGGCCGCCGCGCTGTCCGTCCGCGACCCCTCGGCCACGGCCACGGGCCATCTGGTCAATGGCACCGCGGTGATGCCACAGTCGCTCCAGGTCCGGGCGGATGACGGAGCGTTCGCGCCCCTGAGCTCGACCGGCGCGGCGCTGGCGATCAAGAGCTGGAGCACACCGGTCGGCGCCCGCCCGGTGACGCTCGAGTTCAAGCAACCGGTCGCGGCGGCGGACTCGCTGCTGACCGGCGCATACGGCAAGACGCTGACCTTCACCCTGTCAGCGACGACTCCCTAGGAGTCAGTTGGCGAATGGTCGGTCCGACCGCGCTGGTGCAGCCGCCAGTGCGTCGGGCCGGCCGCGCTCGCGATGCGTGGCTCTGCCACGTGAGCAGCGTGGCTGGCGCGAGGCGCTGCGGATGTGCCGGCGCGGGCGAATCGGTATTCGTCAGCTGGCTCCCTAGCGGATTGGGGGGCGCCGGCGCGTGAGCGCCGGCGCCCTTGGCCGTACCATGAGTCGTGGATGAGACTCTTGAGATTCGGGACGTCCGCGGTCGCGGGGCGGCTGGTGGCCGCCGGAGCGTCGCGCGAGGTCGCGGATGCGATCGCGGGCACGCTGCTCGGCTGCGGGCTCTCGCCGGGTGACGCGCGCGAGTGGCTCACCCACGAGCGCCGCTCGTATCCGATCGGCGACCCGATGATGCTCTCCCAGACCCCGCTCGAGTTGATCGAGGCGGGCGAGAGCGACGCGGTGCTCGCCGCCGCGGAGGAGTTCGCCGCCGCGGCACCGGAGGAGCGGACGATCGCGCGCCTGTTCGGCTGCGACGTCGCGGCCGCCCGCCGGCTCACCCGCTCGGACCCGGAGCGCACGCGGGCCATCCTCGCGATCGCCGAAGACCTGCTCGAACGCCTCGGCGCACCGGAGCGCGTCTGCTACGTCGGGCAGACGAAGCTGCCCGGGCATGGCGACCGCCGGCTCGTCGACCGCCTGCTGGCGGGCGAGGAGGCCGACGTCGCCGCGGAGCTGGCGGACGGCCGGATCGACGCTCGCTCGCTCGAGCGCACCGGCGAGTTGGTCCTCATCGGCTGGTGATCCGCAGCAGGTCGGCGCGCATCGGGATCAGGAAGTCGCCCGGCGCGAACCGCGCCCGCAGGTCCCCCTCGTGCGCCGCCCAGCGCTCGGCGCGGGTGGGGTCGGCCGAGAGCACCATGTCCCGGAACGCTTCGAACGCGGGAAGCCTGAGCCAGACGTCGTACTCGATCGTCTCGACGCGGTCGAAGCGGTCCTGCTCGGCGATCGCGCGCTGCGCGTTCGCCCGCACCTCGGTCTCGTCGTCGACCGGCCGCAGGAGCTCGAAGAACTCGCCCTCGGGCAGCGGCTCGGCGATCCACACATGCCCGCGCACCACACGCGCGAGCTCCGGGAACGCCCTCGCCGGGTCGGGCACGTGGTGCAGGCTGCGCATCAGCGTGGCGACGTCGATCGACGCGTCCTCGAACGGGAGCCGCTCCGCCCCGCCGAGCTCGTAGCGATGCGCCGGGTCGCGTTCGCGGGCGCGGGCGACGGCGTCCTCGGAAACCTCGATGCCGATCGCTTCCGCACCCGCGGTCGCCAGCGCGCGCACGAAGGCGCCGTCACCGCAGCCGATGTCGACGACGGTCTTCCCGCGCACGTCGACCACCTTCGTCAGCTGCTCGAGGTCGCCCATGACGACGAGGGTACGCTCCGCGCATGATCAAGCCCGGCTGGACGGGGCGGTTCTTCGAGGACTTCGAGGTCGGCGACGTCTACGAGCACCCGCTCGGACGAACCGTCCTGCCCGTCGACAACTCCTGGTTCACCCTGCTGACCCAGAACACCGCGGACCTGCACTTCGACGCCCACTACGCGGCGCAGACCGAGTGGGGCCGCCCGCTGGTCGACTCCACGTTCACGCTCGCGCTCGTCACCGGCCAGAGCGTCACCGACGTCTCCCAGAACGTGATGGCCAACCTCGGCTGGGACGAGGTCCGCCTCCCCGCCCCGGTCTTCGAGGGCGACACGATCTACTCCGAGTCCGAGGTGCTCGAGGTGCGCGACTCCAAGTCCCGCGAAAATGTCGGCGTCGTCACGGTCCGCACGCGCGGATACAACCAGGACGGTACCGTCGTGATCAGCTTCAAACGCACCCTGCTCGTCTACCGCCGTTCCCACGCCCCGGTCCGCAACCGCCCCCGCCCCGCCGATGCCTGAGTGGAAGGACGTCGTCGAGATCGGCGCGCGATTCCCCGGCGTCGTCGAGGGGACGTCGTATGGGACGCCCTCTTTGAAGGTGCGCGACAAGTTCATGTGCCGGATGCGGACCAACCCCGACGCGCTGGTCATGCGCGTGATCGACATGGCCGACCGCGACGCGCTGCTCAAGGGCGAGCCGGACACGTTCTTCGTGACGCCGCACTACGCGAACTACCCGGTCGTGCTCGTGCGGCTGGACATGGTGGCGGCGGAGATGCTCGCCGAGTTGGTCGAGGACGCGTGGCGGCTGCAGGCGGCCAAGCGCGTCGTCGCGGCCTTCGACGCGGGTGAGTGAGGCGACGCTGCGGGCGCGCGGCCAGTGGCTGCACGCGCCCGGCGGCGATGTCCTGCGCCACCTGCTGGCCGTCCAGGCGCAGGACCTGCGGACGCCGGAGCGTGCGTTGGCGGTCCGCGGCGGCGCACTGGATGACGGGATGCGCATCACGTGGCTGATGCGCCAGACGCTGCACCTCGTGTCGGCGGATGACCTCGAGTGGCTGCACCCGTTGTTCGCGCCGCGGATGGAGGCGACGAACGTGCGCCGGCTGAAGCAGCTCGGTGTCACGGACCCCGACGCGTACGTGGCGCGCATCGTCGCGCGCGTGCCGGCGACGCGCGCGGAGCTGAAGGCCGAGCTCGGGGTCGAGGGCCAGGGCTTCGTTCACCTGCTCGCCCGCGCGGCGATGCAGGGGCACGTCGTGCAGGACGTCGAGCGGCGCTTCATCCCCTGGGCACCGCGCGAGATCGACCGCGACGCGGCGCTCGACGAGCTCGCCCGCCGCTACGGCGCCTGCCACCACGGAGCTTCGCGGGACGACCTCGCCTACTGGTCCGGCCTGCCCAAGCGCGACTGCCGCGAGCCGGGGCCGTGCCTCGTGGAGGACGGCCCCGTCCCGCGTGTCGATCTCCCCGCCTACGACGAGCTGCTGCTCGGCTGGAAGGACCGCTCGCCCACCGTCCCCGCCGCCTTGGCCAAACAGGTCCACCCGGGCGGCGGGATCATCCGCGCCGTGACGCTCGTCGACGGCGTAGCAGTTAAAGGGGCCTGACCCCTTTAGGTTGTCGCGACCTCCTCGCGCAGCCCCACGCGGGCGTGCAGGCTGCGCAGTGGACGCGGCGCCCACCAGTTCCAGCGCCCGAGCAGGGCCATCAGCGAGGGGACGAGCAGGGCCCGGACGATGAACGCGTCGATCAGCACGCCGGCGGCGGTGGCGACGCCGATCTGCTGGATGAACGAGATCGACGAGGTGATGAAGGCGCCGATCGCGACCGCGAGCAGGATCGCCGCGGCGGTCACGACCGCGCCGGTGCGCTCGACGCCGACCGCCACGGCCTCGCGGTCCGGCAGCCCGCTGTCGCGCGCCTCCTTGATGCGCCCGAGCAGGAAGACGCCGTAGTCGGTCGAGAGCGCGAAGACGAGCGCGGCGGCGACGAGGAAGTCGGTCGGCTCGACGCCGCCGTTGCCGGTGTAGCCGAGCAGGCCCTCGAAGCGGCCGTCCTGGAAGACGAGCGTGAGGATGCCGAGCGAGGCGCCGACGGTCAGCGCGTTCATCACGATCGCCTTGATCGGGAGGACGACCGAGCCGGTCATCAGCCACAGCACGAGCATCGTCAGGCCGACGAGGAGCGCGACCGCGAGCGGGAGGCTGTCGGCGATCGCGGCCTGCTGGTCGACGAACGCGGCCGCCGCGCCGCCGACGAGCGCGCCGCCCGAGACGTCGCGGATGTCGCCGACGAGGTCGCGCGCGGTCTCGCCCATCGGGTCGCCCTTGGCGAGCACGTCGATCTGGCTCGTGGTCGCGTTCAGCGCGCGCGGCTCGCTCACGCTGCGCACGCCCGCCAGCTGCTCGACACGCGCGCTGATCGCCTGCACCTTGCCGGGCTCGGTGACGATCGTGATCGGGTAGTCGCCCTGGCCGCCCGCGAACTCGCGATCGACGGTGTCGACGACCGTGCGCGCGGTCTGGCCCTTCGGGATCACGCTCGAGTCGACCGGCGTCCACACCGCGCGCAACGCGGGCAGGGCCATCACGAGCATCAGCGCGCCGGTGGCGAGCGCGATCGGGAGCGGGTGCCGCATGACGCCGTGGGCCAGCCGATACCAGCCGCCGGAACGCCCGCGGGGCTTCACGGCGAGCTTGCGACCCCAGATCGCGAAGATCGCGGGCGCGATCACGAGCGCGGAGGAGCCGGCGACGATGCTGACGGCCGCGCCCGCGATCCCCATCGACTTCAGGAAGCCGAGCGGGAAGACGGTGAGTGTGATCAGGGCGAGCGCGACCGTGACGGCGCTGAAGCCGACCGTGCGTCCCGCGGTCTTGACCGTCGTCCGGATGGCGTCCGGGTTGTCCTTGGCCAGCTCCTCGCGGTAGCGGGTGACGAGGAACAGCGTGTAGTCGATCGCCAGGCCGAGGCCGAGGCCGATCACGAGGTTCAGCGCGAAGATCGAGAGGTGGTACGCCTGGTTGACCACGGTGAGGACCAGGAACGTGCCGAGCACGGTGGTGATGCCGACCACGAGGGGGAGAAGGGCGGCACGACCGCGGAAGAACAGCAGCGAGAGCAGCAGGAGGATCGGGAAGGCGAGCATCTCGGCCCGCCCGAGGTCCTCGGACACCGAGTCGCCGATCTGGTGCTGCGCGAACACCGGGCCGCCGAGCAGCACGCCGGAGCCTTCAGGGAACCGGTTCTCCAGCCCGGCGATCACGTCCTCCTCGTCGGCCTTCGCGGTCAGCGTGGCGAAGAAGTAGGCCTGCTTGCCGTCGCGGCTGAGCACGGGTTGCGGCGGGACGCTCGCGATGCCGGGCTGCCGCGCCAGCTTCGCGCGGACGGCCGCGGCCTGGCCCGGGTCCTTCATCAGGGCGACGACGCCGGGCGCCTCCTGCATGCCGGTCGCCGCCTCGATCTCGGCCTGTGCCTTCGCCGAGCCCGACTGGGTGGCGATGAACCCGCCCTCGGTTTGCAGTGACCCGGCGATCGGTCCACCGACGACGCCGGCGACCACGACGAAGAGGAGCACGAGGAGGAGCGTGCGCTTGGGGCGGGCGGAGAGCATGAGCGTCAGTGAACAACAGTACATGTACGACTGTCAAGTAATCGCTAACCTCTGGGTGTGACGACGCGTCCCCGCAACCCGCGAGGCGAAGGCTCCAAGCTGCGCGAGCAGCTGCTGGCCGCCACGGCGGAGGTGCTGAACGAGGTCGGCGACGCCGATCGCGCCTCGGTGCGCGCGATCGCCGCCCGCGCCGGCGTCTCCCCGACCGCGTTGTACCTGCAGTTCCCGGACCGCGACGCGCTGATCGCCGCGGCGGTCGACGCCGGCTTCGAGACCTTCAACCGCGAGTTGCTGACCGCGGCGTCGATCGACGGCCCGCCGGTCGAGCGGCTGATGAACATGGGCCGCGCGTACCTCGCGTTCTACGAGGAGCGCCCGGCGCTCTACGCGACCTTGTTCTCCACCCGCCGCACCGCGGTGGACAAGGACCCCGACGTGAACCGCGACCAGGCCCTCGACGGCGTGGTCGCGCTGCTGCAGGCGATGAACCCGTCACTCGGGTACGAGCCGGCGTGCGAGCTGGCGATCCTGATCTGGTCGTCACTGCACGGGTACGCGATGCTCCGCGCCGTGCGCCCGCACCTCGAGTGGCCCGACGCCGAGGTCTTCCTTCGCCGTCTGCTGACGGCTTACGCGCCGAGCTGACCGCGCCGGTCGACGACGCGCACCGCCTTGCCCTCGCTGCGGGGGATCTCGCCCGGCGCCTTGACGTGCACGGTCACGGTCACGCCGATCTGAGCGTGGATCGCCTTCTGGATCGTCGCGGCGAGGGCGATCGGGTTCACGCCGTCGGCGACGGGCTCGCAGCAGACGGTGATCTCGTCCAGCGTCTCCGGCCGCTCGACCACCAGTTGGTAGTGCGGAGCGACGCCCGGCTGGCCGAGCAGGACGTGCTCGATCTGCGAGGGATAGAGGTTGACGCCGCGGATGATCAACATGTCGTCGCGCCGCCCGCGGACCGCGCTCATCCGCGCGAACGTCCGGCCGCACGCGCAGCGCTCGTGGGTCAAGGACGCGATGTCACCCGTGCGGTAGCGCAGCAGTGGCACCGCCTCCTTGGTCAGCGTCGTGAAGACGAGCTCGCCCTCGACGCCGTCCGCGACCGCTTCGCCCGTGTCGGGGTCGATCGCCTCGACGAGGAAGTGGTCCTCCTGGACGTGGAGGCCGTCGCGCCCCTCCGGGCACTCGGCCGACACGCCCGGGCCGACGATCTCCGACAGCCCGTAGACGTTCAGCGCCACCACGCCGAGCTCGGATTCGAGCCGCTCGCGCATCCCCTCGGTCCAGGGCTCGGCGCCGAACATGCCGATTTTCAGCTTGAGCTCTTCACGCGCGATTCCGGCCTCACGTAGACCTTGAGCGATGTGCAGCGCGTAGGACGGGGTGCAGCAGAGCGCCTCCGCCTCGAGGTCGCGCAGGAGCGTCGCCTGCCGGTGGGTGACCCCGCCGGACACCGGCACGACGAGGGCACCGAGCCGTTCGGCGCCCTGATGGAAGCCGAGGCCGCCGGTGAAGAGCCCGTAGCCGTAGGCGTTGTGGACGACCATGCCCGGGGTGATGCCGGCCATCGCCATGCAGCGGGCCATGACCTTCGACCAGACGTCGAGGTCGTGCTCGGTGTAGGCGACGACGGTGGGGGTGCCGCCGGTGCCGGAGGAGGCGTGGATGCGGCGCAGCCGGTCGCGCGGCACGGCGAGCAGGCCGAGCGGGTAGTGCTCGCGCAGGTCGTCCTTGTGGGTGAACGGGACCTGCCGCAGGTCGTCGAGGGTCTCGATGTCCGGCACGTCGCGCCCGACGCGCCGCAGGCGGGCGACGAGCTCTCTGAGGCGCTCGAGTTGGAGCGTCTCGAGCACGGCGCGGGGCGCATGCTCAATCCTGACGCTCATGGGCGCGCCAGTTCTCCTCGAGGTTGCGGATCAGCGCGGGGCTGAAGTGGCACACGGCCTGCTCGCGGCAGTAGGTCGCCATGTAGGTGCGGAAGAGGTCCAATGGTTCCTGGGCGATCCGCAGCGCGCGCCGGTTGGCGACGCCTGAGACCGCGCCGGCGCTCGCCAGGTGCGCCGCGGTGCGCTCGATCGCGGCGTCCATCTCGCCGGGCGCCACGATGTCGTCGGCCAGCTCCTCGGGCGAGAGCTCGCGGTCGGAGAGGATCGCCTGGCGCGCGCGACGGTCGCCGACGAAGCGCGGGAGCCGCAGGTTCGCGGCACCGGGGATGATCCCCTCGTTGCGGGCCGGCAGCGTGCAGCGGCAGCCGGCCTCGGCGAGGATGTGGTCGGCGACGAGCAACAGCTGGCAGCCGCCGCCGATCGCGTACGTCTCCGCCGCGGCGATCCACAGCTTCTCCGTCTCCGGCCGGCTGAGCCCGCGGTAGACCTTGTGGACGAGGCCGAGGTCGCGGACCGCGAAGAACAGGTACGAGAGCCGGCCGCGGTAGAGGTGGGTGAGGTTCAGGCCGGCGCCGAAGATGCGACGGCCGGCGTAGCGCGGGTGCTCGACGACGCCGCCGCGCAGCACCGCGATCTCCACCTGAGGATCGAGGATCAACAGGTCGATGCCGGATTCGAGCGGGCCGGTCGTCGTGTCGTCCTCGGCGTTGAGGTGGCGCGGGTTGCGCAGCTCGACCGTGCCGACGTTGCCGTCGCGCTTCACGTACGCGGTCCCGAGGTCCGCCTCCCCCGTCTGTGCGAACGCCTCCGCATGGTCGAGCGCGAGCTGCGTCGGCCGCAGCATCACGTCGATCAGGTGCCGGCCCGCGTCCTCGTTGGCCAACACGTGCCCGAGCAGTTGGCCCTGGGCGATCTCGTAGCCCTCCTGGTCGGACAGCAGCCGCTCGCGCTCGCGCTCGACCTGCTCGCGGCTCGGCGTCAGACCGGGGACGAGCTCCGCGGCCGCGTACACGAGGTCGTCGGCGCGCAACCCGTTCGTGCCGTCGTCGGTGAGCTTCGCGTAGAGCGTGTGGACGTGGCGGTCCAGGAACGCGTCGCGCAGCCCGTCCGGATCGTCCGCGAAGCCGTCCAGCTTCGAGGTCAAGCGCTCCGCGTCACGCTCGAAGTCACCGTCGAACATCGACGACATCTTCGCGCAGCCGCTCGCCGGGAGCGATCCGGGTGCGGACGATCAGCTCCGCGATCGCCGTCGCGGCCAGCAGCTCGACCGCCAGCAGCGTCAACAGCACGGTCAGCTGGATGCGCGCCGCCTCGGCGGGCGAGGCGCCGCCGAGCACGAGGCCGACGAACGTCCCCGGCAGCGTGACGATGCCGACGTTGCGGGTCTGGTCGATCGCCGGAACGAGCCCGGTCCGGATCGCCTGCCGCACGGTCGGGGCGAGCGCTGTGCGGATGCGGTCGCCGAGCGAGAGCCGGGCCTCGATGAGGTCCTCGTCGCCGGTGAGCCCTTCGAGCAGGCGCCGCCCCGTGAGCGTGCAGGCGGTCATCGCCCCGCCGATCAGGATGCCCGCGGTGGGGATCGCGGCGCGCGGCGTCGGCTCGAACGCACCGACCGCGATCAGGATGCCCGCGGCACCGACCGCGGGGATGCCGATCGCCGCGATCGCCCGTGCCCGCGCCTGCGGGACCCCCTTGATCCGCCCGCCGCTCGTCAGCGCAGCGGTCGTGACCATCGCGGCGACGAAGGCGATCGCCAACGCGTCGTACTCGAAGACGAGCGCGATCAGCGCGCCGACCGCGGTGAGCTGGACGATCGCCCGCACCGCGGCGACGGCGATCTCGCGCGTGAGCTCGAGCTCGAGCCGCCACGCGAGCCCGGCGGCGAGCGCGACGAACGCGATGCCACACGCGACCTGGAGGACCCCGGAGCTCACCGGCCGGGCGCTCCGTCGGCGGGCGGCGCGTCGGCGCCGCACGGCGGGTCGGCGAGGCGCGGCGCGCCCGCGGGCGGCGCGGCCGAGGGCGGCGGGGCGTCGCCGCCCGGCCTCAGGCGCAGCGTCGCGTCCGCGACCTCTTGCGCCAACGCCATGTCGTGCGTCGCCACGATCACGGCGAGGTCGCGCTTCGCCAACGCGGCGACCGTCCGGGCGATGACGTGCGCGGTCTCCGGGTCCAGGGCCGCGGTTGGCTCGTCGAGGAGGATCGCGTCCGGGTCGCGGGTCAGCGCCCGCGCGAGCGCGACCCGGGCCCGCTCGCCGCCGCTGAGCTGCTTCGCGGGGCGCGTGAGGAAGGACTCGTCGAGGCCGGACGCCGCCAGGGCCGCGTCGCGCGTCTCGTCCGTCAACGCGTCGAGCGCGTACGCGAGGTTGTCGGCGACGGTCCCGGGCAGCATCGCCGGCGCCTGCGCGACCAGGGCGACCCTGCGGCGCAGCACCTGGGGCGCCACGGCGCGGATGTCCTCGCCGTCCAACTCGATCGTCCCGGACTCGGGTTCGGCGAGCCGGTTGAGGCAGCGCAGAAGCGTGCTCTTGCCCGCGCCGGAGGCGCCCACGAGCGCCAGCACCTTCCCGCGCGGGGCGTCGAAGGACAGCTCGCGCAGCACGACGCGCCCGGCGCGGCAGACCGTGAGCTCCCGGACTCCTATCCCGCTCGTCATTGCGTGTTAGTTTCACGCGCCAATGGCGATGACGAACGAGAAGGCGCACGAGCTCTCCCGTAGGCGGGGCACATCGAAGTTGATCTACGGCACCGCGCGGGTCGTGCTCACGCCGATCGCGGGCGTCTGGTACCGGCTCAAGGTGACCGGCGACGAGTACGTGCCCAAAGAGGGCCCGGCGATCATCGCCCCGAACCACAAGAGCTTCTACGACTCGTTCTTCATCGGTCTCGCGACCAGGCGCCACCTGCACTTCATGGCCAAGACCGAGCTCTTCGAGGGCAAGTCGGCGCGGCTGCTGTGCGGGCTCGGCGCCTTCCCGGTGCGCCGCGGCGAGGCCGACCCGGAGGCGTTGGAGACCGCCCGCCTGCATCTGGAGCGGGGGCGCGTGCTGGCGCTGTTCCCGGAAGGCACGCGCCACCGCGACCCCGAGCAGCTGCGTGCGCCGCGCAAGGGCGCGGGCCGGCTGGCGATCGAGGCGCAGGCGCCGATCGTCCCGTGCGCCATCACCGGCACCGAGAAGCTCTTCAACGGCTGGTTCCCGCGGCCGGTGAAGGTGCAAGTGTCCTTCGCGCCCGCGATCCAGCCGTCCCAGCTCGAGGCGACGCCCGAGGCGGCCGCCGACCTGATCGAGAACCAGGTGTGGCCCGAGGTGGAGCGTGAGTTCGCCCGCCTGAAGGCCAACCCGGGCCTGCTCGCCGCGATCCTCGCCGCGATCGGCGCGGGCGCCGCGGGCGGCGGTGTCGCGTACAACAAGTCGCACAGGAAGAAGCCCAAGCGCAAGGTCGTCGTGCGCAAGGTCAAGCTCGCCGCCAAGCGGCGGGGCAAGAAGAAGGGCAAGAGCCCCTTTCGGCGCTGACGATCAGCGGCGAACCGGTTCGAGCTCCGGCCGCTTCGGCACGCGCCCGTCGCCGGAGGAGCGGCCGCGGAGCCGCCGGATCAACCAGGGCGTGAAGTAGCGGCCGAACCAGACCGCGTGGGAGCGGCGGGAGCGGCGCGTCAGGGGAGAGGGGAACGCGGTCGTCCAGGACATGTCGGTGTCGGGCAGCCCGACCGCGTGGGCGGCGGCCTGCGCGATCCGGCGGTGGCCCTCCGGGTTGGCGTGCAGCCGGTCCTCGTTCCAGAGGCGGCGGTCGGAGGAGACCTCGTGGCGGTCGAGCTCGACGATGAACGTGCCGCGGCGGGCGGCGATCTCGCGGATCGCGTCGTTCATCCGCACCAGCCGCGCCGCGGCGGTCTTGGCCAGCGGGTTGATCGGCACGGGGTCCGGGAGCGTGAAGAGGAGCACGTCGGCGCCGGCGTCGCGCAGCCGGGCGACCATGCCGTCGAGCTCGCCGATGACCGCGGCGATGTCGACGTTGCGGCGCAGCATGTCGTTCAGGCCGGCCAGGACCGACACGAGGTCGGGCTCGAGCGCCAAGGCGGGCTCGAGCTGCGTCTCGCGCACCTGTGACGCGAGCTTGCCGCGCACGGCGAGGTTCGCGTAGCGCAGCTCTGGCTCGACCGCGGCGAGCAGCTCCGCGAAGCGGTCCGCCCAGCCGCGGAACCCGCTCCCGTCTGGCAGCGGATCCATCAGTCCCTCGGTGGTGCTGTCCCCGAGGGCGACGAAGCGCCGGTAGGTCATCCATTCACGCTACCGTCGCGGCCTGAGTTCCGGGAGTGAAACTGTTCACACGGGGAGGGTCACGCGGCGCACGCTGCTCGTCGCGACCGCCGCGCTGCTCGCCGGGGCCGAGTCCGCGCAGGCGAAGCGCCTCACCCCGAAGCAGGCGCGGGCCCTGCGGGCGGCGACCCGCGGCCGCGTCCTGACGCCCGGCGACCGGGGCTACGACGCCGCGCGCGTCGTCTTCAACCGCCGCTTCGACGGCGTCAAGCCGCCCGCCGTCCTCGTCGCCAAGGACAGCGACGACGTCCGCGCCGTGGTCAGGTGGGCCGACCGGTACGGGATCGGCCTCGTCTCACGCTCCGGCGGCCACGGCTACAACGGCGACTCGACCAGCAACTCGGCCGTGGTCGTCGACCTGCGCAACCTCGACCGGATCGCGTACGGCGACGGCAAGGCGACGATCGGCCCCGGCGCGCGCCTCGGCGACGTGTACGCCCGGCTCGCCGCCAAGGGTGTGACGATCCCCGCAGGCAGTTGCCCGACGGTGGCCGTCGGCGGCCTCGTGCTCGGCGGCGGGATGGGGCTGGCCGGCCGCGCGTTCGGGCTCACGCTCGATCGCGTGACGAGCTTCGACGTCGTCACCGCCGACGGCGTGCGCCGGCGCGTCGAGCACGACGACGACCTGTTCTGGGCGCTGCGCGGTGGCGGCGGGAGCTTCGGGATCGTCACCGCGATCCGCTTCAGGACCCGCCGCGTGAGCACGGCCTCCTTCTTCCGCGTCACCTACCCGCGCGGCGCGCGCGACGAGGCGCTGCACGACTGGGAGGCCTTCGCGCCGACCGCCCCGAGCGCGCTCACCGCGATCCTCACCCTCGATGCCAACGGTGCGAGCGCCTTCGGCCAGTACCTGGGCTCGCCGCAGGCGCTGGCCAAGCTGATCGCCCCGCTGCAGGGCGCGCCCACCGTGGGCAGCGCCGACTACCTCACGGTCCAGCGCCGGTGGGCGGGCGCCAAGCCGCAGCGCTCCAGCTTCGCCGCCTCGTCCCTCTACGTCACCAAGAGGTTGAGCACGCGGGGTCGCACGGCCTTCCTCGCCGCCGCCGACACCGGCGCGACGCTGATCCTCGACGCCTACGGTGGCGCCGTCAACCGGCCGCACCGCACGGACACCGCGTTCCCGCACCGCGACGCCCGCTTCAGCGCGCAGGTCCTCAGCTACGCGGCGATTCCACTCGCCAAGTCCCGGGTCAAGCGCGCGCGGGCGGCGATCGCCCCGTACGGCAGCGGCGCCTACGCCAACTACGCGGACCCCGACCTCGGCAACGCCCTGCGCGCCTACTACGGCGCGAACCTGCCGCGGCTGCGCCGGGTCAAGGAGGAGGTCGACCCGGCGAACCGCTTCCGCCCCGCTCAGGGCATTCGCTGAACGCGAGGTCGCCCCTGAATGCGAGGTTGCCGTGGCGCTGTCAGGGAGTCGCCAGTAGAGTCGCGCCATGAAGCTCCTCTTCGGGACGCTGCGGCGCGAGCTCCTCGCGGGCTGGGCCGGAAAGGTCTTCGGCGGCATCTTCACCTTCGGCGGCGCCCTCTCCGTCATCGGGCTCGTCGCCAACAACAACATCGATCCCACGATCAAGTGGATCATCTTCGGCATCACGGTCACGGCGCTCGTGTTGCGCGTCTTCTGGGTGTGCGCGGCGATCGCGGAACGCAAGCGGCTGGGTGGTGACGCGGTCGCGCGCGCCGCGGGCCTCCGCGAAGGCGCGGAGCTGCTGCGGTCGCTGCGCAAGAGCCTCAGCGGCCAGGGCGAGTTCGACGAGTGGATGACCCAACGGCTGCGAAAGGTCGCCGAATTGATCGACCCGGACAAGCAGCATCACCCGGCGATCGTGGTCTGGCGCGAGGACGGGCGCCGCTACGCGGTCGGCTGGCATCACGATCCGCGCGACATGATCGGGAAGATCGATGTCACCACGCTCGGGCACGTCGGCGCTGTGTGGGGCAACGGCCGCAGCGAACGCGTGGACGACCCACTGGCCAAGTTCGAAGGCGCGGACAACCGCGGCGACCTCTGGCAGCTGAGCCAGCTGAGCTTCACCGGGATCGCCTCGGCGGCGGTCCGCTTCGAGAAGCGCACCGTCGCCGTGGTCTCCGTGCTGACACGTGACGGGCAGCCCGGAGCGTACGAAGAGGCGGCGGTGATCGCGCTCGCCAACGCGGTGAGCGCGGCGTGGCGGATCCGCGAGCTCGAGCAAGCCCAGGCAACCGCGTCACCCTCTTGAACGACGAGCGACACAGCCGCCGCCGGCCGATCACCGCCCTGCGGGTGGAGGATCACCCGGTCCCGGTGTGGCACACCAAACGCGCGCTCGTGCCCGCCGAGCTCGAGTCGTGGCTGCGGCGTCCGCACCGGGTCTTCAAGGACGGCGCGTGGAGCGCGGAGGTCCGCGAGAAGGGCCTGTTCTTCGATGTGTCCCGCATCGAGTGGGTCGAGCTCAGCGCCGTGGTCAGGACCGCGCTGCTGATCGAGCGTGCCCTCCGCGACGAGGTCCCCGTCCTGCTCGCGCTTCCCCTGGGGCGTGAACGCCGCGCGGAAGCGCACTTCGCAAGCGCCGACAGCCCACTGCCGGAACGCAAGCGGCGTGTGCTGCTCCAGCGCTCGGCCAGACGCGCCGCGGCGAAGGACTACCTGCAGCGGTGGCTGAACTTCCCCGGCGTCCTCCTGTCGGGCCATCTCGAAGGAGCGCCGCTCCGGATCGTCGACGACTACGACTCGAGCGCCGACGCGCCGCTTCCCGCGACGCCGCCCAGGGTCCCCAGCTTCGAGACCAGCCTCCCCAAGCAGCACGGACGCGCGACGAGCATCGTTGCGCTCCAGTGGTTGCGACCGACCGAGAAGGACGACATCGACGCGGTCGGGGAGCACCTCGTCCAGGTCCTGGATCTCCACAACCGGGGCATCGGGAGCCGGTTCGACGCGGGTGCGCTCTCGCGGGTGGTACTGCACGAGCTCATCGACAACGCGGTGCGCCACTCGGACGCCGACTTCGCGCTCGTCGCGGCCTTCGCACACCCGCCTTCACTGCAGCTCCCCGCAAACGAGTACCCGCCGTGTGAGCGCGGATTCGCGGAGTGGATCTCGCGCTCGGAGCGCCGTGGCGTCGAGATCGTGGTCGGCGACTCGGGGCGCGGGATTCCCGCCACGCTCGGCGCGTCATACGAGGCCGCGATCCGCTCCGACGCTCGCGTTCCGCGCCTGAAGGCCGGGCGGTCGGCGAGCGTGCTGGCGTGGGCGTTCGACCGGCGGTCGACGAGCGTCGCCGGCCCGCGCGAGGGCACGCGCGGGCTCTATCGGGTCGACCGCGTGATCAAGCGTCATGCCGGGCTCGTGACGGTCCGTGCCGAGGATCAGCTGGTCGGCTACGACCATGGCGGGTTGTCGCACGACGTCCTGATGGTCGAGGACGAGCTCCGGCTCGCCGAGGTCCCGGGCACCGTGCTCCGCGCGCACCTCGCCGCGCTTCCCGACACGCTTCCGCATCGCGCCGGGCAGGAGCCGCCTGGCGAGCTGCGCTTCGAGTACGGCTCGGTGACCGTCGAGGGCGACCAGGTCCTGATCGACGGCCGGCCCTTGAGAGCACAGGGCGGCGATGGCAACACGTGCCGCGTCCTCGTTCCGAGCGAGCCGCTCGACGACGCGGGCTTCAGGCACCTCTTCGAGGCCCTGTCGCGGGCGCGGGACCCGGACCTCGCCGTCGTGGCGGGGGTGCCGAACTTCGCCGTCGCCCGTGGGGCGTGCCACGCCCTCAACGCGTGGGTGGCCGACCGGCGCATGAACCTCGAGGAGGCCGCGGACGAGGACGAGGACGTGCTCGATCCGGTGCTCGTGATCGGCGAGGACGTCAACGACTTCGCGTGGACGGGCACGACCCCGGTGACCGCCAAGCTCCTGACACGGCTCGTCGGTGCATCCGGCGCCCTGCTCACCCACAGCGAGATCGAGCGGATCATTCCGGACGCGGAAACGCGCAGCGAGGTCCGGATGACGCTCCGTCGCGACGGCGTCGCGCGGCTGGTCACCGCCGGCATCGAGCTCAGGCTGCACATCCGCGCGATCGAGGACGGCATCGCGGACCGCTTCACCGCGAGGATCCGGCAGCAGGTCGAAGGCTTCGAAGGCGAGCGGATCAGGATCACGCCGTCCCTCGCCATGGTCAGAGGCTGGATCAGCGTGCGAAAGGCGCTCGAGCGCCCGGCCGACGTGGCGTTGGCGGCGCTGGCGCTCGCGTCGCGTGCGCAGCGGGCGATCCAGGCGCAAGGACCCCCGACGCTCCTGCTGGCCGACAGCGCGGTCGAGCCGGCGACGTTGAAGGCGGTCGCCACGGCGATGCGGGCAGGGCGCCGGAACGTGATCCCGGGCGAGGTCGGGGCCGATGGCGTACAGGGCGTCGGCGTCGCGCACCCCTCGGACCAGGTCGTCATCTACGCGGACCTCGTGGCGAGCGGCGAGTCGGTCCGGCGGTGCATGTCACAGGTGATGCGCGATGGCGCGACACCGGTCGCGGTCGCGTGCCTGCTCGACTCGCGCCCGGAACCGGACCGCAAGGTCGAGCTCTGGGGTGTGAGCATCCCGGTCATCTCGCTCGGGAAGATCTCGGCCGCCGACTCCCCTCGCGAGGGCGAGAAGCCGATCTTCGTCGATGCCACGAACTGCGAAGAACGCGAGGCGCCGCCCTTCGAGGGCTACGCCATCAAGCCGAAGGACCTGATGGCGATCGCCGCCGACGCGCGCGCCATCCATTTCGGTCACGTCGGAGGAAGCTCAGGACGGCACTACACGCTTTACGTCTCGCCCAACGCGCTGCTCGGGGTGCCAGAGCTCGTCGAGCGCTACGTCACGTCGGTCACAGAATGGGCGGCCGAGAGCGAGCTGAAGGACCCGAGGATCGAGCTCTGGCATCCGACTCCGGAGCCGCGGTCTTCGCAGCCCGCCGCCGCGCTCGTGCAGCTCGTGCGCGACGCGCGACCCGAGATCGCGTCGCAGACGATCCCGCGGCAACCCGTGTGGGGCGGGTGGAAGTTCCCGCCCGCGGTCCCGTCGGTTGCTCCCGGCACGGAGGTGGTGGTCGTCGACTGGGGCGCGCTCGAGGGCCGGACGATCACCGAGATGATGCGCCTCGCGGCGGAGGCCGGTGCAGCGCGGGTGCTCGCTTGCGTCTGCCTGAGCCAGTTGTCGCCGGAGCAGGAATGGCAGCTGCGTTCCGTGCGGCAGATCGAGGTGCAGGTGGAAGTGCCGGGGATCGAGCCGCAGGCGCAGCTGTTCGGAGCGGACGGATCGCCGCCGAGGCGGCGGCTCGTGTCCAGGACCGTGCCAGTCGAGGTCCGCTTCACGAGCACGATCGGTGTGCGCGCGTACACGCCGTCCGAGTGCCCGGTCTGCATGAAGGGCCGGCACCTCGGCATGCAGATCATGCCGACCGACGATCTGGTCGCGTACGCCCACGACCAACGCGACCAGCGGCTGCGCTTGATGACCCGCGAGGAGCTGTCCAGCGAGCCGGACGTCGAACACGTGCGCTCACCGCTCCCCGGGGAGCGGACGGTCGAGATGATCCGGCTGCGCGACATGCTGGACGCCGCGCTGCGCTCGACCCGCCGGCGCCATGAGCTGGCCGAGCTCCTCGACCGCCTCGCGCCGAGGGAACCCCGCGCGCGGGACCTGATGCGGCTGCTCGACGCCGAAGGACAGTGGCTGCGCCGCCCGCCGCTGGTGTTCGCGAGGTTGCGCGACCGGCTCGCGTTCCTCGCCATACGGATTTCGCTCGACCACCACACCGAGCCCGAAGACCGTGTCAGCGCCATCAACGTACTCCGAACGAGCTCGAAGCAGTTCTTCGCCGACTACGGGCCGGACATCTTCCGCCAGTGTCACGACGACGACGGCGCGACGATGGCGTTGATGCACGGGTTCCTGACGTACAGTGAGCGCCCGTATCTCCGCGCCGAGGGCGCTTGGACGCCGCTCGTCTACGCGCTCGAACGCATCGACGAGGACGTCCGCGATGCGACGGTGCCGCGTTCGAGCAAGGGTGTCCGGGAAGCTCGCGTGCTTCTCGATCGTGCCAAGCTCCGGCTTGGCGTCGCGCGGCTGACCAGCTACACGCTCGCCGAGACCTGGAAAGTGCTCTCTCAGCACTTCGGCCCGCTGTATCACCGGCACGGCGAGGAAGGACCGATCCGGCGGCTCGCGCAGGACGCACAGCACGACGTGCCGACCAACACCGAGGATCTCCACCCGCTGACGTGGAAGGACGGGGTGATCATCGATTGGGACCGCGTGGCGCGCTTCCTCCGCGACGACCTGCTCCCGCCGCTCAAGCGTCTGCGCCCGGTCTTCGCCACGGACGCCGCGAGCGAGGTGCTGGGCGAGCATGCGGCACGCTTCCGGCACCTCCTGGACGAGAAGCGAGGGGTCGCCGAGTGGCCGATCGCCGAGCTGATCGAGCGCATCCGCTATTCGAGCGAGCCGATCAGCGACACGGACTGGAAGGTCTTCTCCGACGAGTTCCTCTGGCTCTTCGAGGTCCTGCTGCGCGCCACGGTGCCCGAGAGCGTCGTGCCGTCGTCGCGGCTGGTGCGGTTCCTCGAGAGCGCGCCGTCGTCGCTGGAGAGCTTCGGTCGCGAAGCGCTGGCGCGCGCCCGGAAGAGCTCGATGATCGTGCGCGAAGGAGACTGGGAACTACGGGAGGGGGTCAACGTGTTCTTTCCACGAGAGCGCTTGCGCGAATTGGCGCAGGAGCTCGTGGCCAACGTCGAGGAGCACTGGCGCGGCCGCGGCGGGCGCCAAGGCGTGCCGCCCGCGACGATCTGGATGGATTCACGCGTCGGCGGCCCGGACGTGTCGATCACCTTGAGGAACACCGAGACCGAGCCGAGCGCGAGGCCCGGCACTCTGCTCGAGACCTACGAGCGCGAGCTGGCGGCGTTCGGGGGCCGGCTCGAGCACCGCCACGTCTCGGGCTCGACCGACGGCACGACGTTCAGCGTGACGGTCACGTTTCAGAGGGCTGCCTGATGCCGAAGACCCGTGGGCTGTACATCGACGACATCGAGCAGGAGCGGCTGCGCGGTGTCGGCCGCCGCCTCAAACGTGCCTTCGCCGCTGAGTATCCACACGCCGAGCTCGAGCTGAAGGATCTCGACTTCGACGCCGCCGAGAAGCTGCTCGAGGACAAGTCGGTCCAGTTCGACCTCGTCGTGGTCGACATCCTCGAGAAGGACAACAAAGCAGGGCGCGAAGTACGGCGCGGCTGGGAGATCTGCGAGCTGCTCCGTGGCCGTGGCGCGGCGTTGATCGCGATCTCGACGGTGCCCGGCGAACTGGCGCCACACCTCGCGCACGGTGTGTCCGTGACGCTCCAGAAGGGCTATCTCTTCTCCGACGACGCCAACGACATGTACCTGCGCTCGGCGCTCGTCCAGGCATTCAACTTCGCGAGGATCTGGCCGCGCACCGCCCGCGACATCGAGCTCGAGTACGACCCTCTCAACCTCGCGCTGCAGGCGGCGGTGTCGCAGGTCGGAGAGGACAACCTGCGCGAGCTCGTGGCCCGCCTGGCCAGCGCGACGCCGGCGAAGATCACGGTCGAGCTCGTGCGCCCGGGGCTCTCCGGAGCGGTCGTGTTCAACTGCTACTGCCACGTGCCCGACGGCCTGTCGGAGCAGTTCCTCCTGAAGGCGTCCCGCGATGCGTCGAGGGCCACACAAGAGCTCATGGCGTGGAAGCGGCGCGGCAATCCGCAGCTGCCGGCGCTCGCCTCGCAGGATCTCGCCGACATCGACGGGTGGTTCGGGATCGCCATCGACTTCCAGCACGGGGAGACGCTCACGGACTGGCTGGCGGGCCCGGAGTGTCCGCCGTCTCCGCACGATGTCACGCAGGCGCTCCGTCAGCTCGCGACCGGGCTGGCGAGCCAGTACGAGAAGCAGACCGGCGACTTTCCGCTGCGCGCGGTCGCGGCCATGGCCGAAAGCACGTTGACGATCGGACGCCAAGCTCGCATCATGCTCGCGCTCGAGGAGATGCGACCGTTGATCGAGCACAAGCTTCCGGACTACGTGGACCGGCTCGACGCCATCGAGCCGTTCTTCCGCCATCGGATCGTCGCCGGTGTGGGCGAGGAGAAGATGCCGCCGGCGTCGACGATGGCGCTGGCCCACGGCGACCTGCACGGCCGCAACCTGCTCGTCCATGAGGGCGGGCTGCGGTTGCTCGATCCCGCGGACATGGTGCTCGCGCACCCGGCGATGGACTGGGCGCGCCTGCGCGTCGACGTGCTCCTGATGGGCCTGGCGACGAGCGCCGACTGCCACGACTGGGGCCTGCTCGACGCCTGGTTGCGCGCGGCCGTCGCCGTGATCGATGAGCGCCCGGTCGCCGCCGAGCTCGACGCGTCGGTGCTGCCGGCCCCGTGCGCGACCGCACTCGACTGGCTCACCGAGGAACACGGCGTGTTCTTCAAGAAGCTCCAGAACGGGTCGCCGAGCAAATGGGAGCGGCAGGTCGCCGTCGCGGTGGAGTTCCTGCGCGCGACGCCGCGCAGCGTCATCTTGTCGATGCCATTGCGCGTGCTCGCGCTCGCGGCGGGGGTCGAGGCGCTCGAGCGCGCGGCCTCGACCCTGCGTTCCGGCGTCAGGTGATCGTGATCGGGGTGCCGACCTCGACGAGCTTGTCGAGCCTCTTGATGTCGGCGTTCTTCATCCGCACGCAGCCGTGCGAGATCTTGCCCGGGATCAGGTCGGGCAACGAGGTGCCGTGGATGCCGACGATGCCACCGCCCGGCCAGTCGGTCAGCTGGTCCGACGTGGCGCTGGTGACGTAGGCGATCGGTCCGTAGAACGGGTCGCCGAAGTTCGTCAGCTTGGCGCGGATGTAGAACTGGCCCTTCGGCGTCGGCCATTGCGGCTGCCCGACACCGACGGGCGCGCTGAACACCCGCTTGCCCTTCTTGATCACGGTGACCTTGTAGGTCTTGGTCGACACCTTGATCCAGCTGTCGACCGGCTGCAGCTCGCTGAGCGCGTTCTCCTGGACCCAGCCCGTCGTGTTGTTGGGCCGGATCGGCAGGCGCACCTTCAGCCACACGCGGTCCTTGCTGTCGGTCGTCCGGGCGATCACGAGGACCAGGTCGTCGGTCCCCTCACCGGTCTTCAAGCGCAGCTTGCCGACGGTCTTGGCCGACGTCTTCGGCTGGGACTTCGCGCCCACCGCCTTCTCGACGAAGGCGTAGTAGGACTCCTTGCCCAGCTTGTTCAGGTTCTCGATCTTCGCCGCACGCGCCGGCGCCGCCGCGATCAGAGCGATCGCGACGGCGCCGAGAACGACGGAGTTGGTCTTCAGCACGTCAGCCGGTGACGCGTGGCGCCCGCTGCGCCACGACACGCCGCGCCGGCTTGACCGACAATCTCTCGACATCTGAGCATTCTGCCGCCTGGATGCTGGCCGTGCCCGACTTGGTCGGCCGCACCCGGAAGGTCGCGAGGCCGTTCTTGTCGGCGGTGGCGGTGACCTTCTTGCCACCGGGCAGCGTCAGCGTCACCTTCGTGCCGGCATCGACGTTGCGCACGCGGACGCGGATCGTGTTCAACTGTCCCGCCCGCACTGTTGTGGCGTTCGCGCGGGCCAGGGTGCACGGCGCCTTGGTGGTCGACTGCGGCTTGACCGCGACCTGCGGCGGCGGTGCCGTCAGCGTCACCTTCCAGTTGGCCTCGTCGCAGACCTTCGGCATCGGCCCGCCGTTGAGGATCAACTCACCGCACGCGGTGACCGTGTTCGGGTACTCACCTGGGGACGGGTGGGTCATCGAGCAGGTGTAGACCCAGACCTCGGCGGGTTGGAGCCGGTTGTCGCCGTCGTCACCCGAAACCGGGCCGACCACGTTCGGGCACAGGCTGTCGCTGACGGTGACGTTGTCGAGTGTCAGCGGTGGATTGGTGCGGTTGTAGACGCGGAAGGTGTACGTCACGTTCGCCGGTGCCTGGCCGTTGACGATCGAGCCCTCTTTGGTGACCTCGATGCCAGGCGTCGGGATCAGCGTGCCGATCGACTTGTCGGCGTTGAAGGGGCTGAGGACCGGCGTGTCATGGAGCCGGCCGTTGACGACGTACGTCTTGGCCTCCAGTCGTGAGACGCCCGGGTTGGCGTTGACCGTGTACGCGTATGGCCCGTAGCGCCTGGTCGGGAACTGCGCCGGCAGGTCGAGGTTCGTGTCCACCCGCTGCAGGAGTCCGGTCGACGTGCCGTCCGGCGCCGGGAACTGGATCCAGACCGTCACGTTCGACACGCGGCACGCCGAGCCACCGACGTTGGCGATGTCGACGTAGTAGTTGATGACGTCGCCGTTCTTGACGTACGTCTTGTCCCGGATGATGTCCAACGTCATCCGGTTGGCATTGCAGCCGCCCGGGTCCTGCGCCGAAGCGGGAGCAGCAGCGCTCAGCGCTCCAACCAGAGCCGCCAGCATCGCCAAGAGTGTCCTTACCTTCATGTCTCTCCCGCCCGTAATTCCGTTGCGAACCGGAAGCTATACAGAGGAACAGTGTCGCTTTGCAGACGGTGTCCGCGCGAAGTCAGTCCGATTTATGGTGTAAAGCCACGGCGCACGATGCACCGGAACGATCACCCCAACTACCTGCAACCGGGCTTTCGCGGGAGGATGTCTACGCGCTGACCTTCTCGGGGCGGTTCGGAAGGTGCTTACTGTCCCACGGATCCCTCGCGGGTCGCCACTTCCACCTCCCCCACCGGGGTGAACGGGTAGCGGAAACCGCGTCACCGCAGTAGACGCGCCGAAAAACCCAGATCTGGCGGACGGGCCAGTACCGTCATGGCCCATGAGTGACCCTGAGGACCGGGATTGGGGAATGCGCACGCGCGCGATCCACGCCGGCGCGCGCCCTGACCCGACCACGGGAGCGCGCGCGGTACCCATCTACCAGACGACCTCGTTCGTGTTCGAGAACACCGAGGACGCCGCCGACCTGTTCGCGCTGCAGAAGTACGGGAACATCTACACGCGCGTCGGCAACCCGACGGTCGCCGCGTTCGAGGAGCGGATCGCTTCACTCGAAGGTGGCATCGGCGCCGTCGCCACCGGATCGGGCCAAGCGGCCGAGACGCTGCTCTTCACGCAGCTGTGCGACGCGGGCGATCACATCGTCTCCTCCAGCGCCCTCTACGGCGGCACCTACACGCTGCTCAATGTCACGCTGCGCCGGCTCGGCATCGAGACGACGTTCGTCGCGCCCGACGACCCCGCCGCCTTCGCCGCCGCGGTCCAGCCCGGGCGCACGAAGCTCGTCTACACCGAGATCGTCGCCAACCCGGCGGGCACGGTGGCCGACCTGGAGGCGCTCGCGAAGGTCGCGCACGACGCGGGCGTCCCGCTCGCGGTCGACTCCACGTTGGCTTCGCCGTACCTGTGCCGCCCGATGGACTTCGGCGCCGACATCGTCGTCCACTCGGCGACCAAGTACCTCGGCGGGCACGGCACGTCGATCGCGGGCGCGATCGTGGACTCCGGCCGCTTCCCGTGGGACAACGGGAACTTCCCGGTCATGACCGAGCCGGTGGCGACGTACGGCAACCTGCGTTACTGGGACAACTTCGGCGAGTACGGCTTCGCGACCAAGCTGCGCGTCGAGGGCCTGCGCAACCTCGGCGGGGTGCTGTCGCCTTTCAACGCGTTCCTGATCCTGCAGGGGATGGAGACGCTGCCGCTGCGGATGGAGGCGCACGTCGCCAACGCGCAGCGCGTCGCCGAGTGGCTGGACGCGGACCCGCGCGTGAGCTGGGTGCGCTACGCCGGGCTGCCGAGCGACCCGAACCACGCGCTCGCGCAGAAGTACCTGCCGAAGGGCCCGGGGGCGGTGTTCTCGTTCGGCGTCGAGGGCGGGCGCGAGGCGGGCGAGCGCTTCATCGGCGACGTCGAGCTGTGCTCGCACCTGGCCAACGTGGGCGACACGCGCACGCTGGTCATCCATCCGGCCTCGACCACGCACCGGCAGCTCTCCACGGACGCGCTCGAGGCCGCGGGCGTGCTGCCGGAGCTCGTCCGTCTGAGCATCGGCATCGAGGACGTCGACGACATCATCTACGACCTCGACAAGGCACTCGGATGACGACCACGTGGGAGCCGCCGGGCGCGACCAAGCGCCGCAACATCCTGCGCCGCGCGCGGACGATCGCCGTCGTCGGCGCGTCGGCCAACCCCGCGCGGGCGTCGAACTTCGTCCTCACCTACCTGCTGTCCTCGAGCGCCGACTACGAGGTCTGGCCGGTCACGCCCAACGAGACCGAGATCCTGGGCGTCAAGTGCTACCCGTCGCTGGCGGACCTGCCCGGTCCGCCGGACATCGTCGACGTGTTCCGCCGCGCGGATCAGCTCCCCGGCGTCGCCCGTGAGGCGGTCGCGGCGGGTGCGGGCACGCTCTGGATGCAGCTCGGGCTGCACTCGGACGAGGCGGTCGAGATCGCCCACGGCGCAGGGTTGAACGTCGTCTCCAACCGCTGCGTGAAGATCGAACATGCACGTTTCCACGGCGGCCTGCACCTCGCGGGCTTCGACACCGGTGTCATCTCTTCACGACGCACCCGTGGTTGAGACGCTCAGCCTCGACGAGGGGTTGACGTTCGAGAGCGGCGCGCACGTCGCGCCGCTCGAGATCGCGTTCGCGCGCTACGGGAACCCAGCGGACCCGGTGGTCTACATCTCCCACGCGCTGACCGGGGATGCCGAGGCCGCCGTGTGGTGGGACACGCTGATCGGGCCGGGCAAGGCGGTCGACACCGATCGCTTCCACGTGATCTGCGCCAACATCCTCGGCGGGTGCAAGGGGACGACCGGGCCGACGTCGATCGACCCGGCCACGGGCGAGCGCTACGGCCTGGACTTCCCGCTGTTCACGATCCGCGACATGGCCGAGGTGCACCGGCGGCTGCTGCGCGAGCTGGGTGTGACGAAGGTGCACGCCGCGGTGGGCGGGTCGCTCGGGGGGATGCAGATCCTGCAGTGGGCGCTCGATCACCCGGACGAGATCGAGCGCGCCGTGCTGGTGTGCGCGACGGCGCGGCTCACGGCGGGCAACATCGCGTTCAGCAAAGTCGCCCGCCACGCGATCCTCACCCACGACGCGATGGACGTCGCGCGGATGATGGCCCACATCACCTACGTGTCGGAGGAGTCGCTGCGGCGCAAGTTCAGCCGCAACCGGCGCCCGCCGGCGAACGGCATGACGCTCGCGTCGGACTTCGAGGTCGAGCACTACCTCGACCATCAGGCGAAGATCTTCCTCGAGCGCTTCGACCCGCACTCGTACCTGTACCTGTCGCGGGTGATGGATTACTACGACCCGTTCGCGGAGGACGTCACCGCGCCTGACACGACGTTCACGCTCGTGTCGTTCGACTCCGACTGGCGCTTCGGCACCGAGCACTCGCTGTACATGCTCGAGCAGCTGCGCGCACTGGGGGCGGACGTGACGCACCACGAGGTCGAATCCCCGTGGGGACACGACTCGTTCCTGATGGACGTCCCCGACTACCACAGGTTGGTGTATCAGGCGCTGCGGTGACGGCTCTGACAGGTGTATGCCTGCCACGGAGCTGTGCGTCATCCATCCCGGGGCGCTGTCCGCGTCCTGCTGGGCGCGGCTCGCCTCGCACCTGCCCGCCGGGACGCCGGTCAAGGTGCTCGAGCTCGAGACCGTCAACCGCTTCTGGGCGGCCGACCCGACGCTGACGGTCTCCTCGCTCGCCGAGCGGCTGCGCGGTCGGTTGGGCACGACCCGCGCGCCGCGCGTGCTCGTGGGCTGGGGCGTCGGTGGCGCCGTCGCCGACGCGCTGGCCGCGCCCGCCCGGCGGGTCGTCCTCCTCGACGCGCCCGCCCCCGGCGCGGAGGAACCGGACGAGGCCGCGCGGTTGCGCTCCTTCGCCATGTACGTCGGCGCGCGCAAGGGCCTGACCGTGACGCCGTCCGAGCTGACGCTGGACGGCATCCGCGAGGCCGCGATCGCCGTCGGCGCCCTCCGCGCCGACACCGCACCCGCCGCGGTCGAGCGCTGCTTCGAAGAGCACTCCACCCGCGTCCTGCGCGACCACCGCCTGATCGCCGGCCACACCCCGTCGGGCACACCGCTGACCGTCGTCAAAGCCTCCGCCTCACTCCTCCCCGAGAGCTCGGCGCTCGGCTGGGACCGCTACGGCCCGGTCGAGCGCCTCGGCAGCGGCGGCGACCACTACTCGATGCTCACCGACCACGGCGCCGCCGCCCACCTCGCCATGCTCCTCCGCCGCTGGCTCATGCCCGCCTACGCAACCTAAACACCACATAAAGGGTCAGACTCCTTAGGTGGGGTTTAGGTTGCGCCACGGCGCAGCGCCGTCGATGAACCTAACGGCGAGATAAGGGGTCAGACCCTTTATGTGGGGTTTAGACGGCGAACTCGGCGACGAGGCGGTTGAGCTCGGTCGCGAGGCGGGCGAGCTCGTCGCTCGTGGAAGCGACCTGCTGGGTGGAGGCGCTGGACTGCTGGGCGGAGGCGGCGACCTGCTGCGTGGCGGCGCTCGTGTCGCCCGCGACCGTGGAGACCTGGACGGTGACGCCGGCGACGCGGTCGACGCAGCCCGAGACGTCGTCGATGCTCTGGGCGAGGCCGTCGAAGGCGGCGCGGGTCTCGACCACGGTCTTGGACGCGGTCTCGGCGAGCTTGCGCACCTCGTCGGCGACGACCGCGAATCCGCGGCCCGCCTCGCCCGCGCGGGCGGCTTCGATCGCGGCGTTCAAAGCGAGCAGGTTCGTCTGCTCGGCGACCTTGGCGATCTCGCCCGTCAGGCGGACGCCGGTCTTGGCCACCTCTCGCGCCTTCTCGGCCATCTCGACCGCCTCGTGGGCGGCGCCGCGGGTGGAGTTGACGAGCTCGACCTGACGCTCGGCGCCGTGGGCGACCTCGCCGACGGCGATCGCGATCTCGCCCATCGCCGCGCCGGTCTGCTGCGCGCTCGAGGACAGCTCCTGCGAGGAGGCCTCGACCTGGGAGGCGAGCGCGCCGATCTCGTTGACCATGCCGCCGACGCGGTCGTGCAGGCGGCCGCGCATCGCGTTGTAGCTCTCCAGCCCGCCCTGGGCCATCGACAGCATGCGGTTGAAGGTCTCCCCGAGCTGGCCGATGCTCTCGCCCGCGATCGGGGTCGTCACCGGGTGGGCGTCGACCGTGAGGTCGCCCTCGGCGACGGCGGCCAGGCCGGTCCCGAGGCCGGTCAGGCAGTGGTCGGTCAGGCTGACGAGGCGCGGCTGGAGATCGTGCAGGACGGAGTGGTCTCCGAGCGCGACGCGCAGGTCCTCGCGCATCGCGTTGTAGTCGCCGATCGCCGACTGGGCGACGTCGAGCATGCTGTTGAAGAGCTTCACCAGCTCCTGCACCGTGGGGTCGTCCGAGACGGCGTCGATCGGCGACGTGACCGGGGTGACGGCGACGGTGAGGTCGGAGCCGTTGATCGCGCGCAGTCCACCGGCCAGGTCCGTCAGGCAATTGTCGTGCAGGCTGGTCAGACGGTCCTTGAGCTGAGCAACGACCGGATCATCGGCGAGGGTCGGGACGGCATCACGCTTGCGGAGCATCTTCATGCTCCAGGTATCGGAACCGGACCTCAAGGTCCGGTCGACGCACTGTCAAGAAGTGCTCAAGCGTGCGGCGAGCGCGCGATCGGCGTGCGCGGCGGCGACGAGCGAAGGGCCGAGCTCGGCCATCCGACCCGCTCGCGCGGCGGTCTCGACGACCTGCAGCCGCGCCGCGAGGCGCGCGATCCCGAAGCCGGCGCTCGGGGAGCGCAACGCGTGCGCGGCCTCCCGCAGCGTCTCCGGGGCGGTCGCCGCGCGCAGCTTCTCGAGCCGCTCCGGCAGGCTGTCCCGGTACACGTGGAGCATCTGGTCGACCAGCGCGCGGCCGCCGAGGCTCTCGGCGAGCTCGTCGAGCAGCCCGTCGTCGATCACCGGCGCGATCCGGCGCTCGAGCTCCTCGCGCAGCGCCGGCAGCGTGACCGGCTTGGCGATATGCCCGTCCATGCCGGCGGCGCGGCAGCGCTCGACGTCCTCGGCGGCGGTATCGGCGGTCAGCGCGAGGATCGGGATGTTCGGGTCGCGATCACGGATCGCGGCCGCCGCGTCGAACCCGCCCATGACCGGCATGCGCAGGTCGAGCAGGATCGCGTCGTAGGCCGTGTCGATCGCCGCGCCCACCGCGGCCTTCCCGTCCGGGACGAGCGTCGGCTGCGCGCCCAGCCGCTCGAGCTGCATGCCGATCAACCTGCGCAGCGCCGCGTCGTCCTCCGCGACGAGCACGCGGCTCGCCGACAACGTGTTCGTGACCCGCGCCGCCGCGACGGGCCTGAGCTCGCCCTGCTCGAGCGGCAGCTCGAGCGTGAACGCGGACCCCGTGCCGAGCTCTGACATCACCGTGACATCGCCGCCCATCGCGCGGGCGAGGCGGCGGGCGATCGAGAGCCCGAGCCCGGTTCCCGCCCACGCGCGCGTGTGGTTGCGCGTCCACGGCTCGAACAGCCGCTGCAGGTCCTCCTCGGCGATCCCGCGGCCGGTGTCGGAGACGGTGATCAGCACGCGGTCGTCGTCGATGCGGGCGCCGATGCGCGCGTGGCCGGACTCCGTGTACTTGACCGCGTTGGATGCGAGGTTGAGCACGATCTGGCGCACCCGCGCCGGGTCGCCGCGCAGCGCGTCCGGGACCTCCGGGTCGACCTCGACCAGCAGCTCGAGCGGGCGGCCGCGCAGGCTCGGGCGCAGGACGCCGGCGATCGAGGTCAGCAGGCGCCGCGGGTCGTAGTCCTCGGACTCGGGCTGCGCACGGCCGGCCTCCGCGCGGGTGACATCGAGCGTGTCGCGGACCAGCCCGCCCAGCGCCTGCGCGGCATCGGCGATCACGACCGCGAGCTCGCGCTCGGCGTCCGGCAACCCGGAGTTGCAGAGCAGTTCGGCGGCTCCCGCGATGCCCGAGAGCGGCGTCTTGATCTCGTGGCTCATCGTGGCGAGGAACTGCTGCTGCTCCTCGTCGGCGAGCTTGAGATGCGTGATGTCGCGGAACGACCACAGCCGCCCCGCCGCGCCCTCCTCGCCGAGCGGGACATGGTCGTAGCTGATCCGGCGCCCGTCGGCGCAGTCGATCGACACGAAGCGCACGGTCTCGCCGGTCTTGGCGACCTCCCGCAGTCGCGCGACGTCGCGCTCGGGCTCGGCGAGGATGCGCTCCATCGCGGTCATGATCACGTTAGTGTCGCGGCCGATCAGCTCCTCCGGGCGCTCGTCCAGGTCCAGCAGCGAGCAGGCCTGCTCGTTGACGACCGCGATGTGCCCGGTCTGGTCGAGCATCAGGATCCCGTAGGGCGCGCCGGCGACGAGCGCCTTGAGCTGCTCGCCGAGGCGGCGGCCGGCGTCCTCGGCGGCGCGGGTGCGGGTGACGTCGCGGCCGATGATCTCGACCGCGATCGCGGTCCCACCGCGGAAGCGCAGCGTCGCCTGGCCCTCGACCCACACCCACGTGCCGTCGGCCTTGCGCAGGCGCACCTCGATGATCCCGGTGCGCGGCTCGTCGGGCCCGGCGTCGCCGATCGCGGCGCGCAGCACGGGGACGTCGAGCGGGTGGGTGAGGGCGCGCCACAGCCGGCCGATCACCTCGTCCTGGCGCAGGCCGAGCGTGGCGCTGAAGCTCGGGCTGGCGTACTCGATCAGCCCGTGCGCGTCGAACATCCACACCAGGTCGGGGGAGTCGTCGACCAGCGTGGCGATCCGCGCGCTCGCGCGGGCCTTGGCCTCGGCCTCGCTGATCGGCGTGTAGACGCTGATGATCGTCCCGTCCGGGCGCGGCGCCGAGCGGGCGGCGACCCACACGTGACCGCCGTCGGCGTGCGGGATGCCGAACTCCTGGTCGACGCGGGACTTGGCGCGCTCGACCCGCGCGGCGGGGAGCTGCTCGGGCGGGATCGTGCCGCCGCCCGGCGCGAGCAGCGCGCTCGGGTCCGACGGCTGGCCGATCAGCGCATCGACCGGCGCGCCGATCAGCCGCGCCATCGCCTCATTGGCGTTCAGGACCACGCCGTGCGGGTCCCAGATGAGGATGCCCTCCTCGAGGGCTTCGGGCAGCGCGAGCGGGGGCGCCGCCAACGCTGTCCGGTTCACCGACCGGCGCCCATCCGGTACCCGACGCCGCGCACGGTGCACACGAAGTCGGGCGAGCGCGGGTCGTCGGCGAGCTTGCGGCGCAGGTTGGAGATGTGGACGTCGACGAGGTGGTCGTCGCCGAACCAGTTCTCGCCCCACACGCGCTCGAGCAGCTGGGCGCGGCTGAAGGCGACGCGCGGCTCGGCGGTGAGCGTGTCGAGCAGGTCGAACTCGATGCGGGTGAGGTCGAGGACCGCGCCGTCGAGCTTGGCCTCGCGGGCCGGGGCGTCGACCGTCAGACCGCCGAACGTGCGCAGGATCTCGTCCGCGGTGGTCGCAACCTGGCTCCGCGCGCTGCTGTTCGCGCGCCGCAGCACGGCCTTCACGCGGCCGACGAGCTCGGCGACGCTGAACGGCTTCGTGACGTAGTCGTCAGCGCCCGCCTCGAAGCCGACGACCTTGTCGAGCTCGGTGTCCTGCGCGGTGAGCATCAGGACGTGGGCGTCGGAGAACTCGCGCACCCGCCGGCAGACCTCGACGCCGTCGATGTCGGGCAGGCCGAGGTCGAGGACGATCAGGTCGAGTGGATTGAGGGAGGCCGCTTTGACGGCGGCCTCCCCGTCCTCGGCCTGGGCGACGTCGAAGCCCTGCTGCACGAGCAGGGCGCTGACGAGCATCCGGTTCTCCGGGGCGTCGTCGACGACAAGGGCGCGGGGTGCGGTGGTGCCGGGCATGATCGACCCGGGTGATCGGCAGGTCGCCGCGGATTTGCACCGGATAGAACTTCGGTGTGCTCCTGAAAGGTTTGAACGAAGACTTAGAGGGCGAGGCGGTGCGGGTCGGCGACGACGCGCTGACCTACCCGCAGCTGCGTGCCGCGGCGGGCGCGGTCGCCGAGCGCGTGGCCGGTGCGTCGCGGGTGGCGGTGTGGGCGACGAACTCGCTCGAGACGGTGGTCGCGGTCGTGGGTGCGCTGGCCGCGGGGGTCCCGATCGTCCCGGTCAGCCCCAAGGCCGGAACGCGCGAGCTCGAGCACATCCTCGGCGACTCGCGGCCCGAGCTGATCTTCGGGCGCGACGAGCCGGTGGACGTGACCGCGGCGGGGACGCTGCCGACCCGCGAGATCGACGACGAGGCGCCCGCGATCATCCTCTACACCTCGGGCACGACCGGGCCGCCCAAGGGCGTGCTGCTGCCACGGCGGGCGATCGCGACCAACCTGGATGCGCTCTACGCCGCCTGGGACTGGACGGCGGAGGACGTGGTCGCCCACGGTCTCCCGCTCTACCACGTGCACGGGCTGATCCTCGGCATGCTCGGGCCGTTGCGGGCCGGCGGCGCCGCGTGGCATCTCGGGCGCTTCTCCTCCGAGGCGGCGGCGGAGGCGTTGTCGGGACGCGCGACGATGCTCTTCGGCGTGCCGACGATGTACCACCGGCTCGCCGCGGACCTCGAAGCGTCCTCGACGCTGGCGCGCGCGGTGGGCTCGGCCCGGCTCCTGGTCAGCGGCTCGGCGGCGCTGCCCGCCGCGGACCACGCGCGGATCTCCGCCGCCTGCGGGCTCCTGCCGGTCGAGCGCTACGGGATGAGCGAGACGCTGATGAACACCGCGATCCGCGCCGCCGGCGACCGCCGTCCCGGCACGGTCGGGCTGCCGGTCGACGGCGTGTCGGTGCGGCTCGTCGACGATTCGGGCGACGAGCTGGACGTCTGGGACGACGAGACGGTCGGCGAGATCCAGGTGCGCGGCCCGAACCTCTTCCTGTCGTACCTCAATCGCCCGGACGCGACCGCGGAAGCGTTCCGCGACGGCTGGTTCGCGACCGGGGACGTCGCGACACGCGCCGAGGACGGCTACATCCGGATCGTCGGCCGCCGTTCGACGGACCTGATCAAGAGCGGTGGCTACAAGATCGGCGCCGGCGAGATCGAGAACGCCTTGAACGAGCATCCCGCGATCGTCGAGTCGGCCGTGACCGGCGAGCCGGACGCCGACCTCGGCGAGCGGATCATCGCCTGGGTCGTCGTCGAGGACGGCCTCCCCCGTCCGGGGGAACGGGAGCTCGCGGACCACGTCGCCTCGCTGCTGACCCCGTACAAGCGCCCGCGCGAGGTTCGCTACCTGGACGCGCTGCCGCGCAACGCGCTCGGGAAGGTGACGAAGGCAACGCTGGGCTCGTAGCGCATCAAGCGGCGCCCGCTGCCGCCGAACACCCTGGGGAGTATGCGGGGGAAGCGGACCATCCTGATCGCCACCGTCGTCGCGCTGGTCGCGACGGCGGCGACGCTCGGCATCGCCGCCCTGCATCGCCACGCCGACGAGCGCCGTTCGCGCTACATGGCGCTGATCGCCGTCGAGGCCGAGGCCAACCGCGTCAGCGCGCTGCAGTGGGAGGCGACAGCGCGCCGCCGCGTCCCGCTCACCGTCCAGGCCGAGCTGACCGCGCGCCTGGAGTCCATGCGCGACGAGCTTCGGTTGCTGCGCCACAAGGGCAGCCTCGGAGCCGCCAACGCGCTCGCGGCGTTCGAGCGGCTGCGGCCCGCGATCGAGGACGAGTTCGCGCTGCTGCGCGCCCGCGACTTCGAGCGTGCCCAGGCGATGGACGTGACCGTCGAGGCGGCGAGCGCGAACCTCAGCACCCGCCTGCGCGGCGCCGCCGAGAACAACCGCGAGGTCGCCGTCCGCAGCGATCGCTTCTCGTGGATCGGCACCGTCGCGGTGATGGCGCTGCTGGTGGTCGGTCTGACCGCGCTGCTCGCCCTGCTCGATCGCGCCGGTCGTCGCCGGCTGCGCGACGACCACCTGCGCCGCCTCGCGTTCGAGGACTCGCTGACCGGGCTCCCGAACCGCCCGCTGTTCGAGCAGCGCATCGCCGACACGCTGGCCGGCGGCGCGCCCGCCGTCGTCGCGTTCCTGGACCTGGACGAGTTCAAGCAGGTCAACGACTCGCTCGGCCACGCCGCCGGCGACCGGCTGCTCGAGATCTGCGGCGAGCGTCTGCGCAACGCGCTGCGCGAGGGCGACACCGTCGCCCGCCTGGGCGGGGACGAGTTCGCGATCCTCGCCGTCGAGGTGACCGACCTCGACGCGTTCGTGGACCGGATCTTCTCCGTCTTGAGCGCTCCGCTGATGCTCGAGGGCAAGCGGCTCTACCTGCGCGCCTCGGTCGGCGTCGCGACCACGCTCTCCGGCCCCGAGCTGCTCCGCAACGCCGACCTGGCGATGTACGCCGCCAAGGCCGCCGGAACCAACCGCTGCGCGTTCTTCACCGAGGACATGCACATCCGCGCGGTCGAGCGCCTGGACCGCCGCGAGCAGCTCGAGCGCGCGATCGAGAACGACGAGCTGCGCCTGCACTATCAGCCGATCGTCGACCTCGACCTGGGCCGCGTCGCCGGCTTCGAGGCGCTCGTGCGCTGGCAGCACCCCGTCCGTGGCTTCCTCGGTCCGGGTGAGTTCATCCCGCTGGCCGAGGAGACCGGGCTGATCGTCCCCTTGGGCCGCTGGGTCCTGCGCGAGGCCGCCCGCCAGGCCGCGCTCTGGTCCGGCGCGCCGTACTTGAGCGTCAACGTCGCGGGCGCACAGCTCGAGCAGCCGGGCTTCGTCGACGAGGTGGCGACCGCCCTGGCCGACGGCGGCCTGAACCCCGCCCGGCTCGTCCTCGAGGTCACCGAGTCCTCGCTCGTCGCCGACTTCGAGGCCGAGCGCCTCCAGGACCTGCGCCGCCTGGGCGTGCGCCTGGCGATCGACGACTTCGGCACGGGCTACTCCTCGCTGTCCTACCTGCGCCGCTTCCCGATGGACGTGTTGAAGATCGACCGCTCCTTCACCCGCGACGCCACCACCGACACCGCCTTGCTCGAGGCGATCGTCGCCATGGGCGAGTCGCTCGGCCTCGTGCTCATCCCCGAGGGCATCGAGGAGCCCGAGCAGGTCGATGCGCTCCGTGCGCTCGGCTGCCGCCTCGGCCAGGGCTATCACTTCGGCCGCCCGGTCCCGGCGGACGAGCTCGTCGGCGTGGCGCTGCGCGCTCCGGCCTAAGCCTTGATGCGGAACTCGTCCGTCCGTGGCCGCTTCGTGAGCTGGCGGCGGATGGTCGAGCCGCGGAAGGCGGTCTGACCGGCGAACGTGAGCGTCGCCGACAGCGCGCTCGAGCGGCGCAACGCAGAGCTCAGCTTGAGCTTGACGGTCCAGCGGCCGTTCTTCGGCTTCGCCTGAGCGGTGACCGAGGCGCGGCCGTGCGTCACCTTGGCGGTGATCCGCGCGGTCGCCGCCTTGGCGATCGTCCCGCTCAGCGTCAGCGTCGACCCGCTGCGGCGCGCGCTCGTGACGCGGAAGGCGGGCGCGGCGCCGGCGGCGAAGACCGGCGGGTTGAGGTCGATCGGCCGTGGCGCGCTGACGATGGACGGGTCGACCGTCAGGGTCGCGGCGTTCGCGCGGTCCGCGTTCCCGGCCTGGTCCTCGAGCCACACGCGCACGAGGTTCGAGCCGGCGGGGAGGACGACGGAGTCGAGTCGAGCGATCGCGGGCCCGGTGGCCACTCCCTCGACGCACGCGGTGCCGCACACCTCGTAGTGGGCGGCGGCGATCGGCGCCGCCGTCCCCTGGTCGGGGTTGGTCCAGACGAACGCCGTCGTGCCGTCCGCCTCACTCTGGACGGCGAGCGCTTGCGGGGCCGCCGGCGCGCGCCGGTCGATCCTGAGCTCGGTCGTGGCGGCCGCCGCCTGGTCGGCCGCGTCGGTGGCGACGGCCTTCACCGGGTACGTCCCGTCGGCGAGCTTGGTCGTGTCGATCGACAGCGACTCGCGCGCGCTCGCCGGACAGGGCTGCATGCGCGTGTAGTCGCAGGTCTGCTTGCGCTCGACGAGCGAGGTGGTGCCGGCCGAGACGCTCAATGACTTGATCCCGCTCGGGTCGGCGGCCGCGACCGTCAGCGGCTCGATGCCGCTGTGCCAGCCGGGCGCGAGGCCGAGCGGCTCGAACACCGGCGGGGCGGGGTCGTTGACGCGGGCGGTGGCGTTGTAGATGGCGACCCACGCCTGCGTGCTGTTGCGGCCGACGCACGCGAGGTCCTCCTCCGGCGGGTGGCATTCGAGCCGGAACGTCACCGACGGCGCGTTCAGGTCGGTGTAGGCCGTGATCTCGCCTCCGGCGTTGCCGAGCCGGCAGGTCGCGGGGTCGCCCTGGTCGCACGCTTCGAGGACCTTCGCCGGGGTCGACGCCGTCACGTACCAGGACGAGCTGACCCGCCCGAGCGAGCGCTTGAGGTCCAGCCGCTGCAACGTCAGGCCGGCGGGCGCGGCGATCGTCCACGAGGCGCCGGCGCGGGCCAACGTGAAGCCCGAGCTCATGACGCCCGCGTACATCCCGCTCAGCAGCCGCGAGCCGCTCTGCGGGCACACGGTCCCGCTCGCGATCGTCTGTGGGCTCTCGTTGGCGACCGTGAACGCCTGCGGCGAATTGGCGCCGCAGGACCGGACGTCATAGGTGCCGGCGTGCGCAACGGCCACCGGCATGGCGAAGAGGATGACGGCCGACGCCGCCCACAACCGAATGCCCCCCACGTCCGGCAAACTTCCAGTTCTCGGGAGGATTTGCAACCGGATGATGCGATCGGATTGGCCGGATCAGGCGGAGGTGGCGGTCTCGCTGACCTTCGACGTGGACGCCGAGTCGGGGTGGCTGGGCAGCGATCCCGCCTACGCCGGCCGCCTGAGCACGCTGAGCGAGGGCCGCTTCGGGGTCACGCGCGGGCTGCCGCGGATCCTCGAGATCCTGGGCAGACACGACATCAAGGGCACGTTCTACGTGCCCGGCGACACCGCCGAGCGCCACACGCGGGCGATCGAGGCCGTGATCGAGGACGGGCATGAGATCGGCCACCACGGCTACCTGCACAAGCAGAGCGACGCGATCTCGCCGTTCGAGCAGGAGGAGGAGATCGACAAGGGGATCCGGGCGCTCCGGGGTCGCCTGGGTGTCACGCCGAAGGGCTACCGCAGCCCGAGCTGGGAGCTCACGCCGGAGACCCTGAACCTGCTCAAGCACTATGGGTTCGGCTACGACTCGAGCCTCATGGGCGACGACCGGCCCTATCTCTACGACGGGCTGCTCGAGCTGCCGGTGCACTGGAGCCTCGACGACTGGCCGCACCTGCACTGGAAGCCGGGGCGCGGGGACGCGTTCACCGCGCCGGAGGCGTTCCTGGACACCTGGCTGCGCGAGTTCGACTCGGCGCTCGAGGATCGGCGTCACATCACGTACACGATGCACCCGGAGGTGATCGGGCGCGGCTACCGCGCACAGCTGCTGGATGGGCTGATCGTGGCGATGAAGGCGAAGGCGAAGGTGTGGTTCGCCCGTCACGAGGATGTGGCAGCCTTCGTGGTGGGATGACATTCCCCGTCCACCGCTCGAGCGAGCGCACGCCCTACGAGCGCGGTGAGGCGTTCGGGCGCGCGCAGGCCGCTCCCATCGCCAACACGCTCGCGCTCTACCGCCGGATGTTCGCGGAGACGGCCGGCGTCAACGCCCGCATCGAGGGTTCGAAGGTCCGGCTCACGCCTGAGGCCGACGAGGAGATCAGGGGCATCGCGACCGGATCGGGGCTCGACGAGCTCGAGCTGCGCGCCGCCAACGCCCGCACCGAGATCCTGGCCGGCCAGGGCCCGACGGAGTGCTCGGTGGTCGGCGCCGGCGGGCTGCTCGCCCAGAACTGGGACTGGCATCCGGACGCGGCGGCCTCGACGGTCGTCTGGATCGTCGAGCACGAGCACGGCTGGTTCGCGACGCTCACCGAGGCGGGCATCCTGGCCAAGATCGGTCTCAACGACGCCGGGCTCGGCGTCTGCCTGAACCTCCTCAACACGACCGCCGACGGCGGCCTGGACGGCACGCCGATCCACCTCCTGCTGCGGCAGACGCTGCAGACGTGCCGGACGGTCGACGACGCCGTCACGCTGCTCACGGGCGCTCGCACGAGCGCCAGTTCGGCGGTCACCGTCGCGCAGCCCAACGACGTCGCCAGCATCGAGCTCAACCCCGGCGGCGCCAACGTCATCCGCGGTCAGGTCGGCGCCCACACCAACCACTTCCTCGTCGCCCCGCGCAGCGGCCACGACACCACGCCGGAGGAGTCCCCGAGCACGCTCCCGCGGCTGGACGTGGTCCGCAGCCAGCCGCTGCTGGATGCGCTGCGCAGCCACGAGTCGCACCCGAAGGGCGTCTGCCGTCACGTCGATCCGAGCGAGCCGTGGGCGGATCGGACCGAGACGGTCGCGTCAGTCGTGATGAACCTGGCGGCCCGCCGGTTCCACGTCGCGGCGGGCCAGCCGTGCACGCACGAGCACGTGCAGATCGCTATGCCGGAGTGTGCGCCTTCGGCTCTGCCCGCATAGACAGCACCGCGGTCGCCGCGAGCGTGCCCACGATCACCGACAGCGAGAGCCAGATCGGGATGTGCCAGACGTCGATCAGCAGCATCTTGGCGCCGATGAACGCGAGGATGAACGCGAGCCCCTGCGTCAGGTAGACGAAGCGGTCCATCAGCCCGACGAGCAGGAAGTAGAGCGCCCGCAGGCCGATCAGCGCGAACGCGTTGGCCGCGAAGACGATGAACGACTCCTGGGTGATGGCGAAGATCGCGGGGATCGAGTCGACCGCGAACAGGATGTCCGTCGACGCGATCACGATGAAGACCGCGAGCAGCGGCGTGGCGACTCGCTTGCCGTTGGCCTTCGTGAACAGCTTGTCGCCGTCGTAGTCGTCGGTGATCGTCACCCGCTTGCGGAGCTGCTTGAGCAGCGGGTTGTGCTCGGGCTCGATCTCGGTGTCGTCGTGGCGGGCGAGCTTGTACGCGGTGTAGAGCAGGATCGCGCCGAACGCGTAGAACGTGATGTGGAAGGCGTCCAGCAGCGCCGCGCCGATCATGATGAAGATCAGCCGCAGGCCGAGCGCGAGGATGATGCCCCACGCGAGGACCTTGCCCTGGACCTTCTCCCCGGGCACCGCGAAGTAGCTCAGGATCACCGCGAAGACGAAGATGTTGTCGAGCGAGAGCGAACGCTCCAGCAGATAGCCCGCGAGGTACTGCGAGCCGGCCTCCGAACCCTGCCACGCCCAGAAGACCGCGCCGAACGCCAGGGCGACCAGGATCCACCCGATCGACCACAGGGAGTTCTCGCGCACGCTCGGGATGTGCCCGCGTGCATAGACGAACAGGTCGAACGCGAGCATGACGACGATGACGGCCGCGAGGATGCCCCACATCCCGATCGAGATGTCGAGGTTGAGCTTGTCGGCTTCGGCGGCAGCGGCGAGTAGCAAGGGGTCTTCTCCTGGGTAGGTGGAGAAGGTTTCGTCCGCCTGGCTTCAGGCCGGTGACGCCGGGCCGTTATCGGCCGTGTTGACGTACGTCACCCGTTGGGACTACTTCCCTTCGCCGCACAGCATAGCCCAACTCGTTCATAACGTTCTCATAAACGGAGAGGTCGCGATGGGCGGCGGTGGCGACCAGGCGCAGCCGGGAGGTCCCTCGCGGGACCGTGGGCGGGCGGATCGCCTGGGCGAAGACGCCCTGTTGGAGGGCTTTCGCGCTGGCGTCGAGCGCGGCCTCGGGCGTGCCGAAGACGAGCGGGACGATCGGCATGTCGTTGACCTCGACGCCGAGCATGGCTCGAAGCGTGCGGGCGTTCTCGTGCAGGAGCGGGACCCGTTCGGGCATGAGCTCCAGGGCCTTGATCGCGGCGCCGACGCTCGGCGGCGGGAGCGCGGTGCTGTAGATGAGCGTGCGGGCGCGGTTGACGAGCACGTCGGCGGTCTTGGCGTCGCAGCAGACGAACGCGCCGTAGGAACCGAGCGCCTTGCCGAGGGTGCCGATCGTGATGACGTCGTGCTGCAGGCCGAGCTCGTGGACGAGCCCGCGTCCGCTTGGGCCGATCACGCCGGTCGCGTGTGCCTCGTCGACGATCACGCGGGCGCCGGTCTCCACCAGCGCGGTCAGGTCGGCGATGTCGCCGTCCATGCTGAAGACGGCGTCGGTGACGATGACGTCGGCTTGCTCCGGGACCTCCCCGTGGGGGTAGACGAGCGTCTGCGCGCGGGCGAGCCGGCAGCCGTCGACGATCGAGGCGTGGTTGAGAGCGTCGGATGCGACGACGCCGTCGGTCGCAAGCGCCGCGATCACGCCCATGTTGGCCAGGAAGCCGGAGCCGAAGAGCACGCACGCCTCGGTGCCCTTGAGCTCGGCCAGCCGCTGCTCGAGCTCGACGTGGATGCCCATGTGGCCGCTGACGAGGGGCGAGGCACCGGCGCCGGAGCCCCAGCGCTGCGCTGCTTCGGCCGCCGCTTGCGCGACGCGTGGGTCACCCGCCAGGCCCAGGTAGTCGTTCGAGCACAGGTGGAGCACCTCGCGCCCGTCGAGCGTGACCGTCGGGCCCTGCGCGGATTCGATCGTGCGCAGCGTCCGGTGCAGGGCGGGGTCTATGTCGGGCAGCGGACGCATTCGGCCCGGTAGCCGGTCGGCAGCACCTGCACCTTCAGCTTGCGGCCGCAGGTCGTGCAGAAGCGGGGCGGGTCGAGCGGCTTCAGACAGCCGCTGTGATCGCCGATCGCGTCCTTCCCGCAGCCCGCGCAGTACGTCACAGGGTCTTGCTCAGCTCCTTCACCGGCATGCTCAGCTCGGCGAGCAGGTCGAGGTCCTCCTGCGGGTCGCGGCCGAGCGTCGTCAGGTAGTTGCCGACGATCACCGCGTTGATGCCGCCGACCATGCCCTGGCGGGCCCCGAGGTCGCCCAGCGTCAGCTCGCGGCCGCCGGCGAAGCGCAGGATCGTCCGCGGCAGCGCGAGGCGGAAGGCGGCGATCGTGCGCAGCGCGTCCATCGCGGGCACCGGCTCGAAGTCGGCGAACGGGGTGCCGGGGCGCGGGTCGAGGAAGTTCAGCGGGACCTCGTCGGGGTCGAGCGCCGCGAACTGCGCGGCGAGCTCGGCGCGCTGCTCGAGCGTCTCGCCCATGCCGATGATCCCGCCGCAGCAGACCTCCATGCCCATCTCGCGGACGAGCTGCAGGGTCTCGAAGCGCTCCTCCCACGTGTGCGTGGTGACGACGTTCCCGAAGTGGCTGCGGGCCGTCTCGAGGTTGTGGTTGTAGCGGTGCACGCCGAGGTCGCGCAGCTCCTCGCCCTGCTCGCGGGTGAGGATGCCGAGCGAGCACGCGACGTTGATCTCGACGTTGTCGGTGATCGCCTTCACGCCCTCGCGCACCTGCGCCATCAGGCGCTCGTCGGGGCCGCGGACGGCGGCGACGATGCAGAACTCGGTCGCGCCCGTGCGTGCCGTCTCCCTCGCCGCTTCGACGAGGCTCGGGATGTCCAGCCGGACGGCGCGGACCGGCGTCTCGAAGCGCCCGGACTGGCTGCAGAAGTGGCAGTCCTCCGGGCAGCCGCCCGTCTTGATCGAGACGATCCCCTCGATCTCCACCTCAGGCCCGCAGTGGCGCATCCGGACCTCATGGGCGAGCTCGAGCGCGTCGTCGACCCGCTCGTCCGGCAGCCGGAGGACCTCGAGCGTCTGCGCCTCGGACAGGCCGATGCCCTGCTCGAGGACCTGCTCACGGGCGATGTCGAGGATCATGCGGGGATCTCCAGTCTGGGGGCCTGGCCTTCAGGAAGCTTGCCAAGAACGGGGGCGATGGTCGCGAGGTCGTCGAGGTTGCAGCGGCTTGCGAGGTCGGGATCCGCCGGCCACGACCCGATCACGAGGCCGAGGAGGGTGAGCCCTCGATGGCGTATGGCCTCGACCGTGAGCGCGGTGTGGTTGAGGGTGCCGAGGCCGGCGCGGACGGCGAGGACGATCGGTGCTTGCAGCAGCTCCGCGACGTCCGCGATCGTCCCCTGGTCGCCGAATCGCACCAGCAGCCCGCCGGCTCCTTCGATCACCACGCGGCCCTGCAATCCGTCGACGAACTCGGCGATCTCGCGGGGCGTGATGCACTCGACACCCGCACGCGCTGCGGAGCGCTCGGGCGAGAGCGGCTCGGGGTAGTGCGCGAGGGTGTGCGTCTTCGCGCCGCTCAGCCGTGCGACCGTTCCCGCGTCGTCGTCATCCCCGGTCTGCGCGGCCTTCACGTAGGTCGTGTGCTCGTCGCACAGCGCCGCGGAGACGTACGTCTTGCCGACGCCGGTGTCGGTCCCGGTCACGACGATGCGCATGCGACCATCGCTTCCGTGATGCGCTGCAGGTCCTCGTCGGACGTGATGTAGGGCGGCATCGTGTAGATCAGGTTCCGGAACGGGCGCAGCCAGACGCCGTGGTCGACCGCTGTTCGTGTGACTTTGGCGATGTCGACGGGGTGGTCGAGCTCGATCACGCCGATCGCGCCCTTCACCCGCCCGTTCGGCAAGCCGGCTGACAATCCGCGCTCGATGCGCGCAACTTCCGCGCGCCAACTCCCGTCTATGAGAAGGCCGGTTGACGCCAGCGCGGCGGCGGTCGCGAGCGGGTTGGCCATGAAGGTCGGTCCGTGCATGAGGGGCCCGTTCAGGCGCTCCGCGATCGCCGCCGTGCACAGCGTCGCCGCCAGCGTCATGTAGCCGCCGGTCAGAGCCTTGCCGAGGCAGAGGATGTCCGCGTGCTCGGCGGCCGCGAACAGCGTCCCGGTGCGGCCGAAGCCCGTCGCGATCTCGTCCAGGATCAGGGGAACCTCATGCGTGTCGCACAGGTCACGGAGGTGCTGTACGCATTCGGGCGGGTGGAAGCGCATGCCGCCCGCACCCTGCACGATCGGCTCCACGATCGCGCCCGCCAGCGTGTGCGTCTCGAACAGACGGGTGACCTCATCCCGCCATTCGGGGGTCCATTCCGGCAGCGGGGCGAAGACGTGCTCCGCCAGCGTGCCCTTCCACATCGAGTGCATGCCGCCGTCGGGGTCGCACACCGCCATCGCGCCGAACGTGTCCCCGTGATACCCGCCGCGCCAGGTGAGTAGTTGACGGCGTTCCCCGTGCCAGTACTGCAGGACGAGCTTGATGGCGACCTCGACGGACACGGAGCCGGAATCGGCGAAGAAGACGTGGTCGAGGCCGGTCCAGTCCGTGAGTCTCTGGGCGAGCCGGATCGCGTTCTCGTGGGTGAGGCCGCCGAACATCACGTGGGCCATCCGGCCGAGCTGGTCCTGGATCGCCTCGTCGATGACCGGGTGGCGGTAGCCGTGGATCGCGCACCACCACGACGCCATCCCGTCGATCAGCTCGCGGCCGTCGGCGAGCCTCAGCCGCACTCCCTCCGCCTCGACCACGGGCAGGGGTGCATGCGTCGCGGGCATCGGCCCGTACGGGTGCCACACACGGGCGCGGTCCAGCTCCAGCAGCTCATCCCACAACGTGGGATTGACCCTATCTACTCGGGATCGAGGCGCTCCCGCCGGGCGCTGCTTGAACCAGTGCCCGGGTCGATCGAGACCAGGTCCGCCGCCAGCGGCTGGAAGGCGGGCTTGAGCGTGTAGACGAAGCGGGCGATGCCGAGGCTCGTCTTCTCGGTCAGGTTGCCCGTGCCACCCGCGCCGACGGAACCGCCGTTGATGACGGTCACGCCGGGCTGCTTGTTCAGTGCCGCGGTGTGGGTGTGGCCGACCAGGAAGACGAGCGGCTTCTCCGGCGGCTTGTCCTTGAGGACCTGCAGGGCGGGCGCGATCAGCGCCGGCTCATGCACCATCACGACGTCCACCTTCCCGATCAATGGCGTCAGCCAGCCCGTGAACTTGTCCTGTTCGGCGGGGTCGGGGGCCGCGTTGTAGCGATCCTTGAACGACTCGGCCGAGCGGCGCTCGTAGGGGTCGTCGTAGCCCGCGACCCGCAGGCCTTCGATGGTGTGGACCAGGCGATGGTCGGTCGTCCCGTCCTCGCGCATGCGGCCTTCTCTCGTGAGCACGATCGCGCCCTCGCCCGCGAGCGCTCGGCTCAGGTAGTCGGAGTCGTGGTTGCCGGTCACGAAGACGAACGGCTTGCCGCTGTGGGCGACGCGCTTGACGAGGGACGTCTCGAGCTGGCTGCCGCGGTCCGTCAGGTCGCCGACGAAGAACACCGGGCCGCCGTTGGAGAGCCGCTCGAGGACGCCGAGGCCGACCGTGTTGTTGTGCAGGTCGCTCGCGACGGTGATCACCGGCTGGTTGCTCAGGCTGCGCCGGCGACCGGGCGCGACGACGAGGCGGGCGAGGCCGACCAGCTGCGCGTCGAGCTCCTGGTCGAGGACGCCGCTCGTCCGCCGCGCCGCCTCGACGGCCTCGAGCGCGCGTGGGATGTCCGGGCCGTGGGCGTAGTACTGCGGGTCCGAGATCTCCCCGCGCGGCGGGATCAAGGTGATCAGCGCGGCCCCGATGCCGAGGCTCGTGACGATCGCCAGGAGGGAGGTCCATCTCAGGCGCGGCACGCGCGATCGGATCGCGAAGGCGACGAGCAGGCCGAGCAGGAGCGCGGCGGCGACGACGAGCGCGATCAGTCGCTTGAGGTAGGCGGCCAGCGCGTCGCGGGCCTCGGTGCGGACCTGCTGGACGTCGAGTTGCTGGCCTTCGGCGAGCTGCTGCGCCACGGTCCGGTCGATCGTCTGCAGGTCGACGCGGATGCGGATCGGCGCGCGGATCGCCTCAAATCGCGCGCCCCAGTCGACCAGCGGCACGTAGACGTCGAGCGCCCCCTTGTGGCCCGGGTCGATCGACATCCGGATCTCGCCCACGGAGAGGCGATCCTCGTCGTGATAGCTGACCAGCGCGAGATAGCCGCCCAGCAGCGTGGCGGCGAAGACCAGGACGAGGGCGAGGAGCCGTCGGACGTTCAGGAGCGCGCGGGCCTTGACCTTGAGCCAAGGTAGTCCACCAATGCGCGCTCTTCGCTCCAGAAAGCCAGGTCCTGCCATGGGATATCGATCGGCGCGAACGCCCTCACCTCAAGGGCCTCCTCCGACGTGGAGGGGATGCCCTTCGCGGCGGCCGCGTAGACCACAACCACCGTACGATCCTCTGCACGCGAATAAACGCCCACGAGGCCCGTGATCTCCACCCGAAGGTCCAGTTCCTCTTTGACTTCGCGCACTGCCGCGGTTTCGACGGTCTCTCCGAGGTCCACGAACCCGCTGGGAAGCGACCAGTGACCGCGTTGCGGTTCGAAGCCCCTTCTCATGAGGATGATCTCTTGCGTTTCCGTGACCGGAATGACCACCGCCACCGGCTTCGGGTTGTAGAAGGCGCCGTAGCCGCAGTGGGCGCAGGTGATGCTGCGGGGTGCGTTCACCGTCGGCGTCTTGCCGCAGCGCGGGCAGAAGTGGATGTCCTCGAGCGCGGGGTTGAGGCTCATCGGCGATGCTCCCACAGCTCCATCGGCCCCAGTCGCTTCAGTCCCAGCTGCGCGTACAGCCGCTCGCCCAGCTCGGTCGCCTGCAGCGTGATCGTGGTCAGGCCGTGCCGGTTGGCGTCGGCCAGCGCGGAGCGCATCACCTGCGTCGCCAGCCCGTGCCGTCTCGCTTGGGGGACGGTCGCGACGAACGAGACCCCGCAGTCCTCGCCGTGGTGCAGCGCGAGCGCCACCGCCGCCGGCGCGCCGTTCAGATCGGCCTTGTAGCCGCGCAGCGTGCCTTCTTCCAGCGTGGTCAGGGTTCGTTCGAGCCGGGCGTCGACGTTCCCGTAGGCGAGGTCATTGACCCTGCCGACCGTTCTGAGTCCCGCGTTCGGGCGGTCGTTCGCCGTGGTGAGGTCGATGCCCAGGTGTTGGATCGAGGCGCCCATGCCGGGGGACGCGCTGGCGATCGCAAGGCCCTGCTCGCGGAACTGCGTCGTGACGTGGCGGGCGTTGCCGTCGATCCACACCGCCCACCGTCTGACGCCCGCATCCCCGTAGGTGATCTCGAGCTCGGGGAGCGCCTCGACCGCGACGTTCGGATCGAGCGCCACCGCGGCATTCAGCGCAGGCGAATCCGGGGCGCTCGGCACGATGCTCGCGACCAGCCCGGGCTTGCGCAGCACCCACCCATTGCGCGCGGACCCGCCGAGCAGCGTCTGCAGGGCGGCGAAGCCGTCCCACAGCCGCAATCTCAGCTCCGCGTCATCCATCGGTCGGCGGAGAATACGGCGGTAGCGGCGAAGCCGAGCCCCGGGGGACTCGGGGCTCGGCTGCGCTGCAGGGAGTTCTGTCTCTAGAAGATGTACGCGCCGGTGTGGTCAGCACCAACGCTGATGGAGCCCTTGGCTGCGCTGCCGAGAGTCCGAGCGTCGACCGCGGATGAGAGCGCGTGATAGGCGGTCGAGGCCTGGCTGGAGAGCGGGGAGGAGGTTCGCTTCAGCACGTTTCACAGCTTGCTCTCTTGCCGCTCGCTTCTTGATGGTGCTCGCCGGTGAACGTGGGTGGGGCTACCCGCCGGACCGCTGGCGGCTCACCCCCACCCACGCCGCCGCGCCGCACCGCCGCGCCGCCCCGCGCCGCCGCGCCGCCCCGCGCCGCCGCGCCGCCCCGCGCCGCCGCGCCGCCCCGCGCCGCCGCGCCGCGCCGCGCGCCGCCGCGCCGCGCGCCCCGGACCGCCCCGCGCCGCCGCGTCGCACGCCCCGCGCCGCCGCGCCGCGCGCCGCCCCGCGCCGCGCCGCCCCGCTCCGCCCCGCGCCGCCCCGCGCCGCGCCCCGCGCCGCCGCGCCGCGCCGCCGCGTCGCACGCCCCGGACCGCGCCGCGCCGCCCCGCTCCGCCCCGCGCCGCGCCGCCCCGCTGCGCCGCCGACCCCGCTGCCGCGCCGCGCCGCGCGGTGGTCAGTCATGCGACGTTCGCGGGTCCTCGTCGCCTCCATCGTGGTAGCCGTGGGTTGACGCCAACGACACGAAGGGAACGTCGATGCTGACGATCACCGACAACGCGGCGGAGGCAGTCCGGCAACTCTCTGTCGGCTCTGGGCTCGAGCCCGACCCCGGGCTCCGGATCTCGGTCGGGTCGCCGACGCCGCAGGGCACGCCGCTAGAGATCAGCCTCGCGGCCGAGCCCCGGCCGACCGACCAGACCGTCGACCAAGGCGGGGCCCACGTCTACCTCGAGGAACCGGTCGCCGCCGCCCTCGACGACAAGATCCTCGACGCCCAGTTCGACGGCACCCAGGTGCGATTCGCGCTCCTCGACGCCACGCCGGACCCGGGCAGCTCGAACGGCAACGCCCCGGGCGTCTGAGCCTCGCCTCGCACCCACACCGCGTCCCCTTAACGCAGTTCAGCCGCCTGTTGGCGGCTGTTCTGCATTTGAGAGAGACGTTCGGCGTGGTCAGCGCCAACGTGTGTGGGCGTTCATGGCTGCGCTGCCATGTCCGCGAGCGTCGACCGCCGGTGAGAGCGCATTGGCGGCCGAGGCCTGGCTGGGGAGCGGGGAGGAGGTTCGCTTCAGCACGAGGCGAATCTTGCCTGCCGCGGACCGCGCGCTGGAGGGCGCCAGCCGGTGAGTGCACGTGCGGTCAACCGCCCGTCGGCGTGCGGCTGGTCGCCGCGGATCAGATGCCGGCCATTCGCGCCTTGATCTCGTCGTAGACGTTCTTGTATCGGATCTCGTCACCGCCGCACGCGTCGTAGACCGTCCGGTCGCCGAGCGGCTGCTCCAGGTACACGTGCGTCGGGCACTCGCAGGGGTCATCGTCCGTCCGCTCGAACGAGACGGACTTCAGACCGAGGACGACCACTGACTCGTCGTCCTCGACGACCACGATGTCCGCGATCGTCTCGTTCGGCCACAGCACCCACCGAAGCTGCAGTCGTTTCGGCTCGCGTTCCATGTAGCCGGCGCATCGGGTCACGCACAGCTGCCGCGGATACGCGTCGCGGACCGCGACCTGTGTGTCAGCGCCGAATCGGGCACGGATCTCGCCGATCACGCGCTCGTCATCTCCGCCGGTGACCTCCAGGCGGAGCTTCCCGTCCTCGCGGCGCGCGTCCACGATGGTGATCCCTTGCCGGAAAAGGGCGGCGCGGTCTTGCGCGCCAACGATTTCGTCCATGGCAGCCACGTTCTCACGGGTTCCGCCGACCCACCGCGACCGCGCGTGAATTGCTGCAGAGTCGTTGCAGTTTTGGCACAGAACGCAGTTCAGCCGCCTGTTGGCGGCTGTTCTGCATTTGAGGAGACGTTCGGCGTGGTCAGCGCCAACGTGTGTGGGCGTTCATGGCTGCGCTGCCATGTCCGCGAGCGTCGACCGCCGGTGAAAGCGCATTGGCGGCCGAGGCCTGGCTGTTGAGCGGGGAGGAGGTTCGCTTCAGCACGAGGCGAATCTTGCCCGCCCGAGACCGGGCGCTTGAGGGCGCCAGCCGGTGAATCGCAGTGCGGTCAGCCGCCCTCGGCAGGGCGGCTCTCCGCCCCGGTGCGCAGGAGGTTCAAGAAGCGCCCTTCGAGGGTGGCCGTCTCGGACTCCTCGATGTCGTCCCAGACGTTCTTGTACGGCACGACCTCGCCGCTGCAGCCGTCGATCACGAGGCGGCTGCGCAGCGGCTCTTCGAGGTAGACGTGCGTGGGCACCTCCGTCGGCTCGCCGTCCTCGCAGGCCGCGGAGACGCAGATCATCCCGAGCACGACCACGCTGTCCTCGTCCTCCTCGACGAAGATGTCCCCGATGTGCTCATCGGGCCAGATCACGTATCGGAGCTGCAGCCGCTTCTCTTCGCGCTCCTTGTGGCCGACGGCTGGGCGTGCGTAGAGGCGCCGTGGAAGGTCGTCGACCACGGTCACGCGCGTTCCCGGCCCGAAGCGATCGCCCACGACCTGGCGCACACGCTCGTCCGGCGCGCCCGTGACCTCGACGAGCAGGCGCCCGTCCTTGACCTCCGCATCGACGACGGCGATGCCCTCGCGGAGCAGGGCGGTCCGGTCCTTCACGGCGACGATCTCTTCCATGGCGACCACGTTCTCACGGGATCCGCCGAGCACCCACGCGCCGCGCGTGAATTGATGCAGAGTCGTTGCAGTTTTGGCACAGAACGCAGTTCAGCCGCCTATTGGCGGCTGCTCTGCAATGAGAGAGATGAAGCGTCTGGCGTGGTCAGCGCCAACGCTGCGTGGCGTTCACGGCTGCGCTGCCGTGTCCGCGTGCGTCGACCGCCGGTAGAAGCGCATTGGCGGCCGAGGCCTGGCTGGGGAGCGGGGAGGAGGTTCGCTTCAGCACGAGGCGAATCTTGCCCGCCGGAGACAGCCCGCTTCAGGGTGCTCGCCGGTGAACCGAGGTGCGGTTCACCGCCCCCGACGGTGAGGCCAGCCCCTTAACGCAGCCGAGCTCGCTGGTCAGGCGGGCTCGGCGGCAGTGGAGTGGTCAGCTCCGTTATGAGGGGTGTCTGCGGTTGCGCTACCGGGGGACACGGGCGTCGGCGGCCGGTACTTGCGCGTGGCCGGCCGAGGCCTGGCTGGGGAGCGGAGGGAGGGTTCGCTTCAGCACGAGACCTAGTGTCGGCGAGAACCCTGTGCGAAAGCTGAGCAGGAGCTGACGAGTTCCTTAACGCGAGAACGGCGACTCGCGATAGCGCTCGAGCGTGTCCTCGTCCGGCGGGTACGTCCCGCGCAGCGGTGCGCCGTTGGAGACCTCGTACTGGATGAAGCGCTCGAGCTTCTCCTGCTCGCGAGCCGCGGTCGCCACCTCCTCCGCCAGGTGTCGCGGGATGCAGACCACCCCCTCGGCGTCGCCGACCATGATGTCGCCCGGGTAGATCGGCACCTCGGCGCAGCCGATCGGCACGTTGATGTCGGTCGCGTGATGTTGGACGAGGTTCGTCGTCGGCGAGGCATCCTGCGCGAACACCGGGATGCCGAGCTTCGAGATCTCGGGCGTATCTCTCAGCGCACCGTCCGTCACGAGACCGCCCGCCCGTCGCGCCTGTAGGCGCGTCAGCAAGATCCCGCCGGCGCTCGCCGCCCGCTTCTGCCCGCGGCAGTCCATGACGAGGACGTGTCCCGGCGGCACCTGTTCGATCGCCGCCCGCTGCGGGTGGTCGTAGTCCTTGAAGACGTCGAGCGTGTCGATGTCCTCCCGCGCGGGGATGTACCGAAGCGTGAAGGCGGGTCCCGCCATCCGGTGCGGCGTGACGGGTTTGACGCCCTCCAGAAAGACGTTGCGCAGCCCGCGCTGGAGCAGCTGCGTCGTGATCGTGGCTGTAGAGACCGACTTCAGGAGCTCGAGGGTGCGATCCATGGCCATGACAGGATTGCGGGTGTGAAGGAGCTTCGCAGTCACCGCTGGTACGGCGTCCACGACCTGCGGTCCTTTGGCCACCGCTCGCGGACCTTCCAGATGGGCTACGACCGGGAGGATTTCGCCGGCAAGCCGGTGATCGCGGTCGTCAACACGTGGTCCGAGATCAACCCCTGTCACACGCATCTGCGCGACCGCGCCGAGTCGGTCAAGCGGGGCGTCTGGCAGGCGGGAGGCTTCCCGGTCGAGGTCCCGGCGATCTCGCTGAGCGAGCCGTTCATGAAGCCCTCGACGATGCTCTATCGCAATCTGCTCGCGATGGAGACCGAGGAGCTCCTGCGGTCCTACCCCTTCGACGGCGCCGTGTTGTTGGGCGGGTGCGACAAGACGACGCCCGGCCTGATCATGGGCGCGATCTCGGTCGGGATGCCGTTCATCTTCGTGCCGTGCGGGCCGATGATGCGGGCGCGCTGGCGAGGGGTCACGTTGGGCTCTGGGTCCGATGTGTGGAAGTACTGGGCCGAGCTGCGCGCCGGGAACATCACGCAGGCGGACTGGGATGAGATCGAGGAGCGGATCGCTTCGACCCCCGGGCACTGCATGACGATGGGGACGGCGTCGACGATGACTTCGGCCGCTGAGGCGCTCGGTGTGACGCTCCCGGGCGCGGCGTCGATCCCCGCTGCGGACAGCGATCACCCGCGCATGGCGGTCGAGTCGGGGCGCAGGATCGTCTCTTTGCCTGCTTCGCCCCTCACGGTCGAGTCGTTCGAGAACGCGATCACCGTGGTGCTCGCGTTGGGCGGGTCGACCAACGCGGTCATCCACCTGATCGCGATGGCCGGACGTGCCGGCGTCCCGTTGTCGTTGGACCGCTTCGACGAGCTCTCGCGGGGCGTTCCGGTGCTCGCCAACATCCGGCCGAGTGGGAAGTACCTGATGCAGGACTTCTTCGAGGCGGGTGGGTTGCGGGCGCTGATGGCGCGGCTGGACCTGCACGACGTCATGACCGTGTCGGGGCAGACCGTCGTCGCGAATCTGGCCGGCGCGGAGGTCTTCGACGACGACGTCATCCGTCCGCGGTCGAATCCGGTCCGGGAGGAGGCGGGTCTGGCGATCCTCCGCGGTTCTCTGGCCCCCGACGGCTGCGTGATCAAACACTCCGCCGCAGACCCGGATCTGCTGGTGCACCGCGGCCGAGCTGTGGTCTTCGAGGACTACGACGACATGAACGCCCGCATCGATGACCCTGGGCTGGACGTCGACGCTTCGTCCGTGCTGGTCCTGCGCAACGCGGGGCCGTTGGGCGCCCCCGGCATGCCCGAGTGGGGGATGCTCCCGATCCCCAAGAAGCTGCTGGAGCAGGGCGTGCGTGACATGGTCCGGATCAGCGACGCCCGCATGAGCGGAACGTCGTACGGCACGTGTGTGTTGCACGTCGCGCCCGAGGCGTTCGTCGGCGGTCCTTTGGCACTGGTCCAGACGGGCGACGAGATCGCCTTGGATGTGCCCGCGCGAAGGATCGAGCTACTGGTCTCGGAGGAGGAGTTGTCCTCCCGCCGCGCGTCGTGGACCCCACGCCCCCGCCACGCTAGGCGCGGATACACACAGCTGTTCGCCGACCACGTCACCCAGGCCAACCTGGGCTGCGACTTCGACTTCCTCGAAGGCGCCGGCGGCGTCGACGAAGTCGCGATTCATTGACGGCTCCCTGGGATGTGGTGGTCGTCGGCGCGGGCATCCTCGGCCTCGCGACGGCCCGAGAGCTGTTGCTGCGCCGCCCTGACTCGCGTGTGTTGGTGCTCGAGCGCGAACCGGACATCGCCGCGCACCAGACGTCCCACAACTCCGGTGTGGTGCACGCGGGCATCTACTACGCGCCCGGATCACTGAAGGCGCAGTTGTGTACCGAGGGCCGCGAGAAGCTCTATGCGTACTGCGACGAGCGGGGCGTGCCCTACGAGCGCTGCGGCAAGCTGATCATCGCGCGCGACGCATCCGAGGTCCCGGCCCTCGGTGAACTTGAACGCCGCGCCGTCGCGAACAGCGTCCCGGGCCTCCGCCGTCTCTCTTCGGGTGAGATCGCGGAGATCGAACCGCACGCCGTCGGCGTCGCCGCCCTCCATTCGCCTTCGACCGGCATTGTCGACTTCGCCGCGGTCGCGAGGGCCTACGCCGCGGATGTGCGCGCGATGGGCGCGACAATCCAGACGGGCGTGTCCGTGTCGCGCTTCGAACGCCACGGCGGGGTCACGGTCGTCAACACCTCCGAGGGCGCGATCCCAGCGGCGTGCGCCGTCGCGTGCGCGGGCCTCTGGTCCGACCGGCTGGCCGTCCGCTCCGGCGAACCGGACGACCTGCGCATCGTCCCCTTCCGAGGCGGCTATCTGCGATTGCGCCGCCCCGAGTTGGTTCGCGGTCTGATCTACCCAGTCCCCGATCCCGCGCTGCCGTTCCTCGGCGTCCACCTGACCAAGACCGTGAGCGGCGAGGTCTGGCTCGGCCCCACAGCGCTGTTGGCCCCGTCCCGCACGGCGTACTCGCTGCGTACCTTCAACCGCGCCGACGCCCGCTCAACCCTGACCTGGCCAGGCACCTGGCGACTGGCCCGCAAGTTCTGGCGCACGGGCGTCTCAGAACTCCGCTTCGCTATGAACCGAAGGTCGTTCGTAGACGCGTGCGCAGCCTACGTCCCTTCGTTGAAACCGTCCGACGTCGAGCCCGGCCCCGCCGGCGTCCGAGCCCAGGCCGTCACCCGAGAAGGCAAGCTGTTAGACGACTTCGCCTTCGCCGAATCCCTCGGCGTCCTCCACGTCCGCAACGCCCCATCCCCGGCCGCAACCTCGTCCCTGGCGATCGCCCGCGTCATCGCAGATCGCCTCGCCGCTCTCTAGGCGCTACCCTGCTTCCCCGCACGCCCTCTTAGCTCAGTTGGTAGAGCACTTCCATGGTAAGGAAGGGGTCGCCGGTTCGAGTCCGGCAGAGGGCTTCCCGCAAAGGCCCGCACGCAGGGGACCTTCGTCGCTGCGGAGCACCGGCTACGATCGTCGCCGCGATCTCGGCGACTGCTGCACGTCCGCCGCCGACGACTCCAATCAGGGTCGTGCAGACGTCGTCGTCTGGAGGGTCGGCTTCGACGCTGATCTCTGTGCAGAAAACGCGAATCGCGAGCCGGGCCGGTTGGTTGTGCCTGTCGACCAATGGATCGTCCGGCGCGAGTGAGTTCAACTGAACGGCGCCCGTGGTCGTCAAGTCACGTCGCGCAGTGACCCCTGTAGGCACCTCCGACCCGTCGGCGCACATGTGGGCCGGCGCAACGCATCGGCCACGCGAGAGACGCCTACAAGGACGCGGCGACGAGGGGTCCGAGACAAGTGCGCAGATGGCCCAAGAGAGTTCCGTCGGCGGCGGTCTATGCCCTCAAGTCACTTCTGGCCTTGATGAGCGACTGGCCTGTGAGTCTCCGAGTTGAGCAGGTCGACGGTCGTCAAGTGTTTCGAACGGGCGGGGATGCGGTTGTGTATCGAACGATCCCTAGGACGTGTGGCGCCGAAGGTGGGCACGTATCTACGCCGGCGACGAACCACCACAGGCGACGCAAACGGTGCGCAGATTGGAGCGAACGACGCCGCCCGTATCCACGATTGGACGGATTGTGAGTTCGAGGTCATCGCGGTCGCACTGTGTGCAATGCCGATTGTCACGGTCGATGACGTAATAGACTAACCGGGCCAGATGCGCTGTCGGGATCCGTTCCACTGAATATCCTGCAAATGCCGCCTCGTGACGAACCTCCATTCCAAGTCCGTCGCCTTTGCCGGCGTTGCAGAGTCGACACAGCAACTGGAGATTCCGCAGTTCGTTGGTACCGATCGCGCTGATTGCTTCGACGTGATCGACCTCAGGGCTGAGCAATTCCTCAGGAGATCGGAAATACGGCTTGTACGCGTCCAGATGCGCAAGCGTGACCGGTTCGACATCAAACCGAACGTGGCAGTGCCGACACACTGGGCCATGTCGCCGTATTAGAAGAGCGCGTCGAGACGACACCGGGTCTCGCCCACGGTCCCAGTTGTCCAGAACCACAGCAATTCCACGAGCGGCTGGGGCAGCGAGTTCGGCCGGACGTCCGTACCGAGACACGAGGTGGTCTCGAACGAGTTGCCATCGAGGCACAGGATTATCGTGAGAGTAGGCGATCGCATCGCGTGGGGCCAGGTGCAGCGCCAGGCGCAAACGCGTCTCGAACAAGACGCGTTCCCGATCGTCGTCGGCTACGCGAAGTAGACGCAGTGCGCGGTCGAACGCGACTGACTGGTAGTACCGTTCCTGTTCGGACTCGACGTCACGACTCGCCGTGACGACGAGCTGGTCCAGGAGTGCCTCGAGAGATCCGAAGTTCGCCGGCGTCACTTCTTCTTGAACAGTTGCTGGTTCCCGATGTTCTTGCCCTGGTTGCGGATCGTTATCTCCATTTGCGCTCGCAAGAATGCTCGGCGCTCACTTGTGTCCAGTTGCTTCTCTTGCCACTCGCGCGAGAAGAATTCCGACGGTAGGTACTTCAGGGAAGCTACAACCAGGTCAGCCAGGTCGTCGCGATCGGCGAACGGGGAAGGCTTGCCCTCGATCTGACGTACTGTCATCACCTGTACCAGGAAGTCCAGGACAAGTTCTTGGAGTACGAGCATTCCAGCTTTCATGAACAACTGGTTTCCGCCGGCTCTGACGCCCTCATCCCAGGTGGACTGATAGCGGTCGCGTACTGCGGACCAGAAGGTGAAGAAGTAGGCAAGTCGCTCGTCACTTTGGTTCTGCCAGGCAGGTACGTCCTTGTAAAGCAGTCTGTATTTCCGTGGCATGTTGACGAACTTCGAAACCAACTGGAAAGCGACATTCTCTCTGAGGAATCCCGACGCGCCGAGTCCGAAGTCGAGGAGATGGAGAAACGGCGAGGACGGGTCAGCGTCCATCTTGTGCGTCCAACGGGTCGCCTCGGGATTGACTCCGGCGGTTTCGAACCTGTCCCAGAGGCCATCGATCTCCTGATTTGTAAGGGATGTGCTAATCGTCCGCCGAAGTTCGGTCGGAGTAAGCGGCTTTGCCTTATTGTTGAGAACGTAAAAGTGAAACACCTGTTCCGCGACGGGCAATCCAGGCAAGAGAACGACCGGAAGCATCACGTCGTGACTCGCGACGTCCTTCCCTCCAAATACCCGATGCTGACCATCGATGATCAGGCCGGGTTTAGACATCGTCTGGACGTAGTTGCGGATCGCTGCCTGGCGTTCTGGCGGCAGTGACTTGTAGTTGTCCTGGGCCTCACGAAGTTCTGCTGTCAACGTGGCGAGATACGACTCCGGAATTCCAGAGTTCTCGGGCGACTCATCTTCCGACTCCTCGGCCTCCGCCGATTCCGCGCTAGGACGGGCAGCACTGGCCTTCTCCGCGTCGGACAAGCGTGCTAGGAACGTCTCGTAGACCCCAGAGAGAAGATCTTCGAACGCTCGGTCGGTGACATTGATTGCAATGTCATCGACCCCAGGGACCGCGCTGCTGTGGGTCGAGACGCTGTCGGCGTCGACTGTGACAATAATTGCGCCCGGGATAACGTTGTTCGGGTCGGTCTCGAGGAACTCCGCAATGGACCGCGCGCGATCCGCGTTGTATACCCGCTGGTATCCCGCCATGTAGTCGGCTTTGGCGTTAGGCACATCGGCCCATTCCAGAAGTTGTGCGGCGCTAACTGCCAAGACGTACATCAACGGGGATCCGGGTTGCTGCTCTACGCGCAACGCCGTGTACTTGTACGTACGCGGTTGGGTCGTGTCGCTCATCGCGTCAAGGTTGGCAGCACGCGCGACGCAACGCGTCGTGCCCCGCGGCGACTCTCTCGGTCGCGCGGCTCGAGCCCTAAGCTGGCGATCGGATCGACAGCGACAGCACCGATCGTGTCGATGGTCACGCCGCGGACACCGGCGGTGAGTTGATGGCCCGGAGTCGCGATACAGCACCGGATTGGGCTCGCTAGGTTCGTCGCGGGCCACGAGGACTGGTGCTAGTCGACCGACGCCTGCCCGGCGAGGTGTCGGGCACGGTTGCTGCGCACCGTAGGGATACGAACGACAAAGCGTTGGTCCGCATGCGATATCGCTATGAACAGATTTCCCACAGCTGGCTGCTGGAGACTGGACGAACGTTGGGTTGCCGCGCTTGTTTCTGTCGAGAGACTAATCGCACGTTTGTGGGATGGAGGTCCGGGTTGGACAGTCCGATCACTCAGGCATGATGATGTGGTGCCGCGAGCCGTGAACCGCGGCGCGCAGGACGAGTTGAGAGCTATGCCCGCTTTGGTTGACGACAGCACCTTCCGACAGTTCCGGCGACAGGATCTGAGCGCGATTCGCGCCCAGGGAGGAGTCGTTCTGGTTGACCACTACGCGCGAGACACCGAGCGAACCAGTGTCTTGCACGCCTCCGGGTGCAAGTGGTTGGGGGCCGTGGGCCAGTACGTCAGCCTGCGCTACGCGTCAGACGAACGCGACGCCGTCCGGTGGTTGCGGCGCAACCGCGGCGACGAGGGCGACTTTTGGAAGCGGTGCCGCGCGTGCGGAGGGCGTGCGCAAGGTACAGACGCTAGTGCTGCAATGCCGCGATACGACGCGAAACAGGATGTCGTATTTCATACGCCGGCCTCCCATGTGGGGCGCATCAAAGAAACCGTGGGCCAGTCCTACGACGTGGAGGTCTTCCGCGGACCAGGGAATGACGTCGAAGTTGTGCGGATCCCGTCGAAGACGGCGAGCTCTCACGCGCTTGTTCGCGGCGACATCGTGTGGTGGGAGGACGTCGGAGAAGGCTGGTCGCGCGGCGCGGTAAATAGCGCGTCGGATTCGCACGTCACGGTCGGACCCGGCCGCGCGATCCGACGCGTCGAGAAAGACGCCGTGCGGGTGCGTGACTTTGGTCCCGTGCGAGATCCGCTTGCGCTGTTGTCGGCCGGGTTCGCCGGTGACCGCGACGCGACCGAGAAGCGGCGGGCATTCCTAGCCGGCTACTACAAGCTGAAAGCCGCGCAGCGCGGTTTGTCGGGCGTGCTCTCGGCGCCGGTGTCTTTGTTCCCGCACCAGCTCGACGTTGTGCGCCGAGTACTGGACGACCCTGTGCAGCGCTACCTGCTTGCCGACGAGGTCGGCCTCGGCAAGACGATCGAGGCGGGGCTTCTCATTCGCCAGCGATTGATTGACGCTCCGCGTTCGACGGTTGTCGTCTTGGTTCCATCGCAACTGGTTCCTCAATGGCAAGATGAACTCGAGGATCGACTCGGGCTCCATTGGTTCCGACAAGGTGGGATCGAGGTCGCCGCCCACGAGGACGACCGGTCCTGGAAGCGTTTGCAGGTCCCGGACCTCGTCGTGATCGACGAGGCCCACAGGATCGCTGCCGGCTGGGGTTCTCGGGTCAAAGAGGAAGCCGAGCGGTACGCGCTTGCCCAGAAGTTGACCGACGAAGCAGCACGGGTGTTGCTCCTCAGCGCTACGCCGGTTTTGAATCGCGAGAGGGATCTGCTCGCGATGCTCCACCTTCTCGATCCCGACACGTTTCGTCTCGACGACTTTGAAGCTTTCGAAGCGAAGGTTCGCCGGCGTGAAGAAATCGGGCGACTTTTCCTTTCGATCGGTCCAGATACACCACCGTTTCTCCTCGATGGAGCGCTCAGCGACATCCGAGAGAACTTCCCTGAGGATCGGGAATTGGGTGCCTTGATTTCAGTGATCGATGTCGGTGCGGAGAATGGATCCCGCGAACTCGGCCTTGCCGAGGTCCGTGGGCACCTGACGGACTCGTATCGCATTCATGCGCGCCTCATCCGCAACCGACGGGCTGGCATCGCTGGAAAGCTGTACGACGTTCGGGGCCGATCTCTCGCGCCGGCAGTCTTTGAGGCGGACCCGAGGCGCCCTCAAGTCGAACGATGGCTTGAGAACTTGCGGGCGGCTCTCGTGAGTGCGGCAAATGACCGCGGCGAGGAATGGATCAGCATCTACGCCGAGGCGTTCTGGTGCTTCGTGCAGGCGTCGACCGGCGATTTGCAGTGCCTCCGTCACGCAGCGCTCTATAAGACGACTCTTCGGCGCCAGCATCTCGCGCGGTCAGGCATCGATCTCGCGGCCCGCGGCGCCTTGAAAGCGGTCGAAACGACACCGGAGATCCGAGAGGCTTTGGACGAAGTGATCCGACTTCTCGAGCCCGAACGCGACTTCGAGGGCAATCCCGACGAGGCCGCCGAGATTCGCGTACTCGCTCGCGCAGTTGCCAGCGCGTGTGACGGGCCGACAGTCGTTTTTACTTCCGCGGCGTCGACCGCCCAACTCCTGTGCGACGAGCTGATGGTCTTGTCCCCTGGAGGCGTCGAAGCGCTCACTGCTGATCTGAACCGAGACGAACGCCGGGGGGTGCTGACTGCCTTCCGGGACGGCATCATCGCGACGCTCGTGTGCGATGCCTCAGCGGAGGAGGGACTGAATCTGCAGAATGCCACTACGGTCGTCCACGCGGACCTCCCACGAGCGACGAGTCGCGTGGAGCAGCGCATCGGGCGCGCGGATCGGCACGGCGGCGTTGCGGGGCCTGTTCAGTGTCGAGTGTTCATGTGGTCGAACGAAGGATTCGCGGAAGCGTGGCTGGCGCTCCTGAGCGACGTGTTTGGCGTCTTTCGGGCTTCGACGTCCTCGACGATGTTTGCGATCGAGGCCGTGGAGATGGAGCAACGCAGGGCGTGGTTCCTCGATGGTCTTCCGAATGGCGGGGCTGAAGACGCCGTAGGTGCGTTGCGCCTTAAGGTCGAGGAGGAACAGCGCCGGATCGACCGACTCGACGAGTTCGATCTGCTGGCCCAGACGGACCTTCGCAGTGACGACTTCATCGATCGAGTCATCGACGCTGAGACGTCACATGCGACCTCTCTGCTGGACGCCTCGTGCGAGCTAAGCGAGGTGGTGGGGCCGGCGCTCGACCTGAAGCTCGGACTCGGCGACGGGATCACGGTCGGTGTGACCGTCGGCCGGACCACGAGCGCTACGGCAGACTTCCGCGCTCTTTGTAGGCCAGGCGGAGGGACGTGGACTTCGTCACGTGTGCGTGCGGTTGATGGGCAGGACGCGGCGCTGATGTTGCCGGGGGACCCGATCGTGGAACTGCTGCGAGAGCAGGCCGACTGGGACGAGTCTTGCCAACTTTTTGTTGCGCGTATGAGAGGCACAACCGCGACCGCAGCGGTGCGCGCGGATTTTGTGGTCGCCGCGGATCCGACCGATGCTCTCGACGCGTGGCAGCATGCCGAACGCGAACGCCCGAATCGCGGAGAGGTCCGGACCGATGCCGACGCGGCTCTTGCCGTTGCGGCATTGCAGCGCCGCGTCGACGCGTTCCTGCCGCCTCAAGCCCTAACGCTGTGGTTCGACGAGAACGCGGAAGTGATCACAGACCGAGAATGGATCGAGGTACTGGAGAGACAACTCGCCGATCCAGAAGCGACCAGCGAGTGGACGTCTGAGAGCACTCGCGACCTCGGCGCTCTCCTGGGCGCAACGACCGCGAATGAGTACTTCGCCACGGTTCGGAGACGTGCGCCGAATGTCGCCGTGGAGCGGAGCCACGCCAGCGGCGACATCGAGTCCGCGACGGCGCAGGCAAGGATTGCCTGGGGCGAACGAGTCGCACGTCTGCGGCTGCGACATCGTCGCGGCGAGGAAGCGGCGGGTCGTGCGGCAGACGTGGCAGCACGGGTCGACGATGCCCTACTCGCCGCTCTGCGAGCGCCGGTTGCGAGATGGAGCAGCGTGGCGCTACTCATAGTCGAAGACGACTGATGCCCGGGTTGAACCCAGGCGATCTCGCCTCAGTCCGTAACGCGCTGGCAAGATGGCCTGAAGATTCGCCCTTGCCAGCGACTCTCTCTGCGAGTGCTCGGCGGCTCCTGCTGGCGATGCGGGCGGCTGCCGGCGATACGGCTTCCGTGGGCGCCGCGGACCTCGCCGTTCTATTGAGACACGTCGCTCGGGCGGAGACCGAGATGACACAGACCCTGTTCAACCTGGCCACTCCGATTGCCCAGCCTTGGCCGACCGCCGCTGAATGGAGGCTGTTCGGATTTGACGTCGTGGGTACTGACGCAGAGCGCCTACGTGTGCAGGCGAACCCCTGGCGTCCCGACTGGCTTGACGGCCAACAGGATCCTGCCGCGGCTGCATTCCGCGGTAGCAATGAGCACACGCATCGCGAGTCGGAGAATCTACGAGCTGACGGGTTCTTCAGAGAAGCCACTGGAAGGCGCAGCTACCGTTCACTCGGGCAGCGGGCTGCGATCCGGTGGGCTGCATCTGCCGTCCCCGGAGCAACTCTTGTCGCGAACTTACCCACGGGGTCCGGCAAGAGCACGGTCGGCTACATGCAGGCGTTGACGAAGGCTCGAGGCACCACGGTCTTCGTAATTCCAACTACCTCACTCGCCCTCGACCAGTCCCGTGCGTTTGCGGACTTGGTTGCGAACCGGACTGACGCGCGAGCGTTTCCTCTCGAGCTCGCTTATCACGCAGAGTTGACTGACGAGGCCAAGCGCGACATCCGTTCCGGCGTAGCCGACGGTTCCCAGGGCATCGTGTTCGTGAGCCCTGAGGCAGTCGCATCAGGCTTGAGTTCTGCGCTGTATCTCGCGGCGGAGCGAGGACTCTTGAATGCGTTCGTCGTCGACGAGGCTCACGTCGTGGCTCAGTGGGGCGCGGAATTCCGCCCGGCGTTTCAGGCCATAGCAGGGTTGCGGGAGGACTTGCTCGCGGTGTGCCGAGCCAATGGTCGGCAGCCGTTTCAGACCGTTCTCCTGAGCGCCACGATCACGCAGGACAGTCTCGACGTCCTCGGTGTGCTTTTCGGGAACCCAGGACCGACCACCGTCGTCTCCTCGGCCGCGCTCCGACACGAGCCCAGCTACTGGGTCAGCCTGGTCGGCGACTCTGACCAGCGGCGGCGACGCGTCATTGACGCGCTGCGGCACCTACCTCGTCCAGCGATCGTATATACGACCAAGGTCGTTGATGCCCGTGAGCTTCAGCGGGACCTGTTCGAACTCGGCTGGCGGCGGTCCCACGTCGTCACGGGCCGGAGTTCCGCCGCCGAGCGACGGGCGGCGATCGATCGGTTGCGGGACCAATCGTTGGACCTAGTCATCGCCACGTCCGCGTTCGGACTCGGCGTGGATCAACCCGATGTGAGGTCGGTAGTGCACGCGTGCGTGCCCGAGACACTCGACCGCTGGTATCAAGAAGTTGGTCGCGGCGGGCGTGATGGCGAGCCTTCCGTCGCAATGATGATCGCTTCGAACACCGACCTGCAGGTTGCCCGAGAACTCTCGCGGCGCAAGATCATTTCGATCGACCGCGGACGCGAACGATGGGATGCGATGCTCGCCGAGCGAACTCCTCTTCCGGAGGGTCGCATGCGAATACCCCTCACCGCCATGCCGTCAGACCTCGAGATCGACTCCGACAGGAATCGCGCGTGGAACCTCCGCACGTTGCTGCTGCTCCACCGCGCCGGCGTGTTATCGCTCGAGTCTCAGGCACCACCACGACGACAGTCCGGTGAAGACGAGGATACCTGGGCCGCGCGTGCAGACAGTGCCTTCGAAGAGCACACAGCGAGCGCTGTGGTCCACCTTCGTCGATCAACTGACGACAACGAATTGTGGGCGTCCGCGGTCGTCTCGGTTCGGGATCGGGCTCACTCGGAAGACGAGGCGGCGCACGCGGCCATGCGGGGCGCCCTACAGCGACACGCGCGAATCTGCGCCTTGCTTCGGTCGACGTACGTCATCGACCGGCCAATTCCGTCGATGGACATCGAGTTGCCGATTGTCGTGGCGCAGTCATGCGGTGGCTGTCCTGGATGCCGCCGGCTTGGCTGCGCCCCGCGCCAACTTGAGTACCCGACGCCTCGCTGTACGATCGGCGGGGACCATCACGGATGGCGCGCGAGTTGGCTCTCGTCCATGACCGTCCGCGAACCCCTCGTGCTCCTCGCGGACCCGAGAGATGACGCCACCGTTAGGCAAGCGATTCGGACGCTGGCGGCGCGAGGACTGTGGGTGCTCGACTCCGGGCACATGAAGGGAGAGTTCGTCGACCTCCATCGTCTGGCGCCCCACGGTGTGGTGTTCGATGAACCAGATTGGTTGCCGTGGAACGCGCCTAGTCTCCCGACCGCGGTGGTGCGTCTTCGGAATGACCCCGAGCCATACCTGCTCGACGCAATCGGGCCTCCTCGCGTCATCATTGTCGACCAATCGGCGATCGATCCGCGGCACGGTCGCGAACTTGTCGAGCGCTACCACTCCAACGTCGCTCGTATCGAGCACTTCCTTCAGCAGACCTGATGGCGTTCAACCAAACCGGTCGTCTTCCCGCTGCCGCCGAAGCGATTCATCAGACCTTGCTCGGAGCGCCGGGAAAGCGATTGAAGGCTGAGTCCTTGATCAGTCGACTACGACCGGGGCTTCCCGCCACGCGCGAAACCCCGGTCGTGACAACACTGAACGAGCTAAGGGCTGTCGGAGCCGTCGTCGAAAGAGACGAGGCACTGACGATCCGCGACGATGTTCCTGGTGGTCTTGAGCCAGGCGGGATGCGGCGTGTTGTTCTTCAATCCATCATCGAAGATGCGAGCAGCCGTGATTTCTGGGAGGACGAGGAAGGCGAAGTCGGCTTGCTGGGCGGAATCGACGTGGCTCGGTCGCTCACGTGGTTCTTGACCCTGTCGGTGAAGGACGCACCGTGGTCGTGGGACGGACCGCACGCGATTGGTCAGAAGCAGTCGGACGAACTCCCAATCAAGGTCATCCGGAACCCCACTCGATGGAATCAGTTTCTGCGCTGGGCGCCGTACTTGGGATTCGCCTTCCCGTTCGGCGCGAATGCGCTTATCCCCGACCCGTCCATCGCGGTACGTCCCGTCATGGCGGAACTTCTTCGCGGCAAAGGTCCGCAATCAGTTGAGGCCGTCGTGCGGGCCCTCGGCGAACGCCTACCAATGCTCGACACTGGAAGCTGGCGCGCACAATTGGCCGAACGCCATCTCGCGAACTCAGACGGCGACATCTCTTCATCGTTGAGTTTCGCCTTGATCCGGCTTCGACGCGAGGGACTAATCGCCCTCGACGAGGGATTGGGGGACGCGGGAAAGGTCACCTTCGCCGACGAGGCCGGGGCATATCATGCGATTCGTTGGGTCGGAGGAGTGATTCGCTGATGTCGACGGAACGGATTCAACGCACGTCGGTCACGGAACCATTTCGCGGATACCGCTGCTGGGACTCGATCTCCGTCCAGGCAGTGCTGGATCGTGAGGCGGCTTCGGCTTCACCGGAAGTCCTGCTTGCGACGCATGTACCGCCCCCAATTCGCCGCGTCCGTCCGCGACTCGGAGGTTTTGTCGACCAAGGGATGGTGGATCAGTCTGAACTGCTCGATGTTGTTCAGAATCCACCCGATGAGAGCTTGATCGTCCCGATCATCGGCGCGTCAGGCTCCGGAAAATCGCATCTGGTTCTGTGGTTGCGCGAGATGCTCCGTCGTCAGAACGATCCCGACCGACGGATAATTTACGTTCCCAAGAGTGACACAAGTCTTTCAGGCGTGATCGAGTTGCTGCTCGAAGGGCGAGTCGGCGGACGTTTCGACGAACTTCGTGAATCAGTGCACAGGGCGTCTGAGTCAATGGACGATCGTGAACGCGCGATCCGACTCAGGAACGAACTCGCCCTCGCGCTCGGCCAGTCACCGCCCACTGACGCAGTTCGTGACTGGGTGGCCAAGGAGATGCCCGCGCTTCTGCATGACGCGGGCTATCTGGATAAAGTGGTCGGCGACGGAGGCGCGTTCAACCGCATCGTCGTCGAGGCTGTACAGGGCGGGACCGACGCTCAAGCCGAGTTTCTTCCGGACGATGTCCGTCCAGATCTGTCGCTGACTGAGGTCGACGCCTTGGGAGAACAAGCGAAGCGTTTCTGGCGACAACTTCAGAATCCACAGGTGATTGACGCGGCGGTCGCGCTCTTGAATCACCATAGGGACAAGGCGCTCAGCAAGGTATTCGGCGTCGCGCCGATGGAACTCGTGCGCGTGATGCGCGACCTTCGTCAGTTGCTGCTCGAAGAGAATCCAAGACAACGTTTGCTTCTTATGATCGAGGATTTCACGCTTCTGCAGGGCATCCAGTTCGACCTCCTTGAGGCGATGATCGAGATTCCCCGAGGAGTCGGTCGCGCAGATATCGCTCCTATGACGACGGTCATGGCTGTCACTGACGGGTTCTTCGCGCAGGTCTTGACGTCAAGTGACACTCTGCGGACGCGCATCGCGGCGCAGGGGCACATCTACAGCCTCGATGCCATCGCGGGAGACAGCGACGGGACGAGAGCGGCGTTTGACCCCTCGAGAGTTCGACAGTTTGTTGGCGGGTACCTCAACGCCGTACGCGTGACGAAGGCGGATCTCGAATCTGCCCACCCGCTGATTCCCAACGCGTGCGAGGTCTGCGCGCATCGCGAGACGTGTCACGACGCATTCGGCACGGATGACGACGGCCGGGGCCTCTATCCGTTCAATGCGATCGCTGTGGACCGGGCGATGAGAAGTCGCGGGCGTGAATTCAACGCTCGAGACGCACTGGCCGTTCTCAACCTAACGCTGGGCGCTCACGGCCAGGACATCGCTGACGGCCGCTTCCCGTCCGAGCAGTGGGAACGCGAGTTTCCGGTGTCGGGTCAGCAGGGAACCCTCCCAACGCTATCCCTTGACGTCGATCGCCGAGCTCGTGCAACGCAGAAAGGGGAACAACGGGCTCGCCTCTTGACGTTCTGGGGTGGCGTTCCGGAAACGCTCGGAAACCTGGCGCCGGGAATTCACGAGGCATTTGGCGTTCCACCGATTGACGGCGCCGTCGAAGTTGAGCCAGAAGTTGAGATCCCGACGGGGGCGGAAACGACTTCTAGGGCGACGAAGTTCGCTCGTGACGACATCGGAGACGCAGTACGTCGGTGGCGTGATGGCACGTCGAGTATGGGAGAGACTCACGCCCTCGTCGTGAGGCGATTCGTCGGTGAGGCGATTCTCGGGTGCCTGGATCCGGAGGCGCGGTTGCTGTCTAAGGCCGTCGTCGACAGCGCGTTTCGACCTGACACGGATGTCGCAATTGAGCGTGCCGGACACGGCGGGTCCTCGCGTCCAACGGGACGGTTTCGAGCCGAGATCAATGCCGATGAGGATGGGGTCTTCCTCGTCGAAGGCATCCTCCGGGCCCACGACCCTCGCGCGCCGGCAGGCGAGAGACTCAAGCGTTCTCGATGGTCATACCCAGGCGCTACTGACCATCTCGCTGCGTTGACCCATTTCGCGAGCACTCAGGCGGCCTTGCTCGCTCGCCATCTTCAGCAGCGATCACTACTCGAGAGGCCGCAGCGTGAACACGCCCTTCAAGCGCTTTACCTCAGCGGTCTGGTGCTCGGACTGGGAGACGCTCGCACTGCGGACGGTCGACTCACAGCGATCTTCTCGACCAAGGAAGGCACCCGAACGCATGGCCCGGAGGAATGGCAGGTCCTGGTCACGCGCCTTGAGGAACGGCGCGCGTCTTTGCGCAGCACCGTGACATCGTACAGCCAAGTTCGTCAGGGGGACCGAGGGGGCGAACTTGGATTGTCGACGAATGACGTAATCAAGTTGCTTCAGCAGACGAACTCCACGACGGGCTTGCCCGAGTCCGATGGCGATCCGGCATACCGTGACGTTCGTCTCCTGCTCGAAAGCCGACTGTCGCCTGCGCTGGACACTGCGCATGACCAACTTTTCGCGTGGCATGCCGTCGTCCGTCCCGCGTTAGGTGATCCGGGCGCGTGGCCAACCACGGCGCGAGCGCTCGCCCAGGCCGATGCGGATCTTCGGGCCGACTCCTACCCGATGAACCTTGGTCGTGTGGTCGAAGAGATGCCCGCGCCGCGCGATGTCACAGCCGCGCTCGACAACATCGGGTCGCTCCTAGCGTCGTGGAGTGCGATGGACTCCATTGAACGGGCGCGTCGCGTGGGAACTGTCCCGTGGGCGCGACTCGCCCCGATCCGGACTTACGCTGAGCGGTTCGCGACCGAATTGAGTCGCGCCCGTGAGCGGGCGCTTGCAGCGGTCAGCGACGAACCGGCGTCGTTGACCCCGCTCGACGAACTCGAGGGATCACTGGAACGATTGGAGCAGCGCCTCGCAGACCTCGTTAGGAACGTGCAGCGGTGACCGCGGCGGGGAGCCCATCTGAGCTTCTCGTACTTGCTCAAGCGGCTCGCTCGGCCATCGAGCGAGCTGGCATCTCGAAGAAGGACGCCGAGCAACAACGAGCATTCGCAGTGATGCGAGACGAGATCGTTGCGCACCCTGAGCGGTTGGAACGTGCGCATCTGTGCCTCGAGACGCCAGAACTCGAGTTGCTCGATGCCGAGCGTGAATCGCTGATCTCGGCGCTTGGAACGGCGTCAGCCGCGGTCGCCAGGTTCCGGTCGGAACTCCTTCGAGCCCCTACGCACGTGCGGGGCAGTTCGACGTGGAAGGCCTGCAAAGAGAGCCTCGTGGCCGTGCAGCGCATCGGCGATGAAGTGCGCGACACCGCGGTAGAGCGTTTGCTGGATCGGCTCCCGCGGCCTAGGTCTGGCGTCACCCGTCTGCTGGCGCCGTTTGACGCGCGTCGCGACGAATACAGTCGACTCGAGGTGCAGTACAAGACAGCCAGGGAGTCAGTCACCTCGTCGGAGTCGCTACTGGCTTTGATTCGGATCTGCGATCGACTGGGAGTCCTCGAAGAGGAAATCAAGCGGAGCGCCGTCCCGGAGGAGCATCGACGACAGTGGGAAGACCTGCTCGCCGGACGCTTGACGCTCGATGGCCTCGACCCGGACTTCCACACCTGGCTGAAGCGCGAGGGGCATCACGCCCGAATAGGCCTGACGTACCGATGACCGACCTCGCACTTGAGTTCCTTGGCGTGTTGGAGGGCATCGAGGCGCGGCTCCTGTGTTGGGGATACGTGGACGTCGGACATCAGCGTGCCGAGCTGCTGTCGCGCGCTGACTCGTGGGCTCTCGAACACGATCGTTCCGGCACAGCTACAGGCGAGTCTCTGATTGCAGACCTCGAGCGCCGCGGGCTCGTGCTCGCCGTTGACACCGGAACCCATACGACGTACCGAACGAGAATGGCCGAGGCCGTCCGGTTGGCATCTCGTCTCAGACAGATGTTTCCCCAGCACGCGCATGGCTCGGCTTGGCTTTCGGCTCCCACGCTCGTCGCCGACTATCGGCTGGCGATTCGACCGCGCAGGTACCCGCGCCGGGACGTTCTCGTCGACGATGTCCTGGAAAGCCTGAGCGACGCTGGCATCGATTCGCCGTGGTTGGCAGGCGCGGAACGCCTCCTGTCGGATCGCGGCGAGGGCTTTCGACTTTCCAGGTTTCAGGCTGAGAGCGCTCGCGCGGTTTTCGAAGGACTTCGCGCGTCCTCAGCAGCGGGCACGATCGTTGGAGCAGGTACCGGTGCCGGCAAGACGCTTGCATTCTATCTTCCGGCGCTAAGCATGCTGTCCGCGAGTCGCGGGGGTACCAGGGTGCTCGCGGTCTATCCGCGCATCGAGTTGCTCCGCGATCAGTTGGCGTCGACGTTCGCCGAGGCGCGACGGCTCGATTCCTCCAAGCGCAAGATCCGTGTCGGCACGCTCTACGGCGCAACCCCTCCGACAGGCCGATGGCTTCGCGAATCGTGGCGGACCACGTCGGGAGGCCGGGTCTGCCCTTACATGCGCTGTCCGGCGTGTGATGAGGGCGATCTCCTGTGGAAAGATGAGGATCGGACCAATGAGCGCGAGGTGCTGCACTGCCGGCGGTGCCGCCACGTCGTCGACGACGAGTTGGCTCTGACTCGCCGGTCGCTGGATAGTCGCCCGGTCGACATTCTTTTCACGACGACCGAGATGCTCAACAGAGCTCTTGGCGACGGCTTCTTACGACGCCTGGTTGGAGTGGGGCCGCGAGCCGAACCGGTGCAACTCATGCTCCTGGACGAAGTGCACACCTACGAAGGCAGTGCTGGTGCGCATGTAGCTCACGTGCTCCGCCGCTGGCGACGCGCTCGTGGCCGTCCGGTGCATTTCGTTGGGCTCTCGGCAACCCTTCGCGATCCGGCCGGGTTCTTCGCGGCTCTTACAGGACTGCACGAGACGCAGATCACGAGCATCGAGCCGCGATCTGAAGACGTCGTGTCCGAAGGACAGGAGTACCTGCTCGCGTTGCGGGCGGACCCAACCTCCGGGACCAGTGTGTTGTCGACCTCTATCCAGACCTCCATGCTGTTTCAGCGGGTACTTGATCCGATTGATCGGAGCGTTAGCGAGGGCGCGTTCGGCCAAAGGCTGTTCGCGTTCACCGACGACCTCGATGTCGTCAACCGACTCTATTTCGACCTCCTTGACGCCGAGGGACTCGACTCGTACGGGCGCCCGCAGGAACGCTTGCCGCTCGCATTCCTGCGAAAACCACACGACGACTTGGCGAACCGGCGTGCTGCCGGGCAAAGCTGGGAATCGCTCGCCACGCTCGGTCATCGACTCGAGGGCGATTTTCGCGTCGGCGTGGGGCGGACGACGTCGCAGGATGCCGGGGTTGATCGCAATGCGTCGGTGATTGCAGCGACTGCTTCCCTGGAAGTCGGCTTTGACGACGATCGCGTGGGTGGAGTGCTCCAGCACAAGTCTCCCCGCGGTGCGGCAGCGTTCCTCCAGAGGAGAGGCCGCGCCGGACGCACGCGAGAGATGCGGCCTTGGACCATCGTCACGCTTGCGGATGGGGGGAGAGATCGCATCGCCTACCAGCGGTACGAGGAATTATTCGACCCCACACTCGGGGCGCGGAATCTCCCCGTGAATAGCCCAACCATCGTGCGCATGCAGGCTGTATTCGCGCTGATCGACTGGCTGACGGAGAAGGCCGGGACGCGCGAGAACACTTGGTCGGTTCTTCAGCGACCCACCCCTCCAGACGCTCGCGATGCCGTCAGACGCCACAGAGATGGCGTGCTCCAGTGGCTTCATCGAATTCTCGACGACAACCGCGTGCGGGACCAGTTGAGAACATGTATTGAACGCTCACTCGGCCTGGATGCCGCCACGGTTGATGCGATCCTTTGGGACCCTCCGCGACCTCTGTTGACGTCGGTGATCCCCACTGCCGTTCGAAGACTCGAGAGCGATTGGACAACGCTGGAACCACCGGGAACCGAGGTGGTCGCCGACGGCCCCCTCCCCGAGTTCGTAGTTAGCCGTCTATTCGGCGACCTTCAGTTGCCTGAAGTCACGATCATCTCTCCGGGCCAGAACCGCGGCGACGATGAGCAGCGCACCGACCTTCCGATCGTCTTGAGCTTGACGGCATATGCTCCAGGGCGGGTCTCGCATCGTCTGACCGTCGGCAATAGGTTCGCGCGCCATTGGGTCGCTCCGCCCGAGCTCGAGAGTGGGGTCGGTTTCCTCGACCTATCGACGTTTTGTGAGTCGTATGAGCGACTCGAGGATGCGATTGGTGGCGGAGCGGCAACTCGAGTTATCCGTCCGACCGGATTGCGTGTGGTTCAGCCACCGCAGAACACCTTGAGCAGTAGTCACGGCCGCCTTATCTGGAGATCAGAGATCCGTTCAAGTACGAGCGGTCGCCGCGGAGATGTCTCGCTGTGTGATCGAATTCCGGGCGCCGGAGATCTGTGTTGGCATCTACACGCCGACCGGCGCCCGGTGACGGTTCGCCGATGGGCGGCATCGGCGGAGGTCGATCTACGCGTGGGAACTGCAAGCCGTCGTGGCCGAATTGAGTTCCGTGACGGCGGCGTGCCGGCCGCGCTCGGGTTTGACGCGACAGTCGACGCGCTATCGATCGATGTGAGCCCTCCGGAACGCTTCGTGAATCTCCGCGACGAATTCGTTCGGAGTCTCAGATCGGAGCGATTCCGCGCTGCTCTCGAAGACTCTCCGGAACTGGACCTCCATCTTGGACGGTTCGATCGAGAGCGACTGGCTGCCGCGGTCCAAGCTTCGCTGACCCAGAAGGCCGTAGCGCACAAGCTCGACCTCAGGACGGCATTCGAGATGGTCGGTGACGAGATCCTGGACGAGGTCGGACGAATCCTGGACAGTGCCCCGGAGGATGCGGAGACGGGCAAACACACTCGGAAGCGAATTTCGGATGCGCTCAAGGACGCTGGTGTTCGCGACGTGGTGACCAACGCGATCGCGGTATTCGGTGAGCGGCCTGACGACTGGCAGCCATGGTTGGCGGCTCGTTGGACGGCCACGGTGGCCGCGCTGCTGCACCGAGCCATCCAAGACCTTTGTCCCGAGTTCGACGCGGAGGAAGTCGTCCCGGAGTTCGAGGCTCGTGGGGACGGCGCGGTGCGCATTTGGCTAGTAGAAACGACCATCGGCGGTAGCGGCCTCCTTCAGGCCGCAGCGGAACGACTCGTGGACGACCCTTCGGCATTCGTCGACTTGACCCTGGCCGGACTCTCCCCAGGAACGCAGGAGTCCGTGGCGTGGGAAATGGGCCGTGTCACGGAGCTTCTCGATCTCGACGCTGACTTCGCCGATGCCATGACGGCCGTTCGCCGCGCTGATGACCACATGTCGCGCGAGAACGCGTTTCAATTGATGCTCGAACTCGCTCGAGAGCGTGGCGTGTTCGTGTGTCACCCCGTTGTCGCTGCCGTCAGTGCCCGCTTCTTGCGGCCTGGTGCGGGCGAGCACACAGATGCCCTGACGGCCCGACTGCTCCGCGAGTGGGACGAGACCGAGGCTGAGCTTGACATCGAACTCGAACTCGCTGCGTTCTCCCGACTGTACGCCGACGACGAAGGTGTCGATCAATTGCTCGGCGGGGTGTATCCGACCGATCGCCTCCGACGGTGGCGTGCTAGCCAGGTGCAGGGCCTACTGTGGCCTCGCGGCGCCGCGGCACGACGGAGCAGCCTTCCGCTCAGCAACCGATTTTCAGACGTTCCGCCAGTCGACGCGGCACTGGTGAACTCCCAACTGCCACCGCAGACAGCTCCCGTCCAGGCGGGGGACGTGAGCGAACTGTTCGACCCAGTCGGCCGGCTCGCATCTGGCGGGGCAGTTGTCCTGCAGGGCGGTGCTGATCAAGCTCGCGAACTCAGGCAAGACCTTTTGCTGGCCACCGCATCTTCGGTGGAGACCGGAGGCTTGCTCGACCACGCTCGCATCCGCACCGTGCGCCGCGTGGGCGACTCGATCGAAGTCGGTCTCAGCCTTGATCTAGCGCGATGACACGGCGGCGGATCTTCAAAGGGGGCGGTAGATCCGAACGTGAAGTCGAAACCGTTCTGCAGAACCTGTTCGTAATTGAGGCTCTTGCTCCGTCGAGCGCCCTGTGGCTCATCTCTCCTTGGGTCACCGACCTCGAAGTGATCGACAATCGCTCATCCTCATTTCGTGGGATCGAGCCGCTGTGGCCGCACCGCCGCCTGAGGCTGACCGAGGTGCTGTCATACCTTGCCCAGCGGGGGACCGAAGTCGTCGTGGCAACCCGCGCAGATGGGCACAACGACGCTTTCCATCGGCGACTCGAAGCGTCATCACTGGCACTTGGTGCCGCCGATCGTGTTCGCATCGTCGTCGATCGCGGCGACGAGCAACACGAAAAGGGTCTGCTGGGCGATGGGTTCTTCCTTAGCGGATCGATGAACTTCACGGTCCGTGGTGTCCGTCTAAATGACGAGCACGTGACGCTGTCGCTGGACGAAGACGATGTCGCAGCAGCCCGAATCAACATCCGAGCGCGCTACGGCGGTCTCCGGTGACATCTCGAGAGTTTCTGGACGCGTTCTTCGGCGAAGGGAATCGCCTCGGGCGGCGAGAGGTCGATAGCCGACCTCGGCTTCGTGCCTTGGTCAACGCGTTCGATGAGGAGTTCCGACGTCCAGCGGTGCTTCCGCGAATGCTTCTCGATTCCAAGCGGGTGATCTGGTACCTGCTGGCGTTTGACGACGATGGGTTCCGTCGCGCAACGGAGGACGTGAAGGGATCGATCGGGCCAACCTACGCGCGTTGGATCGTGCCTCACGATGCCCCTGAAGCGGAAACAGACGCGATCGAGTCCCTCGTCCGTAAGACCACCGACGGTCGGTACGTCCGGTTCTTTACTGAGAACCAGAATGAGTTCGAAGCGCTCTGGACGCCGCTTCAGCGCCTGCTGGCGCTCTGGGCAGAGCGACCCGCGCCGCGAGTGGGGATGCCGCACGGAACGACGGCCATCCTGCGAGAGATCGATCTGAGCTTGGCCGCCGGCGACGGGCATCTCGCTCTCGAGTTGCTTCAGGATCTTCGCCAGCGCGGGTCGATCAGCGTTGAAAACGTCCGGTTTATCGAGGTCCTCGCGCTGGGAGCGCAAAGTCGGTGGCGCGAACTGGCCGCACACCCGGACTTTGACGACCTCTGTCGGATTCGCCGACCCTGGCGAGTAACTGAGGCCCTTGCCGCGGCGGCACAGCATGTTTACTTCGACCCGTTTCAAGTTGCCGGAGATGTCCCTGGGGCCATCAGCGAATATGTTCGCCGTCGCGACGTGTTGGATGACCTCGCCCGCGTGCGCGGGCCGCTGCGTTCTCCAGCCTTTCTAAAGCTCCACGCGCTCCACGCTCTCGTGGTCGGGCAAAACGGTGCCCAAGTACTCGCGATGTCAGAGTGGCTCGAGAGCGCCGAGGACAAGCTTTGGGTCGACGCGCTCGCGAGACAGTACGCGAGTCAAACCGAAACGGTTCGGGAATCGCCGCTGTCGGCGTTTGAGCAGGGGTCGTATGACATCGCGCTGGCCGAAGCCGTCGAATCGCCGAACAGCCACGACCTCGCGGACGTGATTCTCCTTGCTGCTTACGAGTTGGGAACGCTCGAGGCGGCAACTCGCGCGATCGCGTACTGGCGCCGGTTGGACGAACGGGCCCGCCACCTCGCATGTCAGCGCCGCGTCGTGCGCGACGCTCTCGACGCCCTCGAGTCGCTCGTCGGGGCGGCGACTGATCCTCCGCCACCTCGAACGTGGCGAGATTGGTTTGCCCGACTCGCCGGCGACCCCCAATGGTCGACGGCAGAGGCCGTTGCTGAATGTGGTGAGCTCGAGTTCGACGCCCGCGATGCTGCCGACACTAAGGCGTTCGACGAGACCATCGCGCTCATCGCAGAACTCGCCGACAGTTCGGCCAGCGGCGTGTTGCTGGCAGGGCTTCCGGCGTTCCTGTCGTGGCTTGATCGCAGTGATGCCCCTGCTTCTAGCGTCGCACGCGTGCACATGGCGATGCTCGAGTCGCTCGCGCTGATGCCGGGATGGGAAGCGGCAGGGCTAGAACTCACCGGGGACCTTGTCTCGCGGGTGCTCGCGGCAGGACCAACAGCAACGGCGTACGGACAGATGCTCGACGCTCTCGACATGATCTGGGCACGGATGGCATCGCGCCGCCACGCCTCGTGGTTTGCGGACACGATGGAAATGCTCGAGTTTCACCCAGGCGACCGGACGCGGCTTCTCGGCACGTTTGTTACGGGTGTCGGTCCGCTGGGTGTGCGCGCGCTACCAGACGAGGTCCGTGAAGGCCTGCAGATCACGAGCGACGCACTGCACTCGGACATCGAGTTCGACGCCATAGAGGCGGTCGAAGATCATGAAACCGCTGTCGTTGGGCAAGGGCGCGTCGTTGGCATCTATTCGTTGAGTCCACAGGTTGCAGCGCGTGCTCGCGACCGACTGACGCGACGGCACCCCGGCTTGAATGTGGTCCACCGGGAGGACAAGGTCGCCTCGGAGGGTCTGGTCAGCATGGTTCGTTCCGTCGACCTTCTCGTGGTTGCGATCGGGAGCGCCAAGCATTCTGCCACTGACGCCATTGACGCTCATCGGCCTCCAGAGCGGCCAATGATTCGTCATGCGTTCAAGGGGAGCACGAGGATCGTCGAGGCTGTCGAAAGAGAGATCGCCGCGGGCTCTCTCGCCTAAGTATCTCTCGACACGCGTCGAGGCACCCAGCCGAGCCGGTTCCGTTCGACGAGGCCCCGCGCGGCGAGTTCGTCTAAGACACGCGCGACGGTTTCCGCACTGTCATTGAGTGACAGCGCGATCAACGACCCGCGAGATCCGGGCGCGGCCGCGACAGCCATGAGGACTTGGTCGTCGATCGGCGTCGGTGCGATCGGGTCGGCCAGTACCTTGAGCGCTCGCTGAATTCTCGCGCGCTCGACGGCGAGTTGTTCAAGTCGCTCCTCGAGTTCGGCTCGTAGGTAGGCAACGAAGCCTGGGTCCGTCGAGTCAAGCCGCGGCGGCAATGTTGGTTGAACCGGTCGCCTCCCGCCGGTACGCACGAGCCAAGTAGTCGCTCAGCAACTTGATATCGCGGGGGGTGTTTTGCAGTTCGTTCCACCGGCGCTGATCGTCTGGAGCGAAATCCCAGATTCCGCGCGTCCACCTGCACAGGGGTTCGATCAGCGCGAGTTGCTCCTCGAAGCGACGCGCCGTTGGGACGCCCTCCTCGCGGAGGTTGTACGCGATCTCGTCCATGACCGACCCGAGTGCGACGATTCCCACGCCGTGGACCAGTCGAGACCGGCGCGGCGATTGATCCCAGGCGTCCGGGAAGGCACTCGCGACCGCATGCCAGAAGTTCTTGACGAGCGTCAACATCGCGTCCGTGTCGCCAGTCCCGCTCTCCGGATCGAACCACTGATACAGCGCGCCGTCTTCGATGCTCATCGAGAGCATGCGAAGGACCGAGTTGTCTTTGATCGTTCCTTCGGTCGTCGTGGGTGTCCGGATGCGACGATTGAGCGGCGAGTCGGGGTCGTAATTCAGCCGATCGAGTAGAACGGCCGGGTAGCGCTTCTTCAGCAGCAGGAGGGGGAGATCCCCGATTGGCGTCGCAGGCAGGAGCTCGTGGATAAGACCCTTGGGCAAGGGCTTAGTCGAGTTGACGAGGATGAACTGCGAGCGTTGCTCGGCGACGCTGTCCGTGACGAACGCTGTGACGTAGACCGGGAAATCCTCGATCTCCGCCTCGCGAATCGCGGCAGTGCGCTGCTGACCGTCAACGATCCATCCCGGCTTCTCGGCTTCAGTGGCTCCTTCAATAATCGGAATCACGAGATGCCCGACCCTGGTCTGCGCATCGTCCGAGTCGTCGCTCTCGAATCGAACGCTCGAGTCGAAGGCCACGACAAGCGCATTTGGCAACATCGCGTCCGCCGACTCGAGGTATTTCCGAATCGTGCGGATGTGCGCGACGGACTCTGCGCGCTGATAGCCAGCGAGCTCGTGATTCGCCTCGCGCTTGACACGCGACACCGCAGCGAACGCAGGAAGCGCTTTGCCGTCGACGGCGAAGCTGTACAGCGTACGTCCCTTGGTTTGCTCGATCGCGAGCGCGGGGACTCGAAACTCGGCGCGCGACTTCTTGGATTTGGGCATCATGCTCCCGCCGGGACCAGGGACTCGGGTTGCCCGAGCTGACGCTCGAGTCGTCGCGCGAAGACGGTCAGGTTGTGGAATCCGCGCCGCTTGTTGCGTTCCGTCCCGCGGAAGATGATTACCTCGATCGATTCGCTGCGGCAGACGGCGCACTCGCAGGACTTCCACGGTGCGCTCTCGAGCACTTCGCGGTAGGCGTGCGAGCGATCTCGCTTACCGTCGTGCAATCGCTCGTAGTCGCGCAGGACCTCGACCGCGTCATCGACGGTAGCGCGACCCGCATCGAACGAGCGGAGCGTGTCCAGCGCGCGACGCTCGAGGCGCCGCGCAAGGGCGCCGTCGACCTCGCCGGCCCGAATACGTCGCTGCAGCTTCACGTTTCCTTCGGCTTGCGGCACGCGCAGCGCGAGAAAAGTCCGTTCGTCGGCGTGGTAGTTGTCCCGATCGTCCTTGAACGCCTGACGGAACGGGGACGTACTGTCGAAACTCGTGACTCCGTAAGAGGCGAACTCCGGGATGCTTTCGGTTCTCGTGATCCCGAGCAGATGGAGTTCGGTCGCCGGATCTCGGATCTCGTCGATGTCGTGCAGCACGGCGAGGATCTCGTGGGTCTTCTGCGCCACCATCCCGCCGAGCGCGATCCGGCCGTAGCCGATCTTCTGCAGTGCCTCGACGGACGCCGCGTACGACTCGGGACTCCATCCCTGCGCAACGCCTACCGGCTGAAATGAGCAGCCACGTTCAGCGTGGCGACGGAGGAAGTCCGCAGCGAGTTGCAACGTCAGTTCCCGGCGCTGAGACCAGTCCTCAGGAACGAAATCCGCGCTTAGCGGCGCGTGCAGTTCGAACCCGAGAATGACGTGGTCGAGGGAAATGCCGGCGTCGAATCCGCAGCCTTCATAGAAATCGATGACATCGTCGACGCTGTACGGGGGCACGTCTTCGCGAACGTAGGTAAACGCGCCGCAGTCGCCCATCGTTTCGATGTGCGCCCGATCCGGGGTGTTAAGTCGAAAGAACTCACGGATCCCGACTCGATAGAGCCGCTGCCGTTGCTGGGCGCTGTATCGGCCGGCGCCGCCATCGACACCGTCGACCATCGCCTTCGAGACAAGCATGCCGGTGTACGGGACAGGATCGAGCACCTCGTGCGCGTATAGGTCGTCGCGCTGCCGAATCCTGAACGGCGAACGCTCTTCAGTGAGGAAGTCGAAACTCGGATCGACCTGGTCTTGGCTGTCGGGGAAATAGAAGCGCACAATGTCATCCCACGGAGAGCGCGAGTTGATCACGTTCAGCCGATGCCAGTTTGGCCAGTGGATCGGACGTCAGTTCAGCCAACGACAGACGCCCTGTGGCGAGCGTCGCTAGAAGTCGACCACCCACCTCTCCCTTGAGCGCCACGTATCCGCACTGGAAGCGTCGTGTGTCCTCGACGTGAATGGGCCAGATCGCAACGTTGGACATGCGCGGCAGTCCCAGGGCCGACCCGGCAGCACAAAACAGGTGCGTGGGGGCGGAAGGAGCGACATCCGCTCCTAGCTCGCACGCTGCGAGATAGTCATCCCCAAGAAGCACGACGTGCAAATCGCAGGGATGGTCTAGCGACGTCCGGATTGCTTGTGGAATTCCGAGCGTGCGAGCGACACTTCTGCGCGCCTCGACGCCCATGCCTTGAAACGTCTGTTCGTAGCTCTCGACGGGGGCGTCGCCGGCGATCACGCCATGCTTCGCGGACACGATCGAGAGATCGATCTGGACGCCTAAGGCACGAGCTCGTTGCACCCCGCGCATCAAGCGCACGTGCTGCTGGCCGCGATAGAGGGTCTCAGCGGGCACCGGAACTCGCGTGTCGACTTTGAGGGCGGTGCACGACGTCACGACGTGGACGCGCCTGACCACTTCGCTCACACGCCGCCTCGGATCGTGGCCACGGCCGAGTGATTGTGGATGCTTTCGTGATTGGTCACTCGGACGACGTAGCCGGCGATTCGTGCGTCGCTGCGAAGCGCTACGGCGACATCTCGGGCGATGTCCTCGACGAAGGCGGGCGTCTCGTACGCCTGCATCGTCACGTGCCGCTCGTCCTGTCGCTTGAGCAGCGCGAAGATCGGGGCTGAGCCAGCCGCCTCCGCAATATCGATCAGGTCTTCGAGCCACAAGTCCGACTCGCCGTCGCTCCGAACCTGTATCTCGACGTAGCCGCGTTGGTTGTGGGCGCCGTAGTCGCTGATCTCCTTGCTGCAAGGGCAAAGACTCGTGATCGGGACCCGGACGCCAAGCGTGAGCGATGTGACAGGTCCGGCTTCGGCGAGAAGTGTGCCGTCGTAGTCGACCGGTGCGGCGAAACCCGTGACCGGAGCTGAGCGGCTGAGGAAGTACGGGAAGCGCATACTGACCCGAGCTCGGGTACTGCCGAGCCGGCTTCGAACATCGTGGACAAGTGCGACGACCGCGGGTCCATCGAGCGGGCCGTTTTGTTCGACGAGCGCCTCGACGAAGCGGCTCATATGCGTGCCCTTCACCTCGGCCGCGAGGTCCACGTCCATCTCGATGGTCCCGATCGTCTGTTGGACGCTGCCGTCTCGGCCAGCGACACGGAGCGGCACCCGCAGATCCGCGATCCCGACCTGGTCGATCGCGACTCCGCGGTCGTCGGTTTGATTCTGGACGTCTTCTAGGTCGAGGGCTGCGAGCGGATTCACGCCTCGCCCCCCACGTAAACGCACCCGGAGGTGCACGTCTCGCGAACGACGATCTTGCTGAGCTCCGGAAGGGCCGGCTGGAGCCGCTCCCAGATCCACTGAGCGAGGTTCTCGCTCGTCGGATTCTCGAGCCCGTCGATCTCGTTGAGGTAGTAGTGATCGAGCCGATCGAGCAATGGTTTGAAGGCTGTCTTGATGTCCGCGAAGTCCATCAGCCACCCCGTTCGGGGATCGACCTCTCCGGAGACATGGATCTCGACGCTGAAGCTGTGTCCGTGTAGCCGTGAGCACTTGTGCTCGGCTGGGACGAACGGCAGGCGATGAGCTGCCTCGAACGTGAACTCCTTGAAGATTTCCGTGCGCGTTCGGACAGGCGATCCGCTCCCGTTTGCGGGGCGGGCCTGATGCAGATCAGCAGTGATCGGGTTCATACGCCTTTCGCTCCTTCCCAAGCGATGACGTGCAGCTGTGGAAGAACCCGAGCGGCTGAGAGTGCGGGCGATTCGGCGACCCGCTCGCACAGCCACCGATAGCGAATGCCTACGGCGTCGCGGAGACCGTCTACTGCCGGCACCGGCGTGCCAGCGGACAGGAACAGCGGGAGATCTGGGTACTCGGCAGCGCGCTCCGTCGCCCAGTCGAGGTCGACGTCGTCGAAGCAGACGATCTTCAGCACCGCGGGCACGTCCTTGCGCGCGATGGCGCGACGCATGAAACGGCTGAACTGATCGAGATGCTTTGGGGATGACATCCCGGAGCTTGGAGGCTTGGGGGAGATCGTGAGACGGTCGACCATGTGAAGCCAATCTCGCCAAAGCGAGCCTTGCGTTTCGACGGACACCCGGTATCCCCTGGCGTGAAGAAGTTCCACGAGACCGTCGAGTTGATGGAGAGCGGGGTTCCCTCCGCTGATCGCGACCCAGTCCGGTCGTCCAGAAAGTTGGTCTACTCGCTCCGCGATACCGTCCGAAGACATCGAGACCGCAGTCGCCCTGACTGTCTCCGGATCGACCGCGTACATCGTGTCGCACCACGAGCAGCGGTAATCGCATCCGCCGAGTCGAACGAAGTGCGTGGGAAGTCCCGCCTCCGCGCCCTCGCCCTGGATCGTCGGGCCGAAGATCTCAATGATCGGAAACGTCTTCTCGCGGACGTGGCCCCGCGGTGTCAGCGTCGTAGGCGCCGTCATGCAGCTTCTCGCTGAGCAACATACGCCGCTGGGTCATCGAGACCGTTCTCAGCGAACCCGCGGAGACGCAGGGAGCAAGCGTCGCACGTTCCGCAGGATGCACCGTCCGGCGCGGGGTCGTAGCAGCTAAGGGTCAGGCTGTAGTCCACCCCGAGTTCGACGCCTCGCTTGATGATTTCGGCCTTGGTGAGGTGTTGGAGGGGGGCATGGATCGTGAGGCCGTGGCCCTCGACGCCGCGCCGTGTCGCCAGGTTTGCCATGCGCTCGAAGGCTTCGATGTATTCGGGCCGGCAATCGGGATATCCGCTGTAATCGAGGGCGTTGACCCCAATGAAGACGTGGTCGGCCGACGACACTTCTGCGTACGCGAGCGCAAACGACAAGAAGATGGTGTTGCGAGCGGGAACGTACGTCACCGGAATGTCTTCGCCCATCTGCTCGTCACTGCGCCCCTTGGGCACCTCGATCTCGGACGTGAGCGCGGAACCGCCGAACGTCCGGAGATCGATATCGGCCACGACATGGCGAGTGACGCCCGCACGCGTCGCGATCGTCTTCGCCGCATCGAGTTCGACGCTGTGACGCTGTCCATAGCTGAACGAGAGGGCGTTCACGACGTAGCCTTCGTCCTGCGCGATCGCGAGGACGGTGGCGGAGTCGAGTCCCCCGCTGAGCAGCACGACTGCGTTCCGATCACTCATCGCCTACGCCTCCCGACGTCTTCCCATCGAATGTTCCGGTGCCAGACGACCCCACGCATCGACGCGACGCGACGAAGTTGCGTACGTCGGCGGGGTCGAACACCGTGCGATTCCCAACCTTGACCCGCGGCAGTTCGCCGCTTCGCGTGAGGCGGTAGACGCCGCTTTCTGAGATCCGGAGGAACTTCGCGACGTCATCAACTGACATCAGCGGTTCCAGCGTCAGATCGTGGCTACGGGCGTCAGGACCAGTCACGAGCAAGCACCGTACGAGGGGGAGCGGACGGATCGGGGGTCGCGTGGAGGGTTCATCCCGCATGGAGCGGAAAACCGGTGCGCGGCACGCCAGTCGGCTGTGCGAGTTGAGCCACGGCTCTGGAAACTTCGAAGATTGTGGCTGAAGTGCGAGGATCACGCTTCTAGTCGTCGCAGCGCGGCAGAGTTCGCCCCTGCTGTCGGCGACCACGCCGATTTCTCGGACCGAGCAGTCAGGCTCGCGAGCGCAGCACGGAGCGCGTGACGAGGCCGTCATCACGCTCGGCGATCACCAAGCAATGCACCTGAACCGCTACCTGCATAGCTTGTAGCTGCGCTTGCCCGTGAGGGTGCGTTTGTCCGTGGTGGTGATGCGGATCGTGACCGCGAACGTCGACTTCTTGAGCTTGCGGGTGTCGACGGTGGCGGTGCGGTTGTGGATGGTCACCGGCTTGCCGTCGAGGAGGAGCTTGACGGACTTGATCTTGATGCCCCTGGGTTCGCGGATGCGGATCTTGAAGGAGCCGCGGCGGACGCAGCCGGGCGAGGACGGGAGGCCGAAGGCCGCTCCGATCTGTTGAGGGGTTGCTCCCGTAAGTGGGGGCGTCGGGGTTGGGATCGGTGTCGGCGATGGAGTGGCGACGGGTGAGACGGTCGCAACCGGGGTTGCGGTCGGCGTCGGCGTCGGTGTGGGGGTCGGGGCCGGGACGAGGACCGGGGCGCTCGTTGCGGTGACGCTGCCGCCCGCGTTCGTGCCTGTGACGCGGCAGGTCAGCGAGTGGCCTGCGTCGGCGGGGACGAGGTCGTAAGTTCGGCCGTCGCCGACGAGACCGCCGTCGCGGAGCCACGCGAACGCGAACGTCGGGGAGCCCGTCCAAACCCCCTCGTTGCACGTGAGCTCGTTGCCGACGACCGGCTCGCCGGTGATGGTGGGTGTGCCCGCGACGGGAGCTTCGGGGCCGAGGACGACCAAGCGGAAGCCGGGCTTGGAGCCGTCGTCGGCGAAGGACTTGGCGCCGAAGGTCGTGCCGGTCAAAGTCGCGAAGGTGCCGGTGCGCGTGGCGGCGGTCAGGACTTGGAACTTCGTGCCCGTCGGTGGGTTGAACGCCGGAGCGCGCACGATCGCCAGGGTGCCGTTCAGGCTTGCGGTGCCTCCGACGATCATCTGGCCGAAGTCGCTCACGCTGTTGATGTCGGTCTCCAACACGCCGCCCGCGCCCTGCTTGTAGCCACCGCTGATCGTCAAGCGGCCGGGGCGGAGGGTGGCGTCGGTGTTCGCGACATCGCCCGAGATCGTCCCGGAGCCGGTCAAAGACCCGCCAGAGAGCGTGAGTTCTTTCGCGTTGGCCAACGTCTCACCCGCGCCGACGTCGATCTGGCCGGAGGTCTGCGTCAACGCGTCCGGGAACGTCAAAGTGCCTGCGCCAGGAGAGATCAACCCGCCCGCGTTGGTGATCGCTCCGGCCGCGGTGCCGACACCGGTCAGAGTCCCGCCGGCGACGTTCGACAGGCCCGCCGCGAACGTCAAAGGCTCGCCGCTGACCGTGAACACGCCTCCGTTTCTCACTCGCGAGAACCAGGTGCGCGCGGGGCCCGCCAGGCCGACTGAGCTGCCGGCCACGACATCGACCAGAGAGTCGGCGGAGCTGCAGTTGAACGCTCCGGCGCCCGCCCCGATCGCGAGCGCCCCGGCGACCTGCAGCGTCGAGCCGTTCGTGACGCACACAGAGCCGCCGTCCCAGGCGCTGTTGCCCACGCGCAGGGTTACGCCGCCGTTGAGGGTGAGCTGGTTCGGGCCGCTCTTCCCAAATGCGCCGGTCACCGTCGTGGTGGCGGGGCCGGACATCGTGCCCGACGTGACCGCGAGATTCCCGATCGACCGGTTGCGGGTGCCGGCGAGCGTTCCGCCCTGCAACGCGACCTGGACCCAGGACGTCGCCGGCTGGGTGCCGTTGAGGTTCACCACGCCGCCGAGCATCTGCAGCACGGTGGGGGTGAGGGTTCCGCCGTCCGGCACCGTGAGGGTGCCGCCGTTGACCACCAACGTGCCGGGACCGCCCATCGCATTCAAGGTGCGGTCGGCGGAGATCGTCAGTTGGGCGGGCGCGGCGATCGACCAGGCTCCGGCGTCGGTGTTGGCGCCGGCGGCGCCCAGCGTCAGAGCGCCGGCGTCGAGCGAGACCAGCCCGTCGTTGTCCACCTGCGAGAACCAGGTGCGGGTGCCGCCGGCGACGTCGATCGAGCCGGTTGCGCTCACCCGCACGAGCGAGTCGTTCGACGAGCAGTTGAAGGACCCCGCGCCGGTGGCCACGTTCAATGCGTGGTCGAGTTGCAGTGACGAGCCGCTGGTGATGCAGATGCTGCCTCCGGTCCAGCTCACGTCGATCGCCGGGTGGACTGTGACGCCGCCGGTCAGCGTCAGTTGGTTGTCGGTGGACTTGACGAAGGAGCCGGTGACCGTGGTGGTCGCCGCGCCCGTCAGCGTTCCGGACTGCGCGGCGAGCGACGCGATGCTCCGCGCGCGGGTGCCGCCGAGCGTCCCGCCGGTCAGATTGACCACAGGCAACGTCAATGCGGGCGCGGTGCCGTCGACGGTGACGACTCCGCCGCTGAGATTCAGGACGGCGGGGTTCAAGGTGGCGCTTTGCGGGATCGTGGTGGTGCCGCCGTTGACCAGCAGCGTCCCGGCGCCGCCGATCGCCGCGAAAATGTGGTCGGCGGACACGGTCAGCTGGGACGGGGCGGCGATCGACCAGGCACCGGCGTCGGTGTTCGCCCCAGCGGCGCTCAAGGTCAACCCGCCCGCGTCGAGCTTGACGAGTCCGTCGTTGTCGATCCGGGAGAACCAGCTGCGGGTGCCGCCGGCGACGTCGATCGAGGCGGTCGGCGTGAGCTGGACGAGCGAGTCGTTGGATGAGCAGTTGAAGGAGCCGGCGGCGGCGGCGATGTCGAGCTCGTTCTGGATTCGGAAGGTGGAGCCGCTCGTGATGCAGATGTCGCCGGCGTTCCAGGACACGTCGACGACCGGGCGGATCGTGGTTGCACCGGTGACGGTCAGCTGGCCTGCGGTGCTCTTGACGAAGCCGTTGAGCGTCGTGGTCTGCGCGCCGCTCAACGTCCCGGACTGCGCGGCGAGCGACGTGATCGTGCGGTTGCGGGTGCCGCCGAGCGTCCCGCCGGTCAGGTTGACCACGGGCAACGTCAACGCGGGCGCGGTGCCGTCGACGTTCAGGACCCCGCCCGAGACGGTCAGGACCGCGGGGTTGAGGGTCGCGCCGTCGGGGATCGTCGTCGTGCCGCTGTTGACCAGCAGCGTGCCGGCTCCGCCGACGGCGGCGAGGGTGCGGTCGGCGGAGATCGTCAACTGGGACCCACCGGCGATCGCCCACGAGCCGGCGTCGGTATTCGCCCCCGCGGCGCTCAATGTCAGGGCCCCGGCGGCCAGCGACACGAGCCCGTCGTTGTCGACCCGCGAGAACCAGGTGCGGGTGCCGCCGGCGACGTCGATCGAGGCCGTCGGCGTGAGCTGGACGAGCGAGTCGTTCGAGGAGCAGTTGAACGACCCCGCGCCGGCGGCGATGCCGAGCTCGTTCTGCAGCCGGAAGGTGGAGCCGCTGGTGATGCAGATGTCGCCGGCGTTCCAGGACACATCAATGACCGGGCGGATCGTGGTCGAGCCGGTGACGGTCAGCTGCCCGGTCGTGCTTTTGACGAACGAGCCGCTGACGGTCGTGGTCTGAGCGCCGCTCAAGGTCCCGGACTGCGCGGCGAGCGACGTGATCGTCCGGTTGCGCGTGCCGCCGAGCGTTCCACCGGTCAGGTTGACCGAAGCCAACGTCAACGCGGGCGTGGTGCCGTCGACGTTCACAACCCCGCCGGACACGGTCAACACAGCAGGGTTCAGCGTGCCGCCGTTGGGCACGGTCGTGGTACCGCTGTTGACCAGGAGCGTGCCGGCGCCCGTAACGGCGGCAACGGTGCGATCGGCGGAGATCGTCAACTGCGCCGCCGCGCCGATCGACCAAGCGCCCGCGTCGGTGTTCGGCGCCGCGGCCGAGAGCGTCAACGTGCCGCTGCCGAGCGACACGGTGCCGTCGTTGTCGACCCGCGAGAACCAGGAGCGGGTTCCCGCGACCGTCACGAGGCTCGTCGCGGTGAACTGCACGATCGAGTCGTTCGAGCTGCAGTTGAACGAGCCGGCGCCCGCCGCGATGTCCAACGCGTTCTGGATACGCAACGTCGACGCGTTCGTGACGCAGAGGTCCCCCATGGTCCAGGTCGAGTCGGCGGTCGGGGCGACCGTCACCCCGCTGGTCAGGGTCATCTGGCCGGCCGTGCTCTTCACGAAGCCGCCCCCGGCGTTGAGACGCCCGGCGCCCGTCAGCGTGCCCGAGTTGAGCACGGTGGCGCCGGACACGTCCAACTTGCTGGTGCCGAACGTGAGGGTCGCGCCGGTGACCGACAGTGAGGCGGCTGCGGCGTCAGCCGACAAAGTGACGCTGTCGCCGGTCCCGAGCACGACGTCGTCGGTGGCGGTCGGCCCGCCCGGGCAGTCCCAGTTGAGCGGGTCCTGCCAGAAGCCGGGCATCGGGGCGACGTAGTTGCACGTCGCCGCGCCGGCCGCGGGCGGCACGAGCACCGCGAACACGGTCGCCGCCACCACGATCCCCAAAGCCCTGCAAGCCTTCCGCATACGCGCTCCTTGGTGAGTCGCGCCGATCCTCTTAGGGTGCGTGAGCGCAAGTCAAGCCGAACTACTCGGAAGTAGGTCTCACTTCAGTCGCAGAACTCGGCGATCACCTCGTCGAGCATCGCGAGCGACGGGCGCCACTCCACCCGCGCCCGCGACGCCCGGAGCGCGTCCGGGTCGAGCAGGCCGAGTGCTCGGAAGCGGGTGAAGAGCGCCCGGAGTTCGTCGCGGGTCAAGTCCTCGGCGCAGTCGATCAAGGTGCGCGAAGGCGAGGTGACCGGGATGCCGTCGACCACCGTGAGGTCATCCGGGTGCAGGGGCGGCACACGATGCATCACGATGCCGGGGATCGAGGTGTCGATGCGCGGGTCGTCTCCGGAGCCCGGCACGATGACGTGGATGGGTTCGTCCATGCCTGTTGTAGGCGCGGACGCGGAAGGTTCGCCCCTATGGGCAGGCGAGATGCACGTCGACGCCGCCCACCGCGGATTGTTTCGCGCCGTGGCCGGTGAGCGTGTCGTAGTCGGTCGTGGCGGTGTCGATCGCGGTCTGGGCGTCCGACTGATAGGTGTTGACCTCGTTCTGGAGGTTCGTGGTGGCGTCCGCCGGGTCGCTGCCGGTCGCGGTGACGGTCTTCGGGAGTGCCTTGACGACCTTGTCGGTGACGTCGAAGTGCATGACCTCGTGGGCCTTGAGGGCGGACTTGTACTTGGCGACGGCCGCCTTGTCGGCGTCGGTCATGTCCGGCCAGGTCGGGACGATCACCTCGGCGGTGGAGGAGCTGTCGTAGGCCCAGGTGATGTCGACCTCGCCCTGCTGGGTCCCGTCGGGCAGCTTCTTGTGGCGGATCTTGCCGGCGGTCGGCTTGTAGACGGGCTGGGCCTCGCCGGTGTAGACGCCGGAGTTGATCCATGCCACGGCGGCGTTGCAGTCGTCGAAGCTCTTTGATGTCTCCGTGATCGCCGGGCGCTTGCCGCCGACGACCCCGACCTTCGCGACGGGCGCAGCCGTGTTCGTCTGCGTCGGCGCGGGCTGGCGGGCAAGGAAGCGGCAGACGGCCGCGTTGCCCACGGTCCGCTGGAGGCTGAGCACCACCTGGGGCGCGGACTCGAGCGCGGGCGCGACGGTCGTGGGGCGGTCCAGCTCCGGGGTGGCCTCACGGACACGCGCCAACGACATCGACCTATTGAACCGGACTAGAGTCACGCCATGGGCCGTTACTCGCTGAATGGCCAGGTGGCGCTGGTCACCGGCGCGGCGCGCGGGATCGGCGCCGCGACCGCGCGCTCGCTCCACGCCCGCGGCGCGAAGGTCGCGCTCGTGGACCTCGACCCGCCGGCCGCGTTCGACCCACAACGCACGCTCGGACTCGCAGCCGACGTGACCGACCGCGAAGCCATCAAGAACGCGGTCGAAGCCACGATCGAACGTTTCGGCGGACTCGACGTGATCGTCGCCAACGCGGGCATCGCGCCGAAGGTGACGACCGCGCTGACGATGGACCCCGACGTCTTCGAGCGGGTCGTCGAGGTCGACCTCCTCGGCGTCTGGCGCACCGTGCATGCAGGTCTTCCGCACGTCGCGAAGCGCCAAGGGCACGTCGTGCTGGTGGCATCGGTGTACGCGTTCGCGAACGGCGTCGGCGCGACCCCGTACGCGGTCGCCAAGGCGGGTGTCGAGCAGCTCGGGCGGGCCCTGCGCGTCGAGCTCGCCCAACATGGCGCGAGCGCGAGCGTCGCCTACTTCGGCTTCATCGACACCCACATGGTGCACGAGACGATCGACGCCGACCCGCTCGCCGACCGCATGCTCGCGACCTACCCGAAGCAACTCCACAAGCGACTCCCACCGGAGGCGGCGGGCGAGGCGATCGCACGCGGGATCGAGCGTCGCGCCGCGCGGATCGTCCGCCCGCGCCGGTGGGCGGCGCTCTCCACACTGCGCGGGATCGTCAATCCGCTCATCGACGAGCGGCTGCGGCGTGACGCAACCGTTCAGCAGTTGCTGCGCGAGGTCGAGAGCCGCTCAGCGCAGCAGGTGGGCGAGCGCTAGGTCGAGGACGTCCTTGCGCTTGCGGCCCGGGTGGTCGGCGGCGATCAGCGGGTGTCCCACGAACAGTGCGAAGGCGAGGGTGCAGCGGACTTCGGCGTCGGCGTCGTCCTCCGCGAACGCGGCGAACAGCGGCCGCATGTAGGCGAACCGGCGGTTGTCTAGGCGCTTGAGCCGGCGCGCGACCCCGTCGTCGCGGCGCGCCCAGTCGCGGATCGCGAGCTCGACGGCCGGCAGGTCGCGGCGCGTGCCGGCGAGGGCGAACAAGCGGCGGAGCCGGTCGCGGGCGTCGCCGCCGCCGGCGTCGACCTGGGCGATGACGTCATCGACCACGGCTCGTTCCCAGTCATCCAATAAGGCGTCGAGCAGCCCGGCGCGGTCGCTGAAGTGCCAATAGAAGCTGCCCTTGGTAGCGCCCAGTTCGCGCGCGAGCGGCTCGACGCGGACGGCCTCCGGGCCGCCGCGGGCGAGGGCGTTCAGGCCGGCCGCGATCCAGTCGCTGCGCGGTGTGCGGGCTTGCGCGGGCATGATCCATACGCTAGCGTATCCATACGCAACCGTATGGATACTCCACTTCCCCCAGGCCAGCGGGCGCTTGACCGCTTCCCGCGCTTCGGTACGAACCAAGGTCCGCCACCCACCGTCCCGGCCACGCCCGTGATCGAGATCGCCGGAGCGACGATCAGTGACCTCGCCTCGCTTCCGCGGCGGACGCTCGTCGCCGACTTCCACTGCGTCGCCGGATGGTCGGCGCGCGGGCTGCGCTGGGAGGGCGTGCCGCTCCGCGAGGTGCTGGACCCGCCCGCGGACGCGACGCACGTGCGCCTCGAAGGGCTCGACGGCCACTGGTCCGTGATGCTGGTCGAGGACGCGCTCCAAGACGACGTGCTGCTCGCCGACCGCCTCGACGGCGCGCCGCTCGATGCGAAGCACGGCGCGCCCGTGCGGCTCGTCGCCCCCGCGCACTACGGGTTCGTCAACGTCAAGCACCTGTGCCGGATCGACCTGCTGAGCGGGGAGCCGGCGCAGAGCCACGGCGCCGCCTCGGCCCGCGCCGACGTCGCGCTCAAGCTCATGGGGTACCGCCGCTTCACCCGCGCCCGGGTCTGGGAGGAGGAGCGCAACGCCGTCGTTCCCGCCCGCCTGATCCGGCTCGTCGGCCGGGTCATCGGTCCGTGAGGGTGCGGCTCGCCCCATAGACGAGGGAGGCCGGCGCCCGGATGATCGACCAGGACCATGCACCGGCGAGCGCACGAGACGGACCTCGAGGAGACGCGCCCGTCCAGACGCGCGCCGCCGCAACGCGAGCACGCGATGCTGGCGCTGCAGCGCGGGCTCGGCAATCAGGCGGTGCTCCGGATGCTGGCGCGCGAGCCCGCCCCCTCGCGGCTGAAGACCGAGCCGGTCACCGACCTCGACGACGCCGGGTGGGCGGCGGACGTGCGCGGCGGCGGGAAGAACGTGCAGCTCTACTCCGAGCTCGCGACGCTGCTCCAGGCGACCAAGCTCCAGGACGTCGCCGGCACGGCCGCGAGCGACATCAACACGGCGCTGCGGCCGGAGGCCGCGAGCCTCAAGCCGGGACTGAACTTCGTCGCCCGGCTCGAGCCCAGGGGCCAGACGGGGTTCCTCGTCGGCGGGGAGTACACGGGAAAGCTGCCGACCACGCGAACCGGCGAGGAGCCGAAGGTCGCGATCCTGCTCGGCCCGCGGGCGTTCGATCCGGGCAACAAGGCGGCGGCGCTCGGCGTCCTGCGCCACGAGATGGAGCACGCGTTCCACGACCAGTTGGCGGCGAAGGCGCTCAAGCGCTGGCGGGAGGAAGCGACGAAGCTGCCCTTCGAGGGGTGGCTGGAGAAGCAGGCCATGTCGGCGGTCGACCGGGCGCTCGTGCGCGAACGCATCCCGGGCACGAAGGTGAACACTGAGGCGCTGGCGCACCTCGAGGGCTTCATCGCCGGCTTCCCGGTCGAGGCGCCGGGCGTCGAGGAGGGGGCGCATCGCGTCTACGAGAACGAGCTCGTGGCGGCGGCCGAGAAATGGCTCGGTGCGGACAAGGCGGTCCAGGACGAGTTCGTCGCTCGCCTGAAGGCCTTCAAAGCGCGCATGAAGGGTGAGCGGCTCAGCACGTTGACGGCCGGCCTCACGAAACTGAAGAGCGGCGACAAGGCCTATGCGCCGCTCGTCGACGCCGTCATGCGGTGACGAGACGGTAGTGTCGGCGGATGCGCCATGGCAAGCGCGCCGACCTGATCGTCCACGAGCAGGAGCCGTTCAACGCCGAGACCTGCCGGTCCGCGCTGGCCGAGGGTCCGATCACCGCCACGGACGCGTTCTACGTGCGGTCGCACGGTGCGGTGCCCGACATCGATCCCGGCAGATGGCGGCTGCGGGTGTTCGGAGCGGTCGAGCAGGAGCTCGACCTGTCGCTGGCGACGCTGCGTGAGGCGTTTCGCGAGCGCACGGTCACCGCGACGCTGCAGTGCGCGGGCAACCGCCGCGCGGGCCTGCTCGCCTACAAGGACATACCCGGCGAGGCGCCATGGGGCCCGGGCGCGACGGGAACCGCGACGTGGTCCGGGGTCGCGCTCGGCGACGTTCTCGCGCTCGCCGGTCCGCTGCGCAAGGCGACGCACGTCGGCTTCGAGGGCGCCGACGCGTCCCCCGAGGCGAAGCCGCCACAGCACTTCGGCGGGTCGATCCCACTCGACAAGGGCTGCCGCCCCGAGGTGCTGCTCGCGTGGGCGATGAACGGCGAGCCGCTCACGCCCGTGCACGGCGCGCCGGTGCGGGTCGTCGTCCCGGGCTACATCGGCGCCCGCAGCGTCAAGTGGCTCGAGCGGATCGAGGTTCGCGAGCATCCCTGGCAGGGCTACTTCCAGCAGGTCGTCTATCGGCTGTTGCCCGAGGACGCGACGCCGGCTCGCGGCGCAGGAATGCCGCTCGGGCTGGTCGCGCTCAACGCCGACGTGCTGGCTCCGACGGAGGGTGAGACCGTCGCGGCCGGCCCGGTCGAGGTCCGCGGGTACGCGTTCGCGGGCGGGGAGCGGCACGTCGCGCGGGTCGACGTCTCGCTCGATGCGGGCGCGTCCTGGTCGCAGGCCGAGTTGCTCGACGACCTCGGACCGTGGGCGTGGCGACACTGGCGGATCACGGTCCAGCTCGCGCCCGGCGAGCACGAGCTGACCGTGCGCGCGTGGGACTCGTCCGCGGCCACGCAGCCGGAGGACGAGGCCGCGCTGTGGAACCCGAAGGGCTACGTGAACAACGCCCGCCCGCGGCTCCGGCTGCGAGCCGTCTAATACTGCACGCGCGCGCCGTCGCAGAGGTAGCGCATGAACGGGCCGGCGTCCGCGCACAGCGACAGGAACTGGTCGAGGAAGTCGCCCGCGACCGCGTGCTCCTCACTCAGGTCCACGTACGCGATGAAGTCCTTGCGCTTCAGGTCCTCGATCAGCTCGTGGTCCTTGTCGAACCCCGCCGGCGGGCGCTTGAGCGCCTCGCCGCCGAGCCGGAAATGGTCGGTGAACGGCGGCTCCTTCACGACGGCGCGCCAGCGGCCTGGCTTGGCCGCCATCGACGTGCGGATGGCGTGCAGCGTGTCGCGATCCGGGTGCCACAACCCGCACGCCATGAACACGCGATCGGGTTCGAGGTTCAGGTAGAAGCCCGGCGCGTGGACGTCGCGCGACTGGGCGTGGCGGAACTGGATGCCGATGTTCGTCTTGTACGGCGACTTGTCCTTGGAGAAGCGGACGTCGCGGTAGATGCGGAAGACCGAGCCGCCCGAGGGGCGGGCGTCGGCGACGAAGTGGCGGCTGATCTCGGGCAGGCGCATCCCGACGTCCTCGACGAACGCCAGCGCGGGCTCCTGGACGTCGGCGACGAAGCGCGGCTTGTTGGCGGTGAACCATTCGCGGTCGTTGTTGGCGCCCAGCTCGCGCAGGAACGCGAACAGCTCGGGCGAGAAGGATGCGTCGACATTCACGAGGGACATCATCGCGAAAGCGCTCGGCCGAGCGACAGCGCGGCGGTGCGAACCGCGGGTGCCATCGTCTCGGGGCTTGAGCGGGAGCGGCGCGCGACCGCCAGCGCGAGTGCCGCGACGACGGCTCCGTCACGCCATACCGGGGCGGCGACGCCGAGCACGCCCGCTCGCGACTCCTCGCGGTTGATCGCGATCCCGCGCTCGCGCACGGCGGCCAACTCGGCGCGCAACGCGGCCGGGTCGGTGATCGTGCCCGGACCGTGGCGTTCCAAAGCCAACATGTCGACGATGTCGGGCCCGAACGCGAGCAGCACCTTGCCCGCCGCGGTGACGTGCGCGGGCAGCCGGCCGCCCACCCGCGACGGCACCGGCGGGGCGAGACGCCCCGACAGCTGCTCGATCCAGACCGTGTCGACGCCGTCGAGCACCGCGAGCGAGACCACCTCGCGCGTCACTTCGTAGAGGTCCGCCATGAACGGGAGCGCGGTCTCGCGCATCGCCGACGGGACGAGCTGGCCGAGCTCGAACAGGCGCAGCCCGGGACGGACGCCGCCGTGCACGCGCTCGAGCCCGCCCCATTCGATCAGCCGCACGACGATCCGGTGCACGCTCGCGAGCGACATGCCCGTGCGGCGGGCGAGCTCGCGGATCGTGACCGGCTCCCCGTCGAGCGCGTCGAGCACCGCGAGCATGTTCTCCTGAGGTGAACGCACGAGCCGAAAGCGTGCCATGCACGAGCCATGCTCGGCGGCATGACACGAGTCCCCTCGCCTTCGCCCTACGCCCCCACGATCGGCTTCAGCGCCGCGGTGCGCGCCGGCGACTGGGTCCATACCGCCGGCATGACGGCGCCCGAGAGCGCCGAAGACGCGGGCACGCAGACGCGCGAGGTGCTGCGCAAGATCGAGGCGGCGCTGCAGGACGCGGGGGCGACCCTCGAGGACATCGTCCGCACCCGCATCTACCTCGCCGACGCCGACGACTGGGAGGTCGTGGGACGCGTCCACGGCGAGGTCTTCGCCGACATCCGCCCCGTCGCCACGATGGTCGTCACCGGGCTGCTGGATCCGCGGATGCGTGTGGAGATCGAGGCCGTGGCATACGCTCCGCCCGCTGCTTGATCCCTCGCAGCATCCTGCGCTCCATCACCAGCGACGCCGGCTCCATCGGGAGCATCCCGAGCCGCGCCGCGAGCGTCGGCAGGCGGAACCGGTTGCGGCTGATCAGCCGGGTGCCGCCGCGCTCCTGCGCCAACACGAACGTCCACACCCAATTGCCGTCCGCGGAGCGCCACGCGAGCACCCGCTCCGGCTCGACCACCTCCACCCGCATCCGGTTCGTCCCGTACCCGATCTCGTCCCCGACGGTCGGGTGCTGGAACTCCGGCAGCACGCGGTCGACGCTGTGCATGTTCAACCCGAGCAGGTTCTCGATCCAGTCGTAGGTGTACGCGCCGCCACGCGGAGCGGGACCCATCTGCGCGATCCACGGCCAGACCGCCGAGGGCGGCGCGTCGATCCAGGTCGCGCGAGTGGCGACACCGTCCGCGTCCGCGAGCAGCTCGTCGCCGGGCAGCGGATCGGAGACGTCTCGGGCACCCCAGGTCAGCACGCGGCGACGGAGCACCGCAAAGTAGAGAGCGATCGCGACGAGTGCGGCGAGCATGCACCGAGTGTCGGCCAGGGCCGGCGCTCACGCATCCGCAGAAGCCCGCATCTCCATCTGCGGCATCTCCGCGGGGATCGTCAGGCCCGGCACGGCGTCGGGTGCCGCGAGGACGAGGACGCCGAGCGCCAACAGGATCGCCGCGGTCCCGTAGGTCGCGGGCCGGCGCCACGGGAGCGTCTTCTCGACCGCGATGAGCGCGGCGATGCAGAGCATCCAGGCGATGCTCATGACGCCCAGCGCGAAGAGGGACGCCATCAGCGCCCAGCAGCAGCCGACGCACCACGCGCCGTGCTCGGCGCCCATCCTGACCGCCCCGCCGCGCCCGTCGCGCCAGGCACCGACGAGGAACCCGAGCGGGCTGCGGCACTTGCCGAGGCAGACGTCCTTGAGCGGCGTGAGCTCGTAGACGGCCGCGACGACGAGCGTGCCGCCGGCGACCCACCGACCGGCGCCGTCCCACGCGAGCGTGTCGCCCGCGAGCCGGGCGACGCCGTAGGCGAGCACGCCCACGGCGCTCCACACGATCAGGTAGCCCGCGGTGAACACCAACGGCGACAGCGTTCCCTTGGTCATCCGCGCGTAGAGCGCGACCGTGGGAGCGAGCGACGGGAACATCATCGCGGCCATCATCACGACCCAGGTCCCGAGGAACCAGCCGAGGGTCCCCAGCGTGGTCCACGGGCCGTCGTCCATGCCGCGCATGCGGTCGGCGGTCCACCACCAGCCGATCGCCGCGAGGCCGACGAGCAGGGCGACGAGTCCCGCGCGGGCGCGCGTGGCCGTGAAGGCCGGCGCCAGGCCCGAGTCGATCACGGCTCAGCCCGCCCAGGCGAACCCGCTCTTCGAGAGCCCGGTCTTGCCCTCGTAGGAGATGCCGAAGCCATTGATGCTCGAGCGGGTCGCCTCGGCCATCGTCAGGTCGGTGCCGACCGGATGGAACATGCCGTCGAAGCGGACCGGCTGACCGTTCTCGACGCCGAACGGGACGATGTCCTGGACCTCGAAGTCGACGTCGTCGCCGATTCGCACGCTGTGGCGAAGACCGTCGTGGAGCACCTCGATCGGCGCGCGTTGGACGCCCAGCACCTCGCCCACGAGCGGAGCGAGCCCGGCCATCGGTCCGCCGAGCTGGCCGGTGAAGACGCGCGTGAGCTTGTCCGCCTGCTCGTCGTCGGCCCGGTCGTCGATGAAGACGCCGAGCTTCCAGTTGCCGTCGGTCATGACCTTCGGCGTGTCGATGATCGCGACGAGGTTGAGCGCACCGATGTCGGTGCCCTCGATCTCTCCTTCGCGGATCTCGAACGCGAGCGTCGCGCGGCAGAAGTCGTAGGTCGCGCCGTGATCGAACGAGAGGTTGCACGGACACATCAGCTCGCACGAACAGGTCTCGACGTAGTTGCCGCGCAGATTCCAGGCCACGGTGCACCACCTTTGAGTCGAAGAACCCGATTCTCCGACTGTCAGCATGTCGCGTCAACCATGATCACCCGGCTTCGCGGGATAGAGCTGCTCCGCGCCATCGCGGAGGGGACGGCGGGAGCGGCCGGCGAGGCGTTCCTGCACAGCCTCGTGCAACACCTCGCCGAGGCGTTCAACGCGAAGCTGGTGTTCGTCGGCGAGTCCGACCCCGCGGGCGCGCACGTCCGCGTGATCGCCGGCTTCTACGACGGCGCGCACATGGCGGAGCCCTTCGCGTACGACACGGACGGCCAGCCGTGCGCGCTCATGGTCGAGCACGCGGTCGTCTCCTACCCGACGGCGCTGACCGAGCACTTCCCGGCCGACATCGCCGCGATCGAGATGGGGCTGGAGAGCTACTTCGCCGTCTGCCTGCGCGCGTCCGACGGCACGCACCTCGGCCACCTGGCGGTGCTCGACTCGCAGCCGATGGAGGCGGGCGACGACGACGTCGCCGCGCTGCAGATCTTCGCCGCCCGGGCGGCCGCGGAGCTCGAGCGTCGTCGGCAGGCCGCGGCGCTGGAGGAGTCGCGCACGCGCGCGATCGAGGCCGCCGACGCCGAACGCCGCCGGATCGGGCGCGACCTGCACGACGGCGCGCAACAGCGGCTGATGGCGGTCGCGAACTTCCTCACGGTCGCGCGCAAGCACGCCGATTCCGAGGTGCTCGCGCTCGCGGCGAACGAGCTCACCGCCGCGAACGCGGAGCTGCGCGAGCTCGCCCGCGGCCTGTACCCGGTCGCCCTCGCCGAGCGCGGCCTGCAGGGCGCCCTGGAGTCGCTGGCCGCGGGCTGCGCGGTTCCCGTCACGGTCGACGTGCAGGCCGCGGAGCTCCCCGAGCGGGTCGCGCTCGCGGCGTACTTCGTGGCGGCCGAGTCGCTGGCCAACTGCGGCCGCTACGCACGGGCAGGAAGCGCTCTCGTGCGCGCGACGGTCGACGACGGCGTCCTGCGGGTCGAGATCTCCGACGACGGCGTCGGCGGCGCCGACCCGCGCGCGGGCACGGGCCTGCGCGGACTCGTCGACCGCATGGAGATCCTCGGCGGTCGCCTCGACGTCGCGAGCCCGCCGGGCGCGGGCACTCGTGTCATAGCGTCGATCCCGCTCGGGTAGCCTCGGTTCCGATGTCTCAGCCGAAGCGCCGCCTCCCCCAAGTTCGCGACGTCCCGTGGAGCGAGTTCCGCCGCCGCGCCGCGGTCGCGTTCGTCGCTCTGCAAGCGGGATGGATGGCGCTCTCCGCGGCCGAGCGCGAAGAGGTCCGCCGCCTGATCGTCAAGTCCAAGGGACGCCCGAAGACCCTCTCGAAGCTCGAGGCGCGCCGCCTGGGAGCGCTGGCGGCCAAGGCGGCGCAGGCCGCGGCGGTCAGAGGGCGAAGGCCAGGAACTGGGTGAACTGGGTCGCGGCGAAGTTGTTGTCGCTCACCAGCACGATCGTCTGACGGCCCCGCACACGGGGCCCGAACGTCAGCCCTTCGACGTTGTCGAGCGGGATGCCGAGCCGGTCGAGGTTCAACAGCAGCGTCTTGCGGGCCGTGCCGGACCGGTCGTCCAGCGACACGCTGTAGAGCTTGATCTTGTTGCCGGTCCCGGGCGCGCCGACCGAGAAGGAGCGCTCCATCGCGATCAGGCGATCCTTGCCCAGTGGCAGCAGTTCGACGAGGCCGTTGACCGAGAACGCGGTCGGCGGGACGGGCGGCTCCGCCACGGGATCGGTGACATAGGTCCACTGCCGCTCGAGCCGGCCTGAGCGCGTGTCGTAGCGAAGGATCCGCGCCGGGCTGCCGTTCGCGATCGTCGCCGGGGGACCGTCCTGGACGAGCGCGTTCTCCGTCCCGACGTACAGCGAGTGACCGTCGATGCCGGCGCTCTCGAACCCGAGGTTCTGGCGCACGCCGTGCGACGCGTCGACCGGGAGGAACGCCTGCGGGACCGGGAAGTCGGCGAGGAATCGCCCGTCGAGCGAGTAACGGCGCACGAACGGGTTGACGTGCGTGTTCGCGTAGCCCTCGGACGTGAGCACGAGCTCGTGGTGCTTGGTCAGCGCCAGCCCTTCGGGGTCGATCGCCGTCGCCGCGTAGGGGACGCCGCCCGGGGCGAGCAGCGACGTCACGCTCCGGAACTGCACGTCGCCGTCGGACAGCCGTCCGTCGCGCAGGTCCACGCTCACGGTGTAGTAGCGCACCGCGGCGGGATCGTCGGACAGCGTGTAGTAGACGCCGCGCCGCGCGTCATAGGTGATCGAGGACAGGCCTCCGACCGTGGTCCCGGCATACGTCGTCCCTGTCGGGACGATCGCTTGGCCGAGGTAGGTCAGCCGTGGGTGGGCGGCCGCCGGCGCCGCCAAGAGGAGTACCGCAAACACCGTCGCGAGCGTGGCTCTCATCGCTGCCTCCCAACTGGTCTGCCGGGATCGTAGTGGACATCGCCAGGCCCATTTGCCATGGTTCGTATGCCGTGCAACTGACCGCTATACGAGCAAGGCGATGACGACACCCTCTCTTCTCGCTCTTGGCGACGTCGATCGCCGCCACGTGTTCCACCCGTTCAGCGTGTTGTCGGAGCACGAGTCGAGCGGGCCACGGCGGATGATCGTCAAAGGCCAGGGCAGCACGCTGACCGACGATCAGGGGCGGCGGTACCTGGACGGGATGGCGGGGCTGTGGTGCGTCAACGTCGGGTATGGGCGGCCGGAGATCGCGGAGGCGCTCAAGCAGCAGGCGTTGAAGCTGCCCTACTACCACGCGTTCTCGTCGATGGCGACGGACGCGCCGGCGGTGCTCGCGGAGCGGCTGATCAACCTCGCTCCAGAGGGCATGTCGAAGGTGCTCTACGGCAACTCCGGCTCGGACGCCAACGACACGCAGATCAAGCTCGTGCGGATGTACAACAACCTGCTCGGGCGCCCGGAGAAGAAGAAGATCATCTCGCGAGCGCGCGGGTACCACGGGGTGTCGCTGGGCGCGGCGAGCCTGTCCGGGCTGCCGAGCATGCACAAGGCGTTCGACCTGCCGCTCCCGGAGATCCGCCACACGAAGGCGCCGTACCGGCTGTGGGAAGCGAACGACGAGACCGACGCCGAGTTCAGCGCCCGCCTTGCGAACGAGCTCGACGAGCTGATCGAGCGCGAAGGCCCGGACACCGTGGCCGCGTTCATCGCCGAACCGGTGCAGGCCGCGGGCGGCGTGATCGTCCCACCGCAGGGCTACTTCGAGGCCATCCAGGAAGTGCTCCAACGGCACGACGTCCTCCTGATCGCCGACGAGGTCGTGTCCGGGTTCGGCCGGCTGGGCGCGTGGTTCGGCTCGGAGGTCCTCAACCTCAAGCCCGACCTGATGACCGTCGCGAAGGGGATCACGTCCGCCTACGTGCCGCTCTCCGCCTGCCTCGTCTCGGAGAAGATCTGGCGCGTGCTCGCCGACCGCAGCGGCGCCGCGACCTTCAGCCACGGCTACACCTACACCGCGCATCCGATCGCGGCGGCGGCGGCGCTCGCCAACCTCGACGTCGTTCTCAACGACGGCCTCGTGGACCAGGCCAAGGCCCGCGGCGAGTACCTCCGGGAACGCCTGAACCAGGCCTTCAAAGACCACCCGCTCGTCGGCGAGATCCGAGGCATCGGGCTCGTCGCCGCGGTCGAGCTCGTGGCGACGAAGCACCCGCCGACCAAGTTCGAGACCACCGGCAAGGTCGCCGCGCGCGTCACGACGGAATGCCTCGAGCGCGGCGTGATCACCCGCGCGCTCCCGGAGGGCGACTCGATCTCCTTCTCGCCCCCGTTCGTGATCACCGAAGCCGAACTCGACGAGATCGTCGACGTGACCAAGGAAGCCGTCGACCTGGTCGCGCAAGAGGTGCTCTGATCGACCATGCCCACGCTCGGGCTCGTCGTGAACCCGATCGCCGGAATGGGCGGGCGCGTAGCGCTGCGGGGGACCGACGGGCCCGAGGCGTTGCGCCTCGCGCGCGAGCGGGGCGCGGTGCCGCTGGCCGGTGAGCGTGCGCGACGGGCACTCGCGCGGCTGCCGCTCGAGATCCGCCTCGTGGCGGCGCCGGGCGCGATGGGGGCGGACGTCGCCGCCGCGGCGGGGCTGCGGTGCGAGACGACCGGGACGACGTGCGCCGTGGACACGACCGCCGCCGACACGTGGGCGGCGGCGGCCGAGATGCGGGCGCGGCGCGTGGACCTCCTGCTCTTCGCCGGCGGCGATGGCACGGCCCGCGACATCCACGACGCCATCGGCGTCGAGGTACCGCTCGTCGGCATCCCGACGGGCGTGAAGATGCACTCGGGCGTGTTCGCCGCCACGCCCGACGCGGCAGGCCGGGCCGCGGCGGCGTACCTCCTCCGTCCGGGCGAGCTGCAGCAGGCGGACATCGCCGACGTCGACGAGGAGGCCGCGCGCGACGACCGCGTCGCGACGCGGCTCTACGGCGAGGCGCGCGTTCCGAGGGCGCCCCAGATCCTCGCCGCGAAGGCGCCCTCGCCCGCCGGGGACGGCGGCCTCCAGGCCCTCTGCGAAGCCCTCCGCTGGCTCCCAGGCGTCACGCTGCTCGGCCCCGGGACGACGACCGCGCGCATCCGCAGGGGGACGCTGCTCGGCGTCGACGCGCTCCTGGACGGCGAGCTGATCGCCACCGATCTGGACGAGCAGCGACTGCTCGAGATCGACGCCGATCGCCTCATCCTCGGCGTCGTCGGCGGCCAGGGCTCGCTGCTCGGCCGCGGCAACCAGCAGCTGAGCCCGCGCGTTCTGCGCCGGATTCCCGAGCTGACCATCGTCGCGAGCGCGGACAAGCTCGCGCGGCTGGACTGCCTGCGCGTCGACACCGGCGACGACGAGCTCGACGCGAAGCTCTGCGGCTACACCCGCGTTCACACCGCACCTGGGAGGACGACCGTGATGAAGGTCTCGACATGACGCATCCGTACATGGCGAACTCGGCGCCCGAGCTGCGGCAGGAGCTGCTCGACGCGGTCGGGATCGCCGATCCCGAGGAGCTGTTCGTCCAGATCCCGCAGGACCATCGGCTGCAGCGCCCGCTCGACCTCCAACCCGCGCTCCCGAGCGAAGGCGACCTGCAACGCCATCTGACGCGCACGCTGCGCAACAACGTCGACTGCGAGCAGGCGCTCTCGTTCCTCGGCGGCGGCGTCTGGCAGCACCACGTCCCCGCGGTCTGCGACGAGCTGGCGCAGCGGACCGAGTTCGTCACCTCCGAGTGGGGCACGCCCGCCTCCGACCACGGCCGCAACCAGGCCTGGTTCGAGTTCGCGAGCCAGCTCGGCGAGCTGCTCGAGCTGGACTTCGTCGGCCTGCCCGTCTACTCGTGGGGCTGCGCCGCCGGCCACGCGATCCGCATGGCGAGCCGCATCACGCAGCGCCGCGAGGTCCTCGTCCAGGCGAACCTCGACCCCGAGCGCGCCGCGGTCATCCGCACCTACTGCGAACCGCCGGAGATGCCGAGCCATATCACGGTCACGACGGTGAACAGTGTCGACGGTCGTCTCGACCTCGAGGACCTGTCGGCGAAGTTGAGCGACAAGGTGGCCGCGCTGTACCTCGAGACGCCGAACTCGCACGGCGTGATCGAGGCCGAGGCGGAGGAGATCGCGCAGCGCGTCCACGATGCGGGGGCGGAGCTGATCCTCGGCGTCGACCCGATCTCGCTCGGCGTCCTCGCCCCGCCCGGCCAGCTCAACGCCGACATCGCGGTCGGCTCCACGCAGCCGCTGGGCGTGCACATGCATTGCGGCGGCGGCGCCGGCGGCTTCATCGCCTCCCGCGACGAGGAGCGCTACGCGCGCGCCTATCCGACCCTGCAGGTCAGCATCGCGCCGACCACCCACGAGGGCGAGCGCGGCTTCACGATGACGCTGTTCGAGCAGACGTCGTACGGCCGCCGCGAGCTCGGCAACGACTGGACCGGCAACAGCGTCTACCTGTGGGCGATCGTCAACGCCGTCTACATGTCGCTGCTCGGCCCACAGGGCTTCGCCGAGCTGGGGGACCGCATCCTCCAGCGGAGCCACTACGCGGCCCGTCGCATCGACGAGCTCCCGAACGCGAGCGTCCGCCACTCTGGCTTCTTCAAGGAGTTCGTGGTCGACTTCGACAAGCCGGTCGAAGAGATCAACGCGGCGCTGAGGGCCAAGGGCATCTTCGGCGGTGGCGAGCTGACACCCACCAGCGCCCTCTACTGCGTGACGGAGGTCCACACGCAGCAGGACATCGACCGCCTCGTCGAGGCCCTCGCGGAGGTAACGGCATGAGCCTGCCCAACTACCACGCGGCCCGCTGGGACGAGCCGATCGTTCTGGAGATGGGCCGCCCCGGCCGCCGCGGCTTCATCGCGCCCGCCGCGATCGACGCGCCGATCCCCGACGTCCCGCTGCGCCGGAACACCCCGCCGAACCTGCCCGAGCTCTCCGAGTTCGAGGTCCAGCGCCACTACCTGCACCTCGCCCAGATGACGCTCGGGATGATGGGCGTGAACCTCTTCGGCACGTGCACGATGAAGTACAACCCGCGGCTGAACGAGCACGTCGTCGCCCGCCCCTGGATCGCCGAGCTGCACCCGGACCAGGACGAGGAGACGCTCCAGGGCGTCCTCGAGATCGTCCACTCCTTCGACCTGATCCTGCGCGAGCTCTCGGGCATGAGCGCGTTCGTCTTCCAGCCCGGCGGCGGCGCGGACGCCGCCTACACGCACGCCTGCATCACCCGCGCCTACCACGCGGCGCGCGGGCAGCTCCAGCAGCGCGACGAGGTCATCACCACGATCCAGGCCCATCCGTGCAACGCGGCGACCGCGGCCGCGGCGGGCTTCAAGATCGTCACGCTGCCGATCGAGCTCGACGGCTACGCGAGCGTCGAGGCGCTGGAGGCCGCGGTGAGCGACCGCACGGCCGCGCTGATGGTCAACAACCCCGACGACATGGGCGTCTACAACCCGCACATCAAGCGCTGGGTCGAGATCGTCCACGAGGCGGGCGGCCTCGCGTTCTACGACCACGCGAACTTCAACGGCGTCATGGGTCGCATCCGCGCCCGCGAGCTCGGCTTCGACGCCTGCATGTACATGCTCCACAAGACGTTCGGCGCGCCCAAGGGCGGAGGGGGTCCTGCCGTCGGCGCCTACGGGTGCAGCGAGGAGCTCGTCGAGTTCCTGCCGCGGCCGCTGGTCGGGCACGACGGCACGCGGTACACGATCGAGCGCGACGCCCCGCGCTCGATCGGCCGGGTCCGCGAGTACTGGGGGAACATCCCGGTGGTCGTCAAGGCGTACTCGTGGGCGCGGGCGATGGGCGCGGAGGGCATCAAGGACGCGGCCGACCTCAGCGTCCTCGCCAACAACTACATGGAGAAGCGCCTCCTGGCGGTGCGTGGGGTCACCCGCTCACATCCGGACGCGACGACCCCGCGGCTGGAGATGACCCGCTACTCGCTCGACACCGTCGCCCACGACACCGGCATCACCGTCTTCGACATCCAGAACCGGATGGTCGACTTCGGGATCGACGCCTTCTGGCTCAGCCACGAGCCGTGGCTGCTGCCCGAGCCGTTCACGCCCGAGCCGGGCGAGCTGTGGTCCAAGGAGGACATCGACCTCTGGATCGACGTGCTCGAGCACGTGATCGAGGAGGCGTACACGAACCCGGAGATCGTCCGGACCGCGCCGCACAACCAGGCGATCCATCAGGTCGACGGCTCGCGGGTCAACGAGCCCGACCGGTGGGCGACGACGTGGCGCGCGCACCAGCGCAAAGCGGCGGCGCCGGCGTGAGAGAGCCCGGCCAGTGGATGCGGGAGCATCATGCTCTCGCTTTCGGGCATCGCGAGGCGGTTGCTCGATGAGAGTCGCGATCGTCGGGGGCGGGTCGATCGGCGTCGGGTGGGCGGTGGTCTTCTCGCGCGCGGGACACGAGGTCCATGTGCATGAGCCCGACGCGGCGCGGCGCGAGGCCGTGCCGCGCGAGGTGGCCACGGTGCACGCCGACCTCGAAGCCGCGCTGGACGGCGCCGAGCACGTTCAAGAGTGCACGCCGGAGGACGAGACGCTCAAGCGGGAGCTGTTCGAGCGGCTCACCGAATTGACGCAGGACATCCCGCTCGCGAGCTCCTCCTCGGCGATCACCGCGTCGCGCTTCGCCCCCGGCAACCCGCGCGCGCTCGTCGCCCACCCCGGCAACCCGCCGTACCTGCTGCCGGTCGTCGAGCTCGTCCCCGCACCGTTCACCGACCCCGCGATCGTCGACCGCGTGGAGGAGACCATGCGCGCGGTGGGCATGTCGCCCGTTCGCATCCACAAGGAGATCGAGGGCTTCGTCTTCAACCGCCTCCAGGGCGCGGTCCTGCGCGAGGCGTACTGCCTCGTCCGCGACGGTGTCGCGTCGGTTGACGACATCGACCGCGTCATGCGCGAGGGGCTGGGGCGACGGTGGGCGGTGATCGGTCCGTTCGAGACCGCCGACCTGAACACCCGCGGAGGGATCGCCGAGCACGCGAAGCGGCTCGGCCCCGCCTACGCCCGGATGGGCGCCGAGCGCGGGCAGGACGACCCGTGGACGCCGGAGCTCGTCGAGCAGGTCGTCAACGAACGCCGCCGGCTGCTCCCGCTCGAGGAGTGGGAGGATCGCGTCGCCTGGCGCGACCGGCAACTGCTCGAACGGTCGTCGAGATGAGCGTCCACGGGCGGAGATGGCACGGCCCGCCGCTAACATCGCGCGCCGTGTCAGAGCTGGACGAAGACGTCGTTCCCGGGCGTCCGCGCGAGTTCATCCAGTCGCTCCAGCGGGGCCTGGACATCATCCGCGCGTTCGGCCCGCACGCGCCGATCCAGACCGTCTCCGAGCTGGCGGCCACCACCGGTCTGACACGCGCGACCGCGCGACGCTTCCTGATCACACTGATCGAGCTCGGCTACGTGGAGACCGACGGGCGGACCTTCCGGTTGACGCCTCGCGTGCTCGAGCTGGGCTACTCGTTCTTGAGCGGCCTCGGCTTCCCGGACGTCGCGCTCCCCCACCTCGAGCGCCTCGTCGCGCAGGTGGACGAGTCCAGCGAGGCGTCGGTGCTCGACAGCGAGGACATCGTCTACGTCGTGCGCGTCCCGTCGACCGCGGTGATGACGCTCGCGGTCAACGTCGGCGGCCGGATGCCCGCGCACGCGACCTCGATGGGCAAGGTCCTGCTCGCCAGCCTGCCGGACTCCGAGCTCGACGCGTACCTGGCCAAGGCGCAGCTGAAGTCCTATCTCCCGCGCACGGTCACCGACGCGGACGTGCTGCGCGAGCAACTGATGAAGGTGCGCGCGGCGGGCTACGCGATCGTCGACCAGGAGCTGGAGGAAGGGCTCGTCGCGATCGCCGCGCCGGTGCGGGCGCGAGGCGGGCGTGTCGCGGGCGCGATCAACCTGTCGACCCACATCGCCCGGCGCAGCGCCGACGATCTCCGTTCCGAGCTGCTCGCGCCGCTGCTGGCGACGGCGAAGGCGATCGAGGCCGACCTCGCCGGCGTGGCCTAGAACCGGGTCTCAGACAGACACACGGGCGTGCCGTCCGGGTCGGCGAAGTAGGCGTAGCGCCAGCTCGCGCCGTCGCCCAACTCGACCGTGAACGGCTCGCCCACCAGCTCGACCGCGCGGGCCGCGACGTCGAGGTTGCGCACGCCGACGCCGAAGTCGAACGGCCCGAGATGGCCCCACTCGCCGCGCATGTCGGGCGAGGGCGGGAAGGACTCGACCGGCTCCATCCCCGCGCCGAACGGGTTCGTGAGCAGCGTCATCTTCATCCGCGGCGCCTTGCCGGAGGGGAACCAGGGGTCCATCGGGTCGAACACGCCGTCGGAGTCGAAGACCATCCCGGTGAAGCCGAGCGCCGTGTAGAACGCGCGCGTCCGCTCGATCGACTCGACCCCGAACGCGACGTGGTTGACGCCCTGCGGGCCGTCCTCCCACGGGAACGGCGCCTCGTAGTCGAGCCACTCGATCAGCTCGATCTTCGTGCCGTCCGGGTCGGCGACGTACGACAGCGAGCACATCGTGCCGAACGGATCCAGGGGCGAGGAGTTGGGCTCCATCAGCGCCGGGTAGCCGTGTGCGACGAGCCGCTCGTAGAGCTTGGCCTGGCCCTTGACGTGGACGCAGACCTCGCAGACGCCGCGCTCACCCCACGCCATCCCTTCGGGCATCGGCGGCGGGTCTGCCAACGCCACGAGCTTCACCGCCCCGGAGCCGAGCACGGTGGGGTTCGCGGGGCGCAGCCAGACGACGTGCGCTTCGACGGTCCCGGCCGGACCGGCGAGCGGGCCTTGGTAGTCGAACGCGACGTCGCTGAATCCGACCTCGGCCCAGAACGCCTTCGACCGGCTCATGTCGGAGACACCGACCCCGATGTGATCGACACCCAGCATCATCGGTACGATGCTCGCAGATCGGGCGATCTCCCGCAATGCGAGCGAATGCGAATCGGGGCGAAACTACCGAACAGCGGACCACTGTCCGCTGACATCCCGGCGGCGGCGGTCGCGCTCGAGCGCGCGGGCTTCGACTCGCTCTGGGTCGCGGATCACATCGTGATGCCCGAGCGCATCGAGTCGCCGTATCCGTTCGGGCAGGTGACCTGGGCGACGGACATCCCCTACGTGGACGCATTGATCGCGCTTGCGCTGGCCGCCGCGGTGACGACGCGGGTCCGGCTCGGCACCGCGGCGCTGGTGCTCCCGCAGCGCAACCCGGTGCAGCTCGCGAAGCAGGCCGCGTCGATCGACGTGGCCTCCGGAGGGCGTCTCGAGCTGGGAGTCGGCGCCGGCTGGCTGGCCGAGGAGTTCGCCGCGCTCAACGTGCCGTTCGAGCGCCGCGGGGCGCGCATGGACGAGTGGATCGCGATCCTGCGCGAGTGCTGGACGGGCCGGACGGACGCGCGGCGCAGCGAGTTCTACGACCTGCCCGAGGGCACGCTGTGCCTACCGGCGCCGAGCGAGATCCCGATCCTGATCGGCGGCCACTCGCCCGCGGCCTTGCGACGGGCGGCCCGCAACAGCGGCTGGCTCGCGCAGCAGGACGCGGACAAGCTCGACCCGTCGACCCTGGTCTTCGACGGCCGTATCGTCCTGCGCATCGTCGGCTCGCTCGGCCGCGAGGCGCTCGTCGCCGAGCGGTTGAAGGAGTTCGACGTCGACGAGGTGATCGTCGACGTGCCGATCGACGACGCGCAGCGCGTGCGGGAGGTCTACGGATGAGGGTGCTCGTCACGGGTGGGGCCTCGGGTATCGGCGCCGCGATCGTCGAGCGCTTCGCGCGCGCCGGCGCGACCGGCCTGATCCTCGATCTCACCGACGGCGCGTGGCCGACCAAGCGGGTCGACGTGCGCGACGAGGACGCGCTCCGCGAGGCGCTGACCGAGGAGTTCGACGTCGTCGTCGCCGCGGCGGGCGTCGTCCCGCCATGGTCGAGCATCGATCAGCTCGACCTCGCGGAGTGGGACGAGGTCTTCGCCGTCAACGCCCGCGGCGTCGCGGCCACCCTCAAGCACGCTCGCGTGGTCGACGGTGGCGCGATCGTCGTCGTCGCCAGCCTCAACTCATGGAAGGGCGATCCGAACCTCGCCGCCTACGTCGCGAGCAAGCACGCGGTGCTCGGGATCGTCCGCGCCGCCGCGCTCGACCTCGGCCGGCGCGGGATCCGCGTCAACGCGGTCGGGCCGGGCCCGATCGCGACGCAGGCGTTGCTCGACCGCATGCGCCGCCGCGAGCAGGCGGGCGGACTCTCCGTCGAGGAGGCGCTTGCCGCCGCCGCGGCCGGCACCGCGCTCGGACGGATCGCGACCGCGCGCGAGGTCGCCGACGCCGTGTACTTCCTCGCCGGCGCGACCGGCATCACCGGACACCTGCTGCCGGTCGACGGCGGCATCGGCTAGGAGCCCGTTGATGAATACCGGTACGCCCGCTGCGGCACATCCGCAGCGTCTCGCGCCACTCGCGCTGCTCACGGCCCAGAGGGCCGCATCGCGAGCGCGTGCGACGCGAGCCACTGGCGGCTGCACCACATCGGTCGGATCGACCATTCATCAACGAACTCCAGGAGCCAGCGATGGACAAGACGGTCCTTTTGACCGGCGCGTCGGGCGGCATCGGGTCGGTCACGGCGCAGGAGCTCCTGCGCCAGGGCGCCCACGTGATCGCGCACTACGCCAACGATCGCGACGACGCGATCGCCGCCTGCGCGGACGCGCCCGAGGAGCGCTGGACGGTGGTGCAGGGGGACCTGTCGGTGCGCGGCGGCGCTCGCGCGCTGTGGCAGGACGCGCTGCGGTGGCGCGACCGCATCGACACCGTCGTCGTCAACGCCGCGACGATGCCCGAGACCCCGCTCGACGGCAGTGACGAGCAGTGGGACGAGGGGTGGGAGCGCACCATGCGCGTCAACGTGCTCGAGCCGGCGAGCCTCGTCCGGGAAGCGGTCAACCACTTCACGCAGAGCGGTGGCGGCACGATCATCGGGCTCTCCAGCTGGGCCGCCGAGCGTGGCAGCGCGATCCCCTCGCTCACCGCCTACGCGGCGTCCAAGGCCGCGATCCGCAACCTGATCCAGACGATCGCCCGTAACCACGCCCGCGAGGGCGTCCTCGCCTACGTCGTCGCACCCGGGATCGTGCGCACGCCGCTGTCGGAGATCTCCGCCACGTACCGCGGAGGAATCGACGCCGTCAACGCCGCGCTGGCCATGGGCGCGATGGTCGAGCCGATCGAGGTGGCGCGCACGATCGCGTTCCTCGCGGAGGGCTCCGTGCCGAACCTGACGGGCGCCACGCTCGACGTCAACGGGGCCAGTCACATCCGGTGAGGAGCCCGTCGACGAATACCGGTTCGCCCGCTGCGGCGCATCCGCGGCGTCTCGCGCCACCCGCGCTGCTCACGGCCCAGAGGGCCGCATCGCGAGCGCGCGCGGCCCGAGCCACTGGCGGCTGCACCACATCGGCCGGACCGACCATTCGTCGACGAACTCCGGCTTGACACTCCCACCCTCATCGTGCACCATGCGAACCATAGTTCGCTATGCGAGCAGTCGAGGACAGCACGATTTCCCTCCCGAACGCCTCTGAAGTGGCGAGCCGCGTCGTCGTCGAGCTGACGGGGATCCGCAAGTCCTTCGGCGACAACGAGGTCCTCAAGGGCGTCGACCTGACGGTGCACGCGGGCGAGCACGTCGTGATCTTCGGTCCGTCCGGGTCAGGCAAGTCGACGCTGCTGCGCACGATCAACCTGCTCGAGCCGCCCACGTCGGGCTCGGTCAAGGTCGACGGCAAGGAGTACGCCAAGGGTGGCTCCGCCATCGAGCTGCGCCGCACCGTCGGGATGGTCTTCCAGCAGTTCAACCTCTTCCCGCACCTGACCGCGCTCGAGAACATCACGCTGCCGCTGCGGCGGGTGAAGGGCGTCAAGCGCAACGAGGCCGAGGAGCGGGCCGCGCACGCGCTGAACCGGGTCGGGTTGCTGCGCCACGCCGCGCACTTCCCGCGCGAGATGTCCGGCGGCCAGCAGCAGCGGGTCGCGATCGCGCGGGCGCTCGCGCTGGACCCGAAGGTGATGCTGTTCGACGAGCCGACCTCGGCGCTCGACCCCGAGCTGGTCGGCGAGGTGCTCAGCGTCATGCGTCATGTCGCCGAGTCGGGCATGACGATGGTCGTCGTCACCCACGAGCTCGGCTTCGCCCGCGAGGTCGGCGATCAGAACGTGTTCATGGACGAAGGCATGATCGTCGAGCAGGGCCCGCGGGGCTTCTTCGAGACCTGCTCGAACCCGCGCACGAAGAACTTCCTGGCGGCGGTGCTGTGACCTTCGCCGTCAACAACTGGAGCCTGCTGTGGGACAACCGCTCGGCGCTCCTGCACGGCCTGCTCGTCGCGCTCGAGGTCTCGCTCGTGGCGCTCGTGTTGTCGACGATCGTCGGCCTGTTCCTCGCGCTGATGCGGATGAGCGCGCCGCCGCTGTCGTGGCTGGCCGCGATCTACATCAACATCTTCCGCGGCGTCCCGGCGCTGGTCAGCGTGATCTGGGTCTACTTCGGCCTCTCGCTCGTGCTCGGCGTCGAGTTCAGCACGTTCCAGGCGGGCGTGATCGCGCTGACGCTGCTCTACAGCGCGTTCATCTCGGAGATGTACCGCTCGGCGCTGGAGGCGATCCCGCACGGCCAGCGCGAGGCCGGCCTCGCGTGCGGCATGCACCCGATCCGCGTCTTCTTGTCGGTCACGCTGCCACAGGCGACCAAGATCGCGATCCCGAACATCGGCTCGATGTTCATCGGGATGGTCAAGGACACGTCGACGTTCACGGTGATCGGGCTGACCGAGGTCGTCCGCGTCACCCAGAACGTGAACTCGACGTACTTCCAGCCGTTCGTCCTCTACACCGGCGCCGCGGTGCTCTACGTCGTCGTCGCGTTCGCCATCGACTTCATCTTCCGGGCGATCGAGAAGCTCATGGAGAGCCCGCCCAAGGGCCGTGTCGCCCAGATGGTGACCCGGCGCAAGCGCCGCCGCATCGAGGCCGTCGTCAGTCGCGTCGGCGTCACAACCTGAAGGAGGCCGTGGATGTTCGGAGTGAGGACCACCGTCGCGCTGGCGGCGTTCGCGGCCACCGCGGCGCTCGCGTTCGCGGGCTGCGGGGGCGACGACAAGAGCAGCGACTCGGGGGCGGCGAAGTCGGAGAGCACCGCTGCGTCCAACGGCTTCAAGCCCTTGAACGCGGGCCAGCTGACCGTCGGCATGAACCTCCAGTTCAAGCCCGAGATGTACCTCGACGACAGCGGCAAGCCCGCCGGCTATGACGTCGACCTGCTCAACGAACTCGCGCCCGCCCTCAACGCCAAGCTCAACATCCAGAACCTCGACTTCAACGGCCTCATCCCAGGCCTGCAGTCGAAGAAGTTCGACATGGTCTCCGTGGGCTTGACGCCGACCGACGAGCGCAAGCAGGTCGTCGACTTCACCCGCGCCTACGTGCCGTACGCGCTCGTGCTCGGCGTGCCGTCGAAGGACGCCGCCTCGATCACGTCCGTCGATCCGCTCAACGCGAAGGGCAAGACGATCACGGCGCTGCAGGGCTCCTCCGGCGAGCAGCTCGCCAAGAAGCTGTTCCCGAACGCGAAGGTCCAGGGCTTCCCGGACCAGAACGCCGCGTTCCTCGAGGTCGCCACCGGCCGCGCCGACGGCATCGTGGTCGAGGACTATCTGCTCGCCCAGTTCCAGGCCTCCAACGCCGGCAAGCTCGACAAGGCCGCGATCGAGAAGCCGCTCGACGTCCAGTACGGCTCGTGGGCCGTGCCGAAGGGCAACGAGGAGTTCATCAAGTTCCTCGACGGCTGGCTCTGCAAGGCGCAGAACGACGGGACGCTCGAGCGCATCTACAAGAAGGACTTCGCGGTCGACGCGTTCCCACCGATGCCCTCCTGTTGAGGTGGAGTCGTATGACCTGCTGATCGTCGGAGGGGGTCCGGCCGGGTTGGCGGCGGCGGCCGAGGGCGCCGCCGCCGGGCTCGACGTCGGCCTCGTCGATGAGCGGGTCACGCTCGGCGGCCAGATCTACAAGCAGCCGGGCTTTGTCGTTCGCGATCACCGGGCGCTCGGCGCCGATCACCTGCGTGGCCGCGCGCTGATCGACGCGGCGTCCGCGGCGCGGGTGATGACGCAGACGGTCGCGCTGGCGATCGAGGGGTTCGAAGCCGTGTTGGCGACGGAGGGCGAGTCGGCGCGTCGCGTGGCGTTTCGGCGGCTGCTCCTCGCCGCGGGCGCGCACGACCGACCGGTGGCGTTCCCCGGCTGGACGCTCCCGGGCGTGCTCACCGCGGGCGGCGCGCAGACGTTGGTCAAGACGCAGCGGGTGCTGCCGGGGGAGCGCATGCTCTTCGCGGGGAGCGGGCCGCTCGCGCTCGCGTTCCCGGCGCAGTTGCGCGGGTACGGCGCGAACGTCGTCGGCGTGCTGGAGGCGGGGCCGGCGCCGCGGCCGGGTGACGTGGCGCGGATGGCGTTCGCCGCGCGGGGGAACGTGGGGCTGCTCCGTGACGCGGTCCGCTATCGCGCGCAGTTGCGGGGGACGCCGCTGCGCTACGGCCGCATCGTCGTGCGCGCCGAAGGCGACGGCCGCGTCGAGTCCGTCACCCACGCCGCGGTCGACGGCGACTGGCGGGTGCTCGCCGGCACCGAGGAGACCGTCGCGGTCGACACCCTGTGCCTCGGCTACGGGTTCGTTCCCTCGGTCGAGCTGCCGCGGCTCGCGGGCTGCGAGGTCGGGTTCGACGAGGACCGCGGCGGCCCGGTCGTGCTGGTCGACGAGTGGATGCGGACGACGGTGCCGGGCGTGCTCGCCGCGGGGGACGGGACCGGCGTCGAGGGGTCGTACGTCGCCGTCGACGAAGGGCGGCTGGCGGCGCTCGGGGCGGCGCTCGACCTCGGCACGATCTCGCATGCGAACGACGCGCCGATCCGGGCGCGGATCGCCCGCAAACGGGCCTTCCGGGGCGCGTTGGCGCGCATGCACCGGGTCGGCCCGGGCGTGTTCGAGCTCGCGCAGCCCGACACGATCGTCTGCCGCTGTGAGAGCGTGACGCGGGCGATGCTCGAGGACGCGGACACGTCGGACATCAACGTGGCCAAGGCCTACACGCGCGCGGGCATGGGGCTCTGCCAGGGCCGCAACTGCCAGCGCCAGGTCGCCGCGTTGATCGGCGCGTCGGCGGTCGCGACCCCGCGCCTTCCCGCGCGGCCGGTCGCGCTGGGCGTGATCGCGCGCGAGCCGGACGAGGACCTCGGGCGCTTCCAATGAGGGACGTGCTGATCATCGGCGGCGGGATCGCGGGCGTCTCGCTCGCGGATCACCTCGCGCGCGCGGGCGTGGACGTCGTCCTGGTCGAGCGCGGCGAGCTCAACCGCGAGGCCTCAGGTACCAACGCCGGCTCGATGCACCTGCAGATCGCGATCCACCAGTTCATCAAGGGGATGGACGATCCCGGCGAGGCGGAGCGGCTGCAGGAGGAGACGCGGCTCGCGGCCGAGGCGGCGGAGCTGTGGAAGGCGCTCGACGACGACCTCGGCCTCGACTTCCACGTCACCGGCGGGCTGATGGTCGCCGAGACGCCCGAGCAGTTGCAGCTGTTGCGCGACAAGCAACCGCTGGAGGCCGCGGCGGGGCTGGAGACGCATCTCTTGGAAGGCGCCGAGCTGCGCGCCTTCGCGCCGTACCTGTCCGAGCGGGTGATCGGCGCGACGTACTGCCCCGCCGAAGGCCACGTCAACCCGTTGATCGCGGTCGAGCGGCTCGCGCGCAGGTCAGGCGCGGAGATCGTCACGCACGCCGAGGTGACCGCGATCGAACCGGGCTTCCGCGTCGTGACGTCGGCCGGCGTCTTCGAGGCCGAGCGGGTGGTCAATGCCGCGGGCGCGTGGGCGCCGCGGTTCCAGCGGCTGCCGATGCGCGCGATGGGCCTGCACGTCAACGTCACCGAGCCGCGCGCCCGCCTGCTCGAGCCGATGATCCAGCACATCGGGCGCCGCCTGACCCTCAAGCAGGCCTACAACGGGACGTTCATCATCGGCGGCGGCTGGCCGTCGCGGGAGGCGCCCGGACGCTGGGCGACGACGTGGGAATCGACCGCCGGGAACGCGGCGGTCGCCGTCGACGTCGTGCCCGCGCTGCGCGACGTGCGCCTGCTGCGCACCTGGTCGGGCGTGATCGCGTGGACCGATGACGTCTCCCCGCTGCTCGGCGAGTCCGAGGTGCCTGGCCTCTACACGATCGTCGTGGGATCGTCCGGCTACACGCTCAGCCCATTGTTCGCGCGCATGCTCGCGGAGCAGATCGTCAGCGGCACGCCGCTCCCACTGGAGTACTCACCCGAGCGAAGGACACCGGCATGAACCGAGACACCGTCGACTGGCGCGGCTACTTCGCCGCGGTCCCGACCCCGTTCGACGAGGACGGCTCGCTCGCGCTCGGCCAGTTGCGCGAGCTGCTCGAGTTCTACGTGCGCCAAGGCCTGCACGGCGTCCTGGTGCTCGGCACGACCGGCGAGTGGTTCTCGCAATCGACCGAGGAGCGCCGGCTCGTGGCCGAGACCGCGATCGACGCGGTCGACGGCCGGATCCCGGTCCTGATCGGGTGCACCGACTACACGGCGGACCTGGTCGTCGAGCATGCCCGTCACGCCTTCGACGCGGGAGCGGCCGGCGTCACCTCGACTCCGCCGCCGTACTGCAAGCCGTTCGAGGACGAGATCGTCGCCTTCTATGAGGACATCGCCGCGGGCGCGCCGGACGTGCCGCTGATGATCTACAACTGGGTCCACGGCACGAGCGTCGAGATCGGGACCGCGCTCGCCGAGCGGCTGGTCGACATCGACACCGTGGTCGCCTTCAAGGACTCGACGCCGCACGTCGAGCAGTTCTACGCGAGCTCGCGCGCGGTCAACGATCGCGTGCGCGTCTTCGGTCCGTACATGTCGACCGCGGGCTACGAACAGCTCAAGACGTACGGCGGGGACGGCACGATCGGCGGCGGTTCGTTGTGGGGTCGCCCCGACCCGGAGTTCTGGGAGGCGCACTGGCGCGGAGACGAAGCCGCCGCGCTCGCGCACGCTCGCAGAACCGAGGAGCTGTTCCCGAAGCTGTGGCTGCCCGGCGGCTGGGCCGGACAGCACGGGCACTACGCGTCAGAGCTCAAGGCGCTGATGAAGCTGCTCGGCCAGCCGGGCGGGACCGTGCGGCGGCCGCGGCTCCCGATCACCGACCCCGCCGCGCTGGAGGAGATGCAGGCGATCCTGGCGGAAGCCGGTTTGCTCGTCACGGCATGAGGCTGCCGGTCGAACGCGGCCCCGCGGTGACGATCTCGCTCGACGGGCGCGCGGTGACCGCCTACGAGGGCGAGACCGTGGCGACGGTGCTCTTCGCGGAGGGCATCATCGCCGTCCGCACGACCGCCGCCGGCGAGCCCCGCGGCGTCTTCTGCGGCATGGGCGTGTGCTTCGACTGCCTGGTGGTCGTCGACGGCCTCCCGAACACCCGCGCGTGCATGACGCCGGTGGTGGACGGGATGCGGATCGAGCTACACGCCCCCTAGGAGAGCCGGTTGACGAATACCGGTGCGCCCGCTGCGGCACATCCGCGGCGTCTCGCGCCACCCGCGCTGCTCACGGCCCAGGGGGGCCGCATCGCGAGCGCGTGCGTCGCGAGCCACTGGCGGCTGCACCACATCGGTCGGACCGACCATTCGTCAACCGACTCTCAGGGCGCTCGGCATCCGGGTCTGGAAGTCGAGCACGCCCACCCACGTCGGGCGCACCGCGATCCGCGCCATCCGCGTGCCCGGCTGGTCGATCTGGGCGAGGTAGCCGTCCGCCTGCTCGGAACCGAGGTAGCGCCGGGCGGCCTGCGCGTACTCGGTGGGGATGCCTTCGATCTCGGTGACCTCCGCGGTGCCGCGGATCGTCAGCACCTCGGGCGGGAACGACTCGGTGTCGATGCTGATCGCGACCTCGGGGTGCTCGCGCAGCTGGCGGACGCGGTAGGCGGGGTGGCGGATGTGCGGCGCCGAGATGAACGTCGGCATGACGAGCTCCTCGCCGGTCCACACGAACCAGCTCGCGACGATGCGCGGCATGCCGTCCGCTCCGGTGTAGGCGTAGCGCGCGGGAACGGTCGATTCCAGCAGGCGCTGCGCGACGTCGCTCTCGATGAGCTTCGGGTCTCCCTGTTCCATGCGGCGAAGGTATCACAGTAAGTTCCCTAAGGGAACTAAGCTAGGATCTGCGTCATGCAGCGGACCGACTTCTCCCAGATGACGTGCTCGATCGCCCGCAGTCTCGCGGTCGCCGGTGAGCCGTGGTCGCCCCTCGTGCTGCGCGACGTCTGGGTGGGGATCAACCGCTTCGACGACATCCAGCGCGACCTCGGCGTCTCCCGCAAGGTGCTGACGGAGCGGCTCAAGGTGCTGGTCGAGGCGGGGATGCTCGAGCGCCAGGCCTACTCCGCGCGCCCCCCGCGGCACGAGTACGTCCTGACCCAGAAGGGACTCGAGTTCGTCGAGGTGCTGATGGTCATGGCCGCGTGGGGGGACAAGTGGACCGCGGGCGAGGCCGGCCCGCCGGTGTACCGGCGTCACCGGTCGTGTGGGCAGATCAGCCAGGTCGAGCTGCGCTGCTCGGCGTGCGGCGAGCCGCTGCACGCGGCCGACGTCGATGTCGAACCGGGGCCGGGCATGCTCGTATAGCGAGCAAAGAAACGCATTGCGATCGAAAGGGCGTTATGCGAGCATTCGCGCGGTAGGCGAACGTCGTCGAGGAGAGAGATGCCGACCACCGCTTTGCGCCGCAACGAGCTCGGTTTCGCCGAGGTGCTCTTCCAGGCACTGGCCTCGGCCGCGCCCGGACTCTCCGTCACGCTGGCGGTCGTCGTCGGTGCGAACTTCGCGGGTGGTGCGCTCTCGCTCGCGCTCGTCTTCGCCCTGATCGGCATCCTGCTCGTCGCCACGTGCATCGGGCAGATGGCGCAGCGGTTCCCGTCCGCGGCCGGCTTTTACACATACGTCTCGCGCGGGCTGCACCCGTCGCTCGGGCCGATGGTCGCGTGGCTGTACCTGGCGGTCTGGATCGTGTTCCCGTCGACGCTCTTCCTCCCGTTCGGCAACTTCGTCGCGACCACGTTGAACGACGCGTGGGGCTGGGCGGAGGGCCCGGTGTGGATCGTGTGCGCCGCGTTGTGCATGGCGCTCGTCTTCGCGTTCGTCTACTCGGGCGCGCGCTTCTCCACCAACGCGGGCATCGTGCTCGGCGTCACCGAGTTCCTGATCCTGGGCGTGCTCGCGCTGACGCTGATCGCCAAGGCGGGGTCGAACAACACGCTGAGCGTCTTCGGCACCGGCCAGGCGCACGTCGACGGCTTCGCCGGGATGTCCGGGATCTTCGCCGGCATGGTCTACGCGATCTATGGCTTCGTCGGCTTCGAGAACGTCGCGCCGCTCGCCGAGGAGGCCAAGAACCCGCGGCGCAGCGTGATGCAGGCGGCGATCCTCTCGCCGCTGATCCTCGGCGCGTTCATCATCTTCTGCACCTACGCGGTGACCGTGTACTTCGGGCCGGACCGCTTCTCCCAGTTCCCCGCCTACAACAACGGCGACGCCTGGATCGGCATCACCAAGGATGTCTGGCATGGCGGCTGGTACGTGCTCCTGTTCGCGCTGCTCAACTCGTGCATCGCGTCGGCCAACGGCGCGACCAACGCCGGGACGCGGCACGTCTATTCGATGGGGCGGATCGCGCTGCTGCCGCGGTCGCTGGCGCGGACGTCCGAGAAGACCGGCGTGCCGATCACCGCGCTGGGGCTGATCGCGGCGGTCTCGATCCTCGCCACCTACATCACCGGCAACGTGTTGAAGGGCGGCCCGCTGCAGGCCTTCGCGTTCCTCGGCACGATCGAGACGATCACGGCGATCCTGCTCTACATGCTCGTCTCGCTGTCCGCGCTCGTGTACTTCGCGCGGGCGCGGGAGGAAGGCCACAACCTGCTGCTGCACACGGTCGTGCCGGTGCTCGCGATCGTCGTGATGATCCCCGCGCTGATGGCCGCCGTCGGCATCGGCTCGGGCGTCTTCTCCTTCATCTCCCCGCTCCCCGGCCCGTTCAACATCGCGGCGTGGATCACCGTCGGCTGGCTCGTGCTGGGCGTGATCTACGCGGTCTGGATCTGGATCGCCCACCCCGATCGGGCGCGCGCGACCGAGACGATCTTCATCGACGAGCCCGCCGCCGAACCGAGCTCGCGGTTCGCGCAGGAGCGCTCGGCCACCACCGCCGTGTAAGTGCTGCGTCTGGACGGGCAGGCGGCGATCGTCACCGGCGGCGCGCGCGGCATCGGGCGCGGGATCGCGACCGTGCTCGCCGCCGAGGGCGCGCACGTGGCGATCGCCGATCTGGATCTCGAAGGCGCGCGGGTGACCGCCGCCGCGCTGGACGGCATCGCGGTGCGCGTCGACGCGCGCGACCGCCTCGATGCGGCCGCGATGGCCGCCGCGGTGCTCGAGTCCTTCGGCCGCATCGACATCCTCGCCGCCAACGCCGGCATCTACCCGCTCGCGTTGGTCGAGCAGATCGACGAGCGCGAGTGGGACCGCGTCAACGACCTCAACACCAAGGGCGCCTTCTGGGCGCTCCAGGCGTGCGTGCCGGCGATGCGCGCCGCGGGCTATGGCCGCATCGTCCTGACGTCCTCGATCACGGGTCCGATCACCGGCCACCCCGGCTACGTCCACTACGGCGCCTCCAAGGCGGCGATGCTCGGGTTCATGCGCTCGGCGGCGATCGAGCTCGCTCCGTCGGGCGTGACGGTCAACGCCGTCATGCCGGGCAACGTCGCGACCGAAGGACTCGACGAAGCGGGGGACGAGCACCAGCGCCGGATGCTGGCCTCGATCCCGATGAGGCGCTTCGCGGACCCCGCCGACATCGGCTGGGCCGTGCGCTTCCTGGCCTCCGTCGAGGCCCGCTACATCACGGGCCAGACGCTGATCGTCGACGGAGGCCAGGTACTGCCGGAGACGCCCGACTACGTGTAGGCGGGGACCTCGCGGTGCTTGGCGTGCGCGCCCTCCTCGGGCGGCTCGATGTTGAGGTGCGGCAGGCGCTTGTCCAGCCACTTCGGCATCCACCACATCGCCGGACCCGCGAGGTGCATCACCGCGGGCAGCAGCAGCAATCGGATGATGAACGCGTCGATGAAGATCGCGACGCCGAAGCCGACGCCCATCATCGCCAGCGCGCGCTCGTTGCCGATCGCGAAGGCACCGAAGACCGCGATCATGATGATCGCCGCCGCGGTGACGACGCGGCCGGTCATCGCCAGCCCGTGCTGGACCGCGTAGCGGGCGTTCTTGGTGTGCGTCCACTCCTCGTGCATGCGCGAGACGAGGAAGACCTCGTAGTCCATCGACAGGCCGAACACGACGGCGAAGACCATGATCGGCAGGAACGACTCGATCGGGCCGGTCGCGCCGCCGAACAGCGACGCCCCATGGCCGTCCTGGAAGATCAGGGTCACGACGCCGAACGCGCCGCTGATCGACAGCAGGTTGAAGATGCCGGCCTTGACCGGGATCAGGATCGAGCGGAAGACGATCGCCAGCAGCAGCAGTGACAGGCCGACGACGACGCCGATGAACAGCGGGAGCTTGTCGCGGATCGTCTGCGAGAAGTCGATGTTGCTCGCGGTCGTGCCGCCGATCGACACGCGCGCGCCGGTCTCACGCGCCACCGGCGGGAGCGTCACGTTGCGGGCGGTCTTGACGGTCTCGTCGGTCGTCTCGTCCTGCGGCGTGGTCGTCGGGTAGGCGATCATCGTCGCCGTGTCGCCCGCCGGGTTCAGCTGCGGCGGCAGCACCTGGGCGATGCCGTCCTGCTTGCTCAGCGCGTCGCTGATCTGCTGCAACGGCGCGGTGTCGCCCTTCTTCGGCAGCTCGACCGCCAGCAGCAGCGGAGCGTTGAACCCGGGGCCGAAGCCCTCCTTGAGCAGGTCGTACGCGACGCGCGCCGTGTCGTCGGACTTGTACGTGGACGCGTCGCTGCTCGCCAGACGCATGTGCAGCGCCGGCGCCGCGAGCGCCAGCAGCACGGCCAGCGCGGCGATCGCGACGGGCAGCGGCCGGCGGGCGACGAAGCCGCTCCAGCGGGCGGAGAAGCCGCGCTCCTCGTCGGCGCTGGTCGCCTCGGCCTTCTTGATCCGGCGGCCGATGCGCGAGCCCATGATCGCCGGCATCAGCGTGAGCGCGGCGACCATGGTGCAGAGCACCGACAGCGCGGCGCCGATCGCCGGGCCGTAGAGGAACGAGATGCCGAGCAGCATCATGCCGAGCATCGCGATCACGACGACGATGCCGGCGAACAGCACGGCGCGGCCGGCGGTGTCGAGCGAGATGATCGTCGCCTCGCGGGTGTCCTTCCCCGCGCCGCGTTCGAGCCGGAACCGGTTGAGGATCAGCAGCGCGTAGTCGATGCCGACGCCGATGCCGATCATCGCCGCCAGCTGCGGCGTCCAGTCGACGACATCGAGCACCTGCGTCCCGATCACCGCCGTGAGCGACAGGCTCACCACCATCGCGAACAGCGCGTTCAGCAGCGGCAGGCCCATCGCGACGACGCCGAGCGTCAGGAACAGCACGAGCGCCGCGACGAGGAGGCCGAAGATCTCGCCCGCGCCGCCCTGCTCGGCCGTCGACCAGTGGATGATGTCGCCGCCGAGCGCGACCTGCACGCCGCCTTGCCCGTCGAGCTTCAGGGTCTGCTCGGCCATCGTCTTCACGGCCGGGGCGTCGACCTCGCCGGCGGGCCGCTTGAACATGATCTGCGCGAAGGTGATCCTGCCGTCCTTCGACACCGGCGCGCCCTCGGCGAACGGATCGCCCACGGCGAGCACCTCGGGCGACTTCTTGATCGTGGCGATCGTCTTGTCGATCTCGGCCTTGTGGTCGAGCACCGCGCCGTCCTTGACCGCGAAGACGACGCTCGCGGTGTCGCCGGCCTGTTGCGGGAACTTGTCGTTCAGTAGGTCATACGCCCGCTGGGATTCCGTTCCCGGCAGATTGAAGTTGTTGACGTAATCCCCTGCGGCGGTCATCCACAGGGCAGCAAGAAGAACGAACGCCCCGACCCACAGGCCGATGACGGTGCGGCGCCGATCGTGGCACCAGGCGGCAAGACTGCGCATAAATGAGACATTAAGTCTCGGGGGGCGAACAATCGTTCGTGCTAGCCGCACTAACCACCGCGTGGTGACCCCAGGGTGGCCCTGGGGGTCACTGGAGCGGCGGGTTGCGGGCGGGGCGTTCGAGCTCCCACACCAGCGGCGCCGCGTGGTCCAACCGGACTGTAGCGTCCACTGCAAGCCGGACGATGCGCTGGGCGCTCGGGAACCCGCCGCTCTCCCACAGCACCTCCGCGCGACCGCTCAGGTAGAGCGTCGTGCCGGTCTTCGGATCCACGACGGTCAGCCCGGTCGCCGGGTCGGTCGCGATGTTGCCGAGCGTGTTGAACATCGAGTTGCCGGTGTAGTCCGGCCACTCGACGGTGTTGGGGTCGACGACGCGCAGGAAGCCCGGGTTGCCGCCGCGGTGGGACGCGTCGGCGCCTTGGTCGGGGCCGCGGGTGGCGACGAACGCGGTGTCGGCGCGCGTCAGCAACTCGATCCCCGCGTCATCGAGCGTCTCGCCCGCGTGGCGCGTTGGCTGTGGGCGCGCCACGCCCACGACGTGGCGGGTCGCGATGTACTTCGGGCAGTTGGAGTAGACCTGCTCGAGCTCGATCGAGATGCCGTCGGCGTCGCTCCAGGCGGTGCCGTTGAGACGCATGCGCCGCCGGGTGCCGGGTTCGATCGCGAGGCCGCCGACGGGGCCGTTGAGCGCGCCTTCGAGCGGATCGCCGAGGAGCGGCTGCGCGTCGATGTGGACGGTGGACGGATACGGCACGCTGATGAAGCCGGGGCGCCCGTAGAGCACGGTCGCCCACATGCGCCCTCTGTCGTCCTCGGCCCCGAGCACGATCCACGGCTGCGCGGCGAGGAACTCCGCCGCGACGTCCGGGATCTCGGCGCTGAACGCGTCCTCCAGCGCCGCGGCGCGGTCGGCGACCCCTGCGCGGCGCTGGACGGCGAGCTCGCCTCGGTGGAAGCGCGCCACGTCTAGAAGAACCCGCAGGTCGGGGCCGCGCCGGTGGGCGCGGTGCCGTGGACGCCGGCGCCCGTGAAGATCTCCAGCCGGATGCCGTCGGGGTCCTCGAAGAAGATCCCGCCGCTGGACGCCCCCTCGCCGTGGGGGACGATCCCGTCGTGGTAGAGCTTCAGACCGGCGTCACGGACCCGCGTCTCCGCGGCCTTGACGGCTTCGACCGAGTCCACCTCGAACGACAGGTGATGCAGGCCAGGCCGGTCGGTGGCGAACGCGCCGTCGCTCTGCTGCCAGAGCGTGAGGATCAGCCGGTCCTCATCGCCCAGGAACGCGTAGCCGTCGCCGCGGCCCTTGACGGCCCAACCGAAGATGCCGGCGTAGAAGTCGACGGAGCGGTCGAGGTCGGCGACGTTGAGGCCGACGTGGCCGGTGGCGAACGTGGTGGCGAGCGCTGTCATGCTCACCACCTTAGCCGTTGATACCGGTTAAGTCAAAATTACTGGTGACTCCGGCCGTGGCGGATCGCCTTGTCGCGATTGCCGCACGCGGCCATCGAGCACCAGCGCCGCGTCCCGGGTCGCGAGGTGTCCAGGAACCAGAGCACGCAGTCCGGGTTCGCGCAGCCCCGGATGCGGTCGGCGCGGGTCTCGAGGAGCGTCACCATCGCGGCGGCGCAGATCCACGGCACCCGCCACGCGGCGGCGGCGTCGACCTCCACCCCGGCGCCGCCGGGACCGAGCACCGGCCGCTGCGAACCCCGCGCCAGCACGGCGTTGACCGCATGTCGGGCCGTGGGCGAGTCGGGGTCCGAGAGCCAGGTGCGGATCGCCTCGCGCGCCTCGCGCAGCGCGCGCCGCGCGGCCGCGTCCGCGGGGGCGTCGAATCCGTGCGCGTCGAGGAAGACGCGTGCGCCCGCCTCGTCCGTCAGCAGGTCGCGCAGCTCGTCGCCGGCCATCCACGTCGTGTTGAGGAGGTCGAGCGGCAGCGGCTCTCCGAGCAGTGGGCGAGGGTCGATCACGTCACCAGCATAGGCATCTTTTCAGGTGAGGCCGCGACTCGCTGCCACTCGCGCGAGGCGTTCGTCGAGCGTCACAAGTCTTGCCTGTGCCGACTCCGCAGCCAGCAGGACGCAGCAGTCGGGAAGCTTCAACCCGGTCTCGTCGGCGCGTCGCGCGGTCTCGTCGGCGCTCTCCGCGGCGATGGCGGCCTGCCCTTCTCGACGAGTCGCAGCAAGAGCTCGCGGCGCGATCCGACGGCCGGCCAGTCGGCACAGCACGACGTGTAACACCTACGGTGAGAGTGCAACACCTACACGGGCCGGCACCTACACGGGCCGGCCGGAGGGCGGGGCCGCGAGGAGCATCTCCGTCTGGTGCAGCAGCGGCGCGACCGCCTCCAGGACCGCGGTCGCGACGAGCAGGTCCTGCGGCTGGTAGAGCTGCTCGAGCGGCGCGAGGATCGCGCTCAGCGCGCCGCGGGCGTCGGGGGCGAGGTCGACGTCGTCGATGATCGAGAAGACCGGGTCGGTCGATTCGAGCAGCGCGTCGACGAGCTGGTGGAGTGGAGTCATTTCCCTCTGTAGACGGAGACGCGAGAAACTCGCCCCCATGCATTTCATGGTGATCGAGCACTTCGTCAACGGCGCCCGCCCCATCTACGAACGGTTCGAGCGGGACGGACGCCTGATGCCGGAGGAGGGGTTGACTTTCGTGTCCAGCTACGTGACCGCGGATCTAACGCGCTGCTTCCAGCTCATGGAGTGCGACGACCTCACCAAGCTCCAGGCGTGGGTCGCCAACTGGGAGGACCTCGCCGACTTCGAGATCGTCCCGGTCGTCCCCGGAAGCCGGGTAGGTGATGCGGTCCGCGCCCGAGAATGAGCGCGGCGGGCCGTACATGCACATCACACGGCCGCCGGGATGTCCACGCGCTGCGCGAGGCGGATGTGGTTGCCGGACGGGTCGCGGAAGCCGGTGTCGATGCCCCACGGCTGCTGCGTCGGCTCGGGGAGGTCGACGCCGCGCGCCTTCAGCGCCTCGTACTCGGCCTGGACGTCGTCGGTGGTGAGGAAGATCGCGCCGACGGCGCCCTTGGCCAGCAGGTCGCGCACGGACGCGGCGGTCTCCTCGGAGAAGACCGGCTCGCCGGGGATCGCCATCAGGACGACCGAGGTGTCCGAGTCGGCCTTCGGGGCGACGGTCAGCCAGCGGAAGCCGCCGAGCTCGGGCGGCGTCAGGTCCTCGCGGACCGTCCAGCCGAGCTGGTCGACGTAGAAGGCGAGGGCCTCGTCCTGATCGTTGACCCAGAGCTGTGCGGTGGCGAAAGTGTTCATGGCGTTGAAGGTACGGTCGAGGGCTCGCCACGTCTTCTCGAATCGTGCTGCTTAGTAGGCCATCAGCGCGATCGCGCGCGCGGGCCGGTCGTCGAGCGCCTCGTACGAGTGCGGGACGTCGCCGGGGAAGCGCAGGACGTCGCCGGCGTCCATCTCCCGTTCGGCGCCCGTCGGCCCGGCTCGCAGCCGTCCCTCGGTGAGGAGGATGTGCTCGATCACGCCCTTCGGATGCGCGTTCGCGTGGCGGACCTGACCGGCGGGGAAGACGATGTCGAGCGCCTCGACGAGCCTGGCTCCGGTCGCCTGCGTGAGCACCTTGGCGTGCACGGCTCCGGTGACGGTGGCGAGGTCTTGAGCCCTGATGTGTTCCACTTGTGGACCGGTCGTGGCGGTGAGTGAGCCGAAGGGCACGCCGAGCGCGTCCGCGAGGGCGTAGAGCGTCTCGACCGTCGGGTTCGCATCTCCTGCTTCGATGCGGGAGAGCGTTGCCTTTCCGGTCTTGCTCGCCGCCGCCAGCTCGTTCAGCGACAGGCCGCGCGCGAGCCGCAGGCTGCGGACGTTCTCGGCGACGGCTTTGATCACCTGGTCCATATATGGAACACTCTAAGTCATGACCGAGGTCGTCGTCGTGGGTGGAGGCATCGCGGGCACAACCATCGCATGGGAGCTCGCACGGCGTGGTGTCGCGGTGACGCTGTTCGAGCAGGGCTCGCTGGCCGCGGGCGCCTCGGGTCGCAACACGGGGACGTTGCTGCACCAGACCGAGCCGGCGGTGGCGGCGATGTTCTCCGCATCGCTGGACGGGTATCGCTCGATCGGCTTCGAGTGGACGCCTCGCGAGGAGTTGCTGCTGGCGCGGACGCCGTCGCAAGTGTCCTTGGCCGCCGCGAAGGCCGCGGTCATCGGCGGCGCGACCGCGGTGAGCGGCGATGAACTGCGCTCGGCCTACCCGGCATTCGGTCCTTCCGTGCTGGGCGGGCAGGTCTTCACAGGCGCCGGGACGGTCGAGCCGGAGGACGCGACGCGCGCGTTCGCCGAGGCCGCCCGGTCGGCGGGCGCTCGCGTGCGGACCGGCGTGCGGGTCGGCCGCGTCGCCTCCGATGGCGTCTTGACCGACGAGGGCCCGGTGGCTTGCGACGCGGTCGTCGTCGCCGCGGGTCCGTGGCTCGCCGACCTCGTGCGCGTGCCGGTGAAGGCAGGCCGCGGGTGGCTCATGCAGGCCGAGCGGCTCGACGTCCCGTGGATCGTCGAGGAGGTCTCCTGGCCGGACCAGGTCGTGCTCGGGCAGGCCGCCGAGCCGACGCCGATCGCCGACGTCGCGTCCGGCCGCGTCGACGTCCCGATCGGCGAGTGCGCGCTGCTGTGCCCGCGTCCTGGCGGCGACGGGCTGCTCGGCGCGTCCTTGTCCACCTCGCTGCGCGACGCCGTCGAGGGGGTGGACGCGCCGCGCCGGATCGCCGCGCGGGTGCTCGAGGTCGCGCCGGGATTGCGGACGCGGATCGTCCGCGCGTGGTGGGGGTTGCGGCCGATGACGCCGGACGGACTGCCGGTCGCGGGGTCGTGGGACGGCGTCTGGGTGCACGGCGGGCACGGCTCGCTCGGCATGCAGGCCGCTCCCGCCACCGCGGCGTGGCTGGCGGCGGCGATGCACGGTTCGGACACGCCGCCGACGTTCTCTGAACTCACACCGGAGCGATTCACATGATCTCTCAGCGCGTGGAAAGCATGTTGCGGATGACGATGGCGGACGTCGCCGATCAGGCGGACGCGCTGGGCGACGAGGTGTTCCGGCTCGAGAACGCCGACACGTGCTTCACGCCGCCCTCGCATGTCCTGCACGCGACACGCTCGGCCGTCGGCGTGGACGAGTTCAACTCGTATCTGCCGCTGCGAGGGTTGGGTGTGCTGCGCTCTGCCATCGCCTCGCGGTACGCCGCCGATTTCGGCGTCTCGTACGACCCTGAGGGCGAGATCGTCGTGTCGTGCGGGGCCGGCGAGTCGCTGCTCAATGCGCTCCTGACGCTGATCGACCCGGGCGACCGGGTGCTGCTGACCAACCCGACCTACAGCGGGATGGCCCAGCGGGTGCGGCTGGCGGGCGGAGTGCAGGCGTTCACGCCGCTCGACGCGTCATGGCGTCTCGATCTGTCGCGGTTGCGCGAGGACGCGCGCGGCTGCCGCGTGCTCTTCTTCGCCTCGCCGTGCATGCCGTCCGGGACGGTGTTCACGCAGGCGGAGGTGGCCGCGATCTCCGAGGTCGCCGTCGTGAACGACGCCTGGATCGTCTTCAACGGAAGCGCGGACAAGGTCGTGTTCGGCGGGCGTTCGGTGACGTTGCCCGGCCCCCGCGAGCGCACGGTCCTCGTCGGCTGCATGTCGAAGAACTACGGCATGCCCGGCTGGCGCGTCGGGTGGGCGCTCGGCCCGCGGCCCGTGATGCGCGCGATGGAGGACGTCCACATCTTCAACGGGGTGATGCCCAGCGGGTTCGGCCAGGCGGGTGCCGCGGCGGCACTTTCGGGCGACCAGGCGTGGCAGGAGGCCCTGGTGGACGCCTATGAGCGCGGCCAGGCGGCGCTGTTGTCCGAGTTGCCTGCCGGCCGCGTGATCCCCGCCGAGGGCGGCTACTACTGCCTGTTCGACACGCGCCCGATGACCGGCGTCGCGTTCGCCGCCGGCCTGCTGGCGTCCGAGGGCGTCGCCGTGACCCCGATGCAGGGCTGGGGCTCCGACGACTTCGGCGAGCACTTCGTGCGGCTGATCTTCACGAACGAGCCGGAGGACCGCTTGCGCGAGGCGAGCCGGCGGATCGCCCGCTTCACTGCGTCCCGGTGACGCCGCGGCGGCCCAAGGCCGGCCGGCAACTGGGCCCCGCGCCTGCCGATGAGCCCGCGCGGTGCGTTAACGCAGAAACCGCCTCGGCGGGCGGTCTACGACTGTTATCGGCAGGCGGGGGCCGAACCTTGAGCGCGGTCGCGAGAGCTGGCGCGTTGCCGCTCGTCGCCCCGCGCCCGCCACCCGCGCCGCCGCGGCGCGCCCGACGAACCGCGCCGGGCGCGCACAGAGCGCCGGGCGGGGAGTGTCCCGGCGCCCGTGCTGCGGCTCAGAACTCGGTCAGCTGCGTGAGCCGGAAGTGGTTGCCCGAGGGGTCGCGGAACGAGCAGTCGATGCCGTACGGGCGCTCCTCCGGCTCGTCGACCAACTCGACGCCGCGGGCCTTGAGCGCCTCGACCTCGGCGTACACGTCCTCGGTGGTGAGGAACACGGTGCCGGCAAAGCCCTTGGCCGTGAGCTCGCGCACCTGCTGCGCGGTCTCGTCGTCCATGATCGGCGCGCCGGGGACGGCCATCAGGACGATCGCGACGTCCTGGCCCTTCGGGGCGACGGTCAGCCAGCGGAAGTTGCCCATCTCCGGCATCGTCACGTCGGACTGCACTTCCATGCCGAGCTTCTCGGTGTAGAAGGCCAGAGCCTCATCCTGGTCGTTGACCCAGACCTGCGTGGTGGCGATCTTCATGCTCCGCAAGCTAGCCCTGCGGCGGCGGGCGTGTCTTCTCGAATTGTGCTGTCTCAGCCGCGCCCGGCCGGGCGGTGCTGCGGCCGGCCGTACGCCCGAACGACGCACGACGGCACGACCACCCGCGAGACCGCGGGCGGGAACGACGCGCGGTACGCGGCGGGGGACTTCTCGAACATCCGCGTGAAGCTCGTCGTGAACGACCCGAGGCTCTGCAGGCCGACGCTGTAACAGATGTCGGAGATGCTCCGGTCGGTCGTCCGCAGCAGCGCGGCCGCGCGCTCCAACCGGCGCGTGAGCAGGTACACGTGCGGCGATTCGCCGAACGCGGCCTTGAACTCGCGCGAGAAGTGGGCCTTGGAGAGACCCGCCGCCTTGGCCATGTCCTCCACGTCGAGTTGGTCGGCGTAGCGGTTGTCGGCGAGGTCCTTCGCGCGGAGCAGGTGGCGGGCGGGTGGGGCGTAGGCCATCGCCTCCTGAGTATCGCCGATAGCCTGCACTGCCTCGCGATTCCGAACTCGGGCAGGCTCTGATGAAGCTGATCTACACCTACACGGACGAGGCGCCGGCGCTGGCCACGCACTCGTTCCTGCCGATCATCGAAGCGTTCGCCGGCCAGGCGGGCGTCGACATCGAGCTGCGCGACATCTCGCTCGCCGGCCGGATCCTCGCGCAGTTCCCCGACCGCCTCACCGACGAGCAGCGCGTCGCGGACGCGCTCGCGGAGCTCGGCGAGCTGGCCAAGACGCCCGAGGCGAACATCATCAAGCTGCCCAACATCAGCGCCTCGATCCCGCAGCTGAAGGGCGCGATCAAGGAGCTCCAGGACGCGGGCTACGACGTCCCCGACTACCCGGACTCGCCGAGCACCGACGACGAGCGCGCCGCGCGCGAGGCCTACGATCGCGTGAAGGGGTCCGCGGTCAACCCCGTCCTGCGCGAAGGCAACTCCGACCGCCGCGCGCCCGCTTCCGTCAAGGCATTCGCCCGCAAGCACCCGCACTCGATGGGCGCGTGGTCCACCGAGTCCAAGTCGCACGTCTCGACGATGTCCGGCGGCGACTTCCGCTCCACCGAGAAGTCGGTCACGGTTGACGCGGACGACACGCTGCGGATCGAGTTCGTCGGCGCCGACGGCGCCACGACCGTGCTCAAGGAGCGGGTCCCCGTGCTCGCGGGCGAGATCGTCGACGCCGCGGTGATGCAGCGCGCGGCGCTCGACGCCTTCCTGGCCGAGCAGATCGCCGAGGCCAAGGCGCAGGGCGTGCTCTTCTCCCTGCACATGAAGGCGACGATGATGAAGGTCTCGGATCCGATCATCTTCGGCCACGCGGTCCGCGCGTTCTTCCCCGAGGTCTTTGCCGCCCACCCCGAGCTGCCGAGCCCCAACAACGGCCTCGGCGCGATCCTCGCCAGCGCGTCCCCGGAGGTCGAGGCCGCCATCAAGGCCGGGATCGAGAGCGGCCCGGCCCTGGCGATGGTCGACTCCGACCGCGGCATCACGAACCTGCACGTCCCGTCCGACGTGATCATCGACGCGTCGATGCCCGCGATGATCCGCACCTCGGGCCAGATGTGGAACAGCGCCGGCGAACAGCAGGACACCAAGGCGGTCATCCCCGACTCCTCCTACGCGGCGCTCTACGCGGAGGCGATCGATTTCTGTCGCGAGAACGGCGCGTTCGACCCGTCGACGATGGGCACGACGCCGAACGTCGGGCTGATGGCGCAGAAGGCCGAGGAGTACGGCTCGCACGACAAGACGTTCGAGATCGAGGCGCCCGGCGTCGTTCGCGTGGTCAACGCGGCCGGCGATGTGCTGCTCGAGCAGGACGTCGAGGCCGGCGACATCTGGCGTGCCTGCCAGACCAAGGACGCGCCGGTGCGCGACTGGGTGCGCCTGGCCGTCGAGCGCGCGCGGGCGACGGGCGTCCCCGCCGTCTTCTGGCTGGACGAGACGCGCGCCCACGACGCGCAGGTGCTGCGGAAGGTGCGCGAGTACCTGCCCGAGCACGACACGGCGGGCCTGCAGCTCGAGATCCTCCCGGTGCGCGAGGCGACGCGCTTCACGCTCGAGCGCGCCGCTCGCGGCGAGGACACGATCTCGGTCACGGGCAACGTGCTCCGCGACTACCTCACCGACCTGTTCCCGATCCTCGAGCTCGGTACGAGCGCCAAGATGCTCTCGATCGTGCCGCTGATGAACGGCGGCGGACTGTTCGAGACCGGCGCCGGCGGCTCGGCGCCGAAGCACGTCCAACAGCTCGTCCGCGAGAACCACCTGCGCTGGGATTCGCTGGGTGAGTTCCTCGCTCTGGCGGTGTCGTTGGAGAAGCTCGCGGACGCGACCGACAATCCGCGCGCGGCGATTCTCGGCCGCACGCTCGACGAGGCCACGGGCAAGCTGCTCGAAGAGCGCAAGTCCCCGTCGCGGCGGGTGAACGAGCTCGACAACCGCGGCTCGCACTTCTACCTCGCTCTGTACTGGGCGCAGGCGCTGGCGGCCGACGACGAGCTCGGCGAAGCGTTCGCGCCACTCGCGGAGCGGCTGGCGGCGGACGAGGAGAAGATCGTGGCGGAATTGAATGGCGCGCAGGGGTCCGAAGTCGATCTCGGCGGCTACTACTTCGTCGATCGCGAGAAGACCGACGCCGTGATGCGGCCGAGCGCGACATTCAACGCCGCGATCGAGTCGTTGCACACGACTGCGTAGAAAAGTCACACTTAAGTTGCAGTTCCGGCACAAAGCGGTCTTGTCCCGTTGCAGGGACAGGACCGATGCTGCCGGCCATGCACAAGGCACAGGTCAAGCGAGGGATCAAGCCCTCTTGGGAGCCGCTCCTGGGGCTCGTCGGCAAGGAGCTCGTCACCGGGTTCATGTGGATGCACGCGCTCGAGCTCGACGATGGCGCGGAGCTTCACGCGTACAAGGTGGTCGCCACGCGCCGGTATCTCCACATCGCGGCGGACGGGCGCGTGTTCGCCCAGCGCGGCGACCATCGCTACGAGCAGGTCAGTGCGGGCGCGGCGCTCGCGGAGGCGTTCGAAGGCTGGGAGGACCTGGTTCCGCAGCCCCGGGATCCGGACGCGGTGCGGGCCTTGCTCGAACGTCACCGCTCAGCGACTTCACAGGAAATGCACTAAGGCGGGCCAGGGACTGTGCCAATCCTTCAGGCATGCCCAACATCGGACCCATGGAACTGGCGATCGTCGCCGTCATCGCCCTGCTCGTCCTCGGCCCCAAGCGCCTGCCCTCGGCGGGGCGCAGCCTCGGCCGCGGCATCCGCGAGTTCAAGGACGGCATCAGCGGGCGGGCGAACGCCGAGCTCGACGCCGCTCCGGAGCAGCCGGGCGTGCGTACCGACGAGCGGGTGGCGGCCGAGGTCAGCTAGCGAGGCGGTCGATCTCGGCCACGGTCCGGCCCAGCTCCTCGAGGGCTGGGACGGCGCGATCGCCGAGATCGTCGCGGCGGGCGTCGAACGCCGTGTAGAGGGAGCGGTAGTACCAGCGGATCGAGTCGCCTTCGCCGGCCTTGAAGCGGTCCCACAGTCCGTCGCCGTGGGTGCGGTAGTCGAGCAGGATCGCCCGCGCGTTGTGGAGCTTGTCGGCGAGCGAGACGCGCAGCTCGTCGGGGCGCTTGTGGGCGATCGCGTCGATGTACGCCCGCTTGCGTGCGTACCAGGGCGGCTTGGGCTCGGTGTCGCTGTCGGAGTTGGCGAGCACGATGCGGGCGGCGTCCTCGCCGAACTCGGCGCGGATGCGCTCGAGCATGGGCTGTCCGCCGCCGTCCTCGACGGCGTCGTGCAGGAGCGCCCCGATCGCCTCGGTCTCGCTGCCGCCCATCTCGAGGACGAGCGAGCTGACCGCCAGGAGGTGGGAGACGTACGGGACGTCGGTCCCCTTTCGCAGCTGTCGCCGGTGGTGGTTCGTGGCGAGCAGGAAGGCCTCGTCGAACTTGTCAGAGAGCAGTGGTCGGTCCGTGTAGGTCTCGGGCATCGCGCGTAGGATCGTCGCATGGGTGACCGAACGAGCTACGCGCCCGGGACGTTCTCCTGGGCTGAGCTGGTGACGAGCGACGCCGACTCCGCCAAGGCCTTCTACACGGGCGTCTTCGGCTGGGACTACCGCGACAACCCGATTCCGGACGGCTCGGTGTACTCGACCGCGCTGCGCGAGGGCAAGGACGTCGCGGCGCTGTTCACCGCCGACCAGCCGCCGCACTGGAACTGCTACGTGACGGTCGAGTCGGCGGACGCGAGCGCGGCGCGCGCGGCCGAGCTCGGGGCGACGATCGCCGCCGAGGCGTTCGACGTCCTCGATGTCGGGCGGATGGCGGTGATCATCGATCCCGTGGGTGCCGCGCTGTGCCTGTGGGAGCCCAAGAGCCACATCGGGGCCACGCTGGTCAACGCGCCGGGCGCGCTTGCGTGGAACGACCTGCTGACGCCGGAACCTGAGGAGTCGTCCGCGTTCTACGGCGATCTGTTCGGCTGGGCCATCGACGAGATCCCGGGCGCCGGCGGCTATCGCGTGATCAAGAACGGCGAGCACTCCAACGGCGGGATCATGGCGATCGACCCGCGCATGGGCTCGGTCCCGCCGAACTGGCTCCCGTACTTCGGCCACGAGGACGTCGAGCGGCTGATCGATGAGGTCGTCGGACTCGGCGGACAGGTCCGCACAGGGCCCGTCAAGGTTCCCGCCGGGAGGTTCGTCGTGCTGGCCGACCCGCAGGGGGCCGCGTTCGCCGCGCTGACCAGCGACGCGTACGACGACTGACGTGCGGCTCGAGACCTGGCTCGCGCCGCCAGGCGACCCGATTCCGAACAACCCGCGGTTCGCGGTGCTGGTCTATCGCGGGTTGTCGCTGGACGACCCGCGCGGGCGGTTCGCGGAGCATGGCTGGGGTGGGACGTGGGTGAGCAACGTGTTCGACTTCCATCACTTCCACTCGACCTCGCACGAGGCGCTCGCGGTGCTCTCGGGCAACGCGACGATCGAGCTCGGCGGGCCGCAGGGGCAGGCCTTCGAGGTCGAGGCGGGCGACGTGCTCGTCCTGCCCGCCGGCACCGGTCACCGCCGAGCCCGCGACGCCGACGGCTTCCGCGTGATGGGCGCGTACCCGGCCGGGCAGGAGGACTACGACCTGCTGCGCGAGGCGGGCGATGCCGCGCGGGCGCGGATCGCCGCGCTGGGCGCGCCGCCCGATGACCCGGTGGGCGGCGAGGGCGTGGCGCGGTGGCGGGCGGCTGAGTGATGCCGCGCGGCGCGGATTCGCGGTGCGGCGGTTTGACCGGGGGGTGGCGAGGATTACTTGACTCAGAGGACGCTTTTCCTGACCACCCCCCGTGAATCACGGGGCGGCGCGGGTAGGCCCTGGTGCATGGCACCGCAGAAGAGCCCCGGTCCGAGCGTCAAGGACCCAGAGCAGTACGAGGCCCTGCGCGATCAGGGCGCGAGCAAGGAGAAGGCGGCGCGGATCGCCAACTCCGACCGGCACGCGACGGCGCAGAAGGGCGGGAAGTCCGGCTCCTACGACGACTGGAGCAAGGACGATCTCTCCAAGCGCGCCGCGGAGATCGGCATCGAAGGTCGTTCGAAGATGAACAAGAGCGAGCTCATCGACGCGTTGCGCAACCACTGACGTACGCCACCATGGGCGCGTGCCCGACGCGCCCCGCTGGTGGACGATCCGGCCGGCCCAGAACCTGAAGCCGGCGACCTACCGCTGCCCGTTCTGCGACCGGTTCCTGTCGTCCATGAGCGCGCACATGCTGATCAAGCCCGAGGGCGACGACCGGCGCCGCCGCCACGCGCACGCCGAGTGCGTGATGCGCGAGCGCAAGGCCGGCCGCCTGCCGCTGCGCGAAGAGGTCGAACCGCCCCGGCCTGGCCTGATCGCACGGTGGCGCGCCCGGCGCCGCGGCGAGACGGAATGACGCGCGGGAGGGTGTGCCGGCGCGTGGAGAGGTCGCGCCGGCGCAGTGGGTCATCGGAGGTACGGCTATGGGGTCGTGGTGGACAAGGTGAACGTGAGCGTCTTGGCGTAGGTGCCGGTGCGGAGCGGTTCGTTGGCGCCGATGTGCTGGCGGAAGCCGAGGGTGACGGTGTCGTTGGAGATCGGGCCGGCGTAGGTCAAGAGCGGGAGGCCGGTCCCGGTGACCGGGGCGAAGGTGCCCGTGTTGGCGGCGGCCTGGATCGGGTCGGTCAAGGCGAACGCGCCGTTGACGAGGCGGCCGGGTGATGCGGCCGCGGGGTCGGCGACGGTGAGGGTCGCGTCGCCGGCGGAGGAGATCACGTTGGCCGTGGTGGAGGTGGCGTAGGTCTTGTCGACGCCCGGAGTGAAGGCGCCGAAGCCGGCGGCGCCGCCGAGGGTCAGGGAGAGCGTGGCGGGGACGGCGCCGCCGGCGCTGCCGTCGGCCCCGGTGTCGAGGTCGTAGACGTTGAACGACACGGACCTGACGGCGGTGTTGCCCTTGAGGTCCTGGGCGCGGGTCTCGAGCACGTGGGCGTTGGGCGAGAGCACTGCGAACGGAGCGGTGTAAGGCGTCCAGGCGCCGCCGTCGAGCCGGTACTCGATGCTGTTCGGCTTGACGCCCACGCCCCAGCCGTCGTCGGCGGTCAGGGTGATCGTCGGGTTCAGGTACCAGCCGTCGACCGGTGTGGGGGAGAGCGCCGCGGTGACGACCGGAGCGTCGACCTCGATGTCCTTCAGAGCGGCGGCGAGGTTCGGCAGCGGCCCCATGATCCGCGTGCCGGTGGCGGCCGTGCCCGTGCGGCGGAGCAGGTCGCGCATCTTGGCGCTGTCGTAGACGGGCTGGCCGGTCGCCTTCAGGTAGGACTGGACGGCGGCGATCGCGTTGACGACGATCGGCCCGGCGCCGGAGGTGCCGCTGAAGGAGCGGGTGTAGCGGCGGGTCAGGTTCTCCGGGGCGGTGCCGCCGAAGAGGTTGCCGCCACTGCCGGTGGTGGTGATCTGCTCGCCCCAGCCCTGAAGGTCGACGCGCGTGCCGTACGAGGAAAAGTTCAGCGCGGCGTGGGTGGTGGCGCTGCCGGCACCGCCGATGATCGCGCCGGAGTCGCGGACGGCGCGGTCGAAGCGGCCGAGCATCGGGGCGCTGTCGAGGTCCTGGCCGCCGTTGCCGCCGGTCTCCATGACGATGATGCCGAGGGCGCTCAGGCCCTTGATGGCGTCGAAGTTCGCCTGCGTCCACTCGATCGGCACGTAGGCGGTGCCGCCCGCCGGGCCGGGGGTCTGCTGCTCGACCAGGACGATGTCGCCGGCCTTGAGGAACTGACCGACGTAGGTGAGCGCGGCCGCGGTGTTGTAGGTCGTGCCGCCCTGGGGCCGGGCGCGGGTGGGCGAGATGCCGCGCATGGTCGCGTCCGGCACGCCGCCGGTGACGCCGTAGCCGTTGTCCTTGGCGACCATCTCGCCGAAGACCGCCGTGCCGTGCTCGTCGGCGAAGCCCGTGTACTGCGGGTAGTCGGTCTTGCCGAGGTCGGTGGCGATCGGGTCGAGCTGAAGATCCTCGTGGTTGGCGGTCCAGTAGTACTCGAGGTCCGCGATCGTCACGCCGGCGCCGCGGGTGCGGGGGTCCTTGCGGGAGAAGTCGGCGTCGATGCCCTGAGGCGCGGGGCGCAGGTAGCCCTGCATGTTCGTGAAGTCAGGCGTCGGCGCGGTCTGCGGCGGCGGCGCCATGTCGGGCGCGACGTACGCGTCGGACACCTGGCCGGAGGCGAGCAGCTCCTCGATGGCCGCGTTCGGGTCGGTGCCCGCGGGCAACGTCAGCCGCTGCCAGGCGCGCATGTCGGGCACCGAGCGACCCCGCGCCCGGGCCTTGGCGGAGAGCGCGGAGAAATCGGCGTCGGAGACGAGCGGCTCGAGCGCGCCCGGACCGGCGACTGAACGCACGCGGCTCTTGCTGCCGGTGACCTTGACCTCCAACACGACCTCGGGTTCGACCGCGACGGCCGAGCCGTCGGAGGCGACGAGGCGGGTGGTCGAGGCGTTCAAGGCACCCGCGCGGATCAGCGCCTGCTTGTCGTAGTGGGCCACGACGCGACCGTCGGCGAGGCCGCTTCGGGCCGGGGCGACGCCTGCGATCGAGGCTGACGGATCGGTCACGGTGACCGGCACGAGACCGGGCGCCGCGAGGTTGACCGGCTCGGCGAGAGCCGGAGCTGCGAGTACGGCAAAGGCACCGAGCGCGACGGCCGCGACGGTTCGCTTCACGAGGTCCCCTCCCCTGTGAGTGACGTGCAATCACCACTCTCTCACCGGTCGGGCGGGCTGGCGAGCGCCTGCGGGCGGAAAGCCCGATCAACACATCCGACGACTGTCAAAGACTCGAACCCGGCGCCCACTTGCGTCGATCGTCACGAGCCCCTACTCTGGCCCACCGCATGACTGAACGACTGCACCGAGCCAGCACGCCCACCGACCTCGTCCGGAGGTCCGTCCCTGCCTGAGCGCCTGCTCGGACACTTGACGGCTCCGCACGAGGGCGATCCGGAAGGGTCGCCCTTTTTCGTTCCTTGACAACTGAATCCACCAACACACGCCCGTAGCTCAGCGGACTTAGAGCACTGCCCTGCGACGGCAGAGGTCGCTGGTTCGAATCCAGCCGGGTGTGCTTGACCGCGGTCACCGCACCTGCTGCGGGCCGGAGCGTTCCGGTTATCGCTGATCCGGAGGAGCTCGTAGAGCGCCGGAATTGACCCGGGCGTGCTCACACGACCGCAGCAACCCCGTTCGCCGCGGGCCGGAGGAGGCCGGTTATCTCCTGTCAGAGGTTGCCCGCGAAGGGCGTATCCGGCCCCACACCACGACCGCGGCGTTCACCTACGACAACCAGAAAGGAGGGACCCTCGATGAACTACCTGATGCGCTTCGCGCGCAACCGCACCGGCCTCGTGCCGAACTCGGCGGGTGGCTACGCCTGGGCGATCGACGACTGGGCGCGCCTGCGCCGCTTCCTGATCCTCGGCTCTGAGGGCGGCTCCTTCTATGCGGGCGAGCTGACGCTGGCGCGTGAGAACGCCACCGCGGTGTGGCGCTGCGTCGAGAGCGACGGCCCGCGCGCGATCGCCGAGATCGTCGCGATCAGCCGTGACGGTCGTGCGGCCAAGAACGATCCGGCGATCTTCGCGCTCGCGATGGCGGCGTCGGCCACCGAGGACGCGACGCGCCAGGCCGCGCTCGCGTCGCTGCCGCTCGTGTGCCGCACGAGCACGCACCTGTTCGCGTTCGCCCGCTTCGTCGAGGGGTTCCGTGGTTGGGGCCGCTCGCTGCGTCGCGGCATCGCGACGTGGTACCTCGACCAGGCGCCGGACCAGCTCGCGTACCAGGCGGTCAAGTACCGCCAGCGCGACGGCATGACCCACCGCGACCTCCTGCGCCTGGCGCACCCGGTCGCGGAGACGCCGGAGCACGCGCAGCTGTTCGAGTGGATCGTGCGCCGCACCGAGGCGGACGGTCTGCCGCGGATCGTCGAGGGCTTCACCGCCGCTCAGCACGCGAAGGACGCGCGCCAGACGGCGAAGCTCATCCGCGAGTACGCGCTCCCGCGCGAGGCGGTCCTGCCGGACTTCCTCGACAGCAAGGAGGTGTGGGCGGCGCTGCTCGAGCACATGCCGACGGGAGCGCTGATCCGCAACCTCGCGACGCTGACCCGCGTGGGCGTGCTCGTCCCGGGCTCCAACGCGACCAAGCACGTGGTCGCGCAGCTCGGGGACGGCGAGCGCCTGCGCAAGGCGCGCGTGCACCCGATCGCCGTGCTGTCGGCGCTGCGCACGTACTCGGCCGGTCGTGGGTTCCGCGGTCAGCACGAGTGGGTGCCGGTCGCGCAGGTCATCGACGCGCTCGACGCCGCGTTCTACATGGCGTTCGGCACCGTCGAGCCGGCGAACAAGCGCATGCTGCTCGCGCTCGACGTGTCGGGCTCGATGGCCGGCAGCTGGATCGCCGGCGTGCCGGGTCTGACGCCGCGTGACGCGTCGGCGGCGATGGCGCTGGTGACCGCGGCCACCGAGTCCCGGCACGAGATCGTCGGCTTCCACGCGGGCGGGTGGAAGGCCGGCACCCAGCGCTGGGGCTGGGCCCAGGACGGGCTGGCGCCACTGGCGATCAGCCCGCGCCAGCGCCTGGACGACGCGGTGCGCGCCGTGTCCGACCTGCCCTTCGGCGGCACCGACTGCGCACTGCCGATGCGCTACGCGCTCGAGACCGGGCGCGAGATCGACACGTTCGTGGTCTACACGGACTCCGAGACGTGGGCGGGTTCCGTCCACCCGGCCCAGGCGCTGCGCGAGTACCGCGAGCGCACTGGGATCGCGGCGCGTCTCGTCGTGGTCGGCATGGTGGCCAACGGCTTCACCATCGCCGACCCGGAGGACCCGGGGATGCTCGACATCGTCGGGTTCGACACCGCGACGCCGGCTGTGGTCACCGGCTTCGCGGCGGGAGCGCTGTGAAGCGCGCAGTGGGCGCGGGAGACCGCGTCGAGAGCGCGTGGACTGGGGCGCGGGCGAGAGCCCGCGCCCTTCGTCGTTGATCGGCCGGCGCATCGTCCGCGCGGGCGCGGGGTGAGGCGGCGCGCGGGCTCCGGGGGGTGGCCAGGGAAACCGTCCTCAGAGGACGGTTTTCCTTGCCACCCCCGCCGGCGGGCGCCGGGCGCGGTAGGGGCCGCGCCCGGCTGGCGTTCTACGACTGCAGTGCGGCGACGCTGAAGGAGGCGCCCCAGGGGTCGGTGACGGTCGCGATGCGGCCGATGTCCGGCATGTCGAACGGCTCCTGGAGCATTGATCCGCCGCGTTCGATCGCGAGGGCGGCGGTCGCGTCGGCGTCCTCGACGGCGAAGGAGACCCCCCAGAACGCCGGGGCACCCTCGGGCATGCCGGGAGGTGGGGACATCAGGCCGGCGACGGCGTGGTCGCCGAGCATGAAGAGGACGTACTCGTCGCCGCCGAAGCGCTGGGTCTCGGTGGCGAGGCCGAAGACGACGCCGAAGAACGCCGCGGCGTCCTCGGGATGGGGTGTGATCAGTGTGTTCCAGGCGAGGCTGACCGGCTCGTTGACGAGTTCGGCGCCCTTGTGGTTGCCGGCCTGCCAGCCGCCGAACGCGCCGGCGGCGGGGTGGCCGAAGAAGCCCATCCGGCCGGCGTCCATCACGTCCATCGGGTCGAAGAAGGACTCGCCGCCGAACTCCTTCACGCGATCGGCCAGGGCGTCGACGTCGTCGGTGGCGAAGTAGGTCGACCAGACGACGGGCTGGCCGTCCTGCATGAGCGGGCTGACCCCGGCGACCTTCTTGCCGCCCGAGAGGAAGAAGCGGTAGCCGCCGGTCTCCTCGACGGTGCCGGTCGCTTCGGTCGTCCAGCCGAACAGCTCGCCGTAGAAGGCGGCGGCGTTGTCGACGTCGGGCGTCGCGAGATCGACCCAGCTAGGTGTCCCCGGGGCGAATCCGTCACGTTCAGGCATACAGCTCCTCGGCGTAGGTCTTCAGTCCGGCGGCCTGCAAAGCGCTTGCCGGCGCACGGAACGTCACTTGGACGACGCCGGGCGCGCGGCCGATCTCGATGGCGCCCGCGATCGTCGCCCGGTTCATGACCTCCGGCACGCTGAGGCCGAGCAGCTCGGCGGCGCGACGCAGGCCGTTGTCGGTGGCGGAGTTCAGGTCAGGGCCGGTGCCGATCACGGAGATCGGCAGCGAGTCCTCGATCGCGCCGACGCCCTCGCGCGCGGCCAGCGCCTCGGCGCGCGAGCGCTCGGCGGCGGTCAGCGGCTTGGCCAGGAACGGGAGGTCCTCCTCGAGCGGGAAGAGCACCGGGCCATCGATCCCGAGGCCCTTGATCACGGTGACCTGCAACGTCACGGTGCCCGCCACGTCGGCGGTGTGGCCGGCGATCTCGCCGTCGCCCTGCATCGCGTGCATGTCGCCGAGGTAGACACCGCCGCCGGGGATCTTCACCGGGCAGATCAGCGTCGCGCCGGCGCGGACGGCGTCGATGTCGAGGTGGCCGTCGGTCTTGTGCTGCTGCAAGGCCTGCGCGTCGAGCGCGAACTTGTGCGGCGCGCCCACGAGGAAGGCGCCGAAGTCGCCCGCGTTGTGCGAGTCGGGCAGCGTGGTCGACGGCGAGGTCCCGAGCTGGCCCAGGAAGGGGCGCATCCGCGTCACCAGGCCGACGATGTCGTGCGGCGCGAACGTCAGGATCGGGTTCTGCACAGAGTTGTCGGGGAGCGCGGCGGCGCGCTTCGCGTCGTGGGCGAGTTCCTCCGCGCGGGCCTGGTCGACGGTCACGCCGAGCTGACCGTCGAACGCGACCGTGTAGCCGTTGGTGAAGGTGAACGGGGTCGCGTCGGCGCCGCAGTTGACGCACCGCACAGCCTGCTGGCCGATCCCCTCGATCCGCGTCTCCGGCCACTCGGTCCCGCAGCTCGCGCACACCGGCGCGCAGTACGGGTCGCCGTTGAAGCGGCCCTCCATCGCCTGGTCGTTGCCGGAGGCGGTCGCGAGCGATGTCACCGCGATGTCCTTGATGCGGATCGCGATCGCGTCGCCCACCTCGGCGCCCTCGACGAACACGGGCGTGCAGACCTCGTGCCCGCCCTTGATCGCCGGGGTGATCATCGGCCCCCAGCAGCCGGGCGCCGAGTTCCAGACGATGTGCCCGCCGTCGGCGACCGGGCCGGCCATCGGCACATCCGGGCCGAGCGTGCCATCCGTGAAGGTGTCCACGACCACGGTGCGCCGGGTCGTCGTCTCGATCGCCATCAGCCTCAACCTCCGGAAACGGGTAGAAGGAGCGCGACCTCCTGGCGATCGGCCAGGATCTGGTCGCGGGTCACGTGCTCGCCCGCCACGACCGGCAGCACGGAGCGCAGGGCGGGTGCGAGCTCAGGCTCGTCGTCGGCGAGCCGCGCGAAGAGATCGGCGACGGTGGCGCCCTCGGCCACCTCGACGGTCCGCAAAGGCGCGGCCGAAAGGCGCGCCAGCCCTGCGCCAAGGCGAACACGTACCGTCACGCTTCCGCAAGCCTAACCCCGAGGCGTGAGAAGCGCCGTGACGTGTCGGGTGTCGCCGCCGCGCGGGCGACCACCTGGCGGGTGCCGATCACGAGCGTGGCGACCTTCGCCCGGGTCATCGCGGTGTAGAGCATCTCGCGGCGCAGGAAGTAGGGGCCCGCGGCCGGGTGGGCGATCACGATCGCGACGGGCAGCTCGATCCCCTGGCCCTTGTGGATCGAGCACGCGTACGCGAGCTGCAGGCGTGGCGCCTCCTCCTCGGGCAGCTCGACCATCAGCCCGTCGGCGGCGACCATCAGCTTCTCGTCGCGATGCTCGAGCAGGCGCAGCATCGTGCCGTTCATCAGGCCGAGCTCGTGCAGGTTGCGGCCGGAGAGCATCAGCTTGTCGCCGATCCGCAGGCGGCCGCCGAGGACGGGCTCGCCGCGCGAGTTGAGGGCGTGGCGGAGCCGGGTGTTGATCGCGTCGATGCCCAGCGCGCCGCGGTAGATCGGGGCGAAGACCTGGATGTCGGTCAGCGGGTCGACGCCGTAGTGGTTCGGGAGCCGTTGGGTGACGAGCGACTCGATCTCGTCCAGCGCCTGACCCGGGTCGGTGCGCTCGATCAGGAACAGGTCGCGCTTGACGTTCTCGCCGGGGGTGAAGTTCGGCTGCTCGCCGCGGCGGACGGCGTGAGCGCCGCGGACGATCATGCTTCCCGCCGCCTGCCGGAAGATGTGGGTGAGCTCGGCGACGGGGACGACCTTGGTGGCGACGAGCTCGGCGAACGGCTTGCCGGCACCGACCGGCGCCAGCTGGTCCGCGTCGCCGACGAGGACGACGTGCATGTCGTCCCCGACGGCGCGCAGCAGCGTGACGAGCAGCTCGAGGTTGGCCATGCTCGTCTCGTCCACGACCAGGAGGTCCGCGTCGATCTCGTCCTTGGTCGGCCCCTGGCCGGGGATCCACCCGAGGGCGGAGTGGATCGTCGACGCGTCCATGCCGGTCGACTCGGCCATGCGGCGGGCCGCGCGGCCGGTGGGGGCGACGAGCGCGATCGATGCGCGCTGCGCTTTCGCCGCGGCGCAGATCAACCGGATGGTCGCGGTCTTGCCGGTGCCGGGGCCGCCGGTGACGATCGACATGCGGGAGGCGAACGCGGCCTCCACCGCATCCCACTGCTCTGGGGCCGGGACGAGATCGTCCGTGCTCGCCGCCGGCGGCTTCAGGACCGACTCGGCGTCGCGAAGGCGGCGGATGGTCTCTGCGAGCTCGGCCTCCAGCGCGGCCGTCGGCGGGCGGTAGGCCCACACGACGTCGTCCTCTTCGAGGTGGATCTGGTCGGCGGCGAACATGTCCTGGAGCAGCTCGGCATCGGGCGCCGGGCCACCGAGGAGCTTCCCGGCCGCGGTGGCGAGATCGGGGACGGGGAGGCAGGTCGAGCCGTCCCGCTCGGCCTCGCTCAGCACGTGGATGACGGCCGCGCGCTTGCGGCCGACGCTGTCGCGCGGGACGCCGGCGGCGCGGGCGATCGTGTCCGCGATCGCGAACCCGACGCCGAAGACGCTCGTCAGCTCGTACGGGCGCTGGCGCACGACCTCATGCGCGCGGTCGCCGTACTCCGCCGCGATCCGCGGCACGAGCCACGCCAGGCCGTGCGGCGCGAGCAGGAGGTGCAGCGCGCGGGTGGACCTGAGCCCGTTCCACGAGCGGATCGCCTCGTTGACGCGCTTCGTGTTCAGGCCGGCGGCCCGGAACGCCCCCGCCGGGTCCTCGTCGATGGCGAACAGGACGTCGTCGCCGTAGCGCTCGAGCAGGCGTGCGGCGCGGCCCATGCCGATGTGCTTGACGCGTCTGAGGTACGCGATCAGCGCCTCGTCACCCGAGGGCGGCACCGACTCGGCGACGCGGACCTTGACCTGCAGCCCGAACCGCTTGTCGTCCGCCCACACCCCCTCGATCCGCACCCGCTCGCGCTCCTCCAGGTGCGCGAGCGTCCCGACGAGGACGACGTCGTCGCTCGCACGCTCGGCGTCCACGACCGCGAAGCCGGTGTCCTCGGCCGCGAAGCGCAGCCGCCGCACCACCACCTCGTCCGTGAACGCCGCCCCCGGCTCGCCGTCGATCATCCGGGAACGACCGTACAACGCCGTTCGGTCAGGGTGGACGCGAACGTGTGTTTCGTTGCGGTTGCGATGCAGTTTCGTAGCGATTAGCTGCCGGCCGACGCGGTTCGAGCGAGGTCCAGCCAAGAGAGGACACAGGGGTGGTCGACGGCCAGGAATTGCGTGAGGTCGATATCGCGAATCCACCGCGGGGCGTCATCGATGGGCTCCACGCGACAGCACATGGCCACCTCCGCGAACGGGTTCCGGCCCGAGTACCACTCGCTGACGCGACGAAAGAGGCACCGATCGGTCACGACGTCGCCGTGAAACAGAATCAATTGCGCCGACGTGTCGACCCGATGGTTTGGCAGCGCGCATTCGCGCGACATCAGAACGGCCTCGAGTTCGTCACGATGATCGACCTCCACCAGCAGAACCGACGTGTCTGCCGGTGGGAGTTCCAGCCAATCCATAGGAGGTGCAGGGGCCGGAATGAGCGATTCTCCGATCGCCACGCGCCGCTCCCAGAATCGGCGTCGTTCGTAGCGCGTTGCCTGACTCGCCGCGTGAACAAGCACCTCATTGAGGAACCCGCGTAGCTCGTCACGCCCGGACACGCCGCCGCCATCATTTGCCGGCCGCAGCGGAAACGCCCCGATGCCTGGGAGCGCTTCTGAGTCAAGAGCGAAACGCTTCACCGTGGTGCCCGGGAAGAGCACGTATGCGCCGGCCGAAGAGCGAATCGCATCGCGGTACGCGTGCATCTTCACGAGGTCTGCCGTCTTGCTGAGGCCGAGGCTCTCGACTGGCTGTACGTCGTCGGAGAGGACGAGATCGGCCGCCGCTGCCTGGGTTTGATCGACGCGATACTTCGCATCGAAGTGCAGCCAAGTCTCAAAGCGGTCGGAGTCGCCACCAGATAGCCCTGTTAGGGGACGAATGCGAACGGAACAGTCGGGCCGCAGTTCGAGCGACCACGATCCGCTACCTGGCTTGTCCGTTGCCTTGAATGATCGGTTGAAGAAGAGCCCGATTTTCAGACGTCGGCCGGCGATCGTCGTCTCCCACTCCAACTGCGAGGTCTGGCCCTTCCGCAGCCCAAGGGCCATGCCGCCGCTGACCGAGTGAAACAGCGAATGGCTCGCAGTTGCCTGCCCGCACATGTCCGCCAGCAAGTTCGCGAGTTGGAGAAAACACCAGTACTCGTACATTGTGGCGACGCTGCGCTGGCTGATTCGCACCGGATCTTCGAGATCAATTGCGAGATCGGCGCCGGCGCTGGACACCATCCAGGCTGCGAAGAGTTGGCGATAACCCTCCCGCTTCAACAGCACCTGGTTGCCCTGAGGAAACGTCGTCAACGCGCCAACTGAGCGAAACAACGGGTGGGCGAGCCATTCGTCGAGTCGCTCAAGCACCTGCGCAGTCGCGTCGAGAGCGCGTCGCCGTGGCGCCCCACTGAGGTGCCTGGCAGCGTCACGCGTAATCAGCGCGACCGCTCGCCAATCATCCAAGGCGAAACGCACCAGACGATTCGGCAGGGTGTCTGGGGTTGTTTCATGGCGTGTGACCTCGACGTTCCGCGGCAGGCTGTTCAGCGACGTCCCAGGCGGTGCGTCAGGCCAATCGCGGCGCGGACGGCCTCTCACGAGGGCCCGTTGGAGCGCATGACCTCCGCCTAGTGGACAAGAGGGCGGTCGATACTCAGTCTCGCTCTGCCACGCCTGGTGCGGACGACTGAGGATGTGTCCGATGGCAGCTTGGAAGTCGGTGTCGCTAAGTCGGGCGTGGACCATCGCGAAGCGCCGGTAAAGCAACTCGGCTGATGCGGATTCGCTCGATTCGAAAGCGCCGGCGGCGGGTTGGAAACCCTGTACGAGCGCTTCTGCTGCGAACTCCGAAACGTCACGCAGCATCTGCCGGTATTCCGTCTCGTACTCGAGTTTTGCGCTGCGCACTTCGAGCGTTGTGGAAGACCGACGATTGCCCGCGATGACTTCGACGGCGAGGTGTCCGACAGCTTCGGCGGGAGCGAACTCCCCGGCCCGACCGGTGTTGTCGTCGGGCTTGAACAACTCGGCGGGCTCGATCCGCACCGGGGCCTCGTCGTCGAGTGTCACCCGATACCGATATCCCTGTGCCTCGCGGGTTTGCACGACGGGTTCCGACGCAAGTCGGCTGCTGTCGCCTGACCGGTCAACCAGCGCCGCGGGATCCTGCCGCGGGCGAGTTGCAAGCTCTAGCGTTCCTATGGCGCGACCAGTGTCGTCGCGCAACGGCAACGAAGCGACACGAAGGTCGTCACTCACTGAAACTCACGAATTGATTCGCGAGCAGCGTCCGCGACATGCGATCGAGTTTCGCGCGTGTAGCACGGAGCCGAATGTCGGCGCTGCTCGGCTCCTCACTTTCGAGTTCCTGTGCCGACGCGCTTGGGTTCTCGGTGAAGCGGGTGAGCCGTCGTAGTACCGGCTCAACGCGACGGCGCGAGCCATGGATGCGCGGCAATACCTTGAGCAAGACGATCAGGTCCAGCGCGTCGTCACTGTCTCCGTTTCCCGCTCCAGACAGGCATGCCGCGAAGCGCAACGCCTCATAGAAGACGCGATGCCCGAACTCGTCGCCCGTGAGCGACAGCGCGGCATGCAAGCGCTTAAGTGCGGCGGCCAGTTCGGCGCGCGCTGGATGCGGATGCTCGAGGTGCCAGCTTGGGTCCTTCGCGATACGCGCGAATCCACGAACGACGGCGGGATCTGCCGGCAACGCGGGCGTCGGCTTCGCGAGTTCTTCGAGCAACTCGTCCGTCTGGGTCCGTACCTCGAACGTGAAGGCACGATCCAACACCTTCGGCGAGAAGAGGTAGGTCGTCTCGTCGACGTTTACGGTTCCGATGACGAACAGGTTGGTGGGGAGGGCGACTTCTGCTGGCTCGTCTGTTCGGACATGCCATGCACCGTCCATCCGCTCAAGGTTCGGAAGCACCGGCTCCCCGCTCTCGACTCCGGAGAGGAAATCCGAGAAGTACCGCTCGACGTGAGCCAGGTTCATCTCGTCAAGGAGCAGGAGATACGGGTCCTGCGCATGGCATACGGCGTCGAGCATGAACGCGAGCGATGCGGGGACGTGCCATGCACGCCGACCATCCGGCGCCGGTGGACGCAGCGCGTCTTCGTAGCCAAAGAGGCTCTCCGGCCCCGTCCAATCTGGACGGACCGGGACCACGAGTGAGCGTGGACGATTGGGTGCGCTCAACCATTCGCCAAGCCGCAGAGCGAGCTGCGTCTTTCCGCTGCCCGATAGACCGGCGAGGATCACGAACGGTTTCGCGACCAGGGCGGCGAGCACTCCCTGCACGCGCTCGCTCGCGATCAGCAATCCGGATTCTTGGACGGCTTCGACGAACGAGGCGTTGATCTCCGCCAGGCTCGGCTCACGTGGAGGCGGCGGGATGACTCCTCCCCCAATCGCTTCCCGGAACTCGTCGAACGTCGCCTGCAAGAACTCGACGAAGCCACGGCTCAGGGGAAAGAGATATCCCTGCTGAACGGAGCCGACGCTGGTAAACGGGCCGCCGGCGCGCCATTCCATCGGGATCTCGCTCAGCGGAATCGGCTGCTGCAGCGTGCGGTATTCGGCTCGGACGAGACGTCCCTCTTGTTCCCACTCACCACCGCTCAGGCTGTCCGGCTTTGTTGCGTGGACAGCGGCGGCGGTGACGTGGCTGATCGCACGGATCGCCGCGCTGTAGTGCACGATCCAGTCGCCCGGTCGAACGTCGGTCATGCGCTCCCAGTGATGGAGCATCATCCCGTTCTTTGAGCGCAGTGGCGCCCACAGGATGCCGTCGTCTCGTTCGGCGGTCCAGGTCTTGCCCTGGTTGACCCAGAACCAACGCGGGCCCTCGTCTTGATCGTCCGTGTCGTCTTCGGGGTCGGGCCGGGCGTCTCGCCACTGTTGGGAATACGGACCCTCATAGAAATCGACGGGCCGCGATCCCGGTTCGCGTTGTGCTTCGAGGTAGTGCCTGATGTCGAAGAGTCGCTGGTCGCGATCTTCGCGCAATTGGCCTCCGGCGGCTTGGACTTCGTCAGCGAAGGCCTCGACGATCTGACGCTTGTGTTCACCGCTGAACACGCGTTCGAAGTCGTCCGGTCGGAGCAAGTGGAGGAGCACGTGCCGCATCTGTACCCGCAGCCCGGGGTCGCCGGCGTCGGCGAACGCCTCGAGCCTCCACGGGTCGTCGAGAGTCTTGCCCCGGTCCTCGACAGTAAGGCGCTTCATTCGGAGGCTGAAGTCGAGAAGGTAAGCGAGCTGGAGATCGCGCCGGGCGTTGTAGCGCGCTCCAGGGTGACCATAGCCTTGCTCGAAGGCGGCGCGTAGCTCCGGCCAGTGTGGCGCGGAGGTCGGATCGAGGTGTCCGAGCGCCCGGCGAACAAGCTCAGCCTTCTTCGGCGCTTTCATGATCCGGAACGCTGGCATTGCGTAGACGGCGATCGCCTCGCCGGCAAGCCAACGAACGTCGTCGCTGGCATCCGACAGCTGTGATGCAAGACGCGTACCAAACCGACTTTCATCGCTGTCCGACGGCTGCTCGAGCCGCTCCTGCAACTCGAGCAGGGCATCCACTGTCCAGAATGAGCGGTCGTCGAAAAGCAGCGAGCCGTCCTCGACGAGGCACCGCTCGGCCCAACGGCGGCCCATCAAGTCAACGTGCTCGCGTCCCACTCCAGGGATGCCGTAGCGTGCCATCGGCGAAATGTATACGTCAGTCGGCTGAGCGGTATGGAAAGCTCTCGCGGATGACTGGCGAAGGCTGGCAGTGGTCCACCCTGTCGCGCGGAGAGGTCCGCGATCGCGCCCGAGAGGTCGTCGCCGGCGCGCTCGAGCGCAGTGGCTATTCGACGACTCGCGAGGGCTCGATTATCACCGCCCAAGGCCGTGGACGCGCGATCGAAGTGCACGTTCGCAGCCTCCGAAAAGTGACTTACCAGTTCTGGGAGAAGCGCAGGTTCGACCTCGCGGAGGGTCGCTACGGCGCGCTGGTGCTCCTGTTCGACGGCCAGCCGCCGGCCTCGTATCTGATTCCGTCGCTTGCGTGGACATCACCGACCGCGTTGCTCGTCGATCGGAACTACGAAGGGCTCGCGAGCGAGCCCGAGTGGGGGTTGAACCTGTCGGGGAGAACGCTCCCCACGCTCGATGCGTACCGGCTATCAGTGGTTCTTCGTACGCTCGACGAGCTCTAGCTGCACTGGTATAACCAGTTGCCGTGACTGGTCCAACCAGTACGGTCTCAGGGCAGATCCACGCTCGGCTACGGGCGGAGATCCTCGGCGGCCGGTTCGCGCCCGGGGACGCGCTGCCGTCGGAGCGGACGTTGAGCGAGGAGCTCGAGACGAGCCGGCACGCGATCCGCGAGGCCTTGAAGCGGCTCCAGCAGGCCGGGCTGGTCACGATCAGCCAGGGCGGGGCGACGCGGGTGCGCGACTGGCGCCACCACGGGGGCCTCGAGCTGCTGCTCGAGGGAGAGTTGCCGGAGGCATTGCAGGCGCGGCGGGCGGCGCTGGAGATGCGCGCGTGCGTGGGCGCGGACGCGGCCCGGCGGTGCGCGGCACGAGCGGACGTCGCGCGCAAGGCGCAGATCACCGCGCACGCGGCGCAGCTGGCGGCGCTCGACGACCTCGTCGCGCGCAATGCGGTCTATGAGGTCATGTGGGATGAGATCGTCGACGGCGCCGACAACATCGCTTACCGGCTCGCGCTGACGACGCTGCTGGCGCGTGGCGACATCGTCTCGGTCGGCGTCGAGGCCGTGCGCGGGGAATTGCAGGATGCGGCGGCGATCGGCGCGCTGGCGGCGGCGATCGCGGCGGGGGACGAAGAGGGCGCGCTCGCGCGGGCGCGCGCGCTGCTGGAGCGCTCGGCGGGCGGCGGCGAGGTCGCGCGGGGCGGCGAGGTCGCGCGGGGCGGCGAGGTCGCGCGGGGCGGCGACGCGGCGCGGGGCGGCGACGCGGCGCGGGGCGGCGACGCGGCGCGGGTCGGCGAGGTCGCGCGGGGCGGCGGCGCCGGCCTCGCGGGGCAGGGCGAGGGGGCGGGCGGCTGATGGCCGAGGTCCTCTACTACGCGATCCCGTTCTTCATCCTGCTGCTCGTCGCGGAGTACGCGTCGTTCCGGCACCTCAACGACGACGATGACCTGGTCGGCTACGACCTCAAGGACACCGGGACGTCACTGAGCATGGGGATCGGCAACGTCGTCATCAACGTCGGGTGGAAGCTCGTCGTGGTGGCGATCTACGCGGCGCTGTACGAGTTGACGCCGCTCAGACTCGACCCGCACAACCCGCTGACGTGGGTCGCGCTGTTCTTCGCCGACGACCTCGCCTACTACTGGTTTCACCGGGTCAGCCACGAGAGCCGGGTGTTCTGGGCGAGCCACGTCGTGCACCACTCGAGCCAGCACTTCAACCTCTCGACCGCGCTCAGGCAGACGTGGGTGCCGATGACGTACTTCCCGTTCTGGCTGCCGCTGCCGCTGCTCGGCTTCCCGGTGTGGATGATCCTGCTCGCTCAGGCCTGGTCGCTGATCTACCAGTTCTGGATTCACACCGAGCGGATCAAGCGCCTGCCGAGGGCGATCGAAGCGATCTTCAACACCCCCAGCCACCACCGCGTCCATCACGGGATGAACCACGAGTACCTGGACAAGAACTACGCGGGGATCCTGATCATCTGGGACCGCATGTTCGGCACGTTCGAGCCCGAGCAGGAGCGGGTGAAGTACGGGCTGACGACCCAGCTCACCACCCACCACCCGGTCAAGGTGGCGTTCCACGAGTACATCGCGCTCGCCCACGACGTCAGGCGAGCGCGCGGCGTCAAGACGAAGACGCAGGTCCTGCTCAGAGGCCCGGGCTGGCGGCCTACTTCCGAACCTTGATCGTCATGGTCATCTCGTGGTGCAGCGTGCACACGAGCTTGTAGGTGCCCGCGACGGTGAGCTTGCGCTTGAACGAGTAGTCCGTGGAGGCGGCCTCGGACTGGAACTTCTTCACGCCCTTCGGGCCGCTCTTGAGTTTGACGTCGTGGACGTCACCCGCCTGGTCGAACCCAGGCCACTTCCACGTCACCGTCGTTCCGCGAGACACGGTCACGGTCTTGGGCGTGTAGAAGTTGTCGCCGACGTTGATCGTCTTCTTCGCGGCTCCCAGCGCCAACGCCGGCGTCGCGCCCACCAGGAGCGCGACGCCGATGACCATCACCTGCTTCACGAGCCGAAGATCTCCAGCGGCGTGAAGCCGGCCTTGGGCGGGTGGTCGTGCTTCTTCCAGGCCTGCACGGCGCTCTCGCCGGTCCAGCCGATCATCGCGTTCTGGACGTCCTTGCTGAACGCGTTCGTGCCGCCGCAGCCGGCGAAGGTCGACGCGTCGGCGGGGAACGTCGAGGTGACGCCGGTCAGCGAGAAGCAGTTGTTGGTCCCGTTGCCGTCGTAGGAGATGTCGTAGCCGTTCGCGTCGGTGCCGTTGAGACCGAACTGGTTGTTCTCGATGACGTTGTTCGCGAGGGTGCGGGCCTCGGGCGTCTTGCTCACGAGGATGCCCTCGATCGCGGCCACGCCGTTGAGGTAGTTGCCGAAGATGCGGTTGTTCTCGACGCGGTTGCCCTTGCCGCCGAGCAGCAGGACGCCGGTGCCGACGGGCGCCAGCGCGGCCGTGCCCTCGGTGCGGACCGCGAACGGCGGCTTGCCCTGGTGGAAGTTGAAGTTGTTCCAGAAGATGTCGTTGTCGGTGATCACGTTGTCTTCGGCGGGCGGGAACTTCTCGCTGTCGAGCGCGTTCGGGACGATGCCGAGCGCGTTGTTGTAGAAGCGGGACTTCGTGATCGTCACGTAGCGCATGTTCGTGGCGCTGAAGCCGATCGGGGAGCCCCAGCCGGACACGTTGCGGACGATCGAGCGGATCGGCTTGTCCTGCGGCGGCGTCTGCCCGATGTAGAAGGCGCCGTCATTGACGTAGTAGGCCTCGGAGTTCAGCATCGAGCCGCCGATGGTGTTGAACGCGTACAGGCCGTACACACCCGTCTGCTTGGCGATCAGGTGGTTCATCGTGTAGCCGTTGAGGTTCGTGAAGAAGAACCCGTTCGACTTGTAGCCCTGCGCCATGAAGCCGTCGACGGTGACCTCGTCGGCGTCGTTGACGAAGATGCCGTTCTGCATCGACCCGCGAGCCTTCAGCAGCACCTTCTTCGGGTCCTTGGCGTTGCCGATCAGCTTCAGGTAGCGCTTCTTGGAGCCGTTGACCTTCACGGCCTCCTGGTAGGTGCCGTTCTTCACGCGGACGGTGTCACCCGCGCGAGCCTTGTCGACCGCCTTCTGGATCGCCTTGAAGTCACAGCCCTTCTTGCAGACCGTGTACGTCTTGTGCGGCCCCTTCGGTGCAGCCTCCACCGGACCCGGATCCTTCGGCTCGGGGTACGTCTGCGCCCCGGCCACGGCCGGGAACGCCAACACCATCAACACCGCCAGCAACGTACGCAACGCGCTCTCTCCTCTCACTATGGAACTACGGGTCGACGAGGTACCAGCCCGCCATCCCCGCGTCCTGATGCGAGAAGACGTGGCAGTGGTACAGCCAGCGACCCGGGTTGTCCTCGACGAAGCGGGCCGTGACGGTCTCGTTGGGCCCGAACGTCGGGTTGTCGATGAACACCCCAGCGGCATTGCGCCAGCGATGCCCGTGGATGTGGAACGTGTGGAAGTTGGAGTCCATGCCGATCGCGTGGATCTCAACGTCCTCGCCCACACGCGCGGTCAAAGTCGGAGTCGACCCCGCGTATGCGCGCCCGTTGAAGCAGTGGAACGTCGTGTCGAGTCCGGTCACGGGCGGGGGGAGCATGTGCGCGAACAGCGTGTACGCGCGATCCGGCCACTTCGCGCCGCGCGGGCGCACGACGATCGACCCGAACAGCCCGCGGAACGTGTTCAGCGTGTGGTTGGGACCGTGGTCGTGATACGGCCAGGTGCCGACGCTGTCGGGCGTGCACTCCCACTGGTAGGTGAACGACTCGCCGGGCGCGATGAACCCGCCCGCGTGCGTGAACTCACCCATGTAGGCGCCGTCGTACTCGGGGTTGTACTTGACGCCGTGCGGGTGCATCGTCACCGCTTGGTTGAGCTTGGTGTCCCCGTTGCGGAAGTGCACGACGAGCACGTCGCCGACCTCCGCGGTGAGCATCGGCCCAGGGATCGACGCGCCGTACTTGTAGTCGGCGAACCCCGTCGTCATCTCGCGGTAGATGAACGCGGTGAACGTGTTGCGCCCGCCCTCGACCGCGTGGTTGTGCCACTCGTCGCGGCGCGCCGGCGTGATCGACAACCGAGCGGTCTCGGCCTGGATCCAGTACTCCTTGCGCACGCCGCCGGGCGCCGGCTGGATCTGCGGCACGGCCTGGGCAGCGGCGGCGCCGCGCGGGCGACCAACCCGCGCGGCTGCCAAGTCCGCCTGCTTCAAAGCCCGGGGTGAATCCACCGAGAACTTCTCGCCGCCGATCGTGCACAGCAGGGCAGCACCGCCCGCGGCACCGAAGAACGAGCGACGAGTGCTCCGTGACTCAGACCCCATGACCGTCGCTGAATCTAGTACGCGTGTACTGCCTTTGCAAGTACGAACGTACTGGTTATGCTGGCCGCAGTGACGCGCGCCGAAGCCTCACAGCGGGTGCGGGAGTCGATCGTCGAAGCGACCGTGGAGATCGCCGCGCGCGAGGGCGTGGCCGCGGTCACCCACCGCGCGGTGGCCAAGCAGGCGGACGTCTCGCTCTCCTCGACCACCTGGCATTTCGCCACCAAGGGGGACATCCTCGAGGCCGCGTTGCGCTGGACGGCCGAGCAGGAGCTGGCCCGGATCGGCGAGATCGCCGAACGCTTGGACGGCACCGAGTTCGACCCGAAGGCCTGGGCCGAGGAGCTCGCGGACTGGCTGATCGCGCAGGTGACGACCGAGCGCGACGTCGCGGTCGCGCTCTACCGGCTGCAGATCGAGCTCGCCGACTCACCCGCCGCCCGCCGCACCCACCAGGACTGGGGGCGCGGCCTCAGGGCATTGGGGGACGACGTGGCGCCCGAGCTCGACATCCGCCTGATCGTCGCCGCGCTCGACGGTCTGCGGCTGAGCGTGCTGCTGTCCGGTGAAGATCCCGAGTGGCTGCGGGACGCGGTGCGTCGCCAGCTGCAAGCCTTGCTCGGGTGACGCTGACGATCGCGACCTGGAACCTGGAGAACCTCTTCCTCCCGGGCACCGAAAGTGGCCCGCCCGACCAGGCGACCTACGACAAGAAGCTCGCGTCGCTGGCGAAGCTGATCGACGAGATCGCCCCCGACGTCCTCGCCGTGCAGGAGGTGGGCGACGAGCAGGCGTTCGAGGACCTTCTGTCCGTCCTCACCGGCGACTATCGGTCGCGGCTCTCGCCCGACGCCGACGATCGCGGGATCCGCGTCGGCTTCCTCGCCAAACACGACTTCGAGGACGTGGAGCGGATCCGCGCCTTCCCGGCCGGCACCGACCCGGTGCGTCTGGAGGACGACGGCACGACCACGACCGAGATGGGCCGCGGCGCGCTGCGCGTGCGGGTCGCGGGGATCGACCTGATCACCGCCCACCTGAAGTCCAAGCTGTTGACGTACGGGGGCCGCTTCCAGCCGAAGGACGAGGACCAGCGCGCCCGCTACGCCGGCTACGCGCTCGAGCTCCGCGCCCAAGAGGCGATCACGCTGCGCCATCACTCGACCGCGCTGCTCCAACAGGGCCGCACCGTCGTCGTGCTCGGCGACCTCAACGACGAGCCGCTCGCCGCGACCACCCAGATCCTGCTCGGCCCGCCCGGCTCGGAGTTCAAGACCGGCGGCTTCGGCGTCCCCGACAAGGGCGACGCGCAGCGCCTGTGGAACCTCGCGCCGATGCTCCCCGAGGGCCGCGCGTTCAGCCGCATCTTCAACGGCCGGCCTGAGCTGATCGACCACATCCTCGTCAGCCGCGCACTCGCCACGACGCTCGAGTCCGCCGACACCGGGACGACGCAGCTCCCGTCGGTCAGCGGTCCCCGCCCCGCGTCCGACGGGTCCGATCACGCCCCCGTCTTCGCCCGGTTCACCGACTTGAGCTGATCTTCAGGCCCGGCGGGAATCCTTCGTTCATGAGCAACGTCGAATACCTCCCCGTTCGGACGTCTGACGGCTCCCTCGCGCTCCGCGTGGTCCTGCTCACGCCCTTCGAGCGGCTCCGCCGCTTCCTCAAGCGACTCTAGGCCGCAACCCGTCAAGCAACCGCTCGACCGTCGCCGGGACGATCTCGTCCAGGTCGGCGGCGGCGAGCATGCCGTTGTTGACCATCGCCGCCAGGCCGTGGAACGCGGCCACCGCGACCGTCGCGACGGGCTCGAACTCGCCGCCCACGACCTCGCCCGCGGCCTGGGCTTCGACGATCCGGGCCATCGGCGCCGTGAATGCCTGATCGGACGCGGCTCGCACGGCGTCGGAGCGGTGCTTGCCCGCCCACATCAGGTCCAGCAGCGCCGCGTGGTCGATGGCGAAGCTGACGTAGGCGTGCGCGAACGCGAGCAGGCAGGCTTCGAAGTCCTCGTTCTCGCTGGCCTCGCGCAGCAGCGCACCCAGGCGCAGGAAGCCGTCTTCCGCAAGGGCGTCCAGGAGCGCCTGCTTGTCCGCGAAGTGGCGGCGGGGTGCGGCGTGCGAGACACCCACCTCGCGCGCCAACGCCCGCAGCGACAGATCGCCGCCGTCCGCGAGCGCCGTCTCGGCCGCGCTGAGCAGTGCCGCGCGCAGGTTCCCGTGGTGATAGGTCGCGGTCAAGACGCTGCAAAGCTTAGCTCGATGTTGTCATTGACATCATTGTTGTCAGCGACTACATTGAAGGCATGAACCTTGGAGACCAGACCGGCCGGACCTTCGTCATCACCGGCGCCAACTCGGGCATCGGGCTCGCCGCCGCGAAGCAGCTCGCCGCCAACGGCGCGAAGATCGTCCTGGCCGTGCGCAACACGGCGAAGGGCGAAGAGGCCGCGAACGCGATCGAGGGCGACACCGAGGTGCGCGCGCTCGACCTCGCCGACCTCGCCAGCGTCAGAGCCTTCGCGCAAGCCACCACCGAGCCGATCGACGTCCTGATCAACAACGCCGGCGTGATGAACGTCCCGTTCGCCCGCACCGCGGACGGCTTCGAGATGCAGATCGGCACCAACCACCTCGGCCACTTCGCGCTCACCAACCTGCTGCTGCCGCAGATCACCGACCGCGTCGTCACCGTCGCCTCCGGCGCGCACCACTTCGGCAAGATCCGCCTCGACGACCTCAACTGGGAGCAGGGCTACAAGCGCCACGCGGCCTACGGGCAGGCCAAGCTCGCCAACCTGCTGTTCATGGCCGAGCTGCAGCGCCGCCTCGACGAGGCCGGCTCGCCGGTCCGCTCCGTGGGCGCCCATCCCGGCTGGGCGGCAACGAACCTGCAGACCCGCAGCGGCAACCGGGTCGAGGACGTGCTGATGGTCGTCGGCAACCGCCTGATCGCCCAGAGCGGCGACATGGGCGCCGAGCCGACGCTCTACGCCGCCACCGCGGACATCCCCGGCAACAGCTACGCCGGCCCTGACGGCCGCTTCGAGCTGCGCGGCCACCCGACCCTGGTCGGCCGCAGCAAGGCCGCCACGGACACGCTCACCGCCCGCCGTCTGTGGGATCTCTCGGAGGAGCTCACCGGCGTCGGTTTCCCGCGCGGGGTCACCGCAGCGGTTTGACCGTCGTCACCACAGGGGATATTCCCCTGGGTGGCAACTCCACGGTCGCTCGCGCGTGCGCTGAGTCCCGCCGTACTGCTGGCGCTCGCCGTCGCCGTCGCGATCGCCGTCCTCGTCGTCGATCACACGAACTCACGCGCCACGCTCGACCGGACGAGCTCCTGGCGGGAGAGCCTCGCGACCGTGCGCGGCAACGCGACGCTCGCGCGTCTGCACGCCATGCAGGGCAAGCCGTCCGAGGCCGCGGCTGACGCGCGGCGCGCCGACGCGGCCTGCGGCGGCTTCGAGGACGAGGTCCCCGCCGGCCCGCTGAAGGCCAGCGTCACCCGCCTGTGCGACGACGTCGCCGCGGTCGGTCGCGACCAGCGCGACGAGGGCGCGTTCCAGCGGATGCTCGCCACCCGCGAGGACGTCGTCGACGAGATCGAGGCCGAGCGCCGCGACGACGAGCGCTTCCTGCTGCGGCTGGAGGTGGTCCTCGCCGTGCTGCTGATCGCGCTGTCGGCCGGCGGGGGGCTTGCGCTGCACCGCTCCCGCCGGCGGCTGGCGAGGCTCGCCGAACAGCACCGCGCGATCCTCGACTCCGTCGGCGACGGCATCGCGACGGTCGACGCCGAGGGGCGCGTCGTCTACGCGAACGAGATGGCCGCGCGGATCACCGGCTGGGCGAACCCCGTCGGCCGCAAGCTGGAGCCGGACACGCCGGCGGTCGCCACCCTGCGCGACGGGCAGCGGCACGAGGGCTCGAGCCGTGCCTTCACCCGCGACGACGGGACGCGCACGGTGGTCGACTACGTGGTCACGCCGCTCACCAAGAGCGGCCGCGTCGTCGGCGCGACGGTGATGTTCCGCGACGTCTCCGAGCGCGCGCGGGCCGAGCGGCGCTCCAAGGCCGAGCACGCCGCGGCGCGCGTCCTCGCCGAGGCGACCAGCGTGTCGGAGGCGACGGACCAGCTCTCGCACGCCGTCTGCGAGGCGCTCGGCTGGGAGTTCGGCGGCGTCTGGCTGCTCGACGGCAGCACGCTGCGGATGACCTCGATGTGGTCGCCGCACACCGAGCTGCTCGACAAGATCCGCGAGGTCGGCGGCAACCGAGTCACGTTCGCGCGCGGCGAGGGCTTCGTCGGCGCCGCGTGGGCGGCGCGCACGCCGATCTGGGTCGCGGACGTCCAGGGCGACGATCGTCCGAACGCGTCCACGATCATCCGTGAGCGCGGGCTGCACGCCGCGCTCGCGGTCCCGGTGATGAGCGACGGCCGCTGCCTGGGCGTGCTCGAGTTCATGGACACCTCGATCCAGGAGCGCGACCTGGACTTCGAGGCGACGATGGCATCGATCGCGGGCTTCCTCGCCCAGTTCATCGAACGCCGGCGCGCCGAGCAGGAGTTGGTCATCGCCCGCGACGAGGCTCTGGACTCGTCGCGGCTGAAGTCCGAGTTCGTGGCGAACGTCAGCCACGAGATCCGCACGCCGATGAACGGCGTGCTGGGCATGATCGAGCTGCTGCTGGACTCCCAGCTCGACGAGGAGCAGCGCGGCTTCGCCGAGACGGTACGCGCGTCGGGCCGGGCACTGCTGGCGATCATCGACGACATCCTCGACTTCTCGAAGATGGAGGCCGGCAAGCTCGAGCTCGACCCCACCGACTTCGACGTCCGCGACGCGGTCGGCGACGTGATGGAGCTGCTCGCCTCGCGGGCCCACGATCGCGGCCTCGAGCTGCTCGCCCGCATCGCCGACGACGTGCCCGCGGCCGTGCGGGGCGACGAGGGCCGCCTGCGCCAGATCCTCACCAACCTGGTCGGTAACGCGGTCAAGTTCACGCACGAGGGCGAGGTCGTCGTCGCGGTGGGCAAGCAGGACGGCAAGCTGCGCTTCGAGGTCCGCGACACCGGGATCGGTGTCGACCCGGAGCGCGTCGAGCGCCTCTTCGACTCCTTCGCGCAGGCCGACAGCTCGACGACCCGGCGCTACGGCGGAACGGGCCTCGGCCTCGCGATCAGCCGCCAGCTCGCGGAGATGATGGGCGGCGAGATCGGCGCCACGAGCGAGCCCGGGCACGGGAGCACGTTCTGGTTCACGGTCGACCTGCCCGTCGCGGAGGCGCGACCCCCGTCGTTCCCACCTGAGCTGGCGGGCCTCGACGTCCTCGTCATCGACGACAACGCGACCAACCGCGAGATCCTCGAGCGCCGGCTCGCCTCCTGGCGCATGCGCTGCGAGACCGCGACCGACGGCGTGAACGGGCTCCAGCGCGTCCGTGAGCGCGAAGCCGCGGGACGCCCGTTCGACCTGATCCTGCTCGACCATCACATGCCCGGGATGGACGGGCTCGGCGTGGTCCGCGCGCTCGCCGGCGGCGGTCCGCGCGTGATCCTGCTCTCCTCCGCCGGCCCGGGCGGCGTCGAAGGCGCCGCCGCGACCCTCGCCAAGCCGGTTCGCGACTCGCGCCTGTACGACGCGATCGCCACCGTGATGAGCGCCGGCGCGCCAGAAGTGCTCGCACCGGTGCCCGTGATCGACAAGAGTCCTGCCGATGGCGCATCGATCCTCCTGGCGGAGGACAATCCGACCAATCAGGCCGTGGCGATCAACATCCTGCGCAGGCGGGGATATCGCGTCTCCGTCGCCGCCGACGGCGGCGAGGCCGTGGAGGCGCTGCGCCGCGAGCCCTTCGCCGCCGTGCTGATGGACTGCCAGATGCCCGTGCTCGACGGCTACGCCGCGACCGCCGAGATCCGGCGCATGGAGGGTGACGCGCGGCGCACGCCGATCATCGCCATGACCGCCCACGCGATGGAGGGCGATCGCGAGCGCTGCATCGCCGCGGGCATGGACGACTACCTCGCCAAGCCCCTGCACGCGGACGACCTGCACGCCGTGCTGCAGCGCTGGATCGCCGCGACGCGCCCGGTGGTGGTCGACCAGGCGGTCCTGCGCGCGCTCGCGCGCGACGTGGGCGACGACGCGATCGTGGAGGAGATCTGCGACCTGTTCCTGACCGAGGCGGGTCCGCGGCTGGAGGCGATGCGAGCGGCGACGCGCCGAGGTGACGCAGAGGCGCTGCACGTGCACGCGCACACGCTCAAGGGCGCGGCGTCGAGCGTCGGGGCGGCGATGGTCGCCAACGCGGCGGAGGAGATCCAGACGCACGCGGCCGCCGGCGACCTCGTGGGCGCTGACGCGTGGCTCACGCGTCTCGCCGATGCGGTGGACTTGACGCGGACGGCGCTGGGAAGGACCCTCGCATGAGGATCCTGGTCGCCGAGGACGATGCCGTGTCGCGCCGCGTGCTCGAGGCGGTCCTCGAGCGCATGGGCCACGAGTGCGCGGTGACCGCCGACGGGAACGAGGCGTGGGCGCGGCTGGCCGACGGCGAGGGCGCGCCGGAGGTCCTGATCACCGACTGGATGATGCCCGGGCTGGCTGGGCCGGACCTGTGCCGCAGGGTGCGCGAGCGCTACGGCGAGAGCGTCTACGTGGTGATGCTCACGGCGCTGTCGGGAGAGGCGCACGTGCGCGCGGCGATGGACGCCGGCGCCGACGACTTCCTGACCAAGCCGCTGGACCGTAACCAGCTCCAGATGCGGCTCGCCGTCGCCGAGCGCTTGCACGCGCTACGTGCTCGTGTCCACGAGCTGGAGGCGCGTTGACCTCCTGAGCCCGAGAGGCGTAGCGTGCGGCGCATGTCCACGGGTACGCAAGCGGTCGAGTCGGAGCTCATCGAGTCCGTATGTGAGCGGGTGCGCGAGCGAGTCGCGCCGGAAGAGGTCCAAGAGGCCGAGGCGTTCGTCCGCGCGTACTACAAGGGCGCCCCCGCGGAGGACCTGCGCGGCCGCGAGCCCGTCGACCTCTACGGCTCCGCGCTCTCGCACTGGACGTTCGGCCGCGAGCGGCCCGAGGGAACCTCGCTCGTGCGCGTCTACAACCCGACGTTCGAGCAGCACGGCTGGCAGTCGCCGCACACCGCGATCGACATCGTCTCCGACGACATGCCGTTCCTCGTGGACTCGGTGAGCATGGAGCTCAGCCGCCGCGAGGCCGGCATCCACGTGCTCGTGCACCCGGTCATCGGCGACGAGTCCTACATGCACATCGAGATCGACCGCCAGGCGGGCGGCTTCGAGGAGCTGGCCGACGCGCTGCGCCACGTCCTCGCGCAGGTGCGCGCCACGGTCGAGGACTGGCAGCCGATGAAGGCGCGCCTGCAGGAGCTGATCGACGAGCCGGCGCCGGCGGGCGTGGACCCCGCCGAGGTCGACGAGGGCAAGGCGCTGCTGGCCTGGGTGGGCGACCACCACTTCACGTTCCTCGGCTACCGCGAGTACTCGCTCGAGGGCGAGGACCTGCGCGCCGACGAGGGCTCCGGGCTCGGTCTGCTGCGCGGCGGCGTCGGGCACGTCTCGACCGCGTTCGCCAAGCTGCCGCCGGCGGTACGGGCCTTCGCGCTCGAACCGCACCTGCTGGTGATCACCAAGGCCAACGCGCGCTCGCCGGTGCACCGGCCCGCGTACCTGGACTACATCGGCGTCAAGCGCTTCGACGCCGACGGCAAGGTGATCGGCGAGCGGCGCTTCCTCGGGCTCTACACCGGCCTGGCCTACCGCGCGCTGCCGTCGGAGATCCCGATGCTGCGCCGCACCGTGGCCGCGGTCCTGGACCGCGCGGGGTTCCCGCCCGGCAGCCACGACCACAAGGCGCTCAACGAGATCATCGACACGTTCCCGCGCGACGAGCTCTTCCAGATGACGACCGACGAGTTGTTCGAGGTCGCACGCGGGATCCTCGACCTCGGCGAGCGTCAGCGCGTCAGGTTGTTCTTGCGCACGGACCGCTATGAGCGCTTCGTCTCCTGCCTGGTCTACCTGCCGCGCGATCGCTTCAACACGGCCAACCGCCTACGCATCGGGGAGATCCTGAGCGAGGCGCTCGGCGCCGAGTCGATCGACTGGGGGCTGCGGCTGACCGAGTGGGTGCTGGTGCGCATCCACTACACGCTGCGGATCGCGCCGGGGCAGTTGAAGAGCGTGGACGTCGCCGAGCTCGAGGCGCGGATCGTCGACGCGACGCGCGCGTGGAATGACGAGCTCCAGGCCGTGCTGACCGAGGAGGCGGGCGAGGAGGCCGGGATCGCGCTGTTCCGGCGCTACGGCGGCGACGCGTTCCCGGCCGCGTATCGCGAGGACTCGCACCCGCGCATGGCGATCGCCGACGTGCAGCGACTCGAGAAGCTCGACGGCGAGGACGCGCTGGATCTCTCGCTCTACCGACCGCTCGAGGCCGCTCCAGGTGTCCTGCGCTGCAAGCTCTACCGCCGCGGCGGGCGGGTCTCCTTGAGCGACGTGCTGCCGATGTTCGAGTCGCTCGGGCTGACGGTCAGCGACGAGCGGCCCTATGAGATCACGCCGCGCGACGCCGAGCCGGCCTGGATCTACGACTTCGGGCTCGTCGCCTCCGGGGACGTCGACGCGGATGCGATCCGCGAGCGCTTCCACGCCGGCTTCGCGCGCGTCTGGCACGGCGACGCGGAGCTCGACGGCTTCAACGGGCTGATCATCGGCGCCGGACTGGACTGGCGCGAGGTCGTGCTGCTGCGCTCGGTGGCGCGCTACCTGCGCCAGGCCGGGATCCCGTTCAGCGACCGCTACATGGAGCAGACGCTGCTCGGACACACCGGCGTCGCGGGGCTGTTCGTGAAGCTCTTCCACGCGCGCTTCGACCCGGTGGGCGACCGCGCCGCGGCGAGCGGCGTGGTGGACGAGATCGAGCACGAGATCGACGCCGTCGACTCGCTCGACGAGGACCGGATCCTCCGCGGCTTCCTCAGCGTCATCGAGGCGATGCTGCGGACGAACTACTACCTGCCAGGCCCGAAGCCGTACGTCTCGTTCAAGCTCGACCCGACGCGGATCCCGCTCGTCCCGCTGCCGAAGCCGAAGTTCGAGATCTTCGTGCACTCGCCGCGGGTCGAGGGCGTGCACCTGCGCGGCGGGTCGGTCGCTCGCGGCGGCCTGCGCTGGAGCGACCGGCGCGAGGACTTCCGCACCGAGATCCTCGGCCTGATGAAGGCGCAGATGGTCAAGAACGCGCTGATCGTGCCGGTGGGCGCGAAGGGTGGGTTCGTGGTCAAGCGGGCGGGCGACGACGTGGTCGTCAACTACACGACGTTCATCAGCGCGCTGCTGGACATCACCGACACCTACAACGCGGCGGGGGAGGTCGTCCCGCCCGCCCACGTCGTGCGCCACGACGGTGACGATCCGTACCTGGTGGTCGCGGCCGACAAGGGCACGGCGACGTTCAGCGACATCGCGAACGGCGTGGCGGAGTCCTACGGCTTCTGGCTGGGCGACGCGTTCGCGTCCGGCGGCAGCGTCGGCTACGACCACAAGGCGATGGGGATCACCGCGCGCAGCGCGTGGGTCTCCGTGCAGCGTCACTTCCGCGAGCTCGGCGTGGACGTCCAGACGGAGGACTTCCGCGTCGTCGGCATCGGCGACATGAGCGGCGACGTCTTCGGCAACGGCATGCTCCTGAGCGAGCACATCCGCTTGGTGGCCGCCTTCGACCACCGGCACATCTTCCTCGACCCCGAGCCGGACGCGGCCGCCTCGCACGCGGAGCGGCGGCGGCTCTTCGAGCTCCCGCGCTCGTCGTGGGCGGACTACGACACGTCGCTGATCTCCGAGGGCGGCGGGGTCTTCCCGCGCACCGCGAAGTCGATCGCGCTCTCGCCGCAGATCCGCGAGGCGCTGGACGTCTCCGCCGAGCACCTGACGCCGAGCGAGCTGATGTCGGCGATCCTGCGCGCGCCGGTCGACCTGCTCTGGAACGGCGGCATCGGCACCTACGTCAAGGCCAAGACCGAGACGCACGCCGAAGTCGGCGACAAGGCCAACGACGCCCTGCGGGTCAACGGCGGCGAGTTGCGCGCGAGGGTGGCGGGCGAGGGCGGCAACCTCGGCTTCACCCAGCGCGGGCGGATCGAGTTCGCGCTGAGCGGCGGGCGCGTGAACACCGACGCGATCGACAACGCCGGCGGGGTCAACTGCTCCGACCACGAGGTCAACATCAAGGTGCTGCTCGACACGGTCGTGGCCGAGGGCGACATGACGACCAAGCAGCGCAACGCGCTGCTGGCCGACATGACCGACGCGGTCGCCGAGCGCGTGTTGCGCGGCTCCTACACGCAGACGCAGGCGCTCTCGCTGGCGCGGGCGCAGGCGCCCGCGATGCTCGACGTCCACGACCGCGTGATGCGCGACCTCGAGGCCGCGGGCCGGCTGGACCGGGCGCTGGAGGCGCTGCCCGACGGGGAGACGATCGCCGAGCGGCGCCACGCCGGCCTCGGGCTCACGCAGCCGGAGCTGGCGGTGCTCCTCGCCTACGCGAAGATCACCCTCTACGCCGCGCTGCTCGAGTCCGACCTCCCGGAGGACGGCGCGCTGGACGCAGAGCTCGACCACTACTTCCCGGACCCGCTGCCGGAGCGTTTCGGCGACGTCATGCGGCGGCACCGGCTGCGGCGCGAGATCGTCGCCACCCGCGTCACCAACGACCTGATCGACCGAGCCGGGACGACGTTCGTCTTCCGCCTGCGCGAGGACACCGGGGCGTCGCCGGCCGACATCGCGCGCGCCTCCGTCGTCGCCCGCGAGGTGTTCGGCGTGCGCGCGCTGTGGGCGGAGATCGAGGGGCTCGACGGGATCGTCGCGGCCGAGGTCCAGACCGAGATGCTGCTCGCCTCCCGGCGCTCGGTCGAGCGCGCGACGCGCTGGCTGCTGCGCTCGCGGCCGCGGCCGCTGGACATCTCGGCCGAGGTCGAGCGCTACACCGAGGGTGCGCGGACGGTCGCCGGGCTGCTGCCGGGCGTGCTCGTCGAGAGCGAGCAGCAGACGTGGAACGAGCGCACGGGGCGGCTCACCGCGGCCGGCGTCCCGGAGACGCTCGCCGCGCGGGTGGCGACGCAGAGCGCGCTGTTCGCGGCACTGGACATCGCCGAGGTGGCGAGCGTGACCGAGCGGCCGGTCGAGGAGGTCGCGGCGCTGCACTTCCTGATCGGCGGCGACCTGAACCTGCACTGGCTGCGCGACCAGATCGCGGCGCTCCCGCGGAACAACCGCTGGCAGGCGATGGCGCGCGCGGCGCTGCGCGACGACCTGTTCGCGCTGCACGCCGAGCTGACCGCCGACGTGCTGCGCTCCGGCGGGATCGACGCGTGGTTGGAGAGCAACCGCCTCGCCGCCGAGCGCGCCCAGGAGATCCTGGCCGAGATCCGCTCCGGCGGCACGTTCGACCTGACCACGCTGCCGGTGGCGATGCGGGAAGTCAGGAACCTGATCGGCGTCAGGACCCCCGGCCCCGGGCAGTGAGGCTGCTCCACAGCGTCGATGCGAACGCACCCGGGTCGGGCCCGTCATGGAGCTCGACCCGGGTCACCCACTTCACCCAGATGAAGCCGCGCTCGCCGGGCGCGACGAGCCGGACGGGCGCGCCGTGGCCGTGGCTGAGCGGCTCGCCGCCGACGTGCGTGGCGAGCAGGAGGCGCGCCGCGTCGGCGCGGTCGAAGCTCCAGCGGTAGCCCGTGTGGGAGATCACGCGCACGTGGCTGCCGGGCGCGTCGCCCAGCAGGCGGTCGAGCCGGGTCCCGCGCCAGACCTGTGTCGAGTAGAAGCCGCCTGTGCAGTCGAGCGTCGCGGTGAGCTCGTCGCCGGCGTCGAGCTCGGCGGCCGTGAGGCGGCGGTCGCCGAACTGCAGCGTCGCGTGTGTGAGCGGCCGCGGCGCGTCGGCGACCCATGACGTGCTCGGGAACGCGTTGCCCTCGAAGGACGCGACCTCGTATGAGCCGGTGAAGCGCCGCTTCGCGCTCGCCAACCCAGGTGTGCGCTGGAGTTGCCAGAGCGCGACGGCGCCGAGACCGACACCGGCGGAGGCGAGCACCTGGCGCCGGGTCAGATCGCCGCGGCGCGGGCGCTTCGCCCGCCCGACGGCGTGCGTCAGGACCGCCGCGGCGAGGACGGCGCCGAACACGCTGTGGAAGTTGAGCGGGTTGTAGCCGAACACGTTCGGCTTGGCCGCGCTCGACCACGCGATCCCCGTGAGCAGCGTGAGCGCCACGAAGAGCAGCGCGATCAGCCCCGCGCGACGCGTGCCGATCCGTCGCCACACCCGCCGCAGCTTGAACACCAGCACGCCGCTGAGCGCGAACCCGGTGATGTCGTGCGCGCCGAACACCCAGGCGCCACCGAACAGCGTCAGCGCGCCGGTGAGCGCGAGCAGCGTCACGAGCGCGGCGAGCGACCAGTCGGTGCCTCGCGCGTTCATAAAGGGGTCAGGCCCCTTTAGGTTTCGGGGTAGCTTCTAGGCATGCTCTTCGGAAAGGAACACACCACGAAGTACCGCGAGACCGGCGGCGAGGTCGGTCACGACTGGCAGGGCACGCAGACGCTGCTGCTGACCACGACCGGCCGCAAGAGCGGTGAAACCCGCGAGTTGCCGTTGATCTATGCCCCATGGGACGACGCCTACCTGATTGTCGCGTCCAAGGGCGGGGCCGACCAGCCGCCGGCCTGGTACCTGAACCTCGAGGCGGACCCGAACGTCGAGGTGCAGGTCATGGCCGACCGCTTCAAGGCCAAGGCGCGGGTCGCGACGCCGGACGAGAAGGCGCAGATGTGGCCGACCATGACCAAGGAATGGCCCGCCTACGACGACTACCAGAAGAAGACCGACCGGGAGATCCCGATCGTGGTGCTGGAGCGGGCCTAAACGGGCTGGGTCAGCGCCGCGATCTCCGACCGGGCCTCGTCGCCGAGCTTCTCGAAGCGCAGCGCGTAGATCCGGTAGGCCTGCTCGCGCAGGACGCGGGCGCGGCCGTTGACGCGGCCCCGGTCCGGTAGCTCGAACTCGAGCAGCTCGTCGACGCTGAGCGGGCGGTTCGTGTGCACGCGCATCCCGCCGGGGCCGATGTCGACGGTCCGCGCCTCGATCATCTTGCCCGTGCGCCGGTGGAGGTTGCACTCGAGCGAGACCTCGGTGCGCCAGTTGCGCCGCCGCTCACTGGTCACTCCCACGTCAGGAAGTATGCCTCCCAATGGTCTTTTACACACCGGCAAATCGCGACCGCGACCTGCTGCCCCATGACCCCTTTAAAGCGTTCGTCGCGCCGCGGCCGATCGGCTGGGTCTCGACGGTCGGTCCGGGCGGGGAGGTGAATCTGGCGCCCTACAGCTACTTCAACGCGGTCAGCGACAACCCGCCGACCGTGATGTTCTCCTCCGACGGCCCGAAGGACTCGGCGACGTTCGCCCAGGCCACCGACGAGTTCGTCTGGAACATGGTCACGTACGACCTGCGCGAGGCGATGAACCAGACCTCGGCGACGCTGCCGCGCGGCGAGAACGAGTTCGAGTTCGCGGGGCTGGAGATGGCGCCGTCGCGGCTCGTCGCGCCGCCGCGCGTGGCCGCCACCCCGGTCGCCTTCGAGTGCAAGGTCGTGCACCGCGTCCAGCTCCCGCGCAACATCGTCACCTTCGGCGAGGTCGTGGGCGTGCACGTCGACGAGCGCCACATCGTCGACGGCCGCTTCGACACCGCGGGCGTGCGCCCGATCGCCCGCTGCGGGTACCGCGGCGACTACGCCGCGGTCACCGAGCTCTTCGAGATGATCAGGCCCTGAGCCGGAACGCGAGCGTCACGGCCTTGCCGCCGCCGACCGACACAGTCAGGCGGGAGCCGTGGCGCGGGCGCACCTTCACGCTGTTGAGGCCGGCATGGCCCTGCAGCGTGCGCTTGACGGCGCCGCCGAGCTGCACGCCGGCGGGGGCGGAGAGCGTGAAGCGCAGCGTCGTGCCGCGGCGCTTGGAGAACGTGCGCGGGTGCAGCGAGACGCGCGAAAGCGTCACCTTCGCCGCGCCGGCGCCCGTCGTCGCCGAGCCCGTCCCGGTCCCGCCGCTCGGGGCCGACGCCGGCGCGGACACGCCGGCCGGTCCGAACGCCGGCTCGCCCCCGCCCGGGATCAGCAGGTGGTCGTTCGTGCAGTCCGGGTTGGTCACGTGCACGCCGTCGGGCGCGCCGTAGGCCAGCAGGCCGCCGCTCGGCGCCCACGTGGGGTTGTCGGTCTTGCCCACCGGGCCGCGGCAGACGATCGTCGGCTCCGCGAAGCCGCTGTCCGGGTTCACGTAGTCGGGCTCCGGGTAGGGCGGCTCGCCCGAGTACGCGGGGCCGTTGGTCGTGGCGACCACGAGCTGCTGGCCGGAGTCGGTCATGGCGATCCGGGAGCCGTCGCGGCTGAGCGCGGGGTCGTCGTACCAGTGGTAGGCGGCCACGCCCCACTCGTCGACGGGGTCGCGCAGCCCGAACCACCACTGCGCGGCCGGGTACGTGTAGCCGTGCCCGGTCCCGAGCTTCCACGTCCACATGTTCATGAACATCCCCTGCGTGCCGAGCAGGCGGTCGTTCGTGATCCACTCGGGCTGGGTGAACGACATCTCGAACTCGCTGTCGGTCGCCGGGCTCGTGAAGCGGTCCGCGTAGCTCCAGGTGCCGTACGAGCCGGTGTTGAGCCAGCGGATGTCGTGCTCGAGGTCGTCATAGGACGACTGGACGTAGAAGTAGTAGGCGAACCGCGTGCCGTCGGGGGAGAGCCGGGCCTCGTAGGGCCCGCCGATCGAGCGGGGCGCGTCGGTGCCGATCGCGTCGACGGCGCTCAGCACGTGCCCGGAGCGGTCGAGCCGCACGAGCTGCCGGTTGCGCACCGCGCCGATCGTGCCGTCCTCGGCCTGCGACGGCGACGAGTAGCCGCCGTCGGTGGTCAGCTGGTAGCCGGCCGAGCCGTCCGCGGTGGTCAGGTAGAGGTTGCCCTGCTTGACGTAGACGATCGAATCCGCCGCGGCGGGGGCGGCCGCGGCGAGGAAGAACGCACTGGCGAGGATGGGGAGGAGTCTCACTGCGCCAGGGTCCCAGCGCGTGCCGGGTATGTCGTCCGCCACGAGGACGAATCGTGTCGTTCTCGAGGATGAACCCGAAACAGGTTCGTTGCTCCTCTCAGCCTCTGCTGCTTGGATAGCTCTGATGGTCGCTGGGGTGCTCGTCGTTGCGAGCCTCGTCTGCGTTGCGTCGGCCGTGCTCAGGCACCACAGCCGCGTCGCGGGCGCGCTGTTCGCTGCCGCGCTGGCCGCGGCCGCCGCCGACGAGCTCGGCGCCACCCAGGGCTTCCACGACGTCGCCGTCGCGTTCGCGTTCGCGGGCGTGCTCGCGATGGTGCTCCAGCGGCTCGGCCGCCCGCTGGCGCTGTCCTGGCTGGACGCGGCGATGGGGGCCTGCGCCGTCGGCGCGTTGTCAGCCACCACGGGAGCGGAGCTTCCCGCCACGCTGGCGGCGGTCGCGGTCGCGGCGGTGCTCGGCGTCGCCCGCTGGCGCCTGACGATCGCGCTCGCCCTCGCGCTGGCCGGGGTCGCCGCGCTCGGCGAGCTGCCGGTGCTCGCCTGCGTGTTCCTGGTCGCGGCGCTGCAGGTCCCGGAGCCGGACGCGCCGCCCGCCTCGGAGTTCAGCCCGATCGTCCTCGCGGCGATCCTCGCCGACGCTGCGACCGCCCTGACGCTGCTCGTCGTCGGGCAGTTCGTGAGCCTCCCGCCGGTCGCTGCCACGCTGGCGACGGTCACCGTCCTGACCGGCATGGCCCGCGCGGGGGTGACCGTCGTCGACCGCCTGCGCGCGACCGAGCGTGACGCCGTCACCGACGACCTGACGGGCCTCGGCAACCGCCGTCACCTGCTGCACAAGCTGGCCGAGGCGCTCGAGGACAAGCACGGCGACGTCGCGCTGCTGCTGATCGACCTCGACGGCTTCAAAGAGCTCAACGACACCCTTGGGCATTCGGCGGGCGACGAGGTGCTCCGGCAGATCGGCCCGCGCCTGCAGGAGGCGCTGCTGCCGGGCGCCACGCTCGCGCGGCTCGGCGGCGACGAGTTCGCCGTCGTGCTCGACCCGGGCGACGAGGCGAGCGCGAGCGCCACCGGCCTGCGGCTGCGCGCCGCGCTGGAGCGCTCGTTCGGCGTCGGCGGCATCCGCGTCCACATCGACGCGAGCATCGGCATCGCGCTCTTCCCCGAGCACGGCCACGACGCGCTCGAGCTGCTGCAGCGCGCCGACGTCGCGATGTACGAGGCCAAGCGCACCCGCACCGGCCACGAGGTCTACCTGCCCGAGCGCGACCACCACTCGCGCCGGCGGCTCGAGCTGCTGGGCGAGCTGCGCGACGGCCTGGCGGACGGCGAGCTCGTCCTCCACTACCAGCCGAAGGCCGAGATCGCGACCGGCGAGGTCCACGGCGTCGAGGCGCTGGTCCGCTGGGCGCACCCACGCCGCGGGCTGCTGATGCCGTCGGACTTCCTGCCGCTCGCCGACCACTCGGGGCTCGGCCGCTCGCTCACCGCGTTCGTGCTCGATCGCGCGCTGGAGGAGATCGGCGACCGCCGGCGCGACGGGTTCGACCTCTCGGTGGCGGTCAACCTCGGTCCCGCGGACCTGCTCGACCTCGGCCTGCCGTCGGAGATCGACCGCGCGCTCGAGAAGCGTCACTTCCCGGCGTCGTGCCTGCGGCTGGAGGTCTCCGAGGACGTCGTGATGGCCGATCCCGAGCGCACCCTGGAGGTGCTGGCGGGGCTGCGCGCGATCGGCGTCGCCACGGCGCTGGACGACTTCGGCGCCGGGCACGTCTCGCTCGGCCACCTCAAGCAGCTCGACCTCGACGAGCTCAAGATCGACCGCTCCTTCGTGATGCGTCTCGCCGACGACGAGCGCGACGCCGCGATCGTGCACACCACGGTGGATCTCGGGCGCCGGCTCGGGATGCGCGTCGTGGCCGAGGGCGTGGAGAGCGCCGAGACCTGGGACACGCTCGCTGGTCTGCACTGTGACGAGGCGCAGGGCTTCTTCCTGGGTCGGCCGATGACGGCCAACGCGCTGGCGGGGTGGTTGCGCGAACGCGCAGCCGCCTGACCGAGCCTGGCCAGCGGCACGCCGCCCCGACCGCGGGTTTCAGGGATCGCGAGGCGGAGGCGTCCCTCACCGCGTATGGTCACGTCCGGGAAGGCTGAATGGGCTGGAAATTTGGTGTGTTGGAAGCCCTGGTCGTGGCGCTCCTGCTCACGGCGCTTGTGTTCCGTGCCGCGCGGCTGCTCGCCCGCGCCCGCAGGCGTGAGCTGGCGATCATCGAGTCGACCGTCGACGCCGTCGTCATGCTCGACGCCGAGGGGCGCATCCAGGCGTTCAACGCCTCTGCGGAACGGATCTTCGGGCGCCGGCGCGAGGACGTGCTGGGGCGTGAGCTCGGGCCGCTGGTGGTGCCCGAGGAGCATCGCGAGGCGCACCGGCAGGGGGTGCGGCGGGCGGTCGCGACGGGTGAGTCGAAGATCATCGGCCGCCCCGTCGAACTGACCGCCCTGCGCGCCGACGGTACCGAGTTCCCCGCGGAGATCACGATCTCGCGACTCTCCGGCGAAGGGCCGCTGACGTTCGTCGGGCACGTTCGCGACGTCACCGAGCGGCGGGCGGGCGAGACGGCGGCGCGGGCGCTCGCCGCGCTCGTCGAGTACTCAGCGGACGCGATCGTGCTGATCGGGCCCGACCGCCGGGTGGAGAGCTGGAACGCCGGCGCCGAGCAGATCTACGGGTACCGGCGGGACGAGGCGATCGGGCGCTCGGTCGCCGAGCTGATCATGCCGCCCGAGCGGCGCGACGAGCTCCCGACGGCGATCGAGCGTCTCGTCGATGCGGGCTCGCTGACGTTCGAGGTGATGCACATGCGCCGCGACGGGTCGGAGTTCCCGGTCGCGGCGACGGCGTCCGTGATCGCCGGCGCTCAGGGCGAGCTCGTGGGCATCTCGCTCATCACGCGCGACATGACCGAGCGCGCCGAGCTCGAGGAGCAGCTGCGCCAGTCGCAGAAGATGGACGCGATCGGGCAGCTCGCCGGCGGGATCGCGCACGACTTCAACAACCTGCTGACGGTGATCGCGGGCTACGGGCAGCTCGCCCGGGCGCGCGTGGGCGGCGGGCCCGGCTCCGCGGAGCTGGCGGAGATCGGGCTGGCGGCCGAGCGCGCCGCGATCCTCACCCGCCAGCTGCTCGCGTTCTCGCGCCGCCAGATCCTCGACCCGATCGTGCTCGACCTCGGCGAGGTCGTGCGCGCGCTGACGCCGATGCTCGAGCGGTTGATCGGCGAGGACATCGTCATCCAGGTGCGGTCCCAGGACCGCCTGCCGGGCGTGCTCGCCGACCAGGGGCAGATCGAGCAGGTCGTCGTCAACCTCGCGGTCAACGCGCGCGACGCGATGCCCGACGGCGGACGGCTCGAGATCGAGACCCGCGCGGACGGCGTGTTCGTCCGCCTGGCGGTGACCGACACCGGCGTCGGCATCCCCGCCGAGGACCTGCCGCACGTCTTCGAGCCGTTCTACACGACCAAGCCCGTCGGCCAGGGGACGGGCCTCGGGCTGGCTTCCGTGCACGGCGCGATCACGCAGTCGGGCGGCAACGTGCGCGTGCGTTCGCAGGAGGGTGTCGGGACCACGGTCGAGATCTCGCTGCCCGCGACCTCCGAGCGCGGGCGGGCGGCGCCGGCGTCCGGGTCGGCCGAGACCCTTGGCGGGCACGAGACGATCCTGCTCTGCGAGGACGAGGAGGGCGTCCGCGCGCTGGTCGAGATCGTCTTGAGCGGCGCGGGCTACCGGGTGCTCGGCGAGGCGCGGCCCAACGACGCGATCGAGCGCGCCGCGCGCGAGGACATCGACGCGCTGGTGACCGACGTGATCATGCCGGACATGCCGGGGCCGGAGCTCGCGCGCCGCCTCGAGCTGCCGACCCTGTTCGTGTCGGGCTACACGGCCGACACGGTGCACGGGCGCGGCAGCCTGCCGCCGGGGAGCGCCTTCCTGGAGAAGCCGTTCGACAGCGACACGCTGCTGCGGACCGTGCGCGAGTTGCTCGACGCCAGGTGAACGAGCCCGGCCGACGTCCGCCTGCGGACCAGCGCCGCATACCGGGCATTCCGGTTGCGCGTCCTACGTGAACAGCGGCGAGAGCCGCAGGCCCGCCATCTGCTCGTCGGCCGGCCGGTCACCGGCCCGTTCGGCGGCGTCGAGCAGCTTCGGCAGGATGTCGACGTCGCCCGTCGTGAGCAGGAAGACCTGCGGGTTCGCCAGGACCCAGCTCACCGCGAGGTCGATGTCGCCCTGGTCGGTGAGCGGCTCGTACCAGGTCGAGGCGGTCTTCTCGCGGCCCTCCCATGGCTTGTAGGCGAGGCTCTTGATCGTCTGCAGGGCGACGTCGCGCTCGGCGCACATTGCCGCCAGGCCGTCGAAGGTCTCGGCGTAGCGCGGGTCCTGCATCTGCGCCCAGTTGTACGGGCAGAGCACGGTGTCGAAGTCGAAGCGCCCGAGGCTGCGCTGATGCATCTTCGGGACGCTCAGGCCGTGGCCGGTGACCCCGATGAAGCGCACGAGGCCCTCGTCACGCGCCTCCAGGCAGGCCTCCAACGCGCCTCCGGGGCTCAGCGCGATGTCCCACTCGATCACGTCGACCAGGTTGTGCAACTGGATCGAGTCGACGTGGTCGACCCCGAGCCGGTCGAGCGAGCGGCGGATCTGCTCGCGCGCCGCGGCGTACGTCCGCTCGCCGGTCTTGGTGGCCAGGAAGAACTCGTGCTCCTTGAGCCAGGTGGAGATCCTGAGCTCCGCGTCTCCGTAACTTGCGGCGACGTCGATGTGGTTGATGCCGTGCTCGAGGATCACCTCGAGCGTGCGGTCAGCGTCCGCCTTGGAGACGTCGCCGAGCGCCGCGGCACCGAAGATCACGCGGCTGGACTCGTGTCCGGTCGCGCCGAAGGGGGCGCGCTCGATCATGTCCGGCAGGATACGGTGCCGACCTATGGGAGGCATTCGTGTACACGAGTTCATGACGCTCGACGGCGTCATCGACGCGCCGACGTGGACGTTCGAATACGGGTTCGACCCCGAGATGGAGAAGACGCTCGCGGCGATCACCGGCAACTGCAAGGCGATCCTGCTGGGGCGCGAGACGTACCAGATGTTCGAGCCGGCGTGGTCGACACGGACGGCTGACGACGACCCCGGGGCGCCGTTCTTCAACGACACGATCAAGTACGTCGTGTCCAGCACGCTGACCGAGGCGACGTGGCGCAACTCGGAGATCATCGGGCCGTACGACCCGGCGCGGATCGCCAAGCTCAAAGAGGACGTCGACGGCGACATCTACATGAGCGGCTCGGCGACGCTCGTGCAGGCGCTGCTGACGGACGGGCTGATCGACGAGCTCAACCTGTTCGTCTACCCGCTCACGCTCGGCGGAGGCGTGCGGCTGATCCCCGAGGGCGGGCCGCAGCTCAAGCTCGCGCTGCGGGCCGCGCAGACGTACGCCAACGGCGTCGTGCACCTCGCTTACGGACCTGCGGCCTAGTCCTTCTTGGCGCGGCTGGGGGCGACGCGCGGGGGCTCGTCCGGCTGCTTCGGGTAGACCGGCGGCCACGGCGCGTCCATCAGGCCGCTCGCGCGGTCGCGCGCGTTCATCTCCAGCAACGGCTCGAGGGACTGGGGGGCGTCGTTGATCGTCGCCCACGGGTCGTCGCGGCCGGCCACGACCGGCAGCGTCAGCTCGTCCGGGTCGACGTCGTCGAGCTCGTCCCAGCTCAGCGGCGTCGACACCTGAGCGCCCTTGCGCGCGCGGACCGACCAGGCGCCGAAGACCGTCTTGTGCGGCGCGTTCTGGTTGTAGTCGACGAAGATGCGCTTCCCGCGCTCCTCCTTCCACCACGCGGCGGTGAGGATGTCGGGGCGGCGGCGTTCGAGCTCCCGCGCGACCGCCACCGCCGCTGAGCGCACCTCGTAGGAGTCCCAGCGGGGCTCGAGCCGCACGTAGACGTGCAGCCCGCGGTTGCCCGTGGTCTTGGGGAACGCGACGATGCCGAGCTCGTCGAGCAGCGCCTTGAGCTCGTGGGCGGCGACGACCGCGTCCTTGAAGCCGGTGCCCGGCGTGGGGTCGAGGTCGAGCCGCAGCTCGTCGGTGTGCGCGGCGTCGTCGGCCAGGTACGGCCAGACGTGGAAGCCCAGGCATGCGAGGTTCACCGCCCACGCGACGTGGGCGACGTCGGCGACGACGAGCGCTCGTGACGGCGTCCCATTGACGGTCTCGACGGTGGTCGTCTCGAGCCACTCGGGGACGTTGTCGGGCACCCGCTTCTGGAAGAACCCCTTGCCGCTCGCGCCCTGCGGGAAGCGCTGCATCAGCACTGGCCGCCCGCCCATCGTGCGCATCAGCGGCTCGGCGACCGCGGCGTAGTAGCGCACGACGTCGAGCTTGGTCTCCCCACGCTCGGAGAACAGGACCTTCCCCGGGCTGGTGATCCGCACCTCGCGCCCGGCCAGGCGGATCGTCTCTTCGTCGGCCACGACGCCAAGATAAAGGGGTCAGGCCCCTTTAGGTCCGCAGGCCGGACTCGCGTGCGGGTGCGAGGCCGTCACCTAAAGGGGTCAGACCCCTGGCACCTACGACTCGATGGCATCGTGGAGGCGGGCGGTGAGCTCGGCGGGCGTCTCGCCCGGGCGGGGGTGGAGCGGGCGGGCGAAGGTGACCTTGGTCTTGGCGCGGCGGTTCAGGCCGCGGCCCTTGGGCATCACGAGCGCGGTGCCCTCGATGTGCACGGGGATGATCGGGGCGCCGGCGGTCAGCGCGAGCTCGGCGACGCCGTGGCGGTAGCCGTCCGGGCCGGCGCCGCGCGTGCCCTGGGGGAAGAGCAGGACGTTGCGGCCGTCGCGCAGGTGGGCGGCGGCCGCTGCCAGTCCGCGGCGCTGCCCGCCGCCGCGGTCGAACGGGAACGTGTTGATCCAGAACGCGCTCGCGATCGCGTAGCCGCGCTTGCGGTAGAAGCGATCCGACGCCGCGCCCACGACGGTGCGGGTGCGCCAGGCGTGCGGCAACGACAGCAGCACGAGCGGCGTGTCGATGTCCGACTCGTGGTTGGGCGCGAGGATCGCCGGCTGCGGCGCGTGGATCAGGTCCTCCGCGCCGATCACGGTCGGCTGGGCGACGAGCCGCGTCGCGGGGAACAGCAGCGTCTGCTGGGCGATCTCCCGGGCGAGCGCGGGCTTGGGCTCACGCAGCCATGGCTGGTCCTCGACGCCGCGCTCCGACCACGGGTCCTTGCCCGCGGTGATCGTGCGCCACTTGCGCGGCGCCGGCTCGCGGCGAGAGACGTTCGCGCCCGCGAGCTTCTCCAGACGGCGTCCTCCGGACGCGAACTTCATGCCTCGACCTGGGCGTAGAAGAGCGGCGGGCAGTGGAAGTGCGTCAGCGACGGATCGCGCCCGACGACCTGCTCGGCCATCTCCAGCGCGTCGCGCATCGTGTCCGCGCGGCGGAAGCCCAATCGCCGACACGCCTCGGGGTCGCCACCGACGAAGATCACGTCGCCGAGGTGCTGCAGCGCGTGCGCGCCCCAGTACCACATGTAGAACGGGTGCACGCCGTGGTAGGCGTAGCTCGTCCGGTACAGGTGGCGGTACCACTCGTCCTCGGCGTAGGACTTCTCGAAGCGCTGCTCGATCTCGATCGGGTCCGTCGTGGTCGCCAGCACCTCCTCGTAGAAGTCGACGTACGAGGGGTGATGCACGGGGTGGAACTCGCGCGAGACCGGGTGCGTGAAGATCATCACGCCGCCCTCGCGGACCAACGGCACGCCGTGGTAGAGGTTGAAGAAGTACCCGAGCCCCATGCACATCACGAGCACCGGGTTGAGGATCGAGTTGACGTTGTACGGGCCGACGTAGGGCAGCCCGGCGGTGACGATGTCCGCCTGCCCCCGCACGCCCACGGCCTGTTGGGCGGCGCAGTGCTCCAAGGTCACCTCGTGCACCGGGGCGACCGCGCCCGCGGTCACGCCGGTCACCGCGTACGGCGCCGTCGACTTATGGAACGCGGCCCGCCGCAGCTTCGGGTTCATGCGGTCGGTCGTGCGCTTCAAAGCCGCGAACGTGGCCTGGTCGCGCGGCGTCCAGCGCGCCTCGGGCTTGGCGAGGAACGCCAGCGGCCCGTCGAACATGTCGTTATTGAGCGTCGTCTCGATGTGGAAGATCGGGACGGCGGCCTCGACGATGTCGCCCTGGCGGCCCGCGCTGTTGTGCAGCTCGGACTTCGACGGGTCCATGAACGACTTCGAGTGGCGCATCGTGTGGACGTTGTGGTGCGCCTTGACGCTGTTGTACGTGCCCAGGCCGACCGCGACGGACTTGTGCCCGCCGTCCATCGTGACCAGGTTGATGTTCGCGTAGATCAGCAGGTCCGAGTCGGCGGCCCGCTTGGACAGCTCGACGGCCTCGCCGTGCCCGGTCTCGCCCAGCGAGACGATCGCGTCGGGATCCTCGGCGTCGTGGTTGTAGAGGCGGTCGGGATAGAACTCGTCGAAGATCCGCGAGCCCACCGCGCGCTTGAGCTCGTCGGGCGTCATCCGCCGGTGCAGCGCGAGCGCGGCGATCAGGTGGATGTCCTCGACGCCGGCGCGGTAGGCGCGCTCGAGCACGTGCTCGATCACCCGCCCGCGGATGTCCGGCGTCTTCATCGGCGGGAGCGGGAGGCTGATGTCGTCGAACGCGATCGTCAGCTTCATGCCCGGGCTCAGCAGCGAGTCCAGCGGGTCCATCCCCAACGGGGAATCGAGGGCGGCGGCGATCGCCGCGTCGACATCCACCAACCCCTTCAAAGGCGGCGGCGGATAGATGATCCGCGAGCCGACCGGCAGGCGCTCGAGCCGGAACGACTCGCCGGAGTGGAACAGCGTGGGCGGCGAGTGCTCGTGAACCTCCACGACGCACGACTCGCGCTCGGCGGCGGGGTGACGGCGCTTGGAGCGCTCGATCATCCGGGTCGGGGCAATGCTCATGCGGCGATCTCGAAAACGGTCTTGGCGTGGCCCGCTCGCGCGGCTTTCGGGGCGTGGTCGATGGCCTTCTTGTGCAGCCGCAGCGGCCAGCCGCGGTCGATCAGACGGCCGGGCTTGAGCACCTTGGCGAACTCGAGCGCGCGCGGGAAGTCGTGCTCGTAGCCGTACGCGCTCTGGATCTGCAGCTCGCGCAGCCAGGCCGCGGCCAGGTCGGCCTTCAGCTCGCCGGGCATGCCGACGAGGATCACGCGACCGCGCGCACGCGTCATCGTCGTGGCCTGTTCAAGGCTGGCTCCGCTCCCCACACAGTCCAATACACAGTCGAAGCCGCCAAGCAACATCTCGCGGCCCTGATGACCGACCAACCTGCGCGAATTGGTGATCCGCGCGCCCTCGATGTAGATGCGGTCGGGGGCGCAGACGTCGTCGGCGCCGAAGCGCCGCGCGGCGGTCTGCTGGCCCGAGTGCTTGGCGACCGCGATCAGCGTCGCGGACGGCGCCGCGTCGCGGACCGCGGCGAGCGTGAGCAGGCCGATCGTGCCCGCGCCGATGATCGCGACGTGCTCGCCGGGCTGGATGTCGGCGATCCGCGCGGCGTGCAGCGCGCACGCGAGCGGCTCGACCAGCACGGCGTCCTCGTCCGACAGATCGTCCGGCACCGCGTGCAGCTGGGACTCGTGCGCCACGAGGCCCTCGCTCCACCCACCGCCGGTCTCGCGGCAGAAGCCCGTCTGCAGGCCCGCGCTGACGACGCCGTCGGTGGTGTTGCGGCAGAGCGCGGGGAGCCCCTGCGCGCACTCCGTGCACGCCGGGAGCCCGCGCGCCGCGCACCCGAGCGCGGGCTGGACGACCACGCGCTCGCCGCGCCGCGGGCCCGCGCCGATCTCGCCCACGATCTCGTGTCCGGGAACGAACGGGGTGGACGTCAACGTGGCGAGATGCAGCGACGCCTTGCCGGAGAGCAGCGCGAGGTCGGAGCCGCAGATCCCGGTGAGCGTGGGCCGCACCGGAAGCCAGCCGGGACCAGGGCTCCTCGGCCAGCGGATGTCCTCCAACGCCAGCGCTCCCGCGCCGGGAAGACCCGCGCGGGTCGCCACGTACTTCGTGAGCGTCGGCGTGTACGTCAATGCCTGCACTAGTGGCCACCTCCGGGAGTACGACGCATTCCGGCGGGCCCCGCCCGCCGCTGCCGGGCGGCGGCCGCCGCCCACGTACTACCGGTATGCCGACGGCGGCCGCCGCGGGCAGCGACGACCGGTGATCTGGCCGGGCGATGCGCCGTACTCACGGACGTGACCACTACACCGCCGCCTTCTCGGTCGTCCATTCCTCGATCGGCCAGCGCCGGCGGCGCGCCTCGCGGGAGAGCCGGAAGTCCGGGTTGATCGGGTGCGGGTTGCCGACCAGTTCGAGCATCGGCAGGTCGGCCAGCGAGTCGCCGTAGGCGTGGCAGTGGGCGAGATCGACGCCGTGGTCGGCCGCCAGGCGCGCGGTCATGCTGGCGCGGCCGTCGGCGGTCAGCGGCGGCTCGGCGAGCTCGCCGGTGAAGCGTCCCACCCGCTCGACGAGCCGCGCCGCGACGAGCTCGTCGCCGAGGTGCTTCAAGGGCTCGACGAGGAAGTCCAGCGCGCCGGTGAGCAGGATCACCTTGTCACCGCGGCGCTTGTGCTCGCGGATCCGCCGGACCGCCTCGCTCTGGATGCGCGGCTGGATGAAGTCCGGCAACGCCTCCTTGGCCTGGATCTTGAGCTCGCGGCTCGGGAGGTCCTTGTAGAGGCGGTAGAAGTTGCGGTTGAACGCGGTGCGGCTGCGCCGGTCCTCCATGATCCAGCCGGGGACCCGCGCGGCGATGCCGGCCGTCCACACGAGCTTGTCCAGCTCCGGCATGTCGCGGGTGCGCAGCCACGCGTAGAAGTGCGCGACGGTGCTGTCCAGGATCACGCCTTCGACGTCGAAGACCGCCAGCGCGGGCGGGCCCTCGGGCGCGGGGCGGCGGCTCGCGCTGCGGATCTTCTTCGGACCGGGCGCAGGCGGAACGGCGATCGCGCGCAGCGCGGGCAGGTGGACCTCGCCGAGATAGTGATCCCAGTCGATCTCGTCGACGTCGAACCCGAAGCGCTCGACGTCGTCCGGATGCAGCTGCGCGAGCAGCTCGCGCGCGTTGCGGTCGTCGAAGACGCAGTCGAGCGCGCCGTACGGCCAGTAGATCTCGTTCAGGCGGCGGAGGCGGTCGACCTTGCGCTGATCCTTGTGCAGGCGCAGCTCGACGTCGTCGGAGCGCGGGATCGGCAGCCGGTCGACGAGATCGCGCCCCTTCTTGAGCACGCGGTCGGCGCGGTCGAGCGCGCCGAAGACCTCTGTGGGCGAGGGGAACCGCCACTCGGGCACTTCGACCGGCAGACCGTCCTCGTCGGGCAGCGGGTAGTTGCGGAAGTAGCCCTTGGAGAGCTCCGCCAGCTCGCCGATGGTGAACGGCTTGCGCATCCCGGTCGAGACGTTCAGCGTCCGCACGTGCCCCTTCTCGGGCGGGTACGCGGCCGCGACCAGACACGCGTTGGCGACGAAGTCGACGGGGATGATGTCAATGCGGATCGAGCTGTTGGCGGCGAAGCGGCCGGGGATGATCCCGGCGCCATAGCCGAGGATGATCGGGTCCGCGACCTTCAACGATTCCATCCACCCCGGGTACGGCGTGTGCAGGGCGGACTCGACGATTGCCGGCCGGACGATGCTCAGGTCCTTCGGGCCGGCGGCGATCAGCGCGCGCTCGCCCATCGCCTTCGAGAGCCCGTACGTGTCGCTCCAGCCGAGCGCGCGGGCGCGTTCGCGGCCACGCTCGGTCAGCTGCTCGCGCACCCACTCGTAGCGGAGGATCTCCGCGCGCGTGCCCATCGCCGGGCCGCCGGCGGGGCCGACCGCGCGTTGGGCCTCCTTGACGAAGCGGTGCTGGTGCTCGGGAAGACGCGACTCGGCCTCGATGTCGGCGCGCCACTTGCGCCCCGCGGCGAGCTCGGCGTCGAGGTCCAGCCACGGCTCGCTCGGCGCGGTGCCGGACGGGCGCTCGAGCACGAGCCCGGTCCGCTGGCCGGCCGCGTACGCGGTCGAGACGTGGATGAAGTACGGGTCGCCGCCGGCGGCGCGGACGGCTGCGAGCAGGCGCGCCGGACCCTTGCCGTTGAGCTCGAGCGCCTCGTCGAGCGCCTGCTCGAACGAGACGCTCGCGGCGCAGTGGATGACTATGTCGTAGGGCTGATCGAGCTTGAGGCCGTCGTCGCCGAGGTCGCCTGAGACGGCCTGGACGGCGCTGCCGTCGAGGCCGTCGAAGGGCGCGCTCGTCAGCACCTGGTTCTGGAGGCGGTCGTGGGCGTCGCCGCGCAGGAGCACGGTGACCTGTGTGTCTCCAAGCTCGCGTACGACCTGGGCCAGCAACGCCTTGCCCACGAAGCCCGAGGCACCGGTGAGCAACAGCGTCTTGCCGGCCAGCCGCTCTTTGAGGGTTACGGGCAAGACGTCACCGTACCAATCTCTCTACTAACGTGTCAGTAGATGGCGTCGACGGACCGCATCCTCGAGGCGGCACGCGGGGAGTTCGCACAGCACGGCTACTCCGCCCGGCTCCAGGACATCGCCGAGCGCGCGGGGGTCAAGCACCCGACGCTGCTCTACCACTTCAAGTCCAAGGAGAACCTCTACGCCGCCGTGATCGAGCAGGCGATGCTCGACTGGGCGGCGATGACGTCGGCCGCGGTGTCGGCGGCGCCCGTGGGCTTCGATCGCGTCGCCGCGCTGGTCGCCGCGGGCATGGAGTTCTTCGCGACCCACCACGACTTCGTCGTCATCTGGCGGCGTGAGGCGATCGAGGGCGGCGGCCGCCTGGAGGACGCGATGGCCGAGCACATGCGCCCGTTCCTGGATCGCGCGGTCGCGTTCCTGGAGCGCGAGGTCGCCGCGGAGCGGCTGCGCGAGCACGACCCGGTCGAGCTGATGCAGCTCGTCTACGGGGCGGTCTCGACCTACTTCTCCGACGCGGGGTTCCGGGCGCGGTTGAGCGGCGTCGACCCGATGACGCCGGAGGCGCGGGCGCGCTTCGCCACCGCCCTTACGGCGATGCTGCGGGACGCACTAGCGCCGCGTTGAGCCGGCCCGACTTGAAGGGCTTGAGGTCGATCACGGCGTGGTCGTAGCCGGCGTCCTTGATCGCCGTGACGATCCGCGCCTCGTTGGCCAGTGCGCGGTCGAGGTCGGGCGCGTCGACCTCGAGGCGCCCCATGATCCCGTGGTGGCGGACCCGGATGACCGGGAAGCCGAGGTCGCGCACGGCGTGCTCGGCGCGGTCGATCAGCGCGAGCGTGCGCGGGTCGACGCTGGTGCCGTAGGGGATCCTCGACGCCAGGCAGGGGCTCGCGGGCTTGTCTGCGCTGGGCAGCCCGAAGGCGCGCGCCAGCTCGCGGACCTCGGCCTTGCTCGTGTCCTGGAGCGGGTGGACGACGCCGTGCTCGGCGGCGGCCTTGAGGCCCGGGCGCCAGTCGCCTTGGTCGTCCTGGTTGGCGCCGCTCAGAAGCGCGTTGAAGCCTCGCTGCTTCGCGAGCTCCGCCAGCACGTCGTAGAGCTCTGACTTGCAGAAGTAGCAGCGGTCCGGCCCGTTGGCGCGGTAGCCGGTGCGGGCGAGCTCGTCGGTGCGGACGATCTCGTGGGTGATGCCGATGTGCTCGGCGACGCGCTTGGCGCCCTCCAGCTCGCCCTGGGCGACGGACGGACTCACCGCGGTCACGGCCAGCGCCTTGTCCCCGAGCGCCCGATGGGCGAGCGCCGCGACCACGGACGAGTCGACGCCGCCGGAGAAGGCGACGATCGCTGAGCCGAGGCCGGCGATGCGCTCGATCAGCGGTGCGCCGCTGCGATCGCCTTCGCCCATACGACCTTCACCGGTTCGTTGGAGATGTGCGCGGCCCGCTCGACGTCCGCGTGCTCTGGCGCGAGGTTGACGACCTTCCCGTCGAGCTTTCCGACCTTCACACGTACAGGCTCGCCGTTGACCTCGACCGTGAAACTCTCGCGTTCGAGCTCGATCCGGGCGAGGTGTGAGATCCGGACGCCGAGGCTTGACGTCTCGCGCAATATCGCCTCTGCGACATGGCGTTCGTCGCCGGGGCGGGCGAGCGCGGAGAGCGTGAACGCGGGGCGGCCGCGCTTCATCTGGATCGGCGTCGTCCACACGTCGAGCGCGCCGGCGGCGAAGGCGGCCTGCGCGGCGTCGGGCGCGAGCTCCGGGAGGAAGTCGTCGAGGTTGGCCTCGATCAGGCTCACCCCGCCGCTCTTGGCGTCGGTCCCGAGGATCGCGCGGACGACGTTGGGCAGCTCCTCGAGGTCGCGGGTGCCGGCGCCGTAGCCGGACCCCGCGACGGTCATCGCGGGGATCGGGCCGAAGGAGGTCGCGAGGGCGGCGACGAGCGCGGCGCCGGTCGGCGTGACCAGCTCCTTGTCGATGTCGACGCCGTGGATCGGCGCGCCTTCGAGCAGGCTCAGCGTGGCGGGCGCGGGGAGCGGGAGGCGGCCGTGGGCGGCCTTGACGAAGCCGCGGCCGACGGGCAGCGGCGAGCAGACGATCGTGTCGACGTCCAGCGACTCGAGCGCGAGCGCGACGCCGACGATCTCGCCGATCGCGTCGATCGCGCCGACCTCGTGGAAGTGCACGTGCTCAGGGTCGATCCCGTGGATCCGGCCCTCGGCGATCGCCAGTCTCTCGAACGCTCGCTGGGCGCGGTGTCTGACCCGCTCCGGGAGGTCGGCGGCGTCGAGTTGCGCGCGGATCGACGACCAGTGGCGGTGCGGCTGCGAGGGCGCGCCGGTCACGTTCACGGTGGTCGCGACGATCCCGTGCTTCTCCGCCTTGCCCAGCTGCAGATGCAGCCCGTCGACGTTCAGGCCGGACAGGTCGACCGTGGCGCCCGCGTCGATCAGCGCGCCGAGCAGCATGTCGCCCGCGACGCCGCCGATGCAGTCGATGTAGAGGATCACGCCGCCGCCCTCCGGGCGATCCGCGCCGCGATCGTTCCGGCGCCGAAGCCGTCGTCGATGTTGACCACCGCGACGCCCGCGGCACAGCTGGTCATCATCGACAACAGCGCGGAGACGCCGCCGAAGGTCGCGCCGTAGCCGGTGCTGGTGGGCACGCCGATCACGGGCGCGGCGACGAGGCCGCCCACGACGGACGCGAGTGCCGCGTCCCAGCCCGCGACGACGACCACGCAGTCGGCTCGGCGGAGGTCCGGCAGCGCGGGCTCGAGCCGGTGCAGGCCGGCGACGCCCGCGTCGCGATGGACGATCACGGTCGTGCCGAGCAGCTCGGCGCGGACCTGGACCTCGCGCACGACGGGACCGTCGCTCGTCCCCCCGCTCACGATCGTGACGAGGCCGAGCGGCGCGGGCGTGTCGCGCGCCACCCAGGCCAGGCGTGCGCGCTCGTCCTCCTGCGCGTCGTCGGCCACGCTCTTGAGCGCCGCGCGGTGGGCGGCGTCGGCGCGGGTGACGAGCACGCTGCTCGCGCCGCCGTCGAGCAGCGCGGTCGCGATCGCGGCGACCTCGTCAGGCGTCTTGCCCTCGGCATAGATCGCCTCAGGCGCGCCTTGGCGCGCCTCGCGGTCCGTGTCGACGCGGGCGAACCCCAGATCAACGAACGGCCGGTCCACGGCTCCGGAGGTTATCCGGAGGCTGACAACGCTCCTCAAGCGCAAGCGGACCCGTCCGACCGATTTGGGGTGTGAACCCGATCTCGAAACTCCCCAAGTGGAGGAGCGCTCTGGCCGTCGCCGCAACGCTGCTCGCACTTCCCGCAACAGCGTCCGCCACCGGCCCGTTCCCGCTCACGGAGGGCTTCACCGGCACCACCGCACCCGGCTGGACGACGAGCGGCAGCGCCGTGCTGACCGCCAACTCCATCGACACCCCCGGCGACGGCTGGCTGCGGCTAACGCCCGCCGCCGATCCCGGGCGCGTGGGCGCCGCCTACAACACCACGTCGTTTCCGTCCTCCGACGGCGTCCTCGTCGAGTTCGACTACGCCGCCTGGGGCTACACGGGCAGCTGGCCGCGTGGCGCGGACGGCACGAGCGTGTTCCTGTTCGACGCCTCGCAGGCCTTCAGCCTCGGCATCGAGGGCGGCGGACTGGGCTACACCGGGTGCGACAACCAGGGTCGCCCCGGTGTCCCCGGCGGTTATGTCGGCATCGGCCTCGATGAGTACGGCAACTTCGGCAGCTCGGTCTACTGCGGCCGCGGCAACGGCGCCGGCCTGTACGAGATGCCGAACTGGGTCGGCGTGCGCGGGCCGACCGCGAGCAACGCCCCCTGGCTCGGCGGCGCTCCCGTCCCGGCCGGCAAGACGCTCGAGGCGACCCGCGCGAACAAGATCCGGGTCACGGTCGCCGTCGCCGACGGCAAGGCGTACACGTGGCTCCAGTACGCCGACGGCGTGCGCCAGGTCGTGCTCAACGGCGTGCCGCTCGGCGGCGCCGCCCCCGCCAACCTGAAGGTCGGCTTCGCCGCCTCGACCGGCGGCTCCAACAACAATCACGAGGTGCGCTCGATCAAGGTCGCGCTGCCCGTCGACCTGACCGCCACGGCGACGCAGCAGCCGTCGCCGGGCGCCCGCGACCGCATCGTCGACTGGGACGTCACGGTCTCCAACTCCAACCTCAACGCCACCGACGACGCCCCCGTCACCCTGCGCGGCGGCGGGCTCACCGACATCGCGTGGACGTGCACGAACGCCACCGGCGGCACCTGCGACACCGCGAGCGGCACCGGCCTGACCGCCGGCACCGTCGACCTCGCGGCGGGCGGCTCCGTGACCTACCACGTCACCGGCAAGGTCACGGGCGCCGCCGACACCGCCGACCTCGGGTTCGAGGTCGCGCCCGGCCCTGCCAACGGCGAGCTCAACCCGGCCGACAACGTCGGCAGCGTCCCCGTCGTGCTGACGCCGAAGGCGACCACGCCGACGATCGCGCACGCCGCCAACGGCGTCGTCACGACCGCCGACCCGACGTGGCTCGGCGGCTCGCTGACCACGTCGCGCCGCTGGCAGCGCTGCGAGGCGGATGGCACGAACTGCACCGACATCCCGGGCGCGACCGGCCTGACCTACACGGTCGGCGCGCAGGACGCGGGCAAGACGCTCCGCGCGGTGTTCAGCGCCACCAACGGCGCCGGGACGACGGAGCTTCCGACGGCCACGCTCGCGCTCCCGCAGACGGCGATCACCGCCGGCCCCGCCCAGCGGACGACGCTCGCCGGCGCGACGTTCGCCTTCACCGCCGACGGGCCCGTCGGCACCACCCTGGAGTGCCGGCTCGACGGCGGCGCCTGGACGGCCTGCACGAGCACCAAGCAGTTCGAGCACCTGGCCGAGGCGAGCACACCTTCGAGGTCCGCTCGGTCTACGGCGGCCTGCCCGACGCGACCCCGGCCGCCTGGCACTGGACGGTCGACACCACCGCTCCGGCCGCGCCCGCGGTGCTCGCCGGCCCGAACGGCGACACGACCGATCGCACGGCTCGCATCGAGGTCGGCATCGAGCCCGACGCGACGCTCGAGTGCGCGCTCGACGGCGGCTCGTTCGGTCCGTGCGCGTCGCCGATCGTGCTCACCGACCTCGCGCTCGGCGGCCACGTGTTGACCGTCCGCCAGGTCGACGCGGCCGGCAACGTCAGCCCGGCCGTCGAGTACCGCTGGACCGTCTCCGCCAAGCCGGTCGATCCTCCGGTCGCGCCCGCGCCGCCGACGCTGGACGCCCGCATCTCCACTCGCGCGACGGTCGAGAACGGCAACACCGTCGGCGTCGGGTGCACGATCGCGGGCGACACGGTCCGCAGCTGCACCGTCAACGCCTACGCGGACGTCAGCGAGGCCCGTCTCGCCCGCGCGAGCGCCGTCAAGCGCGTGCTCGTCGGCACCGGCAGGACCACGGTGACCGGCGACGCGAAGCAGTCCGTCGTCGTCAAGGTCCTCCTCAACGCCACCGGCCGCAAGCTCGTGCGCAGCTCGGCGGGCGGCCTGAAGGTCCGCCTCGAGGTCGACGCCAAGCTCGCGCGCGGCGAGACCCGCAGCGCGAAGCTCGCCGCCACCCTGCTCCCGCGGGAGACGGTGATCGTGCCGGTCGGCCCGTTCGGGACGTCGCGCAGCGCGCTGCGCATCACGGCGGATCAGATCGTGCACGGCATCGCCCGCGACGTGCGTGGGGCGAAGTCGATCACGTGCATCGGCCACACCGACTCGCGCGGCAGCGCGGCGGCCAACCGGGCGCTCGGTCAGCGCCGCGCCGCGCAGGTCTGCCACAAGCTGCGCCGGCTCGGCGTGAAGGGCAAGCTGGTGATCCGCAGCGCCGGCGAGACGCAGCCGCGCGCGACCAACACGACCGCGGCGGGGATGGAGCGCAACCGCCGCGTCGAGGTGCGAATCACCTACTGAGGGTGCGCCAGGCCGACCCATTCAGGGTACGGCTGGCCCGACACGCACACGCCTGCGAGCCGCGCGTGAAAGAGGTGGGAACCCCCTGGGGAGAGAACTTCTCCCCAGGGACTATTCGTGTCAGTCGCCACGAGCAGAACAGGACCGGCAAATGACCTCCACCACCTCCACCGTTCGCGAACTCGCCCACCGCCGCAACGACGGCCTGGACATCCGGCTCCTCTGGGATCCGGCTACCGATCGTGTGACCGTCGCGCTGCAGGACGGCAAGACCGGAGATGGCTTCGAGGTCGAGGTCGGACCGGGCGAGCGCGCCCTGGACGTCTTCCACCACCCGTTCGCGTACGCGGCCTTCCGCGACGCCGCCAAGAAGCGCGCTCGGGAGTACGCGGGAGCGACCGGGTGAACGTCCCGGACGGCACCGTCTGGACGGGCCGCTACCCCGTCACCCCCGGCTCCTCGCCGCGCGCGGTCGTCGTTCGCGTCCGCTCGCAGGGCTGGACGTCGGTCGACTTCGACATCGAGCACGCCTACGGCCACCCGGTCGGTCTCGGCCGTGGCTCGCTGCCCACGGCGCTGTTCGAGCGCCGCTTCGACCGCATCTTTTGACCGCTCTGGAATGATGGGTCGGCGATGCCGACCGATCTGACGGTGATGTTGGCCGATGAGCCCGGTGCGCTGGCCCGGTTGGGCGAGGCGACGCTCGCTGCGGGTGTGCATCTGCGCGGGCTGTGCGCGTTCACCGGCGACGGCCGCGGGTTCGTGCACGCGCTGGTGGACGACGGGGACGTCGACACCGCTTCGAAGGCGTTGAAGTCGGCGAGGATGAAGGTCGCCGACACGCGCGAGGTGCTGGTGGCCGACGTCGGGCCAGGCGGCGTCACGGACGTGATGCTGGCGCTGGCCGACGCGAACGTGAACGTCGATCTCGCCTACACGGCGTGCGACGGCAAGGTCGTGATCGCCACCGACGACGTGTTGACCGCCCGCGAAGCGCTCACGCAGAGCGTTCCAGGCCGCTGAGCGCCTCGCGGACGACTCCGTCCAGGCCCTCGTGGGTGCCGTGGAGCACCAGCGTCGCGCACATGAACAGCGCGAGGACACGGGCGCGCAGGAGTTGGGTCTCGCTGACGCGGCCGTAGGCGGCGAAGAACTCGGCGCGCCCGTCCGGCGGGAGCGCGTACCAGCACAGCGCCAGGTCGATGGCGGGGTCGCCGGAGCAGACGTCGCCCCAGTCGATCACGCCCGCGAGCACCTCGTCGCGGACCAGCAGGTGCCGGGCGTGCAGGTCGCCGTGCACGACGACGGGGTGGTCATAGACGCCGGCGACGAGCCGTGCCGCGTCGTGGAGGGCGTCGCGGACCTCGTCGGGCATCGACCACAGGTGGTCGATCCGCGCCAGCGCGTCGAGGGTCTTCGGCACGCGCGTCTCCATCGTCCCGCGGCCCATCGGGTCATACGGCAGCTCGACGCTCACGCGGGCGTCGTGCAAGCCGCGGAGGAAGCGGCCGAGCGGACGGCCGAGTGCGCAGCGGGCATCGTGGGAAAGCTCCGCGTCCGCCAGTTCGCGCCCCTCGATCGCCTCGGCGCCGAAGAACGGCCACGGGAACGCCTCCGACGGCTCGCCCACCCACTTCGGCACCGGGATCGGCAACGGGACCTGCGGCGCGAGCTCGCCCAGCACCGCCAGCTCCCGTTGCACGCCCGGCAGGGCGATCGTCCGCCGCGGGAACCGGAACGCCCAGCGCCCGTCGACGAGCCAGACCGTGTTGTCCCAGCCCTCGCCCAGCAGCGAGAGCGACGACGGCTCGAAGCACTGCTCCACGATCAGCCGGCGCGCGAGCCCCTCGTCGACGAGATGTTCCGCGCTCCACTCCGGCACGTAGGCTCATCAGTGTGAACGCCGTCGACCTCGCGTACGCCGGTCTCGCTCGCCAGGCGCAGCTGGTCGCGGCCGGAACGGTGAGCGCGCGCGAGCTGGTGGAGCTCTCGCTGGAGCGCATCGAGCGGTTCGACCCGCAGCTGAACGCCTTCGGCGCCGTCTATGCCGAGCAGGCGCTCGCGCAGGCCGACAGGCCGCGGCCCGGGCCTTTGAGCGGGGTCCCGATCGCGGTCAAGGACGAGATGGACATCGCGGGCGAGATCACCAGCCGCGGGACCGGGGCGATCACCGAGCGCGCCGCGCAGGACGCCGAAGTGGTCAGGCGCCTCAAGGACGCCGGCGCGATCGTGATCGGCAAGACGACGATGCCGGAGCTCGGGCTGTGGCCGTTCACGGAGTCGATCACGTGGGGCGTGACCCGCAACCCGTGGGACACGGACCGGACGCCGGGCGGGTCCAGCGGCGGCTCGGCGGCAGCCGTCGCCGCGGGCCTGGTCCCCGCCGCGACCGCGGGCGACGGCGCCGGCTCGATCCGCATCCCCGCCGCGTGCTGCGGGCTGTTCGGGCTCAAGCCGCACGCCCACCGCGTCCCGCGGGAGCACGACGACACGCACTGGATCTGCTTCGGCGGCCTCACCCGCTCGGTGCGGGACGCGCGGCTGATGTACGACGTGATGGCGCCGGGCATCGAGGCGCCGCCGCGGCGGCGCCTGCGGATCGCCTACAGCGAACGCTTCCCGCCCGCGACCCGCGGCTCGCTCACCCACGCGACGGCGGCCGCGCTGCGCGACACGCGCGACCTGCTGCAGGACCTTGGGCACGAGGTCATCGAGCGCGACCCCGACTTCCGCGCCCGCGACGTCCCGGTGATCCTCGGCCTGATGTTCCGCGGCATCCGTGACTTCGTGGGCGAGGTCGAGCAGCCGCAGCGCCTCGAGCGGCGCACCCGCCACATTGCGCGTCCGGGACAGCTGGTCTCCGATCGGACCGTCGACCGGCTGCTCGAGGCCGAGCAGCGGATCGCTTCGCGGGTGGGCAAGCTGTGGGAGGACGTCGACGTCCTGCTGATGCCGATCCTCGCCGCGCCCGCGGTCCCGGCTCAGATCATGGAGGGGCGGGGCGCGACCGTCACGTACCTGTGGGAGAGCGGCTGGGTGCCATTCGGCGTCCTCTGGAACTCGACCGGCCAGCCGGCCGTCTCCGTGCCGGCGGGCTTCGGTCCGGACGGGCTTCCGCTCGCCGTCCAGTTCGTCGGCCGCCCTCACGGGGAAGGGACGCTCCTAACGCTTTCCGAGGAGATCGAAGATGCCCGTCCGTGGGGACTTCACCGTCCCGCAGCTTTCGCTTGGTAGCGTCCCGCGCCGCATGGCGGGCTGCCGTATCTGCTCAGGAGACCTCGAGCTGAAGGTGCAGGGCGACAGCGTGGCCGTCACGGCCGCGGCGCTGTCGCCTTCCGCGCACGGCGTCGGCGGGCACGGCGACCTGCTCGAGTGCACGGAGTGCGGGACGGTGCAGCAGCCGGTGCTCCCGCACGGCGCCGAGCTGCACGATCTCTACCGCGACATGCGCGACGACGAGTACCTGACCGAGGAGTCGGGCCGGCGCGCGACTGCGAACCGCCTGCTCGACCTGATCGAGCCGCATGTGCCGTCCGGGCGCCTCCTGGACGTCGGCTGCGGGTACGGCCTCCTGCTCGACGAGGCGCGTCGCCGCGGGTACGACACCGTCGGGCTGGAGCTCTCGCGCGACGGAGCGCGGCACGCACGCTCGCTGGGGCTCGACGTGCGCGAGGTCCCCCTGGAGTCGTTCTCGCAGGGCTCGAACGGCGACTCGCCGGGCGAGTTCGACGCGATCTTCCTGGCCGACGTGCTCGAGCACCTCGACGACCCGGTCGCCGCGATCGACGTCTGCGCGCGGCTGCTGCGGCCGCGCGGCGTCCTCTGCGTCGTCACGCCGGATCCGTCGAGCTCGACGGCCAAGCTCGCGGGCTCGCGCTGGTGGGGCTACCTGCCCGCCCACACGGTGCTGCTGCCGCGGCGGACGCTGCGCGAGCTGATCTCGGCCCGCGGCCTGGTGATCTCCGCCGACGTGGCGTTCGTGCGCACGTTCGCGGCCAAGCGGTGGGTCGGCGGGCTGGCGGAGCGGATGGGTCCCGTGTCGGGGCCGATGACCGCGCTCGCGGAGCGGATGCCGCCGGTGCCGATCAGCCTCTCGCTCGGCGACGAGCGCGTGATCGTCGCCCACCGCACGCCGGTCCGGCTCGCGCCCGAGCCGCTCCTGCGCCCGGAGAACGGCCGCGCGCCGGTGCAGGTCGTCCTCCCCGCCTACAACGCGGTGCGCACGATCCCGGACGTCGTGCGCGAGATGCCCGCCGATGCCGCCGACCGCGCGCTGCTGATCGACGACGCGTCGCCGGACGAGACGGCGCGGGTCGCGGTCCACAACGGGCTCGACGTGCTGCGCCATCCCGTCAACCGCGGCTACGGCGGTTCGCAGAAGACCGGCTACGTGCGCGCGCTGCGCGACGGCGCCGAGGTCGTCGTGATGGTGCACGCCGACAACCAGTACGACCCGGGGCTGGTGGCCGACATGGCGGCGCCGATCCTGGCCGGCGAGGCCGACGTCGTGATCGGCTCACGGCTGCTCGACGACCGCGCGATCGCGGGCGGGATGCCGCGCTGGAAGTGGGTCGGCAACCGGCTGCTGACGGGGATCGAGAACCGCGCGTTCGGCGTGCGCTTCTCGGAGTACCACACGGGCTACCGCGCGTTCAGCGCCGAGTTCCTGCGCTCGATCCCGTTCCTGCGCAACTCCGACGACTTCGTGTTCGACCAGGAGATCTTCGCCCAGATGCTGGCCCGCGGGGCGCGGGTGCGCGAGATCCCGATTCCGACGCGCTACTTCCACGAGGCGTCGAGCGTCGACTTCCTCACCAGCCTGCGCTACGCGTTCAAGACCCTGTGGGTGCTGGCGCGCTTCCGGCTCGACCGGCGCTGGGCGCTGCTCCGCCGCCCGGCCGCATGGATCGCAGCGGAACGCGGATAGCGCTCGCGCTGGTCTTCGCCGCCCTGGCGATCCGGGTGGCGTTCGTGCTCGCGACGCCCGGCTACACGCTCGTCCACGACGCGCTGGACTACCAGCGCCACGCGGTCTCGATCGCTTCCGGGCACGGGTTTGCGTTGTCATATGGGCGGCCGACGGCGTTCCGCCCGCCCGCCTATCCGATCTTCCTGGCGGCGGTGTATGTCGTCACCGGACCCGACGTCGAGTGGGGTCGGATCGCGAACGCGTTCGTCGGGACGGGGATCGTGGCGCTGATCGGGGTGATCGCGTTCCAGCTCTGGGGGCGGCGGATCGCGCTGATCGCCTTGGCGCTGGGAGCCGTGTATGTGCCGCTCATCCTGGTCGGGCAGTCGATCATGAGCGAGCCGCTCTTCGTGCTCTGCCTCCTGGGCGCGATCGCGTGTGTCCTGCACTCGAAGCGGTGGCCGTGGGTGGTGGCCGCGGGCGTATTGATGGGGCTCGCGATCCTCGGGCGGGCGAACGCGATCGTGCTGCTGGCGCCGTTGGCGGCGGCGGTCTGGCGTGGGTGGCGCGCGCCGTTGGTGCTGTGCGTGGTGGCCGGGTTGACGGTCGCGCCGTGGACGATCCGCAACTACGAGACCTTCCACGCCTTCGTGCCGGTCTCCACGCAGTTCGGGAGCGCCTTGGCCGGCACGTACAACAGCGAGGCGAAGGCCGACAAGAAGAACCCCGCGTCGTGGCGGACGTTGAAGCGGGTCGACGACTACCGGCCGATCTTCAATCGCGTGCGTTCGACCCCCGAGCCCGTGCTCGAGAAGGAGTTGCGCAAGGCCTCGATCGAGTTCATCAAGGCCCACCCGGGCTACGTGCTGACGGTCGCGTGGTGGACGTCGCGGCGGATGCTGGACCTCGCCGGCATGGATTGGTCGATCCACACCGCGGCGACGATCTCCGCCACCCGCGGGTGGGCGATCGCGGGCGTGATCTGCTTCTGGGTGTTCGCGCTGCTGGCGCTCGTCGGCGCCTTCACGCGTGAGGCCCGGGCAGCGCCGTGGTGGCTCTGGGCGGTGCCGCTCCTGATGTATTTGAGTGTGGTGTTCCTGGTCGTCGAGACGCCGCGCTACCGCACGGCGATCGACCCGTTCATCGTCCTGCTGGCCGCGTTGTGCGTGAGCCGCGCGGCGCCAGCGCGGACGCGGTCGTAGCGAGGACGAGCAGGGCGGCGAAGGTGTAGTGCAGCGACTTGGACATGGGAGGAACCTTCCCACCGCGACGCCATTCGCTCGATGGAGGCAACCGGTGTCGAATCGCGGGCAGGCCCCCGTAATGTGGCGGTAGACCGACGGTTAGGATCAGCCCGTTCTCATGATCGTCGGGCGCGAACGCGAGCTGGAACGGATCGAAGGCTTCCTGTCCGCTGTGGCCTCTGGTCCCGCCACGCTGCTGCTCGAAGGCGACCTCGGCGTGGGCAAGACGGCGCTCTGGCGGGAGGCGGTCGCGCGGTCGCCGTACCGCGTGTTGTCGTGCCGGCCGGTCGAGGCCGAGACGCAGCTGGCCTACGCCGCGCTGGGCGATCTGCTGGCGTCCTTGGGCGACGACGAGCTGTCGTCGTTGCCGGGACCGCAGCGGCACGCGCTGGAGGTCGCGCTGCTGCGGGTCGAGCCGGGGGAGCACGGCGCGCCGCAGCGCGCGGTCGCGCTTGGGCTTTTGGCGGTGCTGCGGGCGCGGCCAACGGTGGTCGCGGTCGACGACGTGCAGTGGCTCGACCATCCGTCGTCGGTCGTGCTGGCGTTCGTCGCGCGGCGGCTGGAAGACGCGCGGGTCGGGCTGCTGGTCGCGCGCCGCGGCGGCGGGGCGATGCCGCTGCACCTCCCTGAGTCCGCGCGCGTCACCGTCGGCCCGCTGGCGCGTGACGCGCTGTCACGGCTGCTCGGCCCGATCTCGCGCACCGAGCTCAACCGCGTGCACCGCATCAGCGGCGGCAACCCGTACTACGCGCTCGAGCTGCTCGGGTGCGACGAGGTCCCGTCGACCCTGCGCGGCCTCGTCGCCGACCGCCTCGCCGCCTTGTCGCCCGAGGGTCGCGCGGCGGCGGCGTTGGCCGCGGTGCTGTCGCGGCCGACGACAGCCGTCGTGGACGCAGCGGCCGCGCCGGGCGTGCTCGAGGTGGACGACGGTGGTGCCGCGGGCGGCCGCGGGGCGGCGAGCACCACACCCAGCCTCCCCGCGGCGGCCGGCGGTGGCGCCGCGCGGGTGCGGTTCGCGCATCCGTTGTTGTCGTCGATCGCCTACGAGCAGGTCGCGGACAAGCGGGCGCTGCACGCGCGGGCGGCGGAGGTCGTCGACGATCCCGAGGAGCGGGCGCGGCATCTCGCGCTCGCCGCGGACGCGCCCGACGAGGCGGTCGCATCCGCCCTCGTCGAGGCGGCTCGCCGGGCGCGTGCGCGCGGCGCGCCCGACGCCGCCGCCGAGCTGCTCGAGATGGCGCGGCCGCTGCAGCCGGGTTCCTCGTGGCGGATCGCGGTCGAGGCCGCCGAGCGCCACCTGGAGGCGGGGGACGCGGAGCGCGCGCAGGCGGTGCTCGACGAGGTGCTGCCGGAGGTTCCGTCCGGGCGCGAGCGCGCGTACGCGCTGGCGCGGCTCGGGTGGGTGCGGGCGCACCGCGAGGGCTTTCGCGCCGCCTACGAGGTCTTCACACGCGCGCTCGGTGAGCCGGAGATCGACGCGGCGCTGCGGATCGAGATCGAGACCGGGCTCTCCTGGTGCACGCAGTCGGTCGACACCGTGGCGGCGGCCCAGGTCCACGCCCGGACGGCGCTGACGCTCGCCGAGGACCTCGGCGACCCCACGCTGCTGGCGCGGGCGCTCTCGCACGTCGCGTTCCTGGAGTCGCTGAGCGGCGAGGGGATGGCGATGGGGCTGATCGAGCGCGCGCTCGAGCTCCCCGCCGAGCCAGGCTGGACCCAGATCCTCGGCCGTCCGGACTGGATCCACGCGATGCTGCTGTTCTGGGACGGACGGCTCGCGCAGGCCCGCGACCGGCTCGCGGCGCTGCACACCGAGGCGTTGGACCGCGGTGACGAGCACTCGCTGCCGTTCGTGCTCTTCCAGCTCGCCCGGGCTGAGCTCCTGCTCGGCGACTGGGAGGCGGCGTCCCGGCACGCGGACGAGTGCATGGAGTCCGTCGACCAGAGCGGCCAGGCGGGGGAGGGGCCGTACGCGCTGGCGATCCTCGCGCTCGTCGCCGCCCACCGGGGCGAGGCCGCGCGCGCACGTGAGCTGATCGAGCGCGGGCTGGAGCTGGCCGAGGCGCGCGGCGTCATCCCCGCGGCCTTGGAGATGCTCGCCACGCGCGGCTTCCTCGAGCTCTCGCTCGGCGAACCGGCCGACGCCACGTTCGACGAGGTCCGCGCGGGCGTCGAGGCGAGCGGTCTGCGCGAGCCCGCGCTGTTCCGCTGGGAGGCCGACGCGGTCGAGGCGTATGTGCTGGCAGGGCGGGGCGAGGACGCGCGCGCCGTCGCCGCCGCGCTGGAACGCGCACGGCCGTGGGCCGCGTCCGTGGCGGCGCGGTGTGACGCGCTCGTGGGGGTGGCCGCGGCCGGCGTCGCGGCGGGCGGCGAGGACGGCCAGCCCTTCGAGCGGGCGCGGCTCCTCCTCGTCCTCGGCGCGCGCGAGCGGCGGGCGCGGCAATGGGGCGCCGCCCGGGCGACCCTGCAGGTGGCGCTCGATGGCTTCGAGGCGCTCGGTTCCCCGCTCTGGGCGGAGCGGGCGCGGGGCGAGCTCGCGCGGGTCGGTGGGCGCGCTCCCGCCGACGGCGCGCTCACGCCGACCGAGCAGCGGGTCGCGGAGCTGATCGCCGCCGGGCGCACGTACCAGGAGGCCGCCGACGAGCTGTTCATCAGCCCCAAGACGGTCCAGTGGAACCTCTCGAAGGTCTACAAGAAGCTGGGGATCAAGTCGCGGGCCGAGCTGCCCGCGGCGATAAATCCAGCCATCCCGCCGGTTTCGCGCGAGGCCGTCCAGCCGTAGCTTCGGCGGCATGTATCCGCCTGTCACGCAGTTCGAGACCCGCGCCCTGCGGCTGGAGCCGGGCGTCGAGGAGCCGCTGCGGGTCGTCATCGGCGAGGACTCCGTCCTGTTGCGCGCCGGCACCGCCCGCCTGCTGGAGGAGTCCGGGTTCGAGGTGGTCGGCCAGTCCGGCGAACGCGACGACCTCCTGCGCAAGGTCCGCGCCCACCGCCCGGACGTCGTGCTGATCGATGTCCGCATGCCGCCCGACCACACCGACGAGGGCCTGCAGGCCGCGCGCATCCTCCGCGCCGAGTTCCCGCACATGGGCATCCTCGTCCTGTCCGCCCACATCGAGGAGCGCTACGCCCGCGAGTTGCTCGAGAGCGGCGCGACCGGCGTCGGCTACCTGCTCAAGGACCGGATCGCCGAGATCGAGCGCTTCACGGCCGCCGTCGCGCGCGTGGCCCGAGGTGGGTCGGTGCTCGATCCGGAGGTGGTGGCGTCGATGATCCGGGGTCGCCGCAGCGCGCTGGAATCGCTCACGCCACGCGAGCGCGAGGTCCTCGACGGGATGGCCTCCGGGCGCTCCAACCGCGGGATCGCCGACGCCATGTTCGTCTCCGAGCGCGCGGTCGAGCGTCACGTCACGTCGATCTTCAGCAAGCTCGAGCTGCCGGCCAACGACGCGTCCCACCGCCGCGTCCTCGCGGTCCTGGCGCATGTCGCCGCTTGCGACTAGACGCCGCGGTGGCGGCCGAGTGGGCCGGTGTCCCAGAGGCCCTCGTCGTGCGGTTCCTCCAGCCACGCCTGGGCGTCGTTGCGGCCCAGCTCGATGAGCGCCTGGGCGAACTCGGGCGCGAAGAACAGGTAGCTGAGCAGCTCGCCGTGCAGGGGGTCGGCGCCCGCGTCCATCAGCCGGCCGAGGAACGCCAGCTGCGGCGAGCGGTGCGCGTGGAAGAGCCCGCCGTAGTGGCGGCGGAAGATGTCGCGGGCGATGCGGCCGATCGTGTCGCGCTCCGGCGGCGCGATGAAGATGTACGGGACCCGGCGATGGTGCGGCATGTGGCGGCCGCCGACGAGCTCGTTGATCGTCGTCAGCGTCTGGATGTCCTCGACCAGCGGGTCCGCGAGCAGGGCGTCGATGACGTGGGCGGCGCCCGCGAAGACGTCGGGACGCTCGGGGCCGGCGATCTGGTCGGTCGCGGGCGCGATCGAGTTCAGGCCGACGACGATCACCCGCTCGGCGCCGAGCGACAGCGCGGGCTTGATCGGCGCGTTCAGGCGGGTGCCGCCGTCGAAGTACCAGCCCGGGGCGGGACCTTCCGTGACCTCGACCGCCGGGAACGCGGCCGGAATGGCGGCGCTGGCCCGCACGTGCTGCTCGGTGAGCACGGTCGGGACGTAGTCGATGCTGCGCTTGTGATCGCGCACCGCGTCCGGCGTGCCGCCCTGGTGGAAGACGACGCTGCGGCCCGTCAGCGCGGACGTGGCGACGACGGCGGCGGAGAGCAGGCGGCCGGAGTCGACGTGGCGGCCGATCTCGGCGAACGGGATCAGCTTGTCGAGGGTGCTCTTGAGCGGGGTCGCGTCCAGCAGCGCGGGGACCTCGAGCGAGAGCAGGCCGGTGAACGTCAGCGCGGCGCGGGCGATCCGGTCGAGGTCGCGGATCGACGGCGTCGCCAGCACGTCGCCCCAGGTGAGGTTCTCCCAGATCGCGCGGCCGGTGGTCAGGTCCGGCGACTCGTGGGTGGCCGCGAGATAGGCGCCGTTGACCGCGCCGACGCTCGCGCCGACGATGATGTTCGGGCGCTCGTCCTCACCGAGCGCGGGCAGCAGGACCGAGAGCACCCCGGCCTCGTAGGCGCCGCGTGCGCCGCCGCCGGCGAGCACGAGCGCGATCGGTTGCGTCAACTCAGTGACTCCCGCACTGCGTCCAGGAAAGCACGCGCCGTATTCAGGTGCGTGCGCAACTCGTCCTGTGTGAGACCGACCTCATAAGCGCGGTGATGGCACGCCTGGCTGAGCGCCGTCCACGCGAAGTCCGCCGCGCGCGCCTCGGGCTTGTCGCCGAGGTAGGCGGGCAGGCACTGCCAGCGGTCGCGCCAGCTCGTCTCCTGCATCCCGGGCGCCTTGTTGATCCAGAAGCCGTTCAGCGTCGACTCGAGCGACTGCCGGATCAGCACCGCGGCGGCGTGCGGCCACGTGCCGGACGTGTGCGGGTCGAACTCGTCGAGTTGGCGCTCGGCCTCGTCGAGCACGGCGGCGACGGTGAGCCGGCTCGTCATTTCGTCAATTGCTGGATGAAGTCGCGGGTGGTGTCCGGGAGGCGCTTGAGCGTCTGCGGGTCGAGCGTCGCGCCGTGCGAGCCGCGGTTGAGCTCGGACACGAGGCTCGCGGCGTGCGTCCCGTAGCGCTTGCGGACCTCGCTCGCGACCTCGCCCTGGCGCCCCGCCTCGCCGAACAGCACGAGCGCGAGCGTCTCCCGGAGCGTCCGCGCCTCGTCGATCTGCTCGTCGGCCTCGTCGAGGCTCGTTCCCGCCTCGACGGCCCGCCTCCTGACGAGGTTGGCCGCGGCGGCCTCGACGGCGCTGCGACAGAACATCGGGACGACCCGCGCCTGCACCTCCGGCGGCAGCCGATCGGGCTTCGCGTACCCGCGGGCGCCGTCGAGGTAGCGCTGCACCGGCGTCCTGGACACCTGCACGTCGACGGTCGAGTTCGCGCGACGGTCGACATGGAGCATCGTCGCGTCGAGCTTGAGCCTTCTTATGGCTTCGGGGAGGCGGTCGTCGTGGGTGAAGACGACGATCTGGCGGGTGCGCGCCGCGCGGTGCAGGACGCGCGCGAGCCCGTCGACCTTCGCGGGGTCCATCGCCTGCACGGGATCGTCGATCACCGCGAAGCGGAACGGGGACTCGTCGAGCGCGGCGCGCGGCAGGAAGACGGAGACGGAGAGCGCGAGCAGCTCGCCCTGCGACATCACCCCGAGCGCGTTCGCGCCCTCGCCGTCGGCACGCACGTCGAAGTCCGCCCGCCCGGTCCGCCCGGACTTCTTGAGCGTGATGTCGTGCAGGTCGATCGCCGACCCCTGCCGCAGCTCCCGCCAGTTCGCGATCGCCCGCTCGGAGATCGGCGCGAAGCGCTCCCGGCGCAACTCCTCCGCCGCTCCCTTCACCCACTTCTCCGCGGCCTTGAGGGCGATGAGCGTCTCGGCCCGCGCTTCGACCTCCCGCGCCTGCTCGAGCCAGCCCGCGACGTGGCCGGCGAGCTCCTGCCACGCGGCGCCCCGCTTGCCGAGCTCGTCCGCGGCCGTCGCGGAGAGGACCCGAAGGTGCGCGGCGGCGGCGAGGACGTCGTCCGCGCGCGGCGAGGCCGCGTCGAGCCGCGCGACGGGGTCGGCCGGTGAGCCGGCGGCACCCGCGGCGGGATCGGCCGGCGCGGCGGCGGGGTCGGCCGCCGCCGGCGCTGCGGCGAGCCCCACTTGCGCGGCCAGCGCCGGCGCGCTGCGCGCGTTCGCGTCGATCAGCGTCGCCACGCCGCGGCGCGCCGCACCCAGCGCGGTCTCGGCGGCCGTCAGCGCGCGCGCCTGCTCGTCCAGCGCGGCGGCCTCTTCGGCCGCGCGGGCCGCCCACGCCTCGTCGAGGACGTCCGGGGTGCCGCAGACGGGGCAGTCGTCGGTCAGCCGCGCCGGGTCGCGGACCGCGAGCGCGCGGCGCAGCAGCGCGGCGATGTCCGTCGCGCGCTTGGCGTCGGTCGCGGCGGCGTCCTTGTGGGCGCGCTCGGCGACGCGGACGGCGGTGAACGCCGCGCGGATCTCGTCGTCGGACGGCACGTGGAGGCCCGCCAACCGGCGCAGGATCGCGGTGTCGCCGCTGTAGTCGGGCGCATCCGCGAGCAGCTGCTCGATCGCGTCGAGGTCGGGCTTGCGGACGCCCAGCGCCGCCGCGACCAGGGCGGCGTGCTCGTCCTCCGGGTCCAGCCGGGTGACGAGCGCGTCCTTCAAGCGCCCCACCTCTTTGCGCTGGTTGTCGTACGCCAGGCGGGCGGCGGCGAGCGACGCCACCAGCTCGTCGATGTCACCGAGCCCGAGCACCGGGGTCAGCGCCTCGTACAGCGACGAGAGCGTGTCGAACATCGTCGCCAGCTCGGCGTACGCGAGGAACGGCCGGAAGGACGGCAGGTCGCGGTCCCAGTGGTGCTCGGCGAGGACCGCGGCGGGGGCCGCCCGCCCGCTCGCGTCGTCATACAGGGCGCCGTGGGGCCATTCCTGCGCCAGTGACACCTCGTCGCCTGAGCCCTCGAGCACGAGCGTCGCGCCGATCCGCGTCGGCTCGTCCCAGTGCAGGCATTGCCAGGTCTCCGTCCACGCCTTCGGGCGCTTCTCCCAGCGCTTCAGGCGTCCGGTCATCAGCAGCTCGAGGCCCTCGGCGAACGAGGACTTGCCGGAGCCGTTGCGGCCGACCACCACCGTCAGCCCCGGCGCGGGCTCCAACGGCAGCGTCGCGGGCGTCCCGATCCCGCGGAAGCCCTCGACGGTCACCGACGACAGCCAGACCGGCGGCGCGGCGTCGCCCGCCTCGGCCTCGCCCGCGCAGGCGACCTCGATGACGTGCTTGGCGGTGTCGTCGAGGTCGGACGCCGACAACCGCTCCAGCAGGAGCGTGCGCAGGACAGGATCCATCGGGCGCCGATCGTAGAAGCGGCGTCAGATGCCGCCGGTGAACAGGACGTCGACCTCGTCGCGCTCGGGCATCGCGCCGGCGAACTCCGCGGCGGCGGGGGCGGCCATGCGCGCGACGGCGGGCGCGGGTGGAGGCGGCGGCGCGAGCGTCCCGGCGGCGCGCAGGACGACGGCGCTCTCGCCCACGATCCGCCCCAGCGCCTCCAGCACGCGGTTGCTGACGCCGGAGACCGGCAGCGTCCCGGCCTCCATCCGCCCGTAGTAGGAGCCGACCTTCGCCTCACGCCCGCCGACCCCGAGCTCGGCCGCCAGCCGTGCCACGAGCTCCGCGGGACGCAGCCGCGCCCGCTCGCGCAACCGCGGCAGCAGCGCCGGCCAGCCTTCCAGCGCCGCCACGACGCCGGCCGCGGGCGAAGCCTCGAACGCCCCGCGATCGAACGCGCGCCGCGGCGCTCGCGCCAGGTAGCCGTCGATCAGCGCCTCCAGCTCGACCCGATCCGTGCCTGAGACCCGCGCGAGATACGGCGCCGGATCGGCGACACCGGAGCGATCGGCGGCGATGAAGTCTGCGAGCAATGCGTCGACGTCGGTCATGTCAGTTCCTCGCGTAACGCGCGCCGGAAACGGGAGGTGATCTGGTGCACGTTGGCCGCGCTGACCCCGTCGACCTCGGACGCCGCGAGCCCGGCGAACACTACGAGCTCGACCACCCGCCGATGCTCATCGCTCAGCCGCGTGAGCACCCGCTCGACGGCATCGGTCACGTCCATCGCGTCCTCCTCCGGCGCCGCCAGGCGCTCGTCGAGCCCCACGACCGGCCGCGCCCGGCGATGGAAGTCCACGATCCGACGGGTAGTGATCGTCTGCAGCCACACGTGGAACTCGCCCTGCGAGGACCCGCCGAACGCCGACTGCAGCGCGCTCACCAGCACCTCGGACGTGACGTCCTCGACCGCTGCCGGCGGCACCTTCAGCGCGACCCGGCGCGAGACGTTGTGCCAGTGGCCGTAGACGAGCACCGCCAGCGCCACCCGCGACGACTCGTGGCCGTGCAGCCGCGCCGCGCGCACGTACGCGATCAGGGCGTCGTCGTCGAGCCGGACCAGCTCGGGCTCTCCCAGCGGGCGGAACACGCAGTGACCGTATTGAATGCGCCGCGTGCGTACGACGATCACACTCGACGAAGTCGCGGTTCCCGCCTTCGACCTGACAGGCGCCCACGACGGCCCGCACCTGAGCCTGATCGGCGGCGTGCACGGCTGCGAGTACTCCTCGATCGCCGCGGTCATCGACGTCATGCGCGGACTCGAACCCGCGCAGCTGCACGGCCGGATCACCGCCGTCCCCGTCGTCAGCATGGACTCGTTCACGCAGCGTTCGCCGTTCGTCGTCCCGGCCGACGGCAAGAACCTCAACCGCTCGTTTCCCGGTGACCCGGATGGGACCTACACCGACCGGCTCGCCCACGACATCCACAGCCGGCTGATCGCGCCCGCCGACGCCTTCATCGACCTCCACGGCGGCGACCTGGTCGAGGCGCTCGAGCCGTTCGCGCTGTTCGCCGACCCCGGCTCGCGCGAGCTCGCGCTGGCCATGGGCCTCCCGTACGTCGTCGACTACACCGAGTCCGACGCGCTGACGGGCATGAGCGTTGCGACCAAGGGCGTGATCGCCGAGGCGGGCGGGGCCGGCCGGCTCGAAGCCGCGGCCACGAAACTGCTCGTCGACGGGACCCGCAACGCGCTGAAGCTCTTGAAGATGCTCGACGGCGAGCCGGACCCGCCGCGCTCGCGGATCGTCCGCCGCTTCGAGTGGCTCTACAGCACCCACGCCGGTTTCTGGGTCGCCCACGCGGCCACCGGCGAGCACGTCCGCGCGGGCCAGGTGCTCGGCGAGGTCCGCGACCTCTACGGCGACACGCTCGAGGAGGCAGTCGCCCCCACCGACGGCGTGATCCTCTTCCTCACCACGAGCGCCGCGCTCGATGAGAGCGGCCTCATGCTCGGGCTGGGGACGGAATTCGCCGACGGCTGAGGCGTCAATCGGGGCATCCCACCCCACCATCAGGAGATGGATCTCCATGTTCAAGCGTCTCGCACGCCGCCCCAGCCCCGCCCTGATCGTCGCGATTGCCGCTCTCTTCGCCGGCACGGCCGGCGTCACCTACGCCGCCACGCAAGGGCCGCCGTCGTTCACGGCCCGCGGGGTCGCGTTCGTCCCCGGCTCGGCCTTCAATAACACCGCGCTCCCGATCTCCGGCGCGAACACGTCCGGGATCTCCAACCACGGCATGACGATCGCCAGCCCGACCAACGTCGCCGTCCCGACGTCCGGCAACTACCTGCTCACGCTGAACGGCAACTGCAACGGCGGCGCGGCCAACACCCGCTTCCAGATCCGCGAGGGCGCGAGCCTGGCGGGCGCGCTCGACCTCGATGTCGGCGGCGCGGCGGGCAACCCGTCCCTGTCGGGCGCGAACACCGTCCACCTGGCCGCGGGGACGCGACTCGGCATGGTCGTGCACCAGACCGGCTCCGGCGTCAACTGCGGCGCGACGCTCGGCGTGAACCTCGTCTCGGCGGACGCCTAAGCGGCGAGTGCCAGCTCGCGGGTGTCCGCATGCAGGCGGATGCCCGCGCGCAGCGCGCGGACCAGCGCGCGCTTGCCCATCTGCGCCTCCAGGGCGACGAGCCGGCCCGCCACCCACGGCGCGCCGAAGCCCGGGATCTCGAAGGCTTCGCGGGTGGTGATCCAGACGCGGCCCTTACGGCCCCGCACCCGGAAGCTCTGTACCAGCGGCTCGCCGTCGAACTGCGCGGCGAGTCCGACGTCCGGAATCTCACGAATCAACTCCACGCGGGCAATCTCCATGCCCATCTAGGAGGGGTCAACCGGCCGGGAAATACAAACCCCCCGGACGGCCCAATCCGCGCTATTCCGAGTGTTTGCCCAGCAGATAGTCGATGTAGATCGGACGCCGTACCTCGAGCGCGGCCTCGTCCTTGCGCAGCACCTCGAGCATCTGGCGGCTCCAGTGCAGCGAGTCCTGCTCGGCATCCTCGAGGTCGCCTTGAGCGGCTTCGGCGGCGGTGCCTTCCTGGATCAGCCGCCAGAAGAACTTCACGTCGAGCCGGTGCTCCGCGCGCTTGACGGCGCGGTCGTGCAGCTCACGGGTGGGCAGAGCGTCGAGCTCCTCGAACGTGGTCACGAGCCGGAGGTTATCCGTGTTCCGGGGGCGCCGAACAGATAGCCCTGCGCGAGCTCGCAGCCGAGCTCGCGCAGCCGCTCGGCCTGCTCCTCATTCTCGACGCCCTCGGCGATCGCGTCGATGCCGAGCGCGTGGGCGAGCGAGACGATCGCGGCGACGATCGCGGTGTCGCCCTGGCTCGAGCCGAGCTGGCCCACGAAGGAGCGGTCGATCTTGACCGCGGCGACGGGGAGGTCGCGCAGCGACGAGTAGCCCGTGCCGAAGTCGTCGAGGACCAGCACGACGCCCATCGCGCGCAGGTCGTCGAGGTTTCGCCGCGCGGTCTTGGGGGCGCCGAGCAGGACGGTCTCGCGGACCTCCAGCCGCAGCCGCCGCCCGGGCAGCCCGCTCGAGCGCAGGCAGTCGGCGACCAGTGCGGGCAGGTCGGGCTGGGCGAGCTGGCGGCGCGAGAGGTTGACGTCGACGACCGGGCCCTCCGGCGCCACGCCGAACGCCGCCGCGCTCTCGTGGCACGCTTGCATCAGCGTCCAGGCGCCGATCTCGACGATCAGCGCGGACTCCTCCGCGACCGGGATGAACTCGGCGGGCGCCGACATCACCCCGCCCGGCGAGTCCCAGCGCAGCAGCGCCTCGTGGCCGACCACGGAGCCGTCGTCGAGGCGCACGATCGGCTGGAAGGCGAGCCGGAGCTGGCCGAGGGAGAGCGCGCGCTCGAGCGCCGCGGCAGTGCGAAGCCGTTCGCGTGCGTGCCTGCGCAGGCGAGTGTCGAAGACCTCGACCCGCCCGCGGCCCTCGGCCTTGGCGCGGTAGGCGGCGGCGTCGGCGTCGGCGAGCAGCGCGTCGGGGTCGCGGCGGCCGGCGGCGCCGAGCGCGATGCCGATCGAGGCGGACAGCCGGTGCTCGACGCCTTCGATGTCCATCGGCTCGTGGATCGCCTCCGTCAGGCGGTGCCCGAGCGCGATCGCGGTGGACTCGTCGATGTCCTCGCAGACGACCACGAACTCGTCGCCGCCGAGGCGGGCGACGGTGTCGGCGGGGCGCACGGTGGCGACCAGCCGCCGGGCCAGGGCGATCAGCAGCGCGTCGCCCGCCGCGTGGCCGTAGAGGTCGTTGACGCCCTTGAAGTCGTCGAGGTCGATGAAGAGCACGCAGGCGGAGCCGTCGTCGCGGCCGCTGCGGGCCAGCGCGTGGATCAGCCGCTCCCGGCACAGCGCGCGGTTCGCGAGACCGGTCAGCGGGTCGTGCAGCGCCTCGTGGCGCATCTGCTCGTCGCTGCGCATCCGCCCCATCGCGGTGGCGAGGACGTTGGCGACGCCGCGCAGGAAGTTCTCCTGGTCCTCGTTGAGCGGCGTCTCGTTGACCACGCTCACCTCGCCGAAGATCTCGTCGCCGGTGCGGATCTCGAAGCGCAGCGCCGCCCCGCCGGCCGCGGTGCCCCACGCGGCGAGCGTGACCTGCTCGCGCACGACGAACGCGCCGGTGAGCGGGAGCGTCTCGCGCAGCTTCTCGACCGCCTCCGCGGCCAGGTCGGCGACGTCCGCCCCGGCCAGCGCCCGTTCCCCCAGCGCCGCGACTGCGGCGACCTGCGCGGACTGGCGCTTCACGCGCGCGAGCGCCTCGCGGTGGGCGGTCATGTCGCGCCCGATCGCCAGCAGCAGCGGGCCGGCCTCGGTCTCGACGATCCCCCAGCTCATCTCGCCGACGAACTCCGAGCCATCCCGGCGCAGGCCGTCCGCGCGGGTGGAGAAGCGCAGCGGGTGGTCGGTCTCGAAGTAGAGCTCCATGTTGCGCGTGTAGCGGTCGCGCAGGCGCTCCGGCCAGAGGATCTGCACCGGCTGGCCGAGGAGCTCGTCGCGCTCGTAGCCGAACAGCGACTCGGCGTGGGCGTTGACGAAGACGATCCTGTGGTCGCGCCCGGAGGCGACGGTGGCGTCCGGCAGCCCTTCGAGCACGGCGCGCAGCGCCGCCTCTCGCCGGCGCAGGCGGTCCTGCAGACGCACGGGATCGACGGTCTCGGATGTACCCACGCCCACCGGGGCGAGGAGGAGGGCTTCCAGGTCCCCCCGATCGTCTCTGTCCACGTCCATGCCCGACTCGGTCGGCAAGCCTACGCAGATTGTCACCGCGTCAGCAATAGGGTGCGCACCCCACCGCGCCTTGGACCGGACGTCCAATCAGGTTCCGCCTCGTGGTCGAGAGGAAACCGGTTACATCGCTGCGAGCCTGCTCGGCGTGACCCACCAATGGATGCAACCCGACCGCGAGGCCGCCGTCTCGCTGCTGCAGGGCGCCATCGACCAGGCCGATCTGCGGCGGGCGGGCGCGCTCGTGAACGCCGGAGCCGTCGCGCCGCGTTGGCTGTCGTCACCCGGGGTTGTCGCCGCCGCGGCCGGCAAAGTCCTGCAATCCGGCGTCGGACGGGTCGAAGGTCGCTACCTGCGCTCCACTGTCGAGACCGTCCGCTGGGGCGTCCTGCCCGGTGCCGACAGCGTGCCCGCGGCCACCGTCGAGTCGGGCGCGGTTGTCACCGTCGACACCATCTCTCACGAAGGCATCCTCTCCGACCAAGGCCGTGACCCGGTCGCCTACTTCGGCCGCTACGGGATCGCGCGCGAGCGGGTGCTCGACGACGCCCGCGCCTTGGCCGCGTCGAGCCGCTCGTACGAGAGCCCGTGCGTGGTCACCGGCCCGATCGCGGTCCGCGGCGCCGGACCCGGCGACGTGTTGCGCGTCGACGTGCTCGGCCTCGTCCCGCGCGTGCCCTACGGCGTGGTCTCGAACCGCCACGCGGGCGGCGGCGCCCAGGCCGTGACGCTCTTCACGCCGGTCCGCCGGGCCGACGACGGCTATCGCGGCTACCTGCCGGTCTCGCGTCAGCTGCGCGCCGAGTTCCCGCTCGACCCCTCCATGGGGATCATGGGCGTCGCCGGCGCGGACCCGGCGTCGCACGACCGCCTCGGCGTCGGCTCGAGCCTCTTCCTCCCGATCCACGTCCCAGGCGCGAAGTTCTTCACGGGCGACCCGCACTACGTCCGCGAGGGCACGTTCGCGCTCGAGGCCCCGCTGCGCGCGACGTTCCGGCTGACCGTGCTCTCCCGCGGTGAGGTGGCGTCGCCCCACGCCGCGCCGTACTGGTTCGAGCGCGCCCGGCTGGACGAGCCGACGCGCCGCTCGGTCGACGAGTCCCTCGCCTACCTGGCCGAGGAGCTCGGCATGCCCCGAGCGCTCGCCTTCGCCCACCTCAGCGCGGCGGGCCGCCCCGTTTAGAGCAGGCCTTTCTCGCGCAGCTCCTCGAGCGCCCCCGGGTGCTTGACGAGGCCCGCGAGGCTCATGCCGGCGAGCACGGCCGGCGTCTTGGTGAACTGGATGTCGCGGTAGTCGACGATCTCGACGCGGTTGCCCCACGGGTCGCGGAAGTCGAGGCGCCGGCCCGGCTCGATCTCGACGTCGGCGTCCTGGAGCGCCGCGCGGACGGCCTCCTTGTCGTCGACGACGAGCCCGAAGTGGCGCCCGTCGTCGGCGTCCTGCTCGCGGCCCTCGGACAGCGCGAGGAACTGGTCGCCCATGTCGATGAACGCCATCCCGGGCGCCACGCCGCGCAGGCGGATGTCGAAGAAGCGCCCGTAGAACGCGAGCGCCTCCTCGATGCTTCCCACTTCCAGCGCGACGTGGTTGATGCCTACGAGACGGGTCATGCGCGACAGCGTCTCATGGCAACGGTGTGGTTGGCCGCACTTCCGGCGGGCCATTTCGGCGGTAACGTCCTTACCATGAAAGAGGCGGCACCCACTCGCCCGTATCGCCAGGGCCGTCGCGCCGAGGCCGCTGAGGCCCGGACGGCGGCGATCCGGGAGGCGGCCTTGGACGCGTTCATGGCCAAGCCGTTCGACCAGATCACGCTCGCCGACGTGGCCGAGCGGGCCGGCGTCGGGGTGCAGACGCTGATCCGGCGGGTCCAGACCAAGGATGGCCTGGTCCGGCTGGTGAACGAGTGGGTGGCGGACGGGATCCGCGCGGCGCGGGGCGAGCCGGACAGCTCCGACCCCGACGTCGTGGCCGCCGCCCTCGAGCGTCAGTACGAGCGGTTCGGCGCGTTGATCGACCGCTCGCTGCGCCAGGAGGAGGCCTCGCCGACGCTGGCGGCCAACGCGCAAGGCGGCCGGCAGGGGCATCGCGAGTGGATCGAGGCGGCGTTCGCGGACGAGATCGCCGCCGCCGGTCCGCAGCTCACCGGCCAGCTCATCGGCCTCTGCGGCGTCGAGCTCTGGCTCGTCCTGCGCCGCGACGGCGGTCTCACCGCCGACCAGACGCGCGAGACGGTCGCGCACCTCATCCGCAGTGTGCTCCCCGCATAAGGACTCCCCACATGGCACGGATTCTCGCCTACACCACGCCCGCCACCGGGCATGTCTTCCCGCTCGTCCCCGGCCTGCTCGCGCTCAAACAGCGCGGGCATGAGGTCAAACTGATCGCGAACGCGGAGCACGTCGAGCAGCTGCGTGCTGCCGGGCTCGACGCGGCCGCGGTCGACCAGAGCACAGCCAAGGCCATCACCGACTACGAGGTCCAAGGCCGGGATCGCCTGCACCGCGGGCTCCGGGACCTGCTCGGACGCGGCGAAGAGCAGCGGGCGGACCTCGAGCGCCACATCGACGCCTACGGCCCCGACGTCCTGCTGATCGACACGATCGCCTACGGCGCCGCGATCGGCGCCGAACGCTCCGGCCTGCCGTGGGCGTCGGTCATGCCGTCGCTGATCCCGTTCCCGGGCAAGGGCATCCCGCCGTACGGGCTGGGACTGAAGCCGATGGGCGGGCCGCTCGGCGCGCTCCGCGACAAGCTGCTCCTCCGCGTCGTGCTGCGCGAGTACAGCAAGGCGATGCTGCCGCGCCTGAACGCGCTGCGGGTCAACGCACGGCTGGACCCGGTCAAGGACCCGATCGAGAACCTCTATCGCCCACACCGCATCCTGGCGTTGACGGGCGAGCCGCTCGAGTACGCGCGCACCGACACGCCGGCGCACGTGCGCTTCGTGGGCGCGCAGCTCTGGGACCCGCCGGCCGAGGCGCCGGCGTGGCTGGACGAACCGGGCGACCCGTGGGTCCTGGTGACCTGCTCGACCGAATATCAGGGAGATGAGGCGCTCGCCGCGGCGGCCATCGAGGGCCTGCGCGACGAACCCGTCAGGGTGCTCGTGACGCTCGCCGACGCCCACGGTGCGGGCGAGCTTCCACAAGCGGATAACGTCCGGGTCGAGCGCTTCGTCGCGCATGGACCCGTGCTGGAACGCGCCGCGGCGGTCGTCTGCCACGGCGGCATGGGGATCGTGCAGAAGGCGGTTGCGGCCGGCGTGCCGATCGTGGCAGTGCCGTTCGGCCGCGATCAGCCGGAGGTGGGGCGGCGGATCGCCGAGGCGAAGCTTGGCGTCCTGGTGAAGCAGAAGGACCTGAACGCTGCTCGCATCAGGTCCGCGGTGCGACGGGCGCGCACTATGCGCCCGGTCGTGGTGCCCTCCGGTGGGCCGGCGGAGTTTGCCGGCGCGGTGGAGGAGATCATCCCCGCGGGACTAGAACTTGAAGCCCATTGTGATCGCTCCTTGATCGGCTAGAAGTGTTTGATTTGCAGGTACTTCATTGCCCTGCGTAATCACTTCATCGGCCCCCTATAGCGCGGGCTTAAGGGGTGAGCAAACGATTACCTCGTTCGGGGGAGGGCGTGTGCCTGGACTCGTCGGCCGAACCCCAGTTCGGCCTCGAAATCGGCGTCGTCGCCATGCCCGAACGAAAGGTCGCCCGCCGTCAGCAGGCCGATGAAGACCTCGACCACGTGGGGGTCGAGCTGGCCGCCCGCCGACCGCCGCAGCTCGGCGATCGCCTCCTGGACGGAGATCGGCTTGCGGTAGGAATCGCGCGCCGTGATGACGTCGTAGGTGTCGGCGACGGCGATGATGCGCGCGGCGTGCGGGATCGCGTCGCCGCGCAGCCCACGCGGGTAGCCGCGCCCGTCCCAGCGCTCATGGTGGGCGTGGATGATCTCCGCCACCGGCGAGTAGCCGTCGATCCGCCGCACGATCGCGGCGCCGTCCTCCGGGTGGCGCTTGACCTGCTGCCACTGCTCGTCGGTCAGCCGCGTGTCGGCGAGCAGGATCGAGTCCGGGAACGCGAACTTGCCGATGTCGTGCAGCAGCCCCGCGGTGTGGACCAGGTCCTGCTCTTCCGTGGTCCAGCCGAGCGCCTTGGCCATCGCCCGGGCGTAGCGGGCGACCGCGGCCGAGTGGCGCGCCGTCATCCGGTCGCGCAGCGCGAGCGTCTCGATCATCGAGATCAGCACCCCGAGTTGCAGGCCGGCCAGCCGCTCCGCCCGCTCGCGCGAGAGCAGCAGCTCGCGCAGGAGGTACTGGAAGGTCAGCAGCACGAACAGCATCAGCGCGATCGCGGCGACGCCGGTGCGCGCGTAGAACGTCGCGACCAGCGCGCACAGCACCGCGCTGAGGATCTCCGACGGCAGCACCGGCACGAAGATCTTGCGGAACCCGTCGGCCAGCGGCGTCCGCGTCTCGAACGCGTGGTGGCCGCCGATCATCAGGAAGTTGAGGAAGTTCGTCAGCAGGAAGGTGGCGAACACCAGCAGCGGGAACGCGGCGGACTCGGGCGCGACGTCGGCGGCGTCGATGATCAGCGCGCCGACGAGCGGGAAGGTCGCGAACGCGGCGAGGTTGGCGATCAGGCGCGGGAGCGGGTTGCGGGCGCGCAGCTGATCGAACAGGACGGCGGCGATGCCGATCGCGGTGGCGGGCGCGGGGCCGAGCAGCGCGGCTGCCAGGACGAGGGCCAGGAACGAGCCGGAGATCCGCTGCCCGCCGTGGCTGACGGCGAACCAGTCGGTGGCAAGGGCGAGCCCGAGCAGGAGGGCGACGAGGGCCGGTGGTTGCCAGTCTTCGGCGGTGGACGTCAGTGCGGCGACCACGATCGCGACGACCAGCACCAGCGTCTCGGTGACGGCCAGCGCTGTTGATCGTGTGGACAAGTGGACTAAGTTTGGAGGCGCCGGCGCTCGAGTGCCCACCAGAGTTCCACGACGACGCGCGGATCCCGCAAGTTCGCGCCCGTAGCCTCCTCGAATCGGCGCAGTCGATGGCGCAGCGTGTTGGCGTGTACGTGCAGGGCGCGGGCGGTCTCGTCGATCCGCATCCCGAGGTCGAGATAGGTCCGCAACGTGTCCTCGAGCTCCATTCCGAGGCCGCGGATCGGGGCCAGGTGCCGCTCCGCGAAGGCGTCGCCGAGCGCCTCGTCGGCCAGGATCGCGGGCCGGATCGACAGATCGGCGAGGCTGAATGCGCCGGTCTGCCCGAACGCGAGCGCAGTCTGCAGCGCGCGGCTGGCATGAGCGAACCCGGCGGGAAGCGACTCGAGCCGCGCGGGCGCCGCGAACCCCACCGTCACCCCGTGCGGCGGGCTCGGCGCGGTCAAGGTCAGACCGGCGACGTCATGGTCGAGCGCGATCGACATCCCGTCCGCCTTCAGACGTCCCCGCGCGCGGAAGGGGATGTATTCGCGCTCGGGATCGAGCCCGAACGTCGCGCTCTCGCGGCGCAGCTCGTCCGGGTCGAGCGTCCCGGTCAGCACGGCGAAGATGAACGCGTCGCGCCGCTGCTGCTCCTCGCGCGCCTGCTCGAGCTCCACCTCGCGATGCGCGGCGGCCACGACATCCATGACCGCGTCCGCCCAGCGCCACAATGTCTCGCTGAAGGCCAGCACCGTGGCGACGTCGGCGCCCTCCGCGCGGGCGAGCTCGCCGAAGCGCGACCACACGCCGGTGACCGAGATCCGGTAGCCGTGCAGGACGGCGTCGACCGTCAGGCCCTGCTCGGCGCGCTCACGGCCGACGGCGGCGGCGCGCTCGAGCTCGTCCTGCGTCGGATCGCGCAGCTCGCGCAGCGCGGCGAGCGCACGCGACACGTTGCCCCGCACCGCGTCGGCCAGCGTGGCGCGCGGGAGGCGGCGGAAGTCGGGGATCTCCTCGCGGATGCGGTCGCAGATGCGCTCGACGACCGCGTCGAGCTCGTCCTCGATCTGCCCCACCAAACTGCCAACCACCCCTGCGGCGGCCATGCGCGGCACTCTATTCCTGGAGGAACAGCGCCTGCGTGAAGCTGGCGGGTGAGCGGTCGCCGTCGTCGGTGCGGAGCTCGACGGGCAGGTGCGCGGACCCTTTACGGCGGGCGTGGGCGTAGGTGCGGGCGCTCAGCGTGATGCGCACGCGGCGGCTGTGGCCGGAGGGGACGGCGAAGCGGGCGCGCGCGGCGACCCGCGCTCCGTCGCGGACCCTCATGGTGCCGCGGCACTCGCGCGGCGCGGCGACGCAGCGTACGGGGACCGAGACAGTTCGCCGCAGCGGCAGGTCGGTGTTCTCGCCGAGCTTGACCTCGCTGCGAGGACAGGCGCCGGGGGCGATCGCGTCCACTGCGAGCTCGGCGACGTCCGCGGTCAGCAGGCAGCCGTTGGCCCACCACAGCACCCGCGTGCCGTCGGTGGTGAAGCCGTCCAGCTCCTCGGTGTGGACGCCGAAGCGACGGTTCCGGCCGTCGGGCTCCAGCACGCGCAGGTCGAAGCCGCGCTGGTAGACGAGCCGGTCCCCGGCGAAGGCGACGTTCCCGTCGGCCTGTGCGAGCTTGCGCTGTCCCTCATAGAGCTCGTGCTGATCGGTGCGGTAGACCATCCGGCCGTCGTCGCGCAGGGCGATCTCGTCGACGGGATCCGGCACGACGACCGTGCTGAAGGGCTCCCCGGTCCGCCAGTCCTGCACGACGATCCGCAGGTCGTCGGTGAAGGCCACGAACCGGCCGGCGAACACGGCGCTGTAGGCGATCTCGGGTGGGATGTGCTCGACCACATGCGGTGCCGGGTCGCGCACGACCACGGCGCCGACGTCGAACTCCCCGCGCAACTCGCTGGTGAACACGGCTTCGCCGACGACCTGGTTCCGGAACGGGAGCATTCCCTCGGCGCTGGGGAATAGCCGGGTCCACGGACCGGTGGGTGGGCCGGCGAAGAGGTCCGTGGCGCCGAACGCCGAGCCGTCGTCGGTGGTCATCAGCAGCGCGGCCTGCTGGGGCGAGGCGGCGAGCTGCGCACTGACGATCCTGCCTCTGGGCGCGGTGCGCCGGAAGACCTCGGTGGGCGTCCCGCCCGTGTACGGCTGAGCGAGGACCCGCAGCCGCCGGCCGGTCACCTGCGTGTAGAGGACCGTGTCCCCGGCCAGCGCGGCGGCGGTCGGATTCCTGGCGAGCGGGCGTGGCGCGGCCTGCGCGGGCGCGGCGGACAGCAGAACGACCAGGAACAGCAGAGCGCGGCGCATCCCGCCGCGCAAGGTAGCTCGCTAGGCGGGGACCGGACGGCCGTGCGGGGTGACCAGCGCGGCGACGGCCACCAGGGCGAAGGCGAGGATCTGCACGCCCAGCAGGACGCCGCCGGCCAGCGCGTCGCCGAAGACCACGATCCCGCCGGTGATCACCGTCACGTTCGCGGCGGTGCTCGTGCAGGCGATGACCGGGACGGCCTCGCCCTCCTGGAAGCCGCGGGCGGAGGCGAGGAAGGCGAGCGCGGAGGCCAGCAGCGCGACGGGCAGCCAGGGGGAGATCAGCAGCTCGAGCGGGCCGCCGACGCTCGTCAGCGCCTTCACGGCGACGTCGGAGACGCCGAACAGCGTGCCGGCGGCGGCGCCGAGGACCGCGCCGTGATGGTGGGCGGGCGTGCCGAGCTTGGGCGCCGCGATCAGCAGGACGCCGAGCGCGAGCATCCCGGCCTGGAAGGCGATCAGCGCCGGGACGGCGAACGCGGAGTGGCTGCCGCCGGTGCGCGGGAGGGTGACCACGAGCAGGGTCAGGCCGATGCTCGTCATGATCACGCCGACCCACTGGCGGCTGCCGACCTGGCAGCCGAAGAGGCGCTCGCCGAGCACCGCGAGCATCACGACGCCGGTGGAGAGCGCGACCTGGACGACGCTCAGCGGCGCGAGCGCGAGTGCCACGACGTGCAGGATCCAGGCGCCGCCCGCGATCGCCATGCCGATCGCGAACCACTTCGAGCGGAACAGGTCACGCGCGCTGCGCAGCGGGGCCCGCAGGTCGACTCGCGGCGCCTGCGTCGCGCCGCGGTGCTTGCACAGAAAGCCGAGCTGCGTTACGGCCGCGCACAGCAGCGCGAGCCCGATACCGACGTTCAAAGAATCGCTCTCCCCTTCGGAATGACCTAGGGGAATGGTGCCGCGCCGGCGGCGTCACGTCATCGGACCGCGGGCCAACGTTCGGTGGACCGCGTTGTGGATCCGCACAACGCTCGGCATGGCGCCGTAGACGATCCCCGCCGCCACGAGCGCCGTTCCCGCGAGGTCGGCGGTCGATGGCGTCCGGCCGTTGAGGGCGGCGTCGACGGTCACGGCGGCGATCGGCATGAAGCCGACCAGCAGGCCCGCCTTCGCGGCGCCGAGCTGTTGAACGGCGCCGAACCAGAGGACGAACGCGAGCGCGGTCGTGATCACCGCGAGGTAGGCGATCGCGGCGGCCTCGTGGGTGGTGGGCGTGGGGACGTGGCCGCGGGTGAGGACCGCGAGCTCGAGCGTCGCCAGGATCGCCGCCCAGGCGGCGACCCGCATCGGGCCGAGGCGGGGGAGCAGCGGTGCAGCGAGGAGCGTGAAGCCGACCTCGCACCCGAGGCCGGCGAACGCGATCGCGAGGCCGATCGCGCTGATCCGCGAGTCGGCGCCGTTGACCAGCGCCGCGCCCGCGACGACGATCGCGGCCGCCGTGATCACCCGCCGGTCGCGGGTCGTGCCGGCGAGGGCGAGCAGGACCGGCGAAGCGCCGATGATCACGCCGGTGTTGGTCGCGCCCATGTGGTCGACCGCCGCCAGCACGGCCAGGTTGAACGCCGCCATGCCGACCGCCGCGACGAGCGCCAGCAGCCCGAACTCCTTGAGCGTGGGCATGCCGAGCCGCCCTTTGAGGAGCGCTGCGAGGATCAGCGCGCCCGCGGCGTAGCGGATCATCTGACCGGTCGCGTACGGATAGTCGACCAGCGCCTCGCTCACCGGGAACGAGGCGCCGACGAGGGCCGCCGCGGTCGCTCCGCCGATCCATGCTCTCATGGCGCGGGAAGCTAGGGCCGCTCTGGCCTGGATGTAAGGTCCAGTTCGATGCCTGAAAACCAGGCCAGCACGACCGAGCTGCTCGTCGCCCTGGAGCGCGGCAACGGCCCGCTCCAGCGCCAGCTCGAGAACCAGCTCCGCGCCCTGATCCGCTCGGGCCGCCTGGCCGCGGGCGACCGCCTACCGGCCTCCCGCGCCCTGGCGGGCGACCTCGGCGTCTCCCGCGGGATCGTGAGCGACGCCTACATGCAACTCGCCGCCGAAGGCTGGCTCCTCGTCACCCCACGCACGCCCCCCCGCGTCGCCTCCCTCAAAGGGTCTGTCCCCTCAACACTGCGTTCGCACGAAAAGCCCTGCTCAGCGCAAGATCGCATTGTCAAGGGGTCAGACCCCTTAGGTGGTGGGGTGGCGGTGCGGTATGACCTGGGACCCGGGCGGCCTGATCTGGCGCGGTTTCCGCGGGCGGATTGGGTGCGGTCGTTGAGCGAGGCGGTGCGTGGGGCCGGGGTGGCGGAGCTCGACTACCCGCCGATCCCCGGGGCGCACCGGCTGCGGGCGGTCGTGGCCGCGTATCGCGGGCGGGTGCGGGGGACGGTCGCGGAGGCCGAGGACGTGGTGCTGTGTGCCGGCGCGGGCCAGGCGTTCGTGACCATCGCGGAGGCGCTGGGGCCGGTGAAGCTGGCGGTCGAGGACCCCGGGCACGAGGGCATCCGCGCGCTGTTCGCCAAGCGTGGCCTGGTGCCGGTGCCCACGCGGGTGGACGAGGACGGCGTCGTCGTCGACGAGTTGCCCGGCGACGCGCGGGCGGTGCTGCTCACGCCCGCCCACCAGTTCCCCACCGGCGCCGTCCTCAGCTCGGAACGGCGGGCCGAGCTGCTGCGCTGGGCGGCCGAGCGGGACGCGTTGATCATCGAGGACGACTACGACGCCGAGTACCGCTACGACCGTGCGCCGGTCGGCGCGCTCCAGGGGCTGCGGCCGGATCTGGTGGTGCACGTCGGCTCGGTGTCGAAGACGTTGGCGCCCGCGCTGCGGCTCGGCTGGCTGATCTCGCCGCCGGCGTGGCGGGAGCGGTTCGTCGAGGCGCGCGAGTCGCTCGACCACGGCCTGCCCGCGCTCGAGCAGCTCGCGCTGGCGGACTTCATCTCCCGCGGCGCGTACGACCGCCACCTGCGCCGCTCCGGCCGCGCGTACCGGCGGCGCCGCGACGCGCTGATCGCCGCGCTCGCGCGGGTACTGCCCGACGCGACCGTGGCCGGCGCGGCGGCCGGCCTGCACATCGCCCTGCACATCCCGGGCGCTGACGAGCCCGCGCTGGTCGAGCGGCTCCGCGCGGCGGGCGTCATCGTCGACGGCATCACACCCCACCGCGTCGCGCCGGGACCGAGCGGGATCCTGCTCAGCTTCGCCGCGGTCCCCGACGCGGCCGCGGGGCATGTCGCCCAGCTGATCGCGTCAGGGTGCCGGGAGTGAGAGCACGCTGCCGCCGATCTCCGCGCGGGCCTGCGGGGTGGCCTGGGTCCAGCGCAGATGCACGGTCACGCCCGCGACCGTCAGCGTCGCGTCGACGGCGCCGGTGGCGGCCTTGAACGTGCCCGCGCCGGACACGGTCGCGTCGCTCACGAAGCGGACGTCCTGGAAGGAGAACGTCTCGTCGCGCACGCTGAAGCGGCCGCCGCGCAGTCCCGCGCCGAGGCGACCGCCGCCCGTGTACACCCAGCGCATCGTCGCGTCGGCGAACGCCTGCGCCGCGACGGTCGCGGCACGCCGGGCGCTCTCGCCCGGGTCAGGCCCGCTCACGAGCGTGGCGGGCGCGGCGGCGGACAACGTCAGCGGGTAGTCCGGCGTGTGCAGCGCGGGGATCGACGCCGCGCACGTCGAGTCCAGCGCCCCGCGGATGAACGAGCGCATGACGTTCCGCGCGCAGCGCATCCCCTCCACGAGGTAGTTGTCGCCCTCGCTCGTCACATGGACGGTGTTCCTCAAGGTCACGATCGTCACGTCGTCGCCCAATCCCGGGGCGAACGTGGGCGCGTCCGACAGCGGCGTCAGCGAGTCGAGATCGCCGCCCACGATCAGGATCGGCACGTCGACCTTGACGTCCGGCACCGCCGGCGGCCGCTTGGACGCCGGCCAGTCGAGGCAGATGTCGTACGGCTGCGAGAAGCCGCTGATCGTCAGCCACTCGGCGGCGGTGAAGGGCGCGAACGCCTCGGGCGCGCCCGCGAACGACGCCAAGCGCGGGTAGTCGAGGCACGACACGGCGAGATAGGCGCCGCGCGAGAAGTAGGACGCGTCGCTCGGCGAGTGGTTCCAGGTGCTCGACTGCGCCGCGAGGCGCACCAGCGGCACGTCGTCGCCGGCGAGCGCCGCCCGCACCGATGCGTCGAGCTCACGCAGGATCACGGGATCGGACGCGGCGTCCTGGACCATGTCCGCCAGCACCCGCGTGTCGACCCGGAACAGCACGCTGGTCGTGTCGGCGTCGCGGGTCCGCTTGACGATCGGCGCCGTCCGCACCCGCGCGAGCAACTCGCCGAGCCGCGCGACCGACCCCGGCGAGACCGTCTCCATCGCCGCCCGCGCCGCCGCACCCGAGGACGCGTACCACGGGTCGAGGTCCCGCCGCGGGTAGGCGGAGTCCAACACGACCGAGTGCAGCGTCGACGGGTGGCGCGCGATGAACTCCTGCACGAAGAACGTGCCGTAGGAGTCGCCGTAGAGGTCGACCTTCCCCAGCCGCAACGCCCGCATCACGGCAGCGAGGTCGTCCGCCGCGTAAGCGGTGGCGAAGTACGAGTGCGCGCCACGCCCGTACCGCGCGTCGAACTGCGCCGCGCACCGCCCGACCCGTCGCGCGAACGGCCGCCCGGACGTGCGCCCCGGGAAGCCCTGCACGGACCGGCAGTCGATCAGCGCCGAGTCGCCCGTGCCGCGGTTGTCGACGAGCAGCAGCCCACGCGACCGGACGAGCGGCCCGAAGATCCCGCGGTACTCCCAGCGGCTCCCGGTCGATGGATAACCGGGACCGCCCTCGACGGCCACGATCGGCGGCCGGGAACCGTCGCCGCGATACCAGCGGAACGCGACATCGATCGTCCGCCCGTTCCCGAGCGGCCGCTCGATCGACCCGCACAGCGCCCCACCGCAACGGCGCAGCTCAGGCGTCGCCGCGTCGGCCCGGCCCGCGAGGACCAGGCCGACGAGCAGGGCCGCGGTGACGGCCCACTTCATCTCAGCCGAGCGTCATGTTCGGTTCGCCATTGCCGTTGAGCCCGGTGCCGCGCGAGCAGGTCCCGCCGCGCACCGCGCCGCCGTTGTACGCCTGCCGGAAGCAGTTGCGCAGCGCCAGCTGGCCCCAGTAGTTCGGGTGCGCGTCCTCCTGGAGCTGATAGGGCGGGAAGAGCGTCGTCAGCGTGCGGATCTGCTGCACCCACTCGCTGTTGTCGACCGCGCCCGCCGAGCGCCACGTCGAGATCCCGCGCTCCTCGAGCAACCCGACCGTGTTCTCGCACAGCTTGCGCCCCGCGAGCGCCTCGTCCATGTTGAGCACCTGGACATTGGCCATGCCGGCGACGGCGTTGCGCACGGTGTTGTTGAGCGTGGTGACGACGGTGTCGCGCGCCCAGTTGGCGTCCTTGTTCCAGACGCCGCACCCGCCGACGGTCTGACGCGTGAAGCCCGTCTCGCCGTAGCGGAAGCCGGCCGACTTCGGGATCGGCGCCGAGTAGGTCTGGGCGAGGATCTTGTAGGTGCCGTCGGCGTAGCCACCGGCGAGCATCGCGTTCCTGACGTTCTGGAACGCGCCCCTGACCTGCGTCGTGATCGTGTTGATGTTCGACTGCGTGAACATCGCCGTGATGTTCGAGTCGTCCTGGCAGTAGTTCTTCCACCACGACGGCGACGTCAGCCAGTCGGTCACGCAGGTCTGGACGATGTCCGCGAAGCCGTAGTTGTTGGCGCCGATCAGCACCACGACGGCCTTGATGCCCTTGTCCCGGCCGGCGAGCTCCTGCAGTGCCAGGGCCTGCCCCTTGTTGCCGCCGGAGTTGTAGAAGTCGATGCCCGGCTTGAAGTTGGAGTCCGACACGCGGGAGTAGGTCCGCGCGCCCGAGCAGGCGAGGTTGACCGACGTCACGCCGCCGCCGATGTGCACCTCGGCCGACTTGGAGCGATGGCAGCCCGGGATCGCCTCGCCGGTGCCGTTGGCATTGTCGAAGTAAGCGGTCGGCCCGAGCGCGTCGGTCTTGGACGAGGACTGGTTCGTGTTGCCCGCCCATCGCCCCGCCTCGCCGGATATCGCCGAATCTCCGAGCGACACCACCGTGTCCGCGCGCGCCGCCGTCGGCACGGCGAGAAGGACGATCAGGGCCAACAGCAGTCTGCGCATCCGGGCTCTCCTCCCGATTGAACTGCGCGAATCCAACCACTTCTCGCTTGGACAAAGCTTGGGAACATGCGGGGGTGCTCGACATCGAGATCGACCCTCGCGAGGCAGGCTTCGACCCCGAACGCCTCGCCCGCATCGACCGCAACTACCAGCGCTACGTGGACGAGGGCAAGCTGCCCGGCTTCCTCGCGGTGATCGCGCGCGACGGCGAGTTGGTGCACGTCGCCAAGGGCGGTCTGCGCGACGTCGAGGCCGGGACGCCGGTCACCGACGACACGCTGTTCCGGATCTACTCGATGACCAAGCCGGTCACGTCGGTCGCGGCGATGATGCTCTGGGAACAGGGGGCGTTCGAGCTCAAGGACGAGGTCGCGCGGTTCATCCCGTCGTTCGCCGACGCCCGTGTGTGGACCGGCGGCTCGCAGCAGAAGCCGATGACCGTCGCCACGCCCGAGCCGGTCCGCATGTGGCACCTGTTCACCCATACCGCCGGTCTCGCGTACGGCTTCGCCTACGCGCATCCCGTGGACGGCATCTACCGCGACCACGGCTTCGAGTTCGGCGCCCCGCAGGGGATGGACCTCGCGGCATGCGTCGACGTGTGGGCGGGCCTGCCGCTGCTGTTCGAGCCGGGCACCGAGTTCAACTACTCGGTCGCCACCGACGTGCTGGGCCGTGTCATCGAGGTCATCAGCGGCCAGACGCTCGACGTCTTCCTCAAGGAGCGGATCTTCGACCCGCTCGGGATGACCGACACCGCCTTCGGCAGCGCCGACCCCGATCGGCTCGCCGCGCTCTACGGACCTGGATTGCAACGCAACGACCGGCTCGGCGCGCCCGCCCTGCACGCGCCCGCGTTCCTCTCCGGCGGCGGCGGGCTCGTCTCGACCGCCGCCGACTATCACCGCTTCACCCGCATGTTGCTGGGCGGCGGCGAGGTTGACGGCACGCGCCTGCTCGGGACGCGTACGCTCCGCTTCATGGGCCGCAACCATCTGCCCGGCGGCGCCGAGCTCAAACAGGTCGCCCGGCCGACGATCTCCGAGACCCAGAACGAGGGCATGGGCTTCGGACTCGGGTTCTCCGTCGTCCTCGACGCCGCGCGCACGAAGGTCCTGTGCAGCGAGGGCGAGCTCGCGTGGGGCGGCCTCGCCAGCACCGCCTTCTGGGTCGATCGCTCCGAGCGCGTCACCGCGCACTTCTTCACCCAGCTCGCGCCGTCGAGCACCTACCCGCTGCGCTCGCAGCTGCGCCAGCTCACCTACCAGGCGCTGGTGGACTGACATGGAGGCCAAGCTCGTCGGCGTCCCCGGCTCGCACCCGTGCGTCAGCGCCGAGTTGATGCTGCGCCACAAGGGCATCGAGTTCACCCGCCTGGACCTGCCGAACATGAGCCACAAGGCGATGCTGCCGCTCCTGCGCTATCGCGGCTCCACCGTGCCGGTGCTGACGATCGAGGGCAAGCGGGTGAGCGGGACGATGAAGATCGCCCGCGCGCTCGACCACTTCGTGCCCAAGCCACCGCTCCTCCCCGAGGCCGACCGCGTGACGATCGAGGGCGCCGAGGCGTGGGCCGACTCGGCGCTGCAGGACGGGATCCGGCAGATGTCGCGCTACAGCGTCGCCAAGGATCCGGACGCGATGGCGAGCTTCCTGACCGCTCCCGTCCTGAAGATCCCGGCGGGCACGATGCGCACGATCCTGCCCGTCATCAAGCCGGTCGTGCTGTTCCAGATGCGGACCGACGACGAGACCGCGCGCACGTGCCTGGCGGCCTTGCCGGCGCAGCTGGACCGGGTCGACGCGCTGCTCGCCGAGGGCGTGATCGGCGGCGAGGACCCGAACGCGGCCGACTTCCAGATCGCCCCCTCGGTGCGGCTGATGATGTGCTTCGACCAGCTGCGCCCGTACGTCGAGGCGCGCCCCGCCGGCGCGCACGCGCTCAAACTCGTCCCCGATTACCCGGGCCGGTTCCGGGAAGTGTTCCCAGCACAATGGCTTCCGTTCTGAGACTCCGCGAGGACATCGCCGCCTGGCTCTGGCATCCCGAGGGCGCGACCGGCGCGGTCGTGCTCGGCCACGGCCTCTCGGCGGTGCACGACCAGCGCCTGACCGCGTACGCCGAGCGCTTCGCCGCGGCCGGGCTGGCGGCGCTCGTCTTCGACTACCGGCGCTTCGGCTCCAGTGGCGGCGAGCCCCGCCAGCTGTTCGAGATCAAGACCCAGCTCGAGGATTGGCGGATCGCGATCGAGCACGCGCGCGGCCTGCCCGGGATCGAGAAGGTCGGCCTGTTCGGCTCCTCCTTCGGAGGCGGGCACGCGATCACGCTGGCGGCATCCGAGCCGGTGCAAGCCGCCGTCGCGCAATGCCCGATGACCGACGGGTTCAGGGCGTCGCTGCTGGCACCGAAGGTGACCGCGGCCAAGCTCACCAAGCTGGCACTGCAGGACGCCGGCGGCGCGCTGTTCGGGCGAGCGCCGAAGCTCGTCAAGGCGGCCGGCAAGCCCGGCGAGGTGGCGCTGATGAGCGCGCAGGACACGCTCCCCGGCTTCGAGTCGATCACGCCGCCGGACACGGTCTGGGTCAACGCGATCTCCGCCCGCGCGGGGCTCGAGATCCTGCGCTACCGGCCGGGGACGAAGGCGTCGAGCATCACATGCCCGCTGCTGGTCTGCATCTGCGACCACGACTCGCTGGTGGACGTCGACGCGTCCGAGCGGGTCGCGCACGAGGCCTCGCAGGGCGAGGTCGTGCGCTACCCGATCGGCCACTTCGAGATCTACACGGGCGAGTGGTTCGAGCGCGCGGTGTCACGCCAGGCGGAGTTCCTGGCACGCCACCTGAGCGCAGCTTCACCGTCAGCTTGACCTTGCCGCGCTCGACCTTGACGGATGGCAGCGTGGCGGTGCGGACGGCGCGGCGTCGCCCACACGAGCGCGTCACCGGCGGGCGACCAGGTGGGGGTGGCGACTCGACGCCCTGGTCGTCGCGGAGCGGCGGACTGCTGGTCGTTGCGTTGACCTTGTAGCGGATCCCTAGGTTCGCCCGGCGGTCGAGCGCACATTCGACCGTCGGTCCAATGTGCGGAGCATGGGAGCCGGGTTAGCGTCGCACTCGGGTCAGTACGTCCACTAACGGAGGGAACCGGATGAAACTCGCGATGCTCGCGCTCGCGTGTGCCTTGGCGTGCGTCGCGCCGGCACAGGCGGCCGACTTGAACCTCGAAACGCTCGACGGTCCGACGGCGGTCAAGTTGATGGACGAGGGGAAGTTGACCTCGGTGGAGCTCACGCGCGCGTACATCGCGCGGATCGCTGCATTGAACAAGAGCGGCCCCGGCCTGAACGCGGTCACGCAGCTCAACGCCGACGCGCTGAAGGACGCCGCGCTGCTCGACAAGGAGCGCCGTGAAGGTCACGTCCGCGGGCCGGCGCACGGCCTACCGATCCTGCTCAAGGACCTGATCGACGTGAAGGGCATGTACACGTCGGCGGGCAACTACTCGCTGCGCAACTCGTTCCCGGCGATCGACTCGGGCGTGGCGAAGAAGCTGCGCGAGAGCGGCGTCGTGATCCTCGGCAAGCTCGGCCTGTCCGAGTACGCGAACTTCTTCGGCAACCAGCCGTCCGGGTTCTCCAACCTGACCGGCCAGGTGCTCAATGCCGTCGACGCCGACCAGAACCCGTCCGGCTCGTCGTCGGGCTCGGGCGCGGCGAGTGCCGCGGCGCTGTCGATGCTGGTCGTCGGCACCGAGACGTCGGGCTCGATCATCTCGCCGTCACAGGCCAACGGATTGGTCGGTCTGCGGCCGACGGTCGGGCTGGTGCCGGGATATGGCATCGCGCCGATCTCGGCGTCGCAGGACACCGCCGGCCCGATGGACCGCACCGTCGCCAACGCGGCGATGACACTGCAGTCGATCGCGGGCTATGACGCCCACAACGCCGACTACTACCACGGCATCTGGGGCCCGGGCATCAACGACGAGGACATCATCCCGCCCGTTCCGCACACGCTGCCCAACTACATGTCCGCGCTGGACCTGAACTTCGTGCGCGGCAAGCGGATCGGCTGGAACGGCACGTCGGCCGAGGTCAACACGGCCAAGGCCGCGCTGGAGGCGGCGGGGGCGATCCTCGTCGAGCGCCCCGTGATCTCCCCGGCGGGCGTCCCCGGCTCGGTGCTCAACTGGGAGGCGCACCGTGACATCGACCACTACTACGCGCATCTCGGCCCGAACGCCCCGATCAAGTCGCTGGCCGAGGAGGCCGCCGACAACCTGGCCAACGAGCACGAGGCGCTGAAGTTCGGCAACAGCACCCACGCCGGGTCGCTGGCGATCGACATCTCGCCCGACAGCGCCGCCTCGGTGGCGTACCGCTCGAACCTGCTCGTCGGCAAGCAGCTGAGCCACTCCGGGATCGACCGGATGATGGCCAACGACACCGCCGACCCGAGCGACGACTTCATCGCGATCCTCGGCTCCGTGAGCAACGGCCCGCGCGCCGGCTACCCGCAGCTGACGATCCCGATGGGTTACAACGCGACGCAGCGGCGAACCCTGAACGTCTCGATCCACGCCAACGCGTACAAGGAGCGGGATCTGATCGGCGTCGCGTACGTGATCGAGCAGGCGACGAAGCTGCGCAAGCCGGTGTCGGAGATCAACCCGAGCATGTACCGGTGCGCTCACACCGTTCCGGCGCCGGCGTTCTCCTCGCGTGGCTCCTGCAACCCGGACTACGAGTCGACGATGAAGCTGGTGGGCGGCGCGGCCCCGGCTCTGGACTTCTCGCTGGAGACGGAGTCCGCCACGTCGCTGCAGGCGCGTCTGACCGCCGGGACGTTGAGCTCGGAGACGCTCGTCAAGGCGTACCTGGCGCGGATCGCGCTGACCAACGCGGAAGGTCCCGCGCTGCAGGCCGTCCGTGCTCTGAACACGCGGGCGGTCGAGGAGGCCAAGACGCTCGATCGCGAGCGGGCGACGTCCGGCTCGCGCGGGCCGCTGCACGGCATCCCGGTGCTGGTCGATGACGTCGTCGACGTCTTCGGCCTCCCGACGACCGGCGGGTCGATCGCGCTGCAGAAGTCGCTCCCGGGCGCCGACGCCGCGCTGGTCGCGAAGCTGAAGGCCGCGGGCGCGATCGTGCTCGGCAAGACGAATGTGAGTGAGCTCAACGGGCTGCTCGACTCGGGCGCGCCGGAGGGCTACTCGTCGCTCGGCGGGCAGGTGCTGCTGCCGTCCGACACCGACAAGACGGTGGCGGGTTCGGCCGCCGGCTCCTCGGCCGCGACGGCCGCGGGGCTCGCCGCGCTGACGGTGGGGTTGGAGAGCTCGACCGACTCCGCGCAGATCATCGCTCCGGCAGGTGTCGCGGGCGTGGTCGCCCTCAAGCCGTCGCTGGGTCTCGTGTCGTCGGACGGCGTGTTGCCGGTGGCGAAGTCGCAGGACGCGGTCGGGCCGATCACGCGGACGGTCGCCGATGCGGCCGCGGGGTTGTCGGCGCTGTCCGGCAAGTCGTTCCCGGTGGCCGCCGGCGGGCTGATCGGCAAGAAGGTCGCGGTCGTCGGCACGCTGCCGGCGGGCGTCGCGACCGCTTTGACCGGCGTCGGCGCGACGACCGTGACCAAGACCGCGGGGACGGTGAGCGCGCCGAGCGTCATCGCGCGCTCGTTCGAGAAGGACCTCAACGCGTACCTCGCCGGCGTGTCCGGCGGGGCGGGCTCGCTGCAGGGGATCGTCAACTACAACACCGCGAACCCGGTCGAGGGTCTCAAGTACCAGCAGCGTGACCTGCAGGCGTCGTTGAGCCCCGATGTCAGTGCGCTGGCGGCCGACACCGCGGCGGGCAAGACGCAGAGCGCCGGCGTGCTCGACGCGCTGCTCTCGGACACCGATGTCATCGCGGCTCCGGCGGGCAGCGCGCTGGTGGGTGTCGCGGACCGCGCGGGCTACCCGGTGCTCACCGTTCCGGCCGCGTTCGGCACGGGCTCGGCCGGGCGCAACCCGATCGGCGTCGTGTTCATCGGCAAGGCCGACGGCGACGCGGCGCTGCTGAACGCGGGCTACGCGTTCGAGCAGGCCACGAACGTCCGTCTCGCGCCGAGCTGGACGAACCCGAGCATGTTCCGCTGCGTGCCCGGCTCGACGTTCTTCTCGCCGCACCACTGCCACCCGGGCGACGCGCTGAGCCCGACCGCGGACGGCCCGATCGAGACGCCGGTCGCGGGCGAGGTCGGCGGGTCGGTGCCGGCGACGCTGGCGCTGACGCTCGGCTCGCCGACGGCGACGTTCGGCGCGTTCACGCCGGGCGTGGCGAAGGACTACACGGCGACGCTCGGCGCGACCGTGGTCTCGACCGCGGGCGATGCCGCGTTGACGGTGGCTCCGACCCCGGCGTTCCTGTCGAACGGCGCGTTCTCGCTACCGTCGCCATTGGAGGTGGCGTTCTCGAAGGCCGCGTGGACCGGCCCGGTGTCCAACGAGGCGGTGACGATCACGTTCAAGCAGCACATCGGGGCGGGCGACGCGCTGCGAACGGGCGCCTACTCGAAGACGCTGACGTTCACGCTGTCGACGACGACGCCCTAGGCGGGTGACGGTCGGGCGGCCCTCACCCGGGCCGCCCGACCACTCCGTTCTCGTAGGCGTAGATCACGGCCTGGACGCGGTCGCGTAGGCCGAGCTTGCCCAGCAGGTTGGAGACGTGGCGCTTGGCGGTCGGTTCGGCGACGACCAGCGCGGAGGCGATCTCGGCGTTGGAGAGCCCACCGGCGATCAGCTGCAGCACCTCGCGCTCGCGATCGGTCAAGGCCGCGACGCCATCGGTGGGCGTCGGCGCCGGCAACCGGTGGGCGACGCGGTCGAGCAGCCTCCTCGTGACCTGCGGCGAGAGCACGGCATCGCCGGCGGCGACGGCCTTGACCGCGGCGACGAGCTCCTGGCGCGGCACGTCCTTGGTCAGGAACCCGCTGGCGCCCGCGCGCAGGGCTTCGACGATGTAGTCGTCGAGGCCGAAGGTCGTCAGGACGAGCACCTTGAAGCGCGGGAGCCTGCGGGTCGCCTCCAGGCCGTCCATCACGGGCATGCGGATGTCCATCAGGATCACGTCCGGGCGGTGGCGCTCGGCGGCTTGGACGGCCTGCGCACCGTCGTCGGCCTCGGCGATGACCTCGATCATCCCCGTGGCCTCGAGCACGGTCTTGAACCCCGTCCGCATCAGCGGCTGGTCGTCGGCGATCAGGACTCGGATCATGCGCTGTAGGGAAGCTCCGCTCGGACTTCGAAACCGTGGTCGCGCGGGCCGGCCTGCAAGGTCCCGTTGAAGGCCGCGACCCGCTCACGCATGCCCACGAGGCCGTGGCCGCCGTTGGAGGTCGCGGTGCTCTCGCCGCCCTCGTCGGTGACGCGGAGCTCGAGCGCGTCGTCGCCGTAGTGGACGGTGACCGCCGCGGCGGCGCCGCCCGCGTGGCGGATCACGTTGGTGACCGCCTCCTGCACGATCCGGTACGCGCTCGCGTCCAGGCCGGCGGGGAGCGGGCGTGGCGCGCCCTCGACCGCGTAGCTGATCTGCACGCCCGCTCGCCGCGCCTGCTCGATCACGCCGCCGACGTCGTCGAGCCCCGGCTGGGGCGCGAGCTCTCCGGCGTCGTCTCGCAGCACCTGAAGCGTGCGGTGCATCTCGCCCATCGTGCGCCGTCCGAGCGCCGCGATCGCGTCCGCCCGCTCGTCCCCGGTCACCGCCGCGAGCGCCTCCGCCTGCACGACCATCAGCGACACGTCGTGCCCGACCGCGTCGTGCAGCTCGCGCGCGATCCGCAGCCGCTCCTCGGCCGCGGCGGCCTCGCTGAGCAGCTCCTTCTCCCGCGCGGCCGCTCCGCGGCGCAGCACCAGGTACCGCGCCGCCGCCACGGTCGCCGCCGTGAACACCAGGGTCGAGATCAGCTCGAGCGCGTGGTCCATCTTCACCAGCTGCGCCGCGACGATCACCGCCGACGCCCCCACCCCGCCCCAGAGCGAACGCTCTGCCAACACGTACACCGACGGCAGCGCGAAGAACACGAACGGCGTCCCAAACGGCACTGCGACGCCGATCGCGAGCACCACGAGCAGGATCGGGAGGGCAAACCGGCGCATAAAGCAAAGATAAAGAGAGCAGGCCGTCTTTAGATTTCCGACGTGCGGGTCTTCCAGAGGCCTCCGCCGAGGGCGGCGGCGGCCCAGGCGAGGATGATCGCGATCGCGCCCGCCAAGGGCAATGCGGCGAGGATGCCGTCGGCGGAGTCGATGCGGGAGATCGCGACGGACGGGATCGCCCAGCGGGCGTTGCCGAGCACGTCGAGTTGGGCGAGCAGCGGCGCGACGCCGAGCTGGAAGGCCAGGGCGATGCCCATGACGGGGCCGCGGGAGCCGGTCAGCGCGGCGAGGCCGACGCAGACCGCGGCGGTCAGCGCGCCTGAGACGAGCACGCTCGACCCGCCGCGCCAGACGTCGCCCAGCGACGGCGTCGAGAGCAGGGCGGACACCGCCACGGCGATTGCGAGCATCCCGAGCGTGAGGATCCACGCGGCGGGGAGGCGTGAGAAGAAGAGCGCGGTGCGCGAGCGGCCGGTGGCGGCGAGGTCGCGGAACACGCCCGCCTCGATGTCGGCCCCGCCCGCGGTGGCGCCGATGATCGCGCCCGCGACCGCGGCCACCAGCGTCAACACGCCGGTCGCGGTCTCGAAGTCCGACGACGAGTCCAGGAACAGGTCGGCACCGAAGTAGATGACGACGGAGCCCAGGACGATGAACGCGACGACCGACATCATCCCGGTGCGGCGGTACAGCTTCAGCAGGTCGGCGCGGATCAGGCGGGACATCAGGCGTTCTCCAGTCGGGTCGTCATGCTCAGGAACTCGTCCTCCAGCGACCGGGTCACGGGCATCACGCGCTCGACCGAGATGTTCTCGGCGAGCAGGCGACGCAGCAGGACGGTCACGACGTCCATGTCGCGCGGGGCGCCCGGGGCGATCGTCGCCCGGACGAGCCCGTCGTACTCGACCGCGCGGGCGACGGCCGGCACGCCGGCCAGCACGCCGGCGGCCTTCAGGGTCGGCTCGGCGACGATGTCGATCGTGCGCTCGCCGCCGGCGGTCAGCTCCGCGATCGTGCCCTGCGCGACGACTCGCCCGTTGTCGACGATCGTGGCCAGGTCGCACGTCTTCTCGACCTCGTCCAACAGGTGCGAGGACAGCAGCACGGTGCGCCCCTCGTCGACCAGCGAGCGCACCAGCCCGCGGAACTCGAGGATGCCGGCCGGGTCGAGCCCGTTGACCGGCTCGTCGAGGATCAGCAGCTCGGGATCGCACAGCAGGCAGCGGGCGACGCCGAGCCGCTGGCGCATGCCGAGCGAGTAGGTCTTGACCTTGTCGTCGGCGCGCTTGGCGAGGCCCACCCGCTTCAGCGCCGCGTCGACGCGGTCGTGTGCGCCGGCGTCGCGCGCCGCGGCGTGGACATGGAGGTTCTCGCGGCCGGTCAGGTGCGGGTGGAAGCGCGGCTCCTCGACGATCGCGCCGACCCGCGCGAGCGCCTGCGCCCGCTCGCCCGGCAGGTCGTGGCCGAGCAGCCGCATCGTCCCCGAGGTCGGCTGGGCCAGGCCCAGCAGCAGCCGCACCAGCGTGGTCTTGCCGGCGCCGTTTCGCCCAAGGAAGCCGAACGCGCACCCGCGCGGCACCTCCAGGTCGATGGATTCGAGCGCGGCGCGGTCACCGAACCGCTTGCCGAGTCCGTGGGTCTCGATGGCGAGGGAGGTCATACCGACGATCCTCCGCCGCGCACGCCGTCCCGTCGTCGGCCGCGCGACCCATCTGCACCCCGCATCTACACCTTTCGGATCACCTAAAGGGAACCTAAGGGGTCAGACCCCTTAGGTGGGGTTTAGGTTCGGATCACCCGAAGGTGAAGGCGAACGCGGACACGCCCGGCGCGAACGTCAGCTGTAGGTCGTGCGAGGACGCGGAAGGACGCGAGAGCAGGTGGTAGAGCTTCTGCGTGGTCACGTGGACGGTCTGCTCGTGCTTGCCATCCACGCGCACGTCGACGTCGCCCGGACCGCTCAGAACGAGGTAGACGTCCTTCCCGGTCACGTTGCCGCGCAGTGTCGCGCCCGGGCCCGCGGTCGCCGACTCGTCGGTGACCTTCCAGCGCCCGCCCAGAGTGAAATGGGACTCGGGCAACGACCCGTCGTACGGCGTGTAGGTCGCCGTGCCGACCTGCTGGACGCCGGGGAGGAAGCGCTCCGCCCGCGCGGCGCCGATGTACGTCTCCGGCGTCGCCTCGGCGCTCGGGTCGTACTCGCGATCCGGCTTGGCGTTGCCGCCGAGATCCTTCGCGCCCGCGTCCGCCAGCAGCCCGCGGATCGCCGCCTCGGTCTTGTCCGTGTCGCCCTCGCCGAAGTTGGCGTAGCGCACGTTCCCGCGGGCGTCGATCAGGTACTCGGCCGGCCAGTACTGGTTGCTCCACGCGTTCCACGTCGCCAGCTCGTTGTCCTGGGCGACCGGGTACTGGATCCCGTTCTGGCGGATCGCCCGCTCGACGTTGGACGCCTTCTTCTCGAAGCCGAACTCCGGCGAGTGCACACCCACGATGGTCAGCCCCTTGGACCGGTACTTCGCGTCCCACGCCTTCAGGTGTGGGAACGTGCGGATGCAGTTGATGCAGGTGTAGGTCCAGAAGTCGATCAGGACGACCCGTCCGCGCAACGACGCGAGCGTCAGCGGCTTGGAGTTGAACCAGCGGTCGTTGCCGGCGAAGTCCGGCGCCGGACCGTAGTCGTCGAGGTCGGAGGACGCGGCGGCGGCGTGATAGCGCGATGTCGGTCGCAGCGACGCGAGCTTGTCCGACACCGTCTTGGACTTCTCCAGCGAGCCGGTCGGATTGACCACCGCCGCCGGGAGATGGTCCGCGATCGCGGTCTGGAAGCGCACGTCGAGCTGGAACGCCATCGCCACCGCGGTCACGATCATCACGGCGCCGAGCACGCGGCTCAGCGCCGGCCCGCGCAGGCGCACCGTCGCCCGCCGGCCGGCCAGCGCGAGGATCAGCAACACCACCGAGGACCCGAGCGCGTACGCGAGTCCCACGGCCACCGTCCGCCCGGACGCGGCGCTCACCGACACCACGGCGGCGAGGATCGGCCCCGCGCACGGCGCGTACACGAAGCCCAGGGCAGCGCCGACCAACAGACCGGACCAGAACCCGCGCCCGCCCGACTTCGGCCCGAACCGCGCCAGCCGCGACAGCGGCGCCTCCAACCGATCGCCCAGCCACGGCACGGCGACCACGACCCCGAAGACCGCGAGCGCCACGATCGCGAGGTCGCGCGTGACCGAGTCCCCGAGCCCGACGCCGTCGACCACCTTCGCCAGCCCGACGATCGTCACCGTGAACGTGACCGCGAGCCCGAGCACGATCCCGACCGGCCTCCGCCGCCCACCGGTCGCCCCCGCGCTGAGCAGCGCCGGCAGGACCGGGAGCACGCACGGGCTGACGGCGGTACCGGCACCGGCCAGGAACGCGAACAGGATCAGGAGGACCACAGTGTCCGGTTTAACGCACAGCCGCCGCAAACGGATGAACAGGTGCTTAACCTGGAGCCATGCCTCTGACGGTGGAAATCTGGTCCGACGTGGTCTGTCCCTGGTGCTACATCGGCAAGCGGCGCTTCGAAGCGGCGCTGGAGGCCTTCGAGCACGCCGCTGAGGTGACGGTGATGTGGCGCTCGTTCGAGCTCGACCAGGAGGCTCCGCAGATCGCCGAGGGGACCTACGCCGAGCGCCTGTCGGCCAAGTACGGGATGAGCGTCGAGCGGGCGACGCAGCTCGGCGTCGACATGACCCAGCGAGCGAAGGAAGAGGGCCTGGAGTTCCACCTGGACCGGTCGCGCTCCGGCAACACGTTCGACGCGCATCGCCTGATCCACCTCGCCGCGACGTACGGACACCAGACGGCGGCGCAGGAGCGGCTGTTCCGCGCGTACTTCACTGAAGGCGAGCCGATCTCCGACCACGACACGCTCGTCCGCGTGGTCGCCGAGACCGGCGTGGACGCCGACGAAGCACGCGACGTCCTACAGACCGACCGCTTCGCCGAGGACGTCCGCGAGGACGAGCTGCTCGCATCGCAGCTCGGCATCCAGGGCGTGCCGTTCTTCGTGCTCGACCGCCGCTTCGGGGTGTCCGGCGCGCAGCCGCCCGAGGTGCTCGTGCAGGCGCTGCAGCAGGCCTGGGAGGCCGTTAGTCTCAGCGCGTGAAGACGTCTCTCGCGCTCGCGGCCGCCCTCGCCATCGCGGCCGCCCCCGCCGCCCAGGCCGCCGGGTGGAAGCAGGTCACCGCTCCCAACGGCTCCAATATCGACCAGGTCTCGCTGGTGCGAACGCAGGACAGCGTCCTGCACGTCGCCTGGCACAAGGGCGGCGACCTGTCGCACACGCGCATCGAGCCGAGCGGCAAGATCGACGCGACGACGCCGATCCAATCGGGCTGGGCGAGCATGAGCGACCCCGCGATCGTCGCCGTCCCCGGCGGCCTGCGAGCGTTCTGGGGCGGCATCCGCACGACGGACGCGGGCGAGACGAACCAGGACCTGAACACCGCGTTCAGCGCCGACGGCGGCGCGAGCTGGCAGCTCCAACCGGGCTCGATCGTCCCGCTCGGCGCACAGGCCTACGGCTCGGACCAGGCCGCCTCGACCCTCCCGGACGGCACCACGCTGCAGTCGTGGGCGGGCACGCTCGGCACCTGGATCCACGCCGGCCTGGACCCCGCCACGCCCAACACGAACTTCCAGACCACCGGCGGCTACGGCTACGACGACAACCTCGCCACCGACGCGAGCGGCGCGACGATGCTCGCCTGGTTCAGCGACACGCCGCCCGGCATCCGCGCGCAGGCGGTCGCCGCCAACGGGACGCCGGCGGGCGGAGCGATGACGATGCCCGGCACGCAGGTGATGGTCGGCGGCCCGGAGCTCTCGCGCACGCCGATCGTCGCGCGGCCGAAGGGCGGCGGCTTCTACATCGCCCGCGCCGTCGGCTACCCGACCGCCGACCAGGTGCGGGTGTGGAAGGTGGGCGCCGCCTCGGCCGCGCTCCTCGCCCGCACGGACTCAAGCGCCGAGACGGCGATCTCGACCGACGCGAAGGGCCGCCTGTGGGTGGCGTGGTCGGACGGCTCGTTCGGCGACAAGCACGTCTACGTCGCCCGCTCCAACGAGACCGCCAACCGCTTCGGCGAGCCCGTCGACGTCGGCGTCGTCAAGGACGCGCACTCGGTCTACACGCTCGACCTCTCGGCGACCGGCAACAGCGCCGACGTGCTGGCGGTGTTCGGCGTCGGCACCGGCGCCGACTCCTCGACCTACGTCAAACGTGTGCTGCCGGGCCTCACGCTCGCGGCCAAGCGCTCCGGCAACACCGTCACGTTCACGGTCACCGACGCCGGCGATCCCGTCTCCGGCGCGAAGGTCAAGGCGGGCGGGAAGTCCGCCACGACCGCCTCCAACGGCAAGGTCAAGCTCACCCTCAAGTCAAAGACCGCCTCGCAGGCGACCAAGAGCGGCTACGCGCCTGCCACATTGAAGGCCAGATGAGCTACTCCGTCCTGCCCGCCGGCGAGGCGTTCTGGCGCCCGTCGAACCAGATGGGCGTCCTGAACACGAACCTCACCGACCAGCTCGGGGCCCCCGGCCTCGGCGGGCGGTTCTGGCGGCTGCGCCCGGGCCAGGCGTCGACCAAGCACCGCCACTACGAGACCCACGAGGTCTACGTGGTCATCGACGGCGTGGGCCGGATCCGGGTCGACGACGACCTGCTCGAGCTCCCGCGCCTGTCCTCGCTGTACGTCTCACCCGAAAGCGTGCGCCAGGTGTTCAATGACACCGAGCACGACGTGCTGTGGCTGGTGTTCGGCGCCCCGCACGAGGCGGCGAACACGCTCGAGATGTCCGAGGAGACGATCGCCTACATGTACCCCGACGGCCTCAAGGCCCTCCCGCCGGAGCTGGCGTCATGACCACCGACCGCCTGCACTTCACGGGCAACGACGAGGCCGACCGGCTGCTCGTCGACGACGCGTTCGCGCTGCTGGTCGGCTTCGCGCTCGACCAGCAGGTGCCGGTGCAGAAGGCGTTCATGGGGCCGTACGTGCTGCGTGAGCGGTTGGGGACGCTCGACGTGGGCGCGGTCGCGGCCGCCGAGCTGGACCCGATCTTCCGCGAACGCCCCGCGATCCACCGCTTCCCCGGCGCGATGGCGACCCGCGTGCACGAGCTCGCGCAGCATGTCCTCGAGCGCTACGACGGCGACGCGGCGCGGGTGTGGACGGAGCCGACCACCACCGAGGAGCTGCGCGCGAACCTCGCGGGCCTGCCGGGGTTCGGCGAGATGAAGATCAAGGCGCTCGGTTCGGTGCTCTTCAAGCGCTTCGGGGTCGAGCTGGCCGAGCCGCTGATCCCGTGGCACCCGACGCTCGGCGACGTCGACTCACCCGCCGCGCTGAAGGGCTACCAGGCCGCCAAGAAGGTCCACAAGGCGGAGTGGCTGGCGAAAGGCTAGGCCCTCGCCGGGCTTCTTGCAGTCGCCGTTCGGCTTGGAGCCGTACTGGCAGAAGTGGCGGATGATCTCGCAGTTGCGGGTCTTGTACGCGCCGTTCTCGCGCACCTGCGCGTAGTCCTTCGCTCCCGGTCCGCAGTCGATCGTCCCGTGGCCGTAGAAGGCGATCACGCGGTCGTTCCCACGCCCGCCGTAGACGACGTTCTTGCCGTGGCTGGGGTAGATGAAGTCGTTGTCGTCGCCGCCGTACAACACGTCGGACTGCTTGGACGAGTTGTTCTTGGGGTCCCAGTCGCCCCAGATGACGTCCTTGCCGGCGCCGCCGTTGATCTTGTCGTTGCCGTGGTGGCCGAGCAGCTCGTCGTTGTCCTCGGTGCCGGCGCGCTCGTGGTTGCCGTCGTCGAGCACGGTCCAGAGGATGCCGGTGATCTTCGGCCAGCCCTTGTGCGAGACCTTGCCGGTCCCGCTGCCGCCCGGCGTCTGGCGGCCGTTGCCCTCCCCGCACTGCTCGCCCGCCTTCGCCGGTCCGCAGCGGTCTTCGTCTTGGGCGAGCGCGAGCGCCGGCGTCATCAGCACGATGACGGCGGCGGCGAGGACGACGGTCAGGCGCATCGGGCGAGCCTAACCTGCCCAGCGCCAGCTGAGAACCCTCTCCGGTCGGAGTTTCAACAGCGGTCCCCTCGGCGGCGTCTCCCGGTAGGCCGGATACCGGGCGGCCAGCGCCGCCAGCGAGTCCTCGTCGACGTCCTCGACGGTCACGTCGCCGAGCAACTGCACCCACGCGAGCCGCGTCCAGTCGGCGTCGTAGCGATCGACCGTCAGCGCCGCGCGCGGGTGCTTGCGCAGCCGCTCGATCCGGGCGGGGACGCCGCGCTTGGGCTTGTCGTCGATCGCGCTCACGATCACCCGCTCGACCCGCGCGAACGTGATCGGCTGCACCCGCGGGTTCCCGCCCTCGTCGAGCAGCCCGAGGTGCCCGACGGGGATCTCGTCCAGGAGCGCGGCCTCCCAGGGCTCAAGCGTCGACGAGCGAGGCACAGACCCAATTGTCGCGCCCCGCGCCGCCCGCCCACAACTTGGCCGCGAGCCGGTCCTGCTCGGCCTTGGAGGCCTGGTAGGCCTGCGGCGTCGAGCCGCCGAGGCCCCGCCACGTCGCGACCATGAACTGGTAGTAGCCGGAGGCCCCGGCGTAGTTCGGCGGGAGGTTCTGGCCGCCGGACTCGCACTGCACGATCGCCCACGGAATCGCCCACGGACCGCCCGGGCCGACGTTCGAGACCGCGGCGCGGGCGCGGGCGGCGAGGAGCGACGTCAACTCGCGCTCGGCCTTGCGGCGGTTGGACCGCACGCGGCTCAGCGCGGCCAGGCGGGCGGCGTGCGCGCGGGCGAGGAACGCCTGGCGGTCGCGCAGGCCTTGGGTGATCGAGGCGAGCGCGTCGCGGCGCGTGCGGGCGGCGTCGGCCTCCTGGTCGCGCTTCTTCGTCAGGTCGAAGAGCACGGTGCGCTCGTGGTCGGCGTCGCTTCTCGCGGCGCGGACGAGGTCCAGCAGGCGGGTGTCGGCCAGCTCGACGCGGCGGACGAACTGCAGGGTCTCCAGCAGCTGCGGGAAGCCGTCGGCGTGCAGCACGACGGTCATCAGATCCGGCGAGCCGCCCATGTAGCGCTCGCGCAGCAGGCCGCTGAGCTTGGACCTGACCTCGGCGAGGCGCTTGCGCAGCCGTACCACGCGGCGGCGGGCCTCGTCGAGGCGGGTCTGCGTCGAGGCGAGGCGGGCGTCCGCGGCGTCGAGCTCGCTCTGGGCCTCGGAGAGCCGGCCCTCCAGGACCGCGACCTCGCGGGAGACCTTGCGCTCGAGCTGTCCGAGCCGGGCGGCGGCGCTCGCCAGCGCCCGCTCCTGCGCCTTGCCGGACCCGATCCGATCGCGCAGGTTGCCCTCGCTCTGCCCGCCCGCGGGCCCGACCGCGACGACGGCGGAGAGCAGGACGACGATGAGCGCGACAGCGGTTCTGGGCATGGCGAGAGCGCCGCGGATGTGCGGCGGACGTTCACGCTAGAGCGAAGGACCCCCGAACTCTGCAAGCTAGCCTGCGGCCACATGAGCACCATCTGGACGATCGGCTACGAGAAGCTGCTCCCGCCGGAGCTCGTGGCGGAGCTCGAGGCGGCGACCGTGCAGCGGGTGATCGACGTCCGCTTCCGTCCGCAGTCGCGGCGGCCGGGGATGTCCAAGACGCGCCTCGGTGAGCTGCTCGGCGACCATGGCATCGCGTACGAGAACCGGCGTGAGCTCGGCACGCCCGCCGACATCCGGTTCCTCTTTCACGCGGGCAGGATCGACGAGGCGGCCACCGCCTTCCGCGCCCACCTCGCCGAGCATGCGACCGGCGCGCTCGACGAGCTCGACGCCGAGCTCGAAAAAGGCCCGCGCACCGCCCTGTTCTGCCTCGAGGCCGACCCGTCCACCTGCCATCGCCGGGTGATCACCGATGCATTGCAAGCCCGTCGTCCAGACCTCCGCGTGGTCGATCTCTAGACGGTCGACCGGTTTATTGACCTTGACCGCGACCCCCGCCTCGGAGACGCTCGTCTCCGGCGTGTGCTCCCGGATCGATTCGGGGGCACACGATCCGCTTTCCCCCACAGCGTCTAGCGTCTAGGGCCAGAAATGCCCTCTCGCAGCTCGAGGCCATCCGGCGGTCTGGCTCCGTCCGCATTGCGCGGGCTGCTCGACGCGACGCCCGCGGCGGTCGGATGCTTCGACGCCACGCTGCGCGTCGTCTACGCCAACACCGCGTTTACGATGGTCACGGGCGCGCAGACCGGGAGGACGCTCGACGAGGGTCCGCTGGCCGGCGAGGTCCGTGAGCTGATCGCGAGCACGGACACCCGCCGGCGCGTGCGGCTCGGCGGCGAGCGGCGGATGCCGATCTCCGGCACGCTGTTCACGCTCGAGGACGACCTGATCGGGATGGTCCTCGACGCGGGCGCGTACGAGGCGCTCGCTCAGCTCGCCGAGGAGCAGTCGGCGCTGCGTCGGGTCGCCACCCTGGTGGCCTCCGCGCCCGAGCCGGACGAGGTCTTCCAGGCCGTCGCGGAGGAGGCCGGGAAGCTGCTGCACGTGCGCTCGGCGGCGACGATCCGCTACGAGAACGGGCAGGCGTGGACGGTCGGCCGCTGGGCCGACGAGCACGACCCCGGCGGGTTCATCGTGGGGACGTCGGTGCCGCTGGCCGACAGCGACGGCTTGACGGCGATCGTCGCCCGCACCGGGCGACCCGCACGGATCGAGGACTACCGCGACGTGCGCGGGCGCGCGGCCGAGCTGATGCGGGCGAACGGGTTCCGCTCCGCGGTGGCGGCGCCGATCGTCGCGGGCGGGCGGATCTGGGGCCTCGTGCTCGTCGCGTCCGTCGGCGCGCTCGGCCCCGACGCCGAGACCCGGCTCGACGGCTTCGCCGTGCTGGTCGCGCTCGCGCTGGAGAGCGCCGAGGCACGCGCCGAGCTCAACGCCTCGCGCGTGCGCATCCTCGAGGCGGGCGTGACCGAGCGCCGGCGCCTCGAGCGCAACCTGCACGACGGGGCGCAGCAGCGGCTCGTCGCGCTCGCCGTGCAGCTGCGGATGCTCGAGAAGAAGCTCGGCGATCCGGAGCTCGCGGCGACGATCCTGCGCGGCGCCGCGCACGAGCTCGAGCAGGCGCTGGCCGAGTTGCGCGAGCTCGCCCGCGGCCTGCATCCGGCCGTGCTCTCCGATCGCGGCCTGGCGCCCGCGCTGGAGACGCTCGCCTCGCGCTCGCCGCTGCCGCTGAGCGTCGTGGGTGTGCCGGAGGAGCGGCTGGCGGAGCCCGTCGAGGCGGCCGTCTACTTCGTCGTCGCCGAGTCGCTGACCAACGCGGTCAAGCACGCGGAGGCGTCCGAGCTGCGCGTGGTCATGCACACGGGCGACGCGGAGCTGCGGGTGGAGATCGCCGACGACGGCCGCGGCGGCGCCGACCTGCTCGCCGGCAACGGCAGCGGGCTTCGCGGCCTCGCCGACCGCGTCGAGGCGCTCGGCGGGCAGCTCGCGGTCGAGTCGCCCCCCGGCGCGGGCACGACCGTGCGCGCGGTGCTCCCACTCTGACAATCCGGGTTGCGCATGAGAGCCCTGTGCGCAACCATGTCCGCATATACATGGTAGATCCGCCGGACGCTCAGTTCATATGACCGGCGGGCGGGCCGGAAGGCCCGTCGCACTCGGCTCTGCAGCCCCGGAGGCCCGCTTAGAGGCCGCCAAACATTGATCGACGGCAGCCCGGACGGTGACAGCGGTCCGGGCGCCTCGCTTTAAGCCCCGAAGTCGAACATCTTCGACACGTCGGGGCGGGTCTTCACGAGCCCGATCCGCGCGTCGAAGTCCGCCCACGCGTTGAGCACGTCCGTGGGCGCCTTCAGGTCGTCCGCGAACAGCGGCAGCACCGCGTCCAGCTGTTCGCGCTCGAGCTTGGTGTCGTCGGTCTCCGCCGCCTTGGCGATCAACGACACCGCCTTGGCCGGGTCCTTGCGCGCGGCCGCCACGCCGCCGCGGATCGCCGCCAGCGCCGCATCGATCGTCGCCCGCTTGGCATCCAGCGTCTTGCGCGCCGTCACCAGGACGACCTCCGGGTACGGCGGCGCGCCGTAGTCCTCGACCCGGAACTCCTTCGCGTCCAGCCCGCGCGCCTTCAACACCACGCCCTCGGCGTTCCAGAAGGCCGGCACGGCGTCGACCCGCTTCGTCAGCAGCCGCGAGACCGCGTTGAAGCCGATCGTGACCTGCTTGATCTTGGCGTAGTCGCCACCGTCGTCCTCGACGATCGCCTTCAGGAAGGCGGGATCGCTCGGCAGGCCGGAGACGCCGACGGTCTTCCCGGCGAGGTCGCGCGGGCGTCCGACGCCAGGCTGCGCGATCAAGGCGGCCAGCGGCTTGCCGACGAGCACGCCCACGGCGACGACGTCGACGCCCTGCTCGCGGGCGATCGCGAGGTCGTGGATGTCGAGCACGCCGAGGTCGACCTTGCCGGTCGAGACGAGCTTGAGCGAGTCCGGACCGGCGCCCGGCTTCTGGATCTTCAGCGCGTCACCGGCCATGTACAGCGGCGCGTGGACGGCGTTCGGGGTGAAGTCCAGAGCGATGGTGGCGGGCGTGCTGCTCGGCTTCGAAGAGCCACAGGCGGCGAGCCCCAGCACGAGGAAAAGCAGAGCGACACGTTTCATAGCGGCCCGTCACCGTAGCCTGTCCGGGAGTGCTGACCGATCGAGTCCGCGTTCATTGCGCTGGTATTGCCGCCACCGCCCGCCACGTCAGCATCGATCCCGACGTGCGGATCGCCTCCGGCGGGATCAGCGGATTGGACCAGGAGCTGCACTTTCTCGAGGGCTCGCCCGAGGCGGTCGCCCGTTACGTGCTGATCCTCGACGCGATCAATTTCGGGTCCGGCTGGTTCGGCGAGCTGCAGGTGACGACCGACGGCCTCACCAAACGACTGACCGAGCACGCCCGCGCCGAACGGCCCTGGACGTCCGATCAGCTGCGCGCGCTCGACCCGCCCACCGTCGGCGCGGCGCTCGGCATGCCCGCCGACCACCAACTCACCCGCCTCTACGCCGCCGCGCTGAACCACCTCGGCGCCTTCCTCGGCCACCGCCCGATGGAGAAGATCCTCGGCGACAGCGCGGAGGATCTCGCCGAGCGGCTCGCGACCGGGATGCCGTTCTTCGACGACGTCGGCTTCTACAAGCGCGCGCAGATCGCCGCGAACGACCTGCACCTGGCCGGCGTGGTCAGTTACCCCGACATCGACCGCCTGACGATCTTCGCCGACAACCTCGTCCCGCACGTCCTCCGCGTCGACGGCGTGCTGCGCTACTCCGAGGAGCTGGAGCGGCGGATCGACATGGGCCTGCCGCTCACGCCGGGCGGGGAGTTCGAGCGCGAGCTGCGCGCGTGCGCCGTGCACGCGTGCGAGCGGCTCGCCCACGAGCTCGGCGTCGCGCCGCGCCTGCTCGACAACTGGCTGTGGAACCGCGGCGTCAAGCCGCCGTACACCGAGCGTCCGGCGCACATCGCCCACACCGTCTACTACTGAAACCGGCGCAGCCCGAGCAGCGCGATGTCGTCGTCGCGCGACGCGGGAAGCTCGACCACGAGCCGGTCGGCGATCTCCGCCAGCGTGCCCCTCGCCCGCGCCGCCGCCTCCTCGAGCGCCGCGAGGCCGTCGTCGAGCGGCCGCCGCCGCGACTCGATCAGCCCGTCCGTATAGAGCCACAACGTCTCCCCGGGAGCGAGCGTGAAGCGCCCGCTCGCGCACGGATCGGGGCCGCTGAACCCGAGGGGCGGGCAGCGCGGGGCGGATACGTACCCGCGGCCGGCGATCAGCGCCGGCAGGTGCCCGGCGGTCGCGATCTCGCACTCGCCCGTCCGCGGGTCCAGCACGACGTAGACGACGGTGACGAAGGTGATCGCGCCCGCCGAGGCCTCGACGAGCGTGTGCAGGTCGTCGATCACCTCGTGCGGGCCGGCGGCGCCCTTGAGCGCGTAGGCGCGCAGCGCGTTGCGGATCTGGCCCATCGTCGCGGCGGCGCTCATCCCGCGCCCGCCGACGTCGCCGATCACGATCCCGATCCGGTCGTCGCCGAGCGCGAACGCGTCGTACCAGTCGCCGCCGGCGTGGTCGCGCGAGTCGCTGGGGACGTAGCGGACTTCGAGCTCGTACCCGGGCAGCTCCGGCAGCGTGGCGGGGAGGAGCGCGCGCTGCAACATCGCCGCGGTCGCGTGCTCGCGGGCGAACAGGCGGGCGTGGTCGAGCGCGAGCCCGGCGCGGCGGCCGAGCTCCTCCGCCAGCTCGAGCTCCCGCGTCGAGTACTGACGTCCCGATTCCGCCCAGACGAACGTCATCGCCCCGAGCGTCCGGCCGCGCGCGAGCAGCGGAACCACCATCACCGAGTGCATCTGCAGGTCGCGGACGAGCTGGATCTGCTCCTCGTCGAGCGCGGCGGCCTCGAGCAGCGCGCGGTCGATCAGCGGGTACAGCTCTGAGCGGCCGGAGCGGATGACCGCCGGCGCGCCGGTCGGAGCATCGGGATCCGGCGGGTAGCGCTCCTGCAGCTCGAGCGCCCAGCGGACCTTGTCGGGATCGACGTGGGCGACGGCGACCGCCCGCTGGTCGTCGGCGAGCTGGACCGAGCACCAGTCCGCGAGCGCGGGAACGGCGAGGCGCGCGACCTCCTCGAGCGTCTCGACTGGGTCCATCGAGCGGGCGAGCACCTGGCTGGCGGCGTCGAAGAACGCGTGCGCCTCCTCGCGCTGGCGGCGCTCGGTGACGTCGCTCAGCAGCCCGGTGATGCGCTCCGTCCGCCCGTCGGTCACGACCGCCCGCGCCCGCGCGTGCAGCCAGCGCAGGCCCTTGTCCGGGAGGACGATCCGCAGGTCCATCTCGTAGGGCGTGCCGTCCGCGAGCGCGGCCTGGACGTGCTTGCCCATCTGCTCGCGGTCATCGGGCTCGAGCAGGCGCAGGAAGTCCTCGACGCCGGCCGGCTGGTGGCCCCGCGGGAGGCCGTAGAGCGGGCCCATGTTGTCCGACCACTCGACGACGTCGGTGTCCACGAACCACTCCCAGAAGCCGGTCTCGGTCCCTTCCAGGGCGAGCCGGAGGCGCTCTTCGAGGCCCCGCATCTGCGGAGCATAGGCGCGTCAGCGCAGCAACAGGTGCAGGTCGCCGAACTCGTGCCGCCGGTAACCGCTTGCCGCGGCGGCGGCGTAGGAACGCTCGACGAGCTCGCGCCCGCCGACGGCCTCGAGCAGCAGCAGATGGCTCGCCTCCGGCTCATGCCAGCCGGTGAGCAGGCCGTCGACCGCGCGGACCCCGCGCTCAGGGGTGACGACGAGGTTCGTCCAGCCTTCTCCGGGGTGGACGACACCGTCGCCGTCGGCCACGGTCTCCAGCGCGCGGACGACGGTCGTCCCGACGGCGATGACCCGTTGCGCGGCGTTGACGCGCTCGGCGGTGTGGTGCGAGACCGCGTAGCGCTCCGGGTACGGCCGCTCCCCGCGTTCCTGTGAGCTGACCCCGGTGTGCAGGGTGATGCGCTGGACGCCGATGCCGCGTTCGCGCAGGCGGGTGAGCGCGCGCTTGGTGAACGGGCGGCCGGCGCTCGGCATCTCCGCGCTGCCGGGGTGGGTGGCGAAGATCGTCTGGTGGTCCTCCAGCGGGCGCGCGGTCGGCTCGTGGGCGTAGCGGATCGGGGCGCCGTGATGGTCCAGGTAGGCGAGCAGCGGCTCGGGGAGCTGCAGTCGCGCGACCCAGAGGCGGTTCGGGCTCAGATAGGGCGCGATCAGCTGCGCGCGGCCGCCACCAGGCAGCCGCAGGGTCTCGGCCCTGCCGCGGGCGCGGTGCCCGTCGCTCCGCACCTCCACCACCCACCGATCGGGGTTCGTGGGATCGGGGGTGGAGAGGTGCAGATCGACGGCCTCGCCGTCTGCCCTGAGGGCGGGGAGTGCCGCGGGCAGCGTGGCGGAGTCGTTGACGACCAGCAGGTCGCCCGGGGCCAGGTGATCGGCCAAGCTCAGGAAGTCCGTGTGGATCAGCTCGTCGCCCGCCGTGATCATCAGGCGGACCTCGTCGCGGACGAGCGGCGGCTCGGCCGCCTCGACGAAGTGCATGGCCGTCATACAGCGACCACCGCCTTGGCCTGGTAGCGGCCGGACGGGTGCTCGCCCTCGATCAGCGCGAGCAGACCCGGGACGCTGTCCTCCGGCGGCGGGCGGTCGGAGATGTCCTCGCCGGGGAACGCTTCCTGGTGCAGGCGGGTGTTCATGTCGCCGGGGTCGACGGCGTAGAAGCGCCGCTGCGGCTGCTCGGCGGCGAGGATCGCGGTCAGGTGGTCGAGCGCGGCCTTCGCGGAGCCGTAGCCGCCCCAGCCTTCATAGGCCTCGACGGAGGCGTCGCTGGTCACGTTGATCGTCGTCTGCGCGTTCGCCAGTTGGGTCAGCGCGAGCGGCGCGAAGACGTTGACGCGGTAGACGTGCTCGAGCGTGTCGAGCGGGTAGTCCGCGAGTGCCGGCTGCGGGCTCGGGCCGAGCACGGACGCGTTGTTGACGAGCAGGTCGACGGGTCCCGCGGCGGCGACGAGCGCCTCGCGATGGAGCGGGTCGGCGACGTCGCCGGAGAGCGCGACGACGTTCGTGGTCTGGGCGAGCTCGGTGGCGACGGCGTTGAGCGGGTCACGCTCGCGGGCGTCGATGACCAGCCCCCACCCTCGCTCGGCGAGGGCGCGGGCCAGCGCGAGGCCGAGGCCGCGAGAGGCGCCGGTGACGATGGCGGTGGGCATGGCATCGAAGCTACGCCCGCCGCCGCTCCCTTCCTATTGGCAATTGGACCTAGGACCCGCGAACCTAAAGCCCACCTAAAGGGTCAGACCCCTTAGGTGGGCTTTAGGTTCACACGAGGCCGTGCCGGACGGCGTAGAGGGCCGCCTGGGTGCGGTCGGTGAGGCCGAGCTTGCCGAGGATGTGGGAGACGTGGGTCTTGACCGTCTTCTCGGCCACGCCGAGCTCGAGGGCGATGACCTTGTTCGAGCGTCCGCGGGCGATGAGGATCAGCACGTCGCGCTCGCGCGGGGTGAGGTCGTCGACCTCGGCGGGGGCGCCGCCGCCCTGCGCGATCTCCTCGACCACGCGGGTGGCGATCGTGGGGCTCAGAGGCGTGTTGCCGTCGACGACGTTGCGGATCGAGCGCACGAGCTCCGCCGGCTCGACGTCCTTGAGCAGGTAGCCCGCGGCGCCCGCCCGCAGCGCGGCGAACAGCTTGTCGTCGTCGCCGAAGCTCGTGAGCACGATGATCCGCGCGCGGCTCTCGCGCAGCTTCTTGAGCGTGCCGACGCCGTCGAGCTTGGGCATCACGAGGTCGAGCAGGATGACGTCCGGGTCGGTGCGGGCGGCGGCGTCGACCGCGGCCTCCCCGTCGCCCGCCTCGGCGACGACCTCGATGTCGTCCTGGAGGTCGAGGAACGTGCGCAGGCCCTGGCGGACGACGGCGTGGTCGTCGGCGAGCAGGACGCGGATCACAGCGGCAGCTCCAGGGCGACGGTGGTCCCTTCGCCGAGCCGCGACGTCACGCTCAGGTGCCCGCCGAGCTCGGTCGCCCGCTCCTCCATCGAGGTCAGCCCGAGGCGCTGGCCCCGCACCTCCGGGCCGGACGGGTCGAAGCCGCAGCCGTCGTCGATCACCTTCAAGAACAGCCGCTCGCCGTCGCCGCCGAGCTTGACCTTGATCCGCTTGGCGGCCGAGTGGCGGAGCGCGTTGCCGAGCGCCTCCTGGGCGATCCGCAGCACCTGCGTCGCGGGTCCGGGCGCGAGCCGCGGGACGTCGCAGACGCCGAGCTCGATCTTCACGCCGCTGACCCGCCGCAGCACCTCGACGTGCTTGCGCAGCACGGTCGCCAGGCCCTCGGCCTCGAGCGATCCGGGCCGCAGCTCGAAGACCACCGCGCGCAGCTCCTCCATCGCGCCGCTCGCCAGCTCGGACACCCGCTGCAACTCGACCGCGGCCTTGGACGGGTCGCGCTCGAGCAGCGTGGCGGCGCTCTGCGCGGCCAACTTCACGCCGAACAGCCGCTGCGTGACCGAGTCGTGCAGCTCACGCGCCAGCCGGTTGCGCTCCTCGATGATGCTCAGCTCGCGCGAGCGCTGGTAGAGGCGGGTGTTCTCGATCGCGATCGCGGCGTGCGCAGCCAGCAGCTCGATCAGCTTCTGATCGGCCGCGGAGAACATCGAGCCGTCCTCCTTCTCGGTCAGGTAGACGGCGCCGAGCACCTCGCCGCGGGTCACGATCGGCACGCCGAGGAACGAGCGCATGAGCGGGTGCGCGCGCGGCCACCAGCCGCGGAAGCGCGGGTCCTGCGTGATGTCGTCCGTCAGGTGCGGCTCGGCGGACTCGAGCATCGCGCCGAGCATCCCGTGGGTGCGTGGGAGCGGGCCCATCGCCTCGATCAGCTCGTCGCTCATCCCCGACGTGATGAACGAGGCGAAGGCGCCCTCGCCGTCCGGGATCCCCAGCGCGGCGTACTTCGCGCCCGCCAGCTCGCGCGCGGAGTGCACGAGCCGTTGCAGCACGGGCTCGACCTCGTGCTCGGCGGCGATCGCCAGCACGACGTCGGACAGGGCCCGGAAGGCGGTGCTGTCGGCGGCGGCCATGCGCCATCAACGGTACGCGTTGTGCCGCGTCGAACACATCGGTCGCTGGATCTAGGACGATGGGCGCATGTCGCACACCCGCGACGTCTTCCGGCGCCTGGCGATGCTCGGGCTCGCCCTGTGCGTGCTGATCGCGGGCGGCACGATCGCCTACGCGCTGCTCGAGCACCGGAACGCCTGGGACGCGTTCATCTGGACGATCGACACGGTCGCGACCACCGGCGCGATCCAGGCGCCGCACGACACCGCCGGCGAGATCGTCAAGGTCGTCCTGACGTTCCTCGGCGTCGGCACGCTCTTCTACGCCCTGGTCTCGTTGACCGAGCTCGTCGTCACCGGCGAATTGGGCACACTCCTGTCGGAACGACGCGCGCGCAGGATGACCGAGCGACTCAGAGACCACTACATCGTCTGCGGCTTCGGGCGGGTCGGCCGCCAGGTCGCGAGCGATCTGCGCGCGGCGGGCGCGCTGTATGTCGTCGTCGACGACGACCCGAAGAACCGCGAGGCGGCCTACGCGCCCGGCGTGCGCTTCATCACCGCCCGCCCGTCCGACGACGAGGCGCTGCGCGACGCCGGCATCGCCCGCGCCCGCGCGATCGTCGCCTGCGTGGACTCCGACGCCGAGAACATCTTCATCGCGTTGACCGCGCGCGAGCTGCGGCCCGACATCGCGATCGTCGCCCGCGCCAGCCGCGAGGAGAACGAGAGCAAGATGCGCCGCGCCGGGGCCGACCGCGTGATCTCGCCATACAAGTCCTCCGGCACCGAGATGGCGCGGCTCGCGCTGCACCCGAACGTCACCGGCACGATGGACGTCGCCGCCGAGTACCGGCTCGAGGAGATCACCGTCCAGAGCGGTTCCGCGGGCGTGGCGCGCACGGTGGGCGACGTGCGCGGCGGCTCCTACATCGTCGGCGTCCGTCACGCCGACGGCTCCTTCCGCCCGCAGCCCGCGGCCGACACGCTGCTGGCCGCGGGGGACGTGGTGATGGCGATCGGCACGCCGCGCACGCTCGAGCGGTTGGAGGAGCTGTTCACCGCGTCAGGCGTCGCGGCGGGCGAGTAGCCACGCGCCGGCGCCCAGTGCCGCGGCGGCATACGCGCACGCCACCAGCAGGCCGACGACAGGCGCGATCGGGATCGCGTCGTCGGCGTTCGTCGAACGCTGGACCGCGAGCCCCGCGAGCATCGGGAAGAACCGGCCGAGCTTGAGGCCGAGGTCCATCGGGATCATCGAGATCACGATCAGCGGGACCCAGAGGACGGCGAAGACGATCGAGATCGCGGCGGCGGTGTGGCGCAGGACCGCGGTGACGCCGAGACTGAAGAGCGCGACGGCCGCGAGGTAGACGGCGGTGCCGGTCACCGCTCGCAACTCGGTCCCGAACGCGGCCACGTGGTAGCCGTGAGCGGCGGTGTAGCCGTTCTGGTCGAGCACCGTGCTCGCGATCAGGAACGCCAGGCCGCTCGCGAGCAGCCCGATGACGAGCACGAGGCCGCCGGCCACGGCCGCCTTCGCCAGCAGCACGCGGTGGCGGCCCGGCGTGGCGGCGAACGTCGTCCGGATCATGCCGCTGGAGTACTCGCTGCCCAGCACCAGCACGCCGAGCGCGACGGCCGCCATCTGGCCGAGGTAGGCGCCGCCGAGCGCGATCGCCACCAGGTCGTCCTCGCAGCGGTCCCCCATCGGGCAGCCGTCGGTGTGCGTGCTCGCCGCGATCAGCCAGCTCAGGATCACCGTCAGCGCCAGCAGCGCGAACAGGGACCACTTCGTGCTGCGCAGCGCCCGCAGCTTCGTCCACTCCGCGCGCAGGGCATCGCTCATCGGTACTCCACCGCCTCTCGGGTCAGGTCCATGAACACGTCCTCCAGCGACGTCCTGCGGGGGGAGAGCTCGTGCACCCGCAGGCCGGCCTTGAGGGCGAGGTCGGCGATCCACGGCGCGGGGAGACCGGTCACCGTCAGCACGTCTCCGTCGGTCTCCACGCGTCCGCCGGCGCCCGCGAGCAGTGGCATCAGCGCCTGTGCGTCCGGGCTGCGGACCAGCACCCGCCCGTCGCCGCGGGCCAGCATCTCGCCCATCGTCGTGTCGGCGATCAGCCGCCCGCGGCCGATCACGATCAGGTGGTCGGCGGTGTCCTCGAGCTCGCTCATCAGGTGGCTGGAGACGAGCACGGCGCGGCCTTCGGCGGCGAGCGAGCGCAGCAGCCCCCGGATCCAGCGGATGCCCTCGGGGTCCAGGCCGTTGACGGGCTCGTCGAAGAGCAGCGCGGGTGGGTCCCCGAGCAGCGCGGCGGCGATCCCGAGCCGTTGGCGCATGCCCAGCGAGTAGGTGCCGACGCGACGCTCGGCCACACTCGAGAGGCCGACGAGCTCCAGCACCTCGCGGACACGCGCTGGGGCGATCGCGTTGCTGTCGGCCAGCCAGCGGAGGTGGTCGACGCCCTTCAGCCCGGGGTGGACGGCGCTCGCGTCCAACAGCGCGCCGACCTCGCGCAGCGGGTGGGGGAGCGTCGCGTACGGCCGCCGGCCCACGCGGGTGGTTCCGGCATCGGGCGCGTCGAGCCCGAGGATCACCCGCATCGTCGTGGACTTGCCGGAGCCGTTCGGCCCGACGAACCCCGTGACCTGGCCCGGGAGGACGTCGAACGTGAGTCCGTCGACGGCGAGCGTCTCGCCGTAGCGCTTGGTCAAGCCCTCGACTTCGATCATGGCCGCGAAGGTACGTGCACGGGCGCGGCGTGTCGTCGCGCGGCAGAGCGGTCTTCGACATCCCCCGTGAGAGGGATGTCGTGGCGGCGCCGCACGGTCACAATCGAGAGCGTGGAGCGCTGGAAGCGACTGGCGGCCCGGCCCGACTGGCCGATCGTCTCGGCGCTCGCGCTCGGCCTGCTCGGGCTGGTCGAGGCCTACGTCTACACGCGCACCGGCTTCCCGGACCTGTTCACGACGTTCCTGCTGACCTTGACCGCGACGCTGGCGCTCGCGTTCCGGCGCACGCACCTGAAGACGGTTGCGGCGGTGACGAGCTTCTCGACGCTCGTCCTGGTCTCGAGCGGCCCGCCGACGCCCGAGACCGCGGCGGTGATCATCGCGCAGACCTGGGTGCTCTACCTGCTGGCCGAACGCGCCCGCGGGTGGGTGACGGTGGTGCTCGGCGTGCTCGTCGTCTTCTTGACGCTGTCCAGCGGCGAGGTCGTGTTGTCGAACCTGTTGCTGCTCGCGGCGGGGATCGGGGCGCTGGGCGTGGGGAACTCGCGGCGGCTGGGCGGCCAGGTGAGCGAGGTGCGCGCGTCGCGGGCGGCGCTGGAGGAGCGGGCGCGGATCGCGCGCGAGCTGCACGACGTCGTCGCCCACCACGTCTCCACGATCGCGATCCAGGCCGACACCGCGCGGCTGACGACACCCGGCATGCCGGTGGAGGGCAGCGCGCGGCTGGAGGCGATCGGTGAGACCGCCCGCGACGCGATGACCGAGATGCGGCGGGTGCTCGGCGTGCTGCGCACGGAGGAGGGCGGCTCAGACCTCGCGCCGCAGCCGGGGCTCGACCGCCTCGGCGAGCTGCTTGAGACCGCACGCGGGTCGGGCACGCCGGTGCGGCTCGTCCTCGAAGGCGATCCCGCGCCGCTGGCACCGACCGTCGAGCTGACCGCGTACCGGATCGTCCAGGAGGCGCTCACCAACGCGCGGCGGCATGCGCCGGGCGCGCCGGTCGAGGTCTCGTTGCGCTACGGGCCGGACGACCTGTGGCTGAGCGTGCGCGACGAGGGGCCGGGGCCGAACGAGCTCGGCTCCGGCGGGCAGGGGCTGCGCGGCATGCACGAGCGGGTGGCGCTGGTGGGCGGCGAGCTTGTCACCGGCGGCGCGGTCGGCGGCGGGTTCCGGGTCGAGGCGAGGCTCCCCACGTGATCCGCGTCGTCGTGGCCGACGACCAGCAGATCGTCCGCGCCGGGTTCGGCGCGCTGCTGGAGACCCAGGAGGACATCACCGTCGTCGCCACCGCGGCCGACGGGCACGCCGCGGTCGAGGCGTGTCGCGCGCAGCGGCCCGACGTCGTGCTGATGGACGTGCGCATGCCGGTGATGGACGGGATCGAGGCGACCCGTCTGGTCTCGGGCGAGGCGAGGGTGATCGTGCTCACGACGTTCGACCTCGACGAGTACGTCTACGAGTCGCTGATCGCGGGCGCGAGCGGGTTCCTTCTGAAGGACGTGCGGGCGGAGCAGCTCTTCGACGCGGTGCGGGTGGTGGCGGGCGGCGACGCGCTTCTCGCCCCATCCGTCACGCGGCGGCTGATCGGCGAGTTCGCCCGCCGGCGCCCGCGCCCCCGGACGCTCGAGGAGCTGACGCCGCGCGAGGTCGACGTCCTGCGCGAGCTCGCCGAGGGCCTGACCAACGCGGAGATCGCGGCGCGCCTCGTGGTGAGCGAGGAGACCGTCAAGACCCACGTCAGCCGCGTGCTGATGAAGCTCGGGCTGCGCGACCGCACCCAGGCCGTGATCACGGCGTACGAGACAGGGCTCGTCGTGCCGCGATCGCCGCCTGGCCGTACGCGATAGCGCCGTCGTTGACCGGGAGCTGGATCGGCGTGAGCGCGTGGGGGAGGAGCTCGAGCGTGCGGTCGAGCAGGAGCGCGTTCTGGAACACGCCGCCGGCCAGGACGACGACGGGCTCGTCTTCGAGAGCGTCCGCGGTCGCCCGCGCGACGGCGTTGTGGAAGCGGGCGGACACGCGCGCCACATCGACCCCGCGGGCGACGTCCTCGACGACCGCCGCGACGGTCTCCCGCGCATCGAGCACGCCTTGCATACCGCTTGCATACCGGAGCCTGACCCCGGTATGCAAGTCGTATGCAAGCGGGTAGGCGCCGCGTTCGTCGTGGGCGGCCACCGCCTCGAGCTCGATCGCCGCCTGGCCCTCGTAGGTGACGGTGTCGCGGATGCCGCAGAGGGCGGCGACGGCGTCGAACAGGCGGCCCATGCTCGTCGTCACCGGCGAGGCGAGGCCCGTGCGGGCGAGCTGCGCGACGCGCTCCCATTCCGGAGGGATGTCGGCGCCGATCTCCAGCAGCCAGGCGCACGCCATCCGCCAGGGCTCGCGGATCGCGGCCTCGCCGCCGGGCATTCGCACGGGCCAGAGTGCGCCGATCCGCTCGAAGCCGAGCAGATCGCCACGCAGGAGCTCGCCGCCCCAGACCGTCCCGTCGGTGCCATGGCCGGTGCCGTCGTAGATCGCTCCGGCGCCGCGCTCGACCCCGTGCTCGGCGAGCACCGCGGCGAGGTGGGCGTGGTGGTGCTGGACGCCCTCGAGCGGCAGCCCGAGCTCTTCCGCGAACTTGCTCGACAGGTACTCGGGGTGCAGGTCGTGCGCGACCAGTTCGGGCGTGACCGCGAACAGGCGCTCGAAGTGCGCGATCCCGTCGGTGAAGGAGCGCAGCGTCTCGTACGTTCGCAGGTCGCCGATGTGATGCCCGACCCACGCGCGCCCGTCGCGGGCGAGCGCGAACGTCGACTTGAGCTCCGCACCCACCGCGAGCAGCGGCGGCGCGACGTCGACCGGCAGCGTCGCCGGCACGTACCCACGCGCCCGCCGCACGATCCGCCCGCGCCGCACGACGCTGTCGTCCATGCGGGTGTGGATCGCCCGGTCATGCAATAGGAACACGTCGGCGATCCCCTTCAGCCGCTCGAGCGCGTCCTCGTTCTCGTACGCGATCGGCTCGTCTGACACGTTCCCGCTGGTCATCACGAGCGGCACGCCGACGTCCGCGAGCAGCAGATGGTGCAGCGGCGAGTACGGCAGCATCACGCCCAACTCGGACGTCCGCGGCGCGACCGAAGGAGCAGAGCACGCACCGGGATTTCGCTCTGCGACGACGATCGGCCGCTCCCGCTTCGTAAACGGGAGCAGGCCGGCTTTAGAAACGACGAGGGTGAGGGGGTCGAGGGACATGAGGGCGAATGGGCGCTCCTCGCGGTGCTTCGAGGCGCGCAGGCGGGCGACCGCGGGCTCGTCGTCGGCGCGGCAGGCCAGGTGGAAGCCGCCGATGCCCTTCACCGCGACGATGCCGCCGTCGAGCAGCACCCGTACCGCCTCGTCGTAGCCCGTCACCTGCGGGCCGCAGACCGGGCAGGCGTTGGGTTGGGCGTGGAAGCGGCGGTCGAGCGGGTCGTCGTACTCGGCCTGGCAGTCCGCGCACATGACGAAGCCCGCCATCGTCGTGTACGCGCGGTCGTACGGGACGCCGGTGACGATCGTGAAGCGCGGGCCGCAGTCGGTGCAGTTGATGAACGGGTAGCGGTAGCGGCGATTCGCGGGGTCGAACAGCTCCGCCAGGCAGGCGTCGCACGTCGCGACGTCGGGGGAGATCGGCGCGTCCGGCGCGCCGCCGCGCGGACTCGAGCGGATCTCGAACGACAGCGAGCCCTCGTCCGGCATCGCGACGCACGAGACGTCCTCTACGCGAGCCAGCGGCGGCGCCTCCACCCGCAGCCGCGCGACGAACTCCTCGACCGCGGAACCCTCGACCTCGACGAGCACGCCCTCGGCGTCGTTGAACACGAACCCGGACAGCCCGAGCTCGGCCGCCAGCCCGTACACGAACGGCCGGTAGCCGACGCCCTGAACGACGCCCGACACCCGCGCGCGGACCCTCAAGCCAGCTCCACGAGCCGGTGGTACGCGCTCGCCTGCGCCTCCTGGATGCGCGGGATGTGCTCCGAGCGCACCACGACGACGAAGTCCGCGAGCGACTCCGCCGCGATCCGCCCGCCGTCGTAGCCGACCATCGCGATCGTCGACAGCCCGCGCCGCCGCGCCTCCCCCAAGGCCGCGATCACGTTCGCCGACGACCCCGAGGTCGAGAACGTCAGCAGCGTGTCGCCGGCGCGGCCGTGCGCGATCACCTGGCGGGCGAAGATCGCCTCGACGCCGATGTCGTTCGCGATCGCGGTCAGCACCGCCGGGTCGTCGGTCAGGTCGAGCGCGCGCCGCCCACGCGCCCGCAGGTCGGCGACGACGTCCATCGCGTCCGTGGCCGACCCGCCGTTGCCCAATGCGAGCACCCGCGGCCCCAGCGCCGCCGCGGCGTCGCGCAACACCGACTCGTTCTCGCGCAGCACCTCCTCGCGCAGCGCCCCGATCTCGGCCGCCTTCGCCTCGATCGAGCGCCGCACGTCCTCCCGCACCGCGTCGAGGTCGGCGACGCCGTCACCCTCGAGGAACGGATAGAGGAACGAAGCCGCCCCCGCGCCCACCCGCGAGCGGTCGCGGTGCTCGAGGAACACGTGCACGAGCTCCCAGAGCACGTGGTAGAGCGTCTCGACCAGCTCCTGGCGGATGAACGGGTCGTCCGTGGGCGGGGAGAACGACTCGTCCAGCACGCGCACCCCGCCCGCATCGAACACGACCACGATGTCGTCCTCCTCGCGCTCGAGCGCCAGCGCCTCGGCCGTCGGCAGCGCGAGCGCCGGCAGCGCCCGCTTGCCCACGATCACCGGGTGGACGAACTCGACCGCGACGTGCCGCGCGTCGGACTCCTCACCCACCGCGAGCAGCCGCCCGCCGCGCAGGAACCGCACCGCCATCTCGTCGCACAGCGCCGCCAACCGCGCCGACTCGGCGCTGAAGAACGCGACGTCATTCACCTCGGCACCTTCGGAATGCCTGAAACCCAACCGTTCGTGCCGCGGCGGCGCTGGCCAGGCTCCGTCACGCCTCGACCAGGCGCCGCTCCGGCAGCGCGGCGAGCCAGTCGCGGAACGCGTCCACGCCCTCGCCGGTGCGCGCGCTCACCAGCAGCGTGTGCACGCCCGGATGCACCGTCTGCAGCCGCTGCGACCACTTGTCGAGGTCGAAGTCGACGTACGGGAGCAGATCGGCCTTGTTGAGCACGACGAGCTCGCACGCGCGGAACATCAGCGGGTACTTGAGCGGCTTGTCCTCGCCCTCGGTCACGGAGGCGACCATCACCCGCGCGTCCTCACCCACGCGGAACTCCGCCGGGCAGACGAGGTTGCCGACGTTCTCGATCACCAGCAGGTCGATCTCCTCCAGGGGGATCGACGGGATCGCCGAGCGGACCATGTTCGCGTCCAGGTGACACTCGCCGCCGAAGCCCTGCGACGTCTGCACCTGCGTCACCGGCACGTGCAGCGACGCCAATCGGTCGGCGTCCAGCGACCCCTGCACGTCACCCTCGAGCACGCCGGCGCGCACGCCGCCGAGGTCGGAGAGCACGTACTCGAGCAGCGCCGTCTTGCCCGCGCCGGGCGCGCCCATCAGGTTCGCGACAGCGACGCCCGCGCGGTCGAAGTCCTCGCGGTTGGCCTTCGCGATCGTGTTGTTGGCGTCGAGCGCGTCCTCGACGATCCTCACCCGGACGCGGTGCATCTCACATCGACCGGATCTTCAGGTAGCGCCGGATCTCGGGCAGCACCGTGAACACCGCGCCGACCGCGGCGGCCACGCCCCCGATCACGATGATCGCGCTCTTCATGACAGCTCCTTTCGCAGGACTTCGTCGAGCAGCTTCAAGGCCCCGTCCAGCGCCGCCTCGACCGGCGCGCTGAGCCCGGTGAACTCCTCGATCGCCTCGGGCTCGCAGCCGAGCACCAGCGTGCGGGGGAGCGCCGAGCCGAGCGTCCGCGCCAGCGCCAGGACCTGCACCGGGTCCATCCCGTGCGCGTCGAACCCGGCCGGGACCTGGTCCACGTCCGGCTCGATCACGTAGAGCGTGCCGGGTGCGCCTCCGCGCGGCATCGCGTCGAGGAACACGACGACGTCGTAGTCCGCGAGCGCGTACGCGAGGTCCATGCCGCGGATGCCGAAGTCGGCGACGTCGACCCCCTCGAACGCGGCCCGCGCCGCCAGCGCGCAGCCGAAGCCGTCGTCGCCCAGGAAGACGTTGCCGATCCCGGCGACCAGCACGCGCAGCGGCGCGACCTCCTCCGGCGAGAAGAAGAAGCGATGCCCGCGCTCGCCGAGGTCGCGCCCCGGGTCGTCGTCGACGAGCACGCCGACGAAGACGCGGCCCTCCATGTCGGTCTCGACCGTGTCGACGACGGCGGTCTTCCCGGCCAGGGCGAGGTCGAACACGTCGCCGCCCGCGCGCGGACGCAGCTTCACTCGCGTTCCAACCGGTATCCCGACAGCGTCCACAGCTGCTCCTCGGTCAGGTTCTCCGTGCGCTCGAGGATCTCCCGCGTGCGCGGGTCCAGGCGCATCTCGGCCTTCTCGGAATCGGTCAGCGCGAGGATGTTCAGCGCCAGCAGCCCGTCGATCTCCCCGCCGTCGAAGAGGTCGCCGGGCGACTCGGGCGCGATCCGCGGGTGATCTTCGAGGATGATCGGCGACGAGAGCATCGCGTCATCGCCGACGAGCACCGGCCACGTACCCACGTTCTCGCAGCCGTCGGCCTCGGTCGCGGAGACGAACCGCCCGCCTTCGAGCAGCGTGTGCGTCGAGCACAGCGCATGGCGCAGCGCCTCCTCGCGGTCCTCGCCGTCCCAGCCCGACGTGTTGCGCACCGTGACCGTGAGCCGCGCGCCGTCCACGGCCACGTCGACGGCGCCGAGCTCGAACGCGCCCGGCCCGACGGACCGCTCGACGCCCTCGCGCAGGAACCGCACGGTCACCGTCACCGCGGCCGGGTCGCTCTCGAGCTGCACCTGCGTGCGCATGAGGCACGCGTCATCGGGGTGGCGCGCCGTCCACGCGGGCGGGAACACGCAGCCGAACGTCCACCGCCGCTGGTTCTTCAGCGCGCTCGGCGTGTACGGCCAGAGCATGTAGCCCTCGTACATGACGGCGTCGGCGAGCTTGCGCAGCTCGGTGGTCATAGGCCCAACGCCTCCAGGGCGTCATCCCACGTCGCGAACGCGTTGCGCGCCTTGTAGGCCGAGAGCCGGTCGAAGCTCTCCTTCGAGAGCCGCACCCACGCCGTCCCCCGGAAGTAACGCTCCATCGTCTCCTTCCACACCCGCACCGGCAGCGCGTACGCGGCTTCGCTGCTCCAGGGCAGCCGCACGGTCTGCAGCCGGCCGTCCTGCTCGTAGAACACGCTGCCGCTGAACAGGAACTCGAGCGGCACGTCGCCGTCGGCCAGCGCATCGAGATAGCGCGACGCGGCCACCTCGAGGTCGTACGAGCACGGCACGTCGAGGTCGACCACGGTCGCGCCCTCGAACGCCGGGACCACGAGCGTCGTCCGCGTCCACAGCAGCGTCCGCAACGTGGTCGGCCACGCGTCGACCGGGCCGAAGAGCTCGAACAGCCGGTCGTGCGCCGCCGCGTCGTACCCGCGCCGCCGGGCCGCGATCTGCAACTGGACGTCGAGCAGCACCGAGCGGACCGGCTCCTCGCAACGCACGCCCAGCGCGAACCGCAGCGTCGGCACCGCCGAGTGCTCCACCGGCGCGGCGCCGTCGACGGAGAAGCCGAGCTCGATCACGTCTCCAGCCGTTCGAAGAACGCGTCCAGCTCGCGGCGGACGTCCGCGCCGCCGGTGAGCCCGCGCCAATGCGTGCGGACGAGCCCGACGAGCGCGAAGCAGACGTCGACGCCCACGATCCACGCATCCGACCCGCGCACCAGCAGCGCCTCGACGTCATCGGCGAGCTCGACCTCCAGATCGATTCCCAGCAACGACTCCGTCGGCCCGACCGGGCTCGGGTAGAACGCCTTCGGCACCCCGTCCACCCGCACCACGAACGCCATGTCGACCGGCACGCCCAGATCGACGGTCTCGACGCGCCGCACGTCGGCCGGGATGAGCTTCATCCGATCCGACCGCTCGAACAGCAGCCGGCACGGCCGGCACGCGCACTTGACGTCGCGCGTGGCCAGCTCGAGCACATGCCGGTGGTCGGCCGCGATCGGGTTCCCGCACAGATCGCAGCGCTCGACGTCGGCCGTCGAGCGCTGCGCGAGCCGCATCAGAGCGGACATGCGAGCTCGATCTGCAGCAGGGGCTCCGCGACCCCCTCGGTCTCGACCCGTTCGACGTCCGGCGCGGCGCGCGCGATCGCCTCTTCGACCGCGCCCCGCAACGTCGCCGCCGAGGACGGACAGCCGTGGCACGAGCCCTCGAGCCGCAGCCGCACGACGCCGTCGGCGACGTCGACCAGCTCCACGCCCCCGCCGTGCGAAGCGAGGTAAGGCCTTACCTCGTCCAGCGCGCCGATCACCCGCTCTCGCACCGGCACCGGATGGAGCCCGTGCAGGAGCAGCAGATGCGCGACGAGCTCGTCGTCGACCGGCACGTCACACGCCGCGACGATCCGCGCCAGGCCCTCGCCATACATCTCCAGCAGCGCGCGCACGAGCTCGGTCGCGACCTCGCGCTGCGGCTCGGGGAACGTCTCGACCTCGTCGAGCAACGCTTCCACTTGTTCGATCACGAGTGCTCCCCGAACATCGGCGAGTGCACCTGCGTGATCGTCTTGCCGTTGCCGAGGTACATGTGCACCCCGCACGGCAGGCACGGATCGAAGGAGCGGACCGCGCGCATGATGTCGATGCCGCGGAAGCTCTCCTCGTCGGCCTCCTCGAAGATCGGCATGCCGTTGCACGCGTCCTCGTACGGGCCGGGCGTGCCGTAGGAGTCGGTGGGCGAGCCGTTCCACGGCGTCGGCGGGTACGGGTGGTAGTTGGCGATCTTGCCGTCGCGGATGACGAGGTGGTGGCTGAGCACGCCGCGCACCGCCTCGTGGAACCCGCAGCCGATCGACTCGTCCGGCACCTCGAAGGGCTCGAACGTCTTCGTCCGCCCCGCGCGGACCTCCTCGAACGCCTTGTCGAGGAAGTGGAACGCGCACCCGGCGGCGTAGGCGACGAAGTAGATCCGCGCGCGGTCGCGCTCGATCGCGTTGGACCACTGCGGGATCTTCCACTCGAGGTCGACGGCGGCGGTGTCGGGCGTCTTGGGGAGGTGGATCTTCACGCTCGACCCGGTGGCATCCACGAACGGGATGTGGACCTTGTTCGCGAGCGCCGTCGCCCACAGCCGCGCGAGCGCGCCGCCGCCGGTGTCCATCGCCAGGTTGTCGCCGTCGTGGAACCAGCGCGGCGACATCACCCACGAGTAGTTGCCGCCGTCGAGGTCGCGCTTCTGCGGCATCGGCGTGGTGGTCTGATTCCACGGGTGGCGCCTGTCGACCGGGTTGCCGAGCGGGTCGTTGGGCACGAACACCTCGCCGTCGGGCTCCCAGTCGCGGTAGTACGACGAGCCGAGCAGGATCCGAATGCCGAGGTTGATGTCGACGAGGTTCGTGGTGACCAACTCGCCGTCGACGACGATGCCCGGGGTGACGAACATCTCGTTGCCCCAGTCGCCCATCGTCCGGTACTCGTAGGTGCAGAAGTCCGGGTTGTTGAACGCGCCCCAGCAGTTGAGCAGCACGCGGCGCCGGCCCACCTCTTCATAGCCCGGCAGCGCCTGATAGAAGAAGTCGAAGACGTCGTCGTTCATCGCGACGGCCTTCTTGATGAAGTCCAGGCAACGCAGCAGCCGGCTCTGGTAGTCGGTCAGCAGCGTCGGGGTCGCGACGGTGCCGACGCCGCCCGGGTAGATCGTGGACGGGTGCACGTGGCGCCCCTCCATCAGGCAGATCATCTCCCGCCCGATACGGCTCATGTGCAGCGCCTCGCGGTACGTCGCGCCCGTGAACGGGTTGAACGACGTCATGATGTCCGCGATCGTCGCGTAGCCGTGCTGGTCGCGACCCGGGGCGGCGGTGTTCTGCGCCTTCGCCCACACGCCCGGGTTGGTCGCCGACACCATCTGCTCGCAGAAGTCGACGAAGACCAGATTGTCCTGGAAGATGATGTGGTCGAAGATGTACTCGGCGGCCTCGCCGAGGTTGACGATCCACTCGGCCAGCGGCGGCGGCTTGACGCCGTAGGCCATCTGCTGCGCGTAGCAGGAGCAGACCGCGTGGTTGTCGCCGCAGATGCCGCAGATGCGGCTGGTGATGAAGTGGGCGTCGCGCGGGTCCTTGCCCTTCATGAACACGCTGTAGCCGCGGAACAGCGACGAGGTCGCCTTGCAGCTGACGACCTCGCGGCGGTCGAAGTCGATCTTCGTGTAGATGCCGAGGTTGCCGACGATGCGCGTGATCGGGTCCCACGCCATGTCGACGATGCGACCGGCCTCGGGCTTGACGGGCTCTCGGGTGGCAGCCATGTCACTTCCCCCAGCGCGGTTGGTAGCCAGTGGTCAGGTCAGAGCCCGTGTGCCGCCACTTCGGCTCCTTGTTGACGGTCTTGTTGGTGATCGAGCGCAGGCGCCGGACGGTCTTGCCGTAGACGCCGATCACGTTCGAGGACACGCCGCCGCCGGGCGGCGGATCCATGAACGGCATGAACTTGTCGGGGAAGCCCGGCATCGTGCAGCCGATGCAGATCCCGCCCACGTTCGGGCAGCCGCCAAGGCCGTTCATCCACCCGCGCTTGGGCACGTTGCAGTTGACGACCGGGCCCCAGCAGCCGAGCTTGACCAGGCACTTGGGCGAGTCGTAGGTGTGCGCGAAGTCGGCTTGCTCGTAGTAGCCGCCGCGGTCACAGCCCTCGTGCACGGTGGCGCCGAAGATCCACTGCGGGCGCAGCTGGTCGTCGAGCGGGATCACCGGCGCCAGGCCCGCGGCCTCGTAGAGCAGCCAGACGAGCGTCTCCATGAAGTTCTCCGGCTGGACCGGGCAACCGGGGACGTTGACGATCGGCAGACCGCCCGCGGAGCGGAAGTCCCAGCCGAGGTAGTCGGCCAGGCCCATCGCGCCCGTCGGGTTGCCGGCCATCGCGTGGATGCCGCCGTAGGTCGCGCAGGTGCCGATCGCGACGACGCCCCAGGCCTTCGGCGCGAGTTGGTCGATCCACCAGTTCAGCGTCAGCGGCTCGCCCGTCGCCTCGTCGTTGCCGAACGACGTCCAGTAGCCCTCGCCGTTGATCTCCTCGTTGGGGATCGAGCCCTCGATGACGAGCACGAACGGGAGCGTCGCCTCGCCGCGCGCGGCCGCGCGGAACGGCGTCAGGAACTCCTCGCCCCCGAGCGTCGGGCTCAGGACCTTGTTGTGGAGGTTGACCTTCGGCAGGCCCGGGATCGCGCCCAGCAGGACGTCCTCGATCGACGGCTGCCCAGCGGCCGTGATCGAGACGGAGTCACCGTCGCAGCTCATCCCCTCCGAGATCCAGAGGATGTCGACCTCCTCAACACCGGCCACTGGGCACTCCTTCCATCGTCAACGCGTCCACGAGCAACTCCTCCCCGCGGACCAGCTCCACGTCCAGGCTCCCGCACGTCTCGCAGGCGAGCGGGAACCCCGGCAGCTCGCTCTCCATCCCGCACACGCGGCAGACGCCCGCCGCGGGGACCTCTTCGACCTTCAGCGCCACGCCGGGCGCGAGCAGCTCGAACGCGAACTCCAGCGCGTCCGGCACGACCTGGCGCAGGTGCCCGATCTTGACCTCGACGCTCTCGATCTTCCGGCCGCCGGCATGCGCCTCCGCGATCCGGACGATGGCGTCGGCGATCGAGAGCTCATGCATCAGCAGATCCTCGGCAGCGGGTCGCCGACCAGCTCATCCAGGACACGCCGCCCGCCGAAGCTCGTCTTGACCAACACCATCCCCGGCGGCTCGGTCTTGACCTCGCCGATGTCGGCGAAGCCGGGCAGCGGGCGGTCCGCGATCGCCACGAAGACGCCTTCGTTGGCGACGTAGAGCGGGTCGATGCCGAGCAGCTCGCAGGCGCCGGTGACGGCGGGGGAGACGGGGATCTGCGCCTCGTCGATCAACATCGCGACGCCGGACGCGCGGGCGAGCTCGTTCAGGACGGACGCGACGCCGCCGCGGGTGGCGTCGCGCAGCTGCCGGATGCCAGGCCCGAGGATGGCGTCGACCCGCGGCCACAGCGGCTGCGTGTCCGAGGCGATCTCGTCGGATTCGAGGTCGAACTCGCCGCGGGCGAGCATGATCGCGGTGCCGTGGGCGCCGATCGGGCCGGAGAGCAGGATCCGGTCGCCGGGGCGGGCGGGCTCGAACGCCGCGCGCGGGTCTCGCCGGCCGATCCCGCTCGTCGTGATGTACATCCCGTCGGCGTGGCCGCGCTCGACGACCTTGGTGTCGCCGCCGACGATCGCGACGTCCGCCGCCGCGGCCGCGCCGGCGATCGCCTCCACCTCCGCGCGCAGCGTCGCCGCGTCCAGGCCCTCTTCGAGGATGAGGCTCAACGTGAGCGCGAGCGGCTTCGCGCCCGCCATGGCGAGGTCGTTGACGGTGCCGTTGACGGCGAGCTCGCCGATCGAGCCGCCGGGGAAGCGCAGCGGCTTGACGACGTAGGCGTCGGTGGTCATCGCCAGCTCGCCCACGATCGCCGCGTCGTCGAGCGCCGCGATGCCGAACGCGGGCGCGAGCAGGCCCTCGATCAGTCGCGCCGTCGCCTTCCCGCCCGCGCCGTGGGCCATCGTGATCCGCTCGTCGCGGAACTTCGCGCGCTTGGCCCGAGCCGTCTCGATGATCTCGAGCACCCGTGCCTCGCGCGTGGTCACACGACCTCGCGTTCTCTCGCGAACCGTCCGTAGTTGTAATAGGCCGCGCAGGCTCCTTCGGAGCTCACCATGCACGTGCCGATCGGCCGCTCCGGCGTGCACGCGGTGCCGAACACCTTGCACTCGAACGGCTTGATGACGCCCTTGAGGACCTCGCCGCACTGACACGCCTTGGGGTCGGCGACGCGGATGCCCGGCACGGCGAAGCGCAGCTCGGCGTCGAAGTCCGCATACGCGTCACTCAGCTTCAGACCCGAGTGTGAGATGAAGCCCAGCCCGCGCCACTCGAAGTGCGGGCGCAGCTCGAACACCTCGGCCATGACCTGCAGGGCGCGCTCGTTGCCCTCGTACGGGACGACCCGCTTGTACTGGTTCTCGACCTCGCAGCGGCCGTCGCGCAGCTGCACGAGGATCATCTGGACGGCCTGGAGGATGTCGAGCGGCTCGAAGCCCGCGATCACGACCGGCTTGCCGTACGCGGCGGGGATGAACTCGAACGGCCGCGCGCCGACCACGGTGGAGACGTGGCCGGGGCCGATGAAGCCGTCCAGCCGCAGGTCCGGCGAGTCCAGCAGCGCGCGCAGCGGCGGGACGATCGTCACGTGGCTGCACATGCAGCTGAAGTTCCTGATCCCCTCGGCCTTCGCCCGCTTGAGCGTCAGCGCGGTGCTGGGCGCCGTGGTCTCGAAGCCGATCGCGAAGAACACGACCTCGCGCTCCGGGTTGGCCTTGGCGATCCGCAGCGCGTCCAGCGGCGAGTAGACCATGCGCACGTCCGCCCCGCCCGCCTTGGCCTCCAGCAGCGTGCCGTTCGAGCCGGGCACGCGCATCATGTCGCCGAAGCAGGTGAAGATCACGCCGGGCGCGTTCGCGAGCGCGATCCCGTCGTCGACGCGCCCCATCGGGATCACGCACACCGGGCAGCCCGGCCCGTGCACGAGTTCGACGTTGGCGGGCAGCAGATCGTCGACCCCGTACTTGTAGATCGAGTGCGTGTGCCCGCCGCACACCTCCATCACCTTGTAGTGCCGGCCGGGCTCGACGGTCGCGAGGATCTCGGTGGCCAGCGCCCGGCCGAGCTCGGCGTCGCGGAACTCGTCGACGAACCTCACAGGGTCACCAGCGCAACGCCGGCGTGAACGAGGACCTGATCACCCGCCTCGGCCTCGACGAGCGCGAGCTCGACGGTGTGATGCGCGCCGTCGTCGTCCTCGCAGAGCCCTTGATCGCCGCGGATCTTCAGGACCGTCATCGGCGTCCCGTCATCCCCGCACGTGACGCAGTGCCCGTCCTCGCAGCTCACTCGATCACGCTCGCTCTGAGCTCGGTGAGCTCCTGCTCGTACTCGGCACCCATCGCCTCGAGCAGCTCGCGGGTCGCCCGCGCCTCATCCTCGTCGATCACCGAGATCGCGAATCCGACGTGGATCAACACCCAGTCCCCGGGCCCGAGGTCATCGAACAGGCCGATGTTCACGGTCCGCCGGACCCCGGCTACGTCGACCCGGGCGAGTTGATTGGACTCGTCGACGACTTCCACGATCTGGCCGGGGATGGCCAGGCACACGTCGTCACTCCTCGGTCGGCGAAGCCCGGTGCGGACCTCGTGGCAGTTGTATCACTCTCGAATCTAGCCTGCGACCTTCCCCGGATTGAACAGACCGTCCGGATCCAATGCTGACTTGATCGCGCGCATCATCGCCACGGCGACCGGCCCGTGCTCGAGCTCCAGGAACTCCGACTTGCCGTAGCCCACGCCATGCTCGCCGGTGCAGGTTCCCTCAGCGTCGATGGCGCGCCTCACCAGGCGGTCGTTGAGGTCGATGGCGCGTTGGAGTTCGTCGCCGTCGTCCGGGTCGACGAGGATCGCGAGGTGGAAGTTGCCGTCGCCGACGTGGCCGACGATCGGGGCGATCAGGCCGGAGGCGTCGAGGTCGCGTTTGGTCTCGGCGATCGTCTCGGCGAGCTTGGAGATCGGGACGCAGGCGTCGGTGGTGAACCCCTGGCTGCCGGGGCGGAGCGCGCGGCCGGCCTCGTAGGCGCCGTGGCGGGCGTGCCAGAGGCGGCGGCGCTCGGCCTCGTCCTGCGCGAACGCGAAGCCGTGGACGCCGTGGGCCTCGGCGATCTCCTTCGTCTCCTCGGCCTGCGCCCGCGTCTCGGCCGGCGTGCCGTGGAACTCGAGGAAGAGCGTGGGGGCGACCTCGAGGTCGAGGCCGAAGTGCTGGTTGACGGCGTCGATCTGGACGTCGTCGGCGATCTCCATGCGGGCGATCGGGATCGCGTGGGCGAGCACCTCGATCACGGTGTCGACGGCGGCGTCGAGGCTCGGGAAGGCGGCCGTCGCGGCGGTCATCGCCTCGGGGGTCGGCTGGACGCGCAGCGTGACCTCGGTGATCAGGCCGAGCGTGCCCTCGGAGCCGATGAACAGTCGCGTGAGGTCGTAGCCGGCACTCGACTTGCGGGCGCGCGAGCGGGTTCTCACGATCTCGCCGTCGGCCGTGACGACGGTGAGGCTGAGGACGTTCTCGCGCATCGTTCCGTAGCGGACGCTGGTCGTCCCGGACGCGCCGGTCGCCGCCATGCCGCCGATGCTCGCGTCCGCGCCGGGGTCGACGCTGAAGAACACGCCTTCGGGCCGGAGCTTCTCGTCGAGCTGGCGGCGGGTGACGCCTGCCTGCACGGTCACGTCCATGTCCTCGACGCTCAGGCGCAGGATGCGGTTCATCAGCGCGGTGTCGATCGAGACGCCGCCCCGGAGCGCGGCGACGTGGCCTTCGAGGCTCGTGCCGGCGCCGAACGGGACGATCGGCGTCCGGTGCTTCGCGCACAGGCGGACGACCGCCGCCGCCTCCTCGCTGTCGCGCGGGTACACGACGAAGTCCGGCGCGGCCGCGGAGTGCCAGCCCTCGTCGGTGCCGTGCCGGCGCAGCTCGTCGGCGCCGGTGACGACACGGTCCGAGTCGAGCTCGGCGATCAGCTCCTCCTGCAAGCCCATCGCCTGGACCTTACGTCACTCCGAGTACAGCGTCCGGGTCACCTCCCGCCCGTCCTGGAAGCGTGCGGTCGCGGTCGCGGCGGCGACGTCGAACGTGCGCCGCGCGAAGAAGGTGACGAGCGCGCGGGCGTGGGCGTCGTAGAGGTCGGCGATGTCGTCGGCGTCGAGCTAGGAACCGACGCGCGAAACTGTGACCAATGGCCAAGCGCAGCTCCGGCATCCTGCTGTTCCGTCGCACCGCCGAGCTGGAGGTGCTGCTCGTGCATCCCGGTGGCCCGTTCTGGGCCAAGAAGGACCTCGGCGCGTGGTCGATCCCGAAGGGCGAGCACGACCAGGCCGAGGAATCGCTCCAGGCCGCGGTGCGCGAGTTCGAGGAGGAGACCGGCACCAAGCCCGACGCGCACGACCTCGCCGACCTGGGGACGGTCAAGCAGAAGTCCGGGAAGGTCGTGCAGGCCTACGCGCTCGAGGGCGACCTCGACGCGGAGGCGATCCGCTCGAACACCTTCACGATGGAGTGGCCGCCGCGGTCGGGGCGGCAGGCCGAGTTCCCCGAGGTCGATCGCGCCCAGTGGTTCACCCTCGACGAGGCGCGGGAGCGCATCAATCCCGCACAGGCCGCGTTTCTGGACCGTCTGATCCAGGACTCGTCGGAGTGATGACCCCTGCGCGGGTGTAAACCACTCGCCTCGGGGCATACCCCTAAGCGATGAGACAGGTTGCTCCCGCCCACCTGCTCGACGTGGATCTACCGGCTGAGCCACAGAGCGTCTCGCTTGCGCGTCGCGCGGTGCTGGATGCGCTGACGGGGATCGCCGTCGACCGCGACGCCGTCGGCGTCGTCGTTTCCGAAGCCGTGACCAACGCCGTGCTGCACGCCTACCGCGACCGCGAGCGTCCCGGCGCGGTCCGCGTCACCGCCGACCTGCACGAGGAGGGCGTCGAGGTCTCCGTGACCGACGACGGCCTCGGCATGCACCCGCGCACCGACTCGCCGGGCGTCGGGCTCGGCATGCCGCTGATCGCCGACCTCGCCGACAGCGTGATCATCTCCAGCAAGGGCAAAGGGACGTGCGTCGCCGCCCACTTCCTGTTGATGGGCGCCGCCGGCCCGCACGGCCGCCCCGTCGCACGGACGGTTGCGGGCCGCGCTGAACGCCAGGCGGCCCGCCTCGTCGCCGTTTAAGCGGGGGGCTCCGGGGGGCGGCAGCCCCCCGGTTCTAGGTCATCGCGGGCACCCGCGTGCCCGCCGTCAGGTGCTGCACGAACCAGTCCCGCGCCGCCCCGCTGGAACGCTCGAAGTCCGCGATGTAGGCGTCGAAGTGCCCGCCTGAGAGCAGTTCGAGCCTCTTCGGCTCACGCGCCCGCTCGAACGCGTCGATCGCGAGGTCCGACACCGTCAGGTGATCGCCCTGCGCGACGACCATCAGCAGCGGCGTGGGTGAGATCCACGCCAGGTACGTGCCCGGCTCGTACTCCCAGAACATCTCGACGCTGCGCAGCGTGCACTCGTTGATCCACGACGGCGCACGGTCGGACCCGCTCGTCGTGAACCACTCGTAGGAGTCCGCGGTCGGCAGCGCGCAGGGCTCGCCCTCGGGCGCGACCACCGGGATCGTCATCGGCGCCTCGCCGCGGGCGCGCGCCTCGCGGTCGGCGTCGAACATGTCCTGGGTCGGCTTGATCAGGTCCGCCCGCACCAGCCGGCGAGCGTTCTCGTGCCCGGAGATGAGCGGAACCTGGGCGACGACGCACTTCACGCGCCGGTCGATCGCGCCCACGACGAGCGCGTGCGCGCCCGAATAGCTCGAGCCCCAGATCCCGATCCGGTCCGAGTCGACCTCGTCCAGCGTGCGCGCGAACGTGATCGCGTGCCGGTAGTCGCGGACCTGCGCCCACGGGTCGATCTCCTGCCGCGGCTCGCCGTCCGAGGCGCCGAGGTTGCGGTTGTCGTAGACGAGCGCGCAGAACCCCGCCTCGCAGAACACCTCGGCGAACGCGTCGAGGAACAGCTCCTTGACCGCGCTGTACCCGTGGCACATCACGATCGTCGGCGCCGGCCCGCCCGCATTGTCGGGGACGTACAACCACCCCCGCAGCGTCGTGCCCTCAGCGTCGAACTCGATGTCCTGCCGCATCCCGGGACCTCCCTCGCGTTATGCGATGGCCGGCGTGTTCGCCGGCAGCGCGGCCAGCGCCGACTCGAGATCCTCCTCCGAGAACTCGGGATCCTCAAGCGTCCCGCCCAGGTAGGCGTCATACGCGGCGAGGTCGAAGTGGCCGTGGCCGCTGAGCCCGAACAGGATGGTGCGCTCCTCACCCGCCTCCTTCGCGGCCAGCGCCTCCTCGATCGCCCCGCGGATCGCGTGGGCGGACTCGGGCGCCGGGATGATCCCCTCGGTGCGGGAGAAGCGCACGGCGGCCTCGAAGGTCTCGTTCTGCCGGTAGGCGCGGGGCTCGACGACGCCCGCCTTGACCAGCCCGCTGATCATCGGCGCCGCGCCGTGGTAGCGCAGGCCGCCGGCGTGCAGCGGCGGCGGGACGAAGTCGTGGCCGAGCGTGTGCATCGGCATCAGCGGGGTCAGCCCGACGGTGTCGCCGAAGTCGTACGCGTAGAGGCCGCGGGTCAGGGTCGGGCACGCCGCGGGCTCGGCCGCGACGTAGCGGACCTGGTTCTCGCCGCGCAGCGTCCCGCGGATGAACGGGAACACCAGCCCGGCGAAGTTCGAGCCGCCGCCGACGCAGCCGACGATCACGTCCGGGAACGCGCCGGCGATCTCGAGCTGCTGCATCGCCTCCTGGCCGATCACGGTCTGATGCAGCAGCACGTGGTTCAGGACGCTGCCGAGCGCGTAGTTGATGTGCTCGTTCTGCGCGGCGACCTCGACCGCCTCGGAGATCGCGATCCCCAACGAGCCCGTGGGGTGCGAGGCCTGCGCACGGCCGGACTCGGTGCGGTCCGACGGCGAGCGGTACACGGTCCCGCCCCACGTCTGCATCATCGAGCGCCGGTAGGGCTTCTGGTCGTACGAAGAGCCGACCATGTAGACCTCGCACTCGAGGCCGAAGAGCGAGCAGGCGAAGGCAAGGCTCGAACCCCACTGCCCGGCGCCGGTCTCGGTGACGAGCTTCTTGATCCCGGCCTGCGCGTTCTCGTAGGCCTGCGGGACGGCGGAGTTCGGCTTGTGCGAGCCCGCGGGCGAGACCCCCTCGTACTTGTAGAAGATCTTCGCGGAGGTGCCGAGATCCTGCTCGAGGCGGTGCGCGCGGAACAGCGGGGTCGGGCGCCACAGCCGGTAGGCGTCGCGGACCGGGTCCGGGATCGGGACCTCGTGGTCGCCCGAGACCTCCTGCAGGATCAGCCCCATCGGGAAGATCGGCGCCAGGTCGCCGGGGCCGGCGGGCTCACCGGTCCCCGGGTTCAGCGGCGGGAGCGGCTCGCCCGGGAGGTCGGGGAGCAGGTTGACCCAGTGCGTCGGGATGGCGTCCTCGCCCAGCAGGAACTTCGTCGGCTCGCTCATGGAGCGAGCCTACGCTGCTAGCGGAACAGGCGGCGAAGACGGCGGCGCGGCGCGGGCGGGGCGACGCGCGTGCGGCGGTACTCGCCGAGCGTCATCTCCTCGTGCGGGAGGCTGCAGTCGATGTAGTCCAGCGGCGGGGTCATCGTGGGATCAACTGTCCCAGGACGACCTTGGGAGCGCCTTGGGGCCACCTTGCGACCCCAGGTGGGGGAATCCGTAAAGCGAGGGGTCCGGGGGGCGGCAGCCCCCCGGTCGCTTAAGGGAGGGTGGGCCGCCGCGCTGGTCAGGCGCGACGGCCCTGAAGGCTCATAAACGGCCAGCAGACGTCGGGGAGAGAGAGGAACTGTCCAGGGCCGGAGCGGAGGGAACGACGACCATGCTCGCGGGCAAACCTTGGCGTCACCTTGATAAGACCTTGCGATCTCATAAGGAGCGCGGCGTATTAACGAAATGAGCCGCCGCGTTGGTCAGACGCGACGGCTCGAAGGTGCTGGCCGGCCGGCGGACGTCGGGGGGGAGAAAGGGCGCCCTGGGGCCGGTGCGAGGAGAGAGAGCGGCCCATCCGTGGGCCTGGTCATGTCCTTTCGGGAACGGTGTGGATATTTCCACGCGTGCGCAACGGGTCCATTACGGGAGACAGGTGAACGATGGTGTGGTCAGCCGCACCGTCCGCCCCACTACGGTACGCCTGTGACGGTCACAGAAGATCCGCCCATGCAGGGGCGATCTGAGTCGCCGACCGCGCCGGCGAGCGCGGCGGCTTGGTGGTGGCTGGTCACCGTCTCCGTGGTGCTGCTGCTGGTCGCGGCGGGGACGCTCGCGATCTGGTGGGCCGCTTCGCGCGAGACCCGTACCACGAGCTACCGCGTGCTCGGCGACCTGTCGGGCATCCGGCTCGACCTCGGCGACGCCGACGTGGAGATCGACGGCGGCGCCGCGGCGGTCGAGGTGCGCCGCGTCGACCGCTTCGCGTACGGCGCGCCCAGCCGCGAGGCGCGCTCGGTCAAGGACGGGACGCTCACGATCACCTCGCGCTGCCCGGACCAGGTGCTCGGCTCCTGCCGCGCCTCCTACCGGCTCGCGGTGCCCGACAACGTCCCGCTCGACATCCAGACCGGCAGCGGGTCGGTCAGCCTGACCGGGGTTCGCTCGTCGGTCTCGGTCAACACCGGCTCCGGCCCGATCGCCGCGAGCGGCTTCTGCGGCTTCCAGCTGCGCGCGGCGTCCGACAGCGGCAGCGTCCGCGCGATGGCCGAGTGCTCCGCCGACCGGCTCGAGCTGCGCTCGCGCGCCGGCGACGTCCGCGCGGTCGTTCCCGCGGGCCGATACCAGATCGACGCCCAGAGCGACTCAGGCGCGGTCCGCGTGCGCGGCCTCACCAACGCCCCCGACGCGCCCTTCCAGATCCAGGCGCTGAGCACCAGCGGCGACGTCACGGTCGAGGCCGCGTCATGACGATGGCGCTCGATCTCTCGCCGCACCTGCGCGCCGCGCGGCGGGCGCTGCTCTACCTCGTCGTCGGGCTCGGCCAAGGCCTGACCTACCTGCTGGTGATCGGCGGCGGCCTCGTGGTCGGCACGATCCTCGTCCCGCTGTGGGTCGGGCTGCCGATCCTGCGCGGCACCGCGACCCTCACGTGGCGCCTGGCCGAAGGCGAGCGCCGCCAGGCCAACCGGCTGCTCGAGACCCACCTTCCACCCGTCGAGCCGGTGCGCGGTCGCGGCATCCGCGAGCTGCTCCTGAACCGCCCGTTCGCGCGCGCCGCCGGGATGCTCCTGCTCAAGCTGCCGATCTCGCTCCTCGGCCTGGCCGCGGCCGGGCTGCCGGTGATCCTCGCGATCGCGATGGCGGGACTCGGCGTGAGCGGGCTGGCGGGGGAGGACGGACGACTCCTCGGGCCGTGGGCGCTCGGGCCGGTCGTCGGCATCGCGCTCTGCCTGCTGGCGCTGCCGGCCACGATCGTCTCGATCGCCGCGCTCGAGGGCGTCGGCGCGGGGATGCGCGCGCTCGTGCGCTGGCTGCTGCGCTCGCGCGTGGCCGAGGGCGGCCCGGTCCGCGAGCTGCTGGCCGAGCGCCTCGGCGACCGCTCGCTGAACATCGCCTACTGGCTGCCCGAGCGCGAGATCTTCGTCGACGACGCCGGCCGGCCCGTGCGGCTCCCGGACCCCGGCTCCGGCCGCGCCTGGACGGCGGTCGACCGCGGCGGCGTGCGGCTGGCGGCGATCGTCCACGACGCCGAGCTCGACGCGTCCCCCGAGCTGGTCACCGCCGCGGCGTCCGCGGCCGCGCTGGCGATCGACAACGAGCGCCTGAAGGCCGAGCTGCGCGCCCGCGTGGAGGAGCTGCGGGTCTCGCGGCTGCGGATCGTCGAGGCGGCGGACGACGCGCGCCGCCGGATCGAGCGCGACCTGCACGACGGCGCGCAGCAGCAGCTCGTGTCGCTCGCGCTGGACCTGCGGATGCTCAAGGCGCGGCTGGCCGACTCCGGCCTGGCGGGCACGGTCGACCAGATCGGCGAGAAGCTCGCCGTCGCGCTGGCCGAGTTGCGCGAGTTCGCCCGCGGCATCCATCCCGCGTTCCTGTCCGAACGCGGCGTCGGCGCGGCCGTCGAGGCGCTCGTCGCCCGCGCGCCGCTGAACATCGAGGCCGAGGTCGACCTGGACGAACGTTTGCCCGCGCCGGTCGAGGCCGCCGCATATTTCGTGGTCGCCGAGGGTTTGACCAACGTGGTCCGCTACGCCGAGACGCGCAACGCGTGGGTGAAGGTGACCCGCGTCGGCGGGGAGGTCGTCGTGCGCGTTGCCGACGACGGCAAGGGCGGGGCCGTCGTTGAGGGCGGCACGGGCCTGCGCGGATTGATCGACCGGCTGCAGGTGCTCGACGGGCGCCTGGACGTGACCAGCCCGCCCGGCGGCGGCACCACGCTCGTGGCCTACATCCCCTGCGAGCCGGGCTCGCTGGTCGCGGAGGCGTCGCGGACATGAGGCGCCGGCCGGCTCGCCGCCCCGTGGCATGGCTCTTCGTCGCCCTCCTGTTGCTGGCCGGCTGCGGGCGGGTCACCAACGTGCGCGAGCGCGACCTGGTCGTGAGCGGCGACGCGACGGCCACCGCCCGTGAGGCGCCCGACCGGCAGTCCCGCGGCGTGCGGATCGCGACGGCGCGGCTCGTCTTCATCACCCACGGCCAGGCGTCCGACGAGTTCTGGAAGGTCGTCCAGCGCGGCGTCGAGGAGGCGCACAAGCAGAGCGGCGCCGCCGTCTCCTACCGCTCTCCGGACTCGTTCTCGATCGACCGGATGCGGCGCTACATCGACCAAGCGGTCGCCGACCATCCCGACGGGCTGATCGTCTCGCTGCCGGACGCCACCGCGCTCTCACCGTCGATCAAGGCCGCGGTGAAGGCGGGGATCCCCGTCGTCACGATCAACTCGGGCAGCGACGAGTTCCGCAAGGTCGGCGCGCTCGCCCACGTCGGCCAGGACGAGTACAAGGCCGGGCTCGAAGCGGGCCGCCGGATGGGCCGGGCGGGCGTCAAGCACGCGCTCTGCGTCAACCAGGAGAACGGCAACACCGGTCTCGACCAACGCTGCCGCGGTCTCGCCGACGGCCTGGCCAAGACCGGCGGCACGATGAAGCCGCTGCCGGTCCCGCTGCAGAACGAGACCGTGGCGCAGACGCGGATGGCCGAGGCCCTCAACGACCGCAGCGTCGACGGCATCATCACGCTCGGCCCGGGCGGCGCCAAGCCGGCGCTCGACGCGGTCCGCGCCTCCGGCCTGGAGTCGCGGGTCAAGCTCGCGACGTTCGACCTCTCACCCGAGGTCCTGGCCGCCGTGCGCGACGGCAAGATGCTCTTCGCCGTCGACCAACAGCCCTACCTGCAGGGCTACCTGCCGGTGATGCTGCTCGCCGAGCGCCACCGCTACGGCGTCTTCCCGGGTGAGGGCGAGCTGATCGCGACCGGCCCGCATTTCGTGACCAAGGCCGACGCGCCCGAAGTGATGCGGCTCAGCGCCGAAGGCATTAGATAAAGGGGCCTGACCCCTTTAGGTTTGCGCGCGGCGCTCGCGAGAGAAGAGCTGGCTCCTCGCTTCGCGCAGGCCCATCGCCAGGGCGCCCTCGAGCGCGGCGCGCTCGGCGAGGATCGAGGTCTCGATGCGGGTGGGGAGCGGGAGCAGCCGGCCGACGGTCGCGCGCACGGCGGGGAGGAGGTCCGCGGCGCCGCCGATCCGCCCGCCCAGCACGACCAGCTCGGGGTCGATGACCGCGCAGACGGTGGCGATCGCGAGGCCGATGCGCTGCGCGGCGTTCTCGATCACCTGTGACGCCGCGGCGTCGCCGGTGCGGGCGGCCTCGAAGACCTCGCGGGTCGACTCGGCCGTGCCGCCCGCCTCGCGGTAGGCGATGAGGATGCCCTCGGCGCCGATCTCGTCCTCGAGCCCGCCGAGCTTGCGATGGTGGGCGTCGAACGGGTCGCGCGCCAGCGGCAGGTAGCCGATCTCGCCGGCCGCGCCGTGGAAGCCGCGGAAGAGCTCGTCGTCGATGACGATGCCCATGCCGACGCCCGCGCCGATCGAGATCGCGACGAACGTCGACACACCGCCCGCGAGCCCGCGCCACTTCTCGCCGACCGCGGCCATGTTGACGTCGTTGTCGACCAGCACCGGGACGTTGAAGCGGCTCTCGAGCGTCGCCAGCGAGTCGAACTCGCCGGTCGCGCTGACATGCCAGGCGAGTGACGTCACCCGTCGCGTCTTCGGGTCCACCACGCCGGGTGTCGAGACCCCCATCGCCAGCAGGTCGCCGTGGCGGCCGGCGAGCTCGCGGTCGATCTGGCGGACCGCTTCGGTGATCTGCTCCTCGACCGCGCGCGGGCCCCCGCGCGAGGTCTCGAGCTCGAGCTCGCGCAGTGCGCCCCCGTAGATGTCGACCGCCGCGACGCGCAGGCGCGTGGAGCCGATGTCGATGCCGACCACGAAGCCCGCGGCGGAGTTGACGACGAACGCGAGCGGCGTCCGGCCGCGCCGGCCCGGGCGCTCGCCCGCCGCCTGCACGAGCTTGGCCTGCACGAGCCGCTCGACCACGACCGAGACCGTCGGCTTGGAGATGTTGGTGCGCTCGGCGATCTCCGGCCGGGTGATCGGCCCCTCGCGAAAGATCGTCTCGAGGATCGCCTGCTCGCTGAGCTCTCGGAGCAGGTTCGGGCGCGGGCTCTCCCGCGGTGAGGGCTCACTCCGGGTCAGGGGAAGGAGGTTACCTATTTCGACTGGCTTGACCAAGGAGCGCGGAAGGTATAGCTTGCGCTTTCGTTAGGAAAGGCTACGAATTAATCGTGGCCGGGGGTTGAAGAGGAACCAAGAAAGGAAACTCCGTGCTCGGATCAAGACTCCGTGCGCGCGCAGTCACCGCCGCGGCCATAGCCGCGGGCGGCGTTTGCGCGATCCTCACGCCGGTCGCGATGGGAGAGACGACGGACCTCGCGCCGAACTGGCAGGTCTCCAGCAGCGCTTCGGTCACCGACACCGGTGCCGGCTTGAGCCAGGCGGGCTTCGACACCGCCGCCTGGTTGAAGGTCAAGACCAACGACGCCAACGCCGTCGGCTCAGAGGTCGCCGCCGAGATCCAGAACGCCCCGGCCGGGTCCCAGTGCGGCGACGACAACATCTTCTATGGCGAGAACATCACCGCCTGCCAAGGCGACCAGCCCGGCGCCCACAGCGCGCCGCTGGCGACCAGCCGTTACGCCGTGCCGTGGTGGTTCCGCACGGAGTTCACCCCCGACCTCAAGCCGGGGCAGAACGCCGAGCTCCAGATCCGCGGGATCATGGGCAAGGCCGACCTGTGGGTCAACGGGACGCAGGTCTCCACGCAGGCGGTCCTGCAGGGCTCTGAGCCCGAGTACGACTTCGACATCACGAGCCTGGTCAAGCCGGGCGCGAACGCGATCGCGCTCAAGCTCTATCCGAACAACCCGGGCGCGATGCTCAACCAGGACTTCAACGACTGGACGCAGGCCGCGCGCGACCAGAACACCGGCCTGAAGTACCCGGTGCGCCTGCACGTCTCCAACTCGCTGCAACTCTCCGACGCGCACGTGAACCAGGTCAACGCCGAGGACCTCTCGAGCACCGACCTGACGCTCAAGGGCACGGTCAAGAACACGTCCGCGAGCGCGGTCGCGGGTGACGTCGACGCGACGATCACCGACCCCAGCGGCGGCAACCCGATCAACGTGCACCAGACGGTCAGCCTCGCCGCGGGCGAGAGCAAGACGCTCACGTTCGACCCGGTCCACATCGCCAATCCGAAGCTCTGGTGGCCGTACCAGATGGGCGACCAGCCGCTTTACAGGTTCACGATGAAGACGTCGGTGGGCGGCACGGCGTCGGACACGGCGTCGCGCACCTTCGGCATCCGCACGATCAAGACCTGGCTGTCGGCCAAGGGCACCAAGGCCTACAACGGCTCGCGCTGGTTCTCGATCAACGGCAAGCCGTTCGTCTTCCGCGGCGGCGGGATGATGGACTCGGACATGTTCCTGCGCTACTCCAAGACGCGCCTGGACCATGAGGTGAGCCTGATCAAGGCGATGGGGCTCAACGGCCTGCGCCTGGAGGGCGACGACCAGCCCGACTCCTTCTACGACGAGATGGACAAGCAGGGCCTGCTCGTCTACGGCGGCTTCCTGTGCTGCAACTACTGGGAGTCCCCGAACAGCTGGACCGCCAAGGACCTCGACGTCAACTACAACACCGCGCTCACCCTCGGCCGCCAGCAGCGCAACCACCCGAGCGTGATCTTCTTCAGCTGGAGCGACGAGGCTCCCGGCGCCCAGCAGGAGGCCGGCGTCATCAAGGGCATGAAGGACGCCGACTTCGACATCCCGATCACGGCGTCGGCGGAGTACAAGTCGACCGCCACGCTCGGGCCGTCAGGCATGAAGGAGGGCCCGTACAACTGGTTCCCGCCGAGCTACGCGTACAGCCTCAACTGCTCGGGCTCGACGGGCGCGAACCCGTGCACCAGCGGCGCCTTCGTCAACCGCGGCGGCGCGTGGGCGTTCGAGACCGAGGCCAGCCCGGGCTCGACGATCCCGACGCTGGACTCCTTGAACCGCTTCATGCCGCCCGCGGCGCAGCAGCAGATGATCACCTCGCCGAATCTGCGCCTGTTCAACTCCGGCCGCGGCGGGCAGGACTCCGGCACCAGCTACGCGTCCTTCCAGCACGTCGGCGTGCAGGCGACGGCGATCTGCCGCCGCTACGGCACCTGGACCGCCGCGCCGGTCACGTGCCCGACCAACCCGCCGGGCGCGACCGGGCTGTACGCGAACAACCCGAACATCGCGGACTTCGTGCGCAAGGGCGTCGCGCTGAACTACGAGTCCGTGCGGGCCCAGTTCGAGGCCTACATCGACCACTCGACGCGGACCGACTCGCCTTCGACCGGCCTCGTCTACTGGATGATGAACAAGCCGATGCCGAGCCTGCTGTGGAACCTGTACAACCACGACTACGACCAGGCGGGCAGCTACTTCGGCGCCAAGAAGGCCAACACGCCGCTGCACGTCTACTACTCGTACGCGGCGCCTGAGAACGACCCGGGCAACCGGATGGTCAACGTCGCCAACCTCACCGGGTCGACGCAGTCCGGGCTGACCGTCTCCGCCCGCACGTACGACATGGCGGGCAACGTGCTCGACGCGAAGGACGCCTGGAACATCACCCTGCCGAGCCAGGGCGTGATGAACCAGCTCTTCCAGATCCCGAACCCGACGCTTCCTCAGGTCAATGGCGTGCCGCAGCGCACGTACTTCCTCGAGCTGCAGCTCAAGCGCGGGACGAAGGTGATCGACCGCAACGTGTACTGGCTGTCGACGGTCAACGACACGCCGACCTACACCGGCAACGCGTACCCGAACCTGTCCACCTACGGCGATCTGCGCAACCTGCAGACGCCGCAGCAGGACCCGATCAACGGCCTGCTGTCCAAGACGACGCTGGACGCGTGCGCGACCACGCACGCGCAGGCGGGCCTGCCGGACGGCCAGGACACGGCCACCGACGTGCGCCTGACCAACAAGTCGTCGACCGTCGCGTTCCTCGCCCGCGTCGACGTGCGGCGCGCCGGGACCGGGGACAACCAGGTCCGACCGGCCAACTACAGCGACAACTACGTGACGCTGTGGCCCGGTCAGTCGCAGATGATCACGGAGACCTACAAGGGTTCCGACGCCGGGGCGGGCGCGGTGGTCAGCGTCTCCGGCCACAACGTCGACACCGTGAGCATCGGGGCCAACGGCGGCTGCGCTCCGCAGACCGGCGTCGAGGATCTCGGCCTCGCCAACGCGGGCGACGTCCCGCTCGGCGGCGCGACGCCCGGCCAGGCGAACACGCCCGAGGCCCTGGCCGCGGCCAAGGCGGCCGTCCAGGTCGGCAAGCTCACCGCGGTCGACGGCTCCGCCGGCGGCTCGGTGCCGGCGACGCTGTCGCTGACGCTCGGCGCGCCGGCCACGTTCGGGGCCTTCACGCCCGGCGTGGACAAGGACTACACCGCGTCCACCAGCGCCAACGTCATCTCGACCGCGGGTGACGCGGCGCTGAGCGTGGCCCCGGTCCCGGCGTTCCTGGCGAACGGCGCGTTCACGTTGCCGTCGCCGGTGCAGGTCTCGTTCTCGAAGTCCGCGTGGAACGGGCCGACATCCAACGAGGCCGTGACGATCGGCTTCAAGCAGCACATCGGTGCGTCCGACCCGCTCCGGACCGGCACCTACAGCAAGACGCTGACGTTCACGTTGTCCACGACGACGCCCTAAGAGGGGTCCCGTTCCGGGGCGGGCGGTGCTGCCCGCCCCGGAACGCCTTCGTTTGGTTAGGAAAGGTCACAAATTTGCGCTCGTTCGCAGAGGGCGTTCGCCTTCAGGCAGCAAATCTTCAAGCAGGACTCGGTGACGTCCGCGCGGCGCTGGCCGCGACCGACCTCGCGCCGGCCCGCACCGGCACGCTGATCCTCACCGGGATCGGGGCGAGCTGGCACGCGCTGGCGCCGGCGCTGCACGCGCTCCACGCCGCCGGGCGTCGCGCCTTCGCGCTGCACCCGTCGGCGCTCACCGGCGACGGCATCGCCCGCCTCGGCGACGCCTTCGTGCTCGTCTCCCAGTCCGGCAAGAGCACCGAGGTGCTCGACGTCCTCGAGCGCCTCGACGGCGCGCCCACGATCGCCGTCAGCGCCTTCGGCGACTCGCCCTTGGCGCGCGGTGCCGACGCTTGGCTGCCGCTCGGCCCGGAGCGCGACACGGCCGTCTCGACGCTCGGGTACACGGCGACCCTGCAGACGCTGGGTCTGTTGACCGACGCGCTGCTGGACACCGCGGCTTCGTGGGATGCGCTGCCCGAGCGCGTCTCGGCGACGCTGGAGCGGCTCGAGCCGCACGCGCGGGAGCTGGCGGGCGCGTTCGCCGCGATCCGCACGCTCGACGCCGTCGGCGCCGGGCCCGCCGTCGGCTCGGCCGGCGAAGCGGCGCTGCTCGCCCGCGAGGCGCTCCTCCTCCCGGCCGCCGAGTACGAGACGCGCCAGTACCTGCACGGCCCGCTCGAGTCGGTCGCCGAGGGCTTCGGCGCGGTGCTCTTCGGCGCCGAGCGCGAGCTCGAGCTGGCGCAGACGTTGTCCGGCTACGGGGCGACCGTGGCCACGATCGGCAAGGGCGCGGACTTCCTCGTCGAAGCCGATCCGATCCTTCAGATCCTCCCCATGCAGTTGCTGGTGCAGTGCGTCGCGGAGCTCCGCGGCCTGCGGGTCGACTCCCTCGCCCGCGAGCAGGACGACACGAAGGTGGCCGCATGACTCGCGCGGCGCGCTCGCATGCTCCGGCGAGAACTCGCCTGGCGGCTCGTTCTCGCGGCCGCGCACTCCGAGGGGCGGTCACGTGAGCGTCACGGTCATCGGGTGCGTCAACGTCGACCTGCTGCTCGCGCCGCTGCTCGACATCCCGCTGCCCGGGACGGCGGCGTTCGTCGAGCGGATGGACCTGCGCGTCGGGGGCGCGGGCGCCAACGCGGCGCTCGCGCTGCTCGAGGCGGGGATGTCGCCGAGGCTCGTGGGCGCGGTCGGCGACGACCACTACGGCCGCTGGGTGCTCGAGCAACTCGGGGAGTTCGGCCTCGCCGACGACATCGTGGTCGACCCCGAGCAGGCGACCGGGCTGACCGTCGCCGTCGAGGCGCCGGGGCGTGACCGCTCGTTCATCACGTACCTGGGAGTGACGGGGACCGCGACCGCGGAGATCGTCCCGCCCTCGAGCCTGGCCGTCGACCACGTGCTCGTGTGCGACTACTTCTGCGCCCCCGCCATGCGCGGCGAGCCGACGGCGCGGCTGCTGCAGACCGCGCGCGAGCTCGGCGCGCGCACGTACTTCGACACGGCCTGGGACACGGACGGGTTCGCTCCGACGACCCGTGAGGAGATCCACGCGCTGCTGCCGCTGGTGGACGTCTTCCTGCCCAATGAGGCGGAGGCGCGGGCGCTGGCGGGCACGGACTCCGTGGTCAAGGCCGGCCGTGACCTGCAGCGGCGCTCAGGCGGCTGGGTCGTGATCAAGCTCGGCGCGGACGGCTGTGTGGCGTTCGGGCCCCAAGGCGGGCGTCTGTCGTCTCCGGCGCCCGTGATCGAGCCGACGGACACCACCGGCGCCGGGGATGCGTTCAATGCCGGTCTGGTGTCCGCTTTCGCGTCCGGGCGTGGATGGCCCGAGGCGCTCGAGGCCGCGACCGGGCTCGCTTCGAGCCTGCTCGCCAGGCCCTCCAATGATCGACATACGGTGGGGAAGGAGTGAGGATGAGGACGAATCGCAGGAGTGTGCTGGCGGTGGTCGCCGCGCTCGCGCTGAGCGCGGGGGCGGTCGCCTGCGGCGGTGACGACGGTGGCAGCGGTGACAGTGGCGGCGGCTCGAGCTCGAAGGGGAGCTCGGGCGGTGGAGGTGAGAAGAGCGGCACGATCGCTCTGCTGCTGCCTGAAACCAAGACGACGCGCTACGAGGAGCAGGACAAACCGCTCTTCGAGGCCAAGGTCCAGGCGCTCTGTCCGGACTGCAAGATCATCTACCAGAACGCCAACCAGGACGCCGCGCGTCAGCAGCAGCAGGCCGAGGCGGCGATCACCAACGGCGCGAAGGTGCTGGTGCTCGACGCCGTCGACGCCAAGGCGGCGACCGCGACGGTCAACCGGGCCAAGCAGTCCAACATCCCGGTGATCGCGTATGACCGCCTGATCTCCGGCGCGCCGATCTCCTACTACGTCTCCTTCGACAACGTGCGCGTCGGCAAGCTGCAGGCGCAGGCGCTGCTCGACAAGCTCGGCGACGCCGCCGGCAAGCAGATCGTGATGCTCAACGGCTCGCCCACCGATCCCTCGTCGGGCGACTACAAGAAGGGCGCGCACGAGGTGCTCGACCCGTCCGGGATCAAGATCGCGCGCGAGTACGACACCCCCGACTGGAGCCCGGACAAGGCCCAGCAGGAGACCGAGCAGGCGATCACCGCGATCGGCAAGGACAAGATCTCGGGCGTCTACTCCGCCAACGACGGCATGATCGGCGGCGCGATCGCGGCCATGAAGTCGGCCGGGATGGACCCGAAGACGATCCCGACCACCGGCCAGGACTCCGAGGTCGCGGCGATCCAGCGCATCCTCACCGGCGAGCAGTACATGACGATCTACCTGGCGATCAAGAAGCAGGCCGAGTCGGCCGCCGAGCTCGCGGTGGACTTGGTGAAGGGCACGCAGCCGCCGGCCTCGCTCGTGAACAACAAGGTCGACAACGGCACCGGCGAGATCCCGACCGTGCTGTTGGATCCGACGGCGGTGACGAAGGAGAACGTCAAGGACACGATCATCGCCGACGGGTTCCATTCGGCGGCGGACATCTGCACGGGTGAGTTCGCGTCGGCCTGCACGGAGGCGGGGATTCAGTGACGCCGCTGCTGGAGATCAGCGGCGCGTCGAAGCGGTTCGGCGCGGTCGAGGCGCTGCGCGACGTCGACCTCACCGTCTCGCACGGTGAGGTCGTCGCCCTCGCGGGCGACAACGGCGCGGGCAAGTCGACGCTGATCAAGGCCATCTCGGGCGTGCAGCCCGCTGACGAGGGCACGTTCCGCTTCGAGGGCCGCGAGGTGCACATCCGCTCCCCGCACGACGCGCCCGCGCTGGGGATCGCCGTCGTCTACCAGGACCTCGCGCTGTGCGACAACCTCGATGTGGTCGCGAACCTGTTCCTCGGCCATGAGGCCCGCGAGGGCGGGCTGCGGTTCATGGACGAGATCGCGATGGAGGAGCAGGCGACGACGCTGCTTCGTTCCTTGAGCGTGCGGTTGCCGAACGTGCGCGCCGAGGTGGGCACTTTGAGCGGCGGCCAGCGCCAATCCGTGGCGATCTCGCGGGCGCTGCTGGGCGAGCCGCGGCTGGTGATCTTGGACGAGCCGACGGCTGCTTTGGGCGTCGCGCAGACGCAGCAGGTGCTCGAGCTGGTGCTGCGGTTGAAGGAGCGCGGGCTGGGGGTGCTGCTGGTCTCGCACAACCTCGCCGACGTCTTCCAGGTCGCCGACCGGGTCGTGGTGCTGCGACTCGGGCGCAACGCGGGCGAGTTCGAGGCGGATGCCTCTCAGCACTCTGCGGTGGTCGGTGCGATCACCGGCGCCGCGGGGGTGGCGGCGTGAGCGCGACGATGCCCGAGCGGACCGCCGCGCCCGACGTCCAGTCGCAGTTCCACCCGCGCGTCGTGGCGCGCCGGCTGATGGAGGGCGAGGCCGGGTCGCTGCGCGTGCTGATCACGCTGGCGATCATCTGGATCATCTTCGCGATCGCGCACGATCGCTTCCTGACGCCGATCAACCTGACCAACCTCGCGCTCCAGAGCGTCGCGGTCGGGACGATCTCGGTGGGGGTCGTGATGGTGCTGCTGCTGGGTGAGATCGACCTCTCCGTGGGTGCGGTCTCGGGGTTGAGCGCGGCGATCGTCGCCTCGCTGTCGGTCAAGTCGGGGTGGGCGCCGGTGCCGGCGCTGCTGGTCGGATTCGCCGCCGCGTTGGCGATCGGGTTCTTCCAGGGGTCGGTCGCCACGCGGCTCTCGATCCCCACCTTCGTGGTCACGCTGGCCGGCCTGCTGACCTGGCAGGGCGCACAGTTGAAGGTGCTCGGCACGACCGGCACGCTGAACATCACCGATCCGACGATCACCGGCCTGACGTCGACGTTCTTCTCCGACGTCGTCGGGTGGGTGCTGGCGGTCGTGGGGATCGCGTGGCTGGCGCTCGCGGCTCTGCGGCGGCGGCAGCGGCGCGCGGGGAAGGGCCTGCCGACCGAATCCGTCGGGCTGCTCGTCGCGCGCCTGGTCGCCCCGTCGGTCGCGATCATCGCCACGGTGGCCGTGTTGAACGCCGACCGGGGTGTGCCGCTGGCACTGCTGATCCTGGTCGGCCTGGTGATGATCATGAACACGATCCTCACCCGCTCGACCTACGGCCGCCACATCTACGCGATCGGCGGCAACGCCGAGGCGGCGCGGCGCGCGGGCATCCGCGTGCAGTGGATCCAGACGTCGGTGTTCATGCTCGCGTCGCTGTTCGCGGCCGCGGGCGGGATCATGGCCGCGTCGCGCCTGCTGGCGGTCAACCAGTCCTCGGGCGGCGGCGACGTGCTGTTGATGTCGATCGCCGGACCGGTCGTCGCGGGCGTGAGCCTGTTCGGCGGCCGCGGCTCGGTGTGGGGAGCGCTGCTCGGCAGCCTCGTGATCGTGTCGATCTCCAACGGGATGGACCTGCTGGCGCTCGACACCGCAGTGAAGTTCATGGTCACCGGCGGCGTGCTGCTGGCGGCCGTGGCGTCGGACGCGGTCACCCGCTCGCGGCGCAAATCCGCAGGACGAGCATAAAGCCCACCTAAGGGGTCTGACCCCTTAGGTGGGCTTTAGAAAACACAACTCCATCGGGGGAAGTCCATGCCCGGCCGGCCAGGCCTCCTGGCGGCCGCTGTCGCGACGACGCTGCTGGTCACAGCGTCGCCGGCGATGGCGGCTGCCGATCTGTCGATCTCCGCGACGCACTCGCGCGGGACGCTGCTGAAGGTGGAAGGGACCAACACGACGGTCAACCCGGCGACGCTGACGTTGCGGGTCTCGAACGTGGGTGGTGATCCGACGAGCGGGACGGTCACGGTGACCGACGCGCTGCCGGCCGGGCTGACGGCGCTGATCAACGACGCGCCGTCGGCCGCCGGGCCGGTGGCGGCGAGCGGCGCGGGGTGGATGTGCGCGGCGACGACGTGCACGCGATCGGACGCGCTCGCCCCGGGCGCGTCGTATCCGGACATCAAGGTGACGGTCAAGACGGCCAATACGGCGCCCGCGTCGGTCACGAACGCGCCGACGGTGTCAGGCGGCGGGGACGCCGATGGAGCGACCGCCTCCGATGTCATCCCGATCGTCACGGACGCATGTGTCAACGGGTGGGGCGCGTCGGAGCACGTGCAGTTCGGGCCGCCGGTGCCGGCGGTCGACTCGGGCGTGTTGAACGTCGAGCGCGCCGATGGCTGCACCGTGCTGGACAAGATCTGGGAGGCGGAGCCGTTCGCGTCGCACGAGGCGTTCGTCGCCCACGTCGGCGCGGTGCTCGGCGACTTCGCGCTCTCGGCGCCCGAGCGGGCCGCGATCCTCGCGGCGGCGTCCTCCTCGCTCGTCGGCACGGCCGCCGATCACCAGGTCGACGACTCGTGTCAGAACCGGGTCGCGTTCACGTTCGACGACGGCCCGTCGATGTACCGCCCGCGCACGCTGCAGTACTTCCGCGAGAAGCAGGTCCACGGCGACTTCTTCGACCTCGGCATGCGCGCCGAGGCCAACCCGGACATCGAGCGCTTCACGGTCGCCGAGGGCCACGTGCTGCTCTCGCACACGTACAACCACACCGACATGAACGCGCTCTCGGACGCGGCCAAGATCGAGGAGATCAAGCACAACGAGTCCGTGTTCGACGCCATCGGCGCGCCGTTCACGTTCAAGGGCATCCGCACGCCGTTCGGGTCGGCCAACACGCACACGCAGGAGGTCGTCGCCGCGCAGGGCTACACGTACTTCCTGACGCGGATCGAGACGGGCAACGACTACGAGCCGGCCACGACCGCGCAGCAGACCGCGGACGGGATCATCTCCCGCTTCCGCCCGGGGGCGATCATCGGCATCCACGACGGGCCGATCGACACGCCGGCTGGCCTCGCGACGAGCGACGCCGTGCCGATGATCATCGACCGCGGGCGCGCGATGGGGTACTGCTTCGGCAAGGTCGATCGCTCCGGGCAGGTCGTCGCGGACCGCTATGTGTCGTCCGATCGCCCGATCCCGCAGGCCACGAACCCGGTGCCGTACAACTTCCTCGAGCGGGCGGGGACGCCGCCCGGCCAGTGGTTCGTCGCGCCGGACGCGCTCGGCATCGATGCCACCCACTCGCCGGCGACGTTCGTGCGCGGCGGGAACGGCGCCTTGAACATCGTCGTGACCAACCTGACCGACCAGCCGAGCGATCCCGACCCGGTGGGCGGGTCGACGGTCTCGGTCTCCGACGCGGTGCCGACCGGGCTGAACGTCGTCTCGGCGAGCGGGCCTGGATGGACGTGCTCGGGCTCGCGGACCCGCACGTGCACGCGCACCGACACGCTCGCGCCGCACGCGTCCTACCCGCCGATCACGATCGCGGTGACGGTGGCGGCGACCGCGCCGTTCGTGCTCTCCAACGCGCCCAAGTACATCGCCCACGGGCAGAGTTGGGCGAACATCGACACCGACCCGATCTCGGTCGGCGTGCCCGCCTCCGGTGACGTCGGTGCGACGGTGCCGGCGACGCTCTCGCTGTCGCTCGGTCCGGCGGCGACGTTCGGTGCGTTCGTTCCGGGGGTCGATCGCGACTACACGGCGTCCACCACGGCGACCGTGATCTCGACCGGCGGCGACGCGGCGCTCTCCTGGTCGGGCGCTGACCACCTGGCAAACGGGGCGTTCAGCCTCCCGTCGGCGCTGGTCGTCGACTGGGCGCCGAAGACGTGGTCCGCTCCGGTCTCCAATGCCGTGGTGCCGTTGTCGTTCAAGCAGCACATCGGGGCCTCCGACGCGCTGCGCACGGGGTCCTACTCGACGACGCTCACCTGGACGCTGTCGACGACAGAACCTTAAGCGAACCTAAGGGGTCTGACCCTTTAGGTGGGCTTTACCGGGCGATCGCGGCGACCGTCGCGTTCGTGAGCCGTTGCAGGTCGGCCGGCGTGAGCTCGATCTCGAGCCCGCGCCGGCCTCCGCTCACGTGGATCGCGGGGTGATCGAGCGCGGAGGCGTCGAGGACGGTGGGGAGCGCCTTGCGCTGGCCGAGCGGGCTGATGCCACCCGCGACGTAGCCGGTCGTGCGCTCCGCCTGCTTGACGTCGGCCATCTGCGCCTTCTTGGCGCCGACCGCCGATGCCAGCGCCTTCAGGTCCAGCTGCTTCTCGACGGGGACGATGGCGACGGTGAGCTTGCCGTCGACGTCGGCGACGAGCGTCTTGAAGACCGTGGCCGGGTCCAGACCGAGCGCCTCCGCGGCCTCCAGCCCGTAGGACGCGGCCTTCGGGTCGTGCGCGTAGGCGTGCGTCTTGACCGGGACCTTGGCCCGCTCGAGCGCCTTCGTCGCGGGTGTCGCCTTCGAGCTCAGACCGCAACTGTGGCATGTGCTCGCACATAGGGCTCGAGCCCCTCCATCGCACGGGCGATCGCCCAGTTGTGGTTCCAGCGCAGGGCGGGGCGAAGGAAGGGGGTCAGCGCCTTCAGGAGCGGGCGGTCGGCGTGAACCGTCCAGTCGAAGCGGACGTGGGTGGATCCGTCGGCGTTCGGGCTCAGCGTCCAGATGCCGGTCCCGCGCAGGTCGCCCTCGGTCTCGCCGTGCAGGCGGTGCGGGCGCTCGGAGCTGATCGTCCGGGTGCGGGTGTGCAGGTGATACGGCAGGCGGCCCTTGAAGTGCTGGACGGTGGAGTCGCCCTCCTGGACGGCGCTGATGTAGACGCGCTTCCACCACTGCGGGTAGGTCGTGCCGTCCGCGAGCGCGTCGAAGACGGCATCCTGGGGCGCGTCGACGTCCCACTCGTCGACGAATGCGTATTCGCTGTCGAGCAGCTTCGCCAGGCGTTGCTGGGTCTTCAGGCTCGGCGTTGCGGCGTGGCCGGCCTCGCCCAGTTCGCGCACGAACTTCGCGGCGCTGATCGGCTTCGGGAAGCCGAAGCGGTTGTAGTCGAGCTCGGCCAAGCGCTCGAAGAACTCGTCGCTGCGGGCGCTCGGGGTGAGGCGGATGCGGATCCGGCCGCGGGGCTCGGGACCGGGCTTCTGAAAGTGCGGCGTGTCCGGCGGGATCGTGATCTCGTCGCCCGCCTTGAGGTGATGGACCTTGCCGTGCAGCTTCACCTTCATCGAGCCCTCGAGCACGGTGTGGTGCTCGGTCACGCCGACGTGAACGTGGCTGACCGTGATGAAGCCCTTCGCGCGGCCGACCACGTCGACCTCGGTGTACGCCCCGTCGGTGGACTCGCTGGTGGCGAGGAACACGACCCGCACACCCAGTTCCGGCACATCGATGACATCGCCCGGCTTCGCCATTTGCTTCCCCTATACGCTCGCGCCTATGACCGCCTATGCACGCCTCGCGCCGATTTGGATCACTGCTGCGTTGTTGATCTTCGTTCCGTCGGCGCACGCGCTCATCCAGGTCGACGCGGGGATCGCCGGCGCCCGGCTCCGAGCGACCCGCGAGCAGGTGCGGGCGGCACTCGGCAAGCCGATCAAGATCCGCACGCTGAGCAACGATTTCGGGCCGTACGTCGAGTACCGCTTCTCGGGCGGCATCCGCGTGACGTTCCAGGGCAAGACCCACGTCACCGCGGTCACGACCACGGGCAAGGGCGACTTCACGACGGGCGGGATCGGCGTCGGCTCGACCGAGAACCAGGTGAAGGCCAAGGTGAAGGGCGTCAAGTGCGAGGGCGTCGGCACGGCGCGCTCGTGTCACACCGGCGAGTTCACCGCGGGCAAGACCGTGACCGACTTCCGCATCGAGAACGGCAAGGTGTCCTCGGTCACCGTCGGTGTCGTCATCGACTAGGGGAGTTGCCAGAACGGGCTGGTCAGGCCGACCTCGTCGAGGATGGCCTGCGACTCGTCGCGGGTGCGTGGGCGCCAGTCGGCGTCGAGCCGGTTGCCGTACCAGCGCTCGGCGAGGCGCCTGAGCGTCCGCAGGTCGACCAGTTCGCCTTCGGTGATCTCACTCCCGGACCGGAGGAGCCGCATCGTCGCTCAGGTGAAGCCGATGTCGTCCCACCAGTGGGCCGCGGGGACGAGGACATGGAAGACCGCGCCGTCGTCGGTGTTCGTGTCGACCGTGATGCCCTGGGCGGTGATCGTGGCTTGATCCAGATCGAGCGCGGCGACGATCCCGAACGCGTCCCACGCGCAGTTGCCCCACCACGTGCGGCCTCGCGCGTCGACTCGGGCGCCCTGCGTGTGGTTGGCGAACGGGTGCGCCATCAGGACGTCGCCGTCCTCGTCGAGCGCGACGATGTGCTGTCGCGCCAGCGAGGAGTAGTCGGCCTCCGGCAACGGCGTGCCGTTGGCGAAGGCCTCGAACAGTGCTCGCCGGAGCGCCAGGTCGTGCTCATCCATCGCTCGTAATTCTTGACACACTTCGGGCTCCGCCGGGAAAGGGAGCCTCATGGGCGATGAAGTCGCCGATACCACCTTCAGCCGCGAGAACCGCCAGCGCTACCGCGACAAGGTCAAGCTGTGCCTCGACGTCTTCGAGCGCATGCTGGCCGAGTCACGGTTCGACCCTGACCGCCGGTCGATCGGGTTGGAGATCGAGCTCAACCTGACCGAGGAGACCGGCGACCCGGCGCTCGCGAACACGCACGTGCTCGAGCTGATCGCCGACGACGACTTCCAGACCGAGCTCGCGCAGTTCAACATCGAGATCAACATCCCGCCGCGCAAGCTGGAGGGGAAGGTCTTCTCGGAGCTCGAGGACACCGTGCGGCGGGATCTCAATCACGCCGAGGAGCAGGCGTCAAAGGCCCGCGCGCACATGATGATCATCGGGATCCTCCCGACGCTCACCGAGCATCTCCTGAACGGGTCCGCCTTGAGCGCGAACCCGCGGTACAAGCTCCTGAACGAGCAGATCTTCGCCGCTCGCGGGGAGGACCTCGAGATCAACATCAACGGGGTCGAGCGGCTCGCGATGTTCGCGGACACGATCGCGCCCGAGGCGGCGTGCACGAGCGTCCAGCTGCACCAGATCATCGATCCCGCCCACTTCGGCGCGCACTGGAACGCGGCGCAGGCGATCGCGGGCGTGCAGATGGCGATCGGCGCGAACTCCCCGTTCTTCTTCGGGCGCGAGCTGTGGCGTGAGACGCGGATCGCGCTGTTCGAGCAGACCACGGACACGCGGCCGGAGGAGCTCAAGGCCCAGGGCGTGCGCCCGCGGGTGTGGTTCGGGGAGCGCTGGATCACGTCGATCTTCGACCTCTTCGAGGAGAACGTCCGCTACTTCCCGGCGCTGTTGCCGGTGGTCGAGGACGAGGACCCGATGGCGGTGCTGGAGAGCGGCGGAGCGCCTCGGCTGCAGGAGCTGCGGCTGCACAACGGGACGATCTACCGCTGGAATCGCCCGATCTATGACATCGCGCGGGGACGTCCGCACCTGCGCGTGGAGAACCGCGTGCTGCCGGCGGGGCCGACGATCGTCGACACGCTCGCCAACGCGGCCTTCTACTACGGGCTGATCCGCGTGCTGGTCGAGGACGACCGCCCCGTCTGGTCCTCGATGTCCTTCGATGCGGCGAAGGAGAACTTCTACGAGGGGGCGCGGCAGGGGATCGACGCGCGGCTGTACTGGCCCGGCGTGGGTGAGGCGCCGGCGACGGAACTGGTGTTGCGCCGCCTGCTCCCGCTCGCCCGCGAGGGCCTGTCCCGCTGGGAGGTCGACTCGGGCGACGCCGACCGCCTGCTCGAGATCATCGAACGCCGCTGCGTCGGCGGCGTCAACGGCGCCTCCTGGCAGGCCGCCTGCTTCCACCGCCTCTACGAGAACCTCGACCGCGCCGACGCCCTGCGCGAGATGACCGTCCGCTACCGCGACCACATGCACTCCAACGAGCCGGTCCACACCTGGCCGCTTCCTTAAGCCCGGTTAACTCACCCCAGGCCGTCTTTAGGTTCGCGACGGCGGGGCGCGTGTTTGCGCGCTTCCGTACCTAAAGCCAACCTAAAGCGGGCCAGGCTTGTTTATCTAACCCTCGGGTGCGGGGCTGTGGTGGTGGGGGTGGGCGGGGCGTGAGAGGGTTCCGCTCGTGTTCGGGGCCTGGTCGGCGTTGGTGGGGTTGGCGTTCGCTCGTTCGCGGCGGCGGGCCGGGTCGTTGGTGGCGGTTGCCGTGGGGGTTGCGGCCGCGGCTGCGGTGGTGCTCGCGGTGGCGCCGCTGACGTTGGTGGCGCGGCAGTCGTCGCTCGAGGAGGTGCTGAGGAAGGCGACTCCGGCGGAGCGGGCGCTGCGGTTGACCGTGCGGCGGCCGAACGACCATGAGGGCGGGGCGGGGCAGTATCAGGATCTCGATCGGCAGGCCCGGGACGGGCTCGTGTCGGCCGGGTTGTTGCCTGGGACGGTGAAGGCCGTGCGGATGAGCGGGCGGGCGGTGACGCAGGAGCCGCTCGTGCTCGCGGGCGTCGACGGGCTCGCCGGCCACGTGAAGCTCGTGTCCGGGCGGCTGCCGAAGGGGTGTGACGAGAAGGGGTGCGAGGTGCTGCGCGTCGCGGGCGAGAAGGTCCGGGCGCGGTTGGAGCTCTACGACGTGCCGCTGCGGGTGGTCGGCGTCGGCCGGCTCGACGCGCTGCCGCTCGGGCCGCTCCCGCCTCCCGCCGGGCTGATCGACGCGAACTCGACCTTCCTGGTCACCGACGGCGTCGACCCGCTGCTCTCGCTCCAAGAGCTCGACATCGTCCCGCGCGTGTTCATGTGGACGCGCGTGCTCGATCCCGGCGCCGTCCACCCGTGGAACACGAACCGGACGTTGAACGGGCTCGCCGACGCCGAGGCCGCCTTCGCGGGGATCGTCGACGACGCGACCGTCCACCAGCCGACGGTCCCCTTGCGTGCCGAGGCGACCCGCGGCCGCGCCGCCGCCGCGTTCGCCCTGATCGCGGCCGGCCTGGCCGCGACCGTGCTGCTGGCCTTCGTCGCGTTCGCGGCCGCCGAGCAGCGCGACGACGTCGCCGATGAGCTGCGCCGCCTGAAGGCGATGGCCGCGCGCCGCCGCCACCTCGGCGCGCTCGTGCTGGGCGAGGCGGCCGTGCCGGCGCTGGTCGGCGTGCTGGCGGGCGCGGCGATCGCGGTCGCGGCGACGGTGGTCGTGGCGGGCGCGAGTGACTGGACCGCGAGTGGCACGGGTGGCGCGGGAGCGGGCGTGGCGGGTGGCGCGGGAGCGGGCGTGGCGGGTGGCGCGGCAGGGGGCGTGGCGAGTGGCGCCGGCGCGTCCGCGGGCGGCGGCGGGCATGTCGGCGCCGTCCTCGACGCGGGGCTGCTGACGTCCGAGACGTTGTTCGTCGCGGTTGTGTTGTGGCTCGCGGCGACCTTCGTCGTCGCCGGAGTGCTCGCCGGTGGGCAGTCGCGGAGTGTGCGGGTGGCGCTCGAGGCGGGGTGCTTCGTCGCGCTCGGGGCGTTGGTGTGGCAGGCGGCGGCGCGCGGGCAGGTGGGAGCGAAGGAGTTGGCCGACGCGCGGACCGTTGATCCCGTGCTGGTGCTCGCTCCCGGTGCGGCGGCGCTGGCGTGCGGGTTGATCGCGCTCCGGGTCGTGCCGCCGCTGCTGCGCGCCCTCGCCCGCGCCGCGGAGCCGCTGCCGGTGGGCCCCTATCTCACGCTCGTCGCGGTCGCCCGCCAGCCGGGGCGCACCGCCGCGGCGGTCGCCGTGGTCGCCGTCGCGGGAGCGGCGGGGACGTTCGCCCTCGGGCACGCCAAGACGCTCGAACAGGGGGTCGACGACCAGGCCGCGTACCGGACCGCCGCCGACGTCCGCGGCCTCGCGCCCTCGCCGTCCGCGAAACCCGCCGCGAACGACTCGCCCATCGTCCGCATCGAGGCCGAAGGGCTCGGGCAGCCGCTCGAGCTGCAGCTGCTCGGCGTCAGCGCGCCGCTGCTCGCCCACCTGCCCGGCTGGCGCCCCGACTTCAGCGACACGCCGATCGCGAAGCTCGCCAAGCGCCTCGACCCCGACCCGAAGGGCATGCGCCTGCACGGCGTGACGATCCCGCCCGACGCCCGCCAGATCGAGCTGCCGGTGCGGGTGTCCGGAGCGAGCGCGGTCCTGCAGCTGGCGATCCAGCGCCGGGACGGGACGTTCGGCCGCCTGCTGCCTTCGCGGGACGTGCGGCCCGGGAGAGCCGTCCTCGCGGCAAAGGTCCCCGCCCGCGACCGCGGCGGCGTCGCGATCGCCTTCGAGGTCACCGCGTCGAGCGGTGGGAGTGGCACCGCGAGCCTCGCGCGCGTCGCGCCCGGGACGCTCACCGCGCGCCTCGAGGACGGGAGCACGAAGGCGCTGACCGCGTTCGACGACTGGATGCCCGCCACCGAGGGCACGTTCGATCTCGGAACGAACGGGCGCCGTGTGTTCGAGTACTCGATCGCGGGCCTCGCCGGCTACCTCGCGGTTCGCCCGTTGCAGCCGTCCGCCCGCGAGCCCGTCCCGGTCCTGGCCACACCCGGCCTGCAGAACACGAAGAACCTGTTCGCCCGCGTTCCGGGCGGCGGGCAGATCCGGTTGCGGATCGTCGGCCGCATCTACCGCATGCCGACCGCGCCGCACGGGCAGGTCGCCGTCGCCGACGTCGGCCGCCTGTTCGCCGCGCTCAACACCCAGTACCCGGGCCTCGCGTCGATCTCCGAGCGCTGGCGCGTGGGCGGCGAGAACCTGGCACGCGAGGGGCGCGAGCTGCGGCTCAGCGAGGTGCGCGCGAAGGCCCACGCCGACGCGGTGACCCGCGGCGTCGTGCTCGCGCTGCGCATCCTCGCGGGCCTCGGCGCCCTCGTCGCGCTCGCGGCGACGGCCCTGGCGGTCGCGGCGAGCGCCCGCGACCGCGGCGGCGAGCAGGCCGAGCTGGAAGCGATCGGCGTCGCCCCGAAGACCCTGCGCGCGCAGATGGTCGCCGGCGCCGTGGCGACGGCGGCGGTCGGGCTGAGCGCCGGGCTGCTCGGCGGCGCGGCGCTGACGACGCTCTTCCCGCGCCTGCTCGCCCTCGGCGCCGACGGTCGCGACCCGCTCCCGGCCCTCGTCCCGGCGTTCCCGTGGGCCGAGGCGGTCACCGCGGCGGCGACCCTGACGGTGGCGACGCTGGTCGTGGCGAGCGCGCTGGCGCGCCGCGCGTTCAAGGGCGACGCGGTGGGGAGGCTCCGTGGGTAGGCGCGGAGCTGCCGCGCGGGGTGGCGTGCGCCGGGGCGGCGAGACGGCGCGGGGCGGCGCGCGCGGACGCAGCGGGGTCGCGCGGGTGGGCGGGCGGCGTGGGTAGCGCGATCGACGCCCGGAAGCTGTTCGTCGTCCACGAGTCCGCGACCGGCAATGTCGTGTCGCTCCAAGGGGCCTCGCTCCAGGCGGAGCCCGGCGAGCTGGTGGCGGTGATGGGGCCGAGTGGGTCCGGCAAGTCGACGCTGCTCGCGTGCCTGGCCGGGCTGCAGGCGGTCACCGCCGGGGAGCTGTTCGTGTACGGGACGCGGCTCGACGAGGCCAAGCCGAAGCAGCTGGCCGCGCACCGGGCGAGGACGGTCGCGTCGGTCGCGCAGGACGCCCGCCGGGCGCTCGGCGACGATCAGAGCGTCGGCGCGCGGATCGCGCTGCGCGCCCGCCTCGCCGGCACCTCGACCAGGGAGGCGAGAGCGCGGGCGAGCGAGCTCCTCGCGCGCGTCGGCCTCGAAGGGCGCGAGAAGGCCAAGCGCCAAGAGCTCTCCGGCGGCGAGCAGCAGCGCGCGGCGCTCTGCGTCGCGATCGCGGTCAGACCGAAGCTCCTGCTGGTCGACGAGGTCACGGGCCAGCTCGACGCCGCCACCGGCCGCGCGATCCTCGAGCTGCTCGCGGAGACGGCCGCCCGGGAGGAGGCGACGGTCCTGCTCGCCACCCACGACCCGCGGGCCGCGGACGTGGCCAAGCGCGTCGTCACGATCCGCGACGGCCGCCTCACCGGCGAGCTGCACGGCGCGAACGGCCGCCGCTACGTGTTCGTCGACGACGGCGGCCTGCTCCGGCTCGACCCCGACGACCTGCGCTCCGCGGGCATCGAACATCAGGCCGAGGTGGCGATCGGGCCCGGCGCGGTCGTCCTCCGCGGCGCGGTCCGCCCGAAACTGCGCGAGGCGCAACCGGAACGCCGGACGACGGCCAAAGGCGAGGAGCTCGTGCGGCTCGAGCACGTCCGCCGCCGCTTCCGCACCGAGGCCGAGACGGTGGCCGCCGTCGACAACGTCACGCTCGCGCTCAAGACCGGCGCCTTCCACGCCCTCGTCGGCCCCTCCGGCTGCGGGAAGACGACGCTGCTGCACCTGATCGCGGGCCTCGATCGGGCGGATCACGGCAAGGTCCTCCTCGCGGGCCACGACGTCGCGACCAAGTCGCGCGCGGAGCTGGCGCAACTTCGCGCCCAGCTCGTCGCGATCGTCCCTCAGGTCTCGACCCTCGTCGCGGGCCTCTCGGCGCTCGAGAACGTGGCGCTCGGCCTCCGCGCCCGCGGCCAGACCGCCAAGCAGGCGCGCGAGAGCGCCAAGCGCGCGCTCGCCGACGTCGGCCTCGGAGAGCTCCACAGACGAACCGCCGGCGGCCTCAGCGGCGGCGAGCGTCAACGCGTCGCCCTCGCCCGCGCCCTCGCCACCGACGCGAGCCTCATCGTCGCCGACGAGCCCACCGCCAACCTCGACGAGGCCAACGCCATCAAGGTCGCGGAGCTGCTCGCCCACCGCGCGGCCCAGGGAACCTGCATCGTCTGCTCGACCCACGACGCCTCGGTCACCGCCCGCGCGAGCACGGTGATCGCCATGCGCGACGGGCGCGTCGCGCCGGGCGCCGGCGGCCACGAGGCCCCGCACGCGATCGCGTAAGAACCCGGATCGCGGGCGTTTCCGCCCGCAAGGCGATGGGCACGCCAATCCCAAGATGGACGGATCGTTCGACCTCACGCTCCCGGCCGAGCCCAGCTCGGTCGCCGAGGCGCGCACCAAGGTGTGTGACGCGATGGACGCGCACCTCGTCGGCGGGGAGGCGGAGACGGTCAAGCTGCTCGTGTCCGAGCTCGTCACCAACGCTGTCAAGTACGGGGACGGCAAGCACCCGGTCCAGCTCCACGCGCACTGGAACGCCGAGGTCCGCATCGAGGTCTGCGACCACAACGGCGGCTTCACGCCGGGGCCGCGGATCGGCGGCCTGGACGAGCCCGGAGGCTTCGGCCTGTTCCTCGTCGGCCAGCTCGCGGACCGCTGGGGCATCGACTCCGATGACGGTACGACCGTCTGGTTCGTCCTGCGGCGGCACTAGTGCGCTAGCTTCCAATGCACGAGCCCGTCCGGCGGCCCCACCCGGTGGAAGGTCACGGAGGTCGCCGACCTCCGCGGAGACCGCTTGCTCGTCGTCCACGGCGAGCTGGACATCGCGACCGCTCCTGAGCTGGTCGAGATGCTGCAGCGCTTCCGCCGCCAGGGCCACGCCGTGGCGCTCGATCTGGCCGAGGTCACGTTCATGGACTCGACCGGTTTGACGATGCTGATGGACGCCCACCTGATCGCCGAGAGCAACGGCTGGCGGTTCGAGATCCGCCGCGCCTCACCCGCGGTCCGGCGGGTCTTCGACCTGGCGGGTGTGGGTCGCCTCCTGGACGAGTAGCGTTCGCACCAGGATGGAGAGCCACACCGCCCCACCCACCGAGCCGACCGTTCGCATCGACGCGCTCGAGACGTTCGTCGAACTGCTCTCGCGCGTGGAGTCGGACCCGAGCTCCGACGCGTTCTACAGCCGTCTGTGCGAGGCGACCTGCCGGCTCGCCGACATGGACCGCGCCGTGATCTTCCGCTACGACGGCGCGCGTCGGCGCGTCCGCGCGGCGGGCAGCTTCGGGATCGACCTCGACACCTTCCTCGACGCCCAGGTGACGGTCGAGACCGTCCCGGTCGCCCGCGAGTCGCTGGTCGAGGACCGGGTGATCGAGATCCCGAACGCGATCGGCGTCCCCGACGAGTTCAAGGGCCTCGTCGAGCAGTCCACCCTGGTCTGTACGCCGATGGCGGCCGCGGGCCGCTGGCTCGGCGTGATCCTCTCCGACCGCGGCCCGGACAAGCCTCCGCTGAGCGACCCCGAGCGCTACCTGCTCTACACGCTCGGCAAGACCGCCGCGCTGGCCGCCTTCGCCCGCCTCGCCACCAACAAGCAGGCGCAGGCCCGCCAGCTGCAGGAACGCATGGACCTCGCGCGCGAGGTGCACGAGTCCGTGATCCAGCGCCTGTTCGGCATCCAGCTCGTGTTCTCCAGCCAGGCGGAGCTCAGCCCGGCGGCGCGGGAACGCATCGGCGCGGAGCTGCAAGCCGCGTTGCAGGACCTGCGCCGCGCGCTCCAGCGCCCGCTCGGACGCGCCGCGCCGGAGACCGAGACGACCCTCCTCGAAGAGGTCGAGCGGCTCAGACGAGAGCACCGCGACCTCCATCTCACGCTGCGCGAAGGCTCAGAGCAGATCGAGATCCCGCACGAGCTCGAGCCGCTGGCCCAGTCGGTGCTCGCCGAGGCGGTCCGCAACGCCCACAAGCACGCCGGGCCGACCCGGGTCGAGGTCAGCCTCGCGATCCACGACAGCGACACGCTCGTCCTCGACGTCACGAACGACGGCGTGCGCGGGAAGGCGCGCCAGCACGGGATGGGCCTCAAGCTCGCGGCGCTCGAGGCGCTGCAGCTCGGCGGGATCGTCGAGTTCGGCGAGCGCGAGCCCGGAACGTGGCGCGTCAGACTGGCTGTACCCCTTGACCGGACCTGATCTCAACCCGTCCCGGATCGCCAGCGGGAGCTCGGACCGCAAGCTCCGCGTCCTCGTCGTCGACGACCACGAGGTCGTGCACTGGGGCCTGCGGATGATGCTCGGCGAACAGCCGTGGGTGGAGCGCACGCTGTCCGCGCGCAACACCCAGGAGGCGCTGGCGCTCGCACGACGCTACGACCCGCACGTCGCGCTGGTGGACCTCTTCGTCGGCCAGGAGTCCGGCGCGGAGATCTGCCAGCAGCTGATCGCGCTCTCGCCCCGCATCAACGTCCTGCTGATCTCCGGCGCGGGCCGGATCAGCCCCAACGCCGCCAAGGCCGCGGGCGCCTCGGGCTTCATCTCCAAGGACTGGCCCGCCGCCGACATCGCCGGCGCCGTCCGCATGGTCGGCCTCGGGATGACCGTCTTCAAGCCCCACGAGTCCCCCGCCGGGCCGCCGCTCTCCGAACGCGAACGCGAGGTCCTCGAGGCGGTGGCGAGCGGCGCCACCAACCGCGAGATCGCGAGCAGCCTGTTCCTCAGCCCGCACACCGTCAAGGAGCACACCTCCAGCCTCTATCGCAAGCTCGGCGTGCGAAATCGCGCCGAAGCGGTCCAGAAGGCCCAGCGTCTGGGCCTGATTTCGTGACGTAGGGGGTTCGGCACCCCCCAACGAGGGGGTAGCGCCGAAGCGAGGGTGGGACGGCGCGAGCCGGTGCGTAACGGTGCAGGTGTGAGCAACGCAACACAACCCGCGGCGCTCTTCCCGGGCCAGGGGAGCCACACCCCTGAGATGCGCGACCTCGTCGCCCAGCGCGCCCCCGAGCTCCTCGAAAGAGTCACCGAGCTCGTCGGCGAAGACCCCTTCGCCCGCGTCGAAGAGAACACCCGCTTCGCACAGCCCGCGATCTTCTGCGCGTCGGTGGTCGGCTGGGACGCGCTGGACCTGCACCCCTCCGCGGGCGCCGGGCACTCGCTCGGCGAGCTGGCAGCGCTCGTCGCCGCCGGCGTCCTCAAGCGCGACGACGCGCTCGAGCTCGTCGTCCTGCGCGGCAAGCTGATGGGCGAGGCGCGCAACGGCTCGATGCTGGCGCTCGTCGGCGCAAGCCTCCAGGACGCGCGCGAGATCGCTGCCGAAGGCGGCGTCACCGTCGCCAACGACAACGCCCCCGGGCAGGTCGTCCTCTCGGGTTCGCTCGACGCGCTCGACAAGACCGAGGAGGTCGCGACCGCGCGCAACACCCGCGTGATCCGCCTCAACGTCGCCGGCGCGTTCCACTCGCCCGCGATGGAGCCCGCGGTGGGCGAGTTCCGCGCCGCGCTCGACAAGGTCGAGCTGGGCGAGCCGAGCTTCACCGTCTTCTCCGGCGCCTCCGCCGCACCGTTCACGGACGTGCGCGAGGAGCTGGCCACCGCTCTCACCCGGCCGGTGCGCTGGCGTGAGACCGTGATCGCATTGCACGAGGCCGGCGCGCCCTCCTTCGTGGAGGTCGGCCCCGGCAAGGTGCTCGCCCGGATGGGGAAGCGCATCCTCAAGGGCGTCGTATTCGAGACCCCCGCCGAAGGACTTGTCCATGCCTAGCGCTGTGCTGCCGCCCGAGCTGCAGGAGGTCGCCCGCGCCGGCGCCCGCCTCGCCAACCGCCCGGCGCCGCCGCGCACGGCGACGATCATCGGCCTCGGCCACTACCTGCCGACCGAGATCGTCCCCAACGGGCACATCGCCGAGCGGATCGGGGTCGACGACCACTGGATCGTCAAGCGCACCGGCATCCAGGCGCGTCGCCGCGCCGCGGCCAACGAGGGCACGACCGACATGGCCGTGTTCGCCGCCCGCCGCGCGCTGCAGGACGCGGGCACCAACGCCGCGGATCTCGACTACGTGATCGTCGCGACGATGAGCGCGGACGAGATCACGCCCAACTGCGCGCCGCGCGTCGCCCATGCGATCGGCGCCGAACGCGCCGCCGCGTTCGACATCGGCGCCGCCTGCACCGGCTTCCTCGCCGGCCTCGCGCAGGCCGCCGCGATGATCGAGGTCGGCCGCGCGGAGCGTGTCCTGCTGATCGGCGCGGAGAAGCTGACCCGCATCACCGACTTCGACGACAAGAAGACCGGCATGCTCTTCGGCGACGGCGCGGGCGCCGTCGTGCTCGGACCGACGACGTCCGGGAGCGGCATCGGCCCGATCGACCTGACCGCCGACGGCGGGCTCGGGGACACGATCGTGGCCTCGCTGGAGGACCCGTACATCCGCATGGACGGCATCTCGACGTTCAAGATCGCGATCAAGCGCCTCTCGGAGTCGACGATCTACGCGGTCAGCGCGGCGGGCCTCGAGCTCGACGACATCGACCTGTTCGTCTACCACCAGGCCAACTCGCGGATCCTCAAGGCCGTGGGCGAGCGCCTGGAGCTGGACTCGAGCAAGGTCGCCGACTACATCGCGCAGCTCGGCAACACCTCCGCGGCGTCGATCCCGCTGACGCTCAGCCTCTCCCGCGAGGACGGCCGCCTGCGCCCCGGGCACAAGGTCCTGGTCGCCGCGATCGGGGCAGGCTTCACGTGGGGCGCCGGCGTGATGGAGTGGAGCGGATGAGTAGACCTGACGACGCCACCGCGCTGGTCACCGGCGCCTCGAAGGGCATCGGCTCGGCGATCGCAAAAGCCCTCGCCGCCGACGGCTGGAACGTCGCGGTCAACTATCGCAGCGACCCCGACGGCGCGCAGGCCGTGATCGACGCGATCAAGGAGGCCGGTGGGAACGCCCAGGGCTTCCAGGCCGACGTCGCGGGCGGCGACTCCAAGGCGCTGCTCAAGCAGGTCGAGGACGCGTTCGGCGGCCCCGTGCTGGGGCTCGTCAACAACGCCGGTGTGGCGCGCGACAACATCGCGCTCCAGCTCACCGACGAGGACTGGGACGTGGTGATCGGCACCAACCTGTCGCCCGCGTTCCGGCTCACGCGCGACGCGCTGCGCTCGATGATCAAGGCCCGCTACGGGCGGGTGGTGAACATCGCCTCGGTCGTCGGCCCACGGGCCAACGCCGGGCAGTCCAACTACGCCGCGGCCAAGGCCGGCCTGATCGGCATGACCAAGACCATCGCCGCCGAAGTCGCGCGGCGCGGGGTGACCGTCAACGCGGTCGCTCCGGGCTTCATCTCCACCGACATGACGGCCGACTTGGCCACGGACGAGATCGTCAAGGCGATCCCGGCCCGCCGTCAGGGCACCCCGGAGGAAGTCGCCGCCGCGGTGAGGTTCCTCGCGTCCGACGACGCGAGCTACGTCACCGGCACCACGCTTTATGTCGACGGCGGAATGTCCGCTTAAACCACCTCAAGGAGAACAACACATGGCCACTGTCACCCGCGAAGCCGTCCAGAAGACCGTCTACGAGGCGCTGCCGCAGTTCGGCGTCGACGAGTCGCAGATCACCGACGAGGCCACGTTCGAGGATCTCGACGTCGATTCGCTGGACCTCGCCGAGCTCTCGCAGATCATCGAGGACGAGTACGGCGTGGCGCTCAAGGGCGACGACGTCGGCAAGATCAAGACCGTCGCCGACGCGATCAACTTGGTGGTCGATAAGGCTTGACCCGCGAAGTCGTCATCACCGGCGTCGGCGCCGTCTCCCCGCTCGGAGTCGGCGCTCGGACGCTGCATGAGCGCTGGAGTGCCGGCGTCGTCGGCATTCAGGACGGCAAGGGCCGCGCGAGCGAGTTCGAGCCGACCGAGCACCTCTCGGTGAAGGAGGTCCGCCGCGCGGATCGCTTCACCCAGTTCGCGCTGGTCGCGGGCGACGAGGCGCTGGCCGAGGCGGGCTGGAGCGACGAGCTGCCGTATGACGGGACGAAGATCGCATCGATCCTCGGCACCGGCATCGGCGGCATCGGCACGCTCGAGCGCGGCAAGGAGATCTTGATCGAGAGCGGGGCGAAGAAGGTCCCGCCGCTCTCCGTGCCGCTGATGATGAGCAATGCCGCGGCCGCCGCGGTCTCCATGCGCTACAAGCTGCTCGGCCCGTGCCACGGGATCGTCTCCGCCTGCTCGGGCGGCGCGGACGCCATCGGCGCCGCGAAGATGATGCTCGAGTCCGGCCTGGTCGACGCCGTCGTCACCGGCGGCTCGGAGGCGGCGATCACGCCGCTCTCCAACGCCGCGTTCGGTGCGCTCGACGCGCTGTCGGTCAAGGGCATCTCGCGCCCGTTCGACAAGGACCGCGACGGCTTCGTCATGGGCGAGGGCGGCGCGATCCTGATCCTCGAGACGCGCGAGGGCGCCGAGAAGCGCGGCGCGAAGATCCTCGGCACGCTGAAGGGCTACGGCGCGTCGGCCGACGCGTACCACCTGACCGCCCCGGACAAGACGGGCGGCGGGCCTTCGCGCGCGATGCAGGCGGCGCTCGACGACGCCGGCATCACCGCCGAGGACGTCGTCTACGTCAACGCGCACGGCACGTCGACGTCGCTGAACGACGCCGCCGAGACCGCCGCGCTGAAGACCGCGCTCGGCGAGCGCGCCTACCAGATCCCGATCTCGTCGTTGAAGTCCTCGATCGGGCACCTGCTCGGCGCCGCCGGCGCCGTGGAGGCCGTGGCGACGCTGCTCGCGCTGCGCGACCGGATCGCGCCGCCGACGCTCGGGCTCGAGAACCCGGGCGAGGGGCTCGACCTCGACTACGTCCCGCACCAGGCCAAGCCGCTCAACATCGACGGCAAGCCCGCGATCGCGATCTCGTCGTCGTTCGGGTTCGGAGGCCACAACGCCGTCCTCTGTTTGGAGGCAGCATGACCCTCGAAGGCAAGAAGCTCCTCATCACGGGCGTCCTGAACCGCGAGTCGATCGCTTACGCGGCGGCCAAGGCGGCGCAGGAGGCCGGGGCGGAGGTCGTCCTGACGGGGTTCGGCCGTGCCAAGCGCATGACCGACCGTTCGGCGCAGAAGCTCGACCCGGTCCCGGACGTGCTCGAGCTCGACGTCAACAACCCGGCGGACATCGAGGCGGTCGCGGAGGATCTCCGCGACCGCTGGGGTCGCGTGGACGGCATCCTGCACGCGATCGCGTTCGCCCCGGAGGACGCGCTCGGCGGCAACTTCCTCAACACGCCGATCGAGAGCGCCGTCACGGCCTTCCAGACCAGCGCCTTCTCGCTCAAGGCGCTGACCGTCGGGCTGGCCGACCTCTTCCCCGAGGAGGGCGCGTCGGTCGTCGGGCTGGACTTCGACGCCCAGGTCGCGTGGCCCGTCTATGACTGGATGGGCGTCGCCAAGGCGGCGCTGGAGGCCACGTCGCGCTACCTGGCGCGGGACCTCGGTCCCCGCCGCGTGCGCGTGAACCTGGTCTCCGCCGGCCCGTTGGGGACGCTCGCCGCACGCGGCATCCCCGGGTTCAGCGACCTGGCCACCGCCTGGGAGAAGCAGGCGCCGCTGCCGTGGGACGTCGAGGATCCGACGCCCGTGGCGGACACGATCGCGTTCCTGCTCTCGGACGCGTCGCGCGCGATCACCGCCGAGGTCATCCACGTCGACGGCGGCTTCCACGCGATGGGCACGCAGATCGTGCCGCTCCGGGAAGAGGTGGAGGCGTGAAATCTCCCGTCTTCCTGACGGGCGCGACCGGCTTCCTCGGCATGGAGGTCATGGCGCGCGTGCTCGAGAAGGGCGATCGGGAAGTGATCGCCCTCGTGCGCGCGGCTGACGACGTCGCCGCGCAGGAGCGGTTGGACGACGTCCTCGCCAAGCTGTGGCGCGACCCGTCGCCGTATCGCGAGCGGGCGCGCGCCGTCGCCGGCGACGTCACGTCCCCGGGGCTGGGGATGGACGCCGGCACCCGCAGCCAGGTCGCCGAGGAGGCCGAGGCGGTCATGCACTGCGCGGCCTCGATCTCCTTCGACCTCGAGCTCGACGAGGCGCGCCAGATCAACGTCGAGGGCACGCGCGAGATCATCGGGCTCGCCCGGCAGGCCAAGAACGCGGGCCGCCTGGATCGCTTCATCCACGTGAGCACCGCCTACGTGGCCGGCATCACCGAGGGCACGTTCCGCGAGCGCCAGCTCGACGCGGGCCAGGAGTTCCGCAACACCTACGAGCAGACCAAGTGGGAGGCCGAGCACGTCGTCAACGACGCGTCCGACCTGGACCCGGTGATCGCCCGCCCGTCGATCGTGATGGGCGAGTCCGGCTCCGGCTGGACGCCGGCGTTCAACGTGCTCTATTGGCCGATCCGCGCCTTCTCCCGCGGCCTGTTCGCCGAGGTTCCCGCCCGGCCTGAGGCCCTGGTGGACGTCGTCCCGGTCGACTACGTCGCCGACGCGCTCGTGCACCTGCTCGAGGACTCGTCGTCGAGCGGGGTCGTGAACCTGGTCAGCGGCCGCGAAGCCTGCACCGTCGACGACCTCGTGGGCATGACCAGCGCCGCGTTCGGCAAGGAGCGCCCGCCCGTCGTCGCCCCGGGCTCGACCGGCACCGGCTCCGCCCACGCCGACGACCACGCCGCCGTGTACTTCCCGTACTTCGACATGGACATGGTCTTCGACGACTCGCGCGCCCGCGCCCTGCTCGGCCCCGCCGGCATCGCGTGCCCGCACCTGACCGACTACTTCCCGCGGCTGATCGAGTACGCCCAGAGCACCCGCTGGGGCAAGAACCCGCTGACGCGCGAGGAGGCCGCCGCGGCACACGCCCCGGCGTGATCAACACGTCGCCGCGGCTCGAGCGGCCGCGGCGCGCAGCACCACGCAGCCGGAGCTGTCGCGGGACGCGAGCCCCGTCGCTCCGACCGCGACGATCCGGATGCTGACCGGCATCGCGCCACCCGCAGCGCGCATTGACCGCCGCGCTCGGGTCGACAGGCGCAATTGGATGCGGACGGGGTGACCCGCCTGGCCGCGGAACGGCTTCGTCGCCAAGCTGATCCGGCGCGGCTTGTCGGCGCCGTCGACGCGGACGGGCTCGCGTGTGATGAAGCTGACGACGCCGATCGCGTCCTCCTTGAACGCCGGCAGCACGAACAGCACCGTGCCGTCCGGGTCGAGCGTTCGCTCGCCGCCGGCGTAGAGCGGGATCGCGGGCGGTTTCGGAGGCGTGGGCGTCGGCGTGGGAGCGCAGCCGCTGGCGGCCGGCTTCTCGGGGGTGGGCTGGAAGCCGCACAACTCCGACTTGAGCTTCTGTGCGTCGGCGAACGCCTTTTCGGGCGGTTGCGCCGCGGCGACGGCGAGGTCGGTCACCTCGCTCTTGTCCACCCCGATGATGTGTTTGAAGTCCTCGCGGAGCACGCCGTGGCGGTCGAACTCGATCTGCGCGAGATACACGCGACCGGCACCCTCAGTGAGGTAGATCCCGGTGACGGGCGTCTGCCCGGATCGGATCAGCGCGGCCCCGCGGATCTGCTTGTCGTTGCGCGCTCGCACGAACGCCACGTAGCTCATCAGCACGCCGATCCCCAGGAACGCGGTAGTCGCGACGTAGGCGAACCGCCGCGTAGCGAGGCCGATCAGGCCCGCGATCACGGCGATGAGGACCAGCACGGGAGCGGCAAGGGGCACCTCGTCGGTCAGGCCCAGGAACCGAGGGACCTGGCTGACGATGATCAAGAGCAGCACGCAGACGATCCTCTCGGGCCACGTGAGGTGGTCAAGGTGACCGGCGCGCGCCAGCTGCTCCCGTTCCTTGACTCGCGGGATCTGGCGGAGGATCAGGTAGAACGCGGTCAGCCCCGCCACGGCGCCCAGCGCGATCAGCACCTGCGGCACCAGCGTCGAGGCGCCGATCACCAGCAGATCCTGCCGCGGATAGACGCTGAGCGCCGGCGCGGCGGGGAAGCCATTGCCGTTCAGTCGCGCCCACACGAACACGCCGCCGACAAACGTCACGAACCCGATGACCCCGATCCCGCTGGCGATCGCCGCGAGCACCGGCGTCATCGTCCCCCAGCCGCCACCGGCCTTGGACGAGGTCGCCTTGGCGCGCCGGTTGGGCGCGGCCGTGACCGAGACCGCGACCGGCTCGCGCAGCACACGCACGAGGAGCTTGCCGAGCTGGAGCACGACTCCCTCGGTGAACCCCACCGAGAGCTTGACCAGGTTCCTATGGCTCTTGACCTTGAACTCCAGGTCGATCAGGACACCGCCGCCGAGGCGCACGTCGCGCAGCGATGCGCCCACGACGTCGCAGTCCTTGAACTGCTTGTCGAGACGTATCCGGAGGCCGTCCTCGAAGTCGTGGCGGTTGCGCAACAGTGCGTCGACGATCTCCTCGTCCGCGACCGGTGGGGTCACGCCGGCGTCGTTGCGGGTTCGCCGGACGGCCCGTACCACATACGTCTGGGGAATCGGCCGCGCGAGGGACGGCGTCGACATGGCGAACATCTACCGGTGCCGGCCGCCGGAGTCAACGACACCCGACTGTTCAGTGAACCCTCATGTCCATAATCGGTGGCGTGGGGTTGAAGCTCCTCCGGATCGGACTCCCGGCGGCGATCCTCGTCGCCGGGATCGTCCTGATCATCATCGGCGGCGACGCCCCGCTGGGAGCGGGGATCGTCCTGATCGGCGTCGCCGGGCTCGTTGCGCTCGGCAACGTGCTGATGCAGCTCGGCCTGCAGTCCGAGCGCGACCGCGAAGACGAGGAACGGCGCCGCAACGAACGGCGCTTCTGAGCATTTGTACGAATCGCCTCAAGGGCGGTTCGTGCGTGCCGATACAAGGCACATGCTCTGGCTCATCGGCTTCGCCACCGTGTGGCTTCTCAGCTGTCTGATGGCCGTCGCCCTCTGCGTCGCCGCGCGCCGAGCCGACGACATGACCGTGCTCCTGCTCGCGGTCGACGAGACCCCGCCGCCGGCTACTCCGCCGGCGAGCTGAGGTCGACCACCTCGAACTCCAGCACCGCGGACCCGTGGGCGACGGTGCCCTTGGAGTCCGCACGCGCCTGCGCGTGACCTCGCGTGAACGCGGAGGACTTGACCCAGTTCTGGAAGTCCTCGTCGGAGTCCCAATGGGTGACGACGAAGTAGCGGTCCTCGCCCTTGATCGGGCGTAGGAGCTCGAAGCCGCGGAAGCCGGGCTGACCGTCGACCTCGGCGGCGCGGCGCGCGAAGCGCGCTTCGAGCTCAGGGCCGCGGCCTTCGGCGACCTCGATGGCGTTGATCTTGACGACCATTGCCCCGACTGTACGCTGCCGCGCATGTTGCGGGCGTTCACAACGGTCCTGCTGGCGCTGCTGATCAGCGCGCCCGCGTACGCGCGCGAGCGCGCGCCTGGGGCTCCTGGCGGGAAGGCGACGTGGGCGCCCGCGGACAAGCAGGGCTTCGGAACCTCGGCGACCAAGGCCAGCCGTGTCTGGTTCACGCTGCGCAAGGCCGGGCTGACGGAGGTCTACTACCCCGACCTCAGCCACCCCTCGGCGCGGTCGCTGGACTTCATGGTCGACGGCAGGACCGTGAGCACGGGCGCGGTGACCGAGGACACACTCACCTACACGCAGACGTCGTCGACGTCGAAGTGGCGGCTCACGCGCACGTACGTGAGCGACCCGCAGCGCTCGGTCGTGCTGATCAAGGTCCGCTTCGAGTCGCTGGACGGCAAGGACCACGACGTCGAGGTCTCCTACGACCCGCAGCTCTACAACGACGGCTCCGACGACGTCGGCTGGACGCGCGGGCACGCCCTGCTCAGCCACGACAGCCGGATCGCCTCGGCGCTGGTCGCGCGGCCCGCGCTGACCCGCACGAGCACGGGCTACAAGGGGCACACCGAGGATCTGCTCGAGCACACCTACGACGCGCTGCGGCCCGGCAACGTCGTCCAGCAGGCGCACACGCGGCTCACGGGCCGCGGCGTGCACCGCGACCTGACGCTGGCGATCGGGTTCGCGAAGCTCGGAACCGCCGCGCGCAACGCCGCCATGTTGTCGCTGCGCGACGGCTTCGACGCCGTCGCCTCCGACTACAAGGCCGGGTGGGTCGAGTGGCGCAACAAGCTCAAGCCGCCGCCGGCCGCGGCGGTCCCGATCCTGAAGGAGTACGAGACGTCGCTGCTCGTCCTCAAGGCCCACGAGGACAAGGACAACCCGGGCGCGTTCGTCGCGTCGCCGACGATGCCGTGGGGCTGGGGCGAGCTGCGGATCGACCCCGACAACCCGCGCTCCGCGCCGTACCACCTCGTCTGGGCACGCGACCTGTACCAGATCGCCACCGCGCTCTTCGCCGCCGGTGACAAGGACTCGGCGGACGAGGCGCTCGACTTCCTCTTCGACGAGCAGCAGCTCGACGACGGCGCGTTCCCGCAGAACTCCCAGGTCGACGGCACGCCGAAGTTCAAGGCCGAGCAGCTGGACCAGGTCGGGCTGCCGATCGTGCTCGCGTGGCAGCTCGGCCGGACCGGGGCGCGCGACTGGCGGCACATCCGCAAGGCGGCCGACTACATCGTCGAGAACGGGCCGGAGACCGAGCAGGACCGCTGGGAGAACCAGGACGGCTACTCGCCTTCGACGATCGCGGCCGAGATCGCCGGGCTCGTCTGCGCGGCCGCCGTCGCACGGCTCAACGGCGATGACGCCCGCCTGACGACCTATCTCAAGAAGGCCGACTCCTGGGCCAACAACGTCCAGAAGTGGACGGCGACCACCAACGGCCCGTACTCGGACGCGCCGTACTACCTGCGGCTGACCAAGGACAAGGACCCGAACACGGGCACGACCTACGCGATCGGCGACTCGGGGCCGTCTGACCTCGACCAACGGCGCGTCGTGGACCCCAGCTTCCTCGAGCTCGTCCGGCTGGGCATCAAGTCGCCGACCGACCCGGTCATCGTCAACACCGTCAAGGTCGTCGACGACCGTCTGCTCGCCGGCGGCTTCTGGCACCGCTACGACTTCGACGGCTACGGCGAGCGCCGCGACGGCAAATCGTGGCGCATCTTCGACGACGACACACGCCGCACGCTCGGACGCGCGTGGCCGATCTTCGCGGGCGAGCGCGGCGAGTACGAGCTGCTCGCCGGTCGGCGGGCGAACACTCTGTTGCAGGACATCGCCCAGACCGCCAACGGCGGCGGGATGCTTCCCGAACAGGTCTGGGACGGGCGCGAGCCGACGGGCAAAGATGGCTTCAAGCAGGGGGAAGGCACCCAGTCCGCGACCCCGCTGGCGTGGACGCACGCGCAGCTCGTCCGGCTCGCGTGGTCGGCCGAGGCGGGGGCGCCGGTGGAGCGTCCGAAGGTCGTGGTAGATCGGTACCTGAGCCCGGCGGGCTAGCGCGCTATCCTTCCTTGCCGACCTCGCGCCGGTGCGGGGTTTTCCTTTGCCCCGGCGCATTCACGAACCCACGACTCTCGGAGCACGCCGTCATGGCCCGCGGAGACGTCCGGATCGCTGTGACCCTCGCATGCGAGGAGTGCAAGCGCCGGAACTACCAGACAAAGAAGTCCAAGCGCAATAACCCGGATCGCATCACGCTGCGGAAGTACTGCAAGTGGTGCCGGCGTCATACCGGGCATCGCGAGACCCGCTAGGTAACGCACGATGGCCACCGATCGTCCACGCCGGGGAGAGAGCGACGCCGAGGAAGACCTCGGCGACGACCGCGTCCGCGACGACGACTTCGAACGCGATTTCGGCCAGTCCGAGCCGCCCGACCCGCTCGGGCAGGCCGAGCCGGCCGTGACCGAGGCGCACATCGCCGAGGCCGGTCCCGACGGGCCGGAGCGTCCGCGTCGCCGCTCGCGTGCGGAGCGCGCCGCGCGTGCCGAGGCGTCGGCGGCCGCCGGTCGTGCCGGCAACGAGCTCCAGCAGACCGCCGCCGTCCCGAACGGCGAGGCCCAGGTGCCGGAGGAGCACCACCACGCGAACGAGCCCGCGCACCCGCGCAAGGGCCTCTTCGGTCGCGCGGCGGACTTCCTGCGGGCCTCCTACGCCGAGTTGCGCCGCGTGCAGTGGCCGGACCGGCGTCAGGTCGGCCAGGGCACGGCGGTGACCCTCGGGTTCGTCATCGTGGCCGGCGCCTATCTCGGGCTGCTCGACGCGATCTGGAACCCGATCATTCAGGCAATTCTTTAAGGCAGCCGCCCCTCACATGTTTCGCTGGTACGTCATCAACACCTATTCCGGGCACGAGAACAAGGTCAAGCAGAACCTTGAGCACCGTGTCTCATCCCTGAACCAGACGCGCGCCGTGCGCCAGGTCGTCGTTCCGACCGAGACGGTCCAGGAGATGAAGGACAACCAGAAGATCTCCGTCGAGAAGCGGACCATGCCCGGCTACGTGCTGGTGAACATGGACCTCAACGAGGACTCCTGGCAGGTCGTGAAGGGCACGCCCGGCGTCACCGGCTTCGTGGGGGCCTCCAACGAGCCGATCCCGCTGACCCAGGCTGAGGTCGACCGGCTGCTGCACCGCGAGGTGGCGCAGAAGGTCCCGAGCAGGGCGCAGTTCTCGATCGGCGAATCTGTCAAGGTGATCTCGGGCCCGCTGTCGGACTTCTCAGGCGAGATCTCCGAGATCAACGAGGACGCGTCGAAGCTCAAGGTGCTCGTCTCCATCTTCGGCCGCGAAACCCCCGTGGAAGTGGGGTACGACCAGGTGAAGAAGATCTGAAATGGCCAAGAAAGTACTGACGACAATCAAGCTGCAGGCGCCGGGTGGGCAGGCTTCCCCGGCCCCGCCCGTCGGCCCGGCTCTGGGTCAGCACGGCATCAACATCATGGAGTTCGTGAAGGCGTTCAACGCCCAGACCTCCGGCGACATGGGGGTCACGATCCCCGTCGTCATCACGGTCTACGAGGATCGCTCGTTCACGTTCGTCACCAAGACGCCGCCGGCCGCGGTCCTGATCCGCCAGGCCATCGGCATCGACAAGGGCTCCGGTGAGCCGAACCGCACCAAGGTCGGCACGATCACCAACGAGCAGGTGCGCGCGATCGCCGAGAAGAAGCTCGGCGACCTCAACGCCCACGACGTCGATCAGGCGGCCAAGATCATCGCCGGCACGGCGCGTTCTATGGGCGTGGAGGTTGTGGCGTAATGGCCAAGCACGGGAAGAGCTACGTCGACGCCCGCACCAAGGTGGACCGCACGCGCGAGTACACCCCCGCCGAGGCGGTCAAGCTGATCAAGGAAGTCAAGCGCGCGAAGTTCGACGAGACCGTCGAGGCGCACTTCCGCACCGGGCTCAACGTCCGCCACGCGGACGAGCAGCTGCGCGGCACGATCGCGCTGCCGCACGGCCTCGGCAAGGAAGTCAAGATCGCCGTCTTCGCCAAGGGCGACAAGGCCCGCGAGGCCGAGGAGGCCGGCGCGGACGTCGTCGGCGCCGAGGACCTCGCGACCCGCGTCCAGGAGGGCTTCATGGACTTCGACGTCGCGATCGCGACGCCGGACATGATGCCGATCGTCGGCCGCCTCGGCCGCATCCTCGGCCCGTCGGGCAAGATGCCGAACCCGAAGGTCGGGACCGTGACGATGGACGTGGCCAAGGCCGTCCAGGAGTCCAAGGCCGGCAAGGTCGAGTACCGCACCGACCGCACGGCGATCGTCCACATGACCGTCGGCAAGACGTCGTTCTCGGATGAGCAGCTGCTCGAGAACTATCAGGCGATCATCGAAGAGTTGATTCGTGCCAAGCCGTCCGCGGCCAAGGGCAAGTACATCCGCACCGTGACGCTCGCGTCGACCCAGGGCCCCGGCATCAAGGTCGACCCGACGCGTACCAAGGACCTCGTGGAGACGGAGGCTGCGTCCGCCGCGTAAGCGCGCGCCGACACAGCCTTCTCCCCAGACTCCGGCGGCGCGTTCGCGCGTAAGACCGGGATAGGAGAAATCGCTTGAACCGAGAGCAGAAGGCTCAGGTCATCGAGGAGGTGGCCGGGGCGATCCAGGAGTCCTCGGCCGTCTTCGCGGTCGACTACCGCGGCATCTCTGTGCCGCAGGCCGCCGAGCTGCGTACCGCGCTGCGCGCGGCCGACTCGACCTTCACGGTCGTCAAGAACACGCTCGCCGAGCGTGCCGCCGACCAGGTCGGCGCCGACGGCCTGAAGGAGCTCCTCGCGGGCCCGACCGCGATGACGTTCGTCCGCGGCGACGCCGCGGCGGCCGCCAAGGCGCTCCGCGACTTCCGCCGCAGCACCCAGAACACGCTTCTGGAGTTCAAGGGCGGCTGGATGAACGGCCAGGCGCTGTCGCCCGACGACGTCGACGCGATCGCGCAGCTGCCGAGCCGCGAGGTCCTCATCGGACGCCTCGTCGGCACTGTCGCCGCGCCGCTCAGCGGCCTCGTGACCGCCCTCAACAACCTGCCGGCGGGCCTCGCCCGTCAGCTGCAGGCGATCGCCGATCAGGGCCTGATCGGTGGCGGCGCCGCCGCTGCCGCCCCGGCCGCCGAGGTCGCCGAAGCACCCACTTCCACTGAGACCCCCACGGAGGACTAAGAACATGGCCACCAGCACCCAGGATTGGATCGACGAGCTCAAGTCGATCTCCGTCCTCGAGCTTTCCGAGCGCATCAAGGCTCTCGAGGAGGCCTTCGGCGTCTCCGCGTCCGCCGTGGCTGTCGCCGGCCCGGCGGCCGGTGGCGGCGGCGGCGACGCTGCCGAGGAGGCCGAGGAGCAGACGGCGTTCGACGTCGTCCTGACCGCCGCCGGCGACAAGAAGATCCAGGTCATCAAGGTCGTCCGCGCGGCCACCGGCCTCGGCCTCAAGGAGGCCAAGGCGCTCGTCGACGAGGCCCCCAAGCCCGTCAAGGAGGGCGTCGACAAGGAAGAGGCCGAGAAGCTCAAGGCCGAGATCGAAGAGGCCGGCGGCTCCGTCGAGATCAAGTAGCAACCTAAAGGGGTCAGGCCCCTTTAGGTTCGAAAAGGGCGCCCCGCGGGGCGCCCTTTTTTGTTGCCGTTAAACACAAAGAGGGCGCCGTGACCAGGGCGCCCTCTTGTGATGTTCCCTCCAGGAATCCCGAGCTATGACGGTGTTGCCGGAGTGCGCCGGCGGGACAGGCCGGGGGCGGTGACGGGCCGCTCCCGGGTGAGGCTCGGTGTGGGTGTTCGGACTGCTTGAAGATTAGGGAGGTGCGGATAACCGCACCATCCCCCGTCCGTGGTAACTGGAATCCGGTGTGGTGGCGGACGACCGCCAGGCCTCAACCCCGGCGGGGCGCGCAGGTGCGGAACGTGCGCGTGGCCTTGAGCGTCTGGCCGCGTGTCGTGACCATCGTGATGCGCACCTTGAAGGCGCCCTTGGGCAGGCCGCGCAGGTCGACCGCGGTCCTGAGCTTGCGGCCCTTGAGGCTGATCGTGCGACCGCCGTAGCGCACGACCGCCGAGCGCAGGTGGACGCCCTTCGGGGCGCGCAGGTGGATGCGGATGTAGCGGCGGCTGGCGCAGCGATGCTTGGCCGAGACCGCGAGGACGCCGACGGTGTCCTTGGCCGCCGCTGCCGGGGCGGGCGGGGCGGTCTGGGCCGGGTCCCACTCGGCGGCGCTGAACACGGCGATCTTCAGGACGCCGTAGTTGTCGGTCTTCGGCGTGTCGCCGAACCGGAGCGTCAGCGGCGCCCCGGTGCCGGTCACGCGGTAGACGTAGGTGTGGTCCGCCTGCGGGACGCTGAACGGGCCGCCGAGCGGCTCGACGTGCGAGCCGTCGAAGAGCAGGCCGCCGCGCGTCTGCTCGGTCAGGTGGAACGGGATGTCCGACGGCACGCAGGTGAAGCCGTGGAACGGGACGCCGGGCGCGACGGCGAAGTCGGTCTCGGCGTCCCAGCCGACCGGGCCGTTGGCCACGCCGGGGGAGGGGTACATCGGGCCGGACTCGGCGGCGCCGCAGAGCGTCCCCTTGGCGGTCCACTGGCTGCGGGGCCAGATCGAGACGGTGCCCGAGACCTGGACGTAGTAGTCGGCGCCGGACTGCAGCGGCGCCGTCGTCACGTCAGGGCCGCGGCTGTCGAGTTGGAGGCGTTCAGCGGCCTGAGCGGGGGTCGCGGCCATGCCGGCTGCGACGGCCGCGGCGCAGAGGCCTCGAAAGAGTGCGGAGTTCATCTCCGGGGAGTGGTATCGAGGGGTCAGCGGGCTGACCCCTGAACACCTGTCCAACTGGACTTAAAGGCCAGCGTCCGGCTGCACCGGCGCCGGGTCGACCAGCGCCGCGCACTCGGCCTCATTGGCCGGGTGGGTCTCCTGGTAGCCCCAGGTGAAGTGGATCCACTGCCCGTTGGCGCAGTCGGTCGCGTTCGCGCGGCGGATGTTCAGCTTGAACCGGCCGTAGTTGTCCGAGACCGGGTTGTCGCGCATCCGGAAGCCGACCTTGGTGCCCTCGCCGCGGATCGCGTAGCTGTACGTGTGCGTGGCGTTGGGCGCGACGTGGCGACCGTCGAGCGGCGTCGGGTGGAACCAGGCCACGCCGTTGTTGATCTCGAACCGGCGGGTCGGGCGCGGCGAGCTCTCGGCGTCGCAGACGTCCTCGGCGACCGGGCGGGCGAAGATCGTCTCGGCGTCGAAGCCGACCTTGCCGGTGGCGTTCGGCGAGTTGAACATCGGCGCCGCCTCGGGCGTGCCGCAGATCACGGCGCGCTTCGAGCTGCGAGCCGAGAAGATCTGATCCGGGTGCGCCCAGACCGACGGCTTGTGGAAGCTGCCGGTGCCGGCCACGGTCACCACGTAGAACTCGTGGTAGGCGAACGTGGTCTGCGTCTTCGGCGTCTGCCGGAGATCGAAGTTGAGCGTTTCGGCCTGTGCGGTCGCCGGGACCGCGAGGGCGAGCAGCGCCCCTGCCAGGGCTGCCTTCTTCATGGGGGAGAGAGCCTCCAAATCGTGTGTCAGCCCGGTTCCGTCCAGGCTGCAAGCGAGCGCAATATCGCGACGGTTTCGAGGGCTTTCAACCCCCTTACCTAACCGTTCGATTGGTGGACATTCGTCCGACTTCTGGCGCCCGGATCCGGCGCCAATCTGCGGCGCCAGGAAGGGGGGCGCAGGGGTGCCCCCGGGTCGAGCTTCTAGGCAAGGGAATGTCTACTCAGCGCTTCAGCACGGCGGGAATCGAGCACCTGGACTTCGACGTCGAGGTCGAGGGCTACAAGACGGTCGCGGGGCCGTGGATCGTGATCCCGACCTATAACGAGATCGAGAACCTCCCGAAGGTCCTCGGGCGTCTCCTCACGGAGCTCCGCCGCGCGGTCGGTCTCGCGAACTTCTCGATCCTGGTCGTCGACGACGGCTCGCCCGACGGCACCGGCGAGCTGGCCGATGAGCTGGCCTCGGACTATCCGGAGGTCCAGGTCCTGCATCGGACCGCGAAGAACGGCCTCGGCCGCGCCTACCTGGCCGGCTTCCGGATCGCGCTGGACCACGGCGCGACCCACGTCATCCAGATGGACGCCGACCTCTCGCACGCCCCGGAGGACGTCCCGAACCTGCTGGCGGTCGCCGAGGACGCCGACCTCGTGCTCGGCTCGCGCTACGTCCGCGGCGGCGCCACGCCGGACTGGGGCCTGCAGCGCAAGATCCTCTCGCGCGGCGGCTCGTTCTACGCCCGCAACCTGCTCGGCCTGCCGGTCCGCGACCTCACCGGCGGCTTCAAGTGCTGGAGCCGCAAGACGCTTCAGAGCCTCGGCCTCGAGCAGGTCTCCTCCGAGGGCTACGTCTTCCAGATCGAGATGACCTACCGCGCCGTCCGCGGCGGTGCCCGGGTCGCCGAGATGCCGATCGTCTTCAACGACCGCACCTTCGGCGAGAGCAAGATGTCGGGGTCGATCGTCAAGGAGGCGCTGCTGCGCGTCCCGCAGCTGCGCTTCGCCAAGCGCGACTACCCGCGCGGCAACGACTACATCCCGGCGCTGCCCACGCTCGACGTCGCGCTCGCCGAGTCGTGAGCGCCGTCGCGCTCACCTCGGCGCCCACCACCCGCGGGCGCCGGTCGATCTCCTACGCGGCGGTCGGCCTGGCCGTCATGGGGCTCGGCTACCTGGTCCTCTTCGCACTCGTCGAGGGCCTCGGCTGGTCCGCGCACCTGGCGTATTTCGTCCAGGCGCTGATCTCGGTCGAGCTCAACTTCGTGCTCAACCGCCGGCTGACCTGGGGCGACCGGCGCGAGCACTCCAGCGCCAAGCGCCAGTGGCTGCGCTTCCACGCCTCGCGCGTGGTGACCATCCCCGCCAACCAGGCGCTCTTCTCGCTGCTCACGCTCGCGGGCGCCGGCTACCTCGCGGCCAACACGGTCTGCCTCGGCCTCACCTTCCTCGTCAACTACGCCATCGCGCACTTCTGGGTCTTCTCGCATGCAAACCGTTAGCGTCGTCATCCCCGTCAAGAACAGCCAGCGCACGATCGGCCGCACGGTCGACTCGCTGCTGGCCCAGACCTACGCCGGCCCGATCGAGGTCGTGCTCGTCGGCGACGTGGGCGACCGCTCATGGGACGCGGTCCGCGCCCACATCGACGAAGGCCGCATCCGGATCATCGAGACGCAGATCGAGACCGGCGGGCGCGACTCCAACCACAAGCGCAACCTCGGCCTCGACGCCGCCACCGGCGACGTGTTGTGCCTGACCGACTCCGACATGGTCCTCCCGAGCGACTGGGTCGCGACCGGCGTCGAGCTGCTCGGCTCCTGGCCCTGCGTCGCCGGCCCGATGGCGAGCGTCGCCGAGGACTTCTGGGGCACCTACGTCGACGGCAACCCGTTCGCGCCCAAGACGCCGCGGATGGCCGACGACTACGTCGCCAACGCCGCCACGCTCGGCCGCAAGGGCTGCAAGCCGCCGATCACCGCCAACGTCTTCTTCACGCGCGAGGTCTTCGAGCGCGTCGGCGGGCTGGACCCCGAGTTCGTCTTCTCCTACGAGGACTACGAGTGGTTCCAGCGGATCGTCGACGCCGGCTTCGAGATCCTCTGCACCCAGCGCCTGATCGCCGACCACTACCACCGTCAGGGCTGGCGTCAGCTCGTCCGCGAGTACAACCGCTCCGGCCGTGGCTGCGCCCAGTTCGTCAACAAGCACAAGCACGCGTTCTTCTCGCGCAAGCGCCGCCGCGACCTGGCCACGGTGTGCGCGGTGCTCGTGCTCGGCGTCGCCCTGCTGGCCTCGATGGCCTTCGCCGTGCCGGGAGCGACCGTGCTCGCCGCCGCGGGTATCGCCACCGGCCTCGCCGGCTTCCTCGCGCTCAGCGGCTTCAGTGTCCTGCGCGCCGGCCGAATCTCTGCGGTGATGTTCCCCGCCGTCACGCTCATCCTCGGACTCTCCTTCTCGGCCGGCATGCTCTCGGGCCTGAGCCGCGCCCGCGCCACTGCGTGAGCCCGAAGACCCTCACCCGCGCGCTGCCCGGCCGCACGCTGGGCGCGCTCACCCTGGACCGGCTCGCGCTCGGCGCCGTCTTCGTGCTGGCGATCCTGATGCGGTTCCCCGGCCTGGCGTCCAAGCCGGGCTATGACTGGGACGAGCCGGTCTACGCCAACATCGGCGCCTCCGTGGCCAACGGCGACGGGCTGCACCTGAAGGCGGACTTCGGCTCGCAGACGGTGCCGTACCTGTACCACCCGCCGTTCTACTTCTGGCTGCTGGGCGGGTGGATGCGGGTCTTCGGGACCGGGATCGGCCCGGCGCGCTTCCTCGCGGCGACGATGAGCATCGCCGTCCTGGCGCTGCTGTTCTCGCTCATGCGCCGCCGCTGGGGCAACCTGGCGCTGATCCCGCTGATCGTCCTCGCGACCGACGGCTGGCTCGTGTTCTCCAACCGCGTCAGCTGGATCGAGAACACGATGCTCGTCTTCGCCGCCGCCGCGATCGTGGTCTATGACCTGGCGCTGCGCAGCCACCGCACCCGCACGTACGCGCTCGCGGGCCTGCTGGTCGGCGCGACGGTGATCTTCAAGCACGTCGGCATCTACGTGCTGATGGCCGTGTGCATCACGTTCGTGGTCGTCCGCCGCGACGTCCGCGGCCACCTGACGCTGCTCGCGGTCGCGCTCGCCGTGATCGCCGCCTACATCGCGGGCATGACCCTGGCCTTCCAGGACGGCACCCACAACTGGTTCCTCGACGCCAGCCAGGTGCAGATCGAGCGCCTGACCGGTCACAAGGAGTCGCGCGGCTCGATCTCCGGCCTCGATCAGGTCGTCGACGCGTTCATCGGGCCCTACATCGTGTTCACGATGACGCTGCTGCTCGCGGGCGTCTCGCTGCTGATGGTCGCCCGGCGCTCGCTGATCCTCGTGCGCCGCCGGTTCGCGACCGACGCCGTCCCGGACCCGGTCCTCTACGGCTGGGCCGCGGCCGCCGCGATCACCTTCGCCGCCTCCGGGCTGAAGATGGCGCACTACTTCATGATGGTCGAGATCCCGCTGCTGCTGTTCCTGTTCAGCGAGCTGATGGCGCTCAAGGGCGAGCGCGGGCTGACCTTCAAATGGGCCAACATCGGGATCGCCGCGATGGTCGTGATCCTCACGGCGAACCTCGTCACCTTCGACCTGCGGTTCGCGTCGCGCTCGGACAACGCGCTCGGGCAGGTGCGCGACTACGCCGCCTCCACGCTGCCGGCGGACTCGCTGATCCTGACCGAGGAGACGATCGGCGCGATCGTTCCGCAGCCCTACTGCAAGTTCTACAAGACCCGCCTGTGCGCCTCGCGCGCGCAGTACGTGATCACCTACACGAGCCGGACGCAGGCGCCGCCTGACGACCCGCGGCTGAAGGACCTGATCGCCCGCTCGGCGCCGATCAAGGTCTTCAAGGGGTTCAAAGAGACGATCACCGTGTACGCGACGCCGAACTGACCGGCGTCTGGAACAGCAGCGACTCGAAGTCCGAGGCCTGGCGGTAGAAGCCCTGCTTGAAGTACACGCCCTGTCCGGGGTAGAGCGTCGCCGTCCGCTTGCGCGGCACGACGACCCGGTCGCCGTCCGAGAGCTCGACCCAGCCCTCCGCGGGGTCCGCCGACCAGTGGACCGTCAGCGCGAAGTCGTACCAGCGGTCGTAGCGCAGCTCGCCGAAGTCCCAGCTGGGCGTGAACTCGGGCTCGCAGGTGGCGGTGTCGAGCTCGCCGCCGCGGGTCTGCAGCCGCAGCACCGGCGGGGTCTTCTTCGCGTTGATCTGCAGCGCGAGATTCGGATGGCAGCCGTCGGGGTCGGTCTCGTGGAACTGGGCGAAGATGTTCCACGTCGAGCCCGGGACGTAGTTGAAGCCGGACGGGAAGCGCGTCGAGAAGCGATAGGTCGCCGTCTGGCCCTCGAAGCCCAGCGAGTGCGCCTGCGTGTAGACCATCTCCGTGCGCTCGCCGCTGCGGGTCGGGCTGTCACCCGGCCTGACGCGCACCTGCAACGCGTCGTCGCGGCCGGCGTAGGCCTTCGCGACGACGCGATCCGGGCTCGTGGCCTCGAGCTTGTCCCAGGGCACTGAGGCCTTGGCGGCGAGGGCGCGCGCGCCCGCCGGCGCGCTCAGGAGCGCCGGGACGGCAAGTGCGACCACGATGGCGTGCGACAGACGCATTGCACCCTCTCTTCGGAATGAGCGGCCTCGTCTTGACCATGACGAGCCCTAAATGGACCTTCGTCCAGAGTGTCAGTGCATCCTTCCGGATTCTTGACCCCGCCGCTATCCTTCGGGCCACTCGACCGATAGTCGCAGCCGTCCACAGCGCCCTTCCCGCCACATACGGGAGCCGGGCCGGGCGGGGTCCGTGAGCGTCGAGCGCCCCTCGCCGGGGGGTTCGCCTACCCCTGTGCTATCTTGGCTGGTCGCGCCCGTATGCCCTCGGCACGATCCGCGCACCTCGCCCGCTCCATCCCGACCTCCCCGAGGAGTCGCCGTCTTGGCTTCTGTTGATGCTTCCCGCACGCGCCGTACCTTCGCGCGCCTCGACAAGTCGATCGAGGTTCCGAACCTGATCGATATCCAGAAGAAGTCCTTCGACTGGTTGGTTGATCCAGAAGGGGGCGGATTGCGGGAGACGATCGACGACATCTCCCCGATCGAGGACTACACCGGCAATCTGGCCGTCCAGTTCGGTGAGTTCACGTTCGATCAGCCGGTCGCGTCGCTCGACGAGTGCCGCGAGAAGGACCTCACCTACGCGCGCCCGCTGACCGTCACGGTCGGCTTCATCAACCGCGAGACCGGTGAGATCCGCGAGCAGTCGGTCTTCATGGGCGACTTCCCGTGGATGACCGAGCGCGGCACCTTCGTGATCAACGGCACCGAGCGCGTCGTCGTGACGCAGCTGGTCCGTTCCCCGGGCGCCTACCTGATGGAGCCCAAGGATCCGGAGAAGCAGGTCTTCGTCGCGAACCTGATGCCGGCCCGCGGCTCCTGGCTGGAGCTCGAGATCGACAAGAAGGGCCGCGTCTACGTCCGCATCGACCGCAAGCGCAAGCTGCCCGTCACGGTCCTGCTGCGCGCGATGGGCTACAGCACCGACGAGGAGATCCTCAAGCTCTTCAACGACTCGCTGTACATCCGCAACACGGTCGACGCCGACACCGAGGTCACGCGCTCGGAGGAGGGCGCGCTGATCGAGCTCTTCAAGAAGCAGCGCCCGGGCGAGCCGCCGTCGGTGGACAACGCCCGCAACCTGCTCAACCAGCTCTTCTTCGACCCCAAGCGCTACGACCTCACGCGCGTGGGTCGCTACAAGCTCAACTCGCGCCTGGGCCTGGACATCGACCTCGACGTCCGCACCCTCACGCACGACGACATCATCGCGCTCGTCCGCGAGCTGGTCCGCCTCCCGAACGTCCTCGGCATCTCCGAGGAGCTCGACGAGGACCTCAAGGACTACGCGGCCGAGGCCATGGCGCGCCCGCGAGAGGCCGTCGAGGAGCACCTCGACGAGTACGAGCACTTCGGCAACCGCCGTCTGCGTACGGTCGGCGAGCTCATCCAGGAGGCCTTCCGCATCGGCCTCTACCGGATGGAGCGCGTCGTCCGCGAGCGCCTCACCACCGAGGACGCGGACACGATCACGCCGCAGACGATCATCAACATCCGCCCGGTCGTGGCCGCGCTGAAGGAGTTCTTCGGCTCCTCCCAGCTCAGCCAGTTCATGGACCAGACGAACTCGCTGTCGGGCCTGACGCACCGTCGCCGCCTGAACTCGCTCGGCGCCGGCGGCCTCACGCGTGAGCGCGCGCCGATCGAGGTGCGCGACGTCCACCCGACCCATTACGGCCGCATGTGCCCGATCGAGACCCCGGAGGGCCCGAACATCGGCCTGATCGGCTCGCTGTCGAGCTTCGCCGAGGTCTCCGAGTACGGCTTCGTGATCACGCCCTACCGCGTGGTCAAGGACGGCAAGGTCACCGACGAGATCGTCCGCATCGACGCGACCGAGGAGCAGGAGCGGCTGATCGCCCAGGCGACCGAGCCGGTCGGCGACGACGGTCAGCTCCTGAGCGACAGCATCCTCTGCCGCACGCAGGCCGGCCAGTACGTCTACGTCGAGCCCGCCGAGGTCGACCTGATCGACGTCTCGCCGGAGCAGATCTGGTCCGTCGCGACGGCGATGATCCCGTTCCTCGAGCACGACGACGCCAACCGCGCGCTCATGGGCTCGAACATGCAGCGCCAGGCCGTGCCGCTCCTGAAGACCGACGCCCCGCTGGTGGGCACCGGCATGGAGCGCCGCGCGGCGCTGGACACGGGCGACCTGCTGCTGGCCCGCAACGCCGGCGTGGTCGACTTCGTCGACGCCACCCGCATCGTCATCAACACCGAGGACGGTGGGCGTGACGAGTACGAGCTGCAGAAGTTCATGCGCTCCAACCAGGGCACGCTGATCCACCAGAAGCCGTTCATCAAGGCCGGGCAGGAGGTCGTCAAGGGCCAGCTGCTCGCCGACGGCTCGAGCTCGGACAAGGGCGAGATGGCGCTGGGCAAGAACCTGCGCGTCGCCTTCATGTCCTGGGAGGGCTACAACTTCGAGGACGCGATCATCCTGTCGCGCCGCCTGGTCAAGGACGACGAGCTCACCTCGATCCACATCGAGGAGTACGAGATCGACGCCCGCACGACCAAGCTGGGCGACGAGGAGATCACGCGCGACATCCCGAACCGCTCGGAAGAGTCGCTGCGCAACCTCGACGACCGCGGCATCGTGCGCATCGGCGCCGAGGTCGCGTCCGGCGACCTGCTCGTCGGCAAGGTCACGCCCAAGGGCGAGACCGAGCTGACCGCCGAGGAGAAGCTGATCCGCGCGATCTTCAAGGAGAAGGCGCGCGAGGTCCGCGACACCTCGCTCAAGGTCCCGCACGGCGAGGGCGGCGTCGTCATCGACGTCAAGACCTTCAGCCGCGCGGCGGGCGACGACCTGTCCCCGGGCGTCAACGACCTGGTCCGCGTGTTCGTGGCCAAGAAGCGCAAGATCTCCGAGGGCGACAAGCTCGCCGGCCGCCACGGCAACAAGGGCGTGATCTCCAAGATCGTGCCCGAGGAGGACATGCCGTTCCTCGAGGACGGCACCCCGGTGGACGTCATCCTCAACCCGCTCGGCGTGCCGAGCCGCATGAACATCGGCCAGATCCTCGAGACCCACCTCGGGTGGGCCGCGGCCGAGGGCTGGTACGACGACGGGACGGAGGCGTTCAAGCGCGCCCCCGAGTCCGACAACGGTCGCGTCTACGTCGCGACGCCCGTCTTCGACGGCGCCACGGTGGAGGACGTCGACAACGCGCTCGTGCAGTGGCAGAAGGAGCACAAGGGCGCGATCCGCATGGACGTCGACGAGAAGCGGCGGGCCGGCGAGAAGGCCAGCGGCAAGCTCCAGCTCTTCAACGGCCGCACCGGCGAGCCGTTCGAGAAGCAGGTGACCGTCGGCTACATGTACATCCTGAAGCTGCTCCACCTCGTGGACGACAAGATCCACGCGCGCTCGACCGGCCCGTACTCCCTCGTCACCCAGCAGCCGCTGGGCGGCAAGGCGCAGTTCGGCGGCCAGCGCTTCGGCGAGATGGAGGTCTGGGCGCTCGAGGCCTACGGCGCCGCCTACACGCTGCAGGAGATGCTCACGATCAAGTCCGACGACACCGTCGGGCGCGTGAAGGCCTACGAGGCGATCGTCAAGGGCGAGAACATCGCCGAGCCGTCGATCCCCGAGTCCTTCAAGGTGCTCCTGAAGGAGATGCAGTCGCTGGCGCTCGACGTCAACGTCGTCTCCGACGACGGGGCGCGCGCCGAGATGGGCGACGAGGACGACGACCTGCTGCGCGCCGCCGAGGAGCTCGGCATCGACCTCTCGGGCGTGCGCGCGACCGACGGCCAGGCCGCGGATGAGAGCGAAGACCTCGAGATCAACGAGGGCGACGAGGGCCAGACAGACGACGACGAGGCGACCGACGCGGGGTACATCGAAGCCGGCGCCGCCACCGACGGTGAGGAGACCGAGTAAGTGATCGACATCAACAATTTCGACGCCATTGAGATCGGTCTCGCGTCCTCGAAGCAGATCCGGAGCTGGAGCTCCGGTGAGGTGACGAAGCCGGAGACGATCAACTACCGCACGCTCAAGCCCGAGAAGGACGGCCTGTTCTGCGAGCGCATCTTCGGTCCGACCAAGGACTGGGAGTGCTACTGCGGCAAGTACAAGCGCGTCCGCTACAAGGGCATCGTCTGCGAGCGCTGCGGCGTGGAGGTCACGCGGTCCAAGGTGCGCCGTGAGCGCATGGGCCACATCGACCTCGCCGCCCCGGTCTCGCACATCTGGTTCTTCAAGGGCGTGCCGTCGCGCATCGGCTACCTGCTCGACATGGCTCCCAAGGAGCTCGAGAAGGTCCTCTACTTCGCGGCCTCGATGGTCACGTGGGTGGACGAGGACGCTCGCGCGGCCGACCTCGAGGAGCTGGCCGGCAAGGTCAACGAGTCGCTGGACGAGTACGCCGCCGAGAAGAATCTGCGCCTGCAGGAGATCGACGAGTCGCTCGAGCGCCGCGAGGCGTACCTGAGCAACGGCTCGCAGACGAACTTCTCCGACGAGGACCACCTCTGGGCCGAGCACCTGGACATCAACACGTCCAAGCTCGAGGACGACGAGCGCGCCAAGCACGTCAAGGACATGCGCAAGGCCCTGGAGGCCGACCGCACGGACACCGAGGCCTACATCGAGGACGCCATGGAGCGCCTTCGCCAGGTCTGGGACCTGTTCCAGGACATGACGCCCAAGCAGGTCGTCAACGACGAGACGCTGTTCCGTGAGCTCAAGGAGCGCTTCGGCTCGCCGTACGGCTGGGGCGAGTACTTCCGCGGCGGCATGGGCGCCGAGGCCGTCCGCGACCTGCTCGAGCAGGTCGACCTGGAGGCCGAGCGCGTCGAGCTCGAGGACCAGGTCCGCACGGCCAAGGGCCAGAAGCAGCAGCGCGCCGTCAAGCGCCTGAAGGTCGTCTCGGCCTTCCTGCACTCGGGCAACAAGCCGGAGATGATGATCCTCGAGGCCGTTCCGGTCATCCCGCCGGAGCTGCGCCCGATGGTCCAGCTCGACGGCGGCCGTTTCGCGACGTCGGACCTCAACGACCTCTACCGCCGCGTCATCAACCGCAACAACCGCCTGAAGCGGCTGTTGGACCTCGGCGCGCCGGAGATCATCGTCAACAACGAGAAGCGCATGCTGCAGGAGGCCGTCGACGCGCTGTTCGACAACGGCCGCCGCGGCCGGCCCGTCACGGGCCCGGGCAACCGTGCCCTGAAGTCGCTCTCGGACATGCTCAAGGGCAAGCAGGGCCGCTTCCGCCAGAACCTGCTGGGCAAGCGCGTGGACTACTCGGGCCGCTCGGTCATCGTGGCCGGCCCGTCGCTGCGCCTGCACCAGTGCGGTCTGCCGAAGCTGATGGCGCTCGAGCTCTTCAAGCCGTTCATCATGGCCCGCCTCGTCGAGCGCAAGGCCGTCCAGAACATCAAGGCGGCCAAGAAGATGGTCGACTCGATGATCCCGGAGGTCTGGGACGTCCTCGAAGAGGTCATCCACGAGCACCCGGTGCTCCTGAACCGCGCCCCCACGCTGCACCGTCTGGGCATCCAGGCCTTCGAGCCGGTGCTGGTCGAGGGCAAGGCGATCCAGGTCCACCCGCTCGTCTGCCACGCGTTCAACGCCGACTTCGACGGCGACCAGATGGCCGTGCATCTCCCGCTCTCCGCCGAGGCCCAGGCCGAGGCGCGCGTGCTGATGCTCTCGTCCAACAACATCCTGTCCCCCGCGCACGGCGCGCCGCTGGCAACGCCTGCGCAGGACATGATCCTCGGCACCTACTACCTCACCTACGGGCTCGAGGAAGACGAGCTGAAGGCGATCGACCCGGCGACGCACGAGCCGAAGGTCCACGTGTTCCGCTCCGCCCAGGAGGCCGAGCTGGCGTACGAGCACAAGCTCGTCGGCCTGCACGACCCGGCGCACTACCGCGCCGAGTGGGTCGAGGGCGGCCACATCGCCACCACGGTCGGGCGCATCATCTTCAACGACCGGATCGAGCGCGCCCTCGAGGAGACGATGGGCGAGGACTTCGATCGCGCCCAGTACACGTTCATCAACAAGTCCCTGCGCAAGCGCGACACGACGGCGTTCGTGGACACGCTGGTCCAGTCCTTCGGCGCTTCGGCCATCTCACAGGTGCTCGACGCGTTCAAGGACCTCGGCTTCCGCTTCGCGACGCAGGCCGGCATCACGATCTCCAAGAACGACGTGGTCGTGCCGCCGAGCAAGCCGGCGATCCTCAAGAAGTACGAGGAGCGTGTGGCCAACCTGCAGGAGCAGTACGAGGACGGCCTGATCACGCAGGAGGAGCGCCATCTGGCGGTCACCGATCAGTGGAACGCCGCGACCGACGAGGTCGCCGACGCCATGATCGAGAACATCCAGAAGACGGACGAGCTGAACTCCATCTACATGATGGCCTCGTCCGGCGCCCGTGGCTCGTTCAAGCAGATCCGTCAGCTCGCCGGCATGCGCGGCCTCATGGCCAACCCGAAGGGCGAGATCATCGAGCGTCCCGTGAAGGCCAACTTCATGGAAGGCCTCGACGTCATCGAGTACTTCACCTCCACCCACGGCGCCCGCAAGGGCCTCGCGGACACGGCGCTCCGTACGGCCGACTCCGGGTACCTGACCCGGCGTCTGGTGGACGTCGCGCAGGACGTGATCATCCGCATCGAGGACTGCGGCACCGAGGAGTACCTCGAGGTCCCGCTGTTCAAGAACACGGGTGAGCAGGAGGACCAGCTCGTCGGCCGCATGGCGGCGCTCGACGTCAAGAGCGGCAAGGAAGTGATCGTCCCCAAGGGCGACGAGATCACGCTCGAGGTGCTCGCGGCGCTCGTCGCGGCGTTCGGGGACTCGGCCGGGGCCAACGGCTCCAGCATCAAGATCCCGGTGCGCTCGACGCTCAAGTGCGAGGCGACCGTCGGCGTGTGCCAGCAGTGCTACGGCCGCGCGATGGCGACCGGCAAGACGGCGATGATCGGCGACGCGGTCGGCATCGTCGCCGCCCAGTCGATCGGCGAGCCCGGCACGCAGCTGACCATGCGTACGTTCCACACCGGCGGCGTCGCCGGCGCGGACATCACGCACGGCCTCCCGCGTGTCGTGGAGCTCTTCGAGGCGCGCAAGCCGAAGGGCCTGGCGAAGATCGCCGAGGTCTCAGGCGTGGCGTCCATCGAGGACACCGACAAGGCCCGCACGATCGTCATCACCGACGACGCCGGCGAGGAGCACCGGTACGCGTTCCCGCGCCGTACCCGCCTGCACGTCAGCGAGGGCGAGCGCATCGAGGCCGGCAAGCAGCTCAACGAAGGCTCCCTGTACCCGCACGAGCTCCTCGAGCTCCGCGGGCGGACCGACACCGAGGTCTACCTCGTCAAGGAGGTCCAGGAGGTCTACAAGTCGCAGGGCGTGGACATCCACGACAAGCACATCGAGCTGATCGTCCGCCAGATGCTCAAGAAGGTGCGCGTCGAGCAGAAGGGCGACACGGACCTGCTGCCGGGCCAGTACGTCGACCGGCACGAGTTCAAGCGCATCAACGACAAGGTCATCGCCGCAGGCGGCGAGCCGGCCCTGCACGCCGAGATCATCCTCGGCATCACCAAGGCCTCGCTGGCCACCGACTCCTTCCTCTCGGCGGCCTCCTTCCAGGAGACCACGAAGGTCCTCACCGACGCGGCGCTCGAGGGCAAGATCGACCGCCTCGCGGGCCTGAAGGAGAACGTGATCATCGGCAAGCTGATCCCGGCGGCCACCGGCCTCAAGCGCTACCGCACGATCGAGATCGAGCCGTCCGAGCCGCTGCCCCGCGGCATCGACGACGTCGGCCTGCTCGAGGGCGACGACCTCGCCGCCGAGCTCGGCCTCGGCGACGACGAGGGCCTGCAGGGCTTCGGCCCCGCCTTCGACACCACCGAGCTCGACGAGATCAACGCCGGCTTCGGCCCGGCGGGCGGCTCGTTCGACGACATCGGCGCCGACCTCGGCGGCGACGACGAGCGTTAGATAAAGGGGTCAGGCCCCTTTAGGTTTCACGGGGCCCCGGCTTAGGCCGGGGCCCCGGTCACTCGCCAGTGCTCGACGATCTGACCGTCGCGCACCTTTTCGATCTGCATCTGGTCCACCCCGAACGGGTGGACCTTGGTGTGGAGGGCGACGTACTCGCCGCCGTCGACGACCCGCAGGACCTCGAAGCGCAGGTCCGGCGTCTGCTCGCGCAGCATCGTCACGATCGGCTTCAGGCCGGCCGGCCCCGGCTCCGGGTCGGGCGTGGCGGGGGAGTGGTTGACGTAGTCCGGCGCGATCAGCGCGTCGAACGCGTCGAGGTCGCCGTCGTTGAAGGCGGCGATGTAGCGGTGCATGAGCTCGGTGTTGGTCATCGCCGCACACGATGCGCCCGCGCTCGCGTCCTGTGAATGGGAGAGTTCCTCCCATGCTCGAGGAGTTCGGCGCCTTCCTGCGCTCGCGGCGCGAGCGGGTGCGGCCCGAGGACGTCGGGATCGCGCCGGACGGCGCGCGGCGCACCCCGGGCCTGCGACGCGAGGAGCTCGCTGAGCTGGCCGCGATCAGCGTCGACTACGTGGTGCGGCTCGAGCAGGGGCGGCTGCGCCCGTCGGAGAGCGTGCTCGCGTCGCTGTCGCGCGCGCTGCTGCTGACGCCCGCCGAGGAGGAGCGGCTGGTCGCGCTGGCGCGGCCGGGCGCGGCGAGGGCCGCGTGGGGTGGCGGCGCAGCGGCGCGCGGGGTGCGGCCGGCGTTGCTCGCGATCGTCGAGGCGCTCGACCCGTTGCCCGCGTACGTGCTCGACGCGTGCCTCGACGTGCTCGCCTTCAACGACGCGGCGGACGAGCTGTTCGGCGGCCTGCGTGAGGACGCGAACATCGCGCGGCTCGTGTTCACCGACGCGGACTATCGGGCGCGGCTGGCGGAGCCGGCGGCGGTCGAGGCGGAGGCCGCGGGGGCGCTGCGGCTCGGCGCGACGCGCGAGCCGCACAACGCGCGGCTGCACGCGCTGGTCGACGAGTTGCGGGTCGTGCCGGCCTTCGAGGCGCTGTGGCGCTCGCAGGACGTGCGCGACAAGACGCACGGCCGCAAGGGGTTCATCCTCCCCGCGGCCGGCGTCGTCGAGCTCGAGTGGGAGCGGCTGACGGTGCCCGGCGGGGCCGGGCTCGCCTTGATGGTCTACGCGCTCAGCATCTCGCCGGGCTCGCCGCGCCCGGAGCGAGACAGAGCGTCTGCGAACGGAGCTTTCCGCGCCGGTTCGTGAAGCGCTTGACACGTCCGATCGTGTTGGGCGTCGAGACCGCGACCGTGACGACCGCGCCGTTGCGGAGCCGCTTGCGGAAGAGCTTGGTCAGCGACACGCTGCCCTTGGCGCTGGTCGTGAAGGTGGTCTCCTTCGGACAGCCCTTGCGCCTGGTCGAGCAGGTGACGCGGACGGTCGCGCCGGCGGGCGCCTCGGTCACGCGGAGGCTGTCGACCCTGATCGTCGAGCCGCGCTTGGTCCAATTGAACGCGACGGTCGCCGACAGCTTGCCGGCGAGATCGGCGCCGCTGCAGTCCTGGTCGATGCCGTCGCCCGCCACCTCGGGCGCGCCCGGGTAGACCTTCGAGTTGGTGTCGTCGCAGTCGCCGGCGTCCGCGGCGACGCCGTCGCGGTCGGCGTCCTGGGGCGCGGTGCCCGGAGCGGGGGTCGGGGTCGCGCCCGGCGTGGGCGGCGGCGGCGATCCCCACACGCCGCTCCACGAGGGCGGCGAGCCGTACTTGCCGTTGCAGTTCGGCGTCCCGCCGCCGAACGCGCCGTAGTCGTCCCCGCCGCGCGCGTCGAGCGGGCTCGCCCAGCCGAACTTGTCGTTCTCGGCCTGGGTGTAGCCGTACCAATTGTTCTTGTTGCCCTCGGCGTTGCGCATGTCACCGCCGACCTGCTGGCAGATGATCCAGTTCTTGCCGTACGGGAGATAGCCGACCGTCTGGGTGCCGACGACCACGAGCGAGCCGCCCGAGAAGCCGTCGCCGGCGCGGTACCAGTCACATTCGTAGTGACCGCCTCCGATGCTCGTACAAGGGACCTGCGCGGGTGCGGCAACGGCGGGTGAAGGAGCGGCGAGCGCGAATGCGGCCGCGAGTAGTCCAGCCCTCATCCGCGCCCACCTTGCCGGAACCCGGTTGGTGAAACCTTGGGGTAAGTTCGGGGTATGACCTCGCCCGCCGACGTCAAGGCCCGCCTGGACGCGGAGCGCCGTGGCGAGCCGTTCCTGCTCTACCGCGACGGCGGCGGCGCGCAGGTGATCCTCGTGCTGACCGGCCCGGTCACGGTCGGCCGGCGGGCCGAGCGCGACGTCGCGCTCGGCTGGGACACCGAGGTCTCGCGCCTGCATGCGCAGGTCGAGCCCGTCGGCAGCGACTGGATCGTGGTCGACGACGGCCTGTCGCGGAACGGCACCTACGTCAACGGCGAGCGGGTCAACGGGCGGCGGCGCCTGAAGGACGGCGACCGGATCGTCTTCGGGGAGACCCCGGTCACGTTCCGCTCGCCCGCGGACGCCGAGGCGGACTCGACCGCGGCCGTGCGCCTGGGCGCGTCCGGCGTCCCGCTGAGCGAGAGCCAGCGCAAGGTGCTGGTCGCGCTCTGCCGCCCGCTGAAGGACTCCGCGTACGCCGCGCCGGCGACCAACAAGGACATCGCCGACGAGATCCATCTCTCCGTCGACGCGGTGAAGGCGCACTTGCGCGTGCTCTTCGAGCGCTTCGAGCTCGACGACCTCCCGCAGAACCAGAAACGGGCCCGGCTGGCCGCCGTCGCCCTGGTCAACGGGATCGTGAAGCAGCACGAATTCTGAGCGTGTAGACAAATCCACTCACGGACCGCTACGTCCGCTTTCACTATCTGTTCAGATAGCCCTCAGAGGTGTGTCACCCAAGTGACACCCGATGGTCCAAATACACACGGAGGGCTTGGATGGTCGGTCCACGGTCGGTCGCAGCGCTGTCGGTCACAGCGCTGCTCATGTTGGGAGCGGGCGCGCCGGCGTTCGCGCAAGACGAACCGCGCATGGTGATGGTCACGGGTACGCCCGCGGCGATCGAGGCCCTGGAAGGCAAGGGCTATGACGTCGGGTTCGTGGGTGAGCTCAACGAGGCGGGCGTCTACGTCGACGACGCTTCGGAGGCGCGCCTGCGCGCCGAGGGCTACACGATCGGCCAGACGGTCGAGGACGAGAGCTCTCGCCTCGCGGTCAAGGCGCAGACGGCGGCCGCCGCCGAGGGTGAGGCGCTCGCGGCGAACGTCGCAAAGAACGGCCTCACGAAGGCGAACAAGGCCAAGGGCGCGGTCAACGTCCCCGGCAACGTCGTCATCCAGCGCGCCTACACGTTCACGAACTACGCGGGGCGCTTCCTCTACGTCGAGGCGCACAACAAGCTGCACGGCGACACCACCGGGCCGGCGATGTCGTTCACCTACACGAGCCCCAACGGCACGTCGCAGGTCTACAACCTCTCCAACTCGACGATCACGCCTGACGGCAACGACGCCGCGATCGGCGGCAACAAGCTCGGCGACACCGACGCCGGCACCGGCGCCCGCTACATGTACCACCGCGGCCTGGTCGCGCTGCTCGGGGCCAACGCGAACCTCGCGGCCGGGGACATCTCCGTCCGCGTCGCCGACGCCAATGGCAACAACGACACGGCCGGCGTCACCGAGTGGGCCAACAAGACGCTCCCGCCGCGCGTGACGAACTTCCAGAAGGACTTCATCACGAAGTACATGGATCCGACCGAGATCTACAACCGGATGGACTCGCTCGTGACGCAGTTCCCGGACCTCATCCAGAGCATCAACCTGCCTGAGAAGACCGGCGGCTATGGCCGTCCGGCGATGGCGATGATGGCGGGCACCACCGCCGGCAATGGCACGCCGAGCGCGGCCTTGACCGCGGGCGCGGTCTACCTGACGTCGAAGGCACGCGGCGACCTGGGCGGCAACAACATCACCGCCGAGTTCAAGAACCCGGGCGCGAACAACGCGCCGCTCTCGATCACGGTGACCGACGGCACGTGGCGCGTCCACGACCCCGAGGACGCCGACGCGTCGAACGGGATCTCCGAGATCGCGCAGCCCGTCAAGGACATCGTCGTCAACCTGGCGACGGACGGGACCGGCGCGATCACCAGCACGGCCGCGCAGGTCGTCGCGGCGATCAACGCCGATCCGGCGGCGAGCGCGCTGGTGAGCGCCATGACCTACCTGCAGAGCGCGGGCACGGGCGTCGTCGCGGCGACCGGCTCGCGCACGTATCAGGTCGTGGACGGCACGACCGGTGGACCGAACTACACGTCCACCAAGGTCAAGCTCTCCGACTACATGCGCGGCGGCACGGTCTACTGGTCCGGCAGCTTCACCGCCAGCCCGCCGACGCTGGTCCGCACCGACTCGCGCTACGTCGTCCGCGGCCCGTTCCAGCAGAAGGTGTACCGGATCGGCAAGGACCGCTCCAACAACGCGGTCGGCGTCTACCTGTACTGCCAGCAGCACGCGCGTGAGTGGGTCACCCCGATCACCTGCCTGGAGACGGCCGAGCGCCTGGTCCGCAACTACGCCACGGACCCGACGACCAAGGAGTACGTCGACAAGCTCAACGTCTTCATCCTCCCGGTCTCCAACCCCGACGGCGGCCACGCCGCGTTCCACGACTCGAGCGTGCAGCGCAAGAACCTGACGAACTACTGCGCGCCGACCACGGCGAGCTACTACGTCGCCAACCGCAACTCGTGGGGCGTCGACCTCAACCGCAACAACACGATCGGCTCGATCTTCGACGGCTACGCCGGCGCGAGCTCGTCCTGCACGAGCGAGACGTTCTCGGGCCCGTTCGAGGCCTCTGAGCCGGAGATCCGCAACGAGCACTGGATCGCGGACACGTACAAGGGCATCAAGTTCGCCAACAACATCCACACCCACGGCGGGTACTTCATGTGGGCGCCGGGCGCGTACAAGGCCACGGGCCGCGTGACCCTGACGGCGCCGAACATCGGCATCGAGAACTACTTCTTCGATGTCGCCAACACGATCCTGTCCGGCATCAAGTCCTCGCGCAACACGGTGATCCTGCCGCAGCGCACGGGCCCGATCGCGGACACGCTGTACTCGGCGGCCGGCAACTCGGCCGACGAGCAGTACTACAAGCGCGGCATCATCGCCTACTCGTTCGAGGCCGGCGCGCAGCGCATCTCGGTCAACCAGACGACGGGCGCGATCACCCGCACCGCGGTCGGCTTCCAGCCCTGCTTCGCCGGGCCGGGCACCAACGGCGGCCAGGGCAGCACGTGCGGCACCGTCGCGGCGCCGAACGCGCTGCTGGTCAACGAGGGCCATGACTCCACGATGGAGTTCGCCGAGGGCAACTTCGGCGAGATCCAGGGCGCGCTCGAGTACCTGAACGACGTGACCCCGCCGACGACGACGGTCGAGTACTCCTCGGCCCAGACCTCGGGCGACCCGATCAACTTCAAGTTCAACTGGGTCTCCGAGCCGTCGGTCATCTACTACACGACCGACGGGACGACGCCGGAGAAGGTCGACTGCGCCGCTCCGACCGGCTCGACCAAGTGCTACAACGGCCAGGGTCCGCGCCGTCCGGCCGAGGTCCTGACGCTCTCCACCCCGGGCGCCTACACGCTCAAGTGGTTCTCGGAGGACTTCAAGGGCAACCGCGAGGCGGTGAAGTCGCAGCGGCTGCTGGTCGCGGCCGACGATGAGAACGGCAGCGCCAGCGGCACCGTCGCGCCGACGCTCGCTCTGTCGCTCGGCACTCCGGTCGCCTTCGGCGCGTTCACCCCGGGCGTCCCGAAGGACTACACCGCCGGTACGACCGCGAACGTCATCTCGACCGCCGGCGACGCCCTTCTGAGCGTCTCCGACCCGGCGACGACGAACACGGGCAACCTGGTCAACGGCTCGTTCTTCCTGCCGCAGAAGCTGCAGGCGAGCGCGTCGAGCCTCGGCGGCACGCCCGCGGCCGCCGGCCCGGTCGGCGGCTCGTCCGCCCCGAAGGCGCTGCTGTCCTACAACAAGCCGGTCTCCAACGACTCGGTGACCCTGTCGTTCAAGCAGACGATCGGGGCCACCGACGCCCTCCGCACGGGCACCTACTCGAAGACCCTGACGTTCACCCTGTCAACAACCACTCCGTAGTCATCACCTGACGCGCACGTCGGCCGTGGAGACAACTCCACGGCCGAATGCGTGCGCGCGCCTTCACTGTTCTGCTCAGATACGCCTCCGGAGAGGGGGCTGCCACGCGCGTGGCGAGCCCGGGTCTATAGACGGAGGGCACTACCCATGGTCGGGAAGAAGTCGCTGACCGCGCTTTGCTGCGCGTCGGCGCTGTTGTTGACGGGCGCCGGAAGCGCCTGGGCGGCCGATGACGCGACGCCATATGAGGCGCTCGTCGAAGTCACGGTCGCCAATCAGGATGTGGCCGACTCGCTCGTCAGCTCCTACGACGCCGCGGAGTACAAGCGCGTCAACGACGACGGCACCATCACGCTGAACCTCTTCGTCACGAACGAGGAGCGTGGCCAGCTCAAGAAGGCGGGCTACAAGATCGGCGCCACCATCGAGGACTCCAACACGGGTCCGATCCGGATGGAGCAGCGCCAGGCGACGATCGACGCCGAGGCGCTCGCCAAGCAGGTCGCCGAGAACGGCCTCAAGGGCCAGAAGTTCCAGGGCCAGTCGGTCGTCCCGACGCCGGGCGACACGGTCATCCAGCGCGCCGTGACCTTCACGGACGTCGTCGGCCCGTCCGGCGGCACCACCACCGCGCGCTTCCTGTACGTCGAGGCGTTCAACAAGTCGACGAAGGTCACGGGCACCACCACGGTCTCCGGGCCGACCCTCGCCCTGTCCTACGCGGGCGCCGACGGCGTGTTCGGCGCGGCCACCAACATGGGCCGCTTCGTCGACACCGATCCGACGCCGGACTTCTACATGTACCACCGGCAGCTGATCCGCCTGCCCGCCGGCGTGACCGACCTCAAGCAGGTCCGCGTCGCCACCGCGGCCACCACGGGCGGCGCCGCCGCCAGCGTCGAGACCTTCCCGGTCACGGAGTGGCTGGGCAAGGACCTCCCGCCGCACGTCGCGGGCTTCAAGAACCAGCCGTTCTTCACGCACTACATGGACCCGACCGAGAACCGGAACGACCTCGACGCGCTCGCGGCCGCCAACCCGAACCTCATGTCGGTCGTCAACATGCCGGAGAAGACCTCCGGCTACCAGCGCAAGTCGCAGGCGATCATGTCCGGCTCCAACGCCATCGGCACGGCCCCGGCCGCGCAGACCGGCGCGCCACTGCTGGACACGACGGGCGAGATCACGGCCGCCAACCCGGTCGCCAAGATCACGTTCAACGCGACGGCCGGCCAGACCCTCCTCGCGACGGTCGACGGCATCCCGTCCGGCTCGACGGACCTCATCCTGACGCTCAAGGGCCCCGACGGCGTGCAGATCGGCAACCCGGTCGACACGGGCACGAGCCCGGAGGTCCTGAACCGCACCTACACGGTGACCGGCACGTACACCTTCGAGATCTCCGGCTACCAGGGTGATCTCGGCGACTTCACCTTCAAGATCCAGCCCGTCACGGGCACCGCCGCGACGGCCCAGGCCTCCGCGGTCGTGCTCACGGCCAAGGACTACGGTCAGGACGGCGGCAACGCCGTCATGGCCGAGTTCCGCAGCCAGACCGGCAACAACCAGCCGCTGAGCGTGGCGGTCAACGGCAAGCTCGTCGAGGTCTTCCTGGCGACGGATGCGACCGGCGCGCTGAGCTCGACGGCCGCCCAGGTCGTCGCGGCGATCAACGCCAAGCCGGAGGCCGCAGCGCTCCTCTCGGCGACCACGTACCGCGGCAACGCCGGCACCGGCATCGTCCCGGTTCGCGCGCGCACCAACCTGTCGGACTTCCTCAACGCGCCGGCGAGTGTCGCGCGCGGTCCGTTCCAGCAGCATCTGTACCGGATCGGTACGCATCGCGACGGCACCAAGCCGGGCGTGTTCCTCTTCTGCCAGCAGCACGCTCGCGAATGGGCCACCGGCCTGACCTGCGTGCAGACGGCGCACGAGCTGGTCGAGAACTACGCGACCGACCCGTGGACGAAGGAGCTGCTGGACAACGTCGAGGTCTTCATCTCGCCGAACTCCAACCCGGACGGCGCGCACTACTCGATGTACGACTCGAGCGTCCAGCGCAAGACGCTGCCGAACTACTGCGCCCCGAACGGCAACTCCGATCCGGCGGCCCGCACCACCTGGGGCGTCGACATGAACCGCAACGCCGGTGAGTACTCGCCGTTCGACGGCTACTTCGGCGCGTCGACGAACTGCACGAGCGAGACCTACCAGGGCCCGAGCGAGTTCTCCGAGCCGGAGACCCGCAACGAGAAGTGGGTCACGGAGACGTTCCCGAACATCAAGTTCGCGAACAACATCCACTCCTACGGCGGCTACTTCATGTGGGCGCCCGGCTCCTACAAGAACGACGGCAACCGCACGACGGCGCCGGCGCCGAACATCGGCATCGAGAAGTACTTCTTCGAGGCCGGCGAGAAGATCCTCAAGCGCATCAAGGACTCGCGCGGCACGGTGATCCTGCCGGAGCGCACCGGCCCGATCGCGGACGTCCTGTACTCCGCGGCCGGTAACGCGGCCGACGACATGTGGTACCGCAAGGGCATCATCAGCTACTCGTTCGAGACGGGCGCCGACCGCATCCTCTCCACCACGACCGGCACCGCGGCCACGGCCGTCGGCTTCCAGCCGTGCTTCGCGGGCGTCGGCACCGGCGGCGGTCAGGGCTCCTGCCCGGCCTCCGGCGCGCTGGCCAACGAGGGTCGCGACGAGGCGCTCGAGTTCGCGGCCGGCAACTTCGGACTCGTCGAGTCGGCGTACGACTACGGCAAGGACGTCACCCCGCCGTCGACGACGCTCGACTCGGACGGCGTCACGAACTCGCTGAGCCCGATCAACTACCGGTTCACGATGGACAACGAGCCGTCGGTGATCCATTACACGACGGACGGTTCGACGCCGACGCTGGCGTCGCCGACCTACAACGCCCAGCGCGCTCGCAGCGTGGGCGAGGTCCTGACCATCAGCAATTTCGGCCGCACGACGGTCAAGTGGCTGGCGGTCGACATCAAGGGCAACGTCTCGGCGGTGCAGTCCAAGACGTTCGGGGTCGGCCTGACCGACACCCCGGGCTCGGTCGGCGGCTCGGTCGGGGCGACGCTGTCGCTGGCGATGGGCGCTCCGGCGAGCTTCGGGACGTTCACCCCGGGCGTGGCGAAGTCCTACTCGGCCTCCACCACGGCGACCGTGATCTCCACGGCGGGTGACGCGACGCTCACCGTCGCCGATCCGAGCGCGACCAACACGGGCAAGCTGGTCAACGGCACGTTCACGCTGACCAACCCACTCGGTGGTCTCGGGACGCTGAAGACGTGGGCGGCTCCGGTCTCGAATGAGGTCGTGCCGATCACGTTCACGCAGGCGATCCTGGCCAATGAGCCGCTGCGCACGGGCACGTACAGCAAGACGCTGACGTTCACCCTGAGCACGACGACTCCGTAGTCACCACCTGACGCACGATCCGGCCGTGGAGGAACCTCCACGGCCGGAAGGTGCGCGAACTCTCCATTTCTGCTCACATACGCGGTTGGAGAGGGGCTGTCACCCGGGTGACAGCCTTGGGGTCTACGGACTTGGAGGACTGCCCATGGTTGGGAAGAAGTCGCTGACGGCGCTGTGTTGCGCGTCAGCACTGTTCATCGGGGGCGCTCCGAGCGCCTGGGCAGCCGACGATGGGACGCCGTACGAGGCGCTTGTCGAGGTCACCGTGCCGAACCAGAGCACGGCCGACCAGCTCGTCACCACGCACGACGCCGCCGAGTACAAGCGCGTCAATGACGACGGCACCATCACGCTCAACCTCTTCGTGACCAACGAAGAGAAGGCCGGCCTGAAAGCCAAGGGCTTCAAGATCGGTGCCACGATCGAGGACACGAACACGGGTCCGCAGCGCATGGCGGAGCGCCAGTTCACGATCGACGCCGAGAACCTCGCCGCCCAGGTCGCCGAGAACGGCCTCAAGGGGCAGAAGTTCCAGGGGCAGTCCGTCGTCCCGACGCCGGGCGACACGGTCATCCAGCGCGCCAACACCTTCACGGACGTCGTCGGCCCGGCCGGCGGCCGGACCACCGCGCGCTTCATCTACGTCGAGGCGTTCAACAAGTCGACCAAGGTCGCGCCCAACAACTCGGTCACGGGGCCGGCGCTGGCGCTGTCCTACGCGGGCGCCGACGGCGTCTATAGCGCGGCGACCAACATGGGCCGGTTCATCGACCCGGATCCGACGCCGCAGACGTACATGTACCACCGGCAGCTGATCCGCCTTCCCGCCGACGCCCCGGCGACCATCACTTCGGTCCGCGTCGCCACCGCGGCGACCGCCGGCGGCGCCGCGGCCAGCGTCGAGACCTTCCCGGTCACGGAGTGGCTCGGCACGTCGCTGCCGCCGCACGTCGCGGGCTTCAAGAACCAGCCGTTCTTCACCAAGTACATGGACCCGACCGAGAACCGGGCGGACCTGGACGCGCTCGCCGCGGCCAATCCGAACCTGATGTCGGTCGTCAACATGCCCGAGAAGACGTCGGGCTATCAGCGCAAGTCGGCGGCGATCATGAACGGGACGGGCGCCATCACCGCCGCCCCGACCGTCACGCTCGGCGCCACGTTGCTCGACGCCCCGGGCGAGATCACTGGCGCGGCTCCGGTCGCCACGATCCCGTTCAACGCCACCGCGGGGACGTCGGTCCGCGCGACCGTGGACGGCATCCCGTCCGGCTCGACGGACTTCATCCTGACCATCAAGGACCCGGCGGGCAACGTCCTGCAGTCGATCGACACCGGCACCAGCCCGGAGATCATCAACCAGGCGTTCCTGACGTCGGGCACCTACAAGTTCGAGGTCTCGGGCTTCCAGGGCGACGTCGGTGACTTCACGTTCCGGGTCCAGGCGACCACCACCGCCGGGGTCGTGCTCACGGCCAAGGACTACGGTCAGGACGGCGGCAACCAGGTCATGGCCGAGTTCCGCAGCCAGACGGGCAACAACCAGCCGCTGAGCGTGGCGGTCAACGGCAAGCTCGTCGAGGTCTTCCTCGCGACGGATGCGACCGGCGCGCTGAGCTCGACGGCCGCCCAGGTCGTCGCCGCCCTCAACGCCAAGCCGGAGGCCGCCGCGCTCCTCTCGGCCGCCACGTACCGTGGGATCACGGGCGCCTCGATCGTCCAGCCGCGCGCGCGGATCAACCTGTCGGACTTCCTCAATGCGCCGGCGAGCGTCGCGCGCGGCCCGTTCCAGCAGCATCTGTACCGGATCGGTACGCATCGCGATGGCACCAAGCCGGGCGTGTTCCTGTTCTGCCAGCAGCATGCTCGCGAGTGGGCGACGGGCCTGACGTGCCTGCAGACGGCGCACGAGCTGGTCGAGAACTACGCGACCGACCCGCAGACGAAGGAGCTGTTGGACAACGTCGAGGTCTTCATCTCGCCGAACTCCAACCCGGACGGCGCGCACTACTCGATGTACGACGCGAGCCAGCAGCGCAAGACGCTGCCGAACTACTGCCCGGCCAACGGCGCGAACGCCCCGGACAGCCGCAACACCTGGGGCGTCGACATGAACCGCAACAGCGGCGAGTACTCGCTCTTCGACGGGTACTTCGGTGCCTCGTCGACCTGCACGAGCGACACCTTCGCGGGCCCGGGCGAATACTCCGAGCCGGAGACGCGCAACGAGAAGTGGGTCACGGAGAACTTCCCGAACATCAAGTTCTCCAACAACATCCACTCCTACGGCGGCTACTTCATGTGGGCGCCGGGTTCCTACAAGGACGACGGCAACCGCACGACGGCGCCGGCGCCGAACATCGGCATCGAGAAGTACTTCTTCCAGGCCGGTGAGAAGATCCTGCGCCGGATCAAGGATTCGCGCGGCACGGTGATCCTGCCGGAGCGCACCGGCCCGATCGCCGACGTGCTCTACTCGGCGGCCGGCAACTCGGCCGACGACCACTGGTACCGCAAGGGGATCATCGCCTACTCGTTCGAGACCGGCGCTGACCGCTTCACGTCCACCACGACCGGCACGGCGCAGACGGCGGTCGGCTTCCAGCCGTGCTTCGGCGCGGTCGGCACCGGCGGCGGCCAGGGCTCCTGCCCGGCCAACGGCTCGCTCGTCAACGAGGGCCGTGACGAGGCGCTGGAGTTCGCGGCCGGCAACTTCGGTCTCGTGGAGTCGGCGTACGACTACGGCAAGGACGTGACGCCGCCGTCGACGTCGATCGACTCGGACGGCGTGACCAACTCGCTGAGCCCGATCAACTTCCGGTTCACGATGGACAATGAGCCGTCGGTCATCCACTACACGATGGACGGCTCCACGCCCACGTTGGCGTCGCCGACCTACAACGCCCAGCGCGCCCGCAGCGTGGGCGAGGTCATCACGATCTCAAGCTTCGGCCGCACGACGGTCAAGTGGCTGGCGGCCGATATCAAGGGCAACGTGTCCGCGGTGCAGTCCAAGACGTTCGGGGTCGGCCTGACCGACACCCCGGGCAGCGTGGGCGGCACCGTCGGGGCGACGTTGTCGCTGGCGATGGGCGCTCCGGCGAGCTTCGGGACGTTCACCCCGGGCGTCGCCAAGTCGTACTCGGCGTCCACGCAGGCGACCGTGATCTCGACCGCGGGTGACGCGACGCTGAGCGTCGCCGACCCGAGCGCGACGAACACCGGCAAGCTGGTCAACGGCACCTTCGCCCTGACCAACCCGCTGGGCGGCCTCGGGACGCTGAAGACCTGGGCGGCTCCGGTCTCGAATGAGGTCGTGCCGATCACGTTCACGCAGGCGATCCTGGCCAATGAGCCGCTGCGCACGGGCACGTACAGCAAGACGCTGACGTTCACCCTCAGCACGACGACTCCATAAGGGTCTAGGCCGGGCGTGGAGCAAACTCCACGCCCGGCCAGTTCCCCGATCTCTCATAATCTGTTCAACTCTTCCTCATGCACCGCGCGATCGTCTCGCGCGGTGTGGCCTTTAAAGCCTGAAGGAGGGTGCTGGAGTGATCGTGAGACGATCATTGACGTTGGCCACGACGGCCGCGTTGTTGTTTGGGTCAGCAGGGATCGCGTCGGCGAATGACACGCTGCCGGGCTCCGATACCGCGCTCGTGCAGGTCTTCGTCGACTCGGAAGCCGACGTCGACAAGCTCTCGGCGAGCGGCTACGACCTCGCCGAGTACAAGAAGGTCGAGGACGACGGCTCGATCCAGCTGAACATCGATGTCGATCCATCGGAGCGGGCTGAGCTGCGCGCGATGGGCTTCCGCATCGGGCAGACGATCGAGGACGCCAAGACGCGCGCCGCGGTCAACGCCGAGCGCGAGGAGGCGGCGGCCCTGGAGGGGCTCGCGGCGGACCTCGCGTCCAAGGGTGTCCCGCGCGGCGGCATCAAGCTCGAGGGCAAGGCCGTCGTGCCGACCCCGGGTGAGACGGTCATCCAGCGCGCCAACAAATTCACGAACTACGCCGGCACGTTCCTCTACGTCGAGGCGCACAACAAGGCGACCGTACGCGTCGCGGGCTCCAACACCGCCTTCACCGGGCCGACGCTGGCGCTCTCGTTCGCCGGCGCCGACGGGGTCTACTCGACGGCGACGAACATGGGTCGGTTCGTCGACACCGACCCGACGCCCGACGAGTACATGTACCACCGTCAGCTCGTGCGCCTGACGCCCGAGCAGGCCGCGATCCCGGCCTCGCAGATGACGGTCCGCGTCGCCGCGTCCTCCGGCTCCGTCGACACCTACAAGGTGACCGAGTGGCTCGGCACGACGCTGCCGCCGAACGTCGCCGGCTACCAGAAGGGCTTCTTCAACCGCTACCAGGACCCGACGGAGAACCGCGCCCAGCTCGACGCGCTGGCCGCGCAGTTCCCGAACCTGGTCACGCCGGTCAACCTCCCGAACCTGACGGGCGGCTACCAGCGCAAGTCGCAGGCGATCATGTCGGGCTCCAACGCCATCGGCTCGGCGCCGGACGTCCAGCTCGGCACGCCGATCTTCGACCAGACGGGTGAGATCACCGCCGCGGCGCCCGTCGCCTCCTACACGTTCAGCCCGCCGCTGAACACGCCGCTGCGCATCACGACCGACGGCATCCCGTCCGGGTCGACCGACCTGATCCTGACGCTCAAGGACCCCAGCGGCACCGTCCTCAACAACGTCGACACGGGGACCAGCCCCGAGGTGATCAACCGCACCTTCACCGTGGCCGGGACCTACACGATCGAGATCTCGGGCTTCCAGGGCGACATCGGCGACTTCACGCTCAAGGTCCAGCCGACCTCCGGCTCCGCCGCCGCGTCGGCGGCCGCCGCGGTCGTGTTGACCGCCAAGGACTGGGGCCACCAGGGCGGCGACGAGGTCACCGCCGAGTTCAAGAACCCCGGCGCGAACAACTCGCCGCTGAGCGTCGCGGTGACCGGCAAGGACATCGTCGTCAACCTGGCGACCAGCGACACCGGCGCGCTCACCAGCACGGCCGCGCAGGTCGTCGCGGCGATCAACGCCTCGCCCGCCGCGACGGCGCTCGTCTCCGCCATGACGTACCGCAACAACGCGGGCGCCGGCGTCGTCCCGGTCCGCGCCAAGGTGAACCTGGACGACTTCCTCAACGCCCCGGCGCACGTCGCCCGCGGGCCGTTCCAGCAGCGCGTGTACCGGATCGGCTCCGTCCGTGACGGCTCCAAGGTCGGCGTGTTCCTCTACTGCCAGCAGCACGCTCGCGAGTGGACGACGTCGCTGACCTGCGTCGAGACCGCCGAGCGGCTGGTGCGCAACTACGCCACGGATCCCGAGACCAAGAAGCTGCTCGACCAGGTCGAGGTCTTCATCCTGCCGAACGTCAACCCCGACGGCGGCCACTACTCGATGTACGACTTCAACTCGCAGCGGCGCAACATGACCAACCACTGCCCGCTGACCGGCAACTCCGACCCGGCCGGCCGCAACAGCTGGGGCGTCGACCTCAACCGCAACAACGGCGAGTTCTCGCTCTTCGACGGCTACTTCGGCGCCTCGTCGAGCTGCACCAGCGACACCTACTCGGGCCCGGCGGAGTACTCCGAGCCGGAGATCAAGAACGAGAAGTGGGTCGTCGACACGTTCCCGAACATCAAGTTCGCCAACAACATCCACTCCTACGGCGGCTACTTCATGTGGGCGCCCGGCTCCTACAAGAACGACGGTGCCCGCACGACGGCGCCGGCGCCGAACATCGGCATCGAGAAGTACTTCTTCGAGGCCGGCGAGAAGATCCTCGCCCGCATCAAGGAGCACCGCAACACCGTGATCCTGCCCGAGCGCACCGGCCCGATCGCCGACGTGCTCTACTCGGCCGCCGGCAACTCGGCGGACGACCAGTGGTACCGCAAGGGGATCATCAGCTACTCGTTCGAGACCGGCGCGGACCGCTTCACGTCGACCTCGACCGGCACCGCGCAGATCATCACCGGCTTCCAGCCGTGCTTCTCGGGCGTGGGCACCGGCGGCGGCACCGGCACCTGCAACGCGAACCTGATCAACGAGGGTCGCGACCAGGCGATGGAGTTCGCCAACGGCAACTACGGCATGGTCGAGTCCGCGTACGACTACGCCGTCGACACCAAGGCGCCGAGCACGTCGATCGAGTACTCCGCGGCCCAGACCAGCGGTGAGCCGATCAATTTCCGGTTCAACTGGGACGACGAGGCCGCGGTCATCCGCTACACGACCGACGGCTCGACCCCGACGCTGGCCTCGCCGACGTACAACAACCAGCGGGCGCGCAGCATCGGCGAGGTGCTGACGCTGAGCACGCCCGGCGCGTACACGGTCAAGTGGATCGCGACCGACATGAAGGGCAACACGTCGGCCGTCAAGAGCCAGCGGCTGCTGGTCGCGGCGGACGACGAGAACGGCAGCGTGGGTGGCAGCGTGCCCGCCACGCTGGCGCTGACGCTCGGCGCGCCCGCCGCGTTCGGCGCGTTCACGCCGGGTGTGGCGAAGGAGTACACGGCGTCGACGACGGCGACCGTGCTCTCCACCGCCGGCGACGCGACCCTGACGGTCGCCGATCCGAGCAGCACCGCGACCGGCCGGCTGGTGAACGGCGCGTTCGCGCTGGCGTCGCCGCTGCAGGGCCTCGGCGTCGTGAAGACGTGGTCCGCCCCGACGTCCAACGAGTCGGTGCCGGTCACGTTCAAGCAGGCGATCGCGGCCAACGAGCCGCTGCGCACGGGCGCCTACAGCAAGACGCTCACCTTCACGCTGTCGACCACGACGCCGTGATCTGACGACGGAGGCGGGCTCAGCCGAGCCCGCCTCCGTGCTTCTTGACGAGGCGGTTGAGCTCGCCGACGAGCGTGGCGAGCGCCTTGGGCACCTTCCCGCCGTCGTACCAGCGCAGCGTGCGCCCGCGGTAGGTCAGGTCATAGGCGTACGTGTCGCAGCACTTGCTGCCCTTGGGCACCTTCGCGTGCGGGATGTCCGCGGCCTCGGCGTAGCGGGCCAGCCGCGAGCGCTCAGCGTGGGTCAAGGTCGTCGTCCGGCGCTTGGAGACCTTGAACGTCGCCTTCCCGCTCGGGGCGATCGAGGCGCTCTCGCTGACGCCGGCGAAGCCGCCGTTGCGGCTGTACTTCAACGTTCCTTTGAGGGTCGCCGCCGACGCGACGTCGCTTCCGCAGCCGAGCAGCAGGACGGCGAGGATCAGCAGCTTCATGAGTCCAGTGTGGCGCGCCACGCGCGTGCGCGCGCGACGTGCGCGCGCGTGAGTCCGATCTCCGGATCGGTCTCGAGCAGCAGCGTCGGGCCCGCGCGGGCCGCCGCCCAGGCGTGGCAGGCGTCATCGAGGTGGTCGTCGATCCACGCCAGCGGCCGCTCCGGGCCCGCGAACGCGTCGATCCCGCCGAGCTTCCAGTGGCCGCCGTGGTTGGGAGCGGTTCGGAAGCGGACGTGCGGCCAGCCGCGAGGGAGCCCGAGCAGATGAGGAAGATGAGAATCCGCGCGCTCCTTCCACCCGGTGCACCACGCGCACTCGAACTCCGAGGTGAGCTCCGCAAGCGCTTCCGCCGCGGTCCGCGAGAGCAGATGCGGGACCCCGTCAACCAGTGTTGGCAGCAGCGTTTCGGGCGCCACGCGGGCTCCGCCGAAGAGCGAGAGGACGCCGTCCACGTCGACCAACAGCAATGGTCTAGGGGCCCTCTCCTTTAGGGGGGTTCGACGCGCCATCTTGAGGGAATCTTCATATCTGACGTTACGCTGGCGCCACCGCGCTAAAGAGTCGCGGGTCGGGGACCGATGTAGAGATCATCCCGCCGGGGAGCCCGCTCTTTCGAAGAGCTGGTGGCGAGGAATCTCTGCTGAATCGACGTACGAGGACACGTGTCGCTGAATCTGGGCATTCTGCTGGCGTTCGCTTGCGCCATCGCCACGCAGCTGGGCTTTCTGTACAAGCACAAGGGTGCGAACGACGCCCCGACGGTCGACATCCGTCACCCGTTCCGGACCGCCAAGGAGCTCTACTCCTGCAAGTGGTTCGCGATCGGCATGGCCGTCGCGACCGGCGCCTGGATCTTCCACGTGGCCGCCCTCGCCTTCGCCCCGCTCTCCGTCGTCCAGGCGGTCCTCTCCACCGGCGTCGTGATCCTCGCCGTCATGGCCGAGCGGCTCTTCGGCTTCCAGGTCGGCATGCGCCAGTGGCTGGGCGTGGGCATGACCGCGTTGGGCCTCGTGCTGCTCGTCATCACGCTCCCGGCCGCCACCGGCGCGCACTCCACCTACTCGGTCTTCGGCATGATCAGCTTCGAGGGCGGCATGCTCGTCCTCGGCGCGCTGCTGATCGGCGGCAAGCACCTCGGCATGCCCGACCATCACCACGGCGTGATGCTGGGCGCGGCCGCGGGCGTGCTGTTCGGCGTCTCCGACATCGCCATCAAGGCGCTCACGGGCGCCGGCGGCTTCGTCGGCATCGTGAGCTCGCCCTGGCTGGCGATCACGGTCCTGGCCTCGGTCGTCGCCTTCTACGCCTCGGCGCGCGGCATGCAGGACGGCGAGGCCGTCCCGGTCATCGCCGCCACCTCCACCGCCGCCAACGTCTCCTGCATCCTCGGCGGCATCATCGTCTTCGGCGACCCGATGCCCTCCGACGCCCTGGGCATCGTCGTCCAGGCCTTCGCCTTCGTCCTCGTCTGCGCCGCCGCGCTGGTCACCCGCCCGCCGCTGCGCGCCGCCGAAGCGGCCGCGGCATAAACCTAAACCCCACCTAAGGGGTCAGACCCCTTAGGTGGGGTTTAGATTCCGAGCAGTTTTCGTAGTAGCGACCGCAGCTCGCGGTCACCATCTGCGCCGATCGGCCGCGTCAAGTCCTCGTTCGCGGCCTGCAGCACGGCGATTGCGCGTTCCAGCACGTCACGGCCTCCCCCCGTGACGTGCAACGCGTTGAGGCGCCGGTCGTCCGGATCGCGGCGCCGCTCCACGAACCCCGCGGCCTCGAGCCCGTCGACGAGCTCGACCACGACCGGCGTGCTCACCTGCAGGCGGTCGGCGAGCTCGCGCTGCGAGGACGTCCCGTCGGCCAGCCGCGCGAGCGCGCCGAACTGGCGGATCTGGATCGCGTAGGGCTTGAGGACCTCGTCGGCGCGCTCGTGGAAGCGATGGTGCGCACGGGCGAGCAGGAACCCGGTGCGATCGGCCAGCGCCGGCGGCTGCGGCGCGATCACCTCGCGCAGCAGCGCGTTCAGCCGCTCGTGCTCGGGTTCTGAGAGGTTGACCGTCAGCTCCGCTTCGGCGCTCGCCATCCGGGGCAGCATCTCGGTCATGGACTCGAGTCCTGTGCGGGTGGCGTGGAGCGCGTAGGCGCGGCGATCCTCCGGATTGCGGACGCGCTCGACGAAGCCCTTGGACTCGAGGCCGTCGATCAGCTTGACCATCACGGTCCGGTTGACGTTCAAGCCGTTCGCCAGCTGCTGCTGGGACAGCGGCCCGTAGGCCTGCAGGGTGGCGATGGCCGCCGCCTCGCGTGGGTGCGACTCCTGCCCGAACTCGCGGGCGGCGATCGTCGCGGCGCGCAAGAACGCCGTCCGCAGGAGATAACCCGTGTAGTCCATGAGCGGATCCACGCCGTAGAGATCATAGGTCTCCGACCACATGGTTAGGCAAGTTGACGATAAGTTGAACTGAAGGTAAGGTGCGTGGCATGGAACGCAAGTGGTTGACCCTGGTGGCTGTCGCCGCCGGCATCTTCATGCTGCTTCTCGACGTCACGATCGTGAACGTCGCGCTTCCCGACATCGAGCAGGCGTTCCACGCCTCCTTGTCGGACCTGCAGTGGGTGATCGACGCCTACGCGCTGACGCTCGCCGCGCTCCAGCTGACCGCCGGCTCGCTGGCCGACCGCTTCGGGCGCCGGCTGCTGTTCTCGATCGGCATCGTGGTCTTCACGCTCGGCTCGCTGCTGTGCGGCCTGGCCAGCGGATCGACCTTCCTCAGCCTCAGCCGCGCGTTCCAGGGCATCGGCGGCGCGATCATGTTCGCCACGGGCCTGGCGATCATCGCCAACGCGTACCACGGGCGCGATCGCGGCGTCGCCTTCGGGGTCTTCGGCGCGGTCACCGGCATCGCAGTCGCGGTCGGCCCCGTGATCGGCGGCGCGCTCACCAGCGGCCTGTCGTGGCGCTGGATCTTCCTGGTCAACATCCCGGTCGGCGTCGTCGCGCTCGTGATCACGATCCGCGCCGTCACAGAGTCCAAGGACCCGAACCCGCGCCCCGTCGACTTCCTCGGCCTCGGCACCTTCAGCCTCGGCCTGGCCCTGCTCGTCTTCGGGCTGATCCGCTCCAACGAGGACGGATGGGGCTCGGCGACCGTCGCCGGGTCCCTGGTCGCCGCGGTCGTGCTGCTGGTGGCCTTCGTCGCGGCGGAGGCGCTGCAGAAGCAGCCGATGTTCGACCTCACGCTGTTCCGCAAGCCCGCGTTCGTGGGCGGCCTGATCGCCGCGTTCGCGATCAGCGCGTCGCTGTTCAGCCTGTTCCCGTACCTGGTGATCTACATGCAGGCCGGGCTGGGGCTGTCGGCGATCGACATCGGCGTGCGCTTCCTCGTGCTGTCGGGTCCGATCTTCTTCACGGCCGCGATCGCGGGACGGTTGACCGAGAAGGTGCCCACCAAGTTCCTGATCGGCCCTGGCTTCCTGTGCGTCGGCATCGCCCAGCTGCTGATGCGCGGCCTGGACCCGACCAGCGACTGGACGCACTTCATCCCCGGCTTCCTCGTCGCGGGCATCGGCGCGGGCTTCATCAACGTGCCGCTCGCGAGCACGGCGGTGGGCGTCGTCGAGCCCGCGCGAGCCGGAATGGCCAGCGGGATCAACTCCACGTTCCGGCAGGTCGGGATCGCCACCGGCGTCGCGGCGCTCGGCGCGATCTTCTCCCACCACGTCACCAGCGCCGCGACGCCGGTCGCGGGGTTCGTGGACGGCCTGAACTCGATCATGCTGGTCGGCGCGGTCCTCGCCTTCGGGGCCGCGGTGACGTCCCTGACGTTGATCAGGAGCAGGGATTTCGTGCGATCGCAGCCCGTCGCGGCCTAGGAGTCCCGCACGGCGATAGGCTCGCAGCGGATGCTGCCGCTGCGAGCGTTGCTGCGCGAACTGGAGCTGGAGATCGCCGCCGGCGAGGCGGGGCTGGACCGTGCGGTGCGCTGGGTGCACATCTCAGAGCTCCGGGACCCGACGCCCTGGCTGTCCGGGGGCGAGCTGCTGCTGACCACCGGGCTGCAACTCGGCGACGATCCCGCGGGCTATGTCGGGCGGCTCGTCCAACACGGGCTGACCGGGCTCGGCTTCGGTGTCGGCTTCGCGCATGACGCGATCCCGGAGGCGCTGCTGGCCGCCGCGGGCGAGCACGGGTTCCCGCTCTTCGAGGTCCCCTACGAGCTGCCGTTCATCGCGATCACCGAGAAGGCGTTCTCGCACCTGGTCAACGAGCAGTACGCGGTCCTGCGGCGCGCCCTGTCCGCCCACGAGCGGCTGGAGCGCGTCGTGCTGTCCGAGCGCGGTCTCGACGGCCTCGCCGCCGAGCTGGCGGCGCTGATCGCCGGGCGCGCGGCGATCTTCGACGGGCGCGGCGAGCCGCTGGCCCGGCGCGGCGAGCTCGACGTCGGCGCGCTGGCCGCCGAGCTGCGCGGGCGTCTGGCCGGCGGGGCGCGCCGCGGCTTCGTGCCGGACGCGCTCCCACCCGGAGCCCTCGCCTTGCCGGTCGCGCGCACCGCGCAGGGCCGCGGCGACGGCCCGCCGCCCGAGGCGTGGCTGATCGCGGCCAAGGACGTGGGCGCGCTGAGCGAGCTCGACCGGCTCACGCTGCACCAGGCGGTGACGATCGTGGCGCTCGAGCTGCTGCGCCGGCGGGTCGTCGACGACACCGAGCGGCGCCTCGCGGGCGACGTCATGAGCGCCCTCGTCTCGGGCGAGGTGGCCGGCCCGGAGCTGGCGCGGCGGCTGGAGCCGTTCGGGCTGCGCGAGCGCGCCGGGGCGCTCGTCCTCGCGCCGTCGCGGGCGGCGCGCGGCGCGGCGGAGGACGAGCTCGCGCGGGCGGTCCGCGAGGAGCTGGGCGGCGGCCTCGTCGCTCCCGCCGGGAAGTTCCTCTGCGCGCTGCTGCCGGCGACGGACGACGACGAGCTGTTCGCCGTCGCCGAGCGCCTGCACGCGCGGGTGGCGCGGGTCGTGCGCGAGGCGATGCCCGCGGGCGCGGGCCGCGCCGTCGCGCCCGGCGAGCTGCGGCGCGGCTACCACGAGGCGCGCTGCGCGCTGGAGGCCCGGGCGCTGTCGGTGAACGGATCCAACGGCGCGACCAAGCTCGCCACGTACCGCGACCTCGGCAGCTTCCAGCTGCTGCTGTCACTGCAGGACGACGACGCGCTGCGGCTGTTCTGCGACTCGATCCTGGCCCCGATCGAGGACTCCGAGGGCGCCTACGGGGGTGAGCTGATGCGCTCGCTGGAGGCGTTCATCGAATGCAACGGGCAATGGGAGCGCGCAGCGAAGGCGCTCTTCTGCCACCGTCACACGCTGCGCTACCGGATCCGCCGCGTCGAGGAGTTGACGGGCCGCTCCTTGGACAGCGCGAGAGACCGCATCGACTTCTGGCTCGCCTTACGTGGGCGGGAACTCGTGCAGACCGAAAGGAACTGACTACATGAAGGTCGGCGTCCCCACCGAGATCAAGACGGACGAGTACCGCGTCGCCCTGACGCCGGCCGGAGTGCGAGAGCTGGTCGAGCACGGTCACGAGGTCGCGATCCAGGCCGGTGCCGGCCTCGGGTCGGCGATCGAGGACTCCGACTACACCTCGCAGGGCGCGCAGATCCTGCCGGACGCCCCGGCCGTCTTCGCCTGGGCGGACATGATCGTCAAGGTCAAGGAGCCGCAGGCGGTCGAGGTGGCGATGCTCGAGCCGCGCCACACGCTCTTCACCTATCTGCACCTGGCGCCGGACCCCGACCTCACCCGCGGGCTGGTCGAGTCGCGCGCGACGTGCGTCGCGTACGAGACGGTCGAGGACACCCGCGGCCGGCTTCCGCTCCTGGCCCCGATGAGCGAGGTGGCGGGCAAGATCGCCACGCAGGCGGGCGCGTTCATGCTCGAGAAGCCACTCGGCGGGCGCGGGATCCTGCTCGGCGGGGTACCGGGCGTCGCGGCGGCGAAGGTGATGATCATCGGCGGCGGCGTGGTCGGCATGAACGCGGCGTTCATCGCGCTCGGCATGGAGGCGACGGTCTACGTCTACGACCGCAACATCGATCGCCTGCGTGAGCTCGACATCGCCTTCAACGGCCGCGCCGACACGTGTTACGCGTCGACGCTGGACATCGAGCAGCGCCTGCCGGAGGCCGACCTCGTGATCGGCGCCGTGCTCGTGCACGGGGCCAAGGCGCCGTACGTGATCCGGCGCGAGCAACTCGGGCTGATGAAGCGCCAGGCGGTGCTCGTCGACGTCTCGATCGACCAGGGCGGGTGCTTCGAGACCTCGCGCCCGACGACCCACTCGGACCCGACCTACGAGGTCGACGGCATCCTGCACTACTGCGTGGCCAACATGCCGGGCGCGGTGCCGGTGACCTCGACGCGGGCGCTGACGAACGCGACGATGCCGTACGTCCTGCACGTGGCCGACAAGGGCGTGCTGCAGGCCTCGCGCGAGAACCCGGGCCTGGCCAAGGGCGTCAACGTCGTCGACGGCAAGGTGACCTACCAGCCCGTGGCCGAGGCGACGGGTCAGCCCTATACGGAGCTGTTCGAGGCGCTGGGCTAGTGGTCGCGACCGCAAATACGGCCGATCGCCGGCCAGATCCACGGTCGTCTCTGCCGGGTCCTGGCAGGCGCGTGCATACCGGTAGTACGTGGGCGCCTGCCGGGGCCCGGCAGAGGCGGGCGGGGCCCGCCGGAATCGGGCGTATTTCCGGGAGCGGCCGCTAGGTGTACGACGCGGTCGTCATCGGGGCCGGGCACAACGGGCTCGTCGCGGCCGCGCTGCTCGCGCGGGCGGGGAAGTCCGTGCTGGTGCTGGAGCGCTCCGATCACGTCGGCGGCGCGGCGGTGTCCGAGCGGCCGTGGGATGGCGTCGACGCGCGCCTGTCGCGGTACTCGTACCTGGTCTCGCTCTTCCCCCGCGAGCTCGCCACGGAGTTGGGTCTGCCGATCGAGCTTCGCCGTCGCTCGGTGTCCTCGTACTCGCCGCGACCGGACGGGACCGGGCTGCTCGTGCGGGCCGGCGAGCCGCCGAACCCCAACTGGGCGGCGTTCTCCTCGCTGACCGAGCGGATGGCGTCGGTCGTGTTCCCGTCGCTGACCCAGCCGCTGGTCTCGCGCGAGGAGCTCCGGGCGCGGGTGGGTGACGACGCGGCCTGGGAGGCGCTGGTCGAGCGGCCGCTGGGCGAGGTGCTGAGCCGCTACTTCGAGGACGACTTCGAGCGCGGGATCATCGCCACCGACGCGCTGATCGGCACGTTCGCCGGGATCGACGACGAGTCGCTGCGCCAGAACCGCTGCTTCCTCTACCACGTGATCGGCAACGGGACCGGTGACTGGGACGTGCCGGTCGGCGGCATGGGCGCGCTGACCGAGTCGCTGGCGGGGATCGCGTACGCGGCCGGGGCGGAGATCCGCCTCGGGGTCGAGGTGACGTCGATCGAGACCGACGGCGTCGGCGCGGAGGTGGTGTTCGACGGCGGGACGGTCGCGGCGCGCCACGTGCTCTCCAACGCCGCGCCCGCCGTGCTCGCGCGGCTGCTCGGCGAGCCCGAGCCCGACCCGCCGCCCGAGGGCGCGCAGCTGAAGATGAACCTGCTGCTCAAGCGGCTCCCGCGGCTGCGCGACCCGTCGATCGACCCGTTCGAGGCGTTCGCGGGGACCTTCCACGTCAACGAGTCGGCGACCCAGCTCGCGCTCGCCTACGGGCAGGCCCAGCGGGGCCAGATCCCCGAGCTGGCGCCATGCGAGATCTACTGCCATTCGCTGACCGACCCGACGATCCTCGGGCCGGACCTGCGCGAGGCGGGCGCTCAGACGCTGACCTGCTTCGGACTGCACATGCCCGCGCGGCTGTTCGCCCGCGAGCCGCAGGCGGCCAAGGCCGAGGCGATCGCGTCGACCCTGGCGTCGCTGAACAGCGTGCTGGGCGAGCCGATCGAGGACTGCCTGTGGATCGCGCCGTCGGGCGAGCCGTGCATCGAGGCGCGCACGCCGGTCGAGCTCGAGGCCGAGCTCGCGCTGCCGGGCGGGAACATCTTCCACCGCGACCTGCTGTGGCCCTTCGCCGAGGAGGACGGCGAGGTCGGCACGTGGGGGGTCGAGACCGCGTACGACAACGTGCTCGTGTGCGGCGCGGGCGCGCGGCGCGGGGGCGGCGTCAGCGGGATCCCGGGTCACAACGCGGCGATGAAGGTGCTCTCATCTAGAACCTGACGTTCACGTTAGGATCTAGTTCCATGGCGATCGAAACAGCAGCGGCTCGGCGGCGCCGGATCGGCGTCCATGCCGAGCACGAGCACTACAAGTGGTGGGCGCTGTCGTGCACGAGCCTCGGGATGCTGCTGGCGACGATCAACTCGGGCACGCTGATCATCGCGCTGCCCGACCTGGAGCGGGCGCTGGGGACGAGCATCCTCTCGCTCGTCTGGGTGATCCTCGCCTACATGATCTCCTCGACCGTGCTCGTGCTCTTCGCGGGCCGGCTGTCGGACCTGTTCGGGCGCAAGATGGCGTACGTGCTGGGGTTCGTGCTCTTCGCGCTGGCTTCCCTCGGCGCGGGCTTCGCGGGCGGCGGCACCGAGCTGATCGTCTGGCGGGTGCTGCAGGGGATCGGCGGCGCGTTCCTGTTCGCGAACTCGGCCGCGCTGGTGACCGACGCGTTCCCGAAGGAGCAGCTCGGGCTGGCGATGGGGACGAACACGATGGTCGCGGCGATCGGGCTCGTGATCGGGCCGGTGCTCGGCGGCGCGCTCGTGGCGATCTCGTGGCACTGGGTCTTCTGGTTCAACGTCCCGTTCGCCCTGCTGGGCTCGCTGTGGGCGTGGCTGATCCTGCGCGAGCTGGCCAAGCCGGACCGGATTCGCGGCTACGACGTGCCGGGCGTGCTGGTGTTCGTGCTCGGCCTCACCGGGCTCGTCTTCGGGCTCTCGCGCGGCGGCCTCAACGGCTGGACGGACCCGTGGACGATCGGCGGGATCGTCGCCGGCGTCGTGCTGTTGCCGGTGTTCGTGTTGATCGAACGTCACTCCCGGGCGCCGATGCTCGACCTGACGATCTTCGAGAACCGCCTGTTCGCCGCCGCCACCGGCGCGGCGTTCATCAACGGGCTGTCGCGCTTCGCGCTGCTGTTCGTGTTCGTCTTCTACTTCCAGGGCGTCAAGGGGCAGGACCCGATCACGGCCGGCATCGAGCTGGCGCCGATGGCGATCGGGATGCTGATCGCGTCGCCGATCGCGGGCGTGTACGCCGACCGCCGCGGCTCGCGGATGCTCTCGGCGGCGGGGATGGTCGTATCCGCGCTCGCGCTGGTCGGTATGACGACGCTCGGCGTGCACACGCCGTACGCGTGGTCGGCGGTCTGGCTGTTCGTCGTCGGCGTCGGCTCGGGCATGTTCAACTCGCCCAACACCGCCGCGATGATGGGCACGGTGCCGACCTACCGGCGCGGGATCGCGGCCGGCGCGCGCACGATGCTGCAGAACACCGGCGCCGTGATCTCGATCGCGTTCGTGCTCGCGATCGTGACCTCCTCGGTGGACAAGAACACGCTGTTCGCGATCTTCTCGGGCGTCACGACAGGCCTCTCCGATGCCACCCTTGAGCCGTTCGTGTCCAACATGCACACGGCGCTGTGGGTGCTGGCGGCGACCTCGCTGTTCGGCGGCGTGATCTGCCTGCTGCGGCCGAAAGGGGACTGACGGTGCGGATCGGCGAGTTGGCGCGGGAAGCGGGCGTGACGCCCCGGACCGTGCGCTACTACGAGGAGATCGGGCTGCTGCCGGAGTCGGCTTCGCGGCCGGCGGGGTCGCATCGCGAGTACGGCGAGGAGGACCTCGCGCGGCTGCTCGAGCTCGTGCGGCTCAAACACACGCTCGGGCTCTCGCTGGACGAGCTGAAGGCCGTCATGCACGGCGAGGACGAGCGGGCGCAGCGGCGGCGGGCGTGGAACGAGACGAGCGACCCGGTCGAACAGCGGCGGTTGCTGGACGAGGCGCTCGCGCACGTCGACTCGCTCCTGGCGCTGGTGGGGCGGCGCAAGGAGGAGCTCGAGACGTTCGAGGCCGAGCTCAACGAGCGCAGGCAGCGTGTCGCGCATCTGCTGACGGAGCACGTGCTTTGAGTGCGGTCGCCGCCTCGGGCCTCGTCGTCCGGTTCGGCGAGCTGACGGCGGTCGACGAGGTGTCGCTGGAGGTCGAGCAGGGCGAGGTGTTCGGCCTGCTGGGCCCGAACGGCGCGGGCAAGACGACGACGCTGCGGGTGTTGACGACGCTGCTGTCGCCGGCCGCGGGCGTGGCGTCGGTGGCCGGGTGGGACGTCGAGGCGGAGTCCTTGGCGGTCCGCGCGTCGATCGGGTACGTGCCGCAGGCGCTGTCGGCCGACGGCGGGCTGACGGCGGCGGAGAACCTCGACTTCTATGCGCGGGTGACCGGCGTGCCACGGCGGGAGCGTTCTGCTCGGATCGCCGCGGCGGTCGACGCCATGGAGCTCGAGCCGATGCTCGACCGGCTCGCCCGCACCTTCCTCCGGCGGCATGCTGCGGCGGCTGGAGATCGCGACCGCGCTGTTGAACCGTCCGTCGGTGCTGTTCCTGGACGAGCCGACGGTGGGGCTCGATCCGACCGCCCGCGCGCTGGTCTGGGACCGGCTGCACGCGCTGCGCGCCGAGGCGGGGACGACGATCGTCGTCACCACGCACCTGATGGAGGAGGCCGAGCGCCACTGCGACCGGCTGGCGATCATGGACGGCGGCCGGATCGTCGAGCTGGGGTCTCCGGCTTCGCTGTTGGCGCGGCACGGTGAGCGGTCCTTGGAGGCCGTCTTCCGCGCCGTCACCGGCCACGTGATCTCCGAAGAGGGGAGGTTCAGCGATGTCCGCGCCCAACGCCGCGTCGCCCGTCGCCTCGGCTGACGTCGTCCGCCCGCGGCCGGCCGCGCTGGCCGGCGGGCCGCTCCGGCGGATCGCCGAGGGGACGTTCGCGATGTCGCTGACGGAGTGGCGCAAGCTGCGCCACAACCAGCTCGACCTGCTGACGCGCTCCGTGCAGCCGCTGCTGTGGCTGTTCGTGTTCGGGACGGCGATGAGCCGGCTGCGCTCGATCCCCACCGGGGGTGTCGAGTACCGCGCCTACCTGGCGCCGGGGATCATGGCCCAGGCGGCGATGTTCATCGCGATCTTCTTCGGCATCGCGGTGATCTGGGAGCGCGATGTCGGCCAGCTGCAGCGGCTGCTGGCGACGCCGCTGCCGCGCTCGGCGATCGTGCTGGGGAAGGCCGCGGGCGCGGCGACGCGGGCGTTGGTGCAGGCCGTGTTGCTGCTCGTGGTGGTCGCCGTGGCGGGGATCGGCTTGCAGTGGAGCGTGCTGGGTGTGGTGGGCGCGCTGGTGCTGCTGGCGATCGGGACGGGGGCGTTCGCGTGCCTGTCGATGACCATCGCGTCCCTGGTGCGCGAGCGCGAGCGGTTCATGGGCATCGGCCAGCTCGTGATGATGCCGCTGTTCTTCGCGTCCTCCGCGCTGTATCCGCTGGCGATCATGCCGGGCTGGCTGAAGGACGTCGCGCACGTGAATCCGCTGACCTACGAGGTCGAGGGGCTGCGCGGATTCCTGCTCGGCGGCGGGCACCCGATGCTCGATCTGTTGGTGTGTCTCGGGTGGCTGGGCGTGTTGGCGGTTGTTGCCACTGCCGCGTATCCCCGGGCACTGCTGTAAGCGCTGCTACCATCCGGCGCCGTATGCCGACGACGTCCCAGCTGGTCCGCAAGGGCCGCAACCCGAAGACGAAGAAGCTCGCCACCCCCGGCTTGAAGTCCGGCAAGGGCCGCAAGAAGAAGGTGGCCGCGCCTCAGCGTCGCGGGGTCTGCACGCGCGTCTACACCACCACGCCCAAGAAGCCGAACTCGGCTCTGCGCAAGGTGGCCCGCGTGCGCCTGACCAACTCGATGGAAGTCACGGTGTACATCCCCGGCGAAGGCCACAACCTGCAGGAGCACTCCGTCGTGCTCGTGCGCGGTGGCCGCGTCAAGGACCTTCCGGGCGTGCGCTACAAGGTCGTCCGCGGCACTCTCGATGCCGCCGGCGTCTCCGATCGCAAGAAGGCCCGTTCCCAATACGGAGTCAAGGCCAAGTAAGAGATGCCGCGTCGCGCAGCCGCAGGGCGCCGGACCATTGATCCGGACCCCGTCCACCGTTCCAAGCTGGTTCAGCAGGTCATCAACAAGGTGATGCTGGACGGCAAGAAGTCCACCGCCGAGCGCATCGTGTACGACGCGCTGGCGATCCTGGCCGAGCGCACGGGCAAGGAGCCCGTCGAGGCCCTCGAGATCTCGATCAAGTCGCTGACCCCGGTCCTCGAGGTTCGCTCCCGCCGCGTCGGTGGCGCCACCTACCAGGTCCCGGTCGAGGTCCCCGCGCCCCGCGCCCGCACCCTGGCCGTCCGCTGGCTGGTCGAGTTCTCCCGCAACCGCCGCGAGAAGTCGATGGCCCAGCGCCTCGCCAACGAGCTGATGGACGCGCAGTCCCAGCAGGGCGGCGCCTACAAGCGCAAGGACGACATCTTCCGCATGGCGCAGGCCAACAAGGCCTTCGCGCATTACCGCTGGTAACCGCGCCCGCCACGAGTTAGTTGAAGCGCCGGCCTAGTCCGGCGCTTCGTCGTTTCGGGGGGCCGTCTCGTGGATACTGCCGGGCTAATGAAGGCGATCGCCGTCAAACGTTGGGGTGGGCGCGAGGCGCTCGAGCTGCTCGACGTCGAGCCGCCCCCGGTCGCGCCGGACGGCGTGCTCGTGCGGGTGCGCGCGGCGTCGCTGAACCCGGTCGACTACAAGGTGCGCGAGGGCAAGCTCGCCGGGCTCTTCCCGTTCCACTTCCCGGTCATCCTCGGCTGGGACGCGGCGGGCGTGGTCGAGAAGGTCGGGCCCGCGGTCACGTGGTTCGCGCCGGGCGACCCGGTCTACGGCTACTGCCGTCGCCAGGACCTCCAGTACGGGACCTACGCCGAGTTCACGTCCGTGCCGGAGGGCTTTCTCGCCCACATGCCGCCTGAGCTGACCTTCGAGGAGGCGGCCGCGCTCCCGCTCGCGGGGCTGACCGCGCACCAGTCGCTCGAGCGCCTCGGGCTGCGCGGCGGCGAGTGGCTGTTCGTGACCGGCGGGGCGGGCGGCGTCGGCCACCTCGCGATCCAGCTCGCCCTCGCCCGCGGCGCCCGCGTGATCGCGACGGGGTCCGAGGCGAGCTTCGACTTCATCCAGTCCCTCGGCGCCGAGCCCGTGGACTACGACGGCGACGTGGCCGCGAAGGTGCGCGAGCTGACCGACGGCGGGGGCGCCGACGCCGCCTTCGACCTCTTCGGCGGCGACGGCCTCGAGCAGGCGTTCGGGGCGCTGCGCCACGGCGGCCGGCTCGTCTCGATCGCCGCCCCGCCGTCCAAGCGCGAGCACATCGAGACCGGCTACATCTTCGTCCGCCCGTCGGGCTACGACCTCGGCGAGGTGATCACACCGCTCGTCGCCGAGGGCGGACTGCGTCCCCACATCGCCGAGACGTTCGCCTTGGAGGACGCCGCCCGCGCCCAAGAGCTGCTCGAAGGCGGCCACGTGCACGGCAAGCTCGTCCTCAAAATCTAAAGGGGCCTGACCCCTTTAGGTAGCGAGGGCGTTGACGGCCGCGTAGGGCGGGGCTTCGAAGTCGCTGCGGCCGTCCTGGATCTCGGCGGCGACGCGCAGGGCCTGACCGAGCGCCGCGCGGTAGAGCAGCGAGCCGGTCGAGATCCGGGCGACGCCGAGCTCGGCCAGCCGCGGGACCGTGAGCCCGGGGAGGAAGAGGACGTTGAGCGGGACGGGGAGGGCCTCGACCAGCGCGGCGATCTCGCGCTCGTCGCGCACGCCCGGCACGAAGATCCCGTCGGCGCCGGCGTGCACGTAGTGCTCCGCGCGCTCCAGGGTCTCTTTGACGCCGCCGTCGCCGAGCCAGTAGGTGTCGATGCGGGCGTTGATGAACGTGCCGTGGCCCGTGACGCCGACGAGCACCTGGGCGAAGTGCTGCGGGTCGGTCAGCTGGTCCTCGAGGTTGACGCCCGCGACAGGGCCGAGCCGGTCGACGTAGGCCGCGACCTCCGCCGGGTCGTGGCTGAACCCGTTCTCGATGTCCATCGAGATGTGGACCGGGAGGTGGGTGAGGCGGCGGGCGAGGTCGATCGTCGCCTCCGCGGTCTCCGCGGCGCCATCGGACAGGCCGAGCGCGGCGGCGACGCCGAGGCTCGTCGTGCCGACCGCCTCGAAACCCCCCTCGGCCAACGCGGCCGCCGACGCGTGATCCCACGCGTTGGGCAGCACGAACCCGGGCTTGTGCAACTCGGCGAAGCTCATCTGAGACCCTCCACCAGCGCGCGGGCGTGTGCCTCACCCGGGCATCGGCGCGGGCCCGCCCCGAACGGGCACGTCGCGAGGCTGACGGTCACGATCTCGCCCTCGGGGCCGACACGGCGGGTGACGGGCACCGGCACATCTTCCCCCCGGACGAGCCCGGCCGTCGCCTCGCACGCCTGGACGAGGATCGCGACCCGCCCGGCGACGACCTCCTCGTCGCCACCTGGTAGGAGCTCGAGCAGCCGCGCGAGCGCGTCGTCGGCGTCAGGGTGCGAGGTGTGCGGCTGGTAGGCCGCGGCGACGACGCGGGTGGCCGCGACGGCGGCGGCGAGGTCCCGCGCGCCGAGCCGCCGCGCCAGCACGGCGACCGGCAGATACGCGTCGTCGGGCCGCGCTGCGTCGCCCGGCCGCGCTGCCTCGCCCGGCCGCGCCGCGTCGCCCGGCCGCGCCGCGTCGCCCGGCCGCGCCGCGTCGCCCGGCCGCGCCGCGTCGCCCGGCCGCGCCGCGGCCGCGCGGGCGAGCTCCGCGGCTTCTTCGCGCAGCGCCGCGGGCTCCATCTCGGCGAGCATCCCCTCCACCAGCGCGCGGCGGCGGGCGTGGGTCTCGCCGTTGGCGAAGCGCGAGACCGTGGCGCGCAGCCACGGCATCGTGCCGTACGGGCCGGTGGGGCCGGGGTCGGGGACCGGGGCGGCGAGCAGCATGCGCTTGACCATAAGCGCGCGACGTTTCGGTGCTCGCCGAAGCGTCGAGGGCCTAGTGTGCAGCCCATGTCCGAGATCGCCGACGTCGCCGCCGCACTGGCCGACCGGACCCGCGCGCGGATGCTCGAGGAGTTGCTCGGCGGCCCGCCGCTGTCGGCGGGCGCGCTGGCGGTGCGGGTCGGGGTCGCGCCGTCGACCGTCTCCGGCCACCTGCAGAAGCTGCAATCCGCGGGCCTGATCACGATCGCCAACGTCGGGCGGCGCAGAGAAGCGCAGCTCGCCGGCCCGCACGTCGCCGAGGCGCTCGAGGCGCTGGCCAACATCTCGACCGGCGACGAACGGCCGATCGGCCTCACCGCCCACAACAAGAAGCAGGCGCTGCGCGAGGCGCGCTCGTGTTACGACCACCTCGCGGGGCGCGCCGGGGTCGCGCTCGCCGACCAGTTGCTCGAGCACGAGGCGCTCGCCCTCTGCGACGGCGCCTTCGTCCTCACCGACCCGCGCTACTTCGAGCGGCGCTTCGGCGTCGACCCCACCGCGCTGCACACCCGCCGCCCGCTCGTGCGCGCCTGCACCGACTGGACCGAGCGCCGCCCGCACGTCGCCGGCGCGCTCGGCAAGGCGCTGCTCGACGCGCTGATCGCGGACGGCGCGCTGCGGCGCCGCCCCGACGGCCGCGCGCTGAACATCGTCAAGGACTTCCTGTCCGACGACCGTCGGAGCGCAGCAGCCTAGAAATCCGCCATCTGCGGAAGGTCTCATCCCCCTCCCACACGTAGCGTTGCTCCCGTCACGACGACGAGGGGAGTCGGGGATGCACCGTTGGATCGCAGTGCTCGTAGCCATCGCGGCGGTGGTGGTCGCCACACCGCCGGCCACGGCGGCACCACCCGACCCGCCGCAGCAATGCCGCGTGGACCGGCCGGACGGCCTCTGGCCCGGCGACTACGTCGATCTCGGCAGCGGCGAGTGGGACACGAACCTCCACCACGGCCTGAACTCGGACTTCACCAAGCAGGTCCGCCCGATCGGCCACGTGAAGGCGCTGATGATCTTCGTCGACTTCTCCGACGCGCCCGCCTCGGCCGCCAACCCGAACCAGGGCGGCCGCGACTGGCGCGACCCGAACTCCTACTGGGAGTTCCTCAAGCAGTCGGTCGACTTCTTCAACGCGAGCTCCAACGGCCGCTTCCAGCTCGACGTGACGCTCAAGTCCGACAAGTGGTTCCGGATGCCCAAGCCGACGACCGGCTACGGCATGACGCGCCAGACCTTCAGCATCGCCAACCAGAAGGCGTACGCGCACGACGCGGTCCTCGCGGCGGACCCGGAGACCGACTACCGGGGCTACCAGCTCGTCTACATCATGCCGCCGCGCAACGCGACCGGCATCGCGTTCTCGCCGGAGCTGAACCTCTACTCGGAGCAGATCGCGGTCGACGGCACGATCGTCAAGAACGGGGCGACCTTCGGCCAGGACATGTTCAGCTGGGGGCCGAAGATCATCAACCACGAGACCGGCCACGCGATCTCGCTGCCCGAGTCCTACAACGGCTCCGGCACGGGCGCGACGCACGCGTGGGTCGGCGGCTGGGACCTGATGGGCAACATCGCCGGACACGCGCCTGAGTACATGGCGTGGAACAAGTGGAAGCTCGGCTGGCTCGACGACGCCGACTTCGGCTGCCTGGCGACGGATGGCAGCGCCGAGTACACCCTGAGCCCGGTCTCGACCCCGCCGGACGGGGTGACGAAGAAGGGCGTGGTGATCAGGACGGGCCCGACGACCGCGATCGCGGCCGAGTTGCGCGCACCCCTCGGCAACGACGCGACGGAGACCGTGACCACCGGCAGCCACCGCATGTGCGACTGGGGCGTGCTGCTCTACAAGATCGACGTCACGGTCCTGAACTCCTACGGCACGATCAAGACCTTCGACGCGCAGCCGGGCTCGACCGGGGCGGGCTGCACCGCAGAACTCGACATCGCCACGCTCGGCGAGGGCCAGGGCGACGGTCCGCCGGTCTTCGAGGACCCCGAGACCGGGACCCGCTTCGAGGTGCTCGACCTCACCGACGGCGTCAGCGCGCGGCTGAAGGTCACCCGCGCCCTCACCCGCATCACCGCGGACGCGACCGGCAACGACGCGACGTTCACCGCCGCCCAGTTCAAGGCCCCGGCAGCCGCCACATACGAGTGGACGTTCGGTGACGGCGCCACCGGCACCGGCGCGACCGCCACGCACACCTACGCCGCGGCCGGCCGCTACACGGTCGGCCTCACGGTCAAGGACGGCACGACGGTGATCGGCACCGCCACCTCCAACGTCTCCACCTCCGGCGGTGCCGTCACCGTCACCGGTCCGGCGACCACGCCCGCCGCCGGTGAGAACGCGACGTTCACGGCGACCACGACCCCGGCGCGTGACCTCACGTTCGAGGTCTACCGCAAGACCGGCGCGACGTCGTACACGCGCGTGCTGCAAAGGGTGACGGGCGGCAGCCTCACCTACTCGTCGCCGATCGCGGCCTCCGACGTCGTCGTCGCCTGCGCGGAGAGGACCTGCGGCGCCCCCGGAAGCCTCAAGCCCGGCGCGGGCTCGGCAAGCGTCGACTGGGCCTACAAGCCCGGCGCGGACGGCTTCGCCGAGCTGTGGGACGGCGAGTCGCTCGCGGGCTGGAGCGCCGTCGGCGCGGGCGCGGTCACCCGCAACTTCATGGCCAGCCTCGCGACCTCGGGCGGCGCGACGAGCGCCAACCCGGGCGCGATCCACTACTCGCCCCGCCAGTTCAAGGACTTCGAGCTCTCCGTGGACTACCGGACCGCCGCCACCAGCAACAACGGCGGCGTCTTCGTGCGGTCACCATCGCCGGCCGTCGTCGCCGACCTCGACAAGGGCTACCAGGTCGCGATCCTCGACAACGGCGGCGCGACCACCCGCACGGGTGCGATCACGCAGGAGCGCGGCCCGGCGACGACGTTCGCGTCGCCGACCGCGCCGGCGACGCTCTACAAGCCGACCCGCGAGTGGAACACGCTCACGATCCGCGCCGTGCGCAGCCACATCCAGGTGTGGATCAACGGCGTGCTCACGAGCACCTACGACGCCGCGACCCGCAACGGCCGGGTCGGCTCCATCGGCCTCGAGAACGCGGGCAACAACCTCATGTACCGCAGCGTGCGGATCAAGGAGCTCGCGCCCGACACGGTCGCGCCGACGATCACCGTCGACGTCGCAACCACGCTCCCGCTCGGCGCCCCGATCCCGCTGAGCTTCAGCTGCGCCGACGAGTCCGAGCTGGAGTCCTGCGTCGCGACGCTCGACGGCAAGGCGGTGAGCAACGGCGAGGTCCTCAACGCCACGCCCGGGCCGCACACGCTGGCGATCACCGCGACCGATGCCGAGGGTCACGTCACCACCCGCACGATCGCCTACACGGTGGCCGCGCAGGCGACGTCGGGCGCCGCCGGCACGGTTCCGGCGACGCTCGCCCTGACGCTCGGCGCACCGGCGAGCTTCGGCCCGTTCACCCCGGGCGTCCCGAAGACGTACACGGCGCAGACCACGGCGACGATCGTCTCGACCGCCGGCGACGCGACGCTCAACGTCTCCGACCCGGACACGGTCGCGCCGATGCGGCTCAAGAACGGCACGTTCACGCTCGCCCAGCCGCTCATGACCAACCTGCCCAAGACCTGGTCAGGCCCGGTCTCCAACGAGGTCACGACGATCACGTTCAGCCAGGCGATCGGCGGCAACGAGCCGCTGCGCACCGGGTCCTACTCGAAGACCCTCACGTTCACGCTGTCGACGACGAACCCCTAAGCAGGCAAGACGGTGCGCGTGCGGCCATCCGGGTCGATCACGCGCACCGTCGCGCCGCGGGGGAGGCGGATCGTCTTCGTCCGCCCGACCCGCACGCGCGCCGTCCGCCCGGCCGCGCGCACCCGGCATGAGGAGGTGGGCGCGCTGAGACAGGTGACCTCGACGCGCGCACCTTCCATCCGCGCCACGCTCGCCTCCGTCCGCACGCAGGGACCCGACGGCACCACGCCGACCGCTGCCGTGGGGACCGCCGCCAGCAGCGTGCACCCGCCCGTCGTCCACGCGAGGTGCGTGCCGTCGAAGCTCAGCCGCTCGGCGTCCGCGCTCACCGGGCCGCGGAACAGCCGCGCGCCCGACGCACCGTCCAGCACGGTCACCCGCACGCCCGCGTCGAGGCGGTTCGAACCCACATAGGCGACCCGCCCACCCGCGGTGGCCACCGTCTCCATCCGCACTTCCCGCGCGAGCGCGCGCACGCGCGAGGCGCCGGCGGGCGCGTAGAGCAGCACGTCCGAGCCGTCGCCGACGGCGGTGGTCGCCGCGACGTCGCCGTCCGGCGAGACCGCGAGGCTCGTGACCTGCGCGTCGTAGCCCTCCAGCGAGATCTGGTGCAGCTCGGTGCCCGAGCGCAGGTCGAAGACGATCAGCGCGCCGTCGGTCGAGGCGACGCCGACGTCGCCCGCCGCCGCGACGAACCCCGCGTTGGACTCCGGCGGGACGACGACCTCGGTCCGTTCTCCCGACAGGCCGCGTACGAGCGGCACGGCCTCCTGGGTGAAGACCCCGCCGCTCGTCACCGATAGCGGCGGCCAGAGCGGATCGAACGGCTCCTCGCCGACATCGTCCGCCAGCAAGCGGAACGCACCATCCGCACCTGCGACGTAGAGGCGTCCCGGCGCGCTCGGCGAACCGCCGTCGCGCAGCTGCACCGCCAACAGCCCTGGCGAGGCCGCGAGCCACATGACGTCGCGGCGCGGCACGGTCAGCGAGCCGAACGGCGTCGCGGCGCCTCCGGAAACCGGCGCGCTGAGGAACTGCACGGATTCTCCCGAGCGCTCGCCCCACAGCACGCGGTCGCCCTCGAGGACCGGCGCGGGGCCATCGGAAACGGCCCTCAGCTGGGCGAAAGCGGGCGTCGACGAGGCCAACAGGAGCGCCCCGACGACGCACGCGAAACGAATCATCGGACCCGGTTCTAGCGGACACCGCGCCGACAGCGACCATCGCGTCTAACCCCTGCTATATTCGCTTGCCGTTGCGCAGCGTGCAGACGCACGTCGCCGCAGCACCCGGTCCTTCACATGGAGTCACGCGAGACATAGCCCACCCGCGAACAGGGCCTCGCACTATGTGAAACGACACGGGCCCGAGAGGGCCCGTTTCTTTGCCCGTAGTCGGGGCAGCCTACGCAGGAAGACCGCACACAGAGAAGAGATATCTCCATGCCGCGCAAGTTCACGCTCGAAAAGACCCGGAACATCGGGATCATGGCCCACATTGATGCGGGCAAGACGACGACGACCGAGCGCATCCTGTACTACACCGGCCGGTCCCACAAGATGGGCGAGGTGCACGAAGGCGCCGCGACCATGGACTGGATGGAGCAGGAGCAGGAGCGCGGGATCACGATCACCTCCGCCGCCACGACGTGCGAGTGGGCTGATCACCGCATCAACATCATCGACACCCCCGGCCACGTGGACTTCACGGTCGAGGTCGAGCGCTCGCTGCGCGTGCTCGATGGTGCTGTCGCCCTCTTCGACTCTGTTGCAGGTGTAGAGCCACAGTCTGAAACGGTCTGGCGCCAGGCGGACAAGTACGCCGTGCCGCGTATCGCCTACATCAACAAGATGGACCGCATCGGCGCCGACTTCGAGCGCGGCGTGCAGACCATGATCGACCGCCTCGGCGCCCACCCGGTGCCGATCCAGCTGCCGATCGGCGCGGAAGGCGACTTCAAGGGCATCATCGACCTCGTCGCCATGAAGGCCGTCGTCTACAACGACGACCTCGGCAAGGACGTGTCGGTCATCGACATCCCGGCGGAGCTGCTCGACGACGCGACGATCGCGCGCGAGCACCTGCTCGAGGAGGTCTCGCACTACGACGACGAGCTCGTGGAGATGATCCTCGAGGAGCAGGAGATCCCGGAGGCGCGGCTGGTCGAGGCCATCCGCAAGGCCACGCTCTCCAGCCAGCTCACGCCGGTGCTGTGCGGCTCGTCGTTCAAGAACAAGGGCGTGCAGCCGCTGCTGGACGCGGTCATCGCGTACCTGCCGTCGCCGCTGGACGTCCCGGCCGTCAAGGGCCTGGAGCCGGTCAAGGGCGAGGACGACCGCGAGGCCGAGCGCCACGCCGACGACTCCGAGCCGTTCGCCGCGCTGGCGTTCAAGATCATGGCCGACCCGTACGTCGGCAAGCTCACGTACTTCCGCGTCTACTCGGGCAAGCTCGAGGCCGGCTCGCGCGTGCTCAACGTGACCACCGGGCGCACCGAGCGCATCGGCCGCATCCTGATGATGCACGCCAACGACCGCGAGGACGTCACCGAGGTCTACTCGGGCGACATCGCGGCCGCGGTCGGCATCAAGCAGGTCGTCACCGGCGACACGCTGGCGGCGCCTGACAAGCCGATCAAGCTCGAGGCGATCGAGTTCGACGACCCGGTGATCTCCGTGGCGATCGAGCCCAAGACGAAGTCCGACCAGGAGAAGATGTCCGTCGCTCTCGGCCGCCTGGCCGAGGAGGACCCGACGTTCCAGGTCCGGACCAACGAGGAGACCGGGCAGACCGAGATCTCGGGCATGGGCGAGCTGCACCTCGAGGTGCTGGTCGACCGCATGATGCGCGAGTACAAGGTCGAGGCCAACGTCGGCCGCCCGCAGGTCTCCTACCGTGAGACGGTCAAGGGCACGGCACAGAAGATCGAGGGTCGCCACGTCCGTCAGACGGGTGGCTCGGGCCAGTACGGCATCGTCTACATCGACATCGAGCCGGCGCCGGGCGAAGGCTTCGACTTCGTCAACAAGATCAAGGGTGGCTCGATCCCGACCGAGTTCATCCCGGCCATCGAGAAGGGCGTCGAAGAGGCCCTGGAGAACGGCGTGCGCGCCGGTTACCCGATGGTCGACGTGCGGGTCACGCTCGTGGACGGCAAGTTCCACGACACGGACTCGTCGGAGATCGCCTTCAAGATCGCCGGTTCGCTGGCGTTCAAGGAGGCGGCGAAGCGGGCCAAGCCGGTTCTGCTCGAGCCGATCTTCTCCGTGGAGGTCGTCACGCCCGAGGAGTACATGGGTGACGTGATCGGCGACCTCAACCGCCGGCGCGGTCGGGTCAACGGCATGGAGCCGCGCGGTAACGCCCAGGTGGTGTCGGCGCACGTCCCGCTGAGCGAGATGTTCGGCTACGCAACCGACGTGCGCACGATGTCTCAGGGCCGTGCGACGTACACCATGCAGTTCGATAAGTACGAGGAGGTGCCGCCCAACATCGCCGAGAAGGTGGTCGAGGGCCGCACCGGAGTGCCGGTTCCCGCGTAGACGCGGTAGTCTGCACGGGTTCGCCTCAGGACAGATTTCGAGATTAGGAGCGAATAGAAAGTGGCGAAGGAGAAGTTCACGCGGGATAAGCCGCACGTCAACGTCGGCACCATCGGTCACATCGACCATGGCAAGACGACGCTGACCGCGGCCATCACCAAGGTCCTGTCGGAGAAGTACGGCGGTCAGGCCCGGTCCTTCGAGGAGATCGACAACGCTCCTGAGGAGAAGGCCCGCGGCATCACCATCGCCACGTCCCACGTCGAGTACGAGACGGAGGCGCGTCACTACGCCCACGTCGACTGCCCCGGCCACGCGGACTACGTGAAGAACATGATCACGGGCGCCGCGCAGATGGACGGCGCGATCCTCGTGGTCTCGGCGGCCGACGGCCCGATGCCGCAGACGCGCGAGCACATCCTGCTCGCCCGTCAGGTGGGCGTGCCGTACATCGTCGTGTTCCTCAACAAGGCCGACATGGTCGACGACGAGGAGCTCCTGGAGCTCGTCGAGGTCGAGGTCCGTGACCTGCTCAACGAGTACGACTTCCCGGGCGACGACGTTCCGTTCGTCATCGGCTCGGCGCTGAAGGCGCTCGAGGGCGATCAGGAGTACGTCGACAAGATCATCGAGCTGGGCAACCAGCTGGACACGTACATCCCGGAGCCCGAGCGCGACCTGGACAAGCCGTTCCTGATGCCGGTCGAGGATGTCTTCTCGATCACGGGTCGCGGCACGGTGGCCACGGGCCGCATCGAGCAGGGCATCGTCAACACGGGCGACACGGTCCAGATCGTCGGCATCCACAAGGAAGTCGGCTCGACCGTCGTCACCGGCGTCGAGATGTTCCGCAAGATCCTCGACGAGGGGCGCGCCGGCGACAACGTCGGCTGCCTCCTGCGCGGCATCAAGCGCGAGGAGATCGAGCGCGGGCAGGTTCTCTGCAAGCCGAACTCGATCACCCCGCACACCAAGTTCAAGGCTGAGGTCTACGTCCTCAAGAAGGAGGAGGGTGGCCGCCACACTCCGTTCTTCAACGGGTACCGGCCGCAGTTCTACTTCCGCACGACGGATGTGACCGGCGTCGCCAACCTGCCCGCGGGCACGGAGATGGTCATGCCGGGCGACAACATCCAGATGGAGGTCGAGCTGATCCAGCCGATCGCCATGGACGCCGGCCTGCGTTTCGCCATCCGCGAGGGTGGCCGCACCGTGGGCTCCGGCGTCGTCACGGAGATCATTCAGTAAGCAGGTAGTTCCCCGCGGCGGGCGCACAACGCCCGCCGCGAATCGCAAGATACGACCTTTAGAGGGCGGGCCCCGGTGCCCGGGGGCCGCCCTCATTGCGCGCAAGTAGCCAGCACAGATTTCACTCCAAGTACCGGACAGAACGTGGCCATAGCCCAGAACAAGATCCGCATCCGTCTCAAGGCGTACGACTCGTCGGCCATCGAGACCGCGGCCAAGGAGATCGTCGAGACCGCGACGCGGACTGGCGCCACTGTCTCCGGCCCGGTGCCGCTGCCGACCGAGAAGAACGTGTATGCCGTGGTGAAGTCCCCCTTCAAGGACAAGGACTCCCAGGAGCACTTCGAGATCCGGACGCACAAGCGCCTGATCGACATCCATCAGCCCACCCCGAAGACGGTCGACTCGCTTCAGCGTCTCGACCATCTCCCGGCCGGTGTGGACATCGAGATCCGACTCGCCTTCAACTGATGCCCGCCATCCTCGCCAAGAAGCTGGGAATGACCCAGCGCTTCCTCGACGACGGTCGTGTCGAGCGCGTGACGGTGCTCGAGGCCGGCCCTTGCCCGGTCACGGCCATCCGCACGCACGAGGCCGACGGCTATGAAGCTGTACAGCTCGGATTCGGTGCCGTGCGCGAGAAAGCCCTGAACAAGCCGTTGCTCGGCCACCTCAAGAAGGCTGACGCGCCCCCGGTCAAGACGCTCGTGGAGTTCCGCGACGAGGCCGGCGAGCTCGTGGTCGGCGACACCGTCACCGTGGAGGCCTTCAAGGTCGGCCAGACGGTCAAGATCGCCGGCAAGGGCAAGGGCAAGGGCTTCCAGGGGACGATCAAGCGCCATAACTTCGCCGCCGGTCCCAAGGCCCACGGCTCGCACAACGTGCGCGCCCCGGGTTCGATCGGCGCGTCCGCGACGCCGTCGCGCGTGTTCAAGGGCATCAAGGGCCCGGGCCGCATGGGCGGCAAGCGCGTGACGCAGAAGGGCTTGACGATCGTCGAGCTCATGCCCGAGCAGAACCTGATGATGGTCCGCGGCTCCGTCCCCGGTTCCAAGGGAGACACCGTGGAGGTGCGTACCGATGCCTAAGGCCCCCGCACTGGGTGGCGGCGCCGCCGTCGACCTCGACGCCGACGTGTTCGAGCAGCCGTTCAACGGTCCGCTGGTGCACGAGGTCGTCGTGGCCGAGTTGGCCGCGCGCCGGCAGGGGACGCACTCCACCAAGACCCGTGGCATGGTCTCGGGTGGTGGCGCGAAGCCGTGGCGCCAGAAGGGCACGGGCCGCGCCCGCGCCGGCACCAGCCGTTCGCCGATCTGGACGGGCGGCGGCACGGTCTTCGGTCCGAGCCCGCGTCACTACATCCTCAAGGTCAACCGCAAGGCCCGCCGTGCCGCGCTGCGCTCCGCGCTGTCCGTGCACGCGGAGCGCGGGACGATCCATGTGGTCGACGCTCCCGGGTTCGGCGATACGCCGAGCACGTCCAAGGCCGCCGACCTGCTGAACGCCCACCGTGGCGGCTCGGTCCTGGTTGCGCTGCACGACGACGAGCTGACCGCGGCCAAGTCCTTCCGCAACCTCTCGCGCGTGATCGTCCTGCACGTCGACGACATCGGCGTGGCCGATCTCGTGCGGGCGGCGACGCTCGTGCTCTCCCAGAGCGCGCTCGACAACCTGACGGCGCGGGCCCGCAAGGAGGCGAAGGTCTGATGGACCACAGCCAGGTGATCATCCGCCCGGTCGTCTCCGAGAAGAGCTACGTCCTGGCGACCGCGGACAAGTACACGTTCCGCGTGCACGACAAGGCGCACAAGACGCAGATCAAGCAGGCCGTCGAGGCGCTGTTCGACGTTCACGTCGTCGAGGTGCGCACCTCCAAGGTCCCCTCCAAGCCCAAGCGCCGCGGCGTCACCGCCGGCCGCACCCGGGCGTGGAAGAAGGCCGTGGTCCAGGTGCGTCCCGGCGAGACCATCCCGATCTTCCAGGGCCTCGAGGCCGACCTCTAAGCCATGCCGATTCGTAAGCCCAAGCCCACGTCTCCCGGTCGCCGGTTCATCACGTTCCCGGACTTCCAGGAGATCACGAAGACCGAGCCGGAGCGGAGCCTCGTCGAGGGTCTGAAGAAGTCCGGTGGTCGCAACGCGCTCGGCCGCAAGACGGCACGGCATCGCGGCGGCGGCGCCAAGCGCCTGTACCGCAAGATCGACTTCAAGCGGACCAAGGACGCGATCCCCGCCAAGGTCGCGGCGATCGAGTACGACCCCAACCGCACCGCGTACATCGCGCTGCTCCACTACGTGGACGGCACGAAGTCCTACATCATCGCCCCGAACCGCCTGCGGGTCGGCATGACGGTGATCTCGGGCGCAGGCGCCGACATCCAGGTCGGCAACGCGATGCCGCTGTCGTCGATGCCGGTCGGCACCCTGGTGCACAACGTCGAGCTCAAGCCGGGCCGCGGCGCCCAGCTCGCCCGCTCCGCGGGTGTCGGCGTGCAGCTGATGGCCAAGGAAGGCACCTACGCGACGCTGCGCCTGCCCTCGGGCGAGATGCGCATGGTCGAGTCGGCGTGCCGGGCGACCGTCGGCGTGGTCGGCAACTCCGACCACCAGAACGTCACCATCGGCAAGGCCGGCCGCAAGCGTCACATGGGCGTGCGCCCGCAGACGCGCGGTACCGCCATGAACCCGGTGGACCACCCGCACGGCGGTGGCGAGGGTGCCACGCCGCTGGGCAACCACCCGCAGACGCCCTGGGGCGTGCCGACGATCGGCTACCGCACCCGTAAGAAGGGCAAGCAGTCCGACCGTTACATCGTCCGCGGCCGTCGCCGCGGCAAGAAGGGTGGCCGCTGATGAGCCGTTCCTCCAAGAAGGGGCCCTGGGTCGAGGATCGTCTCTTCGAGCGCATCGAGAAGATGAACGACGCCAACCAGCGGACGATGATCCGTACCTGGTCGCGCGCGTCGACGATCTTCCCGGAGTTCGTGGGTCACACGATCGCCGTCCACGATGGGCGCAAGCACGTTCCCGTGTTCGTCTCGGAGTCGATGGTCGGGCACAAGCTCGGCGAGTTCGCTCCCACGCGCACGTACCGCGGGCATGACTCGAAGGGCAAGGTGCGATGACCGAGCCTGAAGACAAGAAGGACGAGGTCGAGGAGACGCCGGAGGCGTCGTCCGAGCCCGTCGATCAGGTCGAGCGCGCCGACGAGGCCGCCGCCGTGGCCGCCGAGGCCGCGGAGGAAGCCGCCGAGGCCGCCGAGGAGACCCCGGCCGCCGAGGCCGCTGCCGAGGAGGCCGCGGAGCAGGCGGAGAAGGCCGAGGAGGCTGCCGAGGCCGCCGCTGAGGCGCCCAAGCCCAAGCGCGCCCGCAAGGCCCGCGCGGCCGAGCAGGCCGCCGAGCAGGCCGAGGAAGCCGCCGAGGAGGCCAAGGACTCCGCGAAGCGCTCGCGCGCGGCGCGCCGCGGCCGCAAGGCGGAGGAGCCCAAGGCCGTCCCGGTCGGGCTCAAGGTCTCCGCGCAGGCCAAGTACGTGCGCACGTCCGCCCGCAAGGCGCGGCTCGTCTGCGATCACATCCGCGGCAAGGACGTCAACGAGGCGCGCGCGATCCTCGCGTTCACGCCCCGTGGCGCGGCGAAGGCCTGGAGCAAGCTGCTCGAGTCGGCCGTCGCCAACGCCGAGCACAACCACGAACTGGTCGGTGAGGATCTGCGGATCTTCAACGTCCACGCTGACGAGGGGCCGACGCTGAAGCGCTACCGGCCTCGCGCCATGGGTCGCGCGACGCGGATTCGCAAGCGCACCTCGCATCTGTCCATCACGCTCACCCCGAAGGAGTCCTAGCCCGCCATGGGTCAGAAGGTTCATCCCGAGGCGATGCGCGTGGGCTACATCCACGATTGGAAGTCCAACTGGTTCTCTGAGCGCCAGTTCTCGGACTTTCTGATCGAGGACGTCCGGATTCGCGATCACATCACGAACAAGCTCGCGCACGCCGGCCTCTCCGACATCACGATCCGCAAGGACGCTGCCGAGGTGGAGGTCAACATCCACACGGCCCGTCCGGGCATCGTGATCGGCAAGTCGGGGTCCGAGGTGGACGCGCTGCGGCGCGACCTGCACCGGATGACCGGCAAGGCCATCAAGGTCAACATCCTGGAGATCAAGCGGCCCGAGCTCGACGCCAAGCTCGTCGCGCAGTCGATCGCCGAGCAGTTGCAGAACCGCGTCGCCTTCCGGCGCGCGATGAAGCGCGCCCTCACGAGCGCGATGCGCTCGGGCGCCAAGGGCTGCAAGATCCAGGTCGGCGGCCGCCTCGGCGGCGCCGAGATGGCCCGCTCGGAGTCCTACTCCGACGGCCGCGTGCCGCTGCACACGCTGCGTGCCGACATCGACTACGGCTTCTACGAGGCCCGTACGACGTTCGGTCGCATCGGCGTCAAGTGCTGGATCAACAAGGGCGAGATCATGCCGGCCGGCTACGCCGGTCAGGACCTGACGTCGCTCGACGAGCCGGCGACCGGTGGCCAGGACCGTGACGACGACCGCCGTGGCGGTCGCGGCCGTGACGGCCGCGGGCGCGGCGACGGGCGCGGCGGCGGAGGCCGTGGGCGCGGTGGCCAGGGTGGCGGCGGCGGCGGTGGCCGCGGCGGCGGACCCGGTGGCCGTGGCGGCGGCGGTGGCGGCTTCGGCGGCGGCGGCGGTGGCCGTGGCGGCGGAGGCGGCGGTCGCGGTGGCGGCGGCGGCTTCGGCGGCGGCGGCGGTGGCCGTGGCGGCGGAGGCGGTGGCGGCGGTCGCGGCGGCCAGGGTGGCCGTGGCGGTGGGCGTCCGGACCTTTCCGGAGGGATCTCCCGCTAATGCTCTCCCCTAAGCGCGTCAAGTTCCGCAAGGTGCATCGCGGGCGTCGGCATGGCCTCTCGCGGGGTCAGCAGACGGTCGCCTTCGGCGATTACGGCCTGAAGGCCCTCGAGGCCGGTTGGCTCACCAACCGCCAGATCGAGGCCGCTCGTATCGCGATGACCCGCAAGATCAAGCGTGGCGGCAAGGTGTGGATCAACGTCTTCCCGGACAAGGCCTTCACCAAGAAGCCGGCCGAGACCCGCATGGGTTCCGGTAAGGGCAACCCGGAGGGCTGGGTCGCCGTCGTCAAGCCGGGCCGCGTGATGTTCGAGCTCTCCGGCGTGCCGGAGGACCTCGCCCGCGAGGCCATGCGGCTGGCGGGTCATAAGCTGCCTGTGAAGACCAAGTTCGTGTTGCGCGAGGACGGTCAGTGATGAAGTCGACCGAACTCCGTGACCTCAACGACAACGGGCTGCGCGAGCACATCGCGACCCAGCGCCGTGAGCTGTTCGGCCTGCGTCTCCAGCACGCCACCGGCGAGCTCGAGAACACGGCCGGGCTGCGGGGCGCCAAGCGCGACCTCGCCCGCGCCCTGACCGTCGCGCGCCAGCGCGGCATCGACCCGACTGCGAAGAACGATGGCTGAATCCGAAGAGACCACAACTGAGACCACGGAGGAGGTGACCTCCACGGAGGCGACCGCCGACGCGGCGCCGGCCTCCGAGGAGCCCACCGCCACCCGCAAGGAACGCAACGCCGCCGCGCGCGCGGCCAAGGCCAAGACGGCCTCGGGCCCGCGCACGCTGGAGGACCGCCTGGCCGAGCGTGCCGCTCACAAGGAGCGCAACGCCAAGCAGCGCCGTGCGTACCGCGCCAAGCAGAAGGTCAAGCGTGCCGAGGCTCGTGCGGCGGCTCCCGTCGCCGAGGAGCAGCACGCCCCCGAGCATGGCCCCGGCCGCCCGAAGGTGCGCCAGGGCATCGTCGTCTCCGCCAAGGCGGACAAGACGATCGTCGTGCGCGTGGACATCGCGCGCCGGCACAAGCGCTACCACAAGATCCTCCGCAGCTCCGTGACCCTGCACGCCCACGACGAGTCCAACAACGCCCAGGCGGGCGACACGGTTCGCGTCCAGGAGTGCCGGCCGATGTCGCGCACCAAGCGCTGGCGGCTGCTGGATGTGCTGGAGCGTGCTCGATGATCCAGAACGAGACCCGGCTGCGCGTGGCCGACAACACCGGCGCGCGCGAGATCCTGACGATTCGCGTGATGGGCGGCTCACGCCGCCGCTACGCGAGCGTCGGGGACATCATCGTGGCCACGGTCAAGCAGGCCAACCCGAACGGGACGGTCAAGAAGGGCGATGTCGTCAAGGCCGTCGTCGTGCGCACGAAGAAGGAGTTCGGGCGCGAGGACGGCACGTACATCGCCTTCGACGAGAACGCGGCCGTGATCATCGACGCCCAGAACAACCCGCGCGGCACGCGCATCTTCGGCCCGGTGGCGCGCGAGCTGCGCGACGGCGGCTTCATGAAGATCGTCTCGCTCGCCCCGGAGGTGCTCTAGGCATGGCGAAGATCCGCACTGACGACAACGTGATCGTCATCTCGGGCAAGGACAAGGGCAAGACCGGCAAGGTCATCCGCGTCGAGCCGGCCAAGGGCCGCGTCTTCGTCGAGGGCCTGAACATGATCAAGCGCCACCAGCGCCCGGTGCCCGGCCGCCCCAACCTGCAGGTCGGGGTGATCGAGAAGGAGGGCCCGATCCACGTGTCCAACGTGGCGATCGTGGACCCGAAGGAACACAAGCCCACCCGCGTGGGCCACAAGACCAACGAGCAGGGCCAGCGCGTTCGCGTCGCCCGCCGCTCCGGAGCTGAGCTCGACTGATGGCACGCCTCAAGGACCGATACAACGACGAGATCCGCGACGCCCTGGTGGCGAAGTTCGGGTATTCGACGCCGATGCAGGCCCCGCGTCTGCTGAAGGTCACGCTCAACATGGGCGTGGGCGAGGCCAAGCAGGACTCGAAGATGCTCGAGGCGGCCTTGGGGCAGCTGGCGGATATCGCCGGCCAGAAGCCGAACATCCGCCGCGCCCGCAAGTCGGTCGCCGCGTTCAAGCTGCGCGAGGGCATGCCCGTCGGCCTGACGGTCACCCTGCGCGACCAGCGCGCGTACGAGTTCATCGACCGTCTGACGTCCGTGGCGCTCCCGCGCCTGCGTGACTTCCGCGGTCTGAACCCGAAGTCCTTCGATGGCCGTGGCAACTACAACATGGGCATCAAGGAGCAGGTCATCTTCCCGGAGATCGACTACGACACGGTCGATCAGGTCCGTGGCCTGGATGTCGCCTTCACGACGTCGGCGCGTTCCGACCGTGAGGCGTTCGCCCTCCTCGACGCGCTCGGCATGCCGTTCGCGCGCGATGGGCGCCCGAAGGAATACGAAAGCATCGCCGGCCGCGAGCCCGTGGCCGCCTGATTACGACCAAGAGAGAACTTCTCGAATGGCTAAGACCTCAAAGATCGTTGCGGCCAACCGCACGCCGAAGTACAAGACGCGGCAGCAGTCGCGTTGCCGGCGTTGCGGTCGCCCGCGCGCGGTGTACCGCAAGTTCGGGCTGTGCCGCCTGTGCCTGCGCCAGCTGGCGCACAACGGCTTCATCCCCGGCATGACGAAGTCGAGCTGGTAGTCGCTCATGTCGATGACCGACCCCATCGCCGACTTCCTGACCCGGATCAGGAACGGCATCATGGCCGCGCACGAGACGGTGGAGATCCCCTCCAGCGGACTCAAGAAGGAAATGGCCCGGATCCTCACCGAGCAGGGCTACATCGAGGGCTTCGACGAGGCGCCGGGCGTCCCCGGCTCCGCGGCGGACAAGATCCTGATCCGGCTCAAGTACACTGAGAACCGGACTTCGGTGATCTCCGGCCTGCGCCGGGTGTCCCGCCCGGGCCAGCGACGTTACGTGGATTCCAAGAGCATCCCGAAGGTCCTCGGCGGTATGGGCACCACCATCCTGTCCACCTCGCACGGCGTCATGACCGGCCACGAGGCTCGCGCTGCGGGCGTCGGTGGCGAGGTCGTCGCCGAGGTCTGGTAGTCCGCATGTCCCGTATCGGTAGAAAGCCCATCGACGTCCCCTCGACCGTCACCGTGACGATCGAGCCTGAGGTCGTGCGCGTTTCCGGCCCCCGGGGCAACCTCGAGGAGCGCAAGAACCGGGACATCACGGTCTCCCAGGAGGACGGCGTCCTCACGGTGGCCCGCCCGACCGACCGCGCCGAGCACCGGGCCCTCCACGGGCTCACGCGCTCGCTGATCGCGAACATGGTCGAGGGCGTCACCGTCGGTTTCACCAAGACGCTGGAGATCCAGGGCGTCGGTTACCGCGCGCAGCTCAAGGGCAGGGACCTCGAGCTCGCCCTCGGCTACTCGCACCCGGTGCCGATCAAGGCGCCGGAGGGCATCGAGTTCGAGGTGCCGCAGCCCACGCGCGTCATCGTCAAGGGCAACAACAAGCAAGTCGTCGGCGAGATCGCCGCGATCATCCGCAAGCAGCGGCCGCCGGAGCCCTACAAGGGCAAGGGCATCCGTTACCAGGGCGAGTACGTCGCCCGGAAGGTCGGTAAGCGCGCATGACCGTTGTCTCTCCGCCCACCCGGCGCCTCAAGCGCCGCCGCCGCGTCCGCGCGAAGGTGCACGGCACCGCCGAGCGCCCGCGCATCTCGGTGTTCCGCTCCAACCGTGGCGTGTTCGCCCAGCTCGTCGACGACGACGCGGGCCGCACGGTCGTCTCGGTCCAGTGGACCGAGGCCGACCTGCGCACGCTCAAGCCGATGGAGCAGGCGACCGAGGCGGGCAAGCTGCTCGCGTCGCGCGCCAAGGCCGCCGGCATCGACTCCGCCGTGTTCGATCGCGGCGGCTACCAGTACCACGGCCGTGTCAAGGCCTTGGCCGAGGGCGCCCGCGAGGGCGGCCTTAATTTCTAAGGCGACGCAGCCCCCTTCTACCCTTTAGGACTCCATGGCAGCCCCCGATCGATCAATCTCAGCCTCTGGCTTCGACCTTCAGGAACGCGTCGTCGAGATCAACCGCGTCGCCAAGGTCGTCAAGGGCGGCCGGCGGTTCTCGTTCACCGCTCTGGTCGTCGTCGGCGACGAGAACGGCGTCGTGGGCGTTGGCTACGGCAAGGCCAACGAGGTCCCGCTGGCGATCCAGAAGGGCGTCGAGCGCGCGAAGAAGAACCTGTTCCGGGTTCCGCGCCACGGCTCGACGATCACCCATCAGACCACGGGCATCTTCGGCTCCGGCCGCGTCTTCCTGAAGCCCGCGTCCCCCGGTACCGGCGTCATCGCCGGCGGTGGTGTGCGCGCGGTGCTCGAGCTCGCCGGGATCCACGACATCCTCTCGAAGTCGCTCGGCTCCCAGAACCCGATCAACCTGGTCAAGGCGACGATCGCCGGCCTCCAGGACCTGCGCAAGCCCGAGGAGATCGCGGCGCTCCGCGGCCTCTCCGTGGACAAGGTCCTCGGCCTGAGCGCCAAGCCGGTCGCGGTCGAGACTCCCGCCGAGGAGGCTCCGGCTGAGGCCGAGGCCACCGAGGAGGTCACGGCGTGAGCACGCTCGTCATCACCCAGGTCAAGTCCGCCAACGGCACCAACGGCCGTCAGCGCGACACGCTGCGCTCGCTGGGCCTGCGCGGCATCGGCAAGTCGGTGGAGCGTCCGGACTCCGAGCCGCTTCGCGGCATGGTCCACGCCGTCCGCCATCTCGTTGTGGTCGAGGAGAAGTCATGAGTGAGCAGGACGCCGTCAACGAGGAGCTCGCCGCCGAGGCGGTCGGGCTCCATTCGCTGAAGCCGGCTCCCGGCTCCAAGAAGGACCGCAAGCGCGTCGGTCGCGGTCACGGCTCCGGCCATGGCAAGACGTCCGGGCGTGGCCACAAGGGCTATAACTCGCGCGCCGGTGCCAAGCAGCGCGCCCGCTTCGAGGGCGGCCAGAACCCGCTCCACATGCGGATGCGCAAGCTGCGCGGCCCGAACAAGAAGATGTCCATGCCGTTCGAGATGTTCCGGACGCACACGCAGCACGTGAACCTGGACGATCTCGAGGCGCGTTTCGACGACGGTGCGGCGATCGGGCTCGCTGAGCTCAAGGCCACCGGCCTGGCGAAGACCCGCGACGTGCCGGTCAAGATCCTCGGCCGCGGTGAGCTGACGAAGAAGTTCACCGTGTCCGCGCACAAGTTCTCCTCGTCCGCCCGCGAGGCGATCGAGGGTGCGGGCGGCAGCGTTCAGGTCATCGAGGACTAAAGCGAGAGCAGCGGCATGATCTCCACGATCTTCAGTTCGTTCCGGGTCGCGGAGATCCGCAACAAGATCCTGTTCACGATGGCGGTCCTGGCGCTTTATCGCCTGGGCTCGTTCATCCCCGTCCCGGGTGTCAACACCCAGGCCGTGGACGACATCCAGAACAACTACTCCAGCGGTGTGCTGGGGCTGCTGAACACGTTCACCGGCGGCGGTCTGTCACGGATCGCGCTGTTCGCGCTCGGGATCATGCCGTACATCACGGCGTCGATCATCCTGCAGCTGCTGGTGGTCGTGTCGCCGGCGCTCGAGAAGCTGCAGAAGGAAGGCGAGGTCGGGCAGGCGCGGATCACGCAGTACACGCGCTACCTGACCGTCGGCCTCGCCGCGGCGCAGGCGGTCGGCTACACGTTCCTGTTCCGCTCGCAGGGCTCCGCCGGCGGCACCCCGGTGTTCAACAACTTCAACGCCGGCACGGTGATCCTCGTGGTCCTGTGCCTCACGGCGGGCTCGATCCTCGTCATGTGGATGGGCGAGCTGATCACCCAGCGGGGCATCGGCAACGGCATCTCGCTGATGATCTTCGCGTCGATCGTCGCGCGCCTGCCGCACGGCATCCAGGCCTGGTGGACGAACCCCGACCCGGTCTTCAAGATCATCATGCCGTTCCTGGCGATCGGCGTGGTCGCGGCGGTGGTCTTCATCCAGGAGGGCCAGCGAAGGATCCCGATCCAGTACGCCAAACGCGTGATCGGGCGTCGCATGAGCTCCGGCGGCCAGACCTACCTGCCGCTGCGCGTGAACATGGCCGGCGTGATCCCGGTCATCTTCGCCGCGTCGATCATGGCGTTCCCGCCCACGATCGGCCAGCTCGTCCCGGGCCTGGAGGGTCTCGCGACCTTCTTCAACCCAGGTCGCTGGGCGTACGTGCTCGGCGAGACGATCATGATCATCCTGTTCACGTACTTCTATACGGCGGTCACGTTCAACCCTGTTGATCAGGCCGACAACCTGAAGAAGTACGGCGGCTTCATCCCGGGCGTGAGGCCAGGCCGGCCCACGGCCGAGTTCCTGGACCGCATCCTGGCCCGGTTGACGTTCCCGGGAGCGCTGTACCTCGCTGCGGTCGCGGCGCTTCCGACCATCATCATCGCCTTCACGAACGCGCCGTCGAGCTTCTACTTCGGCGGAACGTCGCTGCTGATCGTCGTGGGTGTGGCCCTCGACACGATGAAGCAGCTCGAGGCCCAGCTGATGATGCGCAACTACGAAGGCTTCCTGAAGTAGCCATGAGCGAGCTCAATCTGATCCTCCTCGGCCCGCCCGGGGCCGGTAAGGGCACCCAGGCCGCCCGCCTGCGCGAGGACTTCGGCCTGCCGTACATCGGCACCGGCGACCTCCTGCGCGAGCACAAGGAGAACGGCACCGAGCTCGGCCGCAAGGCCAAGGAGTACATGGACAACGGGGACCTCGTCCCCGACGAGCTCGTGATCGCGATGATCCTCGACAAGGTCGAGGACGAGGGCGACGACGGCTTCCTGCTCGACGGCTTCCCGCGCACGGTCGGCCAGGCCGACGCGCTGAGCGAGGAGCTGGACAAGCTGGGCCGCCGGCTGACCGCCGCTCTGAGCATCGACGCTCCGGACGAGGTCGTCCTCCAGCGTCTGAGCGGTCGCCGCCAGTGCTCGAACGGGCATCTCTACCACGTGGAGTTCGACCCGCCCAAGCACGACAATGTCTGCGATCAGGATGGCAAGCCGCTCTTCCAGCGCAAGGACGACGAGCCCGAGACCGTCCAGAAGCGCCTGACGACGTACCACAAGATGACCGAGCCGCTCAAGGACTACTACGACGAGCGCGGTCTCCTGCGCCGCTTCGACGGGACGCGGGACAAGACGGAGGTGCACGACCACATCCGCGCGACGCTCGCGACGCTGCGGTTGGAGGAACGGCTGTGATCATCCGCAAGTCCCCGGCCGAGATCGAGCAGATGGCGGCCGCGGGCGAGATCCTGGTGCGAACCATGGATCTCCTTGCGGGGAAGATCCGGCCCGGCGTCACCACGGCCGATCTGGACCAGGCGGCGGAGAAGTTCATCCGCTCCCAGGGCGCGACGCCCGCCTTCAAGGGCTACAAGGGCTTCCCCGGCTCGATCTGCGCGTCGCCGAACGACATGGTCGTCCACGGCATCCCGGGCAAGTTCAAGCTGACCCGCGGGGACATCATCTCGGTCGACATCGGCGTCGTGAAGGACGGCTGGGTCGCCGACGCCGCCCGCACCTTCCCGGTCGGCGACGTCTCGCCGGTCGCCCTCAAACTCCTGGACGTCACCGAGGGCGCGCTCTTCAAGGCCGTCGAGCAGTGCCGCGCCGGCAACCGCCTGGGCGACGTCTCCCACGCCGTGCAGGAGCACGTCGAGTCCCACGGCCTCTCGATCGTCAAGTCGCTCGTCGGCCACGGCATCGGCCGCGACATGCACGAGGAGCCCCAGGTCCCCAACTACGGCGACCCGGGCAAGGGCGTCGTGTTGAAGGAGGGCATGGTCCTCGCCGTCGAGCCGATGGTCAACGTCGGCCGCCACATGGTCCGCATGGGCGACGACGGCTGGGCGATCTACTCCCAGGACGGCTCGCTCGCCGCCCACTTCGAGTTCACGATCGCGATCACCGCGGCCGGCCCGCGCATCCTCACGCCTTGGCATCACCCTGAGGCGCAGCCCGCCGCGGCGGCGTAGCCGCGTTCCGTCCTCGCCGGGCGACCGGCGTGGCATCATTGACCGCGATGGATCGACGGATCGGTCGCTGGATGGCGACCATGGCGGTGGGGGTGGGTGTCGCGGCGGCTCCGGCGCAGGCCGGCACCTACGACGTGTACGCGTGCGGGACCTCGGCGGGGAAGTTCGCCAACCACTCGTGGGAGATCACGAGCAACGCGCCGCAGTTCGCGACGGGCACGTGTTCGACAGCGGATGCGAACCCGAGCATCTTCCTGAGCTCCAACGCGAATCGGACCTACGACCAGGGGTGGGGGGCCACGATGACGTTCCGTGCGCCGACCGGGGCCACGATCGCGGACTTCTCGATCCACCGGTACCTCTTCCAGTTCAACCCGGTGGACAACAACCCCGGCAAGGCGATGCTCTTCGATCTCGGTCAACTCGGACCGACCGCGTTCGAGCTCACCGGGCAGCACAGTGCCTCCGGTTCGATCGATCGCGAGCACTGGTACAACCTCGGCCAGGCCGCGGAGAACGAGGCGACGATCACACGCGCGAGCTTCCCCGCGCTCGCCGGCTACAGGGGTGACGCGACGTTCCTGCGCTGGACGATCGGCTGCGAGGCGGCGCAAGGGTGTGCGCTGTGGACGGACGGAGCCGGACGCGTCGGGTCGATCCTCTCCCAGATCTTCGGCGCTTCCGTCACCGTGAACGACCCCACCAAGCCGCAGATCACCGACCTCAAGGCCGCGGGCCTGCTCGTGGGAGGCGCGGTCGCCGGCGACGAGCCGGTGCTCTTCGACGCGAACGACAACGCCGGCATCAGAAGCGCGCAGCTGGTCGACGTGACGCCGGGCGGCGATCCCGAGGTGGTCGGTCAGCGTGACTTCGCGTGCGACTTCTCCTACGCCTCGCCGTGCCCGCAGGCGCAGGGTGCGCAGGTCGTCCCCGCCGGTCTTCCGGCCGGGCAGCGGCAGCTCAGGCTGCGGGTCACCGATGCCGGCGGCAACGTGACCGAGTCCGATCCGTTCGCCGTCGGCGTCGGCGGGCCGGTCAACGGCGCGGGCGCCGAGCCCGGGGCGAAGCTGACGGCGAGGTTCGCGAGCAACCGCCGTGGGACGCTCGTGCTCGGCTTCGGCAAGCGGGCGAGGATCACCGGCACGCTGACGACCGCCGCGGGCGCGCCGATCGCGAACGCGACGCTCCAGGTGCTCGACCGTGAGCTGCGCACCGGGACGCAGTACCGGCAGCGGCTCGAGGTCACGACCGATGCCGACGGGCGCTTCAGCGTCCTGGCGGGCAAGGGCGCGGCGCGGGCGATCCGGTTCGAGTACCGCTGGCGGCGCATGTTGGCGCAGCCCGGCGTCGCGCGGCGTGTCGAGCTGCGCGTGCAGGCGGGCGCGACGCTGTCGGTCACTCCGCGGCAGGTGGGCGCGGGCGGGCGCATCCGTCTTGCCGGGAGGCTGCGGGGCCTGCCGATGCCGCGGTCGGGCAAGGTCGTCGAGCTGCAGGCCTTCGAGCGCGGGAAGTGGCGCACCTTCCGCAGTACGCGGGCGCGCGCGAGCGGGCGCTTCGCGACGAGCTACTACTTCCAGCGAGCGGCCTCCGGCCGGTCGTTCCTGATCCGCGCGCGGGTCCGCCGCGACGACTCCTATCCCTACTACCTCGGGTATTCGCCGCGTGTCCGTGTCCGCGTTCGCTAAAGCCCTGTCGGTCTCGCTGGGCGCGCTCGCGCTCGCGGCGCCGGTCGCGCATGCCGGGACCTACGACGTCCACGCGTGCGACACGCCGGCCGGGCGGTTCGTCAATCACTCGTTCACGCTCTACAAGACGGCGGACGACTTCGTCACCCGCGACTGCGACACGAGCGTCGCGAACCCGACGATCGAGATCCAGGCCCGGCCGGACTTCCTCTACGGCGTCTATCGCGGCGCGCAGCTCACCTTCGTCGCGGCGCCGCAGACGACGATCGCGGGGTTCAGCTGGAACCGGCGGCTGCGTCACTTCAACCCCACGAGGAGCGACCCGGGCTATGGCGCGGTGTTGAGCGGCTACACCGTGGTCGGCGGCGCCTACCTCGAGGGCTCCGGGGCCAACGACGCCAACGTCCAGGGCCCGCCGTCGGCGGTCGGCGCTTGGTATGACCCGCGCAACCCCGTCGTCGTCGGTGGCGACATCTCGCTCGGCCAGTACGGCGCCGCGGGCAACTACGACGGCACGGGGACGATCCTGCGGCTCGGGGTCGGGTGTGCCGGGAACCCGTGCTCGCTCGCGGCCAACGGGTATCTCGAGTACGCGATCCGCGGCGCGACGATCACGCTGCGCGACGAGGTGCCGCCGCGCGTGGACCGTGTCGCGTCCTCCGGGCTCGCCGCGGGTGCCGGCGTCCTGGTTGGCAACGAACCGGTCACGTTCGACGCCTCCGACAACTCCGGGATCAAGCGCGCCGAGGTCGTCGACGTGACGTCCGGCGAGACGGTGGTCGGCGTCGAGGACTTCACGTGCGACTACTCGTTCGCCGCGCCGTGTCAGACGACGATCACCGGCGCGCAGGTCCCGGTGTCGGTCGCCGTCGGGGGCAAGCGGACGCTGCGGTTGCGGGTCATCGACGCGGGTGGCAACGCGGCCGACAGCCAGCCGTTCACCGCTGACATCGGCGGCGTCGCCAACGGCGCCGGCGCGACGCCCGTCGCGCGCCTGACGGCGGGCTTCGCGCGTGCGCGCCCGCGCGTCGACGTGGGCTACGGGCGCACCGCGAGGATCACGGGGCGCCTGACGGGCGCCACGGAGGCGCCGATCGCCGGTGCCGTCCTGCAGGTGCTCGACCGCCAATCGCGCGCCGGCGCGGACTACGCTCGCGCCGGCGAGGTGACCACGGACGCCGACGGGCGCTTCAGTCTCACCCCGGGCCGGGGTGCGGCGCGCTCGATCCGCGTCGAGTACCGCTCGCGGACGCTGCTCCCGGCGGCCGACGCGGCCAAGACGGTCGAGCTGCGGGTCGCCGCGGGAGCGACGCTCTCGATCACCCCGGAGCGCGTCCGGCCACGTGGGCGCATCACGATCCGCGGGCGCCTGCGCGGCCTGCCGTTGCCGAGCTCGGGCAAGGTCGTCGACCTGCAGGCATACGAGGGCGGGAAATGGCGGACGTTCGACACCGCCCGCGCGCGCGGCGCGCGCGGCACGTTCACCACGCGGTACCGGTTCCTGCGCGCCGGCCGCGGAGCGTCGTTCCTTATCCGGGCGCGGATCCGGCGCGACGACTCCTACCCGTACTACCTCGGCTACTCGCCGCGGGTGCGGGTCCGCGTGCGCTGAACCGTCGTGGAGATCGTGTCCGTCGCAGCTCCGGCGGTCGCGACGACCTTCACCGCCAGCGTCCGCCCACGCGCGAGGCTGCGGCGCGTCGTCGCGTTCAGGCGGATCGGCACCTTGACCGCGGCGCCCACCTTCGCGCTGTAGTTGGCGCGCCCCGCGATCTTGCCGCCGCGCTTGACCGTCACCGTTCCGGAGGCGGCGCGTCCGAACGGGGCGAGCGTGATCGTGACGACGCCCGTGCTCGACGCGTGCAGCCGCGCGGTGGGGTGCGAGAACCGCACGGTGAGTGGCGCCGGCGTGGGGGTCGGGGTGGGCGTGGGGACGACGACCGGCGGCTGCTTGGGCCCGGTGAACGGAACATCGTCGACCTGGTCCTTGAAGCCGAACTTGCTCAGCGTCAGCGTCAGGCAGCCCGGCCGCAGCCCCACGAGCGCGGTGTCGGTCATCACGTACGTGAGCGTCGCGCCATCGGCCGTCCGCGAGATCGACTGCGCGGCGCGAAGCCCGGTCGGCGGCAGCACCGACCCCATGGCGGCGGTGTTGGCCGGGTCCGTGCTCGCCCGCAGGAAGCCGAACGTGTCCCCGCACCCGCCGTCGGGCGCGGTCGCGTCGAGCGTCGCGTTGATCGCGGCCGACCCGTCGGCGTCCGGCACGTCGCGCAGCGTCACCGCGACGGCCCACGTCCCCGCGACGTCGTCGACGCTGGACTCGACCTTGGTGAAGTCCTGCCCCGGCGGCAGGCTCGCGTCGGGCGGACTGTCGGCGGTCGCGACGAACGTGTCCGCCCGCGCGGCGGCAGGCAACGCGGCGAGGAGAAGGAGCGCAACCACGAGGACTCTCATGCGGTTCACTTTCGCGCCCGCGGCCGGGTCCCGCCAGAGGGGACCGCCGGACGCGCGGGGTGGGCTGGCCGGACAGCCGCGAGGCATGCCCGCGCGCCAGGTGCGCCGGCCGTGTCTGGCCTCGCCTGACGATTTCGGCTCACCTCGACACCCCGCGCCGCCACGCCCCCGCGCCCGCGCCGCGCCGCCGCGCCCGCGCCGCGCCGCCGCGCCCGCGCCGCGTCGCCGCGCCCCCGCGTCGTCGCGCCCCCGCGCCGCGCCCCCGCGCCGCGCCCCCGCGCCGCGCCGCCGTGCGCGCCCAGCGCGCGCCGCCCCGCCGCTCCCCGCGCCCGCACCGCCACGCCGCGCTCGCGTCACGCCGGCCCTCGCGGCCGCTCGCGGCGGCGGCGCCGCAGCCACCACGCCGGCCACGCAAGCAGCGCGAGCACGCCGGCGGCGGTCAGCGCCTTCTCGCGGCCGTCGCACTCGCCGACCTCGTCGCAGGACGCCCGGCACGGGCCGGCGGCCGCCGCGAACGCGTCCGGGTCCCAGCGGGCCGGCTGGAACACCGGCCCGCGCGGCGAGTCCTGCTCGCCCGGAATCCATCCCGCGCGCGAGCCGCCCCACGGGGTCGAGCGGCGCATCCAGGCCGGCGAGTCCTCCGAGATGACGACGAGCTGCGGCGAGACGACCGAGCCGCGCCCGTCGGCCTCGTCGTTGGGGTCGGGCCACATCCGGTCGCGGACGCCCGGGCGCAGATAGGACGCGTGCGAGCCGTGGGCCGGGAAGACCATCGGGCGGCCGTCCCGGAAGCGCAGCGCCGACGCCCCGCAGCGCTCGGCGCCGGAGTGCTGGGCATAGACCGCCTCGACCGGGCGCCCGCCGTCGGTCACGCGGAACTGGACGAGCTCCCAGTCGCCCTCGTGGCGCCCGGTGCGGACGAGGCCGCGGTCCTGGTCCTGGTAGTCATAAAACAACCAGTACTGGAGCCAGGTGCCCCCGGCTCGGGCCGGGGCGGCGTGGCCGTAGGCGACCGGACCGCGATCCCCGACGGAGCTCAGCGGGTACGACTCATGCGAGTCGTGCGCCACGATCGGGTTAAGAGCTGCGAGGAGCGCGGCGGCTTGAGCGAGCATCTCGGCCGAGTATCGCGACCCCGAAAATACCGCGCGTGCAGGCTATTAGCACACTGGTCGGCGGCACGCGAGCCTTTGCTAACCTACTCTGTCGCGCTCGGAGCCGGGAGGCTTCTGCGTGTGAACCGCTCCGGGGGCATGGTAGCGGCGGCCGGCCCGGTCGCCAGAGCCACCCCGTCTGGATCATCAGCCGAAAGGGATCATGAAGGTACGACCGTCGGTGAAGCCGATGTGTGAAAAGTGCAAGATCATCCGCCGCCACGGTCGGGTGCTCGTGATCTGCCAGAACCCCCGGCATAAGCAGCGTCAGGGGTAGGCGGAAGCATGGCTCGCATCGCAGGGATCAACATCCCCCTCAACAAGCGCGTGGAGATTGGCCTGACCTACATCTACGGGATCGGGCGCCCCACCTCGAACGACATCCTCGCCGCAATCGGGATCGAGCCGGACCGCAAGGTCCGCGATCTCACGGATGACGAGGTCTCAAAGCTCCGCGACATCATCGACCGCGACTACGTGGTCGAGGGCGATCTGCGTCGCGAGCGCAGCCAGAACATCAAACGGCTGATGGAGATCGGTTGCTACCGCGGCCTGCGCCACCGGCGCGGCCTCCCGGTGCGCGGTCAGAACACGAAGACCAACGCTCGTACGCGCAAGGGTCCCAAGCGCATGCAGGTGGCGGGCAAGAAGAAGGCAGGTAAGAAGTAATGCCCGCTCCTCGCCGCCCCCAGCGCGGTCGCCGCAAGATCAAGAAGAACATCCCGATCGGCCAGGCGCACATCAAGACGTCGTTCAACAACACGATCGTCGCGCTGACCGATCGTGAGGGCAATGTCATCGCTTGGGAGTCCGCCGGCGGCGCCGGTTTCAAGGGCTCGCGCAAGTCGACCCCCTTCGCTGCGCAGGTCACGGCTGACGCCGCCGCGCGCAAGGGCATCGAGCAGGGCATGCAGAAGGTCGAAGTCTTCGTTAAGGGCCCGGGCTCCGGCCGCGAGACCGCGATCCGCAGCCTCCAGGCCGCCGGGCTCGAGGTCACGGGCGTCAAGGACGTCACCCCGCAGGCACACAACGGCTGCCGCCCCCGGAAGCGGCGCAGGGTCTAGGAACACATGGCACGCGATACCTCTCCTCAGTGCAAGCAGTGCCGCCGCGAGGGACAGAAGCTGTTCCTCAAGGGCGAGCGCTGCCTCACCGACAAGTGCGGCGTCGAGCGACGCTCCTACCCGCCGGGTGATCACGGCCGCGGGCGCCAGAAGCAGTCCGAGTACCGCGTCCAGCTTCGCGAGAAGCAGAAGGCGCGCCGGTACTACGGCGTTCTGGAGAAGCAGTTCCGCAACTATTACGAGAAGGCGTCCCGTCAGCAGGGCATCACGGGCGAGAACCTTCTGCGGATCCTCGAGTGCCGCTTCGACAACGTGCTCGTGCGCCTCGGATTCGCCGCGTCCCGCCGCCAGGCGCGCCAGCTGATTCGCCACGGGCACTGGGCCATCAACGGCCGCCGTGTCGATATCCCGAGCTATCAGGTCCGCGAGAACGACGTGATCACGTTCAAGCCCGGCAGCGATGCCGAGACCGTGATCCGTGACGCAACCGAGCTCGTCGCCCAGGTCCCGGCCTGGCTCCAGGCCGACCACGACCAGCTCACCGCGAAGGTGCTGCGCCGGCCCGAGCGCGCGGAGATCGCCGCGCCGGTGCAGGAGCAGCTCATCGTGGAGCTCTACTCGAAGTAGTCATCGCCCTCCCCACCCCCTTGGCCGCGCAGCCGGCGCCGCCGGGGCTTGCCTCCCCACACGAGAACGACGTTAGGACCCTGATGCTCGACTTCCAGATCCCCCGGATCACGTCCGAATCGGTTGAAGACAACCGCGGGCAGTTCGTGGTTGAGCCGCTTGATCGCGGCTTCGGCTACACATTCGGGAACTCGCTGCGCCGCGTGCTGCTCGCCAGCCTCGCGGGCGCTGCGGTGACCTCTGTCCGGATCGAAGGGGTCGCGCACGAGTTCTCCACGATCAAGGGCGTGACCGAGGATGTGACCGACATCGTCCTCAACCTCAAGGGCATCGTGTGCCGCATGCACTCGGATGCGACCGAGGTCGAGGCTCCGCTCGTCGTCACGGGGCCGGGGGAGATCACCGCGCGGGACATCGACCTCCCATCGGGCGTTGAGATCCTCAACCCCGACGCGCACATCGCCACGCTGGACAAGAAGACGAAGCTGGAGCTGTACCTGACGATCGGGCGCGGCCGTGGCTACCGCCCGGCGGAGGAGAACAAGTCGCCGGACCAGCCGATCGGCGTCATCCCGATCGACTCGATCTTCTCGCCGGTCCGTCGCGTCGCCTACTCGGTCGAGCAGGCCCGCGTCGGCCAGCGCACGGACTTCGACAAGCTCACGCTGGACATCGAGACCGACGGCTCGATCGACCCGCAGGCCGCGCTCCGCGAGGCCGCCGAGATCCTGATCTCGAGCCTGTCGATCTTCACCGACGAGGACCGCATCGAGGACCTCCGCGCGGGCCCCGGCCCGATCGGCCTCGACAACGGCGCCGGCCCCGGCGGCATGCTGCCCACGGGCGGCGGCCAGCGTGGCGGCGGCCCGATGGACGACATCCTCATCGAGGAGCTCGAGCTGGGCGTTCGCTCGTACAACTGCCTCAAGCGGGCGGGAATTCAGACGGTCGGCGACCTCGTGTCGAAGTCGGAGGGCGAGCTCGCTGCCATCCCGAACTTCGGCAAGAAGTCCATCGACGAAGTGATCGAGACCCTCTCGCAGCGGGGCTTGACGCTGCGCACGGACTAATGCGCCATCAGAAGACGCGTCACAAGCTGTCCCGTGACAGCGCCCATCGCAAGGCGCTGCTCGCGAACCTCTGCATCGAGGTCATCGACCACGAGCGGATCAAGACCACCGAGGCCAAGGCCAAGGCGGTCAAGCCGGAGATCGAGAAGCTGATCACGCTCGCGCGCAAGGGTGACCTGCACGCGCGCCGTCAGGCGACGTCGATCCTCCAGCACCCCAACAAGGGCGTGATCTACAAGCTCTTCGAGGAGATCGCTCCGCGCTACACCGAGCGTCCGGGCGGCTACACGCGGATCCTGAAGCTGGGCCCGCGTTCGAGCGACGCCACGGAAATGGTCTATCTCGAGCTCGTCTGAGCACCACCAAGCTCACTCTCGAATACGACGGCGGCCCGTTCGCCGGTTGGGCGATTCAGCCCGGCCAGCGGACCGTGGCCGCCGAAGTCGTTAAGGCGCTCCAGATCGTTCTGCGCGCGCCGGTCGACATCACGGTCGCCGGCCGCACCGACCGCGGCGTCCACGCGCTCGGTCAGGTCGTCTCGTACGCGGGCGAGCTGCCGAACCTGCGCGGCGTCAACGCCCTCCTGCCGCGCGAGGTGGTCGTGCTGCGCGCCGAGGAGGCTCCGCCGGGCTTCTCCGCCCGCCACGACGCGACGAGCCGCACCTACCGCTACCGGATCCTTGCCCGCCGCCAGCCGAGCGCCTTCGAGCGCGGCCGCGCTCTCTGGTGGCCGTACGGGCTCGATCTCGCCGCCCTGGACGAATGCGCCGCGGCCCTCGTCGGCACCCACGACTTCACGGCCTTCACGCCGACCGACACCTACCACCGGCGCTTCGAGCGTGACGTCCACCGCGCGCGGTGGTACCGCTACGAGGACATCGTCACCTTCGAGATCGAGGCCGACAGCTTCATGCGCAACATGAACCGCATCCTCGTCGGCACGATGCTCGAGGTCGCCCAAGGCCGCCGCGACAACTTCGCCCGCCTCCTCGAAGGCGCCCCCCGCTCCGCGGCCGGCACCACCGCGCCCCCGCACGGCCTCTACCTCGCCGAGGTGAGCTACGAACCTAAAGGGGCCTGACCCCTTTATGTTCGCGCCGCGCTGAGCGCGCGGTCCTTGCCTCCGCGTTTGGCGGCGGCGAGGGCGTTGTCGGCGTCGTGGAGGAGGACCTCGTCGGAGCCGGAGGTGATCGCCCAGCCGACGCTGATGCGGACGGTTCCGCCCGCGCGGACCGTGTCGAGCAGGCGGGCGGCGAGGGCGGCCATGCCGTCGGCGGAGGCGGATGGGACGAGGATGGCGAACTCGTCGCCGCCGAGGCGGGCAGGGAGGTCGCCGGCGCGGCAGCTGTCGCGCAGGCACTCGGCGACGAAGACGAGCGCGCGGTCTCCGCCCGGATGGCCCTGCTCGGTGTTGACCTGCTTGAAGTTGTCGACGTCGAGCATCAGCAGCCCGACGCACTGGCCGCGCTCGCGCCAGGCCATCGCCTCCAACAAGGCGCGGCGGTTCGCCAGGCCGGTCAGCGGGTCCGTGCGGGCGAGCTCCTGGGCGCATGCCTGCGCCTCGATCATCCCCCGCTTGCCCGAGATCAGCAGCCAGCCGAGCAGCCAGTAGCACGGGCCGACGGTCAGCAGCTCGCCGAGGATGCCGGCCGTCAAGGCATCCTTGTCGTAGGCCATCGGCAGCTCCTGGAGCGCGAGAACGAGCACCAGGTAGGGCCAGGCCTCGCGCGACGGGAAGTAGTAGGACGCGTAGACCAGCACGAGCATGACCAGCAGGCGGGCGGGGGAGTCGGCGCCGCCCGTGTCGTGCGTGGCGACCGCGATCGACAACGCGCCGAGCACGGTGGAGACGTGGATCACCCAGCCGGGCGCGCGCGCCCAGTCAAAGCGGAACGCGGCGACCAGGCCCCAGACGAACGCCGCGATCCCGATCGGGAGCGTCGGCGTCAGGACCTTGCCGTCGGCGCCGGGGAGCAGTGGGAGGAGCGTCGTGACGACCGCCCCGGCGATGAACATCCAGCCGACGATCAGCCCCGCAAGCGGGCGCTCCTCGGCCACGGCGACGCCAACGACACGTCGTGAGCTGTCCATGACCGGGTGATCGGCCGCTGACCGCGGCCGTCGCATCGGTCTATCGGATTAATGACCGTTGGGCCAGTCGCACGACTTCGGCGGCCCCGGTGAAGACCAGCAGCCCCGCGGCCGCGACGACCGCGAGGTCCAGCGGCACCTCGGGCATCCACAGCAGCAGCACCGCCAGGAGCACCAGCGCGGCGGCCCGCGCGAGCCGCAACATGCTCCCGGACGGCGCCATCGCGCCCGACACCACCCGCCGCCACGCACCCGGCGCGCCCGGCTCGAACGCCGCCGCCGCGATCAACCCCGCCGCACCCACCCCGAGCCCCCACAGCCGCAGATCCGATAGGAACGCGCTCCAGATCGTCCCGACGACCGCGTCCCCGTGCGAGGTGTCGAACGTGGAGAGCACGACGGCCCGCCCGACCGAGGTCGCCGCGACCAGCGTCCCACCCGCGAGCGCGATCCCGAGCGCGGCGCGCCGCAGCCCGAGACGCCGCGTCGGCGCCCGCCGCGCCGCCCACCCGAGCAGCACCAACCCGAGGACGATCGCGAACGGCGCCAGCAGCGAGAGTCGCCGCGCGTGCGGCGCGGAGCTCACGAGCGCCGACTCGAGCCGCCCGCCGCCGAGCTGGAAGAGCACCGGGTCCCCCTCCGGCAGCTCGCGCACCGTCTGCGGCGAGCGGGCGGCGACCGCGTCACGCAGCTCCCGGCCCGTCCCGGGCAGCGGGAGCGCCGTCACGCGCACCTGGATCTGCCTGCCGCTCCCGTCCGTCGCCGTCGCCATCCCGCCGTCGCCGAACAGCGCGTCGTGCAGGACGAGCGCGCCCTGATGGAACTCAGCCTGGAAGCGCCAATCCGAGACGACGTCGCGGACCGCGGCATCGACGATCGGCCGCCGCGAGGCCAGCGCCGGATTCACGGCGATCTCCCGGCCCGTGATCCGCGACGCGATCTCGTCGACCACCTCGTCCTGCTGCAGCGCGCCCGTGGCCCGCGTCGCGAACGCCTCGCGGTCGAGCACGGCATAGCGGCCGTAGAGCGCCAGCGCGCCCAGGATCAGCGCCGTCACCCCCGTGATCAGCAGTACGGCACACGGCCACCCCGGTCTCCGCGCCATCTGACTGACCTTAGGGCGCGCCCACCGGTGAAGACCTGGACGTCAGTAGAGTCGACCGCCACATGCTGCGGGTCCTGCTGACCAACGACGACGGGATCGACGCCGAGGGTCTGCAGGCGCTGCGGCGCGCCCTCGTCGCGCTCGACGACATCGAACTGGCCGTGATCGCGCCCGACGACAACATGACGGCGACGGCGCGCTCGATCACGTTCCGGCGCCCGCTGTGGGTGGCGGAGGTCCCGTTCGAGGACGGGACGGTCGGCTACGCCTGCGACGGGACGCCCGTGGACTGCGTGCGGCTCGCGGCGCTCGGTCTGATCGAAGACTTCACCCCGGATGTGATCGTCTCGGGCATCAACCACGGCGCCAACCTGGGCGACGACATCACCTACAGCGGAACGGTCGCCGCCGCGCTCGAGGGCATCGTGCTCGGCCTGCCGGCGATCGCGGTCTCGCAGCAGTCCACGCACCGCGAGCTGGACTTCCGCCTCGGCAACCTCTTCGACTTCACCAACGCCGCCGCGTTCACCGCGCAGGTCGTCGACCGCCTCGACGACGTCCCGCTCCCGCCCGGCACCCTGCTCAACATCAACGTCCCGCCCGGGCCGATCGCCGGCGTCGACGTCGCCCGCCTCGGCAAGCGCGTCTACCGGGACAAGCTCGAGCTGATCGAGGAGGAGGTCGGCGGCCGCCGGCTGTTCCGCGTCTACGGGGACGCGCCGCTGCACGACGGCGAGCCCGGCACCGACCTCGAGGCGGTGAAGGCCGGCCGCATCGCGGTCACGCCGCTGCACTTCGACCTGACGGCCGAGCACGGGATGGAGGGTTTGCGCGAGTACGACCTCGCACGTCTACTGGGAGAGACGTGACCTCCCCGGCCGAACGGGCGGCCGAGCTCCGCGACCTGCTCGCCTACCACGGGCACCGCTACTACGTCCTCGACGACCCGGAGATCGGCGACGACGCCTACGACGCGCTGCTGGACGAGCTGCGGGCGATCGAACGCGACCATCCCGAGCTGCTGACGCCGGACTCGCCGACGCAGCGGGTCGGCGGCGAGCCGGTGGGCAAGCTCGAGAAGGTCACGCACCTGCAGCCGATGCTCTCGCTGGCCAACGCGCACAACGAGGCCGACCTGCGGGCGTGGGTGGAGCGGATGCGCAACCACCTGGCGCGCGAGGGGATCGAGGACCCGCGGTTCGAGTTCGTGTGCGAGCCGAAGATCGACGGGCTCGCGATGTCGCTGATCTACCGCGACGGGGTCTTCGAGCGCGGCGCCACGCGCGGCAACGGCGAGGTCGGCGAGGACGTGACCCACAACCTGCGCACGATCGGCGCGATCCCGCTCAAGGTCGACGACGCTCCGCCGTTGCTCGAGGTGCGCGGCGAGGTCTACATGGCGCTCGGAGACTTCACCGCGCTCAACGAGCGGCGCGCGCAGGCCGGCCAGTCCACCTTCATGAACCCGCGCAACAGCGCCGCGGGGACGATCCGCCAGCTCGACCCGAGCCTCGCCGCCGAGCGCCCGCTGTCGATGTTCTGCTACGCGATCGGCGTCACCGAGGGCCTGACGTTCAGCTCGCACTGGGAGTCGCTGGAGTGGCTGCGCGCGCACGGCTTCCGCGTCAACGGCGACATCGAGAAGCTGACCGCCGAGGACGACGTCGTCGCCCGCTGCCTGCGCTGGGAGGAGCGCCGCGGCACGCTCGACTTCGAGATCGACGGCGTCGTCGTCAAGGTCGACGACATCGAGCTGCAGCGCCGGCTCGGCGTCGTCGGGCGCGACCCGCGCTGGGCGATCGCCTGGAAGTTCCCGCCCACGACGGCGGTCACGAGGCTGAACGCGATCAACTGGAACGTCGGCAAGTTCGGGGATCTGCATCCGTTCGCGGCGCTCGAGCCGGTCCACGTGAGCGGCGTGACGATCAAGGCCGCGACGCTGCACAACGAGGAGGTCCTCGCCCGCAAGGACCTGCGGGTCGGTGACGACGTGATCGTCCGCCGCGCCGGCGACGTGATCCCCGAGGTCGTCTCGCCCGCCCCACACGCCGTCGAACGCGCCGACCGAGCGGAGCCGCCGCAGGTCCCCGAACGCTGCCCGTTCTGCGACACGCCCACCGTCAAGCGCGAGGGCGCCGTCTTCACCCGCTGCCCCAACCGCGACTGCCCGGAGCGCCGCTGGCAGCTGCTGACCACGTTCGCGCAGATCATGGACATCGACGGGCTGGGGGAGAAGCAGGTCGCGCTGTTCCAGCGGCTCGGGATCGTCCGCACCGTCGCCGACTTCTACAGGCTGCAACCGGACCAGCTGCTGGCGCTCGACGGCTTCGGCGAGGTCAGCGTGAACCGCCTCCTCGGCAGCATCCAGGCCAGCCGCGAGCGGCCGTTGGGCATCGTGTTGTTCGCGATCGGGATCGAGGGCGTCGGCTACGTCACCGGCCGCGACGTGGCGCAGCAGTTCCGCACCGTGGACGCGCTGCTGGCGGCAACGCCCGAGCAGCTGGCGGAGACGCCGAAGGTCGGCCCGATCACCGCGGCGCTGATCCACTCGCAGCTCGACGAGCTGCGCCCCCTGATCGACGACCTGCGGCCGTTCCTGCGCTTCGAGGAGGAGGGCCCGCCGCCGGGCGAGGGACCGCTGGCGGGCCAGACGTTCGTGCTCACCGGGACCCTGCCCGACCTCACCCGCGAGCAGGCGACCGAGCGCATCCTGCGCGCCGGCGGGAAGGTCACCGGCAGCGTCTCCAAGAAGACGAGCTACGTCGTCGCGGGCGCCTCGCCGGGCTCCAAGCTCGAGAAGGCCGAGCGGCTCGGCGTGCCGGTCCTCGACGAACCCGGGCTGCTGGCGCTGCTAGAGGATGCGGGTTCCTAGCGCGGTCTCGGCGCCCGGCTCGACGCGATAACCCCGCGCGCCCTCCCGCAGCGCGACCGCCTCGACGAAGTCGGTGCCGTGGAAGTGCAGCGCGGCGTAGTCGTCGGCGGCGTAGCCGGGCGCGAGCTCGCCGCGGTCGACCGCGCCGCGGTAGAGCGGGCGTCGCTGCTCGTTGGAGTCGTAGTGCGGGCAGCAGGAGCCGGGCAGGAGCCCGAGCCCGTCGCGCAGCGGCGCGAGGGTCGCGCCGAACGAGTCCGTCGTCGAGCCTTCGAACCAGCAGTTCATCCCCGCGGACACGCCGGCGAGCACCGCGCCGCGCGCGTACGCCTCGCGCAGGAGCTCGTCGAGCCCGTGCAGGCGCCAGACCGCCAGCAGGTTCGCGGTCGACCCGCCGCCGACCCAGAACACGTCCTGCGCGGCCACGAAGCCCGCCAGGTCCTCGACCGTGCGCTCGAAGAACGTCAGCTCGGTCGGGACGCAGTCGTGCGCCCGCATCGCTCGATAGAAGGCGAGCGACCCGCGCTCGTGGTCGCCGCCGGCGGTGCCCAGGTAACAGACGCTCGGGCGGGCTCTGCCGGTCAGCGCGAGGATGAACGCATCGAGACGCGGGTCCGGATCGTCGGTCAGGAAGGTGCCGCCGCCGATCGCGACGATGTGTCCGCTCACGAACGCAGCTTAGGGGCGCAGGTCTTGTAGACCCGCGTCTCGCGCACCGTCCTGCCCTTGCGCTTGACGGTCACCTTGACCGTCACCGTGCCCTTCGGCTTGCCGCGCAGGTCGACGATCGCGCGGCCCTTGCGGACCTTCACCCGCTTGCCCGCGACCGTCACCCGCGGGTGGGCGCCGCGGACGCGGATGCTGAAGCGGCGCTTGGAGAGGCACGTGCGGGTGGTCGGGAGCACGCCCGCGCCGCCCTGCACGGCCGCGACGCCGGCCGTTGGAAGCGCGAGGTCGATCTTGGAGAACGTGATCGCGGCGGCGCCGCGGACCGGGCCGTAGAGCAGCGTGCCGCCGGTGATCTGGAGCGTGTACCTCGTCCCCTTGGCGGCGCTGGCGGCGATCGCCTCGAGCGGGCGCGTGATCGTGTGCGGCGCGCCGTCGAGCGTGACGGGGATCGGGGTGGCCTGGTTGCCGACGACGACGCCGCGCGCCTCGTCCACCAACTGGGCGAACACGTGGGTGCCGGCGCCGGTGCCGCTGTACGTCAGGCGCAGCTGCGGTTCGCCGACGATCTGCGCAGGCGCGGCGACGGCGACAGGCACGTCGACCGCGTTGACGGCCTTGCCGGCGGTGGCGATCGTGCCGGAGGCGGCGTCGGCGGGGTTGAGCACGAGCGTGCCGGACCCGGTCGCGGTGATCGGTGCGCCGGCCGGGAGCGGGTAGTCGGCGGCGGAGCGCCACTGCGCGTCGTCGGCGAGCCATTCGAAGGTGGGGCCGGTGTCGACGTTCGCATCGCCGGCGACGTAGCGCCTCAGCCACGCGACGACCGCCTGCTCGATGTGGCCCTTGGGGCCCGAGCCGGTGAGGCAGACCCCGTGGCCGCCGCAGAACCACAGCATCTTCGCGGGCACGTGGTTCGCCTTGAGGATCTCGTAGTTCGTGATCGCTTCCTTGAGCGTGAAGAGCGTGTCCGCCGTGCCCTCGACGAGGAAGGTCGGGATCGTGAGCTGCTTGACGAGGTCCCCGGGGCCGCGGCTGTCGAACCACGCCCGGTCCTCGGCGCTCAGCGTGCCGGTGGCGGCGCCGCTCGTGAAGGCGCTCAGGATGTGCGGGTCCAGCCGGCCCTTGGAGGTCGGGATCCCGAGCGTGGTCAGCGCGCTCGCCCACCCGCCCTTGACCGTCTCCTCCTTGTAGAGGCTCGTGAGCAGGCTGTGCCAGGCGATGATCGGCGCGATCGCGTCGATGCGCTTGTCGCGCGGCGCGGTCACGAGCTCGATGCCGCCCGCGTAGGAGACGCCGGTCATGCCGACGCGGGGGTCCCCGGCCTTGTCCAGCTGCGCCTCAGGCTGCTGGGCCAGCCAGTCGATCAGCGCGCTGACGTCGCGGCCCTCGGCATCGGGCGAGTCGACCGTCACGGTCCCGCCCGAGTTCCCGAACCCGCGGCTGTCCCAGGTGAGGACGTTGAAGCCGGCCTTGCGCAGCGCCCCGACGCCCACATTGCCCGTGACCTCGTCGCTCGCCGCGTCGGGGTTCGTCTCGCGCGAGCCGCCCCAGCCGTGGCCCTCGAGGATCGTCGGCGCCTTGCCGCCGCCTGGGGCGGGGAAGAACGAGAGGACGATCTGCGTGCCGTCGAAGGAGGTGACGGTCGCGTCGCGGGCGTCCGCGACGGCGGGGAGCGCAAGCGTGACGAGGGCGGCGATGAGGAGGGAGCGCATGACTTCCGCCTCGTACCCGTTTTATGGTGCGTCGTAGCGCGCGAGTGCCACGGTCATGCGGTCCTGGAGCACCCGTGCGGCGTTCGGGTAGACGCCGTTCATCAGGAACGCGAACGCCACGCGTTCCCCGCCGGTGGTGTTGCAGAAGCCCGCCAGGGCGGACACGTCGTGCAGCGTGCCGGTCTTCGCGTGGCAGCGATCCTGGGCCGCGGTCCCGCGCATCCGGTTGTAGAGCGTGCCGTTGCGGCCGGCGACCGGGAGCGAGGAGTCGAACGCCACGCCCGCCTCGGAGGAGTCCATGTGCCTGAGCAGCTCGACGACCTGGCGCGGGGTCGTGCGGTCGCTGCGGCTCAATCCCGACCCGTCGACGACGCTCGGCGTGATCCCGAAATCGCGGACCGCGTCCTTGATCACGGTCCCGCCCGCCGTGGTGCTGCCCGCGGTGCCGAACTGCGCGCCGAGGCCCTTGATCAGCATCTCGGCGATGTAGTTGTCGCTCGGCTGGTTCATCGCCTTGACGATCGAGGCGATCGGCGGGGACTCGAACTCGCTCAGCGGCGTCATCCCCTCGGGCGTGAGACCGGCGCGGGCGGAGCCGGCGACCTTGACGCCCTCCTTCTCGAGCGCCTTCTCGAAGGCCTGCGCGGTGAACTTCGCGGGGCTCGCCTGGAAGTACGGCCTCGACTTGCCCGTGCGGCCGTGGTTGTACGACAGCGCGCTGAGCGGACCGACCTCACTGGTCAGGCGGTAGCCGGAGGCGGGCACGCCGCGGAACGCGTCGAACGCGGACTCGTCGCCGATCACCCGGCCCGTGACCTCCTGCAGCCCCGCGTCCGCGAGCTGCTGGGCCAGGGTGGTGACCGATGCGGAGTTGAACATCGGGTCGCCGCCGCCCCTGAGCACGATGTCGCCGGCGATCGTGCCGGTCTCGTCCGGGAGGCTGCTCGAGAGCACGCTCGTCGTGAGGTGGCCGTCGGCGCCGTAGCGCAGCAGCGCGGCCGACGACGTGTAGAGCTTGTTCACCGACGCGGGCATGCGGGCGACGTCGGCCTTGCTCGCGTAGAGCTCTGCGCCGGTGCCGAGGTCGACGACATACGCGCCTGAAGAGGCGCCGGCCTTGGCCATCTCGCGCTGGAGGACCTTCTTCGTGGCGGCGGGGCCGGCGGCGTCAGCGGCCGGCGCGGCGGTGAGCACGGCCACGGAGATGAGCAGGGCGAGACGGCGCAAGAGCATGTCGAGCGTACGAAACCCGGCGGCGGGACGGAAGTCGCGCCTCTTACACTGGTGGCGGGATGGGGTCCGTGGTCGAGATGAACGCTCCGGCGCGTCGCAGGCGACGTTCGTCGCGCACCGCGCTGGTGCTGGGCGGGGGCGGCTTCACCGGCGGCGTCTACCAGATCGGCGCGCTGCGGGCGCTCGACCTGCTGTCGTCCAACCGTTCGGTCAACCAGTTCGACGTCTACGTGGGGACCAGCGCCGGATCGCTGATCGCCTCACTCGTGGCCAACGGCGTCACGCCCGAGCAGATGATGCGCACGGTCAACGACCAGCTGCCGTCGGTGCTCCCGCCGCTCGGGCGCGAGATGCTGCTCAAGCTCAACAAGGCCGAGTTCGCCACCAAGGCGCTCAAGCTGCCGCTGCACGCGATCAGCGTCGCGCGCAACGTCGCGTCGTCGCTGGGTTCGTTGAGCGCGGTCGATCTCGTGCTGGCGCTCGGCGACGCCCTGCCGTCCGGCATCTACACCGGTCAGGGCGTCGAGGACTACCTGCGCAAGGCGCTCTCCGAGGAAGGCCGGACCGACGACTTCCGGCTGCTCAAGAAGGAGCTCTACCTCGCCGCCACCGACCTCGACACGTGCGAGCGGATCGTGCTCGGCGCCGAGGGCTGGGACGACATCCCGATCTCCAGCGCCGTCCGGGCCTCCACCGCGCTGCCGATGATCTACGCGCCCTACCGGGTGCGCGAGCGTGAGCTCGTCGACGGCGGCATCGTCTCCACCACCAACCTCGACATCGCCGTCGAGGCGGGCGCCAAGTTCATCGTCGTCGTCAACCCGCTCGTCCCCTACGTCAACGACTTCTCCAAGACGATCCCGACCCTCTTCGGCACCCGCGTGCGCCGGGTGTCCGACATGGGCTTCCCGAAGATCGGCTACCAGACGTTCAAGCTGCTCGCCTACCAGCGCCTGCACGAGATGGCCGGCCACTGGAAGGAGCGCTACCCGGGCGTCGACATCGTCCTGATCGAGCCGGACCCCGACGACGAGCTGATGTTCCAGACGAACATCCTCAACTTCGCCTCCCGGGTCGACGTCGCCCGCCATGGCTTCGAGTCGGTCACGCTCAAGCTCGCCAAGGACTACGACGAGATCCGCGAGGTCTGCCGCCGCCACGGCATCGAGATCTCCGCGACGCGCGTCCGGAAGGTCGTCCGCCACTTCTCGGCCGAGCGCGAGAAGACCCGCGCCTGGCGGCGCATCCTCGAGCAGACCACCGGTGCCCTGCTGCGTCAGAGCGACGCCTGAGAGCGGATCGCGAACCGGCTCAGTGCGGGCTTGACGAGCGGGCCGATGAGGAGGGCGAACAGGACGGTGGCGACGCCGACGGTGCCGCCGAGGAGGAAGCCTGCGATCAGGACCGTCAGCTCGATCGCGGCGCGGGCGAGGGCGACGGGGACACCGCGCTTGGCCATGCCGGTCATCAGGCCGTCGCGAGGGCCCGGGCCCCAGCCGGCGTCGACGTAGAGGCCCGTGGCGACGGCGATGGCGAGGATCCCTCCCAGCACGTAGGCGTAGCGGAGCGCGAGGGCGTGCGGCGCGGGGATCGTGGCGACGCCGAGGTCCAGGACCGGGCCGACGATCAGGGCGTTGGCGATCGTGCCGAGCCCGGGGCGCTCGCCCAGCGGGATCCAGAGCGCGAGCACGGTCAGCGAGCTGATCACCGTGATCGTGCCCAGCGAGAGGTCGACGTGCTTGGAGATGCCCTGGTGGAAGACCGTCCAGGGGTCGAGGCCGAGGTCGGCCTGGACGAGGACCGCCAACGCGAGGCCAAAGAGCACGAGGCCCGCCAGCAGGCGGGCCGCGCGCTCCACAGGCCGGTCGAACGCGCCTCTCAGGAGTAGAGCCGTTCGAAGTGCTCCGCGTAGAGCTCGTTGACCACGTTGCGCTTGACCTTCAGCGTCGGGGTCAGCTCGCCGGTCTCCTGGGACAGGTCGTGGTCGAGGATGAAGAAGCGCTTGATCTGCTCGACGCGGGCGTACCGCTCGTTCACCTGGTCCAGCTCGCCCTGGATCAGCTCGATGACCTTGGGGTCGGTCGACAGCGAGGCGACGTCCTCGCTGAGCCCGTGCTCGCGGGCGAAGTGGACGATCTCCTCGGGGTCGAGCGTGATCAGCACGACCGGGTACGGCCGGCGGTCGGCGTGCATCACGGCCTGGGAGATCCAGCGTGAGCGCTTGAGGTCGTTCTCGAGGTTGGCGGGCGTGAGGTTCTTGCCGCCCGCGGTGATCATGATGTCCTTCTTGCGGCCGGTGATCGACAGGTAGCCGTCCTCGTCGAGCGCGCCGAGGTCGCCGGTGTGCAGCCAGCCGTCGTCGCTCACGCCGCCGAACGCGGACGTGTCGTCGCCGGGCGAGTAGTAGCCGCCGAAGATGTGCGGCCCGCGGACGAGGATCTCGCCGTCGTCGGCGATCTTGATCTCGCAGCCGGGCAAGGCGCGGCCGACCGTCCCGAGCCGGTGGTCGGCGACCGTGGACGTGGTGCTCACCGTCGACGTCTCGGTCATCCCGTAGCCCTCGAGCACGGGCGCGCCGCACGCGTAGAAGAACTCGAGGATCTCCATCGAGATCGGCGCGGCGCCCGAGGTCGCCTGCTTCATGCGCCCGCCGAAGATCCCGCGGACGTTGACGAACAGTTCGGCGTCGGCCTTGTCGAACGCGGCCTTCAGGTCCGGCGGCACCTCCTGGCCGGCCTCCAGCATGCGGCGCACGGTGAGCCCGAGCCGGGTCGCGCCCGCGATCGTCTGCGGATCGTTGTTGGACGTGACGAGCGTGTAGATCTTCTCGAAGATCCGCGGCACCGACGGCAGGTAGACCGGCTTGACGGCCATCAGGTCCGGCACGATCTGCTGCGGATCGCCGCTCCAATAGGCGATCGGCGCGCCCAGGTCGACCGCCAGCAGCTGGATCAGCAGCGCGTAGGAGTGGGCGAGCGGGAGATAGAGGTAGACGAGCTCGCCCGCCTCGATGACCCCGATCTCCTCGCACATGCGGGTGACGTTGCGGTAGTTGCCGTGGCTGAGCACGCAGCCCTTGGGCGGCCCCGTCGTCCCCGACGTGTAGATGATCGTGTACGGGTCCTCGGGCTTCGTCGCCGCCACCCGCGCGGCGATCTCCGCGCGGTCACGAGGGCGTCCACGCTCCCGGAGCTCGTCGAGCGAGATCGTCCCGTCGACCCCTGGCTCGATGCAGACGATGCCCTCCAGCAGCGGCAGCCCGTCGCGCACCGCGACGATCTTCGCGACCTGCGCGGCGTCCTCGCAGACGACGAAGCGCGACTCGGAGTTGCCGATCACCCACGCGCACTCGTCGGGCGAGTTCGTGGGATAGACGGGGACGACGACGCCACCGGCGGACGTGATCCCGAAGTCTGCGTACGTCCACTCGACGCGCGTCGTGCACAGCAGCGCGACGCGATCGCCCTGCGCGAGTCCGAGGTCCACGAACCCGCGGGCGATCTCGGAGACGATCTCGCCGAGTTCGGCGTACGACACCTCGCGCCACTCATCGTCGCGCTTGAACCGGGCCGCCGGACGCTCCCCATAGCGTTCGGCGGCCAGGCCCACGATGTCCGCGATCGTGACCGACCCCGTTCCCCCGTGGGTCGGCCCTGCCGTCGTCTCCTGCATTCCTTGCTCCTCCTCGAAAAGCCGAGGAGGCGATCCTACCCGGGGAGGCGCGCTAGGCGCCGCAGATCACGCCGCCGCTACGGAGACGGACTGCTCCTCGACATTGGCCATGAAGAGCGTTTTGTCGATTCGTCCCTGGAAGATCGGCACGCCCAGCTCCATGCACTTCTCGATGACCTCGCGCCGTTCCATTCCGGCTTCGCGAGCGAGCTCCGTGGGCGTGAGATGGATTGCCATCAGTACGAATCCTCCTGGTGAGGTTTGCCACGTGTCAGGGCACGGTAGCGACTTCACCGGATGTCCACAATGCCAACCTGATCAACCTGTACTAAACATTCGATCAGACCGGGTTTTGTTGATCGAAGAAGGTGTGTTCGACCCCAAACCGGTCCACCAGCAGCTCACCTAGGGCCCGGACCCCGAAGGTCTCCGTCGCGTGATGTCCGGCGGCCACGAAGTGGACGCGGTGTTCCGCCGCCTCGGCCGTGATGTGCTCTCGCGGTTCGCCGGTCAGGAAGGCATCCAGGCCCGCCGCGACGGCCTCGTTGAGCGTGTCCGCGGCCGAACCCGAGACGACCCCGATCGAGCCGATCCGCTCCGGTCCCGCACCGAGAAGGAGCGGCTCGCGGCCGGTGACGGCGTGCACGCGCTCCTTCAGCTCAGAAGTTGTCAAAGGCGCGGAAAACCTCCCACGACGCCCGATGAAGGTGCCCTTGTAGGACCCGAAGGGCTCGATGTCCACGCACCCGAGCTCGCGCGCGAGGATCGCGTTGTTGCCGAGCTCGGGATGCGCGTCGAGCGGCAGGTGGTAGCCGGCGAGGTTGATGTCGTGCTTGAACAGCGGCCGCAGGCGCGCGGCGAGCAGGGGCGTCAGCCCGGTCGGGTGAAAGCTCCAGAAGAGCCCGTGGTGGACGAGCACGAGCTGCGCTCCGAGCTCGACCGCCCGCTCGTGCAACTCGAGCGTCGCGGACACGCCCGTGAGCACGTGCGTCACCTCGCTCGCGCCCGGGACCTGCAGCCCATTCGGGCCGAGATCTTGAAAGTCGGAGGGACGCAGCAGCTCGTCGAGGGTCCGAATGATGTCGTCGATCTGTGCCATATGCGTTTGAGGTCAGACAGTTTGGGTGATTTGACACGACGTTGATTGCGAGCCGGGGTTCAGGGGCCCGGGGAGCGACTGTAAGAGCCTCAGAGATACAAGGGACCTTCACATCGTGAGTAGGGGATTGCTCGACGCGACGCTCGCGCCGCCGCGCGAGGCCGACGAAGCCGCAGACTCCGATCAGCGCCTGGTCGCGGCGGTACGGCGCGGGGACGACCGCGCCTTCGAGATCCTCTACCACCGCTACCAGCGGCGCATCCACGCCTACGTCCTCGGCATGGTCAAGGACCACGGCCGGGCGGAGGACGTCACGCAGGAGGTGTTCGTCTCCGCCCTGCGCCGGATGCGCGAGACCGAGCAGCCGCTTGCGTTCAAACCGTGGCTCTACCAGATCGCCAAGAACGGCTGCATCGACGCGTTCCGGCGCTCCAAGCGCGCTGAGGAAGTCTCCTACGACGCCGATGACGGGCTCGCCCCCGCCGACCATTCCAAGCTGATCGGCTCCGGGCCTTCGCCCGACGCCGCGGTCGCCGCCAAGCAGGATCTCGACAACCTCTGCGGCGCGTTCGGCGGCCTCAGCGAGACGCATCACGAGATCCTCGTGCTGCGTGAGCTGGAGGGCCTCTCCTATCAGGAGATCGGCAAGCGCATGGGGATGAGCCGCCCCGCCGTGGAGTCGACGCTGTTCCGCGCCCGCCGCCGCCTGACGGAGGAGTACGACGACATCGTCTCGGGCGCGCGCTGCCTGCGGATCACGCAGATCATCGGCACGGCGGTCAGCTCGCGGCTGGGAGCGCGCGACACCCGCCGCCTCGCCCGCCACCTCTCGCACTGCCAGTCCTGCCGCCGCGAGGCGCTCGCCGCCGGCCTGGATCGCAGCCTCTTCACGCGGCCGACGGTCCGCGAGCGGATCGCGGCGATCCTCGCGTTCCCGTGGCTCACCAGGCTCCGGCGCGGCGACGACGCGGTCGCGACCTCGCAGCCCGGCCGCTGGAGCTCCCACCTGCCCGCGCTGTCGGACCAGCTCTCCAGCGGCTGGGGGAAGGCGGCCGCGGGCGCCGCGATCCTCGTCGCGAGCGTCGGCGGCGCCGCCGGCGTGCACCACGCCACGACCGCCGCGACGCCGGCGAAGGACACGCCCGCGCTCGTGCGGCCCGCCAAGGCCGCGTCGGTCACCGCGACCACTCCGGATTCCGCCCCCAGGACGCCGGTCGCCCGGACCCGCGAGGACGCCAGCGCGAACGACACCACGAAGCCTTCCGCGACCAAGCGCGAGCACGCGAAGACGCGCTCGACGTCGCACACGACTGGGGGGTCGAGCTCACCGGCCGCCGCCGGCGGGGCCACGTCCGCCGGTGGCGGCTCGGTGCCGCCGTCCTCCTCGTCCGCCGGCTCGACTCCCAAGGCAACGCACGAGAGCACCGACGGCGGCTCCACGCCCAAGCTGCCCTCCACGGACCTTCCCGCCGCGGTCCCGACGCCCCCGCCGGCCGACGCCAAGCCGGTCGCGGACGCCGTCGACAAGACCACCGACGCCGTCTCCGGCGCCACGCAGCAGGTGACCCAGGCGGTCGACGACACGGTGAAGACGGTCACCGGCGACGGCCCCGTCTCGGACGCGGTGGACGGCGTGACGGACACGGTCGACCAGGCCGTGGGCAACGTCGGGAACGCGGTCGACGACACCGTCGGAGGCCTCACCGGAGCACTCGGCTCCGGTCACGGTCACTGACGTGGCTACACTCTCCCGGTCCCGGGGCGTGGCGCAGCCTGGTAGCGCGCACCGTTCGGGTCGGTGAGGTCCCCGGTTCGAATCCGGGCGCCCCGATGTGACTCAAGCACCGACCCTCTACTTCGATCTCGGCTCGCCCTACGCCTACCTCACGGTGGCGCGGGCGGCTGAGCGGTTCACGCTCGAGCCGATCCTGCTCGGCGCGATCTTCGAGTGGCGCGGCAGCGGCTCGTGGTCGCAGACGCCCACGCGGGCCGAGAACGTGGTCGAGGTCGAGGCGCGGGCGCGCCGCTACGGGCTGCCGCCGCTCGTCTGGCCCGACGGCTGGCCCGTCAACGGCCTGAAGGCGATGCGGGCGGCGACGTGGGCGCAGGCACGCGGCGCCCTGGCGCCCTTCGCCCGCGCCGTCTACCACCGCGAGTTCGCCACCGGCGCGGACATCTCGGATCCCCGCGTGCTCGCCCGCGCCGCGGAGGAGGCCGACCTGGACCCGGCGCTGCTGCTCGCCGCGCTCGACGACCCCGCGATCAAGCAGCGGCTCAAGGACGCGACCGGCGCCGCGTGGGAGGCGGGCGTGCGCGGCGTCCCGACCGTCATCGACGGCGACACCGTGCTCTACGGGGACGACGCGATCGACTAGCGAACTTCGACTCAGGACACTAGAGCCGATGCTCGCCGCTGGTGGCGCCCGTCGGCCCGGCGGCGGCGCCGAGCTCGACGGTCACGTCGAGCTCCTCGACACCGCGGACGACGTGCAGCGCGATCGTGCCTCCCGCGAATTCCTCGAGCGCTTCAGCGGAGCGCAGTTCGGTCTCGCCCACGCGCACGAGCACGTCACCGGTCCGCAGGCCGGCGGCCGCGGCCGCGCCGTCCGCGTCGAGCGCCCGCACCAGCAGGCCGGTCACCGGCGGCAGCCCGACGGACGCGCGCAGCGTCAGCGTCACGTGCGCCGGCGCGACGGTCGCGCCTAGCCCGAGCGGCGCCGACGAGCCCTCGAAGGCGAGCAGCAGCTTGCGCAGCAGCCCCGCGAGCTGTTCCTGCTCGGCCGCCGAGAGCGCGCTCAGCAGGCGGCGCTCGTTCTCCAGGTGGGCGGGGATCGCGCGCTCGACCAGCTCCTCGCCGCGCTCGGTCAGGGCGATCAGCGTGTTGCGCTTGGACTCCGGATCGGGCCGGCGCGTGACCAGCCCGGCCTCGACGAGCCGGTCGATGCGAACGCTGATCGTGCCCGAGGTCAGCCCGAGCTCGTCCATCAGCCGCCGCTGGCTCACGCCCTCCGGCGCGCCGAGCCGAACGAGCGTCACCAGCGCGCCGAAGCTCGCCGGGCTGAGTCCGTGCGCCGCGAACACGCCGTGCAGCTCGCGCTCGATGTAGGTCCGCACCCGGCCGAGACGCGAGACGACGGCCACCGGCGAGAAGTCGACGTCCGGGCGCGTCTCGTCCCACGAGGCCAGGAGCGCGTCGACCGAGTCATGCATGCCCGGCAGTATCGCTTGTCTAAATTGCTTGGACTCAAGCTTTGATATCAATTGGTCATGCGCCACAGCGATCTGAACCCGGTCGATCCCGCCCGGCCCAAGCGGGCGGCGATCGTGATTTCCAACCCAGGCGTCTCGACCACCACGGGCTGGCCCGTCGGCTTCTGGTGGTCGGAGCTCACGCACCCGTACTTCGCGTTCACCGGGGTGGGCTGGGAGGTCGACGTCTACAGCCCGCAAGGCGGCAGATGCGAGTGGGACGCGCTGAGCGATCCGGAGGACGCCAGCCGCTGGCAGGCCGAGGACGTGATCTCCCGCGGCTACAAGCACGACCCCGGGTTCCTGAAGCTGATCGAGGCCACGAAGCCGGTCGACGACCTCGACGTCGAGGCCTACGACGTGCTCGTCGTGGCCGGCGGCCAGGGACCGATGTTCACCTTCGAGCACGCGACCAACCTGCACGCGAAGTTCGCCGAGTTCCATGCGACCGGCAAGGTCACGGCAGCGCTCTGCCACGGCGTCGCGGTGCTGGCGTACGCCACGCTCGCGGACGGCACGCCGCTCGTGCGCGGCAGGACGGTCACGGGCTTCCCGAACGTCGAGGAGGACGAGGCGGACCGGCTGACGTGGGAGGCCGGAGCCCTGCCGGAGGGACAGCGCATCATGCCGTGGCGCGTCGAGGACGCGCTCAAGGACCTCGGCGCGAACTTCATCCAGGCGGGCGCCTTCCGCTCGTTCGCCATCCGCGACGGCAACCTGGTGACGGGTCAGCAGAACTTCAGCGGCGGCGACGTCGCCCGCGAGATCCTGGAGGCGGTGGGACGATGAACGTCACGGTGATCGGGGCCGGCCGGATCGGCGGCAACATCGCACGCCGGCTCGCGGGTGCCGGGCACGCGCTCACGCTCGGGTTCGCCCGCGATCTCGAGGCGCAGCGCGCGCTGGCGAACGAGATCGGCGGGCGCGTGGCGGCGCCCGCGGAGGCGGTGGCGGGCGCCGAGGTGGTCGTCGTCGCCGTCCCCTGGGGCGTGCTGCCCGAGGCGCTCGCCCAACTCGGCTCGCTCGAGGGCAAGGTCGTGATCGACACGACCAACCAGTTCGGGGCGGGCCCGATGCCCGCCGCCGGGCAGACCGCGGCGGCGTTCAATGCCGCGCGCATGCCGGGAGCGCACTACACGAAGTCCTTCAACACCTTGACGGCGGCGTTCCAGGTCCAGACGGCGGGCCGCGAACCGCGCGTCGTGCAGTGGCTGTGCGGCGACGACGAGGCCGCCAAGGCGATCGTCGCCGGCCTGATCCGCGACGCGGGGTATGCGCCCGTCGACCTGGGCGGCACCGCGGGCTGCGCGGTGATGGAGGCCCCGCGGCGCGACGGCGCGGTCTACGGCGAGGAGTACCGCCCGGCGGAGGCGGAGGCGGTGGTCGAGGCGGTCCGCAACGGCGCACCGATCCCGCCGACCCCGCGCTACGGCTAGCTCGTCAGCGGCGAGATGTCGAGCGCGCTCTCAACCGGGGCGGAGCTCGGGACGCGCGCCTCGGCCTCCTCGGGCGCGCGGATCAGCAGCACGGGGATCGGGCTCGCCTGCATGACCTTCTGCGAGACGCACCCGAGCAGGGACGTGTGCAGGCGGCCGTGGCCGTGCGAGCCCATGACGATCAGGTCGAACGCGCCGGACTTCGAGCGCTCGATCAGCGCGCGGGCGGGCGGGCCCTCGACCAGCAGCGTCGTGACGCTCACGTCGTTGGGCAGCTCGGCGGCGGCGACGCGCAGCAGCTCGGCGTAGTGCTTGATGACCTCGCTGCGTGGGGGAGCGGCCCCGGACGCGAGCAGCGCGGTGGCCGGCACCTGCGGCACCGCGGTCACCAAGGTCAGCCGGGCGCGTTGATCGCGCGCCAGTTCCGCCGCGTGCGCAAGGGCCGCGTCGGCGTCCGGCGAGCCATCGATCGCTACCAGGATGTTCCGGTAGACGCTGCTCATTCGCCTCTCTCATTCCCGATCATACGGCGAATCTCCCGGAATTCGTCGGTTGTATGATGAAACCGATGCGGTCGAGGAGGGTCCACTACGCCTGGGTCGTGGCTGCGGCGGGCTTCACGGCGCTTCTGGCGTCGGCCGCATTCCGCGCCGTTCCGGGCGTGCTGATGGTGCCGTTGCAGGATGAGTTCGGCTGGAGCCGGGCGACGATCTCCGCGGCGGTGGCGATCAACCTCGTGGTCTTCGGCCTCAGCGGGCCGTTCAGCGCGGCGCTGGTCGAGAAGGTGGGCCTGCGGCGCGTCGTGACCGTCGCGCTGGCGCTGATCGCGGTCTCGGCGGGGCTGACCATGCTCGTCAAGCATCCGTGGCAGCTCTACCTGCTGTGGGGCGTCGTCACGGGCGCCGCGACGGGCGCGGTCGCGCCGGTGCTGGCGGCGATGATCGCCACCCGCTGGTTCCACGACCGGCGCGGGCTCGTCGTCGGCCTGCTCACGGCCGCGAATTCCACGGGACAGCTGATCTTCCTCCCGATCATGTCGCACGTGGAGATGGAGGGCTGGCGCTGGGTGATGGTCGTGCCGGGCGGCGTCGCGCTGCTCGCGCTGCCGGTCGCGGGCCTGCTCTTGCGCGATCGGCCCGCCGACATCGGCATCCCGCCCTACGGCGGCACGGAGATCGAACCGCCGCGCGAGGGCGCGCACGCCTCCAACGCCGTGAAGATCCTCTTCGAGGCGGCGCGCACCGGCACGTTCTGGGCGCTCGCGGCTTCCTTCTTCGTCTGCGGAGCGACCACCGTCGGCCTGATCGCCGTCCATTTCATCCCCGCCGCCCACGACCACGGGATGCCCGCCACCGAGGCGGCGTCGATGCTCGCCCTGATGGGCATCCTCGACATCGCCGGCACCACGGCATCAGGCTGGCTGACCGACCGCACGGACCCGCGCCGGCTGCTGTTCTGGTACTACGCGCTGCGCGGGCTCTCGCTCGTCCTGCTCTCCAACGCGCTGAGTACCCAGAGCTACACGCTCGTCCTGTTCGTCGCCTTCTACGGGCTGGACTGGATCGCCACCGTCCCGCCCACGGTCGCCCTGACCGCACGCAAGTTCGGCCCGGAGAAGTCGAGCGTCGTCTTCGGCTGGGTGTTCACGTTCCACCAGATCGGCGGCGCGGTCGCCGCGTGGGGCGCCGGCCTCGTGCGCGGGTGGCAGGGCGACTACCTGCCGGTGTTCGTCGCCAGCGGCATCCTCTGCGGCGTCGCCGCGCTGATCGTGCTGCGGATCCCGCGGGCGCCCCGCCGCCCCGCGCCGCTCGCCGCGACGGCGCCCGCGACGCCTTAACCTTCGCGATCGTGAGCGAGCCCGGCGAACCGCCTTCGAAGGACCAGCCGTCCGGTTTCGGGCATTCTGGAGTGGCGCCGTGAGCGGCGAGGAGATCGACGGGCTCGACGCCCGCCTGCTGCTGATGCTGCGCGCGCACCCGCGCGTGGGTGTCGTGGAGATCGCGCGGCGGCTCGGCGTCGCCCGCGGGACCGTGCAGTCGCGCATGGACAAGCTGGCCGCGCGTGGCGTCATCACCGACTTCGGTCCGGCGATCGAGCCCGCGCAGATGGGCTATCCGGTGCTGGCCTTCGTGTCGCTGGAGATCGTCCAGGGTCGGTTGGAGGAGGCCGTCGCGGGCCTGGAGCTGGTCCCGGAGGTGCTCGAGGTCCACGGCGTCACCGGCGACCGCGACCTGCTGTGCCGCGTCGTCGCCCGCGACAACACCCACCTGCAGGACGTGATCAACGCGATGCTGCACACCGGCGCGGTCCAGCGCTCGACGAGCGCGATCTCGATGACCCGCCAGATCCCCTACAGGATCGAGCCGCTGATCTCCGCGGCGGGCACCGACCGGTAGGTGAGGATCACCATCGGCTCGGTCTCGGTGAGCCGCCAGTTCGGCTCGCCGAGCAGCGCCGCGATCTCCTCGCGGCACTCCTGGTAGGCCTTGGCGCGGCCGACGTGCCAGTCGGCCTCGCCGGGCTCGGGGTCGACCGTCGCCGGGTCGATCTCGCCGAACGGCATCACCGCCACCCGCACGATCTCCACCAGCCCATGACGGCGCCCGGTGTGATCGAAGACCGGCAGGCGCTGTCCGATCCGCGGCGGTCCGCCCTCGAGCTCCCACTCGCGGGCGAGCGAGACGCCGGTGGTGCGGGCTCCGGTCAGCAGCTCCTCGATCTTGCGCAGGCCCTTGCCGCCGTCGCCGTCATGGCCGAACTCGAGGAAGGGGTCGGTGGCGGTGCGCCAGGGGGCGAGGGGGATCGTGGCCGTGAGCGTCGTGCCGTCGATGCTCTGGACGGCGAAGCGCCCGCCGAGCGCCTCGATGCGCGCCTGCAGTCCCTGCAGGCCGGTCCCCTGCGCGGCGTTGGCGCCACCCGCGCCGTCGTCGGACACGCGCGCGACCAGCGTCCGACCGTGCAGCACGATGTCGACCTCGAGGCGGCTCGCGCCCGCGTGCTTGATCGCGTTCGAGAGCGCCTCGGAGACGAGGAACCAGATCGTGGTCTCGACGACGTCGGGCAGGCGGCGGTCAGGCACCGCGACGAGCTCGACCGGCAGCGCCGAGTGGGTCGCGAGCGCGGCGAGGGCGCCGGCGAGGCCGCGCTCCAGGCCGACGGGGTGCAGGCCGCGAGCGAGCTCGCGCAGCTCCCGCCCGGCGAGCGAGGCCTGCTCGCGCGCCGCCGCGAGCCGCTCCTGCGCGCCTTCGGGGTCGGACTGCAACTGCCGCAGCGCGAGGTCGATCGACTGGCCGAGGACGACGAGCCGCTGCTGCGCCCCGTCGTGCAGGTCGCGGCCGATCCGGCGGCGCTCCTCGTCGGCGGCGTGGACGGCGCGGGCGCGGCTGGCGACCACCTCGTCGGCACGCGCCCGCAGCGCGCGCTCGTGGCGGCGCCGGTCGAGCTCGGCGGCCGCGCGGGCGGCGAAGACCTGCAGCGCGTGTAGCTCGCTGGGCTTGGGATCGAGCGGGCCGGCGGACACGAGCCCGATGTGGCCGATCGCCCGGGAGTCGGCGCCGCGCAGCGGAATCGCCAGGTAGCCGTCGAGCCCGTGCGCGCCGAGGAACGTGTCCGCGGGGTAGCGCAGGCGGGCGCCGCGGCGGACGAGCAGCAGGTCGGTGTCGTAGGCGTGTTCGCACGGCGTGCCCTTCAGGGCGAACTCGTGCCCTTCGCGCAGCTCCATCCCCGGGCGGTAGGCCGAGGCGATCGTGCGCGCGTACCCCGGCCGGTGCTCGACGAGCTCGGCGACGAACGCGACGTCGGCCTCGAGCGCGCCCTTGAGCTCCTGCACGAGGCGGCGCAGGAAGGCGGCGCCGACGACGCCCGCGGTCCCAGCGGCGAGGCGGCTGAGGAGATCGCGCTCGCGGATCTCGGCGGGGGAGGCGGCCATAGAACCTTGCGAGCGTAACCGCGCCACACCGGCGGCGACAGTGGTGCTGCCACGCCGGCGGGTACGGTTACCTCCCCTCATGCTGACGCCACCTTTCGTCCGCGGACACGATCACGCGCTCGGCTCCGCGGGTCCCGTGCTGGTCGTCTTCGGCGACTACGAGGACCCGTTGTGCTCTGAGTGCGACCGGGGCGTCATGGCGCTGCGAGAGCGCTGGGACGGCTTCACCTACGCGTGGCGGCACCTGCCGATCGGCGAGCTGCACCCGAACGCCAACGGCGCCGCGCTGGCCGCCGAGGGCGCGGCGGAGCAGGACGGCTTCTGGGCGTATCACCACGTCCTGCTCGCGCGGCAGGACGCGCTGTCGGTGCCGGATCTCCTGAACTACGCGGGGCAGATCGGGCTGGACGTGGCGCAGCTGATGGACGACATGCAGGAGGGCCGTCACCTGGAGCGGATCCTCGACGACGTGCGCTCGGCGGTGGGGTCGGGCGTGACGGCGACGCCCGGGCTGTTCATCGAGGGCGTGCTGTGGGAGGGCGGCTGGGAGCCGGACGCGTTGGAGGGCGCGCTGCGTGCAGCCCTGGCCGGGTGAGGTCCTCGACGAGCGGTCCGGTGAGATCGCCGTCGGCTTCGCCGCGCTGCTGACCCGTCAGGCGGCGTGGCGGCACCGGCGGGTGGAGACGATCCGCGTGCTCTCGCACGAGCGGGTGCGGCGGCACGTGTCGGTCGACTTCACGGTGCCGGTGGCGCACCGGGCCGAGATCCAGCTCTCCGAGCGTGAGTGGATCGTGCCGCTCGCGTACCTCGCCAAGCGGCTGCTGGTGCACTTCGACCTCTTCGACGAGGGCGAGGACGCTGTGCCGCTGCTGCGCTCCGACGAGGCGCAGCTGATCGCGCGCGAGCTGCTGTACGTGATGCTCGACCTGGACACCGAGGACGCGGTGCAGGAGGACGTCGGGCCGCTGATCGAGTGGATCCTCGCGGCCGGGCCGGGGGAGGAGGACGGGGTCGACGCGGCGGTCGAGGAGCTCGAGGGGACGCTCGGGCCGCTGCCCGGCTTCTCCGCGTTGGCGGCGCAGCTGACGCGCGGCTTCCTCTTGTGCGCCGTGGTCAACGATGTGGGGCGGCGGCGGGTCGTCAAGTTCTCCTACGAGCAGCCGCTGGGGCGGCCGGGGCGGACTGCGCACTTCTACGACACGCCCGGGTGTACGCAGGCGGCGTCGTATCACGTCGAGGTCGACGTGCCGGAGGAGCTGCGGGCGCGCCGGACGAACCTGGTGGACGACAACACGGGCGCGGTGCTGTCGCGCGGCCCGCGTGACACCGACCGTCCCGCGATCCACTACGTCGCCGAGCCGGACGTCGACGTCAGCCCTGGATTGAGCGTGATCTACGGGACCGAGCGCAGCCGCTTCCTGGTCCCCGCGGCGCTGGTGGCGTGGGTGATCGCCCTGGGCTTGGCGTTGCCGTGGCTCTTCGCCGACCTGCCGTCGCTGTCGGGCGCGCCGAGCCCCGCGATCGCGATCCTGCTGTCGTCGTCGGCGATCGTCAGCGGGCTCGTGCTGCGCAGCGGCGAGCACCCGCTGGTGCGGTTGATGCTCGCGCCCTACCGGCTCTGTCTGGCGGCGGCGACCGTCGCGGTCGTCGTCGCCGGCGGCACGCTCGCCTTCCACGGCTCGGCGGGCGCGCTGGCCTGGACATGGGGCCTAGGCGCCCTTGTGGCCGTCCTCTCGGCCGGTATTCTGACCTTCGAGGCCGTGCGCGCCCCGGCGACGGCCAAGGACACCTGAATGGACGCGCTCCGTCACTTCTTCCGCCGCCCACCGAAGTCCCTCAAGGGCATTCGGGAGCAGTCGGCCGTGGTCGAGTCGGCCGAGATCGCCGGACCCGCCTTCCCGCGGCCGGTGACGAGCGAAGAGGCGCGTGCCGCCTTGGAGCGCTCGCGCGCCCGCCGCGCCGCAGCGAAGCCCGCTTAGATAAAGGCAGCGCAGCCCCTCCGCCCCACCCCGATCATCCGACCTTAAAGCGCGGCCCGGTCGCGCCATCCGACGCTCAGGGCGTAGACGCTGAGCGCGAGCAGGGCCGCCATGAGCGCGTACCACAGGCCGCCGCCGCTGACCTGCTCGTCCTGGAAGACGGGGAGGAGGAGCAGGAGCGCGCTCCAGGTGCCGAGGGTCGCGTAGGGGATGATCGCGTGGGCCGGGCGGCGCATGCCGATCGCGCAGCTGATCAGCATCGTCCCGAACAGCGCGTACCAGGAGGCGACGGCGCGGGCGAGCAGGGGCGTGAGCGCCCACAGCCAGTGCTTGCCGAGGTCGACGGGGGCGACGTAGAGCGCGATCGCGCCGGCGAGGATGGCGACGCCGAAGACGCCGCTGATGACGCGCAGCGCGGTGAGCTTGGGGCTGGCCTCTTCTTGTGGGTCCGCCTGCTTGCGCTGGCGGAGCACGAGGTACGGGACCGCGAACGGCACCGCGGCGTAGACGAACGTCCACACCCACGTGGGCGCGTAGTCGAACTTGAAGCGGTCGTTGTGGATCAGCGTTGCCGTGAAGAGGCTCGTCGCCAGGACCCAGAGCGCGATCGGCAGCGTGCTGAACGTGCGCCAGCGGGTGGCGAAGGCGAGCACGAGGCCGGTCGCGACCGTCCCGGCGATGAAGCCCGCGCCGATGAACGCGGCGTTCACGCTCGGCTTGATCGACCACGCGTAGTGGAACTCCGCCTGCGCGGGCACGAAGTACAGGAACAGCCCGTTCAGGGCCGCGAGGATCAATAGCACCCAGATGCCGGCCCGCGTGAGCGGCTGCACCCGCCCGCGATCGTCATCGGTCGAGGTCATCCGGGCAGGGGAGGTGTCGGTCGCGGTCGCCACCCGCAAACTCTCCCACGTCCGGCGGGCGGGCGATAGAGGGGTAACCCCCTAACCACCCCCCCGGCCCACTTAAAGGGTCAGTCCCCTCAACATTGCGAACCGCGGCGTAGAGCCAAATCAATGGTTGAGGGGTCAGACCCTTTAGGTGGCGGGTGGGCAGGGGGCCACCAAGGTGGGGTGTTGGCGGGGGCGTCGCGGACGGACCGTTGGGCGGGTGCGATGGATCTGGGTACTCGTGGCTTTGACGGTTCTCGGGGGCGCGTTGCGGGCGCGCGAGGCGGTGGCGCCCGACGCGCGGCAGTCCTCCGACGAGCGCTCCTACGTGGCGGCGGCGATCGGGCTCGCCGACACCGGCCGCTACGGCAAACGGTCGCTCCATTGGCCGCCGGGCGCGCCGGCCGCGTTCGCCGTCGCGGCGAAGCTGAGCGGGCGGGTGGAGCGCGGCCGGACGCCGGACATCCCGGCCGCCTACTGGGTCCAGTGGCTCGCGGGCACCGCACTGATCCCGCTGGTGTTCGCGCTGGCCGTGGCCGCGGCCCATGACGTGCGGCGCCGCGGTGCCGCGCCGGTTGGCGCCGCCGCACCGCTTGGCGCCGCCGCACCGCTTGGCGTCGCCGCGCCGGTTGGCGCCGCCGCACTGCTTGGCGTCGCCGCGCCGCTTGGCGCCGCCGCGCGGCTCTCCGCCCCGCTGCGCGGCGTCGCCGCGCCGCGGCGTGTGGTCGTGGCCGGGCTCGTCGCCGCGGGTGTGGTCGCCACCTATCCGCCCCTCGTCGGCGCGACGGGGAACCTCCTCTCCGAGCCGCTCGGGGCGTTGTGGCTCACGGGGGCGTTGCTGGCGCTCGCGCGTCGCCACTACGCGCTGGCGGGCGCGTTGCTCGCGGCGGCCGTCCTCACGCGGGCGAACCTGCTCGTGCTGATCCCCGTCGTCGCGGTGCTGTGCGGGCGGCGCGGGGTCGTGCTCGCGGTCGCGGCGCTCGTGCCCGTGGTGGCGTGGTCGCTCAACGTCGGCGCGCCGGTGACGACCGGCGGTGGGAGCTCGCTGTTCGTCGGCACCTATCTCCCCGGCGGCGGGACGCTGCTCGGCGCGAAGCGGGCGCTGAAGGCCGAGACGGTGCGGTTCGCGCCCGAGCTGCGCGGGCGGCACGCCAAGGACCTGCCGGGCGACCTCGTGCTCGACGCGGTCGCGGCCCGGAGACCGTCTCTCGACCGCGACGCCGCGCTGCGCGAGGCCGCGCTGCACAACCTCGCCACCTACCCGCGCGAGCAGCCGGTCCGGTTCGCGGCGATGGTGGGGGAGAAGCTGCCGCGGCTGTGGCTGCGGCCGTCGCGGGCGGGATCGCGCTCGTCCAGCGAGCTGCGGCTCTGGCACGCGCTGCTCGTCCTCGTGGCGTTCGCGGGTGTCATCCGTTCGCGCAATCGCACATTGCTCGCCGTGCTCGTCGCGTTCACGCTCTTCCACCTGATCGCGGGCGCGATGCCCCGCTACGCGCTCCCACTGCTCCCGGCGCTGATCGCGACCGGCGCGGCGGGGTGGGTGGCTCAGCCGCGCACGACCTCGAGCGTCCGCGCGTACTCGGCGCCGCTGCAGCGCGCGTCGATCAGCGCCGGCCCGCCCGTCGAGAGCGCTTCGCGCACCGCGCGGCGCAGGGTCACCTCGTCGTCGGCGACCCAGCTCGCCACCCCGAACCCGGCGGCGACCGTGTCGAACGACACCGGCCGGAAGTCCAGCGACGAGCGGTCGTGACCCTTGGCCTCGTGCTTGATCCGGATCAGGCTCAGGCTCGCGTCGTCGATCACCACGACCAGCACCCGCGCGCCGAGCCGGACGGCGGTCTCGAGCTCGAACGCCCCGTAGGCCATCCCGCCGTCCCCGGTGATGGCGAGCGCGAGCCCGTCCCGCGCCGCGGCGACCGCCGCCGGCACCGCGAACCCCATCGTCGCCAACCCGTTGGAGATCAGGAAGCGGCGGGGTGCGTGCGCCCGCCAGAACCACGTCGCGGCGAACATGTGCGCGCCGGCGTCGACCGCCGCGACGGTCTCGTCGGGCAGTTCCTCGTCGAGGATCTCGATGATCCTCCACGTCGTGAACCCCTGGCCGATCCTCAGCGTGTCGAGGACCCGCGGGATCTCGCGTGCGGGTGCCTGCGGGAGCCGCGCGGCGAGCGCCGGGACGTCCTCCGGCCGCACGGCGACCGGCTCCGCCCACGGCCAGGGCTTCGTCAGCAGCTCGACGGGATCGAACCCGACCGCGACGACCACGTCCGCGGGATCGAGGATCGGCGCCTCGATCGCCCCACCGGTCACGATCCCGGCCCACAGCGGGTGTGACTCGTCGATCACGCCCTTCGCCTTGTACGTGGTGAGCACCGGCGCGCCGAGCCGCTCGGCGAGCGCGGCGAGGTCGCCGCCGGAGAGCGTGCGCGCGGCCTCGAGTCCGGCGACGATGACGGGGTTGGTCGCGGCGGCAAGGGTCGAGACGGCGGCGTCGAGCGGCGCGGGGGCGGGCGGCGACGCGGCGGCGGCCGGCATGGGCGTGGCGGCGGCGGCCGGCGCGGGCGTGGCGGCGGCCGGCAAGGGCGCGGCGGCGGGTGGCGACGCGGGCGCGTCCCCCTCGCGGGCCTCTTGCGCACCCACCGTGCGCGGCATGTCGAGGTGCACGGGTCCGCACGGCGCCGAGAGCGCCACCGCGAGCGCGTGGTCGACCAACGCGCCCGCCGACGTGTCGACCGTCGCGGACCACTTCACGACCGGCGCGAGCAGCGCCCGCTGGTCGAGGATCTGGTGGCCGGTCGTCGAAGCCTCGGCCTCGGTGTAGCGGTCCGAGAACACCACGAGCGGCACGCGGTCCAGCCACGCGTGGGCGACGCCGTTGACGACGCTCGCCAGGCCCGGGCCGTTGCCGACGACCACAACGCCGCACGTGCCCGTCAGCTCCGCCCACGCGCACGCCATCAGCGCGGCGCTCACCTCGGTGTGGGCGAGGACGAACTCGATGCCCGCGCCCGCGAAGGCCTCGATCAGGTCGAGGTTGGAGCCGCCGCCGGGGAAGCCGAACGCGCGCTCGACGCCCCGCTCGCCCAGCCGCGCCGCGATGACCTCCGCGACGGTCAAGAACGCGCGGCCGCGAGGTCCACGAACGGGTCCAAAGCGGCAGGGTTCGCCAGCGAGTCCCGCGCGGCGGCCTTGTCCGGCGGCGTGCCCATCAGGATGCGCTTGACCGGCAACTCGAGCACCTTCCCGCTCAACGTCCGCGGGACCTCCTTCACCGCGATCACCTCGGAAGGGACGTGCCGCGGCGAGCAGTCCTCGCGCACCCGCCGCCGGATCTCGGCCACCACCTCGTCGGTCAACGAGGCGCCCTCGCGCATGACCACGAACAGCGGCATCCACGCGTCCGCGCCCTCGACCGGGACGTCCACCACCAACGCGTCCACGACCGAGTCGACGGCGAGGACGGCACGGTAGATCTCGGCCGTCCCCATGCGGATCCCGCCGCGGTTGATCGTCGCGTCGGAACGCCCCGTGATGATCGCGGTCCCGCGGTCGGTGATCTCGATCCAGTCGCCGTGCCGCCACACGCCCGGGTAGACGTCGAAGTACGCGTCGTGGTAGCGCGAGCCGTCCTCGTCGCCCCAGAAGGAGATCGGCATCGAAGGCATCGGCTCGACCAGCACGAGCTCGCCCACCTCGCCAATCAGCGGCCGGCCGTCCGGGTCCCACGCCTCGATCGCCGCCCCCAGCGCGCGCGCCTGCAGCTCGCCCTCGTAGACCGGCTCCAAAGGCGTCCCGCCCACGAACGCCGTGCAGAGATCCGTGCCTCCGGACGTCGAGAACAGCCACGTGTCCGCACCCACGTGCTCGTACACCCACCGGAACCCCTCGGGCGACAGCGGCGACCCCGTCGATCCGACCGCCTTCAACGCAGAGAGATCGCGCCCCGCGGCCGGCTCCACGCCCGCCTTCATGCACGCCCCGATGTACGACGCGCTCGTCCCGAACGTCGTCATCCGAGTGCGCGCCGCGAAGTCCCACAACGTGTCCATGGACGGGTACCCCGGCGACCCGTCGTACAGGAGCACCGTCGCCTCGGTCAGCAGCCCCGAGACGATGAAGTTCCACATCATCCAGCCGGTCGTCGTGAACCAGAAGAGCCGGTCGCCCGCCTGCGCGTCCAGGTGCAGGTGCAGCATCTTCAAGTGCTCGAGCAGGATGCCGCCCTGGGATTGCACGATCGCCTTCGGCAGCCCCGTCGTCCCGCTCGAATAGAGCACCCAGAGGGGATGCGAGAACGGCACGCGGTCGAACGCCAACGCCTCACGCGAGCCCACCAAGGCGGCCCAGCTGTCCTCGCCGAGCACGACCGTCTCGACGCCGGGCATCTCGCCCACGATCGCCTCGAGCGCCTCGCTGCGGTCGAACTCGCGCCCGTTGTAGCGGTACGTGCGCACCGCGAGCAACACCTTCGGCTCGATCTGCGCGAAGCGGTCGATCACCGACCGCGCCCCGAAGTCCGGCGAGCAGGAGGACCACACCGCGCCCAGCGACGCGCACGCCAGGAACGCGGCGGCCGTCTCGGGGATGTTCGGCATGTACGCGACGACGCGATCGCCGCGCCCGACGCCACGTGCGCGCAGCCCGGTCGCGATCCGCTCGGTCAGCTCACGCAGGCGGCCCCAGGTCCACTCCTCGTCATCACGGTCCTCGCCGCCCGCGATCAGCGCCAACGCGTCGTCCGAACGCCCCCGGAACGCGTGCTCGGCGTAGTTCAAGGACGTGCCCGGAAACCACGACGCGCCCGGCATCGAGCGCGACCCGAGCACCACGTCACCACGCTCGCCCACTCCGAAGCGATCCCACAAAGAACCCCAGAACCCGTCGAGGTCCTCGACCGACCAGCGCTGCAGCTCGCCATACGTCGAGAACCCGCGTTCGCGCATGTACTTGCCCATCGTCGCGCGCTGCAACAGCTCGTCGGGTGGCGTCCAGAGGATCGGTGGCGTCATCGGTCAGCCATCATGCCAGTCGTGCTGCGCACGGTGACCGCCACGCGCTACGTGACGCCCCTGCGCGAGGGAGGGTCGCTGCCGGGCATCGTGGAGGCCGACGACGACGGCCTCTACGTCCTCAAGTTCCGCGGCGCCGGGCAGGGCCCGAAGGCGCTGGCGGCGGAGATCGTGGCCGGCGAGCTGGCCCGCGCGCTCGGCCTTCCGGTCCCCGAGCTGGTGCTGATCGACCTCGATCCCGCGCTCGGCAACGCCGAGCCGGACCCCGAGATCCAGGAGCTGATCGCGGCCAGCGCGGGGATCAACCTCGGCGTCGACTTCCTCCCGGGCTCGCTGCCGTACAACCCGGCACAGCCGCCGAACGCGGAGCTGGCGGCGAACGTCGTCTGGCTCGACTCGCTGATCACCAACGTCGACCGCACGCCGCGCAACCCGAACCTGCTGCGCTGGCACTCGGACCTGTACCTGATCGACCACGGCGCCGCGCTCTACGCGTTCCACGCTCCGGACCCGCTGGAGCGGGCGAACGGGACGTTCCCGGCGATCCGCGACCACGTCCTGCTGACCGCCGCCGGCTCGATCGAGGACGCCGACATCCGACTGGCGAGCCGCGCGCAACCGGAGGCCGCGGCGGCGCTCGTCCCGCCCGAGTGGGCCGACGGCAACGCCTACGGGGAGTTCCTGACCAAGCGGCTCCAGGCGCCGCGCGGGTGGGTGGAGGAGGCCGAGCGTGCCCGGAACGCGTAGCCCGTTCCAGTACGCCGCGCTGCGCGTCATCCCGCGGGTCGAGCGCGGTGAGGCGGTGAACGCGGGCGTCGTGCTCTTCTGCCGCCCGCGGCGCTTCCTCGGCGCCCGCACCCACCTCGACGAGGCGCTCCTCAAAGCCCTCTCGCCGCTGTGCAACGCCGCCGAGGTCAAGGCGCTGCTGACCACGATCGAGCACATCGCCCACGGCGACCCCGAGGGCGGCGCGATCGCCGAGCTCCCCCAATCCGAGCGCTTCCACTGGCTCGTGGCACCCGCGAGCACGATCGTCCAGGCGGGACCGGTCCACACGGGCCTCACCGACGACCCCGAAGCCGAGCTCGACAAGCTCTTCGCCAAGCTCGTAGAACGCTGATGCAACATTCCGTCGCGCTCCCCGCTCCTTAAGGGGCACGATGATCGCGACACCGATATCCGCCGAGGAGCGGCTCGTGACCCGGGCGCTGACGATCGCCCGCCGCACCGCGCTCGGCGTGCTCGGCGACCGTGAGGCCGCCGCCGACGTCGCCCAGGAGGTCGCGCTGACCGCGCTGCAGAAGGCGGACTCGATCCGCGACCTCGACGCCTGGTTGCACAAGGTCGCCGTCCGGCGCGCGCTCAAGGAGGCGCGCCGCAACCGCGACCGCCGCGACGCCGAGGCCCGCGCCCACGTCCCACCACGGCCGGATGACCCGCTCACCGAGGCGCTCGAGCTCCTCGACGGCCTCCCGCCCCGCCAGCGCGCCGCGCTCACGCTGCGCTACGTCCACGACCTTCCCGACGCCGCGATCGCGAAAGCGCTCGGGTGCCGCACCGGCACCGTGCGCTCGCTGCTCTCCCGCGGCCGGGAAGCCCTCCGGAGCGAACTATGACCTTGCACGAACGCCTCGCCCCGCTGCGCGAGGAGACCCCGACCGACGCGGACGTCGCCGCGGTCTTCGCGGCCGTCCCGCGTACGCGCCCACGCCGCCGGCTCGCGCTCGGCCTCGTCACCGCGACCGCCGCGGTGGCCGTCGCGATCGCCGCGCTCCCCGCCAACGACCCGGACGATCCGGTCGCGCTGCTCAACGCCGCCGCCGCGACCGCCGCCGACGAGCCGCCCGCGTTCACCGGCTATCGCTACACGAAGATCGACGAGCGCTTCGGCGACCGCCGGCAGCACGTCGAGAACTGGGTCGACCGCAGCTGGCAGGGCCGCGCGATCACCGACGGGCGCGAGCGGGAGTTCATGTATGGCGACGGCCCGCTGCTCGATCTCGACATCGCCGCCCTCCCGACCGAGCCGAAGGCGCTCCTGGCCGCGCTGGAGGCCAACGAGCGCGCCTTGAACTGGGCGCCCGGCCTGCCGACGCCCGACCAGGTCCGCTACGACGTCACGCGCAGCATCCTGCTCCTGCTCGGCACCGCGAACACGACCCCGCACCTGCGGGCCGGCCTGTGGGGCGCGCTCGCGCTGCTCCCGGGCTTGAAGGCCTCCGACGCCAAGGACCCGCTCGGCCGCGAGGGTGAGGCCGTGACGCTCCCCGCGCCGCCGAACCTGCCGGTCCCCGCCGGCGTGGGTTCGCCCCGCACCGGCACGTTCACCGTGATCTTCGATCCCGACTCGAGCGAGCTGCTCTCGTGGTCGCAGCTCGGCAGCGGCGGCGGCATCCCCGACCAGGTCCACACGTTCGTCCGAGCCGGCCACGTGCGTAATCTCGGTGACCGACCGCGGTGAGCGCGGGAACCTCTCGCCGTTCTTGCGCGTATAGGGAGCGAATGCGTAACGCTGACCGGTCGACGACCTAGACTCGTTCGCGCGGGATGCCTTACTTGACGTGTTCCAGTTGCGGCCTGCGGACGTACGCAGTGAGCGAGGTGACGTGCCCATCGTGCGGCACGCGCCTTCGGAGCAGCAAGCCCTCGGCCGGGCCGCGCCCTGCGCTGTCCGGCCGTGACGAGCAGCTGCAGGCCAAGCTCGCGATGGCGTGCCGCGAGCTGAGCGCCGACAGCGCGCTGCTGTCGGAGATCCGCAGCGGGCGCGAGCACATCCGGTGGGGCGAGGGCGACACCGCGTACGTCGGGATGTCGCTCCCGCTCCAGGACACCGTGTGCGCGCGGCTGCTGGACGGGCGGATCGGCAACATCGTCGCCGACACCGCGCTCGAGCCGGCGTTGGACGGGGTCCAGTTGGGCGCGATCCGTGCCTACATCGGCGTCCCGTTCGAGACCGAGGACGCGCGGGCCTACGTGCTCTGCTGCCTGGCGGGTGAGGCGCGGCCGGATCTCGGCGAGGCCGACGTGCGCTTCCTCCAGGGAGTCGCCGAGAGCCTGCGACCGCTGCTCGGCGCGTGAAGCTCCGCCTGCTCGCCAGCGTGCTGATCCTCGCCGCCTGCGGGTCGGGCGAGAGCGGCGGCGCGGTCGAGACCGCGCAGGGCGCCGTGCACCTGCAGAAGGTCGGGTCGTTCGACGCGCCGGTCTACGTCACCTCGCCGCCGAAGGACAACAGCCGCCTGTTCGTCGTCGAGCAGGGCGGGAAGGTGATCGTCGTCAAGGACGGCAAGCCGCTGAGCACGCCGTTCCTCGACGTCTCGGACAAGATCACGACCGGCTCCGAGCAGGGGCTGCTGTCGATCGCGTTCCCGCCGGACTACGCCGCCAGCGGGCTCTTCTACGTCTTCTACACGGACACCGACGGCGACGAGGCGGTCGTCGAGTACAAGCGGCGAACCGAGGACGTCGCCGACCCGGGGTCCGCGCGGCAGCTGATGAAGGTCGCCGACCCGGAGCCCAACCACAACGGCGGGCTGCTCCTGTTCGGGCCGGACGACCACATGTACATCGGGATCGGCGACGGCGGCGGCGCGGGCGACCAGCACGGCGCCCGCGGCAACGCGCAGAGCCTCTCGACGCTGCTCGGCAAGATCCTGCGGATCGACCCGAAGGCGTCCGGGTCGCGGCCGTACACGATCCCCGCCGACAACCCGTTCGTGAAGCGCTCGGGGGCGAAGGGCGAGATCTACAGCTACGGCCTGCGCAACCCGTGGCGGTTCTCGTTCGACCGCTCGACCGGCGACCTGACGATCGGCGACGTCGGCCAGAACGAGGTCGAGGAGATCGACTTCGTCCGGCGTGGGAAGGGCCGAGGCGCGAACTTCGGCTGGCGCCCGTTCGAGGGCAACGATCGCTTCGCGCCGGGCGAGAGCGCGCCCGGGGCGATCAGGCCGGTGATCACCGAGCGCCACTCGGACGGCAACTGCTCGATCACCGGCGGCGTCGTGATCCGCGATCCCGCCCTGAAGGCCTGGGCCGGGCGGTACGTGTTCGGCGACTTCTGCCGCGGCGTCATCCAGACCGCCGTGCTGTCGACGGGGCGCGCGAAGAGCCTCACCGACCGCAAGCTGCAGGTCCCGCAGCTGTCCTCGTTCGGCGAGGACGCGCGCGGCCGGGTCTACGCGACCTCGCTGGACGGCCCGGTCTACCGTTTCGTGCAGTGACCGCCGACTTCACGCGCGTCCTGGCGCCGAACCCGAGCCCGCTGACGCTGACCGGGACGAACACGTGGGTCATCGGGCGCGATCCGGCGTGGGTGATCGATCCGGGCCCGGCGATCGACTCCCACCTGGACGCCGTCGCCTCCGAGGTGCGGACGCGGGGCGGCGCCGGCGGGATCGCCTTGACGCATCATCACGCCGACCACTCCGAGGGGCTCGAGCCGCTCCTCGCACGGCTCGGGGACGTGCCCGTGGCGCGGCACGGCTCGGCGGGCGGGACGCCGTTCGACGTGTACTTCATCCCCGGCCACGCCGACGATCACCTCGTGTTCGTGCTCGGCGGCGCCGCGTTCACGGGCGACACGGTGCTGGGGCAGGGCAGCGTGTTCGTGTCAGGGCGCCTGCGGGAGTATCTGGACGGGCTGCGCGCGCTGCGAGCGCTGCCGTTGGACGTCATCCTCCCCGGGCACGGCGACCCGGTCACCGACCCGGCGGCGAAGCTCGACGAGTACCTCGCCCACCGCGCCGAGCGCGAGCGACTGCTCGTCGCCGCTCTGGAGGCGGGCGCGCGGACCGAGGACGAGTTGCTCGACGCGGCGTGGGCGGACGCGCCCGCGAACGTCCGCCCGTTCGCGGCGATCTCCATGCGCGCCCACCTCGAGAAGCTGCGTGAGGAAGGTCTAGCCCCGTAGGCGCTCGCGGCCGAGCTCGAGCGCGGCCGTCAGCGGGGTGGTGTTCGAGGCGGCGGCGGAGTCGAAGATCGTGCGCAGGGTGTCGCCGACGACGCGGACGTTGTGGTTGGCGCGCTCGGTGTCATAGCCGTCCGGGTCGAGCTCGACCTGGATGTTGATGATCCCGCCCGCGTTGCAGACGAAGTCCGGCGCCCAGAGGATGCCGCGCTGCGCGATCTGCGCCTCGAGCGAGTCGTCGGCGAGCTGGTTGTTGGCCGCGCCGGCGATCGCCTTGCAGCGCAGCGCCGGGACCGTGTCGTCGTTGAGGACGCCGCCGAGGGCGCATGGCGCGATCAGGTCGACCTCGGCGGTCAGCGCGGACAGCGGGTCGGTCCACGTCGCGCCCAGGCGCTCGGCCAGCTCGCGCTTGGACTGGTCGACGTCGGCGACGACGAGCTCCGCCCCACCCTCGTGCAGCATCTCGGCCAGGCGCCCGCCGACGCTGCCGAGGCCGATCACCGCGATCCGGCGGCCGCTGACGTCCTCGGTGCCATAGACCCGCTCGAGCGTCGCGCGCACGGCGACCTCGCAGCCGATCGCGGTCCACGGGCTCGGGTCACCGCTGCCGGAGGCCAGACCGGTGACGTGCTTCGTGCGGGTGGCGATGACCTCCATGTCCGGCTCGCCCGTCCCCACATCCTCCGCGGTCAGGTAGTCCCCACCGAGTGCTTCGACGGTGTCGCCGAAGTCCTCCAGCACGGCCTTGCGCCGCTCGGGCGAGAGCGCCGGCTCGTCCGGCCGCAGCATGATCACGCCCTTGCCGCCGCCGAGCGGCAGGCCCGCGACCGCGGCCTTGAACGTCATCGCACGGCTCAGGCGCAGGACGTCGCGAACCGCCGCGCGCGCGTCGTCATAGGTCCACATCCGGCACCCGCCCAGCGCGGGCCCGCGGGTGGTCGAGTGGACGGCGACCATCGTGAACAAGCCGCTCCGGCGCCCACGCCGGACCAGCAGGGACTCGTGTGCGAGAGGCTCGGGATAATCCACGCCGACGCACCCTAGCGACCGCCGATGGGCGGGCGTGGTGACGGCGCGTCAGCGGCCGCGCGCCACGTCGGGCGGGGCGGCGAGGGCGCGCCGCGGGCGGTGCGGGCGCGGTGTGGCGCGGCGGTGCGGCCGCGCGGCGCAGGGCGGCGAGGGCGCGCCGCGGGCGGTGCGGGCGCGTTGTGGCGCGGCCGGGTGGGGCGGGGCGGCGAGGGCGCGCCGCGGGCGCGGGTGTGCGGCCGCGTGGCGCGGGTGGTTCAGCCGCCGGCGGGCGGCGGGGGCGCGTCGACCGGGGCGGGCGCCTCGACGGCGCCGCTGCCGGTGGACGGGTTGGACGGCTGCTCGGACGTGGTCGCCGGTGACGGGGTCGGCTGCGGCGTCGTGGCCGGCTGCGGCGAGGCGGTCGCCGACGGGGTCGGGATGGCGGTCGGATCGGGCGCGCGGGCGCCGCCGGACTCGACCTGCGGATCGGTGGTGGCCGTGGGCGGCGCCGCGTCGGCCGGACGCTCGAGGGCGACCGGGGCCGTCGTGACCTTCGTCGACTTCAGTGAGCGCGTGTCGGTCTTGCTGGAGGCGCGCTTGCGCTTCGTGGCCGCCGGGGCCGCGGCGGCGGCCGCGTGGGCGGGCGTGAAGGTCGTCTCCTGCGGCGCGTTGCGCACCGGGGCGGCGATCGGCGCCACGCCGGCGGGCTTGGCCGCGCGGGTCTTCGCCGGCTTGGCCGCGGACGTGGTCGCGGGCGCCTTGTCGGCGGTGATCTTGTGGTTGACCTCGACGGCTCCGCCGGTCGCGATCGCCGCCGTGCAGACGACCGCCGCGACCTTGCATGCGGTCACGGTCGCGACGCCGCCGCCGGCCACCGCGGCACCCGCGCCGCCGCCGCCCGCGGTCGCGGCTCCCGCGGCACCGCTGCCGCCGAGCCCGATCAGCTTCGCCGCGAACGCCAGCGGGCCGACGCCGACCGGCGCCAGCGCGGCGAACGAGCGCCGCATGCCGCGCAGTGCGCCGCGGTACTCGGTGCAGCTCGAGCACGTGCGCATGTGCTTGCGCGCGCGGCCACTCGCCTTCACGCCCTTGTCGTACGCGCGCAGGAGGTCGGCCTGGATCTCGGCGCAGTCGGCGTCACGGGCCTCGGCGGCCTCGACCAGGCCCACGCGGGCGCGGACGAGGAGCGACTTCACCGCGGGGACCGTCACGTCGAGTGCGTTCGCCAGGTCGGCGTACGTCATGCCGTCGATCTCGCGCATCAGCAGCGCCGAGCGCTGCTGCTCGGGGAGCTGGCCGACGTCGGCGACGAGGCGGCGCAGGTCGTCCCGGCGCTGGGCCTCCTCGACGGGGTCGTGGAGCGGCTTGCGCGACATCTCGAAGATCTCGGCCGCCGGGGGTACCGGACGGCGCAGGTGGTCGATACAGCGGTTATGAGCGACGCGGTAGAGCCACGCGCGGACGTTCATCTCGCGGTTGTCGTTGCGCAGCGCCCCGTACGCGCGCACGAAGACGTCCTGCAGCACGTCCTCCGCGTCCTGACGCGAGCAGGACGAGAGCATCTGGCGCACGTAGGCGAAGAGCCGTTGCCGATAGCGGTCGTGCAGGACCCGGAACGCCTCGTCGTTGCCATGGCGGAACGCCGCGACGAGCTGCTCGTCCGAGCGCAGACGCAGAAGCCCTCCGCCTCGCGGGAAGCGGTGGAGTGCTGCGGGGGCGTTGATCGCTGAGGCTTCCATGAACTGGGGCTCCTGACGCTGCCGTCCCGGCGACTGTAACTGTACGGGGTGAAGGAAGTTCCGCTCTATAGGTGTACGCCTTCCTCCCCCTGTGACCGACTTCCTGCACATACGTGACGGACTTTCCGTCCCAATCTCTGAAATCGAGATACGTGCATCGCGGTCGTCGGGTCCCGGAGGGCAGCACGCCAACGTGACCGCATCGCGGATCGAGGCGACCTTCGACGTGCATGCGTCCAGCGTTCTATCCGAGGCACAGAAAGCGCGGATAAGCGCGAAACTCGGGCCCCGCGTGACCGCGGTGGCGCAGGATGCGCGATCCCAGGCGCGCAACCGCGAACTGGCCCTGCAGCGCCTCGCCCAGCGGCTGAGAGACGCCTTGCACGTGCCGCGCCCGCGGACGAAGACGAAGCCGTCGGCGGGGGCGAAGCGTCGTCGTCTGGATGACAAGCGCCGCCGCGGCCAGACCAAAGAAGGCCGCCGGCGCCCCGACGGCGACTAGGTCCGGTTCCTTACCCGCCGGTCACAGCTCGAGCAGCGCCGCGGCGTTGTCGCGCAGCACCGCCTGCGCCACGTCCTCGGGCAGCTCGAGGCGGTCCAGTTCGGCCAGGCAGGCCTCGGGCGAGAACATGGGGTAGTCGGTCCCGAACACGAACTGCCCGCGCAGCCGCCGCGGGATCTCGCGTTTGACCTCGTCCGGCAGGTAGCGGTACTTCCACCCGCTGATGTCGAGATAGACGTTGGACTTGTGCAGCGCCATGGCCACCGCCTCGAGGTGCCACGGCCAGCCGACGTGGGCGAGCACGATCCGCATTCCCGGATGCCGCGCGGCGATCCGGTCGAGCAGGATCGGACGCGCCAGGTCGATCCGCAGCCCCTGGCCGCCGGGCTCGCCGGCACCGAGCCCGCTCGTCCCCGCGTGGGTGAGCAGCGTCAGCCCGAGCTCGGCCGCCGCGTCGAAGAACGGCAGGAACCGATCGTCGCCGGGATCGAACGCCTGCATCGTCGGGTGCAGCTTCAGTCCCTTCAGCCCGAGCTCCGGGAACCGAGCGAGCCGCTCCAGCGCGTCCTCGCGGTTCGGATCGACGCTCCCGAACCCCACGAAGCGCCCCGACTCGCGGCAGATCCGCGCGATCTCCGCGTTGTCGAGCTCCTTCCCGCCCGCGTCCCACCCGAGCAGGACCCCCATCAGGTCGAGTTGCTCATAGAGCTCGACCAGGTCCTCGACCGAGTGCGGCTGCGGCCGCGTCCCGAAGTACCGCTCGATCGAGTCCGCGTAGTGCCCCACACACCCGCACACCCAGTCCCCGGTCGGCAGATGCACATGCATGTCGACGCCTCGCATGGGCTGGACGATACGCCACCAGGCTGGCATACTGATATTTCAGATGCCAGTTCCGGCCGACAAAGCCGCGCTCGAGCGCGATCTGTTGCGCGACCGCGCTTATACGACGATCCGCGACGCGATCGTGGACGGGACGCTGCAGCCTGGGGAGCGGCTGCGCGACCAGGAGCTCACGCAATGGCTCGGGTTGAGCCGCACGCCGGTGCGGGAGGCGTTGAGCCGGCTCGAGCAGGACGGGCTGGTGGAGACCGAGCCGCAGCGCTTCACCCGCGTCGCCCCGCTCGACCGGCGGGCGGCGCGTGACGCGTTCCCGATCGTCGCCGCGATCCACGCGCTGGCGGCGGAGCTCGGCGTCCCGCGGCTCACCGCCGCCGACCTGGACGCGATGCGCGCCGCCAACGACGACTTCGCGCAGGCGCTGAAAGCCGACGACGTCGACGCCGCGCTCGCCGCCGACGACGCCTTCCACGCCGTGCTCCTCACAGCCTCCGCCAACAGCGAGCTGACCAAGACCCTCGACCGGCTGATGCCGCGGCTGCGGCGCCTGGAGCGCCTGCGGTTCGGCTCGCTCGCCGGCCGCGGGTCCGTGCGCCAGCACGACGAGATCCTCGCGGCGGCCAAGCACCAAGACGTCAAAACGACCGCCGAGCGCGTCCGGGAGAACTGGCTCTCGCTCGGGACCTTGATCGACCGGAGTTTCGAATGACGGCCATCGCCCCGCCCGACATCCACGACGCCGAGACGCTCGCCGCGGCGCGGGCCCTGCTCGACGCCGCCGCCGACCCCGCGGACATGCAGCGCGAGGTACTGGCCGCCGTCGCCCGCAACGCCCAGTGGCGCGGCAAGGAGTGCATCAACCTGCTCGCCCCCGAGGCGCTCGTGAGCCCGACGGTGCAATCGCTGCTCTCCGCCGAGATCGGCCAGCGAGCAGCCGAGGGGCACATCGGCCCGGTCAACCGCTGGTTCGCGGGCACCAAGCACATCGATGAAGTCGAAGCCCTCTGCGTCGAGCTGCTCAAGCGCCTGTTCAAGAGCAACTACGCCGAGCACCGCTTGGTCGCGAGCATGATCGGCAACATGGCCGTCTACGCCGCGCTGACGAAGCCCGGCGACACGGTGATGACGATCCCGCAGCCGGTCGGCGGTCATTCGTCCAACCGCTACGACGGTCCCGCCGGCATCCGCGGCCTGAACATCGTCGACGTCCCGTTCGACGCGCACGAGCTCGAGGTCGACCTCGACGCCTTCGCCGTCGAGGGCCGCAAGCACAAGCCGGTGCTGATCGCGCTCGGGGCCAGCATGACGCTCTTCCCGCTCCCTGTGAAGGAGATCGCCGCCATCGCCGACGAGTGGGGCGGCAAGGTCTTCTTCGACGGCGCCCACCAGCTCGGGCTGATCGCCGGCGGCCAGTTCCAGGACCCGCTCGCCGAGGGCGCCGCGGTGATGACCGGCAGCGCCGGCAAGACGTTCTCCGGCCCGCAGTCGGGCGTCATGGTCTGGAACGACCCGGACCTGACGAAGCCGCTGCTGGACGCCGTGTTCCCCGCGCTCGCCGCCACCCACCAGGTCAACCGCGTCGCCGCGCTCGCCGCCGCCGCGGCCGAGCTGATCGCGTTCGGCGAGGAGTACATGGCCAACGTCGTCGCCAACGCCCAGGCGCTCGCGCACGCGCTCGAGACCCGCGGCGTCCCGGTCCTCGGCGCCCACAAGGGCTACACGCGAACGCACCAGGTGATCGCCGACGTGCGCTCCTTCGGCGGCGGCCTCGAGGTCGCCCACCGGCTCGCCAAGGCCAACATCATCACCAACAAGAACCTGCTGCCCGACGACACGCCGCAGGACTGGGACCGCCCGAGCGGCCTGCGGATCGGCACCACCGAGGTCACCCGCCTCGGGATGGGCGAGATCGAGATGCGCGCGATCGCCGACATGATCGCGGGCGTGCTGGTCGAGGGCCGCGAGCCCTCACACGTCCGCAAGGAGGCGCTGGAGCTGCGCTTCCGCCACCAGCAGGTGGGCTACTGCTTCAACGAATAGTCTCCAGAGCCATGGCGGTGGCCACCGAGCTCGACCTGGAGACCCTCAAGCGCGTCGAGCAGCGGGTGCTGTGGCTGGCCACCAGCATCGTCCACCACGCCAACCGCGTCCGCGAGAACCGCAGCGGCGTGAAGGTGGGCGGGCATCAGGCCTCCAGCGCATCCATGGTGAGCCTGATGACCGCGCTGTACTTCGGCGTCCTCGAGGCGCCGGACCGCGTGTCCGTCAAGCCGCACGCGAGCCCGGTCCTGCACGCGATCAACCACCTGCTCGGCCGCCTCGACCGCAGCTATCTGACGAAGCTGCGCGAGTACGGCGGGCTGCAGTCCTACCCGTCCCGCACGAAGGACCCCGACCCGGTCGACTACTCGACCGGGTCCGTCGGTCTCGGCGCCACCGCGCCGATCTGGGGCGCGCTCGCCCACCGCTACGTCGCGGGGCACTTCGACGTCCCCCGCGGCGGCCGCCAGATCGCCCTGATCGGTGACGCCGAGCTCGACGAGGGCGCCTGCTGGGAGGCGATCGCGGACCCGATGGTCGCCCGGCTCGGCGAGGTGATGTGGGTCGTCGACCTCAACCGGCAGTCGCTGGACCGCGTCGTCCCCGACATCGCCGCCGGCCGCCTCGCCGCGATGTTCGAGGCCGCCGGCTGGCACACGGTGATGGTCAAGTACGGCCCACAGCTCACCAAGCGCCCGGACCTGCGCGCCCGGATCGACGCGATGCCCAACGAGGAGTACCAGCGGCTCCTGCGCGCCGATGCGCAAGAGCTCCGCCGCCGCATCGAGGTCCCCGTCGACGACCTCACCGACCAAGAGCTGCTCGCCACCTTCCGCGACCTCGGCGGCCACGACCTCGCCGCGCTGCTGGACGGCTACCGCCAGGCGGACGAGGTCCGCGATCGCCCGAGCGTCATCTTCGCCTACACGATCAAGGGCTGGTCGCTGCCGACCGAGGGCCACCCGGCCAACCACTCGGCGCTGCTCAACCACGCCCAGTACGCGGAGCTCGCGGCCCGCCTCGACGAGGACCCCGAGGACCCGTTCCGCCCGTTCGCGCCGGGCTCGGCGGAGGAGGAGCTGTGCGAGGTGACGGGTCGCCGCCTCAAGCGCGGCGCCACCCGCGCCGTGCCGTCCCCGAAGGTCCCGAAGGACCTCGGTCGCAAGCACACCGGCAAGGCCTCGACGCAGCAGGCGTTCGGCCGCTTCTTCGTCGACCTCGTGCGCGAGGCGCCTGAGGTCGCCACGCGCGTGGTCACCGTCTCGCCGGACGTGGGCACGTCCACCAACCTCGGCGGCTGGATCAACAAGGCCGGCATCTGGAGCCCCGGCGACCGGATCGACTGGTTCGCCGACGACACCGACACCCTCGTGCGCTGGCGCGAGTCCGATCACGGCCAGCACTTCGAGCTCGGCATCGCCGAGGTCAACCTCGTTGGCCTGCTGGGGGAGCTGGGCGCGACCTGGTCGCGTGACGGGCAGCCGCTGCTGCCGATCGGCACGATCTACGACCCGTTCGTGTCACGAGCCCTCGAGCCGTGGTCCTTCGGCATCTACGCCGGCGGCCAGTCGATCCTCGTCGGCACGCCGTCGGGCGTCACGCTCGGCCCCGAGGGCGGCGCGCACCAGTCGGTGATCACGCCCTCGATCGGCATCGAGCAGCCGGGCTGCGTGTACTACGAGCCCGCGTTCGGCCAGGACTTCGAGTGGTGCTTCCTGCAGGCCATGTCGCAGCTCGGCAAGCCGGGCGGGACGAGTGCGTACTTCCGGCTCTCCACCCGCCCGATCGATCAGTCGCTGCACACCGGCACCCGCGAAGGTGCGCTGGCCGGCGCCTACAAGCTGCGGCCGCACGACGCGCCCGACGTGGTCATCGCCGTCATGGGCGCGCTGGTCCCGGAGGCGATCGCGGCGGCGGACACCCTGACCGAGGACGGCGGCCTGAACGTCGAGGTGGTCTGCATCACCTCCGCCGACCTGCTGTTCCGGTCCTTCCAGGCCCGCTCCGGGCTCGGCGACGGCGACGCGAACACGCTCGAGAAGCTGTTCCGCAAGGGCGTGCCGATCGTCAGCCTGCTCGACGGCCACCCGCACACGCTGTCCTTCCTCGGCTCGCCGATCGCCTGCCTCGGCGTGCAGCGCTTCGGCCAGGCGGGCGACATCGCCGAGCTCTACGAGCACCACCAGATCGACGCCGAGTCGGTCGTCGGCGCCGCGCTCGACCTACTCGGTTAGCGCGCGCAGCGTCTCCTGCGTGGAGTACGCGGGGCGCCACCCGAGCTGCTCGCGCGCCTTCGTCGTGTCCATGATCACGGGCGTGCGGCCCGCGTTCACCCACTGGGCGAGCGTGGGGACGTACGGGAGGTTCGCGCCGATCGCGGCGGGCGCGAGCAGGATGCGCGGGACTCCGAACGCCAGCCGGCCGGTGGCGCGGGCGAGGTCGGACAGCGTGATCGTGCCGTCGCCCGCGAGGTTGTAGGCGCCAGGGGTTCCCGCGCCCTTCGTCGCGGCGAGCAGCGCCTGCGCGACGTCGTCGTGATGGACGAGCTGGAACGGCGTGCCCGGGTCGGGCAGCAGCAGCGGCTTGGGCGGGAGTTGGCGCAGCGGGAGCTTCGCATCCGGCCCGGCGACGATGCACGGGCGCAGGACGTAGGCGTCCGGGAACTCCTCCTCGAGGACCCGCTCGAGCTCGGCCTTCTGGGCGGAGTAGTAGAAGCGCTCGCTGCCGCGGGGCCTGATGTCCTCGGTCAGCGGCTGCGGGTTGTCGGAGTGGAAGCCGTAGGCGGCGACGCTCGACGTGTAGACGAGGCGGTCGACGTGCTTGCAGGCGGCGCGGAAGACGTTCCGCGAACCGGTGAGGTTGACCTGGCGCGTCTCCTCGCGCCCGCCGATGACGATGAACGCGAGGTGCACGAGCACGTGGGCGTCGCGGGCGAGCGCGTTGACGGCCTCGGGGTCGAGCACGTCGCCCTGGCGGTACTCGAGCTTGGTGAGATCGCCCGTGTCGAACGGGCGCCGCGCCATGCCGAGCACGCGGGTGACCTCGCCGTCGCGCTGCAGCGCCCGCAGGAACGCGCGCCCGAGCTCCCCCGTCGGCCCGGTGACGGCGACGATCATTGATCGTCGAGGACGATCCGCGCCGCCTCGCCCTGGCCTTCCACGCGCGGCTGCACGGGGCGGACCTCATGCGTGGCGGCCCACTCGAGCAGCGCGTCGGCGGTGTCGAAGCGGGCGAGCACCTCGAGGTTCTTGATCGTGGGGAAGACCATCAGCAGCTCGCCCGCCTCAGAGCCCTCCAGCGCCCGCTTGGGCTCGAACCAGCGGGCGTCGACGATCTCCTGGCCGTCCGGGATCGCCTCGGCGCCCTCGGGCGCGGGGGCGAGGAAGAAGTAGGTGTCGAAGCGGATCGACACCTCGGGCGGCGTGATCCAGCGCGCGAAGGGGACGAGCGCCGTCGGATCGGGCAGCGCGATCTGCACTTCCTCGGCGACCTCGCGGACCGCGGTCGCCCGCAGGTCCTCGTCGCCGTCGACCGAACCGCCGGGGAAGACCCAGGCGCCGCCCATGAAGCGCGCCTTCGGCGTGCGCTGCCCCATCAGCACCTCGAGCCGCTCCGAACCGCCGCGCAGGACGACCACCGTGGCGGCGAGTCGCGGTGGCGTCGGTTCGCCGCTCTCGTTGAGGATCGTGCCTGGCTCGGGACCTCGCGTCATTGGGGCAGCCTAATATGCGCGCGAATGAGTACCGACACCGGCCGGCAATGGATCTGCGAATCGTGTGGCTTCATCTACGACCCCGCGGAGGGCGACCCCGACGGGGGAATCCCGGCCGGGACGGCGTTCGAGGACATCCCGTCGGACTGGTACTGCCCGGTCTGCGGCGCCCGTAAGGCGGACTTTTCGCCTTACGAAGGCTAGATTTGCGTTTGTGACAGCGCTTCGGTCGAGCGCCGCGAAGGGCCTGGCGCTGCCGCTGGAGACCCTCGTCTTCGCGGTGGGTATGAGCACGCTGGGGGCGGAGATCGCCGCCCAGCGGCTGATGGCGCCGTTCTTCGGGTCCTCGACCGTGATCTGGGCGAACACGATCGCGGTCGTGCTGCTGGCGCTGTCGGTCGGGTACTGGCTGGGCGGGCGGCTGGCGGACCGGCGGCCCGACCCGCGGGCCCTGAACGCGCTGGTCCTGCTGGGGAGCGCGCTGCTGGCGATCGTGCCGTTCATCGCGCACCCGTTCCTCTCGCTGTCGGTGAGCGCGTTCGACGAGCTGAGCGTCGGCGCGTTCACGGCGTCGCTGTTCGGGACCTTGGTCCTGGTGGCGGTGCCGCTGCTGTTGCTGGGGGCGGTATCGCCGTGGGCGACGCGGCTCAAGCTGGAGTCGGTGGAGGAGTCGGGCGTGGTGGCGGGGCGGCTCTACGCGCTCTCGACCGTCGGCTCCTTGATCGGCGTGTTCTTCGTGTCGCTGTGGGCGATCGAGGCGATCGGGACGCAGCGGACGTTCCTCGTCCTCGCCTGCGTTCCGGCCTTGGTCTCCGGGCTGCGACTCGGCGGGCGGTTCGTGATCGTGCCGGTGCTGCTCCTGGCGGCGCTGGCGCTGCCGGTGGGGACGACCAAGCCGGCCGAGGACGGGCGCGTGCTCTACGAGAAGGAGACGCCGTACCAGTACGCGCGGGTGGTCGAGGAGGCCGACGGCACGCGCAAGCTCGAACTCAACGAGGGGCAGGCGATCCACTCGCTGTGGCGGCCGGACACCGTGCTGACGGGCGGCTACTGGGACGGGTTCCTCGTGCTGCCGTTCGCGACGGGCTCGGGGCGGCCGCCGGCGCGGATCGCCGCGTTGGGCACGGCGGGCGGGACGGTGCCGCGGGCGTACGCGCACTACTTCCCGGACACGCGGGTGGACGCCGTCGACATCGACCCGGAGCTGTTCAAGATCGGGCGGAAGTACTTCGGGCTCGAAGCACGGCCGCAGCTGCGGGAGTTCGCCGAGGACGCGCGGCCGTTCCTGCGGTCGACGTCCGAGAAGTACGACTCGATCTTCGTCGACGCGTACCGGCAGCCGTACATCCCGTTCTACCTGACGACGCGGGAGTTCTTCTCGCTCGTCCGGGACCGCTTGAACCCCGGCGGGTCGGTGATCATCAACGTCGGCCATCCCGAGGAGTCGCAGGAGCTCGAGAAGGCGCTGAGCGCGACGCTCGGGAAGGTGTTCGCGCACGTCGCCCGCGATCCGATCCAGAACTTGAACTCGCTCGTCATCGCCTCCGACTCGCAACTGAGCGCCGAGGCGGTGCGCGAGGCGCCGCTGCCGGGCGACCTGACGTCGCTGGCGGCGATCAACGCGGGGCTGATCGCGCCGGCGCTGCGCGGCGGGACGGTCTTCACCGACGACCGCGCGCCGGTCGAGTGGCTGATCGATGCCTCGATCGTCACGTACGCGGCGGAGGGTGGGTCATGAGCGCGGCCGTCGGCGTGCGCAAGGAGCCGTGGGGGTTCCCCGAGGGGATCGTCTTCGTTGCCGGCATCTCGACGCTGGGCGCGGAGATCGCCGCGGCGCGGCTGATCGCGCCCGCCTTCGGGGCGTCGACCGTGGTGTGGGCGAACACGATCGCGATCGTGCTGGTCGCCTTGGCGGGCGGGTACTGGGTCGGCGGGCGGCTCGCGGATCGTCACCCGCACGCCCGCGGGCTGGCGCGGATGGCATTGCTCGGCGCGGCGTTGGTCGCGTTGATCCCGCTGCTGGCGATCCCGCTGCTGAACGTGACCGAGGACTCGCTGGGCGAGTTCTCGGGCTCGCTGTTCGTGCAGATCGTGCTCGTGGCGCCGCCGGTGCTCGTGCTGGGTGCACTGTCGCCGTGGGCGATCCGGCTGCGGATGCGCTCGGTCTCCGCGGCGGGTGACGTGACGGGACGGCTCTACGCGCTCGGCACGGCGGGCGGGCTCGTGGGGAACTTCGCGGCGACGCTCGGGCTGATCCCGTGGGTGGGGACGCGTTGGACGTTCCTGGCGTGCGCGTTGTTGTTGGCTCTGGTCTCGGCTCCGGTGGCATGGTCCTCCAGGCCTGCCTGAACGGCGACCACGAGACGGGCGTCCCGCGCTCGCCGGCCGAGTTGGCGGAGGCGGCGCGGGCGTGCGTGGCCGCGGGCGCGGTCTCGCTGCACGCGCACCCGCGCGACCGCGAGGGACACGAGTCGCTCGATCCCCGCGACATCGCCGCCGCGGTGGTCGCGATGCGCGAGGCCGCCCCGGGTATCGAGATCTCCTTCTCCACCGGCCTGTGGATCACCGGCGGCGACGTCGATGTCCGCGCGCGGATGATCTCCGAGTGGACGGCGACGCCGGACCTGATCTCGCTGAACCTGAGCGAGGAGGGCTGGCGCGAGCTGGCCGACCTCGTCACCGCGCGCGGGATCGGCATCGAGGCGGGTGTGTGGACCGCCCGCGACGCCGAGATCCTCGCCGAGAGCGGCGTCCAGGTGCGGCGCGTGCTCGTCGAGCCGCGCACCGAGAACGCCGACGAGGCCGTCGCGACCGCCCGCGACATCGACGCCGCGCTCGACCGCGTCTTCGTCCGCGCTCCCCGGCTCCACCACGGCGTCGGGCCGGCGACCTGGGCCGTGCTCGACGCGGCGGTCCTGATCGGCCGCGAGATCCGGATCGGGCTCGAGGACGTCCTGACGCTCCCCGACGGGCGCCGCGCTCCCGACAACGCGGCCCTCGTCGTGGAGACGGTCCTGCGTTACGCGTAAGTGATCCTGCGCACCCGGTGATACCGGTCGTGCAGGAACACGGGCGTGTCGTAGCGGCGGGCCTGGTTGAGCGCCGTTTCCTGCGCTTCATCCAGCGTCGCGAACCAGATCGGCCCCGCTGCGGTCGCGATGGTCCACCCACCGGTCGCGGTGTGCGGGACGACGTGGAGCTCTGCGGCGGCCATACCCGGCATTGAATTGCGCCCGCGCGGGATCCAGGTTGGACGCGTGGCCGAGATTCGCGGGCGGGTGTTGGACACACGGTCCGGGCGAAGCGGCGCCGCGGCGAGGCGCGCCAGCGGGCGATCGCGCCTCGCCGCGGGTGGTCAGGCGGCGCGCAGGGCGGGCGATTCGCCGTCGAAGACGTGGGCGGCCGCGACGGGGATGCCGGCCCCCGGGCGGAAGCCCGCCCGCAGGGCCGCGCGGCCCAGCGCGGTGGCCGCGCCGCGCAGCTCCTGGCGGGTGTGGGAGGCCATGGCCGAGAGGCGCACGCGGGCGGTGCCTTCGGGGACGGCGGGTGGGCGGACCGCCTCGGCGAAGACGCCGAGCTCGAGTGCGTGGTCGACGATCCGGCAGGCGAGGTCGGCGTCGCCGACGACGAGCGGGACGACGTGGGCGGCGGCGCCCGACACCTCGAAGCCTTCGCGGGCGAGGCCGTCGCGCAGCGCCTCCGCGTTCGTGCGCAGCTTGTCCACGCGGCGGGGCTGCTCCTCGAGCAGGTCGAGGGCGGCCATCGCGGCGGCGGCGGCCACGGGCGGCAGCGCGGTGGAGTAGAGGAGCGTGCGGGCGGAGTGCACGAGGAAGCGGGCGGTGACGTGGTCGCAGGCGACGAAGCCGCCGTAGGAGCCGAGCGCCTTGCCCAACGTCCCGGTGATGATGTCGACCTCACCCACGAGGCCCGCCTCGGCGACCGCGCCGCGCCCACCGGGGCCGAGGGCGCCGAGGGCGTGCGCCTCGTCGACCAGCACGCGGGCGTCATGGCGGCGGGCGAGCTCGACGATCTCGCGCAGCGGCGCGACGTCGCCGTCCATGCCGAACATCCCGTCGGTGGCGATCAGGGTCGCGCGGCCGTCGCACTGGCGCAGCGTCCAGGCGAGGTGCTCGGCGTCGGCGTGCCGGTAGGCCATCACCTCGGCGCCCGAGAGCCGGCAGCCGTCGACGATCGACGAGTGGCTGAGCTCGTCGTGCAGCACGATCTCACCACGTCGCGCGAGCGCCGCGATCACGCCCATGTTGGCCATCGCGCCGCTGCCGAACAGCAGCGCCGCCCGCCGGCCGGTGAAGGAGGCCAAGCGCTCCTCGAGGCGGCGGTGGAGCGTCATCGTCCCGCTCGACACGCGCGCCGCGCCGGCGCCCACGCCCCAACGCATCGCCGCGTCCGCGGCCGCCTGGCGCACCTTCGGATGGTCCGCGAGCCCGAGCGCGTTCCCGGAGCACAGCAACAGCACCGGCCGCCCGTCCAGCACCACCCGCGGGCCCTGCGGTCCGGAGACCATCCGCATGCGCTGGTGCAGACCGAGCTGATTCAGCTCGTCCAGGCGGTCCTCGAGATCCAGCATCCAGGCTTCCTCCCCTGGGCCGCCGTACGGCCCGGGTATTCGAGTGGGCTCGTTTGCCGGAAGGTACGGGCCGCGCCGGACGGCTCCGCGAAGCGGCCGGGGGCCGCCGGGCGGACGGGCGCGGCGAGGCCGCGCGGGCGCGGCGCCCCCGTCGCGTGCGGTCAGCGCCCTCGCCAGCGCGGCGCGCGCTTCTCGATGAACGCGCGGACGCCCTCGGCGAAGTCGGCCGAGCGGAACGCCTCGTCGCGGAGCGCGTTCACCTCGGCCTCCAGCGCTGGGTCGAGCGGTGGGACGAGGGCCTGCAGGACGCGTTTGTTGCCGCGCACCGAGAGCGGGGACAGCGCGGCGATCTCCGCCGCCAGCGCGACGGCCCGGGCGGCCGGGTCCGACGTGACCTCGTTCACCAGTCCCCAGGAGAGCGCCTCGCCGGACGAGACCGGCCGCGCCGTGAGGAAGAGCTCGCGGGTGCGGGCGGAGCCGATCGCGTCGACGAAGCGACGCAGGCCCGTGGGCGAGTAGACGACGCCGAGCCGCGCGGGTGGCATCCCCAACCGGGCTTTCGGGGCACAGATCCGCAGGTCGCACGCGACCGCCAGCTCGAGCCCGCCCCCGAACGCGTGCCCGCCCAGAGCGGCGACGACCGGGACCGGGACGGCGTCCAGAGCGGCGAGCGCCGCCTCGAACGGATGCGTCAGCAGCTCCGCCGCCTCCTCGGCCAGGTGGTCGGTCGAGAGGTCGGCGATGTCGTAGCCCGCCGAGAAGACGCTGCCCTCACCGGTGAGCACGACGCACCGCGCGTCCACCGCACCGAAGGCCGAGACCAGCCCGTCGAGCACGCCCCGGTCGAGCGCGTTGCGCTTGGCCGGGTTGGCGATCGTCACCCGCGCGACGCCGTCGGCCGGGGCGTCGACGACCACCGAGCCCATGGCTAGGAGAGGACGACGAGGACGTCGCCCTCCTGCACGGATTGGCCCTCCGCGACGAGGATCTCGGCGACGGTGCCGTCGTCCTCGGACTCGATCGGCATCTCCATCTTCATCGACTCGAGGATCACGACGACGTCTCCCTCGGTGATCTCGTCCCCGACGGCCACCTCGATCTTCCAGACGGTGCCCGTGATGTTTGCTTCGACGTTGGCCACGAACCGCACGATATAGACACCCGGTCGACGGTTGCCCCACCTATTGCGTACACGTAGTCGATACGTGTTGACGCGCTCCATCGGCACCATTCACATCGCTGTACGTCGCGACCTCTCCTCCCGCGGCGGACGGCGAACCGGCGATAGGAAGCGGCGGGCGGGACTCCTGGACGACCCGCCCGCCGCTACCCGCCGCTTGGGCATACTTTCCCCTAATGAGCCAGCCCGATCTCGTCGAGATCAAGGAATCGGCGTATAAGGACCCGCGCCCCGCGGAGGCCTTCGACCGCTTCCACCGGCGCACGCGCACGCACCGGCCGAACTTCGTCTACGAGGTCGTCCGGATCCTGATGAGCCTGATGGCGTGGATCTTCTTCCGCGCGCGCAACCACAACCCGGAGCGGGTCCCGGCGACAGGGCCCGTGATCCTCGCGCCGAATCACTTCAGCTTCCTGGATCACTTCTTCCTCGGCGTGGCGCTGCGGCGCAAGGTCCACTTCATGGCCAAGTCGCAGCTGTTCAAGCCGCCGATGGAGAAGGTCTTCTCGCCGGGCGGCGTCTTCCCGGTCAGACGCGGCTTCGCCGACGAGGAGGCGTTCGTCACCGCGGTCACCGTGCTCGACCGCGGCGACACGATGGCCATGTACGCCGAAGGCGGCCGCTCCCGCACCGGGGAGCTCTCGACCAAGCCCCGCCGCGGAATCGGCCGCCTTGCGCTGCTCAGCGGCGCTCCCATCGTGCCGGTCGCGATCGTCGGGTCCTCCCACGTCCGCAACTGGAAGCGCCTGCAGTTCCCGAAGGTCACCGTCTACTACGGCGAGCCCTTCGCCTACGAACGCGTCGATGCGCCGACGCGCGACCAGGAGCAGGCCGCGGCCGACGCCATCTTCGCCGAGGTTCGCGCGCTCTACGACAAGGCCACCGCCGGCTCGGCGACCTGAGCCTCCGAGGTGCGGACATTGCCCGGCACCAGCAGGGCGATCAGCGCGCCCGCGGCCAGCACCGCCGCGCCCACCCACGCCGCGCTCGTCAGGCCGTCGGTGAAGGCCTGCGGCGACGCGTAGGAGCCGTTGGCGGCGAAGACGCTCGCCAGCACGGCGACGCCCAGCGTCCCGCCGATCTCGCGGATCGCGTTCGTCGCGCCTGAGGCCTGACCGGCCTCCTCCGGGCGGACGGCCTTCAGGACGGCGTTGGCGGTCGGCGCGAAGACCAGCGCCATGCCCGTGCCGGCGAGGATGAACGGGAGCACGAGCGTGCTGTAGGCGACGGTCGGGGTCGAGACGTCGGCCAGCCAGCCGATCGCGATCGCCTGCAGCGCCAGGCCCGTGACCATCAACGGCCGCGAGCCGATCCGGTCGGACAGGATGCCCGCGATCGGGGCGACGAACATCGGCATCGCGGTCCACGGGAGCGTGCGCAGGCCGGCCTCCAGCGGGGACATGTGCTGGGTGACCTGGAAGAACTGGGCGAGCAGGAAGATCGAGCCGAAGACGCCGAAGTACATGGCGAACGAGACGCCATTGGAGGCGGAGAAGGCGCGGCTGCGGAAGAAGCGCATCGGCAGCATCGGGGCGCTGGAGCGCAGCTCCCAGGCGACGAAGGCGGCGAGGAGCGTGACGCCGGCGACGAGCGAGCCGAGCACCGTGGTCGAGGTCCAGCCGAGCTCGGCACCGCGGACGATGCCGTAGACGATGCCGAGCAGGCCGGCGCCGCCGAGGACCAGGCCGCCGATGTCGAGGCGGTCGGACGGGCCATAGGACTCGGTCAGCTTGCGGTAGGCGAGTGGGGCGAGGACCAGGCCGGTGGGCACGTTCAGCCAGAAGATCCAGTGCCAGGAGATGCCGTCGACGACGGCGCCGCCGACGAGCGGGCCGAGCGCGACGCCGAGACCGGAGATGCCGGACCATGCGCCGAGGGCGAGGCCGCGCTTCTCAGGCGGGAACGCGGTCGAGAGCAGCGTGAGCGTGAGCGGGGTCACGATCGCCGCGCCTGCACCCTGCAGCGCGCGCGCCGCGATCAGCGCGTCGGTCGAGGGCGCCAGCGCCGCGAGGGCGGACGCGCCGGTGAAGATCCCGAGCCCGATGACGAACATGCGCCGGCGGCCGAACCGATCGCCGAGCGCGGCGCCGGTGAGCAGCAGGACGGCGAAGGACAGCGTGTAGGCGTTGACCGTCCATTCGAGGGCCTCGAGCCCGCCGCCCAGCTCGGCGCGGATCGAGGGCAGGGCCGTCGTGACGACGAGGTTGTCGAGCACGACCATGAAGAGCGCGACCGAGACGATCGCGAACGTCCAGAGCGGACGGATGCGAGACGTGGAGGAGGACATAGAAGTGAGTGTGCACTCACTTCCTTCCTCCGTCAAGCGCGAATCGAGCGCCTGCGCGCCAAGCTAGTGGTGACTCACTACCAACCCCTCTTCGACCTAAACCCCACCTAAGGTGTCAGGCACTTAATGTGGGGTTTAGGTTGTCGGCGCGTCCGCCCAGGGCACCTCGACGGAGTCTTCGGTGGGTGAGTCGCGGGCGACGATGTACTCGGCCGGCTCGGTCGGGGAGACGTTCTCGACCGTGTGGGTCTCGCGCGGTGGGACGTAGAGCATGTCCCCCGCCTCCACGCGCAGCGAGTCCTGGAGCTGGTCGCCGAAGCGGATCTCGATCGTCCCCGAGAGCATGTAGAGCGCGCTCTCGCAGTTGTCGTGGTAGTGCGGGCGGCCGCGCGAGCCGGCGGGCACGCGGAAGATGCCCATGTAGATGTTGGTCGCGCCGGTCGTGGCCTGGGAGATCTCGGCGCCGCCGACGACGCCGCGGGGGACGTCGCGCTCTTCGCCGGACGGCTTGACGAGCTTCATGAGGTCATCCCCGTGAACTGGCCGCCGGTGATGTTCAGGACCTGGCCGTGGACGAAGTTCGACCACGGCGAGCAGAGGAAGAACACGCCGCCGGCGGCCTCCTCCGGCGTGCCCGGGCGGCCGATCGGGATCAGCATCGGCGCCATCGTGCGCATCTGCTCGGGAATGCCGAGCTGGACCTTCTGGCCGTCGATCTCCATGGTGTTCTCGGAGTCCTTGGAGGCCGTCAGGCGGGTCTCGATCCAGCCGAACGCGACCGCGTTGACGTTGATCTTGAACTGGCCCCACTCCTTGGCCAGCGTCTTGGTCAGGCCGACCACGGCCGCCTTGCCGGACGCGTAGTTGGCCTGGCCGGCGTTGCCCATCGTGCCGCTGATCGAGGACACGTTGACGATCTTGCGGAAGACCTCGACGCCCTCCTCGCGCTCCTGCTTGGCCGGCTCGCGCAGGTGCGGCGCGGCGGCCCGGATCACGCGGAACGGCACGATCGTGTGGATGTCGAGCATGCGCTGGTACGCGTCGTCGGACATCTTGTGGATCGGCGCGTCGATCGTGTAGCCCGCGTTGTTGACGATGATGTCGATCTTGCCCCACGCGTCGAGCGCGGTCTGGACGAGTGCCTCAGGCGCGTCGCCTTTGGTCAGATCGCCGCCGTAGACCGCCGTCTCGCCCGCGATCTCAGAGGCCGCCTGCGCGGCCAGATCGGCGTCGAGGTCGTTGATGATCACCTTGGCGCCGTGCTCGCTCAGCAGCTCCGCCGTCGCGCGGCCGATGCCGCGGGCGGAGCCGGTCACGATCGCCACTTTGTCGTCCAGGACTCCCATGGACGTGACGATAGTCGGTGGCCCTCCGATAGGCGGGCCACCGACTAAACGCCACCTAAAGGGTCAGACCCCTTAGGTGGCGTTTACCTAAATCCGGCCTGGGGGATTTAGGTGGGGTTTAGGTTATGGGGTGGTGGTCGAGAGCGTGAAGGTGAGCGTCTTCGAGTAGGACCCGGTCCGCAGCGCGTCGGTCGCGGCGATGTCCTGCTTGAAGTCGATCGTCACCGACTCGTTCGACGTCGGGCCGGTCCAGGCGGACTTCGAGAACGCGACCTGGAGCGGCTGCGGCAGCGCGAACGTGCCGTTCATCAGGTGGCCGGGATCGGAGACCGTCAATGCCGCGTCGGCCGCGGTCGAGATGACGTTCGCGGTCGTGGAGGCCGTGTAGGTCTTCGCGACACCCGGGGTGAACGCGCCGAAGGACGGCGAGGCGCCCAGCGACAGCGACAGCGTGGCCGGCACCGAGCCGCCCGCGCTCCCACCCGCGTTGACGTAGGGGTCGATCCCGAGCGACTTCAGGCCCTGCCCGATCAGCCGGGCCCGCGCCGCGCGGTCGTCGATGTTCTCCAGGCCGAAGCCCCACATCACCGTGCGGTTGGTCGACAAACCCACGACGTTCGAGGTGCCCTGGACGACGTGCGTCGCCTTGGCGTCCGCGAACTGCGGGAACGACGCCGGCGCCAGCTGCGCCGAGGTCAGCGTGTACCGACCGAGGAACGACTGGCCGACCAGCTTGAACGCGTCCGAGTACGAGCCCTGGCCCGCGATCGTCAGCGCGCCGACGGCGGCCGCGGTCGTGGCCTGGTTGGCTCGCGAGTACCCGCCCATCCAGTACTGCAGGAAGTCGTTGGAGACGTTCACGCAGTTCTCGAGCTGGCCCGTCGCCGTCGCGCCCGTGTTGGACGTGCACTGCGGGTACGCCGGAACGCGCCCGAGCGGGTTGTAGGAGTACTCCGACCACGTGCCCTGGAGGTTCCGCTGCCCCGCGACCAGGACCTTGCCGCCCTCGTTGAGGTAGTCGCGGATCGAGTTCATCTGGTCGTCGTACATCTTCGTGACGCCGGTCGTCTGACCCGGATCGCGCACGTAGTCGTCGGTGCCCGTGTACCAGACCACCGCCTTGTAGTGGCTCAGAACGCCGAGCAGGTCGGCCTGCGTGCGGCCCTGGGCGTCGATGTCGTAGACGTCGGCGGGGATGCCGGCGTCACTCAGAGCGTCGGTGTACGTCGACAGGAACGATGGCCCGGGGAACGGCGCCGTGTTCGGCGAGAGCCCGCTGTAGTCCTCGGCCGACAGCACCAACACCCGGTTCCCGCGCCCGTTCGGCGACGCCGTGAACGTGAACGGGTCCGAGCTCTTCCCACCCGCCTCGAACCACACCTTCACGCTGTCGCCCGCCTTGAAGCCGGTCACCGACCCGCGCATGTGGTGGTAGACGACGCCGGACTTGCCGTAGCGCTCACCGCCGTTGAACTCGGTGGTCGAGCCCGTGTAGACGGTCGAGCCGATCTGCCACTTCAGCGTCACGGCGCCCAGCGAGCGCTTGACGTTGACCTCGACGGTCTGCGGGTCGCCGTAGGACGTCGGGAACGTCACCGGGACGAAGTCCGGGATCACGGGGTTCAGGTGCGAGGACGGGTTGTCCGGCGTCGGCGCCGACTTGGCCAGGTCGAGCATGAACGGCAGGTTGTTCGTGAAGACGGCCTGCACGTCGGACTCGCGGTCCTGGAAGACGAACCCGGACGGGTTGGAGCCGTACGCGTTGCCCGTGGTGGTCGTGCCGCCGACCGGCGAGCCGGAGCCCCCGTCGAGCTCGACGGTGTAGCCCATCACGTTCTCCTGCAGGTACATCGTGTCGGTGATCTCGCCGTTGGTGGTGTACAGCTCGCCACCGACGTCGGGGTCATAGCCGGCGACCGCGGGCGCGCGGTCGGTGCCCGCGAGCGCCTCCATCAGCGGCGTGTCGCCGCCGTAGGTCTCCACCTGCCAGCCGACCGGGTACAGGACGAGCTTCGCGTAGGAGTGGTAGTCGACGTAGAACTCGGGCTTGATGCGGTGCATCAGCGCGTGGAAGGAGGACACCTCGGGCTCGGACTCAGGCGTCGGGCCGCGGTAGGTGTCGGACGACATCGTGTCCGACGCGCCCTCGTTGTCGTAGCGCCACTTCTCGGAGAAGTTGCGGTTGGTGTCGACGCCGTCGCCCGACTGGACCGTGCCGTTCCCATTGTTGTCGCGCAGGTTCTTGCGCCACAGGCGCGAGGCGCGCGTCTGGAACGTGTAGTCGTAGCCGTCCGGGTTCAGGACCGGGATGAACCAGGTCTCGGTCGAGGCCAGGATGCCCGGGATGCCGGAGGCCGCGTCGTCCTTGTGCGACAGGAAATACTGGAAGCCGCGGCGCACGACCTCGGCCGAGATCCACTCGCGGGCGTGCTGCGCGCCGTGGAACATGACGCCGGGCTTGGCGCCGTCCTCGACGGTGTTCGCGTTGGCCGTGACCTTGTAGGCGACGAGGTCGGTCCCGAGCCGCGACTTGCCGTAGACCTCGCGCTTGACCAGCGTGGGATTCGCGGCCGCGAGCAGGTCGTAGTAGGCCATCAGCGAGATCGGCTTGCCGTCGGCGTCGACCGCGCCGGAGCAGGTCGTCTGGCACGGGGCCGGCTTGAGCGCGTAGGGGCGGAAGACGTCGTAGCCCCACACCGGGTCCGCCAGCGGGGCGACCTCGGCCGCCGCGACGCTGGTCGTGTTCTCCTTGCCGACGGCGCGCACCGCGAAGCCCTTTGCACGGAGCCCCTCAGCTTCCGTGGGGGTCGCGACGATGCCGGTCCGGCCGGGCGCGTCCGCGCCCTCGGTCACGTCATAGCCGAGCTTGCCGAGTGACCCAAGCTCGGCATCCGTGCCCGTGACGATGTATTGATTGAGCGGCTCGACGCGATCCGCGGCCACTGCGGGCGACGCGAACGCGAGCGAGGCCAGGGCGCCGATGGCGCCACGGTAAACCCTCCGCATCCACGGACCCTAACTGGACGCACATCTGGCGGGAAACCGAACTTCTGTCCAATCGGGGAAGTTCGCGCTCAACCCGCGCGTCTGGAGGGGGGATGCTTCCCCTCGCACAGATCCTGAACCTCCAGAAGACGGCCGGCAACGCGGCCGTCGCGCTCTTCCTGACTAGAGCCCGTACGAACGACCGATCACGTCGAGCATGATCTCGTCGGTACCCGCCCCGATGCGGTTGAGCCGCAGGTCACGCCACGCCCGCTCGATCTTGTACTCGCGCATGTAGCCCGCGCCGCCGAAGATCTGCAGGCACTCGTCGGCGACCTCGCAGCACATCTGCGACGCGTGCAGCTTGGCCATCGAGATCTCGCGCACCGGGTACTCGCCGTTGGCGAAGCGCCACGCGGTCGAGTACACGAGCGATCGCGACGCCTCGATCTTGGTCGCCATCGCCGCGAACTTGTGGCGGATCGACTGGAAGTGGCCGATCTCGCGCCCGAACGCCTTGCGCTCCATGGCGTACGCCAGGGTGCGCTCGAACGCTCGCTCGGCGCCTGCGACGCAGCCCGCGGCGCCGATCAGCCGCTCCCCCTGGAGCTCCCACATGATGTGGTAGAAGCCCTTGCCCAGTTGGCCGAGCAGCGCGGTGTCCGGCACGCGCACGTCCTGGAAGGCCAGCAGCGCCGTGTCGGACGCGTGCATGCCGAGCTTCTCGAGCCGCTTCTCGCGCACCACGCCGGGCGAGTCCATGTCGACGAGGAACAGGCTGAACCCGTCGTAGCCCGCCGCCGGGTCCGTCTTGGTCACGAGCACGATGAAGTCGGCGCGGTGACCGTTCGTGATGTACGTCTTCGATCCGTTGATGACGTACTCGTCGCCGTCGCGGACGGCGGTCGTGCGGATGCCGGAGACGTCCGAGCCGGCGTCGGGCTCGGTGATGCCGAGGCAGCTGATCTTCTCGCCCTTGATGGCGGGAACGAGGTACGCCTGCTTCTGCTCCTCGGTGCCGAACTGCAGGATCGGCGGCGTCGCCATGTCCGTGTGGACGGCGATCCCCATGCACAGGCCGCCCGAACCGGAATGTGAGAGTTCCTCGGCCAGCACCAGGTTCGCGAAGTAGTCGCCGCCCTGGCCGCCATAGGTCTCGGGCATCGACAGGCCCAAAAAGCCGAGCTCACCCATGCGGGGGAAGACCGAGTCCGGGAACGTCGTCTCCTCCCAGGCTTCCGCGTGCGGGGCGAGCTCTTTGACCACGAAAGCGTGGATCGACTCACGCAGCGCCTGATGCTCCTCGCTGAAGATGAAGTGCTTGCGCGGAGCGGCGTGATCGGGCTTCTGGACTTCGGTCGCAGCCATAGCGCCAATCTACGCGCTGCGGTTAGGGTGGAGCGGCAGATGTCCTACGAGACCGTCAGCTACTCCGTCGCCGACCGTGTCGCCACCGTGGCGATGGACCGGCGAGAGGCCCGCAACGCGCTCTCGGATCAGCTGCTGGACGACCTGATCGCCGCGCTGTCCGCCGCGCGGGACGACGATGACGTGCGCTGCGTCGTGCTCACCTCCACCCACGAGAAGGTCTTCTCGGCGGGCGGGGACCTCGGCGCCTTCGCCTCCGATCGGCCGCTGAGCGAGAAGTACTTCTCCACCGATCGCTTCCCGCGCCTGTTCCACCTGATCGGCGAGCTGGGCAAGCCGACCCTCTGCGCGGCCAACGGGCACGTGCTCGCGGGGGCGCTCGGCCTCGCGCTCGCCTGCGACCTGATCATCGCCAAGGAGGGCGCCCGCTTCGGCACGCCGGAGATCAACGTCGGGGTCTTCCCGTTCATGATCATGGCGCTGATCTACCGCAACGTCGGCCGCAAGAAGACCAACGAATTGCTGCTGCTGGGCGAGCAGATCGATGCGCATGAGGCGGAGCGGATCGGGATCGTCAACAAGGTCGTCGGAGCCGACGAGTTCGACGCCGCCGTCGCGGACTGGGCGGGCAAGCTGGCCGCCAAGTCGCCGCTGCTGATGCGCCTCGGCAAGGACGCGATGCACCGCCAGCAGGACATGGCGCTCGCCGACGCGATCGAGTTCCTGCACTCGCAGCTGACGATCTCGTTCTCGACCGCGGACATCCAGGAGGGCGTGAAGGCGTTCTTCGAGAAGCGGGAGCCGGTGTGGACCGGGCGTTGAGCGTCACCGCGCTGCGCTGCCGCACCTCGGACCGCACGCCGGGCGGCTCGCGCGGGGCGGAGGCGCTGGCGCTCGCGCTGGACCCGGACGCCCGCCTGGTCGGCGCGTTCGGCGAGCCGCGCGTGGCCGATTTCAAGGACGACCTCCGGGACTCCCACGGCTGCCTGCTCGAGGCCGGCGGCCAGGTCGACGACATGCTCGCGGCCGGCCACTTCCCCGTGCTCACGTCGTCGGACTGCTCGATCTGCATGACGACCTTCCAGGCGGTCGTGCGCCATACGCCGGACGTGCACGTGCTGTGGCTGGACGCGCACGGCGACTTCAACACCCCCGCGACGACCCCGAGCGGCTTCCTCGGGGGGATGTGCCTGTCGGCCGCCTGCGGGAAGTGGGACGCGGGCTTCGAGCCGTCGCTCGACCCCGGGCGGGTGCTGATGTGCGGCGTCCGCGACCTCGATCCGGGCGAGCGCGTGCTGGTCGAGACCTCGGGCGTGGGCAACGGGCGGCCGTCGGAGGTGGCCTCGATCCTGGCCGGCCGGAAGGTCTACGTGCACCTCGACATGGACGTGCTCGACCCCGACGTGCTGCCGGCGCAGTTCGCGGTGCCGGGCGGACTCTCGGACAGTGGGCTGCGGACGCTGCTGAGCGAGGTCGCGAGCGAGTGCGACGTCGTCGGCCTCGAGGTCACCGCCTTCGAGGCACCCGAGGACTTCGCGGAGAAGGCGACGCGAACCGCGCTGGTCGCCTCGATCGTGAGGGCCCTTCTATGACCGACGGTCTCGGCGATCCGAAGCGCCTCGCCGCCCTGGCGGAGAGCGGCCTCGTGGACACCCCGCCCGAGCGCGCCTTCGACCGCGTCACCCGCCTCGTCACCGAGGTGCTGCACGTGCCGGTCGCGATGTTCACGCTCGTCACCGGCGATCGGCAGGTGTTCAAGTCCTCGGTCGGGCTCGGGGAGCTGCGCGAGACGCCGCTCTCGCACTCGTTCTGCCGCCACGTCGTCGACTCCGGCGCGCCGCTGGAGGTCGTCGACGCCCGCAAACACCCGAAGGTCCGCGACAACCCGTCGATCGAGGAGTTCGGGATCGTCGCCTACCTCGGCGTGCCGCTGACGACCTCCGACGGCGTCCGCCTCGGGGCGTTGTGCGCGATCGACCACGAGCCGCGCGAGTGGACCGGCCGCGACCACGGCGTGCTCGAGGACCTGGCGGGCGCGGCGATGGCGGAGGTCGAGTTGCGGCGCGCCAACCGCGCCGTCGCGGAAGCCGCCGCGGAGCTGCACTTCGCCGCCACCCACGACTCGCTGACCCGGCTCGGGAACCGCCGCTCGCTGCTCGAGGATCTCGGGCAGCTGCTGAGCGAGAAGCGGGTGGCGACGTTCGCGCTGCTCGACGTGCACGGGATGCGCAAGGTCAACGACCACTTCGGGCTGGCCGCGGGCGACGCGCTCCTGACGACGCTCGCGCGGCGGCTGGAGACGGCGCTGATCGCCGAGGGCCATGTCTACCGGCTCGGTGGCGTCCAGCTGTGCGCCCTGCTGGCAGAGACGGGCGAGGCGGCGCAACGGGTCGTGTCCGCGGCCTGCGGCGCGCTGAGCTCGGACGAGCACGGCGTCGGTTGTCGCGCGGCGACGGTCGAGATCCCCCGGGAGGCGAGGAGCGTCGCCTCCGTGCTGCGCCTCGCGGACGCTCGGCTGGCACGCTACGGGCATGTTGCGACCGCTCGCGCTTGACCTCGAGGAACGTCGTGCCGCCGCGCGGCTCGGCGGCGGCGAGGAGAAGATCGCCCGCCAGCACGAAGCCGGGAAGCTCACCGCTCGCGAGCGGATCGCGCTGCTCGTCGACGACGGGACCTTCACGGAGCTGGGCATCCACGCCCGCCCGCACTTCTCACAGCGCGCGATGGACGGCAGGCAGGCGCCCGCGGACGGCGTGATCACCGGCTACGGCATGGTCGACGGGCGCTGGGTCGCCGTCGCCGCCTACGACTTCACCGTGATGGCCGGGTCGATGGGGATGACCGGCGAGATCAAGGTCGCGCGGCTGCGCGAGCTGGCGCTGACCAAGCGGATCCCGATCGTCTGGCTGCTCGACAGCGCCGGTGCGCGGATCCAGGAGGCCGTCGGGTCGCTGTTCGCGGGCACGGGCTACCTCTTCCGCGAGGAGGTGGTCATGAGCGGCGTCGTGCCGCAGGTCGCTGCGCTGATGGGGCCGTGCGCCGCGGGGACGGCCTACATCCCGGGCCTCGCGGACTTCGTGCCGATGGTGTCCGGCCGCGGGTCGATGGCGCTTGCCGGGCCGCACCTCGTGCGCGCCGCGATCGGCGAGGACGTCACGCAGGAGGAGCTCGGCGGCGCGCGCGTGCACTGCCGCAAGTCCGGCGTCGGGGACCTCGAGGTCGCCGACGACGAGGAGTGCATCGAGCGCATCAAGCAGTACCTGTCGTTCTTCCCGTCGCACTGCGAGGAGCGGCCGCCGGTGCTGGCGGTGGGAGATCCGGTGGACCGGACGGAGGACGCGCTGCTCGACGTCCTGCCGGACTCCAACCGCAAGCCATACGACATGTACGACGTGATCAAGCTGATCGTCGACGACGGTGAGTGGTTCGACCTCAAGCCCAAGTGGGCGCGCACGATCATCACCTGCTTCGCGCGGATGGGCGGCCGCCCGGTCGGGATCGTCGCCTCCCAGCCCAAGCATCTCGGCGGCATCCTCGACAACGACTCGGCCGACAAGGCGGCGCGCTTCGTCACGCTCTGCGACGCGTTCGGCATCCCGCTCGTGTTCCTCGTCGACGTCCCCGGGTTCATGGTCGGCACGAAGGTCGAGGCGGCGGGCATCATCCGCCACGGCGCGAAGATGCTGCACGCGGTCGCGTCCGCCACGGTGCCGAAGATCACCGTCGTGATCCGCAAGGCTTACGGCGCCGGCTACTACGTCATGAACGGGCGCGCCTACGAGCCCGACCTGATCGTCGCGTGGCCGAGCGCGGAGATCTCCGTGATGGGCGCCGAAGGCGCGGTCGAGATCGTCTTCCGCAAGCAGGTCGAGGCGGCCGAGGACCCCGCCGCCGAGAAGGCGAAGCTGATCGACGCGTACCGCGGGCTGATCGACGTCTACGTCGCGGCCGGCAACGGCATGGTCGACGACGTCATCGACCCTCGCGAGACGCGCCCGACTATCATCAGAGCGCTTCAGGTCGCAGAAAGCAAGAAAGTGGAGCGTCCTTGGAAGAAGCGGGGCGTAGTACCTGTGTGAGCACCGTGGATCGACACGTCCTCGATGTCGTGCCGGTCGGGCTCCAGGTCTGGGAGGCGGTCGGTGACGCGCTGACGCTCCGGTACGCCAACGAAGAGGCCAAGGCGCAGGAGTTGCCCGGCGACGACGCCTGGATGCGCACGCTGCGCGCGGCCGTGGACGCGCAGAAGGCGGAGACGTTCGAGCTCGAGTCCCCGCGCGACGTGTGGTGGCGTGCGCAGCTCACGCCGCTCGGCGCCGGCTCGATCCTCGCGGCCTACTGGAACATCACCGCGCAGAAGCTCCACGAGCGGTCGTTGAAGGCGTCCGAGCGGCTCAACCGCGAGATCCTCTCGGGGCTGCAGGAGGGCGTGGTCGTCATCGACACCGACGCCCGGATCGTCGTGGCCAACGAGGCCGCCGCCGAGCTGATCGGCGTCCCGCTCGGCGAGATGATGGACCGGCCTTTGACCTCGCTTCCGGTCGACCTGCTCGACGACCGCGGACACCTGCTGGGCGTCGACCGGCTGCCGCTCCCGCGGGCGTTGCGCGGCGAGGAGGTCACGGGGCTCGTGGTGCGTTTCGTCCGCCGCGACGGCTCGCTGTTGTGGGTCGAGGTGCACGCGAACCCGCTGTACCACGACGACGGCGTGCTCTACGGCGCGGTGGCGTCCTACGACGACGTGACCGCGCGGGTCGAGCAGGACCGGCGCACGCGCCACGAGGCCGACACCGACCCGCTGACCGGCCTGGCCAACCGCCGCGCGCTCGAGCGGACCCTGGCCGCGGCCCTGACCCGCGCGGGAGCGCGGTCGCGCTCGGTCGGGCTGCTGCTGGTCGACCTCGACGGCTTCAAGGCGGTCAACGACACGCTGGGGCACGCGGCGGGTGACGAGGCGCTGCGCGAGGTCGCGCGCCGTCTGAAGCGCTCGGTGCGCGAGCGTGACCTGGTCGCGCGGCTGGGCGGGGACGAGTTCGTCGTCGTCCTGACGGACCTCGGCGGGCGCTCGGGGGCCGTGCACGACTCGATGGAGCGGATCACCGAGGCGCTGCGCGAGCCGATCTCCTTCGACGGCCGCTCGCTCACGCTGGGCGCGGCGATGGGCGTGGCGACGTTCCCGGCCGACGGAGGCGACACCGCGGACCTGCTCGCGCACGCCGATCGCGGGATGTACGCCGCCAAAGGCGCGCGGGACGGCTCGCTGCGATAGCTTCGACCGCTTGGGTCCGGTCATCCTCACCTGCGCGATGTCGGGGGCGCTCGCGTCGCGCGAGCAATGCCCGGCGATTCCGTACACGCCCGCCGAGTACGCGGCTGAGGCGCGGCGGGTGGTCGACGAGGGCGGCGTGATGGTGCACCTGCACGCGCGCAAGCCGGACGGCACGCCGTCGCATGAGATCGAGGACTTCCGCGCGATCACCGACGCGATCCGCGGCGAGGTCGGCGACGCGGTGATCGTCAACTACTCGACGGGCGCGCTCGGCGTGCCGGTCTCCAAGCGCCTCGCCTATCTGACCGAGCTCCGGCCCGAGGTCGGCGCCCTGAACATGGGCTCGATGAACTACGCGAAGTACTCGGCCCGGCGCAAGGACTTCGTGTTCAAGGCGGTCTTCGAGAACTCGTTCGACACCATCACCGAGTTGCTCGCCGGGATGGTCGCGGTGGGGATCCGGCCGGAGCACGAGTGCTTCGACTCGGGGCACGTGGCCTCGTTGGATCCGCTGCTGGACATGGGCGTGCTGCAGCCGCCGCTGCAGGTCTCGTTCGTGATGGGCGTGACCGGCGGCATCCGGCCGACGGCGCGCAACGTCGCCCACATGGCCGAGCAGGTGCCCGACGTCCCGCACCAGTGGGGCGTGATCGGGATCTCGCGGGCGCAGTGGGGGCTGCTCGCGGCGGCGCTCTCGCTGGGCGGGAACGTGCGCGTGGGGCTGGAGGACAACTTCTATCTGCCCTCCGGCGAGATGGCTCGGTCCAACGGGGAGCTGGTCGCGCGGGCGGCGCGGATGGCCGTCGATGCGGGCCGGCGGCTGGCGACCGTGTCCGAGGCGCGGGAGCTGCTCGGCCTATGACGAGCCTGGCGGCAGGGCAGCGCGGCCCCGTCCGTCCGGTTTCAGGCATCTCGGGTGTGGTGCTGTGATGTCGTCGTTGTCGGGCCTGCGCGTGCTCGACCTGACGCGGCTGCTGCCGGGTGGCTACTGCACGCTGCTGTTCGCCGACCACGGCGCGGACGTGATCAAGGTCGAGGACACCGGCGCGGGCGACTACGCGCGTGCCGACCCACCGTCGTTCGCTTCTTTGAACCGCGGCAAGCGGTCGATCCAACTGGACCTGAAGAGCGAGGGCGGTCGGCTGGCGTTCCTGCGGCTGGCGGCCGGCGCGGACGTCGTGATCGAGTCCTTCCGGCCGGGCGTGATGGACCGGCTGGGCGTCGGGTACGAGGTGCTGCGGGCGGCGCGGCCATCGCTCGTGTATTGCGCGATCACCGGCTACGGCCAGGACGGGCCGCTGCGCGGCCGCGCCGGGCACGACCTCAACTACCTGGCGCGGACCGGCGTGCTGTCGCTGAGCGGGGACGCGGACGGGCCGCCCGTGATGGCATCGGCGCAGATCGCCGACCTCGCCGGGGGCGCGCTGATGGCGGCGTTCGGGGTGCTCGCCGCGTTGCGCTCGGGCGAGGGCCAGTTCGTCGACATCTCGATGGCGGACGGCGCCTTGTCGCTGCTGGCGATGCCGTTCGCGGGGATGCTCGCGGGCGGCGACGCTCCGCGGCGGGGCTCGATCGTGCTCGGCGGGCGGCTGCTCTGTTACCGGGTCTACGCGTGCGCCGACGGGTACGTGTCGATGGGCGCCTTGGAGCCGAAGTTCTGGGCGGCGTTCTGCCGCGGGGTCGGGCGCGAGGACCTGATCGCCCATCAGTTCGAGGAGCCCGGCTCGTGGGCCCACGGCGAGGTGTCCGCGGTCCTGGGTGGGCGGACGCGGGCGGAGTGGGAGGCGTTCAACGCCGAGCACGACTGCTGCCTGGAGCCGGTGCTCGACGCCGACGAGGTCGTGCGCGACGAGCAGGTGGTCGCGCGCGAGATGGTCGTCGACGGGTTGCTGGCGACGCCGGTGCGCCTGTCGGCGACGCCGGCCTCGCCGGAGGGCGGCCCGCCCGGCCTCGGCGAGCACACGGCCGAGGTGCTGCGCGAGGCGGGCTACGACGACGGCGAGATCGACGCCCTCCGCGAGTCTGGAGCAGCGAGGTGAGCCGGTTTGGTCGCGGAATCCGCGACCAAACCGGCTCACCCGGTGCGGGCGGGCGCGGCGCGTGAGCTCCGAGGCCTTCTTCGAGCCACTCGGCGACGGGCGCTACCGGGCGACCGAGCGGACGTCCGGGCCCTGGGACCCGCGGCATCAGCACGCCGGGCCGCCGTCGGCGCTCCTCACCGGCGCGCTCGAGCGGACGTCGCCGCGCGAGGACATGGTGCTCGCGCGGGTCACCGTCGAGATCCTCGGGGCGGTGCCGATCGCGGACGTCGAGGTCTCGACGGCCGTCGAGCGGCCGGGCCGCTCCGTCGAGCTGCTGGCGGGTGAGCTGCGCGTCGGTGAGCGCACGTTCCTGCGGGCGCGGGCGTGGCGGGTGCTCGGGTCGCCGGTCGGCACCGAGGAGGAGGCGCCGGTCGCGTTGCCGGAGTCGGCCGATCCGCCGCCGCCCCAGCTGGGCGAGGCCTTCGGTTACGCCAACGCGGTCGAGTGGCGCTGGGCGCGTGGCGGCTGGACGGACCGCGGGCCGGCGACGGTGTGGACGCGGATGCGGGTCGCGGTGGTCGCGGGCGAGGAGCCGACGCCGCGGCAGCGGGTGATGGTCGTCGCCGACTCGGGCAACGGCGCGTCCAACGTCCTCGACTGGGCGCGGTTCATGTTCATCAACACCGAGCTGACCGTGCACTTCCTGCGCGAGCCGGTGGGCGAGTGGGTGCTGCTCGACGCGCGCACGCAGCTCGCCGAGGGCGGCGCGGGGCTGGCGACGTCGGCGCTCAGCGACCGGTCGGGACCGGTGGCTCGCGGCGCGCAGGCGCTGTTCGTCGCGCCACGCTGATCGTCGCGTCCTTGGCCGGGACGAGCGTGACCGCGCGGCGGCTCGGGCGCTCGCTGTCCCCGACGGGCCGCAGCGTGTCGACCGTCTGCGTGACCGCGCGCAGCACGGCCTTCATCTCGAAGATCGCGAAGCTCGCGCCGAGGCAGCGGCGCACGCCGCCGCCGAACGGGATCCACGTGTACGTGCCGGCGGGCGTGTCGAGGAAGCGCTCCGGGCGGAACGCGAACGGGTCCGGGTAGATGTCCTCGCGGGTGTGCATCAGCAGGATGTTCGGCTGCACGCACACGCCTCCCGGCAGCTCGTAGCCGGCGATCGCGAACGGCGCCTTGAGGCGGCGCAGCACCGCGGGGACGACCGGACGCAGACGCAGCGTCTCCTTGACGACGGCGTCGAGGTAGTCCTCGTCGCCGTCGCGGAGGTTCGCCCAGGTCTCCGGATGGTGGGCGAGCCGCTCGAGCGCCCACGCGAGCGCGGTCGCGGTCGTCTCGTGGCCGGCGACGAGCAGTGTCAACAGCTCGTTGCGCAGCGTCTCGTCATCCATCCCGGACGCGAGCAGCATCGAGAAGATGTCCTCGCGCTCGGCGAGGTCGGGCGCGTTGCGGCGGCGGGCGATCTCCTCGCGCAGGAGCGCGTCGACCGGCGCCCGCATGCCGCGGAACGCGCGCTCGCTCATCGCCGGGCCGGCGACGACGACGAACATCAGCCGCGCGGTGTCGGTCATCCAGTCCAGCAGCGTCGCGAGGTGGCCGCGCAGCCGCTCGTCGGTGGTGCCGAAGACGGCGCGCATGATGATCTCGAGCGTCAGCTCCTGCATGCGCGGGCGGACGCTGATCGGGCCGCGGGTGGGCCAGTTCGCGACCTCGCGCTCCGCGATCTCGCGGATCAGCTCGCCGTATGCCTGCATGCGCTCGCCGTGGAACGGCGGCAGCAGCGTCTTGCGCTCCTTCAGGTGCTCGGGCCCGTCGAGCAGCAGCACGCTGCGCGCGCCGAGCAGCGGCTTGAGGATCGCGTTGCCCTCGCCCGCGTGCAGCACGTTCGGGTCACCCGTGAAGACGGCTTTGACGTCGTCGGGATGGCTGAGGACGACCCACGGCGCACGCCGGTCGACGTGCAGCGTGAACGTGTCGCCGAACCGCGCGCGCAGACGGCGCGAGTACGGGCCGGGGCGCGTGATCCAACCGGCGGTCTGGAGGAGGTGCGGGCCGCGCGGGGAGGGCGGGAGGGTCATAGCGGCTCGGGCTTCGGTTTCGGCTTGGGCTTCGGCTTGGCCTTGGGCTTGGGCGGGGGTCCGTCGGGGCCGCCGCCCGGCCAGACGAGCACGACGTCGCACGGTGCGTGGTCGACCACGAAGCGCGCGGCGTGGGAGATCGAATGCGGCGACGGATGCCGGTTGTCGCGGGCGATGACGAGGAGGTCGGCGTCGGCGGCAGCCTGCATGACCACATCCTCGGGCAGTCCCGAGCCCGCGAGTGTGTAAATGGTCACGGTGCCGTCGTCCAGACGCTCGACGGCGTCGTCGAGCAGCGCCTGCGCGGCCTCCTCCGCGAGCGCCGCCATGCGGCTCATCACCTCTTCATGCCGGCGGCCGGGCGGGCCTGGCAGCTCCGTCGTCGCGACGTGCAGGAGCGTGATCTCCGTCGGTTGCAGGCGGGCCACCGCGTCCACGCACGCCTCCCACCCGCTCTCCGTGATCCAGGCGAGGACTTTCAGGTCACGAGCCACAGCGCGACCGTACAGGCAACGAGGATCGGCGGGACGGTGATGGCGCCGAGCCGATGGAACTCGACGTGGCTCGGCTCCTCGCCGTGGTGGTGCAGGATGCGCCGCCACAGCAGCGTCGCCAGCGAGCCCGTGTAGGTGAGGTTGGGGCCGACGTTGACGCCGATCAGCACGGCGAGCACCGTGTGCGGCCCGGCGGCCGCGGCGGCGGGGAGGAGGACGAGCAGCGCGGGCACGTTGTTGAGCAGGTTGGCCAGCAGCGCGGCGAGGAAGGTCGCGCCGAGCAGCGCGGGGAGCGCGTCGCCGCTGGGGAGGACGTTCGTGACGAGATCGGCGAGCCCGAGGCCGGCGAGCGCGGCGACGATCAGCCCGAGGCCGAGGACGAACGCGAGCAGGGCCGGGTCGACGGCCCGGGCGAGCTCGCGCGCCGCGGCGGCGCGTGGCGAGTCGGCGCCCGCGGGCGACGCGGCGGCGCGCGGTGCGCCGGCGGCGCGCGGCGCGGCGTCCCCGCGCGGCGCGGCGGCGTCCCCGCGCGGTGCGGCGGCGTCCCCGCGCGGTGCGGCGGCGTCCCCGCGCGGTGCGGCGGCGTCCCCGCGCGGTGCGGCGGCGTC